>NZ_JAGYWA010000010.1 GCF_018383905.1 Flavobacterium branchiicola
AAATTACAAAACATAAAAGGCTTCGACTTCGCTCAGCCGCACATCTTACTCTTATATATTATATATGCATTCAAAAACAAACCCGACAGGTTTTGAAAACCTGTCGGGTTGGAAATGTGTTTTTACTGTTATATATAGAAAAGACTAATCAAAACGAATAGCTTTCACTGGTGAGATTTTCGTTATGATATAAGATGGAATTAAAAGGACCAAAAAGCAAATTGTAATAGTCAATAAGTTCAACAAAACTACATATCCCCAATTTAGATATACCGGCGCCTGATTTACATAATAGTTTTCGGGATTTAACTGCACTATTCCAAATTGTTGCTGAATTAATAAAATAGAAATGCCTATTAAATTCCCCCAGAACAATCCTCGCATAATAAGATAAAACGCATTGTACAAAAATATTTTTCGAACTGTCCAGTTATTAGCTCCTAATGATTTCAGAATTCCAATCATTTGTGTACGCTCCAAAATCAAAACCAATAATGCCACTACCATGTTAATAGTTGCAACTAAAATCATAACTGCAAGTATTACTATAATATTAAAATCAAAAAGCTGTAACCAGTCAAAAATGTAACTATACTTTTCTATAATAGTTTTTGTGTCCAGGCTTGATGACGTTTGTTCGTAAATTTGATTACCTGTTGATTTTATAGTATTAAAATCTTTAACAAAAACTTCGAAAGCACCAATTTGATCCGGAGACCATTTATTAATTCTTTGAATATGCCTAATATCTCCAATTATAAATGTGGCATCAAAATCCTGAAATCCAGAATTAAAAATACCAGCAATTTTAAAACGTCGGATATTTGGCATTTTTCCTTGTTCTTCTTTTATGAAAAATGTATTAAAATTATCCCCAACTTTCAAATTAAGACGGTCGGCAAGAAATCTTGAAATAATAACATCTTCATTTAATGCCTTTGAAAAATCAGGCAAGTTTCCTTCAACAAGATATTCTTTTATATTGCTCCAATTATAATCTGCTCCAACTCCTTTAAAAATAATTCCTTCAAAAGCATTTTCAGTTCTTATAATTCCAGCTTTACTTGCAATAGCCTGGATATGGCTAACTTCTGGAACTGATTTGAAATTGGGATAAAAATCTTGTTTTTTAGATATAGGAACTAAGGTTACTTCGGAATTATTATTGTCAAAATTTGAAATTATGATCTGACCATTGAAAGCCGAGACTTTTTCACGGATTTTCTTTTGAAGTCCAATTCCTGTCGCTACTGAAACCAACATCATAATAATACCGATCGCAATTGCTGAAATAGCAATTTTTATTATAGGTGCCGAAATACTACTTTTATAATCTTTAGAAGTAATAAGTCTTTTGGCTATAAAATATTCTAAATTCAATTTTTTTGATGTTATGTTGATATTTCTATGATTCTATTTCTCTCGGTCAAAAATACATTTAAAAAAATCAAAATTAATTCTTCCCTTAGAAACATTACAAAATATTCCAGGTCTACTTATAATGGAAGTTTCTTTTTCATTTCTTCGACAATATTGTATGCCGCCGGACATATTGCGACATTTTTTAAAGTAAGATCTGCTATTTGATGAAACTTTTTACGATCTGTATGTGGAAACTCTCTACAAGCCTTTGGGCGAACGTCATAAATCATGCAATAATTTTCGCTATCCAAAAAAGTACAAGGAACACTTTTTAAAACATAATCTTTATCTTCATCAATTCGAAGATATTGATCAATAAATTGCTGTGGCTTTTGCCTGAAGGACTTTGAGATTCTCTCAATATCAGCCAAAGTAAATAATGGTCCGGTAGTTTTACAACAATTGGCACATTGCAGGCAATCTGTTTTTTTAAATTCGGCATCATGCAAATCCTGCATAATGTAATCTAAATTTTTAGGCTGTTTCTTTTTAAGCTTATCAAAATACTTTTTGTTTTCGATATGCTTATCTTTGGCTAACTTATTTAAGCTATTTAAAATTTGTTTCAAGTTTAACATTTAAAGTTGACATGCAAAATTAAACAACTTTAGACTTGAAACCTCAAACTTTGAACTAAAATACAATGAAAGATCTTTTTGGGAAAGCGATGTTCGATTTCCAAACCAATAATGCACCGGAAAATATCATTACTGAAACTTCAATATCTGAAGAAGATGAAATGAGTGTAGAATACTTATTTCGCTCTTATAATGAAATGCCTAAACTGGAACAAAAAGCATTGCAATTAACTTCTGGAAAAACTCTGGATGTAGGATGCGGAGCAGGAAGCCATACTCTTTCTCTGCAAAATGACCGCGATATAGAAGTCATTTCAATTGATATCTCAGAAAAAGCAATAGAAACTTGTAAATTACGCGGTGTAAAAAACGCTAAAATTCAGAACATATTAGATTTTGAAGGTGAAAAATTTGACACCATTCTATTATTAATGAATGGCACGGGAATATTTGGCAAATTAGAAAACTGCAATACTTATTTATCGAAACTAAAATCACTCTTAAATCCTGGTGGTCAAATTTTAATAGATAGCTCCGATATTATTTATATGTTTGACGAAGATGAAGATGGCGGAAAATGGATTCCATCAACCAATGATTATTATGGAGAACTAACTTTTACTATTTCTTATAAAGGAGAAAAAGAAGATACTTTTGACTGGCTTTATTTAGATTATAACACTCTTCAAAATGCCGCAATCTCAAATGGTTTAAAATGCGAACTAATTTTGGAAGGAGATCATTATGATTATTTAGCAAAACTTTCAATTTAACATTAAAATATACATGCAATGAAAGAATTTGATTTAGAAAAACTAAAGTATCCAATAGGAAAATTTGAAGCACCTGAAGAATTTACTTCTCAATATATTTCAAATAAAATTGAAGAAATAGCAACTTTTCCTAAAAGACTAAAAAATGAAACCTTTCATTTGAGCAATAAACAACTAGACACGCCATATCGTCCTGACGGATGGACTGTTCGACAAGTAATTCACCATTGTGCTGAAAGTCATATGAATTGTTTTATCAGAATTAAATGGGCTTTGACAGAAAACAATCCCGTTATTAAAGCGTACGACGAAACTCTTTGGTCTGAACTGTATGATAATTTACATATGCCAATTGAACCAACATTCTCCTTATTAGACGGACTTCATTTTAGAATAAGTTATATTCTTAAAAGTTTATCCAAAGCTGATCTAGAAAAATCTTTCATTCATCCTGAAAATAATTCAGAAATAAATATAAAACGAATGATTGGAATGTACGCCTGGCATGGAAATCACCACCTCGCACACATCATAAATCTAAAAAAATATAAAAATTGGCAATAAACGATTTATTGCAAAACAAAAAATCTCTTCTAATGAAGAGATTTTTTGTTTTTATGGAATATTTAAATATTTATGTGTCTGAAGTGAAACACGCCACTTTGGATTATTCATTACATAATCCACAATCAACGGTGTCATTTCTTCTTTTTTACTCCATTCCGGCTGCAGAAACAAAATAGCTTTATCATTTACAAGCTCAGCCTGCTCTTCTGCAAAAATAAAATCGTGTTTATTATGAATAATTACTTTTAATTCGTGTGCATTATCATACACTGTTTGCGTTGGTAATTTATTTTTTTTAGGCGAAAGACAAATCCAATCCCAAGTTCCACTTAATGGATATGCTCCGGAAGTTTCTATGTGAACTTTTAAATTTGCATCTTTCAATTTTTGAGTTAACAAAGTCATATCCCATGACAATGGTTCCCCTCCAGTAACTACAACTGTATCGGCATAAGTTGAAGCATTTTTTACAATTAAATCAATACTTGTTGGCGGATGCAACTCTGCATTCCAACTTTCTTTAACATCACACCAGTGACAGCCAACATCACATCCTCCAATTCTAATAAAGTAGGCCGCAGTTCCTGTATGAAAGCCTTCTCCCTGAATAGTATAAAATTCTTCCATCAAAGGCAACATAGCTCCTTTATTAACTTCTAATTGTATTTCTTTTGATAACATTACTTCATTTTAAAGTGCAAAGATAATCATTTAAATATGGAATAAAAAAAACCGATAGCTTTGAACTATCGGTCTTTATATTTAATAATAGAAATTTATTATTTTAAAGCTTTTACAGATTGAGTTGCATAAGCATTAGTTGGATCTAAAACTAAAGATTTGTTGAAATATTCAACTGCTTTAGCTTTATCTGTATTAGCATAAGCAGCACCAATACTATTATAAGCTTCAACTACTTTTTTAACTGTTGCAGGTTTTGCCAATTCTTCTGCACCTTTAGCAGTAGTTTTTGCAATATACTCTTCGTAGTTTTTAATAATTAAATCATCTTTCTCTAACAAGTTGTTTATTCTTCCTTTGTATAAGTAAGCCTCATCGTAAGTTGGAGAAGCAACAAGAACTCTGTCAAAAGCCGCATCTGCTTTAGTTAAACCAGCAGCATCAATAGCCTCTTTTGCTTTATTTGCATTTGCATAATATAAAGAGATTCCATAATACACATTATCGTTCAAATAATTTTTTGATTCAGAATTAGTTGCACTTAACTCATAAATTGCAGCTGCTTGGTTATATTGTTTTTTAGTAAACAATTCTTTTCCGAAATCACCAAGATCTTCAACTGCTAAAGGTTCCATTGCAATAGCTTTTTTGATATCTGTTAATCCAGCTTCAAAAGCTGCAGGCTCAACAGCACCATCTGCACCAGTTCCTTTTTTAATTTTAGCAAATCCTAAATATAAATAATCCTTTGCAATTACTTTGTTACTTGGAACTTTAACGTAATCCTCTAATGATTTTAAAGCCACATCAATGTTTCCGTTTTCGTAAGCAGAATATCCTAAATATCTGTAAATTCTAGGATTCACTTTATCCTCTGCAATCATTTTATTAGCAACAGATTCTAAGTTCTTGTAATCTTTAACTAAGATCAAGAAATCTGCATGACGCATTTTTGAATCTAAAGAGTAATCTGTTAAACTTAAGTATTTCTCGTAGTTAGTAATTGCATTTTGCATGTTTACTTTAGAAGTAGAAGGTTTGTTTCTACCCCATTTGTAATATGTTTCAGCTAATTCTCTGTAAACAGGACCATAATTTGGATTGATTGCAATTACTTCGTTGAATGCTTTAATAGCTTCATCATAAGATTTAGCTCCTTTCAATAAAACTCCTAATTGCATTTTAGCTCTTAAAAGTGTTGGATCTGCAGTAAATGCATCACGGTAAGCTTTGTAGGCTTCATTTTGGTTGTTTGCTCCATAATAAGCATCTCCAATTGTCAAAAGAGCCGTTGCATTTTGTGGCTCGATTAATAAAGCACGTTTTAAACTTGTAACTGCACTTGTATAATCAGGATTAACTGAGTTCATATATGCTTTTCCGATGTAAATATATTCATCTACATCTTTACGCTTCATGTCTTTAGTTGCTAAACCAAAGTTTGCCTGAGCAGCAGCAGCATTTTTATTATCTAAATCTATCTGACCTAATCCAATATAATTCAAGTTTTTCTTATCTGACGCTTCAATACCATTCAAATAATAAATTTTAGCAGAATCTACCACGCTTTGATTTAGATAGATATTCCCTAATACAAAATTAGCTTCTCCATCAGAAGGTTTCGCTTTGATGATTGATTTAAGCAAAGATTTTGCTTTTTGAAATTGTTCAGCATCAATAGCCTTTCTAGCTTCTTTGATATCTTGCGCTTTTACTACACCAGTTGTAGCAACTAAGGCAAGACTAAAAATTTTAAATTTATTCATCTTAATTGTAATTAATTTATTCTTTATCGTTTATAATTTGACTTCTAATTTGAAGTTTTCTACCTGGTGTTTTTACCGGCATCAAACTAGATTTTAATATTATTCTTTGACCAATATCCCCTGCAACAAATGAAGAAAACCCCATTCCTAATCCCGAATAACCCTGGCAATTTATAATAAACAAATGACGTGCCAAAGGATACTTTTCTTCTGCAATGTCATTTTGGCTCGGGTAATAATATTGATTATCCTTTAAACCTTTTACTCCTAAAATAGTGATTTTTTTTGTAAAATCAATCATGTTTGGCGATGGTTGTGATAACCAGTTAACCCCAACTACACCAATCATTCCATCGTTTTCAGAAACAAACTTAATTACCTCGTCATTAGTTTTAAAAGAAAAAACTCCAGTAGCAGGAATATCTTTCACTTTTGCCAATTCTTTCATGTAACGAACTGTACTTGAATTTGGATTATCAAAAACAAGCCCTTTTATTCCGGTGTCTTTCTTTCCTTGCATAAAATCAAGTACAGATTTCAACGCAATTAATGTATCATTATTGCTTTTGTTCGAAATTAAAGCGATCGCATCGATAGCAAACGGCGTAACCCTAGGTTTAATTTTACTTTTTTCAAATCTCGACAGTTCTTCTGTAGTAAGATTACGGGCAGTAACAGCGACTTTAGCCTTTTGATTCAGCAAATCATTTATAACCTCTACTTCAGATTTTGGTTTCACTGTAATCTTAGCATCATAGTAGGTTCCTTCGAAAACAGCCACCTGATCATCAATAATTGGCTTTACTGTTTCATCAACCGTTATATCAATTGATCCCTTTAAAATTGTTTCTTTATCATTCTTGCTTTTTTGGTTACACATGGCAAACAAAAAGACAAGAAGAACTATTCCAACAATTTTACTATACTTTAACATAACTTACTCTGTATTTGAATTAATTAATCTGAGAAAACGTATTCCTGAATAAACAATCAATAGTCCTCCAAAAGCGTATCTGTATTTAGGTTCCATGTTTAAAGGTAATTTTTCCCAAAACATAATCATTAAACCCAGCACAAGATATATTAAAAAAAAGAGTATTCCTAAAACAAGAAGAAATCGCTCTTTGAGCGATTTCTTCAGAATATTATTAAGCATATCTTTTAACATTAGTCTGCAGATTGAATAGTAATAGGAAGAGAGTATAATACCCTAACTTTTTTACCATTTTGCTCACCAGGAGTCCATTTTGGACATTTTTTAAGAACACGAATTGCTTCTGCTCCTGTACCGTAACCGATATCCCTTAGAACTTTAATGTCGGTTAATGAACCGTCTTTCTCAACTACAAACGTAACATAAACTTTACCTTTTAGACCTTCTTCTTCCGGAGTTTTGTAATTGTTTCCTACGAATTTGTAGAATTTCTCAATTCCTCCAGGGAAATCTGGTTTTACTTCGATACCAGCTGTGTTATACACTTGGTTATCTTCTTCAACTACTGCAGCAGTACCAGTACCAACCGGCTCATCAACAGTTAAAACTGCATCTGGATCTCCTTTGATAGTTTCAGAACCAACTTTTTTATCTTTAAGTTCCTCAATTTTCGGAGGATCTTCAGTCACCTCATTTGCTTTAGCAACAACCGGCTTAACAAACTTCACCTGATCCACTTTTGGTGGTGGCGGTGGTGGTGGCGGTTCATTTGGTTTTACCTCTTCTTTTTTCTTAGGAGGTAATTTTACTGTAGCGATCTTAATATCATTATTCACGTCGTCTTCACCAGAATCCGGTAAATAGCTTGCAATAAGAGGAGCTGCTACAGCAAAGCTAAAAATAATCGAACCTATGATAAGTGCTCTTACCGTCGTTTTATTATTCGATTTTCTTAACTCATATGCACCATATATCTTATTACGTCCTTCGAATACGATATCAAGCCACTGATTTTTTATAATATCTAATTTCATTTTTCTTGATTATTAGGATTTTCAAACAAGATAAACTTATTGTTTATCTATCAATTTTGTTTCCTCTGGCGTAAACTCAGGAACTATAGCATAAGTATCCACTCCCGTAATAGCCATTTCATCTAACATATCCACCAAATTACGGTAATTTGATTTTTTAGTAGGCTTAATAATAACTATTATTCCATTCTTAGGTTTTCCTAAAGCAGTAGAATAAGCTAACACTTCTTTCTTTTGCTTTAATAATTCTCTACGAATACCATCTTTACCATATGCGATATCTTTAGGCCCAACTTTTGGAGAAGCCAATAATCCCATATAATAAACCATCTTATTGTTTTCACCCATCATTACAGTCATAGTACGATTCTCATCTACTTTAACAGGAGGGGTCTTATCATCCGGATCTTTATCTGGCAATGATAAATCCATCGCTTTTGGTTTTGACAACGATGTGGTTAACATAAAGAACGTGATCAACAAGAATGCCAAATCCACCATTGCCGTTAAATCGACTTTTGAATTTTGCTTTTTACTTCTTACTTTGCCACCTTTTCCGCCACCACCGTCGCCGGTATTTAATTCAGCCATTTTAGTGTATCTTTTTTAATTAAAAGTCTTTTCCTCTCGTACCTGTAACTAAGTTAAAGGAATTGATTTTCTGATCTTGTAAAATATCCATAATCTTTTTGATTTGTGGATACTGCTCTTTAGCATCACCTTTGATTGCAATCTCCAATTCTTTATCCTCAAGATCAATTGTAGCTCTTCTTGAAACCAAAAGCCACTCTTTTAATTGATTATCCAAAGAATCGATTGGAATACCAGGCTGATTTGCTTTAGTTCTGTCAGCTGCTTTCATATCAATGATTTGCTTTAAACTTGCTACTGGAACACCGAAGTCATCCATTAACGCAAATTTAGTTTTATCATCTTCTGAAAAATTCACACCGAATTTTGCTCCCATACCTTCAAGAGTTCTTTTACGAATCTCTCTACCTTTGATATCGAAAAACACTTTGCTTTTCCCGTCTTCCCCTTTACCTATTGTAATAATAGCTAAATTAGAATCTGGTAATTTATGTTCTACAGTAGAGGCAGGCATATCTACAGGAAGCGCTTCAGGCACTTTAGCAGTAGCAGTCAAGATAAAGAACGTAAGCAAAAGGAACGCAACATCACACATGGCAGTCATATCTGTCGATGTCGACTTCTTTTTCATTTTAATTTTAGCCATTATCTTTTATTTTATTTTGATATAATTAATAGTAATTATTAATATCAAAAATTAATTATTGTTTTAAACTTCCTCTGAATTTTCTGTAAGTATTCACGATTGTAGTACCAGCCTCATCGATAGAGTAAGTTAAATCGTCAATCTTAGCAGTAAAGAAGTTATAAGAAATAATTGCAAAGATAGAAGTAGAGATACCTGTTGCAGTGTTGATAAGTGCCTCAGAAATACCTGTTGCAAGTGCAGCCTGGTCTGGAGTTCCAGAAGAAGCTAACGCACCAAACGCTTTAATCATACCTGATACTGTTCCTAATAATCCTCCTAATGTACCTAAAGATACTAAAGTAGAGATAATAGTCATGTTTTTTTCTAACATTGGCATTTCTAATGAAGTAGCCTCTTCGATTTCTTTGTGGATTACTTCTGAAGCCTCTTCACTATTGAAACCTTCTTTTTTAACGTCTTGATATTTAATCAAAGCAGATTTAATTGCATTTGCAACTGAACCTTGTTGTTTGTCACATGAAGCGATAGCACCTTCGATGTTTCCTTCTTTAATACTTCCTTGTACATTTTTCATAAATGCATCTAAGTTAGATTTTCCAGCAGCTTTACCAATAACGATAAATCTCTCGATAGAAAAAACAACAACCATTAAAAGCATACCTAATAATACTGGTACAATGAAACCTCCTTTGTAAACCATACCTAAAGTATTGATTGGGTGACCTGTTTCTGGATTTCCACCTTCGAAGTTAGCTGAATCCCCCATAACGAATTTCCAGATCAAAAAACCTACAAAAACACATGCCACAATAATGATTCCTGAGATCATTCCTCCCCCATTTGAAGTGCTTTCTTTTTTAACTTTAACGTTTGCCATTTTTTTTAATTTTAATAGTTTTAAATAATTTTTATTTTTTAGTTATATTTAACTTGTAGGGTAGCAAATTTATACGTTTAGTTTAAATAAAAAAACTTTTTTTAATTTTATTGAATGAAATTTAACGTCAAATTAAAAAATATCTCATTAATTTGGTAGCGTCTTTTTTATGATAAAACAAAAAAAAGGGCTAATAATAAAAAAATTACAACGTTTTAGTAAATATTCAAACAATCCTTTGAAATCTTCTTAAAAAGTTGCGAAATCATTTTTTATCTATTTTTTAATGAAAAAACGCTTTTTCCTACTAAAAAAAAGACAGACAAATTGTTAAATTACAAAACAAAACTCTTATAATCATCTAAATTACAAATAAAAACATGAATAAAAAAGATAATTTCATTCAGGATATAAATAACGGATATATTGCTAAAGGCGACAGTATCATTCTTGGTGGTGCAATTTTAGATGGTGAAGCAATTGCTGAGGCTCACGTAAAGATTCCGCTAAAAACCCTAAATCGTCACGGATTAATTGCCGGCGCTACGGGAACCGGAAAAACCAAAACTATTCAGGTGTTTTCTGAGCAATTATCAAATGCAGGAATCCCGGTTTTAATGATGGATATAAAAGGTGATTTTAGTGGTATTGCAAAAGAAGGGAAAGAAGAAGGTTTTATCACAGAACGTCATGCCAAAATAAACATACCTTATAATGTAGCTTCATTTCCGGTTGAGTTAATGTCGTTATCTAAACAAAACGGAGTTCGTTTGCGCGCTACCGTTTCTGAATTTGGTCCTGTGTTGTTTTCCAGAATATTAGATCTTAATGATACTCAGGCAGGAGTTGTGGCTGTTATCTTTAAATATTGTGACGATAACCAAATGCCTTTATTAGATTTAAAAGATATAAAAAAGGTTATCAATTATATTACTGAAGAAGGCAAAGACGAAATCGCAGCCAATTATGGTAAAATTTCAACCGCTACTACCGGAACTATTTTAAGAAAGATAATTGAACTGGAACAGCAGGGCGGCGATATCTTTTTTGGCGAATTATCATTTGAAACGGATGACTTAATGCGTATTGATGAAAACGGAAAAGGTTATGTCAATATCATCCGTCTAACAGATATTCAGGACAAGCCTAAATTGTTCTCCACCTTTATGTTAAGCCTTTTAGCTGAAATTTATCAAAAAATGCCAGAAAAAGGAGATGCAGAACAACCGGAACTGGTAATCTTTATTGACGAAGCGCATTTAATTTTCAACGAAGCCAGCAAAGCATTATTGGAACAAATTGAAACTATTGTAAAATTGATCCGTTCTAAAGGTGTTGGTGTTTATTTCGTAACACAAAATCCTATGGATGTTCCAAGTGGAGTTTTGGCTCAATTAGGATTAAAAATTCAGCATGCACTTAGAGCTTTTACTGCTAATGACCGTCAGGCTATTAAAAAGACTGCTGATAATTATCCAACATCTGAATATTATAAGACTGACGAATTATTGACAAGCTTAGGAATTGGAGAAGCATTGGTTACTGCTTTGAATGAAAAAGGAGTTCCAACGCCACTTGTTGCGACTATGATGCGCGCTCCACAAAGCCGAATGGATATTTTATCTTCTGCCGAAATCGAAGAAATAAACGGTAAATCAAAATTGGTTAAAAAATATGCAGAAGAAATCGATCGTGAAAGCGCTTTTGAAATTCTAAGCAAAAAAATAGCCGAAGCTAATGAAGCTGCTTCTCAACAAGAAGAGCAAACACCAACCAAATCTTCAAAAGCGGGACCAAGCACTACAGAGGTAGTTACAAAATCAGTTTTAAAAGTGGTTACAAGTGCTACCTTTATAAGAGGTGTATTTGGAGTTCTGACTAAAATCTTTAAAAAGTAACTTTAAATATTAAACCATATAAATGATATAAGTTCATTTAAACATTGCGCATAGGGTATTAAAAATCAGTTTAAGATAAAAAAACAAACCCGACAGGTTTTAGAGACTTGTCGGGTTTACTATTATGTACAAAGTTTTATATTTACTTATATCACTTATATGGCTTAAAACATTTAAGCTTGTTCCAGTAATGCCAGAATCCTGTTTTCAACTTCCGGCGTATTCCAGATATTTTCTATATTTTCCAGTTTTAAAACTTCCTCCATAATTCCGTTTTGGAAATCACCAATAGCCAAAGCTTCGGCATAAGGACGATCACTGAAAGTTACACGGCTGTAAAGCGGAATCCATTTATCGGGATGTTTATCTGAAAAGACTTTCTCTATCTTCTTTTGCAATAAGAATTTTTCATCTGCCGTTTTTGTACTCATTTCCATAAAATTTCGATATGAAAGTTCAGCAATGGCATCGGCATTTGGTTTACGTGAAATCTGATATTCAGAGAAGATTTTTTTCCAGTCATCTCCATACTTTTCAATCATTTCATTTAGAACCGTAATATCTTCAAAACCGGCATTCATTCCTTGTCCGTAAAATGGAACAATAGCGTGACAGGCGTCTCCAATTAAAGCAATTTTATCTTCAAAAGTCCATGGAAAACATTTCATTGTTACCAAAGTACTAGTTGGATTTTTAAAGAAATCATTTGCGAGTTCCGGAATCACTTCAATCGAATCGGGGAAGTTTTTCTCAAAGAAATCTTCCACCATTTTTCTATCCGTTAAAGATTCAAAAGAATTTTCTCCTTCAAAAGGCATAAATAAAGTACAAGTAAAACTTCCGTCGAGATTAGGAAGTGCAATTAACATATACTCCCCTCTTGGCCAAATATGAAAAGAATTTTTATCCAGTTTATGAGTTGCATCAGTATTTGCCGGAATATTTAATTCCTTATATCCCATATTCAAAAATTCCTGCGAATAATTAAACATACTTTGACGCTGCATTCTGTGACGGATTCTCGAAAAGGCACCATCGGCACCAAAAACCATATCGTATTTTCTTTCCTCCCACTCGCCTCTTTCGCTTTCCCCAATATGCAAAGTCGCATCGTTTAGCGTAACGTCCCAAATTTTCTGTTCAAAATGAAATTCGGCTCCGGCATTTTCAGCCAGATCAATCATTCTTCTGTTCAGCATTCCTCTTGAAATCGAATAAATAGATTCGCCTTCCTGACCGTAATTCTGAAAATTGAGTTTATCAACCAAATGAATTGCTCGTTTGTCCATCGGAATTGCAATTTCACGAACCGAATCACCAACACCAACTGCATCAAGTGCTTTCCAACCGCGATTGGACATTGCCAGGTTAATAGAACGTCCAGAGAAATTTATTTTTCTGATATCGGGGCTACGATCATAAACATGAACGGTATGACCGGCTTTTTTAAGATAAATTGCCAGCAGCGATCCTACAAGTCCAGAACCAACCACAGCAATTTTTAGAGAAGTTTGCATCGAGGAAAAAATCTAATATTGGGTCGTAAAAATAAGTAATAATTATACATGAGCTTTAAAATAAAACAATTATTTGCCCCTAAATCTAATATTTATCAAGGCATGACCCCGCATCCCGAAGCCTCGGGAGCGTGGTCGGGCTATCCGCTGTATCTTTTATGGTGAACCCCACCATAAAAGGATGTCACTTCTATCCCTCATGCAAGTCCCATTTTCATAACAAATTCGCGTTATTACAGATTTATTAGAAATATGAAAAAGACTACTTTCGTTTAAAGATAAAAGGCGAATAATAATTTATCGAGAAAAAAAATCTCGCAAAGTCGCAGAGCCGCAAAGTTTTTATATTTTTTCTTTAAAGTTTTACTTTTGACTTTGTGCTTTCGCGACTTTGCGAGAAAATCATTTACTGCATCAAAAAAGCTTAATTAACATCAACGCAAAAACAATGAATAGTGAACTTTTAAAATCCAGCATCATTTTAGAAAACGAAAAAGTTTTATTACTTCCTTTTGAAAATGAAAGAAACATCGAACTCAAAGAAATCATTTTTGATGATGAAATCTGGAAATATATGGGAATGTATGTTCGAAGCAATCAGGACTTCGAAAACTATATCAAAAATACATTAAAGCAAAAGGCAGATGGAATTTGTTACCCTTTTCTAATTATTGATAAAGCTACCAATAAAGTTGCAGGAAGCACCCGCTATGGATATTTAAACCATGCGAGTCAGAAATGCGAAATTGGCTGGACTTGGTACGGGAAAGCTTTTCAGGGAACTGGTTTAAACAAAGCTTGTAAATTTGCGTTATTGAATTTTGGCTTCGAAAATATTCAATTTAAAAGAATACAATTTAGTACTGATCTTGAAAATATAAGATCGCAAAAAGCCATTGAAAAATTGGGGGCAATTAAAGAAGGAGTTTTTAGAAATAATTATATCGATTCTGAAGGCAAAAGTAAAGATGATGTTTATTTCAGTATTATTTTGGAAGAATGGAAGAAAACCAAACAGGAGTATTTCTTAGAATTTATTTAAAATTAAGAACCCAGTCAGAGACTGGGTTTTTCTATATCGTTAGACTCATTAATTAATCTTTTCCAAATCGGTCAATTTCCAGGACTGATCATACAAAGCTTTTGTTGGTCCGTAGAATCTGGTCAGTACCTCAAAATTCCCATTAGGATCTGTTGGTGTCCAGTTACTTTCTCCTTCCGGTGGCGCTTTTGGTCCAAAATATAGCGTTACAGTTCCATCTTCATTCTTTTTTAATCCCGGAGTTTGCGAAGATCGTCCTGCCCATTTCATGTTTTTTACAAATGCGTGCGTTTCACGATCGTAAACCGTCATAGACCAATACTGTTTTACCGGAACATTTGCAGGAACAGTTACTCGATACGAAGCGTTTCCTTTTAGCAAAACTCCATCTTTATCTTTGGTGGTCATTAAATAATATTGTGATTCCCCAAGATGTTTTGCACTAAAAAATGCCATCATATAACATACTGCTCTATTATCAATAGGATAAATTTCACGTATTTGAAAAGAACTTTTTACACTCTTTACATTGTCTTCATCTGCGGGAAAAAACCAATGAGTACCTTCATAAAAAGGTTTAGTGTTTTCATAGTTAAATATCAGCCAATCTCTGGCCTCATTTACAGCTGCTTTAAATATTTCTTTACTTCTGGCATCAGGATTATATGTTTTCCCTCTTTCAATACCAATAGTTTTTAAAGGATCAATCATCACCCTGTCACGCTCCAGAAAAGGTTCTTGTTGAACAATATCATTAAGTGTTTGATAAAAACTATCATCATATTTAATAGTCGAATTATATTCTGTAGTAGTTGCATCGACAAAAATAGTTTGTGGAGATTTTGAAGCTTCAGAATATGGATATAGCTTAACTCTTTTACTATATTGAATTGCCGCTTTTAAATCGGTGGGGCTTCCGCTTTTAAGAACCGAACGTAAAAGTGCATAACCACGATATGTATCAGACTGCATCACAATATAATCTGCAGGAATTTTGCTTTTATCGTAACCCGGAGGCAAAATAATATATTTCCCTCCTTTTCCTTTATCCAGTCCGCCAGGCCCAACATCGTCGATAGCTGCCTGCCAGTAATTCATCACACTTCCGTTAAAAACCCCATAATCTGCTGGAGGTATTTCCAGAACCACTGGTCCTTTTTCAGTATTAAAAAAAGGCATTAGATAAATAACATCGGGATTTGGAGTAAGAGTTTGGTTCTTCCAGGTTAATAAACCCGGCCAATACACAATTTGATTGTACGATCCGTTGATTTTTTCCATCTCTTTATACATCAGCTGGAAATTTACTGCCGGAAGCCCCCAAATAGCAGCATCAACAGCTCTTTGATACTGAATTTTCTCTTTTATATTTTCTGGCTGAAAAATATTTTTAGGAGTAGATGCCTTTTGAGTTACTGCTGTTTCTGTTGTTTCTTCTTTTTTACAACCCGTTTCAAAGAGCAACAGTATTAGCAAATAAGGAATTATTCTTTTCATGGTATTAGGATTTAATTTGATTAAATTTTAAAATGCCTATCAAAATTAAATTACTGTCAGAAAATCAAATCATTATATTTTATCTATTGTGTTTCAATTTCTAAAATGAAACCATTTTTAGATTATTACGAGGTTAATTTGTTTACTCTTTTTGAACTAAATTTGAAACAAAATGACAACTCTTAATTTTAAAAAGTAAATTCAAGTTTAAATGAAATTATATTCAGAACATTATGTCAACGACGAATCTGAAAGGTTCGTTAGTAAAATTTGGTGTCTGAATAACAGCATCGGCGAAAGCCTGATCGAAAACAAACTCGTTTTACCAAACGGCTGTTTTAATCTGGCTCTTGTAAACGGAAACGCAATAGAAGTTCATACAAGCAGAAAAAAGTACCAAATGACCGCAGGAATTTATTTCTGCTCACAAATGACCAATAAAGTTTTGGTTAATATTCAGCCCAAAACTAAGGTTACAATAATTCAATTACAAGCCTGGACACTTTCGATGTTTCCTAAATATGATTTGAGTAACTTTTCAGATTCAATTATCAGTATTGATCCTGCAGAATTGCCATTTACGCTACAGTCTAATTCTGATATTGAAACCGTATTAATTAAAGTAAACCACTTTTTTGAAGAATTGAATCATTTAAATCCGACTCAAAATACAATTGAAAAAATCTGCGAAATAATCCGAAATCAGCAAGAAGAAATTTCAGTTTCTGAAATTGGGAAGATTTTAAAAACATCGCAGCGATTACTTCAAATTAAATTTAAATCGGCAACGGGATTAACTATCAAAAAATACATTCAGATATTAAAATTCAGAAAATCGGTAGATCAAATGGTAAATGCCGATTTAGAAAAACTGAGCTTAACTGATATTGCACTTTATAATAAATACTTTGATCAATCGCATTTTATTAAAAAATTTAAAGATGTAACTAAATCAACGCCAAAAACGTTCAATCCCGATTCGTATTTTCTTTCTCAAAAAAGATGAGATTTCGCATTTGTACAATTTTGTTATTTTTGAGTGAAGTAATATTGCAGAATCATTAATTATCAATCAATCATCAAATGAAAATCATCAATCTTATTGTTATTCCATTAAAAATCATTTTACTTGGAATCTTGTTGTTCTGCAATCAAACTGTTTCTTCACAAGAGGCAAAAAACTCTGAATTGTATAAAATTATAATGTCACGAGACAGCTTACTTTTTAATGTGGGTTTTAATACTTGCGATGCTTCTCAGTTTGAAAACTTATATAGCGATCAGTTTGAGTTTTTTCATGATCGCGATGGAATTTCAAACAAAACGGAATTTCTACATAATTTCAAAACCGGACTGTGCAAATCTCCCGAAACATATCAGGCCCGAAGAGAATTAGTTCCGGGAAGTACCCAAATTTATCCTTTGTATAAAAAAGGAGTTTTGTATGCTGCAATCCAAACGGGAATTCATCGTTTTTATGAAATTTCGGCGAAGAAAGGTGAACCTCTTCTAAAGAAAAATGAAACTTTGGGTGATACAGCAAGATTTACTCATGTTTGGGTTCTAGAAAATAATGTTTGGAAATTAAAGCGATCGCTGAGTTACGATCATCAACCTACCATTGCAACTTCTGAACAAGCTGACTTTTTTGAGAATAGAAAAGAAATCGAAAAATGGCTGCACGAAAACAATGTCCCAACTTTAGGAATTGGCGTAATCAACAACGGAAAACTACAACAAGTTGATGTTTATGGTGAACTAAAAAAAGGAGTTGCAGCACCGTATAATACTATCTGGAATGTTGCTTCGCTAACAAAACCTGTAACTGCTATTGTAGCGCTTAAGCTAGTAAGTCAGGGAAAATGGGATCTGGATGAGCCTGTATACAAATACTGGACAGATCCTGATATTGCAAATGATCCTGATAATAAATTACTGACTACGCGAATTATTTTGAGTCACCAGACTGGTTTTCCAAACTGGCGATTTATGAATAAATCAGGCAAATTGGATTTTAAATTTAAACCTGGAACTCAATATCAATATTCAGGAGAAGGTCTTGAATATTTGAGAAAAGCGTTGGAAAAGAAATTCCATAAAACTTTAGATCAGTTAGCATCAGAATTAATTTTTGAGCCGCTAAAGATGAATGACACTCAATATATCTGGAACGATAAAGTAGATTTATCAAGATATGCTGTTAACTACGATAAAAACGGAAATGCATACGAACCAACTAAGAACAAAACAGCAAACGCAGCAGATGATTTATTGACTACTATTCAGGATTACGGCACTTTTTTATGCAGTGTTATGAATGGTGACGGTTTAAACAAAAAAGTTTTTGACGAAATGAATTCTCATCAGATAAAAACAAAAGATAATAAATATTTTGGTTTAGGTTTTGAAATCTACGATTTGGGAAATGAAAATTATGCCTTATCACATGGCGGAGCAGATAAAGGTGTACAAACAATCGTATTTATTTTACCAAAGACAAAACAGGGTATAATTATTTTTACCAATGTTGACGATGGTTACAAGGTTTATGAAAAAATACTACAGCATTATTTAGGAGAAAATGGAAAAAAAATCTTTGATATTGAAACCAAATCGTAAATCGATCGTCTAATACTTTAGAACTTATAGATTTAATTTAGAAATTTACTTGTTATATTCTAAAAATCTATTTGTTGTAAAGTTTCAATCATCAATCAAAAACAAATTATTTCATTAATCCTAAAATCATTATTATGAAAAAACCAATCAGACTAATTGCGCTCTGCGTACTACTACAACTTTTTACACTAACCACTTTTGCTCAGGATAAAGCAAAACAAATCGAACAGCTTTTGAGTAAATACAATGAGTATGGTCAATTTAATGGTTCGGCTTTGGTTGCTGAAAACGGAAAAGTTATCTTTAAAAAAGGTTTTGGTTCTGCCAATATGGAATGGAATATTCCAAATCAGCCCGATACTAAATTCAGATTAGGATCTATCACCAAGCAATTTACCGCATTCTTAATTGTAAAACTGGCCGAAGAAGGAAAGATTAAATTGGATGTTCCGATTACTACTTATCTACCGGATTATCCTAAAGCAAACGGCGATAAAATTACGATTCATCATTTACTGACGCATACCTCTGGAATTCCAAATTATACAAGCGATCCTAATTTCTTAAAAGAGAAAAGCAGAAATCTATCTAGTCCGGAAGATTTTGTAAAGACTTTTTCAAGTTTACCACTTGAATTTACGCCTGGCGAAAAATTCAATTACAGCAATTCAGGTTATTTTTTATTGGGATATATTATCGAAAAAACAACTGGAAAATCATACGAACAATATTTACAGGAAACTATCCTTACGCCACTAAAAATGGTTAATACCGGTTTTGACCACAGTGAAGCTATCTTAAAAAACAGAGCAGCCGGATATGAAAAACGTGGTAAAAACTTCATCAACGCACCTTATATCGATATGAGTATTCCTTATGCAGCGGGATCTTTATATTCTACTGTTGAAGACTTGTATCTTTGGGATCAGGCATTGTACACTACAAAATTACTTTCAGAAAAATCAATGGAATCTCTGTTCAAACCTTACATCAAAGCATGGGACGATTCGTATGGATATGGTTGGTTTTTAAGCGAAGCTGATAATGGAAAAAGCAAACTAAAAATCGTAGAACATGGTGGTGGAATCAATGGTTTTAACACTATAATTTCGAGAATTCCTGCCGATAAAAATTTAGTCGTTTTATTAAACAATACAGGTGGAACTGTTTTGGGCGAAATGAACGATGCCATCAGAGCTATTTTATACAAACAGCCATTTGATCAGCCTAAAAAATCATTGGCGCTTGATCTTTTAGATGCCTATTCTGAAAAAGGTGTGAATGCCGGTACAGAATTGTATAAAAAATTAAAAAACGACCCAACATACGGTATTAAAGAAAACGAAATGAACAGTGCAGGTTATCAATTATTGGGTAAGGGAAAAAAGAAAGAAGCAATTGAAATTTTTAAAATTAACGTAGCATCTTTCCCAAAATCAGGAAATGCTTATGATAGTCTTGGCGAAGCTTATTTAGCCGATGGAGATAAAAAACTGGCAACAGAAAATTATTCAAAATCAGTAGAACTTGATCCTTCAAATGAAAACGGAAAAAAAGTTTTAGCAGAACTTTCGAAAAAATAAACCGATTGTTTTTTTATCAAACCGACTCCGGTAAAGTAGCTTAAAAACTGCTTTACCGGAGTTTTTTGTTATAACTTGTAACATTCAAACCCGACGATTTATTATAAAAAACATTACTTTAGCGCCTCCCAAAAACAAATGAATAACCTATGAAAAATTTAAAAAAGCAAAGCTTTCTGGCGGCACTTTTATGTCTGTTTATTTCTTCAAAATGTTTATCACAAAATCCGCCGCCTGCAATGCCTACGCAGCAAAATAAAATCATTGTAGACAAAATTGTCGAAGCCGCACATTACAAAACCTATGTAATTGATTTTTGTTTAACTAAAATTAATGAGGCTTCTGCCAAAGAAGGCTGGAACGAGCAAAAAGCAATGGAAGTTACGCAAAGCATTAATTATAAAAATTTTAGAGACGCGATTTATAATTCTTTTGCTTTTTATGATGAAGTAGAATTAGAAACACTTTTAAAAGCATATGAAAAAGATACTGCTTACCAAACTAAAAATGTTATGACGGCAAACAAAGCCCTTGTCAATAATCTGAACATTTTTGCTAATGATATTGTTTTAGGGAAGTATATTTCTAAGTAAGGTTCTGAGGTTCTGAGATGCTAAGGCTCTAAGTTTTTCAAATCTTTCGCTTACGATCTTTGTCAAAGTTTTAAACTTTGACAAAGATTACACAAGCCATAACCTGAAACTTTAAACGTGAAACAAAAAATTAACTCTTCGGTTTGAAAACCAATTTGGTTGATGTTTTTATAATTTCCTCTTTATTCAGTTTCATTTTTCTGAATTTACCTTCATTGTACATTACCGCCTGATCTTGATAATGTTTACTAAAAGGATTTCCGGATTGACCGGTTGGTAAAATACTCCAACTGTTTTCAATATCCGAAAAATCAACAATTCTTCTTGTCGAAGGTCCTCCCTTTACATAGTATTTTCCTTCTTCGTTAAAACCAAAGAATAAATTATTAATTACTTCATTTGATCCCGGAGAAGCAAAAGGTCCAACATTAAACAAACCTCTAAGTGCCGCCACTTTTCCTAACGGATGTTCGTGCTCTACGGTATGTACTTTCCCCCAATTCCAGTCTCCTATTTTGTTTCCTAATTGTTTTTGAAGCGAAGCAATTGCATCATGAAATGATTTTGAAACAATCACACTTCGGGTTTCTTTTACATTTTTGGTATTGATGTTATCCCACCAAACCGAATTTTCATTGGTAACTTGTCTCGCAATAATTTGTTTTCCGATATGAGTTCCTAAAAACAAATCAAAATTATCTTTACCCATTTCGTCTTCAAAAGTATTTTTCAAATACAAATAAATCCATTTATTGTAAATCGTTGGCGCAACATCTTCAAGATTTGTAGTTCCTTTCCAAGATTTTAAAACTGCTATTGCTTCTTTCTCTTCTGCCGAAAGCGCTTTATTATCTAAACTCGAAATCAAATTCTGAGCAGTTCCCGGCGCAATTGGCGAAGTATTATCATAAATCATTTTACTAATCGCTTCTTTATCCCAATCTGATTTGGCATCCATCAGACTTGAAATTCTTTTGGCACGATCTTCCGGTAAATAATATCCCGGATACAAATAACCATCAATGGCTTCCGGCTGATTATTGGCCGAATAAACATAACCCCATTTCGGATTTTCTGAAGACGGATTTTTAGAAAAATCCAAATGTTCTACTATATCATCTTTTCCGCTTGCGCCATCCAAAATCAAAAACGAATTCACGCCTTTACTATGTTTATACAACTTTCCGGTTGCCCACCACGCCACATTTCCTTTGGCATCGCCATACATAACATTTAGTCCCGGCGCAGCAACTAGTTGTACTGCTTTTCTAAAATCGTCTTTACTTTTTGCATGCGAAAGACCATAAACCGCATCCAGAATCTGAATTGGCTCTCTCGTGTATGTCCACGACATTGCAATTGGATTCTTTTTATCTAAACGATCTAAAACATCATTCATAATTGGTCCGTGTCGGCTTGATTTTATCGTCATCACAACATCTGATGTATCTTTTACTTTGATCGTTTTCTTTCTAACTTCATAAGCCGCAAAACCATCCGGAGTTTGATATTGATTGGAATCTCCAGCTTTATTTTTCTCCTGGTAAAAATCAATATCATCATTTTCAAACATGGTCAAACCATAAGCATAATCACGATTATGCGCCAATAAAGGAAAAGGAGTTCCGGCCAGATAACAGCCGTACAATTCATATTTCGGCGTAACCAAATGCGCTTCGTACCAGGTTGCGGGCTGCGAAAATCCAATATGCGGATCATTAGCAAAAATTACTTTTCCGCTTTTTGTTTTATGTGGTCCTGCAACCCAACTGTTACTTCCTATAAATGGTGGAATTGGTGATTTATCTAATAATGCCGCAACCGATTTTGAAATCTCTGTATATTCTTCAATATTTTCTTTTGAACTTTTTAATTGCGTTGTATTAAACTCTCCGTTTATTCCTAAATCTTTTAAATATTCAGCGCCATATTTACTCTGAATATAAGTCAATAACGGATCTGTTTTTTGAGCCATCGCAAAACTGAAAGACATATATCCGAAAATATTGTAAACATCTTTTATGGTGAATTTTTCCTTTTTAACCCCAACAAGTGTAAACTCTACCGGAGTAACTCCTTCGTCTAAATATTGATTAATTCCATCCAGATAAGCTTCAGTCAATTTATAACTTTCGCTATTTTTATCCAGTTTGGCAATGGCGTTCGCCGATGCTTCTTCGATACCAATTCCGGAAAAAAACTTATCATTTTTAAGCGCAACCGATCCGAAAATTTCAGACAAACGTCCCGGAGCAATTCTGCGAAGCAATTCCATTTGCCATAATCTTTCCTGCGCATGCACATAACCAAGTGCAGTCATGGCATCTTTTTCAGAATCGGCATAAATATGAGGAACACCAAATTCATCAAAATATACTGTGGTTGCTGCTTGTAGGTTTTTCAATTGCAGTTCCCCATCGTATTTGGGTTTCAAATGAAAAACATAGGCACATAATCCTATTCCTAAAACAACAATTAAGACAACTAAAACCAGCAGAACTTTTTTAAGTTTTTTCATATTTCGCAAAAAGTATAATAATGAAGTTTATAAAATGATGTAACGAAATTGCAGAATAATGTAAAGATCATTCTGTTTTAAAGTCTAAATTTATGTATTTAAAATTAATACTATAAATGTCTGTCTATAAAAAAATAGCAATTGGAGCAATTTCTCTATTTCTTTTTGTAATTCTGGTCAATATTGGTCTGAATTACTGGATTAAAAAGCAACTTCCGATTATTATTCATGAGAAAAACAAAACGGCTTATAACATTCATTATGAAAAAATTGAAGTCTCCCTTTTCTCCCGAAATATCTACGCACAAACTTTATTGATACATCCTAAAAATGAACCTAAAGACAGCAAAAACGGATTATTCTCTAAAATTGAATCGATTACTATAAAACATTTCAATATTTGGGATTTGGCGTTTCGTGATATTATTCAGGCCGAAAGTATTATCATCAATAAACCCCGTGTGATTTTATATAAAAAAGGCGAAAAACTTCTGAATAACAGCAAAAGCATCAAAAGCGAAATCATCGAACCTTTTCGAAAAATCGTTGCGGTCTCCAACATTTATTTAAATAACGGAACCGTTGATGTTGTTTCCTTAGATACCGAAAAACCAATATTTAGCATTAAAAAAATCATTTTAAAACTGGAAGGTATTTTAATAACCGATGCCACTTTAAAAGAAAAAATTCCGATGCAGTATAAAACATATGCTTTAATCTGCGATAGTTTATTTTATAGACCGAGTGCATTTTATCATATTAATATTGGAAAAATAAGTACGGAGAAAAACTTTCTGAAAATCAATAATTTTTCTCTACTGCCACAATTCAGCCGTAAAGATTTTGTTCGAAAATTAGAAAAAGAGAAAGATATCTATACGTTAAAATTAGATTCAGCACAAATCTCAAAAATGGATTGGGGATTTAAAAATGATCGTTTTTATTTCAAAGCAAATTCAATCATGATGAATCATTTTGATGCCAATATTTATCGAAGCAAAATCCCAAATGATGATTTAAGCAAAAAATATTTGTACAATCATTTATTGCGAAATATTAAATTTCCACTTCAGATTGACACTTTGCAGGTTTTAAAATCTAAGTTGGTTTATGAAGAAGAAATTGATTTTACAAAAGGTCCCGGAGTTTTAAACTTCGATAAATTTAATTTGCAAGCAATTAATCTGCGAAGCGGTTTTGGTTTGAAAAAAACTGACGATGTAAAAATCAAAATCAAATGTTTATTCATGAAAAATTCTCCTTTGGATGTAGATTGGAGTTTTAATGTTCTGGATAAAAATGATGGATTTCATATTCAGGGTTTAATTTCAAATTTTGACGTTACAGCCATGACAAGGTTTACTAAACCATATATGAATACTACCTTTACCGGAACTTTTAATAAATACCGTTTTAATTTTTATGGTAACGATAATGTCTCAAAAGGAAATGCATCTCTGGATTATGACGATTTAAAAGTAAAATTATATAAGAAGAAAGATCCCGAAAAAGAAGCCAAACTCAAAACTACTATCGCCAATTTATTGGTCAAAAACGATTCAAAAGACAAAGCCAAAACCGCCGATGTTGAAGTAGAACGTATTCAGGAAAAGTCATTCTACAACTTTTTATGGCGAAGTATTGCCGAATCATTGAAGAAAATTTTAATTTAGAAGAATTATTTTTGCCACGAATTTCGCGAATTGGCACTAATTTTTTAACTGCTTTGCCAAAAAAAGGAAGATTCGAGAAAATTTCTGTAATTCGTGGCAACCTTTTTATTGTATTCTCAATCACTTCGAAACCTGACAATTATCAGGTTTTAAAAAAAAATATTTTTTTTCATTTGCTTTTATTTTAATCTGAAAACAAATGACAAAAACACCCTTACATACTTTTCACATTCCGGTGATGGGACTTGCCTATACGATAGACAGCCCAATAAGAGTGGCACAATACGGAATTTCGTCTGTTGTTTCTATAGCAGATGATGATTTGATTGAAAAGATGCGTAATTTTTACAGTACTAAATTCAACATTCCATACGAAGAAATTACACAGAAATTTCATGATTATCGTGCGGAAAGAATTACTTCTTACCTGAATTTAGTCGATAAAATTGTAAAAGACAAATTCGAAAATTTCAAAACAGAATTAGCAGAAAGCAAAACAGCTGTAGAAAATTTCATGTCGATGCTGCCTAATACTTCCGACATTAAAAAAGGCTTTCAAAATTTAATGGATGACGGAATTGCTTTTAAAGAAAATATCCAGAATTATATTGAATCTCATCTTTTTCCCGGAGAAATTGATGTTAACATCATGACAAAACTGGACAAAGATAATTTCATTAAAAATGAGCAATTACCAATTGAGTTTAATGATGCTCATGCGGCTTTAAGAGGTTTTGCAAATAGTAATCTGAAATCTTCTGTTGTACTTTCTGCCGGAATGAATCCGAGACTTTACAGTTATTTTGAAAATTTTAAAGATTTCTTCCCGAATGAAAAGAACGAACTGAAAAAGAAAATCATCTTAAAAGTAAGTGATTTTAGATCGGCTATGATTCAGGGAAATTTCCTTGCCAAAAAAGGGCTTTGGGTTTCAGAATATAGAATTGAATCCGGATTAAACTGCGGCGGACATGCGTTTGCCACTGACGGACTCTTACTGGGTACGATTTTAGAGGAATTCAAGCAGAAAAAAGAACAACTGATACAATCTGCCCATGATTTAATGATTAAGGCTTTACAGCTAAAAAATCAGGTTTTTCCAGAAAGTCCTTTAGAATTAAAAATCACCGTTCAGGGCGGTGTTGGAACTGCAGAAGAGCATGATTTTTTATTAGAAAAATACAATGTTGATTCTGTCGGTTGGGGTTCTCCTTTTTTATTGGTTCCGGAAGCCACTTCTGTAGATCAGCAGACAAGAGATTTATTAATAAATGCTAAAGAAAAAGATTTATATCTAAGTCATATTTCACCTTTGGGTGTTCCGTTTAATACGCTACACGGAACTACAAACGAAATCTTAAAACAGAAACGTATTCATGAAAACAAAGCGGGAAGTTCGTGCCCAAAGAAATTCCTTGCATTAAGTAAAGAATATGACCCACACGGAATTTGTACTGCTTCAAAAAAATATCAGGATATAAAACTGGAAGAATTAGATGCTAAAAAAGATTCTCTATCAGAAAAAGAATTTGAACAAAGCAAAATTAAAATTACAGAAAAATCATGTCTCTGTGTCGGTTTGGCAAATGCTTCTTATTTAGAAAATGATATTAAAATAAAAGGCCAATCTCAAGGTGTTGTTATTTGTCCAGGACCAAATATGGCTTACTTTGATCAGGAAGTTTCCCTAAAAGATATGTTACAGCATATTTATCAGGGAAAAACTGTTTTAAGAACCAATGACCGTCCGAACCTTTTTGTGAAGGAATTAAAAATGTATGTTGACTATTTCAGAAATGAAATTGAAACGATTTCCGCAGAGGTTACAGCGAATCAGCTTAAAAAGTGGAATTCTTTTAAAACAAACATTTTAGAAGGAATTGAATATTATCAAACTTTATTCTCCTCTACTTTATATTTTAAAAATGATGAGGAAAGAATTAAAAACCAATTTGATTTTTACAAATCTGAATTAAACGCCATTAAAATTCCAACATTGGAATTAGCTTAAAACAAAGCGCCGATTTAGAAGTACTAAATCGGCGTTTTTATTTCTAAACTATTTACTCTTTCTTTTTATTCTTACTATCAATTACAGCTCCGGTTCCAGTTCCCAAAGCAGCTCCGGCCAGACCACCAATAATAGCACCTTCTCCTTTTTTCTTACTGACAATTGCTCCGGTTGCTGCACCAACTCCTGCACCAATTACAGCACCTTTAGCGGTTGCGCTCCAGCCTTTCTTTTTGGCAGTTGTAGTTGCAGCTGTAGATGTTCCGTCATTTTGATGTACGACAACAACTTTTTGAGCTTCTGTTTTTTGTTCTTCTTTTATTTTAGCCATTTCCGTTTTCATCGAATCGATGACACGTTGTTTGCTAATTTCAACTTTCATCGAATCAATGCTGGCTTGCTTGGCTTTATTTATATTCTCCTTACTTTGATTTTGACAAGAAGCGAAAAGAACTATTGCTAATAAAATATATAAGCCTTTCATGATTGTAGTTTTTAATAATTATACACTACAAAATAAGGAATATCTGTTATATTGGTTATTACAGAATTTTCAGGAAAGTTTATAAAATTAGAAGATTTAAGGTTGTTCCAGGCAGATTCTGCTGATTTAGCTGATTTTATTTTTTGGCATTTCTATAAAAATCTCGCAAAGTCGCTAAGACGCAAAGTTATGCTTAAGAAACAAATAGGCGTCACAGCTTGTCATTTCGACCGAAGGGAGAAATCGCACTCGAGAATCGACAAAGATTGGCTCAATACTTTACGGAATTTCGAGTGCGATTTCTCCCTTCGGTCGAAATGACAAACAGTACGTTTTCTACTTCCCTAAAATTCCTTTTTTCAGGATTTGACCAAAGTCATACATATCTTCATAAGAACAATATAACGGAACTGGTGCCAGACGAATTACATTTGGTTCACGCCAATCTGTAATTACTCCGTTTTTCATTAAATAATCGAATAAACTTCTTCCTTCACCGTGTAAAAAAACAGATAATTGCGAAGCTCTTTCTGCAGGGTTTGAAGGTGTGATAATTTCGAAAGTACTTTCTACTTCTTTATCAATTTCATGTAAAATAAATTCTAAATAAGATGTAATATGATCGCGCTTTGCTATTAAAGCATCCATTCCAACCTCAGCAAACATTTCTACTGAAGCTAAATATGGTGCCAACGAAAGTACCGGAAGATTACTAATCTGCCATCCGCCTGCTCCATGAACCGGATCAAAATTTGGTTCCATTTTAAAGCGACGTTCTTTATTGTGCCCCCACCAACCTGCAAAACGAGGAAGATCAGGATTATGATGGTGTTTTTCGTGAACGAAACAACCGGAAGCATTTCCAGGTCCTGAATTCATGTATTTATAACTGCACCAGGCAGCGAAATCTACATTCCAGTCATGAAGTTCTAATTTGATATTTCCCGCAGCGTGTGCTAAATCCCAACCTACTTTTGCTCCCGCTTTGTGTCCAGCTGCAGTTATGGTTTTGATATCAAAAACTTGTCCGGTATAATAATTTACTCCGCCAATTAAAACCAAAGCCAGTTCGTCTCCCACTTCATCAATTTTAGCCAGAACATCTTCCAAGCGAATGTTGTGCTCTCCTTCTCGACGTTTAATTTCAACGATTGCATCTTCGGGTTTATAGCCATGAAAATGAACCTGACTTTGAAACATATACTGATCAGATGGAAATGCTTTTTCTTCGCAGATGATTTTATAGCGCTTTCCTTTTGGCTGATAAAATGAAACCATCAATAAATGAAGATTCACTGTCAGAGTATTCATTACGGTAACTTCTGACGGAAGTGCTCCAACGATTTTACTCAATGGTTCTGCAAATCTCTCCTGATAATCCCACCAAGGTTTTTCGGCATAAAAGTGACCTTCTACTGCCAAATCTGCCCAGTCGTTCATTACTTCATCGATATAAGCTTTGGTACGTTTAGGCTGTAATCCTAACGAATTTCCAGTAAAATAGATTACTCGTTTATCGTTTACTTTCGGAAAAATAAATTGTTCCTGATAGTGATTTAGTGTGTCTTTCGAATCTAGCTCTCGTGCAAATTCGCGTGTATTTTGAAAAGTCATTGTTTTTTGTTTTGATTGCTAAAATAACAAATTTTTCCTCTATTGTTTGTTTTGTTTCAAGTTGATATGCTTTGTGCGAGTTAATCGCAAAGTTCGCAAAGATTTTTTTCAATGTTAACTTTTACAAAGGCTAAGTTCTCAAAACTTTGTCTTAAAAACATTTTTGTTAGCTCTATATAAAACATAGCCCAAGGTTTCAACTTTGGGTACACAAACATCGGAATACAATACGTACCAAGGTTGAAACCTTGGGCTATGTTCTGAATAAATTGCAAAATTATTATATAAAAAGTTAGCCAGAGATTAAAAGATTAAAGGGATATTTTTAATCTATGTTAATCTGTATAATCTTTAGATAAATAAATTACTTGCGAACTTTGCGTTTAAATTTCACAACGAACGTGAAACCTGAAACTTGAAACATTTTAAAAACCAAAAAACCCGACAGGTTTTAAAAGCTGTCGGGTTTGGATCTAAAAATAAATTTCAGATTATAGGATTAACATTGCGTCTCCGTAAGAATAGAATTTGTATTCTTCTTTGATCGCTTCGTCGTATGCTCTTTTCATTAAATCGTGACCACAGAAAGCAGAAATCATCATTAATAATGTTGATTTTGGTGTGTGGAAATTCGTAATCATACAGTTTGCAATACTAAAATCGTGAGGAGGGAAAATAAATTTATTTGTCCATCCTTCGTAAGGATTTAAAGTATTTGCAGAAGAAACAGAACTTTCGATTGCACGCATAGAAGTTGTTCCAACCGCACAAATACGTTTTTTCTTCGCTTTTGCATCATTTACAATATCACAAGCTTCTTGTCTGATGATTAATTCTTCAGAATCCATTTTATGTTTAGACAAATCTTCAACCTCAACCGGGTTAAAAGTTCCTAAACCTACGTGTAATGTAACTTCAGCAAAATTTACTCCTTTGATTTCTAATTTTTTCAAAAGGTGTTTTGAGAAGTGTAAACCAGCAGTTGGTGCCGCTACAGCTCCTTCTTCTTTTGCGTAAATAGTCTGGTATCTTTCAGCATCTTCAGCAGTAACTTCTCTGTTGATGTATTTAGGAATTGGAGTTTCTCCAAGTTCTGTCAGTTTGTTTCTGAATTCTTCATAAGAACCATCGTATAAGAAACGTAAAGTTCTTCCACGAGAAGTTGTATTGTCAATTACCTCAGCAACTAATGAATCGTCATCACCAAAATAAAGTTTATTACCAATACGGATTTTTCTTGCCGGATCAACTAAAACATCCCAAAGACGTTGCTCAGAATTTAATTCTCTTAATAAGAAAACTTCAATTCTTGCTCCTGTTTTTTCTTTGTTTCCGTACAAACGTGCAGGGAAAACTTTTGTATTGTTAAGAATTAAAACGTCTCCGTCATCAAAATAATTGATAACATCTTTAAACATTTTATGTTCTATAGTTTGTTTTTGACGATCGATTACCATTAAACGAGACTCATCTCTGTTCTCTGCTGGAAATTCCGCTAAAAGTTCTTTTGGTAAATTGAAATTGAAGTGTGATAATTTCATATTGAAGTATAAGATTTTAAAATATCTATTCCAGATTTATGTATCTAAAATATTAAATCGAATGCAAATATACGATTGTGAGATAGGCGTTGTCAAGTGTTTTGACGTTTATTTTCAAAAGTCCTTGATTTACTGCTGTTTTAGCCTCATTAAAAACAAGCTTTTTTTAATCAATTTTAACTTTTTTGAATTATTGGGAAATTATTCTAAACCATATAAGTTATATAAGTTCCTATTATTTTGAGATTATAAACTTGTCAGGTTTACTATAAAAAAAACCTCTGATTAAAATCAGAGGCCATGTTTTATACGCTTTTAATTAAATGAACTTATATCACTTATATGGTTCAATAAATTTTACATTTCAGAGATTTGAAAATTTAAAGCTTTTAAGTCATTCCAGAAATCAGGATAAGATTTTGAAACTACTTCTGCATCATCAATGATAATTGGCACTTTGATCGCAAGCGGTGCAAAAGCCATTGCCATACGGTGATCGTTGTAAGTTGCAATATGAATATCGTGATTGATATTTTCTGAAGACACTAAAGTCAAACTATCGTTTGTTACGGAAATATTTGCGCCTAATTTTGTCAACTCAATTCTTAAAGCTTCAAGTCGGTCAGTTTCTTTAATTTTTAAAGTATGAAGACCTGTTAAGTGACATCCGATTCCTAAACCTAAACAAGTAACCACAATTGTCTGTGCAATATCTGGTGTATTATTCAATTCAAAATTTACATCCTGATAATTAAATCCAGCAACTTTTTCCAAAGTCATTTTGTTGTTTTGGAAAGTGGTTTTCACCCCCATTTTTTCATAAAGAGAAACCAATTCTGAATCTCCCTGAAGACTATTTTCTTTATAACTGCTTAAAGTAATTTTTGCAGCATCGGCCAAAGCCACCAAACTAAAGAAATAAGAAGCTGAACTCCAATCTGATTCTACAACCATTTCTTTTGTTTCTACCGCTTCTTTTGGATAAACTTTAATTACGTTTGCTTCAAAACTTGTTTTAATATCTAAATCAGCCAGCAAAGCCAACGTCATTTTGATATATGGAATTGAAGTTATTTCTCCTTCTAAAGTAAGCTCTAAACCATTTTCTAATTTTGAAGCTACTAAAAGAAGAGCCGAAATATACTGGCTACTCACATTTGCTGCCAAAGTCACTTTTGAAGCCGTAACTTTTTTTCCTTTTATTCTGATTGGCGGATAACCTTCTTCTTTTTCATATGAAATTTCAACACCTAATTGCGCCAAAGCTTCAACCAGAATTTTGATTGGGCGTTCCTGCATTCTGCTTGATCCGGTCATTACAACTTCTCTGCCTTCATTAACTGCAAAATAAGCAGTCAAGAAACGCATTGCTGTTCCTGCATGATGAATATCTACAATTTCATTATTACCAACTAATGCTTTTTGCATCACTTCACTATCATCAGAATTGGAAGTATTGGCTAACGTAATATTTGGAAATAATGCTTTTAATAATAATAAGCGGTTTGTTTCACTTTTAGAACCAGTGATATTGAGTTGCGAATCATCAATTGTGAATGGTGAATTCGTGCTTAATTTTAAATTCATGATAGTATTTATGAGTTGCGAATTATGAGTTATATAATCCAGACGTGCAATTTACCACTCCTCGCCCGTAAATCAAAATTCGCGCTGAAATTTCACAATTATTTCAATTTATCATTGTTTTTGTGACGATCTTTATCTCTTACTGATTTTAAGTCCATTTTTTTATCAAAAGCAGCTTGTAAATCAATTCCAGTTTGATTTGCTAAACAAAGCACAACAAATACAACATCTGCCAATTCTTCTCCTAAATCTTTGTTTTTATCACTTTCTTTTTCAGATTGCTCTCCATATCTGCGAGCTATGATTCTGGCAACTTCGCCAACTTCTTCAGTAAGCTGCGCCATATTGGTTAATTCGTTGAAGTAACGAACTCCGTGTTCTTTTATCCAGGTATCAACGTCAAGTTGTGCATTTTTTAAATCCATTTCTTATATTTTTTTTTAGAATAATTATCTACTTTTGACTTACGATTATCTTCTGAAAAAACTTTTAAAGTATATCGTAACTCGAAGCTACAAAAATACTATTGTTTACATCTTTGACACTGTCAATTTGAATTTTATTATTCTAAAAGTAAAATTTAAGATTCAGATTACATTACTGACTTATTCAACCTATTTCAATTGAATCTATAAAATCTTATGGTTAAGTTTTGCAATAGTTGCCTTTTAGAATTCCCCATTTTATAAACTGGCTTAAAAAGCAACTATTACTCAACTTTCAATCCTAGTTTTTAGATTCTTTTTAAAACAATCTTTTCAGTTTCCTTTGCGATCATTCCTTTGTAATATTCTTTTAGCATATCGTATTTCTCTGTAGAAACAATGGCTTCGTTAATTTGATGTACTACGCTTAACTGAAGCATATTTCCCGTTGTCACGATATTAAATTTAAAACTACCTAAGTTATCTTCCATACTGTAAACAACTGGCGCAGGCAAAGTTTCAACTGCAAATCCATCCGGAATCTGAATTGAAATGTTGTATTTGTCGACAAAAGGAAAACTAAAATCTACAGGATATTCGCGAACTTCTTGTTTAAACGGATTTTTATCGTTTGTAAAAAACAACATCGGGCTTACAAATATTTTACCTCCGATTACTTCTGTCAAATTATTTCCCGTAAACGAGTATGTTTCAATAGTTGGCTTTAAAAGTTCTTTTTCGTTTAATCTTGAATATTCGCTAATCTCAATTTTATTGTTTTTATTTTCCAGTTTTTCTAAATATTCTTCTTCTTTTACGTCATCAATCACATCTCTCATCACCATCGCATTATAATCTGTGCATTGTCTTCTGGTTTTCCCGGTAACTTTTCCTTCGGGATCAATGCTATAATTCATAAAAATCATATCACTTGAAACCTTGCTTGGCATTAAATCTATTTCATCAGATGTACCATCTTTACGTATTAATCTTCCTGACCAGTTTAAAACTCTTAATGGCAATACATTTGGAGTTGCTAGTTTGTCTGTAGCATCAATTAAAATATTTCCGTTTGGAGTTTCTACTGCTGCAATAACGTAATTAAAAGCGGTTCTGTTAGGAAACAAAGCAATACCATTAGAACGTGTACTTAACAATACCGGATTAGCCGTTAACCCGGAGTAACGCAACATTGCTGTAAGCATTAAATTAATATCGGCTATATTTCCGGTTTTCTCTTTGTAGGCTTTTTTAACTCCGTTCTCACAACCATAGCCAGTATAGCCATTCCATTTTACATTGGTTTTTACGTGATTTAAAATCAATTGTATTTTTTCCTCAGGAGTATTTGCATTTGCTAACAAAACTTTTAAATCATCCTCAAAATATCCTGTTTTATTTAATTCAGGACCAAAATCATCATATTCGTAAATTGTTTTTACAACCGAATTCCAGTCTGTTGAGTATTCTTTCATAGATGAGTTTGGAAACTTTGTCAATGATAATTCATATTGAACACTTGAAATATAATTATCAATATTGTTCACATAAGCTTCCTCTTTCATTGCTGGAAAATCTACTGCTTTGTAAGTAGTCTTATTTTCCATATAATCTAATTTATCATTTGAGAAAGAAGTCTTAGATACATTTCCCTGATCTGATCTCTCTTTATTTAAGAAAGTGATCGATTTAGGATTTTTAAGTGCGGTCATTTTAGGAAAAATATACCCTTTTTGTCTGGAATTAAAAACATAATACTCCGGAATAAAAGTGGAGAATTCAGAATAATTAACCGGAATTGAAGTTTGAAAATCCCAATCTCTGATAATTCTGTCACTCGGACATTTAATAGTATATCTAAATTCGATTACCGATCCTTCTTTTACATTTGGCATTGTAATCTTTTTTTGCCCTCTGTATTTATTTAATACTTCATCAAAAACTCCATCACTTTTTAGTTTTGTCTTTTCAATTTTCCCATTAACTAAATTGTAGGTAACAGCATTGTTAAAAAACACACGTTCTTTTAAGTTAGATGTATTATAATACCATACTTTTTGATTGGCCCAGTCATAACCTTCTTTTTTATAAATTTTAATTCTGGTTTCTACATCAGTTAAAGTAACAAACCATCCTTCACTTTGATCGTATTCAATTCTGGTTTCACCTCTTTTAAAAAGTATTGCCGCAACAGCTGAAGAATCTTTAGGATGTACTTTCTGTTCCAGTTCAGCAACAGAAACTTTTCCTAATTTGAATTCCTGCGCCATCGCTTTTGGAGCAATGAACAAAATCAGAGACAGGCTAAAAAGTTTAATTAATTTCATTTTGGTTAGGTCTTGGTTAGTTTTTGGTTAGTATTATTTTGGCGTTATCGTTTCTTGCTACTTGTTCCATAAAAAGACGATATTCATCATATTCTTTATTAGAATATTGTCCTTTATTTAAAAACATCGTTCTTTTGTAGGTCAATTTATTACTGTCTTTTTTGACAATCTCCGTTTTATATTCTCCAAATTTCCCTTTTAACTCATAGTTTGAGGGTAAAAATTCGATTGTAAAACCAGCAGGTAAATTAATTTCGATTTCATCAGAATCCAGATAACCTCTTTGGATTTCAAATGGATTTTTTCTATTTCTAATACGTTTAACGTTTCCGGTATTTTGGTTGAAAGCGTCTACAACAAACATCATTTTGTTGGCCGAAATAGTTGCATAATTAAGTGCTGTAACCTGAGCATCTTCGGTAAAACGAATATTTTCTTTATCGTTCACAAAAGATATTTTATTAAGTTTAAGGTTATTGATATTGTCCCAATAGTCTTTATAATGTTTTTCTTTTTCTGTGGGCTGTAAATGTTCGATCCCGTACTTTTTACTATACTGAGAACCTTCTGAAATTATCGCTATTGAACCTGAAAAATTTCCATTTTCATCTATCGAATAAGTTCCTTTATCTTTCTGCGTATTTCCTTTATCCTCGTAAATTTTTGTTCTTACAATTGCTCCGCCTTCTGGCTTTACAACCAAAACATCACGATCATCAGTAAAAGTTCCCTGGTAACCAAAAGGATCATCCTGACTTGTACATTCCAGCCATGTATAATTATCTCCTGTCGGAATTGCCAATATCATATGATTTCCCTGCATAGAAACAAAATCAGACTGAATATTCGATTTATAACGATCTCCGTATAAAATGGTATTGTATGAAGGAACATCTACCACTTGCAAAAGTGCTTTAGTATAATTGGATAGTGCTTTACAATCTCCGTAACCTAAACGATCAACATCACTTGCCAACATAGGTTTCCAGCCTCCAATACCAATGGCTATATTTACATATCTAGATTTTTTCTGTACGTAATCGTATATGATTTTTGCTTTTTTAATAGGATCTTTTTCATTACCTACAAGTGCTTTTATCTTTGTCTTGGTTTCCTCTGGCAAAACTGTAGTTTCTGTAAGTATATTATCTGCATACCATTTTCCAAATGCTTCCCAGGTTGTTGCAGTTCCGTCATAACCTTCTAAGTGAAATTTTTCCAGCCCCATCATTACCTTCGGAAAAAGATTCTCTGACGATGGGCTATAATCTTCGGCTTTTCTTGCTAAAATATTATTTGCTACATAACTTAGTTTAATATCTGTATCAACCGTTTTTTGTATCTTAAAGTTAGAAAATTGAAACTCTTTCTTTTTAAATCCCAGGTTATTTGGATAAGATACATTGAATATACTTTTTTCTATACTTACATTATAACCTCCCAAAAAGTACCATCTTGGTATAAAAGCCGTGTTTGAGTTTTCGATTTCGCTGTTATAAACAATCGTAAAAGGATAGGAAACGGGTGTATACTCTAAATAAAGAACACGATTATCGGAGAAAAGTGTACTCCCGCTTACGGCACTTTGGTCTTTAAAATCTTTTCGTTTAATCTTTTTTATTTCGTTACCAAATGCATCATAAACGATGGCTTCTATATTTTTTATTGAAGTTGATTTATCATAGTGTTGATAAGCACCTACATCACTTAATCCCTGTTCATTTAAAACCGTTACTATTTTTTGGGTTTTGATGTTCATGCTTCGTTGTGAAGCAATCGTAATATCCATTTGGTCTAAACGCACAACTGCATCTGCATTTTGCTTGAGACTGTCGGCAATTGTTAAGGAAGAATATTCACTCTTTTGAGCAAAAGAGGTAAGCGTAAACAGGCAAAAAAATAACGCAAATAAGGGGTTTTTCATTCGTAAGTAATTTCGCCAAATATATATTATTTTTAGAAATCCTTAACATTTGTTTATTATTTTTTACTCTCTGTTTTTACTCTCTGTTTTTACTCTCTGTTTTTACTCTCTGTTTTTACTGTCGATTGTTATGGTAACTGGTCCGTCATTTAACAGACTGACTTTCATATCGGCACCAAAAATTCCGGTTCGTACTTTCTTCTCAAATTCTTTTTCCAAAGAAATTACAAATTTTTCATACATCGGAATTGCGAAATCCGGTTTTGCAGCTTTTATATAAGAAGGACGATTTCCTTTTTTTGTAGATGCATGAAGTGTAAACTGGCTTACTACAATTATATCGCCATCGATATCCTGAACCGAGCAGTTCATTACATCATTTTCGTCTCCAAAAATTCTCATTTTTATGATTTTACCAGTAAGCCAGTCAATGTCTTCCTGTGTATCGGCATCTTCTATTCCTACTAAAACCAATAAACCTTTTTGAATGTCTGCAACAATATTAGAATCTACAGTTACAGATGCTTGAGAAACTCTTTGGATTATTACTTTCATTGATAATTGTGAATTGTGGTTTAGCACCAAATATTAAAAGATTTGACAGAATTTAATTCTGGATATTAGATGCACTGCATTGCATCTCTACAATACAAACGTTACGTTATCCAATTGGAATTTGGAATTTATAAAATTGGAATTTAAACTTTTACTTCCTTGTTTCATCACTCGCAGCACGATCTTCACCATACGAATCTGTGCGATAATGTTCTTCGTCACCTTCCAAAATTTTAAGATAACTATTGTAACGTGACCAGGCAATTTCGTCTTTTTCCAGCGCCGCTTTAATGGCACAATGCGGTTCTTCTTTATGTAAACAGTTGTTAAACTTACATTGATCTTTTAACTTGAAAAACTCAGGAAAATAACCACTTATTTCTGTTGGTTCCATATCAACGATTCCGAAACCTTTAATTCCAGGTGTATCGATAATTCTTGCATCAAAAGACAAATCATACATTTCGGCAAAAGTAGTAGTGTGCTGACCTTGTTTACTTTGTTCTGAAATCACAGTAGTTTTTAAATGAAGTGTTGGTTCCATTGCATTAACCAAAGTAGATTTTCCAACTCCGGAATGCCCTGAAAACATGCTAACTTTACCAATCATCATTTCTTTTAGCTTATCAACACCCTTATTTTCGGTAGAAGAAATTCTTAGGCATTTATATCCAATTTCCTGATAAATATGCTGCAGATAAAGCTGATCATCTAAGGTCTGATCGTTTAAAGTATCTATTTTATTAAAAATAAGAATAGCTTCGATTCCGTAAGCTTCGGCTGTAACCAAAAAACGATCAATAAAACTAGTTGTCGTTGGCGGATTATCAATTGTAACCAGTAAAAAAACCTGATCAATATTAGAAGCAATAATATGAATCTGCTTAGAAAGATTAACCGATTTACGAACGATATAATTTTTTCTTTCGTGAATATTATGAATAGTTCCCGTTACAGTATCGGAAGTTTCATCTAATTCATAATCAACAATATCACCTACAGCAATTGGATTGGTACTTTTTATACCTTTTATTCTGAATTTTCCTTTCATACGGCATTCAATAAAATCACCATTTTGAGATTTTACGGTGTACCAGCTTCCTGTAGATTTGTAAACGAGTCCTGTCATTCTTATACTTTAGATTTCTAATTTTAGATTTTAGATTCAAATCCTAAACTTTTGCAAAGATAAATGAATAATTTTAAACATAGCCCAAGGTTTCAACCTTGGAAGACAAAGATTGGAATATGGGTCGCGTACCCAAAGTTGAAACCTTAGACTATGTTTAAAAAAAAATCCCCATCACCTCTTTCGAAGCAATAGGGATTTTCAAAAAAAACAATCTATCTTTAATTAATGCTATAAGAAAACTTTAAAATGCAGTTTATAAAAACTTAATTTATCTTATATCACTTATATGATTTAGCAAAAATTATGCGTTGAAAATTTTCTCCTGGTGACCAATACTTTCCTGGTGAATTGCTTTAAACATTCTTAAAACAAACTCTTCAGTAAGCCCTTTTTTCTCACCTTCAAGAATCATTTTTCCTAAGATTTCATTCCAACGGTTATTTTGAAGAATCGCTACGTTTGCATCTTTTTTCACCTGACCGATTTCGTCAGCAACTTTCATACGTTTTCCTAATAACTCTAATAAGTTAGCATCAAGAACGTCGATGTTAGCTCTTAGTTTAGTCATTTTCGAACTGTACTCATCTGTAGTATCATCTGTTTTTCTAATCGTCAAATCTTTAATGATTTTTTTCAAAACATCTGGAGTAACTTGCTGAGCAGCATCAGACCAAGCATTGTCCGGATCGATGTGAGTTTCGATAATCATACCATCGTAATTCAAATCTAAAGCCTCTTGCGTTACTTCAAAAATCATTTTACGATCTCCTGTAATGTGAGATGGATCGATGATTAAAGGTAAATCAGGGAATTTATTTTGTAATTCGATAGCAATCTGCCATTCTGGAATGTTTCTGTATTTTGTTTTTTCGTAAGTAGAAAAACCTCTGTGAATAACACCTAATTTCTCGATACCTGCCATGTGTAAACGCTCAACACCACCAAGCCATAAAGCTAAATCTGGGTTTACAGGGTTTTTCACCAAAACAATTTTATCAGTTCCTTTTAAAGTATCAGCAATTTCCTGAACTGCGAAAGGGTTTGCAGTTGTACGTGCACCAACCCATAATACGTCGATATCGTGTTCTAAAGCTAGTTTACAGTGCGCTGCAGTTGCAACTTCAGTACCCATTAATAAACCAGTTTCAGCTTTAGCTTTTTGTAACCATTTTAATCCGATTTCACCAACACCTTCAAATCCTCCCGGACGCGTTCTTGGTTTCCAGATTCCAGCTCTGAACACGCTAACTTTTGAATCTTTTAATTCGTGAGCGATTTTCAAAACCTGATCTTCAGTTTCTGCACTACAAGGTCCAGCTATCACAAGTGGGTGATTTAAATTGAAATCTTCTAACCACTTTCTCATTTCTTTCTTATTTTCCATCTTAATTCTAATTTACTTTTTAGTTGTTGTTAATCCGTTTAGTATTTCTTTAATTTTATTTGTGCTCTCCATTTCTTCAAAAATGGCATTGTAATCTTCTTCTTTTAGCAAATCTCTAAACCGACTCAGGTTTAAAATATAGGCTTCTAATGTTTCCAGAACGTGTTCCTTATTTTGTTTAAAAATTGGTGTCCACATCGCCGGCGAACTTTTTGCGAGACGAACCGTGCTTTCAAATCCACTTCCCGCCATGTCAAAAATATCTTGTTCGTCTTTTTCTTTGTTCATTACCGTTTTTCCGAGCATAAACGAACTAATGTGCGATAAATGCGAAACATAAGCAATGTGTTTGTCGTGCGAAACGGGATCCATATATCGAATCCTCATTCCGATTGAAGTAAAAAGATTTAATGCTTTCTCTTGTAACTTAAAAGCTGTCTTTTCGACTTCACAGATAATGTTTGTTTTTCCTTGAAACAAACCTCTTATTGCTGCTGATGGTCCCGAAAACTCTGTTCCTGCAATTGGATGCGTTGCAATAAAATTTCTTCTTTTCGGATGATTTGCCACTGCATCGCAGATTGGTTTTTTAGTCGATCCTACTTCAAAAACAATTGTTTTTTCTCCAACTGCATCCAGAACTTTAGGCAAAACCGTCAGCGCAACATCTACTGGAACCGAAACGATTACAAAATCTGCTTTTTGTAAATCTTCAAAGCTTCCCGCTTCGTCAATAACACCAAGATCAATTGCTTGTTGCAAATGTTGTTCGTTACTGTCGATTCCTAAAATAGTCGCATCAGGATAACGTCCTTTGATGTCTAACACCATCGAACCGCCTATTAACCCTATTCCTATTACGTATACTTTCATATTCTTTTTTATTTGAAGCCATTCCTGCAAGGTTTTCAAAACCTTGTAGGTTTCTAATTTCAGACTTTCGAATTCATACCTACAAGGTTTTGAAAACCCTGCAGGAAATCTCATCCCTAAAATCTATCAATAGCTTCTTGTACTTTTTCTTCTTTTACACACAATGAGAATCTGATATAACCTTCGCCGTTGCTTCCAAAAATGGTTCCCGGTGTAATGAAAATATGTTTCTCATATAATATTTCGTCAATGAACTTCTCTGCTGATTCTATTCCTTCCGGAAGTTTGGCCCAAACGAATAATCCAACTCCTTCTTTATAAACTTTACAGTTTAATTTTTCTGCTAGTTTCTCTGTCAACTCTCTACGGCGTCTGTAAATTTTATTTTGATCTTCAAACCAGGATTTATCACATTTTAAAGCTGCAATTGCTCCTTTCTGAATTCCGTAATACATTCCGCTGTCCATGTTGCTTTTTACTTTTAGAACGGCATCTATAATCTCAGGATTTCCCAAAACCATTCCGACTCTCCAGCCTGCCATGTTGAATGTTTTACTTAATGAGTTTAATTCTAAAGCCACTTCTTTCGCACCTTCAACTTGCAATAAACTCATCGGATTATCATTCAAAACAAAACTATAAGGATTATCATTAATCAATAATATGTTGTGTTTTTTAGCAAAGGCTACCAATTTTTCAAATAACGCTAAACTTCCTCTCGCTCCTGTTGGCATGTGCGGATAACCCAGCCACATAATTTTCACTTTCGAAAGATTCAGTTTTTCTAATGCTTCAAAATCTGGTTCCCATTGATTTTCTTCTTTTAAATCATAATAAACCGGAACTGCTCCTACCAAATTGGTTACCGAAGTATAAGTTGGATAACCTGGATTCGGAATTAAAACGTGATCACCTTCGTTTAAAAATGCCAACGAAATATGCATAATTCCTTCTTTTGAACCCATCAATGGTAAAATCTCATTATTCGGATTCACTGCAACACCAAACTGATCCTGATAAAAATCTGCCATCGCCTGCCTCATTTCCGGTAATCCCTGATAGCTTTGATAACCATGCCCGTTTTCGTCTTGAATTGCTGCGGCAACCGCTTCAATTACTGCTTTGGACGGACTCAAATCAGGGCTTCCAATTCCCATATTGATGATCGATTTTCCTTCAGACATCAGTTGTCTCACTTCTCTCAGTTTTGAGGAGAAGTAGTATTCTTCAACTGTGTCTAATCGTTTTGCTGTTGTAATCATTTTTTTTCTGCTTTAGGCTTTAAGCTATATGCTTTAGGCTCTTTTAAATTTCTAACTAAATGGCTTCGACTTCGCTCAGCCTGACAAACCTTGGAATTTGGAATTTCAAAAATTTGGAATTTCCTTCTAAGGCCTTGTGTTTCTATATTCTCCCAACACTTTAAAATATTCTGCCATTATGTTTAATAACGATTTTGCTTTTGAATAATCTTCGTACTTCTCGAAAGTAACATCAACGAAAAAGGAATATTTCCAAGGCGTCTCGATTTTTGGAAGCGACTGGATTTTTGTCAAATTCAGTTTGCAGTCGCTCATTACATTTAAAACTGCTGCCAGACTTCCTCTTTTATGATCTAATTCAAATTTGATAGACGCTCTGTTGATTTCGTTTTCCGGCAAAAATGAATTTTGCTTTTTAATGATTACAAAACGTGTCATATTGTTTTTAATCGTTTGAATCTCCGGTGCGATAATATCCAAATTATACATTTCTGAGGCTACTTTACTTCCAATTGCTGCAATTCCGGTTAATTGTTTTTCCTGAATTCTTCTTGCTGTTTCAGCCGTATCTTTATCCTCAACCAGTTTAATATTTGGAAACTGTTTCAAATAATCCATGCATTGCAAAAGTGCCATTGGGTGCGAATGAACTTCTTTTATATCTTCTAATTTCTGACCTTTTAAAGCCATTAAATTTTGGTGAATATTTAAATAATGTTCTCCTATAATGTGTAAATTGTTCTTGTCAATCAAAGCATAATTCGGAATAATTGGCCCTGCAATTGAGTTTTCGATTGCCATAACTGCCTGATCAGATTTTCCTGAAAGCAGGCTGTCAACCAATTCTTCAAAAGATAAACATTCATCAATTTCCACGTTTTCAGCGAAATACTCATTCACTACCTGATGATGAAATGAACCTTTTATACCTTGTATTGCAATTTTCGTTGTCATATATTCAAAAAAAAATCCTGATTTGCATCAGGATTGTATATTAGTTTTATTTGTCTTTTATATTTTTCAAATAACCATAGCACAATCCTCACTTCTACTAAAGAAGAAATAAAAAGAGTTGCTAAAATAAAAACGGTTAGATGCCATTTTGTTTGTGTTATTATTTAAATTCTCTGCGAATGTATAAATTATTTTTAGTGCGCCAAAAAAAAGATTGCATTTTATGAAACAAAAAGGGATTTCTTAACAAATTTATGATGTTTTGTATGATAATATAAAAAATATGGCTTTAAATGAGAATATTAAAACGAGGTTCTGAGGTTCTGAGATACTAAGTGGCTAAGTTTTTTTGCCACGAATTCACGAATAAGCTCAAATCTTTGTGATTATTTGGTCGGATTACACAAATACTGCTTCGCAAACTTGTCATCCGAGGAACGAGGGATTTTTGGGGATATTGTGATTATATAATCACAATCAACATAGCCCAAGGTTTCAACCTTGGGTACGCGACGATTCTTCCCTACATGTTCCCAAGGTTGAAACCTTGGGCTATGTTTAAAAATCTTTAAAATAAAAATTCATCTAGAAATTGTTTGTTTTCATCAATATACAACAAATAATTCCCAACTTTTATTTGATCATTTTGAAGTTCTAATTTGATTTCAATACATGGCGTTGGAATAAAATCATGATCAATTAAAATTGAAATAGACTTCGAAACAACACTATCGAAATTTAAAGCTTCATATTCTTGCGGATCGATCTTTTCATAATACCATATTGCAAGATTATAAAGCTCTTTTTTATTTTGAACTGTTTTTTCTAATAAATCCATTTCTTTCAATTTACATTAATGTAACCCAAATATTTTAGCCCGATTGGAGTGGAAATCCTTTTTATTTTTTCTTTAAAAATAAAAAGATTGAAACGTAAAGCAGGAAACAGCTCCTAAAAAACAAAAGCAGTTATCAAAATGACAACTGCTTTCTTATATAATCTCAGAATAAATCTTTTCTCTTTATTCTATTTTCTTTCTTCTAAAAAAATTAAGACCCACACATTTCGCAATCCTCTGGACCTGCTGCTTGTGCTTTTAATAACATTGCTTTATAATCTTCAACGCTGATTTCTTCAGTTTCAACTGCTGCTGCAGCTCCTGTAGTTTCTTCTTTTTTATCGTTGTTTAATGTGAATTTAATCGCATCTACAGCCGCTTTTGTTCTTAGGTAATACATTCCTGTTTTTAAACCTGATTGCCAAGCGTAGAAGTGCATTGACGTAAGTTTAGAATAGTTTGCATCCTGCATGAACAAGTTCAACGATTGAGACTGGTCAATAAAGTAACCTCTTTGACGAGACATATCGATAATATCTTTCATCGACATTTCCCAAACTGTTTTATAAAGATCTTTTAAGTCTTGCGGGATAATATCAATATTTTGAACAGATCCGTTATGACGCATAATTTCTTGTTTCAATTCTTCGTTCCATAAACCTAGTTTCACTAAGTCTTCCAGTAAATGTTTGTTTACTACGATGAATTCTCCAGACAATACACGACGTGTGTATATGTTTGATGTATAAGGTTCGAAAGCTTCGTTGTTTCCAAGAATTTGTGAAGTCGAAGCAGTTGGCATTGGTGCCACTAATAAAGAGTTACGAACTCCATGCTCCATAACTTCTTTTCTTAAAGAAGCCCAGTCCCAACGACCAGATAATTCCTCATCTTTCATTCCCCACATATTGTGTTGGAATTCTCCTTGTGACATTGGAGAACCTACAAAAGTTGAATATGGTCCTTCTTCTTTTGCCATTTCCATTGAAGCAGTTACTGCAGCGAAGTATAATGTTTCGAAAATTTCCTGATTTAAAACTTTTGCTTCATCACTTGTAAAAGGCATACGAAGCATGATGAAAGCATCTGCTAATCCTTGCACTCCCAATCCTACCGGACGGTGACGGAAGTTAGAATTTTCAGCTTCTTTTACCGGATAGTAATTTCTGTCGATTACTTTGTTCAGGTTACGAGTTACACGTTTAGTTACGTTATAAAGCGCTTCGTGATCAAATTTTCCGTTTTCAACAAACATTGGTAATGAAAGCGAAGCCAGGTTACAAACTGCAATTTCATCTTTAGATGTAAACTCCATAATCTCTGTACACAAGTTTGAAGAACGAATTGTTCCTAAATTTTTGTGGTTTGACTTACGGTTTGCCGCATCTTTGTACAACATATATGGTGTTCCTGTCTCGATTTGAGATTCCAGGATTTTCTCCCATAATTCACGAGCACGGATTGTTTTTCTTCCTTTTCCTCTAAATTCGTAATCTAAATACATTGTTTCGAATTCTTCTCCGTAAACATCGTATAATCCCGGACATTCGTTAGGACACATTAAAGTCCATGACGCATCTTCCTGAACGCGTTTCATGAATAAATCTGAAGTCCACATTGCGAAGAATAAATCTCTCGCACGCATTTCTTCTTTTCCTGTATTTTTCTTTAAATCTAAGAAATCGAAGATATCAGCATGCCATGTTTCGATGTAAATCGCAAAACTTCCTTTACGTTTTCCACCACCCTGATCTACGTAACGTGCAGTATCATTAAAAACTCTCAACATCGGAACAATTCCATTTGAAGTTCCGTTTGTACCGCGGATGTAAGATCCTGTTGCACGTACGTTATGAATAGAAAGACCAATTCCTCCCGCTGATTGCGAGATTTTTGCTGTTTGTTTTAAAGTATCATAAATACCATCAATACTATCATCCTGCATTGCCAAAAGAAAACAAGAAGACATTTGAGGTTTTGGAGTTCCTGCATTAAACAACGTTGGTGTTGCATGCGTAAAGAACTTTTTAGACATTAAGTCGTAAGTTTCTATAACCGATTTTAAATCGTCTAAGTGAATACCAACAGAAACACGCATTAACATGTGCTGCGGACGCTCAACAATTTTTCCGTTTATCTTAAGAAGATAAGAACGCTCTAAGGTTTTGAAACCAAAGTAATCGTAATTAAAATCTCTTGTATAAATGATATGAGAATCTAAGAAAGCAGAGTTTTCCTGAATTACTTTAAATACTTCATCCGAAAGCAACGGTGCATCTTGTCCGTTTCTTGGATTTACGTAATTGTACATATCTTTCATCGTTTCAGAAAACGACTTTTTAGTATTTGAATGTAGATTCGAAATTGCTACACGAGCTGCCAATTGAGCATAATCAGGATGCGCAATAGTCATAGAAGCCGCCGTTTCTGCTGCAAGATTATCCAATTCAGAAGTTGAAACCCCATCATACAATCCTTCAATAACTCTCATCGCTACCTTAACAGGATCTACGAGCTCATTCAAGCCGTAACACAATTTTTTGATTCTTTCTGTAATCTTATCAAACATTACGGGCTCTCTGTGGCCATCTCTTTTTACTACATACATAAGCTTACTATTTTAGTTATTGAAAAAATGAAAGACACTGGAAAAACGATTTCCGGCACTTAAACATTGCGTGTTTTAAAATTATTTTTTGAGAATTACCAAATTCTCAATAGTTACTCGTTTCAAATTCGAAAACCGAATTTAAATCCGTAAAAAATTGCTATTGAATCTACGATTTGGGGAATAGAGATTCAACCTTAAAATATTCTGTTAATCTTTTTTTAGTATCTCTTGAAGAGCAGGCACTAAAAGTATTTTTGTTGTCTAAAAATCTGCATCAAATGAAATTTTCTGAGCATCACTATCGGTGTTCATCACACCAGATTTTTGATACTCTGCAACACGTTTTTCAAAGAAATTAGTTTTTCCCTGAAGAGAGATCATGTCCATGAAATCAAACGGATTCGCTGATCCATACACACGCTCACAACCTAATTCTACTAACAATCTGTCTGCAACAAATTCTAAGTATTGCGTCATTAAAGTCGCATTCATTCCAATTAAACTTACCGGAAGAGATTCTGTTACAAACTCTCTTTCAATATTTAAAGCATCAACAATGATTTCTTTAATTCTGTCTTTTGGAACTTTGTTAACTAAGTGATGATTATGTAAGTGAACTGCAAAATCACAGTGTACACCTTCGTCACGAGAGATTAATTCATTAGAGAATGTTAAACCTGGCATTAATCCACGTTTTTTCAACCAATAAATAGAACAGAAAGCTCCTGAGAAAAAGATTCCTTCAACTGCAGCAAAAGCAATAAGTCTTTCTGCAAATGAATCTGACTCGATCCATTTTAAAGCCCATTCTGCTTTTTTACCAATTGCAGGAAAAACTTCCAAAGCGTTAAACAATTCTGCTTTTTCAGCTTCATCCTTAACATAAGTATCAATTAACAAAGAATAAGTTTCACTATGAATGTTTTCCATCATAATCTGGAATCCATAGAAAAATTTAGCTTCAGCATACTGAACTTCATTTACAAAGTTTTCAGCAAGGTTCTCATTTACGATTCCGTCAGAAGCCGCAAAAAATGCCAAAATGTGTTTGATGAAATATCTTTCGTCGTCACTTAATTTATTATTCCAGTCTGTCAAATCCTGGTGCAAGTCGATTTCTTCCGCAGTCCAGAAACTAGCTTCCATTTTTTTATACCATTCCCAAATATCATGGTGTTTGATAGGAAAAATAACGAAACGATTTTTATTTTCTTGTAATATTGGTTCGACTTGTGACATGACTGTTTTATTTAATTTTTTTACCGAAAATTTTACTAATTCAGTAGACTACAAAGATTGTCATTTGCTACCAAAAATGAAAGTCAAACTTATTCACAATTCGGCGTAGTTTTTAACAACAGCCAAAAAGTGAAATACTTTTCATACAATAATTAAATAATTGTAAATAAGCAACTTAAAAACCAGATTTGCATTATCAAAGGCCGTAGAATATAGACTTTTTGAAATAAAAAGCAAGAAATTTTAAATTGTTTTTAAAAGTTTTTTTGAGTCCGGACTGTTTCTATTTTTGAGAAAAAACACATCCATTTGCAAGCCTGCTGGTGGCGCAGATTTTTAAGAATTTTTAAGCTCTTCTGCTACTTTTTCAAGCTCCATATACCAATCCTGACCAAAGCGACGAATCAACGCTTCTTTGACAAATTTGTATACCGGAACTTCTAATTCTTTCCCTAAAGAGCAGGCATCATCGCAAATATCCCATTTATCATAATTTACCGCGGCAAACTCTGTAAAGTCTTTTACACGAATCGGGTATAAATGGCAAGACACTGGTTTTTTCCAGTCTACGATTCCCTGATTATAGGCTTGTTCAATTCCGCAAAGCGCAGTTTTACCATCAAAAATAACATAAGCACAATCCTTATTATCTATTAAGGTTGTCTCAAGATCGCCGTCAGTACCTTTTACCCAGGTACCTTGGGCTTCAATAGCAGCGATTCCCTCTTTTCTTAAAAAGGGTTTAACTTTCGGATAAATCTCTTCCAGAATTCTCGTTTCTTCTTCACTTAAAGGCGCACCGGCATCTCCGTCGACACAACAGGCTCCTTTACAAGCTGATAAATTACAAACAAATTCTTTTTCGAGTATATCCTCGGATACGATGGTTTTTCCTAGTTGAAACATTTTGCAAAGGTAATTAAAGATTCAGGAAATAAAAGTCAGCCTTAAATTTTAACTATCGAAGTCTCTAAATTATAATGAATCCATTTTACCTACATAAATTTATAATCTGCTTTATTAAAGGTATAGGCACTTTTTTCCAGACTTGTACATTTCATCGTTGTAACTTTTCCTTTCCCCTTTAGATCTTTCATAGTCATATCCATTAACAAAGTTCGGTCGTCGGGTTTAAAGTAATTAGCCAGCTCATCGGGCATTTTCCAGTTTTTCTGTTTCTTAAACATATCCCCAAAACTCACTTTAGCTTCATTTGTATAATAACAGATAATATCATATTCATCATTTGTCATTTGCACGCCTTTGCAGTTATATCCCAGAAACGTTTTATTGGGTAGCGTTTTAATTGTAAATTTTGATTTCTCACCTGCTTCTTTTTTTGCCATTTCAGAATAATCAGGCATTTTTGATGCTGATGCCATTTTTTCTTTACCGTTTTCAAAAGCAGTTATCGTAATACTTTTTCCTGCATCCATAATCATGAGCATATTTTGCCCTTGTCCTTGCGCCATATTCATCCCGAAATAAGACGCATTTGGTTCCAAAAAATATTCAGCATTCATTGCTTTGCCTTCATTGACTTTAATCTCCATTGTATATTTCCAGTTAAAGACATACGAATTTGGAACGACCGATGGATCAACTTTATTCTTTCCGTATCCTAAAACTGCATTTTCCAGATTTACATTTTGCTCAGCCGATTTATCGGTATCACCCTGCGTTTTTTTTGTCGCTTTATCTAAAATCTTCTGCCAAACCTGAGCTTGTGAATTATTGAATGACAATAATAAAACCAAGCACACCCCTACAAACCACATTTTTTTCATAATCGTCTCATTTAAAATTCATTACAAATTTAACAATTGATTTTCAGTAAGTTATCTTTTTTAACGTTTGATTTCATTGCTTCTTCCCTAAATAATGAGAAACAAAATAAATTAAGTTTAAAAATAAAAAGTACTTTTTTCTTCAAATCGGCAATCGAAACATGAAAATGTTACAAATACCACTTTTTTAAGCAATAAAACGTGTTTTTATAACAAAAATACATTGTAACAAAAAAATACCTAACTTTATTAACTACTTTTGCAGCAGTTTTTTAAACACTAAAATCAAGCGATATGTTAGAAATCGATTTTAAAGAAATCATTACCGTTAGTATGGTGCTTTTTGCCGTAATTGATATTGTTGGTTCAATTCCGATTATTGTCAATTTAAGAGCAAAAGTCGGACACATCGAATCTGAAAAGGCTTCTATTGTTGCCGGAGCCATTATGATTGTTTTTCTTTTTGTTGGAGAAGGCTTACTTAACCTTATCGGGATAGATGTTCATTCGTTTGCTGTTGCAGGTTCGTTCGTTTTATTCTTTCTTGCTCTTGAAATGATTTTAGGAATTCGAATTTATCGTGATGAAGAACCAGGATCTGCTTCTATCGTGCCTTTGGCTTTTCCGTTGATTGCCGGTGCAGGAACAATGACTACTTTGTTATCGTTACGTTCTCAATTTCACACGATTAACATCATTATAGCCATCTTATTAAACATTATATTGGTGTATATTGTTTTAAAATCGTCTAAAAAAATCGAAACTTTATTAGGAGAAAACGGACTAGGCGTGGTTCGTAAGACATTTGGAGTTATACTTTTAGCTATTGCTGTTAAATTATTCGCTGCTAATGTTAAAGGTTTGTTTGTCTAACATTTATTTTTATACTTTTACCCCATAAAATGTATAAAAATATAACTTTAAGACATTTTTTACATAAAAGCTATATTTTAAATCTTTTAGACAAAAAACAACCTTATGAAAATTTTTACTTCCATCTTAGTGCTTTTAGCATTAGCTTTAATTGTTTTTAATATTACGCTATTAGACTTCAAAAATCCTTTTCAGGGTGATAGTATGGTAGCTTTTATTGGAATCGTAGCTTCTTTTTGCGCTGTATTGATTCTTTTGATCTTTAGAATTTCAAAAAGAATTGAAGAAAAAACAAACGGCAGATAATAATGTTTGATGTTTTGATTATTGGCGGAGGCGTATCTGGAATGTCTTGTGCGCTTGTTCTGGGTTCCGCAAAAAATAAAGCTTTTGTTACCGATAAGAAAATCGGAATTTTTACACATCAAAAAAATTCTTCATTACAAGAAGCTATTTTCTACAATGCTTATGGCATAACTCCAGGTAAACTTGGCTCTGAATTACTTTCAGAAAGCACACAGGATTTAACCACAACTTATCCTCATATTGAACAGATTCAGAATGAGAAAGTGATAAAAATCGAAGGTTCTTATCCTCTATTCACTGTTGTAACGAATAAAAACTCCTATAAAACAAAAAATATTGTTGTTGGAATTGGTTATGCCAATACTTTTGACATTGAAGGTTTGATGCAATTTATTGAACCTCATAAAAAAGCCCTTCCGGAGAAACAACGTATTCAGCTTAAAAATGAAGATCATAAAGTAGCTGAAGGTATTTATGTAATTGGAACTTTAGCAGGCTGGAGAAGTCAATTAGCGATCGCTGCTGGTAGTGGCGCTGCTGTTGCCACAGATATTCTTACTTTATGGAATAACGGTGTGCAAACTCATGCGCACGACAGTATCCGCTAAATTCATTTTTTGAATTTAATTTTATTATATTTTGGTAATGGAGGCAGAGGTAAATTTAATGTATCCATATGCATTGATAAGTCAATAAATGCTTTCTTCTTTGTTGCAAAGGAAAGAGTGTCCTTCATTTTTTCAGAACTCACATCTATCTTATTTAATAATGCAATGAACAATTTTCGCATTGCCAAATCAGTTTTATTATCTTTTCGCAACTGAGGTAGATAACACTTCTCTTCATTATTTGAAAAAACAACCTTTAGCCTAACGATTGGAGTGCTTTCCACACACCCACCTTGCGAATAAGAGTCTAAAGTAATTTCTTTTTGCTCGGCGGCTACATTAGATAGAGAATTCACGAGATCAGTTACCAATTTTGCATCGATCTTCGAATTAAAATAAATTTCATTTTTATTTGGAGAGAATTCGCATGAATAACTTTGACTCTCTCCATTTAAATTTAGAATAGAATATATTTTTGGCTGAATATAAAATTTTCCTTTAAAAGATTCTGTAGGATATTTTAAATCCCAATTGTAACACATAAACTCAATACTTCTAATATCTTTCTGATTTGAAGAGCATCCAAAACTAAAAAAAATCAAACCTATCAGAAGTTTTTTCATATATCAATTAGTCTTTAAACAGAATCAAATCTTTACTTAATCGAAACAATCTGGGTAACTTTAATATGGTTTTCGTCTTCGCTTTTCCAGAATTCTCCTTTTACCGATACAACATCGCCAATTTTGAATTGTTTGTAGTTTTGCGGTCCGCCTACATTTACAATACTAACAGTTGCAAAATAGACTTCTTTTTGATCTGTATTTATTTTTGCAGTATAGCCATCTTTACCGCCTTCTATCGATTCTACTTTTCCCGAAACTGCTTTAGTCGAATCTTTCATTCCTGCACAAGAGATTAAAAACGTCATTAGAACTACCAGAAAACTTATTCTTTTTAAATTTTTCATATTTATATATTTAACCGCAAATTAAGCCAAGATTTACGCCATATCAGCTTAGTTATATTTTAAGTTATTATTATTTTATTTCAAATTTACGCCAGTGTGATGCAACTTCCTGCGATAACTTTTAACTCTTCATCAAACTGTTTCCAAACTCTTATGTATTTAAAAACACCTTCAATCTGATTTTGGTCGTATGTTCCTTTTAATGCAATAACCACAGCAACTACAGCCAAATCACCAATAATATTAATTATTTGATCTGAAGCTTCTAATGCTTCGATTTTCATCTTACCAGAACGATAGGTATTTAGATCAACTTCTTTAGTAATCGTATTTCCATCCGGTAAATTAAAAAGCAAATCATCGTGCAGCATTCTTTCTAAAGTTAAAACATCTGCATTTTTGATAGCGGTTAAAAGTTCAATTTCCGCATTTGTAACTGTTTCTATTCTCATGACAAAAAATTTGAAGTTATTTTTTCGGAGTCAGAATTTTTTTGATCATTGCATCTTCTTTTAGAACCACATCATAGTAATACATTTCACCGTACAATTGTCGTGCAAATTCTGCTGTAATGTAACGATCTACCAAAGCTCTGGTTTTATCTAATTTCAAATCCAGACCCGTCATAAAAATGTAGTTTTTGAATTTCTTGAAATAAACATCAGATGTTTTCATTTTCTCTAAAAAGGCATTGAACTTCAATCCGGCAAAAGCATCTCTGTTTTTATCCAATTCTTCAAAAACAAAATGACCTACAATTCCGGTTTGCAGCAAATAAGCAACATTCTCATTTCCGTGCTCTGCTTCTAACGGAACAAAAACATCCGGAACAATTCCGCCACCGCCGTAAACGATTTTACCTTTTGGTGTTTTAAACTTTAAAGAATCGGCAACTTTTATACTGTCTTTTGCATAAAGCTCACCAGATTTAATACGCGATTCTGATTCTTTAAAATAGTCTTCATTTCCTTTTTTATATGGTTTCTGAATAGATCTTCCGGTTGGCGTATAATATCGTGCTACAGTTAATCTTACGGCTGATCCGTCGTTGAAATCCATTTCTCTTTGCACTAAACCTTTTCCAAACGAACGACGACCAACAATAGTTCCGCGATCATTATCCTGAATTGCACCCGCTAAAATTTCGCTTGCAGAAGCACTGTTTTCATTAATTAAAACATATACTTTTCCGGTTTCAAAACTACCGGCTTTTGTAGCGTATGTTTTTTCTGTAGTACCATTTTTATTTTTAGTAAAAACGATCAGTTGTTTATCTTTCAAAAATTCATCAGCGATCGCTACAGCTTCTTCCATATAACCTCCGCCATTATCCCGAAGATCAATTACCAAAGATTCAATTCCTTTTTGTTTTAATCGGGTTAAACCGGTTTTAAATTCATTAAAAGTAGTTTCAGCAAAACGATTGATTTTGATATAACCTGTATCACCTCCAACCATTAAAGATACATCGACACTTTTTATCGGGATAATATCTCTTTTAACTTTAAACTTCAGTTTCTTTTGTTCAGATTTTCTAAAAACGGTCAATTCAATTTCAGAACCTTGCTGGCCTTTTAATTTGGAGAATAAACTATCTGAAGGAAGTTTACGACCGTATAATTTTGTTTTTCCTGCAAATAAAATGCGGTCACCTGATTTTAATCCTGCTTTTGCCGATGGACCATTTTCTACCGGTTTAATGATAGCAACGGAATCTTTGTACATATAAAAATTGATTCCGATTCCAACGAAATCACCTTTCATGCTTTCGGCCACCTCAGCTTGTTCGCTTGGCGGAATATAAACAGAATGCGGATCTAATTTTGATAAGATATTATCTACTGTAAGATTTACAATAGAATCTGTATTGATACTGTCGACATATTCGTTATTAATAAAATCGATCAGTTTATTTAATTTGGTTTTGGAGTAATTTTTGGCCAAAAACTGATCATCTACGGGAGCACTCATCAGGCTTCCGAGAACTATACCTAGAGCAAGGGTCGCTCCGATAACTAGTGGCAAATATTTTGAATTAAATTTCATTTACTCTTCCAGTACAGGAATATGTTCTACTTCAATTCCTGCTTTTATTAAAAATTGAATTCCGGAATCATCACGATATCCATCTTTATACACCACTCTTTTTATTCCTGACTGATGTATTAATTTACTGCATTCTTTGCAGGGAGAAAGTGTAATATACAAAGTTGCTCCCTCGCAGGATTGCGTTGATCGTGCAACTTTTAAAATTGCATTTGCCTCGGCGTGTAATACGTCCCAGCGTGTTAAGCCTTCGTCATCTTCACAGCAATTTTCAAAACCCGATGGCGTTCCGTTATAACCGTCAGAAATAATCATTCTGTCTTTTACTATAATGGCTCCAACTTGTTTACGTTTGCAATACGATAAAAGACTCCATTCTTTTGCAATTCTTAAATAGGCTTTATCGTATTTATTTAATTTTTTTACTTCCATTTATTTTATCTGTTCCATATTGGGCTTTCAATAATCATCGGAATTACAACTCCAACAATAAAAGCAGACATTACAAGTGCCCAGTCGCGTTTTGAAAAACGAAATACAGTCTGAACTATATATGATATTACCAAAACAACGAAAACAACAACTAGCTGTGCGGTTTCTATTCCTAAAGCAAATTCACCTAAAGGTATTAATTTTGAACTTGCAGATCCTCCTAAAATAGTTTTAAAATAGTTTGAGAATCCAAGTCCGTGTATGATTCCAAAAAACAATGTCACAAAAAAGATCAAATTTACACCGTCGTTTTTCGTCGCTTTTCCGGCCGTAAACAAGTGATATAAAGCGGTAATTAAAATCGTGATTGGAATTAAAAATTCAACAAGATTAACTTTTACTGCTATAATTCCGAAAACAGAAAGTATTAATGCAACGGTATGACCGATCGTAAAAACAGAAACCAAAAGCAAAATACGTTTCCAGTCTTTAAATGTGTAAGGAACGGTTAAGGCGATTAAAAAAAGAACATGATCGTAGGCATTTATATCTAAAACATGTTTTAATCCTATTTGAAAATAAATCCAAAATTCTGACATAGGGGCAATTATATTAAATGATTAGGGGATGTAAACTTACGATTTATTTTGAAAATTTCGTAAAGTCTCTATTTAAAACAACGTAGAAAAATAAGTTAAATTTTATGAGAAATTTAAAAACATTAAATTAAAATAACTTTTATCTTTGTTTTATAAAAACCTTATTAATTATGCCATTTTCAGAATTATTTGACAACGAGTTCAAACAAAGAAACAGAGGACATTTCTCTGCTATTGTGCGTGTAGCTTATGCGGACGGAAAAATTAATGAAGAAGAAAAAGCGTTTTTGGACAAACTAGCTTCAAGATTAGAAATTTCGGAAGACGAATACAAAGAAATACTTGTAGACCCATGGAGTCATCCAATCAACCCTCCTTACTTACATACCCAGCGTTTAGAGCGTTTGTATGACTTAGCAAGAATGGTTCACGTTGACCACCATTTAGGAGACCAACAAGAAGTTATGCTAAACCGTATGGGATTAGCCTTAGGATTTACTCCTGGAAATGTTAACTATATTATTTCAAAAGCTTTGTCTCTTGTAGACAAAAAAGTAGATTTAGATACTTTCCTTTTTGAAATGGAACACATGAATAAATAATATTCAGTCATCAGTTTTTTAGTATTCAGCTTATACTGAAGATTAAAAATTGAAACTTTATATCAAATTAAAAAGCCGATAGATTTTAAAAATCTGTCGGCTTTGCTTTTTAATATTCAACTTGAAACTTGAAACAAATAAACCCGACAGGTTTTGAAAACCTGTCGGGTTTGCTTTAATATCAACTTCAAATCTGAAACTTCAAACCTGAAACCTGAAACAAAAATTTAATTCGCCTCAGCCATAAATTGCTCTGCTTTTTCTACCATACTGTGACTTCCGCAGAAAAAAGGAACTCTTTGATGTAATTCAGTTGGCTGGATTTCCATAATTCTTCCAAAACCATCTGTTGCTTTTCCTCCTGCTTGTTCTGCAATAAACGCCATTGGGTTACATTCATATAGTAAACGTAATTTTCCTTTTGGTGCTTTTGAACTTGTTGGATAAATATAAATTCCGCCTTTGATCATATTTCGATGAAAATCGGCTACTAAACTTCCGATATATCTTGAAGTATAAGGTCTGTCTTCTTCTTCACGCTGACAATACTTGATGTAATTTTTTACTCCTTGCGGAAAGTGAACATAATTTCCTTCGTTTACCGAGTAGATATTTCCTTTTTCCGGAAATTTCATATTCGGATGTGAAAGGTAAAATGTACCAATCGCCGGATTCAGTGTAAAACCATTTACACCATGTCCAGTCGTATACACCAACATAGTCGAAGTTCCATAAATTACATAACCTGCTGCCACCTGATTGATTCCCGGTTGTAAAAAATCCTCGCTTGTTACCGGGGTTCCTATTGGAGTAATTCTTCTGAAAACAGAAAAAATAGTTCCCACAGAAACATTTACATCAATGTTTGAAGATCCGTCAAGCGGATCCATTAAGATCACGTACTTATTATTATGACTGTTGTCGCTCCCCTGAACAGTAATAAAATCGTCGTTTTCTTCAGAAGCAATACCACAGACAATCTCACGGTTTATTAACGTCTGGATAAATACTTCGTTGGCATAGACATCTAATTTTTGCTGGTCTTCTCCCTGAACATTTTGTTCGCCTGCGGCGCCAATAATGTCCACTAGTCCGGCTTTGTTTACTTTATAGTTTACGACTTTTGCCGCCAAACGTATAGAGTTGATAATTCGGGAAAGCTCTCCCGACGAATACTGAAATGCTTTTTGGTTCTCAATAATAAACTCTCCCAGTGTTTTATTGCGTTCTTCCATTTGCTATAACGTTGTAGTTTTAATTTTAAGTCACAAATATCGTTTTTTTTGTGAGAATGATTTAAAAATTATTTTGTTAGTTTGCTACTATTGTATATTTGCTAATAATCAGCAGAAAGCACTAATTAAAACAATGCTTTTTTAGCTAATAAACATCTAATAATACGAATATATGAATATTAGAAAAGGAAATCCTGAAGACATGAAATCGGTTTTTGGATTAATACAGGAGCTGGCAATATTCGAAAAAGAACCTGAAGCAGTAGTAATTACAGAAGAGGATTTGATTCGTGACGGTTTTGGCGAAAAACCATTATTTAATGTTTTTGTTGCAGAGATTGAAAATGACGAAAATCAAAAAGAAATAGTTGGAATTGCCTTATATTATTATCGCTATTCAACCTGGAAAGGAAAAACAATACATCTTGAAGATTTGATTGTAAAAGAGAAAATGCGAGGTACCGGTTTAGGATCTGCACTTTATTCTGAAATTATGAAACAAGGAAAAAGAGACAATGTTCGAAGAGTAGAATGGAATGTTCTGGACTGGAATACTCCGGCAGTTAAATTCTACGAGAATTCAGGCGCAAAAATTCTCGAAGAATGGCGTGTTGTTCATATGGATGAAACCGGAATTGATTCGTTCTTAGAAAAATTATAACAAATTTGTTCGCCACGAATTACACAAATTAGCACGAATTAAATTAGTGGAAATTCGTGTAATTCGTGGCAAAAAAAAATACTAGATTTCAATTAATCTGAAATCTGAAATTAAAAATCTAAAATTAAAAATGAGAGTATTTAAATTTGGTGGAGCATCAGTAAAAGATGCAGACGGAATTAAAAACGTTTACGACGTTTTACAAAAAGTAGGTTACGAAGATGTGATTTTGGTTGTTTCGGCAATGGGAAAAACCACAAATGCTCTTGAAGTTGTAATCAAGAATTACTTTGAAAAATCGACAGAGTTAAATGCCTCTGTTCAGGAAATAAAAAAATATCACAATCAAATATTATTAGATTTATTTGAGGATGAAAAAAATGAGGTTTTTGCAGCTGTAACCGCTCAGTTTTCTGAATTGGAGTATTTTCTGGCACACAATAAATCGCCAAACTACAATTTTGTTTACGATCAGGTAGTGAGTTTTGGAGAATTAATCTCTACAACAATTTTAAGTCATTATATGAATTTCAGAGGAATTCAGACGAAATGGCTTGATGTTCGTAATTTTATTAAAACAGATGCAACTTACAGAGATGCCGAAGTTGATTGGGAAGCTACGCAACAAAATATCAGCAAAAATGTACCGCGCAAAATGCTAAACATCACGCAAGGTTTCCTTGGTGCCGACGAAAATAACTTTACTACAACTTTAGGTCGTGAAGGTTCTGATTATACTGCCGGTATTTTTGCTTATTGCTTAAATGCTGAAAGTGTTACGATCTGGAAAGACGTTCCAGGAGTTATGAATGCCGATCCGCGTTATTTTGAAAATGCAAGTTTGCTGAATCAAATTTCGTATCGTGAAGCAATCGAATTGGCATTTTACGGCGCAACGGTTATTCACCCAAAAACATTACAACCGTTACAGAAAAAAGAAATTCCGTTGTATGTAAAATCATTTATCAATCCTTTATTAAAAGGAACCTGTGTTTCTAAAGGTGTTGATTTAGAACCTCAATATCCTTGTTTCATTGTAAAAAGAGAGCAGCTTTTGATTTCGCTTTCTTCTATTGATTTCTCTTTTATTATGGAAGAAAACATCAGTGAGATTTTTGGATTATTCCACGAATTCAAAATCAAAGTAAACTTAATTCAGAACTCTGCCATTAGTTTCTCTGTTTGCGTGGAAGACAAATTTGGAAATTTCCCTGAAATGAATGCCACTCTTTCAAAAAAATTCAAAGTAGAATACAGCGAAAATGTAACCTTATATACAATCCGTCACTTTACAGAAGAGGCAGCACAAACAGTTGAAGCTAATAAAGAGGTTTTACTAAAACAAGTTAGCCGTGAAACCATGCAGATTGTGACTAAAGATTTAAATTAATATTGCTTTATAAAAGGTAATTATTCAATTCAAATAATAGAGAAAGGCTTCGCTTAAATAGCGAAGCCTTTTTTGTAAGAAATATTCTTGTTTGAATTAATTTAACTAACTTTACTTTCCGCGTACTAATTCTATTTTTGAATTATGAACAACAATGAACCATCAGAAGAAGAAAAAAACAAATGGATTAATGATCCTGACAACTGGGTTTGGGGGATTTTTTATTTTAATCCAAAAGACAAAAGGTTATTTCCTCCCAAGAAAATTAAAGAATTTGGATACACGACTAATTTTGCCAATCCTAATTCTGTTTTTGCACTTATTCTTTTAATGGCGGTTCTTATTATTTTAGGAAGATTTATAAAGTAAATTATTTAAAACTCTTTTTTATGGCTAAGAAAAACATCTTCTTATTTTTTCTCCTTCTTGGAATAGTGTTTATCATTTTAAACTTATTTTTAATTGTATCAAAGGAATCGAAAGACATTACGTTGACCGAATTTAGTATTGTAGTCGGGCCCATTTTATCCTGTATTGCTTTCTTTATTGGCTACAGGGTTGAAAACAAAAAAGAGGTTACCTAATTTTTTTGTTATTCTTAACTATAATAATCTACCTCGCTCTATTATTCTCAGACTGCTCAATTTCTGACTTTTTATAAGTTGTCTTTTTTGAATCTCCAAAATTGTAGGTTGCTATCAATTTAAAATAATTAGTGCTGTAGGTTCTGTGGTAATAAATCTGGGTTTGCCCAACATTGTAATCTCCAGAAACCATAAACTTATGAAAGATGTCGTTTGCAGTAAAATTGAGTTTTAAGGCATCTTTAAAAAAGTTTCTTTCTATACCTAAAGTTACTGTCGATCTCTTGTTATCACTTCCTAAACCATAACTTCTATTTCCTAAATACCAAGCTAGAAGCTGAAGTTTAAAAAGTTTAGGAATCGTAAATGTATTATTAGTATATAAATACAACTGTGGTTTTACGGGACTAAATTCAAATGCATAAAAATTGTCTACAGATTTAGTTAAATTCATGTTGATTGTATTGGTCGAATTCCACCATTTGAGATTGAAAGATCTTGAAAGCGAAGTAAAAAAAGCATGTCCTTTCTCGAGATTTAAAGCCCTTAAAATATAACTATTTGGTGTATCACCGCGCAAGGCCGCAGCAGAAATCGGGTCAATTTTATAGGTATATCCAATCTTAAAATCAAACTTTTTGTACATCGTGCCTATTTCAAAAGCATGCGTTTTTTCCGGAAGCAAATTCGGATTGCCTTCAATAGTAGTAAAAGGATCCTGATAAATCACATACGGGTTTAAAGCCTGATATCTTGGTCTTGTTATTCTGGAAACATAGGAAAAATGCCCTTTCCAATCTTCTGAAAAGTCAAAATTTAAAAGTACGTTTGGAAAAAAATTGCCGTACGTTTTTTCAAATTTCTGCATTCCATTGGCATTTGTAAATAAATTATAGCTTGTTTTTTCGGCTCTTGCACCAAGCGAAAAATTGACTTTTTCACTCCATGTTCCAACATAATTAAAATAGGCGGCTGCAATTTTTTCGTTGTATTCAAAGTCGCTCGAAAGTTCATCGTCCATTTCGTAGTTTCCATCTTCAGAATTAGAAATCAAGAAATCTGTTCCCGAGTTTATGGTGGCGTGACTGAACTTTGCTCCTGTTTCCAGCTTTGTTTTTTCATTTATTTTCTTCGAATAATCAGCTTGAACTGCAATTATATTGATTCGACTTCCCACATTATTCTTCAAATATTTTTGGGAATCTGTTTGTCCAACTAAACTATTTTCTTCAATAAAGTCTCCAATTGTCTGATTGTAATTGGAATATTGCGACCCCACAAACAATGTCGAACCCTTTTCATCGGTTTTTCTATTATAATTTAGATTAATAAACTGATTGAGTAAAACATCATTTCGGTCTACAACTGTTGCATAAAAACTGTTTCCTAAATTATCAGCAATTGAATTTCTGCTTTCAACAGTTCCGCCCAAATCATTCACATTTCCGCTATAAGCGAGTGAAATATAATGATCTGAAGAAAAACTATATTGAAGTCCGAATCCGAAATTAGAATAATTATTAAACCTTCTTTTCCAGTCCGTTGTCAGTTCCGATTTCATGTATTCATCAGGATTTGGGCGTGTTCTTGTGGTATAAAGTAATTCGCGGTTTCTTCCTAACTGCAAACCATAATTGGTTACAAAAGAGAATTTCCCTTTAGAATAACTAAAATCAAGAAGCGTATTATAAAGTGTTCCGCCAAATTTAGAAACCGTTACGTGCTGATTTGCAGTCCCCATTATTCCGCTTTCTATATTTTGCTTGGTAATAATATTGATTACTGCTTTTCCTTCGGCATCGTATCTGGAAGACGGATTAGAAATAACTTCAATTTTCTGAATCTGCGAAACCGGAATTGCGGCAAACCGTTCGTAATTAATCAAAATTCCGTTGAGATAAATAATTGCTTCGCCTTTTCCGAGAACACTGATTTCTCCATCGGCAACTACTACATTTGGAACTCTGCCTAACAATTCGTTTACCGAACTGCTTGTGGCCAGAACAGTTCCGTTTACATTCACCTCAAGATTTCCGTTTGCTCCATATTTCATTAATGAAGGCTGGCTTTTTACTACAACTTCTGTTAACTGATTCTGATTTTCTTTTACAATAATAGAACCTAAATCTACATTTTCATTTCCGTCATAACTCACACGGAGATATTGGTCAGCAAATTCTCCTGAAGTTAATTTAACTAAAACCTCTCTTTCATTGATTCCTGTTATTTGGAAAACGCCATCCAAAAAATCCTGATGTTTAATTAGTATCGAATCTTTTATTGTTAACACAGAAGCTGTTCCCATCATCAATTGATGGTTTGAATTGACGACTTTTCCAGAAACTTTCTGAATGAACTGTGCATTGGATTGCGTTACATTTAGAAGAAAACAATAAATGTAAGCGATAATTAAAACTGAAAACCTCATAAAATTCTAGCGATTAGTTTGACTTTGATAAAACAAAAGTCAGTTCTAAATCGCACTAAAAGGTAATCGAAAGCGAAATCAGGAGTACTGATTTATAAATTAGGACTCAAATTTTAGGATTGCAAAGCCTGAATTTGATAATTAAGAGGGGTTGTTCCGGTATGTTTTTTAAAGGCAGCAAAGAATGTCGATTTAGAATTAAAACCAACATCGTAGCCAACAGATTCTAAAGTTAATTTATCTGTCGAAGCAATAATTTTACATGCTTCATTGATTCTGAATTCGTTTACAAAACTGGTAAAATTCTTTCCCAGATTATTATTTAAAAACTGCGACAACTGATGACCGGAAATATTAATTTCCTTAGACAAATCTTGTAGTGTGAGGTTTGGATTTTTGTACAAACTCTTTTCAAACATGACGTTTTCTAGTTTTGCTGACCAAATTACAGCTTCAGCCGAATCGATCTTTTTACTCGAAATCTTCGGACCGTATAGTAAAAATAAATCGTCTGTTTTTTTTCGGTACAAAAGAATTGAAATTCCTAAATATAAAATGAACGAAAAAACAACTGCGCCACTTATATATAATGCACCGGGCGCCCCTATGATAGCTAAAAAATAGAAAAAGAATAAAAGGAAGTTACCAAAAAATAGCATTCCGAACCACATTTCGGCTGGACTTGCTTTTTCTTTTCTGGTCACGATTTTCCTCAAAACATTACGAAGTTCTAAACCCGCAAATACAATATAAGCAAACCATTGCAGGTATATGATTCTGATGAAAAATCCGCTCCAAAGTTTTGGATAAACTTCATAGGGATACAAAACACCCACCACAACAGCTAAAGTTCCCCATAAAGCGAGCATCATTTTCCAGGATTTTGGCATGATCTGTACTTCATCAACAGCCGATTTTATAAAATAATACAAACAAGGCCCGATGAAAAAACAAGCTGTAAGCCCAAATTGCAGATACATTTTTGGAAGTTCAGGATGAAAATAAACAAATACCGATTTTGCAATTCTAATACTTAAGGCAAACAAAAGCGCACCCAGAAAATAATTCGTCAGGTATTTTTTCTTGGTAAAAAGAAAAAAATAAACACCGAGAATAATTCCGTTGAAAGCGCCTAAAGCACTAAAAAAGAATAAAAGTTCCTTGCCAGCATCCATAAATTAAGTCTGTTATATCTTAAACAAAGCTAGAAAGATTATTTTTAAATGAAAATAAATCAGTTAACTTTATATTTAAGGAAATTAGTTGGGTAAAATAAATCAAAAATAATTTTATATTTTGTAAAATCTAATCTTAACCCGTTGGGTGAAATTGAACAAAATTTAATTTAAAAACATAGAAATATAGGCTTTTACTCAAGATTAAAGAAAAAGCAAGCTTTAAAACATAGCTCTATGTATATTATTAGAAGTAAAACGTCTTTTTTAATGCTATAAAAACATAGCCCAAGGTTTCAACCTTGGGGACGTAACGATAATCGCTTCTCTTTATGTACCCAAGGTTGAAACCTTGGGCTATATTGATTTAGAATCTCATTCTTAAATTATATAGAAAAAGCTTTTACAAATAGTCACGAATCGTTGAGACTATGTATTAAAAATAATTGTACCCAACGGGTTAAAAATATATTTTTACTTCGGATAAAACTCAAAATCCGACGTCTGATTTTCCCAATTATAAATACTACTTTTGGCTTTTAAGAGTTTAAGTATTTATGTTGAAAAAATTACTGTTTTTTACGGTTTTCATCTGGTTTTCTGCGCTTCAGGCTCAGGATACGGAATCAGCATACAAAACCAAAAAAGTAATTGCAACACGCGACACCATTCATCTGGAGAAATTCAGTATAAACCCTGATTTCTTTGAACTTTTAAATACTAAAAATGAAGCTGTCGATTCTACTTTTTATAAAATTGATTTTCAAAAAGGAACATTACTTTTAGACCCAAAATTTAATGCTGTTTCAGATACTTTAATTATCAATTATCTTACTTATCCTGATTTTATTACCAAAGAATACAGCCTTTATAAATCGGATCAGATTGTAACGAATGATGTCGGAACCGAAAAACTGTACCGAATTGATAATGCAAATGATAAAAAAGTCACTCCTTTTGATGGTTTAAATACTTCGGGAAGTATTACCAGAGGACTTACTGTTGGGAACAATCAAAATACGGTTTTAAACTCCAATCTTGATTTACAAATTACCGGAAAACTATCCGATAAAGTAAGTTTGCGGGCATCGCTTCAGGATAATAATATCCCGTTGCAGGATGGTGGATATTCTCAAAAATTAGATCAGTTCGATAATATTTTCATGGAGCTTTTTAGTGACGACTGGAATATTCGGGCGGGAGATATTTTTTTAGAAAATCGGAAAACACAATTTTTAAACTTCAACAAAAAGGTTCAGGGACTTTCTGCCAATTTTGATTTTGATACCGACAAAAGCAAAACCAATGTTTTTGCATCGGTTTCATTTGTAAAAGGACAATATGCCAAAAGTACCTTTACAGGCCAGGAAGGAAATCAGGGACCGTATAAACTAAAAGGTCAAAATGGCGAATTGTACGTTTTAGTAATTTCAGGTTCTGAGCGCGTTTATGTAAACGGTGTTTTGCTAAAACGCGGTGAAAACAATGATTATGTAATTGATTATAATGCGGGAGAAATTATTTTTACCTCGCTTTTTACGATCACTTCTGAAATGCGAATTAATGTTGAATATCAATATTCCGAACGAAATTACAATCGTTTGGTAACGTATGTTGGCGGAACTCACGAAAATAAAAACTGGAGTTTTGGAGGTTATTTATACTCTGAAAGTGATTTAAAAAATCAGCCTTTACAGCAAAATCTTTCGGCAGATCAGGTTCAGATTTTAAGTCAGGCGGGAGATGATCCTAATTTAATGAAAGCGCCTTCTGCATTTGAAGATGTTTATGCCGACAACAAAATCTTATATAGAAAAACTTTAATCAATTCAGTTGAAGTTTATGAGTATTCTAAGGACGCTACAGAGGTTTTATATAATGTGAAATTTAGTCTGGTTGGGAATAATCTCGGAAATTATATCATTCAGAATAATACTTCGGTCGAGAGAATTTACGAATATATATCGCCTCAAAACGGTATTCCGCAGGGAAATTATGAACCGATTGTACAATTGATTGCGCCAATAAAACTTCAGGTTGCTACTTTTCTTGGAAAATACAATCCAAATGAAAAAACGCTTGCCGATTTTGAAATTGCCATTAGCAATAATGATAAAAACTTATTCTCTACGATTGATGACGGAAATAACGAAGGAATTGCTTTTAAAACCAACATCAAAAAACGTCTTTTTACCAGAAGCTGGACATTGGATGCTTTTGTTAATTATCAGTTTGTACAGGAAAATTTTAAATCGGTTGAACGTTTGTATAATATCGAATTTAATCGTGACTGGAATTTAAACACTGCTTTATCCGGGAATCAAAGTTTATTGGTTACGGGATTAAATTTTGATTTGTTTTCGACAAAAGAAACAGCAAACATTGGTCTTTTTACTTATCAGTTTGAGAAACTTGATTTTACCGAAAGTTATTCGGGAGCGCGACATACGACGACGGCTTTCTTTAAACTAAAAAACTGGACTATAGAAAATCAGGGTAGTTTTTTAAATTCTGATGCTACAACTTCGACTTCAAAATTCATCAGAAATCAAACCCGAACAAAATATCATTTTGGTAAAAACTGGGTTGGTGCGAGTATGCAGCTTGAGGATAATCAGGAAAAAGACAAAGTCACGAATCAGTTTTCGGCTTTAAGCCAACGATTTTCTGAATTTGGAACTTTTATTGGCCGTGGCGACAGTACAAAGGTTTTTGTTGAATTAGGTTTTTTACAACGCCGAAATGATAGTTTGCAAAACGGATTGCTACAACATGTAAACAATTCGCAAACGTATTATTTAAAGTCAAAAATAATCCAGAACAAAAAGACAGATCTGGCGGTTTATGCGAGTTACAGAAACTTGGATTTCACTGATCAAACGAGAAAAAATGAGCCTTCATTAAATTCAAGAGTTCTATACAATGATCGCTTTTTTAATCAGTTTATGCAAATAGGAACTGCTTACGAAACTAGTTCAGGAACTATTGCGCAGCAGGAATTTACTTATATTGAAGTTCCAACGGGTCAAGGTGTTTATACCTGGAATGATTATAACGGAAACGGAATTCAGGAATTGGAAGAATTTGAGGTTGCTGCTTATGCCGATCAGGCGAGATATATCAGGATCTTTTTGCCCAATCAGGTTTATATCAAAACCAATCAGAATAAATTTTCTCAATCTGTGACTTTGAATCCGCTGCAATGGCAAAATGAGAAAGGTCTAAAAAAAATTATTTCCTATTTCTATAATCAGACTTCCTTTATTATGGATCGTAAAGTAAAAAGTGAAGGCGGACGCTTAGAACTAAATCCTTTTGATTCTTCTGAAGAAAATATTCTGGGACTGAATTCCAGTTTTAGAAATAGCTTATTTTATAATAGAGGTAAGCAGAAACATTCTGTTACCTATTCTTATTTAATTAATAAGGGGAAAAACCTGCTTTCGGTTGGTTCACAAAATGTCAAAAACAATTCGCATCAATTACAATATACGCACTTGCTGCAAAAAAGCTGGTTGTTTAATTTTTTCACCAAGACGATAAAAACTGATTTGATTTCTAAAGATTTCACTGAGAAAAACTACGATTTGAAAGGGTATCAGATTGCACCAAAAATCAGTTATTTATTTTCTAAAAACACAAGTCTGGATTTCTTTTATGAATTTCAGAATAAAGAAAATCAGATTGGAAATTTTGAGACTTTGGTTCAAAACCGCCTTGGAACTTCTTTTTCATTCGCCGGAGAAAAGAAAGTGACTTTAAATGGTGAGTTTTCTTTTTATGAAAATAAATTCAACGGAAACGAATTTTCATCTGTAGGATTTCAAATGCTTGAAGGTCTTCAGGCGGGACAAAACTTAGTCTGGAAATTACTTTTACAAAAAAATATTACTTCCTTTTTAGATGTTAATTTAAACTATCAGGGTCGAAAAAGCGAGACCGGAACAACCGTTCATACAGGAAATGTTCAGCTTCGCGCTTATTTTTAATCGTTTGCAAAAAAGCTAAGAATAAATTGATTAATTTTAATTGAAATTTAAACTCTTAACCTTATGAAAAAATTATTATTACTTTGTTTTATAGTCGTTTTCTCTTCTAATTTTTATGCTCAGGAAACTGCTGCAAAAACAACTAAGAGTAAAACTGAGGCATCTGCTAAAAAAGCAAAATCTGATGCTACCAAGGCTAAGTCTGATGCTAAAAAAGAAGCTGATAAAGCTAAAAAATCTGCTGACAAAGCAACAGATGCATCTACAAAAGCGAAGAAAGAATCTGCAAGCGCTGCTAAGAAAACAGCCGATAAAGAAACTGCAAAAGCAAAAAAAGAATCAGCAACTGCAGCTAAAAAAACAGCCGACAAAGAAGCAACAAAAGCGAAAAGCGAAGCCGCAAAAGCTACAAAAGCCGCTGACAAAGCAGAAAGTGCAAAAACAGATGCCAAGAAAACAGCAGACAAAGCTGATGCTGCTAGCAAATCTGCAAAGAAAGATGCTGAAACAGCCAAAAAAACGGCTTCAAAAACAAGCACTAAGACTTTAAAAGAAACCAACGAGAAAGCTCCAAAAGTGGCTGATAAAGTTACCGGTGAATACAACGGAAAAAAAGTATATACAGGCCCAAGAGGTGGTAAATACTACATTAACAAAAACGGAAATAAAACTTATATTCAGGATTAAGGTTCTGAGGTTCTGAGACACTAAGGGACTAAGTTTTTTTTAGATTGCGCTTTGAACCATTTACTTGACAAACCGAACTTAAGTTCGGTTTTTTTTATTTTCTAAACAGAAATCTTAGCAACTTAGTACCTTAGCATCTTAGAATCTTAGCCCCTCAGAACCTTAAATCAGAGTTAATAATTTAGTAATGTGTGCGAAATATCATAAAAAACATATTTCTTTATCTTCGTTTTCAAAAAGCGTTAAATTATGAGCATTGACTATTCTGCTAACAAAACTATATTAGTTGCTCCTTTAAACTGGGGATTAGGCCATGCCACCAGGTGTATCCCGATTATCAAAGCGCTTCAGGAAAACAAATTTATTCCGATTATCGCTTCTGATGGTGTTGCTTTGGCTTTATTGAGAAAAGAATTTCCATACATACAAACTCTGGAATTGCCTTCCTATCATATTGAATATGCTAAAAATGGCAAAAACTTTAAATGGAAACTGATTAAAAATTTACCCAAAATGATCACGGCCATTTTGGATGAAAAAAAAGTGGTGAATTCCTGGATCAAAAAACACGGAATTGACGGCATCATATCAGATAATCGATTGGGGGTTTTCAGTAGAAAAGTTCCATCGGTTTTTATGACGCATCAGTTAAATGTTATGACCGGAAATACAACTTGGTTTACCAGTAAATGTCATCAGTATTTTATAAAGAAATACACAGAATGCTGGGTTCCTGATTCTAACGAGAAAACGAATCTTACCGGCGATTTAGGGCATTTAAAAACCAATCATCTGAATTTAAAATATATTGGTCCTTTGAGCCGAATGCGTCAAAAGGAAATAGATAAGGTTTATGACTTAATGATTATTTTATCCGGACCAGAACCTCAGCGTACTTATTTAGATGAAAAGCTACAAAAGGAAGTAGCTAACTATAAAGGTAAAGTTGTTTTTGTACAAGGTCTTGTCGAGAAAGTGCAAAATAAGTGGCAAGCCGGAAATGTTACTTACTACAATTTCATGAACTCTAAACAACTGGAACAGACTTTTAACGAAAGTGAATTTGTTTTATGTCGCTCCGGTTATACAACTGTAATGGATTTGGCAAAACTGGGCAAAAAAGCTTTTTTTATACCAACTCCCGGGCAATATGAACAGGAGTATCTGGCAATAAAACTTCAGGAAGAAAATCTTGTACCGTATGCAATGCAAGACGACTTTACGATTGAAGATTTATCAAAAGTAAAGTCGTTTAAAGGATTGTCTCAATTTAAAAATGAAATTGACTGGGACTCGTTATTTTCTGTTTTTGAAGATGAAGCTCCAAATTAAAAAACTATAAGATTTTTCAAATTCCAAACTAACAGAAATATAAAAACTGCGTCTTTGCGATAACGAATTTGTATAAGCTGCGTCCAAAATTAGAACACGGATAAAACTGATTCACTATCGCGAAGGCGCGGATTAAACTGTTTTTTTTACTTTAGAAGTTGAACTGCGCTTGCAAACGCAATAAATTTCCTTCTTGTCTATTAATCGGGCGAGCGCTGTCTACATAAGATCTGTCTGCAATCACGTATTCAGCTGTTAATTCTAATGCTTTGATTGGTTGCCATTCAATACCAAACTGATAATCTCTTACGACATAACTTCTGGCGTCTTTTTCATATTTCTTACCTCCGTCATAATATTGAAATTGAGCGTAAGGATAAATATGTTGCTTTTTGATATCCCATTTATAATTCAGTAAAACATAGCCTCCATTCAAACTGGTTTGATCAACGGTATTGGTTACAGGATTATAACGCGGTCCTTTACCAATATTATACTCGGTCTGGATTCCAAAAGGTTTTGGATATAGAACAAAAGTTGCTCCTATTCTTTCATCTTTCACATACTTAGGATCATTAACAGTAACGCCTGGAGAAATTTCATCTGTAAAAGCCCACTTCCCATCATAGGCCTGAATTCCAGGCTCGATAATCTGACTTCCAATTACAAAAGGATAAGATACTCTGGCTACTACATTCAAATCTCTGTTTGCATCAATTTTGTTAGCAATCTGTCCATTATAAACACCAAATGCAAATACACCATAATCACCCGAACCTTTGTAGCCATCTTTTACCAACATGGCAAAACGCTCTCTGATTTCTTCAGGCGCCCAATAAAAAATCAGTCCCAAATCACGTTCATTTGCTATTGAACTGTTTATTCCATCTGGACGATCTAATGTTAAACGTTGTGAACTAGACTGCATGTTTACGAATCCGTATGGAATTTTACTTTGCCCTACACGAACGCGATATTCTCTTTTTTTATCAAAAGAAAGGTCAAAATACAAGTCACGCACCTGAACAAAATTTTGGATTCCGGTAACTGGTGAGCTGGCAAAATCGGGTTGAAAATAAAAGAAAACATTTGGATGAACCTGACCCGAAAACACTAAACGTGCACGACGAATAAAAAGTCCGTTATTTGCTTTTGCATCTGGCGCGGTTGAAGTTGTTCCCCAGGATCTGTCACACTGGTCACAAGTAATTTTGTCATTTGTAGAAAGCAGACCATTGTATCGAATTTGAGCATAACCTCTTAACGAGATTTTATCGTACCAATGTTCTTCAACTCCTCCTCCAGATTTAGTTTCCGGAAGTTTTGATTTATTAATAGAATCTAAAAGACGCATTACTTCGTTTTTTACATCCTGTTTATTTAATTCCTGCGCATTAACGGCACAAGTAAGCACTAATAAAACCGCAATCAATATTTTTTTTATCATTTTTTCTAACGTCCTTGATTTCAAGATGCAAAGATGTATCACCTATGTTAAGAAAACATTAACAGGATGTTACTATAATAAAAATTTATTGTTACGGACTGAATCCGTATGTTGATTTATTGTTAAAACCTAGGTTTTACAGCTTTTAACGAAAACCGGATTACAATTTTTTAACTTCAGGTTTTTGTATTTTGTGTGCTTTTTCAAGTGTAAAAGAGAATTCTGAACCAATTCCGAACTCACTTTCGACATAAACTTTTTCTTTATGTGCTTCGATAATATGTTTTACGATGGCCAAACCTAATCCGGAACCTCCTTCAGAACGTGTTCCGCTTTTATCAACTCTGTAAAAACGCTCAAAAAGTCTTGAAATATTTTGTTTTTCTACTCCTTCTCCGTTATCACTAATTCGGATTAAGACTTTTTTCTTGGTAAGATTTACTACGCCAACTTCAGTCAGACCACCTTCCTTACCATATTTAATGGAGTTGACAATTAAATTTTCTAAAACTTGCTGAATTCTGTCCTGATCGCCACGAATAATAACCGACTGTACATTTTTACTTTCAAAAGCCAGTTTGATTTTCTTTTTATCAGCTTTCATTTCCAGTAAATCAAACACATTCTGAATCAGCACCACGATATCAAAATCAGTCATATTTAAATCTAAATCTCCCGATTCTAATTTGGTGATCATGTCAAGATCTTCCACAATATAGATCAAACGTTCTACACCTTTCTCAGCACGTTTTAAATATTTTTTACGAATGTTTTTATCATCCATCGCTCCATCCAGCAAAGTTGACACATAACCTTGCACTGTGAATAAAGGCGTTTTAAGTTCGTGTGAAACATTCCCTAGAAATTCTCTTCGATATTGTTCACGAATTTCAAGCATTTCGATTTCAAGCTTTTTATCTGTCGCAAACTTTTTTACTTCGCGCGAAAGCGTTTCCATATCGGTTGTTATCGGCTGATTAATTAACGGTGTAGATTCTAATAACGAAACCTCATCGTAAATTTTCTTTACTCGTCGATATATAAAACGTTCTACACGGTATTGTAAAACCAAAAAAGAGAAAATATAGATTGAAATGATGAAAATTATTCCAAACGCAATTTGATGTTTCAGTTGGTTTTTATAAAATAAAGACATTAAAATCAGCACAAATCCTGTTGAAAACAGACTTATATATAATGCCGATTTAATAGCAAATTTGTATGTTTTTTTAAAATTAATTTTCATTGAAAGTAATTAACCATTAAGAGATTAAGGAAATTAAGCTTAACTCAAAAACCATATAAGAAATTGAAGATAATGAACTTCAATTTCTTATATGGTTTAAATTTATTGAATGTTTTTAAAACAATTTGAATTCGTTAAAATGTAATCTAAAATTCTGCCGTTGTATAAATCTTAGCGACTTAGAAACTTAGCATCTTAGAACCTTTTAAAACTAAACTTCAAATTTATAACCAACACCTTTTATAGTTTTAAAAAGGTCTTCTCCTATTTTTTCACGAAGTTTTCTGATATGAACATCGATTGTTCTTCCTCCCACTACTACTTCATTACCCCAAACTTTATCAAGGATTTCATCTCTTTTAAAAACTTTCCCTGGTTTTGAAGCTAACAAATAAAATAATTCGAATTCTTTTCTTGGTAAAGCGATCTCAACATTCCCCTTGATGATTTTATATTCTTCACGGTTAATCTCTATTCCGCCTACATTTATAGTATCACTTACTACTTCCTGTTCTTTTAACCTTCTTAACAAAGCCTTTACTTTGCTTACCAACAATTTAGGTTTTATTGGTTTGGTAATATAGTCATCGGCACCAGCATCAAACCCAGCAACTTGCGAATAATCCTCGCTTCTTGCGGTAAGAAATGTTATGATAACATTATTTAACTCCGGAATTTTTCTAATGTGTTCACAAGCTTCCATCCCATCCATTTCGGCCATCATAACATCCATAATGATTAATTCCGGCAATTCTTTCTGAGCTTTTGCAATCGCTTCTTTTCCGTTTGAAGCGGTTACAATCTGGTAGCCTTCCTGCGCAAGGTTATAGCCAACGATTTCTAAGATATCTGGTTCATCGTCAACTAATAAAATCTTGGTTTGTGTTTTTTTCATAAATAGCAAAATTGAGATTTTTACATCAAATTTTCTTCATTATATATTCGATGTTTTTTATTTCACAGCGTAAATATAGTAATAAAACAACCGTTAAAAATTGCGGTTAACGGTAATTTAATTTGGTAACAATTTGATAATCTTGACTACACAAAAACATAACAAGTCCCTAACATGAACTTTACAATGCGGTTCTTTCTTTGCACAAAAATAAATTAAACACAACACTGACAATGAAATTCAATTTAAAATTTCTATTAATCACATTATTTATCTGTTCAATTTCGATTGCGCAAAACAAAGGTACGATTTCTGGTGTATTAACCGATAAAGAAACTAATAATGAAGCACTTCCTTTTGCAAATGTTTTAATAAAAGGAACAAACATTAATGCCAACACTGACATTGACGGGAAATATTCGTTAAATGTAAATCCGGGAACTTATACTATTATTTTTAGTTTCGTAGGATATGAATCTGCAGAAAAACCAGTTACTGTAAAAGCAGGCGAAACAGTTACTGTTAATCAAGTCCTTTCATCAGGAAGTTATACTCTTAAAGATGTTGTTGTAAAATCTACGGCAAACAAAGAAAAAGAAACTGCTCTTTTACTAGATCAAAAAAACGCTGTTGTCATCAAACAAAGTATCGGTGCTCAGGAAATGTCAAGAAAAGGGGTTAGTGACGTTGAAGAAGGTTTAACAAAAGTAACCGGAATTACGAAAGTAGGTTCTAGAGGAATATTTGTTCGTGGTCTTGAAGATCGTTACAATAATTTATTAATCAATGATCTTGCTGCTCCTTCAAATAGTCCGTTTTCTAAAATTGTTCCTTTGGATTTGTTCCCAACAAACATTGTAGGAGTTATTGATGTTTACAAAACTTTCAACCCAAATATTTACGGAGATTTTGCTGGAGGAACTTTTAATATTCAAACTTCAAAACCAACAAAAAGCATTACGAAAATAAATATTGGAGCAGGATATACAACTGGAAACAGTTTCAAAGATTTCTTGCTTTCTGGAGATGCAGATAGTGCTGCAGGCTTTTTCGGATTTAACGGAAAAGACAGAGAACTACCAAGTTTCTTAGGAGAAACTGCCGGAAGAACAACTTTTACAACTGATCAGTCATTAAATTCTGTAAGCGGAGATAAAGGTTTTAACGTAAGTAAAAGTAAAAGCCCTCTTAACTCAAGTTTGAATTTTCTTCATGCAGAAAAATTTGACTTAAGTAATGACCGCAACATATCATATTTATTATCTCTTAATTTTGATAATAGCTATGCAGTTAGAGAAGGTGTTAACAGAACACTACAAACTCTTGGTGATAAATACAACAATGATTTCATCAATACTGAATATCGTTTTAAAACTAGTACTTCTGCTTTAGTAGGTGTAAACTATTCTGCTGAAAGATATAAATTGTCTTTTAACACTTTATACTTAAAAACAACATTAAACTCGATCTTAGATCAATACGGAGTTTTAAGCAACAACGGAATTGACAACAACTTCATCCGTACGAATCAATTAGATAAAACAGATTACTTAAATGCTCAGTTATTAGGAGAATACAATTTGACAGAAGATAAAAACCAAACTTTAAAAGGTGGTGTATCTTATGCAAATACAAAATATGGTCAGCCAGACAGAAAGTTCTATACTGGTACTCAGGAAACTGAAAACCAAATCAACACTTCGTATGGTGCAAACAATTTCTTACGTCAATATTTAACTGTTGATGGAAATGTATATGTTTCGGGATTATTAGAATACAACTTAAAATTTGGTAACGAAAAACAAAACAAACTGACTGTTGGTTATAACGGAAATGCCTCTAAAATGGAATCTTCTTACCGATTTGTTGCTAGTTACGGTAGTGCTTTTTCATCAAATGATATAAACAATATCGATAGCAAAATCACAACTGACATCAACAACAATTCTATGTATTTTGCTGAAAGTTCAAATGCAACTTACAAAGTAAAACTTAACGAAAGCGCTAATGCAGGTTACGCAAACTTACTTTGGAAATTTAATGATAAATTTGAACTAAACGGAGGTGTTAGAGTTGAAAGCACTATTAAAGAAACCTATTTCAGAACTTTAGGATCTTTTGATGATCCATTCAAATTAAAGAAATACAACAATCTTTATGTTTTACCATCTTTGAATTTGAAATACTTTGTAAACGAAACATCCAACATTCGTTTTGCTGCAAGTAAAACATACACAAAACCAGTTGTAATGGAATCTTTCCCGATCTCTTACATCAATGCAGATAATACTTCTACACAAGGAAATTCATTATTGAAAAATAGCGATAACTATAATGTTGATTTGAAATATGAATTATTCCCAACGTCAAAAGAAATGATAGCCTTTGGTGTTTTTGGAAAATATATTGACAATCCAATCGAAAGAACTTTTATTGCTAATGCAACATCTGGAACTGTAACTACTTTCTTAAATTCAGACAATGCAACTTTATACGGAGCAGAAGTTGAATTCCTTTTAGGACTAAACAGAATTAGTGATAATTTAGAGCATTTCTCTTTCGGATTGAATGCTTCTTTAATGTCAACCAAAGTAAATGTTGCAAAAACTTACGAATCTCAGGATGAGGATGGAATTGTTACTGTTAAAAATTCTATCGAAACACACCAAACAAGATCATTGCAAGGTGCATCAGACTGGTTAGTAAATTCTGATTTAAAATATGAATTTAATTTAGCTAAAGACTGGACAAATACTATGTCACTTGTTTATGGTGTATTCGGAAAAAGAATTTACGCAGTTGGAACAAATGGTCAGGATAACACTTACGAATTACCTGTATCTCAATTAGACTTTGTTTGGGGAAGTAAAATTTCAGAACATTTTGATGTGAAATTTACTGCAGACAACTTGTTAAACCCGGCAAGACAATTAGAATTCGGAAATAACGGAACAGTAAAAGTTGACGAACCATCTTTATTAGCAAACAGCTATAAAAAAGGAATTGGTTTTTCTTTAAAGGTAGGATACACTTTCTAAGACCTTATTTTACACACAAAATTAAAGCTCCATTATTTGGAGCTTTTTTTATTTAAACTTCTTAACATTTACTTCACATTATGATTATTTTTTGATAACCGTAATGTAATATTCAGATAACGCCTCACAATGATTTCCGTTCTAATTTTGACAAAAATAAAAACGAATAATACAACACAAAAACTATGAAAACTAAAATTCTTGCTTTAGCACTTGCTACAGGTTTATTTTTAAATTCTTGCTCAAGTAGTGATGATCCAACTCCTGTTACTCCACCTGCTACAGGTGAAATTTCAGGTACTATTACTGCAAACAAAACGTATGCTTACGGAAACTACACTTTAAAAGGAATTGTAAAAATCAATTCTGGTGTTACTGTAACTTTTGACGCTGGTTCTACAATTACTATCGATAAAGCTACTGGAGACAACGCTTTAGTTGTTTTGAATGGTGGAAAATTAATTACAAATGGTACTGCTGACAAACCAGTAGTATTTACAGAAAAATCTAAACTTCCAGGTTCTTGGGGTGGAATCATCATGTACGGTGATGCTCCTGCAAAAGTTGCTGGTGGAGGAACTTCTTCTACATCTGAAGATGGAAACAATATTTCTTACGGAGGAGCTAACCCAACTCATAATGGTGGTTCATTAGTTTACACAAGAGTAGAATATGCTGGATCTAAATTAGCAGACGGTAACAAAGAAAACAATGGTTTCACTTTTTACTCAGTAGGTTCTGGAACAGTTTTAGATCACTTAGTATCTTACAAAGGTGCTGATGACGGATTCGAATTCTTCGGAGGAACTGTAAGTATGACAAATGCTATTTCTTACGGAAATACTGATGACTCTTTTGACTGGCAAGATGGATGGCAAGGTCAAGCTAATACAAACTGGTATGCTTACCAAACTGGAAAAGGTAACTACGGAATGGAAATCGAGGCTTCTGCTAATGACAATGCTTTTGGACCAAAAGTTTCTAACATCACTTTAAAAAGAGAAGCTGGTAACGTTCCTGAAGGTGCAGACAACCAAGTTGATGCTTTCCAATTCAAAAGAGAAGGTAACGGAGAATACAGCAACATCATCATCGATGGTTACGGTAACTTCACAGTTCCAAACAGTACAACTACTTACAAAGGAAGTGCAGTTAGTATCTTGGATGCTGCTACAAACGATCACCAAGTGAAAACATCTAAAATTAAACTTTTAAATGTAAAAATTTCTAACACAACAAACGTTTTACCAATTGGTGCTACTGATGCTATCGTTGTTGCTTTCCCAGCTGGAACTTTCGTTCAAAGTTCTACAGCTACAGGAGCTTCATTAACAAATGGTAACTGGGCTACAGTTGACGGAGTTAGCTTAATCAAATAATTTACTTCGAACATAAATTGTTAAAAACATCCTAAATATTTAGGATGTTTTTTTTTGGCGTAATTTTTGTAATTTTTTTTGTATATTTACTTATCCAAATAAATGCGATGGCAAAAAATTACTTTTATATTACTTTCTTATTGGCTTTTTTCTTTACTGTAAGTGTCTCGGCACAAGACAGTAAGCAATTACCAAAAACTCAGGAAACTACTTCTATTGAGGGACTAAGCTTGTATCCTAATCCAGTGACAAACGGAAAAGTATACATCTCGACTAAAAACGACTTAGAAAAGGAAATCATTATATTTGATTTACTTGGTAAAAAAGTACTCCAAATACATTTAAGTTCAAGAGAATTAAACGTTGCAGATTTAACTCCCGGCGTTTACATCATTAAAATAAGCGAAGAAAATGCTTCCGCAACACGAAAGCTAATCATTCGATAAAAACATAAAAGCTCCTTTAACCGGGAGCTTTTTTTATGCTCAGTATTCTACCTTTATATTCAGTCAATATTTTACTTTTACAAATTTCACATAGACTGAACGCTTAATGGGCAAGCAAAAAACTGAACACTGAACACTAAAAAACAATATCTTTGCACAAAAAAAGTTTTGATTACAGCCAACGATATATTTACCATTTCAAGTCAGAAACAATTTGAAAAAATAGCACTAAAAGTGTTTCGTTTTCAGCATGAGAACAACAAAGTATATCGTGATTTCTGTGATTTCCTGAAAGTCAATCCACAACAGGTAAAATCACTAAAACAAATTCCCTTTTTACCTATACAGTTTTTTAAAAGTCACGAAGTGGTTTCTAATTCAGATTTTCCGCAGGTTACTTTTACCAGCAGTGGTACAACCGGAATGATTACAAGCAGACATTTAGTGACCGATGTTTCCCTATATGAGGAAAGTTACCGCAATGGATTTTCTCAATTTTATGGCAATATCGAAGATTACGTTGTTTTAGCCCTTTTGCCGTCCTATCTCGAACGCGACGGCTCTTCGTTAATCTACATGGTCGAAGATTTAATAAAACTATCCAATCAGCCTGAAAGCGGGTTTTATTTACACAATCACGACGACCTAATTAAAAAACTAACCGAATTAGACGAATCTGGTCAGAATGTCATTTTAATTGGTGTTACTTATGCATTATTAGATTTAATCGAAAAGCATCAATTTCAGCTTCAAAATACCATTATCATGGAAACCGGAGGAATGAAAGGCAAACGTAAAGAAATGATTCGTGAAGAACTTCACGAGCTACTTTGCAAAGGTTTTGGCGTTTCATCTATTCATTCAGAATACGGAATGACGGAACTCCTTGCACAAGCTTATTCTTTAGGAGACGGGATTTTCGAATGTCCTTCCTGGATGAACATTTTAATACGCGATCCTGAAGACGCGCTAACTTATGTAAACGACGGAAAAACTGGCGGAATAAATGTTATTGATTTGGCCAACATCAATTCTTGTTCTTTTATTGCAACACAGGATTTAGGTAAAAAATATCCCAACAACTCTTTCGAGGTATTGGGACGTTTTGATAATTCTGATATTCGTGGTTGTAACCTAATGGTTCTTTAATGTTTAATCGTTGATTTGGTTAATCGTTTAATCGATAATATGGCTATTGTAAATTCACTGCATTAATCAAACGTTCCTACGTAACGTATAACTACAAACTACATTTTAATTCCACTACCAACGAAGCATTCTTACGGAATGATTTTTTTCAATAAAAAAATCCCAACATTCTTTTCGAACATTGGGATTTATATATTTAATTTAAAAGATTCTGATAATCGATTAAACAATTAATCGATTAAACAATTAACCGATTAAACAGTTAAATCTTTTAAACTACACGAATTACAAAATAATTTTTCTTTCCGCTTTGTAACAGCACAAATTGATTATTAATTAAATCATTTGCAGTCAGAACGAAATCTTCTTTTATTTTTTCTCTGTTTACAGAAATTGAATTTGCTGCTAACGCTCTTCTTGCCTCTCCGTTTGATTTAAAGAAACCCGTTTTATCATTTAAAACAGTAATAATTTCCAAACCGTTTTCTAAATCAGTTTTTGCGATTTCAGCTTGCGGAACTCCGTCAAAAACCTCTAAAAAAGTTTTCTCATCCAATTGCTTTAAATCTTCTGCAGTCGAATTTCCAAACAAGATATTTGACGCCTGAATTGCTTTTTCTAATTCCTCTTTGCTGTGAACAAAAATTGTAATTTCTTCAGCAAGTTTTCTTTGTAAAACTCTTAAATGTGGCGCTGCTTTGTGTTCTTCTATTAAAGCATCAATAGTTTCTTTATCTAAGAAAGTAAAGATTTTAATATATTTTTCTGCATCTACATCTGTAGCATTCACCCAAAACTGGTAAAATTTATAAACAGAAGTTTTATCTGCATCCAACCAAACATTTCCCCCTTCAGATTTTCCGAATTTAGATCCGTCCGCTTTTGTAATTAATGGTGTTGTTAATGCAAAAGCTTTTGCATTCTCTCCTCCCATTCTACGAACTAATTCTGTACCCGTGGTAATATTTCCCCATTGGTCAGAACCTCCCATTTGCAAAAGGCAGTTGTTGTTTTTATATAAATGATAAAAATCGTAACCCTGAATTAATTGATACGTGAATTCTGTGAAAGACATTCCTTCACCTTCTCCGTTAATTCTTTTCTTAACAGAATCCTTCGCCATCATATAATTTACCGTAATACGTTTTCCAACTTCACGGGCAAAATCAATAAACGAGAATTCTTTCATCCAATCATAGTTATTTACCATAATTGGAGCGTTTGGTTCACTTGAATTAAAGTCTAAGAAACGAGACAGAACGCTTTTAATTCCTGCAACGTTTTTAGCCAAAGTTTCTTCGTTCAGCAAATTTCTTTCGTCAGATTTCCCGGAAGGATCACCAATCATTCCGGTCGCGCCGCCCACAAGAGCAACTGGCTGATGACCAAAATTCTTTAAATGAACCAATAAAATAATCTGAACCATACTGCCTATGTGCAGCGAATCTGCCGTTGGATCAAAACCAATATATGCTGCAGTTACCTCTTTTAGCAATTGTTCTTCCGTTCCTGGCATGCTATCATGGTACAAACCGCGCCACTTTAATTCTTCAACTAGATTCTTCATTTTTATAAATATTTTGTGCAAATATAATTAATGGCAATCGCAATATCAAAAAAACAATTTTAATGTCAATATCAAAAAGCAATAAGAATATCGATTTCAAACAAAAACTCAGAACCTTAGAAAAACCTTTGCAACTTTGTATCTCTGTAACTTTGCTCCTTTAAAGCAAAAACTTATATTTACAGAATGGTATTAGTAACTGGAGGAACAGGTTTAGTGGGTTCGCATTTATTGCTTCATTTAATTGAAAATGGAGAAAATGTTCGGGCTATTTACCGAAACAAAAGCAACATTCAAAAAACAAAAACGGTTTTTGAGTTCTATAAAAAAGAAGATTTATTTGAAAAAATAAATTGGCTTGAAGCCGATATTTTAGACGTTCCTTCGCTAGAAACTGCCTTTGTCGGAATTGACTTTGTATATCATTGTGCCGCTTTAATTTCATTTGACCCCAAAGATGAAGATGCACTTCGAAAAACCAATATTGAAGGAACAGCAAACATGGTTAATTTTTCGATTGCCAAAGAGGTTAAGAAATTTTGTTTTGTAAGTTCAATCGCGGCTTTAGGAGATTTGGCTCCGCACGAAAAGTATATTACCGAAGAAACAGACTGGAATCCCGAGAAACCACACAGCGATTATGCTATTTCTAAATATGGTGCCGAAATGGAAGTTTGGCGCGCCGTACAAGAAGGACTGAATATTATTATTGTAAATCCGGGCGTTATTTTAGGACCTTTCTTTAAAACAAAAAACCTACAACAAGGAAGCGCAGAATTGTATAAAAAAGTAGCAAACGGACTTTCGTTTTATACTTTGGGAAGCACTGGATTTATTTCGGTAAATGATGTCGTAAAAACCACTTTTCAATTAATGAAAAGCGAAATCAAAAACGAACGTTTTACATTAATTACCGAGAATATTGTCTTTCAGGATATACTGAATACTATTGCAGATACCTTGAAAGTAAAACGACCTCATAGACATGCAAAACCATTGTTTATGAATCTGCTCTGGATGATTGATGGAATTTACTCTACTTTATTTTTTCAAAAAAGAAGTCTTACAAAAGCTACTGCAAAAGCGTCTTATTCTAAGAGTTTATACTCAAATGAAAAAATAAAAACCGCTCTGGGAGCGGTTTTTCAGGATGTACATTTGTATATAAAAGAAGTTTCAAAACTATAAAACTATCTTCTTGAATGCATAGCTCTTTGCAGAGAATCTACATTTAATATTTTTGCCTTCTTAGTCTCTTCATCTTTTAGTGCAGGACTAGCTTTTTTATTTTTATTGGCTTTCGCTGCTTTCTTTTCATCAATCTTAACAAGAGAATCTGCTGCACGCTGTTCTACAGCAATTCGCTTTCCAACCTCGTCAAACATATCTTTGTATTTCTCGTAATCTGCCGCATAATAAATATTACTTTGCGCAAACTGCAAACTGTCTACTTTATATTTTTTTAAAACAAACTTTTTGGGATCTGAATCTACCGAATCTAAAGACAATGGATTTTGATATTTCATTGCTTCCAGAATCGATAAATCATACATAATATCAATCATTTTCTTGCGCTCAATAAGTCCCTTTGGCTCTTTTACCAAATCTTTTTTACAACTTACAGAAAGCATCAAAACCAATATTATAAATACAAAATTCTTCATTCTAGCTTTTTATCTGTCAAACAATAATCTTTTTCCGGCGCGAATATCTTTTACTTTAAAGTTATTATACACCATTTCGCCATTTACAAAAGTATGAGTAATTCTGGATTTGAAAGCCATATTTTCAAATGGAGACCATCCGCATTTGTATAAAATATTGTCTTGATTTACACTCCACGGAAGGCTTGGATTTACAATTACTAAATCAGCAAAATAACCTTCTTTAATAAAACCTCTTTTTTCAATTTTGAAAATCTTAGCCGGATTGTGGCACATTTTCTCCACGATTTTCTCCACAGTAATTTTCCCTTGGTGATGCGCTTCAAACATTGCTACAACAGCATGCTGTACTAGCGGACCTCCAGATGGCGCTTTCAAATATGATTGTTGTTTTTCTTCTTTTGTATGCGGCGCGTGATCTGTTGCAATAACATCAATACGACCGTCATTTAAAGCTTTCCAAAGTTCAGCACGATCTTCAGCAGTCTTTACAGCCGGATTCCATTTAATGAAATTTCCTTTTGTTTTATAATCTTCATCCGTAAACCATAAATGATGAACACAAACTTCAGCAGTGATTTTTTTATCTTCTAATGGAATTTTATTGGTAAACAATTCCATTTCTTTTGCTGTGGAAAGGTGAAATATATGAAGCCTTGCTCCTGTTTTCTTTGCCAGTGCCACCGCTTTTGATGATGAAATATAACAAGCCTCAGCACTTCTGATTAAATTGTGTGCCGTTACCGGAACATCTTCACCATATTGTTCTTTAAAAGCTGCAAGATTATTTTGAATTGTAGTTTCATCTTCACAATGAACTGCAATTAACATTGGTGTACTTGAAAAGATTCTTTCTAAAGTCGCTTCATTATCCACCAACATATTTCCTGTAGAAGAACCTAGAAAAATCTTAATACCCGCAACATTTTTAGGATTTGTTTTCAAAACTTCTTCCAGATTATCATTTGTTGCACCCATCATAAAAGAATAATTGGCAAATGATTTCTCGGCAGCGATCTGATATTTATCTTCAAGTATTTCCTGAGTCACAGCGTTTGGCACTGTATTCGGCTGCTCGATAAAAGAGGTAATTCCTCCTGCAACAGCCGCTCTCGATTCTGATTCTATATCTCCTTTATGTGTTAAACCAGGCTCTCTAAAATGTACCTGATCATCAATCGCACCCGGCATTAAATAATTTCCTTCGGCATCTATAACAATACAATCGGATGTTTTTAGACTTATGCTGTCTGCAACCTCAACAATCAAATCATTTTCTATCAGGACATCACCTTCAAAAATAGATCCTTCGTTTACAATTTTAGCATTTTTAATTAAAATCCTGTTCATCGTCTTTTATTTATAGTGTATTGAATAATTTTTTTAATCGAAGAGAAATCACTCCAAGTATAGCTTCTTTAATAATAGCATTGCTCATTTTAGAAACTCCTTTTGTTCGGTCTGTAAAAATAATCGGGACTTCAGATATCTCAAATTTACCACAATAAGTTCTATATTTCATTTCAATTTGAAATGCATATCCAACAAATTTAATTTTATTCAGATTTATCTTTTCTAAAACCTCTCTTTTGTAACAAACAAAACCAGCTGTAGCATCATGAATTTTCATTCCGGTAATAAATTTTACATATACCGAAGCAAAATAAGACATTAAAACACGGCTTAAAGGCCAGTTTACCACATTTACTCCAGTTACATAACGAGATCCAACGGCAAGATCAGCGCCTCCAAAATGGCAGGCGTCGTATAGTTTTTCTAAATCATTAGGATTGTGCGAAAAGTCGGCATCCATTTCAAAAATAAAATCGTACTTGCGTTCCAGAGCCCACTTAAAACCATGAACATAGGCAGTTCCTAAACCGGCTTTTTTGGCTCTTTTTTCCAGAAATAATCTTCCCGGATATTCTTCCTGCAAGGCAATTACTTTATTTGCGGTGTGATCGGGCGAATTATCGTCGATTATTAAAAGATGAAAAGGTTTATGTTGCGAAAGCACAGCTCTTACAATACTTTCAATATTTTCGATTTCGTTGTAAGTTGGTATTATTACAATACTATCATTCATTTTTAAAGGGTAATTTCAACGCAAAAGTAAACTTTTTATAGCATTTGACTCATAATAAATGTATAATAAAAGTATTGAGACAAAAAATTACTAATTTTGTGACGTTATGATTGAACAACTTACCCCCAGAATACTAGAAAATAAAGATTGGGCCACATTATTATTTGTGATCACCTTTGCTGTTGTCGCAATGACAAAATCGGCTTATGAAACTCGATTTAGCGAATTCAGCAAGCTTATTTTTTCGGATAAATATGCCAAAATTTACCGCGATAACAACCATATGAAAAGCAGTTTTACGGTTGGTTTGTTTTTCGTACAAATCGTTTCGTTTGCTTTCTTCATTCAATTAAGTATGAGCGTTTTTGGATATGCCTCCAAAACCGACTGGGTTTTATTTATTCAGATTGCGACGGTGCTGTTATATTTTATTTTAGCCAAATATCTGGTGGAGAAAATTGTAGCAACTTCATTCAATATTGATGAGTTTGTCGACCTTTTTAACTTACAAAAAGTCACTTACAGAACTTATATTGGCGTTTTGATCCTGCCTATCAATGCAGTTTTGTTTTATTATGACGGAATTCCAAAAAGTATACCGCTCGCAATCATAGCGATTTCACTGTGTATCAGCTTATATTCCTATTTTATTTCAATTAAAACGTATCAAAATGCAATAATCAGTAAGTTGTTTTATTTTATTTTATATCTTTGCGCTCTTGAAATAGCCCCTTATTATTTTCTCTATTACTGGATAACAAAAGGGAGTGCTTAGAAAATATTTATAATATGAAAGTGAAAACAATTTTGGTGTCACAGCCTGAACCTAAAGTGGAGAATTCTCCTTACTTTGAGCTCCAACAAAAACACAAAATAAAAATTGATTTCAGACCATTTATTCATGTGGAAGGGGTTAGCGCAAAGGAGATTCGATTACAAAAAATCGATCTTAATCACTATACTGCGATCATTTTAACAAGTCGAAATGCTGTAGATCATTTTTTTAGAGTGGCTGATGAAATGCGTTACAAAGTTCCTGAAGGATTGAAATATTTTTGTCAATCTGAAGCAGTTGCGTTTTACCTGCAAAAATATGTAGTGTACAGAAAACGTAAAATTTATGTAGGAGCAAAAGATTTTGCAGATTTATCACCTCTTATTAAAAAATACAAAGACGAGAAGTTCTTGTTACCAGCATCTGACCAATTGAATGCAGACGCACCAGTAACACTGAATAACTTAAAAGTAGATTGGGCACAAGCTGTTTTTTACAAAACTGTAATGAGCGACCTGTCTGATTTGGCTGATGTATATTATGATGTGTTAGCATTTTTTAGCCCAACTGGAATTAAATCATTGTTTAAAAATTTCCCTGATTTTAAACAAAATAATACCAGAATAGCAGTATTTGGAAGCACAACTCAAAAAGAAGCATTAGATCATGGTTTAAGAATCGATATTCTTGCTCCAACACCTGAAACTCCTTCTATGACAATGGCGCTTGAAAAATATATTGCCGAAGTAAACAAAGGAAAATAAACCTAAGAATATAAAAATATTTAAATTCCAAATTCCAAACTAATCACTTGGGATTTGGAATTTTTCTTTTTACAGCAATTCCACTCTAAAGCCTCCCAAGGTTGAAACCTTGGGCTATGTTTTTTTCCCTGTTTTGGAATTTCAATATAAAGTTTCCTCTCCTCATTTCGGAATTTGGAATTTAAATATTGGAATTTCCTTTTTCCCAAAAACTGCAACTACTAGGCCTCCCAAGGTTGAAACCTTACGCTATATTTTCTCTTCCCGTTTTGGAATTTGGAATTTAAATATTGAAATTTTCTTTTTGCAAAAACTGCAACTACTAGGTCTCCCAAGCTTGAAACCTTAGGCTATATTCTTCCCTCCGTTTTGGAATTTGGAATTTCAACATTGGAATTTCAATTTTTCATAGCATTTTGATTACATTTGATTTCTATTTAGACCCCAAATCACTTAAAATAGTTTCAAATTACAAGTTATGAAAATCAATTCCCTAATAATTGAAATTGACGGTATCGACAAAGAGATTCTCCGTTATTTAATGGAAGATGCCCGAAAGCCAATTCTGCAAATTGCTAACAAAATAGGAATTTCCGGAGCAGCCATTCACCAGCGTTTAAAAAAACTGGAACAATCCGGTGTTATCTCCGGCTCTAAGTTTACCGTAAACCCAAAAGTTCTTGGCTACAACACGATGGCATTTATTGGCGTTTATCTGGATAAAGCTTCCCGAAACTCTGAAGCCGTAAAAGACCTTAGAAAAATCCCTGAAGTCCTGGAATGTCACTATACAACCGGAAACTGGTCTGTATTAATCAAAATCATCTGCCGCGACAACGAACACCTGATGCAGCTTTTAAATACCAAAATTCAGGCTATTGAAGGCGTTTCCAGAACAGAAACTTTTATTTCACTGGATCAGCAAATTGACAGACAGATTCAGCTTTAGAATTAGAGAATGTGTCAATTTGAAAATTAGATAATTTTAGTACAATGATAAACCTCCGGGCCGAATACAAAATTTTACTGTTTTATATACCTTACTTTGCAATAACATTTATTCAGGAAGAAATACATCCAACCGGTCACTGTGCTCCCGGCCCTGGACTTTTATTATTTCTGCTTTCAATTCCGGTAAGTATTCTATTAACTGTAATTCTTGCTATTCTCTATTACAAAACCAAAAACAAGCAATATTTAAACAGCATTTTTATTACAGGCGGAATCTGGATTGTTGTACTATTTATTCTAAGTTTTTATAATATATAAAAAAACAAAACCCGACAGGTTTAAACCTGTCGGGTTTACTATAAATTATCAAATTGTCAAATTATCTCATTGACACATTATCAAAACTGTCACATTAATAAATTAATTCCTCCTGCTTCCCGAATAAATCGAGATATAGTACAACAACGTTGCTATAGAACCAATCGCAGCCACAACATACGTTCTTGCTGCCCATTTTAAAGCATCTTTTGCTCCGGCCTGTTCTTCTTGCGTTAACATATGTTTATTTTCCAGCCAGGCAAGTGCTCTGTTACTTGCATCGTATTCTACTGGCAAAGTAATGATCGAAAACAAAGTTGTTGCAGCAAAAATCACAATTCCAATTAATAACAATTGCGGAAAAGTTCTGATCATTAGAATTCCGGCAATCAAAATCCACTGTACATAATTTGAGGCAACGCTTACAATCGGAACCAATTTTGAACGCATTGTTAGCCATTCGTAACCAATTGCGTGTTGTACGGCGTGTCCGCATTCATGTGCTGCCACTGCTGCCGCTGCCGCATTACGATGATTGTAAACCGCTTCACTTAAATTCACCGTTTTATCTGATGGATTATAATGATCTGTTAACTGTCCCGGAGTCGAGATTACACGTACATCTGTAATGCCATTATCAGCCAGCATTTTTTCAGCGATTTCCGCACCGCTCATTCCGTTTCGCAATTGCAGTTTAGAATATAATTCGAATTTACTTTTTAGTTTTGAACTTACCAGCCAGCTAAATAACATTATAGCTCCGGCAATTATTAAATATCCACTTCCCATATTTAAATGTTTTTAGATTGATTTTTAAATTTACAAAACAAACTGCAAATTACGAACCATTTTAACAAAATGACATTTTGACATTTTTTGTCATAAAAAAAGCTTTACAAACCTGCAAAGCTTTCTGATTTAAAATTCTAATTGATTATTGACCTCTTCAAACTTTTCAATCAGACTATTAATTTTTGCTTGTTGTTTTTTAATTTGTTTCGGGCGAATATAAAACCAGTTAAACAACATCCAAAGCAATGTTATTCCGTATGCTAAACTTGCACCCAAAACACTCATTCTAATCGCATATTCATACATATACAAAGCAATTCCTGTTCCCAATAAAATAAAGTATAAATTAAGTACTGAAGATTGTACAAATTGTTGTTTTTTTCTAATTGAAATTAATTTTTGCAAGTAATCATGATTGGTTTGCGTTGCGTCAACATCCTTATAAGTTCCCAACAAACGATTGTAAGCTGTAACATACATCACCATTGCCAAAATCACCAAAACAATTCCAATTTTTGTAGTGATAAATTGTGGTTGATAATAATACCAGATAAAAATAATAAAAGTACTGGTGGCAAAAAGCAAAATATTGGTCATCCATAAACTGCGTACACCTGCCTTTTTAAATTGTTTTAACCTCACCAACAAATCTTCGATATTGGGCTGACTTACGGATTGCTTTTTCCATAAATCTTTGAAGTCTATATTATCGTTGTCCATTTTCTTTAAATTTTTGAGTCAGTTTTTCTTTTATTCTGTGAATTTTCACCCGTACATTAGCCTCAGAAAGTCCGACAATTTTTGCGATTTCAGCCTGTTTCACTTCTTCGAGTTCCAGTGAAATTATGATACGATCGGTTTCCGGCAATTCTGCAATGCATTGATACAAAAACTGAATCTGTGGTTCTATTGATTGTTGTTTTTCTTCGGTGAGATGAATAGGTAAATCTGATTTTGGAAAGCGCTTTTGCTTTTCAATCTGCCTCAGACAATTATTGGAAGCGATTCTAAAAATCCAGGTTCCTATAGCCGATTCATTTCTAAAAGTATCCAGCTTTTGCCACACAATTATAAACGTTTCCTGAGCCAAATCCTGCGCCACGTCATGGTCGTTTACAAAACCCATACAAAGCCTGAATATTCGATCCCAATACGTTTTATAAATTTGTTCAAATTCCATTTTTACTATTTAAGAAATTGTTTAATATGTGACAAATACCATTCTGTATCGTCGTACATTATAAAATGCAATCCTTTATTCGCATATTGAAAACTGGCTGTTTTCAGGTTTTTATATTGCCCTTCGATTGCCGGTTTTAAATTTATAAAATAAGATTCTAATAAAACCAGCGTCGGACATTTTATGTCAGAAATTTTTTCTCTTAAATCAACATTAAAAAAGTCACAATACATTTGTCCGAAGGTATTTCGATCTGATTTTACACTCCATTCCACCACCGTTTCCAGTTTTGACGTATCTGCCAAAAATCTTGGCATTGTCTTTTTCTGCATCTCATAAAACTGAGTATCGGTCATTGAAGTCATTTGCGTTACCGTTGAAGAACAGTCTATATTTTCGTTTGATTTAAAAGAAGCATCACTTAAAGCTGCCAGACAAGGCAATGCATCTACAACAACAATTTTACTAATCAATTCCGGATAATCGGCCGCAATAGCAAGCGCTAAACCTCCACCCATACTATGACCAATTAAGATTGGTTTTTCGATTTTGTTCGTTTTTATATAATTCGCGATTTCGGTTTTCCAGTTTTCAAACGAAGCATTTGGCTGTGGTTTTACCCCGGCAAAACCTGCCATTGTAAGAGTGTAACAAGTATAATCTTTTTCTAATGTGGTTTTGGTTTCATTCCAAACTTCTCCAGAAGAAGCAAATCCGGGAATGAATATAATGGATTGTTTTCCTTTTCCGGTTTTTAAAACTTCAAACGGATATTGTTTTGTCTGTGCAAAAACATTTAAACATAATGCTGAGAATAAGAATGCGATAACTAAGATGATATACTTTTTCATTTTTAATAGTTTTAAGTTGTTAAATTAAATCGGATCCGTCCTTTTGATACGACAACTATTAAAATGTTACAACTAAAATTAAAAATTCAATAAAAAAATTTCAAATCCCAATGTTGACGGAGGAAATTCCAATATTAAAATTCCAAATTCCAATACCTATAATGTGTTTTTTAACCACAAAGTGCGCGAAGGTTTACGCAAAGAACGCAAGTTTTTTTTGCTCGTAAAAGATATAAGTTCGCAAAGCTTTCTTCAATCTTGTCAGTCTGAGCGAAGTCGAAGACCACGAAAGTAGCTCTACAAAGATTGGCGATTTTGATCGCGGGTCTTCGACTTCGCTCAGATTGACAAAGCAACACGAAATTTCAGCCACAAATTACACGAATTACCCGAATTAAATTTGTGAAAATTAGTGCAATTCGTCGCGAAAAAACAAAGCACAAAAAAAATCCCAAACCCAATTAAGAATTGGAATTTGGAATTTTTTATATTGGAATTTAAAAATAATTACCCCACAAGGTTGATTATTTTTCCAGGAACAATAATTACTTTATTTGGCGTTCTGCCATCTAATTGTTTTTGAGTCCTTTCGTCTTTCATAATGATTTCCTCGATTTGTGCTGCCGTTAAATCTAAAGGCAATTCGATTGTGAAACGCATTTTTCCGTTGAAAGAAACTGGATATTCTTTACTGCTTTCTACTAAATGACTAGCATCAAAAATTGGGAACGCTACTTCAGAAATTGAAGTTGTGTATCCTAATTGTGACCATAATTCTTCAGCGATATGTGGTGCATAAGGCGAAACCAAAATTGCTAATGGCTCTAAAATAGCACGTGAATGACAATTTTGAGTAGACAATTCGTTTACACAAATCATAAACTGAGAAACCGAAGTATTGAAAGAGAAATTCTCGATATCTTCTGCTACTTTTTTGATTGTTTTATGTAAAGATTTTAAGTTGTCTTTTGTTGGCTCGTCGTTGTTTACGATTAAACCATTATCATCAAAATACAATCTCCATAGTTTTTTAAGGAAACCAAAAACTCCCGAAATTCCAGCAGTATTCCAAGGTTTTGCTTGCTCTAACGGCCCTAAAAACATTTCGTACAAACGTAATGTATCAGCACCATATTCATTACAAATATCATCTGGAGTCACTACATTGTATTTCGATTTTGACATTTTTTCAACTTCACGACCTACAATGTATTTTCCGTTTTCCAAAATGAATTCAGCATCATTATATTCTGGACGCCATTTCTTATATTCATCAAGATTTAGTTCATCTGATGCATTAACCAAATTGACATCAACAGGTAAATGATATTGAATGTTAAATGTTATTTCATATCCTTCGATATTATCTAAAACTCCAGGATTTTTTTCAATTAGCCTTTCAATTGTACTATAAACAATTTCAGATTTTTCATCTCTAACAAAGTATTTAATCTCAGATTTTTCATTAGAAATTGTAAAATTGCCTAATAAATTTTTCGAAATAAATATCGGTGGCAAAGCCCTTCCTTTACGAAGCATTTCTGTTTTATCGCTACTCATAATTGATGGAATAACTCTATAAACAAAAGCACTAGTCCCCAAAATCATTCCCTGATTAATCAGTTTTTTGAATGGTTCTTCGGTTGGGGCGAAACCTTTGTCTTTTAAGAATTTGTTCCAGAAACGAGAATATAATAAGTGTCCGGTTGCGTGTTCGCTACCACCAATATATAAATCTACACTTTCCCAATATTTCAATGCTTCTGCCGATGCCATTTCATTTTCATTGTGCGCATCCATATAACGCATCCAATACCATGAACTTCCTGCCCATCCCGGCATTGTATTTAATTCAAGAGGAAAAATCGAAACATTATCAACCAAATCAGTATTAACAACCTTGTTTTTGTTGGTATCCCAAGCCCAAACGGCAGCATTTCCTAATGGAGGAAGTCCGTCTTCAGTTGGTAAATATTTTTCTACTTCAGGTAAAATAATTGGCAAGTGTTGTGCATCAATCATTTTTGGAAGTCCATTCACATAATAAACCGGGAATGGCTCACCCCAATAACGCTGACGAGAGAAAACAGCATCACGCAAACGGTAATTTGTTTTTCCTGATCCTTGTCCAATTTTCTCCAATGCTGTAATTGCAGCCTGAGTAGCTTCTTTATAATTTAATCCGTTTAAGAAATCCGAATTTGCGATTTCAACGTTGTCTTTTGATCCGTAAGCAGTTTCAGAAATATCAACATTTGCGAAAATGTTTTTGATTTCCTGCATTCCGTTCTGACCTTTAAAGAAATTTGCAAAAGCATAATCTCTTTCGTCACCGCAAGGAACTGCCATAACCGCTCCTGTTCCGTAACCTGCCAAAACATAATCTCCAATCCAAACCGGAATTGCTTCTTTTGTAAACGGATGTTCTGCATAAGCTCCTGTAAATACACCAGAAATCGTTTTTACATCGGCCATACGCTCACGCTCAGAACGTTTTGACGTTTTTTCGATATACGCTTCAACCGCTTCTTTTTGTTCCGGAGTTGTAATTTTAGCCACCAAATCGTGTTCTGGTGCCAAAGTCATAAAAGTCACTCCGAAAATGGTATCAGGACGAGTTGTGAAAACTGAAATAGTTTCTGGTTGTTGGTTGTTGGTTGTTGGCACTACATTGAAAGTTACCATAGCACCAACCGATTTTCCGATCCAGTTTCTTTGCGATTCTTTGATAGATTCGCTCCAGTCAATATCATTTAAACCCTGAAGCAAACGCTCTGCATAAGCAGAAATTCGCATACTCCATTGTGTCATTTTTTTACGAATAACAGGGAATCCTCCACGCTCAGAAACTCCGTTTACGATTTCATCATTTGCCAAAACAGTTCCTAAACCGGGACACCAGTTTACTTCTGTTTCTGCCAAATAAGTCAATCTATATTGCAAAAGGATTTTTTCTTTTTGATCTTCAGAATAAGAATTCCATTCCGCAGCAGAAAAAATGACAACATTATCGTCGCAAACTGCTTCTACCAATGCATTTCCTTCTTCTTCAAAAACTTTTACAAGCTCAGTAATATCAAATGCTTTTCCTTGTTTTTTGCAATACCAAGAATTGAATAATTGGATAAAAATCCATTGTGTATGTTTGTAATAATCGGGATTTGAGGTACGCACTTCACGCGCCCAGTCAAATGAAAATCCGATTTTATCTAATTGTTTTCTGTATCCTGCAATTTCTTTTCCTTCTTTATCTACTCCACCGTCAATATTTACACGTGTCGTATCTTCCGGACGTTGCCCTGTCTGAATTGCGTATTGCTCCGCCGGCAATCCAAAACTGTCATAACCCATTGGATGCAAAACATTGAATCCCTGATGTCTCTTGAAACGAGAATAAACATCTGAAGCAATATACCCCAGCGGATGCCCAACGTGCAGTCCTGCTCCTGACGGATAAGGAAACATATCTAAAACATAATGCTTCGGTTTTTCAGAATTGTTTTTTGCAGCAAAAGTTTGATTTTCTGCCCAATATTTCTGCCATTTGGCGTCTATTTCGTTTGGATTGTATTTCATTCCTTGTTTATATTTTTTATTTTAATGGAGTCATGCTTTCGCTTCCTCAAGTCATTTTAAGTGACTAAGATTCTAAGTGACTAAGGTTCTAAGGCTTTTCACTAAATTAATTATGGCGCAAATTTACATTTATTGCGCATTGTACCAAAGCTATTTCACTGACAAACAAATAAAATAACATTTTACGTATTTACAATTAAGTAAAAATACGTATTATTGCAAGACTTTAATACTTATTTGCTACGAAGTAGATGGCAGAAAATAAAAAATACAATATCGAAGTCCGCGTTTGGATTGAGGAAGCTGAGGGGGCTTTTTTGGGAATTGGTAAAATCTGGCTTCTTGAAAATATCAAGAAAACCGGCTCCATTACCAATGCCGCAAAAGAAATGAAAATGGCGTATCGTCAGGCATGGCAATTGGTTGAAGAAATGAATCAGCGTGCTGAGAGTCCGTTGGTAGAAAAACTTCTTGGCGGAAAAGGTGGCGGAGGTGCACGATTGACAGAGGCAGGAGAAAAAGCGATTACGGTTTTTTATGAAGTAGAAAAACGTATTAAAGATTTTGCGCAAAAAGAAACTCAGAATTTGAAGTTTTAATTATTTATTTTCCTGCAAGGTTTTCAAAACCTTGTAGGTATTTTGGTTGAAGATTCACTAAAAAAAGGTTTTGAAAACTTTACATTTATTTGCAGTCGCAAAAAAGCACACCTACAAGGTTTTAAAAACCTTGGAGGAGAGCCAATGAATCAATTATTAAATTATCAAGATTAGATTATGATTTTGATTATGATTTTGATCATGCTTTATATATCAAAAAAGAACTTTTTTTGTACAACCAAAGATAACCAACCAAAACTATTTTTTTAATTTTCAGTATTCATTTAAAAACATACTGAATTTAACAGCCCAGAACCATGAACCAAAAACTATTTTTATTTTTTGTTTTTATAAGCCTGAAAAGTTTTTCTCAAGTCCAAAATTCAAAAACACATCAAGACAGTATTAAAAAAGAAGAACTGAATGAAATTGTCATAACAGCTTCCCGACGTTCTGAAAATCTGATGCATTCGCCAATAAGTATCGAGCAATTAAAATCGGCAGAAGCAAAAAAAATGGGTTCGCCAAGTATTTATGAAGCACTCGAAAATGTAAAAGGCGTTCAGATTATTACGCCGAGTTTGGGGTTTAAAGTCATCAATACAAGAGGTTTTGCCAATTCGACCAATGTAAGATTTGCGCAATTGGTAGATGGAATCGATAATCAGGCACCTCATTTGGGTGCTCCAATTGCAAACGCTTTGGGCGCAAATGATTTGGATATTGATAAAATCGAAATTATTCCGGGAACTGCCGCTGCTTTATATGGAATGAACGCCATAAATGGTTTGGCAAATATTCAGACCAAAAATCCTTTTGAATATGAAGGTGTTGCCATTCAGCAATTAACCGGTGTTAATCATGTTGGAAATATTGATCGCTTTTCACCGAAAATATACTCTCAGTTTAATTTAAGGTTTGCAAAAGTTATTAGTCCAAAATTTGCTTTCAAAGTAAATGCTTCAACAACCGGCGTAACAGATTGGGTTGCAGACGACAGAACCGATTTGGCTCCAAATGCAAATGCTTCAACCAATTTATTTGGAGCTGACAATCCCGCTTACGATGAAGTGAATGGCTACGGAAATGAATCTGCCAATAGAAAAACATTAAACTTAAACGGCAAAAACTATGTTGTTGCCAGAACAGGTTATCGCGAAACTGATATTTCAGACTATGGAATTAAAAATTATAAAGCAGATCTTGGTTTGTATTTCCGTCCGAAAAAAGGTCATGAATTGGCGTTGACTTATAAAACCGCATTAATCAATACGATTTACCAACGTTCGAACCGATTTAGATTAGACAATTATACTTTAAATCAATTTGCTGCAGATTATCATACACCGGTTTTTCAGGTAAAAGCATACGCTACAACCGAGAATACCGGAGATTCATACAATATGCGTTCGCTCGCTGAAAACATGGATCGCGCTTATAAATCTGATGATAAATGGTTTGCCGATTACAGCACCGCTTATAAAAAAGCAATTACAAATGGCGCAACAGTTGCCGATGCCCATAGAATGGCGAGAACACAAACCGATCAGGACAGATTTTTACCCGGAACTGACGTTTACGAAACCAAAAAAGCAGAATTAATCGACATCAACAATTGGGATATTGGCGCAGCTTTGCGTGTAAAATCGACTTTGGTTCATGGCGAAGGATTGATTAATTGGGACAAAGCTTTTGCTTCTTTCTTCAATAAAATTGAAACCAAATTATTAAGTGGAGTCGATTACAGAAACTATATTATTATTCCCGACGGAAATTACTTCATCAATCCTGTTCGTGCTGATGAAAATTTAACGTATCAAAAAACAGGTGCATTTACACAATTAACAAAAGCCTTTTTTGCTGATAAATTAAGTTTAGGTGCAACAATCAGAATGGATAAAGCGGATCATTTTGAAGCGAAATTTACGCCCCAGTTTACAGTAGTTTATTCTCCAAAGGAAACAGTAAGTTTTAGAACTTCGTACCAAACAGGATATCGATTCCCAAGTATTTTTGAAGGTTTCCCGAATGTTAATTCCGGTGGTGTAAAACGTGTTGGCGGTTTGCGAATCATGTCGGATGGCATTTTCGAAAACTCTTATACAAAAGCTTCAATCGATAAATTTCAGGCACAAGTAAACAGCGATGTAAATAGTGCTGGTTTGACTCAGGTGCAAGCCATCGAAAAAAATAAAAATACAATTCAAAAAAATCCTTATACGTATTTAGAACCTGAATTTGTAAAATCGTTTGAGGTTGGTTTTAGAGGAATGGCTTTAAACAAAAATCTTTTTATCGATGCCGATTTCTATTATAACTCTTATAAAAATTTCATCGCTCAGGTCGAAGCAAGCGTTCCAAATACAACAGATATAAACCTGATTCCGACTGCTTTATACTCAAAAAACACACAAAGTCGTTACAGACTTTGGACGAATTCTAAAAGTAAAATCTACAATTATGGCGGAAGTTTGGGCTTAAAATATCGTTTTGATACTACTTTCAGCGCTTTGACCAATCTTACTTATACCAAACTCGACCGAACGGACGACAAAGATGGTTTAGAAGACGGATTCAACACCCCGGAATTTAACGTAAATGGGACTTTGATCGCGCAAAACATCTGGAAAAGTCTTGGCGCAAGTGTTACAGCGCGTTATCAAAATAATTTCGATTATGTTTCTTTCTTAGTCAGCGGAACTGTTCCAGCTTATTGGACGATGGATGCGCAGGTAAATTATAGTTTCAAAAAAGGAATCTCAGCAAAATTGGGCGGTACCAATATTTTGAATAAACCTTACACTTCAATTTTAGGCGGACCATCAACTGGCGGATTGTATTATTTATCACTGGTTTGGGAAATGGGTAAAATTTAATTAATTAAAATAAGGTTCTAAGGCACTAAGATTCTAAGTTGCTAAGGCTCTCAGTTTTTGCTTTATTAACTTATAAATATTTTAGCCAGAGATTAAAGGATTCGTACAGATTTTAAATCATTTTCAATCCTTTAATCAGTGGCTATTCACTTTTTACATTGCGAATTTTGCGCAAAACCTTACGCACTTTGCGGTTAATAAACTATTTTTATTCAATATGGAATTGTACTTTTATAGTATAAAAGTTCGTTAATAACTTTAAATAAAGAAATTCTTTATTATTTTTACCACATAATTTAAGCAGACTATGAGTTCTAACTTTGATAAATTTCAAAAGCGCAGGTTAATTTCCTCTTATTTTTCGGTAGTATTAAGTGTTTTCTTGGTTTTATTCCTTTTGGGAGTACTGGGATTATTCATTATTAATTCTAAAAAACTGGCTAACGATTTTAAAGAAAAAATCGCAATGACGGTTTTCTTTAAAAATGAGGCTAATGATAGTGTTATCAAAGCATTTAATACCGAGCTAAAAAGAGCGCCTTTTGCAAAATCTTATGTTTATGTTTCTAAAGAAAAAGCTGCAAAAGAGCATACCGATATCATTGGAGAAGATTTCTTAACTTTTCTTGGTGAGAACCCATTACTAAATTCATACGACATTCACTTAAAAGCGGATTATGTTGAAAGAGACAGTATTTCTAAAATTGAAAGCAGCTTACGTCAAAACACCATGATTGAAGATATTGTTTATGACAAACAATTGGTAAATCTGGTAAACGACAATATCAAAAAAGTAAGTATGTGGATTTTAATTATCAGTGGTTTTCTAGCCATAATTGCTGTTTTATTAATTAATAGTTCACTGCGTTTATCTATACACTCTAATCGTTTTATCATCAAAACTATGCAAATGGTTGGCGCTACAAAATCGTTTATTCGTAAGCCTTTTGTAACCCGCAGTATAAAACTTGGAATGTTAGGTGCAGCATTAGCAATTATTGCATTAATCGCACTTTTACTTTATGTAGAAACTAATTTCCCTGGCTTAGGAATCCTGGAAGACAAAGTCTTAATCGGTTTAGTTTTATTAGCCGTTTTTGGTTTAGGAGTTTTAATTACATGGGTAAGCACACACTTTGCAACACAACGTTTCCTTAATTTAAGAACAGACGATCTTTATTAATTTTAGTCCCGAAGTTTCGGGATTGATTTCTGATTGCAGATTTTCGATTAAAAAAGCCTTCTTCCGAAGTCTCGGAACGCTCAGGCAGACAAATAGTTAAAATACACTTTGATCTGATTCAAAGTATAAAAATATAAAAATGAAAAATAGTAATACTAACGAACAACAAGACAAACACGAATTTCTTTTTGACAGCATCAATTACAAAATCTTACTGATTGGTATTGCTGTTATCGCATTAGGATTTATTTTGATGTCTGGCGGAGGAAGTAATGATCCAAATGTTTTTAATGAAGATGTTTTCAACTTTAGACGTATTCGTTTAGCACCAACAACTGTTTTAATTGGTTTTGGAATTACGATTTATTCTATTTTCAAAAAATCTAAATAGACTCATTTTAGACTTGCTTAGACATTTTAGACCTTTAGATTATCTAGATAATCTTGAAAAAATCTAAGAAGTCTAAAAATCTAAACATTCTAAAAATCTAATTTATAATGAATACATTACAAGCTATCGTTCTTGCCATTATTGAAGGAATTACAGAATTCTTACCTGTTTCTTCAACCGGACACATGATTATTGCCTCTTCATTCTTCGGAATTGCGCATGAAGATTTCACTAAACTTTTTACCATTGTTATTCAGCTTGGTGCAATACTTTCGGTTGTAATTTTATATTTCAAACGTTTCTTTCAATCCTTAGATTTTTATTTTAAACTTTTAGTTGCTTTTATTCCAGCTGTAGTTTTAGGATTATTATTAAGTGATTTTATTGATGGTCTATTAGAAAATCCGGTTACGGTTGCTATCTCTCTTTTAATTGGAGGTGTGATTTTATTAAAAGTTGACGAATGGTTTAATAACCCAAATACTCCGGAAACTTCTCAGGAAATCTCCTATTTACAAGCTTTTAAAATTGGTTTATTTCAATGTATCGCTATGATACCGGGAGTTTCTAGAAGTGGCGCAAGTATCGTGGGCGGAATGTCTCAAAAATTATCCAGAACCACTGCCGCTGAGTTTTCATTCTTTTTAGCGGTTCCGACTATGTTTGGAGCAACAGCAAAAAAATGTTACGATTATTACAAATCAGGTTTTGAATTATCTCATGACCAAATCAATATTCTTGTTATTGGAAATGTTGTTGCCTTTATTGTAGCGCTTTTAGCTATTAAAACCTTCATTGGTTTTTTAACTAAACACGGCTTTAAAGTTTTTGGTTATTACCGAATCATTGCCGGAATCATTTTATTATTGATTCACTTTTTAATTCATCCTCTTACGATTATATAATGACACCCGAAGAATATTTAGAAGGACAAGTTTTACTGATTGACAAACCTTTAAAATGGAGTTCATTTCAGGCTGTTAATAAATTAAAATACCTTTTAATTAATAAAGTCGGACTTCCAAAAAAGTTCAAAATTGGTCACGCGGGAACTTTAGATCCTTTGGCTACAGGACTTTTATTAATCTGTACTGGAAAATTTACTAAAAGAATTTCTGAACTTCAGGGTCAGGCAAAAGAATATACCGGGACTTTTTATATTGGAGCCACTACTCCATCGTATGATCTGGAAACCGAAATTGATCAAACGTTCCCAACAGAACATATTGACGATGCTTTGATTCACGAAACAGTGAAACAATTTTTAGGCGAGATTGATCAAAAACCACCTATTTTCTCTGCTATTAAAAAAGATGGTGTTCGTTTGTACGAGCATGCACGTGCCGGAGAAACTGTAGAAATTGCAAGCAGAAAAACTACCATTCACGAATTTGAAATTACCCGAATAGCATTACCTGAAATAGATTTTAGAGTAGTTTGTTCTAAAGGAACTTATATTCGTTCCCTCGCTTTTGATTTTGGAAAAGCAATGAATAGCGGTTCACATTTAACTGTTTTACGCCGAACTAAGATTGGTGAATACGACGTTAAAAACGCTATCGATATTACATTATTTGAAGAAAGCTTAAACGCATAAAAAAAAGCACATTACTAAATGAAGTAATGTGCCTGGCTCTTAAATAAAGTACAGTTGCTCCATACTTATTCTCAATTAATAGTGAGGCACATTTTTCCCTCCAAATAAAAATGTAGAAAAGAAATCATAGAATCTTTCGAATAACTTTTTCATAATAGTGTATTTTTTAATTGTTAAACATTAAATAAACACCAATAAAAAGAGTAAATCAGAAAGTTAATAATAGAAGTGGGATTCTTTTACTAAGATACAAAAATTTGTGTGAACAAAAAATTTTAGACTTATTTTCTAAGACAGCATTTTATTAATTATCAACACGTTATCAACAGTTCATTACAGATATTTAGTACCAAAAATAACACTACAAACTGTTGTACTTGATATTTTCCATAATCTCGATCAGCTCTTCCTGAACCGAAATTCCTTTGTCAGCAAGATACCATAATTGCAAATCGGTTTTGATTTTTTCATCAATTGGTCCGACTTCTCTTTTATGTTTCGCCATTAATTCTGTTGCACCTTTTGGTCTTGGTCCCCAATCTGCTCGCACAATTCCGGCTTCTTTGCAAACTATAATTACTTTGGGAATTGCTCTTCCGCCATTTGTGAGATAATGATCCATTAACTCCTCATTTTCATCGCGAAATACAATTCGAAGATCTATTTTTTTATCCGAGGCCAAAGCCATTTTGTTTAAAATTGGAAGAATTTGTGCCGCATCTCCGCACCAGCCTTCAGAAATAACCAGCCAGATATAATGATGGTCTAAATTTTGAAGTTTTGAAATTACGTTTTCAGAAATGGTGATCGTTTTTTCTAAGCGATTCATTCTGGCTTCGTTTAATTTAGAATAATTGGTCAGACTTTCCGATTGTTCGTTTCCTGTTGATTTCCCTTCCAACAATAAATCGGTTACTATTTTTCTATATTCAGCATAAGAATGACTATTGAACAATGCTTTGGCTATGAAGCTTTTCATATTTTGTTTCTTTTTGATTCTATCAAATTTAATGAATTTTAGATGACGTGATTATGACTTTTATCACATTTGAATGAAAACCCGCTAAAATTCTTTGAGAAATTAATTTCAAAGTCCAATTAATTTTTCCTAAACACTATTTTAAAAAATCAGAATATGTCTATATTTGCACAAATTAACGCAACACACACATGAAATATAAAAGAATTCTTCTAAAACTTAGTGGTGAAGCCCTGATGGGTGATTTACAATATGGTATTGACCCAAAAAGATTAGCCGAATATGCAGATGAAATTAAGCAAATTCACAGTAAAGGAGTAGAAATTGCCATTGTAATTGGAGGAGGAAATATATTTAGAGGCGTTGCTGGTGCAAGTGCCGGAATGGACAGAGTTCAGGGTGATTATATGGGAATGCTTGCCACTGTAATAAACGGAATGGCATTACAAGGCGCTCTTGAAGATAAAGGAATGAAAACACGTCTTCAAACAGCTTTAAAAATGGAATCTATTGCTGAACCTTATATTAAAAGAAGAGCAGATCGCCACCTTGAAAAAGGAAGAATTGTAATTTTTGGTGCCGGAACCGGAAATCCATATTTTACAACTGACACTGCTGCCGTTTTAAGAGGAATCGAAATCAATGCTGATGTTATCCTTAAAGGAACAAGAGTGGATGGTGTTTATGATTCTGATCCTGAAAAAAATGCCTCGGCTGTAAAATTCGACTTCATCTCTTTTGATGATGTTCTAAAAAAAGGATTAAATGTAATGGACACAACTGCTTTTACATTAAGCCAGGAAAACAAATTACCAATCGTAGTTTTTGATATGAATAAAATCGGAAACCTTTTGAAAATTTGTGACGGTGAAAACATCGGAACTGTCGTAAGTATCTAGACTACTTAGATTGTTAGATCTTTAGACAATTCAACTCCCTAAATTTCAATAATCTCAAAAAATAAATTATATTAGTTAGTAAATTAGAAGATTATCTTTTTAAATTTTAAAAAACCAATCTTCTGAAAATCTAAAAATCTAAACAAAATGACTGAAGAAATAGATTTCATATTAGAAAGTACTGAAGAATCAATGAATGGTTCGATTGCGCATTTAGAGAAAGAATTTCTAAATATTCGTGCAGGAAAAGCTTCTCCGGCTATGCTAGGGAGTGTTTTTGTTGATTACTACGGATCTGCAACACCACTTTCTCAGGTTTCTAAAATTAGCGTACCAGATGCAAGAACAATTACTTTACAACCGTTTGAAAAAAATATGTTGTCTGTAATCGAAAAAGCAATTATGGTTGCAAACATTGGTTTTAACCCAATGAACAACGGAGACGTTATTATCATTAGCGTACCACCATTAACAGAAGAGCGTCGTCGTGATTTGGCAAAACAAGCAAAATCTGAAGCTGAAGATGCTAAAATCGGTATTCGTAATGTTCGTAAAGATGCCAATACTGATATTAAAAAATTAGAAAAAGAAGGAACATCTGAAGACATTTGCAAATCTGCAGAAGAAGAAGTTCAGAACCTGACAAATACTTATATCAAGAAAATTGATGAATTATTGGCTGCAAAAGAGGCTGAAATCATGAAAGTATAATTATTTGTAACATAAAATAAAAATCCGTTTGGTTAAATTGTACCAGACGGATTTTTTTATTCTTATTTTTGCCATACGAAAATCACATACTTTTCGTTTTGAAACTATACCATTCTGTATGAAGCTATTTTGTTTATTGACTTTGTTTTTTACGCTTAGCATTCAGGCGCAATTTCAAATAAACGGAATCGTGACGGATCCGAATAACAAACCGCTACCTTTCGCTACTATAACTACTTCGGATAGCAATAACACTATTACAGATGTCGATGGGAAATTCGTTTTTCAAACGCCTTCAAAAACCATAACTTTTGCCGTTTCTTATATTGGTTTTCAAACCAAAATCATTACAACAACCGAGAATAAAAATTTTTACGCTATTTCTCTTTCTCAAAAAACAGATGATTTAAAAGAGGTCGTTGTTTCTAATGAAAATCCGGCATTAACGATTATAAAGAAAGTTATAGCGGCCAAAAACAAAAACAATCCGCAAAAAAAACTAAGCAGTTTTGAATACAAAACATATAACAAACTTATTGTAACTGCCAATCCTGACTCAATCGACGGCAGAATTGATTCATCTGCAGCCTATAAAGATTTCAACAAAAGGGAAATTAATATCGATTCATCTGGTTATAAGTTCAAAGAAATAATCAGTAAACAGCATTTATTTCAAACAGAAAAAGTTTCACAATACCAGTTTGGCAACAACAAACTAAAAGAAACTATTCTGGGCACCAAAATGGCCGGTTTTAAACAACCGGTTTATGAAATTATTGCATTTAGCCTGCAATCTATTTCGGTTTATGATTCGAAATACGAATTGTTAGAAACCAAACACCAAAGCCCTATTACAAATAATGCACCTGCTGATTACAGTTATAAACTTCTTGATACTGTTTCAATAAAAGGCCGTGATACGTATATGATTTACTTTAAAAACAAAAACAGAAGAAAATCAAATGGTCTTGAAGGTGTCTTGTATATCGATCAGGAAAATTTTGCTGTAGCCAAAGCTGTAATGCGTATTAAAGGCGTTTTGGATATAAGTGGTATTCATGAATTTAATTATGTTCCTGAAGAAAAAATCTGGTTCCAGAGCAATACTACATTCAAGATTGTAAAAGGAAAAAATGATGATGACATTAAGATTTTGGGCGGAACAATTCAGTTTGACGGAGATGCGGAAGCAGATTATGAACCCAGAAAAAAAGTAGCTTCAGATTTCACCTATTTACTTTCGGAGAGTAATAATTTTGATATTCACTACAACACAAATCCGCTTATAAAAAATCCATCGCTTTATATTGAAATTAAAGATGATGCCAGCAAGAAACCGGAAAGCTTCTGGAATGAGTACAGAAAAGACAGTTTAGATCTTAAGGGTCAGAAAACATACCAATTAATAGACAGCTTGTCTTTGAGTAAAAGAATTGAAAAACGATTAGGTTTAGGTCGAAAAATCATAAATGGATACCTTCCGCTTGGACCAATTGATCTTGATTTAAAAAAAATAATCAGTTATAATAATTACGAAGGCTTTCGCTTAGGTCTTGGCGGAATCACAAACGACCGTTTTTCTAAAAATTTCCGCTTAGAAGGATATGGGGCTTACGGAACAAAAGATGGTGCTTTTAAATATAATTTTGGCTCAGGGGTTTTATTAAACAAAAATTCTAACACCTGGCTGAATGCTTCTTACACAGATGATGTTCGGGAGATTGCGAGTACTTTATTTGCGGTTGACAAACGTGTTTTTAAAATTTATGATCCGCGCCCAATCAACATTAGTACTTTCTATAAGTACATTAGTTGGAAAACCAATGTACAGACTAAAATTATTCCGAAAACTGAAGCTGTCTTTGAGCTGGCAAGAACGTATGTAGAACCTAAATTTGATTATCTTTTTAATTACAATGGGCAATTGTATTCAAGTTATGTTATGACAACTGCAATGGCATCAATTGTTTGGGCGCCTTTTAGTGATTTTATGCAAACGCCAACCGGAAGATCTGAAACAGATAAAAGATTCCCAAGGTTTACGTTCCAGTATACACAGTCGCTGCCAAATGTTTTAGGAAACGATTTCACCTTTAGTAAAATAGATTTCAAAACTGAATATGAAAAAAAATACCTAAACGGTCAAAAAACAAGTTTACTATTACAGGGAGGTTATGCTATGGGCGATGTGCCAATTACGCATTTGTACAATACAATGCCAAATAACTTAAATAAAGAAACTGTTATTCAGCGTATTACTTTTGCCGGAAGAAACAGTTTTGAAACCATGTTTTTTAATGAGTTCTTCTCAAGCCAATATGTATTTTTTCAGATTAAACATGGATTTGACCGAATTAAAATCATGAGAAAAGTACGTCCGTCATTGGTTTTAGTAACCAGAATGGCGTGGGGAAATATGGAAAATCCTGAACAGCATGTTGGTCCGGAATACAAAACCTTAGACAAAGGCTTTTTTGAGTCAGGAGTTGAACTAAATAAAATCTTTAAAGGTTTTGGTTTGGGTGGATTTTACCGTTATGGGCCAAATCAATTAATGAAGTTTGAAGATAATATTGCCGTTAAGATTTCTTATGTACTTGATCTGGGTTTGTAAAATTCCAATACCTTTTTAAATTCCAAATTTTAAATCCCAAATTCCAATCTGATCTTTGAATGTAAAAACTTTGACAAAGTTCCACACCATTATTTTCCAATAATAACAAAAAGCAAAATCCCAAACTCCAACAAGCATTTGGAATTTGGGATTTTTGTATTTGAAATTTTAAAAGTTTTATGGTTTCAAAATCAAAACTGAAGGTGTATTATTCAGCCATGTACTTTGCGAATCAATTAGTTTTTTCCAGCTGTCTAAACTAATAATCATAAGATCCTGATTCTCCAAAAATTCTTTTTTAATCGTTCTGTCATGCATAATCATGATATGATTTGGTGCAATCTGCTCAATTGAGCGAATAGTTTCCTGAATATCACGGGTATTTTTTACTTCTCCGCTTGCATCCAAAACTGTAATCTGCGAACCATTATTATTAATTAACTTTTTAGCATAATCAATTAAAAAAGCATCTTCTTTACTAAAAACAGGCATGAAGATCTGGTTTACTTCTTCTAAATCTTTATCAATAAAAATTCCGACCGGCATTTTTGCTTTTGCGATAATATGACGCGTTCTTTCATCAAAAGGTGAATTCTCGAACAAACCTTCTTTCCCGGTAAACTTGTCAATTAAACGATCCGGATTTACAATTCGGGTGGTGAATCCTAAAACTTTTCCTAAAAGCGTTCCATCAAAAATAGATTGTCCCAGACCAACTAATAACAAATCGTATTCTCCTTGATTTGCCGAGTCAATGATTTCTGTATCAATATCGGTTGTTACCTTAAAAACACTTAACATATTTTGATTTAAAAGATGTGATTCCTCGATCACCGGAACCAACATTTTGCGTTCATGGTCTTTTACATCAAACGAATGTATTTCGGTACTTAAAGACAAATGCATTGCTGTAACAATAGAATTATCTCCTTGTTTCTTAACCAGACTATTGGCAAGTTTAAGCAATTTTTTTCCTCTTTCGGGAGTAGCAAACGTAAACAGAATTTTGTATTTACTTTTATTTCCAATTTCCTGAGGCACTTCTGTTTCTTTGTCTTTAAAAATATAACCAATAAAATCTAAAGCCGGACCAGTCATAAACGTTGTCAATAAAGCCATAATTACCATCATGGTAAAAATCTCTGTAGACAAAACGCCCAAATCGTAACCAATATTCAAAACAACAAGCTCCATTAAACCTCTTGTGTTCATTAAAGCACCAATTGCTAAACTATCTTTCCAGCTTTGTCCAACAAATTTAGCAGCCAATGCACTACCAAAGAATTTACCCGCAACTGCAACAGCAATGATTAATCCTGTAATTTTCCATAAATAAGGATCATTAAGTAAACCAATTTGTGTACGTAATCCAGTAAAAACAAAGAATAAAGGAAGCAATACGATTATAGAAACATCTTCAACTTTTTCAATAAAAATATTTCTGAATTTATTGTTTTCCGGCATAATTGCTCCAGCTAAGAAAGCTCCGAATAAAGCGTGAATCCCGATTAACTCAGCAGCATAAGCCGAAATTAAAAGTGTAATAAAGAAAATTGCCACAACAGGTTTGTTCAGACTTTCTCTTGTTGAGTTTAAATCTCCGACACGTTTCAGGAACGGACGAACAATTTTCAGCATTATAATTACATATAAAATTGCCAAACCAATAACGTATAATGAACTCGTAAAAGATCCTGCTTTTACAATTGCAATTACAACCGCCAAAATACACCAGGCCGTAATATCATCTGCCGCAGCACAAGTTATGGCTATGGTTCCTAATTTTGTTTTTTGCATTCCTCTTTCCTGAACAATTCTGGCCAAAACCGGAAATGCAGTAATACTCATGGCGATTCCCATAAACAATCCGAAAGAAGAAAACTCAACACCAATTGGTGCGAAAGTATGATAAATGAAATAAGCCAATGTTAACCCTAAAGCAAACGGAATAACAATACTGGCGTGACTAATAACAACGGCATCGTGCGCTTTATTTTTTAGTACTTTAAGATCCAGTTCCATTCCAATCACAAACATGAAAAGAATCAAACCAATCTGACTTAAAAACTGAAGATTCCCTAAAGATGCTGCCGGGAATAAAGCCGCAGAAAATTCCGGAAAATACATTCCGACTAAAGAGGGCCCTAAAACAATACCGGCAATCATTTCTCCAATTACCGATGGCTGCCCTATTTTTCTAAAAAACCATCCAAACAAACGCGCTACCAAAATAATAGTCACAATTTGCGCTAATAAAATAGCCAGTGGATGCTGTAAATTTTCGACCATTGAATGTAGAAAATCATTCCAATGATTGGTTTCTATTTGTTTCTTAACAATATTACGTCCTACTTCTAATCCGGCACCTTTGGAAATTACCCAATATATCAGTGCAGTAAATCCACCGATAATTGTTACGTAAAATAAAGAGTTTTTAATGTTATTCATAACTCGTTCTTTTGATTTATTGGCGCAAATATCAGAACTGAAATTTAAGTGAAAAAGTAAATTTCCTGCTAATTTTCAATCTATGTAACAAGTGGGAAAAACTTTGTAATAAGTTATAATTTCACCTTTTTCAAAAAGTCAGAACGATAGGTTTCACTTAAAATTAAAGTCACATTTTTGACATTTTCTTCTGTATGATGCAGTACAATTTCGTTGTGATTAAAGAATTTAATTGCTTTTACAGAAATGATTTCCTTTTTGTTTATACGGCAAAAATCGGCTTCGGGAAGTTCTTTTAAAAGTGTATCGAATTTCACATTTTTCAAGTTCATAAAACTTCCGTCAGAAAGTAAAACAGATTTATCGCGACTGTCACCAAGAGCCGTTTTTATGTACTGAATCTTATTAAAATACAATAAGGTCTTTCCTTTGTCTGTGTTTAACTGTATAAATTTTTTAGCTGCATCCGGTTTTTCAAAACGTTCAACTGCTTTTGAAATTGCTTTTTGCAAACGTTCCAGTTTTACCGGTTTTGTAATATAATCTACCGCATCTATATTAAAAGCCTCGGCAGCATATTCTTTATAAGCCGTACAAAAAATCACAAGTTTTCCTTGCAATGTTTCGGCAAGATGAAGCCCGTCAATTCCTGGCATTTCGATATCTGAAATTAGCAGATCAAAATCCAGCGAAGGAATATCAGACAAAAGTTTCTCAGGATTATTATACGTTTTTACAATTTCCAATTCAGGAATTTGCTCGCAAAGCATTTTTAGGTATGTTAATCCCGGAAGCTCATCGTCCAGAAGCAAGCATTTCAGTTTTGTATTCAAGGAGATCAATTTTTAGATGGGCAATATAAACATCGTTTTCAATAAACTTATCTAGTCTAAAATTATTCTTATAAATGATGCGCAGTCGATGTTCCAGCGTAGCATGACCAAAACCGCTTCGTTCCTTTTTTAAAACTTTTTTATCGGACATTTTATTAGAAACTGTCATAAAAAAAGCATTGTCTTTAAATTCGAAAACAACCGAAATAAAAGCATCGGCACTTTGAAGATCGGCGTGTTTAAATGCATTTTCAATTAAATCAATCGAAATCAATGGTGCCAGCAAAGGCTGATCATACAATTTATCTTCCTGATTAATATTCGTTTTAATCTTAAGTTCAAAAAGCGGGCTGATTTTTATTTTGTTGATTTCGATTAAATTCAAAGCAAAATCAATTTCTTCTTTGGCAGTAACAAATTTCTTTTTGCTTTCGTATAAAATATAATCCAGAACGTTGGCTAATTTATCTAAAGCAAAATAGGTCTGATAAGCGTGTGACTGAATCGAGTTTAAAATATTCTTAAACAAATGCGGATTAAGTTTCGACTCTAAGTTCTCTAACTGCAAATCGTTTACTTTTGATTCTAAAGCATAAAAACTTTGTTCTGCATTATCTTTTGCTTTTCTGGCTTGCATTAATAAATAAACCATAAAGCCTATTATAACAACAAGCAACAAGAGAATGATTAAAAAGATTAAAGTTGTAGTATTGTTTTCCTGCATAGTGTTTATTTTTTCTGCCAAAGGTTTCACAGATTATTATAGATCAAACTCTTTGTAATCATTTTAACCTGTGTGTCTCTATTTTTTTAATGGAAACAAATTAAATTCTGAAATTAACTGCAAATATGAGAAAAGCTACTGATTCTATAATCAAAAATAAGAAAATTATCACAACAGAAAAGTCTTCAAATTTGTGTTAACATTAAGTAAAATACAATCGATTGTTTATGATTTTGAGCACTTTTCACTACATTTGCAACCATTTTTAAAGATTTTATGAAAAACACTATTCAAGTTGGTTTTTGGGAAAAATTGGCCCGAATTATACTTAAAAACCGAATTACACTTTTGATTGTTGTCGCAGCATTAACGATTTTCCTTGGTTACCAATGGAAGAATCTTTCTATGACGTATACCGAAGCTAATTTACTGCCTAAAAACCATATCGCAAACAAAGATTACCAAAAATTCCTGGATAAATTTGGTGAGGAAGGAAATCTGATTGTAATTGGTTTTCAGGACCCAAAGTTTTTCACACCAAAAAACTATGCCGCCTGGAATGAATTAATGACAGGTTTAAAAAAATCTAAAGAGGTCGATTTAGTCGTTTCTCTAAACGATTTAAAGAAACTGGAAAAAGATACTGTAAATGAAAAATTTGTACTTTCTCCTTTTATCGATCAAAGTAAAGCGGTTGATCCAGAATATTTAAAGAAAATACAATACGATTTATTTCATAATTTACCATTTTATGAAGGATTGCTGTTTAATAAAGAAAGCGGCAGTATTCGTTCTGCGGTTTACATGAATAAAGCACTTGTAAACACACCTGAAAGAAAAACGTTTATACTTGAAAATCTGGTTCCGAAAATCGATAAATTCGAAAAAACAACCGGAATTGATCTTCGTGTTTCGGGAATGCCATACATTAGAACGATCAATGCTGATAACATGAAAGGTGAAATCGGGCTTTTTATTGGCGCGGCTTTGCTTACAGTTTCTTTGATTTTCTTTTTCTTTTTCCGTTCGTTCAGAGCAACATTCATTTCAATCTGTATTTTGATTGTTGGTGTTATCTGGTCTTTCGGAACGTTAGGATTATTTCATTATAAAATCACGATTTTAACGGCGATTATTCCGCCATTAATTATCGTAATCGGAATCACGAATTGTATTTTCCTGATTAATAAATACCAACAGGAAATTAAACTACATAACAATCAGGCAAAAGCTCTACAGCGTGTTATTTCAAAAATTGGAGTTTCGACTTTAATGACCAATTTAACCACTGCAATAGGTTTTGCAACTTTCATGATTACCGGAAATGATTTGCTTTTTGAATTTGGTCTGGTAACTTCTATCAATGTAATTTCTGTGTATTTATTGACACTTTTAATCGTGCCGATTATATACAGTTTTATGTCGCTTCCAAAAGAAAAACACTTATATCACTTAACTAAAACTTACATTTCTACTTTGTTGGATTTTGTTGAAAATGTAGTTAAAAACAAGCGTAAAGTCATTTATATCATTTACGGTCTATTTTTGATTTTTAGTGTAATTGGAGTTTCTCAAATGAAAGTTTCAGGAAGTTTGATTGGTGAAATGCCAAAAAGCGCTTCTTTCTTTAAAGACATTTTATTCTACGAAAAAGAATTTAACGGCGTAATGCCATTGGAAATCATGATTGACACCAAAAAGAAAAAAGGTGTTATGAAAGCTTCGACCATTCGTAAAATGGATGAATTGCAAAATACAATTGCTGAATTACCTGAATTGGCAAAACCAGTTTCGGTTGTAAATTTGGTTAAATATTCTAAACAAGCTTTCTACAACGGAAACCCTGAATATTATCAATTACCAACTTCACAGGAACAGACTTTTATTTTGAGTTATGCTAAAAACGCAACGAAAAACAGCAAAGAAAACCTGATGAAAGCTTATGTTGATTCAACCGGACAATACGCGAGAATCACCACTTTCATGAAAGATATAGGAACGGATGAAATGGCGAAAGTGGAGAAAAAACTGCACACTAAAATTGATGAAATTTTCCCAAAAGACCGTTATGAAGTAACTGTTACAGGAAAAGCATTAGTGTTTCAGAAAGGAACTTCGTACTTGGTTGACAACTTAATCGAATCATTGATTTTTGCGATTCTGGTTATTGCCGCTTTGATGCTTTATTTATTCAGATCATTCAAAATGGTTTTTGCATCGGTAATCACCAATATCTTACCGCTATGTATTACTTCGGGATTAATGGGTTATTTTGGAATTCCGTTAAAACCTTCAACGATTTTAGTATTTAGTATTGCATTTGGAATTTCGGTGGATAATGCGATTCAGTTTATGGCAAAATACCGTCATGATTTATTGCAAAGTGGAAAAGTTAAAAAATCTGTTTTCAGTGCTTTAAGAGAAACCGGAATCAGTACTTTTTATACTTCAGTCGTTTTGATTTTAGGTTTTGCAACTTTTACGCTTTCAAGTTTTAGCGGAACAATTGCATTGGGGGGGTTAATTTCATGTACCTTGGCATTTGCTATGTTTGCTAACTTAGTTGTATTACCTTCTTTGGTTTTAACTTTTGAAAAGAAAAAAGCTAAGAAAGAGGATTTGGAGAATTTAGATAAATAAGTTTTTTTGCCACGAATTGGCACGAATTAAAAATACAGATCTTTGTCAAAGTTTAAAACTTTGACAAAGATTAACACACCGTTTGTCATTCCGAGAAACGAGGAATCACACTCGAAACTCGACAAAGATTGGCGAATTTCTTTGCGGAATTACTAGTACGATTCCTCGTTTCTCGGAATAACAAAAAGAGAAAAAAGCTTCTTTTGAAAACGAGTGCCCTAGCCCTGATAGAAGCGACATCCTTTCTGTTTTTTCTTTAAAAATAGAAAGATATAGCGGATAGCAGGAAACAGCTTCAAAAATTAATTATTATCGATTATATTTGCAGTTGTTCAAAACGAATATTATTTAATATCAATTATATATAAAAATGAGACACACAAAGGTTAAAGACTTATTAAACAGTACGACGACGCTACAGGAAGTGAATGCAAAAGGATGGGTGAGAACTTTTAGAAATAATCAGTTCATCGCGCTTAATGACGGTTCTACAATTAATAATATTCAATGTGTTGTTGATTTTGAAAATACACCGGAAGAGACTTTAAAAAGAATCACGACCGGAGCTGCGGTTTCTGTAATTGGAACTTTGGTTGAAAGTAAAGGTGCTGGTCAGAAATACGAAATTCAGGTAAACAAATTGGAGATTCTTGGAGATTCTGACGCGGAGAAATTCCCAATGCAGCCTAAAAAACACTCTTTAGAATTTTTACGTGAAAATGCTCACTTGCGTGTACGTACAAATGCTTTTGGTGCAATTATGCGTGTGCGTTCGGTATTGTCTTATGCAGTTCATAAATATTTTCAGGATAAAGGTTTTGTGTATGTAAACACGCCAATTATCACTGGAGCTGATGCTGAAGGTGCTGGAGAAATGTTTCAGGTAACTTCTTTGCCACTTGATAATTTGCCAAAAAATGAAGAAGGAAACATTGATTTCAAAAAAGATTTCTTTGGGAAACATACGAACTTAACGGTTTCTGGACAATTAGAAGGAGAAACTTTTGCAATGGCTTTGGGGCAGATTTATACTTTTGGACCAACGTTTAGAGCAGAAAACTCAAACACTTCTCGTCACCTGGCAGAATTCTGGATGATCGAGCCTGAAGTTGCTTTCAATGATCTTGATGACAACATGGATTTGGCTGAAGATTTTATTCAGTATGTGATTAAATATGCTTTAGAAAACTGTAAGGATGATTTAAAATTCTTAGAAGGAAGACTTCTTGAAGAAGAAAAATCAAAACCACAGGCAGAAAGAAGCGAAATGAGTTTGTTAGACAAATTGAACTTCGTTTTAGAAAACAACTTCAAACGTGTTTCTTATACTGAGGCAATTGATATTTTAAGAGATTCAACTCCAAATAAAAAGAAGAAATTTCAATATATCATTAACGAATGGGGAGCTGATTTACAATCAGAGCACGAGCGTTATTTAGTGGAAAAACACTTTAAATGTCCGGTAATTTTGTTTGATTACCCGGCAAACATCAAAGCGTTTTACATGCGTTTGAATGACAACACAGAACCAGGAAGAGAAACCGTTCGTGCAATGGATATCCTTTTCCCAGGAATTGGAGAAATCGTTGGTGGCTCTGAAAGAGAAGAGCGTTACGATGTTTTGGTTGAAAAAATGAAAGCTTTAGAAATCGACGAAGAAGAATTATACTGGTACTTAGATACAAGAAGATTCGGTTCTGCGACACACGCAGGTTTCGGTTTAGGATTTGAGCGTTTAGTATTGTTTGTTACAGGAATGACAAACATTAGAGACGTAATTCCTTTCCCAAGAACTCCTGGAAGTGCAGAATTTTAATCTGAGGTTCTAAGGTACTGAGGTACTAAGATTCTAAGGTTTAAAATATAAATGAAATAATTTTTACGCGAATTTAATTCGCCAATATAAGATACTTAGTGCCTTTGCGCCTTAGTACCTTAGCACCTTTTTATATGCTAAAGCAATTTTTAAATTTAAAATTATCCCAAAAATTATCTCCACAGCAAATACAGCTGATGAAGTTAATTCAATTGCCTACGCAAGCTTTTGAACAGCGTTTATTGGAAGAAATGAACGAAAATCCGGCCTTAGAAGCTGGAAAAGAAGACGAATACGAAGCTGATGAATTTGCCAATGAAGACTACGACGATTATGATGATGCAGAATCTGACAGAATTGAAGCAGATGACATTAACATTGACGAATATCTAAGCGACGACGATACGCCTGATTACAAAACTCAGGTAAATAATTATAGTGAAGACGAAGAACGCGAAACACCATTTGCTTCGCCAATTAGTTTTCATCAGGATTTAATCAATCAGCTGAATACTTTTATTTTGAATGATGAAGAACGCGAAATCGCGGAATTCCTTGTTGGAAGTATTGATGATATGGGTTACATCCGCAGAAGTATTCCGGATATTGTAGACGACATGGCTTTTACACAAGGTATTTATACCGATGAAGCTATGGTCGAAAAAATGATGACGGTAATTCATGAATTGGAACCATCTGGAGTTGGTGCGCGTGACTTACAAGAATGCTTATTATTGCAATTAAAGCATAAAACGCCAACTGAATATGTTGATTTGGCAATTGACATTATCGAGAATCAGTTTGATGCTTTTACGAAGAAACATTACGATAAGTTGCTTCAGAAATATGGTGTTTCAAATGAACAGCTAAAAAAAGCAATTAACGAAATTGAAAGACTGAATCCGAAACCGGGTGGGTCTTACACTGGAAATAACAAAGTAACCGAAAATGTGGTTCCGGATTTTGCCATCAGAATTGTAGATGGTGAACTGGAATTAACTTTAAACGGAAGAAATGCTCCTTCCCTGCACGTTTCTAAAGATTATCAGGAAATGATGCAGACGTATAAAGATTCCCGTGATAAATCGACTGCACAAAAAGATGCGGTTCAGTTTATCAAACAAAAACTGGATTCGGCTAAATGGTTTATCGATGCAATCAGACAACGTCAGGAAACTCTTTTTGTAACTATGAATGCGATTATGCATTATCAGGAAGAATATTTCTTAGATGGCGACGAAACCAAACTAAAACCAATGATCTTAAAAGATATTGCGGATATGGTTGGTTTGGATATTTCGACGATTTCACGTGTTGCCAACAGTAAATATGTTGAAACGCCATACGGAACAAAACTAATTAAAGAATTCTTCTCTGAAGCGATGAAAAATGATCAGGGTGAAGATGTTTCGACTCTGGAAATCAAAAAAATTCTTAAGAATACGATTGAAGAAGAAGATAAAAAGAAACCTTTACCAGACGATCAACTGGCCGAAATCTTAAAAGAAAAAGGTTATCCGATTGCACGAAGAACTATCGCTAAATACCGCGAACAACTTGATATTCCGGTTGCGAGAATGAGAAAGAAGATTTAGGCTTTCTTTTTTTAAACCATATAAGAAATATAAGTTTTTAAATAAAAACCCGACAAATTTAATTCTGTCGGGTTTTTTAATTTATTGCTCCAAATCAAAACACACGATTTCATATTCCGTAGGAATATCTCATCGGTAGAAAAAAAATGTTTTTTTCGTTGTGTCCTGTAGGGACACCTGTTTTAACGGAATTATATATCCGTCTATAAATCAAACGTTCCTACGGAACGAATAACTGAAAACCATATTAATTTTCTACCGATGAAACATTCTTACGGAATGAATAATGTTTTCTAAAAACAAACAAACCCGACAGGTTTTTAAAAACTTGTCGGGTTTAATATAATCTATAAAAATCTATTTATACTGATCTGGTAATATTGTCACATCAAATAAAAAAACCTTCTTTTTATCGCTATAACTATAAATGAGATTATAATCATTATCTCTAAAAACCTGAAGTCCCGGATTTGCTTTGGCAGTACTAATTAAGCTTTTTTGAATTTCATTTTGTATAACATCAACCTCAGCGGTAGCTTTTTCTACATTCAGCAATGTTAAATTATATCGAACCACTCTTTCCTCAGGTAAACTAACACTATCTAAACGAATTCCTTCCTGAATAGTTAATGGGCAATTTTCATTATATTTTCCAATCAATTCTACTACTTCCGTATTAACCTCACTAGCATTTTTAGAAAGATAAAATTGAAAAAAAACTGCTAAAACAATTGCAATTCCAATTACAACTAATAATAAGATATTCTGTTTTCTTCTCTTTTGTTTTTCCTCCATTGTTTATTAAAGCTTAGATAGAACTTAAAATCTATTTTTCCTGAATCTTTTTCATTGCATTATAATACGCTGCACGACTAAGTGGTTCGTACTCTTCGGTTTCACCCAACATAACCAATTTATCATTATCTGTTTTTCTAAAACTATAATTGGCTAAATTTCCAGTTCTGGTACAAACTGCATGTACTTTGGTAACATATTCTGCAGTTGCCATAAGAGCGGGCATTGGTCCGAAAGGATTTCCTTTAAAATCCATATCCAGTCCGGCAACAATTACACGAATTCCCTGATTGGCCAGATCATTGCAAACTGTTACAATTTCGTCATCAAAAAACTGTGCTTCATCAATACCAATTACATCACAGCCTTGTGCCAAAATCAATATATTAGCCGCCGCAGGAACTGGTGTTGAACGAATTTCGTTGGCATCATGAGACACTACCATTTCGTCATGATAACGGGTATCAATAGCGGGTTTAAAAATTTCGACTCTTTGTTTAGCAAATTGAGCGCGTTTTAATCTACGGATCAGCTCTTCGGTTTTACCCGAAAACATTGATCCACAAATAACTTCAATCCAACCAAATTGTTCTTTGTGATTTACTGTATTTTCGAGAAACATTTTGTATTTTTCTGCCTTTAAAAATGAATAGTTTTTATTACTTTGTACTGGTAATAAATCGACGTAAAAATGTGCTGTTTTACATTTTTTCAAAAGTAGAAAATTTTTATCAAATCAGAGTTTAGCAAACGCTTATTAACAGAAATAAAAAAATATCTTTTGGATTTCTTTCAGATTAAAGACATTCAGACATTAAATACACTAAAATACCTTATTCACTATAATTTCAACAGTTATGAAAAAAAAATTGGAAGCCGATTTAATCAGCATTGCACATCGAATTTTAAAGCTTAAAAACAAATCCGATATCAATCAATTATATGCAGAAACACAGAAATTATACGAAAAATTAGCTGTTTTAAAGTTTGTAGAAGAAAATTTCGAGGCCATAAAACCAACTATTGGACAAACTGAAATTAATGCTGAACTGGAAACTATTTTCAACAAAGAAGAAGAAATAGCTCCAGTCGTAACTGAAATTGAATCTCCAATTGCAGAGGAAGTTGTTGCAGAAGAAATCATTGCTGAAGAAACAATTGCTGAAGAAACAATTGCAACTGAAGAAACTAATGAACCTGAAATTTCAGAAGAAACACCGGAAGAAATCACAGAGCCAGTTGTTGAAGAAAAAGAAGAGCCAATAGCGGAACAAACGATAGCTCCAATTGTAACTGAAACTATTGAACCGGAAGCAGAGAAAGAGGTCGAAAAAATCGAAGAATCTTTACACAACATTGGCGAACTTTCGTTTACAACTGTAAATCACGCAAACCCAATTCCGGATTTTAAACCTGCTTTTGAATTAGAAAAAGAGGCTGAAATTACAGACGAAATTAAGGAAGAAACAAAAATTGAAACTTCAAGTAAACCAACTATTCTATTTGAAGATTTTGGAATAAACTATGCCGATGCACAATTTGTAAAAGTAGATAGTTTTGAAGCAGTTTCTCCGGTTTCAACTCCTTCCATAAACGAATTTACAGAAAAGAGAAACATTGAAACTGCTATTCTTGAAACTCCTGCTGCACCAAAAACGGCAACATTAAATGAAAAGCTGGCAAAAGGTTTCCATATTGATTTAAATGACCGAATTGCTTTTACCAAAAACCTTTTCGGAAACAGTACAGAAGATTACAGCCGCGTTTTAAACCAGTTGTTAACTTTTGACACTTACAACGAAGCACAGGATTTTATTGAAAACATGGTAAAACCAGATTATAATAACTGGGAAGGAAAAGACGATTACGCAGAACGTTTTCTTGGAATCATTGAGAAGAAATTCTCATAACATTTCACCTTTCACAGTTTACATTTCAAATTATCACGAATAAAAAATATGTCAAAATTATACATCGTTCCAACGCCAATTGGCAATCTTGAAGACATGACTTTCAGAGCCATTCGGGTTTTGAAAGAAGTCGATTTGATTTTGGCTGAAGACACGCGAACAAGCGGTAAATTGTTGAAGCATTTTGAAATTGGCACGCACATGCACAGTCATCATATGCACAACGAACACAAAACTACCGAAAATCTAATCGCACGTTTAAAAGCCGGCGAAACTATCGCTTTGATTTCCGACGCCGGAACTCCGGCCATTTCAGATCCCGGATTTTTATTGACCCGCGCTTGTGTTGAAAATAAAATTGAAGTAGAATGTCTTCCCGGAGCGACGGCTTTTGTTCCCGCTTTAGTAAACAGTGGACTCCCAAATGACCGCTTTATTTTTGAAGGTTTCCTTCCGGAGAAAAAAGGTCGTCAGACTCGTTTTTTGGCTTTAGCTGAAGAAACCCGAACGATGATTTTATACGTTTCACCACATAAACTCGTTAAAACTTTAAGTGAGTTTATTCAGTATTTTGGAGAAGACAGACAAGTTTGCGTTTCGCGTGAATTATCAAAATTACATGAAGAAAATGTACGCGGAACTGCAAAAGAGGTTTTAGCGCATTTTGAGAAAACAGCTCCAAGAGGAGAAATCGTCGTGGTTGTCGCTGGAAAAACAATAGAGAAAGAAGCCAAAAGAAGTAAATATTCTAAGGACGAAGAAGAATAAAATAATTATTTCAGCCACTCCCGATAGCTATCGGGATTAAATGATTATCACAGATTATAAAAGAAACAAACCACAAATTTCACAAATTTGCACAAATTAAATTAGCGGAAATTTGTGAAATTTGCGATTAAAAAAATCATTGCTATTGTAATATTTAGCAAAAAAAAACCATAATATGAGCATTCAAGCCTTTTTAGAAAAAGTAAAACAAACTCCAACACAAATCACATTTCCAGAAACCATTGCAGTAATTGAAGAAAACTACAACTTTACTCCAACTGCTTTTCAAAATGGAACACAACATAACGCAGCAGGCGAAAATTCAGGTTCTTGCAAATTATTCTCTTTTGCAAAATTGCAGAATTTAAGCAAAGAAGAAACTTTAGCTTGTTTTGGCGCTTTTTATTTTGAAGAAGTTTTAGGTGATCCAAACGGAACCAATCACCAAAACATTAGAAATTTCATCAACTTAGGCTGGGACGGAATTCAGTTTGAAGGAAATGCTCTTGAATTAAAATAATTTTAGATTTCAGTCCCGATAGCTATCGGGATTAGATTCTACACTTTGAACTCGTCAAACTTTGACAAAGTTAAAAACAGAATATTCTGCCACAGATTAAAAGGATTTCAATGATTATTAAAAAAAAATGAACCACAAATTACACAAATTCCCACAAATTAAATTAGCGGAAATTTGTGTAATTTGTGGTTTAAAATAATCCTTTTAACCAGTGGCAAAACAAAAAATTACCCATTTAGATTAAACGATTTCCAAAATCTGAAATCTAAAATCAAAAATCTACAATCAAACAAATGCGCTGGACCTTAAAACCAAAACCTACTAAAGAAAAAATCAAGCATTTGGCACAAGCCTTAAATGTAGAAGATTTTGTAGCAACACTTTTGATACAGCGTGGAATTGAGACTTTTGATGAAGCGAAAAATTTCTTTCGCCCTTCATTAGAACATCTTCATGATCCATATCTTATGAAAGATATGCATAAAGCTGTTGACCGAATCGAAGTTGCTATTGCAAATCAAGAAAACATTTTGGTTTTTGGCGATTATGATGTTGATGGAACAACAGCGGTTTCGTTGGTTTCTTCCTATTTAAAATCACATTATCCTAACATTGCGACTTATATTCCGGATCGCTACGATGAAGGTTACGGAATCTCCTATAAAGGAATTGATTTTGCCGACGATAATGGATTTTCATTAATTATAGCGCTCGATTGCGGTATTAAATCAATTGAACATATCGCCTACGCGAAATCAAAAAATATAGATTTTATTGTTTGTGATCACCACAGACCCGGAGACTCTCTTCCAAATGCGGTTGCTATTTTAGATCCAAAAAGAGACGATTGCTTTTATCCTTACGATGAATTATGCGGCTGCGGCGTTGGTTTTAAACTAATTCAGGCTTTAGGCCGAAATCGAAATGAAACCATCGAAGATTTAGTTCCGTATCTGGATTTAGTTGCCACTGCAATTGCAGCAGATATTGTACCGATCACAGGTGAAAATCGCGTTTTAGCATATTTTGGTTTAAAGGTAATCAACAACGAACCAAGACCCGGAATTAAAGCGCTGGTTCATCAGGTAAAAAAGAAAGTTCTTGATATTACTGATGTTGTTTTTATCATTTCTCCCCGAATTAATGCGGCAGGAAGAATCAAACACGGCAATCATGCTGTTGAGTTATTGACTGAATTTGATTTTGAGCAAGCACAGCAATTTGCATCAGAAATTGAACAATACAACGCTGACAGAAAAGATCTGGATAAAAAAATCACTAAAGAAGCATTTCAGCAAATTTTAGAAAATAACGAACAAGAACGTTTTTCTACTGTAGTTTTTCAGGAAGACTGGCACAAAGGCGTAATTGGAATTGTGGCTTCAAGATTAATTGAAACCTATTATCGTCCGACTTTGGTTTTTACTAAAAGCGGTGATAAATATGCTGCTTCTGCCCGATCTGTAAAAGGATTTGATGTTTACAATGCATTAGATGCCTGTTCCCAACATCTGGAACAATTTGGAGGACATATGTATGCTGCGGGAATGACTTTAAAAGCTGAAAATTATTCGACTTTTAAACAAGCTTTTGAGAAACAAGTTGAAACCACCATTCTACCGGAAATGCGAACTCCGGAAATCGAGATTGATGCTAAAATAAACTTCTCAGATATTACGCCGAAACTTATTCGGATTTTAAAACAATTTGAACCTTTTGGCCCACAAAACATGACGCCGGTTTTTATGACTAAGGATATAAAAGATACCGGTTATGCTAAAACCTTAGGTGCAGAAGAAGAACATTTACGACTGTTTGCAAAACAAGCAAACTCCGACGGAATTGCTGCAATTGGCTTTGGACTTGGAAAAAAACTAGATATAACAAAAAATCAAAATACATTTCAGCTCGCTTATTCTATAGCCGAAAACGAATGGAATGGAACTGTTACAACCCAGCTTATGCTGAAAGACATTAGAACAAATGAAAGATAAATCAAATAAGCCCGATCCTTATCAGGCACTTCGTTATAGAGAATTCAACGTTTTTTTAATATTACGTTTTGCCATGGTTTTTGCCTGGTCGATGCAGTTTATTGTAATCGAATGGGAAGTTTACAGTTTAACGAAAGATCCGCTTTCCTTGGGAATTATTGGTTTAATGGAAGTTATTCCGGCTGTTTCTATGGCTCTTTTTGCTGGACATATTGTGGATCAAAGAGAGAAAAAAGGTTTATTGGTAAAATGCATTCTCGGATTTTCGGTAATTAGCTTTGGTTTATTTCTTCTGACCTGGCCAAAAGTTGTTGGCGGCTGGTCTTCACATTACATTTTATATTCTATTTATACTTTAGTATTTTTTGGTGGTTTGGTTCGCGCCTTTCTTGGGCCAACTATTTTCTCACTTTTATCCTTGATTATCCCTAAAAAAGCATATCCAAATGCGGCAACCTGGAGCAGTTCGGTTTGGCAAATTGGAGCTGTAATGGGCCCCGCTTTAGCTGGATTTTCAATCAACTGGATTGGCGTTCACTGGTCAATGTGTCTGGTTTTTGGATGTTCACTTGTTTCACTAATTGCTTTATCCCAAATCAGCAAAAAACCTATTATAAATCCAAAGATTGGAGAATCAATAAAAGACAGTCTTACAGAAGGTTTGACTTTCGTATTTAAAAACAAAATTGTTTTAGGTGCCTTATCACTTGACATGATTGCGGTGCTTTTTGGAGGCGCAGTAGCACTATTACCGGTTTTTGCACAAGATATTTTAAAAGTAGGTTCTGAAGGATTTGGAATTTTAAGAGCCGCTCCTGCTGTGGGTGCTTTTATTACAATGCTTGTTTCGGCTTATGTACCCTTATACGAAAATGCCGGAAAAAAACTTTTGATCGCCATTTTTGTTTTTGGTTTATCAATCATTTTATTTGGATTCTCGACTTATTTCTGGCTTTCTGTTTTTGCTTTATTTTTAAGCGGATTAGCAGACGGAATTTCTGTAGTAATACGTCAGACTATTTTACAACTTAAAACTCCGGATCACATGCGCGGACGCGTTGGCGCAGTAAATTCAATTTTTGTTGGATCTTCTAACGAACTTGGTGCTTTTGAAAGTGGCGCAACTGCTAAATTAATGGGAGCTGTAACTTCTGTTATTTTTGGAGGAAGTGTTACACTTTTAACCGTTTTAGGTTTTGGATTTATATCGCCTACTTTTAGAAATTTAGATCTGAAAAAAGATATGGACGATCATCAAAAATTAGAATAAATGAAATTGTTTCCAGTTCTTGTATTTTTACTATTATCCCAATTAGGCATTGGGCAAAACCTGTATATCAAAACATACGGAAACGAAAAGAATAAAGCTTTAATTTTTATTCACGGAGGTCCAAGTGGCAATGCCACTTTATTTGAAGGAACGACAGCACAAAAACTGGCAGATTTAGGTTTTTATGTGATTGCTTACGATCGAAGAGGCGAAGGAAGATCTACAGATCCTAATGCAAAATTCACTTATGAGGAAGCTTTTCAGGATTTAAATTCGATTTATAAAAAATATCATTTAAAGAAAGCCATTCTTCTAAGTCATAGTTTTGGAGGTTTGGTTGCTACACTTTACACCAATAAATATCCAAAAAATGTTAGCGCTTTGGTCTTGGCCGGCGCTTTATTTTCGCAACAGGAAACGTACGACCATATTCTAAATACACTCAAGAAAAAGTACAACAACAATCCTGAGCAATTGCAACGAATAAACGTGGTCGAAAATTTAAATAAAAATTCAGCCGAATACCGAAAAGGTTGTTTTGAACTTGCAGGAGAAAATAGCTTCTTTAAAATGCCAAATCCAACCGAAGATTCAAAAAAACTGTATAGTAATTACGAAGCAGGAGAATTTTACAAAACGAATATTCGGAACAAAAATGCACCCCTGCTTTTTTATCAAAATGAAAAGCAAAATAATATCGACAGCAGACCATTATTAAAGAAAATTAAAGCCGCCGGAATCCCCATTTTTGGCATTTATGGTAAAGAAGACGGTGTTTTTTCATCGGCACAAATTGCTTCAATTGAAGCTATAACTGGCAAAAATCACTTTGCTTATATTGACAACTGCTCTCATTATTTATTTGTTGACCAACAAAATGAGTTTTTTGAAAACATGCAAAAGTGGTTTAAATAACTCTATTGAATTCTAAAAGCATTCATCTAATTTTATTCAAAAAACAAACTCACAGAACCCATATAAATAACTGACAATCATTTATTAACGAGATTTTTTAGCATTTTTTTATGTTTTCCTTAATCAAGTATTAATACAATAAGTACTTATCTTTGTGGCCTAAAAAAAATGTCATGAAAGACATCGAACAGATATACCGCAACGATTTTGGAATTTCATTCTATTGGAAAGATGGCAATGAAATTGTATCAGATAAAATTCAATTGCTTTTTAAACAAATGGGATTTTATTTTTCAGTTCAGGAATTAAATGAATTTCACAATTTAATTGAAGACTGCGTAACAGACCATAACGATTATAATACAATTAGTGTAAAACGTGCCGTCGATAAATTTTTATTAAAGACACCTTATGTTGCACTAGATTTAGAAATATCACCAAGTGAATTAAATTCTATAAAAGACTTGGTTGATGGTTCCTTATTTAGACTTCATCTCAATGAATATATTTACGGTTCAGGCAGAAACTAAAACATTTCAACCTTTCTTTCATTAGAAATCCAAACATTTTGCGACACAGCCATGTTTCAGCAGAATGATTTTTTTTCAAATTTTTATGATTTTTTTATTTAGAATTAATATAAATAATATTTATATTTGTTGAAATAAAAGGATTTATAATGAGAGAAATAGAACAGATATACCACAATAGTTTTGGAATAGCCTTTTACTGGAAACAAAACAATCAAACCATTCTGGATAAAGTACAATTGGTTTTTAAGGAAACAGGCTTTTATTTTACCGTTTCTGAATTGAATATGTTTTGCGATTTAATCGAAGACAGTATAATCGAAAACAATTGCTGCGAAGCTTGCGAATTAAAATACTCCTGCCATAAATTTTTATTAAAAACACCTTGTTCGTCTATAGATTTAGCGGTTAACATGACGGAATTAAAATCGATTAAAGACTTAGTTGAAGGTTCTTTATTTAAAATCGAATTAGACGAATATGTTTACGGACCCGGATTAAACTAAAGATATCCGAAACATTTTAACAGTAATTTTTCATTATTTAAATATATTTTGATTCAAATCAAAAAAAAGTATATTTACAGCAATGAAAAAAAACTGCCTCATTCTTGTACTTTTTGTTCTTGCAATTTTCCTAACCAATTGCAGCAACAAATCTGATGAATACATTGACCCGCGCGGAACCGATTATGCCGGTTCTGAAAGCTGCATTCAATGTCACCAACAACAATACGAATCTACTTTACATACTTCACATTTTAAAGCAACGTCTCCACCAACAAAAGAAAATATTTTAGGTCATTTTACAAATGGCAAAAATACTTTTGTTTATGGTAAAGACATCAAAATAGTAATGGAAGAGCGTCATGATTCACTTTATCAGGTTTTGTATAAAAACGGAAAAGAAGTTGAAGCTTATCCATTTGACGTTGTTTTTGGAACTAAACATGCGCAAACCGGTACGTATTGGAAAAACCATTATCCTTACGAATTACCAATTTCTTACTATAAATCGATACACAGTTGGGCAACAAGTCCGGGATATTCTGCTACAAATCCAAATTTTGAACGAAAAATAGACAAAGAATGTTTTGCCTGCCATAGTTCGAATATTGGCAGCAGATATATTACGACAAGTTCTGACAGCATTACTTTCCTGACCATGGATGTTGAAGATTTTATGGATAAGAAAACTTTAGTCTACGGAATTGACTGCGAACGTTGCCACGGACCGGCAAAGAAACATGTTCAGACGCATTTAAAATTTCCTGATTTAAAACAGGCTCAAAATATAGTGAGTTTTAAAAATCTAAACAGACAACAAAAACTTGATGCATGCGCCTTATGCCATTCCGGAAATGATCAGGCAAAACTAAAATCCAGATTTCAGTACAAACCGGGAGAAAGTCTCAACTCGTATTTTAGAGCTTACCCGGGCACAAAAGACAGTACAAATTTTGATGTACATGGCAATCAGTTAGGATTACTTTCTCAGAGTAAATGTTTTAAACAAAGCCAAAAAATGGATTGTATGTCTTGTCATAATCCGCATCAGGATTCATCGCAAAATATAGCGACTTATTCTAAAATTTGTATGAGCTGTCATCAGGTTACAAAACATACTCCGGCAACGCTAAAAACAATCTCAAAATCACTGCTGGCTAATAATTGTGTAGAATGCCACATGCCAAAGCAAGATTCGAAAGCCATATCTTTTCAGCAATCAAATACAGCAGCGGTAACAAGTTATTCTCTGCGAACGCATAAAATTGGAATTTATGCGAATATTAAAAAGAAGTAATTATTTTTCGAATTTCTGAAGTTCAAATTTTTCGCCGTCAAAAACACCGTAGGTAAAATAACCAATCCAGTCACCAAGATTTACATAATTAGAATCTTCACCCACCGGAATAATCATTGGTAAATGACGGTGTCCGAAAATGAAATAATTGTAATGTTTGGTTTCCAGTTTTCGTTTGGCATACAAAACCAGCCATTCGTTTTCTTCTCCAAGAAACTTAACATCTTCGTCTCCGGAAATTAGTTTGTTTTTAACCGATAAATATTGTGCTAAACTTACCCCGACATCGGGATGAAGCCAACGGAAAAGCCATTTTGAAAACGGATTTGTAAATACCTTTTTCATTCTTTTATAGCCTTTATCGCCGGGGCCTTTTCCGTCGCCGTGACCAATTAAAAAGGTTTTTCCGTTAAAAGTAAATTCTTTGTTATCATGATAAACCGGAATATTTAATTCGGTCTGAAAATAATCATTCATCCATAAATCATGATTTCCCACGAAAAAATAAATCGGAATTCCGCTGTCGCGAATTTCGGCCAGTTTACCCAAAATACGTACGAAACCTTTTGGTACAACAGTTTTATATTCGAACCAAAAATCAAATAAATCTCCTAACAAAAAAATTGCTTCGGCATCTTCTTTAACCTCATCTAACCAGGCAACGAATTTTTTCTCGCGCGGAAGACTCAATTCTGGAGTTGGAGCACCAAAATGCTGATCTGAAGCAAAATATACTTTTTTCATTTAAATTATTAGATTGTTAGACTTCTTAGAATTTTAGACTTTTTGTCTCTCTGAGCGAAGTCGAAGAGTTCAGAATTTGGAATTTCTTTTTTTAATTTTAAAGATTATCAGAAGCGTACCATTCTGCAAATGAAGATTCTGTTTCCTGAAGTTTAAGAGAAAAAAGAGAAATTCCGGCCGGAAGTCTTCCTATAATTCTTTCTGCAAAATCAACCACCATATTTTCACTTGTTGGCTGATAATCTACCAAAATTACATGATGCCCGCGGTTTTTCAACTCATTTGCCAATTCAATATGCGGTGTTGTTTGGTTAAAAACAGTAGCATGATCAAACTGATCGACGATTTCTTCTTTTACAATTTTCTTTAGGTCAGAAAAGTCAATTACCATTCCGTACTTCACATTCGATCGGTCTGTAATTGGCGAACCAATAACGGTTACCGACAATTTATAACTGTGGCCGTGAACATTCTTGCATTTTCCGTCATAACCGTACAAAGCATGTCCGGTTTCGAAACTAAATTGTTTTGTAATTCTGATATTACTCATCGATTCTTAATTTTAAGCTTGCAAATTTACAAATTAATAACCGTTTTCGTCTCTTTTTTTAGCACGGTTATACATCCAGTATGCAATTCCTACTAAAATTACAAACGGAATAAAAGATCCAATGACAACGCCAAGCTGATATCCGCTGTCTGGCGCATTTTTAAGTTTTTCGGCTACATCGACTTTTTGAAATAATGAAATCAGTCTCATTTTAAATTGTTTTAATCCTGTAAGGTTTTCAAAACCTTATAGATAGAATATACTTTTTTTGACTCTAATAATCAAACCTACAAGGTTTTAAAAACCTTGCAGGTTTATATGAAAATTATTTTTTAAATTGTTTTAATGCATTTCTGCTAAAATCAGACAGTACCAATTTTCCTGTAATTGCAGCACGTTCAAAAAGCAGCGATTCCCAATTTTCGGTATTTTCCCAAATAATCTTTTTCATTTCCAGCAAAGCTTCCGGATTATATGAGCTTAACTTTTGAACAAAATCATCTATTTTAAGATCAAGACTAAAAGATTCACAAACTACCGAAAAAAGTCCTTTTTGAAAAGCCCATTCTGCCGATTTCCATTCGTGTGCAGCAAGCGTCATTTCGGTCATGGCTGTCTTACCAATTTTTCGTGAAACTGCGGGTTCAATAACAAAAGGTCCAATCCCGATTGCCAGTTCAGACAATTTTACATCACTTTCGGGAGTTGCAAAAACATAATCACAAGCTGCAATAATACCAACGCCACCGCCAACGGCTTTTCCCTGAACGCGACCAATAATTAGTTTATTGCAATTGCGCATTGCATTAAGCAAATGAGCAAAACCAGAGAAAAATTCTGTTCCCTGCTCTATATTTTCAACTTCCAGAAGTTCATCAAAAGAAGCTCCGGAACAAAAAGTCCTTGCTCCTTCACTTTTTAATATAATAACCGAAACATTTTCATTTCGGCTCAACAGATTAATTTCTGCCGTAAGGCGATCTAATAATTGACGCGGAAAAGAATTACTCGCAGGATGACCAAACTGAATGGTTGCAATAGTATTTTGAAAAGAAGTTTCTAAACTTCCTTTTGAAATTTCTGAACTCATAAAAATAAATTTAAAGGTAAAGTTACGCTTTTGAAAAATAATTAACTGGAAACTATTTGAAATTTGTTTTTTGATAATTAATTGCCTTTATTTGCTAAGGCTTTGGGGGATTAGCTCATTTGGCTAGAGTATCCCGATGTAAAATCGGGAGGGAAACAGTTCGAATGTAGATTCTCAAACAAAAAAGGGGGATTAGCTCATTTGGCTAGAATATCCCGATGCAAAATCGGGAGGATGACAGTTCGAATACAGATTCTCAAACAAAAAAGGGGGATTAGCTCATTTGGCTAGAGTACTTGCCTGGCAGGCAAGGGGTGACCGGTTCGAATCCGGTATTCTCCACACATTTTTCACAACAAAAAATACCCAAACAACTCTGTTTGGGTATTTTTGTTTGTATACGTTATGTAAACCCGACAGGTTTTAAAAACCTGTCGGGTTTAACAAGTGACTTGAATTCTTTATTTTACAGTTTTTTTTTAAAAGTCTGTAAACTTTTATTTTACCGGTTTTTTATTTTTATTCCATCAAGTTATAGAAATATTTAAACCTCATCTACTTTTATCATATTCAAAAAATATTTTACTATTTTTGGATGGCTTAGCAAAAGTTTTTTTTGCATTAAAACAAATTAGCCAAAATTACAAACCAAAAAACACCCAAAAATACTGCATGGATAAGATCAATTTATTAGTTATTGTTACCATAATTACCTTATTCATTTTACTATTTCTTGCTTTTTTTTTGTTTGCGGTCAAGACAAAGCATAAGACAAGTAATTCTCTTTTTGCTGCTTTTTTAATATTACAAGCAATTGACACCAGTCAGACTTTATTTGACTTAGTAATTCATGAGCCTTCGAATCTTGGAATGTTAAGAGGTTTGTGTGCTTTCTTACAAATTCCTGTTTTATATCTGTATGTATTATCGGTTTGTTATTCAGATTTTAAGCTTAAACCCAAACATCTAATACATGTTCTTCCATTTTTAATTGCCAATCTGGTTTTATTGCCTCGCTTTTACGCAGTAGATACTGCTTCTAAAATTAATCTAATCAAAAACTATCAAAATAGTATTGAAATACAGTTCAATCATATTCTTATACATGTTCAGCTAATTGTATATATCATTGCTGTTTTTATGGTATTGAGAAAAGCAAAAAAACTATATCTCGAAAATTGTGCCGGTACAAGTATAAGTTCTTATAATTGGTTATTTCAGTTTGCAGTTCTAATGACCATTTTGTATTCGGCTGCTATTTTAAAAAATATCTTCAAATTCTCCGATTATCCCAATATTTCTGAATGGATAAAAATTGGACTCTTGGTGTTTCAGCTCTTTATTGTTTGTTGGTACTTATTTAAAGCATTAAACAACCCCGATTTATTTAAGAGTGTTGATTCAAAATTACAACTGGTTTCGGATATTGTTTTAGAAGAAAAAAATAAGGAACAATTACCTGTAAGTGAAAAAGAATATAATGAAGAGTTATTGAAACTACAGCAGTATATGGCGGAAGAAAAACCGTTTTTGGATCCTTCTTTAACAATTCAGGATGTCTCTAAGGGTATTGCAATTCCGGTTAGGGATCTCTCTCTTTTAATTAATCATAAATTAGAGCAGCATTTTTACGATTTCATTAATACCTATCGCATAGAAAGTGCCATGAATATTTTAAAAGATGCCACAAAAAGCAAGGTCACTATTTTAGAAATTTTATATGATGTAGGTTTTAATTCGAAATCTTCTTTCAATACCGCTTTTAAAAAACATACTGGCTTCACTCCTACCGACTATCGTAAAGCGCTTTAATTTAGCACTTTGTAATTACTCGTACTCGTGTTTTTAACTATTCGTACTATTTTCTTTTTTACAAATGCGTTCGAATATTTTCACTCGGTCGCGTAGGTTTAATTTCTCCCACATCTTTGTATCGAAATAAATTTCTAACCGAAAATCACGATACAATGAAAAACTTTATTTATTTACTACTTCTTATAGTAACAACTTCGAACGCACAAACAAACAACAAAACAGTATCACAAAAAAAAGATTATAGTTTTCTTACTGATAGTTTAAATATTAATGAACAACTGGAAAAAAATAAACTTGCCGGATTTAGTCTTGTTGTTTTTGAGAACTACCAGATTGTTTATTCCAATCAATTTGGTGTAAAATCGATAAACTCGCCAGAAAAAATAGATCAAAACACTGCTTTTTCTACCGCTTCGATTTCAAAACCTATTACGGCACTACTTTGTTTTATGCTTGAAGAAAAAGGCTTAATTAATTTAGACGATCCGATAGATGGTTATCTAAAACGCTGGCACTTGCCAAAAAGTAAGTTTACCGAAAACCATAGCCCAACCTGGAAACAATTTTTAAATCATACGGCTGGTACAACTCAGGGCGGATTTGCAGATTATTATGAAGGCGATACCATCCCGACAATAAAACAAAGTCTTTTAGGTCAAATACCACGATATGATAAAGAAATTGAATTTTTGTTTACACCAGGAACGAGTTGGTCGTACAGCGGTGGCGGTTATGTGATTATTCAAATGGCTTTGGAAGATACTTTTAATACATCTATCGCAGAACTTGCTAAACAATATATCTTTTCGCCTCTTGGATTAAAAAACACTACGATGACACAACCTAACGAAAAAGGATTCTTAACAAATGTGGCACTCGTTCACGATCAAAACGAAAAAGTTATTAGAACTGGTTTACCAATTACGCCGCAAGTTGGAGCTTCAGGAATGTGGTCTACACCTACAGATTTAGCTTTAATTGCTATTGAAATACAAAATGCCTTGCGCAATAAAAACAATAAAGTGATTTCTCATTCTATTGCACAAAAAGTAACAGAAGTAACCGCCTTAAAAGATGCTGTTGCCGGATGGAGTTACGGATGGCAAAAGTCCTTTGGCTATAATAACTACGATTGGTTTATTTGCAATGGCTCAAACACAGGAGTTGGAGGTACTGTTTTTGCGACTATGAAAGATGGAAACGGCTTTACATTTCTAACCAATGGCGAAAAACCAAATCGTTTTCCTGTAATGTCGCACACCCAAAGAAAGCTTTTGAAATTAATGAACTGGAATGGAAAATCACCTAACGAGGAAACTCAGGAAGTTCCAAAAGATTTAAAAGAAAAACTAATCGGAACTTATGATGATTTTCTTTATGGACAAGGAGTAGAAACCAAAATAGTAGAAAAAAACAATCGCCTTTATGTTGAGTCTATGCTTTTGGATCATTTTAAAGGAAAAAATGACAACGAATTAGTTTATCTAAAAAATGGATCTTTTAAAATTATAGATTATCCTAACGTACTAAAATTCGGTTTCAGTGATAAAAAACTAAGTTCTGTAGTCTTGACAAGAGGCAATTTGAATACTGAAGTTCTAATTACTGAAGCAATAAAGTCTGGTAAATAAAATCAAAAAAAGCAATAACTTAAATTAATAAACCCTTGTAAATTCAGCTACAAGGGTTTATTCGTTTTAAGAAAGTATATAATTAAGCTTTCTACTCATATTCAAAAACAGTAATATCTGTTGTATAATTAAATCCTGCAGCATCATACTTTATTAGATATCCCTCTTCATCATAAAAATATTTCGGAACAGCTTCAAACTGCACTTGCCAACTTCCGTTAGATAATATATTTGAAGAAATCTTTGTTACGTGTAAATATTGATTATCTAATCTATAGTATGGCTCTTTATTATAAACTCCTGCTTTAGTTGGATCAAAAGTAAAAATTACATAACTCGTCAAAGTTTCAGTTTGATCGGAATTAACACTATACCAAGCTTTTACATAACTAGTATCATTTGGATAAGTATATTTATAGTGCATCTGCAAGACATCATGAATATAGAAAAAAGCTTCATTTATTCTTCCTTGTTCATCATACATATATTTATAACTTACATGACCGTCATTTTCAATTCGTTTCTCCATCAGCCCTTGTTCGTTATATGTATAATGGCTTCCGAACGCGTATGATGATATCATTTCATTCAATGAACCATTGTTATTATAAGTAAAACTGAAGTTTTCTGGTGTATTTGTATGTCCATTATTTGTATAAACTTTATCAGTATTAATACTAATAAGCTGACCTAATGAATTGTATTTATAAACAAGATCATAATCTCGTTCGGTAGTTTTATTTAAAGCTATTTCAGCAACATCAAAAAGATTCTCTGAGGGTAAACTTCTGTAAATATTTAAATCTCTATCGAGGTGGTACTCATAAATATTAACTCCAATATTTTGAGCAAATCTTGTAGATTTAACTATACGTTTTCTTACTTCGGCATTTTTTGCTGTTTTTGACGAACTTATATTTACAATCGCAGGTTTCATCATTTCTGACTTAGGCAGAACAGGTTTTGTAACAACTGGATCTACAGGCTTTGGATCTACAGGAACAACAACCTCAGGTTCTTTTGAGGATTCATCTGCAGAACAGCTAACTATTGTGCATTGCAATAAAATGGTAAAAACAGAAAGCAATCTAAGTAGTTTTTTCTTCATGTAATCTATGATTTAGAGCGCTAATATACTTATTTATCCTACACTATAATCACACGAGATTATTACTTTTTGTTGGCTATTTCTCATTCGCCGAATCGTCAGCATCAATTCTATCTTTTTTTGCTTTTTTGAAATCATTATTCAGCAAATTTTCCAATTTCTTTTTTTCTTTTAGATTCTTTCTGATTGTGAGTACAACCAAAATAACAACCAATACAGCTACAATGCCAATTATTCCCCAATTGATTTCCATAAGTTTAAATTTTAATTAAAAGTAAAAACTTAAACTATTCAGCATGTTATCAAAAGGTTAAGTGTTGTTTTTAGCCGAATTTAAAATCGCGAAAAGAAAGTTTTATTTTGAAAAAATTTATGAATGTTTGAAAATTTCAAACTTACTTTTTGTCTGAAAATTTGTACTTTTATTTAATGAGATAAAAAGCCGTAAACTACAAACGCAATCTGTTTTTTACCCAAAGTAATTTTGTAAAAGAATTTTAAATACCTTTGAATTATGAGCACAGCAACAAAACCAATTCATATCGGACGGAACATTAGCCGTATTAGAGAAATTAAAGGCATGAAGCAGGAAGCACTTGCTATTGCAATGGAGACCACTCAACAGAATGTTTCATATATTGAAGGAAGCGAAGTCGTAGAGGAACAAAAACTTAAAAAAGTTGCCGAAGCGCTGGAAGTTTCTATTGATGCTATTAAAAATTTTTCAGAAGAAAATGTCATTAATTATTTTAATACTTTTAATGATAGCCCAGGAAACTTTGGAAATTTTGCCAGTGGTTCAACTTGTAATTTTAATCCACTTGACAAAGTTGTAGAACTTTACGAGCGTTTGGTTCAGGCTGAAAAAGATAAAGTTGAATATTTAGAAAAAATAATGAAGGATAAATAATCTTTCAATTCCTGATAATAAAAAAGCCATTCTTTGAAATTTCAAGGAATGGCTTTTTTGTTTTGGGTAAAATGACTCCGCAGGTATAGACTGAACACTTCATGGTTTTTTATATTATTAACTATTTGTTTCTAATATTCACCATAATGCATTATTTTGGTATTTTTCTTACACAATTAACAATTTGTAAGAATTCATTTATTATGTTTGTTTTTAAGTAATAACCCTTTAAAAACAAAACTATGAATCAAAAAACCAAAAGAATCCTGATATTTACTATTGTTTTGGCAATTTCTGCTGTCTTTACAAGGTGCCAAAATGATGATAATTTAGCAAATCAGGAAGTTTCGAAAATTTCACTTGCCAAAGAGTGGTTTAAAGAATATGAATCGAACGGCGATAATTTTAATCTGTTTCAAAATTTAAATTACCAATGGGCTAACGCCAAAATTAAAAACACTAAAGAGGGCGTTCAGATTATAGTTATACCCATTACAGCGGTAAAAATAAACCAAAATGAAAACTGGGAACAAAAACTTTATATTTATAATCTGCCCCAAAATAAATACACAGCAATTCTGTACGAATTTTATCCTGATACCCCTCAAATTGCCGCCCCCGCTGATGAACCTGATAATTTTACAGGATATATTACAGGCTGGGATTTGAAACAAGGCTTTATAAAAGCTGCCCGGTTCGAAAACGATGCTATGGTTTGCACCGGGACTATTGAAATAATACCGTACAAAAAGGCAAACAACAGTACAGCAAGAGCCCCCGTAGAATCTGATCCTTATGAATATGGTTGTTCACAAACTGGTTGTAGTGATGCATTACCATTAAGACCCGTTGTAATTCAAAATGATTATAGAAACAATACCATCTATTATACCCCAAGGGGTCAGGATGTTACAGGGGGAGATCATGAAGATTACACTTCCGATCATACCGGAGGCGGCGGAGGATCAAGTAGTACTACTAACCCAACCGTAGCAACCCCCTGCGATAAAATAAAAACACTCAGAACCAATGCAAATTTTACAGCAAAACACGAAGAACTCAAGAAAAAAACCGGTTTAAAAATAGAATCAGGTTATATGCAAAGCAGGAACGGGCCTTTTACTGCACTTGTCGCAGCACCAAGTACAGATAATGCAGATAAAATGAATTTACCATCTGATGCCAATACAATAGGCTATATGCATACTCATCTTGACCCTTACGAAAGAATAAGGGCAAATGGAGAATTAGAATCTATAAAACCCATTAGAATGTTCTCTCCCGAAGATGTAAAACAGTTTATAATTTTGGTACTCAGTGCCCAAAGAAACAGCATTCCTATTGATGATATTTACGGAACAGTTGTATCCAGTAAAGGAACTTACCAATTGAGGTTTACAGGGACTACAGCAGATGTTGGGACAAAAGCTAACAATATTAACTGGCAGGATTTAGAAGAAATTTACAAAAACTTAATGAGAAGGAATAGTTTAGAAAAAGGGTTTTTAAAATTTTTAAATGAAGAGATAGGAATTAATGGTATTGAACTGTATAAAATTGAGGCAGCGGGAAATTCCAGAAAAACATTAGACACCAACGGAAAAATAACAACTACAAACTGTAATTAAAATAACCATGAAAAAAATAATTATATTAGGATTTATAATGCTATTGACATTATCCTGTAAAGCACAAACCATAGTACCTGTTGAAAAAATGGGAGATTATCTTGATGCCGGAGATGGCATTCCAGACAATACTTATATGAAAGATATCAATAATTTGCTTACTAAATATGTAGGTACGTGGAAAGGATCTTATAAAACTAAAAATTACACTTTTTACATCACAAAATACACTTCTACTCTTGATAAGGTAACCATCGATGAATTACGAATTCGCTATTTAATCACATCTGTTTTTGGTACAGTATTAGAAGATACCAGAAGTGTACCAGAGACTGGTCCCCACATCATAAAAGGGAGTTATTTCAACAAAGACCTAACCTCGTATGCATCTGACTTTGTAGGTAATAACTCTATGTGTGGAAATAAAGGAACAATATTTACCCGCATAAAAAACAATACTAATACACAAATGTTCTTATCTTTTGAGCCCGATCATATCATGATTTCGGAAGGTACCTGCCCAGGTTTAAAACTAGCAGAACTTACTTTTCCTAGAGATGGCTTCATGTTGACCAAACAGTAATTTTATTTTAATCATCTTGACAAATTAGAAGAACTTTACGAGCGTTTGGTTCAGGCTGAAAAAGATAAAGTTGAATATTTAGAAAAAATAATGAAGGATAAATAATCTTTCAATTCCTGATAATAAAAAAGCCATTCTTAAAAATTTTAGGAGTGGCTTTTTGTTTTTGAATTACTCCTTAATCTTTGTCAAAGTTTTAAACTTTGACAAAGATCTTTTTTTGAGAAAATATGATTTGCTTTCAGCTTTAGCTGGAGGTAAAAAATCCTGCTAATAAATAGGCTTTAGCCAAAAATGCAAGATATTTGGCTAAAGCCTAGTAACTGAAAACAAAAAACCTCCAGCTAAAGCTGGAGGCAATTGAAAAAATATCTTATTTAGAAATCTGAAAATTCATTTAACTCTCTTTTTCCGAAGACGGAAATCAATCTTCTTCTCTAATATATTTAAAAAAGTACTTCAAAAAATATAACGGAAAAAAAGCTAATGCAACTGGAACATACATGCTCCAAAAAGAATCATCAAAATTTGTCATCATTTTTTCTGCCATTATTAAAAAAACAAAGGCGAGAATAGTAAATATCCAATAGCTTCTTTTTTCATTCTCTTCATCAAAATAAATAAAAACAGAAGAAATAAATTGAAAAATGTAGAGCGTCAAATTAACGACTATAACTATAATTGCAGCTCTATCTAAATCATTTCTAAAATGATAATAGGTAAAGAATATTAATAGAATAAGTCCCGCGATTAAATCTGAAATCAAAAATGTTCCCCATCTAACGCTTACGTAAGCAAAAATCGCCAAGAACATGAAAAAGATAAAATATCCAATCATAATTGTATTTAAATTTTCATTCGAAGAAACTTATTTCAACAAATATCCCAATCTAATCGAACCATAAAAATAGCCCGTGTTTTTATCGGTAATAAAATTGGGTTCGACTTCGCGGCCACGGTAAAGAAAGGAATAAGATAAATTCCAGTTATTATGACGGTATTTTAAACCAAATTCTGCATTGAAGCGCCACGGAACTATATCAAAAGTCAACGGACTTGTGTCATTAAACATACTTCCCTGAATCGTAGCATCGTAAAACTGATAATTGACACTTGGCATGGCGTAGAAATAAAATTCCCGAATATTATATTGCGGTTGTGTATTTACTGAGGCATCGTGCAAATTTGAATCGTAAACCGGTAATAGTTTCTTAAACCCAATTCGGGTTAAAAGACCTGTTGAAACTCCTGTAAAAATAGTTCCCAAATTGGCTTCGGACTGAAAGTGAAGATCTACAAAATCATTGTGTTTGCCGGGAAATAACTTTTTAGAATATAAAACATGTGCCTGAATACCAAATGCATTATGAAGCTGGTTTTCCCAACCATATACATTTTTATAGCCAATAAGGTGATGAAAACTTTCCTGCGTTTCTCTTCCCAACGCATTGGGTCCCATAAACCCAACTTGAAAATCAGTTTTTAAAACCGACTCGCTTTGGTAAAAAAAGCTGCGTCCGGCTTCGGCAAAAAGATAAGCTGTAAATGGTCGATCGTTTTCGTAAATGGCTTCTTTGTTTATAAATCTGGGATTATAAATATATTGCCCAATACGAAATTCGGTAATTTTTTTATTGATTTTCGGGTTTTCATTCTTAGACAAAAACCGGAAGAAAAATTCTAAACCATTGGTATAATACATATCGTTTTTAGACGAAGTGTATAAATCATTGTCGGAAATAATTCCGATTTCTTTTGTTTTTGCCTGTCCGAAAACTAACGTTGTTGCCAATAGAAAGACCGCAAAAAAGGCATTTCTATTTTCCATTATAATTTATTTTTCCAACGGCACGCATCTCGCGAACAATTCGTTCTTTTCTTCTGTTAATATAACTTGACGAACCTGTCGCTTTAAATTTTCTCGGATTAGGAAGAATTGCTGCAATTCCGGCAGCCTGCATTGGCGTTAAACTTGAAGCATCACGACGGTACCAGTGTTCTGTTGCGGCATAAGCACCATAAACGCCATCGCCCATTTCGATACTGTTTAAGTATACTTCCATGATTCTTTCTTTGCCCCAGATAATTTCGATTAAAACGGTGAAATAAGCTTCAAGACCTTTACGGAAATAACTTTTTCCCTGCCATAAAAAGACATTTTTTGCCGTTTGCTGTGAAATGGTACTTCCGCCACGAATTCTACGTCCGCGTTCGTTACTTTTATATGCTTTCTGAAGCGCTTTGAAATCAAAACCATTGTGGGTTAAAAAAGTTCCGTCTTCGCTGGCAATTACCGCTTTCTGAAGATTATTCGAAATTTTATCAATTGGTTCCCAATCGTGATCAAAAAACACTTCTTTACCCGCCATCTTATTTTCGATAGCACGAATTATCATTAAAGGCGTAAAAGGCACCGGTATGTATTTAAAAATAATAACCGACCCGATAGACAATCCAAAAAACCATAAACATAGTTTGATAAAAAACCATTTTACTTTTTCGCCAAAAGAACGATTTCCTTTTTTGGGAGCTGCTTTTGGTTTAGGTTTTGCTGTTGTAGTAGTTTTTTTTGGTGCCGGTTTTTTGGTTACTGCCATTATATTAAATCTGCTAATTCTGTTCCTATTAAACTGCCAATTGCGACTCCCATTCCGCCTAAACGTACTCCACAGAACACGTTTTCAGAAAGTTGAGACACGACAGGATTCTTACTATTTCCGATTCCCATAATACCGCTCCAACGATGCGCTATCTGAAAATCCTGATTTGGTAAAATTACATTTTTCAGCAACTCCTCCAATTTATTTTGTATAATTTTCGTTTGCCCAAATTCAGTTGTCGTTTCGCCGTCAAAATCAAGGTTTCTTCCTCCGCCTAATAAAATCCGATCACCAATATTTCTAAAGTAATAATAACCGCGATCCAGATGAAAAGTTCCTTTTATATCCAGATCTTTTATAGGTTCTGTAATTAAAACCTGTGCTCTTGCCGGTCGTACAGCTCCATTTGTTAAAGAATGGGCAAAACCATTTGTCGCAAAAAGCAATTTATTTGTTTTAAAACTGAAATCATTCAGTACGACTTCAACATGGTTTCCGGTATCAGAATAAGAAGTTACAGTTTGTTGGTTTAAGATTAAAATATTGGCAGAAACAGCTTGCTTCAATAATTCCTGCATCATATTTCCGGTATCGATCTGAGCTTCAAACGGATTAAAAACTAAATATTCCTGAATGTTTGCAAAACCAAAACGATCTACTTCTTTAGAAAAAACATCGGCTTTAAACAATGGTTTCAAAACTTCGTTTATAAAAGGAATTTTAGCAACACATTCATTAAATCCGGATTCTTCGTCTTTCAGAAATAATTCATATCCGCCGTGTGGTTTAAAATCAATTGCAGCATCACCCAGTCTTTTTCGGAGAAGTTGCAAGCCAGTCCAGCGCTTTTCTATTAGACTCACAACATCATCTTCAGAATGTGTTTTTAAATCTTCCAGAATTTCAGAAATACTTCCAAAACAGGCAAAACCGGCATTTTTTGTACTCGCGCCTTGTGGTAACATTCCTTTTTCCAGAACCAGAATTTTTGCAGCAGGAAATCTTTCGCGTAAGCGCAATGCTGCGTGCAAACCAACAATTCCGCTGCCCACAATGGTATAATCAACATTTGTGAACCAGTTTTTTAATTCCCAATAACTTAATTCCATCTTTTAATAAATTCCAATGTTTAAATTTCAAATCCCAAACTTGGGTTAAATTACAATTTTTTAAAATCCAAATTCCAAACTTTACTTTAAATTTTTATTCTCAAATATTATCAAAAAATAATTCGTGAATTGCTTCGCCAGTTCGCTATCGCTCGGGTCGTGGTGGAAAAAATTGCAATTTTAACATTTATTGGGATTTGGATTTTTAAAGATTGGAATTTAAATGTTGTACTTTTAGCTCCACAAAAAATAGAATTTTTATTATGAAAAAAGTAGTAGTAACAACATTAATAATGATGAGTTTAAACGCTATCGGACAGAATGTAATGTCTCCGGAATTATTATGGAAACTTGGACGAGTTAGTGCACTCGGACTTTCTAAAGACGAAAAGAATGTCGTTTTTAAGGTTTCTACACCTTCTGTAGAAGAAAACAAATCGCACTCTAAATTTTACACTATTCCTGTAAACGGTGGAAATGCAACTGAAGTTAAAGACACTAAAGATCTTTTGAAAGACAAAAATGTTTCGCCAGACGGAAAATTTTTAGTTTATAATGAAGAAGTAAAAATCGACAAAGTTTTAGGAAAAGATTTTTACCCAAGCCTTGAAAAATCTGATGCTCAGATTTATGATGGTTTAGATTATCGTCACTGGGATACGTGGAATGAAGGAAAATTTAACCACGTTTTTTATAAAGAAAATAAAGATGGTGCTGCCGGAATTGATATTTTGAAAGGTGAAACTTTTGATTCGCCGCAAAAACCTTTTGGTGGTGACGAAGATTATATCTGGTCGCCAGACGGAAAAAGTATCTTGTATGTGTGCAAGAAAAAAGCGGGAACTCAATATGCTATTTCGACAAATACAGATATTTATGAGTACAATTTAGAGACTCAAAAAACAACAAACAGAACCGAAGGTAATCTGGGTTACGATACGGCTCCTCAATTTTCTCCAGCAGGAAACCTGACTTGGTTACAAATGAAGCGTGACGGTTATGAAGCGGATAAAAACGACATTATTGTTGAATTTAAAGGCATCAAAATCAATTTAACGGCAAACTGGGATGGAACTGTAGATAATTTTATCTGGAGTAAAGATGGCAAAAATGTATATTTTGTAGCGCCTGTAGATGGTACAAAACAACTTTTTGTAGTAAACTTTCCTGGTTTAACAAAAATCGCAATTCAGGTTCGCCAGATTACAAACGGAGATTTTGATGTAAATGATTTAGTTGGTTTTGCCGGTGATGATATCATTGTAACCAGAAACGATATGAATCATGCTCCTGAGATTTATTCTTTTAACTTAAAGAAAAATACATGGAAACAACTTTCGAATGTAAATACAGATACTTATAAAACATTAGCTTTAAGCAAAACTGAAAAGCGTTATGTTACTACAACTGATGGCAAAAAAATGTTGGTTTGGGTAATCCTGCCTCCAAATTTTGATGCTTCAAAAAAATACCCAACTTTATTATTTTGTCAAGGAGGACCGCAAAGTGCATTGACTCAGTCGTATTCTTTCCGTTGGAATTTTTCTTTAATGGCTGCAAAAGGTTATGTGGTTGTAGCACCAAATCGTCGTGGAATGCCAGGACATGGTGTTGAATGGAATGAGCAAATTAGTAAAGACTGGGGTGGACAGGTTATGAACGATTACCTTTCTGCAATTGATGATGTTGCTAAAGAAAATTATGTTGACAAAAGCCGTTTAGGATGTGTTGGTGCTAGTTACGGAGGATATTCTGTATTTTACTTAGCCGGAATTCACAACAACCGTTTCAAAACTTTTATCGCTCACGATGGCGTTTTCAATACCGTAAGTATGTTGGGAACTACAGAAGAAGTTTTCTTTAACAACTGGGATTTTGGTGGTCCATACTGGGAAAAAGACAATGCTGTAGCTCAAAAAGCATACACAACTTTTAACCCTGCAACTATGGTTGAAAAATGGAATAAACCAATCTTGATTTTTCAGGGAGGAAAAGATTTCCGTGTGCCAATTGGACAAGGACAAGAAGCTTTTCAGGCTGCTCAGTTAAGAGGAATCAAAAGTAGATTTGTGTATTTCCCTGAAGAAAATCACTGGGTTCTTAAACCACAAAATGCTCAGGTATGGCAAGGTGAATTCTTTAAATGGTTAAACGAAACATTATAATACAGCACATTGGGTGTAATTATTTTCAACACATAGAAACATAGATCTATTTTAGATTTTACTGAAAAGATTTTGAAAAGAAACTAGTTTCTAACACATAGCTATGTTTGTTAATGCAAATGAAATGCCTTTTTGAGCTTTTAAAACTATGTATCTATGTGTTAAAATATATTTTTTAATATCATCTAACGAGTTAATATAAGATTTTAAAACCAATTAGTAGCCGCAGATTTTTACATAATCTGCGGCTATTTTATTTCCTAAACCTTTGAATTATGTAATACTTTCAACTTCATTCGCTTTTTAAAACAGATTTTTTTAAATAAATTGCAGTGAATTCGAAATCTAAAAACTTCCCAATCCCAACAATAACAATCTATGGAGAGCAAAAAAAGTTACACCGCTATTAAAGTGCTCTTTAGTTATGTGGCACTATTGGCTCTCGTTGTTACCGTTGGATGGTTTTTGTATTCTGAAAATGTAGTTTATAATAAACTGGAGGACAAAATTGCTCTTGAAAAAACAAAAATTCTAAGAGTGAGTAAACTTTTCTCTAATGTTTATAAAACAGAAAGTTTAGCCCGAAAAACAATTCAGACCAATTCTGATAAAGATTTTAAAAGCTACGTTACCGAAACGGATTCATTGCGCGCCCGAATCGATACTTTAAAACAGATTGTTACTACCGATTATCAAAAAGTTTTATTGGATAGTGTTACCTATTTATTGTCTGAAAAAACCAAAAACATTCAGCAATTAAAAACCATAAAAAACAAAGCCGATGATGAAGTCTCGGTAAATACGGCAATTGACGAAATTACCAAAATGGAGTTTAAACTCCGAAAACTGGAACTTCAGGATTTCACCAAAAATCCCAATCAGCTTGGGAGTTATCAAAAAAATGTACTTCAGAAATATGTAGATTATCTCAATCAGAATATTCCGGATGATAGTACTAATACATTAAGTAAACAAGCTTCTGATTCGATTCTGGCGAACTCTAAAAAACTTTTGAGCTCTGTAAAAATGAGAGCCGAAAAGAAAAAGGAGTCCCTGAATTTTGAGGAAAATAAATTGCTTAAAAATGAAATTGCAATTTCTGAACAACTCAGAAAAGTGCTTCGAATAATTGAGCGCGAAATCATCATTAATTCCATAAAAAACAATTCCCTCAAGGAAAAATCGCTTAAAAAAGTCAATGAAATTGTGACTGCTTCAGCCATTATTGGTTTAGTGCTTACAATTTTCTTTTCTATTTTAATTGTCAGCGATTATTCAAAATCCCAGTTGTATAAAAAACAGCTTGAAATTGCGAATTTTAAAACCAGGAATCTGCTTAAAAGCCGGGAACAATTAATTTCGACCGTAAGTCACGATTTAAAAACGCCTTTAAGTACAATTGTCGGTTATTCTGAACTTCTGGATAATTCCGATGTTAATACCAAGCAGTCATATTTTATTAAAAATATTAAAAACTCTTCCGAATATATTACGCAATTGGTTCAGGACTTATTGGATTTTTCAAAAATTGAAGCAGGAAAAATTACAATCGAAAAAGTTCCTTTTCTGATACCCGTAATTATTGATGAAGTTGCCAAAAGTATTCAGACCGTTTACAAGCAAAAAAATATTGATTTAATAATTAATGTGAATGAAAAACTGAATGCAAAAGTTGTTGGAGATCCGTTTCGACTGAAACAGATTTTGAGCAATATTATTGGAAATGCCTATAAATTTACTGAGGAAGGTTTTATCAAAATCAGCGCCTACCCTTCTGAAAACAATCAGTTTTTTGTAATTACCATTGAAGATACCGGAATTGGAATCGAGAAAGGAAATCAGAAATTTGTATTTGAAGAATTTGCTCAGGCAAACGAAGGCATCGAAAAAAAATACGGAGGAACTGGTCTTGGCTTATCGATTTGTCAAAAAATAATCTCGATTCTGGGCGGAACTTTACAACTTGAAAGCACTTTTGGAAAAGGAAGCACTTTTGAAGTTCAGCTTCCGCTATTATTTGATACCAGTTCAAATTTACTTTATGAGACCAAAAAACCAATCTTGCAAAACACAAAAGCGCAAACTTTTATTGTAATTGATGACGATATAAATCTACTCAATTTGACAAGTGGTGTATTGAGACAGGAAAAACATCAGGTTTTATCTTTTAATAGTGCTTCAAAAGCACTCGAAGCTATTCAGAAAACCAATTTCGACTTTGTGATTACCGATATTCAAATGCCGGAAATGGATGGCTTTATGTTTCTGCAAAATCTAAAAAATAGTGCTGTTTATAATAATCAGCCTGTAATTGCTTTAACAGGAAGAACAGATTTGGAAGCTTCTGTTTATTCGGATGCCGGCTTTACAACTGTCGTAAAAAAACCTTATTCACCAAAAATTTTGCTGGATACTATTCGTATTATTTTAGAAAATGAGACTTTGCCCAAAGCTGAAATACATGAAACTGAAGAAAATATTTCATCTCAATTGTATTCTCTAAATACCTTAAAAGAATTTCTTGGAAATGATCCTGCAGCATTAAAAGATGTTTTAAAATCGTTTGTTGAGAGCAGCAACGAAAATCTAGTTGCGCTAAATAATGCAATTTCAGAAAAAAATGTACCTGAAATAAAAGCTATCGCACATCGTATTGCTCCAATGTTTAAACAAATTGAAGCACATAAAATTGGTGAAATTTTAAAAGTTTTAGAAAGTAATAATTTTGAAATTTCTCAGGCAAAAGCCCTTTACAAAGACTTAAAAGAACAAATTGATTCTCTTTTTGAATCCTTAGAGAAAGAAATCGTTTAATCGATATTGTATTGTTTCAATTTATTGTAAAGCGTCTTTCTGGTAATTTTCAGCAATTTTGCAGCCTCAGACTTATTATTCTGTGTTTTTGATAAAGCATGAATAATTGTTTCTTTTTCATTTTCAGACAATGAGAAACTAGTTGTTGTTTCTGCCTGGTTTTGCTTTTGGATTTGAAAGAACTCTGCAGGTAAAACATCGCTCTCGATATAATCGCCCTGAGATAAAAGTGTGGCGCGTTTTACACAATTTTGAAGTTCACGTAAATTTCCCGGCCAGTTGTAGTTTTGAAAAATAGAGACAACTTCCGGAGAAAATCCGATAATTTCTTTGTTTAATTGCTGATTGGCTTTTTCCAGAAAATAATCAGCAAAAACCATTAAATCTTCTTCTCTGTCTTTTAATGAAGGAGAAAGAATCGAAAACTCATTGATTCTATGGTATAAATCTTCTCTAAAATCGCCATTTTTTACTGCTTCACGTAAATCTTCATTAGTAGCAGTAATAATGCGGATATCGACGTTTATTTCTTTGTTGCTTCCAACGGGTTTAATTTTTCGTTCCTGAAGTGCTCTTAACAACTGTATTTGGTTTTCATAAGAAAGATTTCCTATTTCGTCCAGAAATAAAGTTCCACCATTTGCAGCTTCAAAATAGCCCATTTTATCGCTGATTGCACCTGTAAAAGATCCTTTTAAGTGCCCGAAGAATTCACTTGCCGCCAATTCTTTCGGGATGGCTCCGCAATCAACTGCTATAAAATTATTGTTTTTGCGATTGCTTTGCTGATGAATACTTTTGGCAATAATTTCTTTTCCAGTCCCGCTTTCACCAATAATCAAAACAGACATATCTGTTGGACTTACCAATTTTATATGATCTAAAAGCTTTCTTGAAGCAATAGAAATTCCTTTTACAAATTCGTTTTCTGCAGTAACCTGTTTTTTTACCGATTTTTTCTCTTTTGCAGGAGTTTCTTCCGGCTCTGGATTTTGTAATGCATTGGTGATTACCAGTAAAACTTCGTCAGGATTAAATGGTTTTGAGATATAATCTGCAGCACCATTTTTTATAGCTTTTACAGCAGTATTAACATCTGAATATCCTGTCATAAGAACGACCGGAATATGAGGATGTGAATTTTTAATTTCAGACATTAGACCAATTCCGTCAGAATCAGGCAAACGCAAATCTGTTAAAATCAAATCGAATGATTCGTTTTTAATTGCTAATCTGGCTTCTGCTGCGGAGAATGCGATAGATACTTCGTATGCTTTCTTTATTAGAAACTTTTCTAACAATTTGCAAAACGAGATATCATCTTCTATCAATAATATCTTTGACATTTGTTTTTAGGGACTTTATTTGCTAAAATAATACTATTAAACTTGTATTATCACAAATTTATGCAAAAAAAAAGAGATTGCTATAAGCAATCTCTTTTTCACCAAAAACATAAATCTAATTTCACCTAATTATATTTATAATATATTTATTATATTTTCAGCCAATTGCCATTGACATCTGAGTAAACAGTAGCCTTTTGGTCCTTAACTGATATTTCTAATTTATATTCCTTTTTTTCATTTACAAATGCTTTATCCAGCTTTGCACCGGGATAAGCAGTTTGAAGAGCAGTTTTTACAGCCGCCGGAACAGCATCTGTAGTCACTTCTGTATATTCTGTTTGTGCAGAAATGGACATTTTAACTTTATTTGGAGTAGTCTCTGCAGTTGCAGAAATAGACATAGTTCCTAAAACAATAGCAGTTGCCAGGGCTAGCTTTTTCATAATGCTCTATTTTAATAAATTATTTTTTAAGGATGTTTCCTGAAGCATCTGTAAAGAAAGTATACTTTTTCTCTCCACTAGAAATTTCAAGTTTGTATTCGTTTTTATCGTTTTTATATGCTTTTTCAAGTTTTGTACCTGGAAAAGATTTTTCGATAGTCGACTTTACGGCTGCAGGAACTGCATCTGCAGTTACCTCAGTATATCCGTCCTGAATGTTTACTGATTGTACATTTTCAGATTGCACTGTTGCCGTTGTTGCGTGCATAGACAAGCTTCCTAAAACGATAGCTGCCGATAGAATTAACTTTTTCATAGTGGATTGGTTTAATAGTTACTTTTTAAGAATGTTTCCTTGTGCGTCTGTGTAAACAGTTGATTTTACATCTCTAACGGTAATTTCGATTTTGTATTCTTTTTTATCGTTTACGTATGCTTTCTCTAATTTTACACCTGGATAAGCATTATCCAAAGCTGTTTTAATTGCTGCCGGAACAGCATCAACTTCTTTGTACTCATCCTGAAATTTTACTACCGGAGTTACTGTTTTCGAAACTTCAATAGTTGCTGCTTGTGTTGACAACACTCCCAAAAGAATGGCTGCCGATAAGATTAACTTTTTCATAATGATATTATTTTAGTGTTAAACTACTTATTTTTTTACCCAAGATCCGTCTGCATTTGCATACAACGAACCCACTTTATCACCTACTGTAATTTCGAGCTTGTATTGAGAAGCTGTATTTTTATAGGCTTTATTAAGAACTGCAGTTGGATAGGCTTTTTTAAGCGCATCTGTTACCGCAGAAGGGACTTCTTCATTTTTAATCTCTGTGTATTCGTCCTGAATAGAAATTGTTTTTACGATTGTAGTTGTTACTGGAGAAGTTGAAGCAAAAGATGTTAAACCTCCCAAAACGATTGCGGCTGATAAAAATAGATTTTTCATGATGTGTGTATATTAAAAGTAATTAATTTATTTGGAACAAAAAGGGATTATTTTTTAATCCAGGTTCCGTCTGCATTAGCATAAAGAGATCCTACTTTATCTCCTACAGTTACGTCTAATTTATATTGAGAAGCTGTATTTTTAAATGCTTTAGAAAGTACTGCATCAGGATATGCTTTTTTAAGAGCGTCTGTTACTGCAGAAGGCACTTCTTCTAATTTAATTTCTGTGTATTCGTCCTGAATAGAAATTGTTTTAACGATTGTAGTTGCGATTGGCGAAGTTGAAGCAAATGAAGTTAAACCTCCCAAAACGATTGCGGCTGATAAAAATAAATTTTTCATAATGTGTATATTTAATAGTTAATTTGATTAAAGTTAATTTGGATTATTTCTGAATCCAGGTTCCGTCAGCGTTAGCAAAAAGATTTCCTGTTTTTTCACCAACAGTAACATCTAGTTTGTATTGCGAAGCTGCATTTTTATATGCTTTAGTAAGCACTGCGTTTGGAAATGATTTTTTAAGTGATTCAGTAATTGGAGCCGGTAATTCTTCTAATTTAATTTCTGTATATTCATCCTGAACTGAAATTGTTTTTACGATAGAAGTTGTAGTTGGCGAAGTTGAAGCAAATGAAGTTAAACTTCCCAAAACAAGAGCGGCTGATATAAATAATCTTTTCATAGGGGTATCTTTTTAGTTTTTAATAGTTGTTTACGCTTTAGATAATGAAACAATTGTGCCGCAAATACAATATCACCTTCAAAACCATCTAAACGCCTTGTTTTTAAAGGCATTGAGCTAAAAATCAGAAAACATCGCACTATCCTAAAAGTGTGTAAACCAATAAAATAGTGTGTAAAAAGTATACACATTCTGTGTTTACTTTCGTAATTCATCATAAAATCAAAACAAAAAAAGTCCGACAGATTTAATAATCTAGCGGACTCGAATTGTATTAAATAAAAAAGACCGTCAATTGACGGTCTTAAATTTATTCTGGACTATTCATTTTAAATGTATCCATAAATGCGGTAGTATAATCTCCTGCAATATATTTTGGATCATCCATTAATTGTCTGTGAAAAGGAATTGTAGTTTTTATACCTTCAATAACAAATTCATCCAAAGCTCTACGCATTTTGCTAATAGCTTCTTCACGCGATTGTGCTGTTGTAATTAACTTAGCAATCATTGAATCGTAATTTGGCGGAATACTATAACCTGAGTAAACGTGCGTATCTAAACGAACTCCGTGTCCTCCTGGCATATGAAGTGTAGTAATTTTTCCTGGTGAAGGACGAAAATCATTATAAGGATCTTCGGCATTAATACGACATTCGATAGCGTGTAATTGTGGTAAGTAGTTTTTTCCAGAAATTGGAATTCCGGCAGCTACCATAATTTGCTCACGAATCAAATCGTAATCAATAACTTGTTCTGTAATCGGGTGCTCTACCTGAATACGTGTATTCATTTCCATGAAGTAGAAATTTCTATGTTTATCAACAAGGAATTCTACTGTTCCAGCTCCTTCATATTTAATGAATTCAGCAGCTTTTACAGCAGCTTCTCCCATTGCAGCACGAAGTTCATCTGTCATGAAAGGTGAAGGTGTTTCTTCAGTAAGTTTTTGGTGACGACGCTGAACAGAACAATCTCTTTCAGAAAGGTGACATGCTTTACCGTAAGAATCTCCAACAACCTGAATTTCGATATGACGTGGTTCTTCAATAAGTTTCTCCATGTACATTCCGTCATTACCAAAAGCTGCAGCAGCTTCCTGACGCGCGCTTTCCCAGGCTTTCAATAGTTCATCTTCTTTCCAGATGGCACGCATTCCTTTTCCACCACCACCGGCAGTAGCTTTCATCATCACTGGGTAGCCAATTTCTTTTGCTACTTTTTGTGCATGTTCGTAAGATTCTAATAATCCATCTGAACCTGGTACACAAGGAACTCCTGCTGCTTTCATTGTAGCTTTAGCAGAAGCTTTATCTCCCATTCTGTCGATCATTTCAGGAGCGGCACCAATAAATTTGATTCCGTGTTCCTGACAAATTTTAGAGAATTTAGCATTCTCAGAAAGAAATCCGTATCCTGGGTGTATTGCATCTGCATTTGTAATTTCTGCAGCGGCAATAATATTTGACATTTTTAAATACGATAAGTTACTTGGAGGGGGACCAATACAAACCGCTTCATCAGCAAACTTAACATGAAGGCTTTCTGCATCGGCTGTAGAGTAAACTGCTACAGTTTTAATTCCCATTTCCTTACATGTACGAATTACACGAAGTGCAATTTCTCCTCTATTCGCAATTAATATTTTTTTAAACATCTTTTTTTAATTAGATAATTAGACAATTTGATAATTAGATAATTTTAGATGATTAACAAAATTTGATTGTGAATCCTTCTAAAATCTAAAATCTAAAATCTAAATTTATTTATGATGGATCTACTAAGAATAAAGGTTGATCAAATTCTACCGGAGACATATCGTCAACTAGAATTTTTACAATTTTACCTGAAACCTCTGATTCGATTTCGTTGAATAATTTCATTGCTTCAATTACACAAAGAACATCTCCTTTTGCGATAGTACTTCCTACTTCTGTAAATACTGGTTTATCCGGAGATGGTTTTCTATAGAATGTTCCAATGATTGGAGATTTTATAGTTATGAATTTAGAATCGTTAGCAGCTGGAGCTTCTGGTGCTACATTTACAACAACCGGAGCAGTTTGTTGAGGAGCAGTAGTTTGCGGTAACGCGGCCTGAGCTGGCAATTGCTGTACATAAGTAGCCTCGGTTACATTTGTTTCTAAAGTTGTTCTGATAGTGATTTTTACATCATCCATTTCTAACTTTACTTCTGCAACTCCCGAATTTGCTACAAATTTGATTAGGTTTTGAATTTCTTTTAAATCCATAATGATTCGTTTTTAGTTTTGATTTATTTTGTATCGTAAGCCCATTTTAAGTAAATAGATCCCCAAGTGAATCCACCACCAAAAGCGGCAAAAATAATATTATCTCCTTTTTTAAGCTTATGCTCAAAGTCAGCTAATACTAATGGCAAAGTTGCTGAAGTTGTATTACCATATCTTTCGATATTCATTAATACTTTTGAATCTTCAAGATTCATTCTTCCTGCCGTAGCATCAATAATACGCTTGTTTGCCTGATGTGGCACTAACCAATTAACATCTTCGTTAGTCAAATTGTTTCTTTGCAAAATCAATTCACTTGCATCAGCCATATTAGTCACAGCATATTTAAAAACGGTTTTTCCGTCCTGAATAATATTGTGTTGTCTGTTTTTAACAGTATCTTCTGTAGTTGGGATTAAAGAACCTCCGGCAGAAATTTTAAGGAAATCACGCCCTACACCATCACTTCTTAAGTATTCATCCTGCAAACCTAAACCTTCATTATTTGGTTCGAATAGAACAGCACCTGCTCCATCTCCAAAAATAATACAAGTAGATCTGTCTGTGTAATCTACAATTGATGACATTTTATCTGCACCAATTAATAATACTTTTTTGTAACGTCCTGACTGAATATAAGCTGCAGCCGTTGACATTCCGTATAAAAAACTTGAGCATGCTGCCTGCAAATCGTATGCAAATGCATTTGTAGCCCCGATTTCTGTTGCAACATAAACTCCTGTAGAGGCTACTGGCATATCTGCTGTAGCTGTTGCCATTATGATCATATCAATCTCTAAAGGATCAATATTTGCTTTTTCAATTAAATTCTGAGCTGCTTTTATAGCAAGAAACGAAGTTCCTTTATCAGCATCTTTAAGAATTCTTCTCTCTTTAATTCCGGTACGAGTGGTAATCCATTCGTCATTGGTATCTACCATGGTTTCCAATACTTTGTTAGAAAGTACAAAGTCTGGAACATAAGCTCCAACAGCGGTAATTGCGGCTGTGATTGTATTCATTATATTCTATTATTTCCTTCCAAATACTGCTATTTGAAAAATTTTTAAAAGACCTGAAAATTACAAAAAAAAAAGAAATTAATCTGTAGATAATTTCTTAAAAAAAGAAAATTATAACCAACAAAAAAAACTCTCACTATGTGAGAGTTCCAGTATAATTTACAAAAACGTATTAAGCAACCGCTTCAGATTTATCGATAACAACTTGTCCTCTGTAGTACATTTTACCTTCATGCCAGTAAGCTCTGTGGTATAAATGCGCTTCTCCAGTAATTGGACATGTAGCGATTTGAGCTACAGTAGCTTTATAATGTGTTCTTCTTTTATCTCTTCTTGTTTTCGAGGTTTTTCTCTTAGGATGTGCCATTTTACTATATTATTTATCCGTTAATAGTTTCTTTAATTTTTCCCAACGCGGGTCAATATCTTCTTCTTGTTTATTCTCAACTTTTTCTTCTTTGACTCTCAATTCATTCAGTTTATTTAAAGCTTCGGTCTGTAAACTTCCGTCTTTAACTCCTGGATGAACTCGTTTTAGAGGTACCGAGAGAGCAATCATTTCATAAATGTATTGTGCAACATCTATTTCAAACTCTCCATGTGGTAAAATCAACAACTCTTCGTTATCATTATTAAACTCGTCTCCAAAACGAACAATCAATTTCATTTTACCTTTTAAAGGCAAATCAAAATCTTCACTCGTCAGATCGCAAGGCACATTAACTGTTCCTTTGTGTTTAAAATCTAACTCAAGCATGGTGCTTTTCTTATCTAAAACCAAACTTACTTTGATATCCGAACTTTGAAATTCGTTATACTCAAAGTTCTCAAAGAACTTGTTATTTACCTGATACTCAAAATGGTGTTTTCCTAGTTTTAATCCTACGAAAGGAATTAAAAATTCTTTTGTTTTGCTCATTTCAACATCAATTTGAACAATCCGCATCTGTAAACAGATATCTGAATTGGGGTGCAAAGATATAAAATTATTACAAATCTAATAATCTTATTCACCTTTTTTTGTTTATAACTGTTTTTCTTTTATTTTAAGAGGTTTTTGGCTAATCTCCTCATACTGATTACGCGAACGAAAAATATCAATCGCGAGATATACTGCTTCTTTAAACGAATTGAAATCTGCCATATCTTTTCCTGCAATATCAAAGGCTGTCCCGTGATCCGGAGAGGTTCTTACTCTATTTAAACCCGCTGTATAATTAACTCCTTTACCAAAAGACAATGTCTTAAAAGGAATTAATCCCTGATCGTGATACGTTGCCACAATAGCATCATATTTTTCATATTGACTGCTTCCAAAAAAACCATCAGCTGAAAATGGACCAAAAACCATAGTTCCGGCATCAAATATTTTTTTTAATGCAGGTTTTAAAATCAAATCTTCTTCTTTTCCTATTACACCACCATCTCCACTATGCGGATTTAATCCTAACACAGCAATTTTTGGCTTAACGATACTGAAATCCTGAATTAATGATTTTCTTATTGTTTCAATTTTTCTGGTAATTAATTCTTCTGTCAAATGAGAAGAAACTTCATTTAAAGGCACATGATCTGTCAACAAACCTACTCTCAAATTATCCTGTACCATCATCATAAGGGCATTGCCTTCTAATTCTTTATCAAGATAATCGGTGTGTCCCGGAAATTTAAATTCTTCTGACTGAATATTATATTTATTTATTGGAGCTGTTACCAGAACATCAACCAAACCTTCTTTTAATGCTTTAGTAGCCGCAACAAAAGATTTTATAGCGTACTCTCCAATTTTCTCATCGTTTTTACCAAAATTAATATCAACACCCTCTTTCCATAAGTTCAAAACGTTAACTTTCCCCGGAAGAACCTGATCTAACTTATCAACTCCATGAAACTGAACGGTTGAAGTAAAACTTTTTTTAACAAACGAAAGTATCTTGGCATTTGCAAAAATAACCGGCGTACACATTTCTAACATTCTCGAATCTTCGAATGTTTTCAATATAACTTCGCTTCCAATACCGTTTAAATCCCCTACCGAAATTCCAACAATTATATTTTCTGCTTTTTTATTCATGAGCTCAGCTTATTTATTACTAATTTTGATGTGCAAATTTAGTAAAATAAAACTACAATGTTTACAGGAATTATAGAAACCCTTGGAAGGATTCATGAAATCCAAAAAGACCAAAACAATCTTCATATAACAGTTGATTCATCATTCACTAACGAATTAAAAATAGACCAAAGCGTTTCGCATAATGGAATATGCCTTACAGTTGTTGCCATTAAAGACAATCATTATACTGTTACTGCAATAGACGAAACCATTTTAAAGACCAATATTGGAGAATGGAAAGAAGGTGATATCGTAAACCTGGAAAGAGGAATGAAACTTGGCGACCGTCTTGACGGACATATTGTACAAGGCCATGTAGACCAAACTGGAACCTGTATTAAAATTGAAGAAGCAAACGGAAGCTGGAATTACACTTTTGAGTACGACAGCAACTTAAACAATATAACAATCGAAAAAGGCTCTATTACGGTAAATGGTGTAAGTCTAACAGTTGTAAACTCTAAAACAAACGAATTTAGCGTTTCAATTATCCCTTATACATTTGAAAACACCAACTTTAAAAATTTCGCAGTTGGAACTAAAATAAATTTAGAATTTGATGTTGTCGGAAAATATATCTCAAGATTATATTCTATAAATAAATAAAATAAGTACAAAATACATTTTCGCAAAAAGCTTCAATTTAAATTGAGGCTTTTTTTTATTTTGTCTCGTCCTGAAAAAAGTTGACTATAATAGATGTAATTATGTCAACAGAAAGAAAACATTCTAAAAATCCATTGCCTCCCCAAACTTTCAGTGAGGTCTTTAAAAGGAAGGTCGTAAAAGAAT
>NZ_JAGYWA010000011.1:0-125733 GCF_018383905.1 Flavobacterium branchiicola
AACCATAAACGGGGTTGCTTTCAGGTACAGCACCCTGGCATGGCCAATATCTGATTATCATGTGCTGAGTGTAAACTATTATGACGATTATAATTTTCCTGATGCCCCGGTGATTCCATCTGCCGTAGCAGACGGGACTCAGCCAGTTTTTTACAATACCACTACAAAACCAATTGGTCTTGCAACAGGAAACTGGAACAGGGTTGCCGAGGCCAGTACCGCTTATCGATACGAACACACCTATACCCTTTATGATGCCAAAGCAAGGCCGGTTCGCTCTTACACCAAAAATTTCCTGGGTGGGTACACCTGTACAGACAGTAAACTCGATGCTTTCTCGGGTCAGCTCAACTCAAGCATCACCACTCATAGCAGGATTCAGGGCGGAGCCGAGATCAAAACAACCGAAGTTTTCACTTATTCTGCCCAGGACAGACTCCTTACCCAGACCCATCAAATAGGAGCCGCAGCCCCAGAACTTGTACTTAGCAATACCTATGATGAACTCGGGCAGCTTATTTCCAAAAAAGTAGGCAATAACAGTCAGAACATCAATTACACCTATAATGTCCGAGGCTGGCTTACAGGCATCAATGATGTTGCCGCGCTTGCAAAAGCCGGAGACCCAAAAGATTTGTTTGCCTTTAAGATCAATTACAATACTCCGAACCAGGGTATCAGCGGAGCAGATCCTCTATACAACGGAAACATTGCAGAGACCCAGTGGGCAACCAACTCCGATAATGGAATCCTCAGGGCTTACGGTTACCGCTATGATAAATTAAACCGATTAACAGATGCTGTTTATAAAAAAGGTGGTGTTTTAAACAACTACAACGAGAGCATGACTTATGATAAAAATGGAAATATTATCAATCTGACACGTAACGGAAGCACTAATGATAATTCCCAAACTCAAATAGATAATCTGACCTATGCTTATAAGGACAGCAATAACAGCAATCAGTTGATGAAAGTCACAGATGCAGTTGCTAATAATGCAAGCTTTTTGAATGAGTTTAAAGACAGCGCATCAAATGCTGCAGATGATTTTGATTACGACCTAAACGGTAATATGATCAAAGACAACAACAAAAACATCACTCAGATTGTTTATAACCAATTAAACCTGCCAACAAAAATAACCTTTGCCGCTACAGGAAATATTGTCTACCTTTATAATGCGGCAGGACAAAAAGTACAAAAAACAGTAAACAGATCCGGAGCTCCAGTAGTAACAACAGATTATCTGCAAGGGTATCAGTATGAAACCATCAGCGGTACAAGTACACTGAAATTTCTTCCAATGGCCGAAGGATATATAGAACCTGCAGGAAGCTCTTACAATTACATCTACCAATACAAGGATCATCTGGGCAATATTCGTCTTAGCTACGACAAGACCCTTGCCATAAAGGAAGAAAGCAATTATTATCCTTTTGGTTTGAAACAGGAAGGTTATAATACCGTGAAAATTGGGGCAGAGAATAAGTATAAATACAATGGCAAGGAGCTTCAAGACGAGATGGGGCTTGGGGTTTACGACTATGGGGCACGTAATTATGACCCAGCACTTGGTCGCTGGATGAATATAGATCCTTTAGCGGAGAAAATGCGTAGACATAGTCCATATAATTATGCATTTAATAATCCTATTAGATTCATTGATCCTGATGGAATGGCTCCGAATGACTGGATAAATTGGACAGGTTCAAATGGACAGCAGCATATAACTTATGATGCTGATGTTAAAACAAAAGAACAAGCCGAGGCTAAAGGATATGGCAACGTAAAACAAGTTTTTGCTTCTGGAGTTGCACATACAGCAGATTATAGTACTATTGTTGAATTCGCATCGGATGGTAATTTCGTTGTAAATAATAGTGGAAAGATGGACGTTGATGACGTTAGTTTAACCACTGATAATGGAACTTACATTTCTGAAAATAAAAGTATAATGGATTCTTTAGGAGAGCATGGACCAGGAGCGCTTCAAGATGTAGGTGATGGTATGACTTTAGCAGCCGTACCAGTAGCAGCTACAGGATTTGGTGCGCCGCTTGCTGCTGGAATGGCAGAAGTTGGGGGTTTTGTTTCGGTAGTAGGTACAGGTTTAGAAATTGTAAATGATGTTGCTGAAGGTGAATTTTCTATGGAAAAAACTATAACAAAAGGAGTAATTGAAGGTGCATCAAGAAAATTAGGTGGTTCAAGTGTGTTTGGTCCAACAGAACAAATAGTAAATGATAATCTTTTTAACGGATTAGATAAATCCATAGATGTAGTTAGGGATCAAAATAAAAAATAAAATAATTAGATATATTATGATGTACATATATTACATTGTTGGAATAGCATTCATAATTTACACTTTAGTAGATTTTAAGAAAAAACCAAATGATAATGCTTTCAACAGATATTATAATTCCAAATATTATAGAATAGTAATTTTTGTAATATTTGCAATCATAGCATTAATAATATCGTTATTTACTAAAGGAAATTAAAAAAGATATGAGGCTTAAATATATATATCCATTATTGATGGTGATTTTTACATGGAATTTAAATGCACAAAAAATTAAATTTAAGGATGAAAATTTAAAAATAGCATTATTAGAGTTAGGTTATGATGTCAATAAAGATAATGAAATCCAAATTACTGAGATAGATACTATAAGTAAGCTGAAGATTTCAAATAGAAATATAAAAAGCTTAGATGATTTAGTGCATTTCAAAAAACTAAAGACAGTGAATGCAATGAAAAATCAAGTTTTAAACTTAGATGTATTTTTTAACAATTCAACTATTGAAGAAATTTATGTAGGAGAAAATATGTTAGGAAAGAAACTGGTAATAAAAAATATGCCAAAATTAAAAGGACTTTATGCCTTTAGAAACGGGTTAAATGAACTGGTTTTGATTAACACTAATAATATCGAGTCATTGTATCTGCAAGGTAATATATTTGAAAAGATTATTTTGGATGAACTTCCGAAACTAAAAACTGTACAACTGTCCGAAAATGGTAATTTAAAGATTATAGATGTCAAAAGGAATGTTGAATTAGTTCAGCTATATCTTAATTCTACTAAAATTGATAAGTTAGATATTTCTAATAATCCTCTATTGAAAACACTTTACATTGATAATGGGGTTAGTTTATTAAAATCAGAAAAACAGAGCAACTTTAAACCTATGCAAAGTATTAAAGTAACAAATTAGTGGATTGATGATAAAAAGTAAACAAATTTAAGGGTGCATTATTGCACCCTTACCCGATCGCTCGGATATACGCAACGATAGCGCGGAAATTCTTTTCGTGCCCTCAAAGTAAATCGACAAAGGATATAAAAAAAGACCCCCCCGTCAATCGGTGGTTTTTTTTATGTTTTAAACTTTTGTAAATGTGCCCGCTCTCCGAAGAGTTCAACTGAAAAGATGCGCAAATGTCTCTAGACTGCATTTTTTTGCCTCTACTGAAATTAACTATAGTAATATTAAAGAAATATTATGTAATGATGTACCGCCATGTGTTCACATGTCTATGATTATACGGTAGGAAGATTGATCGATAAGCTTTTGTTTTGTATTTAATAGTAAAACACATTTCCAACCCGACAGGTTTCCAAAACCTGTCGGGTTTATTGTTTATACATATATAAGTATCGTTTTGTCCGTCTGAGCGAAGTCGAAGCCTTTATAGATTTAAAGATCTATAATGATATTGGTAGTAATAAGGAGCTTTCTCCCGCTATCCGCTTCAATCTTTTTGTTTTGAACCTGTTTTTACTGGGAAGGTTTGGCAAAATTACAAATCAGTATTCACGACCCCACCCCCTCCCTGCATCGGCTATTTCAATATCAAATCCCATGATTTGATAGGTTAAATTACCTCCCCGTAATATAGAATTGTACACATATTCCACCAGTTACCATTCATGCTTTAAACGAAAATTCGATAAATTTTGAAATCTCAGAGAATCGTGTCTCACTTTGAAACAGATATTTGCCAGACCAAAAAAATATTTTTCAAAAAAAGTGTCAAAAAGCTTCACTTTTCAAAGTTTGTTAGTATTTACTTAGTAGATGCTTGATTAATCCCCTTGTATGGACTTCCTGTATCTAACAATAACGAGATACTAATCAACGAACAAAATGAAATATGAGAATTTAAAGAAATTTATAATAAGCACAAAAGCAAGCAAAAGCACTATCTACCGATTCTACAAGAAGAATGAAGACCTATTTTCTGAAACTAAAAAACCAAACGGAAAACGATTATTTCCGAGTGACCACGCCAGATACTTTGACAGTGAAATCATGTTTGATGAGAACAAAGTACTAAGACAAGAAAACCAATAGATGAGAAACCTAATTGATTGTCTTGCAGACAAAGAGAGTCTACAACATACTTTCTGGCAGATGGACTGGAGTTTCTTCTTTACGGTAGCTTACAAAGCGGAGCGCAACAAGAACAGCTGTTTTAAGCAGATGCACGGATTTTATAATTATCTGAATAAAAAGTATCAGGATTCAACGGAACTGCGCGTGTTCTTTACGACAGAATCATTCACCAACAGAAGCGGTCACCACAATCATTTCGTTATCCATATCGGAAATAAAAAGCTCCACGAGCAGATTGTGACCGACATTCAGCAGTACTTCAACTACGACAGAACTGATGTGAGCATCTATGACCGATACAAAGCTGGACTCTTCTACATGAGCAAAGAAAAGCTGAACGGAGAAGACTGGGATTTTATCAGCAACACTGCCAACACCAAAGAAGATGAGAGTCAGGCTTAAGTTTTCCCAGCTCAAACGTGTTCTAACGACCGAACCGCTCAAACTGCCAATCAGTTTTAAAAGAGAAGATTTTACAGATAAAGAGTTTTCAGAGTTTACACGATTGATACAATCCAAAGAACGAGGCTAACAACCTCGTTTTTTTGTTCTCTGAAACGACCCAAAAAGCTGTGAGCCCAGGAAATCCAGGATTTTTCTAGGATATTCCAAAATAGACCTGGACTTTTGGAGTGTAATAAATCACAAACGCTCGTTTAAGAAATTATATAAAATCAAAATATCATGAAAAAGGGCATTGCGTATTACAGGGTTAGTTGAAAAATTCAATTTGAAAGTGGCTTAGGTTTATCTGCTCAAAAAAGCTCAGTTGAAAAATATGTATCTGGTCAAGATGGGATTATTTTGAACAAATATACAGAGATTGAGACAGGAACAAACAAACGTAACCGTGTCGAGATTCACAAAGCGATTCAACAGCAGTGTTGGTTATAGCTAAATTAGACCGCTTAGCAAGGCAAGTGAACTTTGTAAGCTCTTTGATGGATTCAGGAATTGAGTTTTTGGCGGTTGACATGCCGTCAGCCAATAACTTCACCATCCATATTTTTTCGGCACTAGCCGAGCAAGAAGTCAAGCTTATAAGTTCCAGAACTAAGGTTGCGTTAGCTGAACTAAAAAAGAAAAATATCAAACTTGGCAATCCTAAAAAACTAACTAACGAGGCAAGGGCTAAAGGTCTTCAAGCTATCAAAGATAACGCATTGAATAATGACAGGAATCGTCAAGCTCAATCTATTATTGTTAGTTATAAAGAAAAAGGTTTGAGCTACCGTAAAATAGCTGATTGTCTTTGCTCTCTCAACATTTGAATTTGATGATCCTGGCCAGGTTTGTTCTCCTGTCATATCGCCACAAAAGTAATATCCTGACTGTAGATTGCTTTTAATCCATTGTAAGTACCAATTATTGCGGTATTGGCATCGGCCTCTGTTTTATAAAAATTTATAGGCGAAATAAATGATTTAGGATTTTCTTCCAGAAAATCATTTGAACAACTGCTAAAGCCAGTAATTAAGATCGATAAAGCTGTAATAATTAAAAAATTATTAGTTTTCATTAAATTTTCCGTCACTATTCGTGTCTTTATATCGTCTGTCTCCAACATTACTGTTTGGCTGTCCCATTGCTTTTCCTGCATCAACTTCTGCTTGATTTTGAAATAAACCATCCGTAACATATCCGTAGAATGATCCAACTGGCTCACCAACTCTCAGGATTCCTGTGTTTGTAATTTGCTTACTGGAACTTCTGGATCCTACTACTTTTTCATATTCTCCACCTAAATCAAGTACCTCATTTTTGTTGAAAGTAATATTGAAAGCTGTTTTGTATTTAAATTCACCATCAAGATTTACTGTGTTTAAAGCATGTTTCAAGCCGTACTAGCACTTGGTATTTTCCTAAGAAAAACGAAAGTCAAATCTAGTTCCTTTCGTATTTTTTATGTAATGATATGTTATCCTTAACTTGTTAAATGTTAGCCTAAGGGAATGCAAAGGGGAGAAAAGGCATAGGATTTTCAAGATTCGTTACTTTTAAAAGTAAAAACTATTAAAACCAAAAACTATGATGACCTTAATTGCTATATTTTTTCCCGTACTGTCTTTTTTGCTGAGAGTAAAACTGTTGACCGATTTGGTATGCCTTATTCTTTATATACCCTAATCGGGTGGGTTTCTGCATTCAGTTGGGCTGTGATTACATTATTAAAGTTTTCTAAAGGATAAATAAGCTTTTCAAATTACTCGGCTCTCATGTACAATGTTGCTTTTATATAGAGGTAGTAATTCAAATGTAATTGTTTTTTTACTCTGTAATGCAAATCTGGACAGGACAGTGATCTGTGAACTAAAGTTTCACGATTAATGAAATAATTATGCTTGCAGATATTTCTAGGGGAGAACCGTAAAGTTTCTTTGCCTTCTTACTTAATATGAAAAAAACAATACTCTCCTTAATGGACCGATAGAGTAAATAAAATAAAATTTAAAAGTTACCAATCAGATTGATAATTTATTATAGGGAATGGATTGTTAATATTAATGTAAGGTAATTTTAAAAATACCATAACCTGAGTTGTACTATTAAATTGTTGTTTTGGCATAAAATTTTATTTATGGAAAATAACAATGATTTAGGCAGAAGAAGGTTTCTTAAAAATTCTTTATTGGCTGCCGGAGGAGTTTTCATTGCCCCACTTATTGAAAGTTGCAGTGACGATGATAAAACCGATAACAGCGGTGCACCGATTGGAATGAAAAATGAAGGATTTGAGACAGGAGTAGCCAGTTTTGACCCCACTGAAACAGGAGTGATTATCTGGACAAGATATTCAGCCGGGTCAGATGCTGAAATTACATGGGAGATCAGTAAGGATGCTTCATTTTCTGAAGTAACAAGAAAAGGGCAGGTCTTGGCATCTTCTGCTAATGATTTTACTATAGCGGTGGATGTTCAGAATATTACTTCCAATACAAAATATTATTATAGATTTTATAATGCCAAAACCAAACAAGTAACGCTAACTGGAGAAACACGCACGCTGCCGAGTAAAACAGATATTGTAAATGATGTAAGAATGGCCGTTGTTTCCTGTTCTAATTTTCCGGCAGGACTTTTTAATGTATATGGAGCAATTGCTGCTTCAGATGCTGATGTAGTCGTGCATCTTGGAGATTATATTTACGAATATGCGCCGGGACAGTATGGCACAAATCCCTTTACCAATCCACTGGGCAGAGAACATAAACCAGCAAGGGAGATAACAAGCCTTAGCGATTACAGAGAACGATACAGACAATATAGAGGAGATAAAAATCTTCAGCTTCTTCATCAGAAAAAACCTTTTATATGCGTTTGGGATGACCATGAATTTGCCAACGATACCTATAAATCGGGCGCGGAAAACCATCAGTCATCAGAAGGAGATTTTCAGATGAGAAAAATGGCCGCTTTTCAAGCCTACAGCGAATATATTCCGCTTAAAACAGGAAAAGATCTTAGAATCTACAGAAGTTTTAATTTCGGTACTATTCTTTCTCTTTATATGATGGACACAAGAGTTATTGCGAGAGATAAGCAGATGAGTTATTCCGATTATATTGATAATGGCGGAAATTTTGACCAGATAAAATTTAAGACAGATTTGTTAAGCACCGGCAGAAAATTAATAGGAAACGAACAAATGACCTGGCTTGGATCACAGATCAATGCAGATAATGCGAAATGGAAGGTATTAGGCCAACAAATTCTGATGACAAAAATGCTGATACCTGCAGAGCTGCTGCTGCTTTTGAATCAGGTTTTAGCAGAAGTGGATCATTTTGGAAGTGCACAACCGGCGACCATGCAAGCTCTAATTAGTGCAATCTCTGCACTTGTTGTTATTAAAATGAGACATAAACAAAGTGATCCTTCTTTAACAGCTCAGGAAATAGCAAGAGTTACGACGACTTTGCCATATAATCTGGATGCGTGGGATGGTTATTTTGCTGAAAGAGAACAATTATATGCGATGCTTTCTGGAAAAAATGTTGTAGTGCTGGCTGGAGATACTCATAATGCATGGATGGGTAAACTTACCGATATGCAGGGAAAACATATAGGAACTGAAATAGCATGCAGTTCTGTTTCTTCACCAGGGCTGGAAGCTTATCTTGGAATTACTTCAGACCCTTCAAAAGCGATAGAACTAGCCCAGGCATTTACGGTACTGATAGATGATTTAGAATATGCAAATTTGTATAAGCGCGGATATACTTATCTAAAATTCACAGCAACTGGCGCTGAAGCTGAATGGCGATTTGTAGACAGTATAACAACTGAAACGATCAGCATTATTACAGAAAAAAAATATGCTATAGCATAATATAGTGTGCTAGTCTTTATTTGGCACCGCTTGAGAATAATTCTTAGGTAATGCAAAAAAATAAATTACAATTATAAATTAAATCGGGCAGGAGTAATCTTGTTCCGATTTTTTTATGCGCGTGGTTTACATCTCATTTTTTGATTCTCGAAAATAGCTTACCTAATTCCCCTCTCCAAGGATTTTAAAAGCTTTGGATGAAATATCTTAAAAAAACGCCTTAACTTTTTGTAGCAAAAAAGGTGTCAAGTACAACGAGGAAATACTAACAAGAAGTGAAGTAAAAATTAAAGTAGTTTTTTTCTAACTCAGTCTTCACTTTTTGTTTGCATTTCCAAGATGCGACAGAACCTACTTTATTATAAATAGAATAGTTTAATTTATTCTTTCTTTTCAATACTTCCTCAAAAATATTTCCACAAGTGAGTTAATTTTTTTATTGCTCTAAAAATTATAAATCTGATTTAGGATATAAAATTACGATATGTCGTAAAAAATATAATTGGTTATTTTTTTTAAATACCTGATAATAAGTATTTTAAAAACAAGGTATACTGTTTGCTTTTTGGTCTCTGAAATAGATAAATAGTAACTTTAAATTTTAAAGATGAAAACAAATTTGAAAACAATCGTAACAACAAGTGTGGCAATGCTTTTATTGGCAACAGCAACAGTTTTTTCCCAAAGCCAAAGAAAACCTGCAAGTTTAGGAAGAGAAGAATTTATTGAAGTAGAAAAAAATGTAAAACTGCACGTGACTGATTTAGGTGCTGGAAAAGCGGTGATTCTGATTCACGGATGGCCGTTAAGCGATGCGATGTATGATTTTCAATACGCAGAATTGATTCAGAAAGGATACCGTGTTATTGGAATTACGTTAAGAGGTTTTGGGCTTTCTGATAAACCTGGTGGAACTTATAACTATGATGTTTATGCTGATGACATTAAAGTAATTTTAGACAAACTAAAAATAGAAAATGCCACAATCGGCGGATTTTCAATGGGAGGAGCAACTGTGATACATTATGTAGCCAAATACAGTGGAGCTCACGTTTCAAAACTGGCTTTGTTTGGTGCCGCCGCTCCAATATGGACTAAAAGACCTGACTTTAATTTTGGATTGTGGACTAAAGATGATGTAAACGGTTTAATAGCTTTAAATAATACCAACAGACCGCAATTATTTGAAAATTTTGGAAAAATATTCCCTGCGAGTGAAACCAGTGTGTCTCCGGGATTGGGAGCTTGGTTAGGAGGTATACAAGCACAGTCATCACCATATGCTACAGCAGAATCGTTGAAAACGCTTCGTGATACGGACTTGAGAGAGGATTTGAAAAAAATAAAAATTCCAACACTTATACTACATGGTAAGCTAGACAAAATCTGTTCTTATGAATTGGCACAGCAAATGCATACTTTATTAACCAATTCAATTTTAGTTTCTTTTGAAAAAAGCGGTCACGCTTTATTCATTGAAGAACTTCCAAAATTTAATGCAGAATTGATCAAATTCATTCAATAATTATTCATTGTGAGTGGCTTTATTTTCAGTGCTAAAAAATTTGGTAGCGTTTCAGATTATGTGGTTTTACAAAATAGCAATTTAACTAACTTAAAAAGAATATGAATTTATAATTTTTGAATAATCAATGGGACAACCTGTTGGTTTTCTCTTCTATTTTTAATGTTTTAAAAAATCTTAAAATGCTTTTGTTGTACCGTAGTGTATCAAATTAGGTCATGAAAATAAACAGCCGTCTGACTATGTTTATAATGCATATAAAATAATACTAATCATGATAATTTTGTTTGTCAAAGAAGGCTTAGGCATATAAAAAATAGTAAAGTAAGTACCTTAACTTTTCATGGTAAAAAAAGTAGTTGCTCCAATCTTTGGTGTATCATATCTGAAAGGGATATAAAATAATAAAAGGAATGCCGAAACCTTAATAAAGTAGGCGCAATAAAATAATCGTTATGAAAACAATATTAAAAAAAGTAAAATTAATGTCAATATGTATTGGATTGGCATTTACAATTCAAAGTTGTGGTGAAAAGAAAAATGAATTAGAAGATCAAACTAAAAATAAATCAATTATAGTAGATGAAAAGCCGGAGTATTTTTTACTGCGTCCGAAGGTCGAAAAGGCTTATGGTTATTCACATGCAGTAAAAATAGGCAATATGATCAAGATTTCAGGAGCTGTAAGTTTTGACGATGAAGGAAAGCCTACAGCAAAAGGCGATTTAGCCCAACAAATGAAAAATTGCTATGCGGATTTGGATAAAATACTAAAACATTATGACTGCACATTTGATGATGTAATTATGGAAAATATCTTCACAACCAACATGCCTTTATTTCTTGAAATCTCAGGATACAGAAAAGAAATCTACAAGAAAAATTTTCCAACAGGGTCGTGGCTTGGTGTAAAAGCATTAGCATTTCCTGAATTAATGATAGAAATAGAATTGGAAGTTTATAAGCCACAATAACTTTCAGAAGTTATTTTGAATTAAAAGAGCACCACTTAGTTATTTCCTGCTGCTCTATTCCTTTTTCATTTCCAGAGTAAAGAACGCTACTCCAATGTTGGATGTACTAACAAAAAGTGAAGTAAAAATTAAAGTAGTTTTTTTAACTCAGTCTTCACTATTTGTTGGTATATCCACTATGGAACTGTTTGTTTATTTCCAAACATTTATTCTTAGCTTAACAGACTTTTTTGAGTTATATTATTCTGTTTTTTTTTAAATTTATTAATATTTTTTCGATTATTCATAAATTTAATTTTTGGTGTGTCTCAGATGTCAAGTCTTTTCAAAACGCCTTAGCATTTTGTTGCACAAAAGGTAGCAACTCCAACAGCAATATGCCACGAATGTGCCACAGAAATTTTGTGCGTTTTTAAAAGATCTGAAAACTGCAGTAAAACAAAAAAGCCTGCGAATCTTACGATTTGCAGGCTTTACCACGTTTTTTATGGGTTTTTGAAAAGATTGAAAAACTTTCGTTTTAGTATCTTTTACCCTTTTTGTGGGGAGAGCAGGATTCGAACCTGCGAAGTTCACACAGCAGATTTACAGTCTGCCCTCGTTGGCCGCTTGAGTATCTCCCCGATCTCAGCTTGTTGTGCTATGTTGTTCTTAGCGGTGGCAAAGATAGGAACTCTTTCTACATTTCCAAACAAAAAAATGACTTAATTTTAAGTTATTTTAAAGTTATTTTTTAATTCGTTGGAATTGAATAAAATAAAAATCTATTTGATAGAAATATTTTTTCGCTTTTTTATAAAAATAAGATTATTCTTATGTATGAATTTGGATTTTTGCTTTCAAAATAGTCTTCGAAAATTCGTCATTCATTGTTTTTATTGCTGTTTTGAAGTAAGTGTTAAATGAAAAAATCTATTTACAATTACTTAATAATTTGCTTGGCATAATTTTAAATATCAATAGAGTTTAAAAAGATTTTCATAAGGGGTGTTTTTAGATCGTATTTTAATCTTTATAAGGAGAAGGTTCATTTTTAAATTTAGGCACTGTATAAAACAAAAAAAATCTCCACTAGGGAGATTTTTTTGTTTTATATTGAAACCTGCTATTATTTAGCTAGGAGTTCCAGTATTTTTGCTCTCAATTCTGGACCTCTTAAGTCCTGAGCAACTACTTTTCCTGATGCATCAAGAATAAAAGTTGCAGGAATTGATTCTACATTATATTGTTTTGCAATTGGCTCGTCCCAAAATTTTAAATTTGAAACTTGTGTCCATGCTAAACCATCTTTTGCGATAGCCTCTTTCCATGCACCAGCTTCTTTATCTAAAGAAACTCCAACTATATTTAATCCTTTTGAGTGTAGCTCTTTGTAAATAGCTACAACGTTAGGGTTTTCCTTTCTGCATGGTCCACACCATGAAGCCCAAAAATCAACAATAGTTACTTTTCCTAAACTTTCTTTAAGAGAAACTACTTTTCCTTCTGGATTAGGAGCTGAAAAATCTGCTCTTCAGTTAGGGCTACCAACAGGAGCTGCTGACGCACCTACTGCAGGCATTTTTGCTTGACCAATTTTTGTTTTAGTTTCTTTACCAGGAGTAGTGTTTTTTAAAGACTCATCTAATGAGTTATAAATACTTTCTACTTTTTTAGCATCAGCACTTGGATCTTCAGACATACCTTTAACGATCAATACAGAGATGAAAGATTTTGGGTGAGTCTCAGCGTAAGTAACATATGATTTTTTAGATTTTTCCTGAACTTCAGTTTGTAGCGTCATGAATTGTTTCATCAAGCTATTGATAACTGCAGTATCCTGAGCTTGTTGAGCTTGTTGCATTTTTTGAGTATTTTTTTTCTGAAAATCAATCAAGCCTTTTTGAGTTTTTGTTAGCTCATCTTGAAATTTAGTAAACTCTTCGTTGTTGTAAGTTCCTGTAACTTTAGATTTATGAATACTATCTTTATCAATTGCGATATTGATTTCTCCACTTTCTAAGATAAATTGAAGAGGACCTCTTGCATCCTGAAGAATTAAGCTGTGGAAAGCTGGCTCAGTTACTTTTCCTTTTATTTCAAATTTTCCGTTTTCAACTTTTACTGTATCAAGAGCAACAACCATTTTTGTTGTTGGATCCTGACCTTGAAGAATGATCGTTTTACCATTTTCGATTCCTGTAGCAGTTCCGGTAATTAAGTATTCTCCGTCTTTAACTTTGCTGCAAGAAATAATAGCCGCAGTAGCTGTAAGTAAAAAAAATATTTTTTTCATTATAAATATTAATTAGTTAATTGATTTGTGCAACAAAAGTATCTAAAATTATAAAACTTACAGAATTTTGTAACCTAAAATTTTGTTATTGTTTTTAGCGATTTAAAGCCTTTATTTACAAGGGTTTTGGCTGTTTAGGTTCTTTAAAAACTATTAAAACTGTTTTTATTTTAACTTAATACAAACGATTTCGCAATAATTAGGCATAAAAAAAGCACCCCGTTACCAAGGTGCTTGTAGCTTTAATTGAGTATAAATTTACTCTTGATTTGTTTTCTTTCTCCAAGTAAAAGAATTCAAAATATGTCTTTTTGCAAATCTTCCTGGTGAATCAGCGTTTACCATTTTTACGTAAGTTGCTTTAGGAACACTTATGTATTCGTAAACACTTCCGTTAGAAAAATCAATAATTAAACGACCTTCAACAAATTTATAATCAGTAATTGATGAAGTAGCGATAGTTTCAGTGTATTCAGGTAAGTTAGCTTTAATTGTTTCAGGATTAATACTTACTAAAAAGTGGTAAGCCTCAATGATTGCTTTACTTTTTTCTTCTGCTGCTTTCAAACCAGCATCATCACCTTGAAATTTATCAGGATGAGATTCTTTCATCGCATTACGATAAATGGTTTTCAAATCTTTTAATTCTGCAGTTTTGTCTACGTTTAGTAACTTGCGGTATTCAACTATTTTTTTCATAAATAAAAATGTAACTTATTGTCTATTAGTTTGAAATGAATGTTTTTTACTTCAAATCGACAAATTTTTTGCAAAGGTACACTTTTTTTTAACTTTTTACTTTTCATATAAAAAATATTCAATAAATATGTTGAATATTGGTAGTTATGAGTTAAAAGTCATGAGTTAAAAGTTAGATGTTATGCGCAAAGGTTAACCTGAAACCTGAAACCTGAAACCTGAAACCTGAAACAAAACTATTTCTGTTCCGGTTTATAATTTGCCTTATCAAAGTTTTTAGATTTCTTCGGATATTTATCGTAGCTGATATCGCTTGGGTTTTCGATTACAGATTTAATTGTAATCATATCTCCAACCTGAAAATTAGTACTTGCAATTTTATAATCTAAAAGAATTTCACCACAAAAATAATTGTTGTTTTCATCTTTTTCTATGATGCCGGTATAAACTCCTTTTTTCAGCATTTTTTCGTGTGCTCCTTTAGACATGATCTTTATATTTAAAATTGAAGTTGCAAAGTTAAGCAATTAATGTTTGGTTTAGGGAGTTCCAGACAATCTGAGTATATTTGCACATGCAGAAGAATTACAAGCCACACCCAAATTCGTTTAAAAATACATTTTGTGTTTTTCATGAAGTACTTTCAAATGAAATAGAAGGTTTAAAAAAACAATTTGAAAGCAAGGCAGGAAGTACCTATTATTATACAGAGAAAGGAATGTATCGTGTCTCTAATCATTGGGGCAGACTAGCCAATAGCAAATGGCGTTTAATTGCTCGTGAACCCGAAACAGAATCAAAAACTAAAATTGGTTTTGCAGCCTGGAGCGAATTTTATCCTGATAATGCCGAAGAGAAACTATATTATATAGAAGCCGATTTTGGTAAAAATCTTGCCACATATCAACATAAAAATAATCCGGAATATGATAAAAAAGCAATCTTAAGAACAAGTTTTGAAACGGCAAAAAGACTAAAACAAATCAGGAATTTGCAGCAATTAACTTCCTGGGCAAAGTATTTTGATTATAAAGATATTAATGAGTTGAGGAAGCAAATTATCAGCGAATTGATTTTTACAGAAAGAACATTGGAAGAAATTAAAAGAGAAATATAATGGGACGCAATAACGAAAGAAACATCAAGAAGTACAATGATAAGTTGCACAAAGCCCAGGCAAAAGCAAAGCAAGCCGAGATTTCACGCAAAGAAAAACTCAAAGAAATTGTAAAAAAGTTTAACGAAAGTAAAAACGAAGAGGAATAATAATGGTTTCAAGTTTCATGTTTCACGTTCCAAGTTGAACCTGAAACCTGAAACTTTGAACTTGAAACAAATAAAAATATGAATAGTAAATTCGAAGAATTAAAAGCCAGCGTACAAGAAATTATTGATTTGATTGCTGCTAAAAATGAAAGAGAAGCAAATAATAAATTATTGGAAGTAAGCGAAACATTAGACGAAATGATTGATTTTGCTGAAGAAGATGAAGAAGTGAGAGAAATTACACGTTATCAGGTTTTATTGAATCAGCTTCATGTAAAGATTAATGGAGAAGAACCAGTTGATGGAGAGTAATAAATGCTTTTGCGATACAGGTTTAGATTTTGAAAATTGCTGTAATTTATATTTAAGCGGAAATCAAAAAGCACCTTCTGCTTTGGCTTTAATGCGTTCCAGATATTCCGCCTATGCGACACACAATGCAGATTATCTTTTAGAAACAACTTATATTTCTGAAAGACAATTTTATGCGAAAGCTGAAATTCTAAAATGGGCCGTGAGTAATAAATGGCAAAAGTTAGAAATTCTAAGTTTTACGGAAGATACAGTTGAATTTAAAGCTTATTTTTTAGATTCAAATAATAAACCTCAAATACATTATGAATTTTCTACTTTTAAATTCGAAAATAATGCTTGGTATTATTTGGATGGAAAGTTTGAATAATCATCAAATCTAACACTGTTAGTAGTTGATTTTGATTGAATATTTTAACTAAAAATTAATAATGGATTCTATTTTCATAATTCTAAAATAACGTAATTTTAGAATTATGAAAAACGAATTTAAAAAAGGTTTTTATTTTAAGTCGTACGAAGCCCCATTTCAGTCTCCGTTTGAAAAACTTTTTGGCATTTTCAAAGAGCTTATCACCCATACTTCGGGCGATTTTGATGAAGCAATTAGTTGGCTTCGGGAGTTAGACATAGAATATAAACTGACTGATGAGAACTACACTATCGATGATTTTATCGAAGATTTAAAAAAGAAAGGTTACATAAAAGACGAAGTTAAACCTGATGGTTCAAACGGTTTAGGTATAACAGCAAAAACAGAGCGCGCTATTCGTCAGCAGGCTTTAGACCAGATTTTTGGAAACTTAAAGCGATCGGGAAGCGGAAATCATAAAACAAAACATGCCGGAAACGGAGATGAACATACCGGAGAATTCCGCGAATTTAATTTTGGTGACGGATTAGAGCGTATTTCTTTGACAGAAAGTCTTCGAAATGCCCAAATCAATAACGGTGTAGAAAGTTTTATGTTGACTGAAAATGATTTGGTTGTTGAAGAAACCCAATACAAAGCACAAATGAGTACGGTTCTGATGATTGATATCAGCCACAGTATGATTTTGTATGGAGAAGACCGAATCACTCCGGCAAAGAAAGTTGCGATGGCACTTGCCGAATTAATCACAACCCGTTATCCAAAAGATACGCTGGATATTTTGGTTTTTGGTAATGATGCGTGGACGATTCCAATTAAAGATTTACCTTATTTACAAGTTGGGCCTTATCATACCAATACAGTGGCCGGACTTCAGTTGGCGATGGATATTTTGAGAAGAAAACGAAATACCAACAAACAGATTTTCATGATTACAGATGGAAAGCCGAGTTGTGTTCGTGAACGTGATGGTTCGTATTATATGAACAGTAACGGACTTGATGAATATATTGTAGATAAATGTTATACTCAGGCACAGCAAGCCAGAAAATTACATATTCCGATTACCACTTTTATGATCGCAAACGATCCGTATTTACAGCGATTTGTGAATCATTTTACAGAAGCTAATCAGGGGAAAGCATTTTATACCGGCTTAAAAGGTTTGGGTGAAATGATTTTTGAAGATTATGAAACGAATAGAAAAAAACGTGTTCGGTAAAGGTTCTAAGTTGCTAAGGTTCTGAGGAGCTGAGGTTTCGTTGTGTCTAAATATATTCTGATAAACCCAACGTATATCGTAGAGACGCACTGCAGTGCGTCTACGCAAAGTAAACGTTCAGAGAGTAAATTGACAAAGGTTTCTCCTGATTATAATAAATGCAATTCATATAGAGACGCACTGCAGTGCATCTACACAAAGTAATAAAGGTTTTAAGATAAAAAATAAAATACATTGAATTTTTGAATCATTTAATCTTTCAATTTTTTAAATATAAAACATGGAAATAAATACTATAAAAACATTAGGTCAGTTAAAAGCCGCAGGATATAAAAGTACCAGTATTAAAGACGAATTACGAAATAATTTAAGAGAAAAAATTAAGTCAGGAAAACCAGTTTTTGAAGGTGTTCATGGTTTTGAGAATACTGTAATTCCAGAATTAGAGCGCGCGATTCTTTCGCGTCATAATATTAATTTACTAGGACTACGCGGACAGGCGAAAACACGTTTGGCCCGTAAAATGGTAGAACTTTTAGATGAATATATTCCCTATGTTTCTGATTCCGAAATTAATGATGATCCGTTAAATCCGATTTCACGTTTTGCTAAGGATTTAATCGCCGAAAAAGGAGATGAAACACCAATTTCATGGTTACACAGAAACGATCGTTTCTTTGAGAAATTAGCCACTCCGGATGTTACCGTTGCCGATTTAATAGGAGATGTTGATCCTATAAAGGCCGCAAATTTAAAACTTTCTTATGCAGATGATCGCGTAATTCATTTCGGAATGATTCCGAGAGCTAATCGCTGTATTTTTGTAATCAATGAGTTGCCAGATTTACAAGCAAGAATTCAGGTGGCATTGTTTAATATTTTGCAGGAAGGCGATATTCAGATTCGTGGTTTTAAATTGAGAATGCCGTTGGATATGCAATTCATTTTTACAGCAAATCCGGAAGATTATACCAATAGAGGTAGTATTGTAACGCCTTTGAAAGATAGAATTGGTTCGCAAATTTTAACCCATTATCCTGAAAGCGTAGAAATTGCCAGAACGATTACACAGCAGGAAGCAAAGCTGGATGATAATCAAAGTAATCTTGTTTATGTGCCGGATTTAGCGAGAGATATTCTGGAGCAAATAAGTTTTGAAGCCCGCGAAAGTGAATACATTGACAATAAAAGCGGTGTAAGTGCCAGAATGAGTATTACAGCGCTGGAAAATTTAATTAGTACAGCAGAACGCAGAGCCTTAAAATCCGGAGCGGATAAAACTGTTTTAAGATTGTCTGATTTTATTGGAATAATTCCTGCGATAACCGGAAAAGTAGAATTGGTTTATGAAGGAGAGCAGGAGGGAGCTGCCGCAGTTGCCCAATATTTAATAGGTTCTGCCATAAGAACTTTATTTCCGGCTCATTTTCCGAAGATTGAAAAACTTGAAAAACCGGGAGAAAAAACGCCTTACTCAGATTTAATAGAATGGTTTTTTGCAGAAAGCGGTTTCGAATTATTAGACGATGCTTCGGATGCTGATTATAAAAGTATTTTAGATGAAGTTGCACCTTTAGAAGAATTACTTAAAAAATATCAGCCGCATTTAGATAAAAAGGATTTGTACTTTATGAAAGAATTTATTTTATGGGCTTTGGTAGAATACAAGAAATTAAGCAAAGACCGATTTGCAACCGGACATCAGTTTAAAGATATGTACGGAAGTTATATCAGTAAATTGTAATAGTTGCGATATAGATTTAAACCCGACCGTTTTTAAATAAACGGTCGGGTTTTTTTGTGGTATTTTGAAAACGGATTATTATTTATTTTTATTTAATTGATATATCAACTATGTTTGTATCAAATAAAAGAGTATGAAACTAGAGAATCCTACAGGAACGGCACTTTATTCTATTGAAAAAGCTATTAAAGAATATAGAAAACTGGCACAGAAAAATATTTCTAAAATTGTGAAAGATATTACAGTAGATCAATGTCTGGTGTTAATTATACTAAATGATAATCGAGATATTTCTCAAAATGAGTTAGCCAATCTTGTTTTTAAAGACAATGCTTCAATAACAAGAATGATTGAATTGATAGTTAAAAAAGAATATCTAACAAGAACAATTCACTCTGAAGATCGCAGAAAATTTAATCTTGAAATTACTGAAAAAGGTATAAAAATGCTTGAACTTATTGAGCCAATTATTAAGAAAAACAGACAAATAGCACTTAATGGGTTATCATTAGAAGAAATTCTGGTACTAGACAAAACACTCCAAAAAATAATTAGTAATTGTAAAAATAATTAAGATGAAATCAAAAATAACTCTAATTGTATTATTGATTTTTGCTTTTGGATATTCTCAAAAAGAACTGAGCAGAAAATTAGAACAATACATGGATGCACAGTTTGCTATTAATGATTTTAGTGGTACAGTACTGGTTACTAAAAATGATTCGGTTCTCTTGAAAAAAGCATATGGTTTGGCTGACTACGAATGGAAAGTAAAAAACACAATAGATTCCAAATTCAGTTTAGCTTCGGTTTCTAAGCAATTTACGGCTGTGGCTATTTTGCAATTAGCAGAAAAAGGAAAACTTTCGCTGGATGATTCCTTAAATAAATATTTCAGCGATTTTCCAAATGGAGAAAAAATAACCTTAAAGATGATGTTAACACATAATGCCGGTTTTCAAATGGATTTTGATGAGTTGTATTTGACTAAAACAGATTTGGATAAAGATTCGGTATATAATTACATAAAGAAAAAAGAGCTATTGTTTGAACCGGGTAAAAACACATCTTATAGTAATATTGGGTATTACTTACTAAGTCAGATTATTGAGAAAGTTTCCGGACAAACCTATTCAGCTTATGTAAAAATAAATTTGTTTGATAAAGCTAAAATGTACAATTCAGGCGTTACAACAAATGATGGTATTGTGGATAAAATGGCCAAAGCGTATTATTTTGACAAGAATAAATTAGTGAAAAATCCATACATCAACTGGCATTTTAATATTGGCCATGATGGCATTTATTCTACTGTTGAAGATTTAAACTTGTGGAACAAAGCGCTTTTTAATAGTCAGATTTTAATATCAGAAGAAGCAAAGAAAAAAATGTTTACCTCCTATAACGATCAAAATTTTGGTTTAGGTGTTTTAGTTAATCCATTCTACAATCAGAATCATCAACTGATTGCGCACGATGGAGGCTTTTTTGGCTCAATGACGTCATTTAATAAATTTACTAAAGAAAATATTTTCATTACAGTTTTATCCAATAATCAGTCAAAATCGTATTATATCGCTTATGGTCTTGCCGGAATATGTTTTAATAAAGAAGTGGAGCTTCCATACCACCACATTCAAATAGTAACAGATTCTAAACTGTACAATGACTATGCTGGAGAATATGAAAATATTACCATTTTAAAGAAGGATAATAAACTCTATTATCAGGATTATGATATTGAATTGTTGCCGGAATCTAAAACCAAATTTTTTCGCTCAGATAATAACAATACAACAATTGAATTTGTTAGAAGTAAAAAAGGAAAAGTAACAATGCTTGAAATAAAAAAGGCAGGAATAAAAGAGGCTAAAAACAAAACTAAAGGAGTTTAAACACTATTTTTGTGGTCAAAATTTAATTCTATGTTGTTTCTTATTTTAAGTGTTTTTTGCAGTGTTATTGTGGGGGTGATTTTTAAAATAACACGAAAATATAATTCAAATCCAACCCAGATTATTGCTTTCAATTATATAATAGCAATTGCTCTTTGTTATTTTACCTTTAGTCTCAATTTAGACGAAGTTACAGCAGATGCACCGTGGAATATTTATGTCACGGTTGGTATTTTGCTTCCGGTTGTTTTTCTGTTTTTAGCCGCTTCAATAAAATCTATGGGAATTGTAAAGACAGATGCTGCACAGCGTTTATCCTTATTTATTCCGATATTGGCCGCCTGGTTTATTTTTAAAGAAGAATTTAATTCATTTAAAGTAATAGGACTTATTATTGGTTTTGTGGCGCTTTTATTCATTTTAAGAAAGCAAACAGAGAACAGTGAGAACAAGTGGATTTATCCGGCTCTTGTATTATTAGGTTTTGGTTTTATTGATATTCTTTTCAAACAAATTGCACTTTACACCACATTGCCTTATACCACTTCGTTATTTGTTGTTTTCGGGATTTCGTTGCTTATTGCCGTAGCAATTGTTTTGTACGGAATGATTATTAAAAGTGAAAAATTAAATTTTAAAAACGTCCTTTTTGGAGCTGCCGTGGGAATTTTTAATTTTGGAAATATCTTATTTTATCTAAAAGCACATAAAGCATTTTCAGATAATCCATCAACGGTTTTTGCCGGAATGAACATGGGGGTAATTATCTTAGGAAGTATTGTTGGAACACTTTTTTTTAAAGAAAAACTATCTAAAATAAATTTTGCAGGTCTCTTTTTAGCCTTAATTGCGATCATTTTTATCGTTTTTTCTCAATTTAATTAATTTTTATTCGGCGCTCAACAGCTTAATTTACAGCTTGTTTTGTTGTGATTTGAAAAGTTTTAAAAATAAACTCTACTAATTCGATAGAATTTGTAAAATATATTTTATAAATTTGCCTTAACAATGAAAAACTTTAGTCGAAATATCATCCCGTTTATGTGCAGTGAGACGATGTGCTGCATGATGAACTATGCGATGAAATGGCGTTAATAGAGAAAGTACTTGTTAGTTATTTTTTTTTTTTAGCCTTTCATGCACCATGAAAGGCTTTTTTTTAGAACTATTAAAAACTGATAAAATGAGATCAAACAGAAATACAAATATCATGATGCATTGCTGTCTTATAAAAATACCGTGTTGTATGTGCAGTTATTGCAGATTTTATTTCAACGAAAAAATAATAGGATAGACCAAATCAACTAAACCAAAAATTAAAAAGAAAAAAGATGAGTTCAGAAATTATAAAACAAAATCCGTTTCAATCAATGATTGATCGTTTTAATATAGCAGCCGATATTCTTAATCTTGAAGAATCGATCAGGCAAAAACTACAACGTCCTGAAAAACAAATTGTAGTTAATTTTTCTATTACACTGGATAACGGAAACCAGCAAAACTTTGAAGGATACCGCGTAATTCATAATACGGCATTAGGCCCTTCAAAAGGTGGAATACGTTATGATACAGCTGTAAATCTCGATGAGGTAAAAGCATTAGCCGCCTGGATGACCTGGAAGTCTGCCGTGACCGGAATTCCTTTTGGAGGAGCAAAAGGTGGAATCATTTGCGATCCCAGAACACTTTCTAAAACAGAATTAGAAAGAATAACTAGAGCCTACACAAAAAGATTATCAGATATTTTTGGACCTGAAAAAGATGTTCCGGCTCCGGACATGGGAACTGGCCCGGACGAAATGGGCTGGTTAATGGATGAGTTTTCTATCCTCCACGGTAAACCAATTCATGCTGTAGTTACAGGGAAGCATTTGCATTCCGGAGGTTCTTTGGGAAGGGTTGAAGCGACCGGAAGAGGGGTAAGTATTATAACATTACTGGCACTTCAAAAATTAAAACTTAGACCTGCAAGATCTACTGTAGCTATTCAGGGATTTGGAAATGTTGGTTTACATTCGGCTTTGTTTTTATTCGAAAAAGGATTAAAAATAGTTGCAGTAAGTGATGTTTCTGAAGCTTTTTATAACCCTGACGGAATTAATATTCCAGAGCTGATTTTGTATTATAATCTGAATAATAAAAGTATTAAAGGATATCCAAATTCGGTTGCAATAAAACATGAAGAATTATTGCTTTTGGATGTTGATGTTTTAATTCCGGCTGCAAAAGAAGATGTTATTACACAACAAAACGCAAAAGACATTCGTGCCAAAATTATTGTAGAAGGCGCAAATGGTCCGGTTTCATCTGATGCCGATACCATATTACATGACAATAATGTTTTGGTAGTTCCGGATATTTTAGCAAATGCAGGCGGCGTGACAGTTTCTTATTTTGAGTGGCTTCAGAATTCGCTTTTAGAATCCTGGAGAATCCAGCAGATTAATACAAGGCTTGAAGATATTTTAGAAAAAGGTTTTGATACCGTTTTCAGAATTGCTAAAAAACACAATGTGACCCCGAGAATTGCAGCCTACATAATTGCTTTACAAAAAGTAGCTGATACACAATCGGTAAAAGAAGTGGCTTTGGAAGCTCCAAAATTTAAACAGAATTAAAAATTAGAAAACCCAATTAAGATTTTTTCATTAATCTTAAAACTTGCGTCGGCATTTTTTAGGATTGATGAAATTATCTTTTTTAACCCGTTGGGTGTAATTATTTTTAACACATAGAAACATAGATTATTTTACATATCGCTAAAAAGATTTTAAAAAGAAACTAGTTTCTAACACATAGCTATGTTTGTTAATGTAAGTGAAACGCCTTTTTATAGACAAAAAAAGCTATGTTTCTATGTGTTAAAAGAGTATTTTTTAAATTACACCCAACGGTTTTTTATTCCTATCAATCAATATAAAGTAATCTTTAAAAATGGAACATATTAATTTTCTTGCGTTTGCAATGCCTGCTTTTTTCCTTTTTTTGTTTTTAGAATACAAGTTGGCGCAACGAAAAAAAAGACCGGAAATTTTTAATTATGAAAGTTCAGTTTCAAATATAAGTATCGGAATTGCCGAGCGATTAATCAATTTGTTTATTGCAGCGAGTTTTTATCAGCTCTATTATTTTATTTACAATAATTACAGACTTTTTGATATTCCGGCAAATGTTTTGGTCTGGATCGCACTTATATTGGCAACAGATTTTGTCTGGTATTGGTACCATCGATTGGGGCACGAAGTAAATTTTTTCTGGGCTGCACATATTGTACATCACCATAGTGAGGAATTTAATTTTACAGCCGCAGCGAGAATTACTACTTTTCAAGCTGTTATTAGAACTGGCTTTTGGTGCGTTTTGCCTTTTATTGGTTTTCATCCTACAATGGTAATTACTATGCTAATTGTACATGGTGCTTATTCCTTTTTTACGCATACGCAGCTTATTGGCAGAATAAAATGGCTCGAATATGTTTTTGTAACCCCTTCTGTACATGGCGTGCATCATGCTTCTGATGAAAAATATCTCGATAAAAATTACGGAGATATGTTTACCTTTTGGGATCGTCTTTTTGGAACTTTTCAGGAAGAAGAAGAAAAACCAAAATACGGATTAACTCATCCTTTAAAAAGTTATAGTTTCCTTTGGCAGCACTTTCATTATTATTTCGAAATCTACGAATTATGGAAACGCTCAGAAGGATTTAAGGCAAAGTGGAAGGCCATTTTCGGAAGCCCCGCACACATGGATCAGGATATTCGCCCGATATTAGAAAAGCGATTTCTACAAGATAAAAGCAATCCGCATCAACGACTTAGATTCCGAAATTATCTTTATATCCAATTAGGAATTTGTACCTTGTTTTTAACTGTTTTTACTTATTATTTTGATTTACTAAATGGGTTTGATAAAGTTTTTGTGCTATCCTTTATATTAATTACCCTCATAAATTGCGGAGCCTTATTAGAACAGCGAAAATGGATTTATTACCTGGAATACGCCCGTATTTTTATAGTAACCACTTATTTCCTGTACGAAGAAAATTTGACCACCTTTTTCTTTGTTCCATTGGCGGTTATGATTTTTGTAGAGCAATTGTTTTCTTTAAGTAAGATTTATCAGAGTACAATTTTGGAGCTGGAGACTCAAGAATAGTTTTTTGATGTTAAACTTGTCCTGCAAGGTTTTCAAAACCTTGTCGGTCTTATGTTGGATTTTTGAATATAAAAAGATACCTACAAGGTTTTGAAAACCTTGCAGGAAGTGTAGAATTCCGTTTTTATATGTAAAAAAAATAGCCACGACCCGAGCGATAAAGAATAGGCGAAGCAATTCACGAATTTTTATTTAAAATAATGCGTGAAATTTATGCGCACTAATTGATAAAAAAAGAGAAAATTCGTGAATTCGTGGCGAAAAAAAATAGTCCCAGAGGGACGAAATATTTGTAGAAAAAAATATTTGTTTGAAGTAAAAAAGCTCCAGCGGAGCGACATATAAATTTAATGTATAAATATGCCGCTCCGATGGAGCTTTTTTTTGGGTGTTGGATTTGTTTCTATAAATATTACGCTCCTCTGGAGCTTTTTGTCTCATTGCTCATTTCCATCATAAAAAACAGCCATTCCCTAGAGATAGCGAATAAGCGAAGCAATTCACGAATTTTTATTTAAAGTAATGTGTGAAATTTATGCGCAATAATTGCACGAATTGATAAAAAAAGAAAATTCGTGAATTCGTGGCGAAAAAAAACTTAGTACCTTAGACTCTCAGTACCTCAGAACCTTAGATCGTTTTAATCTCCATTATCTTCTGCTCAAAAGTATCTTTAAAATCAGATTTACTTTTAATTCTTGTTTTATAGGTATAAATGGTAGCTACAGAAAGTTCCAGAAATTCAGCCATTTGACTACTATCCTGAATACCGAGTCTATACAAAGCAAAAATTCTTAATTCCGTATTTAAAAGTTCTCCTTTTTTTACAATGCATTTATGATCATTGGGGAATAAATGATTAAAATCGGTCACAAAAGTAGGGAACAGTTTCAGGAAGATTTCATCAAACTGATGAAAAAGGTTTTCTCGTTCTTCCTTTACATTGTAACGTTTTAAACTCGCAATTACTTCATCTGTTTTCTTGGTAATAATTTTATGTAAAGTACTCTTCTGAATATGATCTATTTTATTTATGAAAGCTGAGGTTGCTTTAATAAAATACGTGATATATTCTTCTTTAATCGCATTGGCTTCGCTTAAACTGACATTCATTTCCTGCAATTTCAAATACGATTCAGCCATAATTTTTCTCGCTTTATTTTTCTCTTTTAACTGTTTAAAAATGATCCCGAGAAAAACAAAAATGATAACCGTAAGAATCGTCAACAGAATAATAATCTTTTCCAGTTTATCATTTTTATCTTTTACATTATTCAGCTGTGCTTTTTCGATAATTGGCAAAATCGATGAAATCTCAATTTTTCTATGTCTTGCATTATAAAAAGTAGCATCATCCATGGCGATATTAATGTACTCATTGGCTTTATCCAAATACCCCATTTTAAAGAGTTCGTTGGCTAAATTTCTAAGAGCAACAGTTTCTTTAGTAGCATTTTTGACATCGGCAATAGCGGCAAGCGCCAGATACTGAATCGCTTTTTTGGTGTAACCTCTTTCAGAATAAATATAACCCAGACTAGAGGTAGCAATACCATAATAATCGGCAGGTAATTTATAATTGTTAATCCAGTAACTAAAAGCAAATTCGGCACCTCGCCAGTCCTGTTGTTTAAGTCTTTTTAAACTTTCTGCCGCCCAGTATTCATTAGAATTAGTTCCAATTAATTCCAGAGCCTTTTTCAGAAAATGATTTCCCTGCTGTACATAATGTATATTAAAACGTTGATCTTTATTATAATCGGCAAGATCATAGTAGGCACGTGCTTTTATAGAATAGTATTCAAATTTATTTTTCTGATCCAGTTTTTGATCATTGATAACATTCAGCGTATCAATTGCTTCTTTAAATAATCCGGATGAAAGCAAAACAAAACCTTCCTTGATTCGGCTTTTAGCCAAATATTTTGGATCCTTGAGAACTACAGCTTTGATTTTGGCTTCTTCTAAATAATAATAAGCCGAATCGTATTTGAAAGATTTATACTCCTCAAACAATGACATATAGGTATGATAAAGCTGCTCGTTATTTTGGCTTACAGTAAACTTAGATACATCTCTTTTTAAGCCTTCGATTTTTCGATATTTCTGTTTCATGTAAACGTCTTTTTTTAGAAGCACTTTATCTAATTCCTCTAAAACGGGATTTGTCTCTTTCGCAGTAAGAGAAAAACCTGCAATAAAAAAACAGAGAATGAATATTCTTTGCATGGTTTGATTTTGGTTTAGGGTAAAAAAAACTTTTTTTGGTTTGTTTGAGTTAATTCGTTTTGTAATTCAGGTAAGCTTGAAAGTTGATGATTGAACCGGTTTCAGCTCTTGAGAAATGAAGTATTAAAAACCTCGAAAGTTCGTTCATCCCTTCAAAAATAAGATATAAATGTTAAAAGTAGTCTAATAACTTGCAATTATACAATAAAAAGTAGTTATATATATGCATAGTGAAAAAAATATACCGTTTAATTTTCATATTGTCATATTTACCATTATTTATTAGCTGTTTTTCACCTTTACACCATCTTGATTTTTCTAATTGCCTGTATTACTTAATGTCTTGATTTTTAAATACTTGACATCTTAAATTTTTGTATTCTATCTTGATTTTTCTTAGATGTTTTTTTTAAGATTTATTTAACTTCTAGTTTCGCTCTATCCTTTTGAAGAGGATAACAAACTAACAAAAACCAAAAATTTATGAAATGTAAAAGTCTTTATTGGCTAGCTTTTATGATGTGTTTTTTTGCCATTGGATGCGATAACACAGATGACGGAAGCTACGTAGAACCAATTACCCTTTATGAAAAAGTAAATGGCAATTGGGGATTAACCAATCTGAAAATGGTTGATGAAGTTGCGAAAGCAAATAAGATCGAACCAAACGAAGAAAACTTGAGTACCTATTTTAGCTACGAAGATTTTAAAATCAAATTTAACGTAGACGAAAACGAAAGGCCAACAAGTTACGAAGTAACAGGAGATGTCCCTCCGTTATTTGCTCCAAAGGGATATTGGGCATTGAGCTCAGATTTTCAGCAGACCAATCTTGTCGGAACAAAAATCTACTTGTACAGCGATGCACAGAAAACGCAAAAAACAGATGAACTTAGATTGATTTCGGTTCCGGGAAAAAGCGAAGAAATGCAGTTTCAGCTGACGCATTCTTCAGGCGGTGTAGATTTCGTGTCTTATGTGTTTAAATTAAATGCTATTAATTAAAAAGTAATATGAAAAAGTTTATATATACAATTTTACTTGCCTTATTGATGGCTCCTAATTTTATTCAGGCGCAAGAAGCCGCGGGAGCTGTGGGGCCAATGTCATCATTTCCTGTCGTGTACAAATATGATGAACAAGTTACCTGGTATTTTGATATGTCGGCCTCTACATTTGCCGAAACAGAAGATTTATACATCTGGATCTGGTCTCCATCTGAGCCAGATGCTAATAACTGGGAAAACTCTTCCGACTTTGCAAAACTAAAATACGAAGGAAATAAAATCTGGAGTTTCACTTTAACTCCGACGGTTTATTTTTCTAAAACTCCCGAAGAGATCGCTGCAAGTGCCGGATTCTGGTTTCGTTTAAAAAACAAAAACGGATCTAAACAAAGTGATGTGGCAAATATGCCTTATACCGATTTCTCCTCTTTTTATACTTCAGGCGAATTATTTAGACCTTATCCGTCAAAACCTTTAATTGATAAACCTTTAAGTATTTTATTTAATGCCAATCTTAATCCTGCCTTTGCAGGCACTCCAAGTGTACATATGCACGCTGGTTTAAATGACTGGGCAATTCAGCAAATGTATGAAGCTGCAAAACCAGACATTGCCGCAAAAACAAAATTAAAAGACTTAGGTAATGGTTTTTATAAAATGGATATTGTTCCTAAACAATACTTCAATGCTCCGGATGATTTTATCATGGAAAAGATAAATTTTCTGATGGTAGCAGAGAATTGGACAGCAAATTCGGGTGATCAGGTTATTTACGCAGGAGAATTTATTCCGCCGCCACCGCCAAGTTTTAGTTTTTTTCCAATGCAGATTAGCCAAAAGGATTTTCTGGGAATGTCGAGAAAAAATAACGAAGCTGGTGTAAACAAATTAATCTACACGATTACAGCCGGGCCAAAAACAATTTCTGGTGAGTTTACTGGAGGTACTGCAGAAATTAAAGGTTTTGTGAATTTAGTTTCAGAACTAAATGGGGTTCCGAGTTTAAGTGAAATCCATGTTTTAGTTAAGGACAATAAAGACAAAACGATTTCGGATACTACGATTCCGCTTAAAACTTTAGATAAATAATCACTATTAAATTAAAACACCAATTCTAATGAATAGTAAAAATACAAAAAGCGTCCTGCATCAAATGTGGACTGCTAAAGGAGCGGTATTGATGATTTTTATGCTTTTTCTTTCTGCCGGTACATTCGCGCAGACGAAAAAACAAATCTCTGGAACCGTTTATGACAATACAGGTGCGTTATTGCCGGGAGCTTCAATCATTGAAGTAGGAACAAAAAACGGAACTACAACAGATTTTGATGGTAAATTTAGCCTTCAGGTAGCTGCAGGAAGTGCAATCGAAGTTTCTTTTATCGGATCAACAACACAAAAAGTTCAGATTACAGGAAATAATAATTATGATGTTCGTTTGCAAAATGATGGTTACACCCTGGCAGAAGTACAAGTGGTTTCTGTAGGTTACGGAAAAGTAAAAAAAGCCGATTTAACTGGAGCCATTTCTACAGTTGGAGCAGATGATTTAGTAAAAGGAACAATATCTTCTACAGAGCAGGTTTTACAAGGAAAAGTAGCCGGATTAAACATTATTCGTCCTTCGGGAGATCCGGCGGCGGGTTCTACAATTCGTCTTCGTGGAGGAACTTCGCTTACAGCAAGCAACAGCCCATTAATTGTGGTTGATGGAATTGCCGGAGTAGATATCAATGTGGTTCAGCCTTCCGATATTAAATCGGTTGACGTTCTTAAAGATGCTTCTGCAACTGCAATTTACGGTTCTCGTGGAGCAAACGGTGTAATTATGATTACAACAAAATCGGGAACAAAAGGAGTTTCTGTAGTGTACAGCGGCTTATCTAGTTTTGGATATGTGAATGATAATTTAGATCTTCTTTCGGCAAATCAATGGAGAGGTTATGTACGACAAAATCAGATTACAGATGCCGTAGATTACGGTGCAAATACAAACTGGCAGAAAGCAATTGAGCAAACAGCAATTTCTCAGTCGCATACTTTAAGCATTAATTCTGGTAAAGCTGACAGCGGTTTTAGAACTTCACTTTCATACTTAAATAATGAAGGGGTTATTAAAAAATCCGGCTTAGAGAGATTAAGCGGAAATGTAAGTGCTTACCAATTTCTTGGAGACAATAAAGAGGTAAAATTTGATATGGGTTTATTTGCAAACATTGACAAATGGCACCCAATTGATTACAGAATTTTTGAAAGAGCGTACAATTTAAATCCAACCATTCCGGTTTACACACCAGCTGGAGAATTCAGTGAAGTAGTAGGAAATATTTATCAAAACCCGGTTGAGATTTTAACCAACAGAACTTTTGATAATGAAAGACACAGACTTTTGGGTTATTTTAAAACAGATGTAAAATTCCTGAATGACTTTACTGCAACAGCAAATATTTCATTAGAACACAACGCTGTAAAAGGGGGAACTTACAAACCATCTTATGCCGTTATGGAAGGGCAGACTGAAGGTGGTTTTGCACAAAGAACCTATGGCGAATATACCAATGCGCAAGGCGAGCTTTATGTAAATTACATCAAAGTTATAGACAAACATAACATTGGAGCTTTGGCTGGATACTCTTATCTTGAAAATATCTATGAAGGTTTTGGAGCACAGAGAGGTGGTTTTGTAACAGATGCTTTTAGCTATAATAATTTAGGCGCAGGATACAATTATCGTTTAAGCGATGTGTATTCATACAAAGGAAAATCAAATTTAGTTTCTTTTTATGCTCGTGCTAATTACGGTTACGATGGTAAATATTTATTGACAGCAACAGTAAGACGTGATGGATCTAGCCGTTTTGGAGAAAACAATAAATGGGGAACTTTCCCATCTGCTTCTGCGGCGTGGAGAGTTTCTAATGAAGAATTTATGCAATCTTCTAAAGGTTGGTTAGATAATTTAAAAGTAAGAGTTGGTTACGGAGTTACTGGAAATCAGGACGGAATTGGGGAGTACAAATCGCTTTCTATCTTAGGAGTTGGAAATGACAGTTACTACGATCCGGTTACTAAAACCTGGAGTTTGGCATATTCTCCAAAACAAAACCCAAATCCTGATTTGAAATGGGAATCTACACAGCAAATTAACATTGGTTTTGACTTTGGTCTTTTCAACAGAATTACAGGATCTTTTGAATGGTATTCTAAAACAACAAAAGATTTGTTATACACGTATGAAGTGCCTCAGCCACCTTATTTAGTGGGAACAATGTTGGCCAACGTTGGAGAAATGTCTAATAAAGGAGTGGAGTTGACTTTGAATGCAGATATCATTAAAGGAGATAAATTCAACTGGAATGCCAATTTAACGCTTGGACATAACGTTCAGAAAATCGAAAAACTGTCTAATCCAACTTATAAAACGGATGTTATCTACAGCGGATCGCTTCATGGTTTGGCAGGTATGTCCGGACAATATTCTCAGGTTATTGCTGAAGGATATCCGGTTGGAACTTTCTGGGGATTCAAAAACGCAGGTTTAGATGCCGATGGAAAAATACAATACTACAACGCAGCAGGAGCTGTAGTAGAGGAGAGTGCATTGGTTGATGCCGATAAAACAGACTTAGGAAATGTTCAGCCAGATTTGACTTTGGGTATCGGAATGAATTTTACTTATGGAAATTTTGATCTTGGCGTTTCAGGATACGGAATGTTCGGGCAGAAAGCATTAAATGCAACCAATATGATGTTAAACGATCCAAACAGATTACCGGCTTTTAATGTACCGGATTCTTTCTTAAGCAGCGGTATTACTTCGTCTCCAAAATATTCAGATTACTGGATCGAAGACGCTTCATTCTTTAGACTTCAGACTTTATCAATTGGTTATACATTACCATTAAAATACAAAAAATCTAAAGTGAGAATGTACGTAATGGGAGAAAATTTATTTGTAATTACAGGTTACAAAGGTGTAGATCCGGAGATTGGCTTAAATGCTCAGGACGGAATAAACCAAACCGGAAAAATGGATGAAACTGGATTAGCCGCTCCCGGAATTGACCGATACAATAATTATCCCCGACCAACTACAATTTCTGTTGGACTAAATTTTACGCTGAATAATTAAGCGAATTGATAACCATAAAATACTAAAAATGAAAATCAAAATAATAGCACCAATACTTTTAAGTATGCTTTTTACGGTATCATGTACTGATTTGGATGAACAGTTGTATGATCAGGTAGAAGACGGAAATTTTGGAAACACAACCAAAGAAATTGATGCGCTTGTTGGTGGAGCTTATTCTTCGTTAAGAGGATTTGCCGATCCGATTTCAAATAATTATCCAACTTGCGAATATGTTTTCTTTTTGAATGAAACAGTTTCAGATGAAGCCACGATTCCAACAAGAGGAACAAACTGGTACGATGGCGGACAATATCAGGATGCTCAGAAACATACATGGAAATCAGACAATAGAATGATTCTTTCGGCGTGGCGTTACAATTATACAGGAATTGCAAAGATCAATGCAATTATCTATCAGATTAATAAATCGACTTTATCTGATCAGGCAAAAACCCCCATTTTTGCCGAGTTAAAAGCAGTTAGAGCTTATTACTATTACAATCTTTTAGATTTATTCGGAAATGTGCCAGTTGTAACCAATTTTGAAGATACTGACCTTCCGACCAATTCAACAAGAAAACAAGTGTACGATTTTGTTGAAAAAGAACTAACAGACGCAATTCCGTATTTGAATCCAAATGTGGTGTATTCTAAATTCACCAAAAACGTAGCCTATGCGGTTTTGGCAAGATTGTATTTAAATTCAGAAGCATTTATCGGACAGCCACGCTGGCAGGATTGTATAAACATGTGCCAGAAAATATCCGGATACAGTTTAACACCAGATTATTTTGCCAATTTTATTACTGAGAACCAGACTTCTCCAGAAATTATTTTTGCTATTCCTTACGATTCAAAAGCAGGAACAGTTGGAAATTATATGAGTTCAATGTCTTGTCATTATAGCCAGAAATTAGCTATTTCTGCAATTCCAAACAACTACCCTTGGAGTGCCAACGGAATGTGCGCACAGCCTGGAGTATACTCCGCTTTTGCAGACACAGACAAAAGAAAGAAAACAATGCTGGAAGGCGATCAGATCAATCTGGCAACAGGATCTGTAATTATTATGGATAACGGAGAACCGTTAACCTATACAGAGAACCTGACAAGTTTAGAAGATGCAAAAGAGAACGAAGGTGTTCGTTTGGCTAAATACGAAATGAAAGCTGGAGAACAATGGGAGCGTGACCACGATTTTGTTTTAATCCGTTTTTCAGAAATCTTGATGATGCAGGCAGAATGTTACGTTCGTTTAGGTTCGCCAGATTTAGCAAAACCATTTGTACAACAAGTAACAGCACGTGCAGGCGAAGAAATGCCAACAACGATTGACTTACCATTTATCGATCAGGAATTGATGAAAGAATTCATTTTTGAAGGTAGAAGAAGAACAGACAACATTCGTTTCGGAACATTCTTCCTGCCATGGTGGTCAAAAGGAGCAACAGAAAAATACAGAGCTATTTTCCCAATTCCGAGTAGCGTTTTAACAACAAATAAAAATTTGAAACAAAATCCTGGGTATCCAAATTAGGTTATTAGAATGTCAGTCTTCCATGTTGGTTAGTCGTGGAAGGCTGACCTATTTTAAAAGATTGTCAAAGATTTTTTCACGCAGATTTCGCAGATTATAGCAGATTTATTTTAAATCAGATAGTAATTAATCTTTTGCAATCTGCTTAAATCTTTTTTAAATCTGCGTGAAACAAATCCTTTTAATCAGTGAGAAAAAAATACATCAATATGAAAAGATATATCACATCGTTGGTTTTTGGTTTGATGAACATTGCGATGGTTGCTGGCTGCAGCAGCGACGACAAGGGTTCGGATAAACCTGTTGAGCCGGAAATTTCTGTTCCGGTTGCGATCGAGAAAACAAACAGCACTAAAATTTACGTTCATTACATGCCATGGTTTGAAACCAATGTAAGCAGTGCCGATAAAAAATGGGGATACCACTGGACAATGGCAAATAAAAACCCGAACACTGTAGGCGCAAACGGCCGCAGAGAAATTGCATCGTATTATTATCCGCTGATTGGACCGTATCATTCAGGCGATAAAAATGTGATCGAAAACCATTTATTATTGATGAAATATTCCGGAATTGATGGAGTTCTAATCGATTGGTACGGCACTTACGATGTAAACGATTATAGAATGGTCAAAGAAAATACAGATCAGCTGATCGAAATGCTTGACAAAGTAGGTTTAGAATATGCGATTGTTTACGAAGACCGATTTCTGACAAATGTTGTAAATGCAGGAAAAGCAATTTCGGTTACCAGTGCAGCAAAAACAGATTTAGCTTATGTGCAAAATAATTATTTTACTGATGCTAATTATATTAAAATTAATAGCAAACCGCTTTTAATGAATTTCGGGCCAATTGTTTTGCAGACTCCTGCAGAATGGACGAATGTCTTTAATACTTTAACTGCAAAACCCACTTTCTTAACGCTTTGGGATCATTCTGCAAAAGCTGGAGAAAATGCTTCCGGCGAGTATGCGTGGGTGTATAAAGACAATAGTTATTTGACAAATTTCTACACCAATACAAAACCAAAACTTTCAGTTACAATGGGAAGTGCTTATCCCGGTTTTAAAGATTTTTATGCCGAAGGCGGTGGCGGTGCAGCGATTGGCTGGACTATTGAACACAATAGCGGAGCCACACTGGACGAAACACTTTCTCTGGCTAAAAATGCAAACCTTAGTTACCTCCAATTGATTACCTGGAATGACTTTGGAGAAGGAACAATGTTCGAACCAACAGTAGAATTTGGTTACACATACATCGAAAAAGTAAAAACTTTTGCAGGTGTAAAAAACACAGAATCATTTTTTGCAGATATCAGCAAACTATATAACCTAAGAGTAGAAAAGAAATCTGATGCTGCCGCTCAGAAAAAATTAGATCAGGCCTTTAATTATTTTGTTGCTATGCAGCCCGCAAAAGCAAAACAGTTATTAAGCGAAATAAAATAAGAGTTGTAATTAATACAATTAAATAATGAAAAACATAAAATATAGATACTGCCTGATGGCGCTGGCCTCAATATTGCTTTGCGCTTGTAGTACTAAAAAAACGTATAAAATCAGTTCTCCTGGAAAAAACACCGAATTAGTTTTTGAATTAACCGCTTCAGGTCAGCCGCAATACAGTTTTACCTCAAATGGAAAATCGGTAATTGAACCTTCATTAATGGGATTTGAATTTCAGGAAATCCAGAAAATGACAGATGGTTTTGAAGTAGTTTCAACCGAAGAAAAAACAACCGATGAAACCTGGGAACAACCTTGGGGTGAATTCAAAAAGGTTCGTGATCATCACAATGAATTGATTGTTCATTTAAAAGAATCAAAAGGAGAAGAACGTCTGGTTGATATTATTTTTAGGGTTTTTGATGACGGAGTTGGTTTTAGATATTCTTTTCCAAAACAACCACATTTAGGTAAAGTGAAAATTTCAAATGAAATTACGCAATTTACATTCAAATCAGAAAATGATGTTTGGTGGATTCCGGTGCATCGTGAAAACAGTTATTACGAAAGTACGTATCGCAAAACTGCTGTTAGCAAAACAGATACCATAAACACTCCGGCCACTTTTGAGACCAAAGAGAAATTGTATGTTGCGATTCACGAAGCCAATTTAACCGATTTTGCTTCGATGACGCTTTTAAAAACAAATAACAAACAATACAAAAGCGAATTAGTGCCATGGGCAGATGGCGTAAAAGTGTATGCAGAAACCCCATTTCAAACGCCGTGGAGAACCATCGTAGTTGGGAAAACACCGGGAGAAGTTGCCACATCAACTATGATGTTGAACTTGAATGATCCTTCAAAAATTGAAGATCTTTCCTGGATTACGCCTTCAAAATATATTGGAATCTGGTGGGGAATGCATTTAGAAAAATTTACCTGGGGACAAGGTCCAAAACATGGCGCGACAACCAAGAATACAAAAGAATATATTGATTTTGCAGCGAAAAATAATTTTGACGGCGTTCTCGTAGAAGGCTGGAATGAAGGTTGGGATGGCGATTGGACAGCAGATGGTTCTGCTTTTAGTTTTACAAAAGCTTATCCAGATTTTAATTTGGAAGAAATCACAAAGTATGCCGCGATAAAAAATGTTCGTTTAATTGGACATCATGAAACGGCTGGAGCGACCAAAAACTATGAAAGCCAGTTAGAAGACGCTTTTAAATTGTATCAAAAAATGGGGGTAAACTCCGTTAAAACAGGTTATGTAAACAAATATCTGGATAAAAAAGAATGGCACGATAGTCAATACGGAGCACGTCATTACAGAAAAGTAATTGAAACAGCTGCCAAATATCATATTATGATAGACAATCACGAACCAATGAAAGGAACTGGAATACAACGTACCTATCCTAATTTTATGTCTCAGGAAGGCGGAAGAGGACAGGAATACAACGCGTGGTCGGTTGACGGAGGAAATACTCCGGAACATTTAACTACTTTGCCATTTACCAGAATGCTTTCCGGACCTTTTGATTACACACCGGGAAATTTTAATTTTGATTATAAAACACCTTCCGGAGCTAAAGTGCAGACAACTTTGGCAAATCAATTGGCATTGTATGTTATCATTTTTAGTCCGTTGCAAATGGCTTCAGATTTACCGGAGAATTATGTTGGCAAACCTGAATTTCAATTCATAAAAGAGGTGCCTTGCACTTGGTCTGATACTAAGGTTTTAGATTCAAAAATTGGAGAATATACTACAATCGCCCGTAAAGACTGGGAGGAGAAAAACTGGTATTTGGGTTCTATTACAAATAGTAAAGCCAGAGATTTAAAAGTTGACTTGTCTTTTCTTGATGCAGGAAAAGAATTTGAAGCAACAATTTATGCCGATGGAGAAGGAGCAAATTATAAAACAAATCCTTATCCGGTTGCGATTTCAAAACAAAAAGTAAATAATAAAAGTGTACTAAATATTAAATTGGGAGCTGGAGGAGGAACAGCGGTAAAATTTACTCCACTCGAGAAGTGAGTTTTTTTTTAGGTTCTGAGGTTCTAAGGGACTGAGATTCTAAGAATGTAAGATTATAAGTTGTATTTTGAGTTAAGTAAGTTTAAGTTTGGTAATAAACCCGATGGCTGAGAAGTTATCGGGTTTGTTTTTATTTCTGCTAAAAGGTTTTACCGCAAAGCATGCTAAGGTTTTCGCAAAGTACGCTGAGTTTTTTTAAGAGCCATTAAAATGGAAAGTTCGCAAAGCTGTATGTAGACAAAGCTTTGCGAACTTATTTTTTAGACCTTGTTTAAATTCTTAATAAAAATACCTTTGCGCACTTTGCGGTAAAATTTTGAGTTGAGTTAAGTAAGTTTTTGAATTGCCTTCAGCTTTAGCTGGAGGTTGAAAAATAAGGCAAGTAAAAAGGCTTTAGCCAAAATACCGTTTTGTTTGGCTAAAGCCCTTCACTTAGGCTGTAATTTATTCATCCAGCTAAAGCTGGACGCAATTCAAAAGAGGTTGATTGTAAAACCTTTGTCTCTCTACAACTTTAAACCTTTGCGAACTTATTTTTTAGACTCTGTTTAAATTCTTAATAAAAATACCTTTGCGCACTTTGCGATAAAAAAAACATTGCGGTAAAATTAAAATGGAAAGTTCTCAAAGCTTTATGTAGATAATGCTTTGTGAAATCACTTTTAAATTGCTCACAAAGACGCAGAGTCGCAAAGAATATAAAACTTTGCGACTCTGCGTCTTTGTGAGATTAAGAAAAAACAAGTTTCCGCGCGGTAAAAACCTTAGATCCTTAGCATCTCAGAACCTCAGTACCTTATTTAGTAACCTTAACATGTTTTCCAAACGTATAAACTGCCGTTAGCGTTGGTCCGTTGTATCCCCATTTCAGGAAGCCGTTTAATCGTTCCTGCACGGTATCTACTTTAAAGTTCAGACCAGTATAACCTGCCGTAAGACTAAAGTTTTGAGCAACATTATATAAAACCGACAAATTGTAGCTTATAATTCGGCCATCGGTGTCGTCAATTTTTACGGCAAGATAATTTACGTTGGCATATAAACCCCAGCGTTTTCCAAGAACAAATTCGCCCCAAATTCCAATATCCGGTAGCGGAGCAGTAAAGTCAAAATTATCATGATATTCTACACTTTGTGTATTTCCTTCTAATTTTAAGCCTAAATCTGCAAAAAGAACATGCGCTCCAATTAATAAACCGGCTTGATATTTAGGTTTAGAAAGAATAGCATAACCATAAGCAACTCTCATGATCTGAACATTAAATGTACCTCGAATTCTTCCGTCTAATGGATAAGTATGATCTCCGAAATTAATATCTCTTTGCAGCGTTTTGGTAGCAGTTCTATCTAGTACAAAATACTCAAAACCTAATCGGGATCTTTTGGATATACGCCAGTCAAACGTTCCTAAAAAAGAAGCACTTGATTTAGTAAATCCTAAATCATTTTCAAGATCAATTTCGGTTCCTATATTTCCATTGTTGCCTTCAACTTTAACTACAGTATTGTTTACAGGAAAAAAACCACCTACAGAAACCTTAAATCGTCTATTGTGCCATGGCAGATCTTCAGCATCGTAGTCCTGATATTCTTCTGCTTTATTTTGCAAGGCGGGTAAAGTGTCTGTTGGAATTTGAGCTACGTCCTGAGCTTTAGCCGAAAACCAAAAGAGGGAAACTATCATAAAACAAAATAATTTTTTCATCAGATTTATTTTTAAAGTTTTTGATAAATTTTTAACACTTAAAGTTAACAAAAAAAATCTTCCGTTTTGTTTTTTTGGTTTTATTATTTTAACAATTCAATTGATAATGAGTTTGATACAAGTTTTTGTTGGATTTTCGAACTATTGTTGTGAATTATGATTTATCAAATAAATATTTTAAAAGAATGTTAAAACTTAATATTTTAGAAAAAACAAATGAATCATTCGGCTTCGTTAAGTATAAAAACGGTTGAAGTTTTATTCTTTAAGAAAGTAAAATCAATATGAAATATGGATATAATATCTGACAGAAATACGATTTGACGGATATTTTTTTATCTTTGAAATTCAGATTTTTTTAACCCTTCAGGAAAATGAATACTCATTATGGAACACAAAATACATCAGGGAAGAAACGTTAAGCGTTTTAGGGAAATGCTTAACATAAAGCAGGAAGGATTAGCTTATGATCTGGGAGAAGACTGGAACCAAAAGAAAATTTCTATACTGGAGAAGAAAGATGTAATTGAGGAGCATTTGCTTAAACAAATCTCAGCTGTTTTAAAAATTCCTGTTGAAGCTTTTCAGAACTTTGATGAGGAACAAGCAGTAAATGTTATTGCAAATACTTTTGGAGAACATGCTTTTAGTAATTCATTTAATTATGGAACAATTAATTATAATCCAATTGAAAAGGTTATCCAATTACACGAAGAAAAAATAGCTTTATACGAGCGTATGCTGAAAGAGAAAGAGGAAATGATGCAAAGACTCGAAAAGCTTATCAATAGATAATTTTGTATTTATTCTTTTTATAATTAAGGCTTAACAAATTTGTTGAGCCTTTTTTAATGGTGGCAAGTCTAGTTTGAACAATATCAATAACAATATCAATAACAATGTCAATAACAATGTCAATGTCAATTGGAATTTGGAATTTTTGAACTTGGAATTTGAAACCTGAAACTTGAAACTTAAATTTTTAAACCCTATTATAATCGGCTTTCCAGTGCACGATTGCTTTTTTGATGGAATCTCCTCTAAGATTGTTTTTTAAGGCATCTTCAATGAGTGGTAATAATTCATTATCGGGTGCAAAGCGTAATGCAAATATCTGATCGTCGGATAATTTGTATTCAAATTCTTCGAGCCTTTTTCCGGTAAGGGTAAAATATCGGTAACGAAGTTCTAAGCGTACAATTCGGTTTTGCAATGTTAAGGCATAATGCTGACGCAACATATAAGCAAGACAAAATAAAAAGACAAAGCCAACACTTATAAAAGACCATATTAAGGGTTCATTTGTAGTAAAAGCAAAGTATATACTACAAATCAAAAACAAAGTTAAAACAGGATAAAAAACAAAATGATGTGGTGTGTAAAACCTTACGTGATTGTAATAAGTTTGAATTTTCATGTTGAGGATCTTTGAATTACTTATGATTCATTTGATTAAAGATAAAAAAAGAAAGCTACCCTAGTATTAACAGGATAGCTTTTTTTCTCAAAAATAAACTAACATAACCAATGTTGCTTTTATAAGATAAACCTGTTGAGGTTTGCTTAATTATATTTATTTAAAAAAAGCCTTACATTCTACATCTATCACTTTTATTCGGGCTTTAATTTCTTGAAGTAAAATTAAGCCAGGAACAGAAGGTTTGTGTTACATGATAATTTGGAAATGTTATATGATTTCAATCTTTTAAAATTTTATAGAAATTATAAGGAACCAATAACTTTCCATTCATCCAATTTGGACTGAAAAGTTTTACCCGCATTCGCCGGACTTGTTGATGGCAATGTGATGAGGTTGTATTTTTGATCTACCGAAACATACTTCTTAAAAAAGGCTGCCGCTTTTTGACCGTTGAATAAAATGGTTTTTATATCGGGATGGTTTTTTAGAAAGGTTTCAAAATTATTGGCAATTTCATTTTTAATGGCACTGTCTAAACTTCCAACACGGTCGCAATATTGAAGAACGTCCCATAAGGCAACTTTGTTTTTGAGTAAAAGTGCTTTTCTGGTTTCGTAATCGTTTGAAAAATCTTCGTTGAAAATGGTAAATAAAAATTTCCAGAAATTATTTTGATTGTGCCCGTAATATTGATTGAGTTCTAATGATTTAGTTCCCGGCATTGTGCCTAAAATCAACAAATTAGAATCGGGAGCACTTATGGGGGAGAAAGAGAAGCTTTTCATTTTTTGAATTAAGAAATTTTTTATTTGAGTTAAAATAATCATTTATAAGTAATTATAAAACAAATGCTAAAAATTATATAACATTTTTGATTCATTCGTGAGCGAACTTTGAAGTCTGGTTTTTTGAAGCAATATTCTTTGCTGATTAAAATTTTAAGTAAAGGCGTAAAATTTAAACTGAAACATCATGAAAATAGTTCGTATACACACAGAAAAAAATCAAAATATTTTTGAGGAATTAAGCATTAATTTTGGCGGAAACGTAAACTTTGATTCTGATGAATATTCGCTAGAAGTGAATACTAATTTTGCAAAAGGATCTATTATTGGCGCTTCTTTTAATGACGGTATTTCATACGTTCAGTTTGATATGACTTTTTCGGAAGATTTAAGAATGGATATTGTAAATATCGCTTCGTCACCTATTTATTTTGCTTATTGTTCAAAAGGTAATTTATCGCATAGTTTTGGAATTAATGGTGAAGAACGAAAATTAAAAACGTTTCAGACAGCTATCTTAACTTCAAAATCAAATCGGGAAAATGTTTTGTTTTTTGAAAAGGATAAAAAGACCAAGTTTACTTTAATTATTGTAGGCAATGATTCAGAACTAAGTCATAGTAATTCTCTAAGCCATATGGTGAGAGCAACTTTTTTTCAGGAAACTATGAGCGAAGAATTCTTTTACGCGGGTTCTTATAATTTGAAAATCGGAGAAAAAATTGAACAATTAAACTCAATTACGCAAACCGGTGTTGTTAGAAATTTACTGAAAGAAGGGATTTTAAGAATTATTCTTGCAATGGAAATTCAGCAACATTCTGATGATTTAAATGCTTTCTCAAGAGAACCAAATTGCCTGACTTTAAAAGAAATGGAAGAAATAAAAGAACTTTCGGAAGCCATAAAAGCAAATCCCGAAGAAGCTTTCACCATAAAATCTCTAAGTAAAAAATCGGGGTTATCTCCCAATAAACTTCAGGAAGGTTTTAAAATGATTCATAACAGAACTGTAAATGATTATATAACACACATGCGCGTTTTAAAAGCCGAAATTTTAATGCGAACCTCAGATTTAAATATCTCCGAAATCGTCTACTGCATCGGTTTCACCAGCAGAAGTTATTTCTCTAAAATATTCAAAGAAAAATTCAACTGCAGCCCAAAAGAATATAAGTTTAATTTGAATCCGTTTGAGGTTCTGAGCTCTGCTGAGGGGCTAAGGTTCTGAGCTGAGGTTCTGAGATGCTGAGGTTCTAAGGGACTAAGGTCTTGTGATGCTGAGGTTTTGAGATACTAAACCTTTTATGGTAAAGTTTTAAAAAGCCTTAGAACCTTAGCCCCTCAGAACCTCAGAACCTAAAAAAAAGGCCCCCGCCTTTTTTTTCACCGCCCAAAGCGGTAGTACTCTAAATCCAGATTTTCCTTATTATTAATAGAATCCAGGATAGAATTCATTCCTATGGCGCTAAAAGTGATTCCGTTTCCTCCAAAGCCCAGAACATAATGTTCGTTTTTATTGGGATTAGGTTTTCCAAAATAAGGTAATCCGTCTTTAGTTTCTCCAAAAGTTCCTGCCCAGGAATAATCCAGTTTAAAATTGAGATCGGGGAAACGTTTTTTAAAGTGTTTTAAAAGATAGAGTTCCTTTTTAGGGATTAATTTATCACGTCTTTTAGCATCTTTAAATTCTTCGTCTCCGCCGCCCATTATAATTCGGTTATCATCTGTAGTTCTAAAATAAAAATAAGGATCTGAAGTATCCCAAAATATGGCATTTTTAAATCCAGCAGGCAAATCTTCAAAACTTTCAGATGTTATAGCATAAGTACTTTTTAGATCAACTACTTTTTCAGAAAGCGTTTCTGTGCTTTCATAACCGGAACAATGTATAACGTGATCTGCCGTAATGGTAAATTTGTTTTCGGTATACGCAATGGCTTTATCTCCTGTATATTTTATTGAAGTAATATTGGTTTGGTCAAATATCTTCATTCCTTTTTTCTGGCAATAAGCCAATAAATCCTGTGCAAATCGATACGGATCCATAACGGCAGCCGTTTTAGATTCTATGGCGGCAAGCGCATTTAGCCCTAACTTTTTTAAATCGTATTTGGTTAACCAATTGACATCAAAACCATTTTCTTTTCGGCTTTTGAATTCATTTTTCAGATACGGAAGATCTTTTATTACGGTGCTGAAATAAATACTTTTTTTGAATTCAAATCCGCAGTCGCTTTTAATTTCATCACAGATTTTTCGCAAGTCAAAAATTGCCTTTTTTCCATTCATATAACTATCTACAGCACATTTTTTTCCTCTTATTTTGATTAATTCATGCAACGGAATATCTACTTCATATTGTAATAAAGCGGTACTTCCGGCTGTACTTCCGTTGCATACATCGCGCCTATCGACCAATATAATCTTTTTCCCTTCGCTAATTAATTTGTAGGCAATTAAAGCTCCGGTGATTCCGCCGCCAATAATTAAAATCGAAGTTTCATAATTGGATCCAATTGAAGGATAACTTTGAATCAACGCATTTTTTATTGGCCAAAAAGTTTCTGTAGATCTTAGTTTCATTTTTTTGCTGTTTTTCGAACGGTTGATGTTGCTTTTGAAGTGGTTTTTGCAGTTGTTTTTGGAATTGCTCTTTTACTGTTTCTGTTTTTATCTTTTCGTTCATGTTGTTCGTGCGCTTCAGCAATCGAATGGGAGGTTCTGATCGTTTCATCTTTTTTGGCCAGTTCACTAAGTCTTCGATAATATTTCTGAATAATGACCATTTCTTCCTCGGTCATATTTTCTATATCAACAAGACTGTTGCTCGAATATTCATTTGATGCTACTAATTCGTTTAACTTTAGCTGAATGGCAAGAGAATCTTTATTTTGAGCTTTCTGAATCAGGAAAACCATCAGAAAGGTGATTATGGTTGTTCCGGTATTAATCACTAATTGCCAGGTCTCGGAATAATCGAAAACAGGCCCGGAAACTGCCCAGGCAACTACAATTAAAAAAGCGCCTATAAAAGCTGTTGTACTACCGGCGGCTTTAGAAACATGGGTTGCAAATTTTTCAAAAGCATTACTTTTATTTTGATTTTTTGTTTTCATTTGGGTTTGACTTTTTAGGATTACTAACCTTTTCTTCTTTAATTACTTTATTGTGTTTTTCATCATAAACAGCATCATCAATTTTTTGACCCGTTTTGCTGAATATTTTGATTTTTGGAGCTTCATGTGTTCCTGTAATAACGATTGGAAAACCAATGATTCCGAAGGGCGGCAGACCAAGACGCATTCTTAAATCCAGAAGTCCGTCAAAACTGCTTGTTCCTTTTATAGTTGGTTTAAAACTGGCAACGCTAAAGGTGAAAGGTTCTATATGAATTAAATTATTATCGATATTGGATTTAATTTCGATTCCTTTCATAGTAGGATCATCAAGACCTTTTTGCCCTGTTTGAGAACTGATTCCGTCAAATAATTTTAAACCTTTGACTTTTACATCGCGAAGATTAATCGTGCCTTCGCCTTCAAGAGATTCATAAATAGGGCCCATATTTCCATTTAAATCGCCTTTTACTTTATAATCAACAGAAATAATTCCCTGTGCTTTTTCGGCAACGGTAACCATATCATGAAACATCGGAATTTCTTTGTAAGCACGTTGTACACTAAAATCTTTTGCTTTAAAATGGGCATCAAAATGTGCTGCAGTTGGAGATTCATCTTTGTAGGAAGCATCAATTCCTAATATGCAATCGATAATATTGAAAGTGGCATTTTCTAAATAAAAACCACTTTTTGCAATTCCCACTTTTCCTGAAAGTTTGTTTAAAACCAAACCGTTATATTCCACTTTGTCTGCATTTGCAGTAAGTGCGACATTTAGATTTTTAGGAACAATGACCACGCCGCTCATTTTTGGATGATCTTCTTTGGCATATTCAACCTCGATATTACGATCTTTATTTTCGCCTTTTTCCAAAGCCATAAATTCATCAACATTAATGAGCTTTGATTTCATATTGAAGTTTCCGCTCAGTGTTCCGTGTGATTCCAGAAAATAATTAATCGTATTTAGAAGATAACCATTAATATCAAAATCAGATTTTCCATAAGAAGCGTTGAATTTCTCAAACCACATTTTTTCATTTTGAAAACGGAAATTACCTTGTTTAATGAAAAAAGCTTTCGGAAATAATTCTGAAGTTGCTTTAATATTTTTGAGCAGAATTGTTCCGCGATTATCCAGTTTATCGTATTGTCCGGTTGTGGCATAACTTTGTTTTCCTTTAAGCGAAAGATCGGCTTTTGCGTAACCGTTTACATCAAGACCTTTTTGTGAAAACACTTTGTAAATACTGCCAATATTGAGTTCGCCTTTTATTTTTGCATTATAAGCCAAGTCATTAAAGTCAGATAAAGTGGCGTTTACATACATTGGGTTTCCCTCAAAAACAAAAGAGGCAGGAGCGACAGCCACAATCAAATCCTGATAAGTTCCGGCTTTGTTGAGTACATTGGCAACAAAAGTAATGTTGGTAATTGGGTTAGGGTAGGAGTCTGTTTTTAGCCAGCCGTTTCTAAGTGAAATCCCGCCAATAGTTTTTGGGAATAACTTTTTTGAGGTGCTAAAAAGACCTTTTGCCTGAATATTAGTTTTTAATATTCCTTTTAAATCAATGGAGTTTAAACCTAATGCGGCGTCTACAACCGCAAGATCTAAGGCGCCTTTTACGCTTGCCTCCAGATTCATTTCGCTTAAACCTTTGCTGCGTAAATAAGCATTGAAATAATCTTTTTCGCCTACTTTAAATTTTAATGTTCTTAGATTTATCATTAATCGTTCCTGATCTAAAGAAGGCAAAATGGCGTTTAAATCCATTTGAAAATCCGTTAACGGAACAGGGGCATTTTTATAATTTACAGCGCCATTTCCAATTTTTAAATTGAACGCCAGATTTGGTTTCTGTTTTTTGGCAACATTATAATCTCCTTTAAAACTTAAAACTAAATCGCTTCGGCCTTCAATTTCGGTTTTTTCCAGCCAGGTTAAATATTCAGGAGGCATTACAGAAAGTAAATCTTTTACAGTCGTATTTTCTGATGCTGCTTTTATATTGATTTTGTAACCGTCTCGCAAAATGGTAAATAATCCCGTAAATTTTAAAGGCAGTTTATTGATGTGCAATTCATTTTTTTGAAGAATAAAAGAAAGCGCATGCGTATTGATGCGGGTAATTAAATTGGCACTGACTTCTTTTCTACGTAGATATCCGGTTCGGTCATAATAAAAATCCAGATTGTCAATTTTGGCATCGGTATTTAAATCAAAAATATCTTCGCTTAAATTTCCTTTTCCAACATAATTAAAACCGTTTGCATCGATTAAAATTTTAGCTGAGCGATCGTTATATTTTACATGGCAGTCTTTTAAATCTATTCGTTCCAGACGAATTGCAGTTCCTTCTTCGGGCGCATTTGGATCATTTTTCTCTTCTTTTCGATCTTCAGGAGCGACATAAATATTATAATTGGCTTGTCCTTTTTCGTTTACCATCACATTAATCAACGCTTTGGAAACGTACAATTTGTTTATTTTAACTTCATTATCAAACAGCAATCTTTTTAAGTTGATGCCAAACGCAACTTGTTCTGCTTTTAGTAAAGTATCGTTTCTAAAAGGTGCTGAACCTGTCATCGATAAATCATCAAGAGAAACCGTCAACGATGGAAAATGTGTAAAAAAGGAAAGTTTAGATTTCGAAAAATCTAATTTGGTATCTAAACGCTCGTTGGCAATTTTCTTTACTTCTGAAGCAATTTTTCCGGGGAATAACATAGGAAGCAAAAAAAGTAAAAGCAGGATTCCTGCAATTACTATTCCTGTCCATTTAAGGATTTTTAGGCTTATATTTTTATAGGAAGATTTCATGGCATATAGTTTATGATTTTGTTTTTTCGGCTTGCGCTTTCTTAGCGTCTTCTTCTTTCTGTTTTTCTTCTTTAGCTTTGTCTTGCTTCTCCTTTTCTTCTTTAGCCTCTTTTTCAGCTTTCTCTTGCTTCTCTTCTCTTTTTTCTTTTTTCTCTTCCTGCTTTTTCTCTTTTTCTTTCTCTTTTTTCTTAAAGTAACCTCTAAACAGAAAATTGCTTTTTGCTGCTTCCATATTATCACTAAAACCTTTTGTCCCGGTTTCTAAATTTGATAGTGTATTCGAAACGCTGTTGGCCATTTTATCATCTCGTACTAATCTTGCCAAAGCACCATTTCCGTTATTCATGCTATGGCTAAAAATGGCTAGTTCTTCAGATATTACGCCAACATTGTCCACGCTTTTCTTTACGCTTTTCATAATGTCGTTCATTTCTATTCCGTCGATAGAAGCGATTGCGCCGTTGTTTTCAATTATTTTAGTAGATTTTATTCCCGGAGTAATCGTAAGGACTTTGTCTCCCATTAATCCGTCTGAACCAATGCTGGCACGCGCATCTGTTTTTATAAATTCACGAACATCATCTTTTATGACCATAGAAACCACCACCGAAGAATCGTTTATTAATCTGATTTCTTCGACTGTACCAATATTAATTCCTGAAAAACGAACATTGTTCCCGACTTCCAAACCGCTGACGGTTTTAAATCGTGAGGAAATATGAAACGTTGAACCAAAAAGGTTTTTTTGTTTTCCAATAAAATAAATAGCCATTATAAAAAGTAACAAACCAATTGTTACAAACATTCCTAGTTTCCAGGTATATCCAGATTGCTTTTCCATGATTTCTAATGCAATTATAAATTATGAGTTATAAATTATGAGTACTTTTAGCTTAACAGCTTATTGCCTAAAGCTTAACGCCTTCAAAAAATGAGCGCACCCATTCGTCTTCGTCTTTTTCTAATTCTTCATAAGTTCCTTCGGCATGAATTACACCGTCTTTGAGAACCATAATTCGGTCGGCAGTCATTTTGGCGCAGGCCATATCGTGCGTTATAATTATGGATGAAGTTTTTTGTTTGTGTTTAATGTCCAGAATCAGTTCGCTTATTTCTCGTGAAGTAATAGTGTCTAATCCTGTTGTGGGTTCATCGTACAAAATGATTTCCGGTTTTAAGATTAGTGTTCTTGCTAAGCCAATTCTCTTTCTCATTCCGCCCGATAATTCAGATGGCATTTTATCGATCGCTTCACTTAATCCGACATTTTCAAGGGCTTCCATAACTTCATTTTCAATTTCATCAGTGCTTAAATCTCTTTTATGCGCCCGAAGCGTAAAAGCAAGATTTTCTCTCACAGACATGGAATCATACAAAGCGGCACTTTGAAATAAAAATCCAATTCTGACTCTAATTTTATTCAGCTCTTCTTTGGATAAATTCAAAACATTTTCATCAAAAACTTTAATTTCGCCTTTGTCCGGATTTATTAATCCGACAATACATTTTATGGTAACCGATTTACCGGAACCGGAGCGTCCTAGAATCACTAAATCTTCCCCTTTATTTACCGTAAGATTTACGCCTTTTAAAACCTCATTATCGCCACCAAAAGTTTTGTGTAGGTCCTTAATTTCGATAATTGGGCCTTGCTTTTTTTCTTTGGTTTTAGGTTCGATATTTTCTTTTTCTTTAATCATCTTAATAAATTAAGTCGGTTAATTGTACGGCCACCATATCAATAATAAATATGCTTAATGAAGCTGTGACTACGGCCGAGTTGGCTGCGCGCCCTACACTTTCAGTTCCGTTTGCTGCATTAAAACCTTTGTAACATCCAATCATTCCAATAAAGTAACCAAAGAAAAACGTTTTGATCGTGGCCGGAATTAAATCTGAAAATTCAAGCGATTGGATAATCTGGGTTAAATAGCGATAGAAATTCACATCTCCATGAATATTGATGCCTGCAAATCCGCCTAAAATTCCAACAGCATCAGCAAAAAACACTAAAAGCGGAACCATTAATGTACAGGCTAAAATGCGCGTTACAACCAAATAATTGTATGGATTTATTGCTGATACTTCCATGGCGTCTATTTGTTCTGTTACTTTCATGGAACCCAATTCTGCACCAATTCCGGATGAAATTTTTCCGGCACAGATCAGTGCTGTAATAACCGGCGCAATTTCTCTTATTAAGGAAAGTGCCACCATTCCCGGAAGCCAGCTTTCTGCACCAAATTTCACCAAGGTTGGTCGCGACTGTAAAGTCAGAACCAATCCCATGATAAATCCCGTGATAGAAACTAACGGAAGTGATTTATACCCGATATAATAACATTGTTTCAAAAACTCTTTTGCCTCATAAGGAGGAATAAAAACCTCCTTAAAAAACCGCTTTGCAAACAAGGTTGCATCTCCAATTTGTGCGAATGTATTTTTTAAGCTGAGAATCAAAATATTTTATTTTATGAGTTATTAAAAAGCTGAAAATCAATTTTTTTAACAGTTGTATCTTCTTTTTTAATTATATACGAAAGTTACCGTTATACTTGTTAAAATGTTTTACAGAACTTTTTTTCAAGCTTATATAATTTTCATCAACTCACAATAATTCGAATAAAGTCACGTTCGCGATTTTCATAAAACAAAAAATCCCTTTCATTAAGAAAGGGATTTCCCGGGTTGAATCGAATTTTGGTTAGTTTTCCTTCAATTAAGAGTTAATTGCAATACCGGTTCTGGTTTTTATAAGTGGGATAATTTTAACTTCAGACTGTTTGAAGTTTTCCATTAATAATCGTGCTGTTAAATAACAAACAGTAGATTCTGCTCCCTGATTTAAATTTACATTTTCTTTTTCAAGTCCGTCGTAACCGCCTCCGCTTACAGGATTGTACATAATCTGATTTAAATGGTTTTTTCCTAAGAACCAGTTAAATGCTGTTTTCATTTTGTTTTTATATTCCGGAATATCAAATGCATTGTAAAAAGCATTTAAGGTTTGAATGGTGTACGAAACATCAATTGGCTGTTCGCCATATTCTCTTGGCACCGCACCTTTATGATACCAACCCTGATTTGAAATTACTTTAAAGTCTTTGTTGACAAACATTTTCGATAACAGGAAATCAAGAGAATCTAATGCTACTTTTTTGTAAATTGGTTTGTTTGTAATTAAGTAGGCATACAACATCGATTCCGGTAAAATTCCGTTCGCGTATGTTAGATAATTTTCGAACCATTTCCAGTTTTCGGAAGCATGATCTTCATAATTTGCCAGCAACTTAGTATTCAGTTTATTGATAATTGCGGCAACATACAAATTTGGAATTGCATTATGGTACAAATACAAACCTTTTGTAGCAAAACCAATTGAACGCGGCGATTGTATTGTTTCGGCCCATTTTAAGGCGCCCAATAAACATTTTTCTGCTTTTTTTGAAATGTTTTCCGGTAGAATATCCATGTTTGAAACTACGGTTCCCAAAGCCCAGATTGCTCTTGCATTAGAATCTTCTAAATTAACTTCGGCATTTTGTTCAATATGTTCACGATATTCCTGATCGACATAATTGATGAAATCGCCTTTTGGTTTTTGACATCTTTCAATAAAATCGAGATAAATTAAAATATACGGAAGATCGTCTTTGTCGCCGGTTAATTTATAATGCATGCAAAAGGCAATTAAGGCACGGGCATTATCATCTAAAGTATAACCGGATTCCAGATCTGGAATTGAAATTTTACTGAATTGAATAATTCCAAGTTCGGTTGTTAGTTTTTTGATGTGTCGCAACTGAATTTCCGGATACGAATATTTAATTTCTGATGGATTTTCAATTAATCTTTTATAAGTATTCATATGAGTCAGTGCAGCATTTTCCCAGGAAGAAGCTCTCATTTTAGTAAAAGCATTAATTCCCATTTCATGTCTCAGATTTTCGTCTGAAATTAATTTTAAGGTAGATTCTGCAAACTGATCTACATTTCCAATATCAACAAGGATTCCGCAATCGGAAGTTAAGACTTCTTTTGTATGAGGAATTTTAGATGCTACCATAGGACAAGCACAACTCATCGCATAAGCAAAAGTGCCGCTTACAGCCTGATTTGGATCTTTGGAAGTAAACAAATAAATATCCGTGGCTTTTAAATAATCTAAAAGCTCTTCGGTATCTAAATATTCATTGATGAAACGAACATTGTTTTGCAAATTTAAATCTTCTACAAGTGCTTCCAGTTTATTGCGATAAGCATCGACACCATCAACAATTAGATTTGGATGTGTTCTGCCAATGATTAGATAAAGTAAGTTGGGTTCTTTTTTTACGATTTTTGCTAAAGCTTGTAAACCGGTTTCTATATTTTTTCCTTCTCCCAGAAGTCCAAAAGTAGATAGTACAAGTCGATCCTGAATATCGTATTTTGCTTTTGCCTGATGCGGCGTGTCATAAACTACAATGTGTGTTCCGTGTGGTACCATTGTGATTATCTCTTCGGAAATGCCATAATCCGTCATCAAAATTTCTTTGGACTGATTGGTCATCACAAAAACAGATTTGCTATAACTCAACAGCAGTTTCACAAATGTTCTTAATTCAGGATTCGGGTTTGGAATAACGCTATGAAAAGTAAAAGTAACTGGTTTTTTAATCGCAGTTAAAAAGTCTAGTAAATGATCACCATATTGTCCGCCAAATAAACCAAATTCATGTTGAATATGAACTAGTTTTATGTTTTTATCCTTATTTATTTCCTCGGCAACTTTTGTATACTCTTCTCTGTTTTTTGTATTTAAGGTATAAGCCTGTTCGGGATTTTCTTTTGGCTGATTAACGAGTTCGCAAATTTCACAAGAAATTGATTTGCCAAAAACATCGCTAATTCCTTTTATTGTATCTTGAGTATAAGTTGCTATTCCACATTGCGTTGGCGGAAATGTTGAGAGAAAAACTATTTTTGATTTATTTGATAACTTCTTCATGGGGATTCTGTTTTAATGCGGTTAATAAGTCATTAAGATTCACTGAAGCCACCGCAATTTTGTCATCGGCGGCACCATAATAGATATATAGAAGGTCATCGAAAATTGCTGTTCCTGTCGGGAATACAACATAATTAACGTAACCGTGTCTTTCGTAATGTTCAGCTGGTGTAATTAGTGGTTTTGGTAGTCTCCCAATTACTTTGGCGGGATTGTTAAGATCCAGCAGGGCGGCACAAGCGTGATAAACAAGTCCTTTTTCGCGCCTCTCGGCAGCATGATAAATTAACAACCAACCGTCTTTGGTTTCAATAGGTGGGGCGCCCGGACCAATGTGACTTGTTTCATGATCATATTTTGGTTCAATAATAATATGATCAGGCAGGTTCTTTAAATACTCTTTCCAGAAGTCAGTGGTTAATTCTGTTTTTTTCTCAAAAGAGACGATTTGAATTGAGGGAAATAATCTATGTAAAGCTATAAATTTTCCATTAATTTTCTTCGGAAAAAGAACCACATTTTTGTCCCAGACATATAAATTTTCCTTAATTGTTTCCGTTAACGGGTAATTTCTTTCGGTATTAAAGGCTATTATTTTTGCAATACTTGAATTTTGTAAGTGTTTGCGAATCAAGTTTGTAAATTCGTTAAGCATAAATCGTGGCGTTATAATGCCTTTCTTTTTAAACGTTATCAGATCTTTTGAAATGGCATATGCACCACAGGCATTTATCCCGTCATAGGTTACATAGGTCATGTAAAATCTATCTTCAATTTTGACAATTCGCGGATCTTCAACACCATGAATTTCATAAATATATTCGGGTACAAAGATGGGCTGGGTGTGACGTTCTTTTAAATCTAAAGGGCCTTCAAACCGACAATACCCAATAGTAGAGAAATTGCCTTTTTTAGCAGCACGGTAAAACATGTGCACAGTGTTTCCATCTTGATAGATTGCAGGATTTAAAACGCCCAATTCTTCGAAAGCTCTTTCTGTTTTTTCTAAAATTACGCCATGTTTTAAAACTGTATCCATATCACCAATTATATTTAAGCTAAAATTACTTTGATATAAGAGTGGTGATTGATCCAATCAATCAAAAAATTAACTCAAAAACATTGGTGTGGGAATTCTATAATCTCACAAAATGAATTGTAGAAAAGAGGGCAAATTTTATGATTTACGAAAATAAAATCGATAAGGAAATTGATTAAGAAAAGAAGTTTAAACAATAAATTATCTAAACGAATAATACTTTTTGGTAATAAAAGCGATTGGGAAACCAATACATAAAATGAGAATTATGACTGATAAAAGGAAAGGAAAATCTAAATGTTTTTCGGGTAAAACGGGAAAGAAAATAGGCAGGATAATCAGATTCATAATCATCCAGACCAGAATACCATAAAATGTCCCGGATAAAGCAGCATTCTTTTTTAAAAAAGGAAGATAGGGATAAATGATAAAGTAAAACAAAGCAAATGTAAAAGCAATGAAATAATGCAATGCGAGTCCGCAGAAAACCATTAAAAAATTACCTGTATAAGCTTCTTTTCTAAAAATGGCACTTGCAATAGATCTTAGAATTTGCGTTGGTGTTGTTTTGTGCAATATAAAACCATAAACGGTAAATGCTGCAACAATGTCCATGGTTCCGGCAACTAATCCTGATAAAAACACTGCTCCGCCTTTTGATCTCATATTGCTTTTTTTAAAATTTGTTTAAAGAATTTATACGCTAATTTACAAATTATTTAAAGATTTAAAAATCTTATTTAACTGATTGGTATGTCTTTGTGTATGAACCAATGCAAAATCAATCCATTCATAAAAGGTAAAATGATCAAAACCCGGAAGCTGAAAATCCAGACTGGTTAAGGTTAAATCATAATTTTCTGCACACTCTAGTAATTCAGATTCGATTTTGAGCAGTTTTAAATTCAGATCATTTTTATTGTATTCTTTTTTCTCCGGAATAAGAAATACTGGTGCATCCATTTTTAGATTAAAGTTTAAAAAAAGAGCATCAATATCCTTAACTTTTTCGTCGGGTTTTCTAGTGGTTTTCTCGGTTTTTCCTGCAAATAATTGAGGAAATCCGGAATCTGCCAGTATAATATGCTGAACAACCTGACCTGCTGTCCAGCTTCCTTCATATGGAATTTTATTTAGATCACTTTCAGTAAAAAGAGAAAGGGTTTCGTTTAATTTTTGAAAGGTGTCAATACTATTTTTCTGAATAAGTGTTTTCATCGTTATTGATTTTATATCCAAAAATTATTGTACCGATGAGATCCACCAGACATTCCCAAACGGATCAATAATACCGCAGGCTGTTCTGGAGTTTTTTGTGGTAACATCCATTACGTTTTTAGCACCATTATTTAAGGCTTTCTGATACGTTCCGTCAACATCGGATACATAAATAAATAAGTGCGCAGTTTGCGAAGGCCAATCTTTATTCTCGTCTGTAATCATGATAGTATTTCCGCTAATGACAATTTCGGCATGCATAACGGTTCCGTCTTCGCGTAAAATTTCCCTGCTTCCTTTTTCTGCATCGAAAACTTTGGTAGTAAAATTGAAAAATTCTGAAGTATCTTTTAAAATTAAATACGGTATTATACTTTGGTGGTTGACCGGTAAATTCATTTTGTAAGATTTTTAAGGATTGATAACTATTTCAAATTTACAAATAAAATATTTAAAAATCTGTATGTTAGTTGTTTACAATTTTAATAAATTATAAAAGCACTTCACAATGAAAACCATGCGAATTTAGAAGTTCTATTATTTTGTAATTTGAGATTGTTTCCGAATGAATTCGCAAGATTTTATCACAATCCTCAAGATCAAAATTGATTGCACTATTTGGAAAATGTTCAAGAAGTTTTCCAATAATTATTTGCGATTGCTCGACTTCCTGAACATTTGTTTTAAAAATCTCTATCATCACTTAGAGTGTTTATAAGGCAATATTTTTATATCGCTCGATTTTGTGATAATAGATATAGGAGATTGCTAAAATTAGTAAAACGATTAACGGGAAAAAGCTTTGAAAATTAACCCCGTCTACAGCAAAATGGCTTATTGAGGCGAATATAAAATCAAAAGCAAATCCTGCGTAAGCCCATTCTTTTACATTTTTTGGTATTTGCGGAATCACCAGTACCAAAACCCCTAGTATTTTGAATACAACTAATGCATTTCCAAAATATTCCGGATAGCCCAAATGTCTGATTCCTTCTTTAGCAAGTTCTGTCTGAGACGTTAAGGCCGGCATTACACCTTCAAATAAAAAAATAAGAATCGTAGTAACCCAAAAAATAATTTTTGCTTTTTTCATGTGGTTTGTTTTTTAAATAGTTATAAGTTAATGTAATACAAATGTACTATTCTTACTTTTTTAATTAAATACACATTTACGACTATTTTAGGGGCATTTACGACAGAATTCTGATTTTAGGTTTAAATAGCTCTCACAAGGACGCAGAGACGCAAAGTTTTTTAAGTTTTTTTTCTTTGTGCCTTTGCGTCTTTGCGTGAAATAAATCTGCACAATCTGCCAAATCTGCGAGAGATTATTTAACTACGAAGTAACCGCAAAGTTTGTCTTCCTGAGCGAAGTCGAAGGACACGCACGGAGAGAAAATGCTGTATAGATTCAGCAAGCAATCCTTCGACTTCGTTCAGGAAGACAGAAAAATGTAAAAATTGGAATTTGGATTTTTTTTATTTGGAATTTGAATCTAAAAAATAGTTTGTAATCACAAACAAATCCTCAAATCCTAATCTTGTATAAATACCTTTTCCTAGAGGAGAAGCTTGCAATTGCGCATATTCTGCACCGGCATCAATAGCCTCGTTTAGAGCAAATTTCATAATTTCTTTGGCGAAACCTTTTTTACGCATTTCCGGAATTACACCAACACCGTGAATTCCCATGATGGTTCCGGTTTGAAAAAGCGTAAGCGTTCCGATAGGTTTTTCATCAAGATGAACCAGATAAAACTTTACATTCTCATAATTATGAACCAATGTTTCTTTACTGATTATATAACTAAAAGATAAAGGATAAATATCCGACCATGTTTTGGCATCTTCTTCATTTAAAACCCTTTTAAAAGTAAGATTACTTTCAATCGGAAATTTTTCGCCCAGTTTTAAAGCCATTGCGACTAATTGAATTCGTGTTTGGAATCCGTTTTTTTCGAAAATTTCATTCGTGTTGCTTCCGAAAATATCCCAATACGGAATTATTAAACCCGGGTTGTTTTCTATAATTTGAAGAATCTCCGGCAGCTTTTCTTCTGTAATATCTTTCCGAAACCATAATCGATTTGGCCAGCCTGAATTTTTTATCTGAATGAATTGAAAAGGATCGTTTTTATGATAAGAAAGGAGCGGAGTAGCAACAGTTGTCCAAAGTGCAGTAAGATTGTCAATATTATCTTTTATGAGGTTTATATTTTTCATTTTAAGTATTGAATTTAAATCAGGACCAAAGATAAAATTTGCTTTTGCAGGAAACCTTTACATATGTTGATTTATAAATCTTTTTCCAAACTTTTTCTGATTCGGCTTAACTGCGTTGGTGTAATGCCTAAGTGCGATGCAATATGTAATAATGGAATGCGATCTGATATGTTTGGATTTTTCTCTAGTAAACTTAAATATCTTTCGGTCGCATTTTGCATAACCAGAGCAATCTCTCTTTGCTCTTTTTCAATAATCCAGTTCTTTTCGATTTGGGCGATATAATAGTTTTTTAAATCGTCATTTTCTTTAATAAACGTGATGTACTTTTTGTAATTGAGATTGATTAAAATACAATCTTCCAAAGCTTCGATTGTAAAGTTAGAAGGAGTTTGCAGCATTGATGAAACTTTAGAGCAAGCAAGTGTGTTTTCGAGAAACAGGTTTTTATTATAGAAATTTCCATGTTCGTCGGTAATAAAAGTTCGCAGAATTCCTTCAGCAATGTAATGAAGGTTTTTGGCGATTTCTCCATTTTGCAATAGTATTTCCCCTTTTTTTAGAGTTTGAAACTCTGTGATATTTTCAAGTAGTTTCCAGGATTTATCAGAAATAGGGGAGTAACTTTCGATATATAATCTTAGTTTGTTGAGATATGTTTCTTTATTGAAAGGCATATTGTTTTTTTTGAAAGACTAAATTATAGAAGTTTTTTGTTTGTTGCAAGTTGATAAACAACTCTCGCAAAGTCGCAGAGACGCAAAGTTTTTTTTAAGTTCTTTTCTTTGTGACTTTGTGTCTTTGCGAGAAATTTATTTAGGGAGTTTAACCACAAAGATTTGTCCTTCTGAGCGAAGTCGAAGGATCCGCAAAGTGAGACGTACTGTATGGATTCAGCATGCGATCCTTCGACTTCGCTCAGGAAGACAGAAAATGAGGATAAAAGCTTTACGGTTATTGTAAGAGTCCTTCTTCCTAAGTTTCGGGACGCTTAGGAGGACATAAAACGAGAATAAAATCCGTATACATCCGCGCTTTCGCAAGGCGAATCAGTGTCATCCGCGTACCAAAGACAACAAAAAAGCAAAAAACGCCATGAAACTAAAAGTCTCACAGCGTTTTCATCTCAAAAAATAAATAATTAACGGGTACGGGTATTATCTCCAGCCGCCTCCAAGAGCACGGTACAACTCGGTATTGGCTGTTAATTGTTGTCTTTTTATATCTGCAAGTTCAAGTTCGCTTTGCAATAAATTTGCCTGAGCAGTTAAAACTTCAAGATATTCTGCCATTCCGTTTTTGAAAAGCAAATTGGCATTTTTAATAGCTTGTTGCAATGTTTTTACTTTTTCCTGTAAAAAAGATTCCTGTTGTTGTAATTTTTCTGCTACAACCAAAGCACTAGAAACTTCGCTTACGGCAATTAAAACCGATTGTCTGAAATTTAAAACTGCTTTTTCTCTTTCTACAACAGCAATATTATATTGTGTTCTTACTTTTTTATTGTTCAGTAAAGGTTGTGTTAAACCTCCGGCAACAGTACCAAATAAGGAAGCCGGAATATTAAACCAGCTACTGGTTTCAAAAGAGTTTACACCGCCTTGTGCTGTTATTCTAAGCGCTGGATATAAATCGGCTTTTGTGATTCCGACATTTGCATTGGCAATTTTCAATTCAAGTTCGGCACTTTTTACATCAGGTCTTCTGCTTACTAATGAAGATGGAATTCCTATCGTATTATTGTTTTTAATTGCGATTGCGTTCAAAACTGTTGTTCTTTGTTTTGAAGTCGGGAAAGAACCTGTCAAAACGCTTAACGCATTTTCCTGAATTGCAATGTTTTGCTCTAATAACGGAATTAATTGTGCAGAGTTTAATTTCTGCGCTTCAGATTGCTGAATTGCCAATGAAGTTGCTTGTCCGGCGTCATATTTTAGTTTGATAATATTTGTTGTGCTATCATTTAACTGAAGGTTTTGTTTGGCAATATCCAACTGGGCATCCAGCATCAAAAGGTTGTAATAACCGCTTGAAACGTTGGCTACAATATTGGTTTGTAAAGCCTTTTTAACTTCAGCAGACTGCAGATATTCCGCATACGCCCCTTTTTTCTGATTTTTGATTTTTCCCCAGATATCAGCTTCCCACGAAAGTGTTGCTCCGGCTGAATAATCATCAATGTGTTTTTGACCCAAAGCCTGATTAAGATTCATTCCCGTAAAACTATTGTCTGACGGATTGCTGCTGCTTGCATTAACAAAAAGATTAACCTGTGGTATATTTCCCCATTTTGATTGTGTAAATCGGTACTGCGCAATCTCGATGTTTTTGGCAGCAATCTGTAAATCATTATTGCGGGCAATGGCACTGTCTATTAACTGTACAACACCTTTTTCGGTATAATAATTTTTCCATTCCAGATCGCCAATACTGGTTGTGTCTTTTGAAAGAGCTGCATTCCTGAAATTCTCAGGAAATGCATCTTTTGGTGTTTCAATATCCTTTGATACCTTACAGGATATTAAGGTCGTGATCAAAATGGCGATCATCACGATTTTGGTTATATAATTTTTCATTGTCTTTTTATTAGATTTCTTTATCCGTTGGGTTTGATTTTTTTAACACATAGGAACATAGTTTTTACAAGCCTTAAAGAAGACATAGCTATGTGTTGAAACTAGTTTCTTTTATTCTCTTTTTTTAAGCTAAAATCTATGTTTCTATGTGTTTAAATATTTTTTTAATCTCTCCAAAAGATTATATCTCTGTACAAATATCTTTTTTGGTTTCAAGATCTTTTGAGATTCTGTATGATATATATCCGATGCCAAATAGGATGGCAACAAGAATTGTCGTTATATAATTTTCCATATTTTTATTTTTCTTCGTTATGAACTGCAGCGATTGGTTTACCGCTGACTTTTTCCTGTAAATATTGAAATACGACGAATAAAACCGGAATAATGAATAATCCTAAAATTACTCCCGAGATCATTCCGCCCGCCGCTCCAATACTAATAGAGTGATTTCCCTGAGCCGATGGTCCTTTAGCGCTCATCATTGGTACAAGACCAACAATAAAAGCAAGTGACGTCATGATAATTGGTCTTAGACGTAATTTTGCAGCATCGATAGAAGCTCTTACTAACGCCATACCAGATTTTCGTTTTTGAACAGCAAACTCGACAATCAAAATGGCATTTTTGGCCAGAAGTCCTATCAGCATGACAAGTGCAACCTGAACATAAATGTTGTTTTCAATTCCTGTTAAGCCAATGGCAACAAATACTCCAAAAATACCTGCAGGGATTGATAAGATTACAGCCAAAGGAAGGATATAACTCTCATACTGTGCAGCAAGTAGGAAATAAACGAATATCAAACACAGTAAGAAAATTGTAGCCGATTGCCCTCCGGAAGAAATCTCCTCACGAGTCTGGCCCGAGAATTCAAACCCGTAACCTGCAGGTAATTGTTGTGCTGCTACTTCTTCAATTGCTTTAATGGCATCTCCGGAACTAAATCCTGGTTTCGGAATTGCATTAATCGAAATTGAGTTAAACAAATTATATCTTGAAGCGGTTTCAGAACCATAAATACGGGTTAGTTTTACTAAAGTATTTATTGGCACCATTTCGCCTGTTTTGTTTTTTACGAATACACGATCAATAGCTGTTGGATCTGCTCTGTCGGCAATATCAGCCTGAACAACCACACGGTAATATTTACCAAATCGGTTAAAGTCTGATGCCTGCGCACTACCAAAATAAGCCTGCATAGTCTGTAAAATGTCTTTTACATTTACACCTAACTGATTTGCTTTTTCGTCGTTGATATCCAATTGTAATTGAGGATAATCGGCTTTGAAACTGGTAAAGGCAACCGCAATTTCCGGACGTTTCATTAATTCGCCAATGAAATTTTGAGAAATACCACTAAACTTATCCAGTTTTCCTCCGGTTTTATCCTGAAGTACTAAATCTAAAGCCTCAACATTACTAAATCCAGGAACAGTTGGGAAACTGAAGACGAAGAAACTTCCGCCAGAAATAGCGCCCAGTTTACCACGAACCTGATTCATAATTTCGTCGATATTCTTAATATCGCCACGTTCTTCGTTTGGTTTCAACAATACGAAAACAACCGCAGAAGATGGACTCGTAGAATTCGTCAATAAGTTGAAACCTGAAATCGCTGTTACAAATCTTGAAGCGTCTAATGCTTTTAAAGTATTTTCAGCCTCAGTCATTACTTTTTGAGTTCCGTCTAATGATGTTCCGGACGGAGTATTAACTGCAATTGCAATAAACCCTTGATCTTCTGTTGGAATAAATCCTGCAGGAGTAGTTTTTACTAATAAAATAGTTGCTACTGTAATTAAAGCCAATCCGCCTAAACTCAACCATTTTCTTCTGATTAAGAATTTCAATCCGCCTACATAACGATTGGTTAGCGATTCGAAACTGCTGTTAAAAGCGGTAAAGAATTTTTCTTTAAATCCTTTTTTCTCATGAGGCGCATTTGCATCATGTGCTCCATGATTATCTTTTAAGAATAATGCTGCAAGAGCTGGACTCAATGTTAAGGCATTTACTGCCGAAATTACAATTGCAATTGCCATCGTGAAGGCAAACTGACGATAGAAAACTCCTGTTGAGCCTTCCATAAAACCAACCGGCAGGAATACAGCAGCCATTACCAGCGTAATCGAGATAATAGCACCCGTTATTTCGTGCATTGCTTCATGTGTGGCGATTTTTGGAGACAAGCGTTTGTGCTCCATTTTCGCATGAACGGCTTCTACGACGACAATCGCGTCATCGACCACAATACCAATCGCCAGAATTAATGCGAAAAGCGTAAGTAGGTTAATCGAGAATCCGAATAACTGCATGAAGAAGAACGTTCCTAAAATTGCTACAGGTACAGCAATAGCCGGGATTAATGTTGATCTGAAATCCTGTAAGAAGATAAACACCACAATAAATACCAATATAAATGCCTCTAGTAAAGTGTGTTCAACCTGTTCGATAGATTGATCCAGAGAAACTTTTGTACTGTAGAAAATATTATGTTTTATCCCTTTTGGGAAATCTTTAGAAGCTTTTTCCATCATTTTATTGATGGCAATCTGAATATCATTAGAATTGGATCCTGCTAACTGAATAACCCCGATTACAACTCCTTTTTTACCATTTAAACGTGTTAAACTGTTATAAGAATAAGCACCAAGTTCTACTCTTGCAACATCTTTAAGATGAAGTACAGAACCATCAGGATTAGAGCGAATTGCAATGTTTTGATAATCTTCTGGTTTGGTAAGTTTACCTTTGTATTTAATTACGTATTCAAAAACCTCTTTACTTCTTTCACCAAATTTACCTGGCGCAGCTTCCAGACTTTTGTCCTGAATTGCCGCCATAACTTCATTGGGAGTTACTTTATAAGTAGACATTTGTGTTGGGTTTAACCAAACACGCATAGAGTAATCTTTTACACCACCAAAAATGCTGGCAGAACCCACACCCGGAATACGTTTAAGCTCCGGAATAATATTAATTTGAGCATAATTGGCAACAAAAGTCTGATCGTATTTCGATTCATCATCGGTGTACATACCAATTGCCATGATGAAACTGTTTTGTTGTTTCGCCGTAGTAATACCTTGTTGTACAACCTCTGCTGGTAATTGACTTGTTGCCTGAGCAACTCTGTTTTGTACGTTTACTGCAGCCTGATCAGCGTTTGTTCCTAATTTAAAGAAAACGGTAATCGCCAAACTACCATCGTTACTGGCCGTAGAACTCATGTAAGTCATGTTTTCTACACCATTTATAGACTCTTCGATAGAAGGTGCAACAGAACGTAAAACCGTTTCTGCATTTGCTCCCGGATATACCGCCGTTACCAAAACCGATGGAGGCGCAATATCAGGAAACTGTTGTAAAGGCAGTTTCGTTAAACCAAGTACACCCAGGATCACCAATAAAATGGAGATTACAGTTGCCAGTACTGGTCTTTGTATAAATATTTTGAACATTTTTTGTAGAATTATTTTTTATTAGTTACTTCGACAACGTTAGCTGATTTTTGAGGCTGAATTGCTTGTCCATCCTGAAGTTTATCAATACCGCTTATTACGATTTGGTCACCAGATTTTACACCTTCTTTTATTAAATAATTTGTACCGCTTTTACCCACAATTGTAATAGGCATTTTGGTTACTTTGTTGTCTTTACCTACGGTGAAAACAAATACTTTGTCCTGCATTTCAACTGTCGCAGCCTGCGGAACCAGAATCGCATCGTCGTGGTTTAATCCTAAGCGAATTTTTCCCGTGTTTCCAGAACGTAAAGTTCCGTTTGCATTTGGGAAAGTCGCTCTAATCGTGATTGCTCCGGTTGTTTTATCAAACTGTCCGTCAACCATATCGATTTTTCCGGTTTGAGGATAAGCATTATTATCTGCAAGGATTAAAGTAACAGGAGGTAATTTTTTGATTTTATCACCAAGAGAACTTCCTGCGTATTGTGCTTTAAAGTTGATGAAATCAGTTTCACCCAAAGAGAAATAAGCAAATACTTCATGAACATCAGATAAAGTCGTTAAAGCCTCAACATCAGTAGCCGAAACTAAACTTCCTTGTTTTTTAGGTAATCTTCCGATATAACCACTCACCGGAGCCGTTACATTTGTATATCCTAAATTAATTTTGGCAGAACCTACCATTGCTTTTGCCTGCTCGATATTGGCAGCAGCAATTTTTTGAGAAGCTTTAGCCGTTTTTAGCTGATAATCAGAAACTACTTTGTTTTGTACTAAAGGAGTCAATTTATCCACTTCTAATTGAGCGTTGATTAAAGCTGCTTCGGCAGCGTGAAGATTAGCCAAAGCATTGTTTAATTGCTCACGAAACGGACGCTCATTGATTTTAAATAACGTTTGTCCTTTGCTTACATAAGCACCTTCGTCTACATAAACTCTTTCAAGGTTTCCACTTACTTGCGGACGAATTTCAACGTCTACAGTTCCTTGTATTGCAGCAGGATATTCAGCGTCTGTGGTTGTATTTGCACTTGTTATTGCCAACACTGGTAAAACCGGTGGAGCAGGAGCAGCAGGCGCCTGATTTTTATCGGCACAGCTGCTTAATACTAATGCCAGAATAAAACTGGTTATAATTACATTTTTCATTTTCATTATGGTTTTAATTGGTTGAACATTCTCTCGGGTTAAATTTTGTGGTATTCTGGAATTCTCGGGATTCATATTTAATTAAATTAAATTATCTAACGTTGTTAAGTAAAAGTGCACAAATCTTCAAAGTTTAATCATTTTCAATTCTGTTCTTAAGCAGTATTAAATTATCTAACGTCGTTAAGTAAAAGTCTAAAAAAAGAGCTTTTATTACTCTATTAAATTTTCTAACAGTGTTAAGTGAATGTTATAAAAAAAAGGATTTTACATTATCCAATTAAATTATTTTACACTGTTAAGTAAAAAATGAAAAAAATATTATTGTATTGATTTGATGATACCTCCAATGGCATCCTTCAAAATTTGGGCATTTATAGTTTCTAAAATATCACTTTTGTTAATGATGTTGATGGCGATTAAACCATGAATAACAGAAAAGAAAGTGAAATACTTTTGTTTAATGATATCCTGACTCGGATTGCTGTTTTTCATTACTTCAGCAATTACCTGAGTAAATAATTTGTAAGGTCCCTCCTGAGCCGAACATCGCTGTGCGCAGCACGTCATTTGAACACCAAACATCAGCTGATACAATTCGGTACTAGTAAAAGCGAAGTCCCAATACGTCATCCACATGGCTTCCAATTGGTCTTCGGGTTTTTCAAACTTGTCTATTGCAGTTTGCAATTGTTTAGTCAGTTTGACAAAACCTTTGCCGGTTAACTCTTCCAATATTGCTTCCTTATTCGAGAAATATTCATAAATAATAGGAGCAGTATATTCGATTCTATCGGCAATTTTACGCATACTCAAACCATTCCAGCCTTCTTCTTTTACGATATCATAAGCAGCGGCAAGAATGTTATTTCTTGTCTCTTCTTTTTGTCTTAAAATTCGATCTTTGCTAGCCATTTTATTCGAGTATTAAATCGTTTAACACTGTTAGGCAAATGTATGGCGGTTTTTCGAATTACAAAATGTTTTTATCATAATATTTTCTTATCGTACAATAAGCGGTTTCGAAAAAACGTGTTAAGTATTGAATTAATTGATGTTTAAAGTTTTTAAATATTTTTTTGAAGCAGATAATTTTAGATTTTTCAAGACGTTTTGTCCCGCTCTACACTATATCTTTTTTATCTCGTTAGAAAAAAATCGAGACAAAAAAGGATACCGTTGCGATCGGGGCTAGACTAGAAGGTATTATTTTCATAATTTTTAATTTATATTGATATGCTCCGCTGGACTGAAGTCCAGCTCTACAATATTGGTAGAGCCGTTGGCTCTTTTTGATGTTAGGTAGCGATAAGAATTCCGAAGGAATACCAATTTTGTAGGGCTGGACTTCAGTCCAGTCTACAATATTGGTAAAGCTGTTGGCTCATTTTTTTATTTCAAAATCACAACTTCCTCCGGCACGACAAACAAAAGCGTGCAGCCATTTTTTGAAAAAACAGAATGTGTACTTTCAGGTGGCATGTATAAATAATCGCCAGCTTTCAGTTCGTCTTTTGCAGATCGGACTTCCCCTTCTAAAACAAAGATTTCTTCTCCGCCCGGGTGAATATGGTTGGGATACGAAGCACCAGCTTCAAATTTTAATAAAAAAGTTTTAGGTCTGTTGGCGGTTTCGTCAAAGCGTAATACTTTATAAAAAATGCCGTCTGTATTTACACCTTCTTCAATAAGAGGTTTCCAGTTTACTTCGCTTGTTTTTGTGATTTGTTTTTCCATTATAATTGATTTTAAATTGTTTAATTTTTAGAAAGAATTTCGTCCAGACTCCATTGGTATTTTTCAACAGTTGATAAAAGAAATGCGCTCATCGAAAAAACAAATACCGAATAATCTAAAGGATCTTTTACACCAAAAGAATAGGTCATTGCTAAGGCAAAAAATAAGGTTAAAACAGATGCGGCAATTGATGCAAATCTTGTTTTGTAGCCAAAGAGAAGGAGCAAACCCAAAAGTGATTCGGTTATTGTGGCTGTAATGGCAATTGCGGGAATACAACTTTTTGGCGCGAAGGAATTTACTTTTTCGGCGTAAGCCAAGAAATTTTCCCAACCTGAAGACTGCGCTCCCCAAAATCTCAACCGACTTGAAACAGCAGAAATGAATCCGCTGGCTAATGCAATACGTAAAAGAAAAATGGCAAAATCCTGATATCTTTTCATGACTAAATTGTTAGTAATTATTATGATACAAAGATGCGTCGATAGAGGTTTTTAAAGAATAGAGAATTCCGGAAAAAGCATGTAATTACTTTTTTTATAGACCACAGATAATACGGATCGAACAGATTTACATAGATAAGTTTTTACGGTAACATAAAATAAAAAATCTGTGATAACCCGTTTAATCCGCGTCATCCGTGTGTAATATTTCTAGATGTTCTATTTAAAAAAATAAGATTTCTGGAGAAAGCATGTAATTATGTGAGCGTATTTTTTATAGACCACAGATAATACGGATCGAACGGATTTACGCGGATAAGTTTTTACGGTAGGATTAAAAAAAAATCTGTGATAATCTGCCTAATCCGCGTCATCCGCGTGCCATATTTCTAGATGTTCTATTTAAAAAAATAAGATTTCTGGAAAAAGCATGTAATTATATGAGCGTATTTTTAATAGGTCACAGATAATACAGATTGAACGGATTTACGCGGATAAGTTTTTACGGTAGGATTAAAAAAAATCTGTGATAATCTGTGATAATCTGCCTAATCCGCGGGCCATATTTCTAGATGCTCTCTTTAAAGAATTTAGAATTCTGTAAAAGGATGTAAATATGTTAGAATATTTTTAATAGACAACAGATAATGCGGATTAAACGGATTTTACGCGGATAATTTGCAATAGCACATGATAAAAAAAACAGTGATAACCCGTTTAATCCGTATCATCAGTGTGCCATTTTTCTATCCTTTTAATTATTGACTAACTAATTTTTCCTTAAAAGATTTTGGTGAAACCTGAGCGTGTTTTTTGAAGAAGTTTGAAAAATAGAAAGGATCATTAAAACCTAAAGCATAAGCCACTTCTTTTACAGAAAGTTTTTCATAAGTAAGCAATCGTTTGGCCTCAGAAACTATCAAACCGAAAATAACATTTTGTGCTGTTTTACTCGTGTGCAATCTCGAAAGTTCGTTGAGTTTAGCTTCGGTTGTGCCAATCAAACCAGCTATTTCATTTACCGAAAGATTTTTATCGAAGTTTTTTATAACTGTTTCCAGAAATTGAAGAAATAAAGCATCTGGTTTGTAGATTTCGTCTCCACGATTTATTTTGGTTCGGTTGATTTCGATTAATATCAATTCAATTCGGCTGTGAATCGAAATTAGATATTGATACGGTTTTAGGTTTATTTCGTTTGTAATTTCTTCAAGTTGACGAACTACAATTTCGGGCTGATCTACCGTAATCATTTCGTTCATTGCAAAATGGCAAAACAAACCATTGTGGAAAATAAGTTCCATGTCGCTATCGTCTTTACAGAAAAAAGCATAGGTAAATTCGAGAATAAAACCGGAAGCATTTTCAATGCCTTTAAAATATTGAATTTGCCCGGAAGTAATCGTGAGAACAGAATTTTCTGTTAATGTAAATTCATTTTCATCAACAGAAATCGTAGTTTCTCCCGAAGTACAAAACACCAAAACATATTTTAGAACACGTCTGGGAGTTTTTAATTCTGTTGCCTGTTTAAATGTTTTTATTTCAACCATTTTTATGAATTTGTTTTATCAAAAATAAGATTAATTTCTTGAACCATATAAGTTATATAAGTTGTTGAAAGTTTTTTATGAATTGCCTCCTGCTTTAGCTGGAGGAATTAAATAGGATGTAAAGGCAAGGCTTTAGCCAAATGCGCAATTTAGGCTAAAGCCATTTGTACCTTTATTTTTCGAACCTCCATCTAAAGACGGAGGCAATTGATTTTTTCATAATCAAAAAAAACACCTCCAAACCATAACAGTTCAAAGGTGCTTTCAGAATAAATAATTACAATTACAAACTACGAATCGATACTCGTATCTTTTTTGCGGTAAACCAGATAGAAAACCTGTGGTAAAACCGTTAACGATAAAATCATACAAGTTATTAATCCGCCTACGATCATGATGGCAAGAGGTTTTTGAACTTCAGAACCCATTCCTGTAGATAAAGCAGCAGGCAATAAACCTAAAGAACCCATTAAGGCAATCATAACAATTGGACGAATACGACTGTGAATTCCGTGTGAAATGGCATCTTTTAAATGCATTCCGGCGCGCATGTTTTCGCGAATCATTCCAATGAGGACAATACTATCAATTGCGCTGACACCAAATAGAATGATAAATCCAATTCCTGCCGAGATTCCGAAAACGGTTCCTGTTACCCAAAGCGATAAGAATCCACCAATAAAGGCATACGGCATGGCACTTATCGCTACCAAAGTATCTTTGAAATTACCAAAGTTGAAATACAACAGACATAAAATCAGGATCAAAACCACGGGTACAATCATCGCTAATTGTTTGGATGCTCTTTCTTTACTTTCAAATTCTCCTGCCCATTTCATGACATTTTCTTTAGGAAGTTTTACTTCGGCTGCCACTTTTTTCTGTGCTTCTTCAATTGTACTTCCCAAGTCACGTCCTTCAATACTGAATCCTACGGCAATATAACGGCTGTTTCCTTCGCGGTAAATAAACGTTGGCCCGGTTTTGTATTCTACAGTTGCAATTTCTTTTAAAGGCACTTTTTTGCCATTCATGGTCGGAATCAGAATGTCTTCAATCTTTTCTTTAGAATCACGGTATTCTTTTTCAAAACGCAACGTAATGTCAAATATCTTTTCATCGTCATAGAATTTTGTTGCAGCTTGTCCGCCAATTGTCATTCGAATCACGGCTTGCGCATCGGCAGTGGTTACGGCATAACGCGCCATTTTTTCGTCGTCAAGCTGAATTCTTAATTCTGGTAAACCAATGTTTTTATAAACGTTGATGTCTTCAATTCCTTTTACATCTTTGATCGAATTAGCCACTTTTGCTGCCATTTCTTCCATCTGGAAAAGATCGCTTCCGAAAATCTTAATCGCCAGCGGACTTTTTACTCCCGCCACATATTCTTCGACATTATCCTGAATAGGCTGACTAAAACCAAACGCAACTCCAGGATATACATCGAGTATTTTTTTAATTTCGGCGATCAGTTCTTCTTTGCTGATATCGTGTTTCCATTCGTCTTTATGTTTTAATTCGATATGGAATTCAATATTGAAAAATCCTGTTGGGTCGGTTCCGTCATTTGGTCTTCCGGTTTGCGAAAGCACAAATTTCACCTCTTCAAACTTCCTGATTTTGGCTTTCATTTCCTTAGTCAGTCGAACCGATTCATCCAAATTAATACTATTCGGAAGCGTTGCTCTCACATAAATCGCGCCTTCGTTCAGCTTCGGAATAAATTCTGATCCATAAAAAGCAAATCGTACGCAACAAACCGCCAATAAAGCTAAGAAAGCATAAATTGTAGTTTTTCTATGTTTTGTACTCCATTGAAAAAGCTTAAAAAGATTCTCTCTAAAGAAACGTGAAATCCTATTTTCTTTCTCCACAATGTTTTTCGTTAGCATCACTTTACACATGGCGGGCACGTAAGTAAGCGATAAAATCAGCGAACCTAATAAAGCGTAACCTAAAGTAAAGGCTAGGGGAGAGAACATTTTTCCTTCCACTTTCGTGAAAGAGAAAATTGGCATTAAGGCGACGATCAAAATAATCAGGGCGAAGAAAATATAGGTGGCCACGCTTCCTACGCTTTTCTTGATTAATCCCATTTTGCTCATGCTGTTAAAGCGTTCCATTCCTACTTTATGAGCTTTCTTTTCGAGAGAAACAAACACATTTTCTACGATAACCAATGTTCCTTCGAGCAGTAATCCGAAATCGAGTGCTCCCATAGAAATCAAGTTCGCAGGAAGTCCTTGAATTCGTAACATTACGATTGCAAACAAAAAAGAAAGGGGAATCACAGACGCCACAATCAACGAAGTACGCCAATTGTATAGGAAAATAAACACGATCAATGAAACTAGTAAAACGCCTTCAATTAAGTTTTTAGTAACCGTTTTTACGGTTGTATTGACCAATTCTGTACGATCAATAAACGGAACGATTTTTACATTGTCTGGTAAAACTCTATCGTTTAATTCTGCCAAACGCTCTTTTAATCTGCCAATTACTTCGCCCGGATTTTCACCACGAAGCATAATTACGATTCCTTCAACCACATCATCATCACCATCTAAACCAACTTGTCCTAATCTTGGTTTTGCCGAAATAGAAACTTCTGCAACGTGTTTTACTAGAACTGGCGCTCCGCCTTTGGTTTCAATTAAAATATTCCCTATATCTTCAACTTTGTTAACCAAACCAACACCGCGAACCACATAAGCCTGATCGCCACGCTGAATAACGTCTCCGCCCACATTGATATTACTTTTTGAAACAGCTTCATAAACATCTAATGCCGATAAATTATAATTTTCAAGTTCGGTCGGATTAATTTTGATTTCGAACATTTTTTCTTCTCCACCAAAACTTACCACGTCGGCAACTCCGGGAACGGCAACCAATTCTCTTTCGATAACCCAATCCTGAATTGCCTGAACTTCTTTAATAGGTAAATCACTTTTAATAACATATCTAAAGATTTCGCCCGTTGCCCCAGACGGCGGATCGATTTCAACATCGGCACCTTCAGGAAGATCCAAGCCGTTTAATCGGTTTGAAGCATATTGCTGTGCGTAAAAATCTTCTACACCGTCATCAAACAAAACCGTTACTACCGATAATCCGAAAAGGGAAATAGAACGAACTTCTGCCTTTTTCGGGATGGTATTCATTTGTTTCGAAATCGGAAGTGTGATGAATTTCTCGACTTCTTCGGCACTTCGTCCTGGCCATTGTGTAATAATTCTGGCCCTTGTATTGGTTACATCGGGAAATGCTTCTATGGGAGTATGAATGTAACTCACGATTCCGGCCACCAGTAAAACGGCAGTCAGGAAAAACACGATGAGTGAGTTTTTCAAGGAGAAAGCCACCAGACCTTGTACAAATTTTTTCATGTCTTGTATTTTTTATCCGTTTTTAAGGATCTTAGTTTTTTAATCTTTCGTGAATCAGCAATTGGTTTTTGGTAATCACTTTTTCGCCTTCGTTAACGCCTTTGTCAAAATAAAGCCAGCTGTTGTTTTTCAGTTTCGGATTTATTTCTCTGGTTTCAATCGTGCAATCGTCTTTGTAGATTAAGATATAATCGCGGTTATTGTCAAAAATGGCTGCTTTTGCAGGAACAGAAACCAATTCTTCGCCGCCTATGCTTTTATCGATTGTAATGTCTGCCGTCATTCCTGGTTTTAGTTTCAGGTTTCGGTTATCCATTACAATTCTAGCTTTTAAAACGTGTTCTTCGGCATCAAAAACTTTCGACATCATATTGATTTTTCCTTTAAAGATTTCTCCCGGATAAGCTGGAGTTGTTACATCAACAGCCATATTTTCGCTAATGTTTTTTAAGTTACTGGTATACACATTGACCAAAACCCAGATTTCTTTTAAATCAGAAATCGTAAATAAGGAACCGCTTTCATCTGTAATCTGCGTTCCTGTACTGATGTTTTTGTCTACAATATAACCTTCAGTTGGCGCTTTAATTTGAAAAACAGATCGATCATTGCTCGCGCTAAACATGGCCAAATTAGCTCTGACATTTTCTAATGAAGATTTTAAAACATCCAGTTCGCTTTGCGCTTGCAGCAAATCTTTTTGAGATGAAATTCCGTCCTCAAACATTGATTTTGTTGCCTGCAATTGTCTTTGAGCAACTGTAATTTGAGATTGCAATGATCTGCTTTCAGATTGCATACTGTTTAATTCTGTACTTTTAATTTCTGCCAGAATTTGTCCTTTTTTTACATAATCGCCCAGTGAGAAAGTCGTTTTGGTAATAATACCTTCAACAAGACTATTAAACTGAACTACGTGATCGCCATTGTAAGTAATATTTCCCGTAAGGTTGATCGATTCGCTTACGGCACGTTTTTGCGCTGCTTCAATCGTGATTTTTTCTTTTAAATCTTTATCAATACAGAATTTTTCATTCTCCACTTTTTTAACTTCTTCTTTCTTGCCGCATCCGTAAGCGAGCAATAACCCAAGCATTGGGACTACAATAAGTTTCTTCATTATCTTTTTATATTTTAAGTAAGTAATGTATTATTTGATTTCCTGACCTGTGATGTAGCGCAGTTCTTCCAGGTTTTTATTCAGGTCTTTTTTAGAATTCAGCAGTATTGATTTATTGTCTAAATACGCATCTACAAAATCCAGATATTCCAGCATACTGGTATTTTTTTGCAGGAAGTTTTTACGATAGGCTTCCAGAAGTTTGTCCAAATCGGCTTCATAATTAGCATCGGCACTTTCGTATAATTTTTTGGTGGTGATAAAATCCTGATACGTTTGTAAAACTTCCGATTGAATGCTTAATGTTTTTTCTTCGGTTAAAAGTTTACCTTGATCGATGGCAATTTTAGCCGCTTTTACATTTCCTTGATTTCGATTGAAGAACGGAAGATCAAGCGAAAATCCAATTCCCACAAAATCATTCATTAAACTCGCTCCACGGTCATAACTTACACCAAGCGTAACGTCTGGCGTGCGCATGGCTCTTTCGTATTTGTATTTGTTGTCGTTGTATTCGTTTCCAAGTTTCAGGACTTTCATATCAGGACGGTTCTCAATTGCCGAATCCATAAGATTAGCCAGATTGATGTCTTCGATATTTTTATTCTCTGGAACAAAACCTTCATCGGTCAGTTTGATAAAACTTGTCGCTGGCAGATTCATTAAAACTTTAAGTTCTTTCTGCAAAGAATTGTTCTCTTTCTCGAGATCATTTATTTCTTTTAAAAACTGCAATTCAGAAGCTTTTAAGCGCATGTATTCGCCTTTGCCCACATTGCCTTGCGCAACCTGATTTTTGTACGCTTTTAATAAAGTCTGCATAGCAGAAAGCTGTTTTTGGTAAACCGCAACTTGCGCCTGATTGTATTGCAAATCGGTAAGATTGTCTCTGAATTCGATTTTTAAACCGCGTAAAAAAGTCTTGAAGTATTCTTTGGCGATTTCGGCGCTTACTTTTTCCATTGCAATCAGTTTTTTACGCTTTCCGGCAGTTTGAACCAATTGTTCCAGTTCGGCAGTAACCTGAGAAGTTGTTCCGAAATTTCCCCAAAGCGGAGGCAATTGCTGAGCAGTAGCGTTGTTCCAAAGATTGATTTCGCCAATCGAAAGTGTAGGATTTGGCCACAATTTTGCCTGAATCACCTGCGCGTCGGCAATGTCGATATTCAGTTTTTCTGAAATTATAGAAATATTCTTTTCCAGAAACAGCGCTTCGGCCTGATTTCTAGAAAGAACAATTGTATCTGTAATGGCAATTTGTGCCATACTTTTGAGTGATACAATTAAAAACAGGGTAATAAATAAACGTTTCAAATTAGATAGATTTAATAAGATGCAAAGCTATTTGCGGGATATTAAACCGTAATTTGAGGTCTGTTAGAAACTGTTAAGAGTTAGATTAGAAAACGATTAGAGTTTTGGGAATGTCAGTGTTACCGTGGTTCCAACGCCTTTTTTGGACGTAATGGTAAACTCAATATTATTTTGTTTAAAGATCACATTGGCCAAAGTCAGACCAATGCCGCTGCCTTTGATATCGCTCACATTTTTACCTCTGTAAAAGGTGTGTCGTATAAATTGCAAATCTTCTTGGCTAATGCCTTTTCCGTTATCTTCAACACAAATTTTGAGCTGATTTTCTTCTTCCAAAAGACTAATTTTTATCGGATTTCCGTCTGAATATTTAACAGCATTTTCGATAATATTAAATAAAGCGATTTTGATTTCGTTAGAGTTTCCTTGTATCGAAAGCAGTTTATCATTGCCAACTTCCAATGCAATTTGAATTTGTCCTTTTAACTGATAACTGGCAGACAATTGATCGTTAATGTCCCAAACCAATTCGTCGACCCTAAAAATTTCGTTCATTTCCATATTTGTGCGAAGGCCGGAAAGCATCATCAAAGTATTCATCGTGTCCTCAATTTGATAGACATTTTCTAATACTTTCTCCGACATTTGTTTGTATTCGGAGCTGGTTCTGTCTTTTTGGGCAAAAACTTCAAGATTTCCAGAAATGGCAGTTAAAGGCGTTTTGAATTCATGCGAAACATAATTAATGAAGTTTTTCTGAATGATAAAAGTATCCGAAAGGCGTTTGAGCAGATTATTGTAGGTTTCTATCAATTCCTGAATATCGTCTTTGGTGTTTGGAGAAACAATTTGTTTGTCCAGAGAAGTAGCCTGAATTTCGTTAACCTGATCGATAATGTTTTTAATAGGCGCATAAGCCAGATTAGAAAGCACGCGGCTCACAATATAAATACTAATTAAGCCCGAGATTAAAACCAAAATCATAATCACTAATAATTGGTCGGTCATGCTTTTAAATTCGGTGTCATTTTTTTTAACGAATACAACAAAATCTCCTTGATTGTCATGGTAAAAACTCCCAAAATAGAAATGATGTTTGGACTTAAAGTTTAGTTTTCTGTTTTTTCTAATATAATCCAGCCGTTCGGGATTAATGTTGGCATCTAACGTTTTATCGCCATAAACAATTTGATTCTTTTTGTTGTAAACGCGCGTCACAATCTCCAATGAATTTTCACGGAATTGCTGTCCAATAATTAAATGCTGATTTTCTGGTAATTCATCTTTTTCCAAGTAGAAAATCCCCGTTAATAAACAGGTTTTCTGCAACTCATTGTAAACGATTTTTTCTGAATAACGGTAGAAAGAAAAATACGTGATCAGCGAAGCAATGACAAACACGACGCTGAATGTCAAAGAAGAAATTAAGGTAAAGCGATTACGGATTTTCATATTTATTCTTTTAGCATATAGCCAATTCCTTTTATGGTGTGAATGAACTTATGATTGTTCTCGATTTTGTTTCTTAAATACGAAATATACACATCGACAACATTGGTGTTATTGTCGTAATTGATTCCCCAAACCGCAGTAAGAATCTGAGTTCTTGACATGACTTTATTTCTGTTTTCTAATAAATATAAAAGCAGTTTGTATTCTCTCGGAGAAAGATCGATCAATTCGTTGTTTTCGGTTACTTTATGCTCGTCGGGATTAATGGTTAAAGTGCCACAGGTATATAAAGTTTCGGTATTGTCGTAATTGAATTTGGTTCTTCGCGTAAGCGCGTTTACTCTCGAAATCAATTCTTTAAAATGAAAAGGTTTTACCAGATAATCATCGGCACCAGAATCTAATGCGTTGACTTTATCATCGGTATCACTCAAAGCGCTCAGCATTAAAATAGGAGTATGAATCTTTTTAAAGCGCATTAATTTGGTTAGCTGAATTCCGTCAATTCCCGGAAGCATGATATCCATCAAGATAATATCCCAAGCATTTTCCTGAACAAGGTCGCGCGCCATTTCGCCTGTTTCGGCAAGATGCACGGTAAAGTTATTTTCTTCTAAACCTTTTATAATAAATTCGCTAATGCGTTTATCATCTTCAATGAGTAAAACATTCATAAATGGTATGTTAAGTGTTGCTTTTTGATTAAAATGGGGTGTTTTTAATCACGAGACGTTTTAAAAAGAGTAACAAAAATAGCATTTATTTTTTGAAAGACATCTAAATATATAGTTTGTCATTTCGACCGAAGGGAGAAATCACACTCGCATTTCGATAAAGATTGGCGATATACTTTACGGAGTTTCTAGTGTGATTTCTCCCTTCGGTCGAAATGACAAACTGGAAGCTTTCACGCAATATTGTCATTTCGACGTGAGGAGAAATCACACGCGTTAATCGACAAAGATTTGAAAAAAACTCATTCAAAATGAAAATTAAGAAATTCAAAAGTTTCATTAAAACCTCTTATCAATTCAATCTTTTTATCTCTTCGCCATTTCTTCAATTCCTTTTCTCGTGCGATTGCTTCCTGTATCCATGTAAATTTTTCGTAATAAATTAAAAACTGAATATTATATTTTGCAGCAAAACTGCTAATATTTAAATCTATATTTTCTTTATGCTTAGCAAGTCTTTTCCTTAAGTTACTAGTAACTCCAATATAAAAAGAGGTGCGATGTTCATTTGTTAGAATATAAACGTAATAAGTATGATAGCCAAGTTGAGGATTTAGCATTGTTTTTTTTGTACGAATATACATATTTTAAATCTAATTTGTCATTTCGACCAAAGGGAGAAATCACACTTGTTAATCGACAAAGATTGGTGATATACTTTACGGAGTTTCTAGTGTGATTTCTCGTTCCTCGAAATGACAAACTGAACGCATTCACACAATCTTGTCATTTCGAGGAACGAGAAATCACACTCGCAAATCGACAAAGATTGGCGACATACTGTGCGGAGTTTCTAGTGTGATTTCTCCTTACGTCGAAATGACAAGATTGTGTGATTTAGTTTGTCATTTCGAGGAACGAGAAATCACACACGTTAATCGACAAAGATTGGAAGACATACTTTGCGGAGGTTCTAGTGTGATTTCTCCTCCGTCGAAATGACAAAAAATGCAATAAATGTTCACCGAAATATAGATTTAGTATATTTTTTAAAGAACATAAAGTAGTTGTAAGAAAAAGAATATAAATAAAGAATTTTCCTATATTTGCATTTCCTAAAATCTACGACATTAAATAAGCAGTTTTATACTTAATTAAGTATCTAACAGCCGTAATTATTATTAGTACTAAAAAACAACTAGTTATAAATGTCGAATTATAGAATTTTAGGATTATGAGTACAAACACCCTTTCCAAAGAAGCCGAAACAAGGCTGATTGATTTTTTTAACCATATCATAGCTCCCGAAGATATGGCTAAAGTATTAAGACAAGTAAATTGCATTTTAGCGCTCGGCGTAATGCGACAACAAGAAACCCTCCAACTCGGACTAACAAATTTTGAAGATAATTATTATTGGCTCAATGAATTGGCGGAGATTTTGAATCCTTATTTGAGTGAGGAGTAAGGTTTGTAAAATGGAAAAACCTCGATTTTTTTAGGATCGAGGTTTTTTTATTTTATATAATCTGGTCATTACTTTGCGGGCACGGATTGCAAATCCGCGCTATCGTTGCGGTGATATATCTGCGCGATCGGTTCTTCCAAATGACAAGATTGCGTGAATGCGTCCAGTTTGTCATTTCGACCGAAGGGAGAAATCACACTCGCAAATCGACAAAGATTGGCGACATACTGTGCGGAGTTTCTAGTGTGATTTCTCCTCCGTCGAAATGACAAAAAATGCAATAAACGTTTACCGAAATATAGATTTAGTATATTTGTTAAAGAACATAAAGTAGTTGTAAGAAAAAGAATATAAATTAAAGATTTTTCCTATATTTGAAGTTCTTAAATCTTCACATTTAAATAAAGTAAAATTTGCCTTTGTTTTGGTATTTAGCTTTTTAGCAAAACATCAATTCATTATAGGCTTTTAATTCTCTAAAAAATGGAAGACAAAAACACCCTTTCCAAAGAAGCCGAAACAAGGCTGATTGATTTTTTTAACCATATCATAGCTCCCGAAGATATGGCTAAAGTATTAAGACAAGTAAATTGCATTTTAGCGCTCGGCGTAATGCGACAACAAGAAACCCTCCAACTCGGACTAACCAATTTTGAAGACAATTATTATTGGCTCAATGAATTGGCGGAGATTTTGAATCCTTATTTGAGTAGGGAGTAAGATTTATAAAATGGAAAAACCTCGATTTTTTATGGTCGAGGTTTTTATTTAATTCTCATTAACGAGATTTTCATTAGCAAGAGAATCTACTTTTTAACAACTATCGGAAATAGTTTTATTCAAATCTTTTTTTTAAGAAAGTAACTATTCTTTGAATTTGAGTATCTTTATTTTCAATTAAATAATCAACAATAAGTTCTACAATTTCATTTCTACTTTTATTTCTAGCTCTCAATTCATTATCAATTCTGATGTATAATTTTTTTCCATTATTATCATTAACATTCGCTCCATCATTTTTATATTTTTCAATTATTTCCGTTAAGCTTACTTGATGAAATACAAAATCATTAAGTAAACGAAAAAGTTTATGGTCAACTGTATCAAACAAATTAGTTTTTAAATATTTTTCTAGGCTTTCTATAGGTAAATAATTTAATGGTATATTATTACTAATTGAGTTTTTAGATAGATAAGCTTCAGCATCCGATTTAATATCGGCATCCAATATTATTGAAATATTAGATATTTTACCAACTAAATTACTATTTATTACTTCTCGTGCTAATTCAATAACATTTGTATAACCACCACAAGGAAGTACATGAACAAGTTTATTTCCTAACAATGAATACTTTCTTAATATTCTAGTGACAATTTCTTTAGCAAGATCATCCTCTACGAGAATAATGTAGTCATAACCAGAATGATCATAAAGCATTCTGGTAGCATAAGCTGGATAACAAGGATTTATGACTTCTAAAGTGTTGTCGGAGTATCTATTAAGGAAAAATATGTTTATAGGATCTATTGAACTAATTAGCTCAATAGAGTGTGTTGAAAAATATATAGCATAATTAAACTGATTTGAGATTTCTTTTAAAAATGTCACTAGACGTTTTAAAGATGATGGATGCAATGCTAATTCAATTTCATCTAAAAATAACAAACATGGTTTATTTAAACTAGCTCTATCAATATTTCTTATATTTATCGAATTCAGTACACTTACTAATAAGTTTTCACCTGTAGACATGTGAAATTGGCTAACACGATTATCTCCTTTTTGATAATAAAAAATGTCTCCCGTAAATTTTACATTCTGTCCAGAATCTTTTGCATTCAAGAAAAACAATTTTTCATAGAAATTCTTATTGTTGTGTAAAATGATACCTAAATTTTCTCTAATAAAATCAGGTGCTGGTTTAAGAACACTATCAGTAATTCTATCGAGTTTCTTTAACAATTCGTAACTTGTATTCTTAAACCTATTTCCATAAATTATGCTTCCTTCATAGAAACCTTTTATCTCCATATTTCCAGAATAATCGGCTCTCCATTTTCCTTCAATTTTTTTCCAAGACCTTGTTGCTCCGTTCAAAGTGAAATCAATACTAGCATCATCTGAAGTTTTTCCGAAGTAATCATGCATTGGAAGTCGAAAAAAGACACTAGATGCACAAGTAACCACAGTACTTTTTCCAGAGCCATTTTGACCAGTTATTGCGTAAAGTCCTTTTTTTATTGGTAAATCAATCTCTAAAGTTTCGATAGACTTTATTTTTTTGATTTTCATGTTTAGTTTCATATTGTCGGAATATTGTTTTGAAATTACATAATATCTTTGTCGCTGTGTCAGCTTGGAAATCCTTTAACAGAATTTTTAATTAGATAAATTCTTGTAAAATGTAAATTTAAAATGTTTAATCTATTAGTTTTTAATAGCGTTTGGCTAATAAATATATCTTGAATTAATTAATTTTACATAAGGTAGATTTAATTTTTTTCGTCAAAAATATCATTTTAACTATATAAATAACCACGTACTTTTACCTGATTTATTAAACAAAAAAAAACAGTCCCTCCAAAAAAGAGGAACTGTCCTAATACAAATTTTCTAATTTGCATTCCTAAAGAATGCGTACAGTACTATTGGTAATCTACTAAAAAGAAGACTTAAACGCAGGTTATTCGTTTATTGTATCGCCTTCTTTAGTTTCTTCGCTGGCAATTTTTACCAGTTTATCTTGTGGGTTTAAATCTCCGAAAATTTCGATTTTATCGTCAATTTCTCTTCCTTTTTTAATGTCAACTCTTGTTGCTTTGTGGTTTACCACTTTTACCACATAAATTCCTTCTGCAGAACTTACTACTGCCGATTTTGGAACTACATACGTGCTGTCTTTCGCGTTAAGCGGTAAAAGAACTTCGGCAACCATTCCAGGCAATAAATTTCCTTTGGTGTTGTGTACGTCCATTTCTACACGCTCAGAACGCAGTTTTAAGTCTAAAGCGCCAGACATTCTGGTAACTTTTGCAGTAAAAGTATCAGGCAAAGATTTTACATTAAAACTCATTTCTTCGCCTGTGTGTAAATATCCTGTGTACAATTCTGGAACAGAAACCGCCAAACGCAATTTAGATTGTTCCTGAATCGTTAATAAAGGCAAATCTGAACCTTTTCCTGCCGGGCCAACAAATGTTCCTAAATTGACATTTCTAGCGGCTACAACACCGTCAAAAGGAGCACGAATTTCTAAATATCCTCTCATAATCGCTACTTCTTTGTGCGCTGCAATTGCGGCTTGAAGCTGTGCGTAATCAGAATTCTTTTTACCGCTTGCCATTTCTAAATCATTTTTAGAAATTGTTCCTTCAACCTTGCTTGTTTCGTACAAACGGTTGTAAGTGCTTTTGCTGGTTGCGTAAATGGCTTCCATAGATTTCAGTCTGGATTCGGCAGCAGCCAATTGCGAACTAATTTCTGGTGCTTCTAAAACTATCAAAAGTTGTCCTTTGATTACTTTAGAACCAATATCAACTTTTAAAGTTTTTACGAAACTGCTCACTTTGGCATACAAATCAACTTGTTGAAAACCGGTTAATTCTGCCGGTAAACGCAATTCTGTCGTTAGTTTTTCTTTCGCTAAAAGGAAAGTTTCTACTTTAGGTTCGATTGCTGCTTTTGCAGTTTCTTCTTTTTTCTTTTCGCAACCGCTTAATACAACTAATGCTGTAAATAATAATGCAGATGATTTTATAATGTTTTTCATTTTTTGGTTTTATATAATGAATATGTTTTAAGCTTTAATCTAACACATAGAATCATAGTTTTTCTTTGTGTATAAAAGGCGTTTCACTCTTTTAAACAATCATAGCTATGTGTGAAAACTAGTTTTTTCTTTTACCTTTTTTTATTTAAAACTAAATCTATGTTTCTATGTGTTAAAAAAATAATTACACTCAACAGTTTAAGCTTTTCGACTTTAAGACTTTAAGACTTTATGACTTTATGACTTTAAGACTTATTAACTTTAGACTTACTAATCGATGAGATATAATGGATACTTTCTTCGTCTTCAGGATCCAGAGAAACCGATTGTGTCGATGTTTTTTCTTGTGCCCACGCAAAAATCTGCGGAAGGATCAATAATACGGCAAAAGTAGAAAATAATAATCCACCGATAACCGCTCTTCCTAAAGGAGAAACCTGATCGCCACCTTCGCCGTGACCAATTGCCATTGGCAACATTCCCGCAATCATCGCAACCGAAGTCATGATAATCGGACGAAGACGCAACGCAGCCGCTTCACGAGCTGATTCTAAGGCATTTCCGTTTATCTTACGCAACTGTTCGGCATTGGTCACCAAAAGTACGGCGTTGGCAATAGAAACCCCAACCGACATGATGATTCCCATATACGATTGTAAATTCAATGTAGAACCTGTAAGCGTCAGCATTAATAATGAGCCTAAAACTACCGCAGGAACGGTCGTTAAAATGACTAACGAAACTTTGAACGATTGGAAATTAGCGGCCAACATTAAGAAGATTACAAAAATGGCAACCAATAATCCTGTTTGCAAACTGCTTAATGTTTCGGTCAATACAGTACTTAGTCCAATTGGCGTTATGAACAAACCACGTGGCAACTCGCCAAGCGAACTAATTGTTTTGCTTACATCTTTTGTAGCCGTACCTAAATCGGTTTGGTTAATGTTTGCAGTAACGGTAATGTATGGCATGGCCCCTAAATTGTCATTTTCACCGCTTACAAAGCCGGGTGTAATTTTGGCAACGTCACTTAAAACAGGACGAAGCGAGTTCTTTAATACCGGAATTTCTCCAATATCGGTTTTGCTTTTCATTTTGTTTAACGGTACCTGAACCTGAACAGAATAGGATAATCCCGCTTTTTCATCGACCCAGTTATTTTTTTCGGTATAACGAGAAGATGAGGTAGAAGCAATCAGCGAACGCGAAATATCATTCATGTCAACTCCTAATTCGGCAGCACGCGTTCTGTCAATATCAATATTCATAGCCGGATAATGAATTGGCTGACCAATCTGTACGTCTCTGAAATACGAAATGGCTTTTAGTTTATCTACAATTTGAGTGGCAAATAATTCATTTCGTTTTTTGTCTTTTCCGGCAACTCTTATCTCAATTGGAGTAGGAGAACCTTGGCTTAAAACTTTATCCGTCAATTCGATTGGCTCAAAAGAAACTTTGGTGTCGGGCAAAACTTTTTTAATTCTTGCTCTCAAGTCATCTTTAAACTCATCCATATCGGCATGATAATCTTTCAAACTTACCTGGAAAACAGCTTCGTGAGAACCTGCCATGAACAAATAAATCGGGTTAATCGAGAATAATGATGGATGCTGACCAACGTAAACAGATGAAATTCCGATATGCTCTTTTCCGACTTTGTTCTCAATTTCCTTCAAAACAATTCTAGCTTGTTCTTCTGTTCGTTCCAAACGCGTTCCGTCAACAGCACGCATTCTCAATTGAAACTGACTTGAATTGGTTCTCGGGAAAACATCTTTTCCGATAAAATTAATAAAGACAATGGCCAAAAGTGTTGCTCCAACTAAATAAGTAATTGTCGTTATTTTTTTATGAACAAACAAACGGTCTAAAAGTCGCATGAAACGGTTTCTGAATTTTTCGAAACCAGTTACTTTTCCGTCGTTGTTAAAATCTTCTCTTTCGACCATATCCTTTTTCTGACCAATTAAATTTTGTTCAGATTCTGGCGTTAATCCGCAGGCTTTAAATTCTGCTTCATCGTCTGTAATTTCAGGAGTATGATCGTGTTTTACGTGATCTTTCATCATCCAGTTGGCCATTACGGGCACAAAAGTCTGAGACAATAAAAACGAAATAACCATTGAAAAACCAATTGCCAAAGCCAAAGGCAAGAACAACGCTCCCGGAATACCAACCATGGTAAATGCTGGTGCAAATACGGCCAGAATACAAAGTAAGATCAATAATTTAGGCAAAGCAATTTCCTGACAGGCATCCCAAATGGCGAGTGCCTTGGGTTTTCTCATGTCGAGATGCTGGTGAATATTTTCGATGGTTACGGTACTTTCATCCACCAAAATACCAATCGCAAGGGCTAGTCCTGACAATGACATTAAGTTGATGGTTTGTCCGAATAATTTCAGGAATAAAACCCCGGAAATAATCGAAATCGGAATTGTCATAATTACGATTAACGCTGCACGACGGTCGCCAAGGAAAAGCATTACCATTAATCCGGTTAAAACTGCTCCGATAATTCCCTCAGTAATCAAACTTTTAACCGAGTTGATTACATAAACCGATTGGTCAAATTCGTACGTAATGTTTACATCTTCAGGAAGTGTACTTTGAATTTTAGGCAGTTCTGATTTTAATTTCTGAACCACATCCCAAGTCGAAGCGTCTCCCGCTTTTGCAATACTAATGTAAACTGAACGTTTTCCGTTTACCAAGGCATAACCTGCAGTAATATCGGCACCGTCTTTTACAGAGGCAACATCACCTAATTTTAAGTTTTGAACACCGCCTTTGAAAATCGGAATCTGTTCAAAATCTTTAACTTCTTTAATCGTATTATTGGTTGGCGTAATATAGTTTTTGTCGCCAATACGAACGTTTCCTGATGGCGCCGTTTGGTTGTTCAAACGAATCGCCTCAACAATCTGATCTGGCGTCATATTGTGCGAACGCAATAAATCTGGATCTACGTTAACCTCAATAGTTCTTGGGCTTCCGCCAAAAGGTGCAGGAGACAATAAACCTGGAATTGCAGTAAACGAAGCACGAACGTAAACGTTGGCTAAATCCTGCAATTCGTTGTTTGATCTTATTTTAGAACTCAAAACCAATTGTCCGATTGGTAATGAAGAAGCATCAAAACGTATGATAAACGGCGGCTGTGTTCCCGGAGGAAAAACCGCTTGGATTCTGTTTGAAAGCGCACTTAACTCGGCAGCAGCCTGAGCCATATTGGTGCCTTCATAATAGGTTAATTTCATAATCATTAACCCCTGAATATTTTTGGTTTCTACCGATTTGATACCGTTCGAAAAAGGTAAAACGTTGACGTAGTTTTTGGCAAAATAAGCTTCCATTTGGTCTGGCGTATAACCTCCAAACGGATGCGCGATGTAGATAACCGGCAAATTCATTTTTGGCAGAATGTCTACCTTAATGTCTTTGATGGCACCAATTCCGAAGAAAAATAGACCCGCAACCAATACTAAAATGGAAATGGGTTTGCGGAGTGCAAAACGTATTAAATTCATTAGGATTTATAATTAAAATTCATTTATAAATAAGTCAAAATTTCCTGTTGCTGCGACTTTCAATAAGTACGACTGCCACACATTATTATTGACAATATCACGATCGATTTCGGCACGATTTAGCGTATAAATAGTTTGCGTTAAATCGGTCAAATCGGTTAAACCATTTTTGTACAAAGTCGATTTTTGAATGTAAGCTCTTTGCGCGGCATCAACTTGAATAGGCGCTTCGACATAATTTTCCAAAGTAATTTTGATTTTATCTTCGGCGAAAGCCAACTGCGATTTCAATTCTCTATCTGCCTGATTGTATTCTTCCTGCAAAGCTTGCGACACAAATTTCTGAGCGCTTACTTGTTTGCTTGATCTAAATGGCGTAGTAAGATTCCAGGTAATTCCAACTCCAACCAAATAATTGGTGCGATCTGGATTTACACCATCCCAATAATTTCGACTGAAAGCCGTTTGATCTGATGCATACGAGTTCTCAAATCCAGAAGCTCTGGTTTGCAAAACTCCAAAAGCACTCATAGTTGGATAATAAAATCTTTTGTACAATTTAACCTGCTGATTGCTGTAATCGATTTTCGTTTTATAGAATTGTAATAAAGGGTGAAGGCTGTCTGTGGCAACTTCTTTGGTAACCAATTCTTTCGGAATCTGTGTTACAAATAAAGTGTCTGTTACGAAATCTTGCGGCGCAACGCCCATTAAATCGACCAATTTGTTGTTTTGTTCCTTAACGAAGTTTCTAGCAAGGTTTAGCGCCATTTTGGCTTTAGAAACCTCTGCAGTTGCCAGTGTAGAATCGACTCCGGCCAATAAACCGTTTTTGACTCTTGCAACAGCTGTTTTCTTGAAAACTTCTGCACGAGAAAGGTTTTTTACTTGCGAAATCAGTAATCGCTGGCTCGCTAAAAGATTTAAATAAGCAGCCGAAATTTTGATTTCCTGCTGAAATTTCTCTTGTTGCAAATCTTTTTCTTTAGCCTGAACATCAATTTTAGATAAATTGATTTTTTCCTGTGTTTTTCCGAAAGTGAAAAAATCCCAGTTCATGTTGACTAAATAAAGCGCACCAAACGCCGAATTCCAGTTTTGCTCAGGAAGAGGCAAACCTGATGAAGCTACTCCAAGACCACCAAATCCGTAAAGCGGTCCGTTTTGTCCGTTTACAGTTCCGTAATCCTGCTGCGCCGATAAATTTAAGTTCGGCAGATAATCGCGGCGAGATTGCTTTAGCGTCTCTTTTGATGCATTGGTGTAATTGTTTTTTGCTCGGATAGAACCGTAGTTTTCAATACCTATCTTCAATGCTTCTTTTAAAGACAGGTTTTGAGCATAACCGATTGAGGCAAAAATCAATAAAAATAAAAAGGTAATTTTTTTGAAATACATAAACTCAAGGTGTGATAAAAATGTTTTTGATGGAACAAATTTATTTCTCTTACACTGATAAAAGTCATGTTAAGTGATGTACTGCACTAGTAAATGACGAATTGAATTGGTCATTTATTAGAAATAATAATTAAAATTTTGTGCGAACTTTGTAAACTATTTAAAATGAAAAATGAGCATAAAATTTGATAACATTCTGGATAACAAATGGTGGCAGGAAATTGCCGTTGTCGCGTTTTCCTTTACCATATATACTTTAAAAAACGATTGGATGTTGTTTAGTTCTGCGACATCGATCTTAATGGGTATTTTTTTCTACTGTATTCTTTACATGCATGCGCAGTTTAATCGTTTTTTTCTTCTTCCGATATTATTTAAAACCCGCCGACCAATAACGTATATATTACTTACCATTTTTGGAGTTTTAGTATTCTCTATAGTTTTATTTGAGATAACTAAACTGGACATGTTTAGTAATTGTCGGTTATATCAAAACTCGCATCAAAGAAGTTATGTGTATCATCTGGCTAGTGTTTTAGGAACTTTGGTTTGTATTCTGAGTCCCATTATTGTTTTTAAATTCTACAGAATTCACAGAAGACGTACAGAAGAAACGTTACTTTTCAACCAAATGCAACTGAATTCATTGAAAGGGCAGTTAAATCCGCACTTTTTATTCAATACGTTTAATACATTGTATGGTATTAGTTTGGAATTTCCGGAAAGAACACCAGATTTAATTATGAAAGTTTCGCAGTTAATGCGTTATCAGTTAGAGAGTAACAATAAACAATGTGTATCTTTAGAAGACGAACTGGAATTTATAAATAGTTATGTACAGCTTGAAAAAGAGCGTGTAGGATATCGTTGTGATATTACATTCGACTCTAAAGTTGATAATGAAAATGCCTATAAAATTTCGCCGATGCTTTTAATTGCTTTTATCGAAAATGCTTTTAAACACGGAACTTGCGCTATAGAAAAGTGTTTCGTTAGAATTTTTATTACGGCCGAAGAGGGAAATCTTCATTTGCATGTTGTAAATTCAATTCCGACGAAAAAAACAGATGTAGTTTCGACTAAAATTGGTTTAAAAAATACAATTGAAAGACTGAATTTAATTTATGGTAAAAACTATAAACTGGATATTCAGGACGAAAAAAACACCTATATCGTTGACCTTAAACTGCAACTGAAAAAGTTTGTATAATGAAAGAGCCAAAAAAATGTATAATTGTCGATGATGAACCCGCTGCGCATTATGTGCTGGCGAATTATATCAAACAAAATCCGCAGTTAGAATTGGTTTTTCAGGGTTACAACGGTATAGAAGCAATGGATTATCTGCGTGAAAACAAGGTTGATTTAATGTTTTTGGATATCAATATGCCGGAAATATCAGGAATGGAATTATTAAAGATTATTCCCAATCATCCTAAAACGATCTTGACAACGGCTTATTCTGAATTTGCTTTGGAAAGTTATGATTATGGGGTAATTGATTATTTACTGAAACCTATTTATTTTCCGAGATTTCTTAAAGCGGTTGATCGTTTTTTTTCAATGGAAAATATAAAAAGTAAAGAAGAGGAAGCAATTATAAATAGTGTTAGTGTAAAAGTTGATGGTTATTTTATTGATATAGAACTGGATCAGCTTTTGTTTGCACAAAGCTTTGGAAACTATGTAAAACTGCATACTGTAAAGCGTACTTATCTCGCATCGATTACGACAACTGAACTTGAAAAATGCTTGCCGGAAAAGCATTTTATGCGAATTCATAAATCGTACATTGTAGCTTTGGATAAAATAGAAGCAGCTGATAAAGACTTTGTTACTATTAAAAATGAAAAACTTCCAATTGGAATTACTTATAAAAGAGAACTTACAGACAGAATAAAGAAATTTGATATTTAGAATTTGTTTATATAACAAAAAAAGAGTTGAAAAAGATTCGTGCTTAATTAAAAAGTAGTAATTTTAATACATTGCTAAATTTAATTAAAAGTAGAATCATGAAAAATGTATTGTTGATAGCGACTTTTTTATGCAGTAGTTTTTTAATTGCACAAGAGGGTACTAATATGAAAAAAGTAGTTACGCCACCAGAAAAGGTGAAATTTGCTTTTGAAAGAGAATATCCGGGAAAAGTATCAGTTTGGTCTGAAGAATATGTTGGTGACGACAATGATGAAATTAGGTATGAAGCCAAATTTAAAACAGATAAAAATACAGAAGCCGTAGCGGTTTATGATAATCTGGGTGTTTTAAAAGCGTATGAATTGCAAATTCCATTGAGTCAGTTGCCAAAAAAAGCACAAAATTATTTAAAGAAAAACTATGCGGCAAAGGCAATTAAAGAAATTGCTGTTGTTGTAGATGATAAAACTAAAACTACTTATGAAGTTGGAGTACAAAAAGACTCCAAATTTTATGATGTTGTTTTCGATAAAAATGGTGGTTTTGATGTTAGTATTGAGAAAAATTAGCAGCTTTTAACGGATATCAAAAAATATATGTAAAAACTTACATTTTTTAAAAAGTAAGATCTTTATTATGTTATATTTGAACTCTAAAATTTTAATAATAACATATAAATGAAAAACGTTCTTTTATTTGGTGCCTTTCTGTACTGTAGTTTGACAATGTGTCAAAACGGAGTTTTGGTGCCGCCCGATAATGTAATAATGGCTTTTGAAAAACAATACCCTAATAATAAACAGAGAACCTGGACAATAGAGTACGGTACAGATGATGAAACAAGATTTGAAGCAAAATTTAAAACAGCAGCAAAAACAACGGGGTATGCACTTTATGATCAATATGGTGTTTTTAAATCTTATAAAGAGCAAGTAACAAATACTAAACTTCCTAAAAATGCACAGCTTTATCTGGATAGTAATTTTTCTGTAAAAACTAAGTCAAAAAGAAAGTCTAAGATAATAGCAAAACCGATTGCAAGAGAGACGTTTAGTGTTATAGATGCAAAGAACAAATTATTATATGAAGTTGGCGTAAAAAAGGAAGGAAAGAATTATCATTTATTCTTTGACGAGCAGGGAAATTACATAAGAACAGTTCAGATTAAATAACAAAAAACACTTACTAATTCAATTATAATTAATGGACAAACCCGACAAGTTTTAAAACTTGTCGGGTTTTGTTTTTATGCGTTTTTTGTTTCAAGTTTGAAGTTGATATTCTTTGTGTGTTTATAGCTGCAAGGGGGCAAGTTTTTTAAACTATAAGTATAGAAATGCAAAGTTCGTAAAGCTTTATGTAAAAAACTTTGCGAACCTTGCGTAAAACTTAGCGTTCTCTGCGGTTAAACTTGAAACCTGAAACTTTTAAAGCATCATTCCTCCTGACACTTCAATGCGCTGCGCGTTAACCCAACGTGCATCTTCTGTACATAAAAATGCAACCACACCTCCAATGTCATCTGGTAAACCAACTCTTCCTAAAGCTGTTAACGAGGCAATATGTTGATTTAGTTGTTCATTATCTCTTACTGCACCATGACCAAAATCTGTTTCTATTGCGCCCGGAGCAACAATATTTACTTTGATTTTTCTTGCGCCTAATTCTTTAGCCTGGTATTTTGTAAGTGTTTCCATTGCACCTTTCATAGAAGCATAAGCCGCATATCCGGGAAAAGAAAAACGAGCCAAACCTGTTGAAATATTTACGATTCCGCCGCCATCATTCATAACATTCAATGATTTTTGAGTTAAAAAGAAAGGCCCTTTAAATTGAATATTACTTAATTCGTCAAAATCAGTTTCTGTAGTTTCGATAAAAGGTTTGTGAATTCCGATTCCGGCATTATTAACCAGAAAATCAAATTTATCAGTATTAAAAATGTTTTTTAAAGTTGCTTTTACTTCTCCTAAAAAAGCATCAAAAGTATCTGATTTAGCTACATTCAACTGTAGAGAAGCGGCTCTTTGACCTAAGCTTTCAATTTCTTTGACAACCATATCAGCTTCTTCCTTTTTACTATTGTAGGTTATTATTACGTCGATTCCTTTTTTTGCAATTGCAATTGCCATGTTTTTTCCTAAGCCTCTGCTTCCTCCGGTTACCAAAGCTATTTTTGTATTTACTGCCATTTTTTTAATTGTTAATTGTGAGTTTGTAAAATGTGAAATGTTGCTTGTGAAAATTATCATTTAATTTTCTGATTTAATAAGACAAAGGTAGGAGTGAAGTAGAGTTGGGGAATTGTAAATATCAAACTGATGTTTGCGAAATTCAAATCATGTAGTAAATTTCAATTTTTTTAAATCCCAAATTCCAATTGCACAACTTTGTCAAAGTTTTAAACTTTGACAAAGTTCTACTGAAACCTGAAACCTGAAACCTGAAACCTGAAACCTGAAACCTGAAACCTGAAACCTGAACCTGAAACCTGAACCTGAAAAACCTGAAACCTGAAACAAAAACTAACTCCTAAAAGCTAGTGGCGTTAATGAAGTTTGTTTTTTAAAGAAATTAGAAAAATGTGCTAATTCTTCAAAACCAAGCGAAAAGGCAATTTCAGAAATGTTCCAATCTGTTTGTTTTAAAAGGATTTTAGCTTCGTTTGTTAATCTGGAACTAATTAATTCTGTGGTGGTTTTTCCGGTATTTTCCTTTAAAACCTTATTTAAATGATTGACGTGAACGGATAATCTGGAAGCAAAATCTTTAGCGGTTCTCAATTCCAGTTTTTGATGTGGTGATTCAATTGGGAATTGTCGTTCTAATAATTCCGCAAATAAAGAGGATACTCTCGCAGCTGAATTATGTTTAGAATATAAAGCAGTTATCGGTTGTAATTTTTGTCCGAAGTGAATTAATTCCGCGACATAATTTCGAATTAAATCATACTTATAAATATAATCGGAATTGATTTCTTTTTGTATTTTGTTGAAAATCAATTCAACTTCTGAAACTTCTTCGTCTGAAAGTTGAAAAATAGGATAACCGTTTGAAGCAAAAATAGGAAGACCGTCTAAATCAATTCCGCTTTTGTTTTTGGATAAAAATTCACTTGTAAAAACACAAAATTGTCCCGATTGATTGGTGTCTTGTGGTAGATAATTATACGGAATTTTGGGAGTTGCAAATAACAATCCCTGTTTTTTGATTTCGATTATTTTGTCGGCATATTCCGCTTTGTTTTTACCTTTTATCAAACTTATTTTATAATAAGCTCTTCTGTCATAAGGCATCACTGATTTTCCCTGCATGCGCTCAAGAAGTTCTTTAATATCAAAAACATTAAAATGACCAATTTCTTTTTGAATATCATTTGGAAGCAAAGAGTTCGGATCGACTGTTGAGCCTTCTGTAATGTCCTGGTAAAAAGAATCAAGGGATTTCATATTGCAGAGAATTGTAAAATTCAAATATACGAAAAAAATAAAGACTGGTTTTTGGTTGTTTAAAGTTTCAGGTTTCAAGTTGGGTTTGACTGCAAACAAAGAGCGCAAAAAAAAATATTGGAGACGAATTGGCTCGCAAAGGCGCGAAGGCGCTAAGGCACAAAGTTTTTTTAATGTTGTTGTGGATATGTCTCGCAAAGGCGCAAAAACGCAAAGTTTTTTCAAAGCTTATTCAAATATAACCCAAGGTTTCAACCTTGGGTACGTATGGTAAATAAATGCGCTCCCAATATTGAAACCTTAAGCCTTAGCGCCTTCGTGGCGAAAAAAAAATCAAAACAAACTCCTCTGCACAAATTCAGGCTCTGGATTACTTCCAAATTTATAAGTATCAATTATAAAAAACTGTTTTTTGATGGGATCAAGTTCTCTCAGAACAATTTCCTGACAGAGGAAATCAATATTAATTTTAGTAAAAAGCTGAGATGCAATTTTAAGATTTTCGGGAGTTAATCTTCGCCCGATTGACATGTGCGGGTCGTCACTTTTTTTAAGCTTTAAAGATTTTAAAGTTTCCTGAGTCTTTTTCATGACTGGTTTAAGATTGTTTTTAGAATCTTCATTTGGCGCAGCAAAAAAGGCTCCGCTATTCTCATAAGAATCAAAATGATCTAAATGAACAGGAAAAGGTGTAAAAGTATCACAGATTTTAAAAATCTTTTGTTTGTGTTTTTCTATTTCTGAATCGTCAATTGTAAATTCACAAATCGTAATATGTGCAATAGAATTAGAACTGCTATACCAGCCGATTTTGCTTTTTAAATCTTCTTTCATTGTTTTGAAAGAATTAATTACTTCAAGAGAAGGATAAATTGCGACTGAATACTTTTTTTCCATTTTTAGGGCTTTGAATTGCAAATTTAAAGCTTTCCTTTCAAATGTAATCGGTGTAAAATCTCAGATTTCAATAAACCGCTTCCGCCGCCAAAATGCTCGATGACTTCTACATCTGGTTGGTTTTTTAAGCAGAAAGAGGTAAATTCTTTTTCGACATGATCTTCAATTCCGGAACTCAAAAGAACAATGTCTATTTTGTGATTTTGAAAATACTCCTGAGCTTCATTTTCGTTGTTGAAAGCAATCGCATTCCAGTTCTCATCGGCATTTACCAATCGAAGTAAAATAGCCAGAATGGCTTCATTTTTTCCCAGTAATAAAAATTCAAGAGTTTTCATGGTCTTTAGATTTATAAAGCAAATTTATCAGTATAAAGTTTATTCTGGACTTAATCTAGGATAAGAAATGAACTAAAAACTATTAAAATTTTCATAAAACTCAATATTATATTGATTGTTGATTAAAATTAAATCAGCCTCATATTTCAGAGGTTCAGTATTTTATAAATTTAACTAATTGTTGTGAACTTTAAAAAAATGTAAAGATTTTGTTAGAATGAGGAAAGCCGTAATGTTTTATGTAATGAGGCTTGTAAATTTGCCCTGTGAAAGTCGAGGTTTTAGATGTTTTTTTTACCTTTTTAATATCGCAGGCTTTTACAAAACTGTTTTTGGAGAAACAATTTAATTAATTAAAATTTGACGCATTCATTTGATCGTGGGTACCTTTGTATAAGTTTGCAAGAATACAATAAAGTCTAATTTTACGGGGTTTTTAGATTTGGTTTAACAGACTAAATTTAAAGGCCCTTTTTTTATTTTCAAAATTAAAGATTGTGACTCTTTAACCATTCCTGACAATCTGTTGTCCAGTTTTTACTTGTGTCTTTTACACCTAATCCAAAACCATGACCTCCATTTTGATATAAATGTAACTCGCAGGTAACTTCATGTTTTTTGAGTGCCAGATAATAGTTAATACTGTTTTCGGGAATTACAACGGTATCATCTGTTGCATGAACTAAAAAAGTTATTGGAGTCTGAACGGTAACATTCTTCTCGCCAGAGTACGAATCTATTAATTTTTGTGAAGGATTGTTTCCAAGTAAATTGGTCTGAGATCCTTTGTGTGTTATTTCGTTTTGCATTGAAATAACCGGATAAATTAAAATAGAAAAATCAGGTCTGGCACTTGTTTTTGATGCCGTTTCGTATGTTTTATCATTATAATGTGTTGCCAGTGTTGCTGCCAAATGACCTCCGGCAGAAAACCCAATTGTACCAATTTTATTAGTATCGATATTCCATTTTGCTGCATTTTCTCTCACATAGCGTACAGCTTCCTGAGCATCCTGAAGCGGTCCTATAGTTTTGTTTTTCATTATAGCATCATTGGGCAATCGATATTTTAAAACAAAGGCAACAATACCCAGATTATTGAACCATTGTGCCACTTTAGTTCCTTCTTTATCTATGGCAAGATGAGAATATCCTCCTCCCGGAAAAATAATTACAGCAGTTTGATTGGGCTTGGAAACAGCTGGAAGAAAAACAGTCAAAGTGGGTACAGTAACCAGACTGGTGCTTTGAAGCACTCCGTCTTTACTACTTTGATTTTCTTTATAAGTCGAGGATTGTATTTCGTCAGGGATTTTACTCCACAGCGGAATTATTTGGTTTTGTGCACTTACGGTATTAATGAATACAAAAAATAGAAAGGCATTTATACAGGTCTTTGTTAATAATATTGATTTTAAGTTTTTCACGGGTACGAGGTTTATAGATTTAAGTTTATTTCTGTAAAGTTTGAGGAGGTCATTTTTGATGCGTTTATTGAAAATCCAAATATGATTTTGCAACAATAAATTCAAGTACAATTTTACCCCTTGAAACGGACTATTTTTACATATTAGGTTTTAACAAATATATTGTTTAATCTGTAAATTTGTATTATATTTTTTAAATCATGCGTTTATTTGCTATGATAAAATAATTTTTTATGTAATTTATTTGGTTTATAAAGATTTAAAACTATATTTGTGCAATCGATTACATTATTTGATTTTGTTTAGTTTAAATCATTAGTTTTTAATGTTTTTAAATTTAGTTCAAAGATGAAATCTAATAATTAAAAAACAAAAAACTAAGACTATCTAAACCATGAACCAATCAGAAACCATTATTGCGAATCAAGCTGTAAAATCTACAGGAAAATATCGTTGGAGTATCTGTGCATTACTCTTTTTTGCAACCACAATTAATTATCTTGACAGACAAGTTCTTTCGTTAACATGGAGCGATTTTATAGCCCCGGAATTTCACTGGACCAATAACGATTACGGAAACATCACCGCTTTGTTTTCTATTTTTTATGCTGTATCACTTTTGTTTGCAGGTAGATTTGTAGATTGGTTAGATACAAAAAAAGGATTTCTTTGGGCAATTGGTATCTGGTCTGTAGGAGCTTGTTTGCATGCATTTTGCGGAATTGCAACTTCAGGAATTATTACCGGTAACTGGTTAGTAGGATTTCATGGTTCAAAAGAAATAATCAGTACGGTGAGTGATACTGCATTGGTAATCAATGTAAGTGTGTCATTATTTATTTTTGCCCGTTTTGTTTTGGCAGTTGGTGAAGCCGGGAACTTTCCTGCGGCTATTAAAACTACAGCCGAATATTTTCCTAAAAAAGATCGAGCATTTGCAACTAGTATTTTCAATGCCGGTGCAACTGTTGGAGCTTTAGCTGCTCCAATTACAATTCCTTTTATTGCGGAATCTTTTGGTTGGGAAATGTCTTTTATTATTATTGGAGCTTTAGGATTTATCTGGATGGGTTTCTGGATGTTTATGTATGATAAACCTGAAAAACATTCAAGAGTAACGACAGAGGAACTAGCTTATATTCAGCAAGATGATATTGCAGATCGTAAACTAGAAGGATATGTTCCGGAAACCTCTTCAAAAGTTTCTTTAATGGAATGTTTTAAATACAAACAAACGTGGGCTTTTGCGTTCGGAAAGTTTATGACTGATGGAGTTTGGTGGTTCTTTTTATTCTGGACTCCGGCTTATTTAAGTTCTGTTTACGGAATGGATTCTACAGAAGCAGCTTTGCCATTGTTTGTACTTTATATGATTACATTATTATCGATTATAGGAGGCTGGTTGCCAACTTATTTTGTGGAGAAAAAGGGAATGAATCCGTACGAAGGAAGAATGAGAGCCATGTTGATCTTTGCATTTTTTCCTTTATTAGCATTAATCGCGCAGCCTTTGGGTTATATAAGTTACTGGATTCCAATAATCATTATCGGAATTGCAGGAGCAGCACACCAATCCTGGTCGGCAAATATTTTTACTACTGTAGGGGATATGTTTCCTAAAAAAGCAATTGCAACCATTACAGGAATTGGAGGATTAGCGGGAGGAGTTGGTTCTACAATTATTAATAAAGGTTCTGGATTATTATTTGATCACGCCAAAGAAACTAATATGGTTTTTATGGGCTTTAAAGGTATTGAGGCTGGTTATTTTATTATTTTCTCTATTTGTGCTGTTTGTTACTTAACAGGTTGGATTGTAATGAAGTCATTAGTTCCTAAATACAGCCCGATTACAAATTTATAATATAGAAACAGTTTTTTTTCGTCTTTAATGATGCTTTTTAAATATAAAAATATAATTTTGTGCAATCGATTACATTAAATTAAAAATTATGACAAAATACAGTTCAAGATACGCGTCAAGCCCCGAAGCAGTAAAAAAATACGATACACAACAATTGAGAGAAGAATTCTTAATTGATGACTTAATGCAGGAAGATGAAGTGGTTTTGGTTTATTCTCATTACGACAGATATATTGCTGGATCTGCAGTTCCTGTAAAAGGAGATTTAGCGTTAGAAACGATTGATCCGCTTAAAGCATCTTATTTTTTAGAGCGAAGAGAGTTAGGAATTATCAATGTTGGAGGAAGTGGTTCTGTTGTAGTTGAAGGAAAAACTTTTGAGTTAGGTTTTAAAGATGCTTTGTATATCGGTAGCGGAAATAAAGAAGTTATTTTTAAAAGTAACGACAGTAAAAATCCAGCTAAATATTATATCAATTCTGCACCGGCGCATATAACTTACCCAACGGTAAAAGTAAGTCTGGAAGAAGCAAATAAATTACAATTGGGAACGATGGAAACGGCAAATCATCGTACGGTAAACCAAATGATTATTGGCAGCGTGGTAACTACTTGCCAATTGCAAATGGGAATGACGGAATTAAGACCTGGAAGTGTTTGGAATACAATGCCGGCACACGTTCATGATCGCAGAATGGAAGTTTATTTTTATTTGGATATTCCGGAGAATCAGGCTGTTTGTCACTTTATGGGACAACCACAGGAAACCAGACATATCTGGATGAACAATCATCAGGCAGTAATTTCTCCGCCTTGGTCTATTCACTCCGGTTCAGGAACAAGTAATTATACTTTTATCTGGGGAATGGCTGGTGAGAATCTGGATTACGGAGATATGGATGTTTGTAAAATCACCGACTTAAGATAAAAATTATGACAAATTTATTTGATATAAAAGGAAAAGTTGCCCTTATCACAGGAAGTACACACGGACTTGGTATGGCAATGGCAAAAGGATTAGGTCAGGCAGGAGCAACGATAGTTGTAAATGGTAATTCTTCTCAGCAAAAAATAGATGATGCCGTAAAGGAGCTTAAAAGCGAAGGAATCAATGCAGTTGGATATAAGTTTAATGTAACAGAAGAAAAAGAAGTTATTGAGGCTGTTCAGAAAATTCAAAGCGAAGTCGGACCAATTGATATTCTGATTAACAACGCAGGGATTATCAAAAGAATTCCTTTGCTTGAAATGGAAGTTGCTGATTTTAGAGAAGTGATTGATATTGATTTGGTTAGTCCGTTTATTGTTTCAAAACATGTTGCAAAAGGAATGATCGAAAGAAAGCAGGGTAAAATTATCAATATCTGCTCTATGATGAGTGAATTGGGGCGCAGTACGGTAAGTGCTTACGCAGCTGCCAAAGGCGGTTTGAAAATGCTGACCAAAAACATGGCAACAGAATGGGCAAAACACAATATTCAGATTAACGGAATTGGTCCTGGTTATTTCGCAACCGAACAAACAAAACCAATCAGAGTTGACGGACATCCTTTTAATGATTTCATTATAAGCAGAACGCCGGCAGCAAAATGGGGAGATCCGGGTGATTTGGCCGGAGCAGCTATATTTTTATCTTCTAAAGCAAGTGATTTTGTCAACGGACATATTTTATACGTTGATGGTGGAATTCTTGCAACTATTGGTAAACCATCAAACGAATAACGATTCAATTTTATAAAAAAGACATGAGTTCAAATAACACTTTTATAAACGATAATTTTCTGCTTGAAAATAAATATGCTGAAGAGTTATATCATAATTATTCTAAAAATCAGCCTATAATAGATTACCACAATCATTTGAATCCTCAGTTTATTGCTGAAGATAAAATTTTTGATAACATAACAAATGTCTGGATTAACGGAGATCACTACAAATGGCGTGCAATGCGTACTTTGGGGATCAACGAGCAGTTTGTAACAGGAAAGGGTTCAGATAAAGATAAGTTCTTAAACTGGGCAAAAACAGTTCCGTACACGATGCGTAATCCATTGTATCACTGGACGCATTTAGAATTGGCACGTTATTTTGATATCTATGATCTTCTGAATGAAAAAACAGCAGAGAAAATCTATATCGAAACTTCTGAGAAAATAAATTCTCAGGCATATAGCACACAAAATCTGCTTAAAAAAGTAAATGCTGAATTAGTTTGTACTACCGAAGACCCGATTGACAGTTTAGAGTTTCATCAAAAACTGACTCAAAATCCAATTGGAACTAAAATGAGTACAGCTTTCAGACCTGATAAAGCGATCCTTATTTCTAATGAGGGTTATAATGCATATCTGGACACATTAGGGGATGTGTCCGGAATTGCAATTCAGTCTTATTCTGATTTAAGAAGCGCATTAAAAAAGAGAATTGAATTTTTTGCTGCAAATGGTTGTAAATTAAGTGATCACGGATTAGATCAGATTTATTTTGAAGAATTTACAGAAAATGAAGTAGCTGCAATTTTCAAAAAGAAAAGAGAAAACCGAGTTATTACGCCAGAAGAAGCGTTGAAATTTCAAAGTGCCATTTTGTTATTCTTATCAGAGACTTATCATGAGTTTGGCTGGGTACAACAATTTCACTTAGGTGCACTTCGTAATAATAATGCGCGTATGCACAGGATTTTAGGCCCGGATACAGGATGGGATTCTATTGGAGATTATCCTCAGGCGCAAAAATTATCCTCTTTCCTGAATGCTTTAGACAGTAAAGACAAATTGACTAAAACAATTATTTACAATCTGAATCCTGCAGATAATGAAGTGATGGCAACCATGATTGGAAATTTCAACGATGGTAGCGTTCGCGGAAAAGTACAATTTGGGTCTGGATGGTGGTTTTTGGATCAGAAAGACGGAATGACAAAGCAATTAAATGCACTTTCAAATATGGGCTTAATTAGCTGTTTTGTTGGAATGTTGACAGATTCAAGAAGCTTTTTATCGTTCCCAAGACACGAATATTTCAGACGTATTTTATGTAATCTTTTAGGAGATGAAATAAAACGCGGAGAATTGCCAAACGATATGGAATGGATCGGAAAATTAGTTTCTGATATTTCATATAACAACGCAAAAGAATATTTCAAATTTTAATAGATATAATTTAACTATTAAGGCATTAAGAGAAAGAAGTAGTAATACTTAATAAACTTAAAGTTTTAAGTGCAGAATTTTAAAAAAAGTAAAGCTTAATTTTCTTAATGGTAAAATAAAAAAAAATATGAGTAGAGTAGTTGCATTTGGAGAAATCATGCTTCGTCTTTCGACGGAGAGACATTTACGTTTTTCACAAGCAAAAGCCTTTGGTGCTTCCTATGGCGGCGGCGAGTTTAATGTTTGTGTATCTCTGGCAAATTATGGTATAAATGCTGAATTTGTTACCAGATTACCTGAAAATGAAATTGGATTATCGGCCTTAAAGGAAATGCGAAAAATGAACGTTGAGTCCAAAAACATTCTGTATGGAGGAGAACGTTTAGGAATCTATTTTCTGGAAACCGGTGCCGGAACCCGCGGAAGTAATGTTGTTTATGATCGTGCTCACAGTGCAATGTCAACTATTGGAAAAGGTCAGATTGATTGGGAAAAAGTTCTTGATGGTGCTGAATGGTTTCATTGGAGCGGTATTACTCCGGCAATTTCTCAAAGTGCCGCAGAGGCTTGTTTAGAAGCGATTCAAACGGCTCATAAATTAGGGATTAAAATTTCATGCGATTTAAATTACAGATCAAAACTTTGGCAATACGGTAAAACACCAAGTGAAGTTATGCCGGAAATGCTGCAATACAGCAATGTAATTTTAGGAGATATTGATACAGCCTATTTTATGCTCGGAATTCCTAAGGTAAACCCAAATTATCAGGATGAGAAATCACTTCCGGTTTTATATACTAAACTGTTTGATTTGATTCCGAATCTACAAATAGCCGCAACTACGCTTCGTTATTCTGTTAGTGCTTCACATCAAAGAATTGGAGGAATTCTATTTGATGGAAAAGCCATTCACAGTGCAGCAGTTAAAGAAGTTACTCCGGTTGTAGACCGCGTAGGAAGTGGCGACGCCTTTATGGGCGGATTAATTTACGGTTTATTGGAATATCAGAAAAATAATCAAAGAGCATTAGATTTTGCAGTTGCAGCATGTTGCTTAAAACATACCATTGCAGGAGATTACAATCTGGTTACATTAAAAGAAGTTGAAAATATGATTGATGGTGATGGTTCTGCATTAGTATCAAGATAAAAAATATAAAAAATGGCAAAATATTCAAGAATTGAAGTTGCTTCGACAATGAAAGAGAACGGTATGGTTCCGTTGTTTTTTCATTCTGACATCGAATTAAGTAAAAAAGTTTTAAAAGCATGTTACGACGGAGGTTCCAGATTAATGGAGTTTACCAGCAGAGGTGATTTTGCGCATGAAGTTTTTGGAGCTTTAAACAAATACGCATTGGCAGAATTGCCAGGAATGATGTTAGGAGTTGGCTCTATTACAGATGCGGCTTCAGCTTCATTATACATGAGCTTAGGAGCAAATTTTATTGTAACTCCGGTTTTTAGAGAAGACATTGCAATTGTCTGCAACAGACGTAAAGTATTGTGGTCGCCAGGCTGCGGAACTCTTACGGAAATTGCAAGAGCCGAAGAATTAGGCTGTGAAATTGTAAAATTATTTCCCGGTGATATCTATGGACCGGAATTTATAAAAGCAATAAAAGGACCATGCCCGTGGACAAGCATAATGCCAACTGGAGGTGTTTTGCCAACTGTTGAAAGTTTGACTTCCTGGTTTAATGCAGGTGCATTTTGTGTGGGTATCGGTTCGCAATTAATTTCGAAAGATATACTTGATAATAAAGACTTTGACGGACTTCAAAAAAAGGTAAGTCAGGTTTTGGATATCATAAAAAATATTAAAAAATAAATAGGGAATAATCATACCAATTCCTTATTTAGATTGCGTTTTTTTTAGAGTTTTAGATGTTGTAATTGAGCATTACGCTTGCATAAATAGATCTTGTCACTCCTCACAGCAGGCTTTATTTTACTCTTTCAGGTGTAATGCTTCTTTTACAATGTAAATTCCCAAAAACAATAGGTAAGGTATTTAAATGTGGTTATTTATAACACTTTAAAGAGATTTATAATGGAAAAAATAAATAGATCAAATACAGGGCTTTCAGAAAAACTTCCGATAAAAATTGTACAATTTGGAGAAGGTAATTTTTTAAGAGCTTTTGTAGAATATGCTATTCAGAAATTAAATAATGAAGCTGATTTTAATGCCGGAATTGCTGTTGTACAGCCTATTGATAAAGGATTGGTGAAAATGATCAACGATCAGGATGGTTTGTATACTTTGTTCATGAAAGGCGTTAAAAAAGGAGAAGAAATTCAGGAAAAAGAATTGATTACCAATATTGTAAAAGCAGTTGATCCTTATGCTTCTTTTCAGGAGTTTTTAGCTTTGGCTAAAGAAGAAGAACTGGCTTTTATCATTTCAAATACAACAGAAGCGGGTATCGAGTATATTCAATCTGATTTGCCAACGATGCAGCCTCCGGTTTCTTTTCCTGCAAAATTAACGGTACTTTTGCATGAAAGATTTAAGCATTTTAAAGGTGATAAATCTAAGGCTCTAACAATTATTCCTTGCGAGTTAATTAATTATAACTCTGATACTTTAAAGGAAATTGTTTTGAAATATTGTGCAGATTGGAATCTGGAACCAGCATTTAAAAATTGGTTAATAGAGGATTGTTCTTTCCATAATACTTTGGTTGACAGAATTGTTCCCGGATATCCAAGAGATCAGATAGAAGAATACAATAGTCAGCTTACTTATAAAGATGATTTAATCGTAAGTGCCGAAAGTTTCTTTTTATGGGTAATTGAAGGAGATGATAAACTAAAAGCAAAACTTCCTTTTGACAAAACAGATTTAGATGTAAAAATCGTGGCAGATATGCAGCCATATCGTACACGTAAAGTTAGAATTCTAAATGGTGCACACACTGCAATGGTACCTTTTTCTTTGCTTTACGGAAATGAAACTGTAAAAGAAACCGTTGATAATGTATTCACAGGAGAATTCGTGAATAAAGTAGTTTTTGACGAAATCAATGAAACTTTAAACATGGACAGAGCTGAACTTACCAGTTTTGCTGAAGAAATATTAGATCGTTTCAGAAATCCGTTTATCAAACACTTATTGTCTTCTATTGCTTTAAATTCAATTTCGAAATTTAAAGTACGTGTTTTGCCAAGTTTAACAGGTTATGTTGCTGTTCACAAAAAACTTCCAGTGCATTTGACTTTTGCTTTTGCCTGTTTAATTCGTTTCTATAAAGGAACATGGAAAGGAGAAAGTTTACCGGTTAATGATAGCGAAGATATTACTTCTTTCTTTGACGGACTTTGGACATCAGATGATTATAATAAAATAGCACGACTTACTTTGCAGAATAAGAGTTTCTGGGAGGAAGATTTAACTACAATTCCTTCGCTGACAGATGCAATTACAAAAGCATTGGAAGAAATTGATGCAAATGGCGTAGAGCAAGGTTTCGTCAACTTTCAAAAATATTTAAATTAAAGAATTTACATACTATAGTTATGGCAACGCAAAAAAAATTAATAAAAGTTCATCCTACTGATAATGTAGCGGTTGCTTTAGTAAATCTTTCTGCCGGAGAAGTAATCAACTTCGAAGGTTCGGATATTACTGTTGAAACTGATGTGAAAATGAAACATAAAATCGCAATGGTTCCTTTTAATGTAGGAGACAGGATTATTATGTATGGGGTTTTGGTGGGAAAAGCAAGCGCCAGAATTGAAGTAGGAGGATTACTTTCTACAGGAAATGTAAAACACGAAAGTGATAAAGTTACAGGGAAAACGGAGACTATTGGCTGGACTGCACCAAATATTGATAAATGGAAAGATAGAACTTTCCTGGGCTATCACAGAGAAGACGGACAAGTTGGAACTGAAAATGTATGGTTGTTTTTTCCTTTAGTTTTCTGTGAAAATAGAAATATCGAAATCCTGAAAGATATTTTCGAAAAGGAATTGATGAAGCCAAAAGAGAATGATTATCAATTACTTCTTCGTTCTTTAGTTAGTAAAGAAAACGGATCTGAAGGAACTGAGGTAAAATCGAATGAAGACGATTTATTTAAAAATATTGAAGTAAAATTCATTACGCACCAAGGTGGTTGCGGCGGAATTCGTCAGGATTCTCATAGTCTGGCGAAGTTATTGGCAGGTTATGTAAATAATCCAAATGTTGCCGGAGCTACCGTTTTGAGTTTAGGATGTCAGAATCTTCAGATTCAGATTTTTAAAGATGCATTAGATGAGATTAATCCAAATAGTAAAAAGCCAGTTTTGATTTACGATCAGCAACAAATTGGTACTATTGAAGCAATGTTAAGCAGCGTTGTAAAAGATACTTTTGAAGCTATTAAAAAAGCAAACGAACTGGAAAGAACTCCAGCACCTTTATCTAAACTTAAAATTGGTTTAGAGTGTGGTGGATCTGATGGGTTTTCAGGAATTTCTGCAAACCCGACACTAGGTGTGACTTCAGATTTATTAGCGGCTTTAGGAGGGACTACGATACTTTCTGAATTCCCGGAATTATGTGGAGTAGAGCAGGAATTAGTAAACCGTTGTGTTGAGGATGAAGGCGGAGAACGTTTTCTGGAATTAATGAAATGGTACGAGAAAACGGTTGTAGATGCAGGTTCAGGATTTGATATGAATCCTTCTCCGGGAAACATTAAAGACGGCTTAATTACAGATGCAATGAAATCTGCAGGAGCAGCAAAAAAAGGAGGAACTTCTCCAATTGTTGGTGTTTCAGATTATGGAGAATACATTACAAAACCGGGATTGAACTTGCTTTGCACACCAGGAAACGATGTAGAATGTACAACGGCAATGGTAGGTTCCGGAGCAAACATGGTTTTGTTTACCACAGGATTAGGAACTCCAACCGGAAATCCGATTGCGCCGGTTGTTAAAATCTCATCCAATTCTGATTTAGCAGCTAAAATGTCTGATATTATCGACATCGATACAGGAGGAATTATTACCGGTGAAAAATCAATTGATGAAATGGCAGATGAAATGCTTGAATTTATTATTGATGTTGCCAGCGGTACTATCAAAACAAAAGCAGCGATATTAAATCAAAACGATTTTATTCCTTGGAAAAGAGGAGTTTCGCTTTAATTTTTTTACCTATAAGTTAAAATACGGAGACGCACAGTAGTGCGTCTTTTTTTTTACCATATAAGTTATATAAGTCCATTTGAAAAAGTTTTTATATAGACTTATTTGTAAAAGAAAAGTATATAGGTCAATGTGTAGAGACGTACAGTAGTGCATCTTTTTTTTTTACCATATAAGTTATATAAGTCCATTTGAAAAAGTTTTTATATAGACTTATTTGTAAAAGAAAAGCATATAAGTCAATGTGTGGAGAAGTACAGTAGTGCGTCTTTTTTTTTACCTTATAAGTTGGGTAAGTTCATTTAAAAGGTCTTGTTTGAATAGACGTTTATGTAAAAAAAAGAAACCATATAAATCATATTTATAGACAAAGCTTAAATTGTCTTATATTACTTATATGGTTTAATATTTTGAAAAAAAGCTACTAAGAGTTTGTTCTCGAAGATGATTTACGGATGTGTAATTCAGGTGCAAGCACTACCTTTTTTTCGATTTTTATCGTGTGGGTTTTGTCTACTTGTTCTAAGAAAACACGGGCAGACATTTTTCCCATTTCCAAAGAAGACTGATCTACAGAAGTTATAGATAATTCCATAAATTTAGTGAAAGGTTCGTTACTGAAACCGGCCACACAAAAGTCCTTTGGAATACTAATATTTCTTTCTTTTAGTTCCTGAATAGCGCCTAATGCTGCAAAATCACTCGAAGAAAAAATAGCATCAGGAGGAGTAGAAAGCTGAAGTAATTTATCTACAGCTGCTTTGCCGGCATCCAGACTACTTTTGGTCTGAATAACATATTCCTCATTAAATTCCATTCCGTTATCCAGTAAAGCTTGTTTGTAACCTAAAAACCTGTTTTTGAAAATCTCAAAAGACTGATCTCCGGAAAAATGGGCAATGGCACGACAACCCTCATCAATAAGATGTTTAGTAGCAATGTAACCACCTTTAAAGTCGTTTATTGTTACAGAACTTACACCTTCTATATGTTTACTTCTGTCAAAAAAGATCAGAGGTACATTTTTTTCTAATACATAACGAAAGGCCGGATCATTCTCGCTGGTCACATCAGTAACCGACATGATGATCCCATCTACCTGAGCATCAATTAAAGTATAGAGATTTTCATTTTCTCTTTTGGCACTTTCGTGTGTTTGACAAATAATTACCTGATAACCGTGTGGTTGAAGTTCTTCTTCAATACCTCTAATAACAGAAGCGAAAAAGTTACTGTCAATACGAGGAACAATAACACCAATGTTATTGCTTCGTCCGCTTTTTAATGCCAGCGCCAATTTATTTTGCTTGTAGTTCATAGAAGCAGCGGTTTTAATAACCAGGTCGCGGGTGCTTTCTTTTATTTTCGGATTGTTGTTTAACGCTCTGGAAACAGTTGCAGCAGTGATATTCAATTTCTTGGCAATATCATAAATGGTTATTTTTTCGCTCATTCTAAAAGGTTTTCAGATTTAATTCTAGACAAAAATACATTTTTTTTATATAATTCAATATTTATTGTTATCGATTACCATAATTTATAATTAAAACGTTTTCGGTTTTATAATGATAACAAATTGTGCGTTTTTTTATATTAAGTGTAAATATAATTTAAAATAAAAATTAAATATATAAATTTTTTCTAAATTAATTTGCTGTGTTGAAACAATTTTTATACTTTCGTGTAATCGATTACAATAATTCGACATTTTGCTTGTCAAAACATTAATTTCAACGTAAATGATTGCAAATAAGTTTATAGTGTTAAAATCAATTGCTTCTTTAATTGTCTTTTCGATGGTAGTTCTATCATGCGGAAAACAAGTTTCGGGCGTTTCTGAGACTAATCCCTGGAAAAAGATGGAATTGATCATAAAAAGTATTCCAGAAACCCGCTTTTTAGACAAAACCTATAACATAAATGATTTTGGAGCTGTAGCAGATGGAAAAACGATGAATACGTTAGCTTTTGAGAAAGCAATTCAAAAATGTGCAGCAAATGGCGGAGGAAAAGTTGTAGTTCCAGACGGAAAATACTTAACAGGACCGATTCATTTAGAAAGTAATGTGAATTTACATTTAGAAGATCAGGCTGAAATTCTTTTCAGTACCAATTCAAAAGATTATCCAATTGTACATACTTCTTTTGAAGGGACTGAATTAATGAATTATTCACCTCTTATATATGCAAGGAATAAAACGAATGTGGCGATAACCGGAAAAGGAATCTTAAACGGACAAGCGAATAATGCAAACTGGTGGTCCTGGTGCGGACATAAAAAATACGGTTGGGAAAAAGGACAGCCTTCCCAGATGGATCCGCTTAATCGCGACAATTTGGTAGAAATGGCCGAAAAAGGAATTCCGGTTTCGGAACGCATTTTTGGAGAAGGTCATTATTTGCGTCCGAATTTTATTGAATTCTTTGAATGTAATACTGTATTAGTGAAAGATATTACGGTTATAAATGCGCCATTTTGGATTCTTCATCCTTTAAAATCAAATAATGTAATTATCGACGGAGTCACAGTTAACAGCCACGGACCAAACAATGATGGTTGTGATCCTGAATATTCTCAAAATGTAATTATCAGAAACTGCACTTTTAATACAGGAGACGATTGTATTGCCATAAAATCGGGCAGAGACGGAGACGGAAGACGAGTTGGAATTCCGAGTAAAAATATCATCGTTCAAAACTGCAAAATGATTGATGGTCATGGCGGAGTTGTGATGGGAAGTGAAATTACAGCAGGCGTGAATAATGTGTATGTAGAAAACTGTGTAATGGATAGTCCAGAGCTGGATCGCGCCATCAGAATCAAAACAAATTCAAAACGCGGCGGAACAACCGAAGATATTTTTGTTAGAAATATAGAAGTAGGAACCGTTAAAGAATGTGTCTTGAGAGTGACCATGTTTTATGATGTATATGGGAGTCAGTCCGGAAATTTTATCCCTACAATCAGGAATATAAATCTTGAAAATATTAAAGTGAAAAACGGGGGCAAATATGGAATTTTTGCTGATGGTTATGCAACATCACCAATAGAAAACATCACATTTAAAAATGTTACGATTGCAAAAGTAGATTCGGTCTTTTCTCTTAAAAACGTCAAAAATGTAAATTTTATAAACACTTATATAAATGGAAAGAAAATAGAATCGCTTAAAAACTAAATACTACTTAAATTAACATTTAACCAAACCAAAAACCAATTATGAACATTGAACAATTATCAAAGAAAAAAATAAAATACAATCTTGTATTTTTATTTTTCCTGAATTTCTTTTTGATGAATGCCGTGAGCGCACAATCGACCATTGTTGAAGGGAAAATTACAGATGCTAAAGGATTATCCCTGCCAGGGGTAAATGTCCAGGAAAAAGGAACTAAAAATGGTACTTCGACAGATTTTGAAGGAAGTTTTAAAATTAATGTTACCAATAATAAAGCTACATTAATAATAAGTTATTTAGGTTTTCAGACACAGGAAGTTAATATTGCCGGAAAATCTAAAGTAAATGTGAGCCTTTCAGAACAATCAAATGCACTTACAGAAGTTGTGGTTGTAGGATATGGCTCAGTAAAGAAAACAGATGTAACAGGAGCGGTAAATACTTTATCTGCAGCTAAAATTACAGAACGAAATGTGACAAACCCAATGGAAGCAATCCAGGGGGGAATTGCCGGGGTACAGATAACCTCAAATTCAGGTCGTATTGGTGATGGTTTTAATGTTGTTATCAGAGGATCAAATTCAATCAATAAAGACGGTTCTAAACCTCTTTTTGTAGTAGATGGTGTTCCAACAGATAATATCGACTTTTTGAATCCACAGGATATTGCCAGAATGGACGTACTTAAAGATGCATCTTCTGCGGCTATTTATGGTTCAAGAGGAGGAAGTGGTGTAATCATTGTAACAACAAAAAGTGGCGCAAATGCTAAATCTGGGGTTGTAGTTTCTTTTGATACTTCTTACGGAAATAAAGAAGCAGTGAGATTACCAAAATTAATGAGCCCTGAAAAATGGTGGTATTACCATCAATCTGCATTTTTGGCTACGAGTATTTCTGCTACAAATCCAACTTATATGGATATTGATGCAACAGAATTAAATACTGCAGTTGGTCAGGCGGGTACAAATCCGGTTTTGTTTCAAAGAGTAGCCAATAATAAAAGTTTTAATTGGCAGGATGCAGTTCTAAAAGGTGGTATGATGTCAAACAATTATCTAAACGTTAGTGGTCGTGCAGATAATGGACTTTCTTATAACTTAGGTTTAGGCGCACAAAAAGAAACCGGAGTTATTGATAATGAAGGAATCCACAAATACAATTTCAAAGCAGGTTTAAACCATAAAGTAAATGATAAGATTTCATTTGGAGCAAACCTTACAATCTCTAAAACGGAAGAACAATTAGGTAGTGCAACTGCTATGCAGGAAGCTTTCAGACAAAATCCATATACGTCGCCATGGGCAATTGATGCCGCAGGTAATGAGATTGTTGGAACTTATGCACAACAACCAGGTACATTAAGATATCCTAATGGTAACCTTGCAATTAATAAAACAGGTTCTTACAATCCGCTTTTAGAAATTAGAAACTCCAGCGACGAGATCAACAGATGGATCACACTTGGAAATATTTTTGCAGAATACAAAGCAACAAGCTGGTTATCATTTAAAACTACATTTTCTGCTGGAAAAGAGGATGCAAGAGAAGGTAGATCTTTAGGTGCTCAAACCGATTTTGGTCTTAAAAATAAAAGTTTGACTTCTGGGGACGTAACCAATATTTCAAATTTCAATTATACTTGGGACAATCAGTTTAATATCAATTATACATTAAAGGAAAACCATGTATTTAGTTTCTTAGGACTTCAGAGTTTTTATTCTAATACCACAGAAATGTATTTTCAATCTTCAAGAGAAAATCCATTCGATACAGGTTTCTATAATTTAGCTTCAGGGCCTCAGTCAACCTATTCTTTAACGCCATCAGGAACAATTGCTTTGATTCCGTCAGGAGTATTTTTGCCATATTCTAAAAACACATTAGAATCTTATGCAGCTCGTCTTAATTATGCTTTCAAGGGACGTTATTTATTGACAGCTTCTGTGAGATATGACGGTTCTTCTGTTTTGGCTGAAGGAAATAAATGGACAGCATTCCCATCTGTAGCTTTAGGATGGAATATTCATCAGGAAAATTTCATGAAAAATGCTTCTGCTGTATCTAATCTTAAATTGAGAGGAAGTTTTGGTTATACAGGAAATGATAATGTGAGCCCATACTCAAGTTTAAATGTCTTAAAAGTGCCAACCTATTATGATTTTAATGGTACAGTTGCAAACGGGTATACATCTGCAAGTTTAGGAAACCCAGGATTAAGCTGGGAAAAAACCAGAGAGGTGAATTTAGGTTTAGACTTTGGATTTGTGAAAAACAGAATTTCGGGTAGTGTTGATGTTTACGACAGATTATCTAAAGATTTATTATTCCAACAAGCATTACCTTTAGAAATAGGAGTTCCTACGATGACTTCAAACGTTGGTTCGGTGAGTAATAAAGGTATTGAGGTTGCATTGGTAACTAAAAACATTCAGACTAAAAATGTGTCTTGGGAAACTAGTTTTACATTCACAAAAAATGTAAACAAATTAGAATCTATCTACGGACAAGATAAGGTTGATGATGTTGGAAACAACTTATTTATTGGAGAAAATATTCATTCGTACTACAACTACGTTTTTGATGGAGTTTGGCAGGAAAGTGAAGCTGCAAAAGCTTTAAGCTATGGTCAGAAACCAGGTGAGGCAAAAGTAAAAGATTTAAACAACGACGGAAAAATTGATGCTAATAATGACCGTGCAATTTTAGGAAATTACGATCCTAAATGGTCTGGAAGTTTTTCTACTACTTTAAGAGTTAAACAATTCGATTTGTCATTGTCTTTAATCACAAATCAGGGAATGACAGTATTTAGTGGTTTCCACGATAATTTTGCTGACGTTACAGACAGAGGTCGTCAAAAATTAGATTTAGGAGACTGGTATATTCCTGCTAATGGAGCTGGTATTGCACAACAATATTCAAACACAAACCCGTTACCACGTGGCGCAGGTGTTTATTATGATACAAACAATGTTGCTTTTTACAAAGATGCATCATTCGTAAAAGTGCAAAATATAGCAGTAGGCTATAGTCTTGATAATGATTTGCTTAATAAACTGAAACTTAAAAGCATGCGTTTTTATGTGAATGTATTGAATCCGTTTGTATTTACCGATTATGAAGGGTATGATCCGGAGTGGGCAACAGCAGCACTAGCGGTTAACCGTGTGTCTACAATGACGGTACAAATGGGATTAAGTTTAAAATTTTAAATTAAAGAAAATGAAAAAAGTTATCATACTTATAGGAATTCTAACCCTTAGTTTAAATTCCTGCTCCAATTATATAGAAGAAGAAAACCGTTCTTACGGTTCAGCAGACCAGTATTTTATCACAGGTCCGGGATTTGAATCCTTAATAAACACTAATTATTCGACACTAAAAGATATTTACGGTGGTGACCCATGGTTATTTGAAGCAGGTACAGATATGTATTCTGAGGGAAGAAATCAGGAACCGGAAGGATTAAGTAAATATCTGACTTTATCTTCATCATCTGCAGGAGTTGATCAATTGTACAGAACTTGTTATACTGGTATTCAGCAAGCCAACAAAGGATTGTATTATTCGACAATAACTGAAAAAACCAGCACATTGGAAACCAGAATTGGAGAATTGAAATTTTTAAGAGCAAACGCTTACTTTTTATTAGTTCAAACCTATGGAGGAGTTCCGATTGTATTAGACAATATCAGTACAGAGGTGACATCCTTTGATAGAAATACAGCAGAAGAAGTTTACACACAAATCTTAAAAGATCTTAATGAAGCGCTGCCGGCAGTAAGTACAGCAGCTTATGGAGGAAGAGTAAATAAAAGAGCCGTTCAGCATTTATTGGCAAAAGTATACCTGACAAGAGGATACGAAGCATTTGGAACTTCGGCAGATTTTACAACAGCAGCTACAATTGCAGATCAGGCTATTAACGGTCAGGCATTAAATGTATCTTTTGATAATGTAGTAAAGCCAGGAAACGAAATGAATCTTGAAACTATATTTTCTGTACAGTTTTCAGTTGCTTCAAACGCAACAGGTGTAACAGGTTTGGGAAGTTCTCAAAACTACTGGTTTAGTTCTTATTTAGGGCCTGCAAACTCGGGCGTGTACCCAAATAGAAGTTATACACTTTGTCCTACTGCTTATGCATTGTCTTTATTTGAAAAAGGAGACAAACGTTGGGAAGGCAGTTTTATGAACGAAATCTACAGCAAATACTATGATTTTTATAATGTTGCAGATAAATCGGCCTTGAAAATCACCGATTTTTATGAGCCAAGCTGGTTTACGGCAACTGACAGAACAAATTGGAATACGGCCAATGCAGCAAGAAAAGTGGCAACAGGTTTTAGATACCATAACTGGGGAACCTATTCATCGGCAGCAGCGTCTGGAGGAGATTACAATTTGATTCCGGTTCGTAAATTTGATGATCCGCTTTCTCCTTACAGTGGAGCAACAAGTGCAAACTACAATACAACTCCAGTTACTCCTGCAACCAACAGAAGCAGTACACGTGACTTTATTATTTCACGACTTGGAGAAACGTATTTAATTGCAGCAGAAGCTTATTTTAAAGCAGGTGAATCTACAACAGCTTTAGCTCGTTTAAATGAAGTAAGAAGAAGAGCCGGAGGCGGAGTAGCAGGCACAATTCCTGTTCTTACGTCAATCGACATCAATACAATATTAGATGAAAGAGGAAGAGAATTATTAGGAGAATATCACCGTTGGTTTGATTTAAAACGTACAGGAACATTAGTACAAAGAACTGTTTTATACAATCCGAAAATTACTAATGCAAGTGTTTTTAACGGACAAAACGGAAATCTTAAAATCCTGAGACCAATTCCTCAGTCAGCATTAGATTTAAACAGAAATAAAAATTTCCCTCAAAACCCTGCCTATTAATTGTGTGTGATTATTAATAGTAATTTAATTTTTTTGAGAAAATTGTTTTTTTGAAGTAGTTAAAAAGGAGTTTGATCCCGTATCAGACTCCTTTCTTAACTAAAATAGAAGCTCAGAATGAAGCCATTTGTATTATTTTTATTGTTATTTTTAAAAAGCATTTCGGCGCAATGCCAATATAGTATTGATACATCGTACACAGTAAAAAGTACTTACATTAAACTCATAAAACAATATCCTTTTATCACAATAGTAAAGGAAAAAAAGAATAAAAATGTTGATCAGATCAACGATGTTGTTTACGATCAAAAAGAAAACAGAGCATTACATTTAGATGCTTATTTTTATAAAAAGAAAAAAGGAAACCCTGCCGTAATCATGATTCATGGTGGCGGATGGCGATCAGGAAATAAAAACCAAATGCAGGTTTTAGCACAGGAAATCGCCTCAAAAGGCTATTCGTGTTTTGCAGTTGAATACAAATTATCATTAGAAGCAAAATATCCGGAAGGGATTTATGATATTAAAAACGCGATTAAATTTATAAAAGATAATGCTAAGAAATTTCATGTTGATCCAGACAAAATAGCTGTTTTAGGATGTTCCTCAGGAGGTCAGATGGCTGCTTTGATTGGTACAACAAATGAAAATACAGCTTTTGAAGATTCGGTTTTTAAAAGTAAATCTTCTTCAAAAGTAAATGCAATTATTGATGTAGACGGAATTTTAGCTTTTAAACATCCCGAATCAAAAGAAGGAGAAATGGCATCGTTTTGGTTAAAAGGTTCTTACGAAGAAGACCCTGATAATTGGAAAAACGCATCGGCTTTAAGCCACACCGATAAAAATACACCTCCAATATTGTTTATCAACAGTAGTTTTGAGAGGTTTCATGCCGGAAGAGATGATATGATAGCAATTCTGAATCAGAATAAAATATACAATGAAGTACAGACCATTGAAAATTCACCACATTCATTTTGGTTTTTTCAACCCTGGTTTGATGAAATGAATAAGTACATAATACATTTTTTGGATAAAATATTTAAATAATACAAAACGAATGAAAGCAAAAATCACCGCAGCAATCTTATTTTTAGCAGGAATTACAGCCGTAAATGCTCAAAAATATGACATCAAAAAGAATAAAACATATGCTGAAATATCGGCAAAGACAGATGGAAAATGGGAAGCGCGAAAATATATTGGTGGTACAGTTTTTAAAAATGTAGACAGATTAAAACTGGCTCCGGAACATACAGATCATTCTTTTGATATTCGTTATGAAGGTCCGGGTTGGGAAAACAACCGAATTGGATACCGCTTATATTTAGACTGGAGAAATGCGATTGATATTTTCGGAAAGAAAACTTCAGAAAATATTCTGCCAAAAGTAGGACAGGATAATTTTGATTCGTATCATGAAATGAGCGATTGGGGAGCTGATATTCTGAAAGCCGGAAAAGGAATCGGAATAGGATCGATAGATCGTTATTTAAACAATGAAAAATTGCATTTTAGAGAAGTAGATTCGACAATTGCAACCGTATTTAATAATGAAAAAGAATCTGTAGTAAAAGTAAATTATTACGGATGGAAAACAGCTTCAGACAAAATTGATTTCACTTCAGTTTTAACCATTAAGCCAGACGAACTTTATACAAAACATACCATTCAGGCTTCCAAAGAAATTAAAGGAATCTGTACCGGAATTGTAAAGCAAAAGAACACGGAATTGCTTAAAAAAGAAAGTAAAAATAAAAAATGGGCTTATCTGGCAACTTACGGCACACAATCTTTGGTTCCGGATAAATTAGGAATGGCCATTTTTTATGAAGTGAATACAATCGAAAGTACTCAGGATACAGATCTGGATTATTTATTAGTATTTAAACCTACAACAAAATCGACTTCGTTTTATCTTTTAGGCGCGTGGGAGCAAGAGGTAAACGGAATTAAATCTAAAGAAGATTTTGTAAAATACTTAGATCAAAAATTAGAAATTTTAAACAAAAAAGGTAAAATGTAACCGTATGTATAAATTAGTTTCTGCTAAGATCACTTTTATAAATTGTGCGATCGTTTTACTGCTGTTTTTTGGTAGTAAAACAATGGCGCAAAACCAGAACGTTTCAGATACAACTCCAATTTCGTATGACTTAAAATGGTCAGAAAGAACAGCACTTTCTATTTTGAGCAAATACCCAAATGCATGGCAGCTTGATGGAAATGAGAAACCGAAATGGGATTATAAAATGGGTTTTGTATTGTCTGGTTTCGAGAAATTATACCAAAAAACGAACAATAAAAAATACCTGAATTATATCAAAGAGTATGTTGATATAATGATCGACAGCACGGGACATATTAAAAAATACGAACAAAAAGAATACAACATCGATTGCTTAAATCCGGGAAAACTGTTGTTTAATTTATATGATGAAACAAAAGATTCGCGTTATTTTAATCTTGTTGGCGAATTAAGAAATCAGTTGGAAACGCAGCCAAGAACACCAAGCGGAGGATTTTGGCACAAGCAAATTTATCCCAACCAAATGTGGATTGATGGTTTGTATATGGCTGAGCCTTTCTATACCCAATTTACAATTAAGTACGAAAAGGGCAGAAGTTTAGACGATATTGCAAAACAATTTGAGCTGGCGCAAAATCATTTGGTAGATCAAAAAACAGGTTTGGTTTATCAATGTTGGGATGAAAGCAAAGAAATCGCCTGGGCAAACAAACAAACGGGAACTTCACCAACAATATGGGGTAGAGGAATTGGCTGGTACATGATGGCTTTGGTAGAGACTTTAGATTATTTTCCAAAATCACATCCAAAGTATAAAGTTTTGGTTGGTTATCTGAACCAAATTTCTAAGAATGTAAATCAATACAAAAGCGAATCAGGTTTATGGTATCAAATTGCAGATAAACCGGAATTGTACGGAAATTATGTTGAACCTTCGGCATCGGCAATGATTATTTACGCTTTTGCAAAGGGAGCAGACAAAGGATATTTAGGAGCGAGTTATAAATCGACCGCAAAAAAATCATTCGACAGCTTTATAAAAGAGTTTGTAAAAATTGATAAAAAAGGCGAAGTAAATATTCTGAATGTTTCGCCAAATGTAGGTTTGGGTGGAAAGCCTTTTCGCGATGGTACAAACGATTATTACCTAATGGGAAAAACAAAAGAGAATGGTGCAATTGCTTACGGAGCATTTTTACTCAGTGCAATTGAATTAAATAAATAGGATAAAATTTAAAAATATAAAAAATGAATAATAAGAAACACACTTATTTTACAGCGGCAGTTTTAGTTTTTCTAATGGCGTTTACAAGCTGTAAAGTAATTTCTCAGGAAACTGTAAATAAAGATATTATTATTTCTAAAGACTTAAAATGGGCAGATAAAATGGCTTTAACGTTGATGAAACGTCATCCTGAAGCGTATATGATCGACGACTCAAAAACGCCAAAATGGGATTACGTTCATGGCTTGGTATTACATGGTTTAGAAGAATTATATAAAAAAAATCCCGATTCAAGATATCCGGTTTACATCAAAGGATATGTAGATGCTTTGGTTCAGAATGATGGCACAATTAAAACCTATGAACTGGAGAAATACAATATTGATATGGTGGTTGCGGGTCGTTTGCTTTTTAATATTTATGAAACAACCAAAGAAGAAAAATACTTAAAAGCAATGCAATTATTGCGCAAACAAATTGCAGAACAACCAAGAACACAAAGCGGTGGATTCTGGCATAAAAACATTTACCCAAACCAAATGTGGTTAGACGGTTTATACATGGGAGAACCGTTTTATGCACAATATACAGTTACGTTTGAAAACGGAAAAAATCTGGATGATGTAGCCAAACAATTCGAACAAATTCAGTTGCATGCCACAGATCCAAAAACAGGATTATTATATCACGGTTGGGACGAAAGTAAAAAAATGCCATGGGCAAATAAAGAAACAGGAAATTCTCCAAATTTTTGGTCAAGAGCTTTAGGCTGGTATGTAATGGCTTTGGTTGATGTTTTAGATTATATGCCAAAAGAACATCCAAAACACAAAGAATTAGTTCAATACTTAAACAGTGTTTGTGCGGCTATAGCTAAATATCAGGATAAATCAGGATTATGGTATCAGGTAACAGATAAAGGTGCTAAAGAAGGAAACTATCTTGAAGCCTCAGGTTCGTCAATGTTTGCTTATGCTTTTGCAAAAGGAGCAAATAAAGGCTATTTACCTGCAAAATATAAAAAACTGGCTAACAAAGCATTTGACGGCTTAACAACAAAATTAATTAAAGTGGATGCCGATGGCGGAATCACTTTAACTCAGGCGTGCCAGGTTGCAGGTTTGGGAGGAACTCCATACAGAGATGGTTCATACGAATACTATGTAAAGGAAAAAAAGAAAGACAATGATCCAAAAGCAACCGGACCATTTATTTTGGCTGCTGTAGAATTAGGGAGATAATTGTTTATTGTTGATGGTTGATGGTTGATGGTTGGTGTTGATGGTTGATCGCGAAAATTTGGGAAGATTCGGAGTTGTTTGCCCTCCTGAGCGAAGTCGAAGGACGTCACCAATATTCTACAAAGAAAATTGAACTTGTATAAGTATAAAACCCAACAATCCCGAAGCCTCGGAAATTTGAGAAATAATATTTTATTAGAATAAATTTTGGTTTCAGAACCCGACAGGTTTTCAAAACCTGTCGGGTTTAATTTATAAGAAAATGAAAAATATAAAATTCATCATTTTGTTTCTGTCTGTTTTTTTGACAGAGAAAAATTTTGCTCAGGTTTGGGTACCCGACAACGGAGACGGAACTTATACCAACCCAATTATCCATGCCGATTATTCAGATCCCGATGTTGTAAGAGCAGGAGATGATTTTTATATGACAGCTTCGTCATTTAACTGTATTCCGGGGTTGCCAATTTTGCACTCAAAAGATTTGGTGAATTGGAAGATTATTGGTCATGCCTTAATAAAACAAACACCGGTAGAAACCTTTGACAAAGTTCAGCATGGAAACGGAGTCTGGGCACCAAGTATAAACTTTCATAACAATGAATTTTATATATACTATCCCGATCCGGATTTCGGAATTTATATGATAAAAGCCCAAAAAGCAGAAGGTCCGTGGTCGGAGCCCGTTTTGGTTAAAGCCGGAACCGGACTTATCGATCCTAGTCCGTTATGGGATACAGATGGAAAAGTTTATTTGGTTCATGCCTTTGCCGGAAGTCGCGCCAAAATCAAAAGTTTGTTGGTCGTTTGCAGCATGAATGCAGAAGGGACAGCTACAAAAAATGATGAAGTTATGGTGATAGACGGTCACGATGGTGAAGGAACAATTGAAGGACCAAAATTTTACAAGAGAAACAACTATTATTACATTTTTGCACCGGCAGGTGGCGTTGCAACAGGCTGGCAAACCGTTTTAAGATCTAAAAATGTATTTGGCCCTTACGAAAAGAAAAAAGTTCTTGAACAGGGAAAAACAAATATCAATGGGCCGCATCAGGGCGCTTGGGTACAAACACAAACCGGCGAAGACTGGTTTATACATTTTCAGGACAAAGGCGCCTACGGACGCATCGTACATTTGCAACCTATGAAATGGGAAAATGACTGGCCGGTAATGGGACAGGATTTTGATAAAAACGGAATTGGAGAACCGGTTGCAACTTTTAGAAAACCAAACGTAGGGAAGCAATATCCAGTTGAAACTCCGGCAGAATCAGATGAATTTAATACACCAAAATTAGGATTGCAATGGCAATGGCAGGCAAATGCGCAGAATAATTGGGGCTTTCCAACAAGTTTAGGATATTTAAATTTATATTGCTTGCCCACTATCAAAGACAGTAAGAAAATTTTTGAAGCACCGAATTTACTTCTTCAAAAATTTCCTGCTGAAGAGTTTACCGTAACCACAAGATTGACGTTTAATACAAGATTAAATGGCGAAAGCACCGGTTTAATTATTATGGGATTAGATTATAGTTATTTGAATCTTAAAAATGATAACGGAAAATTATACCTGAATCAGAAAACAGGAACTTTTGATAAAAAGGTTGAAGAAACAGAATCTACTCCGGTTTTGATTTCTAACAATACAATTTATTTGAAAGTTAAAATCAAGAAAGGCGGAATCTGTACTTTTTATTATAGTTCAGACGATAAAAAATACCAGCCAATAGGAAATGATTTTGTTTCAAAAGAAGGAAAATGGATTGGAGCTAAAGTTGGTCTTTTTGCTTTAAGCGAAAAAGTGACTAACGATTCAGGAAGTGTAGCGGTCGATTGGTTTAGAGTGACAAAATAAAACGGTAAAAAACATTTTTTTTAGCGATTTAAAAAAAAACGAGTGATATAAGTTGCTTTTACAAGACGTTTTTTAAAAATCAATACTACCGGATATTTTGTAAGAAAAAGATTTCTTAAAATAAGTTTAAATGGATTTTTATTTTTAAAAGCCATTGATCTAACTATAAAATCAATATTTCGACATCATAAAAATTAATTTAAGAGCGAAAAGAAAGTAAAATGATTCAATTTAAAAAAATAGCTGCATTTTTTATACTACTGTTTAGTATAGGTTTGCAGGCACAGAATACGTACAAAAAGTGGCCGGATGTTATTCGTAAAAACGAATCATCCTGGTTTGGTTCTGACGAGGCAAAAAAGATTGCCGAAAATGTATTGCTTTACCAAAGGGATATTGGCGGCTGGCCCAAAAATATTCAAATGCAGAATGAGCTGACTCCTAAAGAAAAAAAGGATTTGCTTGCACTTAAAAAAACAGCTGTAGAAACCACAACAGATAATGGCGCAACATGTCAGGAAATGCTATTTATGTCCAAAATGTACGCTCAAGTAAAAGACGAGCGCTATAAAGATTCATTTTTAAAAGGACTAAATTATTTGTTAGAAGCACAATATGTAAATGGCGGATGGCCACAGTTTTATCCGTTAAAAAAAGGATATTACACGCACATTACTTACAATGATGATTCGATGGTTAATATTTTGAATGTACTGAAAGAAATCAGTCAGGAAACCAACTTTTACAGTATAAAACCATCAAAAGAAATTGTAGAAAAAACACAAAAAGCTTTTGATAAAGGAATCGACTGTATTTTAAAAACGCAATACAAACAGAACGGTGTTTTAACGGCCTGGTGTGCGCAACATGACGAAGTTACTTTGGCACCGGCAAATGCAAGAGCTTTTGAGTTAGCGTCATTAAGTGGTTACGAATCGGTTAAAATTGTATTATTGCTAATGTCAGTTGAAAAGCCGACACCGGAAATTGTTACCGCAGTAAAAAGTGCTGTTGCATGGTTTGAGAAAACTAAAATCACCAATTTAGAAGAAAAAAGAGTTCTGAACGACGAAGGAAAAATTATAGATAAAAAGATGATTCCAACAGCAAATTCGGCGCCTATCTGGGCTCGTTTTATTGATTTAGAAACCAATGAACCTTTCTTTTGTGATCGCGATGGAATCAGAAAAAAATCATTAGATCAAATTGGTTCAGAGAGACGAAATGGATATTCGTGGTATTCAGACGCTGCCAAGGAAGTTCTGAAATTATACCCTTCGTGGGCAATTAAAAACGGAACAAAAGTTAATGTTACAGATAAAAAGAATATAACCCTAATTACTGTTGCTCAGGATGGTTCCGGAGATTTTACCAAAATTCAGGATGCCATTTATGCATGTCCCGCATTTCCGTATGAAAAAATTACCATTAGTATAAAGAATGGAATTTACAATGAAAAAGTCAGAATTCCCGAATGGAATACAAATGTTGCTTTACAAGGCGAAAGCAAAGAAAAAACGATCATTACTTTTGATGATAATTTTTCGAAAATCAATTTAGGAAGAAACAGTACTTTCTATACCTATACACTTTTGGTAGAAGGAGATGATTTTTCTGCTAATGATTTAACCATCAAAAATGCTTCGGGCGATAATGGTCAGGGTATTGCATTATCTGTCGTTGCCAATCGCGCCAAAATTTCAAATTGTATTATTTTAGGAAATCAGGATACTTTATACCTGTCAGGAAAAGTAGCAAAACAATATTTTGTAAACTGTTACATAGAAGGTACTACCGATTTTATTTTTGGAAGTGCAACGGCTTTGTTTGAGAATTGCGAAATTCACAGTATCAAAAACTCGTATATAACGGCAGCTTCAACCCCCGAAGGAATTCCTTTTGGTTTTGTTTTTAAGAATTGTAAACTTACCGCAGAACCAACCACCGATGCTGTTTATTTAGGAAGACCATGGCGCATTTATGCTAAAACAGTTTTTATGAATTGCGAAATGGGAAAACAAATTAAACCGGAAGGCTGGGAAAACTGGTCGAAACCGGAGGCGGAGAAAAAAGCTTTTTATGCAGAGTATAATTGCAGCGGTGAAGGATTTCAACCCTCAAAAAGAGTACAATGGTCACATCAGCTTAAGAAAGCAGAAGCTGAAAAATATACAACAGAAAATATTTTGAAAGATGCAATACCTAATTGGTATTTTTAATAAAGGTTCAGAGGTAAAAAGGAACAAAGATACAAAGATCCGTAGGAACGAAAACACGAAGTATTCCAACTAACCTCTGAACCTTTGCTACTTAAAATCTAAGAACCTCAGAACTTAAAAAAAAAATGAAATATCTACTTCTCTTATTAATCTCCTGCGTTTCCTTTGCCCAGAAAAATAATTTTCCAACAGCAAAAGTCGATTCGATAGTAAACAGAATTCAGCTTCCCGTTTTTCCATCTTTCGAAATAAATATTACAAAATTGGGCGCAAAAGGAGATTCCATTACCAATAATAAAAAGGCTTTCGATAAAGCGATGGCTTTATGCAAAAAAAATAACGGAGGAACTATCATCGTTCCAAAAGGAATTTATAAAATCAATGGACCAATTCATTTTGTAAGTAATGTAAATTTAAAAATTGAAAAAGGAGCCAAAATTAAATTCAGTGATAATCCGCAGGACTATTTACCAATGGTTTTAACGAGCTGGGAAGGAACAATGCTTTACAATTACAGTCCGCTTATTTATGCCAATAATTGCACTAATATTGCTATTTCGGGTGAAGGAACAATCGACGGAGAGGGAGGAAAGATCTGGAAAACGTTTAAAGTAAAAGAAGGTGCAGGAAAAGAACGAAGCCGTGAAATGAATCACAATAGCGTTCCTGTACAGGATAGAAAATTTGGTGAAGGTTATTTTTTAAGACCTCAGATGATTCAGTTTTTAAATTGCAAAAATATATTGGTGGAAAATATCAGAATAGAAAATTCGCCATTTTGGTGTCTTCATCTCTTAAAATCAGTAAGCATAACCGTTCGCGGAATCAGTTATAAATCCTTAAATCATAACAACGACGGAATAGATCCTGAATATGCTAAAGATGTTTTAATAGAAAATGTAACCTTTAATAATGGTGATGATAATGTTGCCATTAAAGCAGGAAGAGATCATGAAGGAAGAACCAATACAGCAACGCCAAGTGAAAACATTGTAATTAGAAATTGTAACTTTAAAGGATTACATGGAGTTGTAATAGGTAGTGAAATGTCGGCAGGAGTACAAAACGTTTTTGTTGAAAATTGCAAAACTATCGGGTATTTAAAAAGAGGAATCTATTTAAAAACAAATGCAGACCGAGGAGGATATATCAAAAATATATTTGTAAAGAATATTCAGTTAGATCAAGTTGAAGACTGTATTTATATTACGGCAAATTATCATGGAGAAGGAAAAGGTTTTCAGTCGGATATATCAAATGTACATTTTTCGAATATAACCTGTAATAAAGCATCAGAATCCGGAATTGTAATTCAGGGATTTCCAAACAAAAAAATCAGTAACATATCCTTTAATAACATCGAAATCAAATCAGCTAAAAATGCCTTATCAAACGAAAACGCAGAAAATGTTTTGATGACAGACGTTTTTATTGGACAAAAGGCGAGCGTACCAACAGCAGTTTCGAAACCCTAGTCAAAGGGGCATAGGTTCAAAGATTTTCTGTAGAGACGCACTGCTGTGCGTCTAACGATACCATCTCTACAAAGCTCGTCATTTTTTTGACAAAGGACTGAAAATACAAAAACGTTGTGACCATTGCAAAAATCTTAGTGTGCTTAGCAGTAAAAAAAAAGCAAAAAACACACAAGAAAATCCAATTAATCGGCTAAATCTGCGAGAGCAAATTTTTCACGAAGATTTATTAAGATCAGAGTAAATCAAAGAGATTTTTTAAAATTTGACAGGAGCGTCGAACAAAAAATAAAAAACAACAAACAACAAACAAATGAAGAAATACATACTCCTTGCACTTTTGATCACCTCAGTAACTTTCGCTCAAAAAACAACCTTATATTGTATTGGGGATTCTACAATGGCCAATAAAAAAGATCCTGATAAAAATCCAGAACATGGATGGGCGCAAGTGTTACAACCTTTTTTTAATGATAATATTGTTGTGGTAAATAAAGCAGTAAATGGCAGAAGTACCAAAAGTTTTATAGCTGAAAAACGCTGGGATTCTATTTACAATAAGCTCAAAAAAGGAGATTATGTTTTTATAGAATTTGGACATAACGACGAAAAAATAGAAGACTCAACACGTTATACTAATCCTCATACGGCGTATCGATATAACTTGATTAAGTTTGTTACAGAAAGCAGGGCCAAGGGAGCAATTCCGATTTTATTGACATCAATAGCACGACGCAATTTTAATGAAAAAGGAGTTTTAATTCCCACACATGGCGATTATCCTCTAGAGGCTCGTTTAGTAGCTCAAGAATATAAAGTGCCTTTTATTGATTTGGAATATTACACAGAAATGCTGGAACAATCTTATGGACCAGAAAAATCAAAACAACTGCATCTCCATTTCAAGGCTGGAGAAAGTTCGTATTACGACAAAGATAAAGCGGATGATACACATCTATCATTATTGGGCGCTACAAAAATTGCTCAGATTGTAATCAATCAGCTTAAAACACAAACAGATTTATCTTTAGAAAAATTGAAAAAAGGTATTAAATAAGATCTTGTGAAGAAACGATAAAAAGATGTCCTAAAGTACAATTTAAAAAACTTTTAGAGTAGGGTTTATTTTGTTGAAAATGAGAACTTTGTGTTCAGAAATATAAGTCATGCTATTTAATTGATTTTCAAATAGTATTTCGAAATTTCTGGTTTAGGACTTTTTAGAGTTGTAAGAAAAGAGAGGATGAGAATCCTCTCTTTTTTATTGATAGTAACTTATTTTGTTGTAAAAATGTTAAGATACTTCTTTAGAAGTTGCAATTTTTAATACAAATTGCAGTAAAATTATTTTGTCTTATTCTGATATTTTTAAAGCTTTTAAAGGTAATTCATAAAATGTTTTTAATTATAACTTTTACAAAAAAGTCTTTATTGAAAACATAGTCTTAAGCCATTAATACAGGGTCTTCCTTTCTTTTTATTGATTAAAATGAATAGCAAAAGTGGGACTTCTCTCGATTTAGCATTATACCTTATTTTACAATTTAAATAACTTCTTGTGGCGCTAATACTTTTGGGATAAAATGATATTTGTAAGCTAATTCTTGTTTTTAAGAATTAACAAATTTGATAAAATAATTAATGCCTAATTAGTGCTATGAGAAACAAATTACTTCCCTTATTTATTATTTTAGGAACTTATTCAATGCATTCGCAGGTGGGTATCGGTACCAAAGATCCACATAAGTCTTCCCAACTAGAAGTTAGTGCTTCAGACAAAGGGGTTTTAATACCTAATGTTGCTTTGACAAGTCTAACAGATGCGGTTACGATTAAAGAAGCTAAAGAAAGTCTTTTAGTGTTTAATATTACAAATAATACTCTTATTGTACCGGGGTATTACTATTGGTATGATAATAGATGGAATAGATTAGCTCTTTCAACAGAAGTTTCAGGATCCGGAACAGTTATTTATAACCCGACTACACAAGAACTTACTTATATCGATAGTTCAGGAAATACTCAGATAATCAATATTAATGATCTTGAAACTATTACTACACTTACAGATAACAATGATGGAACTTATACTTATGTAAATGAGAAAAAAGTTGCTGTTACGATTAATGTCGTAGGAGACGTGACAAGTAACTTCTCAACGATTGCCAACAATACTGAGGTAAAACAGATTATCGAGAATATCGTAAACAATACGACAGGTAATGTAAGTTATGATAATTCTAAAAAAGAGTTTACCTATTTAGACCAAAGCGGTGCAACTCAGGTGATCAACATCAATGATATGGTTAAGAACAACGAAACTGTTACTACGCTTAGTAATAACAATGACGGAACTTACACCTATTCAAATGAGGCAGGAGACAAAGTTACCATCAACGTAATTGGAGATGTGACAAGCAACTTCTCAACGATTGCAAACAATACTACTGTAAAAGAGATTATCGAGAATATCGTAAACAATACAGCAGGAAACGTAAGCTATGACAGCACTAAAAATGAGTTTACTTATTTAGACCAAAGCGGTGCAACGAAGGTGATCAATATCAATGATATGGTTAAGAACAACGAAACTGTTACTACACTTAGTAATAACAACGACGGAACTTACACCTATTCAAATGAGGCAGGAGACAAAGTTACCATCAACGTAATTGGAGATGTGACAAGCAACTTCTCAACAATTGCCAACACTACAGAGGTAAAACAGATTATCGAGAATATCGTAAACAATACGGCAGGAAACGTAAGCTATGACAGCACTAAAAATGAGTTTACTTATTTAGACCAAAGCGGTGCAACGAAGGTGATCAATATCAATGATATGGTTAAGAACAACGAAACTGTTACTACATTAAGTAATAACAACGACGGAACTTACACCTATTCAAACGAGGCAGGAGACAAAGTTACCATCAACGTAATTGGAGATGTAACAAGCAACTTCTCAACAATTGCAAACAATACTGAGGTAAAACAGATTATTGAGAATATCGTAAACAATACGGCAGGAAACGTAAGCTACGACAGCACTAAAAATGAGTTTACTTATTTAGACCAAAGCGGTGCAACGAAGGTGATCAACATCAATGATATGGTTAAGAACAACGAAACTGTTACTACGCTTAGTAATAACAATGACGGTTCTTACACGTATACAAATGAAGCAGGTACTGAGGTTAAAATCAATGTGGTTGGAGATGTAACAAGCAACTTCTCAACGATTGCAAACAATACTACTGTAAAAGAGATTATCGAGAATATCGTAAACAATACGGCAGGAAACGTAAGCTACGACAGCACTAAAAATGAGTTTACTTATTTAGACCAAAGCGGTGCAACGAAGGTGATCAACATCAATGATATGGTTAAGAACAACGAAACTGTTACTACGCTTAGTAATAACAATGACGG
>NZ_JAGYWA010000011.1:125743-130547 GCF_018383905.1 Flavobacterium branchiicola
TAAGCTACGACAGCACTAAAAATGAGTTTACTTATTTAGACCAAAGCGGTGCAACGAAGGTGATCAACATCAATGATATGGTTAAGAACAACGAAACTGTTACTACGCTTAGTAATAACAATGACGGAACTTACACCTATACAAACGAGGAAGGCATTCCTGTTACGATCAATGTGGTTGGAGATGTGACAAGCAACTTCTCAACGATTGCAAACAATACTACTGTAAAAGAGATTATCGAGAATATCGTAAACAATACGGCTGGAAACGTAAGCTATGACGAGACTAAAAACGAATTCACTTATGTAGATCAATACGGTTTAATGAAAGTGATTAACATTACTGACATTGTCAAGAACAACGAAACTGTTACTACATTAAGTAATAACAATGACGGTTCTTACACGTATACAAACGAAGCAGGTGTTGAAGTTAAGATTAATGTAGTAGGAGATGTGACAAGCAACTTCTCAACAATTGCAAACAATACTGAGGTAAAACAGATTATTGAGAATATCGTAAACAATACGGCAGGAAACGTAAGCTATGATGACTCTAAAAAAGAGTTTACTTATTTAGACCAAAGTGGTGCAACGAAGGTGATCAACATTAATGATATGGTTAAGAACAACGAAACTGTTACTACGCTTAGTAATAACAATGACGGTTCTTACACGTATACAAATGAAGCGGGTACTGAGGTTAAAATCAATGTAGTAGGAGATGTGACAAGCAACTTCTCAACGATTGCAAACAATACTGAGGTAAAACAGATTATTGAGAATATCGTAAACAATACGGCAGGAAACGTAAGTTATGACAGCACTAATAAAGAGTTTACATATTTAGACCAAAGCGGTGCAACGAAGGTGATCAACATTAATGATATGGTTAAGAACAGCGAAACTGTTACTACACTTAGTAATAACAATAACGGAACTTACACGTATACAAACGAGAAAGATATTGCTGTTACAATCAATGTGGTTGGAGACGTGACAAGTAACTTCTCAGCAATTGCTAATAATACGGAGGTAAAACAGATTATCGAGAATATTGTTAAAGCGACTGGAGGTAATGTAAGTTATAATGGAACAACAAATCAGTTCTCTTATATAGATGCTAATGGTGTAACAAAAGTGATTGATATTAGTGGTCTTATTACTAAAGCGAATCTTACTTCGGCACAGCCTACTGTATTAGAGGTTCTTAATGGTACAAATGCGGTATTGGCAGCATCAAGTATTAAGATGGTTCCGGCTACTAAAACGGGTCAAATATTGACAACTGTTTTGGATACTGATAATACTACTAGAAAAGTAGAATGGAGAGACGTACAACCTTCTAATGTAATGGGTATTAAGAAAATTAGCGCAGATTATACAGTTGTAGATTCAGATTATACAATCATTGCAACTAAACTTACAGGTAGTATTACAATTACATTGCCTAGTGCTGCAGCTAGTACGGGTAGGCTGTTGGTAGTTAACCAATTAAATGTAATGACAAGTGGTAGTACCGAGATAATTGTAAAGTTTAATGTTCCTGTGGTTTATTCTGACGCTGTTAGTAAAAGCGAATTGTATTCACCAATTTATACAGCAACAGGAGGATTCTTGAAGGTTACGTTACAATCTGATGGAACAAACTGGTATGTAATTTCATCATTATAAAAATGAAAGGTTAATATATAATTATATAGTAGATGAAAATATTGTATTGAATATTTTATTAGTCAAGACAATAGAGGAATTAAAATGATATAGTTAAGGTTTTTAAAGAGGGGGTTTTCTCCCTCTTTTTTTGTTTTTACTAATTTTTAAAATAATACGCCTGATCAGTTAATAAGACATATTGATAAGGGAGTGGCTTCTAAAAATTACACGACTAAAGATCTGCAAAGGCCGGTTTTAGTAGTGTTTTTAAAAATAAATTTTATTAAAACGTTGTGTTTTAGTAGTTTATTTTGTTTCTCCGCAAATTTTGATCAATAGGCTGTTAATTGAAAATCAGGTTTGTTTTTGCTGCGCTCAGTTTTGTAAAACCCCAATAAACAAAGGGGCTGAGATGAACGATAAAAAACTATGCCCTAAATTATTAGTTTAAAAACTTTTGAGGGCAAAAAAAAAAGTATATCAGGGGGAACTTTGCACCATCAAGTTAAGGATAATTAAGTTGTTTAAAAAGAGGTTTAATGTGTTGATTATTAGTCAATATGAAAGCTTAAGTTGTTGAAAACAAAATTTATTTATTCTTAAAAAATAACTAAATAATTAATAATAAAATATTATGAAGAATAGATTACTTCCTTTATTTTTTGTTTTAGGTGCTTTTTCCGCCTACTCACAGGTTGGAGTAGGGAAGTTGGATCCAAATCCGTCTACGCAATTAGAAGTTTTTGCGGCAGATAAAGGTATTTTAATTCCAAGAGTAAAGTTGAAAAATTCAACAGACAAAACCACCGTTGTAAATGGCAGCGCTGGTTATGAAAACAGTTTAATGGTTTTTAACACAGAGCTTGTGGCAGACATTAAACCTGGGTACTACTATTGGTATGACAATAGATGGAATAGATTAGCTCTTTCGACTGAAACTTCAGGTTCAGGAACAGTTATTTATAATCCAACTACACAAGAATTTACTTATATCGATGATTCAGGTAATAGTCATGTAATCACCATTAAAGATCTTGAAACAGTAACAACGCTTACTGATAACAAAAATGGTACTTATACGTACATAAATGAGAAAGATACTGCCGTTACAATTAACGTAGTTGGAGATGTAACAAGTAATTTCTCAACGATTGCCAACAATACTAATGTAAAAGAGATTATTGAGAATATTGTAAACAATACTTCTGGTAATGTAAGTTACGATAATAGTAAAAAAGAGTTTACTTATATTGACGAAAGCGGTAAAACTCAGGTAGTCAATATTAATGAACTTGTTAAGTTAAGCGAAACTGTTACTACATTAAGTAATAACAACGACGGAACTTACACCTATTCAAATGAGGCAGGAGAGAAAGTTACCATCAACGTAATTGGAGATGTAACAAGTAACTTCTCAACGATTGCAAACAATACTACTGTAAAAGAGATTATCGAGAATATCGTAAACAATACGGCAGGAAACGTAAGCTATGACAGCACTAAAAATGAGTTTACATATTTAGACCAAAGCGGTGCAACGAAGGTGATCAATATCAATGATATGGTTAAGAACAACGAAACTGTTACTACATTAAGTAATAACAATGACGGTTCTTACACGTATACAAATGAAGCAGGTACTGAGGTTAAAATCAATGTAGTGGGAGATGTAACAAGCAACTTCTCAACAATTGCAAACAATACTACTGTAAAAGAGATTATCGAGAATATCGTAAACAATACAGCAGGAAACGTAAGCTATGACAGCACTAAAAATGAGTTTACTTATTTAGACCAAAGCGGTGCAACGAAGGTGATCAACATCAATGATATGGTTAAGAACAACGAAACTGTTACTACATTAAGTAATAACAATGACGGTTCTTACACGTATACAAATGAAGCAGGTACTGAGGTTAAAATCAATGTGGTTGGAGATGTAACAAGCAACTTCTCAACGATTGCCAACACTACAGAGGTAAAACAGATTATTGAGAATATCGTAAACAATACGGCAGGAAACGTAAGCTATGACAGCACTAAAAATGAGTTTACATATTTAGACCAAAGCGGTGCAACGAAGGTGATCAATATCAATGATATGGTTAAGAACAACGAAACTGTTACTACATTAAGTAATAACAATGACGGTTCTTACACGTATACAAATGAAGCAGGTACTGAGGTTAAAATCAATGTAGTGGGAGATGTAACAAGCAACTTCTCAACAATTGCAAACAATACTACTGTAAAAGAGATTATCGAGAATATCGTAAACAATACAGCAGGAAACGTAAGCTATGACAGCACTAAAAATGAGTTTACATATTTAGACCAAAGCGGTGCAACGAAAGTGATCAACATTAATGATATGGTTAAGAACAACGAAACTGTTACTACATTAAGTAATAACAATGACGGTTCTTACACGTATACAAATGAAGCAGGTACTGAGGTTAAAATCAATGTGGTTGGAGATGTAACAAGCAACTTCTCAACAATTGCAAACAATACTACTGTAAAAGAGATTATCGAGAATATCGTAAACAATACGGCAGGAAACGTAAGCTATGACAGCACTAAAAATGAGTTTACTTATTTAGACCAAAGCGGTGCAACGAAGGTGATCAACATCAATGATATGGTTAAGAACAACGAAACTGTTACTACATTAAGTAATAACAACGACGGTTCTTACACGTATACAAATGAAGCAGGTACTGAAGTTAAAATCAATGTTGTTGGAGATGTGACAAGCAACTTCTCAACGATTGCAAACAATACTACTGTAAAACAGATTATCGAGAATATCGTAAACAATACAGCAGGAAACGTAAGCTATGACGGAACTAAAAATGAGTTCTCTTATACAGATGCTACAGGCGCTTCAAAAGTGATCAACATCAGCGATCTTGTTAAGTTAAGCGAAACGGTTACTACGCTTTCTAACAACAACGACGGATCTTACACGTATACAAACGAGAAAGGTACTGAGGTTAAAATCAATGTGGTTGGAGATGTAACAAGCAACTTCTCAACAATTGCAAACAATACTGAGGTAAAACAGATTATCGAGAATATCGTAAACAATACAGCAGGAAACGTAAGCTATGACGGAACTAAAAATGAGTTCTCTTATACAGATGCTA
>NZ_JAGYWA010000012.1 GCF_018383905.1 Flavobacterium branchiicola
CATAAGGCCAGGTTCCGACATAATTTCCGTTGAGGTAAATTTTGGCATTGGCCATTGCTCCATCAAAATCAACAAAAATCTGTTTTCCAGAATCGGAGGCAGGAACGGTGAAATGTTTGCGATACCAGCCAATTCCTTTCCATGGCAATTTTCCGGTTTCGCCTCTTAATTCAATTCTAAAAGGCCCTTTTATAGCCCAGTCGTGCGGAAGGTTTAATTTTTCCCAGTTAATTTCATTAGTAGCAACTGCTTCCAGATTTTTAGGTTCTTCCTTAATCAATCCATCTGCCTGAAGTCCGTAGCGGGAAAAAATCCAGTTATCATCAAAAGACTGCGTATCGACTGAGCCCATTCTTTTAATCGCGGTTTGCTGAGAAAATCCGGTCGATCCTATCATGAAACAGAGCAATAAAGCGAGACTGTTGCGTAATGAAAACATCTTACCCATATCTATATTTTTTATTATTTTGGTTTGGTTGGTTTTGTTCGTAAAACGAACGGCATTCTAAATACTCTTTTCTGGTTATTTACTTTTAATATATTGTCTGGTTATAATAAATACTAAAAATATATTTAGATTATAATGAACGATCTAAATGAGTATAACCTCCATCAACATAAATAAGCTGCCCCGTAGTATGACTTGATTTATCAGACAATAAGAACACGGCCATATTGGCAATTTCCTCAGCGGTCGTCATTCTGTTTTCTAACGGAATCTTAGCGGTTATTTCTTTTAATTTTTGTTCCGGATTTTCTAATGTGTTAATCCAGGTTTCATACAATGGTGTGTAACATTCTGCGACAATCACAGCGTTTACACGAATTCCGTATTTGAGTAATTCAACAGCCCATTCGCGGGTCAAAGCATTACGCCCGCCGTTTGACGCTGCATAAGCAGAAGTATTTCCCTGCCCTGTATCGGCTGTTTTTGAACCTATGTTTACAATTGCTCCTTTTGTTTTTTTCAACTCCGGCAAAGCATATTGTGCCATCAAATAATAATGAACCAGGTTTTTATGAATCGATGCCATGAAATCTTCATAATTGCCATTCTCAAGACCTACTCCGTCATTTACACCTGCATTATTTACTAAGCCATCTATACGACCACACAATTCAATTACTTTATTTACGGTATTTTTACACGCTTCCGGATTAGTCAGTTCAGCTACTACGGCGAGTGCTTTTCCTCCTTCTGCTTCTATTTCTTTAATCGCAATTTGATTGTCGCTATCCTGTCTTCCAATTATTACGGGAGTTGCACCTTCGGCAGCCAGAACTTTACAAATTCCAAGTCCGATTCCTTTTGCGCCTCCGGTTACAATGATTATTTTATTATTAAGATTAAGATTCATTTGTGGTTGATTTTAGTTAGATAGTTGTATTGCTTATTCCTTCAATTGATAAAAATCAATTGCATTTCTGCTCCAGAATTTATCCTGATCTGCTTTAGAAAATTTAGAAAAATAATCTTCTACAATTTCACAGGATTCTGCATAAGATGCTGCCAGTAAACTTACCGGCCAGTCACTGCCAAACATTAGACGGTCAATTCCGAATACTTCAGTCACAACGTCCAGACAATGCGTAAAATCTTCTGCTGTCCAGTTATTCCAGTCGGCTTCGGTTATTAAACCCGATACTTTACACATCACGTTCGGAAATTGTGCTATAGCTCTCATTCCGGTTTCCCATTCTCCAAATTCCTTATTTTTAAAATCCGGTTTTGCCAGATGATCAATTACAAATTTTTGTTTTGGAAATTGGGCTACCAGTTTTGCAACATTCTCCAGATGTTTTGGAAAAATCAGAATATCATACGTGAAATTATATTTTTCTAGTTTTGAAATTCCGTCTTGGAATTTTTCCTGCAGCATAAAATCAATATCGGCTTCCGCCTGAATGATATGTCTGAATCCTTTTAATTTTTCATGTTTGGTATAATACTGCAAACGTTCTTCTATAGTATTGGCACACAAATCGATCCAGCCTACTACTCCTTTTATAAATGGATTGTTTTTTGCCAGATCCAGCAGAAAAAGAGTTTCCTCTTCGCTTTGGTCTGCTTGTACGGCCACACATCCTCCAAACTGATTTTCTACTAATAAAGGTTCTAAATCGGCCGGCAAAAAATCCCGTCTGATCACTTTCATCTGATCATCGATCCAGGCGTCTTTTACAGGGTCGTATTTCCAAAAATGTTGGTGGCTATCTATTTTCATTCAAATCGAATATTTTGTCCATCATCATCCATTTTTCACCTTCTTTTGCCCATGGCAATGCTTTTTGGTATTTCCACATCAATTCTTCCCATTTCTGAACTACTGGATTATTGGCGTCCATTTGTCCTTTTCTTTCAAAAGTAAAAGTCTCATTAGCTTCAATAATCATAAACATTCTGTTGCCTACACAATAAATATCTAAATTTTCAATTCCTGAATCTGTAATACTCTGCGTAATCTCCGGCCAGATTTTTTCATGATATTTTTTGTATTCGGCCATTAATATGGGATCTTCGACTAAATCTAATGCAAGACAATATTTTTGAGTTACCATGCTTATTCTATTTTAAAATTTAAGTTTGAAACCTAAACTATTGATTATCATTTAAAATTCGATTTACACTTTAGACCCTCTTTTTGTATACAATTACCTGACTATAATCGTTTTAAAAGATGCTCTGTTTTAGCCCTTAAAATACTAAATCGTTTTAATATTTTTGAAAGGTTTAGTACTGCAATCTCAAAAAAATAAAATTATTGCATTATATTCTTTTAAATTACCTCAAAATTATCATTAATTAAGCATTTATTATCTTTACAAGTAATTTCACAAAAAACAACTGAATAAGTAGCCTTTTTTGGAATAAATTATAGATTGAGAAATTTTATACTATTTCGAAAAATAAAAAAGAAAAAGAAGTATGTGTTTTTTGAGTAGAACAAAATAAGTATTACTAAAAAGAATTTATTAGTTCGAAATACTAAACCAAAGTATTTTTTCGGTATTCTTTTGGAGTTGTTCCAATTAATTTTTTAAACAGTTTATTGAAGTTTGAGGCTGTTTTATATCCGCATTCATAGGCTATTTCAGAAATACCCAAATCGGTTTCGATCAAATATTTGCAGGCATTTGAAACCCTTATCTCATTTAGATATTCTACAAATGGTTTTTTCGTTTTGGCTTTAAACATTCTGCAAAAAGAGGTTGGGGTCAGATTGGCAATTTTAGCGATTTCGTCCAGCGAAATTTCTTCTTTATAATTTGACTTCACATATTTAAAAACTTCTGCAAGCCTGTCGCTTTTATTATCTTCATTTACTGAGACATATGAGTTATCATTAATATATCTAAGGTCTTTGCTTTTAGACAATAGAAATATAATTTCAAGTAATCCCATTACGACTTCAAAACCTTTTTTGTTAAGTAATTTGCTCATTTTTTTGGCAATAAGCGCATTGGTTTCGCCAGAAATGGAAACTCCTTTTATAGCCTGAGAAAAAAACTTTTTTACTTCCTGGGCTTCCGGTAAATCATAGAAAGAAGTACCAAAAAGATCTCTGCTAAAATAAATTACAATTGCTTTTGCCTTTAGACTGTTTATTCCTTTATAAAAAATTTCATCATTAAGCCATACATGCGGAATATCATCGCCAAGAAAAACCATATCTCCGGGCTCAAAAGATTCTACAGAATTGCCTATAATTCTCTTGCCATGACTTTCTAAAATATACACCAATTCAAATTCAGGATGCGAATGAAAAGGCGACTGAAAAAACGACTCCTCACGAGAAAATACAGACAGCGATGTATTGGTATAGGAAGCGATGGTAGTCTTAACAATTTTCATTTTCAGAATAGCAATGATAATTAATAATTAAATAATGATAAAATTGAATTAATTACTAAATTAATTTAGATATAATTTTATTTTTTCACAAAAAACAAAAATAACAAAAAATACACATCATATTACTAAATCGATTTACTTAGCAGAAAATTGATGCTATAAATCTAAAAAATCACGGTAATTTTGGTTACTAAATCGTTAACTGTACGTTTAAAAATTCTTGCTTAACCCTTAATAAATGGGCAAAACACAAAATTTAACACGTAAAAAATGGAAGCGTTTTTATAAAACAGTAAGGTTAAATGAATTAGCAAGTGATTTCTTTAAAAATCATTTTAGTACTGACATAAACGAGAAAAAAAGTTCAAAAATATTCAAATGCATCTTGTAACGAAAAAGATGTAAATCAGATTTTTTGAAGCTGAAAAAACATAAAACAAAACATCTAAAATAAAAAAAATGAACAAAGGCCTTTTAATTTTCCTTCTTGCTTTAGGTACAAATTGTATTGCACAAACAAAAGCTACCGGAAATGTTGTTGAATATTTCGGAAAGGAAAAAATTACAACCACTGCCGAGGGAAGCGTTTTATATCATTTCAGTGAAGGTTACACACTTCCTGCTGATAAAAAAAGCGGAACTCTTTTTAATGGTCAAGATCCCGTTGCCTGGCAATATGCCGTTGGAAAATTTACCAACCCGGCTAAACAAAAAAGTGACTGGTTGCCTCTAAAAGTCGATACTGCCGGAGTATTTAATGGGAAAGAAATGAAATCTGCTTTTCTTTTTACGGAATACAATTCGCCAAAAGAACAAATCGTAATTCTGGAAACTACCGGAGGAACCCGCACTTACATAAACGGTTTGCCACATGAAGGTGATCATTATGATTTTGGCTATACCTTAATTCCGTTTAAACTAAAAAAAGGCAGCAACGAATTTGTTTATACAAAAGGACGTTTTGGACGTGTAAAATCAAAGATTATTGTGCCTTCAAAAAGCATTCAGTTTACCAAACGTGATTTGACACTTCCGGATGTTATTAATGGAGAAAAGGACGAAAAATGGGCTGCTGTCCGCATTATAAACGCCACTGAAAAAGAATTAAAAAATCTTGTAATCACTGCAAAATTATCCAGCGGAGAAACGGCTGTATATGCAACAGATGCTATTATTCCTTTGTTTGTTCGAAAAGTAAAATTTAAAGTTCCTGCTACAAAAGCCAACTTTACCGGCGAATTAAAAATGGAACTAACCCTTACAGATAAAAGTGGAAAAGTAATTGATAAAACAGAAATTCCAATACAACAACGTTCAGCAACCGTACATCATGAACGTACTTTTTTAAGTAAAGTAGATAATAGTGTACAATATTACAGTATTGCTCCTGCGTTGGGCGAAGGACAAAAAGCATTGGTTTTATCGGTTCACGGTGCTTCGGTTGAAGCGCGAAATCAGGCGAGAGCTTACAAACAAAAAGACTGGGCGCATATTGTAGCCGCCACCAATCGTCGTCCGTTTGGGTTTAACTGGGAAGATTGGGGAAGAATTGATGCTTTGGAAGTTTTAGAAGAAGCCAAAAAAGTATTTCATACGATTCCGGCTCAAACGTATTTAACGGGACATTCTATGGGCGGACACGGAACCTGGTTTCTTGGAACAACGTATCCTGGAAAATTTGCGGCAATCGCGCCCTGCGCCTCCTATCCTGACATTTCAATGTACGGATTTGACAAAGGAGATGAAATGCACGACCAAAACAAAGCTTTTGAATCTATTAAACGTTCAGCCAATTCGGGACGTGTAAAAAGCCTTGTACAAAACCTAAAACAAGCCGGCGTTTATATTCTTCATGGCGATGCCGATTCAACGGTTCCAATTTCACAAGTGCGTGAAATGCGTCAGATTTTAGGAACTTTTCATCCTAACTTTTGTTATTATGAATATCCGGGTGGTGAGCATTGGTACGGAGATCATTCTGTGGATTGGTTTCCTATTTTTGAATTCTTTAAACGTCAGACAATTCCAGCCAACAAAGAGGTTAAAGAAATTGATTTTAATACTGCTACACCACAAGTTTCTTCAACGGATTACTGGATAAAATTACAGCAGCAAATCGTTCCGTTTAATTTTTCGAATATCACGGCTAAATTGGACAAAGAGCAAATTACCATTACAACTAAAAATGTTTCGATAATGGAAGTTGATTTGGCTTCCTTAGATTTAAAAGATGAAATCTCCATCAATATTGATGATCAAATCCCGAAAACGCCATCAGATAAAAAAGCAATTCTGGCTTTGCAAGGGGAAAAATGGACGTTAATAAACGAAATCAATACTTCTAAAAAATATGCAGATCGTCAGGGCGGATTCAAGTTTGCATTTAATAACAATGTTGTTTTTGTTTACGCGACCGGTGGTTCTGCGACAGAACGCGAATGGTACCTCAACAGAGCCCGTTTTGATGCAGAGACTTTCTATTACAGAGGAAACGGAAGCATCGATGTAATTGCTGACAAAGAGTTTTCATTAGAAAAATACAAAGACCGAAATGTGATTATCTACGGAAATGCATCAAATAATAGTGCCTGGAAATTGGTATTAAAAAATTCACCAATTCAAATTGATAATCAGCAAGTGAAAATTGGAAGCAAAGTACTGAAAGGTGATGATTTGGCTGCTTATTTTGTGGTTCCGAGAAACGACAGTAAAACGGCAATGATTGGTGTTGTTGCCGGAACTGCTGAAAAAGGAATGAAAGCAACCTGGGCAAACAATTATATTTCCGGAATTACCGGTTTTCCTGACGTCATGATTTTTAAAGCTGATTTACTTTTAAACGGTTTACCGGATATGAAGGTTAGCGGTTTCTTTGATAACGACTGGACTGCTAAATCTTTAGAATTTTTCGATACTACAGATCAAAATAGAACAGCAAAAGCAGAAAATTAAAAATTTAAAAACCAAAATAAGAACGTTTAAATTATTTTACTAATACGATTTAGTATTTCAAATAAAACGCCTATTTTTAGCAAAAAAAGACATCGAATCAAATGAATATCATTGATTTAACCAAATCGGAATCTATCATTTAAAAAGAACAGTGTTTGCTTACAAAAAGAATCCATTTTTCTCTTTTTTTTAAGCATACAGATTAAATAAAAAAACATGACAAATCGTAGAAATTTTCTAAAAACAACTGCAATAGCATCTGCTGCTGTAGTATTAAATCCTTTCTCAGTAAATGCGGAAGAGATTAAAGAGAAACGCAATGAACTTCCTGACGGAAAAGTGAGAAAACCAATTGTACTTTCTACCTGGCGTTTTGGACTTCAGGCTAATGAAGCGGCATGGGAAGTATTAAAAAATGGTGGTCGTGCCTTAGACGCGGTAGAAGCCGGAGTTAAAGTTCCGGAAGCAGATCCAAAAGAAAGAAGTGTAGGATACGGCGGAAGACCTGATCGTGACGGACGTGTGACACTTGATGCCTGTATTATGGATGAATTATCTAATATTGGTTCTGTTGGCTGTCTGGAATACATCAAACATCCCATTTCTGTGGCTCGTGCTGTTATGGAAAAAACACCACACGTTATGCTGGTTGGTGACGGAGCGCTTCAGTTTGCTTTATCACAAGGGTTTCAGAAAGAAAACTTATTACTTCCTGATTCAGAACGCGAATGGAAAGAATGGCTAAAATCATCCGAATATAAGCCAATTGCCAATATCGAAAATCATGATACTATTGGAATGATTGCTCTTGACGCTGCAGGAAATCTTTCGGGCGCCTGTACAACAAGCGGAATGGCATTTAAAATGCACGGTCGTTTGGGAGATTCCCCGATTATTGGTGCAGGATTATATGTTGATAACGAAATTGGTGCTGCAACCGCAACCGGACATGGCGAGGAAGTGATTAGAATTGCAGGTTGTCATCTTGTTGTTGAATTAATGCGTCAGGGAAGATCTCCGCAAAAAGCATGTGAAGAAGCCGTTCTGAGGGTCGTTAAACTAATGAAAAACAGAAACAAGGATTTAAAAGATATTCAGGTTGGATTTATTGCTTTGAATAAAAAAGGAGATTATGGTTCTTACTGCGTTCAAAGCGGTTTTAATTACGCTGTTTATGATGAAACCGGAAATCGATTAATTGATCCGGAGTTTTATTTAAAATAACTAATTGAAGATAATTAATAATAAAAAAAACGTACAAATCTGCGTTTTGGTAATAATGAATCCGTAAAATCAGAACGCGGATGAAACTGATTTGCTACCGCAAAAACGCTGATTAACACAGATTTTTACCTATTGGGTAATTATTCAAAATAACCCTTTGAATATAATTAATAATAAAAAATCCGTGCAAATCAGCGTTTTCGTGATAACGAATCCGTAAAATCAGCGTTCAAAATGAGTTCATTTAATAAGAACTGGTAAAAACGTAGTAAAATCAGAACGCGGATGAAACTGATTTGCTACCGCAAAACGCTTATTAATACAGATTTTTACTTGTTGGATATCTATTTTCAACAGCCAAAAAACCAAAATAAAAAAACCAAAATGAAGAATAAATTCAAGTTATTGTTTACAGCTTTAATCTGTGCCAGCGGATTTTCGCTTCAGGCTCAGGGAGATTTCAGCATGAAAGCCGACCAATCTGAAGAGGCTGGTTATATCTGGACAAAAGATCCAAAGGTAAAAGCCAATCTTGACAAATGGCAGGGTTACAAATTTGGCGTATTAATCCATATGGGTCTTTATACGCAACTGGGAACTGTAGAATCCTGGGGACTGGCTCCGGAAGACTGGGTAACCAGAGATGGTTATGATGATTACTACAAATATGCTACTGATTACAGAAATACAAAATACAAACTGAACCCAACGAATTTAAATTCTGAAAAATGGGCAAAAATGTTCAAAGGTGCGGGAGCGAAATATATGATTTTCACCTCTAAACATCATGATGGTTTCTGTATGTACGATTCAAAATTTACCGATTTTAAAATCACTAATCCGGAATTGCCTTATGCTAAAAATCCAAAGGCTGATGTATTAAAAGATGTATTGGATGCTTCGAGAAAAGAAGGATTAGCGGTTGGGGTTTATTACTCAAAACCGGACTGGACTACCGAAAATTTCTGGTGGTCTTATTATCCGCCAAAAGACAGAAATCCGACTTATGATATTAAAAAGTTTCCAGAACGCTGGAAAAGTTATGTAGAATATACTCAGAATCAATTAAACGAACTGACTACAAATTATGGAAAAGTTGATATTTTATGGCTTGACGGATGCTGGGTCCGACCGTTATCGACTATCAACAAAAAGGTAGAAGAATTTTGCAAATATCCGTATGATATGGATATTGATATGAAATTAATTTCGGAAACTGCCCGCAAAAAACAACCGGGAATGCTGGTTGTAGATCGCTGGGTTCCTAGTGAATATGAAAACTATTTAACGCCGGAACAAAAAACGCCCGAAGTACCTTTAACTGTGCCTTGGGAAAGTTGTATTACCTTAGGCGGTGCCTGGGGATGGGTACCAAATGATCATTATAAATCATCTAAAGAGGTGGTTCAGTTAATGACCAATATTGTGGTTAAAGGCGGAAACTTATTATTGGGTGTTGGTCCGGATGCTAAAGGAGAATTTGATCCCAAAATTGAAAAAACTTTAGCAAATGTTGGAAAATGGTTAGCAGTAAACGGTGAAGCTATTTATGATACTAAACCGGTTGCTCCTTATCTGGATGGAAAAGTGGGTTACACTCAAAAAGGAAATGCAATCTACGGAATTTACATGCCTGCAAAAGAGGAAAAAGAATTACCTTCGGAAATTACAATCAAAACGGATATGAAAGGCAGTTTAAAAGCTGTTTTAGTATCTTCTAAACAGAAATTGAAAAGCAAAAAAACTGAAGGCGGAATTATTGTTACCATTCCGAATGAGTTGAGAACATCTTTGGCAACTCAGGAAGCAGTGGTTATTAAAGTTACTCCATAATTCAAAATGATATCGAAATAATCAGTCAACAGTATGTAACTTTTGACTGATTTTTTTCTTAAAACTATTCACAAATACAAAATGAAAAAACTGCTATTAACAATTTTGGGATGTTTTGCCTTTTTGTCAATGACGGCTCAAAAATTAAATGCTCCGGCACCATATGGCGCTTTACCAACCGAATCTCAATTGCGCTGGCAGGAAGTGGAACAATATGTTTTAGTGCACTTTACGCCCACTACTTTTCAGAATAAAGAATGGGGATATGGAGATGCAGATCCTAAAATTTTTAATCCGTTAAAATTTGATGCCAGTCAAATTGTAAATGCCGCCAAAGATGGAGGTTTTAAAGGGGTTATTTTTGTTGCCAAACACCACGACGGATTTTGTTTATGGCCAACTAAAACAACGGCTTATAACATTAGCGCAAGCCCTTTTCGCAACGGAAAAGGTGATATGGTAAAAGAATTTGAACAGGCAGCTCGTAAAGCGGGAATGAAATTCGGATTGTACTGTTCACCATGGGATAGAAATAATGAAGACTACGGAACACCAAAATATGTAGAAACATACCGAAATCAGTTAAGAGAATTATATTCTAATTATGGTGATTTGTTTATTACCTGGTTTGATGGTGCTAATGGCGGAGATGGCTATTATGGCGGTAAAAAAGAAAAAAGAAATATTGATCGCTCTACCTATTACGGATGGAATACCACTTGGGAAATTTCCAGAAAGCTACAGCCGGGAGCTGTTGTTTTTGCTGATAATGGAGATGTACGATGGGTAGGAAACGAACAGGGTTTTGCGGCAGAAACTTCATGGGCAACTTTTACACCGGAACCAACTGCCGGAAAATTAGTTGCTGCTCCGGGTGAAACCAATTCGGAGAAAGCTCCGGAAGGAACAAGAGACGGAAAATTCTGGAAACCTGCCGAATGTGATGTACCGCTAAGAAATGGCTGGTTTTATCATGCTAATGAAGATAATCATGTAAAATCGGTTTCTGAATTGTTTGAAATTTACTTAAAATCTGTTGGAAGAGGTGCCGGAATGGATATCGGACTTTCACCCACTACAGATGGTTTATTGCACCCAAATGATGTTAAAGCACTGAAAAATTTTGGCGATTTTCTAAAGAAATTATTTGCTGATAATCTTGCTCAGTCGGCTGTGATTACTGCTTCTGAAATTCGTGGTGATAATCAGATTTTTTTCGGAACAAAAAATCTTACTGACAACGATCGCTACTCCTATTGGGCAACCAATGATGAGGTAAAAAAAGCATGGTTGACTCTGGAATGGAATAAAGAACAAACGTTTAATATCATTCGTTTAAGAGAAAATATCAAACTTGGTCAGCGTATTGAAAAAGTCGAAATTGATGCTTTTCTCGATGGAAATTGGAAAAAAGTAGGCGACGCGACAAGCATTGGTGCTAACCGATTGATCCGTTTACCACATTATATCACTACTTCAAAATTGAGAATTCTTATCAAAGAATCTCCGGTTTGTATTGCTTTAAGTGATGTTGGTGTTTTTAGGGAGCCGGAACAATTGGCTCTTCCTAAAATTAAAAGACACAAAGATGGAAATGTTATTATTACAACAGAAACAGCCGTAAATCAGATTCACTATACAATTGACGGAACTGAACCTACAATTCACTCGCCAGTATATGAAGGTCCATTTCTGTTTTTGTCATCAGGAGATATTAAAGCCAAATCGTTTGGAACCGATATGAAAGCTGGCGAAACTGCCATTCAATCTTTTAATATTTGCAAAAAAGACTGGAAAGTAGTTAACGCTACTTTTGAAAATGAAGAAAAAGATCAGGCTGTAAACGCTATTGATGAAAATGCCTTAACTTTTTGGAGTACAGCCGACAATACTTCTTTAATGCCTTTACCACAATATATTGTTATTGATATGGGAGAAGAAATAGAGATTTCTACTTTATCTTATTTGCCTCGCCAGAACGGAACGGGCGGAATTGTAAAAAATTACCAATGGGAAATTAGTACAGATGGTACCACCTGGAAAACTGCCGCTGAAGGTGAATTTGCTAATATCAAAAGTAATCCGGTGGAGCAAAATATTACTTTAAAAACATCGAAGAAAGCCAGATACATTAAATTTATTGGTAAATCCACTATCGATGGTAATTACATTTCTGTGGCTGAACTGGGTGTAAAAACAACTAAATAAACCCATGGAGTGAAATTGATTTTATCTAATTCCACTCAGCAGATTAAATTTAATCTGCTTTAATCTGCGTAGATCTGCGTGAAAAATATATGCGCAAAAAGCATTTCACGCAGATCTACGCAGATTTTAGCAGATTAAATTAGATTTTTACTTGCAATAAGATAATGTGCATTTGTTTTATCGATTCAAAAAGCAATCTGAACTCCTGCAAGGTTTTAAAAACCTTGTAGGTCTATTTATTCAAACCCAAATAATTAGGAAAAAAAAGTAAAAATTAATACCTACAAGGTCAAAAAAAGACCTTGCAGGAAAACAAAATAAGAACGTTTAGAAACAGCTCATTTAATTTCCTCCAGTTTCAACTGGAGTTTTTTTTGTGTATTAAATTAAAAAGGCTTTAGCCAAAAACTCGTATTTTAGCTAAAGCCTTTTATGTTGACTTTATTTTTTCCTCTAGTTAAAACTGGAGGCTATTGACTAAACTAAAGACTGTTCAATGTCCTTTTAGAAAGCCCTTTGTAAACATTTGCTTTTTATTCCTGAATCACTTTTAATGTTGTTCCGTTTACGAAATCATCATGTGAAATAAAATAGCTATTCAGGTTTTTTCCGTTTAACTGAATTTCTTTGATTTTTCCATCATTATTGATTTCTCTTTCAATTACAATACTTTCTTTCTTGTAATATTTTGGATCCAGTTTAATCGTTACTTTATCAAACATTGGCGTTGTAAGGGTATATAATGGATCTCCGGGAGATATTGGATAGAATCCCATCATCGAATAAACTAACCATGCAGACATCGTTCCTGTATCATCATTTCCGGGTAATCCTTTTGGTTCGTTTTTGAAATATTCTTTTACTAATTTCTTCACCATTTCCTGACTCTTCCACTCTTCACCTTTCACATAATTGAACAAATAAGGATAAGCAATATCGGGTTCGTTGGCCATATCAAATTGTTTGATGTCAAAAACTTTTTGCAATTGCTCAGAAAAAGGTTTTTCACCGCCCATTAATTTCATTAATCCCTTGATATCATGTGGTACCATAAAAGCGTACTGCCATGCATTTCCTTCTATAAAACCAACATTGGCCTGAAAATTGGATCCTGCCGCAGGATCAAAAGGTTCATACCATTTTTCAGTAGCTGTTCTTGGTCGAAGCAATTTTAAATCTTTGTCGTATAATTTTTGGTAGGATAGCGAACGTTTCGCAAAACGTTTGTAATCTTCTTTTTCACCTAAAGCCTTCGCTAATAGTGAAATTGCATAATCTGAAGTATTATATTCTAGTGTAGTAGAAACTGGTCCTGGATAATTGGTTGACAAATATCCTCTATCGATATATTCTTTAAGTCCCGGACGCAAAGGATTTTCTTCAATCTGATCGGCACCTTTTAGCATCGCGTGGTACGCCTTGTAAATATCAAAATCCTGAATTCCTTTTAAGCAGGCATCAACTATAACAATACTTGCGGGATCTCCAACCATTGTAAAAGTTTCGGTCGAATTTAATTCCCATTTTGGCAGCCAGCCATTTTCATCATACATTTCCAACATGCTTTTTATCATATCAGATTGTTGCTTCGGATAGACTAAAGACGTTAACGGATGCATATTTCTGTACGTATCCCACAAGGAAAATACGGTATAACGAGTACCCATGGTTTTACCAATCGCACTTCTTTTTATTTCCGGATATTCACCATTAACATCATTTAAAACATTAGGATGAATTAAAGTGTGATACAAGGCCGTGTAAAAAATAGTCTTGTCTTCTTTTGTACCACCTTCTACCAAAATTTTAGAAAGTTCCTCGTTCCAGTCTTTATAGGTTTCTTTATAAATCGTGTCAAATGGTTTGTTTCCTGTTTCTTTTTCAAGGTTTTCGCGGGCATTTTGTATGCTTACGTATGAAATCCCTACTTTAACCTCAACGACTTGTTCTTTATCAAATTTATAGGAGAAATAAGTTCCGATACTATCGCCAACAACCGTTTTTACGGTATTGTCCATCATTCTTGTTTTTCCGTTATAACCCATCCATTGTGCTTCTACACCTTCATATTTAGGTGTTTTTTTCCAGACTCCAAACTTAGTTGCTGGTTTTGAAAACTTTGCCACAAAATATACCGGATAGGCGTCTTCTGGACTATTGTAACAAAAAGAACCAACGCTTCTCATTCCTTCAATTTCTGTCGAAGAAACTACTTTTACCATCGCGCCTTCTTCGTTTGTTAATCCTAAACCAAGATTCAGTAATATATTTGATTTTCCTTTCGGGAAAGTAAATTTGCTCACTCCAACTCTCTTTGTAGCCGTAAATTCTCCTTTTACTTTATATTTATCAATGCCTACGCTGTAATAAGCTGCTTTGGCAACTTCATTAGAATAAGTTGAACCGTATTTTAAGTGATTGATTTCAACATCTCCCGTTGTTGGCATTAGTAAAATAACACCCAATTCCGGACAGCCTACTCCGCTTAAATTGACCTGACTAAATCCAGTCAGAAATTTATTTTCATTTACATAAGGATTGGACAGCCACTGACTGTCTTTTTCCATTGGTTTGTTCTTAATCCCGGCAACATTAAACGGACTAATACTTGCCATTCCTCTTGGTGCAATTGGCCCCGGGAAAGTTGCTCCATAATTTGAAGTTCCAATAAATGGGTTTACAAAATCTGCAGGTTCTTGTCCAAAAACCGTTATACTAAAAAACAGCAGGCAAAAAGCACATGCTGTTTTTATTATTTGTCTTGCATTACAAATCATAAAAATTTTATCTTTTAATCGCTTCAATCTTGAGAGTCCAGGCTTCTTTACATGGCAAATTATTTCTTAAACTCTCCGGAATTGTCACTTTAAATCCTTCTGCAAATTTAGTCCATTGTAATTGTTTTTTACTACCCAAAAGTGTGATTTTTGTTCCTTTTGCAGGATTAATAGATTTTACAACAATCTCTGACGGAATTGTGTTTTCTCCTTCTTTTGCCAAATAAAACAAGAATACATTTCCGGCTTTATTTTGAGTCATGCAAATATTGTCTTCTTTATAAGGCGCAATTGGCTTTGTATCGTAAATGGCAGTACTATTTACTTTCATCCAGTCTCCGTAAGCAGTCAATAAATCATACGCGTCTTGCTGCCATTCGCCTTCCGGACTTGGTGCAATATTCAATAATAAATTCCCGCCTTTTGCTACAACATCAATCAGCATGTGAATTCCTTGTCTTCCGGTCAGGTATTTTGCATCCGGAGTATAAGACCATCCGCCGCCGGAAGTAATACAGGATTCCCACGGATAAGGCAATGTTTTTTCGGGCACTCTGTTTTCCGGCGTCAGGTAATTTTGGTTTTTACCATGAACTGCGCGGTCTACAACTATCAGTCCCGGTTGTTTCTGACGAGCTTTAATTACAAGTTCATCCATTTTAGGATCCTGATCGACAACTCTGTGTTTTATAAAACCGTTTTTAGATTCGTTTTCTGCAAATTTCTCAGCATAGTTTTCTTTGATATTTTGCAAATCTCTCTTTTTAACCCAACCTCCGTCTAACCATAAAATATCAACTTTACCGTAATTGGTCAAGATTTCTAAAATCTGATTGTGGGTGAAGTCTACATATTTTTGCCATTTTTCAGGATATAAGGACGGATCATAATTTACGTTTCTGTCAAAAGGAGGGAAATAAGGATCCCAATAGTTTTCGTTATGCCAGTCCGGTTTAGAAAAGTATGCTCCGGTCGAAATGTTCTCATTTCTAAAAGCTGTAAAAACCTCTTTTAAAATGTCCGCTTTTGGATTTGTACTGAAAGGACATTCTTTATCGGTTACTTTATAATCGGTATATTTTGAATCAAACATGGTAAATCCGTCATGATGTTTGGTGGTGAAAACCATGTATTTCATTCCGGCTGCTTTTGCCGCCTTTGCCCATTTTGAAGGATCAAATTTTGTCGGATTAAATGTTTTTTTCAATCCTTCATATTCTTTTACATATTCTGTATAATTTCCCGGATTGCTTCCTTTTTTACGTTCGCACCAGCCGTAATCTTCCGGACAAATCGACCAGGATTCTACAATTCCCCATTGGCTGTAAGTTCCCCAGTGCATTAACAATCCGAATTTCTTTCCCTGCCATTGCTCCAGATTTTTTAATACTAAAGGATCGGTTTCCGGTACGTAACGCTCATCTTCGTAAATAGCCTGCGAGAACATTTGAACTGAAAATAATACCGTGATCAGAAATAGTGCTTTTTTCATCTTTATTCTGTTTTGTTGTTTTTATTTCACTTTAAACCTTTGTGTGTAATTATTTAAACACATAGAATCATAGCTTATAGGAATCTTAATAAGGCGTTTCACTTGTATCAATTCACATAGCATTTGTTGTCTTGATCTTTGTCAAAGTTTGAAACTTTGACAAAGATTTTACTCATTTTTGTCATTCCGAGGAACGAGGAATCGCACTAGAAACTCGACAAAGATTGGCGACCACTGTTGCGGAATCCCGCGTGTGATTTCTCGTTCCTCGAAATGACAAAAAGGGCTTATCAAAGTTCCGCGAACGATTTAATTCACTAAAATTTCATCCACAAATAACCAGGAACTTTCTCCTCTGGGGCTCTTTCTTAAATTTGCTCCGACTACTTTTACATATCTCGCATTTTGTTTCTGAAAGCTGATTTTGAAATCTTTCAATTCTGAAATTGGGTTCGCATTATAAGGACGGGATACTTTTCCAACTTCTTTATAATTAATTCCATCATTAGAAATCAGTACTTTTATTTGAATCGGAAAAAATACTCCCGCGCCCTGACTTTCTAAAGTTCCTACTGTAACTTGTTGAATACTTTCCGGTTTTTCAAAATCAATTACCAGTTCCATGTCATTTACAAGCCATGCCTGCCATTGTCCGTCATGAAAGTTTTTAGATCCGCGAATGGTATTTACCATCGTAAAAGGACCATCGCCTTTGTAATTGTTATTAAAAGGTGTCAAGTAATTTACTTTATGCGCCACGGCTTTGTGAAATACAATGGTATCTGTAAAAGTTTTTCCAACTGGTTTATTGTCCTGAAATAAAGACGCTTTTAAAACGGTAGTTTCTTTAAACTGAATTGGATTTGTATATCTTTCTGCATGCTGATCCATCATTTTATCTCCCAAAACATAACGAATATCCGGATTTGGAAATTCATTTTTCAACGTGACATTGATTTGTTTTTTAGTTAAATCTGCTGTTGAAGAAGCGGTAACCAGATAAGCACTTTTTGCATAATTGATTCCCAGATAATCGTAACGTTTAAATTGTTTGGCCAGTCTTGCACTGAAATCCTCCCAATTACGGTTTTCTTTTGAGCTCCATAAAACCTCTGATAAAGCGGCTAATCTTGGAAAAATCATATACTCAGAATCTTTTGGTCCGGCCAGATGTTCTGCCCATAAATTGGCTTGTCCGCCTAAAACATGATTGGCTTCGGCAGCTGTCATAGTTGAAACCACAGGATCAAATTCGTACACTTTATTTAACGGATTATAGGCATCAAAAGCTAAAGGTTCTTCATTTTGCGGTCCCTGATAAAAGTTGAAATAGCAAGGTGATTCCGGTGTCATAATTACATCATGTCCTTGTGCTGCCGCTTCAGTTCCGCCTTTTGTTCCTCTCCAGCTCATTACTGTGGCTTCAGGAGCTAAACCACCTTCTAATATTTCGTCCCAGCCAATTAGTTTTTTGCCTTTAGAATTGATGTATTTCTCCATTCTTTTTACAAAATAACTTTGTAGTTCGTGTACGTTTTTCAGGCCTTCGTCTTTCATTCTTTTTTGACAATTCGGACATTTTTCCCAATTGGTTTTGGTCGCTTCATCTCCTCCAATATGAATGTATTTTGAAGGAAAAACAGTCATTACCTCATCCAATACATTTTGCAGAAACTCAAAAGTTGTTTCTTTTCCTGCGCAATAAATGTCGGTAATTGGCCATAATCCGCCTGAAGGAACTCCGATACGCTGATCAAAACAAGCTAGTTCAGGATAGGCTGCAATAGCACTGCTTACGTGTGCCGGCATTTCGATTTCCGGAATTATTTCAATATTTTTTGATGCTGCGTATTTTACGATTTCTTTTAATTCGTCTTGTGTTAAAAAACCACCGTACGTTCCTTTTTCATCTGGATTGGTAACCAGTCTCGCATTCCATGATAAATTTTCCTGATCAACTCTCCATGCACCAACTTCAGTTAGTTTTGGGTATTTTTTGATTTCGATTCTCCAGCCCTGATCGTCTACTAAATGTAAATGCAGCACATTCATTTTGTGCATTGCCAGACGGTCAATTGTAGAAAGAATATAGTTTTTGTCGAAGAAATGTCTTGACAAATCGAGCATTAAACCTCGATATTGAAAACGGGGTTCATCTGTAATCGTTACATTCGGAATTTGCCATTTTGCTGATGTAATAACATATTTACTTTCTATCGCAGCGGGAAGCAATTGTCTGATGGTTTCTAAACCGTAGATAAATCCGGCATTTCCGTTTGCGGTAATGACAATACTATTTTTATTTACTTCTAATTTGTAGGCTTCTTTATCCAATAAAGGGTCGACTTCAAACTTAATATAATTACTATTTGGGGCTTTTGCAGCAACTACGGGACGCCAGCCAGCCGCAACTCCAAATTTGCTGATTAAAGCATTTGAAATGTCTTTTTGAAAATCGGTGCCGGCAACAAAAGTGGTGTTTTTTGAAAACTCAAAAGATCCCGGATATAAAATCATCTGATTGGGTTTCGGGATGATTTGAATGTCATTCTCTATTACTTGTTTCTGACTGTAACCCGAACTTAAAACAGTTAAGAAGATTAAGACGAATAAGGGTTTTAATACTCTCATAATTATTATTTTAAAGAGGGTGTAATTTTAAATTGGTATTGATAATTTTTGTCTTTCAAGAGATATTTTTCCATTGGCCATGCCTGCCAGCTGTCTATTCCTCCTACTCCCATTTGTTTATAGTCGATTTTTAAACTGGTTAAATCTCTTTCTTTCAATTCGGCAGCATGTCTTTGATCTTTTTCTAAACCGTCATCTAAATCTTCGTTTAAATAATGTAAAGCGGTTATTGCAATTAAAGTATCTGAGGTTACTGTTAATTTCAGTTTGTCGCCTGATACTTCTAAAAATCTGATGTCTGTTTTATTTCCGGTTTCCTGCGGACGAATGTAGGGATAATATTGTTCTGAAACGGTTTGATTGTAAAGTCCAACTTCTGAACTGTAATTCCTGTCGATGTAATTTTCGTGTGGTCCTCTTCCGTAATACGTCAGATTGCTGAAATCTTTCGGAACAATTATTTCCATACCAAATCTTGGCAACATTGGTTGTTCTTTTGTTTTATCAATATTTAAAACTTCTTTTACAGCCAGTTCTCCATTACTGTTGATTTCATAATTCAGTTCTACCGTAGCTGAAACCTGAGGCAAACTATACGTCGCTTTTACTATAATTTTATTGTCTTTTGTTGCAGAAAATGTCCAGTTTACCAATGTCGGATTTTCTGTTGCTTGTTTCCATGCCACTAAAGTTTTCTGGAAATTCGCTCCAAAATCATTATCGTTTGGTGCTCTCCAGAAATTAGGACGCAATTGATAACCGTCTTTTATAATTTGTAAATTATTAAAAGAATATCCGCTGATAAATCCAGTCTTTTTATCAAACGTGATTTCGGCTTTTTCACTTTTAAAAACAGTCGCATTGGCTTTTTTCTCCACTGTGATTTTTAAAGCTCCGTCTACTTTTATGTCATTTTTCCATTCGCCTTTATACGCCAGTTGTTCTTTAGCAATTTCAAAACCTTTTGGCAGAAATGGTTCTTCTTCTTTTGAAGTATAAGAGATATTTATAAAGGCCTCTTTAAACTTTTTATCTTCTAATTTTACTGGTAAAGTATAGTTTTTGGACTGATTTGGATCTATCGCCAAATAATCAATAACTCCGGTTTCGGCTTTTTTTCCGTCTAAAATTAATTCCCAATGCAAAGTGACATTGCTTAAATCTTTAAACGAAAATTCATTGTATACTTTGATTGTTGCGGTTTCTTTATTTTCCCATGAAGTCAGGATGTTTTGCAGCACTTTTCGCATTTCAAGCGCATGCGGATTTGGTTTTCTGTCTACCGTAAAAACGCCATTGTTGACAAAGTTGTTATCGCTTTTTACATCTTTTGGACCAAAATCTCCACCGTATGCCAGAATTGTAGTTCCGTCTCCGAGTTTTTTATAAACCGATTGATCAATCATATCCCAGATAAAGCCGCCCTGAAAGTTGGGATATTTACGAATAACATCCCAATAATCTTTAAAATTTCCCATCGAATTTCCCATCGCATGCGCATATTCGCACTGAATGTAAGGTCTTGACGGATTTGGATTTGCCAGAATGTATTCTTCCATTTTATCGGGAGAACTGTACATTGGATCTATAATATCAGAATCCCATTCAAATTTTAAACCTTTTCCGTCCCAGGCGCCGGCTGTGGCACGTTCGTACTGAATTGGTCTTGATTTATCTCGGTTTTTAATCCATAGATATCCTCTGTAGAAATTATAGCCATTTCCGGCTTCATTCCCCATACTCCAGATAATAACCGAGGTATGGTTTTTATCCCGTTCGATCATGCGTTGCATACGCTGAATGTGCGCCAGTTCCCAATCGGGTTTATTACCTAAAGTTTTGGTAATATCGTAGCCCATTCCGTGCGATTCGATGTTTGCTTCATCGACTACATAAATTCCGTATTTATCACATAATTCATAGAAATATTCGTCGTTTGGATAATGCGACATTCTTACCGCATTAAGATTAAACTGTTTCATTAGTTTAATATCCTCCTCCATGCGTTCTCTTGAAATGGTTTGTCCGGTAACCGGATCTACTTCGTGACGGTTTACTCCTTTAATATAAATTGCTTTTCCGTTTACCAAAAGCTGTCCGCCTTTAATCTCAACTTTTCGAAATCCTATATTCTGATTGATTACCTCAACAATGCTTCCTTTTTTATCTTTTAAAAGAAAAGAAACCTGATATAGATTCGGAATTTCTGCACTCCATTTTTTTGGATTATTTACTGCAAAATCGAAAGTTTGTTTTTCGCTTAAAGCGGAAATAACTTTTGAAGCTACAATCTTGTCACCGTCTTTCAATTGGGTTTCTAAAGTATAATTATCTTTTGCATTGACATTTGAAAATTGTGTTGCAATTTTCAAACTTCCGTTTACGTAATTCGCGTCTAAATCCGGAATGATTTCAAAGTCATTTAAGTGTGCTTTATTTCTCGCAACTAAATACGAATCTCTGGTAATACCGCTCATTCGCCACATATCCTGACATTCTAAATACGAACCGTCATTCCATTTCATTACTTGTAAAACGATGAGATTTTTACCGGTTTTAACGTATTTGTTCAGATTGAATTCTGATGGTAATTTTCCGTCTTCGCCATATCCAACATAAACGCCGTTTACCCAAACGGTCAGATTTGATTTTGCTGTACCAATGTGAAGAAAAATATCTTTTCCTTCCCACGATTTATCAATTGTAATTTCTTTTCTGTAAACGCCTGTTGGGTTGTAATTTGCGGGAACAAATGGCGGATTTGGTGCCATTAAATAATCAAAATCGTAAGTTGTATTTACGTAAACCGGATATCCGTAACCGTTGACATCCCAGCTTGCGGGAATTTTGAAATTATCCCAGGCTGCATCGTTAAAATTGGTTTTTTCAAATGCTGCCGGAAGGTCGGTTGGCTTGTCAACGTATTTAAATTTCCATGCTCCGTTGATATCTAAATAATTCTTAGATGCTCTCCAGTTGTTTTTGGCGGCTGATGTTTCATTTTCAAAAACATAATAGGCGGCGTGCATTGGCTCTCTATTATCTTCATTGATTTTTTCATTTTGCCAAAACGGAACTTTTTCCTGTGCGGTAACAGATAATATCGAGGTAATTAATAAGGATAGTATTGAGATTGTTTTTTTCATTCTTTGTCTTTTATTCGCTCTGAATGCTATTTCGAGACAGTGCGAAACCTAATTTTAAAGTTAAAACAAAAGTAGTTAACTCTGTTTTTTCATGTCAAAACAGAGATTAACTACATAGTTATAATTAAAGAAAAACCGCAACAAAAACCCATAACTAACCAATATTATTAATTTTCTTATATGCGGTTTATTCTTTAATAAAGCGGGAATAACTTACTCTAAACCTGCTTTTGTTTCTTTGATCGTTTTAAAATTACTGGCAGACAAAGCGTTTCCATCGAAAAAAGAAACTCCGATTGCGCCGTTTTCTTTGGCTAATAAAATCGCTTCTTTTAGTTCTGCATCATTCTTTAATCCAGGAACATAAATTCCTGTATTGATTTTTGTTTGTTTGTCTTTTAAATCGGCAACTCCTTGTTTGGTAGCGTAACCAACCCAGTCAATTTCTTCATCATAAAAACTATGATAAATCATTGGATACACCTGATCGATATTCCATTTGTCCCAACGCTGGCGTACCATGTGGTCTGCCATTTCAGGATAAGGAAATACTGCTGCTGTTAATTGTTTGTTGTGTTTGTGCGCAATTTCATAAGCATCGTTAACGACTGCCTGAACAGCGTTTAATCTAAAGTTTTTCCACTCCATATCGATAGAAGTGTTATGGCTTTCTTTTGGATTTTTGTGGTGTATTTTTTCAAATGCTTTTACGCATTCGTCACAATAACAGAAATCGAATTGTGGCAATTCTACGTCCTGAACCAGATTGTATTTTGGCAATAAACTAATTGGCAGGAAAATATCCGGGAAACGAATATAATCTAAGTGTACACTTTCGATGCCTTTTATTTTTGCCAATCCTTCAACCAAAGCCAAAACGTGTTCTCTGGATTCTTTTCTGGTTGGGCATAACCATTGGTAATAATCTACATAAGGACGGTTGTCAAAACAGGATTTTCCTTCTTTACTTACCTGATACCATTCGGGGTGTTTTAATGCAATAGAATCTCCCGGTCTGTTCATTGCCATAATCCAGGCGTGCACTTTTAAACCTTCTTTTGTAGCCAAAGGCACTAATCTTGCCAAAAGTTTTGGATCTGCAGAAGTATTAATTAAAACCTCATCGATTCCTCCGTCTTTGTATTTTTTGAATTCTTTTGTATAATCTTCATCTGATTTTTTAGCATCTGCGGTTGTCCAGACACCAAATTTAAAAGTGGTTTTTTCTTCTTTTTTGGCACATGAAAAGATACTGAATGCTAATAAAAGAAGTAATAGTTTTGGTAGTTTCATAGTTGGTTTATTTTGAGATTATTTTGCCGTCCTCCCTTATAATAAAGGTTTGGTTTGAAAAAGGACTTTTTACTGCTATGTTATATCCGGAAGCATGGTTTTCTACAACTGGTTTCAAAATTTTGCTGTCGACCACGATTGGTTCTTTCGTAAGATCTGCAATTGATTTTGCCCAGATTTTATGCTTTTGGTTGTATTCTTTTTGGGCTCTGTATAATGTATAAAGTTCCCATTTTACTTTTTCGTCCTGCGGAATTGTAAAGCTTTCTTTTCCTTCTTTTGAAGAGAAATAAACATAACCCCATTTTTCGGGTTCATGCATGTTGATCACGCCCATTGGCGACCAAACCCAGTTGTACTCGGGCAGGAATTTGCCTTCGGCGTCTTTTTTACGTTCGTATTTGCCATCAACAATTGCATGTTGCCAGTTTACTCTTGAAAAATTGACTCTCCAAAATTTATCTGCAGGAACATTTTTATCGAAAAAAGATGTTTTGTAAGTAGCCCACGGAATCGCCATTTCCAACACCCAACCCTGATCGGTATCGTTAGGATTGTTTAAGGTTCCGTTTACTTTTACTGCCGATTTTAACCCCGGAATATTCCAGTCGTTTACAACAACTTTATCCTCTTCGCGATAAGGTTTGGTTAAAAATAGATCCCAAGCTGTGTTTAAGGCGTTTATTTCCAGTTCGTAATAATTAAAAGTGTCACTGTCAGGATCTATAAAAACCTCAAAATCATTATTATAAAAAATGATTGTATCGCGTTGTTTCAAATTGGCCCAAACATGCGGTTCTTCCATTTTTGCCAAAATGTAAAAATTGGTTTCATCCCAAAGCATTTTAACTTTGGTTGCATATTTTGGTTTTATGCCATTTTCGATATCTTCAAAAAGGTCTGTCCACTCGGTTTTACTCCAGGAAACATCGGTTTCGTCTCCGTCAATTGTAATTGGAGTGGTCGTTTTGGCCGCTACATAGGTTTTGGGTACAATCGTTTTTTTGGATTGTGCATATCCCGTTATTGAAAAGAATCCCAGAGCAACTGCTAAACATTTAAATTTCAGACTCATCTTTTTGTTATAAACTGTTATCTTTTGTAAACTGAACTACTTCGCTTAATTTACCAAAAGCTATTGCAACAACAGTATCGGCTGCACCGTAATAAACGGCTAGTTTATCTTCTTCTGTATCGTGTAAAGCGGCACACGGAAATACTACATTTGGTACATCGCCAACCTGCTCATAAAGTTCTGCTGGCCCAAGTAAATAAGGTTGTGTTCTGTATTTTACCTTGTCCGGTGAATCAACATCTAAAAGTGCTGCTCCCATTGCATATCTAAAACCGTTGCAGGTATTGATAACACCATGATAAATCATCAGCCAGCCATCGTTGGTAAGAATAGGAATTGGCCCTGCTCCAATTTTGGTACATTGCCATGCACTGTCTTCAAAAGGTGTTGGTTTCATGACCAAACGGTGTTCTCCCCAATATTTCATATCAGGACTATAACTAATCCAGATGTCTCCAAAAGGAGTATGACCGTTATCACTTGGGCGGCTTAACATGGCATATTTTCCGTTTATTTTCTGTGGGAATAAAACGCCGTTTCTGTTGAATGGTAAATAGGCATTTTCACATTGAAAAAACTCTTTAAAATCAAAAGTATATCCAATACCAATTGTTGGTCCGTTGTAACCGTTACACCAGGTAATCCAGTAACGATCTTCGATAAAAACAACACGCGGATCGTATTTGTAAGCAGACTCGATCATATCGGTATTACCGGCTTTCATTTCGATCGGCTCATGATTGATATCCCAATCGATTCCGTTTTTACTAAAACCGACAAAAATATTCATTTGAACGGCTTTGTTATCACATCTGAAAACTCCCGCAAATCCATCTCCAAAAGGAACCACAGCACTATTAAAAACACTGTTTGATGATGGAATGGCATATCTTTCTATAATGGGATTTTCAGTATATCTCCACATTACATCATTACTGTTTTCGGGTCTGTCTTGCCAAGGAATACTGCTCATTTTGTTTATTTTTTAATTTATTGTTTTTATGATTTAAACACATAGGGACATAGTTTTTAAAAAAGCATAAAAGGCGTTTCACTTATTTAAACAAACATAGCTTTGTGCAGAAACCTGTTTCTTCTTTATACTTTTTACACATAAAAATCTATGATTCTATATTGTAAAATTTTATTTTTCTGTTTTTCATCTTTTAAAACACATAGAAAACATAGTTTTTATAATTTTAAAAAAGGGGCATTAGCTTCTACAAAATACTTCGTTATGTGTGGAGGACTTTTCTTTTGTATCACTACTTCTTTAAACATAAAAACGTATGTTTCTAAGTGTTTAATTATTTGATCCGCTATGTTGCGAACTTTAGAACTTAAAGCTTTGTCAAAGTTTAAAACTTTGACAAAGCTGCTGTATTTAAATTAATCTTCTATTTGTCTCACTTTATCCAGCCAAGTAAATTTCAGGATTGTGGTGGTTGCCAAAAAGACAATTAAGGCTATTATTGCTTTTGGATAATCTTTGATGACGAAGAATATCGGAAGCAAAATCATACTTGATTGCCATATAATACCGATAAAACAATTCAGCATATCTTTTCCAAAATCTTTGTTTTTTTCGAAAGTATGATCTTCTGCTTTTAATACTTTATAAACCGGATTCCAGAATCCCCAAGGTCTAACATTAGAATAAAAAGATTTTAAAACTTCCATGTCTGTTGGCTTGCTCAGAAAAGTTCCCAAAACGCATCCTAAAATTGAAAATCCAAAGATTAACGGAAATAAATAGATCGCCTGAACATGTGACAGGTTGTATAAAAATGAACCTTCGGTTAAATTACCCTGATTCTGGCCTAAAATAAATTGCAACGAAGCAATTATTAATCCGGCGAACATTCCCCAGAAATATCCCCAGCCGTTAAAACGCCACCAAATCCATTTCAGGAAATTTGCTGCCACGTAACCTCCGTATAGGGCGCTGGTAATCCAAAGCGTTAATGAATTGATTGAATCTGCAAAGAAGCCCATGAAAACTCCAAGACCAACTACTAAGAAAGATGAAATCTGACTTACTTTGATATAATGAGCATTGGTTGCTACTGGTTTGAAATACTTTTTATAAATATCATTTACGATATAAGCGGGTCCTGCATTTACAAAAGCAGAGAATCCGGACATAAAAGCAGCTAGTAAACCAGCCAGTAAAAGTCCTTTTATTCCAACAGGAATATATAAATTAACCACTTTTGGCATTAGTAATTCTAAATCGGCTCCGGTCAAACCAGTATTTGCGTTTAGTTCCGGTGCAAGATTTACAAGGGCAATTACCACAATTCCGGTAATTAATAAATATCTTGGAATGAACAAAATCAAGTTGGTAAAACCACTCATGTAGGCGGCTTCTTTTACCGATTTTGTAGAAAGAATTCTTTGTAAATCGTAACTTGGCGTTGGTCCGGCAACACTTGCAAAAAATCCTTTAAACAAGGTCATTCCGATAAATGCACCAAACATTTTATATCCTTCAGAATCAATTAAATTATTGAAGGTTTGAAATTTATCACTCCATTGTGTTTCAAATTGCCAGCCAAAGAAGACATTTTTCCATTCTTCTGTAATTACCGAATTGATCTGAATATCAGAATAATTTACAAAAGCATATCCTGCGATTAATGTTCCTGCTGTAATCATGATTAAATACTGCACTACTTCTGTAGCTACTACAGAAAACATTCCGCCTTTTACGGTATAAATTGTCGTTAAAAATATAATAAGTAATGCATAAGAACGCTCTGAGGTCAATACAACCAAGTCTCCGTAATGAAGCGTTAAATCCCACGGAAGAATAATGGTTACAAATTTCCCTATACCTTCAAAAAAGTAGGCAATGAATCCAATGGTAGAAATAATGGCAAAAATAGCTACAATAATATGCGATGCTTTTCCGGCTCTGTCGCTTCCAAAACGGGTTAAAATCCATTCGGAACCTGTCATTACTTTTGATTTTCTAATCCAGACGGCGAGAAACATCATCACAAAAATCTGATTCCATATTGGCCATAGCCACATAAACATGAAACTTTTTACTCCGTATAAAAAGAGTACTCCAATCATCCAGGAAGTCCCGGAAACATCAAACATTCCAGAGCCGTTACTTAATCCTAAAAAATACCATTTGATTGTTTTTCCTCCCAGAAAATAATCATCTAAGCCTTTTGATGCTTTTCTTGAAATCCAGATTCCTATTCCTACTGATAGCACAATGTAGGCTATGATGATTGCTATGTCAATGATATTCATTAATCTTTATTATTTTTTATTGGTTGGGGTTAATTATATTCGTGCTGGTATTATAAGAACCGATGGTTAATCGTTCTTAATTTAGGCTTTGATGTTGTCTGGAAACTGATCTTAGATTGATCTTAAGATTCTCATGAAAAATCTATTGATAACGCGATATTGATTTTTAGTAAGCATAATATTTTATATTTTAAAAAAGTACATTTACTACTGTTTTGCAATAAATGTGTAGTTTGACAAAAAAATCTTGTTCACTATTATTTTTGTCTATCTTTATTTCACATCTTGCAGTCATAATTGCAATTATCCGGGTAAAACGTTGTATAAAACAATAATAATTTAACTTTAAATTTATATAAAATTGATTTTTACCTAAAGTAATTTAGACAAACGACATCTAAACTAAGACCAACATCAAAAAAAGCTTCAAAACGTACTATTATTATGCATTTCAACTCGAGTAGATTATATTCAATCCCCTTGCGTTACCATATTTTTTTCTGGCTTACGTACTTTTTATTCAACACTTTCCGCTGGGGAATTTATTTTAATGATTACGGATATTCATTCAAAACTAATTTGTTGGGTTTTCCTATTCACATGACGCTTTGTTATCTGAATATTTTGCTGTTTATGCCTTATTTGGTTTATCGAAAAAAATATCTTTTGTATGTAATCGCTGTTTTGGTTTCGATTTTTATTATGGTGATGGTAAAATTTAATCTGACCTATTTACTGATCAATCATAATGTCTGGCCTGAAGGTCCGCAGACTATTAATGAACTGACGCTTAATTACACAATCGACATGATGATTGGTGAACTTTATGTGATCACTTTTGTGACTGCAATTAAGCTTACACTGGATTTCATGAAAGAGCAAAGAAGGGTAACTGATCTGGAAAAATCGCAACTGGAAACGGAATTATTGTTTCTGAAATCGCAAATTTCGCCTCATTTTCTGTTTAATACGCTTAACAATATTTATTCTTTATCGGTAGAAAAATCAAACAAAACGCCTAAGATTGTTCTGAAGCTTTCGGAATTAATGCGCTATATGTTGTACGACACTAAAAACAAGCGACAAAGTCTGGAGAGTGAAATACTTTGTATTCAAAATTATCTGGATTTGGAGCGCATTAGAAATGATGAGCGACTGGAAATAAACATGTCTATTTCGGGAGATATTCATGATAAAGAAATAGCGCCTATAATTTTATTGACTTTTATTGAAAATGCCTTTAAACATGGTGTAAATAAAAACACCGGAAAAGTGGTTATTAATATAGGCTTTACTGTAAAGGGTGATTTTTTGCATTTTACGATTTCAAATCCGCAACCTGAATTTACTACTCTGGAGGATAATTTTAATGTTTCCAGCGGAATAGGTATCGAGAATGTTAAGAAAAGATTGGAATTAGGTTATAATAAAAATGACTATACTCTTTCTTTTAAAAAGAAAAAGAATATTTTTGCTGTGAAGCTTGTAATCAAGGTCGCCTAAGGAGATTCTTTATTGATTAAAACTTTGCAAACCAGATTATTTTGCCCAAAAAATAATAAAAACAAATGAAGATAAATTGTTTAATAATAGATGATGAGCCATTAGCAATTAATGTTATCAAAAATTATTTGGAACCTATTGAAGATTTTGAGGTTTTAAATACTTTTAGTAACCCGATTGAGGGCTTGAATTTTTTAAAAAACAATAAAGTCGATGTCATTTTTTTAGACATTAATATGCCTGTTCTTGATGGTATAAATTTTATAAAAAGTCTCGAAAATCCGCCATTAGTTATTATCACAAGTGCGTATAGTCAGTTTGCGATTGAAACTTACGAATTGGATGTTTTAGATTTTTTGGTAAAACCTATCGAATTTCCGAGGTTAATGAAAGCGCTCAATAAAGTGAGCAAAAGGCTTGAAACAACAAACAGCAGCACACCTGAAAATACGGGAGAAAATCCTTTTATTTTTATCAAAATCGATAAAAAAAGGATGAAGAAAATTTTTCTAAATGAAATTCTGGTAGTTGAAAGTTTGAAGGATTATTTGAAAATAAGCACTTTAACAAACAAATATATTATCTACGGTACTTTATCTGACTTTACAGATCAATTGCCGGAAAGGAATTTTTTAAGAATTCACCGCTCTTATACTATTGCAATTGACAAGATTGATGCTGTAGAAGGTAATACAATTGAGATTGAAGGCTTGAGATATGTAATAGGTAGATCGTATATGGACCATGTTAAACAAAGAATTTTAAATTCTTCGCCGTAATTGAATTTGTAATTACAATTCCAAAATTTCGATTTGGCACCCCTCTAAATCTGGTGTGATATACAATTGACAGGATAGACGAATATTTTCCTGCTCAAATCCCATTTTAGATAAAGTTGCTGGTTCATTTCTGTCCTTTTTAAGCGAATTCCCTTTTATTCCGTCTGCCTTAATTACACAAGTTGCACATCTGCCCACTCCTCCGCATTCTCCAAAATCATCTAAACCGAGTTTGTCTTTCAGTAAAAACATCAAATTAGGATATTGACCTGTATAGGTTTCGATGGTGTAAACTGTATTGTTTTCGCTAATACTAAAACTTATTTTCTTTTTGTCTGTGATCAAAATTCCTGTTAGTTTTCTTTTAGTAAAAATTCCTGCAAAATTACAGCGTGATTGATTTTCGGATTTTTTGCTGCGTATAACAAAGTTAAGGGTTTCTCTTTTGCAATACTTCGCAAACGTTCGACTTCTTCCGGTTTTGCTTTTAATTCGGCGAGATACAATTTTTTAAATTCTGTGAATCGTTCTTCTTTATGATCAAACCATTTACGCAATTCTGGAGAAGGCGTTATTTCCTTATCCCATTCATCAAATTGTAAATCTTCTTTTTTGATTCCGCGAGGCCATAAACGGTCGATCAATATGCGATAGGTTTCGTCATTTGTTTTACTGTCGTAAACTCTTTTAAGAATTATATCTTTCATTTTAGATTCATTTGCAAACTGAACTTTAAAATCCAGTCCCGATTCATAAAGATACAAATAGATTTTTTTAACCAGTTGAGTGAAATTATAATGTTTTTCGTCAACAATTACTTCTATCTTTTAATGGAGGTACCTAAAAATTAACGCAGAGTTCGCTAAGGTATTTTTATTCTAAAACTAATCAGAACCTATATAGTAAGTTCGCAAAGCTAAGTCTACACAAAGCTTTGCGAACTTTTCATTTTAATGATTCTTAAAAAACTTCGCGCACTTTGCGTACCCCGATCCCGAAACTTCGGAACAAGACGGGACTATGTTTTTATTTTAAAAATTAGGCAGTTCGTTTTTAATTCGTTCCCAAAAAACATCGTTGTACAAATAACTAGATCCTAAAATACTGGTTTGCTCTGTTTCATCAACAATTGAAATCGTTAAATCGATATCTCTGCTTTTAAAGTTTTCTTCTAATTTGGTGAGAAACAGTTTGTATGATTTTGCAATATTTCCGCCAATAACGAGTAAATCGGCATCAAAGCTTATGATATATGGCGATAAAAAAGAGGTTAAATTGTCTGCAAAACTATCAAATATTTTTGCTGTAGAAGGATTTTCTAAACCTGCAATTTCTTTAACGCCATTGGTTGCGATTTCACCGGAAGCACTTTCATATTCTTTTAAAAACCATCTGGTCGAAAAATAATTATCAGCAATATCGTCTTCAAAGGGTTTATCCCACAAACAGCCATTATTGGGTACATTCAAACCTTGCGTTATTGGCAGTTTATCATCTAAAAAAGTAGCTCCAAAACCGGTTCCTAATGTTATTGCGATTACTTTTTCATGCTCTAAATTAGGTACTTGCTGAATTGTACTGCCAACTCCAAAGCAACTTGCATCGTTCAGGAATCTGCAAATTACATTCTTATTGCTTAAGTATTTCAAAAGTTCTTCGGAAATGGAAACATTAAATAATGCTTCGTATTTGTTATTCCCTTTAAACATCGCAATTCCTGATTCATATTGAAAAGGGCCGGGCATAGAAAATGCAATTCCAATAGTTTCGTTTTCCGCAATTAGTTTCTTTTCTTCAATTACTGCAATGGTCTGGTTAATTATTTCTGCCCATTTCTGAATAATTATTTCTTTGGATGCCATACAATCTACAGCTCCTCCAAAATAGGTTTCAGGAAGTATTCTGAAACTTTCACCGTTTACCGCTGCACTACTTATATGACTTCCACCAACATCTACTCCTATAATTATTGACATCTTTTTATTTATTTACCTAATAATAACCATCTTTTTTATACAAAAACGCAGCATCATCAACAACATTAAACCTCTTTTATTACTGAATTCAAAATACAGTTCAAACTTAAACAGAAAAAAACTTAACTGACGGTATTATATTGTCAAATTACTGTACTAAATAACGATTTTCAAAGAAAAAGAAACAATCAATATTTAATTAAAAATCAAACACTTAAAGCTAAATTCATTACTATTTAAAACAAAAAAAACAGCGATTAAAAAATCGCTGTTTTTGTAAAGTTTATTTATAAGATTGATATCAATCTTGCAAAACTATAAAGTATAAAGCATACTTGCCGCGCCCAATAACGCTGCAACTTCATTATCTGTTGAAATAGAAACACTAATTTCAACATTTGCTTCTTTCATTTTTTTATTGAAACCAGGAAGAATAAACGCACTGGCATTGGCAATTTTTCCTCCAATTACAAAGCTGTCTGCTTCAAATTTTTCTAACCACGGTGTTACAACTGATGCCAAATCTTCTCCCAATTGTTCAAATGCTTTAATCGCAATTGCATCTCCGTCTAGTGCAAGATTATAAACTTCTAGTCCGTTAGGAAGGCTTTTTCCGCTTAACGTTTTATAGCTACCCAAAAGCCCGCGAGCCGAAACATAATCTTCTGCCATGCCTTCTTTATATGGCAAATTATAAATTTCTCCATCTGCTGGTACACATTCTCCAACAGCAATTGAAACTCCTTTATCTATAAAACAAGCTCCAAGTCCGGTACCAAGTGTTACGGCCATTACTTTTTTAGAAAGGTTTTCGGCATCTTTGAATACCTCTCCTTTTCCGAAACAAACGGCGTCGTTTTCAAAAAGAATCGGAAAATTACCTGAGAGATCAAGTGTTCCCTGAAATAAATGACGCACATTCAATCCATAAAAATGTTCGTATTTTGACTGGTCTTTTATCCAGCAAAGTCCGTTGGTATAATCAAACGGTCCAGGCATACATACCGCAAGTCCTTTTACTGCTTCAACTTTTGAATTTTCAATCGAAGTTCGGATCACTTTTCCCCAGATGTGCATGACTTCATCTACAGGCAAATTAGAATCAAAAGATTCTTTTTGCAAGGACTGGTCTATTACTTTCATGTTTGCAATATCTATAATTGCAGCGGTAATATGTGTTCCTCCGATATCAATTCCAACGGCATATTCTTTGTTCATCTCTTCTAGTTTATCTATTTTTTAAAATCGTATTGTAGTCTTTCAATTTTCATTACCAACATTAAAATTTCTTCATTTAATTTTGAAACTATAACTACAACCGATCGGTTAACTCATTCTATTTCTAACTGCGGTAAAATTTTAAAGATTCTTATCTTTTAAAATCTGTGGATATTTTATGCTGGTGTGCACAATCATTTCTCCAAAAAGTGTATTGGCCCACGCAAACCATTTTCGGGTAAATTTTGTCACGTCGTCTTTATGAAACGATTCATGCATAAAACCGGTATCTGCATTTGTTTTAATCAAATTACTAATGCAATGTCTGATTTCTTCTTCGTCTACACTGGTTATGGCTCTTAAAACAATACTCATTGGCCAGATGGTATCTGTTCCTGTATGTGGTCCTCCAACTCCTTCTCCTGCTTTTCCTTTGTAGAAAAACGGGTTGTTTTCTGAAAGGACTACTTTTCTTGTATTTAAATAAAGTGGACTATCCGGCTCAATAGCTCCTAAATAAGGCAATGACAATAAAGAGGGTACATTGGCGTCATCCATCATATGAAAACTTCCGTATCCGTTTACTTCAAAAGCAATGATTTTTCCGAATTTCGGGTGCTCGATAATGGCATTTTCTTCTAATCCTTTCTGAACCTGATCTCTTAATTCTTTAGCTTTAGCAACCAAATCATTGTCTTTTAATGCAGGCAAAGAGAAAATTTCCATTAAATATCCAAGCACTTCGATGGCAAACATATTACTCGGAATTAAATATCCGAACAAGGTACTGTCGTCACTGGGTCTGAAAGTAGAAACGATTAATCCACATGGTTTTACAGGATATCCGTAACCTCCTAATGGTACACCATCTGTAGCCCAAGCCGTTACTCTTTGAAAATTATAAGGGCCTTTGTCATGCATTCTTTGTTGTTCCTTGAAAGTCTGGATAACCAAAAGCATTGCTTCTTTCCATTTACTGTCGAACAAACTGATATCTCCGGTTTCTTTCCAGTATCCGTGTGCTAAACGTATTGGGTAACACAAACTGTCAATTTCCCATTTGCGCTCATGAATCCCCGGCTGCATTTTGGTCATATCGTTTTTCCATTCGCTCACTTGTGCAAAATCTTTATAAAAAGCATTTGCATAAGGATCTAACAAAATACATTTTGTCTGACGATTGATTACTCCTTTTACCAATTCAGCCAGTTTTTTGTCTTCTTTTACAAACGGAATATAGGGCCAGATTTGAGCTGTACTATCACGAAGCCACATTGCATCGATATCTCCTGTAATTACGTACGTATCTGGTTTTCCGTCGATAATTTCAAAATCGACTGTGGTGTCTAAAGTGTTTGGAAAACAGTTTTCAAACAACCATGCCAACTCCGGATTTGCAATTTGTTTTTTGATTCTGACAATTGCTGCTTCAATAGCTTTACTTGTAAATTTTCTTTCTGCTAATGGTGGTCTTTTGCTGATAAAATCTTTAAGAGCAAAATTAAAAGTATCTGATTGCGATGCAAAAACATCCGTTTGAATCGCCAATAATCCTGCGGAAAAAATTCCGGCATTTTTAATAAATTTTCTACGTGATTGCATAGTATTATTTTGAAGTTGAATAAGAATATGGAAAAGAAGCTGCTGTAGTTCCTCTTTGTAAATTAGGCTCGGCTGTCATATCAAAATTTAATTCACCGCCTTTTAAAACATCCGAATGATTGATATAATTTTTGGTATAACCTGCATTGTCCCATTTTAAATCCTGAACATATTTGTTTGTTTCTGAATTTTTAGGTGCATTTATAATCAGGTTTTTACCGTTCTCTAACTGCAAAGTCACTTTTTTAAATAATGGCGCGCCCAGAACATATTCGTCTGTTGCCGGACAAACCGGATAGAATCCCATTGCCGAGAAAATATACCAGGCAGAAGTCTGACCGTTATCTTCGTCTCCGCAATATCCGTCGGCAGTTGGTTTGTACAAACGATTCATAACTTCTCTTGACCAATATTGTGTTTTCCAAGGTTCGCCTGCATAATTGTACAGATAAATCATGTGTTGAATTGGCTGATTTCCATGCGCATATTGTCCCATATTCATAATCTGCATTTCGCGAATTTCATGAATTACAGATCCGTAATAACTGTCATCAAAAACTGGTGGCGTTGTAAAAACACCATCTAATTTAGCCGTGAATTTCTTTTGTCCGCCCATTAAATCAATAAGCCCCTGAACATCATGAAAAACACTCCAGCTGTAGTGCATACTATTTCCTTCTGTAAAGGCATCTCCCCATTTAAGCGGATTAAAGTTTGCCGGGAAACTTCCGTCTTTGTTTCTGCCACTCATCCATCCTACTGCAGGATTGTATAAGTTTTTATAATTCATCATTCGTTTTTCAAAAAGACTGATTTCTTTTTTAGGACGATTTAAAGCTTTTGCCAATTTCCAGATCGCAAAATCATCATAGGCATATTCTAAAGTTCTGGCAGCGTTTTCATTAATTTTCACATCATAAGGAACGTATCCTAAAGTATTGTAATACGAAACTCCTTTACGTCCAACCGCATCCATTGGGCCTTCATTATTTGCTCCGTGAACTAATGCTTCGTACAAAGTATTAATATCGTATCCGCGAAGTCCTTTCATATAAGCATCCGAAACTACCGAAGCAGAATTATTACCAACCATTACATTTCTAAAGCCGGGGCTTGACCATTCCGGTAAAAATCCGCCTTCTTTATAATCGTTGATTAAACCTTCCTGCATTTCTTTATTTATTGAAGGATAAACTAAATTCAATAATGGATATAAGGCACGGAAAGTATCCCAAAAACCTGTTCCTGCATACATATAACCCGGTAAAACATTTCCGTTGTATGGGCTGTAATGCACGGTTTCGCCTTTGGCATTTATTTCATATTGTTTTTGCGGAAAACAGGTTGCGCGGTATAAACACGAATAGAATGTTTTTAACTGATCTGCATCATTACTTTCGGCAGTTATTTTTCCTAAAACTTTGTTCCATTCTTTTTTAGATATAGCAACAGTTTCATTAAAAGATGCTGTTCCTAATTCAGATTTCAAATTTAACTCCGCTTGTTCCGGACTTATGAATGAAGAAGCTGTTTTTACATTTACAATTTCTCCTTTTTTAGTTTTAAAACTAACTACTGCACCGGCATGATCGTCCTGTAATTCTAATTTGTTTTTTTCTAAACCTTTGTCATTCCATGTACTGCTAGTTGTAAATGGTTTATCGAAAATCAGTACAAAATAGTTTTTGAAATTACTTGGAACTCCCCCACTATTGCGGGTTGTATATCCTATGATTTTATTTTCTGAAGGAATAATTTTGATATAAGAACCTTTATCAAATGCATCAACTACTATTGAAGATTGCTCGTTTTCGGGAAAGGTGATCTGAAAATGTGCAGCTCTTTCTGTTGCTGTAATTTCTGTTGTAACATCATAATCAGCCAGATAAACGCTGTAATAATATGGTTTTGAAACTTCGGCTTTATGACTGAACCAGCTTCCTCTTTCTCCTTCGGCAACTACTATTTTACCTGTTACTGGCATGATAGAAAACTGTCCGTAATCGTTCATCCAAGGCGATGGCTGATGGGTTTGCTTGAATCCTCTGATCTTGTCGGCTGTATAAGTATACGCCCATCCGTCACCCATTTTACCGGTTTGCGGTGTCCAGAAATTCATTCCCCAAGGTCTGCAGATTGCCGGATACGTATTTCCGTTTGAAAGACTATGAGACGATTGTGTTCCCATTAACGGATTCACATATTCTACCGGATCTAAAGTTTTAACTTGTGCTGTGGCAACACAACACTGTATTAATCCTAAAAAAAGTAAGCTTTTTAATTTCATGTTTTTTGCTTTAGGCTTTAAGCTGTAGGCTATAGGCTTTCAACTTTTGACGTTTCACATTTCACTTTCGACTTTCGACTTTCGACTTTCGACTTTCGACTTTCGACTTTCGACTTTCGACTTTCGACTTTCGACTTTCGACTTTCGACTTTCGACTTTCGACTTTCGACTTTCGACTTTCGACTTTAATAATACCTACAAGGTTTTTAAAACCTTGCAGGAAATCTAAAATCTTAACTCTAAAATTAATTAGGTCTGTCTTCTTTTTTCACTCCAAAAGTTGCAGATGGTTTGCTTCCCATATATAATTTCAACTCTCCGCCTTTTACAATCATATCGTGTGTGATATACGATTTTGTATAAGGTTTTCCGTTGTATTCTGCTTTTTGAATGTACATATTTACGGCGCTGTTATTAATAGCATTCACTGTAAATGAAATTCCTTTTTTGTGGTGAATTGTTGCTGTATTTACCAACGGGCTTCCTAAAACGTAAACTCCGTTTGCGGGATTAACTGAATAGAATCCCATTGAAGATAAAATGTACCAAGCCGACATTTGTCCTAAGTCTTCATTACCACATAATCCGTCTGGTTTCGTGGAGTAAAATTTATCGTCGATTTCTCTGATTAGTTTCGCTGTTTTCCAAGGTTCTCCTGCAAATGCGTATAAATACGGAATGTGGTGATTTGGTTCGTTTCCTTGTGCATATTGCCCGATTAATCCACTGATATCCGGTGAAATTTCTTCTCCTTCTACTTTATCTGTGATTAGAAAAAGTGAATCTAATTTAGCCAAAAATTTACTTTCGCTTCCAAATAATTCAATTAGTCCATTAGGATCCTGAGGAACTAACCAGGTGTATTGCCAAGCATTTCCTTCTACATAATCGTCTTTACGGTGCGCTGATGAAAGCGGATTGAATGGTGTTCTCCAGTTTCCATCTGTTAATTTTCCGCGCATGAATGTAGTTTCTTTATCGAAATAAAGTTTGTATAAATTGGCTCTTTTTGAGAAATAATCGTAATCTTCTGTTTTGTTTAATGCTTTTGCCACCTGAGCGATTGCATAATCATCAATAGCATATTCTAATGCATTACCAACAGATTCCAACATTTTATCAGCAGGAATATATTGCAGTTTTTGCACATAATCCATTCCGTCACGCGTTTGCATGGCTGTTTTTTTCATTGCTTCATAAGCTAAAGCAACATCGTAATCGCGATATCCTTTTAAATAGGCATCTGCAATTACTGCAATGGAATGATTTCCGTTCATTGTATTGGTTTCATTCCCCATTAAATGCCAAACCGGTAATCTGCCTTGTTGCTCGTAAATTGCCAAAAATGATTTTACAATGTCATTAATTTTATCCGACTGTGTAATCGTGTATAAAGGATGAAGTCCGCGGTACGTATCCCAAAGTGAAAAAGTAGTGTAGTTGGTAAAATTTGCTTTCTCGTATACTTTTTTATCTGTTCCTCTGTAATCGCCATTTACATCATTAAATATTGATGGCGCAAACATAGTATGATACAATGCAGTATAGAAAACTTTCATTGTTTTATCGTTTCCTGTAATCTGAATTTTGTTTAATTCGGCATTCCATTTTGAAGTAGCCGTTTTAACTGTCTGATCAAAATCCCAATTCGGAATTTCAGCTTTAATATTTGCAGCAGCATTTTCAGCACTTACAGGAGAAATTCCAACTTTTACTAAAACTTGTTTGTTTTTTAATGTAGCAAAATCTAGAACTGCTTTCATTTTTAAACCTTCGCCTTCGTTTCCTGAAACTGCTTTTTGATCATCATACAAAGCTAGTTTTGAAATAGGCTCAGAGAATTCCATCGTAAAATAAATGCGCTGATCTGTCGCCCAACCTGCAGAGAAACGATATCCTGCCAGTGTAGTTTCATTTATTTTTTTGATATATGTTTTTACCGGTTTATCCCATCCAATTCCGTCTGCAAGGTCTAATAAAACGTGTGCATCATTGGCTGAATTAAAAGTATATTTATGAAAACCAACTCTTTCGCTGGCTGTTAATTCGGCTTTGATTTTATATTTATCAAGTAAAACACTGTAGTAACCTGGTTTACTTACTTCATTTTCATGAGAGAAATAAGAACCGTAACCGTTTACCATGTCTTCTTTTGTTCCTTTAAAAAGAGGTACTTTTCCTGAAACCGGAAGCAATAAAATATCATTTAAATCTCCAATTCCGGTACCGCTTAAATGTGTGTGTGTAAAACCTAAAATGGTATTACTCGCATAATTGTATCCGCTGCACCAATCCCAGCCTTCAAAAATATTTACAGGTCCTAACTGAACGCCTCCGAAAGGAACATTTGCACCCACAAATACATGACCATGACCCGCTGAGCCAATAAACGGATTTACATATTTTGTGTAATCTAAATCATTTTGTTTCGCTTTCTTAGCCTGTGAAAAGGTAGGTAAATTAATTAGCGTAATTAATAAAAAAACAACGTATTTGTATTTTGTAAACATATATTATGAGTTTTATAATTGTATAATTGGCCACGGATTAAACGGGTTAGACCGATTTATGCGGATTTTTTTTTATTTCAGAATCTTTATTTCTTTGCGAAAGATGCACTGCAGTGCATCTCTACAGTAAACCTTTGTAACTTTGTCCCTTAGAACCTTAGCACCTCAGTACCTTTATTTGTACCTTCCTAAAACCTCATATAAAGAAAAAACCTTTAATTCCGGTTTTACCACTTTCCCTTCAAACGTAATCGTTTTTTCTTCTCCTGCATTTAGATCAATATAATTATCGCTCCATTTCCCTGTGTATCCTTTTATTGATACATAAACATATTTGGCAGCTTCTGAAGCTTTCAAGGTCACTTTATTTCCAGTTACTTTCCATGTTATTTTTGGGTCTTCTAAGTTTAAATTAATCGGACGTGTCAAATCAATTTCCGGGGTTTTATCGTCTCTGTACGCTTCTTTCATGGCATACCAAGCGGCTTTTGGCTGACGATCGTAATAATCGGTAACGCTCCAGCTTGCTACAGGCCAGCAATCATTAAGCTGCCAGACTAAAGTTCCCATATTATAAGGTGCTTTTGAACGATGAATTCCGATAATGTTTTTTAATGAATAATATTGTAGACATTGCGTTAGATACGTGTAATCTTCAACACTCATTTTCTTTATTTTAGATTCCTCGATGAAATAACGACTCAGATAAGAATCTAATTTCATGAAACCTTTTCCGGCTTTTTGATGCGCTTCTAAAATATCAGAATATAAATAGCGGTCCTCCGGTTTTGTAAAGGCTTCTATTGACGAGTAATTTGGCATTGCCTGCATTCCGTACTCGCTTACAAAACGTCCTGTTTTTTTCTGTACTGCTTCGACATCTTCCAGTCCCCACCAGGTTCCCCAGTAATGGCTATCGCCTTCGGTGATACTTGATTTTTTAGACCAGTGAAATAATGGTGACGAACTAATATAAGGGCGTTTCGTATCAACTTCTTTTACCCACTTTGGAATACTGTCCTGAAATAAACGAACATAGTCTTTCCATAAACGAGTGGAATCCTGCTTTGACATTTTCATGCTTTTTTGCCATCCCCAATCTTTAAAAGCTTCGTCTATTTCATTATTTCCGCACCATAAAACAATACTTTTATGATGACGAAGACGTTTTACCTGATATTGAACTTCTGCTTTTACATTGTCAAAAAAGGCTTTGTCGCCAGGAATCATTGTTCCGGCAAACATAAAATCCTGCCAAACGTAGATTCCGTTTTTATCACATAAGTCATAAAAATAATCATCTTCATAAATTCCGCCTCCCCAAACACGAAGCATATTCATATTGGCATCTTTTGCCATAGAAATCACTTTTTCGTATTCTTTTTTGGTCACTCTTGAAAGAAAAGCATCTGATGGAATATAATTGGCGCCTTTCATATAAACAGGCTTTCCATCAATCTTGAAATAAAATGATTTACCAAGACTGTCCGGTTCTTGCACCAATTCTATTTTGCGATTCATTACGTATGGTTTCTCCATGCTTTTCTCGTCATAAGCTTCCAGACGTGGTGTTTTCCAAATACCGCAGGTTGTAAATTTTGGTCCCCAATCCCATCCAAAATGGTATTGTGCTTTTCGGGCATAGGCGCGTGGATTATCCGGAATAACAAATGGCAAATCTTTTTTGGCAAGTGAATCGACAACGTTTTGTGCCGATTTAAAAACAATAACCAAATCATTGTTTCCTGGTTTCAGTAGCTTTTTTACTTCTACTTTCCATTGACGAAACATATTATCTGCTTTTAAAACCTGTTTATTATTCAAATAAACGGTAGCATAAGTATCTAATCCATCGAAAACTAATTCGGCATTCTTTCTTTTTAAAATTGCAGATGAAACCTGAAAAGTGGTTTTATATTCCCAGTCTTTCTTTTCGATCCATTGCAGTTTTTTTTCATTATCTCTATAAAATGGATCTTCAATTGTTTTATTGTTAAGCAGGTCTGTATGGATTTCGCCGGGAACTGTTGCCGGAAACCAATTTTCTGTTTGTGTTTCACGGTATTGCCAGCCTGTTTTTATATCAATATTTTGAGCTTTGGCCACAAATGAAAAGCTTGCGAGACAAATACCTACGCACCAATAAAAGCTTTTTGTATGTTTCATTTTACCGAGTAATATAATTTAATTTTCAATTTAATTGTTGGCAGTTGGAGAAGGTCATAATTGATTTTCGCAATTATTTCCTTCTCTTTTAGGTTTTATATCAGAATAAGAGCAACTAACAAAATATCCAGAAATCATTTCCTTTTTTATGACTGCCAAGTTTTAGTTTATTTTTTGATATTTTAATTGAAAAACTTCTGTTTCTCTTTATTAAAAATCAACAACTACTTTTTATTTTTTGAATCCATTTTTAAATGTAATCCCATCTTTTTCAGCATAAGCAAATTTTCTTTTGCGAAAAAAAAGGTACTAAAAATCAATGAAATACTAATTAAAGCAGCGTATCATTTTTTATTAAAATAGAAAAGAAATTAAAAATTAGCCGGGAGGTACAGGTATTCCTACCCGGCTTAATTCAAACTAACTAACCAAACTTTTTAAACTATTTGTCCCACCAGATTCTGGTTGTCATTAAATCCAACCCTTGGCGTGATATTGCTTCTTTATAATTAGCCCCATTGGTTATCAATTCTGACTGATCATAAATTAATCTTCTAGGAATTGTTCCTTTTGTTTCTCCCGTAGGATCATTAACAGGAACTAAAACCGGATATCCTGTTCTTCTGTATTCTGAAAAAGCTTCAAAACCGTTGAACAATAATACAATCCATTTTTGAGTAATAATCTGCTCAATTTTTTCTGCTTCTGTTCCGGCAGATTTAAATGGGTGAGCTAACATATACGCATCATATTCTGCTGTTGTAACTGCTGGTACTTTATCTCCAAAAATGGTTAAAACATCCATAGCTGCTTTTACACCATCTTCATAATGTTTTTGAGCTGTTCCACCAACATTCCATCCTTTTACTGCTGCTTCTGCCAGAATAAATTTTACTTCGGCATAAGACATAATTAAAGTTGGTGCATCTAAACGCAATACCGTTGATGTGTTAGGATCTGAAAACAGTTTTTTGTCTCCACCCGGAAATTCTTTTGCATCATTAGCAAGACCTTGCTGGCTAGCAGGAGTATTGTTTCCTGAAGCTTCTAATTTTGCATAAATTCTTAAACGTGGATCGTTACTGTTTTTCAATTGATCAATATACGTTTTACTGAATTTGATGTTTGAGTCACCACCATTCAAATCATTACGTACCCAAGATGAAGTTATTGGGTTTGTTTTAACTCCTGCTGGTCCTGAATCATGTTTTAAAATTAAACAATCACTGTTTGAAGTGAAAACACCTTTTGCAACCGCTTTTTCAACATATTCTTTTGCTTTTGCAGGGTTTACTTTAGACAAACGCATTGCAACTCTTAACATTAAAGAGTTAGACAATTTTTTCCATTTTGCAACATCACTTTGATAGTACAAATCTGCATTACCAACAAATGCTTTACTTGCATCTAAAGCATTACCAGCTTCGTCTAATTCTTTTAGTAAATCATTGTAGATTGCTTCTTGTGTATCATATTTCGGAGCATAAACATTTCCGTTATATCCTTTTCCGGCATCGAAATAAGGAACTTCACCGTAAGTATCTGTCAATTTCTGGAACAAGAAAACTTTCATGATTCTTAAAGCCTGAATCGCATTAGAATTTTCCGGAGCGTCTTTTATTACAGATAGTAATTGAAAAATCTGATTCAATCCTTTTCCGTAAGTTTCTCCAAAAAGTGCTGCTGAATATTCAGAAGAATACGTGTATTTTGAACCTGGTCCTCCTAATGAAGAAAACTGTTGTACGATTTGTGCTGCGTATAAGTTATTTCCTCTTGTGTTAGAAAAATCCTGACCGTCAACATAAATTTCAGCAAGAGTAAACATTGATTTTACTGCCGGATCTGTCAGAGCATTAGGATTTGTATTCATTTCTTCAAATCCTTTATCACATCCTGTTAGTGTCATTGCACTAACAATTGCGATACAAAATATTTTTATATATCTATTTTTCATCTTTCAATTTTTATGATTAGAATTTGACATTAAGTGTTAAACCGTAGTTTCTTGTCAAAGGCATAGAAGCTCTTTCAAGACCCTGAGCATTACTATTAGAATAGTTAGACTCTGGATCAATGTTTGGCACTTTGTCATAAATTGTCCATAAATTGTGAGCAGAAAATGCTAAACTAACCGATTGAAATGGTGTTTTTGCAAGATTTGCTTTTGGGAAGTTGTAAGCAAAAGAAATTGCTCTAAGCTTAATAAAATCAGCATCGTAAACAAAGTTTGATGTTACATCGCTATAACTTCTCCAGTAATCGTATGCAGAAACTGTTGTGTTTACAGGATTACCGTTAATGTCTTTACCTGAAACTGCAATTCCGCCTTCACGGCCTGCAAGTGTAGACTCTGATAAACCGTAACGCATTCCTAACTGGTTTGTAGCAGAATAGATTTCTCCTCCAAATTTAGCATCAACAAAAATCGAAAGTGTAAAGTTTTTATAAGTAAAATCATTTGAAAGTCCCATTGCAGTTGGAGCAACACCTTGTCCTGCATTGATTAAATCTCCTCTCATAAATTTACCATTTGTATCCAATACAATGTTTCCGCTTGCGTCTCTTAAATAATCGTAAGCTTTAATAATTCCAAAAGGTTGTCCTTTTTCTAAAACTACAGAAGCTCTTGAATCTCTGTTTCCTTCTAATGTTTTTGTCGTAATTTTATCAGACAGATTAATTACTTCACTGTTATTGTAAGCAAAATTATATCCTACGCTCCAAGAGAATGTTGGTGTTTTAATTGCTTTTACATTGATTGCAAACTCTACTCCTTTGTTCAGAATTTCTCCAACGTTGATTTTTGTTGTTCTGTATCCAGAAGCCAAAGAAATATCAGCATCAGTAATATCGTTAGTTGTTCTTTTGCTATAGAAAGTCAAATCTGTACTAACTCTGTTATTGAAAAATGTATTTTCGAAACCAAATTCGATTGTACTTACATTATAAGGTTTTAAAGTTCTGTTTGGAACTGTTTCTCCATTAACACCCAAAATTGGTTGTCCTAAAGCATCTGTTTGCCCGTCTGGCGCAGTATACGTTAAAGCTAAAGCATAAGCGTCTGGCAATGCTCCTCCTACGTTACCCCAACCCGCTCTGAATTTTCCGTAAGTCATCCATTCTGGTAAATCAATTACTTCAGAATAAATAAAACTTGAACTCACAGATGGATAAAATGTACTGTTACTTGATGGATCTAAAGTAGAGAACCAATCTTGACGTCCTGTTAAACTTACATACAAGAAATCTTTGTATCCTAAATCGGCAGAATAGAAAAGAGAGTTTACTTCACTTTCAGAAAATAATTTTTCTGTTTTGTCCGGTTGTGTATTTCCGTAAAAATATTTGAATGGAACGATAAAATTGTTACCTCTCATTTTAATTCCACTGTATCTGTTATGTTGACGGTTACCCCCAACGAAAGCATCTAATGAAAGATTTTCTACGATATCACCTTTGTATCCTAAATAAGCAGAAGCGTTGTATTCTGTACGACCCTCAACTCTGTTTTCGTAAGATCCACCAGGATTATAATTTATTCCGGTAGGCTCGATTTCAGTATATTCATAATTAATATCGTCAATACCAATAACACCTTTAGCATAAATTTTTTCTGTAATGTTATAATTTACTTTTGCAGAACCAATAAAACGTTTTCTAAGGTCATTATTTAATGGTTGTTGTGTTGCAAAATATGGATTTGTATGATACGTATTTGCACCAAAATAATCCGCTTCACCACCATTTGCATCATATGGATTGCTTAACCATCTAATATCCGTTCCCGGAGTTAGGAAAGTAGTTGGGAAAGAAGCATTTCTAGGAGAGTCATTCAAATATGGTCTGTTATTACTTTTTTCTGTAATATACTGAGCATTTGTCTCTACACTTATTTTTTTGTTTGGAGCCGAATTCAAGCTTAAAGCTACGTTATTTCTTCCAAAGTTTGTTCCAGGCAAAATTGACTCGTCTTTAGTATTTCCGAAAGATAACCTGAAGTTGGTAGTTTCATTTCCTCCCGAAACGGCCAAAGTATTGCTGAAAGAATATCCAGTTCGATAGAAATTCTCAACATTGTCTTTTCCGTATGCCTGATATGGTTTAGTAGATCCGTCAAGTGCAAGAGATGGCGTACCATCGTACTTATCTCCCCATGCAAAATAGTAGGAGTCTCTAAGTTCCTGTAAATCTGAAAATCTTGTAGCAACACCATTTACCGGTGCTCCTGCTCCATATTGGTCTTGCCAGTGCAAAAGACTTGCAGGTGTGTTAAAAGTAGAGTTTGTACTAAAATCTACTCCAAGTCCTGTACCGCTTTTTCCTTTTTTAGTTGTGATTAAGATAACACCATTAGATCCTCTGTACCCATAAAGAGCAGAAGCAGCACTACCTTTTAATACCGACATAGAAGCAATATCATCTGGATTGAATGATGACATACCGTCTCCTTTATCTGCACCACCCCACATATTAGCGTTTCCTTGTTGACTGTTATCAATAGGAATACCATCAACAACATATAAAGGCTGGTTAAGTCCTGAAGCTGAAGTTGCTCCACGAATTACCACACGGCTCGAACCTGATGGTCCTGTAACCGGCGCAGAAACGTTAACTCCGGCAATTTTTCCCTGAAGGGCATTTCCTAAGTTAATTTCTTTATTTTTTGTCAATTCGTCACCTTTCAGTTCTCCAACTGCGTAACCTAAACTTTTCTTTTGTTTTTTAACTCCGAATGAAGTTACTACAACATCTTTTAATTCCTGAGTATTTTCTGCTAATACAACTGAAACTTTGTTTTGGTTTTGCTGTAATACAACTGCTTGTGGTGCAAAACCTATAGATGATACATTTAATGTAACCGGTCCTTCCGGAACATTCATTTTAAATCTACCTTCAGCATCTGTAACTGCGCTAAAAGGTTTTCCCTGAACTTCGATGGATGCGGCAATAACTCCTTTGTTTTGTGCATCAGTCACTATACCTGTTATTAATCGGTTTTGTGCGACAGCCCCTAAACTGCACAACAATACCATTCCTAACACTGCGAATATACGTCTCATAAGCATTTTTGGTTATTTGTTTTGATTTTTGTTTGTCTTAACGTGTGATTGTTTTAACGTGATTGTTTTTAAATAATTAATAATAAATTCGAACTCAACTTTAAAATGGCATTTAAAGATCTCCACCTTTAAACACTATACTTTTATAAAAACTTACTTTTCTAAATTGCAGAAATCGATATCATAATCCTTTTAAATACAGGACTAATATTCTCACTTTATTCATCTAAAACTTACTAAAACGATTTAGTAAAATGACTAAAAAAAAACGAAACCGTTTTTTCTTTTTTTAATTGTATCTACAGCCAAAAATTAAACTGACTCTCTAACTATCAGGTTTCCTTTTTTAAGGCTTTTTTCTATTTTAAATGCATCCATATCTGTCATTTGACTCATTAACAACTGTATAGATTTAATTGCAATATCTTCAATTGGTTGTGCAATAACCGAAATTGTTGGTGTATGCAATTTAAAACTGTCATGATCATCAAAACTAATAACCGAAATATCTTCCGGAATACTAATTCCTAATTTTCTAAAAACCTGAAGTCCTGCAAGTCCCATATAGTTGGCCAGGAATAACACTGCATCAATCTTCGAGTTTTTTTGAAAAAAGCTTAATAATGAAGCGATTCTGGTTTCTTCATTGCTGTGATAATCTACATGCAATACCAATTCCTCGTTATAAACACCTTCTTCCTTTAAAGCATCTCTATAACCGTCTTCCCTTAATTTCATCTGAATCATTTCAGAAGTATTATTAACAACAGCTATATTTTTACATCCTTTATTCATAAGGAATTTGGTTGCAGAGTTGGCCGCTTCATAATTATCCATTACGACATGGCTCACTCTTTGTCCTGGAAAATACCTGTCAATTAACACAACCGGCTTTTTCAATTTTAAAAGAAGTTCTATTTTCTCTTCTAAATTTTGTGTTGGCGTAATAATAAAACCATCAACATTTGCCTGCAAAAGACTACTTATTAATTCTTCTGAACGCTCATCGTCATCACCTGTACTACAGTAAAAAACTCTATAGTCTATATTTTTTGCTTCATCTTCGATAACGCGCGCCAAATCAGAAAAAAACTGATTTGAAATATCTTCTACTATAAGTCCAATCGATCTTGTTTTTCCAGTTCTTAAACTGGTTGCAATCATACTTGGTCTATAATTAAGGCTTTCGGCTACATCCTGCACTTTTTTAATAACAGCTGCACTTATTCCCATCTTCTCCCCTTTTCCATTAATCACAAACGATACTGTAGATATAGAAACTTTAGCTTCTGTAGCAATATCTTTGATCGTGATTTTTTTCATTTTGGGAGTTAATTTTTTATTAAAGTGTTATTAATGATATTACAAATATATACATAATAATTACTAAAACGTTTTTGTAATTGATTTTTTATACAAATCGTTTTTTTACAAGTGTTTTAAAGATAAAATACTAAAATTAATTACCTTTTTGTGATTTATCTTCAAACACAAAAGCCTCTATTCCGTAATTTCTCCACTAAATTAAGTTATTTTTATGAAATATAGACTTCTAAAAGTGAAGCATTTCCATTTAAAACAAACTTATTAACTGAAGCTGGAAGCAAAATTGTATCTCCCTTTTTATAACTATATTTTTTGTCTTCTATTTCTATTTCAAAATTACCTTCGGTACACATATAAACAGTAAAAGTTTCGCCATTTTTATCTACCTGAACTTCTCCTTGCAACGGAATAAAATTCGTTGTAAAATAGGAACAGTCTACAATAGCATTAGACGCATTGGCAACTTTAGCATATTTTTTATAGGTATCCGTTTTTTTATAATTTATTGCATCAAGAGCCAAATCAACATGTAATTCTCTTTTATTGCCTTGTGCATCTGTTCTGTCAAAATCATACAAACGATACGTTATATCCGATGTTTGCTGAATTTCAGCCACTACAAGTCCCGCTCCGATAGCATGCACAGTTCCTGTTTCCAGAAAAAACACATCTCCTTGCTTCGCTTTTACATCATCTAAAATTGAAATTAGTGTTTTGTTATTCAGGTTTTCTACATATTCTTCTTTACTCGAATCCTCTTTAAAACCAACAATAATCCTCGCATCAGTATCTGCCTGCATTACGTACCACATTTCAGTTTTACCAAAAGAATTATGTCGCTCTTTGGCTAATTTATCATTAGGATGCACCTGGATCGAAAGATCTTCTCGCGCATCAAGATATTTAAACAACAAAGGAAACTGTTTACCAAATCTTGCATAAACAGCTGTACCCAGAACTTCATTTGGTGATTCATTAATTATCTCAGAAAGTGATTTTCCTTTTAAATCGCCATTTGCAATTAAGCTTACATCACCTTCAACGGTAGATAATTCCCAGCTTTCACCTGTAATTTTTGATGTGATAGGTTTGTTCAGTAAGGTTTGTAATTTTTCGCCTCCCCAAATTCTTTCCTTCAGAATTGGTTCAAACTGCATTGGATACATTTTTGTGCTCATCTTTATATTTTTTAAATTTTTGTCTTTTTGCTGCTACTTAAATATGTATTAGCCTCTTTAATTGGTCGGTATAATTATTTAATAGAAATTGCAGTTCCTCCGCTCGATGCTAAATTTTGTTTTAACTTAGTTTTACTGTTTACTGTTATTTTTCGAATATTATACGACTGCGGATTTGTTTTATAATCAGCAGTTTTTCCATCTTCATAAATAATTGCAGTATATGATTTTCCTGCAGGAAGAAAACTAAAATCAATTAAAGCAGTACGATGGTTTTCATCTGTTATTGCTCCCACAAACCATTCTTGTTTTCCTTTTGTTTTTCGGGCAATTGTAATATAATCGCCAGGTTCAGCTTCAAGAATATAAGTTTCATCCCAATCCAGTGCAACATCTTTTATAAATTGAAAGGCATCATTAAAACGAATATAATTTTCAGGCAAGTCAGCTGCCATTTGCAACGGACTGTACATTGTTACATACAAAGCCAATTGTTTAGCTAGTGTTGTACTCAGTTTATTTTTCTTAGAACCATAAACAGATAAGTCGCCTTGAAATATTCCTGGTGTATAATCCATTGGACCTCCCATTAAACGCGTGAAGGGCAAAATAGTAGTGTGATCTGGATGAATTCCTTCCATAGATTCAAACTCTGTACCTCGCGCTGATTCTTGTGCGAACCAGTTTGGATATGTTCTATGCAAACCTGTGGGACGAACTGCTTCGTGAGAATCAACCATAATTTTATGCTTTGCCGCTTCAGTCGCTACATAAGTATAATGATTTACCATTTGCTGACCATCATGATGCTCACCTCTTGGAATAATAGGACCAACATATCCGGTTTTTACTGCATTATAGTTATTTGCTGTCATAAAATCTAAAGCGTCACTTAATTGTCTTTCGTATTCTGAAACAGACGATGTTGTTTCATGATGCATTATTATTTTCACATGCTTCTGCTGAGCATACTCATTTAATTCCTTTACATTAAAATCGGGATATGCTTTTGTAAAACTGTAAATATGTTCTTTTTTAAAAGCAGTATTATCTTCCCAGCCTTCGTTCCATCCTTCAACTAAGACAGCGTCAAAGCCATTTGATGAAGCAAAATCGATGTATTCTTTAACATGTTTTGTATTTGCTCCGTGTGTATTATTTGGTTTTAATTTAGAGAAATCTGTTTTACCAATCACCACATCCTGATTATCTGAATACGCCCAAGTTGATCCGCCACCAGTAAAATATTCCCACCATACACCTATGTACTTTACAGGTTTAATCCATGAAACATCTTCATAACTACAAGGTTCATTAAGATTTAATATCATTTTTGAAGCCAATATTTTTCTCGCATCATCACTAACTACAACCGTTCTCCAAGGTGTAAAACTTCCAGTCTGAATATATCCTTTATTTCCCACTGCATCCGGCACAAGATGCGAACTCAAGGAAAAAGTTTTATCATTTACATTAAGACACATTGCAGGATAATTTTTTAAAGCAGCTTCATGAATATTTATATAAAGTCCACTGCTTGTTTTCATCATCAATGGTGTTTGAGTAGCCAAATTTTTAATGGTGCTTTGCGCTGCTAAAGGCACATGCACTGCATCATAAACCAAAGCCTGCATTTCTGATATATTTGAAGTAGTATAACTATATTCATTTGTATCGTAATCTCCCGGAATCCAAAAAAGCTTATGATCTCCTGTTAAGTTAAACTCACTAGTTTCTTCCTGAATTATAAAATGACGTAAATTTTCCTGTACCGGAAATTCATACCTAAAAGCCAAACCATCATTAAACAAACGGAAATAAATAAGCATCTTACGTTTGCTTTTATCTTGCAATAAGGCAACTTTCATTTCGTTGTAATTATTTCTAATCTCTTTTTGCTCACCCAAAACAGGATTCCAGACACTATTCTCGGTCTTAAGCTCGCTGTCAATAATTTGAAAATCTTTATTAAGCATAATATCCGATTTCAAAATGAAACCCATTTTACTGTCCTGAAGGACTTGCTTATTTTTAAAATCAAGAGAATATATCGGAGTTCCTATCTTATCTAAATGGAATGCCAATTTAAAATTTCCATCAGGAGATTTTATTTCCTGAGCATTTACAGACAGGCTTAAAACCAAAACAAACAAGCAGCTTAATAATATATTTTTCATAAGTAGTTAAAATAAATATTCCTAAATCGATTTAGTAAAAATAATAAAAATTACACAACACATACACGATATTTTCAAAAAGATGCTTTTTACAACAAAAAAGTTCAGACTTGTTTTTAAAACCACGGAAACCATTCCTATAAAAATATACTATTCTTGGATTATAATCACAACTAAACTTTCAGTAATAAATATTACATAACTCATTATCAATTCATTTACAATAAAAAAACGTAAATTAGTTTTATCCAATAATATATCAAGGCAACTTTAAAATCTAAATAATTATGCGTTCACTTCTATTTTTACTCCTGATATTCTTAACAGTCTCCTGCAAAAAAGAACCTCAGAATAACACACTGTCTGATTATTTCACCTATAAAAACAATAACAAGATCGAAGCTGCCGGAGTAAAACTGATCCCCATTAAAACTCCTGTTGGAGACTATAAAGTCTGGACAAAAAGATTTGGAAACAATCCAAAAATAAAAATATTATTACTTCATGGAGGTCCTGCTATGACGCATGAATATATGGAGTGTTTTGAAACTTTTTTTCAACGCGAAGGTTTTGAATTTTATGAATATGATCAATTAGGATCTTATTACAGTGATCAACCAAAAGATAGCTCTTTATGGACTATAGATCGTTTCGTAGATGAAGTGGAACAGGTTCGAAAAGCTATCGGAGCAGATCAAAGTAACTTTTATATTCTAGGAAACTCATGGGGAGGCATTCTAGCAATGGAATATACACTAAAATACCAGAAAAACATGAAAGGATTACTAGTTTCAAACATGATGGCCAGCGCACCAGAGTATGGTAAATACGCTGAAGAAGTACTTTCCAAACAAATGGACCCAAAAGTCCTGGCAGAAATTAAAACAATAGAAGCAAAAAAAGATTTCACAAATCCCCGATACATGGAATTATTAATCCCTAATTTCTATCAAAAACATCTGTGTCGCTTAAAAGAATGGCCAGACGGTTTAAACCGCGCAAGTAAACATGTAAACAACGAAATCTATACCTTAATGCAAGGTCCTAGCGAATTTGGTATTAGCGGCAGACTAGCAAAATGGGACATTAAAAACCGATTACATGAAATTACAATTCCAACGCTAATGATTGGTGCCAAATACGATACAATGGACCCAAAAGCTATGGAAGAACAAAGTAAATTAGTCAAAAATGGTCACTATTTATATTGTCCCAACGGAAGCCATTTAGCTATGTGGGATGATCAGAAAGTTTTTATGAATGGCGTGATTCAGTTTATAAACAACGTTAATTTAGAAAAATCCGACCCTAATTAAAAATACAAACAATTAAAAATCAAACCTTTAATATATTCATGTTTTTAATGGCGTTTCCCTGCGGGTCGTGCTGTCCGCTGTATCTTTTGCGGAAGAAGTTTCATGGAAAACATGTATCTTTTTCTTTCCCGCAAAAGGATGTCGCTTCCATCACTAACGCAAGTACAGATTAATTGAAGTTTTATGTACAAACACCAATGAAAAACAAAAAACCCTATCCATTTAGGATAGGGTTTTTGAAAAGAAATGCGACGACCCCCGATAGCTATCGGGGCTCCAGAAAAATGCAGTACATTCAATATTTTACAAAACAAAAAATCCTTATCAAATAAATGGATCAATGCATATTGTTGTGGGGAAATATTAAAAGGTCGAAATTTGTATTTTAAAATCAAATAGAAATGCAGGATTCTTTTATTGATCTTCTCAAGTTGTTATTACCTGAAATAATAGTTGAATACTTTGAACTTACTTCTTATGAGAAA
>NZ_JAGYWA010000013.1 GCF_018383905.1 Flavobacterium branchiicola
CAAGCTCATTTGCAAAATCAAGTAAAATTGAAAACATGGAAAAAAATAAATCGGAACAAAAGCAATTCTGTTCCGATTTAATTAATTTTATATTATTAATTCAGTCAACCTTTTTCAGGATAACTCACTACATAAAATCTCAATAGCCAGTAACGTTGCGTGTCTGAATTTTTTATTCGTCAGATTTTTTTTAACTTTGAAAAACTGGGCAACAGAAATTATTACTTCTAATTCTTTACAATCTCTCCAAAATGAAACTAACTAAGACTTTTAACTCTTTTTTTAATAATGAAAAATCTGGAGGGCTACTATTATTGTTCGTAACAATTTGTTCTTTATATCTGGCAAATTCAGCTTATTCAACAGAATATGTTGCTTTTTGGGAAAAAGATTTAGGAGGTCATTCTATAACACATTGGATCAATGATGGTTTAATGACGATTTTCTTTTTACTGATTGGATTAGAACTGGAGCGCGAAATTTATCATGGGGAATTATCTAATATAAAAAATGCTTCTTTGCCCATCATGGCGGCTATTGGCGGAATGCTCGTTCCTGCCGGAATCTTCCTGGCGCTAAATTATGGAACTGCAACTCAAAACGGTGCAGGAATCCCAATGGCGACCGACATTGCGTTTGCAATTGGAATTTTATCTCTTCTGGGCAACAAAGTTCCTTCATCCTTAAAAGTATTTCTGACTGCTTTGGCTGTTATAGACGATTTGGGCGCTATCATTGTAATTGCCGTTTTTTACACTTCGTCTATTGCTTTTATCAATCTTGCTATTGCATTGGGAATCTGGATTTTGTTATTTGTTTTAAACCGAATGAAAATTCACAATTTGATTCCGTATTTAATTGGAGGCGCTATTATGTGGTATTTCATGCTAAACTCGGGAGTTCATGCTACAATAACCGGAGTTATATTAGCTTTTGTTATTCCGTTTGGAGATGGCGGCGAAAAAACTTCTTCTTATCGTTTACAGCACTTTTTACACAAACCGGTCAGCTTTATAATTTTACCGCTTTTTGCTATCGCCAATACTTGTATTGCAATTGACTCTGACTGGCATGAAGGACTAAATCATCCCAATACATTCGGAATTATTCTAGGTCTTGTTCTTGGAAAACCACTGGGAATTGTGCTTTTCTCTTCAATTGGAGTAACCGCCGGTTTATGCGCTTTGCCCAAAAACTTAAAATGGTCTCATATATTAGGCGCAGGAATGTTAGGAGGAATTGGATTTACGATGTCTATTTTTATAACTATTCTTGCCTTTACAGATCATGAAACTATTGTTTTTTCTAAAATAGCAATTTTAATCGCTTCCGTTCTTTCTGGTCTTTTTGGTTTTACTTTTTTGAAATTAATCTTAAAAAAGAAAAAAAGCGCAAAACAATGATATAAACAACCTAAAACCCATTATCATGATTGCAAGAATCTGGCACGGAAAAACTAATATTGAAAATTATGAGGCTTACACGCAATTTTTAATTGAAACCGCCATTCCGGATTATGAGAAAACAGCGGGTTTTGTTAAGCTATCTTTTTTAAGGAACATCAAAAATAATGAAGGTCATTTTACACTCATAACCTATTGGGAAAACTGGAAAGCAATTAAAAACTTCGCAGGAAAGTCTATAGATAAAGCAAAATATTACCCGGAAGATGATCATTTTTTATTGGAGTTTGAAGAAAATGTCGAACATTATGAAGTTTTTGCCTAAACAAAAAAATAACTTTTGATGAAAAGATAAAATGAAAAAAATCAGATTCATATTACTTTCTTCCATAGCTGTAATTATTCTGCTTTCCGGAATAATTATTTATAAGATGAATACCGTTTCTGAAAATCCTGAAATTGTCACAACAAATACAATGTTTTGCGGAAACCCCGATTTAACAATCAATCAGGAAAAAGGCAAAATAATATTCGATTCTAATTGTGTAGCCTGTCATAAATTAAACTCTAAATCTACCGGACCTCCACTTCACGAAACCGACTCCATTGTTTTTATAAATTGGTTAACCGATAAAAAACACAAAATTGACAGTACAAAAGTCGAAATACTGGCAATTGATTATCACAAAACAATGTTTTCTAAAACTTTAAAAAAGGAAGATGTCTCTTTTTTAATTGAATATTGTCATTCGAAATAAAATTCTAAAAAATAAAAAATCCAAACCCCAACAAAAAAATTGGAATTTGGAATTTTAAGTATTGTTATTTTTTATTTTAATAATCCTTTGATTTGCTTTAAAGACGTTTTAATACCTTTTATCAAAGAAGAACTGAAACCATTATGCTCCATTTCATTTAAACCTACAATTGTACAACCCTGAGGTGTTGTTACACGATCGATTAATTGTTCCGGATGCACTTTCTCCTCCAATAACATTTTGGCTGCTCCTTTTACCGTTTGTGCCGCAATTGCCAAAGCAGTATTAGAATCAAATCCTATTTCTATTCCGGCTTGCATAGAAGCACGAATATATCGTAATGCATAAGCTGTTCCACATGCGCCTAAAACAGTTGCCGCATCCATTAATTTTTCGTCAATAACCGGAGCAGTTCCTAAATCCTGAAATAAGTCTACAATTGGCATTGCTTCTTCACGATCTGTTTCCGGAAAAGATATACATGTCGCCGATTCTCCAAATTGTGCTGCAATATTAGGCATAATACGCACCACCGGAAACTCATTATTCGTTTTAGACTGAAGCATATCCAAAGATAAACCACTTACTGCCGAAGCAATGGTTTTACTTTGAATAACGGGCAGAATTTCAGCCAGAACAGTATCAACCTGATACGGCTTGATGGTTAAAATCACAACATCAGCTTCCTGGATATTGTGTTTATTATCATTAGAAACGGTGATTCCATATTCAGATAAATATTGAATGCTCGCTGTGTTTCTTCTTGTAACGGTAACCTGATTGTTTTTTGAAAATTTTGCAATTCCTAAGGCAATAGAAACCCCAAGATTCCCTCCTCCTATAATGTGTACTTTCATCTGGTTTGGTTTAATTTATTTCCGGCTGATAAACAGCCTATTTTCCGGCTACAAATTACATAGAATTTAGAGATCTTAAATCACTCTAATAGGCTAATTTGTGGCAAAAATCTAGAATCCAAGAATCATTTTAGCTACTCCAAAGTAGAGCATAATTCCAAATACATCATTGGTTGTAGTGATAAACGGACCTGTTGCAATCGCGGGGTCTATTTTATTTTTATGCAGAAAAAGTGGTACCAAAGTTCCTAAAGTTGCGGCAAACATAATAACCACTATCATAGAAATTGAAATTGCCAATCCTACCAGATATTGACCGTACATTAAAGAATGATACCCTAAAAGTAGTAATGAAATTATTGTTCCTGAAATCATAGACACGGTAATTTCTTTGCTAAAATAACTGCGACTGAATTCTTTTAAAGTTCCGTTTGCTAAACCCTGTACAACGATTGCCGATGCCTGAACACCAATATTTCCCGCAGTTGCCGAAAGTAAAGGCACAAAAATAATTAAGGTTGAATATTTCTGAAAAGCAGTTTCGTTATCTTTTAAAACAAAAGAAGCTACAATTTCGATCACCATACCAATTAAAAGCCATGGTAAACGTGCTTTGGTTAATTCAAGAACACTGTCATTGGTTTCAATGTCTTGTGTAATACCCGCCGCCAATTGGTAATCTTTATCAGCTTCATCTTTAATTACATCTACGATATCATCAATTGTAATTCTACCTACTAAACGTCCTAACTCATCCACAACCGGAATAGCTTCCAAATCGTATTTTTGCATGATACGCGCCACCTCAACATCTTCAGTATCTACATTTACGAAATTTAATTTTCTGATGTAAACATCACCAATTTGGGTTTTGGTCGAAGAAGTAAGTAAATCTTTCAAAGACAATCTTCCTTTTAAACGGTTTTCATCATCAACTACATAAATAGAATGTACTCTTGATACATTTTCAGCCTGAATTCGCATTTCTTTCACGCATGTAAGTACATTCCAGTTTTCATTGACTTTGACAAGCTCTTTTCCCATCAAACCACCCGCCGTGTTTTCGTCATAGCGTAAAAGTTCGACAATGTCTTTTGCGTGTTCAACGTCAATTAACTCCGAGATTACTTCTGCTTTAATTTCCTGCGAAAGTTCAGCGATAATATCGGCCGCGTCATTGGTTTCAAGCTCATCAAGCTCTTCTGCGATTTCTTTTGGAGAAAGTCGGCTTAAGATATTTTCACGCAAATCATCTTCCAGTTCAAGAAGAATCTCTGCAGTTTTATCACTATCTAAAACCTTAAAAATGTAGGTTGCTTCGTCAAAATCCAGTTCATCGAGGATCTCGGCGATATCGGCATGGTGCAAATCATTAAGTAAAACTTCAAGTTCTTTGTCGTTTTTACTAACAATGTGCTCCTCTAATTGCTGGATTAATTCTTTACTAACTTTGAACTCCATCGGCTTCTATTTTTTGAGTCAAAACAATAAATTCGTCAACGCTAAGCTGCTCGGGACGTTTATCAAAGATAGTGTCTTCTCGCAGTTGGTCTGATAAATTTAATGTTTTCAAACTGTTACGTAATGTTTTTCGTCTTTGCTGAAAAGCCGTTTTTACAACCGTAAAAAATAACTTTTCACCACAAGGAAGACTATAATCTTCCTTTCGGGTCATTTTCATCACACCCGACTTGACCTTGGGCGGAGGAATAAAAACATTTTCGTCTACAGTAAACAAGTACTCTGTATCATAGAAAGCCTGGGCCAGAACGGATAAGATTCCGTAAGCCTTTGAGCCTTTTTTCTCGCAGATTCGTTCTGCAACTTCTTTTTGAAACATTCCTGAGAATTCAGGAATCTGGTGTTTAAACTCTAAAGTCCTGAAAACAATCTGAGTCGAAATATTATATGGAAAGTTTCCAATTATTGCGAATTGTTTGTCTTCGTAAACCTCTTTTATATTGTATTTCAGGAAATCCTGAGAAATAATCTTATCTTTTAGTTTTGGATAATTTTCACCCAAATACACCACAGATTCTGTGTCAATCTCAATTACGTGTGTATTAATTGGCTTATCAAGTAAATACTTAGTCAACACACCCATCCCTGGTCCTATTTCTAAAACCTCATCGTATCCCTTTAAGCTCAAAGTATCGGCAATTGCTTTTGCGATACTTTCGTCTTTAAGGAAGTGTTGTCCTAAATGTTTTTTGGCTTTTACTTTTTCCATGTTTGCTCTTTGCTTTCTGCTTTTGGTATTATTTAATGAGCAGATCCTATAATCGTATTCATGAACATATATTGAAAATGAATAACATCAAATTGAATTTTTTCTAAACCTGTCAAAAGTCCAATATTGGCTTTGTAACCGAATTTATAGTTTAAAAAATCTACACTTTTATTTTCCTTATTTGTAAAGGTTTTATTTGTGTTAAATAGTTTTTCATTCTCTCCTTTAAAAGAAGCGTAAACCCCCGGAGAAGCTGTAATCACTTTGTTTTGTTTGTAAAATTTGTCAATTTTACTTTTTAAAATAGCATATTTTTGTTCTACAAATGCATCATAAAGTGCAGTATCATCTGTTACAAAACAATCTTCCTCTGAGATTTCTGCTTTAATCTCATCAATGTATTCATTAATTTCATTCCCTGTATCATAAATCTGTGTTGCAAATCTTGCCATTTCTCCAAATGATTTAGGCGCCTCTTCGTTTTTTATTTTCAACACCTCATATTTAGAAAAGGCAATATTTTTTAAAATTTCTTTCGAAGTATTTCCAATATCCCTAAACTCATTAAGCTGTAAAATAATCGATTTTGAGGTTTCCTCTTCATTCAACACCTCTTTTTTACTTTGACAACAAACATTTAGACTTAACAATAAAAATAAAACAAGTTTTATGTGTAGATGTTTCATAAACAAGACGAGTGAACAAGCACAACTTTTAAATAGAAATTATTATTTTTTGCAAATATACTTTTTTTAGGTATTAAGCAGATAGACCTGTTAATTTTAATCTTTAGTGTTCAGAAATAACTTCCAGTTCTGTTCTGAAAGAAAGCATCTTATCTGCAAATAATTCCAAAGCTTCTTTGTCAAATTGCGGCTGATCTTCCAGATAATATTTCTCCAGAGTATCTTTACTGTCTGTTGTGTATTGCACCGAATACGTAATTCCGCCCATTTCTTCTTCAACTAAAACTTTTACAATTTTAGCCGATGAAAATTTTTGAGTAGCCAGAATTTCCGGAATGTGTTTTTCCTGCATCCATTTTAACCATTGGTCATGAACGCTTTCGTGTATATTGGTGGTGATGTTGTATATTATCATTTTTTTTCTAAGGTTCTGAGGTTCTGAGATGCTAAGATTCTGAGGTTTTTTACTCAAAAACTTAAACCAGACCTACATATTTGTAATTCTATTTTTGGAATTTGGAATTTAAAAATTGGATTTTTACAAATTCTTATCTCCTCTTAACTCCCGATATCTTTTTCTTGCATCAACAAAGTAAATACTGTCCTGATGGTTAAAAATTACCTTTTCATACAAAGGCTTTGCCTTTTCTGTATCTTTTAATTCGTCATTGTAAATTTCTGCCGAAAAGAACAATGCTTCATCCACATAAATTCCGTCTCCGTGATGGTCTATAATTTGCTGATATTGACTTAAAGCCGAATTATAATCTTTCAGACTTTCATAGATTTTACCTAAACGCAACATCGTAACCGCTTCAATTTCCTGACCTTTAAAATTTTTCAAAATACCCTGAAACTGTGTGATAGCTTCTGGCTTTTTATTCTGATAAAGTAAAAAATCACCTTTGGCAAACTGTTTCAAAGCAGTTTGAGTTGAGTCGGCAACTGTATTATCATTTATCAATAAAAAATATTCGAGTGCATCATTGGCAATTAATTGTGTACTCGCTGCTTTTAATTCTTTGAACTGTTTTAAAGCCCATTCAAAATCAGTTTTAAAATAACTGGTTTTAGCGGCTTTTAAACTCGCTTCATGCGCCATAACATCATTCTTTAAATCCAGCTGAATTTGCGAATAGTAAATTAAAGCCTGATTGAATTTTTCTTCCAACAACAAAATATCAGCCAGCTCCATTTTAGCATCTGCTTCCTGATAACTGTTTAGATTTAATGTTAAGGCTTTTTTGACAATCTCCTTGGCTTCTTCCGGTTTCTTTAAATTAAAGGCCAGAAAATGCGCCTGAATCAATTGCAAAGATAAGCTAAAAGGAGTTACCTCATAAGTCGCAAGCAATTGTTGCAATTCTGTGTTAATTGCCGGATAATCCTTTTCCTGTGCTTTATCGATTTTCATCTGCATTAAATAAGCGTTGGACTGAATTAACAAATCCAGATCTTTGGTATTTAGCAGAATAAAATTCAGTATTTCAGTTGCGGTTTCGGTATCATCTTCGTTCATTGCAAACTGACTTAAGTTCACAATACTCGAGAGCGATTCCGGATCACGTTTATAAATTGCCTTTTCCTGAATAAATGCCTTTCCGAACTCTTTTTGCTGGACATAAAACCAGCTTAAATAATGATTCCAGAAAACGTCCTGATCTTTTTGAGTTCTTAGAATTAACGCTTTTCGCATTGCATCTTTAAAAGCCGTGTTATCTGTTTCACCATTCATGAAACGGGATAATTGGGTTTGAATCAAATTACTGTTTTGCTGATTCTGATAAGATTCCGTGAGCAAAAGATCAATCATTTCATCCGTTTTTCCAAGTTGGCCATACAACATTCCAATCTGAAAATTAAAATTGTAATTCGGCTGAACCAACATTGCAGTCTGATAAGCTTTCAGTGCATATTCAAGTAATACTTTCTTTTCGAAAGAATTTCCAATTCCGTATACGTCATTTGGATTTTTTTTAATTTTTTCGATTGCCTGATCGTAATAGCCTTTAGCTTTCGATTCATTTTTCTGCAACTGAAAATTATATCCCAATTCAACTAAAAAAACGCCTTGTTTGTATCTGTTGTAACGTTCCAAAAGTGCTTTTTCAGCCAATGGAAATTGTTGTAATTGCTGATAACAATCTACCGTTCTTAAAAAATATTGAGTATTGGATGGCGAATTGTTTAAAAGCTCTTCATAACTGATTTTTGCTTTCTCAAAATCGCCTTTATCAAAGTAATATTGCGCCAACTGCTCGTTTTGACTAAACGCAAAACCAGAACATAATAAAACGATACAGATCAATATGTTTTTCATATTTCAGTTTTTAAAGTTGAAATTTTCAATCGCAGTCAGAAAGCAAAATAGTATTTACGAAAATTCGATAGATTCTTTTTCTTTTGATTTCCAAACAATCAGCAACAAACCAATTAAAATAAAGGGAACACTCAAAATTTGTCCCATATTAATTAGCATACTGTTCTCAAAACTCTCCTGATTTTCTTTAAAAAATTCAATTATAAATCGGGCTGAGAATAATAAAGTTAAGAAAGTTCCGAAGATTAATCCTTGTGCATTTCTGATTTTTTCGGATTTATACATGAAAAACAAAATTCCGAAAATCAACAAATAAGCAAATGCTTCATATAATTGAGTTGGATGTCTCGGAATCATATCATCTCTTTGAAAAACAATACCCCAATTTCCATTAGTTGGTTTTCCGTAAATTTCAGAATTCATAAAATTTCCCATTCTGATAAATGCACCCGTTACAGGAACTGCAACTGCCATTTTATCTAAAAGTCCTAAGAATTGCACTTTGTATTTGCGGCAATATAAAATCATTGCCGTAATCACTCCGATTGAACCTCCGTGACTTGCCAGACCCTGATAACCCACAAACTGATAAACTCCTTTTATTTTTTGAATTGGTAAAAGAATTTCTATCGGATGTTTAAAAAAATATTCGGGTTCGTAAAAGAAACAATGCCCAAGTCTCGCACCCAAAACGGTTCCAACTATGACATAAATAAGTAAGCTGTCGAGATTGTCTAAGGAAAGATTTTCTTTTTTATAAATATTTCTGACAATATAAAACCCGAGAAGAAGTCCACAGGCAAAAAGAGCTCCGTAATATTTAAGAGGAAAACTATCTGTAATCCAGAATATAACGGGATCGACATTCCAGTTTAAAATTCCATTCATCATGCTCATTTTTTTAATTTCTAAAAATTAAGAAACCTAACAGGTCTTAAAAACCTGTTAGGTTTAATATCTTAAATCTAAAAACTAGTTTATAATATCAAATCCACAGTATGGACGTAAAACTTCTGGAATTACGATTCCTTCCGGAGTTTGGTAATTTTCTAAAATTCCGGCCAAAACTCTAGGCAAAGCCAATGAACTTCCGTTTAATGTGTGTGCTAATTGGTTTTTTCCGTCTTTGTCTTTGAAACGTAATTTCAAGCGGTTTGCTTGGAAAGTTTCAAAGTTAGAAACAGAACTAATTTCTAACCAGCGGTCTTGTGCTGTAGAAAACACTTCAAAATCATATGTTAAAGATGATGTGAATCCCATATCACCTCCGCAAAGACGTAAAATTCTGTATGGTAATTTTAATTCCTGAAGAATATTTTTTACGTGCTCTACCATTCCGTCAAGCGCTGCATAAGAATTATCAGGATGCTCCACACGAACGATTTCTACTTTATCAAATTGGTGCAAACGGTTTAATCCGCGTACGTGTGCTCCGTAAGAACCTGCCTCACGACGGAAACATGGTGTATACGCTGTATGTAAAACAGGAAGATCACTTTCGTTTAAGATAACATCACGAAATAAATTCGTAACCGGAACCTCAGCGGTTGGAATCAAATATAAATCATCAATTGTTGAGTGATACATTTGTCCTTCTTTATCCGGCAATTGTCCTGTTCCGTATCCTGAAGCTTCGTTTACCAAATGCGGCACCTGAACTTCATTGTATCCTGCAGCAGTATTTTTATCTAAAAAGTAATTGATTAAAGCACGTTGTAAACGAGCTCCTTTTCCTTTGTAAACAGGAAATCCTGCTCCGGTAATTTTTACACCCAATTCAAAATCGATGATATCGTATTTCTTTACCAATTCCCAGTGCGGTTGTGCACCTTCATGCAAAACGGGAATATCTCCTTCCTGAAAAACATTCAAATTGTCATCTGGTGTTTTTCCTTCAGGAACAATATCAGCCGGAAGATTTGGCAGTGTGTATAATTTATTTGTTAATTCAACAGCAAGAGCTTCGGCTTTTTCGCTTAGTTCTTTACTTTTTTCTTTTAATGAAACTGTTTTTTCTTTCAAGATTGCTGCTTTAGCTTTCTCTCCGGCTTTCATCAATTCACCAATATCTTTGGACAATTTATTAGATTCTGATAAAGTATTGTCTAATTCTACTTGCGCTGCGCGACGGTTTTCGTCTAGTTGCACCACTTCTTCAACAACGCTTTTAGCATCGATATTTCGTTTTGCTAAAGCCTTGATTACTTTCTCCTGATTCTCTCTAATAAATGCGATTTGTAACATAGCTTGGTTTTTATAACTATTGTATTTTTATATAAAGGAAGCAAATTTAAGCAAATGTTTCCTAAGATTACTACAAAGTTTAGCCTAAAAAGTTATTGCACAGAGAGACGCAAAGTCTTTTCTTTTTAAATCTTTGCAAAACTTCGCATAACAAAAAACGGAAACAACTTTAAAAAAGCCATTTCCGTTTTAATGCTTAATCCCTCAATGAGATTTCGCAATATAGATCTAATATTATCTTGTATATACTGTAATTATACCAGCGGCATCTCTAACTTTTAATTCAGATAAAGTTAGGTTTACAATATCCTGCGTTTTGCTCACACCATCAATTACGGTAGTTAAATTGTTGTGTGATCTTGAATAGATCCCTGCTTTGGTTGTTAATGCACAAGCACTTACAGCCGAATCATAATCTCCAATTGTTGCAGTATTATCCAGTTTAAGTTCCAGGTAATCCCTGTTACAGCCACTTGCATTTTCTGGCGCATCGATTAGTGTTTCTGTTCCTCCAATCACCGATCCTGTTTTACTAAGATTCCATTTTCCTTCTAGCGGAATTAATGTTTCTCCTTCATTGTCGTCGCTGCTGCACGACGCAGTAAATAATCCGATGCATACTAATAGTCCGAAAAATATACGTTTAGTTTTCATGTTTGATTTCTTTAAAATTAATATTGCTAAATTAATTTCAAAGTCGCTCCAACATGTTACACAACTTATTCAATCGTTTATATAATTTCTAGGAATTCGTAAGTATATTCATAAATTACTTAAAAGAATTACTTTTGCTCTACCAGTAATCCTTTAAGTTCTGCCGTTTTTAGGAAAACGGCAACTCTACCAGCCAATAAAAGCATTTCTTTTTCTTCGGGTGTTATTTTAAGTTTGGTTTCTACATGCGAAGCATATTCATACAGCATCAAAAGTTCGCTGGCGCCAAAATCTTTAAACTTTTCCTTATCAAGACTAGAAAGCTGTGCTTCGCCATTTTTATCATTTTTAAAACTTTCCGAACCAAATTTTGCAATTAATTGCGTTCTAAAATCATCATGAAGCTTTAGCCAGCTTAGAGCATCGTCATTGGTGTTTTTTAACTGCATTACCAAATCTTCATACGCCTGATCTTTTTTTAATTTCAGTAAATAGTCGCGTAAGGTTGTAAAACCAATTATCTGATAGTTTGAAGTCGGAATTTTATATCTGTCCAGAACATTCTCAACATCTCTTTCAAAAGTAATATATCGGGTTTGAACCGTATATAAAGAGGCTGTTTCCAGCAACGAAATCAATCTGATTTTTTCATCGTTTATAAATGGCGCTTTTTTTCCTTGTCCTAAACAATCAATAAATAAGGCTTTTTTATTTTTGTCTTTTACTTTTGTATCGTCGTGAAGCAATTCGATTAATGTTTCATAACCCATATTATCAGAAGCACCGCCATCAATTACACATAAAATTTTATCCTGATTTTTGATTCCGAATTTGGTTTTAGGCAAAACACCCGGAAAAGCAGAACTTGCCGTAATTGCATAAGTAAGCGGAAAATCATAGCCGTTGCTAATTTCATTTCCGTCAAGCGGAATTGACGCTTTATTGGGCGCCAAAGACGAATTTATTTTTAAGGCGCGGATAATATGTGGCATAAACGGAAAACGTTCACCATTGTTATACGCCGTTCCGTTAGCAACCATTATAGGCAATTGCGGACTTAGTTTACTGTCTTTCGGAATAAAAAAGTCAGACAAAAGCATCTGGGTCTTAAACTTATTCTGATTATTTGGGTTTGTACTGTCGTATTGCAAAACTTCCAAATCTAATCTTTGTGCCATAGAGACTTTTTCACCCTTTTCGTTTCGGCTATTATTAAGAAGAGAAAATAATGTTGCCGATTTATTTACATCAGATTTGTAAGCATCGGCTTTGGAGAAATAAAACTCGTTGAAAGAGCAATTATCATATTGCAGTTTATTTTTCAGAATCGTAAGATAATATCCAGCCGAATAACAACCTCCGGAAACGGTTGAGAAATAATCGATTTCATTCAGAAAATTACGACTTGAATTGTCTTCCTGAATTTCCTCTAATCCTAAAAGAACGCCCATGCTAAAAAACTGCGCTCTCGATCCGCCACCGGAAATACCAACTCCCAAGGCAATATTTGGATTTTGAACCTGAACATTTCGTTCTTGTACCGATTTATAATCGTTTAATGAAACCGCAGGAATAGAATTATAATTGATCTCTGAAAAAAGATTGATTTTGTTTTGAGAAAATCCTATTTGTACAAAAAGAAAAAACAATATCGGGCCGAATTTACATTTCATTTTGAATCTTTTAAATCAGTTCATGCGAAGTTACGGGAATAGGAAGAAACTTAAAATCAAATCCCGAAATCTTTTTTTATTCTGTATTAAATAATCTTAGAATATACGAGAGTTCATAAACTATAAAAAGTATTGCCAAAATGGTATGAAAAACTTTGTTATGAATTTTTATCCCTGCAAAACAAAGCACAACATGAGTACAAACCCTTACATAATATTCCGTTTGATTGTACAAGAAATAATTACCTCCTTTTATCGCTGTATCGACCATATCGGCAATAAAACTGATGGCTAAAATGGCGAAGAACCAATTTTTCCTCGAATAAAAATAGTCTTCATAACCTTCATAATCGGCCAGATCATCAGGATACAAAATGGCGCACAGCAAATAATAAATAAGAATATAGCAGATGATGAAAAAGTAATCTGCAAAATACCATTCCTTAATTAAATTAAGATTAAACTCCCACCACCAAAAATGAATAAGCAGCAAAAACACATAAAACACCCAAAGCGAGTGCACAAAATACATTTTCTTGCGCCCGGGATGCTGAATAAAAATAACAGACCCTTTTATAAGATGCGTTAAACCCAAACCCAGAATAATCCCAATAACCGATTTAATATGCGTAAGTTCTTCCATAAATAATTCGACTTAAGAAAGAACTAAAATTAAATCAATTTATTGAAAAACAAATATTTATCATTAACTTTTTACTAAATAGACGTAAGGTTTTTAGCCACCTAAAAATCCATTTTCTTAGAACCTCAGAACCTAAGTATCTCAGAATCTTAAAAAAACTACGCTCTCTTAATCTCATGCCCCACAAATTCTTCCAAAACGGCAAAAATTTCATCGATAGGAAGCACTTCAAAATCAGGGTGGTTTTTCAGGAAGTTGGCATTTAGTTCCGTAAGATTTTCATCCAGTTCAAAAAAGGTATTATTGTTCAATAAATCTCTGGTTGGGTTTACACCTTCAAATTTTCCTTTTAAGAATTTTGCAATTTTAACCGTACTCAACAATTTTACTCTTTTGGCCTGCGCCTGAAATAACTCTAAATGTTTTTCGGCACCAATTAAAGCCAAACTTTCTTCGATAAGCTCATTCAGTTCTTTGTTCCAGCCTGAATTGTATACAAACTGCGAAAAATTACCTTCGGCATATTGTTGCGCATAAAAATCCAGATAATAACTCATTAAAGCATCTTCGTGAATCAAATCATCATCGACTTTTTCTTCGCGCATTAAATTGATTACCGAAATATTGGAGTTGATAACATCCTGCGGATTCTCACTATTCATTGCCGTTTCTGAAACTATTATTCTGCCGAATTCTTCCATCTGAATTTATGTTTAAGGATTGTTTTGCAAAGTTGCGGCAAATTTTGATAGGATTCATCATCTTTTTTCAGACTATTCGCTGTTGTCCTTGCAGCCCAATTATTTTCTAAATAAAAAAGAGTATTTTTAGCAACATATAAAAACGGAAAGTACCAATTTTCAATCCTAAAAAATCCAAATAACAAGCACTATTCTTAACCAATGAACCTCCCAAAAAACCTAACCTTATTTTACGTTTTAGGAATTCTCTCCATTCTGGCAGGAATCGTTTATGCTATTATACTGATAAACGGAAATTCTGCCCAGGACGGATTACTGGGAATTTATATTTTAATGTGGCTTTTTCCCGTTGCAATTCTTGTTTTCGCAGATCGTTTTTTAACAAAGAAGTTTGGTGCTCAAAAAGTCAATAAAGTTCAATTCTCATTTTTGCTATTTATTCTACTTTTATGGATTATTCGGGCAATTACTAATTTATAAACCAGTATTTAGGCAAAATTTTATTTCCTGATACATTAGAAACATATACTAAATTGAAAATTTTTAACTGGATGAATTCAAAAGCAATCAATTCAGAATTTGAAATGGTATTTTCCAGTCTTAAAAAAATGGGAAACATAATTCCGGCTGCACAAAAAACTTTTGACTTGCTAAAAGAATTAAATCCTGAAACGACAGATTTAGAATCAGATATTCTAATTGCTGAATTTGATAAAATTCAATATCAGTCTAATACCAATAGTTATTTTTACTTTTATTTTCCGATCGTTACTCATATTCTGTATTACAAACCACAATACGAAAAAGAGCTTTTAAAATATCTGGTTGCGCCAAACTTTGCAAACGGAACATCAGAACTCAATGAAATGATTTCGCTTATAAAAAGCGCTATGGATTTTAAACTTTCTGAAAACGAATTTTATTTAACCAAAGAAGGACAATATTGGGTAGTAAATGAACTTCCTAAACTCGAGAAGCAAATTAAAAGAGAAATAGAAATTTGCTGGAAAGAACTGGAAGAATAAAACAAAAAAGAATCTAACCCGTTGGGGGCAATTAAAAATATTTTCTTTAATATATAAAAACATAGCCCAAGGTTTCAACCTTGGGGACGCAACGATAATCGCTTCTCTTTGTGAACCCAAGGTTGAAACCTTGGGCTATAAATTATCTAGAAAAAGCTTTAAACCATAGTCCTAATCCTGAGGTGTTGGGACGGGATGTGTATTATTCTAAGTGAAATGCTTTTTGCAAGCTTCTATCCCTTCACGGACGAGACTATATATCAAAAAACAATTGCACCCGACCGGTTAAGCATCTAATATTATTTATCCGATTCAGCTTGGTCGTTTTTCTTTTGTTCATTTATTTTTGCCACCAAAGCTTTCAGACGCTTTTTTTGCTCTTCTTTCTCCTCGCGAATTTTTGCTTTTTTTCTATTCAGCAATTTGGTATGCAAAGCCTTGTTTTTGGTATTCTTTTCCGGTCCTTTTCCCATGATTTCTAGTCTTTACTTTTTGTTGAGGAATTGTTTTGCAAATTTCGGAGAAATAATAATAGGTTTTAGAATCTTTTTTTGGGCGTTTCCCTCTGGGCCGGGCTATCCGTTGCAAGTCCTCGCACTTCCTTCGTCAGGCTGTGGGCTTTCCTCTTCTATCCCTAACGCAGTCAGGTTTTCATAAGAAGCTTTAATCTTTTTGAATAGAAGAGAGAAAAAGAGTATTTTTAATATCTAAATTCTAAAATCAAATGACCCCAACCTTCTTCCCAACACAAGAAAAATTCAGAGCATGGTTAGAAAAGCATCACGAAAAAGAGACCGAACTTTTAGTTGGTTTTTATAAAGTTAACAGCAAAAAGCCATCGATGTCCTGGTCAGAATCTGTCGATCAGGCGCTTTGTTTTGGCTGGATTGATGGTGTCAGAAAATCAATTGATGAGGAAAGTTATACTATCAGATTTACACCGAGAAAAAAATCGAGTATCTGGAGTGCCATCAATATTAAAAAAGTCGAAACACTTACAAAAGCCGGATTGATGAAAGAAGCCGGAATAAAAGCTTTCGAATTAAAATCTGAAGAAAGATCCAAAATTTATTCTCATGAAAACGAAACTTATCTTCTCGATCCCGATTTAGAAAAACAATTCAGAGCCAATAAACCCGCTTGGGAATATTTTAGTAATCAGGCACCATCTTACAGAAAAGTTATAATTCACATCATTATGACTGCCAAACAAGAGAAAACCAGAATTTCGAGATTAGAAAAGGCAATAAAATTTAGTGCCGAACAAAAACGAATGTTATAAATCCTGTTGTTTTGAAATTTTATAAACTGTAACTTTATTCCGTTTAAAAAATTTCAGCTAAAAAAAGAAAAATATGAACGGAAGAACAGCATTAGAATATTACGTTTTAGATGTATTTTCAAACGAAAGCTACAAAGGAAATCCACTTTCTGTGGTATTTACAAATGGCGATCTAAAATTAGAAACCTATCAGGATATTTCTAAAGAATTTGGCTATTCTGAAACCTCTTTTGTCTATTATTCCACACGGGAAAAATCCCTGATCGTTCGTTCATTTACTCCGACCGGAATCGAGATCGACGGCGCAGGACATAATTTACTTGGTGCTGTTTGTGGCGCTCTTTTAAAAGGAATGCCCATTTTTGACGAACAAAACGAAAGCGAACCTTTTGTAATCATGAAACATTCGGCAATTCCGGTAACAGTAAGTTTTGATCCTGTTACTTATTATCCTGTTGTTCAAATGCACCAAAAATCGGCAGTGATTAAACAGGAAATCCCAACATATAGAATTGCAGTCGCTCTTGGTTTAAAAATTGAAGATTTAGACGTAAATGCTTTTGTTCCAACAATAGTTAATACAGAAGTTGCACATACTATGGTGCCCATAAAAAACAGTCAGTTACTTAATAGCTGTGTTCCCGACAACAAACTTTTAATTGAAATCTCAAAAGAATATAATTTTGAAGGCTTTTATTGTTTCACCCTTGCCGATGAAAATCAGGAACATATAGTGGAAACAAGATTTTTTAACCCAATAATCGGTATTAATGAAGATCCGGCAACAGGAACAGCTGCAGGACCTTTAATTGGCTTTTTAACACAAAAGAAATTCACTAAATCAGACAAGGAATATAAAATTCTTCAGGGTGTAAAATTAAAACAAGCCTCAATGATTGAAGTAATGAATCGTGAAGAGGATATTCTGGTTGGCGGTTCGTCGATTATTACTATGAAAGGGCAACTTTATTTATAACATATCATAGTTGCTGTTTTATGGATAAAAAAAGGCGAAAAGAAATATTGGCCCAAATCAATAAAGAAAATCTAATCGAATTCAGGCAAAATCTTCCTCTTGACGAAAATGTATTTCCTAAATTGTTTGATTTTTTAGACGATGAATTAAAAAAGCAGGGCTGCAATCATAGTTCATCGATAACGCAAACATTTTTACAAAAGACGGGTGTTTCAAATACAATTGAAGTTATTGAATGGTTAGCCGAAAATGGTGGTTTTTGTGATTGTGAAATTCTAGCAAATGTTGAAGATTTGTTCGATTATCTTAATCCTCCTAAAACGATTATCATTCCCAAAAAAAACATACAGAAACAAAAAATCAACAGTTTAAAAACCGACTTTGATTTCTGTATCGAAAAAGTTCCTTCACCTTGGAATCTAATAGAGATAACAGCAACAAACGGCAAAGAATACCTTTTTCAAATTGGAAAAAGCAATAACTGTACAGTTAATTTACAAAGTCCTACCTATACATTTCAATATGATAATGACGAACAATGGATAAATCTCTGGATAAATGAAACCGAATTGCGATATAATATCGAAAACTTAAGTATAGAACGTTTTCATTCAAATAATTATTCCGTGATTATTGTAAAAACCAAAGATTGGGTTCCGGTTAAAATCTGGGCAAGTAGCATAACAAATCCAAAATGGCTTCTAAAAATGAATACGGAATTGAGCAGATATAAAGGTGATATTAAAGCGTTGGAAAAACTCCTAAATAGCATTGTTTGAAATAAAAAAAGCGACATTTTGAATGTCGCTTTTTTTATTACTTTATTTCTTAATCCCCTGTTGTAATTCTTTTTGCGGTGGTTTTTGTGGCGGAATTCTTTTCTTCAAGAATAATATTTGCCCTAAATGACTTGACTGATGTTCCATTACGTGAAACCAGCAATACTGATTACTTATGTCATATTTCTTTTGCACTTCTGCAAACCAGGCATCATCCCTTTTCTTTAATTCCGAAATGGTTTTTGCTCTCACCTCATTATAAATGTCAAGATAATATTGAATGTCATGCCCTTTAAACTCATCCCGAGCACCTTGATCAAGATTTAAAGCAGTTTCCCATTTTTTCTTTTCCTCTTCGTTAAATTCTCTATTTTCAAAAGTAAAAACCTGATAGTATTTTTCGGCTGCAGCCAAATGCATTACAAGTGCTCCAATTCGGTTTGCTTTTTCATCATGCAAATAATCAATTTCGTATTGATCCATATTCTTAACCGTCTCTTCAACGCGATCTTTAAGATCATCGAGCATAGAAATCATGTCTCCAATTTTTGGCGAAGCACCTTCAACATTTCCAATTTTTCCGGTCTCTTTTATCACGATACCACTTCCTTCAAGTAATAACGAATATTTCCCATCTACACTTGATTTATTTGGAGAAATGGTATATTCCTTAACCTTAACGTTTTTTTGTCTACTACCACCCAGATTCCATTTCGGAATATCTGTATTGGTTACAGGCGTTTCAAAACTTGGATTTAAAATGGTTACCGGCTCAAAAGCACCTTTTGCATTTTCGATAAACAATTGAAATTTATCAAAGTAGAACTTTCCGTTTGCCTCAGCGATTCCTCCAAAAAACAATGTTTTACTATTCTCGTCAATTGTTCCTTCGATAGTATAAGATTGCCATTCATTTGATTTTATCGGTCTGTCATTCATATTATCCAAAAAACCTTCTTCTTCGTTTTTATTTAAAACTCTTGCTAAAACTCCGGACCAGGCTTTGGGGTCGTTAGACTCTACTTTTGCCGAAGCAATTACTCTAAATTTTTTCTTTACCGGAGTTTGAATTTCTATTGATTGACAAAAAGCCATCCATACGCTGGAAATATTTTTTTGTGTCTGAGCATAAGTTCCGCTAAAAAACAAAAGCAATAGTGGTATTATAAGTTTTTTCATTTTTGGTATATTAAAATCTAAAGTAAAAGTAATGTTGTTTTCTTAAGTAATAACCTACTTTAAAAAAAATATGCCATAAAAAAAACCGCATCAATCAAAATGCGGTTTCAGGATATTTAAACTATATAGTTCTTAGTTTGTTTTCATTGGTGGCAAATCGAATGCTTTTGAATCGTGTTCGAAGTTGTTTCTGTGTGCTCCATCGCAAAATGGTTTGTTTGCAGAATGTCCGCAACGGCAAAGACCTAAAGCTGATCTTCCTTGTAATCCGTATACTGTACCTTCTGAATCCATAATTTCAAAATCACCCTCGATTTTGATTGATCCGTTTTTATTGATGATTAATTTAGTCTTGCTCATAATATTTGTTTTTTCGGATGCAAAGATTGCGAAATAAATCCCGAAGATTTTGGTGTGAATGCTAGTTTAAATTGGTTCTATTTTATGGGGTAATTTTGTGGACAATGTCAGACTGAGCAAAGTCGAAGCCTCGTATCGTGTGTCGTTCTAGTTTGTCATTTCGAGGAACGAGAAATCTCCACAAGTAACTCCGCTCCTAAAAGCGCCAATCTTTGGCGAGCTACTTGTGGAGATTTCTCGTTCCTCGAAATGACAAGATTGGATGCTTTTTCTTTGCGAATCTCTACGTAATATTAAAATCTCGATTCTATTGCTTATTTTTGCACTCAATAAATTTGAAAGATGATACAGAATCCAAAAAGATATACGATCACAGCGGCATTACCATACACCAACGGACCAATACACATTGGGCATTTGGCGGGGGTTTACGTGCCTGCAGATATCTATTCGAGATACTTGCGTTTGCAAGGAAAAGATGTTGCATTTATTTGCGGAAGCGATGAACACGGTGTAGCAATCTCAATGAAAGCCAAAAAAGAAGGAATTACACCACAGGAAGTTATTGATAAATATGACGGAATTATTCGCAAATCGTTTTCAGATTTCGGAATTTCGTTTGATAATTACTCTCGAACTTCAGCAAAAATTCATCATGATACGGCTTCAGAATTCTTTAGAACGCTGTATGATAAAGGAGATTTTATTGAAGAAGTTACCGAACAATTGTACGATGCAAAAGCAAATCAGTTTTTGGCAGACCGTTTTGTTGTAGGAACTTGCCCAAAATGTGGTAATGATGGAGCTTACGGAGATCAGTGCGAAAATTGCGGGTCTACTTTGAACGCTACCGATTTGATTAATCCGAAATCGACAATTACCGGAGAAACTCCAATTTTAAAAGAAACTAAACACTGGTTTTTACCTCTGGACAGATATTCTGATTTCTTAACAAAATGGATTTTAGAAGGTCATAAAAGTGACTGGAAAGCCAACGTTTACGGTCAGGTAAAATCATGGATCGATGCAGGACTTGAGCCTCGCGCCGTAACACGTGACCTTGATTGGGGAATTGATGTTCCGGTTGAAGGTGCCGAAGGAAAAAAATTATATGTTTGGTTTGATGCGCCTATCGGATATATTTCTTCTACAAAAGAATGGGCAGCACGCGAAGGAAAAGACTGGGAACCGTATTGGAAAGATGAAGAAACCAAACTGGTTCACTTTATCGGAAAAGACAATATTGTTTTTCACTGTATTATTTTCCCGGCAATGCTTAAAGCCGAAGGAAGTTATATTTTACCAGACAACGTTCCGGCAAATGAATTCCTTAATTTAGAAGGAAACAAACTTTCGACTTCTAAAAACTGGGCAGTTTGGTTGCACGAATATTTAGAAGAATTTCCGGAGAAACAAGACGTTTTGCGTTATGCATTAACTTCTAACGCTCCTGAAACAAAAGATAACGATTTTACATGGAAAGATTTCCAGGCTAGAAATAACAACGAATTGGTTGCTATTTTCGGAAACTTCATTAATCGTGTTGTGGTTTTAACCAACAAATATTATGAAGGTGTTGTACCTACGCCAAATGAATTTACAGAAGTTGACGAAGCTACTTTAGCCGAATTAAAAGCGTATCCGGCAGTAATTTCAAGTTCGGTTGAGCGTTACAGATTCCGTGAAGCACTTGGTGAATTAATGAATGTTGCCCGTTTAGGAAATAAATATCTTGCCGACGAAGAGCCTTGGAAAGTGATGAAAGACAATCCGGAGCGTGTAAAAACGCAAATGTATGTTGCCTTGCAAATTGCTGCAGCTTTGAGTGTTCTGGCAGAACCGTTTTTACCTTTTACAGCAAATAAACTTTCTAAAATCTTGAATTTAGGTGATCTTAAAGAGCATTTTGAAGGATTCAGCAAGTTTCTGAAAGAGAAAAATCGCGACGCACAAGACATTGTTCTTGATAAAAAATTGGGATGGAATGATATTTCTGAAAATTCAGATTTAATTCCGGCCGGACATAAAATTGGTGAAGCAGAATTGCTTTTCGCAAAAATAGAAGACGAAGAAATACAAAAACAAATAGATAAATTGGAAGCTACAAAAACCGCTAATCTTGCCGAAAGCAAACAACCAGAACCGCAAAAAGAGTTAATTCAGTTTGAGGATTTTGCCAAAATGGATATTCGTGTAGGAACTATTCTTGAAGCCGAAAAAATGCCAAAAGCAAACAAACTATTAGTTTTAAAAGTAGATACAGGAATCGACGTTCGTACGATTGTTTCGGGAATTGCAGAGAGCTTTTCTCCAGAAGAAATCATTGGTAAACGTGTTTCGGTTTTAGCAAACCTTGCTCCAAGAGCTTTACGCGGTGTAGAAAGTCAGGGAATGATCCTGATGACTACAAATGCCGAAGGTAAATTGGTTTTCATAAATCCAGATGCCGATGCACCAAATGGTGAAACGGTAAACTAAGAGATAATTTATTTCGATAAATAGCTTTATAAAAGAAAGTTATCAGCCTAAAATATCAGGTTGATAGCTTTTTTTATTTTAAGAAGATTACAAATTATCAGAATCAATTAATAAAATCTGAGAATAAATCTTAATTTTGATTTTATAAAGTAATATTATGGATTCGAATTTTATAAATACTCGCAAAACTATTTTTGATTCGTCTGAACCGGAACTTTATAAATTGTCAAATGACCAAAAAGTGGCAATTGAAAATAGTAGAATGGAAATTAAAAATGGTAATTTTCATAAAAATGAAGAAGTAATTTCTGAAATGCGAAAAAGGCTAAAAAAGAAATAGTTCTTACTTCGAAATTCCATTAATAAAGTTCTTTTTTTAAAAAATCGGAATATATAAAAATATAAGAAAATTATTATATTTTTTACTTTTAAATGAGTTTATATTTGTAAGTTTGTCTTGACAAAAAACCTTACATATAATACAGAAACTTTAATAAAAGTTAAAATAAGCGAACTCTCGCCATGATGACCCTATGGAAACTCGGGAAAATCTATCTGTAAGGATATTTTGTCACATCTAAAGCGAGAGTTTCGTGCGTTTAATATTTTCGTATATGACAAGAGAAAATCAAAAACCGACACACCACGATGTAATGCCATCGATGGCAAAATTCCTTTCAGACCTTTGGTTTGAAGGAGATTTTAGAGAACAGCCCAGTTATATGTCTGAAATTTTCAAGCGAATTCTTGAAACAGAATTGGGAGATGACAAAGATCTAAGGTCAAAAATGATGGAATGCATCAAAACCAGTGAAATGCTTGCCGAAACACTCGAACCGTTTTCAGACAAACAAATCGAGAAGGCTTGCCTTAAAGTTCTAAAAGCCTCATAAAGCTTTTACAAAAATTAAAATAAGCTTACCCTCGCCATGATGTCCCTATGGAAACTCGGGAAATCTATCTGAAAAGATATTTAGTCACATCTAAAGCGAGGGTTTTGTGTGTTTTATGTTTTCTATTTGATAATGAAGGAAATAATATAAAAGGCGATTTAAAGCCATTGGCATTTGACAAAATCAGAACCTTTTTTGATGACAATAATGACGTTTCTTCCCAAACTTTATTCAAAATGGAATCTGCTTATTATTTAGGATATTACGATAATAAGACAAAAGAATATACGATTAGAAAGTTTATGGATTAATCAAACTTCATAACATAATCAAAAAGCGCGAATCGGTTAACATTTTTAACCGATTCGCGCTTTTTACTTTTAAAGTAGTTATTTTGTGCATTATCTTTGAAAAATAATACCAGCATAAAATACACTTCATGAAAATTACCAAACCAAGACTAGCTTTAATCTGCGGTATTCTCTGCATTTCGATTTTTCCTATATTGGTTAAATTACGTTTAACACCAGGATTAATTTCAGCTTTTTATAGAATGTTTTTTGCTGTAGTACTGCTTTTGCCGTATGTACTTTTGAGTAAAAACTTTAAAATCCCAACTTTAAAATTTGCCCTTTTAGCAGCGCTTTGTGGTATTTTATTCGCCTCAGATGTTGCCGTTTGGAATATCGCCATTCAGGAATCAAGTGCGACTCAGGCTTCGTTGCTAACTAATTTATCTCCGGTTTGGGTTGGCGTTGGATCTTTTTTATTTTTAAAATCAAAACCCGCAACCAATTTCTGGATAGGAACTGTAGTTTCCCTTTTCGGGATGGTGACTTTGGTTGGCTTTGAATTTTTTATCGATCTTAATTTCAATCAGGCTTTTCTGTTTGCGGTTCTTTCGGGAATATTATATTCGATTTATCTTTTAGTGAGTAAAAATGTACTTTCTCAGGTTGATGTTTTGTCGTTTATGACTATCAGTTTATTTGCATCAAGTATTTATTTGGGAATTCTTTGTTATTCGCTCAACGAACCCTTTACCGGATTTTCAGATACGGGCTGGTTTGTGTTGGTACTTCAGGCAGTAATTTGCCAATTGTGTGCCTGGCTTTCTATAAGTTATGCTACACAGCACATGCGTGCAACGAGAGTTTCGCTGAGTTTATTAAGTCAGGCCGTAATTACCTCTATTTTGGCTTGGTTATTCTTAGAAGAACAAATAACTTTACAAATGGTTTTTGGCGGAATCATTTTGCTCTTCGGAATTAGAATTACGTTTTACGATAAGACTATTTCTTTGAAACGATTGTTTTCCAAAAGCTAAAAGGAAGTTTCCCGCAGATTCGGCAGATTGAGCAGATTTATTTTTTAAAACATGAATAATCATTTAGTCTATGGCTAAAAAAATTTGTGCAATTTGTGTAATTTGTGGTTAAAAAAGTTTCACGCAGATTAAGCAGATTGAGCAGATTATTTTAAAATATTTCTACTCATTTTAATCTGTGACAATACACACAGATTCAAGCAGAAAAAAATTTGCGATAATTCGTGAAATTTGCGGTCAAAAAAATTAGTGCCAATTCGTGAAATTAGTGGCAAAAAAAACTAAAACACAGAAAACCTGAAACCTGAAACAAAACAAAACCTGAAACAAAAAAACACCATGTTACATAAAACTAAAATTCCGAACTTAAAAGTAATCGCATTTGATGCTGATGATACTTTGTTTGTAAACGAACCATATTTTCAGGAAACCGAACATAAATTTTGTGCTTTGATGGAAGATTACCTTTCACATCAGGGAATTTCGCAGGAATTATTCAAAATCGAGATCGCAAATCTGTCTTTGTACGGATACGGAATTAAAGGCTATATTCTTTCGATGATTGAAGCCGCAATGAATATTTCAAACAATACAATTCCTGTTGAAGTAATTGCAAAAATCATTGAATACGGAAAAGAATTACTCGAAAAACCAATCGAACTTCTGGACGGAATCGAGGAAACTTTGCAGGCTTTGCACGGAAAATACAAACTGGTTGTGGCTACAAAAGGCGACTTAAAAGATCAGCACAGTAAATTACACCGTTCTGGTTTGGGTCATTATTTTCATCATATCGAAGTAATGTCAGACAAACAGGAAATTGATTATCAAAAACTTCTGGGACGTTTAGATATTAAAGCACATGAGTTTTTAATGATTGGAAATTCTTTAAAATCAGATATTCTTCCAGTTTTGGAACTTGGCGGATATGCCGTACATATTCCGTTTCATACCACTTGGGAACACGAAAAAATTAATCATACCATCGAACACGAACACTTTAGTTCATTTGAAACAATCAAAGAAGTTGTTCCAAATTTAATATAATGAAAACACTTTTAGACTTAGAAAACTGGAATAGAAAAGAACATTTTGCTCATTTTAGCCAGATGGAAGAACCTTTTTTTGGTGCTACTGTCGAAATCGATTGTACCAAAGCGTATCAAACCGCAAAAAGTATAAACGCTTCTTTTTTCATTTTCTACCTACACAAAACATTAGTTGCTGTAAATGCAATTGAAAACTTCAGGTATAGAATTTCAGAAGGGAAAATATTTATCAATGATCGTATAGATGCATCGGCAACTATAGGCCGTGAAGATGGTACTTTCGGATTTTCATTAATTGAATATAATCCAGATTTTAAAATCTTTGAACAAAACGCCTTAGCCGAAATTGAGCGTATTCAAAATACAACCGGAATTTTTACAAGATCTTTTGATGATGATAATGTGATTCATTTTTCGGCAATTCCGTGGCTAAATTTTACTTCGCTTACTCATGCGCGCAGTTTTACCTATCCGGATAGTTGTCCAAAAATCTCCTTTGGAAAAATGATGACATCAGAAACCGGAAAAAGAACCATATCAATGGCCGTTTATGTACATCATGGTTTGATGGATGGTTTGCATCTCGGACAATTTGTAGATACTTTTCAGAACCAAATGAATCTATAAAAATAAGTCTTATTCTGTTATCTTAAAACCTTATATTGACATATAATTCTTACTATTAATTGTTTTTTTGAGCCAAAATATAAAATCTCAATTAACAATGAAAAAAATTGTAATTACTCTGGCATTAGCTTTAAGCATTATGTCTGTAAATGCACAAACGGAAACTAAAGCTACAGATGATTTTAATAAATGGTCTGTCGAGCTTTCGGGTGGTTTTAACAAACCTCAACGTCCCTTAACATCAAATTCTTATTACACAAGAATAATCAGCCCGTTTACAGTTGATCTTGGAGTAAGATATATGTTTAACAACAAGTTTGGTTTGAAAGCTGATTTTGGATACAATGATTTAACAGAACAAAAAAACAGTTCTATTGCTTTTGATTCTAAATACTACAGAGCAGACATTCAAGGTATCGCAAACTTAGGCCGTATCATGAATTTTGAAACATGGACTAAAACAATTGGTTTATTAGGACATGCCGGTATTGGAGTTGGTCAATTAAAAAGTGATGCTTTTCAAGGTAACGACATGATAGGAAATATCATGGGAGGTCTTACCGGACAAATCAGACTAACAGACCGAATTGCTTTGACAGGTGATGTCACTACAATTTTTAATGCTTTTCAGGATCACACTTTTGATGGTGTATCACCAACAAACGCAAGAGGATTTTCAGGATTACTGTTTAACGGAACTGTCGGTTTGCAGGTTTACTTAGGCAAAGCCACAAAACATGCTGACTGGGTTGTAATTTCAGATCAAACAGATCTTACACCATTAGAAAACAAAATTGCTGACCTTGAAGCTTTAGTTAAGAAAACTCCGGAAAAAGTAATTATAGAAAAACCTATAACAACCAATGTTGTAAGTGATAAAGATATCGTTAAAGAAATGATCAATGATAAATATTACAGTGTTTACTTTGACTTTAACAAATCTACTCCAATCGAAAATTCTACTGCTGCTATTGATGCTGTCTTAACTTATTTAAGAAAAAATCCTTCGGCATCTCTTGATATTATTGGCCATGCAGATCAGGTTGGAAGCGAAGCTTACAATGAAAAATTATCAAATGCAAGAGCAAACAATATAAAAACTATTTTTGAAAAAGCAGGAATTTCGTCTTCAAGACTAAACGTTGTTTCTCAAGGAGCAGATAATTCAATTGCAAAAGAATCTGAAGAAGCAAGAAGATTAGCAAGAAGAGTTACTTTTACAGTAAAATAAACTTACTATAAATAAAAATATGAGCCCTAGATGGAAATTCCATTTAGGGCTTTTTTACTTCTCGATTTTCTTATTTAATATCATTAATTTCCTTAAATTTGAGAAAGACATTTGACTACAAACACCAATGAAAAAACTATTGCTTTTTCTTTTATTATTCTCAAAATCATCACTTTTTAGTCAAACGGTATTAAATTCTTTTCCTATACACCTTAACAAACCACTGGAAAATGGACAGATTTTAAATACCGAAGATGTAAAAACTCATGATGTTTACGTTTTTGCGGCAGACAACAAGAACACTTTTATATATAAATACAATAAATTTCTATTCCTTACCAATCAACTTACAGATTCTATAAACAACATAGAAAACAGAAGTCTAATTGGCCACAGCATTAGTGAAGATGGAAATCCAACACTTTATTGGGGTTCAGACACTGCAAGAAACATCAGAATTATTAAATATTATTTTGAGACTAAGACTTCCAGAGCTTTAAATTTTGAATTTCCGGATTATTCAGGAAGTCTGATTACCTCATTTCAGAAAAACAACATCTTCTATATTCTTTCTAAGGAGAAAAATGAGAATCATTTGCTTCTTTATGAATTTAGCAATGGAAAATGTGAAATAAAAATGTTCGATTTCTCCTCTTTTATATTCAAAAATGAAAAAGGTCAACGATTTACATTTAGTTCACTGATTCAATATTTTCCAATCGAAAATATAGACTCTGATAATTTTAATCCTTTAGAAAAAAGTGTCAATAAAAGCAAGATGTATGTTCTGGATAATCATATTATTCTAACATTAGATTACAATTCAAAGCAAACACATGTGTTCGATTTAAATCTGGAATCTCTTGATGTTACAGAGAAAATATTTAATCAGCCGGTTTCTAAGAAACAATCTGCATCGTCAAATTCCTTTTATCTGGAGAATAAATTACTTCAAATCAATGCAAATAACGAAGAGCTTTTGTTTGAAATTAAAGATTTTGAAAGTGGAAAGAGTATCAAAACGGTTTCAGTTTCAAAAAATGACACTATTCGTTTTAAAAATTCTCCCCTTTTTATTAAATCAAACGGACAAAGACCTGAAAAATTGAAAACAACAAGTAAGTTCTTAAAAAACTTATCGATGGTAAATGTGGGGGTTTCTGCTTTTAAAAACAAAAACAATACATTTATAACCTTTGGCGGATTTGCTGAGTATGAAGTTTCAATTCCAAATTTTGACTACAGACCAAGTGATTATTTTGGAGGTTTTAATGACCGATATACACAATACGCAAATAAAATGGTTTTCTTTGATGCCATGCTGGATTCTAAATTTGATTTTACAACCAACGAACAACCAGAAATTTTAGCGATTGATAATGTTTTTTATTTTATGAGCAAAAATAAAAACATTGCCTTAGAGCATATTCTTAAACTACAGGACTATTACATTTTAGGCTATTATGATTTGTATTCAAAGAAATATGTTATCCGTAAATTTACAGATGGTTTTATGAATGAGGACAACGGAAATCCTATTATCAATAAGGCTCAATTTACTAAATCTGTACCCTTAAATCGAAATTAAATTTATTGAGAATCAATCCAAATGTCTACTGTTTTCATCATTTCGAAAAAACGGTATGGATTATTTTTGTTAATTTTACACAAAAGACATCATTATGCTAGCAAAAAATATTGAATCAGCTTTAAACAAGCAAATCCGCATAGAAGCAGAATCTTCGCAAACTTATCTTTCTATGGCTTGTTGGGCTGAAGTACACGGATTAGAGGGAATCGCTCAATTTATGTACACACAGTCAGACGAAGAGCGCGCACACATGCTTAAATTAGTAAAGTATGTAAACGAACGCGGAGGACACGCTCAGATTACAGATCTAAAAGCACCAAAAACAACATATTCTACTTTTAAGGAAATGTTTGAGGAACTTTACAATCATGAACTTTTTGTTTCGAAATCTATCAACGAATTAGTACATATTACTTTTGAAGAAAGAGACTATGCAACACATAATTTCTTACAATGGTATGTTTCTGAACAAATCGAGGAAGAAGCTACAGCTAAATCTATTTTGGATAAAATCAACTTAATTGGTGATGACAAAGGCGGACTTTACTTGTTTGATCGTGATATTCAGCAATTAACAGTTACAAGCTCGATTGCAATCAATCCAAAATAAAAAAAGTTAAAGTTTATTTAGAATACTTAAAAATAACTTTTTTGATATATATTTGTCTCTGTTTTTATAATACAGAGGAAAATTGGGCAAGAAAGAAAAAGACAAGGACAAGAAAAAGGATAAAAAGAAGAAGAAAAAAGCTGAAATCCTTGATAAGATTAAGAAGATTGAAAACTGTAAATCTTCTTGTTGTGAAAAATACAAGAAAAGCGAAAAGAAACGCTGTTCTCGTTGTCCTATGTTTGATTTATTCAAAAAAACGGCTTAACAAAATATAGTAAAAACCCACCAAAATTTTCGGTGGGTTTTTTATTTTTAAATTAGCATCTTCAGATTTTATACAATTATGGAAAACAGCCTTACAATCCCGAAATCTAGTCTTGATTTTTTAGTACAACTTAAAGATAACAACAACAAACCTTGGTTTGAAGCTAATAAACCACAATATTTAATCGAATTAAATCATGTTGAGAATTTTGCTGGTGCATTATTAAAAGAACTTTCTAAAACTGATGTTTTAGAAAATACTTCCGGTAAAAAAAGTGTTTACAGGATTTATCGTGACATTCGTTTTTCTAAAGACAAAACTCCTTTTAAACATTTTTGGGGAGGAAGTTACACACGTGCAACTGCTACCAGGCGCGGTGGTTACTATTTTCATTTAGAAAAAGGGAATAGCTTTTTTGCTGGTGGTTTCTGGGGACCAAATGCAGCAGATTTAAAAAGAATTAGAGCTGAATTTGCCCATGATCCTGAAACTTTTCAGGAAATATTGAATTCAAAATCTTTTATCAGCAATTTTGGAATTTTACAAGGCGAGCAACTCAAAACAAAACCAAAAGGTTTTGAACTGGATCACCCAGCCATCGATTTACTTCGTTACAAACAATTTCTGGTTATTAAACGCTTTAGTGACGAGGAAGTTTTAAGTCCTAACTTTTTAGAACTGGCTTTGGATGCCTTCAAAAATATGAGACCTTTTTTTGATTATATGAGCGAAGTGCTCACAACCGATATTAATGGCGCTTCGGTTTTATAAATAAATCTAAAAGTTAAACCCGACAGATTTTGAAAACCTGTCGGGTTTGATTCACGTGGCGCTTAATTAATAATTATTTACTCAGCAATAAAATTTCGTTTACAACAACTTCGGTCACATACTTCTTTTCACCGTTTTTGTCTTCATAAGTGCGATGCGTTAATTTACCTTCAACGGCAACTTCTTTCCCTTTTACAACATACTTTTCAATAATTTCTGCTGTTTTTCCCCAGGCCGTTACACGATGCCATTCGGTTTGCTGCACTTTTTCGCCCTTTTCATTTTTGTAATGGTCATTTGTTGCAATCGTTAAATGCGCTAACTTTTTTCCATTTTCTAATGTTTTAATTTCCGGATCATTTCCAACGTTCCCGATTAATTGTACTTTGTTTTTCATTGCGTTCATGGCGTATACTATTTAAATGTTCATATAAAGAATTCGTTCATCAAATTCAACAAGGCAAAATTGCGTCACTCTCCCCTAATTATTCGGTTGACAACTATTTACTTTCGGTTGTAATTATTTGTAAGCGTTTGTAAATGGAAATTATTTTTCCTATATTTGAGATAAATCGTACAATATATGCAGGCAGAAATCAAAAAAGTAGAATTAAGAAATTTAGAATTTGTCGATTATAAGCAGTTGAAAAATTCAATGGTTGAATCTTATCCTGAAATGGCAGATTCGTATTGGAGATCGGCAGACATAAAAAAACTTCTTTCGGTATTTCCCGAAGGACAATTAGTAATATTAGTTGATGGTGCCGTTGTTGGCTCCGCATTATCGCTTATTGTCGATGAGAAATTAGTAGACAAAAGACACAATTACAAACAAATTATTGGCGATTATAGTTTCTCGACTCATAACCCAAATGGTGAAATCTTATACGGAATTGATGTATTCATTCACCCAAACTATCGTGGCTTGCGTTTAGGCCGACGTCTTTATGATGCCCGAAAAGAACTTTGCGAACAGCTTAATTTAAAAGCTATTGTATTTGCAGGGAGAATTCCGAATTACAATCAGTTTTCTAAAAAATTTACTCCTAAAGTTTATATTGAAAAGGTAAAAGACAAAGAATTATACGATCCTGTATTGTCTTTTCAGTTAAGCAACGATTTTCACGTACTCAGAATTATCAAAAATTATCTTGAAGGCGACGAAGAATCTAAAGAATTTGCTGTTTTATTAGAATGGAACAATATTTATTATGAAGAAAATCCAAAACTGATTAATCTTGAAAAAAGTGTTATTCGTTTAGGATTAATTCAATGGCAGATGCGCCAGCTTAATAATCTTGACGCTTTATTTGAGCAAGCCGAATTTTTTATCGATGTCGTTTCGGGCTACGGAAGTGATTTCGCATTGTTTCCCGAACTTTTCATCGCTCCGTTAATGGCCGATTTTAATCATTTATCAGAAGCCGAAGCTATTCGTGAACTTGCCAGATATTCTGAACCAATCAGAAAGCGTTTTCAGGAATTCTCTATTTCATACAATATCAATATAATCACAGGAAGTATGCCGTATATGGAAAACGGTAATTTATACAATGTTGGTTTTTTATGCAAAAGAGACGGAACTTCAGAAATGTATACCAAAATTCATATTACTCCCAACGAGGTTGTTCACTGGGGAATGAAAGGCGGATCGCAATTTAAAACCTTTGATACTGATTGTGGTAAAATTGGAATTTTAATCTGTTACGATGTTGAGTTTCCGGAGCTTCCGAGACTTCTGGCAGATGAAGGTATGAATATTCTGTTTGTCCCATTCTTAACTGATACCCAAAATGGTTATACCCGAGTAAAACACTGTTCGCAGGCACGTGCCATCGAAAATGAATGTTATGTAGCCATAGCAGGTTGTGTGGGCAATTTACCAAAAGTGAACAATATGGATATTCAATATGCACAGGCCTCTGTATTTACACCGTCTGATTTTGCTTTTCCAAGTAACGGAATTAAAGCCGAAGCTACTCCAAATACTGAAATGACATTAATTGTTGATGTGGATTTAAACTTATTAAAAGAACTTCATGAACACGGAAGTGTAAAAACATTAAAAGACAGAAGGACAGATTTATATGAAATAAAAAAGATAGAATAATGAAGACATGCCTCGAATGTTCTGAAAAAATTGTCGGCAGAGAAGACAAGAAATTTTGTTCTGATAGTTGCCGAAATGCCTACAACAATAAAATAAACAAGGATAGCACTAATTTCATGCGAAATGTAAACAATAAGTTACGAAAAAATTACCGTATTTTGTCGGAATTAAATGTTGAAGGAAAATCAAAAGCAACACGCGATAAAATGATTAATAAAGGTTTTGATTTTGATTTCTTTACCAATATCTTGCAGACCAAAACAGGCAATACCTACTATTTCCTGTATGACCAAGGATATCGCTCTTTGGACAATGATTATTTTATGCTTGTTAAAAAAGAAATATAGTACAGTTTGTCATGAAAAAAAACCCCACCTCAATTCTAGGCTTTCTTTGTGTTTTAGCAATTTTGGGCATTATATATGCCACAATGATGCCACAATACGTTTCGAGAGAAGAAGAAGCTCTTGCTGAATTCTCTACCGAACGAGCCTTAAATCAGGTTGAAATTATTGCACAAAAACCCCATTATGTAGGTACAATAAATCATGAACTAGTTGCTAATTATTTAAAACTGGAGTTAAACAGAATTGGTTTAGAAACCAGTGTTCAGGAAGGATTTACACTTAATGATAAAGGTCTATTAGTAAAATCTAAAAATATTCTCGCCCGAATTAAGGGTACAAACAATACAAAGGCACTTTTATTACTTTCTCATTACGACAGTGCGCCACATTCTTTCTCCAAAGGTGCAAGCGACGATGCTTCCGGAGTTGCTACAATTCTAGAAGGTATTCGTGCTTTTTTATACTCCAAACAACCTCAGAAAAATGACATCATTATTCTATTTTCTGATGCAGAAGAGTTAGGTTTAAACGGAGCTGCTTTATTCGTCAACAAACATCCTTGGGCAAAAGATGTCGGTTTGGTTCTTAACTTTGAAGCCAGAGGTTCTAACGGCCCAAGTTATATGCTAATGGAAACCAACAAAGGAAATCAGGCACTTGTAAAGGAATTTGCAAATGCTAAAACATCTTATCCCGTTTCAAACTCGTTGATGTACAGTATTTATAAAATGCTTCCAAACGATACTGATTTAACGGTTTTTAGAGAGCAAGGTAATATTCAGGGATTCAATTTTGCTTTTATTGATGGACATTTTAATTACCATACCCAACAAGACGATGTTCAGCATTTAAATAAAATGACACTAGCGCATCAGGGAACTTACTTGATGCCTTTATTAAAATATTTTTCGAATGTTGATTTAAATGCAACTAATTCAACAGAAGACGAAGTGTATTTTACGGTTCCTTTCTCCTTCATTAATTATCCTTTTTCATGGGTTATGCCGATGACCTTAATTGCTTTAGGATTATTAATTATCTTTATTTTTATCGGAAAAGCCAAACATATGGTCAACTTTAGAGACATATTTAAAGGCTTTGTTCCTCTTTTGGGCGCTATAATTATTTCCGGTTTAGTTACTTTTCTTGGATGGAAAATCGTTTTGCAGATTTACCCTCAATATTCAGATTTATTAAACGGCTTCACATACAACGGTCACGCTTATATTGGCGCATTTGTTACTTTAAGTATCGCTATTTGTTTTGCATTCTATCATCATTTTTCTGAAACAAAAGTAACAATGAACCATTTTGTAGCTCCGTTACTACTTTGGATCATTATCAATGCATTTATTGCGAATAATTTGACTGGTGCAGGTTTCCTGATTATTCCGGTTTATTTTGGAGTTATTTTATTCGGAATCTATGTGCTTACGCAGCACAATAGCATGGTTTTAAACTTATTGTTCGCTATTCCGGCTTTGGCAATCGTGGCTCCTTTTATTGTCATGTTTCCTGTAGGTTTAGGATTAAAAATTCTTTACGGAAGTGCAGTATTAACGGTTTTACTATTTGGTTTAATACTTCCTGTTTTTGGATCTTTCATAAAAAAAGGAATCTGGACAATGTTCTTTTTTGCGATTTCAATTGCATTTTTTATCTACGCCGGATATAATTCAGGTTATGAGCATGGCAAAGCAAAATCAAATAGCTTATTGTATGTTTATAATGCCAATACCAATTCGGCAGTCTGGACAACTTATGATGTTAATCTGGACGACTGGACAAAATCATATTTAGGAGAAAAAAATCAGAAAGCGGTAGGTTTAAATAGTCTTCCAATTGCCAGCAAATACAATTCTGGCTTTACTTACAGTGCGATCGCTCCGGTTGTTGATGTTCCAAAACCAACTATTGCGTTCTTAAAAGACAGTGTTGTTGGAAATAACAGATATTTAAAAATCAAAATAACGCCAAATCGTAAAGTAAACCGTTACGACATTTTCGCCAATCCAAAAATGACTTTTTACAACTTTAAGGCAAATGGTGTTTCCGCTTCGGGCGCAAAAACAAATCGTCTGGAACATGACGGAATGAAAATTCTATGCTATTATGTTGTAGGGAATGAACCTCTTGTCATGGACTTTTACATCAATAAGTCGTCTATTTTTGATATGGATTTACTAGAAAGTTCATTTGATTTAATGACGAATCCGTTACTTAAAGTAAAACCAAGAAGTGACTGGATGATGCCAACTCCATTTGTTTTAAACGATGCTGTTGTAATTCAGCAAAAAATAAAAAGATATGTCGCTCCTGTTGCACCAATCGTAACTGCACCAGTAAAAGACAGTCTGACAATCGTAAAAGACAGTTTAAAACCAGCCCTAAAAACAGAATAAAACGCATTCAATAATTTAACCATGAAAAAGAATTTCCTGCTTTTTGTCACATTAATAAGTTTTTCGACTATTAAAGCACAGACTATAGAAGACAAAATAGCTATAAAAGCATGCGATTGTTTGCAAAAAAGTGCAAAGGTTACCGAAACTATTTTTAGAGATTGCTTAACAAATTCAATGTCTGAAACCATACTTGCAGAAAAAGATCCTAAAGTAAGAGAATCTATTAATACGGTTGACGGCATTAAAAGCATGATTATAAGAGCGACTGAAGTGGTCATAAAAAAATGTCCACAACTAGTTCCTGACAAACCAGAAGATAAAACGGCTGTTTTTTATGCTGATTCCAAAAATCCAAAAGCACAAAATTTTTACGCCTCTGCAAAAGACTTCATGCGCAACAAAAACTACAAGCAGGCTATAGAAAGTTTGCTGTTGTCCTTAAATGAAGACCCAAATTTTGTACTCGCACTTGATGATATTGCGGTTTGCTACAGACAATTGGATGATTATGATAATGCTATCAAATATTATAAAAAATCACTTGCTGTATTTCCCGAAGGTAATCTTGCTTTGATGAATATTGGCGTTGTTTATTCTTTAAAGTCTGATTTTAATACCGCAATCGAATATTACGAAAAACTGATCAAATTTGAACCGGAAAATGCTGAAGGCTACTTTGGTGCCGGAAAAAATTATTTCCTTCTAAATAATGACGAAATGGCTCTGGATAATATTTTCCTGGCTCATATTATCTACAGTAATGAAAATTCAGAATATTCTAAAGATTCTGAACAGCTTCTTGGGGCTATTTACCAAAAAATGAAATCTGAAAATAAAGAAGATCTATTCAAAAAAATTGCAGCTAAAAACAATGTTAAAATTGAATAAGTATGGCAACAAATATTTCTGTTATAATACTGAATGCTCCGGCTGAAAAAGTCTGGAATGTTTTAACTCAGCCAGAAATTGTCAAACAATGGCAATACGGAAGCGATTTAATTACCGACTGGAAAGTGGGAAATGAAATTCGATTTAGAAATGAATGGGAAGGACAGGTTTTTGAGCAATGGGGAACCGTTTTAGAAGTCATTCCAAATCAAAAAATCAAATATTCTCTATTTTTTCCAAGACCGGAACTGGAAGACAAGCCGGAGAATTATTTCATTATGAGTTATATTCTAACAGAAGAAAATCAGAAAACAAAACTCGAAATTATTCAGGAAGATAATCGTCCCGGTGCCGTTCAGGAAAAACCTCAGGGTGAAGAAAATCCGATTCTTCAAGGTTTGAAAGCCTTGATCGAATCTTAGCGATTATAAAAAATAAGCAAAGACAAACTTTTCGATCAAAGTTTGTCTTTTTTTTTAACAGGCACATTCAATTTTGAGTCCTGTCTTTTCTCCTTTTGTTCCTTCGGTTGCATAACCATCAAACTTCCACCATTCAATTCCTCCTATTAATTCTTTTACTTTAAATCCGAGTTTTGTCATATTCAAAGCGCCTTTAGTTGATGCATTACAACCAATTCCATCGCAATAGGTAACATACAAAACATCACGATCCAGATGTTGCGTGGTTTCTAAATTCATTTCACGATGCGGAATATTTATAGCATTCGGAATATGTTCCGCTTCAAAGCCAAAAGCCTTTCTGGCATCAAGCGCAATCACTTTTTCACCATTATTTAAGGCATCAAACAAATCTGAAGGATCCATTTCAAAAGCTAACTTGTTTTCATAATGTTTAATTTGTGCTTCCATTTTAATTTTGTTTTTAAGGTTTTGTTTCTCCAAAAGTATCATGATTATAACTCTCATAAAAACGAAAAGAATTCATGTTCAGCATTACTTTTTTTCATACAAAACCCAATGTAAAATTTTGTTACTTTGTGTATTAATCTAGATAAGAAATGGAAATACGCCACTTAAAATTGATCAAAGCGATTGTTGAAGAAGGAAGCATTACCAAAGCAATCGACAAACTTCACCTTACCCAATCGGCTTTAAGCCATCAGCTCAAAGAAGCAGAATATCAATTAGGCACGGCCATTTTTTTAAGAACCAACAAAAAACTGGTGCTCACAAAAGCCGGTGAAAAAATATATAATCTTGCCAACGAAATTATAAGCAAACTGGCAGAAACTGAAGCTCAGATCAAACAAATGGTTTTTGGTGAATATGGCGAAATCCGAATAAGTACTGAATGTTTCTCCAGTTATCACTGGCTTCCGTCTGTTTTAAAGCAATTTCATCTCCTTTACCCCAATGTCGAATTAAAAATTGTTGCCGAAGCGACTCATATTCCGCTGCAAAAAATTCTGGAAAACACCATCGACATTGCCATTATAAGTGATCAGATTAAAGATAATAATATAAAATACATCGAACTTTTTCAGGATGAAGTAGTAATGGTTGTTTCTGAAAATCATGCCTGGACTGATAAAAAGTATGTAGTTGCTGAAGATTTCATCAATGAGCATTTGATTATTCATTCATTACCACTAGAAACAGTTACCATACATCAGTTTCTTTTGGCTCCGGCAAAAATCTCTCCGAGAAAAATAACACCAATGCCATTAACAGAAGCTTCTCTGGAAATGGTTAAAGCTGATATGGGTGTCATGTCGATGGCAAAATGGGCACTTCTGCCCCATTTAAAAACCAGTCCGATTAAAGCCATCAAAGTTGGAAAAAATGGTTTGAAAAGAAAACACTTCATCGCCGTAAGGGCAAATGAGAATTATCCGGACTATTTTCAACATTTTATTCATTTTTTACAAAACGAAATTAACCTGCAATGGAATATTCAATAAGAAACTGTGAAATTAACGACCTTTCTAAATTGGTCATTTTATGTCAAAAACATGCCGAATTTGAACGTGCCGAATATTCATCAGAAGGAAAAGAAGAAACTTTAAAAAATGCTTTATTCTGTGAAAATCCAAAATTGTTCTGTCTCGTTGTAGCCACAAAAGAAACCATTATTGGGTATGCCTCATATACTTTTGATTTTTCGACCTGGGATGCTGCCTCTTTTATGTACATGGATTGTTTGTTTCTTGAAGAAAAAGCCCGCAATTACGGAATTGGCGAATTACTAATTGAAAAATTAAAAGAAATTGGAACTCAGAACAATTGCGTTAATCTGCAATGGCAAACACCAGAATTTAACGAACGAGCCATTAAATTCTACAATAGAATTGGCGCAAAAGGAAAAGACAAAGTTCGATTTACTTTAACTTTGTAAAAAATTAATCTCGCAAAATCGAAATGACAAACGTTGCGTCTTAGCGACTTTGCGAGATTAATACATAAAATAAAAAAATGAAACAAATAAGCATATTAGGCTGTGGCTGGCTCGGATTACCTTTGGCAAAAAAGCTAATTGAGAAAGGAAATTCAGTTAACGGATCAACAACCTCAGAAAACAAACTTTCTGTTTTAAAAGATTCACGAATAAATCCGTTTTTAATAACTGTCGAAAGTGATAGTGTTTCTGAAAACATCAATGCTTTTTTAGCTGAAAGTGAAATCTTAATTATAGATATTCCGCCCAAATTACGAACTGTAGATCCTAATTCTGACCAAAAAGTTTTTGTCAAAAAAATCCAAAATCTAATTCCTTTTATAGAAAAATCGTCTGTAAAGAAAGTGCTGTTTGTAAGTTCAACATCGGTTTATGGCGATGATAATACTGTTATTACAGAAAAAACGTCTCCAAATCCAGAAACAGAAAGCGGTAAACAATTATTTATGGCCGAAAATCATCTTCGTGAAAATCAAAATTTTGAAACTACAATTTTACGTTTCGGAGGATTAATTGGAGAAGATCGTCATCCTGTTAAACACCTTACCGGAAAAGAAAATATCGAAAACCCGGATGCACCCGTTAATTTAATTCACCAAAACGATTGTATTCTGATCATTGAAGAAATCATAAATCAGTCCATTTGGAATGAAGTTTTCAACGCCGTTGCACCTTTTCACCCAACAAGAGAGGAGTATTATACCCAAAAAGCGATTGAAAAGAATTTGCCTAAACCGAAATTCAGTTCTGAAAAATCAAACATTAAAAAAATCATTTCAAGCGAGAAAATTGAAAGTATTTTAAATTATAAATTTGGATTGGAGGATTATTAAAACTTACAATCCCATAGATTTTAAAATAAAAAACACTATTTTTCCTTCAGCAAAAAACATTTGTTTTTCCACATGAAAAAATTCCGCTTTCTATTTTCCTTTTGCCTTTTATTATTTTCTTTTCTACAAAGTTATGCTCAGGACGAAGCTTATTCTTCTGATATAAATGAAAATCCTGAAAAAATAAAGCAATTTCACACTGATATTTTCTTAAAAGAGAATGGAAATATCATCGTTACCGAAACTATAAAAGTTTATGCAAAAGGCGAGCAAATAGATCACGGTATATTTAGAGAACTTCCGTTGATAAGTAATTCATCAAAAGTTTCTAAAAACACTTTTTACACTGTTTTAAATGTGACCAAAGATCACTACAAAGAGCCATATCATATCGATGAAGATTCTGAAACATTTAAGATCTATATTGGCGATAAAGATCATATGCTTTCAGAAGGGACTTACACCTACCAATTGACTTATGAAGTCGAAGCACAAATACATTCTTATGATGAATTTGATGAAATCTATTGGAACGTTACCGGAAACTATTGGCAGTTTGAAATTGAAAATGTAACCGCAAAAATAACTTTTCCAAAAGGAGCCAAAGCTTTTCAAACCTATTGCTACACTGGGATTTTAGGATCGAAAGCGCATGAATGCGACGCTAAAATAATTGGCAATTGTGTTTATTTTACTTCCAAAAATCTAAAGAAAGAAGAAGGTTTTACCATTGCAGCAGGTTTTCCTAAAGGAATTATTCATCAGCCATTTTTTTCGCCGCATTATAAATTGGAGGAATTTTTAGCTCCGGATAAAATACTATTAGCAATCGCATTTGTTTCGATTTGTTTTGCATTTTACTATTTTTCATGGAAAAGATATGGTGAAGATCCATTGTTAAAAGATGAAAACAGCAAAATCGATTTAAAAAATCTATATTCTCCAGCATCTTTATATTACTTAAAAGAACGTTACGTCTCGACACAAACACTTTTGATTGCGATAATTAATCTTTCTATGAAAGGAGCTATCCAAATTTCTGACAATGGAAAAGAAAACTGGGCAGATGAGTTTCAATATACTCTTAAAAAAACAAACGCAACAACAGATTTAACTAAAGAAGAAAATACAGTTTTAGAAGCTTTATTTGAAGAAAATGATTCGTTTGTAATTGATAATAAAACCTACTCAATCTTCAATAAAGCTAAATATGTCCTTCAGGAATCACTCGAAAGCCAGTATAACTTAAAGAACTATTTTTCGAGTAATTATAAACAAATTTTACTTGGTTTTGCAATTACAATTTCTGCATTATTAGGATATTGCCACCTTGCAAAAGGAACCATTTTTTGGGCCGCTATTTCCGGATTTATGTTTTTAATATTCAACATATTAATTATAAAATCACTTTTCAAAGCAATTATTAAAGTTAACGTTGGCGGAATTTTAATTTGCCTCTTTCTTTTAGTCTTTACAGGTGTTTTTTGCTTTGGGTCATTTTTTGCGATCAATGTAGATAAAAGCTATTCGATCCTAAATTTACTGGTTCTCTTTACAATCATTTCCGGATTTAGTATCTATTTGAGTTTGATAAGTGCCTACACTGAACTCGGAATTGAAACAAAATCTCAAATTAAAAAACTGAAACAGTATTTATTAGATTACAAACCCGAAGAAAATGCAACTGCAATACGCATTTATGAAGAAAATCTACCTTATGCCTTTGCATTGGGAATTGAAGAGGAATGGAATAAAAATTTTATTGATATTTTAAAAAGACTGAACTATACTAATAATTGGATCAAAACGACTAACACTTCTTCGGGATTTTCGATTAAGCTAATAACAAACTTTAGCTCTACTTACAACACGTTTTCGAGCAGCTCAGGCAGCGGAAGTTCCGGTGGAGGGAGCTCTGGTGGCGGAGGTGGTGGTGGCGGAGGCGGCGGCTGGTAAAATCTACATTAAACTCAGAATGAACTAATCAGGTTTAAAATATTTACGATCTTTGTAATTGAAAATCAAAATATGGAAACAGTCTTCATCAACTCACCATTAGGAATCACCAAAATTATTGGAGATGAAAATGGTATTGCAGTAATTTCTGTTTCAGACGTTGGTACAAATGAAGTTTCTAAAACCATTCCCGATGTTTTAAAAGAAGCCGTTTTACAACTAACTGAATACTTTGAAGGAAAAAGAACCGACTTTGATCTAAAATTAAACCCAAAAGGAACTGAATTTCAACAGAAAGTATGGAAATCATTACTGGAAATTCCATACGGAAAAACGGTAAGCTATATGGATCAGACCAAAAAACTAGGAGATGTAAAAGCAATTCGCGCCGTAGCATCGGCAAATGGTAAAAATCCGCTTTGGATTGTAGTTCCTTGTCACCGGGTTATTGGCACAAATGGCTCACTAACCGGATATGCCGGTGGATTATCCCGTAAAAAATGGCTTTTGGAACATGAAAGCCCTTCTCTTCAACAAAGTCTATTTTAGTTTTCGCCACGAATTTCACCAATTTGCACGAATTTTTATTCGAATAAAACTAAGAAAAAACTTTCTTTTTGTCATATTCTTGTTTTAGTTTATTACCAATTTGTGTATATTTATCCACGCAAAGAATTAGTGGAATTCGTGAAATTCGTGGCAAAACCACTACCATACTATGATTGAAAAAATAAACCTCAATAACATTTTATTTCTTGATATAGAAACTGTTCCCGAAGAGGAAAACTTTAATTTGCTTGATGCCGAGATGCAATCGCTTTGGGATTTAAAAACGCAATATCAACGAAAAGACGATTTTACTCCCGAAGAATTTTATGAGCGTGCCGGAATTTGGGCTGAATTCGGAAAAATAATCTGTATTTCTGTTGGCTATTTTACAATTAAGGGAGATGTTCGAAATTTCAGAGTGACTTCGTTTTTTGGTGAGGAAAAAAAGATTCTAAAAGACTTTAATAATCTTCTGAATAATCACTTCAATCAGCCACAACACCTTTTATGCGGACACAACGCTAAAGAATTTGATATTCCGTTTATTGCACGCCGAATGATTATCAATCAAATTGCTATTCCTGATAAACTGAACTTGTTTGGGAAGAAACCTTGGGAAATTGCACATTTAGATACTTTAGAATTATGGAAGTTTGGTGATTATAAACATTTCACCTCTTTAAAATTGTTAACCAAAATTCTCGGGGTTCCATCGCCAAAAGGCGATATTGACGGAAGTCAGGTAGGACATGTTTATTATGTCGAAAAAAACATTGACAGAATTATAACGTATTGTGAAAAAGATACTATTGCAGTAGCACAGGTTTTTTTACGCCTACGCCGGGAAGATTTACTCATAGATGATGAAATTATTCATGTATAGATTTTTTGAGGTACAAAGTAGCAAAGGTTCAGAGGTACTAAGATTGAAACGCAAAGTTTAAATGAACTTATATCACTTATATGGTTTAAAATGACACATCAGGAAATTTCACATCATCGGCTGGTTTCTCAAAAACTTTATAAGACGAGCTCAAATTCGCCACAGGAAATTGTACAGCATTTGGGCGCAATGCAGGCGCAGGATTATGCGATGGCGAAATGGGCAATTGGTTCCCGTGGCACTTCTACTGAAGCAGAAATAGAAGAAGCCATAAATTCAGGAAAAATTATTCGAACTCATATTCTTCGGCCAACCTGGCATTTTGTTTCTGCTGATGATATTTACTGGATGCTAGATCTTTCTGCTCCGCAGGTAAAGCGTTTTACAAATTCTGCGAGTAAAAAATATGGCTACGATGCCAAAAAACTGGATCAGGCAAATAATGCAATCCAAAAATTACTAGCTGGAAACAACCATTTAACCCGCGAAGAAATCATGTTGGAGCTCAATATCAAAAAAACTTCAAGTGATGATTTTTTGAGTGCAGCAATCATGATGAATGCAGAACTTGATGGTTTGGTCTGCAATGGAAGAATGAAAGGTAAGCAAATTACTTATGCTCTTCTTGAAGAACGTGTTTTGAAACCAATAACTAAATTATCTAAAGAAGAAGCGCTGTCAAAATTAGCCCTGCGATATTTTGAAAGTCATGGTCCTGCAACGTTACTTGATTTTTCGTGGTGGTCTGGTTTTCCGCCTACTATTTGCAAAATTGCCATTAATGCAATTGAGTTGCAACTAAATAATATTACTATTGATAATCAGCAATATTGGTTTAAAAAAGAGTATTCTGACGCAGACAACTTCTGCGAAAGCGTACATTTTCTTCCGGCATTTGATGAGATTCTAATTTCTTATAAAACTCGCGAAGTGGCCATTTTATCAGAACATCAATCAAAGGCTTTTACAAACAATGGTATTTTTAAACCTGTAATCATGGAAAATGGAAAAGTCATTGGAGTCTGGAAAAGAACCATAAAAAAAGATCATGCTAAAATAGAAGCGCATTTTTTTAACGAACCTGAAAAAAATAAAAAACAACTCATTTTTCAGGAAATCAAATCTTTTGAAAATTATCTGGAAACAAAAATTGTTATCGAATAAATTTAATTTCATCTAAAAAATTGTTGTTTTAGAGAAATACTTCCGGTTTCAGCATCAAAATCTTTGTGCTTATTATGGCTAAATAATTACATTTACAAAAAATTACAATTATGGTATTAAGCAGATTTTGGTTAGCGATTTTTATTTCTTCAATTGTCTTTATTGTAGTGAGTTTATTTACAGCCAATACTTATACTATTGATTCTGTTTTGAATGGAAAGAAAGACGACCCAATCTTAGTTTCTGAAAAATACATTCATGAACTTCCTGCTTTCATCAAAGACAGCATTTCAAAAGCTAAAGATCAAACCATGATCGTCAATCGTGATACGCTAAATGCCGACACGACTTATGTTTACAAAAACAAAACGGTAAAAATTTACAGCGGTCTTCAAAAATCGGATGGTTTATTACCTACTTGTAAAAGCACTTTGGTCGATTTAATCCTGCCTCTTATTGCTTATCTGGCTTTTTTCTGCGGATTAATGGAGCTTTTAATCATTTCTGGAGCTTCGGGAAAATTAGCGAAAGGATTAAGTCCGGTATTTGTAAAAGTATTCCCGAGTATTCCTAAAAACCACCCTTCGATTTCTTACATGACTTTAAACTTTGCTGCCAATTTCCTTGGATTGGATTCGGCTGCAACTCCTTTTGGACTTAAAGCCATGGAAAGTTTACAGGAAATAAACCCCGAAAAAGATAAAGCCAGTGATGCACAAATTATGTTTATGTGTCTGCATGCTTCTGGTTTAACTTTAATTGCAACTTCTATCATTGGATACCGTGCTGCCGCAAATGCAAGCAACCCGGCCGATGTAATGTTGCCTTGTATCATTACATCATTTATTGGAACAATTGCAGCTTTTCTTTTAGTTGGAATCAGACAAAAAATCAACTTTAAAAGTGCTTCACTTGTTATTGGTTTAATGGTTCTAATTGCGGCAATTGTTGGTTTATTAATGTACGTGAATCACTTGGATTTAATTGGAAAAAATTATTTCACTTCTAATCTTTCAGGATTAATTCTACTTGCTATTATTGTCTTTACCTTGATTTTCTCTTTCATGCATGAAAAGAAATTTATTGAAGCTAACACAACGGTTTTTGACGCTTTTGTGGTTGGAGCAAATAATGGTGTTAAAACAGGTGTCACCATTTTTCCTTACGTTCTTGGGATGTTAGTTGCTATTTCGCTATTCAGAAACAGTGGTTTATTTGAAATTATTAGTGACGGAATTGGATTTGTGTTTTCAAATCTGGGCGTTAGTAAAGAAATTACTAATGCGCTTCCTGTTGCCATGCTTCGTCCTTTTAGCTCCGCAGGATCAAGAGGATTCCTTATTGATTCTATGAATACTTTTGGCGCAGATTCTCTAACAGCAAGATTGAGCAGTATTTTTCAGTGTAGTGCCGAAAGTACTTTTTATGTTATTGCGGTGTACTTTGGTTCTGTAAATATTAAAAACACTCGTTATGCTTTAGGAACCATGCTTCTGGTTGATTTGATTTGTGTGATTACCGCGATTTTTGTGGCGACCTGGTTTTTTTAACATAGACTGGACTGAAGTCCAGCCCTACAATATGATTTGAGCCGTTGGCTCAATTTCTGTTCCTGAGGAACAATTGGTATTGTATGGTTGGACTTCAGTCCTGTTTTTTATTGGTAATCTAGATCGCAATTCAAAAAAATGTTCCACAGGAACAAGCAATATTATAGGGCTGGACTTCAGTCCTGTTTTTTAATAGTAACCCAAAAGGCAATCCAAAAAAATGTTCCAGAGGAACAATCAATATTGTAGGGCTGGACTTCAGTCCAGTTACAATTATGGAATAATGCAAAATATTTATAAGATAATTCGTATTTTTATAAAAAATATTTATCAATAAATAATATAAAATGCCAAACACATTTCATCAGGTTTATATACAAACCGTTTTTGCAGTTAAGTACAGAGAAGCATTGATTATCAACGAATGTAAAGCAGAAATATTCGGCATAATTGGAAATTTAATCAATAAAACGGGTTGCAAAACAATAATTGTAAATGGTGTTGAAGATCATGTTCATTGTCTTTTGGCACTTAAACCAACAATCTCGATTTCAGATTTAATGAAAGCGGTAAAAGGAAAATCCTCTAGATATATCAACGAAAATAAATTGACAAAGGATAAATTTGAATGGCAGGAAGGTTATGGAGTCTTTTCCTATAGTAAATCTCAAATTGATTCTGTCTATAAATATATTGCAAATCAGGAACAACATCACAAAAAACAAAGTTTTAATGATGAATATCTAAATTTTCTTAATAAATTCAGCATTCAATACGAAGAAAAATATATTTTTGAGGCACTAAAATAAACACATGAAAATCCACACTTTATTCTTTTTACTTCTTTTGATTGGTTGCCAAAAACCGAAACCTGCTGAGTCAGCAGCAAAAAAAACTGTTTCAGAAAAGCACAAAGTTGCCAACGTTGCAGATCCTTTTATTTCATCGGATACCATACATTTTTATGCTGAGGGAGAAACATCCTCTACCAACTATATTTTAGCAAATCTAGTTGATCAAAAAGTAGATAAGGACAGTATTGTAATATCAAGATATCAGCTAGATTTTTATGAAAATAAAACTAAAACAGCATCTTCAAAAGTAACAATCAATGGCTACGAAAAAGGATCAGAGTGGAGTGCTACATACGGTTTAAGTTCAGAATCGACCAATACATCTTCTTTTATTCAGGTAAGTTTTGGCTATCCGGCATGCGGATATAATCAAAGCCATTATTTATACCATCTGAAAAACAAAAACCTGCAACTCGTTTACGAATGGGACTCAATGACTGACAGCGGCTGGGGAAGCTGGGTTGAGTTTGATAACCCAACTGCCAAAAATGATCCTGAAACATTCTATTGCAAGAGAGTTGCATTTGAACCGGAAGAAGATGATGACAACATGGGAACCGTTACGCATTCTGATTCGATTGAATTTCGCTTAAGCGGAAATCACTGGAAAAATCAACTTCTTTCTGTGCAGGAAAAAGTATATTATCAGAAGAAAGTTTCTTTTGATGACTTTTATAAACAGAAATAAAGTCCACAAAACAAGGCTAATTCAAATTCTTTCTTAGGTAAATAATTTCTAACTTTGTAAAAAAACAAAGCAATGATTGATTTTATATACCAAGATCCTTATCCAATTTTGAAGGATGATACGCAATATCGCAAAATTACTTCTGATTTTGTAAAAACAGAACAATTCGGTGAACGTGAAATTTTAACTGTTGATCCAAAAGGTTTAGAGTTATTAGCTGAAGAGGCGCTTACTGATGTTTCGTTTATGCTAAGAACAACGCATTTGCAAAAACTAAGAAACATTCTTGATGATCCGGAAGCAACTGACAATGATCGTTTTGTAGCTTACAATTTATTACAAAATGCTTCTGTGGCTGTCGAAGGTCAATTACCAAGCTGCCAGGATACCGGAACAGCAATTGTAATGGCAAAAAAAGGTGAAAACATCTTTACAGGTGCCGATGATGCAGAATGGCTAAGCAGAGGGATTTTTAATACGTACCAGAAACGTAATTTACGTTATTCTCAAATTGTTCCAATTTCGATGTTTGAAGAAAAGAATTCAGGTTCTAATCTTCCGGCTCAAATTGATATCTATGCTAAAAAAGGAGCTTCTTACGAATTCTTGTTTATGGCAAAAGGTGGCGGGTCTGCGAATAAAACCTACTTATACCAACAGACAAAATCGTTATTAAACGATAAATCAATGGATGCTTTTGTTCGTGCAAAAATCAAAGATTTAGGAACTTCTGCTTGTCCTCCATACCATTTGGCTTTAGTAATTGGTGGAACTTCTGCAGAAGCGAACTTAAGCGCTGTTAAAAAAGCATCTGCGGGTTATTATGATCATTTGCCAACTTCAGGAAACATGGCCGGTCAGGCATTTCGTGATTTAGAATGGGAAGCACGTGTTCAGAAAATTTGTCAGGAAAGCGAAATCGGAGCTCAGTTTGGAGGAAAATATTTCACACATGATGTTCGTGTAATTCGTTTGCCACGTCACGCGGCTTCTTGTCCGGTTGGATTGGGAGTTTCTTGTTCTGCAGATAGAAATATTAAAGGAAAAATTACAAAAGACGGAATCTTCGTTGAGCAATTAGAAGTTAATCCAAAACAATTTTTACCAGAAACGGCTCCGCATTTAGAAGCTCCGGTTGAAATTGATTTAGATCAGCCAATGTCAGATATTCTGGCTACATTATCAAAATATCCAATCAAAACGCGTTTAAAACTAAACGGAACTGTGATTGTTGCACGCGATATTGCACACGCAAAAATTAAAGAATTACTAGACGCCGGAAAACCAATGCCGGAATACTTTAAAAATCACCCCGTTTATTATGCGGGACCAGCAAAAACTCCGGAAGGAATGGCTTCAGGTAGTTTTGGACCTACGACTGCCGGGCGTATGGACGTTTATGTTGACGAATTCCAGAAACATGGCGGAAGTATGGTTATGCTTGCTAAAGGAAATCGTACTAAACAGGTTACAGATGCCTGCAACAAATACGGTGGATTCTATTTAGGTTCTATTGGAGGTCCTGCTGCTATTTTGGCGCAAGACAACATCTTAAAAGTAGAAGTTGTTGATTTTGAAGAATTAGGAATGGAAGCTGTTCGTAAAATCACTGTTAAAGATTTCCCTGCTTTTATCATTACTGATGATAAAGGAAATGACTTTTTTGAAAATTTATAGTTTTTTTTAGTGACTAAGATTCTAAGGTACTGAGATACTAAGCTTTTTTTAAATAATGAAAACCGCCTTTTGGGCGGTTTTTGCTTTTATATACTTTTTGTAATTCTTAAACTGTATTTCTTTTAAGCACTTTTAACTTCTTTTTCGAATGCTATGAAATGTGATACTTTCCCTTTTAAATTGTAAACAGGGACTGCATCTACACTGCATCTGTACGTTTCTCCATTTTTTTTATAATTATCTAGTGTCTTTTTAAAAGGAATATTTAGCTGAATTGCTTCTTTAATCTCTTCTAAAACAATTTTGGATGTAGCTGGTCCCTGAAATATTTTTGGCGTATGCCCCAAAACTTCATCTTCTTTATAGCCAGTCATTCTTCTTATTCCGTTTGAAGCAAAAATAATTTTTAAACTCAAATCTGTAATGAGAACAACTTCATTTTTAATTCTTTCTTCAATTTTCAGATCTTCCATATTCCAGTAAAACTGATCTGAAATTTCATTGACTTTTTTCAAATCGGCAAAAGTAGATTTTAATTCATTTAAATATAAATAATGAAAATCCCAGGACATTAGAGGTACTGAATGGCGACAAGAAGTTTCTTTATAATTATTGTCTTTCATCTGAATAATATTAAATGGTACTCTCTCAAAGATAGAAAGAAAATTCTTCACAAAAAAATACTAACGTTCAATTTAAGCAAAAATTAATGTATCAAAATGCAAATTTAAGTTGTACTACTACAGCTTTTCTCTCTTCAATATTTAAGTTGTTCAGCGAAATGCCAAGTAAACGAACAGAATCTTTCATTTTTTCCTGATATAATAATTCTTCCACAATTTCCATAATCAGACTTTTATCTGATATAAAATAAGGCAGCGTTTTACTTCTGGTCTGTTGAGTAAAATCGCTGTATTTTATTTTCAAAGTAACGGTTTTCCCCGATATTTCATGTTTTTTTAATCTTTTTTCTAAAGATGTAGCGATTCTATCCAGCTGTTCGAGCATAAAGATTTCCGAAGATAAATTGACATCAAAGGTATGTTCTGCAGCAACCGATTTGGTTATACGATGTGGTTTTACTTCACTGTTATGAATACCACGAACGACATTGTAATAAAAAGCCCCCGATTTTCCAAAATGCTTTTCAAGAAACTCCAAAGATTTACTTTTTAAATCTGTTCCTGTAAAAATCCCTAACTGATACATTTTTTCTGTAGTTACTTTTCCAACGCCATAAAACTTCCGAATGGGCAATTCTTCCAAAAACTCCAGAATTTCATCCGGATTAACTGTCTTTTGTCCATTTGGTTTATTGATGTCACTCGCAATTTTAGCCACAAATTTATTGACCGAAATTCCGGCAGAAGCTGTAAGACCAACTTCGTTCAGGATTCTTTGCCTTATTTCCTGAGCCAATAAACCGGCACTCGGATTTCCTTTTTTGTTTTGAGTAACATCCAGATAAGCTTCATCTAAAGAAAGCGGTTCAACTAAATCGGTATATTCATGGAAGATTTTATGAATTTTTGAGGAAATCTCTCTATAACGATCAAATCTTGGTCTGACGAAAATAATCTCGGGGCAATATTTTTTAGCCAAAACGCCACTTATTGCACTGCGAACGCCAAATTTTCTAGCTTCATAACTTGCTGCCGAAACTACTCCTCTGTTTTCTGACCCTCCAACTGCGACAGGTTTGCCGCGTAACATTGGATTATCCATCTGCTCGACCGAAGCATAAAAAGCATCCATGTCGATATGGATAATTTTGCGATATGTTGGCACATCTGACATTATGCAAATTTAGAAAGTAAAGCCATAAAAAAGCATCGCAAATAGTTATAAATAATATCAATTTTTAAAGATTGCAAAAACGATGAGATCAAACCAATTATTCTTTCTATTTTTGCTTTTCTACACGAAAAATTAAATAATGCGAACATTTGTTATAGGTGACATTCACGGCGGATTACTTGCACTGGAACAAGTGATAAAAAAAGCCGAAGTCACTACAGAAGATACTCTTATATTTCTAGGCGATTACGTGGATGGCTGGAGTCAGTCTGCAGAAGTAATCGACTATTTGATTGATTTAAAAAGCAAACAGAACTGCATTTGCATTAGAGGAAATCACGATCAGCTGGCCTTAGAATGGCTTGAAAACCGTCATGATGACCTTGATGAGGAAATGTGGTATAAACATGGCGGAAAAGCTACAGTAGAGGGCTATTCGAAGATGTCTGAAGAGAAGAAGAAAACGCATATTGCTTTTTTAGAACAGCTGAAGGATTATTATCTTGATGATGAAAACCGTTTATTTGTTCATGCCGGATTCACTAATTTAAATGGTGTAGTCTGGGAATACTTTCCGAAATTATTTTACTGGGACAGAACACTCTGGGAAACCGCACTTTCTTTAGACCCAAACTTAACACCTGACGATTTATACTATCCTAAGCGTTTTACTGTTTATAAAGAAGTTTATATCGGCCATACTCCTGTTACCCGAATTGGACAGACAGTTCCAGTTCAAAAAGCTTGTGTCTGGAATGTGGATACAGGCGCTGCATTTAAAGGGCCTTTGACGATTATGGACATTGATACCAAAGAATTCTGGCAAAGCGATCCGTTAAATGAATTATATCCTGACGAAAAAGGTAGGAATTAATCCATAAAAATTTAATTTTGCATTTTAAAATAATTAATATTTAAGTTTATGAAAAAGGTTATTACACTTTTGTTTTTAGTATCATTCGGATTTGTTAATGCTCAAAAAGCATTTACAGGAAAAGGAGATGTAAGAGTTAATGTTGGTGCTAATTTACAAGATGGTGGTTCTGGAATTCAAGGATCTGTAGATTTTGGTTTAGGAGAAAATTTCTCATTTGGTTTTGTTGCCAATTATTTATTGGGAGTTGATAATTTTACTGGTTTTTACCACGGAAGTTCATCAGCTTACAATGATCAAACTCCTGATTTCTCTGATCGTTTTGATGCAAAAGCGAGAATTAATGCTAATTTATCAAGCGTAATTGGAGTAGAGCAATTAGACATTTATCCAGGTCTAAGTTTAGGTTTACACAATTTTGGAGGTCATGTTGGAGGTCGTTATTTCTTCACAGACGGATTTGGTGTATTTACTGAAGTTGGATTCCCAATTGCAAAATACGGAAGTAACAATGATCCGTTTTACCATTTAAATAATCAGGCAACTTTCAGTTTAGGAGCTTCTTTTAATTTAAATTAAACTTAAACCATTTGGTTTTGCTAAAAAGAAAGTTTTAAAAGGTCAAAAGAAAGAATGGCCATTTATATTGAGTTATCCTGAAAAAGGTTGACTGAATTGATAATATAAAATTAATTAAATCGGAACAGAATTGCTTTTGTTCCGATTTATTTTTTTCCATGTTTTCAATTTTACTTGATTTTGCAAATGAGCTT
>NZ_JAGYWA010000014.1 GCF_018383905.1 Flavobacterium branchiicola
GTTTCCCGGTGCTGCCTGCTTAAGGACACGGTTAAGAGGCGAGGCTTCGAGTTCTTTTTTGCTGTAGGGATAGCTAGTGGCCTCCAGGGCAGGATTTCCGTTTAAAGCGGGATTAGGACTGCCATAGTAGGAGGTAACATTCGCCTCGGCTGCAGGATTAAATGTCATAGTAGAGGTTTCTGCCTTAAAAGGAAGATATTCCTGGGTTTGTCTTCCAAACCCATCGTATTTGATATGGGTGATGATATCCTTGCCCGAATTTGACTGCTGACCGGCAATTTGCTGAATAGGTCTTCCCAGTCCGTCAAAGTAAGTGATGTTTTGGGAGGCCTGCAAAATACTAGGCGCCGTTATTTTTACCAAACTTGCTTTTTTGTAGGTAACGGTATTGATATAGTTTTGGGTTGGTGTCTGGGCAATAGCCAATACAGGACATAAAGACAAAAGGATTTTGATTAGTTTTTTCATGCTGCTTCTGGTTTATTGTTTGTAGTTGTACTGGTTCTCTGAAAGGATATTTCCGTCTTTGTCTTTTACAAATTCAAGTCTGCCGAAACTATCATAAGTATAGGTAATGGTATCTCCTTTTGGATCTGTAATACTGCTTACCCCTACAAGCGGGATATAAGTGTATGTTGTAATCATTGTATTTGGCAAAGCCCCGTTTGTTCGAAGAGCATTAATTACCCCAAGATTGTCTTCATTTAAAATACTTATATCCGATACTCCCAAAGCTGCTGCACTCTGCACCGCTGTAGCATTCTCTATCTTGGCAATGGGCTGGGTTTTGTTGTAACCCCAAATGATCGAAACTGATGCTCCATTTTCAATAGTATATTGTAAAATATTCCCTCTATTATCGTATTGATTGAAAGTGATTTTTTTATCTAAGCTCATATCTACATAATCTACTCCTTTATTTGCATACATATGCCTCTGAACTAATAAATTGCTTGTGGCCAAACTTTTATCATAAATTATTAATTGCTCGGACAATTTAGTACTTTCATTAAAAGTCTGATTTTTTAATGGGATATCTATCATATTGTTCGCTATCATTTCAGATACAAAAGGTAAGCCACTTGCCTCAGAGTCTTGTGCGTAAATATATTTAGTTACCTTTCTTTTTCCATTACTTGATATTAATTCAGATTTTGTAAGATTAAGATGTGTATAATTATCATAGTAAAAGCTTTTTTTCGCAATTGTAGCATTTTGTCCTTTATTAAAAAGAGTTTCTATTTCACCTGAAGAAACAACCCAATATGATGGAATATTATAATATTTTAATTTTTTTGAGTCAACAAAATGATTATCAATACCCGAATTTTGAGCCTCCGGAATTATTGAAAGTTTTGTTAATCCTTGTAAGTACTGGGTATCTTTTAATGCATATTGATACTCTACTTTCTTGATTGAATCACCAACAGAATTATAATAAATCATCTTTTTCATTTTACCATTCATTGGATTATGAATCACTGGAATATACGGTGCTGATATTGGATTCAAAATATCTTCGAAATTATTGTAGTAGTATTCAGTCTTTCCATTTTCGCCATTTTCACCATCAAGTTCAGTTACTTTGTCATAACCTATTGCCCCTCCATTTTGCGAAAGACTTGCTACAGAAATACTATTTGACATTCGAACAGAATAATTATAGTTATAAATATTCTGCCATACTGGATTACTTGGCCCAGTAGTTTGCAATCGGATTTGAACTACTGACACGGGAAAATCATATTTTAAAGGTGTAATAAGACGACCTGTTGTAGAACCATTAGCATTATTATACAAAAATTTCTTAACTCCTGTTATGCTGTTATTGCTATCATAATTAGTTATTTTCTGGATTCGTAAACCAGCCCCTTTTTTTTGTACGACAAAAGATTTTATAGTATAACTTGCCGTTATTGAAGAAGTTATTCCTTCTATATTTCTAATATCCATTGAATAATGGCCTGGAAAAATTATAAAGTCTAAAGTCTGCGTATTTGAATATTGACCAGAAGGTTGTGTTGCAGTTTCTAAAAACTGATACACAAGGTTTCCATCTTTATATAGATGAGCATAATCCCCAATATATACTAAATCTCCAGACTTCTTAAAAGTACCTTTCAACGTTACTACTGTAGTGTCTGCAACGGCAATATCAAATACTTCAGAGTACTTTCCTATCATGGAATTAGCCGAAGCTGATTTTAGCTGTAAAATAAAGTTGTCATCTTTTTTCAAATTACTATATTCATTTAACTCGTAATTGAATTTAGAGAATCCTTTAGTTGGGTACGTTATTGACGAAAGCATTCCTTTAATCATATCAATACTCACCTGATTTGCACCTCGATCTGCTCCTTTCCAAAACTTATTCTCTGATGGCATTATTTTACCTGGTAATATCGAAGTATTAGCTGTTTTACCATTATAATAGCCCCAATGATCTATTGCTTTTGTGTACTTATAAGGAAGATCATCGCTGTTGTAATAATCAAAAAGATAAGGCGGTTTAAGTTGTCCATTACTTCCTACTTCTACTACAGCATCTAATTTGAGTCTTCTTTTATTTGTAAAATCGTTGCTTAAACTTGCAGAGGTTTTAGATAAAAAATAACTATAATTAAAATTATATTTCTTTACCAATCTATTATCTAAATCCTTAATAACAATTTCAGATAATTTCTGCGGCTTTAGAGTTCCCAAGTATTCAATATCATCTCTGTCACTTGTATTAAAAAGGATTGTTCCTCCAGAAAAATTGATTTGTTTGAGATAAACATCCAAAGTAACTTGCTTTGATGCCATATTCTCATGATAGATCCCGGAAAATGTTGGTGGTAAATATCTTGAATCATTAGGAGCATATGTACCGTTTGACCTAGTTACCATATTGTATTCAGTTTCTGATTTTCCAATAAGACTTACACTTTGTATTTGTGGCTGTGTCTGATAAATAAAACTGACCGTCTCACCATTTGTCATTACAATTGAATCCAAATACCAAGAAGTTGTTATTAGTGGATTATCACTAAGAGTATAATTATCAAAAGTACCTATCTGAGAATCATTAGGAATATCACCATTTGTCAAACTTCTATAATAATCTATACCTCTCTCTCTCGTATTAAAATAATATCTAACTCCCATACCATCCGTGATCACCCAATTATCGGTTAGCTGAAGATACTGCATTCTTAGATTGTTTTTTTGATCCACATAAACCTGCGAGCCATTACTAAGTTTTCCCAATACAAATCTTCCAGAGTAGGCTCCAAAATTATAATTAAATGTGTCAGGTTCCGTATCAACCCATCCCTGATCAAAATTATACAAATATTCTTGATCATGCGAACTTAGGTTTGTCCAATTACCTGATAAAACATCCTGTTTATTTGGCAACGGATCTGCATCATAATATCCAATCTTACTAGACCCCGAACCAAATAAATCATCACCTCCTTTAACGACTTTTGTTATTACCCCTCCTGCAGACAAAGACCAACCTAACCCAACCCATCCTGCATTATCAGCAACTTTTATACCAGAAGAAAAATAATCCAGTCTAATGGGTAAAGTTTGATTCGCTGCCTTTATTTCATATAACGGTATTGTCAAACCAATCGTTCCATTGTAGTAATTAACAGGATTATTCCCGTAAACACCTAATGACGCAGCTGTTGGCGACGAAGGAATCGCTTTTAAAGGATCAAACGGTTGCTGGCCGTATGAGATAGTCCAAAAAAACGTTACTATTGCAAGTTGTACTATTTTCATTCTCATTTGATATTTATTTAAATGATTTTATAATCTTAATTAAATCCTTATTCTCTTTTTCAATTTTAGTCAAACGCTTATTTTGTTCTATAGAATATAAGGTTAATTCTTCTACTTTCTTTAAGAGAGCCATATTCATTTCTGTTAAATGAACTCCATTTTTTTCAAACTCTTTTGCTGAGGGAATGTCTGGTAAATGACTATTTTCTTTTACATAGCTTTCAACTTCTTCAAGTGTTTTTAACTTATAATCATTTGCGAAGACATAATCTGGTGCAGGGACATTTAAATCTACCTTTACCTCTTTTGAGTGAATTGTTCCATTTATAGCCAATTTAGCATCTGGATTTTCAGTTCCTATTCCTACGTTTCCACTCGAATTCCAGATACCTCCTCCTGACAAATAAACATTTCCTTTAAATCTGTTCTGATACGGAATCTCAACAGTTTTGGTACCGGTCAATGGCTCATCTACAGCACTCCATCCTTGAAACCAACTGCTGGTTTCAGACATTCCTTGTGCATATGCACTAACAGTGAATCTTTGATAATAAGATTTATCATTTATAAAAATTACCACTTTTCCATTTTCATTTGACAAATAAACTGATGGTGTATAACTACCTGATGAAGATATTTTTGGGCCATGAAAATAATATCCGGAAGGATCTGATTCATTTCCTATAAAATAGATGTAATAAACAATTGTTAAACTAATTGGTTCCAGAGTTCCATAGTTAAAACCAGATATGGTAATCGTAGGCATTTGACTTGCTGCTACAAAGGGTAGATTAGTTTTAATTTTAACGCCATTAACAGGAGTTCCACTAATCGAATAATTAACTATATTGTCATAATTCTGAGCATTGCAATTTAAAATAAATAATAATACTAAAAGATGCAGGTACTTTTCTTTCATAAATGGCTAAGATATTCGATTTTAATTATTAGAAAGTTTTGACTTCAATTCTTGGTTTTCTTCTTTTAAAGAGTTTATATCTTTTTTCATTTCAATCAGGTATAAAGTCAGCTCTTCAATTTTCTGTAAAAGTTTAGCATCCATTTCTCCCAGATTAATTCCGTTTTTCATCACTTCCTCTTCACTTGGAATATCCCTTAAATGTCCTTTTTCCTTAATATGTTTTTCTACTTCTGAAAGCGTTGGCAATTCATACTCTTTTTTAAATACAAAATCCGACCAAAATTGCGTATCAACTTTTACTTCTTTAGAATGGATTGTACCATTTACATCTAATTTATTGTTCGGATTATTAACTCCGATACCCACATTTCCATTATCCATTATTGTAAAACGATTGCTACACAGTCCTCCAGCCCCGCAACCAAGATTATCATAGGCCCAAAATTGTAAACTATTACCATACCCTCCGGTCATGTTATAAACCACCCAGGAATTCGCAATACCGTTCGAAGTCTTACTATCATTTTTAATTTGAATTTGCCCTCCTTCATCGCCTCCCATAGCACTAATTATAGCTCCCTTAATTATAGCATGACCATTTACATCCAATTTTTGTAGGGGGCTTGATGTTCCTATGCCCACATTGCCATCGCTGCCTCTCATATAAAGTATATCGTTTCGGTAACCATTTCCTGTATGTGCCCCAAATTTCACAAAGCCAGTTGCCCCATCAAATCCCATATCTATTCCTGAAACACCACCGCTACTTAAACTCGTATTATAAATGCCGTCATTATTAATTTTAAATTGCCCCACAGGCAAGGTTTGAGCAAAATTTCGATGCACCATAGAAACCATTAACAATAAAACGATTTTCTTCATATTCTTATCTATTTTAAAAATTTAAAACATAATTAAATCCAAAGCTTTAGAAACAAGCTTTTCCAACATACAAGTTCATTTAGTCGTCTTTTTCATTACACCTTTTTTCAGGTATTTTAATCTATTTCTTGTAGTCCCCTATTTATAAAACCTTCCCTTATAATAAGTTTTATAAACCAAAAACATTGTTGCGAATATAAACATATCAAAAGAAAAAGCTTTACGGGTTTCCTCATTCAGTATTTTATTCATCTAAAAAAGCTATAAAAAAAACCGGCTCAAAGCCAGTTTTTCAATAATCATTAAACTTTAAGCATTTTTTTTTAACAATCTTCACTTAAATACCTTTATTCTTTTGCAATATAACTTCCACAAAAAGCTGGTCTATATTCGTTTTATAATTGTGCTTCTTAACAAAATCCAGATGTTTTATACTTCCCAACATTGGATTATTTTCAACCTTATTGAGAACAGCCAAACAGCCATTAAATGATCCTTCAAGCGAAAAAACATAACTTGTTGTTACAAATCCCTTTTGTGAAATAATATGAGGTTCTTTAAAATCAATAATTTTTAAATGGTAACTTTCACTATAAGATGTTAGTTGTTTTAATAAATCATTTTGGAAAGATTCTGATGTTTTTACATCATTATTTGATAGTATCTGATCTAATTGCTTTTCTTTTTGAACTAATTGTGCAACCAATTTTGGCATATCACTATCTGCAGCTATCTCTTCTTGTTTGTTTTTATATTCACTATAATAAGATATTGTATTGGCAATCGCAAAAGAGTAGCAAACGTACAGTAATACAAAAAAACCTAACACCAGAAGTTTATTTCTTTTATCCAGTTTCATATTACTTCAGTGTTAAATTAATAGAGAATGTTGTTTCATTATTTTCATTCTTTCCAAAATGTGTAATCAACACTTTATCAACCCAATTTAGTTTTTCAACATCCTCAACCCATTTTGTAAAATCTTGATTAGTAACTGTAGTTCCGGAAATTGCTATAATTTTATCCGTTGTCACGATTGGTTCATCATTTTTAACTTTCTTTTCTAAAGGATTAAAAGTTAATTCTGTTAATAAAATAGAAGATGGAACCTTATTAGCAATTTCATTTATAATTAAAGAACTCCTAGAAGTCATTCGTCCATTTATATTTTTAACTTTCTCTTCCTTAACTATAATTCTTTGTTTTATTTTACTAACATCTTCAATTGAAGATTTATTAACCAATAAAATTTCTGATGATTCCTGAGCTAATTTATAATAGTGTGTAAAAAAAATAAAATTAAGAAGTAATATTCCAAGTATTATCCCGATCACTATTTTAATCGCTTTATTAAAAAATGTTTTTTGATTGTAACTATCATATAATTCTTCGCTATAGGATAGTACTGAACCCGTATTTAATGAATTATTTAGTAACAGACGTAAAATCCCGGAAAAAGGCAACAATTGACGATTTTCAATTTGTAGATCATTTATAGTATAAGTCACAGTAGATTCAAGAGAATTTAATGAAATTATTTGATTTCCCTCTTTTGATATACATTGCTGATTCGTATAAAGATTATCTTCTTCTGTATAACCCATGATATCAGCAACGCAACAAACACCAAGACTTATTCCGGCAATTATTATTTTTTGATTGGCATAATTCTCTAATAATTTATTTACATAAGACTTTCTCGCAATCGCAATTACAGATTTCGTTTTTAATCTCCAGATCTCATAATAAAACTCATCCCAATTTGTATTAGGAAAAGATTTGTATAATAGCTTTTCATCAGATGGTTCAATTCCTAAAACTTCTTTTTGAATAACCTGATTAGAATTTATTATTAGAAAAAAAGGCAATTTCACGTCCCATTTTTCTGCTATTTTTCCATTATAACTAACTCTGTCTTTTTGGGCAATTATTAGTCCCTCCTTTTTCTTTTCTACTAAAAGCAATGCTACTTTATCTTCATTATTTAAAGAAAAGTGTTCTACACCAATATATCGCTTTCCAAGTAACAAGCTATTTAAGGATAATGATGCCATTAGTAAATAACAGTTGGTTTAATTAGTACGCTTAATTTTTTCTTTGAATCCTCTCTTTTTCGAGAACTAAATAACCACTTGATAACAGGAATTCTCGATAATAATGGTACACCAGTTCCTGAATCATTTTTTACAGATTCTTCCAGCCCGCCCAAAACAATTAAATCCTGATCTTTAACCCTAATAATTGATGTAAATTCTCTGGAATTAATACCCGGAGGAGCATCTTTATCAACTTTTTGTCCGTTAAAACTTGATTGAATTACTTTGATATCCATAGTAATCTGACCGTTACCCGAAACCAACGGCATTATGGTTACTGATAGCTCAGCATCGATAGGCTGATAATTTTTAACTTCAGAAGCCTGAGGGATTTGCGAACCATAATAATTTTGATTGGTAACAACATAATATGTGGTTTCCCCTATTGAGAGATAAGCTTTATGACCATTTAAAGTAGATAATCTTGGAGAAGAACGTACTTTTAGATTGCCATTGGTCTCCATTGCTTTTAAACTTATATAAAAGTTAGGTACCACTTGTCCAATATTTAAAGAACCAAATCCGCTAAAACCATCAATAATTTTATTAATTGTAGTCGCTCCTAAATTAATATCAGCATTAGGAAAAACGGTACCTGAGGTTGTTACTGGTTTATCTCCTATCCCTGCTTTAATACCAGTTTCGACAGTAGCGCTTCTGTTAACCTCTAACAACATTACTTCGATCAAAATAACCGGAACAGCTTTATCAATATATTTTACGAAAGATTCAAAACGTTCAATATTGGCATCTGGACCGTTTACTAAAAAACTATTAAGTTCTTTATCAATTTTTATATCTAAATCTTTTTTTATTTCATCTGGAATTATGCTCAAAATAGATTCTGACGGGCCACTAGAACTTGTACCAGAAGACGATCCATAATTACTATTATTACTGCTATTTTGATTTGAGTAGTTTGAATTTGTACCTGAATTTGATCTATTATTGTTGTTCTCGTAGGAACTGTAATTTGAATAACTGTTTGTATTATTCAATCTTCCTGCACTCCTGCCCTCTTTTGATGGATCGCTCAAAATCTCAATAGACCTATGCATCAAGGCTATCGATTTTATATTTCTGACAATTAACTGATCTTTAGTTCCGAAATAATAAACTGACCCGCTTTTCTTAAACGTATAAATACCTCCAGAAGACGAGGGAGCCGATTGCGAAGGGTTATTATTAAATTGCTGAGAATTGTTATTTTGTACAAAACTATTATCAGTTTTGATTTCAAACAATTTTACAAGTAATTCGTCAAATGTTATATTTTTAGCTTTAACTGTTCCATTTCCTGCATTTTCTAGAGGACTAGATATAAACATATCGACATCAAGTTCATGACCAATATCATAAACAATACTTGAAATTGGAGTATTTTCAAAATCAACATCCAACAATTTTTTATCAGCATCTACAATCGTAAAGAAAAAATTTGATTTTCTAGGGCGCTGTGGTTTGTTTTGCCTTATAGCTCCATTTGCATCTGTTGGTCCATCTGTTACATAATTCCCTTCAGCCTTATCAAAAATATAAAAGTTATCTCTAGACTTGGTAACACTTAGATTATTAGCAAAAGCCAGTTTATTAAGTGCCGCATCAAAAGGCATACTTTTTATATAGGCAGTCAATAACTGATTTTCTAACCCTGGCGCAAAAACTAAGTTCTTACCACTTTCGTCCATAATTTTTCTGAAAACGTCATATAATTTATCATCTTTCAAATTGAGAGAAAGCAAATTATTTGCCAAATCATAAGTCACATCTATAGTTTTTACTTTTTGAATTTCAATAGGTTTTTCATATGATTTAATAGCTAAAATATTTCCCGTAAAATCAATTGTAAGATTATACTCTTTACATAAAAATAGTAGCAGATCTCCAACAGTAACATCCGAAAAGTTATTTACAATATTGGTCTGACTTAAATTAGGAGCAACGCTAATATTTAATTTATGTATTTGTGAAACTGCTAATAAAAAACTGGATAGTGAAGCTTCTTTAATATTTACATTAATTTTTTCGTTTAGTCCCGGTGCATCAGCGGTAATTGATTCTATATGATTTTTAAGCTGTTGTATTCTATTTTCCTGAGCAAATGAAATTTGAAAAAGAAGTATAAAAATTAGGGCAATTATATTTTTCATGAATATATTTGAATTGTAAGACCTTTTAGTATTTTTACTACAAGAGTAACGAAAAAACTTCATCAACAGAAGTAATTCCCTCTTTAATTAATAATAATGCATTGCGTTTTAATGTGAAAATATTTTTTTCATTCAGGTAATCATTAATATCTAACTGATTATTTTTAATCAAATTAGATAATTCAGACCCAATAGGCAAAATTTCGTAAATTGCTTTTCTACCCGAATAACCTGTATGATAGCAGTGTTCACATCCTACTGCAGTATAATGAAATTTTAAATCACCCGGAATTTCAAAACCAGTCGGGAAAATTTCTGCCGAAATTGATTCTTCCGTTTTACATGAATTACACAACTTACGAACCAATCGTTGTGCAACACTAATATTAAGTGTACTTGCAATTAAGAACGAAGGAATTCCCATATCAACCAATCTTGAAACAGTAGCCCAGGCCGAATTTGTATGAATTGTAGACAAAACCAAATGCCCAGTTAAAGCTGCACGAATTGCCATGTTTGCAGTATTAACATCACGTATCTCCCCTACCATAATTATATCCGGATCCTGTCTCAAAAAAGTTCTTAAAGTAGCCGCAAAATCGAGCCCTATATTTTCCTTTAACTGAACCTGATTAATTCCTTCCAATGTATATTCGATAGGATCTTCTACCGTTAAAATATTTGTATTTGGCTGATTTAGCTTTTTTAAAGTAGCATATAATGTTGTTGTTTTCCCTGATCCAGTTGGCCCCGAAATAAGAACTATTCCGTTTGGACGTTTTATATTTTCGAGATAAGATGCTAACTCCTTATCAGTAAAACCAAGAGAATTAATATCTATATGACTGGTATCTTTACTTAAAATACGAAGTACAACTTTTTCGCCATGCAAAGTGGGCAAAACAGAAACACGAACATCAAAATCCTGATAATCGGTTACCATAGTAATACGCCCATCTTGTGGCAATCTTTTTTCGGATATATCGAGTTGCGCCCGAATTTTAATTTTATTGACTATAACAGGATATTCCTCTACCGAAATATGAAATTGTTCTTTTAGTTTTCCGTCCAAACGAAAACGCACTCTGGCATTTTTTTCATAGGGTTCAAAATGAATATCACTACTTCCTATCTCTTTTGCATTTAATACAATCTTCTCTAAAAAATCAGAAGTGTAATGAATCTCTGAAACATCACTTGAAGTCTTTCGATAATTTGTGCTTAAATAACGGTTTATATTTTCTGTAGAATCTACTTCCAGTTCTACCTGAAAACTTAATAACACACCTAGTTCATTCTGAAGACTAACAATATCAGTAGCATCTGTTTTTAATACTACCGTTTGCTGTTTCTTTTCTACAGGAATAATTCTGTAGTAATAAGCTTGTTCTGATTTTATAAGCTGTTGAAACTCTACTGAAACATCAAAATCCCTCATTTAATAAGCGTATAAAAAAGTGTCGTTAACACAAAATGAAATTGCATATACGGCACCAAAAAAAAGTGACATAAAACCTGCCAATGGTACTGTTACCTCTTGTTTTTTATTATGCAATATCAAATGCAGAATTAAAGAAAAAACAAGGGAAAATACGAATAAAATAAGAAATGAAACTATTGAAAAAGATGCTGCTATAAAAATAAAAAACAACACATCTCCCAGTCCTATCATGTCAGTAAAATCTAAGTTTTTAAATTTAAGATATAGAACACTACCTCCTAAAATTAAGCCAATAAATAATAAATTAAAACCGAGATTAGTTATTGCGATCTGCAATGGTAATTTATGCAACTGAATAATAAAAGCCAGAATTCCAATAACTGGATATAAAAACCAATAAACCAGACGATTTTTAAAATCCTGATATAAAACTAATGCAAAGACAAGTATTAATATGAATTTAAAATACCACATTTAATCGTTTATAACTTGCTTTGGAACCCCGTTTTGATCGATTTCCCAAACATTAAAAACACCATTACCATTAAAGTCGGTAATTGCAGTAGCTTTTACTTTAAACTCATTGTTTGTTGACTGAACAATTTCATATACATAATTAGCACTACCATTTTCTTTGGTAGTCTTTGGGGCTTCAAAATCTATTTCAGTAAAATTAGGACTGTATTTAGAATACATAAAATAATACTGTTTCTCTGCATTATAAATAGCTTTCAGCTGTACTTGTGCCTCAACACTTTTGGCCTTGGTAATTAATGGCATCAGGTTTGGCAAGGCAATTAAAAGCAAGATTCCGATGATAGCTAATACAATTAACATTTCCTGTAAATTGAATGACGGCAGTTTTTTAAGTAGATTTTTCTTCAAGACTAAGAGCTAAATTATTTTCTACAAATATATCTTTTTTATTGAGAAAATAACAAGCAGTGTCATGAGAAATAATTTGTTAATAATTCTTTAAAATTTTAAGCTAAACCATCCTTAACTTCTTTCACTTCTGTAAAATAAATACCTGACAACTGAAGAGTTTCGGAAAATAGAATAAGATAAATTATCTAGTCTATAATTTTAGTTCACTTTGCATCAAAACTTTAACAAGCTAAAAAAAAAAAAAACCATTAACTATATCAGAATATACCTTTAAACATTTGTTAATTTTAACTAAAAAATATTAAATATTTTATTACTATTGCACCGCGCATTTTGCTTTTTTTTAACAAAATTTAACCTACTGATTATCAGTTAATCTATAAGATTTATTCTTAAAACAACCTAATCAAAATGAAAGCAAAACCGTATGTCAAAAAAAAACACTATTTATTTATGAATTATTTCTTGAAAAAAAATTGCTTAAAAACTAAGGCTATTTTAGTTCTTTTATTTAGTCTCCAAATTGGTAATGCACAGACCACAATATCAACTTCATTACCGCAAGTTACACTTCCATCCCCAACAGCATTTAGTATGATAAAATATACTGATGCACCTATTAATATTTCAGGAGGAAGACCCGATGTGACTGTACCTATTTATACTGTAAGTGAACCGGGAATAAGTTTTCCTATAGCTTTTAATTATGGATCTGGCGGTGTAAAGGTTGATGAAGTTGCCTCATCTTATGGATTGGGCTGGAATCTGATTGCAGGAGGATCTATAACCCGGGTTGTACGCGGAATTATGGATGAAAGTGCTCCCAAAAAAAGCAAAACTGATTTTAGCAACATAAGTACTTTAATCGGTGCTGCAAGTTCTGTTGACATTGGAACTTTAAGACATGCTAAAGGTATAACAGATCTATCTTTTGGATGTGATTATTTTCAAGTAAAAGGCTTTAATAAATATAGTGGTGGCTCAACTCCTTATGACTTAGAGCCAGATGTTTTTTATTTTAATTTTAATGGATATTCAGGAAAATTTATATTTGAAAATGGTGTTGGTTCAGATAATACTGCACCGGTATTCTTTCCTCGCAGAAAAGATATAAAAATCACAAAGGTTTTAGGAACAGAAAAATTATATCCTAATAAAAGTGTAGACAGAACAATAATTAAGGAATGGGTCTTAACCACACCTGATGGAATTGAATATTATTTTGGGCAAAACAATTTAAAAGAAACCAATTTTAATTATGCGTATAATACCGATGACCTTTTGTATAAAAAAGAAGAGGTTACAGGTTGGTTTCTTACTCGTATATACAATCCTATAACTAAAGCTGAAGTTACATTTAATTACAATCAGCATAATTATTCCTATGAGTATACAACAGATGAAGTTTATTCTCGCGCACAAAACAATTACGATCTTTGTGCAAAAGAAGCTTTTTTAAATGGCCTATTACTTCAATCTAATTTGAGTAGGGCTTCTGTAAAGACGTTTGTTTTAAGTGAAATTAATACCAGTAAGTTAAAAATTTCGTTTAATGGAACTGCCAACAGAGAAGATGTAGATAAATATAATGTATTTACGAGTGAAACTTACGATAATGCCAAAGTCCTTGATAAGATTGAAATTTTTGATAAATGGCATAATAAAATTTTAAAAAAATACAACTTAAACTATTCCTATTTTCTATCAAATATGACAGTTTCCTCTTATTTGCCAGCCTATACTGCAAGTAATGATCACAAACGACTGCGCTTAAATTCTATAACCGAATTAAATATTAATAATGAAACTTTACCTTCTTATGTTTTTACTTATAATGATGAAAACACATTAACATTACCTAGAAGACTTTCTTTTGCCAGAGACAAATGGGGTTTCTATAATGGTGCCCTTGGAAATGTTCGCTTGTTACCTTCTTGTCAATCACCAGCCAATAGAAATTCAGATCCTACAAATGCCAAGGCTTTCATGTTAAAAACGGTTCAATATCCTACTGGAGGAACACATTCTTTTCTATATGGTTATAATGCAGGTCTACGCTTAGAAAAAGTTTCTATTAAAGATATTAATTCTAACACCCTTATTGAAAATAGTTATTCTTATGACCAAGGTACATTATTAAATGTGACAAATGATTACGTATTTTCTGCAGCTTCTGCTGCAGACATCACTCTTGTTGGCACCATAACCAATAATAAATGCCAAACTGAAATATGGGCAGCAGGCACAGGTTATTATAATAATACTCATTATTTACAAGCTTACCCATCGTACATTCCACCAACCGGTATAGATTATAAACCATTAAATATATTATCATCTGCACCAATACTTTCATCGCAAGTACCAAATTTCTCTTCACCAATATACGGTTACGTAACCGTGACAAATTTAGAAAATAACGTTGCTAAGGGAAAAAAAGAATATGCTTTTAACAGACCAAGTAACCTCGCATCTCTCGACAAATATCCTTCAATTCCAGAAGAGAATAGTTTATACGGTAAACCAATCTACGAAAGAACTTATGATGCAAACAATACTCTTTTAAAAAGCGAAGATTTTGAATATGAAGAAAATTCAGATTCGAGAATTATCAAAGGAACTGCATTCAGTACTGTTAAGTGCTATATTAATAATAGCTCTAGTGAAAATTTCACCTCTGATATGCTTTTTTACCGATTTTATAATTTAACATCAAAGTCTTATTTACTTAAAAAGAAGACGACCACAGAATACCTTAATGGACAAAGCTTTATAAACACAGAAAATTATCAATACACTGCAAGTAATATAAGCGATCTGCCTACATCTATATCACGCAGTGAATCTGGAGGGAGTAGTATAGTAGAAAGCAAAACATATTCTGGTCAATCTAATGGTAGTAATGGCTATATAACTGACCTCTACAATGCAAATAGATTACAAGAACTGGTTTCGAGCAGCACTACTAAAAATGGAAATACGGTTAATTCTGCAAGAAAAGATTTTAAAACTTTCTCAGGTAATACAATGCCTTCAGAAATTTTTTCTTCTAAAGGTAATTATGCACTCGAAAGCAAATTAACTTTTACCTATTACGATGAAAAAGGAAATCCTTTAGAATATTACAAAACGACAGATGGCCAAAAAACTGTTTTAATATGGGGATATAATAAAGAATATCCAATAGCCGAAATAAAAGCAAAAACAATTACATACGCTTTTTTTAACAGCTATGCTTCTAATTTACAAAACCTCTCAAATTTAGATATTGATGTCACGTCAGAGGAAAACTTGCGAACAGCTTTAAACAACTTAAGAGTTACATTTCCTAATGATATGATTACGACGTACACTTATGATCCTAATAAAGGTATTACAAGTATTACAGATCCTACAGGAAAGACAATATACTATACTTATGATCTTTTCGGACGATTACAATTTGTGAAAGATGCACAAGGCAATCTACTTTCTGAAAATCAATATAATTATAAAAACTAATTCTGCGATGAAAAATATTTTAAAACATATCACCACTTTATTATTGGTTTTTATAACAACAAAATCAATTGCTCAAACGACCGCAAATATTATTATAAAAGATTATACCGTTACTGCTCCTGAAACCATTATTGCAACAGAAAGCATTACAATAAAACCAACTACCATAATTCCTATGGGCAGTGTTTTTTTAGCTACAATAAATTCTGAACTTTATACGTCTCCAACTTTCAGTAATGAAAATTACATTTTCACCAGGACATTCCAAAAAGCCATGACAACTGTAAGTGGTATAGGCAGTAACCGTGATGTTATAGAAAACATAACTTATTTTGATGGGCTTGGCAGACCAAAACAAAATATTGCCATAAAAGCATCACCATTATATAAAGACATTGTTACTCACATCTCTTACGATTCTATAGGAAGACAAAACAAAGAATACCTCCCGTATATGGAAAATACCGGAGCTATAGCTACTTACAGAAGTAATGCTCTTGCAAATACTAATAGTTATTATGCAGCAAATTTTCCAAATGATATCAATAGCGTAAAACCGAATCCTTTTTCAGAAAAAAAGATAGAGTCATCACCTTTAAACAGAGTACTACAGCAGGCAGCACCTGGTAACGACTGGTCTTTATCCGGTAATCAAACCATTAAATTAGATTATCAGGTAAATATAGCTACAGATTCTATTAGATTTTACAAAGTAGGTTTTGTAGTAAATACTGATGGAGAAAGTGTTCCTACTTTGCTTTTGAATTCAAACTATGAAAATGGTCAATTGTACAAAACCATAACCAAAAATGAGAATTGGAAAACTGCAGACGGCAATAATAAAACCACTCAGGAATTTAAAGATAAAGAGGGGCAAATTATTCTTAAAAGAACTTTTAACAATGGTATTGCACACGATACACAGTACGTATACGATGATTACGGAAACCTTACTTACGTATTGCCTCCGTTAGTCAATCGAACTAAATTAATTAATAACACTACATGTTCTACAACTACAGGATATGCCAATTTTACCAAATCTATTAATCAATATGTATTTTCGCAAAAATCAGGTGGAGGCTCTGTAGATGTAAGTATTACAAACAATATTCTAAAGATAGTCTTTGCCGGAAGTTATAATGCGGCAATGTTAAATTCAACTCCGCAGGATTTACCGACTTCACCTTGTAGTTTACCAGATATGACCATAGGAACAATTTCTAACGGAGATTATAATGTAACAATTGTGGGAGGCAAATTAAAACTAACTAGTCTTACTGGTCGAACTTCTACCGGATTTAGTGGTAATTTTTCTATAAATTTGCCATTATCCTACACCACGTCATCAGGTACAACACTTGACAATTCGATCTTGGATAATTTATGTTATCAATATAAATATGATCAATACAACCGATTAGTCGAAAAAAAATTGCCTGGAAAAGAGGTAGAATACATCATATATGATAGAGGTAACAGGCCAATTTTAACGCAGGATGGAAATCTCAGAGCGTTAAAAAAATGGCTGTTTACTAAATACGATTTTTTAGGAAGACCTGTTTACACTGGAGATTATACCAATACAGTTCAATTAAAAAGATCTGCTATGCAAACTTTTGTAAGCGGCACCGCTATTACAGAAACAAAACAAAAAACTGCTAATACAATTAATGGCACTACTATTTATTACAGCAATATAGCTTTTCCAAAGGATGCTGATATTAACATTTTCACCATCAATTATTATGATGACTATAATTTTGATTTAGACGGAAGTACAGCTGAAAACGCAGTTTCGTATGGAACTACGCCTATTACCTATGCAAACGGACTGGCAACTGGAAGCAAAGTTCGTGTACTGGAAACAAGTCCTGCTAAATGGATTACCAATATAATATATTATGATGCAAAAGGAAGAGTGATTTCGAACTATAACAAAAATAACTTTTTAGACATTACAACCAGCACACAAAATAACCTTGATTTTCCTGGCAAAGTAGTAGAAACAACTATAACACACCAAAAAAATGGTGCAGCAGCTATTGTCACAGCAGATAGCTATACATACGACCACGCAGGAAGATTGTTGACACAAAAACAAAAAATAAACACACGTGATCAGGAATTTATTGCCAACAATACCTATGACAATTTAGGACAATTGGTATCTAAAGGAGTTGGAGGGACAATTAATCAGGCTCGTTTGCAAACTGTAGATTACACTTATAATATACGCGGCTGGTTAAAAAACATCAACAACGTAAATGCAATGGGGAGTGATTTATTTGCTTTTCAGCTCAACTACAACACTCCGGCATCAGGAACACCTTTGTTTAATGGTAACATAAGTCAAACGTTTTCAAGAACAGCCTATACAGATACTAGTTTAAAAAACTACACTTATAGTTATGACGATTTAAACAGACTGACACAGGCCATAGATGGTTCTGTCCTAAACCCGGGAAGATATAATGAAATTTTAAATTACGACAAAAACGGGAATATCACTAATTTAACCCGAATGGGACATAGAGACATTAAAGCCACACTATTTGGCACTATGGATATTTTAACTTATACCTATACCGGAAACAGACTTGATAAAGTAGAAGATACATCAGGAAGTACTGAAGGATTTAGCAACAAGGTTGATCAGCTTACAGAATATACCTATGATGCAAACGCCAACATGAAAACCGATGCCAATAAAAACATTACAGCCATTAGCTACAACTATTTAAATCTTCCAACCTCAATAGCTATAAATGGTGGTACGATCAATTATTGGTATGATGCCACAGGTGTTAAGCAACGTAAAAGCATAAGTACCGGCGAAAGCACAGATTATGCCGGAAATTATATTTATCAAAACAACGTTTTAAAACAGTTTTCGCAACCGGAAGGTTATGTAACCCTAAATGCCGGAACTTTTAACTATATTTACCAATACAAAGATCATCTAGGCAATAACCGATTAAGTTATCAGGACAAAAACAATGATGGCACCGTTAACAATACCGAAATTGTTCAGGAAAATAACTATTATGCCTTTGGATTGACTCAAAAAGGATTTAATGGTACTATAAATGGTGTAGATAATAAGTATAAGTACAATGGAAAAGAAATGCAAGACGAGAATATTGGCGGAAATCAGCTAAATCTATATGATTATGGGGCGAGAAATTATGACCCTGCACTTGGCCGTTGGATGAATATTGACCCGTTAGCTGAGAAATCTCGTAGATGGTCACCATATAACTATGCATATAATAACCCAATCTATTTTGTTGACCCTGACGGAATGGAATCTCAAGGTTTCATTTATGATGAGAAACAACTTGCAGAAATGCGAGCAGATAATAAGAAATTTGCACAATGGGTCAATAATGGAGGTTACAGCAATGAAAGTAGTAATGAAAGTAGTAATGAAAGTAGTAATGAAAGTAGTAATGAAAGTAGGAATGAAAGTAGTAATGAGAGTAGTAATGAGATAGACCCTCCTGCAAAAAAATCAAAACCAGAGACAATCTGGGAATGGATAAGTGGACAAAGAAATACGCTTCAGAAAAATAACAAAAATTTACAAATAGCTCAATTCCCAGAAGCTGTAACATTCTTTTTAGGAGGTGCTGAAGTTAAAGCGACAAATGAAGCAATTAAATTAATTTCTCTTGTAAAAACGGATTCAAAAATATTAAAATTGGCAAAGGAAACTTTTTCTGGAAATAAAACGCTGAGTAAAGAAGCAAACGCTTTACTACAACAGCTTTCTAATGGTAACATGAATCCAGGTATAGGAACTAAGATTATTTCGGGAAGTATATCGGAAGCAAGAAGTGTTGGTGGAGCAAGAGTTTATTTTAGAAAAATTGGTGAGCAAATAGAAATTTTGGCGTATTCTGCGAAATCTAATCAACAAGCTGTAATTGATAGAATATTAAAAATTTTTTAAATATGAAATTTAAAATAGTTATACCTGCAAGGTATCATGTTAAGAATTATTACAATGACAATTTAGACGTTAATGTAATTTTGGAAAATAAGGAAATATTTTTCGCTACAATTTTTACTTTGGACAACATAAAAATGCTTTTGGAACTAAATAAAAGCAATTTTTTTTGGGCGGACACAATGATAATTATTAAAGATTTGAAAAAAGAAACTATTAAAGAATTTGTTAAAGAAGTTATAGATGATGGTAATCTCGAATCAATTTTTTATAAAATCGGAAATCTAGGTGAGATAGAAGGCTATCCTATTAATTTTGAAAGTGTAACAGATTTTATTCATCAAATATAAAATGGGTAATGTATCGGTAATGTATCAGATGTGTTGGCAGCTAATTAATTTACATATAACTCACAGATTACAAATATTTTACATTACTGTCACAGTAAAATTAAAACAGCTTTGGGGTAATTTTTAATGTCTTAAATCGAAAAAAAAATGAGCTTAAAATCCAACTTCGTATTGCAGATATGCTGATAAAAAAGAAATTTTAAATTCAATTTATAACAAATAAGCGTCTATCCTGCTCCGCAGGATAGACGCTTATTTTCTTTATTAAAATTTTATCAGACTTTTTAATTTTGAGATTGTGATTGTTGTTATCGGCACGCTTATAAATAAAAAATATGAAACAAAAAGAAATTAAATTAAGTAAAAGAAAGTTAATTCTTCTTTTATTAGCATCAATTGGGTTTATTATTATTAGTTCTGCGTTTATTCTATATCCCGAACGCTTTATTTCATTTATCTTTTTTAATGAAAAAATAATTAAAAATATAGGACTTATAGGGCTTCCCTTTTTTGGATTAGCATTTATATTGTTAGTAAAAAAAATGTTTGACAATAAACCAGGATTAATTATAAATGAAAAGGGAATAACAGATAACAGTAATTCTAGTTCAATAGGTTTGATAAAATGGTCAGACATTACCGAAATTAGTTTGAGTAAAGTTATGTCAACGCAGTTTTTGTTGATTAAAGTAAGTAATCCAGAAGATTATATACAAAAGGCAAATCAAATGAAGAAATTGTTATTAAAACAAAACTTAAAAACCTATGGTACACCAATTACAATAACATCAGTAGGCTTGCAGTGTTCTTTTGAAGACTTAGAGCAAATGATTTTGGAAAGCTACAATCAAAACAGGTAATATCGGTGATGTATCAGATATGTTGGTGGTTAATTATTACACCAAACATTTACAGATTATCATGGATTTATATTAATACCGCAGTAAAATTAAAACAACCTTCGGGTTGTCCAAAATCAAAAAAAGCCACTTCAATTACGGAGTGGCTTTTGATTTATCCCGCTCCACTAAGTGTTCCTCATCAAAAACTTATGAGCTTACTCAGCTTTAAAATAAAGAACTTCCATAAAAACAAAAAAGAGACTAAAGTCTCTTTTTTTGTTTATATATAAATCCTTACAATAACAGATTACTTGTCTTTAAGTAATTTTTCTAAATAACTATTTTTTTCTTTTTCAGCTTCCAGCAAACGTTCATAAAGTTTTTCTTTTTCTTCAAAAACCTGAACTAATTTATCTATAGGATTAAAAGTGCACCCATAATTAAAAGAAGAGGCATTATCATGATTATTGACTGTATTACCAATAATATTCAAAACTGCTTCTTCAGAGAAATTTTTAATCGCTTCTACATTTACTCCCAAAGCTTTCGCTACCTCTATAAGTTTTTCTTCGTCTATAGTTTCACTATTTTCCATTGCAGATATAGCTTGTTGATTGGTTCCCAAAGCTAGTGCCAGGGCATCTTGTTTCATATTGCGAAGTTCACGAATCCTGCTAATTTTTCGTCCAATATGGCTTGGTTTGGTAAATGTACTCATAGCTAAAAGATAATAATTACAACTAAAAAAATTAAGAAATATGCATCGCAAAGCTTAAAACAATTTGATAGACTTCAATACATTTTTTTTCCTGCAATGTAAAACAAAAATACAATTTTTCGGACAGCGAACAATTAAAAAATCTAATTTATAGAAGCTATTCAAATTTTCTAACTGCTATCCAAAAGTTTATACAAAAAGCTCTCTTTCTTTTCAATTATGACAAAAAGTAAATATGCGATAAAAAACAACTTTGTCAGAGAAAATAAACCGAACAAGGGCATAAACTATTTACAAAATAAAAAGTAGGAAAATCAAATTTTTACAAATCACAAAACGAAAGTAATATCTTAAAAATAAAGATATTCTTTTAACATGAAGTTATATCAATTTCATTAGATTTGTTAAAAAAATATTAATAAAATTAAATAAGTAATTGTGCTTTATTTCGTTGAAACAAAGCATAGTCTATATAATTAAAAATCAACGTTATGATAAAAAAAATAGTTGTGTTGGCTGTACTAATATGTTCTGCTTGTCAAACAACAAAAATTAAAAATGAAGACTATAAATTTTCAACGTCAGTGATAGAATTAGGAAGCATTGGCGAATCTAAATTATCTTACAACCAAAATACTTTTGAAGCTAAAGCGCTGGCTAAACTCGAAAACAATATCAGAGTGGAAATTGGAGTTGTACCCTACAACAAAAAATTAAACAAAATTTACAAATCAAAAGCTAAGTACAATCAGAACCAGACAAAAGTAGCTTTTATAGACAGTCTTCCTATTAAACCGGAATTGGTTACCATTCAAATTCTTGATGTTTCAGGTTTGGTTCAGGAAATCAATGCCGATTATAATGCCAATATTTTAAAGTTTTTAATAAATACCGAAAACTCCAAAATAGTTTCTAGTCTGGCATGCAGCTTATCGACTGACGAAATTGCAAAAATTCGCCAATCTGATGCTTATTACTTAACCAATTCGCAATTAAAAAAATATACAATTGCCTTGTTTAAGTCCGGAAAAAAAGTAGATATAATTGATATTAATCCAGAAACAATTGTAGCCTATCAGGTAAGTAAATTTTGCTGGGCAACAACAAATACCGGAAACTGGTATCTGGCTGATATTGTAAACGAAAAAAGCAACTGTGCCGGTATCACACAAAACAAGATAACCGAAAAGAAAAAATCTAAAAGTTTATTTGATATGTAATTTTCAACTTTTAGAATCCTATTAAAATTAAAATGCCTATTCCTTTTTATCATGAATAAAATCACCTTATACAAATCATTTTTACTGTTGTTTATCCTTTGTTTTTTTTCTTGCGAAGAAATACTTACCGTACCAAATATCTCTAAAAATGAAGTTATTCTTATAGCACCTGCAAATAACAGTTTACTCTCATCGACTGGCGTAACTTTATCCTGGGAGGCTGTCGAAAATGCAGAAAAATATCACATTCAAATTGCAATACCAAGTTTTGAAGCGGCACAACAATTAGTTCTCGATACCATAGTGGCCAAAAATTCTTTTACACAACAACTCAATATAGGAAAATATGAATGGCGTGTTAAGGCGTTAAATAGTGCTTATGAAACAGTTTATACCAAAAGAAACTTCGAAATTTTAAATAATGATGATTTTCAAAATAATACTGTTATCTTATTAACCCCAACTAATAACCTAACAACCAAAACTGCTTTGCAAAAACTCTCATGGGATGCCATTATTGGAGCAACAAATTACCAACTTCAGGTTTTAGATGAGAATAGCACTTTGGTAAAAGAACAAAATACAGAAGCAACATTTCTTAACTTCACTTTTGATGAAGGTAAATATACATGGAAGATAAGAGCCAGTAACGGAACTGCTCAAACTCTTTATACATCAAGAACAATTATCGTTGATACAAAAGCACCAAATACTCCTACCCTATCTAATCCGGTTAATGCAAGCACTACGACAAATACAAGTATAAACTTTCAATGGAACAGAACTCCTATTGCAGGAACTACAGAGAAAGACAGTATTTATGTTTATACAGAAAGTGCCTTGACCAATTTAAACTTCAAGGATCTAGGAAATAGCCCGTATAGTAAGACCTTAACTAAGGGTACTTATTATTGGTTTGTAAAATCATTCGACGATGCCGGAAACCAAAGTGCCAGAAGTACTGTTTTTAACTTTACTATAAATTAAAATCAACAGCTTAAGATTGTATTAAATTCACTAAAATTCTCAACCTAACATGAATAAATCAATTTCATTAATTCTCATATTATTTTGCATAAATCTTTCTTTTTTATCTGCACAAAATACAACATTCAATAATGTAGCAATAGGCCTTGATACTCCAGTATACGGAACACAAATAAAAACGAACTTCATTGGTTATAACGGAACATGGGTTCGTGGTTATAATATCACCAATGAATCGGGCAATCAGACTTTTTTTACATTTGCTTCTACAGGTTCTAGTGTAAATGGTGTTTCAACAGTTACAAATAATTTTATTGGAAAAGACTTTGATACCAGGTACATGACATTTTTACCAAATGGAAATATTGGTATTGGCACCCCCAGCCCACAATACAAACTAGATCTTTTTGGTGCATTATGTGTGGGCAGTGAAAGTGTAAATGCCAATACTACCAAAATCTTCCTTCGTAATCCTTACGGGAAAACCTGGGCAATAAGTTCGGGAGCAAATATGGTCACTGAATCAAGTTTTTCAATCTATAACTGGTCAGATAATCAAACTAATCCTTTCTTTCATATAAACAATAGCGGAAATATCGGAATCGGAACATTCGCTCCAGACGAAAAACTAACCGTAAAAGGAAAAATTCACACCCAGGAAGTTCGTGTAGATATGGCCGGACCATTAGTTCCTGATTACGTTTTTGCAAACGATTATAAATTACAATCCTTAGAAGAAGTTGAAAAGTATATTAACGAAAACAAACATCTACCAGAAATTCCATCTGCTCAGGAAATTGAAAAAAATGGTTTGATGCTGGCAGAAATGAACATGTCTTTGCTTAAAAAAATGGAAGAAATGACACTTTATATGATTGAACAAAGTAAAGAACTAACGAATGTAAAACAACAATTATTGTTGCAAAATAATGAAATAAAGAAACTAAAAAATCATATCAAATAATTCAGAATTATTCCCTTTAAAACTTACATATCCTATGATAAAGAAAAACTATTTAATATTTCTTTTTTTGCTATTTACAACGTTATGCTCTTACTCTCAAAATCACATAACGCAAAACGGCCTAAAAACGAGCGTTATTAACAATTTAATTGCACCCGATACGCAGGCAAAAAGATATGAAATAGCTTCTATAGGTTACAACTCACATCACTGGCAAGCTGGAGGACTTCTTATCATAGAATTATTTCAGATCTCTTATGGAACCGGATATGAAAAGTACATTCTTGAAAACGGATTTTTTCAGGGTGCAAATTCAGGTTCTCCCGCTATTAAACTTGTAGAATCGCAAGGTATATTTCACTCTGGAAAAATAGTACTAGGAACCCCAACTGACTTAACTACAAGTATAGGAGATAAAGTAAATAGGGAATTGCCTATTTTATTTGATGTAAGATATTATGCCAACTATCTTATAAAAATAACTTATTTACAGGAAAAAGTAGATGTTATAACCGGCCCTAATCAGGTTAAAATAAATCAAACTCCTGTAGGAATTAATATCCCAGACTTTTCAGTTACTAATGCTTTAAATACTAATTTAACGATTACTGGAATTGGCAATCATTATATACAAAACGGTAATGTGGGTATTGGAACTACAAGCCCAAAAAACAAACTAGATGTAAATGGTACAATACGTTCTAAAGAAGTTAAAGTAACATTAGATAATTGGTCTGATTTTGTTTTTAAAAAAGAATATAATCTGCCAACACTGGAACAAGTTGAAAAACACATAACAGAAAAAGGACATTTAGAGAATATCCCAAGTGAAGAAGAAGTTTTAAAAAATGGAATTAACCTGGGAGAGATAAATGCTAAGCTTTTACAAAAAATAGAAGAGCTCACTTTGTACATGATCGAAATGAAAAAAGAGAATGAAAAACAAGATAAAAAAATAAAGTCACTAGAAAATAAATTACAAAAGTAAAACCAATGATAAAAAAATCAGTTTTATTATATTTTATAGTATTATCACTTCCGTTTTTTACACATGCACAAGTTACTCTAGTAACAGAAGAATACAAAATCATAAATATTGGCGATAACAACAAAGGAGATTATACTCGTAATTTAATTTTATTACACGAAATCTATAATGGTACTTTAATAGAAATGAACAATGCAGTAGGAACCATTACTGCTTTTAGAGGTAGTTCTGCAGGCTATAATAGAATAAACATTGTAGAAGTTAACACATCATCAGCCTATTCCAACATCAATGGAGCAATTAGAACAAATGATAACTATTCTAACTGGTCCTTAAAAACATGTATCTATAGCGGAAAAAAATATCTAGCTGTAGATGTCCCTTACAGTCCTGCTTACCATAATGTAGGTTATCGATTTGCAGGCTGGACAAAATCTACTGGAGAAAATATGAAATCAGTAAATTATGAAATAAACGGTCAGCCCGTTAATACTGATATTCTGTCAAATATTCAAGACTTTGCTCCCAATATGGATGAAACTCATCAGGTAAATAATTTTCTGGTTTTAGCTAACAATGTTGGTATTGGGACTACGAACCCAACCTCAAAACTCACCGTTGCAGGAAACATTGCTTCACGCGAAGTAAAAGTAAGCGTAGATGCAGGTGCAGATTTTGTATTTGATAAAGATTATAATTTACCTTCCTTAGAATCTGTAGATAAATTTGTGAAAGAAAATAAACATTTACCTGAAATTGCTTCAGCAGAAGAAATGAAGAAAGAGGGAATCAATTTATCTGAAATGAACATTAAGCTTTTACAAAAAATAGAGGAAATGACTTTATATATGATTGAGCAAAATCAGAAAATCAAAAATCTGGAGAAAAAAGTTGAAACTCTTACCTCCGAAAAATAAAAAAATCTATGAAAAAAATATTGTCCTTAAGTGTATTAATTATTTTATTTACTACAAAAATTGCAGCTGCGCATACTAATAAAAACGCTTTAATATATACAACAGAATATGAAACCAGTGTCACTTTTCCGGCAGGATATTCAATTGGTGATTATGTTGAATTTTTAAGAGTCGATCCAATATCTGCTGGTGCAAGCGGCTATTATCAGATATCTATAAGTTACACCAGAGGAAATGTAGCATCCGCCGCTACACATATAGCATCTATCAGTCACTCAAATCCGGCACTATGGAGAGAAACAGGTCGTGTAAATAACAATCCGTATACTGGTGTAGGAACCAATTTTACAATAGATTGTAATACTCAATCCACTAATCCTCGTTTTAGAATTAGAGCCATAAATACTTTAGGTATAAACACACCAATAACAGCTTATATAAAAGTTACCTCTATAAACCAGAATGGAACTTTTACAGCGTTGAATTCAACTGGTAATGATCTAACCACTACACAATTCCTGCCAATGACATCTGATTGGGATTTATATGTTGGTAACGTTTTTACCCCAAATGGCACCTCTCTTGCAATAAAAGCTATTCAAAATGGAAATGTGGGTATTGGAACTGCAAATCCTACTTCAAAACTCACCGTTGCAGGAAACATTGCTTCACGCGAAGTAAAAGTAAGCGTAGATGCAGGCGCTGATTTTGTTTTTGATAAAGATTATAATTTACCTTCCTTAGAATCTGTGGATAAATTCATTAAAGAAAATAAACATCTTCCAGAAATTGCTTCTGCAAATGAAATGAAGAAAGACGGAATGAATTTATCTGAAATGAATATTAAGCTATTACAGAAAATAGAAGAGTTGACCTTGTATATGATTGAGCAGAAAAAAAACAGTAATACACAAGAGAATAAAATAGAAAAGTTATACAGCCAGATTGAATTATTAAAGAAGGAAAATGACACTTTTAAATCTCTTTTTAATGGATTACCACATATTGAACAAAAATAAAATTAAATGAAAAAAACAATACTTTTTACCTTACATCTATTTTGTTCAGTGATTTACGGCCAAACTTTCAATGGTGACTTAGGAGCTAATAGCTTAAAATGGAGTACTGAACAAAAAGATTTCAATAGTCTTCCAAGAGCTGGAATAACTCCAATGTCTATAAAATTATGGAATAATTATAATGGGGTGAATGCCCCATCACAATATGGCTCATTATTAGAATTATATGGAATGGCAGATCATCTAGTATCTCAATTATATTTTAAAGCTACTTGGGAGGGCGGACAAATTATGTACAGAAGTGCATTTTATGGTGATAGCACCTGGAATGATTGGCGCAATCTTTTAGACTCGAAAAGTGATGTTGAAACTTCTGGAAATTTACAGATTAAAGGAAGTAGTAATAGTTATATCTCGAATGCAAATGTAGGTATTGGTACTGCAAGTCCAAATTCGAGGCTATCAATTAAAGTGGGAACAAAAGGTGTAAGCATTCATCCTGGCACCCCCGGATCTCACTCTTACTATGGCACAATTGCTTTTAATAGAGAAAGTGCTACTGGTGAAATATTTGATAACAATGCTTATGCTTTTCAAATTAATAATGGAAATAATGATTATGATAAAAATCTTCATTTTCAAATTTACAACACGTCTGGAGGTTTAGTAAGTAATAATGCTTTGGTAATAAATGGAGTTAGTGGAAATGTCGGGATTGGAACATCTAATGCAACTTCGATGCTTACAGTGGCAGGAAATATAGCTTCACGCGAAGTAAAAGTAAGTGTAGATGCCGGTGCAGATTTTGTATTTAATAAAGATTATGATTTACCCTCCTTAGAATCTATAGATAATTTCATAAAAGAAAATAAACATTTACCTGAAATTGCTTCAGCTGAAGAAATGAAGAAGGATGGGATCAATTTATCTGAAATGAATATTAAGCTTTTGCAGAAAATAGAAGAGCTTACCCTTTATATGATTGAGCAGAATAACCAATTAAAAGCACAAAACGATCAAATTAACTTACAAAACCAGGAAATCCAGTTATTAAAAAAATCAAAATAATTTAAACAATGACAATTCATAAAAATATAATTGCAGTACTATTTTTCTTTATATCTTTTACCGTTATAGCACAAACAAACGCAGATTTAAATGGTATAAAATCAACTGTTATTGGCCCATTATCTGCAAATGCTGAGCAGGCAAAAAGATATGAAATCGTATCAATAGGTTATAACTCTTATCATTGGCAAGCAGGGGGTTTAGTTATGATAGAATTGTATAGTGAGTATTTTGCGACCGGATACGAAAAATATATTTTAGAGATTGGCTCCGGACAAGGTACAACCACGACATCACCTGTACTTAAATTAACAGAATCATACGGATTAATTCATTCTGGTAAAATCGTATTAGGAACTCCAGCAGATTTATCTACAAGCACCGGTGGATATATAAATAAAAAATTATCTATTTATTTTGATGTAAGATACTACGCCCGTTATAGGATTAAAATTACTTACCTACAGCAAAAAGTAGATACCCTAACAGATTTAAATCAAATTAAAATTGATGACAATCCTATTGCAACAAACATTAGTGATTTTTCTGCCTCAAATGCTTTAAGTACTAGTTTAAATATTACAGGAAATGGCGATCACTACATACAAAACGGTAATGTTGGTATTGGCACTACAAATCCTAAAAATAAACTGGATGTAAAAGGAACTATACGGTCTCAAGAAGTAAAAGTTTCTGTCGAAAACTGGTCAGATTTTGTCTTTAAAAAAGAATATAATCTGCCAACATTAGAACAAGTTGAAAAACATATTACTGAAAAAGGCCATTTAGAAAATATTCCTAATGAAGAAGAAGTCTTAAAAAATGGAATCAATGTGGGAGAAATGAATGCAAAGCTTTTGCAGAAAATTGAGGAATTGACCTTGTATATGATTGAGATGAAAAAGGAGAATGAAAAGCAAAATAAAAAGCAGAATGAAGAAATAGAGAGGCTTCAAACTAAATTAATTTCTAAATAAAACTAAAATGAGAATCAAAATAAATTTTATAATAGTTTCTATTTTAATTACTTCGTTTTTATCTGCACAACAAATTGGCGATGGTCGTTCTTTGGAAATTAATAATTTTTCTACTCCATTAAGATCTGGTATATATCAAGGGTATCTGCCTAACGGAATGAATCCTGACCAAATATTTGGATGGCAACATTTGTTTGTGATAAGACACTCAAATGATACTAATAATTATCAACTGCAATTATCATCATCATATTCACAAAATGACCGTTTATTTTTTAGAAAAATTGCTGGTGCTCTTGAATCAAATAACCCGGATTGGATTGAGTTAGCATCAAGAGGAACTAATACCTTTACAGGAAACCAAATTATCACTGGAAATGTAGGGATAGGAACAGTATCACCAAATTCGCGATTAGATTTGGGAAAAGGTTACGGAATTAATGGCGCAAAATTCCTTATATATAACGACGATGCAACTTCTGAATTATCGGGAACTAAATGTGGTTTCTATATGGACAATTTTACACCTAATAATCTGAATTTAGTTTTTCCAGAATCAGAAAACTTTCCGGGATTATTCACAATTAGCGCAAAAAACACATCTGGAACAAATTTAACTCCTTATTTTTCAATTGCTGGGATGAGTGGCAACATAGGTATTGGAGTATCAAATCCAAAAAATAAACTGGACGTAAAAGGAACTGTACATGCTCAGGAAGTAAAAGTCGATATGTTTGGCTGGTCAGATTTTGTATTCAAAAAAGAATACAATTTACCAACACTGGAACAAGTTGAAAAACATATTACTGAAAAAGGTCATTTGGAAAATATTCCAAGCGAAGAAGAGGTGTTAAAAAACGGAATAAATCTGGGAGAGATGAATGCTAAGCTTTTGCAGAAAATAGAAGAATTGACCTTGTATATGATTGAGATGAAAAAGGAGAATGAGAATATGAAAAAAGATATTTTAAACTTGAAGCAAAATAAATAAGAATGAAAAAAACAATAATCATAATATCGCTTGTTACATTTTTTGTCAATCACAATCTTTCTGCTCAAGCAGCATCTTCACTTACTATAAGTGATACACGAAATATAAATGATCTACCAAATTCTATTACAAATAGCATCAAAGCCGATTTTAAACAAAGAGAACTTATCGGGGTACCTGGCTCAGGAATTTACTGCACAAACTTGACTTTTTCTCCATGGTCCGACAATACTGGAGGCAAAAACCATCAACTTAATTTAAATGATGGTGGACTATTTTACAGAAATGCCTACCGCAATGATCCTAAATGGGGAAATTGGCGACAAATATTAATGACTAATGAAAATGGTAGTATCGGACTTGGCACAACCGCAACTGGAAGTCACAAACTAGCTGTAGAAGGTTCTATTGGCGCAAGAGAAATTAAAGTTCAACTAACAACCTGGTCTGATTTTGTATTTAAAAGAAATTACAATTTACCAACATTAGAACAAGTCGAAAAACATATTACTGAAAAAGGCCATTTAGAAAATATTCCTAATGAAGAAGAAGTCTTAAAAAACGGAATAAATCTGGGAGAGATGAATGTTAAACTGCTTCAGAAAATTGAAGAACTGACTTTGTATCTTATAGCTCAAAACAAACGCCTGGATAAAATTGAAAAAGAGAATGAAGAATTAAAAAAAGAAATGTCTTTATCCAAAAAATAATAAAATGAAGAAAAAAAATATAGTGGTTTTAGTGGTGTTTTTAATCGGTCAGGCTGCAAAATCGCAAGGAATTGTAACATCGGCTGATAATAGCGTAAATGCAATTTTTGCATCGTCAGGTACTATCCCTAAAGCGGATGCTGGTACTGCAACATGGTCGGCAACAAACGCATATTGGGCGGCTCCTCTTATTTATAGAGCAAGAAGATTTCCTGATAATGCTTCAGGAGCTTTTCCTTTTAATAATTATGGAGAATTAATGATTCAGGGAACGTCGCACGGCGTTGATTATAATAAAGGAATTAGTTTTTTGACCTGGGACGGTTCTGGTTTGTCACCCGAAATTAGAATGAGAATTACGCCTACTGGAAAAATTGGTATTGGTACAGTAAATCCTTCTGCTGATCTGGATATAGTGAGCCCTGCTTTTGTAGGAGCAGAAGCATTATTAGAATTAAGTATTAGTGATGCGTCTAAGGATTATTTAAAAATTGCTAATGGTACTCTTACAAGTGGACAATTTATACCAACTATAACAGGTTATCATACGAGTGATAATAGGGCGGCTCTGTATTTAACAGGAACTATTGATGTTACTAGTGATAATGGGTCTAATCCAATCACAATCTTTGATGCCAGAACTATGGATGCGGCTGTGATTACAAGACCTCTTTTCGGCTGGGATTCTTACGGGGCCAGAAAAATGACTTTAAATTCAAACGGAAGTTTAGGTATTGGTACTGTAACAACAGGTGTACATAAACTCGCGGTGGAAGGCTCTATAGGTGCCAGGGAAATAAAGGTGCAGGCAACTGGCTGGTCAGATTTTGTATTCAAAAAAGAATACAATTTACCAACACTCGAACAAGTTGAAAAACATATTACTGAAAAAGGTCATTTAGAGAATATCCCAAGCGAAGAGGAAGTAGTAAAAAATGGAATAAATCTGGGAGAAATGAATGCTAAGCTTTTGCAGAAAATCGAGGAATTGACACTATACTCTATTCAGCAAAATAAAAAAATAATTGAAATGGAAAAGCGTTTGAAAAAAGTTGAATCAAAATCAAAATAAATGGAAATTAAAAAACTATTGCTTACAATAATTTTAGGCTTATTTATTGTTGCTAATGTCATTGGACAAAGCCTAAATCCCACTTTCAATATTTCTGCTGCTGGTTCGGCAGAAACTTTTAAAGGTGGGTATACATTTGCGTATACAACTTCAGGAACACCTTGGAATGGATCATTGATTAGTTATGGAGGCTTTGCATATAATAATTATGATACGCAAATAAGTTCAGATTATGGGCCTAATGGCGGAAATCATATTTCTTATAGAACCAGAAATGGTGATAACAATACTTGGAATCCTTGGAATGAATTAGCAATCAGAGGAACTAATACTTTTACAGGAAATCAAATCATAAATGGATTTGTAGGAATAGGAACAAACGCACCAGAAACCTTGTTAAATGTTAATATCGGTTCTGGAGGTTTAGATGGTATTGCCGGGATAAGAGTAGGTGGACTGTCAAACTATTCAAGTTTGGAATTAGGAATCGATGGTGATTATGATGGAATGATAAGAAGCTTTGGTAATAATATAAATTATTACGCAGGACACTGGAAAACTAAAGGTATTCCTGCTACTGAAGATCATAGCCACAATTGGTATACTTCAAAAAAAGGTTCAACTGATTGGTCTTCAGTAAAAATGACATTGAATAGTGATGGCAATTTAGGAATTGGAACAATTAACCCAAAAAATAAATTGGATGTAAAAGGAACTGTACACGCTCAGGAAGTAAAGGTAGATATGAAGGATTGGTCTGATTTTGTATTCAAAAAGGAATATATTCTGCCAACACTTGCAGAAGTTGAAAAACATATCACTGAAAAAGGTCATTTGAAAAATATTCCTAATGAAGAAGAAGTGCTGAAAAACGGAATAAATCTGGGAGAAATGAATGCTAAACTTTTACAGAAAATCGAGGAATTGACACTATACTCTATTCAGCAAAATAAAAAAATTGAAGAACAATCAAAAGAAATAGAATTATTAAAAAATTTAGCTTTGAGAATTACAAAGATAGAGGATGAATTAAAACAGAAATAATAATTAAATGAAGAATAAAAAAAACATCTATATTTTAATGCCTCTTGTTCTATTAGTTTGGGGTGCAGTTTTGTTTCAAATTTTTTCATTCACCAGCACTGATGCACCATTAACAACAAGTAATCCGGAATTTAGTTTTAAACCTCTTAAGATTAACAAACGGGAAACCTTTGCAATAAACACAGACTATAGAGATCCTTTTCTGGGAAAGATGTATGCGCCGGAGGCAAATTTAAAAACTAAAGCAACACCAGCTAAAACAGCGAAAATTGTTAAGCAGCCTGAAACATTAATTTGGCCAAATATCATATACAAAGGCTTGATTTCTGACTCGAAAGAGAAAAATAAAATTTACATGCTCATAATAGACAGCAAAAATTACTATATGAAAATTGGTGATACCGAAAATGACGTATTTCTAAAATCAGGTGATAAAGAGTCTATATATGTCAAGTACAAAGGAAACCTTAATATTATAATGCTTCAGGATTGAAACTAAAACTAAAAATTAAGTCTGGCGCTTTACAATTTACAGTTTTCATTTCTGTATTGATTGCTTTGCTTTTAGCGGGGCTCATTTTGTATGCCTATACTTTTCTATATATGAAAGAGCAATCAAAAGGAGCCATCGAAAATATTCAAATAGCCGATATTGGAATTCAATCTCTTTTAGAACAAAAAGAAATAAATACGGATACGCTTCAAACTGATTTCCTTAAAAAAGAAAATCAAATTATAAAAACCCATCTGTCTCAATGGGGTATATTCCAAAAAGGCATTACTATAACACAATTTCGCAAAAAGAAGTTTACCAAAACTGCAATAATTGGTTCTGTATTACTAGCAGATAAATCCCCTACTCTTTACGTTCAGGAAACGCATAATGCCTTGACTCTTGTTGGAAACACGAAAATTCAGGGTATTGCCTATTTACCAACTCAAGGGGTTAACTCAGGGTATATCGCGGGAAATAGTTACTACGGTTCTCAATTAATTTATGGTAAAAGTGAAAAAAGTACTTCTGAACTTCCTAAACTTGAAAAAACAACTCTTGATGGTATAAATTTTTACCTTAAAGAATTTAAAATTGATCATCAGGAAGATTATATCAATTTAAATTCTGGAACAAAAATTACAAATTCTTTCAAAGAAAAAACAAAAGGCTTTTATACTGGAAATGCCATTACATTAGAAAATATTATAATTTCCGGCAATATCATTATTAAATCTGAAACAGCGATCAGAGTCAAAAGAAATGCTTTATTAAATGATCTTATTCTAATTGCTCCAATAATCGAAATTGAAGACGAAACTACAGGAAATTTTCAGGCTATTGCCTCAAAAAAAATAATATTAGGCAAAAAATGCAATCTTAACTATCCTTCTGCTTTAGTATTATTTCAGGACAATAAAAATATACCCTCAGATAATTATAATTCCGGTGATTTATCAGATAATAAAATCTTTATCGATACTGGCTCCAACTTTAGAGGTAGTGTGACATACCTGCAAACTAAGGAAACTTCAGATTTTCAAACTCAAATTATATTAGAAAAAGATTCCAGGATCAAAGGCCAGGTATACTGCAATGGAAATTTTGAAATAAAAGGAACAGTTTCAGGCTCTGTCTATACCAAACAATTTATAGCCAATCAGGCGGGGTCAATTTTTGTGAATCATATATACAATGCTATTATTGAAAATGAAAATATTCCGCAGCTATATGGCGGTATACTATTTGAACAACAACCTAAAACAGTTATAAAATGGTTATACTAAAAAAAATAAAGTCAGCGACTTTAATTGAAGCGGTTGTAGCCACAGTATTGATTGTTATCATCTTTATAATAGCAAGTCTAATACTTAATAATTTAGTTTTAAATACTTTTTCTAAAAATACTCATGCAGTCGAAACCAGAATAAACGAACTGGAATACGAGGTACAAAACAATGCTATAAAACTACCGTATCAAGAAGATTTTAAGGACTGGAATATTACTATCGCTTATGAAACCATTTTAACAAAAAAAATCATTTCAGTGGTAGCGGTAAATCGTGTTTCAAAGAAAGAATTCACAAAACAACAGGTAATATGGCAGCAGGAAAAATAAAATCTTTTACATTGTCAGAGCTGCTTATAGTTATGATTATAACAGCTATCGTAGTTGGCATGGCATTTAGTGTTTTAAGAATTGTTCAAAAACAAATTCATACCATTCAAAATAATTTTGAAAAAAGCAGTACGCTGGCACTTTTTGAACAGAAACTCTGGCAGGATTTTAACGAACCTCATGAAATAATCTATGATCGCACCAAACAAATAGTAATAATGACCTCCGACATTGATACTGTAACCTATTCTTTTCAGGAAAAATTCAGTATGAGAAACCGGGATACTATTAAATTAAAAATTACACCTGGGCGAGCCTTTTTTGGAGGAAAAGAAATAAACTCCGGATCTATCGATGCTTTATCCCTATTTGCAGAAACCGAATTGCCCGATTATCAAATTTTTGTTTCAAAAAAAAATGACTTAACCACACTTATGAATCAGGAAAATGGCTTTTAAAATAGAAAATACCCCAAACAAAAAAACTAATCAGCCAAAAAGCACAAATAGTATAGAAACACTCCTAAAAAAAGAAATCACGCTTTTTGGGGATAGTTTTAATAACAAAAAGAAACAGGCATTTTATATGGAACTAGCTGTTTTACTAAAAGCTGGTGTTAGTTTTAAAGAAGGTTTATCTTTAATCATTGAATCACTAAAAAAAAGTGCTGATAAAAATTTAATTCAGAATATCCTGAATGACGTTGTTAACGGAAAACCATTTTCAGATGCGCTTCGGGTTTCAAAATCGTTTACAGAATATGAGTATTATTCTATTCAGATAGGTGAAGAGACCGGAACAACTGCACAGGTTTGTCACGAACTTGGACATTTTTTTGAACGCAAAAATGAACAAAAAAGAATCATAATTGCAGCACTTACCTACCCTTCTATCGTATTAAGTACCGCAGTTTTGGTCGTCATTTTTATGTTGAGCTATGTAGTCCCAATGTTTCAGGATATTTTTAAGCAAAATCATATGGAACTGCCTCTTTTAACGCAGTTTATTGTAAAATTATCTGTTTGGACCAAAACCTACGGATTTTACTTTTTTCTAGCCATCATTGCTTTCGTATTCTCAACACAGTTTTTTAAGGATAATCTTAAATACAAAAGGGCCCTGCACTACTTTTTAGTCAAAATTCCTATTCTGGGGGCTTTTATGACTAAGGTTTATCTTGCGCAATTTACTCAGGCAGTAACACTGCTTACAACTGCAAAAGTTCCTTTATTAAACAGTATACAAATGGTAAAAAAAATGATTCAGTTTGTACCGCTTCAAGAAGCACTGGAACAAGTTGAAATCAGCATTCTAAAGGGAAACAGTTTGAGTTCCAGTTTAAAAAACACTCCTTTATTCGACAACCGAATTATATCATTGGTAAAAGTTGCAGAAGAAACCAACCAAACCGAATACGTTTTTAAACAACTCAGCGAGCAATACAATCAGGAAGTTGTACAACAGTCTAAAGTAATGACAACCGTTTTAGAACCCTTTATTATACTTTTTGTCGGCGTTTTGGTTGCGGTATTACTGGTGGCGATGTATTTACCAATGTTTCAGCTTAGTAGTGCGATTGGGTAAAGTCTATATACAAACAATTTTAAAAGAATCTACTTATATTTTATATTAACCCATATTTTCTAAAAAAAATCAATAATTACTTTATGCTAAAAACTTTAAACTCAAAATTAATGCTGTATCTGTTGGTAGTAATTCCATCTGCAGTTTTTTCTCAGGTAACAAAAGATTTACCAAACTATTTCCCGGTAAGCCCTAATGCTGCTTCCTTTGCAAAACAAGGCTTGTATCCTGTTGATTATTCGACAGGAAAACTAAATATCAGTATCCCAATATACACTATCAAAACCAAAGAACTTACTGTCCCAATTTCTGTAAGTTATAATACCTCCGGAATACAACTAAACGAAACAGCTTCATGGGTTGGTCTTGGCTGGAATTTAAACGCAGGCGGAGCAATTGTAAGAAATACAAAAGGAATGCCAGATACACTCTTAGGTAGTATTAATTGGTCTATTCCAGAATTATCAGCTAGTTTTGCTTTTACTCAAGAAAATTATAAGGCATTATTTAAAATGCAAAAAGGAGAAAAGGATACTGCTCCTGATGAGTATGTTGTTAATGCTCCGGGATTATCAGGTTCATTCTATTTTGACCAGAATGACTCCGCTAAAGCCTATTTTAGAGACTTTCAGAATACTAAAGTTAGAATCATTTCTAATACTGAAATTGAAATCACTAAAGATGATGGAACAATCTACAAATTTGGAAAAAACCTGCAAGGTGTTGAAGTTTTGGAAATAACCTCAAATCCATCGGAGTTAGTTCAATCTTGGGGACTTACTTTTATTTCTGCATGGTCTCTGACAGAAATAATTTCACCAAACGGAAAAGAAATAATTTCATTTACATACAAATCTATTGATAGTGTAGATTATCCAGTAATAACAAGTGAAAGCGTAGATTTTGATAGCCCAACAAACCCTGTAATTCGGCCAAATTATCCTTTAGGCAATGGTTACCTTGCTCCGATCAAAAAACAGTTTTTACAAACTATTACTTTCCCTAACGGAAAAATTGATTTTATATCAACTCTTGACCGACAGGACCTGGTAGATGACTATAAATTAAATGCTATAGAAGTTAACTCAGTATTAAACAATCAGGTCACTCTGGTTCAAAAATCTAGTTTTAATTATGACTATTATTCCCGAAGTGGTGGTGGAGCCTTTTCAGGAAGCTATACTGATCCTTTAGGCAACAATGCAAAAGTGCAAAGCAGTAAAGCCTATGCCTTGAGGTTAAAAGAAATTGTAAACAATAAAACAAATACAAAATATAGTTTTCAGTATAATTCTTCTCCTATACTAAGAAGAGGAACTACAAGTCAGGATTATTGGGGATATATGAATGGTAACACCGGGACATTAATACCACAGACCTCAATGTCAATCGAGCACAGCACTATGCCTACTATTGATGTAACTTTTGGTAACGGAAATAGATCTGGGGATGAAAATATTATGAAATCAGGAATTCTTGAGAGAATTACTTACCCTGAGGGTGGTTATTCAGTCTTTGAATATGAACCACATAGATATGTAAAAAACATAACATCTACCACAACAGATAATAAATCGTTTACTGTAAGAGCAGATGGAACTGGGGGTACCTGTACAACCCATTATGGTGAAGGTACCGTCGTAGTAGGACCTAATTATATACAAGGTAGTGGTAAAATATCATATTACTTTTCTTCAGCTAAAAATGAAAACGGTCCTAATTCTTATGTTCAATATGGTAATGCACAGTGGGGATATACAACTATACCCAGACTTACTTATGATTCAAATTTGCAACAATACCCTACTTCATCAGGAACAATTAATAATATAAATGTTTCAGGGCTTGTTTTGAAAGCAGCAGATTACAGAAGTGGTGTTACGGGACCTAGTGGTTGTCCTTTTTTAAATATTACGGCATCTTGGAAAGAACTGACAGGAACTATAGTTACACCAACTACAATATTTGTAGGTGGACTAAGAATAAAATCAATTAACAATTATTTGCCTGGAGCCTCTTTACCAGAAACTCAAAAACAATATGTTTATGAGCAGGAAAATCTAATTAATCAGGAAGGAATGGGAACCTACAAAAGAAAAATAATCTCAGTCCAAAATCAAAGTATAGTGAGGCCAATCTGTTCTTCTTCGACTATTTACAACAATAATATTGGTGGCGGACCCAGTATGACTTATGGTAAGGTGACTGAAATAGATATAAATAAAGATACCACTATAAAAAATGGAAAAATAGAGTATTATTATGAAAATATTCCGGCATATAGAGAAATCGATTTTTTTCCAACGATATTCAAACATCCACAATATAATGATACGTCCACACAATTTTCGAATGGTTTAGTTCCTTTTGCATCAAAGATCTCCGATTTTGCTTATTATAAAAATGATTTATGGAACTATGGATCTCTTTTAAATACCAAATACTATAAAAATGATACACCAACCACTTTCAAAATGGTTAAAAGTGTTACCAATACTTATCAGAAACTAGTTGAGAAAAAGATGCCAAATAATGTGGTCTTTAATATTTACGATGCACCATACGATTTCGGTGCTGTTTTTCCAACAACGCCCTATAATCAGGGTGGTGATTTTTATAGTTATCAATTTTTCTTTTTCACAGGAAGTGTTTCATTTGGCAAAAAAGTATTAACAAATACTATAGAAACCGATTATGATGCTAATGAAATACCTACTACTCAAAAAACAACTACCTACGCTTACGAAAACCCTGCTCATTATCAGCTAACAAAAACCGAGATTACAAACAGCAAAAAAGAAGTTTTAAGAACCCAATTGAGTTATCCCCAAGACTTAGTTTCAACTGGTCAGACTACTGAGATGCAAAAACTGATAGCCCAAAATAAAATTGACAAACCTGTAAAAACAGAGACTTTTGTAAATAATGTACAAACTTCTGAATCTATGACAAAATACGAAGAAAGTGCTGTAACAGGAAATGTTCTTTTACCTAAAGAAATTCATTCCTCAAAAGGACTGGTAGAAACGTTTCCATTTAATGATGCGAACCGTAAAATAAACTTTACTTTATACGACACAGATTTAATTAATGGAACTACAGTCGGGAATGGAAATGTATTAGAATATTCTCTTGAAAATGGTATCCCTGTGGCTATTATCTGGGGCTACAATAAAACCCAACCAATTGCCAAAATTGAAAATGCAACTTACAGTCAGGTTGCTTCTACAGTGGCAAATTTGCAAAATATTTCCAATACAGGAAATGAAGCTTCTTTATTAACTGCCCTTAACTCTTTGAGAACATCATTTCCTAATGCGATGGTAACAACTTATACTTATCTGCCACTTGTAGGGGTAAGTACCATTACAGATCCAAAAGGAGATAAAATTATATACACTTATGATCCTGCTGGCAGACTTGAATTTGTAAAAGACAAAGACGAAAATATCCTTTCAGAGAACCAGTACAACTACAAACAATAAACCAGAAGCAGCATGAAAAAACTAATCAAAATCCTTTTGGTTTTATGTCCTGTATTGGCTATTGGCCAGACACAAACCCAGAACTATATCAATACCGTTACCTACAAAAAAGCAAGTTTGGTAAAAATAACGACGCCTAGTATTTTGCAGGCCTCTCAGAACATCACTTACTTTGACGGACTGGGAAGACCCATTCAGCAAATTGCCGGTCAGCAGTCAAATTCGGGCAAGGATATCATCACCCATATCAAATACGATGGGTTTGGAAGACAGACCCAGGAATATCTTCCTTTTAAGGCAGAAACCTCCACGATGACATTTGATCCTGCAGCCGAGGCGAATGTTACCTCCTACTATGGCAGTCCTAATCCCGCTTTAAACGGAAATCCTGCCCTGGAGGCCACTAGCTATCCCTACAGCAAAAAAGAACTCGAAGCCTCCCCTCTTAACCGTGTCCTTAAACAGGCAGCACCGGGAAAT
>NZ_JAGYWA010000015.1 GCF_018383905.1 Flavobacterium branchiicola
AATTCTTTTACGACCTTCCTTTTAAAGACCTCACTGAAAGTTTGGGGAGGCAATGGATTTTTAGAATGTTTTCTTTCTGTTGACATAATTGCATCTATTATAGTCAACTTTTTTCAGGACGAGACATCAAAATAAAAAACCGCAACTCTTTTGAAAAAATTGCGGTTTCTAGGTATAAAAAATGGTTGGTTAATAGCGATATTTTTTTTTACAATGATATGTCTTTAATTCGAAACTAAAAAAAATCCCTGTAACAAAAAGAAGTTTTGATGTTAACTATTTAACATTACTGGCATTACCAACATTGTAACAGTTTCTCCTTCTTCTAAACCGTCTACTGGTGTTAAAATCCCTGCTCTGTTAGGTAATGACATTTCTAACATAATCATATCTGATTGTAAGTTAGTAAGCATTTCGATTAAGAAACGAGAATTGAAACCAATTTGTAAATCATCACCTTGATAATCACAAGTCAATCTTTCTTCTGCTTTGTTTGAGTAATCGATATCTTCTGCAGAAACATTTAATTCAGCTCCGGCGATTTTTAAACGAATTTGGTGTGTAGTTTTGTTAGAGAAAATGGCCACACGACGAACTGAACTTAAAAATAAAGAACGGTCAATCATTAATTTATTTGGGTTTTCTTTCGGAATTACCGCTTCGTAGTTAGGGTATTTTCCGTCGATTAAACGACACATTAGGATATAATTGTCAAATGAGAAAGTCGCATTCGAATCGTTGTATTCAATTTTTACTTCAGCATCAGAACTACCTAAAATACTTTTTAAAATATTTAAAGGTTTTTTTGGCATAATAAAATCAGCAACCTGAGATGCTTTTACATCTGCACGTGCATATTTTACCAATTTATGAGCATCTGTAGCAACAAAAGTTAAACCTTCTGGTGAAAACTGGAAGAATACTCCAGACATTACCGGACGTAAATCGTCGTTTCCGGCTGCGAAAATAGTTTTGCTTACAGCAGTCGCCAAAACATCAGCAGGAACTAAAGTTACAGACGGATCTTCAAGATTTACAGATTTAGGAAATTCTTCTCCGGCTGCATACGCTAATGCATATTTTCCAGAGTTAGAACTAATTTCAACTGTATTGTTGTCTTCAACTGTAAAAGTTAAAGGTTGTTCCGGAAATGTTTTTAAAATTTCAAGTAAAAGTTTAGCTGGCACAGCAACACTACCTTTGCTTGTAGAATCGATTGACAATGTAGCAGACATTGTGGTTTCAAGATCTGAAGCCGAAACTGTCAATGCATTATTGTCTAGTTCAAATAAAAAGTTATCTAAAATAGGAAGTGTATTGTTGCTGTTAATAACACTACCTAAAACTTGTAATTGTTTTAATAAGTACGAACTCGATACTATAAATTTCATCTCTTTTGTTTTATTTTTTTGGTGTATTCTTTAACATTCGGACGCTAAAGATACGGATTACAAATATATCGTAAACAATCTTAGTTTCGCAATTTTTTTATTAACATCTATTTGCTGTATTTTCTTTTTCTGACGAAGGTAAATACAACTCCAAAAACCAATAAAATTAGAATTGGAAGTCCGATAGTTATGAATTGTGTAACAGTGTAAGTTGCGTAAACTTTTTCTTTGTCAAGTAAAGGCAGTTCTACATCTTTACTTCTTATGTTAATAAGTCCTGTATCGTCCAGAAGATAATTAACACAGTTCATCATGAAGTCCTTATTATCATAAAGGTTTCCGGTTCTTTGATCATAGCCTAATTCAACCGGCATCATGTTTTTGTCTAACTGATTTCGGGCAATATCTCCATCAGAAACTACAATCATTTTGGTTGGTTTTCCTTTTTGCTGAAAAGTATTGTCTTTGAAAGGTAAAACACGATTTTCAAAAACGGAATTAAAACTACCTTCCAGTAAAACAGAAAGAATCATATTTCCTTTGTTTAAGTAATCCTGAGGAGCAGTTTGTTCTGTTACGATGTTTAGGTTTATTTCGGCCGGCGTTCCAATTTTCTTTGAATATTGAGAAGATTGCATTAAAACCGTCTTTTTGATTCCGTTTTTCAAAGTGTCAATCGGACTAACAAAATCGAATTTAATTCCGCCTAAATTTTTCACAATCGGATGCTGACTGGTTGGTGTAACAACCGGAGCAAATTTCCAGATGAAATCCTGATATTGAGTTGCACTTCCTTGTTCGCCAGTAGCCAGTTTTATTGGGCTTCCTTGTTCATCTTTTACTAAATCAGGATTGATTCTGAATCCGTATTTAAAAAACATATCATTTAAGTTCAAATCTCTCGGATACGCAAGAGTTGCACCCGCTTGATTGTATAAACTATCCATATCAGCAGCAACCTGATCTACTAACCATAAAGTTTTTCCGCCGTTGATGATAAACTGGTCTAAAACTTCTTTTTCTTCATCAGAAAAATTTTGAGTAGGTTTAGAGATAATAGCTAAATCATAGTTTTTCAGTGCTTTTAAAGTTCCGTTTGGATCTTTGGCAACAGAATCTAAGGTAAATGGGCCGATATAATAACTTTCTTTTATCTGTCTTAATAATTTACCAATATGAATTTCAGATAATTCACCGTTACCTTTAATAATGGCGATTTTTTTCTGTCTGTCTTTTGTGATTTTATTGATGGCATCAGCAATCGAATACTCTAAATGCTGAATAGATCCGGTTACTTTTTTAGTAGTCGAAGCACCCATTATGTTTTTCAATAAAGGAATATTAACTTCCTTATTGTTATAAACCGCCACTGCCCACGGAAAAACCATTGCCTGAGATTGTTTTCCTTTATCGTCAACTGTAATGTTTATTGGTGTTAACCCTTTTTGATAAAGCGATTTTACAATTTCCATGCTTTCGTCTTCGTTTTCCATTGGGTTTACGAATTCAAAAACGATATTACCATTATACGCCTGAAATTCTTCCAGTAATTGTTTGGTTTCCTGTTGCAAGCGTCTAAAATCTGCAGGAAGTTCGCCTTGCATGTAAATCTTTATCGACAACGGATTTTTAACTTGTTTTAAATTAGTTAAAGAGGTTTCGGATAAAGTATATCGCTTGTCTTTGGTTAAATCGAAACGGTGAAAAAATAAGCTTCCAAGTACATTTAAAACAATTAAAATAAAAATTGTAATGCCTAATGTTTTTAAATTTAATTTATTAGATACTTTCATTACGCTTTAAAAGATTTTAATTGATAAACAGTAATAGACAAGAACAATACAGTAATGCTTAGAAAATAAATAACATCACGAGTATCGATAACACCACGACTCATACTTTTAAAGTGATCCTGCATTCCAAAAGCAGAAATTATAGCAGATTGTCCTGGAAGTAAAGTTGCTATTGCTTCAAAACCATAATAAAATGCAAAGCATAAAAATACCGCAATTATAAAAGCTACGATTTGATTTTCAGAAAGAGTAGAAGTGAAAATTCCGATTGCAGAATAGGAAGCAATTAAGAATAATAATCCGAAGTAAGAGCCAATTGTGCTTCCCATATCGATATTTCCTTCGGGCAAACCTAAATTAGAAATTACTTTTACATAAATGAATGTTGGAATAATCGCCAAAATAATTAAAAGAAAAGAACCGAAGAATTTTCCGTTTACAATTTCCCAAACAGATAATGGTTTGGTTAAAAGTAATTCAAGTGTTCCTTGTTTTTTTTCGTCTGAAAAACTTCTCATCGTAACAGCCGGAATCAGGAAAATCAAGATCCACGGAGCCAATGTGAAAAACGGAGTTAAATCGGCATAACCCGTATTCAGAATGTTATAATCTCCTTCAAATACCCATAAAAAAAGGCCGTTGCTTATTAAGAATATGCCAATGACCAAATAGCCAATAGGAGAGCCAAAAAAGGATTTTATTTCTCGTAAAATGATTGATTTCATTTAGTTTTTGTTTTTTATTGTTTCAGGTTTCATGTTTCAAGTTGCTTTGCTTTGCGAACTTTGTGTTCTATTAAAACCTTATTATATATAATCTTTGCGTTCTTTGCTGTAAAATTTTAGGCTGTTCAATTAACTTGAAACCTGAAACTTTAAACTAAAGAAACAACTTTATCAACGCTCCAGGCTTCTGGTTTTGCATTGAATAGTTTCTTTGTAAAATCCCAAACGGTATTAAAAAGTTCAGATTGTCTGTAATTTTCTAAATCAGCTTCAGTTTCCCAATAGCTATAAGTAAAGAAAATACATTTGTCGTTTTTATCCTGATATAGTTCTAAAAAACGGTTTCCATCGGCATTTCGTATTTTCTCTTTAACCGATTCAAAATTCTCCAGAAAATCAGGAATTTTTTCTTCGTGAAAACTCATTTTTACTATTCTTACGAACATCTTTTTAATTTTAGATTTTAGATTGCTCATTTTTGATTGAAAAACGGCAATACGCGCGCAAAAGTACCAAAATAGATTGTTTTTTTATAAAAAAGAGAAATAATATTTACGCTCAATATTGTCCTTTCGACGAAGGAGAAATCTCCACAAGAAGCTCGATAAATAATCAGTAAAAATCCGTTTAATCAGTGTAATCCGTGATCCAGGAATATAAGATAGCTACGAAAACTTCACCGTAATCACATCACGATAATTCAATCCCAACAAACTATTAGCAGAACCAACTTTTGAAGGATTACTTCTAAAAATAGCAATTTCCAGGAAACCAGCTTCGTTAAAAATAGCCAGTTTTTCACCTTCATAAGTTTTAATCGGATATTTGTCTGAAGTAGCGATAGCAGAATAATTTGGAAGAATGGTTTTGATGCTTTTTGGTTTCATTACAATTTCGTACGGACGACCACGGGAAACTTCTAAGAATTGCTTTTTTGAAATATTGGTTACCACGTTTCCAAAATGATCAATGTAGATAACGTATCCTTTTAAAGAATTTCCGTCGGCAGCAACAACAGCCTGTAGTTCGGTCACTTCTTTAACAGCCGGAATTTCTTTTCCTATAACGTTAAGTAATCCGCCTTTCGCCAAATGCGAAGCAACCTGAATAAAAATATCCAAATCAGAATATTCAATAGGGAAACGGTCGTGTATATTGATAGCGACAATTTTTTGCGGAACAATTTTTTGTGTTAGCATACTCAAAATGCCATTATCGGCGCAAATAAAGAAATGATCGTTCCATTGCATGGCAATATGTTGATTTTCTTTATTACGTTCAATATCAACTCCAATTAGGTGAACGGTTCCTTTTGGAAAACTCAAATAAGCGGCTCCAATAACATAACTTGCTTCGGCAGTGTTAAATGGATCAATATCATGCGAAATGTCAATAATCTGAACCTTTGGATTTTCAGAAAGTATTTTACCCTTCAGCGAACCAACAAAGTGGTCTTTCAAGCCGTAATCAGTAGTAAGGGTAATTATTGACATCATTTTGTTTATAACTATTGGTAGTATTTAAACCTAATTTTCATTAAATTTGAGAAATGCAAATCTAGTAATAGTAAATACAAATTGAAAGAAAGAAATACAATTTGCGTTTAAAGATATGAACATACCCGACAACAATAGATTTACAAAACAAATTTAGTTTTAATTTAAATTTATCTCATTTGAACGAAAGAATTATAGAGCTTATAGACATCGCTCCAAAAGACTTTTGGGGCGCACAGGATTCTCATCTTGAAATAATAAAAAAGTACTACCCAAAGCTTAAAATCGTAGCGCGAGGGACCACTTTAAAAGCCTTTGGCGAGAAAGAAGTTTTAGATGAATTCGAAAAGAGATTTCAGAGGCTTATGCTTCATTTTACCAGATACAACAACATTGATGATAATGTAATTGAACGAGTAATAATGAGTGATGGTCAGGAAGAAAAAAAAGCTTATGATCACGACAAAATATTAGTTCACGGAGTTGGCGGTAAAATAATCAAGGCAATGACGCCCAACCAGCAGTTACTGGTAGATACCATCAAAAAAAATGATATGGTATTTGCAATAGGACCCGCTGGAACCGGAAAAACCTACACAGGTGTCGCAATGGCGGTAAAAGCGCTAAAAGACAAAGAAGTAAAAAGGATCATATTGACGCGCCCGGCGGTAGAAGCAGGGGAGAACCTTGGATTTTTACCCGGAGATATGAAAGAAAAATTAGATCCTTATATGCAGCCTCTTTATGATGCTTTGAGAGACATGTTGCCCAATGAAAAACTCGAAGACTACATTCTAAAAGGAATTATTCAGATTGCACCGCTTGCATTTATGCGCGGACGAACTCTTGATAATGCTTTTGTTATTCTGGATGAAGCACAGAATACAACCCACTCACAAATGAAGATGTTTTTGACCCGTATGGGAAAAAATGCCAAGTTTATGATTACGGGTGATCCTGGCCAGGTCGATTTACCACGAAGAACTATTTCTGGTCTGAAAGAAGCAATTTTGGTTCTGAAAGACATTGATGGCATAGGAATTATTTATCTTGATGATAAAGATATCGTACGCCACAGATTGGTGAAAAAGGTAATCGACGCTTACAAGCAAATAGAAAATCACGACTAATTTTAATTTTTTAGTGAAATGTTAAATGTAAATCGTGAAGAGTGTTTTAACATTTATTAATATTCGTTTTATATCTGTTCTTTTAAGAAAGATGTAAAACGAATATTTTTTTTTAAGATGAAAGATATTGATAATTTCTACGAAAATTCAGCACTGCCTTTTAGGGAAGTGTTATTGGCTTTGAGAAATATAATTCTCCGTCAGGATAAAGACATCACGCACGTTCTAAAATATGGAATGCCATTTTTCTGTTATAAAGGAAAAATGTTTTGCTATTTATGGATTCATAAAAAATACAAACAACCTTATATCGGAATTGTGGAAGGAAAACATTTTGACGAAACATTCTTAATTCAGGAAAATAGATCCAGAATGAAAATAATGTTGTTGGATACAGCAGAGGATTTACCTGTAAATCAAATTGAACTGATTATTCATAAAGCTATAAATTTATATAAATCAGGGATTATAAAAGTTTAATTTATATAAAATGTAATATTTGACGAAATAGTTAAATAAATAATAAACTTACCTTAATTCAGGCTGTAAAAGCTTTTAAACTTTGGTCTTCCGGCCGTAAAGTTGTAAATTTGCCAATCAAAAAATAGCGGATATTAACATGACAAAACTTAAAAATATAAAAGTTGTAGTAAGTGATTTAGACGGAACTTTACTCAACCCTCAGCATAAAATTTCAGATTATACTAAAACAATATTTAAAGAACTTCACAGTCAGGGCTATCTTATAGTTGTAGCTACAGGACGTCATCATCTTGATGCCATGGCAATTGTAGCAACGCTCGAAGTTCCGGTTTACTTAGTAAGTTCAAACGGAGCAAGAATTCATTCACCGGAAAGAGAAGAACTTTTTGCTTTCAACTTAGAAAGTGATATTGTAAAAGCCGCTTTAAATGTTGAAATCGACCCGGATATTACTGTAGTATTATTTAAGGAAAATGTTTGGCAAACCAATAGAATTAATGAAAAACTAAATGCTTTTCAGGCAGAATTAAAATACCGTCCGGAATTAGTTGATTATAAAACCTTGGAAGATTTTGGTGCCATTAAAATTTTCTTTTCATGCGAGGACCATGAAAAACTGGTTAAATTAAAAGAAGCCGTTTTAGCCAATTCTTCAGAACATTTGCATCATGCATTTAGTTTACCTACTTGTCTTGAATTTATGGATAAGTCTGTAGACAAAGCCGTTGCAATAGAAAAAGTATTGGAAAAAGAGGGTTTTACTTTAGCGGAAGCGATTTCATTTGGCGATGGTTTTAATGATGTTCAAATGTTATCGGCATCAGGAAAAGGATTAATTATGGGGAATGCTCCGGCTTTATTAAAAGAAACTTTACCAGATTTGGAAGTTATAAAAACAAATGCTGAAGACGGTGTAGCCAGATATATTGCATCTAAAATTCTGGATAAAGAATTTGCAACTATTTAATTTTAAATGTTTTGCATTTGATTTATTGCTAAATAATAAAATATACTTATTTTTATAAGAGCTAATTCTCAATGAATTAGCTCTTTTTTTTTAACCTTAATTAATTAGCGATGAAAAAAATTCTACTTCAAATTGAACGAAACTGTATTTCAGGAGCACTGGTTTTGCTGCCTCTTCTTGTATTTTTTATTTTAATAAAGAAAGTCTGGACTTTTTTTCAGAATTACGGGGAAAAATTTGCTCACTTTTTGCGTTTAGATCTGATTTTAGGAAAATATGCAACAGATATTGTCGGTGGTTTAATATTATTGGTTTTAATCTATTTTAGTGGATTTTTAATGCGTTTGGCTCTTCTGCGCAGATTTACGAATTGGGTAGATGATAAATTAATGATTTTCCTGCCGGGTTATGAAAAGAATAAGAAGGAAGCAGAAGAGAAACTGAATCACAGAAAAAAGAAACCAAGTACAGACTTACCAATTTTATTTAAAAACGGCAATTTTTGGCAGCCCGCACATTTAATTGAAGAAGATGAAAAAGGAAATGCAGTAATTTTTGTTCCAAATGCACCGGCAAAAGACAGCGGACATATTTTAATTGTTCAGTCAGCAGATATTAAAAAACTACCAGACACTACCCTCGGAAGCCTTGATAATTCAATAAATTCCTTTGGAAAAGGGATTTTGAGTTTTAAATAAGATTAACCGAAAAATTGAAGTAATTTTTTCTTTGTTTGCTCTGTCAAATAGTTTTAAATTTGCATTCATAAAAAACAACACAACTAAAGAATAATGAGTAACACCATCACAACTACAAATTTTAATTTCCCGAATCAGAAATCAGTTTACCGCGGAAAAGTTAGAGAAGTTTATAATATTAACGACGAACTTTTGGTAATGGTTGCAACCGACAGACTTTCGGCTTTTGATGTAGTTTTACCAAAAGGAATTCCGTACAAAGGACAAATCTTAAATCAGATTGCAACAAAATTTATGGAGTTAACTCAGGATATTGTGCCAAACTGGTTAATTGCTACTCCAGATCCAAACGTTGCTGTTGGACATTTATGCGATCCTTTTAAAGTTGAAATGGTTATTCGTGGTTATGTTTCAGGTCATGCTGCACGTGAATATGCTGCCGGAAGAAGACAAATCTGTGGCGTAACAATGGCAGAGGGCTTAAAAGAAAATGATAAATTCCCTGAACCAATTATTACTCCAACTACAAAGGCAGATAATGGTTCTCATGATGAAGATATTTCTCGTGAAGATATTTTATCTAAAGGAATTGTTTCAGAAGAAGATTATTTGGTTTTAGAAAAATATACAAGAGCTTTATTTCAAAGAGGAACTGAAATTGCTGCTTCTCGCGGATTAATTTTGGTGGATACAAAATATGAGTTCGGAAAAACTAAAGACGGAGTTATTGTTTTAATTGACGAAATTCATACACCGGATTCTTCTCGTTATTTTTATGCCGATGGATATCAGGAAAGACAAGATAAAGGAGAGGAGCAAAAACAATTATCAAAAGAGTTTGTGCGTCGTTGGTTGATCGAAAATGGTTTTCAAGGACAAGAAGGACAACAAATTCCGGATATGACTGATGCTTACATTGAATCTGTTTCTGAAAGATATATCGAATTATACGAGAATATACTTGGAGAAAAATTTGTAAAGGCTGATATTGACAATATTGACAAACGTATTGATAAAAACGTATTAGATTACCTTTCTTCAAAATAGTACTTTTCGGGTTTAAACTAATTATTTAAACCATGAAAATTATAACATCAAAAAATGCCCTATTGTTTCTATTTATGACAGTAGGGCATTTTCTTTTTGCTCAAATTGATAAGAAAGCGACAAAAGAAACCAAGACCTTATATAGTAATCTTAAATTAATTTCAAAAAATCATATTCTTTTTGGACATCAGCATGCAACAGAGTATGGGCATGGCTGGAAAGATGTAGCTAATAGATCTGATGTAAAATCAGTTGTAGGTTCACATCCCGCTGTTATAGGTGTCGATTTTAGTGATTTTTCGGGAAAGCCAAAAGAGGAGATTGAAAAAACGAAAGCACTTCTTAAAAAAAATGTTATTGATACTTATGAACGCGGTGGAATCACAACAGTTTCATGGCATTTTAATAATCCTGTTTCAAATAACGGATTTTACTGGAAAGATTCAGTTTCAGTTGCAGCGATGTCTCTAATAAAAATTGGAGGCTCTCATCATGATCAATACAAAGAAATTTTAAAAACAATTGCAGATTTTGCGCATTCAGTAAAAGCAAAAGACGGGACTTTGGCGCCAATGATTTTCAGGCCTTTTCATGAATTTGACGGTGATTGGTTCTGGTGGGGAAAAAAGTTTACATCGCGAGAAGATTTTATTGCAGTATGGCAATTTACGGTTTCTTATTTGCGAGATACTTTGGGCGTACATAATTTTATTTATGCTTTCTCGCCCGATATTCGATTTAATTCTCAAGAAGAATATTTAGAACGTTATCCCGGAGATAATTATGTCGATATGTTTGGGATGGATGATTATTCAGATTTTGGACGAGACGGAAAATATGATTTAGAAACAGGATTTAAAAGACTTAAGATTATTTCAGACCTCGCAATTCAGAGGAAAAAATTAGCAGCATTTACTGAAACAGGTTTAGAATCAATTCCGAATAAAACCTGGTGGACAGATGTCTTATTAAAAACATTAAAATCAGAGCAATTAGAATTGGCTTATGTTTTAGTATGGAGAAATGATGCTACAAGCGCAACACATTTTTACGCACCATTTCCCGGACAAGTTAGTACTCTGGATTTTATAAAGTTTTATGATGATCCTTTTACTTTGTTTGAAAATAATCTGGACAATATTTACAAAAAGACAATTAAGTTGAAATAAAACGAAAGCCACATATTATTGTGGCTTTTGTTTTATTTACTTTCCATTTTAGCTTTTAGATTGTCAAGCCCTTTTTGTAGATCATTCCCAATCATCTGATCCATTTTCATCATCGGAAGCATGATATTCATCGGGTAGGGGATTATGCCATTGATTGCCCACTTGACTTTGGTTTGGTTTCCTGAAACAGTTTCAGTTGACATAAAACCTTTTGCGGTATCTTCCATTGGTTTTTTAAAGCGCAAATCAAAATCAATTCTTTTGCCTTCCGTTATTTTTGTGATTTCCTGTTCGCCAACTCCCACTTCTTTTACTTCGCTTTCCCAGGCAGAAACAGATCCGACATTTCCATCGGGACCTTTGTAAGTGGTTTTCATTTTTGGATCGATGCTCGCCCAATAACTAAATTCATTTTGATTCTTTAAAGATCTTACATAATTAAAGACAGAATCAACCGGTTTATTGATCGTAACTTCACGTTGCACAGCATATTCTTTTGGCATAAAGTAAGCTCCAATTAAAACTGCTGATAAAAGAAAAATAAGGATGAGTAAAATAAATTTGACAATTCTCATAATTTGTGGTTTTTAAGGTTAGAATGATTACTTACTGTTATAAAAAGGCACGTTTTTAAAATTGATTTGAGATAAGGTATTAGAATTCAGAGTGGTAAAGTTATTGAAGTTATTATTCTAATTTACTTCCTTGAATATTTTTATAAGTTTTTTTTTAAATTTTTTGTTTTAAAGTGTAACATTTTGATTTTTTGAGCGTCTATTAAGAACAAAGAATTTACAATCAGGTTTAATTCTCATCCTTTTATTAATTGAATGTTAAGAATTAGTTAAAACATGGTACTTTGTTATACATAATACATCAAATAGGATTACATTTACATAGAAATTAAAAATCATCAATAATCAATCAATTTAACAATCAATCAACATGAAAAATTCAGTAATTATTTTAGGAGTAGCTTTAGTAGCTTTTGCCAATGTATCAATGGCAGCAAATCACGTATTAGAAGTTAAAGATCCAGTTGTTGTATCAACTTATGATGCAACACCATTGAATGTTGCCGTTCTTAAAGGTGATATCGAAGTAGTGAAAAAATTTATTGAGTACGGCGCTAATGTAAACGAAATGACCGATGATATGACGCCATTAATGACAGCGGCCCGTTACAATAAAGTAGAAATTATTAAAATTTTATTAGCAAAAGGTGCACACGCTTCTGATAAAAACGAAAAAGGTTTTACAGCATTAAAATATGCACAATTATCAAATGCAACAGAAGCAATTGCAATTTTGAAAGATTTAAAATAAACAGTTTAAATCTAGTTTGAGTTAGAGTTAGTATAAAAAACGACCTTCATTGAGCAGAAGGTCGTTTTTTTATTATATGGTATTTTGAAATTGAAATTTTTGGCCGTTCTAAAAACGAATGTCTTTTATTTGCTGATCCTGAACTTTTGAGAATACTATTAATGCCGTAATGGCTCCGATTGTAGCAAATAGCATATCAGACTGTGTATCCCAGACATATCCCTGAGTTCCTAAAAATGAATCTCCTCCTTCGCCCGTAGCCAGCGAAACAAACCATTCGATAAATTCGTATGCAGCACTAATAGCGAGACAAATACAAACAATGATAAAGTTGAAAAAGCTTTTATTATTGATTACTTCCTTGCGAATAAAAAGCTCTCTTACAATCATTGCCGGAACAAAACCCTGAGCAAAATGTCCAACTTTATCGTAATTATTTCTGCTTTGATGAAATATTTCTTTTATATAATCAAAAAATGGAACTTCAGCATAGGTATAATGACCTCCAATAAACAAAATAATACAATGTAGAAGTATTAAAGTATAAGTAAAATTGGTAAATCGGAATTTCTTAAAAGTAAAAGCTAAAATCAGAAAACCAATAATAGCCGGAATAATTTCAAGAAAACAAGTAAATCCTTCTTTTGGATTTATAATCGAGGCTATTAAAGATATACAAAAGAGGCTTATTAGAAAATAGATATATTTCATGTATATTTTTTGAGTTATAGAGCGAAAGATAAAAATTAAAATGATTTGAAATGAAAAAAGCACCATTAAAAATAATGATGCTTTTTCTTTAACCGAATTAATTTAACCTGCTTAATTTATTATTCAATAGGAACATTCTTTTTTCGGTAGAAAACCCAAAATATAATTGGGAAAATTAATAATGTCAAGATTGTTGCTGTAATTAAACCTCCAATAATTACAATTGCCAATGGTTTTTGAGACTCAGAACCAATTCCGGTTGAAATTGCAGCTGGCATTAAACCAATAGACGCCATTAAAGCAGTCATTACTACAGCTCTTGTTCGGGCTTTTACTCCTTTAAAAATCGATTCTTCGAGCGAAAGCTTGGCTTTTATATTATGATGGAATTCTGAAATTAGAATAACACCATTTTGAATACAGATTCCTAGCAGAGCAATAAAACCTACACCGGCAGAGATTCCGAAGTTCATTCCTGTAATATGCAATGCCATAATTCCTCCAATAATGGCGAAAGGTACATTGGCCAGAACAAGCAAAGAATCTTTAATATTTCCGAATAAAATAAAGAGCAGAACAAATATTCCTAATAAACTGATCGGAACAACCTGAGCAAGACGTGCACTTGCACGCACTTGGTTTTCAAATTCACCTGTCCATCCTGTTGTATAACCTGGTGGCATTTTTACTTCTTTTACTTTAGACTGTGCTTCAGCGATGGTACTTCCTAAATCACGATCACGAACAGAGAATTTTACACCAATGAAACGTTTTGTATTATCTCTGTAGATGAATGCAGGACCAGTAATAGTTTTCATGTCACAAATTTCTTTTAACGGAATTTTTGCACCACTACTAGTAGGAACTTTAAGTTCAGCTAAATCTTCTTCATCTTTACGGTATTCTTTTGAAAAACGAACTCTTACATCAAATTTCTTTTCATCTTCGTATTTTTCAGTTGCTGTTTTTCCTCCAAACGCTAATTCCAAAACAGCCTGAGCATCACTTAAAGTTACGCCGTAAGCAGCCATTTTTTCTCTGTCCAGAATTACGCTAATCTCGGGTTGACCAACATTTCGTAGAATCCCAACATCTTTTATTCCCGGAATATTTTTGATTTTTGCTAAAACTTCATTAGAAAGTTCGTCAAGTTTATCTAAATCATCCCCATAAATTTTTACTGCATTTGAGGCTTTAAATCCTGCTACCGATTCAGCAACGTTATCAATTACGGGTTGAGAATAGTTATAGGTAATTCCTTGGTGAACTTTTAGTTTTTCATCCATTTCATTAATCAGATCATCCATAGAAATTTTTCTTTTCCATTCTGATTTCGGTTTTAAATCAACCTGAAGCTGAATAAACCCAAAACCATTCGGATCTGTTCCGTCATTGCTTCGTCCGGTTTGCGACAGCACATTTTTAACTTCAGGAAAAGTTTCAAGATCTTTTCTAATCATGGCAGCTGTTTTTACACTTTCGGGAAGCGAAGTACTCATTGGTAATTCGGCAGTGACCCATAAAGCGCCTTCATTTAACTGTGGTAAAAACTCTGTTCCTAAGAATGATGCAGAGAAAAATACTGCAACAATAATTCCCACAGAAGCGGTCAGGGTTTTAACTTTATGTTTAAACGTCCAGGCAAAGCCTTTTGCTACGATTCGATCCCAGAAATTTACGAAAGGATTGTGTTTTTCTTTTACATTTTTATTCAATAGAATATGAGACAAAACAGGCACTAAAGTTAAGGTGAAAAGCAAAGCTCCCATCAAAGCAAAACCTAGTGTAAAGGCAAGGGGAGAGAACATTTTTCCTTCAACTTTCTGAAATGAAAATATTGGCAATAGTGCTGTAATAATTATCAATTTTGAAAAGAAGATGGCTTTACCCATTTCAGTTCCGGTTTTCTTGATAATACTTCCTTTAGCAATTTTATTATAAGCCGTCATTCCTAATTGATGCGCCCTATGGTCAAGTACCACAAACAAACCTTCGACCATCACTACGGCACCATCAATAATAATTCCGAAATCGACTGCACCTAAACTTAGCAAGTTGGCGCTCATTCCCATTAATTTTAAGCATAAGAATGCAAATAATAATGAAAGCGGAATAACAATAGAAACTGTAAAAGTAGTTCGCCAATCGGCCATGAAAAGAAATACAACGCAGGTAACCAGAATAATTCCTTCAAATAAATTGTGCATTACGGTTTCTGTCGTGAAATTCATCAAATTATCACGATCATAGAAAGTTTCAATTTTTATATCTTTCGGAAGTACATTGTCATTTAAATCTTTGATTTTATCTTTAATCAAGGCCAAAGTTTCCTGAGCATTTTCACCTTTACGCATTACGACAATTCCTTCAACAGCATCATCATTTTTACCAATTCCGGTTTGTCCAACACGTGGCATCGAACTTTCATAAACCGATGCAACGTTTTTAACTAAAATTGGATTTCCGCCCGCATCATCAACGATTATATTTTCAATATCCGGGATAGATTTTAAAAGACCAACACCACGAACAACAAAAGCCTGACCGTTTTTTTCAATAATATCTCCACCGACATTTAAGTTTCCGCCATTAACGGCATTGTAAACCTGTAAAGGTGTAATGTTATATTTAGCCAGTTTTATAGGATCAACACCAACTTCATACGTTTTAGTCTGACCTCCAAAAACATTTAAATCGGCAACACCTGGAACTGCGCGCAGTTGTTTATCGATTACCCAGTTTTGATAAGTCAGTAATTCTCTACTGTCTCTGCTGTCACTTTTTACAATATATCTGAAAATTTCTCCAGTTGGCCCGTAAGGAGGCTGTACGTCTGGTTCTACATCATCAGGCAGAGAAACATTTTTTAATAAATTATTGACTTGCAGACGTGCAAAGGTATCATCGACACCATCATCAAAAATAATTTTGATTACAGATAATCCAAACATGGTAATACTACGAACACTGGTCTTTTTTTGTACCGAGTTCATCGAGATTTCGATCGGAGACGTTACAAAGCGTTCTACTTCCTCAGCACTTTTACCATTCCATTGTGTAATGATGATGATTTGTGTATTGGTTACATCAGGAAAAGCATCAATAGGCATATTTTTAAAGGAAATAAATCCTGCAACAGCCAGTATTCCAACCCAAAAAAAGGTGAATGCTTTATTCTTAAGAGAAAAAGCAATAATATTTCGAATGAATTTGTTCATGTCTTAATCGTTTAAAGCGCGATAAATAAATAACTGATTGTTGGTAATCACTTTTTCGTTCTCTTTTAAACCGCTTGATATATAAGTAGTTTTTCCAACAACTCTGAAAACTTCAACCTGTCTTGTTTCGATATTGTGACGATCTTTAAATATCATTACAAAGTTTTTACTTTTGTCAAAAACAATCGCGTCACTTGGAATTGCAATCATTGAATTATCTTCATTTATAGATAATTTGATATTGGCATTCATGTCCGGTTTTAATAAATAACCGGGATTTTGCAATTTAATTCTTGCTTGCATTGCTTTGGTTTCCGGGTCAATTACGTTAAAGATTTTATCTACTTTTCCTTTAAAGACTTTATCAGGATAACTTAATGTAGTTACATCGGCATCAATGCCAAGTTTTACTTTGTTGATATCAATCTCATTAATATTAGCCATTGCCCAAACTTCACTTATTTCAGCAATATCAAATATATTTTCCGAACGGTCAGATCGCAAAAGCATATCCTGATTAATGCTTTTTTGAATGATAAAACCACTAATAGGCGCTGTTACTTCATAAATAGAACCCGCTTTAATATTATAGATTTTATAAGTTTCCTGAATTTTGCTTAATTGAGATTGTGCTTTTGCAACTTCGGCTTTTGCTTGCAAGACATCACTTTCAGAATTTAATTTTCCATCAAATAATTCCTGAGCCACTTTCAAATTGTTTTTGGCTACCAGTAAATCACTTTTGGCATCAAGAGATTGTTTCTCAAAATCTGCAATATCAGTACTTTTTATAGTGGCAAGAACTTGTCCCTTTTTTACATAATCACCAAGTTCAACATTTACTTTAATTACATTTCCGCCAACAAGCGGGTAAACATCAATCATTTTATTATTATCGGCAGTGATTTTTCCGTAAAAACTTAATTCGTTTTTTACTCTTTCTGTTTGTGCAGGAGCTGTCGTTGTAGTTTTTAGCATATTATCACTCAACGCAAAAGAGGTATTTGTTTCAGGATTTTCTACTTCCTTTTTGCAGCTGGTAATGGAAAGACTTACAAGTGCAATTCCTATAATTAGTGTATGTTTCATCATCGTTTAGTTTTAAAATAAGTCTTTGTTGATTGTGCTATTTAGTTCTTCACCAGAGAGAGCCAGTTTTTTCTTTAATTCATTTACCAGAATAGTTGCCTGATTGTAGCTCTCCATAAAATCGGTAAATTCTAATAAACTGACATTTCGCTTCTGAAAATTGGTTAACATTCCATTATAAACAGCTTCAAAATCAGCATTGACAGTAGGTTTAATTACAGAATAATTTTTGCGGGATTCATCCCATTTATTCCATGCCGAAGTAATTTCAGTTTGCAATTGCAGATCAAAGTTTTGCTTTTCGATTTTTGATTGTTCTAATATGGTCTGTGCATATTTAATGTTTCCTTTATTTTTATTCCAAAGAGGTAATGGAATCCCTAATGTTAAATTGGCTTCTTTGTTAAAAGCACCACTTCGTTGATCGTAATTTGCGCCCAAAGTAAGGTCAGGAACAGAAAGCGATTTTTGATATTTAACATTAAGTGTGTTCGAATCGATTTCTTTTTGCTTCGCTAAATAATCCGGACGGTTAGCCACAGCCTGATCTTCCAGGGATTTTAAATCAAAATCCATAGTTTTTAGGTATTTATTGAATTCTTCTTTTGAAACTTCCGGAACTATATTCTCTGCTGAATTAAGCAGTAATTTTAAAGTAGCCTGCTCTTCGATATTATCATTCACCACTTCCATTCTTTCATTTTTAAAATTGAGATAAAGTGATTGCAAACGAACAACATCCTTTAATGGAATGTTTCCTTTTTGCGCCTGAATAGAGTAGGAGTTGATAAGATCTTCAACATGGGCAATTTGCTGATCTGTTGTTTCCAGACTTTTTGTGTTGTAATAAACGGTATAGAAACTTTTGCGTAATTGAAGTTTTAACGTTCGCAGAAGATCATTAAATTGTAATTCAGCCAATTGTTCATTGGTTTGAGCTAATTTTACCTCATTGCGTTTTTTGCCTCCTAAATAAATAAGCTGTTCAATGCCAAATGCCTTTTGTCCATCTTTTCCAATATCAAAAAATTGATCTCGCTCAGGATTGTAAGCATTTAATTCTGCAGTAAGCATTGGGTTATCCCAAATTCGGGATTGAATCGTTAAGGCTTTTGAAGCATCAATATTATATTGAGAGGCTAACAAAAAAAGATTCTTTTTAAGAAACTGACTCTCGCAATCTTGTAGTGTTATTGCTTTTTGAGCCATTACTGCCTGATTGAGTAATAGAAGCAGAAATAATGCATACAGTTTTTTCATTGTATCAATTTTAAGTTGTACAAATATGCTATCCGTAGACTTTAAGAAGCCTTAAAATCTACCTTAAAAATACCTTAAAAATTTTTATTAATGAAAAAAGAGTTGAAATAAATTTATGTTTCTTTCTGGAACACTGTAAGTTATAGTGCAATTATGAAGTGTGAGTATGCGTTGTACAATGCGTAAACCTAACCCGAAGCCAGATGTTCCTTTAGCATTTTTGCCACGCATAAAAGGCTGAAAAAGATTTTTCTGTTCTGTGTCACTCAAAGTATTTCCAGTGTTTGAAATGGAGATAAGAAGATGATCATTTTCTGTGCTTATCTGTACTTTAGCCTGTTTGTTATCAGAGTAAACGCAGGCATTCTTTAAAACATTGCTAAGTGCAATTTCCAGAAGGTTTTTATTGCCTTTGATTTCTAAAGCTGAATCGAGATTGTCATTTTCTTCCATTTCAAAAAGAATGACAAAATCAGGAAAGCTTTTGTTTAGACTTTCGATAGCTGAAAACAGAATTTCATCCATTCTCTGAACTTCACTATTTTCATGATTATTAGTGTCAATCTTTGAAAGAGTTAATAATGAAGTAATCAATTCCGTAAGCTGATTTACATCAGACAAAATTGTTTTTAAGAAAGTTTTCCCCTTTTCTGAGGTTGAGGGATCAGTAATTACATTTTCTATTTGTGAAGTAATTCGGGATAAGGGTGTTCTTAATTCGTGTGAGGCGTTGGCAGTAAACTCTTTTTGTTTTTGATACGAAATTTCGATTCTGTCCATCATAAAATTGAACTCATTTGCAATCAGGTCAATTTCATTTTTGTTGCTTTTTGATTGTATACGGGTATCAAGGTTGTTTTCGTTTATGTTTTTTATTTTCTGATGAAAAACACTCAACGGGCTCATCGCTTTTTTTACCATAAATGAAGTTAAAACCCAGCAAATACAAGTGAAGAATATATATGATACAACCAACGTGTACCTTAAAAAAAGCAGTTTACGTTTGCCATAATCATCTGTTGCCGAAATTAAAGCATAAAAATCCCGGTCTTTTGTGTCGTAAAAAACACCATAAACCTCATGATCTCCTTGTTGTTTAAAAAAGGTTTTATGCTTTTTTAGGTATTTTAAATCATTTACAGACCAGTTTATTTTGGTATCGTCAATACTGCTGTAAATAAGTTTAAAGTGAGAATCAAATACTAAGGTTTTTTCATCATAGAGTTTATTGATAGAATTTTGGTCGATTATTTTTAAAAGCTGATCATCGACCTCTTTTACATTTACAAGAAGTTTAATATTCGAAAGTGCCTTAATTTCTAATCGATCACGAAATTCTTCTTTTCTAAAATTGGAGTACAAAACAAATATCACCGTCGAAGCCAATCCAAAAAGGATGGTGAACAATAAACTTACTAAAAGTGATATCCTGTTTTTTAATGTCATTCCTGATTGCTTAAATAATATCCGTAGCCAACTTTGGTTCGAATTAGTTTTGTTTCATGCTCTTTGTCAATTTTTTTTCGCAGAAAATTAATATAAACCTCGATTGTGTTTTGGTTCGTTTCGATATGGTAATCCCAAAGTTTTTCGGCAATAAACTGTTTAGATAAAACTTTTCCTTTAGCGTGAGCCAGAATCATAATTAGTTTAAACTCTTTAGGAGTAAGTTTAATTTCTTCGCCAGAACGGGTTACTTTCATTTCTTCTTCGAGAATTTCTAAATCTTCAATGACTATTTTTTTCTCGATTTGCTGCGGAATTTCTTTACGTCGGAGTAGAGATAAAATTCGGGCATGCAATTCCTCAAAATGAAAAGGCTTTACTAAATAGTCATCAGCACCATTGTCAAAAGAAGCCAATTTATCTTCAATGTCACTAAAAGCAGTGAGCATTATAATAGGGGTTTTGGTGTCAATTTCGCGAATGCCTTTACAAACATCAATACCATTTGTACCGGGAACATTAATATCAAGAATGATTAAATCATATTCATAAGGAAAGTATTTTTTTAATAATAATGCCCCGTCATAATAAGGAATACACTCAAATTCTTTTGAAGTAAAGAATATAGAAATCTCCTTAGACAAAGTAAAATCATCCTCGAGTAATAATATTTTCATGTGGTATTTATTTATAAATTAGGCTGTTTACCAAAACAGCCTAATTTATGGGTTTTATTTTTTACTTAAAATAAGAGAACGTTTCGTTGTTCTCAATTTTTAATAATGTTTCATAAATAAGCTGAATTACATTTTCAACATCTTCTTTATGAACCATTTCAACAGTGGTATGCATATAACGCAGAGGTAAAGAAATTAAAGCCGATGCAACACCGCCGTTGCTGTAGGCAAAAGCATCAGTATCAGTTCCTGTCGCACTTGAAGTAGCATTACGTTGAAACGGAATTTTATTTTCTTCTGCAGTATCAACAATTAAATCGCGTAATCTGTTTTGTACCGCTGGTGAATAAGCAATTACAGGGCCTTTTCCCATTTTTAAATCACCTTCAATTTTCTTGTCAATCATTGGTGTATTAGTATCGTGACACACATCCGTAATAATTGCAACATTAGGTTTTATCGTGTGAGCAATCATTTCAGCTCCACGCAGACCAATTTCCTCCTGAACAGAGTTTACAATATACAAACCAAACGGAAGCTTCTTTTTGTTTTCATGAAGTAATCTTGCAACTTCAGCGATCATAAAACCACCCATTCTGTTATCGATAGCTCTGCAGACAAATTTATTTTCGTTAAGAATCATAAATTCATCAGGATAAGTAATTACACACCCTACATGTACACCCATTGCTTCAACTTGTTCCTTGGTTTCACAACCTAAATCAATGAATATATTGCTTAGTTTTGGCGTTTCTTCTTTGTCACGTAAACGAGTATGAATCGCTGGCCATCCAAAGACGCCTTTTACAATCCCTTTTTTAGTATGAATATCAACCCTTTTTGACGGTGCAATCTGATGATCAGAACCACCATTTCTTATTACATATAATAAACCATCATCAGTAATATAATTTACATACCACGAAATTTCATCAGCATGTCCTTCAATTACCACTTTAAAAGGAGCATCAGGATTAATAACTCCCACAGCTGTACCATATGTATCTGTAATAAAAGTATCCACATAAGGTTTTAAATAATTCATCCAAAGTTTTTGTCCTTCACTTTCATATCCGGTAGGTGAGGCGTTATTAAGGTAGCTTTCCAGGAAAGCGATAGAGGTATCTTTTAAGATAGAATCTGAACTCATAAAAATATTTTTTTGCTAATTTATAAATTTGGTATTAGAGTTGTATATAAATATATAATTTTACATTTAAATTATGACTCAATGAGATTCACCTACATTCTTTTATTTTTTATAGCATTATCATTTTCAAGTCAGGCACAGGTCACTCCAAAGGATAATACACCAATGGGATATACCCTGACCGAAAGAGATTCGATTCTTGGCGACACGATCGAATTGCCTGAAATCATTATCACCAAAGAAAAACTGGACCCTGAAGCACAAAAACAGTTTTTGATTCTACAAAACAGAGTGTACAAAGTTTATCCTTATGCAAAACTGGCAGCAGATCGTTTGACAGCCTTAAATAAAGGAATGGCCCGTTTAAAAACGAACCGTGAAAAGAAAAAATATTTTAAGATCGTAGAAGACTACCTTAATAACGAATTCGAAGAACGATTAAAAAAGCTCTCAAGAAAGCAAGGCCAGATTTTAGTAAAGCTGGTGCATCGCCAAACGGGAATCACCACCTATGAATTAATACGAACCCTGAAAAGCGGTTTCAAAGCTTTTGTGTCCAATACGACAGCCAATTTATTTGATATAAGTTTAAAGACAGAATACAAGCCTTATGAAGTAAACGAGGATTATCTAATCGAAACAATTCTTCAGCGGGCATTTGAGTCCGGTCGCCTGGTAAATCAAAAAGCTGCAAACCCTGTTAATTACGATGATTTAATGAATCAGTGGGAAGAGAAAGCTAAGACCGCAGACAAAAAGTAGATTCCACACATAATATAATAATAGTAAAAACACATTTTCCAACCCGACAGGTTTTCAAAACCTGTCGGGTTTGTTGTTTGTATACATATATAATATATAAGTATCGTTTTGTCTGGCTGAGCGAAGCCGAAGTCTTTATGGATTTAAAGATCTATAATAATATTGATAATAATAAGGAGCTTTCTCCCGCTATCCGCTGCAATCTTTTGCTTTTTAAAGAAAAAAACAAAAAGGATTTTCGCTTCTATCGGGGCTAGGGTAGTTGTTTTCAGAAGAAAGAAAAAGGAAAACTTAGCGACTTAGCGTCTTTGCGAGATTAAAACGAGAGAAGAGAAGAACCGAAAACACTAAAAAAAGCGAAGCAAAGCGAGAAAAAGCATAAAACACCACCGCAAAAACGGGTAAAAAATATCAAAACCACACCTAAAACAAGAAAAATCGTACACAGAATCAAAAAAAGGCGATCTGTAAAGCATGTGTTATCAGAGTATTAAGAAAAAGGGCAAAAAAACATTAAAAAAAGGGGATTAAAAAGCTTGCTCAACTGGAATTGTTGTGTACTTTTGCACCCGCAACAACGCAGACGTTCACAGAAATACTG
>NZ_JAGYWA010000016.1 GCF_018383905.1 Flavobacterium branchiicola
CAAGCTCATTTGCAAAATCAAGTAAAATTGAAAACATGGAAAAAAATAAATCGGAACAAAAGCAATTCTGTTCCGATTTAATTAATTTTATATTATCAATTCAGTCAACCTTTTTCAGGATAACTCAGTTTTAAACTTTTGTAAGTGTGCCCGCTCTTCGAAGAGTTCAACAGAAAAGCTGCACAATCCCGAAAGCTTTCGGGACTAGACTTTGCGCAATTTTTATATTTTGTTCAAAAAAAACATTAAATTACTGATTTTAAAATATTTATATTCTCAAAATTACATAAACTCAAAGACGTTTGTGTAGCGTTTAACATTATGAGGTACACTTCGCGGAGCGGGGTAGTACAAAATCAAAAAAGCTACTCTAAACGAACTGCTTTTGATTTACAACTCATATTAAAATTCAATCAAGAATTTAAGCTTGTATTTTATAATAGCGATTAAAATTAAGCTAAAAAAACACCTTTTATAAAGACTAAAAAACAATCTCATATCCTTTTTTAAAGATAAAAAAACTGCTTTTTTCAAAGTCACATAAGCTAAAAACAAGCAATACTACAACTCGAATAGATTAATTTTTTATCAAGTTCTTTTTGAAACCCTATAATGATTTACTGAAAAAACACAATTACAATCCGATTAATATAGTATTAGAAACGGGTAACTTTTGTAAGTAAACAAATATTAATTTCGCTGGGATTACTTATCAAAAATCAAACTTTAGACGATTAAAGTGCTTTATAGTCAAAAGCATAATTTAAAGACTCTCTTAAATCAAAAAAACAAAATGAGAAAAACCACCGTTGTTTATTATTTATTCTTTCTTGTCTGTGTAATTTCTACAAATGTGCAAGTCCCAAAAAGAGCTCCAGGAACCAATGACCCTAATGGTCCGGACAAAAGTGTTACAGGCTTATTTATAGGAGCTGGTAGTGGCACTGCTATTAATCCAAATTAAATTTTCAATTAAGAACATTCAAGTTTACCTATTTGACCGTTATCTTATTATCTAAGTTTTATAGATACTACTACTTCACAAACCACAGAAGAATATTTTTATTTTGTACTACTTCCATTAAATAGCGCAGTAATAGAGATAATTTCTATGAAAAATTTACATAAAAAAACATATGAAAAAACAATATTTTTCAAAACTAATAATTTATACAACAATTCTTTTTTTTATTCAAAGTTTATCAGCTCAAGTAACAAATAATCCTCAAAAATTATTACCACAGATAATTCCTCCTTCTCCAATTGCTTACAATTTGGGAAACTACGGCAATGTTCCAATTGGTATGTTTACTGGCGCTCCTAATTTAAATATTCCCTTATACACCTATAAAACAACAAATTTAGAAGTACCGATATCCATGTTTTATGGTAACAACGGAATTAAAGTTGACGAAATATCATCGAACATTGGACAAGGCTGGAATTTAAACGTTGGAGGTGTAATCTCAAGAATAATTAGAGATGAACCAGACGAAAAGCGACAGACTGATTTTATTCTTCCGGATGATAATTTCACGCAGGCTCAAAAAGAATCTTATTTTAGATTCATTACAGAACAAGCCATAATAGATAGTGAATCAGACTTATATAGCTATAATTTTGGGAACTATTCTGGTAAATTTATTTATGACCATAATAATTCTATTGTAATGATGCCGGCCCAAAATATCAAAATAGAAAAACTTACCGATACTGAATCTTATTCTTTTATTGCTACCACTCCAGATGGAGTCAAATACTTTTTTAATAATAAGGAGACTACTTATATGCCCAAAGAAAGCGGAGGAAGAGCATTTCCAATTATTGCTACATCGGCATGGTATATTACTAAAATAGTACATCCCAAGGGTGATGAAATATATTTTAACTATAGTTCAAAAAGAGATAGCTATATAACATCAAAATCGCAAACTCTTACAATGCAATCACCTCTTGTACAGTATGACTGTAATGGTGTTCTTCTCACTTATCCGCCACAATTTAGTTCTATTTTTGAACATCGAATTGATATTAGCGGACAATCATTAGTCTCTATTACAAGTAATAATAGTAACGGAGAAGTTAAATTCAACTATTTAGCTAACAATAGTGCAGATGTTACTAGTGGAAATAAAAAAATAAATGAAATCGTAATTCTGAAGAATACAACGGATACGATCGAAAAAATTAGTTTTACGTATTCAACTACTCCAAAAAATAGAGTATTTCTTGATAAAATACAATACAATGATCCTAATAAAAATTATCAATTTGAATATATTGATAAAAACAGTTTTCCTGAACGGCTATCTTTTAGTCAGGATCATTGGGGATATTATAATGGAAAAAACAATTATAACATTGTTCCAAATAAAACCGGATTAGATTTAGACAATATTGATTATGGAGGTGCAGACAAGAATCCAGATCCCAATTTTGCAAGAATAGGTATGCTGAGTAAAATAATCTACCCTACAAAAGGCAATACAGTATTTGAATACGAACCTAATGATTATTATGGAACAAAGACTAGCACTCCACAAAGAGTGACAAAGAGTGCGGCAATTAGTAATTCAGGTCCCTCAACTAAAGAGATTACGGTAACCAGTTTAAGTAAACAAGAATTTAGCATTAGTGGTGCCGTTCAATTTAATGCGTACGAATGCCCTAATGGTGATGCAGGAAAAACCAGGGCTAATATACGCGTTAAAAATGTTACTACAGGTAATTACGAAGATTTCTATGACAGATTGTACAATGGTAGTTTGTTTAATTTAGGTAATTCTATACAATGCAGCCCTGGGCAAGCACAGGAATTAATAGTTTTAGCAGAGCCTAATCAAACTTACATTATATCTATAACATTAGGGAATTTTTCTCTATTAATGCCACAACGTTCCTGTACAACAGCATCTCTTAATGTACGATATCAAGAAGCGGCACCCATTACTACGCAAACCAATTTAATTACAGGAGGCATGCGGGTAAAAAGTACCAAGGATTATACCAGCAATAACTCGGCAGCTATTTATAAAAGGTACTTTTATGCTGCTAAAGATGAGTTATCAAAATCTTCCGGCAATATCGGAAAGATGCCTTTCTACGTTGACCAAACGCTTGATAACACGCTTTGTATGATAACTACTTCAACTTTTCCAAAAGAAAGTTATTTTTTAAAAAAGCTTGTCAATATAACATCGAGCAGTATTACTTCTCTTTTTGACAATGGAAGTTCTAATATTGTTTATCAATATGTTACAATTTCAAATGGCAATGATACTTTCATCAATGGAGGTGAGGAACATAAATTTAAGATCTATCAAAATAATTTTAATCAAATTTGGGGGGCATTGCGTATTGAGGGTTCTCCAACTGACTATGGTTTATTGATTAATGGTTTACCTGAAACTATTTTTTATTATAATTCCAATAGTAAAACAGTAAACAAAACAGTTAATCAATATAATGATATATTTCTAAAAGAATCAAAATCCTATAGTACCCGAAAATATTATGATATTTTAGGAATAATTAATGAAACTCATATCCCGAATGTTAGTGTAGCTGAATACAAAAACAAATCCTACTGGAATTATTTACAAACTAAAGAAGAAACCCAATATGATCAAAATGGTCTTAACCCATTGACCATTACAACAAATTATGTTTACAATAATCCAAATCATCTACAATTATCTATACAAAATAGTAAATCATCAAATAATGAATTAATTGAAACCAAATATTATTATCCTTTAGACGCCGAGATTTCCAATGAACCATATGTCTCCGAGTTAATTTCAAAAAACATGATTAATGTTCCACTAAAAATAGAAACATTTAGAAATTTAAAAAAATTAACTGAGCAAAAAACAGTATACATTAAGACTAGTAATAATTTGTTAGTTCCTGGGTTTGTTTACAGTGGTAAATTTCCCAATTCTAATCCACAATCAAATCAATTAGATAAAAAAATCACTTTTAATCAATACGACAATAAAGGCAATATATTACAGTATACCCCTGAAAACGGAGCATCTGTTTCTATTATTTGGGGATACAATAAAACCCAGCCCATTGCCAAGATAGAGAATGCTACAGCGGTGCAGAGTGCAGCAGCTTTGGGAGTATCGGATATAAGTGTTTTAAACGAAGGCAATCTTGGGGTAATTAATGCTCTTCGAACAAACGGGGCTTTGCCAAATACAATGATTACAACATACACTTATATCCCGCTTGTAGGGGTAAGTACCATTACAGATCCAAAAGGAGATACCATTAACTATACTTACGATAGTTTCGGAAGACTTGAATTTGTAAAAGACAAAGACGGAAATATCCTTTCAGAGAACCAGTACAACTACAAACAATAAACCAAAAGCAATATGAAAAAAACAATCAACATCCTTTTGGCTTTATGCCCTGTATTGGCTATTCGCCAGACACAAACCCAAAATTATATCAATACCGTTACTTATTAAAAAGTAAGTTTGGTAAAAATAACGGTGTCTACTATTTTGCAGGCATCCTAAAACATCACTTACTGTGACGGACTGGGAAGACTTATTCAACAAATTACCGGTCAGCAGTCGGTTTTGGGCAAGGATATCATTACTCATATCAAATACGATGGTTTTGGAAGACAGCCTCAGGAATATTTTCCTTTTAAGGCAGAAACCTCTACGATGACATTTGAAGTTTCCGCCGCTGTATAAGCTTCATGTTTTTTAAACAGGAAACGTCTTGTTTAATAGACAAAAAAGCATTTAAAACTTTAACAAATATTGGCTAAAAAACTAATGATTATCAAAAAGATAGTTATATTATCGAATAATAGAGCAAATTTGCCTCATTGACCAAAATGAATTATAAAATCGAATAAAACAAATCACAAATACCTAATCATAAAAATACTTATATATAATTTAGGTTATAAAATTGACGTTTTGATTTTCGTGGCAAAATCATGGCACTTTAGTTTTTAACTTGACACCTTTTTTGCCACAAAAAATAAAGGTGGTATTAAGATTTTTCAGCAGTCAAACTTTTGTGGCAGAATCGTGGCGTATCAAATGTTTCAAAAATAGAAATCAAATAAAATCAATGTTTACCGAAGTTAGGTTCGAATGTGTCTTATCAATATATTATTTTTTTCATGGCCGATTCTCATACTATCTGAAAGCAAGAACTTCATGTAAATCTGAAACTCTTGCTTTAATTTTTTACTTTTCAATTATTTTTTCACAAAACAAATTATACATCGGTGCTATTGACGATCGCTTGACTGAGACCAGAAATTGATTTGTTACTTTTACAAGATTATCCTTTTTAATTCTTGACTTTAACCCCCAATCCATATTTAGGATTCGACAGTTCTTTTCCGTTATAACGACAAACTATAGGATAAACTCCTCAATAATCTTCAATAAGTTAACGTGAGAAATCGGGAAACTTTTATGAAGTTTAAATTTCGGTAGAGATAAAAAGATTACGCAAAGTCTAGTCCCGAAAGCTTTCGGGATTGCGCAGCTTTTCAGTTGAACTCTTCGTAGATCGGGTATTTGCCATAAATGGCACAAAAATCAGCTTAAAGATTATTTTTCTCAAATTATAATCCTTGTTTTTTCTCCAATTCAAGAAGCTATATTTTATTGACTCTAACTCTGAATTTTGTTTATTTAACCTCGTGATCTCTTTATTTTGATTATTCAATTCTTTACCTTATTCTATTACATAAAGCGTTAATTCTTCAATCATCTTAAGTAGGGCAATATTCATTTCTGCCAGCATTAATCCATTCTTCTCGACATCTTGAGCTGAAGGAATTTCTGGTAAATGGTTATTTTGCTTAATATGTTGCTCCACTTCATTTAGAGATTTCAATTTATAATCACGTATAAAAACATAATCAGGAACTACTCCGGCGTTAACTATTACTTTTACTTCTTGGGCATGAATATTTCCTGCTACAGTAAGTTTTGAAGTTGGATTTGTTGTACCTATACCAACATTACCATTATAATTCCAGGTCATGACATGCTGGTCTGGAGTTGGGGTTGTATTTTCATTTCCATTCACATACAATTCAAGTTTACTTCCTGTAGAACCTGGGGCTCTATGACCAATTCTGAATTCCTCATGTTCATTCCAGCTATATCCATTAGTTCCATATCTTGACAATTTCAAGGCTGAATTAATTGCAACATTTTGCCCATTTGGTCTACTCTCGCTTTTTTCTAAAACCTCAAGAGCTCCAGTTATAAGTTGCTGTCCAATAAAGTTATTGTCGCCTGTTGTAGCTATTTCATTCCATTTAGAATTTACAGCAGTAGGTATTTCAGATGCAAGCTTTCAAAAGTAAATTTTATCATTTGCGTTAATTGAAGATGCGATTTGTAATTGATAATTATTGGCTCTATTTGGGTGTCGAGAAATAAATACATACTGCCAATCACTTTCCGGAATAGCCCCACTGGGATTAAGTGCATTGTAAACTCCCGAATTTAAAGGGTTATTTAAGTCTGTAACTACGATACTATAGCCATTACCAATCTGTTAAGAAAAGTTTTTTGGTATACCAATTACCAAAAAGATTACAATCAATATCTGTTTTCTTATATAAAGTTTATTTTAATTTCAGTTTTTTTCACGCTACATTATCTTATCATTTCGCATACTATATTTTTTTATTCTGCTCTATTAGATAAAGAGCCAGTTACACAATAATCTGTAAAAGATTAGCCTTCAAATTCTCCTAAATTAATTGTGTTTCTAAAACTATTTCCTCACTTAGAATCAATTTCATAAACAATTGTTAATACTTCGTTAAATTCATGCACAAATAAACACAAGCATTTTGTGCTTTTTTTTAAGGGATTCCTCATTTTTTGCAATCTTTTTTATATTGTTTTTAACTCAGAAAAAAACAGATCCTGATATTACCTTGAACTTTACAGGTAATTACCTTTAATCAAAAACTTTAACACCTATATAATCGAAGATTCACTAACATAACAGATAGAAAACAACCCTAAATATTTTATGATCATAGTACACAAGAGGATAAAAAATGATCAAAAAGGTCAAAAATAATTACTAAATCAAAAAGCCCCTGAAAACTTAATAGTTTCTGGAGGCTTCCTTGTTAAATAAACTTATTTTATTTCGATTTCACTGCTTTAATAAGCTTTTCATTGCGCCTGTCGGCTCTTGAATTCTGAAGCGATAACACAGCCCATATGGCTGCAGGAACCCATCCAATTAGGGTGATCTGAAGAATAAGACATACCAAAGCGGTCAACACTTTTCCTCTTAACAAAAAAGACAACGAGGGGAAAAATATAGCAATTAAAGTCATCATAGTTTTTGGTTTTAAAAGTCTTTACATTTAAAAGTGACAAATTTTAAAAATCCTCTGTAGAACATTAGTCTGTTCTTTAGCTGATTTGTTTCAATATGAAGCCTTATAATTCACAATTCAACAGGATTTGATCTTCCTTATCATCTTCTCCAGAGTAAATATGGTAATATTTTTATCGTTCTCTTCATCTTTACAGGCTGATGAGATGCATTAAAAAACAGCTTTTCACTAGAATTTATCTGACTGGACTCTTTAAAATAACAAGACAAAAAATTCAGCCTTTCAGCAACTTATAAATCTTAATAAAAACCGTAAAAAACTAGCCGAATTTAATCCTCCTGCTTTTTAAATATCCCCCCCCTCTTTCTAACCAACTCCCCCTTCACCGGCCAAAATCAAAATAAAAAAAACTAGAAAAATTAAAAACAGTCCAAAGAAAGAAAGAAAGAAAGAAAGAAAGAAAGAAAGAAAGAAAACATTACAAACTGATTTCTACTTTTGCTATATAATCCGAGTGCACATCCAAAACATTTTCCTTCAGTTGCAAAACCTTTTCCAAATAATGTTCCTCCAGGTTTATATGATATCGGATTACTGTACTGATCATCTCATTTTCCAACAGCTTTAAGGCATCAACCCTGAGAATGGCTTTTTTCAAATTTCCCACAGCAATCTCCCTTTGATATAAGCAATCCTTTAAAATCTCTTCTACATTAAGATTCTCATAGCCTACAGAACGAAAGAAAAGCGGACGCTCAATTTCAATTCTACTGTTATGCCTGATACTTGTAAAAAAAGAAGGCTCAGCCTTAACAATGCAGATAGTGCGTCCGTTAAAAACATTTTTGTATATAAAATTCAAATTCAGTACCGCTTCATCAGAATTGAGGATATAAATCGCATAAACATCAGACAGATCAGAAGTCTGAAAAAAAGTTTCGATATAATCTGTGTCCATTATATCAACAGACACATTATACTTCCTGTCATTTTTACGCACTTCCCTTAAAAAAGGAATCTCATTGTAAGAGCCTGTAAACTTCTGTGATATCAAATTATAGTTAGGCATCTTTATTGGGCTGGTCTAAAGTTTTGAATTCGTTGCTCAAATTTATATTGAAATTGCAACATTAAGATTCTTCATCAAATATACAGCAAACATGTTTAAAATTCGGTTCTAAAGAAGGATTTTAAGTGCTTTAATAAAGTGAGAAGTTATGGAATCGTTACTAAGCAAATATTCTTAAAAAAATCATGAACCTGCGTTCCTACTAAATTCTCTGCTTACAACTGGCTGCAAAAACCTCTTTTGCAACGTATTTTTAGTACCGCTAATATTTCATATATTCGTTCTGCATATTAAAAACTGCTTCAAAAACAAGTAAGAACTAATAATGAATTAGTTAAACTTAAAACGGATACAAAAACTAAACTACATACTATAATGAAACTAGCCTCAATAGATAACAACACCAGGGACGGGGAATTGGTTGTTGTAAATAAAGAATTGACAAAAGCCATCCGGGTTACTGAAATTGCCACAACCATGCAACAGGCAATCGATAACTGGTCAATCAATGAAAAAAAACTTCAGGATATTTACCAGCAATTAAACTCCGGTAAATTAACAATCGGTACTTTTGATTTTACAACCGTACGTGTATTAGCTCCAATTCCAAGAGCTTATCACTGGGCAGACGCAAGCGCTTATGTTACTCATGTCGAACTTGTTCGAAAAGCAAGAAACGCAGAGCTTCCTGAATCTTTCTGGACAGATCCTCTAATGTATATGGGGGCTTCAGATGCTTTTATCGGAGCTTATGATGCCATAGAGATTGAAAATGAAGAATGGGGAATTGATTTTGAATCGGAAGTTGCTGTAATCACTGATGACGTTCCGGCTGGTGTAAGTGCCCTGGATGCCTTAAATCATATTAAATTTGTAACCATAATAAATGATGTTTCACTTAGAAACCTAATTCCCAATGAACTCTCTAAACAATTCGGATTCTATCAATCCAAGCCCTGGACTTCTTTTGCCCCGGTTATCGTTTCTATAGATGAATTGAAAGACGAATTTATCGACGGTAAACTGCACTTACCATTGATATCAATATTAAATGATGAAATTGTCGGAACTCCTAATGCAGGTATTGACATGACCTTTAATTTTGGCGAATTAATTGCCCATGCTGCAAAAACCCGTTCGCTAATGGCCGGTACAGTTATTGGTTCAGGTACAGTGGCCAATCAGGGAAGCCCAACAGGGTCCAGCTGTATTGCCGAGATCAGATGTCTGGAAACCATAAAAGACGGAAAACCTTCCACTCCTTTTATGAAATTCGGGGATAAAATTGAGATTGAAATGAAAAATGCATCCGGCGATTCCCTATTTGGTAAAATCAGTCAAAGAGTAAAAAAATACGAAAAAGAATAATTTATCGTTACCTTTTACCATCAATGAGCCCTATTTGATTTATTCAGACAGGGCTTACTATTAGCGTCTTATTTTATTTTTTACTATAGAGACGATACCTCAAGAATATCCAATAACAATGCTGATATTGTTTAAAGAACAAAATTCCAAAGGCGCCGCATTGTCCATTTGATATTATATTAATTTAACTGCTGATTATTTGTCGCGTTCCTATTGGTCAGTGTGGCAAGATCACCGAAATTTACACTCACATTAGTATTTTAGCAAATTAAAAGCCTTCTTGATGGTTTATAAGCTTATCATATATTTGATAATAAATCAGTAGTATATACTAGTTAGTGGAAATTTTAAAAAACACATCAGACATAAATGATATATAGAATTGATTCTCATCACACCAGTATTTTAACAAGAGAGGAGCTAACGGTCGCTCAATGGAGAGAAAAATTTGACCGATTTATTAGTTTTAGTGCATTTATCGATGACAGCAAACTTATCGACTCATTAAAATTTGAATATAACTTAATAGACAAACAAATAACTGAAATAGAAGCCCTTTTAAAAAACGAAAAAGCCAGGACTTTAAGAATTCATTGTTCAAAATATGAACACTTTAAAATTGAAAAGATTTATCTTGATATTAAAAACAATAAAGGAAAATTAATCTATTGGAAAGATTGGGACTATATTTTTCAAAAAATAGAAAATGAATATTTTTTGTGGTGTTTTTTAGGTGGTATAGCTGATATACAAAGAGAAATCAAATTAAGTGATGAACAAATTAAAAAATATAATGAAATTGGCTTAGCCCAAATAGACTACCTGATAGAGAATATTAAAAAGTTAAACGATTCGATTGAATATACAAATGCAATTAATGAAAATCGAAGAATAATATAAGTACTCTCACTAACAGATAATATAACGGATTTGGGTAGTAGGCATAATGTAAATATGTTATTGTAATTGTATGATTTACTTCACTTGTTTACTATCACTCAGGTGGTAAATCCAAAGGATGAGTTCAATTTAGTAACAAACCCGCTTTAATACGAGAACGTTATGTCGCATTTTACCACCCGATAAAGATGAAAACTAAATAACTTTTAAACAATTATAGTTTTAATTATTCTGTTTTCAAACTTCGAAGCAATCAAATTAAATATGGCAAATACTTTTACAAAATAGGACTTTGGAATTAAAAACAGATAAGGCACGTAGAGACACACATAGTCACAGTAGAACACTTAAGTCACGTTTCTATGAGTTCAGGCATTAAGATTAAATAACCAAAAAAAAGTGCAGCATCATTTCAAATAATACTGCCTTTTTATCAATTTTTGTCTAGTTCTTATTTTTGTAAAGGGGGATTGTAACTTTTTTTGTCACATCAACAATCGTAGACCCTGATCTTCTTACTTACTTATTTAAATGAGACGGTATCTGAAAGATTTTCCGAATCAATAAATTCTGCAATATATTGCTGGGCATTATTTCTCTGCTCAGTGGTAGTTTCAAAACTATTTATATGAAACTCATCATCGTGGTCCATAATGTGAATAATCTCAGTATAGCCTTTTGATATAAGGCTTCCTTTTAACTTGATAACGGTGAGCTGCTGGCGGGGGTCCAAATCTTTTCTCACTTTTAATTGTATCGCTTTTTCCATCGCAAAAGATTTGTTTGTTAAAACTTAATTTCTCATTCAAATTTAGAAAAATTAATCCTGTACCGCACCAAAGATAAGTGTTAAAATTGAAGCATTTTTTAAATAAGGCAGAATCCCATAATCTTCCTCTTTATTATTTCCAAAATAAACCAACTAAACAAAAAAAGCATTTGGTTAAACGAAAAAAGAAAGCAAGACTTCCAGCAACCAAAATAATGCCAGGACTACAAGCCTCAAAGGGCAATTGAAAGGCAATGGAGATGCATTATATGCATTCAATATACTTTCAAAGGCCAGCCTGAGGGCTTTTACACTTTGTCCTGCATATCCCAAGTTACTTTCTTTTTCTAACCCTATCGTTTTGTAAATGTTAGACCAGGCAACTAACCATCAACTCAAGTACAAGTTCCTTACAAAATGACAAATGCCAAAAAAAACATTCGAAATAAGACTTCTTATTGAAAATCCTTAAAAGTGATTCTAATTATTTGAGTAAAGAAAGTGAAGATTTTCCTTTTATCTATCAAATCATCTCAGCAAACTACCGATAAAATGTTCTAGAATCTTTCCATCATTTAGAAGTGACTTATTCTTTTTCACAACTAATTAATACCCCTTGCAGCTAATTTGTCCACCAAATTTCTATCAAAAATCACCTTGGGTCTATTATTTGTTCACTCTTTTTTTAACGTTAAGAATACTGCTTTAATATAATTTAGCCGATGCTTTTTAATGTAAGTAGCTCACAAACAAAAACATAAAAGTAGTAAATAATCAATTCAACACCTTACAAAGCCTCAGCAATTTTCAAATCGTATTATATACGACATTCTAATAAACCTAAATATTAAATCTACCGCACCTTATGATCCAGCAATACTAAAACAACCAATCTCATACCAAAAAGCTCAGAGCGATCAATAAACTAATATCCAAATCTAATGCCCCTAATTTATAAATCAGACATTTCTATGAAAAATAAAAAAAAAATTAGAAAAGATGCTTTAATACAATTAAAACTTGACATCAAATTTGGTTTTGATTCCAAAGAAGAAATTTTTGACAATATAAGTTTTACATTTTATGAAGATGAAGGTTTCGATGAGTGTTTTGACAAGCAAATGCTTATGAAATTTATATCCAAACATTATAACAAGCATCAGAAAGACAGCTTAAACTGGGAACACCCTACAGATTTTGACAAGCTGGCCAAGGCATTTGATGAGCTGATCAGGCAAAAAATTATTTGCCTGCACAATGTCTACAACAGGGAGGACGGTGAATCTGATTGTATGTATGCATTTGACATGCTTTCTAAAAAAAGAATCAAAGTAATTGGTTTTTGTTACTATAACTCCTATGATCTGGAACAGGTAATTAGTTCGAATGAAAAAAGTCTCTTTTTGGAGTTCAAAAGCTTAAAATTAGGCATAAAAGAAGTCTCAAAAGTAAAAAATAAGATCATAAGGACCTTAAAAATAAATGGTCTGCAATCCAATATCTCGGATTTCGATTCCAATGTAATAGAAATAAAAAATGTTGACTGGAAAAAAAAGCCAGACACAGAAGACTGGTGGATTGACAGGGTAATCCACCTTTTGTCCCATTCCTGATCCCACAAACCTTTACGGCACCAATCTCATAAAATAAAATAGAATAACAGCCACAATACTATAAACCAACCTCTTTTAAATTAATCCCCAAAATCTATCCATTATTTATGAATCTACTATTTAAAAATTACAAGTTCAGGTCCTTTTTTGGTCTTAGATTAAAAATATTAATAATCCTGTTTTTTTATTCTTCAGTTCATAGCCAATGTAGAGTTAACACTATTAATAATAGCTTTGAGTTGCCTCCAGTGCCGGGTTCCGCTTCATTTATTAATCAAAAAATGGTGCCAGGCTGGAAAACCACAGCTCCGGACGGCATTATAGAATTCTGGAAAACGGGTTCAAATGTTGATCATGTACCGAGTTTTGCATATGACGGGGAACAGTATATAGAGTTGAATGCATTTTATGCCTCAGGATTATATCAGGATTATGATTCCTCCCAAACTACTATTTTTAATTACTCATTTGCGCATCGTGGAAGGTCCGGTACAGATAAAATGGCCTTAAAAGCGGGCCCGCCCAACGGACCATTCACCATTGTTACGACAAGTTCGACGGGTAAATCCCAGTGGAAACTCTACAGCGGTACTTATGTGGTCCCAATCAATCAAAGTACTACAAGATTTATTTTTGAGGCAGTCGAAACTGCCTCAAATAACCCTACTATTGGAAACTTCCTGGATGCCATCAATTTTAATTCGGCCTTAGAAAAACCGATAGTGCAGGACGTACCGCCTGTCTGCCCAGGGAATTTTGTTACTCTGACAGCCAAAAGTGCTAATGATCACGAGGACAAAACCATTTTTAATTGGTATGATACCAGTAAAGTTTTGATTCATACAGGAGAAACGTTTGTATCTCCTCCCTTACTGACGGACACAAAATACAGCGTAATGGAAATTACTTCTTCAGGATGCAAAAGTGATTTTTCCGATATTGAAGTAAAAATTAGTTCAGGTTCCACAGAATGGCCAGAAAATGATCTGATTATCCAACAAACATCTGCTGTTTTTTCAGATCAGGGTGCCATGCTTGTTGTCAGAATAAAAAATAATGATACAGCTAATTTCGAATATAAAATTGACAGTGGAAATTTTCAGTCTTCAAATGAATTTTATAATGTAAGATCCGGCATTCATTTAATTACAGTAAGAGACTCCAGCGGCTGTATCAACGTAAGCAGAGAGATCTTCGTAATTGGTTACCCTCTCTTTTTTACACCCAATGGCGATGGTTATAATGACAGATGGAACATTCACAAAGGGGATAATGATGAATTATCCATTTCAAACCTTTTTATATTTGATCGTTACGGAAAACTTTTAAAACAGCTTAATCCATCTGGGGAAGGCTGGGATGGAAATTATAATGGGCAGCCCTTGCCATCAAGCGATTACTGGTTCACAGTTGAATATATCGATGAGGGACTTTCTAAGCAGTTTAGATCTCATTTTAGCTTAAAAAGATAAATCGACACACGGTAGTCAAATACACCAGTCCTATGCTATAAGGATTAAGACCTGGTTTAGATGACTCTCTTTAATGCTACTGCGAAAACATTTACTTTTCTTTTCATACTCACCTAACAACATAAAAATGTGCCTTAAATTCAAATTCACAATATTATTGCTGCTTGTATTTTCTACAACATTCTCTCAGGAAGGAATCCCTGTTTATTCGGATTATTTATCGGATAATTATTATTTAATTCATCCCTCAATGGCTGGTGCTTCAAACTGCTCAAAGTTGCGCTTTACAGCCCGTTACCAGTGGCTTAACCAAGATGAAGCGCCGCTTCTTCAAACCTTAAGTTTTAATGGCCGGGTTGCGGAAAGATCAGGTGCCGGAGTTATACTCTTTAATGATAAAAATGGATTTCATTCCCAAAAAGGAATTAAGATTACCTTTGCGCATCATATTCTTTTTTCCAGAGACGAAATTGATTTAAACCAGCTTTCTTTTGGTATAAATGCAGGAATAATCCAAAACCAACTTGATCAAACTTCATTTAAAGACTTTGATCCCGTTATCATTGGGACTATTGAAAAAGGTTCTTATTTTAATATAGATTTTGGTGCATCCTACAATTATCAAAATTTCTATTTGCATGCCACAGTGCAAGGGGCCCTTGAATCCAGAAGAAAAATATACTCAGAATATGAAAGCAAAAATCTCCGAAAATATCTTCTGAGCTTTGGATACGTTTTTGGCAATAAGGAAAAATTAATATGGGAACCTTCGATCCTTTATCAGGCATTTGATGAAACAAAAGAAAAGCAGCTTGATATCAATTTGAAAGTATATAAGAATATTTTGAAATTCGGGAGTCTTTGGACTGCGCTTTCCTACAGAAGGAGCTTCGATAAAGCACAATATGGTAATACTCCATCTGATCAATATGCTCAAAGGTTGCAATACGTCACTCCTATTGCAGGTATAAATTATAAAAATTTTGTCTTTGCATATACTTATTCACATGTTATCGGTAATAAAAAATTCGAGGCAACCCCTTATCATCAGGTAACATTGGGTATAAATTTATTTTGCAAAAAAGAGAGGTATGATTGTGAATGTCCTGCCTTAAATTTTTGACCAATTTGGATTTAAAATCCGCACTAAAATGAATAATTAGACAAATTGAAATTAAATATGGATAAAATCTAAAGTTTTTTATTGATTTGTAAAAGAATTTCTCCAATAACGAACACTATATTTGCATATGTTTTTCAAAAGAACCATATTTTTTTTAAAACGAGCAAATATTTTTTTGTTCTTTTTATTTCCCTCCACTAATATGCTTTATAAAAAATCCTTCTTAACACTATCCATACTATTTATTTCCTTAAATTTAACTGCTCAATACTCGAAAAAAAAAGAGCACTCGGGATGGTCCTTTTTAATTAATGACAACCTAACATTTTGCCATTTTTTCCACGCCTACGAACAAGCAGAAGAAGATAATAATATTGCTAATAAAGCAGAAGCGCTACTTTATTTAGGAATCTGGTCTTATGGTCACAATCTGGAAAATGGTCTTCAATATGCAAAAAATGCATTAGTGAACTATTCCAAACTTGAAAAAACAAAACCTGCACAAGCCAAAATCGGTAAAAGTAAATGTCTTCAGCTTATAGGTATAATTTATACAAGACAGGGTAAATACGCAGAAGCTGCATCAATTAATCGTCAGGTTATCGAAATGCTGGGGAAAAATGCCCCAAAAAGTGGAATACTTGGTTCAGCTAATTCCAGTACCGAAGCGCTTTTTGAAATGCAGAGCATAAAAGATTCTGCCATCTCAATTTTCAGGAAGGCTTTGAAAAATGATTTTGAAAATTCCGGCAGCGAAGTTCCTCTGGTATATTCTTATCTTAAAATTGGAGAATTTGCCCTAAAAAATAAACATACAAAAATAGGTCTCGCGTACTTTGGCAAAGCATTAAATATAGCTGAATTGACACATGACAAGAAAGCACAATTTAGCACGTTAATCATGCTGGGAAAATGTCATTTTCATGCTTCCAATTTTGCAAAAGCAAACTACTATTATCACAAAGCACATAATGTAGCCATTACACTGTCTGATAAAATATACGAAATAAAAGCAATTCAGGCTTTGATAGGTGTAAATAAACTGGAAAAAAATCATTTTAAAATTACACAACTCCAGAATCGTCTCCTATTTATTAAAGATCATTATTTTTTATTGGAGAAAGAAAAAATCGGAAAGAGTCTTGAAATGCAGTTTAAGGTCGGAGAGAAAAACAAAAAACTAGCATCGATTTATGAAGAAAAAAAGGATATTGAACGGACCAATTGTAAATTACTAATTTTTACCATAACTGTTTGTATCATTTTACTGATTGTCTTTTATTTTCTCCACAACATTCACCGGCGTGACAAACAACTCCTTCATTTGAAAAACGAGCTTGTTGAAGTACTGGAAAAAGAAAAAAAATCAGAAGAGAAAAAATTTCAGAATGATCTCGAGCATAAGGAAAACCAACTCAGCAGCATCACTTTGCAGATATTTGAAAAAAATAAATTGCTAAACGAAATAAAAGTTGCCATTGAGAAAAAAGAGCCCCTTTCGGAGCAACAGTTACTAAAACTAGTGAATCGTCATCTTGAGCAGAATATTCTATGGAATGATTTTGATCTTTATTTTGAGAGCATTAATAAAAATTTTTATACCCGTTTAAAGCAATCCTATCCTGAGATCAGCTCCAATGATTTAAAAATTTGTGCGCTCGTAAAACTTAATATGTCTGTAAAAGAAATGTCCCTCTTTTTAAATATTTCCCCAGATAGTGTAAAAACAGCACGATACCGTTTACGAAAAAAACTACAGCTATCAGGTGATCAGAATCTCACCGATATTATCCTTTCCATTTAAAAAGGTAATATTTCAATGCACCAGCTTATTTTTAATTCCAGTTTTAGACTGTCAATTAGCCGAAAACAAATCTTTCATTAAATTCAGCTACAGTAAATAAAAATATTAAATTATTCCCCATAAAAACGATGCAATCCTCTTGCGCCCTTCATCAATACAATAATATAGACTACAATTCAGAGCAACAAACTAAAACAGCCTAATTGGTCAAAAATAGCTAATGCACTGAACCATTCATTAAACATTGATAATAAAACCGAACGTATTTAATCCATTTGAAACAAAACGGTTCATTCACTAAATTTCTATCAGTTGTACTCCTTTAGTCTATTTTTTGTCTACACCTTTTTTTAAACTGAGACTCTTGTTCACCCTAATTTTGTTTTCACCGATAACCATCATCAAGCCAAGCCTTTAAAAATCACATATTTAATAGTATAAATAATTTTAAAGCCAACATTACTTTGGCGCACTAGTAATCCATTATTATCAACATTTCAGAAGATTTTCAGATCTACTTTTTTGGTTTTATAGTACCAAATAAAATAAAGAAAAAGCAAATGAAGAAAACAGTTATTATTTTTCTAATTTGGGGAACTTATTTCATTCCTCAAATCGCATTTAATCAGTCCCGAACCACCAATAAACAAACAGATCTGACACTTCAGTTAGATACTATTTGCAAAATGTACAACATAGCCATTAAAGAGATTGCCTTAAAAAACACAAAGGATACTTTAACCAATATCGGTGTTCATAAAAAAAGCTTCTTGATTTATAATACAACTAGCAAAGCAGAACTCACGCGCGGTTATTATTACTGGTATAGCAATAAATGGAATATTTTAAAACGTATTGATAAGAATATTGGAGTTCCAATCTCCAAAGGTAATGCAGGCGATGTCTATTTAGATTTATCAAGAAGGGATGTTTATTTTCACAATGGGACCATGTGGATTACAAAGATTATAGATGATAAAGATCTAACGGTTGTAAAGTATAATTCCGCATTAGGACTATTGATCTGCAAAAAGAGTATTGACAAGGATGAGTATATTCCTTTATACAGATTGGCACCAAACTTTGAAAAGCAAAGCTGTATTTCAATGAATGCATCCAGAAAAACTGTTAATTATATAGATAATAAAGGGGTATTAATAACCTTAGATTTGAAATTATTGCGAAAAAAAACTGAAACTCACGTTTTAAAATGAGTAGCTTTAATTCCAATCTACTACTTTTCGATCAGACAGCTGGCTGAACATTTACTATACTAAATTCTAAAGGATGCCCATTGTAATACCTATTTTTACAGCTTCTGTGGCATTTGATACCTTCATTTTAGTAATTATGTTCTGTCTGTGACGTCTAACAGTATAGACAGAAATATACAGTTGTCTGGCTATTTCATTACTGTTTTTTCCTTCTCCAACTAATCTTAATATTTCAATTTCCCGTTGCGACAGAAATTTTTCCTTATAACGACTGTATTTATTAAACATGACCTTTTCACCAGTTTGTACATTTACTATTTGGGCATCAGTACCCGATGCTGTCTGCGTACTATGAGATGCGGAATATAGACAAAGGGCAAGCCAAACACTTCCATTGGAAAAATTCTTTAGATAAATTGTACGATGAGTCGCATACGAATAATTACCCTGTGCATCCAAAATTCTAATGCGGCAAAATGTAGTGTACTTATGATGTTCCTTCTGGGGCAAATCTTTTAAAAAGTAAAAATAGTTTAACTCTAAAATATGACGCTCTATTAAATCCTCGGGGTGAATTTTACTAAAAATAAATTCTTCGAAAGCACAATCTGTAAAATGATCAGCAACTGAAAAGCCAAACTGGTTACCAAAACTTCCTTTATAATAGTAACTACAATTAGCTTTGAAATCAGAAAGAACAGCAATGCATTGCTCAATTTCTACATAATTTTCAACGGACTCTTTATACCACTCTATATCGTGCGGTTCCACTTCTGAAAAAGTTTGTCCCAATAAAGTGACATATAATTGATTTGTAGCAAAAACTTCTAACATTGATTTAATTATAAATTGGTTAATTTTAGGTATTGTCCCAGATTGTTCATAGCGCTACATTTGAAAAATTAAACCTATTTTAATATTTCTAAACAACATTTTATGAAAACAAAACTTTACAGTTCCTGCATGGTATTGTCATTGATGCTTACTTTTAGTTGTGGCAAAAAGACTAAAGAATCTACAAGTTTAGCTCCAAAAAAAATCCAGGGGAAAGACTCGGCATTTGTTAGTGGAATCCCTTGCGATATCAAGCTGCCAAATATCCATTTTACAAAATCTATTAATGGGGCAGATACATTAATAAAAAAAGACAGCAAAGGAAATCTCACTTTTGCTGTCGGAGCAAAAAAAGACTTTTTTTCAGATCCTAATAATCAATTATCCAACAATACCGCGCCTATACTGTTATCAAAAGTAAACAACAAAAAACCTTTTACTTTGGTTGCTAAGATTACACCAGAATTTACAGAAAAGGGCCTCTACAATGCCGGGGTATTGTATATTTATGTAAACGACAATTTTTATCAAAAGCAATGCTTTGAACAAGATGAACGCGGTAATCACAGAATAGTTACAGTAAGGACTATTGGTACCTCTGATGATAATAATCATGATATCGTTAAGGGTGGTACTGTTTATATGAAAATATCATCTGATACCCGCACAGTGGCAAGTTATTATTCTCTTGACAAAAAAAACTGGCAGATGGTACGCCTTTATAAAAATAATTATCCTTCTGAAATTTGGGTTGGAATCAGTACTCAGTGCCCGGTGGACAAAGGGACACAAAGCATATTTGAAGAAATCAGTCTAACCCAGAAAAGTGTTACAGATTTTCGTCTGGGAAATTAAACGCATTCCGCTTTTGCCCAGCTCGATAATGAATCAGCCTGAAGCCTGCTTCCTTTATTAGGGATATTGTCAGGCGGCAGTGCTGGTTCAAAGCTGAAAAAGTATTCTCATTCTAATAATAAAGAACAGTTCCTGCCAGTAAAGAATCAATTAACTTTGGGGAAGTTAATTGATTCTAATCTGACTGCTTTGTATTTAATTACCAAAGAAATTACAAAATGAACCAATAAATATGGGTTACGATTTAATTCTGATTATTGCTGAGGTACCTTGTAATCCGTTACTTTCTGCTTTTACAATAAATTGTCCTTTTTCTCCTTTTTTAGCTTTTACAATGACCAGAACTTTTCCGTTGTAAGCCGGGCGCTCATGGCTTTGAAACGGAACAAAACTTGTCGCATCTCCATTATCTGTTGCTACAATTTCTCCTGCTCCTTCAACAGAAAACGTAACTAACGGATTGGTGCGTGGTACGACTAAACCGCCATTATCTGTAATATCAACTGTCACGAAAACCAGATCAACATCGTCTGCAAGAACTTCACTTCTGTCTGCAGCCATTTTTAATTTTGCAGCTGCTCCGGTTGTTTTTACACTTTCAGTTGCCCATTGTTTTCCGTTTTTATAGCAAATCACTTTCAATTCTCCCGGCACATAAATCACATTGTCCCAAATCAATCTGAAATCTTTTCCTTTTGTCATTTTTTTTCTTCCAAGACTTTTTCCGTTAAGGAATAATTCGCCTTCATCTCCAGAAGTGTACACATGTACGGGAACTACCTGCCCGATGCGTTCGCTCCAGTTCCAGTGTGGCAGAATATGAGCCGTTGGAACATCTGGTCTCCAATGTGATTTGTAGCTGTAATAACGGTCTTTTGGAAATCCGGCTAAATCAATAATTCCAAAATAACTGCTTCTGGATGGCGGATTGCTTTTTTGGAGTTCGGCCAATTTTGCTT
>NZ_JAGYWA010000017.1 GCF_018383905.1 Flavobacterium branchiicola
CATCCAAATTTGGAATTTGGTTCCGATAGCTATCGGGATGGAATTTAATTAATCCACCCATTTATAATAACGAGCCCCGATTAAAACAGGGTTTTCTTTTTCGATTCGATCCAGAATCCATTCGTTTTTCGGAGTTCTAATGCTTGTTTTTTGTTCTTTTTTATGAAGACTTTCGTAAGTATTAAAATCAATTTCTACGCTTTCGGCAAGATTTTCAAAAAGTTTTACGTTCTCTAATGCAAATTGCCATTCCGGTTGAATTGTTCCTTCAAAAACTTTCGATTTTGATCCGCTTCCGTAAGCTAAAAAACCAAATTTAGTTCCGGCAACTTCTTTCTTTGTATCGTAAAAATGAGCCAAAGTCGATAATAATCCCATGAAAATAGAACCTGTGTAAAGGTTTCCGATTAAAGAAGAAGCCAATTCAGCAGGTTGTAATTTCTCCGTTACAAAAATTCTGTATTCATCAGATTTTGCCACTTCTTTAATTTTAGTCTGATAATCTGCAGGTGTAATTTCATCAGCAATAATTTTATCAGAATGATCTAAAGAGTAAATTTCAGACAACATTCTTCTTCCCTGGAAAGAATACGGCAAGTGCATGATAATACTATTCCATGAATTGTATAAAGTCTCGCTAGTATTTTTTAATTTCTTGAACGAAAAGTATGCATTACGCGTACGATCCATATAACATTGGTTTGAATACTGACCATCAAAAACGGGCTGATCTTTGTGGATTTCGATTTCAGCTTCCAGATTGTCAAACCAGGAATCGTTGTTGGTGTTTTTTGTGATTTCCTCTTTAGAAATAGTTCTGTAAGGTTTAAAAAAATCAAAAACCCCTTTTGTGCTTGTTGCCCAATTTTCATCAAAAGCAATAATTCTAGGATTTGAAGTAATTAACATTGCAGCAGCACCGGCGCCCTGAGTATATTCTCCTGTAGAGTTTAAATCGTATTTTGCAAAATCTGTAGTAACAACAATTGCTTTTTTAGCTGGATTTAGTTTAACAAAATCAACACAGTTTTGTAAAGCATCAACACCGCCAATACAAGCAAAAGTAAAATCGACAACATCACATTCTGCTAAAATATCTTCACCAAACTTTTGTTCCATTAAAGCAATCAAATAAGAACTGATTGGTTTAGAACTGTCGATTCCGCTTTCGGTACCAACATAAATCCGGCTTATTTCGTTTAGGTTTATTTTATTATCGATGATTAATTTTGTCAAAGCATTTGCTCCAAAAACAACCACATCCTGATGAACATCCGGCAAAGTCATTTTAAGTAATCCAAGACCTTTTTCTAATTTTTCCGGTTCAATATTTCGGGCATTTGCCAAAGTTTTTATAGGCAAGTGTATGTTGGCTACGTCAAAAGAGATAGCGTCAATTCCTGTTTTCATTCTTAATTTTTTGAGCGGCTAAAGGTAAAACTATGTTATGGAATGACAATTTTTTGCTTTGATAAAATTGAGTGCCGGAATCACTTTTGAAGAAAACAAATCAAAAGTTTGAATAAAATATCAATATGATAAATTTTGAGCGACTTTATACGTATTGAAAATGAGGCTTAAGAGGCGGAGAATGGTTTTCTATACTAAAATAAATGTAATTACGAATATTTTTGTACGTAAAAGTACGTATACGTAGTCTACTTTAAAATGATTATAAATAACAGCGAAATGGTTGTAGTTCTTTTGTATTTGAGTTATTTTTGTGTAATTTTTTAAAACAAACTACTTAACACTTATGGCACAATCTGCACAGTTGAATGCTTCCATCTTAAAGAAAGTAGCAATGGCTCTTTCGGGAATATTCTTAATCACGTTTTTAGCGCTGCATGTTTCCTTAAATTTTATTTCTATAATTAGTGAGAACGTTTTTAACGAAGCTTCTCATTTTATGGGTTACAATCCGCTAATACAATATGTAATGCAACCAGTTTTGGCATTCGGAGTAATTTTCCATTTCGTAATGGGATTTGTACTAACTGCTCAAAACAGCGCTGCAAGGCCAATTGCGTATGCAAAATACAATGGAGCGGCAAATGCTTCATGGAGTTCAAGAAATATGATTATTTCTGGACTAGTTATTTTAGCATTCTTAGGATTGCATTTTTATGATTTCTGGTTTCCTGAAGTTACCTACAAGTATATTGCAGGTACAGCTCCAGATGCAACAAGGTATTATGGTGAGTTAGTTCATAAATTCCACGATCCAATCCGTACAGGATTATATTGTGTGGCTTTTGTGCTTTTAGGTTTTCACCTTTGGCACGGGTTTGCATCTTCTCTTCAATCGATGGGAATGCACAATAAGTACTCTCGATTCTTAAGTAAAGTTGGTTATGGATTTGCGGTTATTGTACCGGCACTTTTCATTATTATCGCTTTAGTTCATCATTTCAATAATTAATAATCAATTATAATGGCATTAGATTCAAAAATTCCAAATGGTCCTATAGCGGACAAATGGACAAATTATAAAGATCATATTAATTTAGTAAACCCTGCTAACAAACGTAATTTAGATATTATCGTTGTTGGTACAGGTTTGGCTGGAGGTTCGGCTGCGGCTACTTTGGCAGAGTTAGGATATAACGTAAAAGCATTTTGCTTCCAAGATTCACCACGTCGTGCGCACTCTATTGCTGCACAAGGTGGTATCAATGCAGCAAAAAACTATAAAGGAGACGGTGACTCTATTTACAGATTGTTTTACGATACTGTAAAAGGAGGTGACTACCGTGCTCGTGAGGCAAACGTTTATCGTTTGGCTGAAGTTTCAGGTAATATTATTGACCAGTGTGTGGCTCAAGGGGTACCATTGGCTCGTGAATACGGCGGATTATTAGATAACCGTTCTTTTGGAGGAACTTTGGTTTCTCGTACATTCTACGCACAAGGACAAACTGGACAACAATTATTGTTAGGAGCTTATTCTGCAATGAACCGTCAGATTGGTCGTGGAAAAATTAAAATGTACAACCGTCACGAAATGTTAGACATTGTTATCGTGAACGGAAAAGCGAGAGGTATTATTGCTCGTAACTTAATCACTGGAGAAATAGAAAGACATTCTGCTCACGCTGTAGTAGTAGGTTCTGGAGGATACGGAAACGTATTTTTCCTTTCTACAAATGCTATGGGAAGTAACGCAACAGCAGCTTGGAAAATTCATAAAAAAGGAGCGTTTTTCGCAAATCCTTGCTACACACAAATTCACCCAACATGTATTCCGGTTTCAGGAGATCACCAGTCTAAATTGACTTTGATGTCTGAATCTTTACGTAATGACGGTCGTATTTGGGTACCTAAAAAATTAGAAGATGCTCAGGCAATTCGCGAAGGAAAGAAAAAAGCAACTGATTTATCTGAAGACGAAAGAGATTATTTCTTAGAAAGAAGATATCCTGCATTTGGTAACTTAGTGCCTCGTGACGTTGCGTCTCGTGCAGCTAAAGAAAGATGTGATGCTGGTTTTGGAGTTAACAAAACGGGTGAAGCAGTTTACTTAGATTTCGCAGCAGCAATTAAACGTTATGGAACTGAAGATGCTTATGTGAAAGGTTTAGATGATAAAGATGCTGCTTTGGTAACTAAATTAGGAGCTGCAATCGTGAAAAGTAAATACGGAAACTTATTCCAGATGTATTACAAAATCGTCGATGAAGATCCTTACACAACACCAATGATGATTTACCCAGCGGTTCACTACACAATGGGTGGAACTTGGGTTGATTATAACTTAATGACTACAATTCCTGGATGTTTCTCAATTGGAGAATCTAACTTCTCTGATCACGGAGCAAACAGACTTGGAGCTTCTGCTTTGATGCAAGGTTTAGCTGATGGATATTTCGTATTACCTTATACTATTGGAGATTACTTAGCTCCGGATATTAAAATGGGTGAAATCTCTACAGACTTACCAGAATTCGTTGAAGCTGAAAAAGCAGTTGTAGATCAAATCAATAAATTTATCAATAACAACGGTAAATATTCTGTAGATTATTTCCATAAAAAATTAGGAAAAATCATGTGGAATAAAGTAGGTATGGCTCGTAATGCTAAAGGTTTAGCAGAGGCTATTGAAGAAATTGCCGCTTTACGTGAAGAGTTTTATAAAGATGTAAAAGTGCCAGGAAGCGCTAACGAATTTAATCAGGAATTGGAGAAAGCAACTCGTGTTGCCGATTTCTTAGAATTAGGAGAATTGTTTGCGAAAGATGCTTTACATCGTAACGAATCTTGTGGAGGTCACTTCCGTGAGGAATACCAAACAGAAGAAGGAGAAGCACTTCGTGATGATGATAACTTTGCATACGTTGCAGCTTGGGAATACAAAGGAAAACCAAGTGATGCGGTATTACACAAAGAACCTCTTAATTACGAAAACATTAAATTAGTTCAAAGAAGTTATAAATAAGAATTTGGTCGAAAGCCAAAGTCTTAAAGTCAAAAGGCAAAATGTGCCAAGCGACTTTCGACTTTCGACTTTATGACTTTCAAACGAAAAAGGTTATGAAACTTACATTAAAAATATGGCGTCAGAAAAACGCACAAGATAAAGGAGGGATTGTAGAATATCCTATTGACGGAATCGAACCAGATATGTCTTTCCTTGAAATGCTTGATGTTCTTAACGAACAATTAATCAACAAAGGTGAAGAACCAGTTGCATTTGACCACGATTGTCGTGAAGGAATCTGCGGAATGTGTTCTTTATTTATTAATGGTGAAGCACACGGACCAGACAGAGGAGTTACAACTTGCCAATTACATATGCGTATGTTTAAAGATGGTGACACGATTTTTATCGAGCCATTTAGAGCAAAAGCTTTCCCTGTAATTAAAGATTTAGTTGTTGACAGAACTTCTTTTGACAGAATTCAACACGCAGGAGGATTCGTTTCTGTGAATACTTCAGGAAATACAATCGACGCGAATACAATTCCGGTTAACAAAGACGACGCAGACAAATCATTTGATGCTGCAGCTTGTATTGGTTGTGGAGCTTGTGTTGCAACTTGTAAAAACTCTTCAGCAATGTTATTCGTTTCTGCAAAAGTTTCTCAATATGCATTATTGCCACAAGGTAAAGTTGAAGCAACTGATCGTGTTTTACACATGGTTCACCAAATGGATTTGGAAGGTTTCGGAAACTGTACAAATACAGGAGCTTGCGAAGTAGAATGTCCAAAAGGAATTTCTCTTGAAAATATTGCACGTATGAACCGTGAATATTTAGCAGCAAGTTTAAAAGGATAATTTATCTTTTAAATATATAAAAAAAGCATCTGTCGTTTGGCAGATGCTTTTTTGTTTTTTAGTAATTCTGAACAAGTATTCCGTCTCAAAAAATATATTTATATGAATTGCGTACATTTGTAAGAACTAAAATGTATTTACATGAGCAATGATAGCGAAATTGCAAATTATAGCAAGGAAGAGCGTAAAAATCATATTTTAAAAGAGATTAACCTGCATACGCGTGTAAGCTTTGAAACCTTATCGGCTAAGTTAGGTGTTTCTGAAGATACGGTTCGTCGTGATATCAACGAACTCGAATCGGAAGAACTGCTGATTAAAGTGAAAGGCGGAGCGATGGCGAAAGGATATCACTATTCTTCGTCAAATCAAACTTATGCCGTTGAATCAAAACAGCTGATTGCTCAAAAAGCCGCTGGACTTCTACATGACGGAATGGTTTTGCTAATTGATGGCGGAACTACAATTAGAGAATTTATCCGATTGATTCCAAATGATCTGAATCTTACAGTATTTACTATTACTGCACTTTCGGCAGTTCAGCTTTTAGATAAACCCAATATCAAAACGATTATGATTGGGGGAAGTATTTCTTCTTACAGTCAAATGTGTGTGAGCGGAGATGTGTTTCATCAATTGGCAAACATAAAAGCCGATTTGCTTGTTTTTGGTACAAATGCTCTGGATGTTGAAGGCGGATACTCGGATTCTGACTGGGAAACGGTTCAGGTGAAAAAAGCAATGATTAAGGCTTCAAGAAAAACGGCAATTCTGACTATTTCAGAAAAGCTGAATACAGTTTTAAAAATGAAAATTGCCAATTTATCTGAGGTTGATTATATTATTACAGAATTAAATCCTGACGATAAAAAATTAGAGCCTTACAAAACGCCGGATCTGGTTATTATTTAAGAAGGCCTTATTAATTTTTGAAAGCTAATTTTGCTATGCTATTATAATTTTGAAATATGAAAATTGCCTTAATTCAATCCGATCTTTATTGGGAGAATCCTTTAGAGAACAGAAAAAACTTTGAGTTAAAAATCAACCAAATCGAGTCTGATGTAAATTTAATTGTACTTCCTGAAATGTTTTCTACAGGATTTACAATGAATGCTGCAGAAGTTGCAGAAGGTATGCAAGGCGAAACAATTCTCTGGATGCAGTCTCTTGCCAAAAAAAGAAAATGTGCTCTTACAGGAAGTGTAATCATTACTGAAGACGGAAAGTTTTATAACAGAATGCTTTTTGTTTTTCCATCGGGAGAATTTCAATATTATAATAAGCGACATTTGTTTTCACTGGCTGGAGAAAATCAATTTTATACGGCAGGTAATCAAAAAGTGATTGTTGATTATTTAGACTGGAAAATCTGTCTGCAGGTTTGTTACGATTTAAGATTTCCGGTTTTTGCCCGTAATAAAGAAAATTATGACTTGCTTTTGTATGTTGCCAATTGGCCTAAAGTTCGAACCAATGCTTGGGACGCCTTGCTAAAAGCTCGTGCAATTGAGAATTTGAGTTATGTTGTTGGTGTGAACAGAATTGGTCTGGATGCTAATAATTATGAACATACAGGGCATTCGCAAGCAATTGATTTTTTGGGCAATTATATTCTGGAACCACAAGAAACAGAAAATGTTTTTGTGGTTGAACTGGATAAAAATAAAATGCTGGAAACCCGAAAAAAGCTTGACTTTCTAAGTGATAGAGATTTCTTCGAAATTAAAATCTAAAAGGCTTTTCTCTTTTTCTCGTCGTCTTTTTGTTTTTTCTTGTCTGCTTTTTTCTCGACTTCAGGACTAAAAGGTACACTTAGATCAATTGCCTGGTCAACATCCCAATTAGATCGTACATCGACACCTTTTTGAAAGTAGAATACTTCTTCAGAATAGGTTTTGCTTAAGAAATTTCCGGTATCGTAGATTTTATTCTTGTTGTCATCATAAATAATACGAACAGTAAATTCTTCAGGCGAGAGTAAATCGAATTCGATTTTAGTGTTTCCTTCAGAATATTCAGAAGCAATTACATTATCTCCTTTTTTATTCAATAGTTCAATAATTATCGGGAAACGTTTTACATTCTGTAAATTCATTACCAGATTTCCGTAATCTTCTAGTTCTTTTGTAGATAATTTATAAGATAAAGTATCATTTGATTTTTCGTAGAAATCGGTTAACGCTCCAGGGAAAAGGGTAATCTTGTATTTTTCTAAAGGTTCTTTTTTGAAATCAAGATAGAATTTTTGCTCAAATTCATCGTATTCTGTAGTGAAATCAACCGTAACAGAATCTTTATTGATTAATCTTATTTTAGATTTATCAAATTTAACCAACGGAGTGGCAGATTCTAATGTGAACTTGTCTCTAAAATTAAGAACACCATTTTGTAACGCCGTAATATTTAAAGTGTCTTTTTTCTGATCCTTAATTTTTATTGTAAACTTTTTGTCATAATTAGGAGCGCTGGTTTCAACAGTTAAAGAATCTGCTTTAATTGGTTTGAACCAAATTTGAAGAGAATCTTTTTTAGAAAACTGAGTAACTATGGTCTCCAGAACTTCTGTATTGTTTTTAAGCGTAATTTTTGGTTTAGAAAGCTTAAAGTTTTGCTTGCCGTCATAAGGAAGGTAAAGTCTGTTTCCGGACACCTGAATTGGCTTGAATGTTTTTAGAGGTAAAGTTTCTTTAAATAATTCTAATTCAAAAACAGTATCATTTGGTACCGTAATCGGGTGTTTGATGAAACCTATTTTGTCGTCTTTAGGATTAAACTTATTATTGCTGTTTTTGTCTTTCATCGCCACCAAAAGATACTTCCCGGCCTTAAGGTTTTCCAGTTTAAAAGTTCGTAAACTGTCTAATGTATTTGTAATATATCGTGGAGATTCTTTATAAACAGCAGAATCTTTGAATTTTTCATTCATTTCATACAGCATTACAGAGACAAAATTATCGACATTCTTTTCGCGAGCATCCTTAACTATTCCCTGAATTGAAAGAGAATCAATGTAAGAACCTGTAGAGAAAATATATTTAAATTGATTGATCGGATTTCCTTCGTTATTGTCAGCAATACTTTGACCAAAATTAAAACTGTAAGTCGTATTTGGTTGTAATGTATCTTTAATTTTGATACTTATAAATTTACTTGCAGTAGTAGGTAATATAAGAGGCTCATGTTTCATTGGAGGTGAAATAATAAGCTGTTTATGAATGTCTTTAAGTTTTACATATTCATCAAATGTCAATATAATTTCATTTGCCTTAAAATCTGTTGTAAAATTTTTAGGAGAACTTGATCTTAAAACCGGAGCCAGCGTGTCTTTTAATCCGCCAGTAATACTGCCTCTTTTGGCGCAGCTCATCATTAATAAAACGAACAAAAATGAAATGTATTTGAATTTGCTTTTCAACATAGCGGTCTTTAAATTTGATTGCACAAAATAACAATTATATTTGCTTTAATCGAAATTTTTTATCCTTTTATTAGAGTTTGGAAGCTTTAAAAATTCAAGGTTTTTTTAGATTCAAAAGTAATAATGGGTAATAATTTCTTACTTTTGGTTTTAAATTTAATTTCCTCTGGTTTTGATTAAAAGATTTTTTGCAGGTTTGCTGTTTTTTATACTGATTGCCTGCAGTAAAAAGAATGAAGTTCGCACTGCCTTTTATTATTGGAAAACCAATTTAAAATTTTCAGAAAAAGAAAAAGAGGTTTTAAAGGAAAACAATGTTCAGAAGCTCTATGTAAGATATTTTGATATTGGACTTCATCCTGAAACTAAAACCCCTTTTCCGATAAGTTCCGTACATTTTCAGGAAGATCTTAAGAATTTCGAAATAGTTCCAGTCGTTTTTATTCAGAACAAAGTTATGCTTCAACCTAATTTTGATAGTGAGGATTTGGCGCAGAAAATATTTCATTTACTTTCTGAAATCAACAGTAAGAATAAAATTAATGTTTCAGAAATTCAAATTGATTGTGACTGGTCGCTCGACAGCAAAGAGAATTACTTGAAGTTTATCGAAGCTTTTAAAAAGCTTTCGAAGAAAAAACTCTCCGCAACAATACGACTTCATCAGGTTAAGTATTTCAAAAAAACTAAAATTCCCAATGTTGATTCCGGTGTTTTGATGTTTTATAATATGGGAAGTATTGCTCCGGATTCCTTAAATTCTATTTATAGCCGAAAAATTTCAGAGAAATACCTCAAGAGCTTAAAAAAATATCCGCTGCATCTTGATTTTGCTTTGCCGATCTATTCATGGGGAATACATATCAGAAATGGAAAAGTTTTGGGTCTTCGGGCAAAGTTAAATTTTGAAGCACTTAAAAAAGATAAAAACTTTGAACAAATTAGTCCCATTTTTTTCAAGGTAAAACAATCCAATTATAAAAATGGAGTCTTTTATGAAGAGAATGATTTGCTTAAAATTGAAGCAATTTCTTCTCAGGATTTAGTAGAAATGGCAGAAGATTTGCATGAAAATTCAGCTCAGAATCCAAATGAAATTATATTTTACGATTTAGACGAATTCAATTTAAATAATTATGAAAAGAATATTTTTAAACAAGTTATTTCTTGTTTCTAGTGTTGCCTTACTTTCGATTTCAGGAATAATATATGCATGCGCAGATGGAGATTGGGATTATTTTGGCGCATATAATTCAAACTTTACTCCCGAAACTTTTGCCGATAAATCATATTCGCCGCTTTTTTTATCCGGAGGTATTTTTTACGGAATTGGATTTGATACGCAGCATAATTCCCGTTTTAATGAAAATATAAAATCGGACTGGTCGACTTATTTGAAAGGAAAAGTAGATACCACAGCTGTGAATTATTTTTTAATAGGAAAAGAAAGTACGAGATATTATTCTGATGATAAAGATGTAATAAAAAATAAAGAAGAAGTTGAGGGGCTTCATGTGTATTATAAGACAAAAAAGAATAACGCTTCTTCTTTAAAATGGGGAAAGAAAATAAATCTGAAAGATGAAAAAGTAAAAAGCTTTGTTGAGTTTTTGTATTTAGCCCAAAAAATTGAGACTGTTTCGATTAATAAAGATTATTGGAGTTATGAGCCGGCAGTGGCAAAGACTTTTAATGACTCAAAAATGATTCAGTCTATTGAGAATGTCTACAATATGACTTCAGATCCGTTTTTAAAAAACAGATATTGGTTTCTTACCATGAAAGCTCGTTTTTACAGTAATAGTAAACAAAAAGCAATTGAGTTTTTTAATAAAACGGAAAGTTCAGTACCTAAAAATGTTTTGTATTACAGAGCACTTGCTTACGTTGCGGGAATCAATTATCAGCAGAAAAAATATGCCACTTCTAATTATTTATATGCGAAGGTTTTTGATAAATGTCCGGAATTGCGAGTTGTGACGGCTTATAGTTTTAAACCAAAAAATGAAGCCGACTGGAATAAAGCGTTGACTTTGGCTAAAGATAATAAAGAAAAAGCAGCGCTTTGGGCAATTCACGGATATTATAAAGATGAAAAACAAGCCATCGAGAAAATTTATGAATTAGATCCAAAAAGCGAGCACTTAAATTATCTGGCAACTAGATTGGTTAATGGATTGGAGCAATCACTAAATAATTCGTTTCAACAGGATGGAGGAGAAGATCAGCCAAGAAAAAAACTGACTGTAGCAGAAAACAAAGCAGAAAATCAAGTTAAGGTTGATAAAAAAGCATTAGATCTGATTGCTAAAATTTCGACTGCAGGAAATACAGATCGACCTTATTTATGGGATTTGTCTTTGGGTTATCTGCAGACTTTAAAAGGAGAGTATGCCAATGCAGATAAAAATTTTGATAAAGGGGCAAAAACACTTCCAAAAACAGAACTTGCAGGAATGCAGATTCGTTTATTACGTTTTGTAAATAACTTAAGTAAAATAGATAAGCTTACAGATAAAAACGAAAAAACTATTTTGGCCGATTTGAATTGGTTGTACTACGAACTTCCAAAAAGTTATAAAGGAGAGGAATTTCGTTATCAAAATGCTTCTTCCTGGAGCAGAAGTTATTTGTCGACTCTTTACAGGGAAAAAGGAAACTTGGTAATGAGTGAAATTTTTGGAGAATCGAGATACAGTTATTGGAACGATGGAAATGCGTATTATGATGACGAAAAAAATCTGTTAGGTATAAAAACGTTTTTGTCTAAACAGGATAAAAGTGAAATCGAAAAAATTGGCGCCGGAATTTATAGTCTAAAACTAAAGGATATTAATAACTTTCAGGCGGTTCAGGCAACATTTAAAAATAAAATTCCTGAAGCAATTGTTTTTATGCAACAAACAGATTCTGTTCAGTATGCTAAATTTCTGGGGAATCCTTTCAATGGAAATATAAAAGATTGTCACGATTGTGATCATGTAGCATATCAGAAGAAAAAATATACTCAGCTGGATTTTCTCAATACAATAAAAGCAATGCAGGATAAGCTGGCTCAAAAAGAAGACGTTTATACTAATAGTTTATTGCTTGGAAATGCTTTTTATAATATTACGCATTTTGGAAACGGAAGAACGTTTTATGAAATTAGTATTGTAGGTTATGGATCTAGTCCGTATTCTTTTAGAGATTCAATGAAAAAAATGATTACCAATTGCGACTTGCCAAAAATGTATTACCAAAAAGCTTTTGAGGCGGCCAGTACAAAAGAGCAAAAAGCAAAATGTATTTATATGATATCAAAGTGCGAACGAAATGAATATTATAATAATAAATACAATAATGTGAAGAATTGGTGGACAGCAGAGGATGATAAAGTAAATTTTATAGCTTGGAATAGTTTTAAAATATTAAGAAAAGAATACGCAGATACTAAGTATTATCAGGACGTAATTGCTGAGTGTGGTTACTTTAATACTTACATTAATCAATAAAATTTAGATAGAATGGTTAATAAAATTGAACACATCGGAATTGCAGTAAACAACATGGCAGATGCTAATGTTTTGTTTGAAAAATTATTGGGTGTTTCTTCTTATAAAATGGAAGAAGTAGAAAGTGAAGGTGTTTTAACTTCGTTTTTTAAAACCGGTGAAAGTAAAATAGAACTTTTGATGGCTACGAAGCCCGAAAGCCCAATTGCAAAGTTTTTAGAAAAAAAAGGAGAAGGAATTCATCATATTGCTTTTGACGTTGAAGATATTCATGCTGAGATTTCGCGTTTAAAAGAAGAAGGATTTGTGTTGATTAATGAAGTTCCGAAGAAAGGAGCAGACAATAAATTGGTGGTTTTTCTGCATCCAAAAAATACAAATGGGGTTTTGGTAGAGCTTTGTCAGGAAATTAAATAAAAAAATATCAAATTTAGTTTTTAAATAATCGCTTGAAAATCAATATTAATATTAAAATCATTGACATCGAATTGGAATAAAATGCAAATCATGTCCCAAAATATTTGGAGTGAATGAAAAATAGTAGTAATATTGCATCCTCAAACCGGTCCTATAGCTCAGCTGGTTAGAGCACCTGACTCATAATCAGGTGGTCCCTGGTTCGAGCCCAGGTGGGACCACTATTAAAATCAAGCCTTTGCAGCAATGTAGAGGCTTTTTTTTGTGGCATTTATGTCTGTGTTTTTATAATAAGATTCTCGTATTCTGATCTGTAGCTTCATAATTGAAAAATGTACGATTTTATAGGTATAAATCAGATTCCAAGGATATTTTTTTATCTTTGAAATTCAGATTTTTTTAACCCAAATGGCTTTATCTTTGAGCCTTTAGAAATGGATATTCATTATGGAACAGAAAATACACCAGGGAAGAAACGTAAAACGTTTCAGGGAAATGCTTAACATAAAGCAAGAAGGATTAGCATATGATCTGGGAGAAGAATGGAACCAGAAGAAAATTTCTTTGCTGGAGCAGAAAGATGTAATTGAAGACAATTTACTTAAACAAATCTCAGCGGTATTAAAAATTCCTGTAGAGGTATTTCAGAATTTTGATGAAGAGCAAGCAATAAATATTATTTCTAATACTTTTCATGAAGGATCAGTTGCTAACAATTCTGGATATATCAATTGTACTCTTAATCCGATTGATAAAATTGTACAAATACATGAAGAAAAGATTGCTTTGTATGAAAGAATGTTGAAGGAGAAAGATGAAATGATGCAAAGACTTGAGAAATTGATCAATAAATAATTTCAGATTAATTTTTACTTATAATTATGGCTCAACAAATTTGTTGGGCTTTTTTAATTTTAAAGTTGTATTTCATTAAAAATCTTTTACATTTGTCATGTAAAACCTCTGTAAACAGGGGTTTTGTACGAAATTTCTATAAAGACCCCAAGTCTAATTTAAAATTGTGCTTGCTTAGGCAGGTTTAAAGTTATGAAGATAATAAAAGCTATTTTTCCCGTACTTTTTTTAACTGTAATAAGTGTTTCCGGTGTTTATGCAGCTCCGCCAACAGTGCCTCCAGTGCCTTTTGGTGCTCCACCGCTTCCTGGTGGGCCAATTGATGAGAATTTGATGTTTTTGGTTGTGGGAGGAATTCTTTTAGGTGCGGTTTATATATATAAAGATAAAATTAAAAAAAAGCTGTCTCAATATTGAGACAGCTTTTTTGGTTTTGTTAAGAATGTTTTTTTGGATTAATTGTTCTGTTTTAATAATTAAATTTTAGAATTTCAATGTAGTAGATCAAAAAATAAAATGTTTCAAATTTTTATTTTTTGATAATCTCTTTTTGTAAAGTATATAATCACTCTTGTTAGGGTGGGGAAATTTATAGTTTAGGTTATTGTTGTGCGTATTTGGAATATTAGAAAATTAAAAAACAACAGGAAATTTTTTTAATCCGCGTATTATGTTGCTGGGTCGCCATTCTGGAGAATTGGCTGCAGAATCAAATTTTATATTGGGCAAACGATCTAAAATAGTATTTATGGCAATTTCGCACTCTAAACGAGCGAGTGGCGCTCCAATGCAAAAATGTATTCCGTGGCCAAAAGCAATATGTTTATTGTTTTGACGGGTTATATCGAATTCTAGTGAGTTGCTAAATTTAACTTCGTCTTGATTTGCAGACAAAAAGATAACCAATACACCTTCTCCTTTTTTAATTTCTATGTTTTGAATAAGAATGTCTTCTGAGGCGAGTCGCATTGTTGAATTTATTACAGGACCATTAAATCGTAACATTTCTTCAACTGCTGAATGAATTAAATTGGGATTATTTTTTAAAAGATTTAGTTGTTTAGGATGAGATAATAAAGAATGCATTCCGTTACTGATTAAATTAACGGTAGTTTCATGCCCGGCAATAATAAGTAGAAAAATAGTAGCGTATAATTCGTTTTCTGTTAAATGATCATTCGTTGTTTCCAGTTTTAAAAAAGCACTGATTAAGTCGTTTTCAGGTTTTTTTCTTCTTAAAGAGATAATGTTTTTTAAATAGTTAATAAAAGCTTCGGAGCTTTCTTCAATAGCCTGCTTATTTTTTTCGGTCACCTGAACTTCAATTAATATATCAGACCAGTTTCTTATTTTTTCACGATCTTCAGCCGGAAGACCTAGTAATTCAGCAATTACAATAATGGGTAACTGATAAGCAAAGTCATCTATAAAATCACATTTCTTATCAGATTGAATTTTGTCTATTAGCTCATTAGTGATTTGTTGAACCCGGGGGCGCATTTCTTTAACGATTTTAGGAGTAAGTGCTTTTTGAGCAAAACTTCGCAAGCGTGTGTGGTCTGGCGGATCATTGGCCAGCATATGAAATCTTCTAAGGATATAGGCGGGACTTGCCCTTTTTGTTTTTCCTTTTTGAGGAGCGTTGTCAGATGTTTTTAAGGTTTTGGGAGATTTAATAAATCTAGGGTCGCGTAAAACTTCTATGGCATCATTAAATCTTGAAAATATCCAAACAGGGAATTCGTCGTCTAATATGATTTTCTGGATTGGAGAAGTATCTCTAAGTTGTTTAAATATCACTTCAGAATTCTCATGAAATGACGATGTTTCAAAATTTATCGGAACATAGGAGCTCTTGGAATGGTAGGGGCAATTATTTTGGGTTTCTACTCGATGTTGATTTCGGACTAAAGTTAGGTTCTTCATAGTGTGTGGTATTTAGGGATTAAGTTTATTGGTAAACGCACACTAAAAGTAGGAAAATATTTAGAATGTAAAATGTATATGTTTGATTTTTAACACTTTATTGATTTTTTAATAAAAAAGAATTAATA
>NZ_JAGYWA010000018.1 GCF_018383905.1 Flavobacterium branchiicola
AAATTCTTTTACGACCTTCCTTTTAAAGACCTCACTGAAAGTTTGGGGAGGCAATGGATTTTTAGAATGTTTTCTTTCTGTTGACATAATTGCATCTATTATAGTCAACTTTTTTCAGGACGAGACAAATAATAAAAAAACCGAAGCTGAATAAGCTTCGGTTTTTTCTATAATAAGTGTTTTTATTGAATAATTATCTCGTTACTCCCTGGCTTGCAATCCAGTCAGAATATTTTTTTGCATTCACATTATGTTCTGCCAAAGTTGAAGCAAATTCATGATACCCAAAACGTTCTACACTAGCGCAAAAATAGATATAATCGTTTTTCTCTGGATTTAAAACCGCATCAAGTGCCGTAATATCAGGCATTGCAATTGGCCCTGGAGGCAATCCAATATTCACATAAGTATTATAAGGTGACTTCATAACCAAATCGTTATAAAAAACCCTTTTAATGACCTGATCAAAATTATTATCTCTTAATTTCAAAGCATAAATTACAGTTGGATCAGCTTGCAACGGCATCGCCAAACGTAAACGATTTAAATAAACGCCCGCAATACGTGGACGCTCGTCTTTCTTAACAGACTCTTTATGAACAATTGATGCTAGAATAGTAGCCTGAACTGGAGTTAAACCTTGTTTTTTTGCTTTTTCAATTCTTTCTGTTGTCCAAAAATTATGGTATTCCTTAATCATTTTATCACGGAATTTTTCTGCAGAAGTATTCCAGTAAATCTCGTAAGTATTTGGAATAAACATTGCAAAAACATTCTCTTCATTAAATCCGTTTGCTGCCATAAAAGTTGAATCTTTTATCGCCTTTAATAAAGATAAACTATCCGCTTCGATTTCAGAACCTACTCTTCCCGCAAAATTCTCTAAACGCTCCTGATTATTAAAAGCCAATTTTACCGGAACATTAGAACGCATTGCGCGCACCAAATCAATATTGTTCATGTCTTTTTTAAGTAAAAAACGACCAGACTTTACATTTTCAGGATAGCTTCTTTTATTCGCTACCATTTCAAAATTGTCGAAATTCTTAATGTATGGTTCTAATATTTTTTTTACATCTGTATAGTTTGCCCCAGTTGGAACGTATACATAAAGCTCTTTTTCTTCAAATTTAGTATTAGAGCTAAATATTCGGCTAATTAAAATAAATCCGTAAATCATTAAAACAGAAATTACGGCTACAGCCAATAGAGTGATGATTTTTTTTAGTTTCAAAGTCTAAAATGTTAAATATGTTTGTTAATTAATTGAAAAATTGCTTCGTCTTGATAGTGGTTATTTAGCAAAATCCAATCTTTTTTAATTCCGATTTTCTCAAAACCAAATTTAGTAAAAAGAGCTATACTAGCTACATTTCCTACATTAATATTTGCATATAATTGATGTAGATTTAAATGGTGAAAAGAATATTTAATTAATAATTCTAATGCCTCAGAACCAATATTTTGGTTTCTGTTATCTGTATTCTGAATCACAATTCCAACTCCGGCTTTATTATTTCTGGGATCAAATTCAAATAAGTCTATCAATCCAATTGCCGGAAAATCTTCATCCTGACAAATAGCCAAACGCAATTGTTTTGCCTCATAAATATCCTGTTGTGCATTTTCAAGATATTGACGAATCAAAAATCGGCTATAAGGTGTATTGGTATTGCTGACTTCCCAAATGCTCTGATCATTTTCCATAGCATAAACAAACTCTAAATCATTAGGTTCTAATGCACGTAAATAAATCGATTCTCCCTTGAGTGTTATCATTTAAATTATGAAATTAGGTTGACGCTTCTGAGACTTAAATTTCGATAGTCCCTTTAAAAACAAATTTTGCTGGTCCTGTTAGAAAAACATTCGTAAAATGATCTCCAATTTTATCAAAAGAGACAACCAATTTTCCTCCTTCAACATTTAAATTAATCGAAGTTTTGTCTGTTTGTCCAATAGCATTCATTGCAATTGCCACAGCTGTTGCACCGGTCCCGCAAGCCAGAGTTTCATCTTCAACACCTCTTTCATAAGTACGAAGAGAAAAAGTATCCTCGTCAATCTTTTTTACAAAATTAACGTTGCTTCCTTTTTCACCATATAATTCTCCGTAACGAATCGCTGCTCCATTATCTTTTACATTATAGTTTTTCAAATCTTCAACAATCTGAACATGGTGTGGCGAACCTGTATTTAAAAAAGTATAGGAATCTTGTTTTTGGATTTCATCAACATCAATCATTTGTAAAGAAACGATAGCATCTTTTCCGACAGAAGCATGATGCAATCCATCAGTAGCTATAAAAGTAGTCTTATCATCAATCACTCCTAATTGATTGGCAAAAGCAACCAAACATCTTCCTCCATTACCGCACATTGAACTTTGATTTCCATCAGAGTTATAATAAACCATTCTGAAATCTGTATCTGAATCATTTTCCAGTAAAATAAGTCCGTCTGCACCAATACCAAATCGTCTGTCACATAGACGTTCAATTAACTGAATATCTTCTTTTGGAAAAAAATTAGAACGATTGTCAATCATCACAAAATCATTCCCTGTACCTTGATATTTATAAAATTCTATTTGCATTTTTTAGTTGTTAGAACTACAAAAGTACGAACAATTAATTAAGGAAATGTTAATCATTGTTAAAGAGCGTTAAACCGTTTTTACAAATAATTTTTTGAAGTAATTTTACGTTAAATTAAACAGGAAACAAAATTCTAATAACTTAATTACAAACTCTAATATGAAAAGATTTTCAGCCTTATTTTTAGTATCATTACTTAGTGGTACTATTACTCTTGGTGCTTACAAGTTATTATTTGAAAGCAACAATTCATTTTTTGGAAAAGGAAATTCTGTTGTAACTCTTGCCCCAAACTCATTTGGAAGAAATGTTGGTTTAGCTGCTGAAGCGGTCGATTTTACAGAAGCTGCAGACAAAACTATTCATACCGTTGTTCACGTAAAAAATGTTTCGAGAAGAACCGTAAGCAATCCGATGCTCGAATTTTTCTATGGTTATGGCGGACAGCAGCAACAAGAACAAGTAGGAACCGGTTCTGGAGTAATTATTTCTGAAGATGGATATATCGTCACCAATAATCACGTGATCAAAGATGCAACAGAAATTGAAATTACTTTAAACAATAAAAAATCATACAAAGCAAAATTAATTGGCACGGATTCTAAAATGGATATTGCCCTTTTGAAAATTAATGCTGATGAAAAACTACCTTATACCGCTTTTGCTAACTCTGATTCTGTAAAAGTGGGTGAATGGGTTTTGGCAGTTGGAAATCCTTATAATTTAACTTCGACTGTTACTGCCGGAATTGTTTCGGCGAAAGCCCGAAATTTAGATCAAAGCGGAATTCAGTCTTTCATTCAGACAGATGCGGCAGTAAATCCTGGAAATAGCGGTGGAGCATTAGTAAATGCAAGAGGTGAATTGATTGGAATTAACACGATGATTTCTTCAATGACTGGTTCTTATGTTGGATATTCTTTTGCAGTTCCATCCAATATTGCAAGAAAAATTATTGAGGACATTATGGAATACGGAAATGTTCAGAGAGGAATACTTGGCGTAGAAGGTGGCGAACTTAATAGCACAGCTTCTAAAGAATTAGGGATTACAGAGACACAAGGATTCTACATTAATAAAGTAACCAAAAATTCAGGCGCAGAAAAAGCCGGACTTACTAAAGGTGATATTATTGTAAAACTAGATGAGCAAAACATCGCAACTTATGCTGATCTTTCTGGTTATATCAATACTAAAAGACCAAATGATGTTGTAAAAGTTACCTACATTAAGGAAGGAAAAACAAAATCTGTTCCTGTAACGTTGAGCAAAAATGAATTTTACAGTGCCGAATTTAAAGGAATCGAATTAGAAAACATCGATGCCGCCGATAAAAAGAAATTCAGAATTGATTATGGTGTTAAAATCAAAAATATCACTAATGAGAATTTAATGCAATATCAAAATGAATTGCAAGGCAACATCATTTTAAGTATTGATAATGTAAAAGCAACAAATGTTGAAACCGTCTCTAAACTTTTAAGTAAAAAAGATGAAGGGCAAAGTGTCCGTATTGAGATGATCAGCAGAAACGGAGAAATCTTTAGAATTATCATTTAAAAAAATAAAATTTATAATTTTTAAAGCCATCTTAATTTTAAGGTGGCTTTTTTTATTTTCAAAAATAAATCATAAAATAGTTTACGAAATCGATTGAAATGGATACTTTTGCGCCAAATTTTAAAATAGTGAGCATTTTATTTTTTCAATTTAATCAATTATGAGCAAAAAATCTTTGTACCAAAAAGAGGTATCATTACAAGTCGACCGAAGAAGAGCTGGTGTCGAATTAATAAAAATCATAAGTGATTTATGGTATGACAAGTCTATCGAAATGGTTTTATTTAAAAATCAATTACTGGATCAAAATGTCAGTGATATAATCAATCTGCATCAATATGCAGGTGAATTTGTTGGCAAACCAATTACCATTTTTGATTCGGTTGAAATTGCAAAAGTTGTTTTATCATTAGATTTACCTCCAGCAAAAATAGATTTAGGAAAATTAACATACGAATATCGTTTAGAAGATGAAAAATATCCAGATGCAAGATACTTTGTTATGGATAAATTAAAAAAAGCAAAATCATCAGAAGAAATTCAACCTAAAGATGTTGTTTTATATGGTTTTGGAAGAATTGGCCGTTTATTAGCAAGAGAGCTAATGTCAAAAACCGGAAAAGGAAATCAATTGCGTTTAAGAGCTATTGTAACCCGCGATAAAAATGATGCATCTAGTTTAGAGAAAAGAGCTTCATTATTGAGATACGATTCTATTCATGGAGATTTTCAAGGATCTGTTACTGCCGATCCTAAAAATAATGCCTTAATTATAAACGGGACAACCGTACATATTATAACTGCAAATGCACCGGAAGAAATTGATTATACACAATACGGTATAAATGATTCTCTGATAATTGACAATACAGGTGTCTTTACAACGGAGGAAGCTCTTAAAAGACATTTAACTTCAAAAGGAGCGAGTAAAGTTTTATTGACAGCTCCTGGAAAAGGAATTCCTAATATAGTACACGGTGTGAATCATAATGATTTCAATCCTGATGAAATTAGTATTTTCTCAGCTGCATCATGCACAACAAATGCAATAACACCTGTTTTAAAAGCAATTGAAGAGACAATTGGTGTTGTAAAAGGGCATTTAGAAACGATTCATGCTTATACAAACGACCAAAATCTGGTTGATAACATGCATAAAAAATACCGTCGTGGCAGAGCTGCGGCTTTAAACATGGTAATTACCGAAACTGGCGCAGGAAGTGCAGTTGCAAAAGCTTTACCTTCATTGGAAGGAAAACTTACATCAAATGCAATTCGTGTTCCTGTTCCAAATGGTTCTTTAGTGGTCTTAAATCTTGAAGTAAAAAAAGCTACCTCAATTTTAGCCATTAATAAAATCATGAAAAAATACGCTCTGGAAGGAGAACTTGTAGAACAAATTAAGTATTCTCTAAATAATGAGTTAGTATCATCTGACATTGTAGGAACATCAGCGCCATCAATCTACGATAGTAACGCTACAATTGTTTCTAAAGATGGAAAAAACATTGTACTTTATATTTGGTATGATAATGAATATGGATACAGCCATCAAGTAATTCGTTTAGCAAAATATATCGCAAAAGTAAGACGCTTTACTTACTATTAATATAAAACCAAAACCAACTATTTCTAAAAACCATCAAGTTTTCTTGGTGGTTTTTTTATTATATGGGAAGAACCGTTGTACTCTTTACTTCTGAAATTACAAAAACAGTATTAATCAATGAAACTTCAGGCAAAATAGATAACTTCTTTTGATGAAAATGATGATAGCTCTCCATATCCGGAATTATAATTTTAAGCATATAATCAAAATTCCCTGAAACATAATTACATTCTACCACTTCCGGTAAATCTAAAATGGATTGATTAAATCCCTCAGATGTATCATATGTCTGTTTTGTTAATGTAACCTGACAATAAACAGTTAGATTATTACCAAGTTTTTTCTTGTTTAAAATTGAAACATACTTCTCTATAACACCCTCTTTTTCAAGACGTTTAACCCGATCATGAACAGGCGTAAGAGACAAATTAATTTTATTTGCTATGTCTTTTAACGTGTAGTGTGCATTCTCCTGTAAAAGTCGTAAGATTTTTTTGTCTATTTCATCTAAAGCCATAACGAAAACGTTTTCAATTACAATTAAAAATAAGTCGTTTTTTCTTTTTCAGGAAGCAAAAAGCACTTCAAAAAGAATTAATTTCTGTAAAAGTATAAAATAAAATAATATTTTCTTATTTATACAGCGATTATCAATAATATATTCTCTATCTGTAGCTTTGTAAAACGAAATTCAAAAAAAACAAAAAAATATAACAAAATGGTAATAGGTGTTCCAAAAGAAATTAAAAACAATGAGAACCGTGTAGCATTAACTCCAGCTGGGGTTTCTGAAATGAAAAAACACGGACATGTTGTTTATGTACAAGCTACTGCTGGTTTAGGAAGTGGATTCAGCGATGACGAATACACAAATGCAGGAGCAACAGTTCTTGCAACAATCGAAGAAGTTTATGCAATTGCAGAAATGATTATCAAAGTAAAAGAGCCAATTGCTTCTGAATATCCTTTGATCAAAAAAGATCAGTTACTTTTTACTTATTTTCACTTTGCTTCATCAGAAGAATTAACTCACGCTATGCTTGAAAAAGGAGCAGTATGTTTAGCTTACGAAACAGTTGAAAAAACAGATCGTAGTTTACCTTTATTAGTTCCAATGTCTGAAGTTGCTGGTCGTATGGCAATTCAACAAGGAGCAAAATATCTTGAAAAACCATTAAAAGGAAGAGGAATTCTTTTAGGTGGAGTTCCAGGAGTACCTCCTGCTAAAGTATTAGTTTTAGGTGGTGGAATCGTAGGAACTCAAGCTGCAAAAATGGCTGCTGGTTTAGGAGCTCAGGTTACTATTATGGACTTAAGCTTACCACGTTTACGTCAATTAGACGATATCATGCCAGCAAACGTAAACACAGAAATGTCTAATCACTATAACATTACCAGAGCAATTAAAGATGCTGATTTAGTAGTTGGTGCTGTATTAATTCCAGGTGCAAAAGCTCCACACTTAATTACACGTGATATGCTTAAATTAATGCGTCCGGGAGCTGTAGTCGTAGACGTAGCTGTAGATCAAGGTGGATGTATTGAAACTTGTACTCCAACAACTCACGAAAACCCAACATTTATTATTGATGATATTGTTCACTACTGTGTGGCTAACATGCCAGGAGCGGTACCTTATACATCAACTTTAGCTTTAACGAATGCTACTTTGCCATATGCATTACAATTAGCAAACAAAGGATGGGAAAAAGCTTGTAACGAAAATGAAGAATTGAAAAAAGGATTAAATGTAGCTAATGGAAAAATCCTTTACAAAGGAGTTGCAGAAGCTTGGAATCTTCCTTTTAACGAAGAGTTAGTGTTAGCAAACGCATAGTGATAGTGCTAACATTAAAATAAGTGCTTACTAAACACTATTTAAAAAAGGCTTTTCTTAATTGAAAAGCCTTTTCTTTTTCACGATAAATAAAAAAAGCCTGTCGTCTGACAGGCTCTTTAATTCTATATAAAACAGTTTATTTTTTTGTGTCCACAACTTTTGTATCCAGAACTTCCTGCATAACTTTTGCTTCAGTTCCGTTAGGGAAAGAAACTTTAATTTTTTGCGCTATTGTCGGAGCTATTTCTGTAATCGCTTTTTTATCGTATGATTCCCCTTTCTTAATATGCCATCCGAAAAATATAGCTGGTACATGCGTATCATAAGTATAAGGTGTTCCGTGAGAAGTTCCAGTCGGCGAATATTCGATATTACCTGGTTTATCAATCACAACCATATCACCATCCTGAGTTACATCATAACCTTTTGCAACAAAATTTAAATAATAATCATTTCCTCCGTTAGCTAAAATTTCTTCTTCCGTATACACTTTTTTAACTTGAGGCTGCGCTATTAAAAAGTCTTTAAAAGCTTGTTTTACTTTTGCTAATTCTAAACCTTTTTCCCTAATTATCTGTTTATTGAAGAAAATATTAAAATTAGAATAATTCAATAATAAATCCACTCCAAAAGTCTGAACTGAAAAATCCTGTAGACTTTTACGAACATCTTTCGATGGATAATTATCTACATTGTATTTACGATCTTTCAAATAAATAACATTCTCTGCTCCTGCATGATCAGCAGTTAAGAAAAGAAGATAATTTCCTTTACCAACCGTTTTATCCAAGTAAGCTAAAAAATCAGCAATTGTTTGATCCAATCTCAAATATGTATCCTGAAGTTCCATTGAACGAGGTCCAAGTAAGTGACCTACGTAATCTGTCGACGAAAAACTAACCGTTAAAAAGTCAGTAATATTATCTTTACCAAGATCTTCCTTTTCAATAGCTCTCTTTGCAAATTCAGCCAAAAGATCATTTCCAAAAGGCGTAGATCTAATCACACCAGCATCATTTTTCTCATACATTGATTTTAAATCATATGGGAAAACCGGTGCAGCACTTCCATACAATTTACCTTCATAAGGATTGTTATCAGGTAAACTTTCATTATAAGTCGATGCTGGTTTATATAAATCCCATCCTTTATTAAGGTAAGGCAAATAGTGTTTTTCATTATTAAATTGTGTCACCCAATCAGGTAGCTTTTCTCCATAAAATGTACTAGAAATGAAAGAACCCGTTTTACTGTACCAAAAAGCCCAGTTTGCAAAATGTCCCGCAGGTAAAATTGCGCCACGATCTTTAAGACTCATTCCAATTACTTTTCCTGTAAAATTAGTTGCCATTCTTACTTCGTCAGTAATAGTAGTACTTTGCAAATTTTTAGGAGACATTGCACCTTCTTCTACCGTTCCGTCACCAACAGTTTTAACACCTGCATCATCTGTACAATACATTTGTTTTCCCGAAGTTCTGCTAAACCACTCGTTCCCTACAATACCATGAGTGGCTGGAGTTGTTCCTGTATAAATTGAAGCATGACCTGGAGCCGTATAAGTAGGCATATAATTATAATGCATATTCTGAAAAGTGAATCCTTCATTCATTAATCTCTTGAATCCATTTTGAGTAAAATCATCAGAAAAGCGATACAAATATTCCATCTTCATCTGATCTACAACAATACCTACAACCAACTTAGGGCGCTGTTGAGCATTTAAATTTGCTATCACAAATAATGTCAACAATACAATAGTTTTTTTCATACTTAAATTATAATATTTAAAACAAAAATAGGGATTCACATCCAAAAAGTCTAGCTACGACCTATTTAAAACTAAAAATTGACTTTAATTTAACAGAATTAGATAAACGCAAATTTATTAATTAGTACTAAAAATTTAATTAATTCAGTTAATAGCGTTTCCCTCCGAGTCGTGCTGTACGTTTTATCTTTTGCGGAAGAAGATTCAGGGAAAACATGTATCTTTTTCTTTCCCGCAAAAGGATGCCACTTTCATCACTAACGCAAGTATAGATTAATTGAAGTTTTGTATTCAGAATATAATTACAAAAAAACTATCCATTTCGGATAGCTTTTTTTTGAAAAAAAAGACGACGACCCCTCGATAGCTATCGGGGCTCCCACAAAGTGCAGTACGATTCGATATTGAATAAAACAAAAAATCCTCATCAAATAAATGATGAGGATTCTTCAAAAGAAAGGCGATGACCCCCGATAGCTATCGGGGCTCCCACAAAGTGCGGTACGATTCAATATTTTACAAAAAAAATCCTCCAAATAAATGATGAGGATTTTCAAAAGAAAGACGACGACCCCCGATAGCTATCGGGACTCCCACAAAGTGCAGTACGATACAATATTGAATAAAACAAAAAATCCTCATCAAATAAATGATGAGGATTCTTTAAAAGAAAGGCGACGACATACTCTCCCACATAACTGCAGTACCATCTGCGCAGGCGGGCTTAACTACTCTGTTCGGGATGGGAAGAGGTGAGCCCCGCCGCAATAACCACCTTAAGAAGTTATAATT
>NZ_JAGYWA010000001.1:0-391508 GCF_018383905.1 Flavobacterium branchiicola
AATTTCTTTTCTCTCAATTAGTCTTCTTGTCAGTATTTCTGTGAACGTCTGCGTTGTTGCGGGTGCAAAAGTACACAACAATTCCAGTTGAGCAAGCTTTTTAATCCCCTTTTTTTAATGTTTTTTTTGCCCTTTTTCTTAATACTCTGATAACACATACTTTACAGATCGTCTTTTTTTGATTCTGTGTACGATTTTTCTTGTTTTAGGTGTCGTTTTGATATTTTTTGCCCGTTTTTCGGGTGGTGTTTTATGCTTTTTCTCGCTTTGCTTCGCTTTTTTTAGCGTTTCTTATTAGCTCGAGGTGGATTTTTCTTCTGTTTTAATCTCGCAAAGGCGCTAAGTCGCTAAGTTTTCCCTTCTCTTTCTTCTGAAAACTCACTCCCTAGCCCCGATAGCAGCGAAATCCTTTTTGTTTTGGGGTTCAAAACAAAAAGATTGAAGCGAATAGCGGGATCTAGCTCCTTATTATTATCAATATTATTACAGATCTTTAAATCCATAAAGGCTTCGGCTTTCATCTGCCGGACATCTTACTCTTATATACTATATATGTATACATAAAAATAAACCCGACAGGTTTTGAAAACCTGTCGGGTTGGAAAATGTGTTTTTACTCTTATTATATTATGTGGTGGAGAAAAACTATACTATATATAAGTATCATTTATTTATAGCATCTATTACTTCTTTGGTAATTTGAATGCTTTTTAGTTTTGCCTGATGATCAAAGATTGGACTTGTAACCATAAGTTCATCTATTTGGGCGTAATCAATAAATTTCTTTAAGTCGGTTATTAATTGTTCTTTGTTTCCTGTAAAGGTTCCGGCTGTCATTTGATTGACATGAAAGCGTTCTTCTTCGCTCATAATATCATCTAAAGAAGGAACGGGTGGCTGCAATCCTTTGCGATCGTTTCTAATTAAGTTCAGAAACATTTGATATAAACTTGTAGAAAGTAATTCTGCTTCTTCATTTGTATCGGCTGCGATGATATTTACACACGACATTGTTTTAGGCTTGTCCAAAAACTCTGATGGCTGAAAATTTTCTCTGTAAAACTCGAATGCCTGAATCATTAAACGTGGAGCAAAATGTCCTGCAAAAGCATAAGGTAATCCATAAGCCCCAGCTAAAGCAGCACTTTCCATACTGGATCCTAAAATCCAGATTGGAACTTTCAGACCTTCAGCCGGAAATGCACGAACTTTTCCTGTGGCATTTTCAGCTGAAAAGTATTCCTGAAGCTTACTTACATTTTGCGGAAATCGCTGTGCCTGTTCGAAAAAGTCTTTACGAATGGCTTCCGCCGTTGGCTGGTCTGTACCAGGAGCGCGACCTAATCCTAAATCAATTCTATTTGGATAAAGCGTTTCCAGGGTTCCAAATTGTTCCGCCACTACTAAAGGAGAATGGTTCGGAAGCATTATTCCGCCAGAACCTACACGAATGTTTTTTGTATGACTTGCTACATAACCTATTAAAACAACTGTTGCTGTACTAGCAACATGCGCCATATTATGATGTTCTGCCAGCCAAAAGCGTTTGTATCCTAGATTATCTGCTAATTGCGCTATGTCTTTTGTTTTTTGAAATGTTTCTGTGGCATTGCTATCCTGAGTAATGATAGCGAGCTCTAATAAAGAGACTGAAATTGGGTTTTTCATATAAAATAATGCTAAGGTGTAAAATTAAGTCATTTATATGAATGCCTTTTGCTTTCTACTGTTAATAGAATTATAATATTCTTTAGTTATCTTAAATAATCATTTTTTAATAATTAATTATCGTTTTACAATAATTAATTATACATTTGCAATATCAATCTAACTTTTCAACCCATGAAGACCACGCATATTGTTTCGAAGATATTATTTTATTTTACCCGAATTCTATCCGCCATTTATTTTTTTCTGGCTACGTATTCTGTTTTTACCTTATTAACAGGTTTGTTTTTGACATTTAAAGACAATGGTAAATATTTTCAGATTTGTTATCCTTTTACAACGCATCCATTAATGCTTGGCGATTACAATCTGCCGTATATTCTTTTTGACTTTCTTGCTCCGTTGAGTCTTTATGGGCTTTTCTTTTTATTGAGTAGTAATGTGTTTAAAGTATTTTATCAGCCAAAATTATTTACCATAAACGGAATTTCACATTTAAGGCGTTTCTATTTATCCAATTTATTAATTCCAAGTGCGGTACTATTTGTGGCTTTCTTTTTTGTTCCGCTGGATAATGAAGTTTCCATTTTTATTTTATTGCACGGAATGCTTGGTGTTTTCGCGTACTTTTTAGCAGCCATTTTTAAACAAGGATTAAATCTTCAGAACGAACAAGACTTATTTATATAACTATGCCAATAATTGTAAATGTTGATGTAATGCTTGCCAAGCGCAAGATGCAGAGTAAAGAATTGGCAGAGAAATTAGATATAACGCCTGCTAATTTATCGATTCTAAAAACCGGAAAAGCAAAAGGTATCCGGTTTGACACGCTTGAAGCTATTTGCAAAATTCTGGATTGCCAGCCCGGCGATATTTTAGAATATGTAAGCGAGTAACTTCATTTAATCAAATTTTTTAAAACTAAAAATCGGCTTTTAAGGCCGAAAGGCATTCTATTGCCTAAAATTTTCAAATCATCATTTATATAATCATCAAAAATCAATCAAAAAATGAACAGTTTATCAATCAAAAATCTCAGCAAAACCTATGAGAACGGCACCAAAGCGATCGACCATTTATCGCTTGAAATTACAAACGGAATGTTTGGTTTACTGGGACCGAATGGCGCTGGAAAATCAACCTTAATGAGAACCATTGCCGCTTTGCAGGAACCAACTTCGGGAATTATCGAGTTTAACGGAATTAATATTCTCGAAAATCCAATGTTTATTAGGGAGAATCTTGGATATCTTCCTCAGGAATTTGGTGTTTATCCAAAAATTTCTGCTTATCGCTTATTGGATCATTTGGCAATTTTGAAAGGAATCATCAATAAAACAGAACGTCACGATCAGATTCTGTACTTATTGCAACAAACCAATTTAGTACAACACAAAGACAAAGCGGTTCATTCTTTTTCGGGTGGAATGCGTCAGCGTTTTGGAATTGCGCAGGCTTTGTTGGGAAATCCGAAGATTATTATTGTTGATGAACCGACTGCTGGACTTGATCCTGAAGAAAGAAACCGTTTCAATAATCTTTTAAGTGAAATTGGCGAAAGCATCATTGTGGTTTTATCAACGCATATCGTAGAAGATGTACGCGATCTGTGCACCAAAATGGCAATTATCGCAAATGGAAAATTGCTTTTGGAAGGAAATCCAAACGATGCAGTCAATTCTTTAAAAGATAAAATCTGGACAAAAGCAATTCATAAAACAGAATTGAAAACGCATCAGGAACATTTTAATATTATTTCTTCTCATTTAAATTCAGGGAAAATCAACATTCATGTTTTTGCTGATCAACAGCCTGATTCTGGATTTGAATTAACTTCTCCAGATTTGAGCGACGTTTACTTCAATATTTTATCTCAAAATCAACTTAAAAAATAACGTTATGCTTTCTAAATTTATTCAATTTGAATGGCATAACAACACCAGAAACTGGACCTTTTATGCTTCCTATATTATATATCTAATTCTTGGCTTTTTTGTGAGTGCTTTTGCGAACTTTTCGTTTTCGGGCGCTTATAAAAATAGTCCGTTTGTATTGACTTATGCCATTGGTTTACTATCGCTGATGACGATTTTCTCGGCCACGCTTCAAGCTGCACAAAGTTTTTTAAAGGAATACGAAACCAAATTTGATGCGATAATCTTCTCTACTCCTATTTCTAAATTTCATTTTTTAGGAAGTAAATTTATCACGGCTTTTGTAATTGCAGTTTCTTCGTTCGGAATGTTTATTATCGGAATGATTTTGGGACATCAGCTTTCATCGTTTCCAAAAGGTGAAATTGGTCCTTTTGAAATTCTAAACTACATTTGGCCGTATCTGGTAATTGTTATTCCCAATATTCTTTTGTGTCTTTCGATTCTTGCAACGCTGGCCTGGCTTACGCGAAGTAAACTTTTTATTTACGTTGGCGGATTATTCATTTACATATTATATATAGCGGGTTCGATTTTTTCTAATTCGCCGTTATTTGCAAATGCTTCTCCATCTTCCGCGAAAGCGATGTCTTTGGCTGCAAAAATAGATCCTTTTGGTTTGGCTGCTTTTTTGGAACAAACCAGATATTGGACTTCCATCCAAAAAAACACTCAACTGATTTCACTTTCTGGCAACTTTTTATTCAATCGGATTCTGTGGATTTTCATTTCTTTCCTTTTACTTTTTGTTTCGTATAAATTGTTTTCATTTCGAAAAACAAAAACTAAAAAGGTAAAGACGATAAAAACCGATACGAAAGAGATAAAAGTCTTTTCTGTTTCAATTCCGAAACAAGAATTTAAAACCTCAAAACATAATTGGGCAGTTTTTAAAAGCAATTTGAAAATGGATATTTATTTGGTTCTGAAAGGAATTCCGTTTTTACTGATTGCACTTTTATTTTCTGGATTATTAATGATTGAGATTTCGGATGAAATTGATGGCGGAATCCGTTTGGCTGAAAATATTACGAATACGGCTTTGATGATTTCAACCATTATGGATCGTATACCTTTTATTTTAATTCTCATTCTTCTTTTTTACAGCAGTGAATTATTAAATCGAAGTGAGAATTCGAAATTTGAAATGCTTGAAAATACCGCGCCTTATTCTCCATTTATAGTGTTGCTTTCCAAATTAACGGCACTTTATGTAATTCCGCTCATCTTAATTGGAATTAGTATTCTGATTGGAATTGGTTTTCAAATCATAAATGCAAAGGCTCCAATTGAAACTGGACTTTATCTTTCGATGTTTTATTATATCGGATTTCCATTATTTCTCATTTCGATTTTAGTGATTTCGATTCAGACTTTCATTAAAAACAGATATTTAGGATTGGCAATTTCTGCTTTTATCGTGCTTTTATTTTGTACGGGAATTGGAGAACAGTTAGGAATTTCTCATCCGTTATTTCGATTTGGAGATTCTTTTAAAAGAGAATATTTTGATTTGAATGGTTTTGGAAGTTATACTTTTCCGTTTCATATTTCGATGTTGTACAATTTTGGTTTGGCTTTGATTCTGCTTACTTTAACTGGAATTCTGTGGAAACGAAATGTTACGATTCTAAAAACCATTCGCAGAAATTCATTTAATGCTTTTCAAAAAACGACTTTTGCTTTTGGAAGTATTCTTTTCATTGGTTTTGGAAGTTATCTTTTTTATAAAACGAATATTGAATATCCATATTTGACGAAAGACGATCAGAACAATTGGAGCGAGCAGTACGAAAAGCAGTTTAAAAAATATACGAATCTGGCTCAGCCAACTATTTTTGCTGTAAAAAGTAAAGTCGATTTGTTTCCTGAAGAAAATCGTTATGAAGTGAAAGGCACTTATGAATTGGTCAATAATTCTGAAAAAGCAATTGATAGTTTACTCCTATATATAGATCGAAATTCGAAACTGACTTCTGTCGAAATTGAAAATGCCAAAAACCTCGATAATGTTGCCAAATTTCAACATTATTGGTACAGATTTAAAAAACCTTTAAGACCTCAACAAAAAATAAAAATGAGTTTTGCTTTTACCTCAACCTGGTCGCCATTTAAAGGTCATACTGCATTTAATTCGATTATTGAAAATGGTTCGTTTATGCGAATAAGCCGTTACTTTCCAACTTTTGGTTATCAGGATTCTAATGAAATCAGCAGTGAAAAAGAACGAACAAAAAGGCATTTAAAACCGCAGACACCTCTTAAAAAACTTGAAGATAAATCAGAATTCCAAAATGACTTTATTGATTATGATGTTGTGGTTTCGACTTCAAAAAATCAAACGGCAATTGGAGTTGGAGATTTAATTCAAAGTTGGAAAAAAGACAACCGCAATTATTTTCATTATAAATCTAATGGGAAGATTCCATTTCGATTTGCTTTTTCTTCGGCTGAATATCAAATTCAAAAAACAAATTATAAAGGAATTTCAATTGAAGTTTATTACGATAAGAGACATTCCAGAAATGTTTTCAAACTAATTAAAGATCTAAAAAACACTTTGGATTATTGCCAGAACAACTTTGGAAAATATCCGTACAAAACCATTCGATATGCCGAAGTTTCTGCTTTCGCTGATGGATTTGCGGCGACTTCCTATCCATCGACGGTTTTCATGAAAGAGAATTTCGGTTTTTACAGTACTCTTTCAAAAGACAAAGAAGATGTCATCAATCAATTAACGGCTCATGAATTGTCACATGAATGGTGGGGAAATGCGCAAATAAGTCCAGAACAAAAAGAAGGAAGCTGGATTTTGACTGAAACACTCGCGCAATACACCGAATTGATGTTGTATGAAAAAGAACATGGTTTAGAAAAAGCTTTAGAAACTTTAAAAATTCATCTCGATTTATATTTGAGCAGCCGAAGTTATGATCCCGAAACGCCATTGCATAAAACAAATTACGAAACGCCGTGTTTACCTTATGATAAAGGAATGCTGGTTATGCATCAATTAAGAATCTTAATTGGAGAAGAAAAAGTAAATCTGGCTTTGCAGAATTTTCTGAGTCATTATAAATATCCAAATGCAATTCCGGATTCGGAAGATTTATTGAAAGAGATTTATTTGGTTACAGATTCTAAGCTTTATCCAAAATTGGACGAAATGTTTAAAAAAATCATTACCTATTCTTCTAAAATTTCTGAAGTTGAAAGTTTGAAAAAGAACGGTTTTTATGAAATTTCTTTTAAAGCAGAATCTAAAAAATATCTCGAAAACGCGACAGGAGTTCGGAAACAAATTGCCAACGATGTAACAATCGATATTGGAATTTATGATGAAAACGGAAAGTTATTTCGTTATACTTTTCCAGTTAAAGACAATAAAATTGAAGGCAAAATTAAAATCAAAAACAAACCTCAACGAATTGTTATTGATCCTTATTTAATGAATATTGATACTTTTATAAAGGACAATGAAAAAGAGATTGATTAAGTTTTTTTTAGCCACAGATTAAAAGTTTTTTTTGCTTGCACTGAAATTAAAATCCAAATAATCCTTTAAATCTGTGGCTATATATTTTTTTATTTTAATTGAATAAAAATCTGTTTGTGAGTTGTTTTTCCGTCATCATTTATTTTCAAATCTTTATCGGATTCTATTTCAAATTTTGATACAGTTTTTATATTCAATGAAATATCTCGATTTCTAAACGTTTCCGGAATTTTCGGTAGCTGAATATTTACGATTACTTCCTTGTTTTTCTGCTGAAAATCAATTTTGATTCTGTCTCTTAACCAAACGTATTCGTAAACTTCCTGCCACGGCGCCATCCAGATTGAGTCATTTCCCTTTGATCCGTATTTATTGGCAAGTGTCGTCATGTAATATTTAAAATCAGGAAAACGCATGCTTAAATTCCACAGATTTGTATTTCCTGTTCCGTGTGTAAATTCATTAAACCAAACTGGTGTTGGCTGCTTTACTATAGAATCTATAGTTTTAAGATATTTATCCATGGTTTTAAAATCTGTGGTATCTTTCGAACTTTGCACAAAAGTTCGGGCAGAAATCATTTTATCTAAATCTACTTTTGAATCCACTTTAAAAACTGGACCGACACCATAATAAGATGCTACTGAAAAATGTCCGTTATTAAGCGCGTCTTTTTCGTATTCCAAATAATATTTCTCATCGCCTTCTCCGCCTGGAACTACAAAATGTGACATTTTGAAATCTAAATTTTGCTTTATTGAAGTTGTATTTTCGATTACTTCTGTCAAATAATTTGTTCCGTGTTTTGTGGCGTGATGAAAACCGTGGTTCAAAATATCCCAACCTCCATTGTACATTTCTTTTACTTCTGGCCATGAAAGATGTCCACGGTTTTCTGGAGAATCGTGAATCGCTGCTCCATTAATTGCTAATGCTAATTTAAACGGAATTTTATTTCCCATTCTGTCTGAATAGAAAAGACCTTCTGAAGTTGTTCCGTCTCCGCCTTGATCGATTTTCCATTCATTAATTGAAGAAGAACTAATTTTTCCGCCATTCAATAAAGGAAAAGCAGTTAAATAAGCCGAGCGATATCCATCGTCGAGCGTAAAACTATAGGCAAAATGTTTGTTGTATTTTAAAGGAGAAACGGCAATTTTTATTTTATCAGCCGATTCTAATTTTATTTTGAATGAAATGGTTTTCGTTTTTGAAGAATCTTGTTCAATAATTCCATTTGAAAAACCATTGAAACTGCCAAAAATTAGGACAGTTAGTATAAGAAGTATTTGTTTTGACATAAATTTTAGTGGTTCTTTTTCGTCTTAAAATTACATTTCTTTTCGAAACAAATATTTGAAAAGAGATTATGGTCTAAAATAATTTCTGTTGATTCAAAAAAATGAACTGATTTTAAAACTAAATTTGTACATCAAAATACCAAAATTGGTTTTAGCATATCTGCAAATGACACACAAAATTTTAATTATAGACGACGAAGAAAAGCTGAGAAGTCTATTGGTTCGCATTATTAAATCGGAAGGATTTGAAGTTTTTGAAGCGAAAGATTTAAAATCGGGTTTTAAAAAACTCGAGCAAACTGATATTGATGTTGTTTTGTGTGATGTAAAACTTCCTGACGGAAATGGCGTTGATTTTCTTCAAAATATAAAAGGAAATTTTCCTTTGACGGAAGTTATTCTTTTAACCGCTTTCGGAAATATTCCCGACGGCGTTCAGGCCATGAAAAATGGTGCTTTCGATTATATTGTAAAAGGCGATGATAACGACAAAATTATTCCGCTTCTTTATAAAGCAGTCGAAAAAGTACATTTACAGAAAAAAGTAAAACAGCTTGAAAAACGTATTGGCGATAAATATTCTTTCAGTACAATTATAGGAAAATCAAAAGGAATCGAACAGGTTATTGATCTGGCGCAAAAAGTGGCCAAAACTGATTCGACTGTATTACTTACCGGAGAAACCGGAACCGGAAAAGAGGTTTTTGCCCAGGCGATTCATGAAAACAGTAATCGCACAGGAAAATCTTTTGTGGCTTTAAACTGCAGCACTTTCAGCAAAGAAATTCTGGAAAGCGAACTTTTCGGTCATAAACAAGGAGCTTTTACAGGAGCTTTGAAAGATAAAAAAGGGTTTATTGAAGAAGCAAATGGTGGAACTTTGTTTCTGGATGAAATTGGAGAAATGCCAATTGATCTTCAGGCAAAATTATTACGCGTTTTAGAAACCAGCGAATATATTCCCGTGGGAGATACAACGACCAAAAAATCAAACTTCAGGCTAATTGCAGCCACAAATAGAGATTTAAAAGAAGAAAGTGAAGCACATCGTTTTCGTTCTGATTTGTATTTCCGTTTGAATATTTTTGAAATCAAATTACCTTCACTTCGTGAAAGAGTAAAAGATATTGCATTGCTGGCTAATTATTATGTGAAACAGTTTTCTGAAAAAACGAATAAAAAGACTTTACAAACCTCAACTGATTTTATTGAAAAACTAGAGAATTATTCCTGGCCGGGAAATATCCGCGAACTCAAAAATGTTATCGAGAGATCGGTTATTTTGAGCAATGGAGATATTTTGACTTCTGATGTTTTGCCTTATGAAATTCAGAATCAAACAGAAAAAAGCACCAAATCGATGTCGGCTTTTTCTATGCAAAGTATTGAGAAACTGCATATTCAAAAGGTTTTAAATTATACTAAAGGAAATAAGGCTGAAACGGCAAGATTATTGGAAATTGGAATTGCGACTTTGTATCGAAAGATTGAAGAATATGGGATTCAATAGAATAAATTCCAAATTTTTAAAATTCCAAATTCCAATACTTCACTTTTAAAATCATTTCATCGTTTACGTTCCTGCAAGGTTTTAAAAACCTTGCAGGAGACGAGTAAAAATAAACCTTATCGTTTTAATAAAAGCTTATCATTTTGATAGGCTTTTTTTATACCTGATTTTTGGCACAAAACAATATCCTCTTATTCTACAACACTTTACACATTGCACCACATTTTCGGAACATATTTTGGCATAAGGAGGAAGAACATTAAAATTTCATCCAAATGAAAAATCAAGTCACCTCAATCTACAAACAAGCTGAACGCTTTGCTGAGATCACAAAAAAATCAATTATATCTGGTAATATCGTTCGTGCTAAAAAGTGTTTAGCACTTGCTGAACGGTTGTTTATAACAGGAAGCATCGAAACTAAAAATGCTATTTCAAATGTGTACATTTTTTCAGTTTCTTCTTTTATGGAAATGCGTCACTGCAATATTTCTCATCTTTTTCCGCAATCGCTTAAAGCAGAGTATATCAAACAAGTTAATACTTCTGGCGTGTAATGTTTAATCGGTTAACTGTTTAATTGTTTAATCGTTGCGCACAATAATCTACAATCTTAAATCTAAAATTCCTCTTATGATCACTTTTCTTTTACTCGGACTAGCCGTTTTATTATTTGCTATATGTTTTCTTTCTGTCGAATTCTTTGAAAAAATCTAAATCATGACAGCACTCTTTATTGTTTCAATCGCCGTTTTCGTGTATTTGATTTATGTATTAATCAAACCTGAAAAATTTTAATAAGTGAAAAGTAAAATGTAAAAGTTAGAAATCTCTCCTTTTACTTTTTACGATTCACATTTCACAAAAAATAAAAAATTATGAATACAGAATTACTAGGTGTCATTGGTATTTTCCTCCTAACCATTGTTTTAGCCATTCCTTTAGGGAAATACATAGCTAGAGTTTTTTTAGGAGATAAAACGCTTCTTGACCCGATTTTCAATCCAATTGAAAAATTTATTTTTAAAATCAGCGGTATCAATCCAGCTGAAGAAATGAACTGGAAACAGCATTTAAAAGTGCTTTTAAGCATCAATATGGTTTGGTTCTTTCTCTGCTTTTTTGTTTTACTATTTCAGGCTTCGTTGCCACTAAACCCAGATAATAATCCATCAATGTCACCCGATTTGGCATTTAATACCGCCATTTCATTTGTTGTGAACTGCAACTTACAGCATTATTCTGGCGAAACTGGTGTTTCTTATCTGTCGCAAATGGTCTTAATGTTTTTACAATTCGTTTCGGCTGGTGTCGGAATCGCTGCTGCAGCAATGGTTTTTACCGCTATGCGAGAAAGAACCACAGACAAACTGGGGAATTTCTATAATTATTTTATCAAAAGCTGTACTCGTATATTATTACCGCTTTCTGTAATTGTTGCTACTTCTTTAGTTTTCAGCGGAACTCCAATGACTTTTAAAGGAAAAGATGCGATCACTACTTTACAAGGTGATCATGTAGAAGTTTCACGAGGACCAGCTGCTGCTTTTATCGCCATTAAACATATTGGTACAAATGGTGGTGGATTCTTCGGAGCTAACTCAGCTCATCCTTTAGAAAACCCAACTTATTTTACAAATGCTGTTGAACTTTGGGCGCAAATGATCGTTCCCTTTGCGATGATCTTCGCGCTTGGCTTCTTCCTTAATAAAAGAAAATTCTCTTATATTGTTTTTGGAGTCATGACCGTTGGATTTTTACTCTTAGTGATTCCAACAATGTCAGGCGAAATCAGCGGAAATCCTGCTATCGAAAAAATGGGAATTTCACAGTTAAATGGAGCAATGGAAGGAAAAGAAGTCCGTTTTGGCCCCGCTATTTCAGGTTTCTGGAGTATTGCGACAACGGTGATTTCTACAGGTTCTGTAAACAGTATGCATGATAGCTCGATGCCAATGTCTGGCGCCATGCAATTATTGGCCATGATGGTCAATGTTTTTTATGGCGGATGCGGCGTTGGTTACCTCAACTTCTACATTTTCATTATTCTGGCTGTATTTATTTCTGGTTTAATGGTTGGGCGAACACCTGAATTTTTCGGAAAGAAAATTGAAGCCCGAGAAGTCAAAATTGCTGCTTTTATTGCTATTCTTCATCCTTTACTGATTTTAGCAGGAACAGCTTTAGCTTCTTATTTTGCTGCACATGATACTGCAATGGGTTACTGGTTTAGCGGAAATGCAACGGGCTGGCTCAACAATCCTGGAAATCATGGATTCTCTGAAATGTTATATGAATATACTTCGAGTGCTGCCAATAACGGTTCTGGTTTTGAAGGTTTGGGAGATAATAATCCGTTTTGGAATATCACTACGGGAATTGTTTTACTGTTAAGCCGTTTCATTCCGATTATTGGGCCTTTGGCAATTGCAGGTTTATTAGCCAACAAAAAATACATTCCAGAAAGTGCAGGAACTTTAAAAACGGATACTACCATTTTCGGAATCATGATTTTTGCTGTAATCGCAATTATTGCAGCGCTATCTTTCTTTCCAGCGCTGGCATTAGGACCATTAGCAGAATATTTTACACTGAAATAATGCTCGATTTGAATATCCACAAAGTATTTAAAACATAGCCCATGGTTTCAACCATGGGGACAAAGATTAGGATAACGTCCTGACAATTTCATCGATTGTGATATACGTTGCGACCCAACGGTTGAAACCGTGAGCTATGTACTATCATCTGTGCGTTTGTTTCGCATAACATTTACAAATAACATTTAACTTTTTACAAGAAAATGACAACTAATAAATCCACATCATTGTTTGAAAGCAAACAGGTAAAAGAAGCTTTACTGCAGTCTTTTGTTAAGCTGAATCCAAAAATGATGATAAAAAATCCGGTAATGTTTACCGTAGAAATAGGAACTGCAATTATGTTTGCTGTTTGCGTTTCGATCTTAATGGGCGCGACCGATCAGGGCAGCTTTATTTACAATTTAATTGTTTTCCTAATCTTATTGGTAACGCTTTTGTTTGCCAATTTTGCCGAAGCTATTGCCGAAGCCAGAGGAAAAGCGCAAGCCGACAGTTTAAGAAAAACCCGTGAAGAAACTCCGGCAAGACAGATTCTGCCAAATGGAGAAATCAAAAATATCAGTTCTTCTCAATTAAAAAAAGACGATATTTTCATTTGTGAAGCGGGTGATTTAATTGCTGCCGACGGAGAAATTATTGAAGGTCTGGCAACAATCGACGAAAGTGCCATTACAGGTGAAAGCGCTCCAGTAATACGTGAATCGGGTGGAGATAAATCTTCTGTTACCGGAGGAACAAAAGTTTTATCGGATAAAATAAAAGTAAAAGTAACTTCTGAACCTGGTGAAAGCTTTTTGGACAAAATGATTGCTTTGGTTGAAGGTGCAAGCCGTCAGAAAACGCCAAACGAAATTGCGTTGACTATTTTGTTAGCCGCATTTACCTTAATCTTCGTGATTGTTTGCGTTACCTTAAAACCTTTTGCTGATTATGCCAACGCTCCTATTACGATTGCTGCTTTTATTGCATTGTTCGTTTGTTTAATCCCAACCACAATTGGAGGATTACTTTCTGCAATTGGAATTGCAGGAATGGACAGAGCTTTGCGCGCCAATGTAATTACCAAATCGGGTAAAGCGGTTGAAACTGCTGGAGATATTGACGTTTTGCTTTTGGATAAAACAGGAACAATCACCATCGGAAACAGAAAAGCAACTAATTTTTATCCAACAAAAGGAATTTCGTTTGATGATTTTGTGAAATCTGCTGTATTGAGTTCACTTGCCGATGATACTCCCGAAGGAAAAAGTATTTTGGAATTAAGCGAAATGATTGATGTAAAAAATGAAACGAAAGCCAGCTTTTTACAAACTACCTCTGACATTTCACATACAATAAAATTTACTGCTGAAACCAGAACTTCGGGTGTAATTTTGAAAGACGGAACCAACATTCGAAAAGGCGCTCAAGACGCTGCTAAAAAAATCGCAGAACAAGCTGGGAATGCTTTTCCTGAAGATACTTTACAACAGGTAATTACAATTTCTTCTAACGGAGGAACTCCTTTGGTCGTTATTAAAAACAACGAAGTTCAGGGTGTTATCGAATTGCAGGATATTATAAAAACCGGAATGAAAGAACGTTTTGAGCGCTTACGCAGAATGGGAATCAAAACGGTTATGGTTACGGGAGATAATCCGCTGACAGCTAAGTTTATTGCTGAGAAAGCCGGAGTTGATGATTTTATTGCTGAAGCGAAGCCTGAAGATAAAATGAATTACATCAGAAAAGAACAGGCTGAAGGTCGTCTGGTTGCGATGATGGGTGATGGAACAAATGATGCTCCTGCCCTTGCCCAAGCCAACGTAGGTGTTGCCATGAACAGCGGAACGCAGGCTGCTAAAGAAGCGGGAAACATGGTCGATCTTGATAATGACCCAACGAAACTAATCGAGATTGTCGAAATCGGAAAACAGCTTTTAATGACTCGAGGAACGTTAACTACTTTCTCAATTGCTAATGACGTTGCCAAATACTTTGCGATTGTTCCCGCTCTTTTTATTACTGCGATTCCGGCATTGCAAGGTTTGAATATTATGCATTTGCACAGTCCTGAAAGTGCAATTTTATCGGCTGTAATTTTCAATGCGATTATCATTCCGATCTTGATTCCACTTGCTTTGAGAGGTGTCGAATACCGTCCGATTGGTGCGAGCGCGATTTTAAAACGAAATCTTTTGATTTATGGTTTAGGAGGATTAATTGTTCCTTTCATCGGGATTAAGTTAATTGATTTAATCGTTACAATCTTTATGTAAGGTTCTGAGGTGCTAAGATTCTAAGGGACTAAGGTTTCCTTTAGAATCGTAAAAAACTAGAATCTATTAAAAACTCAAATAAAAATATTGGTTCTGAATTGCTAAGTTCAAAGAAAAAACCTTAGAACCTCAGCGTCTCAGAACCTTAGAACCTCAAAAAAAATGAAAACAATATTTTCACTATTAAAACTTACTGCGGTTACTTTAATCTTATTCGCAGTTATTTATCCTCTTGCGATTTACGGAATCGTACAAATTGCGCCGAATCAAGGAAAGGGAGAAACTATTTCGGTTAACGGAAAAGTAGTTGGTTATCAAAAAATCGGACAGAAGTTCGATAAATCGAATTATTTCTGGGGAAGACCTTCTGCTGTTGATTACAATGCTGCAGGAAGTGCAGGAAGCAATAAAGGTCCGAGCAATGCTGAGTATTTAGCTTTGGTTCAAAAGAGAATCGATACTTTCCTTGTTGTTCATCCCTACTTGAAAAAGGCTGAAATTCCAGCTGATATGGTGACAGCTTCAGGAAGCGGTTTAGATCCGAATATTTCTCCGCAAGGCGCTTTAGTTCAGGTTAAACGTGTTGCGAAAGAACGTCATTTAGCAGAAGCCAAAGTAAAAGCTTTGGTGGAATCTAAAATTAATACGGCTGTTGTTGGTCCTGAAACGGTGAATGTTTTGGAGTTGAATATGGCTTTGGATCAATTGAAATAAAGGTTCTGAGGTACTAAGTCGCTAAGATTCTAAGTCTCCTGCAAGGTTTTCAAAACCTTGTAGGTTTAGCGAAGTTATTCAGTCATTTTATGTCATTTCGACGAAGGAGAAATCACACTCGTAAATCGACAAAGATTGGCCATTAACTGTGCGGAGTTTCTAGTGCGATTTCTCCTTCGTCGAAATGACAAACTAAACGTAAAAACTAAGCTTTAAAAAATTAAATACCTACAAGATTTTAAAAACCTTGCAGGAAATGACACGCCTTTTTTACCCCAAATGCCCTAGCCCCGATAGTAGTGGAAATCCTTTTTTTGGCTCCTTTAGCCAGAAAAAGATTGAAACGGATAGCGGGATTAGCTCCTAAAAAATCTACTAAATAATTAATTAGCCCTTTTGGGTTTGAATACCACAATTAACAATGAAAAAAATTATACTTACTGCTTTAATCGCTTTTGGTTTTAGCAATTTAAATGCACAAGAAGAATCTAAAAGTCCGTTTACATTTTCGGGATATGTAGATGTTTATTATAGTTATGATTTTGGGAAGCCGGAAGATCATACGCGTCCCGGATTTTTTTATAATTATAACCGAAGCAATGAAGTGAACCTTAATTTGGGTTTGGCGAAAGTGAATTACTCAAAAGGAAATGTGCGAGGAAATTTTGCTTTGATGGCGGGAACTTATGCACAATATAATATGTCGGCTGAACAGGATTTACTTAAAAATATTTATGAAGCGAATGTTGGTGTGAAGATTTCTCAAAAGCATAATTTATGGATTGATGCGGGAATTATGCCAGCACACATTGGTTTTGAAAGTGCAATTGGAAAAGACTGCCCAACTTTAACCAGAAGTATTCTTGCTGAGAATTCGCCTTATTATGAAGCGGGTGTGAAAATTGGTTATACATCTGAGTCCGGCGAATGGTATTTGGCTGCGATGTATTTGAACGGCTGGCAGAGAATTCAGAAAATCGACGGAAATCAAACTCCGGCTTTTGGAACGCAGGTTACCTACAAACCTTCGGACAGAGTTATTTTGAACTGGAGTACCTATGTTGGAAATGAGCAACCAGATATTGATAAAAGATGGCGCTACTTCAACAACTTTTACGGACAATTTAAAGTAACCGATAAAACAAATGTAACGGCTGGTTTTGATGTTGGTTCACAACAATCGGCTAAAAACAGTAATAAATATGATACTTGGTTTTCGCCTGTTTTGATTCTGCAATACAAACCGACAGATAAGATTCAGCTGGCGGCACGAGGTGAATATTACAGTGATGAAAAAGGTGTAATTATCGCTACAGAAACGCCAAACGGATTTAAAACTTACGGATTTTCAGCTAACTTTGATTACTTAATTACTGACAATGTTATGTTTAGAATTGAAGCGAGAAACTTGTCCAGCAAGGATGAAATTTTTACCAAAAACAATCTGCCAACAGATACGAATACTTTTGTAACAACTGCTTTGGCGATTTCTTTCTAAACATTGAAATTATTTTACCATTAAGACATTAAGTAAATTAAGTTTTTGCGTCTAGTTTTAATCTAGAATAAAGAACATTAAGCTTAATGTTCTATACACAAAGAAAAGCTTAATTCACTTAATGTCTTAATGGTTAAAACCCAAAAAAATGGAAAACGAAAATAACGCACAGCATTTTCTGGATTTGATTCAGAAATCACGGAAAGGAAAATTTAAAATCTACATTGGAATGAGCGCTGGTGTGGGCAAAACTTTCCGTATGCTTCAGGAAGCGCATTCGTTATTGAAAAACGGAATCGATGTAAAAATTGGCTACATCGAAACGCATATGCGAAAGGAAACGCATGAGTTATTGTCTGGTCTGCCGATTATTCCGAGGCGGACTATTTTTTATAAAGGAAAAGAACTCGAAGAACTCGATGTTCAGGCGATCATCAACCTTAGACCAGAAGTGGTTATCGTTGATGAATTGGCGCATACAAACGTCGAGGGAAGCAAAAACGAAAAACGATGGCAGGATGTTCTGGAGATTCTGGAAGCTGGAATTAATGTGATTTCGGCCGTTAATATTCAGCATATTGAGAGCTTAAATTCAGCTGTGAAACGCATAACCGGAATTCACGTTCAGGAAAGAATTCCTGATAATGTTTTGCGTCTGGCTGATGAAGTAGTGAATATTGATTTGACTTCGGAAGATTTGATTGCCCGTTTAAAGGAAGGTAAAATTTATACGGCAGATAAAATTCAGACGGCTTTAACGAACTTTTTTAAGTCGGAACAAATTCTACAACTTCGTGAATTGGCTTTGAAAGAAGTCGCAAGCCAAGTGGTTCGAAAAGTAGAAAGTGAAGTTCCTAATCTACATGCTTTAAGGCACGAAAAATTGTTAGCTTGTATTAGCAGTAACGATAAAACCGCTAAAATTATAATTCGAAAAGCAGCTCGATTGGCCAGTTATTACAACGGAAGCTGGTATGTTTTGTATGTCGAAACTCCACAGGAAAGCAGTACACGAATTGCTCTTGATAAACAACGGCATTTAATTAATAACTTTAAACTCGCTGTTCAACTGGGCGCGGAAGTTATTAAAGTAGAAAATTCAAATATTGCCAATGCGATTTTGACAACTGTCGTGGAAAAACAGATTACAACTGTCTGCATCGGGAAACCGCATTTGAATTTATTTAAAGTAATTTTGTCTACAACAATTTTCAGGCGTCTGTTAAACAAACTGTCTTTATCAAATGTCGATCTTGTTATTTTGTCTTAATTTTTCACCATTAAGAGATTAAGAAAATTAAGATTTAGTGCTGAATATAATCAAAACCTTAAGACATTAAGTTTAATGATCTTCAACCAAAGAAAAGCTTAACTCACTTAATTCCTTAATGTTAAAATAAAAAAACTTGTTTTAAAAACAACTCTTATGAGAATTAAAACCAAATTGAATCTGGGTGTTGGATTGTTATTTTTAATGATCATCATTCTCTCGTTAGTGAGTGCTTATTCTGTTTTTTTGATTAAGCAGGACACCGAGAATATTCTAAAATCGAATTATAATACGCTGGAATATTCCAGAAATATGATTTTTGCTTTGGACGGAATGAAATCAAATTCTAAAGAAACAATTCAGAATTTTGAAGAGAATCTCGAAAAGCAAACTCAAAATATTACGGAACCAGGCGAAAAACAAGCGACCGAAAAACTGAAAGAAAGTTTTACTCTTTTAGCTAGAAATAGTGCTGATGAAGCTGTAAAAACGCAAATTCGTCAGGATATTTTTGCGATCATGAAACTGAATCTCGATGCCATAAAACAGAAAAGCGATATTGCAAAACATACTGCTGAAACGGCTAATCTTTCGATCGCTATCGTGGGAACTTTGTGCTTTTTAATTGCTTTTAATTTATTGGTTAATCTGCCTAATAATATTGCAAATCCGATTAAGGAATTAACGCTGAGTATTAAAGAAATTGCTAATAAAAATTATTCAGAACGTGTTCATTTTACGAGTCATAGCGAATTTGGAGATCTTGCCAAATCGTTTAATACCATGGCGCAAAAACTCGAAGAATATCACGACAGTAATGTTTATAAACTTCTTTTTGAGAAAAAACGACTCGAAACGCTGATCAATAATATGAATGATCCGATTATTGGTTTAGATAATGAAGGTTTTATTTTGTTTGCCAATGATGAAGCGTTGAAAATTATTGGTTTGAAATCGGAAGATATAATCGGGAAATCTGCGTCTGAATTGGCTGTTTCTAATGATTTAATTCGTTCTTTAATTCTGAAAGAAAGTGAAACTCCGAAAAAACAACCTCTCAAAATTTTTGCTCACGGAAAGGAAAGTTATTTCGAAAAAGAAATTCACAGTATCACGATAACGCCAACTGGAGAAGAAAAAGAAATTAATATTGGTGACGTTATTATTCTGCGAAATATTACGCTTTTTAAAGAACTGGATTTTGCTAAAACCAATTTTATTGCCACCGTTTCTCATGAATTAAAAACGCCGATTGCATCTATAAAGTTAAGTCTTCAATTGCTTGAAAATGCCAAAACGGGCGATATGAACGACGATCAGAAACAATTGGTGGAAAGCATTAAAGACGATAGTCAGCGTTTATTGAAAATCACAGGAGAATTACTGAATTTATCGCAGTTAGAAACCGGAAATATTCAGTTAAATATCGGAAAAAGCAATCCGCATGAAATTGTAAATTATGCTGTAGAAGCCGTAAAAGTTCAGGCCGATCAAAAGCAAATTCAATTGATTATTGATGCAAATGAAAATCTTAAAAATGTAAAAGCCGATGCCGAAAAAACAGGCTGGGTTTTGATTAATTATTTGTCGAATGCTATCAGATATTCTTCTGAAAAAAGTACGATTCTTATTAAATTAAAAGAAGAAAATAGTCAGATGGTTTTTCAGGTTATCGATACAGGAAAAGGAATTGAACCGAGATATAAAGACAAAGTTTTTGATAAATATTTTCAAATTCCGGGCAGTCAGAAATCCGGAACAGGATTGGGTTTAGCCATTAGTAAAGAATTTATTGAAGCTCAAAACGGAAATGTTGGCGTAGAAAGTAATTTAGGTTTAGGCAGTACTTTTTGGTTTACGTTGAAAGTTTAAATTTATTTTTTCTAACCCGTTGGATGTAATTAAAAAAAAACTTTTAACACATAGAAGCATAGCTTTTTTTGCCTATAAAAAGGCGTTTCACTTGCATTAACAAACATAGCTATGTGTTAGAAACTAGTTTCTTTTTAAAACCTTTTTAGCAATATTTATAATAATCTATGTTTCTATGTGTTCAAAATAATTACACCCAACATTTTTTTCTATTGAAATTTGTCATTGCCATTGCCTTGATTAATATTCGCTTAAGGTTCAATTAAGGCCAAAATACTTGGATCGAACATTCGTTAATTTTGTACTATATAACAACAACGAAAGATGTTTTACAAAACGATTTCTCTGGTATTTCTTTTCGGATTATTTTCTGCAAATGCACAGCAAAATGATTCTATTGTAAAAATTGACAGTACTTCCAATCCTTTAAAATTTAGCTACAAACAATTAATTATTCCAACAGTATTAATTGGTTATGGCGTAATTGGTTTAGAAAGTGATCAGCTTTTGAGTTTTAACTCGCAGATCAAAAAAGAAGTCACTGAAGATATTGATGAGAAAATCACAATTGATGACTTTTCTCAATATGCACCTGCAGCATCTGTTTATGCCTTGAATGCTTTTGGTATAAAAGGAAAAAATAATATGCGCGATCGTTCGGTTATATTTGTGACTTCGTATGTTATTATGGCTTCGACAGTTTTGGGTTTAAAATCGATTGTGCATGAAGAAAGACCTGACGGAAGTTCAAACAACTCCTTCCCTTCCGGACATACAGCAACTGCTTTTGCCGGAGCCGAATTTTTATATCAGGAATATAAAGACAAATCGATTTGGTACGGAATTGCAGGTTACGCTGTTGCAACCGGAACCGGACTTTTCAGAATTTACAACAATCGCCATTGGCTGACCGATGTTGCTGCCGGAGCGGGAATCGGAATTATGAGTACCAAAATTGCGTATTGGATTAATCCGTATATCACAAAAAAACTCTTCAAATCGTCTGCAGAAAATAAATCGACTTCTATGATTATGCCTTTTTATAATGGACAGCAATATGGTTTGGGGTTTGTGAAGGTTTTTTAATTTTTTTTAGCCACAGATTAAAAGGATTACAAAGATTTTTTTTTATGTCTTTTTCGCCACGAATTACACCAATTTTCGCGAATTATATTTTTAGTTAATTTTAAAATAAAAATTTGTGCTAATTCGTGTAATTCGTGGCGAAATTTTTTTATTCAATCCTAACAAAACCTCAGAACCTTAGTATCTCAGTCCCTTAGAACCTTTAAAAATTCATTTCCATAATCGACATAAATCTATTTTTTATTGAAGTTTCAAATTCACCGATTTTCTCAAATCCCATTTTCTGATAAAATTGTTCGGCATTGGGTTCTGAGTCCAAAATAACTCTTTTGCATTTTTCATTTCGCATTCTTTCCAGAAAATCATTCATTAAGAACGAACCCAATCCTTTCCCAATATATTCGGGCAAAATAAATAAGTTATCTAATTCTACCTGATCATTTTCCAATTTTAGATACGAATAATAACCTATGATCTGATTCTCATCAACTAAATTAAAAACATTATTCTTTTCAATATAATTTGCAGTTACTGTTAGATTGTTACTCCATTTCAAAATTTGTTCTTCAGAATATCCCCAATAGCCTTTTGACTTTTTGGTGATTTTTGTTAGTAAAATATTATCTTCGGTTATGGCTTTTTGGATGTTCATTTATCTCTTTTTTTCATCTAATCAGTAAAGTTAAATAGTTTATACTGAATAGCCTTCATAAAAAAATATTTAAAAATATTTGCGTAACTCAAAAGTTACATATAAATTTGCGTAACCTTAAAGTTACTTAACTATGAAAACAGAAATTAACCACAAATGGTTTTATAACCAATCTCCTGAAGAAATATGGATGTATCTTACGGAGACAGAATTAATTGCACAATGGATTATGCCAAATGATTTTAAACTCGTTTTAGGGCATCATTTTACATTTCGCACCAATCCCATTCCAAGTTTAAATCTTGACGGAATTTTTCATTGTAAAATATTAGAGATCGTTCCTTTCAAAAAGCTTGTTTACAGCTGGAAAGGCGGACCAGGAAATGATGAAACTATCTTTGATACTATTGTCGAATGGACTTTGGAAAAGAAAGATAAGGGTACCGAATTGTATCTGCTTCATACCGGATTTAAAGACGAAAATGTTTCTATCCTAACCGGAATGACAGAAGGCTGGTTGAAAAAAATGGAAAAAGTAGAGAATCTTTTAAATGAAAAATAATGTCACTACCTAATCTTGATGCTTTACAAGTAATTGCAGATCCAAGCCGCAGGCAAATTCTGCAATTGCTTACTAAAGAGACGTATAATATAAATGCGTTGGCTGAAAACTTTGATATGAGCCGTCCTGCGGTTTCAAAACATATTAAAATATTGCAGCAGGCAGGTTTTATTTCTATTCAGGAAATTGGACGGGAGCGCCATTGTGTTTTAAATCAAAAAGGATTTAATGATGTTAAAGCGCTTATTAGTCATTTTGACCAGTTCTGGGAAAACAAACTTAGCAGACTGGAAACTATTTTAAATAAAAAGAAAGATTAATTAAACAAATTAGAAATCATGCAAAAACAAATCTTACTTGATCTTTTAGATCATAATCGCTTTGTCTGTAATGCCACATTTAAAAAAATAACTCCTGAAAACAGTCGTTTTCGATTGAATGAAAAAACGGCTTCGGTTGGATTTATTTACAGACATATTGGCGAAACGGCAAATATATTAGGAGAGTTCTTCGGAGTTAAAACGGATGTCGAAAACACAACAATCGGGCAATCTGATACAGGAAAAAATTATGATCTTCAAACCAGTCATACTTTTATGGAACAAGGATACAAAACGCTCGAAGATCTGATAAAAAATTCCTCTGATCAGGATTGGTTTGAAGATGTCGAAACTTCATTTTTAGGAACGGTTCCCAGAATGAAATTACTTTCTATCATTCTTTTTCATAATTCGCATCATTGCGGGCAAATTGCATCGGCAATTGTGAAGGGGAATTAAAAATATTTTACTTCCAATTTTCACTCGCAAACACAAAAATCAATCCTGCTAGTAAAATATGCAGAATTAAAATTATAATCCATGTTTTGATTTTATTACTTGATTTGTCAATACATAAACCATAAATAGGAAACTGAACAACCCCAATTATAAAATTTATAAAAGAAAGATCTTTTGACCAAATACATTGGAAAGTCGCGAATGGAAACAAAGCAAAAACAGGCTGAATAAATCCATGTCCTCCACCCGCGATAATCATTGTAGCTAATAAAAGAAGGGGCGTTAAGATTAAAAATCGTATTGTCCATTTGTATCTTTCAGAATTCATGAAATTTAAATTTTAAATAAAAGAACCGCAGGTTTGGTAAATATTGTAGGGCTGGATTTTAATCCAGTCAAATATACAAAGCCGTAGGGACGATTATATTGTTCCATAAAAAAAACCGGATTAAAATCCGGCTCTACAATATAAATCGTCCCTCCGGGACTTTAAAACCAGAATTGATTATTTTCTTATTGTTGAAAATTGAAATTGATTTTTGAAATTGTCATTGACATTTTATGTATTCGAAGTATTATTCTTAATCTCTCGAACTTCACGTTTCAATTCTAAAAGCAAATCTTTCATTGCCCCGGTTTCTGTCATTTCCTGTTTTTTATCTGAACGACCAATGTTGCATTCGTATTCCCAAATCTCCAAAATATCAGAAGCTTTCACTTCATAATTTGGATAAAAGCTATTGTCGGATTCTAAAACCAAGGCGTTCTTTTTATTTTTATTGAGACGCTTATAGACCATTCCTTCATTTTTGGTAATCAGAATATAAGTTCTTCCATCCATCACCTCTCCAAGCTTTTCTACATAACGGCCAATAATAATAGAACCATCTTCGTGTGGAGGCATTGAATCACCTTCAACGGGAAATCCGCGATGTTTTCCAGGTCCTAAAAACGGAAGTGTAATCTGCTGTAAACTTTCAATATATTCCGGATCAGCATAGCCGTTTAGATAACCTGCTTTTGCTTTTTGAGATACAATTTCAATAAAATTTTCTCCAAAACTATCCACTTGAATGGGTAAAATAAGTCGATTGCCTTCGAGCTTTATCAAATTTTGCACATCAATTTTTCGAATATCGACAGATAATATCAAGTCGATACTCATATGAAAATATAACGCAATCTTCTTCAAAATATCGTACGGAGCTTCTGAAGTTCCGTCTTCATATTTTACGTATCTGCCTCTGGTAATGCTAAGGTTTTCAGCTAATTTTTCCTGAGATATTTTATGCTTAACCCTTAACGCTCTGATGTTGTCTGAAAATAAGGACATAATAAATTTGTTATAATTTGGAACAGCAAATATACAAAAAATTGTTATCACCTGTACTAATTTTGTTCCATACAAAAACAAAAGGAAAAATGGCACGGGCAATTGTACATATGGATCTGGATACCTTTTTTGTATCCTGTGAGCGACTCATAAATTCGCAACTCGATGGAATTCCGCTTATTGTAGGTGGTGGAGATCGCGGTGTTGTGGCTTCCTGTTCTTATGAAGCCCGAAAATTTGGAGTTCGTTCTGCCATGCCAATTGCAATGGCTATGAAACTTTGCCCACAGGCAAAAATTATCAAAGGTGATATGGAATTGTATTCCCGATTATCTCATGATGTGACCGAAATTCTTCAGGAAAAAGCGCCTGTTTTAGAAAAAGCAAGCGTCGACGAATTTTATCTGGATATTACCGGAATGGACCGTTTTCACGGAAGTTACAAATGGACGGATGAACTGGCACAAAGAGTAATTAAAGAAACCGGACTTCCAATTAGTTTTTCTTTATCCGTTAATAAAACGGTTTCTAAAATTGCAACAGGCGAAGGTAAACCTAGAGGAAATCTTGAAATTCCGGAACAAGGTGTTCAGACTTTTTTAAATCCGCTTTCGATTCAGAAAATACCGATGGTCGGAACCGTAACATTTCAGCTTTTGTCCCGAATTGGTGTTCGTAAAATTCAAACTTTAGCCGAAATGCCTGCTGAAGTTTTACAGCAAATGATTGGAAAAAATGGCTTAGATATTTGGAAAAAAGCCAACGGAATAGATCATACGCCTGTTGAACCTTATAGCGAAAGAAAATCTATTTCGACAGAAAATACTTTTTCTCAAGATACTATTGATATTGCAAAACTGAAAAGAGTGCTTTTGGGAATGGTCGAAAAACTGGCTTTTCAATTGCGCTCAGAACAATGGCTGACTTCAACGGTTACGGTTAAAATTCGTTACGCCAATTTTGATACCGAAACCAAACAATGTCGAGTAGCCTATACCTCTGCCGATCATATTTTGACTAAAGCTGTAATGGAGCTTTTTGAAAAAGTATACCAGCGTCGTATGCGTCTGCGCTTGATTGGCGTTCGCTTTAGCGGATTGGTGCGCGGAACGTATCAAATTGATCTTTTTGAAGATACTCAGGAAATGCTGGCACTTTATGAAGCAATGGATAAAATGAAAAGCCGTTACGGTTTTGATGCCGTAATGCGTTGCGCCGGAGCGCATTTTAAACCTAATACTAAAGACGAAATTTTAAAACGTACCAAATAATGTATCTTAATTGTCATTCTTTCCATTCTCTGCGTTATGGCACGATTCCGCTTGATAAACTTATCGAGCAGGCTGTCTCGCATGGTTTAAGAGCAATGGCTTTGACTGATATTAACACCGTTACGGGAATTTATGATTTTATAAGAGCATGTGAAAAAGTAAGCATTAAGCCTTTGGTCGGAATGGAATTTCGCTGCAATCATGAATTCCGATATATTGGTTTGGCTAAAAATGCCGAAGGTTTAGCCGAAATGAATCGTTTTTTAACGGACCGTAATTTTAGCGGAGAAACGTTGCCATTCCGCGCTCCAAAATTTGAATCGGCTTTTGTGTTTTATACTTTAGAAAATGCTCCGGAAATGCTTCATGAAAATGAATATATCGGAGTTCGTCCCGAAGAAGTTTCAGGGCTTCTAACTTCAAAACATAAAAATAAAATCGCTAAAATGGTGGTTTTACAACCCGTGACTTTTAGCAATAAAAGAGAATATAATCTACATAAAGTACTTCGAGCAATTGACACGAATATCATTCTGTCAAAACTTACCGAAACGGATTATTGCAAAACTTCTGATTTTATAAAACCTTTAGACGCTCTTTTGCCTTTTTATGAAAAATATCCTGAGATCATTTCGAATACACAGCGTATCATTGACGAATGCAATTTTCAATATGATTTTTCAATTAAAAGAAATAAAAAATTCTTTACTGGAAGCCGTGAAAAAGATTTAGAAAAATTAACTGAATTAGCCGAAAAAGGTTTTGAATGGCGTTATGGAAAAGAAAATCCAATTGCTAAAAAACGCGTAGAAAAAGAATTAAAAGTTATTGATGAACTGGTATTTAGTGGTTATTTTTTAATTACCTGGGATATTATTCAATACAGCAATAGTCAAGGTTTTATGCACATTGGGCGTGGAAGTGGCGCCAACAGCATTATTGCTTATTGCCTCGGAATTACCGATATCTGCCCTATCGAACTCGATCTGTATTTTGAGCGTTTTCTAAATCTTAACCGAAAAAGTCCACCTGATTTTGACATTGACTGGAGTTGGCAGGAACGCAATGTAATTTTAGAATATATCTTCGAAAAATACGGTAAAGATCATGTCGCTTTCTGCGGAACTAATGTTGAATTTAAATACCGGTCAATTTTCAGGGAAGTTGGAAAAGTTTTTGGCCTTCCGAAAGAAGAATTGGATATTCTGGCAAAAAATCCTGAAGAGCTTCATCCTACAAATAAAATTGTCAGAATGGTTCAGGAATATGGACATATGATGAACAAATATCCAAATCAGCGTAGTATGCATGCGTGTGGAATCATTATTTCTGAAGAACCTATTACCAATTACACACCGCTGGAAATGCCTCCAAAAGGTTTTCCAATTGTGCTTTTTGATATGCATATTGCCGAAGAAATTGGTTTTGACAAATTTGATATTCTAAGTCAGCGCGGTATCGGACATATTGACGACAGCGTAAAACTGATTGAAAAAAATCGCGGTGTAAAAGTTGATATTCGCAATACTTCGATTTCTAAAGATGAAGCCGTTTGCAATTCTTATTTGGCAAAAGGAAATACAATTGGCTGTTTTTATATCGAAAGTCCCGCAATGCGCGGATTATTACGCCGATTGAATTGTGATAATTATAAAATTCTAGTTGCTGCTTCCTCTATCATTCGTCCCGGCGTTGCACAATCCGGAATGATGAAAGAGTATATTTTTCGTCATAATAATCCAAATCAGTTTGAATATTTTCATGACGTTTTTAAGGAGCATCTTGGCGAAACGTATGGCATTATGGTTTATCAGGAAGATGTAATTAAAATCGCCCAACATTACGGCGGACTTCCCGCTCCTGATGGTGATATTCTGCGTCGTGCCATGTCTGGAAAAGGAAGATCTCTGGAAGCTTTACAAAAAGTAAAAGATAATTTCTTTGCAAGTTGTGCTCAAAAAGGGCATCCCGAAAGTCTGAGTCAGGAAATTTACCGTCAGATTGAATCTTTTGCGGGATATTCTTTTTGTAAAGCACATTCTGCTTCTTATGCTGTTGAAAGTTATCAGAGTTTGTATTTGAAAGTCAATTATCCAGTCGAATTTATGACAGCGGTAATTAACAATCAAGGCGGATTTTACAGAACTGAAGTTTATGTACACGAAGCCAGAATGTCTGGAGGAACTGTCCATAATCCGTGTGTGAATAAAAGCGAATATCAAACGACTTTGTACGGAAAAGACATTTATTTAGGGTTTATGCACGTTCAAAGTCTAGAATCAAAAACGGCACATTTAATAGAATCTGAAAGAGATAAAAATGGCGAATATCTTTCTCTAGAAAATTTCATTAATCGCATTCCAATTGGAATTGAAGGTGTTAAAATATTGATTTTTATTGGCGCTTTCCGCTTTACAGGAAAAACAAAAAATCAGCTTTTGGTGGTTGCGAGTTTGCTTTTAAACAATTACAAACCCGAAAACAGAAACTTAAAACTTTTACAAGAACCCGCCAAAGAGTTTAAACTGCCCGTTTTAGAACGTTCTATTTTTGAAGATGCTTTTGATGAAATCGAACTTTTGAGTTTTCCGGTTTCATGTACGGTTTTCGATCTTTTACAAACCAAACATCGCGGTGATATTATGGCGAAAGATTTAGTAAAATATCATAAAAAGCAAATCAGAATGCTGGCGTATTTAATTTCGAGAAAACACGTTCCGACAAAAAAAGGAGCAATGTATTTTGGAACCTGGATTGATCACGAAGGCACTTATTTTGATACGGTACATTTTCCAGATAGTCTGGCGCAATATCCGTTTCAGGGCGGAGGCTGTTATCTTTTGTTAGGCAATGTCGAAGTCGATTACCACTTCCCTACCATAACGATTACTAAAATGGCAAAAATGCCTTTTATTCCAGATCCGCGATATATGGATGCTAAAGATCAGTATCGAACACAAAATCAGATTAAAGAAGATATCAGCATGACACACAGAAAGCCTTATCCATCGGAACATGAAATTAATCTTCCGAGACATCGAATGAAATTTAATTCTTAAGCGATGAAAAAAATTGCTCGCAATCCCGATAGCTATCGGAAGCAGAGGCGCAAAGTTTTTATTTATAAAACTTAAAGAAAAAAAGAGAAAGCTTTTGCGACTTTGCGACTTTGCGAGATTAAAAAAGAACAACTTATGGGTTTAGGCGCCATAATTAGTAAACAACAGAAATAGAACATTTTACGTTATATACAAATGAAGAATCAGGAATATGCCATAGTCGATATCGAAACCACAGGCGGTAATGCCAGTGGAAGCCGTATTACAGAAATTGCCATTATTATTCATGACGGTACAAATGTCCTTGATCGTTATGAAACGCTTGTTAATCCAGAGCAGGATATACCGCCTTCTATTTTTGGATTGACGGGAATTAATAACGAAATGGTGGCCAATGCGCCTATCTTCGATGACATTTCTGAGAAAGTTTTAGAGATGTTGACAGATCGTATTTTTGTTGCGCATAATGTCAATTTTGATTATTCGTTTGTACATCATCAATTGGAACAAGCGGGTTTTAAATGGACGGCGAGAAAGTTGTGTACTGTTCGTGCTGCCAGAAAAATCAAACCGGGATTAGGTTCTTATAGTTTAGGAAATCTCTGCAATTCTTTAAATATTGCTTTAGAAAACAGACACCGCGCTGGCGGAGATGCCGATGCAACTGCTTTATTATTTTCTCTTTTATTGGAATGGGATGATGCTGGAGAAATCGATAAAATGATTAAAAAAACAGCACCAGACCAACGATTACCGCCAAATCTTTCGCCAGATGATTTTAATAATTTACCTGATAAACCCGGAGTATATTATTTCTACAATCAGGCAAAAAAAGTGATTTATGTTGGAAAAGCCATTAATTTAAAAAAACGGGTAACATCGCATTTTACGGGCAATAATATCAATCCGCAGAGACAGCATTTTTTAAGAGATATTCATGGGATTTCTTTTGAAGTTTGTGCAACCGAGTTAATGGCACTGCTTTTAGAATGTACCGAAATCAAAAAACTATGGCCGACTTATAACAGGGCTTTAAAACGTTTTGAAGCCAAATTTGGTATCTATCAATACGAAGCCCGGAACGGCTACAAATATCTGGCAATTGGGAAAGTGAGTAAATTTCAAATCTGTATTCATGAATTTAATAACCAATATACCGGTATTCATTTATTGCGAAGTCTGGCAGAACAATTTGAAATCGATCATCGCTTTTGTAAATATTCAAGACCCGAAGAAGGTGAATTTTTCTACAATAATGAGCAAAAAGAATTACCTGATCCAATTATACATAACGAACAAGTAGACAATGCAATTGATTATTTATTAAACAACCGACCGAGTTTTGCCATAATTGACAAAGGAAGATCTAACGACGAGCGAAGCTGTATCTGGATTGAAAACGGGCATTTTCATGGAATGGGCTATATTCCGAGAGATGTTGCTATTCATGATCCTGAAGACGTAAAAAGTTATGTTACGCCTTATAAGAGCAATCAATATATTGAACATTTAATTTTTGCTTACGCTGAAAAACATCCGGGCAAAGTGTTTTTTAACAAACAATTTCTAAATAAAGCTTCCTAAACCGAATAAAATTTAAAATAGAGCTGTAAAACTAAAATCTGAATTATGACACTATTTAGCGATACCGAATTATTTACACCAGGCAGCAGTGGCAAAATTATATACGATCTGCCTGATTGCGAATTAATTTTAATTGATAATTTTTTTAGCAAAGAAGAATCTGATCGTTTTTATGAAAAATTACTCCACCAAACCAAATGGAGAGAATACGAAATGGAAATGTTTGATAAAATCGTTACAGCCCCAAGAATGATTTCCTGGTATGAAGACAAAGACAATCCCGGCGCCGATCAAAAAGGTCCCGACTGGACCTATGATTTATTAACTATTCGGGGTCGCGTAGAAAAAGAAACGGAAGTAGATTTTAATAGTCTCTTGTTAAATTTGTACCGAGACGGTAATGATAGTGTAGCCTGGCATAGCGATAAGGAACATAATTCAGGCCCAAATCCTATTATTGCTTCTGTAACTTTTGGAGAGACCAGAATGTTCAGACTCCGACATAAATTCAGGAAAGATATACCTCAAATTGAGATTCCGCTGCATCACGGTTCTTTTTTATTAATGGCCGGAACAACCAATAGTTTTTGGCAGCATCAGGTTCCGAAAACAGCACGAGATGTTTTGCCAAGGATCAATCTTACCTTTAGAAGAACCAATCGAAATCTTTGATTTTTATAGAATTGAATCGCTTAAAATATTTTTTTGTTCTAAAAAAACCGTAAGATATTACTTCTTTAAAAAGTTAAAACACGCACTGTATGAACCTTTTATTAGGCAGACCCTTTCTTTTTTACTATTTTTGCAACCTTTTTTTAAATACAATACCATAATGGCTTATTCTAACAATGATTTATCGCGTTTCTTAGATGCGCAGAACAAACTTTACCTTACCGCCTTTTCTGAAATCAGTAAAGGGAAAAAAGAAACACACTGGATGTGGTTCATTTTTCCGCAAATAAAAGGGTTAGGAAAAAGTGATACAGCCAATCTTTATGCAATTGCCGATTTAAAGGAAGCAACTGAATTTTTGGAACATCCGATATTAGGAAAACATCTAATTGAAATTTCAGAACTTTTGTTAACCTTCAGGATGAAATCTGCTGATGGGATTTTAGGAGATTTAGATGCTCGTAAATTACGTTCATCAATGACACTTTTTTCTATGGTTGAAAATACGAATCCTGTATTTCAGGAAATACTGGATGCTTTCTTTACCGGAGAATCAGATCCTCTTACTTTGTCTATTATTAATTCAACAATAAAATCATCTGTAAACGAGACTGTAGAAGTATAAACTACAAGCTCGTTGAGATTATTTACATTTAAAAAGAACACTTCTTAACCGAAGTGTTCTTTTTTTGTTTTTACATGCAAATTTTACAAATCAAAATAGATAACAAACTTTTAAAATGTACATAAAACAAAAAGGCGTCTTGCTAAAAACAAGACGCCTTTTTTATCTATAAGGTCTTTAACATGATACTTTAAATTTCAAACAAAACCCTATTCTTCTTTTGGTTTGGTTAAATAATAAACCGGAATTCCGGTTAACATAATTAATACACCCCAGCCACAGGTTGAGAATTTTGTTATCAATAAGGAAATACAAATTGCAGTTGCCGTAATAATATAAAGAAATGGTAAAAAAGGATACCCAAAAGCTTTATATGGTCTTTCTGCATCTGGCATTTTCTTTCTTAAAATGAAAATTCCGTAGATCGTCAGAATATAAAAAATCAATACAATTATGATTACGAAATCTAATAAGTCTCCATATTTACCTGTTAAACATAAAGCCGACGCCCAAACACACTGTGCCCAAAGCGCCCATGCAGGTACACTTGATCCATTTAAAACAGCTGCTTTTTTAAAGAATAAACCATCTTTAGCCATTGTATAATAAACTCTTGCTCCTGCCATAATTAAACCGTTATTACACGCAAAAGTCGAAATCATAATCATAATGGCGATAATCAGGGTTCCGATATTTCCAAAGATATATTGTGACGCTACCACTGCTACCCTATCTGATTTTGCTGTAGCAATTTCGTCAAACGGAATAACAGCCAAATACATGATATTGGTTAAAACATATATAATTGTAACAATAAAAGTTCCCAAAAATAAACTGAAACCAACATTACGTTTTGGATTTTTAATCTCTCCGGCAATAAACGTAACGCCATTCCAGGCATCACTTGAAAACAAAGATCCAACCATTGCTGCCGAGATTCCGGTAATCAATGCTTTTCCTCCAATTGGAAACCATGAACCACTTTCGGGATTATAAGAACGAGGTGTCCACGCATTTGTCCAGTTAGCATCCCAAACAGAAGCTTTTGCAGCTAGTGTAAATCCAAAAACGATTAGTCCAAGTAATGATAAAATTTTAATAATGGTTAAAACGGTTTGCAGAATTTTTCCATTTTTTACCCCACGACTATTTATGTACGTTAGTAATACAATTGTAAAAATTGAAACAATTTGTGCTGCATTGAGTTTAAACGAACCCAATTGAAACAGTACATTTTCGTCACTCAAAGGTTCATAGAGATAAGCCGCAAATTTTGAAAATGCTACCCCTACAGCTGCGATCGTTCCGGTCTGTATTACAGCAAAAAAACTCCAGCCGTACAAAAAGGCAATTAATTTATTGTAGGCTTCTTTAAGATATACATATTGTCCTCCGGCTTTTGGAAACATAGCACTAAGTTCGCCATAACTTACTGCAGCAATAATCGTGATTAATCCCGAGATTAACCAAATAAGTGTAAGCCATCCGGCTGATCCGACTTGTCTGGCGATATCTGCACTTACGATAAATATTCCAGATCCGATCATAGATCCCACAACAAGCATGGTTCCGTCTAATAATCCGAGTTCTCTTTTAAAATGTTCTTGGTCGTTTTCTTGCATTTTTTGTGGTTTTGGGTTGGCTAAAGATATACTTTTTTTTAAAATTTTATCATTCCATTGTTAGATTCTTGGATTTTTAAAAAATCAGCTTTAAATTTATTAAAACTTATGTTAATCTAACTTTTTAGAGTGGCTTATCTTTTCATTTATAACTTCACAAAAGAAAAATCATGACTTGGGACCCTAAAAAATATAACGAATTTAAAGAGGACAGGTATAAGCCGTTTGAAGATCTGACAAATCATATAGTTGACAAACCAAATCTTGAAGTTATCGATTTGGGTTGTGGTACTGGTGAGCTAACGCAGAAGTTATCGAACATGTTAACGAATGCCAACGTCTTAGGTATTGATTCTTCTGCTGAAATGCTGGCAAAAACGCCTCTTCAGGATAATATTCAATTTAAACAACTATCAATTCCGGAGCAACTAGATCAGGAAAAAAAATGGGATCTGATTTTCTCTAATGCTGCTTTGCAATGGGTAGATAATCATAACGACCTTTTCCCTAAAATAATATCACGACTCAATTCTGGTGGCCAATTGGCTGTACAGATGCCGCAGCAAACCGAAAATGTTCTTAATAAAATACTACTGGAGTTAGTTCAGGAAGAACCCTATGGTTCTTACTTAAACTATTGGACAAGACCTTCGCCCGTTCTTACTTTAGATGAATATGCTAAAATTCTTTTTGATTGCGGAGGAAAAGATTTAGTCTTATATCAAAAAGTATATCCTCTTATTTCTACTCATCAGGATTCTTTTTTTGATTTTATTTCCGGTTCGGCATTAACCGTTTATCAGGAACGTTTAAGCTATGAGGAATTTAATGAATTATCAACTGAATTTAAGAAAAGAATCAATCAATTTTTTCCAAATGTTCCTTCTATTTATGCTTTTAAGCGATTGCTCATGTATGCGACTTTTTAAGACAAAATAACAAAATTAGATAAATTTCCTATAAAAAAATATCAAAGGAAACCCTATATAAATAAGGAAAAAAACTTCAAACTTTAAAATTTGAAGTTTTTTTTATGCTCAAAAATTTACTTTTACGGCTTCCCGTAAAAATATGTAATTTCAACTATTTATATTTGGGAAACAAAACTATAAACCAAACCAAAACCACTCCAAACCAATTCATGGAAACCACAAAACCCGAATCGCACGATGATGTTGCCAATCAATTTTATAGTTATGCGGCTAACATGCTTTTGCATGAAAACAAATCATCTTATGAAACCAAAGCTAAACTTACTGAGCAAGGACTAAGCGCAGAAATTCCCGGATTAATCGTTGAAAATCTCGAGATTCAGATACAGGAGGCCAAATATGAAAAAGCGAGAAAAGATATGCTTTACGGCGCTTTATGGTTTTGCGGAGGCTCAATTTTGACAATTGCAGATATTGGTTTTATATTTTGGGGCGCTATTTTATTTGGCGGCATTCAGTTTTTTAAAGGCCTCATTAATGTATATTCTTAAGCCATATAATTTCCTTTTATCAACAAAAAAGTCCAACTAAGCTGAAAAAAGACTTTAAACAGAAGTAAGCAAATTTACTAAAACAACAAATATGATAGTTTGGTCCGGCAGAGGTATTCTTTCTGTATTAATTTTATTTATAGCAATTTTTACTTGCATTTCAATTTTTCCAGAGTCTTATATAGACTTAACTTTTATTGTACCATTGTATATTGCGGGGATTTTTAGCTATATTTTCGGAATCAAATGGAATACTACTCTTCGCGTTTTTATAGATAAAGAAACAGGAAAAGAGATTAATTTCAAAAGCAACCATACTCTTTTTTGGATCAAAATGGAATACTGGGGTCTAATTTTTACGGCATTGGGACTGATTATTTTAGCTCAGAATTTAGACCGAACGGGAACTGATATTTTTATAAACATACTACTTGCATTAATAGGAATAGGAAGTCTGGCCTTTTTTTGCATTAATCTGTTTAAAATTAAAAATTCGGTCATAAAAGGTTCGCAATTTGAAAAAGCCGCTGCGCAAAAGCAATCAAAATTAGTTCTTGTTAAAGACGAAATTGCAGTATCAAAATTCGAAAACGAAGATAACAGCCAATATTTACCCAAATAAGTTAAGCATAGAAATACAAAACTTTTAATATTCAAATATTTTAAAAACTAACACCAAAATGATTATGGGAATATTTGATAAATTTTTTGGCAAAACGCAAAAAGCTGAGGCTTCAGAATATATCAAAACGATAGATGTTTCAGCCTTTGAAATATTAATGGAAGAAGATTTATTTTGGGAAATTATTCAAAAAACAAAAGATGACTCTAATGGTAATTTTGAAGAACAACAGGAAGGATTAGCAAACGAACTCCGAAAACTAACACCAGATGAGTTAATTTTATTTGACAATAGTTTTAGACATTTTAGAGGTCTTGCTAATACCTGGGAACTTTGGGGTGCAATTTATATTATTCATGGAGGTTGTAGTGACGATAACTTTATCGATTTTCGCGAATGGGTCATTGCGCAAGGCAAGAATTTTTATTACAAAGTTATACATGATCCTGAATCTCTTGTGGAAATCGAAACAGATCTAATTGAAGAATTTGACTGGGAAGGTTTTGGTTACTTACCCGGAATAGTTTTTGAAGAACTTACAGGTCAAAAAATGCCTTATACTTTTCAGGAAAAATTTGATACAACGGGAAATGAATGGAACGAAAACAGCGACGATTTAAAAGTCATGTTTCCTAAACTTAGTGCCAAATACTGGGACAATAATTAAACTTAATAACCAACTCAATTTAAAAACAAAAGCTGTAAGTCTAAAAACTTACAGCTTTTTCATTTACAAAAGTTTACCACAAAATAAAAACGATCAAATTCCTACAATTTAATCCCATTCTTTTTTCATTATATTAAATAAAAACTAAACCACCATTTATAAAAAACATCTAATCTCAAAGCATTTTTGTCGTTAAACAAAAAAAGAAGAAAAATCGCCCCTGTCTTTTGCATTCAAAGTATTTCCTCTTTTTAACTTTTAATTAAAAAAGGAGAAAGAATAATGCTTAATATAATTCAACGCACTTAAAATCAACTAGTTAATTCTGAAATTTCGATATCAAGAAGAAAATTAACAACTATTCGTTAAACTGCATTATTTTTTTATTAAATTTGATAGAAAGGATCAAATCATAAAACAGTATCAATTTTATTAACATTTGTTTATTTTTCACACTATTAAGTAATCAATCCCCCAGCGATTATCTAAATAGAAAAAAAACGAATGCGAACAAATTTGTCATTGACAAGTATATCAAATTATTAACCTACAAAAAAAAGCTATGCGCAAGATCCTAATTATAAAAAAGTTACGATTTCCAAATGTATTTATACTTTTGTTAATCGTATTTATTTCCTGTGCTTTATTGATTTGTATCAATTTTTTCACCATTAAAATACTTTCTGCCAATCGAGCTTACGTTAATGGCGAATCTCATTACTCAAAGGGACAAAAAGATGCTTCAAGACATCTTATTACCTATCTATACACTCAGGATCAGGAACAATGGAAATTATATCTTGAAGAATTAAAAGTCCCACAAGGTGATGGTCTGGCTCGAATAACGTTGCTAAAAGTGGGCGACAACAAAATTGCCCGAAAAGGGTTCCTGATTGGAAGAAATCATCAGGATGATTTAGATGATATCGTCTGGTTGTTCGACAATTTTAAGCACGTTTCATTTTTAGCAAAAGCAATTCATGAATGGGAACAAGGCGATAATTTAATCTTTGAATTATTTGTTATTGGAACACAAATCAATGCAAAAATCACTCATAATTCACTAACTCCCCAAGAGCAAAGAAAATTTCTGGAGCAAATTGGCTCTATCAGCGAAAAGCTTACCATTAACGAGCGTAACTTTTCTAATACTTTAGGAGAGGGAACCCGTAAGATTAAAGATTTACTTATTAAAGCAAATATTATTTTCATCTTAATTATTGTTTGCAGTGTTTGTCTCTATTACTCTATAATGGTAAAACGCCTAATTACTTCTAAAAAAGAAATTGAAGTAAAAAACGAAAATCTAATACTGGCCAATCATGAATTGGATCGTTTTGTTTATAGTGCATCACACGATTTAAGATCTCCTATTACATCATTAAAAGGCTTGATAAAAATTACGCAATTAGAAGATGATATTGATCAAATTAAAGATTACCTGACTTTAATGCAGCAAAGCCTTGTGAAACAAGATCAATTTATAAGCGACATTATCGATTACTCAAAAAATAAGAGAGCACAAATCATCATGGAGCCGGTAAGTTTAAAAGAATTATTTGAAGAAGCTATTTCTCAGTTAATGCATATTGAAAATGCCAACAAAATTACTTTTACCCAAGAATTATTAGTTGATGAAATTCAAAGTGATGGTTTAAGACTGAAAATCATTATTTCAAATTTGATTTCTAATGCCATTAAATATGCTGATGATAGTAAACAGGAAATGTTTATTTCTATTAAAACATCGCTTACCGATGGTTTTCATAAAATCGAAGTATCTGATAATGGAATCGGGATTAAAGATGAATTTAAAGAAAACATCTTTCAAATGTATTTTGGCACTAATAAAAATAAAGGCTCCGGATTGGGACTTTACATTGTAAAAGAAGCAGTTGAAAACATAAAAGGCAGCATATCCGTATGCTCACAGAGTACAATAGGAAGTAAATTCACCGTAACAATACCCAATTTTTATGGAATCTAAACTCTCATTCTTATTAATTGAAGACAATTTGATTGATCAGCTTGTCATTAAACAGCTATTGAAAAAAATGCTTTTTATAGAGGAAATCCACATTACTAATGATGGATATGAAGGACTTCAATGGCTTCGGGACAACAATAGAACCAACAAACCATTGATCATTATTCTTGATATCCAGATGCCTTTAATGAATGGTTTTGATTTTTTAGATGCGTTTGATCAACTTGATGATAAATTAAAAAAGGAAGTTCAGATTTATGTCCTTTCTTCAACGCTGGATCCGGATGAAATTAACCGGATTAATGAAAACAAATATGTCTATAAACTTCTGAATAAACCATTTCCTATAGAGGAATTCAAAAAAATAGTTTATCGGGAAGATCCTATAGCTTCTTAAGATCTTCTTCTAAAACACGATTAACTTGTGAAAAAGCTCTTTCGTAATAAGGTTCTTTTGTAGAAGAAATCATAACACCTCCATGTGTAGAAGAATGTACAAATTTAATTTCACCATCGTTAACATCTACAACCATTCCAACATGATTTATGTGACGTCTTCCGTTGGTTCTGAAGAAAATTAAATCTCCTTTCTGTGCCAAATCTGAATTCACCTTATTACCAATACGCGATTGTTCGATAGAACTTCTAGGCAACTTAATATCAAAATTACCAAAAGTACAAAACATCAAACCTGAACAGTCAAAACCTGCCTTAGTAGTTCCACCAGAGCGGTAACGGGTTCCTATATTTTGCGTTGCGTTTGAAATTAACTGGTCAATTAATTCTGAATGATTACTTACACGAACATACGCTGTATCTTTTTTAACACTTGTATTATCAGCGACCTGAACATTAATTTCCTGAAGAGGCTTCATTTCATTGGTATCCTGAACTGGATTTAAAGCAGCAGCCGCATCGGCTTTTTCTTTAGAAGTTTTTATTTTTAAAACGTAACCCACTGCTAGTTTTCCTTTAATAAAAGGATTTTGCTTTTCCAGTTCTGCAACTGTAATTCCGTATTTTTTAGCAATGGCATATTTGGTTTCTTTTGGCTGAACCTCAACAATTACCTCCACATCAGATGACGGCACAATCTCTGTTTTTGAAATTTCTTCCGCTTTTACTTTATTATCAGAAAGTGCGATTGCGTTTTTGGAAGGAATTGCAAGTTTTTGTCCAATTTTTAAGCCATCTGATTCTAATGATGGATTTGCTTTTTTCAATTCATCTACAGAAACATTATATTTTTTTGAAATTGCCCAAAGTGTTTCTTTTGGTGCAACTTCGTGAGTATCTGAAGAAGTATTTACAACAACTTCGTCTGGTTTGAGTTTTGTTGTAGTTGCAACTGTCGTTTTCTTTTTACTTTTACCAGGAATTAAAAGTACTGAATTTAGTTTTAAGACTTTTGGAGCGTTTGGGTTAGCATCTGTAATATCTTTTACTTTTACTCCGTATTTTTTAGCAATAACAGAAAGGTTTTCTCCTTGCGAGATTTTGTGCTTCACGAAATTATCTTGTGCAAAAGCTCCAACGCTTAAAAAAAACAATGCTATTATGAATCTAAAAACCATATTTATCCTTTAAAATTTGTCATCCATTTTTTAAATTTGATACTATCTAAACTTAAAAATCACAAATATATTACTCCAAAGGCGAATTTAACTTTTAAAACTATAAAAACAATGATTTTTAACAATTAATTCACCTCAAATTAACAAGCTCGGCATAGAAATTGAGCCAACTTTTTGAAACCGTTGATTTTACAAAAAAACCACTATTAACTAGCTTAAATCAACTTAAAAACCAGAAAACTTGTGAAAAAACTACTTGTAATCCTCATTCTTTTTCCTTTTTTATCAATAGCGCAGAACATCAAAGGAGTTGTTATTTCTAAAAAGAATAACTTACCTGTAGAAGACACAAATATTTCTCTGCTACCCGCCAACACCGGAACTTTGACTGATAAAAATGGAGCGTTTTCTATAACGCTTCCATCCAACTTTAAAGACATTGATAGTTTGCAATTTTCTCATGTTGGTTTTATAACTACAAAAATTGCTTTAAAAGATTTAAAAAATTCCAACTTCAAAGTTTTACTTCCTGAAAATATAGAAAACTTAAAAGGCCTGGTTATTGCAGCTAATCATAAATTAAGATTAAAGTCTAAATTAAACTCGACCAAGTTAGCCTCTCTAAATTACAACATCGCTTCCTTTGGATCACTTCTGATTGACAACAAAATCTACGTTACAGGCGGAGACGCAAGTTTGGTAGTTGATCCTTGGGAAAAAGTTAAAAGAGAACGACCAGATTTTACTTTAAGAGACTATTTGCGAGAAATTCGCACTAATCCAAATTATTTCTCTTATAAAGAAAAATTATTGGCATACGATATACAAAATAATTCGTGGGAAGATTTAAATGTAAAATTCAAAAAAAGAGCCTTTCATAATCTAAACTATTATGATGGCAAAATCTACATTTTAGGGGGAAAAAAAATTTCTGATAATGGAATTTTCGAATATTTACAAAATGAAATTGAAGTATTTGATATTAAAAACCAAACCATTACAATTGACAAAACAAATCCTCATCAAGCATCCAATGCTGCCACATTTACTTACAATGATAATATTATTATAATTGGAGGTTCAGTAAAAATGAATGATAAAAACATAAAGACATTTACCAATAAAGTACACCAATACAACATCACTTCTGGCTATTGGTACGAACTCGCAAGTATGCCAATCGCCAAAGAAACTTCGGGCGTTCTAATAAATGATAAAATTTATTTAATTGGAGGAAGCAACGAAAACCCTTTGTCTCAAATTGAATCTTTTGATTTAAAAACTGAAAAATGGCAGACGGAAGGAGAATTATTTACAGGATTAGAAAAACCAGCAGTAACCTTTCATGAAAATATCATTTATTTTTTTGAAAACAATCTAATGTATCTTTACGACATTAAATCAAAGCAATTGAAAGAATATTTAGTCGATATTCAATTAAAAAATTCCAGCATGTATTATTATAATAACAAATTATATATACTAGGCGGAAGTACTCAAAATGATTTTTCTTCTACTCCTTCTAAAAATGTATACAGTATCGACATTGAAGAATTTGACAAAACACAACTTAATCATATCAAAGTTTTGTCTTCTGGGTTGAGTTTTTCTAAAATAAACTAAACAGACACAACAAAATTCATTAAACATAAAAAAAGCCCTGTTATTCACAGGGCCCTTTTACTATATAAATCTAAATATTAAGCTTTTCCAGCAGCAATTAAGTTTAATGCAGAACCTGCAACAAACCAGCCAATCTGACCTGCGTTGTATGTGTGGTTTGCCAGGATAGCATCTTTTGTTCCATCTGCGTGAACAAATTCTAATGTTAAAGGTTTACCCGGAGCGAACTCAGTTAAGTCAGTAAAGTTAATTGTATCATCTTCCTGAATTTTATCATAATCAGCTTCGTTAGCAAATGTTAAACCTAAAAGACCTTGTTTTTTAAGGTTTGTTTCGTGAATACGAGCGAAAGATTTCACCAATACCGCTTTTACCCCTAAGAAACGTGGCTCCATTGCTGCATGCTCACGAGAAGAACCTTCACCATAGTTGTGATCTCCAACTACAATCGACGGAACTCCAGCCGCTTTGTATGCACGGGCAACAGCTGGCACAGCATCATATTCCCCAGTTAATTGATTTTTAACTGAATTTGTTTTTTGGTTGTAAGCGTTTACAGCACCAATCAACATATTGTTAGAAATATTATCTAAGTGTCCACGGAAACGTAACCATGGTCCTGCCATAGAAATGTGATCTGTAGTACATTTTCCGAATGCCTTGATTAACAATTTAGCACCTGTGATATTTTTACCATCCCAGGCAACAAACGGAGCTAATAATTGTAAACGCTCTGAAGTAGGACTTACTACAACCTGAACTCCTGAACCATCTGCAGCCGGAGCCTGGAATCCTGGATCTTCCGCATAGAAACCTTTAGAAGGCAACTCATCTCCTGTTGGAGCATCAAGTCTTACTTCCTCTCCATCTTCGTTGATTAATGTATCTGTTAATGGATTAAAACTTAAATCACCTGCAATTGCCAAAGCTGTCACTAATTCCGGAGAACCTACAAAAGCTAAAGTATTTGGGTTACCATCTGCACGCTTTGAGAAGTTACGGTTGAAAGAGTGAACAATAGTATTTCTTTCTTCTTTCTCAGCTCCTTCTCTATCCCACATACCAATACATGGTCCACAGGCATTCGCGAAGACCGTTGCTCCAATTTTATGAAAAGTATCAATAAATCCGTCTCTTTCGATCGTAGAACGAACTACTTCAGAACCCGGAGTGATTGTAAACTGTGATTTGGTTTTTAAATTTTTGTCAGCAACTTGTCTTGCCAATGAAGCAGCACGCGAAATATCTTCGTAAGAAGAGTTTGTACATGAACCTATTAAACCTACCTGAATTTGCAAAGGCCAGTTATTTTTGATTGCCTCTTCTTTCATTTTAGAAATTGGAGTCGCTAAGTCTGGTGTAAAAGGTCCATTTAAGTGTGGCTCTAATGTAGACAAATCGATCTCGATTACCTGATCAAAATATTTTTCAGGATTTGCATATACTTCCGGGTCTCCTGTTAAGTAAGAAGCTACTTTATCGGCAGCATCAGCAACATCGGCTCTGTTTGTAGAACGCAGGTAACGGCTCATTGAATCGTCATAACCGAAAGTTGAAGTTGTAGCTCCAATTTCAGCTCCCATATTACAAATCGTACCTTTACCAGTACAAGACATAGACGTTGCGCCTTCTCCAAAATATTCAACAATTGCTCCGGTACCACCTTTTACAGTAAGAATACCTGCAACTTTAAGAATAACATCTTTTGGGGCTGTCCATCCTGATAATTTACCCGTTAATTTTACTCCGATTAATTTAGGAAATTTAAGTTCCCAAGCCATACCAGACATTACATCTACAGCATCGGCTCCACCAACTCCAATAGCGACCATTCCCAAACCACCTGCATTTACAGTGTGAGAGTCGGTTCCAATCATCATTCCGCCCGGAAATGCATAATTTTCAAGTACTACCTGGTGAATAATTCCGGCTCCTGGTTTCCAGAAACCAATTCCGTATTTATTAGAAACTGACGACAAGAAGTCGAAAACTTCATTACTTTGTGTTTTTGCTCTGGCCAAATCGGTTACAGCATCTACTTTTGCCTGAATCAAGTGATCGCAATGAACCGTTGTAGGAACTGCAACTTTTGATTTTCCAGCATGCATAAACTGCAACAATGCCATTTGTGCTGTCGCATCCTGACAAGCAACACGATCTGGTGCAAAGTCAACATAATCAACCCCTCTTCCGAATGCCTGAGACGGAGCTCCATCCCAAAGGTGATTGTACAAAATTTTCTCTGTTAAAGTAAGTGGACGACCAACAATTTCGCGTGCTTTATCAACACGGCCCGGCATGTTTTCGTACACTTTTTTAATCATTTCAATATCAAAAGCCATAAGATATAATTGTTTTTGTTGTTTTTTTTTGAACACCACAAGATACAAAAAAATAGAGCTACTATTACAAAAAAAGCCCGAGTTTTATGACTCGGGCTTTAAAATATGCTTAATAAATTATGTATTACATAACTAACTGTTTGTGAGAAGGCGCGAACTTAGTTAAGTTGATTCCGTCTACAGCAGCAGTATATTCATCGATAGTAGGAGTTCTACCAAGAATTGTAGATAAAACTACAACCGGAGTAGATGAAAGTAATGATTCTCCTTTTTTACCTTCTTTATCTTCAACAACTCTTCCTTGAAAAAGACGAGTAGAAGTTGCCATTACAGTATCTCCTTTAGCCGCTTTTTCCTGGTTACCCATACAAAGATTACATCCTGGACGCTCTAAATATAACATGTTTTCATATTCAGTACGTGCTGCACCTTTTGGAGCATCATCATTGAATTCAAAACCAGAATATTTTTGTAAAACTTCCCAGTCACCTTCAGCTTTAAGCTCATCAACAATATTGTAAGTAGGTGGAGCAACTACAAGCGGAGCATTGAATTCAACTTTTCCATTTTGCGCTTCAACATTTTTCAACATTTGAGCAAGGATTTTCATATCTCCTTTGTGAACCATACAAGATCCAATAAATCCAAGATCTACTTTTTTCACACCACCATAAAATGATAATGGTCTGATAGTATCGTGAGTATAACGTTTAGAAACATCAATATTATTTACGTCTGGATCGGCAATCATTGGCTCAGCAATCTGATCAAGATCTACAACAACCTCAGCATAATATTTAGCATTTGCATCTGGAGTAAGTGCTGGTTTATCACCAGATTTAATCTCTGCAATTCTCTTATCAGCTTTATTGATCAATCCCTGAAGAACTTGTTTCTCATTGTCCATTCCTTTGTCGATCATGATCTGGATTCTACCTTTTGCAATCTCTAAAGATTCGATCAAAGTATCATCCTCAGAAATACAGATTGAAGCTTTTGCTTTCATCTCTGCAGTCCAGTCTGTAAATGTAAATGCCTGATCTGCATTAAGAGTTCCAATATGAACCTCGATAATTCTTCCCTGGAATACATTTTCACCACCAAATTTTTGAAGCATCTGAGCTTGTGTAGCATGAACCACATCACGGAAATCCATGTAACTCTTCATGTCTCCTTTGAAAGTAACTTTTACTGATTCCGGAATTGGCATTGAAGCCTCACCCGTAGCAAGTGCAAGAGCAACTGTTCCTGAATCTGCACCAAAAGCAACACCTTTAGACATTCTTGTATGAGAGTCACCACCAATGATGATTGCCCATTCGTCTATTGTAATATCGTTAAGTACTTTATGAATAACGTCAGTCATTGCATGATAACCACCTTTTGGATCACGAGCCGTAATAAGTCCGAAGTTATTCATGAACTTCATTAACTTAGGAATGTTTGCCTGAGCTTTTTTATCCCATACAGAAGCAGTATGACAACCTGATTGGTATGCACCATCTACAATCGGGGAAATAACTGTAGCAGCCATCGCTTCCAATTCCTGAGCTGTCATTAAACCAGTTGTATCTTGTGATCCGACAATATTCACTTCAACACGTGCATCTGAACCAGCGTGTAAAATTTTTCCCGGAGTTACACCAACAGCATTTCTGTTAAAGATTTTTTCTACAGCAGTAAGTCCTTGTCCTTCAATCGTAATTTCTTTTGATGGAGCAAAAACTGGCGCAATTTCAATTTCTAAAACTTTTGATGCAAATGTTTGAAGTTTTTTACCAAATACAATAGCATAAGAGCCACCTGCTTTGATGAATTCCATTTTTTGAGGAGTAAATGATTTAGCAAGATCAATTAATTCCTCATTATCTTTATACAGTTTTTTTGTCTTTGTATTGATAGTAAGAACTGTTCCTGTAGCCACAGAATATACTTCTTCAAGTATCGGTTCATTATTTTCGTTACGAAGAATATTTCCTTCTGCATCTACTTTTTTAACCCAGTTTTTAAGGTCAATTCCAATACCACCTGTAACGTCTACAGTTGTTAAGAAAATTGGAGAGATACCATTTGTTCCTCCAACAATTGGAGCAAAATTTACAAACGGAACATATTTACTAGCTTGTTTACCTGTCCAAAGTGCCACGTTGTTTACACCAGACATTCTAGAAGATCCAACCCCCATAGTACCTTTCTCAGCAATTAACATCACACTTGCATCAGGATGTTGTGCCTGTAATGCTTTGATTTCTGCTTGCGCCTGTGGAGTAATCATGCATAAACCGTGAAGTTCACGATCTGAACGCGAGTGCGCCTGATTTCCAGGAGAAAGCAAATCTGTAGAGATATCACCTTCACCAGCTATAAATGTAACTACTTTTATTTCTTCTGCTACTTCAGGAAGTTTAGTGAAAAATTCCGCTTTTGCGTAACTTTCGATAATCTCTTTAGCAATTTCATTGTTATTTCTGAATGCTTCCTTTAAACGATCTGTATCAGCATCATAAAGGAAAACTTGTGTTTTAAGAACTTCAGCAGCTTGTTTAGCAATAGTAACATCATTACCTAAAGCTAAATCAAGCAATACTTCAATTGAAGGTCCACCCTTCATATGTGATAATAATTCAAATGCAAATGCCGGAGTAATTTCTTTTACTGCAGCTTCACCTAAAATAATCTCTTTTAAAAACTTTGCCTTTTCTCCAGCAGCACTTGTTGTTCCCGGTAAAGTATTGTAAATAAAAAACTTAAGAGAATCTTCGCGATACTCATTATTCAAATCTTTAATTTGTGCAATGATTTCGCTTAATAATTCAGCGCCATCAATTGGTTTAGGGTGAAGTCCCTGGCTTTTTCTTTCTTCAATTTCCTGGATATAATCCTTATAAATATTCATAATTAAGGCAGATTTATTTTTTTACGCAAATTTAAGCATTAATGCCGATAATTAAAAATAATATAATAGAAGTCGTGTTTTCAAAAATTATTATTGCTAAAAAACGATTTTCACTGTTAGTTTTTGACAAAACCTCAATTTTGAATTAAAAAAATGAATTTTTGGCATTTTAAAATCCTTTCTTTAGCAAAGTCGAAATTTAACATTAAAAAGGAAGTACGATTTTACCCCTATTTTAACGAAGAATCTTTCTAAATAACTAATTATAACGTTATAGTTGAACTTTTTTGCGTGACTTCAACACTATTTTCTGATTTGAAAATTTAATCATAATTTAAAGAATGTAGAAAAGCAAAAAAAATCCCGGCAATAAATTACCAGGATTTTTTCATAAATTGTCTTTACATCTACAATAACTTCTGAATAATAATATCTTCTGTTATTCCTTCAGCATCTGCTTTGTAATTTTTAATAATTCTGTGACGCAAAATTCCGGTTGCAACTGCTTTTACATCTTCAATATCCGGCGAAAATTTACCGTGAAAAGCTGCATGTGCTTTTGCAGCCAAAATTAAATTCTGAGAAGCTCTTGGTCCTGCTCCCCAATCCAGATAATTTTTCACAAAATCATTTGCCAGTTTATTATCAGGACGTGTTTTGCTTACTAAGGTAACAGCATATTCAATAACGTTATCTGCTACAGGAATTCTTCTGATCAGATGTTGAAAATCTATAATTTCCTGTGCTGAAAACAATGGATTAATTGTCGTTTTAACATCCGATGTTGTGCGTTTTACAACCTGAACTTCTTCTTCAAATGTTGGATATTCTAATTTGATTGCAAACATAAAACGGTCTAATTGTGCTTCCGGTAACGGATAAGTTCCTTCCTGCTCAATTGGATTTTGAGTTGCTAATACAAAGTAAGGTAAATCTAATTTGTAATTCTGTCCTGCAATAGTAACAGAACGCTCCTGCATTGCTTCAAGTAAAGCGGCCTGCGTTTTTGGCGGTGTTCTGTTAATCTCATCAGCTAAAATTATATTGGAAAAAATAGGTCCTTTGATAAATTTAAACTGTCTGTTTTCATCCAGAATTTCACTTCCTAAAATATCAGAAGGCATTAAATCCGGTGTAAACTGAATTCTTTTAAAATCTAAACCTAAAGCTTGTGATAAAGTATTTATCATTAATGTTTTTGCCAAACCGGGAACTCCGATTAATAAGGCGTGTCCTCCTGAAAATATACACAGTAAAATTTGATCTACAACTGCATCCTGGCCTACAATAATTTTTGCTATTTCTGATTTTAATTCGTTTCGCTTTTGAACTAAATTATGAATTGCTGCTACGTCAGACATTTAAGTATGTTTTTTAAATTAAAAAGAGTTAGCTCTATGAATTCATAAAACTAACTCTTTTTCTTTATTTAATAAAAATTATTTTTTTAACCAGTTGTTTGTAAAAGTACAATCTCTGTATTCACCAATAATTTTGATATAAGTATCTTTTATTTTAGTGTCAAACCATTTTGCAATTGCGTTGATTTGTTTTTCTTTTAATGCAAGTTCTTTAATTTTTGTATAATCCTTTGCATAATCTGCTACGTGCTCATCAATTCTGTTCGTAACTGTAATTAACTTGTACGTTTTTTTGCCTTTGTCATCTACATTTAAAAGTGGCTGAGAAATTTCGGTATCTTTTAAATTTGAAACCTGACCATATAAAGTCGGATCCATTTTTGTCAACTCAAATCGGGTATCCTGAGTATTTGGATTTACTAAAGTTCCTCCGTTTGCTCTTGTTTCTTTTTCATCAGATTCTGTTCTGGCGGCATCGGCAAAAGAAATCTCTTTATTGATTATCTTAGTACGAATATTAGTAATTCTTTCTTTAGCTTCTTTTAACGCCGCTTCAGAAACAGTTGGCGAAATTAAAATATGACGTAACTCTACTTCTTGGCCTTTAATTTTATCGACCATTATAATATGATATCCATAAATTGTTTCAAAAGGCTGAGAAATTTCACCTTCCTGTAAACTAAAAGCAACATCTTTAAATTCTTTTAGGAAAGGGGTTTTTCTGGTCATTTTATAATAACCTCCATTTGCAGAAGAACCTGGATCTTGAGAATATAATACTGCTTTTGTTGCAAAACTAGAACCATCTAAAACATCTTGTCTAATAGAGTTTAATCGGTCTATTACTTTTTGCTTATCTTCTTTAGAAACTTTAGGCTCAACCACAATTTGAGCTACTTCCATTTCAGCTCCAAAAGTTGGTAATTCGTCTTTTGGTATTTTTTTAAAGAAATTACGAACCTCTTCAGGAGTGATTTCTACTCCATCAACAATCTTTTTCTGCATTTCTGAAGCCAACTTTTGTTCTTTCAGGATATCAGCAAAATAGGTTTTAAACTCTTCTACAGAACTTTTTTTGTAATATTCTACCACTTTATTAATGTCACCAACCTGCTTAATCATATAGTTTAAACGGTCTTCCATCATACCTCTTACTTCGGCATCACTTACAATAATACTATCCTGAATCGCCTGATGCGCATATAATTTATCTTCTAAAAGTTTACCAAGCATCTGGCATCTTGTAATATCTTTGATACTACCACCCTGAGCAGAAATTTCTAAAAAACCTTTATCAATATCTGAGTCTAAAACAATATAATCTCCAACCGTAGCAATAATACCGTCAACTTTTTGCTTTTTACCAGAAGGAACTTCTGCTGGTTTTTGAGCTACAACATCCGGAATAATTTCCTGAGCTGAAACAAGTGAGCTGAAAAAAAGTAAAAAACACATTGTCAATGCTAACTTGAAATCAATTGTTTTTAGCTGTAATTTTTTTAATAACATTATTTTAAATTTAATTTGAATGTAAGGTCTTGCTTTAGAAATTCTTCTTTAAACTAAAATCTTTCTATTCTTAATTTTAAGGATTATCTCCAAAATAGTAAAGAATTAAGACCTAGCTCTTTTTAACTTATAACGAACAAAAATAACAATTCAATTACATAATACAACTATCAGCTATACTATTAACAAAAAATTATATGGAGAGTATTTTAATTTTTCAAAATGAACCAATTTCCTGACGATTATTTTCGATTAAATTTTAAAAATTTGATTATTAAAACACTTCCATTAAACCTTTTACTTTAGTAAACGCAAAATCGCAAACTATTAGTTTACAACCGGATAAAAATAAGTTTTCAACACTACAACGTTTTCGTAACATAAATATTTTCTTATAAAAAGCAATCAACTCAAAAAACACATACTTTAGATGCGTAATTTTTAAATTATAACATCTAAAATTAAGAATATCAACCATTATAGATGCAAAAATTGAATAATTACAAACTTTATTAATTAATCTTAACCAAATCTATTATGAAAAAACCACAAGTAAGATTTCTATTCATTGGGATGATTGCGGCATTTTTAAGCTCATGTTCGCAAAATGAAACTTTAGAAACAGATTCAAAAGCTGAAAGTCAGAAATTTGAAATTATTAACGTTACACATCACAGTGGAAAACCTTTTAGTACAGGAACTTCATCCACAGGAAAATATGTCGATAATCCAGGCGGAGGCGTAATGATGCAGGCCTTTTACTGGGATGTTCCTGCAGGTGGAACGTGGTGGAATACCGTAAGCAGTAAAGTTACGGCCTGGGGTAATGCAGGAATCGGCTCTATTTGGCTACCTCCAGCTTCTAAAGCACAAAACGGAGCATTTTCTATGGGATATGATCCAACAGATTATTTTGATTTTGGTGATTATAATCAAAACGGAAGTACTGAAACAAGATTTGGCTCAAAAGCTGAGCTAGTTAGTTTGATTACAAATGCACATACTGAAAACTTGAAAGTATATGCCGATATCGTAATTAATCATAACAGTGGTGGACAATCGGAGGCAAATCCTTTTACAGGAACCAATACATGGACTAATTTTACAGGAGTCGCTTCGGGTAAATTTCCTCGTACCTATAATGATTTTTATAAAAATAGTTATGGAAATAATGACGAAGGGTCTTTTGGAGGTTTTCCAGATTTATGCCACGCGGCTCCAAACGTCCAAAACTGGCTTTGGCTTAGAACTGATGGTGTTGGTAAATATTATAAAAATACCATGAAATTTGATGGCTGGAGATTTGACTATGTAAAAGGTTTTGGTGCGTGGGTTGTAAATTCCTGGAATGCCAATGTTGGTGGATTTTCTGTTGGAGAATTATGGGATTCTAATGTAAACGTATTAAACGATTGGGCAAATAATGCTAATAGTTCTGTTTTCGATTTTGCTTGTTATTATAAAATGAATGATGCTTTTGATGGAAATAATCTAGCACTGCTAAATGACGACATGATGTGGAAAAGAAATCCATATAAAGCAGTAACTTTTGTAACTAATCATGATACAGATGAAATTTCGAATAAGTTATTAGCATATTCTTATATCCTTACGCATGAAGGATATCCAACAATATTCTACAGAGATTATGAAGAATGGTTGGATAAAAACAAGTTAAATAACTTAATCTGGATTCATAACAATAAAGCAACCGGAACAACTTCTATTTTATATTCTGATAATGATGAATATGTTGCCAGAAGAAACGGATATAACGGAAACCCGGGATTGGTTGTTTACATTAACAATTCAGACTCATGGCAGGAAAGATGGATTCAAACCAATTGGGCAAATACTCAAATTAAAGATTTTACAGGAAACTCATCCTGGTATCCAACAACTCAGGCAGACAAATGGGTAAAAATACAATGTCCTCCAAAAGGATATTCAGTGTGGTCGATTAACCAGTAATTTACAAAATAACTATACAAAGCTGCTCATTTTGAGTAGCTTTTTTTCGCCACGAATTACACTAATTTGCACTATTAAATTTGTGATAATTCGAATAATTCGTGGCAAAAAAACTATTCCGAAACTGACACTTGTAAATTGAAGCCTTTAATTAAGAAACTAATATTTTTATTAAGCCGTAATTAATAGTACTTTTGCAACCTATTTATACGAAATATGAGCTTTTTAAAAGAAATACAACGCAGAAGAACATTCGGAATTATATCGCATCCCGATGCCGGTAAAACAACTTTAACTGAAAAATTACTTTTATTTGGAGGTGCAATTCAGGAAGCTGGAGCTGTAAAAAACAATAAGATTAAAAAAGGAGCAACGAGTGACTTTATGGAAATCGAACGCCAAAGAGGTATTTCGGTTTCTACATCTGTTCTTGCTTTTAATTATAAAGACAAAAAAATCAATATCCTTGATACACCTGGACACAAGGATTTTGCTGAAGATACTTTTAGAACTTTAACGGCTGTTGATAGTGTTATTGTTGTAATCGACGTTGCAAAAGGGGTTGAGGAACAAACTGAAAAACTGGTTGCAGTTTGTAGAATGCGTAACATTCCGATGATTGTTTTCATCAACAAATTAGACCGTGAAGGTAAAGATGCTTTTGACTTGATGGATGAAGTGGAACAAAAACTGGGTTTAAAAGTTACACCTTTAAGTTTCCCTATCGGAATGGGTTATGATTTTCAGGGAATCTATAATTTATGGGAAGAAAACATTAATCTTTTTAGTGGAGACAGCCGTAAAAATATAGAAGAAACAATCGCTTTTTCTGATGTTCAAAACAATCCTGAATTAGATAAGATTGTTGGTCAGAAAGCTGCTGAAAAACTTCGTGAAGAATTAGAATTAATTGATGAAGTTTACCCAAAATTTGAGCGTCAGGATTATTTAGACGGAAAAATTCAACCTGTCTTTTTTGGTTCTGCTTTAAATAACTTTGGAGTTCGTGAGCTTTTAGATTGTTTCGTTACAATTGCTCCATCTCCTCGACCAAAAGATTCTGAAACACGTTTAGTAGATCCTAAAGAAGAAAAAATGACTGGATTTGTATTTAAAATCCACGCCAATATGGATCCTAAACACAGAGATCGTCTTGCTTTTATAAAAATTGTTTCCGGAACTTTTGAAAGAAACAAACCTTACTATCACGTTCGCCAAAAGAAAAATTTAAAATTCTCTAGCCCGAATGCTTTCTTTGCTGAGAAAAAAGAAATTGTAGATATTTCATATCCTGGAGATATTGTAGGTTTACATGACACAGGAAACTTTAAAATTGGAGATACTTTAACTGAAGGTGAAATAATGAGTTTCAAAGGAATTCCAAGTTTCTCTCCGGAACACTTTAGATATATCAATAATGCCGACCCAATGAAAGCGAAGCAATTAGATAAAGGTGTCGATCAGTTAATGGACGAAGGTGTTGCACAGTTATTTACACTTGAAATGAATAACCGTAAAGTTATCGGAACGGTTGGAGCACTTCAATATGAGGTAATTCAATATCGTTTAGAGCACGAATATGGAGCTAAATGTACATACGAAAACTTCCCGGTTCATAAAGCTTGTTGGGTTAAACCAGACGATGCTAAAAATGAAGAATTCAAAGAATTTAAGCGTATCAAACAAAAATTCTTAGCACATGATAAATATGGTCAATTGGTATTTCTTGCCGATTCTGATTTTACTATTCAAATGACGCAAAGTAAATATCCAACAGTGAAGTTATTCTTTACTTCAGAATTTGATTAATTGATCTTTTAAACAAACAAAAAGACCTTCTGAAAAGTAAATTTTAGAAGGTCTTTTTTCATTTCATATATTGCTCAAATCTGTCTTACTTCTTTTTTATCAATATAATTAATTCCTAATCCACCTTGCATCATTATTTTAACTTTAGAAAATTCTTCTGAGGGAACAACTATATTTTGCATTAATGTATTATTTTGAACTTTCGTTATATCAAAAGGTATTGTTTGTGAATAATAATGATCATCTCCTTCAATTGTAATGGTTAGCGTTTTCGTATTTTTTAAAATCGTAACTGGAATAGAAAACTCACCCGTTTTATGATTTATTTTTGAAGCACTCTGAGAACCATTAATAGTAAAAACTAAATTTGGAAATCTATTATTATCTAAAGGTCTATTAGTGTTAGCATCTAATAATTTTCCTTTAATCAGAATCGAAACTTCTTGCTCAATATTTTGATTATAAGCTACCTTGCCTACAATGTGATTATTCGGTTTTGGCGAATTTATCTCGGTTTTAACAGGTGTTTTTTCCTGTCCGGAAACATTTGAAGCTAATAAAATTGACGCTGCAACTGCCGCATATTTTAAATTATTGATTTTAGAAATCTCATTATACTCAAATTCCTCCTGCAATTGTGTTGATTTAATTCTGGCACAAATGTTTTTATCTTTAGTTTCGGCAATAAATCTGGCCACTTCCGAATTTGATTTTTTGCTTAAATCAATTACATTTTTCATACAAGAATTACAAAATGAACCATTTGAATTCGGAATCATTTTATCAAAATTTTCAGAACAAGGATTTGTTATCTCTAAGGTGAATTTCTTTTTCATAGTGTACTTTTTAAAATTAAAATCTTTCAAAATGATTCTTAACTATATAGAGTACATTTTCAATATAAAGGTTGGGAACGAAATTTATTTTTTTCTAAATTCTATTGCATAAAAAAAGCGCTAACTTATCATTAGCGCTTTTCTTTATTTGAATTAATTCCAACCTCATTGTCTTTACATTCCAAAAAAATAGTCCTTTCTAATTAGGAATTACTAAAATATAGAAATCTCAACTAAGAATGAAATTTAGTCGATAAACGGAAAGGTAAATCGGATAAACTACAGTTAAACTATTTTTCGCAAAAAAAAGCCCCATTGCTGGGGCTTTTAAAATTTATGCTTGTCCCGCAGGACCAAAATTAAGCGGTATAGGCGCTTGTTCCGTTTCTTTGATTTCGCCATGAGCGGCTTCAAATCTATGGATATTTTCACCAATTGCTCTCAATAATCTTTTAGCATGTTGTGGCGTCAAGACAATTCTTGACTTTACCTTGGCTTTAGGAATACCTGGCATAATGCTGACAAAATCTAAAACAAACTCTGATGAAGAGTGATTGATAATTGCAAGATTAGAATAAATCCCCTCTGCAATAGTTTCATCTAACTCAATATTAATTTGCTCTTGTTGTTGTTTCGGATTACTCATAGTTTCCTAATTAATAAATATATTCTTCTTTATTAGCCATCATTTCATTGTAATCATCTTTAGATCCTACGATAGTGTTATCATATTCTCTCATACCAGTTCCCGCAGGAATTCTGTGTCCAACAATTACATTTTCTTTTAATCCTTCTAAATCATCTACTTTACCAGCTACAGCAGCTTCGTTAAGTACTTTCGTTGTCTCCTGGAATGAAGCCGCAGAAATGAATGATTTAGTTTGTAGCGAAGCTCTTGTAATACCTTGTAAAACTGGCGTTGCAGTTGCAGTAATTACGTCTCTTGCTACAACAAGATTTTTATCATTTCGTTTCAATAATGAATTCTCATCACGTAACTCACGAGGAGAAATTATCTGACCTGGTTTCAATACTGAAGAATCTCCAGCATCTTCAACTACTTTCATACCATATAATTTATCGTTTTGAACGATGAAATCTTTAGTGTGAATTAATTGATCCTCTAAGAATAAAGTATCACCTGGATCCTGAACTCTTACTTTACGCATCATTTGACGAATAACTACCTCAAAGTGCTTGTCATTAATTTTTACCCCTTGTAAACGGTAAACCTCTTGAATTTCATTTACCAAGTACTGTTGAACAGCAGCCGGACCTTGAATTCTTAAGATATCATCTGGTGTAATTGCACCATCAGACAATGGAACTCCCGCTCTTACGAAGTCATTTTCCTGTACTAAGATTTGGCTGGAAAGTTTAACTAAATACTTTTTAATCTCACCAAATTTAGACTCAATAACGATCTCACGGTTACCTCTTTTGATTTTACCGAAAGATACAACACCATCAATTTCAGATACAACCGCTGGGTTAGAAGGGTTACGAGCCTCAAGCAACTCAGTAATTCTTGGTAAACCTCCCGTGATATCGCCTGCTTTAGAAGAACGACGAGGAATTTTTACTAATACTTTACCTGCTTTAATTTTCTCACCATTCTCAACCATTAAGTGTGCACCTACTGGTAAGTTGTATGAACGAATCAATTCACCTTCTTTACCGTAAACCAATAAAGTTGGGATTAATTTTTTGTTTCTAGCCTCAGAAATTACTTTTTCCTGGAAACCAGTCTGCTCATCGATCTCCACCATGAATGATTGTCCTTGCTCTAAATCTTCGTAAGCAATCTTACCAGTAAACTCAGAAACAATTACACCATTATATGGATCCCACTTACAGATTACAGTTCCTTTAGCAACAGATTCTCCATCTTTAACAAAAATACTAGAACCGTAAGGAATGTTATGTGTATTTAAAACGATTCCAGTTTTCTCATCAACTAATTTTAACTCAGTTGAACGCGATACTACGATATCTACCGCATTACCTTCACTGTCCTCACCTTTTACAGTTTTTAAATCTTCAATCTCAAGTCTACCTGCAAATCTTGTAACAATACTAGATTCTTCAGAAATACCTCCTGCAACCCCTCCAACGTGGAACGTACGAAGTGTTAACTGTGTACCTGGCTCTCCAATAGACTGTGCAGCAATAACTCCGACAGCTTCACCTCTTTGTGTCATCTTACCAGTAGCTAAGTTTCTACCGTAACATTTCGCACAAATACCTTTTAAAGCTTCACAAGTTAATGGAGATCTAACTTCTACTTTTTCAATTGGAGAAGCTTCGATAGTTCTCATAATTGCTTCAGTAATTTGTTGACCTGATTGAACCATTACTTCATTAGTAAGAGGATTAATTACGTCCTGTAATGCAACACGTCCTAAAATTCTCTCTCCTAAAGATTCAACGATTTCCTCATTTTTCTTTAATGCCGCAACTTCAACACCTCTTAGAGTTCCACAATCTTCGATGTTTACAATAACATCTTGAGAAACGTCATGAAGCCTTCTTGTCAAGTAACCAGCATCGGCTGTTTTAAGAGCCGTATCCGCAAGACCTTTACGAGCACCGTGAGTAGAAATGAAGTACTCAAGGATCGAAAGACCTTCCTTAAAGTTAGAAAGAATCGGGTTTTCAATAATCTCACCACCACCGGCAGTAGATTTTTTAGGCTTAGCCATCAAACCACGCATACCAGTTAACTGACGAATCTGCTCCTTAGAACCCCTCGCCCCAGAGTCAAGCATCATATATACAGAGTTGAAACCTTGTTGGTCTTCTCTAATATTTTTCATTGCTAATTCTGTCAACTGAGCATTCGCAGAAGTCCATACGTCAATAACTTGGTTGTAACGCTCGTTATTGGTGATAAGACCCATGTTATAGTTGGTTGAGATACCTTCAACTTGTTCTCTGGCATCTGCAATCAATTTAGTTTTTTGTTCTGGAATTCTAATATCACCTAAAGAGAATGATAAACCTCCTCTAAATGCAAATTTATAACCCATATCTTTCATATTATCCAAGAAAGCTGCCGTTGTAGGTACATCAGTCACGCTTAAAATGTGTCCGATAATATCTCTAAGGTTTTTCTTAGTCAATACGTCATTGATATATCCAGCTGCTTCAGGTACTACTTCGTTAAATAATACACGTCCTGCAGTTGTTTGAACAATTTGATACACTAATTCTCCAGCGTCATTAAAATCTTTTGCACGGATTTTCACACGAGCATTCAATTCTAATCTTCCTTCGTTTAATGCAATATTTACTTCTTCAGCAGAGTAAAAAGTCAAATCCTGACCAATAATTTTGTGATCTTCTGTAGAAATACGCTCTTTGGTCATATAATATAGACCCAAGACCATGTCCTGAGAAGGTACAGTAATTGGAGCACCATTTGCAGGGTTCAAGATATTGTGAGAAGCCAACATTAATAATTGCGCCTCTAAAATAGCCTCTGGTCCTAATGGTAAGTGAACCGCCATCTGGTCACCATCGAAATCGGCGTTGAATGCCGTACATACTAATGGGTGTAACTGGATTGCTTTTCCTTCAATTAATTTAGGTTGGAATGCCTGAATACCAAGTCTGTGCAAAGTAGGAGCACGGTTAAGTAATACTGGGTGACCTTTAATTACATTTTCAAGGATATCCCAAACTACTGGCTCTTTTTTGTCAATGATTTTCTTAGCAGATTTTACCGTTTTTACAATACCTCTTTCTATCAATTTACGGATAACGAAAGGCTTGTATAATTCAGATGCCATATCTTTTGGCAATCCACACTCATATAATTTTAACTCTGGACCAACAACAATTACCGAACGAGCAGAATAATCCACACGTTTTCCTAAAAGGTTTTGACGGAAACGTCCTTGCTTACCTTTTAAAGAGTCAGATAATGATTTTAATGGTCTGTTAGATTCTGTTTTAACAGCAGAAGCTTTACGTGTGTTATCGAATAATGAATCTACAGATTCTTGTAACATACGTTTCTCGTTTCTTAAGATAACTTCTGGAGCTTTAATCTCCATTAATCTTTTCAAACGGTTGTTACGGATGATTACACGACGATATAAATCGTTCAAATCTGAAGTTGCAAAACGACCTCCATCAAGTGGCACAAGCGGACGTAATTCTGGCGGAATAACAGGAACCACTTTCATAATCATCCATTCTGGACGGTTTTCGCGGTTTAAGTTAGACTCACGGAAAGACTCAACAACTTGTAATCTTTTTAAAGCTTCAGTTTTTCTTTGTTTAGAAGTCTCGTTATTAGCGCTGTGTCTTAATTGGTAAGACAACTCATCTAAATCGATACGAGCTAATAAATCCATAATACATTCTGCTCCCATTTTGGCAACAAATTTATTAGGATCCATATCATCTAAATATTGATTTTCTTGCGGAAGAGTATCTAAAATATTTAAGTATTCTTCTTCAGTTAAGAAATCTAATCTTTGTAATGATTCTCCATCTGCATTTTTAGCGATACCAGCTTGGATTACTACATATCTTTCGTAGTAAATGATCATATCTAATTTCTTAGATGGAAGACCAAGGATATAACCAATTTTGTTTGGAAGAGAACGGAAATACCAGATGTGAGCAATTGGCACAACAAGGTTGATATGTCCTACTCTGTCTCTACGTACTTTTTTCTCAGTAACTTCAACACCACAACGGTCACAGATGATACCTTTGTAACGAATTCTTTTATACTTACCACAAGCACATTCGAAATCTTTTACTGGTCCGAAGATTCTTTCGCAGAAAAGTCCGTCACGCTCTGGTTTGTGCGTTCTATAGTTAATAGTTTCTGGCTTTAAAACCTCTCCTCTTGATTCTTTCAAGATAGATTCTGGTGAAGCCAATCCAATAGAAATTTTGTTAAATCTTTTTACTGGATTCTTATCTTTATTGTTTCTGTTATTCATCATAGTTTTTACTATTGATTTATTTACAATTAAAAAATTGAATTTAGATTTATAATCTACTCTTTAAAAGAAAAGAGTTAATCATTCGCTACTACCTCGGGTTACTTCTCTAAACTTCAAACTTTATTTGAAGCGCTAGTTATAAAATGCATCGCATTGTTATAAAAAATCGGAACGGGTTACGGGTATAAATCTTTAAAAACTGATATAAATGAGTAATCAGTCCCATTAAAAAATGAGACTGATTACAAAACTTTTATTTATTCTTCCAAACGAAGATCTAATCCTAGACCTTTCAATTCGTGCATTAATACATTGAATGATTCTGGTAAACCTGGTTCTGGCATAGTTTCTCCCTTAACGATAGCTTCGTAAGTTTTAGCTCTACCAATAACGTCATCCGACTTAACAGTTAAGATTTCACGTAGTGTACTAGAAGCTCCATAAGCCTCAAGTGCCCAAACCTCCATCTCTCCGAAACGCTGACCTCCAAATTGAGCCTTACCTCCAAGTGGTTGTTGCGTAATCAATGAGTATGGTCCGATAGAACGTGCGTGCATCTTATCATCAACCATGTGTCCTAATTTAAGCATGTAAATTACACCCACAGTCGCTTTTTGTGCAAAACGCTCTCCAGTTCCTCCATCATAAAGGTAAGTATGTCCAAAACGTGGTACGTTAGCCTCATCAGTCAAAGCGTTGATCTCGTCTAGAGAAGCACCATCAAAAATTGGAGTAGCAAATTTTCTACCCAAGTTCATTCCAGCCCAACCTAATACAGTCTCATAAATCTGACCAATGTTCATACGTGAAGGTACTCCAAGTGGGTTCAACACGATATCAACTGGCGTTCCGTCTTCAAGGAAAGGCATATCTTCATGACGAACGATTCTAGCAACAATACCTTTGTTACCGTGACGTCCTGCCATTTTATCCCCTACTTTCAACTTACGTTTCTTAGCAATATAAATCTTAGCCAATTTCAAGATTCCAGATGGTAATTCATCTCCAACTGTAATAGTAAATTTCTCTCTTCTTAAAGATCCTTGTAAGTCGTTCAGCTTAATTTTATAGTTATGAATCAAATCATTAACCATTTTATTAGTAGCGTCATCAGCAACCCATTGACCTTTGCTTAAGTGAGCAAAATCTTCTACTGCGTAAAGCATTTTTTGAGTATATTTTTTACCTTTTGGTAAAACTTCTTCACCCAAATCATTCATTACACCCTGAGATGTTTTTCCGTTAACGATCAAGAATAATTTTTCAACTAATCTGTCTTTTAATTCAACAAATTTAGTTTCAAATTCCATTTCTAAAGCGCCTAAAGCATCTTTATCCTGAGTACGTTTACGTTTATCTTTTACGGCTCTTGCAAATAATTTTTTGTCAAGAACTACACCGTGTAAAGATGGAGAAGCTTTTAATGAAGCATCTTTCACATCACCAGCTTTGTCCCCGAAGATTGCACGAAGCAATTTCTCTTCTGGAGTTGGATCTGATTCTCCTTTTGGTGTAATTTTTCCGATCAAAATGTCGCCAGGTTTAACCTCTGCTCCAATTCTAATCATACCGTTTTCATCTAAATCTTTAGTAGCTTCTTCAGAAACGTTAGGAATATCGTTTGTTAACTCTTCGTTTCCTAACTTAGTATCTCTAACCTCTAATGAATAATCATCAACGTGGATAGAAGTAAAAATATCATCACGAACTACTTTCTCAGAAATTACAATCGCATCCTCGAAGTTGTACCCTTTCCATGGCATGAACGCAACTTTTAAGTTTCTACCTAAAGCTAATTCACCATTTTGAGTAGCATATCCTTCAGACAATACTTGTCCAGGAACAACTCTGTCACCTCTTCTTACGATTGGTTTCAAGTTGATACTTGTACCTTGATTGGTTTTTCTAAATTTAATAAGGTTGTACGTTTTCTCATCAGCATCAAAACTAACCATTCTCTCGTCTTCTGTACGATCGTATTTAATAGTAATGATATTTGCATCAACATACTCAACAGTACCATGCCCTTCAGCATTGATTAATACTCTTGAATCTGAAGCTACCTGACGCTCTAAACCTGTACCTACAATTGGTGCTTCAGGACGGATCAAAGGAACGGCCTGACGCATCATGTTCGATCCCATCAACGCACGGTTCGCATCATCATGCTCCAAGAAAGGAATCAAAGATGCAGAAATCGAAGCGATCTGGTTAGGAGCAACGTCTGTATAATGAACTACTGTTGGCTCAACAACCGGGAAGTCACCCTCCTCACGAGCAATAACATTGCTAGCTGTAATTTTACCAGTTTCATCCATTTCAATGTTTGCCTGAGCAATCATTTTTCCTTCTTCTTCTTCAGCACTTAAGTAAATTGGAGTACTTTCTAAATCAACTACACCATTAGTTACTTTACGGTAAGGAGTTTCAATGAATCCCATTCCGTTAACTTTTGCATAAACACCAAGAGATGAAATCAAACCAATATTTGGTCCCTCAGGAGTTTCAATCGGACATAAACGACCATAGTGAGTATAGTGAACGTCACGAACCTCGAAACCAGCTCTCTCTCTCGAAAGTCCACCTGGCCCAAGTGCAGAAAGTCTTCTTTTGTGTGTAATCTCAGCCAATGGATTCGTTTGATCCATAAATTGAGATAACTGGTTAGTACCAAAGAAAGAGTTGATAACTGAAGATAATGTTTTAGCATTAATCAAATCAATTGGTGTAAACACCTCGTTATCTCTAACGTTCATTCTCTCACGAATAGTTCTAGCCATACGTGCTAAACCAACACCGAATTGTTGAGACAATTGTTCACCAACTGTTCTAACACGACGATTTGATAAGTGATCAATATCATCAATCTCTGCTTTAGAGTTGATCAATTCGATCAAATATTTAACGATTGTAATGATATCTTCTTTAGTAAGCACTTGCTTATCCATAGGGATATCTAAATCTAATTTTTTGTTCATTCTGTAACGACCTACTTCACCTAAGTTGTAACGTTGGTCAGAGAAGAACAATTTATCTATAATACCACGAGCAGTTTCCTCATCAGGCGGTTCAGCGTTACGCAACTGACGGTAAATGTGCTCTACAGCTTCTTTTTCAGAGTTAGTTGGATCTTTTTGTAACGTGTTGTGGATAATAGCATAATCTGCTTGATTATTATCTTCTTTGTGTAACAAAATAGATTTTACGTTAGAATCGATGATCTCTTCAACATTATCTTTGTCGATAATAGTGTCACGATCAAGGATGATTTCGTTACGTTCGATAGAAACTACCTCTCCAGTATCTTCATCTACGAAATCCTCATGCCATGTATTCAATACACGCGCAGCAAGTCTTCTTCCAATATATTTCTTAATACCAGTTTTAGAAACTTTAATTTCTTCAGCAAGGTCGAAAATTTCAAGGATATCCTTATCTCTTTCGAATCCGATAGCACGGAATAAAGTTGTAACAGGTAATTTTTTCTTTCTATCGATATACGCGTACATAACGCTGTTGATATCTGTAGAAAATTCTATCCAAGAACCTTTAAAAGGAATTACTCTGGCAGAATAAAGTTTAGTTCCATTTGCGTGGAATGATTGTCCAAAGAAAACCCCTGGAGAACGGTGTAATTGAGATACTACAACACGCTCGGCACCATTGATTACAAAAGTACCACTTGGAGTCATGTAAGGAATTGTTCCAAGATAAACATCTTGTACAATTGTTTCAAAATCTTCGTGTTCTGGATCTGTACAGTATAGTTTTAACCTAGCTTTTAAAGGCACACTATAAGTAAGACCTCTCTCTATACATTCTTGAATTGTATAACGTGGCGGATCAACAAAATAATCTAGGAATTCCAATACGAAGTTATTTCTCGTATCTGTAATTGGGAAGTTTTCCATGAAGGTATTGTATAACCCTTCGTTGCCTCTTTCGTCTGATTTCGTTTCCAATTGGAAGAAATCTTTAAAAGATTTAACCTGAACATCCAAGAAATCCGGATAGTCAGGAATATTTTTTGTAGAGGCAAAATTCAATCTTTCAGTCTGATTTGTTATCATCAATGGACAAAATTTTGATTAAAAAAAAGTAATTTTTTTTGTGTAAAAACACACTGCGTAGTTTATACTTTCTTTTTAAAACCAATACATCTTTAAAAATAAACCAAGAATTCAGTTCAATTTTTTTTCTTCGTATTGATCAAAAACTTTTTCGTATTTTAAACTAATTTGATAATAAAATTTAATGTATTTTATTATACGAAAAATGGTTTAGGCCTTTGAGTGTTAACTCAGGACCTAAACCTAGTTCTTAAAACCGAGTTGAATTATTTTAATTCAACTACAGCTCCAGCTTCTTCTAATGATTTTTTAAGACCTTCAGCCTCTTCTTTAGAAACACCTTCTTTAACGTTGCTTGGAGCTCCGTCAACTACATCTTTAGCTTCTTTCAAACCTAAACCTGTAAGTTCTTTTACTAATTTCACAACTGCTAATTTAGAAGCACCAGCTTCTTTTAATACAACTGTAAATTCAGTTTGTGCTTCTTCAGCAGCACCTTCTCCACCACCAGCAGCAACTACTACAGCTGCAGCAGCAGGCTCGATACCATACTCGTCTTTTAATATTGTTGCTAATTCGTTAACTTCTTTAACTGTTAAGTTAACTAATTGTTCTGCGAATTGTTTCAAATCTGCCATTTTTTCTATCGTTTAAAATGATTTGTAAAATTATATTTTGTTTATTGTGCGCTATTTAAGCAACAAGGAAATATTCCCTGCTTGAATTATTATGCTTCAGCTTCTTCTTCGCTACCAGCGAATTTGTTTTGTAAAGCAGAAATAATTCTTTGTGCTGGAGATTGTAATAATCCAATAAGTTCTCCAAGAAGTTCTTCTTTAGATTTAATAGTTGCTAATGCATCTAATTGATTATCTCCAATATAAATTTCATTGTTAATGAAAGCACCTTTTAAAACTGGTTTATCAGATTTCTTACGGAAATCTTTGATGATTTTTCCAGGAGCATTAGCTACATCAGAAATGAAGATAGCACTATTACCTGTCAAAACTGAAGGTAAATCACCATAATCAGTAGAAGAAGCTTCCATTGCTTTTGCAAGCAAAGTGTTCTTTACAACTTCTAATTTGATACCTGCTTTAAAACAAGCTCTACGTAAGTTTGAAGTCGTTTCTGCGTTTAATCCAGAAATATCCGATACATAAATAATATTTGTACCAGCTAACTGCGCAGTTAAATTTTCAATCGCGATTGATTTTTCTTCTCTAGTCATACTAAAAATTTTTAACTACCAATTATACTGCTTTTGGATCCAATGCAATAGCTGGACTCATAGTGCTAGTTAAGTGAATACCTTTAATGTAAGTACCTTTAGCAGCAGTTGGTTTAAGTTTTATTAATGTTTGAATAATTTCGTGTGCGTTGTCAACAATTTGCTCAGCTCCAAAAGAAACTTTACCAATTCCTGCGTGAACGATACCAGTTTTATCAACTTTAAAGTCAATTTTACCAGCTTTAACCTCTTGAACAGCTTTTGCAACATCCATAGTTACAGTACCTGTTTTAGGGTTTGGCATTAAACCTCTAGGTCCTAAAATACGACCTAATGGACCTAATTTACCCATAACAGCTGGCATAGTGATGATTACATCAACATCTGTCCAACCATCTTTAATTTTTTGTAAATAGTCATCAAGACCAACATAGTCTGCACCAGCTTCTTTAGCTTCCGCTTCTTTATCTGGAGTAACTAATGCTAATACTTTAACATCTTTACCTGTTCCGTGAGGTAATGTAACTACACCTCTAACCATTTGATTCGCTTTTCTTGGATCTACACCCAAACGAACTGCGATATCAACAGACTCATCAAATTTTGCTGAAGCAACAACTTTCAATAATGCCGCAGCATCTTTTAGAGAGTATAATTTGTTCTTTTCAATTTTTGAAGCAGCCTCTTTTTGCTTTTTTGTTAATTTTGCCATGTCTTTTTCTTAATTAAAAAGGAGCATCTCCTGATACAGTTATACCCATAGATCTAGCTGTTCCAGCAACCATACTCATTGCTTTTTCTACTGTAAAAGCATTTAAGTCAGGCATTTTGTCTTCAGCAATAGCTCTAATTTGTTCCCAAGTAACACTAGCTACTTTTTTACGATTAGGCTCACCAGAACCAGATTTTAGCTTTGCAGCTTCCATTAACTGAACCGCTGCTGGAGGAGTCTTAACGACAAAATCAAATGATTTGTCTTTATACACAGTGATTTGCACTGGGCAAATTTTGCCAGGTTTATCCTGAGTTCTAGCATTAAATTGCTTACAGAACTCCATGATGTTTACCCCAGCAGCTCCTAAAGCAGGTCCAACCGGTGGCGACGGGTTCGCAGCACCTCCCTTAACTTGTAGTTTAACTACCTTACTAATTTCTTTAGCCATTTTTAAAAAATTTAACACTGTAATCAATGGAAGCGATTACAATGGATATTATATATGTAACAAAAAATTATACTTTTTCAACTTGCATAAAACTTAATTCTAATGGAGTCTTTCTTCCGAAAATTTTCACCATTACTTCAAGTTTACGCTTTTCTTCATTTATTTTCTCAACCGTTCCGTTAAATCCGTTGAAAGGACCATCGATCACTTTAACAGTTTCACCTAAGTTGAATGGAATAGCACGAGTATCTGTATTAACAGCCAACTCATCTACTTTTCCTAGCATGCGATTTACTTCCGACAATCTCAAAGGAACAGGTTCTCCTCCTTTAATCTCACCTAAAAATCCAATCACACTTGTAATAGATTTAATAATATGAGGTATCTCACCAACCAAGTTAGCTTCGATCATTACATATCCAGGAAAATAAACTTTATCCTTAGACATTTTTTTCCCTTCTTTTACAGTTACTACTTTTTCTGTAGGAACTAATACCTGGGAAACATAATCCTCCATACCCAATCTGGCAATTTCAGTTTCGATATAAGCTTTCACTTTATTCTCTTGACCGCTTACTGCTCTAACTACATACCATTTTTTCACATTATTATCTGCCATCACAAAAAAATTATCCTTTTAACCAGTTAAAAAATCCAGCCAAAGCTTTTGCAAAAAATTCGTCTACTCCCCATGTTGCCAAAGCGAAAAGAATCGAAAATACAGCCACAACAATTGTCAATTTTTGAACCTCAGCCCAAACAGGCCAAGTAACATTAGACTTTAACTCTCCGAAAGCCTCTGATAAATAATTCGTAACTTTTGTCATTTGATATATTTTTTATTGCACGGGCGGAGGGATTCGAACCCCCATCAACGGTTTTGGAGACCGCTATTCTACCCTTGAACTACGCCCGTAATTAAAGCCAGTGACTTCAGTTAAGAAAATCCACTGGCTTTTATAGTTTTTATAGGATTAACCTACGATTTCAGTTACCTGACCTGCACCTACAGTTCTACCACCTTCACGGATAGCGAAACGTAAACCTACGCTCATTGCGATTGGGCTTAATAAAGCAACATTGATAGTCAAGTTATCTCCTGGCATTACCATCTCTACTCCTTCTGGTAAAGTAATAACTCCTGTTACGTCAGTTGTACGTACGTAGAACTGTGGACGGTAGTTATTGTGGAATGGAGTATGACGTCCACCTTCTTCTTTTTTCAAGATATAAACCTCAGCTTTGAAAGTAGCGTGTGGTTTTACTGATCCTGGCTTAATGATAACCATTCCTCTTTTGATAGATTCTTTATCAATACCTCTTAACAATAAACCTACGTTATCTCCAGCTTCACCTCTATCAAGGATTTTACGGAACATCTCAACTCCTGTAATAGTAGAAGTTAATTTATCAGCTCCCATACCAATGATTTCAACTGGATCTCCTGTATTAGCAATACCTGTTTCGATACGACCTGTAGCAACAGTTCCACGACCAGTAATTGTAAATACGTCTTCAACCGGCATCAAGAATGGCTTAGCTACGTCACGCACTGGCTCTTCGATCCAAGCATCAACAGCTTCCATTAATTCAATGATTTTTGGTACCCAAGCAGGATCATTATTCAATCCTCCTAAAGCAGAACCTTGAACTACAGGACCATTATCTCCATCATATTCGTAGAAAGATAATAAATCTCTAATTTCCATTTCAACAAGCTCTAACAATTCAGCATCGTCAACCATATCCACTTTGTTCATGAAAACAACGATTCTTGGAATACCAACCTGACGACCTAAAAGGATGTGCTCACGAGTTTGTGGCATTGGACCATCTGTAGCAGCAACTACTAAGATAGCTCCGTCCATTTGAGCAGCACCAGTAACCATGTTCTTTACGTAATCCGCGTGACCTGGACAGTCAACGTGAGCGTAGTGACGGTTAGCAGTTTCGTACTCTACGTGTGATGTATTAATAGTAATACCTCTTTCTTTCTCCTCTGGAGCGTTATCGATTTGATCAAACGATTTTGCTTGACAGTAACCAGCATCAGACAATACTTTTGTAATTGCAGCAGTTAATGTAGTTTTTCCGTGATCCACGTGTCCAATTGTACCTATGTTTAAGTGCGGTTTGGAACGATTAAAATTCTCCTTTGCCATTTTACTTAATTTTTAATCTTAGTTATATATTAATTTTCAATTTCCTACTTACTTGAGCCAATGTCGGGAATTGAACCCGAGACCTCTTCCTTACCAAGGAAGCACTCTACCCCTGAGCTACACCGGCAGAGTTTTAATTTTAGATTTCAGACTTACGAAATCAAAATTGTGGGGAGAGCAGGATTCGAACCTGCGAAGTTCACACAGCAGATTTACAGTCTGCCCTCGTTGGCCGCTTGAGTATCTCCCCTATTTTATCAATAATTGCATGAACAATTTCAAATCGCATTTGAAATATTTAGAGCCGGCGGAGGGACTCGAACCCACGACCTGCTGATTACAAATCAGCTGCTCTAGCCAACTGAGCTACGCTGGCAATATCAATAAAAAAGTCCGCTATTTCTAACGGACTGCAAATGTAGCTATTTTATCTTTTAATCAAAACATTTTTTGAAAAAAATTTCAATTATATATGTGCTCTTATTTTTTCTTTCCTTTTTACAAGCAAACGTTCTAACGATTCTGCCGAAAGTTCAACCGCCTCTTCAAATGTTTTACACTGCTTTTTCACCAAAAAATCATCTCCCGGAACATTAATCTTAATCTCTACTGCTTTATTCTCCTTATCACTTGTTCTCTCAACCTTTAGAAAAACATCAGACGAAACAACTCGATCATAATACTTTTCTAATTTACCCATTCTTTCCTGGATAAAATCCACCAATTTTCGGTCAACAGTAAAGTTAACTGCATGAACATCTACCTTCATAATACTAATTTTAGGGTTAAACATTTCAGAAACTATTATTTGTTTCGAGGATGCGCATCACCATATACTTTCTTAAGCTCCGCTAAACTATTATGAGTATAAACTTGCGTAGAAGCCAAACTCGAATGCCCTAATAATTCCTTAACTGAATTTAAATCTGCTCCGTTATTTAATAAATGAGTCGCAAAAGTATGCCGAAGCACATGAGGACTTTTTTTTACCTTTTCAGAGACCCTACTAAAGTAAGAATTTATTAATCGATACACAAAAGATTCACTCATTTTTAAACCTTTTTTCGAAATAAAAAAATAATCATCATCAACTATATTTTCAATCAAAGCACGTTCTTCTAAATAAACTTTAAACTGATCAATAATAACAGGCAAAACCGGAACTATACGCTCCTTATTTCTTTTACCCAAAATCTTAACCACATTTGAAGACATATCAACATTATAAATCATCAAATGAATCAACTCTGCCCGACGCATTCCGGTGGTATAAAAAAGATCTACAATCAACTTATCCCGAATTTCCTCAAAACCAACAGGAGAATTCACTTCCTTCATTAAATCCGTTAATTCTTTTTCAGAAAACGGAATCTGAACAATTTTAGGAGTCTTTAACGCCTTATACTTCAACATAGGACTAATCTCTATTTGTTTCGTTTTAAGAAGAAATTTATAAAAAGACTTCAAGGAAGCCATTTTTCTATTAACAGAAACATTAGAAATATTTTGATCTACCAAAGAAACAATCCAACTTCTAATCTGACCATAACTCACTTTCTCCACATTATCCTGCTCAAAATGCATTTTATTAAACTCCTCAAAGAACTCAATATCATTCAAATAAGCAGAAACGGTATGATCAGAGTATTTTTTCTCTAATTGAAGATAATCTCGAAAAGCATCTTTATTTGATTTCATCAGAACCTATATTATATACCACAACAAACGAAAAACTTTCTACCTCAAAATTAAGCATAAAAAAAACCGTTAGCATCAAAATATTGATTACTAACGGTATTTATTTTTAAAAAGCTTTATATTAACTTTCTAGACTATCTCTCAAGCCTTGGATGTAAGCAGCTTTTTGAATTTGAGCTCTTTTGATAACAGAAGGCTTAATAAAAGCAGTACGCGCTCTTAATTGACGAACAGTTCCTGTTTTATCAAATTTTCTTTTATAGCGCTTTAATGCTCTATCGATATTTTCTCCGTCTTTAATTGGTATAATTAACATAATATAGACACCTCCTCTCGTTAAGGCTGCAAAAGTAAATATTAATTATTAATTATGAGTTATAAATTGTCAATTATTTTTCAAAAAAAGAAAAAAGAGTTTAAAATCTAAGAGAAACTTTACCTTATTCTTTTAGCAAATTTCTTGAAATAACTAACTTTTGAATTTCAGTAGTTCCCTCTCCAATTGTACAAAGTTTAGAATCTCTATAGAATTTCTCTACCGGAAAATCTTTTGTATATCCGTAACCACCGTGAATCTGAACCGCTTCGTTTGCAACTTTTACACAAGTTTCTGACGCATACATTTTTGCCATTGCGCCTAATGTTGTAACTGGTTTATGTTGCTGCTTTAAATATGCTGCTTTATGTAATAATAGTTCTGAAGCTTCAATCTCTGTTGCCATATCGGCCAATTTAAAAGAGATTCCCTGAAAACTGCTTATCGGCTGCCCAAACTGATATCTTTCTTTTGAATATTTTAATGCTGCCTCGTAAGCTCCTTTTGCAATTCCTAAAGACAATGCTCCGATAGAAATTCTACCTCCATCTAAAATTTTCATTGCCTGAACAAATCCTTGTCCAACTTCACCTAATCTGTTTGCATCGGGTACACGACAATTATCAAAAACCAATTCAGCGGTTTCACTTGCGCGCATTCCTAATTTATTTTCTTTTTTTCCTGAAGAAAATCCCGGCATTCCTTTTTCAAAAACAAACGCAGTCATTCCTTTTGAATCACCTTTCTCTCCAGTACGAACAATTACCACAGCAATATCTCCTGAAATCGCGTGTGTAATAAAATTTTTTGCTCCGTTAACTATCCATGAATCGCCATCTTTAACAGCAGTAGTATTCATACCCCCAGCATCAGAACCTGTATTATGTTCCGTTAATCCCCATGCACCGATAAATTCTGCTGTAGCTAATTTTGGCAGCCACTTTTTCTTTTGTTCTTCATTTCCAAAAGTCAAAATGTGATTTGTACATAATGAATTATGAGCCGCAACAGACAAACCTATTGACGGATCAACTTTTGAAATTTCTTCTATAATAGTAATGTATTCATGGTAACCCAATCCGGATCCTCCATATTCTTCCGGCACCAAAACGCCCATAAATCCCATTTCTCCCAACTGTTTAAATAATGGAATAGGGAAAATTTGAGCTTCATCCCACTCCATTATATTTGGTCGAATGTTTTTATCGGCAAAATCTTTAATAGACTGCGCAATCATTAACTGTGTTTCGTTGTATTCAAAATTCATTGTGGCTATTTTTTTAGAACTCCAAATATAAACTAATTATTTTTGCTTTTTCAACAGGAAAACCTTTAATTTTTGATAAATCCTCAATATTTTCAAAATTTCCGTTCATACTTCTATACGTCACAATTTGTTTTGCCAATGCATATTTAAAATACGAAAATTGCGCTAGCTCCTTTAGTGAAGCATCGTTTACAGCAATTTTTCTTAAGTCTGAAGGCACTACCGTTTTAAAATGAGAATTTAATTCTACCAAAACCTCTGGTGATAGTCCCCAAATTTCATTTAGTTGCTCCATAGAAACAAAACAACCTAAGATTTCTTTTTGTTTTAAAATCCGTGAGGATAGTGCTTCACCAATTCCGTAAATTTTAATCAAATCTTCCTGAGTTGCCTGATTAAGATCTAAAACCTTAATCTTTTCCTTTTTGAAATCCGTTTTCTGAGGATACTCCTTTTTCTCACTTTTAAAGTTTGATTTATTACTAATCCAATCCGGAAATTTAAAGAAAGGTGAAATAGCTTTTAATAACGAATCTGAAACTTTTGTTACTTCCTGAAATTCTTCGGCTGAGTTTACATATTTATTTTGTTTTCGAAAACTTAACAATCTGTCAATTTCTTCAACAGACATTCCTAGTTTATATCCTTTCTGGTCAGAAATAAAATTTGGATTAAAAGTATACACTTTGGGCTTTTGATCATATTTAACTGAACGAAGAGAATCCACTTTAATCTGTAAAGCCATCCATTCCTCTTTTTCTGTAAAAGATTGAGTATTCTGTCCGAAATCCACAAAAAAGTAAACCATCTGCAACACAATTATGATTAAAAAAAGTAAAAAAAGTCCAATCCGCTCCTGACTAGTAAATTTACAATATTGCTTTAAAGCTCTAAAATAACTTTTCTTCATTTGTATCTAATTTCATATTGATTACAAATAAAAGCAAATTATTTTTACATTTGTAAGAAAATTACTTTGGTTAAAATTTTATACAGAATTATATTATTCAAAATTTATACTGTCATAAATTGATAAATCACAGGCTATAAAGATCGTAAAGCCTTACTTTTATTAACATTTTAAACATTTTATAACTTAAAACATGATAATTGTTTTTATTTTTTACAAAAAACAATACATTTGGAGCTTAATAACAAATAAACCAATATTATAGTATGTCAATTTGGAAAACTAAACCTCTTTCGGTATTGCTTGGTGAAGCATCCGAATCTGAAAAAGGATTAAAAAGAACCTTATCTTCACGTTCGCTTGTTGCACTTGGAGTTGGAGCAATTATTGGAGCGGGACTTTTTTCGCTTACTGGAATTGCAGCTGCAGATCATGCAGGTCCGGCCGTTACAATTTCTTTTATTTTAGCTGCAATAGGTTGTGCATTTGCAGGACTTTGTTATGCTGAATTTGCTTCAATGATTCCTGTTGCCGGTAGTGCATATACGTACTCTTACGCAACTATGGGAGAATTTATGGCTTGGATTATTGGTTGGGATTTAGTTTTAGAATACGCATTAGGAGCTGCCACGGTGGGCGTAAGCTGGTCTCGTTATCTTCTAGAACTGCTCGCCAAATTTAACATACATCTTCCTCCTCAACTAATTTGTTCGCCGTGGGAAACTTTAACACTAAGTAACGGAACAGTAATTGAAGGCGGAATTATCAATTTACCAGCAATCTTTATTGTTTCTCTTCTTTCTTTATTATTAATTAAAGGAACTAAAGAATCGGCTTCATTAAACAATTTCTTAGTTGTTTTAAAAGTAGCTGTCGTTATTATCTTTATTGTGTTAGGATGGAAATTTATAGACCCAACTAATTATGTTCCTTACATTCCAGAAAACACTGGTGTTTTTGGGAAATTTGGATGGTCAGGAATTGCAGCCGGAGCTGGTACTGTATTTTTTGCTTTTATTGGTTTTGATGCTGTTTCAACTGCTGCACAAGAGGCTAAAAACCCTCAAAAAGGGATGCCAATTGGTATTTTAGGTTCACTAGTAATTTGTACTATATTGTATGTATTGTTCTCTCACGTAATGACGGGACTTGTGCCTTATTATAAATTTGCCGGAGATGCGAAACCTGCTGCGACTGCGTTTGCTGTTACCGGATATGACTTTTTACAAACTGGCTTAATAATTGCAATTTTAGCTGGTTACACTTCTGTAATATTGGTAATGCTTATGGGGCAAAGCCGTGTTTTCTATACTATGAGTAAAGATGGTTTATTACCTCCTTTCTTCAGTGAAGTACATGCAAAATTCCGTACTCCATGGAAAACTAACCTTTTCTTCCTTGTATTCGTAAGTTTATTTGCAGGACTTGTGCCGGTAAGTGATTTAGGACATATGGTAAGTATTGGTACATTATTGGCTTTCGTGTTAGTATGTATTGGAGTTATGGTTATGCGCCATAAAATGCCAGATGCACCAAGAGCTTTTAGAACTCCTTTGGTTCCTTTTGTACCAGTTGCCGGTATTTTAATATGCCTTGCTTTAATGTATGCTTTGCCAAACGAAAGCTGGGCGAGACTTGTAATCTGGATGGCTTTAGGGATTATTATTTATTTTGTTTACGGTAAGAAAAACAGTAAATTAAACAATCCAGAAAAATAATTTTTCGAAACATAGAAACATAAAAAAAAGGATCAGAAAATATTTTCTGATCCTTTTTTTTATGTTTAAATTCGATTTACAAGTCAAAAACTGAACTTCTTTTTGCCCTGATTAAATCTTTAAGGCGAATCCAAAATGCCAGAGTAAGATATACTCCAAATCCTAAACCAACGGTAACAAATGAAATATAAATAAAAAATAATCTAACACTTGTTACTCGCATTCCCAGCTTATCTGCCAATCTGGAAGAGACATGAAAACCGTATTTTTCGAAAAAGAATTTAAGTTTTAAAATTGCAGACATTTTTGCTTTTATTTTTTTATTTGAAAACAAAAATACAAATTATCTCTTCATTTGATTTTCTAATTTTCTAATTATTTTTCATCAACTCCATTCCTATTGCACAGTTTAAACATGCTTTTTTATTACAATATTCATTTTTTAGTTCTATTAATGCCTGAGTTTCAAAAGCATTTTTTGGCATAATACCAAAGGTCTCAAATTTTGTAATTATTGCATTATTCTCCCCAGATACTTCATTCATAAATGCGACCAGATCTTCAGAAATTGATTCGTCCAATACATTTGAATAAGCAAATTGTAACGGGATTATTGTATTTATAATAATGAGATCTAAAAATTGCTTTGATAAAGACTTCAATTTCTTCGGGCTTTCTTTATCGAATTGATAATGATTTTGCCAATATAAACTCGTTGCAACCGAAAGTAAATCGTAAACACTTTTGACAGATTTTAAAAGAACTACCTTAGAAAATAAGTTTTGATAAGTATGATATAAATTTGCTAATTGCGAAAGTCGAATGGTGGGAAAATTATCCGGACGGTGTTTAAAAAACTGAAGCGGATTAACATAAGTCCTTTCTAATTGATACTTATGCAAGAGATAAAAATATCTAAATTTTAAATCGGAAAAATAGACATCTTCTTTTTCAGCATCTAATAAACCGGAAGCTCCAAAAAGCAAAGCTTCAAGATTTTCAATTTCAAAACTTTCTTTTCTAATAATAGTAAACGGAATAGCTTTTGCAATCTGAAAAAAAGATTCTCCATTTGTATTAAGTCCAAAATTTTTAGCTAAAAGACAAAATAAAACAGCTTCCCAATCATTGTTTGTTTCTTTGAGCAAGTCATAAATAAATTTTGATTTACGCTCTAAACGCTCGAAAAATAGTCTTTCCTGCCAGTTTTTAAAGACAAAACTATCTACATCAGCAATTTCTTTTTCACAAAATATCCAGGATTTGGCACTAATTAGGGACTGATAATTTGCAATAATATCAGATGAAACATAGTCTTTCAAAATTAATACCGGAATTTCAGAATTGTTCTTTCTGTATATCTCTGCGTCATGTTCCCAGACAACATGCAAAATTACATTGTCATAGGCGTTATCTTTTTCGTGGTGATGCAAATACCAATCGGAGGATTTCAAATGAATTTCGATATTTCCCGCCCATTTTTGCTCTCCAATTTTTATTTGTGCGTTGAAGAAATCCGGACCTGCCAATTCTAAGTAATCACCTGTTTTAATGATGGTAATCAATTCATTTTGTGCAGTCTTTAAATTCAAAGTATCAAACTTTTTGAATTTCCAGAGATAATGAAGAAAGTCTTCTCTCATATTAGATTTTGTTTTATTACAAAATCTAAATTACTAAAATTTTAATATTATTCTTACAAATATAAATTTTATTGAAGTAAATATAATTTAGCGCATGCTCTAGCATCTGATAATGCCTCGTGATGGTTTAACTGAATATTCATTTCACGACAACAATCACTTAGTTTTGTAGGTTTAATGCCTTTTGCCTTGTATATTTTAACAGTACATTCCCATTTTGAGGCAATGTTTAAATCTTCATAATTCAATCCGTAAAGCAGCATTGACTTCATTAAAACATTACGATCAAAACTTTCATTATGAGCCACGACAACTCTGTTTTTTAATCTTTTTTCGATTTCCGGATATACTTGTGTAAATGATTTTGCGTTAACGGTATCCCGAGGATAAATACCGTGTACCTGAATAGTATACGGATTGTATATATTGTTTGGTGGTTTTATTAAAGTTACAAATTCGTCAACTATTATTCCGTTTTGTACAGTAACAATTCCCACTGAACACGGATGATAGCTTGTTGCGGTTTCAAAATCTATTGCGGTAAAATTCATTTTTTATATTTAAAAAAATATCCATAAACCTAATTGCGGTACTCAATCAGATTTATGGATTAATTCTATTTTTAAAGATCTATTTTATTGATCCGATTATATCGTATTTAGTAATAATATGATGATGTCCATTTCCTAAATCAATTAAAACGGCATCGTTCTCTTTTGTAAAAAGTTTTGAAACTTCTTCTATTGGAGTTCCCATTTTTACAATTGGAAAAGGTTTTCCCATTACATCTTTAATTGGTTTTTCGGCAACATTTTTATCTGCTACATAACTTCTGAATAAATCCGTTTCATCAACAGAACCTACAAATCCGTTTATATCTACAACCGGAATTTGAGAAATTTTGTATTTACGCATACGCTCAATAGCATGCGATACCAGTTCTTCTGTACGAACAACGATTAATTCTTTATCTATATGATCTTTAATAACGTCTTCTGCTTTGGTAACATTCTCTTCAAGAAATCCACGCTCACGCATCCAATCATCATTAAACATCTTACCTACATAACGGCTTCCTGAATCGTGAAAAAGAACCACAACCACATCATCTGGCTTAAAATGTTCTTTCAACTGCAATAATCCTTTAATACAAGCTCCGGCAGAATTTCCAACAAAAATAGCTTCTTCAAGTGCAATCTTTCTGGTGTAAACCGCTGCATCTTTATCTGTTACTTTTGTAAAACCGTCAATTAAAGAAAAATCAACGTTTTTAGGTAGAATATCTTCCCCAATTCCTTCAGTTATATAAGAATAGATCTCGTTTTCATCAAAAATTCCAGTTTCGTGGTATTTTTTAAAAATAGATCCATAAGTGTCAATTCCCCAAATTTTGATGTTTGGATTTTTCTCTTTTAAATATTTTCCAACACCAGAAATAGTTCCTCCAGTTCCTACTCCAACCACAAAATGAGTTATTTTACCTTCTGTTTGTTTCCAGATTTCTGGTCCTGTTTGCTCGTAATGCGCCAAAGAATTTGACATATTATCGTATTGATTTACATACCATGAATTTGGTGTTTCTTCTGCTAAACGCTTTGAAACAGAGTAGTATGAACGTGGATCTGTAGGCTCTACATCTGTCGGACAAACGACAACTTTGGCTCCAACAGCACGAAGAATATCCATTTTCTCTTTAGATTGCTTATCAGAAATAACGCAGATTAGTTTATATCCTTTTACAATTGCAACAAGTGCCAATCCCATTCCGGTATTTCCGGAAGTTCCTTCAATAATAGTTCCACCAGGTTTTAATCTTCCATCAGCCTCTGCGTCTTCAATCATCTTAACGGCCATTCTGTCTTTTACAGAATTTCCAGGATTAAAAGTTTCGACTTTTGCCAATACTAATGCATCAATTTCAGCAACAATTTTGTTGAGTTTTACTAGTGGCGTATTCCCTATTGTTTCTAAAATATTTTTTGAAAAGTCCATTTTATTTAAATTTTATTATTTGGTTTTAAATATAAATCAATGCCTTTTTATTGGAAGAAATTCCAAACTAAACCAAATCGGATAACAAAATCACGATAAGGATTATTAGGCGCTGAGTAATAATTACTTTGTGAAAAAGCTGCATTAAAGTGCTCTGCTTTTAAGTAAATTCTGGTTTGACGAATTCTTGCATTTACAAAAAAATCAAAATTGGCATAGTTTCCAATTTCTTTTGTATTCTGAACAAAAAACTCTCCAACCACCGGGTTATAACTGTTTCCATAGTACTCGGTAAAATAATTAAATGTAATACCAGTCTGCATAAACAATGCTTTCTTGAAAAAGTGGGTTGAGTAATACAACGTATTTCTCGTTACAAAATCAGGCACATTTAAAATTAAATCAGACTGATCTACTTTTTGATATAAAAGTGTGTTGTCTAATGCAAATTTTCCGAACTTAAACTCTCTGCTTGCTTTTACAGAAAAATAATTAATTGCATTTCCGTATTGTGCCGGATTTATAATCTGAACATTTGCCGCTGCCTGAGCCGGGGTCGAAACATCTGCAAAATATAAATGATCTTTTAGTACTGAATATTGTACTTCAGCATTTAACCAAGGTGTAAAAACGTTCGCTCCTAACTGATTGATTTTTTCATTCTTAAAATTATTCGACCAATTGTATTCTACATAACTACTTTGGTACAAATTGTAATTATTGTTTGGAAGTTTATTAATGTTTCTAAATCTGAAATCAAACTGAATTTTTTCATTTAAATCATATCTCAGCTTTGCATCCAAATCAGAAAGTGACTGATTTGTAATGGAGCGTGTATATAAGAAACGACCATTCCATTTGTTTTTCTGATATTCATATTGCCCCCCTACATTATTAATCTGCAGGTATAAATTATTAGGAATAACTGTTCCGTCTTTTTTCACAATAATTCTATCGTATTCAAAATTGGATCTGTAATCGTCAACAAAAAAATTAAACTTCCCCAAAAGTACATTTTCGTATGCCAAACCAACTTTGTTATATAATTTCTCAAAACGAGTCTGATCATTAATATTACCCGTTACATATGATGTACCAAAACGCTGAACAGAAGTTGTTCCAACATTTGAAAGTAATGTTGGTTGTTTGTATTCAAAATATTTGTGCTCATAATTAAATTGGTGTGTTAAATACAAATTATTAGCTCCTTCATTTGGATTTATCCTAAATGCATGATCAAAAAATAATCGCTGTCCCTTTAATAAGGATTGTGCATCTGTTAGATAAACCTGTAAACGCTGCCTGTTTTTATAGTCCTTATTATCACTTTCAAAATCTGAGGGTGTCGTTATTCCTCCATTTTCTTCATTGGTCACATCCTGATACGTCACGTGAGCATTTAGGGCATATCGTTTATTTGTTGTGAAATAACTGGTTGTAAATCTAAAATTCCCGACACTTACTAATTGATTTATATAGTCCCCTTCTGAACGTAAACCTCTGTAAGCAATTGAAAAATTAAGATTTTTTGATGTATTTAATGTAATAAAAGAATCTACGTTTTGTCCTTTATTTATAGTGGTATTAAAAAATAGCTCTGTTAATGGAGTCGCTGCCGAATAGTATCTAATATCCTCTGCCTGTAGGTAATCAAAATGTTTTCCTGAAAAACCAATTTCCGGATAAGGAGAAAAACTGGTCAGACTGTATTGTAATGTATTATAAGTTTGTCCAATGTTTGAAAATGACAGTAATCCAAAATTATCTTTTCGAAGATAGTTTTGTCTGTAGGCACTTTTTATTGTTAAAGAGGTATCAACATAAGTCGTATCGTGTTCTAATGTAATTATTTGATATTGATCTATTGTTGCAATTTTTGCTTTTTTCTTTTTTACTGTATCGGTTATACTTGAATATTTTGAATTCATGTCTAAACTCTTTTTAGAAGTAGTTTTTTCTTGAGAAAACAATAATGCAGGTACAACTAATAGATATAGAAAAATGAATATTCTCATTTGATGGCTTTATATAAAATTATTTCGAAAAATTTAGTGAAGCAAAGGTAAAAGATAAATATGTATAAATAAAAAAACATAATAGATAATATAAAATCTCAACCTATACTACTATAAGCAAGAACCCCGATCACATAAGTTGCAACCGGGGTCCTAAAATTCAAAATAATTATTGTTTACTATTCTATGGCAACATTAAAACTTATCCCAGAATAATTTTGTATTCATTAAATCTCCACCAATATCGCTGGCAGCTTTTTTGTAGTTTGTTCCGTTAACAGACTGCTCAACTCCTGGGTATGTATATCTAACAGGAACTGTAAGGATGTTTTTGTTTACAGCAGTAGTTGGTGATTTCAAAATTGGGAAATCTAATCTTCTGTAAGATGTCCATGCCTCAAATCCTCTGTTGTAAAGAGCAAACCAAGCCTGCATTCCAATTTTTTCTTTATAAGTTGCTCCACTTAATGGGTTTGTATAACTTACTTTAGGCTGTGCTAAGTAAGTTGTAATACTTGCCGGTGCAACTCCCCAGTCTGTCATAGATGCCGTAATCGCAGCATCGTAATGAACTTTAGCCTGAGCTGAACCACCTGGAATTAAGTTTTTCTCAGCTGCTTCAGCTAATAAAAATTGTAATTCAGAATAGTCAAATATTGTAGCAGGGTAAGCCGGATTGTTTAGTGTAGCAGTGATATGTGAATATGTTGCAAAAACGTTAGCTTCACCATAAGTACCTCCAACAAAAGTTCTTCCTGCAGGAATAACCGGAGCCGGTTTAGTTGCATTAACAAAATATTTCGTCATCCTTGGGTCACCACCTGGTACTACAGCATCCATTGCAGCAACAAAAGTTTCAGCCGGAATAAAGTCATCTCTCTTGCTAACTACTAAATCAGCATATAAAGGGTTTTGATTTCCTGAAGTTGTCAAGTAAACTAATTTAGTATTATCCGCATTAGCTGTCATTACTCCAGAAGCAATAGCTGCCTGAACCTGAGTAGCTGCATACGCCTGATCTACATCAGAAAGATTTACTGCTAATCTTACGATTAATGAATTTGCAAATTTTACCCACTTTCCATTACTTGCTGCATCACCTGCATAAATAATATCAGAACCACCAAAGTTAGGACTTGCTGCATTTTTTTTCAATACCGCAACGTCTGCTATTAATCTTTTAATAAGATCTTTGTAAATTGTTTGCGCATCATCATAAACTGGTAACGGATATTTTACAATATCTCCTGCTTGTGAGTAAGGAACATTTCCAAAAGTATCTACAAGAATACTATAAGTATAAGCTTCTAAAACATCAATAAGAGCTAATTTGTTTTGTTTAACGTTAGCCGCTTCATCAGATTCAGTAACCTGAGCATTGATCATTCCTTTAGCATCATAAAAATCAGCTAAAACGTCTCTGTATAAAACACGGAAATGACTATCAGGAATTTTTCTGGCTGTAAGATCGTATTGACTTTCATTAGGGTAAGTCGTTTCTGCCCATTGCTGAGAAAACAACCTAAAAACGTTTAAGTTAACACTTGTACTTGCCATCTGATCTACTAATTTCTTTTCAGCATTAGTAAACATGTATTCTGGTTTGGTTGAAGTTGGTCTTTTAGGATCAACGTTCATATCTGTAATATCAGTACTACATGAAGTAGCAATACCGATAAAAGAAATTAATAAAAGTATTTTTTTCATGATTTAGAATTTTAATGTTAGATTACAACCAATGTTTCTTGTTGTAGGTAGTGATCCTCCTGAATAACCTGCAGATAAGTTACCTGAACTCATTCCGCTCTCCGGATCTGCATCTGGAAGGTTTTTATGGATGATCCATAAGTTAGATCCAACTAAAGCAAGTCTTAAATCTGTCAATTTTAATTTAGAAACCAATGTTGAAGGGAAGCTATAAGCAAGAGATACTTCTCTTAATTTAATATAACTTGCATCGTAAACGAATGCTTTTTGTGGGTTTTTAGTATATCCGTAGATACCTCCCGCTACTTCTGGAGATGGTGTTCTTGTTGTATTTGGTGTACCGTCTTGATTTACTCCCGGAAGAATAACTCCACCACCGTTAGCTAATGTATTTCTAACTGGGTTTCCTAACTCGTTAACTCCGGCTGTAGACTCATATAAACCTGAGTTTTGTCCGTAGTATTGATCTAAAGAAAAGATATCACCACCTTTTTGCATATCAATTAAGAATCCTAGAGAAACTTGTTTGTAGGTAAGTTTGTTACGTACTCCTCCAATCCAATCCGGAGTAACATTTCCAATTACGTTAGTAACTGATTCAGTCATTAAATAAGTTCCTCCTTTAGTAACTTTTTGTCCGTCTGCTGCATACACATAATCTTTACCAATGATATCACCATAAGCATGACCTGGTTTTGCAATAATACTTACACCACCCTGGAATGTTCCTAAAGTTAATGTCTCAATTCCCGGAGATAAAGCTTCAACAGTGTTCTCGTTTTTAGACCAGTTTACAAAAATATCCCATTGGAAGTCTTTTGTTCTTACCGGAGTAGCATTAAATTGAACCTCAATACCTCTGTTCTCAACAGAACCAGCATTTGCATATCTTGAAGAATATCCTGATGAAGTAGAATAATCTACAGGGAAGATTTGGTCAGAACTTAAACTTTTGTAAATACTTGTCTCAAAGCCTAATCTTCTATCAAAGAATTGCATTTCTAAACCAATCTCCTGAGATTTGGTTTTTACAGTATGTAAATCAGGATTAGCACTAATGTCAGGTCTTGAATACAATGGATTTGATCCGAAGTTATTGAATTTACTAAAAACACTTTGTAATGCATACAAGTCGATATTTCCTTGTGGGTTTTCAGCATAACTTGCTCTTAATTTTCCAAAAGTCAACCATTCTTTGTTTACAAGTTTAGTGAAAACGTAACTAGCAGATGTAGAGAATGTATTTACTGAATTACTTCCTTTTGGTAAAGTAGAAAATGCATCATTACGTACTGTACCATCTAAGTATAAAAAGTCTCTGTAACCTAAAGAAGCAGATGCATATGCACTGTTTACTCCTGAATTATCTTCAGCTTCTATTGAATATGGAGCAGGATTTAAAGAGTTTGATAATGAATAAATTCCAGGAATGATAAGTCCTCCATCTGTAGAACCAAGCGTGGAAGTACGTCTTGTTCTTAAAGCATTAAGACCTGCTAAACCGTTTAACGAAATATCTTCCGTTAATTTTTGGTTAAAGTTCAAATTAAGCTGATAGTTTTGCTCAGAAAACATACCACTGTATTTTTGGTATCCTGAACCTACTGCTAATCTGTTTATTCCAAAAGTAGCAGGTAAAGAACCTACCGCTTTTCTTTCTTCACGCAATTCAGAATAACTGTCTGTACTTACTTTTCCAGTTGCAGATAACCAGTTTGCAATTTTATAATCTAACTGAACATAACCGATAAAACGATTTCTCTCGTCAGACTGATAATTTTTATATCTTGTAAAATAAGGATTATCAGCATACTTAGGACTAGTATTTCCGTTTGCAGGATCTGCCATATTCCATGAAATATTTTGTCCTCCAGATTTTTCATAAACATCTTTTTGAGCCTGAATATCAACATTCGTTGCCCACCATTGACGGAATGATCCCATGATATTATCTCCACCATATCCTGTTGTATTTCTACCAACAGTATTTTGAGTCATATAATTTGCAAATACATTAGCAGATAATTTATCTGTAAACTTATGATTGATTTTTATACTAACATTATTTTTCTTCAATTCACTATTTGGTAAAATACCATTTTCTTTATAGTTATTGTAGTTCAAAACAAAATTAGTTTTGTCATTACCGTCCTCTATAGAGACAGCGTTATTGAATGTAGTTGCAGCTTGAAAAAAGGTAACAGGACCATTTTTAGCAGCTTTCCATTCTGTTTTTTTACCGTAGTTTGGAGAATATAAAGAATATGCATCCCATTGATAAACAGAAAGACTTGGATCAAAAGCTACACCATAAGAAGCATCATCTGTTGTTGTTGCAACTTGGTTTCCGTTACTGTCAATAGTAAAGAAAGCACCAGTTGGTCCAACCGGAATACCTTTAGGATTACCATTAGCATCGTAAGTCGGTCCATAACCCTGACCGTATTTGTTTTGATAAACAGGGAATGTTTTTTTATCTACAGTACCTACAGAAAAATCACTAGAAATAGTAATTCCCATTCCTTTTTTAGCTTTTCCTTTTTTTGTTGTAATCATGATTACACCATTTCCAGCCTGCCATCCGTACAATGCCGCAGCTGCAGCACCTTTAAGAACGTTTAATGTTTCAATATCGTCCGGATTAATATCCATAGCAGCATTACCATAATCGTATGTGTTACGTGCTCCTTCAGTTTGTTTTCCTGCACTTGAATTCGTATTGGCATTATTGATAGGCATACCATCAATAACAATAAGCATTTGATTATCTCCTGTTAAGTTTTTAACACCTCTGGAAACCACGTTTGTAGAACCTCCAAAGTTGGTGTTTTTTCTAATATTTACACCAGCAGCTTTTCCAGAAAGCTCATTAAGAAAGTTTCCACTAGAAAGTCCTGAATTCAAATCAGCACCTTTAATCTCTTGTGAAGCATAACCTAAAGATTTTTTCTCTCTTTTAATCCCTAATGCGGTTACTACTACACCTTCCAGTTCAACTGATGAACTAATTAATTTTACATTTACTGAAGTTGAGCTTGCTGCCACTTCCTGGGTTCTCATCCCAATGTAAGTAAATACCAAGATTTGGCTTGGTGATGCTTTGATAGAATATTTTCCATCAAAATCGGTTTGCGTTCCACCTTTTGTTCCTTTAACTAACACACTCACACCTGGTAGGGGCATTCCTGCATTATCGGAAACAATTCCTGAAACAGCTCTTTCTTGCGCAAAAGTAAGATGCGCCATAAGTACTAGTAGTAGCACTAAGAATCCATTAAACTTTAGTTTCATTTTATAAATTTTGAATTAGTATGCGGCAAACATCATAATATTTTCTTAAAACAACAATGCAATTTCTTAATACAATCTAACCTTTTTTTAATATTATTTTAACATATGTTTATACAAGCACATTTAATTAGCACTAAATTAGCACTATATGAAATTTTAAGCATAAAATACTGCTATTTTGTTAACGCATCTTTTAACATTTAATTAACATTTAAAAGAAGAATAACCTTAAAAAATTGAAGCGAAAAATAAATTAAAAAGAGCTATTATCTTATAAAAACAACAGTCAAATAAAACAATTTCGACTGCGAATGTTTTATTTGACCATTTTTAAAATTAAAAATCATCATTTAACTGTAATAAATTGTAATTCAATTCTTCTAAGTTTTACATTCTCTTAATTTCACCCTTTTTTATTCAATTTTTAAAAATTCGTAATTAATTATTCTGCAAAAAAATTCATAAAAACCTAAACAGTTTCTCAGTATTTACGATAGTTTACAAACTAAAAATCATTTTAGATTATCACCAATTTTGCAGTATTTTTCACTTTTAGAAATCAATATTAAAAAATCAAAATACCTATCTTTCCTGCATTAGATCTTAACTAATGCTTTTTTGAAAAAAAAAACGTAATATTTGTCTTTTAAAACTTAAAAAATGCTCGAAAAGAATTACTCAGGATTTGTTTTGGAAACCGGAACAGATGAAGCCGGAAGAGGGTGCCTCGCCGGACCAGTTACTGCTGCAGCTATAATTCTGCCAGCCGATTTTGAGAATCAAACTTTAAACGATAGTAAACAGCTATCCGAAAAAACAAGAGCGCTTTTAAAACCCATTCTGGAGAAAGAGGCATTATGCTTTGCCGTTACCCATTTATTTCCTGAAGAAATCGATGAAATAAACATTCTTAATGCATCGATGAAAGGAATGCAGGAATGTATTCTGAAATTAAAACATACTCCTGAATATATTATAGTAGATGGAAACCGTGCTTTGAATGCTAAACTCGGTCTTAAAAATACTTTTGGCAAACAATTCTCAGCAACTGAAATTGAGCTTCTAAAATCGATTCCAAATCAAAGTATTATAAAAGGAGATGCCAAATATTTGAGTATTGCTGCGGCTTCTGTTTTGGCTAAAACCTATCGGGATGAATACATGGATCAGATTCATGAAGAGTTCCCAATGTACAACTGGAAACAAAATAAAGGTTACCCAACAAAAGAACATCGGGAAGCGATAAAAGAGTTCGGACCAACAAAATATCACAGAATGAGTTTCAGGCTTTTACCGGAACAACTCACTTTAGATTTCTTCGAATAAAAAAACGACCTGATAAAATCAGGTCGTTTTTTTATTCGCTTTTTACTTTTTACTTTTTACTTTTCAAAAATTCAGCAAACTGTTTAGTATCAAAATAAAATGGTCTAACGGCAGTAATTTTTCCATTCTTCAAATCAAAATGCTCTGATATGGGTACGGACATTGTTTTTCCGGACTTCTTAGCTTTACAGCTTATGGTGAAATAAATAATTACTTCATTTTTGGAAGCATCACTAAAATAGGTCGGTTCTTTTTCTATTTGCAAATCAAAAAACTCACCTGATTTTGTAAACATTTTAGTCCATTCACTAAAACCAACATATGTTCCGCCATAAGGCAAACCAATAGCCTGATTATAAACGGCACCATCTTCAATTAAAGTTGCCATCGTATTAAAATCTCTTGTTTTAAATAGACATTCATAATACTTTGCAACCACACTAAGATTCTCTGTTTCCAGATTTTTAAGAGTATCAGCCTCTGATAATGTTGCAGTAGTATCCCAAAAACTAATAATCTTACTAACTTGCCCTTTTCCGTTTAATCGGGCAAAGTCCCTGCCAGCCATTATTAACTTATTTTTTGAATCCAGAATTTTCCATTCCCAGGTTACATAATTATCTTTTACAATTTTAGCTCCTGATGTTAATACAGCATCCGGATTCTTTTTGTAAAACTCATTTATAACATTGTTAAAGGGAATAATTCCTTTTATAGAAGCCGAAGGATCTTCAAAAGTACTATCGTCTAACCAAATCGATTTAATCAATTTTAATCTGGCATCGCTATTTTTTTCCTGCCATACTTTCTCATATGCGGTAACAGGATATAATTTATCTTTCTTTTGAGCAAAAAGACCATTTAGCACGAAAAGGAAACAAACAAAGTAAATTTTTCTCATAAGCCGATAGATTTAGATTAATTGGAACTTTACAAAAAAGCTTCTACTCAAATTTAGCATAAATAGATGAGAAAATTACATTACTATTATAATTTATCGTCTGTTAAATTCTATAGGAATGAAAATAAAAAAACCGTTTCAAAAAATATCTGAAACGGTTTTTTATAGGAGAAAATCTTTAAACAAATTCTGCCTCAAACAAGTCTGCTAAATGTTTAATGATTTTAGATTTAACTTCTTCTTCATCTACTTCCTCAACGCCAAGTTCAACGTTTAAAGAGGTAACACCTTTTCCGCGAATTCCACACGGAATAATATTATCAAAATAACCTAAATCTGCATTTACATTTAATGCAAATCCGTGCATGGTTACCCAGCGTGATGCACGAACACCCATTGCGCATATTTTACGTGCAAATGGCGTTCCAACTCCTAACCAGACTCCGGTTTCCCCATCACTTCTGCCCGATTCCAGCCCGTATTCTGCCAAAGTTAGAATGATTGATTCTTCTAGAAAACGCAAATATTTATGAATATCGGTAAAGAAATTTTCCAGATCAAGAATCGGATAGCCAACAATTTGTCCAGGACCATGATATGTAATGTCGCCACCACGGTTTATTTTATAAAAAGTCGCTCCTTTGGCTTCGAGTTGTTTTTCGTTTAATAATAGATTTTCAAAATCACCGCTTTTTCCTAAGGTATAAACATGCGGATGCTCTACAAACAATAAATAATTTGGAGTTGGCAGATCTAATTCTTCTCTTCTGTTTTTTATTTTTAAATCGACAATAGCTTTAAAAAGTTCTTCCTGATATTCCCAGGTCGATTTGTAATCTCTGTTGCCCAGATCCTGAAGTTGGATTTTTTTATTCATTTTAATTATTTTTCAAACTCAACATCAAAGTTAAGTTTGTCAGGATTCTCCATATAATCCGTAAAAGTGTATTGAATTGTAATTGATTTTCGATCGTCACTAAACAGTGCATTCGGATTAGAGACTTTCTTTATCTTTTTTGGAAAGTGATATTTTAAAATATAATTCGATGAAGCAAAAATCATTTTAGACATATCAGCAGCAGAATCTTTAGCTTTAGCCGCTCGTTTTTGTTCATCAATTATTGCTTTTCTGGTAAATTTCTTTCCGTCGTAGGTATAACTTAATTTACTGCTATTATCTCCAAAACTACTTCCCATTGGGTTTGCACTTCCGGCACCTTCCAGTTTCTGAAGTGTCCCCATTGTTTGCAGAATATCCTGAAGCTCGTTTACATTTTTAAAATCTGTTGACACAGTCATTAAGAATTGTTTCTTAGTCGAACTCATTTTTGTAGCCACTACGTAGTTCTCCAGTTTTTTAAGCTCTTTTTGGGTTTCCGGCGAAAGCTTTGCAATACTATCTTTTTTCTCTTCAAATAATTGTTTGAATGTAAAAGTAGAATCGATGTCTTTTTTTGCATCGGCTCCCATTTGACTTCCAATCTGGTCTCCTGCCATTTCCATCAAAGCAGAACCATCCATATCTACAGAGAATTTACCTGAACCATTATCGTTAACATAAATATTTTCGGTAAAAGTGCAACTTGTTAATGTTGCCAATAAGAAAGAAAAAATCAGGAGTTTATATAATTTCATCGTCGTGTAATTTTTTATCAAATATACGAACTCTATTTCTAATTGTTTTATTCTCGATTTTATAGTCTGCTATTAATTTTCAAATAACACTTTGAATCCCAATTTTTCTTCGTCATCGGGAAAATCCTGCATTGGAATTTCCATAGTAAAACTTTTTCTGTCTTTTGCAATGACAGCGTTTTTCAATGAAACTGACTTTATTTTTTTCGGAAAATGATATTCTATTGAATATTTACATTCCTTAAAAATCTCATCCATTTTCTTTGAAAAATCATTATCGGGATTTTTTTCTTTTTTCTTTTTCTCTTTATTTCCTTTCTTATTCTCTTCAGGAATCAGAATTTTTTTCTCAAAAACCTTTCCGTCATAGCTATAAGAAAATCTTGTTTTTTTCTTCTCTTCTTCAGGAACAGCATTTAGCGCACCTAATTGTTTACCCGGTCCAAGTTTTGGCATTGCTTCAAGACCTTCTAAAGGTGAAATCATGTTTTTAAGACTATCTATTGACGGGAAATTATATTCCATGTCCATTTTTAGCTGTTTTTCTTCCTCGTTTGCTTTAACAATTACTTTAAAATTCTCAAGCATTTTTATCTTTTCTCTGTCTGCCTCCGGTAATTTGGCAATACTATCTTTTAGCTTTGCAAAGACTTCTTTAAAAGTAAAAACAGTATCTATTGGCTGTTGTTTTTTTACCGAGTCAATACTTTTTAAACCCATTTTAAATATTCCGCCCAAATCAAATCCGTATGCAAAACTTCCGGAACCATCTTCATTTATCACCATTTTCTCTTTCATAACACAGCTGGAAACCGTCAAAACAACAACTAAACAAACTAAAATTTTCTTCATTCTTTTCTTTAAATATTTATATTAATGGATTATTCTAAAATCACTTCAAGATTTGTACTTTCAGGATTTCGCAAGAAAGCGGAAAGCTGAAATTCTATCGTTAACGATTTTTTATCCGAACTGACAATTGCCTTTTCGTTTGAAAATGATTTTATTTTTTGTGGAAAATGATATTTTAAAACATAGGATTGTATTAAAGGCATCGAACCGAATTTCGCTTCAAATTTTCCACACTCAACTTTAGCTTTTTCTAATTCTTCAGTATTTATAATGGATACTGTACGTTTAAAAACTTTCTCTTTTAAAGAATATCCAATTCGGTAATAATGATTTTCTGCTGTTAAAGCATAATTATGCTGAATGTCTGAGGCATAATTTTCGGTTTTGTATAAATCGGGAATTTCGGAAACTTTATCAAAGTGTAGTGAAAATACATTTTTGTATTCTTTTTCGAAAGAGCTTTTTTTGAGTTGCACTTTTACATTGGCATATTTTTGAAATAGTTGTCGCTCTTCGGGCGTATATTTTAAAAATGTCTCATTGTATTTATTAATGTATTCTTTAAAAATATAAGTAGTATCCTGAAATACATTCTCTTTAGAATATTCTTCACCCGCAATTTGCATATAACTGTTTTCATCTCTAAGCTGAACAACTTCTATATCGCCGCTTCCGTCTGGATTGATAATAATTGTTTCTGTAATCTGACAACTTGCAAAAGAAATTAGGAATAGAAAGGCGGATAAATATTTCATTTATTTTAAAGATACTAAGGTTTTGAGTGGCTAAGATACTAAGATTCTTAGTTGATTTCTTACAGAATCTATTTATTTAAAAATCATAAAAACACTCCAACCCAAACTTCTTATAAAAAACAAAACTTCTAAACTAGCCCCGATAGAAGCGGTATCCTTTTTCTTGCTTCTTTAGCAAGGAAAAGATAAAGCGGATAGCGGGACAAAACGTTCCTGAAAAAACTCTTTTTGTGCTCCTAATAAAAAACATTACTCTTTTCTAAAACTTTAGACTTTATGACTTTGCAACTTTGCGACTTAAAAACTATCTTTGCACACGTAAAAAAATAGCACAAAATGGCATTATCAGAACAAGAAATCATTAGAAGAGAAAAACTTCAAAACTTACGCAACTTAGGAATCAATCCTTATCCGGCTAATCTTTTTCCTGTAAATCATACTTCGAAGCAGATAAAGGAAACGTTTGAAGAGGGTAAGAAGGTGATCGTTGCTGGACGTTTGATGAGTGTTCGTGATCAAGGTAAAGCTTGTTTTGCTGAGTTGCAAGATAGCGAAGGACGTATTCAATTGTACGTGAATCGCGATGTTTTGTGTGAAGGTGACGATAAAACTTTGTACAATCAAGTATTTAAAAAATTAACCGATTTAGGTGATTTTATTGGTGTTGAAGGTGAATTGTTTACAACACAAGTTGGTGCACAATGTGTTCGCGTTAGCGGCCTTACTTTCTTAAGTAAAACATTACGCCCACTTCCTCTACCTAGAGTAGATACAGACGGAAATGTACATGATGCTTTTAAAGATGCTGAATTACGCTACAGAATGCGTTATGTAGATTTAACTGTAAACCCACAGGTTAAAGAAACTTTTATTAAACGTACCAAGTTATTTACTGCAATGCGTGGTTATTTTAACGATGCAGGATATTTAGAAGTAGATACTCCGGTTTTACAGTCAATTCCTGGTGGTGCTTCGGCGAGACCTTTTATTACGCATCATAATTCGCTTGACATTCCGCTTTACATGCGTATTGCGAACGAATTGTATTTGAAAAGATTAATTGTTGGTGGATTTGAAGGTGTTTATGAGTTTTCCAGAAACTTCCGTAACGAAGGTATGGACAGAACGCATAATCCTGAGTTTACTGCAATGGAAATATATGTAGCTTACAAAGACTACAACTGGATGATGGAATTTGCTGAAGGTTTACTTGAGCATTGTGCAATTGCTGTAAATGGAACTAGTGAAGTTACTTTTGGTGAACACAAAATCAATTTTAAAGCGCCTTATGCTCGTGTGACAATGACAGATTCTATCAAACATTTTACTGGTTTTGATATTTCTGGAAAAACAGAACAGGAATTGTTTGAAGCTGCTCGTGGAATGGGAATTGAGGTTGACAACACAATGGGTAAAGGAAAATTGATTGATGAAATTTTTGGAGCAAAATGCGAAGGAAATTATATTCAGCCAACTTTTATTACTGATTATCCAAAAGAAATGTCTCCGCTTTGTAAAGAGCACCGCGATAATCCAGACTTGACGGAACGCTTTGAATTAATGGTTTGCGGTAAAGAAATCGCAAATGCTTATTCTGAATTAAACGACCCGATTGATCAAAGAGAACGTTTTGAAGATCAAATGCGTTTGGCCGCAAAAGGTGATGATGAAGCAAACGGAATTATCGACGAGGATTTCTTAAGAGCTCTTGAGTACGGTATGCCCCCAACTTCTGGAATGGGAATTGGAATGGATCGTTTGATTATGTATTTAACAAATAATGCTTCTATTCAGGAAGTTTTATTGTTCCCACAAATGCGTCCTGAGAAAAAACAAACAGTTGAACTTTCTGATGAAGAGAAATTTATCGTTGATTTATTGAAAGGAAACGAAAACAGAATGGATCTAACGCAATTAAAAATTACGGCTAATTTAAGCGGTAAAAAATGGGATGCATCTATGAAGAATTTATCTAAACATGGTTTGACAAAAGTTGTTGTAGATGGTGAATTTAAATTTGTGGAACTAGCTGAGTAAATTTCAATCCTAAAATTCCAAATTCCAATTGGACCTATAATATTTCAAACCCGACAGGTTTTAAAAACCTGTCGGGTTTTTTTATTTACATTTTATATGTTCAATCTAATCAACGACTAATCTAACCGGAACCCCACAACCAGACTGGACTGAAGTCCAGCCCTACAATATGGTTTGTTTCTTCGGAACTAGAAAAAAGTTTTAGCTTATCGGTTTTTTGTTGGGAATAGAAATAGATTCAATTTTAATTATTCTAAACTGGACTGAAGTCCAGCTCTACAATATGGTTTGTTCCTTCGGAACTAGAAGAGAGCTTTAGCTCGATACATATTGTAGAGCTGGACTTCAGTCCAGTTCAAATAAAGAATTATAATTAAACAAAGCAAAACTGCATTTATTTCAAACAAAAACCTGACAAGTTTTACCCCAAAACTTGGGAACCGTCAGGTTTATTGTTTATGAAGTTATTCTCTAAAATGAATACTTCTCATATTTTTTATCCAAAATATTCAAAACCTTTGTACTTTCTTTTGGAATTGTTTCTTTATAAACTTCCTGCACAGAAGGATTTGAGGGATATTTTCCATTCTTCATTTTTAGATAATGCAATTTACCACCGCTTTCAAATAGCAAATCATAAAAATTTTCGGTTGAAGTAGTTGTTACATAAATTGGAAAATCGGTTACTGTAAAATGATTAATCACACTTCCGTCATTATTTAAAATATAACCTGAACAGCCTCCGCTTCCGCAGAAATAGGAATTAGAGAAACCAACAAAGTATTCGTTTTTCTTGTCATTGTTTAAATCAAATTCTTCGTAGTAAAATAAGCGTTCATCTTTTGTCAATGCCGGAAGATCTTTTTTCAGCAAAACATTTAATTGTTTACGAATTAGCTCCACTGCTTTGTCGTCTCTGGGCGGAGCTTCACTTAAATTTGCTGTTCCTCCAAGAGTTTTGGATAATGTATCCTGAACAATAGTTTTAATGATATTTTTTTTCTCATTCTTATTTTGACAGGAATACAAAGCCAAAACTCCAATTAGTATTAAAATTTTATTTTTCATAATCTTATATTTTAAATTCTTCTTTAAGTCTAAAACTGACAGTTTTGTAAATAAGGCATTTTAAACCAACAACGCTGCCTTGTTTTCAATATCGTTGTTATCTAGTAATGATTTGATATTATTAAAAGTAACCAAAGCAATCTGCGTTAAAGCTTCATTGGTAAAAAAGGCCTGATGTGCTGTTACCAAAACATTCGGAAAACTCATTAAACGCTGAATGGCATCATCCTGAATAATATCTGCAGAAAGATCTCTAAAAAACAGTTTTTCTTCCTGTTCGTAAACATCGATTCCTAAATAACCAATTTTACCTTCCTTCAAACCTTCAATAACTGATGATGTTTCGATTAATCCGCCGCGACTTGTATTGATAATCATCACATTGTCTTTCATAAAAGAAAGCGATGTTTTATTAACTACATGTTTCGTCTGTTCGTTTAATGGACAATGAAGCGAAATAATATCACTCGATTTGAAAATTTCTTCTAAGCCTACAAATGAAACTCCATCTTTTACCATTTCTTCATTCTCAACAATATCATAAGCTAGGACCTTACATCCAAAACCTGAAGCAATTTTAGCGAACGCTTTCCCTATATTTCCTGTTCCAATAATTCCGATAGTTTTTCCGAATAAATCAAAACCTAATAATCCATTTAATGAAAAATTCTGCTCGCGAACTCTGTTATATGCTTTATGTGTTTTTCGGTTTAAGGTTAAAATCATTGCCATTGCATGTTCTGCAACTGCCTCTGGTGAATAAGCCGGAACGCGACATACTTTAATATTATATTTCTTTGCTGCTTCTAAATCAACATTATTGAAGCCTGCACAACGCAAAGCAATAATCTTCACGTTTCTTTCTGCTAATTGCTCAATTACTGTTTCATTCACAATATCATTTACGAAGACACAAACTATCGAAGCATTTTCAATTAAAATTACAGTTTGCGGATTAAGTTGCGTTTCGAAGAAATCCAATTCAAAACCAAAATCTGCATTGTATTTATTAAAGAATGATTTATCATAAGGTTGCGTAGAAAAAAAAGCAATTTTATTGTTTTCTGAAATAGAATTAAGGCTCATAATGTATCTGTTTTTAAATTTTAATTTGTCTCTAATTTGTATGCAATTTTGACATTAACCAAATTACATTAAAATCGACACTCAGACAAGAAACTATAAGCTTTCTACTCAACTATTTTTTCTTAATATGCCTTTACTTTCGATCGATATCTTTAGCCATTTCCGGCAATTTTTCTTTTGTCATTTTTACAATAACACGATGCATCCATATTAAACAAGTTAATGATAAAGCCAGAATAAATAACCATGAACTTGTCCAGAATCCGGTAAGTGTTAGTAAATATCCAAAAATAATAGGGCCAAAAAAGCCTCCCAAACCTCCGAGTAAACCAACCATTCCACCAATAACACCTACTTCATTTGGAAAATAATCCGGAATATGTTTAAACACCGCAGCGGAGCCAATTCCCCATGAAATCCCAATTAAAATAACCAATACCAAATAAATCCACATATTGGCCTCAAAATGAATTTGTGTGATTCCTTCTGCCAGCAGTTCTTTTTTCTGTACTTTTTGGTTTTCTGCAACTACAACTTCCTGCCATGTTTTTTTGGAAGGGAAGAATTTAGAATGCTCGTGACTTTCATCCTTTTTACTGATTTTATATTCTTTATCATCAATTGTAATCTTTTCCGGAGAAACCGACGTAACCGTTCCTGCGTTACTGGCTAAAAGCCCGCTACCCGATGTGGTAATATCCATTTTTGGAAATAACAATAAAAAGCTTAAAACAACCGAAGAACTTAAAACCCAATACATAACCTTTCTTGCCCCAAATTTATCCGATAGAAACCCTCCAAAGGCACGAACAACACCAGCAGGCAAACTGAAACACGAAGTGAAAATTCCGCCCAGAATTAATGAAGTGTGGTAAACATTCATAAAATTAGGAAGTAACCATTGCGAAAAAGTCACAAATGAACCAAATACCAGAAAATAATACGTTCCAAAACGCCAGACACGAACACTTTTTAAAGGTTGCAATAGCTGTTTTACCGTTTTGGACTGAGCATCGACTTTCTTATTCTTTGCAAAAATTATAAATATGATACCAACAAATAATAAAGCTGAACCATAAATAACAGGAATCCATTTCCAACCGTTAACAGGATCACTTTCTGAAAATTTACTTAAGAGAGATGGTGCCAAAAAAGGCGTTATAGAAGCTCCTGCCGTTCCCATTCCGAAAATTCCTAATGCTCTTCCCTGCCATTCTTTAGGATACCAGACAGAAGTCGAAGCTACGCCCACAGCAAAACTCGTTCCTACCATTCCGAACAAAAAACTTAAAATGGCAAACATCGTAAAAGAAGTCGCAAAGGGCAATAAAAATAAAGGAATCGAAGCCAGAATTAATAACGCTGAATGCACAATTTTACCACCAAATTTATCAGTCAGGATTCCCATTGGCAATCGCATAATAGATCCCGTAAGGACTGGAATTCCTAAAAGCCAGCCAATTTGTACTACACTCCAGTTAAAAATTCCTTTATCAACAAGGAAAGTAACCAGTACTCCGTTAAGAGTCCAACAGGCGAAACAAATTGCAAATGCTAAAGTGTTTAAAAAAAGAATACGATGAGATTGGGAAAGATCTGCCATAGAATATTGTATTAAATTGTTTTTGGAAAATTTATTACTGCGTATGGGGAAATCGAAAAAATGGTCTCTTGATTTTGACAAAAAACAATCTTTCTTTAAAATTAAAAAAAAATATCTAAAATAAAATACTTACAGTATTTTATTTCGCGTTATAATAATCTTAGAGAAAGAATATCAGATTAAAAATCAACTATTGGTCTATTCTCAACTAAAGACATTGTTTATCAATATGTTAAATAAAATATAATTTTAAAAATCAGATTAAACTTATTTCAGCTTACCCAGTCTAAAAGCTATAACCTTAAAAAAAGAAGTAAATCATGAAAAAATTATTTATGGCAGTTTTGTTATTCATTGGAGTAGCAAATTTTGCACAAGACGCCACTCAAAAACCAACTGGAGATCAAAAAGAAAGATTAACTCCGGAGCAACGTAACGAAAAACATCTGAAAAAATTAACAACTGAGTTAAATTTAGATGCCAACCAACAAGCACAGGTTAAACAACTTTTGGCTGACAGAAGTGCTAAAGCAGAAAAATTTAAAGAAGCACGTAAAGACAAAAAAGACAGTGGAGTAAAACCAACCGCAGCCGAAAAAGAGGCCTTTAAAAAAGAAGTAATGGCTGAAAGAGATGCCAATGATGCTAAAATGAAATCAATTCTGAATGCTGACCAATACACAAAATGGAAAAAAATTCAGGAAGAGAACAAAGACAAAGCAAAAGAAAAAATGAAAGAATACAGAAAAGAAAACAAATAATACCAATAAAAAAGGAGGCTTAGCGCCTCCTTTTTTTATTTAAAATGTTTTTGAAACTTTATCAATCGCATTAATTGTGAAATCTAAATCTTCATACGTCAATGCATCTGTAATAAACCAGGTTTCATAAGCTGAAGGTGCAATATAAACACCTTCCTGAAGCAATCCGTGGAAAAACTTCTTAAACGTTTCGTTATCTCCTTTTGCTGCCGTTTGAAAATCGGTAACAGGATTTGCATCAAAATGCACCGAAATCATAGAACCTACTCTATTGATGGTAAAAACAACATTATTTGCTTTTAAAACCCTGTCTATTCCAGCTTCTAAATAAGCTGTTTTTTCTTCTAAGCGGGTAAAAATTGCTCTGTCATTATCTAAAGATTGCAACATTGCCAATCCCGCAGCCATTGCTAACGGATTTCCAGACAATGTCCCAGCCTGATAAACAGGCCCAAGAGGTGCCAAATAATTCATAATTTCTTCACGCGCTGCAAAAGCACCAACCGGAAGTCCTCCTCCAATTACTTTTCCGAAAGTTACAATATCTGCATCCACATTAAATAATTCCTGAACTCCACCACGAGCCAAACGGAAACCTGTCATAACCTCATCAAAGATTAATAAAATACCGTTTGCTGTACACAAATCTCTTAAACCTTGCAAAAATCCTTCATGAGGCGGAATACAGCCCATGTTTCCTGCAACTGGTTCAATAATAATTGCTGCAATTTCGTTTTTATTAACTTCAACCAAAGTTTTCACATTCTCTAAGTCATTGTATTTTGCCAATAAAGTATCTTTTGCTGTTCCTTCTGTAACACCAGGACTGTTTGGTGAACCAAAAGTTACGGCTCCACTTCCTGCCTGAATCAAAAATGAATCAGAATGTCCGTGATAGCAACCTGCAAATTTTACAATTTTATCTCTCTTTGTAAATCCGCGAGCCAAACGAATCGCGCTCATACAAGCTTCTGTACCTGAATTTACAAAACGGATTTTATCAATATTCGGAACCATAGAAACAGCCAAAGCAGCGATTTCAGTTTCCAGTTCTGTTGGCATACCAAATGAAGTTCCCAATTTTGCTTTTTCAATCACAGCATCAACAACCGGCTGATAAGCGTGACCTAAAACCATTGGTCCCCAAGAGTTGATATAGTCGATTAATTTATTCCCATCTTCATCAAATAAATAAGCACCTTTGGCACTTTTTACAAAAATTGGCGTTCCACCAACTGCTTTAAATGCTCTAACTGGTGAATTTACGCCTCCCGGAATTACTTTTTCTGCTTCAGCAAAAAGCTGACTACTTCTTTTATATAACATCTTTATTTTAGATTTTTGAGTTCAGATTTTAGATTTATCTACTTAATCCTTTATCTGTTATAAACTCATTGAAATATTTTTGTTCTAATTGTTCTTCTTTTGAAAGCTCTTCTATTTTTCTGTCCGACATTCCTATTGGTGAATAAAAAGTCCATTTCCAGACCGGTCTGTATTTTATAAAAAAATATTTTTCTGCAAATTCATCGTGATGATAAACCCCACAAAAAAGTCTAATTGTAATGACTATTGCAAAAGCAAAAACTCCAATTGTAATTTTCTTTTTCATTAACAATTTACAATTAACAACTCACAATTATTACTTCACCTTCAATCTCTGTCCAATTGAAATGGCATTATCAGTTAAATTATTCTTCTGTTTCAAATCATCAACCAATACATTGAATTTCTTTGAAATAGAATATAATGTATCTCCTTTTTGAACTTCATACAAATTCGGATCGTTTGAATTTGAATTTGTCTTCGGATAAGACGTTGCTACCGATGATGAACTCTTTGTTGGAGCTGTTTTATTAATTGGCGTATAATTTTTCCCTGTAATCTGACAATCGTATTGATGTAGATTATAACGCTCGATATAACTTATTAATTTATCCGGATAATTAGGATCTGTAGCATAACCACAAGCTCTTAATCCTTTTGCCCAGGCTTTATAATCATCTTTTTCGTAAGTAAATAAAGAAGCATATCTGTTTTTTCCAACCAAAAACAAAGCGTGATCGCGATAAGATTCTGAAGCTTCGGGATATTTTCTAAAACACTCCTGAGCCGAATCATCGTCATGACGTACGCTTTCTCCGAGCCAGTCTTTATGACATTTTATTCCGAAATGATTATTGGCTTCAACCGCCAAATCTCCTCTTCCTGCACCCGATTCCAAAATTCCCTGAGCCAGAATAATACTTGCAGGAATACCATATTTCTGCATATTTCCCATTGCAATATCTTTAAACTGCAAAATATAATTATTAACTAAATCGCTGGTAACAACTGTTTTTGAAGTAGACTGAATAACCTCAGTTGTATTATTTGTAGAAGGGTAATTTTTTCCGATGGGTTTAACAGGATTACTCCTTTTTGTCGAAGCTGTTCTGGCCTGAACTGCTGCCGCTTTTTTAGTCGTCGCTATAGCAGGCTTACTTGAGGAGCAACTTGCTAAAGCTAATATTACGACAAGTAATACAATTTTTTTAATCATTGGTTTTGAGTATTGGTAATTTTTTCTGCATCAATTTTATGTTCATTCCTTCAATTCCCTGTAATCCGCCGGTATGAATGAGTAAAATTTTTGAATACGCAGGAAAATATTTTTTGCCGATTAAATCTATAACGCCAAAAACCATCTTTCCTGTATAAATTGGATCTAAGGGTACTTTATTCTCTTCAAAAAAAGCATTAATAAATTCGATTAAATCTAAATTTATCTTGCCATAGCCTCCAAAATGATAGTCAGAAATTAAATTCCAGTTATCTTTTCTTGCAAAAATACGAATTTCATCCTTTAAAAAGTCACCTTTTAAAGCCGGAAATCCTAAAATTTTCTGATTTGGCGCTGCACTATTTATTAATCCGGAGATTGTTCCGCCCGTTCCGACTGCACAACAGACATAATCAAAAACCGAATCTTCTGCTGTTAAAATCTCTTCGCAGCCCTTTACTGCCAATTCATTTGTTCCGCCTTCGGGTACTAAATAAAAATCACCCCATTTATTTTTCAGCTTTTCAATAAAAAAATCCTCACTTTTTAAACGATATTCTTCTCTCGAAACAAATTCAAATTTCATTCCGTTTTCCTGAGCAAATTTCAGCGTTGGATTCTCTGCAATTTTATTCGAAAGTTCATCTCCGCGAATGATTCCGATGGTCTTAAAACCATGTTCTTTTCCTGCAAATGCCACAGCTGCAATATGATTCGAAAATGCTCCGCCAAATGTTAGTAACGTAGTTTTATTTTCGGATTTCGCCTGAAGTAAATTATATTTTAACTTTCTGAATTTATTACCGGAAACAAACGGATGAATTAAATCTTCCCGCTTAATTGCCAAAGAAATAGCATTCGGGAAATCGATATTAATGGGCTGATTGAAAACTGGTTTCATTGATTTAAGTTTGAAAGTCGAAAGTGACAATAAATATCTTTAAAATTTATTGCTATTAAGATATTGCAAAAACTGAAAAAAAGATCGGTTTTTTAGATAATTTAAATTGGTTTCGTTGGCATAAGCTTCTCTTTCAAAGCTAATATTCCGATAGGCCAAATCCTTGTTTTTATACTGAATTAAACGAAGTAAAAACTCTGCAAAATACAAGACAAAAAACGGAATTACTAAAAGTTCTAATTGTTGTCTTAAATGTATTTTTTCATGGTTTACAAACGTTCCATTCGTTTTATCAAAACCATATTTCATAACAACAAACGGAAACACAGCCATTCCCCTATATCCTTTCGGAATTAAATATTTAGCAACAATCAGAAACATTGGCTGTAAAATTTATAAATTTGTAGCTATAAAATTGTTTCATTTCAACAAAATCATAATCAAATATTTTTATTTTTGATTTTAGGTCTAATTGAAACTGAATCGTAAGCAGATTTATGAAAGAGCAAAGTAATGAAAATAAATTAATCGAAGGTGAAGATTTTTACTATACACCGGAAGGTTATAAATGCTTTACCGAAAAACACCATCTAAAACGTGGTTATTGCTGTAAAAGCGGCTGTCGTCATTGCCCATACGGATTTGATAAAAGAACAGGTGAAATCAGGAAGAAAAGTTAATTAGATAATTTGGCAATATGTCAATTAGGTAATTTAAAAATCAATAGTCTAAAATTATAAATATTATATGGATATCCATTCACAAAAATTCAGGATTAAAATCCACAAATCCTATCACAGGTCGGATATCCGTTATCCCTAGTTTTTTTTTAATTAGAAAATGTGACAATTAAAATAAATTCCAAATTTTAAATTCCAAATTCCAATTGAAATAAACAATTTAAATACATTACTTAATTGAAGTTTTTGAATTGATGGCTGTCGCCGTCTATACAAATTTTTCATTTTTTATCATCAGTCACATTTGAGCCCCAGCAGGGCGATTATAATTTAAAAAGAAGAAAAAAACATTAGCTAATTTCTTTACATTAAGTACAAAACCTTAGTACCTTAGAATCTTAGCACCTTAGCACCTTAAAAAAAATGACTTTCAAAGAACAAATACAACAAGGAATCCCTTCAATACTACCTCCAAAAAGAGAATACGATTTAGCCATTAATCATGCGCCAAAGCGAAAAGAAATTCTTTCGGCAGAAGAAAAAAAACTGGCTTTAAAAAACGCATTACGTTATTTTGAAGCTAAACATCACGCCGAATTAATTCAGGAATTCTCTGAAGAATTAGAAACTTACGGACGTATTTATATGTATCGTCTTCGTCCGGATTACAGAATGTATGCACGTCCAATTGACGAATATCCGGGAAAATCATTGCAGGCAAAAGCCATTATGCACATGATTCAGAATAATCTGGATTATGCTGTAGCACAACACCCGCATGAGTTGATTACTTATGGCGGAAACGGAGCTGTTTTCCAGAACTGGGCGCAATATTTACTGACGATGCAGTATTTATCTGAAATGACAGATGAGCAGACTTTAACAATGTATTCTGGACACCCGATGGGATTATTTCCATCGCATACTGAAGCACCAAGAGTTGTGGTAACAAACGGAATGGTAATCCCGAATTACTCTAAACCGGACGATTGGGAAAAAATGAATGCTTTAGGCGTTTCGCAATACGGACAAATGACTGCAGGAAGTTATATGTACATTGGCCCACAAGGAATTGTACATGGAACAACAATTACAGTTTTGAATGGTTTTAGAAAAATAAAACAAAATCCTGAAGGTAATTTATTTGTTACTTCCGGATTGGGCGGAATGTCGGGCGCACAGCCTAAAGCAGGAAATATTGCGGGCTGTATCACGGTTTGTGCCGAAGTTAATCCGAAAATCACTAAAATTCGTCACGAGCAAGGATGGATTAATGAAGTAGTTACTTCTACAGATGAATTGGTTGCCAGAGTAGCTTTAGCGAAAGCCAATAAAGAAACCGTTTCTATTGCTTACTTAGGAAATGTTGTAGATGTTTGGGAACGTTTTGATCAGGAAAACATCAAAATTGATTTAGGATCGGATCAAACTTCATTACATAATCCTTGGGCGGGAGGTTATTATCCGGTTGGAATTTCCTTTGAAGAAGCAAATGAAATGATGGCTAATAATCCCGAATTATTCAAAGAAAAAGTTCAGGAAACTTTACGTCGTCACGCCGCTGCAATTAATAAACACACTGCAAAAGGAACTTACTTTTTTGATTACGGAAATGCTTTTTTACTTGAAGCTTCACGTGCCGGAGCAGATGTAATGGCCGAAAATAATATCGATTTTAGATATCCGAGTTACGTTCAGGATATTATGGGACCAATGTGTTTTGATTACGGATTTGGGCCTTTTAGATGGGTTTGTACCTCCGGAAAACCAGAAGATTTGCAAAAAACAGATGCTATTGCAAGTCAGGTTTTGGAAGAAATGGCAAAAACAGCTCCAAATGAAATTCAGCAACAAATGCAGGATAACATCAAATGGATCAAAGGTGCACAGGAAAATAAATTGGTTGTAGGTTCTCAGGCTCGTATTTTATATGCAGATGCAGAAGGACGTATTAAAATTGCAGAAGCTTTTAATCAGGCAATTGCAAAAGGCGAAATTGGAGCAGTTGTTTTAGGACGCGATCATCATGATGTTTCAGGAACAGATTCTCCTTACAGAGAAACTTCAAACATCTACGACGGTTCTCGTTTTACAGCCGATATGGCGATTCAAAACGTGATTGGAGACAGCTTTAGAGGCGCAACATGGGTTTCGATTCATAATGGCGGCGGAGTTGGCTGGGGAGAGGTTATAAACGGCGGATTTGGTATGGTTCTTGATGGTTCTAAAGAGGCTTCAAAACGTTTAGCATCAATGCTTTTCTGGGATGTTAACAACGGAATTTCAAGAAGAAGCTGGGCTAGAAATGACGAAGCTATTTTTGCTATAAAAAGAGCTATGGAAGTTCAGCCTTTACTAAAAGTAACTTTGCCTAATATAGTCGACGAAACTCTATTTTAGTCTAAAGATTTCTTATTTAATTAAAAATGAGAACATTAAATTTTAAATATATGAAAACATTCAAATTAGTACCCGTTTTTCTGCTTTTACTTCTTGTAGCGTCATGCGATACCATCAGTGTTTATTCTGATTATGACAAAAACGTAAATTTTGCACCTTATAAAACTTATGCCTTTTTTAAGCCGGGGATTGATAAGGTTGAGATTTCTGATTTGGATAAAAGACGTATTCTTCGTGCCATAGACGATCAAATGGCAGCTAAAGGATTTACTAAAAGCGAGAATCCTGATTTATTGGTAAATATTTTTACAAAATCAAGAGAGCAAATAGATGTAAACCAATTTAACGCCGGTTGGGGTTATGGATGGGGATATGGATGGAATCCTTACATGATGTACGGAGGAACAACTACTGTTTCCAGCTCTACTGAAGGAACTTTGTATATTGATTTAATTGATGCTAAAAAGAAAGAAATGATCTGGCAAGGTGAAGGTGTTGGTACTTTGACCAAAAACGTTGATAAAAAAGACGAAAAAATAGCCGAATTTGTGGGCAAAATTTTAGCTCAATATCCTCCGGTAAAAAAATAATTAATTACATTTGTTGTTCAAATAAGTTAAAAATGACAAACTTTAGTAACATTATTATCGCTATTATCAGCATTATTGCAATTCAGCAATAATGGCGAGGTGTTATATAAATAAGTAAAATATAATTTATAAAGACCTCCCAATTGGGAGGTCTTTTTATTTAAATCGCCACGAATTACACGAATTGGCACTAATTTAGTCATACTAAATAAAAATAATTCGTGTTCATTTGTGCAATTCGTGGCAAAACAAAAAAACAGACATCATGAATTTATTTAACGAAGTACTTAATGCCAAAAAGCAACTCGAAAATGTAGTTGCTGCTACTCCACTAACTCAGAATTTAAATCTTTCAGACGAATTCGAGTCTACTATTTTATTAAAAAGAGAAGATTTGCAAATTGTAAGATCATATAAAATCAGAGGAGCTTATAATAAGATTTCTTCGTTAACTGATGCTGAAAAACAAATTGGTGTAGTCTGCGCCAGTGCAGGAAATCATGCACAAGGAGTTGCTTATTCCTGTAATCTTCTTAAAATAAAAGGCAAGATCTACATGCCTAAAACAACTCCAAAACAAAAAGTAAAACAAGTACAATTATTCGGAAAATCGTTTGTTGAAATTGTACTTACAGGTGATACTTTTGATGACGCTTACGCATCGGCAACGGCAGACGCGATCAAAAACCACAAAATATTTATTCATCCTTTTGATGATGAAAAAGTAATTGCCGGTCAGGGAACTGTTGGCTTAGAAATCCTTGAAAGTTTTAAAGAACCAATTGATTATGTTTTTGTCCCGATTGGCGGCGGCGGACTTGCTTCTGGTTTATCAGAAGTTTTCAGGCATTTAAGTCCGAGCACAAAAATTATTGGTGTTGAACCAAAAGGTGCACCATCTATGAAAACTTCCATCGAAGAGAATAAAAATACGGCTCTAAAAACAATAGATAAATTTGTAGATGGCGCCGCAGTAAAACAAGTTGGTGATATGACTTTTGAAATCTGCCGATATAATCTTGAAGATATTATTTTGGTTCCCGAAGGAAAAGTCTGCACCACTATTTTGCGTCTTTACAATGAAGAAGCAATGGTCGTAGAACCTGCAGGAGCTTTAACAATTGCTGCATTAGACTTTTATAAAGACAAAATTAAAGGTAAAAATGTGGTTTGTGTGGTAAGCGGAAGCAATAACGATATTGAAAGAACTGCCGAAATAAAAGAACGTTCCCTACTTTATGAAGGTTTAATGCATTATTTCATGATTCAGTTTCCACAGCGTCCCGGAGCTTTGAAAGAATTTGTAAACAACATTTTAGGTCCCGATGACGATATCACTTATTTTCAGTTTGCAAAGAAAAACAGTCGCGAAGTTGGTTCTGTTGTTGTAGGTCTGGAATTAAAAAACAAAAATGATATCATGCCAATTAAATTAAAAATGACTGAAAATGGTTTTGAGTTTCAGTATTTAAATGATAATCAGGATCTTTTTACACAATTAATAGGTTAATGTTTTCCTAATGATAAATATCATGGAATAAACAGTATACGAAATTGTATTTTTGTAATTCAATTTAGACAGAAGAACATGGAAACGCTTAAAGATATTTCGACTTTAGAAGATATTAAACAAATGGTAGACAGCTTTTATGGCAATGTGCGAAAAGATGATCTTCTAGGTCCCATCTTTAATGATAAATTGCAAGATCGCTGGGCAGAGCATTTGCAAAAAATGTATGGTTTCTGGCAGACTATTTTATTTGATGTTCGTGCTTATTCAGGAACGCCATTTCCGCCGCATAAACAATTGCCTGTAGATAAAACGCATTTTGACAGATGGATTCAGATTTTCAATAGTAACATTGATGCGCAATTTGCAGGTGTAGTTACTGAAGAAGCAAAAATGCGTGCTACCAATATGGCTTTTATGTTTAGTCATAAAATCGAATACTTTAGAAATGCTGAAAACGAGCTTAAAAATTCTTTGAAAAAGTAACCTTAAAAAACAGACGGAACTATTATTTTTTGAATAAATTTGGTTAGTCAAAAAATCAATCTGTACTAACTAAAACCAATTAAATAATTTCCGCATGAAAAAAATGCTTCTGTTTTTTATATTCACTTTTTCTTTTTTAAGCCATACCCAAGCCCAAACATCTCCAACTTCAAATTTATACAAAGGTACTCTGGACGGAAAAACTCCGATTACCGTTTACATCAAAACAGAAGAAAATCCTTGTACTGCCGATTTAATGTACACCTCAATGTATCGTTATAACAAATCAAACAAATGGATTCAGCTGGATATTACTCAGAATGTAAAGAATGAAAATGAATTTGTTTTAGTTGAACATGGTTTTAGCGGTGTACTTATTCTGAAAAAAACCGGAAATGCCTTTAACGGATTATGGATTAGTTCAGACACAAAAAAACAATTAAAGGTTGATCTTAAAGAAGCTGTAATGACCAAAAAAGAGCTTGAAAACCATGAAAAAACATTGGAAAAAGTGAATTATGAGAATAATGACTGTTAAAATGCATCTTTTTAAATCAACTTCAAAATCTATAAAAACGCAATAAAACATACTTTCGAATAAAAATATTGTGAGGAATAGCAAAAAACCGAGTCTTAAATTCGTAATTTTACATTCTAATCTACAACGTTTTCGAAATGAATGCATCTATAGAAACAAATCCATTATTAGAGCGATTGCCTAAACATTTAAAGCAATTTATTAAACCTCAGGATTATAGCGATTACACTCCTATAAATCAGGCGGTTTGGCGTTATGTAATGCGTAAAAACGTAGATTATCTTTCTAAAGTTGCTCATAGTTCTTATTTAGAAGGTTTACGTAAAACGGGAATTGAAATCGATTCTATTCCAAGTATGTACGGAATGAACCGAATTCTGACTGAAATTGGCTGGGCTGCTGTTGCCGTTGATGGTTTTATTCCGCCAAATGCTTTTATGGAATTTCAGGCCTATAACGTTTTGGTTATTGCCTCAGATATCAGACAATTAGAACATATTGAATATACACCTGCACCAGACATTATTCACGAAGGTGCCGGCCACGCTCCTATTATTGCCAATCCTGAATATGCTGAATACTTGCGACGTTTTGGCGAAATTGGCTGTAAAGCGATTTCCTCTCATAAAGATTATCAAATGTATGAAGCAATACGTTTGCTTTCTATTTTGAAAGAAGCTGAAGATACTCCGCAGGAAAAAATTGACGAAGCTGAAAAAGCGGTTGCCGATTTACAAAACAATATGGGTGAATTATCTGAAATGGCTCAGATTCGTAATTTGCATTGGTGGACTGTTGAATACGGTTTAATCGGAACTGTTGAAAACCCAAAAATTTACGGTGCCGGATTACTTTCTTCAATTGGTGAAAGTGCCCATTGTATGACCGATAATGTTAAAAAAATCCCTTACGATATTTCTGCCGCAAATCAGAATTTTGATATTACGCAGTTACAACCTCAACTTTATGTAACACCAAACTTCTCTTACCTAAGTTTGATTTTAGAAGAGTTTGCCAATAAAATGGCTTTGAGAACTGGTGGTTTATCCGGAATTCAGAAACTAATACAATCAAACGCTTTAGGAACAATCGAATTAAGTACAGGTTTACAAGTTTCGGGAGTTTTTACCAATGTTATTGAAGAAGAAGGCAAACCAATTTACATTCAGACAACGGGAAAAACGGCTCTTTCTTACCGTGAAAAAGAATTAGTTGGCCACGGAACGTTGACACATCCGCATGGATTTGGAAGTCCGATTGGAAAATTAAAAGGCTTCAATTTAGCGATTGAAGATATGAGTCCAAAGGATTTACAGGCGTACAGTATTGTTGAAAATGAAACGGTTAAACTGGAATTTGAAGGTAATATTAAGGTTGAAGGTGAAATCATTACAGGCTCACGAAACCTACATGGTGAAATCATCTTAATTAGTTTTAGAAATTGTACTGTAACGCATGGCGAAACTGTTTTGTTTCAGCCGGAATGGGGGAATTATGATATGGCAATTGGAAAAAAAGTAGTTTCTGCTTTTTCCGGTCCAGCCGATGTGAATAGTTTTGACCTGATCAATATTGTTCCGACAACTAAAACTATTAAAGCAAAACATACAAATGAACGTGATGAATTAGAACTTTTGTATGCAACGGTTCGAAACATCCGAAATAACAAAGATTCAAAAACAGAATTACAATCTGTATTCGAGAAAGTTAAAACCAATCATGCTAACGACTGGTTACTGTCTGTTGAAATTGCTGAACTTCTGAAAGATTCAGATGAAAAACAGCTTTTACAGGAAGTACTGGTTTATTTGGATCAACTGAAAGAAAGACGTCCTGAAGTGGCGCATTTAATTTCCGGTGGATTGGATTTGATTTTTGATAATTCTTTGCCACAAAGACACTAAGGCGCGAAGTTTTTCCCTCATTTTATGTCATTTTGACGAAGGAGAAATCACACGCGGGATTACGCAAAGAGAATCGTCAATCTTTGTCGAGTTTCTAGTGTGATTTCTCCTTCGTCGAAATGACAAGATTGCGAAATCTATATAAATTTTACAGCTTTGACCCTTTGTAACTTTGTCTCTTTGAACCTCTGCCTATAATTTCAAATCCTGATTCAACTCTTTCTCAGATTCAATCGTTTTTCCATTATACTGCAGTTTCCAGCCCATTGAATTTGTCATGATTAAGATTTTCGATAATTCGCTGATTAATCTGTTTTGTGCGTTGGTTTTAAGTGAAGATGTTTCGATTTTCTTCGCCAGATTCGCTTTTACCGATTTGTTGATTTTATTGTAATCATCTCCCGTAAACGGATTCAGCTTACTTTGTTCTACATCATAAAACTGAATATCCGGATTGATGGTAATTTCTTCTTTTGGAATATTAAGAATCGTGATGGTTTTATTTTTTTCGTCAATATCGTATTTCATTTTATGCAAATCATACGCTACCGTAACATTTGCATTTACAACAACAAGTGCTTTCTTCTCAAAAGAAACCATGTCCATTAAATATTTCTGCTGATTTTTATAAGTGATAACTTCAGAAAAATGGCCTTCGGTAACCACCAATTTTCCAACATTAAGTATCTGTTGCTGAATTAAATTGGTATTATAATCGATTGTAGAATCATCGTCTTTTTTAAACTCGCAATATTTAAAAGCCAGAACAATGACTAAAACAATAACTCCAACTCCGATGATTCTTTTAACTAAGTTTTGCATTCTAATATAATATTTAGACGAATTTACTTCTTTTTTTGCTCTTTTAAGCCACGATTTTTTTTTTCGCCACGAATTTCACTAATTACGCTAATTTTTATACTCCAAATGTGATTTAGTTCAAATTCGCGAAATTAAAAATAAATACAAAAAAGAATTTGTGCTAATTCGTGAAATTCGTGGCTAAAAAAATTAAAATGGATAACCAATTGCAATATTCAGAATCAGGTTTTCTTTTCGCCAAGGGCCACTTCCAAAATCAATATCTTTGATTACCCATCTTTCTCCGTCAGGTAAATAAGGTTTTCTTAATGGAAAGGCCAAATCGGTTCTCAGAATAAAGAAAGAAACATCAAATCGTAAACCTACACCAGCGCCTACAGCAATTTCTTTCATGAAATTTTTAGAAAACTCCGCGCCCGCTTTATCAGGATCTGGGTTTACAAGCCAAATATTTCCTGCATCAATAAAAGCGGCACCACGAACGATACTAAAAAGTTTTGCCCGATATTCGGTACTGAATTCCAATTTTAAATCTCCAGATTGATCCGGAAGATAATCGTTTGTTGTTGCTGTATTAACAAAACTTCCCGGCCCGATTGATCTTGCTCTAAAGGCCCTAATACTATTTGTTCCTCCAACTACAAATTGTTTTGCTGTTGGCAGAACACTTGAATTTCCATAAGGAATACCGGCTCCGACAATAATACGACTGGCCAATTGACTTTCTTTTCCTAATTTTAAATAGTGCCTGAAATCTCCTCTTATTTTTGCATATTGACTAAACGGAACATCAAAAATTTTGACTTCATCATTCTTTTTGACATTCGCTCCAGTAATTAAACCCGTTATATTTCCCGCTAAATCCAATTCTCCATTAAAGTAAAACGTATTTTTTTTACGTTTTTGCATTGTATTCGTGTATGTAAATGAGTATGTTGGACCAAAAATCAATTGTTTTTCAATTACTTTCTCCAAAGATGGATCATCTTTAATGTCATCAAGATATTCCTGTGTAACATGATTTGGACTTACATAGGTAATATCAAATACATTCAATTGATGTTCTTTGCGGGCATTTTCTTTCCATAAATAACCGAAAGCTGTTTTAAATGAATTCAAAGCGTACAATTGAGTTCTGTTTTGAAACTCATAACGTAGCGATACCTTCGTTCTTGGCACATATTCGCTTGAACCTTCAATATGAAAAGGCGTAATAAATCGCGGCCAGGTCAAACTTGTTTCTGTTCCTAATTTATAGATATTTTTGCCCTTATTTACTCCCGAAAGCTGAAAATCGGCACCACCAAAAACGGAAACGGTAAATAACTCAGCTCCGTGAAATAAATTACGATTGTTCCAGTTTACATTAATTTCTGAACCAGTATAGCTCGCCGAATTTGTTTTTCCTAAAACTTCTACACGAATAAATTTTCTAGGTAAAAGCGTTAAGTAATAATAAGAATCCAGTGCATTTTTTATGCTGTCTGAAGGTTTAAATTCATTTTTTACAAAACTAAAAGTTCCCAGATTTACAAATCGGTTTAAGGTTAGATTATGATCTTTTCGATTGTATAAATCCCCTTTTTTAAAATATATGGTCCGATCAAAAACTCTCGGCTTAAAAGTATCTGCCGAATCAATAATGGTGAAATCTTTGTACTGTACAACATCTTCAGGCTTGTATTTTACGCTGTCTTTTGAAATGGAAAAATTCGGATAAACAAAGATCTTATTGATTTTATAAGCCGTTAGCGCTTTTGGCGGAGCATCATCTTTTATGACCAATCTTATTTTTACTTCGTGATCGCCTTTGCTGCTGTCTACTTTTGCCAAAATATAATCGGGATTAAAATAATAATATCCTCTTTCTTTTAATCTCGCATCGATTCTTTCTCTTTCGGCTTTTATAACATCCAGATCATAAGGTTTGCCCACTTTTAGCAAACTTCTTCTACTAGATCTTCCTATAATTCTGGACATTGCAAGCGAATCATCAGGAAAAGTCACGCTTTTAATAATGTATTGTTTTTTTGGTACTACGGTATATTCAGCGGTAACTCTCTTGTTTCGAACAGTAGAATCTGCACTTACGCGGGTTTTAAAAAAGCCTTTATTTTCTGTAAAATTTCTTAAAAGAGAAGCATTGTAATCTAAATCGACTTTGCTAAAAAGTACTGGTTCTTCGCCTACTTTTGTTCGAAGCCAATACCTGAATCCTTTTTGTTTTTTAGGCACTCCGGCAATATTATAAAACCATAATTTAGGACGCAAACCTAAAAATTGTTTGTTTGGTTTTGGTCTTAAAAGTCCCTCTAATTCGGTTTCCAGCGCTTTTCTTTCTTTCTTCTTTAATATCGAATCCTTAACCGTTACAGAGCCTCCTGTATAGAGCAAATCGCCTTCGGGCAGGTATTTTGTGTTACTACAGCCTAAAACAAAAAGCAGGCTGAGCAGTACAGAACACTTTATAAAAAGATTTTTTATATGATTATGTTTTTTGTTCATTGCCTTCAATTTGATTTTCTTCAAGCTTTTTTTCTTGTTTCTCTATTCGCTTATTTTTTTCTTTACGAGCTTTTTCTTCTTTAATCATTTGCTTTTCCTTTTCGGTACGATGAAAAAGCTCTCTGAATTTATTATAACTCATCGTGATAATAAAAGCGATTCCTGTTTCAATAACCTGCCCTTCAACAGCAACCTGATATTGATTTTTTCGATACGCACGAAGCATATATCGGCCGTCTTTAGTAAGTTGATAATCCAGAGCAACATCGCCGGCAATATTAGTACTTTGCTCATTAGCACGCTCCTGACCTTCTACTGCAAAACTGCTTCCAACAGTAACTTTCAAACGGTCATCTAAAAGTTTTTTCGAAACGCCCACGTTCAAGTCTGTTCTGTTTTCCATCGTTCCTGTGGTGTAATCTTCGGTAGATTCCAGATCAAAATTTACCTCAAAACCTGTAATTAATTCACCCGCAAGATTATTCAACTGTTGCGAAAGAATTTTGCTCACACTTTGTCTTGCAATTGATTCTGCATTTGTGCCGCCACTTTCGCTCGCAAATGGGTTTTCACCAACAAATCGGTTCAATATTAAAAGTGCAAAAACCTGTTTATTCATTTCTGCCGGATCTTGTTCCAGTTGTTTTAATTTACTTTGCGTAAGATCTACAACGTTCGACGAAACATCATAATTCCCTTCCGGAAGCACAATTCCAAATGAAATATCCGGTTTCAGTAATTCCCCATTCATTTTCAATAAAGTCTGAAAAGGAAGTTTTTGCTTGTATGTATTTTGTTCTGTAATAGGTCTATCTTTAATCTGATTTCCGATCAAATCAATTGGTGCCGCATTTACTTTATAAATTGCTGTAATATTTAGAGTCGCCATCGTGGGTTCACCATTCCAGGTGATAGAACTTCCTTTCTGAATGTCAAATTTTCTTTTTATTCCGTTAAAATTCATTTCATAAGAACCGTCCGAAAACTCATATTTCCCAGTCAAAGTTGTTTTTCCCGACTGATCGATTCCTCCAACTAATTCCGCTTCGCCTTTTAATTTTAAATAATCCCCATTTCCTTTATCAATTAATAAAGTCAATTCGGCTTCTTTGTCAATCGAAATCGCGACATTAACATTCATTCCTTTTATTTCAGACTGATCCAGTTTGTTTTGAAGATCAACCGTCTGTTTTAAATACATATTATCTTCATCAACAAACTCTACAATTCCTTCACGATCTGCAATCGAAGGATCTGACTGCGGCATTACTACCGTAAATTTGGTTTCTTTATTAATCTTAATTGTTCCGCCAACAACCGGACTTTCCAAATCTCCTTTTATGTTTAATTTGGTATCCAAAAACAAATCACCGTAAAACAAATCGCTGTCTGTTTCTTTAGAATGTATTGCTCTAAAATCATCGGCTTCAACAACCAGATCAAAAGTATAGTTTCTAAAATCGGCTGATTTTATATTTCCGTTTACAAACAATTCATTGTCATTTTCATCAAATACTGAAAACTTATCAAATGAAATGGTTTCATTATCAAAAGTGATTTTTTCTTTTCCTATTTTAAAATACGAATTCAGCTGTTTTACTCTAAAAGCCGCATCATTAAAGTTCAGTTCTCCATTAACTTTAGGCGCATCGGCATTTCCCTGAATTTTAAAATTTCCGGATAAATAACCCGTTCCTTCAGAAATATTATCCATGCTAAAACCCTGAATACTTTTAATATTCAGTTTATTTATCGCAACATCAAAATCAAAAGTTCCTGCCTCTATTGCGTAATCTCCGCTAAGACTTACATCATTTCCTTCGTCGCTCAATTGTACGTTGGCAGCCAGAACATTGGCGGTTTTATTATCTACTTTTATTTCTAAATCACCTACTTTTTCACCTTTAAAAGTAAAATCATCAATTTTTAGGTTTGAAGTAAAAACTGGATTTGTCATCACATTTTCGACCACAGCATTTCCGTTAATCAAACCCTGCATAAGTAATTCGTCTTTTTTGACGATATTCATGATAGTTTCGATTTTGAAGTTTGCAAAATCAACCTGAATCGGTGCATTATTCTGTGTTCCTTGTGATTGAATTTTTAATTCATTTCCTGAATTTTCCAGAAAGAACTTGTTGATATAAAGTCGCTTTTCGCCAAATTCAATAGCATTTTCCGGATCAATATTCCATTTATCATAATTCAGCACAAAGTTCTCTGCATCAATTTTGAAGATGTTTTTAGAATCTTCGGCTTTAAATTCTCCGCCAACAAAATACTGTTGTTTGTCTTTTGCGTCTTTTACCTCAAGTGCATAGTCCAGAATATTATTCTCGACTTTTCCTGACAAACTTGTAAACGGAATTTTTAAAGATCCGCTTTCGATTGTTGCTACAGATATGGCATATTCCAAAGCATTTCCTTTGGCTTCAATATTTATTTTTCCATCAGAAATGGTATTTTCTGCATACACGATTCTCGGAATTGTTCCTTTTATTTCTAATGAATCCGTGACATTATTATATTTTCCGGTAATTTTAAGAGGTTCTAAACCTGTCAGTTTCGGAATCAATTTAAACAGAATCGGATCATTATCTACCGAAATTGTAAATGCCAGTCTTTGCTCGTCTGATTCTCCTTTATGTTTCGGAGTTTTCAAATCAATGTACTTCGATAATGATTTTTTTATCGCTGCCGCTAATGTGGTTAATTTGTACTTTCCGTCAACCTCAGCTTTTAAAAACTGAGATGAAATTTTGATATTGTTTCGGGTATTATCTGAAAAAGCAATTACACGAACCGAATCTAAAACAATTGGTTCTGTATCTTGTAAAATCTGAATGTTAGAAAGAAATACTTTTCCGTTTAAAAAATCAGGGTTACTATTGGCAATATCAGCATCAACATTTCCGCGAAGTTTCATTGGCCCGGCATGAAGATTCAGTTTTTCCAAATCGGCAATATCCAGATTCAGTTTTAATTGAACTGATGGATATTTATCTTTTGTGCTTCCGCTTGCTGTTAAATCAAAATTCAAATTCGGATCTTTCATTCCTGATTTTACAGCAAAGGAACCGTTTTCGATATTTCCTTTCAGCGCTAAATCTTTATACGTATATCGGTTAAAAACTGCTTTCTGAACCAAACCATCAATTGCAGCATTTGCCGTTTTTGGGTCTAGACCGTTTCCTTTTACTTTCGCTTTAAGCGTAATTTTTCCAATGGAATCGTTTTTAATTAATCGACCCAAATCAAAATCCAGTAAATAAACTGTGGCGTCGTATTTTTCTCTTTTTTTAATTCTTTGATCAAATAAAGCATCGATTTTGGCATTTCCGAAACTGCTGTTTAAAGCCAGATTTGTTTTGAAATTCTGAACCGAACCTTTAAACTTTCCCTGCAAACTTAATTGTGAAGGAATTTGAATATTCTTTGGAATTGTTCCGGCTGGTACAAATGAATTGATATCTTTTGAAGTGCTGGAAAGCTTCTTAATATTCAAATCATAATAGGCTTTTTGCGCATCCGGCAATCCTTTTATTTTCCCCGAAAGGGAAACTTTTGTACTTCCTATTCCACTCATTTCAAACTGCGAAATATCCAAGTCTTTTACTTTTCCTTTTACACGTGCATTTATCGCCAAAACCGCTTTTGGATTACTTTTAAACGGATTTGTTTTTTGTAAATCGGGTACAAAAAGTAAAATGTCCTTAAAACCTATTTTCGAATCTTTTACATTGGCATCAATAGAAAGATTGGCAATATCTTTTTGAAGTGCTTCGAGCGATTTATATTCGGCTTTAATTTTATTCTGAAGAAGTGTCTGAGGCGTTTTTAAATATAAGTTATTCAAATAGGTATTTTTAGGCCCGTAGAAAAAATCGGTTTTTAGGGACTGAATCTGCAAGCCGCTTTTTTCGTTTACCGTTAGTGTTTTTATATTTCCAGAAATGGTATCATTTGCGTAGTATAGTTTCTCGGCTTTAAAGTTGAATTTATCTAAATCCAGATGACTGTAATCCATTCCTTTCGAAACTGGTTTTGACTGCATATCATCAAATTTGAAAGCAATATTTTCCAGATTAGTTTCATTTAATTTAACTTTCCATCCAGATTGTTTAATGGCTGTTGAATCTAAATCAGGAGTTTGAATTTGTTTGTCTTTTGCCCCTAATCTTAAGTTTCCGCTTAAGTTTTTTACTTCAAAAGTTTCAAAATCTAAAAGCTGCTTATTCAAATCGATTTTATTTACCGATAAATTCAGATTGCCTAAACTAATTCCGGAATTTAGTTTTGAATCTTTATTATCGTATAAAATATCAATTTTGGAAAGACTAATTTTTTCGAGATTCAAATTGAAATCTTGACGCTTCGAAATGGTATCAACGGTTTTCACTGAAACCTCTGCAATTTTTTCCACAACATCCTGATTCAAAACTACTTTCAATCCATCCAGATTAATATTCGGAATATTGAAATCCATTTTATCTAAATCGAATTTCTTGAACTTAGTATCAAAATGGGTCAGATTCACTCGAATATCGTTCTTCGAAAAATCATCTTTAAAATTGAATTTAACATTATCGAGATTTACTTTTACAACTGATATTTGGAAAGGTTTAGCATCGGAATCTTCAACTTTTGGCTCTTTAGATTCGAATGCTTTTACGATGTAATCGAAATTGAAAACGCCATTTTTATCTCTGGAAATATTAGCTTTGGTATTTTCTAAAGAAACCGAATTGATTTCAAGCTCACTGCTGACTAGTTTAAAAAGGTCAACATCAAGTTCTAATCTTTTACCAGCCAATAAAGTATCTTTTTTTTGATCTTCAAAATAGAAACCTTCCAGCACTACATCTTTGGGGAATTCTATCGAAATATGATCTAAAGAAACTTTGGTTTTTATCTTATCCTGAAGATACGTTATCGCTTTATCTTTAACGAAATTTTGTACTGACGGAACCTGAATTAAAACAATGAGAAGTAATAAAAGTGCAACTATAGAAACCACGCACCACAATAGCACACGAAGTATTTTTTTTAGAAAATGTTTCGGTTTCTTATTCATACGTCAACAAAACACGTTAGATTAAAATTGTGCTTTTGGAAAAGCCATATTATCGATTCTACAAAATTGGAGAATTTATATTTTAACAATTTACACAATTATGCGCAATTATTCTAAAATTTTACTGACAAATAGTTAATTTCTTACTTCTAACAAAGGCTCAAAGACACAAAGGTTTTGGCAATTAGAATTTTATATGTGGCAGTTTTTCTCCTAAAAGACTGATCTTCTTTTGAAGATTTTCTAAGAATTTTTTATGCTGTTCTGATTCTGGATTGAAACTACGATGACGAAGACTTTTTTGAATTTCGTCTACATCTTTCATAACAAAAAAACTGTTTTCTGAAATGTAATTTTCGCTAAAAAGCTTCCAGATATAATCAATGGCAATTTGATTAGGATGAAGCATGTCTTCATTATAAAAACGATAATCACGAAGTTCATCCATCATGATTTCGTACGAAGGAAAATAGTCGAAAGCCGAAAGTCGAAAGTCGAAAGTCTTATGCAATGCTGTAAATAAATGTGATTTACTTAGTTGATTTTCTGTAAAACCGTCTTTTATATGGCGTACAGGTGAAACGGTGAAAATGAAATTTATCTCAGGATTTAAACCCTGAATTAAATCAATAGTATTTTGAATGCTCTTTTGGATAACTTCAACCGATAATAATTCTTTAGAGAATTGCTTTTGAGGTACTTTATGGCAATTGGCTACAATTTCATCACTTTCAATATTTCTATAAATCCAGGAAGTTCCCAAAGTGATTATTATATGGGTCGCTTCTTTTAATTGTTTATGAGTTTCTGTTATTGCTTTATTGAGCGATTCTAATAATTCTTGTCGGTCTGAGTTACTTAAATCGGAATGTACTTCAAAGCTATGCCAGCGTTCATTATGGAAGAAAACGTCTTTTTCCTGAAAGAAATTCTGTTCACAAACTCTTCGAAACAAATTCTCAATTGAAACCGGATTAAAAATAATTCCAAAAGGATTGGTTTCATTTTGAAATTTAAAATAATCGAATTTCTCCGCCATATTTTCTGCAAAACAGGAACCAACAGAAAGTATCTTCGAATTATAATCGATTGGATTATTACTTTTTGAAATTGGAATTTGAGTTCTGAATTGCATGATTTCTAGTTTATACCACGAATTTCATCAATTTTTACCAATAAAAAAACCAAATACAAAAAGTATTTGGTTTCTATAATAAAGTATGCTTTTAATTAGTACGTATAGTCATTTGATTCAACAGCTTTTCCGTCTTTTGTGAAATTAGTAATTTTTGACGGGAAATTATTTGCATCATATACAATTTCGCTTTTGTATACATTTGCTGTTTCATTTGAATAAGATGCTGTATACTTAACAATATTGTTTACAGAGCTATATATAGAACCTTCACCTTCACTATGGTCTATTAACAAATTGAATCCTGCAATGTTTTTGTATGGATTGTTCTTATTGTCATACTCATATGCAGCTGTAAATACACTACCTGTTTCTGAATCTGTTTGGACACTTTTAACTAGATTTCCATTCGCAAAAGTTAACACTTCAGAATAAATACTTTTTGTTTCTGTAGTACCATTTATATTATATCGATCTCTTTTTACTGTTCCATCTGCGTTATGCATAAATACTATTTTACTTTTATATTCACCATTAGGAAATGCTGTCGAAAAACCTTCTGCAAATGCAGACTCTGTAAGCTTTCCGTTTGTATATTTATAAGTTGTTATGTCACTAATAATATCTTTACCGCTTTCAGTATCATAATTAATTTCTTTTACCACAAGGTTACCATCGTAAGTATAGTCAGTTCTCCCTGCTTCATCTTTCATGCTTACAATTTTAGTACCACTGTAAGTTGCTACATACGTAGAATTCTCTGAAGGATATGCTACACTAGAATATTTAATTGTTTTTGGTAAAATAGCACTTCCTTCCTGATTATCATCACTTGAACAAGATGTTAAAACTAGTGCTAAAGCGCTAAAAAGGCATAAAACTTTTTTCATTTTGATTTGTTAAAATTGATTATTGCCGCAAACATAACACATCCAAAAATTAAAACCTTACGGGATTCCTCATTACAACACAAAACTTACTTCCGAAATTACATAACAGACTAATAACAATCAACATACAAACAAAGAACTAGAAAAAGATTTAACTAAAAATAAATAGTACATAAATACACACCTTTTTCTTAAAGTTGAAACAGGATTATTAACCAATAAATTAAAAAATAGAACAATAATAAATTTACATTTTAATTAACCCAAATGAACTTTACAAACCCAAACAATTCCTTACTTTTGTATCTTGCACTTTTCTAAAAATCGTATATGAAATTACTATATTCTTATATAATCAAACATAAAATGCTTTTGTTTTTTGCTTTGATTATGGCCTCTATAAACATTTGTTTCAGTTTGTCAGACTCTATTATTACCGGTAAATTAATGCAGGACTGCGGTGTCGGACTGCATAAATATGACGGAAATGCAGCTGGTTTTATCAAATCGTTGTCTTTCTGGCTCGCGCTCTCACTTGGTGCTGCCATGATTTCCAGAATTACTAAAAACTTTCAGGACTATTTCACCAATATCGTAATTCAGAGAACCGGTGCTCAAATGTATACTGACGGTATAAAAAAATCACTTGACTTGCCTTATGCTGAATTTGAAGATCAGCGAAGCGGTGAAACTTTAAGTAAATTAACCAAAGTAAGATCTGATTCTGAAAAATTAATCACACTTTCGATTTCTTTGATTTTCCAAACTATTATTGGATTCATCTTTGTAATTCTTTATGTAGCGAGAATTGATTTTCGTATTTCGCTAATCTTTTTAATTACCGCACCTATTATTGCGTTGGTGAGTTCTTATTTAGGAAAAAAGATTAAAGTCGTTTCTAAAAAAATCGTAAATCAAACGAATGCTTTGGCAGGTTCTACAACTGAAAGTTTAAGAAACATCGAACTTGTAAAAAGTCTTGGTTTAACGTATCAGGAAGAAAAACGTCTGAACTTAAATACCTTTAAAATCTTACACCTTGAACTGGAAAAAGTTCGCTACATACGAAGCTTAAGTTTTATTCAGGGAACAACCGTTCACTTTTTAAGAACCTGCGTGGTATTTACTTTGTACTATTTCTTGTTTGGAGGAAAAATTATTGTGGGTGATTTATTGACGATGGTCTTTTTTACCTTCTTTATATTTGGTCCATTGCAGGAACTTGGAAACTTTATCATTACGGTTAATGAAACAAAAGTTTCAATGGAAAATTTCAGAGTACTTTTAAATGCTCCGAAAGAATTTCGTCCTAAAGATCCAAAACATGTTGGAGCAATTCAGTCCTTATTGTTTTCGAATGTGAGTTTCAAACATAAAACAGCCAAATTTAAAGCGGTTGAAAATATTAATTTCGAAATCAAGCAAGGACAGACCGTTGCCTTTGTTGGTCCGTCTGGTTCAGGTAAAACTACTTTAGTAAAATTATTAGTTGGTTTATATACGCCCGCCGAAGGTCAGGTTTTTTATAATGAAATCGATTCAACCGAAATTGATTTATTGGATCTTAGAAAACAATTGGGTTTTGTAACGCAGGATGCTCAATTATTCTCAGGAACAATTCGCGAAAATTTATTGTTTGTAAAACCAAATGCAACAGACGAAGAAATATATGACGCCTTAAAAAGAGCGAGCTGTGAAAAACTGCTAAAACGTGCCGAAGATGGTTTAAACACCACAATTGGTGAAGGTGGAATAAAGGTTTCCGGCGGAGAAAAACAACGTTTATCGATTGCCAGAGCTATTCTTAGAAATCCGAATTTATTGATTTTTGATGAAGCAACTTCTGCTTTGGATTCTATTACGGAGGAGGAAATTAATGCTACAATCAGAAATATATCCGACAAAAATAGAATTACGGTTTTAATTGCACACCGTTTGTCTACCGTTATGCACGCCGATAGAATATTTGTTCTTGAACAAGGTAAAATCATCGAGCAAGGTAAACATGACGATTTAATTGTAGAAAAAGGTCTGTATTACGCCATGTGGCGCCAGCAGATTGGGGAACGTAAATAGTTTTTTTTTTTAAGTTACTAAGATGCTAAGGTTCTAAGTTTTTTTTTTATAGCCTTCTGCTTTAGTTGGACGCTATTAAATTTTAATTATCTTCTTGATTATAAATACAAAACCCGACAGGTTTTAAAAACCTGTCGGGTTTGTTGTGATTTATAAAAACTTAGTCCCTCAGAACCTTAGCATCTTAGTACCTATTTAACAAAATCCACTGCTTTGGAAAGCGCCTCAGCAACTCCATCAGCATTTTTACCTCCTGCGGTTGCGAAGAAAGGCTGACCTCCTCCTCCACCTTGGATATATTTACCTAATTCACGAACAACTTGTCCAGCGTTTAGGTTTTTCTCTACTACTAATTCTTTAGAGATATAGCACGTTAACATTGGTTTTCCGTCATTAACTGTAGCCAAAACAAGAAACAGATTTTTAGATGTATTACCTAATTCGTAAGCCAAATCTTTTGCTCCTTCCGGATTTAGATCCACTTGTTTTGCTAAGAATTGAATTCCGTTAATATCTTGTAATTCTTTAGCCAAATCACCTTTCATATTTTTAGCTTTATCTTTCAATAAAACTTCCAATTGTTTTTTCAACTGTGCATTCTCATCTTGTAATGCCTGAATCGCTTTTACAGGATCCTGAGCATTTTTAAGCGCTTCTTTAATTTCGATGAAAGAAAGTGCCTGAGATTCAAAATATTCTTTTGCAGCTTCACTTGTAATTGCTTCAATTCTTCTGATTCCGGCTGCAACTGCTCCTTCTGAAACAATTTTAAAGTGCCAGATATCAGATGTATTTGCAACGTGTGTTCCTCCACATAATTCGACAGAATCACCAAATTTAATGGTACGAACTAAATCTCCGTATTTCTCACCAAATAAAGCAATTGCACCATCTTCAAGAGCCTGATCTTTTGGAATCGCTCTTTTTTCGATTAATGGCAAACTCTCACGTATCCTTGCATTTACAAAGTTTTCTACTTCCAGTAATTCCTCATCAGAAACTTTAGAGAAATGAGAAAAGTCAAAACGTAAAGAAGCATTACGAACCATAGATCCTTTTTGCTCAATATGTGTTCCTAAAATCTTACGTAAACCCTGGTGCAATAAATGCGTAGCCGAGTGATTTGACGAAGTTTTAGCTCTTTGAACAGCATCAACAACAGCAGTAAATGTTCCCGTAATATTATCCGGAAGCGATTTTGCTAAATGTATCGTTTGGTTATTTTCTTTTTTAGTATCGATAATATAAATAATGTCACCGTTTTGCGCTTCAAGATATCCCTTATCACCAGTTTGTCCTCCGCTTTCTCCATAAAAAGGAGTTGCATTGAAAACTAATTGAAAAATCTCTCCGTCTTTTGCGCTTTCAACTCTTCTGTATTTAGTGATTTTCACTTGTTGTGATAAACGATCGTACCCAACAAATTCCTGAATATCATCTTCTATAATTACATTCCAGTCTCCGGCAGTGACTTTTGATGCTGCACGAGATCTTTCTTTTTGTAATTGCAATTGCTCCTGAAAGCCTTTTTCATCTAACTTTAATCCTTTTTCAGAAAGAATCAAAGCAGTTAAATCGATTGGAAACCCGTAAGTATCATACAATTCAAAAGCTTTTTTACCATCAATTGTATCTCCTGTATTATTTAAAATAACAGCATCCAAAAGAATTAATCCCTGATCTAATGTTCTTAAGAAAGAATTCTCTTCCTCACGAATAACATTTGAACTAAGTGCTTTCTGCGTTCTGATTTCCGGGAAAGAATCTCCCATTTGCTCGCTTAAAGTTTCTACCAATTTATAGATAAATGCTTCTTTAGTATTTAAGAAAGTAAATCCATAACGAATTGCACGACGTAAAATTCTACGAATTACATAACCAGCTCCAGTGTTAGAAGGCAACTGACCATCAGCAATAGCAAAAGCTACAGCACGAACGTGATCTGCAATAACACGAATAGCGATATTCATTTTGTTTTGTTCATCACTAATGTTTGTTACTTCATTAGATGTATATTTTGCTCCAGTAATCGTTTCAATTTCTCTAATTAGAGGCATGAAAACATCAGTATCATAATTCGATGTTTTTCCTTGTAATGCCATACACAAACGTTCAAATCCCATTCCGGTATCAACGTGTTGTGCTGGAAGTTTTTCCAGAGAACCATCCGCTTTACGGTTGAATTCCATGAATACATTATTCCAGATTTCAACAACCTGAGCATTATCCCCATTCACTTCTCCTTTTCCTGGTTTCAGAGCTTTTTCTTCTGCAGAACGTAAATCAACGTGAATTTCAGAACAAGGCCCGCATGGCCCTTGATCTCCCATTTCCCAGAAATTATCTTTTTTATTTCCTAGAACAATTCGGTCTTCGTCGATTAAAGTTTTCCAGATATCCCAAGCTTCCTGATCAAACGGAACATTATCTTCTTTGCTTCCTTCAAAAACAGAAACATAAAGATTCTCTTTTGGAATTTTATACACTTCTGTCAATAGTTCCCAAGCCCAGTTGATTGCTTCTTTTTTGAAATAATCACCAAAAGACCAGTTTCCTAACATCTCAAACATAGTATGGTGGTACGTATCAATACCAACCTCCTCAAGATCATTATGTTTTCCTGAAACACGAAGACATTTTTGCGTATCGGCTATTCTTTTGCTTTTTGGAGTTCCGTTTCCTAAGAAAAATTCTTTAAACTGGGCCATACCCGAGTTATTGAACATTAAGGTTGGGTCGTCTTTAAGTACAATAGGAGCCGAAGGAACAATAGTATGTCCTTTACTCTCAAAAAAATCTAAAAATTGTTTACGTACGTCTTGTGATTTCATATTAAAATTAGAAAATGTGTCAATTTGATAATGTGATAATTTGAATAATATGCCAATAAATAAAGGTGTCAATTTGATAATGTGACAATTAGATAATTTTAAACTAAAATTAATAGCTCAAAACAATAAATTACCCATTTAATACATTATCTAATTATCTAATTGACTCAATTATCTAATTGCTTTTATTCTTGAAAAAAAGTCCCGAACAACTGAAACATTTAGTAATTTTGTTCGACTAACTCATTTTACAAGCTGCAAAAATAGGGTATTTTAAAATATGGCGAAAGTAAAATATTATTACGACTCAGAAAATCTGGCTTATACGAAAATAAAAACCAGAAAAAGGGCAAAATTTGGCTATGCATTGTTGTTTTTGGTAGCTTCAGCATTATTTGGTTTTTTAGTTTTTATACTTTTAATCAATACTTCGTACTTCGAAACTCCAAAAGATCGTTTACAGGCTCGCGAAATTGAGAATTTGAAGCTGAATTATGCTATTTTGAATAAAAAAATGGACGAAATCGATGCTGCAGCAGAAGCTCTTGAAGACCGTGACAATAATATTTACAGAGTATATTTTAATAAAACCGAAATTCCTGATTCAATCAGAAAAGCAGGTTTTAGAAATCCCGAGAGATACAAAATATTAGAAGGATATAATAACTCGCAATTGGTTTTAAATACGACTAAAAGAGTTGATAAACTTTCTAAAGAATTAGCTATTCAATCTAAATCTTTAGATGAAATTTTAAAACTGGCAAGTACAAAAGGGAATCTATTATTGGCAATTCCGGCAATTCAGCCTGTGCAGAATGAGAATTTAAAACGTGTTGCTTCAGGTTTTGGATACAGACTTGATCCTTTCACGAAAGTGAGAAAAATGCATAACGGAATGGATTTTACTGCCAACACCGGCGCTCCCGTTTATGCCACAGGCGATGGTGTAATTGATAGAGCCGACAGTAACGCATCTGGTTACGGAAATCATGTCGTTATCAGGCACGGTTTTGGATACGAAAGTTTGTATGCGCATTTAAGCAAATACAATTGCAGACCTGGTCAGCATGTAAAACGCGGCGATGTTATTGGTTATGTAGGAAGTACCGGAAGATCTGAAGGTCCGCATTGTCATTATGAAGTTCATAAAGATGGAAAAGTCGTGAATCCGTTGAATTTTTATTACGGAAATATTTCTGCTGTAGAATATGTGGCAATTTCACAAATGGCCAATCAGGAAAACCAATCATTAGATTAATCGTACAAAAAGTACTATTTTTGAAATAAATTAAAGAAAATTAAAAAACATGCATATTGAACTTTCAAAAGATAAAAGATATTACAGCATTGGCGAAGTAGCCAAAGCTTTTAATGTCAATGCATCATTGATACGTTTTTGGGACAGCGAATTTGATATTCTAAAACCTAAAAAGAATGCAAAAGGCAATAGAATGTTTACTCCTGATGATATTACCAACCTGCAATTGATCTATCATTTGGTTAAAGAAAGAGGTTTTACGCTTGAAGGAGCCAAAACTCATTTAAAAGAAGGACAAAAGAAAACATTAGATAAATTCGAAATAATACGTAAATTAGAGTCCATAAAAACGCAATTAAACGACATCAAAAACGAATTGTAATTAAATAAAAATAGAAATAAACTTAAATCAAAACAAATATGAAAAAGTGGTTAATCCCTGTAGGAATTATTATAGCACTTATTGCTATTATCGCATTTTGGTCAATTGGAATTAAAAATACTGGTTTGCAAAAAAACCAAGCAGTTAACAAAGAATGGGGTAATGTAAGCACTACTTACCAAAGAAGAAATGATCTTATCGGGAATTTAGTAAATACCGTAAAAGGTGCCGCAGATTTCGAAAAATCAACATTAACAGCAGTTATTGAAGCACGTGCAAAAGCTACATCTGTTACAATTGATCCAAGTAATGTAACTCCTGAACAATTAGCGCAATATAACCAGGCACAAAGTGGTGTATCTTCCTCTTTATCAAGATTATTGGTTTCTGTTGAACAATATCCAACTTTGAAAGCAAACGAAAACTTCCTGAAATTACAAGATGAATTAGCAAGTACTGAAAACCAAATTTTAACAGCAAGAACTCGTTTTAACGAAGCTGTACAAGATTACAATGGTTATATTCTTGCAATCCCAAACAAATGGTTCTTAGATTACAAAGAAAAACCATACTTCGAAGCTGTTGCAGGAGCTGATAAACCTGTTGAAGTAAAATTCTAAATAGATTCCAAATTAAATCTGAAATCTAAAATCAATAATCTAAAATTACTCAGATGTCAAAAGTAGAAGATTTTTTATCCAAAGAAGACGAACAAGAAATTGTTGAAGCTATTCGCGTGGCTGAAAAAAATACTTCCGGAGAGATTAGAGTACATATAGAAAAAACAACTTCTAAAGTTCCTTTTGAAAGGGCTTTAGAAGTTTTTCATGATTTAAAAATGAATGAAACCCAACAGCAAAACGGGGTTTTATTTTACTTTGCTGTAGAAGATAAAAGTTTTGCCATTTGCGGAGATAAAGGCATCAATGACCTTGTAGCCAATGATTTTTGGGACTGTACCAAAGATAAAATGGTAGAACAATTTAAAGCTCAAAACTTTAAGCAAGGTATTGTTGACGGTATTCTGAATGCCGGCGAACAATTAAAAAAATACTTTCCGTGGTCGGAAGACGACACCAATGAATTATCTAACGAAATCTCAAAAGGATAAATAATGAAAAATTCCAATAATAAAATCCCAAATTCCAATAGAATTTTTCAGATTACACTTTTGTTTATCGCGTTTTTCATCAGCAATACTATTTTTGCACAATTTACCATTCCCGAAAAACCAACTTTACAGACTTCTGTTTACGATTATGCCAACATTTTAAGTGCTTCTGAAAAAGCACAATTAGAAGAAAAACTAATTCGTTATTCAGACTCAACAACAACTCAAATTGTCGTAATTACAATTGAGAGTCTAAAGGGTGAAGATGTTAGTCAGTTAGCTACAAAATGGGGACAAACCTGGGGAATTGGAGGAACCGCAAAAGATGATAATGGTGTTGTAATCTTACTGGCTAAAAATGAAAAGAAAATTGCCATAAACCCAGGATACGGTGTTGAGGATCGCTTAACTGCAGGAATTGGCGGAACCATAATCAGAAATATTATTATTCCGGAATTTAAAGCCGGAAGTTTCTACAACGGTCTTGATAAAGGAACCGATGCAATAATTGATGTTTTTAAAGGAAAATTTAAAGGTGAAAGAAAGCAAACCAAACAAAAAGACTTTCCGATATTACCATTCATAGTTATTGTTGTTGTTATATTGATTCTGCTTTCTCGAAATAAAAGAGGTGGAGGAGGAAATTCTGGCAACAATGGCGGTGGCGGCCCTAGCCTGCTCGATGTTATTATTCTGAGTAATCTTGGAAGAAGTGGCGGCGGTGGATTTGGCGGTTTCGGCGGAGGATCATCTGGTGGTGGTTTTGGCGGAGGCGGTGGCTTCGGTGGCGGATTTGGAGGCGGAGGTTTCTCTGGTGGAGGTTCTAGCGGAGGCTGGTAAAACTTTATTATTTCAAGTTTTATTTGTTTCAAGTTTCAGGTTACTTTTGTTTCAGGTTTCAAGTTTAGAAAAACTTTAATTTATTTTCATACTTTTACAATTCATAATTAAAAATAGTAGATGTTATCACATAAAGCAAAATACGCCCTTAAGGCCTTACTTTATTTAGCTGAACAAGACGAAAATCACATTTCCAGAACTGTGGAAATTGCTGATGGTGCTAATATTCCTAAAAAGTTTTTGGAACAAATTTTATTAGACCTAAAACGTGGACGTTTTGTGAGCAGCAAGCAAGGAAAATTTGGCGGTTATTATCTGATAAAATCCAAAAATGAGATTACTTTGGCAGAAATTCACCGATTATTTGACGGTGCAATTGCACTTTTGCCATGCGCTTCTTTAAATTTTTACGAGCCTTGCTCTGATTGCAAAACCGAGTCTGAATGCAGTCTGCGTCACGGTTTGATGCTTATTAGAGACAAAACTTTAAAGGCTATGGAAGGCATCACAATAGCTTCATTAGTGAAGAAATAAAAAAATATTTTTTAATTCCTAGTAAATCTATAGAATTAATACATATATTTGCCAAAAATAATTAACAAACCATTTACAAAATTTTAACCCATGAAAGAACATTCTAGTCCATCAGGTGTGGCAAATCTTTTGCAAAGAAACTTAAATAAGCAATTCACAAACGTGAAAAACAATTCATTTGGAATGTGTATGTGTTGGTAAAAAAAATTTATTTTTAAACTCTACTAATCACATATACTTAATATAAAAATGAAAAATTCTATAAAAAATATACTTACAATACTAGCCTTCTTAATATTCTCAATCTCATTTGCACAGAACATCGAAGGTGTAGTTAAAACCAGTGAAAATACACCTTTAGAAGCTGCTAATGTTGTTATAAAAGGAACTACTTCAAATACTACCACAGATGCAAACGGAAAGTTTAGCATTGATTCAAGAGGAAAACTTCCAATAACACTTTTGGTACAATACGTAGGTTACAAAACTACAGAGTTGGAACTTAATGATTTGCCAACGGCACCATTACAAGTAACGCTTAATGAAGAAAACGAACTTGTTGAAGTTGTCGTTTCTTCCCGACGCAGAATTGAAAAAGTTCAGGATGTGCCAATCGCAATTTCTGTTATTACAGGTAAACAAGCAGAGCAAACAGGAGCTTTCAACGTAAACCGTATTAAAGAGCTTGTTCCATCTGTTCAGTTATATTCATCAAATCCAAGAAATACGGGAATTAACATTCGTAGTTTAGGTTCTCCATTCGGATTAACAAATGACGGAATTGACCCAGGTGTTGGTTTCTATGTTGATGGAGTTTATTATGCACGTCCGGCTGCCACAACTTTAGATTTTATCGATGTAGAACAAATCGAAGTATTACGCGGACCACAAGGTTCTTTATTTGGAAAAAATACCACTTCAGGAGCTTTTAATATCACGACAAGAAAACCAAGTTTTACTACAGGTGCAGATTTTGAAGTAAGCTACGGAAACTATAATTTTCTACAGGCCAAAGCATCTGTTACTGGAGCTTTAGGCAAAAAAGTAGCTGGTCGTATCTCTTTTTCAGGAACTCAAAGAGATGGTTTAATTGACAATATTGCTACAGGAAGACCAACAAATACATTAAATAATCAAGGGATTAGAGGACAATTACTTTGGACTCCGACTGTAAACACAAATGTTATTTTAGCTGCTGATATTACAACACAGCGTCCTGACGGATATGCGCAGGTTGTTGCTGGTGTTGCACCAACACAAAGAGCTGCTTATCGCCAGTTTGATGCCATTATTAAAGATTTAAATTATCAACTGCCAAGTCAAAATGCTTTCGACCGAAAAATAGATCACGATACCCCATGGCGTTCCGGACAAGACATGGGAGGTATCTCTTTGAATGTTGATACCAAAATTGGCGGAGGAACACTTACGTCAACAACAGCTTGGCGTTTTTGGAACTGGGATCCGTCAAATGACAGAGATTTTACAGGATTACAGGTTTTAGCTAAATCTCAAAACCCAACAAGACAAACACAAATAACTCAGGAAGTTCGTTACGCGGGTCAGATTACTTCAAAAATTAGCGGAGTTGCTGGTGTATTCTTTATTGATCAAACATCACAAACAGACGGTACAGAAGAATCCGGAAATGCACAATGGAGATTCTCTCAAAGCTCAACAAGCCCTTTATGGAAAACTCCGGGACTTTTTGAAGGATATGGTATCAAAACCGATGCCAACATCAGAGCTTCAAGTGCGGCAGTTTTTGGACAAATTGACTGGGCGATTACAGAGCGTTTCCACGTTTTACCAGGTTTGAGATATAATTTCGACAAGAAAGATGCTCACTACAGCCGTACAACTTACGGAGGTTTACAAACTACAGATCCGGCATTGCTGGCTTTGAAAAAATCGGTTTACTCTGATCAGGCATTTGATTCAGACACAGACAAAACAGATTTTTCAGGAAATATTACACTTACTTACAAAGCATCAGACAGAATTAATGCTTATGCTACTTTTGCAAAAAGCTACAAACCGGTTGGGGTAAACGTTGCAGGACTTCCGTCTGATTCTAAAGGTCAGCCGCTACTTGATCTTGCTGTAATTAAACCAGAAAAAGTATATCACTATGAGTTTGGAATAAAAACTTCACCATTCAAAAATTCGATCTTCAATTTGGCATTCTTTAATACAGATATCAAAGATTTCCAAACCAACGTTCAGGCAGCTGAATTGGGTGTAAACCGTGGATATCTAGCAAATGCTGATAAAGTACGTGTAAGAGGTGCTGAACTAGATGCGAGTTTTGTTGTCAATACACATTTAACTATAAATGCTGCTGCAACTTATACAGATGGTAAATATGTGAAATTTACAAATGCACCACTTCCGTTGGAAGAAACGGGAGCTCCGGTAGCTTTTAAAGATGTTTCAGGAACTGATTTACCGGGTGCATCAAGATGGGCAGGATCATTGGGAGGTGAACTTTCTAATAAAGCACAATTCTTCGGAAATTCAGGAAAAGTATTCCTTGCAATTGATTCTTATGCACGTTCAGAATTTTCATCAAGCCCTTCGGCTTCAAAATATTTAGTGGTACCGGGTTATGCAATTTTTAATGCACGTTTAGGTTTCCGCGCTTCACAAGGGTTATCTGTTCACTTCTGGGGACGTAACTTATTGAACAAAGATTATTACGAACAATTATTGCCTGCCGGTGGGAACGCAGGACAATATGCTGGTGTAATTGGTGACCAGAGAACTTACGGAGTTACTTTAAAGTATTCTCTGTAAGTAGTTAAATTAGTTAGTTTAAGTCATGAAACGAGATTCATTGTAAGAATGGATCTCGTTTTCTTGCGTTGAATTGAAATCACAAATTAATTTTTTAAACCTATTTTATTTTTCCCAAAACCCGTAACATTTATATAAATTCGCAGCTTGAATTTATAGGGTTAAATGAAAATTCTCAAATTACTATTTTTACTAGGTTTAGTAAGTCCTTTTTTATCGGCACAAAATGTCAGGAAAACAGATCAGCAAACACTGGCCTGGATTCGTTATTACAACATTTTACCTTTATCTGAAAAATGGGCGTTGCATTCCGAATTTGATAATCGTGCTTTTTTAGATCCGGTGCATGAAAATTTATTTGTAATAAGAGTTCAGGGAAGATATCGCGCTACTAAATTGGTAGATTTAGGCGGAGGTTTTGCCTATTTTAATGTCAATACACAAAACCCAAATATCGATCCCGATTATTCAATTCCGGAATATCGGGCGCAACAGGATGTTACTTTAATAAATGACATTGCTAAAATTACTTTCCACAATCGTTTTCAGCTTGAAGAACGTTTTATTCAGAAAGCTAATAAAACCGAATTGCTTGATGATTTTTCCTTTGCTTTTAGATTTCGTTACAGATTACAATCGACTTTTGATCTTTGGAAAAAAGAAAACAGAAGCCTAAAAGGAACTATTTCTGATGAAGTTATGTTCAATTTTGGAAAAGACAACAAACGAAATACCTTTGATCAAAATAGATTTTACATAGCGCTTCGTTATCATTTTAATCCCAACATAGGACTGGAATTAGGTTATCTGAAAAACTTTCAGAGACGCGCCAGTGGTATCGACTTTTATGATCGTGATATTATTCGCTTTACAATTTATCACAGAATAAATCGAAAGTTTTAAGTGATAAAAAAGCAAATGAAATTTTAATTAAGACTTTCAATTTTAAAACCTTAGAACCTTAGAATCTTAGCAACTTAGAAGCTTAAAATTAAAACTCCCTCTGTCTCTTCTTACCTCCTTTTTCATTTCCTGCAAAGTTTCCAATTTTATAAGCAAGCGAAAACATTACGTAACGCTTTAAAACTGTATTTTCTTCATCCCGAATTGAGGTTGCTGAGATAGTTCTTGTCGCACTTTGATTTTGATTCAGAACATCATAAACCTTAATTTTTGCGTAGAGTTTTTTGTCTAAAAAACCATAGGACAAACTCGTATTCCACAGATAAAAGTCTTTTTTGAAATCGCTCGAAATATTCGAATTATAAGTATATCCAAAATCATTTCCGAAAATAAATTTATCAGGCCAATAACTTGTTGTTTGTAAATTAATCCTATGCACAACATTTGATGTCGCGTCACGGGTATAGTTTTCATACTGTGTTTCGTTGTATGATAAACTGTACGATGGTGCAATTACCAATAAATCTCCGTATTCATAAGACAAATATACTTTTGGTGTTACCGCTGTAGATTTTGCATTATACAAAACTGCATTTGTATATCCTTTATCAAAGTTGTAAGAGCCGTTTAAAGCCAAACCATATCGAAGTGTATGCGCATCTTTTTTAACCGATTGATTCCAGTTCCCTCCAACTGAAAAAGCATAAGTCCCCGATAAATTTACATAAGTTGTGGTTCTTTTTCCGCTATCGTCATAAAACGAAGTAGAGAAAATATCATTGCTGTAATATTCTCCTCTGGCAAATAAACTATATCCCGAACGGGTACGGAAATCAAAGTTTCTAAAATTAAAACTAGCCGAATTCTTTTCAATTGGCGTTAAGTTAGGGTTTCCGATAATGGTATTCAGTGGATTGCTCAAATTGGCAACAGGCAATAAAAGACTCGATGCAGGAAGCGCATTAGAATAATCGTATTTAAAAGACATATTTTTTGAGCGGCTAAATTTATATCTAAACTGAGCGCTGGCAAAAGGTAAAGCATATTTCTTATTTAAATCGGTTACTTTATCCAAATACAAAGCATGGTTATCATAATCGATAATTGAAGTTTTAGTATCCAGATTTACAGTAAATTTATTCTTCTGCAATGTGATTCCCACTTTTGGGCTAACCGAATTTTGTTTTGAAGTTGTATAGGTAGTCAAAGATTCATTTATATCGGTGTACGACTGATTTCCGGCATCAAAATCATACGTTTTTTGATCTTTAATTTCTCTTTGCCAGTCAAAATCAGAACCAAATCTTATGCGTAAAGAGTCTGTAATAGGCTCTGTGTATTCAATATCTAACGAATAAGCATCATTGGTATTATCATTTTTACTCTTTTGATTTCTTTCGTCGTTTGGCTTATTATCCTGATAAAATATTGTTTCCGAAAGGTTCAATGCATCCGTAATCGCATTTGAATTATTATTATCAAAAACAAAACTCAGATTACGGTTCTTTTTTTCAAAAGCCCTGTTAAAGTTCAGCGTGTTTGCAAAATTTGTCGTTGTATTTTCTCTTTTAGATGCGGCTGTACTTTCGTTTAAAGATGCTCCGTTTTCATCTTCTGAAAAACTCGAGGAAGCCGAATCACTGTTTACACGTGTCTGATTGAATTTTGGTGTAAAGACAATTCGGGTGTTAGGATCGAGTTTGTATTCGAACTCAAAATTGGCTTTATTTCCCGTATTTTCATTTCTGGTTTTAGAATCAGAAGAGGTCAAAATATTTCCCGTTGGTAAAAAACTTAACTGATCTGCTTTACTGTCGTTGTTGGTTATGGTGTTGGAGAAATTATAACTTCCTGACGCCGAAAAGTCTTTAAACCATTCATCGGAATAATTAATTCCGGCCAGATTAGATTGCGTAATTCCTTTTCCGCTGGTTGTATTATCGCGATTGGCATTGTTATTTCTTCCTCCGCCCATATTATCAAAAACATCATCCATAGAAAAACCAGTCGAATTAATGTTATTTGACGAAGCCAAAACACTAATCTTTTGATTGTTATTAAAAAAATTCAGCATCAGACTACTTTCATAACGATCATCAGAACCGTAACCTCCCAACATTTTTCCAAAAAAACCTTTGTTCTTCTTTTCGTCAATCGTAAAATTAATAGATGAATTATCAGAACTTGATTCTTGTTTTGCGAGTTCTTCTTTCTTGGTTTTAAAATCCGAAACCTGCACTTTTTTGATAATATCAGCTGGCATATTTTTTAGAAGAAGTGCGCCATCTTTATCAAAAAATGCTTTCCCATTGACTAAAAACTGCGTTACTTCCCTCCCATTTACAGTCACTTTTCCATCATTATCTACATCAACTCCGGGCAATTGTTTTAGCAAAGCCTCGACATTGGCATCGGGACGGAATTTATAAGACGAAGCATTAAACTCTAATGTATCTTTTTTGACTGTAATTGGAGCTGCTTCGGTTTTTATAATTACATTTTCTAATGCATTTACATTTTCAAGCATATAGAGTTTTCCAAAATCTTTGCTTTCCAGAATCTCTTTATTTTCTTCAACCAAAGGCTGATAGCCCATATAGTTGATTTTTAGAAAAACAGGTTTCTCTATCTTTTTGGTTTGAATTCTAAAAGTTCCGTTTTTATCTGTCGTTGCATATTCGATAACTGCAGAATCTTTTACGGTTGTAAAATAAACTGTAGCCATTTCGAGTGGTAACTGCGTATTTATGTCAATAACAGTTCCTTTAATAACGATATCATTTTGAGCTTTTGCTGCAAAGCAAAAAAGAAAAAACAGTAGAAACGAGAAGTATTTGGTCATAAAAAAGTTGGTTAGAAAATATTAGACCCAATAAAAAGCCAAAGGTTTAATCGTAAATCGAATATTAAAAATACAACTATTATAAAGCAAAAAAAAATCCCCGACTTAGCAGGGATTTCATTTTTATTTTTCTCTAATATAAATATCAATTGGCACTCCTGAAAAGTCCCAGTTTTCTCTAATTTTATTTTCAAGATATCTTTTATATGGTTCTTTAACATATTGTGGCATATTGGCAAAAAACACAAATTGAGGCGTTTGAGTTGGCAATTGCATACAATATTTAATTTTTACATATTTTCCTTTTGTTGCTGGTGGCGGATAAGCTTCGATTACTTTCAACATGTATTCGTTGAATTTTGAAGTCGCAATTCTTTGTTTTCTGTTTTCAAAAACCTGAACTGTAGCTTCAAGTGCTTTCAATAAACGTTGTTTTGTTAAAGCCGAAACGAATAAAATTGGCACATCTGTAAATGGCATTAATTCTTTCTTAATTTTCTCTTCGTAATCACGAGAAGACATGGTATCTTTTTCAACCAAATCCCATTTGTTTACCAGGATTACAACACCTTTACGGTTTTTTTCTGCCAACCAGAAAATACTCTGATCCTGACCTTCAAATCCGCGGGTTGCATCGATAACCAATATACAAATATCTGCATGCTCAATTGCTCTTACAGAACGCATTACAGAATAAAATTCTAAATCTTCCTTAACTTTTGCTTTACGACGAATACCAGCAGTATCTACCAGATTAAATTCAAAACCAAAACGGTCAAATTTTGTATCAATCGCATCACGAGTTGTTCCTGCAATATCGGTAACAATATAACGATCTTTACCAATTAAAGCATTGATAAAACTAGATTTACCTGCATTCGGACGCCCTACAACAGCAAAACGAGGCAATTCTTCTGTAACCTCAACTGGTTCTTTTTCCGGAAAAGCTTCAATTAAAGCATCTAATAAATCTCCGGTTCCGCTTCCTGAAATACTTGCGAAAGTATAATAATCTCCTAAACCAAGATTATAAAACTCAATCGCATCTTTTTCACGCATTGCGTTATCTACTTTGTTTACAGCCAATAAAACCGGTTTTGTTACTTTACGCAACAATTTGGCAACCGTTTCGTCCATTGGTGTAATACCTTCTTCTACATCAACAACAAAAATAATAACATCGGCTTCGTCGATAGCAAGTTCTACTTGTTTACGGATTTCACCTTCAAATACGTCATCAGATCCGCGAACGTATCCACCCGTATCAATCACAGAAAACTCTTTTCCGTTCCACTCGCTTTTACCATAGTTTCTATCACGGGTAACCCCAGATACTGAATCTACAATAGCTTCTCTTCTTTGTATCAGCCTATTAAAAAGGGTTGATTTCCCCACATTAGGTCTTCCTACTATCGCAACAATGTTATTACTCATTTTTTTGAATTTTAGATTTTAGATTTCAAATCTCAGATTCTTAATTTCTTAAGAACCTAATCACTTATAATCCAAAATGCTTTATTTAAATTTTTTGCAAAGGTAAGTAAAAAAGTCGCTAAGATGCTAAGTTTCTATCCCGATAGCTATCGGGACTAAGATTTTAATTGTTTTTCCAGCTATTTCGGGAGCTAATCCTGCTATCCGTTACAATCTTTTGTTCCGCTAAAGAAGCGTCACAAAAGGATTTCCACTACTATCAGGGCTAGGGCATCCCGGTTTCAGGAATATTTTCGCTAAAAATCTACCCTTTTCTCAACCAGCCTTGCAGCCTTTTATTCTCGATTTTATATTTTCCGTCGTGGTTTTCTAACGCAATTACTTCTCTCGAACTGCTAAATGGTCCGGGATTCTGCTGAATAATCTCAATTTCATTTTCAGAAACTTTAGAAATTATGGCGACGTGTCCAAATCTGTTTAAAACCGATCCTGAAAAAATGACCAAATCTCCTGTTTCAGGTTTCGATTTGCTTGAATTGGTGTATTGAATTAAACCACGTTTCAAATTCAAATCACCATCTTTTACTTTTGGGTCAAAAAAATCTTTGGCGTGACCGTATGCATCCGGCATTTTATGATTGTAATGTTCATAATAATATCGTTTTACAAACTCAACGCACTGGTATTTAAGACCTAAATTGTAATTATCTTTTGTAACGTTTCTTTCCAGAACATGGTCTACACCACCATTATAATATACTTTCACTCCATTTAAGCTATCCAGTATCTGTCCTATTTTATAGTCGCGATTTAGATTTGCTTTTTTTACAACTTTAATTCCCGCAAAACCCACAACCAAAACTGAAATTATCAGAAGAGTAATCTTTTTAATTTTCATTTATTCTATTTTAAAACTACTTTTCTTGCTAACTCTGTTTGCGTGAGGGATAGAAGTGGAAATCCTTTTGTGTAATGAAATGGAACAAAAGATTGCAACGTATAGCCCGACCCGGAGGGACACGCCCAAATAATATTACTGATTATAGCCGAATCGTTTTAACATATTGGCATTACTTCTCCAGTTTTTGTTGACTTTTACATAAAGTTCAATGTGAATTTGTTTCCCGAAGAATTTCTCTAAATCGGCACGGGCATCTGTTCCTACTTTTTTCAAAGCGGCACCTTTGTGACCAATAATGATTCCTTTTTGAGTATCGCGTTCCACCATAATTACCGAACGGATACGGATAATTTTTTCGTCTTCAAAAAATTCTTCTGTTACGATTTCAACCGCATACGGAATCTCTTTGCTGTAATTCAACAAGATTTTCTCACGGATGGTTTCATTTACGAAAAAACGTTCCGGTTTGTCTGTTAACTGATCTTTTGGGTAATAAGCCGGAGATTCTGGCAATAACTCAATAATACGTCCGAAAACTTCTGGTACATTGAAGTTCTGTAAAGCCGAAATTGGGAAAATTTCTGCATTTGGCACTTTTTCTTTCCAGAAAGCTACCTGAGTTTCTAATTGTTCCTGGTTTGAATTGTCGATTTTATTTAAAAGTAATAAAACCGGAATTTTAGCGTGAATGATTTTATTAAAGAAAGCTTCGTCTTTAAGATCCTGCTCGCCTATTTCGACCATATAAACTAAAATGTCTGCATCTTCAAAAGCCGATTTCACGAAGTTCATCATCGATTCCTGCATTTCATAAGCCGGTTTGATGATTCCGGGAGTATCCGACAAGACTAACTGAAAGTCTTCTCCGTTTACGATTCCTAAAATTCTATGACGTGTAGTTTGTGCTTTTGATGTAATGATCGACAATCGCTCTCCAACGAAAGCGTTCATTAATGTTGATTTTCCAACATTTGGATTTCCGATGATGTTTACGAAACCTGCTTTATGTGACATTTGTGAATAATTTATTTTGCAAAGGTAGTCATATCAAGTTAATACAGAAAATAAAACATTTTTTTAAGTTTTCGTTGGATTTCTCAAAAATCGGCGTATCTTTGCACCCGAAACATCGCGGGATAGAGCAGTAGGCAGCTCGTCGGGCTCATAACCCGAAGGTCACAGGTTCGAGTCCTGTTCCCGCTACTAAGACAAAAAGCTTCAGAGAAATCTGAAGCTTTTTTTGTTTTAACAGATTCGTAGGCACATATCCACCGCGGCGGACACAGGTTCGAGTCTTCGCGCGGCGAACTACTAAGACAAAGCTTCAGAGAAATCTGAAGCTTTTTTTTGCTTGTTTAGATTTACAGAATACTTCCAAATTAAGATTAGTAGTGCAAAGTCAAGAGACATTCGCACAGGTATTCAAAGAAATAAAATAAGTTATAAAAGTGATTTAATCGAAATCTCTTCTACTTTTGCCAAATGTTAGAAATTCTTTACCAGGACGAATATATCATAGCAATTAATAAACCAAGCGGATTACTGGTTCACAAATCATTTTATGCACGCGATGCAAAAGTGTATGCTATTCAGGAATTGAGAAATCAGATAGGTCAACACGTTTATCCTATTCATCGGTTAGACCGAAAAACATCTGGCGTCTTGTTATTTGCATTGGACGCAGCCGTTTTAAAAATTATGAATGATCGTTTTGCCACACGCGAAGTCGAAAAAAAATATTTGGCAATTTTACGTGGCTGGTCACCCGAAGAACTTACGATTGATTATGATTTAACCAATGATGATGACATTAAACAAAATGCAATAACCTACTTTCATCGCTTGCAAAAAGTCGAAATTGAGTTAGAATTTAACAACAAACCAACTTCAAGATATTGTCTGGTAGAAGCTATTCCCGAAACGGGACGTATGCACCAATTACGAAAACATTTCAAACATATTTTTCATCCCATTTTAGGAAGTCGTCCGCATGGTTGTAACAAACAAAATAAATTATGGCTAGAGAATTATGACCTGAAAGGAATGATGCTTCATGCACATCAATTAATTTTTAATCATCCAATAACAAATGAGCAACTAATCCTGAATGCAAAGATTAACGAAGAGTTTAGCAGAGTTGGCACTATTCTTAATCTGGATTTGAGTAAGTATAAATAGAATAATCCTCAAAAAAACGGGTTAGATATTTCAATACTTCCCACTAAAAACAACAAAACTTCAGAGAAATCTGGAGCTTTTTTTATTCTGAAAATTTGATTTTGATTTCAGCTTCGAAGTTAGAAGATATTCATAAAACTCTTCATAAAGACATTGCGATAAGTGAAGTCTTATTATTTATTTTTCGCAATCCTAAATCCAAAACCGTCATTTCGTGTGCTTATTGGAGATTGATATCTAACTTCAGGCATATGAATTCCGTATTCTAATGGTTTTCCATCTGCACCTTGGGTTTCGTAAAACCAACTAACACCTTTCGAGATTTTATACGACCCTTCTCCTTCTGTTGGCCCTTGTGGATTTTTTTTACTTACTAAACTATCCTTTTCGGGATTATACCAATCAGAAACCCATTCACCAACATTTCCAGTCATATCATAAATCCCCAATTCATTCGGCTTAAGAAGTCCAACTTTATGAAAAATGCCGTCTGAGTTTTCTTTTACCCAACCAATCTCAATTGGATTATTACTGCCACTATATTTGTAGTTTTTAGTTTTCTTACCTCCTTTAGCGGCATATTCCCATTCTGCTTCTGTTGGCAATCTTCCTCCTGCCCACTTTGCATACTCATTTGCTTCATCCCAAGTTGCAAGCATCGGATTTTCATCTATCCATTTATAATAGACTTTTACTCCGTGTGCATTTTCTATAGGTGCTTCAGGCATTTTTCTACTTGTGTTTTCACAAAACTCCCTAAACTGCTTAACCGTTATTTCATATTTGCTAATATAAAAATCATCAAGTTCGACCATGCGGTTTGGACTTGTAAAACCATTTATTGTATCACCTTTTGGAGTAATGATGATTTGATTTTTGCCTTGTTCAAAAGTCCCTCCATCTACAAAAACCCAGTCAATATTGTCTTCTTTACAGGAAGTAAATACCAAAAACGCCAGGGAGATTATAAATATTTGTATTTTCATAATGTCTTTTTAAAAATTACTATCAAATTTGTGGTAAACTACACACAAAGTTATCCAAATTTAATATCTGATTTTCGTTGTATTAATTTTAAAAAAAATACTTAACCCTATAAAGTTTGAAGAACAGAAAACTTGTACTATTTATTTTTTGTAAATTTGATTTTATCTGCAAATAAAAAAAATTTGCTAATAATTTTAGCAAAGAACTTCTAAATCATTTATCTAAAAACAATCAATGTCTACTCTTTATCAAAGCCCAAGAATAATTATTCGAGAATTTTTACCTCAGGAACAACAAACTTTTTTAGATCTTTTTAAAGATAATCAAGTTACACAATACCTCCCGGAAACTTCACCAGAAAGATATGTAGAAATGTTTCATGAATTACTTGAAAATTACGAAAAGAAAGATCTTAGTCGATGGGCAATATTTGACACTACAAATAATAATTTTATAGGAATGTGTGTCGCTCGTATTTTTGTACACAACACCAAGCAAATAGAGATTGGCTATGTACTTAGCCAGGAATATTGGGGAAAAGGTATTGCTACAGAAGTATGCAAGGCAATAACGCAATATAGTTTTGCAAACACAAACACTAAAGAAGTTGTTGCGATAACAGATCTCGATAATACCGGATCGCAAAACGTACTACAAAAAGCCGGATTTGAACGATTAAATAATTTAATGAGAAATGAAGAAGAGTTAGCCTATTTTAAAATAGAGCGAGTATAATATTTTAAATTGGGCAGGAATAAAAGGACGATATAACATCTAAAATTGTAAAGTTTTTAAATCATACCTATAAACGGTTCGAGAATTGACTTACAGACAAAGCCCCAGAGAAATCTGTGGCTTTTTTTGCTTTTTAAACAAACTTATCACCCCGTTTAGAAAATGTAATTCATCCTTTTGCTACTATTTTAGATAAAAATTCAGATTTAGCACAAATTCTCTCTGTGATAATATCGTAAAACAGACTCCAAACACATAAGATTATTCTTTAAAAAACAATATAACTTCATTTTTATTAAAAAATATTCACTTTAATCTAAAAAACAAAAAAGCTCTTTTTTTAGTTTCTACACATAAAACAACCAATTATTAATCAAACAAATACATTATCACTAACTCCATTTACCTGACTTCTGTTTTTTATAAATAGGAAGTTTTACTAGTAACTGCCAAAAAATTTTGTCGAAATTAGTTTGGTGTATTCTAAAAATAGTTGCATTTTTGCACCCGCAATAACAAAGCAGGCCCGTTCGTCTATCGGTTAGGACGCATGGTTTTCATCCATGTAAGAGCGGTTCGATTCCGCTACGGGCTACTAAGAAAAAGCTTCAGAGAAATCTGAAGCTTTTTTGTTTTATACCATTTCATGAAGCACTTTTTGCCGAAGGTGGAAGTTGATTAATAATATCCAACAACTCCATCTCGTCGCTGGTAAGCAACTGCAACGCCATTTCGAGCAAAAGCAATACATCCATTCCTGCTTCGGTTGGCTCTTCTTTTAATACACTAATACTTGATTTAAGCAAAGACGCAATCGTGAGGTTTAATTCGCTGCAAGAAGCTATTTTTACCCATACATTAAACGAGTTGTCGTTTTTAGGATCTGGTTTTAGTTTTTTAAAGTACTTTACTTTGTTTAATAATTCTACAAAATCTGTAACTGTTTCTCTTTTTTCTACTTCCATAATTTTTACTTTTTAATCATTAGATGTTGGTGCTGTATGTTAGATTCAACAACAGATATATTGTCAAACAAATACAGATGTAATTATCTTACAAAGTTATAAAGGATATAAATAAAAAAGAGGAACGTATTTGTCCAGTCATATACGTCTGTTAAAATTGCTTATCAGAGCGATTCGAGCAGTTTTTTTATAAAGTATTAGACAAGCTTATACGTATTAGCAAAGCTTTGAATGTTGAGATTTCGGAATTGTTTCGGGAAATATAAAAAAACTTCTTCAAGAAGTTAACGTAAAAAGTCGGGAGACTTTTATGAAGTTTAAATTTCAGTAGAGGTAAAAAAAATGCGCAAAGTCATAGACATTTGCGTAGCTTTTCAGTTGAACTCTTCGGAGAGCGGGTAAGAATTTCAAAATCTCATATCACTAACTTTGAAACACTACGTTATTTTCGAATTAATATTTCTGGTGGGACGTCCACATACAGTCCATCTTTACATTCCCATCTAAATTTAAAAATAGTATCTTTTTTTCGAATTTCGAAAACTAATTCTCCTTTCCTTTTTATAATCGTATCACCTTTTTTTATTTTTTCACTAAATATTGCCCACCATCGACTTTCTACTTCACATTTACATTCTTTTGTTTTATCAAGATTTTTACCTTCCACATTAAAATAAACAGAAGAAGGTGTTGGAGGAATATCAACAATCATTATACAATTTTCTTCTTTACGAATTTTTTCAAAAAACCCACAATCTGTTTTAATATCATCACATCCATTTAGTATGGATGAAAATATGGCAATTAAATATATTTTCTTTTTCATAATTTGGGTTCTAAAGTCCTATTTTTTTGCAATATCACTGAATTTAATAATTTCACCGGCTCTCCTAAGTGTTCTTATAGGGGCTGCGCAAACGTCTCCGACTTTGCGCTTTTTCACAAATATAATTTAAAATCGAAAATTTCTTTAAGTCTCTGACTTATTAACTAAACATCTTTCATAAAGAATTTTAATACTGATTATATTTAGTAAATGATGAAGAATCTAAAACATTGACAATTGGATTATCGACCTTTTCGATTTCCAGTAAACCTGTATTATTTACATAATTACCGGCACTAGAATATAGATAATCTGATGCTTTTGCTACAAGTCCGGCTCTTACTGGATTGAGATGTATATAATCTAGTTTACACCACATAAATTTGCTTGAGTATATTTCTTCGGCATGATTTCCGTATTGCCAAAATTGATATTGTTTATTTCGCTGATGTTTTTGTGCCGCTAACCGAAATCGATCCAATATCCATTCTCTACGGCTTTCTGGACTGTTTTGTATTTTGTCTAAAATAGATTTTGCAATAAACTTTTTAAAATCCCGTATTAAATCTGATAATTTTCCATCTTCAGATTGTACAATCAAGTGAATATGATTACTCATTATGACATAACCATACAAGATCATGCCTTTATTTTTTATGCAATAGTCAAAACAATCTATAACAGTGTCTCTATAAGCTTGACGTGTAAAAACATCTACCCAATCTACAATAGTCGCTGTAATAAAATGTGGCAATTTTTGGTCTCTTATTACGTAGCCTTCTTTCATATTTTGTTTTTTCTTACAAAAATATAAGATTTTACATATTTTTTTATGTTCTTCAAGAAGTTAACGCAAAAAGTCGGGAGACTTTTATGAAATTTAAATTTCAGTAGAGGTAAAAAAATTGCGCAAAGTCAGAGACATTTGCGCAGCTTTTCAGTTGAACTCTTCGGAGAGCGGGATATCACTACAGGTACATTTACGGCTATTCCGTAATAACATCATTACATGATAAATCAAAAGCCACTCCGTTATGGAATGGCTTTTTTGATTCTATTTTGGAGTATCAGAATTTTAATCTACTTCACAGATGATAAACATCTCTCTAAATCACTCACAAATTCTTCAACGTCAAAATTTTTCATTTTTTTATCGTTAAGAATTTCCTTAGACCACTTCAAGAACTCACTAGATAATATTTTACTTCTTTCTTCATTATTTGATTTAAAAAAAGGCTCAAACTCAATTTTTATCTCATATTCAATTGCTGGTTCTGTCCTGTATATTTTTAAAGGTCTTACCATAAAAAAGGGCTCGAATCCTTTAGATACGCAAATAAAACTACAATAAATTTTTTGCGTTTTAGCGTCATATTTCTTTTCATCAAAATATTTATTTAAAGTATTCTTTAAATCATCAGCTATTAATGTGTCTTCAAAGCTAAACTCTCTCGAAAACTGTGTTCCTATACTAAATTCCATAATTTTTATCTAAATATTTTATTTCCAGGTGGCAAACTTCCATGTAACATTGCATGTGCATATATCATAATTTTTTCTTGCACTTTTATTTCAACTTGATTTCCAAAAAATATAGGGAACATCTTTACACCACCTGGTACCATATCCTTTAATGTTTTATCCGAATATCTACTCATACCGCTAGATGTCTCACCATATTTCCATACATCACCTGCCTTCAAAGTTACTGTATTTCCTCGAACATCAAGATATTCTCCTGCTTGATTAACTCTTAATTCATAGGTAAAACCAGAAGGTTTCATTGTTTTATCTAAAATTTTCTTAATTTCATATGCTTGTTTAGCAGCTAATGCTCTATTGTCGTAAAGCCATACACCTGATGCTACACCATACCCGACTGGTATTAAAACATCATCTAAAGCTCCGACTCCCGTTACATCATCAGCGGCTAAAGCAACTGCAAATACACTAGCTGATTTAAATGCTCTATTATTGACCTTTTGTCCCTTAGCAGGAGGGTCAATTCCTTCCGTTGCATTTTCATCTGTCTTTTTATTTTCTTTCTTTTCACTTCCATCAGTGTTTAATCCTTAATTAGCCATGGCAGATTCAAAAGAACCACTTGCGTATTGTCCAGTTTGAAAATTATAATCACTCATTCCATCAGGGTCACTAAAGAAGACAGGATTATCTAGAGCATAAGCATATGGGCTAAATTTCCTTGAAAGCTCAGCTAGTGGGTCAATGTTCATCCAACGACCAAGTGCTGGGTCATAATTTCTTGCACCATAGTCATACAAATTCAACTGATTCCCTCCAATACTCTCGTCTTGGAGTTCCTTGCCGTTGTATTTATACTTATTATCAGTACCCGTCAAATCATTATACGCTTTATGTTTTAAACCAAAAGGATAATAATTGTTTTCCTCGATAATTTCAAGAACGTTTTGTGCATTTTTGGCATAACTTACACGTATGTTTCCTAGATGGTCTTTGTATTGAAATACATACGAAAGCGCACCATCTGTATTTTTAACATAACCCGCTCTCCAAAGAGTTCAACTGAAAAGCTGCGCAATCCCGAAAGCTTTAGGGAGTAACTTTGCGTCCTTTTAAATAAATATAAATTTAAAAAAAGACCGTCCCAAAAGGACGGTCTTTATAATTCTCAACTAAACTTAAAACTTACGCTCTAAATAAAGCATATTTATTGTAGTTAAACAAAACCCTGTCGTAAGGCACATACAGAGATGTAATTTTCTCTGATGTTTCATTAAACTGGATTCCGTTATATTTTCTAAACAAATAAATTTCTTTTAAGCAATTCGAAAGACTTTGGTGTATTTCACTGGTAAAAGTTGGTACTTTTTTGTCTCCAACCAAAAGATCTATTTGATAATTAGAACTACTTTTTGACAAGTTGTTACCAATGATTCGTAATGTAAATGTGGTTGCTTTTCCGTGTTGCTCGCCTTGATATTGTATTACCATGATCTTATTTTATTAAAAAAGGTTTGACTATTTTTTCATCGCTTCAATTTTCAAATTGAATACTAATTTAAAGTTATGAAAAAAAAGTAAAAGTGATTAAACTACACTTAAAATATTTTCTGTAAAGTTAAATAATGTCTTCCGATTAGACGTAAAAAAACCGCAACGAATTGCGGTTTTTAAACAATTAACTAAATATATTTAATCAACTTTTTTCAACGAGTAAAATTCATTCATAAGCACGATTAATTTACGGTAATATTTGCAGGTTCTTTTTCTTCGTTTACCTCCAGCAAAAACGGATTTCCATTCTCGTCAAACATGGTCATATTTAACGAATCTAATATTGTAAGGCTTTTTGAAACCGAACCTTTAAATTTATTATAAGACAAATTCATCTCAGACAAATTGTGCAATTTTTCAAGTTCTGCCGGAATCTCTCCTTCAAACCTATTATCAAACAAACTAAAATTTTGCAAAGCCTTAAAATTCTCCACTTCATTGCTCAGACTCCCTGATAATTTATTACTGTTTAAAAGTAAAACCTTTAATGTTGTAATACTATAAAACGAAGCAGGCAATGACCCTTCGATTTCATTATTAAACAAGGCAAGAGTTTCCAACTGGCTTAATTTGCCTATTTCCTCAGGCAATTGTCCTTGCAGTTTGTTTTTATGTAAATCGACCTCAATTAAATATACTAAATCACAAAATGTTGCCGGCAACTCCCCTTCCAGGTTGTTATCTGCCAAATTTAAGGCAACCACTTTTCCATTTTCGGCACGAACACCATACCAGGTTGAAACAGATTGGGATAAATCCCATTTTATTTTCCAGTTTGCACCGTTGGTTGTATAATATAATTTTATGAGAGCCTCTTTTTCTTTATCAGAAACTGCATCAGCTAAACAATTGCAGGAAAATGCAAAAATTAAAAAAAATGTGATAACGCTTTTCATAACAGATTTGGGATTTGTTATTATTCCAAAAGTAAGCATTTCGTAGCTATAATGCATATTATGTCGATAAAGTGTTAATAAGTATATTTTTAGTACGATTTTATTTACTTTAAAGAAAAATTACAAGTTGATACTTTTTTACCTAAATTTGATCAACTAATTATAAAAACCTCATATTATGGAAATTAACTTCGTCGCGCTATTATTAGCCGCTATTACCACATTAGTAACTGGTTTTGTTTGGTATCATCCAAAAGTGTTTGGAACGATCTGGATGAGAGAAAATAATTTCACTCAAGAACAATTAAAAACAGGAAATATGCTAAAAATCTTCGGATTTACGTATGTATTTTCTTTAATGATTACCGTAATATTAATGGCTTTAACAATTCACCAGTCCGGAGCTGTAGGAATGGTTGGCGGACCTCCAATGCTGGCCAATGCAAAACCATCGTTTGCAGCATTTATGGCCGATTATGGTACTGCTTACAGAACTTTTAAGCATGGTGCGCTTCATGGTTTTATGTCGGGTCTATTTTTTGCTTTGCCTATTGTTGGAATCAATGGCTTATTTGAAAGAAAATCATGGAAATATATCTTCATTCACGCAGGTTACTGGATACTGACTCTTATGCTAATGGGCGGAATTATCTGCGCCTATGCATAAATAATAAAATACAGAAACCCGTTTGATTTTAAACGCAAACGGGTTTTTCTTAATAATAACTTAAAGCAAGTGAGTTATTATAAATATTATCTAATTTTGAAGAAATTAGCTCAGACTCTTGAATACAACTTATTCTTTCGAAATATACAATCGTGCCTCTTCTCTTCCTAATGAATGGAACTCGCTTAGTTCTGAAAATATTTTTTTAACCAAAGAGTATCTTCAAATTCTTGAAAATTCTTGTCCCGTAAATATGATTTGTCATTTTATTGGACTATTTGAAGCCAAAAAACTTGTTGGTCTTGTTGTCACTCAGTTTTTATTTGCCGAGAAATTAGAATCATTTGGCGAACGAGATAAATGCTTAAAAACTTCGGTTCGAAATTTTGCCTTTAAAAATTTTGCTTCGCATGTATTGTTTGTTGGAAATAATATGCTTACCGGACAAAATGCTTTTGTATTTGATGAAAACGTAAATCAATCCAAAGCTATTAAAACACTTCATAAAGCTATTACGCAACTAAAAAAGGATTTAAAAGCCACCGGAAAAAACGTTCATATTACGAGTATAAAAGATTTTACAAAAGCTGAAATAGAACCTTTGCAGGCTGAATTTAAAAACAATTATACTTTTTCGACGCAACCCAATATGATTTTTAATATCAATGAAAGCTGGAAAACAGAACAGGACTATATTGATGCTCTTTCTAAAAAATATCGGGATCAATACAAACGTGCCCGTAAAAAAGCAGAAGGAATCGAAAAACAAAAAATGTCTTTAGCCGACATTTTAAAATATGAAGATATTATATATGATTTGTATTTTCATGTGGCTAAAAACGCTCCTTTTAATACTTTCTTTTTAGCACGAAATCATTTCAGTACTTTTAAAGAAATCATGAAAGATAACTTTTTATTTTATGGCTATTTTCTGGATGGAAAATTGATTGGATTTAATACACTTATTAAAAACGGAGCTGTTATGGATACTTATTTTCTTGGTTACAACGAAAGTATTCAACGTGAGAAAATGTTGTACCTAAACATGCTTTATGATATGATAGCTTATTCAATCAATCAAGGTTTTAAGGAAATTGTTTTTGCAAGAACTGCACTCGAAATTAAAAGTTCTGTTGGTGCAAAACCTGTAAAAATGTATGGCTTAATTACACATAGTAATGCGCTTATTAATCATAACATTTCTAAATTTTTCAATTACCTGGAACCGAAAACAGAATGGCAGGAACGAAATCCTTTTAAGTAAAAACTAAGGAACAGCGATTTTCATTTGCTTATGCAGAATATAAATATTCAGATCTGTTTGTGCTCCGCAATATTCTCCGTCAATTTGAAAATTTACAGGATAATCTATTTTGATCGTTGCTTTATCTGTTGAAATAATAACAATATCGTCTGAATCGATTGGCATATTGCCTGTAATAATTTTTCCGATTAATAATAAGTCAAGGCTTTTTAGAATTACGAGTTCAAACTTACCATCATTCATCGCACCATTAGGGTTGATAATTACACCTGTTCCGTATTTTTGAGAATTGGCAATTACGATCATTCTGGCCGTGTGTTCAACGCTTTTATTATTCGCTGAAATTGTTGCCACAAATGGCTCTTCAGATTCTGTTAATGTTGTAAACGCCTGTAGTGCATAACCCCAGAAACCGCGAACATCACTTTGCTCGTAATTTTTGACCAGATTTGCATTTAATCCCAAATCGCTTAAGTGGATACTTTTTTTTCCGTTGATGCAAATCATGTCCATTTCGATGTAATGATGCAGAAATGCTATTTTAAGGTTTGCTTCTATGTCTGTTGGCAGGTTCAAATCAACAGAAAGTCCGTTTGCAGAACCGGCTGGCAAAATTCCAATAATTACATCAAATTCCTCTACAGCTTCGGCAACAATTTTTATAGTGCCGTCACCACCCGCAACAATTATTCGTTCCGGCGTATATTTATTGTACAAAATCTGAATCTTCCGCAAATCGTCTTTACCGGTAGTTTCATATACTTCTAAATCAAAATTATTTGTAGACGCAAACTCTTCCACTGCCTCGATTAAATCGCTTTTATCAAGATCTCCGGAAATAGGATTGACAACAAAGAGGATATTCTTTTTCAAAATTTTATTTTTAAACCAATTAAATTAAGTAAATTACAGTTACATAAATATACGCAATTAATGAAACCAATTTTACAATTATATCGAGGTTATGCCAATGAAGAAGAATTAATTGTAATGGGACATGTCTTTAAAAGAACGTATGATTATGATTTTCAAAAGAAAAACTTTAAAAATGCCAGCTCAATTATTAACCAGTTTCGAATAAAAACAATTCAGAATTTTGATGTTTACCTGAAGTTTGGCGAAAAAGAAATTCACACCAAAACACTTGATGACGGCTATTTTAAGTTTTGCATTCCATTGGAAAAAGAAACCTCTTTTGGGTGGATTGAATATGAGGTTTTTATTAAAGACGAAGCAAACACGATTACTTCAAAAGGTACTTTTATACGACCTCATAAAGGTCAGTTAGGAATTATTTCTGATATTGATGATACTTTTTTAATCTCGCATACTCCTAACATTTTTAAGAAAATGTATATTCTTCTTTTTAAGAATGTAAATGACCGACGGGTTTTTAAAGATGTTGTTCAGCATTATCAAGCGCTAAGTTCTGCCGGAAGAAACAAAAAAGAAGAAGAAAATGCTTTTTTTTATGTTTCTAGCAGCGAATGGAATTTATATCGTTTTATTGTAAAATTTACCCGAATTCATAATTTACCAAGGGCTGTTATTTTACTAAAAGATATTAGACGAGGAATTACTGATTTCTTTATGAGCGGCCGCGGAAATCACGATCATAAGTTTGATAAAATAAAACATGTCCTGGAATTTTATCCGAATTTAAAATATGTTTTACTGGGGGATGATTCACAACACGATCCTGCTTTGTACGAACGAATCTGTAAAATATTTCCCGTTACGGTAATTGCCGTTTATATTAGGCAAACCGGTAAATCTCAAAAAAAAGAGGTGCGGAAAATAATGAAGAATCTAGAAAGTCTGGATGTAGCAGTTTGCTATTTTAAACATAGCAGCGACGCTATTACACACTCTAAATCTATTGGAATTATTAAATAGTACTTTTTTGTTTCAAGTTTCAGGTTTCACGTTGCACAGAACTTGAAATCTGAAACTTGAAACCTATTCCCTAGCCCAGATTGAAGTGAATAGCCCGGAATAAAAAAAGCAAAAGTTTCTTGTTCTAAAAAAGCGACCAACGGAAGCTCTTTTTAGAACATTAGAAACTTTGCTTTTTTTATGAGGACTAGTAACGGAAAGCTGGATTAGCTCCTGAAACTTATGTTAAGCATTAAAATTATCAATTTCTTCCTGAACGATTTCCCAATCTGATAATAATTGATCTAAATCTGCTTTCTTTTTGTTGTAAGCAGTGAAAAATGAAGCATCTTCGATGTGTTTATCGTAATTAGAAGCCAGCATTTTGTCGTCGTGCTGAATATCTTTTTCTAATTGTTTGATTTGACTTTCTACTTTACTTAATCGGTTTTGAAGTGCTTTTCCTTTTTTCTGATCTTCGTAAGAGGTCTTGTTATTCTCTTTTGGAGCTGCTGCTTTTACAACATCTTTTTTCTCAACCTCACGCATATTTTCTAAATTACGCTGCTCTAAGAAAAAGTTGATATCTCCAAGATATTCTCTGATTTTCTGATCTTTAAATTCGTAAACAATATTCGACATTCCCTGAAGAAAATCTCTATCGTGAGAAACCAATAATAAAGTTCCTCCAAATTTTTGAAGCGCCGCTTTTAAAACGTTTTTAGATTTAATATCTAAGTGGTTCGTAGGCTCATCCATTAACAACACGTTTATAGGCTGCAATAATAATTTACAAAGCGCCAAACGGTTACGCTCGCCTCCTGAAAGTACTTTTACTTTTTTCTCTACATCGTCACCGCGAAATAAGAAAGATCCCAACATATCACGAACTTTAGAACGGTTGGTGTCTGTTGCCGCATCTTCCATAGTTTGCAATAATGTGATTTCTCCATCCAGATATTCTGCCTGATTTTGAGCAAAATAACCCAATTGTACGTTGTGTCCTAATTTGATATTTCCCTGATATTCAAATTCATTTACAATGGCTTTAATAAAAGTCGATTTTCCTTGTCCGTTTTGACCCACAAAAGCAATTTTGCTACCGCGTTCTACCAACAAATCGATATCTTTTAAAATAACTTTATCTCCGTAAGCTTTTGTAACGTGCTCTGCTTCAACTACAACTTTACCTGGTTCTTTAGAAACCGGAAAAGAGATATTCATTACCGAATTGTCGTCTTCATCAACTTCAATTCTTTCAACTTTATCTAATTTTTTAATTAACGATTGTGCCATGGAAGCTTTTGAAGCTTTTGCACGGAATTTCTCGATTAATTTTTCTGTTTCTTCAATCTTTTTTGCCTGATTTTTTTGAGTTGCTAATTGCTTCTCACGAATTTCATGGCGTAATTCAAGATATTGAGAATAGGGTTTATTAAAATCGTATGCTTTTCCTAATGAAATTTCGATGGTACGGTTTGTAACATTATCCAGGAACATTTTATCGTGCGATACAATTACCACAACTCCAGGATAATTACGAAGGAAACTTTCTAGCCAAATAATACTTTCGATATCTAAGTGGTTGGTTGGCTCATCCAGAAGTAGTACATCGTTTGATTGTAAAAGTAATTTGGCCAACTCGATACGCATTCTCCATCCTCCGGAAAATGTTTCTGTCTGGTTATTAAAAACTTCTCTCTTGAAACCTAAACCTAAAAGAATTTTCTCAGTATCTCCAACATAATTATAACCTCCTAAAAGATCAAAACGGTGTGTATAATCAGATAAATCTTCGATGATTTGTCCGTATTCTTCGCTTTCATAATCGGTTCTGGTAACCAATTGATGATTGATTTCTTCCAGTTTTTTTTCTACAATTTTAATCTCGGTAAATGCTTCATACGCTTCTTCTAATACCGTTCTTCCACGTTCAAAATCAATATCCTGACGTAAAAAACCCATTCGAATATCTTTTTCCTGAGAAATAACTCCAGAATCCGGGGCAAAATCCCTTGCCAACATTTTTAGCATTGTCGATTTACCAGCTCCGTTTTTACCAACAAGACCAACTCGGTCTCCGGCACCAAGACGAAAAGTAACTTCTTCAAATAAATATGTTCCTCCAAAAGAAACCGAAAGATTGTGTATATTAAGCATTAATTTGTTGTTTAAAGTTTAAAGTTTCATGTTTTTGATACCTTAAACAGAGAATGAAAATTGTAAATTTGCGTTACCAGTTTAATGGTAAAACTAAATTTTTTGCAAATGTTAAAAAAAGGATCGAAACTAAATAGTATTTTAACAGGAAGTTGTCCAAAATGTCAAAATGAAAGCATGTATTCGGACAAAAATCCGCTTCATTTGACTAAAGTTCTCAAAATGAACGAAAATTGCAGTCACTGCGGATTAAAATATCAAATTGAACCTTCGTTTTTTTATGGTGCAATGTATGTAAGTTACGGTTTAAATGTGGCTGTCGGAATTGCCGCATTCATTGTTTCGTTTGTGTTTTTTGGTGCAAGTATAGAACAATCGTTTATTGCGATAGTTATTACATTAATTCTATTATTTCCGTTTGTCCTGAGACTTTCCAGAAATTTATACATTAATATGTTTGTTTCTTACGATCCTAAGGCTGGCCAGAATTAAGGCTTTTTAAATATCTTTTATGAAAACGCTTAATGTCGATTTCACGATCTAAAGGAACTTCACTTTCTATATAATCATATAAAACCTGAGCCATTGCTGGTCCAAGCATGACTCCTCGAGTTCCTAAGCCATTTAGTAAATGAAGTGATTTAAACTGTTCGTGAGTTCCTATTAAAGGTCTTCTGTCTTTTACTGTAGGACGAACACCTCCGTAATGTTCTACGATTTCAAAATCGCAGTCAATAATTTCCTTTATTCGATCTATTAATTCTCGTTTTCCTTCTGCAGTAGGTAAATCTGTTTTATCCTGCCAGTTGTATGTCGCTCCTACTTTAAACAAATCATTCCCTAAAGGCAATATAAAAACGCTTGTATTCATAATGACATCCAAATCTAAATCAGGAGCTTTTATTACAAACATCTCACCCTTAGTACCATCTAATGGCAAGTAATTAAAAAAGGGATTTTTATGCAGACCGAATCCTTCTGCAAAAATAATATGACGTGCTTTGATATTTTTATACTGAATTCCAAAATCTAAAAACTCAATATATCCCCAATCAAAAGATTGTGATAAAAGCAAATCATTCTCTTGCAGATATTCACGATAAGTATCTAATAACAGCATTGTGTCTACATAACCGGTATGCAGAACTTCGCCATAATCATAAGGTGAGTTGATTCCTTTATATTTTTTCAGAACTAATTTTGTAGACAAAAATGGAGCTAGGTTTCTTTTATCCGAAGCAGCAAACCAATTGTTTTGTTCTTCTATAGAGAAAAATTTCCTTAATATAGGGAGTTTAAAATTAAACTTCTTTTGTAGTTTATCCTCAATTCGATTATAGAAATCATTCATTATAACCAATTGTTCTTGTGCATTCCAAACTTCGCTAAATCTCTTTAAAATAACAGGATTATAAAATCCTCCGGCCACTCTTGAAGATACCTGAGACATATTGTCTATTACTAAAATAGATTTATTGTTCTTTAAAGCAACTTCAGCAAAAGAAATTCCAGCTAATCCAGATCCGACGATTAAATAATCAAGCATTGTGTAGTATATAAAATAAAAAACTCTTGCCACAAAGGTAGCAAGAGTTTTTCGTATAATTTTAGATTTAGGTACTTAGTAGTTCCACATATCTTCTTCGAAGTTGCGAATCTTCTCTTTTACTCTTTCAGATTCTAATAATTGAGCCTGAGCATTATCTTTCATGTATTCTTTGATTTCACGATCCCCGTACATGTTTTCTTCCTTATAAATAATTGCATTAAAATGTCTGGAATTTAAAACCTGATCAAATGAAATTGGAACTGCAGAATTTTTATCATTAAATGCTTTAGCCTCATGCAATGCTTCCCTGGCATTTGGGAAGAAAACCCAAAAAAGCTCGATATAATCTTTCTCATCACTATTCATCGTATAAACATCGGGAGTTACAGGACAAATTCCAAGTAAACGATATTTCAAATCACTCTGCCGTTTGTCAAAATACCAATATCCTTTAATCTTGTATTGCGTTACGTCCTGAGCAGTCAGATCTTGCTTTAGAATATACTCTGCTGGAACTGTTCTTTTTGGTCCAACAGTTTCGTCTACATAAGTTACAGATTTCTTTTTACCAGTACCGGTAACCACCTTTTTCTTGACAACACGCGTTCTGTAATCATCCGGATATTGATTTATCAGCTCACGACCGGCATCTGTTGTATCAACTCGTGACAAAGAGCCCTGAATGTCTTTCATCGTCTTCTTGGTGTTAAAATAACTATCGGTATAAACTTCAGTAATTTTTCCCTGTCGAATTGCTTTAGTCAGCACATCATAAAGAGAGCGTCTGTCGGCACCAATATTAGCAGTATCTACGGGAAAATACAAAGGGAAATTAATTTTCTCGTTTAAATCAATAATCTCCCAGGTTGTTTTCCCCATCAAAACATCCCTATCGTCTATATAGCCATAAGCTAGGGGTTTATCATTATCCGAGATACGTTGTGCAGGTGTCTTCAGTCCTATTTCTCCGGCTGTTTTTGCATTGAGCAAATTAGATTGGGCACTAGAAGTACAACTTACACCTATTAGAAAGGCAGCTATTAAAAAAAATCTTGTTTTCATCATCATAAATATTATAAGAAATTAAACGCATTATTTAATTGTTTATTGCTATTTTTCTTACATAAATTAAAATCACAAAAGTAATTAAAATTTACAATATTCCTATGATTTTTTAAAGATGGGCGTTCTCCAAAAAAAAACTCTTACTACAAAGGTAGTAAGAGTTTTCTAATAAATTATTTAGAAGCTTAGTAATTCCACATATCTTGTTCAAAATTACGGATCTTCTCTTTTACTCTTTCAGATTCTAACAACTGATTTTGAGCGTTATCTTTCATGTATTCTTTGATCTCACGATCTCCGTACAAGTTTTCTTCTTTGTAAAGTACAGCGTTAAAACGTCTAGAATTTAAAATCTGATCAAAAGAAATTGGAAGAGCAGAGTTACTATCGTTAAAAGCTTTTGCTTCATGTAGTGCTTCTCTGGCATTTGGGAAGAAAACCCAAAACAACTCAATATAATCTTTCTCGTCACTATTCATTGTATAAACGTCCGGAGTTACAGGACAAATACCTAGTAAACGATATTTCAATTCACTTTGACGTTTGTCAAAGTACCAGTATCCTTTTATTTTGTATTGTGTAACATCCTGAGCAGTTAAATCTTGCTTCAAGATATACTCTGAAGGAACTGTTCTTGTTGCTCCAACTGTTTCATCTACATAAGTTACAACTTTCTTTTTACCCGTTCCTGTAACTACTTTTTTCTTCACAACGTGACTTTTGTAGTCATCAGGATATTGGTTAATAAGTTCTCTACCAGCATCAGTAGTATCTATACGAGATAATGATCCTTCGATGTCTTTCATAGATTTTTTAGTATTGAAGTAGCTATCGGTATAAACTTCAGTTATTTTACCTTTTTTGATAGCTTTCGTCAAAACGTCATAAAGAGAACGTCTATCAGGCCCAATATTAGCTGTATCTATTGGAAAATACATTGGAAAATTGATTTTTTCATTCAAATCAATAATCTCCCAAGTTGTTTTTCCCATCAAAACATCTCTGTCATCTACATAACCGTAAGCTAAAGGCTTATCATTGTCTGAGATAAGTTGTGCAGGAGTTTTAAGTCCAATCTGTGCAGGTGTTTTCGCATTAAGCAAATTAGATTGCGCATTAGAAGTTAGACCTCCAGCGATAGAAACAACAGCTATTAAAAAATTTCTTACTTTCATCGTGGTATTATTATAAGATATTGAACGTAGTTTTACCTACTTTATTATTGTATTTCATAAATTACCGGAGCAGTTCTTGGCAATAAATAACTACCAGCTCCAACAAGTTTTGTTTTAATTTCAGAAATAGTAACCTGATCTCCTCTTCCTGCTCTAGAAAGAACTGATTTACATTGTGCATTTAATCTGTTACCTGTAACAACAACTGTAGGTTGTCCAGCAATTTTCAAGTTAAATCCAACAACATCTAAACCAACTTCGAAATCAAAATCAAGTAATTTAGCACCAATAGTAGCAATTTCTAAGTTAGATTTAGGACCTTTAACAACTCCCATTTCCCCTCTAATTGTTCCTGTTGGTCCAGGAATACCTTTAATTCTGAATGTTTTCTTATCTGTAACTTTATCTCCGTTTGGTAATGTACCAGTTACAGCGATTGTAGTTTCAGTACCTGAACCTGGGTTCATGTTATATTTTCCAGGCTTACCAGCAGAAGCTAATCCCGGAGCACTAGCAACGATTTTGTTTGCATCAACACCAGCGAATGAAACAGAGATTGGGTTAACAACACCTCTATAAACAACATTCATTTTATCAGCAGAAATAGTAGCTGAATTTGGTTTTGGTACTACAACGTAAGTTCCTTTAAATTTTAATGGGATATTTTTTCCATCCTCTAAGAATGTAAATTGTCCATTGATATCTTGCTCTCCTACACCACCAGCAGTTAATGAGATAACAGCTTGTCCGTTTACGATTTGTCCAGGACCTTGGAAAGATGTTGGTTTAGTGTTTTCGTCATAACGACCTAAAACTACCTTACCAGTAACTTTTTCTCCTTGGAAGTAAGCATTTTTATCTAAAACAACAATTGCTTGATAGTTGCTGTAAGAAGCAGCAGCAACAGCGGCTTTTCCTAAAGCAGCACTGTAAACATCAGATTCTGCTTTTTGAACGTCATTTTGCCAAGCTGAAAGTTTAGCTAATGAAGCAACAGCTGGAAATCCTTTAAAGTGGTAAGCTAAATATTTATCTTTTAAACCTTCTTTATTTTTAACGTCAGAAACATCAAATTTCTTTTCAACTTCTGCGATAATAGCTCCATATTTATTCTTTGGATCAACCAAAGCAGCTTTCATATCTGCTTTATATTTCTCGATATGAGAAATGATATCATTACCTTTAGCAGTATATCCTTCACCTGTAAACCAGTTGTCGATATTATCACCTTTGTCCATAGACTCATAAGGTAATTTTCCTGTTTCTTTATCACTTTCGAATCCTTTTAAAACATCTCCTTTTAAAGAACCGATGTATGCATAAAATTCTTTTGAAATTGTTTCAACTTTGTGAGCTGTAATAGCTGCAGTTGCAAATTCTCCTTTTGCTTCAGCTGCCTTTTGATCTAATGAAGACAACATACTTGCGTTATTTGCAACTGAAGAAGTATTAGCGCTTTCAAATTTTTCATTCATTAATCCAAAAGCAGATAAAACTTCTTTGGACATATTCATTGCTAACATTGCGATGAAAACCAGATACATCAGGTTAATCATCTTCTGTCTAGGGGTTAATTTTCCTCCTGCCATTTTTTTCTAATTAGTTCTTATTAATAATTTTAATATAATAGTTAAAAACTAATTATCCTTTGTTACTCATTGCAGAAAGCATACCACCGTAAACGCTGTTTAAAGAAGCGATATTAGCAGTCATAGATTGCATTTGTTCTTTTAATTTAGACGCATTTTCAGCGATTTCACTGTTTGCTTGTGCATTTCTAGAAGCACTCTCTAATTGAACTTTATATAAACTGTTTAATGATTCCATTTGTGCAGCAGCCATAGACATTTCTTCAGCATATTTCTTTTGTCCTGCAATAGAATCAACTGTTGGAGAAATTGCTTTAGCAGCTCCTTCGAAGTTTTTGATTGAGTTTCCTAAGCTTGCCATTAATTCACCATCAATTTTAGCTTCTTTCAACATTGTGTCTAATTTTTGAGACAATAAACCTTGGGCATCAGTTGGAGTTTCAACTTTCTCAGTTTTTTTTCTAGCTTGTCCGTTAGCTAATTCTGGGTAAACAAGAGTCCAGTCTAATTCTTCATCAACTGGTTCAAAAGCAGAAAGTGCAAAGATTAATGCTTCTGTAACTAATCCAATAGAAAGCATCAATGTTCCTGTTAATGGTCCAATCTCAAAGTGAGTAATTTTGAATAATGCTCCAATAATTACTACTGCCGCTCCCATACCATAAGCGAAATTCATTGCTTTTTTACTTAATAATGCCATAATACTTTTTTTTAGGTTTTAATTTTAAAATAGATTCGATTTGGTTATTATATTTAATTTACTTATAAATTACTTTTTCTTTTTTCCGCCAGTTACCTGAGTTCCCATGTAATCTTGTACAGTTCTGAAACCAATGTAACTTCTAGCAGAATCAGCATATTCGTGATCACGAGTACTTACTTGTAGGAAGTAAGCAACATCTTTCCAAGATCCTCCACGAACAACTTTTCTTTGATTGTTTCCGTCAATAACGTTAGGGTTCATTGTAGAAACATATTCGTATGCATTTGGATTATAAGCTGAATCTGTCCATTCTGAAACGTTTCCTGCCATATTGTATAATCCGTATCCATTCACTTCGTATGATTTAGCTTCAACAGTATACAAAGCTTCGTCAGCAGCATAATCTCCTCTACTCGGCTTAAAGTTTGCCATGAAGCAACCTCTGTCACTCTTAGTATAAGGACCTCCCCAAGGGTAAGTTGCAGATTCCAGACCTCCTCTTGCAGCATACTCCCATTCTGCCTCTGTTGGTAATCTGAAAGCATTTACTAAGTCACGTCCTTTTTTCTTAGATTTAATAAAACTGTTTTTGTATAAAGTTCTCCAAGCACAAAATGCTTTTGCTTGTTTCCAGGTAACTCCAACTACAGGATAATCTCCGTAAGCTTTGTGCCAGAAATAATCATTGTGCATAGGCTCATTATATGAATAAGCGAAATCTTTAATCCAAACTGTAGTATCAGGGTAAACACTTACTTGCTCTGTTTTAACGAAATCTTTTCTTTTTCCAACTTTTGCTTTTGCAGCAGCCTGAATATCCATCCAAGAATAACGGAATTTCAATTTATTTACATCAATCGTTCTTAAACCATTATATGATTCTTCGATAGGTAAATACATAGAATCCATTACTTCAGTGTAATATTCATCCGGATAAGCTTTAGTATCTTTTACAAGCTTTACTTTTTTGTTTAATTTTCTACCAGCATAAGGATCATCTTTAGTTCCTACACTATAATAGTTATCATACATATATTTATCATATGCCGTCATTTTATCCGGCTCTGAATCATTAAATGCATAATCAGCAATACTACCACCTTTTTTTCCTTTAGAATCTCCGGTTGCTTTTTGCCCAGTTTCATCTGCTAAGATCGCAAGACGAACTCTCATTGTAGAGTCTTTTACCCACTCTACAAACTGACGGTACTCACTATTTGTGATCTCCGTTTCATCCATATAAAATGAACGAACTGTCACAGTTTTAGTCGGAGCATCTTCTACATTAGCTAAATCTGCATCCGATTTACCCATAATAAAAGATCCACCCGGAACCAAAGCCATTCCATAAGGTTTTTCAGGATGCCATTTCCCTCCTGTAACACCAACTAACTCACCTTTGTCACCTGATTTACCACAGCCAATTACCAGTGTTAACATTGCCGCAAATGCAATAAACTTCTTCATATAAATTTGGATTATCTATTCATTATTATAGTTCGTAAACGTATTTATTATTTATCTAAAAAACAATACTAGTTGCGAATTTTATTTTACCGTTCAAAAATAATGTTAAATAAAATAAAAAAAAAATATTTCATCGATAAACTAACTAAAAAAATCGACGTAAAGCGTTAATTTTTTATAGATATAGCTTATTTCTTACTAAATTTGTTAACTAAATTTTCTTAAACTTTAAAAATTTAAGATTTTCATTAAAAAAATGCTTTATAAAGCATTTTTTCGCTGTGCTTTCCACCATCTTTCTGGCAATTCCTGATTGCATGCGCTCAAATATTCATCGTAAGAACACGGTAATAACGTGTTTCTTTTCAATTTATTGTGACCACTTGATTCAAAGGGAATTTCAATCCACCAACGGTCTGTTTTATCACTTTTATAAAAAATAAGTTCTTCATCTTCTATCAGAACAATATATTTTAAGTAATTAATTCTGCTACCAAAAGGATACTCTTTTGAACGATAATGATATCCTTCTATAAAATACCATATAATCTGAGCCATAATAACGGCCTCCGGCATAGTGCTATTGTGATTAAAAATCCCAAAAGACGATACTTTATCACTAATACCAGCATATCTGGCTAGAGAACAAATCTCTTTTCCATTAAATCCATTCGGCTCAAAAGAAATCATATTTGCTGAAGCCGAAGACTTTACAGAGTTCAAATCAATAGAAACCAAATCAGCATCTCTAAAAACAGGCTCTGCCAAAGTTATCTTGTTTGAAATCTCCCCTAAACGATAAGCGTCAAAGAATAATTTCTCAATCAAATCAATCTCTTCCTGAGAGTTATAATAGGTTTGATACCCAATATTACAGTAGTTAAACAGATTGTTTGGTTCGTCGATAATAATATTTGTCAGATAAGAGTTTGCAGAAATAGTTTCGTTTTCTTTACCAAAATCAAAGCGATTATCAACCGAAACCATATTTACCATTTGCTCCAAATCATCATAAGCACGATATAAAGCATAGGTCAAATCCTGGGAACCTCCCACGACTATAGGAATGACTTTATTTTTAATTAAAGAAGAAACAACTTTCTTTACTGCAAAATAAGTATCTTCTACAGAGTCACCCGCTAAAATATCGCCAAGGTCAGCAATTGAAGCATCCCAATTACCAGGAAACATACCATAAAGCTTCTTACGAACAGCCGTAAGATTAACTTCATTTACCATATTAATGTTTCTTCTATCTTCCAGAACACCAATAATAGCAATATTTATTTTACTTATATCCGGAAATTGCTCCTGAGTATGCAAAACTATTTTACTACCCAATTCTTGCGAAGACAACGAACTGATAAATTTTACAATCCCTTCGTTAACTGGTTCTAGAAAATCAAATTCCATTTATAGTACTTAAATTATTTCTTTTTAGCTGCTGGTTTTTTCGCAGGAGCTTTCTTTGCTGTTGTTGTTTTTTTCGCAGGAGTCTTTTTTGCTGGTGTTTTTTTAGCGATCATCTCCTGAACTTCTGCCAATGTCAATTTTGTTGCATCAACATCTTTACTCAATTCAATTTTGATTTTACCCTTAGTAATCACTGAGCGTCCCCAACGGGCTTTTTCAACTAAAATTCCTTCTTCTTCCCAGTTATGAAGAACTTTATCAATGTTTTTCTGTAATTTATCTTCTATTAACTCCTCAACATCAGCTTGCGATAAATTATCAAAATTGTATTTTTTGCTCACATTCACAAAAAGACCATTCCATTTAATAAAAGGACCAAAACGCCCAACACCTTTTTGAACAGGTTCTCCTTTGTAAACTGCAATTGGCGCATCGGCAAGTGCTTTTTCGTCAATCAATTCCTGAGCTCTTTCTTTTGAAACTCCAAGAGGATCTTCTCCTCGAGGTAAAGAAATAAATACACTTCCGTGACGCACATAAGGCCCATAACGACCGTTACTCACTTCTACTTCTTCTCCTTTATATTCACCTAAATTTTTAGGTAACAAAAACAAGTTTAAAGCTTCTCCCAGTGTAATATTTCCAATATTCTGATCTGCCATTAAACTGGCAAACTTTTTATCTTCATCATCTGCTTCTCCAATTTGAGCCATTGGTCCAAATTTTCCTAAACGAACAGAAACTTGTCTTCCGTCAGCATCTTTTCCTAAAATTCTTTCCCCACTTTCACGTTCAGCGTTTGCCTCTACTTCTTTTACATTTGGATGGAATTTATTATAGAATTCCTGCATCATTTTTGCCCAGTCAATATTTCCTTCGGCAATTTCGTCAAAATCCTGCTCTACTTTTGCAGTAAAATTATAATCTAAAATGTTTCCGAAATTCTTAACTAAGAAATCAGTAACAATTGTTCCGATATCTGTTGGAACTAACTTTCCTTTATCAGAACCTGTATTTTCTTTTAAGACTTTTTCTCCTACTTTACTATTTTGCAAAGTAAGTTGTGTATAATTACGCTCCTGACCTTCTAAAGTTCCTTTCTCAACATAATTTCTATTGATGATCGTTGAAATAGTTGGAGCATAAGTTGACGGACGTCCGATTCCAAGTTCTTCTAGTTTCTTAACCAAAGATGCCTCGGTGTAACGTGCCGGTGGTCTTGAATATCGTTCTGTGGCTGTAATATAGTTATTAGCCAGCTTTTCGTTCACTTTTAATGCCGGAAGCATTCCTTCTTGCTCTTCCTCATCATCATCATGCCCTTCCAAATAAACCTTTAAGAAACCTTCAAAAAGCAAAACTTCTCCTGAAGCTGTAAAAAGCTCATTATGATTATCTGCTTCAATCTTTACGTTTGTTCTTTCTAATTGTGCATCACTCATTTGCGAAGCCAAAGTTCTTTTCCAGATCAAATCATACAAACGAGCTTGATCACGATCAATATTTACAGTATGACGTGACATATCTGTAGGACGAATTGCCTCGTGAGCTTCTTGCGCTCCTTTACTTTTAGTTGCAAAAGTTCTCGGTTTAGAAAATTCTTTTCCGTACGATTTTATGATTTCTGCTTCGGCAGCATTCATCGCATCTTTTGAAAGATTTACCGAGTCAGTTCTCATATAAGTAATAAGTCCCGCTTCGTATAAACGCTGTGCTAATTGCATTGTGATTCCAACCGGCAAATACAATTTTCTTGCAGCTTCTTGTTGAAGCGTAGAAGTTGTAAAAGGTGCTGCTGGAGATTTTTTAGTAGGTTTAGTTTCTAAATCTGCTACCTTATATTTAGATCCAATGTTTTTATTTAAAAAATCTTCGGCTTCTTTTTTAGTATTGAAGTTTTTTGGCAGTTTTGCTTTAAAAGCTTTTCCAGCTTCGTTTACAAATTCAGCAACGATAGAATAAGTTGCAACTGCATTAAAGTTTTGAATTTCGCGTTCTCTTTCTACAATTAAACGTACAGAAACAGATTGTACACGTCCGGCAGAAAGTCCGCCTTTAATTTTTCTCCATAAAACCGGAGATAATTCATAACCTACTAAACGGTCTAAAACACGACGCGCTTGTTGTGCATTTACTAAATTATAATCAATCTCTCTTGGGTTCTCAATTGCTTTAAGAATCGCAGATTTTGTAATCTCGTGAAAAACAATTCTTTTGGTTTTTTTCGTATCCAGTTTTAATTCTTCCGCCAAGTGCCATGAAATAGCCTCTCCCTCGCGGTCCTCATCGCTTGCTAACCAAACCATTTCGGCATTCTTAGATAGTGTTTTCAGTTTACTTACCAAGGCTTTTTTATCCGGAGAAACTTCATATTTAGGTTTAAAACCATTCTCTACATCTACTCCTATTTCCTTTGATGGTAAGTCGGCTATGTGACCATAACTTGACTCCACCTGAAAATCGTTTCCAAGAAATTTCTCGATCGTTTTCGCCTTTGCAGGTGACTCCACTATTACTAAATTCTTTGCCATTGCTCTATTTTTCTGCAACAAAAGTATTTATTTTTTTTAAATATTAACCTTATGAATCAATTTTTGAGTTATTTTAATATTATGTTTCTCAAAATTGCAGATTTATCTGTATTCTCACCTATTATATATATAGGTGTAACTTTTAAAGTATTATGACCGAGAAATCGCTTTTTAATTCCGATTTTAGATCTCCTATTTTAAAACACAAATTGGGAATTTAAATCCTACACCTTAAATATTTTAAGAGAAAACCTCCTTGTTTTTCAATGTAAAATCCAAAATTACAAATCTAAAATTCTTTTCTGCCATCTTGTCATATTTAGCACAATTACCCTATCTTTGCACTTTGAAATTTTACAATGGAAAAGATTATTGAAGAAAGCAAACAAGGCGAGAGTCTTGTTTTAGAAAATAAACCTGAGAATACTAAAAAACTTTTTATAGAAAGTTACGGCTGTGCGATGAATTTCTCGGACAGTGAAGTCGTAGCTTCCATTTTATCTGACGGAGGATATAATACCACTTCGGTTTTAGAAGAAGCTGATTTGGTTTTGGTAAATACATGTTCGATTAGAGACAAAGCGGAACAAACGATTCGTAAACGTCTGGAAAAATACAATGCAGTAAAACGAATTAATCCGAAAATGAAAGTAGGCGTTTTGGGCTGTATGGCCGAGCGTTTAAAAAGTCAGTTTTTGGAAGAAGAAAAAATAGTCGACCTTGTTGTTGGTCCTGATGCTTATAAAGATCTTCCAAATTTATTAGCTGAAGTTGAGGAAGGACGCGACGCCATCAATGTAATTTTATCGAAAGAGGAAACGTACGGAGATATTTCGCCTGTTCGTTTGATGAGCAACGGAATTACAGCTTTGGTTTCAATTACTCGTGGATGCGATAATATGTGTACTTTCTGTGTTGTGCCTTTTACACGCGGACGTGAAAGAAGCCGTGAACCTCAAAGTATTATGACTGAAATTCAGGATTTATGGAATAAAGGTTTCAAGGAAATTACTCTTTTAGGTCAAAACGTTGACAGTTATCTTTGGTACGGAGGCGGTTTGAAAAAAGATTTCGTAAACGCTTCTGAAATGCAAAAAGCAACTGCAGTTGATTTTGATCAATTACTTGAAATGGTTGCTGTTGGTTTCCCTAAAATGCGTATTCGATTTTCGACTTCTAATCCGCAGGATATGCACGAAAGTATTTTGCATGTAATTGCGAAATATCCGAATATCTGCAAGCACATTCACTTGCCAGTTCAGTCTGGAAGTAACCGAATTTTGAAAGAAATGAATCGTCTGCATTCTCGTGAAGAATATATGGCTTTGATTGATAAAATCAGAGCAATTGTTCCGGATGCTTCGATTTCGCAAGATATGATTGCAGGTTTCCCAACAGAAACTGAACAAGATCACCAAGACACAATGAGTTTGATGGAATATGTAAAATATAATTTTGGTTATATGTATTCGTATTCTGAACGTCCTGGAACTCTTGCCGGAAGAAAAATGGAAGATAATGTTGAAGAAGAAACAAAAGCAAGAAGATTACAGGAAATTGTCGACTTACAACAAAAACACGCTTGGTTTAGAAGTGAGGAATTTGTTGGAAAAACAGTGGAAGTTTTAGTAGAAAAAGTTTCTAAAAAATCAAAAGAAGAATTCTCAGGAAGAAATTCACAAAGTATTACGGTTGTTTTCCCGAAAGAGAATTATAAAATTGGAGATTTCGTAAACGTAAAAATCACAAGCTGCACGAGTGGAACCCTTAAGGGCGAAGCTGTGGGATTGAGTAGCATGAATTAGTTTTTTTCTTTTGCAACGAATTCCACTAATTAGCACGAATTTTCTTTCTTTATTTCTGTAGATTTGTTTAAATAACAAAATTATGGAATTATACAGAAAAGAAGAATATTACAGAATAGTTGGAATTTGCATGGAAGTTCATAGAATATTAGGCGGCGGTCTTTTGGAAATTGTCTATAAAGATGCATTAGAATATGAATTTAGAAAACATAATATTCCATATGAACGTGAGAAAAAATATGATATTCAATACAAAGACATTGTTCTAGCACATAAATTCTTTGCCGATTTTGTAGTTTATGACGAAATCATTTTAGAAGTTAAAGCTTCTAAAGAAATAGCTGATGAACATATCGCACAAACAATAAATTATTTAAGATTAGCAGATGGTGATTTAGGAATTATCGCTAATTTTAATAAAAAGACATTACAACACAAAAGAGTAATTCATTGACCATTATTTCAAAAATTAGTGAAATTCGAGAAATTCGTGGCAAAAAAAATACAAGCCAATTAGTTTAAGGTCACAGTAAAACCTGAAACAAACAAAAACCTGAAACAAAACACACATGGAAACAGTTCAAGCAATAAAACAACGATTTGAGATTATTGGTAATGATCCGAAATTAAATCGTGCTATCGAAAAAGCCATTCAGGTTGCTCCAACTGATATTTCGGTTATGGTAACTGGAGAAAGTGGTGTTGGTAAAGAAAATATTCCTAGAATTATACATTCCCTTTCACACAGAAAGCATGGTAAATATATTGCTGTAAACTGCGGAGCGATTCCGGAGGGTACAATTGACAGTGAGCTTTTCGGACACGAAAAAGGGGCTTTTACAGGCGCTACAAGCACTCGTGAAGGTTATTTTGAAGTGGCAGACGGCGGAACTATTTTCCTTGACGAAGTTGGAGAACTTCCCTTAACAACTCAGGTTAGATTACTTCGTGTTCTTGAAAACGGTGAATTCATAAAAGTTGGTTCCTCTCAGGTTCAGAAAACCAACGTGAGAATTGTTGCTGCAACCAATGTGAATTTATTTAATGCCATCGAGAAAGGAAAATTCCGTGAAGATTTGTACTATCGTTTAACAACAGTAGAAATTACATTACCGCCTTTGCGTGAGCGAAATGAAGACATTCATTTACTATTTAGAAAATTTGTAGCCGATTTTGCTCATAAATATAAAATGCCGCCTTTAAGACTGGATGATGAAGCGGTACAGCTTTTACAGAAATTCCGATGGAGCGGTAACATTCGTCAGCTTCGAAATGTGGCGGAGCAAATCTCTGTTTTAGAAACCAATCGTGATATTACACTACCAATACTTCAATCGTATTTACCTGCCGAAGGAAGCAATTTACCTTCTGTAATTAACGACAATAAAAAAGAAAGCGATTTTAGTACCGAAAGAGACATACTATATAAGGTGCTTTTTGATATGAGAAGCGATTTGAATGATTTGAAAAAACTGACTTTAGAATTAATGAAAAATGGTTCTTCAAAAGTGCAGGATATCAATCCAAATTTAATTCAGAAAATATACGGTTCTCAGGAAAATGACAGCGAAATTGATTTTGAAGAAGAACCAAGAACTGCTGTAATGACTCCAACAAATCGTGAAGACAATTACCAGATACAAGACGACAATTATTTGTTTGCCGAAACAATCGAGGAAGAAGAGATTTTACGTCTGGAACAGAAAGAAATCGAAATGATCAAAAAATCATTAGAAAAAAACAAAGGAAAACGTAAAGCTGCTGCAGATGAACTAGGTATCTCTGAAAGAACTTTATATAGAAAAATTAAACAATTTGATTTATAAAAATAATTAAATTACAATTTTTAAATTCCAGATTCCAATGATTATATTTGACCAGATTTGGAATTTTAAAACAATTGTAGTTTCCCAACACACATTATGAAAAAAATATATTCTTTACTTGCATTAATGTCTCTTTTCCTTTTAAGCGGTTGTGGTTATTACAACTTTACAGGAACTGGGAAAATTGATGCCAAAACATTTCAGGTTAACTTTTTTCAGAACAATGCCGATTTGATTGAACCGGGTATTGACAGAACTTTTACATTGGCTTTACAGGATTTAATTCAAAATCAGACGAATTTAAATTTAGTTAGCAATAGTGGAGACTTAGTTTATGAAGGTGAAATTGTAGATTACAGAATTACTCCAATGACTGCAACTGCTGTAGGAGCAAATGGTGAAGCAGGAGCAGCACAAAACCGTCTATCAATTAGAGTGAATGTAAGATTCTCAAATAGAAAAAAAGATACTGACAATTTTGAAAAAACTTTCGAGTTTTATAATGACTTCCCAGGAACCGATTTACCAACTGGAGCGGTTTTAAATACAGCGATTCAGACTATTTTTGAGAGAATTACTCAGGATATTTTCAATGAATCATTAGCTAAATGGTAATTTGTTTGTTGAATCGTTTAATCGTAAAACCGTTTACTCGATTAAACAATTAACAAATGAACGATTAAACATTTAAAACGATTAAACAAAAAATAATGAACGTAACCGATTATACATACCTAATAAACAACCCTGATACTGTAACAGAAACACAGGCAGAAGCGTTAGGCAGTGTTTTGAATGAATTTCCATATTTTCAGAGTGCACGCGCATTACGACTTAAGGGGCTTTACAATCAAAACAGCTTTAAGTATAATTATGCCTTAAAGGTTACAGCCGCACATACAACAGATCGTTCTGTTTTATTTGATTTTATTACCTCAGAATCTTATACTCCAATACAAGGAGAATATTATGAACGTAAACTTAAAGAGCTTTTAAATATTACTGTATTTGACAGCGAAATTGTTCTGGCAGAAGAAAAGAAGAAACCGATCGAAGTACGAATTGATCCAATTGAAAAGTCAATTTTAGATTCTATAAAAGAAGCAACAACCGTTACTTTTGAAGAACCAGTTAAAATTGAAGAAAAACCAATTGAGTTTATTGAAAAATCTACTTTAGATGCTATTCAGGAAACACTAACTGTAACTTTTGAAGAACCGGTAACTACCCAGGAAAAAGCAATAGAATCTATAATTGAAGAACCAGCGACAGAAACCCCCGTTAAAGAAGAGACTCCTATAATTAAGGAACCAAGCCGTACTTTTCTGGAAGACAGATTAGATGATGAAATTCCAAGCATTAGAATAGATCCAATTGAAGCATCAGTATTTAATGCTATTAAGGAAGCAGAAAATGTAGTTTTTGAAGAAGCTAAAACTCCGGAAGAAGCAACAGAAATCAAAATTCCGGAAACTATAATCGAAGTTAAGCAAACTGAAATTCCTGAAGAAACGATAGAAATTGAGATTCAGGAAACAAAAACTTTTGAAGCACCGAAGGAAACTGAAGTTCTGGATACGACAATAATTTCTGAAGAAACTGAGGCTATCGAAGATCCTAAAGAAATTGAAGAAACAGTAAAAACAGCCGAAGAAAATTTAGAGATCGGAAAGCCTTTAGATTTTTCTGTGTTCGAGAAACATTCTTTTCAGGAATGGCTGCAATTATCAAGAAATGAACCTATTGACAGAACTATTGAAGCTCCAATAGCCGAAGATTTGACAGAAAACCCAATTGAAAAAGCAGAAAAAACAATTGGAGTTGTTGAAAAAGTCGAAAAAATAGAAGAAATTGAAGAAGAGAAAAAGAAAAAAGCTGAAATAATTGATCGTTTTATAGAAACAAATCCAAAAATTTCTCCGATAAAACAAACCGCAATTACAGCCGCAATTCAGCTTGACATCAATAAAGACGACAGTTCCTATTTAATGACAGAGACTTTAGCACGAGTATATTTGGAGCAAAAAAAATATACAAAAGCAATTCAGGCATATGAAATATTAATTTTGAAATATCCAGAAAAAATTACTTTCTTTGCAGACCGCATATCGGATATAAAGATTTTACAACAAAATAACAATAACAATAATTAAGTAATGAGCACATTTTCAATTTTTTTAGTTTTAATCACAATAGTTTGTTTTCTATTGATCGTAGTTATTATGGTACAAAACCCTAAAGGAGGAGGATTATCTTCTACTATCAGCGGAACTCAAATGTTGGGTGGTGTACAAAAAACAACTGACTTTCTAGATAAAAGTACTTGGACACTAGCAACTATTTTGATTGTTTTAATTTTACTTTCAAGCTTAAGCTTCACAGGATCATTAAACGATACAGGATCTAAAATTATAGAAAAGACAGAAGCTCCTGCTGCAACTACACCAGCTGCACCAGCACAAGGAACTCCTGCTCCGGCTACACCTGCAGCAAAATAATAATTTTGATATAAATTAAAATGCCAGCCTGTCAAAGCTGGCATTTTTTTTAAGAAAAAATGTCAGTTTTAGTAGCATGGCATAATTTCTGAAAGTTCATAGAACATTAAAAAACGTATAACTTATAATACTATAAAATCATGGCTTTAAACATAAAACCGCTTTCAGACCGCGTACTTATCGAACCAGTTGCAGCTGAAACTAAAACTGCTTCAGGAATCTTTATTCCGGACACTGCCAAAGAAAAACCACAAAAAGGAACTGTAGTTGCAGTAGGTAACGGATCTAAAGATCATACAATGACTGTAAAAGTGGGCGATACTGTTCTTTACGGAAAATATGCAGGAACTGAATTAAAATTAGAAGGAACTGATTATTTGATTATGCGCGAAGACGACATCTTAGCAATTATTTAAATAGCTGTAAGCAATAAGCTTTAAGCTTCCTAAAAAGCGTATAGCCTACTGCATAAAGCTTAAAGCCAACAAAAAATGAGAGATTTTAAAAAATACGACATTTGGCAGCTAAGTCATTCTTTAACTTTAGAAATCTATAAATTGACTTCTTCATTTCCGAAAGAAGAATTATACGGATTAACAAGTCAGATTAGAAGGGCTTCCTCCTCAATTCCAACTAACATAAGTGAAGGATGCGGAAGAAACAGTGACAAAGAGTTTAATCAATTTCTCAATATAGCTTTGGGTTCTGCAAATGAAACAGAATACCTATTGATTTTAGCTAAAGATTTGCAATACCTAAACAATGAAATTGCCGAAAATCAATTAGAAAAAATCAATAATATTAAAAGCAAAATTTACAAATTAAAGCAAGTATTAATTAAGCTGTAAGCCATACGCTATAAGCTTTAAGCTTTCCAACAAAGCCTAGAGCCTGCATAAAGCCTAAAGCAAAAAATAAAACACTAATCAGCAGTAGAAAAGCATAAAGCTTAAAGCCTACTGCCTAAAGCAATATAAAAATGGCAAAAGATATAAAATTTGATATTGAAGCACGTGACGGTTTAAAACGTGGTGTTGATGCATTAGCAAATGCTGTAAAAGTAACTCTTGGACCAAAAGGTCGTAACGTAATTATTGGTAAATCATTTGGTGGACCAACGGTTACTAAAGATGGTGTTTCTGTTGCGAAAGAAATCGAATTAAAAGACCCATTAGAAAACATGGGAGCTCAAATGGTGAAAGAAGTTGCTTCTAAAACCAATGATTTAGCTGGAGACGGAACTACAACTGCTACGGTTTTAGCTCAGGCTATCGTAAAAGAAGGTTTGAAAAACGTTGCTGCAGGTGCAAATCCAATGGACTTGAAACGCGGAATTGACAAAGCGGTAGAAACTATCGTTGCTGACCTTGCTAAACAAGCTAAAGTTGTTGGAAGTGACTCTGACAAAATCAAACAAATTGCTTCTATTTCTGCTAACAATGATGAAGTTATTGGTGAATTAATCGCTACTGCTTTCGCTAAAGTTGGAAAAGAAGGAGTTATTACTGTTGAAGAAGCTAAAGGAACTGACACTTTTGTTGATGTTGTTGAAGGAATGCAGTTTGACAGAGGATACCTTTCTCCATACTTTGTAACAAATCCAGAGAAAATGGAAGTTGAATTAGACTCTCCATACATCTTATTATACGACAAAAAAGTTTCTTCTTTAAAAGAATTACTTCCGGTTTTAGAGCCAGTTGCACAATCAGGAAAACCATTATTGATTATTGCTGAAGATGTTGACGGAGAAGCTCTTTCTACATTAGTAGTAAACAAATTAAGAGGTGCTCTTAAAATTGCTGCTGTAAAAGCTCCAGGTTTTGGAGACAGAAGAAAAGCAATGCTAGAAGATATCGCAATCTTAACTGGTGGAACTGTAATTTCTGAAGAAAGAGGTTATACTCTTGAAAATACAACTATCGAAATGTTAGGAAACGCAAAAAGAGTTTCTATCGATAAAGACAATACAACTATCGTAAGCGGTGCTGGTGAGGCTGATATTATCAAAAACAGAGTAAACCAAATTAAAGGTCAGATGGAAACTACTACATCTGATTATGATAAAGAAAAATTACAAGAGCGTTTGGCTAAATTAGCCGGAGGTGTTGCAGTTCTTTACGTTGGTGCAGCTTCTGAAGTTGAAATGAAAGAGAAAAAAGACAGAGTTGATGATGCATTACACGCTACTCGTGCTGCTGTTGAAGAAGGAATCGTTGCTGGAGGTGGTGTAGCGCTATTAAGAGCTAAATTGGCTTTAGCTGACTTAAAAGCTGACAATGCTGACGAAGCAACTGGAATCCAAATCGTTTCTCGTGCTGTTGAATCTCCATTAAGAACTATTGTTGAAAATGCAGGTCTTGAAGGTTCTGTGGTAGTAGCAAAAGTTGGTGAAGGTTCTGGTGATTTTGGTTATAATGCTAAAACTGACGAATACGTAGACATGCTAAAAGCTGGAATTATCGATCCTAAAAAAGTAACTCGTGTTGCATTAGAAAATGCTGCATCTGTTTCTGGAATGATCTTAACTACGGAATGTGCATTAATTGATATTAAAGAAGAAAGCGCTGGCGGAATGCCAATGGGTGGCGGAATGCCAGGAATGATGTAATTCATTCTCTTCTTGAAACTTAAAAGCGTCAGATATTTTTATCTGGCGCTTTTTTTTGTTTGCCACAAATTACACGAATTTCCACTAATTTTTATACGCAATAATTAGAAAAAATAATTTGTGCTAATTCGTGTAATTCGTGGCAAACTTTTTTTATTTATGATTGTTTAACATTCTGTTTTTCATTAAAAACGCTGTAATTAATAACTTTGCAGTTCTATTTAAAATTACAAAATGAGAAAATTCACCACTCACCTTTTACCTTTTACATTCTTACTTCTTACAACTTTTTTACAAGCTCAAAATAAAGACAATTATGTTGTTTTAGTTTCTATGGATGGATTTCGTTGGGATTATGGAAAGCAATTCAATCTTCCGAATTTGAAACAGATTGAAAAAGAAGGCGCTCATGCCAAATCGATGAAACCTTCTTACCCAAGTAAAACTTTCCCTAATCATTATTCTATTGTAACGGGACTTTATCCCGATCATCACGGAATTATCAATAACGTTTTTTATGATGCTGCTTTAAACGAATCCTTTTCGTTATCAAGCGATGCAAAAAATGATTCGCGTTTTTATGGTGGAAATCCGATTTGGAATCTAGCCGAGCAACAAGGAGTAAAAACGGCTTCTTTCTTCTGGCCGGGTTCTGATATTGATCAAAGAAATCCAAGCTATTTCAAAAAATACGATGGTAAAATTCCGTACGGAGCCAGAATCGATACGGTTATGAAATGGTTACAGCTTCCTGAGAAACAGAGACCTCATCTGGTAACTTTGTATTTTGATGAACCAGATCATACGGGACATAATTTTGGACCTCTTTCGCCGGAAAATAAAAAAATGGTTATCAAAATGGATTCAATTATGGGTGAAATATCCCGAAGACTGGATCAATTACCAATCGGAAAACAAATCAATTTAATCATTGTTTCTGATCACGGAATGGCCAATATCAGCAATGATAAAAAAGTAGCAGTTTTAGATTATTTAAAACCAGAATGGCTGGGTTACAAAGATGTAATTAACCCAATTATGAGCTTGCAGGCAAAAGCAGGATTTCAGGATTCGATAGCAAATGCTTTGAAAAAAGTACCACATATTAAATTCTACAAATCAACTGAAGTTCCTGAAAGATTGCATTACGGAACTAATCCTCGTGTTCACGATTTTGTTGTTGAAGCCGATAAAGGATGGAGTTTAGTAAGCAAAGAAAGCACTCATATAAAAGGCGGAACGCACGGTTATGATAATAATGAAAAAGATATGCACGCTATATTTTATGCAAAAGGCCCCGCTTTTAAAGTAAACAAAAGAGTAAAAACATTTCAGAATGTTTCTGTTTATCCTTTAATCGCTCATATTTTAGGTTTACAAATCGGTGAAATTGATGGTAAATTAAGTGATGTAGAATCGACGCTTCGCTAATTAGCAAATTTGTCAATTAGAGAATTAGATAATTGTCACCCTGAGCGTAGTCGAAGGGCACTCCAATTGGCACGTGGACTTCGACTACGCTCAGCCTGACAAAACTTAATCAATTATAAAAAACCAAACCCGACAGTCCCGAAACATCGGGATAAAACTTGACGAGTTTAAACGATGCCGAAGCAATATGATAGATCAATTGCCTCCAGCTTCAGCTGGAGGTCATATAAAGTCACAAAAAAAGGCTTTAGCCAAACTTTGTAGTTCGGCTAAAGCCTTTTTCTTATCATATCTTGATTCCTCCAGCTAAAGCTGAAGGCAATTCAAAAAACAAACCCGACAGGTTTTAAAAACCTGTCGGGTTTACCAACGAATATAAACGTTTTTATATAGCCATTTACTAATTATCTCATTGACAAATTATCTCATTGACACATTCTCAAATTGGCACATTCTCAAATTGGCACATTATCTAATTAACTAAGAAACCACTTTATAAGTTGGATCTTCAATTACATTTACATTAATAACTGCATCGGCATTTTTTAGTAATTGTCTGCAGTCTTCGCTTAAATGCTGTAATTCTACTATTTTATTTTGTTGACTGTATTTTTTTGTCAGATTGTTTAAAGCTTCAATTGCCGACATATCAGAAACACGGCTTTCTTTAAAATCAATTATAACACGAACAGGATCGTTTTGAATATCAAACTTTTCTACAAAAGCAGTTATAGATCCGAAAAATAATGGCCCGTAAATTTCGTAATGTTTTACACCGTTTTCATCGATATAATGTTTAGCACGAATTCTTTTGGCACTTTCCCAGGCAAAAACCAAAGCCGAAAGTATAACCCCAATTAAAACCGCCAAAGCAAGATTATGCAGTACAATTGTAATTACGGCAACTAAAATTCCAACAAAAATATCATGTCTGGGCATTTTGTTTATAATTCTGAAACTTGCCCATTCAAAAGTGGTAATTGCGACCATCATCATCACACCAACTAAAGCTGCCATTGGCAATTTGCCTATAACCGGAGCTCCAAAAAGGATAATAATTAATATGGTTAACGAAGCAATAATTCCTGAAAGTCTTGCACGAGAACCAGCTCCAAGATTTACCAATGTTTGCGCAATCATCGGGCAACCGCCCATTCCGTAGAAAAAGCCGTTTAAAATATTCGAACTTCCTTGTGCAATACATTCGCGATTACTGTTTCCGCGTGTTCCGGTAATTTCGTCGACTAAATTCAGCGTAAGCAAACCTTCGGTCAAACCAACAGCTGCAACAATAACCGAATAAGGAAATATCACTTTTAAAGTTTCAAAAGAAAATGGAATATTCGGAATATGAAAAGGAGGAAATCCGCCTTGTACAGATGCGATATCTTCTACTGTTTTAGTTTCAATATTAAACACAATTACCAATGCAAAAACAACCATAATAGCCACCAAAGAAGCCGGAACTGCTTTTGTAATTTTAGGAAAAATTAAAACAATTGCAACGGTTAAAGCTACCAAACCCAGCATAATATACAAAGGTGTTCCCTGAAGCCAGGAAACCTGCCCATTTACAACAGTTTTAAACTGTTCTAACTGCGACATGAAAATAACAACCGCCAAACCGTTTACAAAACCAAACATTACGGGTTGGGGAACTAATCGTATAAATTTACCGAGTTTAAAAAGGCCAATGCAAATTTGAACTACACCGCCAAGTGCAACAGCTGCAAAAACATATTCTATACCGTGCGATTTCATCAAGGCAATTAAAACAATCACGGTTGCTCCTGCCCCGCCCGAAATCATTCCCGGTCTTCCTCCAAAAATAGCCGTTACCAATCCTGCAATAAATGCCGCATATAAACCAACCAAAGGCGGAAATCCGGCTAAAATAGCAAACGACAAAGATTCCGGAATCATAGTCATTGCCACTGTTAAACCCGCTAAAATTTCATTTTTGTAATTGACTTTCTGAGTAAAATCGAAGAGTTGGAATGCTTTTTTCATAGAGCACAAAATTAAAAAAATAATGCGCAAAAAAAGAACAAACCTTTCTGGAACTAATAAGAAACAGGAAAGAATATAAAAGTTATGTTTTCTAAATTAAACTAACTGTTCTAAAAGTAAAATGAAAACCGTAAGAATAAAACTGATCATCTTAGTTATTAATTTTAAAAAATAAATTAGCACGCAAAATTACTTACAAAAAAGAAAACACAACTGCGTACTTACACCTGATTTTCAATAATTAACCAAAATCTACTCTAATCTAACACAAGTATATCCCAAACAATTTACGTAATCTATAATATTATCGCATTGCAGGTCTATGCCTTCGACCCTTAATATTTTATCGCAATCTTCCAGATCAAAATTTATTTTATAATCCGGAAATTGAGTTTGTATAACGGCGATGACATAATTTTTATCTGATTCTTTCTGGACATTTGTTTTAAAAACCTCAACAACCATAACTTTTTATTTTAACTCTTTTTCTTAAAAAAAGATCTCGTGGCATTTAATTTTTTAAAATTAGGCAAAAACTTTTAGAATCAAAGCTAAATTATAAGTAAATTCTTTCTATTAATTATTTTAAAAAAGTTACGAAGTTTGTTAAAGATGAATAAAATTACCTTTTGTCCTAAAAACAAAAAAAAGAGACTTTCTAAAAAGTCTCTTTTCATTTTATAATCTTTACAAAAATATATTTCTATTTAATTAACTTCTCCAAATAAGAAATCTTCTCTTTTTCAGATTCTAATAAACGCTCGTAAAGCTTTTTATTTTCATCATAAAGTTCTACAACCTTATCTAATGGATTAAATGAGCAATTATTATTTTGACCGAATGCACCTTGACTGTTACTAAAATCGGGATCATTAAAAGTGTTGAAATAATTGATTATTCCTTCATCACTATAATTCTTGATTGCTTCAGGAGAAACACCTAAAACTTCCGCAATTTTCTTTAGTTTTTCCTCATCAACAATTTCACTTCCTTCAATGTTAGAAATAGTTTGTTGACTTAAGCCAATTTCAATTGCCAAAGCTTCCTGCTTCATTCCTCTAAGCTCTCTAATTCGGCTGATATTTCGGCCAATATGTTTTGGTTTTGCTATTGTATCCATAAATCAAAGATATTTAATTTTTTTGAGAAATTTTTCTGTTTGGTAAATTACCACTTTAGTATTCGTAAGATACAAATATGTAATAAGTCAGCAAACAAAAATATAACTTTTCGTACAATTTTAAATTTAACTATCTACCCGTTGGGTGTAATTATTTAAAAATGCTCCTTTGAATAAAATAGCACGCGGATTAAACGGATTTACTTCGTAAAGACGCGGATAAAAACGGATTTTTTTAAATTCTTTCTACAAATCCGTTTTTGTCCGCGTTTTCGTGATAACGAATCTGTCTAATCCGCGTCAAAATTTATACTATTTTGTTTAACTATCAATAAAATAAAACGTCGCTAAATAGGTTTATATAACAGGAAATATTCTAGATATCTTTCTTCTTTTAAAAAAGAGCATCTTCAAACTAATTTTCTTACATAAATAAGTATCTTCGCACCCATCAACCACTAACCAAAATTTTCAAAAAAATGTCTTTTTTTAATTTATTTAGAAAATCAGAGATAGAATGCCCCAGATGTCTCGGAAAAGGATTTGTTGATTGGGAAGATATTAATCGATTAAATAAACAATTAAAATGGACTCCTGCTCCCTGCGCTTATTGTAATGCTACGGGAAAAACGGACAAAGAAATGCTTTCTAAAGTCTCGGTAGACTGCACTTACCTTACGATTGATTTACCAGATCTGGAAGTCGAAAAAATAAAAAACGGAGATCCTGAAACCATTGCAAAAGGAAAACAGCGCGAGCTTTTTGTAGACAATCTTATAAAATATGCCGAAAATCTATATGTAACTCAAAATATGGATGCCGAAAATATTGCCGATTTATATTTAAATACTCAGGAAGAAAAAGCGCATTTTTCTGTAAACAAACAGGAACTAATAAAATACATTCAGGGAATAATCGAATTAAAAAAAGCGAAACTCAATTAAAAAAGAAATCCCCGAATGATTCCCAACACAGACAAAACCTCTTAGTTTTTAGCCACTTTGAAACTTTGTTACTATGAAACTTTGGATCTTTAAAAAAACAGGTATAAATACGCATAGCCAACCTATTATTTAGTGGTAAAATTGCACCGAATAGTTTTTAATTAGAATATTGTTTCTGCAAGGAAACAGTATAAATTTTGTCACTTTTTTTTTGGAACAAAAGTGGGATTTCAAATCGCTGGAACCGGTTACGAAATCCCACTTTTTTTATGCTTTAAAAATTTACTTGAAAGTGCTCAAATTTTATTTGCAATCGTGTAAGATTATTCAATATCACACAAAAAAACTTTTCAAAATCAAATTTCAGGCAGTATTTTTGCACTCTCTAAACGCCACGATATTAAAGCCCAGAAATTGAAAATGATCCTAGAACATTATATACCATTCCATAAAGAATTTTTATTGGAGCAGCAATTAGCAGCTTTTGCCGGAGATCCTGAAAAAGCAGCTGATTTTAAAAATCTTTTCGATATTATCGAACATTATTTTCATTATGAATCTTTTAATTTAAACCGAAACCTAAAGCAAAACTATGCTTTATTCGACCCGGATTTAAGCGAAAAAGAACGTAAACGATTTATAGGTAAAAGCAATTTTCCCATTTTTAAGGAAACTTTGCTTACGGTTTTAGAACGTGGTAACTATTATAGAATTGATCAGGAAACTTTAACATCGGCGTTTAAAGAATCTGATTTGATTGGTTTGAATCTGGCAATTGATTTTAATGCTTTTAAAGATTACGAAGTGTATGCCCGTGGTCATCATAAAGCAAAGGAAAAGGTCAAAAAATATTTTTTCTGGAAAAAGGAAGTTGAAATCGAATATTACGATCGTGTACTTATTTACCTGAATTACAGCGATGCCGATTTTCTACATGCAAAAAAAGTCAAATTAGGAAAAATGCCCATTGATCCGGGTTCTATTGCGCTAAAAATCTTTAAGCGTGTTCCTAAAAATGATCTCGAAACGATTTTCCCCAATGCAATTCCTAAAATGTCTATTAAAGACAAAATGCTGCTTTGGGTTCCGGGAATTTTTGGTGGACTTTCGTTATTAAGTGCCAAAGTAATTCCGGCTTTGATTAATATGTATCAGGCGTATCAAACCGGAGAAACTATCGATTTACTAAACAGTAAAACTTCTTTAAACCAGGGATTAATTGCTCTCGGATTTTTGTCGGCTTACTGCTTTCGTCAGTACAATAACTTTATAAACAAAAAGATCAGATATTCTAAAATGCTTTCAGACAGTTTGTATTTTAAGAATCTTGGTAATAATAGCGGTGCATTTTATTCGCTTTTGAATTCTTCTGAAGAAGAGGTTTTAAAGGAAACTATTCTTGCTTATACTTTTTTATATCAAAGTGAAAAACCTTTAACAGCCGAAGAACTTGATTCGCAAATTGAATCCTGGTTTAAAACCCATCTCAAAACCGATTTAGACTTTGATGTTAATGATGCTTTACTGAAACTAAAAAGCATTGGTTTAGGAATAGAAACTAACGGAAAATGGAATGTTCTTCCGTTAAATCAGGCGCTTATTCAAATTGATCAGTTATGGGATAGTATTTTTGAGTATAATCAGAAATTAGTTGAATAAAAAAGACCAAAATGTGGTTTCCCGTAATTAGAATAAGTAGTTAATAATGATATTTGCCTCTTAATCCTGAATATTGGTTTTCTTAGGCCTTTTCAGGATAAAACTTACTATTATCAAAACTAAAATAACCTATGCAAAAAACTTTACTCTATTTCTTATTCTTATTAAACTTTACCTTATACGGACAAACATCCTTACAATGGCAAAAATCGATTGGCGCCCAACTAGAAGATGTTGGCTCTAAAATACTTAAAACCAAAGATGGCGGTTATATCGTTCTGGCATATTCCTCATCTACTGATGGCAATATGGCCGATAATCATGGTAGTTATGATATTGTAGTTATAAAACTAAATAGTGCAAAAACTATTGAATGGCAAAAATCTTATGGCGGAAGTAAACTAGAATCAGGCCGCTCAATTATAGAAACAAAAGACGGTGGTTACATTATTGTAGGAGAATCTTATTCTGCAGATGGAGATGTTTCCGGACATCATGGTACCACAGATTATACTGATCTTTGGCTTCTTAAAATAGCATCTGATGGTCAACTAGAATGGCAAAAAAGCTTAGGTGGTTCAGCTACTGACGCCGGAGTTGGAATAGTCGCTGTAACAGATGGATATGTAATTGGTGGAACAGTTGGATCTAATGATGGAGATGTAAAAAGTTCTAAGTACCCTCCTGGTAGTGGTAATATTGATTTCTGGGTTGTGAAAGTAAGTATTAGTGGTAATCTTATTTGGGAAAAATCATATGGTGGCAAAAATGGAGAAGAATGTAATTCTATAGCACCAACCTCTGATGGTGGTTTTATATTAAGTGGAAATACTACATCATCTGATGGAGATGTTACTGGATATCATGATGACTTTGATTATTGGGTTGTTAAGCTTAATAGCCTTGGAGAAATGGAATGGCAAAAAACACTTGGTGGGAAAAAATTTGATAATGCTGTATCTGCAATACAAGACTCAGAAGGAAATTATATCGTTACAGGCTACACTGGCTCAAGTGATGGTGATATTACAAATGCTAAAGATGGCGGAGATGCATGGGTGGTTAAACTTAATTCTAATGGAAATATTGTTTGGCAAAAATCGCTTGGCGGGTTAGGAGGAGATTACTTATATTCTGTTGTTCAGACTTTAGATGGAGGCTATGTCCTTGCAGGAGATACTTCTTCAAACGATGGTGATGCCACTGGCCATCATGGTACTGAATTTAATTTTGATTTCTGGATAATCAAATTATCAAATAATGGAAATGTAGAGTGGAGTAAATCCTTGGGAGGATCTAATCATGATACCGCCAGTGGAATTATTGAAACCGGAAATGAAAATTATACTGTAATTGGATATTCGGAATCAAATGATGGTGACTTACTAACTAACAATGGAAAAAATGACATTTGGATAGTAAATCTGGGAAATAATTTAGGAGTACCTGAAAAAACTGTGAGTCAATCTTTTAGTTTTTATCCTAATCCAACAAAGGATTTCATTAATTTAAATGTAGACTCAAATGTTATCGGTTCTAATTATAAAATCTATGATCAATATTCAAAACTGCTTAAAACCGGAAAATTAGAATCAGAGCATTCCATAGTACAAATTAGCGATTTACCAACTGGTATTTATTTCTTGAAAATTTTAGACTCCAATTTAAAAATCATAAAGAATTAGCTTATTAAACATAAAGAATAAAAAAGCGCAATTTTTGTAAAATTGTGCTTTTTTAATGCTCTTTAATCTCATCAAATAATAATTTCTAACAGACTAGAAAAACAACATAAAAGTCAAAAAAGATATTATCATTACATCTGCTAAAAATAATGCAAAGTCAAACCTAAAAGAAATTTTATTAGATTTACGTAACTAACCTTAAAACCAAAAAAATGAGAACATTAGACCAATGGTTTGCAGAATATGCCGTAAGTCATCAGAATCCAACAAACAAAGCGATACACTATATTTGTGTTCCGGCGATTTTCTTTTCGATTGTGGGTTTAATAATGAGTATTCCAAGCGGTATTATCTCGGGTTCTCTAAAATTGAATATACCAATTATCGAAAACTGGGCTTTTGTTGTCCTGCTTTTTGTTCTTGTTTTCTATATCAGATTGTCAGTTGCTATGGCGGCAAAAATTGCTGTTTTCTCTGCAATTTGTCTAATTGTAAATTATTATGTCGGACAATTTGTTCCTCTTTGGATGTTTTCTATTGGTGTTTTTGTAATCGCCTGGATTGGTCAGTTTTACGGTCATAACATTGAGGGCAAGAAACCTTCATTCTTAAAAGATCTTCAGTTTTTATTAATTGGACCAGCCTGGGTTGTCGAGAATTTATTTTCCAGAAAATAAAAATGAATTTTATTACTTATTAATTTTCAATTAGTTACAACTTAATCTCTTAACTTTATCCTTCTGTAAATTCAATATTGAAAGGATGGATAAAAAAGAAATCAAAATTGAAAATTATGATATTTTTACCTACAGACGCATCAGACGCGCGATTGGGTATTTGGGTATAAGCCTGCCCATACTTTTGGTTGGATTCTCTTTAATTTCTTTTTTTGAAACCCGGATACAGCCGTCGATTAGTGATTATTATTATACCAATTTAAGAGAAATCTTTACAGGGACTTTGTGCGCTGTCGGGTTGTTTCTTATTCGGTATAAAGGTCACGGTAATATTTCTTTCTGGAAAAACGACAATCTCCTTACTAATATTGCCGGAATCATGGCGATTGGAGTTGCATTGGTTCCAACAAATCCGGCAAAAATTTGTCAGAAAATTTACACTTTTATTCCATCCACAAAAAGTTGGCTGGGCTGGCTTCATTATGGTTTTGCCGGTATTTTCTTTTTGATACTGGCTTTGCTTGCTATAAATGTTTTTACTATTGGTCAGGCAAACGAAACCAGAGCCCCTAAAAGCATTTTAAACGAAAATAATATCTATAAAGTTTGTGGCTATTTGATTCTTGCTGCATTAATTATGGTTCCCGTTTCCGGATATTTAAACCTCTTCTCCTATTCAACTTTGGTTTTTGAAGCCATTGCACTTTTTGCTTTTGGAATTGCCTGGTTGATAAAAGGAAGAGCCCTAGGAGATCAGGGAAAAATAGGTCAAAAATTATATCAGGAAAATAATGCTGTAGATACCGAAAAAATACTGGAAGAATAAAAAGGCATATCGTTTGACATTAAGTTTACTTGTTGGTTATATTATTAACACATAGGAACATAGATATTGGAAACTTAAAAAAAGGCGTTTCACTAATTCAAATGCACATAGCTATGTGTTAAAAACGTGTTTTTTTTAAACATTCTTTCATTTAAAAAAAAATCTATGTTTCTATGTGTTTATCAATTGTTTTCACCAGATTTTTAAAATAGTTATTAATTTCTAAATGTATTTATCATGAAAGTAACGTATTATGGACATTCCTGCTTTTCGGTTTTAGCAAATGGCAAACACCTTCTCTTCGATCCTTTTATTACTCCAAACGAATTAGCAAAAGACATTAATGTCGATGAAATAAAAGCCGATTATATCTTTATTTCTCATGCTCATTACGATCACATACTCGACGTTGAACGAATCGCAAAAAACACTGGAGCCAAAGTTCTTGGGAATTTTGAAATCTACAACTGGCTTTTAAAAAACGGAATCGAAAATGCGCATCCGATTAATCCGGGCGGTAAATTTGATTTTGATTTCGGACGTGTAAAATGTGTTATTGCACAGCATCCGAGCAGTTTTATGGATGGCAGTTATGGCGGAATTGCAACTGGTTTTGTTCTCACAACTGTCGACGGGAATTTTTATTACAGCGGTGACACAGCTTTAACCTTAGATATGAAACTGATTCCGCAATTCACCAAATTAGATTTTGCTGTTTTCCCAATTGGTGACGGACTTACAATGGGTGTTGAGGAAGCAATTGAAGCTTCTAAACTTGTTGAAGTCAATAAAATTTTAGGCGTACATTATGATACGTTTGGTTTTATTGTAATGGATCATCAAAAAGCAACTGACGCTTTTACAAATGCCAATTTAAACCTCTATTTGCCAAAAATTGGAAGTACAATTGACATTTAATTTTTCTGAATATCGCTAATTCTCATTTTAATAAGCGAAATAAAACTAAATAATAATTCCCATATTGTGTTAAGTGCCTGTTTCTAAAATATTTTTTATAAGGCACTGAAATTGTTTTCATTTTATTCATTAATAACCAAAACTCAAAAACAGAAAGGTCTTAAATCTCTCTATTCTTTGAAGTTTGCATTAAACTAATCTATTATGAATGCACACAAAACAAATGCTGTAAATGCAGCAACTGAATTTGCTGATTTACCGGGCAGAAAAATTGCTTATCGATCTATAGGCGAAGGAAATCCGATTATTTTAATTAACCGTTTTAGAGGAACAATCGACACTTGGGATCCGTTATTTTTAGATTTGCTTGCCGAAAAATATCGAGTAATTACTTTTGATTATTCGGGAATTGGATATTCGACAGGAACACTGCCAACCGATACTAAAGAAGTGGCTAAAGATGTAAAAGATCTTGCTGATTTTCTAAAAATTAAAAAAGCCATTTTAATGGGCTGGTCCTATGGCGGATTGGTAGCGCAGGCCGCAATGCATCAATATCCTGAGCTGACAACACATACCATATTGTTAGGAACCGGTCCGATGGGAAAAAGAGTTGTCCCGTTAGAACAGTCTTTTCTGGATCATGCATTAAAACCGATTAATGATTTAGAGGATGAAATCGTGCTTTTTTTCGAACCCGAATCTGAAGCAAGTAAAAAGGCTGCAAAAGCCTCTCATGACAGAATTGCTCAAAGAATTGATGTTTCAAAAATTCCTTCTACAATGGAAGTTTTTCAGCTTTATTTCGCCGGAGGCGAAGCTGCATCTCAGGATAATGATAATTTTAGGGAGAAACTAAAAACAACAAAAACACCAATTTTAATAATTTCCGGAGATCATGATACGAGTTTTGCTGTAGAAAACTGGTATCCGTTAACCCGTCAGTTGCCAACATCTCAACTTATTCTGTTACCACAAACGGGACATGCACCGCAACATGAACATGTAAATCTGGTGGTTAATTATATTGATATTTTTTTAGAGAATACAAAGTAATATACAAAACTGCTCTGGAAAATAGATCATTTTAGTATTCTGTAATAATTTATCAGGACTTTGAAAAACCAAAATAACTTCGGAAATTTTAAAAACCAATTTCCGAAGTTTAAAAATTATCAAAATTAATCCCAACATAAACCATTAAAAATCAGCATTTGAATCAGAATAAAGAAATATTTTTATTCACCTTCCCAACCTTTTTATAAAATAGAAACTCTATAGTTATATAGCCGCTTTGCTAAAAAACTAAAATTTGTATTTTATGAAAAACATTTTCCTAATCTCGCTATTCTGCCTTGGCCTTTTTACTCAGGCTCAAAGCCCAAAATTAAATGTAAAAGGGAAAGATTCAGCATTAGTACGTCTGAATCAGCTTAAAGTTTCGGTAAAAATCGTGGGTAATATTGCGTACACGACCACCGAAATGCATTTTTTTAACGGTACAAATCGTCAAATGGAAGCCGAATTACTGTTTCCACTTCCTGAAGGTGTTTCGGTTTCAAGATATGCAATTGACATTAACGGGAAAATGCGCGAAGCAGTTCCTGTAAATAAAAATAAAGGGAAACAGGTTTTTGAAGCTGTAGAACACAGACGAGTTGATCCGGGATTGCTTGAAAAAGTCGAGGGAAATAATTTTAAAACCCGCATTTATCCTTTAATGCCCAATAACGAGCGTATTGTAATTATTGGCTACGAGCAGGAATTGAGTAGTTATGATGCCACGCATTTATCGTATCAAATGTTAAGCAGCTATTCTGGAAAATTAGATGTATTTGATTTGAATGTTGCCGTTGTGGGTGCCATTGCTGAACCTTCTATTTCTACTACCGAAGGTATTTTAACATTCGAAAACAGCAATCAGTTTTATGTAACTTCTGTTAAAAAAGAAAATTATTTGCTGAATGATAAGTTACAAATCATAATTCCGATTCGATCAGAAATACCAAGTGTTGTGGTACAAAGCAAAGATAATCAGCATTATTTTTATGCCAACACGATTTTGGATAATCCTAAAATACTTAAGAAAAATCCAAATTCAATTGGTTTAATCTGGGATGTGTCTTTGAGTTGTAAAAACCGTAATCTTAAAAAAGAATTACAATTGCTGGATACTTATTTCAGCACTTTAAAAAATGTTGAAGTAAACCTGTATTTTGCCGGTTATAATTTTGAAAAGAAAAATACTTATGTCATTAAAAACGGGGATTGGACGGCTTTAAAACTGGCTTTAGATAAGGTGATTTATGATGGAGGAACCCGTTTTTCTAAAATCAAACTTCCGGTTCATGATGAATATTTATTCTTTACGGATGGACTATCTTCATTAAGCAGCAACATTTTTGCAACTACAAAAAAACCAATTTATACGATAAGCTCGTCTATTTCGTCTGATTATGCTTTTCTGAATTTTAATGCAATAAAAACAGGCGGAAGTTTCATCAATCTGAATCAGCTTAAAGTGACTGAAGCTTCAGATAAATTGATGTACCAAAGTCTGAAGTTTTTAGGCATCAAAGAAAATTATATGGTAACCGATTTATATCCAATGGCTGGTACTCCGGTTTCAGGAAGTTTTAGTGTTGCCGGAATTTCATTAAAAAATACTAATGATGTTGTGTTACTTTTTGGTTATGATGAAAAACCTGTATTAGAGAAAACAATTCATATTGTGGCTTCAAATTCAGTTTCAAATGAAGTTAATATTGAAAAACTTTGGGCGCAAAAGAAAATTGCTAATCTTGAAATTCAGTACAAAAACAATGCAGATGAAATTGAAAGTCTGGGCAAAAAATATGGTATTGCAACCCAAAATACCTCACTTATTGTTTTAGAAAGTCTGCACGATTATATTCAGTATGAGATTGTTCCTCCGGCTGAATTAAGAGAGGAATTTGACAAGGCGATGAAACAACAAATCGAAGCTGCAAAAGCTAAAAAATACAGTAACTGGGAAAATGTAGCAACCTATTATGAGCAACTTTTAACCTGGTGGAATTCAGACAAAAAATATAAAGCGCCACAACCTAAAAATCCTAAAAACCCTAAAATAATGGGCAGTGTTCAGGGAACAGTTTCTGATTCTAATGGCGGTCCTTTACCTGGTGCAACTATTCAGATAAAAGGAACTAGTAGGTCAACGAGTACCGATTTTGACGGAAGATTTGGCATTGATGCCACTGCAGGACAAACAATCGTAGTTTCCTTTGTAGGGATGAAACGTAAGGAAATCAAAATAAGAAGAGGTGAAAATTATAACATTCAGTTGGTTGATTCCGATCAGAATCTACAGGAAGTTGTGGTTACAGCATATGGAGTGAGCCGCGAGCAACGTGAAGAACAGGAAGAAGATGCAAATGATCAGCAAAGAGTGAAACGTAGTGTATCCTATTCAGCAATGACTGTAAGATCTGAATCATTGGCTGCTCCTGTCATGAATGCTGAAAAAGCTTTGGCCGGACAAGTTGCCGGAGTGGCAGTTTCTTCTGATGCTGTTGTTTCTTCAGATGAAAATGCGAAGAATAAAGATAAAAAAGGTGATTATCTTGAAATGAATGATGTTGAAGCTGGCTATTTTACTGCTGATAAAACTAAAATCAATAAATGGAATCCGGATCGTGTTTATCTTAAAGCTCTGGCTAATGCACCTAAAGATAAAAAATATGAATTGTATCTGGAGTTAAGAAACGATCAGATTAATAATCCGAGTTTTTATTTTGATGTTGCCAATCATTTTTATGACAATGGTGACAAAGAAAAAGCTTTATTAGTATTAAGTAATATTGCTGATTTAGGTTTAGAAAATCATCAGTTATATAAATCATTAACGTATTTATTACGTCAATGGGAAGCGTATGAAGATGCTTTGTTTGCCGCAAACCAAGTAGCAAAATGGAGAGAACAGGAACCTCAGGCGCATAGAGATTTAGGTTTAACATTGGAAGATAATAAACAATATCAGGCTGGTTTTGATGAATTGATTAAAGCATTGGAGGTTAATTATTACGGAGAAATGAGCGGACAATATTCCGGTGTTGAAGATATTATTTTGATGGATTTAAACCGAATGATACAACAGCACAAAGACATTAAAACGGACAAATTGGATAAAAAATATTTAAACAAAATGCCGGTTGATGTGAGAATCATCCTGAACTGGAATCAAATGGATACCGATATTGATTTGCATGTTATAGAGCCAACAAACGAAGAATGTTATTACGGACATCGCGATACTGAAATGGGCGCTCGTTTCTCTAAAGATTTTACTCAGGGTTATGGTCCTGAACAATATTTATTAAGAAATGCGGTAAAAGGTAACTACATCATTAAAACGAATTATTATGGTGAAAGTGCTTTAACAGAAAATGGCCCTACAACTGTTATGGTTGAAATCTACATCACGAAAAATGGTGTAACCGAAAGAAAACTGCAAACGATTCAGTTAGGAAAAATAAAAGAAAATCAAAATTTGGCAGAAATAGCCATTTAAAAAAGTGAAACGCCTTTTGTTGACAAGAAAAACTACGTATCTATGTGTTAAAGAATTTCACCCAACGAACAGGTTAATTTAATTCAAAAAAGGTTTAATCGGCATATTGTTGCTGATTAAACCTTTTCTCGTTTTTAAATAATTTTCTTCACGCCAGGAATTACTAAAATGAGTGCTGCAAATACAAAACTACCTAAAACCGCAAATGGAGCAATTACCAGAAATTTTAATGCGGGATCAATTGTCCAGTTTCTGACCATCAATGTTAAAGAAACCACTATTACTGGATGAAAAATATAAGTAGCAAAACTAATACGGGATACTTTTGTAAGCATTGCAGAAGAGGTATTCCAGCTTCTTCTTCCTTTTATTAAAAATACGGTTAGTATAGAAATCCCTATTAATTGTTCCCAGACTGCATACAATAAAGATTGCCAGTGAAACCCTCCTGAATACCATTCAATAGGCATTTTTAATTTAGCGTGAATAACAAAGAATACCGGAAAAAACAATAAACACAATACTATAGATAAACTAAGGCGCTTTCTGGTTTGCTCTGTGATTTGTTCCAACCAATTGTTTCTAAATGCTATGATTCCGATTATAAATAAAGCGATGTATTGTGAAAAATGACCTAACTGAAAACCTACTGGTTCAAGTACCCATCCTACCGGAAATACAATTCTCACCACAAAACTGATTATTCCTAAAACAACGGCAAATGCTATGATTTTACACGCTTTCGGAGCAGGTAGTATTGTATTGGATGCTGTTTTAAAAAACTTTTGCACCAAAACATACAACATTGTAAAAACAAGTAACGCTGCTACAAACCACATCACCCCAAAATCAATCCAGCTGTCGTAACCAAAAAGATATTCCAGAAATGTAATAGGATGTCCTTTTTCAAAATAATACACCAAATAACTGATTATTGGAGACAGAACAAAAGAATAAAACAACAAGGGAATTCCCAATCGTACTAAACGATCTTTTATAAACTGGGAAGTTCCTTTTTTAAAATAAGACGAATCTGTGAAATAAGCCACCAACAAAAAGAAAAAGCCCATAAAAAACGACTGATTTATACTCACAAACATGGTCATAGGAACCAGAGCCCCAAAACAAGTGGTTTTATCTGTATAATACCATCCACCCGAACCTCCGTAAGCAATTACAGTGTGATGAAGAATAACCAATATCGTAAGTATAATTTTGATATTGTCGATGTAAACTAATTTGTTTGACGAACCAGAAGTCGAAATTGTTGCTGACATTATAGCGTTGTTTATAGTTGCTTTTTATAACCGTCTATCGATTACTGATGCAAACCTACAACAAGAGACAGTCACAAAAATCAGCCTTGTTACCAACAACAAGCCTTTGTGATGAGGAACAAGTTTAAGCTAAACCCTTATGTCTGAGTTGTTCGTAACAACTATTAAAATTATCCAGTTGTTTTCTTGAAACCGGAACTTTTTCGGTAGTATTTTCAAAAGACAATAGATAACCTTGCGAATTCCCAGTTACTTTTTGAACCTTAAACATATTTACTAAATAGGCTCTGTGACATCTAAAAAAATAAGAACAAGCCGAAATTTGATTTTCAAATTGGGTTAATGAAATTCTTTTTAATTCGGTCTCAATTTTACCGTTGATCATTTTTGTCAATACAATATAATTCCCTTCCGCTTTTACAAACAACAAACTGTCTGTATCCAGGCTAAAATCATCTTGTTTTACCTGTGTCTGAATAAAAACCACTGATTCTATGACTTTTTTCTCCGGTTCAACTTTAAGTGGTTTAAAATGGAGAACAAACGGCGAATCTTTATGCGATTGAAAATAGAAACTTACTACTCTGAGAAAAAAGTAAAAAAAGATTCCCGCAACAAAACAATTTCTAATTTCTTCCCATAAATAGCGCAAAGACCAATTACCATCATTATTGTAGATAAGATCACGCATTAAAAAACTAGCAATTCCGGCCAAAACCAGAAAAGTTCCGATATGTATATATTCCTTCAGCAAATTCCAATTTTCGGTTGTATTTAATTTTCTTGAATAATTCAGAATAGAGAAATAAACAAAGAGAATCAAGGCAGGAGAAAATGCATGCAGCGCACAAATAAAGAAATAATTCATTTTGTGCTCGGGCTCGTATACTCCAAATGGCGTAAACAACAGAAGAAAAACAGAAAGAGTCACAAAAACAACCAGAGCACTTTTGAACAAATTCTCTGCCCGATATCTTTCGGGATATTCAATCGTATGTATTAAATGCTGATTGTTGATGTATAATTTCATTCTTAAAGTACTTTTCTCAGCGATTAAATGTACAAAAAATACACTATTTTAAATTGTGACCTGATAATATTTCCTATATTCGTTAGTAGTAAAAATCACATAAACTAAAAACAAACAATGAAGTTAAATTTGTAAAACACTAATAACATGGAAAATAAAAAATCTATATTATTCGCTTTTTGGATTATCGCAATTATTCTAGGTGTCGTTTTGTATAAGCAATTCGATTTTGAGCATCTAAAATTTGAAAAACCAATACTGGCTGTTATTTATATAATTGTTTTTGTGTTTTCAGTTTTTTACATCTTCAAAAACTCCGCAAAAAGAAACTAAATACTAAATCAGAATAAAACCAACCAACAAAATGAATCCATTTGATTTTAATAATAAAAGATTTGCTCTCATTCAAAATACCGATAACGGACAAGTAAATACCGAAACCATTTTTAATTATAAGCAAGAAGAAAACCTTGTAACTGCTGACTATTTTGGAGGCACCGTAAAATACGGAAAAATTATTGCTGAATTAAAGGATGATCAATTAAACATGCTGTATCAATGTCTGACAACAGACAATCAATTGAAAGCTGGTAAAGCTGTAGCACAAATTACTTTGACCGAGAATTCCAAAATAAAACTGGCTTTGAACTGGCAATGGCTCACAAATGGAAACGAAAAAGGACAATCTGAATACATCGAAATAGACTAAAATGAATACTATTGTTTGTAAAAAACATGTTCCGTTTTAAAATAGGAAAGCCTGCAAAATCAGATGATTTTACAGGCTTTTTTTCAAATCAATTTATATTAAGAAAAATCTATTTTAGTTATCTGAATTTACAATTCAAAACTTGAAATAGTATGAAAACTATCAATTTCTGTATTTTTTTCTCCTTTAAAAGTATCATAATTCACAACCAATAATTTTCCTTTATAAATAATAGTTTCACAAGGATTATCCAATTGTCCGTCTGCTCCATTTTCATTTCCATTTTCCCAAATTAGAGAAATTGTATTGGTGTCTAAATTGAATTGATGCACACTATTGTTATCATAATTGGCAATAAAAATAGAATTTCGTTTTGTATCATAATAAAATCCATCGCAACATTTTAACTGTTCCGAATCAAAAACAACCTTTTTAGATTTTACTTTTCCATCTTTAAAAAACTCAATTTTAGTAATAACGCCGTCGCCAAAATTTCCTGCATACAAATCGCCTTTTTTATCAAAAGCAATTCCGTCAATTCCTATCGTTCTTTTTGTCACAGTTGGTTTGAGTGTAAAAGTGGCAACCAGAAATTTTTCTTTGTTTGATGAATTCAAAACAATATTTTTTTGGTTTACTTCCGCTAACGAAAAACTGTAAATTCCGCTTTCTCTTCTATTTTCAAATAATGCATCGGTTATATAAACTCGATCTTTTGACCATCTTACCGCTTCTCCAAAATTAAAACCTTCCACTACAACTTCGGCATTTAAAGGCTTTCCGGCTTTTACATTGATACGGATCAATCTTGAAAAATTTTCTTTATCGGCAAACATTTGATTATCCATAACATATAAATTTCCGTCAGGTCCAAATTCCATTCCCATCGGATGCACTTTTTTAGTAACAGGATGCAATGGCAGTTTATCAAACCAAATTATCGGTTTATCGTTTTTATCAAACGTTAGAATTTTGCTCCCGTATTTATCAAATGTAATCGGATTAGTGATTGACAGAAATAAATTCCCGTTTTTATCTAATGCCATCCCGTCGGGAGTTTGGCAAGTCTCGCCCAAATCGGCAAACAAAGTGGGTTTTATTAATTTTGAAGTTGTATCGTATTTAATTTCCTGTTTACTTTCTTGCGAAAATAAATTTACTGCGCTCATTAAAATCAGAATTCCAATGCCATTTTTAATTCTACTTTTCATTCGGTTTTAGTTTTTATTTTAAAGATTTTCATTTTAGCGCATTGCAGAGAAATGCGACCAGTAAAAGAATAAGTTTGATCATAATTATTTTTTAGCGAATATAAATTCATATTGAATGCGCATTTGCTTACGCAGATAAAAAAGCCATTTTAGCATTCAAATAATGTAAAACAAATGAAAAGTGAGTTCGTATGCTGAGATGCCATTTTTAAAGGCAAAAACCCATTATTTATAGCGAATAATAATTCTTGCTTCTATATTTTATTACCTTGCTCACAATTAAAATACGCTATGAATTTTCTCCAAAAGCTTGATTTAAAAAGAATCGCATTTCATTTTTTATACTGGGTTTTCTTTTTATTTTTTTATTATTCTAATAAGTCTGATGACGAAGGATCTTATCCGTTTCTTTTTGTTTATTCCTTTAAAATTATCGCGCAGGCAACTGCTGGCTACGGTCTGATTTATTTTATCATTCCCGAAACATTAAATGAGAAAAAATATCTGCTTTTTATTCTAGCTGCAGTTGGCTGGATCTACTTTGTTTTTGCTCTTTTAATGATCTTAAAATTTTATTATCTGGAACCAAAATTTCCTGATTTTTTTGCAGACTGGCTTGGTCATAAAATGACAATTCCTGAAAGACTGACTTCTGGCAAACTGATTTTAAGAGAGTTTTCTTTTATCACTTATCCCATTATTATTTTAGGTTTTATAAGTTTTAACCGCAAACAGCAACGTCTTTTAAAATTAGAAGAAGAAAAAAAATCAATGGAACTTAAGGTTTTAAAGAATCAGTTAAATCCTCATTTTCTATTTAATACGCTGAATAATTTATACACGTTAACCTTAAAAAAAGACGATAAAGCACCCGAAGTTATTGCCAAATTATCTGAAATTCTGGATTTTGTTTTATACCGCTGCAACGAAGATTATGTATCAATCGAAAAGGAAATTGCTTTAATTGAAAATTATATCGCACTGGAAAAACTCCGCTACAGCGAAAACAGACTGAATATTTTATTTACCAAAGACATTCAGGAAAACAATAAAATTTCTCCCTTAATTGTGCTGACATTTATCGAAAACGCTTTTAAACACGGTGTAATTAATGAAACCGAAAAAGCAATAATTCGGCTGCATTTAGAAAGCAAAAAACAACAAATCATATTTAGCATTGAAAATACAAAACCTAAAAATGAGTTTTCGAAAATCTCAGACAAATCAAAAATTGGATTAATAAATGTTCAAAAACAACTTGATTTATTATATCCCAAAAAGCATCAGTTGGAAATTGAAGAAACCCAAACCAAATATGCCGTTAAACTTTATCTTACGCTTTAATTCTATGAAGAAACTTTTATTGAATATCTCTTTATTATGCTTTTTTATTGCTGCAAATGGGCAATCAAAAACCATAGATACTTTGGTTGATGTTGGAAATCATAAACTACATTTTAAGATTGTAAAAGGAAAAGGTGCTCCGATACTTTTTGATTCCGGCGGAGGAAATGACGGATCGGTTTGGAACTCGATTTTAGACAAAACTTCCGAAATTACAAACGCAACTCTTATTACTTACGACCGCGCCGGTTTTGGCAAAAGTACTATTGATACTTTGCAGACTGACGAATCGAAACACGGTATTATGAGCAGTATTGAAGATTTAGAAATTGGTTTGAAAAAGTTGGGTTACGATAAAGAAATAATCTTGGTTTCGCATTCTTACGGTGGTTATCTTTCCAAACTTTATGCCTCAAGACATCCTAAATTGGTAAAAGGAATTGTTCTGATTGATGTGAATCATAATTATTTTGAAGATGGCGTAATTGAAAAGGAGTTATTAAAACAAGAAAAATTGATTCCGCAATGGAAAATCAATAATAAAGGCACTTATTTTATGTCGGCAACGATTCTGGAAACTGTCAAAATAATGAGCAAGATTTCGATTCCTCAAAATATTCCTGTTGTAGATTTTGTTAACGGAATTCCTTTTTTAAAAACTCCTGAAGAAATCGAGCGCTGGAAAGAATGCCATAAAAAATACGTTGCCAATAATCAAAATGTTACCGGAATTACGGCAAATGATTGCGGTCACGGAATCTGGATGGGAAATCCGCCTTTGGTAATTACAACCATTGCAAAAATGTATGCGAATACTTCTAAACAGAAAACCGAAATTCAAGAGCGTGCTTTAGCATATGCCATTACAGCCAATAACGAAGAAAAGGCAGCAGATTTAGCTTTCAATAATTCTGAAGACGACTTAAATACCTGGGGTTATCAATTACTGACAAAAAATGAATACAAAAAAGCATCCGAAGTTTTTAAGTTGAATTTGACAATAAATCCAGGAAGTGCAAATGCCTATGATAGTTATGGCGAGTCTTTACTAAAAATAAATCAAAAAGAAGAAGCTATAAAAATGTATAAAAAATCTATCGAGCTAAATCCTGAAAATGAAAACGGAAAAGAAGTTTTAGCAAGAATTACAAAAGACAATCCAAAACTGCTAAATTAGATTTTTAGAATTCGTAACTATTTATTCTTTTTTGAATGAAACACAAATGTATTATTGTCGACGACGAACCTTTAGCGAGAGAATTAATTGCTTCGCATTTAGCAAATTTTGAAAGTTTTGAGCTAATCGATTCTTTTGAAAATGCTTTACAAGCGTATACTTTTCTGGAAACAAATGTAGTCGATTTGATTTTTTTAGATATCGAAATGCCTTTGCTTAAAGGAAATGATTTTCTGAAAAAACTGAAAAATCCGCCAAAAGTAATCTTTACGACCGCTTACAGAGAATACGCCCTTGAAGGATACGAACTCAACGTAATAGATTATCTTTTGAAGCCGATTACATTTGATCGCTTTTTTGTTTCAATTGAAAAATTCAGGCAATTACAAGTTTCTAAAAAAAACACAAATACAATAACTGACAATCATATTTTTGTTACGAGCGGCAATAAAAATATTAAAATTGTCTTTGATGAAATTCTATACATCGAAAGCCTGAAAGATTACATTACGATTCATCTTGAAAACGAAAAATCGTATCATATTAAACAAAATATTTCAGTTTTTGAGAAATTGCTGAATCCTGATTTTGTTCGAATTCATCGTTCATTTATTATCCATACGAAGAAACTGAATGCGTATTCTAAAAATGAAATTGAAATAAACCATGTAGAAATTCCGATTGGGAATAGTTATAAAGAGAACTGGTTAAATTATTTGAATAGTATGATTTTAAAATAGGAAAAGTTTAAAGTTAGATGGCTCCATTTTCTAAAATGTTATTACAAAAAAAGTACTCGACAAATTAAAAATCTTTTTGATGATTTATAAGTTTGTTATTATATATTTGATAATAAATATACCTTGGCGTTTATCAGACATATGTACCCAATTTAAGAGTGATATATCTCATGTTGTCAGTAGTATATACTAGCTATACCTAATGCAAAAGAACATCAGATGAAACATCAAATAATTTTATTGCTTTTGCTATTTTTTACTTTGTCAAGTTGTAGTCAGAATATGGTTCCTCCAAATTTTGTGGAAACACAACAACCTAAATCAAATAGTTCCGAAAAGCGCGAGCTCAATTATTCGAAAGATGGGTTTGACGTGCAAATTTTGAATAATAAATTAAAAGTCAATAAAGCCGAATCAAATAGTAAAAGCATACTCAAAATTTCGAATGGAACACTTATAGGAAGCAATCATGGAGAATGGGGAGGCAAACTAATATTTATTCCTGATGATAAAAATCAAAGTGAAATAGCTATCAAAGAAGGAAACCTGAAATTTGTTTTTCTATTTCAAAATAATATTTACTTCATTGAAGGTTTAGCGCATGGAAGCTTTAATTATGGAGATTTATATCAACTAAACTATTCGGAAAATAAATTCACTTATAAAAAAATTATACATTTTGAAGATTCGCCAGAAGCGTTTAGCATTTACAAAAACAACATTTATATTGTTGGTTATCAAAACTTCTACAGAATTGATAACTTTAAAAAAGAAGTGATATTCAAAGATGCTTTTTGGAGTGGACTGTATCCAACTTCAATTGCAATAATAGATGAGAAAAATGTTTATTTAGGAATTAGAAGTGGAATAGTAAAACTTAATTTACCACAAAGACAAATTGTTTTTTATAAGTACAAAAAATACTAGGCATAACAGCTACTACAAAAGATTTGAATAATTGGCTTAATGGAAAAATGGTTTCTTATTTAGGATAATTTATAAATCCGAAGAATGGGCTTAATTTATTACTAAACCTGCTGTAGTACTGGAACGTTATATTACATTTAAAAAAATCAATAACATTTAAGAAGTTAGCATTTTTTTGGTAGCTTAGCTAAAAAAATTATGGGACGTAATACTTCTATATCACTTGGTAATCATTTCGAAAATTTTATCGAACACAGTATAAATGATGGAAGATTCAATAACGCAAGTGAAGTTATCAGAGCAGGTTTTCGTCTTTTAGAAGATGAGGAAAATAAAATTTTAGCTTTAAGAAAAGCAATCAATGATGGAATCGAAAGTGGACGTGCGGTAGATTTTGATGCTAAAAAACATCTTGATATTTTAAAAGCAAGAAAAAAAACAAATGGCTAAATCAGGCGAACATATTATCTTCTACTCTATTATTTCAAATGACGAAATAGAAATAATAAGAATCCTTCATGGAATGATGGATTTAAAAAGCAAACTATAGAAAACATAAAAAAAGCCTCAGAACATAAATTCTCAGGCTTTTTTATTTTATAGTAATCACGAAGGCTACAGCATTCGAAGCAATAATTTTTCGAATTATTTATTTGATTAGTTTTTCAAGCCTTTGCATCATCTCCTCTTTTTCTTTTAACATCCTTTCATACAAAGCGATCTTTTCTTCATGAAGTTTTTTTAATTCTTCCAATGGATTGATGTTAAATACGGGCTTAGCATTTCCTATAAAAGCATCTTTTTCAATATTAAACGTATTCGAAATAATATTCACCGCCTGTTCTTCATCAAAATTCTGAAAAGCTTCAACAGGAATCTTTAATATTGCTGAGATTTGTTTAAGCAAATTTTCTTCAATCACTTCTTTTTGTTCCAGCATAGAAATTTTCTTCTGGTTCCATTCTTCTCCCAAATCATAAGCTAATCCTTCTTGCTTTATGTTAAGCATTTCTCTGAAACGTTTTACGTTTCTTCCCTGATGAATTTTCTGTTCCATAATGATTATTATTTTTCTACAAGCTCAAAGATAAAGCTATTCCGATTAAAAAATCTGATTTTTAAAGATAAAAAATATCATGTAAATATGGCTTTTTCTGATATGAATACAACTTTCCAGAGGCATTCAACCTATTTAAATTTCTTCTCTTTGCGCAAATTTTAAGAAATGAAAAAACTACTTCTATATATTGTTTTCCTTTTTTCTCTTTCTGCTGCTGCACAAGAATGCCAGGATTCAATAAAGGAAAACATACAAATCAAAAACCTGAAACTGTATAAAGAAAAGGCTCACGCCTCTTACTATCATGATAAATTTAATGGAAGAAAAACAGCAAGCGGAGTACGATTTGATAATAGTAAACTAACTGCTGCTCACAAAAAACTTCCATTTGGCACAAAACTTAAAATCACAAACGAAGAAAACAAAAAATCAGTAATTGTAATAATTAATGATAGAGGACCATTTGTAAATGGAAGAGAAATTGACCTGAGTAAAAAGGCATTTATGGATATTGCATCTAACAAAAAAGGTGGCGTTGTTTTTGTAAAAATAGAAATCATCGAAAATTAAACAAGTCTTTTTTTATATACAGTTCTATACTTTACGCTCATTTAAATACTATAAAAATAAACTAACGATTATCGAAAGCTATATTCTCTAAGGCGATTGGGTTGCTTATTGCGTTGACAACTTCTTGTTTTCTTAGATTATCAAAATATCCGGTTCCTGTGATCAATAAAAGTTTCTTGGGAATAATTGGTTTTTCGTTAAAAATAGTAGCATAAAGTAAAACAGCCTGCAAAAAGCCACCATCGTTTATAAGGTGAAGAGTATGTTTTCCGTAGCGTAAATTATCCTTACCTGCTACTAAATATTCATAACCATCTTTGCCATCATAAGCATCTTTAACAGCATCTCCAACTCGTAATAAACCAGCGTTTTTTATAAATCCCATAACAGCAATGGCATTTTTGCGCAATTGATTATGGTATTTCATAAAATCAGAATCTGTATAAGATGCCGGTGATATTCCCTGATAAATGTAAACCGCAACATCCGGACTATTTTTATGTATTTTCTCTACGATCATTTTTACATTCGCTTTAAAATTTTCAGTTTCATTTAAAACCACGGTAGTTGACTCCTGAATAATTACATAATCATAATAATTACCATCTTTATCCCTGTTGGAAAAAATTTGATTCGCTTCTGTTTTGTTTGTTTCATAAACTTTTTGCAATGAAACACCCACAGTTATTAATTGATCAACATTGACTGACAGATTGTTTGCGTTGCAAAACTCTTTAAACAATATTGGAGCACTTACAAAATATTCTGTCTGGCTATTTCCAATAAATAATATACGAGGAGGTCCGGAGCTTTTTGGAGGTTTAGGATGTGCAATACTTTTTGTTACTGCTATATTATTTTCAGTAGAAGCATATTTATTACAAGAGGAAAGTAAAATTGCTACAGTACTAAAAATTAAAAGGTATTTTTTCATTACTATTTATTTAAAAGAACTTCGAAATATTTTGTTCGAAAGTGCTTGCAAATATCTTCTAACTGATTTTTTCTAAAAAACCATAAAAGTTTTAAGATTAGCATTTTAAGACATTTTTGTATAGAACAAATTAATACACGCGCGCACATATTAATTTGACCTGAGACGTTAATCTTCCATAATATCTAAAGTCTTTATATTATAATATCTTTTTTCCTGAAAACCATCTTTATAAGCCTTCAAAAATAAATTAACTACTATATTTTCATCTTCCGTCAAACTACTTTTGTTAATTTTAGCTAATCTAGATTTGATTTTTTTAGGATTCATTCCAGGGAAAAATTGATATGTAGCTAACTGATAACCAATTTGATCATTTACTGTCATATAACTCCTTTTTATTGACATCCACAAAAGTTTTATTAAATCTTCATCCCTAGTAATTAATAAAGAGAAACTCTCAGTATAAATTTTACTATGATTTTGTTTGACAAAATTTAAAATATAAGAAAGTTCATCTTCACTTAAAAAATCATTATCTAAAACCTGCTTTTGAAAAAGCGATCGGCTACTCAAATTTTGAACTCTTTTTATTTCTTTTTCAAACTTTTTTTCTCCCCTTTCTTCAAGAGATTCGAAGCCATTATCAAATAATATATTCAACAAACCACTACCAGACAACCCTTTATCTTCTAGTTTATCCTTAGTATATAAAAGAAGATCTGATATATAAAAAGAAGAAAAAGAAAAGTCGTCTTTAAAAGTTTTAAAATAGTTAAATATCAATTCTCTTCGAGTTTTCAAATCAGGGATTCTTTTGAACATTTGCACAACAAACCTTAAAATTGTCAAATAATCTGAATCACGTCCCCATAAAGATTCTTTAGTAAATTTTACTGAGTTAGAAAATTGTAGATATAGACTAATTATTTTTTTAATTGTATCTAAATCTGAATTCTTACTTTTAATTTCTACCCAATTTAAAAATCCAAACAACTTTTTCTCTACTAAAACCTTTTCCAAAGTTGATAAGCTTGATTTTAAATCATCACCATTTATAAAATTTTCAAAAACTACTTCTTGTATGTCAAATGAGCTAAGTTGAAGATTAAAGTATCTATCAAAATAATTAGTGTTACACACTCTCTTTCCCCTTATTAAATCATGCGAATTAATTGAATTGAAAGAATCTGAATTACCATGTACAAAGAGATTATTTAAAATTAGTTTTGTGAGATCATCATAAGGCAACTGAGTTATAAAATTAGAAACTGATCCTTTATTCTTAGGAACATTCAATCTAACTGTTCCTTCCTCTTGATAAACAAAAATCTCTTTATTTTGAATAACAAATTCGTAAGCATTATAATTAAAAATTCTTAAAGATTCCACTAATAAGAAATCAATTACATTTAAATCAATATAAATTGCTGGAAGTCTCAGTTTTAAACTATTATTAAATCTATAAATATCTCTTAATGAAGTAAAAAAACCAATAAAGGGAGAAAACTTTATAGTATCGGAAAATTCATTTATTTTTTCTTTTAATTCAGTTTCAGAAAATAAAGAAGATAAACTATCCATAAATATTCTTGAAAGATTTTGTTTAGAAATTGAAGGAAGTGTGTAATCGACTTGTACAATTTTCTCAATATATTTTTTGCCATTTTCACCAAATTGTCGCTTTAATGCATCTGCAACAATCCCTTGATCATAAGCAAGAATAAATACTGTATTAGCAAAATTACCATTCAATTTCACTAATTGAAAAATATCCGTTATTTCTGAAGGGGTTAATCGATCAATGTCATCAATAGTAATATATAGCTTAATATTGGCTTTTATTAATATCTGATCAATATCTTCTTTTAATTTCGAGACGTCTTTTTCCTTACCTAGTCCTTCTAAAAATGTTTTAGCATCTGCCACCATCTCACCAGCACCTGAATGAACATATTTAAGCCAATTTAAATGAACTAAGAAGTCAGCTATCTTGTTAGATATTCCTTTTAATTTTTCTTTATTATTTTCAAGCTTTAAAATTAATTCTTTCAAAAAGATACCCTGAAGTTCTTTTTGCCCAGAAAACATCCAAGGGTTAAACTTAAGAACTATGATTTCTGCACTATTTTCTTCAGATAATCGCTCTATTTCGCTTATAATAAAATTAATTAAAGTTGACTTACCTGATCCCCAATTTCCATTAATTCCTAGAACAATACTCTCGTTATTATCTTTAAATGATTTTACCAACCCCGAAGCAATTTCGGTTGCAAATGAAAATCTTCCTAACTTATCGTCTTCACTGTTTATTAAAGGCAAGTCTGAATTCATACTATAATGCTTTTCGGTTTTAATATTATAACGAGAGATTCTATTCCAAAAATTGAGTTTTTGAAAATTAATAATATTTGTAATTTCCAAAGATTGATTTTTAGACGCTACAAATCCAAACATTAAAAAAATAGTCTATATCTCTAAAATTATTCTATGTTTCTTCAATTGTTTCATCTTTCATTAAAATTGTTCTCCCAGTACCTCCTTGACCAACCTCTTTAATAAATTTATATTCTTTATTCTTCTCAAATATTACAACATCATTATATTTCATTGGTTCAAATCCTAATTAAACAATTTAATCTAAAAGTTGTTTTTGCTGAAACATATTTGAATAATAGTCATAGATATGCCCAGCTTCAAAATACGATTCAAAAAATTTATTTATGCCCATTCTGTAAATTATATCTTTATGCATAGTCGGAAGTAAATGACGCTTCCTTATATAATGAATTATCACCTGACAACAATAATCTGCTAATAAATGTCCATAGCAAAACTTATGTGGATCTATTAAATATCTTCTTCCAAAACTATTTACTGTACTTCTTTTCAACCCTTTTAATTCAAGTCTTTCATTTACATCATTTGTTCTTACATATGGAAGATCAACGGGAGCACATTCTACACAAAAAAAGATACCCGTCTTGCGAGGAAGAAAAGAAGCCCCTTTTTTAAATAGATATCCGTCAGCATTAACAGCAACTTTTATTTTTGCTAAAAAATTATTTAGATTTTTTTCTATATCATCGTTTGTAATTTTCACGGCTGTAAGACCTTCAATTACAGATTTTACTACATTATGATTCCAAACATCATTTTCCCAGCTGTACCCATATGTATAATATACTTGAGGGTGATTTATTCGCCTATTAAATATCTCATCAAATTCATTATCCATTGCAAGAAGGATCGTAGTTAATCTACCATCGACAATATCCACCAACATATCCTTGATCACTACTTTTGAACCAATTGATTTGAATTTTATTCTTTTATCATTAGCGAATGTATCAAAAATGTTTTTCCAAAAAATAATATCTTCCGTTTCTTCATTATAACTTCCAGCCAAAGCTTCTGCCTTTGTAAAACTCTTTTTTCCACCTTCCAAAAACATAATGAAATCAACATCGTGAAATAAGTGTTGATTATTTAATCCGGTTCTTGTTCTTGTAAAACTACTCATATAATGGCTTCCTCAACTTTAATTATAAAATCAGAGAAACGACCAACAATATCAGGAGAATGTGTTGCAAAAATAATTTGAGAGTTTGGATTAACATTCTTTAAATTTTTGACTAACTTTTCTTGCCAATCCACATGAAGAGAAAGTTCGGGTTCATCGGCTATATAAATATTACTGCAATTTTCTTGAAGTAAACTTTGTCCTAAAATAATTAATAATTGTTTTTCACCAGAAGAAAGATTGGATAATTGAAAAACCTTACCGCTATCGGTCTCAACAAGTAACTCATTTCTTTCATTTATAAATACCTTTTTTCTTTGGAAAAGATTATTTATTTCATCAATAAAAATAAATTTAGGTTTATTAATATTTATTTTCATCTCATTAAGTAGCTTCCATTCTTGCACAATTGAATGTATTCTTTGGGTACTAACAAGTGAAGCTAAATGATTCAAAGTAACCGTTTCTTTTTGAGTAATGGCTTTTTTTGAGTCCTCAAAGTAATTAAAATGAGTGTCTAACTTATTGGTAAATTCATCTTCTTGAAGTTTAAACAATAAAAAGATCTGTTTTAATGCTTCTTTTTCATGTTCTGGCTCAAGTTCAGTTGATATAGAAAAAATATCACTTTTAGATTCTCCCTCAATTAATGATAAGAAAATATTCTTTTGAAATTTTTCTGTTTCCAGAGAATACCTTTTATCTAGAATACCAAAATATTTAACTAATTCTGTTGATAACTCCTTAACCTTTAAATCTATTGTAGATTCAAAACCTTTTTCTTCGTTATTTCTATTTAGATTATTTGTTCGGTGAATTGATAACCAAGTAAGGTTTACAAAACCTTTAAGAGCTATATTAATATCCCTCTCAGCTTTAACACTTCGTTGTGTTTTAAATACGCGGTAATCGTTAAGATAATTATGACTATATCTAAAAAGATTCTCCTCTTCGATATCATTAAGTTTGAATGTCTTAATTTTAGTTTTTGCGTCTGCTTTAATTTTAAATAAAATATTACTGTATGGCGAAGCAATATTATCAGTTTTTTCAACCTCTATATATGACGATGAAATAATTTTACCATCACTATCCTCTAAATCAAAAAAATTAATTTTTATTTTATTAAATTCAATTTTATCTAAAGTAGCGAAATCAGCGTTTAAAGATGCCGCAATTAGATTAATTATTGTTGTCTTTCCAGAACCGTTGACACCGATCAAGAAGTTTATTTCTTCATCAAATTTTAAGTCGACAGTTTTATCCCCCCAAAAACCATCAATTTTTACCTTTCTAATTTTTCTCATAGCTTAATCAGCTTTACTTAATAAAATATAAATTACAATTTAGCTAATATAATTTATTTTAAGAATTTACACACTTATTTAATTACAAAATCATACTTTGGACTTATAAATATCTCGAATAAAAAAAGGTTTTAATCTCCATTAACCAAACTTGTTGACTAAATGTTGACTAAAACCCTTTAAAATCAATGGTTAAAGTGACCGCGGAGGGGTTCGAACCCCCAACCCTCAGAGCCGAAATCTGATATTCTATCCAGTTGAACTACGCGGTCAATATTTTAAATTTCAATTTTTTAAATTCCAAATTCCAACGCTAAATTGGAATTTGGAATTTCTAATATTTGGAATTTATTACGAAAGTAACTTTTTTACAATTGTAGAAATGGTTTTTCCTTCAGCAGTTCCCCCTAATTGAGCAGATGCTAATCCCATTACTTTACCCATTGAAGCAATTCCAGAAGCTCCTGTTTCAGCAATGATTTTTGCAATCACGGCTTCTACTTCTTCTTCGCTTAATTGTGCTGGTAAAAACTTCTCGATTACTGCTACCTGAGCCAATTCTGGTTCAGCTAAATCAGGACGATTTTGCTCTGTAAAGATTCTTGCGCTTTCTTTACGGGTTTTTACTAATCTTTGAAGTAATTTAATTTCTTCGTCTTCAGTTAATTCTTCTTTAGATCCTGAAGCTGTTGAAGCTAATAACAATTCAGATTTAATTGCTCTTAAAGATTCTAAAGCGACAGTATCTTTTGCTTTCATGGCCGTTTTGATCTCGTCCATAATTTGTGCTTGTAAACTCATCTTTTATTTTTTATTTAAATAAGCAAATGCCTATACAATTGATATATTAATTTGAAATTTATTCTTGACTTCACCCGAACTGACCATTAGATTCACTTTAAAAACCTATTAAAGAAGTCAAATTTCTAAATTCTGTGCGAAGATAAAAAAAATAACCCGAAAATTAAATCCAATTTTCGGGTTACCCTAATATTATGATTGTAAAATTAATCTACGTTGTCGTGCAAAAATGAATTATTTGAACGCAATTGCAAATCATTATTACTATCTGTTCCAACTGAAATTCTTGAATTGTTGTTACCTGACTGAGAATTAGACAAGTCTATTCCTAATCTTTTGTAAGCTGGTTCTTTTTCCAACTCGTCAATTCTTGAAACGTTATTATGGAATTTATAATTAAATTCTTTTAATTTCTTTCTTCTTTCTTCAGCTCTTAAGCGTAAAGTTTCCTCAATTGTTAATTCCATCGGAGAAACTTCAGAAGTTGTAGTGTAATCAGCCTGACTTGCAAAATCAGCTCTTGATTTCAAAGTGATATTTAATTCCTCTGGAACAACATCTTCGATTACTTTTTCAACTGGTTTAGAAGCAGTCAATTCGTTTTCAACTTCCATATATTCTTCTAACGAATATTTGATAATTCCGTTATCCGAAAGTTCCGTTACCGGTACATATGAAACCGGATCATTTACCTTAATATTGCGTGTTTCGTTTGACAACTCAAACAAAATTTTTGTTTCCTGTTCTGCAACCGGTTCTTTTTTAACTTCAGGCTCTGATCTGAAAAGTGGCAAATCAAATGAAAAAGTCGTTTGTTCTTCTCTTTCAAAAGTTCTTTGCTGTACTGGCTCTACTTTTTGATAAGCTGGTACCTCAGGAGTTGAAATTTTAAAATCAATATCTGTTATTGGCGAAACAATTTCGAAAGTAACATCAAGGTTTTTAATAAACTCAGACATTACCACTAATTCTTCCTGATTGATTGTTGGTGTTGTTACCGGAGCAACAGGAGTTTGAGCTACGGGAGCAACCGTATCTTCCATTAATTCAAAAACAACTTTTTCTTCAGATTTTGCAGTAGGTGTTTCAGCATTTAAATCAAAAGAAGTCAATGGTCTGTTTGTTAAATTATGAACACTTCTTTGCTCATCTTCTAACGTATGAATGATTTTTTTAGGCTCAGTATTTACTATTTCGTTTTGTTGTTCAACATCAAATCCAGTTGCAATAATAGTTACAGCAATAGCCTCACCAAGAGTTTCGTCTTCACCAACTCCCATGATAATATTTGCGTTGTAACCTGCTTCTGCCTGAATGTGATCGTTGATTTCTCCGATTTCGTCAAGCGTTATTTCGTTAGATCCAGAAACGATAAGCAACAATACGTTTTTGGCTCCTGTAATTTTATTGTCATTTAACAACGGAGAATCTAATGCCGATACAATCGCATCTTTTGCTCTGTTGTCTCCTTCTGATACCGAAGATCCCATTATAGCCGTTCCACTGTTTGCCAAAACTGTTTTAGCATCACGTAAATCGATATTTTGAGTATAGTGGTGTGTAATTACTTCAGCAATACCTCTTGAGGCCGTTGCCAAAACTTCGTCCGCTTTCGAGAATCCGGCTTTGAAACCAAGATTTCCGTAAACTTCTCTTAATTTATTATTATTAATTACGATTAACGAGTCAACTTGTTTACGTAATTTTTCGATACCTAAAAGTGCCTGCTCCTGACGTACTTTCCCTTCAAACTGAAACGGAATTGTCACGATACCCACTGTTAAGATTTCTCTTTCTTTTGCTAATTGTGCGATAACGGGAGCTGCACCAGTACCGGTTCCTCCACCCATACCAGCAGTAATGAATACCATCTTAGTACCACGATCCAACATTTTTTCAATATCGGCGATACTTTCAATAGCAGACTGTTGTCCTACATCAGGGTTTGCTCCTGCTCCAAGACCTTCTGTTAAATTCATACCTAACTGAATCTTGTTAGGCACTGAACTATTTTGTAGTGCTTGTGAATCGGTATTACAAACGATAAAATCTACGCCTTTAATACCTTGTTTAAACATATGGTTGATAGCATTACTACCACCTCCACCTACACCTATTACTTTGATAACATTTGACTGGTTTTTTGGTAAATCAAATGAAATACTTCCAAATTCTGAGTTGCTCATCATCTTTTTGGTTTTTTGAAATTCTTATTTAGTACATTTTTTACTTCTTGACTTGGGGCAAAAAGTAATCCTTTTCTCTTATTATATTTATTCTGCGTTGTCTAAAAAATCTTTGATTTTATCGACATAACGATCAAAAAATGATCTTCTTATTTTTGTTTCTGTAGACTCTGCCTCAACCTTGTTTACTCTCGTTTCTCTAGGTTCTTCAATAGTTTCTACTCTTTCAACGTAGTTTTCTTCTACTTCGTATCGTTGTTGCTGAACTGGTGGCGGAACATTTCTGTAAACCACTTTTGGCTGCTCATTTACAATCTCCATTCTAACAGCACTTTGTGTACTGTTTTCGATACTATTCATTACTAATCCAACTGCTGTTGCATATAACGGACTAGAAATTTCTTCACTTGAGTTTCCTGCTAAATGCTCGTTTGGATATCCAATTCTGGTATCCATACCGGTGATATATTCAACTAACTGCTTAATATGCTTTAATTGTGCTCCACCACCTGTAAGAACGATACCTGCAATTAATTTTTTGCGAGGATCTTCGTGTCCGTAAGCTTTTATTTCTGCAAAAACCTGCTCTACAATTTCAACAACACGTGCGTGAATTATTTTAGAAAGGTTTTTTAACGAAATCTCTTTTGGCTCTCTTCCTCTTAAACCAGGAATAGAAACAATCTCGTTATCTTTATTTTCTCCCGGCCATGCCGATCCGAATTTTATTTTTAAAAGTTCCGCTTGTTTTTCAATAATCGAACATCCTTCTTTGATATCGTCTGTAATTACATTTCCTCCAAAAGGAATTACAGCTGTATGACGAATGATACCATCCTTGAAAATTGCTAAATCTGTTGTTCCGCCTCCGATATCGATTAACGCAACACCAGCTTCTTTTTCTTCCTGACTTAAAACAGCATCTGCAGAAGCTAATGGTTCTAATGTCAATCCTGATAATTCTATTCCTGAACTCTGAATACATCTTCCAACATTTCTGATAGAGGATGCTTGTCCAACCACAACGTGAAAACTAGATTCTAATCTTCCGCCGTACATTCCGATTGGTTCTTTAATTTCAGACTGCCCGTCGATTTTAAATTCTTGTGGCAGAACGTGAATAATTTCTTCTCCAGGTAACATCGCCAGTTTATTTACCTGATCGATTAATAACTGAATGTCTTTTTCGCCAATTACTTCTTCCGGATTGTTACGGCTGATGTAATCTGTATGCTGAATACTTCTGATGTGTTGTCCGGCGATACCAACCACAACATCTTTTATTTTGTAACCTGAATTATTTTCTGCTTCGATTATCGCTTGCTGAATCGATTGAATTGTTTGCGTTATGTTGTTTACAACTCCTCTCGCAACACCCAAACTTTTGGATTTGCCAATGCCCAAAATTTCAAGTTTACCATACTCGTTCTTCTTGCCTATCATGGCAACTATTTTGGTTGTTCCAATATCTAGACCTACTGCAATGTTATCTTTTTCCATTTTCTATTATTTTGTGCAAACTACTTGTTCCGTAAACCTAAGGTCAATCTTTTTGTATTTGTATAACGAACTATCTAAAACTGCTTTTTGAAAAAAGGCTTTATAGTTTCTAAATTTCTTATCAACATTCATCGTTCTGCCGAAATCTATGAAGTAATCAAAGTTTCGATTAAACATTTTTAGGCTGCCATTAGGCATAATTTGAATTGCAATGATGTTTTTTCTCAAAAACGCATCGTCATAAATTGTGCGAAATAAAGCAGCTAAATCTTCGTTATTTTTTTCAATTATTGCCCCTGAAACAAGAGGAACTCGCGCTGTAAAATTGTCAGATAAGGGCATTTTATTTCCCTCATAGTCAATATAAAAAGATTGGTCACCATCATAAATTCTTGCTATTGGTGTCTTCTGTTTTACTACCGCTTTTAGAACACCGTCGATACTTACAAAAACATCCGACTTCTCAATCATGTCTTGCGTATCAAGGGTTTTTTCTATCTTATTCAAATCTACTTCATCTTTTCTAATACTGGAAGCGTCTCTTTTATTTTCTATCAACAATTTATTAACCGTTTCCGGCTTCACAAAAAGAGTATTTTCTCCTACAAAAACGACCATGGATTTTTTCAGTTTTCTGTCTCCATTTCGATGTTGCGCGAATGAATACAAAAAAAGTACCAACCCACAAATGAGTATTAATCGAATATTTGTCCAATTAAATATTTTCATTCAGCATCTTTTTAATTGATGGTACCATTTCTCCAATATCACCAGCTCCTATTGTTACAATTACTGGCGCATCACTGGCTTTGATTTCCGCTAATAAATCATTTTTTGCAACAATTTTTTTGTTCGAATTTGTCATTTTACCCAACAGCCATTCCGATGTAATTCCTTCCATTGGTAATTCACGGGCCGGATAAATATCCATTAAAAACACTTCATCAAACTGAGATAAACTTGCTGCAAATCCGTCAGCAAAATCTTTTGTTCTGCTGAATAAATGCGGCTGAAAAATCGCTAAAACTTTTCGTCCCGGATATAATTCACTAACTGCCTGATGAACAGCATTTATTTCTGTTGGATGATGTGCATAATCATCTATATAAACTAACTTATCTGATTTTATCTGATAAGAAAAACGTCTTCTGATTCCTCTGAATGAAGCAATGGCTTTTGCAATTGACCCGGTCGGGGTGCCGAAAGTTTTTGCCATCGCAATAGCCATCAATCCATTCATTAAATTGTGTTTTCCAGGCAATCCAAAATGAAGATCTTTCATAATTTCTGATGGCGTCTGCACATCAAAAACATAGCTTCCATCTTCAATTCGAACATTATATGCCTTATATACAGCGTCTTCGTTTATCGCACACTGAACACCTTCCAAAGGCAATTCTTTAGTGATAAACAAGTTATTTTTATCTTCAACTTTGGCAGCAAATTCTACAAACGAAGCTTCGATTGCTTCACTTGTTCCGTAGATATCCAAATGATCGGCATCCATAGAAGTTATACAGGCAATATTTGGATGAAGGTGTAAAAACGAACGATCAAATTCGTCAGCTTCAACAACTGTTACAGTTTTTCCTGTACCAATTAAATTTGAATTGTAATTCTCTACAATTCCTCCAACAAATGCCGTAACATCTGCTCCGCTTTCGTATAAAATATGACCAAGAATACTTGATGTTGTTGTTTTTCCGTGTGTTCCTGCAACAGCGAAACTAAAAGTGTCTTTGGTGATAATTCCTAAAACCTCGGCACGTTTTTTAATTTCGTAATTTCTTTCACTAAAATAATTCCACTCTGAGTGTGATTTTGGCACAGCCGGAGTAAAAATTACCAACGTATTTTCTACATGGTAATCGCTCGGAATCAAACAAATATTATCTTCAAAATGAATATCAATACCACTTTCAATTAATTCACTTGTAAGCATTGATGACGTTTTATCGTAACCTGAAACCTGCTTCCCGATATATTTAAAATAACGAGCCAGGGCACTCATTCCGATGCCTCCAATACCTATAAAATAAACGTTTTGTATTTGATTTAAATTCATTTCTTTTTCTGCTATAAGCCGTAAGCTTTAGGCTTTAAGCCTATAACTTTTGTCTTTATTTTCTAATTCCCTTTTATCCTTTTAAACTTCATTTACACTTTAGACAGCAATCTCAAGCTTACTGCCTATAGCTTAAAGCTTATTGCCTAATCAGCTTTACAATCTCCGCAACAATGTCTTTTGTCGCTTTTGGCATTGCCAGTTTTTTAATATTATCACTCAATTGTTTTTGTTTTCCTTCATCTTTCAGCAGCGCTTCAAAAACAATGCTAAACTCGCTTTCCAACTGAGATTCTTTCAACAAAATTGCTCCTTTTTCATCTACAATTGCCTCCGCATTTTTAGTCTGGTGATCCTCAGCTACATTAGGAGACGGAATAAAAATTACCGGTTTCCCAACAATACATAATTCTGAAACTGACGAAGCTCCTGCTCGTGAAATTATGACATCTGCAGCTGCATAAACAAAATCCATTCTTTCTATAAAATCAACCACTTTTACATTTGGTTGATTGTATTTTTTATACTCTTCAAAATATAACTTACCACATTGCCAGATTATCTGAACATCCTGCGAAAGGAAATTTTGCAATTCTTTTTCAATTAACTGATTGATTCTTCTCGCCCCCAAACTTCCTCCTAAAATCAACAATGTTTTCTTATTCGGGTCTAAGCCGTAAAAAGCAACAGCTTCATCACGCTTGCTGGCAATATCAATTAAATCCTGACGAACCGGATTACCCGTTAAAACAATTTTATCTTTAGGAAAAAAACGTTCTAAATTCTGATAAGCAACGCATATTGCATTTGCTTTTTTACTTAGCAATTTATTCGTAATTCCCGGGAAAGAATTCTGTTCCTGAATAACGGTTGGAATTCCTGCTCCTCCAGCCGCCTGCAACAATGGGCCGCTGGCAAAACCACCTGTTCCTATTACAACATTTGGTTTGAACTTTTTAATAATTCTTCTTGACTCTAATAAACTTGATGCTAATTTTAAAGGAAACATCAAATTTTGCAAAGTCAGTTTTCTTTGTAAACCGGCAATCCAAAGCCCTTTTATTTCATAACCTGCCTGAGGCACTTTTTGCATTTCCATTTTATCCTGAGCTCCCACAAAAAGAAATTCCGCATCAGGAAATTGTAATTTTAATTCGTTTGCAATCGCAATTGCAGGATAAATATGTCCTCCTGTTCCTCCTCCGCTTAGTATGAATTTATACTTTGTCATATTTTTAATAGTTATTGTTTAAACTATTTTATCCTTTAATTATTTATTTAAAACTGCATTCATTGGATTTCTTGAATTGTCTTCTATTGAATACATTTCTTCTTCCTCGTATATTTTTTCATCAGCAGGTAAATCTTCTTCTGCTAATTCTTTATCGATTAATCGCTGAAGTGCTTCTTTCCTTCTCTCTTTCTCTTCCTTTTCTTCAGCAATTTCTTCTTCTTTTTTGGTAACACTAATGATGATTCCGAGTCCTAGACAAGTCATCCAAATCGAACTTCCCCCACTACTTATCAAAGGAAGCGTTTGTCCTGTTACCGGTAATAATTCAACCGCAACCGCCATATTGATCATCGCCTGAAATATCATCGGAAACCCGAGCCCGACGACGACTAATTTTCCAAATAATGTATTTGCTTTGTGTGAGGCTATAACAAATCGAAATAACAGCAATAAGTATAAAACCAAAATCGCTACTCCTCCCACAAGACCATACTCTTCAACAATAATGGCGTAAATAAAATCGGAAGAAGATTGTGGTAAAAAGTTTTTCTGAACACTTTTCCCTGGTCCTAAACCTCCAAATTTTCCGGATGCTATTGCAATTTTTGCTTTTTCGATTTGATAATCATCTTCATCTGGTTTATCTGTGGTAAAGTTCATTATACGACTTTCCCATGTTGATACCCTGCTAAAGAATCGTGAATCTGGAAACGCTTTTGCAACTAAAAGGAAGAACGCCAACATTGCAATTCCTGATCCGATGATAAAACCAATATACTTTAATGGATATTTACCAATGAATGTTAACATTAACACCATAGAAAATATCAGTGCGGTAGTTGAAAAATTCGCTGGTAAAATAAGCACCAGTGTAATAAAAACTGGTAACCAAAGCTGAATTAACGAAACCTGAAAGGGTTCATTTTCTTCTTTAGTCTTAGATAAATAACGTGCAACAAAAATAAAAAGAACGATAGATGCCAATGTAGAAGTCTGAAACGTGATCCCAATAAATGGCACCTGAATCCAACGACTTGCATTTGCTCCAGCAATCACAGTTCCTTTCAACAAAGTATAAAGCAACAAGAACCACACTATTGGCAGTGCTATTTTTGAAATTGCTCTGAAATAGTGATATGGAACTCTGTGTACCCAATAAATGATTGAAAAACCAATACAAATATGTGCCAGATGTTTTACCAAATAACCCAGTGTATTCCCGGTTCCGTGACCTATGTATGCTAAATTACTACTCGCACTAAAAACAGGCATAAACGAAAACAGTGCTAATAAAGCCACGAATGACCATATTACTCTATCTCCTTTTAGTTTGTTTACTAGCTCCTTCATTGTTATTTTGTTTCTGGTTTTCTTTGTTTCAGGTTTCAAGTTCCCACATAACGTGAAACTTTAAACTTAAAACTATTCTTACAGGTTATGTACCGCTTGTTTGAATTGCTTTCCTCTGTCTTCGTAGTTTTCGAATAAATCGAAACTTGCACAAGCTGGAGATAACAAGACAGCATCACCTTTTTCTGTTAATCTTTGAGCAGTTTTCACTGCATCGTTCATGTTATTTACTTCAACCATGATATCCACAACATTACCGAAAGCTTCAATAATTTTACGGTTATCGATTCCTAAACAAATGATTGCTTTTACTTTTTCACGAACTAATGACATTAATTCATTGTAATCATTTCCTTTGTCAACACCACCAACAATCCAAACTGTAGGAACTGTCATGCTGTCTAAAGCGAAGAAAGTTGCATTTACATTTGTAGCTTTTGAATCGTTGATATATTGTACATTCTGAATTTTTAATACTTTCTCCAAACGGTGTTCAACACCTTGAAAATTAGATAAACTTTCGCGAATTGTTGCATTTCTAATTTGCATCAATTTTGCTACAGAGCTTGCTGCCATTGCGTTTTTCATGTTATGTTTTCCTTCTAACGCAATGTGTTCTGTTTCCATTGTAAACTCTTCTTGGTTGATCTTTATTTCCATTTTGTTGTTATTTATAGAAGCTCCTTGTTCAAAAATTTTAGTTAGTGAGAAAGGAATTAGTTTTGCTTTTGTTTTGTTTTTCTTTAACCATTCTGTGCTTGCCTCATCATCAGCATCGTAAATAAGATAATCACTTTCGGTTTGATTCATTGTAATTCGAAACTTCGAATCGATGTAATTCTCGTACTTATACTCGTACCGATCCAAATGATCCGGACTGATATTCGTTATTATCGCGATGTCCGGTTTATAATCTATAATTCCATCCAACTGAAAACTGCTCAATTCAAGAACGTATGCATCAAATTTATTCTCTGCAACCTGCCAGGCAAAACTCTTTCCTATATTCCCTCCCAAACCAACATTTAATCCAGCAGATTTAAGGAGATGATGAGTAAGCATTGTGGTTGTTGTTTTACCATTACTTCCGGTAATTCCGATAGTGAGTGCTTCTGTAAAAGGTTTTGCAAATTCTATTTCTGAAATTACTTTTATCCCTGCCGCAACAAGCTTCTTTACTATTGGTGACTTTTCCGGAATTCCCGGGCTTTTCATTACCACATCAGCATTAAGAATTAAATCCTCTGTATGCTGTTCTTCTTCCCACGCAATTTTATTAATGATAAGAACTTCTTTATAGCTTTCTTTTATCTTTCCAAAATCCGATACAAAAACTTCGTATCCCTTTTTCTTCCCAAGAATAGCAGTACCTACACCGCTTTCTCCTCCTCCTAAAACTACTAGCCTCATCTATCTTAGTTTTAAAGTAACGATTGATAATATGGCTAACATTATGGCAACAATCCAGAATCGGGTCACGATTTTACTTTCATGATATCCTTTTTTCTGATAATGATGATGAAGAGGTGACATGAGGAATATTCTTCGTCCTTCTCCGTATCGTTTTTTAGTAAATTTGAAATAACTAACCTGCAATACCACTGAAAAATTCTCTACCAAAAAGATTCCACATAATAAGGGAATCAATAATTCTTTTCGAACAGCAATTGCTAAAACTGCAATAATTCCTCCAATGGTTAAACTTCCTGTGTCTCCCATAAATACAGATGCAGGATAGGAGTTGTACCAAAGAAACCCAATTAATGCCCCCACAAAAGCAGATATAAAGACTGTCATTTCACCCGAATTGGGGATATACATTATATTTAAATAATTAGAGAAAATGATATTCCCAGAAACAAACGTAAATATTCCGAGTGCCAGAACTGACACCGCAGAAGTCCCGGCCGCGAGACCATCAATTCCGTCTGTTAAATTTGCCCCGTTTGAAACTGCTGTGATAATAAAAATTACAACCGGAATAAAGATCAACCAAGCCCATTTCTCATATCCTTCACCTGTCCATGCTAATATCTCAGCATAGTCAAACTCATTATTTTTTACAAAAGGAATCGTAGTTGCCGTAGATTTTTCTTCAATAGGAGCTGGTAAAACAACAGTTGTACTTTGCGATGCTTTAAAAACATCTGTTCTTCCAGTATCCGTTCTTACTGTCACTGCCGGGTTAAAATAAAGAACCGCTCCAACAATAATTCCCAAACCAACCTGACCAATAACTTTAAAAATTCCCTTAAGACCTGCTTTATCTTTTTTAAATATTTTAATATAATCATCAACAAAACCAATTGTTCCCATCCAAAGCGTGGTTACAATAAGCAATACGATGTAAATATTATGCAAACGAGCAAATAACAAAACTGGAACAAGGGTTGCAAAAATGATAATCAATCCTCCCATTGTCGGAGTTCCTGCTTTCTCATTTTGCCCTTGAAGACCTAACTCACGAACGGTCTCACCAACTTGCTGATTACGCAAAAAGTTGATAATACGCTTTCCGTAAATCGTAGACAAAAGCAATGAAAGCATCAATGCCAAAGCCGATCTAAAAGTGATGTACTGAAAAACTCCTGTTCCCGGTACATCTAATGTTTTGTCTAAATATTCAAATAAGTAGTACAGCATATTTTTCTATTTTTTAAATTCCAATTTCGAATTAAATCCCAACTTCAAATTGGGTTTTGGACTTTTTATTTTGTTATTTACTTAATTGATCTAAAATTTCTTTTACTGTTTCCATATCATCAAAATGATGACGAACACCATTTATCTCCTGATAGGTTTCATGACCTTTACCCGCAATTAGGATAATATCATTTGGCTGAGCCAATTGACAAGCTGTTTTTATAGCCTGTTTTCTGTCTGTAATTCTTAAGATCTTTTTGTAATTCTGACCTTCAACTCCTTGTTCCATCTCATCTAAAATCACTTCAGGATCTTCGTTTCTAGGATTATCAGAAGTTAAAATTGCTTTGTCACTAAGTTCTGAAGCAATTTTAGCCATAATTGGTCTTTTTGTCTTATCTCTGTTTCCTCCGCAACCCACAACGGTAATTAATTGTTCGTTTTTAGTACGGATATCATTAATCGTTTTTATCACATTATCCAGAGCATCCGGCGTATGCGCATAATCAACAATCGCAGTAATCTTAGAATCTGATACTATATACTGAAAACGACCCGAAACACTTTCTAAATCAGACAGTAAGCGAAGCGCCTCAAGACTATCCATCCCTAGCTCAATTGCAGTTCCGTAAATCGCCAAGACATTGTAAGCATTAAACGTTCCGATGAGTTTTACCCAAACTTCATTATCGTTTACTTTTAACAATAAACCTGATAATTGACTTTCTAAAATCTGAGCTCTGAAATCAGCATAAGATTTAAGTGCATAAGTAAATTTTCTCGCAACTGTATTTTGCAACATTACAGGTCCGTTTTTATCATCAATATTGGTTAATGCAAAAGCCGTTTTTGGCAATGAATCAAAAAATGATTTTTTCACATCTCTGTATTCTGCAAAAGTTGGATGATAATCTAAATGATCATGAGAAAGATTCGTAAAAATTCCGCCTACAAAATGCAAAGCTTCTGTACGTTTCTGATGAATTCCATGTGAACTTACTTCCATAAAACAATGCGTAACACCTGCTTCGATCATTTCATTTAAATAATGATTAATCGTGATAGAATCAGGAGTTGTATGAGTTGCTTTATACTCTGTTGCATTAACCATTATTTTTACAGTTGACAATAAACCAACTTTAAATCCGGCTTTTTGAAACAATTGAAATAACAGAGAAGCAATTGTTGTTTTACCGTTTGTTCCGGTAACACCTACCAATTTTAATTTTTCAGAAGGATCTCCAAAATAATTCGCAGCCATAAAAGCCAGAGCGGTATTGGTATCTTTAACCTGAATATAAGTAATTCCTTTTTCGATATTTTCTGGCAAAGTATCACATACGATTGCCACAGCACCTAACTCAATCGCTTTGCTGATATAATCATGACCATCTGAAAGTGTTCCGCGAATGGCTACAAAAAGATCATTTGCTTCAATTTTTCTTGAATCAAACTCAATTTTATGAACACCAATTTCTGTTGAACCTGTTACAGATTCAATGGCTACTTTGTATAATATGTCTTTTAGTATTTTCATGATAATTCTAATACTATAATTGCATTTTTATTAATATTTTGTCCTGGCTGAATGGATTGTTTTTTAACCTTTCCAACACCTATAACTTTTACTTTTAAGCTCAGATTTTCTAATAACGCAACCGCATCCATTCCTGGCATTCCTTTTAAATTAGGAACCTGACTTAATTTTTTATTGGCTTCAACCGTATACTTGTCATAACTGCTTTCTTGTTTTGCAATTTTAGAATCCAGTTGTTTTATTTTATTTGTTGATGGTGCATCTGTAAATATTTTTTGGGCAATTCTTTTAAAAACCGGGCCCGCAACATCTGCTCCGTAATAATTATTTTTGGCTGTATTTGGCTTATGAACCACTACAATACAAGAATATTTAGGATGATCTGCCGGAAAATATCCTACGAAAGACGATGCATAATACATTCCTTCTCTTCCTGCTTTATTATAATTAACCATCGCTGTCCCTGTTTTTCCTGCCATCGAAAAATCTTTTGAATACAACTTAGAAGCGGTTCCTTTTTTTACCACATTTCCTAAAACTGCTCTTACTTTTTTAAGTGTTTCAGGCGAACAAATCCTTGGGTTAATTACCTCTGTATCAAATTTTTTAATCGTTTTATTCCATTCTTTAATTTCTGAAACAAATTGCGGTCTTACCATTACACCATTATTTGCAACAGAATTGTAAAATGCTAACGTCTGCATCGGAGTAACTGAAACTGAATACCCAAAAGCCATCCACGGAAGTGAAATTCCAGACCAGATTTTATCACCAGGATGCGGAACGATTGGTCTTCCTTCTCCTTTAAAATGCAACCCTAAAGGCTTATCCAAACCAAAACTTCTGATATGATTTACAAATTTTGATGGATTACTTTTATAATTATCATAAACTGCCTGAACCATCACTGTATTTGACGAAAGCTCAAATCCACGCGCTAATGAAATCTTTCCATAACCACCATGATGTGAATCACGTACAGATCTTCCATAATATTTGACAACACCATTGTGACTGTCATAAACTGTACTGGTATCAGCTACTTTATCTTCTAAAATAGCCATTAAATCAACCAGCTTAAAAGTCGATCCCGGCTCGTGAGACTCTGCTACTGCATAGTTTACAGTTTCTGTATACGATCCGTCTTCACCTCTTCCTAAATTAGAAATTGCCTTTATATAACCCGTTTCCGTTTCCATTACAACTACGCAACCATGATCTGCTTCGTAATCCTCAAGTTGTTTCAATAAAGCATGATGCGCAATATCCTGAATAAAAACATCAACAGTTGAAACTACATCATAACCGTCAATCGGATCTACTTCGTTTACATCACGAATTGGTTTCCATTGTCCTTTTGCAATTTTTTGTTTCAGAATTTTTCCGTCTTTTCCATTCAAATAGCTTTTAAAAGCCCACTCGATTCCTTTTCCAACTTCTATTCCTGTTGCCGGATCAATACGGTCGTAACCAATTGTTCTTTCAGCAATTTTTCCGATAGGATGTTTTCTAACTGTTTCCTGTTCGATAATAATTCCGCCTTTAAAAGCACCTAAGTTGAATAATGGAAAACCTTTAATTTTTACATATTCAGTATAACTTAAGTTTCTGGCGATTAAATAATACCTGTTTTTATTTGCTCTTGCTTTTCTTAATTCCTGCTCGTAATAACTTCCTGATTTCCCTAAAACTGTTACTAATGAATCAGACAAGGCTTTTACATGTTTCTCGAAAGTTTCTGTTTTTGGTGCTTTGGCATCAAATCTAATCTCATAATTAGGAATTGAAGTTGCCAATAAACTTCCGTCAGCAGAATATATATTTCCTTTATTTGCCGGAATTACAAAATTTCTAACGGTACGTTGTTTTGCCAGTTTTCTGTAATAATCTCCATCAACCCATTGAATATTGGTTAATTTAACAACAATAGCAATTGCCATCAAAAAGATGAAAACTGCTACGAGGTAAATTCTGTAGGATATATGTTTATCGTCTACTGCCATATTCTTTTAAAGAAACTTTTTTCTTCTTCTTTTTTAACTTCTATTTTTATTGGAGGAACCGTTGATGGAAAAATTTGCTTTTCAAGCATTTTATCCGATATCGTTGATTCCATTTTTAACTTCATCAATTCTGAACGTCGATCTACAAATTCTGACCTCAATTCTTTTACTTCATTATTCAGTTTTGCAATTTCAAAAACCTTTTGTTCGTATCGCTGCGTATTTGCGATCATCAAAATGGCCAGCAGAATTATAAAAACAATGAATCTCCAGTTTTTTACCGCATCATCATTGATTAGAAATCTAGCTTTTAATATTCCAAATACTCCACCCTTCATTTTCTACCTATATATATTATATCTTCTCCGCTATTCTTAGTTTTGCACTTCTTGCTCTATTGTTGATTTTGATTTCAGCATCATCAGGAACAATCAATTTTCCGATAGTTTTAAACGGAACTGAAAAGTTTCCATAAAAATCACGTTCCGGTTCTCCTTCAAACATTCCGTTTTTAATAAATCTCTTTACCAATCTGTCTTCTAGAGAATGATACGAGATTACCGAAAATCTTCCGCCCGGATTTAAAATTTCCAAAGACTGCTCAATAAACTCTTTTAGAACATCCATTTCCTGATTTACTTCGATACGTATCGCCTGATAAATCTGAGCCAGTATTTTATTTTTAACCCTTTCTGGTAAATACTTCGCCAAAACTTCTTTTAGTTCATCGGTCGTTTTGATTGGGTAACCGCTTCTTGCTTCTACAATTGTTCTTGCCAAAGCTGGTGCATTCTTCAACTCCCCATAATCAAAAAAAACACGACGTAAATCCTGTTCTTCATATTCGTTAACCACCCGATAAGCATTTAAATCATTTTTCTGACTCATCCGCATATCCAGCCCGGCGTCAAATCTTGTGGAGAAACCTCTCTCCGGAACATCAAACTGATGTGATGAAACTCCCAAATCGGCTAAAATTCCATCAACACTTTTAACACCATGAAAACGAAGAAATCTTTTTATAAATCTAAAGTTCTCATTAATTAAGGTAAACCTTTCGTCTGGCAATGCATTTGCAAGTGCATCTTCGTCCTGATCAAAAGCAAATAATCTTCCGTTTGGCCCTAATCTTTTTAAAATCTCTTTTGAATGACCACCGCCTCCAAACGTAACATCTACATACACTCCATCAGGTTTAATATTTAAACCATCTACTGTTGGATGAAGCAAAACCGGATTATGATATTCCATTGTCGTCGTCATTAATATTTCCCATTACTTCTTCGGCTAAATCTGCAAAATCCATATCTTCGCCGCTTATTGATTTTTCGTATAAATCCTTATCCCAAATCTCCACAATATTAACCGCAGATGAAAAAACAACATCTTTAGAAATACCTGAAAAGGTCACCAAATCTTTTGGCACCAACAATCTTCCTAATGCATCAATCTCTACCACTTTAACGCCGGCAGTAAATCTGCGAATAAAATCATTGTTCTTTTTTACAAAACGATTCAACTTGTTAATTTTCGCCATCATCAAATTCCATTCTTCCATTGGATACAATTCTAAACATTGTTGAAAAACAGAGCGCTTCAAGACAAAACCGTCCTGAAGAGAAGCTGATAGCTGCTTTTTTAGGGGTGCAGGCAACATTAGCCTCCCCTTAGCATCAACTTTACACTCATATGTTCCCACAATTGTATTCAAGAAAAATAGCTTAACATGTTATACAGCAAAAATATAAAAAAAAATACCACATATTACCACTATATACCACTTTGTTAATAAGTTTAACCACTTTACTACCACTTTGCTTAACAAATACACAATCAATACTTTACACATAAATCAGCCGAAAAATAAATTCCTTTAACAATTCTAAAAATTACATAGGCTTTCTCTTAAAAAAATAGTTATAATGTAAAAATTTTAACATTTACAAAAATCACCAAAAACGCCCCTAAAAGCTGATTTTTAAATACTTATAAATTCTACTCAAATTATGTAGTTAAAAAACGACAGCAAAAATTCATTTTTGTTTATTAAACCCTATATTTGTCGAAATTGAAATTGGCATTAAACTAGATGGACAAAAACTACAAAAAAGAAGGCAAATACAGCTATTATGAAGCTGGAGAAGGAACTCCTATCGTTATTTTACACGGTTTAATGGGAGGTCTTAGTAACTTTGATGGTGTAGCGCAATATTTCCCAACGAAAGGATACAAAGTTGTTATCCCGGATTTGCCAATATACACACAAAGCATTTTAAAAACGAATGTAAAAAGCTTTGCTAAATACGTAAAAGATTTCATCGCCTTTAAAGGTTTTGATAAAGTTATTCTATTAGGAAATTCATTAGGAGGACATATCGCATTGTATCATACAAAATTGTATCCGGAAAAAGTAGCAGGACTTGTAATAACAGGAAGTTCAGGACTTTACGAAAGCGCAATGGGTGACAGTTATCCAAGGAGAGGTGATTATGAATACATCAAAAAGAAAGCTGAAGATGTATTTTATGACCCAAAAATTGCAACTCCGGATCTTATTGACGAAGTATATGCAACAGCTAATGACCGCATAAAATTAATTAAAACTTTAACGATTGCCAAAAGCGCCATTCGTCATAATATGGCCAAAGATTTACCAAAAATGCCAGTTGAAACCTGCATTATTTGGGGTAAAAATGATTCTGTAACACCTCCAAATGTTGCTGAAGAATTTGATAAATTATTGCCTAATTCAACTTTATATTGGATAGACAAATGTGGACACGCTGCTATGATGGAACATCCTCAGGAATTTAATGAGATTCTTGAAAAATGGCTTACCGAGAAAAAATTATAGCAATCTAACTTTCGAATTTAAGGAGGTTTTAAAAACAAAAAGCATGAAAATTAATACCGCCGAATTTATTATCAGTAATTCTGATGCATCAAAATGCCCGGCCGAATTTTTGCCGGAATACGCTTTTATAGGCAGATCAAATGTTGGTAAATCATCTTTGATCAATATGATTACCAATCATAAAAATTTAGCAAAAACATCTGGAAGACCAGGAAAAACACAATTGATAAATCACTTTAAAATCAACAGCAACTGGTTTTTAGTCGATTTGCCTGGTTATGGTTATGCTAAAGTTTCTAAGAAAACAAAATCGGTTTTCCAGCAATTTATTACAGATTATTTTGAAAACAGAGAGCAACTGGTTTGCGCTTTTGTTTTAATTGATATTCGACATGAAGCCCAAAAAATTGACATTGAATTTATGTCCTATATGGGAGAAAGCGAAATTCCGTTTTGCATTATTTTTACAAAAGCTGATAAAATCAGTAAAGTAAAAATCGATTCGCATATTGCAGCTTACAAAAAACAGATGTATGCAAACAATTGGGCCGAAATGCCTCATTATTTTGTAACCTCATCTACAGAGTCAATTGGAAAAGAAGAACTGTTAACTTATATAGACGAAGTAAATCAGGAAGTTTTTAAAAACAATTCAGGATTTTAATAAAATTCCAATTTTTTGAAATTCTAAATTCCAAAAAAATAAAAATCCCAAATTCTAAGTTTTATAATTAGAATTTGGGATTTTGTTTTAGTATTATTTTGGATTCGTAATTTTTAATCTATTTTTGAATGAATTAACTGATTCTTTATGAAGAAAACAAAATTACTTGCTACACTTTTACTTCTTTCGATTTTCTTATCATGTAGTACACCTTCTTTTCTCTTCTTAACACCTCAGAAAACTGGAGTAGATTTTACTTCAGGAAAGTGGCTATTAAACGAGATAGATGCTCCTAAAAACTCCAAAGATCAATTGACCACCGAATCAATGGAATTCTTTAGAAAAAACCTTGAGGATCGCATATCCTACATTCATGATGTAAATGGGCTTCTTGTTCCCAGAAAAATCCCTTTGAATCCAAATAAAACAAAATTAAAAGAACTTAAAGAAGGAACAGGATTTGACTTCTTTATTAATATTTCTACAAAAAAGAACAGAAGCGACTTCTCCTCAATTGAATTATACCAGAATGATTGGGAAACAGGAAAAAACGAAGCTTCAGTAATTGTTGAAATTTACGATTTAAACCTGCAACAAATAATTTATACTCAAAATGTAGTGGGCGTTTCGAGAAAAGAAGCTACAGAATCAGTGTGGGGGACCCAAAAATCAGATAAACTTATCGACAATATTGCATTTTACAGAAACGCCAACCAATTAATGACAAAAGCTTTAAAAAAAATATTCAAAGATTTAGATAAAAGATCCACGAAATAAAAAAAACAAACCCCAACAAAAGAATCTCAAATCCGAACTTTATAAAATTGAAATTTGGGATTTTTTCATTGAAGTTTTCTCTTCGTTGTTCTTCTAAAATTTAAAGCTTTCCATTCCCTATAAATCAAAAACTGATACAGAATATAAAATAGAGAATTAAAAAACCACAAATCAAGTACAAATGGCTCAGTAAACAATACTGAATCAGTATTTCCGGATAAAAATATACCTGCACTACTTGTTACGTAAATAATTAATCCATTGCAGAAATAGAAGTAATTATGTTTATTACTTTTTAAATTTGACATAATAAGATATAAAGCATAAAACAGCAACGGAATTGACGTTATTGTTACTTCAATCAAATTAAATTCCCAATAAAGTGAAGGTTGGTTATAATATTGACATCCTAAAAAAAGCAACACCGAAACAAACACGATTAGTATAATTTTCTTTAAAATTTTATTTGAAAAACTCTTATAGAAAAACACGTTCAGCGTTACAAATTGAAAAATAAAATAGTAATGCGAAAGGAAAAAATTAGAATTAGGATAAAGGAAACCGATAATATTACATAGTAATTCTACACAAAACAAAAGAACCAAATAGGCAGTAACGATACGATACAGCGCATCTTTGTTTTTGCAGGTAACAGAAAATCGTATCGCATTAGCAAGTAGAAAAAACAATCCGACAAGGCTTACAATAAATGGAAACAGCATATTATCTGGTTTACCTAGACAATGTACAAAATAAAAACAAAAAATCCCAAACTCCATTAGTGATTGGAATTTGGGATTTTATTTATTTGAAATTTAATTATTTCGTAAGCTCCAGTTTCTCTGCAAAATAATCACAGAAGTCTTTCATTGTATCTGACATTTTTTCATCGTCTGTAGCACGTTTAAAAGTATCAGCCATTGCCACTAAAGTCTGATGAAAGAAAATCTTCATTTCGTCTACCGGCATATCTTTCGTCCAAAGATCAATACGCATTGTTTCTTTAACCTTACTGTCCCAAATAGACAACATAATAGCTTTTGCTTCTGCAGCCTGAACACCGCCGTCCTGAGCGCTCCATGTTAGTTTTTCCGGAACACGATTTTCATCTAGTTCTATATTGAATTTAATTTCTGAGTTTATAGTATCTGACATTATTTCTTAGGTTTATATTTTGAATTTTCGAATATCTCTTTTGCATTAATTTTTAATAATTCCGGCAAAGTAACATTATTATTTTTCATGTAAGAACGTACAATTTGCCAACCAATCCAGGCTCCAACACGCCCTGGAGAATCGTTATCTATTTCTAAGTAAAATTTAGAAAAAGGAGCCGGCGCAATAAATCGGGTCGTAAGTTTTGGATCTGCACTGTAAAGCATTTCTTTTTCTAAAAAATAACGCCACATATAGGCTTCATTTTCTTCACACCATTTTATTTGTTCCGGCAAATAGCCAATTTTTTCAGCATCTGTGTATTCAGGTAAAAGCAAATCTTTTGCATACAATTGTTTTCCTTCAAAAATCATTTGAGAAACCAAATTCTTATCCGCATAAGCCGGAATATTTCTGTAAGCAAAACTCGAAACTACATCTGGCATAATTTGTTTTTCCTCAAAGTTTTGTTTGATATAATTTGGAAACTCATAAAATTTATGCTCTTTTCCCAAATACAATTCTAACGCAACAATAACCAGACTATCGGCATAAATTGCCTTGGCATTATAATCCATCTCACCAATTACCGTAATCACTTTTGGAGTTTTAGTTTTAGGGAAATAATATTTTACATGCTGAAAAAGCGAATTAAATTGTTCACGAACAGGTTCAAAATCCGAATACTTTTTTTGCACTTCAGTATATACTTCACGCCAAATTGGTTCTTGCATTTTCTTCAACCAGACAGCATCATCATTTCCTGCCGGAAAAAAGAAAGGATATTGCATTTTTATCTTAGCCAGATCTTGCGGTTTTGATTCAAAAAACACTTTATCGAAACGTTCTACTTTAATATCAACCGGAATTTCTTCAACTTCTTTTTCGACCTTACTTTTTTGATCACAAGACAAAAAAAACAAGCACAGAACCACTGCAAAGCGATATATTTTCATTTTATTTTAATTAGATTTGTGTTGCATAAATTTAAAAATTATACACTTAAAATTATTTGTGCAAATATACATCCCTGTATTTTAAAACTTGAACTATTATGGCTAAAAAAAGCACTATTCAAACAGAAAAAGTAAATAACCACATCGTTGAGTGGCTAAAAGATTACGCTAACAACGCAAAAGTAAATGGTTTTGTAATCGGAATTTCGGGCGGAGTTGACTCTGCAGTAACTTCAACATTATGTGCCCAGACTGGTTTACAGGTTTTGTGTGTAGAAATGCCAATTCATCAGGCCGCAACTCAGGTTTCAAGAGGAAGGGAACATATTGAGCAATTAAAAAAACGTTTCCCAAACGTTTCAAGTGTAGAAACGGATTTAACCGCCACTTTTGAAGCTTTTAAAAGCGCAGTGCCGGTAACGAAAGATGAAACAAAAGTTAATTTATCATTTGCTAATACTCGTGCCCGTTTACGCATGACTTCATTGTATTATTTAGCAGGAATTCATGGTTTATTAGTCGCAGGAACAGGCAATAAAGTAGAAGATTTTGGTGTAGGATTTTATACAAAATATGGTGATGGCGGGGTTGATTTGAGTCCAATTGCAGATTTAATGAAATCGGATGTATATGCTCTTGGGGAATATTTAACGATTCCTACATCAATTTTAACAGCAGCTCCAACTGACGGATTATTTGGTGATAACAGAACCGATGAAGACCAATTAGGAGCAAGTTATGACGAGTTAGAATGGGCAATGTTGGCAGCGGAGTCAGGAAAGACGGCAGGTGATTTTGACGGAAGAGAAAAATCTGTTTTTGAAATTTATAAACGATTAAACACCAGCAACAAGCATAAAATGCAATCGATTCCAGTTTGTTTGATACCAAAAACGTTAAAATAATTTTTTTTAACATTTGTGTGTAATTAATTACAGAATTTATTTATTAATTTTACAGCTCCAAAAACATGATAACAATTCTAAAAAGGTAAAATTATGATTAAAGTATGTCTTGCAGACAATCATCCTGTGACTCACTTTGGCGTTAAGTCTTATTTTAAAGACCACGATCAAATTTCAATTGTTGCCAACGTAGGCAATTTTTCAATGGTTAGAGATATTCTTCAAACGAAGGAAATCGATATTCTAATCTTAGATTTAGAACTAGAAGGTCTTTCAAGTATCTTCGAAGTAAAATCAATCCTGAAAAATTTCCCAAAAACAAAGATTGTAATTTTTAGTGACCTCGCTGAACAAATGTATGCTCCAAATGCAATTAAAGCAGGAGTTTCCGGGTACGTACACAAAACAGAAAAACTTGAAACTTTAGGTCTTTCTATTATTAAAGTACACGAAGGAAAAATTATCATCAACGAAACTGTACGCAAAAACATGGCCCTAATTGCGAAACAAAGCAAAAGCGAGCGTTTGTACAGAAAACTTTCTAATCGCGAGATTGAAGTTTTACGTTACTTAAGTGATGGTAAGAAAAACAATGAAATCTCTAAAATCTTAAATCTGAACGAAAAAACGATCAGTACTTACAAATTAAGATTATTGACAAAGTTGAACGTTACTAATTTAGTTGATTTAGTAAACAAAGCGAAAACTTTAGAAATTATTTAAATGGCACATTGATATCGCATTTGCAATATCAAACCCATAAAAAAAGCTCTATATTGAAAAATATAGAGCTTTTTGATTTATGAATGATAAGGAACTACAACACGCCCTAATTTTCTTGAAAAATTATTTAAAAGCTTAGAATAATCAATCACCATCGACAACACTTCAGAGTTATCATCCTGAGGATCCGTCATCAATGATTCCTTCAAATCGTGAATGATTTTTGAAATCAAATACCATCTCATCGAGAATATTGTATCTGAAACATTTTGCTCAACCGTTTCATTTTTATGCTTTGGAAAAATATTCTGCCCTTCCCAGTTATGAACAACCAATTTTTCGTCTTCCATTAAAATATTAGTCACTTCCTGCGCAAAATCAGGTTCTAAATGCATTAAATATTTATCTAAACTAAATGTTTCATTTTGATTATAAAAATCAATAAGTCCGGTAAAGATATTTTTAAACAATGTATTCGAAAGTTCTACCTCATCTTCCTGCAGACTCAAATAAACTTTCTCGTATACTTTATATTTTCTTTTTTCAGAAACCTCTTTTACATTTCCTTCTTCATCAGCTCTCAAAAACACATCTTCAAAATCTTCCAATACATTTCCATAAAGCAATAATATTTCAATAATCTTTCTTTCAAAACCATATAAAATATCTACTTTCTCTGCCTGTTGAACTGGATATCCCATATCTCCCGGATAGTCATACCCTTCTGGCGGACCCGTTCGTGGGTCTTCGGGATCTCCTCCAGAAAAATTAGTATTTTTTGGAGCCTGGTTTCTTACAACATCAAAAGGTTTATGTTCCTGTTTTTGCTTTTTATTAGCTTCAGCAATATCTTTTTGAATCAACTGTGCCAAAGTACTCACTAAAACCTGCTCTGAAATATCCATTATTCGGGCACATTCCTGAGTATACACTTCTCGCTGAATACGATCCGGTATTTTAGAAATACTCGTTACCATATCACGAATCAGATCGGCTTTTTTAATTGGATCGTTTTTAGCTTCTTTCATCAAAATTGAAGCCTTAAACTGTATGAAATCTTTACTATTACTTTCCAGATAAGCAACTAAATCATCATGAGAATTTTTTCGGGCGAAACTATCCGGATCTTCTCCGTCAGGAAAAGAACAAACTCTTACATTCATACCTTCTTCCAGAATCAAATCGATTCCTCGAATAGACGCTCGTAAACCAGCAGCATCACCATCAAAAAGTACCGTAATATTTCGGGTTAGACGATTAATTAAACGAATCTGATCTGGCGTTAAAGCCGTTCCGGATGAAGCTACAACATTCTCAATTCCCGCCTGACTAAACTGAATTACATCCGTATAACCTTCAACCAGATAACAGTTGTTTTGTTTGGCTATAGATTGTTTGGCATGATAAATTCCGTAAAGCACTTTACTTTTATGGTAAATATCACTTTCTGGCGAGTTCAGATATTTTGCCGCTTTTTTATCGTTAGTCAAAATACGTCCTCCAAAACCTAATACACGGCCCGACATACTTTGAATGGGGAACATTACTCGACCTTTAAAGCGGTCAAAAGGACGGTCTTCTCTGGCGATAGTCAAACCTGTACTTTCCAGAAATTCCAATTTATATCCTTTTCCTAATGCTTCTTTAGTCAAAGCATCCCAGGTTTCAGGAGAATATCCTAAATCGAATTTTTTAATTGTTTCATTGGTAAAGCCTCTTTCTTTAAAATACGAAAGTCCGATTGCTTTTCCTTCTTCAGAATTTATTAAAACATCCTGAAAATATTTCGCCGCAAATTCCGAAACCAAATACATACTTTCACGAACATCTGTCATGGCTTTTTCAGCATCAGTTTGCTCAGTTTCTTCGATTTCAATATTGTACTTTCTGGCTAAATATCGAATGGCTTCCGGATAAGTAAACTGCGAATGTTCCATTAGGAATTTTACAGAATTCCCTCCTTTTCCTGTACTGAAATCTTTCCAGATTCCTTTTGCAGGCGAAACCATGAATGACGGAGAACGTTCATCTGAGAACGGACTCAGACCTTTAAAGTTACTTCCGGCACGTTTTAAATTGACAAAATCGCCAATAACCTCCTCTACTCGAGCAGTTTCAAAAACGGTGTCAATTGTATTTTGTGAAATCAAAACGTAAATTTATTTTTAAAGTTGAGAGCTAGCAAAAATACGTAAATCTTGTTGTAATTTTTAGTATTTTAAATCAAAAAAAGCACCTCTCTCGAGATGCCCTTTTACTAACTAAACTTAATTTTATTTTTAATTGAAATCGAAGCGCAATCCTAAAGAAATATTATTTTGATCAATAGTATTTTTTTCAAATAAAGGCTGTAAATCATATTTCAAATACAAACTTGTTGCTTTGTAACCAACATACGTACTTAATCCATAATTAAAATCGTTTACATTGAAATTGCCCTTTGTTTTTTGCTTCACATCATTTCCAACCGCATCGTCAAAACATAAAATTTGCTTTGATTTCACTCTAAATCCGGCATAACCTCCTATACCAAATCTGGCACTTTTATGAGATTTGAAGTAATTAACACCATCTCGAACTTCTTTCTTAGTAAAATCAAATTCCAAATGCAATGGTACCATTACATATACATTTCTAAATCTGGATTCGTCCAGATGCACAGGACTTGTCACTAAATCGGTTTGAGCGCCATTTTTTTCAAAATAGCGATCATCTGTCGCTCGAAGATTATTATACATCAGTGACATTCCGTATTTAAAATGCAACAAATTATCTTCTTTTAAAATCCTAGTATTCCCAGTTATCCCCCACTCATAAAAGTGAGACTGCAAATATTTAAAATCCGAATTGGCGACTTGATTATCAGTCACTAAATTATTTACTCCGAAAGCAAAAACAAATTGAGTTGTAGTTCTTTTTGATTGACGTTTATCAACATCTTTTTGCCCATGGTACACTTTCATAGAAGTGAGGTTAACGATTGTCTTATCCTCATTATCACAATTATCACAATCGCCAATTATAAACTTTGTACCTTTACTTTTGTCTTTATTTTCTGTATCAATTTTTCCATCAACTCTATCTTGGACTAATTGATTTAATTTATTTTCTTCGATAGCAACATTTGTTTCAATATTAGCAGCGTGAACTTTAGCTTTATTTAATTTAAGTTCTTCTGCTTTTTCTTTAGAAATTATCCCTTTTGAAACTTGATTATCTAATGAATCTACTTCGACTTTTAACGCATTTTTTTCATCCTCTGTTATTTTTTTAATTTGATCAGCAATCGCTTTTGCTCTTACTTCAAATGGAATTTCTTTAGGTTCTAGTCCTTTATTTGAACCTGTTTCTGGAACAGTATTTTCAACTACTTCAAGCTTTAAATCTTTAAACCAAATTTTACCAGTCCCATCTAACAAAGCTCCATACGTAATTGATGTAGCATCCTTTGGCACAAATAAAACAATTTCATATTTTGTCCAATCTGTTGAGCCTTTTATTGGTCTGCTCTGCATATTATCAAAAGCGAGCACACGAGCAGAATAATAATCGACACGCATCCAAAGTCCAGCCCAGGAATTTACGTTTTCACTTTTTAAATAACCCGTCATTTTGACCATTTTATCCTGATACAAATTCGATTTTACGGATTTCCCAAGAGCACCAAAACCCTTTATTTTACTTTGAACTGATTTTATTGTAAAGATGTTTTGATCAGCAGATTCGGGATTTTTTTCAAAATTCATTTCATACTTTGCAGGTTCATGTTGCCAATAAACCCAGTCTAAAACTTTTTTGTAGCTACCATTCTCCTGTGCTGATAGCTTAGTTGCCATAGTAAACACCATTACTACTGTAATTAATATAATTTTTTGCATGATTTTCGTTTTTTGATTGATGATTGATGATTCTATATTTATTCTTCGTAATTTCTATTGGCTATTGCACTTTTTACAGCCTTCAAATTTTTATTAAATTTATCTAGCGCAGACTCTCTGTATGATTGATTTAATTCTGTTTCTGCATTTAACAACAAATCATTAGGATTTACTGAAACAGCCTTTCTTTTTTTCTCAATTGTTTCCAAAGTCTCTTTTGGTTCAAACTTACTACCACTAACTTCCGCTAATAATTCTTCTGCTGAAATGTATTTATTTTTAGTAGCTAATTGGTAATTCTTATTTTCAGAAGATTTAGCTATTACACTGTCCCCTTTTAAATTATTCTTATTTGAAATTTTCTCACTATTTTCAAGGTGTTTTGAAGGTGTTTTTTTACTCTCAATATCAGCAACAATTGAATAATCTCGCATTATTTTTTTTGGAGTATAACTATTTAGATTTATCATATCATCTTTGTTTACTCCTCGCTTATCTAAAGTATCTTTTTCCTTTTTTTCCTCTAAGACTATTGGTACATCCTTATTTATTTCTACAGTTTCAAAACGATTAAAATAAATTGTGCTAACCGATAAAAATCCAATAACGCTTGCTGCGATATAAAGCCATTTTTTGCTTTTCTTAGGTTTCTTTTCTTCAGCAACACTTAACATTGCGTCTAATCGATCCCAAGCTTTGTTGCTTGGTTCAATTTTACGCTCGTTTAGCTTTTCACGGAAATCCTTTTCAAAATTATTCGGTTCCATTATCTTGTTTTTTTAAAATAGTAATTTGTGTTTGCAGCATTTTTCTGGCGTGCGATAATTGCGATTTTGATGTTCCTTCATTAATTCCTAACATCTTTGCAATTTCATTATGTTTGTAACCTTCGATCGCATATAAATTGAAAACCATTTTATAACCATCCGGCAAAGCATCTATCAAATATTGAATCTGATCTACCGTAAACTGACTATCGATGGCATTAAAACTTTCTTCAACAAAAAATTCATCTTCAGTAAATTTTACTTTTTTCTGAACTCTTAAATAAGAAATGCATTCGTTAACCATAATTCGACGAATCCAGCCTTCAAAACTCCCTTTGTGTTCGAACTTACTTAAATTGGTAAAAACTTTCATGAAAGCCGTAATCATTACATCTTCTGCCAGCTGAATGTCTTTTATATATTGACGACATACACTTAACATTTTTGAAGAAAACTTACCATAAATCTGTTGCTGCGCCTGACGATTATTTTCGACAGCCAGCTTTATGATTTTGGTTTCTTCTTGATGTAACGGAATAATTTTCATTAATAAGCTTTCGGTTTTGGTTTTAGAAACAGACTTCTATTAGCATAGACGATTGTCGATTTAAAATGGTTGCATGAAGTATCGAAAATTTCAATAAAAAAATTCCAAATCACAAAAATGCGTAAAAAAACAACTGAATTAAAACCATTAAAATAATAATGACACACATTTTAAACGTAGAAAAAATACAATAAAAAAACCTTGCAATAAAACTATTACAAGGTTCTTTATACTTCATTTTTTTTTAAACAACAGCTAAGAGCGGGTTTTACCAACCGCCGCCTCCGCCGCCACCTCCACCACCGCCGGAACTACCGCCGCCAGAACTACCGGAACTCCAGCTACCGCTGCTTCCTGATGACGAACTTGATGAACGAGAAGTAGGATCTACTGCCGCATTATTTACAGAATTTCGCAAGTCTGATAAAAACAACGTTGGCTGTCTGTAAAAAGGATCGGTTCCGTGATACCATTCTGGGTTATATTTTGCGAGCTCTAAAATTTCTTCAAATTGTTTTCCCCACTTTATTTCAACTCCTAATGCAATTGCATAGGGTAATAATTTTTCAAACAATAAAGGAGTCAGTTCGGGTGGATTCAACATATTCATTCTATCTTTCTCTGCCGCTTCGAGATATAATTTAAATCCTTCCAATCGATTAAATACTTCAGCTCCTTTTTCTGTGAATTTCCCAAGATTTACTGCATAAATAATATAAATCACCACAATAAATGCAATAACTATTATTTGTGTTGCATTTAGAAAAGGAATACTCATAAAAAATAAACCAACAGCCATCGGATAAAGAAAGAAGGCCAAAATACCTCTCAAAATTAACCAACCCGTTCCTACTACTTTTCTTGTAAACCAATAGGTTAATCCTGAAAGAGCGCAAACAAATCCGGTGTAAAAAGGAAAATTAATATATCCCTCACTTTTTGATAACAGTTCAAATGCTAAACCTGCTATTACCAAAACAGCAAAACCAACCCATTTTAATCTGGTATTATTTAAATAAATTTCTTCTAATTTGATTTGACTTTCAACTGCTTCAATCCATTTAGAATATGCTTTTTCAAAAATTTTGTAATTAGTATCCTCAATTTTAATTTTCACTTTTTTTGAAAAACTGCTTATGATATCTGATTCTTCAAGACTTAATGATTTTGCCTGTTTATCCAGAACTTCAATTTCGTATTTTTTTGAGTTAACAAAAATACCGCTTTCTATCTCAGAACTAATTTTAATAGCTCCTTTGATTGCGCTGTTGATAACCGAGGACATATAAATTTTATCTTCCAGCTTTCTGTGGTAAACATAACCTACAAGTGCGGGTGACCAGTCAAAAGGTGGTAAAAACTCGGGAATTATTGTCTTTTTTACTGGATCTTTTCCATATTTCCTCCAGTTAAAAAAGAAGAAAAACATCATGCCTATCCCAAATATAGCAGACCACAGATTGGTTTTTATTTGCTTATAAAAAGAATTAGATTTTTGACCAAAAGTTGGTGGATCGACAATTCCTTTGGCAAATGAAGCTGCAACGGTAAGCCCTTCATTTTCTTTAAGATGAACTGCCGAAAAACTAACTACTGTTTTATTATCATTTAAGGAACTAATGCAATTAGAAGCCGTAGAACCTTCAGGACCGCTGTAACAATGTAGATTTTCAAATTTATTATTTTCGGATGGAAGATAAAATTGACACGATACTTTATCAATAGGAAAATCCCAACCATTTCCAGTCACATTCCAATAAAGCTCATCATAATAATCAAAATAGCCAATTTGAAAAGGAACATGATAACTGATTTGGTATTTATAAACTCCACTTTCTAGTTCAACATCCTTGTTACCAATATAAATTTTCCAAACATTTTGTTCTTCTTCTGTAAAATAATCTTCTGTTATTCCATCCTTTTTAATAGAATCAATGGTATATTTTACATCAATATTATTACCGTCTTTGTCTTTTCTATTTAATGGAAGAGTCCTTAAAAGACCATGTTTAAAAGCATTTCCTTCTGCTTTTATAGTAATATTTTCAAGAACCCGAATGTCACCGGATTTTTCAATTTGAATTTTGACATCAAAATCCAGGATTCTTTCCTGTGCCTGAAGCTGACAAAAGAAAAGTGTAAGTAAAACAAAAAATATTTTTTTTAGGAACATATCAAAACAAAGAATTAAAACTGAACTTTAGGTGTTTCTCGTTGAGCTTCATTCTCTAGTTCCAGAAAATTTCTCTTCGAAAAACCAAAAGAACCCGCAAACAAATTACCCGGAAAAGATTCCACAGATGTATTATAATCTCTTACAGTTCCGTTGTAATATCTTTTAGAACGTTCTATTTCAGTTTCGATCTCGCTCAATTCTGATTGCAGACCAAGAAAATTTGTATTAGCTTTTAAATCCGGATAATTTTCTGCCAAAGCAAAAATAGTCCCAACCGCATTCCCTAATTTTTTATCGAGTAGCAATTTTTCATCTGCATTATTGGCATTTAAAGCCTGATTACGAAGATTTACAATGTTTGAAAGTGTTTCTTTTTCGTGATTTAAATAGCCTTTTACCGTTTCTACAAGATTCGGAATTAAATCAAATCGCTTTTTTAAGATTACATCTATACCGCTCAAAGCTTCTTCAAGGAAGTTTCTTTTTGCAACAAAACCATTGTAAAGTACTATTAAATAAATAGCTAAGAGAACAACCAATGCAAGTACTACTATTAAAATAACCATATTTTTATTATTAAATTCAGTTCTAAATTAATAATAATTAACTGTTATTTGATAATAAGATTATTTTTTTCTTTCAATAACGTAATTCACCATCAAAGTCAAAGCATCCTTATATTCTGAATCTTCAAAGTTTTGAAGTAACGAAAGTGCTTCTTGCTGGAATTCGACCATTTTGTTTTCGGCGTAAACCAAACCATTATTATTCTTTACAAAAGCAATAACTTCTTTTACGCGTTTTTTGTCTTTATTGTGGTTTTTAATGGAGTTTATCAGCCACTTTTTTTCTTGCGGAGTACAAGTATTTAAAACATGAATTAAAGGCAAAGTCATTTTTTGCTCCTTAATATCTATTCCTGTTGGTTTTCCTATGGCTTCTTCGCTATAATCAAATAAATCATCTTTAATCTGAAAAGCCATTCCGATTAATTCACCAAATTTACGCATGTTTTCGACCTGAGCATCATCTTCGATTACGGCTTTTGCTCCAAGCGCGCAACATGCAGCAATAAGTGTTGCTGTTTTCTTTCTGATGATTTCGTAATAAACATCTTCGGTAATATCAAGTCTTCGCGCTTTTTCGATCTGAAGCAATTCGCCTTCGCTCATTTCACGAACAGCAACCGAAATAATTCGCAGTAAATCAAAATCGCCATTATCGATTGACAAAAGCAATCCCTTTGAAAGTAAATAATCTCCAACTAAAACTGCAATTTTGTTTTTCCAAAGCGCATTAATAGAGAAAAATCCGCGGCGACGATTACTGTCGTCTACAACATCATCATGAACTAAAGTTGCGGTGTGAATTAATTCGATCACTGAAGCCCCACGATATGTTCTTTCATTTACGATACCTCCAGACACCATTTTTGCCGTTAAAAAAACAAACATCGGACGCATTTGTTTTCCTTTTCGGTTTACAATATAATAGGTGATTCTGTTCAGCAAAGCAACCTTTGAGGTCATCGATTCGTGGAACTTTTTTTCAAAAAGTTCCATTTCGTTAAAAATGGGCTGTTTTATTTGAGAAGTAATATTCATTTCGATTTCAAATATACTATTTTTAATAAAAAAACGTTGTGTATTTTATGTTAGTATATCAACATTTTGAAATACTAATGCAATTTCACACCAAAAACACAATGTAGTTAAAGCCTAATTTGAATTCATAAAATTAAAACCAAAAAACAATTTATTATGAAAACAAAACTTTTCCTTATTGGAACATTAGTAGCTTTATCTTTTTTTGTTAGTTGTAATTCTGACGAAAAAACAAATGACGGATCATCTGCAGCAATTTCTAAAGATGAAATCATTACAAACTCTAAAATTGACGCCTCAATAGATGATGTAACGAATATTGCTGAAGATCAATTTAGCGCACAACAAAACGTTACCGCAAAACCAAGCGGGATGGTAAAAAATTTCCTTCCGAGTTGTGCTACGATTACAACAGTTTTAACTAATAATACCTGGACAAGAACTGTCGATTTTGGTGTTGAAGGTTGTGAATTAGGAAATGGCAACACTGTAAAAGGAAAAATGGTGATTTCTTTTTCTAATGATTTCGAATCCTCCACACAGACTATTAGTTATACTTTTGATGGATTTTATCACAATGGCAAAAAACTTCAGGGTAGTAAAAGTATTGTGCGAACTGTAAAAACAACCGATTTACTGGCAACGGCGCATCCTGTTTTTACTGCTGCAATCGATATGACAATTACTTTTGATGATGGAGGTGTTTACACCAGAAAAGGTTCTTTGGTAAAAGAAATGGTTGAAGGTTTTGATACCTGGTTTGACTGGGATGACAATGCCTATCTGGTAACAGGAAGCGGAACCACAACTTTCCCTAATGGAGATACTTTTTCAGCTGAAATTACTACCCCCTTACAATTTAAAGCATCATGCAAAAAATCAATTCCTGTAAAAGGAGTTTTATCTGTAACCAAAAACGGAGCTACCGCAGTTGTTGATTATGGTGACGGAACTTGTGATACACTTGCAACAATCACAAAAGATGGAGTAACAGAAGAAGTCGATTTGAAAAAATAAGAATCCCTTTTTGCCTGAAAAAGCATTAAAAACAAGAATTTTTCTCGTTTTTAATGCTTTTTGTTTATTTAGAAACAGAAGATGTTGTCTAACTTTCTTTATTTGCCAATTGTCCGCAAGCGGCATCAATATCTTTTCCGCGGCTTCGTCTTACTTTAACCACTACTCCAATATTTTCTAAGGCTTTTATATATGCCATAATTGATTCTTCTGAGGCTTGTTGGAACTCACCATCATCAATTGGATTATATTCGATTAAATTGACTTTACATGGTACATATTTGCAGAATTTCACCAATGCATCAACCGAAGCTTTATCATCGTTGATTCCTTTCCAGACTACATACTCATAAGAAATTTTGCATTTGGTTTTTCTGTACCAGTATTCCAAAGCTTCTCTTAAATCTTTTAAAGGGAAATTTTTACTAAAAGGCATAATCTTCGCACGCGTTTCATCAATCGCAGAATGCAGCGAAACGGCTAATTTGAATTTTACATCGTCATCAGCCATTTTTTTAATCATTTTAGGAATTCCGGAAGTCGAAACCATAATACGTTTCGGCGACATTCCTAACCCTTCAGACGATGTAACCATATCGATTGCTTTAATGACATTGTTATAATTCATTAAAGGCTCTCCCATTCCCATAAAAACAATATTTGAAAGTGGATGATTATAATACAAACGGCTTTCTTTATCAATTGCTAAAATCTGATCGTAGATTTCTCCCGGCTCCAGATTTCGCATGCGCTTTAATCTTGCAGTAGCACAGAAATTGCAATCCAGACTGCAACCCACCTGACTTGAAACACAAGCAGTTGTTCTGGTTTCTGTTGGAATCAAAACAGATTCAACCACTAAACCATCATGAAGACGAACGGCATTTTTTACTGTACCGTCACTACTTCTCTGCATAGTATCAACCTTAATATGATTGATTACAAAATTTTCTTCAAGCATGGATCGCGTTGCTTTTGCAACGTTTGTCATATCCTCAAAACTATGTGCTCCTTTGCTCCATAACCATTCATAGACCTGATTTCCGCGGAATGCTTTATCATTATTGGATACAAAAAAATCTCTTAATTGATCTTTTGATAAGGCTCGTATGTCTTTTTTCTCAATTTGCATGGTGCAAAGTTAAGTATTTGTTCATTTCTAAAAGAACAAAGAAAGCTCCAATCTTTAAAAATATAAAAATTAACATTTTAAAAAAAATAACTGCACATTATTTACCCTGTTTTTGCATTATTTCTTGGGATTTAAAACGATGTAGTTATAAATAGCATTTTAATAAAGTTTTAACAATGACTTTTGTCATACAAATACTACATTAAGTGTAATACATTTGAATCAAAGCTAGTAAATGCGCATGCTACTGCTTCATAAATACTTGATATGAATATTTTAAAACCAGTTCAAAATGAAAACAATAAAATTATTACTGTCGTTAATTACTTTTTTAGGAATTACATCATTTGCCTCAGCTCAAAAATCATACACTTTAGACAATAAATCAACATTTTCAGTTTCGGGCACTTCCACACTACATGATTGGGAAATGAAATCCGGCTCAGGCACAGGCACTGCCAATTTTACAATTGCAAATGCCAAGCTTACCGAGATTGAATCTCTATCTATAAATCTGTTAGCAGAAAGTATTAAAAGTGAGAAAAAAAGCATGGATAAAGTCGCTTATGAAACTTTGAAAACAGATAAAAACAAAAACATAAAGTATGTTTTAAAATCTGCCGAAAAAGTTAACGAAACAACTTGGGAACTAACAGGAACCTATACGATTGCCGGAGTTAGTAAAATTTATAAAACTACTGTAAAAACAGCCATTACAAAAGACGGATTGACGATGCAGGGATCCAACAAAATAACATTTGCTGATTTCGGAATGAAATCGCCAACTGCTCTGCTAGGAACCATCAAAACAGGTCAGGATTTGACCTTGAAATTTAATTTAAATTTTAATCTATAACAGCCATGAAAAAAATTCTTATTCTATTTATCGCTCTAGCGACAACATTTACTGTTAAAGCACAAGTTAGTTTTGGACATATTCAGAACCAAATTCCGAGAAACCAAAATGGTATTAATCAATTTGACGTAAAAAAAGACACTGTTGCATTTAAAGGACTTAGTGTTGATTTAGGAGCTGCTTTTGCGCTTCAGTTTCAAGCCTTAAATTCTTTTAATGATCAAAAAGATTTAGCAACTGCACCAAATTACAGATTAAATAATTTAGAGAATAATTTCAATCTGCCTAATGCAAACTTAACTATTGGCGCACAATTGTATGATGGTGTACGTGTAAACTTAGATGTATATCTGGCTTCACGTCATCATAATGAAACCTGGGTAAAAGGAGGTTATTTGCAAATTGATAAACTAGACTTCATCAAGAAAGATTTCCTTGCCGATTTTATGCAATATACAACCATTAAAATTGGTCAGATGGAGAATAACTATGGTGATGCTCATTTTAGAAGATCTGATAATGGAAATGCCTTTATGAATCCGTTCGTTGGAAATAATATTATGGATGCTTTTATTACAGAAATGGGAGCAGAAGTTTATTACAACAGATCTGGGTTTGTAAGTATGATTGGAGTAACAAACTCTAAACTGAATCAAAATGTTCAGGAAATTGTTCCTGCTGCTTCTACTGTAGCAAAACCAGATTCTAATACTACAATAAGTCCTTCAATCCTTGCAAAATTAGGTTGGGATAAACAAATTAATGAGGATCTGAGAATTAGATTAACAGGTTCTTACTATCATACTGCAAATTCCAGTGGAAATTTATATTCTTCCGACAGAGCAGGAAGCCGTTTTTATGGTGTAATGAGCCATTCTGAGTATAATATTATAAATCCTACTACTGGCGCTACGGTAAGCACTGTACCAAATAACTTTGATCCAACTGCAAATAAAGACACTGGAAGATTTAATCCTAATTATGGAAACTGGGCAACATCGTATATGGTAAACCCTTTTATTAAGTATAAAGGCCTTGAATTTTTTGGAACGTTAGAATTTACGTCTGGCGGAGATTACAAAGGAACCGATGATACTCGTAAGGTAAATCAATACGTAGGAGATTTAGTTTATCGTTTTGGTGAAAAAGAAAGATTTTATGTAGGTGGGAAATATAATTTAGTAGATGGAAAACTTTCTAACGCAAGCGCACAAGCAATTCAAATAAACAGATTTGAAGCAGCAGCAGGCTGGTTTATGACTAAAAATGTTCTGGCAAAATTAGAGTATGTAGATCAAAACTATAAAAACTTCTCGCAATTTAATGGAGCAACTCCAAACGATCTTTTTGGTGGCAGCTTTAAAGGACTGATGTTCGAAGCAGTAATTTTATTTTGATAAAATGTTTAAAAGATTTATTTTTTTAATTATGGGTTTAGCAGTTTTCTTTTTCTTAGGAAGTGCTAAACCCTCTTCTTTAGCAGATGATACAACTTTGGTAATAAATAAAATAAAAATAGAAATTACCGGAATATCAACTGTGGGCAAATATAATTGCTCCAATACTTTTTCTATAAAAGATACGATTTATATAAATTCAACTAAAAAAGATATTTTTAATACCGTGATCAAAATGTCAAATTTTGATTGTGGCAACAAAATAATGACCCGGGATTTACAAGGTACTGTTAAGGTACAAAAATTTCCAAATAGTACTGTTTCCATTACTGACATAAAACCAAGTGGAAAAAATTACAGATGCAAACTTAATTTTTACGTAACGGATAAAACATTAAAATACAATGACTTTATTCTATACAATGCTGATAACAAAATTCAGGGAACACTTAATCTGAAATTTTCTGACCTTGAATTAGAACCGCCAGTAAAAATGGCTGGTCTTATAAAAGTTAAGGATGATATTGTAATAAACTTTATTCTTTACAAAAACTAGAAAACACAAATAATCAGCAACTTCACAAAAGTAAATTTTACACAAAGACTTATACTAAGAGCAAATAAATATTTGACATCCTTAGTATAAGTCTTTAATAAAATCTTAACCATGATTTTTATCAGTTCTTTTACTATTCGTTCGCAATAAATTTGGTCTAAGAAAAAGATAGAAGTTATAATCAAAACCAAACTGACTTATAGACTATCAAGGTTTAACTAAATACCACATAAAGATGAAAACGATCAAATCAATTTTATTAGCCGTAGTAATTACATTATCAATTCAGGTAAATGCACAAAAAAGATATTCCTTAACAAAAGCCACTTTTGAAGTTGCAGGAACTTCTAATATACACGATTGGACAATGAAATCTTCAGATGGTACAGGAGGTGCTATGCTAACTTTTACAGATTCAAAACTAGCTGATATAAAAAACCTAACGGTGACATTGGCTGCAGAAAGTATAAAAAGCAGCAAAACCAGTATGGATGATGTAGCATATGAAGCTTTGGATACCAAATCACACAAAAACATTAAATACGTTTTAAAATCTGCCGATAAAGTAAACGAAACAACTTGGGTTTTTATCGGAACATACACCATTGCTGGCGTTAGCAAAGACTACAAAACTCAAGTAAGAATTACAACAAACGATAACAGTACTTTTGTATTACAAGGCTCTAACCGAATGACTTTTGCCGATTTTGAAATGACACCTCCATCTGCAGCACTTGGAGTGGTTAAAGCTGGTAAAGAACTAACGGTACTTTTTAATATCACTCTAACCGATTCAGTAAAAAATGAAAATGTTTTTGTTATCAGATAAACACTTAATAACAACTAAATAAACAAGTAGAACATTGTCTCTTTTATTTTTTTTCTAAAGAAAGAAATTTCAGTTTTAAAAAATAAAATTTGGCACGAGAATTGTCTTGCTCTAAAAAGGAAAGTAATCTTACAAAGCGCGCCAAAGTTTTAAAATTTGTACTTTTATGATTCCACGTTATAACCTTTAAAAATTTTAACCTAAAAAGACAATTTATCATGAAAAAACAAATTTTAAGCTTAGCTGTTGTTGCTGTATTAGCATTTGCTGTACAATCTTGCGAGAAAAAAGAACCTAAACCTGCAGAAGATGAATTAACTCTTGGAAACAAAGTTGATTCATTAACCACAGATATTGAAGAAGTAAAAGACACAGCCGTAGCTAAAACAGAAAATGCAGCTCAGGATGTTAAAGATGCAACTAAAAAAGCAGCAGACGATGTTGAAGCGGCCGCTAAAAAAACAGCAGCCGACGTAAAAGATGCTACTAAAAAAGGCGCAGAGAAAGTTGAAAATGCAGCAAAAGCAGCAAAAGACGGAACTGAAAAGACAGCAAAAGATGTAAATGATGCTTTGAAAAAGTAATTTCATTTCAATTCAATAGTAAACCATTCGTTTTGTCGAATGGTTTTTTTTTGCAAAAAAGCGAGTGGATATTTTTTGTATTTTTGCAATCAAATTTAGAAGACACTACAATGCATTTTATTTCACAAGAATTAGAAGATTATATCGAACAGCATTCTGAAAACGAACCAGCGTTATTAGCAAAACTTAATAAAGAAACATACCAGAAAATTCTTTTACCAAGAATGTTAAGCGGGCATTTTCAAGGTCGAGTTCTGAGTATGCTTTCTAAATTGATTCGTCCGGTAAACATACTTGAAATAGGAACTTACACCGGTTATGCAGCTTTATGTTTATGCGAAGGAATGCAGGACAATGGGCAATTGCATACGATTGACATTAAAGAAGAACTAATTGATTTTCAGCGAAAATATTTTGATGCTTCACCTTGGGGAAATCAAATTTTTCAGCATTTAGGAGAAGCTGTGGATATTATTCCAAATCTGGATGTAAAATTTGACTTGGTTTTTATTGATGCTGATAAAGAAAACTATATCAATTACTGGGAAATGATTGTTCCTAAAATGAATAAAGGAGGAATCATTTTATCTGACAATGTTTTGTGGAGCGGAAAAATCCTTGATCCGGTTCACCCCAACGATGTAAGCACAAAAGTACTTTTAGAATATAATTTACTTTTAAAGAATGATCCGCGTGTTGAGACTGTTTTGTTACCAATTCGTGACGGATTAACTGTTTCGAGAATATTATAGATCAATTGCCTCCAGCTTTAGTTGGAGGTTTTATAAAGTCACAAAAAAAGGCTTTAGCCAAACTTTACAGTTCGGCTAAAGCCTTTTTCTTATCAAATCTTGATTCCTTCAGCTAAAGCTGAAGGCAACTCAAAATATATTTAATTCAGCTAAAAACCTTAGCTCCTTAGTATCTCAGAACCTTAGCGACTAAAAAAAATCTACCCCGGAAAATACTGTGGCTTCAATTTTCTGTATACCAAATAAATCAAAGATCCAAAAAGAGCTCCAAAGAAATATCCTGTAAGTATATCAACCGGATAGTGTAATCCTAAATAAATACGGCTATAAGCAAAGATTAAAGGCCATAAAAAGATAAAACCTAAATATTTGAACTGGCGTTTTAAAACCAAATACAAAAAGGTTGCAACAGCCATTGTATTAGCAGCATGACCAGAGAAAAAACTGTATGATTTTCTAACCTGAACAACACGAATAAACGAATTAATTTCCGGATTATTACAAGGACGCAAACGCTCGAAAGTGTGTTTGAACAAATTACAGGTTTGATCTGTAAAAGCAATTAAAACAGCTATAAAAAGTAGCAAATACAAGGTTTGTTTTCCTCCTATTTTTTTATAAATAAGAAAAAACATTAATAAAAAAAGAGGTGTCCAATACAACTGATTGGTAATAATCAGCCAAAGTTTATCGTATGTTTCAGAGCCTAGACCATTCAGATACACAAAAAGGTTGGTATCCAGTTCTTGTATTTTTTCAAGCATATTACATTTGACGTTTTATAGGTCCCGAAAGCGAATCAATATCTTCTTTTACTTTGTCAATTTCTGTTGCAGTATCACCTAGCAAGTTACCAGAATCTCCTAAAATATTTGATTTTGCATCGTTGATTTGAGCATTAATATTTCCTGTTATATCCGTAAGGGATTTTGCATCAAGGCCATTAGCCTCTGCTCCTTTCTGAATTTCACTTTTAATATCGTTAGTTGCATTTTTTAATTGTGCCATTGCTTTCCCCATTGTACGGGCAATTTCCGGAACTTTATCTGAACCAAAAAGCATTAGTACTATAAACAGTATGAAAACTAATTCTCCTCCTCCTATACCGAACATATCTTTTATTTTTATGTGCCACAAAGATATTAAATTTTGCAGCTTAGAGTTTTAAAATTTACTTAAAAAAAAAAGACTCTTTTCAGAGTCTTTTTTACTTTATATCTAGTCAAATTTTGACTTTTGCTCTACTTTTGGCCATGAATTATTAGTCACATCAATATCAGCAGTCAATAACTTTGGATCAATTTGGATACTTTTTATTGCTTTTGTAGTTGCATAAACTTTCTTGGCAGTATCATTATTTTTTCTCCAGATTTGTGCCGGATACTGATAATTATCTTTTGAACCATCTTCATAAGTGATTTCAACTAAAATTGGCATAATCATTCCTCCCGGTTTGCTAAACTCAACTTCGTAGAAATACTTAGGCGATTTTAAACTTGCTTTCTCTTCACTTGTAAAAGTTTTCTCTACGTACTCTGCTAAAGTTTTTACGTCTTCAACTTTTAACGGTTTTTTGCTAGCATCACTAACTTCTGCATTGTCTCCTGCAACCAAATAAACAAAAGGTCCTTTATCAAAACCGAAACGTCCTTTTCTAACTTTTACATCTTTAATGTCTGTTGTTGGAGTCTCAGAAACGTAATATTGTTTAACTTCTTTAATTCCGATATCTACAAAATCTGTTGAATAGAACCATCCTCTGAAAAACCAATCCAAATCAACGGCAGAAGCATCTTCCATTGTTCTAAAGAAATCTTCCGGAGTCGGGTGTTTAAATTTCCATCTGTTGGCATAGGTTCTAAAAGCGTAATCAAATAACTCTCTTCCCATCACTACTTCTCTCAAGATATTAAGTCCCGTAGCCGGTTTTCCGTAAGCGTTATTTCCAAATTGATGAATGGTCTCAGAATTTGACATAATTGGTTCCAAAAATTTCTGATCACCACTCATGTAAGGAACAATATTTTTAGCAGGACCTCTTCTTGAAGGGAAATTAGGATCTAATTCCTGTTCTGCCATATATTGAAGAAATGAGTTTAATCCTTCATCCATCCAGGTCCATTGACGCTCATCAGAGTTTACAATCATTGGAAAGAAAGTATGTCCCACTTCGTGAATAATAACACCAATCATTCCGTTTTTAACCTCTTTGCTCGTTACACCATTTTCATCCGGACGCCCGTAGTTCCAGCAGATCATAGGATATTCCATTCCCTGATCTTCTGCAGAAACTGAAACAGCTTTTGGATAGGGGTAATCAAAAGTATGTGCTGAATAACTTTTCAGCGTATGTGCTACAGTTATTGTAGATGTTTCTCCCCAAAGCGGATTTGATTCTTTAGGATAAACTGATTCTGCCATTACAATTTTACCACCTAATTTAACAGCCATGGCATCGTAAATGAATTTTCTGGAAGAAGCAATTCCGAAATCACGTACATTTTTTGCACTGAATTTCCATGTTTTTTTCTTTTCAGAAAAACCCTTTTCTGCAGCTTCAGCCTCAGCCTGAGTCACAATTACAACTGGTTTATCAAATGATTTTTGCGCCTGTTCGTAACGTTTTACCTGTTCTGCTGTAAAAACTTCACTTCTGTTCATTAACTCTCCAGTTGCATCAATTACATGATCAGCAGGAACAGTAATATTTACGTCAAAGTTTCCGAAAGGAAGAGCAAACTCTCCGCTTCCCCAAAACTGCATATTTTGCCAGCCTTCAACATCATTATAAACTGCCATTCTAGGATAAAACTGTGCAATTACATATAGTTTATTCCCATCTTTTTCGAACAATTCATAACCTGAACGACCGCCTTCTTTTCTATAATTATTGATATTATACCACCATTTTATCGCCATAGAAATCTTCTCTCCCGGTTTTAACGGAGTTACCAGATTAATACGCATCATGGTTTCGTTGATTGTATAAGACATTGAATTTCCTTTGGCATCTTTTACCTGCTCAATATTAAATCCGCGCTCTAAATCTTTTTTCAAATATTTGCCCGAAAAACCATCAAGTGGTAAAACCTGATTGATTTTTTCGCTTTCCGCTAAAGTGCTTTGTGTATTGGCTCTTGCCTGATTTTGATCCAGCTGAATCCATAAGTATTCTAAACTGTCAGGAGAATTATTTGAATAGGTAATAACTTCTGAACCTGTTATCTTTGAGTTTTTATCATCTAATTCAATATCGATTTTATAATCTGCCTGTTGCTGATAATATGCCGGACCGGGCGCACCAGATGCCGTACGAAACATATTTGGAGTAGCCAACAAATCGTACATCTGGCTAAATTTGTTCGTATCGTATTTTCCTTGCTGTTTTGGAGCAACAGGGGCAGTTGTTTTTTCCTGAGCTAACAACATAGCGGGAAAAAGTAATAATAATGAAATCTTTTTCATAAAAATTTGATGGTAATTTAAACAGGCGGTGAAAATAACAATTAAAATATCAATTTTATATTTTCACTAGTATTTTAACAGTTCTTTGCGCGAGGATTCTGTAAAAAGTACACTTTTCTTTGAGTTGAATGCTGAAACATGCGTAATATTTTGCTGTTCAGCATTCCAATCTACTAAAATTGTATTTGAAATTTCAAGCGTCTTAAATTTATCCACTTCTTTTATTCTGGAATAACAAACCAAAACATCATTTGACTCTACTTCTTTAGATAAAAAAGTAATCGCTTTAGACTGACCATTTATTTTTATAGTGAAATTTTCAGCAAGATATTTTTTTAATAACTCAACATCTTCCGGAGTTTCTTTATCTGTACCAACAAATGCTTTTTTATGGTATTTTTTCTCCAATCCGTTATTCAGATCATCAATAAAAATACGAGAAGTGATTTGAATCATCTTTTTTTCAGCCGCATAATTCACCTGAAATACACCCACATAAAACTTGTGAAATGCAAATGCAGAAAGTGATAAAAATAATATCCCGATTAAAGGATAAAGCAACCTATTTCTCATTTTTGATGAACATTCAATTTTTGAAATTCTTTATTCTTGTTAATTAAAAAATCTATCAATTCAAATTTCTGATCAGGATCGACATGTCTTTTAGATTCAGGATCATTAGAGCAATACATTAAAAACAACTCAACCTCATCCTCTTGCAAACCTAGTGTTTTAGTAAAAAAATCAGGTTTAAAATTATCTTTGGCATAAGTAACAAAGGCAATATCAGATATCTCCTCTTCTTTTACGTTATCTTTTTTCTTCAGCAATTTTTTAACGTCCTTAAATATTCGAACGAAGTCTGTTCCGTATTTAATGGTCTGATCAGAGTACATTGCCGTATTTTTTGCTGTAGATTGCTTATCATCTTCAAATTGCATATCTACTATTGCCTGCGAACCAACGCCAAGTGATTTTACTTTTAAATCTTTATGAACCACAACTTCTTTTAATTGATTGTTTATCAAATCTAATGGAACCACTAAAAGAATTTCTGCACAATCTTTCTCTGAAAGTACAATTTTTTTAGACTGAAATGCCATTCCGCTAAAAAGCAAAGTATCTTTTGGCTGAGCCAAAATATCAAACAAACCTCCTGCACCAATAAACGTTCTGGTCTTGGCATTAATATTCATAACATAACCACTTTCTATAGAAAGTGAAGTATTAACCACTTGTCCGTGAAGTGATTTCCTCGTAGCATTTTGTCCTAAAGCAATTTGACAAAACAAACAAACAACGAATATTCCTAACTTATTTTTCATTTTCTAGAATTATTAAATATTTTCTGGCTAAATCTGTGATTAAAAACATACTCATTGTTTTGTTTTTCGTATTCAAAGATACAGCAAATTCAGTATCATCGACACAGAATAATTGAAATCCTTTAATATCATCTACAGGAATTTTCAATCTGCCAGTATAATAATTCTCTTCAAAGAGATATTCTATTTTTCTAAAAAGCATTTCCTTCTTCTCTACATTTACTTCTTTTTTAAGCATTGCAGTGCGCCCCGAAATCTTATTAATTAATTTATCTACAGACGTTGAAGTTGCTGTATAAACTTTTCTTTCTGCCGGCGTATAAGTCTTCATTCCCCGTGGCACTATTCCAAGGTTTTCGGTTGTGATATTTGCATTTTCATTAACTACAACTTCTTTCAGTTCAATTTCTTTGGCCGTCATTTTTACCAAAAGCTTACCAGACATCATATCATCCGCTGTAATTCTAAGTTTTAACGGCTCTAAATTTACAGATGAAAAAACCAAAACATCACCTTCTTTAACCACAATTGAAAACATTCCGTTTTCATCTGAAATTGTTGTAAACTGAGTTGTATTATTGACAATAGTAACACCATCGACAGAAGTTGACTTTTCGAAAATCTGGCCTAAAATTTCTTTTGAAGCTGTATTTTGCGCCCTACCAACCTGAACCAAAAACAATAAGAGAACTATATTTAAAACTTTACTTAATTTCACCTGCTATTATTTCTTTGTATTTAGTTGCTAATTCAGCCAGCAAAAATTCCGTCGAAGTTTTATTTTTCGAATTTAGAATTATCGTAAACTTATCATTTTCAACAGCATAATATTCAAACCCTTTTACATATTCACTAGGAATTTTCAAGACATTCACAAAATGTTCTAAAGTAAACATTCGCTCTAAAAGCTTCATAAAAGCCTCTTTTTTCTCCACCTCAACTTCTTTTTTCAGCATTGCAGTTCTACCCGAGAAAAAATTCAGCAAAGGATCTGCCGAAATTGATCCTCCCGCCATTGTTCCTGCATTAGCCTGCGGATTTAAAGCCGTGGCAGTGCGCAGCTTTCGTTCAGCCTCGGTATATGTCTTTTGTCCACTCGGAATAATTCCTAAAGAAACTGCATTTATACCGCTGTAATTCTTAACCACAACTTCCTGCAATTGATGCATAACCATGCTTAATTTTACAGTAAAATTAATATCCGTAAAATTCTCAGGACTTAATAAAACTCTATTTTCTTTAAATTGTATTGAAGAAAAAACCAGCGTATCTCCCGCGCCCGCTAAAATTGAAAAACCTCCAAAAGAATCAGTGACGGTCATTTTTTCGGTTTGCGCATTGATCACATATACACCTTCCAAATCTGAAGTATTGGCGGCGATTTTTCCAGTAAATGTGGTACGTTCCTGAACTTGAGCACAAATACTTTGTCCCCAAACAACCAGAAAAAAACAAGCGACTTTATGAATCAAAATGATGAAAATTTAGAATTATTCTTAAAGCCGTAAAAATATCTTAATGTATTCCAAATATAGTATTAAGGACTTGGTAAAAATATGTTAATTAAACTTTGATAATCATTCTCAAAATGAGAGTTTTTAATATCTTTAACGGATTGAATCTGATTTAAAAAATATGAAAAGCATTATTATTGCCAGCACTTCTACACTTCACGAAGGCAGCTATTTAGAGTATTTATTACCTACGTTACAATCTCATTTTAAAAACTGCAAAAATCTTTTATTTATACCTTACGCACGTCCTAGCGGAATTTCTCACGACGATTACACCCAAAAAGTTGCTGAGGCTTTTGCTACAATTAACATTTCTGTAAAAGGAATTCACGAATTTGAAGATACAGAAAGCGCCATAAAAAATGCTGAAGGTATATTTACCGGCGGAGGCAATACTTTTTTGCTGGTTACTCAATTATACAAAAACAAAATTATGCAACTTCTTGCAGAAACTGTAAAAAACGGAACCCCATACTTAGGAACCAGCGCAGGAAGTAATATTTGTGGCCTATCCATGCAAACTACCAATGATATGCCAATTATTTATCCTCCAAGTTTTCAGACTTTAGGATTAATTCCGTTTAACCTAAATCCACATTATTTAGATCCGGATTTACAATCTAAACATATGGGTGAAACACGTGAAACAAGAATTAAAGAGTTTCATGCATTTAACTCAATTCCTGTTTTAGGTTTAAGAGAAGGAAGCTGGCTGGAAGTGAAAGGAGAAAAAATTACCCTGAAAGGAAATTTATCTGCTCGTTTATTTAAACAAAACGAAACCCCGATCGAACTAGAAACCGAAAGCGATTTAAGCAATTTGAAATAATTTATCATCCCATATAAGTAATATAAGTTCATTTAAAATATTAAAGTCAAAAAAACTTATACTGTCTTATATCACTTATATGGTTTAAATAATAATAAAAACAAAAAAGCCTCAAACAATGTTTGAGGCTTTTGAAGAGCGAAAGACGAGGCTCGAACTCGCGACAACCAGCTTGGAAGGCTGGAGCTCTACCAACTGAGCTACTTTCGCATTAACAGGGTGCAAATATAAATAATTTAATCTTTTAAAAAAAATAAAATCAAAAATTATTTACTTTTGATAAAAAAACCGAAACGTTTAAATCTTGGTTTCTTAGAGCGAAAGACGAGGCTCGAACTCGCGACAACCAGCTTGGAAGGCTGGAGCTCTACCAACTGAGCTACTTTCGCATTGGTGGTGCAAATATAGAAAGAAAGTTAAGTTCAAAACAAGCTTTTTGGCAAAAAAAATCAATTAAAATCAACATTTTTTTATAACTTATTTAAAATTAAAAAGTTATAAAATCAAATATTTTTCAAAAATTATGAATATTATCAAAGAAATCCCATCAAATGAAACTTATGCAGTTCGTCAACCCGTTTTAAGAAAAGGGAAACCTATAGAAAGTTGCATCTTTGAAGGAGATGATTTAACAGATACCCACCACTTCGGATTATATGATAATGAAAAATTAATAGGAATTATTTCATTATTCAACAAAATCAATCCTATATTTGCCGACGAAAATCAGGCTCAGATTAGAGGAATGGCAGTTTTAGACACGCATCAGAAAAAAGGTTTTGGCGAAGCTTTAGTTAAGCATTGCGAAAACTACTGTATCGAAAACAAAGTCGATTTAATTTGGTTTAATGCCCGAACTGCCGCAGTCGGCTTTTATAAAAAAATGAATTACCAAGTTGAGGGAGAAGCATTTGATATCAAAGACGTTGGGGAACATTATATGATGTTTAAAAAATTATAAAATGAACAAACTTTACTTTTTATTAGTAATATGCATTTTTATTGGTTGTAAAAAAGACACACCCAAAATCACCCCAATTGTCAAAAAAAAGCCCCCAATAATCATACTTACTGATGAAAGAAAAGTTCAAATTGATACTGCACAAATAAGTACTTTTAAGAGCGAAACTCTTAAACAATTTTATGCTGCATCTGAAAACACAACTGTTTGGGGAAATCTAAAAAAAAGAACTTATGTTTTATCTCAATTAGAAAAATCAGACAAATTAGGCTTAGAACCAGAAGATTATAAAATTTCGAAATTGAAAAAATTCGAAAAAAAAGTAAGTTCTCTTAGCGATTCTGACCTGGCAACTTATGATATTTTACTAACATATAATTTTGAGAAATACTTAAAACATCTTTATAAAGGAAAACTAGACCCTAAGACATTATACACTGACTGGGATTTAGAGGAAAAAACTTTTGATGTAAATAATATTCTTATAAAAGGTTTCAACAACAACAAATTAGATAGTCTGGTTGATAATATTCAGCCAAAATCGCAAACCTATAGAGAGTTGTTAAAAGCACTTGAAATTATAAACAGTTTTCCGGATGATCACGTAAAAAACATTGAATCTGCCGAAAAGATCACCTTAAACGACACCAATTCTGCTTTAATAAATATTAAAAAAAGACTTTTGTATTGGGGTGATATGGAAGGAAAAGACAGTCTTTCTACAATTTACACGAAGAAAACATTTGAATCTGTTAAAAAATTCCAAGAGAGACATGGTTTGGCTGCCGATGGAGTTATTGGTGTTGGTACTATTAATGCATTAAATTATTCTAAAGAAAAAAGAAAAGAACAAATTATTGCCAATCTGGAAAGATGGAGATGGTTTACAACCGATTTTGCCGAAAATTATTTTATCATTAATATCCCCGATTACAGCTTAAATGTTGTTGAAGAACAAGATACTACTTTGACAAGAAATATTGTTGTTGGAACAAGCAAAAGAAAAACACCAATTATTACCTCAAAATTAAGAACAGTTGTTTTTAACCCAACATGGACTGTTCCTCCAACAATTTTGAAAGAAGATGTTGTACCGGCAATGAAGCGAAACCGAAATTATCTGGCCAATAAAAACATCACTATATACGACACTTCCGGAAACGTTGTTGCTCCAAATGCATGGAATGAAAACAAACCTAACAGATATCGTTATATACAAAGTCCGGGTCAGAACAACTCTCTTGGGGTAATGAAAATTTTGTTTCCGAATAATCATAGTGTGTATCTGCACGATACCAATCACCGTAATTACTTTGGCAGAAGCAATCGTTCATTAAGTTCTGGTTGTGTTCGTGTAGAAAATCCTTTGGAGCTTGCAGAACATATTCTGGCTGACTCTGTAAAATATTCAAAAATAAAGATTGATACGATTATTGCTTCCAAAAAGACAACTAGTATCAAAATCACAAAAAAATACGCTTTATACCAATGGTACTGGACAGCCTGGAGCAAAAAAAATCAGCTCATTTTCAGAGCTGATATTTATAATCTGGATTCGGATTTGTATGCTAAATTAAGAAATTAGCTTTTCTTCCATCATAAAACTTCTTGATGGATGATAGATAAACAAACACGATTTATCTTTTATTAACTGAATTATTTCATTTGTCAATTCAACTGGAACTGCCGGACATCCCTGGCTTCTTCCTAATCTTTTATGATCTCTTATGAAAGATTCAGAAACGTAATCTGCTCCATGCATAACAACTCCCCTTTGGCGGGCGTTGTCATTGTATCCTCTTTCTAAACCATCAAGGCGTAAAGAAGCTCCATGTTTTCCCTGATAAATTTCTCCGGTAGCATAAAAACCTAAACTGCTTTTATAAGACGAATTGTTATTTGAAAATGAAGAAGCAAATTCTTCTCCTGTATTTCTTCCGTGAGCTACTAACGACTGAAATAAAACTGTATTGGTCGCCAAATCAATCACCCAAAGGCGTTTACTATTTGATGACAAACTAAAATCAATCAGCGTTAAAATATCTTTGTGGATAACTCCTTTTTCTTTTAAAATATAAAACCCTTTTAAGGCTTCAGAAAAAGTTTTAAGTTCCGGTAACTGAAAATTGTTCGGATTTAAAGCGCTGTAAATACTTTCAATCTTAGCTTCAACGGTAAGTTTCTCAACCTTAGCAATAGTTTTGGTTGTTTCACTTTTAATCTTGGGTGTGCTTTTAGAATCTTTACCAAAAGACAGCAGCAAAAACACAAATAGTGGATAAATCTTGTAAATCATTGAATTTCTTTAGGTTAATAATAAAATTTGGGTAGGGCAAAAATATAAAAATTTTACACCGATCGAAACTCAACGCACTGAATCTGTGCTGTTTTGCATAAACTTTAACAGAATAACAGTAAAATTTTGCGTTTTTGTCAAAAAAATAAGTTTTTATGTAGGATATTTACTCATATTTAAAATCTTAACATTTTTAAGGTTTTTCTTAAAGAAAATACAATTAAACATTATTTTTGATTTTACAAACTGTAACAATTGCGTTAAAGTATAGTCTATTACCTCATCTATTAACATTTTTAAAGTATTTACCTTTTATTATTTCATGAAAAAATTAGTTTTCGCAAGTATTCTTTTGATCTCTTTTTATAGCTTTAGTCAAAAGAAAACAGTTCAGGCTCAAGCAACCACGGCGTCTATCACAATCGATGGAAAGCTCGATGAGACTACTTGGGAAAATGTTCCGATTGCCACTAATTTTATCATGTTTGAACCTGATAACGGAAAACCAATTCCTGAAACTAAAAAAACAGAAATTAAAGTTATCTATGATAATGATGCTATCTACATAGGCGCTACGATGTATGATGATGAACCCGGAAAGATTTTAAAAGAGATCTCGCAACGTGATAATTTTGGAACCGCAGATCTTTTTGGTGTTTTTGTGAATGGCTTTAATGACGGTCAGCAGAATTTTGAATTTTTTGTTTCGGCAGCAGATGTACAAGGTGACTGTATAATGACAGATGCTATTGGCGAAGATTATTCCTGGGATGCAGTTTGGTTAAGCAAAGCCAAAATTACTAATGAAGGCTGGATTGTCGAAATTAAAATTCCGTATGCTGCCCTGCGTTTTTCCGGAGAAAAGAAACAAATCTGGGGAATTAACTTTTTCAGGGAAATAAAAAGAGAACGCAAAAAATATACCTGGACGTTAATCGATACTAAAATCGGAACATTTACACAGCAAAACGGAGATTTAACCGGAATAGAAAACATCAAACCTCCTACCCGATTGTTTTTTATGCCATACGCCTCTTATTATTTGAATGCCTCCGATGGCCAGAAAACATACGGAACAATGAAAGGCGGAATGGATATTAAATATGGTATTAATGATGCCTTTACACTAGATGCTATTCTGATTCCAGATTTTGGACAAACAAAATACGACGATCAAATTTTGAATCTTAGTCCGTTTGAACAGCAATTCAACGAAAACAGGGCTTTTTTCACAGAAGGAACAGACTTATTTAATAAAGGTAATATGTTTTATTCCAGAAGGATTGGAGGAAAACCAACTATTGAACCCGATTTAAATGACAATGAAAAACTTATTGAAAACATACAGAATGTTAACCTTATCAATGCTTTAAAAGTTTCCGGAAGAACTAAACATGGATTGGGAATTGGAGTTTTGAACGCGGTTACCGAAAAAACTTTTGCCACCATAAAAGATACCATTACAAATGAAACTCGCCGAGTTATTGTTGAACCTTTGACTAATTATAATGTATTGGTATTAGATCAGCGTTTTCGCAAAAACTCATCGGTTACCTTTATTAATAGTAATGTAACCCGAAATGGCCATTACAGAGATGCGAATGTTACTGGTTTAGCTTGGGACTTAAATACTAAAGCAAACACCTATAGTTTATTTGGAAATGCAAAGTTCAGCCATATTAATACTGAGGAAGACAAAAATGGAACTTACACTACTCTTGGCTTTGCTGAGACTAGCGGAAAATATCGCTACAGCATAGGTTCTGATTTTGTAAGTAAAGATTTTGATCCAAACGATTTAGGGATTAATTTCTATACTAATTATTATAATTTTTATGGCAATGCTAATTATAGAATTTTAAACCCAACAAAGCTTTTTAACAGCTTCAGAATTAACTGGAATATGTATTCTGAATTTAATAAGGAATCGGGAAAAGTACAAGACAACAATATCAATGTAAACGTAAACCTGTCTACGGTAAAGAATAATTATTTTGGCATAGGAATAACAGTTTACCCCTTAGAATCAAATGATTATTACGAACCCAGAGCCAATAACCGTTACGTTATTATCCCCAGAAAATTTGAATCCTGGGCTAGTATATCGACCAACTACAACAAAAAATTTGCTATAGATTTAAATCCTTCAATAGCTATTTTAGATGAACCCGGAAGACTTTCTTATGCCTTTGATATAGGACCAAGATATCGTTTTAATGACAAGCTACTATTGACTTACTTGTTTAGCTTTTTCAGAAAAAACAATGACAAAGGTTACATTGACAGTGTTGATGCAGACAACAATGAAAACACTCCCAAAACCATCACCTTTGCCAATCGAAATGTGATTACGTATTCTAATACTCTTGGCGGAAAATATGCTTTAAACAGCACTATGACAATAAACTTAGCTATTCGCCAATACTGGTCTTATGCCGAAAATAAAGACATTTTACAATTACAGCATAATGGTACGCTCACTCCATATCCTGAATATACAAAGAATAAAAATTCAAGTTTCTATTCCTGGAATGCAGATCTTTCTTATTCCTGGTGGTTTGCTCCGGGAAGTCAGATTTCTGTTTTATATCGCAATAGCGCTGATAATTTTGAGCGCATTATCGACAAACAATTTAAAGACAATGTAACAGGCTTACTAAATAACGAAGCTTTAAAACATGTTTTTTCAGTCAGTGTTAAGTATTTTATCGATTATAATGCTGTCAAAAATAAACTCCGCAGAAGAGCCTAGCCTGAATTAACTTTAAAAAATAAAGACTTCTGCAACTAAATTATTATTTTTTAATACGCTTCATTTTATTAAACATAAATGTAACACCGCGCTCTTGCTAATTTTAGAAATGGCTTATCTTTGTAAAAAACTAAAAAATAATGAACAAGAAAGTTATCCTAATGATTTTAGATGGTTGGGGAAAATCTCCTGACCCTAAAGTATCTGCAATAGACAATGCAAATGTTCCTTTTATAAACAGTCTTTACAAAAATTATCCAAGCGCACAACTTAGAACCGACGGACTAAATGTTGGTTTACCTGAAGGACAAATGGGAAATAGTGAAGTTGGTCACATGAACCTAGGTGCCGGAAGAATTGTATATCAGGATTTAGCCAAAATCAATCTGGCAGTAGCACACAAAACACTGGCAAAAGAACAAGTACTTATTGATGCTTTTACTTATGCTAAAGAAAACAATAAAAAAGTACACTTTTTAGGATTAGTTTCTGATGGAGGTGTTCACTCTCATACTTCTCACTTACGCGGATTAATTGATGCTTCGCAGGAATATGGTTTAGACCAGGTTTATGTTCACGCTTTTACAGACGGACGTGATGTTGATCCAAAATCAGGAGCAAAATATATTCACGATTTAGAAGACTATATTAAAGATACTCCTGTAAAAATCGCTTCAATAGTTGGTCGTTACTATGCAATGGATCGTGACAAACGTTGGGAACGTGTAAAACTAGCTTACGATTTAGTGGTTAACGGAGTAGGAATTCCTTCTACAAATCCTGTCGCAAGTGTTCTTGAGAGTTATGAGAAAAATGTAACTGACGAATTTATCGATCCTGTTGTTATTGTTGATGAAAACGCAAAACCTCTTGCAACAATTGTTGAAGGTGATGTTGTAATCTTCTTTAACTTTAGAACAGACAGAGGACGTGAACTTACTGAAGCACTTTCTCAGCAAGACTTCCACGAGCAAAACATGCACAAACTAAACTTGTACTATGTTACGCTTACAAATTATGACGAAACGTATCAAAACGTAAAGGTAGTTTACAATAAAGATAATATCACCGAAACTCTTGGTGAGGTTTTAGAAAAAGCAGGTAAAAAACAAATTAGAATTGCTGAAACAGAGAAATATCCTCACGTAACGTTTTTCTTTTCCGGTGGTAGAGAAACTCCTTTTGAAGGTGAATCAAGAATTTTAAGAAATTCTCCAAAAGTAGCTACTTACGATTTACAGCCAGAAATGAGTGCTTTTGAACTTACAAGCGCACTAGTTCCGGAATTGAATAAAGGTGAAGTTGATTTTGTCTGCTTAAACTTTGCAAACGGAGACATGGTTGGTCATACCGGAATCATGGAAGCTGCAATTAAAGCTTGTGAAGCTGTTGATGCTTGTGCAAAACAAGTTATCGAAGCAGCTCTTGCTAACGATTATACTACAATTGTAATTGCAGATCACGGAAACTGCGAAACTATGATTAATCCTGACGGAAGTCCAAATACTGCACACACAACAAACCCAGTGCCGATTATCTTGGTTGATAAAGAATTGAAAAACATTCAAAATGGTGTTTTAGGTGATATCGCTCCAACAATTTTAGAATTAATGGGCGTTCAGCAACCAAATGCAATGACTTGTCATTCCCTTTTGTAATTTAAATCATATAAGTGATATAAGTTCTTTTAAATAGAACTTAAAAAAATCTGGCAAAGACGCTAAGTCGCAAAGAAATTCATAAACTTTGCGTCTCTGCGACTTTGCGAGATTATTCATTTAGACCAACAAATAATGATACAATTGCTCCACTCCATAAATTACAAGTCCAATAACACCACCAACCAAAGTTCCGTTGATTCTTATATATTGAAGATCTTTTCCAATTTCTAACTCCAGCTTTTCTGAAACCTCTTTCCCATCCCAGCTTTTTACGGTCGAAGAAATTAGATCTCCAATCACTTTTTTATTATTCAGAAGGATTGATAATAAATCGTTTTTAATAAAATTATTGATTTTTTCAATCATAATTTGATCTTCTTTTAATCCGTTTCCAAAAGTTTGAATTAATCCTGCGATGCTATTTTTAATCGAAGAATCTTCACCTTTATTCAAATCATTTGTAATCGAAAGTTTTATTTCGTCCCAAATTCCATTGATATAATCCTGAACTTCTTTTTTCCCGACAAAGCCCAAAATCATATCATTGATTTTAACCCTCATTTCTTCGGAGTTTTTTACTTTTTCCAAAAAGTTAAAAATATATTCATCAATTTTTAAACGAACAGCACTTTGAGGTTTTTTAGCTTCATTTAAAAAATCCTGCAAACCATTAAAAACACCTTCTGTAATCTTTTTATCAGCCAAACCAAAACTTAAAAGTGGTGTTGAAGCTTTTACTTTTTGTCTAATTAAATCCTTATTATTAGTCAATTCGTTGCTCATCACTTCAAGAAGATTTGTCAGCATTTCATTTTTTAGATTTCCTTTCTGCAAAGGCTCTAATGCAACTGCAACCCAATCTCCAAAATTTATCCCTTCCATTTTTGCCGCAAACTGAACCTGAATAAATCTTTTAATATCTTCATCTTTTATAGTTCGCAAGATTCCCGGAATAATATTTACTGTAACAAGACTTGCAATTTTATTGGCATTCTCTTCCTCCGAAAGCCAATCTGAAGCTTTTGTTGCAAAGTTGAATTCTTCCAGTTTTATTTCTAATTTTTCCCTGTTTAAAAACTCTTCCGAAACAAAATTTCCCAGATTTTCTCCAATTTCATTTTTCTTGGTCGGAATAATGGCTGTATGCCAAATCGGGATTCCCATCGGATGGCGAAAAAGCGCTACAACAGCAAACCAATCCGCTATTCCACCTACCATCGCTGCCTCGCTAAAGGCCTGCAACATCGGGATTTTAAAGTAAATTGCTATTATAAATAATAACACTGCAAAACCTAAAAGAGCCAAAGCATTTCTCTTCATTTTCCTAAGAGCCTTTACTTTAGATATATCCTGTTCTATAATAGTTTCCATAATTACAAACGTTTTAACTACTAATTTATGGCTTTTTTCCGAAAAAGCTGTCTGTTATTAGCCACGAATTCACGAATTCTCACTTTTTTATATCTCTAAATCTAGATTAGGGAAATTGAATTTCACCAATCTAGATTTGTATAATTTCGCGAATTCGTGACAAAAAAAAATTGCATAAAAAATGAGATAAAAATTGTATTTTTGCGAACTGAAAATGGGAAAAATATGATTATCCAGAAAACTAGAGAAGAAATTGAATTAATGCGCGAAAGTGCTTTAATCGTATCAAAAACATTAGGAATGATCGCTTCTGAAATTAAAGAAGGAGTGACTACATTATATCTTGACAAATTAGCTGAGGAATTTATCCGTGATCATGGTGCGGTTCCAAGCTTTTTAGGATTATATGATTTTCCGAATTCACTTTGTATGAGTCCAAATTCTCAGGTTGTTCACGGTATTCCAAATAATACGCCTCTAAAAAGTGGTGACGTTATTTCGGTTGACTGTGGTGCTTTTAAAAATGGATATCACGGAGATCATGCTTACAGTTTCGAAATTGGAGAAGTTGCTCCGGAAGTTAAAAAACTTTTGCAGGTAACAAAAGAATCTCTTTATGTTGGAATTAGAGAATTTAAAGCAGGAAATCGTGTTGAGGATGTTGGAAATGCGATTCAGAAATATACTGAAGCTCACGGTTACGGAGTTGTTCGTGAATTGGTTGGACATGGTCTTGGGCAAAAAATGCACGAAGAACCAGAAATGCCAAACTACGGAAAACGCGGCCGCGGAAAACTTTTTGTTGAAGGAATGGTTGTAGCAATAGAGCCAATGATCAATATGGGAACAAAAAACATCAAACAACATAAAGACGGCTGGACTATTACAACTGCTGACGGAAAAGCAAGTGCGCATTTTGAACATGATGTTGCATTAATTGATGGTAAACCAGAATTATTATCTACTTTCCAATACATCTACAAAGCTTTAGGAATTGAAAGCAATGAAGAAGATGAATTTAGAAAAGTGCCGTTGGTATTGTAGTTATTAGCCGAGATTCTAAAACTTAAAAAATATTCAAACTCCTGCAAGGTTTTCAAAACCTTGTAGGTGTCTTTTTTCAACTTAAATACCTACAAGGTTTTGAAAACCTTGCAGGAAAACAAAAAATATTTTTGGAATAGCCCCATGAAAAAACTTTTCAAATTAGTTTTAAATACAATCCCTCGCCCTTTATTAATTCGTTTGAGTTATGTGGCGCGCCCAATTTTAGCTTTCTCATTAAGAGGAGATAAATTTACAGATCCTATAGATGGAAGAAGCTTTAAATCGTTTTTGCCTTACGGATACGGAAAACAACGTAATAATGTACTTTCGCCAAGTACGCTTTCACTAGAGAGACACCGTTTGCTTTGGTTGTATTTAAACGATCAGACTGATTTTTTTACAGCACCCAAAAAAGTGTTGCATTTTGCTCCGGAACAAGCTTTTTATAAAAGATTCCGTAAGCAGAAAAACCTGGATTATACAACAACCGATTTACTTTCACCTTTGGCAGATGTAAAAGCAGATATCTGTAATTTACCTTTCAAAGACAATGAATACGACGTTATTTTATGTAATCACGTTTTAGAACACATTCCAGACGATACAAAAGCAATGCAGGAATTATATCGCGTTTTAAAACCGGGCGGAATGGCAATTTTGCAAATTCCTCAGGATTTATCCCGCGAAGTTACTTTTGCTGATGATACAATTACAGATCAAAAAGAACGTGCTAAAATCTTCGGACAATACGATCACGTTCGTGTGTACGGACGCGATTATTTTGATAAATTAAGAAGCATTGGTTTTATTGTTATCGAAGAAGATTACACTAACAAAATTGCACCTGAATTAGTTGAAAAATACTGTTTGGCAAAAGGTGAAATTATTCCGCTTTGCTTTAAACAGGAAAACTAATTTTTTTCACCATATAAGTGATACAAGTTCATTTAAAAGAGTTTTCAAATTATTGATATTTTGAAAACTCTTTATTTTTTTGCCCAATTCCTAAATTACAAGCCTAACCAAATCTTTAAATTTTGCAACCTACAAAACCATTTCAGTTCTGTTTTGACATCAGTTTTGAAAAAAATCTGAATGCCTTTATTCCAACAGCCTATATTGTTGAAAATACAATCGAAATCAAATATCTGGATAAAAAAGCAACAAAAGCTATTATCGAAAGTTTCGGCATTGATTTCGAAAATTTAGATCCAAATTCCAAAAGGATTCTCAATATTTGTGAATCTCTAAAACCTGAATTTATATTCAAAAAATTCGGTGCTAAAATCAAATCAGCTAAAACAATTGCCGATTTGCAAAAAGATTCCAAAATTGACTTTGCGATTCGTCAGCACTTAAAACTCAATTTAAGTCCGTTTTACGATTTGATTGTAAAAGAGCAATTTCCGTTGTCCATCAATTTAGGACCTGAAAAAGATTTTTATCGTTCAAGAGTAAGTATTGATTCTTTGGATTTTGAACCTCAAATTCAATTTGACAAACATTCCGAAGGCATCACTTATACTTTATCTTTAAAAGAAAACGAAACTACATTTTTACCAATGAATCATAATGTAGAAATTCTTTCAGATGAACCGGGCTGGTTAATTATCGATAAAAAATTAGGTAAATTAAAAGAGCTTAATGGTAAAAAGCTAACTCCTTTTTTAAAGAAAAAATCCATCGAAATTCCTTCCAAATTAGTTGATGATTATTTTAAAAATTTCATTCCAGAAATAGCTAAAAAAATTGATATTGAAGCCAACGGATTTGAAATAGAACTTCGTGACCAAATCGTTTCCTGCACCATTCAGCCTGTTTTTGATTTCTTTAAAAACTGTTATTATCTCAATCTTTATTTTGATTATAACGGCTATATTTTTGACGCCAGCAAAACTAAAAGAACACATTCTTTTGTTGATTTCAGCGTTGCGAACGAGCCTAGAATAATTCAGTTTAAACGAAATCCTGACGAGAATTCATATACAGATAAATTGCTCGAAATTGGTCTAATAAAAATCAAAAACGAATTGTTTGGATTGAATTCTGACGCAGAAACTTCTGATCCTTATATCAATATTCAATTAATTATTGACAACAGAGAAAAGCTGGAAAGTTTAGGTTTTACCATTCAAAATTTAAAACTCGAAAGCAAAGAAATCATTACAGAAAGCAACACGATTTCTATTGCAAAAGAAACAAAAGCAGATTGGTTTGATATTAAAATAATCATTACGATTGGGAATTATAAAATCAATTTCAGCGACATTATTCCAAATATAAAAAGTAAGGAAAGACTTTTTCAATTGCCTGACGGAAATTACTTTTTAATTCCACTGGAATGGTTCAGCAAATATGGCTCTTTGGCAAAATTAGCTAAGACAGAAAACGGAGCTTTACTTTTACGTAAAAGCAATTTTACCGCTTTAGACGGAATTTCAGAAATCGACAATGATTTAGACCAAATTCACAAAGCTGAATTTACAGCTTCAGAATTAATCAAAGCAACTTTGAGACCGTACCAAATTGATGGAGTAAAATGGCTTTTGGGGCATTTCAACTCTAATATGGGAGCATGTCTGGCTGATGATATGGGACTTGGAAAAACATTACAAACTTTGTCGGTTTTGGTTTCGGTACAAGAACAATTAGGTTTTACTACCAAAACGACCAATTTTGATTTGTTTGCAAACGAAACAACGATTGAAAGAGAACCGCTTAAAGCGTTGATTGTCCAGCCTTCTTCCTTAGTTTTTAACTGGTTTAATGAAGCTGGAAAATTTACGCCGCACTTCTCCAAAATGCAGTATGTTGGTAACGATAGAAAACAATTAGCAAGCAGATTAGATTCAACCGATTTGATTTTTACGAGTTACAGCATTATTCATCGCGATATATCTATTTTAGAAAAATACGATTTCCGCTATCTGATTTTAGACGAAAGTCAATACATTAAAAACAAAAATTCTAAGATTTTTAAAGCCATAAATAAAATCAGTACGGGACATAAAATTGCTTTGAGTGGAACACCAATCGAAAATTCGCTTGACGATTTATGGTCACAAATGCAATTTATCAATCCTGATATTTTGGGCAGTTATGCTTTCTTTATGGAGAATTTCAAAAATCCGATTGAGAAAAAGCAGAATGAAGAAGTTTTATTAGAATTAAAGAATCTTATTCAGCCTTATATTTTGCGACGAACCAAAGAACAGGTTTTAAAAGATTTACCTGAATTAACCGAGCAGATTTATTATTGCGATATGGATCCTGAACAGGAAAAATTATATGAGAAAGAAAAATCTAAAGCTCGTAATTTCCTGCTTAAAACTGATGGCTCAAGTCCGGACAAAATCAGTATTATTAATACTTTGATGAAGTTACGACAATTAAGCAATCACCCCAAAATGGTTGATCAGGAGTCTGAAATTGATTCGGGAAAATATATTGCGGTTACCAATTATCTGGAAAACTTAGTTAAAGCCAAACAAAAAGTTATCATTTTCAGTTCGTTTGTTACCAATCTGCATTTCTATACCGATTGGTGTAAAGAAAACAAAATAGCCTTTTGCGAAATTACCGGAGAAACTCCAGCAAACAAAAGAGAACAACAAGTAAATTTATTTCAGGAAAAGGAAGAACCTTTGTTGTTTTTTATTTCCCTTAAAGCAGGTGGTGTCGGTTTGAATATTACAAAAGCTTCCTATGTTTTATTCTTAGATCCTTGGTGGAATCCTTTTGCGGAGAAACAAGGTGTTGGACGAGCACACAGAATTGGGCAATTGAATAAAGTGAATGTGATTCGGTTTATTTCGAAAAATACGGTTGAGGAAAAAATCATCAAATTACAGGAAAACAAAAAACTGTTGTCTGATTCCCTTTTGGAAGAAAGCTATATTAACGACGAAATTGAAGGTAATCTGGAATATATTTTAGGTATATAAAAGTTAAATCCAATAGATTGGCCTATTTTTCGTTGTATAAAATTGTTATATTTACAATCTTTCAATGTATTAAGATGCCAAAATTTTCATATCTAAGCTTTCTTCTGATTTTTATTTTTACTTCGGCGAAAGCCCAGGAAGTACAAGAAGAAATAGATCCGCCTTATAATATCAAAACCGTTTCTTTTGTTCAGAATGGCAGTAATGTTGTTCCTATATTTGAAATGAACTCTGTATTTCAACTTCAATTTGATGACCTATTTGGCAATGAAGCCAATTATTATTTTGAAGTTGTACATTGTGACTATAACTGGATTCCGACTGACATTCCTAAAACAGATTATCTGCGAGGTTTTGATGGTCAGAGAATTATGGACTATTCCAATTCATTTAATACCCTTCAGGTTTATTCGCATTATCGTCTTTCATTTCCAAATCAATTTGCAACACAATTGAGAATATCCGGAAATTATATGCTTAAAATTCTAAATGAGGATAAAGAAGTTGTTTTCTCCCGAAAATTCATTTTATATGAAGACCATTGCACTGTTCCTGCACAAATTAAACGAACAAGAAACTTAAGCAATATTAACTACAAACAAAATGTGGATTTTGCTATATTATCAAATGACATTGTTTTTCAGACTCCTTTGCAAAACGTAAAAGTACTTTTGCTGCAAAATGGTAATTTTAAAACCGGTATAAAAAATGTCGTTCCACAATACACAATCGGCAATCAGTTGGTTTATAAATACGATAAGGAAACACAATTTTGGGCCGGAAATGAGTTTCTCTATTTTGAAAATAAAGATATACGCGCTGCCAATAATAATGTTGGAAGAGTGGGCTCTAACAATGATATTTACAATGCATATCTATATACAAATGCGGCGAGAGGAAATCAAATTTACACCTTATATGAGGATGTAAATGGAAATTTTGTAGTTAAAAATATAAATGGATCCGACAACGAAATCGAGGCTGATTATGCCTGGGTTTATTTTACACTTTCTGCTCCGGCTTTCAGACTTAATAAAGACATTTATATTACTGGAATGTTTAATAATTATGGTCTTTCACCTGAAAATAAAATGGATTACAATCAGGAGAAGGGCGTTTACGAAAAAGCGATTGTAATCAAGCAGGGCTTTACCAATTTCCAATACACTGTTGCTGATAAAAAAGGAAATATTGATAATGAAAATGCCGTTGACGGAAACTTTTATCAAACAGAAAATGAGTACACTATCCTGGTTTATTACAAAGAAAATACTGATCGCTATCAGAGAGTTATCGGAAAAGGAAACGCCAACTCCATAAATATCGTCAATTAAAACATTGTTAACGTTTTAGGAATCCTAGTTTTTTTTTGTAGCTTTGCAGGTATAACGCACACATATATACTACGTTAGTATGGTTTCTCAAATTACAAGAGGCATAAAAATATCAGTTTTGACTAGTTTTGAAGGTACTTACTTCAAAAACTACAAGATTCATTTTGCTTTTAGTTACGTAGTTACAATCGAAAATCACAGTAAAGATTCCGTTCAGTTAACTTCGCGTCACTGGGAAATTTTTGATTCTCTTAATGACTTAGATATTGTAGATGGTGAAGGTGTTATTGGTAAAAAACCAGTTTTAAAACCTGGTGAAAACCACACTTATAGTTCAGGTTGTTTACTTTCATCTCCTTATGGTGCAATGAAAGGTCATTTTAATATGATCAATTTTACTACTACAAAAACATTCAAAGTAATTGTTCCTACTTTTAGAATGTGCGCTCCTTTTGCTTTAAACTAAGATATAGTTTACAACTGTCATTTTTATCGTTATCTTAATCACAAAATTATCAATTTATTAATTTATCCTTTGTACTTTTGTGCAGCGTTAGATTATTCGTAACAAATCGAATATATCTAACTTTAAATTATCTAATAATCTAATTTTAAATAACATGCTTAAAGGATTTTTTCATGTACCAAAAGCGGTAAACGAGCCTGTAAAAAGCTACGCACCGAATTCACCAGAAAAGGCAGCTGTTCAGGCAGCTTATACTACAATGTGGAATTCTCAAATTGATGTTCCTTTGCACATTGGAAGCGAAGAAATCAGAACTGGAAACACAAGAAATATTACTTCTCCACACGATCACAAACATATCGTTGGAAAATACCATTTAGCTGAAAAACAACATATCGAAAAAGCGATTGCAAATGCACTTGAATCAAGAAAAGCATGGGCAAACATGGCATGGGAACAACGTGCTGCTATTTTCTTAAAAGCTGCTGAACTTATCGCCGGACCATACAGAGCACGTATTAATGCAGCTACAATGATTGGTCAGTCTAAAAATATTCACCAGGCAGAAATCGATGCTTCTTGCGAATTAATCGACTTTTTACGTTACAATGTTGAGTTTATGACTCAAATTTATAACGACCAGCCAAAATCTGATTCTTCTGTTTGGAATCGTTTAGAGTACAGACCTTTAGAAGGTTTTGTATACGCAATTACTCCATTTAACTTTACTGCTATCGCTGCAAACCTTCCTGCAAGTGCTGCAATGATGGGTAACGTTGTCGTTTGGAAACCAAGTGACAGCCAGGTATTTTCTACAAAAATCATTTTGGATGTTTTCAAAGAAGCTGGAGTTCCTGATGGAGTTATCAACGTAGTTTTTGGAGATGCTTTAATGATTACAGATACTGTTTTAGCTAGCCGTGATTTTGCTGGTGTTCACTTTACAGGATCAACTCACGTATTTAAAGATATCTGGGCTAAAATTGGAGCAAACATTCACAACTATAAAACATACCCAAGAATCGTTGGTGAAACTGGAGGTAAAGATTTTATCATTGCTCACCCAAGCGCTAATGTAAAACAAGTAGTAACAGGAATTACTCGTGGAGCATTTGAATTCCAGGGACAAAAATGTTCTGCTGCATCAAGAGCTTATATCCCACAAAGTTTATGGCCAGCGGTAAAAGAACAATTAATTGCTGATGTAAAATCTATGAAAATGGGTTCTCCGGAAGATTTCGGAAACTTTATTACAGCAGTTATTCACGAAGGTTCTTTTGACAAATTAGCTAGCTATATTGATCAGGCTAAAAAAGATGCTGATGCAGAAATCATCGTTGGAGGAAACTACGATAAATCTGTTGGATACTTTATTGAGCCAACGGTTATTGTAACGACAAATCCAAAATATACTACAATGGAAACTGAGTTGTTCGGACCAGTTATCACTATTTATGTTTACGAAGATGCTAAATGGGAAGAAACTTTAGAATTGGTAGACACTACTTCTGAGTATGCTTTGACAGGAGCAGTTTTCAGCCAGGATCGTTACACTATCGAAGTAGCTACAACTAAATTGCAAAACGCTGCTGGTAACTTCTATATTAACGACAAACCAACTGGAGCAGTTGTTGGAATGCAACCATTTGGTGGTGCAAGAGCTTCTGGAACTAACGATAAAGCTGGTTCTGCATTAAACTTATTGCGTTGGGCATCTCCTAGAACTATAAAAGAAACTTTTGTAACTCCAGAAGATTACAGATATCCATTTTTAGGTTAATACTTGTTTCAAGTTTAAAACTTACAAACATATAAAAGCCGAATCTTCTACAGATTCGGCTTTTTTTATCTATTTCATTTATTTTCAGAAAGATACTTATTCCAAAATAAACTAATTTCCAGAATCCTTTTTTACGAATTTACCTTATCTGATTTCACTATTAGAATCATAAAATTAAAATTGTAATATTTTTCCTATATATTTAATTATCAACACATTAAAGAACTAAAAAACCTTATTTTAATATTCTTAAATCTTTTTCTTCCATTACAAAAAAGCTCATCACTCTAAATTTGTACCCGTTAACAAATTAAATGCAATACACATAAACAGCATAAATGATGAGAAATTTAAACAACATTCCCAAAGTAATATTAAAATCAAAAAGTATTGGGGCTCCAATTAACTTTAAATGGACAAAAAAGAAAATAGATGAACTATTAGACCCATTAGAAACAACAATAGATCTTGAGAATACTTTAATGCAAATTAACCACAAAGGTTCTATTGGACTAACTGCCGCTTTATTAGAATGGATATATTGGCGTTTTACCGGATATACGCAATTTACTAACGACACCCAAAAACGAATTGAAGCACTTTGGTGTTCAATAGAAAATCGTGAACAAACTAATCCTTTATTATTTGACACTGATCTTAAATTTCCAGCTTCAGGCTCTGTTAATGGTGCTTTATGGATTGCACTAATGAACGTGAGAATGATTGATGTAAGATATAGAAAAGGTTCTTATTATTTACAAAATGAACTTATCGGTTTAGTTTTATTGGCTCGTCATATTACTCCAAAAAAGAAAACATTTGATAATTGGTTTACTCAAACTATAACAAATTTAATTCATCTGTATCCTTGCTCATATAAAAATGCAGAACTGGATCAGTCAGACGAAGCTGTATATGACTCTTCAACCGAAGCTGTTATTTCCCGTGAATTCTTCTTTGACGAGGAATTTGAATATACCATAGAAGCGTCTGAAAACGCTATTCATAATTTTATCAATAATTTAAACCCAAAAGAAAATGCTTTTTTAAATCTTCCACAAAGAGCCTCATAGTTGTAATATTTTTTATTTTTGATTAAAAATAACCCGGTCAGAATATATACTCTAACCGGGTTATTGATTTTATATCGTTCAGCTTAAACTTTAAACTTCAAAGGAAGATGAACCACTTTTTTGGTTTCAAAAAATTCATCTTCAAATATTTCCGCCAAATCGTACAGTGTTGCATTTGGAAAATCTTTTAGCTCTTCGGCTAAATCACCTCCTTTTAAATATAGGATTCCATTTTTTAAAGCATGTTTATTTTGCTTTTTGATTTTATCTTTAATCCAGGAAACAAAATCAGGCATATTCGTAACAGCACGACTTACAATAAAATCGAAATCACCTTTTACCAATTCTGCACGTTTTTGTTCTGCTTTTACGTTTTTTAATTCTAATGCATCAGCAACACCTTGCACTACTTTTATTTTTTTCGCAATAACATCAATCAGATAAAAACGTGTTTCAGGGAAAAGAATTGCTAATGGTATTCCCGGAAATCCACCGCCGGTTCCAACATCCAAAACTGTTGCTCCGGGTTCAAACTTCATGATTTTAGCAATTCCTAAAGAATGTAAAATGTGTTTAGTATATAAGGAATCAATGTCTTTACGCGAAATCACATTGATTTTTTCATTCCAATCGTGGTATAAAAAGTCTAATTTTTGAAATTGTTCGATTTGAAGATCGGTCAAATCAGGAAAATATTTCAATATCTCATCCATTGCTCTAAATTTTTAACAAAAGTACTACTTTACGATTGAAATATTTAACTCAATTTTGCAAATTGAAAATTTATAATAATTACCTTTGAAAACTATTTAAATTAATTATGAATAACACTGCACCAACATTTGCAAGGCAAGACAATTTGAAATTTTTTAGAACACTTAACTCTCGTGTAAACAATTATTTCAAAGAAAATAACATTCAGAAAACAGGAAACTGGAAGTTACACTTAAAAGCCGTTATTCTTTTTGCTGTTTTTCTTACTCCATACTTTTTAATCCTTACGCTAGACATGCCATTTTGGGTAATGTTACTATTATCAATCGTAATGGGTATTGGAATGGCCGGAGTTGGAATGAACGTAATGCATGACGGAAATCACGGATCTTATTCAAACAAAAGCTGGATTAACAAAATAATGGGCGGCACGATTTATGTCTTAGCTGGAAATGTTTACAACTGGCAAGTTCAGCATAATGTGTTGCACCATACGTATACCAATATTCCCGGACACGATGAAGATCTTGATGCAGGAAGAATTATTCGTTTTACAGAACATGCAGAATGGCATAGTTTTCACCGTTTTCAGCATTATTATTCGGTATTCTTATATGGTTTATTAACTTTCAATTGGGCCATCACAACCGATTTTAAGCAAATGCGTAATTACCTGAGAAGAAAATTGTCTTACGGAGAGCCAAAAAGTCCAAAAATTCTTTGGACAACTTTAATTATAACAAAAATCATCTATGTATCAATCTGGATTGTATTGCCAATCGTAATTGGAATTACATGGTGGAAAGTAGTTCTTGGATTTTTTGTAATGCATTATACAACTGGATTAATCTTAAGTATTGTATTTCAACTAGCACACGTTGTTGATCATACTACTAATCCGGAACCAAATGAATTAGGAGAAATGGAAAATACATGGGCAATTCACCAATTATATACTACAACTAATTTTGCTCCAAAAAATGCAATTGTAAACTGGTATACAGGAGGTTTAAATCATCAGATCGAACACCATATTTTTCCAAATATTAGTCATATTCATTATGGTAAAATTGCAAAAATCGTAAAAGAAACCGCGCAAGAATGCAACTTACCTTATTACGAATACAAAACAATGGGAAGTGCAATTATTGCTCACTTTAAGCATTTACGAGATCTTGGTATGAAACCAGAATTATCACTTTAAACTAAAAAATCTATTAATAATTAACCCTCCTTGATTGGCGTAGAAAATTAAGGACATTCAAAAAATTTATAATGAATCATATTCTTTCGGACAGAATCAACAACTTAGCAACTTCACAAACATTAGCAATGGCTGCTTTGGCCCGCGAATTAAAAGCACAAGGAAAAGACATTATTAGTTTAAGCTTAGGTGAACCTGATTTCAACACACCTGATTTCATTAAAGAAGCTGTAAAAAGAGCAGTAGATGAAAATTACAGTACTTATTCTCCAGTAGAAGGTTATTTAGAATTAAGAGAAGCAATTTGCAGAAAATTCAAAAGAGACAACAACTTAGAGTACAAACCAACTCAAATCGTTGTTTCTACAGGAGCAAAACAATCATTATACAACATTGCACAAGTAATGTTAAACGACGGTGACGAGGTTATTTTACCAGCACCTTACTGGGTTTCTTATTTCGAAATCGTAAAACTTTCAGGCGGAGTTCCGGTTGAAGTTCCAACATCGGTAGATACTGATTTCAAAATCACTCCAGAACAATTAGAAGCTGCAATTACACCAAAAACAAAAATGATGTGGTTCTCTTCTCCTTGTAATCCATCTGGATCTGTATACAGCAGAGAAGAATTAACAGCGCTTGCAAAAGTTTTAGAAAAACACCCAAATATATATGTAGTTGCAGACGAAATTTATGAGCACATTAATTTCTCAGGAACATTCTGCAGTATCGGTTCAATCCCGGGAATGTTAGAAAGAACAATTACTGTAAACGGGGTTGCAAAAGCATTTGCAATGACTGGATATAGAATTGGTTATATCGGTGCTCCAGAATTTATCGCAAAAGCGTGTACAAAAATTCAAGGACAAGTAACTTCTGGTGCAAACTCTGTAGCACAACGTGCTACAATCACTGCTGTTGATGCTGATCCTAGCGTATTAAACGAAATGGTTAAAGCTTTCCACGGTCGTAGAGATTTAGTAGTTGGATTATTAAAAGAGATTCCAGGTGTTAAAATCAACGTTCCCGAAGGAGCTTTCTACGTTTTCCCAGACGTTTCTTCTTTCTTCGGAAAAACATTAAGAGGAACTGAAATTAAAGATGCAAACGATGTTTCTATGTATCTTTTGGCAGAAGCAAACGTTGCAACAGTAACAGGAGACGCTTTTGGAAATCCAAACTGTATTCGTTTCTCTTACGCAACAAGCGACGATATCTTAAAAGAAGCATTACGCAGAATCAAAGAAGCTTTGACTGCATAATTCAAATATAAGTTTTTATTAAAACGGCTTAAGGTTCAAAAGTTTCATCACTTTTATACTTTAAGCTGTTTTTTTATGGAAATTAATTTGGGCGTGTGCTTGTCCCGATAGCTATCGGGAGGCTATCCACATCAAGTCCTCGCACTTCCTTCGTCAGGCTGTGGGCTTTCCACTACTATCCCTCACGCAAAATGATATGCGAGAAATATCATTTTAAAACAAAAATATGACACATCTATAATTTGTGAAATTGATAGCAAACAAAAAACAGTTTCAAAATTCCCATTCCACAATATTATAAAACCCCAGATGAAATCCTGTAAAACAAAGCACCTTAGAAATTACAAACTTTGTAATATATTAATTTCAAAAATTACAGGTCATGACAAATACAGATGAAACCACAACAGAAACAGTTAAAACACTGGAAGGATTAATTTCAATTCTTGAAGATGGAAAACTAGGATATACCAACGCCGCCGAGCACGTAGAAAATCTCGCCATAAAAGCCGATTTCCTAGATTATGCCCGCGAACGTGCTTTGTTTATTGTAGAATTACAGGACGAAATCAATAAACTAGGAAAATCAACAGACACTTCCGGCGGAGGCCCGTTAGGAACTCTACACCGCGCCTGGATAGACATCAAATCATCTTTCACTGGTGGCGATACAGAAGCTATCATCAACGCTTGTGTAACCGGAGAAGAAGCCGCTATAGAAAAATACAAAATGGCTCTCGAAGAAAACCATCTTGAACACAGTCAGGTATTTATTGTATCTAAACAATTAAACAGTATTCAAAATACTTTATCACAAATTAAAATGAGAGCGAATTAATCATATTAAAACTTTTAATTTTAGAAAAACTGCTTGATCATCTGATTGAGTAGTTTTTTTTATTTATAATTCAGAAAAATTCTTATTTTCGCCGCGCCGTTTCAATAAATCAAAAAAATATATGACATTAACTTTGCGTTATTTTATTACTCTTGTTTTTATAATATTATTTTCATGTTATTCAAAAGCCCAATCAACAGGAAAATCCATTAAAGCCTCAATAGGTTACGGATCAAGCAGTTCTTATTATATTGAAAATTATGGAAGTCAAGAAGAAGTAGATGTTATGGGTGGCGGACTTTATCTTCAAGGTGAATATATTATAGGAGTAAAATCATGGTTAAGTGTAAGACCCTATGCTGGTGCAATCTTTGAATCTGTCAATAAAAATCAAAATATACAAAACCAACCTCAATACAAAGTAACAACTAATGCTTTTCTGCTAGGAGGAAAAGTTCGCCTTTGTGCACCAATACCATGGGTTGCTCCATTTATTGAAGGAGGTATTGGAGTTTCAATAGGTAAATTTGAAACCATTACACCTGGAGTTAACTTCGACAAAAGCGACGCTTTATTGCATATTCCATTTAGTATTGGATTAGCCATAGGCAGACATAATAGTTTCGAAATTGGTATTTCCGGCTACTTTCATCCCGCTGCAAAACAGTCAACAGGAGTATTTGCCGTAGGTTATAATTTCCCTCTCGATTAATTTAAAGTTCACATTCCCGTTATCTTCATTCCATATTAAGTTAACAATTTCAAAAAAATCGCTTCTACACTAGCAAACTCGAATAATTTATTAGACCTTTGCACACTTTTTTCCGTGAATACCACAAAAGGCTAAAGTTTTAGAAATGAAGAAGAAAATAGAAATATTAGCTCCAGCAAGAGATTTAATCGGCGGAATGGCAGCTATTAACAGCGGTGCAGATGCAGTATATATTGGTGCGCCACAATTTGGAGCACGTTCTAATGCCAATAATTCAATTGAAGATGTTGCGGCATTAGTAAAATACGCGCACTTATTTAACGCTCAGGTTTTTGTGGTAATGAATACCATTTTGTACGACAACGAATTAGATACTTGTCGCGCCATGATTTGGGAGTTATACGGAATTGGTGTTGATGCCCTGATTATTCAGGATATGGCGATTATGGAAATGGACTTGCCTCCTATCGTACTTCATGCCAGTACACAAGCCAACAACCGTGACGCAGATAAAATTAAATTCTTAAAAGATGCCGGAATCAAACGTGTGGTTTTAGCACGTGAATTAAACTTGCATCAAATTAAAACAATCTACGACGAAGCTGATGTTGAATTAGAGTTTTTCGTAACTGGTGCACTTTGTGTATCCTTCAGTGGAAACTGTTATATGAGTGTGGCAAACGGAGAACGTAGCGCCAACCGTGGCTCTTGTGCTCAAAACTGCCGTTTACCATATAACTTAATCGACGGAAATGGAGAAACTTTAATCAAAAACAGTCACTTGCTTTCGATTAAAGATTTAGACGTTTCAGATCAAATTCCGAATTTGATCGAAGCCGGAATCGTTTCTTTCAAAATTGAAGGCCGTCTAAAAGATGTGGCTTACGTTAAAAACAACGTTTCTTATTTACGTCAAAAATTAGACAGTTATTTAGAAGGAAGCGATAAATACACCAAAGCTTCTTCTGGAAAATGTACATATACTTTCGATTCTACTTTAAACAGAACGTTCAACCGTGGTTATACCGATTATTTTGTTAACGAAAGACACGCTAGTATTGGTTCTTGGGAAAGTCCAAAATCAAAAGGACAATATATTGGTAAATTAGTCCGAACTATTGGAGATGCTTACGAAATCGAAAACGGCGAATTACTAAACAACGGTGACGGACTTTGTTTCATCAACGAAAACAACGAAGCGGACGGAATTTATGTCAACAAAGCTGAGAACGGAAAAGTTTATCCAAACGTTCTTAAAGAAATTAAAGACGGAACTTTCATTTACCGTAATAATGATATTGCTTTCATCAAAATTGTTGAAAGAGAAGACAGTGCGATCCGTAAAATCGGAACTACTTTATTGCTTACCGAAAACGAAAATGGTTTTGAATTAATCGCAACCGACGAAGACGGAAACGTAAGCACCGTAAAATTAGAGCACGCAAAAGAGCAGACAAAAACTGGCGAATCGATCGAAGAAAACATTAAAGTGCAATTGGCAAAAACAGGTTTTACACCTTACAGCGCCGATGAAATCAATGTAATGTTCTCTCAAAACTGGTTCCTTCCTATTTCAAAAATCAACGAAATGAGAAGAAATGTTTTCGAACAATTATCAGAAATTCGTCTGGCAAATTATAAACGTGAAGAACACCAATTGGTAAAAACGTCACATCCTTATCCGGAAACTAAACTGGATTTCATGTACAACGTTTCGAACAAAACCGCTCGTAAATTCTACGAACGCCACGGTGTTACCGAAATCGAAAAAGCATTTGAATTACAATGGGATCCAGGAAAATCTCGTGTAATGACAACCAAATATTGCATCAAATACGAATTAAAAAAATGTCCGATACACCAAAAGGACATTGTTGGTGTTAAGGTAAAAGAACCTTTGGTTTTAAAACAGGGAGAGTTAGAATACAAACTTAAATTCAACTGCAAACCCTGCGAAATGGAAATCTGGGAAAAAGATGCCGAATTTGAGATTGAAGAAGATCAATATCATTAATATACAAACCGATGCTTTTAAAAGAAGTATCGGTTTTTTATTTTGGGCGTGTGCTTGTCCCGATAGCTATCGGGAGGCTATCCGTTACAAGTCCTCACACTTCCTCCGTCAGGCTCCGGGCTTTCCACTTCTATCCCTCACGCAAACGGGTTAACGAGAAAATATCATTTTCAAAAGAAAAAGCATTAATTGCCTCCAGCTTTAGCTGGAGGTTAATTTAATCACCTCAATAAGGCTTTAGCCAAAAATTAAGTTTGGCTAAAGCCTAGATAATCTTTACTAAAGTTCCTCCAGCTAAAGCTGGAGGCAATTGATAAAAAATAATCTGCCAAATTTGCAACCCGAGCGACAGCGAACAGGTGAAGCAAATCTGCGAGAGAAACTTTTTGCTATCTTACCTTTAAATTAAAACCAAAAACTTAGCGTTCTTTGCGTAAATCTTTCCGCTCTTTGCGGTTAAACACACATTGCTTAGGCGCACTGCAGTGCATCTCTACATCAATACATATAAATTGAACTTTGCGGTTAAAAACATTTTTCGTTACTTTTACTTCTCCAACAATATAACACTCTAAAATGAAAAACATATTATTAGCGACATTCCTATTTATCGGAATCGCAGTTCAGGCTCAAAGCAAAAAGAAATTTGACAAACCAACAATCGTAGAAGCTTCCTGCGGAGAATGCCAATTCGGAATGAAAGGCAAAAGCTGTGATTTAGCCGTTCGTATTGACGGAAAAAGCTATTTTGTAGACGGAACAACTATTCACGATCACGGAGATGCACACGCTGAAAAAGGTTTTTGCAATGCCATCAGCAAAGCTTCTGTTACTGGAGAAATTGTAAACAACAGATTCAAAGCAACTTCGTTTGCATTAATAGAAGATAAAAAATAATGGCATTAATTCTTGAAAACATTGCCAAACATGTTTCTCTTACTCCAGAAGAACAAGCGCTTTTTCTATCTAAACTTGAAACGAATACTTACAAAGCCAAAACCATTTTATTGAATGCAGGCGAAGTTTGCAAACATTCGTATTTTGTAAATTCGGGTATTTTAAGAAGTTTCAATATAAACGATAATATTGTAGAACATGTTCTTGCATTTGCCTGCGAAGGCTGGTGGATGAGTGATATGTACAGTTATTTTTCGCAAAAACCGGGACAGCTTTTTATTGAAGTTTTAGAAGAGGCAGAAGTAGTTTCATTATCCAAAGAAAATCAGGAACAATTGTATCTTGAAATTCCGAAACTGGAGCGTTTTTTTAGGATTTTAATCGAGAATTCATTAGTTGCAAATCAACAGCGATTAATGGACAACTTGAGTTTGCCTGCGGAAGAACGATTCGAAAAATTTACTAAAAAATATGGGACATTGGTTCACAAAGTGCCACAAAAACAAATTGCTTCTTTCATTGGTGTAACACCTGAATTTTTTAGCAAAATGAAAGCTCGCCTTTTGAAGAAATAAAAAAATTAACCATTAAGACATTAAGATTCATTAAGCTAGACTTAATCTTTCTTATTAATTAAAGACATAAAGCTTAACTTTCTTAATATCTTAATGGTAAAAAAATGAATTAAAATTGCTCAACCTCCGTAGAATGTTCCATTGCGGTTATAGTTGATTTTCCTATCATCACCGTATTTTGAACGGCATCGAAATAAGAAGTTCCCACAAAAGCCTGGTGCTTTACAGCTCTGAATCCGTTTTTCTGTAGAGCGAATTCTCTTTCCTGCAATTCAGAATAACCTACCATTCCGCGTTCTTTGTACGCTCTAGACAATTCGAACATGCTCGTATTCAAAGCATGGAATCCCGCCAAAGTAATGAACTGGAATTTATAACCCATTGCCGCCAAATCCTCTCTGAACGTTTCCATTTCAGCAACAGTTAATCTTGCTGCCCAGTTAAAAGATGGCGAACAATTGTATGCCAGCATTTTATCCGGAAATTCTTTTTTCATTGCATCTGCAAATTTTTTCGCATAAACCAAATCAGGATTACTGGTTTCCATCCAGATCAAATCGGCATAAGGAGCATAACTTAAACCTCTTGCAATTCCTTGATCGATTCCGTTGTTTACGTAGAAGAAACCTTCAGCTGTTTTTTCTCCTGTTAAGAATTTTCGATCTCTTGGGTCGGCATCACTCGTTAGTAAATTAGCTGCATCAGCATCTGTTCTTGCAACAATCAAAGTTGGAACTCCCATAACATCTGAAGCCAAACGAGCAGCAATCAGCTTATTAATCGCTTCTTGTGTTGGTACCAAAACTTTTCCGCCAAGGTGTCCACACTTTTTAGCAGAACTAAGCTGATCTTCAAAATGCACACCAGAAGCTCCTGCTTCAATCATTGATTTCATCAATTCGAAAGCATTTAAATTTCCTCCGAAACCCGCTTCGGCATCAGCCACAATCGGCACTAAATAATCTTTTTTATCTTCAACTTTATTTACGGTCTGAATCTGATCAGCGCGCAATAAAGCATTATTAATCTTTTTTACCACCATCGGAACGCTGTTTACAGGATAAAGCGATTGATCTGGATACATTTCGCCTGCCAGATTTGCATCCGCTGCAACTTGCCATCCGCTTAAATAAATCGCTTCTAAACCAGCGTCAACTTCCTGAATCGCCTGATTTCCCGTTAAAGCCCCCAAACCCGCAACATAATCCTGATTTTTTAACTTTCTCCATAATTTTTGCGCTCCCATTTTGGCAATAGAATGCTCAATTTGATAAGATCCCTGAAGCGTCACTACTTCACTCGCAGTGTAAGGACGCTCCACTCCTTTCCATCTTGGGTTCGCAATCCAATCGTTAATCAATTCCTGAATTCTGTCTTCTGTTGTTTTCATAAATGTATAGTTAAGTTGGTTAGTAAGTAATAGCGTTATATGTTTTAAATTTCCTGCAAGGTCTTTTTTTGACCTTGTAGTTTTTTATTATTACGATCGCCATACCTACAAGGTTTTGTAAACCTTGCAGGAATCCCAATTAGGTGTCTTATAAGTATTTGTAGCACGGAATCGTCAAGAAGTCAACGAAATCAGGATTTACAACTAATCTCTCTAGTACTTTTTCTGCTAATGGAAATTGCTGTTTTTCATGATTTTCTTCTCCTAATTCTGTTTTGATTTTTTGAAATTCATCCAAAGCCAATTCGTGATAATACGCCAAATCTAATTTTCGTCCGTTATCCAAAACCTCTTTATTCTGAAGCCATTGCCACAATTGCGATCTCGAAATTTCGGCAGTTGCTGCATCTTCCATTAAATTATGCAAAGCAGCCGCACCTTGACCGTTCAGCCATGAAGCCAAATACAAAACGCCCACATTGATATTTTTACGAACACCATTTTCAGTAATTAATCCAATTGGTGGTTCAATCAAATCTGCTTCTGTTATTTTGCGGTGTTCTCTTTTTATGTGAATCTGGTTTGGCGTTGGCATTCCTTTATCAAAAATTTCTTTTGCTAAAACAACCAAGTCCGGATGCGCCACCCAGGTTCCGTCATGACCATTTTTGACTTCACGCTCTTTATCTGCTTTTACTTTCGCGAAAGCCACAGCATTTGCTTCATCATTATTTCGAATCGGAATCTGCGCTGCCATTCCGCCAATCGCATGAATTCCGCGTTTATGACATCTCTGAATTACCAAATTCGAATATGCATTCATAAAAGGCGAGGTCATATTTACCTGATCGCGGTCTGGAACGATGAATTTTGGATTTTTTCTAAACTTTTTAATGTAAGAGAAAATATAATCCCAGCGTCCGCAGTTTAAACCAACAATATGTTCTTTTAATTCATAAATGATTTCATCCAATTGAAAACTCGCCGTAATCGTTTCAATTAAAACGGTCACTTTTATAGTTCCTCTTTCCAGTTTCAAATAATCCTCTGTAAAATCAATTACTGTATTCCACCATCTTGCTTCCAGATAATGTTCCAATTTCGGAATGTAGAAATACGGTCCAGAACTGCTCTCCAAAAGTCTTTTATGATTATGAAAAACATACAATCCGAAGTCTATCAGCGATCCCGAAACTTCATTTCCTTCAATTAAAACGTGTTTTTCAGGAAGATGCAAACCTCTTGGACGAACAATAAGGGTTGCTATTTTTTCATTTAAATGATAGGATTTTTGCTTTACCAAGTCTGTATATGTTATGGTTTTATTTACCGCATCAATCAAATTCACTTGCCCGTCCATTAAATTTTGCCAGGTTGGTGAAGTACTGTCTTCAAAATCGGCCATAAAAGTTTTGGCGCCTGAATTCAAAGCATTGATAATCATTTTACGATCAACTGGTCCGGTAATTTCTACTCTTCGATCTAGTAAATCTTTCGGAATTTCCCCAGCTTTCCAATTACCTTCTCTGACGCTTTTTGTTTCTGGAATAAAAACCGGCATGACACCCTGATCAAAAGCGACTTGTTTTTGCTCTCTTTGCAAAAGCAACAATTTTCGTTGTGATTCGAATTTTTTGTGCAATTCGGTAATAAATGCAATCGCTTCTTCTGTCCAGATTTTTGGATAAGTAAGCTTCTTGTCGGCCAGAATTTCAAAAGCCATTTCGGTAATTTCTAATTGGTTTTTCATCGCTGCAGATTTTATTTTTTATTTGATTAAAAAGCGTTTCTTCTTAATCATCTTTCATTTTATCAAAACCAACAAATTATAACTAATTCATAATTAACTTGTTTCGACAGTACAATGTTATAAAAAAGTTTTTTACAAAACAAGCGAACGTTCGCTAAATTTAAAAAATAATTATTTTGCGATTGTTTTTATAATACTTATATTTGGCATTATGGATATCGAAAAAGACTATATTAAGCTGATTTTTGGGCTAAAACTCAAGCAAGTCCGCACTGAAAAAAATCTTTCACTTTTTGGCTTAGCTAAATTGACCAATCTTTCAAAATCGTATTTAAACGAGATTGAAAAAGGAAAAAAATATCCCAAAACAGATAAAATTTTGCTTTTATGTGAACATTTGGATGTGACTTACGACCAAATGGTATCTTTAAAACTCGATAATAACCTCGCTCCGATTGGCGAAATCTTAAAATCCGGAATTTTAAAAGAGATTCCGCTGGAACTTTTCGGAATTCAGGAGGCTGATTTAATTGATATTATTGCCAACGCTCCGGCAAAAGTCAATGCGTTCATCAGTACGATTATTGAAATTGCACAGCATTATAATTTAAGCCGGGAAAGTTTTTTTCTTGCCGCATTGCGCTCCTATCAGGAAGCGCACAGTAATTATTTTGAAGATTTAGAAGAAAAGGTAATTGCATTTTCTAAGTCGTTTCAGATTAATTTAGATTCTAAAATTAGTATTGAAGAACTCGAAGCGATTTTAAAAGAAGAATACGAATATAAAATCCAGGAAATTGCTTTTACCGATCAGGAGGCTTTAGACGATTTACGTTCTATTTATGTTCCAAAGAGCAAGACTTTATTGCTTTCAACAGAAATTGACGCGCCTCAGAAAGCTTTTATTCTGGCTAAAGAAATTGCCTATAATTATCTAAAAATTTCAGAACGTTTACTGACTTTCAGCTGGATTAAATTTGAAAATTTTGATCAGGTTCTGAATAACTTTTATGCTTCTTATTTTGCAGGTGCTTTACTTTTACCAAGAAAATTAGTTGTGGATAAAATCAATACTTTTCTGGAAAATGAGAATCCAAAACCGGAAGAATTTGTTTCTTTAATTGAAAGTTTTGAAGTTTCTCCAGAATCTTTTTATCAGCGATTGACGAATTTATTACCAAAAGATTTTCATCTGAAAAACTTATTCTTTTTAAGATTATCACATCGTCCCGGATCCGATTTTTATCAGATAAATAAAGAATTACATATAACCAATCAACAGGAACCGCACGCCAACGAAACCAACGAGCATTATTGCAGAAGATGGGTTTCGGTAAAAACAATAGACGAGGCCATCAAACAAAATAAACCGCATTTTTTTGATGCACAAATTTCGAGTTATGCCAATAGCGGAAACGAATATTTAGTTTTTTCATCGGCTACAAAAGATCCTTTTGCAGAAAATTATATCAGGAGTATTTCGGTTGGGATTCTAATAACCCCAGCAATGAAAAAGAAATTCAAATTCATTGAAGGAAAACCTTTGGTAAAGCGAATTGTTGGTGTTACCTGCGAGACTTGTTCCGTGCAGGATTGTCTGGAGCGCGCTTCTCCTCCTATTACTCTGGAGAAAAAGCAACGTCATGAGAATACGGATGCTGTTGTGCAGCAGTTTATGAATCAGTATAGTTAGATAATTTTAGATTTCAGAATTTAGATTTTTGCACAATCTTGTCATCTCGACGAACGAGAGATCACACAAGGAGTTCGACAAAGATTGGCAACTATTGGATCGGAGCTTCTAGTGTGATCTCTCCTTCGTCGAGATGACAAACTTTGTGGTTACTTTGGGTTCAACTTCTGAAAACAAAAACTTCTTAATTAGCCCCGATAGAAGTGGAAATCCTTTTGTGAATCGTTTTTTAACGAGACACAAAAGATTGAAACGGATAGCGGGACTAGACGTCTTATGAAAACTGAAATTTCTGCTTCAAAAAAAATAATTAGATAATTTTACTAAATCGCGAAAATCCTATAAAGATTGTCGATTCACTTTGTAGAGCTACTAGTGTGATCCTTCCTTCGTCAGGATGACAAACTACACGATAAAACCCTTTGAACCTTTGCTCTTCTGCCTATTTGCAACCAAACCAAAAACCTTAGAATCTTAGCATCTTAGAACCTTAGTACCTTTTCTTAATCTAGGTTAAGTGCCTTTCATTCATCTTGACCGTATCTTTGTACTATAAAAATAACAAAAGGACAAAATCATGGAAAATATAGTATTGCACAAAGCAGAAACTAGAGGAAATGCAAATCACGGATGGTTAAACGCTTATCACAGCTTTAGTTTTGCAAGTTGGTACAATCCGGATAGAATTCAGTTTGGAGCGCTTCGTGTTTTGAATGATGACACGATTGCCGGTGGAATGGGTTTTGGAACTCATCCTCATGATAATATGGAAATTATTACAATTCCGCTTGAAGGTGATTTAGCGCATAAAGACAGCATGGGGAATACTGAAATTATCAAAAATGGTGATATTCAGGTAATGAGTGCCGGAACTGGCGTTCAGCATAGTGAATTTAACCCAAATGCAGATCAACAGACTAAATTGTTACAAATCTGGTTGTTTCCTAATAAAAGAAATGTATCACCTCGTTACCAGCAAATTACTCTGGACGTTGCGGACAGACACAATAAATTGTCTCAGATTTTATCTCCAAATGCTGATGATGAAGGTGTTTGGATTCATCAGGATGCCTGGTTCAATATGGGGAATTTCGATTCTGGAGTTTCTACTGAATATAAAATTAAAAAAGAAGGAAACGGTGTTTACGCTTTCGTTTTAAAAGGAAATGTAACCATCAACGGTCAGGAATTAAATACTCGTGATGCCGTTGGAATTTCAGGAACTGATACTTTAAATATTCAAGCTAATACAGATGCTGAATTTTTATTAATGGATATTCCGATGAACTATTAATTCAAACAAAAAAACAATTAATACCTGAATGCCGAAACGATAATAAATCTGAAAATCAGATTATTATCGTTTCTTTTTTTTTCTTAATTTCAACAAAACTAAAAAAGAAAGGCTAACTTTATAATGGAAAATTGGTCTGACTTTTATCAAATTAACTGCTAAAATTTTCAATTATGAATCTAGATAATGTTACCAAGGAATATACAAACGGAGAAGTAACTATTGTATGGCAGCCAGGAAAATGCATTCATTCTGCCAATTGCAAAAACAATAATCCTGATGTTTTTCGACCAAAAGAAAAACCATGGATTACTCCGGAACATTCTACGACTGAAAAAATAATTTCTACCGTTAATAAATGTCCGTCGGGAGCGCTGACATTTTATATGAATACTAAAAAATAACTCTTCGACTTTGCTCAGAGAGACAAAAGGTGTACAAATGTGATAATCAAAAATTATCACATTTTTTATTTCTTAATCTAGGTTAAGTGCTTCAGGACAACTGCTACCGTAACTTTGTCCTATCAAAATGAAACAAATTAATTATTAAAAAAAATAAAATTATGGCAACTACAAAATGGTCAATTGACCCAACTCACTCAGAAATTGGTTTTAAAGTTAAACACATGATGTTTACAAATGTTTCAGGAAAATTTGGAACTTACGATGCTACAATTACTACAGACGGAGATAACTTCGAAAATGCTGCTATCGAATTTTCTGGCGATATCGCTTCAGTTGATACTGCAAATGCAGACAGAGACGGACATTTAAGAAGCGGCGACTTTTTTGACGCTGAAAATCATCCAAAATTAGCTTTCAAAGCTTCTTCATTCAAAAAAATTGATGCTGGAGATTATGAATTAACTGGAGATTTAAGCATTAAAGGTGTTTCAAAAACAGTAAAATTTCCTGTTGAATTTAGCGGAACTATGACTGATCCTTGGGGAAATACAAAAGTAGGCTTAAGCATTGAAGGAAAAATCAATCGTAAAGATTGGGGATTAAACTGGAACTCAGCTCTTGAAACTGGAGGAGTTTTAGTTGGTGAAGAAGTAAAATTAAACATCGAATTACAATTCGTAAAACAAGCTTAATCTTTTGGTTTAAGATTAGATTTAATTGGTTGGTTAAAAGCTCTGTACTTTTTGTGCAGGGCTTTTTTTAAAACCAAAAATTACACAAATTTTCGCAAATTATTTTTCTCAAAAAGCGCTATTTTTTTGCCACAGATTAAAATGATTTCCACAGATTTAATCCAATTAATCCTTTAATCTTTGGCAAAAAATTAAAATAATAATTTGTGCTAATTTGTGGTTAATAAAACTCAACGTGAAGTATTTCTAAATTCTGTTGGTGAAATTCCTGTTTGTTTTTTGAAGAATCTGGAGAAGTACGAGTAATCTTCATAACCGACTTTAAACGCAACTTCATTTACAGCTAATTGCTTATTCATCAACATTCTTTTAATTTCCAAAATAACACGATCTGTAATAACTTCTGTTGCTGTTTTCTGGAGGATTTCGTTACAGATTCTGTTTAAATGTTTTAATGTAATATTTAGTTTTTCTGCATAAAATGACGGCAGTTTTTCTGTTCTGAAATACTCTTCTAAAAGCGATTCGAATAAATTGATTTTGATATTGTATGAATGAGCCTGATGCGAATAGGTTTCGCTGTATTTTCTAGCGACTTCAATATGAATGCAGTCTAATAAATTCAACAATTTATCTAGTTGATATTTATTGTTCTGGATGTTTTCCTGAATCAATAAATCAAAATAAGGTTGAATTTTCGGGATTTCATTTTCCTCAAAAACCATTTCCGGTCTGTTATGAATGGAATGATAAAAATTATAATCGTTGATCTTTTTCTGTCCGAAATATAAATTATATAGTTCCTGAGAAAAGATAATTACAAAACCTTCAACATCTTCAGATAGATTCCAGTGATGCATTTGGCCAGGCTGCAGCACAAAAAGACTTCCTCTCTTGATTGTGAATTGATCAAAATCCACTTCATGCAATCCTGAACCTTTTGTAAAAAAGACCATTAAATAAGAATCATGTCGATGTGGTTCTTCAACAAAACTGTGACTCTTTAAATGCTCTTTAAAAGTATTCACATAAAAATCACGATGAATATCGTTACAGCTAAAACTCTGAACACTATAAATGGGATATTTTTTCATAAGGATTAGAATTATTGCACACGGATGACGCGGGTTAAACGGGTTTATACTGATTTCTTTATTATATAATCTGTCAAAATCAGTATAAATCTGCGTCAACCGTGTATCATTTTATACCAAGTTTAATATATCGCAAAAAACAAAACACCAAAAATGTCTTTATTGTGCTATAATAAGCGAAGATATAAAAAAGACTTTTATTCTGCCCTGAATTACCTTTGTATAAATAAAAAATAGCAAAGTCATGTCAAGTGCATTAACTCATATCTTAAGCAACGAATGTCCTATTTGTCATAAAGGAAAAGTTTTTACAGACAAAAATATTTTCTTCAATTTTAGTTTACCAAAAATGAATGAATATTGCAGTCATTGTAATTATAAATTTCAAAAAGAACCTGGTTATTTCTTTGGTGCCATGTATGTAAACTACGGTTTAACAGTAGCTCAGGGGATCGCAACCTATTGCGTTGCGCAGTTTTTCTTTGAGAAAAATTTCGATTTAAGAATCATTCCCATTATTGCCGTTGTGATTATATTACTAACATCATTCAATCTCCGATTTTCACGATTAGCATGGATTTACATGTTTAAGGATTATACGAAATAAAAAAGTGTTATTTTTGCCTTTCTATTGAAGCTAATTTCAATTTCAAAAAAATAAAAAACAAATTAGACAAATGAAAGCATACGTATTTCCGGGTCAGGGCGCACAATTCACAGGAATGGGCAAAGACCTATATGAAAACTCGGCTTTAGCCAAAGAATTATTCGAAAAAGCTAATGAAATATTAGGTTTTAGAATCACTGATATTATGTTTGAAGGTACTGCCGAAGAACTAAAAGAAACTAAAGTTACACAACCGGCTGTATTTTTACATTCTGTTATTTTAGCCAAAACTTTAGGTGAAGATTTCAAACCGGAAATGGTTGCAGGACATTCATTAGGAGAATTCTCAGCATTGGTTGCAAACGGAACTTTATCTTTTGAAGATGGTCTTAAATTGGTTTCTCAGCGTGCTTTGGCAATGCAAAAAGCTTGTGAAATTACGCCGTCTACAATGGCAGCTGTTTTAGGTTTAGCGGATAATATTGTAGAAGAAGTTTGTGCTTCTATCGATGGTATTGTAGTTGCCGCAAACTATAACTGCCCAGGACAATTGGTAATTTCAGGAGAAACTACTGCTGTTGAAAAAGCTTGTGAAGCAATGAAGGCTGCCGGAGCAAAACGTGCTTTGATTTTACCTGTTGGGGGTGCTTTTCACTCGCCAATGATGGAACCGGCAAGAGAAGAATTAGCTGCAGCAATTGAAGCAACTACATTCTCTACTCCTATTTGTCCAGTATACCAAAACGTTACTGCAAATGCGGTTTCTGATGCAAATGAAATTAAAAAGAACTTAATCATTCAGTTGACGGCTCCTGTAAAATGGACACAATCTGTGCAACAAATGATCGCTGACGGCGCTACTTTATTTACAGAAGTTGGTCCTGGAAAAGTTTTAGCTGGTTTGATCAACAAAATTGATAAAGAAGCGGTTACTGTGAATGCTTAATTTTTAAGTGTTAAGTCGCAATTCCTGCAAACTTTCCAAAACCTTGTAAGCATTTAAGCTTTAAAGAAACAGACCTACAAGGTTTTGGAAACCTTGCAGGAAAGTGTAAAAATAAAAATCCTCATAGACTTTAAATCGTTTATGAGGATTTTGTTTTAGAGATATTTAACTTCGATAGAATTGTTATTTACAATCGCTGTTATTAAATAATTTCTTTCTCTTTTTTCGAAAAAGATATACCAAGTTGTTCTATTATTGGCTTTATAAAAAATATAATTTGTTCCCAAATATTTAATTGAATTAGGTGTTTGACTATGCCTCGTTTTCTTTATTCTATCAGGAATCGCATCATACATTGTTAAAACATAATTTTCTGCAGATTCAAGAAATCCAAAATATTCTTTCTTATATAATTTAATTACTAAATCATCTAGAAACCCTAATACCTTTGGTGTGAAAACAACTTCTATTTCCCCCACCATTCTCGGATCCTTCTAATTGATTCAGCTTTTGCTTCTTCAATAGTTAAGCCTTTTGCAAACTCTGCATCAAAATCAAAAGTTTCAGGATCTATGCCTTGAATTTTAGTTTTTTGAATTTCATATTCAGTTGCAGGTTCTTCAACTTTATTATTTTTTTTATTTTCTTTATCCGAGCTCATGATTCCTACTTTTTCATTCTTACAAATTTACAAAATAAATCAAACCAAAAAATGATTATTTTCTCTAAACTTTCTTTTCCTTCTTTTTATAATTCACAATAAAAACGCCAAGAATAATAAGCGCTGTAGCAATAATAAAATCAACTGTAATGATTTCATCTAAAAGAAGCCAGCCCAAAAAAACTGCAATTATTGTATTGATATATGCTAAAATAGAAACTTGAACCGCTGTAACGTGTTTTAAAGCATAACTATAACTAAAAAATGCTATCACTGAACCAAAAACCGATAAATATAAAGCTGCAAAAATACTTCTGGAACTCCATGAACTGAAATCTGGATTTGGCGAAAAAATAGACGCCAAAACTAACTGAATACAGGATGCTGTTATAAATTGGTAAAATAAATTAAGTACAATATTATTTGATTTATTGGCATGCATTTTTGTGTAAATTGTTCCTGCTGCCCAAGCTAAAATAGCAAATCCCATGAACATCATTCCTGTTCTATAATCGGCATCCATAAACGAGCCAAGTCCGTCCTTGAATATAAAAACTACACCAGAAAATCCGATTAATACTCCAACAAATCCTTTCAAACTCATTTTCTGCAATCCAACCAAAATGCTACCTAGAAATATCAATATCGGAGACAATGCACTGATCACAGAAGCTAATCCGCTTGGCAGCGTCTGTTCTGCAATCGTAGTAAAACCATTTGCAATAACAATCATCAAAACTGACGGAATAAGCTGTTGTTTAAAATTTTCCCAACCAATCCATTTCATTTCTTTTTTAAACAATAAAATCGTCATCATTATTATTCCTGCCAAACCCTGACGAATGGAGGTTACAAACCAAGGCGGAATTGTTTCAACCGCAACTCGTATTCCTAAAAATGTTGTTCCCCAAATAATCCCAACTGCCGCAAGAGCGAAAATTAATTTATAATCTAAACTTTGTTTCATGATAATCAATCATCTAAAAAAAAATCCCAAACTATATTGCTATAATTTGGGATCTTAAAATTTTATAATTTTAATGTAAAGAATTATTTACTCCTTACTTTTTGTTCCCATTTCCATGCGCTTGCCATCGCTTCGTCTAAACTTAGTTCCGCTTTCCATCCTAAAACATTATTTGCTTTATCTGTATTTGCATAAGCTTCAGTAATATCACCTTCACGGCGAGGCTTAATGACGTATGGTAATTTTTTATCGCTAACTTTTTCAAAGCTATTAATCACTTCCAAAACAGAACTTCCTTTTCCTGTTCCTAAATTGAAAGTTTCAACTTTTGCTAAGTTTTTCTTATTTAATAAACGCTGTAGTGCAACAACATGTGCTTTTGCTAAATCTACTACATGAATGTAATCACGAACTGCTGTTCCGTCTGGTGTTGGATAATCATCTCCAAAAACAGATAATTCCTGACGCAATCCTACTCCGGTTTGTGTGATAAAAGGAACTAAATTCTGAGGAACACCTATTGGTAATTCCCCAATTTCTGTAGTTGCATGCGCCCCTACCGGATTAAAATAACGTAATAAAATGGCGTTTATATTCGTTACTTTGGCAGTATCTGCAATAATCTCTTCTCCAATTTGCTTGGTGTTTCCGTAAGGTGACATTGCAGTCTGAACCGGAGCATCCTCTGTAATTGGCATTTTTTCGGCTTGACCATAAACCGTACAAGACGAACTGAAAATAAAACTTGCTTCTGGTTTTTGTTGTAATTCCTGTAAAAGATATACCAAACTGCTTATGTTGTTTTCATAGTACAACAATGGTTGCTCAACACTTTCTCCAACCGCTTTTGAAGCCGCAAAATGAATTACTCCCGTAACATCGTTATGTTTTTTAAAGAAATCCCGAACTGAAGATTTTTCTCTTAAATCTAATTTTTCGAATAAAGGTGTTTTGCCTGTAATCGCTGTAATTCCTTTTAAAACATCTTCCGTAGAGTTTGAAAGATTATCGATTATCACTACATCAAAGCCTACATTTTGCAATTCGACTACAGTGTGAGAACCTATAAATCCTAATCCTCCTGTTACTAATACTTTCATTTATTTGGTTGTTTTTTGTGGTTATTTTGGCTGTTAATTATTTATTCAAAAATTCAAGAACAGAATCTGTAATAAATTTAATTTGCTCATCATCGAGTTCTGTATGCATTGGTAAAGCAATAACTTCCTGAACTAACTGATTTGTAACTGGAAATTGTTCTTCTTTATAACGAGTATCAACGTAAGCCTTTTGAGAGTGCAACGGAATTGGATAATAAATTGCACATGGAATTGCTTTATCCAATAAATGCTGCATCAAAGCATTACGATCTGCATCGATAATTCTTAAAACATATTGATGAAAAACATGGTCATTTTCGTTTGCATCAAAATCTGGCGTAATAATATGTCTGTTACCTGCAAAAGCTGCATTGTATTTTGTTGCTGCTAAACGACGTGCTTTATTATATTCATCTAATAAAGGTAGTTTCGCATTTAAAACTCCGGCCTGAATACTATCTAAACGAGAATTCACTCCAACAACATCATGATGGTAACGCTCGTACATTCCGTGATTTACGATTCCGCGGATAATGTGCGCCAATTTATCATCATTTGTAAAAATTGCTCCACCATCACCGTAACATCCTAAGTTTTTAGATGGAAAGAATGAAGTTGCAGCTACATGTCCGATTACTCCAACTTTAGTTTTTTCTCCCGATTTTGAAATATAGTCAGCACCGATAGCCTGTGCATTATCCTCAATTACATATAAATTATGTTCAGCAGCAATTTCCATAATTGCATCCATATTGGCTGCACGTCCAAATAAATGTACCGGAACAATTGCTTTTGTTTTTGGCGTAATTGCTTTTTTAATTGCGTCGATATCAATGTTCATATTTACCATATCAACATCAACCAAAACAGGCGTCAATTGCAGCAAAGCAATAACCTCAACAGTTGCTGCAAAAGTAAAATCAGCCGTAATAACCTCGTCACCTGGTTTTAAATCTAATCCCATCATTGCAATTTGCAAAGCATCTGTACCATTTGCACACGGAATTACATGTTTTGCCCCTAAATAGTCTTCCAGATTTTTTTGAAACTGATGAACCAAAGGTCCATTGATATAAGTATTTGTATCTAAAACTTCCTGAATTGAAGCATCAACAGTAGATTTTATTTTTTCATATTGACTTTTTAAGTCAACCATTTGAATTTTTTTCATTTTCAATTATATTTAAACTAAAGACCTGATTTTAAAACAGAATCTTTAAAAGGAGCAACAAAAATAGTTATTTAATATGGGCAAACCAATGAAAATAATCGAAAGAAATGTAATTTAGCCACAAAAACAAACAGATGCTTTTTCTATATAATTTAGTTATTTCTATTGCGGGGTTTTTTCTGAAAATTGTAGCTCTTTTTAGTCCGAAAATTAAACTTTTTGTTGATGGCCGCAAAAATGTTTTCACCATTCTGGAAGAAAAAATCAAACCTTCAGACAAGACGATCTGGTTTCATTCGGCATCACTTGGAGAATACGAACAAGGACTTCCTGTTATAGAAAAAATAAAAGAAAAATACCCATCCCATAAAATCATTGTAACCTTTTTTTCCCCTTCTGGATACGAAGTGCGTAAAAATAACACAGTTGCAGATGTTACACTTTACCTTCCGTTGGACACTAAAGCAAATGCAACAAAATTTATAGCACTAGTTCACCCTGAATTAGCATTCTTTATTAAATACGAATTTTGGTTAAACTATTTAAAGGAATTAGAAACAAAGAAAATCCCTACTTATTTAATTTCAGGGATTTTCAGAGACAACCAAATGTTCTTTAAATGGTATGGAGGTTTCTACCGAAAAGCCTTAAAAGCATTTTCTTATTTTTTTGTTCAGAATGAAAAATCAAAAGATAAAATTGAATCTATAGGATTTCAGAATGTAGTTGTTTCCGGAGATACCCGTTTTGACCGCGTTAATGCCATTTTAGAAAGAGACAACTCACTTGATTTTATCGAAAGTTTCAAAAATAACAAACCTACTATTGTAATAGGCAGCTCGTGGCCAAAAGATGAAACCTTATTAATAGAATACATTAATCAGACTTCAGAAAATGTAAAGCTTATTATTGCACCACATAATATAAAACAAGATCAGATTTCAAATTTAAAAGCACAACTCACAAAACCTGCTGTACTCTTTTCAGATAAGAGCAACGCTGGTAACCTATCAGATTATAGTGTTTTTATTATTGATACCGTTGGTTTATTAACCAAAATCTATAGCTACGGAACAATCGCCTACGTAGGAGGTGGTTTTGGAAATCCGGGCGTTCATAATATATTAGAACCAGCAACATTTGGATTACCAATTATAATTGGCCCCAACTATTCGCATTTTGCAGAAGCTATTGAACTAGTTAAACTTGGCGGATGTATTTCAATCTCTAATAAAGAAGAATTAAAAGAAAATCTAGACCTATTAATACATGATCAAAATTTTCTCAACGAAAAGAGCGAAATCTGTAAATCTTTCATTCAGAACAATACAGGAGCTACAAATATCATCTTGAAAATGGTCTCTGAAACGATTTAAAATTTCAAAAAGCTAGTTTTAACCTCCAGACAGTTAAAAAACACTTAAGACTAGAACTTATTTTATTTTTAGCGTTTATAGAATACTCAGCCAAAATCAAAATAAAGTGCAAAGCGCACCCTATAAATAGTCATTTCTTTTGCAGAATATTCAACAACTAATAATTTCTGCAAAAAATACAACAATACAAACATTTTTTGTCGTTTTGGCATATTATTTGATAACTAAGATAATCGTGAGCGATGAAAATATTTTAAAAAAAAAATAAAAAAATATTTTACATATTAAAAAATTTATATCTTTGCCACGAATTAATAATTAACCTTTTATAATAAAGTAAGATGAAAAAAGTATTTTTAAGTTTAGCTGTTGTTGCTGTTTTAACTGTTGTATCTTGTAAAAAAGCTGACGCTGCAGCTGAAACTGCTGTAGATTCTACTGCTGTTGCTGTTGATTCTGCTGCTGCTGTAGTTGATTCTGCTGCTACAACTGTTGACTCTGCTGCTGCAAAAGTTGATTCTGCTGCTACTAAAGTAGAAGAAGCTGCTAAAGAAGTAAAAAAATAATTAGAACCTAAATTCTAAAGATTTTAAAACCATCCATCGTGATGGTTTTTTTTATGTTCAAAATTTTAAATCCGAACATAACTCATAAAAAAAAGCGTTTACAAAAAGTAAACGCTTTTTTTTATATAACCAACCTCAGATTAATCCATTTCATCCTCAGCCATTTCTTCTTCATCTTCAAAAATTGATTCATTTGACGAAAAATCCAAGATCTCAGACTTTGCCGCATAATTCACAATTTCTTTAATCCCCTTTTGCAAAAGCAATTCTGTAGTGTATTTTCGACTTGTTGCAAAATGAACCTCCCCCAACATCAATTTAAAAAAATACTTCCCGCCAGAGCCTTTAAATTTCAAAAATTTAGCCTGATCTATATTCGCTTTAAACTTTTCAATATCCTCCTCCCCTTCAAACTTCAATTCATAACTCAAACTCGTAAAAATCACTTTTCCTTTTCGGGAAGTGAAAACAAATTTATATTCATCGTTAAATCGCCTGCTAATAACGAATGCACCCATTTATAATTTTAGATTTTAGATTGTTGATTTTAGATTTCCGCAGATTCTTAGATTCTTAGATTCTTAGATTCTTAGATTCTTAGATTCTTAGATTCTTAGATTCTTAGATTCTTAGATTCTTAGATTCTTAGATTCTTAGATTCTTAGATTCTTAGATTCTTAGATTCTTAGATTCTTAGATTCTTAGATTCTTAGATTCTTAGATTCTTAGATTCTTAGATTCTTAGATTCTTAGATTCTTAGATTCTTAGATTCTTAGATTCTTAGATTCTTAGATTCTTAGATTCTTAGATTCTTAGATTCTTCAAAATAAATTACTTCGCAATTTATTTTGAAATGAAAGTTTACACCATAAAAAAAGCCTCTTCAAAAGAAGAGGCTTTAGTACTCAGAGCGGGACTTGAACCCGCACGAACATTGCTGTTCACTGGATTTTAAGTCCAGCGTGTCTACCAATTTCACCATCCGAGCATTATATGGTTTTGAGCGAAAAACGGGGCTCGAACCCGCGACCTCGACCTTGGCAAGGTCGCGCTCTACCAACTGAGCTATTTTCGCATTTCAAATCTTTTTAAGAACTCACAACACTTGATTTGTTTCGTATTGCGAGTGCAAATTTAGGACATTTATTCAATTACACAAGCGTTTTTTAAAAAAATATTTCACTTATTTTATAACTTTCTGATAACCTAAACTTTAAACTTGAAAATTTTTATTATTATTTTTTGACCAGCATTCTTTTAATCTCATTCAGTTTCATTAGTGCTTCTACCGGAGTAATTGCATTAATGTCCAGACTTAAAATTTCTTCTTTTATTTCTTCAAGCAAAGGATCATCCAAATTAAAGAAACTCATTTGCATTTCATCATTTGCTGCTTTAATTCCATTTAATGCATCACTTGAATGATTCTTTTCTAATTTCTTTAAAAGCTTCTGTGCTTTTGAAATAACAAGCTGAGGCATTCCAGCCATTTTAGCTACATGAATTCCGAAACTATGCGCACTTCCTCCTTTTACCAGCTTCCTAACAAACAACACTGTATCTTTCAATTCCTTTACAGCAACATTGTAGTTTTGAATTCTAGGCAACGATTCTGTCATTTCATTTAATTCATGATAATGCGTTGCAAAAAGCGTTTTTGCTCTTCCTGGATGTTCGTGCAGGAATTCAGCAATAGCCCAAGCAATAGAGATTCCATCATACGTACTTGTTCCTCTTCCAATTTCATCCAGCAATACCAAACTTCTGTCTGAAATATTATTCAAAATAGAAGCGGTCTCATTCATCTCAACCATAAAAGTAGATTCTCCCATGGAAATATTATCCGAAGCTCCAACTCTGGTAAAGATTTTATCCACAATTCCCATTCTAACACTATCAGCAGGAACAAAACTTCCCATTTGAGCCAAAAGGACAATCAGCGCCGTTTGTCTTAAAATAGCAGACTTACCCGACATGTTAGGCCCGGTAATCATGATAATCTGCTGAGTCTCTCTATCAAGAAAAACATCATTGGCGATATATGGTGTTCCTACCGGTAATTGTTTTTCAATTACAGGATGTCTTCCATTTTTAATTTCTAATTCAAACGTTTCATCAATTTCAGGACGCACGTATTTATTCTCAATAGCCAATTGCGTAAATGAACACAAACAATCTAATTGCGCCACCAGATTTGCATTCATTTGAACTGGCTTTATATATGTTGCGATCCAGGCAACCAACTGCTCAAAAAGATCTGTTTCAATTTTATAAATTCGCTCTTCTGCCCCTAAGATTTTAGTTTCGTATTCTTTTAATTCCTCAGTAATATATCGTTCTGCATTTACCAAAGTTTGTTTACGAATCCATTCTGTCGGAACCTTATCTTTATGTGTATTTCTAACTTCGATATAATATCCAAAAACATTATTAAAAGAAATTTTTAGAGAAGAAATTCCTGTTCGCTCCGATTCTCTTTTTTCGATTCCTTCTAAATATTCTTTTCCGGAAGTCGAAATCGCACGTAACTCATCCAGTTCTTCACTAATTCCTTTTGCAATCGCATTTCCTTTTGCAATTGCCACCGGCGCATCCTGATTTAAAGTTATTTTGATTTTTTCTCTTAATAGATCACAGGCGTGCAAACTATCTCCAATAACTTTTACTGCTTCCTGCGGACTTTCAAGCGCCAAGGTTTTAATTGGAATTATAGCATCTAAAGATTCTTTTAAATAAACAATCTCTCTTGGTGATACTTTTCCAGCTGCAATTTTAGAAATTAAACGCTCTAAATCTGAAATCTGCTTTATCTGATATTGAATATTATGCAGAATTTCAGGATTCGATTTTAAGTAATCTACTACTTCATGTCGGCTTTTTACTTTATTGCCATCTTTTAATGGCAATGCCAACCAACGTTTTAACAAACGGCCTCCCATTGGAGAAAGCGTTTTATCGATAACATCCAGAAGTGTAACCGCATTTGGATTATAACTATGATATAATTCTAAGTTTCTGATTGTAAAACGATCCATCCACACATAAGCATCTTCTGCTATACGCTGAATTGCCGTAATATGCTGTACACGGTTATGTTGTGTCTCAGATAAATAATACAGAATCGCACCCGATGCAATAATTCCCTCTTTTAACTCTTCGACACCAAAACCTTTTAATGAAGTGGTTTGAAAATGTTTTGTCAGGGTTTCTAAAGCATAATCTTCTTTATAAATCCAGTCTTCCAGGTAGAAACTATGAAAATCTTCTCCAAAAGCACTTTTAAAATCATTTTTATTATTCTTAGGAACCAAAACTTCGCTTGGATTAAAATTCTGCAAAAGCTTGTCAATATATTCAGCATTTCCCTGTGCTGTCAAAAATTCCCCTGTTGAAACATCCAGAAAGGATACCCCAATATTTTTATTAGCAAAATAAACTGATGCTAAAAAGTTATTCGATTTTGACTGTAAAACCTCATCATTTAAAGAAACTCCCGGCGTTACAAGCTCTGTTACTCCTCTTTTAACGATTGTTTTTGTCATTTTAGGATCTTCAAGCTGATCACAAATTGCAACACGAAGTCCTGCTTTTACTAATTTTGGCAAATAAGTATTAACCGAGTGATGCGGAAAACCGGCCAAAGCAGTTTCAGTTTCAGATCCTGCACCTCTTTTAGTTAATGTAATTCCAAGAATTTTAGAAGCTCTAATGGCGTCTTCTCCAAAGGTTTCATAAAAATCTCCTACTCTGAAAAGCAGACATGCATCAGGATATTTACTCTTGATTTCGTTGTACTGTTTCATTAAAGGTGTTTCTTTCACCACTTTTTCTTTAGCTGCCAAATTATTATATTTTTAAATGAAAAATTAAGACAGCGAATTTATGCTTTTTTGAAAGAATATAAAAAGCTTCAAAAATTAAAATATTTTTAAGATATTTTTAAGCGCACATTTAAGATTTTTACATAGATTTGTTTATAATTAAAAACAAAGACCCTAAAATGAAAAAAATAATTTTATTTGTTATGCTAGCTGTAGTTGGAATTACAGCTGCAAATGCACAAAGCACTAAAAAAGCAAAAGCTACTAAAGTTGCTAAAATTGAAGGAGCTGGAATGGCTTTTGAAACTGAAACTATTGACTACGGAACTATCGCTCATAATGCTGATGGTAAACGTGAGTTTGTTTTTGTAAACAACGGAACTAAACCATTAATCATTACAAACACACAAGGATCTTGTGGTTGTACTGTACCAACTACACCAAAAGAGCCAATCGCTCCAGGTGCAAAAGGTATTATTGGTGTAAAATATGCTACTGACAGAGTTGGTGCTTTTACTAAAACTGTAACTGTAACTTCTAATGCTGAAGGACAACCAACAAAAGTACTTACTATTAAAGGTACTGTTTTACCAGATCCTGTAAAAAGTTAATCTGAAAACAAAATAAAATAATCGAAAAAGCTTCCTTATCTTTGGAAGCTTTTTTTATGCTCTGAATACAACACCAATGAGAAAACTTGAAAACAGCGAGCTGGATCGCAAATCAATTGAAGATTTTAAAAAATCAGATAAAACACCTTTAATATTAGTATTAGACGATATTCGCAGTTTGCATAATATCGGATCTGTTTTTAGAACTGCTGATGCTTTTCTAATTGAAAAAATCATTCTGTGTGGTATTACGGCTACTCCGCCGAATAAAGAAATTCATAAAACTGCTCTTGGTGCAACTGAAACTGTAGCCTGGGAACATCATGAAAATGTTTTGGAGGTTATTCAAAATTTAAAAAAAGACAATGTCCTGACAATGGCAATTGAACAAGTTGAGAGTGCTGTTTTTCTTCAGGATTTTAAAGTTGAAAAAAATCAAAAATATGCATTGGTTTTTGGAAATGAAGTTTTTGGTGTAGCTCAGGAAGCTGTTGCAATATGTGATGGCTGTATAGAAATTCCACAGCTTGGAACCAAACATTCCCTTAATATTGCTGTTAGTGCCGGAATTGTAGTTTGGGATTTATTTCAGAAATTAAACTGGCCTAACGCTGTTTAAAATACATTTTACCCAATGCAAAAATGTTATTTTACATTGGGTTTTCTCTTTAAATGTTAGAAATCGAAATATATTTTTTTATTCTTATAAAATCGATACTTTTATAAAATGAAAAATTTCCTTTTCTTAAAAACAGTCGTATTTCTTTTTGTTTTACATTTCAATCAATCTATTGCAAATGAAAAGATTAAATCTTTTAAAAATAGTTGTTTTGAAACAAAAAACGACACCCTTAAACTAAATAAAAGGAAAAACAATAAACTATTATTTGATGTTCCGCCACCCAAAATAAAAGCTACAGGTGATCAATTCTATTGTACTGGCACAGCAATAAAAATAGTTGAAACTTTTGACATCGAACACGACTTAACCGAAACAGGAACCGAAGCACTCTATATTCAAATATCGTCCGGATATTCAAATGGACTTGATAAACTGGAATTAACCAATATACCATCTCATCCGGGTATTGTTATAAAATGGGATCCTACAGAAGGGAAATTGACATTTTCAAATCCTGTAGCTGGTGCTCAAGTTCCCTATTCAGATTTAATTAAAGCCGTTAAAGATGTCGTTTTTACTAATCCATCACCAACTGCTTCAGGCACAAAGACATTTTCGATAACAATTGGTCAGGCCAATTATTTACCTTCTACACAACATTATTATCAATTTATTCCAAATATTGGTATTACCTGGACTTCCGCAAAAGCTGCAGCCGAGGCGAGAACTTATTACGGACTTAAAGGTTATTTAGCTACGATATTATCTGCTGATGAAGCCAAATTAATTGGCGAACAAGCTTCGGGAACAGGCTGGATTGGAGGAAGCGATGCCGAAACCGAAGGCGTTTGGAAATGGGTAACAGGGCCTGAAGCCGGAACTATAATGAATTATACATTCTGGAATACCGGTGAACCCAATCAACAAGGCGATGAAGACTATGCTCACATTACACAACCTGGAATAGGAATAAGAGGTTCGTGGAATGATTTGTCAAACACTGGATCATTAACAACCAATGATCCATATCAGCCAAAAGGTTTTGTTGTTGAATATGGGGGCTCTGCCGGAGAACAGCCTTTGCAAATTGCTGCAAGTACAAAAATTACAATTCCAGTAGCCACTCCTTCTGCAAATCCAGTAGCGGTTTGCGACTCGGGAACTTTTACATTTTCAGCAGCTGCGACAGCAGGAGCAATAATCCGTTGGTATGATGCCGCAGTTGGAGGAAATTTAATAACTATAGGAAACTCTTTTACAACCCCAATATTAAGTACTACCACAACCTATTATGTTGATGCCGGTTGTGAATCAAACAGGAAACAGGTTGTTGCCACTGTAAACACTACTCCATCTACGCCCGTACCAGAAAAAACCGAATATACCAACTGCGGACCAGGTTCTTTAACTCTTAAAGCAAGTTCAAATATTGGGGAAATTAATTGGTATAAAACTGCTTCTGACCAAACAAGTCTTTTTAGAGGTACTAGTTTTGTAACGCCAACAATTTCTGAAAACACAACCTACTACGCTCAAGCCTCTAATCAAGGTTGTATCAATCCAAATCGAATTCCGGTTAATATTAGAATATACACTCCGCCTGCTGTTATTGATGAAACATTACCATTATGTCAATCTCAAACTATAACCTTAGACGCAGGAGTTTCAGGAATGGAATACAAATGGTCAACAAACGAGACTACTCAAACAATAAAAGTAAATACCGGAGGAACTTATACCGTAGAAGTAAAAAATCCATCAGAAGATTGTTCAAGCACAAAAACAATTATAGTCGAAGAACATGAAACTCCACAGATTGATCGTATTGACGTAAACGGCACAAGGGTTATTATTTATCTTAAAAAAGAACAGAATTATTTTGAATATTCTGTTGATGGTGTACATTTTCAGGATTCTAATATCTTTTATGATGTTCCCGGAGGCTTACAAACAGCTTATGTAAAAGAAAAAACGAACTGTGGTGCAGTTGCCAAAAACTTTGTTGTTTTGGTTTTTCCTGCATTTTTTACACCAAACAATGATACATTCAATGATGTTTGGGAAGTAACCGGAATGGAAAATTACCCACAGGCACAAGTCACAATTTTTGATCGATACGGAAAATTAGTAGTAGAACTAAATGCTGCAAAAATGAGTTGGGATGGTACTTTCAATAAAGCGCAATTGCCAGCCTCAGATTATTGGTATGCTTTAAAAATTGACAACACTCAACCTGTTTTAAGAGGTCATTTTTCATTAAAAAGATAAACAATGAATATTGAAATAATTCGCGAAATCTGCCACAAACTCATTGGAGTAACTGAAGATATAAAATGGGAACATGATCTTGTGTTTTCAGTAGGATCAAAAATGTTTTGCGTTGTTGGTCTTGATCAAAATCCAACTTCGGCTTCTTTTAAAGTTTTGGACGAAGAATTTGAAGAAATAAGCAACAAAACCGGCTTTAAACCCGCTCCTTATGTCGCAAAATACAAATGGGTTTTAATTGATGATATCTCAAGAATGAAAAAATCAGAATGGGAAAAATACATTGAGCAGTCTTATCGACTTGTTCATGAAAAATTATCCGTAAAACTGAGAAAACAGCTTGGAATATTATAGCCCTAAGAAACTATTTTCTTCTTAATTTCACTTAATATATAAAGATAGTCTTCGTGTTTTTTCACAAAATCACGATTCGAAACGTCTATTATTAAAACATTCAGGTCAGTTTGAGATTTAATATAATCCAGATAACCATTATTGATTTTATCGAGATAACCTGCCTCTATATTTTGCTCGTAGCTTCTACCTCGTTTTTTAATGTTCTGAAGCAAACGTTCTGTATTTTGATACAGATAAATATACAAATCAGGCTTTGGCATTTCTTTATAAATGATATCGAATAAATTTCGGTACAAACGATATTCATCTTCACCAAGTGTTATTTTCGAAAAAATCAAAGATTTAAAAATATGATAATCCGCAACAATAAAATCTTTAAACAAATCAAATTGCTTTAAATCATCTGATAATTGCTGATAACGATCTGCCAAAAAAGACATTTCGAGAGGAAAAGCATAACGATTCTGGTCTTTATAAAACTTAGGTAAAAATGGATTATCTGCAAAACCTTCCAAAACTGTTTTAGCATTAAAATCTTCTGCAATTTTATGCACTAAAGTAGTTTTTCCTGCTCCAATATTTCCTTCAAAAGCAATATAATTAAATTTCTCCAGTGCAATTTCCTTCAAAGGATTCTTTAAATTCTGAACAACAGTACAAACACTTTCATCCGGAGTAATCGCAATTAATTCTGAAACCGTTTTTTGTAGAATCGGATGTTCCCAATCCAGTTTTAAATCCTGCATGGGTAATAAAACAAAATTCCTGTTTTGCATTAAAGGGTGCGGAATCTGAAGTTTTTCTGAATCAATAATTTCACTATCAAAAGCAATTAAATCAACATCAATTAGTCGGGATTGATACCCTTCCTGATTAAGTCTGATTCTACCTAATTGTTTTTCAACTTTTAAAACCTGATTCAGTATTTTTTGTGCCGATGAAGTACTGTGCAAAAGCAGTGCGCAATTATAAAAAGCATCACTTTCAAACCCCCACGCAGGTGTTTCATATAGTCTTGAAACCCTGATTACTGTGCCTACTTCCTGATGTATTAATGCAATACAACTTTCGATATTTGCTAACCTGTTTCCCTGATTACTCCCGATAGATAAAACGACTTGATGCTGTGACTTCATAATTAAATGCAAATTAACTAAAACTATTTTAGAATTAACCAATATATTTGTGAAACAACACATAGAATTGATCTTAAAATTATGTGTTAAAAATTGTAACATTTTATCTGTTAATACTACTTATTAAAAAAATATACGTATGAAGTTTTTAGGAAATGTAATTGCCACAGTGATTGGTATTTTTGTATTTATAATGCTGTTTTTCTTTGGAATAATTCTTTTGGGAGCCATTTTTGGAGGTGAGGAAAGTGTATCAGCCAAAAAAGATTCGGTTATTGAACTGAATCTGAAAGAAATCAAAAATGATTATGCAGGTAAATATAAAGATCCATGGGTTACTGTTTTTTCTGAACAAAAAGGAATTGGATTAACAGATGTAATCAATGCAATCGAAGCGGCAAAAACAGATGATAACATCAAAGGAATTTCTATTTTAAATGATGAATCTTCTTTAGGACTTGCTCAATATAAAGATTTAAGAAATGCACTTGAAAGCTTTAAAAAATCAGGAAAATTTGTTTGGGCTTACGCCAATACGTATTCACAAAAAGAGTATTATCTAAATTCTGTAGCCAATACGGTTTATTTGAATCCTGCGGGTGATTTAGATTTTAAAGGACTTTCGTCTGAAGTAATGTTTTTTAAAGATTTTCAGGACAAATCGGGTATTCATATGGAAGTGATTCGTCACGGAAAATACAAAAGTGCTGTTGAACCGTTTTTAGAAAATAAAATGAGTGATGCCAACAGAGAACAAGTTACAGCATTGCTAAACTCAATATGGACAACGGTTTCTGCTGACATTTCTAAAAGCAGAAATATTCCGCTTCCAAAACTTAATGAAATTGCAAACGGTTTATTAGCCAGAACTCCCGAAATGGCAAAAGCCAACGGTTTAGTAGATATTATCGCTTATGAAGATGTATATCACGATGCCATTAAAAAAGCGTTGAAAGTTACCGGAGATGATGATTACAACAAAATTTCAATTTCAGATTATACACAAAACAACATTACTACTGCCCTTGCTAATACAGCGGATGATCAAATTGCAATTATTTACGCTCAAGGCGAAATAGAAGGTGGCGAAGGAGATGTTACCGTTATTGGCGAAGGTTCTATGCGACGTGCACTTCAGGAGGCCAGAAAAGACGAGGATGTAAAAGCAATTGTATTGAGAATTGACAGTCCTGGTGGAAGTGCTTTAACATCAGATTTGATCTGGAGGGAAATCGAAATAACTAAAAAAGTAAAACCTGTCGTAGTTTCTATGGGTAACTATGCTGCTTCCGGAGGTTATTATATTGCTTGTAATGCTAATAAGATTTTTGCTGAAAGCAATACCATTACAGGTTCTATAGGCGTTTTCGGAATATTGCCAAATTTTAGTCCGTTGGCTACTAAATTAGGGATTAATACAGAACAAGTAAAAACACACGAAAACTCAGCAAATTACAGTCCGTTTGTTCCAGTTGATGAAAAATTCAAAGCATTTACTTTAGAAGGTGTTGAACATATTTACAACACTTTTGTAACTCATGTTGCGCAAGGCCGTAAAATGACTTTCGCACAAGTTGATGCCATTGCACAAGGAAGAGTATGGTCGGGTTCTGAAGCTGTAAAGATTGGATTAGTAGATAAAATAGGCGGATTAAATGATGCTATTGCTGAAGCTGCTAAAATTGCTAAAATAAAAACATACAGTACGCAAAATTATCCTGAGTATGAGAAAACTTTTGGAGATCTTTTGTCAAAAATGCCTTTTGCACAATCTAAAGAAGCTTTTATAAAAGAAGAAATCGGAGAAGAGAACTATATGCTTATTGAGCAGGTTAAAAAACTTCAAAAACAAAAAGGTGTTCAGGCCATGATGCCATTTGGAATAAACATTAAATAATTGAATCTCAAAAAATGAAAAATTTATTTTTGTTTGCAAGTGTTCTGTTTTTCTCTATTGTAAATGCACAAACCAATACACAAGATACTTTTAAAGAAACCAATGTTACTTTAAAAATCAATGTTGATCAGCTTTATGGCACACTTACCGTTCCTGATAATGTAAAAAAATGTCCGGTTGCTTTACTAATTGCAGGCTCTGGCCCAACAGATAGAAACGGAAATAATCCGATGATGAAAAACAATTCCTTAAAAATGCTGGCTGAAGCTTTAGCAAAAAACGGAATTGCATCATTACGATACGACAAAAGAGGAATTGGCGAGAGTAAAGCGTCTGCCATAACAGAATCTAGTCTGGTTTTTGAAAATTATACTGAGGATGCCAAAAGCTGGATTAATTTTCTAAAACAGGATAAGCGTTTTTCGCAATTAACTATTATCGGACACAGTGAAGGATCCTTAATTGGAATGATTGCAGGTGCCAAAGCAAATAAGTTTGTTTCTATCGCAGGAGCTGGTGAATCTGCAGATCAATTAATAAAATCTCAAATTTCATCAAAGTCCAATAAACAGGTTGAGGAAATGACTTTCCCTATTATAGACAGTCTTAAAGGTGGAAATAAAGTAAATAAAGTTGATCCGCTTCTTAATTCGCTTTTCAGACCAAGTATTCAACCTTATTTGATTTCATGGTTTAAATACGATCCTAAAGCAGAAATAAAAAAATTGACTGTCCCGGTCCTAATTATACAAGGAAGTAATGATTTACAAGTAACAATTAAGGATGCTGAAAATTTAGCTCAGGCAAATAAAAATTCTGAATTAGTAATCATTGATAAAATGAATCACATCATGAAGATTATTGACGGAGATAACAAAGCTAATATGGAAAGTTACACCAATGAAACTCTCCCAATTTCTGAGACAATGGTAAATAAGATTGTTTCCTTTATTAAAAAATAAACACAATAACAAAATCATAAATCCGTTTGAAAATTTTCAAGCGGATTTTTTTTCATTTAACAATAATACAATTCTTACATTTTTAAGAAAACTTTATCTCCAAACTGCGGCAAAAAAAACTATTTTTGCATAACTTGATTTTTAAGTAAACCCTCAAATCTATAAATATGTTAAAGAAAATTTTAAAAATAACCGCCATTGTGCTCGTGGTTTTTGTGGCCGCACTATTTGCCATTCCCTACTTTTTCAAAGATCAGATAAAAGCTAAAATTGCAGATGCGATCAACGAAAGTGTTGATGCAAAAGTAAGCTTTGCCGATGCTGATTTAAGTTTGTTTAAAAACTTTCCGAATGCTACTGTTGGAATCGAAAAACTTGTTATTATAAACAAAGCTCCTTTTGAAGGCGACACACTAGTTTCATTGGGTGAATTAAATTTAAAAATGAGCGTTAAAGAACTTTTTAAAGGAAAAGAAGAACCTTTAAGCATTCAGGGAATTACTTCTGAAAATGGTTTAATCAATATCATTTTTAATAAAGATGGTGTCGGAAACTTTGACATTGCCTTAAAAGACAAGAAGGACACTCCGAAAGACGATAACAGCAAACCGCTTTCTTTAAAAATTCAGAATTATAAAATCGAGAATTTTACATTTAGATATATTGATCAGGGTTCTAAAATTAAAATGGTAATTGATAGTTTAAACCATGAAGGAACTGGAGATTTTACCAATTCAAAATTAGATCTAACTACAAAATCTACAGCAAAAGTATCGTTAGATATGGACAAAATCAATTACATGAAAAATGTAAAACTGACTTTAGATGCTGTATTAGGAATTGATTTAAACCAAAGTAAATATACTTTTAAGGAGAACAAAGCTTTAATCAACCAATTGCCTTTAGAATTTGATGGTTTTATTCAAATGAAAGAAAAGGCTCAGGTTTATGATTTAAAGTTTAAAACGCCAACTTCTTCCTTTACCAACTTCTTAGGTTTAATTCCATCTGCTTATGCCTCAAGTTTAGATGGTGTAAAAACTACAGGCGATTTTACTGTTGCTGGTTTTGCAAAAGGAGAATTGACGGATACTACGGTTCCTAAATTCAATATCGCGATTGCATCCAACAATGCTTCTTTTCAATATCCTAACTTACCAAAATCGGTTCAGAATATTGTAATTGATACTAAGATCATCAACGAAACAGGAATTCTAAATGATACCTACGTCAATTTAGATAAACTTTCTTTTAGAATTGATCAGGATGTTTTTAACGCTAAAGCGAATATCAAAAATATTACCGTAAATCCTATTGTAGATGCTGCTTTAAAAGGAACAATCAACCTGGCTAATCTTTCAAAAGCATATCCAATTAAAATGGATAAACCTCTTGCGGGTATTTTGAAAGCTGATGTTACAACTAATTTTGATATGGCTTCTGTTGAAAAAAGTCAATATCAAAACATCAAAAATGCCGGAACTATGAGTTTATCAGGGTTTAAATACACTGATGAGAATAACAAATCTATGAATATCAGCACAGCGTTGGTAGAATTTAATCCGAGTAAAATTAACTTAAAACAATTTAATGCTACTACCGGAAAAAGTGATCTTGCAATTAATGGAGTTTTAGAAAACTTCTACGGATTCATGTTCAAAAAACAAGAATTAAGAGGTAATTTCAATATGAGCTCCAATCAGCTTGCAGTTGATGATTTTATGACGGCCGGAGAACCTGCAAAAGAAGAAACAAAAACGGCTGCAAAACCAGCTGAGGCAATGAAAATTCCTGCTTTTCTAAACTGTACAATAAATGCTAAAGCAACAACCGTTTTATACGACAATTTAAAACTGAAAGATGTATCGGGAAGATTGATTGTTAAAGATGAAAAAGCACTTTTAGAAAACTTTAAAACTTCTATTTTTGGTGGAACAATTGGTTTGACCGGAGCTGTTTCTACTAAAGAAAAAGTACCAACGTTTGACATGAATTTAGGTTTTAATCAGGTTGATATTGCACAAACATTCACGCAATTGGACATGATGAAAAAGATTGCCCCTATTGCCGGAATCATCAATGGTAAATTAAACTCGACCATTAAATTAAACGGAAAATTAGATGCTAAAGAATTAACTCCGGATTTAAGTTCGATTTCAGGAGATTTATTAGGACAATTGCTTTCGTCTACTGTAAATGCTAAAAATTCCACTTTATTAAATGCTTTAGGCTCAAACATTAAATTTATCGATATGAATAAGGTGAATTTGAATGATATTAAAGCGGCTTTAACTTTTGAGAATGGAAAAGTAAACGTAAAACCATTTGACATCAAATATCAGGATATTAAAGTTACGGTTGGCGGAACTCACGGTTTTGATCAAACGATGAATTACAACTTAAAATTAGATGTTCCTGCTAAATATTTAGGAAGTGAAGCAAATACATTTATATCAAAATTGTCTCCTGCCGATGCTGCTAAATTGGAAAACATTCCAATTAATGCAATGATTACAGGTAACTTTTCTAGTCCAAAAATCAGTACTGATATGAAAAGTGCTGTTAGCAGTTTAGCTTCTCAGGTTGCGAATCAGCAAAAGGAAAAACTAACGCAAAAAGGAACTTCGGCTTTAAATGATTTAATCAACAAAAACACTAAAGCGAAAGATACTACTCAGGCTGCAAAAACGGAGAAGGAACAAAAAACTCAGGAAGTCACTAAAAAAGCAAGTGATTTATTAAACGGATTATTTAAAAAGAAATAAATCTAAACAAAAAATGGTCAATCGAGTAGATTGACCATTTTTTTTATACTGCTTTGGAATAAATATGGAGCCTGCCGTTATTTAAAATACTATTAAAGACTTTAAAATAATCATTTTTAGAATAGTTATAAATATCTATTCCTATACTACTATTATCGTAAGGTTCGTATTTTTTTAAATTAGAAACCGAAAACAATCCGGCTGTTGGAGTCTGAGAAGAACTTGCTAAATGCATTATCCCGCTATCGGCACCAATAAACAATTCTGTATTTGCTATTAACGCAGCAATTTCCCTAATGTTTTTACTGTAAAATGATGGAGCCTCAAAACCAATCTGAGAAACATTTTCGACAGGTAAAATCTCTATAATATTGTAGTCTTTGTATTTTCTTTTGAGATCTTTATAGAAAACTTCCCACCAATTTTCTTCAAGACATTTTGCTCCCGTAGCGTAGGTAAAAATGCAAATTGTCTTTTTAGAATTAGGAACCAGTTGGTCAAGTGCTATTTTGCCCCCTGTTAATTCTGCCGAATTTAATTTAAGATCTACCGGAGCAATTATTCGGTTACTTTTTTCTATTCCTAATGTCGTAAGATAATTTCGGAAGTTGTAAACGGGATATTTTGCAATATGCTCATAATCTGCTTTAAGATCCATTTGGCCGTCAGGAAAATCACCAAAAAATTTGTATTTAGCATTGGCTACTTTTACTGCCAATCTTCCTGAGGAAGAATTCTGATCGACATTTATGGCAAGATCATACTTTCCATTTTTGATTACAAACCATACTTTAATATATTCAAGTAAGCTTTTAAAAGGCTTTTTAGGCAGATCTATAATTTTATCGACATTCTCATAGTTCTCAAAAATAATGGGCGCTAATGTTCCCTTAACAAACAAATCAATTTTACAATTTGGAAACGTTGAAGTTATTTCCTGGAGCAAAGGAGTTATCAGTAAAAGATTTCCTAATCTTCCGTTTGGTCTGCAAACCAATACTCTTTTGATTTCTGATTTATTGAGCAAAACAATATTCTGATCGACTTTTGACTTACCAATATTCCTCGTCAGTAAGTTCATTACTGCTCTTCTAAAGGAATTAATTTTACTTGAAACATTCATCTTATAAATAATTTACAGATTAAAATTTTTCCTTTTATTTAAGAGAAAAACCGTTCTAAAAGAACTGGAACTAAACTAGTTAATACCGTTTTTTAAAACTAAAATATTTCAATAAGTAATTATTACAAAATTGTAATCAAATGTTTCATCATTTGCATACAAATGCAATTTACTTACGTAATAAAATTAATCAAATTATTTATAACATACAAATTATCAAGTAATTACAAAAAAGCTAAAACTAAAATACAGTTTAGACATTTATAACCACAACGTAACCTTCCGAGCCACGAACATTAAAAACAGTACCATTTTCGAAGATTAAATATTGGCCTTTAATTCCTTTTAATTTTCCAGAAAAAGAAGGTGTTTTATCCAGATTTAAACTCGAAATTTTAGCAGGATAACTTAAAACAGGATATTTTAATTCGTAAACGTCATTTTTCTGACTGTAAAAATATTCTTTTACTTCTGCAGGTATCAAGCTTTCTACTTTTGCTTTTTCGGCAATTAAATCAAAATCCGTACTAGTATTTTGCAGCATTTTACGCCAGTTTGTTTTATCTGTAAAATGATCTTTTAAAGCAACCTCCGTAATTCCTGCCAAATATCGGTTTGGAACCTCAACAATAGAAATCGCCTGATCTGCTCCCTGATCGATCCAACGTGTTGGCACTTGTGTTTTACGTGTTACACCTACTTTTACTTCGCTTGAAATAGCTAAATAGACAATGTGAGGTTGCAATTGTACTTTTTGCTCGTATTCAAGATCACGATCGGCAATTCCTAGATGAGCAGTACTTAATTCAGGACGCATAATCCAGTCTCCAACAGCGGCGCTTGAGTAAAAACAATCGTAGCAAAAACCCTGACGGTATATTTTTTTCTTTTTATTGCAATTTAAACATTGGTAACCAACAAAATTAATTTCGATTTCTTTATCCAATAATTGATTCATACTCAAAAAACTGTCTTCAAAAACTAAATAGTATTGAATTGGGTCTCCAAGTTCAGTCTGCATTTTTGTAAGTACTCCCTGATATTGCATAAAGTTTTAATTTTTAAATTGCTTATTATATATTTTATAATAACCTGAAGATTTTAGAGTTTTTATTGTTGAAAATTCAGGTTAAGATTTGGAATCTTTGTTACAAATAGAACTGTTTTTTATAAAAAAACACTATTTTTGATACAAGGACAAAGTTAGTATTTGTCTGTCGATATTCAAATCTTAAATTTATGAGTTTTGTTCCCGGACAAAATTCGAAATCTAAAATATAAAATCTTCATGCCCGTATCAATTATCAACTCTTTCGCTTCTTGGGTCCTTAAACAAAGGATACACCAAATAGAACTTTTTCTTAAATATCCGAATGAAGTTCAGGAAGAACTGTTGCATAATTTATTGACTTCTTCAGAATATACGGTTGTGGGTAAAAAATACGATTTTGCATCGATAAACTCCTATCAGACTTTTACGGAAAGAGTGCCAATTTCGAGCTATGAAGAATTACAACCTTTAATTGAACGCACGCGTCAGGGTGAGCAAGGTGTTTTTTGGGAGACTCCAATAAAATGGTTTGCTAAATCGAGCGGTACAACAAATGCTAAAAGTAAATTTATTCCGGTAAGTAATGAAGCTCTGGAAGATTGTCATTATAAAGGCAGTAAAGATTTACTTTGTTTGTATTTGAATAACAATGAAGATTCTGAATTGTTCTTAGGAAAAAGTCTTCGTTTGGGCGGAAGCTCTCAGATTTACGAGAACAACAATACTTTCTTTGGCGATTTATCGGCTATTTTAATTGAGAATATGCCTATTTGGGCAGAGTTTAGCAGTACACCAAGTAGTAAAACTTCGCTAATGAGCGAATGGGAAACCAAAATTGCTGCTATTATAAATGAAACTAAGAATGAAAATGTGACCAGTTTTGCAGGAGTTCCGTCCTGGATGTTGGTTTTAATGAATAAAGTTTTAGAAAACACCGGCAATCAAAACTTGTTGGAACTTTGGCCAAATCTTGAAGTTTACTTTCATGGCGGCGTAAGTTTTTCTCCTTACAAAGAGCAATACAAAAAAATATTACCCAGTAAAGATTTTAAATACTACGAAATCTACAATGCTTCTGAAGGCTTTTTTGCCATTCAGGATTTAAATAATTCGAGTGATTTATTATTGATGCTGGATTATGGAATTTTCTATGAATTTATTTCAATGGATACTTTTGGAACTCCAAATCAAAAAGTGGTTCGTTTGGCAGATGTTGAACTGAATAAAAACTATGCGATTGTAATTACAACCAATTCCGGTTTATGGCGTTATTTAATTGGTGATACTGTTCGTTTCACTTCTTTAAATCCTTATAGAATAAGAGTTACAGGAAGAACCAAGCATCATATTAATGTTTTTGGGGAAGAATTAATGGTCGAAAATACCGATCAGGCAATTGCAAAAGCGTGTCTGGTTACCCAAACCGAAGTTATCGATTATACCGTTGCTCCAATTTTTATGCAGGATAAAGAAAAAGGTGCGCACGAATGGATGATTGAATTCAAGAAAAAACCTGCCGATGTAGGGCTTTTCCAGAAAGTTCTGGACGAAACTTTACAGACTTTAAATTCTGACTACGAAGCAAAACGCTACAACAATATGACTTTAAATCCTTTGGTGATTAATGTTGCCAGAGAAAATCTTTTTTATGACTGGCTAAAAGAAAGAGATAAATTGGGCGGACAGCATAAGATTCCGAGACTTTCTAATCAAAGAGATTATTTGGAGCAGTTGAAGGAAATGTAGAACTATGAAGTTTGCACCAATTTTCATGAATTGGTACAAATCAATTGTCCTGAAATATCCAGGAATAAATTCATAAAGGAATTAGAGTATGACGAATAGCCCAGAAGATAAATTAATTTTAAACAACTTTTTCCATTCATTATTCCCAATAGAAAAAGAAGTTGTACAAGAAATTACCAAAAATTTTACTCCTTTTAAGTTAGAGAAAAATACAATTCTGCTGGATAAAGAAACCATAAGTACTAAAACTTATTTTTTAGAAAAAGGATATATGGCGTCTTTTATTCTTAATGAAGATAATGATGAAATTATTACAAATATCTTCACAGCTCCTTGCTTTGTAAATGACTTCCTTTCTTTTTTTAAAAAACAACCTACCAAAGAAACTTTCCAAACTATTACAGATTGTTCTTTTTGGGAAACCAATTTAGAAACTGTTCAGGACAATTTTCATACTATTTCACAATTTAGAGAATTCAGCCGACTGCTATTTGTAATTAATTATCATAATCTTAACGATAGACTTATAGAAATGAGAAGTCAAAAGGCAGAAACAAGATATTTAAAGCTTTTAAAAGAAAGGCCTGATATTTTTAAGCATGTACCGCTTAAAATTATAGCTTCTTATTTAGGAATTACAGATACTTCATTAAGCCGTATTAGAAGAGAAACCTCTCAACTCTAAAATTCTTATCATTTGGCAAGTATTATTAGACGTGTAACCACGGATATTTGTAAAAATAAAAAAATGAACAGAAAACATATCGCAATAGTAGGACTTGGCGGAGTTGGAGGCTATTTTGGCTTTAAAATAAATCAGGCCAACGAAGATAAAAAACAGTATCAAATTACTTTTGTTGCCAGAGACAAAACATATGAGACTGTTAAAAATAACGGATTAATTTTACTTTCGGACGAACATCCTAATTCGGTTACAAAACCAGATTTTATTCTTGATACTATAAAAGACGTTTCATCTCCTGATTTAATATTACTATGTACAAAGGAATATGATCTTGAAAATATCTGTAAGGACATGTTTCAAATTATCAGTCCAAATACCATTATATTACCGATGATGAATGGTGCCGACATTTATGAAAGGATAAGAAAAATAATTCCTAAAAATACTATTTTACCAAGTTATATTTATGTTGCATCTCACATAAAAGAAAAAGGAATAATTGAACACAAAGGAAAGCCCGGAAAAATCTTTATTGGACGCGATCCTGAAAATTTTACTGAAAACATCGACTGGATACTTGATTTATTGTCTAAAAGTGGAATCGATTTTGATCTGAAAGACAATTCTTTTACTGAAATCTGGACAAAATTTATTTTTATTGCCAGTTTTGGTTTAGTAACTTCTAAGTACAATTCGTCTATTGGACAAGTTTGTTCAGACCCTTTGCAAAGAAGTGAAGCTGAAGAAATCATGAAAGAAATAAAAGTAATAGCCGACCAAAAGGGTTTTAATCTGGATAAGGATATTATAGCGAAGACTTTTGAAAAAGCAACAACTTTTCCGCCACAGACACCAACTTCGTTGCAGCTTGATATAAATTCAAACAAAGAACAAAATGAGTTACAATTATTTGCGAGTCCTATAATTAATTATGGAATCGAATTGAATATTGAAACTCCGTTCACAGAAAAAATTTATACTGAATTAAAAGAAAAAATAGACTTAAAAACTTTCGTCAGATAATTTCATGATTAAAAACGACTAATTCTACTAAAGTCGCATGAGGGATAGCAGTGGAAATCCTTTTTGTTTTTTCTTTAAAAACAAAAAGATTACTTCGTCAGTTCGCTATCGCTCGTGTGGAACGGATAGCCCGACCCGCTTTCTGGGGATATACCCAAATAAAAAACCTCAGCTCTTTATTGAAAAAGACTGAGGTTTTGTTTTTATTACGTTTTCTATGTCATTTCGAGGAACGAGAAATCGCACTAGAAATTCTATAAAGTATATGCGCCAATCTTTGTCGAGTTACTAGTGCGATTTCTCGTTCCTCGAAATGACAAAATTGGGCTAAATATAATTTGTCAAGTGACACAATATTACATCATATCGATATACCTGTCGTGATATCCTAAAAGGTATAAAACACCATCAAGACCCAAGCTTGAAATTGACGTTGATGCGCTTTCTTTTACTTTTGGTTTTGCGTGGAAAGCGATTCCTAAACCAGCTAAGTTTAGCATTGGTAAATCATTTGCTCCGTCACCCACTGCAATAGTTTGATTGATATGAATTCCTTCTTTTTCGGCAATTGCTTTTAATAATTCGGCTTTCTTTTGTCCGTCTACGATATCGCCAAGATATTTACCGGTTAATTTACCGTCTTTTATTTCTAATTGGTTAGCGTGAACGTAATCTATTCCCAATTCTTTTTGCAGATAATTTCCGAAATAGGTAAATCCTCCTGAAAGAATTGCGGTTTTATAACCATAATATTTTAAGGCTTTCATTAAACGATGTGCGCCTTGCGTAATAGGTAAATTGATTGCAACGTTTTGCAAAACTTCTTCACTTAAACCTTCCAGCAAAGCCATACGTTGTTTGAAACTTTCGTTAAAATCTATTTCGCCGTTCATAGCAGATTCTGTAATGGCGCGAACCTGAGGCCCTACTCCGTTTAATTCTGCCAATTCGTCAATAACTTCCGTTTGGATTAATGTAGAGTCCATATCGAAGCAAACTAAACGACGGTTTCTTCTGTAAATGTTATCTTCCTGAAACGAAATATCAACGTTTAAGGTTCTTGAAATTTCCATAAAATTTGCCGTCATGACAATTTTATTTACAATTTCACCCGTTACAGATAATTGAATGCAAGAACGTGGATATTCTTCTTTCTCAAGAATAGAAGTTCTTCCTGTTAATCGTATAATAGAATCAATATTCAGATTTTGATCTGACATAATTTTGGTTACTGCAGCCAGTTGAGAAGCAGCTAATTTTTCGCCCAAAATATTGATGATATATCGTTGTTTAGATTGTGATTTTACCCACTTTTCATAATCTTCAATAGAGATTGGAATAAATTTTACCTTGATTTCCAATTCGTATGCCTTAAAAAGCAAATCTTTTAAAACTGGAGCAGAACTTGAACCTGCCTCAATTTCGAACAAAATACCTAAAGAAAGCGTATCGTGAATGTCGGCCTGACCAATATCTAAAATATTGGCATCGTAAGCTGCTAAAACGGCTGTTAAACCAGTTGTAACCCCGATTTTATCATGTCCTGAAACTTTTAATAAAATAATCTCTTTATCTTCTGTCGCCATTGTATTCTGAATTGATTTAGAAAGCGACAAAAATCGGCAATCTCCTGATGATAAAAAAGAATAATCATTGTTTTTTTAAACAGAAAAAGCACATATCAATGTGCTTTTTCGAGTAATTTAACAATTATGCTTGGGTATTACAATAACATAACTTTTTGAATTATTTACCTGGTTGATTCTCGTCAAAGTTCACCATCCAGCTTACGTTAAATTTATCTTTGAACATTCCGAAATACGCTCCCCAGAATGTTTTGTTCATTGCCATATAAACGGTTCCTCCGGCTGAAAGTCCGTTGAAAATTCTATCTGCTTCTGCTGCACTTTCAACATTAATCGAAACAGAAAAATTACCACCAAAAGTCACATCTCCTGATTGCTCGCTACTGTCGCTTCCCATTAAAATTGTATTTCCAATTGGCAGTGAAACGTGCATTATTCTGTCGGCATCTTTCTCTGTAACCTGATCACAGCCTTCTTCTGCCGGCATGTCTTTAAATTTTCCGATATAAGGAAACTCCCCTCCAAAAACTGATTTGTAAAATAGAAACGCTTCTTCGCAATTTCCATTAAAAATTAAATACGGATTTACTGTTGTCATGATTTCTTATGTTTTATTGTTTTTTGTTGATTATAATTTTTTAAACTCAGAAGCAAGTAGTTAATCTTGCTTCTTTGTCTCTATTTTCTAATTCTCAGATAACTCTTTAATTGTTTCCAATCCTTTTGGGAAGGCTTCTTTAAAATAGTCTAAATGTTTGTCTATTACATCTACTTCTACGTGCAGATCAACTACATCTCCATTTTGTGTTAATCTATAGGTTTCCATTGCTCCGATCCATTGCTCGGTTTCTTCATTTGGCGGAACCTCTTTATAGTCTTTGAGTTCACCCATATGCTTAAAAGCCATGTACTCGTTTGGAATTTTCTTTTCGATCAAACTATTCATTCCTTCTCCGGCTGCACCTAAAAAATAAATTTTGTCGCCTTCATTCCAAGTTGATTCTACGTAACTTTCTCCACAAAAAGCTTTTGTCCACTTTCTATACGTTTCGTCGTCCCATAAGACTTTCCAAATCTTTTCTTTAGAAGCCTTTATTTCTATATCAAATTTTAATGTTTCCATAATTAAGATAATTTACTAAAATCCATAAACAATACATTCCAACGATGGCCATCCAGATCTGAAAAGCCAAAACCATACATCCATCCCTGACTTTCGGCAGGAGGGCTAAAAATTTCACCACCGGCATTTTTTACTTTTTTTGCCAGTTCATCTACTTCTTCTTTACTTTCGGCATCTATAGAAATCAGAACTTCTGAACTTTGTTTAGTGTCTGTTAAACTATTTTGAGAGAAACTTGTAAAAAGCGAATCCTCAAAAAGCATTACTACAAAATGCGTCTCACCAACTACCATGCACGTCGAACTTGAGGTATCATGTTGCTCATTAAACGAAAAACCAATTTCCCAGAAAAACTTTTTCGCTTTTGCTACGTCTTTAACAGGTAGATTCAACCAGATTTGTTTTGTCATTGTTTCATATATTTTGTTAGAAAATTAACTTGTTGGGTGTAATTAAAAAAAACTTTAACACATAGAAACATAGCTTTTTTGCGACTAAAAAGGCGTTTCACTTGCATTAACAAACATAGCTATGTGTTAGAAACTAGTTTCTTTTTCAACCTTTGAACCTTTGCCTCTTGGATCGAAAAACTAATTACTCTCTGTATAATTTTTAAAGCTGTCAAGAATAGCCTGCCAGCCACCTCTTTGCATTTCTTCGGGATTTTGTGTTTCGGGATCAAAACTTTCTACAACTTCTACTCCGTTTGGTGTTTCAGTAAAACTAATTTCAACTTTTCTTCCATCTCCCATTACATACTCGATAGCTTGATTTGTTTTTACCAAAGTATATTCGCCTTCAAAATCAAAACTCATGCTTCCGTCTTTAGCTGCCATTGTCGATTTGAATTTTCCACCTTCTCTTAAATCATTTTCAGAAAAGGGTGTATGCCATTCAGGAGAAGCAGAACACCATTTTGTAATATGCTCTGGTGAATTCCAGAAATTCCATACTTTGTCTACCGACGCATTTATTGTACTTTTTACTGTTATCATTATCTATTAAATTTAGTTTTAAATTCTTTGGTTTCGTTTTCTATTAATTGTTCTCGACGTATTTTTTAAAATTATCAATTACGGCCTGACACCACATTTGCTGCATATTTACAGCATCCGTTTCATTAGGATCAAAAACTTCTGTTATTTTTACGTGATTTCCATTATCCTCAAAATAAATACTTCCTGTTCTGTTGTCGAGAAGCTTATATTCTATTAAGGAGTATTTTTCAACTTTCGTATAAATCCCTTCAAAGTCAAAACCTGCACTTTTGTCTTTTGCTGCCATTTCATATTTAAATTTGCCATTTACTTTCAAATCGTTTTCAACAAAGGGTGTATGCCAGTTATCAAAAGCATAATTCCAGTTTTGTATGTGTTTAGGAGAAATCCAAAGTTCCCATACTTTTTCTACAGATGCCTTAATTGTATTTTGAACTGTTATCATTTTTACTCTTTTAAAACAATTACATCTCTGCCGGTATCTGGCTTTCATCCATAAAGAAAATTTCCCAATGGTGTCCGTCTAAATCAAGAAATGATCTTTGGTACATCCAGCCATAATCCTTTGCTTGAAGATACTCTGTTCCTCCAGCTTTGACGGCTTTGCCTATCATTTCATCTACTTTTTCGCGAGTATCAAGAGAAATCGAAATAAGAACTTCGCTCGTTGTAGTAGAATCGCAAATCTGCTTTTCGGTAAAAGTCTGATAAAACTCTTTAACCAAAAGCATCACATTTATATTCTCACTAATAACGATACATGCGCCTTTATCATTTGTGAATTTTGGATTGACTGTAAAACCAAGTTCGTTGAAAAAGGTTATTGCCTGATTTAAATCTTTTACAGCAAGATTTAAGAATATCTTTGTTTTCATCTTTATAAAATTACGAATTAATCAAAACAAATTTAAAATTTTAAGATTAACCAAAAGATACATTAAAAGTCATCTTTAGGGTCATTTAAGACATTTTTCATACTTTTGTTAGGAAGTTATTTTACAAAAAAGCAAAAATCATGACCAAAAAAGTAGCCTTAATTGTTCCGCACGATTATAAATTATTGAGTATAGCAGCGATTTTAGAAGTTTTTGAAACAGCCAACAAACTGAGTAAAGAGAAGGAAAAACCTTTTGAAATTTCGATTTTTCAAATGGCCGAGCAAATCAATCAGGAGCGCTTATTTGGGTATGAAACTAACTCTATTGAAGGATCTGACGAAATATCGGAATTAATTTTAATTCCTGCTTTTACGACAGATGATATGAGCGAAATGATTGCAAAGAATAAAAAATTTATTCCGTGGCTGCAAAAACAACATCAGGCTGGAGCAGAACTCGCAAGTTTTTGTACCGGAGCTTTTTTGTTTGCGGCATCTGGTTTGTTAAACGAAAAATTAGCTACCACACATGTTGATGCCTGCAGTGCTTTTACAAAGGCTTTCCCGATGGTTAATCTTAAACCTGAAGAAACCCTAACAGCCGACGGAAGTTTGTACACAAGCGGTGGTTCAACCTCAACTTTTCATTTATTGATTCTTTTGGTTCAGAAATATTGCGGAAATGAAATTGCTGTACAAATTGCCAAGATTTTCTCGATTGACTTAAATCGATACAAGCAAAGTTATTTCAGTACTTTCAGACCTAATCATCTTCATAACGACACCTTAGTTGCCATGCTGCAGCAAAAAATAGAAAGTCAGTATCATAGTATCGAAAAACTGGAAGAAATCACCAAAGATATCCCAACCAGTACCAGAAATATGACAAGACGTTTTAAACAAGTTACAGGAATTCCGCCAATAGAATACCTACAAAACATAAGAGTAGAAAGTTCTAAAAAATATCTGGAACAAACGCAGCTCTCCATTTCTGAAATTATCGAAAAAACGGGTTACAATGATCCTAAAGCGTTTAGAAAGGTATTTTATAAAATGGTCGGAATGAAACCTATTGAATACAGAGAAAAGTTTAGAGTGCAGTAATTTTAAGAAGCACAATATTAGTTTTTACAAGAACATCGGTCCTGCTCTACACTATATCTTTTGTAGCCTCGTTAGAAAAAAACGAGACCACAAAAGGATGCCGTTTCGATCAGGGCTAAACCAGAAGCTTTTGTTTTCAAAAAAACTAAAAATTAGGACTTAATAATCCACATGAGAACTTTTTTATTCGTTTTCAAAAGCTCATCTATTTCTCTCATACTTTCATTTGAAACTGCTGGACAACCCCAGCCTTCAGGAGTTCCTTCAGGATACACTTCAGCATCTGAAATTGCATCCCAGGAATGCAGAACAATTGCTCTGGTCCTTGCATTAGAATTTGTTTTGTCCTTTCCCTGCAAAATATAATTTACTTTTATCCCCCACTGACTTACACCGCGATCTAAAACTACATATTTTCCAAGCGAAGAACAATGCGAATCAAATTCATTACTTATCTGAGGTTTCTCTTTAGTAGACGTTCTTCCCCATTGATTATCGCCACAGCCATGACTGACCATATACGATTTTGAGATTTCTTTCTTTTTAAAATCAAAAACAAAAAATCTTTTATAACCGGAATGTAAGCCAAGATCAATCAGGATAAACTTATTTTGATTTAACTTATTTGTCTTACAATATTGTACTGCTTCTCTATAATAATCGCTATAATTAACCAGCGGTTTTTCTATTGAAACAATTTCTGTTTTATTTTCACTTTTAAAAACGTCAGCTTCTTTTTTCTCTTTATTACAAGAAAAAGACAAGCCTAGACAAATTATAAAAAACATTTTTTTCATGTTTAAATTTACACAAAAAGACAAACGAAAATAGATTTTAAAAAGTAAAAAAAAACCTGTTCAAAAAATGAACAGGTTTATAATTAAACTTTGACAAAGTTATTCTATTACTTTAAGAAGCAATTTCCATACGCTTCAATAAATTCTTACTTAAAGTATGTTCCGCATATTCTCTGTCGATTGTCAGAACTTTATCATCTGAACTTGGTAATTCGTACATAGCATCTGTTAGAATTGCTTCACATAACGAACGCAGTCCACGTGCACCTAATTTGTATTCTAAAGCCTTGTCAACAATAAAATCTAAAGCTTCATCAGTAATACTAAACTCAACCTCATCCATTAAGAATAATTTCTGATATTGTTTTACTAATGCATTTTTAGGCTGTGTCAAAATTGCACGCAATGTTTCTCTGTCTAAAGGATCCATGTGTGTCAAAACTGGTAAACGACCAATAATCTCCGGAATCAAACCAAAATCTTTAATGTCTTTTGGAATAATATATTGAAGTAAATTGTCTTTATCGATATTGTCTACATTTTTAGAAGTTGAATATCCAACTGCCTGACGGTTTAAACGTTTAGAAATAATACGTTCTACTCCATCAAAAGCTCCACCGGCAATAAACAGGATATTTTGAGTGTTTACCTCAACAAATTTCTGATCCGGGTGTTTACGTCCTCCTTTTGGTGGTACGTTTACAATAGTTCCTTCTAATAATTTTAAAAGTGCTTGTTGAACTCCTTCACCAGAAACGTCACGTGTTATTGACGGATTATCGCTCTTACGGGCAATTTTATCAATTTCGTCAATAAATACGATTCCTCTTTCTGCTTTGGTTACATCATAATCAGCAGCTTGTAGTAAACGAGTCAAAATACTTTCAACATCTTCTCCTACATAACCTGCTTCTGTAAGTACAGTTGCATCAACAATAGCCAAAGGAACGTCTAACATTTTTGCAATAGTTTTTGCTACCAATGTTTTTCCTGTTCCGGTTTGACCAACCATGATGATATTACTTTTTTCAATCTCTACTTCGTCGTCTAATTGCTGTTGCATTAAACGTTTGTAGTGATTGTAAACTGCGACCGACATTACTTTTTTTGTCTGATCCTGACCAATTACATATTGATCCAGAAAAGCTCTTATTTCTTTTGGTTTCTTTAAAATCAAGTCCCCTACAAGTTTTGCACTTCCGCTGGATTTTAATTCTTCAAGAACAATTCCATGTGCCTGTTCAATACACTTATCACAAATATGTGCATTAATACCTGCAATTAATAAATTAGTTTCTGGCTTTTTTCTTCCACAAAACGAACATTCTAATACTACTTTTGCCATTCTTTATTTAAGTTACTAAGCTGCAAAGATACTAAGTTTCTAAGTTTTTTTATTTAATACTTAAAAACTTAGCTCTTTACAGCTTAATATTTATTTTTTATTTGATGTTTCATGTTTGACGTTTCATGTTATCTAAGCAACTTGAAACCTGAAACTTGAAACAAATTTTAAACTTTAAGAATTATCCTCTTCTTAATACTTCGTCAATCATTCCGTATTCTTTTGCTTCGTCTGCAATCATCCAGTAATCACGCTCACTGTCTTTATGCACTTTGTCAAAAGTTTGTCCTGAATGCTGAGAGATGATGTTGTACAATTCATCTTTTAGTTTCAACATTTCACGTAAGTTGATTTCCATATCTGTTGCAACACCTTGTGCTCCTCCTGATGGCTGGTGAATCATTACTCTTGAATGTGGTAAAGCAGAACGTTTTCCTGCTGCTCCTGCACATAATAAAACTGCTCCCATAGAAGCTGCCATTCCTGTACAAATTGTAGCAACATCTGGTTTGATGTATTGCATGGTGTCATAAATTCCCAATCCTGCGTATACGCTTCCTCCCGGAGAATTTAAATAAATCTGAATATCTTTTGACGCATCGGCACTTTCTAAAAATAACAATTGTGCCTGAACGATGTTTGCGATTTGGTCATCAATACCAGTTCCTAAGAAAATAATTCTGTCCATCATTAATCTTGAAAATACGTCTAATTGAGAAATATTCAACTGACGCTCTTCGATAATATATGGAGTCATATTAGTTGGATTCATCGCTGCTATGATTTTGTCATAGTACATAGCATTTACTCCTTGGTGCTTTGTAGCAAATTTTTTGAATTCTTTACCGTAGTTCATATGTATCTAAGTTTTACGTTTATTGGTGTATATTTTTTTTAATCCCTGCAAAGGTCATACCTTTTTATGAAGGGTGTCAATATGTCTTCTTTTAAAATCGTTTTACGTTTTTTTTGTTTCAAGTTTCAGATTCTATACTAATCTTAACGTGAAACCTGAAACTTGAAACAAAAAAAAGAACGTCAATAGAAGAAAAAACTTCCATTGACGTTCAAATATAATTATTTTTATCTTTCAGTTTCTGTAATAAAATCTTAATTTTCAAAATCAAGTTAATGAAGTGTGCTCATCAACTTTCGACTTTATAACTTTCGACTTTCAGACTTAAATTTATTCTCCGTAAGAAGCTGCAATAAATTCTTCGTAAGTAACTTCTTTAGTTGTTGGGTTTGCTTTTTCTTTGAAAATTTCCAACAATTTAGCTGCTACAACTTGCTCAGAAAGTCTTTTTACTTCTTCCTGGTTAGATAAAACTCTAGCCACGATTCCCTGAACTTCTTCGTCAGTTGGGTTAGTTTGTCCAAATTGAGCCATTTGTTGTTTGATAGCGCCTGTTGTAAACTCTTTCAAATCTTCAAATGTAATTTGGATATTACTTTGAGCCATTGCTTTTCCTTCGATTAATTGAAAACGTAAACCTTTTTCAGATCTTGCGTATTCAACTTCAGCTTCTTCTGCAGAAAGTTTTTTCTCTCCAACAGTTTGTAACCATTTTTTAAGGAATTCAGCTGGTAAATCAAATTTAGTGTTCTCGATTAAGAAATCCTGAACGTCTAATAATAATTTTTGATCCGCTTGCTGTGCGAATTGTGCTTCAGCATCTTCTTTAATTTTAGCTTTTAAATCTTCTAAAGAAGCAACTTTTCCTTCACCAAAAAGTTTATCAAATAGCTCTTGGTTTAATTCTGCCAATTCAGCACCGTTGATAGCTTCGATTGTAAAGTTTACTTCGATATCTAAACCATGAACATCATCATGACCTACTTTAAGGTAATCCATTAATTGGTGATCATCTTCAAATAAACCTTTTGTACTTACTGTAACAACATCTCCAACTTTTTTACCGATGAATTTATCTCCGGCAGCTTTGTTGAAAGTAGATACAGAAATTGTAGTTTGATTGTTGATTCCTTTTTCTTCGTTTGTAAAAGTTCCTGTTAAATCTGAATCTGCAACAACTTTATCCTGAGGAATTGCTTTTCCAAATTGTTTTTGGATACGCTCAACTTGTCCGTCGATTAATTTATCATCAGCAGTAACAATATATTTTACGATATTATTTTTTGCTTCTAAATCAATTTCGAAGTTTGGCACTAAACCAATTTCGTATTCGAATGTTAACTCTTCAGCATCCCAGTCGAAGTTTTCGTTTACTTTAGCAATAGGAGTTCCTAAAAGATTTAATCTTTCAGATTGTACAAAACGCTCTAAAGCCAAATCAACTACTTTTTTTACTTCTTCTTGCTTAATACCTTTTCCGTATTGTTTTTCAACAAGATCTTTAGGTACTTGACCTTTTCTAAAACCTTTAACAGTAGCCAAAGGCATTTTTTCGTTAACTCTTTTTGCTACTTGACCTTTATAATCCATATGAACAACGTTCATAACAATCGTCTCGTTTACAGCGTCTATTGCTACTCTTTTAATATCCATCTTCTTCTTTAATTTACATAATAAAATTGGGTTGCAAAATTATAAAATTTTTGCAACCCAACCAACTTTTTAATCTATTGTATTTGAAGCAGTTTTAAACTACGCCAATTTGCTTTTTATTTGTCGTCTCCCAGTATTTTATACGTAATAGACTGCAGAATAGACAAAATAACACTAAAAATTAACGCTGTCCAGAACGAATCGACTGCAAAGCCTCCTACAATGTTTGTACATAATAAAATAATAATGGCATTAATTACCAGTAAAAATAAGCCAAGTGTAATAAATGTAACAGGTAATGTTAACAGAACCAAAATAGGTTTTATAAAAAGATTTAATAATCCTAAAACCACGGCCACAATTACAGCTGTACCAAAACTAGCTACATGAACCCCCGTTAAAAGATTAGATAATAACAATACCAGTGCAGCAGTAACAAGGAGTCTGAGTAATAATTTCATAGTTTTTAATTTTAAAATTTAATTAAAAGTAATAAAATTTTCATCAAAAGCGGCTACTCTTTTAAAAACGTTGCCGTCATTTCAAAAAACATTTTTGGATTTTCGGCATGCAACCAATGTCCGGCATTTGGAATGGTTTCTAGTTTTAAATTCGGAAAATGCTTTTTGATATCATCAATTTCTGAGTCCTGAATATATCCTGAATTTCCTCCTCTTATAAATAATGTTGGCTTATCAAAAACTAAACCTTCTGCCAATGGTTTTCCAATTGCATCCAGATTATTATTAAAAACCTCCAGATTAAATCGGAATGCCAATTGTCCCGGCTCCTTCCAATATAAATTCTTCAACAAAAACTGACGTGTTCCAAAATCCGAAACATATTGCGCTACAATTGCTTCAACATCGTTTCTGCTTGGTTTTACCGAGAAATCTACAGCATTTAATCCTGCTAAAATATCCTGATGGTGTTGTTTGTAAAACTTAGGTCCGATATCGGCAACAATTAATTTATCTACTATTTCAGGATGTGTCGTTGCAAAAAGCATGGCTACTTTTCCTCCCATCGAATGTCCAAGTAAATCGATTCTCGTTAACTGATGTTCCTGACAATATTCAAATACATCCTGTACCATAGCTTCGTAACTCCATTCATCTGAATGAAAACTGCGCCCGTGATTTCTTAAATCCAAAAGATGAACCTGAAATCCTGCTTCTACATATTGTCCGGCAAGTGTTTTCCAGTTATCCGACATTCCCAGAAATCCATGCATGATAACAAACGGCTTTCCTTCTCCTTCTATTTTTGAGTATAACATTTAATATAAGTATTAATGACTTTTACAAAGGTAAAAAAAACTTATCAGGCAAAAAATGCAGGAATACTTCTAAAATACTGACCAGCACCTTTAGTACAAAAAAAATTACATTTTTACGGAAACCCGTAAAGATCTAAGAAACGAAAGGCCTACCTTCGCCGAAAATCAAAACCAAAACTTTTGATTTAAAAACTAATTAAATACCACGATATGATTAAAAAATTCCTTTTATTATCATTAGTTCTTTCGCAACTAACAATCTCTTGTTCTAGCGATGACAACACAGATCCTGTAACAGATCCAATCACTGGAGAACCTGTAAAAGACAAAACTCTTGCTGAGCAAATTGCTGAGATCGTTAAACAACCATACTCTAAATTAACTCCTGCTGAGCAAAAACTAAAATTGGAAGTTGAAGCTAACGATATGTTAGTTCAATTAGACAAAACTAAAAGTTCTGGTGCTATTGAAGCTATAGAAAACTTAAGCCGATTATTAGATCTTAACCAAATTGATATTTTTGTTGGAAAAAACGATAATAAAGTAGAAGATATTTTAAACATCTCTGGTGTTTACGGTATTTACACTTGGAACAATGCAAACAAAAAATGGGATAAAACAGCTTCTACTACAGAATTAAAATTTGTTTTCCCTGCTAAGAAAGCACAAACAGCAAACAATTCAATTCTTTCTGCAAAAGGAGTTTCTTCTGATGTAAAAGTTAAATATTTTGACGGATACAACGGAAACGACGATGTATATGACAACCTGTTTTTGCCAAGTTCATCAGATGCGACTTTAACAATTGATGGCGCACAAGCAGCAACATTCACTCAAACTGCTAAGTACAACTCTAAAAACCAATCGCCAGATGAGTTTGCTTACAAAATGACTCTAAACGATGGTTATACTTGGGAAATGAATGGTAAAAAAGGTACTGAAAACACTTCAAAAGCACTTTTTACTTATAATGGAAAAACTTTACTTGAGTTTAATGCAGGAAGTTCAGCTAGTATTGATAATCTTATTGATAATGATGAGCTTGTTCAATACAGAGGTAAAGCAAACGGACTAATCAAATTATTAGACAATTTTATTATTGTTGCAGATTTAGATTTAGCTACTGAAGGTGCTGATCAAATAGCTTTAGACAAAAATTCAGTACGTCCAGCTTATCCAGATTCAAACAATCCTAAAACTAATTACAAAGAATATTACACAGCATTAAATGCTTATGAGAAAAAATACTCTGAAGGTCTTGCTGCTAATTTCAATAAAAACTTTAAGCTAATCCTGGTTTCTAAAAAAGACGGAACTAAAATTGCTGAAGTTGTTCAACATTCAGAAAAATCTGGTGATGATTATATCTTCAACTTACCTGTTTGGAATGCTCAATATTCTTATTGGACAAACAACGGTACTGGTGAAACTTTTGCACAACCATACCTTGAAGAAGTATTATATTTAAAATTCAATGATAATACTGAAGTTTCTTTCAGTACTTACTTCTCTTCTGGATTTGAAAAATTAGAAACTAAGTTTGAAGATTTTATCAAAGCCTTTGAAAGATAATAATTTTTAAAACAAAAAAACAAAGCCGATTTGAATTACTCAAAACGGCTTTATTTATTTTCGGAGTTTTTACAATAAAAAATTTCTCTTTATTTGAAAAAGAAAAATTACAATTGAAACTTCTTAAATCTAAAATTAGAATTCTCCTTATTACGTGAAAAGTATTTTTTTTGCTTAATATTTCATGAGTAAACACAAATAGTTTTGCTTAGTCTGTACTTCTCTAAATATACTTTTAGTAATCTCCCGTGAATAAAGTATAATTTTAATCACTTATTAAATTAAATCATAATTAATTAATTGATTTTAACAAGGTAAAAGCTTAATTTACTGGGTTTATTGTAAGAAAAAACAATAATAATTCGTATTTTCGTACAATATAAACCTATAATTAATAAATTATCATGATTAAAAAAATCTTACTTATGTCTTTAGTTGTTTCGCAACTAACCATTTCATGTTCTAATGACGAAAAGGTTGAGACAAATCAAACTTTACAAGAGCAAATTGCGAATTTATCAAAACAACCGTATTCAAAATTAACTCCTGCTGACCAAAAAGTAAAATTAGAAGCTGAAGCTAACGAAATGTTAACTCAGTTAGATAAATCTAAAAACTCTAGTGCTATTGAAGCAATTGAAAACTTAAAAAGATTATTAGAGCTTAATTCTATTGATATTTCTGACGGGAAAAACAATAATAAAATAGACGATATTTTAAATGTGTCTGGTGTTTACGGTATTTATACCTGGGATAATAAAGGAAGCGTTTGGGTTAAAACGCCTTCAACTACAGATTTAAAATTTGTTTTCCCGTCTAAAAAATCACAAACTGCAAACAATGCCATTTTTTCTACAAAAAGCATTTCTTCTGAAATTAAGGTTCCATACAACGATGACTATGAGCAAGATGCAAACAACTGGGTTTATCTTCCTTTATCTTCTGATGCAGTTTTAACTATTGATGGTAATTCATCTGCTACATTTACTCAAACAGCAAAATATGCTAATGGTAAAGAAATTCCTAATGAGTTTGCTTATAAAATGGTGCTAAACGATGGTTATACCTGGGAAATGAGCGGAACAAAAGCGACTGCAAATACTTCAAAAGCATTATTTACTTATAATGATAAAAATCTAATTGGATTTAATGCAGGAAGCACTGCGCAAATTGATGCTTTGCTTGATAATAAAGAGCTAACACAATACAGAGGTAAATCAAATGGACTGTTCAGCTTAATGGACAATTTTGTTATTGTTGCTGATATGGATTTAGCAACTGCTGCTGTAGATGATGCTGCACTTGCAAAATCTGTAGTTCGTCCTACTGATCATAATTCTTCAACATATTATGCTGACTATAGCGCTTACAACAAAAAAATAGCAGAAGGTGAAGCTACAAATTTCAACAAAAACATGAAGTTAATTTTGGTTTCTAAAAAAGACGGAACTAAAATTGCTGACATCATTCAGCATTCTGAAAAAGATCAGGACAATAATAACTCTAATGTTGAATATTATAATGCTACCTATTATTTAAAATTCAATGACAGTACTGAAGCAGCAATGAGCACTTATTTCTCTAAAGGCTTTGACACACTTATAACTAAATTTGAAGATTTCATAATAGCTTTCAATAAATAACAACTTTTAAAATACATTTTAAGGCCGGTTTGAAGAAATTCAAATCGGCTTTATTACTTCCGGGGTTCTCACAATAAAAAGACTCTGCCCGTATCCTGCCCAAATACCTATAGCACCTTTTATATTTGATTTCAGACTTGTATTTGCCGGGTAAATAGGATTTCTGCTGTTTACTATTTCATTTTGCCAACTGTTCCAAAAATCCAGTGCATCTTTATTTTGAGTCCTCAATTTTACATAAATTAAATCTCCATCAGAAAAATAAGGAGTGAACTTCGTTTTAGGAAAAAGTAAAATTCCACGATTTATCTGTACCGAAACCGAAGATCCTTTAAAATTTGAATCATCTAAATTACCATAAAAAGCAGGAACGAAAATAGGTTCTTCACCATCGATTTTTGTAGCAATCTGGTAGTAGTTTTTTTCGTTGGCTGGGTCATCAAATTTTACAAAAATATATCCTGTTTTATCGGACGGGTCTTTTTTTACATACTCTGCACTTTTAATTTTTACCGTTTTCGGAATCGTAGTAACAGCCTGAATAACCCTGTCCAGATATTCTATTTTGATAGAATATTCTTTTCCTGCCTCACCCATTAAAGTTGTACCGTAATATACAAATGGCGGCACCCTGTTTTTATCATTTTTCACTCTTAAAACCTCAGATGTCTCACCATCAGAAACCGTGATTTTTGCAGATCTAATAACATGATTTAAAACATTTGTAGAATCTATTACACCTGTAACAGGAATACTAGTCGATAATAAAACCTGGGCATAATCCCCTTCTTCAATCCAGCCTTCCACTACAATTTTAGACTCGGTACTTTGTTCGCTAAAGTCCTCTTTAGAACAACTTACCGCAATTAAAACAAAAAGGAATACGATATATTTTTTCATCTCTTTAAAATTTAAATCTCCAGCTTATCGAAGGTAATATTCTGTACAAAACCTTTTTCTCCTGTTTTACAATTACGCTACTCTTATCTGGATTAACCTGAACATTCAAAACAACATAAATCGGATTTTCAATATTGAAGGCATTATAAATAGAAAAATTTAAAGCACTTTCTTTTTTAGCACTTTTTATAAAATAATAATTTGCAGAAAGGTCGGTTCTGATATAATTGGGCATTTGCGCATTATTATATCCTGAATATTCTTTAACCGGATTGTTATTTATAAAATACCAAGAAGTTGGCATTGTAAATCGATTTCCCGAGGCAAATATTTGTGTTACACCAAAACTCCATTTTGGATTCAAATCATACATTCCAACCACAGAAAGATTATGACGTCTGTCGTATTTTGCAAAATAGGTTTCTCCATTATTCAATTCATCAAAATTTCGATCAGACCAACTCAACGTATAACTTATCCAGCCATTAAACCTTCCGTTACTTTTGCGAAGCATCATTTCAAACCCATAGGCTTTTCCTTTTCCAACCAGCAAATCGTTTTTTAAAGTTGTAATTTCATTAAACTGAGTTATCCCGTATGGATATTCCAATAGATTTTTCATCGAACGATAAAAACCTCCGAAAGAAGAAGAAAAATTTCTTGTAATATTTTGATTTGAACCTATTGCAAATTCATCAGAAGATTGTGGTTTTATTCCATTTGTACTTGCAATCCAGAAATCTGTAGGAATCCCGACACTCGAAGTCGTGATCATACTTAAATACTGATACTGCTTGTTGTATGACGCATAAAATGAATACTTTTCGCTTGCAAAATAATTCACAATAGCTCGAGGCTGAAAATGCAGATAAGAGTCAGTTCCTGAAGTGTAATAATTAATTCGAAGTCCCAATTCTGCCGTTACTTTTTCAGATAATTTTGGCTTTGCAGTTGTAAAAATTGCCGCTTCACTGGCATTAATGATCTGCTCAGAATTATTATTAACTGTTGTAAAATTTTCAACATTTACTTTTTGAGGCTGCAAGTTATGGTAAACATATTGCGCTCCCGATTCAAAAGGAATGTCTTTAACGAAATATTTAATTGAATTTGTAAACCCAAAATCCTTAACATAAGAAGAAACATCAAATTGAATTGTTGCCTGATTCATACTCAAATCGTTAGAATACTGGCTAAAATAAACCGAATTTGACATGCTGGCTTTAGGAGATAACGTAGTTGTTAAAGATGGTGAAACCGTAAAGTTACTCCACTTTAAATTGGTTCTTAATGCCAGATTTTCATCTTTAACTTTTAGTTCGTCACTACTAACAAAGGCATCAACAGAAAATAAATTGTTTTTTGAAAGTTGCGAAATGAAGGCAAAGTTACCATCAGAAAAACCATATTTCATATCCTGAACATCATTGTTTGACCCCGACTTTAAGACTGGCCCAACAATTTCATCTATATATGTTTTTCGCCCTGAAATATAAAACCCTGTTTTATCGGTAAGTGGGACTGCCAAGGTTAATTGAGAGGCTAAAATTCCAACATTTCCCTGAATTCCAAATTCAGCAGGTATTTTTTTATTGGGGTTTAGTACGGTTGTCGAGCTTAAACGTCCTCCATATTTTGCATTAGAACTTGACTTATCAAATTCGACATCTTTTATATGATCGGCATTATAAAACGGAAAAATACCCAGCAAATGCGACATTCCATAAATTGGCGTTCCGTTGTACAATATCGCATTATGCCCCGGATCTCCGCCCCGCACATAAAAATAGCCATTTGCATCACCAGAATTCTGTACTCCGGGAGTTAATTGCAATAATTTGATGATATCGGTAGTTCCTAAAACGGTCGGAACATTACTTAATTCTTTAAGATTAAAAGAAAGTTTTCCTCCGGATAAATTGGTGATGGGATTTTTCTTTCCACTGGCGACAACAACTTCTTTTAAATGAGAAATATCTTTTTCTAAAACAATAGAAATCAGCGTGTCTTTTGAGAAATTAAAATGAAAGCTTTTTTGAAGATAACCCTCTTTATTTATATCCATTTTTATTTTTCCCAAAGGAATATTAGCAGAAAAATTACCCAGAGAATCGGTAAATGAGGATGCAAAAAATTCTTTTGCACTAAAGGAAATATTCACTCCAGTAACAATTTCGTTTTCAGAAGATTTTACATTACCAGAAAGAACTGCTTTTGATTGGGCAAATATCCCAGAAAAACAGAAAAAACAGAAAAAAGTAATTATTTTCAACACTAAATTTTAATAAGAAAAGTGCGAAAATAAACAATTATAAAATCTTTTCTTAGTTAATGCGTTTTTTTCTCTTTTTAATCAATTTCATTATCTAATTTAAATCTTTGAATATCATTTTCAACGAGAGCTTTCAACTCTTCCTCTTTAGGCATATACAGTAAATATTGACTTGCAAAAATACTTTTCTTATCGGCCAATACAGAGTATTTTACAATTGTTTCGTCTTTCTCAGAACAAAGCAAAATTCCTATCGTTGGCTGATCAGATTCTCCTTTTTTCAAATCATCATACATTCGCACGTACATATCGATTTGCCCAATATCCTGATGAGATAAGAAACCCGTTTTTAAATCAATAATAACGAAACATTTTAAAATATAATTATAGAATACTAAATCAATATAGAAATCTGAAGTATCTGTTACAATATGCTGCTGTCTTGCTACAAAAGCAAATCCTTTTCCAAACTCTAATAAAAATTGTTGTAAATGATCAATTATAGAAGTTTCAATACTTCGTTCAGAATTTTTATTTTCAGTTGAAAGTCCTAAAAACTCAAAAATGTAAGGATCTTTTATTAGATTATGTATAGTATCTGCTTTTGTTTCAATACTTTTATGTTCCAAAACACGCTCAAATGCTAATGAATTTATTTGCCTTTGAAGCGTTCTGCTATTCCAATTATTTTGAATGCTTTCGTTTAAATAATAATTTATTTTTTGCTCCGAATTCAATCTTGACAATAATCGATAATGCGTCCAACTCAATTCAGTACGCAATGCGTTCCAAATTGGAAAAGCCCTATAAAAAGCACGCATATTGTTCAAATTTCTTTCATCAAACCCTTTTCCAAATTCAAGCGTAAGTTGATCTGCCAGATTTTTTAAAGTTGATTTACCATAATCGGCACGATCTTTTCCGTTTTGTTCTTCTTCAATGATTACTTTTCCAATTTCCCAATATGTTTCTAATAATGTAGAATTTGCTATTCTGAAAACACGCTGACGAGACTGAAGAATAATTTCTCTAATCTCTGAAAACAATTGACTTTGATTACTAAGCATATCAATCGATTAAATTAAAAACTTTAAAAAAATTACTTCAATTTATTCAAATACATATTAACCACATTATCCAAACCAAGATAAAGTGCCTCTGAAATCAAAGCATGACCAATAGAAACTTCTAATAAACCTGGAATATTTTCTTTAAAAAACTTGATATTATCTAAACTCAAATCGTGCCCAGCATTGATTCCTAAATCTAATTCATTTGCCAGTTCTGCTGCTTTTATGTAAGGATCAATACCTCTTTCGTTTCCTAAACCATATTGATGTGCAAAAGCCTCAGTATACAATTCAATTCTATCTGTCCCTGTCTTTTTAGCCCCTTCTATCATTTCTAAAACCGGATCAACAAAAATCGACGTCCTGATTCCGTTTCTTTGAAACTCCTGAATAACCTCCGTTAAATAAGCCTGATTATTTATTGTATCCCAACCTGCAGAAGAGGTTATTGCCCCAATAGCATCGGGAACCAATGTTACCTGATCTGGCTTGCATTCTAAAACTAAATCAATAAAATTATGCTGCGGATTTCCTTCAATATTATATTCTGTCGTAATAATCGCTTTTAAATCCCTTGCATCCTGATAGCGTATATGGCGTTCATCCGGACGAGGATGAATTGTAATTCCTTGTCCCCCAAAACGCTGAATATCTACAGCTACTTTTACTAAATCAGGTACATTTCCACCGCGAGCATTTCGAAGCGTTGCAATTTTATTGATATTTACACTTAACTTTGTCATATAAATAGATAATTAATTCTAGTAACACTATATTTGTTACGACAAAAATACAAAGTAAAACGTAGCAGTTTTTGCTATTTTTTGATTATTTTGCATCAAATATCCTCAATTGATTTATGACAGAAATTACAAACTATATCACCAATGATTTCAGAGCAATTGATAGTCAGGAAACGATAGCATCGGTTCAGGACTTTTTTGCCGAAGTTGATTTTTCGCATTTTCCGGTTTTGGAAAACGGAATTTTCATTGGAAGTATCGCTTCTGATGACGTTGAAACTTTTGATACTGATAAAAAAGCAATTGACTATAAATATACACTGGAACGTTTTTTTGCGAGAAAAGAAATGATCTGGCTGGATGTTCTGGAAGTCTTTGCTAAAAATCACACTAATACGGTTCCAATTCTTGATGAAAATAATTCCTATATTGGTTATTATGAAATGGAAGATATTATGAGATTTTTTCAGGAAACTCCATTTTTAAAAGAACAAGGCGGAATTATTATTGTTCAAAAAGGGCTTTTAGATTACTCAATGGGTCAGGTAACACAAATTATTGAAAGTAATAATGGTAAAATCCTGGGCTGTTTTATATCTGAAGCCGATTTAGAAAATGTTCAGATTACCATAAAAGTGAGCACTGGACCAATGAATGAAATTATCCAGACTTTTAGACGATACAATTACGAAATTATTTCTGAACATCAGGAAGACTCTTATATCAATAGTTTAAAAGAGCGTTCTGATTATTTAGACAAATATCTCAACATATAATTAGAAAATTAGTTAATATGTCAATTAGAAAATTTACACTCCAACTGACATTATCTAATTTTCAAATTGCCACATTATCTAATTGCCATATTATCTAATTTAACAAGAATGAAAATAGCCATTTACGGACAATATTATCAAAACAGTACTGAACCTATTATTAAAGACATTTTCTCTTTTCTTACTTCTAATAATGTTGAAATAGTCATTGAAGAAAACTTTCTTCAAATGCTTTACGAAAAACAACTTGTAAAAAAAGAATACAAAACCTTTACATCCAGCACAATATTAGACAGTACTTTTGAAATGTTAATTAGTATTGGCGGTGACGGAACCATGTTGCGTTCTGCTGCTTTTGTTCGTAATTCCGGTGTTCCTCTTTTAGGTATAAATGCAGGACGATTAGGTTTTTTAGCTAAAGTTCAAAAAGAAAACATCGATAGTTTACTGCAATATGTAATCGATCAAAACTACACCACATCTGAAAGAACTTTACTTGGATTAACTTCCGAACCCAATAATGATGCTTTTAAGGAACTTAATTTTGCAATGAACGAAGTAACTGTCAGCAGAAAAGATACTACTTCGATGATTACAGTTGAAACCTATCTTAACAATGAATATTTAAATTCTTATTGGGCAGACGGATTAATTATTTCAACACCAACGGGATCAACAGGATATTCTTTAAGCTGTGGTGGCCCGTTATTAACACCAGATGTAAAAAGCTTAGTAATTACACCTATTGCCCCACATAATTTAACCACCAGACCACTGGTTATTCCGGATGATACCGAAATCACATTGCGTGTCTCTGGCAGAGAAGATCAGTACTTGGTTTCTTTAGACTCCAGAATCTCGTCGGTAAAAAATGAATCTATTTTAAAGATCAAAAAAACAGATTACAAAATAAAAATGGTTGAGATTCCGGGCGAAACTTTCCTTAAAACTTTAAGAAACAAATTACTATGGGGTGAAGACAAAAGAAATTAAAGCTTTTTCTGACGACTCACTATACGATAATACTACTTTTTCCCGTTCTGCATGTATCGAATCCTTATTAAATAGCTTAAAATCATATGGTAAATTGAAAAAAAAGCACATTTAACTAAAGCAACGTTGATTCGTATCGATAATTATTATATTTGCACGCAATTTTGAATTAAATGAAGAAAATTTTTAATTTATTGTTATGTTTTTTCCCCTTTATTACACTACAGGCTCAGATCAATGAGATTGGTGTTTTTCTAGGCGGAAGCAACTTTGTAGGTGATGTAGGAAGTACTACTTATATCGCTCCCGAAAAACCAGCTTTTGGTGTTCTGTACAAATGGAACAAAAGTCCCCGACATTCTTATCGTTTCTCCTACACACAATCGACTGTTATAGGAAATGATAAAAAATCTGATGAAACAGGAAGAAGCAACAGAGGGTACAGATTTGAAAATAATGTAAAAGAGTTTTCTGCTGGCCTCGAGTTTAATTTCTTCGATTTCAATCTTCATGATTATCATCCAAAAATTACACCTTATGTTTATTCTGGTTTAAGCTTTTTTCTCTATGATGGCTTATACCGTTATAATACAAACCCAAACAACATCTACAGCGTGAATTCAAATTCATTTGCAATTCCGATGACATTGGGTATAAAATCAAATATAACACCGCATTTTGTTCTTGCAGCAGAGGTTGGTGCACGTTATACTTTTACAGATAATATTGATGGCAGTAATCCGAATACCAGCAATGCTAATATTTTAAAATTCGGAAATTTAAATAATAATGACTGGTATGTGTTCTCTGGTATTACTTTAACGTATACCTTTGGACAAAAACCTTGCTATTGCGCAGAATAATACAATGAATTTAATAGACTCTATAGACCACACAAACTTACCTAAACACCTGGCCATTATTATGGACGGAAATGGACGTTGGGCAAAACAACAGGGTTTTTTACGCGCTTTTGGTCATGAAAACGGAACAAAATCGGTAAAAAAAACAATTACAACTTGTGCCAAACTTGGTATTGAGTACTTAACATTATATGCATTTTCAACTGAAAACTGGAATCGTCCAAAACTAGAGGTTGAAGCTTTAATGAAAATCTTAATCAATTCATTAAAAAAAGAACTTACCACGCTTCAGGAAAACAACATCCGTCTTAATGCAATTGGTAATCTTGATAAACTACCAAAATCAGCTCAAAAAGAGCTTTTGGATGTAATCGAAAAAACAAAAAACAATACACGTCTTACGCTAACACTAGCATTAAGTTACGGATCACGAGAAGAATTGGTAAATGCCGTTAGAATCATCAGTGATAAAGTTAAAAATAATATAATTTCAATAGACACTATTGACGATTTAATTATAAATGAGCATCTTTACACGCAAAATTTACCTGACGTAGATTTATTAATACGAACAAGTGGAGAACATAGAATAAGTAACTTTTTGCTATGGCAGATTGCCTATGCCGAATTGTATTTTACTAATGTCTTATGGCCAGACTTTAAAGACCAAGATTTATATGAGGCTATTATTAGTTATCAAAAAAGAGAACGTAGATTTGGAAAAACCAGTGAACAAATTAAATAATTTTTTAGTGTTACAAAAAAGAATACCACAAATAATCTGTACCCTTTTGTTATTGGGTAGTTTTTCACAAATAAGAGCACAAGATAGAGTTCCTTTTGATCAGGGAAAAAAATACATCCTTGCTAAAGTTTCAGTTGTTGGTAAAATAAGCTTCAATGAACAAACCGTCGTTACATTTTCCGGCCTTCAAAAAGGACAGGAAATAACGGTTCCCGGTGAAGAAATTAGTGGCGCTATTAAAAAATTAGGTAAACTAGGTTTATTTGATGAAATCGCTTTTTACATTAATAAAGTAGAAAATGACAGCATCTATCTGGACTTAAACATAGTAGAACTTCCAAAATTAAACGAAGTCAAAATTGTTGGCGTTAAGAAAAGTAAGGTCGAAGGACTTATTAAGGATAATAATTTGACAAAAAATAAAATTGTCAATGAAAACTTAATCACGACGACCAAAAATTATATTGAAAATAAATATAAAAAAGAAGGTTATTATAATACAAAAGTTACTATCACAAATACACCTGACACCCTGGCCGGAAATCATGTAAACATGCTTGTTCGAATTGACAAGGGCGATAAGGTAAAAATTAGCAGTATCGATTTTAGCGGAAACAAACAACTTACTGACACTCAGTTAAGAGCCGCAATGAAAGACACCAAACAAAAAAATGTACTTCGTGTACTAAAAGCTTCAAAATTTATTCCGGAAAAATACAAAACCGACTTAGAAAAGGTTATCTCAACCTATAAAGAAAAAGGATACCGTGATGCTCGTATTATTTATGACTCTGTTACTTACAACAAAGAAAAAAATATGCTTGCTATTAAAATTAATTTGGAAGAAGGAAATAAATACTACTTTGGAAATATCAAATTCTTAGGTAACACTGTATATTCAGATCAGCAATTAAACCGTTATTTAGGGATTAAAAAAGGTGAAACTTACAATGGAGTTTTACTTGAAAAAAGAATTGCAGATAAGTCGAAACCAGATGCTGAGGATATTACCAACTTATATCAAAACAATGGTTACTTATTCTCTAACATCAATGCTGTAGAGGTAAAAACAGCAAATGATACTATTGATTTTGAAATTAGAGTAACAGAAGGTCCTATTGCATACTTCAATAAAATTTATGTTACAGGAAACGACAAAACAAATGACCACGTAATTTACCGTGAGTTAAGAACTAAACCAGGAAACAAATACAGCAAAGAAGAGCTAGTAAGAACAATTCGTGAGATTGGTCAATTAGGTTTCTTTGACCCGGAATCTATCAAACCAGAATTTAGAAATGTTGATGCTGGTGCAGGAACTGTAGACATCGAATACCAACTTGTTGAAAAAGGATCTAGTCAGGTCGAACTTCAGGGAGGTTACGGTGGTGGAGGTTTCATCGGAACATTAGGTCTTTCGTTTAACAACTTCTCGGCTAGAAAATTATTTGACAAAGATGCATACAAGCCACTTCCCATGGGAGACGGTCAAAAAATAGCACTTCGTTTACAAGGAAGTACGTATTTCCAGACTTATAGTTTATCATTCTCTGAACCATGGTTTGGAGGAAAAAAACCAGTACAATTTAGCTCATCTATCTCTTATAGTAAACAATTCTTAAATAATTATATTACAAGAGATGTGGACAAAAGCAAAAGTTTTAATATTTTTACAATACAAGTTGGTTTAGCAAAAAGGTTAACAGTACCGGATGATTACTTTGTATTATCTCAATCGGTAAGTTACCAACACTATGATTTGAATAATTACAACACTGGTTTGTTTACTTTTGGTAATGGAGCTTCAAGAAACTTAGCTTACACAATTGGACTATCAAGAAGCAATAAAGGAGTTAATCCAATATTCCCAACTTATGGTTCGGAGTTTAGTGTTTCTGCAAAAGTAACACCTCCTTACTCATTGTTTAACGGAATTGATTATGCTACTCTTGGTGATAAAGAAGAGTACAAAATGAAAGCTACTGCAGATGCTACACAAGGAGATGCAAATGGCCAAATGATCAAAAAAGGAGACTATCTTGACACAAGTGGTAACAAGGTAAGTACTTATCAGGAAGCAGCTGCAGATCCTGCAAAAGTTGACCAACAAAAATACAATTGGTTAGAATATTATAAAATTAAATTTAAAGCAGACTGGTACACGAAAGTTTATGGTAAATTAGTTTTAAGAACATTAACTGAATTTGGTTTCTTAGGAGCTTATGATCAAGCAAGAGGTGTAGTACCATTTGAGCGTTTTTATTTAGGTGGAGACGGAATGGCACAATACTCGATGGATGGTAGAGAGACTATTGGATTGAGAGGTTATCCAAATAACTCATTAACTCCTGTAAACTCAAAAGGCGAACAAATTGGAGCAACGATCTATAACAAATTCTCTATGGAATTAAGATATCCAATTACCTTAAAATCATCTGCATCTATCTATGCGTTAACGTTCTTAGAGGCTGGTTCATCTTATCCGACTTTCAAAGATTACAACCCGTTTGATTTGAGCCGTTCTGCAGGTGTTGGTTTACGTGTATTTATGCCTGCATTTGGATTGTTAGGAATTGATTTTGGATATGGTTTCGATGCTTTACCAGGATCTGTTACTAATAAAGCAAATGGTTGGGAAACGCATTTCATTATTGGACAACAATTTTAGAAAAATAACGTTTGGTTAAAAATCATCAAATAAAATTATGTTATGAGAAAACAATATTTATTTATATTTTTAGCCTTGATTGTAGCAAATACAAGTCAAGCGCAGACAAGGACGACAAGAATTGGCTACATTGACATGGAATACATATTAGAAAATGTTTCCGACTATAAAGAGGCTACAGCTCAATTAGAGTTAAAAGCTCAAAAATGGAAGCAGGAAGTTGAAACTAAGAAGCTAGAAATAAATAAATTAAAAGAAGGTTTAAAAACTGAAAAAGCTTTGCTTACTAAAGAGCTTATAGAGGAAAGAGAAACTGAAATTAAGTTTCTTGAAACTGAAATGCTCGACTATCAGCAAAAACAATTTGGTTCAGATGGAAATTTGATGCACCAAAAAGCTGCTTTAGCAAAACCGATTCAGGATCAGGTTTTCACAGCCGTTCAGGATATTGCAGAAGCTAAAAATTATGATTTTGTTTTTGACAGATCATCAGATTTAACCATGCTTTTCAGCAATAAAAAATTCGATATCAGCGATCAGGTGATACGTATTTTAAACAGAACTGATAAGCGAGAACAATTGACTAAAAAACAATTGAAAGATCAGGAAGTTAAAGAAAGTCGTGAAAATGCAATTGATGAAAACCCTGCATTAGCAGATCGTCAAAAAGTTCTGGATGAAAAGAAAGCTGCCAGAGAGAAACTAATTGAAGACAGAAGATTAGAGCAAGAAGCTAAGAAAAAAGAATACGACGACAGAAGAAAAGCTATTCAGGCTGAAAGAGAGGCGAAAAAAAATGGCACGGTTTCTGAACCTGCTAAAACAGCCGAACCAGCAAAAACTGACGGCACAACGGCAAAACCAGCCGCAGCCACAGCAACTGGAACGACACCAGCAACTACTGAACCTGCTGTAGATAAAGCTGCAGAAAGACAGAGATTGTATGAAGAGCGTAAAAAAGAATTAGAAGAAAGAAGAAAGAAAATACTCGAAGAACGAGAAGCGGCCAAAAAAGCAAAAGAGGCCGAAACACAAAAAACAAATACGACCAATAATTAATTAATATTTTAAAAATGATGAAACAAATCAAAACTTTACTAATTGCTGCGATGCTAATTTTAGGAGCAAGTAACACAATGAATGCACAGGCTAAGGTTGCCCATGTTGATGTTAGCGAGATTATGTCGAAAATGCCTGCTATGCTAGATGCTCAAAATCAACTACAAAAATTAAGTGGTACATATGATGCTGAATACAAAAAAATGGTTGACGAATATCAAACAAAAATCAAAAAGTATGAGGCTGAAGCTGCAACAGTAACTGAAGCTATCAACGGTGAGCGTTCTAAAGAAGTTCAGGATATGCAAAAAAGAATTGTTGATTACAGAGACAATGCACAAAAAGAATTACAACAAAAAGAAAGCGATATCGTAAAACCATTAATGGAAAAAGTAAGAGCTTCTATCCAAAAAGTTGGAAAAGCTAAAGGTTTCCAATATGTATTAGATGGTTCTTCTCTTTTATTAGCTGATGGTCCAAACATTACTGCTGATGTAAAAAAAGACTTAGGATTCTAATAAACAGATTCCCTATTAAAAACTGCTCAGACTTTAAAAGTTTGAGCAGTTTTTTTTTACATTTATTTAAAATTAGAACACAATAGAATTTGAAGATTTCAGTTAAATTAGAATATAAATTTATTTCAAAAAACACTAAATTTGTACTATGACAAACAATAATCCTATCGGCGTTTTTGACTCTGGAATTGGCGGAACCTCAATCTGGAGCGCAATTCATGATTTACTTCCAAACGAAAAAACCATCTATTTAGCAGACAGTAAAAATGCGCCATATGGTCAGAAAACCAAAGAGGAAATTGTTGCATTGAGCAAAAAAAATGTCGATTTATTACTCGAAATGAACTGCAAATTGATTGTTGTGGCTTGCAATACTGCAACAACAAATGCTATTCGCGAACTTCGTGCAGATTACGATATTCCTTTTGTTGGAATTGAGCCTGCAATAAAACCCGCAGCAACCAATTCAAAAACCCAGGTTATTGGTATTTTGGCTACCAAAGGAACACTAAACAGTGAGTTGTTTAATAAAACTGCTGAAATGTTTCATAATACTACTATAATTGAACAAGTCGGACATGGTCTGGTACAACTTATTGAAGACGGAAATCTGAACTCACCGGAAATGACTCAGTTATTAGAATCTTATTTACAACCTATGATTGATGCCAATATCGACTATCTTGTCTTAGGTTGTAGCCATTACCCGTATCTGATCCCTCAGATCAAAAAAATACTGCCTGACCATATTCAGATTATAGATTCAGGAGAGGCAGTGGCACGCCAGACACAAAATCTGTTGCGTGAAAAAGTTGGTTTTTCTGATGCGATAGAAAATGCACCTGAATTTTATGTGAATTCTAATCCTGCTGTTTTAAACTCAATTTTAGAAAACAAATATCCTGTTATTAAAAGAGATTTTTAAGTTATTATTCGATCTTTCGTTTAACGAACCAGATACCGTCCAGAGACAAATTAAGAGATAACTTATGATAATTTTCTTTAATTAAATTATCTGAAATTCTTCCTTTTTGTCCATACGAGTAAGAAATATTTAAACTCGAAAAAGTATTCTCTATTGGTAAATTTAGCCCTATAGAGATTGCAGCATTATTAATTCTTTTTCCGTCGATTTCGAGATAACCGTTATCAAAATTTGCACCCATTGCATATTGCACCCTATCCCAATATTTGCGAATATTTTTCTTAGGTTTATAGGTAAATCCTAAAGCAAATCTGTCCTGATTTACAAAATCGCCATAGAGTTCAGATTGATTTGTATTATTCCACAGACTCTTTTCGTAATCAAAGGTCACATTTAGATTATTCTTAAAGCGTTTACTAATCCCCACGCCTATTTCTGAAGGTAAATAATAATCATCTACGTCTGAAGCAACATCAGACTCTACAGTAGTTACCACCTCATCTGTAACCATCTGAACAGTTTGCACTTTTGACGTTTTAACCTGAGCCGGCAACTTAAACGTTGATGCAATTGTAAAAGTGGAATCTATTTTATACTGCGCTCCAAATGTTGCACGCAGACCATTATAATTTGTTTTTTTGCTAATGGCTGTAACTGAATTTGCAATCAGATAGCTTCGTTCATCTGTTGTGTTTCCAAATAATACCGCAGCAGATACTCCGGCTGAAAATTTCTTTCCGAATCGATATCCATACGAAAAATCAAAATTGTTTAATCCACCGGAACCTACAGCTGTTAAATAATAATATTCCTGACTATCTGTAATGGGTAATTTTAAATTCGAAATTTTAAAAGTAGCACTCGAATAGGGTCTTAATGCAACGCTAAATCCTGAATTTTTAGTTACCGGAAAAGCAAAGGCAAGATGTGAAAACTGAAAATTATTTCGATTCTCTGTTCTGGAACCACTTTGATAAGTTGATGCAATAGCCTTCCCTCCTATGTCAAACATGAAATGATTAAGAGGCATATAACCCAGCGAAGCCGGATTTAGATTGTTTATAAAAGTATCTGAAGGCAAAGCCAAGCCTGATGAACCAATTGAAGGGATAGTTCCAAAATCTGAATCATACAAACTCCCCACTCCATAAAGCGAATAGGGTGAACTTGAAATACTTTGAGAAAATGAAGCCACGGACAATAAAACGAGGTAACTTAAATAAATTATTTTCTTTTTCATTTAATAAGAGATGTAATAAATTTTCAATTGGATTTTATTGTTTAAATTTTTCTGGTCTCCCAAAACAATTCGGTTGACTGTTTTATTAATTCCGGGCAATGTCAGGATAAGATTAGATCTGGAATCACTTTGTTTAAGCATTTCTTTCTGCAGGAAATTCCCAACCGGAATGGTGTAACCTACATTCTCATTAAACTCGTCGCTTTTTTTATTTAAAATACCAAAAACAGCTGTTCCTGCAGCGTTTTGCAATGAACCGCTAATCCTGTTTAAATTATCGCCAACATAAACCGTTAAAGAATCTGCCAGCGGATATTGTTGCGTATACGTATTATTGACAGCTTTTAAGATGAGTTCAGCATTTACAATGGCACCATTTTCAGAAATATACTTTAGCTGTTTAATATTTGGAAAATCGATTCGGCACGCCACTCCGGTTCCGGACTGAATAAAGCCTTGTTTGTTGAGTAACGAACTTGACAATGCTTTACTTGAAACGGGTAAACTGGAAAGTAATGTTCCCGTTTTATCCAGCGAAATAGAATTGAACTGTTTTGAGATGTCTAAAATGGTAAAATCAACAAAATAAGAGGTTTCTGTATCGGCCTGATATTTTGAATAATACAACCGTAATTTACTTGTTGCGGCATGAAAACCAACAACACTTGAAGAATTGGATGTTGATGGCACAATAACGAGACCTTTAAGGTATTCTGTAAAATTATCAAACCCGGTAACTTCTCTTTTTTTAATCTTCTGAAAAAGTTCACTTCCAAAAGTATCATTCATTTTAATTACAATGGAATCTTTTCCAAGTGGTCTTGGTATATATGAAATTGTCCCCAGACTTTCAGTATTATAAGCAAGTGACGAGTTGTTGTAAAAACTGGCATCATCTGTATTTGGTTTTACCTTTTGTATTAGTCTGTGAATATCTAAAGTTTGCACTTTTGTGGTATCTCCAAAATAATACTTATCATACTTTAAAATCATTGCAATAGAGTCAAAAACAAAGTTTGTAGCCTCTGTATCTGATCCGCCGGAATTTAAGGCATAAATTGCTCCCGATAGCTGGAAATAACTATTTGACTGTACTTTTCCGAAAATAGGATCATCATAGTTTCCCAATAAAATTCGACTTTGACCCGATGTAACCAAAGAATCAAAATTTATTGTAGACATCTCGACAGAAACAGTATCAATCATAATTACTTTATTGTTTACTGCTAAATAATCAGATCCAACAACAAATTCACCAGCATCTGTATCTGTACCACATGAAAGCAAAGTGATGGCAAAAAAGAACATCAATAAAAACTTGTGCATAATAAATTTTTTCAACAAATATAAAAGGCACACTTCTGCACTGCACTATAACATATACAACCACGCATTTTTAGCCTACAGACAGCAAAAAAACATCTACAATAGATTAATCCGTACAAATTATTGGTTCGACTGTAAAAACGACGATTTAGTCTATCAAAAAGTGTCATACATATATATTCTTTTTTTTAAAAGTATGAGGAAACTACTTTTGAGCCAATAAGTAAGTAATGAAAATAAGGCTCTTAATAGGTACGTTTTTCACCATTTCATTTTTTAGTATGAAAGCACAGGAAACCTCTTCGGCAGATTTTAATTTAAAAACAGTAGCAACGGATAAAATTGATTTCACAGAAATCGGTTTGGCGCTACAATACCATAAAAGAATAGATGACAAAAATCAACTAACAAATACATTTGAATATTCGAATCTGAATGTAAATTATGAATTAGGAAGTTTTACAACCTATGAAAATCTGAATCGGTTTAATCAATTGAAAAATCAGACCAATTTCCTGCATCAATTTTCAAATACAACAAAAGTAAATTTCAGCCTGACACCAATATTAAGTTTTCAGCAAAATCCGAATATTTCAGATTTTTCTATTTTAGGAAGTCTTGAGATTATTCAGCACATAGATTCAAATATAAGTCTGGCTTTAGGAGCGGCAAGAGCAACTGTTTTTGGTTATCCCGGATTTATACCCGTTGCCTCTTTAAACTTTAAAATCAATAACAAAAGTACTCTTTTGATAGGATTTCCGAATTCAAAACTTTCTTATTCCAATACTATTCGAAACAAATTTAATGTGAGTAATAGTTTCAATGGAAATTTCTACAATTTAGATCAGACAACAAGCATGAATACAGCCACAAGAGCAAGTTTATCGCAAATGACATCTGCTTTTGAATATGAAAGAAATGTCGATAAAAACTGGTTCCTTCATTTTAAGGCTGGATATGATTTTAATAAGAAATACAATCTGATTGATTCTGAAAATCATAAAATATATGATTTTAATTCAGGCAACGGATATACTTTAGGAATTGGCATCAAATACAAACAATAAATAAATTTAATACACTATGAATAATTTAAAAAAAGGAATATTACTCGCAACATTGCTTTCGGCGCTCTTTTTTGTAAGCTGCAGCAACGATGATGACGATGATGATTTGATAGGAAACTGGATTAAAAAATCTGCATTTGATGGACCTGCCAGATCTAGCGCAACTAGTTTTGTAATTGGTGATTATGCTTATGTCGCTACCGGATATACAGGCGATGAATATTTAAAAGATTTATGGGCTTATAACTCTAATGGTGATTACTGGGAACAAAAAGCTGATTTTACAGGAGTTGGTAGAAGTTCTGCTTCTAGTTTTACACTTAATGAAAAAGGATATGTTGGTCTTGGGTATGACGGAACAAACAAATTGAAAGACTTTTATCAATATGATCCTGCTAGCAATTCCTGGTCTCAAAAAACAGATTTTGCAGGAACTGCCCGTTATGGTGCTCTGGGATTTCAAGTTGGCGGTAAAGCTTATTTTGGAACCGGTTATGATGGAAATTACCTAAAAGATTTTTACCAATATAATGACGAAACTAATGCATGGACACTTATGAACGGGTTTAGCGGAAACAAAAGACGAAATGCTACTGTTTTTGTAATTGCTGATAAAGCCTATATAGGCACCGGGATTAATAATGGGGTTTATCAGGAAGATTTTTGGGAGTTTGATCCTTCTACCGATGTATGGACCAGAAAACGCGATATAGACAAAGATACCGATGATGATTATACCTATAATGATGAGTATGCAATTGTACGGGCAAATGCTTCGGCTTTTTCCATGAACGGATTAGGATATGTTGTAGGTGGCGAAAGTATCAAAACGGTTTGGGAATATAATCCTTCTACAGATTACTGGACAGAGAGAACCGCAATGGAAGGCGCTGCAAGAACTGATGCTGTCGGGTTTGCCATCAACAATCGTGGATTTTATATGTTAGGCCGCGTTGGCTCAACTTATTTTGATGATGCATGGGAATTTAAACCTCTGGACACACAAAGCGACGATGATAATTAATACAAAAAAACAATTCTTCTGGAGTAAAATCCGGAAGAATTTATTGTTTATCATTGCTGTTTTATTACTTTCTGCCTGTACAAAAAAAGAAGCTTTTAAAATAGATTCTTTCAAAACTAATACGGGTTGGGGCTATACAATAGCATATAAAAACAAAACGATAATAAAACAATCTGTTGTTCCCGTGATAAGTAATGCTAAAAGTTTTTCGAGTGAAGAAGATGCTTTAAAAATAGGCAATTTGGTAGTTCATAAACTTCAGCAGAAGACATCTCCAACGGTAACAAAAAATGATTTAATTTTATTAAAAATAAAATTCTAGATGAAAATCGATACCATTAAAAATACAAGTTCAAACAAAATTCTATTCCATTGTATCATTTGGATTTTCTTTATATTGACTTCTTTAATTCAATTCTATGAAAGTCCTTTTAGAATCAATAATGATTTCTATGCACAATGGATTACCGGAATAATTTTGTTTTATCTGAACTATTTTTATCTGGTACCGGTTTTACTTTTAGAAAAAAAATACTGGCTTTATTTTGTTTTTACACTGGCTCTTATTCTTGTCTTTATGATTATCAGAACCAATTATTTTATTCCTGAATTCAGGCATTTAAGATCTGCAAATATAGTTCCGGCAAGATTGATACCTTTTGATCCGAAGTTTATTCCAAGAGGTCCGCACGGCCCATATGCCGTAACCGAGATAAGACAGCCATTATTCTTTAAAATTGTACCCTCTTTTTTCTATTTTCTAATAACAACCATTAGTACAATTATAAGAACATTGACTGAGTTTTACAGTAATCAGCAAAACAAACTAATTGCCGAAACTCATAGAACAAGTACTGAATTGATTTATTTGCGCAAACAAACTAATCCGCATTTTTTATTCAATTCTTTAAACAGTATTTATTCATTGGCACACAAAAAATCTGATTTGGTCCCCGATGCCATCGTGACATTATCTGAACTTATGCGGTATATGCTGTATGAAACAGATAACAAAACGGTGGCTTTGGAAAAAGAAATCAATTACATTCAAAATTATATCGAACTACAAAAACTCAGATTAAACAACATTGAAGACATTGTAATAAATGTTCATGGCAATACCAAAAACAAGTTTATTGAACCGCTGCTTTTGATTTCTTTTGTCGAAAATGCCTTTAAATACGGAACTGATTATAAAGGTGCTGCACATGTAAAAATTAAGATTTTTATTCTGGAAAACAGCCTTGATTTCTGGATAGAAAATACGATTGAAAATTATGTTAAAGATCCTGAAAATTCAGGAATTGGTTTAGTTAATATTCAAAACAGACTTGATTTGTTATATCCAAACGCACATCAGCTTACTATCACACATAATACTGAGTATTATCGAATTCACCTTAACTTAAGTTTAGACAAAATTCAAACTGCTATAAAGTAAATGTTATTTCCCTCTAAATGTTAAGATTAAATTATAAAATAAAGGCCTTATTTTATGATAACTTTAAAACTTAATTGACTGGTTTAAAAGTACTTTTGAGCACCAAAACAAAATTTAAAAACTTAATTTTCAACAGATGAAATGTGTAATTATAGACGATGAACCTTTAGCGGTTGAATTATTAGAAGATTTTGTTCAGAAGGTAGATTTTCTGGAATTGGTTACCACCTTTAATAATGCAATCGATGCGGTATCGTTTATTAATCAAAATAATGTCGATTTAATTTTTCTCGACATTCAGATGCCACATTTCTCCGGAATTGACTTCTTAAATACCATCGAAAAAAAGCCTTTAGTCATTTTCACTACTGCCTATTCAGATTATGCTGTCGAAGGTTTTAATCTGGGAGCGGTTGATTATTTAGTAAAACCAATTCCATTTCACCGTTTTCTAAAATCAGTTGTGAGAGCACAGCAAATTTTTAATCCGGCATCAACTATTCAGACTATTTCAGAAAACACTACGGCACCTGAACTCGAGCAGGATTTTATGTTTGTAAGAGCTGAATATGAAAATGTTAAAATGAACTTTTCAGACATTTTATTTATAGAAGGCCTGAAAGATTATGTAAAAATTTATACAACAGATAATAAATTCACACTCACATTAATTAGCTTAATCAAATTAGAAAATTTACTATCAAATAAAGGTTTTTCAAGAATTCACAGATCTTATATCATCAACATAAAACACGTGAAGTCAATTCAGAAAAATAAAGTTTTGATTAGTGATAAAAGAATTCCAATTAGCGAAAGTTACAAGACAGCTTTCTTCGAAAAAATCAACCTTTAAATAAATTCCAAAAAAAGAAAATTCCAAATTCCAAATGAGTCGTTCGCTCTCGGAATTTGGAATTTTATATTAAGATTTCCATTTTGGAATTTAAAATTTCAGTATTGGGATTTGGAATTTTAGTATTGTAATTTTTTATTGCTCATCTTTAAACCAGCCTGAATACATTACATAATTGTTAGAAATACGTTCAATTTCGCCTGCAAAGTCAGATTGATCAATATCTTTTACTTTTTTGGCCGGAACACCTGCATAAATACTTCCTGAAGTTACCACCGTATTTTGTGTTACAACAGCACCCGCAGCAACAATTGCATTACTTTCTACAACACAATTATCCATTACAATGGCTCCCATTCCAATTAAAACATTGTCGTGAATCGTACAGCCATGCACAATTGCATTATGACCTATTGAAACATTATTTCCTATAATCGTTGGGTGTTTCTGATAAGTACAATGAATTATTGCTCCATCCTGAATGTTGACTTTATTTCCGATTTTAATAAAATGAACATCACCACGTATCACAGCATTAAACCAAACGCTACATGATTCACCAAAGCTTACATCGCCTACAATTGTTGCATTTTCAGCCACATAACAATCCTCTGGAATTTGAGGAGATTTTCCGTTTACAGATTTGATTAACATAAAAAAAAACTAATTAATAGCAGGACAATTACAATCGTAACGTTCCTTTTTACAAAATAAATTAATACCCAAAGTAATTTGATGATAAGCCCCAGTATCAAATTTTACATCGCCCATTACCTGTGTATAAGTATAAGCAAACATAAAATTCTGGTAATTTATACCAATTATCGGTGTGAAATATTGCAGTTTTTGAGATTGAATTCCGTTTCCGGTATCATATTGCGCTCCATCAAAACTTCTTCTGTAAGAAAGTGCAGCCCATAAACTTCCAAAATCCATATTCTTGTACCCTTTCATATTCAGGTCAATAGATTTTTCTTTTGTCTGCTCAAAAATCTGAAGCAATATTGAAGGCTCCCAGGTAAAATTTTCTTTTTTCCCAAAAACATAACCTGCACTCAATAAATACTTTCTGATATTATTACTTTCATAATCTGTATACATGTCTCTTCTGGATTCGATTAAACCCTGAACAGTAGCATGTGCATAAAAATCGAGGTAATTGTATGATGCTCCAACATCAACAGTAAAATAAGTATCTTTCTGAATCGATCCAAACACTATCGGATCAAAACTACCTCCAAATTTTGTCTCGTCCAGCTGATTCTGAATAACTCCTCCGCTAATACCAAAAGAAAGCTGATTCAAATCGATTTCGTCTCTCGAAAACATGATATGATGCGCATAAGTTGCTTTTAATCCTTTTTGCGAATGGTAACCGTTTTTATCGTTAAAAATAATAACTCCGGCTCCAGATCTCTCCCCTATTCTTCCGTTAAAACTTAAAGTTCCTAAAGATGGTGCATCGTCCTGACCAAACCATTGTTTTCTTGCAGTTAATCTAATTTTGGCACAATTTGCCGCGCCGGCCATTGAAGGGTGAATTAAATAATAATTATCTGACAAATAATCCGAATAAACAGGAATCCCTTCTTGCGAATAAGAGTAAAATGCCGTTAGACAAAAAATAATTAAAATCCTGATTCTAAATCCCATAAAAGCAAAATAGTTTAAAAATATTTTTGACTCCCTTAATTTAATACGATTTATTTGAAAAGAGTCTTAATTATTTTATTAAAAAATCAAATATAGGTATTAGTAGAAAATAACTTTAGTAAATTTGCGAAAAATTACATACCATGACAAAAATCACTATAAGAGAAACACAGAATCCTACTATATTAAAATTTGAGTTTGAAGATTTCATTACACAAAATCAAAACTTTGAATTCAAAAATATTGACGAAGCACAAGAATCGCCATTAGCACAGCAATTGTTTTATTTACCATTCGTAAAAACAGTCTATATTTCAGGAAATTTTATTGCGATCGAAAGATATAGCATTGTAGAATGGGATGACGTACAAGATGCTGTAGCAGAACAAATTGTTGCATTTGTTGATAAAGGTGGCGTAATCATCAAGATCGACGAAAATAAAGCAAAAAAACAACCTATTACGGTTTACGGAGAAACAACTCCAAACCCATCGGCTTTAAAATTTGTAGTGAGCAGAATGTTGACCAGAAATGCTATCGAATACAAAAACATCGATCAGACTGCTTCTTCTCCGCTTGCACAGGAATTATTTAAATTTCCTTACGTAAAAGAAATTTTTATTGATGAGAATTATATTTCGGTTACAAAATATGAGATCAATAACTGGGATGAAATTACTTTGGAATTAAGAACATTCATTAAACAATTTATCGAAAACGGAGGAACTGTTCTGGATGAAAGCTTAATTGAAACAACAACTAAAAATGATGTTACCAAAGATGAAGCATTTGACAAGTTGGACACTACATCGCAACAAATCATTAATATCTTAGAAGAATATGTAAAACCGGCTGTGGCAGCAGATGGAGGAAATATTGCTTTTGATTCTTATAATGAAGAAGACAAAACTGTGAAAGTAATTTTACAAGGTGCTTGCAGTGGTTGTCCGTCATCTACATTTACATTAAAAAGCGGTATCGAAAACATGCTAAAAAGTATGCTAAATGATGAAGGCATAAAAGTGGAAGCTTTGAATGCTTAAAATAGTATCAAAAATTTAAGTTTCTGATAAGAACCAAAAAATGCGCAAATTACTTTGCGCATTTTTTTATAAAAGCAACTTTATCTGAAACAATTATATCACTAAGAATAATTTTTATCTTTGTTTTTCGACTTTGATTCAGTAGTAGAATTTAAAAAGTTAAAAAGTAGGTTTTTTCTTTCTTTTTAAAATAAAAACATATCTTTGCAATGCAAAAAACACATATCTAGGGAGAAATCCTTGAAACTTTATTAAGTTAACATAAGCGAACCCACGTTACGTTGAAGATGCTAGTGATAGCTCTAATCACATTCCTTGGAGTGTTTTTTGCACAACCGATCGTGGGTTTCGTGTACATAATATTTTCGATATGCAAAAAGAAAATCAAAAACCAACACATCGTGATGTAGTGCCATCCGTAATTAATTTCCTTTCAGACGAAATGTTTGAGGGAGATTACAAAGAACAGCCACTGTATTTGCAGGAAATCTTCGAGATTCTAATGCATACAGAATTTGGCGACGATCTCCTTTTGAGACAAAAAATGCTAAGCTGCTTAAGAACTAGCAGAAATCTGGCAGAAACTTTAGCTCCGTTTTCAGACAAGCAAATTTACAAAGCTTGTAACAGTATAAAAGGCTAAAACAAAACCATTAAAAAACCAAACCCTGCAAATAGTGATTTGCAGGGTTTTTTATAATCTGATTACAATCCGTACTATCGAGTCTTTTAAATTGAGTTATTATATATTTCAAACAACAAAAGCTCTATCACTCTAATTTTCAATAAATTATTCTAACATTATCATCATAATTCTCCGAAAAAGTTTAATATTGTAATCTAAACCAATCAATATAAAACTATGGGATTTTCATCATTTATCAAGAATTTATTTGGCTCGACTAAAGAGTCTGTAACTGAATTGGCAAACAACGCCGAAAGTACTTTTGAACAAGCTAAAGAAGCGGCTGCTCCTTATATTGAGAAAGCTGAGACTTTTGCAGAGGAAACAATTGCAAAAGCAAAAGAGGCCTCAGAACCAATTATCGAAAGTGCTGCAGAATATGCACATCAGGCAAAAGATATTGTAAGCGAATATGTTGAAAAAGCCTCTGATTCAATTGGTGAAGTAATTGATTCTGTAAAAGAGAAAACTGGCGAAGTTGCCGGCGAAACTAAAAAAATTGTATCTGAAACAGTTGTTGATGCAAGCGAAAAAGTTGCAACAGAAACTGACAAGGTTGCTGATGAAATTTCTGACAAAGAATAAAACCACATTCTTTTTTGGTAGAAATAAATATTTTATATTTGCAAAATAATATGCCTTCTCATTTTGGGAAGGTTTTTTTTATCCTTAAAAACAATGATGAGCCCGGAACAATTAAGCACTTACGCTACTAGATTTATTGATGTACTAATAGATTATTCTCCAAAATTAATCTCTGCACTTCTAATATTATTTGTTGGATTATACGCCATACGATTAATAAACAGAATTATCAGAAAGATAATGGTAAAGAGAAATCTGGATCCTACACTTACAAAATTCCTTGCCGATATATTATTATGGGCACTTAGAATTCTTTTATTCGTAACTTTTATCTCCAAACTAGGAATTGAAACTTCATCCTTTGTTGCCATTTTGGGAGCTATGGGACTTGCGGTTGGTTTATCACTTCAGGGTTCGCTTTCTAACTTTGCAGGAGGAATGCTGATTATTGTTTTTAAACCTTTTAAAGTTGGCGATACCATAGAATCGCAAGGTGTTATTGCGACGGTATTAGAAATTCAGATTTTTGTAACCAAAATGCTCACTGCAAATAATCAGACTGTTTTTGTTCCCAATGGTGCTTTATCAAACGGAACGATTATCAATTATTCTATGCAGGGAGAAAGAAGAGCCGATTTAACGTTTGCCGTTTCTTATGATTCTAATATCAAACAGGCGAAAGATATTTTATTGGATGTTTTAAACAAAAATCCAAAAGTGCTTAAAAACCCTGCTCCAGATGTTTTTGTAAAGAATTTAACTGCTAGTTCTGTAGAATTTGCTGTTCGCCCATGGGCAAAAAATGCGAATTACGGCGCTGTTTTTTCTGAAACTTTAGAGAATTGCAAAGCTGCTTTAGATGAGGCCGGAATTTCAATTCAGCCTTTTACAGTACAAAAATAAATCGATTACTATTTTTTTGATGGCTGCGTCATCATAAAATCTTTTAAATAATAAGGTTCAAAATAAGCGACATCTACAATGTCGCTTTTTTGATATTTATCATAACTGATTTTACTCATCGCGTTTGCCGAAGGGTATTTTATTTCTTCTAAAAAGACAAAGTTTTCTTTTGTCAGGACAGTTTTGCATTTATCAGCACAATCACCAACAAAATAAACTGTTTCAGTATATTCATTAAAAGATTCTTCTGTAATTACTTCAGCAAGAATAGCTCTTTCAACTTCTAAGTTTGCATTAAAAACTTCACTGTAAACTTCCATTCTTCTGGCATCAAGCATTGGGATAATTTTCCCGTTAGAAACATTTGCCTGCGAAGCCAAAGTCTGCAAGGTATCAACCGCAATTAAGGGAATATTTAAAGCAAAACACAATCCTTTTGCTGCCGAAACACCTATTCGTAAACCTGTATAAGAACCTGGTCCCTGACTTACCGCAACTGCGGCTAATTCCTGAACTGAAATTCCGGATTCAACAATAACTTCTTCAATAAAAACATGAAGCTTTTCAGCATGTGAATAACCTTCTTCAGCGATTTCTCTGCAAAGAATGGTTTCGCCATTTTTAGCAATTGATACTGAACAATTTTTGGTCGCTGTTTCGATATTGAGAATAAAAGACAAGGCTGTGCGTTATTAAAAAATTATACAAAAATTAAAGCAGCAAAAATAAGGGTTAATAACCAGAATAATATAAATGCCACACATAAATTTGCCAATAAAAAAGCTATGTATAACATTAGTTTTTTCTCTACTGCAAAATATTTAAATTCATCATTATAATATTTTGTTTTATAGACACTATAATGCACCCATATCAAATATACAATCACACGAATAGAACCACCTAAAACACTAAATATAATTTGTGATGGAACTCCATGCAAAGCGATTATCATACTACAATCTACTTTTTAGGCGTATCTGCTTTCTTAAGTTTTACCTTGTCACCAGAATTCAATTCTTTAGAAACCGTTGTATAAGGACCTGTAATTACAACATCTCCAGCTTTTAATCCGGACATTACTTCGATATTAGTATCATCCTGAATTCCGGTTTTAATAATTCTGATTTTAGCTTTGTCTCCTACTTTTACAAAAACACATTCGAATTTCTTGTCACTTTTTGGAGCCGCTTTTTTATCTTCATTAGGATCATCAACTTTAAAATCTTTTACAGCCGTTGTATCCGATTTTACTACTACAGAGCTAATTGGCACTGCCAAAACATTTGTTTTAGTCGTCGTAATAATATCTACCGTAGCGGTCATTCCAGGTCTAAAAGGCGAATAAGCACTTGGCTTTCCTTCTAATAAATCCTGATATGATTCTTTTAAAATACGAACTTTAACTTTAAAATTAGTAACCTGATCTGATGTTAATGTTGTACTTGCAGAATTTGAAATACTAGTTACAACACCTTTAAATTTCTTTTTCAAATAAGCATCGACTTCAACATTTGCTTCGTCGCCAATTTTTATTTTTACAATATCATTTTCATTTACATCAACTTCAACCTCCATATTATTAAGGTTTGCCACTCTCAAAAGTTCTGTTCCCGCCATTTGCTGCGTTCCTAAAACACGTTCTCCCAATTCTACATTCAAAACAGAAATTGTTCCGTCTGCGGGAGCATAAATTAAAGTACGTCCCAAATTGTCTCTGGCTTCTGTAACAGATGCCGTAGCACTTTGTACATTATAATAAGAGCTTTGTTTTGTCGCTTTTGCTACTTCGTAAGTCGAAACTGCTTTATCCCAATCTGATTTTGAGATAACGCCTTTGTCGTATAACGTTTTATTACGATCATAGTTTGCTTTTGCTTCTTTAAAACTTGCATCAGATTGTGTTAAACCTGCTTTAGTTCCCGCTAAATTCGCAACAGATCTTTCTAGTCCTGAAGTATATAAATCAGGGTTTATTTTTACTAATAAATCCCCTTTTTTAACCACCTGACCTTCTTTTACATTTAATGCAATAATCTCTCCCGAAACCATTGATGATAATTTGACCTCAATTTCCGGTTGAATTTTTCCGGTTGCCGAAACCGTTTCTACAATCGTTGATGCTGCTACTTTTGAAATTTCTACCTCTTTTCCTTCATCCTTATTTCCTAAAACCCCAGCTTTCGAAAGACCAACTAAAATTGCAATTAAGACCACCGCTCCTCCGAGTAAGAAATAAACTGTTTTTTTTGACATAATAAATTATTTTGTAATAATTGGAACAATTGGAATTCCAAAGTAGAATTCAAGTATTTTTATTTTGAACATGTAATCGTATTTTGTTCTGATTACATCAGACTGTGCATTTGTTAACAAGGTTTGAGCCTGTGTAAAATCAAAGGAATTCATCAATCCTACGTCATACTTTTCTTTAGCATAATTATACGCTTGTTGTCTCGCTTCTAATGTTACTGTTGATGATTCGTAAGTATTTAAAGCTCCTTTTGCGTTTGTAAAAGCAGTATATACATTACGCTGCAAATCTAAACTTTTTTGTTCTAAATCTATTTTAGATTTCTCTAAACTTACCTTATTACGCTCTACATTGTTTCTAACTGAAAATCCGTTGAAAATTGGAACATTCAACTGAAAACCAAAATTATGTCCTTTATTATCACTAAACTGTTGAAATATTGGATCTGGCCCTACTGTATAAGGTTGATTGGCTGCATCAAATTTAATTTGATCGCTATAACTTGCTCTTGTATTAAAAGCATAAAAACCAGAAAGTGTCGGTTGATAAGCTCCTTTAGCTATTTTTACATTTTTTTCAGCAATTTCAAGATTAGTTTGTGCCAGTTTTAATTCAGTTCTTGTCTCTTTTGCTTTATTATAAATATCGGTTGGACTTTGCGCCATGATGTTGTTTTCATCTTTTGCATTAGTATCGTCGATTACATCAAAATCTGCAAATTCTTTTAACTGTAAAAGTTGTGCTAAACTCAATTTTGAGATCAGTAAATTATTTTCTGAAACGGTAATATTCTGTTTATCTGTCGCTATTGTAGCTTTTAGATCAAACAAATCTCCACGCGGAATTGTACCTGCATTTACCATTTCTTCAGAACGCTTTAAACGTTTTTCGTCAATGGTTAATTGCTCTGTTTTTATCTTTAAATCTTCTTTGTAACCCAAGATTTGAAGAAAAGCATTTGCAACATTCAATGAAATATCTTCCTGCATTTTCAATAATTGATATTGAGATGCAATAATGGCTAATTTCGCTCTGCGGTATGTATTTTGATTTTGAAGACCTTTGTAAATATCAACTCCTGCATTAAGACCAACAGATGAATACTGAGTAGTCTGGTTACGTAAAAGACCCGTGGTAACATCCTGGTTCAAACCAATATTCCAGGAGTGTGAAGCATTTCCGCTTGCTGATGGAAGATAATTTCCTAATGCTCCTCTTTTATCAATATCAGCATTTTTTACATCTAGTTCTGATAATTTAATTGTGATATTATTATCCAGTGCATATCTTACACATTCTTCCAATGTCCATTGTTTTGTTTGTGCCTGGCCTGATAATGTAAAACCAAAAAGCATGGCAAGAACAAGACTATTATATTTATTTATTTTCATATATTTTGAATGAAAGCACAGCAAAAACACTATGCGAATTTAACATTTTAAAACCCCTAAAAACTCTCTATTTGATCAATCTATTTTTTATCCCCTTGTCCTTCTGTGATCAAACCCTGATTCCAGATTTTAATTTTATCTGAATCCTTAAGACCGCTTTTAACCTGAACATAGATTCCGTCACTAACCCCCAGAACAAGATCTCTTCTTTGAAATTTCTGTGGACTTGTTTCTACTTCTACATAAGGTTTTTGAGTTTTTTTGTCAAATTGTACCAGTGATTCTTTAATTGCCATAACCTTATCTGCTTTTTCTAATATGATCGAAGCATTTGCGCTTAATCCTGCTCTGATAAAGGTTTCATCTCTGTTTTGTAAAGAAGCTTTAATTTCAAACTGAATCGCTCCGTTTTCCGTAACTCCTTTTGGTGCAATATCTGTTAAAGCTGCATCAAATTTTTTATTTTCAATTGCTCCAATTGTAATTTCAATAGGCATTTTTTCTTTGATTTTACCTACTTCAGATTCGTCAATTTTTCCAATAAAAATCATTCTTCCAACATCAGCAACACTTGCAATTGTAGTTCCTTCGTTAAAATTATTGCTTTCAATAACCTGATTACCCACTTTTACAGGAACTGCCAATACCATTCCGTTTACCGTTGAACGGATTAATGTGTTTGCATAATTTCCTAATGAGGTAGTGGTTCCGGTTTTTACAATATCCAGACTTTGTTTTGCTGCCAGGTAATTTTGTTTTGCTTGTTTGTAAGCCAATTGAGCAGCATCAAAATCATTCGCAGAAATTACATCTTTATCAAATAATGTTTTTTGTCTTTGATAAATTTTCTCCTGATTGTCTAAAGCAATCTTAGCAGTTTGTACCTGATTTTGAGTACTACTTACATTCGATACGTTGGCCACAACTCTAATTTTTGCAATCATGTCGCCAGCTTTAATTTTCTCCCCTGCTTTGATATACACTTCTTCAATAATACCTGAGATATTTGGTTTGATTAGGACCTCTTCATCAGGCTGAATGTTACCGGTTGCAATGGTGTTTTTAACTATCGTTTTAATCTCCGCTTTTTCTGTTTTATAGATAATCGGCGACTCTTGATTTTTTGCATATAAATAATAAAGTGCGCCAAAGAAAACTATAGCTATAAAGATTAAAATGGTTACGGTTATTCCTTTTTTCATTTTGTTTTTTAGTTTAATTCGATTTTATTTTGATTGATAATTTATTCTGTTCTTAATGCATCTATTGGCTTTACATTTATCGCAGTCTGAGCAGGTATGAATCCGGCAAGTAAACCAGCTCCCACCAATATCAATAAGGCAACAAATACAACTCCTAAATCTACACTTGGGTTTGCAAACATCGTATTGCTATCCGGAGGCATAGAATCTAAAACCATATTCAGTATTGCGATAATCCCGGTTGCAACTGCAATTCCAAACATGCCTGAAATAATAGTTAAAAATATAGATTCAGCCAAAATTTGTCCACGTATAGCTGCCGGAGTTGCCCCCAAAGCTCTTCTAATTCCGATTTCTTTTGTACGCTCTTTAACTACAATAAGCATAATATTGGAGATTCCGATTACACCCGAAATTAAAACTAATGTTCCTACAAAAAAAGCAATAAAGTTTAATATATTAAACAAACTCTGCACTTTATTAAATTGCTCATACAAATCAAAATTTCCTACCGCTCTTTCATCAGCCGGATTTACAGAGTGCAATGCTTTTATTAATTCCAGAATTTTAGGTTTTAAATCGGTAATTGACGTTTCATCCTTTGCGGTGAGCGCCATCCAGCTTACTTTATCACCATAATTAAATGCTTGTTGAAAAGTAGTAAACGGAATAAAAATATTTTTTTGGTTCTGCTCTGCATTTCCTCCTTGTTGTTTAGATTTATAAACCCCAACAACCATAAAATTGATACTGTTTATTTTAATATAAGTTCCAACAGCTTCTTCTTCTTTTCCGTAAAGTTCACTGATTACACCTCTTCCAATCACACAAACTTTCCTTTTCTCTGTAATATCCTGTTGGTTAATAAATCGCCCATTAGTGATATCCATGGGCTCCTGTTTAATCAATTCAGGATAATCTCCATAAATAGTAAATGCCGAAGTTTTTGTACCTCTTACAACATTATTACTTCCGTTAAAATCTCCAAGCTGATTTCTTGGCGAAACATATAATAAGTCCGGAAGTGCTGCTTTTAAAGCTGCAACATCGCTGTTTCTAAAATCATAGCGACGGGTTTTTGGTAATCCTTTATAGGCTTTCGATGTGGTCTGACTCCACATAAACATTGTGTTAGTGGCAATTCCGTCAAATCCTTTTTTTATGCCATTTTCCAGACCCTTTCCTGCTGCAAGTAAAATAACCAAAATAAAAATACCCCAGAATACCCCAAATGCAGTTAGTACCGTTCTAAAAACGTTGGCTGTTAAAGCCTGTAAAATCTCATCCCAATTATCTTTACTAAACATAATTTATTCGTCTCTAAGTGCTACAATAGGTTTAATTTTTGCGGCTCTGTAAGCTGGAAAAAATCCCGCCAAAGCACCTGCAAAGACAAGAAGAACAAGCGTAGTTAAAGCCACACTAAAATCAACTGTAGGATTTACAAAATATTCACTCTGAACCATTGGCCCCACTGTTTCTAATAATAACAAACTAGCAAGGAGACCAACAAAACCAGCAATAGTGGTAATAAAAATGGACTCGTGCAAAATCATCGAAATAATTGAAAATGGTGATGCACCTAATGCTTTTCTAATTCCAATTTCTTTTGTTCTTTCTTTTACTATAATCAACATAATATTACTTACACCAACAACCCCTGCAATTATGGTACATATACCAACCCACCAAAAGAAAAGCCTGATATACAGATTTAAATCATAAAATTGTTTTGCGTCTTTAACTGAATTATAGGCATTTATTCCGCCGTCATCATCAGGAGCTACAACATTTTTACTTCTTAATAAAGCTTTTAGGTCAGCCGTAAATTTTTCAGAAACTGCCAACGCTTCATCATAATCTTTTGTCTTTTTTACGGTAAAAAAGAGGTTGCTTATTTTATCTCCTCCACCGTAAGCTCTCTGTGTTGTTGTTTTTGGCAAATAAGCTCTTGCTTCTTCTCTTTCTCCTCCTGGGTCTGTAAAAACACCAACTACTTTAAAATTGATATTATTAATTAAAATCTCTTTACCTAACGGATCCTTATCTTTAAATAAATCTGTTTTTATTTTCATTCCAATAACAGCAACCTTCTCATTGTTTGCCAAGTCATTACTATTTAGGAATCTTCCCTGAACAATCTTGATGTTTTCTACTTCACCATAATCCGGATCGACTCCTTTAAACTGATAACTTCCGGATTCTTTTCCATAAGTAAATGATGCGCCCCAGAAATTATAAGATGCCGATCTTAAATTTAATTTGTCATCAAATTTTTGAACAGCTTGTGAATAATCACTATTTCTAAACTGAATTTGTCTCCCCGGGTTTAATCCTTTATACTCCTTTGTTGTCGTTCCGGACCAAACCTCGATAAGACCCGCCGCATCACGCTCAAAAGATCTTTCAATTCCGTTTTGTAGCCCTTTACCGGCACCAAGCAAAATCACAAGAATAAAAATTCCAGATGCTACAGAGATTCCTGTCAAGAAGGTTCTTAACCGGTTTTTAGAGATAGCCTCGAATATTTCCTGCCAACGCTCTATATTAAACATAAGATGAAGCTCTAACTTGTTCTACCATTTTATCGTCTATAATTAATCCGTCTTTCAGGACCACATTTCTTTTGCACATTGCTGCAATATCCGGTTCGTGTGTAACAATTAAAATTGTCTTTCCTTCGTCATTAATTCCCTGAATAAGTTCCATTACTTCATAAGAAGTTTTAGTATCCAAAGCTCCGGTAGGCTCATCCGCAAGTAAAACTTTTGGATTTGAAGCTAATGCTCTCGCAATTGCAACACGTTGTTTTTGACCTCCTGAAAGTTCATTTGGCAAATGCTGATAATGAGAACCCAAACCTACTTTCTCCAAATACTTCATTGCAATTTCGTAACGTTCTTTTCTTTTTATCCCTTGATAATACAATGGCATTGCCACATTATCGAGTGCACTTTTATAATTGATTAAATTAAAAGACTGAAAAACAAACCCTAAAAATTTATTTCTATATTTTGAGGCAAGAGTTTCGTTAAGCTTTTTTATAGGCGTTTTATCCAAAATATAACTACCAGAATCTGCCTCATCCAAGATTCCCAAAATATTTAGAAGTGTAGATTTCCCGGATCCCGAAGATCCCATAATAGCAACCAATTCCCCTTCTTCAATATTAAAATTTATTCCTTTTAACACATGCAATTGTGAACTGCCCATTTTATAGGATTTGTGCAAATCTTTGATTTCAATCATGGTATTGTTAAATTTTTAAACAATAATAATATTTTTTATAAGTAATTTATGATAACAAAACGTTAATAATTACGTTTCAGTATCTAAATAAGACGGCACTTATAATCAATTGTTACAGTTTCTCATGTTAAATTGATAGTTTTTTTAATTTTGCATTACCTAAAAAAATAATACTAATGAAGTTTTTTTCGACCATCTCTTTGTTTACGGTATTTGCGGCGCTTGTTAGCTGCTCAACAACTCAAAAATTAGAAACACTAAAACCCGAACCAGATGACGCAAGTCCGTTGGTTTATGATGCAAATCCTTCTTTTATCAACTTACCTATTACGGTTAAATTGAGCGATATTGAAAATCAAACCAATTCTCTTTTGAACGGATTAATTTATGAAGACAACAATATTGAAGATGATGATATTGAAATGAAAATCTGGAAACAGGCTCCTATCAAAATTCAAAATGATCCGGCAAATCCAGATAAAAAAATAAAAACCATTCTACCTCTTAAAGCAACTATTAAATATCGAATTGGTACAAAAAAGTTAGGGATCGAACTTTACGATACACGCGAATTTAATTTGAATGGTGTTATCACTTTATCTAGTGAAGTTGCTTTGACCAACTGGAAACTTGATACTAAAACAGAATTCAAATCATTAGACTGGAGCGAAAGCCCAACAATGATGGTTTTTGGAAAAAGTATGCCGATAACATATTTAGTAAATCCCGCCATTTCTATTTTTAAATCTAAAATTGAAAAGAAAATAGATGAAGCTATTGAGAAATCGATGGATTTTAAACCCAATGTTTTATCTGCACTTGAAAAAATTTGCACTCCTTTTCAAATGAGTGATACTTACGAAAGTTGGCTAAGAATTGTTCCTGTTGAAATTTATTCGACCAATGCAAAACTAAAAAACGACTTATTTTTGCTGGATATGGGAATGAAATGCAATATGGAAACTATTATTGGCAAGCAACCTGAATCTAAATTTAATGCAAGTAAAATTGTTTTAAAACCAGTTGCAAAAATCCCAAATCAGATTTCAGCAAATATTGCCGCGATATCAAGTTATGTTGATGCTTCTAAAATCATGACCAAAAACTTTGCCGGTCAGGAATTTGGATCGGGAAGTAAAAAAATAACCGTAAAAAATGTTTCCATTTGGCATAAAGACGGTAAAATGGTCATTGCACTGGATGTTTTAGGATCTATAAACGGAGCGCTTTACTTAAATGGATTCCCGCAATATGATCCGAAGTCAAAAGAAATTTATTTTGACAAACTTGATTATGTTTTAGACACTAAAAGCAAATTAATGAGAACGGCAAGCTGGCTAGGTCAAGGTTATATTTTAAGAAAGATGGAAGAAAGCTGTCGCTATTCTATACAACCAAATCTGGAAGAAGGTAAAAAAAGTATGGCAGCGTATCTTAAAAACTACTCTCCAATGCCCGGCGTTTTTGTAAATGGAAAAATGGAAGATATACAGTTTGATAAAATTCAGCTAACCAATCAGGCTATTATTGCTTTCATAAAGATAAACGGAACTGTAAATGTTTCTGTAGACGGATTGAAATAAAATAAAGCAAAAAAAAAAAGCAGTATAAAAATTATACTGCTTTTTTCTTTTTTGACTTGTACATTCTGTAAATCAGAAAACCAATTATTGCAACGAGCAAATACGGGATTACCATCAGGTAAACAATTCCATCATTTACTGCTTCAGCTTTTTTTACATTTGAATCGCCTGACAATGCCGCACGACACATCGCGCATTGAGCATTTACACTCAGAGAAAAGAAAATAGAGCAAAGAGCATAGAAGTATTTGGTTGAGAAAAAATTCATGAGTCTACTTCTATTTGCTTTTCTATTTTCTGTATTCTTTATTCTATTTTCCATTTTAAGCATAATAAGGAGAAATCATTAAGTAAACTACAACACCTGTAACCGCAACATACAACCAAAGCGGAAAAGTTATTTTAGCTATTTTTTTATGTCTGTCAAAACGTTTCGCCAATGCTCTTACGTAAGTAATTAACACCAAAGGAATAATTACAATTGACAATAAAATATGTGTTATTAAGATAAAGAAATACGCATAACGCAAACCACCAATCTTTGCAGTTTCAGTAAGATCAAGAATTCCGTCATGATTTAAATCTCCAAATTTGGTAGAATCCGCTGTCATGTGATACGCCACATACATTACTAAAAACGCAACAGACAATGTGATTGCAAAAGTCATTAAACGTTCATGTAGTGTTCGTTTTCCATTTTTAATAGCAATTACTGCCCAAACTAATACGATCGCAGTCAAACCATTTGTTGTAGCATAAATTGGAGGCAAAAAGGAAAGTGGTTCAACATCGAAACCAAAATCTTTTAATTTGACACTAAATAATACAGCAACTACTAACGGAATTACAATTGATACGGCAATAATAAACTTGCTAAACTTTTTTTCTAATGTATTATCTTCCATTTTTATTCTTGTAATAATATTTTAATGTCTTCCTGAATGTCTCTAACTCCTTTTTTATCTAATCCATCATAGTATAAAATCGGATTACCAAATTCGTCTTTTCTACAACGAATATTTCCGTCCTTATCTATTAAAGCAAATAATCCCGAATGTTCAAATCCACCATTTACTTTTTCATTTTCCCCTGCATAAAGATTAAATCCTTTATTTGATAAATCCATAATGGTAGCTTTATCACCAGTAAGGAAATTCCAGTTTGACGATTTTACACCCAGCAATTTAGCATGATCTTTTAAAACCTTTGCTGTGTCGTGTGCAGGATCGATTGTAATAGAAACAATTCCGAAATTAGGATTCCCAAAAAAAGTTTTCTCAATTTCCAACATACTCAAATTCATCTTTGGACAAATTGAAGGGCAAGTAGTAAAGAAAAATTCTAAAACATATACCTTCCCTTTATAGCTTTCATTTGATATTTTAGCATTATCCTGATTGATTAATTCAAATTTTGGAGCCGGACCAATTGTTAATAGTTTAGCATCTTCTTTTGAGTTTTTCAGACCAACATTGTCAAGACGATTTCCTTTTACAACTTCACCATTTTTTATTCTGTCGACAATTTTTGGCACCGCATAAATACCAAATATTAAAACGATAAAAGAAATTCCGATGTACGATTTATTTTTAAACATTTCAGTAAAGATTTAGAGTTCTTTTGTAGCGTTATGATTCTTTTTAAGAGCAGCACGATATTCGTATAAAATGATTTTAAAATCATCCAGCATTTCGTTACTTAATTCAGACGGATGAAAAGTATCATAACCTTCCTTGTATTCATCTTTTTCTTTTCTACCTCTTAAATTTCTTTCTTTGTCCACTATAAAAACATTTGAGGTGCCTAATTTTTGATCTAATTTTCCTTTTAGATGAAGCTGATCATAAAATGCCTGAATTTCAGCTGGTGGAGCAAAAACAAAATTCCAACCCGCAACATCTGTAAAAGGCTTTAGCGCATCAACCAATTTCTGAGCTTCTGCTTCTGTTCCTAAAGGGCAAATCACTACAAACTGAAGATCTTCAAAACCATTGTAGCGTTTGTAAATTTTTTCATTTAAATTGAAGTAGTTTCCTCTGTGTTCTAAAATATCAGAACCGGAAAAACCTAAAACTGTAATTTTTTTATCAAGAGAGACTTTTTTACCATCTAAAGATTTCCAATTACCAAAGTCGGCAATTTTAGGTGTTATTGTCGGAAGTTTTGTAAAGCTATTTACACCTGAAGCAAAAAACAAATAAGCAACAATTGGCAAAACAAAAAGCACAAAAAGAACTATATTTTTTTTCATTGTATTAATCGAAGTTTTGAGGTACAAAAATAAAAAAAGCTCCGGTAATCGGAGCTTCTTTTCGAATTAATATCATGTTAAAAATTCCATTTAATAGTAGAATCTTTAAAAACCCCATAAATATAATGTCCTTCTGTCAAAAGAATAAACAATAAATATAATACCAGGAAAATAACTGGTGAAACTACAGACCATCTAAGGCTGCTTTTTTCACCTTCCATGTGCATGAATGCCCATACTATATAATAAGCTTTGAAAATTGTAAGGATATAGAAAATCCAGTTCAATAAATTCAAACCTACAAAATGATTAAACTCTAATACTCCCGGCTTGTAGATACCAAGAATAACCTCTACTGTAGTTACTACAGACAATAATGCAAAAACAAACCAGATTCTTTTTGTATTTGATACGTGCTCGTGTGACATAATAATTAAAATCTAAAATTAAACTAAGTAGAAAACTGTAAATACAAATACCCAAACTAAATCTACAAAGTGCCAGTATAAACCAACTTTCTCTACCATTTCGTAGCTTCTTCTTTTCTCGTAAGTTCCTAATAATACATTAAAGAAAATAATGATATTAATAATAACTCCAGAGAATACGTGGAATCCGTGGAATCCTGTAATGAAGAAAAAGAAATCAGCAAATAATTTGTTACCGTATTCGTTTCTAATAAGGTTTGCACCTTCTACTACATATTTTGCATCTGCTAAACGAGCCTCAGACTCTGCTCTTGTCAAAACAGTTTTCTTTTTCTCTTTAGTAAGAGTTTCTGTTCTGATCAATAAATCAGGATGTGCTTTGAATCCTGCCTGAACTTCAGCAACTGAATACGTTGGTAAAGTCTCAGCATCTTGCATAAACCAAGTTGTTTTGCTTCTTGTTAAAGCTTCTCTTTGTTCTGGTAATTTAACCGCAAATGCTTCAAGAGCTACTCTTTTACCATCTTTATCAACAAACTGTAATAAGCTTCCACCTTTAGTTTCAACTGCACCATATTCTCCTTTAATGAAGTTCTTCCATTCCCAAGCCTGAGAACCAACGAAGATTAAACCTCCAATAATAGTTAAGAACATGTAAATTGCAACCTTAGTCTTTTTTAATTGATGACCAGCATCAACAGCCAAAACCATTGTTACAGATGAGAAAATCAAAATAAAGGTCATTAAGGCTACATAATACATTGGAGCCGCAACACCATGCATAAAAGGAAAGTGAGTAAACACTTCATCAGCCAATGGCCATGTTTCAATAAATTTAAATCTAGAAAAACCATAAGCTCCTAGAAATCCAGAAAATGTTAAGGCATCTGATACGATAAAAAACCACATCATCATTTTACCATAACTTGATCCTAATGGCTGGATATCCTCGCCGCCTCCCCAAGTTTTTTCGTCGTTGTTTGCAGTAGTAACTGTCGCTCCCATAAAAGATATTCGTTAAAAAGTTCCCAAATTTACGTTTTTTTCTTATTTAAAGAAATATAAAAATAAAAATAATAATACCCATAATAAATCCAAAAAGTGCCAATACATCGCACCTAGTTCTATACCAAGAGTTTGAGTCGGATTGTATTTTTGTTTAAAATGATTATAAATTACAATTAAAAGTGAAATTAACCCTCCTGCAACGTGCAATAAGTGCATAAGAGCAATTACATAAAGAAATGTTGTAGTAATTGAACTACCTTGTCCGGTCATATAATAACCGCTTTCTATGATTTGACCGAATCCTGCAAATTGCAAAATCACGAATAGAATTCCTAAAGCTAATGTCCCTAAAAGAAAACCTGTAGTTGCACTTCTATTACCTTTTTCAATTGACTTTTTAGCCAAATAAAACATTACACTACTTCCAATAATAACTACTGTACTGTAATAAAATGCAATTGGTATTTGAAAGTTCTGCAACCAGTCTGCTCTTGATTTACTTACCACAAATGCACTTGTAAGTCCGGCAAACATCATGGTCATACTAACCATTGCGAATAACAAAATCAGTTTTGCCGATTTTGACTTCCTTAATTGTTCCTCACTTGTTGTCATTGTCATTTCCATAACTATCTTAAAAATTTATCTACTATAAATACGATTTGCAGCAATGAAATATACGAAACACTTACTAACATTAATGTTCTGGCAGATTTTGCTGTTCGAAGCTGATATAATTTTACAGCATAAAACAACATCCATAATCCCAATAAAAACACTAAAACTGCTGCAATTGGCGAAATAAACAGTTGCCCTGTATATCCCAGTGCCGGTAATAACGATGCTGCAATAAGCCAAACGGTATACAAAATAACCTGCAAAGCGGTTCCTTTATCTTTTTTTCCTGTTGGCAACATGAAGATTCCTGCTTTTTCATAATCTTCATATAAAAACCAGCCAATAGCCCAAAAGTGCGGAAATTGCCAGAAAAACTGAATTAAAAATAAAGTTCCGGCTTCAATACCAAATTCTCCCGTAGCCGCAACCCAACCTAACATAAAGGGAATTGCTCCAGGAAAAGCGCCCACAAAAACAGATAAAGAAGTCACTGTTTTTAGTGGTGTGTATATACTTGTGTATAAAAAAATCGAAATTGCAGCAAACATTGCCGACTTTGCATTGATTGTATACAACAAACTTATTCCTAAAATAGTCAGTAAGCTTGCAACAATTAATGCCATTCTTGGCGACATTCGACCAGAAGGAACCGGACGATTTTTAGTTCGATCCATTAAAGCATCGATGTCTTTTTCTATAACCTGATTAAACGCATTTGACGCTCCAACCATGCAATAACCGCCAATAGATAAAACTAACAAAACGCTCCATTTAAAAGGATGTTCTTCATTGACTCCTAACAAATATCCTGCAATTGACGAAAATAAGACACTAATTGCTAAACCAGCTTTAGTGATCTCTTTAAAATCCAGAAATATTGATTTGGGTGAAAGTGTATTTTTTGTAGCGTTCAAACCTTTATTGTTTGTATATTTTTTTTGAGTGCTGCAAATGTACAAATTAGATTGTAGAATTTAGAACTATAAAATTAGATTTTTTTCAATAAAACCTTTACAGAATAAGGACTTGTAAATCTTTAACACTATTATTTCGAAAAATCTTATTAAAAATGCTAGTAATCAAAATACCAATTAAAAATATCTGAACGTAATCCGATAGAAAACCAGGTTGTATTTTGCTTAAAAGTTGTCGCTGTTTCCTGAGTAGGATCAAAATTTCTATATACAAGGCTACCAAACAATTTTAAGTTCGTCATCGGGTTTATCAAATATCCTCCCTGAACATCTGCAATAAAAACGCTTGTTTTATTTCCCTGTCCTACCTTTACACCCGTATTATAAGGACGCTTTTCGTCGTAACTCTTATAAATGTTACCTCCGTAATTGTAGCTATCAGCTGCTGTATTAAAATCTAGACCTCTAGTTCCGGTTGTCACTTTAGCATCACCAAATAAACGTCCTTTGTGATAACGTCCAATTAAAACAAGCTCATTAAAATTCCCTCCCCATTGATGACCAATACTTTGGTTGTTGTGCCCGTAATTTGTTATTGCAGCACTGTGCGCATAAACGTAAGGACGCACATGGTTGTACTCTACCTGAACTAAAAGATCTTTTACATTGAAAGCATTAAAGTATTTTCCTCCTATTTGAAATCCAAATTTATTTTTCCAGCTTTGATCTCCCGCTTTCACATCTGAAACCGAAAATTCATCAATCAAAAACTGACCATACAAGTTTACATTATTATTCCATTTGTATTTTCCTGTAAAACCAAGTAATGCGTTTCCGCTTCTTGAAGAAGATCCAAACTCAACTGCACGATAAAAAATAATAGGATTTATAAAATTAGCATCAAACCCTCTATTGTTAGAATCTGTCCAGACTACCGACTCAAAGAAACCTAAATTCAATCTATTAGAAACATTCCAGCTCAAATAATGATTCGCCATAAATTTAGTAGCATAGGTCTTCTCCGCTGTTACTTCAGGACGTACATCTTTTAGCCACATATACGTATTGGTATATTTAATTTTCCAGAAAGTGGTATTAATTTTAAAATACGGATATGGACTAGCTCCATCACTTTCAAGTAAAGAACGATATCCGTCTCCAATAAAATTTCTTCCATACCCTAATTGCAAATCAAAGAATTTACTTGGCACATAAGTAATATTAGCTTCTGCCATTGGAAAATCATATGCATCTGTTTTAAATCTTTTGGCAATTCCAATTCCGGGAACAATTGCCGGATTTCCTCCAGATGGCTTTATGGATTCTGCGTAATCATTGTAATAACCGGCAAATCTTCCCTGACTTTCAAAAACCGTCGTGGTAAAATTAACCTGTTTCCCCAGTCCTCCTCTAAAATTTAAAGCACGTGTATTTACATAAGTATAAGAAGCATCTAAATCTGATGCTTTACCAACTTGCAAATCAAGAATAGGATTTAATACAAACCAATAGTCTTCGCCCTGAATCTGAACCAGATTTTCGTTCCACCATTTTCTTCCTAACCAGGTTGAAGCTTTTTTCTGAAGAGATTCATTAACTGCTTTTAAATTGTAATATTTTGAAACTTCGGCATATGTATAAGGTTTCGAAGCTGTGTGATTATTACTTCCAACCTGATTCATCGCCCCGTCAAACTGTGCGTAATAACTGTGTGAGAATGGAATATTTAAATGACTTTCGAACTCAGGATTTCTGTATTTTTTAGACACTATACTATCCAGTTCTGTCATTGGCTTCTCGTCTGGCTTTAAAATTTCTGCCGCCGCCAAAGCTTCTGCTTCAATTTGCTGAGAACTTTTTAAAGGAATAGCAATCGAAATGGTATATTTTGAATACGTTGGCTTACCATTATAGGTTGATGGTTTTATTTTTGGAAACTTCTCAAAAACACGTTTAGCTTCAACAGACAACTCATCGTTTGCCGCATTCACATAAATTACTTTAAACACGCCTTCACCATCTACTTCAAAAAGTACCTTTACTTCACCTTTATAATTGGATTGTTTTAAATTTGAAGGAACTTCAAAATTTTGAAAAACAAAATCCTGAACTTCTTTATAAAAACAATTTTCTAATTTTTTAAATTCTAAATTTTCGCAATTTGGAAAAACAGGAAATTTTTCACTTGTAAATCCGGACTGAACAGAAGAGTTATTATTTTGCTGCGCAAAGGTTGTTATAGAGGCTAACATTAAAACAAAAGATAAAATATTTTTGTTTTTTACGTAGGTTTTGATTTTCATTTAATATTGATTTTGGGTATTTTCTCCATTTGCAATAGCCTTTGCAGCCGAAGTTCCGATGCGTTTAACTCCTAAACGAATCATTTCTATTGCTTCTTCATACGAGCGAACTCCACCAGCCGCTTTAACCGATAAAGGAGATGCGTTTTCTAACATTATAATTATTGCAGGAACAGTTGCTCCATTTGGCAAATCATTTTCAGTTTTAAAAAATCCTGTTGATGATTTTACAAAAACTGATGCGTAATCCTCTTCTTTAAAATTAGATATGACTACATTTTTAATCAACACCGAAAGCTGTATAATTTCTTTTTCGGTGAGAGCTGCTATTTCAATAATCCATTTTACAGTTTTATTGTGTGCCAAACCTATTTGTGTACCTATTAAGATCTCTTTTTTTACCAGCTCAAGATTTCCATTTTTAAAAGCTTCATAATTACAGACAAAATCCAAATCATCTGCACCATTTAAAATAGCTTCATTTGCTTCTTTAATTTTTTCTTCCAATTCTGATTTACCTTCCGGAAAATCAATAACAGTACCGATGAGCAGACTTGAATTGGCATCTACTATCATTTCTTTAGCCAAAGAAACAAATTCAGGTCTTATCATTATCAATTTGAAGCCTTCTGTTATCGCCTCTTCAATTGCATTTTTTACAACAACCAAATTCTCTGCATCCGAAATTCCCGCCTGGGAAGCCGTCTTCAGATAAGTGGAATCAAGATATTGCTTTACGTTCATGAGTTTTAAAATTCACAGAGTTGCGACAAAAATACATTTAAAATTGAGAAAAAAAACAATCTTTTAGAGCTTGATTTTAAGGCAATAAAAAACCCACCGAAGTGGGTAATCTTATTCTTATATTTTATCGATTTGTTTTTTAAAAGCTATTGCCGTAAAAACGCCGACTGTAGCACCAATTGTATTTGCTAAAACATCTGACACATCCGAAGCTCGTGTAACTGTAAAAATACTTTGCAAAATCTCTATTGTGATGCCAAAAAAAACAGAAAAAATAAATGCTATTAAATAGGCTTTATAATCATCTGTCGTTTTTCCTTTAAGTTCTTTTTTGAAAAACAAAATCCATGAAAGTGTAAATCCAAAATGAAAACAAAAATGTACAATCTTATCTATACTTGGAAAATTTACTACTGGTATATTACTTGAATCTGTAAGACAAAAATAAGCAATTATACCTGAGCAGATAATTGCCCAAAGTAAAAGAAGTTGTTTAGGCACCGATAAGTTGTTTGTAAGCTTCGTCAGATAATAAAGAATCAATCTCTGATGCATCAGCGATTTTGATTTTGATCATCCATCCATCTCCGTAAGGATCAGAATTTACTGTTTCTGGAGCGCTTTCTAAACTATCATTAAAAGCAATGATTTCTCCAGTTAATGGCAAAAACAAATCCGAAACTGTTTTTACTGCTTCAACAGTTCCAAAAACTTCATCTTTATCAAGTGTCTGATCTAAAGTTTCCACCTCAACATATACGATATCTCCTAATTCTTTTTGAGCGAAATGCGTAATTCCTACTGTAGCTACATCTCCTTCGATGCTAATCCACTCATGATCTTTTGTGTACTTTAAATTTGCTGGTATGCTCATAATTGTGTGTTTGAAAATTGATAATTTAATAATTTAGTCACAAATGTAATAATCTTCTAATAAAATTTGGTTTACAAACTCAAATTTAATTTCCAAAATTGTAACGAAGTGTAAATCCTGATCTAATATTAGTTAACGGGAATGATGTCGATATTACCGCTTTTGAGAACGAATGATCGTAATAAAATATAGCCGTAAGGTTTTTACTAAAGGCATAATCGGCCGTAAGTTTCAATGTCCATATATTTTGACCTGCCGCTAATTGATTGTTATCATAATCTAAATAACGTACCAAAGTCTGGTTATTTCTATACGAAAAGTCCGCTTTAATGTTGATGTCACTTTTTATAATTCCAGTTGGACTATCTGCCAGTTTAGACGAGAATATAACATCTTTAAAACGATAACCCATCCCTATTAAATACTCAACACCTTTTACTTCTGTCAACAAATTATTATCAAAACTCATCGATAATGCTCTGTCTTTTTTAATCTCACTTAACAAACGCAATGAACCTTTTAACTCAAAATCTACACGAATAAGAGGGCTAAATTGCTCTACTAAATTGACATTTGACATGATTGTCTTGTTAAAGAAATTGGTGTTTAAATCTTGCCCTGCAGGATTTTCATTGTAATCAAAATTAGATCTAAACTGGTTGATCGTATAAGATGCTCTATAATTATGTTGCAAAGAAAAACGTTTAAATCTGTCTTTAAAATACTTGTAGCGCATTAAACCATTATACTTGATACTCCAGTTTGGAATAGGGAAACTTCTAAAAATATCCGTTGAACTACTTGATGCATTACTTCCTGTGTAGGCCGCCAAAAACGAAGGCAGTAAAACAGCCTGATTGCTTTTGGTAAAACCAATCGGATACCCAACATTTGACGAATAAATTGCATAATTAGCATCGCCTTCTGCCGGAATAGGGTTATTTGCATCTCCATATCTTGGTATAGGAACTCCTGCCCCATAATGATCTTCGGCCAGACGATTTGCAATCGTTAATCGATTATTTCTAAAATCATCGAATGCGGCGGATTGTGTCTCATCACTAGTTGAAAAAGCAGTCTTTATTAAAACAGTCGAGATCGAAAACATTCCATAATTGTAAGGCGATAACGGCTGATACTCTCCATCGATAACACTATATTGTTCTGATGAATTTTTAGAATATGCGCGATCCATTGCCAGATCAATTTTCAAATCAGGAAGTAAATCAATATTTGCCGTGATCTTCAAAAGTTCGTTTTGGACCTGTGTAAAGTTCTGATTGAAATTTTCATAATTTGTCAACCAGCCATTTTTTGCAGCTTCATAACGCACATCATCCTGGCTTCCAAAAATAAATCCTAAACTTGGTTTTGCTGTCCCTAAGAAACCAACGCTTGGCGTGTATCCAGGTAATACGGTTCCGCTATTTTTAGTATAATTAACCTGAATATTTTTAATACTTGTCAAAACACCAATCATTCCATCATAAAACGGACTATTACTTACAACAGGTTTAGCAGTGTTCACCACTTTTTCACCTGGTTTAGGCGGCGCTGCCGGCTTCGGTTTTGCTGTTTTCTTTCCTCCCGGTGTTAAACCTAAATATTTATAAAGCATATTCATATTTAACGTTGTTGTAAACGTATTTGAATTTGCATTCTGAATAGTATTTCCAAGATTATACTCCGTTCCGCTTTCATCAACAAACTGAGACAAAGCAGTCGAAGAACGTTGCCAGCTGTAATCTGCAGTATAAGAATAACTCGCTTTAATAAAACTAAAAATTGGCAGTTTATTAATTGGAATATCCCAGTTTAAAACTAACTGCTGCACATGCTGATTTGGGGTTCCGATATCCCAATAACTATCCCAGATATTAAAATCTTCCTTAGGCGTATTATCTGCATTCAGATAATTTTTTACAATATTATTTGATGCTGCAGTATAATTTATTTTTACTGATTTTGTCAAATTATATCCAAAACCGTATTGATAATTAAAGGCAAAATTACGTCTGTACAATGGATCTAAACCAATTCCTTCTACCTCAACCAATCGATATTGCTGACGATTACTTTGTCTTAAAATATTTGTATTGAAAGAAATATTTGAAGGCAAATAATTAAAGTTGAAATCGCTTAGTAATTTCCAATACTCGCTTTTCTTCATGAACTGATTCTTCTTGAATGGAACCACTTCTTTCGGCTGGAAAGTATAAGCATAATTAACAGCCGTATTAGATTGCTCGTCTTCATAACTTTCAACTTCATAATCATGTCGCTCTACCTGATTGTACGATTGTGAGAAAGTAAAATTCTCAACATCATAAACATGTGGTTTCTGCTCCGGAGCTCTGTCTTTTCTAACCCCTATAAAGTTAATACTCTTACGCTTTGTGTAATCAACTGCACGCGTTCTGATATTATCTTTTTCGTTAGGATCAGTCGTTTCATTTATCAACTGATCTAATTTGATATCCTGATTAAAAGGGTCGTATTCCGGAGTAATAACTTCTTCACCAATTGCGTAATTGAAAGGCAAATTGATTCCCCATTTATGTGGCAATAATTTTCCTAAATTTAAATTGGTAACAATATTATACTGCTGAATATCTTCACGGTCTCTCTCATTTGCACCTTGCTCTAAAGATCCAAATCCAATTGTACTTTTCTTTCCTGTAGCAGAAATAGTAGCAAAATCTGCCATATTGGTATCAACATTTAATAATGCCGCCATACCGCCTTTATTTTCCAAATCAGACATTCGAAGCTCATTAAACCAAACTTCTCCTTTAATGTCTTTGTGATCTGCCCTACTTTTAACTCCGACCATTAAATTCCTCACCAAACCAAAATTTGGATTTCCTTTAATACCCAATTTTAATCTACTGTCACCATCTCCTCCGCTTTCACTTAAATCATCATCAGGATAATAAATACCATTAATATCCCTTTTATCAGAATTAATATCTATGCTCATGGCTTTGATTTTCATTCTGGTCAGTAACTCAAGTGCTAAATCAATATTATTATCATCCATCCAGACCAAATCAGGACTTATTGCACAACTTCCTCCAATTTGTGTTACTTTTAATGGAATTTCAACCTGATAAAAGTTCTGTGTAAAGTCATTACCAAAACGGATAAAACCAACCATTTCTTCGTCTAATAATGCACTTTCATTTGGTAAAGATTCTGCATGCAAAAACATTTTCAGTTTTTTGTACTGACGCATATCTACGCTAACATTTTTAAATGCTCCTCTTGAATCCTGATATTGCAAACCTGCACCTCCAATTCTAATTGCTAAGGCTTGCTCGTTTTGATTAATAACAGTATTATTATTATACAATTGCTCCCTTTGAACTCCCGGAGGAATGACATAGTTTACAGGACATTTTGTACTGTTTTCCTGAACATTCACTGCGGCAACATCAAATTCAACACCATCATCATTCGGATTTGTATCATTTGCATCAAGAGTTCCTGTATATTTTCTCCACTCTCCTCTTACTAAATCTAATGCTCCAAAACGTACCGTCATCTGGTCATTAAAACCAGTCATAAACATACGCATGAAACGAATAGATCTAAAATCTGTAATATTTCCAATTGTATTTTGTGGCTGAGAAACCGGAATTTTAAACTGAATCCATCTTGCATTTGTTGTACTTCCGTTTGGCAACTCTATATTAGTTACTTCACGAATATCAGTAATGTAATTTTGTCCTACCTGCATTCCCGGTTTTACATCAATACTATATTCATAATACGCATTGATGGTACTCATGGTATTATCGCGATTAATATCTTCAACATCCGGCAAAGTTGTAGCTCCTCTGTTTGGATCATCAACACTTACTGCCGAGTTCCCTTCTGTACCATTATATTTTTTATAACGTTTAATTACATCTCCATCTGTATTTAAATAATACGTATAGTTATCTGCTGCGGGATCTGCTTCTCCTGCATAATTATTATAAATTGAACCTTCTTTAGCATCTGGCAAACCATCCAGACCTACGTCCTGATTTCTACGATTATCAGGATTGGTATCAAAAGCATAAATTAACGATTGTGAAGCCGGAACATCTCCCCAAATCGGTTGAGGATTTACCATCACCTGATCTGGTCCAAGTCCGTTTTCATATTGTTTTCTTCCGTCTTTTAAAACATCCTCAGAAATTTCACCTAAGTTAAAATAGATTTTTCCTGTATTATTTGCAGGCGCATCTGCATTTCCTACATAAGGATCCAATACCCAAAACTGAATATACTCAACATTTCCCTGTTCAAAATTGGTTGAATTTAGAGAACGCATGATTCCTCCAAAATTAGAAGAGGCCGGTCCTGCAGCAAAATTTGGATTGTTATTGTAAGCTCCCCTGTCTGATGGAAAATAGGTTAAATCGAGTGTATTAATAACCTGAATTTGCCCCTGAGCAATATCTGTATTTGGATATAGCTCTTTACTATAAATTCTTCTTGTTGTATTTAATGACAAATCATCATTTGAAATCCCGGATGGTTTAGACGAGTAAAAAATAGGATCGATTGTATACCAAGCCAGTTTTGCACGTTTGTATCCATATTCTAATGTATTTAAATTGGCATTGAAAGTATTATCGTTTATCGAATTCACAAATGGCGTAGAGGCTAAACTCCAGGCATAAGCAGATCGCATATCGATTGTTGATTGCGAACCTTCAAAATCATCGATGTAAATTGTAGCTTCCCCTTCAAAATCACTGGCTTTTGGAGCATCTGGTTTTAAAAATGCAACTTCACCACGAATAGAAAGATTAGAAGGAACATCTGTATCAATATTTGGTAATTTGTTTACCAGCCTTGTAAAGAAAGGAACTTCGGTTGCGTAATTACCATTAAACCCAAAAATGGTATTGTTTACAGATTCTTGTCCGTAACTTGATTTTTGCGTAAAAGGCTTTTCACTCATTTTTAAATAAGTTCCTCCAACTACAAATTTCTCTGAAATTTTGTGCTCAACATTAAACCCAATAAATCTTCTGGTTTGTTGTCCGAAAATGGAATTATTCTCTAAGGAAACTTCGATTGGCGTATTTGAAGCCTGAAGTGAAGGATCCAAAATTTGAACACGACCTAATTGATAATCGACACTATAATCGATTCCTTCTACCAATCGTCTTCCTGCTGCCATTACCACAACAGATCCTTGCGGAACGTTAAACGCCCCGATTGGAATACCACTGCTTCCTGATGATTTATATTTTCCGCGCAGTAAGAATTTGTTTTTGTCACTATCCTGCAAAGCGCCGGATTGTGTGTTTCGATACATATTTCTAAATACATATTTCTGCTGGTTTGCATTATAGGTACTTGGATTATTATAATCTTCACCAGAACCGGAATTCTGCAATTTCTTAAACAGTAATTCTCCAAAAGGCTCCTTGGTACTAAAAATAATTCGTCCGTTTTGAACGTCAACAGTAATACCCGGAATATAATCGAAGAAACCATCTCCTCCTGTTTGCGGGTCATTATTATAATTTAATCTGTCGAGATTAAATACATTCAATAAAGGAGTCTGCTCTACTTTATTTTCTGGTGTCGGGTTTGTTGGAAAAGTAGTTCCGCTCACCGGCGTAATATAATTTATCGGAGAAGGATCTGTATAAAGAATGTTCATTCTAAAATCGTCCTGCTTAATTTGATAGGCCTGAGGAATTTGATAAACGTTTTTCATCATCAGGTTCCAAACCGGATTTTGAACGTTTGTCAAATTACTTTTCAGCATTTTTAATACCAAACTTTGCGAAATAATCGCCTGATTTGAACTGTTATTTCCTGTTACAACTGTAGCATCAAGTCCGTCACTTCCAAATTCCCCAACCTGATACACTTTTCCTCCAACGGTATATTCAAACGCAACTGCAAGAATCTCATCATTTGCTAAACGCTGTTGCAACGAAATGTATCCTAACTGCGGATTGAAAGTAAATTCATTCGCTGTTAATTTTCTTGCATTTTCTAATATAGAGTAATCTGTTCCTTCGCTTACATTTGTATTATTGAATCCTGATTTTGCCGTTACAATTTCTCTAATGTTAGAGTTTAAATATGAACCGGGTTGTCCAATTGCAGCAGGGTCATATTTATTGTTATCATTTTCTGTTGGAGAATCAATAGGATTATTAAAGAAACCTGTTGATGAACTAATAACAACGACCTGATTATCCGGAATACCCGTAATTTGCCCTTCACCTAAATCCTGAAGTGCAATAATGTTACGTAAGTTGTTACTGGTTGTACTTACTCTGTTTTGTTTATTGGTAACCCATACCTCTATTCTGGTTACCTGCACACGGCTATCTATAACCGGATAGTTTTTTAAAGAGGCATCATATTTATTTCTAAAATATTGTGACAAGAAAAAGTGTCGGTCATTATCGTAGTCTAAAGCATACAAATCAAAATTTTGAACTGTACCACCTCCTTCGGCTACAACACTCTTGGTTTGTGACTTTTGCTCAGAGAAAACACCTGTTACAGTTGTTCGTCCAAATTGCAATTGAGTCTTTACACCAAATAAACTTTGAGCTCCTCTAATTAAGGTACTGTTTAATGGCATACTTACGTTACCTACCTCAACTTTTTGAATGATATCATCTTCTGAGGGTGTATAAGCAAGTTTAAATAAGTTTTGAAAAGCAAATGTAGATTGTGTATCGTAATTCGCATTTACCTCTAATCTGGTTCCTACTTTCCCCATTAAGCTCATACTGATTCTCTGATCAAAATCGAATGTAAGGCTTGATCTGTTTCTTGGTGAAAAAGAAGGGTTATCTTGTTTGGTATATCGAAGTCCCAAGTCCATTTCTACAGATCCTGTGGGCTTTACGTCTATTGTATTACTTCCGAATATGCTTTCGAAGAAACCTGAATTAATGTAATATCGTGGAAGCAAATTCTTTTTTGCTTCCTCGCTCCCTACCTTTTTACCATCTATAGCGTCCATTTTTTTCTTAAAATAATCTCTTCTGGATTCTTTAAGAACTAAATCTTCGTATTCTTTTGGCGTTAGAATTATAGGATAATTAATCGAAAAACCATCGACTGTATTGGTGTAAATATAACGATCTGTAATGGGATCATATTTATATGCCGAAAGTATGCTTGGCGGATCTTGCAACTCCATTTTCCCTACAGAAAACTGAGTTTTTGTTGTATCTTGAGTCGCCGGATTTACTTGCGATTGCAAAACATTACCGCAAAATAAAACCAGTAAAAAAATACAAATTTTACGCATACAATTGGTTTATGTTAGTTGTGTTACAAGCTTTTTAATGCTTTTTTAATGATTGTTTCTGCTGTAGCTTCCGGATCTTCTTTAACGATCTTTTCGACTACTTTTTCTGAAGCTTTTCGAACAAATCCTAAAACTTCCAAAGCAGATAACGCTTCATCTCTATTTGTATTGTTTTGAACGATAGAAACTTCGTCTAAATCGTACAACTTTAACATTTTTTCTTTTAAATCGAGTATAACCCGCTGTGCCGTTTTGTTTCCAATTCCTTTTATAGACTGTATTACACTAACATCTCCGGCTGCAATAGCATTGATGATTTGTTTAGGTTCTATTGAGGACAACATGGTTCTGGCAATGTTGGCTCCAATACCGGAAACCGACAATAACATTCTGAATATTTCGCGTTCTGATTTTTCTACAAAACCATATAAAGTATGCGCATCTTCTTTAATTTGAAGATGCGTATACAATTTTATAAAATCTGCATTGGGCAATAACGAAAAAGTATGTAACGATATATTTACGTGATATCCTACTCCTCCACAATCAATTACAACTTCTGTGGGGTTCTTTTCGACTAATTTCCCCTGCAAATGTGCTATCATAGTTTAATTTATAATATCAAATATAATAAAAATAAGATTGATTATCCGATTCTTAAAATTTCTAACTATTTAGCTAATTTATTTTTTTTAATTTCTTTTTCCTGTGCATCAATAACAGCGATTGCTGCCATGTTTACCATTTCTTCTACGCTTGCGCCTAATTGAAAAATGTGTACAGGTTTATCTAATCCCATCATGATTGGACCAATAGAACTAGATTTATTCAATTCTTTCATTAGCTTATAAGTAATATTTGCTGCCTCTAAGTTAGGGAATACCAACGTATTTACTTTTTTACCTGCTAATTTAGAGAATGGGAATTTCTCTTTAAGTAACTCTCCATTTAATGCAAAATCTGCCTGAATCTCACCGTCAACAATCATTTCAGGGTGATTTTTATGTAAATAAGCAACTGCCTCTCTTACTTTTGAAGCATTCTGATGTGTAGATGATCCAAAATTAGAATAAGAAACCATTGCAATAACTGGCTCAATACCAAACATTTTAGCCGTTTTTGCCGTCATGATTGCAATATTTACCAAATCTTGAGCAGATGGGTTAATGTTTATTGCTGTATCTGATAAAAACATTGGGCCACGTGAAGTAAGCATCATGTTTGTAGTTGCGATTAATGAAGCCGCAGGTGCTTTTTCTATTAACTGCATCATTGGTTTTACCACACTTGGATAACTTCTTGAGTGTCCGGTAACAAGTGCATCTGCATCGCCTTCGTTTACCATCATTGCTGCAAAATAGTTTCTTTCGCGCATAAATTTCTGAGCGTCAAGTAATGAAACTCCTCTGCGTTCTCTTGTTTCCCAGTATGAATTTGCAAATCTGTTACGTCTTGCTTCTTCTTCGTTAGTTTTAGGATCGATGATTTCAAGATCAGCATCAAAACCTAATTCAGCTTTTAATTCTAAAATGATTTCTCTGTTTCCTAATAAAATTGGCGTACCAATACCATCTTCATAAACAATTTGTGCTGCTTTTAAAACATTTAAATGATCTGCTTCAGCAAAAACGATACGTTTTGGGTCTAATTTAGCACGGTTTGTAATTAAACGTACCATTTTATTATCATTACCCATACGCTCGCGAAGCACATCTTCATAAGCTGCCCAGTCTGTGATAGGTTGTTTTGCTACTCCAGATTCCATTGCTGCTTTTGCAACTGCTGGCGCTACAACGGTAATTAATCTAGGATCAAATGGTTTTGGGATAATATATTCCTGACCGAAACCTAATTTTGTTGCACCGTAAGCTACGTTTACTTGCTCCGGAACTGGTTCTTTTGCCAAAATAGCTAATGCTTTTACAGCAGCCATTTTCATTTCTTCGTTAATTTTTGTCGCTCTTACGTCTAGTGCTCCTCTAAAAATATATGGAAAACCTAAAACGTTATTAACCTGATTAGGAAAATCTGAACGTCCTGTAGCCATAATAACGTCTTTACGCGTTTGAACAGCTAAATTATAATCGATTTCCGGATTTGGATTTGCCATTGCAAAAACAATCGGATTGTCTGCCATTGTCAATAACATTGCCGGCGATAAAATATCTCCAGAAGATAGTCCGATGAAAACATCTGCCCCTTTTACAGCATCTGCCAATTCAATTTTAGCACCATCAACAGCATATTTTAATTGTAATGGCGATAGTGAAGGATTGTCTTTTGTTAAAAGTCCTTTACTATTATACATTTTAATGTTCTCTACTTTTACACCTAAAGAAACATAAAGATCTGTACAAGCGATAGCAGCAGATCCTGCTCCCGAAACTACCACTTTTACATCTCCTGCATTTTTTCCTGCTAATTCCAGCGCATTGATTAAAGCTGCAGAAGAAATAATTGCTGTTCCGTGCTGATCATCATGCATTACCGGAATATCTAATTCTTCTACCAGTCTTCTTTCGATTTCAAAAGATTCCGGTGCTTTAATATCTTCAAGGTTAATTCCTCCAAAAGTTGGAGCAATATTTTTAACCGTCTGAATAAATTCTTCAATATCTTTTGTACCTACCTCAATATCAAAAACATCAATATCAGAGAATATTTTAAATAATAAGCCTTTTCCCTCCATTACTGGTTTTGAGGCCTCAGGACCAATATCTCCTAATCCTAAAACAGCAGTACCGTTTGAGATTACGGCAACTAAATTTCCTTTTGCTGTATACTTATAAACGTCTTCAACGTTTGCTGCGATTTCTAAACACGGTTCTGCAACACCCGGCGAATACGCCAGCGACAAGTCTCTTTGGGTTGCATATTTTTTTGTTGGAACTACCTGAATTTTTCCTGGAGTCGGCTCTGCGTGGTACACTAACGCCTCTCTTTTTTTACTCTCTTTGTTCATTGTTTTTAGCTTTTATTCTAGCTTACAAAGATATAAGTCTTACTTTAAAATGGCGTGTTTTTACTGCTTTCTTTTGTTAAAATAACAATTTGAGATAGTCAAAAAAAAATAGTCCGCAATAATTGGGACTATTTTAAGAATGTTTTTTCAAGTTCTTTATTATTGAGAAATATAAGAGTTTAAATGATTTATAGTGTCTTTTTGAACTTCTATAATTGCTTTTACAACGTCGCTAATCGAGATTATTCCTACCACAATTCCGTCTTCTAAAACCGGTAAATGTCGTATTCTTTTAGTACTCATCAGCTCCATACAATCCTCGATATTGTTTGAAAGGGTTATCGAAAAAACGTTGCTTTCCATAATTTCATGTACAAAAGTTTCTTTTGATGATTTGTCTTTTAAAACGATTTTTCGAGCATAATCTCTTTCAGATAATATCCCTTTTAAGTCGGTTCCATCGATGATCAGGATGGCACCAATGTTTTTTTCACCCATTACTTTCAATGCTTCATAAACGGTTGTAGTCGAAAGTACAGAGTAAACATTTTTTCCTTTTGCGTTTAGTATTTGATTTACAGTCATATCTGAAAAATTTTAGATTTATAAAGTTATAAAAAAACTAACACAATTTGTTGTAAAAAACATTTTTTAAAAACATAACACATTCATTTTAAACAAAATACATTGTTTCCTGAATTTTAGAAATTATCCATCAAAGAACAAATCTATTTAGTACCCTTTTTTATCAAAAATTTGATTTTTTAACTTTTGATGAAAACACCTTTAAAACCTCTCTAATAAAAATTTTATTTAGAATTCAAACATAGCCCACGGTTTCAGCCGTGGGGATAGTGATTGTATATATGTTGCAGTTATGGATTACGCATATATTGTGTGAATGTAATGCGTGCATTTATTATGTGCATGTATTGCGTCTCAATGGTTGAAACCATGGGCTATATTTTTGTGCTGTAAATGCAAATATCTAATGGCTGTTAAATATCGCTTTCAGGGACTCTATAATTTAATGAATTGCCTCCAGTTTTAACTGGAGGTTAAAAAAAATCAACATTAAGGGCTTTAGCCAAACTTTGTGTTTTGGCTAAAGCCCTTAATGATATGACATATAAATACCTCCAGTTAAAACTGGAGGCAATTCAAAAACACACTCTTAAAACATTGAGATTTGCTTTTGTTTATTCCGACTTTCTTTTCAATATTAAAAATTAAATAATTCTTTTATTGATGTAAAATTAGGCTTAGACCATAGCCCGCGATTTCAACCGTGGGGTGATGAAGATTGCATATATGTTATGTATATGTATTGCGTACATGTATTGTGTTTGTGCATTGCGTGCATATATTGCGTCCCAATGGTTGAAACCATGGGCTATGTTTTTATGCTGTAAATGCGAATATTTAATGGCTGTTAAATATCGGTTTTAAAGATTCTAATAATTTAATGAATTGCCTCCAGTTTTAACTGGAGGTAAAAAATAAAATCAACATTAAGGGCTTTAGCCAAACTTTGTGTTTTGGCTAAAGCCCTTAATGATATGACATATAAATACCTCCAGTTAAAACTGGAGGCAACTCAAAAACATTCTGCTTAAACTTTGAGATTTATTTTTGTGTTCAACATATCTATAAATAAAAAAGACCTTTACTAAAATTTAGAAAGGTCTTTTGTTCTTTTATAAAATTACAAGCTCGTAATGATAAACTCGCTTCGTCTGTTTTGCTGATGTTCTTTTTCTGTGCATTTTACACCATCTGCACATCGATTTACTAGTTTTGTTTCTCCGTAACCTTTTGCATTTAATCGGGTTTCATCAATTCCTTTACTTACAAGCCAGTCTTTGGTAGACTTTGCTCTTTTGTCTGATAAAATCTGATTGCTTTCTGATGAAGATCGACTGTCTGTATGCGAACGAATATCTAATTTTATTGCCGGATATTGGTTTAAAACGTCTACCAGTTTTTGCAATTGTGGTTCTGATGTTTTCTTAATCGTAGCTTTTCCTAAATCGAAAAAGTTCATAGGCAGATGAAGTAGTTTTGCCAAATCTGTACCTACCTTTATTGGCCCGATTTTTACAGGTTTTACTGTTACTTTGTTTACTGCAATTGCTTTTGCTGCGATTGGTATAAAAATCTTTTGCAATGTAATTGATAATTTAGTTGTTCCCTGCGCTTTCTTTATAGTAACCGAAGCATCTTTGATATTATAATCGCTTTTAGAAATTCGTAAGGCGTATTTTTTACCACATTTTACTTTAGCGAAAGTATAATTTCCTTTTTCGTCTGAATTGATTGTTGCTACAACAGTCCAGTTTTCATCAAACAATGTAATCGCTGCATTTGGCAGTATTTCGTTTGATTCGGCGTCATTTACTGTTCCTGTCAATTCCTGCTCGCAAACAAGTCTTTTGGTTTCTGTAAATCGATAAATATCATCTACGCCATGTCCGTTTTCTCTGTTTGAAGAAAAGAAACCATTTCTGTTTTTACTGTTAATGATAAAGGCAAAATCGTCTTGTTTGCTATTTATAGGTTCACCCACATTCTGAACATCATCAAGCGTTCCGTCTTCATTTATTTTGGTTACAAATACATCCAATCCTCCTAATCCCGGACGACCATCTGATGCAAAATACAATTCATTGTCTCCGGAAATAAACGGAAATGTTTCGCGACCTTCGGTATTAATAGCAGTTCCTAAATTTTCGGGCGTTCCAAAAGTTCCGTCACCTTGAATGCTTACTTTATATAAATCTGATTGCCCCAAAGTTCCCGGCATATCTGATGCAAAATATAACGTCTTTTCGTCGATGCTTAATGCAGGATGCGCCGTACTGTACTGATCGCTGTTAAACGGAAGTTCTTTTACATTCTCCCATTGTCCTTCGATTAAATCAGCTTTGTATAGTTTAAGAAGTGTAACTTTATTATCGCTTTTTCCTCTTTTACCGTCTATAAAATTGTTTCTGGTAAAATACATTGTGCGTCCGTCTTTTGTAAAAATCGGCGTAGATTCGTTGAATTTCGCACTTTCTTTTTTTCTAAAAAGCTTTGGTTCACCCACGCTTCCGTCTGGCATTAATTCGGCAAGATATAATTTTGAAAATGCTTTATTTGTCCATTTAAAATTACTTTTACCTACTCCGCCTGTATCTCTTGCAGAAGTAAAAATTATTTTATTCTCATAAATTGCGCTTCCGTAATCTGAATATTGCGAATTAACTCCGGCATCGGCAACTTCAAATCGACCTGAATTTGATTTTATTTCTTCTAAATAATTCTTCTCGTTTCTAAACAAAGCTGCTCTTTTTTCTGTTTCAGCTTTTTGAATGAATTTCTCCAGAATCTCATCGGCTTTTTTGTAATTACCCGACGATTTTAAGCATTGTGAATATCGGTACAAATATTCGGATTGCTGATTTTCGTTTATACTGAATAAATCATCGTAGTATTTTAATGCGCTTGGCAATTCTCCTATAAAATAATACGAGTTACCCAGTTTTTGCATTATTTTTTCATCTTTAGCTCCTTTGCTAATAATGTTTTCATAAGCAACTATGGCATCCGCGTAAGCGTAATCATCGTACTTTTTATCAGCATAATCTGTGTTGATTGTCTGAGCGTTTGACTGAAAGAAAAAACACAGGAATAAAATACTATAAGTTAAGTTTTTTGTAGGCATATAAGCAATATTAGAAGAATCTTGGGGATGTCATTTTATTGTAATTTTTTAAGAACTCAAAACGAAGGAAGATCTCATGTGATCCTGAGTTGTACTTTCTTAAATTGGTTGTTTCATTATCATAGCCATAGCCAAGGTACAAACCATCTGTGACCTGAAAACCTGCCATTGCACTCACAGAAGCGCTCCATCGATAGGCAACACCTACTACAAATTTATCATTGAACATGAAGTTACCTGAAACATCTACTTGTAAAGGTGCTCCCTGAACCATTTTGGTTAATAATGCAGGTTTGAATTTTATGTATTGCAAATGATCCAGATTAAATACGTAACCTGCCATCAAATAGTAATTGATTTTATCTTTAAAAATAGCTACGTCGTTATTATCATAACGATTGGTTTCGATAAAATTAGGAACCGAAAGTCCTACATAAGCTCTGTCTGAATGCCAGTAAACTCCTGCCCCAATGTTAGGTGAAATCTTATTATCAAGATCCTGAAATTGAGGATCACCCTGATCTTCGAAGCTTAATTTACTTGCATCAAGATTGAAGATATTTAATGATCCTTTTATTCCGAAGGAAAGTTGAAAACTATCCGAAGTTGGAATACTATAAGACAAATCTGCTGATAAATTGTTCTCGTTTGTTGGTCCGATTTTATCGTTTACCAAAGAAACTCCTAACCCAAGTTTGCTGTTGTTTAAAGGTGTGTTTATAGAAAAAGTACTTGTTTCGGGTGCTCCGTCAAGTCCTATCCATTGTGTACGATACAAGCCAAAAACGCTCATTGCTCCTCGCGAACCTGCGTAAGCGGGATTGACAGAAATGGTATTGTACATATATTGCGTAAACTGTGCATCCTGCTGCGCGGAACACACAACGGAAAAAAACATAAAAACAATAACTAATTTTTTCATTTAAAAAGTTTTAAAACGGCTTAGCCTTAACTAAACCGTTTGTCATTTTTATTTATTAATATATAGGTATCCTGACTTTTCGTGTTGGTTTGATTCGCTGTCTCTATATTTCAGAACATAGAAATAGGTTCCAACCGGAAGTCCGTCTGCTTGTGTTACAGTTGCACGACCTGCAGAGATTCCAACAAAAACTCTGTCTTCGTTGTTATAACCATCAATGTCAAATACAAGAACTCCCCAACGGTTGTAGATTTCGACTGTATTATCAGGATAACATTCCAGACCCTGAATATAGAATCTTGCATTTTTTGAATCTCCGTTTGGAGAAAATGCATTGAATACTTTGATCTGGCAACCATTTAAATCTAATACGGTTGGCTTATCTCCATCTACACCTGCATCATCAGAAACGTCATCAACTTTAACACCTCTTACACTGTTTCCGCTAACACTTGCCTGATTACTAACTTTTCCAGCGTTTATATCGCTTTGTTTTATGGTATAACTTGCCGTAAAGTTTGTACTGTTTGACTCATTGACAGCTAAATCTATTGGCTGCCCTGAAACCACAACTCCCGGTAAAGGATCGATAACTTTTACATCAACCAACGGCACGTTTCCTGTGTTTGTTACCACAAAGTTGTATGTAATTGTTTCGCCTGCATTTGCAATTCCGTTTTTATTTTCGTCGTTAAACGTTGCGGTTTTAACAATTGCAATAGCCGGAACTTCTACAAAAACATTTAAAGTTGCTGTAGTGCAATTGCCTGAACTTGCTTTTTGACAGATTTGATATGTTAGTGCATAATTTCCGCCTGGTGTATTTGGCTTTACACTTACAGTTCCGTCTGGATTAAATTCAAAGTAAGGACTTGGTGAATTATTTGTAATGGTAACATCTATTAGTTTAATTGGTAATCCATCTAAAAGATCATTATCTAAAACATTAATAAACTCAATTTCTCCATTAATTCCATCTACCGAAATATCTAAATCGTCTTTTGCAATAAGTGGCAGTTTTGGATCAACAGAGTTTAATACTGTTACTTTTACTACCGCCTGACTACAGTTTGACTGATTTGCAGCTTCGCAAATTTGATACGTTAACTCATAAGTTCCAGATGGAGTTCCAGATTTTACAGCTACTGTTCCATCCGCATTTAAAACCAGATTAGAATTTGGTACAGTCGTCGTTAAAACAACATTTGACGGAGTAATTATTGTTCCGTTTAAAACATCATTATTAAAGATATTTATAGATAAATTGGTTCCTTTATTTAAGTCGACCGGACCATCTGTATCATTATTTGCCTGAATTACAAATGTTGGTCTGGCATTACATTGCGGGGTTGCCGGAGGATAATTGACAATTACATTTACTGTCGGATTCAATGAGAATTCCATAGTAACGTTTGCTCTTGCATTTTCAAATCCATCTGCCCCTTCAATCCACTGGTTATTTTTTAGCAACCATCCTGGCCAGTCTACTCCGTTTCCGTTACTATCAATTACAGCACCTGGCCATAAAAGATCTCCGCTTAATGGCAAATTAGTCTGAGTCGCTACTACATTGTTCGCACTATCGATCCATTTTATAGTCAATAAGTTATTTGGAGTAAAATTCTCTGCTTTTACATTGTATCTTACATACGGAACATTGTTTGAGCAATAACTATTTGCCGTTACTGTCATTATTGGCGCTGTAACTGTAACTGTTACAGTATTTGATTTACAATTTGAAAGATTTAATACTTCGCAAATTGTATAAGTTAACTCATAATCTCCTGCTGGTGCATTTGGTGCAAGTGTAACTGTTCCGTCTGGATTCAATGTTAAATATCCTTTTGGATCTGGTGTTGAATTGGTCAGTTTTACATCTGCCGGATCTAACGGAAGTCCATTTTTAGTATCATTTGTAAATACATTGACAATAGTCTGAGGAATGTTTATTCCAACTACAGAAGTAACAGTATCCGGATTGGCAACAAGATTACCCGCTGTAACCGTTACAACAGAAATTACTGAATCGCAATTTGCCGGATTACTTCCTGTCTCACAAATTGTATATTCAACATTATAGTCTCCTTTTGGAGTTCCAGGACTTACTGTAATTGTTCCGTTTGCATTTAACGTTAATCCTGTTGGCAAAGTACCTACAATATTTAAAGTAACTTCTCCCGGATTATTTTCAATGGTAATAAAATCTCCATTTAAAGTATCGTTTGCTGTTAATGAAGCTGTTGTTCCTCCAATGCTTCCATTAATAGGAAGAGTGGTTTCGATTACCGCTTTTATAACATTTTTAACTACAACTGTTGCCGTTGCCGTATCGCAGTTTGCAGAAGCTGATCCTTCTTCACAAATCTGATAAATAATAGAATATGTTCCTGAAGCTGTATTAGCTGCAAGTGTCAAGTTTCCGTCGGCATCAACACTTAATGGACCTTCTATTTTTGGTGTAACATTCGTGTTTGTAGTTGTAACGGCTAATCCGTTTAATTTATCGTTTGAAGTTACATCACCTAGATTTAAAGCTGTTGCTCCTGAAGTTTTTGTTCCGAAGTTATCATCGTTTGCCACTAAGCCATTTGCTACAATAACAGAAGCTGTTGCCGTATCACAGTTTGCAGAAGCTGAACCTTCTTCGCAAATTTGATAAATAATAGAATATGTTCCTGAAGCTGTATTAGCTGCAAGTGTCAAGTTTCCGTCGGCATCAACACTTAATGGACCTTCTATTTTTGGTGTAACATTAGTATTTGTAGTGGTAACGGCCAATCCGTTTAATTTATCGTTTGAAGTTACATCACCTAAATTTAAAGCTGTTGCTCCTGAAGTTTTTGTTCCGAAATTATCATCATTTGCCACTAAGCCATTTGCTACAATTACTGTTGCCGTTGCAGTATCGCAGTTTGCAGAAGCTGAACCTTCTTCGCAAATTTGATAAATAATAGAATATGTTCCTGAAGCTGTATTAGCTGCCAGAGTCAAGTTTCCGTCGGCATCAACACTTAACGGACCTTCTATTTTTGGCGTAACATTAGTGTTGGCAGTTGTAACGGCCAATCCGTTTAGTTTATCATTTGAAGTTACATCGCCTAAATTTAAAGCTGTTGCTCCTGAAGTTTTTGTTCCGAAATTATCATCGTTTGCCACTAAACCATTTGCTACAATTACTGAAGCTGTTGCCGTATCGCAGTTTGCAGAAACTGAACCTTCTTCACAAATTTGATAAACAATAGAATATGTTCCTGAAGCTGTATTTGGTGCCAAAGTCAAGTTTGCATCTACATCAACACTTAATGGACCTTCTATTTTTGGTGTAACATTAGTGCTTGTAGTGGTAACCGCTAATCCGTTTAGTTTATCGTTTGAAGTTACATCTCCTAAGTTTATTGCTGTTGCTCCCGAAGTTTTTGTTCCGAAATTATCATCGTTTGCCACTAAGCCATTTGCTACAATTACTGAAGCTGTTGCTGTATCGCAGTTTGCAGAAGCTGAACCTTCTTCACAAATTTGATAAACAATAGAATATGTTCCTGAAGCTGTGTTTGGTGCCAGTGTCAAGTTTCCGTCGGCATCAACACTTAATGGACCTTCTATTTTTGGTGTAACATTAGTGTTTGTAGTGGTAACGGCTAATCCGTTTAATTTATCGTTTGAAGTTACATCACCTAAATTTAAAGCTGTTGCTCCTGAAGTTTTTGTTCCGAAGTTATCATCATTTGCCACTAAGCCATTTGCTACAATAACAGAAGCTGTTGTCGTATCACAGTTTGCAGAAGCTGAACCTTCTTCACAAATTTGGTAAATTATAGAATATGTTCCTGAAGCTGTATTAGCTGCAAGTGTCAAGTTTCCGTCGGCATCAACACTTAATGGACCTTCTATTTTTGGTGTAACATTAGTATTTGTAGTGGTAACAGCCAATCCGTTTAATTTATCGTTTGAAGTTACATCGCCTAAATTTAAAGCTGTTGCTCCCGAAGTTTTTGTTCCGAAATTATCATCATTTGCACAGATTTTAGAAACAATAACTACAGTTGAAATTCCAGATGTACAATTACTTAAAGTTGCTGTTACATCATAAGTTCCAACTGGTGCAGTGACAATTCCAGTTAATGCATCGAGAGTAGCTCCCGCAGGCGTTATAGTATAAGAATATGAATTATTGTAATTTGATATTGTAAAACTTCCCGTATTAACACTACATGTTAATTGGTTTATTGAAGTTATTGTCGGTACATCTGGAGTTATCAATTTCGCAGCATTACTAAATGAATTTAAAGATGCAGATGTACAACTTCCATTTCCTGCCGTTACTTTATAAGAAGTTCCAACTATCATTCCGCTGATTAATCCAGCATTATCAACACTTGGACCAGCAGGATCAAAAGTGTAAACCGTTCCTGAAACGTAATTTGATATTGTAGAAATTCCGTTAGCTGAACAAGTCGGTGCTGTTGCAGTTATTGTCGGTACATCTGGAGTCACCAACTTCACAGCATTACTAAATGAATTTGAAGATGCAGAAGTACAACTTCCATTTCCTGCCGTTACTTTATAAGAAGTTCCAACGATCATTCCGCTAATTAGTCCTGTATTATCAACACTTGGACCAGCAGGATCAAAAGTGTAAACCGTTCCTGAAACGTAATTTGATATTGTAGAAATTCCGTTAGCCGAACAAGTCGCTGCTGTTGCGGTTATTGTCGGTACATCTGGAGTCACCAACTTCACAGCATTACTAAATGAATTTGAAGATGCAGAAGTACAACTTCCATTTCCTGCCGTTACTT
>NZ_JAGYWA010000001.1:391517-844973 GCF_018383905.1 Flavobacterium branchiicola
AATTCCGTTAGCCGAACAAGTCGCTGCTGTTGCGGTTATTGTCGGTACATCTGGAGTCACCAACTTCACAGCATTACTAAATGAATTTGAAGATGCAGAAGTACAACTTCCATTTCCTGCCGTTACTGTGTATGGAGTTCCAAGAATCATTCCGCTGATTATTCCTGTATTGCTTATTGAAAGTCCAGTTATAGCCGGAGTGAAAGTATAGTTATTGGTAGAAAGATAATTATTAATTGTACTAGTACCAGCTGATAAACAAGTTGCAGATGTTGATGTAATACCTGGAATCGCCGGAGTTACCAACTTTGCAGAATTACTAAATGAAGCTGAAGCTAAAGAAGTACAACCTCCCTTGGTAGATGTTACTGTATAAGAAGTTCCAACAGTCATTCCATTAATTACTCCTAAAGTAGCAACACTTGGACCTGTCGGCGTAAAATTGTAAACATTCGCAGAACTGTAATTGCTAATTTTACTACTTCCATCTGATGAACAAGTTGGCGCTGTCGCTGTTATAGTCGGTACCGGAATCGTTGTAATCGTAATAGTTCCTGTTTTAGAATCTTCTGTACAAGGTGCTGTATGACCAACTGTTGTGATTGTATAAGTCCCTGCTGCTGTAGGAGTTCCTGAAATAGTTATTGTTTTTGCATTAAGATCTACAGACGACGTTAACCCGTTCGGTAAATTTGATGCTACAGCATTTGTAGCACTACCTCCAAAAGTATAAACCGCATTAGGAATTGCCGCTCCGTTACAAACCGTTGGATTTTGTGTCCCACTTGTAAATGCAATCGTTGAAGCATTATTTACAACAGCTGCAACAGCAATTCTTGAGGCTGAAGAACAACCCGCCGTAGTAGTGGCTCCTACATAATAAGTAGTCGTAGCTGATAAACTTGGAGTAGTAAAATCCGCTCCTGTATATAAGGGTGTTCCTCCCGTAGGATCGGTATACCAATTAATAGTTGCTCCTGAAGATGCCGTTGCTTTTAATGTTAATGTTCCTGCACCACATCTTGAGTCTTGTGTTGTCGTATTTATCGTTGGTAAGGTATTTACAGTCGCTGTAACTGCAGTTCTGGTTGCTGTTGTACATCCATTACTAGTAGCAGCTACATAATAAATAGTGGTTGCTGAAAGACTTGGAGTTGTAAAAGTTGTTCCTGTTGCCAATGACGGACCACCACTTGATGCCGCATACCAGTTAATTGTTCCTGCAGATGCTGTTGCTCCCAAGGTAACAGTTCCTGCATCGCATCGTGCTGCCGGTGTTGTTCCGCTAATTGTCGGTATAGCATTAATAACAAAGTTAACCGCTGCTCTACAATCTGAATCTCCAGAACAAGCTGCATAATAAGTCTTAGTTACAGCTGTATTAGTGTCTGACAAACCTGAATTTGCTACTACTACCGGATTGAAAGAATTACCTGTATGTATCACACTTCCTCCAGTAGCTACCGCGTACCAAACTATGCTACCTGAACATGTTGATGTAGCTGTTAAATTTCCACTTCCACCTTGACAAATAGTCACTCCTGTAGTTGTTGGTGCTCCTGCAACAGTGTTAATTTTAATGCTTCCTGTTGGAAGCGAAATACATCCTTCAGAATTCGTTGCTGTTATTGTATAATCATTTGGTACTAATCCAGAGAAAATCCCAGTTGAATTGGTAACTGCTGCTGTAGCAGGATTTGATCCTTTTATTGTATAATTTATACCCGTAACCGGATTATTCACTTTAATTGTTCCTGTCGGTGTCTCACAACTTGATTGTGTAGTCGCTACTGTTGGAGTAGTCGGTAAAGCCAAAATTGTAATATCATCAGCAGTTATTGACGTAGGTACTCCATTAAAATTTGAACCTGGAACATCTCCCTGGTTAGCTCCTTCATATTTTTTTGGTGTACTTCCAAAAGCATCTGTCGCTGCTGTTATTTTTCTATTAGAATTTGTACTTGTACGTGTTGGATCAAGATATACTGCCTGCGCAAGTGAGCTATACGTTCCTGCTGACATAGATGCTGCCACTTTACCTATTAAAGTTATCGTAACAATCCCATTTTGTGCAATATTAAACCCACCAATCAAAGGATTATTTGCTGAAGATACTGTATTTGCCAATGCTCCAGATGGTCCAGTAGCATCTGCATTATATGTTGCTGTTGCCGAATCAAATGCAATACCTGTCGGAAAACTATAATCTAAAAATACCCCTGCAGCATTTCCTCCTCCAGTATTTTTTATCTGAATTTCATAAGTAACCTTTTCTCCAATTGAATTACAAGCTTTTGCAGTAGCTAAAGATTTAACTTTTGTATCAAGAACGGGAAAACAGTTTGAGTTTATCTGTAAATTTTGTGGTATATCCTGAGTTGTAAATTTTGACACAAAGCCAATTTCACCATCTTTTGCACCGTGATTATTACCTTTACCTGCATCAGATTTACCGGCCGAACCACCATTGACACTAGAGTTTATTATTACAGTACTTGAAAGATTATGGCTAACTATTCCACCACCTCCACCACCTCCTGGTCCGTGTTCATTGTCTTTATCATTTTCTGTATTTCCTCCATTTCCTCCGTTTGCTTCTACTGTAATATCTGCAGTACTATTGTTCGCCACATTCAATAAAACAGTTCCTCCGGCTCCTCCACCTCCGGCTCCATCAGGTGAACCAGAATACGTTCCGGGTGCTCCTTTTCCTCCATTGGCATAAATATAACCTTTGCCTAAAACGGTACCGGCATTAACAAGGATTATTGCTCCTCCTACACCACCTTTTACACCAGACGAAGCATTATTTGCATCACCGGCTCCTCCTCCACCTCCCATGACAAGTCGCGGAAAAGGAGTCGATGTAAGATAAGATCTGAAACCAGGTCTACCAGCTCCTGTAAAATTAGGATACAGATCACCGCCATTGCCTTGCCATCCGGCTCCGCCTAAACCGCCATATCCTCCATTACCACCACCACCACCACCGGTATTATGGTCATTTCCACCACCACCGGCATTAGCAGGAGCTCCTCTACCAGCAGAACCACCAGGCATTCCTTCAACAGGATTAACTACTTGATTGAAACCATCCCACATGTATTTTGGTGTTCCGGCAATTCCTTCTCCTTTACCTGAAATCTTATCATTTGTTGATGCTCCAACATAAACATTAGAGATATTTGCATTCGAATCTGCTTTCGGACTATATCCTCCTCTAAATCCTCTTGCTGTACCATTAATACTAAATCCTCCAAAATTGAATGTTCCGGAAACATTAAAAGCAATAACACCACCAGCAACTCCATTAAAAGGTGGTGTAGTAATATTAGAAGTTAAGCTTAAATTAGAGTATTGAGGAACTCTTACAATTTGAAATGTTCTTTTCCCTCTTGTTGTCGTTGCATCAGCATTATAAAAACTATTTAGCACTCCTCCTCCGGAGCCTGTACCTTTAAACGTTAAATTCCCACCTGCCAATGGTACATTATTGGTTGCAATAACATATTCAAAAATACCTGTATTACCCAAAGACGTAAAACCCGTTCCTCCCAAATTATCCAAACCACTATTTGAGGTACCAGACCCGTAATTAGTAGTATTAGTATAATCTATCGTAGCGTCCTGCATTTGGATGATCAAAATCAAATCTCCTGCAGAAATTTGAATTGCCCCAAAATTGTTACCATAACCGTCTGTTGCTGGTACGTTGCCTAATAAAATAGATTTTGCACCAGCATTAAGTGTAATATTGCCTGCAATAGGATAATAAGTATTTACAGAGTTTGAAACTGTTACTGGTCCATCAACTCCTGGCGTCCCACATACTTGTGCAAATGAAGATATTGATGTTATGGTTAATAAAATAAGGGAAATTAGCTTAAATAAATTAAACTTTCTAAAAGTACTGTTACGCATAGACAACTGAGATTTGTGGAACTGAAATAGCAAAAGCCGACACACTCGATAAGAGTTTCAGCTTATATTCGAAATACGAAAAATTGTAAAGATTGGTTTTAGAAAATTCATAAAAAATCCGGACAGGATCATCTGAAGAACTAAATAGCGTTTGGACCATAGTCATGATAGGTTCAAGACACAAAATGTGTTTTTAGGTTAAAAATGTAGTTTTGGAGGTGCGAAAATATATAAAGAGCTCAATACTAACTACATTAGTCGACAAACTACAAGGAAAGTCGTTGAAATACACTTTCGAATAGAATAAACAAGCTTAATCCTATCTAAAAATCTGCTAATTCGACAATAATAGCGGAGAAATATCTTAATTTTTTAAACAAAAATCAGAAGATTCAAAAATTGATGACAAAACAGCAAAATTATCCTACAACAAATTATTACTATAACTTACACCGCAAAACATAACAAATTAAAAAACAAGATGTTACAAATTAAAAAGAAATTTTAATCTGTTCTTTTAAAAAACTAAAAAGGAGTTTTTAAAACTATTTTAAAAAATTAATATTTCTTTTCAACCCATCAAACTTTGTTCTTTTAATGGGTGAGTTTTTGAAAACAGCACGAAAAGTTTCCTCCGTAATTTCTTCCCAATCTTGCCTAGAGAAAGAAAGCAAATCTGGATTTGGGTTAAATAATGGTTCTGAATGTGCTTTAGAAAATCGATTCCAAGGACAAACATCCTGACAAGTGTCACACCCAAACATCCATTCGTCAAATTTTCCTTTCATTTCGTTAGGAATATTTTCTTTTAATTCAATAGTGTAATAAGATATACACTTGCTTCCATCAACAATATAAGGAGCAAGAATCGCTTGTGTAGGACAAGCATCAATACAAGCTGTACAGGAACCGCAATGGTCTGTAACAGCATAATCATATTCCAAATCAAGATCTATAATAAGTTCAGCAATAAAGTAAAAAGAACCTATTTTTTGAGTTATCAAATTACTGTTTTTACCAATCCATCCTAGACCACTCTTGGCTGCCCAGGCTTTATCTAAAACGGGGGCTGAATCCACAAAAGCTCTTCCAGAAACTTCTCCAATATTTTCCTGAATGGAATGAAGTAATTCTTTTAGTTTTTCTTTTATAACAAAATGATAATCCTGACCGTAAGCATATTTAGAGATCTTAAAACTCTCCTCATTTTGAGATTCCGAAGGAAAATAATTAAGCAGAAGAGAAACAACACTTTTACCATCATCAACCAACAAAGTAGGATCTAAACGCTTATCAAAATGATTCTCCATGTAGGCCATTTGACCATTATGGTTTTTATTTAACCATTTTTCTAATCGCGGTGCTTCTTGTTCTAAAAAACCAGCTTTAGATATACCACAAGAAAGAAATCCAAGACGTTTAGCTTCGGCTTTTATAAATTTAGAATAAGTCTCTTTTGAATTAATGGTCATCTTTTAGTAAATAAAACTTCAATTCCCACTGGCTTTAAAGTAATCAACGGATTAAAATGAATATCGTCTTTCGTTGATATAATATTAAACTTTTTCACGATATGTGCTATGGTTAAGCACATTTCATAAATTGCAAATCCGGCACCAATACACATTCTTGGTCCGGCACCAAAAGGATAAAAATACTGCATGGACTGCTTCTTTTGCTCTCCAAAAAATCTTTCAGGATCAAACTTATCCGGATTTTCCCAATATTTAGGATTTCGGTGTAATTCATAAAAAGAGACACCAATCAAAGTTCCCTTTTTTAAATGATAGTCACCGATAGTATCATCTACAACATTTTGTCTGTCTGTAATCCAGGCAGGAGGATATAAACGCATAGATTCATTTAAAACAGCATTTGTGTAGGTCATTTTTTGAAGCTGCTCTACAATATTTGTTGTTTCTGATTCTATCGTTATTATCTCTTCTAAAACTTTCTGCTGTATTTCAGGATTTCTTCCTAAAAGATGCAACGTAAAAGTTAATGCATTTGCCGTTGTTTCATGTCCGGCAATAAAAAGAACTTTAATCTCATCAATTAACTGTTCAACAGACATTCCTTCACCAGTATCTTCATATCTGGTTTCTAAAAGCATATTAAGTAAATCATTAATTTCTTCCTTTGATGAAATTCGATCCTCAATAATTTCCTGAATAATACTATTGTTTTCTTTTGCTAATTCAAGATGCTTTTTCACCTGACCGGTCAAAGAAAACCACCAGGCTTTATGCGGAAGTCTAATCTCCTTGATCAGGAAATTTTGAACTTCTTCAATAATAACTTTAATTCGATTTAATTTTTCTTCAGAAATTGAAAGTTCAAACAGCGATTTAGCCACAACATTAAAGGCTAATTGACTCATAACCGGAAAAAGATCTATCGCTTTATTTTCGACCAGATCATCTAATTCTAAAACAATAGTCCTATTCATATTTTCAACCAGCTGATTCATTTTTTGTTTATGAAATGCCGGTTGAATAAGTCGTCTTTGTTTTAACCAAAAATCACCATCCACAGTCAAAAGTCCGTTTCCTAAATATTTCGAAAGATAAACAGACTGAAACTTCGATTTATGATAACTCTTTTGATTCTTTTGTAAAATATGTTGCGCAATTTCATTGTCTCTGGATAAGACTAAATGCTTTGTGAAACCAATTTTTAAAGAAAAAGAATCTCCTAGCTTATCAAAATATCTTTTATGAAACGGTATTGGATTTCTACGTACACCTTCAGCATCCCGAAAAAATCTAAAAATCGAAAGTTTATTGGGATAGTTGTATTTAATATTCTCAGACATTGATTCTAATTAAAATAATCCGCCCTGAATGTTTGTATTGATTTTTCCTAAATGTTTATAAGCTTTATCAGTAACTTCACGTCCACGAGGGGTACGCATTATAAAACCTTCCTGAATTAAAAATGGCTCATAAACTTCCTCGATTGTCTCACTACTCTCAGATACAGCTGTAGCCAAAGTTGAAAGTCCAACCGGGCCACCTTTAAACTTATTAATAATGGTTAACAAAATCTTATTATCCATTTCATCAAGACCATGTGCATCAACATTAAGTGCTCTTAAAGCATAACGTGCAATCTCGATATCAATAGTTCCATTTCCTTTTATCTGTGCAAAATCACGCACTCTTCGTAATAAAGCATTAGCTATACGAGGTGTACCACGACTACGGCCAGCAATCTCAATTGCGGCATCTAATGAAATAGGCATTTTAAGTATTGAAGCACTTCTTTCTACAATTGTAGTTAAAAGTTCTGTAGTATAATATTGTAAACGAGATGAAATACCAAAACGTGCACGCATTGGTGCTGTTAATAAACCCGAGCGTGTAGTAGCTCCAATTAAAGTAAATGGATTTAAATTAATCTGAACCGTTCTTGCATTTGGTCCCGATTCAATCATGATATCAATCTTGAAATCTTCCATTGCAGAATATAAGTACTCTTCTACAACTGGACTTAAACGATGAATTTCATCAATGAACAAAACATCTCTTTCGTCAAGGTTTGTAAGTAATCCAGCTAAGTCTCCAGGTTTATCTAACACTGGCCCAGAAGTAATTTTAATACCTACTTCCAGTTCGTTAGCTAAAATATTAGCCAAAGTAGTCTTCCCTAGTCCTGGAGGACCATGAAAAAGCGCATGATCAAGTGCTTCGCCACGCTGATTAGCTGCGGCCACAAAAACTTTTAAATTCTCCAAAACCTGATCTTGTCCGGCAAAATCATCAAATGATAGTGGACGTAATCTTTTTTCAAGATCTAACTCTTCTGGATTGTATCCCTTTGTCGTGGGATCTAAATTTTCATTCATTTTACAAAGATAGGTAAAGTAATCAGTTTGTAAAATTTAAAAATTAAATGGAACTAAAATTTAGTTAAAACAAAAAAGACTGTCATTACTGACAGTCTTTTGATATTTTTCTAGTGGTGTAAAACTTCTTCACCTTCTTTCATTGGTACATTTTGTGGTACAAAATCTACATCGTGATTTGGGTTACTATAGTCATACGGCCAACGGTATACGTGAGGAATTTCACCTGGCCAGTTACCGTGAATATGTTCTACTGGAGTAGTCCACTCTAATGTAGTAGATTTCCATGGATTTTGAACTGCTTTCTTACCGTAGAAAATACTACTAAAGAAGTTGTATAAGAATACTAATTGGAATGCACCTCCTACAAGAGCAAATGTTGTAATTAAAACATTCACATTTTGTAAATCATCAAATAATGGGAAGTTTGTGTTTGTATAATAACGTCTTGGTAAACCAGCTAATCCAATAAAGTGCATTGGGAAGAAAACTCCATAAGCACAAACTGCTGTTACCCAAAAGTGAATATAACCCAAGTTTTTGTTTAACATTCTTCCGTACATTTTAGGGAACCAGTGGTAGATACCAGCAAACATTCCGTAAAGTGCAGAGATACCCATTACTAAGTGAAAGTGAGCAATTACAAAGTAAGTATCGTGAACGTTAATATCTAAAGTACTATCTCCCAAAATGATTCCAGTTAAACCTCCAGTGATGAAAGTAGAAACCATTCCAATAGAGAATAACATTGCAGGGTTGAATTGTAAGTTACCTTTCCATAATGTTGTAATCCAGTTAAACGCTTTTACAGCAGATGGAATTGCAATTAATAAAGTAGTAAAGGTAAATACAGATCCTAAGAAAGGATTCATACCTGAAATAAACATGTGGTGACCCCAAACAATTGTAGATAAAAACGCAATTGCAAGTACTGACATAATCATCGCTCTGTATCCAAAAATTGGTTTACGAGAGTTTGTTGCCATAATTTCTGAAACAAGTCCCATTGCAGGTAAAATTACAATATATACCTCAGGGTGTCCTAAGAACCAGAATAAGTGTTCGAACAATACTGGAGATCCACCTTGGTAATGTAAAACTTCACCAGCAATATAGATATCAGATAAGAAGAATGAAGTACCAAAACTTCTATCAAAAATCAATAATAATGCTGCAGATAATAATACCGGGAAAGAAATAACACCAATAATAGCTGTTACGAAAAATGTCCAGATAGTTAAAGGAAGTCTTGTCATAGACATACCTTTTGTTCTTAAGTTAATTACAGTTACAATGTAATTTAAAGATCCCATCAATGAAGATGCGATAAAGATAGCCATAGAAACTAACCATAAAGTCATACCAGTTCCAGATCCAGGGATCGCTTGTGGTAAAGCACTTAATGGAGGGTAAATTGTCCAACCTGCAGAAGCTGGTCCAGCTTCAACAAATAGAGAAGACAACATCACTACAGCAGATAAGAAAAACAACCAGTATGAAATCATATTCATAAATCCAGATGCCATATCTCTTGCTCCAATTTGAAGCGGAATAAGTAAGTTACTAAAAGTACCACTTAAACCAGCCGTCAGTACAAAGAATACCATGATGGTACCATGAATTGTAACTAAGGCTAAATAAATATCGTTTGCCATTACACCATCTGGTGCAAATTTATCTCCTAATAATACATTAAATATTTTGAAAGACTCCTCTGGCCAAGCCAATTGCATTCTGAAAAGCAAAGACATTGCAATACCAATAATCCCCATAATAATACCAGTAATTAGGTATTGCTTAGCGATCATTTTGTGATCAATACTAAAAATATATTTAGTAATGAACGTGTCTTTATGATGATGTTCGTGCTCGTGATCGTGTCCGTGATCGTGACCGTGCGCTTCTGCTGACATATATGTGTACTTTAAATTTTCTTAATAAATATTATCTCATAGCTACTTTAGCTACCACCGCTTTTACAGTATCAATAACTGCTTTTACAGTATCACTAGTTGTGCTATCTGCACTAGCTTTAACTTCTTCAGCTGGTTTCTCAGCAGCTTTCGCAGCTTTGATATCCTGAGCTAAAGTAGTTTTTTCGCTTAACCATTTTTTATAATCTTCAGGAGTATCAACTACTACTTTCATTTGCATGTTGTAGTGAGAAGCTCCACAAATTTTATTACATAATAATAAATAATCAAATGTATAAGGATCTAAAGCAGTACCTCCTTTAGCAACTAATTCAGTACTTTTCTCTGCTCTAAGTTTATTGATATTTGCAACTTTTTCAACCATAAATGGCAACTCTCTGTATTCAGCAGTTGTATAAGTTGGAATAAATGCAAATTCAGTAACCATACCAGGTACACAGTTCATTTGTGCTCTAAAGTGCGGCATATAAGCTGAGTGCAATACGTCTTGAGAACGCATTTTGAAGTGTACTTTTTTTCCTTTAGGAATATGTAATTCACTAACAACAATATCATCCTGAGCATTTGGATCTGACATATCAACACCTAAAGTATTAATACCTTCGATCAAACGAACGTTTGCTTTACCTAAAACATTATCCTGTCCTGCATATCTTGCAGTCCATTTAAATTGTTGAGCGTATAATTCAATTTCAACTACATCTTCATCTTTGTCAACAAACATAATGTTGTTCCAAGCATATAATCCGTAAAGAATTAAACAAGCTAAAACTACAGATGGAATAATACTCCAAATTGCTTCTAATTTATTACTATCAGCAAAAAACAATGCTTTTTTATCTTTGTGTCCTCTATTTTTAAAAGAAAACCAGTATAATAAACCTTGTGTAATAAACTGAACTACAAAAATTAAAACCCAAGTAATATTCATTAAGTTATCTACTAAAAGACCATGCTCAGAAGCTGGAGTATGAAGTGCTAAACCACCCCATTTTAGTAAACCATAAATCGTAAATATATATATGAATGCCAAGAAGCCAAACATAACATATCCTTGAATATTATTATCATTATCTGATGCAACCTGAGAATCGTCCGAAGAAGACCCTACTTGTGTAAGATCAAATATCTTGGTCAATTGCCACAATGCAACTGCTAATAAAACTAAAACTATAATTACCAACAAACTTGTCATCTGTTTACTTCTTTAAATATTAATAATGAAAATGTTTACTTTCTTCAATGAAAGGATTTCTTTTTGCTAACAAAGGAGCTTTAGTTAATGCTGTGAATACAACAAAAATAAACAATCCTAAGAAGAAAAGTATAGATGCAATTTCAGGAACTCCAATAAACCATTGGTCTCCTACTGTACCAGGCATAACCATATTAAAGAAATCAACATAATGACCTAATAAGATAACAACACCAGCCATTACAATAACCCAGCTTAGACGTTTAAAGTCTGTATTGATTAATATTAATAATGGGAAAACAAAGTTCATAACTACAGCACCAAAGAATGGCAGATTGTATAATTGAATTCTTGTTACAAAGTAAGTTACCTCTTCCGGAATATTAGCATACCAGATTAGCATAAATTGAGAGAACCATAAATAAGTCCAGAAAATACTAATTCCAAACATAAATTTAGCTAAATCATGAATATGACTAGTATTAACATACTCTAAATATCCTTTAGATTTTAAATATATTGTTACTAAAGCAATAGCAGTAATACCACTTACAAAGAATGAAGCAAATACATACCATCCGAATAATGTACTGAACCAGTGAGGATCAAATGACATAATCCAGTCCCAAGACATAATAGACTCAGATACGATAAAGAAAACAAGGAATCCAGCAGAAATCTTAAAGTTCTTTTTGTAATTCAAATCATCATTAGCCTCTTCCTGAGCTAAACAGTTTTTTCTAGAATAGAAACGGTATAAGTTCCATCCTAATAAAAATACAAATGCTCTTGCGATCCAGAAACCAAAATTTAAATAACCAGCTTTTCCAGCTATGATTGCATCATAATTAGGACTTTTAGGATCTGTAACTCCTTCACCTAACCATACAAAAATATGATTAAAATGTAATCCGCATAAAACTAAGATTATAAAGAAAATTACTGAACCAACTGGCAAATAAGCCGTTAAACCTTGCATAACTCTAAACAAAACAGGAGACCAACCAGCCTGAGAAACTTGTTGAATAGCATAAAATGCTAAAACTCCCATAGAAAGCAGTAAAAAGAAAATACAAGCAACATATAATGCTGACCAAGGTTTGTTTTGTAATTGGTGCAACACGTGAGTTAAATGCTCTTCATGCTCATTTGCACCAGTAACTTTTGCATGTTCTCCACCTTTATGTGAATCATGCGAAGCTTCGGCAGCAGCTTCATGATGCCCGGCTTCTTTGTGAGAAGCTTCTGCACCTTCTTCATGCGCTGCACCATGAGATCCATGAGCATCCGCAGCTAGTATTTTTTCAACTTCTTGAATATCTTTAGGCGCACTTAAAAAACCATACCCAATTCCTAATATACCAACGGCCATTAGGATGATAGAAAAAGTTTTTAATTTACTTGAAAATGTATACATATCTATTACGATCAGTTTGTTCAACAATTATAATTGGCTTCTTAGTTTTAGAACATAGTCAGCAACTAACCAACGTTCGTGGGCACTTAATTGATTTGCATGCGAACCCATTGCATTTAAACCGTAAGTTTCTACGTGAAAAATACTTCCTTCAGTAATTTCTCTGTCTTTATAGCTAGGTACTCCAAGAAATTTTTCTCTTTCAACCAATTTACCTTTACCGTTACCAGTTGCACCATGACAACTAATACAATAAATTTCGAAAAGCTCTTTTCCTTTACCAGAATTTTTATCTGCTTCAGTCAAAGGAGATTTTAAATTAGCTTTTGCTAATTCATAACCTGCAGTCGAATTTTCATACTCATAAGGCTCAAAACCTCTATTAATAGTTCCTGCAACAGGAAGCTGACCTTCTTTTCCACCTTTAAATACTTTTGCCTCTGCATATGGTTCATAACCTACAGACTCATACATATTTGGGAAATACTGATAGTTTGGTGCCGAATTATTGTGGCAAGATGAACCTAAAATAGTTATACCAACTAAAAGTGTTATTTTATATATCCTTTTCATAGCTACAATTAATTCTTTTCAATTACTTTAACTTCAACTGCACCTGTACCTTCGAAAAAAGAAACAAGTTCTGCTTCGTTATCATTTACAGCAACTTCCATTAAGAAATGGTCATCTGTTGTTCTTACATCAGGATTTTCTGCCTGCTTAAATGGCCAAAGTCTACTTCTCATATAAAAAGTAATAACCATTAAGTGAGCTGCAAAAAATACAGTCATTTCAAACATAATTGGCACAAAAGATGGCATATTCTGAATGAAACTAAAACTTGGTTTTCCACCAATATCTTGTGGCCAGTCATGAATCATGATATAACTCATCATAAATGTTGCAACAGAAATTCCAACACATCCATAAAGGAACGCACAAATTGCTAATCTTGTTGGCGCTAAGCCCATAGCTTTATCCAATCCGTGAACTGGGAATGGAGTAAAAACCTCTTCAATATGATGATGAGCAGCTCTTGTTTTCTTAACTGCATCCATCAAAATATCATCGTCATTATAAATGGCGTATATTACTTTATTACTCATGATGTGAATCTTTACTGTTTGCTCTTTCTCTAATGTAATTATCTCCTGTTCCTTTCAAAATTGTTTTTACCTCCGCCTGAGCAATTACAGGGAATGTTCTAGAGTATAATAAAAACAATACAAAGAAGAAACCAATTGTTCCAATGAAAATCCCAATATCAACAAATGTTGGTGAGAACATTGTCCATGAAGATGGAAGGTAATCTCTATGTAAAGAAGTAACAATAATTACGAATCTTTCGAACCACATTCCGATGTTTACAACGATCGAAATAATAAATGAAAACATGATACTTGTTCTTAATTTCTTAAACCACATAAATTGTGGAGAGAAAACGTTACAAGTCATCATAGACCAATACGCCCACCAGTAAGGTCCGGTAGCTCTGTTTAAGAACGCGTATTGCTCATACTCTACTCCTGAATACCAAGCTACAAATAACTCAGTAATATAAGCCACACCAACGATAGAACCTGTAATCATAATAATGATATTCATTAATTCAATATGTTGTAATGTGATGTATGCTTCAAGATTAGAAACTTTTCTCATAACGATCAACAATGTATTTACCATCGCAAATCCTGAGAATACCGCTCCAGCAACGAAGTAAGGAGGGAAAATTGTTGTATGCCATCCTGGAATTACAGAAGTAGCAAAGTCCATAGATACAATCGTGTGTACAGAAAGTACAAGAGGAGTAGCTAAACCAGCTAATACTAAAGATACTTCTTCAAAACGTTGCCAATCTTTAGCTCTACCGCTCCATCCAAAACTTAAGATAGAATAAACTCTTTTATTAAACGGAGTTATAGCTCTATCACGAAGCATTGCAAAGTCAGGCAATAAACCAGTCCACCAGAAAACTAATGATACTGAAAGATACGTTGAAATCGCGAATACGTCCCAAAGTAATGGTGAGTTAAAGTTTACCCATAAAGATCCAAATTGATTTGGAATAGGTAATACCCAGTATGCTAACCATGGACGACCCATGTGAATAATTGGGAATAAACCAGCTTGTACTACCGAGAAGATAGTCATAGCTTCTGCAGAACGGTTAATAGCCATTCTCCAACGTTGACGGAAAAGTAATAATACCGCAGAAATTAATGTTCCGGCGTGACCAATACCAACCCACCAAACGAAGTTAGTAATATCCCAAGCCCAACCAACTGTTTTATTTAATCCCCATGTTCCGATACCGGTAGATACGGTGTAAATTATACAGCCTAATCCCCAAAGGAAGGCTATTAATGCGATTGAAAATACAATCCACCATTGTTTATTTGCAGGTCCTTCAACAGGCGCTGCCACATCTACAGTTACATCGTGATAAGATTTATCACCAATAACTAAAGGTTTTCTAATGGGTGCTTCGTAGTGAGACGACATAATCCTTTATATGTTTCTTAATTAATAATTTTTCTAAGTATTTCTAACTTTAACATGGTAAACCACATTAGGTTTTGTTCCAACATGCTCTAATAAATGGTATGATCTTTCATCAGCAGCTAATTTAGCAACTTTACTTTCTTTATCATTAACATCACCAAATATCATAGCTCCAGAAGAACAAGCACTAGAACAAGCTGTTTGGAATTCACCATCAGCAACTGGGCGACCTTCGTTTTTAGCTTTTAATTTAGTAGCTTGTGTCATTTGAATACACATAGAACATTTTTCCATAACTCCACGAGAACGAACGTTTACGTCTGGGTTTAATACCATACGACCTAAATCATCATTCATGTGGTAATCGAATTCACTGTTTTTATTATATAAGAACCAGTTAAAACGACGTACTTTATAAGGACAGTTGTTTGCACAGTAACGAGTACCAACACATCTGTTGTATGCCATGTGGTTTTGACCTTCACGACCGTGAGAAGTTGCAGCAACAGGACAAACTGTTTCACATGGTGCGTGATTACAGTGTTGACACATTACTGGCTGGAAAGCTACTTGTGGATTATCTCCAGGTTTTTCCATTTCATTGAATGTAGACAATGAACTAGATAAACCAGCAATTCCTTCTTTTCTTTCGTTATCACCTTCAAAAGTACTTTCAGAAGAATAATATCTGTCAATACGCAACCAGTGCATATCACGACTTCTTCTAACTTCAGCTTTACCAACAACAGGAACGTTATTCTCTGCATGACAAGCGATAACACAAGCCCCACAACCAGTACAAGCATTTAAATCAATCGAAAGATTAAAATGATGTCCAGTAGATCGGTCAAATGACTCCCATAAATCAACAGTTGTAGCTTTAACTTCTTCGTGATCTAAAGATACCATTGGTTGTTCGTTCCAATGTTCAGCATCTTTAGTGTTAAAAATTTCCAGAGTAGTTTCTTTAATAATATCTCCTCTACCCATTAACGTTTTCTGCCCTTGTACACAAGCGAACTCATGAACACCATTAGCTTTTGCTAAAGTAATAGACTGAACACCGTTAAAGTTTTTATATACAGCGTAAGCATTTAAACCTACTTGCATTTCTTCTTTTAAAGCCGCTTTACGACCATAACCAAGCGCTAAACCAACAGTTCCAACAGCTTGTCCTGGCTGAACAATTACTGGAACGTTTTCTAATTTAACACCATCAGCAGTTGTAATTGTAGCATAACTACCATTTAATCCACCGTTTGCAACAATCTCATTTGATAAATCGTACTTTTTAGCATCTGCATTAGATACCGTAACGTAGTTATCCCAAGAAACTCTTGTAATTGGATCTGGAAACTCTTGCAACCATGGGTTGTTAGCGTGTTGTCCGTCTCCTAATCCTGTTTTAGTATATAATACTAATTCAAGACCACCAACAGATTTTGATTTAGAAAGCGCATTTGCAGCACCAGCATAGTCAAAAGATCCACCAGCTAAAGCAGCAGAACCTATTACTACTACACCATCATGTAATACTTTGTTCCAAGAAGAACCAGCAACAAAACCAGCTGCATTAGCTTTAAGGTAATCGTAGAAAGTTCCACCAACACCATTTAAAGACAATAAAACATCTTGGAATTGCTTTGTATTAAATATAGGACGAATAGTAGGTTGCGTTAAACCATAAGTTCCTTTAGTAATTACTACATCTCCCCAAGATTCTAAGTAATGAGGTGCAGGAGCAGCGATTGTAGCAACTGAAGCAGTTTCATCATCTTTTAATGCGAAAGCTACTGAAGTTTTAACTTTTTTCAATCCAGATACAAATGAAGCAGAATCTGCTAAAGTGTAAACCGGATTAACTCCACTCATAATTAAAGTATGAACAGAACCTGCATTCATATCGTTCAATAATTGAGATACCACTGCATTAGATCCTTTTCTAATTTGTCTTGTACCAACTGTACTGAACGACTCACTAGCTAATGCCTGATTAATAGCTAAAACTAATAACTGAGCATTTTTATCTTCAATTCCAGATACTAAAACTCCTTTTGAACCGGCTGCTTTTAATTGCTGAGCTGCTTTTACAACTTCAGCTTTAAATTTACCATCCAAAGTAACAGGAACAGAAGCACCTACAACTATATTATATATTTGAACTAAAGCTTGTTTTTGATCTGCTCCAGTCATTGGAACACGCTTATCAGCAGCAGCTCCAGATAATGTCATATTTGATTCAAACTGAAAATGACGAGACATTTTTCCGTTTTGAGGAATACGTCCTTTTGCATATCCAGAATCATATCCACCACCTTGCCAGTCTCCTAAGAAATCAGCACCAACAGATACAATTAAAGAAGCTTTTGAGAAATCGTAATCAACCAAAGCTCTTTCACCGTAAACAGTTTCAAAAGCATCTAAAGCATCTGATGAAGAAACTGCATCATAAACAACATGCTTTGCATTTGGGTTTTTAGCAATAAACTCGCCAATTAATTTCTCAGTAGATGGACTTGCTAAAGTATTAGTTAATAATACTACTTGTCCACCTTTTGCTTTCGCTTCAGCTAAACTTGATTTAATTTTCAAATCAACAGCAGACCAGCTGCTATTTTTTCCATCCAATTTAGGCTCTTTTAAACGAGAGCTATCGTACAATCCTAAGATCGATGCGTGAATTCTAGCGTTAGCCGAAAATTTAGCACCTTCGATAGTATTGTTTTCAACTTTAATTGGACGACCCTCACGAGTTTTCACCAAAAGATTTGCAAAATCAAAACCGTCAAAAACAGTAGTTGCATAATAATCTGCAACACCAGGAATAATTTGCTCTGGTTGTAAAACATAAGGGATAGACTTGTGCACAGGACCTTCACAAGCAGCAAGTGTAACCGCTGCAGTACTAAATCCTACGTACTTTAAAAAGTCACGACGTGAAGTTCCTGATGAAGCTAAAGCATCAGCATTTCCTAAGAATTCATCAGTAGGAATTTCTTCAACAAATTCGTTATTTCTAAGCGCCTCAACAATAGAACCATTCTCTAGTTCTTCAACACTTTTCCAGTATTTTTTGTTTGATGACATTGTATATAAATATTAAAATCTTAATAATTCGATTAATAGTGGCATTTACCGCATTCTAAACCTCCCATTTGCGCTGCAGTTAATTTCTCTACACCGTATTTTTTAGAAAGTTCAGCATGAATTTTATCATAATATGCATTTCCTTCCATCTTAACATCAGTTTTTCTATGGCAATCAATACACCATCCCATTGTTAATTTAGAATATTGCTTCATGATTTCAAATTCCTGTACCGGTCCATGACAAGTTTGACATTCAATTCCTGCAACAGAAACGTGTTGAGAGTGATTGAAATATACAAAATCAGGAAGATTATGAATACGAACCCATTTTACAGGCTGTGTTTTTCCAGTATAAGCTTGTTTAGTTTTATCCCAACCAACAGCGTCATATAATTTTTGAATTTGAGCATCGTAAAACGCTTTGCTGTACTCAGGAGTAGCAGTTGTCTCAGCAACTTCAGAAATGTTTTTATGACAGTTCATACAAACATTCAAAGAAGGAATACCTGCAGTTTTACTTACACGCGCAGCAGAGTGACAATATTTACAATTGATCTCATTATCACCAGCGTGAATTTTGTGCGAATAGTGAATTGGCTGAATTGGCTCGTAGTTTTGATCTACACCAACCTGCATTAAATATCCGTATACAAAGTAACCACTAGCCAAAAGCAAGAAGATAGATGTAACTAATACCAAAAATTGGTTTCTAGCAAAAGCCTTCCAGATTGGAGTTCTTCCTTCTTTAGGTAAAATTTCAATACCATTGTTACTAGCCACTTTTGTTAAAACTTTGTTCACCATGAACAACATAACAACTAAAATAGCCATTACTAAAGCAAGAGCTCCTAATATAACATTATTAGAAATAGCACCACTCTCAACATTTGTACCAGGAGGTGTCGCAGCGCCACCAGCGGCAGCAACAGGCTCAGCTTTAACTTCAGAAGTATAAGCTATAATATTATCAATATCGCCTTCAGATAACTGAGGAAAAGAAGTCATTACTGCTTTGTTGTTTTCCTCGAAAAGTTTAACAGCAACAGCATCACCTGACTTAATCATGTCAGAACTGTTATGCACCCACTTGTAAATCCAAGCCATTTCGTGCTTAGCAGCAACTCCTCTAAGTGCAGGACCTGTTGATTTAGCATCTAATTTGTGACATGCAGCGCAATTTGCATTAAAAAGTTCTTTCCCTTTTGCCGGATCACCACCAGCAGTTGCAGCCGGAGCAGCAGCTTCAGGCGCCGCAGGAGCAGCAGCATCTTGAGCAAATGAAGTTAGGGAGAAAATCAGCGTTAGCGATAAGCTAAGAAGCAATTTTCTTGAGATCGAATTATGGTTACCCACCTTTTTCATATAGTATAATAATTATCTACTAATTTTTGGTATGATTTTTTCTGTACTAAATCATACAAAAACTAATACCTTCTTTTAAAACTTGCACAAAAATACGACTTATGTGTTATTCTCAAAACCTTAAAATAGTCTTAAATATCAATTTATATCAATTCTAAATAATATTAAAATTTTACACTCAAAGTTTAAATAGTATTTTTGCATAAAAACCATCACATTATGAGAATTTTAACCCCATCGAAAAGAGTTTTCTTAACACTAACAATGTTTACATTAGCTTATAACATTCATGCTCAGGACCAAAATTTAACATTGAATCAAGATCCCAAATTTGAACAGTTATTGAACGATAAACGCAAAATTAACACGTCAATAAACACAAACGACACTTATAGAATTCAAATTTTTAGCGGTAAAAGCGAGGAAGCTAAAAAAACACTGACAGATTTCAAGAGAGAATTTTCAACTATTGACGGAACCATCATTTTTAATACTCCAAATTACAAAGTAATCGTTGGGAATTTCAAAACCCGAATAGAAGCGGAACGAAATTTAGCAGAGATTAAGAAAAAATACAAAAGTGTATTTTTATTAAAACCCGGTAAATAAAATTTTAAGGAAAATTATCAAAATAAAAAAAAGCAACTCCATTTAGAGTTGCTTTTTTTTATTTGAAACTAAATATCCTTATCTTAAAAAACAAAGTCATCGCTTATTACTTTCAATATTAGGCAAAAATCCTGTTATAATACCAACTAAAGGCAAAAATGCACACACTTTAAAAACATAGGCTATACTCGTCATATCAGCCAATTTACCCAAAATAGCAGATCCTAATCCTCCCATTCCAAAAGCAAATCCAAAAAATAACCCAGCAACCAAACCAACTTTACCCGGCATTAATTCTGTAGCGTACACTAAAATAGCCGAAAATGCAGAAGAAATGATCACTCCAATTATAACAGATAAAATACCAACCCAAAACAGAGAAACATATGGCAACATTAGAGTAAACGGAGCTACTCCTAAAATCGAAACCCATATAACATACTTTCTTCCAAACTTATCCCCTACTGCACCACCAAGCAATGTCCCAACTGCAACAGCTCCTAAAAATGCGAACAAATAAATCTGAGATTCCTGTATTGACAAATTAAACTTATCGATTAGAAAAAAAGTATAATAACTTGTAATACTGGCTAAATAAAAATATTTGGAGAAAATCAAGATAAGCAGAATCACCAATGAATATACTACCCTCTTTTTAGATAGTTTATGAGTAAAAACTTCCTCTAACCCTCCTTTATTTTGTCGTTTCAATTCTAAATGAGCACTATACCAAATTGCAATTTTATACAAAATAAAAATCCCAACCAAGGCGATAAGACAAAACCAAATTACATAAAACTGACCATGAGGCACTACAATTAAAGCAGCTAATAAAGGTCCTACTGCACTTCCAGCATTTCCCCCCAACTGAAAAATAGACTGAGCCAATCCCTTCTTTCCTCCCGAAGCCATATGTGCAACCCTGGAAGATTCTGGATGAAAAATAGAAGAACCAATACCAATTAAACTAACCGCAATTAATAAATAGGTAAAACTGGAAGCAATGGAAACAAAAAACAAACCTGCTAATGTAAAACTCATCCCAACAATTAACGAATATGGTTTAGATTTTTTATCTGTATACATACCCACAAATGGCTGCAAAATAGAAGCCGTAAGCTGGTAAGTAAAAGTAATCATCCCAATTTGGGTAAAACTTAAATTAAATTTTTCTTTAAACAATGGGTAAACAGAAGGAATTACCGCTTGCAACAAATCATTTATAAAATGAGAAAAACTGATAATAAAAAGTATCGAATAGATCGTTTTTTGAGCTATTTCAGGCTGCGCCTTAACATTTGTCATAGGATAATATTTTAATTTTGAATAGAAATAAAGTTTACTATTTCTTTTCGACAAAGATCCCATTAATTATATTGTCAGAATTACTACATTTGGACAATGAATAACGACTATCAGACACACCCAATAACAGACCTTGGATTTCAAGTAAATCCTTTACTTCCGGTTTTAGGCTACACAGAAACAATTACAGACGCTATTTGTTCGTTGCATTCACACCCAAGGGCGCAACTTATTTATGCAACAACCGGAGTTATGAATATAGTTGTAGAAAATCAAATTTGGGTCGTAAATCCATTGCAGGGATTATGGATTCCCGGAGACGTAGAACATCAGGTATCTTTTCAAAAAGACGTAAAACTTTATAGTATTTTTATTGATCCATCCTATACAAAAGATCTTCCGATACAAAGTTTCTCTTTTGACATTTCATCATTTCTAAAACAACTAATGTTTAAAATTATTTCTTTTCCGGATCAGAAAAACACAACCCAATCACAAAAAAGAATTATGGATGTGCTTCTGGATGAACTAGCTTTAATACAGCCAAGTTCTACTTTTTTACCCACAAGTAACAATGCAAAACTAAAAAACATTGTCAACCTTTTAATTAATGATGTTGCGAACAAAGAATCAATCGAATACTTTGCTAATTTATCCTGTATGAGCAGCCGAACTTTATCCAGACTTTTCATTAAAGAACTAGGCATGAGTTTTAGCGACTGGCGAATAAGACTAAAACTATTAGAAGCGATAAAAAGATTAGGAGAAAAACAATCCATAAAAGAGATTGCCTTTGATTTAGGGTATGAAACCTCCAGCGCATTTATTTTTATGTTTAAAAAAAACCTTGGCAAAACCCCATCAAATTATATTTTAGAAAATAAAGCATTGGACTAATTTTCTATTTCAAAATACCATAAAATCAAAAATACATCCCCTTTTTGAATTACTCAGGTCCGTCAAAAATCAATTCAATTAATTCCAAAAAAAAATCCCGATTGCTCGGGATTTTATATTTGAAAAGTAATTCAATTTTATTTCAATTTTTTCTTAATTGCAACTTCATGGTATGCTTCAATAACATCTCTTTCTTCGATGTCGTTAAAACCTTTAATCTGAATACCACAATCGTAACCTTTAGAAACTTCTTTAACATCATCTTTGAAACGTTTCAATGCCACAAGCTCACCTGTATGCACTACAACACCATCTCTGATAACTCTAATTTTAGAAGATCTCATAATTTTTCCGTCTGTCACCATACAACCTGCAATTGAACCCACTTTAGAAATTTTGAAAATCTCACGAATCTCAGCAGTTCCTAAAATCTCTTCTTTCATCTCTGGTGCCAACATTCCTTCCATCGCATCTTTCAAGTCATCGATAGCTGCATAGATAATAGAATAGTAACGGATATCAATTTCTTCCTTATCAGCAAGCTGTCTCGCGTTTCCTGCAGGACGAACGTTAAATCCGATAATAATTGCATCTGATGCAGAAGCCAACATAACGTCAGTTTCGGTAATTGCACCAACACCTTTATGAATAATATTAATTTGAACTTCTTCAGTTGAAAGTTTAGAGAACGAATCTGATAATGCTTCAACAGATCCATCAACGTCTCCTTTAAGGATAACATTCAATTCTTTAAACTGACCAAGTGCAATACGACGACCAATTTCATCAAGTGTAATATGCCTTTGTGTACGTACAGATTGTTCACGCATTAATTGAGAACGTTTAGAAGCAATTTGTTTCGCTTCTTTTTCATCTTCAAAAACATTAAACTTATCTCCCGCTGTTGCAGCACCATCTAAACCTAAAACAGAAACCGGAGTCGAAGGACCTGCTGTTAAAACAGTATGCCCTCTTTCGTCATGCATCGCTTTAATTTTACCATGATGTTTCCCTGCAAGCATGTAATCACCAATTTTCAATGTTCCGTGTTGAACTAAAATTGTAGAAACATATCCTTTTCCTTTATCTAAGAAAGCCTCAACAACTGTACCTTGCGCCGCTTTATTAGGATTAGATTTTAAATCTAAAATCTCAGCCTCTAATAAAACTTTTTCTAATAATTCTTTAACACCAGTTCCAACTTTTGCAGAAATATCATGTGACTGAATTTTTCCACCCCAATCTTCAACAAGTAAATTCATACTAGCCAAACGCTCTTTGATTTTTTCAACATTCGCATTTGGTTTATCAATTTTATTGATTGCAAATATAATTGGCACTCCCGCAGCTTGTGCGTGAGAAATCGCTTCTTTTGTTTGTGGCATGATATCATCATCCGCAGCTACTACAATAATAGCAATATCTGTAACTTGAGCTCCACGTGCACGCATCGCGGTAAACGCCTCGTGACCCGGTGTATCTAAAAATGCAATTTTCTGACCATTATCTAAAGTTACTCCGTATGCTCCAATGTGCTGAGTAATACCTCCAGACTCACCAGCGATAACATTTTCTTTACGAATATAATCCAGTAAAGATGTTTTACCGTGATCCACGTGACCCATTACAGTAACAATTGGCGCTCTAACTACTAAATCTTCTTCTTTATCTTCGATTACCTCAATAGCATCTTCAATATCAACAGTAATGAATTCAACTTCATAACCAAACTCATCAGCAACAATAGTTAATGTTTCAGCATCAAGACGTTGATTCATGGTAACCATAATTCCAAGCGACATACAAGTTCCGATAACTTTAGTAATCGGCACATCCATCATGATTGCAATTTCACCTACAGTAACAAACTCAGTAACCTTAATAGTTTTACTTCCTTCATCAAGTGCTCTTTGCTCATCATCAGATTTCTGACGGTGCGTTTCTCTTTTATCTCTTCTGTACTTAGCAGCTTTTGATTTACCACCTTTACCCTGAAGTTTTTCAAGAGTTTCTCTAATTTGATTTTTAACTTCCTCTTCAGTAGGCTCAACTTTTGCAACAATCGCAGGACGGTTTCCTTTTACAAAACCTGGTCTTGAACTTCTGTTAGCATTAAAACCTCCACCTCCTGTATTTGGAGTTATTTTATTAGGATTTGGTGTTCCCGGCGCATTACCTGTTGCAGGTTTTGGCGCACCAGGAGTTCCCGGTTTAGGAGCAATTCTTTTACGCTTATTTTTATTAGCATTATTTCCGGCTCCAGGAGCTCCAGGTTTATTTGGAGTAATCTTTGGATCTTCTTTCTTTTTCTTAGGTTTATTAAATTGAGATAAATCAATTGTTTGACCAGTAAGAGTAGTTCCAGATAATTTTTGATATTGAGTCGTGATAGTCTCTTCAGAAGTTGTTGGATCCGTAGAAACAATTGGCTCCTGTGCTACTTTTGAAGTTTCAGCTTTCACCTCTTTCTTCTCTGCATCCTTCTTCTCGATCTCTTTCTTTTCTGTAATAATAGGTTTTTCTACCTTTTTCTCTTCAGAAACTACAGGAGCTGTTTGCTCAGGCTGTACAATTTCTTTTTGAACAGGTTTTTCTGGTTGAGCTGGAGTAATAACTGCTTTTGGCTCTTCGACCTTAGCCGGTTCCTCAACAGGTGCAGCAACAACTGCAGGCTTCTTAGGATTTAAATCAATTTTACCAACTTGAACAGGTCCGGTTACAACAGCTCTCGCTTTTATAATCTCTTGTTGCTTTTGGCGCTCCTCATCTTGTCTGCGTTTGTCCTCAATTTCTTTCTCACGTTCAACACGTAATGCTTCTTTCTCTTTTCTTTTCTCTTCCCCTACCTCTTTAGAAGCTTCCTTATTCCCCTTATCGCCCGCAAATTGGCTTTGTAGGATATTAAATTCACTGTCAGAAATTTTAGCATTTGGATTTGCATCAATGGCAATTCCCTTATCTTTTAGATAATCAACAGCTCTTTCTAACGAAATATTTAATTCCCTTAAAACCTTGTTTATTCTTATTACTCTCTCTTCAGACATATAACCTTTTTATTATTACCTTTTTCGTTGTGTTGTTAGAGCAGATACTCAGCTATTGGCTAGCTATCAAACTCCTCTTTTAGTATCTTCATAACATCCAGAATTGTTTCCTCTTCTAAATCTGTTCTTCTTACTAAATCTTCTACTTCTTGTTTCAAAATACTTTTTGCAGTATCTAAACCTATCTTAGCAAATTCTTCTATAACCCATTCTTCGATTTCATCTGAAAACTCTGTTAATTCAACATCATCTTCATCTGCAACTGTTCCTGCCACGTCTCCTTCACGGATAACATCTAATTCATAACCTGTCAACTGACCTGCTAATTTAATATTGTGACCACCTCTACCAATTGCTTTAGAAACTTCTTCTAATTTCAAGAATACTTCAGCTCTCTTGTTTTCTTCGTCAATTTTGATAGAAGAAACTTTTGCCGGACTTAAAGCTCTTGTTATAAATAACTGAATGTTATTTGTATAGTTGATTACGTCGATATTTTCGTTTCCTAACTCACGAACAATTCCGTGAATACGAGAACCTTTCATACCAACACAAGCTCCTACAGGGTCAATTCTATCATCATAAGAATCCACCGCTACTTTTGCTTTTTCACCAGGAATACGTACTACATTTTTAACTGTAATTAATCCGTCGAATACTTCAGGAATTTCTTGTTCAAATAATTTCTCTAAGAACTTCTCAGAAGTTCTAGACATAATAATTTGAGGTTTGTTTCCTTTTAATTCAACGCTTTCAATAATTCCACGAACATTATCTCCTTTACGGAAAAAGTCAGATGGAATTTGTTTTTCTTTCGGAAGCACAATCTCGTTCCCTTCATCATCAACTAAGATAACAACTCTAGGACGCACGTGATGCACTTCTGCTGTATAAATATCACCGATAATATCTTTAAATTGCTTATAAAGATTTGTATTATCGTGTTCGTGAATTTTAGATATTAAGTTTTGACGTAATGCCAAAATAGCTCTTCTTCCTAAATCAATCAATTTAACCTCTTCAGAAACCTCTTCACCAATTTCAAAATCCGCTTCAATCATTCTTGCTTCAGTCAAAGTAATCTCTTCGTTCTCAAAATCAAGATCTTCATCAGCAACGATTACTCTTCTTCTCCAAATTTCCATATCTCCTTTATCAGGATTTATAATAATGTCGAAGTTATCATCAGAACCGTATTTTTTCTTTAATGCATTTCTAAAAACGTCTTCTAAAATTGCCATAAGCGTTACACGATCAATAAGTTTATTGTCTTTAAACTCTGAGAATGAATCGATTAATGCTAAATTTTCCATGCGAATTCTTTAATTAAAATGTTACTGTAACAATTGCCTCTTTAATTTCTGTATAAGGTATTTGTTGCTCTTTTTGAACTGTTTCTTTTCCTTTTCCTACTTTTTTCGGTTCTCTTGCTTCCCAAGACAAAATTATAAAAACATCGTTAGCTTCAACCAATTCTGCTTCAATTTTTTCAGTATTTGTAGTAACAATCAATGTTCTACCAATATTTTTCTTGTATTGCCTTGTCATTTTCAAAGGTGACCCTACTCCAACCGATGCTACTTCAAGCGAAAAATCCTGCTCTTCACGATCCAGATTATTCTCTATTGCACGACTAATATCAATACAATCCTGCAGCGCCACTCCATTATCACCGTCTAAACCAACACTAATCTTAAAAGAATCCGAAATTGCCAGGTCAATCAAAAAGATCGATGGCTTTTCCAGAAGAGCTTCTGTAATTAATCCGTTTACTTTTTCTTTAAATGTCATAATTTTATAAAAAGAGGGGACACTTAGTCCCCTCATTATTTAGATTTTAATAAATAACGGTGCAAATATAGTGATTTTTTTATAAATCAAAATAAATTGATTGCTCTAATAATATTTCTTATCTTTATAGAAGCAATAAAATAACAGATTACTCAATAATTTAACCCAAAAAATTATGAAACGAATTCTAGTTCCTACTGACTTCTCAGAACACGCAGAAGATGCCTTAAAAGTCGCTGCACAAATTGCAAAAAAAAAATGATTCAGAAATTATCATTTTACATATGCTGGAATTGCCGCATCAAATGAACGATGCCATTCTTGGTGGCGCCAGCATTCCAGAAACAATGCTTTTCATGAAAAAGGCCAACGAAATGCTTGACGAAATCTCATCAAAACCTTATTTGGATGGAATTTCGGTAACTGAAATTGTAAAAATGGACAAACCAATTCATGGAATCACTCAGGTAAGCAAAGATTACGAAGTTGATTTAATCATAATGGGATCACACGGCTCTTCCGGAGTTGAAGAACTTTTAATTGGCTCTAACACCGAAAAAGTAGTTCGAAACTCCGAAATCCCGGTTTTAGTCATTAAAAAAGAGATTCCAAACTTTAATGCCGCAAATATTGTTTTCGCTTCCGATTTTTCAGAAGAAACAAAAAAACCTTTCGAAAAACTTTTAAACTTTACGCAATTTTTTGATTCAAAAATACACTTGGTCACCATTTGCACCCCAAACAGCTTTAAACCAACACACGCTCTTGAAAAAGCCATGAGCGATTTTGTAGAGGAATTCAAACTCACCAATTACACCAAACAAATATACAACGACACAAATATTGAAAAAGGAATTTTAAATTTTTCTAACAGCATAAATGCAGACACTATCGGAATGTGCACTCATGGCAGAACTGGTTTTGCTCATTTTTTCAACGGAAGCATCAGCGAAGGACTAGTAAACCATTCTATTAAACCTGTAATTACTTTTAAAATTTAAAAGACCTCTATCCACATACAAAAAAAACAAAGAGGCAGTCTATTTGAACAAGACGCCTCTTTTTATTAAACGATAAAACTCAAGATACCCAACAAGTTTCCTTAAATTTCCTTCTTTTTCCAATTTTTCACCCTACTTATCCTGGAATAATAACATCTATTATCGGTTCCAATTTTTCCACAACTTGCAACACATCATCTAACCAATCCCCACCTTGCACTTGTTTCATTTCACAAGAATCTAACCTTTCCGAATTGAATTTTTCTAAATTGTCCATAATTTTATTTTTTCAATTAATATTTAGTTAAAACAAAAAAAATATGCTGTAGCTTTTTTTTTCTGAAGAATCAAATTTACATAAAAACTTAAAAATCAAAACAATAACAATGTCAAATATTCTTTGTGACAAAAAAATTAACTAATTCCACATTTCGCACATAATCATCACACAATATCCTAAAACATCAATTTAACCCATTAGTCAATTTAAAAAACCCTTACAGAACCTACAAAGTAACCAACCACAACACCAACCAAAAGCTTTAAATTTCATCAATAAAAAAAGCCTCTCATTTCTGAGAGGCTTTTTATGTTGGTCTACAAGGACTCGAACCTTGAAAGACTGCACCAAAAACAGTTGTGTTACCATTACACCATAGACCAGCAATGCTGTTAAGCGGGTGCAAAATTAGAACTTTATTTAACTTATACAAACTTTTTAGAAAACTTTTTAGAAAAAAAATTTTACATAAAAAAAGCCTCTCATTTCTGAGAGGCTTTATGTTGGTCTACTAGGACTCGAACCTAGAAAGACTGCACCAAAAACAGTTGTGTTACCATTACACCATAGACCAGCAGTGCTGTTAAGCGAGTGCAAATTTAAGGCTTTATTTAGTTTACACAAACTTTTTGCCTAAAAAAAATCATTTTTTTTACTTTTTTTAACTTCGAAACTCCCATCAACACCAGAAACCCTTCATAAACAACACATTACTTTTTACAGATTGTTTTATAGAATTTTTTGTTAATGCTCGTTTCTTTACATAAAAAAACATTTTCTTTGTAGGACTTAAAAACATACAAAATTTTAACACCTAAATATGGCACAATTCAATTTCAATAAATGGAATACTATTATTGGTTGGTTTGCATTTGCAATCGCTTTAATTACTTATACATTAACTGTTGAACCAACAATGAGCTTTTGGGATTGTGGCGAATACATCGCGACAGCCGCTAAACTTGAAGTTGGACACCCACCCGGAGCGCCTTTATTCCAGATGATGGGAGCATTTTTTGCCATGTTCGCTATAGATGCACAACATGTTGCCTTAATGGTTAATATGATGTCTGTTTTTTCAAGCGCATTTACAATTCTGTTTATGTTCTGGTCTTCATCAATGATTTTAAAGAAAATTGTTGCCCGTTTTACCGAAATTGACCAAAATAATTCAATTGTAATTTTAGGTAGTTCATTTGTTGGTGCACTTGCTTATACTTTTTCTGACAGCTTCTGGTTTAATGCTGTTGAAGCAGAAGTTTATGCAATGGCTTCTTTATTAATTGCTTTACTTTTCTGGCTTGGCCTACGTTGGGAGCAAGACATGGATAAACCAAAAGGAAACAAATGGTTGTTAATCATTTCACTTGTTGTAGGACTTTCTTTTGGAGTTCACTTCATGGCATTGTTAACAATTCCATCAATAGGATTCCTTTATTATTTTAAACATTACGAAAAAGTTACGATTAAAAACTTTCTGATTGCTAATGTAGTTGTAATTGGAATTTTATTATTTATCTTCAAATTGCTTTTACCATTAACAATGGCTTTCTTTGGAAAAACAGAGATTTTCATGGTAAACAGCATGGGACTTCCTTTTAACTCAGGAACTATTTTTGTTGCCTTACTTTTGGTTGCTTTCTTTTATTTTGGATTAAAATTTACGAAACAAAAAGGACTGATTTTTTACAATACCATTATATTGTGTATTCTATTTATCCTGATTGGTTTCTCAACATGGATGATGCTACCTGTTCGTGCAAATGCCAATACAGTTATTAACGAAAACAAACCATCAGATGCTACAGAGGTTTTAGCTTATTATAATCGTGAGCAATATGGTGTAAATCCTTTATTCTATGGCCCTCAATATACTGAGGTTTTTGCCGGACTTGATGAAAAAACACCTTATTTAGATAAGAAACCTAACTACGAAAGAGATTATAAAACTGGTAAATATATTATTACCAACAATTATAAAAACGCTGATCAGAATACTGATGATAATCAGAAAACGATTCTGCCAAGAATGTGGAGTACCGAAACAGGACACATTCAAAATTATATCAATTTTACAAATCCTCCGCAGTTCAAAATTAACCCTAATTATAACTATGAAGATGATTTAGGAAAATACGGAATTGATGCTTCTCAATTAACCGAAGAAGAATACAATAAAGCTATTGCACAATTGAGAAATGAAGTCGAAAAAACTGTTTCTGAATTCAGAAAAGCGTATGCTCAGAAGCAAATTGACAATGAAGGCTATGTGAAATTCTTAAAGAGCTATGGCGAATATTTAATAATCGAAAAACCAACTGCTGTAGATAACTTCAGTTTCATGTTTGAATATCAATTTGGATACATGTACTGGAGGTATTTAATGTGGAATTTTGTTGGACGTCAAAGTGATGTTCAGGGGAAATACGACAATTTAGACGGAAACTGGATTAGCGGCATCAAACCTCTTGATTCTGTTCATTTAGGCTCACAAAACAACTTACCAAGTGATGTTTTAAACAACAAAGGAAGAAATGTTTACTTTTTCCTTCCGTTTATCTTAGGTCTTATCGGGATAATGTATCATGCAAATAAGGATCTTAAAAGTTTTTATGTGCTTTTAGCTTTATTCTTATTTACAGGAATCGCCTTAAAAATCTATTTGAATGAAAGACCATTCGAACCTAGAGAAAGAGATTATGCACTTGTAGGATCGTTTTATGTCTTTGCAATCTGGATAGGCTTTGGAGTTTATTCTCTTTATGAAAGCATTAAAAATTATATTGCTCCAAAAATTGCCGGACCAATTGTTATTGCAGGAACTTTACTTGCTGCCCCTATTTTAATGGCATCTCAAAATTGGGATGATCACGACAGATCAAACAGATATACTGCTGTTGCTATGGCAAAAGCTTACCTGAGCTCTTGCGATAAAAACGCTATATTATTTACAATTGGCGACAATGACACCTTCCCACTATGGTATGCACAAGAGATTGAGCATTTCAGAACTGATGTGAAAATTGTAAATACAAGTTTATTTATGACCGATTGGTACATTGATCAAATGAAAGCCAAAGCTTACGAATCTGATCCATTACCAATATCTTTCAAACATGAAGAATATGTAGGTGATAAACTTGATTATGTTGCCCATATTCCAAAAATAGAAACACGTTGGAACATTACTGATTTTATTGATTTTATCAAAAATCCAAAATCAACGGTTGGTTTACAAAACGGACAAACTATCCATTTTTATCCAACAAACAAGATCAGAGTTACTGTTGATAAAAATACAATCATCAAAAACAAAGTAGTAAACCCTAAATACAATGATTCTATCGTTCCTTATATGGATATAGACATCAAAGGAAGCGCGATCTACAAAAACCGTTTAATGATGCTTGACATTTTAGCTAATAATAACTGGAAAAGACCAATTTATTTTAGTGGAGGTGCTTTTGACGATGAAGATTACTTATGGCTGAAAAACTATCTTCAATTAGATGGAATGGTTTACAAATTAGTTCCTATTAAAAACACTCCTTCAAAAGATGGAGGACCAATGGATATGGGACAAATTGATGCTGATAAATCATACGATATTGTAATGAAATGGGACTGGGGAAATAGCGAAAGTGACAAAATCTACCATGATCCTGAAACCAGAAGAAACAGCATTAACTACCGTACAAACTTATCGCGTTTAATGAACGAACTTATCGCCGAAGGTAAAATTGACAAAGCTAAAAATATAATCAATTTAGCTGTAACAAAAATGCCTCTGGATAAATTTGGATATTACTCATTGGTTGAACCATTTACCGAAGGCTATTACAAAGTTGGTGAAACTGCAAAAGCACAGGATTTGCTTAATAAGTTAGTTAAAAAGTACAACGAAAGCTTAAACTATTACTCAACATTGCCTCCAGGTGATCAGACTGATCTTGCAATGGATATTATTACAGATATCGAGCGATACAGAAGTCTTTTGCAAGTTATGGAAAGAAATAACGACAAAGCTTTTTATGAAAAACACAAGAAGACATTTAATACTTACGTAAATGTATTTGAGCGTTTTGGACGCGAAAAAGAATAATATACGAAAAATATACTGATTAAAAAAATGCAGCGCTTTTAGATAAATAGCGCTGCATTTTTTAATTTTACATATCTCTAAATCATTTCAAAATGAAACCGTACTGGGTAAAAACGAATTTATTTATAAAAACGGTGTTTTCTAAATATTGTTGGGATATTCCAAACAAAGAAAAGAAAATATACCTGACGTTTGACGATGGCCCAACTCCAGAAGTTACTGATTGGGTTTTAACCGAGCTAAAAAAATTTGATGCTAAGGCTACTTTTTTCTGTATTGGTAAAAATATAAATGCAAATTCGTCTTTATTCGAGCGCTTAATTGCCGAAGGGCATGCCATTGGAAACCATACCATGAATCATATTAATGGATGGAAAAGCCAAACCAATGACTATATAGAAAACGTAAAAAATTGTGCTTCAATTTTAGCAGATGAAAAAAAACTGAGCGGTTTATTATTTCGTCCGCCTTACGGAAAAATAAAAAAAGCGCAATCTAAAATCCTAAGAAGTCTTGGCTATAAAATTGTTATGTGGGATGTTTTAAGCGCAGATTTTGATCAGTCTATAACTCCGGAAAAATGCCTTGAAAACGTTACTAAAAATGTAACATCAGGAAGTGTAATTGTTTTTCATGACAGCATAAAAGCATCGCAAAATCTTAAATTTGCGTTACCGAAAACATTACACTTTTTAAAAGAAAATGGATATGCATTTGATGTTATTCACTAAATAACAGCAGCAGTGTGGTAATTATTGATTAGTAAATTGTTCCTGGACAATCCCTATAATAGTATTCGCATCAAGTTCTCCGGATTGCCTCCAGATCATTTGACCTTCTTTATAAATCATTAGTGTAGGAAGCCCTTTAATACGAAGTGCCTCAGCTAGTTCCTGATTCTTATCAACATCTATTTTGATTACTTTGGCTTTATCACCAAGTGCAGCCGCAACATCCTTAATTACGGGATGCATAGAAACTGACGATTCATTCCAATCTGTGTAAAAGTCAATTAACACAGGGACTTGAGCATTTATTAGTTCTCCAAATTTTGACATAAAACCAAAAATTTAAAATTTATTAATCTACTTAAAAGAGATAAATATTCTACAAATGTAGCATTTTTAACGAATTAAGCCACATTGTTGCCTTTTTTTAGTTCAATGACTGTGATTTCTGGCATTATTCCAACTCTTCCGGGATAGGCATGAAAACCAAATCCGCGGTTAACATAAACGTATCTTCCAACGTTTTCATATAATCCTGCCCATTGTTTATAAATATATTGTGCAAGACTCCATTTAAAATAGCCGGGAATTTCAATTCCGAACTGCATTCCATGCGTATGTCCTGCCAACGTTAAATGAAAGTTTTTAGGATGATCTTTAATTTCGGCATCCCAATGACTTGGATCGTGACTCATTAAGACTTTAAAATCCTTCTGATCTACATTTTGCGAAGCCTTATTTAAATCTCCGGCTTTCTTAAAATTTACTCCCCAGTTCTCTACTCCAACTAAAGCAATTTTATCTTCACCTTTTTGAATGTATCTATGTTCATTTAATAACAAATCAAAACCTATTTTACCATAAAGACTTTTAATCTCTTCAAAATTTTCGTCTTTCTGTTTCTCAGATGGCCAAGTAACATATTCCCCATAATCATGATTTCCTAAAACTGAAAATTTACCATATTTATACGCTTTAATTCGATTAAAAGTTTCCAGCCATGGATGCATTTCTTTTGCGTGCGTATTTACTATGTCTCCGGTAAATAAAATCATATCGGCTTCTTGCTCATTGATTAAATCAATCGCATAGTTTATTTTTTCAGGATTATCAAAACTTCCACTGTGAACATCCGAAATCTGAGTAATCTTAAAACCGTCGAAAGCATCTGGAAGATCTGGAAAAAAAACTGTTTGCTTGATGACTTTAAAATTATATTTTCCTTCAAAAATTCCATAAATTAAAGATAAGAAAGGCACAGCCGCCAATCCTAATGCTATCTGACTGACAAATTTTCGTCGGTCCGGCATCATTTCTTTTCTCGGGGCATTATAAATAAAGTAATTCAGGATACTTGCTCCTATTCTAAAAATGTCTTCGCCAAATAATATCAGCGTTAATACAATTTTTGGCACATATATAAGCAGCATCAAACCAGTAGTAAACATAAATTGTTTGGTTTGACCAACTGAACGATCTACCTGAGAAAAAGAATATAAGATAAATGCTAACAGCAAAAAACTAATAATCTGATAGCTTATTAAAACCCATCTTAATTTAATAAGAGTACGAACGGCTTGGTAGGAATAAAACTCGAGAAGCAGAAAAAGGACGCAAAGAATTATAAACTTAAGGATCATTAAATATAGTTTTAAGCAAAGTAACAAAGAATGAAAATTTTATTGCTTTTTATTATCAAAAATTTAACTCAAAGAATAACAAAAAGCTGATAGATTTCTCTACCAGCTTTTTCTCTACCAAATTTTTTAAAACCTTCTATAAACCACAACACAGTTTGTGGGGGAAACTTATGTTGTTTTATTTTTGAGCTTTTGCAGCTTCGGGCTTAGCAGCCTCTGTTTTTTTAGCTTTTTTATCTGCTTTTTTGTCTTTTTTAGGAGCTTTAGCTTCTTTTACCGGAGTTGTTTGTGCTGGAGTTGTTTGAGCATTTACCATTGCAACTGTTCCTAGAACTGCTACAGCTAACATTACTAATTTTTTCATGATTGAAGTTTTTATAAATTATTATTATTTTCATTTATTATACCTCAAAGATAGAATCAGCAAATGAAGATTAAATGAAGATTTGCCTACCCTGTAAAAATTAACTTTTAATTGTGTTTTGACGCTTCCGGCAGCCATAAAGTAAAGACGGTACCTTCATTTAAAACAGAGGTAACTTTAATTTCTATATGATGAAAAGAACCAATACTCTCAGCAATAGCAAGTCCTAAACCCTGACCATCCTGATCTGAACTGATGCGGGTAAACCTGTTGAAAATTTTTTCGAGTTGAGATTCACTCAATCCTATACCTGTATCGGCAATAGAAATAAAATATCTTTCCTCTATAAAACCATCCTCAACTGTAATTGTACCATTTGGCTTATTGTATTTTATGGCATTGGTTACCAAATTATAAATCAAGATATGAATCAGCGTTTTATTTCCCGTAAAATTATAATGATGCTGCATTTTATTCAAAAACTGTATTTCTCTATCCTCTATTCTATCCTGTAAATCTTCATGAAGTTCGTTTACTATTTCAGAAAAATTTACAGCTTCATTTGCTTCATATTGATTGTTTTCAATGCGGGAAATCAACAACAAATTATTGATTATTTTCTTCAGCATATCTAATGTTTTTAATGAACCTGCTATTTTATCAAAAGCATTATCATCTAAAGAATCATTTTGCAGTAAATTCTCGAATTTATTTTTCAGCAAAGCAATTGGCGTAAGAAGTTCGTGAGAAACATTTGAAATAAATTGTTTCTCTTTTTTGAAAAGCTCTGCAATTCGATCCATCATTTGATTTAAAACCAGATCAAGTTCACGAAAATCTCTCGATTTAGCATTAATAGGTGTGTGATCAAAAGATTCAGGTTCATTAACACGCCTTATTTTAGTATCTATAATTTTATAAAATGGTTTAAGAAGATATTCGATGTAAACCGTATCGGCCAGAAAAGTAACCAACAGGATAACCACCAAAACGATAATAATAAAAAACCTGATGATAAATGTAAGATCATTTACCTCACTCAGACTGCTACCAATTTCCAGCTGATATCCTTCATTCTCATAAGTAAAATGATACTGCAGAATTCTATATTCATTTTCCTCTCCTTCAATAATTCTGTAATCGTTACTAAAAGTTGTTTTTTTCTGATTGGACTTAACAGTCATTCTCGAAAGCACAAGAAATTCACTGTGCAATGTAGAAAACTGTGAGTAGGTCTCCGTTGAATCGTCAGCATTTTCAATAAAATCATTAATTTCATTTTTGTCGAGATGATCAATGAATTTTTTCTTCTTTTCAATAAGGCTGTTATTAATATGCCTGTAAACTACATTTTCAACTAAAATAGGAAGCATTAACCATAAGATCAAAATCACCAACAATCTTGTCAGTGCATTAAAAATGGCTAATTGATGTTTTATTTTCACAGAAATTTATTTACTCATTAATACGATATCCCACGTTTCTAACGGTTTCAAACCAATCTATTGAAGTGTGTTTGTCTAATTTTTTTCGAAGATTTCGAACATGCACATCAATAAAGTTTGAATCTGAATTTACCTCGAGAATATCTCCCCAAATATGTTCTGTTAATTGTAGTCGTGTAATAACTCTGTTTTTATTTAAAACCAGATACTGAAAAATATCAAATTCTTTTTTGGTCAGATTTATTGGAGTTCCATCGTAGCTCACTTTATAATCCTGAAGCTGCAACAAAAAGCCATTCACACTTAAACTATTCACAGTAAAACCATGAATTCTGCGAATAACCGCAAACAAGCGTGCACTTAGCTCCGTGAGCGCAAAAGGTTTAGTCAAATAATCGTCGGCACCTAAATGCAGACCATTTATTCTGTCGTCTAATTCTCCTCTGGCTGTAAGCACGATTACTGCCATTTTTGACTGTGTTTTTCGAACTGTCTGAAGCACTTCAAACCCATCTCCGTCCGGCAAACCTAAATCCAACAGCATGGCATCATAATCATTGCTTCCAAATTCTTCCAACGCATCTTCGCAAGTGTTTGCAATCTTACAGATATAACCAGCATTACAAAGAAAATCATAGATTTCTACTGCCAATTCCTTATTATCCTCAACAATCAAAATATTCATAAGAAATACATTTAAGTACAATTAAAATTAATCAATTATCAAAAGCCTCGTTCGCTATTATTAAAAAATTAACGAATAAAAAAAGCTGACAAATTTCTTCATCAGCTTCCTTCAATAACACTCTCATAATCATTATTCCTGTTTTGTCTCCTTACAATGCTACGAAAACAAAACAAAAACAAACATTATTTTTTCACATTTGCTGTTGCCGGAGTTTCAGTTGCAGCTGATTTTGCTTTTTTATTAGCTTTGTGTTTAGAATGTTTTGCTGTTTTTACTTCTTTTGCAGGAGCCGCTTTATCATCTTGTACAGGAGTAGATTTAACCTCTTTTGCAGGTGTTTTTTTAATTGGAGCCGGAGCCGCAATCATTGCACTTGTACCTAAAACCGCTGCTAATGCTAAAAATAAATTTTTCATGATTTCTAAATTTTAAATTATTTTTTTAATACTGTTTTTGCTTATTTTTTCACTTTTGCTGTTTCTGCTTTTGGAGCTTCACTTTTTTCTGATTTTGTTTTTTTATCAGATTTGTGTTTAGGGTGTTTTGTGGCTTTAACTTCTTTTGCAGGAGTTGCTTTTGGGTCTTTTGCAGGAAATGCATGAACCATTGCACTTGTACCTAAAACTGCTACTAATAACATCAATAAATTTCTCATGATTTCTAAAATTTTAAATTAATACCTTTTATTTTACAGATCAAAATTACCTTCGCAACATGAAGCCAAAATGAAGAAAACCCTGAATAAATTAATTTTAACTTGATATTAACGCTTTGCTGTTCGAACCATATCAGTTATATAAGTTCTTTTAGAACTCAGATTGCGCGTACAGTTATTCAGATTGATTAAATGAGCTTGTATAACTTATATGGTGGAAAAAAAATCTTCTTAGTTTAATTTTTGAGAACTCAATTGTTTATTTTTACGGACTAATATTTTTAATATGTCAACTCAAAAACGCCTTTTTCTTCTAGATGCTTATGCATTAATTTTTCGTGGTTATTATGCTTTCATAAAAAACCCGCGAATTAACTCAAAAGGAATGGACACATCTGCAATTATGGGTTTTATGAACTCACTTTTGGATGTTATTAAAAGAGAAAAACCAGATCATTTGGCAGTTGCTTTCGATAAAGGCGGAAGTGTATTGCGTAACGAAATGTTTCCAGAATACAAAGCCAATCGCGACGAAACGCCTGAGGCAATAAAAATTGCTGTTCCTTATATTTGCGAATTATTAAAAGCAATGCATATCCCTATTATTGAAGTGGCAGGTTTTGAAGCCGACGATTTAATTGGAACTATTGCAAAACAAGCCGAAAAACAGAATTACAAAGTCTTTATGGTAACTCCCGATAAAGATTTTGCACAGTTAGTTTCTGAAAACATCTTTATGTACAAACCAGCCCGAATGGGTAATGGAATAGAAATTTGGGGTGTTCCCGAAGTTTTAGCAAAATTTGAAATTGAAAGACCGGAGCAAGTAATCGACTTCTTAGGAATGATGGGCGATGCTGCGGATAATATTCCTGGGCTTCCTGGAGTTGGTGAAGTAACAGCCAAAAAACTTTTGAAAGAGTTTGGCACAATGGAAAATCTTTTGGCAAATACAGATAAGCTAAAAGGTAAAATGAAAGAAAACATCGAGGCCAATAAAGAAAAAGGTTTGCTTTCTAAAACACTGGCTACTATTTTACTAGACTGTCCCGTTACTTTTGATGAGACGGATTATGAATTAACACGTCCGGATATTGAAAAAACCGATGCTATTTTTCAGGAACTGGAATTTAGAAGAATGGCGGAACAGTTTGATAATTTGTTTAAAACTGACGGAACTCAAACTACTGCGCCAGAAGTTTCTGATGCCAAATTATATAAAAAAGCACAACCTAAAAATGACGATCAGTTTGATCTTTTTGGAAGCGCTACTACAGAAGAAGGAACAGAAACTCACAGAACCTCTTTCTACAATACATTATCAGACACACCTCACTCCTACCAGACTATTCAGGGAGATTTGGGAATAAAGTTACTTTTACAAAATTTACAAAATCAACCTTCTGTTTGTTTTGATACTGAAACAACCGGTATTGATGCTTTGCATGCAGAACTTGTCGGAATGTCTTTTGCCTTTGAAAAAGGAAAAGCATTTTACGTTCCGTTTCCTGAAAGCCGTGAAGAAGCACAAGTTTTAGTTGATAAATTTGTTCCGTTTTTTGAAAATGAAAACATCGAAAAAATTGGACAAAACTTAAAATATGATTTAAAAATCCTTTCCAATTACGGTGTTACTGTAAAAGGAAAACTTTTTGACACGATGATTGCGCATTATCTGATCAATCCAGATATGCGTCATAATATGGATATTTTAGCCGAAACGTATTTAAAATATTCTCCAAAACCAATTGAAGATTTAATTGGCAAAAAAGGAAAAAATCAGCTTTCGATGCGTGATGTTCCTTTGGAAGACATTAAAGAATACGCTGCCGAAGATGCCGATATTACGTTACAATTAAAAGAAATCTTTACAACCGAATTAGACAAAACAGAAACTAAAAAGCTTTTTGATGAAATCGAAATTCCGCTAGTAAGCGTTTTGGCTGCAATGGAAACAGAAGGAATTCGTCTGGATGTTGATTTCCTAAACGCGATGTCTAAAGAAATGGATGTCGAAATCAAATCTTTAGAACAAAGCATTTATGAAACTGCCGGAGAAAAATTCAATTTAGCTTCTCCAAAACAATTGGGAGATATTTTATTTGAAAAAATGAAAATTGGTGGTGCAAAACAAAAGAAAACCAAAACAGGCCAATACGCAACCGGAGAAGAAGTTTTAACTTATTTAGCCAACGACAATCCTATTGTGAAACAAATTCTGGACTGGCGCCAAATGGTAAAATTACAGAGCACTTACATTCTTGCTTTACCGGAGCAAGTTGACAAAAAAACACTAAGAGTCCATACCGATTATATGCAAACTGTTGCCGCAACAGGTCGTTTGAGTTCTAATAATCCAAACTTGCAAAATATTCCGATTCGTACCGAAAGAGGACGTCAGATTCGTAAAGCTTTTGTAGCGCGCGATGAAAATCATACCTTAATCTCTGCCGATTACTCGCAAATAGAATTAAGAATTATTGCCGCTTTAAGCGGTGAAGAAAACATGATTAAGGCTTTTCAGGATGGAGAAGACATTCACAGATCTACAGCTGCAAAAGTTTTTGATGTTGCACTGGAAGATGTGAGCCGCGAACAAAGAAGTAATGCTAAAACAGTAAACTTCGGAATTATATATGGTGTTTCTGCTTTTGGTTTAAGTAATCAAACTTCGCTATCCCGAAGCGAAAGTGCTGCTTTAATTGAAGCCTATTACAAAACATACCCAAGATTAAGATCTTATATCAATGAACAAATTGAATTTGCACGCGAAAAAGGATATGTACAAACTATTCTCGGCCGTCGTCGTTATTTAAAAGACATAAATTCTGCAAATGCCGTAGTAAGAAGTGCTGCCGAAAGAAATGCGGTTAACGCGCCAATTCAGGGAAGTGCTGCCGATGTAATTAAAATTGCGATGATTAACATTCACAAAAAATTACAAGACGAAAACTGGAAATCTAAAATGTTACTACAAGTTCATGATGAGCTTGTGTTCGATGTTCACAACGATGAACTCGAAAAAATTCAGCCAATGATCAAACATGAAATGGAAAATGCTTTTAAAATGGCAGTTCCGTTAGAAGTTGAAATTGGTTTAGGAAAAAACTGGTTGGAAGCGCATTAAAACAATTACTTTTCATATTCTAAAGCCATTCCATTCGAATGGCTTTTTAATTTAATATTAAGCAAAAAACATACGAATTTTACCTGTGTTTACATTTAAAGATCTTTAAAATTAAAAAAGCAAAATGAAGAAATATTTCTTGTACCTCTTTACACTTTATTCAACAATTACGTTTTGTCAGGACAAAATTTATTATCTGGAGGGCACTTTAGGCAAAAGCACCATTTTTATGACACTACAGGTTTATAAATCAGAGAATGAAACTAATCTAACCGCAGTTTACTTCTACAAGAGCTCATTAAAAGATATTAAGCTTGTGGCAAAATTAAAAAACAGTAATAATTATACTTTCTATTTTAAGCCTGGTGATGTTGTTAGTGAAAAATTTTATCTGAAAAAATCAGGCAATAATTTTGATGGCTTTTGGTATGATGCTAAGGACAAACAATTAGCCGTTCATCTTGAACCTGTAAATTTTGATAATTACAAATCAAATATCAAAATTAGATTTGATGACGAACGCTTAAATCTGGTGAAATATAAATTTCTTGAATTTAAGAAACAGAAAACTACACTTTACAACAACAAAGAATTTGTCTGGTATTCTGAAAAACATTGTGATTCTGATTTCTTTAGACTTGGAGCTAATTTTCCTGAGAAAAACAAAGCCGTGATTAATCCTATTTTAGAACAAATACATATTCAAAATACATTAAACCAGCTTAATTGCTCTTCAGGTTTTGAGTATAGTAATGGACAGGGAATCGAAGGCTCGACAACGATCCATTTTTTAAACACAAATTTATTAGGTTTCGAAATATTTGCGTCTTATTACTGCGGAGGCGCTCATCCGGACTTTGGCGGAAGCGGTTATCTAATTGACTTAAATAACGGAAAACAATATGAAATTGACGACATTCTGGCTTTTGATAAAAGTGTAACCGGAGACAAAGAGAATAACTTTGACGCTTTTTCTAAATACAGAAGTGATTATTTTGCGCCTAAACTACTCGCTGTAATTAACGCTCAGGAACATTTTGAAAAACCTAAAGACGATGACGCTGATCCTTGCGATTATACAAATGAAGAATATTGGGATTTTCCTTCCTGGAGTTATACAGAAAAAGGAATAGAATTCACTCCCAGTTTTTATCGAGCAGCGAGATCCTGTGAAGACTCTTTCTTAGTTCCTTTTGAAAAATTAAAGACTTATAAAAATCCAAAATTCCCGTACTCCTTTTAAACAAAAAACCATTCGTCGCGGCGAATGGTTTTTTATATTATTTTACTTTTCTTGTCGATTCTCGTTCTTTCAAAACTGTCTTGATAACGATGGTTTCGTAATCTGAAGTTTCTTCTTCGCTTTCTTCTAATCTTTTGATTAATCGTTTTGCAGCAACTTCACCAATTTCTATTCCGTGTTGACTTACAGTTGTCAAACTTGGCGACAAACGTCTTGAAGCTAAAATTCCGTCAGCAAAACCAATTATCGAAATATCTTCTGGAACTCTGAAACCTTTTTTCAAACTAACTCTTAAAGCAGCAACTGAATCATTTTCGTCTAATGCAAAAATTCCGTCAATTTTATTATCAAAAAGTCCGTCGATTTTAGCTTTCATATCCTCTTCAGAATCGGTACGAAGGATAATTTTTTCGTTAACCGGAATATTATTATCTTCTAATGCTTTCAAATATCCATCGGCTCTTAATTTTCCAACACTTAAATTATCAACAGAAGAAATTAAGGCAATGTTTTTACATCCCAAATTAATTAGGTGTTGTGTAGAATTTAAGGCAGAATCAAAATCGTCTACTATTACTTTATCACAATCTACTTCGTCAGCAATTCTGTCAAACATTACAATTGGAGTTCCGTCATTTATAATGGCAGAAAAATGATTGTAATCCTGGAGTTTTTGAGCTTCTTCAGAAACAGAAAGAATAAATCCATCAATAGTTCCGTTACTCAACATTTCAAGTGTATGAACCTCTTTTTCCAGCGATTCATTAGAAATACAAGTAATCACATTATACCCCTTTTTATCGGCTACTTTTTCGATTCCGCTAAAAACCTTAGCAAAAAACGAGTTTAATATATTAGGTATAATTACACCAATTGTTTTAGTCTTACGATTTTTTAAATTCAGACCAATAACATTTGGTTTATAATTTTTGAGTTTGGCATACTCCTTAATCTTCACCTTCGTTTGCTCACTAATTTCCGGACTGTCATTCAATGCTTTAGACACTGTAGACACAGAAACACCAAGTTCCTTCGCAATTTGTTTTAGAGTTGCTTTAGCTTTCATCTATAAAATTTTATGTAATTAATACAAATATAGTAGAATTACCTAAAATACAATAAAAAAGACCTACTACTATTTAAAATTACAAACACTTTTTAAAATAAAACCAAGAAACATCAATTTTCTAAAACCAATTCTCTTAAAATCTCGTTAATAACTTAATACACGTTATTAACCTAATAAAAGACCTTGATTATGAAAAACGAAGTTAAAATTCATGAAGTTGATCCTTCATTGAATAACAGAAGGAGCTTTCTTAAGCTCAGTGGCTTAACACTAGTTGGCGCAGGTTTGGTTCTGGCTGGTTGCAGCGACAATGATAATGAAGATAATATGCAGGACAATTCCCTGCCCGGAATAAAAAACGGAGTGTTTGATTTAGGCTCCGGAGATTTTGGTGTACTTACCTATGCTTACGCACTAGAACAACTTGAAGCCGATTTTTACACAAAAGTTGTAAACTCTACTAATTTTAATGCTACTTTCAGCGATATTGAACGTCAGGTTCTGACCGATTTATATCATCACGAAGTAGTTCATCGTGATTTTTTTAAAGCCGCTTTAACAGGAGCTCTTCCTGACCCAAGCTCACAATTGCTTCCCTCCTTAGCATTCAATTACGGCTCATTAAATTTTAGCAGCCGAAATGAAGTTCTTGCCACTGCAAAAGCTCTTGAAGATACTGGTGTTGCCGCATACAATGGCGCTGGCAGATTAATTAAAAGTCCGGACTATTTATTATTGGCCGGAAAAATAGTTTCTGTTGAAGCCCGTCACGCTTCTGCAATAAGAAGCTTAATAAATCCGAATTCTAAAGATTTTGCCGGTGACGATGTTGTAAATACATCAACTGGATTAGATGTTGCAAAAGATCCTTCCAAAATTCTGCCAATTGCAGGAGGATTTATTACTACAAAATTCACAGCTCAATATTTACCTTAATCTTAACTAGCTAAAACTTAGAAATTATGAATATCTTAAAATTTATAGAAACCTTTACTGATGATAGTTTAATGAGAAGTACAGGTTCCAGAAGAGACAGTTTTAATCAGTTTGGAAATATTGGTAAAAATTTGGCGTTAGCGTCAATTCCTTTCGGATTATCTGCAATGGCAAATAAAGCACTGGCAAAAGATATTACTCCAACGCCGGCTACTCCAATTGGGGCTTTGCAATTTGCATTAACATTAGAATACCTTGAAAACGAGTTTTATGCAATGGCATTAGATTCAGGAGTGATTCCTGCACTGGAAAATGGTGGACGCGATTTAAAAGTTTTCCAACAAATAGCCGATCATGAGGCAGATCACGTAAAATTTTTAATTGCTGGTTTAGGTGGTACAATGAGTGCCAATTTTGTTCCGAAACCGACTTTCGACTTTACTGTTGGAGGAGCATTCGATCCTTTTGGTGATTATCCAACTTTTTTAGCATTGGCGCAAGCGTTTGAAGATACAGGCGTAAGAGCTTACAAAGGACAGGCTGCCAATTTAATTTCGACACCTGATTTATTAACAGCCGCGTTACAAATACATTCTGTTGAAGCGAGACATGCATCTGAAGTTCGAAGATTACGAGGTTTAAAAGGATGGATCTCTAATGCGGAAAGAGGAACCGGAATGCCGTCAGCAACACAAGCCGTATATGATGGCGAAGGCGTTACTATGCAAGCTGGGTATAATACTGCCGCATTGTTTGGAGCTGCCGCTGGATCAGAAGCTTACGACGAACCTTTATCTACACAACAAGTTGTTGACATTGCAAATTTGTTTATAGTTTAACAAAAAAGTCAAAAAATTGAGCCACCTTCGCGTTATTGTGAAGGTGGTTTTTTTTTATTGATTTAAATACAAAACTGACAGCCTGATTTTCAGCAGATAAAATATTCTTTTCAGGTATTTGGATTTAAAATAATTAATTGTACTTTTGCATCCCCTTTATTGGGGATGGAATGTTTAATTAAAATAATATTATGGACGCATTAAGCTACAAAACAGTTTCAGCTAGCAAAGCCACTGTAACTAAAGAGTGGATTGTTGTTGACGCTGAAGGTCATAACTTAGGACGTCTTGCTTCAAAGGTTGCAATGATCTTAAGAGGTAAGTACAAACCAAGTTACACACCGCACGTTGACTGTGGAGATAACGTAATTGTTATCAACTCAGAAAAAATTAACCTTACAGGTACAAAAATGAATGACAAAATTTACATGCGTCATACAGGTTACCCAGGAGGACAAAGAACTTTAACTGCTAAAGTATTGCAAGCTAAAAACCCTGCATTATTAGTGGAAAAAGCTGTAAAAGGAATGTTACCTAAAAATAAATTAGGAGCTGAACTTTTTAGAAATCTAAATGTTGTTGTAGGTGCTGAGCATACTCACGGAGCTCAAAAACCTAGAACTGTTAACCTAAACGATCTTAAGTAATGGGAGTTATTCACAAAATCGGTAGAAGAAAAACCGCTGTTGCACGTGTTTATGTTTCTGAAGGAACAGGTAAAATCACTGTAAACAAAAAAGAATTCGCAACTTACTTTCCAACTGCAACTTTACAATACAAAGTTTTACAACCAATGTCTATGACAGAAAATGTAAACAACTTTGATGTAAAAGTAAACGTTTACGGAGGTGGTTCAACTGGTCAGGCAGAAGCTGTAAGAATGGCATTAGCACGTGCAATGTGTGAAGTGAACATCGAAAACAGAGGAATCCTTAAACCAGAAGGTTTATTAACAAGAGATCCAAGAATGGTTGAACGTAAGAAATTCGGTCAGAAGAAAGCTCGTAAGAGATTCCAATTCTCTAAACGTTAATATTACCTGTCTTGTGCATAACGGTACAAGACACTATCAATTATTTATTGAAATTAAAAAACACAGTTATTGTTGCTCTCCTATCGAGGTAGGAAATAGTTTAGCATCTAAATGTATAAAGCCTGGGAAACCGCCATTTATACATTGCTAATCAACAGAACGTAAACTAGTACAAAAATGGCAAACAAAATAGAAGTAAAAGAATTACTAGAAGCAGGTGTTCACTTCGGACACATGACTAGAAAATGGGATCCAAATATGGCTCCTTACATTTATATGGAGCGTAATGGTATTCACATTATCAATCTATATAAAACTGCAGCTAAAATTGAAGAGGCTAATGAAGCTTTGAAAAAAATCGCTGCATCAGGTAGAAAAATTTTATTCGTAGCTACCAAAAAACAAGCTAAAGACATCGTTGCTGATAAAGCAAAAGCTGCAAACATGCCTTACATCACTGAAAGATGGCCAGGTGGAATGTTAACTAACTTCGTAACTATCAGAAAGGCAGTTAAAAAAATGTCTTCTATTGATAAAATGAAGAAAGATGGTACATTCATGACTCTTTCTAAAAAAGAGCGTTTACAAGTTGATCGTCTTCGTGCTAAATTAGAGAAAAACTTAGGTTCAATTGCTGATATGTCTAGACTACCTGCAGCATTGTTCGTAGTAGATATCAAAGCTGAACACATCGCAATAAAAGAAGCTCAAAAATTAAACATTCCAGTTTTTGCAATGGTTGATACGAATTCTGACCCAAGAGAGGTTGATTACGTAATTCCAGCAAATGATGATGCTTCTAAATCAATTGACAAAATTTTATCTTTAGTAACTACTGCTGTAATCGAAGGTCTTTCTGACAGAGGTTCTGAAAAAGAAGTTGAAGTAGCTGAAGAAGCTGCTCCTGCTGCAGAAGCTGAGGCTGCTCCTGCAACTGAAGAATAAATCAAATTTTAAATTCCAAATTTTAAATTCCAAACTCCAAATACAAAATTAAAAACGTTATGTTGATAATTTAATAAAATTGGAGTTTGGGATTTAGAAGATGGAATTTTTACTTTTAACATTAAAATTCAAAATATTATGGCAACAATTACTGCTGCAGACGTAAATAAATTAAGACAATCTACAGGTGCCGGAATGATGGACTGTAAAAAAGCTTTAGTTGAAGCTGATGGAGATTTCGATAAAGCAATCCAAGTTCTTAGAGAAAAAGGACAAAAAGTTGCTGCTAACCGTTCTGACCGTGACTCTTCTGAAGGAGCTGCTGTTTCTTTCATCAATGCAGACAACACTAAAGGAGCTATCATCACTTTAAACTGTGAGACAGATTTCGTAGGTAAAAATGAAGCTTTCGTAACTTTAGCTAAAGATTTAGTTGAAAAAGCGATCAACTTCTCTACTAAAGAAGAATTTTTAGCTTCTGATTTCAACGGAATTACTGTTGCTGAGAAATTAATCGAGCAAACTGGTGTTATCGGTGAGAAAATCGAAATCGGTGGTTTTGAAATTTTAGAAGGTGCTTTCGTTGGATCTTACGTTCACGTTAACAAAATTGCTGCTTTAACTGCAATTTCTGCTCCAGTTGCTAACGCTGATGTTTTAACTAAAGACATTTCTATGCAAGTTGCTTCTATGGGAGCTGACACATTATCTTACAAAGATTTTGATCCTGCTTTCGTTGAATCTGAACTTGCTGCTCGTATTGCTGTAATCGAAAAAGATAATGAAGAAGCAAAACGTTTAGGAAAAACTTTAAAAAATGTTCCTAAATACATTTCTTTCTCTCAATTAACTGAAGAAGTTATCAAACAAGCTGAAGAAGATGCTAAAGCTGAATTAAAAGCTGAAGGTAAACCAGAACAAATTTGGGATAAAATTATTCCTGGAAAAGTTCAACGTTTCATCTCTGACAACACTACTTTAGATCAGGAAAAAGCTTTGTTAGATCAAAACTTTATCAAAGATGATAGTAAAAAAGTTAGCGATTACGTTAAAGGATTCAACGTTGAAATCACAGGTTTCAAAAGAGTTACTTTAGGTTAATATATTATTATTTCAATATAAAAAGCCCGAATATTTATTTATTCGGGCTTTTTTATTTAGTTATGTTTTACAACGGGAAAATTTCTCGCACGCATTAATGCATCAGATTCGGGAGCGTGTCCTCTGAAATTTTCATACATTTTTTCATTATCAATTTTATTACCCATACTTAAAACGGTATCATAAAGACGCTTGGAAACCGCTTTATCAAAAGGCCCATTTCCTTCCAGAAAAGCTTCATACGCATCTGCATTTATAACATCTGCCCATAAATAACTATAATATCCCGCAGCATAACCATCGCTTGAAAATATATGAGCAAATTGCGGAATTCTATGACGCATCACAATTTCAGACGGCATATTAATTTCATTTAATATCTGCTTTTCAAACTCATGAGGATTCACAATTTCGGTTGTTAAATGTAATCTCATATCAACAAAAGAACTAGAAATCGTTTCTACTGTTGCAAAACCTTCATTAAAATTTGCCGCATTCCCAATTCTATCAACCAAAGATTGCGATAAAGGCTCATTTGTTTTATAATGTAGCGCAAACTTGTTTAATACTTCTGGAGTTGCAAGCCAGTGTTCTAATAATTGCGATGGAAATTCAACATAATCACGGGCAACAGAAGTACCGGACAAACTCGGGTAAGTAACATTTGAACATAAACCATGAAGTGCGTGTCCGAATTCATGAAATAAAGTCGTCGCATCATCCCAGGAAATTAAAACTGATTCTCCAGGATTCCCTTTTATAAAATTACAGTTATTAGACACGATTGGAAGCACATTTCCCGTTATTTTCTGCTGATCTCTATGTGAGTTCATCCATGCTCCCGAACGCTTTCCTACACGCGCAAAAGGATCAAAATACCAAAGACCAATTGCTTCACCAGTATTTTTATTATTTACTTCCCAGACACGAACATCTGGATGATAAACCGGAACATCAAATAGCTGCTTAAATCCTAAATCAAACAATTCGCCGGCAGTCCAAAACATTCCTTCACGCAAATTCTCTAATTGCAGATATTGCTTTATTTCATTTTGATCTAAATCGTATTTTGCTTTTCGGACTTTTTCGGCATAAAAACGGTAATCCCAAGGCTGAATTTTAAATCCTCCGTTTTCCTCATCTACGATTTCCTGCATTGCCAAAACATCATTTTTCACTTTTTCGATTGCAGGATTCCACACAGATTCCATTAAATCTAACGTTTTCTGCGAATCTTTTGCCATTTTATTAGACAAGCTCCACTCTGCAAAATTATTAAAACCTAGAATTTTGGCCTTTTGAGCTCTTAATTGTAAAATCGCAACCAGAGTCTCATTTGTATTATTTTCATTGTTATTATCTCCGCGTTTTATAAAAATATCAAACGCTTTTTCTCTTAAACTTCTGTTATTTGAAAAAGTCAAAAAGGGTTCGATTGAAGATCTTGTATTCCCAATACAACCCAAAATAGCCAAATTTCTTTCTTTCGCTTCAGCAATTGCAGCATTTTTAAATTCTTCCGGAAGTCCGTCAAAATCCTCTTCAGATTTTAATTCTAAAAACTGATCATTTTCTTCTGCCAACAATTTTTGGCTAAATGAAGTAAAAAGTCCTGCAAGTTCCTGATTAATTTTTGCGACTTCTTTTTTGTCAGTATCATTTAATTCAGCACCTTCACGAACAAAATTTGTATAATAAAGCCAAATTAATCTTTGCTGTTCACTGTTTAGTTTTTTACTTTCTTCCGATTTATAAATTGTTTCTATCCTTGTAAACAATTCTTTATTTTGATACATCTTATCCTCTATCTCTGCCAGTTTAGGAGACATTTCTGTATCAACTGCGCTAAATTCAGGAGTACTTAAATTAGACCTGTAAATTCCATAAACCGCCTGAATCCTTTCAATTGCTGAACCTGAAAGTTCTAAGGCTACAATTGTATTCTCAAATGTAGGTTGCTCTGAATTATTCGCAATAGCGTCAATTTCATTTAACTTTTCCTGTATAGCAAATTCAATCGCCGGTTTGAAATCAGCAATATTATAAGCGCCAAAATTCGGAACTCCGCCATACGGACCTTCCCATTCTTTAAGCAAAGGATTAGCAGAATTATTTTTTATAGTGGGTGTAAAAGAGGTATTATCCATTTCAATCTGGCTTTAATTGTTCTGGCTCCTATTTTTTTGGAGCTTCTTATAATTTCAAAATTACCTAAAAAATAGGAATTAAAATTAAAATCGATTGTTACAAAAAAGAATAAGAATACCTCAATTGATGGCTGTAAAAAATTTCACTCTTTTTTTTTTAAGAAAAACCTTTATAATAAAATAAAGAAATCTTAAATTCACGAACAATACCAGAGTAATCAATTTTACATTTCTAAAGCAACACTATTAAATCTTTTTCCATTGAAAAAATTACTATACATTTCATTGTTAATAAGTTCAGTTATTCATTCGCAAAACAAAAGTTTGTTTTGGGAAATATCAGGTAATGGTTTAACTAAAAACTCTTATTTGTACGGAACAATGCATGTTAATGAGAAAGTTTCTTTTCATTTATCTGATTCCTTTTTCAAGAATCTTCTTGGATCTGATATTGTTGCCAATGAAAGTAATCCTGAAACCTGGGGAGAACTAAATGATCTAATGAAAAGTAACGATTACGATTTGTACTCTAAATTCTATAGAGAGTTTTATCTATTTCCTGCAAGTAAGGAGACCATCAAAGATATTTTTACTAATGACAACAGTAAATACTTTAAAAACATGTTGTCGGGAGCAGAAGGTGATCAGGCCGATTTTCAGGAGAATACGGTTTTAGATATGTTTATTTTTCAAACTGGAAAAAAGTATAAAAAAAGAATTGCAGGACTTGAAAACGCAAAACAATCTATGATTTCAATTCTTGAGGTTATTGATGATGAAGCTAAACCGAAAGATGAGAATAAAATTGCTTTAATGAAGATTTTAAAGAACCGAAATCCGACTGAAGTTCTTAAAGAATATTACAGAGAAAAGGATATTGTAATGCTGGACTCTATTTATAAATTACTTTTTTCAAAAAAAGCGCATGATGCACTGATTGTAAACCGAAACAAAGTAATGACCAAAAGTATCGATTCTATTGCCAAAACAGGAAGTTTGTTTTCTGCTGTTGGAGCAGCTCATTTGGGCGGAAATGAGGGTATAATTGAACTTTTAAGACAAAAAGGATACAACGTAAAACCCATAATTGATAACTTTACTGAAACGGGAAAAAATCAAAAAAAGACAATCGAGGCTTATTTTCCAAATCCTAATTTTACTGTTACTTCTACAAATGATAAAATGCTGCAATTGCCGTTGTACAAAACGACAATCGAAGATAATGCAAGCTTAGGATCTCCAGACTTTACAAATGGTGGTGCTATAACAATTAAGCGAATTCCGTTAAACTATTTCCTTAAGAATAGTAATAATCAATATCAGGCAAAATCATTAGACAGTCTCTTTTTTGAAAAAATTGCGGGAGATATTCTTGAGAAAAATTATTTTGAACAACCAAACTATTCGGGATATGATATAAAAAATGTCACTAAAACCGGAAATAGTCAGCATTCAAAATTTTTCATCACTCCATTAGAAATCATTTCTATTTCGATGACCGGACCTGCAAATTATGTTCGTCAATATGAAAATGAAGTCTTTAACAATATTAAAGTAAAGCCTTTTAAAAATGAATGGGAAAAAATAAAACCTCTAAAAGGTGGATTTGAAGTAGAAATTCCGTCTTTTAATTTTGTTTTTGGAAATGGTACCGAAAAAGAAACCGATATCGATATTCAGGCTTACGACAATCAGGAAAAGAGCTATTATTTTTTAAGAGAAAAAACACTGAATGATACCGAAACCTTAGAGGATTCAGGATATGAGCAAAAACAAATTCATTATCAGTTCTATTTACAGCAAGATCAGAGTTCAACTACATTAGACTATAATGAAGCTGAAAACTCAGTTGTTTCGTCTTCAAAAATTGGAGACCGCAGCATGAAGCTAAAATCAATTATTGCTGGAAATAAATATTATTTACTAGGAACCGTTAACTCTTCTGAGGTAAATACAAATCGATTTTTTAAATCGTTTACTGTCATGCCTTTTAACTACAGATCGAAAACAAAAGTTTACAAGGATTCAATCGCAAATTATAAAATTGAAATTCCGCAGAAAGAGAATGAAAATTTATTTTTAAACCTAAAAACAAAACAATATCAATCTAAAAATATTTTTGGAGCATCGACCAAATTTCAGGTTTTTAGTTCTGAAGCTGATCGAAAATTCAACTTGAGATATTACAAGTACCCCAAATATCAGGAAAATCAGTCTATTGATACGGTTCAGAAAATGCTTAAAAAGCAATTTTTAAATCAATACGAAACAGATGCCGAAGAAAACTACTTTGAAGATGAAGACGAGAATTATGAAAGCTCCACTTCCCTATTAAATCCGGAATTGTTTGTAAAAAAAGGTTTTTCGGGATCTCAATGGAATAAAATTCTTCAAAACAAAAAAGACAATTATGAATTTTTAAATAACACTACCACATTTAATAAAGAAAACGATAGTTATACCATTGAAGCATTAGTTTCTAAACCTAATGCAACACAGGCTATTAAATACAAAGCGCTTTATAAAGACAATACCTATTATTTACTAAACACACTAGTTGACAGGAATTACAAAAATGATGATCCTGCAATCGAAAAAACTTTTGGCTCATTGGATTTTATTGAAAATATAAAAAATAAAACCAATGAAAATAAAATCAGTCTTTTTATAGAAGATGCAAAAAGCCCGAAAGATACTATTCGTTATTCTGCCCTAAACTCTATAAAGAACCTTGGTATTTCGAAAAGTGATTTCGAAGTCGTGACAAATTTCATTAATACTTTCAATTTTAAAGAAAGTGAAACTGATGCTATAACATCTCTTTTAGAAAAACTGGGAAAAATAGATGATGAAAGAGTTATTCCATTTCTTGAAAATTATTACAAAAAGGAATCAACAAAAACTGATGTACAAATTAGTATTCTAAAAAGTATCTCCCACCAAAAAACGAAAACTGCTTACAAAAAAATCAATGAGTTATTGGAATTTGATCTTCCTATTCCGGATAATCAATATGAAATTAGCAGCCTTTTTTATGCCTTTATAAATGATGCGGAAAATAGCAAAGAATTATTTCCTCAGATTTTTCAATATTATAGCATCAAAGAATACCATAATCCTATCATTAATTTTTGTAATTCTCTGTTTGAGAAAAAACTAATCTCGGTAAAAAAACTAAAAGCATTCAAACCAATAATTCTTACCAATACAAAGTTAGAATACAAAAGAGTAGCCAGCTGGAATCAAAAAAATAAAGTTAACGACAAAGCCGAAGAAAATGAAGACGAAATAATTGCTTTTACCGACACTGCAGCATCATTAGACGACTTAATCAATTATACTACTTTAATCTATAATTACATTGACGACAGCGCGGTAAAAGAGATTCTGAAAAAAATAAAAAATCTGGACATTCCAGAATTAAATATAGAATTGGCGAGATTGGGCATTACTCATAATGATTTGTCATCTGCTGAAATTGCCGGTTTTTTAAATGATCCTAAAACACAATTTGCGACTATCAATTTACTTTCAAACCAAAATAAAAAAGATTTAATACACTTTACAGATGATGAGATTGCAAAAGCTGCGGTAATCAATTTTCAAAATCTTTCTAAAAAAGACTCGATTTCTTTACTTGAAAAGAAAATTGTCGAGAAAAACGAAAAAGAAGTCTCACTCTATTTCTATAAAATAAAAAGAAAAAATAAAGAGATTGATACAGGTAAAAGCCAATTGTATACTATTGGTTTTATCAATGAAAATGGAAAGATAAATCCGCTTGCCTATAAGGCAATTAATTTGAAGCAAATTAATGACAAAGAGGAAGATTTAGATAAGAAATACAAGCTTGTTGTTGCTGAGTTTTTGAATACAGAGCACCTGAGAGCGAGTTTTGAAAAAGAAAAAGAGAATAATGAATCAATTCTTGATGAATATTAAAGTTATAATTACGTTAAAATAATTAACTTTGAATACACAGATTTTGTAATATGTTTAAAACCAGAAAAGAAATTGTTTTTGTAATTCTAGCAGGAATTTTTATAACTAATGCCGTTGTCGCCGAATTAATTGGCGGAAAGCTTATTCAGATTGGACCATTTGTAATGAGTATTGGAATTTTGCCCTGGCCTGTAGTTTTCTTAACAACAGATTTAATTAATGAGTATTTTGGCGAAAAAGGAGTAAAAAAACTCTCTTTTATCACGGCATGTTTGATTGCTTACGCATTTTTAATACTGTTTATGGCCATTATAATTCCGGCAGCAAAAGGAATAAGTCCTGTAAACGACGATCAGTTTAAAGCGGTTTTTGGGCAAAGTATGTGGATTATAGTAGGTAGTTTAATTGCCTTTATGATTTCGCAATTAATAGATGTTAGTGTATTCTGGTTTTTTAAAAACCGGACTGGTGATAAAAAAATATGGCTTAGAACTACGGGATCAACGGTTATTTCGCAGTTATTTGATTCTTTTATTGTTCTGGGAATTGCCTTTTGGCTTCCAGGAAAAATTAATTTTGAAACCTTTCTTTCATCTGCTATAGTTGGTTATACATTTAAATTATCAATAGCTATTTTATTGACACCTTTAATTTATGCCGGCCATCATTTGATTAAAAAGTATTTAGACGAAGATCTTTCTAACAAAGAGTAAAAAAACATTTGGATCATGAAAAAATTTAATACGATTATTTTATTCTCCATAACCTGTTTCCTATTTAGCTGTGGCAACGAAGAAAAAAAGCAGCCTAAAAAAATCATTGCGCCCGTTAGTGTTTTAAAACCGGCATCGACAAAAATAAATCGAACAGTTTCGGCAAAAAATATCACTGCGCCAAAAGAAATTGAATCACAAAAAGTAGTGGATAAAGAGACTGCTTTTGCTGTGAAAAACAATATCGATATTATATCACATCTTCCTAATACAACAACCAAAAAAGAACCTGCACCCATAGATATTAAAAAGAAAGTAAACGAAGAGTTATTGAATTTTGTGAACGTTCGAAAAATATTAGACAAGTGTAAAATGGGACAAACTTTAACCCAAAAACAATTAACTCAAAACTTTGAAATTCCGGAAGAAGCTGTTAAACTTGTTAAAAGTGTTACCAAAACGGCAGAAAATGAAATTGCAGTAAAATGGCAATCGACCTGGCTGGTTGAAAAAGTATCAGACGCCGAACTGGAAGACGGCAAAATGAAAGTAGTTTTCAGAGCCAATAAAATGTATACCTCCGGAAATGCGATTGGCATAAAATACAACAGAAAAATATACAACGATCTTGTAATCGTTGGTCGTTCGGCCTATATTCCTAGTGTAAAAGGATATAGCTGGCAAATTGGAAAATAATGGAAAACACAAATACTATCAGATGCGGCTGGTGCAGCTCCAGTGATTTATATAAAAAATATCATGACGAAGAATGGGGAACTCCCGTTTATGATGATCCAACTATTTTTGAGTTTTTAATTCTTGAAACTTTTCAGGCTGGTTTAAGCTGGATTACCATTTTAAATAAAAGAGAAAACTTTAAGACCGCTTTTGACAACTTCGATTATAAAAAAATTGCCAATTATTCGGAAGATAAAATTGAAGAATTACTTCAGGACACTGGAATTATTAGAAATAAACTTAAAGTAAAATCTGCCGTTTCAAACGCTCAGGCTTTTATGAAAATACAGAACGAATTTGGAACTTTCTCAGAATATATCTGGAAATTCGTTGACGGAAAACCAATTGACAACAATCCGAAAACGTTAAAAGATGTTCCAGCCACAACTCCAATTTCTGACACCATCAGCAAAGATTTAAAGAAACGAGGATTTAAATTTGTCGGTTCAACTGTTATTTACGCGCACATGCAAGCCACTGGAATGGTCAATGATCACGTGGAAGATTGCTGGACTCGAAAAAAATAGTTTTGTTTCAGATTTCAGGTTGCAACTGAAGCTCAAAAAACATCTCGCATACAAACTTGAAACCTGAAACTTGAAACTTTTTTAAACTTTCAAACAAAAATTATCTATATTTGCTTCACACTTTAGGGGTGTCTACAAAATTGTAGGCTGAGATTTTACCCTCTGAACCTGATCTAGTTCATACTAGCGTAGGGAAAAGTAAGATGACTTCTGCGCGCATTTTTATGCGCTCTTGTAGCCATTCCTAAAGTATATCTATATACTAAATTCAAAAAGGAATGGAACTAAAAATCAATCAACAAACCAAACAATTCAATGCTGAATCGCTAAGCGTTCAATCATTGCTCGACCTCGAAATTCCGCACAAACAAAACGGAATCGCCGTTGCTATCAACAATACCGTTGTTCCAAAAATACAATGGAAAGAATATCTCGTACAAGAAACTGACGATATTTTAATTATTTCTGCTACACAGGGAGGTTAGAATTTAAATCCCAAAAAATAAACCCCAAATTCCAATTTGCCAATCGCACGTAGACGCACTGCAGTGCGTCTCTACAACTTGAAACCTGAAACTTGAAACAAAAATATCATGACTACAGAAGAACAAATATCCAGAACCCCATTTCCAAATTCTAAAAAAGTATATATCGACGGAGAAATTCATCCCATAAAAGTGGCCATGCGCGAAATTAATTTGAGCGATACTAAACTTTCAAATGGCGGAATTGAAAAAAATCCTCCCGTAACCGTTTACGATACTTCGGGGGCTTATACTGATCCAAATATTACAATTGATATTCGAAAAGGATTGCCACGCTTACGCGAAAGCTGGATTCTAGACCGAAATGATGTTGAAGTTTTAGACGAAATCACTTCAGATTACGGTCAAAGCCGATTGAAAGATGAGAGTCTAAATCATCTTCGTTTTGAATATTTACATCAGCCAAAACGTGCTAAAAAAGGCGCAAACGTGACACAATTGTATTATGCTAAACAAGGCATAATCACTCCTGAAATGGAATATATTGCCATTCGTGAAAACCAACGTATTGAACTTCTGAACCAACAAACGGAAGCAATGCAATGCCAGCACCGTGGTCACAGTTTTGGAGCTAATACACCCAAAAGTAAAATCACTCCCGAATTTGTACGCTCTGAAGTTGCCTGCGGAAGAGCCATCATTCCAAACAACATTAACCATCCTGAAAGTGAACCAATGATTGTGGGGCGTAATTTTCTTGTAAAAATTAATGCTAATATTGGGAATAGTGCTGTAACTTCCAGTATTGAGGAAGAAGTTGAAAAAGCAGTCTGGGCTTGCCGCTGGGGTGCCGACACAATCATGGACTTATCAACAGGAAAAAACATTCACGAAACGAGAGAATGGATTATTAGAAATTCTCCCGTTCCAATTGGTACTGTTCCGATCTATCAGGCATTAGAAAAAGTAAAAGGAATTGCAGAAGATTTAACTTGGGAAATTTTCAGGGATACTTTAATTGAACAGGCAGAACAAGGTGTTTCGTACTTCACGATTCATGCAGGGGTTTTGCTTCGCTACATACATTTAACGGCAAATCGCGTGACTGGAATTGTTTCGCGAGGCGGGTCGATTATGGCAAAATGGTGCTTATTTCATCATAAAGAAAATTTCCTTTACACCCATTTTGAAGAAATCTGCGAAATCATGAAACAATATGACGTTGCTTTTTCTCTTGGAGATGGTTTGCGTCCGGGTTCCATTGCAGATGCCAATGATGCTGCCCAATTTGCAGAATTGGAAACTTTGGGCGAATTGACAAAAATTGCCTGGAAACATGATGTTCAAGTTTTTATTGAAGGTCCAGGACACGTTCCGATGCACATGATTAAAGAAAACATGGACAAACAATTAGAACATTGTCACGAAGCTCCGTTTTACACGTTAGGTCCGTTAACCACCGATATTGCACCGGGTTATGACCATATTACTTCTGCAATTGGAGCTGCAATGATTGGTTGGTACGGTTGTGCAATGTTGTGTTATGTAACCCCAAAAGAACATCTTGGTTTACCAAATAAAAAAGATGTAAAAGACGGTGTTATAACGTATAAAATTTCTGCTCATGCTGCCGACTTGGCAAAAGGTCATCCGGGAGCACAATATCGTGATAATGCTTTGAGTAAAGCCCGTTTCGAATTCCGTTGGGAAGATCAGTTTAATTTGGCTTTAGATCCAGATACGGCAAGAGAATTCCACGACGAAACGCTTCCGGCTGATGGCGCAAAAGTCGCCCATTTTTGTTCGATGTGCGGACCAAAATTCTGCTCGATGAAAATATCTCAGGAAATCAGAGACGTTGCTGCCGCAGAAAAAGGAATGCAGGAGAAATCGGAAGAGTTTATTGAGCAAGGAAAAGAGATTTACATCTAGAAAATAGAGGAAAGAACAAAGAGAAAAGACATGATAGTGATTACTAATCCTTTTTTTGTTGAAGATGAAATAGATATTCTTCATTCTTTATTGAAAGAAGGATTGTCTTTGCTTCATATTCGGAAACCAGATTTTTCAGAATTGGAAATGGCGCAGTTTATTCATCAGATAAAATTAGAATACAGAGCTAATTTGGTTATGCATAATCATCACGATTTAGCAGAAGATTTTGGTATTAACCGATTACATTTTTCTGAAAAAGAAAGAAAAAGTCTAAATGATTTTCCTGCAAGGTTTTCAAAACCTCGTAGCTTTAAATCAACGTCAACACATTCTATCGAAAGTTTTAATTCGCTAGAGAATTTTGAATATGCCTTTCTAAGTCCCCTTTTTAAAAGTATTTCTAAAGAAAATTATTTTCCTGAAAGAGACCTTTTTGAAGAATTAAAGTCCCGAACAAATCATAAAACAAAAATGGTCGCTTTGGGCGGAATTGATTCAGAAAACATTCGACAAGTTTTAGAAAAAGGTTTTGACGATGTCGCACTTATAGGAAGTATTTGGAAGAATGAAAATCCATTAAAACAATTTAAATTATGTCAAAAAAACGCCCTTTCGCACTCACAATCGCAGGTTTAGATCCTTCGGGAGGTGCAGGAATTTTGGCTGATATCAAAACATTTGAGCAGCATCAGGTATATGGTTTTGCTATTACAACGGCCGATACCATCCAAACCGAAAATAAATTTTATGAAATTCAGTGGACGAATTTAAGTTTTGTAATTCGTTCGATTGAAACATTGTTTCTAAGTTATAAAATAGATGCTGTTAAAATCGGAATTGTTCCTTCTGTACATTACTTAAACCGAATTCTTTCGACTATAAAATTACTCTCACCTTCAACACAAATTGTCTGGGATCCGGTTTTGAAATCAACTACCGAATTTAATTTTATGAATCTTGAAGATCTTTCAGATTTAAATAAAGTTTTATCTAAAGTTGATCTATTAACTCCTAATTACAAGGAAATTGCTTTTTTATTTCCTGATTTCTTTTCTGAAAAATCAGGACCTGAAAATGAAATTCCAACAAATATTTTATTAAAAGGCGGACATAATCAAACCGCACTTGGAACTGATCGTTTATTTCTAAAAAATGAAGTTTATGATCTTTTGCCAACAAACAAAGAATGCTCAGAAAAACATGGTTCCGGCTGCGTCCTTTCTGCTGCAATAGCCGCAAATCTTGCATTAAATCAAACTTTACCCGAAGCTTGTAAAAATGCCAAAACCTACATAGAAAAATATCTAAGTTCAACTTCAACATTAATAGGATATCATTATGTACAATAAACTGCAATATATTTCACAGGGAAATACAATTGAAGAACAATTATATAACATTCAGCAGGCGCTTGATGCCGGATGCGATTGGGTGCAGATGCGGTTTAAGGATCAATCAGCTAAAAATACTTTCGCATTAGCGGAAGCTGTAAAATTTTTATGTGAAGAATATTTAGCCAATTTTATTGTAAACGACGACTTATATCTCGCTCAGCAAATCGCAGCAGACGGGGTTCATCTTGGGCTTTCGGACATGAAAATCGATGAAGCCCGCGCCATTTTAGGCAATACCAAAATAATTGGAGGAACGGCCAACACCTTTGAAGATATTGAAAATCATGTAAAAAATGGATGTGATTATATTGGTCTTGGGCCTTTTCGATTTACCAGTACAAAAGAAAAATTAAGTCCAATTTTAGGTTTACACGGATATTTTGAGATTCTGCAGAAACTAAAAAAGAACAAAATCAAAATACCGGTTTTTGCTATTGGAGGAATCACATTAAAAGATATAAATCCGTTAATGGAAACCGGAATTTACGGAATTGCCGTTTCTGGAATCATCACCGAAAGCGATGAAAAAGAAAAATTAATTCAACAACTTAACGAAAAATTATATGCAAACGTCATTGTTTAATATCGGAGATAAAACCTTAACCTCTCGCCTATTTTTAGGAACAGGTAAATTTGGATCAAATGAAGAAATGGAACAGGCCATTTTGGCTTCAGAAAGCGAGTTGGTAACTGTAGCCTTAAAACGTATCGATTTAGAAACCGATACGGATGCTATTCTTTCCCATTTAAAACATCCAAATATCAATTTATTGCCAAACACATCTGGAGCTAGAAACGCAAAAGAAGCTGTTTTTGCTGCACAATTGGCGCGTGAAGCACTTGAAACAAATTGGGTAAAACTAGAAATTCACCCTGACCCAAAATACTTGATGCCAGATCCTATTGAAACCTTAAAAGCTACTGAAGAATTGGCTAAACTTGGTTTTATTGTACTTCCCTATATTCATGCCGATCCTGTTTTATGCAAACATTTAGAGAACGCCGGAACTTCTGCCGTTATGCCTTTAGGATCGCCTATTGGGAGTAATAAAGGCTTAAAAACCATAGATTTTCTCGAAATTATAATTGACCAAAGTAATATTCCCGTAATTGTAGATGCAGGAATTGGTGCTCCCTCAGATGCTGCAAAAGCAATGGAAATTGGTGCCGATGCCGTTTTGGTCAATACCGCCATTGCCGTTGCCGGAAATCCGAAGTTAATGGCCGAGGCTTTTAAAAATGCTGTAATTGCAGGAAGAAAAGCCTTTGAAGCTAAAATTGCCCAACAGCGGAATTATGCTTCAGCTTCTAGTCCTTTGACTTCTTTTCTTTATGAATAAAATTGGTTTTCTCTCGCAGATTTGGCAGATTTGGCAGATGATTTTTATGTTGAAGCTGCTGAATATGATTTTACTCTGATTTTTTTTTAATTATCAAAAAGAAAGAATTTTCTTTAATTTTGAGCTAAAAAAAATTATGTCAGAAAATGAAATTTCATATAAAGTTAGAGGAGCAATTTTTAAAGTATTCAACTCTCTTGGACCTGGGCTATTGGAATCTGTGTATGAAAGTGCTCTGTGTTATCAATTGAAAAAAGATGGATTACAAGTAGTTAAACAAATTGATTTACCAGTTAAATATGATGATATTTATTTAGACATAACATTTAGGCTAGATATTTTAGTGGAAGATAAAGTAATTATAGAATTAAAATCAGTAGAAGAGATAAAGCCAATTCACTTTAAACAATTGAATACCTATTTAAAATTAACTAATAAAAAACTTGGAATCTTGGTCAATTTTAACTGTTCTAATATCCTAGAAAATATTCATCGCGTTGCTAATAAAATTTAATCTGCGTAATCTGCAAAATCTGCGAGAGGCAAAATAAAAATATGAAAACATTTAAATCTATTTTCGAGCAATATAATTGGGATGAAATTCAATCCAGAATATACCAAACCACATCAAAAGATGTTCAACGAACTTTGGCAAAAAGCAAATATAATCTTGACGACTTTTTGATATTAATCTCTCCTGTTGCACAAAATTATTTAGAGCAAATGGCTCAAAAATGCCATCAAATTACCAAAAAGCGTTTCGGAAAAACCATCCAGATGTATGCACCTCTTTATTTAAGTAACGAATGCCAAAACATTTGCACCTATTGTGGATTTAGTTTAGACAATAAAATCAAAAGAAAAACACTTACTGATACTGAAATAAAACTCGAAGTCGAAGCTTTGAAAGATGCTGGTTTTGACCATGTTTTATTAGTAACCGGAGAAGCAAATTACACCGTTAATATCAATTATTTCCTAAATGCAATTTCTTTAATTAAAGATAATTTTTCGATTATTTCTGTGGAAGTGCAACCGCTTTCTACAGAAGAATATGAACGTTTGCATGAAGCCGGAGTTTACTCAGTTTTGGTTTATCAGGAAACCTATCATCAGGAAGTCTACAAAAAATACCATACCAAGGGCAAAAAATCAAATTTCGATTTTAGACTGGAAACCCCAGACAGAGTTGGAACCGCCGGAATTCATAAAATTGGTTTAGGCGTTTTATTAGGACTGGAAGACTGGAGAACAGATAGTTTTTTTAATGCTTTGCATCTGGATTATCTTCAGAAAAAATACTGGCAGACCAAATATTCTGTTTCTTTCCCTCGCCTTCGCCCTGCCGAAGGAATTATCGAACCGAATTTTATTATGGATGACAAAGATTTGACACAATTGATTTGTGCCTATAGGTTATGGAATGAAGACCTCGAAATTTCAATTTCAACGCGTGAAAATGAAAAATTCAGAGACAATATAATTCCGATTGGTGTTACAAGTATGAGTGCCGGTTCAAAGACAAATCCGGGTGGTTATGTTGTTGATCCGCAATCTTTAGAGCAATTCGAAATTAGTGATGAACGCTCTGCTGAAGAAATTGCCAAAATCATTAAAAAAGCAGGCTATGAACCGATTTGGAAAGACTGGGACACCGCATTTAGTCATAAAGTTGAAAAGTCGGAAGTTGAAAAGTCTCTCACTTTGGATAAATAGATTTTTTGACTTTCGACTTTAAAAACTTTAAGACTTAAAAAAATGAGCATTATACAAGAATTCCTCCGTTACAACAGACAAACCATTCTTCCTGAAATTGGCGATGAAGGACAGGAAAAATTAAAAAAAGCGCGCGTTTTAGTAATTGGCGCCGGTGGTTTAGGTTGTCCCGTTTTACAATATATTGCAACTGCCGGAGTTGGTTTTATCGGAATTATGGACTTTGACACCATTGAAATCCATAATCTCCACAGACAAATTTTGTATACAGAAAATGAAATTGGCCAACAAAAAGCCATTCTAGCACAAAAGGTAGTTTCAAAATTAAATCCGTTGATTGAAGCTGTGGCGATTAATGAAAAACTAACCTCAGAAAATGCATTTCAAATCATTGAAAAATATGATATTATTGTAGATGGTTCTGATAATTTTTCGACCCGTTATTTGGTAAACGATACTTGTGTCGCCTTAAAAAAGACTTTGGTTTACGGAAGTATTTTAAGATTTGAAGGACAAATTGCCATTTTTAATCATAACGGAAGTAAAAACCTTAGAGACTTATTTCCGGAAATGCCAGATCCAAAAGATGTTCCCAATTGTAATTTAAATGGTGTTTTAGGAACCCTACCGGGAATTATCGGAAATATCATGGCGCATGAAACGTTAAAATTAATTCTCGAATTGCCTTCTTTAAAAAACGAATTAATAATTTTTAATACGCTAAACTGGAACTTTACAAAGTTGAATTTCTAAAAAACAATCTCATCACCAACAGTAATAAATCCCGAATTCAAACTCACAATATTGGTTCCGAATAAAACAGAATTATTGACATTTCGGTATTTACTCAATGTTTTTAAGGGCTCTTTTTTAATAACACCTTTCTCAGGGTCATTATTAACCATAATACATCTTCCGCAGGGTTTGATGTTTTTAAACTGAACCGCTCCAATTTTAAAAGTAGTAAAATCATCTTCTTCATGAGGATTTTGACTGCTTACGACAATATTTGGGCGGAATCTTTTTATTGTAATTTTATCGTCTAATTTCTCATTCAAAAAATCAAGACTTTTGCTTCCAATCAAAAGATAGGGATAACCATCGGCTAAACTTACATTGAAGGTTTCTTTTACTCTTGAACTTTCATGCTTGCGATCGCCCGATTTTAATATTTTTACCAGTTTACAATCAATACCTAAACGTTCGCTAAACCATTTAGAAGTTTGTTTGTTTACCTCAACGACTTCGCTTTTATCCTCCCAGACTTTTGTATCTATAGAATCGCTTAAATATTCATTTATTAGAAATTCATGCGTTTCATTTCCAAAAGTAATTCTAATTTTATCATCTGAAATCTGAGGATAAAACTGACTCATAACGGGATATTCACGCTGTGTGACATGAACATTGTCAGCGCCAATCAACATCCATCTTCGGTCGTTTTCGAAACCCATTTCCTCAGCAAGAGCAGAATTTAAGCTAATACCGGCTAAACTTTTTATGGGATAAATATAAATTTCTTTTACGCTATAAACGGCACTCATTTTTATTTACTTTTTAAAATGGACATAAATTCTTCACGATCGATTTCCCTGCAACCTAAACTTTCCAAATGCGGATTATAAACCTGACAATCTAAAACTTTATAATTTTCTTTTTGCAAATATAACGCTAAAGCAATGAATGCGGTTTTGGATGCATTCGAAACTTTAGAAAACATACTTTCACCACAAAAAACATTTCCTAAATCAATTCCGTACAAACCTCCTACCAAAGTTTCATCCTGCCAAACCTCAACAGATTTAGCTATTCCTTCTTCATTTAGCTTACAATAAGCTTCAATCATTTCGTCTGAAATCCAGGTACCATCTTGCCCTTCACGCTTTATTTGCTGACAATTTAAAATTACTTCTTTGAAATTTTTATTAAAAGTAAGTTTAAACATTTTTCGGTTGAGAATGTTCCGCATACTTTTAGAAATTACCAATTCATCCAAAAACAAAACCATTCGGGGATCCGGAGCCCACCAAAGAATGGGTTCACCTTCATTAAACCACGGAAAAATTCCGCTTTTGTAGGCCAGTTTTAATCTTTCGGGATTTAAGTCACCACCAATTGCCAAAATTCCCTCTTCATCAGCCTCAGAAACTGGAGGAAAAAATAGATCTTCTCTTAAATAATACATCTTTTAAAATAAATTAATTTAAAATTCCAATATTGAAATTCCAAATTCCAAACTTAAGCAATCATTCTATGCGGCGTTTCTTCCAGAGATTTCTCTTTACGTCGAAATTACAAACTTTGTGCTTAATTTTATACAAAAATTCCAAATCCCAAAACATAGTAATGAATTGGAATTTGGAATTTAATAAATTGAAAATTTAACTTCTTAGAAAGGTAAATCGTCTGGTTCGTCGTCGTTTACATTTGTTGCTGGAGCAAATGCTTCTGCAGCTGGCATTGCAGGTCCTTGTGCAGGAGCTTCACTTGCTAATCTTTCGATTCTCCAACCTTGAATACTATTAAAATATCTGGTTTCTCCTTGTGGATTAACCCATTCTCTTCCTCTTAAATTGATAGAAACTTTTACTGCCTCTCCTTGTTTATAGCTGCTTAATAAATCGCATTTATCTTGTGTAAATTCGATTAAAATGTGCTGTGGATACTGCTCATCTGTAGTAACTACTAATTCTCTTTTTTTGAATGCAGCACTTACTTGTTGCTCAGGATTTACCACTTTTACTTTTCCTATAACTTCCATCTTCGTCTATAATTAATTATTGTTTCTTTTCTTATTTTTTAGCTAAAAGCACTTTCCAGGCCGATGCAATATCGTCATTATTTAGATATTTTTTGGCTTCTAAATGAATTTTTTCCTGATCATCTGAGCTTAAAACTCCTTTCACAGAAAAATTTTCCTTCACAAATATACTAACTTCTTCCTTTGTAGGCAAGGCTTCTATATTTCCTAGTTTTCCAAGGTCATTCCCATTAAACACAGGGCTTTCCTTAATAAAATTCGGAATTACATCTACTCCAACACCTAAAGTTGTCAGTGGTTTTGGCACCTCAAAAAGTCCCTGATTCGATCTTGAATACCAATTTGCACCCAATCTTGAAACCAAATCAATTTTATGCTGATCGATTCCTCCGTTTTCATCCAGAATATCTTCATGAATATGAATTTTTACTACTTCACACAAAACCAAATTTCCTGCGCCACCTTCTGTTCCTAACGGAATAATCTGTGTAACCTTGCATTCAAACTGAACCGGAGATTCTTTAACACGGTACGGTTTTACCAAATCTGAAGGGATTTGTGTTAAACCTGCTTTTAAAAACTCGTTTACACCTTCTGCATATTCTGTACTTGCCAGAGAGGTTTGCTGAACCAAATCATAATTTACCACATTAATCACCACTTCTTTCGTTGCCTCAACATTAATTAGAGTGTGTTTTACTGTATTATCGCGAACGCGTCTTGCAGGCGAAAAAACCAAAACTGGCGGATTTGCGCTAAATACATTAAAGAAACTAAAAGGCGATAAATTCGGAATTCCTTTTGCACTAATTGTGCTGGCAAAAGCAATTGGTCTTGGCCCTACAGCACTTTGCAAATAGCCATGTAATTTTGCCGTTGGTATCTCTTTTGGATCGATGCTAATCATAATTTTTCTTTTTAACCAAACCTCATTTTGGTAAATGCAAAAGTATAGAAATGGTTTAATTCGAAGAAATAGTTTGGGATATAAAAACAAAAATCTTTCAGGAATTGCAAAATATAAAATGCGTATATTTCGTTATATTTATACCTCAAAAATTAGTTTATGCACTTTTCTGAACGCAGAAATACAACTCGCTGGGTTATAATTCTTATTTCCTTTTTAATCATTACTTTGATTCTTTGGAACACTTATACTTTTTTCCAAATTTTCAAGAATGAAGAGCGTCTGAAAATGAAACTTTTTGCAAATGCCCAGATTACAATCGTAAATGCTGATGAAAATACTGATGTAGAACTGCCTCTTCAGATTTTCAGCAACAACACTTCTATTCCTGTTGTACTAATGCTTTATGATAATGTGGTGAGTTCTAAAAATGTTCCGGAAGAAATTTTGAATAACCGAAATAAGTTAAAATCTTTTTTAAAGAAATTAAGAAACGAAAATGAACCCATAACTTTTGAATACGCTCCGGGAAAATATCAAAAACTATATTATGGTAACTCGGCATTGCTCAATAAGCTAAAATATTATCCCATTGCCTTATTATTAATTGTATTTCTGTGCGGTGCTTTAATCTATAATTTTTACAAAAGCACTAAAATGGCCACACAAAACAAATTGTGGGCTGGTATGGCAAAAGAAACTGCACATCAAATTGGTACACCTTTATCTTCATTAATTGGCTGGATTGAGATTTTAAAAACAGAAAATATTGATTCGTCTATTACCTCTGAAATTGAAAAAGACATTGATCGTTTACAAACCATTACAGATCGTTTCTCTAAAATTGGTTCTGTTCCTGTTTTAGAAACGCACGATATTATTTCTGAGACTTTAAATGCTTTTAAATATCTGCAATCCCGTTTCTCAAAACAGGTTACTTTTTCTTATCATACACCACAAGATCCGATATTGGTTCAAATAAACCCGATTCTTTACAGCTGGACAATTGAGAACCTGGTGAAAAATGCTATTGATGCAATGAAAGGAAAAGGATCTCTTGAACTGCAAATTGAACAAGATTCTAATCACGTAAAAATAAATGTAAAAGATTCCGGATCAGGAATTCCCAAAAAGCAATTTAAAACGGTTTTTGAAACTGGTTTTACAACCAAAAAACGAGGCTGGGGATTAGGACTTTCTTTAACAAAAAGAATTGTTGAGGAATACCACAAAGGAAATATTAAAGTTTTACATTCTGAAATAGGAAAAGGAACTACATTTCAGATTACTTTAAATAAAAAAATGCAGTAAAGTGATTTACTGCATTTTTTTATTTAATTGAACTTTGCGTAGGCTTCGACTTCGCTCAGCCTGACAAAGCTTAAACTTTTTATTCTATAAATTTGCCTGAATGCTTTTTGCTAATGCTTCAAATTCTTCTTTAGAAAGTGATACTTTATTATGAAAACGCATTTCGTCCATGTGGTTTAGCGGAATCAAATGCACGTGTGCGTGAGGAACTTCTAATCCTACTACAGCCATTCCAACTCTTTTACACGGAACTGTTTTTTCTAAAGCAGTTGCAATTTTCTTAGAAAACTTCATTAAACCCAGATACTGTTCGTCATCCATGTCAAAAATCTTGTCGATTTCTTGTTTCGGAATGCATAGTGTGTGTCCTTTCGCATTTGGATTTACATCTAAAAATGCCAAAAAGTTTTCATCTTCAGCGATTTTATATGCAGGAATTTCTCCGTTTACTATTTTAGTGAATATTGATGCCATTGTTTATTTGTTTAATCGTTTATTCGTTTAACCGATTTAACGATTAAACAGTTAAACTTATAATTAGTCACGTGAGATTTCAAGAATTTCAAATTTCAAAACACCATTTGGAACCGTAATTTCAGCTACTTCACCTACAGATTTTCCTAGCAAACCTTTTCCAATAGGAGAAGTTACTGAGATTTTTCCGGTTTTTAAATCAGCTTCACTTTCAGCAACAAGTGTATATTTCATCTCCATTCCGTTGCTTTGGTTTTTAATTTTTACATTAGAAAGTACCAAAACTTTTGAAACGTCCAGTTGCGATTCGTCTATTAATCTTGCATTCGAATATACTTCTTCTAATTTAGCAATTCTCATTTCTAATAAACCTTGCGCTTCTTTTGCAGCATCATACTCAGCGTTTTCAGATAAATCGCCTTTGTCTCTTGCTTCTGCTATATCTTGAGATGCCTTTGGACGCATTACACTTTTTAAATGCTCCAATTCATCTTTTAACTTTTTTAATCCTTCTGCGGTATAATAAGATACTTTACTCATAACTTCATCGTTTACATAAATAGAAAAAATCCCATCGGGACGGGATTTTGTAATACAAATATACTATTATTTTTAATAGTACATAATTATATGTTAATCATATAAAAATCAAATCTAAATAATTTATTTTTGTTTCACTAATTCGTATTAAAATAAATGAAAAAAATCTGGCTCTTAATCGTCTTTGTTTGTGCACTTTCTGCTTGCAGCGACAGCGAACGCAGTAACAAGAATCCTTATATTCCTAATTATTCGGTTAATTTATCTGTAGATATGAATCTGCCGGCATATTCAAATCTGAAATTTGTAAGTAACGGAGTTATTGTTCCAAATTTTGGTGCAAAGGGAATTATTATTTTTAATGCAGGAAGTAATTATACTGCTTTTGATGCTGCATGCCCTAATCAGGAAATCAATTCCTGCGTTGCAATGACTGTAGATGGAATAAATGCTGTCTGTTCTTGCGATAAAGAGCAGTATAGCTTATTTACCGGACTTGGAAAAAAAGAATATCCTTTAAAACCTTATAAGGTCGAAGTTATAGGATCTGTGATTCACGTATATAATTAAGAAACTAAAAAGCCTGAAAGCATCAAACTTTCAGGCTTTTTAGTTTTTTTGAATTCTCTAAAACTTTAATGTTAAACCAGCAAGGAAATTAATTCCTGCCTGAGGATAATAGTAAGGATAAACATCCCACATTGCCCCATTTGAAACATATTTTTTATCTAAAATATTGTTTACTAAACCGGTAATCGTGATTGATTTAAAGATGGATTTTGGTTTGATTTCATACGAAACATTCAAATCATTTACGAAGTAATCAGCCAATTTTGCTGATGGCAATTCAATATTATTCATATATTGTTCGCCAACGTATTTCTGTAATAATGAAATATGCAAACTCTGAATTGGGCTATAAACAATTATATTTCCTGCAATAACTTCTGGAGAATAGGCAATTTTAGTCGTTCCGTAAAATTCTCCTTCTACAGCGAGGTCAACATTTTTATTACTGCTTAAAGTGAAATTAGGTCTAAGAATAAATTTTTCTGAAAGTGCAATTGTAGCATCAAATTCAAATCCTAAACGGTAGCTTTTCTCTGTATTTGCTCGAATTGGCGCTCCAACATCGTCTAATCTTCCGGTTAAAATTAACTGATCTCTATATCCCATATAGTAGAAGTTAGAATTCAACTGAAATTTCTCCGAATTAAATCTCCATCCTAATTCAAAATCATTTAATTTCTCTGGTTTTACATTTCCGCCTTCATAATCTGTTCTGTTTGGCTCACGATTAGCGCGGGCATAAGAGAAATAAAGATTGTTCTTTTGATTCACTTCATAATTAAAACCTGCCTTTGGATTAAAGAAATTGAATGTATCGTTTACCAACCCCGTTTCCGCACTATTAGCCTTATATCGCACTCTTCTATATTGTAAATCACCATAAAAGCTTAATTTTTCCGTAAACTGATAGTTTGCTTTTGCGAAAATATTACCATCTGTTTTTGTTGAAAAATCATCATAATAATGATCTCCCGGCTCTGTCTGAGAAGCGTATCTAGCCCAGATTACTTGCCCAAAATGATCGCCTTCATATTTATTCCAGCCTCCGCCAAAAATAGCATCAAGCTTTTCTTCTTTATATTTCACAGAAAAAGTGGTTCCGTAAAAATCATTATCCAACCATTTCTGACGAACCAAATCTGTTGTTGTAACCGTACCAACCGGATTTAAATTATAGTCAGCCATATCGGCATCTTCCTTATAATTTTCGTAATAACCTTTTCCTTTTGTATAATGAAAAGCTAGATTAGTACTCCATTTATCAGACAAAGATTCACTCCAGTGCAATTGATAATGATCTTGTTTGTAATTGTCGGTTTCGTTATCATAAAAACGTACATTTCCAGATTCGTCTGTATACATTCCAGCCGAATTAAAAGTGCGGTTTTTATTTAATGTCTCAGCGTCAACGCCATTCCAGGATTGATATGTTTTTTCTGTTCCACCAAAAACCAAAGCTTTAATTAATGTTGTTTTACCAACATAAGTTCCCTGAAGGAAATACGATTTTAGATCCGAACTGGCACGATCCACGTAACCGTCAGATTTAATAGTTGACAAACGTCCGGCAAGTTCAAAATGATCATTTAATAAACCTGTACTAAACTTTACCGTGTTTTTATTTGAATTAAAACTTCCGTAAGAGCTTGAAATTTCACCATTGGCTTTTGAAGCATAATTATCTGTCAACATATTTAAACTTGCACCAAAAGCAGAAGATCCATTGGTAGAAGTTCCGACACCACGTTGCAATTGAAGACTTTCTAATGATGATGCAAAATCAGGCATATTAACCCAGAAAGTTCCCTGACTTTCTGCATCATTGTATGGAATTCCGTTAATCGTAACGTTTACTCTTGTAGCATCGCTTCCACGAACGCGGATTCCGCTATAACCAATTCCAGTTCCGGCATCAGAAGTTGTAACTACAGAAGGAAGATAATTCATTAAAGTTGGAATATCTTGTCCCAAATTTCTGTATTTGATTTCTTTTTTATCCATATTACTAAAAGTAACAGGCGTTTTTGAAGTCACACGAACTGCAGAAACCAATACATCATCAAGTTTGTTGACTTTGGTAGAATCCTGCTCCTGAGCAAAAGAGAATAGAGTAAAAAAAATAGAGAATAGAGTAAAGAAAATAATTTTGGTTCCGTTTACATCATAAACCTTTGAACCTTTAAAAATAGTTTTCATTCGTAAAAAATTACGAATAAAAGGGGGAATTATTCTTTTGTTAAATTAATAAAATTGTTTCACGACAAGATAAAGTGTGCACGCTTGATAGTGTCGTTTTTCCCTTAGCAACATTACTCGCTCAGGTTCTTTGGGTATGATCTCAGCTCGTTATTTAGAGCACCCCTTTGAGACAGTGCAAATGTAATGTTAAAAAATTAAAAACTCCAAAAAACAAATTCCAAATTCCAAAACAACTGAAAAGATGATTTTGGAATTTGGAATTTTAAAAGATTGGTATTTAATCCAGGTTGGGTTTCTTGCGAGATTGCTTCAAATCAGAAATATTCTTTTTATCCTTAATACGCTTTTTAATAACTGATTTCGGAATTTTAGTTGCTTTACGAATTTTAGGAACAAACAGTCCTTTCTTGATTATTTCTAAAAATCGTTTTACAACAATCTCTTTATTTTTAAGCTGACTTCTGTCTTCGTCACAGTTTAAGATTAAGATATTTTCTGAAGTTAATCTTGCCGAAATATTTTCTTTTAAAAGTAATTTCTCTTCATCAGATAAGGCTTGTGAAGCTTCCAAATCAAAAGATAAAACCACTTTTGATGAAACTTTGTTCACATTTTGTCCACCTGCACCACTGCTGCGAACGGCTTTAAAACCTAGTTCTGATATTATTTTATAGTTATCCATTATTGTGGCTGATGTGCCGCTTTTAATAAATCGTTTACTGTTTTTACAGGATTGAAAGTAATCAAAGGCACGGCAACAAAAACAGTTAGCCAATTGGCCATAGATCCATTCCATAAACCTGGTAATTCATAATTCTTAACCGATTTTCCATCGACACTTTTCTCAACAATAAATCCAGCTTTTTGATCAACATATTGAAGTAAATCGAACTTTTCGTTTTTATAATTTTTAATTCCGCAAACCAAATCTACGGGATTAAAATGCGTTGCTTCTTCTAAAATTTTACGTTGCTTTTTGTTGGTCAGATCAACTTGTGAAGTTTCTACAATTTGCAATGATTTTGCACCTTCATCATTCAGAACCCAAAACGGACCTCCGCCTGGTTCTCCTTCATTTTTAACCATTCCGCAAACACGAATCGGCCTGTCCAGAAGTTCTTTGATCTTGCTTATTTTATTTTCAAAAGTAAATTTATCAAAATCACTGCTTACTTCTACATTTATCTTTTCATGTAAAAAAACAACAATCTCTTCTAATTCTTTTTCGCTAACTTTATTTTTATCAATTGCCTCTAAATACGAAAATACTCTTTGCTGTATTTCGATCAAAACACCTGCTAAAGCCTTTTTATAAAGTGTAATTTGATCAATATGATTCTGAATTACATTATCGATGTTTTTAATAAAAATTACATCTGCGTCAAGATTGTTCAGGTTTTCTATAAGAGCTCCATGCCCTCCTGGTCTGAAAATCAAATTATCATTTTTGTCTTTTACTAATTTATCTTTTGAATCAATAGTAATTGAATCTGTGCTTTTACTTTGATAAGAATAACCAATATTGATTTTTATACCGGATGGTTCTTCAATTTTTTCTATTACCTCGTCAACACCCTGATAAAACAAATTCTGATGATTTTCTGAAACAGTAAAATGCAAATTAGAAACCTTTTTTGAAGCTGCATAATGCACACATTCATTCAAATGTTCTTCAATTGGGTTTGCAATATGAGTTTCATAAAGATGAAAAGGTAAAACGGCCTTAGGTTTATTTGCAAATTCAAAGTAATCAGGAGAAAGTAATAATTTTATAAAATAGTAATTTTTATAATCTCTGTCTAAGGTTTCAAAATCAGGATAAACTTCTCTTAATTTGTGATCAATTGTTTTAAAAAACGGGAATTTCTCCATTCCAACAATAAAAATAGCAAGCTCTTTATCTTTTTTCCTATTGATATAAGCATTGATTGTTTCTTTTTGAATGTTAAAATCATTCAGAAATGCAATTAAAAACTTAAACATTCTGGTAGCTGCCCCAGATGCCGGAACAAATTTCTTGATTTTTAATTTTTCCTTCTGGCTATCAAAAAAAACTGCCTTTTCTTCAAAATCACTTTCAGATAAACTTAAAATTCCATTCCCAATTGTCGCCGGACTTATTAAATTTCCTTTTGCAATACCATTTTTAAATGCTTCAAGTTGTTTTAAAATACTTTCAAAAGGAATTCCTCGCTCATATATCTGAACAAAATCTGCAGACGAAAAACCATGTTGCTTAGCTATCGTCAAATTATTTATAATAGTAGTTGCTTTTGCTAAACGACTTTCTTTATTGCCAGATAAGGTTATAAAAGGTTTATTAGTATCTATCAAAGTTTGTTTAAAAACAGAAAACACAGTCTCTCTTCCTTCAGGAGTATCTCTGATATCGTCTTTTTCCCAAGGAACATCAATATCCGTAAGGAAAAATAAATCATACTCATGTTTCAATGCCGCCTCATTTAAAAGGGGATCACAGAAACCGTAATACATTTCAGAAAAAACTTTAGTTACCATTAAATTGGTATCACAGAACAAGTATTTTTTTGCCTTCGCTAATTTTTCATTTTCCAAAGCAACTTGCCCGTATGCAATAGGCATCATATCATCGGCTACACAAATATGCTGATTTTCCTCCCATTTTTCCTGTAAATAATCGCGTGCAAACTCGGGAACCCATTCGGTTTCGTAGTAATCTGCAAGCTGCGTCGCCAGCGTTGTTTTACCTGTACTTTCAGGCCCAAACAAAGCAATTTTTATGATTGTTGTGTTTTGCTGTTTAAGATTTTTCTCCATTCTAAATAAGCTGAAATAGCTAAAATTGTAAAAATTAAATATTGAAGTGACAGCATCCCTAAGCCACGATAAGCGTAAAGAGGTACAACAATAATGTCGCCAATAATCCAAAGTGTCCAGTTTTCGATTTTTTTCCTGGCCATATACCACATTCCCGCAAAAAATATTCCAGATGAAATCATATCGACATAATTGTCTTTTTTAATTTCATAATCGAAATATTTATAAATCCCGAAAACTACAAAAACAGTTACAATAAACAGTAAGATTCCGATTAATTTTTCATTAAGAGTTGTACGGGTAATCGGTAGATTTTCCTCTACAGTTCCTCCTTTTGCCCAAACATACCAACCGTAAATACTCATAATCGAGAAATATCCGTTTATTATCATATCACCAATGTAACCAGCAACATATAAAAGATAAACTGAAATAACCGTCGCAATCAATCCTGTCGGATAAACCCAAATATTCTCTTTTTTGGCAAACCAAACACTCAAAATACCACAAACAAAGACTAAAAACTCTAAAGCAATATGCCACAAAGGAGCATTTCTATAACTGTCTAGAAAAAAATCAATCATTATTCAGGTTGTTTTTGGGTTGTTTACGATTCAAAAAAGTGGCTGTCGTTTTCAAAAGCAGTTCCAATAACTACTAAATCTGCTCCTGCGTTGTATGCATTTTGAATTGCGTGCAAATCTACAATTCCTCCTCCAACAATTATAGGAATTTCGACATTTTGCGCAATTAACTCTATCATTTTCAACGGAACCGCATTTTTTGCTCCACTCCCCGCTTCCAGATATATTAGTTTATTACCTAACATCTCTCCGGCCTGCGCAGTTGCCAGTGCCAAATCAAAGTTTTCACGATTCAGAGGTTTTGTTTTACTTACACGTGCCACTGCAGTTTCATTACCGCTTTCAATCAAAATATAACCTGTCGAAATAACCTCAACTTTAGTTTTTTTCAAAATCGGGGCTGCCTGAACCTGATATTCTATTAAATAGTCTGGATTTCGCCCAGATAATAAGGCTAAAAACAAAATAGCATCTGCCTGAGGTGAGATTTGTGACGGATCACCCGGAAATAAAACAACTGGTAAATTTGTGTTTTGCTTTAACTGTACAATTAATTCTTCTAAAATTGCAGTCTTAACAATACTTCCTCCAACAAAAATGTGAGTTGCAGGAGACTGATTTATTTTAACTAATAAATTATCTAACTTCTCCATCGCAATTTTGTCAGGATCTAAAAGTATAGCCAGTAATTTTTGACCTTTACTTTTAGCTTCTAAAATCTGCTGATGTATATTATTTTGTTTTTGCTGCATAGTGGGCGTAAAAGTAAAAAGATTTTTAAAGCTGATGAACAATTTAGAATGAATTATATTTGTATACTCTCTACTGCAATCAAAGGAAGAATATGATCGCTACTGAACTATTAGAAAAATATGGTGCAATAAAAAAATCTTTCGCTAAAAACGAGATTATTTTTGAAGAAGGGAATTTGCCAACGCATTATTATCAGATTATTTCAGGAGAAGTTAAGATGAGTAATTACAATGATGATGGTCGCGAATTTATTCAGGGTATATTTTATAAAAATCAATCCTTTGGCGAACCTCCATTATTCTTAAATCAAAAATATCCAGCAAATGCAATTGCTGTTGAAAACTGCCAGATACTTTTTCTTCCCAAACTTACTTTCATGAAGTTACTGGAAGAAAATCCGTCAATTAGCATTAAAATAATCGAAAATCTGGCGCAACGTCTGTATTACAAATCTGTTATGGCAGCAGAAATTTCTACACACGAACCAGAACACCGGGTTTTAAAACTAATTGATCACGGAATTGCTTATTTTGATTTTAAAAAAGATTCAAATGGATATCTCATCAATTTTACAAGACAACAAATTGGAGATTTAACCGGTCTTCGTGTTGAAACCGTTATCAGAACCATTAAAACCCTTGAGAAAAAGGGAGAACTGAAGATAATTAATCGAAAAGTATACCGTTAAAATAGTTATCTTTTTATGATTTTAGTCATAAAACGGAGTTGTATAGTGCATGTACCTTTGTTGGTATAAAAACAATATATCATGACACTATATCAATCAACTTTCGACATTTTTAATAGAAATTATATGGGATCTGCAGCAATGGCTGTAATTGCTCAAAGCTGTTTAGGAGGCGCTGCAGCAATGTATGTTTTAGCAAATGGAACTTCGATTCCGCAAATGATTCAACTGGCTATTATTGTTTTGGCTTGTGTTTTTGCAAACACTTCAATATTGGCACAAATGAAACACAAAACAGTTTTTAACCTTATTATTGCAAGTGCATTATTAAGCGTATTTTTTATAGTCTTAAATAGTTTTATCTAGTGAGAAAACAAATTGAAAATAGAGATGACGTCACTTTTTTAGTGCATCAGTTTTATGCTAAAATAAGAGCCGACAAAGAAATCGGCTTTTATTTTAATGACCTGATTTCTGATTGGGACGCTCATCTCGAAAAACTAACTGATTTTTGGGAAATGAATTTATTTGCAGCAAAAAAGTATAAAGGAAATCCGATTGCTGTACATAATGAAGTTGATGCCCATTTTGATGGTAAAATCACTTCAAATGAGTTCGGAATCTGGCTAAATCATTGGTTTCAGACTATTGATGAATATTTTGAAGGTGAAAATGCAGATACACTAAAAAGACGTGCCAGAAAAATGAGTACGTTTTTATATATGGGTATGTTTGAGCACCGGAAAAAGTAAAATGAAATTTAAAAATTTTGGAATTTGGAATTTGGACCCGAGCGATAGCGAACAGGCGAAGCAATTTTTATATTTAAAAAAATTACTTCTCAAAAGCATAAACCAAAGTAAAAGTACCTTCAAAATTATCTGATTTTACTTCCTGATAATGTACATCAAAATCTTTTACCAAATTATCAAAATGAAGGCTAGCCTGAGTTTTACTTTCGTCTAAAGAGAAATCATTGACATTTATATGATCCTTAAAACTGATTCCTTTCTCATTTCTGATTTTAAAAATAGCTTCTTTAGCTCCCCAGATTACGGTAAGTTTTTTAATGTATTCTTCTGTAAAATTTGGATCTAAATAACCCATTTCATAATCTGAAAATTTATCTGCAATTCTCTGAATTTTTTCGCGTTGCAATTCCATATCAATTCCAACAGTTTCATGACTTACTATTATAGCCGCAAAATGATACGAATGTGTTATTGAAATATAATTATGACAATCAAAATAAGGTTTTCCAAATTCATCATAATGTAAATCCTTATCTTCAAATCCTAATTCCTGTATTAACATACGAACGCTCAAAAAAGCACGCTGATGCATTTGAGATTTCATTCCGTCAAGTCTCAACTGTGTTTTTTCCTTCAAAACAACCTTATCCGATAGCTCTTCAAAAGATTCGGTTATTTCCCAAATTAAAATTTTAGTGTTTTCGTTGAATTGTATGGTTTGAAATAAAGGCATTTCTTTTTAATTGTAAATTATGAATGGTTAATTGTGAATTATTCCTTTTGAATTTTAAACCATATAAGTGATATAAGGAAATATAACTTTGGGTTAAAAACATGTATTAAGTAAATTTAAGCAATTCTCAGTAAATAGTAAAGAAACCTTTTTAAATGAACTTATATAACTTATATGGTTCAAAAACGTTTTACAAACTAACATTCTAGAGATTAAGAAATTAAAGATTTCACAAATCTTACAGAAAATAGTAAAAATAAAAACCTATTACGTAAATTTGCAAAAATTTTACAATTATACAAATATACTATAAATGAGTACTACAACTACGCCTTTTGTGGCTTTCAAAGTAAAAGACATTTCTCTTGCGGCTTGGGGAAGAAAAGAAATTGAACTAGCTGAAGCTGAAATGCCAGGTTTAATGGCGCTTCGTGCTGAATATAAAGACGAACAACCTTTAAAAGGTGCTCGTATCGCTGGATGTTTACACATGACGATTCAAACTGCTGTTTTAATCGAAACTTTAATTGCTCTTGGTGCAGAAGTTACTTGGTCTTCTTGTAACATTTTCTCTACTCAGGATCAGGCTGCTGCTGCTATTGCTGCTGCAGGAATTCAGGTTTACGCTTGGAAAGGTCTTGACGAAGAGTCATTTGACTGGTGTATTGAGCAAACTTTATTCTTTGGTGAAGACAGAAAACCATTGAATATGATTCTTGATGATGGTGGAGATTTAACAAACATGGTTATTGATCGTTTCCCAGAATTGGTTCCTGGAATTAAAGGTCTTTCTGAAGAAACTACTACTGGTGTTCACAGACTTTACGAAAGAGTAAAAGCCGGAACTTTACCAATGCCTGCAATCAACATTAACGATTCTGTTACTAAATCTAAATTTGATAACAAATACGGTTGTAAAGAATCTGCTGTAGATGCTGTACGTCGTGCAACTGACTTAATGTTAGCTGGAAAAAGAGTTATCGTTTGTGGATATGGTGACGTTGGAAAAGGAACTGCTGCTTCTTTCAGAGGTGCTGGTTCTATTGTAACTGTTACTGAAATCGATCCAATTTGTGCTTTACAAGCTGCAATGGATGGTTATGAAGTTAAAAAATTAAATACTGTAATTGCAAATGCTGACATCATCATTACTACTACAGGAAATAAAGATATCGTTCTTGGAGAGCACTTCGAGCAAATGAAAGACAAAACTGTTGTTTGTAACATCGGACACTTTGATAACGAAATTGATATGGCTTGGTTAAACAAAAACCACGGTGCATCTAAAATCGAAATCAAACCACAAGTTGACAAATACAACATCGCTGGAAAAGATATCATCATTCTTGCTGAAGGTCGTTTAGTAAACCTTGGTTGTGCTACAGGTCACCCAAGTTTTGTGATGAGTAACTCATTTACAAACCAAACTTTAGCTCAAATCGAATTATGGAACAACAGCGCAGCTTACAACAATGACGTTTACATGTTACCAAAACATTTAGATGAAAAAGTTGCTGCTTTACACTTAGCTAAATTAGGTGTTGAACTTGAAGTTTTAAGAGAAGATCAAGCTGCTTACATTGGTGTAGAAGTTAAAGGTCCATTCAAACCAGAATACTACAGATATTAATAAATTGTAGTCCCGATAGCAATCGGGATTAGATTTTTTAAATCATTATATATCAAACCCGACAGGTTTTAAAACCTGTCGGGTTTTGTTTTTTATAACCTTTTCTAACAACAATGAATTATTTTCTAACAAGAAAAAAGATTTTTATCAAAAAATATGCTTTTTTAAGAATAACTGCTTAATTTTAAGAATTCAAATAAGTCATTATTTCTCAACTACATAAACACTGTACTCTTGAAAAAAACTTCTTATTTATTCATCTTATTATTTTTATTGTGCCTTCCGCACTTTATTTTTTCTCAGGAAAAAAAACCTAAAGTTGTTTTAGTATTAAGCGGCGGCGGCGCAAAAGGAATTGCTCATATTCCGCTTTTACAAAAACTCGATTCTTTACACATTGTTCCCGATCTTATTGTCGGAAATAGTATGGGCAGCATTATAGGTGGACTATATGCTATGGGATATTCCGGAGATAGTATTGAAAGATTAACAAAAAAAATCAATTGGGATAAATTACTTGGCGGAGGACAGTCTTTAAAATCTGCAAGCGTTGAGGAAAAAAGAGAATTTCAAAGATACCTAATCGGAATAGGAATTAAAGACAAAAAGCTAAACAGCGTTGGCTCTTTATTAAATGATCAAAATCTACGAGAATATCTCTCTGAATTGACTTACCCTGTATACAATGTTAAAAATTTTGACAGTTTACCAATACCCTTTAGAGCCATGGCAACTGATCTTGTCGAAGGAAAAGAGGTAATTTTAAGCAGAGGCAATTTGGCTTACGCCATGAGAGCCAGTATGTCACTCCCGGCAATTTTTAAACCAATGGCTTATGAAAAAACAGTATTAGTCGATGGAGGGGTGTTGAATAATTTCCCAACCGATGTTGCCAAACAAATGGGCGCTGATATTATTATTGGCAGTGACGTTGGGGGCGGAATGGAACCAATGGACAAACTGAATAATCTTGTTACTATACTGACCCAAACCAGTATGTTCCCGAGCAACTTAAAGAATCCTGAAAACCGAAAACTTTGCACGATATTAGTAGACCATATGCCAAACTTACGTTTTTCTACTGCAGATTTTGCAAATAGCGACGCAATCTACGAAGATGGTAAAATTGCAACAAACGAAAATCTTCCTGCATTAATCGCCTTATCAGAAAAATTAAAAGGGTTTCCTCAACGAATTCATAAATTACCCGAAATGCCAAATGAATTTATTCTGGACACCATTGTTTACAAAAAAATCAGTCCCGAAAACCTTCCTTTGGTAGTCGGAAGAACCAATCTTAAAACACATGTAAAATATACTTCCAAAGATTTATTAGCAGGAATCAACAGAGCAATGGGTACCAATCTTTTCGATGAGATTACATACAATTATTTCATCAAAGATGGCGACAAATTAGGCATCAACTTAATTGGACATGAACGAGCCAAAAACCAACTAAACACATCCATACATTATGACACTTACAGAGGTGTCGGAATAATTTTCAACTACACCGCAAGAAATGTTCTCGCCGTTGCCTCACGCCTTCTTGTAACAGTAGACATAGCAGAACAGCCAAAAGCAAGAATCAATTTTCAGAAAAACTTTGGAAAAAACAGAGACTGGTGGTGGGCATCAGAACTTTATGGAGCCTTTTTAAGACAAGAAATTTATATCAACGGAAAAGCTTCAGACAATATTCTATATAACTCTTTTGAGTTCAATAACGAGGTAAACCGAAACTTAAATTCACTCAAAAGCTATTTTGGTTATGGTATCAACTATCACTACACCAATTTAAAACCAAAATTCGACCGGGAATACAATCCTAACTCCATCAACATTACAAACTACTCCTTTAATAATATCGAATTAAACCTCCACTACTCCTTCAATAATATGGATAAGGTTTTCTTTGCCCAAGAAGGAACAATTTTAAAAGCAAATGTTAGCCGATCAGTACTAACAGATTTGAGCATTTCTTTCAACGACCCGAGTATAACAAGCATAGATGGATCTACCAATGGTTATACAAAATTTGGTTTTAGTTTTGAAAGAAGAGCACCCATAAAAAAGAAAATTACAGGAATTATTGGATTTGATTCTTATTTCATTTTTCAGGATAAACTCAAAGATAGTCAGATCTCCTTTACGGAATTTGGTTACGCAGGAAAATACTTTTTCGGAGGAATTATCCCAAGCTCTGGCAGCGATCGACTTCCATTTCCAGGTCTAAATGAAGACGAACTCAACGTTACACAATTTCTGGGCGTTAGACTTGCCTCTCAAATAAATCTAATGGGAAAAATTTATCTGACTCCACATTTTAATATTGCAACTGTTGGTTTCGATACCTTTGACGACTATATCAAAAATGTATTTAGTCCAAAAGGAAATTGGGATGAAAACATCGAACCCAGCCTCGTAATGTCCGGCGGAGCTTCCATTTCTTATCAATCCATTTTAGGTCCAATAAATTTTGATACTTCCTGGATCAATAATATCGACAAAGTAAGACTGTTTTTTAGTGTCGGACTGTCATTTAATCCTTAAATAAAATTAATCTGGGCGTGCCACCATCCCGATAAGAGGGCAAATTACCATGCACATATACGCCCTCTTGTCGGGATGCTGTCGGGCTATACGCACTGCTTCGGCAGATTGCTCCTATCCCTCACGCTCACGTAAACCAAGAACGAATTAAATTAACTAGATCTTTACAGTTTTATAAGTTTATAACTTTAAATTTGGAATATAAACTCATAAAATGATTGAAGAAAATAACGCGCAAATAGCATTCAAATTAAACGCTGAATTAATAGAAAATATTAACGCTCGGGATTTTGAAAATTTAAAGAACAAATTCAGAATTAATACTGCTATTTTTGAAGAAATCAAAGAAGAGTTATCTGAGTATTTTAGAAGCGAAGATTTCCCAAAATTAAAAATCCTTGAAACCAATTTTAGCCTCTTTAAATATGATTCTATCGAAGGATTCGGAATTGAGGCAAAAATTTTCACTTTAGACAATAAAGAAACCGAACTAACACTACACACCGAATTCTGCAATAATAGCTTAAACTTTAAGTTAATTGAAGTAATGTAAAAACACTTTTAAAATTCAAAATATAAAAAATGATCGAAGAAATTTTATGTGACAAACACGGCTCAAAAGAAATGTCTTTCTCCTGTATTCACATTGCAATGGCACTAGACGAAAAAAAGAAAGTTGGTTTTTACTATTCAGAAGCCGAAGAAGACCTTCCGCAAATTGCCTGGTGCGGAGCATGCGAACAATACCTTTTGGATAATGGGGAAGAATGGACACAAACTTTTCAAACTCTGGCGGATTTCCAAATGTTATGTGCCGATTGTTTTGAAGAAGCAAAAAGTAACGAAATAGAAGCTCATCTCAGATAAATATTATTTCATGAAAAAGATTTTCATTCTTTTTATATTTCTTATTCTAAATAACTCAGCAATTGCTCAAAACAACGATATCTGGATTTCATTTCCAGATAAAGACACAACGCACATTGGTTTTAAAGATAAAAATGGGGTAATTAAAATCGAACCAAAATTTATGGGCTTTACAATTGCTCATAAATTTGAAAATATCATTGCCGTTTCCGAAGAAAAAAACAACTCATGGGAAAGCTATTACTTAACTAAACAAGGAAAAATAGTAGGACGTGACAGCATGTATGTTTTTGACAACGGTCCCGATTGTGAAAATGAAGGTTTTATAAGATTTCGTGATCCAAAAACCGATAAAATGGGAATGTTTAATGGCGATGGAAAAATCGTTATTCCTATAGAATACAGCAATTTAACCAAAGTGATAAATGGGATTTTCATAGGTTTAAAAGATGCTAAAAAAGAAATAGATGGCGAACATTTCTTCTGGACTGGCGGAAATGAATTTCTTATCGACACTAATAATAAAATCTTAATTGAAAATTTCGCTTATAGTGATCATCTGAATTTTTATTCTCTGGAAAAATCAGCAACTCCCAATAAAGATGAAACAAGAGAAAATTTTCTTGGAGTTGATGGTCAATATTATTCTTTTATCAATTACGAAAAAGAATTTAAACATTGGCTTAAAAATACTTTCCTGAAAGATTTATCAAAAGCCAGCTTAGAGAAACATTCTTTTGATAAAATCACGTATTGGAAAGAACCAGACGGCTGGATAAATTCTCCAAAAGCTAAGTTCATCCATCAGAATTACAATCTTTTGAAACTGAAATTACAGCAATTAAATTCTCCAAAAACCGATTATTTTATTTCTTCAGACGGCTTAAATCAATTCATTTATGAGTCTGATGAATATGATATTTATTTCAACAATTGTCGCGAATCAAAAGATTGGATGTATCCTACAATGGATATTGTAATAAATCCAAAAAACAAAACTGATTTTGGACAAGATCATTTCGAATTTTTAAGAACCGAAAATGGTTATAAATTAATTAGCATTTCGCTTAAGAAAGACAATCTGAAATAATTCATTTAGCTTTAAAGTTTATCTTTGTAAAAAAGCGAATCATGAAGAACTTTCTTTTTCTATTTATTGCAATTATCTTCGAAATTATTGCTACTTCGGCATTAAAAAAATCTGAAGAATTCACCAAATTGCTTCCAAGCATAATTACCGTTATAGGATATTGTGGTGCTTTTTATTGTTTAAGTTTTGCCATTAGAACGATTCCGGTTGGTTTTGCCTATGCCATCTGGTCTGGAGTCGGCATTGTTTTAATAACAATAGTTGGAGCCGTTTTCTTCAAAGAAATCCCTGATTTACCTGCAATTATCGGATTAGCATTAATTATTCTTGGTGTTATTGTAATCAATGTTTTTTCTAAAACTGTGGCGCATTAGATCATTCATCTTTATTATGATAGTATCAAATGATACTATCACGCATCAAATACAACTATAAATCAGCACATTAATGATCTTCAAAAAAGCCACAATTTCAGATTTAGAAGAAATGCAGCAATTGTTTGTCGAAACCATTCAATCGGTTTGTAAAAACGATTATAATCCAAAACAAATTGAAGCCTGGATTTATGGCGTACACAATACAGAACGCTGGATTGAGGTTATTGAAACACAATTTGTTTTATTGGCTATTATTGAAAATCAAATTGTAGGTTTCGGAACTTTGAAAGATGGAAATTATATTGATTTTTTCTACATTCATAAAGACTTTCAGAGACAAGGAATTGCTGATAAAATCCTAAGCGAATTAGAACTTGAAGCAAAAAAGCATAACTCAAAAATCATCACTTCGGATATCAGTATTACCGCAAAGCCTTATTTCGAAAAGAAAGGTTTTATTGTAAAAGCGGAGCAAAAAAATATTCGCTTAAACGTCGAACTGATTAATTACAAAATGGAGAAAGAATTATAGTAAATTTATATTTCTCGCAAAGTCGCAGAGACGCAAAGTTTAATTTTAAGTTTTCCAATCTTTGCGGTCCTTGAACTTCGCTCAGAAACAATATTATGAATAAACTTTGCGACTTCGCGACTTTGAGAGCAAAAAACATTCGCCTAAATGTCAATTGATTAATTACAAAATAGAGAAAGAATTATAGTAAATTTATATTTCTCGTAAAGTCGCAGAGACGCAAAATTTAATTTTAAGCTTTCCAATCTTTGCGGTCCTTGAACTTCGCTCAGAAACAATATTATGAATAAACTTTGCGACTTCGCGACTTTGCGAGCAAAAAACATTCGCCAAAATGTCAATTGATTAATTACAAAATAGAGAAAGAATTATAGTAAATTTATATTTCTTGCAAAGTCGCAGAGACGCAAAGTTTAATTTTAAGTTTTCCAATCTTTGCGGTCCTTGAACTTCGCTCAGAAACAATATTATGAATAAACTTTGCGCCTTCGCGACTTTGCGAGCAAAAAACATTCGCCTAAATATCAATTGATTAATTACAAAATGGAGAAGAAACTAGTTTAAATAGTTTCGAATTAAGAACATGAAACTTGAAACCTGAAACAAAATCATTTCCGCAAGTTTCAGATTTTATACCTGCAAAAACCAATCGATCTTTGTATTATAAAATAGAATGAAGATGAACACACAGGAAAACATCAATTATAATCGCATAGCCGAAGCTATAGATTATATCAAAGCTAACTTTAAAGAACAACCCAATCTTGATGAGGTTGCTGAAAAAGTGCATATGAGTCCGTTTCACTTTCAACGGCTTTTTAGCGAATGGGCAGGTACAAGTCCGAAGAAGTTTTTACAATATACAAGCATCGAGCATGCTAAGAAACTACTCAAAGAAAATCAGGCAACCATTTCTGAAACTGCTTACGAAACCGGGCTTTCTGGCACAAGCCGGCTGCATGATTTATTTGTAAATATCGAAGGAATGACGCCTGCCGAATATAAAAATGGCGGAAAAAATCTCGAAATAAATTATAGTTTTGCCGAAAGTCCGTTTGGAAATATAATTGTAGCTTCAACTCAAAAAGGAATTTGTTTTATGGCTTTCGCCGAAGATGAAACCACTGGATTTATGGCGCTGCAAGATAAATTTCCAAATGCTCAGTTTTCACGAAAACTCGATTTGACACAGCAAAATGCCTTGTTTATTTTCCAAAATGACTGGAGCAAATTATCTGAAATAAAACTGCATTTAAAAGGAACCGATTTCCAGCTAAAAGTTTGGGAAACTTTGCTTAAAATCCCAATGGGACAGCTTTCTACTTATGGAACTATTGCACATCAAATTCAGAAACCAAATGCATCGCGAGCAGTTGGAACAGCGATTGGAAGTAATCCTGTTGCATTCTTAATTCCGTGTCATCGCGTGATTCAATCTTCAGGAACATTTGGCGGTTATATGTGGGGAAACACTAGAAAAACAGCGATTATCGGCTGGGAAGGCGCACAAATAAATCCATAAATAGCAAAAATTCCAAATTTTAAATTCCAAATTCCAATGATTAACATTAATTGGAAATTCCTCTAAATCTAATTGCTATGCAAAATATACAATCAAAAATTGCTTCTCAAAATTGGGAAAGCATCACTGAATCTATGCACGAAAATGGCTTTGCCATTATTCCAAACCTCTTAAATAACGAACAATGCGAAGATTTAAAATTCGATTATGACAATCCGAATTTATATCGAAAAACAGTTGTTATGGAACGCTACCGTTTTGGTCTGGGCGAATACAAATATTTCAATTATCCATTACCAGATTTAATTCAGAATATTCGAACTTCAATTTATCCTAAACTGGCTCCAATTGCTAATTCCTGGATGAAAGCCCTCAATATTAATACTGTTTTCCCAATAAATCATTCCGAATTATTAAAGCAATGTCACAATAATAATCAGCTGAAAGCAACGGTTTTAATTTTAAAATATGGCAAAAGTGGATTCAATACTTTACATCAGGATTTGTATGGTGATGTTTATTTCCCGATTCAGATTGTTCTTTTTCTAAATGAGCCTGACCAAGATTTTACGGGTGGGGAGTTTGTCTTAACACAGCAAACTCCAAGAGCGCAATCTAAAGCTATTGTTCTAAAACCTAAAAAAGGAGATGTTTTGATTTTTACAACCAATTTCAGACCTGTAAAAGAAACAAAAGGATATTATCGGGTGAATATGAAACATGGTGTGAGCGAGATTCATTCAGGAGAACGATATACTTTGGGGATTATTTTTCATGATGCTCTTTCGTGAATATTTTTTTTCGCCACGAATTCACGAATTATTATTTTACATACTTTATCTAATATTATTCGAATTAATTCGAATAAATAATCGCAAAGATTTTAAAATAATAATTCGTGAATTCGTGGCGAAAAACAACAAACCGTAAATCTTTATGATAACTCATCAAAAAATATCCGATTCTGAATTGCTTGGTAAAATTAAAAAAGGCGAAATTTGTTTCGGCGGTAACCGAAAACTAAAAATTTACGGAACGCTAAAATGTACTTCGGGAAAAAGAATAAAACGTGAAAACCGGGTTTTCTTTTCTTCTGCAGAAGAAGCTAAACAAAACGGCTTCAGACCTTGCGGACATTGCATGAAAACTGACTATCAAAACTGGAAAAATGGACTTATTTAATCCGCAAACAGACGAAAACACCAACTTGCTTCCGAAAGACGGAACAGTAAATTATTACGGAAAATTATTTTCACGAGAAGAAGCCGATTTCTATCGGGATGCTTTACTAAATTCTATTGAATGGAAAAATGATGAAGCCATTATCTTTGGAAAATTAATTTTAACCAAAAGAAAAGTGGCCTGGTATGGCGATGAGGAATTTGAATATACGTATTCTAATACTACCAAAAAAGCATTGAAGTGGACAAAAGAACTTTTAGAATTAAAGAAAATCATCGAAGAAAGAACAGGAGAAACCTTTAATTCTTGTCTGCTCAATTTATATCATTCGGGCGAAGAAGGAATGGCATGGCATAGTGATGCCGAAAAAGACTTGAAGAAAAATGGTGCGATTGGTTCTGTGAGTTTTGGCGCAGAACGTAAGTTTGCTTTCAAACATAAAGAATCGAAAGAAACGGTTTCGCTAATCTTAGAACATGGAAGTTTATTGGTCATGAAAGACGAAACGCAAACGCATTGGCTTCATCGTTTGCCGCCAACAAAAACAACGCAAAAGCCTAGAGTTAATTTGACTTTTAGAACTATTGTGAGATAGAAATGTTATTTCTTTTTTGTAGCAACATTTTCATACGAACGTATTAATGCGTCTTCAAACATTTCTGGTCTTACTCTGGAAAGTTCAACGATTGTCCAGCCTTGTAATCCCCATTTATTGGGAATTGGATAAAAAATCTTTTCACTTGAAGCGCAAAAAACAGACTGATCAATTTCGTTTAGTTTTAGAACAGCATGATTATTTTTTTCATCAAAAGTGGCAAAAATCTTTTTGTTGATACGAAAGGATGTTTTCTCAAAATGCGGCTCTTCTGTTGCATTTGGAAATGATAAAGCCAATTTTCTAAATGTTTCAATTGAGACCATAATTGCAAGTTTTTAATTATTATTCTCTTACCAGCCTTGATTTAAACCATTTTTCAAGACCTCATCATATTTTTCTTTATCAAAAGAATATAAGTTTGGTGCTTTGTGCGCCACATTACTTTTCTTTTCGTCGAGTTTAGTCAGAATTCCAATGTTGGTTATTTTTCTAAGAAAATTTCTACGGTCCAATTTTTTATCCAAAATCGTTTCATATAATTTCTGCAATTCAGGAATTGTAAATTTCTCCGGAAGTAAATTATATCCAACAGGCATTAAATTCAGTTCCGTTCTCAAAGTATCAAGTGCTTTATCCAGAATTTCGCGATGGTCTAAAATAAGATCCGGCACTTCTTTGTGATCAATCCATTCTACAATATCATACTGATTTACAGCATTTGGAATTATTTTTAGAAAATCGACCAATGCATAATATCCAATGGTAACAAATCGCTGGGTAAACCATTTACCTTTTTCCTGATCTATGTTTAAGTGCTCTAAAACTGCAGCCCCAAAATGATTATCATTTCGTTTAATTTTTCCGAAGGTTGCAAATTGTCTTAAAAAAACTCCTTCAACTCCGGTTCTTTGGTTTAAAATAGTTACCGCTGCGGTATCAATATCCTGATCAATTGGAACAAATCCGCCTGGTAAGGACCATTTTTCGCTCTGATTTACCTTAATTAATAAAACTTTTAATTGATTATCATGAAAACCAAAAATCACACAATCGATGGAAAGTCCAGGTTGGTAATTGTGGCTATTTTCTATAATATCTTTCAACATGTATTCTTTATTAAGGTAACAATTCTTACTGTTTCAATAAGGCAATTTACTTCATTTTTACAAAACTACCGCATTTTGAGAGAAGCAGGTTAATAGTTGTGTTAAATAAACCATCAAAACACTATTTAGAGTATATTTTTTTAACTAAAATTTAAAATCAAATCTAAAAAAAATAATTACATTGCGTCACAATAACACAATAAAAATCTGTGTTTATTGAATTTTAAAAAGAAAGAAAAATACTGCAATTTGTTTTATATTTGCATGTCTTCTTTTATAGGAAATCAGAACATCAATGCGAGAGATATGAATGCCAATCCACTAAAAAATATAAACAGCAGAATTAGAAATAAAATCTGGACTTCGTTCGGGTTTGTTTCAAAAACGTATCTTCTGGAAGCTTCATTAAAATATAGTGAAGAACAGGAAAAGATTTTTAATCAAATGATTACAGAAACAGAGGCAAAAGATAAAAAAGCAAAACGCGAAGCTTTTGATAAAGCCTTATTTGCTTCCTATAAAGGAATTGGTGTTATGGATTTTATAAACACTGTTCTGAAATAATTCTTTTTTTTAAGTCATAATCTACATGTAACCTCACTTTTAGTGGGGTTTTTTATTGTTTAGTCAATTTATAGAATAAGTAAACAAAATATACCATTAATATTATATATTTTTGTTCTAAGTAAGATTATACACCAATAAAAATTGTAACGTTATACGCATGGAAAACACTGTAGAACTAGAAAGTTATAAAATTCAAAAACCAGCAAGCTGGGCTTCGGCTATTGATGACACTCAACTTATTGAAAATATAAAAGAAACTGAATTCTCTAATAAGCAAGTTGAAGAAGGACGGGATTTCTGCTATCTTTTAGATAAAATTTATTATACCAGTGATACTGAAAATAGTGAATATGCCTGCGTTGCTTATACACTTAATGAACCAGCAAATCTGGAAAGTGCTTCTGCAAAAGATGTTGTTGTAGAAGAAAATGAAACTTATATTATACACCGAATCAGCGTTCTGAGAGAGGGCGTTTTAATTGACAAGATTCCTGACACTAAAATAAAAGTACTGGATAGCGAAAATCAAAGCGAAGGCGGAGTTTTGAGCAGCAATAAAAAAGTAAACATTACAATCAAAGATTTACGTCTTTATGATGTTTTGATCCTGGAAGATTCCAGAGTTAAAATATTTTCTGAACGTGATTTTATGCGTAAGGAATTTTTAAAATATGTTTATGTAAGTCCAAGTACTTACTGGGCTTACGGAAATTATAAATTCACTTTTATAAATGACCGTAAAGAAGCGATTGCTTGCAAAACGACCTTTTTTAGAGATGAAGAAGGAAATGTGCTGGAACCGGAAATTAAACGTTTACAAAAAGGAGAACGTTTTATAATTGAGAAAGAAAACTACATTAATTTTTTTGATACCAACAGAGAAATTGCTTCTTATATTGATTTTGCTACTGAAAGCAACTGGAAAGACTTGTCTAATTATATTTATCCTTTATATAATGAGATTTACAATAAATCTTCTTTAAAGGAATTTGCTCCAAATCTTGTTGAAAAATTAGATGCAATTACCGACAAAGATGAACAATTGCAGTTTGCAATAGATTATGTGCAGAATCACGTTTATTACACGTACAATGCTGATGAAATGAATGGTCATAAGCCGCAGGAACCAGCAGTTACTTATGAAAATAAACAAGGTGATTGCAAAGCAAAATCGGTTTTATTGAAAGTTGTTTTAGATTATATCAACGTCGATTCAAATGTTGTTCTGGTTAATTTTAGCACAGATCATTACATTAAGTATTACTTGCCTTCATTGTTAAGTTTTAATCATGTTGTTGTAAAAATCAACTATAAAGGAGAGACTTATTTTGTTGATGCTACTTCAAGAGATGAGTTCGGTTTAATCGAAAACCGAGGGTATATTTATTTTATGCATTATCTGGAGGTAAAACCAAATCAGGAATTACAGATTAAGCAGCCTCAGAAATTCTCTTATTATGGAATTAATGAAAAGGTAGATTTTAGCGCTCAAAATAATGTTGGACAACTGAAACTGGTATCGACTTACAAGGGAAATCGTGCCAATTATATGCATAAATATTTTAAGAATACAAACAAAAGAGAAATCGTTGACAGCTGGAATAATTTCTTGTTCTATACTTTAAATTATTCCAATGACAGAAATGGAACAGACATTAGAACTATTTTTAAAGATGCCGTTATTGAAATTGTTAGTGATGATAAAAAGCTGAACGAGTTTACCATTCAGTACAGTTCTACTATTGAAGAGCCTTATTATACAGATCCGGAGAAAAATCGTTTTTTAATGTATTTTGATCGTAATGTAGTTAAAAATGGTGCAAGAGATTTTCTTCATAACGATATTACTTTCTGGCATAATTTTGATAATGAAAAATATGAAATTAACTTAACGACAGATCAGAAAATAGACGCCCAGGAAAAATATACTATTCAGGAAAGTACGATCAATAATCCGTATTTTGATTATACTAGCCGTAAAAAAGTGACTAAAAACGGAGCTTCAATATATGTTGATTATAAACCTTTGGTGAATTTAGAAATTCCTGGTGCAGATTTTGAAGAATTCAGAAATGATCACCACACTATTGCAGATAGTAATTATGGAGTGGGAATTGATATTATGGAACAGGGATTATTAAACCGACTGAAATATACTTTCAAGAAAAGTCTTAAATAATTGAGATAAAAAAACGGGGCTTTTATGCCCCGTTTCTTTTTATTAGTTCACTAATTCAAAATCAGATTTCAATTTAATATCTGCTGATGAAGCTCCAATCATCACTTCAAAATCTCCTGCTTCGGTTGTCCATTCTAATTTATTATTGTAGAAAGACAACTTTTCTTTATCAATCGTAAACTCTATTGTTTTAGATTCTCCTGCATTTAATTTTACTTTCTGGAAATCTTTCAATTCCAAAACTGGTCGTATAACAGATCCAAATTTATCTTTCAGATACAATTGCACTACTTCTTCTCCCGCGACTTTTCCAACATTTGATAATTGAAAAGAAACTTTAATTGTTTCATTATTTTTTATTTTAGTCGAAGATAATTTCAAACCTGAATAATCAAACTTTGTATAACTCAATCCGTATCCAAAAGGAAATTTAGGAGAATTTTTCAAATCGATATATGCCGAAACATAATTTGTATCATTCTCATTTTTAGCTGGTCTTCCTGTACTAAAATGATTGTAGTAAATTGGCACCTGCCCTACTTCTCTAGGGAAAGTCATTGGCAATTTTCCTGACGGATTATAATCTCCAAATAAAACATTTGCGATTGCGTTTCCAGCTTCTGTTCCTAACCACCAGGTATAAACAATTGCCGGAACATTATCTGCTGTCCAGTTAAAAACTAATGGTCTTCCTGCATTTATTAAAACTACAACTGGTTTTCCTGTTGCCTGAATCGCTTTTACTAAATCTTCCTGAACACCCGGTAAATGTAAATCGCTTCTGCTTTTTGCTTCACCACTCATATCGCGTCTTTCGCCAATACTTAAAATCACAACATCGGCTTGTTTTGCGGTTGCTACAGCTTCGGCAAAACCATCTTTATTATCACCATCAACTTCGCAGCCTTTTGCGTAAAGCAATTTGGTGTTTTTGCCCACTTTATTTTGTAAACCATCCCATTGCGAAACGATCCATTTATTATAATCTACCTCTGGAAGTTCTACAGACCAAAAGCCCATATTTTCTTTATACTCTTTTACCATTGGTCCGATAAATGCAATTGTTTTTACATTTTTTGAAAGAGGCAACGTCTGATTTTCATTCTTTAATAAAACAATACTTTTCTCTGCAACTTCCAAAGCTGCTTTTCTGTTTTCAGGATTGTTTAGAGCTTTCTCCGCTCTTTTTGCATCTGAATATTTATAAGGATCATCAAATAAACCTAATTCGAATTTCTTGCGTAAAATACGTCTTACGGCATCATCAACTAAATCAACAGAAACCCTGCCTTCTTTTACTAATTCTGCTAAATGATGGGAATACGCAGTGCTTTCCATATCCATATCGCTTCCTGCAGTTATTGCAGAATAAGCTGCTTCTTTAAGATCTTTTGAGTAACCGTGCGCTACCATTTCTCCTATAGAACCCCAATCAGAAACTACAAAGCCCTGAAAGTTCCATTTTCCTTTTAAGATATCACGTTGTAAATGTGCATTTCCTGTTGCCGGAATTCCGTTTATATCATTAAATGAATTCATAAAAGTTGCCGCACCGGCATCTAAAGCTGCTTTAAAAGGTGGCAAATACGTTTCAAGTAACATTCTTTCGCTTATATCAACAGAATTATAATCTCTTCCTCCCACTGCTGCACCGTAAGCTGCAAAGTGTTTTACGCAGGCCATAACGGAGTTTAAATCTCCTAATTTATTTCCCTGAAAACCTTTTACTCTCGCATACGCAATTTTAGAACCTAAATAAGTGTCTTCTCCTGCACCTTCCATAACTCTTCCCCATCTTGGATCACGGCCAATATCTACCATTGGTGCAAATGTCCAGTGAATTCCGCTTGCTGCGGCTTCTGTTGCGGCTACTCTTGCAGCCAATTCTATTGCTGCTAAATCCCAGCTTGCAGCTTCTGCCAACGGAATTGGAAATGTTGTTTTATAACCATGAATAACATCCTGACCAAATAACATTGGAATTTTAAGACGGGATTGCATCGCTAATTTTTGATAATTTCTTGTAGATTCAGCTCCCGTAACATTCAGCATTGATCCGACTAAACCGTTCTTGATTTCGGTTTGCTTGTTTGGATTTACCGTAATCGGACCTGTTATCGAATTGTCATTACTATATTGATTAAGCTGACCAATTTTTTCTTCAATAGTCATTTTTTTCAATAAACTATTTACTTTCTGGTCGATACTTTCTTGCTGTGCTGCCGCAAAAAGCGACACCATCAATAGGGTAAATGTGGTTATTTTTTTCATTCTGATTTAATTAATTTCTATTAAGACAGGTAAATGATCCGAAGGATATCGCAAATCTTTTGAATCACTTAAAACTGCATGTTTCTGAATTTTTAATCTGCTATTTTTAGAGATAAAAATATAGTCTATCAATAATGTTACTGGTTCATTATGTTTAAATTCATTAAAGGTTCCAGATGGCCCAAAAGGTTTTTCGATTGAAACATCTTTGGTATCATTCATCACTTCTTTAATGGCTTTAATTTGTTTTGTATCTGGTTCTGAATTAAAATCTCCCATTAAAAAAACCGGATAATTTTGTGTATTCAATTCTTTAATTTTCGACAAAACCAACTCCACACCTTTTACTCTGGCCACTTCTCCCATGTGATCGAGATGCAGGTTAAAAACCCAAAATGTTTTTTTAGATTTTAAATCTTTAAAAAGAGCATACGTACAAACTCTGTTACAAGCTGCATCCCAACCCCTTGACACCTCATTTGGTGTTTCTGACAACCAAAATGTATTAGATTGTTTTACCTGAAAACGATCTTTTTTATAATAAATCGTGCAGGCTTCTCCAGTTCCTTTTTCTTCTCTGCCAATTCCGAATCTATTGTAATCAGGAAAAGCCGACGCAATATCAAGCACTTGATTTGGTGTTGCTTCCTGAACTCCAAAAATATCCGGACTATAAAATTGTATTTGAGAAGTAAAATAATCTTTCCGTTTTGGCCAGGCATTCTCTCCGTCTGATGCTACATCGAGACGAATATTATAGGTCATTAGTTTTAAATTCTGACCATAAAATGACAGGCTTGCAAAAAGTAGAAATACTACTAAAACAATTTTATTTGGCTTTTTCATGTTTAAAAAAATTTAATCCGTAAAACTAATGTTTCCTTAGTCTTAAAGAGAAAAACTTATTTAAAAATTATGTTAATTAACTTTCTTCGTGTTCCTTATTTTCTTCTTTTTCTCTTAACTTATTTTTTCGATGTTCTTTTTTTATCTTCCGAAAAATCTAAATAATTCAAATTGAATCCTCCTTTTTCAAAAACAGCTTTAATTTTATTTGTTCCTGCATTTAATGCTACATTAGATAAAATAACTGTTTTCCATTTGTCGTTTCCACCAGTAGCCAGAAGTAGAACTGCTTCTGATTTCTTGCCATTTTCTGTTTCCAGATAAATTTTTCCTTCTGCTTTTTCACTCGAGTAACGAATCGCAACTTTGTATTTATTTTGCTTTGAAACATTAGCAGTAAATTGCAGCCATTCTCCATTTTCAATAAAAGAAACCTGATATTTATTTGAACCGGAATCTTTGCATGGTAAAATATCTACACCATCATTACGCATAGTATTTCCTTTATTCCAGTCTTCAAACTTTCCGGTTTCAACTCTGTAATTTACAAAATCGGTATCCTTATAAGCGTAACCATTTGTTCCTAAGTCATATTCTGTTGCAGCAATTTTTCCTGGAATTGAATGTTTTTTATACGGTTTTGTATCATTGGTTTGTACTTGTCTGAACATTGCATCAATTACATCTGGTTTTACTGTTACATTTTCCATTTTGTAATTGTCAGCCATTTTCATCAGTGTTTTTTTCGCCAGTTCCTGACTTGGTTTTTGTCCTCCGTCTTTCCAGTATTTCAATAAAATATCATACTCCGGAACTTTGGTTACCGATGTTACTCCTGCAATATTCTCGATCTTTTTCATTGGCCAGAACGCCCATCCAATATTATTGCTTTCTACTAAAGTCAATACATCTTTAAACCAGACATTTGAGTTTTCGCCACTTTCTCCCAACCAAATCGGCACATTGTATTGTGTTCTGTAATCCATCATTTTCTGAATAGATTCTTTGGTGTTGTAATTCCAGTATTTATGAAAACTCAAAACCATATTTTCATCCCATAAAGGGAAAATTCCGTTGTAATTATTACCCCAGCAATTTCCCTCGATAACCACAATATGATTTGGGTCTACTTCTCTAATTGCTTTTGTAACAGCAACCATTAAATCTCTTAAAGGTCCGTTTGAGTTTTCATCGCAGCCATTTTTATTGGTTCCGGTAAAATTCCAGTTGGGTTCATTGATAATATCATAAGCACCAATCCACGGATTATCTCTGTATCGGGAGGCCAGTTTTTTCCATAAAGCAATCATTTTTTTCTGATTGGCGTCGCTTTCCCACAACGATGGTTTTGTAGTATCGTAATCTGAAATTGCGGCATCATTTCCTTGTCCGCCCGGCGCAGCATGCAAATCCAGAATCAGGTACATTTTGTTTTCGGCACACCATTTCAGTAAATTATCGGTCATTGTAAAACCTTCTTCAATCCAGGTGATTTCGCCATTTTTTTCTTCCTGAATTGGCGGCGTATATAAATTGTAATGCATTGGAAGACGAATTGAATTAAATCCCCAGGCGGCTAACGAATCAATATCGCGTTTTGTAATTCCGTTTGCTTTGTAAGCGGCGTAAAATTCTTTTGTTCCATGTTCGCCAATAACGTCCTGAATTTTTTGTTTAATCTGATATTGTGAACTTGCAAAAGGCTGGGTTTGCAACATATATCCTTCCTGCACCATCCATCCGCCAAGACCTAAACCTCTCAAAACAATATTATTTCCGTTGCCGTCAACAATCTTCTGTCCGTCTCTATGCAAGAATCCCTGCCCGAAAGCGGTAATAGATAACAAGAGTTGTACTGTGATAATGATTTTTTTCATGCTGTTTTTTTAAACTTAATCAACTTTCTAAAACTAAAACACCCACAAGGTTTCTAGAACCTTGCAGGAGTTTTTAAGATTTTATTTTAAAAGAAAATCCTTTTTCTGATTTCCAATTTGAACTGTAAATGTTCCTTTTTCAGAAATCCATTTTAAATCTTCGTTTACAAATTGAAGGTCTTTTTGATTTAAGGTGAATTTTACTGTTTTAGTTTCGCCCGGAGCTAAACTAATTTTGTCAAATCTTTTTAAAGCTTTTACTTCTGGTGTAATACTTGCCACATTGTCTGACAAATACAACAAAACTGCTTCTTTTCCTGCTTTGGATCCTGAATTTGTAACATCAATAGTCACATTTACTTCGTCTGAAGTTGTAATTTCAGATTTGTCAATTTTTAAGTTTGAATAGGCAAATGTTGTATACGATAATCCTGTTCCGAATTCAAATTGAGGAGAATAACTTTTCTCGTATTTGGCGTCGTTGTTTTGCTCTCCTTCAGAAATACTTTCAGTATATTTTCTGTTGTATTTTTCTAATGAGTTCGGATATTTTGGATAATTGTAAGGCAGTCTTCCACTTGGGTTTACATCTCCGTACAAAATATCTACTAAAGCTCTTCCACCTTCATTTCCCGGAAGGTAACATTGAACAACTGCCGACATTTTATCTTCAAAATCGCTAATTAATCTTGGTCTTCCTTCGTTTAGAACTAAAACTATTGGTTTACCTAATTTTGATAATGCCAGTGCTAATTTTATTTGTGATGAACTCATATAAAGATCACTTATATCACCCGGAGTTTCTGTGTAGTTTTTCTCTCCTAAACACAAAACAATTTTAGTCGCTGTTTTAGCCAATTCTACTGCTTTCTGAATTTCGGCATCGTCTTCTTTTTCAAGATCGGCACCTGGTGTATACAGTACATTTTCTTTTCCTAACTTGTTCTGAAATGCTTCCAGAATAGTTGATTTATCTGCTGCATAAGTGTCTGAGTTTTCACCTTGCCAAGTGTATGACCAGCCTCCGTTAAGGTATTTCATACTGTTTGCAGTTGCACCGGTAACCAGTATTTTTTCGTTTTTGTTTAATGGCAAAGCAGATGCATTATTTTTCAATAAAGTAATTGATTCTGCAGCTGTATTATAAGCTTCCTGAATATGTTCTGCCGATCCGAATTTTGGATAATCTTTTAGGTTGGCAACTGAATTTTGAAACAAATTCAACTCATATTTCATTCTTAGAATTCTGGTAACGGCATCGTCAATTCTTGACATTGGCACTTCTCCTTTTTTTACCAGATCAACTAAATCGGTATAAAAAGAGAATTCTTCCGGCACCATACTCATGTCTATTCCAGCCATAATTGCAATACGTACGGCATCACGTTTAGATTCTGCAACTTTATGTCTTGTGTACAGGTAAATAATATCTTTCCAGTCTGTAACGACTACACCTTGAAAATCAAGTTCTTTTTTAAGAATATCGGTAATTAAATGTTTGCTGGCGTGCACCGGAGTTCCGTTAATTTCACCTGAACTCACCATTACACTTTTTGCTCCGGCTTTTATTGCCGCCTGATAAATGGTTAAATCGTACTGTCTTAAAAGTCTTTCCGGGATAATACTTGGTGTTCTGTCTTTTCCGCTATATGTGCTTCCGTAACCGATATAATGTTTCATACAAGAAGCCACGCTATATTTGGAACCTACGCTAGTTCCTTCAAATCCATCAACTAAAGCAACTGCCATTTTTGAAGATAAGTAGGCATCTTCTCCAAATGACTCCCACATTCTTGACCATGCCGGGTTTCTTGGAAAATCTAGATCTGGAGAGAAAACCCACGGAATTGAGGATGCTCTGGTTTCATAAGCTGAAATTTCGGCTCCACGTTTCACTAAATCTGTATTGTATGTTGCTGCTAAACCAATTTGTTGCGGAAACAATGTCGCTCCAGCTGTATAACTTGCTCCGTGAATAGCATCAATTCCGTATAAAACCGGAATTTTAAGTCTTGTTTTATTTGCTTCGTTTGAAATTGCTGTTAGTGTTTCCTGCCATCTTTGAATGGTTGGAGCACCTGGATTTGGTACATTCAAAATAGATCCGATATGATAATCCTGAATTCCTTGTTTTAATTTTGCAGGATCAAAATATCCCGGTTTTGCAGGATCTTCAAATATCGTTACGGTTATTTGAGTCATTTGTCCGACTTTTTCTTCCAGAGTCATTTTCGACAATAATTCGGCAACTTTGGCATCAATAGTTCCTTTATTGTTTTTTATTTCCTGACTCCATGCTGCTCCACAAACTAAGAGAGCGAGCACTAGTAACTTGGTTCTTTTCATTTTAAACTTTTAAATTAAAATTTCATAATTAAAAACTCTAGTATTCCAGAGTTTGCATGGCATGCGCCGGTATAGTAATAGTTGTTTTGGTCGTATTATTTATGAGGGTATAAATCACCTCTTTGTCCGATGAATTCATTACAACGGTAATGATTTTTCCATCTGTATTTTTAAATGAAGTACTCAACAAGATTTTATCACTGCTGTTGGCTTCAATTCGTTTGGCATTTGGTCGGATAAATTTTGATAAATGACCTATGTAGTAATACATCGGTGTATAAATCAATTCGTCTTTTGAAGTATCGGCATGAAGGGGTGCAAAGCAAAAATTACCCACATGGTTTGGTCCTCCGTTTTGATCCAGAAGAATATTCCAGTCTGTCCAGGCAACAGTTCCGTTATTAAAATCATTAATCATATTAAGTCCGTATCGTTCTGCATTTCCCCAAAACTGAAATTTTGTAGCATCAAATCTTTCGATACATCCTTCGGTAAATATTAAATTTTTGTTCGGAAATGCCTTGTGAACTTCTGCTACCGATTCGAATTTCGGAGTTCCGCCATTCCAGGTTTCGTACCAGTGAAACCCAATTCCCCAAGCATATTTTGAAACTTCAGGATCTGAGAAAACCAGATTGGCTCTTTTTTCCAGCATGTCTCCACGATTGTGATCCCAAATAATAATGTTTTTAGATCCCAGATTTTCTTTTGCTAAAGTTGGACCAAGAAAGTTTTTAAGAAAATCTCTTTCGGCTTCAGGAGTATAAATGCACGATTCCCAACTTTGACTTGCCATTGGCTCGTTTTGAATGGTTAATCCCCAAATTGGGATTCCTTCTTTTTCATATGCTTTAATAAATTTTGCATAGTAGTTTGCCCACGACTGAGCAAATTCTGGCAATAAAACGCCGCCGTGCAAAATATCATTATTGTCTTTCATAAAAGCTGGGGGACTCCACGGACTTACAAATAAGGTTAATTTCCCGCCGGCTGCTTCTATTGCTTTTTTGATGAGTGGAATTCTGTATTTTCTATCGTGATCGATACTGAAGGTTTTTAACTCTTTGTCTCCTTCGGCAATGTAGGTGTAACTTTGACTGCTGAAATCACAGCTATGAATGTTGGTTCTGGCTAATGTATAGCCAATTCCTTTGTTTTTATTGTAATAAGCGTTTAGAAATTCTTGTTGTTTTGCCGGGGATAATTTAGCAAAAACTTCGGCACTTGCATCGGTGATGGCGCCTCCAATTCCAAGAAAGGTCTGGTATGTTTTTTTCGGATCTACAGTTATAGAAATGGTTGAATTTGTTTGTGTTGCTGTTGCGATTAAATCATTTGATAATGATAATCTCTGGTTGGTTTTTTCGGCAGTAGTATAAACTTTTATTTTTTGGTTTGGTTTGGATGCTGAATCAGCCACAACCTTTGACGAAGAACAACTTAATTGCAGAATTAATATGGGTATTATTAAAATTTTATAGGTTGATTTCATGTCTCTTTCAATACTATTAAAAAAATTAAGGGCTACCTAAATAGCCCTTAAGTACTAATAAAATAATTAATAAACTAAGGTCTGGATTGCGTGCGCCGGTATTTTTACGACTGTCTTTTCTGTTGCAATGATCAAATTATAGGTAATTTCATTATCGGTATGATTCATTACTACGGTTGTCATTTTTCCGTCTGTATTTAAAAATGAAGTACTTTCTAAGTAACTCCTGCTTACGGCAGTACTTACACGAACTGCATTTGGACGAATGAATTTTGAGAAATGACCAATATAATAATAAGATGGTGTATATATTAATTCACCGTTTGTAGTATCTGCATGGATTGGGGCAAAGCAAAAATTACCAACGTGATTTGGTCCTCCAAATTGGTCTAAAAGAATATTCCAATCTGTCCAGGCCACAGTTCCGTTATTAAAATCATGGATCATTGATGTTCCGTATCTTTCGGCATTTGCCCAAAATTGATATTTGGCAGCATCAAATTTTTCTACACATCCTTCTGTAAACATTAGTTTTTTATCTGGGTACGCTTCATGAACTCTGGCAACATTATCAAACATTGGTTGTGCACCAGTCCAGGTTTCGTACCAGTGAAAACCCATTCCCCAAACGTACTTTGATGCTTCAGGATCTGAGAAAATTACATTTGCTCTTTGTACCATTAAATCACGATTGTGATCCCAGGCAATGATTTTAATTCTTTCTAAACCTTCTTTTTTAAGCGTTGGGCCTAAGTAATTTTTCAGAAAATCTCTTTCTTCTTCGGCAGTATACAAACAAGATTCCCATGTTTGTGTTGCCATTGGCTCATTTTGTACCGAAGTTCCCCAAATTGGAATTCCTTCTTTTTCATAAGCCTTGATGAATTTTGCATAAAAATTGGCCCATGACTGAAAAAATTCAGGAAGTAATTTACCGCCTTTCAGTACGCTTTTATTGCTTTTCATGAAAGCATTTGGCGACCATGGCGTTGCATAAGTGGGTAATTTTCCTCCGGCTGTTTTGATTGCCTGTTTTATTAACGGAATGCGATATTGTCTGTCGTGTTCAATTGAAAATGTTTTTAAATCCTTATCGCCTTCTTCTATATACGAATAACTTGCACTACTAAAATCTGAACTCTGAATTGTAGTTCTTAATATTGAATAACCTATTCCTTTTTGAGTGTCATAATAAGCATTTAAAAATTCTGTTTGTTTTTCTTTTGAAAGTTTAGCAAAAATCTCGGCACTTGCGTCGGTAATAGCTCCTCCAATTCCCATAAAGGTCTGGAATCTTTTTAATGGCTCAACAAAAACGGATATTTCGGTTTCAACGGGTTGTTTTGATGCTGTAAATGATAAATTATCTGTAGGGGTTAACCTTAATTTTGTATTATCGGCAGTGGTATACACTGTGATTTTTTTGTTGTTTGTTGTAAATCCCTGTTGTTGTTTTTGACTTTTCTGCTGTGAAAATGCAGCTAAGGAAAAACATAGACAAGTAATAATAAAGCCATTTTTTTTCATTGTATATGTTTTAATAATTAAAACTTACTTGCACTATCTGATTTTAAAAATAGCCCATAATCAAAGAGAATATGGGCTATTCTGGCAACCAAACTTAACTTAAACTTAAACATACATTTAGTATCTTTTTAAGACTGAGATTTGCATCTCAGTCTTTTATATCAATACTCTATATTGTTTTTTGAAGATTATTAATATCCAGTATTCTGGATCATTTTTGTATTGTTGAATTCACTGTAAGGAATTGGGAAAGCTTCATTTTTATTTGCTTTAAATCCTTTGAAAGCAAGTTTAGCTGCAGCATCACCTGTTCTGATTAAGTCAAACCAACGGTGTCCTTCTCCTGCAAGTTCTAATCTTCTTTCTTCCTGAATTGCTGCAAGAGATACTGGTACAGGATCTAACCCAACTCTTTTTCTAACTGCGTCAAGAAGTGCCTGAGCTCTTGCTCCTGTTCCTCCTAAAGCTTCTGCTTCTAATAAATAAGTATCAGCTAAACGAATTACATAAGTATTGATACCAAAATTCAGGAAAGGATTTGATGCTTTAATATCAGCATTAACTGGTGCATATTTAATAAAATGGAATCCTGTTTCCTGATAACTGTCTGTGTAAGTTATAAGTCCGTTTGGATCTTTATTATCAACACCTCTAGCAGCAGCTGCATCAAAAATAGTGTAATCATAACGAGGATCTCCTTTTAGGGCAAGTTCCAATTCTTTTGTAACAACCATGAATCCCCATCCGTTGATGTAATCAGGTAAAAGTGCATCAACTCCTAAAGGTTTTCTAGAGTAATCTCTAATACCCATTAACTGAGCCGCTACGTTACCTTCGTCATCACCTCTTTCAAAATTACCCCAATCAGCATTTGATTTATCTGAATAACTGATTTCAAGAATTGATTCTGAGTTAAATTCATGTAAATGATCCCATAATTGAGAAAAATTATCCATCAATTTATATCCATAACTACTAGTTCCACCCGGAGTTGCACCATTTACTTTTGCAAATTCTGCAGCAGCTTCCGGTTTTTTGTTATCAGACAAATAGGCTTTTCCTAAAAGTGCTGTTGCAGCTCCTTTTGTCAATCTTCCTAATTCTGTAGGAACTAATGTCATTGGCAAATTTGGAATTGCTTCTGTTAAATCTTTTTCAATTTGTGCATAAACTTCTTCTGGTTTAGCCTGTACGATTGAAGCTATTTCGCTCTGAACTACAGGGGCTAATATTAACGGAACATTTTTAAACATTCTCACAAGGTCTAAATAGTAATAAGCACGTAATGCTTTAACTTCTGCTGTGAATCTTGCTTTTTTAGCTTCGTCCATTGTAACTCCAGGAAGTTTTGCGATCATAATATTACATCTCGCAACTCCTTTAAAATAATCTGCCCAAATATTTGGCGGAATGTTAGTTGGAGTTATAGAGTAGTTTGACGCTACCTGAAGTCCTGGCTGGTCACCTGCTCCTCCACCTCCTGCATAGAAATCATCTGATGCAGAGTTTAAGAATAATAACGGTGCATTTTCCATTGCTCCGGCATGTTTTCCTAATTTATCATAAGCAGCTACTAATCCAGAATAAGCTTCTGTTTCGTTTCTGTAAAAATTATTTTCAAGTACAACACCATCACCTTTTACTTCCAGCTTTTCATCGGTATCGCACGATCCAAGTGCCAATAACACTCCAAATGCGACAAATGATTGTTTAAAACTTATAAGTTTCATAATATTTTATTTTTTAATTAAAATTGCAAATTAACTCCTAACATGTACGATTTTGCCTGAGGATAAAAACCTCTGTCAACACCTTGTACATTGTTCATTCCAGCAGCAGTCTGTCCTCCAATTTCAGGATCAAAACCAGTATACTTAGTAATTGTAAATAAGTTTTCTCCAGTTAAATAAAGTCTCACTTTTGTCAATGAAATACTGTTTATCCATTCTTGTGGAAATGAATATCCAAGTTGAATTGTTTTGAATCTGAAGAAATCACCTTTCTCTAAGTTGAAATCTGATGGATTAGTAAAGTTTTTATTCTTGTCATCTGTAGTAACTCTAGGATAAGTATTTGTAGATCCTGGTCCTGTCCAACGTCCTAAAACGTCTGTTTGATAGTTTGCATTTGTAATATCAAGTCTTCTTAAACCTTGGTAAATCATGTTTCCACCTGCTCCTTGTCCAAAAACTAATAAGTCAAAACCTTTGTAATCCATGTTTAAAGTAAATCCATAAGTAAATTTAGGTAGTGATGTTCCTAAGAAATCTCTATCGTTACCATCGATTTGACCATCTCCGTTAAGATCCTGCCAACGGAAATCTCCTGGTTTAGCATCTGGCTGAATCACTTTTCCTGCCGCATTTTTGTAGGCAGCAACTTCTTCAATTGTTTGGAAAACCCCGTTTGTTTTAAATCCGTAGAATGAGTTATAAGCCTCACCTACCTGAGTTCTGTTGATTTCGTAAGAAGTAGACTGTACTGTTTCATCACCTGCTAAGAAATTAACTCCTTTATCAATATAAGTAACTTCGTTTTTGATGTAAGAGAAGTTTCCGTTTACAGAAAGGTTCAATGCACCAAATCTCTTTTTGTAACCTAATTCGATATCAACCCCTTTATTTTGCATATCAGCTAAGTTGGCATAAGTATCACCACTTGCTCCAACAAATCCAGGAATTGGCACTTTCATTAAGATACCGCTTGTTTTTTTGTTGAATAAGTCAATGCTAAAGTTGAAATCATGAAAAAGCATACTTTCAAAACCTATGTTAACTTGTTTTGTTTCTTCCCATTTCAAATCAGGATTAGCAATTCCGTTTGGACTTTGTCCTGGAACTGGAGTTCCTCCAATTGTATAGTTTCTTTTGTTACCAATTGTAGAAAGGTATAAGAAATCCGGAGATGAGTCATTTCCTGTTACACCATAACCTCCTCTAATTTTTAATGTGTTTACCACATCATTTTCTTTCCAGAATCCTTCTTTAGAAGGTACCCATCCAAGAGACATAGAAGGAAAAGTTCCGTATTTGTTATTAGGTCCAAATCTTGTAGAACCATCACGACGAATAATACCTGTAAAAATATATTTCTCTTTGTAATCGTAGTTTAATCTTGCAAATAAAGATTCAACTCTGTGCTCAACAGCTTGTGAATTGTAAGCATTAACAAATTTATCTGCTAAAGGAATATCAACGTTGAAAGAAGCCTCAGAGTGATTTGTTGCAGGAATACCTTGGTAAGTTGCATCATTTCCAGATGTAATGTTGTCTACATAAGTTCCTTTTCCTATTAAAGCACTGAAATTATGATCTCCAAACTTTTTAGTATAGTTTAAAGTATTCTCCCAGTTCCAGCTAAATGATTTTTTGTATGATCTGAACAATTCATTTTTATCTCTTTTTGTAGCTCCGTTTAAGAAGTAAACCGGAGTAAAGTTGTCAGAACCATAGTAAGCTAATTTTGCACCAGCTGTAGATCTAAATTTTAAACCTGGTAATAATTCTGCTTCAATAAAAATGTTACCCACAAAATTGTCAGCAAAATCATTATTTCCTAATCTGGTTTGAGTATACGCTAATGGATTTGTGTTTTCCTGAGTTACAACAGTAGAAATACCATAGTAGTTTCCATTTGCATCTTTTAATGTATTTGGATTAGCATAGATTGAACCAGCTCCAGTTTTAGAAGGATCCGTTTCGATAATAGGAGTCAATGGATCTAAGTTGATTGCAGATGCCAAAGGACCTCCAAACTCATCATTTACGTTACCAATACCAATAGTTTTCTCATTAGAATATCCTAAAGTCTGACCAATTTTGATGTATTTACCAATTTTATGATTAGAGTTCAAACGAATATTTTTTCTTGTATAATTAGAAATATCAGTTGTAATAATACCTTCCTGATCTGTAATACCAAAAGACATGTAGAAAGTAGATACATCATTACCACCGCTAAAACTTAATTCATGAGAATAACGTTCTGCATGATTATTAAAAATAGCATCTTGCCAGTTAGTTCCCTTACCATAGTTTATAGGATTTCCTGCACCATCTTTAGTTGGGAATTTTTCACCTGCATTACCACCATTTTTATATGCTTCGTTTAATATCGTAACATAGTCTGAAGCACCCAATAAATCTAATTTTTTTGCTGCTTGAGATGTACCTGCATATCCTGTATAGTTTACAGAAATTTTTCCTGCTTTACCTTTTTTAGTTGTTACTAAAACAACTCCGGCAGCAGCACGAGAACCATAAATAGCACCTGAAGCACCATCTTTTAATACCTCGATAGACTCGATATCAGATTGATTTAAGTATCCAATTCCTCCATTGTCTACTACAACACCATCAACAACCCATAAAGGATCATTATTATTTAAAGTAGTAAAACCACGAATACGAATTGTAGATGCAGATCCTGGCTGACCCGCATTTGCAGCGATTGAAACCCCAGAAACTCTACCTTGTAAAGCCTGCTCAACTCTCGTAATTGGCAAACTCTCCAAATCTTTTGCCTTTACACTTGAGATTGCGCCTGTTACAACACTTTTCTTTTGAGTACCATATCCTACTACTACAACTTCATTTAAGTTTTGAGATTCCGGACGTAATTTAACATCCAGCTTAGTTTTACCGTTGACTGCCACCGTTGTAGTTTCGTAGCCAACAAAAGTCACTGTCAAAGTTCCATTAGAAGGAACAGCAATTTGAAACTTCCCATCAAAGTCTGAAGCAGTAGCTTTATTAGTGCCTTTAACAGAAATTGTTGCTCCCGGGACGGGCAATCCACTTTCATCATTTATGGTTCCAGTTACAGTAGCATCCTGCGCCATTGCAACAACTGAAAACAGAAGAGACGAAATACAAAAAATAAGTAATTTTGTTAATTTCATTTTTCTAAAAATTTTGGTTAATTAATTAGTAATTTGATGCAATAATAAAGTTTAATTTAACTATCAACAATAAAAATTCCTTACAAAAACACATCAAACCATATTTTATTACGCTACAAAAACACATCAAAATATTTTCAATTAATTAAAAATCAATTATTTATAAAAAATATTTTATTGTTATAAAAATGTTAAGTAAAAAAATAAACACTACATTTATAAAATAATTACTATTTCGATGTATTTTCAAAATAACTCCACGAAATCAGATCATTGTAAATAATAAATCAAAAAACAAATCGCTTTTTAAAACATTTCTAATAAAAATACATTCTAATTTTTATGAAATTCATAAATACTACTTTAACAATAATAGCAGTTTTTTTCTTACAAAACAATATTATCGGGCAGGTGAAAGACATTGGATTACCTGCCATAAAGAACTATAAAAGGTCCGAATACAAGGGAGGCACTCAAAACTGGAGTATCGATCAGGATAAAAAAGGCAATATGTACTTTGCCAACAATAGTGGTTTAATACAATTTGATGGCTCAAGCTGGTACAAATACTCCCTTCCAACCAAAACAGAAATCAGAAGTTTAAAAATTGACTCCGCAGGAAAAATATTCGTTGGCGGAAATAATGAGTTTGGATATTTTAAGAGTAGTGAGAATGGAACCTTAAAATATTATTCACTTTCCAAATCCCTAAGCAAAAAAGACAAACAGAATATTAACCTAATCTGGAGAATACACATATATAAAGGAGAAGTTATTTTCCAGTCTTTCACAAAAGCATTTATCCTCAGAAATAATAAACTTACTTTAATAAATGCTCCCAAAAAATTTCAGTTTTCATTCCTTGTAAACAATCGTCTTTTCTTTCAGGATAAATCTTTAGGGATTTTAGAATATAAAAATGGCCGCTTAACTCCAATAAAAGGAACAACTGTATTTAATGATAAAGAGATTTGGTCTGTATTTCCGCTGCCAAATAATAAAATGCTTTTAGCCACTTTAGAAAAAGGTCTTTTTATTTCTGATGGCAAAACGGTAGCTCCATGGGAAACAGAAGCGAATACCTTTATAAAGAAAAACACCTCTTTGGGCGGTTCCTTAATAAAAGGAAGATTTATTGTATTGAACTCGGTTTTGGACGGGGTCATTATTTGCGATTTAAATGGAAAAATAATTCAGCATCTTAATCGCCAAAAAGGGCTTCAGAATAATACAATCCTAACTTCTTTTGTTGATAATAAAAACAACGTTTGGTTAGGTCTTGATAACGGTATTACTTTTATAAACGAAAACTCTCCTTTTTCTTATTTTGATTACAGTTATAATATAGGAACTGCTTATGCCTCGACAACTTATAAAAGCAACCTTTATGTCGCAACCAATCAGGGATTATTTTACCATTCCTGGACAGAATCATTTAAAGACAGTCCCTTTATAAGAGTTGAAGGAACGATTTCGCAAGCCTGGAACATTCAGGTTATAAACGATGTATTAATCTGCGCCAGTAATAGTGGCGCACTTGTAATTAATCAAAACAGAGTCTCTAAAATATTAGACAAAAAAGGTTATTTTGGATTTAAAAGCATTCCGAATTACGAAGGTTATATTATTGGTGAAAGTTATAATGGTTTTAGTGTTTTTAAAAAATCAGCAGACGGTTATGATTTTGCCAATCAGGTTCAGGGATTTGACGAAACGACAAATACATTTTCAATAGAATTAGACGAGAATTACCTGTGGTTAAAAAAAGACCAAAGTCTTTATCAAATGAAATTGTCTGAAGATTTAAAAAGATTTGATCAGATTCAGAAACACAAATCTATTACTCCTTTATATAAGGGAATTGGTAGCTTGCAAAACATAAACAATAAGGTTTATTTCCAGACCAACAATCATTTTTTTAGATTTTCAAAAGAACAGGAAACCTTTTTTGAGGACAAAAAAATAAGCAAATTATTTACTACTATTCCAACTATAAATACATTAATAGAAGACTCTGAAGGAAACTTATGGTATGCTTTTAATGAATCTCTTGGTGTTTTAATAAAAAACAAAAACGGTTCTTATACTAAAAAGCAAGCGCCATTTTCTAACCTTACCGGAAATCTGGTAAACAATTACATCTCGGTAAATACTATTGACCCTAAAAACATTTTTATCGGATTAACCGATGGTCTTACACATTATGACTCTAAGATTCCAAGTACTTTTATTACGAAACCTAAAGTTTTTATTGCCAGTTTCTCCTTTCCGGGCGACACAATTCTAACTGGAAATCTTGCTGAAAATCAAAAAGCATACACAATTCCATATAGTTCAAATCATGTCAAATTTACTTTTTCGTCTCCTACGTATGAAAATCAGGAAAATGTAATGTACTCTTATAAACTGGAACCTTTTGATGATAATTGGAGAAACTGGTCTACAATTTCTATAAAAGAGTACACCAACCTGAGAGAAGGTACTTATACAATGAATTTGAAATCCCGAAATAGTTATGGGATTGAATCTGATATTAATCGAATTCAATTTACAATTTCGCCGCCCTGGTACAGACACTTTATTGCTTATCTGTTTTATTTCATTTTGGTTATCACGGGAGTTTATGTGATATCAAACCGAATTAAATTAAAAATCAGAAAAAACAAATACTACGAAACCATCGAGCAACGCAGATTATATCTTGAAAAAGAATCTAAAATAAGACACGAGCAGCATGAACTGGAAAAAGAGATTGAAAAACTAAAAAGTGACAAACTTCAAATAAAAATTCTTTCAAAAGACAAAGAATTGGTAAATAACTCTTTGCAGGTTGTAAAGAAAAACAAAGTTCTAAACGGAATCATCACAAAACTTAAAGATATTGATACCAACATTCTTGATGACTCAACAAAATTTGAATTTAACAAATTACACAAAAGCATCGTAAAAGAAGTCAATACAGACAAAAGCTGGAAAGATCTTGAAAAGCACATTAAAAACGTCCATTTTGAATTCTTAAAACGTTTAAAAGAAAAGTATCCAACTATTTCGCCACGTGAGCTTGATTTATCGACTTATTTATTAATGAATATGTCTACGAAAGAGATTGCAGAAATCATGAATATTTCGACCGGAGGAGTTGAATTAGCCCGATACCGATTAAGAAAGAAGCTGGGGCTTAATAAAAAAGAAAACCTGATTGGTTTCTTAATGAGTATTTAAAAGAAAAAATGCCATTCGGTTTGTCGAATGGCATTTTTTTATGAAATAAATTCTAACGTTCGTTCCAAAGCCATTCCTCTCGATCCTTTTATTAAAATGGTATTATTATTAAAATGAATTGTTTTAAGATAGTCTGAAAAAGCTTCAAAGGTTTCAAAAAACTGAATGTTACTCTTTTCAATTTTATTATTATAAAAATCTTTTCCGATTAAATAACAAACAGATACTTCCTGATTTGATAAAGAATCTACTATTGCTTTATGCTCTTGGTGGCTTTCTTCTCCCAACTCAAACATATCACCTAAAATCATTACTTTATTCTTGTTGTCTAACTGAAGAAAATTAGTGATAGCTACAGCCATACTACTTGGGTTAGCATTATAAGCATCTAGTATAATCTGATTAGATCCTTTATTTAATAATTGAGATCTGTTATTTGCTGGAATATAGTTTTCTATTGCCTCTTTTATAGCTTCGTCATCAACTTTAAAATACTTACCTATAGAAACTGCCGCATTGATATTATTTGCATTGTAAAGCCCTATCAAATGAGATTTGATAACAAAACTATTATAGTCAATAACCACAAAAGGATTAGCCTCAATACTTTTAATACTAAGATCAGCCGAAGCATTACTAACTCCAAAAGTAAACTTTTCAATTCCGTTTGACTTCTCTACCTGAATAGGATCTTCCAAATTAACAAAGACCACTTTGTCATTTTTTGCAAGATACTGATACATTTCACTTTTTCCTTCAATAACCCCCTGAACGCCTCCAAAACCCTCAAGATGCGCTTTTCCAAAGTTGGTGATATATCCAAAATCAGGCTGAGCAATTTCGCATAAAAATTCAATTTCTTTTTTATGATTTGCTCCCATTTCTACAATTCCAATTTCAGTTTCCTTAGTAAAAGAAAGCAACGTAAGCGGAACGCCGATATGATTGTTTAGATTACCAACGGTGGCTTTGGTTTTGTACTTTTTAGACAAAACAACATTTATAAGTTCTTTAGTGGTCGTTTTCCCATTACTGCCTGTCAATGCGACTATAGGCAACTTTAGATATTGGCGGTGAAATTTTGCAAGTTCCTGCAATGTTTCCAAGCTGTTTTTAACCAAAATAGTTCTTTCATCAATCCAATACGATTCGTTATCGATGACAACAAACAAAGCACCTAATTTCAAGGCTTCTTCAGCAAAAGTATTGGCATCAAAATTTTCACCTTTAATAGCAAAAAACATTGATCCTTTTTCAATTTTTCTGGTATCAATTGAAAGTGAACTACATTGCAAAAATAAACTATGAATGTCCTGAATACTCATTTATATAATTTTTTATAGGTGATAAAAGTAGAAAAAAAACAATAAAAAAATTCCAAATTCCATACTGAATATTCAGCTTTTGGAATTTGGAATTTTTTTTATTAGAATTTCTAAGTCTTAGTTCCTTGGTGATTTTCTTTTTTCAGCTTTAGAACCTACTCTAGACATTGCACATCTGAAACCAATGTAATCAGTTGCCATATCCTGAGGGAAATATCTTCTTTGAGCCGGATCTAACCAATATGCTCTGTCTCTCCAAGAACCTCCTTTGTAAACTCTTACTTTATCATCGATCAAAGTTGTACGCTTACTAGAGTTATCATATTTTCTGATCATTTTTCCTAAACTGTCAGTTGTAACATTATGTTTAGGAGAATTGTACATTGCCTGATCTGCTTTTGGACCTGACTCTGAATCTCCGAAGTCAAAATATCTAGAAGATTGTTTATCACCATCTCTGTAGTTGATATTGTCACTTTGGCTAAAGTTTTGTCTTAAATATGTTTCTTGTTCATCAACAGGAACCTGAGCAATTTCACCTGGAAGGTTTCTTGCAATCACTTTACCGTTACTTAAAGTATCATATTTAATATTTGCAGTAGAAACGATTTCAATTTTACCGTCTTTACCAATTTTATTTTTAGCGTATTGATTTCCTCTGTAGTAGTTAAAATCATTTGCTTCGTTATCAATAATAGGTCTGTAAACATCGGCAACCCATTCTGCAACGTTACCAGCCATATCGTATAATCCGAAATCGTTTGGTGCGTAGCTTTTTACAGAGTTTGTGATATCTGCTCCATCATCAGACCAACCTGCAATTCCACCGTAATCACCGTTTCCTTGTTTAAAGTTAGCCAATTGATCTCCTTTGTTTTTACGTTTTGATGAACGAGTATAATCTCCAGACCAAGGATATTTCTTTTGTCCCTTGTAGATGTTGTATTCTCTTTGTCCAACATCAGCAGCAGCAGCATACTCCCACTCAGCTTCAGTAGGAAGTCTGTATTCTGGTAAAATAACTCCTGAAGAACGTTGTGCGTACACATTTTTCTCATCTGGAACTACACCATCTTTTCCTGCTTTAGGTCTTCTTCCGTTTGGGTTTTTCTTCAATACAATTTCTTCATTACCTCCATAAGAAGTAGATGGAGAAGCCAGGTAAGCTTCAGTATTAAATAAGCTTTCTGCACTTACGTCTGCAGTTTTAGCACCTTTTTTAATGTATCCGTCTTTTTCTAAAACAGCTTCGTTAACACGGTCTGTTCTCCATTTACTAAATTCAACAGCCTGAATCCAATTTACACCAACTACTGGGTAGTTTGCGTAAGAAGGATGTCTTAAATAGTTGTTAGTCATCGTTTCGTTATAACCTAAACGATTTCTCCAAACTAAAGTATCTGGTGATGCTCCTTCGTAAATGTTTTTGTAATTTTCTTCTGTTGGAGGGAAAACTTTTTTCAACCACTCCAGGTATTCTAAGTACATACCATTGGTAACTTCGGTTTCATCCATATAGAATGACTGAACGTGTTGTTGGGTTGGTGTGTTATTCCAATCGTGCATAACATCATCCTGTACTTTACCCATTGTAAATGTACCTCCTTCAACAAAAACTAAACCAGGACCAGCCTGTTGTTTTTTTCCTGCATTTCTAGCAGCAGTTCCATTCTGACTATCTACATCCCAACCAGTCGCTCGAGAAGCGTGAGTGGAACTCGATTTTTTGCTACAACTAGCCGTGCCCAACATCAATACCATTGACATCATTAATTGCAAGGCTACAATTTTGTTTACTTTCATACTCATTCTTAGGTGATAAATTTAGGTGTTGCAATATAATAATTAACATTTAATTAGCAACATCCGTTCTAATAATTTTATTTAGCTGTTTTTTACCAGAAAATAACCTATAGTTACGAACGCAAAAATATACTTTTTATTATTTACTATAACATGAAATACTATATTTTTACTTACTAAAATATTTCTTAAATAATTTCATTTTCATTACCAATGAAACAAACCTTAATATTAAGTTTTTTTCTGATCCCATTTCTTTCGTTTTCTCAGTTAAACGGGAGCTTAACGATAGATTGGCAAAGTAAAAAAGAAATGACTTACGGTGATTTAAAAACCACCATTCCTTACTTTTCAGGCAACAGTTTTCGGTATGATATTACTAAAAAAAGCATAACATTATTATTAAACGTCAGCGAATCGAACTACTCAACCAACTCGTCCGTTCAGATTTCCAATGTAAATTATGAAGCAATTTCCATTAACGATCTTGGTGATTTAGCAGTCGAAAATATCCCCGAAAAACCAAATGAAACGTTAAAAATCGCCACGTCGAGAGACAAGAAACAAATTTTCATATCACTTTCTCCCATTATTAAAGACGGAAATGACTTCAAAAGAATTCGTTCTTTTTCCTATTCTTCAAACAATACTACATCAAAAAACAGTAACGCTTTTTCTACTCAAAAATCAAGTGCAGTATCCAACTCCGTTTTAGTCTCAGGCGACTGGTATCGCTTCTATGTAGAAAAATCCGGCGTATATAAAATTTCCAGATCTTTTCTGCAAAGTTTAGGATTTGACCCTTCAAAAACAGACCCTAGAAGAATTAAAATATATGGAAATGGTGGAAGAATGCTTCCTTTAGCAAACAATACTTATTACCCAGACGATCTGGCAGAAAATGCAATCCAGATTATTGGAGAAAATGATGGCGTTTTCAACAATGAAGATTATATTCTTTTCTATGCCGAAGGCGTTGAAAACTGGAACACAGAAAGCCAAACCAATCTTAATTTATTTGACACAAAATCCTATTATTATATTACTAATGCAGGTAGTGACGGAAAAAGAATTCAAAACCTGATTCAGCCATCCGGTAACAGCACACTGGAACTAAACACGTTTGATGACTATCAATACCATGAAATCGACCAAACCAACATTGCACATTTGGGACGCCAGTGGTTTGGAGAATCATTTGACATCAATCAGGATCAGGATTTTGCTTTTACATTTCAAAATCTGGATACTTCTGTACCAATAAAAATAGCGGTTACTGCAGCTTCAGCCGCATTTACCCCTACTTCATTTGCCGTAAGCGCAAACGGACAAAATATCGGAACTATTAATTTTAACGCTTTAGTTTCAAGCTCCGATGTTAAATTTTACACCGGAAAACTACCTACAAATGCAACATTTACCGGATCTGAAAGTGTAAAAATAAAACTAACCTATAATAATAACGGTGTTCCGGGATCAAAAGGGTATCTGGATTACATTAATTTAATTGCTAAAAGAAAACTACTTGGCATCGGGAAACAATTCAAATTTCAATATGACTTGGCGGCATCAACTCCAGGAATTGTAAATTACACGATTGGCAATGCAACTGCAATCTCTCAAATCTGGGATGTTACCGATATATATAATGTATCAAAATTCGAAAATACAAATCAGGCAGCTTTTAGTTTTAAAGCAGCATTAGGGGAAATTAGGAAATATATTGCCATTGATGCTACAGATTACTTTACACCTTTAAAAGAAAGCCAGTCAAAAGTTACCAATCAAAACTTAAAAGGAACACTTTTCAAAAACGCTCAAAATACTTTTCAGGATATCGATTATGTAATTGTTACACCAAAATCGTTAATCTCACAGGCCGAAAAACTAGCCGCTTTTCATCGCAGTCATTCCGCTTTAAATGTAAAAGTAATTACGTTAGAAAGTATTTACCAGGAATTTGCTTCGGGAAAACAGGATATTTCAGCTATCAGAAATTGTATCAAATATATCTACCAAAATGCTTCTTCAACCGACAAACGTATTAAGTATGTAAATTTATTTGGTGATGCTTCATTTGATTATAAAGACCGAATTTCAAACAACACTAATATTGTACCTATATATCATTCCTTAATTAGTAATACTATTGGAGAATCTTCATTCGCTTCTGATGATTTTTATGGGCTTATGGATCCGGATGAAGGAAATATAATTTCTTTTTTTGGCGGAATTGACATTGCCGTTGGCAGAATGCTGGTTTCCAACAATGCACAAGCCGCAGAAATGGTCAATAAAGTTCTGGAATACCACGACATTAAATCGTACGGAAACTGGAGAAATAATTTTGTTCTGGTTAGTGATGATTCCGATCAAAGTTCTGACGCTTCTTTACAATCGCGACAAAATGCCCTTGCCGATGTTATTGCAACACAAAAACCATTTTTCAATATTGATAAAATAATCTTAGACTCCTATACACAAGAAGCTTCAGCCGGTGGTTCCCGATATCCAAAAGCCAGAAGCGACTTTTTTGATGCTTTTGAAAAAGGAGCTCTTGTCTTTAATTATCTAGGACACGGAGGAGAAGATGGCCTAGCCAGCGAAAGAATTTGGGAAAAATCAGATGGACAAAATTTAAACAATCAATTCAAATACCCGTTATTCATTACAATTACGTGTGAGTTTTCCCGCTTTGATGACCCAACAAGACCAACTGCCGGTGAATATACTTTTTGGAATCCAAAAGGAGGCGCCATATCGATGCTTACAACAATTCGCGCCATTGGTCAGTTTAATGCTGAAAATTTCAATGATAATCTAAGTAAAAATCTTCTTTCTTACGGCTCAAATCAATACACAACGATTGCTGAAGCACTTCGAATTTCAAAAAACGAAAATCCAAGTTCATCCAGTAATGTTATTTTTTATATTGGAGATCCTGCATTGATGCTTGCGATTCCAAAACCAAGAATTAATTTAACAAAAATAAACGATGTTGTTATTTCTCAGGCAATTCCTGATCTAAAATCCCTTTCAAAAATTAAAATTTCAGGCGAGATTACCGATGAAAACAATACTCTTTTAAGCAATTATAATGGTGAACTGGCAACTGCAATTTTTGACAAATTAATTACTGCTACTACACTAAATAATGATGGATATAGCCCTGCAATGTCATTTAAAACCTTGGGAGAAACAATCTTTAGAGGAAACGCCTCTGTAACCAACGGCCAGTTTGAGTTTAGCTTTGTTGTACCAAGGGATATTCGTATTCCTGTTGATTATGGCCGAATTAGTTTTTATTCGAAGAAAAATCAAACTTTAGAAAACCAATCCGGCTTTAACACCACAATAAAAATAGGCGGTATAAACGAAAATGCACCACAGGACAATATAAGTCCAAAAGTGAAGTTATATATGAACGATGAAACATTTGTTTCGGGTGGCATTACAAATGAATCTCCTTTTCTTTTAGCCTTTCTTGAGGACGAAAACGGAATTAATACAGCAAGCGGAATTGGGCATGATATCGTTGCTATATTAGATGGAGACGTAAGTAATCAGTACATTTTGAATGATTATTATCAGACAAAATTGGACGATTACACAAATGGAAATTTACGATTTCCGCTAAGAAATTTAAAGCCTGGATTACACACCATTAGCTTTACAGCATGGGATGTTTATAACAATCCTGTAACAAGTGAAATACAATTTATTGTTGTTGGAGATGAATCACTATCTTTAACCCACGTTCTTAACTATCCAAATCCGTTTTCAACGTATACGCAATTTTGGTTTTCACATAACAGACCTTACGAACCCTTAGAAGTTCAGGTTCAAGTTATGACGATTACAGGAAAAGTGGTATGGACTAAAAATCAAATCATTACAACCGAAGGATTTCTTTCAAGAGAAATAACATGGGACGGAAGAGACGATTTTGGAGACCGGATTGGTAAAGGAGTTTATATTTATAAACTTACTGTTAAATCAAATTTAACAAATAAAAAAGCAGAAAAATACGAAAAGCTTGTCATCTTATAATAACTATATATATTTGCAACATAAATACCATTAGTCCCAAAAATGAAAAAATTATCACTTTTATTAATTTGTTTACTAGTTATTTCTTTCGCAAAAGCTCAAGATATTGAGCGACCAATTACAACCGGAGTTCCGTTTTTATTAGTAGCAGCTGATGCGAGAGCTGCAGGTTTAGCCGATCAGGGTGTCGCAACTTCAGCCGACGTTTTCTCTCAACAATGGAACCCTGCCAAATATGCATTTTCAATAGACAAACAAGGTCTTTCTATCAGTTATACTCCGTATTTAACGGATTTAGCCAATGACATTTCTCTTGGTCAATTGACTTATTATAACAAAATAAACGAACGAAGTGCTTTCGCAGGAAGTTTCCGCTATTTTGGTTTTGGGGATATTGAACTTAGAACAACGGGAGATCCTAACGAAGCAACAAGAGTTGTTTCTCCTAATGAATTTGCCTTAGACGGATCTTATTCATTAAAACTTAGCGAAACTTTCTCTATGGCTGTTGCAGCAAGATATATTCGTTCTAACTTAAAAGTAGCCTCAGAAGATGTGGACGCAACCGCAGCCAAATCATTTGCTATTGATGTTGCCGGATTCTACCAATCTGAAGAAATTGCGTACAGCGACTTCAACGGAAGATGGAGAGGTGGTTTTAACATTCAGAATTTAGGTCCAAAAATTAGTTACGATAATGATGATTTAAGCGCTAACTTTTTACCTGCCAATTTACGAGTAGGTGGAGGTTTTGACTTTATTCTAGACGACTATAACAAAATTGGTGTAAGTCTTGAATTTACAAAATTATTAGTTCCAACACCTCCGGGAATAGGAACACCAGTAGATGTAAATGGAGATGGTGATTTTACAGATCCAGAAGATATTACTCAAGAAGAAGCTACTACTATTAGCTACAACAAATACAACGATATTGGTTGGGTTGAAGGAGCTTTCAAATCATTTACAGATGCTCCGGGAGGATTTAGTGAAGAATTAAAAGAAGTAACTTATAGCTTAGCCGGAGAATATACGTATCAGGATGCTTTCTCTTTTAGAGCAGGATATTTCCACGAAAGCCCTCAAAAAGGAGCAAGACAATTCTTTTCTTTAGGAGCTGGATTCAAATACAACATCGTAAAAGTTGACGTTTCTTATTTATTCTCAACTTCAAAAGTTAAAAATCCGTTAGAAAATACCCTTCGTTTTTCTTTAACGTTTAACTTTGGCGACAAATATGAAGAATATTAAAAAGACCAAATAAAAAAAACATATAACAATCCAAATTTCTGATCTTTTAGAAATTTGGATTTTTTTTCCCTTAAAAACAATGAAAGAAATTAGCATTACATCATCCTTTAATGTATACGACAACATAGAAGAACTCTCAGAAGAAATTCAAAATTTAATGCAACAGGCTGTCGAAATTCGTAAAAAAGCATACGCACCATATTCTCAATTTAGAGTTGGAGCCGCTTTATTACTGGATAATGGCGAAATAGTTTTAGGTTCAAACCAGGAAAACGCAGCATATCCATCAGGATTATGCGCAGAAAGGACTGCAATTTTTTATGCAGGCAGTAGATATCCTGAAGCCAAAATTTTAAAAATGGCAATTACCGCCGCTTCAGATACGAATCAGACTACAGCGCCAATTCCGCCTTGTGGCTCTTGCCGTCAGTCAATTGCAGAATATGAAATTAAGCAAGACACCCCTATAGAAATCTATTTTATGGGAGAAATTGGTGAAGTTTACAAATCGGCATCCCTAAAAAATTTACTCCCTTTTATGTTTGACAAAAAGTTCTTGTAAAAAAAAGCCAAAAAGTAGCGTTTAAATTTTAGTTCTTAAATGTAATGTCTTATTTTTGCATCCCGACCTTTCGGGCGCAAATTTGTGGGAGGAAACTATTTTGCGTTATAGGCAACAATTGATAACACAAACAAACTTTAGCAAAAGAAAGAATTCAGATGAAAGAAGTTACAAAAGAAGTATATTTAAAGTGGTACGAAGACATGCTACTTTGGAGAAAGTTTGAAGACAAACTTGCAGCGTTATACATTCAACAAAAAGTTAGAGGTTTTTTACACCTATATAATGGTCAGGAAGCTGTATTAGCAGGTGCTTTGCACGCTATGGATCTGACTAAAGATAAAATGATTACTGCTTACAGAAATCACGTTCAGCCAATTGGTATGGGTGTTGACCCTAGAAATGTAATGGCAGAACTTTTAGGAAAAGTTACAGGAACTTCTAAAGGTATGGGAGGTTCTATGCACATTTTCTCGAAAGAGCACCGTTTTTACGGAGGACACGGTATTGTTGGTGGACAAATCCCGGTAGGAGCTGGTTTAGCTTTTGCTGATAAATATTTCAACACTGGCGGCGTTACCATGACTTACTTTGGTGACGGAGCTGCAAGACAAGGTTCTTTACACGAAGCTTTTAATATGGCGATGTTATGGAAACTTCCGGTTGTATTTATTGTTGAAAACAACGGATATGCAATGGGAACTTCTGTAGAAAGAACTGCAAACCACACCGATATCTGGAAATTAGGTTTAGGTTATGAAATGCCTTGCGGACCTGTTGACGGAATGAACCCTGTAAAAGTTGCTGAAGCAATGCACGAAGCTATCGAAAGAGCACGTCGCGGAGACGGACCAACTTTCCTTGAAATGAAAACGTACCGTTACAGAGGACACTCTATGTCTGATGCACAATTATACCGTTCTAAAGAAGAGGTTGAAGAGTACAAAAAAATTGACCCGATTACTCAGGTTCTTGATGTAATTATGGATCAAAAATATGCTACAGAAGAAGAAATTGAAGTAATTGATCAAAGAGTTAAAGACCTGGTTGAAGAGTGTCAGAAATTTGCTGAAGAATCTCCATACCCGGACTTACAACAATTATACGATGTAGTATACGCACAAGAAGACTATCCATTTACACCTCATAAACTATAACATCATGGCGATTAAAGTAACAATGCCTCGTTTGAGCGATACTATGACGGAAGGAACGGTAGCGACTTGGTTAAAAAAAGTAGGCGACAAAATTAGCGAAGGAGATATCCTTGCTGAAATTGAAACAGACAAAGCAACTATGGAGTTCGAATCTTTTAACGAAGGAACTCTTTTACATATCGGAATTCAAGCTGGAGAAACTGCTCCTGTTGATTCATTATTAGCCATCATTGGTAACGAAGGAGAAGATATTTCTGCTCTTTTAGCTGGTGGTGATGCTCCAGCTGCTGAAGCGCCAAAAGCGGAGGCTCCTGTTGCAGAAGCTAAAACAGAAACTGCTGCTCCTGCAAAAGCAGCTGAATTACCAAAAGGTGTTATCGTTGTAACTATGCCTCGTTTGAGCGATACAATGACAGAAGGTACAGTAGCAAGCTGGTTGAAAAAAGTTGGCGATACTGTAGCTGAAGGCGACATCTTAGCCGAAATTGAAACAGACAAAGCTACTATGGAGTTTGAGTCTTTCAATGCCGGAACATTATTATACATCGGAATTCAGGAAGGAAGCACTGCTCCTGTTGATAGCTTATTAGCGATCATCGGACCTGCAGGAACTGATATTTCTGGAATTGCTGATAATTTTACTGCCGGAGGTGCTGCAACTGCAAGTGCTCCTGCTGAAGAAACTAAAGCTGCTCCTGCTGCTGAAAAAGCAACAGAAACTGTAGCCGACAATTCAAACGGAAGAGTTTTAGCTTCACCATTAGCTAAGAAAATTGCTTCTGATAAAGGAATCCAATTATCACAAGTTAAAGGATCTGGAGAAAACGGACGTATCGTAAAAAGCGATATCGAAAACTTCACTCCATCTGCGCAAGCACAACCTGCTGCAACTTCTGCTGCTAAACCACAAGAAGCTGCCGCTCCTGCTGCACCAAAAGTTTTTGTTCCTGCTGGTGAAGTTTTCACAGAAGAGATCAAAAATTCTCAAATGCGTAAAATCATTGCTAAACGTCTTGCAGAATCTTTATTCACAGCACCTCATTACAACTTAGTAATCGAAGTAAGCATGGATGACGCAATGCAGGCAAGAGCTGCTATCAATAGCGTTCCGGATACAAAAGTATCTTTTAACGATATGGTAATTAAAGCTTGTGCATTAGCATTGAAGAAACATCCAAAAATCAACTCTACATGGAAAGAAGATGCTATCATCATCAACCACCACGTAAATATTGGTGTTGCTGTAGCAGTTGAAGACGGATTAGTAGTTCCTGTATTGAAATTTACAGATGCAATGAGTTTATCTCAAATTGGCGGAAGCGTAAGAGATCTTGCAGGAAGAGCTAAAAACAAAAAATTGGGACCACAAGAAATGGAAGGAAGCACATTTACAGTTTCTAACCTTGGAATGTTTGGTATCACTGAATTTAATTCAATTATCAACCAACCAAACTCTGCAATCCTTTCTGTAGGTGCAATTGTTGAGAAACCAGTAGTTAAAAACGGTCAGATTGTAGTTGGAAACACAATGATGTTATCATTAGCTTGTGACCACAGAACAATTGATGGTGCAACTGGCGCTCAATTCTTACAAACTTTAAAACAATACATCGAAAGTCCAGTTACAATGTTGGCATAATCGCTGTTAATTTTATAATTAAATCCCGTTTTGTTTGCTCAAAACGGGATTTTTTGTTTAATTTTCATCCATAAATTCAACACTTCATAAAATGAAAAAACTTACCATTGCATTCTTATTTCTGACAGCGATAGCCTGCCAGAAAAAAGATCAGACCGAAAAACCAACCGTTGTTACAGATGAACACAGTTATTCTAAACCAGAACTTGCTGTTGTAAAACATCTGGATCTTGATATTAAAGTTGATTTTGACACGCAAACCATTTCAGGAAAAGCATCGTGGCAAATTGATAATGTTAGTAAAGGAAATGAGATTATCTTCGACGAAAATACTTTAAACATTACCAAAGTAACTTTGGGCGACGACGAAAAGGAAACAAAATTCGAACTTGGAAAGGATGTTGAATTTCACGGAAAACCCCTTCATATCACAATTGAACCTACTACAACTAAAGTAAACATATACTACAGCACAACAAAAGACGCTATTGCATTACAATGGCTTTCACCAGCTCAAACAGCAGATAAAAAGAAACCTTTTGTTTTTTCTCAGGGAGAAAGTGTTTGGTCCCGTACATGGATTCCTTGTCAGGATTCACCGGGAATTCGTTTTACCTACAATGCAAAAGTTACAGTTCCTAAAGATTTAATGGCGGTAATGAGCGCTGTAAATCCGCAAAAGAAAAATGATACCGGAGTTTATACTTTCAAACAAGACAAAGCAATTCCATCTTACTTAATGGCGATTGCTGTTGGAGATATTGAATTTCAATCTATCGACAACAGAACCGGAGTTTATGCAGAACCATCAATGTTGAAAAAATCAGCTTGGGAATTTGCTGAATTAGGAAAAATGGTTGTTGCAGCCGAAAAATTATACGGTCCATATCGTTGGGGCCGTTACGATGTATTGGTATTACCTCCAAGTTTTCCTTACGGAGGAATGGAAAATCCAAACCTGACTTTCTTAACTCCAGGCGTTATTGCAGGAGATCGTTCTCTGACAAGTTTATTAGCTCACGAATTAGGACATAGCTGGAGCGGAAACTTAGTTACCAACGCAACCTGGGACGATATTTGGTTAAACGAAGGTTTTACAACTTATGTTGAGCACAGAATTGGCGAAGAAATCTTCGGCAAAAAAGAATTTGAAATGCAAAATGTGATCACGCGTAAAGAATTACTTGATAACGTAGCTGAATATGGAGATACAAATCCTGACACAAAATTAAAAGTTAGCCTTACCGGAAGAAATCCAGATGACGGAATTAGCATGATTCCTTATGTAAAAGGATACGCTTTTTTAAGAGTTATTGAAAATGCTGTTGGACGCGAGAAATTCGATTCGTTTATTAAAAACTATTTCGATTCGCATGCCTTCAAATCTATTACAACAGAAGACTTTGTTAAATACATCAATGAAAACCTTATTAAAGGCGACAAAGCTTTAGCCGATAAAATCAAATTAGAAGACTGGATTTACAAACCGGGAATCCCATCAAATATAACTCCGGTAAGTTCAGCAGATTTTGATGCTATCGATGCTATTCAAAAAAGCTGGAGAGAAACCGGCGTTACAGGTTTAAGTAAAAAAATCACAACAACGGCAGAAAAACAACATTTTATAGATCATCTTCCAGCTGATATTACGGTTAAAGAAATGGAAGCGATTGATAAAGAATTCAACTTTACAAAAGGCGGAAATTTCATTATCAAGCGTCAGTGGTTTGTTCAGGCAATTAGTCACCAATATAAAGCGGCTAATCCTGCCATTGAGCAATTCTTAATTGGAATCAGCAGAACTGGATCCGTAATGATGTTGTACAAAGAAATGGCTAAAACTCCAGAAGGAAAAGTTTGGGCAAAACAAGTTTTTGAAAAAGCAAAACCGGGTTACCATGCTACAACTATTCAGGCAGTTGGAGATTTATTGAAATAGCTTTTTCTGTAGTATAATTTAAAAATAGGTTGTCCTTTCTAGGACAACCTATTTTTTTTTACGTCTAGTTTGTCATTTCGACCGAAGGGAGAAATCGCACAAGAAACTCCGGAAAGAAAGTCGCCAATCTTTGTGGTTACGAGTGCGATTTCTCCCTTCGGTCGAAATGACAAAATAAACGAAAAGTACTCTTATGAAAACGGATTTCCTAGCCCAGATTGAAGTGAAAAGCCCGGAGCTCAAAAGCTTGATTTTCTTGCCACAAAACAGCGATCAACGGAAGCTCGTTTTATGGTTTAGAAAAATCAAGCTTTTGAGCGAGGACTTGAAGCGGAAAGCTGGATCAGCTCCTGAAAATAAAGCCAGGGAAAATTATCCATCACATAGCGTACATTCTCCATGTTCTAAAACCTGTAATCGTTGCAACTTTGTAATGTCAAAAGACAACAACAAATAACAACATAAAAAATTAAATAAAATGACACGATTAACAGCATTAAACCCAGAAGAAGTAACAGGAAAAACTAAAGATTTATTCAACGCTGTACAAGCAAAATTAGGCGTAGTGCCGAACATGATGAGAACAATGGGAAATTCTCCAGCGGTTCTTGAAGGATACTTAAATTTAAGCGGCGCATTGAGCCACGGGAAATTGAGTGCTAAAACAGGCGAACTAATTGCTTTGGCAGTTTCAGAAAGTAATTCATGTGATTATTGTTTAGCAGCTCACACTTTTATCGGAGAAAAATTAGTAAAAGCAGATCCGACAGTTCTAAAAGCAGCAAGAACAGGAAATTCAGACGACGCTAAAACAGAAGCTATTTTACAATTGGCTAAAACATTAATCAGTAAAAATGGTTTAGTAAATGATGAAGATGTAAACAAAGCAAAAAACGCAGGAGTTACTGACGCTGAAATTGCAGAAACTATTGCTCACGTTGCTTTAAATGTTCTAACAAACTACTTTAACAACGTTGCCAATACTGAAATTGACTTTCCAGCGGTTTAATTAAGAATTACGCAAGCACTATAACAAAAAACAATTTATAAAGATAGCTGTGAATTCATTTCATAGCTATCTTTATATTTTTAAAACAAAATAGATCATGAGCTCTCAAAATGTTTCTACTTTAATAAATCCCCAAACCGGAAATCTAGCTTTCAAAATTCTTCCATTTAGGGATAACATTCATTTTGATCATTTACAGCGCAATAATTATTATTCCTTAATTTGGGTAACCAAGGGAAAAGGAAAAGTCAAAGCTGATTTTGCAGAGCATTATTTTAAAGAAAACTCACTTCTCGCCTTCTCTCCTTATCAGCCTTTTATGCTATGCGTAAGTGAACCTGTTGAAGGAATTGCAATTCACTTTCACCCTGATTTTTATTGCATTCACATGCACCAAAAAGAAGTTTCCTGCAATGGCGTTTTGTTCAATAATATTTATCAGCCACCTTATGTTTTGGTTACAGAACAAGCTTCACAGACTTTTAAAATGGTTTTAGAGCAAATGAAATCTGAAATTCAAAACGCTGAATTAGCTCAATATGAATCTCTAATTTCTTATTTGAAGATTTTTCTCATTACTGCTTCACGATTAAAAACCGAACAATTAGAAGAAATAAAATCAGTTCCCGATTCTAAAGAACCTATTATTCTTCAAAACCTGAAAGATGCGATTGAACTTAATTTCAAGACCAAACATTCGGCTGGAAATTATGCCGATTTATTGAACATTTCACCAAAAGCACTAGCCAAATTATCCAAAAACTATTTCAACAAAACACTTACTGATTTAATTTCCGAAAGAATTATTATAGAAGCCAAAAGAGAATTGTACATGACCAACAAAACCGTAAAAGAAATCGCTTACGAACTGGGTTATGATGATGAACATTATTTCAGCCGTTTCTTTAAAACAAATGCAGATGTTTCACCTCAGATTTATCGTGAAACGGTCGGTTTTGGAAAAATGCAGTCTTAATTCTTATTTTTAGCTTCAATCCATTTTGACATGTATTTGGTACTTTTTAAAGTATGATAATGCAAAAGAGTTCCCATGAAATTGTGTAGACGATGACTTTCGGAATCAACCATTAAAGCATTTACTGATTCTATTAATTTCTCTGCATACTTATCAGTCAAAAAACATTCATTTACAATAGCAATTCCATTTAACTGGGCCTGTTTCCAAAGATTTTCATCCTCATATAAAAGAACAGCCTGTTTTGCAAACTCCTCAACATCATCTGTAATAAAACCATTCCAAGGCAAATTTGCATGCATTGCTTCCGAACCAATAGATGTCGTAATACTTGGTGTTCCGCATTGCATTGCTTCTAATAATTTTCCTTTTAGACCCGCTCCAAAACGAATTGGCGCCAAAACAATTCGGGCGTTTTTTACCACTTCTATTGCATTGGCTGCTCTTCCCATAATATAAAATCCATTTTTGGGCTGATGTAATTGCAGAACCTTTTGAGAAGGATAAGCACCATAAACTTCTAAAACAGCTTCCGGTAATTGCTTTTTTATCAAAGGCCAAATGGTTTCTTTTAGGTACTGAACAGTATTCCAATTAGGTTCATGAAGAAAATTACCTATAAAAACAAAATGCTTTCTTTCGTTAAACAAAGGCAGTTCCAAAAGATTTCCCTCTGTCATTTCATCAACTAAAAAGGGCAAATAACGCAATACAGCAGAATCAATTTTAAAGACATTTTTTAAAACCTCCATTTCAAATTCAGAAATCATAAAAGACAAATCACATCTTAAAATACTGGCGATTTCACGTTTTGCAACTTCTTCAGAAAGCAAATCAGTCAATTCAAAAACCCTGCTTTCTTTAAATGCTTTTTGTCTCGCAGTTCGCAAACTATGCAAATCTTCTGTATCTAAGAGACGAATGGCTTTTGGACATTTTTCGGCAACACGCCAGCCAAATTGTTCTTCGATCATAAAACGATCAAACAAAACAACATCAGGATTTAATTCTACAATAAAATCATCAAAGGTAGCACTGTTTAAAGCAATGTTCCTTTTTTCGACTCCATACGCATTTAAATCCACCATGAAATCACTATCTAAAGCAGGACTTGCAAATGTAATTTCAAATCCGCCTTTTTTAAAAATAGAGATCAATTGCATCATTCTGCTACCTGCAGCAGATGAATTTGGTTCCGGCCAAACAAAGCCAATAATTAAAAGTTTTTTTAGCCGTTCCATTTTATTTGGTTTCATTTTACAAAATAATGCTTTTTTGAACGTTTTTGCACCATATTTACTGACTTTTGGTTGCAAAAAAACACTAATTTTGCAGGAACTAAATTCTATGAAATTATGTTAGGACTAAAATTAGCTACAGACCCGCGCTGGGTCAATATTGTTGAATCGAATATCGAAGAAATTTTAACGGATCATGCCTGGTGTGAACAAAAAGCGGCTTCAAATGCGATTAGTTTAGTCACATACAATTCTGAATTGGAGGAATTAGTTACCGAAATGCTTGTTATTGCAAGAGAAGAACTGGAACATTTACAAATGGTTCACGACATTATCAAGAAAAGAGGCCTTACTCTGGGTCGTGAAAGAAAAGATCATTATGTAAATGAACTTTTTAAATTCATGAAAAAAGACGGAAGCCGAAAAGACGCTCTTTGCGATCGTTTATTATTCTCGGCCATGATAGAAGCCAGAAGCTGCGAGCGATTCAAAGTGCTTTCAGAAAATATAAAAGACGAGGAATTAGCTAAATTTTACCGCGACTTAATGATTTCAGAAGCCGGACACTATACTACTTTTTTAGGCTTTGCACGAAAATATACAGACAACATAGATATTGACAAACGTTGGAAAGAATGGATCGAATATGAAGGTTCAATCATTACAAATTATGGAAAGAAAGAAACTGTACACGGATAGTATACAGTTTCTTTTTTTCTTTAGAACATATTCTCTTTTTAAATACCACACCGTATAGCACTTTTTTTTATGTCAAAAAATAAAACAAAATCCGTCTTGTTAAAAATAGCAAAATACACAGGAATTACTCTTGCTGTATTTATTGCCTTATTATTTTTAACACCTATTATTTTTGCTGATAAAATTAAAGAACAAATTAAAAAGACCGCAAATGAAAAACTTAGTGCAGAACTAAATTATTCTGATGTTTCTGTCTCCTTTTTTCACCACTTCCCTTCCCTGACTTTAACACTGGACAATTTAAGCCTTAACGGATCTGCGCCTTATACAAACGAAAAATTTATTACAGCCAAAGAAGTTTCTTTTGGAATTAATATCGTCAGTTTAATATTTAGCAAAGCAGTAGAAATTGATCAGATTTATTTATCTGATTCTTTTATTAATGTAAAAGTAAATGCCGAAGGAGAAGCAAACTATAACATCTATAAATCTAAAGCTGCCACAAAGCCGGAAGACAGTACCGAAACAGCCTTAAAACTGGAGCGAATTGAGATTTTAAACAGTAAAATAATCTATGATGACCTTTCTACCAAAGTGCATTTTGATGCTTTTGGATTTGATTATCTGGGAAAAGGAGATTTAAACAAATCGGTTTTTGACCTTTATTCTAAAGCCAAAATAGAAAAACTAAATGTTATTTACGAAGGCGAACCTTATTTAATGAACAAAAAGGTAAATGCCGACTTAATTACAAAAGTAAATGTAAACTCTTTATCTTTTTTCTTTCAGCAAAATGACTTGAAAATCAATCAGCTTTTAGTCGATTTTAAAGGAAAATTTGACTTTCTGAAAGATGGCTACAACATGGATTTTGTTATAAAATCCACCAACAGCAAGCTATACGACGTTTTTACTGCTTTTCCTCCAAAATATATTACCTGGCTTTCTAAAACGGAATTAAAAGGAAACACAAACCTTCTTTTAACCCTTAAAGGAGATTATATCGCTTCGCAGAATATTGCCCCGGAACTTGATCTTGATGTAAAAATCGACAGCGGATTTGTCAATTATAACAAAAGTGCTTTTCCGGTTTCAAACTTAAATTTAGACGTTAAAACCAGAGTTCCGTCACTAAATCCGGATCTTGCTATTGTCGATGCAAAAAATGTATCGCTTAACATAAATAAGGATTATTTAAAATCTAGATTCTACGTAAAAGGTATCAATACACCGGATATTAATGCCGATTTTAAAGCTAAGATTGATCTTGAAAAACTAATGAAGGCACTCGGAATTCCTGAAATAGAATTAAAAGGAAATTTAGCCGGAGATATTAAAGTAGACGGAAAACTTGACACAAAAAACAAACGTCTTCCTGTTACAAACGGATACATCAATTTAGAAAACGGATATTTAAAAACAAAATACTATCCAAATCCGATTACAAACATTATCGTAAACGCTAATATTAACAATCAAAAAGGAACTTACGATGATTTGAAAATCAAACTTAAACCTGCTCAATTTACTTTTGAAGGAAAGCCTGTTTTTGTAGACGCCGATCTGAGTAATTTTAATGATTTATCTTATGACATTAAAGCAAAAGGAGAATTGGATGTCAATAAAATCTACAGAGTCTTCTCTCAAAAAGGTCTTGATTTAGATGGTTTTGTAAAAGCAGATGTTGTTTTAAAAGGAAAACAAAGCGATGCTGAAAAAGGCAACTACAGTAAACTTCACAATAAAGGAACGCTTGAATTACGCAATATTGGTATTACATCAGAATACCTGCCTAAAAGATTTATTATCAAAGAAGGTATTTTCAAAATCAATCAGGATAAAATGTATTTTAATAATTTTTTGGCCGCTTATGGCCAATCTGATTTTAAAATGAATGGTTATTTACAAAATGTTCTTAATTATGCCACAACCAATACTGGTGTTTTAAAAGGCTCATTTAAGTCATCATCAAGATATATAAATGTCGATGAATTCATGTCGAGCACTTATCCTAATACTTCGGTAACTCAAAGTTCTGATCCAAAAACGGAAACAAAACAAACTCAGACACAACAGACAGGAGTTATTATTATTCCGTCCAATCTGAATTTACAGTTCACTGCAAATGCACAAAAAGTTTCATTTGATAAACTCAACCTGCAAAATGCAACCGGAAATCTTAGCATGAAAAACGGAAAGCTAAACATGCAAAATACCGGTTTCAATTTAATTGGCTGCAATGTTAGCATGAATGCCAATTATCAGGCAGTAACACCTAAAAAAGCTAATTTTGACTACGCTATAAAAGCATCTGATTTTGACATTAAAAGAGCTTACAATGAAATTGAAGTTTTTAGAAAAATGGCAAGCGCAGCAGAGAAAGCACAAGGAATTGTTTCTTTAGATTATCAGCTAAAGGGTCGTTTAAACGCAAACATGGAACCTGTTTATCCATCACTTACCGGAGGCGGAGTTCTTTCTATAAAGGATGTAAAAGTACGCGGATTGAAAATGTTTAATGCAGTAAGCAAAGAAACAAACTCGGAGTCGATGAAAAACCCCGACCTTTCTAAAGTTGATATTAAAACTACAATCAAAAACAACATTATGACTGTAGAGCGCTTTAAATTTAAGTTTGCAGGCTTTAGACCAAGAATTGAAGGCACAACAACGCTGGACGGAAAACTGAACTTAAAAATGCGTTTAGGGTTACCTCCGTTAGGTATATTCGGAATTCCGTTAACCGTAACCGGAACTCAGGATAATCCGAAAATAAAAGTCGGAAGAAAATCGCAGGATCTGGAAGAAACAAAAGATACTGAGGAATGAAATTCCAAATTTTGAAAAATCCCAAATTTTAAAATTCCAAATTCCAATTCGAAAAATCTAATCTTTAAATTCTAAATTAGGAAAATTTGAAATCTCATATAAAAATTAAAAACCTTTGTTGAAGCTTAAAACTTTGACAAAGGTTTTTCTTTTTAGAGTGTTGATGTCGTAATAAAAAGCATTTCAGAAACATATAAGATTCCTTTACCCATAAGCCATAACAATCCGGCTAAACCCATCAATTTCCAAGCCCAGGCTCTTCCTCGTTTCCAATCAGAGAAAAACGAGAAGATTTCCATATATTTTATTAAAATAAACAAACTTGTTCCTATTATTGAAAACCAGATAATTTCGTTTAAACGGACAAAATAACCATAAGCTAAAGCTGCAAGAAGAAAAACAATAGTAATAAACTGTAGATAACAGTAGTTTCTAAAACTGCGCTTGTGATTTATTTTGGAAGATATAATTAAGAACGACAGCATCAACAAACTTACCAAAGCCGATATTATGTTGTTAAAAACCGGATTCAACTGAAAAGCAAGCGTAACACTTACAATAATTGCTATGACCATACAAGCACCTAGTGAATTAATACTTCTATCCCTATTATCATCCGCTGCACTAAAAGGAAATAAAACCGGATAGATATATTTCTCCAGAGAACGCCAAAAAGGCAATGCATAAATCGCTGCAATACTGGAAATAACTATTTCATAATTATAGAAAATATCCTGTGGAACTTTATACAACACAAACAGAAGAGCAAGTGTTACAACAACAGCCGGAAAACTGATTGTTTTTATTGTTTCCCACGGATCTGATCCCCAAAAGTTATTTTCGATTTCGTACACATACTTTTTTACCCAGTATTCTTTAGTAAAAATAGCCGTAGACTGACTCCACAACAAAAACAATCCTAAATGAACAATTACTGTTCGCAGTACAAAATCTTCTATTAAACACCCATAAAATACGCAAGCCGCACCAATTAAAAGTAATTCATAGGTTAACAAAACCGGTGAAAATAAAAATTTAAATAAAGGCGCCAGACGATTAATCAAAAACTGAATCAGAAGACTCCAATATCTTTTAAACAAAGCCAAAAGAGCACAAATAGCAATAAATGCCGATAAATAAAACATCCAATTGGTTAACAACTGTGTCTGCATCCAAAATTGAATTGCTGAATTTTTAGGCGGAGAATAAACAACCTGTGAGTTGACAAAAACCTGTGAAGCTAATTCGTCTCGTACTTTATTATCAAATTTCGGGAACTCATTTTTGTGTTTCAGCCAAAATTCATCAGCATTTACACTATTCTTTTTAAGAACTGCTAATTCATACAAAACTGTTTTTTGTTTATCATTTAGCAAACTTAAGTGATTGTTGACACTATCTGAAACCGTTTTCCCGTACATACTGAAACAGCACAGGAATATAAGTACTATTATTTTCTTCAACTTTTAAAATTTAGGAGATAAAAAGTAAACCAAAATAGTAAATGTAAGCTTTTTTTCTTCATTCGTTAATAAACAAATAACATCCGTCAATAACACAATCCTTGTATATTCCGAAGGAATATCTCATTGGCAAACACAGCATTGTTTGCATTTTGCCCAGTAGGGACATTTGTTTTTTTTTAATAAGCAATACACCGTTCTCATTATTCAAACGCTCTTACGGAACGTAACTGCAATCTAAACTTAATTCTAATTCCTACGGAATGAACAATCTTTGTTTAAAACAAAAAACCCGTTCATTTCTGAACGGGTTTTCTATAATAATTTATCTTAATGATTATGCTTCGAATGGAAGGATAGATACATAAGATTTGTTATCTTTTTTCTTTTGGAACTTAACAACTCCAGCTACTCTTGCGTGTAGAGTGTGATCTTTACTAATGTAAACGTTTTCACCTGGATTATGTTTTGAACCTCTTTGTCTAACGATGATGTTACCAGCAATAGCAGCCTGACCACCAAAAATCTTAATACCTAAGCGTTTTGATTCTGATTCTCTACCATTCTTCGAACTACCGACACCTTTCTTGTGAGCCATGACGTATGAGTTTAAATATTGTTATTATTCTTTAGTAGCTTCTTTTTTTGCTTTTGGAGCTGCTTTTTTAGCTTTAGGAGCTTCTACTTCTTCAGTAGCTGCATCTTCTGCTACAACCGCTTTTTTAGCTGCTGCTTTTTTAGTTCCTCCTGCTGCAGTAATACCTTCAATTACAATTTGAGTAAGATATTGTCTGTGACCATTTCTTTTTTTGTATCCTTTTCTTCTTTTCTTTTTGAAAACGATAACTTTATCACCTTTTAAGTGTTGTAACACTTTAGCTTCTACTGAAGCACCTTCTATAGCTGGGGCGCCTAAAGTTACATTTCCGTTATCGTCTAATAAAAGAACTTTGTCAAAAGAAACTTTTGAACCTTCTTCGTTAGCCAAACGGTGAACATAAACCTTTAAGTCTTTGCTTACTTTAAATTGTTGCCCTGCTATCTCTACGATTGCATACATACCAAATTGATTTATTGATTTTTAAGGTTGCAAATATACAACTAATATTTTACTGTGCAATCCCTAATTCTAAAAATATTTAATTCGCTTTAACAGCTGTTTTTCAAGGTGTTTTGAGCTTACAAAAAATGTATTTGAAAGTAATTATCTGTTAAATTTCATCAAAATATGGACAGACTTTTAAATCCTAACTAAAAAAAGGTATTTTTGATGTAACGATAATCAAGTCTTGACTACCTATTTATTTAAGGTAAATAAAAATTATTAATCTCTATGAAAAATTCAATAATGATGTTAAGTGCTGCACTAATGCTTGGCGGAGTTGCTCATGCTCAAAAAGTAGCTTTTGAAGAATACAATTTAGACAATGGCATGCATGTAATTTTGCACAACGATCCTTCTGCGCCCGTTGTAATTACATCGGTAATGTATCACGTTGGCTCAAAAGATGAACGCCCGGATCGTACCGGTTTTGCGCATTTCTTCGAACACTTATTATTTGAAGGAACTCAAAATATTAAACGCGGAGAATGGATGAAAATCGTCACCGCAAATGGTGGTGTTAACAATGCCAACACTTCAGACGACAGAACCTATTATTACGAAGTTTTCCCGTCAAACAGTTTAGAATTAGGATTATGGATGGAATCTGAACGTTTGATGCATCCTATAATCAACAAAATTGGTGTTGAAACGCAAAATGAAGTTGTAAAGGAAGAAAAAAGAATGCGTTACGACAATCAGCCTTACGGAAACATCATTCCTGAGGTAAAAAAATACATGTTCAAAAATCATCCGTACCGCTGGACCACTATCGGTTCTATGAAAGATCTTGATGCTGCAACTTTAGAAGAATTTCAGGCTTTCAACAAAAAATTCTACACGCCAAACAATGCTGTATTGGTAGTTGCAGGAGATTTTGATAAAGTAAAAACCAAAGAATGGATTCAGAAATATTTTGCACCAATTCCACGAGGTGAAGAAGTAAAAAAACAAACTTTTGTTGAAGAACCAATCACGCAAACTATAAAAGCAACTTACGAGGATCCTAATATTCAGATCCCGATGGTTGTCGCTTCGTACAGAACGCCGTCTATGAAAACAAGAGACGCAAGGGTTTTAGACCTGATTTCTTCTTACTTAAGTGATGGAAAAAGCTCTAAGCTGTACAAAAAAATAGTTGACGATAAAAAAATGGCGCTTCAAATTGGTGCTGTTGGTTTTAATCAGGAAGATTACGGGACCTATATATTATATGGATTACCAATGGCTCCAAATACAACTGCCGATATCTTAAAAGAAATGGACGAAGAAATTGTAAAAATCCAAACCGATTTGATTTCTGAGAAAGACTACGAAAAATTACAAAACAAATTCGACAATAATTTTGTAAACGCAAATGCAACTGTTGAAGGAATTGCCGAGAATCTTGCTTCGTATTACTTACTTTATGGAGACGTAAATTTAATTAATACCGAAATTGATCTTTACCACTCTATTACCAGAGAAGAAATTAGAGAAGTTGCCAAGAAGTATTTAAACCCAAATCAGCGTTTAATTTTAGATTACATCCCTACAACTAAAGTTCAAAATTAAGAGTCTCGAATCATGAAAAAAATACATACAGTTTTAATCCTTTTATTCCTTACCGGAATTATGCAAGCACAAGACAGACCACAACCAAAACCAGGAAATCCGCCTGTAGTCAACATCAAAAAACCGCAAACTTTTGTTTTGGCAAACGGAATGAAAGTTTTGATCGTTGAAAACCATAAACTGCCAAGAGTAAGTTTTAATCTTACGTTGGACAACGCGCCTTTTACCGAAGGAAACAAAAAAGGGGTTGACGACTTAACAAGCAGTTTAATTGGTAACGGAACTAAAAAAACAACCAAAGAGGCTTTTAATGAAGAAATTGACTTTTACGGAGCCAATATTAATTTCTCGTCTCAAGGCGCTTATGCAAGTTCGCTTTCAAAATATTCGGGACGTGTTTTAGAACTTTTGGCCGAAGGAGCTTTACAACCTAATTTCACCCAAACTGAATTTGACAAAGAAAAAGCAAAACTAATCGAAGGTCTTAAAGCCGATGAAAAAAGCGTTCCTGCAATCGCCAACCGCGTTGTTGACGTTTTAGCTTTTGGAAAAAACCATCCAGCTGGAGAATATTTATCGGAAGAAACAGTAAAAAATGTAACCCTTGCAGATGTTCAGGCAAATTACGCTACTTATTTTGTTCCCGAAAATGCTTATTTAGTCATTATCGGAGACGTTAAATTTAAAGAAACCAAATCGGCAGTTGAGAAACTTTTTGGTGGATGGAAAAAGCAAACAGCACCAAAAAATTCGTATCCTAATCCGGAAAACGTTTCTAAATTACAAATTGATTTTGTAGACGTTCCAAACGCGGTACAATCTGAAATTTCTTTAGTAAATACGGTTAATTTAAGAATGAGCGATCCTGATTTTTTCCCTGCTGTAATTGCAAATCAAATTTTAGGAGGCGACTTCAATAGTTATTTAAATATGAACCTGCGCGAACAACACGCCTGGACTTACGGCGCAAACTCAAGCATTGGAAGCGGAAAATATGTAACTAAATTCAAAGCTTCGTCTGCGGTTAGAAACACCGTTACAGACAGTGCTGTGGTTCAGTTTATAAAAGAAATCAAAAGAATTCGTACAGAAAGAGTAGATCCTGAAGTTTTAAGAAATGTAAAAGCAGGATATATTGGCCGTTTTGTAATGCAGGTTGAAAAACCACAAGCTGTTGCTCGTTATGCACTGAACATTGAAACAGAAAAACTTCCGGCAGATTTCTACGAAAAATATATTCAGACTATAAATAGTGTTACTGCTGACGATATTTATCGTGTAGCCAACAAATATTTCCTTTTAGACAATATGCGTATTGTAATTGCCGGAAAAGGTTCTGACGTAATTACTGGTTTAGAAAAACTTCAAATTCCGATTTTCTATTTTGATAAATACGGAAATCCAATCGAAAAACCGGTAACTAAAAAAGAAGCTCCAACCGGAGTTACTGCAAAAACTGTTTTCGAAAACTACATTAAAGCAATTGGTGGAGAAAAAGCAGTTTCGGCAGTAAAAACATTAGCAATGAACGGAACAACTACAGTTCCGCAGGCACCAGCTCCATTAACTTTTACCTCTAAATTAGATTCTAAAGGAAAAATGATGGTGTCGCTTGCAATGGGAACTATGAATTTGATGAAGCAGGTTGTTAACGATAAAGGCGCTTATATCGAACAACAAGGACAACGTAAAAATCTGGAAGGTGAAGATCTTAAAGACATGAAAGCAAATGCAGCTCCGTTTGAAGAACTTCAATTGGTAAAAAGAACTGATTTAAAAGTAGACAGCATTGAACCTATCAACGGTAACGATGCTTACGCCATAAAAGACGGTAAAACAACTTACTTTTATGATGTAAAATCAGGATTGAAAGTTGCAGAGTCTAAAGTTCGTGAACAAGGCGGAAAATCAGCTACACAAATAACAAACTTTAATGACTATAAAGAAGTAAAAGGCGTAAAAGTTCCTTTTAACTTAGTTCAGAATGTTGGTTTTGAATTAGACATTAAAATGTCGGATATTAAAATCAACGAAGGAGTTTCTGATGCAGATTTTCTTTAGAAAGATGTTAAGGGACTGAGGTACTAAGGTTCTGAGATGCTAAGGTTCTAAGAATTCTTGAAAGCTTTGTCAAAGTTTGAAACTTTGACAAAGCTTTTTTTTATTCATATCGTTTGTCAGGCTGAGCTTAGTCGAAGCCCGGTTCCTATTGGCACGCTCTTCGACTACACTCAGAGTGACAAACTGAACTTCAATTCTTTTCACATTTTACAAATCACTTTTCACTCATAACTTATAACTCATAATTCATAACTTAAAAAAATCACTTCCTCGCCGACAAATAAACCCCAATCAAGATAATAAACGCTCCAAAAAACTGAATTGGTGTAAGCATTTCGTTATCTAACAGTCCCCAGAAAAAAGCCACTATCGGAATTAAATACGTTACCGATGTTGCAAAAACCGGTGATGACATTTGTATAAGTTTAAAGAATAAAATATTAGCGATTCCGGTTCCCAGAACTCCTAAAATCATTACAAAAAAGATAGAATGTTGGGTTACATCAATATTGATTCTTTGAGAAATATCTGTTGTACTTAAAATAAGTAAAGCCGGAATTAATAAAACCGTAAAATTTCCTGTTGTGATGCTTACCGAATTTAAATCGGATAAATATTTCTTGATCAAATTAACGTTGATTGCATAACAAAGTGTCGCAATTACAACCAAAAGAACATATAGATAATTTTGTCCGCCTGAAGCAGAATTGCCTGTTAAAACCAAAAGCAAACATCCTATCAAACCGACAAAAACACCCAAAACTTGTCGTTTTTGAAACTGAATCCCGAAAATGATAATTCCCAAAACCAAAGTATTCAAAGGCGTTAATGAATTTAAAATCGCCACAATTGAACTATCAACCTGAGTTTCGGCAATGGCAAAAAGATAAGCGGGAGTAAAAGTTCCGAAAATGGATGTTATGGCAACAAATTTCCATTGGTGACGCGAAATTTTCTTTAAACTTTTAAAACCAACAAGCAATAAAAATAAGGCTGCAAAAATAATTCGGAAGGAACCTACCTGAATCGCCGTTAACCCAACAAGCCCTCTTTTAATTAAAATAAAAGAACTCCCCCAGATTAACGAAAGAATCAATAAATAAGCCCACTTTAATTGTTTTGCTTCCATATACCGTATTTTACTGCAAATTTGTATTATTTTTACGAACTGACCTCTTGATTTTTATTAATTTTGCAACAAACATATCGACAAATCTAAAATTATAAATATGAAATTTACAAAAACAATAGCAGCCCTTGCAATTGCCGGTTTAGTATTAGTAAGCTGCAAAAAAGAAGAAGATAAAAACTTAGCGAATATAAAATCTGAAACTGCTGCCCCAAAAGAGCACAAACCAATTGCTGCCGAAAATGTACAAACGGCAAGTTTTGAAATTGAAGGAATGACTTGCGCTATGGGATGTGCCAAAACAATTGAAAAAGAATTAACCGATCTTGACGGTGTAGAAAAAGCAACTGTTGATTTTGAGAAAAAAACTGCAACGGTAACTTTTGACAAAACAGTTCAAAATCCTGAGTCTTTAACTAAAACTGTTCAGGGAACCGGAGACGGAAAAACATATAAAGTTTCGAATTTTAAATCTTAAATTCTAAATTATTTTCATAAAAAAGGATCCAAATTTTGGATCCTTTTTTTTATTCTTTTAATCAAGGTTCTTAATAGTTTCAAAAAAAATAACCTGAATGTGGTTTCCCGTAAAGAAATATGATTTTAATAATTAATATTTGCTACAGAATACCTTGGAGCTTTAAAAAATTCCTGCATCCAAACATAAATAACAAATAATCAATACATTATAAATCCAACCAAATAAGAATAAATAACTTGTTAAATTAACAAATATTTAATTAGTTTTGTTAAAATTATCCTAATAACCTAAAATGAAAAAATTACCTTTGTACGCTGCAGGTTTTGCAGTTTTTTTAAGCATTATTGCAATCTATTTTGCAAAATCAAGTTCAGAATTAGTTTATGTAGATGTAAACAAATTGATTACCGGGTACAGCAAAACAAAAATTGCAAAAGCAGAATTTGATAAAAAAGCGACTTTAATGAAAGCTAATGTAGATTCTCTAATTAGCAACTGGCAAAACGAATTAAAAAGCTACGAAAAAGAAAGAACGACCTTATCTCCTAAAGAATTAAAATTAAAACAAGAACTTCTGTCTAACAAACAACAGCAAATTAATGGTTACCAAGAAGCTATTCAGAAAAAAATTCAAGAAGAAGATAAAAAAGTAACGCAAACTGTAATTAATGATATAAACGATTATATCAAAGAATACGGGAAAGATCATAACTACAAAATCATATTTGGCGCCAGTGGCGGAGGAAATATCATGTATGCTGATGAATCAACCGACTTAACAGAAGAGATATTAAAAGGCCTTAATGCTGAGTATGATAAAAAATAAATTTTTACTATTTTTTTTATTACTAATAGTTTCCTCTTGCAACAAAAAATTTGATACGCAAGAGGAAATGAATAGTTATATACAAGATGAAGACAACGGGTACATTTACAAAAAAACGGTATCCGATGTAAATTATATTTTACAATACAGACCAACTGATTTACTTGTAAAACAAGAATTAGGAGATAAGCCAGACCCCGCTCAGATAGAGAAATTCAGAAAACAGTATAATAAATACATGTATTTTAATCTCTCTATGTCAAAAAACGATCAGGAGCTATTAAATGGTGTTGCTCACGACAAAGCTAAATTCGGACAAATGGTAAATGAATTGGCTTTTGGAATGGAAGAAAAACTGCATGTTTATACTCCAACAAAAGATACCCTAGCCCTAGCCGACTTCATTTATCCGAGAATGTATGGAATGAGTAATTCTACTTCTATTATGATAGTCTATCCTCGTGATGAAAAATATATGAAACAAGATTACTTAAATTTTGTTATCGAAGATTTAGGTCTTCAAACTGGAGACATTAAATTCAAAATAAACACCAAAGCCTTAATAAACGAACCTCAATTAGTTTTTTAATACCATTACCATGACCCAATTCCAAAAACGCCATCGTATTATTGCTACTTTTTTCCTGTTGATTTTTTTTCCAACACTTTTACCAAATAATTTATTTGCCACTAATAATGGCCCTAACTCTTTTGAAGCTGCAAATTTCGAACCTGTTGATGCCGCTGATATGGTAAATTTAGTAACAGGAGATATGTCATATGTACTTCCGTTATTAAATGTTCCCAGTCCAGAAGGAGGTTATCCTTTGGCATTATCAAATCATGCAGGAATTGCAATGGCTCAAGAAGCTTCTTGGGTGGGACTTGGATGGAGTTTAAATCCAGGAGCAATTAATAGGAGTGTTAATGGCTATCCAGATGATATAGAAATAGGTAATGATAATACATTTATATATGATCAGGGAGGAACAGCAAATTATTATGATGCTGGAGTCGGGGTAACTTTTTATAATGTTAGTGCGGGTTTAGGAGCTTACTGGGGTTCTAACAAAACTTTTGGAGGAAGTGTTTCATTAGGCTTAGGGGGCTATGCAGTAACTGTAGGCACAGGAACTTTTGGTCCTACTGTAGGACTTGGTTATGGTGGTAGTCTTGACAATGTAGTCTCAAATATTTCTACCGGAGTGTCATTTAATTCATTAAAAGACCAAGGCTCGTATATGGGACCACAAGGAACGGGGGCTAGCTCCAATTTAGGATCATTTTCACTAAACAATTATGACGTACAAACATCCTCAGAAAATTATAGCATGGGGATTGCTGGTTTTTACTTTTATTATGGTCACACTAAAGTAAAATATAGTTTGTTTGAAGAACAAATAAAAAAATATACTGGAATATTATACCCAAATAGCGGATCTGATTTAGGATTAAATCATGATGTAAATAAATTAGTTATTTATAATGATGGGGTTAGCAATATTTCCGACTTGGGTGATTCAACAAAAGATTACTTGAATGACAACGTTTTACTGCCAAATTACGACAAGTATAAAGTTCAAGCTCAAGGACTTTCAGGATCTATAACACCTGCATTCACATCAGAAACGAAATTAAAACATGAGAATATATTTACAGGAGAATATACAACTATAACGAATGGCTCAAACAGTTATAATGTTCCTAATCAAAGTATATTTTACAATACTTTAAATAATGATGATACATCTTTAAAATTAAATAATAAAATTTTCTTTGAATTTGAAAATACAAATTCTTCTTTTCTTAGAATTGATCGATCTATACTTAAAAGAGATATAGATCGTGAAAACCAAGATCCTAATATTTTAAGTGCCGGATATCAAACTTATCTTGGTCAAAAATATGCCAAGACTCAAAAAACAGATAAGTTTAGCGAAACTTCTACAAATGAAAATATTGCGCTAAAAGTTGATGCCAGAACTAATCGCAAAAGAACAGGGAAATCTGTTGAAGTTTTTACAAATTCACAAATTTTATCTGGAACTTCAGCGACTGGAGGAACGTTTATCGAAGCGAATAATTTAAACAGAAACCAACCTGAAATATACAGACCTGAATCAATTGGTGGATATAGAATTACTGATATCGACGGTAAAGTATATCACTATTCTTTACCTGTAATTAATTTTGAAATTTGGTACAAAAATTTTATTGTCCAAACAAATGAAGATTCTAAATTTATGGAAAGGGAATCAAATGTCCCATATGCAACTGACTGGCTGCTGACCGCTATCACTGGACCTGATTACGTCGACACTAATGGAAATAATAAAGTTGATTCTCAAGATTATGGATATTGGGTTGAATTTGATTATGGCAAATGGTCTGATGGTTATATCTGGAACGGAAGTACAGGAAATTATGATATCGTTAAAGGAAGTACAGGAAACGATGATAGATATGAATATTATAGAGGTAGAAAACAAATTTATTATCTAGATGCCGTAAAAACCAGAACACATACTGCCTATTTTGTAAAAAGCTTACGAAAAGATGCTCAATCTGATGCTTTTATGCGATATACAACTCAAGCACCTAATAGCATTGGGTTTGACAAAAATTCAAGTCCCAAAAAATTTACATCAAACTTATTGCAGTTTTACCAAGCAGGACCCGTTATTTCCAATTATGGATTACCATCAACATATAAAGAAAATAATGTTGCAAAAAAAGTAGGATCTGTAAATGGATATAAAGCTTCATATAGATACGCTGATTTTCCAGCACAATATTCATTAAAATTAGACAAAATTATACTCCTGAAAAATGATAAAAATATAAGCATTAATAAAGCATCTGGAGCAGCACTAACTTCTAATAAAAAAGCATTTTTATATGAAAACAGAGGATTTCAGGTTTTATCTTGCTTGATTGAAGACAGCCCTGGAAGCCCTGGTTACCACACAATTGGCAATCTAAATGGGACCTATTTGGCTGATATAAATACCAATATTAAAGAAATTGCAATACACCAAAGCGAAAAAGTTATAGATGCAAATGATGTTACAAGTTCAAGTATTGAACAAAATGCAGAAAAAATAATTAATTTCCAATATGATGCTAATTATTCCTTAATGCCTAATTCGTTTCATTCTTCTGCAGGAAATAAAGGGAAGTTAACATTAAAAGCTGTTGAGTTTTTAGGCCATCAAGGTATTGCTTGTATACCTAAATACCAATTTAATTATAATAATCCGTCTACATCTTTTAACGTTAACAACGAAGATGGTTGGGGATATAATAAGTTAGACCCTACGGCATGGTGCCTCAACGAAATAACAACTCCAATGGGCTCTAAAATGAACATCCAATATGAATCGGACGATTACAATGCCGTAGCTGCAAAATCATATACTTTAACTGGAACTCCAAATTATGGAAAAGGTGGAGGCATAAGAGTAAAAGAAATAAGCTACTCAGATGGAATTAACATTACTAATAAAACCAATTATTATTACAATCAAAATGGTTTCAATAAAAATCCTTTAGACACAAATTATAAATCGTCTGGAGTAACCTCATTTGTTCCTTCAAAAGACTTTATGATTTTACCATATGCTTCTGAACTTCCTCCTCCTGTTATCATGTATAGCAATGTCTCAGTGGAGGAATCAAATGCTGATAATAATATGCTCTCAAAAACAAATTATAGTTTTGAGACCCTTACCAATTATAGCAAAAATTCAGGCTCTGTCTATAACATTGGAAACTATCTAACCATAAATAAGATACAGGATGAAGCAACAATCATTCCTAATAACGCTGTTGATTTACGATTTACAAAATATGATATCAAAAACAGAATTAACAACTTAGGACGTTTACTTTCTGCTAAAAAGTACAACACAAAAAATCAGACTTCCTATTCACTCAAAAATGAATACCGTGTTTCGACTGATTCACAAGATGAATTTGGAACTAAACAAGAATCCTTTTTATCACTTTACAATATTGTCCCTGGCAAACAATATTACACGGTTAATTCTGTAAGTAAAACTTCTTATCCAAACCAATTAATAAAAACTACCAATACTCAAAAAGGCTATACAAGTAGCATAACGTTTGACAAATTTGATTTATTAACTGGTTTAGCACTAGAAACTACCACAACTACAAGTGATGGAAAAACAATAAAAAATAAAATTGTTCCTGCTTATACCAAACCTGAATATTATAATATGGGATCCAGAGTAGACGATTTCCAAAACAAAAATATGTTATCTCAAACTGCTGCCAATTATATTTACTTAAAAGAAAGCTCTTCTTTTAAAATAACAGGAGTTGATATTACCACATGGAGTAATATCTGGGCTTACAAAGATATTTCCGGTAATATAGTAGAACCCTCCAATACAAAAGAAAAAATCTGGAGAAAACACAAGTCTTATGTTTGGAACGGAAGTAAAGATGCTAATGGGATTTATTTAAACTATACAGATACACAAACAACCAAAGATGATGGATTTAGCTGGTTAGTACCTTCAAGAGCTGGACTCGATGTTGGACAAGCTGCTCAATGGAAACAAGTTTCAGAAATTACACTATATGATCATTATTCAAACCCTCTTGAAGTAAAAGGCATAAATAAAAATTATGTCAGTAGCAAGATGGGGAACTTTGATTCTAAATTAACCGTAAGCGGAAGTGCTCGCTACGGTGAAATCTTTTATTCTAGTGCAGAAACTAATAACGGAATCTGGGTCGATCCCGAAATATCAGTTACTAGCACATCTATGTTGAGTGGCGTGACTTCCCACACAGGTAAGCAGTCAGTTGAAACAACATCAACATCAAAAATGACAGTATCAATGAAAAATGATGAACATAGATCTGGTAAATACAAAATATCTATTTGGGTTGAAAAGAGTAATAGCCCAAAAGCAGTTATAAAAATAAATGGTAATGCAATCCCTCTTGTTAATGATAACATTATTGCTGGAAATTGGCAACTTAAAACTGCTTATGTGCAACTTCCTAAAACAGCATGCACCATTGATTTTTGCTCTCTTGATGCTTCAAAAGTGTATTTTGATGATCTTATGATTCGTCCAGTTTCTTCTTCTATAGTAGGTTATGTATATAATGACTGGGGAGAATTAACTTATACAATAAATAATAGTGGGCTAGCAACTAAATTTGAATATGATGCTGCTGGTAGAGTTATAAAAACATCTATTGAAGTAGTAAATGATGCTGTAAATGGTGTGACAACAGGAGGATTCAAAGTAGTAAAAACCAATATATACAATAATAGATATTTAAATTAATCAAGTTATGAAAAGATACATATACATATTACTGTACATAATCGGTTTTTTAAATTTCACTATCGCCTATTCTCAAGACTCGAATAGCAAACCCGCTGCTACACAAAGAATTATAGATCCAGAACCAGGAGATTGTGAGGAATATGAAAAATACGGATGGTTTTATGACAATGATGGTGATGGAGCCGGAGATCCCAATTATTCTCAAATGGCCTGCACAAGGCCATCTGAAAAGTGGGTCAGCAACAACAATGATTGCGATGATAACAATATAGATATAACTTATTATGTTTGGTATTACGACAAAGATCATGATAGATTTGGTGATCCCAATTATCCAGCATATGGTTGCAATCCGCCTACAGACTATGTTGCTAATAATTTGGATTGTGATGATAATAATAAAGATATTAACCCTAATACAAAATGGTATCTAGACACTAACGGAGATGGAATTGTATCTGATTTAGACGGCTCGCCAATCATAAGCTGTACCAAACCAACAGGTAATTATTATTCCTTAGCTACAGATAAAAACAATCATTGGATACATGAAATTACTTACGATATAAAAGGAAAAGCAATAGGAGCTTCAAGAAGTTATTTTAATAATTTAGCCAAACCTTATGTTAGTTTAGTAAAAGATTTTGCATGGGATAAAGTTTGGGGTACCGAAACAATTTATGACAGTTCTGGCAGGCCAGATAAAACATCCTTTGTAGCGCCATCACCTCTCAATACATTTGACAAAACAAATTTTTTAAAAAGTAATGCAGAAGCAGCTGCAGGGTCTTCCCCTGCAAATCTTTCGCTTACAAATATTACCTCAAATAATGACTATAAAGCAACACAAACCATAACAGCAAACGGCGTAGTAAGTTCTGGATTAAGCGTTACTTTAATGGCACCTTCTGTCACTTTAAGTGAAGGATTTAGCATTACAGCTACTCCCGGAAGTGTTTTTAAAGTTGTAGCCAGCTACTTATCAGATAATTCTGCCAACACAAATCTAGCAAATTATTACAGTGATAATAATACCGATGAGCCATATCAGGCTACAGCAACGCATCCTTTTTCTCAAATAAATTATGATTCGCTAGATCCTGAAAATATAATAAATGTTGTAGGAGGAAATAAAGTAAATGGAGAATGGAAAACGGATTATTCGTATACAGTTCCAGCGGCACAGGAAATGTATTATGTATATGGCACCTCTTTTTTTGATGCTCCCAATATTGAATCATATGTTTCAAAAAAAGAATATCCACAATATGATAATTTTGGTCTTTCTGCATACTTTTTAAAGGTTATAACATCAGAAAGCAACGTTCTCTCTCCCGAATCTATACCTGGGGCTAATTTTAATATTATGATGCAACTAGGAGCATACATATATGCTGTAAAGGCAAATTCACCATTAGAACGAGGAAAATTATACAAAATGATCATAAATGGTGAAACTAAAATAGTTCAGGTTTTTAACGAAATAAGCTATAGAAACACAACCGGAATAAATAACATCGATGTAAACAATCCTCTGACAATTTTAGCTGGCAGTTGGGATACTTTTAGCGAAATAAATGTATTAAACCAGACTATTAATGTATCAAATAATACAAATTACTTAATTGCTGATTTAAAATGTGTTAAAACAATTTCAATTGATGCAAATGGTGTAGAAAATGTTTCATTTACTGATGTTGAAGGAAAAACATTGGCAACTGCAAAATCTGGCGGAACAATATCTTATCCGGTAAAATCGTTAATTGGTCCTCAAGGGTATGTAGATATACATTTGCCTATAGGTTGTGGAGGAAGTATTAATTTCTTAGGAAATTCATCGTTGTATAATGTTTATGATTTGAAAACAGGAAATCTATTAACTGTAAAATCTAATATACCATCTGGAGTTTATAGAATTGAATTAATAAATAAACCAATTTCAGCATTAGGAATAACTTATATCAATAAAACAGATAAAAGTATTAACAATGTTGTAGCCGAAGATCTTGGAGTTACTTACAATGTGAATTATTATGATTATGCTGTGAATATTTACAACAAAACCGGTCAATTAATAAAATCTATACAACCTAATGGCTATACGAATAACACTTCAATAGTTGACAGTCCTCCCCATATGACTAGTTCAAATTTCTCATCAACATATAGTTACAACTCTCTTGGGCAGTTAGCCACAGTTACTAGCTCTGATGAAGGAATAAGCAACTTTGTTTATAGAAAAGACGGTAACATTCGTTATTCTCAAAGCGCTCTGCAGGCAAAAAATTCTCAAGTTTCTTATACCAATTATGATAGTCTTGGCAGGCCTATAGAAAGTGGTGTAATTACTGATGTCTCAGGAATATGGAATATCGCTTCAACTTCAGCAGATACTGATGCAACAATATCAACAAATACTTCTGAAAGATTATTCGCAATTTACGACTATCCAGAAAACGTTACAAATGATGACAATTCACTACCAACACCATATTCTCTAACCATTCCACCTGCATTAAGCCTAGCAACTTTAGCACCTTCTTTGGCTAGTTTACAAAACAATCTGTCAGGAAATCTTGCCATAACATACAAAGCAGACGCAGGCAATACAATAAATAGCATAACTTGGTACAGTTATGATTCTTATGGTAGAACAGAATGGATTGCTCAATATACTGATGGTATTGGCATCAAAACTACTTATTACGAATATGATTATAATGGAAATATTAAAAGAACGTTGTTTCAAAAAAACAATGCTTCAGAACAGTTTATACATCAATACACTTACGATTCTAACAATGGAAAACTAACAACAGTACAAACGGCAACGAATTTATCCCCTGAAAACTTTACGACTCATGCGGACTATACGTATTATAAAACTGGCGAATTAAAAAGAGTAAACATTGGGCAAGGAATACAAGGTCTTGATTATGTATATACCCTAGGAGGACAGCTTAAAAGCATTAATCATCCTAATTTAGATGCATCTAAAGATCCAGGAGGAGACAGTAATGATGTATTTGGTTTAACGCTTGATTATTATCCAAGTGATTATCTAAGAACGGGAAGAAATATAACTTCTTCTCCAACAGCTGGTGCAGATTATAACGGAAATATCAAAGCTGCCCGTTGGACCAATAAAGGCTTTAATGAAGATTTTTCTGGCGGAACCGCTAAACCAAAAGCATACTTATATAATTACAATCGTAACAATTGGCTAGCTAATGCCACATACGGAAACGCAGATGCAAATAGTTCCATAATAACTCCTTCCAACAATTATAAAGAAGGTGATCTTACTTATGACCCTAATGGTAATATTTTGACCCTGAAACGCAGCAATGCCTTAGGTAATATGCAGGATGATCTAAATTATGGTTACTATTCTGGGAAGAATCAATTAAATTATGTTAAAGATAATATTACTAATTCTCCGACCAATTCTGCTGATCTTGGTAACCAAAATCAAAATAATTACAAATATGATGAAATTGGTCAATTAACACAGAATATTTCCGAAAACTTAAAGTATCTTTATACCACACAAGGACTGGTTAGTGAAATACAAAAAGATAACCGCACACTTGTAAAGTTCTTATACAATGAAAGGGGACAATTAGTAAAAAAAGAAAACTATTCAACTGCCAATCCTTATGGTTTAGATAAGACTACTTTTTATGCTTTAGATCTTTCTGGCAATGCGTTGGTTATTTATAATTTTTCAAATAGCGGGGCATTACTTTCAAGAGAAAATAATATTTATGGTTTGAGCCGTTTAGGGAATTGCAACAGTACAGCCCCAAACGTATTTAACTATGAGATTACAGATCATTTAGGAAATGTTAGAGCTATAGTGAGCAAGCCTTCCAACGGTAATACAACGCAGTCATCTGTTGATTATTATCCTTTTGGAGAACAATTACCTGGCAGGAGTGTATCTACAACAAATTCTCGATATGCGTTTCAAGGACAAGAACTTGATCAGGCAATAGGAATGGAAGCTTTCCAGCTTCGCCTTTGGGATGGAAGAATTGGAAGATGGCTACGCCCAGACCCTGCTAAACAATTTGCAAGCCCCTACTTAGGAATGGGTAACAATCCTATTGGAATGATTGATAATGATGGAGGAATTGCTAGTCCAATTTACGATATAAATAATGGAGAGTATTTAGGAAATGATAGCACTGGCTTTCTTCATGATGAGGTTTTATTTATGGACAAGAACAAGTTTAATCGTCTCAAAAGAAGTGGTAAAAAAGGAATTATTAACCATAATGTTGCTACGAAAAACAGTGTCTCAATTGTAGATTTAACAAATGATTTTAAAAGCATATTACTATTTCAAAAAGCAACAACTCACATCGCTATCGTACTCCATAAGTTTTATTACCATGAAGACGTATATAAAAAATTACTAAAACGTAGGATAGAAGTTTCATCAAAATATGGTTTGACTATCGATGCATATGATCTGACTACGAGACATGATGAACACACATTTGGAATTACTCTAGCATCTGTCATTACTCAAAATTTTGATAAAAGATCAGTACTAAATACTGCTCCAAATTTATTTTCAAATTTTGAACATGAATTTAGAGGACATACTTTTTGGCATGAAATAAAAAACCCATACCCTTCTGCCGGGATGTGGCCACGCGTTGATTTACATAAATGGTACGAACATCAAATGATTTATAAAATGCAAATGGAAAGTCTTAATTTTAGATTTGTAACTGGTTCTTATCGCGACCATATAATAGATGCCTATAATACTAACAAAAATCTAGTGGAAAAATATGATCCAAAAAATTAAATTAATTCTTTTTATAATATTATTAACATTGTCCAGCTGTTCTAATCATGAATTAACGGATGAAACCGAAATATTTTTTATAAAATATAGTCTATACCTTAAAAGTAATCCAGATAGTGATTCTAGTTTGCCTCCATCTTACGATATTACTTTTAAATTTAGAAATGGTTCTAAAAAAGATATAGTATTCACCTCTAAAGCAAACAAATATGATAAAACAAAGTCAAGTTTATATTTATTAGATACTCTACAAAATGCAATAATACCTATTTATTCTGGTTCAAGAAATATTGTAAAGCAGAATAGTTCTTGCGAAATCGATGCAAGTATTAATATCAGAGATTATAAAAAATATTTTAATTTAAAAGATACTTTTTTCAATAAAATTGATTACATGTCAGATAAATTATTACTTGATAAAATATTTGTTGATATGATGAATAGATCTATAATAATTTATGAACAAGACTCTTCTGACATTGGACAATATAAAATGTTAAACAAAAATGTAACTCCTATACAAAAAGATAAAATAATAAAAATTCAAAAAGAAAGGTTATAATTATGAAAAGTCTTGAGATAAATTACCCGATAGCGCGGATTTACAATTCGTGCCTACAACAATAAGACACATTATAAATTATTAAATATAAAAGCTTTAGGTTATATAACTTTTATTAAAACAGTGGCAAAAAAAAATAAAATACCAAAAATAAACTATGGCAAAAGAACCATTCGCGGCAGAACTTACATCCATATGGATTGGAGGCTTATTTTTTTGGATTATAAAAGGATTTAAGGGAAAATTAACGGATCAATATATAGAGAAATATGAAATGAGAAATATCTGGGTTGGATATATAATAACTCTCATATTTATTTTCTCAATATTTTATATTATAGTCCGAAATGATATTAGACTAAAGGGGTAGTATTTCAGATATTTTTCTAGTCAATAAGCCCGATAGCGCCGATTTGCAATCATAAGTGTTCGAAAAAATTAGACGAAATACAAATTATTATAAACAAAAAATGGGCTGAATCTAAAACAATTAGATTCAGCCCTTTTTGATATAATTAAAAAAACTATTTATCTTTTAATAGCTTCTCGAGATAAGTAATTTTCTCTTTTTCAGATTCTAACAAACGCTCGTAGAGTCTTCTGTTTTCGTCTACAACTTCCATCATTTTATCTAACGGATTGAACGAGCAGTTATTTGACTGAACCGCTCCATTGCTGTGGCTAAAATCATTATCGTGAATGTTATTGAAATAATTAATCACGTTTTCTTCCGAAAAGTTTTTAATTGCTTCAACCGTTACGCCAAGAGCTTTGGCAACTTCTGCCAATTTTTCATCGTCGATAGTTTCGCTGTTTTCCATAGCCGATATTGCTTGTTGATTAGTGCCCAAGGCCACTGCAAGCGCATCCTGCTTCATGTCTCTTAATTCGCGAATACGGCTTATTTTTCGCCCTATATGATTTGGTTTTGTTAATGTGCTCATATTTCAAAGGTACTAATTAGGAATAAAAAAAATAAAGCAATCCGTAAAAAACATGTCAAATTTCGTCTTTTACAGCTCAAAATGATTTGTTACGGCAAACAATGTTATTTACTTGCGCCTTAAACAAAAGTACGATTTTTCATTCAAAATAAAAAACCCCTATTACTCTGTTTACGAAAGATAATCAATTAAGTACAAAACTAATTAACCAACCTTAAAATTAAATGCTATGATGGAATTAATTAAAAATTTAAACGAAACTAAAAAATCTTATTCCGGGTTTTCAAAATCCGCCAATAACCAAAAAGGCTTTTATACGGCACAAATAGAGTTATTAAATTATCAGGAACTAGGTTATCTAATAACCGATATGCTAAAATTATGCATTCTGGCACTCGATCAAAAAGCCAATAAAGGTGAAACAGAAAACCAAGATTCATCAATTAATATCAATTTGGTTTTAGCAATGGCACTTCAGCTTTTTCCTCTGGATGATTTTGAGCTTTTAAACGAAATCAATCAAAAACAAATTGCAGATTCTGAAATAAAATAATTCTCATACGTGCTGAGTGTAATCATTTTAAACACATAGAAACATAGATTATTACATATTGCTAAAAAGATTAAAAAAAGAAACTAGTTTCTTACACATAGCTATGTTTGTTAATGCAAGTGAAACGCCTTTTTTAGACAAAGAAAGCTATGTTTCTATGTGTTAAAAGTTTTTAAAAAAAACAACGAGTCCTTTTTCTGTATTTGCGATACAAAAAGAACTAAAAACAATTATATGCAAACAAAAACGGCGTTCAGATTTGAACGCCGTTTTTTATCTCTTTTATTTCCACTTCAAGGTTTCCATAATACGCTGCATATCATTTTTGATATAACTTGCCGCCGGCATAACCGAATCGAAATTGGGTTTGGCATAAAAATAAACCGAACCTGTTATAAAGTGTTTTGTACTGTCTGTAACGTAAAACTGTGAGTTTGTAGCCGCGTTTCCGTCTACTTGGTAAAACATTCCATACACCTTTTTTTCGGGGTTTAAATACGGTTGCTCCAGAATATCATCGGCTTTTATTACGTGCTCGTAGGTTAGTTTTTGAGCATCTTTCAATAGTTTTTCAATATCGCCGTGAACTGGTTTATAAGTCAGATAAATAGTGGCTTTCATTTTTGGATAGGTAATCGCAAATCCGCAGTTTTTCTCGCCTTTTATAGTCGCATCTTCATTCATATCAAAAGCAAAAGGACAATCATTTTCAAAATGAACATATTTTGCTTCGGGATAATCTAAACGTAAAAAACTTGCCGGTTTTGGCAACACATCATCTTTACAACTTACAACAGTTAATGCCAGTAAAACTACCGCTGCCGAAATTATCTTTTTTAACATCTTAATCTATTGTTACTTTTATTTGTTTTACACGCTTTTTATCGACTGTTTCTATGGTAAAAAGACAGTTTTCGAACGCTATTTTTTGATCTTTTTTAGGGAAATTACCCAAAATCTCGAGTATAAATCCTGCCAGCGTTTCGGCTTCGCCTTTACGGGTATCAAAAACATCTTCGTCAACATCTACAATTCTGTAGAAATCTTTCAGGTTGATCTTTCCTTCAAACAGAAAATTCTTTTCATCTATTTGCGAGAAGTTCAGATTTTCGTCATCAAACTCGTCGCTTATATCCCCTACTATTTCCTCAATAACGTCTTCTAAAGATACCAAACCTGAGGTTCCGCCATATTCATCGACTACAATTGCCAAATGGCTTTTAAGACTCTGAAAATCCTTTAATAAGTTGTCCAGTTTTTTATTCTCGGGAACAAAAAAGGCTTTTCGCATTAAAGACGGCCAGTCAAATTCTTCTTTATCAATATGAGGCAATAAATCTTTCACAAACAAAACGCCTTCAATCTGGTCTATATTGTCTCTGTAAACCGGAATTCTGGAAAATCCTTTGTCTATAATTTTAGGACAAATAGCCGAAAATGGTTCTGAAATTTCCAGGGCAAAAATATCAATCCTGGGGCTCATAACCTGTTTGGTATCTGTGTTACCAAAAGAAACGATTCCTTCCAGAATTTTCTGTTCCTCGGTTGATGTTCCTTCAGAATCCGTAAGTTCCAACGCCTGAGAAAGCTGATTTATTGAGAAATTATTTTTCTGTTTCCCTAATTTATTGTGCAAATATAAGGTAACGCTGCGCATGGGCAAGCTTATTGGCGAGAGTAATTTGTCCAGAAGAGCGATTGGATACGCTACTCTTTTGGCGAATTTTATATTGTTTCGGCTGGCGTAAACCTTTGGTAAAACTTCGGCAAACAGCAAAATCAAAAAAGTTACGAGAATAACTTCAAGAATGAATTTTAAAACCGGCGAATCTATATTCGAAAATATATTTCGTCCTATAAAAGAGAATAAAATAACAACTCCAATGTTTAAGAAATTATTTGCTACTAAAAGCGTAGCCAGTAATTTTTTGGGTTTGTCTAAAAGATTGGAAATAATTTTTCCTTTAGAGAGATTTTCCTGCAAGGTTTCATCAATATCTTTTTGAGACAAAGAGAAAAATGCAACTTCGGCACCTGAAACAATCGCCGATAAGAGTAACAAGATAAATATTCCGACAAAACCAATAATCAAATTGGCGTCAAATGTGGTATTAAGAAATAAACTGGGCTCTGGGTCCAAATTAAAAAAGATTAATTAAACAATCAAAAAGGCAGGTCGTTTATAGGCAGGCCTTCATTCGTTGCGTCAAAGGTAGTATTTTTTGCGGCTTCTTGTTCTTGATTCGGTTTATGATTTCCGGTTTCTTTTTTGGTAGTCAGGAAGGTAAACTCAGTAACCTGAATTTCGGTAGTATATTTTGTTGTACCATCTTCAGCTTGCCACTGACGGGATTTTATACGTCCTTCGATGTAAATCTTATCTCCTTTTGATAAATATTTTTCGCAAATTTCTGCCGCTTTATTGCGTACAACTAAATTATGCCACTCTGTTGAAGTTATTTTTTCGTTGGTTGTCTTATTAATATAAACTTCATTTGTAGCCAGCTGAAAACGCCCTATGCAATTTCCGCCATCAAAATAATGCATTTTTACATCATCTCCTAAATGGCCAATTAGCATTACCTTATTTAATGTTCCGTTCATAGTTTTTAAGTCGTATTTCTACCAAAGATACATTTTTTTAGCAATTTATTTCCTGCTTTTCAATAAAATTATAAATCACAATTGGAAACGGAAATTTTTTTAACTCACTGACAACCAAACCGTTTTCGATTTTTTCAGCAATTTTAATTTTCCAGAACTGAATATGAAGGTGTTGATGCGAAAGTTTATGAACTACAGTCGCTTCATCGCATCCTTCTATACCTATTATATTATATGTAGAAAATATGTCGTTTTGAACTGCATTTGAAACGGTCGTAAAATCGGCAATATCAGTGGTTTCAAAAAGCGGAAATTCATATAAATTATGCCAGATTCCTTTTGCTTCTCTTTTTTGTATTAAAGTATTTCCTAAAATATCTTCCAGAATCAAGTAATTAAAGAAACGGTTGGTCACTTTTGTCTTTTTTAATTTTACAGGCAATGCAGCTACTTTCTTTTTTTGAAGAGCGGCACAACTTTCATTAAAATCACAAACTTTACAATCCGGACTTTTAGGCACGCACTGCAAAGCACCAAACTCCATTATGGCCTGATTAAAGATTGCGGGGTTATCTTTTGGCATTAATTCAAATGCCAGTTCGGTAAATTCTTTTTTGGTTGCCGGCAGAGCAATATCTGATTCTATATCAAAATAACGGGAAAGAACCCTGAAAACATTTCCATCTACAACAGGAACGGCTTCATTATAGGAGAAAGAAGCAATTGCGGCGGCGGTATATTCCCCTACTCCTTTTAATTTTAGTAATTCTTTATAATTTTCAGGAAAAACTCCATTTAGCTCATTTGCGACATATTGAGCCGTTTTATGCAAATTTCGGGCACGAGAATAATACCCTAAACCCTGCCAAAGTTTCAAAACTTGCTCTTCTGAGGCATTTGCAAGATGAAAGACTGTAGGAAATTCTTTCGTAAACGAAAAAAAATAAGGCATTCCTTGTACAACTCGCGTTTGCTGAAGCATAATTTCTGAGAGCCAAATCAGGTAAGGATCGGTCGTATTTCGCCATGGCAAATCACGTTTGTTTTGTAAATACCAATTTACCAATATGTTATGAAAATTCATCGTAAAATACTTAGAATACAAAAGTAAATGTTTATGTAATTAAAATTTAACGAATTAGCTTGATTAATTATTTTTTTAATTCCTATATTTGCAAACTCAAAAAAATAGTACATCATTTATAAAATAAAATAGGAAAGAAAATGACGAAAGCAGATATCGTAGCGAAAATTTCAGAAAAACTAGGTCTTGAAAAAGGAGATGTTCAAGCAACAGTAGAAACTTTTATGGAAGAAGTTAAGACTTCATTAGAAACTGGTGACAATGTTTACCTAAGAGGTTTCGGAAGCTTTATCGTTAAAACCAGAGCTGAAAAGACTGGAAGAAACATTTCTAAAAATACTACAATTAAAATTCCAGCGCACAACATTCCTGCATTTAAACCTGCAAAAGTTTTTGTAGAAGGAGTAAAAACGAACAACGAAGCAAAATAATACTATTAATTAACATAAAATCTGACACGATATGCCAAGTGGTAAAAAAAGAAAGAGACATAAGGTAGCTACTCACAAACGTAAAAAAAGAGCGAGAGCTAACCGTCACAAGAAGAAAAAGTAGTTTTAAACTACTTTTTTCTTTTTAACGTTCATTGAAATTGAAAAAAAGACTGAAGAGAGAAAAGAAAAAAGAATATAGACAAAATCTATTTTCTCTACTCTATTCTCTATTAATCTTCTTTTCTCCGGGTTAATACCTGTTAAAAAAATTGTTTAATCCATCTGTAGATAAGATTTTAGATTTTAGATTTCAGATTTTAGGTTCTTTGTAATCTATATTCTTTTCTCTTAATTCTATTTTCTGAAAAAACAGATAAAAATTTACAGTGTGAATAAAGAATTAATCATTAGATCTAGTTCTGAAGCCGTAGATTTTGCCTTATTAAAAGATGGAAAACTAATTGAATTACACAAAGAAGAAGAGAAAAGCAACTTTCAGGTTGGTGATATTTTTATTGCCAAAATCAGAAAACCAGTTGCAGGACTTAATGCTGCTTTTGTAAACGTAGGCTTTGAAAAAGATGCCTTTTTACATTATCACGATTTGGGTCCAAACTTAGCTTCCCAACTGAAATTCATAAAACTTGTAAGCGCAGGTAAATTAAAAGATTTCTCCCTAAAAACCTTTCAGTTTGAAAAAGAGATTGACAAAGATGGCATCATTACTGATATTTTAAGTGCCAATCAATCTGTTTTAGTTCAAGTAGTTAAAGAACCTATATCTACCAAAGGCCCAAGAATAAGTGCTGAGCTTTCATTGGCTGGAAGATTTATCGTTCTAGTTCCTTTTTCTGATCGTGTTTCTATTTCTCAAAAAATAGAAGACAAAAAAGAAAAGGATCGTCTAAAAAAACTTGTTCTATCGATCAAACCTAAAGGATTTGGTGTTATTGTTCGTACAGTAGCCGAAGGCAAAAACGTAGCCGAATTAGAAAAAGATTTGCAGAACCTGCTTGGCAGATGGACTGCAATGTGTAAAAAATTACCAACTGCTCATCATCCATCAAAAGTATTAGGAGAGCTTAACAGAGCTTCTTCAATATTAAGAGATGTATTTAATGATACCTTTAGTGGTATTCAAATAGATGACGAAGAGTTGTACCATCAAACGAAGGAATATCTGCAAGAAATTGCACCTTCAAAACAATCGATTGTTAAGTTTTATCAATCAAATGATACTCCCATTTTCGAGAAATACAATATAGAGAGACAAATCAAAACTTCTTTTGGCAGAACTGTTTCCATGAGTAAAGGTGCTTATCTTATCATTGAACATACAGAAGCTCTTCACGTTATAGACGTAAACAGCGGAAACCGTTCAAACAAAGCAACCAACCAGGAAGATACCGCCATGGAAGTGAATATGATTGCCGCAGCAGAAATCGCAAGACAACTACGTCTTCGAGATATGGGCGGAATAATCGTAGTTGATTTTATCGATATGTCTAATCCTGAAAACAGGAAAGTCCTGTTCGACTTCTTGCGAGAAGAAATGAGCGACGATAAAGCAAAACATAAAATATTACCGCCGAGTAAATTTGGTTTGGTCCAAATTACAAGACAGCGCGTAAGACCAGAAGTTAATATTAAAACCAGAGAAGAAGATCCTAACAAAGAAAATGGCGAAATTGAAGCGCCAATTTTAATTATTGATAAGATCACCTCCGATTTAGAAAGACTTTTAAAAACCCACAATAAAGTTGTGCTTAACACACATCCGTTTGTGGCTGCATACCTCAGCAAAGGTTTTCCATCATTACGTTCAAAATGGTTTTTTGAACATAAGAAATGGGTGAAAATCATACCTCGTGACGCTTACACGTACTTAGAATACCATTTCTATGATAAAAAAGGAAATGTTATTTCAGAATAAAAACAAAACCGCCTCTCGAAAGATTGGCGGTTTTTTTGTTTCTAAACGACAGCTAAAAATATTATTTTTCTTACTTTTACAGGCTAAATTATGTTATAATGTCTTTTAATATCTTCAAGCTAACTTTCAAAGTTTTAGTTTATACTTTTTTTTCGTTTTTATTCCATTCAAAAATGTCAGCTCAAAATGATACGATCTTTTTTGACAAAAACTGGAAAATAATAACTAAAGAAAATGCTACATATTACCGAATTAAACCTCAAAAAATAAAAACAAAAAAAGCTGTTGGCTACAAAATAGAAAACGTCGATTCTCTTTTTGTAATTAAAGATTATTATCTGAAAAATAATCAACTGCAATTTCAAGGCTATTCAAGTGACTTTGATTCTAAATACTTATTTGGCAAAGCTGAATGGTTTAATGCAGAAGGGCAAATGGTCGATGCAAGCAATTTTAATTATAGAAAAAAGAATGCAGGATTTAAAATCCCTGAATCTAAATTACCGATTTTTTACATTGATTACAAAATAGCCAACAAAAGTCTGTTGACTGGTGGACTAGAGTTTTGTCTTGACTGTCAAAATAAAAACAAACTATTTATAGGAGCTGGTTTTGGAATTACAAATAGTTATAACGGAAATTATTACGGGCTGCCTGACCTTCATTTATCCTATAACAGAGAACTATTATTTTTCAAAACAGGAAGTTCTCATAAAAACGCATATGTATTAGGCGGTTTTACTTTTCTGAACGCAATTGATTTAGGCTTAGGCTATTCTTTCCCATACACAAACGAAAATATTCCAGTCTATAAAAGCTTTACGACTTCACTTACTTTTCGCATTTCAAAGAATAAAAAAGCTTTTGGGCAATTGAAAATGATGTAAGCTGTTTTATTCTCTCACAATTTCAACTTTTCTTCTAATTTCATTTCCTGCAGCATCAACAACTGTAATGTAGTGTATTCCGGTTGTTGGCGTTATTGGCAATTCATGAAAGGTTTTTGTGGTTGCTTTGTACACATTATCAACATACCAGAACAATTCTTTATCTCTTTCAGAATAAGCTACTTTTAGAATTACAGGCTGAACATTACTATTGAAATCTTTTGTCAAGTAGATTTTACTATTTGCCTTCGGATAAATAAAATCCATCGTTGTGGTTTGCGTTCCCTCGCAACCTTCTTTAAAAGGTGGCAAAGGCAAATATTCGATATGCTGACTTTTGTAATACCATGCCATTACAGGAGGCAATACAAACCAGTTTTTGGTTACAATATTCTCTACATTTTCACAACTGCTATTAACCTGAAATTGTTCTGTTTTATCTAAATGAATCGTTTTATGGTACGGACAAACGACTGTAGATTTCCCTTTCTTAGAAACCCATTGTTTTGTTTTCGGACAATTATCTTTTGCCAGATAACCGCTTAATCGGCAAACCTCAACTTCTGCTAAATCTTTATAAGGCGTTTCAAACCATCTTTGTCTTGGTAATAAATTAAAAACATCAAACAAAATTGGCGCAGCACTTGTAACTCCGGTTAATGTCGGGCGCCCTTCTCCTGTTGCATTTCCAACCCATATTCCAACCACATATCTTGAATTTGTTCCAATTGCCCACGCATCCCTGTTTCCGAAACTTGTTCCGGTTTTCCAGGCAATTTTAAGCGAACTGTCATAAAATTTCCATGCTTCATCTCCTTCAGGTCTGTTGACTTCTTCCATCGCGTTGTACGTCAACCAAATTGATCCAGCTCCCAAAATATTCTTCTGATCGGTTTCTGAACCAAAATCGGGTTTAAAATCATTTTTGTAATTCAGTTCCGTAAATTCATTGGTTCGGTATTTACTATTGTTTTTAGTGTAATAATTTACCGTAGAGGAAAGATTAGCATATGTTCGGCATAAATCCCACAAATTACTTTCGGCACCGCCTAAAATAAGTGAAAGACCGTAATGATCGGGTGTTTTATTGATGTTCTTAAGTTTGAATTTCTGTAATTCTTCATAAAACTTATTCACTCCAAATTCCTGAAGCATTAAAACTGCCGGAATATTTAATGATCTCGACAAAGCACGCTGTGCCGGAACTGCCCCATCAAACGTCAAATTAAAATTCTGCGGAGTATAACCTGAAATCTGCGTCGGAATATCAGCAACCAACGTATTTGGCAGCAACTCACCATCATCAAGCATGGCGCTGTACAAAAGCGGTTTTAATATACTTCCGGTACTTCGTGGTGCATCAATAATATCTACATCTTTTTGATGGTCTGCATCTGCCGGAGAATTCCCGACATAACTGATTACATTTCTGTTCTGAACATCAATAACTAAAATTGCCAGATTATGAACTTCATTCTGTTTGTATTGATTGTAATAATATCGCGCAATTTGATTTACTCTGTTTTGCAGTGCGTAATCAATTGTGGTTTTTACTCTTGTTCCTTCCTCGTTTTTAGCTACTCTCTGAAGTAAATGCGGAGCGATTTGTGGCAGATCATACGGTTTTTGAGGCAATGGTTCTTCGATAGAAAGTTCGTATGTCTGCTTGTCGATTATGCCTTCCTGATGCAATTTTAACAAAAGTCGGTTTCGTTTATTTAAAAGTTTTATTTGATTTTTTCCCGGATAAATTAAACTTGGCGCATTGGGCAAAACCGCCAAAACTGCATTCTCCGCCCACGATAATTGATTGGACTGAACACCAAAATAACGCCATGAAGCCATTTCAAGTCCCACCACATTTCCTCCAAATGGTGCATGTGCCGCATACATCTCGAGAATTTCGTTTTTAGAATACCCTAATTCTAATCTTGTGGCTAGAATAATTTCTATTATTTTTTCGAAATAGGTTCTGTTTTTTCCTTTTCTAGATAATCGGATAACTTGTTGTGTAAGCGTACTTCCTCCTCTGACTACTTTTCCTGCTTTTCTGTTTTGTTTAAATGCATTCACCATCGCTCCAGGATTAAAGCCTGGATGTTTGTAGAAGTATTCGTCTTCAAAATAAACAATGCATTTTTTGAATTTGTCCGGAACGCTGTCTTGTGCCGGAAAACGCCATTGTCCGTCTCTTGCGATTTTGGCTCCAAGCAGTTCTCCTTCTTTACTTTCTATAACGGTTGAATAAGGTTCTTTGAATAAAGTTCGGGGTATCGAAAAATAGTAAATCAGCAAAAGCAGAAATGCAATTGCTGATTTTATCTTATTCTTTTTTATCCAGTTTATAATGCGTTGAAGGAACGCTTTTATTTTATTTTTCAATACTTATTTTTTTTTAACCGCAAAGACGCTAAGTTATACGCTAAGTTCGCAAAGATTTTTTCTCTCGCAGATTTAGCAGATTGGGCAGATTCTATTTTATCTGCTTGATCTGCAAAATCTGCGGGAAACCTTTATCGCAAAGTTTTTTTTGCTCGCGGATTGTACGGATTAAACGGGTTAGCACGGTTTTTTTTAATGTAATCTGCATAAATCTGTTCAATCCGTACAATCCGTGGTCTTTAGCATTATTTCATAACTTCGGCTCAAAATGCATATACAAAGCGCATAATTCACAAAGTTTTTTATCTCGCAGATTGCGCAGATTTTACAGATTTATTTTATCTGCTTGATCTGCTAAATCTGCGGAAAACCTTTATCGCAAAGTTTTTTTGCCACAGATTTTACGGATTAACACAGAGGAATTTAAAAAAATCCGTGCAAACCCGTTCAATCCGTAAAATCCGTGATCCATAAATATTACTTCACAACCTCAACCCAGAATCCTTTTGTTCTGGCTAAGAATGTATTATCATACATCGCCTCGCATTGTAATCCCGGAAGATAATAATTTCCTAAATAGGATGCGTTTAGCAAGATTCTGAACACTTTAGTTTCTCTTGCTTTCATTCCGAAATAGAAATTCGTTCTGTCGTCACGGATATCAATATAATCAGCAATGTTGTTTACTGCGTCTCCGTAATCGGTGAAACGGGTGTTTACAATTTCGAATCCTGAAGGCAGAATCTGCGATAACGCAACGTTTTGAATACTTTCTCCTCTTTGGTTTTTAATCGTAACCTCGGCAACAAATTCCGTTCCCTGACTGATTTTTGAAACATTGATTACACTTCCTTTTCTATTTTTGAAAACAATAGAAGCCGTAACATCACTCTGAACCGCATTTTCTTGTCCGATTGGCAATATTCCCGTATTCAATACACGAACATAAACCGTATTGGCTTTGTTGTTTTTCAGCGTAATACTATTCGTTCCGGAAGCAACAGACAAACTGCGATCTGCAACAGATTTACTTGTGTTGATCGTCTCGCCTTTTCCGTTTTTACTAAATTGAATATTAATTCCTTTTGGTCCGTTGCTTATCGCAAATTTCGACATTGCATACAAGCAATAAGCGGTAGTCTGCGTACTCATCCATTCATTCGCAGACATTTCTTTAGCTAATTTCGCTGCTGTTGTAAATGATTTTTGCTTTTGACCTAAAAGAATCATGGTTTCTAAAGCCATTGCACGATTTCTCTCGTCTGAACCATAATAGTAATAACTATAGCCATCTGAACTGCCATCAATACTCGTTTTCAAAAATAAACTTTGTCCGGCAGATTTTTGTCCCGCCAACACATAAGCAGCAGCTAAACGAAGCATACTTTCATTCGAAATACCTTTTGTTTCTCTTAATCTGTTCATTGACGACAAATCTGCACTTCCGGCTAAAGCCAAAGTATACAAACGATACGCCTGCGCCAAATCATTTCCATATTTAGGCTCAAAACGCCATTGCTTGGCTTCTTTTTGCTGATAGCCCAACCATTTTGATTTGAAGTTTATTGGTAAGACATATCCTTTTTTCTCGGCTTCAATCAGGAAATGTCCTGCGTAAGAAGTTCCCCAATCGTCTGCAATTGTATTTCCCTGCCAGTAAGGCATTCCGCCATTTGATAATTGGAAATTTCCTAGTCTAGCAATGCCGGCTGTTACGTTCTTTTGAATTAATCCTTTGCGAACAGCATCAATATCGGCAACATCTCCCAGATACAATTGTGGAAATACAGATGAAGTGGTTTGCTCTACGCAACCATGCGGATACTGAATTAAAAATTGCATTCTGCCATTCAGGTTCATAGATGGCATTGACGAAACTTCTAATCTTGCTTTGTTACTTCCTGCAACACCAAATGTTTTCCATGAAATGGTTTTTGAACTATTTGGAGATAAAACAACGTCGGTAAAAGTACTCGTAACCGGATTTGGGTTCGTCATATCAATTTCAACATCATAAACTGATTTCTCAGTTCCGGAAGTCGCTATAACCTGAACTTTTGCAATTCCGGTTGCAGCTCCTACAACCAGATTAAAATAGGCCATCTTTTCATCCGGCTGTGCAAAATTCAATCTTTGAACCGCGCTTCCCATTACTTTCAGTCCATTGCTGGTTTTTACCTGAATGGAAACATTTTTAATTTTATTTTCAGTTGCAAAAACCGTTATAGGAAGTGTTACTTTTTCTGATGGCGAAATTTTTCTTGGTAACGAAGCTAAAACCATTAATGGACTCTTAACCGGAGTTGCTTTTTCTACACTTCCGTAAGCGCTTGTCGCCGCATCTCCCGCCACAACCATTGTACGAACTGAACCAATATATTTTGGCAATTTTAATTGATGTGATTTCGTTTCTCCTTTTCCTAGTTTAAATGGTCCGTAATACAATACGACAGGTTTAAAACGGTTTGCTTTCTTCGCTTTTCCACCGCCTAAATCCTGATCTCCACCAATACTGAAAATCTGGTTTATTTTTCCACCATAAGCTCCAATTACATCATCATAAACATCCCAGGTTTTTACGCCCAAAGCTTCACGAACATAAAAACTATCCCATGCATTTGGCGTTTTAAAACGAGTTAAATCCAACAATCCTTCATCGACAACAGCAATCGTATACGTCATTTCTTTTCCTGACTTTTCACCCACTTTTACTGTAAAAGCTTGTTCCGGTTTTAATACATCCGGCATTGAAAGTGTTGGCGCAAGAATTGTATTTTTATCAACCACTTCAATCGGAACAATTCCGTACATACGAATTGGCGAATCGTTTTTAGTTGAAGCATGCGGTTGTAGTAATGTAATATTAAAATATACATTTGGCGCCATTGCTCCGGTAATCGGAACTTCTACTTTTGTTTCTCCGTTTTTAGTTTCCGCCCAAATAGTCTGTACTACACGAGATCCGTTTTCTATAGAAATCAGCGCACGTCCGCCTTCACTTGAAGGGAAAGATATTTGCGCTTTTTCTCCCACTGCATAGTTTTTCTTATCGGTAGAAAAAACTAACATATTTGCTGTAGAAGCATCTCTGTTACGGGTTTTACCAGACCAGATTGGCCAATCAATATTTACCGTTAAAGCAGTTGCGTGTCCATCTTCCTCATCGGCAACACGAATTAGATAACGTCCCCATTCTTCATCTGTTAATGAGAATTGGATACTTCCTTTTCCGTTTGAATCTGTATTGATTACATACGTTTTATAAGATGTAGTTGCATTTGATGAATTATAGTTCGACAAATTATCGCTGGAAGAATCCCACCACCAGCGCCAGTCTACTTTAAATACTTTTACTTCCAGATTTCGTACTGCTTTTGGTCTTCCGTTTTCATCTACAGTCACAATATCAAAACGATTGTTTGCTCTGGTTTCAAGCATATTATACTTGTTCAGTTCCGGCGATTTAATCCCTACATAGGTTTTATATGGAGAATAAGTTGTAGACATAACGTCTGTACTAAAGTCTCCGCCTTCTTCATATACTTTTGTAATGAAGGAAGCACGAAGCATTCCCGGCGCCTGACCTTGTAATCTTGGCTGAATATTTACCGATGCTTTTCCGTTTTCATTTAATTTTCCGGAGAATACATTGATTTCTTCTGTACTGAACTGACGAACCAAATCATCAAAAGTATATTTTTCGTATCCTTTAAAAGTTGTGGTTTGCTGCGAAAACTTCGCCTGCATTTCTACATTCAGATTCTTAGCAATTGCCCCATGAAGCCAGGTCACTTCCAGATTATCTGTGTTTGGGTAAGAAGAAGAAAGTGTTTTTCTGCTAAATGTATTTTTAATTTTTAAACGATTTGGTTTAATAGTTTCAATCTTGATGCTTTTATAGAATTTTGCGCCTCCAACGCTTACCATTGCTTCCCAGTTTCCTGTTGGTGCATCCTGATTTGTTGGTACGATAAAGGCATAATGATTCAGATCGTTTGTTTTCTGAACGGTCTGATAAACTGTTTTTCCATTCGGATCGTTTAATCTGAATTTAATTGGATGTGATTTTGGTAATTTGTTTGCTGCATCATTCAAAATAAAAGACAAATACAAATTATCTCCCGGACGCCAAACACCTCTTTCACCGTAAATAAAGCCTTTTAAACCTTTTTGCAAAGTTTCGCCGGCAACATCAAAATTACTGACAGATAACGAAAGTCCGTCATCTAGTTTCACATAAGTAGACTGATCTCCTAACGTTACTATGGCAAAATAGGCAAATTTATCCAACTGAAAAGATGCAATTCCCTCACTGCTTGTTGCCTGCGTACTTATTTTTTGTTGTTGAAAGTTATACAAATCTACTCTTGCATTTGAAACCGGCTCTGTGGTAACGATATTGTTTACTGCAAATAAATACGATTTGTTTTCTCCTCTTTTGGCAATAACGCCCAAATCTGAAGCTAAAATATTGGTTGCGATTTTAGCATTATAATAATACGATCCCGTGCAAGGATCCTGGCTTTCTCTCCATTCATAATCATCATAGTAATAATCGTCATAAGAGTTTCCGCTGTAATTTACATCATTTTCATCCACTTCTTCTTCCTCGGCTTCATCATCGTTTCCTTCTGATGTTTCGCATTTATAGAGTGAGTATTTCTTTTTATACTCAAATTCTACTCTGTAAATCGCTCCTGGCTCCGGCTTGATAATTTTAGATAAATCCAAAGCATACGTATTCCATTTTGTGAGATTTACAAGTGTGCTTTCTCTTAAATTTAATGTCGTTTTGGCAATGGGCTGCGCGACTTTCTTAAGGTTCTGAGCTCCATTTAATTCATTATATTGTAAAAACTGAAGAATGTTGTTTTTGTATATTTTATATACTTTTACATCTACAGCGCTCAGGTTTACTGCTTCAAAGTTTAGTTTTAGATTGTTTGAACTTGGCAGAATCGTTCCGTTTTTAACGAAACGAACGCTTGGTTTTATCTGATCAAAAGAAATTTTCTCCGAGTAATTTGCTTCTAGTTTTTTGCCGTATTGGCTTTCAATTCCCTGAAAAACTTCCAGCAACAATTCGCCAGTTACTACTTGTTCCGGCTCTTCATCTGGAACAACTTCAACGATATCATCTGAGACAGCTGCGGCAGAATCTACTACAACAGCCGATGAATCTACGGCAACAGCGGCAGAATCTACAGTAACAGTTGCAGGTTCTTCTACAACTATTGGCTCTTCTTTTTTAGGCGCATTCTGATTTGTAAAATATACTTTTAGTAAATTTCCTTGTGTCGAAAATTTCAGATTATTGGTATTTTGAATGGATACTAATCCTTTAAAATCCTGTCCTTTCTCTAAAGGTTCTGAGAAATTAATTAAGACGGACTGATTGTTTCCATCCGGAACTTCAACTTTTATGATTTTAAACTCGTTGATGCTTGTAATCGGAAAATCGATTTGTCCTTTTTGTTCAATATCAAAATCACTTCCATCATAAATAATTTCCAGATTTGATGCTTCAGACTGGCGTTGAATACTGTCAATTACAAAACGGAATTCTTTACCTGTACCCGAGTTTTGCTCAAATTTAATTTTAAGATCTTTTCCGTTGTGTTTGGCTTCAACCAATTTTCTGGCAGTTTCAATATCAATATTATCTGCGGTTTTTAAAACACAGTTTAAGTATTGATATTCTTTGCTGTACGATTGTATATCGCCTGTATTTATGGTAAAATCCTGCTTAACTGTTTTCACAGTAAAGTTGAATTTAGACAATTCTTTTTCCTTTTCTTTTGGAATAGCAGTTAGTTTATCTAAGTTTAAAGTAACCTGATATTCTGTTCCCGGTTTTAGTTTTTTCTCCGGAATAAAAGCAATTGTATTGGTCGAAAGTGCTATTACTTTTCCGCTTACGCTTGGCGAAATATCAAACAAATCATCGTCTAATTCCTGATTGGGTTTCCAATCGTTTTTATTAAAGGCCAAAACCACACGAATATCAGAATCTGAAGAAACGATTCCGCCCGTAAAACTGGTAATGTAATCTTTAAATAATGAAAAGTCGGAGTTGAAATCTGCAGCTGATTTTCGGCCACAAGATTGAAAAATAAAAAACACAAAAAATACGAGAACTAATCCTTTTGCTTTCACTTTTACGTAGAGTTAAATGGTTAAGAACTAAAATTTCCATGAGCAGCTATTCAAAATCAGAATAGTGACAAGAGAATCTTAATTTACCATAAAAGTATACTTTTTTCTGATTGCTTTAAGAAGAAAATTCTCTAATAATATATTATTTAACTTTTGTTGAAGTTCTAAATCAGTTTTAAAGCGCTGTGCCTAACTCTGATAAGATTTTGTTCATCTCAATAAAGTGGTTTTCGGTATTTGAAGCATAAAAAATCTGATTATTATTCATGACCATAATAACATCATCATCGTAATTACCATAGAATTTAATTCCGTCTGTCCATTGCTTAAAAGACACTTTTTTGTCTTTAAATTTTTCAACAATTACTTGGATCTCTTCCTGCTCAAATTCATAAAAACATTCGCTCTGGAAGTTAAGCGCAAATCCCGACTGAAGGAAAGCCATTGCAGTAAAAAACTCTAATAAAGTTTCGGCTTCAAGTTCCCATTTTTCTTTATCATAGCTCATATATACAGGCGGATTATTACTCGACAAATCATCTTTGTGAATTCCCCAAACACAAGCATGCTGGTTTTCTGTATAAAAAATCAAATAGTCATTATTTTGATAGTACTGAAATCTTTCGGGTACAACCAATGAATCCTGTGTGTGATTTAGATCCTGATGCTTTCCTAATTGATTGTAATAGTCAACAAAAACCTGTGGAAGTACTACGAAAATATTTTTAACTGTCTGAATTTCTTCATTTGTAAAACCTGCAGATTCTGTAATATGAAACAGCTTTTTTATTATTGTAAAATCGGTCATAGTTTCTAAAGATTTGTCCTCTTATTTACGTCTTTCCTGAAAAAAACGTTTCATTAAATCGGCAGCTTCATTGGCCATTACACCAGAAACAACTGTAGTTTTAGGATGCAGTTTTGTTCCCATATTCAGAAATCCGCGTTGTTCGTCGCGTGCTCCAAAAACGACTTTAGAAATCTGACTCCAATACAAAGCTCCTGCGCACATCTGACAAGGTTCGAGCGTTACATAAAGTGTACAATCTTTTAAATATTTTCCTCCCAGAAAATTTGCCGCTGCGGTTATAGATTGCATTTCGGCATGAGCCGTAACATCGTTTAACAATTCTGTCAGGTTATGACTTCTTGCAATTACTTTGTCAGCTACTACAATAATAGCTCCTACGGGAATTTCGCCTTTATCAAAAGCCATTTCAGCTTCCTGTAAAGCTTTTTTCATAAAATATTCGTCGGTGAAAGGATTTATCATAATTGCAAAAGTAAAACTTTACACATTATTTTTATTACATTTAAATTCTGAAATTTGAATATGGAAAGAAATCTTAAAATAACCATTCCGGAACCTTGCCACGAAAACTGGGACAAAATGACGCCAAAAGACAATGGAAGATTTTGTCTGAGCTGTACAAAAACGGTTGTTGATTTTACTACAATGCTTCCTGAGGAAATTCAGCAGTATTTTATTTCAAATAAAAATATCTGCGGAAGATTTAAAAACGACCAATTAAATCAGATCAATATTCAGATTCCGTATCAAATATTATACAAACAAACCCACTATCGAAAAATGTTTTTATTAGCACTTTTTATAGCTATGGGAACAACATTGTTTAGCTGTCAGGATAAGGACGGAAATAAACAAAAAATTGATACAGTTGAAGTTGTAGAAGATTTCGAGCCAGAACAACGGGCTACTACTGGAATTATGGTCATGCGTACGGACCCACTTAAAGTCGAAGAACAATCTCAGTACGGATCCGGACATTATGGAATTATCTATAATTCAAATGATTTAGACGTTACGCCTGTTCCAAAAAAAGGAATGAAAAAATTCAATTCCTATTTTAATAAAAAATGCACTGATCTTGATAAAGGAGAAATATCGGTTTTATTTGTAGTGGAAGGTGATGGAACTCTAAGCAATTTTAATATCCTTAAAAATACTACTTCAGCAAGTGATAAAGATATTATAAGCATTCTGGAAAAAGCTCCAAATTGGATTCCCGGCAAACTAAAAAATCGAATTGTTCGATCAACTTACACTTTACAGATTCCATTTAAGTAATAAAGAATGAAATATAAAATAACCATTCCTGAACCTTGCCACGAAAGCTGGGACAAAATGACGGCAAAAGATAATGGACGTTTTTGTCTGAGCTGTTCTAAAACGGTTATTGATTTTACTGCTATGCTTCCCGAAGAAATTCAGCATTATTTCATTCAAAATAAGGATGAAAAAATTTGCGGAAAGTTTAGAAAATCACAATTGGATTCCATAACAATTCAAATTCCGGATCGAATTTTATATTCGCAAACCAATTATCATAAAATGTTCTTACTAGCTTTGTTTATTGCTATGGGAACAACTTTGTTTAGCTGTCAGGATAAAGACGGAAACAAACAAAAAATTGATAAAATCGAAGTTGTTGAAGATTCAGGAACTAGAAAAAACAATCTAATAGATTCTACATCAAATCATAAAAAAGAAATAGTTGACAAACCAAAATCTAACCCAAATAAACAGGCTAAATACTCATTAAACAAAACAAAAAAAGATCTTTTCCTTGACAAAACACAATGTACAACTGAAACTGTTACCAGGGAAATTTACGAAGATAATACTGTTTATGGAGTGGCTGGCATCGATGTTTTGCCCGATTATCCAGGAGGAATTGAAGTCTTTTATAATCTTTTTAGAAATGATTATAAAATTCCAAAGGAGTTAAAAAAATCGACCGGAGAAATAAAAATGTCTTTCGTAATTGAAAAAAACGGAACTTTAAATGAAATAAAAACTCTTGAAAGTCCTGGTTACGAAACCGGAGAAGAAGCGTCCAGAATTTTACAAAAATCTATTAAATGGACCCCAGGTGAAATAAGCGGGAGAAAAGTCAGAACTAATTATGATCTTTTTATTAAACTCGATTTAGATACTCTCAATAGTAAAAAACGAAAAAGAAAATTTTCAAAAATTACTTCTGTCAAAGTGATCAAAACTAAAGACGATTATGAAAACAATAAAACATTATAGTCTTTATATTTCTGAAAGCATTCTTATAAATACAAAATATGGAATTCAAAATAACCATTCCTGAACCTTGTCACGAAAACTGGGATAAAATGACGCCAAAAGAAAATGGCCGTTTTTGTCTGAGCTGTTCTAAAACGGTTATTGATTTTACAAAAATGCTTCCTGAGGAAATTCAGCATTATTTCATTCAAAATAGAAATGAAAAAATTTGTGGCAGATTTAAAAAATCGCAATTGAATACTATAAATATTCAAATTCCAAATCGGGTTTTATATTCTCAAACACATTATCATAAAATGTTTTTGCTTGCCTTATTCATTGCTATGGGAACAACTTTGTTTAGCTGTCAGGATAAAGACGGAAACAAACAAAAAATTGATACAATCGAAGTCGTTGAGGATTCAAAACAGAATGAAAATGCAAAACAAATTCCACCACCACCAGCCCCTCCACTAAAACAAGACAATCAAGATTACCATAAAAAAAGTACACAAAGGACAACTGGCGAAGTGATTTTAGAAAATCAGACAAACTCAGTCAATAAAACAAAAAAGAATAAATTAAAATTTAATGTGGCTTCAACAAATTGTGAAAAAACAACCTATCGCAATCATAAATCTTCATCAAAAATAAATGGCAGAAAAACGATTGTACAAGATTCTATTGTAAAAGAGGAGGATATTTATGTCACCGGAGCTGCAATCGAAACAAAAGCAGATTATCCAAATGGAATTAACGCTTTCTATGCGTTTTTTGCTCAGGAATTTAAAAGGCCTGAAAAAGTTGAGAATTCAAAAGATCGTATTCTTGTTTCATTTGTCATAGAAAAAGATGGGGCTTTAACATCAATTGAATTTCCAAAAAATATCGATTCTCAATTAAAATCAGAAATAACACGTGTTTTAAAACTGTCTCCTAGATGGATTCCAAGTGAACAAAACGGCAAAAAGACAAGAACAAAATACAGCTTTCCAATATTCCTTGAAAATGAAGATAAATCATAAAGTAACTGCTCAGACAAAGTATTACAAACTGTTTTTGCCAGTACTGTATTTAATTGTCGGAATAACTTTTTTCAGTTGTCAAAATAAAGAAGTTAAAAATACTGAAGTTCCCCGCGATACTTTAACAACAAAATCTGGTGTTTCAGAGAAAAGTACAATAAGCACGAAAAAAACAGATCAACCACCGCCAGATTCACCAAAAGTGGAACAGCTTAAATTAGAAAAACCAATACCAATTGTAAATAAAGAAGTAAGCGAAACTAAAACTTCAAAAGCCGATAAGGCAAAAAAAGAGAACTCATCAGTAGTTGTAAAAGCCCCTTCAAATCTTAATGCAGAATTCCCGGGCGGCATTGATCAATTTCATAGTTTTTTTATGAAAGAATATAAAAAGCCCGAAAGCGTAAATTATTGGAAACTTAATTTCACTCTTGCATTTGCGGTAGAAAAAAATGGCTCTGTTTCATTTCTTGAATGTTCTCCAGCAGTTGAAGAACCTCTGGAAAAAGAAATAATCAGAGTTTTAAGTTTATGCCCAAAATGGCAGCCGGGTGAATCGAACGGAAAAAAAATCAGGATGCAATATTCTGTACCTATTTTATTGAAATAAGACTCGGCAGAAAAATTAAATTTAAAACCGTAAATTTGCTTTTTACCTTACAATGAAAAGCAATTTACTTTCAAACATATACAATCCTGCTGATTTACGTTTACTCAACGAAACTCAATTACCGCAACTGGCGAAAGAATTACGAGATTTTATCATTGATATTGTTTCTGTAAAAGAAGGTCATTTGGGCGCTAGTCTTGGCGTTGTAGAATTAACGATTGCTTTGCATTACGTTTTTAATACTCCCGAAGATTTACTGGTTTGGGATGTTGGACATCAAGCTTACGGACATAAAATCCTGACGGAAAGAAGAGAAAATTTCGACACCAACAGACAAATAAACGGCATTTCCGGATTTCCTAAAAGAAGCGAAAGTGTTTATGATACTTTTGGTGTAGGACATTCTTCTACTTCTATTTCTGCTGCGTTGGGAATGGCGATTGCGTCTAAATTGAAAGGTGATTTAGATAAAGAACATATTGCCGTAATTGGAGATGCTTCAATTGCAAGCGGAATGGCTTTTGAAGGTTTAAATCACGCCGGAGTTACTGATGCTAATATTTTGGTTATTCTAAATGATAATGCTATCGGAATTGATCCAAGTGTTGGTGCTTTAAAAAAATACCTGACTGCGGTAAAAAACGGAAAAAATCCAAAGCAAAATAACATTATAAAGTCTTTGAATTTTGATTATTCTGGTCCAATTGACGGACACGATCTTCCGAAATTAATTAAAGAATTAAAGCGTTTAAAAAAGATCAAAGGTCCAAAATTCCTTCATATTGTTACCACAAAAGGAAAAGGTTTGCAACAGGCTGAAGAAAATCAGGTAAAATATCATGCGCCCGGTAAATTTGATGCTTTAACAGGCGAACTTCAACTTAAATCTGAAGAAAATCTTCCTCCAAAATATCAGGATGTTTTTGGCTTAACTATATTAGATTTAGCCAAAAAGAACGAAAAAATTATCGGAATCACGCCGGCAATGCCATCCGGAAGTTCTTTAAAATTTATGATGGATGAATTACCGGATCGTGCTTTTGATGTTGGAATTGCAGAACAACATGCTGTAACTCTTTCTGCAGGAATGGCGACTCAGGGCATGATCGTATATTGCAATATTTATTCGACATTTTTGCAGCGCGCCTACGATCAGGTCATACACGATGTGGCTTTACAGAATTTGCCTGTAATATTTTGTCTTGACAGAGCCGGTTTGGTTGGAGAAGACGGCGCAACGCATCATGGTGTTTTTGATATTGCCTATTTAAGAGCAATTCCAAATCTCATTATTTATGCGCCAATCAACGAAATCGCACTTCAAAACATTTTATATACGGCGCAGTTAGGTTTAAATCATCCTATCGCAATTCGATATCCGCGTGGTCGTGGTGTATTGCCAAATTGGGAAGTAGAAAATTTCGGACATTACGACAAAATTAAAATCGGCGAAGCTCACTGCCTGAAAAACGGAAATCTGACCGCTGTTTTATCAACCGGAACAATCGGAAATAATGTTACTGAAGCACTAAACCAATGTTCTAATTCAGATACAATTGCGCATTATGACTTCCCTTTTATTAAACCATTAGATAACAATCTATTACACGATATTTTCACACGTTTCAAGACTATAATTACGATCGAGGACGGAACTGTAAATGGAGGTTTTGGAAGTGCTATTTTAGAATTTGCAGCGGCCCATAATTTTAAAAATGACATCAAAATTTTGGGTATTCCGGATGACTTTATTGAGCATGGAACCGTGTCTCAGTTACAACAATTGTGTAAGATTGACGTTAAAAGTTTAATAAATCTTTTTTCAAATGCTGTAAAATAATTATTTTGCAGCTCCAAAAACTAAAATAAGCCTAATGAAATTATTGCGTTCTGCCCTTTTGCTGTTATTACTAATGTGTACTTCAAATAACTTTGCACAAATAATACAAACTACATTAGACCCAAATCAATTACCTGCATTACCCTCTAACTGGGCCAAAAAAAATCAGTTAGGTTTTGATATTTCAGAGATTGCTTTCGTCAATTGGAGCGCGGGGGGAACAAGTTCTGTTTCGGGATTATTTAAGGGTGAATTCAACAGAACTTATCAAAAGAACAACCATAAATGGGTAAACGAACTTATCGTAAAATATGGTTTAAATAAACAGGACGGAATTGAATTAAGAAAAACAGATGATGCACTTCAATTTAATTCAACTTACGGTTTTAGAAAAGATACTGTAACAAACTGGTACTATTCTGCAAAATTTAACTTCAACACACAATTTTCAGACGGTTATAATTATCCTAACAGGGATGTTGCTATTTCTAAACCATTTGCCCCAGCTTATATTTTCCTTGGAGCAGGAGCTGAAAACTCAAATAAACAAAAAAACAGAGTCTTTTATTTCTCTCCAATTACGTTAAAAACCACTTTGGTTTTAGATGATACTTTGGCAAATCAGGGCGCATTTGGGGTTCGAAAAGCGGTTTATGCAACTGACCCTTTAGATCCTGCAAATACGATTTTGGTTCAGGAAGGTCAAAAAGTAAAAGCCGAATTTGGTATTCTTTTTACCGCTTACACAAAAAGTGAAATTTATAAAAACGTTTTCTACGAAAACCGACTAAGTTTATATACTGATTATTTGAACAAATTCGGAAATGTCGATATTGATTATGACACCCGTTTAGACCTTGTTGTTAATGCTTATGTAAAAGCAAATATTGGTGTACATTTAGTATATGACGACGATATTAAAACCAAAAAAGACGTGGTTGATCCTGTATCTGGAGCAACCAGTCAGGTTAATGACGGACCAAGAATGCAGTTAAGACAAGTTCTGGGTGTAGGTCTGGTTTATGCTTTTCAATAATAAATTTCCTGAATTAATTGGTTTTTCTGCCATTAATGGTATCAAACAATTCTAAGGCGTTTCCGTCTGTTAGCAGCGAAACATAATGACAAATATGAAGCAAACGCTCATATAAATTCGTTTTTTCTAAATGATGTTTTTCAGGCAGCATTTTCAAAAGTAATTTATCATAATTTGAGGCTGTTCCTTCATATTTGTTATTGAAAGCTGTAATAAATTTATCCAGTAAAGTCTGGATGATTTGATAACCTACAATTTCTTTCTCGATTACTTCACGGCTTTGATAGATTTTCTCAACACTCAGGTTGATAATATCATTCATCTGCGCTTTGTATTTACTTTTATCTGTTAAAGCAAAAGGGAATTTCCCTGCCATAATTGCTTCTTCATTTTCGATAAAAACATCAACAGCATCATTAATTAAAGAACCAATGGCAAGTGCACGCAAATAGCTTATTCGGTCTTCTTTTGTTTCAAGTGTTTTATATTTTACTACGCCAATATTGTCTTTTACCAACTTGATCAGGTATTCTAGAGCGTAATCTTCAGAAACTAGTCCTAAATTAATTCCGTCTTCAAAATCTATAATGGTGTAACAAATATCATCTGCCGCTTCGACTAAATAAGCCAAAGGATGTCTTTCAAAACCAATATCATCGCCCGATTTATTGGCAATCATTCCCATATCATGGGCAACTTCTTCAAAAAAAGATTTATCAGTCTGGAAGAAACCGTATTTTTTATCGGCAATATTATTTGTTGGCTTTTTAGGAAGACTTTCTTTTGGGTATTTCATAAAAGCTCCCAAAGTAGCATACGAAATTCTAAGTCCGCCTTCAATTCCCGGGCGACTTGCCGTTAATACAGAAAATCCGTTGGCATTTCCTTCAAAATCAATTAAATCCTGCCATTCTTTAGCCGTAAGCTTATCTTTAAATTTCGCTCCGTTTCCGATAGAAAAATATTCTCCAATCGCTTTTTCACCAGAATGTCCAAAAGGTGGATTCCCAATATCGTGTGCCAATGAAGCCGCAGCCACAATAGCTCCAAAATCATTCATATGGTAACCGTGAACTTCTTTCAGATAAGGATATTTTTCGATAATCTTTTTCCCAACCAAACGTCCAAGCGAACGCCCTACAACCGAAACTTCCAGACTGTGCGTTAAACGGGTGTGCACAAAATCGGTTTTAGAAAGCGGAATAACTTGTGTTTTATCTTGTAAACTTCTAAAAGCAGCAGAAAATATAATTCGGTCATAATCGACTTCAAAACCTAAACGGGTATCATCTTGTTCTACACGTAATCTTTTGCTTGTATCTCCCTGACGTTTTAATGATAAAAGTTGTTCCCAGTTCATTTTATGATTTTAGATTTGTGATTTTAGATTTGTGATTTTAGATTTTAGATTGATGATCTAAACGTCAAAAATACGTTTTATTTTAGGATTTTCTACTTCTTTAAAACTCTAATGCCGTGCTGTGTTTGATTTCTCCCATTACAAAAATACTGTTGGTATTTCCAATATTTTCAATAGTTGATAGTTTATTCATGACAAAATCCTGATAGCTAGCCATATCCTTTACCAAAATCTTCAGCATAAAATCATAGTCACCTGCAATGTTGTAGCATTCTATAATTTCAGGAAGCGCCACAATATCTTTTACAAAATTACTTCCCACATTCTTTGCATGTTCTTTTAAACGTACATTACAGAAAACGGTCATGCCACGATTCATTTTTTTCTTGTCTAAAAGCGCTACATATTTTGTAATGTAACCATCTCTTTCGAGTCTTTTAATTCGTTCATAAACCGGAGTAACCGTCAGAAATAATTTACTTGCGAGGTCTTTTGTGTTGATATTTGAGTTTTCCTGAAGGTGTTTCAGGATCAATAAATCTGTTTTATCTAAGTTTTCCATAGTTTTTTTTACGGCTAAAGTTTCATTAAAAAGATTTTTACAGTAATAAAATCTTTAAAAAATACATTTTAAAACATATTTTACTGAAATAAAACTCAAATATAAGTTATAAAAACCAAGAAAGTAAATTTGTTCAGTAAAAAATACTGAATCAAAAATGAAAACAAACAACTTAGGCTATCCAAGAATAGGCAGCAACAGAGAACTAAAAAAAGCCAGTGAATTGTACTGGGCAGGACAAATTTCGGCAGATGAACTTATCGCAGCCGGAAAAGAAATTCGCAGCAAAAACTGGCATTTACAATCGGCAGCGGGAGTAGATTTAATTCCGTCTAATGATTTTTCTTTTTACGATCAGGTTCTTGATTTAACTTTAACTGTTGGTGCAATTCCGGCACGTTATCACGAACTTGCAAAAAACAATTCATCTCTTGACTTGTATTTTGCTATGGCAAGAGGATCTCAAAAAAATGGTCAGGATGTTGTTGCCATGGAAATGACAAAGTGGTTTGACACCAACTATCATTATATTGTTCCTGAGTTTACTAAGAACCAAAAGTTTGAATTGTTTTCCGAAAAAATAATCAATGAATTTAAAGAGGCAAATGAATTAGGAATTAAAACAAAACCCGTTTTAATTGGGCCTGTTTCTTATTTATTATTAGGAAAAGAAAAAGAAGAAGGTTTTCACCGAATTGATCTTATTGATGCGCTGCTTCCTGTATATTTTGAAATTTTCGAAAAACTTCAGGCTGAAAATGCTGATTACATTCAATTAGACGAACCGTTTTTAGCTCTAAATTTAACGGATAAAGAAAGAAAAACGTTTACAGAAGTGTACAACGAAATCAACATTCGTTTCCCTAAACTTAAAATTGTTTTAGCCAACTATTTTGATTGTTTTGGAGAAAATTTAGAAACGGCGCTGGCGCTTCCGGTTGATACTTTTCACTTAGATCTAGTTCGTTGTCCACTTCAATTAGATGATATTTTACAATCAGGAAAACTGGCATCAAACGTAAATCTTTCTTTGGGAGTTGTTGATGGAAGAAATATCTGGAAAAATAATTTTAAATCTTCTTTAGAATTAATCAAAAAAGCGGTTGATGCTTTAGGCGAAAACCGAATTTTAGTGGCTCCATCTTGTTCTTTAATTCATAATCCGTGCGACTTAGATTTAGAAACAAACGATCAGACACTTACTCCGGAAATTAAACAATGGCTGGCTTTTGCTAAACAAAAAATCAATGAAGTTGTACTTTTAAAACAATTCGCTTCAAACGAAGTTGACGTTAAAAATTCTGTTGATTACGAAAGAAATGTCATTGCAAACGACAATCGTAAAACTTCAAAATTAATTCATAATAATGAAGTTAAATCCCGAGTTACCGGAATTACAGCTTCTGATGACAAACGTAAAAGTGCATTTGCAACAAGAAGAAAAAGCCAGATTGAAGCTTTAAATCTGCCGTTATTCCCAACTACAACAATTGGATCTTTTCCTCAGACAGCAGAAGTGAGAAGCTGGAGAGCAAAATTCAAAAAAGGCGAATTAACTACTGAACAATACAACGACTTAATCGAAAAAGAAACCGAAGCTACGATTCGTTTTCAGGAAGAAACCGGAATTGACGTTTTAGTTCATGGTGAGTTTGAACGTAACGACATGGTGGAATATTTCGGAGAGCAATTAGCAGGATTTACGTTTACCAAAAATGGCTGGGTTCAGAGTTACGGAAGCCGTTGCGTGAAACCTCCGGTTATTTATGGAGACGTTTCACGACCAAAACCTATGACGGTAAAATGGTCTGAATATGCACAATCTCTAACTCCAAAATGGGTAAAAGGAATGTTGACGGGGCCAGTAACCATTTTACAATGGTCGTTTGTACGAAACGATCAGCCACGTTCTGAAACTTGTACACAAATCGCTTTAGCCATTCGCGACGAAGTTGTCGATTTAGAACAAGCGGGAATCAAAATCATTCAAATTGATGAACCTGCCATTCGTGAAGGTCTTCCGTTAAGAAAAGAGGAATGGGCAAACTATTTAGACTGGGCAGTAAAAGCCTTTAGAATTTCTGCAAGTGGTGTAAATGATGATACACAAATTCACACACATATGTGTTACAGCGAGTTTAACGACATCATCCAAAACATTGCCGACATGGATGCCGATGTAATCACAATTGAATGTTCGCGTTCGCAAATGGAACTTTTAGATGCATTTGCTAACTTTAAATATCCAAACGAAATTGGCCCGGGAGTTTACGATATTCACTCGCCGCGCGTTCCGTCAAGCGATGAAATGGTTCGTTTACTTGAAAAAGCTGCTGCGGTTATTCCGGTAGATCAATTATGGGTAAATCCTGATTGTGGTTTAAAAACGCGTCATTGGGATGAAACTAAAAAAGCACTAATCGAAATGGTTGCAGCCGCACAGGAAATGAGAGCTGCCGTAGAAAACCCGGTGAGTTAACACTTTATATTTTAAATCTATTTTTGTTTTTTATGCCAACAAATAAAGCCGAATTTTAGTTATGATTCATTTCGGCTTCATTATGTTGGCATTGTTTTTTTATTTAAAGCCAAAAATAAATCTTCAAGATTGCCACTAAAACTATTTTACTTTTACTAAAACAAATGGTTCTTCTATTAAGTCTTTTTAAATGAATTCTTAATGAAAGATTCTTTCGTTCTATATTATTTGTCCCAAACCGCTTCGTTTTATGAATGAGAGGATCAATTAGATATTTATAATGCTTTAGTTTATCTGTATAAATTGATTTTGGTTTAGATAATTTTAGCGTATCTAAAACTATCTTTAATGTCTTGTTCGTTCGGCTTCCAACATTAAAACTAACTACTCTTCCAGATTCTCTTTCTAAAGCATAAACGATCCATATTAATCTTTTTTTTGTTTTTATAAAAGTAGCCATTTCATCTACTTCATAAATTTTTCCCATTGCAATAATTGGTCTCTGAATATTTTCTGCAATTAACAAAATTCGTTTAAGCAATGTTGTTGTCGAAATCTTTAGAATTCGAGCCGTACTTCTAATGCCTAAACCTTCTTTTGTAAAAATAATTATTTGTTGATCTAAAGAATTATAACAGGCTTTATTACTATAACTAGATTGCTGTTTCCTTTTGCATATTTTACATTTATAACGCTGAACGCCGTTTGCCTGATATCCGTTCTTACTACAATTTTCTCCACAAAATCTACATTTTATTTCCATGCCCTAATTTGATACATCTTATTAATATTCATTTACTTTTAATACCATAACTACACTAAAACGAAAAAGACAACCCGAAGGTTGTCTTTGATTTTGGCAAAATTTTATTTTTTCACCCTAATATATTCCTATTTATTGGTCTTTAGATGCAATGCCCTATTTTGATACATGACCCGGTTTTTAAACGTCCTCATTAGCTTCTTCCCAAGTAATAAAACCTTCACTCCAATTGTCCTCATCAAGCTTATACTTATCTATTGAAAAACAATCTATAGGATAATCTTTAAATCCCTTCTTGTTTTTAAATCTATTTATCGCTTCTTCTGCCTCTACAAAAGTCGAATAAATACCAATAGTTTTAACTTCTTCAAACTCTCCAATATCATAACTATGTTGTAATAAATATACTTCTTCCATAATATTATTTAATTTAAATTATTCAAATGATCTGTCCCCCCATTTTTGTATTTGATTATATTCTGTTGTTGGACCAGTTTTGTAATTTCCTTCCCCATATTTTGCATCCAACAATCTTTTGGCAAACTGTTTACCATTTTCTCCTTTGAAAGGCTTATTCCCTTTTGCCCAATCAGGAGCATTTTTTGCACCTTCTTTTCCAGAAACCCCAGCTTTTGCAGTTTTATATTCAGGTGCCTTTGTAGTAGAAGAACTAGAAGAACTAGATGATGAAGAACTAGATGTATTTTCAGGGTCTACCCCCATACTCATCAATGTAGCAAGTGACTGTGCTAAATCTACCGTTCCTGTTACTGCAACTCCTCCACCATAAACGGCAACACCGACCCCTACTGCTGCACCAGCTCCCATTGTCTGAGCACCAGTTGTTGCAGCCATTGTTCCTCCTGTTCCTGCAATATTTCCTCCTTCTACTATCATTGCGATATCAGCAATTGCTCTACCAGCATAGTAAGAGATTAATTGGCTTCTTGTGAACGTATTAGGCGGTTCTGTAAGTCTGAATAAATCCCCTAATCCTACAGAATAAGCTGATGCTGTAGCATGTGCAGAACCTAAAGCTGCAGCGGCCGTATTTGTGGTAAGTCTATCTAAACCTCCTAAAATTACCGAATAATTCTGCTTTCCGTTCGGATCTTGATATATTACTGGATTATTATAGCAATAGCCATATGAATTTAAGTTTTTACTATTGTAAAACCCTCCATTATGATCTCCATCACCATAAAACTGACTTTCCATTACTGGATTATAAACTGCAAGCGGATCAACGGATATAAACAATCCCATTTTCGGGTCTTGGTATCTAGCTCCAAAATAGTACAGGCCAGTTTCTTTATCCAGTTCTTTCGAAGTGAACAGATACGGTGTATTCCACTTGGCATTCTTCTCTTCCAAGAAAACTTCCCCGAAAGGCACGTACTCGATATGCTGCACTACTTCGCCATCTAAATTAGTCAAATAAGACGAACTGCCCAAATGATCTGGATGGTAATAATATTGCTGTAACTCTGCATTATCATTTTTAGCAGCCATTTTTCCTGTTGGAGAACCGCCAGATGCAGTGCCTCCAGTAGGATTACAACAGAACCCGACACCATTTACATAATCATTGTTATCAACTCCATAATAAGGCACTTCAAATGTATCGTAGTTTGCTTTTACAACGGCTAATGCTTTTTTGTATTTCGCATCGTAATTTACTTTTACGCCTGAAAAAGATTCTCCTGCTTTTTCTACTCGTCTCGGGTCTGCACCGTAGCTTTCGAAATCACCAATTTTAGAAACAATTCGCTGTGACCCAATGTAGATGTGTTTGGTATAACGTCCTCCATTTTGTGCCACTAAATAAGGATTTACATACAATGTAAAATTGTCTGTTGCCGTTTTTCCGCCTGAGAATACAGAGTTTACAAAAATACCCTGCCCGCCACCAGATAGTTTTGTAACACGCTCACCACCTGCATCGTAAGTGTAATTGCTTACATAACCGTTTATACTTACAGCGCCAAGACGGTTTTCTTCGTCCCAAAGGTATTTTTTTTCCTGCGCTTTTTCAGCTTGCAACAAATAATCAACATTATTGGTATAAATCATGTTTCCATTCTTATCATAACTATAATGGTTATACTTATATTTCTCTGTAGCAGGATCCGTATTTTTTGAACGATATTCGGTTTCACCAACAATGCCTAACTGGTTGGGGTTGGAATCTTTTTCTTTACGAAATATATAACTATTAACTGTTACAGCCCCTGGTTGTACTATATCTTCCTGATATACATCTTGCGATTTATTGGTAAGATTATGTAAATCATCATATTGCAGTTGTAGATTGTAACTAGCGTATTTTTTATCAGCACCTTTAAATACTCCTTTTGCAGACTCTAATTGATATAAATTATCATAGCTGTATGTATGAGTCATGGTTCCTCCCATTTTTCCTGTAATTCCTGCTGCGCGGTTACTAACACTTAATACATTACTTACTTGGTCATATTCGTAGGTATTATCCATGAACATTCTTGGTGTATTAATGCCTTGATATCCTGCACCAGATTGAGCCGTCATGTTCTGGAGTCTTCTTCGTAATGGTTCGTAATCGTATTTGGTTTCGGTTCCGTTACAGAATTTGAGGTAGCTTCGCTGCTCAAATTTGTCGTAACCTATTTTGTTTACATAATTATAGGTATAGGCTTTTTTGCCTTCTACGGTCTGCAACAATCCGCCTGAGTTGTAGGTGTAGCTTATTTTTTCTTGATCAGGATAAATCATTTCCTGCAAACGGTTCCAAGAGTCGTATTTCCAACTTGTCACGTAGGTTGCCACGGCAGAGTTTGGCACTATTACGGTACGGCGTATGCTTTCGATTTCGCCCATTGTACCATAGGAGAATTCTTGTGCTCCTGTGGCATCTTCGACCAAAATAAGTCTTCCTTTACGGTTCTGGCTCTCATTTTTAGAACCGAAAACATAACGCACATCATTTTCTGGATGTTCGGGATAATGTATATTGGTTAACCTGTTGTAATCGTACTCGTAGGTTATTTTTTTATTTTTCTCCAGTAAATTGGCAGTTTGTCTCTCCATTAGATTGCCTAACGCATCGTATTTAAAGGTATTTTTGCCAGCATCTGGATGTACAAATTGTATACGTCTGTCTGCCATATCGTAAGTGCTTATTGTTTGCTGTCCGCGAACATCAGTCACTACAGTTGGCCTGTTTATACCGTCATACTCAAATTGTGTTGCTACATTTTTGGCGTCTACGGTTTTCATTGTTAAGCCTGAGCCATTTACAAAACTTGTACTTGTATTGTTTAAAGGATCTATAATTTGTGTTTTTAATAGATCGTTTTCTATGCTGTATTGAATCTCGGTAAATATACCATCTGGTAATTTTGTTGTAAGCGGTCTGTCTAAAACATCATAGCTTGTTTTGGTTGGTTCTACCGAGTCAAAACTATCCATCAATTTATTCCAGTCGCCCAACGGTGCTGTCTGTGGGTAATAGGTTTTTACAACTCGACCGAAAGCATCAAACTTGGCACGGCCAGAAACAATCATTAGATTGCTCTGCTGGTCGGGCGTTTTATTGCTGGTAATGGCTGCATCTTTTTTTACCTGAATGGCTCTTCCTATTCCGTCTACAAATGTTACCGTTTCGATAGGGTCTTCGGGGTGCTGTGCATCAAAATGTTTGGTTCTGGCATAAGCCGTTCTCGTAATATTTCCGTTAGCCATTTCTACCTTCGGGAAATAGTCCATCATAATCGTATAGGGCTTGCCTGCAGCGGCTTCTTTTGGCGCTTGCACTTTGGTCAAACGTCCAAATTCGTCAATTTCTTTTTTAATTACATAACCGTTAATGTCTTCTGTTTCGAGAGCAATTCCGTAACGGCTGTCGTAATTACGATTGTAACTGCGATAACCAAACTGGTCTGAAACTTCTTCGGGATACATTCTAAATTCGTCGTCGTAACGGTATTTTATGACCGGACGTTCCTTTTTGTAGTTCTCTGGCAGAGTTTTCTGGGTTATGTTTCCGTAAGCATCGTATTTTAAATCGGTTACTGCCCAATCTGTATCGTTTAATTTTTGTTTTACCTGCGTGATATGGCTGGCAAAATTAGGATCGGCATAGGCTGCTCTAAAATCACGAACTGTTTTACCACCTGTAGTTACCGTACTATTTACTGGCAACCCCAGAATATGTTTACCTAAATTTGCGGCATACGAAATTTCTGTTTTGTAATTTCCTGTAGTGTTATCTTTATAACTATAACTTTTTAAGTCGCCAAAGTCTCCCTGATTTACATAGTACTGATAGTCTATTTCATTTAATTTGAGGGGTAATTTCTTACAATAAATAGACGATTCTGCTTTTTTAAGCGGGGTATAACTCACGCCTCTGTCTGAGCATATTTTTGTTTTTGGCTTAAATTGATAAACATCTCCTGTTGCCTCCAAAGCATAGGTATAATATTCGTTTATACTTTCTGTAAATTTTTCTCCATACGGTATATCGTTTTCTGAGCCATCATAACTTTCTATTTTTGAACTCAACAACTGCCCGCTATTGTAATAATCTTCTGTATTATAAACTTGTGTTAATGTTCTATAGGGTCTATCATTATTTTCTGTATCAAGATTTTGAGTTCTTATTAGACCAAAACCAAGAAATGTTCTTTCGTGGCGTTCGTATTTTCCATCTGAATAGATAAACTTTGTTTTCATGTCTGGCCCATCGCTGACAATTCCGTCTTTTACCATAACGCTCTGCATCACCCATTTTCCTCCAGGATGATTATAGGTTGGTTTACTGCGGCTGTAGTCTACCATATACTCTGCTCCAAGTGGGGTTTGTACCGATTTTAGTTTATTGGTACGGGCTATGGTGGAGCGTTTTACTTCTATACTGTTATCTACGGTTGAGCTAAGATAATCTGGAAATCCGTCGCCATCTATATCCTGTAACTGACTTTCTGTACGGTTACTAGAAAGTCCTACATTGACACCTGGGTTAATAGCTACTTTAACAAATACGGCTGGTATTGGAATTGTAAACGCTGCATTTAATGATTCTGCGGTTGATGATCCTTGACCCAAAACCCCTAAGCCATTCCAAGACATTTGAGCGCTGAAACGATCTCCTAAATTAAGACGTACTAAATCATTTTTGAAAACCTGATCGACCAATCCGTCACCATTTACATCCTGAAGGCTAAAATCGTTCCATGTAATATTTTTTACAATACCGTATCCCGCGCTGATTGACGAGGAACCAAAATCTATTCCTAATCCGAAATTAGGAGAGATTGATTCTGCTTTGGTAATATTTTCTAATCCAAAATCTATTGGCGGTGTAAAACCATATCCTAAATTAAGCTGTACTTTTTTGTCTGCCAAAATTTTATCTGGCAAGCCATCTCCATTTATATCTGTCCAAGTCTGTACAGAAGTTTCTTTATTATAATCTACTCCCCCAGATGGCGTAAAATCAGTTTTACTTTGTGCCGCTTCTAAAGCTGATTTTGCACTATTAGCTTCGGTTGTAGCAACCGATTCTGTTTCACAATCAGCCGCTGCTCTAGTTGCTTCGGCCTTATTATAATCTGCTTGCGCAGTATTAATTGCATTGGCATGTTTTGCTGCAGATCCTGCAGACACGCCATAAGATGTCGACGTACTGCTGTGTGGTCCTGCAAAGGCAATATTTTCTCCATCAAAACCACCTCGGCTATTGGTCATCTGAATATTGCCTTTGGTGATAATGTCTGGGAAACCGTCGCCGTTCATGTCTTGAAAATCGCTAACTACTTCTGATGTACCGTTGGCTGTACTAACGGTGAAAGGGCTTACTCCAGCCTGTTTTGCCGTACTGGTTGCTTTGGTTCTTTTTGTTACAGCAAATGCTCCTGAGGCTTCTGTACAGTAAGTATTGTTAGTATTTGCCGTTCCTCCGTTTAATCCCGCTAATGGGTTGGTCAATACAACATTAGTATCGCCCAGACGTGAACTTGACATTACTGTATTGTTTACATAAAGCAGGTTATTGGCTCCCGACCAGAACTTTTTAGCAGTTACATCTGGTGTCATTGCCATAAAAATCATTTTTCGAGGGTCTGTCTCTGCTTTGTCTGAATCTGGCAATATTAATTTACTCTGATCTATAGGCTGAGTAGAACGTCCGTTCATACCATTGTAAATAAACTGCCCCCAATGGCGCTGCATAGAACCAAATTTTTCTGCATCGGCCAAAGCTGGTGCAAATACCGCCGCAGTTAGTGGTATTCCGTTTATATTTACTGTGGTTACTGGTGCTGTCAAGGTACCACCCACCAATGCCATACGATCAGAAATGGTATATTCTATCCAGATTTTATCGCCTGCCGTTGTCGTTATCGCCAATGGCGTTGCTGTGGTTAACTTGCCATTAAGCATTGTATAATTGCCTTTATTAAGCAAAACACCTGTGTTTGTTTTGGCAGACAGTGTTACTTTGTAGTTTTTATTGTCTGTATTTGCAGATGTTAGCGCTGGAACTAAACTTAGCCCTCCAGTTGTTGTTGCTGTATATAAGTTTCCTTCTATTAAATGACTGGCAAAAATGCCGTAATCCATAAAAGGTATGGTTTCATAATCTGATGTTCCGGTAATATTTGCTTTGTTTGCTCCTGTACAGTTTAAATCTGCAACTCCTGATCCACTAAAAGCTCCTGATGGGTAATGAGTCAGTTTAGCATCCCATTTTATTTTATCCCAAGCTACATTGGTATCACTTGTCAGGGTAATTTTTACTTCCTGATAATCGGCACTTATGCCAGATAGCAGTGCCTTGGCTGTTAATGTGCCATTAAATGTTTCAGTTGCGGTAAAGTTTCTACACCAAAGGGTTTCAAAAGTTCCTGTATTGTTTTTTCCTAAAATGCTTACCAGAACAGCATCGCTGGTAGCAGGTTTTACAAATGTTCCTGTTATTTGTATGGCTCCCGCTTCGTTTACATTTTGAATAATAATATTAGACGTGCTATTTTCTACCACAAAGCCTTCACTTGCTTTGTAGCTATAGCGCTGTTGTCCTTCTGGATTTGTTGGCAGGTTAATTCGGCTGGCATCTGTATAAGTAATAATAGGGTTCCAATCTACTTGATCAAAAGCTCCGTTGGCCAATTTATTTTGCCCTGACTGTACTCTAAAGTATACTTTTTCACCTTGAGCTACTGTTTGCTGCGTTGCTGCCATACTTGCTGACGGTTCAGTTTTAGTCAGCGCCTTTTGTCCTACTATCCAACTATTGCCTTTCTGAATGCTTACAAATACTCCGTCTGCCAATGCATACTCTGCTTCATCATGCGTTCCTGATGGTGGAATAAGCGTGGCTGTACTTTCTATTTTTATAGTTCCTGCAAATGGAGCTTCCCAAACACGCACCACATCTTCTAGTGGTGAATTGGCAATAACTTCTTCTTGTTCGGCAGGGTCTACCGCAGTCACGCTGGTATCTATATTACCGCTTACAAACATTGGACTGGCAGTATCAGAACTTGAAGCGGTAAAAGTGGGTATTGCCTGACCGTTCAAATTAACAATATGGTTAAAGTACACTACACCATCACGTACTAAATCGACCAGACCATCATTGTTGACATCCTGAAAATAGGTATAATTTGCAGTTTTACTAGTTTGATAACTGTCTCCAATTGTAACAATTGCTTTTCCTACACCCGCGCGACCACTTATACCATAGCTAGAAGCTGACGATTTGGTAAACGAAATTCTAGAAATTCCGTTTACATCCAAACGGCCTCCAAAAGTACCGTTCCCTAGGTTTGGACGATAATAGATACGACCTGCTGATTTAAAAACTTTGTCTGGAAGACCGTCTCCGTTGATATCTACAAGAGCCAAAAGTCCGTCTGATTCTGATGGTGAGTAAGAAAAACTTGCTCCAGCAGTATTTCCGGTTGTAGGCTGTGCGTCGATAGGACCAACTCCTACATAAAGAGAAAATCCTCCTGAGATAGAGACTCCTCCTCCTAGGGCTGAGATTTTGTCATTAAAAAGAACATCTCCTGCTATTTTATCTACCTTAGTAACAATTCCGTTTCCAGTTACATTATCTGTTCCTGTATCCCACTCTTCGCTACTATTAAAGGGCACATAACCTTCGGCTGCTTTTACATCATCATAATAGTCAAAAACATGCTCGTTGAATTTAGCACCACTGGCATCATTTTGCATTACTTTTTCTAAAAGTGTTTTCTTAAACGCTCCGTCTCCTTGTTTGTAAACAAAATCGTAACTGCGCAATGTGTTTCCTAAATGTTTGACGGTTACTTTGGTTAGCAATTTATGTTCAGATGTTAGAAATCCGTAACGACCGCTGCTGGTTTTGACTGTTTTGTTTGCTGCACTGGTAAAGACAATTGTACTGTGCGCATTATCGCCTTTATTGCCGTATTCTATTTGAGACAAATACATGGCTTTTGCCGTTACACTACCTCCTATGGTTTCGTTTACTGCTGTATACGTATATTTGATATAATCGCCATGCAGTTCGGTTACACTGGTCAAATACCATTGCCCTACGTTGCCATTATCGCCTTTAAGACAATCGGCATATTTATATACGGTACCATTTCTGTCGGTTACTTCCCAAGTATAATCTTTAGGGCTATTGCCTTTTCTAATTATTTTGCTGAAACCGCTTTCTGTTCTGGAATAAAATTGCACGTCGCCAGATTTACGGGCTATTTTTTCACCTCGATGCGCTACTGAAGGGTTTTGATTGTCCATTACCGCCAGCATGGCTCCGCCCATACTATAGGTTTCTGTTTCTAGTGTGGTACTATAACGCGGTACTCCCCAACGGGTATCTATGCTAATGGTTGGTACATGCATGTCCCAGCCTTCTCCAAGCCAGCCGCTGCCACCATCACTATTGTAGCTTACATTTATATTGGGCTGCATGCCGTTGCGCGCAGGCGGCACTTCTATTGCATAACTCAAATTGGCCGAACCTTGCGGGTTTGCTGTGGGCGGTTGTATGTTTTGTACTGCTGCTGTTGGGTCTGCGGCTTTAATATCGCTCATCATTGTAGCTGCAAATCCTTGTGTATCTGGCGACTCTGGTGTTTTTATAACACCGTTGATCATATCGGTAAAGTGAGTTGTTTTTGAGATAATAATCTGATGTGCTACATCGAGACTATCGCGCTCTAAGGCTTCCCAATGTCCTGTGTTTTTATCGTAATAAAAAGTGCGAATATCATCTTCTGTATATCCTGGCGGCAGTAATTCTTTGTTATAACCCAATTTTACCAATGCGCCATCCGTAAAATGTTCGCCATGAGGTAAAAAACGATATCCAAATCCTGAGGTGAGGTTGGTCATGGTTGGATCTAAAGCTGGTAAATCTATAGCACGCAAAGGTGTAATACTCAGGTTTTTATTTTCTAATAAGGCAGATTCGTTTACTTCTAAAGTAGCTGCCCCTGCACTTAACGCCATTTTCTGCCCTTTCACAAATATTTTTGTTTGTCCAGCAAATACGGCTGTCAATGGCTCTTGATATACCGTTCCTGCTGGTTCTAATAATACTTGCTGTTCTAAAATCTGACCGTTAGAATTAATTCTCACCACTGCTTTTAAATCGCTTCCTGATGGTAAAATAGTTTCGAAAAAGCCATTGTAATGTGGTACATTTTTTCCGTTTACTGTAACTTGATTTTCGGCTGTTAATCCTTGAATAAAACCACTTACATAACCTTCTCCTTTATAACTTAATCCTTTTAAATTGTCTAATCTAAGCGCCGTTGCTTCACCTTTCTCAATTACTAAAGCCAGCTTACGAACTTGATAACCGTATTCTGCATTTTCGGGTAATGAAAACTGAAGTGTGTTCTCACCTATGCTTAAACTGCTAGCATTTAGATATTGTTCCTGTTTACTCCATTGGTCGCTTTGCTGTACCCAAGTACCTCCATTCGCAAATTCGTCATTGACGCTTATTGCAACTCCTTGCAATTCGTATACTAATTTTACACGATCTTGGGCTGTAAGCTTTTCTTGAATATTAAAATGGAATAAATTATCTGCTGGATTATCTAGTGCTTTTCCGGCGTAACGCCCGATAACTCCTCCACTTTCTACTGCGGGAACTACTATTTGGTTGGATTTATTTGCAAAAATGGCAACGGTTTTTTCTTTATGATTTGGTTTGGAATCGTTTATCACTCTTGCATTATTCAATTGCTTTTCGTGATTTAAACCAGATCCTGAAACCGAATTATAAACGGCTTTTCTTTCGTACCTAAAAGTATAGGCAAATGCACTTTGTCCAAATAATAATACTGCCAATATACTGGCAGTACTTTTTTGTATTGTTGATTTCAAATTTTTATTTTTTTCCATGGTTTCCTAAAATTGGTATGGATTGCTGTATTGCTTTCAAATTTTTCTTTAAGGATAATTGCCTTAATTGATGATGATTGATTTCGAAAATTCTCCTTCGGTAGTGAGTACTTTTATGATATAGATTCCTGCCGTTGGGATACTTGTAGTAAACGAGAATTCTTTTTTCAATTCTGGATTTCGCAATTGCGTTATCAAGGTTCCTGCGCTATTAAAAATTAATACCATTGCTTCTGAGGGATCATTTAATTTTACATTAATAGTAAAACTTGCTCCTACTTTTGAAGGGACAGGAAATACAGTAAGATTGTCTGTAACAGGTGGTATTACAGGCGGTAGAATTTCTTTACATTCTGGCGCAGTAAGGGTTACTTTTTGCACTACTTTGCTTGTTGTGGCATCGCCTTCTGTTAAGGTATAATTGGTATATGAGCCCCAATACAATTTGGTTGGACTGGTTACAAAACCAGTATGCGTAAAATTGTAAATTGAATTGTCAATGGACTCTATAGACAGGTAGGCATAATAAGAAAGATTTACATCTGCCGGGGCAATGTTTTGACTTCCTACTACAACATCATTAACTGTACAACGAATAATACCATTCTGCATCTCTAGCTTTATACGACTTGGCTTGCTTAAAGTAGCTAGAACTTGGGCACCGATTACTCCTCTATTCCAGAAATACAGCTGGTTTTCTTTAACTACTACTCCATAAACTTGTGCTGTTGTTGGAGTGACTTTCTGAATGGTAAACCCAATATATTTGTCTCCTGTAAAATCGATTAAAGTCCACTCAATGCTTCCGTTATTTCCAGCTTGTAAAGCAGGACTTGCTGTAACAGGACTAAGGCTAGAATTATTAGTAGTTTTTAGAAAATTGGTTCCGACCATTTCTAGTGTCAGGTCGTAGTTACCAGCTGGTAAATTTTCAAGGTTCTTTTTGGGTTCATAAAATGTCCCTGTCTGTTCGACCTGAGTTGTTCCTGTTTTAGAAACGGTATATTTATATCCGGGAAGCCCTTCTTTTATTTCTATTTTAATTTTTCCATTCTGCTGTAAAACATCATTTAAACAAGTTGGATCATCGCCTTCTACTAATGCAATGAGGCGGGTCGAGGCATCCTTGTAGCCAAAAGTAAAAACGTCTTTACCATTGCCATCTGCATCCCAAAATACATTGTTGAATATTATTTTTGATCGATTGGAATCAATTTCGCTTACCGGATAATATTCTACGTCATCTATCAAAAAATTACCTGTTCCTGATCGATCAATAATCAGATAACTTCTGTCTTTATTAGTCGAAAATTCTGCAGCTCTAGAGCCGTAATAAGAAAGTTCTACTTTTGAGCCGGTAGCAGCAAAACCTCCATGAATTACTTTAAGCGAGTAATCAACTGCTTTTTTCTCTAGTGATACGATACCAAAAAATTGTTTATCGACATCGGCGGGCAAAATGGAGAGCTTTCTTCCGTAAATTCTTTCACTAGAAGAATTAAAAATATTTACATAAACTTCATTTTCTCTTTTTTCGATAGTAACTTTATAAGAGGTATAGACTGAGGCTACATAAACAGGTTGTTTTGTGTTTTCTATTAAATACATTGCTCCACTTGGATCCACTCTTACTCCGTAATCTAATGGCCCCGCCACTCCTGTATTTGCGCCAAATTTTACAAACACAGTGCTTCCTGAAGCCGAAAGTTTAAACTCTAAGTATCCGTTTTTTCCCTGCAAAGGCGTTTTGGTTACACTTGTACCTGTTGTTGAGGCTATTTTATTTGTAAAAGTGGTCTGTCCTAGTTCTGATATTGTTTCAAGCCCTGAATTATTAAATCGTAATATCTTTTCTTCATCTGTAGGCGGCAACGTATTGGTAACAAGTTTCCAAGTTCTTCCCATTCGTTTAATTCCTGCAACTCCTCCGCTATTTGTTGTACTTAGAACACCATTATCATCTCCCCACAAATAAGCATTCTGATTGTTGAGAATATTAGCTGTAAATTGCCCCATGGCTAACAACTTATACGATGAAGATCTGTCACGGTAGTTCGTTTCTTCAAATGAATCGTATGTATCTGAAAAATAAGGATCCTCTTCATAACTTGTGGTAGAAAAGGTTTGATTTAAACCGCTGTGATCATCTCTTAATATACCCGTAATACGATTATTAAATTTTGAATTGGCACTCCAGTCCCAGAGCAACTCATCGTCGCTAGAGATATAAGAGTTATTAAGACTTATACCGTATTTTATAGCCAAATAGGTCTCTGCTTTTCGGCGCTCGAGCGGTGTTAAGATGCGGCTATACACTAATAATTCAGGTATATAGCCGCGAAAATTATTATCAAAATTAGTAAGAGAATAAGTAGAAAGTCCGTTTGCTCTGTTGAAATAAGCAGATCCGAAAGTCAAATTTGAAGTTTGATCATCTCCCCAAACCGAAATATTGGGCTGCTGGTACTGATAGTATGAAACTATTTTTAAAGCACGTTCTCTATATTTTGCAGTAGTTCCTTCACTGTTATCGGCTTTGCGATATAAATCTTCTCCTTCTGTACTTCCGTAATCAAGAATATCACCACCACGTTCTGCACTATTTACAATTTTGTCATTGGTAATCACAGTTCCTTCGTCTGGACGTCCCGTAATTCCAAATAAAAGATTTTGTGAATCATATAGTGTGTTCATATGTCCAAAAAGTCCAATTACGGTACCTTGTGATAAGGTGGTTTGTTTTAAAAAAAACTGAATGCTTTTACCATCTAAATATAGCCCTGGGTTAAAATTAAAACTGCGGACAATACCAGAAGAATACTCATTTGTAGTATTCCATAGGTTTAACTTGGCCTCATTAAAACTATAATCTTTCCAGTTAAATACTGTATTACTTACCCTGTTGGTTTTAAACCAAGCTTGTGCTCCATCGACACCACCAGGTGCCATGTAATACCATTCCTGTGTTCCTTTGACGCCTCCAAGTATCTCTTGCTGAGAAAATGCAGTCAAATTGATACCTAAAACCAATATCAAAACGAAAATGCTGCTTATTTTTTTCATATAATTGAACTGAATCTGTTATACATGGCATTGTAGCCAAGATAAATTTTAACAAAATTTTCCTACAATTTTAAGTTTTTATTTTGAAATAAAAAACAAATATGTAAACTTTATCTTACTTAATTTTTAAAAAGCATAAAAAAAGCTTCTAAAATATTTCTATCTTAGAAGCTTTTTTATATTGATTGTATTTAAATTTTAATTAACTGATCGTCATCGCCTTTATAAATATATAATAAGTTTATTTTTAAATATCGAGATAAATAATTCAATTAAAACAAAAAAAGCACTTCGAGTTTGAAGTGCTTATATATTTATTGAAAATCTAAAATTAGAAATTTTTAGAAACACCAATAGAAAATGACTGTCCGAAATTAAATTGAAATGTCTTCGCTTCACCCGACATGCCGGCAGCATAATCAACATTTAAAGCTGAATAATTCAGCCCTCCGATATTAAAGTTTAATCCAAAACCTTTTTTAATATCGATATAAATCGCCGGCGTTAAACTTGCATAAAATCCGTCGCTATCATTGTAAGTTTGCCCAGTCGTATTTTTAAAGGTTTCTTTTCTATTTTTATAACCGAGACCTAAATCTGCATATGCTGAAAAAATACCTCCCAATGGTTTAGAGTAACGCAAAAATCCTCCAAGATTATAAACATGGTCTTTATAAAGACTTCCGTCACTTAAATCATTTTTGGCATTTGAAATATTACCTTCAATACCAGCTGTCCAATTTTCATGAAACTGATAACCAACCTTCGGCTGAAAACCAAAATAATTTTGCGTGCTTTCATAATTCGAATTTGAATCTTTTTGCGAATTATACATGACACTACCCATAACTAAAACTGAGCCTTTTTGAGCATTTGCAAAACTGAACATCGCCAGTGCAACAATAACTAGAATTTTTTTCATATGTGATATTTGTTAAATTTGATTAATTAATTTAACAAGAAAGATGCCATGAAATAAGCTTTGGCATTTTATTAACATAAAAGACAAGTTTATACAACAATATAAGTTATTTTTAACAATCCCAAAAAAAAAGCACCCCAATTTGGAGTGCTTTCTGAAATTGAATATTTAACTTAAGATTAGAAGTTTTTAGAAACTCCAATGTTAAATGCTTTACCAAAATTAAAATCGAAATTTTTGTATTCTGGTCCGTTGTTATCGTAGCTGATAGTGTTGTAACCTAAACCACCAATGTTGAAGTTTAAACCAAAACCTTTTTTCATGTCAATGAAAAGAGCTGGAGTTACACCAATATACATACCATCACCTTTTGCAGTTGTAGTAAGCGGACCTGCATAAGTTTTGTCTTTTTCACTTTGGAAACCAGTTCCTAACTCAGCAAAGAAAGCAAAAGTTTGATTCAATGGCATTGTGTAACGTAAAAAAGCTCCTAATTTAGTAGTGTTAAATCTATTTTCGTTTGTTCCTTGTTTTGTTTTTTCAGAACCAAAAGAAGCTTCACCTCCTACAGTCCAGTTTTCGTGAAATTGGTAACCTACTTTTGGAGAAAAGCTAAAATCATTGTTTTTAACTTCATTGTTTCCAATTGTTCTAGTGTTTGAAGTATAACCAATACTTCCACCTACTAAGATTGTTCCTTTTTGAGCGTTTGCAAAACTGCAGATAGCTAAAGCAGCCATCACTAAAATTTTTTTCATTTGGGATTTTTTTAAATTTAACATTCCTTTGACAACAACAATGCCACGAATTACGGGGGTGTTATTTTTTTTTTAGTACTACTTTAAAAGATAAAATGTAGTAATCAAAACTATTTCTGTTTATTTTTGTGGCAAATAAAAAGTCATGTCGATAGAAGTAAACAACATATCAAAAAGTTACGGAACTCAAAAAGCGTTAAACGAAATTTCATTTTCGATTCAGAAGGGAGAAATTGTCGGATTTCTGGGGCCAAATGGAGCAGGAAAATCTACTTTAATGAAAATTTTGACGACTTATTTATTAGCCGATAGTGGCTCAGCCCTTGTAAATGGTCACGATGTCATGACAAACGCAAAAGCGGTGCAACAATCTATAGGGTATTTACCAGAGCATAATCCGCTGTATCTGGATTTGTATGTTCGTGAGTATTTGGCTTTTAATGCCGATGTTTATAAAGTAGCAAAATCAAGAATTGAAGAAGTAATTCAACTGACAGGACTGACACCGGAAAGCCATAAAAAGATTGGGCAGCTCTCAAAAGGATACCGCCAGCGTGTTGGGCTTGCGAATGCTTTATTGCATAATCCTGATGTTTTAATTCTTGATGAACCAACTACAGGTCTGGATCCTAATCAGTTAATGGAAATTAGAAATGTGATCAAAAATGTTGGGAAAAATAAAACCGTTTTTCTGTCAACACATATCATGCAGGAAGTCGAAGCAATTTGCGATCGTGTCATAATTATTGACAAAGGACAAATCGTGGCCGACAACAAATTAGACCATTTAGTTGCTACAAATAAAGAGCAAGTTATTGAAGTTGAGTTTGATTACAAAGTAGAAGAACAGCTTTTAGCTAAACTTGAAAATATTTCTTCGTACGTAAATACTCATGACATGACCTGGGAACTTACTTTTGTTACCGAAAAAGACATGCGCCCGGCAATTTTTGATTTTGCCAACGAAAATGGATTAAAGACTTTGCAATTGAATCAGAAGAATAAAAATCTTGAAGCTGTGTTTAGAGAAATTACGAAATAGGTTTCAGGTTTATTCAAAATATATTAAAACCTGTTTATTCTTTATCAGAATAAACAGGTTTTTCTTTTTTTAGTCCTTTAGTTTATTTCTTCTCTAAACAAAAGATCATTTCTTCCTAATTATTAACAACTCGTTATCAAACGATTGGCATTTCATTGGAAATTTTTATTTATTTTTATTTAGACTTGATATAAATAGTGTTATATTTGCTTTCTGAAACCCAATATTTACAAGCAAATGCAGTCAGTAGTTTATTCTAAAATCAATTTTCTGAATTCCATTTTAAGCTCAATTGAAAATAGTATAAGGAAAATTTCAGATAAAATGGAACAAATCATTTTACAGTAACAAAAAGCCTGTCGCAAAAATAAAAGCCAAATACTACATGAAAAATATCATTACCTCGATGATGCTTGCCTTTTCTGTTTATTCTTATTCGCAAACTGAGAAAGAAACAGATAGCATTGTTGAAACCTCTATAAATGTTTTAGATGAGATTGTTATTACCAAAAAGAAAGTTTTATATACTCAAAAATCAGACAGACTAGTTTTTAATGTGGAAAACAGTATAGTTTCTGAAGGCGGAACCGCTCTGGATGTTCTATCACGAGCGCCAGGTGTTATCGTTTCTCAGGATGGCGATTTGTCTATTCGTGGGCAACAAGGTGTTGCGGTGATGATAAATGGTAAATTAACGCAGCTTTCGCAGAAAGAACTTGCCAATTATTTAAAGTCAACTACCTCATCAAATATCAAGCAAATTGAAGTGATCACGAATCCTTCTTCTAAATATGATGCAACCGGAAAAGCCGGAATTATTAATATTATTTTAAAGAAACCAGGTACAGGCGGATTAAAAGGAACTGCATTTGCGAGTTATGGCAGAGGCCGAAAAAACAGAACTAATTCTGGTGTTAATTTAAGTTACAACAAAGATAAATTTGGGGTTTACGGAAATTACAGCTACACGTTTAGAGGTGAAGAAGAGCGCAAAGAGTTTGATCAGATTCAGTATACAGATGTTACACGCCAGCAAATTTCTTCAAAGAATCATCAATCTTCGATTACGGATGAACCGTTGACTTCAAATAATTTTAAGATTGGAACTACTTACGAAGTTTCGCCTAAAACCAATTTAGAAGTTTATGTTGATGCCAAACTGGGTCGTTATGAAAATAGTGCAAACGGTAGAAATACGCTATTAAATGCATTAGACCAAACACAATTTGATGCATCGACTTATAATGACAGTAAAGAAAAATGGAACGATTACACGTATGCCTTTTCTGGAGTTCATAAATTTAATTCGGAAGGAAAAAACATGTCTTTTGATTTTGAATATGAAACGTCAAAATTCAGATCGAATCAGTTTCAGAGTGCAAAAAATATTAATCCTTCAAATGCAAATAATATTGCGGACAGAAGAGGCTATATTCCGTCGCAATTAAGGGTTTTTACAGGAAAAGTTGATTTCACCAATCCATTAAAAGAGAAACAATCTATTGAATGGGGATTTAAAGCTGGCTTAAAAAACAATGATAATCCGTCTGTTTATGAATATTACGACAATAATCAATGGGTTATTGATCCCAATTCGACCAATCATTTTGAATATAAAGAACAGATTTATGCGGCTTATGCCAATTACAAATATCAAATTGGAGATTTTAATATTCAGGGTGGTTTGAGATCTGAATATACTGCTATCAACATTCTTCAAAAAACCTTAAATGAAGAACATGCAGCTGATTATTTGAAATGGTTCCCGAGTGTTTCAATGAAATATGAATTAAGCACCGATCATTCTTTACATACATCTTACAGCAAAAGAATCAATCGCCCAAGTCAGTTTGATCTGAATCCGTTTCGTTTTTATGATGATTCGTTCAACTATTCTCAGGGCAATCCAAATTTGGTTCCTGAAATCACACATGCCATTGAAGCGGGATATGCGTGGAAGAGTGCTTTTATGGCTTCGGTATATTTTAATACGACTAAAGATGTTTTTACAGAAGTTTATAATTATAATCCTGAAACTAACACCACTGTAACGTCACAAATAAACATTTCAAAATCGTACAATTATGGTGTAAACATCACGCATTCGGCTGAACTTTATAAATTCTGGTCGGTAAATACGTTATTTAATGTTTTTGAAAACCGATTTATGGGAAATGTTTTAAATTCTACTACTATTGACCCAATTGTGACTTTAAATTTAAATGTACAGAACTCTTTTACTTTATCTGAAAGTTTAAAAGCAGAGATGAATGCTCAATATCAGTCAAAATCTAATTTAGGCATTTACGAAAGGGATTCTTTCTTTGATTTTAGCATCGGCCTTTCAAAACAAATCCTTTCTAACAAAGGCAATATCAAGTTTAATATTACCGATATTTTCAACACTAATAATTTTCACATTAATTCAGTCATAGCGCAAACGAGTCTCAACAAGAAATATGATCTTGATAATCGCGTTGCAACACTATCTTTTACCTATAGAATCTAATATTTTGAATCTTTAGTTTCCTTGTTTTTGTTTTTTTTTTTGATGGAACTGAGCCTGCCTAATAAGCGGGCTCTTTCTATTTTTGCACTTTTATAACGTTACGTTTCCCATAGTTGAAATCACTGGCTATGATTAAATTCGGCAACATCAATATAAATGGAAGGCTTTATTTTGTTTTCTCTTTATTATTAGACGTGAAAAAGCCTTTTGCAGAATACTATTCCAGGCAAAAGGCTCTAACAACTAACTAACAAAAAAAACCAAACAAAAATTTATAGTTACAACTTCGATTTCTGTTTTTTCTTTCTTCCCCACCAAATGTAAAAACCTGTTACGGGCAAACTGGCGCATATTAAACTGGCAGTGAAATATATAATCTTAGTAGATAATCCGCCAATAGCGCCAATATGAAGACTATAATTGGATCTCATTAACCAATCTGAAAATCGTTCGTTACCGATATACTTTTCTGATTTGGGCAGTAATTGAAGTGTTTTAGCATCAAAATATAAATCTCTCCAAATACCTTTATACATATCTGTACAGGCATAAAAATCATCTTTTGGATCATCGGGAAAATGTATAATAACTGCTTCTTTATTTTCTTTGGCAATCTCCGTTCGAACTTTTTTCCATATAAAATCGGCCGCTGCGAGCTTATCTAATTGTTCTGCGGATAAATGATCTATTTTAAGAGGAATCGTCTTTTCTGTTTTTTCTTTTTCAGTAACCCAGCCGCCACTTATCCAGTAAGTACTTTCACGAAGCCAGTGAAAACTCATTAATAATCCGGTAAAAGAAATCAGCACTGCCAAAATAAGTGCATAGAATCCCATTACATTATGCAAGTCATAATTGAGACGTTTGAATTTTGCGTCCCATTTTATTTTAAAACTGTTTTTAATGGTCGTTTTATTCCATTTTTTTGGAAACCAGAGAATCAGTCCGCTTATCAGTAAAAAGAAGAAAATAAAGGTTGCCCAGGCTGTTATTTGCGATCCAATATCACGGTCCAGCCAAAGATTGCGGTGTCCTTCATCGACAATATGAAAAAAATCTTCATGATCTACCATTCCGGTAATCTGACCGTTATACGGATTTACATAAATCAAAGAGTCTGATTCGATATCTACTTTTATTGATTTATCTAAACCATTATACCAAACGCCATGAATTTCTTTATTGGGCAATGCTTTCTGTACAGCGGCATAAATCTGAGATGGTGGTAATAATTTCTCCGCACTTTGGGCTTCAACATTTAACCAGGGAGAAGTTAATGCTTTTATTTCCTGTTCAAAAACAAGAATGCAACCTGTAATGGCCATTATAAAAACAATTATTCCCGATGCGAGTCCGAGCCATAAATGCAACCAGGCATTGATTTTACTAAAACGTGATTTTCCTTTATTTGGAGGTTTATTAGAACGGCTTTTAAAAATATTCATTGAAAATTTAATTTGAGAAGAAAATTATAACAGACAAAAATCTAAAACATAAAATGGCCTAAGCATTACTTTCATAATACCTCAGGCCATTTTAAAACTATTTATTTAGTAAGTAAGTTTACCAATTGTTGGCAAATAAAGACCTTCTTTAATAAGGGCTCCAGCTTTTGCAACACCGGTAGCAATATCAATTTGATACACACGTGCTTCATTTCCGGTAACAAAACTTTTATATGCTTTTCCGTTTTCTACAAACAAACTTCCAACTCCAAAAAATTCATCTCCGCCGTGATCCGGTAAACCTGTTACAGCAAGAATAGTTTTGACTGATAAATCTAAAATAGCCGATTTGAAAATTGTTTTTGTATTAAGGAAACTGTAAACTGAATTTGCAGCATCAACATCATTCTGAATATAAGAGATGAAAACTTTTTCTCCACCTAACGGATAGGCTGCCAAAACTTTTCCTTTTAAAGTACTTGCTTCAATATCAAAGAAGTATCCCGGATCGAACTTAGCATCTCCTTTTTTGATACGTAAAACTCCAGAAGTAGCCGCTGTAACAGGATAACCTCCGGCACGGGCATTTGAAGAAAATGTGTAAATATCTCCCGACTCTGTCTGAACAATTCCAGTATTGGTGTAATAAATTCCAATTGCAGTTGTTCTGGTGTCTTTTATTGTCGTTACATATTCTAAAGATGGGTATTTATAAACTCTCACAGTAGCATCAGACGATAATACTTTATTTGTTCCGTCGGTTACATCTTTAGTATATACTGGTACAAAAAGTTTATCTCCCGATACTGCAGCTCCTGTTGGCCAGTATAAAACCTTCTTATTGTCTGCGCTTACAGCAAAATCATTAAACTTACGTGCTTGTATAGAAACAGTTGCCGGATTGTAAATCATCAATTCATAATCAGAAGAACTTCCGTCCCAGGTTGCTCCAATGTTGATTAATTTTTTATCATCTGTATATCCAACAGCGTACGAAGATTCAAAAGCAAGTTTTCCTCCTTGTACCAATTTCCCTGCACTGTTAAGGCTAAACGAAGCAGCTCCTTCGTCATCTGTGCTCAATGCAAAAAATGTATTATCGATAGGAAAACAGCTTCCACCCTGCTCTATTCCCACTCCTTTTGCACTAATCTCACCAGTCATTAACTGATCTGTAGAAGTAAAATCAAGAATATACTGTGTGTAATCGTCCAACCAATATGAGGCAACATATTTAGTACCATTTACAGTTGGTTCAGTCGAAGGGGAATCACTATCACTACTACATGAAAAAATAGATAGCGACAGACTAGCTAATGCAAAGCATTTTGCGAATTTGTTTACAAACATGATTAAATTTATTAAGGGTTATTATTATTTAATTATTGAAGAAAATATCTGAACTTAACTGAAAAAGCTCTTCCTGGTTTTTGAACTTTAAAGTAGTCGTAGACCTTTACATCTGTGATATTTCGGCACTCAAAAGCCAGGTTGTATTTTCCGTTTAAGAACGAATAAGCAATCATTGCATTCTGAGTAAATTGCTCCGGAATTGCTTTTTTAGTTTCCAGATTTCCTAAAACCGGCCAGGTCAGATAAAAAGCGTCGATGTAATTTGCACTTACATTCACAGAAAGTCGGTCATCGTGATATTTGATGTTTCTGAAATTAAAAGTCAGATCTGCATTCCCAAAGAAGATGGGAACGTTTGGCAATTGTGCATCATACAAAGCATCCGGACTGGTTGTTCCCGTTTTGAATTTATTCTTGTTCAGGCTTTTTTGATAAGTTCCGTTTATTTCGAAAGTAAGCAGCTCTTTATATCCATATCTAATAACACCGTCAACTCCTGTAATTTGTACGTTTTGAAGGTTTTCGAAAACTGTTTTATCTCCTTCTTGTTTTTCTCTGATAAAATCTTTTGCTTCTCTGTAGATTAAACTGGTTTCAACATTGAAATGATTTTTGTTTTGCTGTGTTAGAAATGCCAGTCCTAAATTGGCATTGTCGCTGCTTTCCGGTTTCAGACCAATATTGCTGTTTACAGTTAAACCATCACCCAGCATTTCGGTCGCTGATGGCAGTCGATAGGCGTGTTCGTAAGATCCTTTTATTTGAAATTTATCTGATAAATGATAGGCTGAAGTCGCTCCATATCCATAATTTGTTGACGCGGCAGACTGGGTAATTGAATTGGAGATCATTTTAGTAGACAAATCATACATTTTACCAAAAGCTGAAATGGCCAATCGGTTATCCAATCCGCTGAAATTGTAACCAAAACCTAAAATATTTTTATCAATACTTGGTTTCCCAAGCTCAACAACCTTTAAATATTCATCGGTTTCTTTACGAGTATATCCTAAATAAGTATAATTAAAAGCTACAGAATGTTGCTTATTTAATTCGTATTTTAAGTTTGATGTTACTTGTGAATTGAATTCATCATACACATAGATCGTCTTGTTACCCAACTCTCCTTTATCATTGGCTCCTGCAAATTGTCTGTACACATAATTTCCGGTCCAGTCGTACACTCTCGAAGAAGTATCTACAGAACGATTGTTTACTAAAGCATACGTGGTATTAACATTCAGCGATAAACCTTTAGTAAAAAGATTGTCTTTTTTATATTTTAAAGAAGTAATAAAACTTTCACTGTCTGTAAATGCCTGACCAACGACTTTCTGCATGGTTCTTCCCTGCTGAATTTCTTTTTTATTTCCGGCAACAGCAAAACCAACAAGTAAATAATCTGCAAAACTTTTGTTTTTAAATCCTGCTTCGGTCATTATAGTTCCAGACTTATAAGCATCATGAAAGTGCTTGTATTTCTGCTCCGGCAAAAACTTTGAAGTATTTTTATCTACAACACTTACATCTACTTTGTAATCGTTATCAGAATAATTGGCAAAAGCATTAATATTGGCAATAAAGCCATCTCTGCCCGAAAATCTCGTATTAACTGCTGCTCTGTGTGTGTTAAATGAACCGTAACTGTAAGAAGCATCAATATAGCGATTCACATTTTTGTTGGTTACAATATTAATCGCTCCGCCCAATGCGTCTGCGCCCAATTCTATTGGAACAACACCTTTGTAAACATCAATTCGTTCGGCCATATTAACCGGAATATTATTTAATGTAAGTGCAGAACCATAACTATCCATGGGAACTCCGTCCAGAAAAAACTTAACCTGATTTCCTGAAAATCCATTCAACGAAAAATTGAAAGCCGATCCTAAACCTCCGTATTCACGTATACGCACTCCGGTTGTTTTATTCAGAACCTGATTTAAATCTGCAGAGGTATTGTATGTTTTTTTAAGATCTACCGCTGTAATATTATAAGCCTGTTCACGCACTCTTTGCACTTTAGATTTTCCTGTTACAGCAACTTCATTTAAAGCTGCCATATCTTCCTCCATCGTAATATCCTGTTTCGACTGAATGCCCTGCTTTAAAAAAATGGCAGCTTCCGTGGTTTTATAACCAACATGCGTAACGATTAATGTGTAATTACCTGCTTCGGCACTTATTCTGTATTCTCCTTTGATATTGGTTAATGTGGTATAAACCGTTCCTTTTAAAACTACCGAAACTCCTTCGGCAGGTTTTCCCTGACTGGTAAAAATGACTCCGTTTAAACTTGCTTTGCTTTTTTGTGAATACCCTTGAAGTGAAGTGAATAGAATTGTAATCAAGAGCAATAATCTACTTATTTGCATCAGATAAATTTTGGTTTGAAAATTAAATTTCAACAAAATTAAGCCCTCCGAATAGTTTTTCCTAATTATTTTTAATTATTCTAAATAAGAATAGTAATTAACTTTTTAAATTAGAAATCAATAAAAAATACCAACATTCTTAACTAAAAAAAAACCTTATCTTAAGATTTGCTTAAGATAGTTAAATAGAAAAGTTAATTTTTTAAGCTGCATTTAACTCCAAAATTTGAAAAATGGCATAAAAAAAGCCCATTTACAAAATAAATGGGCTTTTAAAAATGCTATATTTTATTAGATATCCAGATCCAAAAGTGTTTCTTTCATCTCTTCGATAATAATTTTAATATCATGCTCGGTGGTACGCCAATTTACAAAAGACGCTCTGATTCCTTTACGATTTTGATAAACTGTTGGTGTCATAAATACTTTTCCTTTATCATTTAAGCGTGCCAAAAACTCACTTACATTTTCCTGATTGTGATTTCCTTTTAATGTAAAACAAACATTATTGAGACGTATTGGTGCCATTAATTCAAAACCTTCTGCTTCAATCAATGCGTTTCCAAAATGAAGCGCCAATGCTGTACTGTTTTCAATAATATCTTTATATCCCTCTTTTCCATACGCTTTTAGAGAAAACCATGCCGGAAGTGCTCTTAATCGTCTGGAATTTTCTGGTAATACATTTAAGTAATTAAAATTCTCTAACGGATTGCCTAAATAGGGTGCATTAGAATTCTGAAAAGTTTCAATTTGCAAACTTACATGTTCTTTCTTAATGAGATAAAAAGCACTTTCATAAGGTACATTCAGCCATTTATGACAATCAATTGTAATACTGTCCGCTCCTTCCCAACCTTCAACCAAATGTTTAAATTTATCTGAAACGGCCGCAAAACCGCCAAATGCAGCATCAATATGCCACCAGAAATTGTATTTTTCTCTCAACTTACCAATTGCTGTAAAATCATCAAAGTCTGCTGTATTTACAGTTCCCGCACTCGAAATCAAAATAAAAGGTTTGCCGTTTAGCTGTTTGATTTTTTCTTCTAAATCTATTACATCAATTGCTTCACGATTTCCTTCTATCGTTTTTACAACAGTATAATTCTGGCTCCCAATTCCTAACATCGATAAACATTTTACAGAAGAAGAATGTGGTGTCGCCGTTAAAATATGAATCGTTTCTGAAATTCCCTCTTTTGCAAAATCCTTTCCTGATTGTTTTCCAAACCATTGTCTGGCAACGCCCAAACAAGTGAAGTTTGACATTGTTGCTCCGGTAACAAATCCGCCTAAAAAAGTATCCGGCAATGCTAACAACTGCAGTAATAAGTTAATCGTTTCAAATTCTATAAGTGCCGAAGCTCCGCCTTGCGCTTTTATTGCCTGCGTGTTTTGATCGTATATTGAAGCTAACCAATCGCCAGCAATAGATGCGGGTGTAGAACCACCGGTAACAAATCCTAAATATCGGGGACCGGGAGACGAAACCATTAAAGGCGCTAATCTTTCATTAAATTCTTTCAGCGTTTCTAATGATCCTAAACCGAATTCATTCAGCATTTGGTTCGGGTCAGTTGTTGCTTTATTTGAAGTGGAAATTGTATCCAGATTATTTAAAAATTCAATTCCCTGTTGTTTTGCTTTTTCTAAAATATTCTCGAAATCATTAAGATCCTGTTGTAATATTGAATTCATAAGTTTATTGTATTAGTTATGTTCACGCAGATTGCGCTGATAAAAGCAGATTTATAAAACATTATATTTTTAGTTAAAGAAAACTACCACTTGGTTTTTTCTGAGAATCTTGAAACAAGCATGGATGAAATCACATCTCCATTGGCATTTAATAATGTAGCAATTGGATCAACCAGCGTTCCTAAAATCATCGCAACTGGTAAAGCCTGCTCCATCGGGAAACCATAAACGGTAATCGCCAAAACTTCGCCAATATATCCTCCGTTTGGGATTCCGCCTTCTACAATAGAAACAATTACAGTAATTCCTAATGCCAAAAGTATGGTTGAAGGTTCTGTAAAATCTTTCCCAAACATGGCAAAAAGAAAGGTGATTTTTAAGATTGATGACATACTCGAACCGTCTTTATGCAATGGTGCTCCAAGCGGAATAACCAGATTTCGGACATGTGTCGGAATTCCCATTTTTTGTGCCGCATCAAGATTTGCCGGAATTGTTGCGATACTGCTGCAAGTTCCAACCGCTGTTAATGAAGGTGTAATATTATTGCTCCAAAAAACTTTAAAAGCTCTTTTTCCACCTGCAATGAGTGCATATAAACTGAAAAAAGTAAAGAAATAAAATACACAGGCTGCATAATAAACTGCCATAGGTTTTGCATAAATTCCAAACAACTGAGGCCCGAAAATACCAACCTGATAAGCAAAATAAGCACCTAAACCAATTGGCGCAAATTTCATGATGATATTCAGCAATTGCTTCATGACTTCATTTCCCGAATCCAGAAAACTCTTGAAAGCATTTCCTTTTTCTCCAGATTGTAAAGTGGCAAAACCAATTAAAAATGAAAATATAATCAGTGCCAGCATGCTTTTTCTGGACAATAGTTCGAAGAAATCGTTTGTTGTTACCAACTGTGCAATTTGGTCTCCAACAGAACCTGACTTAATATTTTCAACCAGGATTTTTGAAACAATCATATCCTGATGAATCGGGAAAAGATAGACTGCAAAAATCATTACAATGGCCGAAATCAGAATTGTGGAAAGAAAAACCAAGATCATAACTACAAATAGTTTTCCTAGTTTTTCTGTCCGTTCCAGGTTGGCAATGGAAGAACCAATCGTAAAGAAAATCAACGGAATAATCGCAGTGAAAAGTAAATTCAGGAAAATATCTCCAATTGGTTTTATGACCAGAACTTTTTCTCCGAAAACTAAACCAAAAATACTTCCGACTATAATGCCTCCAAGAAGTAAAAGGATACTGCTGTAACTTTGTAGAAAATTGATTTTTTTAGTTTCCATAAATTTTTAAGTAATTCAGAAATAAAAACAAAAAGTAAAAGTATTTCAAAAAGAAGACTGCTAGTTTTTTTGCCACTGATTAAATGATTTCAAATGATTTTTTAATCTGTGTTAATCCTCTTAATCTGTGGCTAAAATTTAATTAATTGCTATTTCTCTAGCACTATTGTAGTAAAAACTCTGTCAACCAATTCACCTGTTTTACTTTTTACTTTTTCTGTCTGACTTTCGGTGTAAACAATCTTAAAAGCTGTTTTCTCAATCAGTTTTTGCGCTTTTTCAGTGCTGTAAAGCTCAAATTCAAATTGTGTAAACGGAAGAGTTTTCATAAAATCTTCTTCGGCAAATGTAAGACAAAAATTACCTTTTTGTAATAAAACTCTGTAAATTTCTAAAAGTAATTCTTCGGGCTTCTGCCAAAAGTAAAGAGTATTTACGGTGAAAATTTTATCAAAAGATTCATCTTCAAACGGAACTGTGTTTCCGTCATAAATCGAAAAGAAGGCTTGTTTTTGAGAAACAAAATTTCGGTTGATCTGGCGTGCTTCCTGAAACATCAGTTCCGACATTTCAAGTCCGTAATATTTTAGGTTTTCTGCCTGTTCGAAAAGAAATTCAACATGACCAGCGTTTCCGTGACCTAATTCCAGTATTTTATTTCCATTGGATATCTTTAGATTGCGGATGGAATGTTGGGTCATATTGATGTTCGTTTCGTTCATCATATTGGCCATTTCAATTCCTTTTTCTCCCGATGGATGTTTTAATTGAGAGGCTATGGCTTGTAATTCTTCATTTTTCATAATGCAAAATTTTAAACTTCTAAATTAAACAATAACTTTCAATCTAAATTCCAAAATTTGAAAATCCAAATTCCTATTTTTCAGTATTTTGTCGTTCTGAGGAATGAAAAATCTTCACAAGTAGCTCCGTAAGGTTTATCAATCTTTGTGGATTTAGCAACGAAGATTCTTCGTTCCTCAGAATGACAAAAATGCGGATAAATTAGACTTGAATAACTTTGTCAAAGCTTAAAACTTTGACAAAGTTCTATGTGTACGCAACAATTAAAAAACCTGACTAGCAATCTGACGAATATTCTCCGATTTACCCATTGAGTAATAATGTAAAAACGGAACTCCGGCTGCTTTTAATTCTAATGACTGCTGAACTGCCCATTCGATTCCGACTTGTTTGATTTCAGCATTATTTTTGCATTTATCGACTGCATCAATTAAATCTTCCGGTAAATCGATTCTGAAAATCTGTGGCAAAATTTGTAAGTGTCTTTGAACAGCGATTGGTTTAATTCCGGGAATAATTGGAATTGTAATTCCCATTTCTCTCGCTTTTTCTACAAAGTTGAAATATTTAGCATTGTCAAAAAACATTTGCGTTACCACATAATCAGCTCCCGCATCTACTTTTTCTTTTAATCTTTTTAAGTCCGATTGTAAAGATGGAGATTCTAAATGTTTCTCCGGATAACCCGCAACACCAATACAAAAATTTGCTTTGTTGTCGATATCCATCACTTCATGCAGATATTTTCCGCAATTCAGATCGTTTATTTGTCGAACCAAATCAATTGCAAAATGATTTCCTCCGGCTTTTGGTGTAAAAGATTGCTCATCCTTCATAGCATCACCGCGAAGTGCCATTACATTGTTGATTCCTAAATACTGACAATCAACCAACATATATTCTGTTTCTTCCTGTGTAAATCCGCCGCAAAGTAAGTGAGGCACAGTATCTACATTGTATTTATGTTTTATAGAAGCACAAATTCCAAGTGTTCCCGGACGCATACGAGTCAGTTTTTTATCCAAAAGTCCGTTTCCTTTATCAATATAAATATACTCCTCGCGAGAAGTTGTTACATCAATAAACGGCGGATTAAACTCCATCAACGGATCGATATTATCGTACAATTCCTGAATACTTTTCCCCTTTTGAGGCGGAATAATTTCAAATGAAAATAATGTTTTTCCTTTGGCGTTTTCTATATGTTCTGTTACTTTCATTTTAAAATTATGAGTTATGAGTTATGAATTTTGAGTTTAAATAGGTGTAAAAAATCTGAATCAAAAAACGTAAATCAATCTTTTAGTTTAAAGTCTGAAAGTCGAAAGTCGAAAGCCCATACTTTGAGACTTTATGACTTTTGACTTTATGACTATATTTTAATCTGCTATATTAGGGTTTAACCATTTCATTGCGTAATCAAGCGGTACATTTCGGCGTTTGGCGTAATCTGTAACCTGATCTTCTTTTATTTTTCCGAGTCCGAAGTATTTACTTTTCGGATTTCCGAAATAATATCCGGAAACTGAAGAAGCCGGCCACATTGCCATACTTTCTGTCAGCGTCACTCCAATTTCTTCCGCTACATTTAGAAGCTTCCAGATTGTTGGTTTCTCCAAGTGATCCGGACATGCCGGATATCCTGGCGCAGGACGGATTCCTTTATAACTTTCTTTAATCAATTCTTCATTTGTCAAAGCTTCGTCTGAATCATAACCCCAGAAATCTTTACGCACTTTTTCGTGAAGATATTCGGCGAAAGCCTCAGCAAAACGATCTGCAAGTGCTTTCACCATAATCGAATTATAATCGTCAAGATTCTTTTCATATTCAGCAGCCCATTCATCAACACCAAAACCAGTTGTTACACAGAAAGCTCCCATATAATCATCGATTCCGCTTTCTTTTGGAAGAATAAAATCGGCTAAAGCTATGTTTGGAGCACCTTTTGTCTTTTGTCCCTGCACACGTAAAGTCAAAAACTTCTCTAAAACTTTTCCGTTTTCATCACGCAATTCGATATCGTCATCATCAACCTGATTACAAGGGAAAATTCCGAAAATGCCTTTTGCTTTTAGTTTTTTCTCTTCCAAAATCACTTTCAGCATTGCCTGCGCATCTGCAAAAACCGAAGTCGCTTGTTCACCCACAACCTCATCCGTTAAAATTGCCGGATATTTTCCGTACAATTCCCAAGTTTGAAAAAATGGTGTCCAGTCAATATATGGAACCAAAACGTCCAGTTCTACTTCAACGATTTGTGCTCCTATCTTTTTAGGTTTAACTGGAGTATATTCGCTCCAATCCAATTGTAATTTATTTTTACGAGCCTCTTCAATCGTCAGGAAGTTTTTATCTCTCGAACGATTTAAAAATGTTTCTCTAAAAGCATCATATTCTGCACGAATATCGCTTGCATATATTTTACGGTTATGATCCAACAGATTCCCTGCAACGGTAACGGCTCTCGAAGCATCGTTTACGTGAATTACAGTTTCTCTGTATTGAGGCGCAATTTTCACGGCGGTATGCGCGCGCGAAGTTGTTGCCCCACCAATCATAATCGGGATTTTAATTCCTTGTTTGTCCAATTCTTTGGCTAAATATACCATTTCGTCAAGCGAAGGCGTGATTAGTCCGCTTAATCCAATAATATCTACTTCATGCTCGATTGCTGCTGCAATAATTTTCTCCGGGGGAACCATTACACCTAAATCTACAATCTCGTAATTGTTACAAGCCAAAACTACCGAAACGATGTTTTTTCCAATATCGTGAACGTCACCTTTTACAGTCGCCATCAGGATTTTTCCGTTTCCGGATTTGTCTCCCGCTTGTTTGCTTGCTTCGATATAAGGCAATAGATACGCCACGGCTTTTTTCATTACACGAGCCGATTTTACAACCTGAGGCAGGAACATTTTTCCACTTCCGAATAAATCTCCAACCACATTCATTCCCGTCATCAAATTGATTTCGATAACTTCAATTGGTTTTGTAGCAGCCAAACGCGCTTCTTCTACATCTTCTTCAATAAAAGCATCAATTCCTTTTACTAATGAATGTGTTATACGTTCCTGGACGGTTCCAAAACGCCATTCCTGAACGGCTTTTTCATCGCTTTTTACTTCGCCTTTTACATTTTCTGCAAAATCTAAAAGTCGTTCTGTTGCGTCGTCACGTCTATTTAAAATTACGTCTTCAACGTGTTCTAATAAGTCTTTTTCGATATCATCGTAAATCGTCAACATCTCTGGATTTACGATTCCCATCGTCATCCCGTTTTTGATTGCATGATATAAGAAAACGGAGTGCATCGCTTCACGAACGTGATCGTTTCCTCTAAACGAGAACGAAACGTTACTCACACCACCGCTAATATGTGCGTGTGGCAAGTTCTCACGAACCCATTTTGTTCCTCTAAAAAAGTCCAGTGCATTCAGGCGGTGTTCTTCCATTCCTGTTGCAACTGGGAAAATGTTCAAATCGAAAATAATATCCTGTGGATGGAAACCAACTTTGTTTACCAAAATATCGTACGAACGCGCACAAATCTCCACACGACGATCGTAATTATCTGCCTGACCTACTTCGTCAAAAGCCATCACAATAGCCGCCGCACCATAACGTTTGATTAATTTTGCGTGGTGAATAAAGGCTTCTTCTCCTTCTTTTAACGAAATCGAGTTGACAACACTTTTTCCTTGTACTACTTTCAGACCAGCTTCGATAATTTCCCATTTCGAACTGTCGATCATAATCGGCACTCTCGAGATATCTGGTTCTGCAGCAATTAAGTTTAGGAATTTGGTCATGGCAGTTACACCATCCAACATTCCCTCATCCATATTAATATCGATGATTTGTGCTCCTCCTTCTACCTGCTGTCTTGCAATATCAAGTGCCTCGTCATACTTCTCTTCCTTGATTAAACGAAGGAATTTTCGCGAACCCGTTACATTCGTACGCTCACCAACGTTTACAAAAACACTTTCTGGCGTAATAATCAAAGGTTCTAATCCTGCTAATACAAGGTCTCTTCTTTTTTCTGTCATTTTTTTAAGGTACTAAGGTCCTAAGGTTCTTAGGTTCTAAGTTTTTATTCTTATTTCTTTCCTGCAAGGTTTTTAAAACCTTGTAGCTATTTATGTTTATTATTTTGGGCGTGTCTTTCGACTTGCACACCCGTCACTCTCATCTACATCGTTAATGTTTCTTTGTAGCCATAAGTTAATTATTGATTTTAATCATCAAAAACATGTTCTTCGAAACCTCCATGAAACACCTTTTCAATCCATGTTTTAAATTCTCCATTTGTTGTAATAAGGTATATTTTCCCATTACTTTCTATTTTGAATTTTTCATTATTCTCAATCTTACTTTTTATACTTTTTAATTCAGAAACGCAATACAAATAAGGACTTACGGTATCATACCAATTTGAATCTAAAAAAGCTTTAAAAACCTCTCCATCTTCTGAATAAACAAAATGTTTGGCATCCATTTTTAAATTTTGTTGCTATTAATTCAAATCCATATTATCTAAAATCCTGCATGGTTTTTAAAACCTTGTAGGTATTTATGCTTATTATTTTGGGCGTGATTCGCCGCGGCGAACCGGGCTATACGCTCTTAGTCCTCGCTCTTCCTTCGTCAGGCTGTGGGCTAACCGCTTCTATCCCTCACGCAAACTCGGTTTCATAAGATATTTTTATGTTTCCGAAATTATTTCCATTTTTCTTTCTCTATATATTTGCATGTAACTCCCGCATCATAGAAATAATATTTAGTTTTTCTAAAACCTGCTTTTACAAGAGTTAAAGAATCTGGTTGTAATTCTTCTTCTAAAACAAGATCACTTTCCTCCGGCTTATTTAAATCATATTTCACTTTGTAAAACTTGTTTAAAAGTGTCGAATCATATTTATCAACTGAAATCTTTGATATGATTTTTTTATCCAAATAAAAGTAATATTGTAAATAAATGACCTTACGCCCATACTTAAATCTAGTTGTAAGCCCTACAGCTTCGCCCTTGAATGATTTTCTATCCTCTTCAGTTTTGTTAGGATCCTTACGACTAAAAAAAATCATTAGCATTACAATTGCTACTAAACCAGCTGTTGCCAAATAATTTGATTTCACATCGTTCTTGCCCATAATTTTTTATCCCAAAACAGGCGCCACTCTCGGCTTATAATCCTTCGCAACTTCTGCCATTAATCGAATATGATCTGGAGTTGTTCCGCAACAACCGCCAATGATATTGATTAAATTATCTTCCAAATATTCTTTAATGAAAGCCTGAGTTTGTTCTGGCGTTTCATCGTATTGTCCGAAAGCGTTTGGCAATCCAGCATTTGGATGCGCCGAAACGTTAAATTGTGTATGTTGTGACAATGTTTTTAAATAGGGTTTCAATAAATCAGCTCCTAAAGCGCAATTGAAACCAACACTCAATAACGGAATATGTGAAACAGAAATCAGAAATGCTTCAACCGTTTGTCCAGAAAGTGTTCTTCCTGAAGCATCGGTAATAGTTCCAGAAACCATAATTGGCACACCAATATTACGTTCGTCTTTTACTTCTTCAATTGCAAAAAGTGCTGCTTTTGCGTTTAGTGTGTCGAAAATCGTTTCTACTAAAAGTAGGTCGCAGCCTCCGTCTAATAGTGCTTCAACTTGTTGTTTGTAGGCAATTCGTAAATCATCAAAAGTTACGGCTCTGTAACCCGGATCGTTTACGTCTGGTGACATACTTGCCGTACGGTTTGTCGGCCCGATTGAACCGGCTACAAAACGTGGTTTTTCCGGATTTTTTGCTGTGAATTCATCTGCAACTTGTCTCGCGATTTTAGCCGATTCGTAGTTTAGTTCGTAAACCAAATCTTCCATGAAATAATCGGCCATACCGATTGTTGTTCCGGAGAATGTGTTTGTTTCTACGATATCTGCGCCAGCTTCGTAATACGCAGCATGAACGTCGCGAATTGCTTGTGGCTGTGTCAGGGATAATAAATCGTTGTTTCCTTTTAACGGATGCGGAAAATCTTTGAAACGTTCGCCACGGAAATCTTCTTCTGAGAAGTTGTAGCGTTGTAACATGGTTCCCATAGCTCCGTCAAGGATTAGGATATTTTTCTTTATTGCTTCTTGTATAGACATTTCTCTTTTGCCGCTAAGGCGCTAAGGCACAAAGCTTTTTTATTTATTATTAATTCCAAAAGTTCACTATTGCTGGCTAATTAGCCCCGATGGAAGCAAATATCCTTTTATCCGCCACGGCGGATAAAAGATATTTGTGTACAGCGGGAACTATTGACTGCAAAAATGCGCCAATGATTCGCTCCTGATACAGAATCTGTTTCAGTAAATTATTTGTAAGTTGTTTTGAAAAGTTTTGAGAAATACGAGAATGTATTTGTGTTATCTATCTTTAATACCTTGTGTTTATGGTAAAAAGTAGAATTTAGCACCTTCTTTATGATAAAGGGTTGCTAAGGTTTCATCGGGTCTATCCCTCCGCCTTTCGTGATAACGAACAATAATTTTAAGAACAGTGCAAAGGTATGAAATGACAATACGATTTGCAAATGTTTTTTTGAGGTTCTGAGAGGCTAAGGTTCTGAGGGACTAAGTTTTTCTTTTTGGGTTTTATATTTTGAGAATCTTTTCATCACTTCTTCATGTTCTACAAATTCATTTTCCTCTGTCTGTTGAAGTCCAGTTTCGATTTCTTCCCTTTCTTCTTTTGATAAATTTTCAAACCAATCTTTTTGATTTAAATTAAAACCATTATCTTTTTCTAAATCCATAAATAATCAAATTATAATTCTCTTAAATATACAAAATAAAAAAGCTCAAACTATAAAAGTTTGAGCTTTACAATATTTAAAAACCTCAGCGCCTTAGTCCCTTAGAACCTCAGCACCTCAGATTAAACAATCGCTTTAACAACCGCCTTAGGCGCTTCTTTACGAGTTCCGTCGAAACCGTCTACTCCAGAAACTGTTGTATATTTCAATACGTATTTTTTACCTGGATTGATGATTTGGTATGCAGCCTGACACATTAAAGTTGCTTCGTGGAAACCACAAAGGATTAACTTTAATTTTCCAGGGTATGTATTTACGTCTCCAATTGCGAAGATTCCAGGAATGTTAGTCTGATAATCTAATGCATTGTTTACTTTAATGGCGTTTTTCTCTATTTCTAATCCCCAGTCTCCAATTGGACCTAATTTTGGTGTTAATCCGAAAAGTGGAATGAAATAGTCACACTCGATTTTACGGTGTGCTCCGTTTTCTTCGATATCTAATGACTCAACATGTTCAGCACCGTTGATTCCGATTACTTCTGCCGGAGTAATTAATTTGATTTTTCCAGCTGTTTTTAATTCTTGTACTTTTTCTACAGAATCAAGAGCGCCTCTAAATTCGTTTCTACGGTGAATCAAAGTTACTTCTGAAGCTACATTTGCTAAGAAAATTGACCAGTCTAAAGCTGAATCTCCTCCTCCTGCAATTACAACTCTTTTATCTCTGAATTTTTCTGGATTCTTGATAAAGTATTTTACTCCTTTATCTTCATAAAACTCGATATCTTCGATAAGTGGTTTACGAGGCTCAAAACTTCCTAAACCTCCAGCGATTGCGATAACTGGCGCGTGGAATTTAGTTCCTTTATTTGAAGTTACAATAAAACTTCCGTCTTCTTGTTTTTCAATTGTTTCTGCACGTTCGCCTAAAGTAAAACCTGGCTCAAATTGTTTGATTTGCTCTTGTAAACCATCAATCAAATCTCCAGCTAATACTTCTGGAAATCCAGGAATATCATAAATTGGTTTCTTTGGATATAACTCTGAAAGCTGCCCTCCTGCTTGTGGTAAGGCATCTAAAATGTGGCATTTTAATTTTAACAATCCTGCCTCGAATACGGCAAATAAACCTGTTGGCCCTGCTCCAATTATAAGTATATCTGTTTTAATCATTATGTTGTTGTTTATAATCATTCTTAATAACGCAAAGAAACGAATAAATCCTTGTACTATCAATGATTTTTATCATTTATTTCTTTCCGAAACTTTTTTACTCTTTATTTTTTAATGCAATTTACCTTTCCGAATCATCGGGTTGAAACCCGAGGCTACAAACAGGTCGTTCCTTCGGAACTTGATCTTCGAAACGTTTGTCTTTGTCGTCATCGGGTTGAAACCCGACGCTACAATATGAATCGTTCCTTCGGAACTTTTATTCTTTATTTTTTAATGAAGAGGTAATCTCATTCATCCTTTTCACTTTTTCTTCGAAATTACCTTTTAAACTTTTTCGATATTCATTTAGATTTTCAACCATTTGATTGATATCTTCCGGAATAACTTCTTCGAAAAACTCGCGAAGCCTTTTTGCCGTCGTCGGTGATTTTCCGTTGGTTGAAATGGCAATTTTTACATTCCCTTTTGTTACGATTCCGCCCAAATAATAATCACATAAATCGGGCGTATCGGCGATGTTGCAAATCAAATAACGCTTTCTGGCTAAATCGTATACTCTTTTATTGACTTCAAGATTATCGGTACACGCAATAACCATGTGGCGCTTTTTGAGCATTTTCTTTTTGAACTTCGATTTTGTTAATGTAATCGAAGGGTGATTCTCTGCTAAAACCTGAATTTCTAAATGAAAATTCGGTGCCACAACCTCAACATTTGCATTCGGACTTGACTTAAACAAGAAAGAAAGCTTTTCCAGACCTACATTTCCACCACCTACAATTAATACGTTTAAATTGTGAAGCTTTAGAAATATGGGATATAATTCGTTTTGTTCCATTTTAATCTTTTGTTTCATCAAAATTAATGAATCTCACGTTTCCCTAGGTTGAAACCTTGGGCTATGTTTCATTTATGACGAAATTTATTTTGCGAATTCTTTGACAACATCGGGTTGAAACCAGATGTTATTAAATTCTATGCTTACATTAGGTTGAAAACCCTACGTTATTCAATTCTATGCGTACATTGGGTTGAAACCCGACGCTACAATATGAATCGTTCCTTCGGAACTTTATCATCAAATCGATTATTTTTTAGCAACGAATTGGTTTTGTCGAAACATTTTATCCAACTCCTTTTTTTGACAAAATTCTTCGTAAAATCCTTTTAATTTATGGCTTTCGCGAACCACTTCGCCTAAAACGATAATGGCTGGAGAACCTAATTCTTTTTGTTTTACGATTTCTAAAATCGAATCGACTGTTCCTACGCCTGTTTTTTCTTCTACTGTTGTTCCGTTTTGAATGATGGCAACGGGCAGATTTCCTTTGTTTTCTTTTTGAAACAAATCGATGATCTGAGGCAGTTTGTGCATTCCCATCAAGATTACAACTGTTGCAGAAGATTGCGCTGCCAAAGCCACATCTGAAGATAATTTTCTATCTGATGTTGTGCCTGTAATAGCCCAAAAGCTTTCTGAAACACCTCTTTTTGTAATCGAAATTCCCTGACTTGCGGGAACGGCAACTACAGATGAAATTCCTGGAATAACAATCGTTTCGATTCCGAAACTTTCTGCAAATTCTATTTCTTCACTTCCTCTTCCAAAAATAAATGGGTCTCCGCCTTTTAATCGAACTACATTTCCATACGTCAACGCATTATCTACAATCAATTGATTGATTTGATCTTGTGTGTAAGCATGGTTTCCGATTCTTTTTCCAACAAAAATCTTAATAGCATTTTTTGATGCGTGATCCAGAATTTCTTCATTGGCTAAGGCGTCGTATAAAACCACATTTGCTTCAGCCAGTGCTTTTACAGCTTTTAGCGTAAGTAAATCTGGATCGCCCGGACCTGCACCGACTAAAGTTATTTTTGGTTTTATATTAAGCATTAGCTAATTCTTGTGCTCTAAATGTTTCGATTTTATCAAAGAAAACAATGGCTTGTGCAATGTAATCTTTAGCGAAAGCTTCAGATGGTTCATTTTTATTGATTTGGTAAACCAAGTCTTTAAAAGTTGAATTCAATTCGATTTTATTTGTATCGATAAAAACAGTGTCAAACAAATCAACGATTCCTGCGTGGTGGTTTGTTTTTTGGTTTTCTGCCAATAACAAGGCTTTTGCTCCATTTACAAATCCAGCGTAAGCGTGGTAAATTGCATCTGCTACTTTTCCTTCGTCGAAAGATTCTTGTGCGAAAGTCAATTTGTCTTTTGCTTCTAATAATAAAGTAGCAACTAAATCGATCACAACTCCGGCACATTCTCCAACTCCAACTGCTTTTACATAGTTATCTGCGTTACCCCAATCTACAAAATCTGCTTCTGTTAAATTGGTTACATCAGATAATGGTTTTAAGATTTCGTAGAAGTATTTTTCTCCTTTTAAATCATAATAGTTTAGGAATTTTTCTCCATTCGCATTAGCGTCAAAATCATTTAAGATGGTGCGCAAAGCTTCTGGGCCTCTACGGCTTGGAATTTTGATTACTTTATCAGCAAAACGTCCTTCTCCGTTTCCTAATCTTCCTCCACCCAATAAAACTTGTAATGCCGGAGCTACTAATTTTCCTGAGTTGATAGACATTCCCTGGAATCCGATTGCAGACATATTATGTTGTCCGCACGCATTCATACATCCTGAAATTTTAATCTCAATTTCGCGGTTGTTTAAATATTGAGGATATTCTGCACTTATAACTCTTTCTAATTCTTCGGCAATACCAGTACTGCTTGCAATCCCCAAGTTGCAAGTATCGGTTCCTGGACATGCCGTAATATCTACGGTAGAATTATATCCTAAATGAACAAAGTCCAATTTGGTTAATTCCTGATAAAAGAAAGGAAGATTTTCCTCTTTTACGTGACGTATTACAATATTTTGACGCAATGAAAAACGTAATTCGTTTGCTGCGTAATTTTTAATTAAATCGGCTAATAATCTTGCTTTATCTGTATAAAAATCTCCTAATAAAACTTTGATTCCAATAGCATAATATCCTGCTTGTTTTTGTGCAATTACGTTTGATTTTTTCCAAGCTTCAAAAGCTTTTGTATCTTCGATTGTAACTTGTGGCACTTCTAAAACTGGTTCTGGAATTGGACCATCAAAAGCAGTTGTATCAATTTCGTAGGTTTCAAAAGCAATTGCTTTTTTCTCTTTTTCAACTAAATCAAGAAAAACATCTCTTCCCATTTCTTTGATTAAGAATTTCATACGCGCTTTCATTCTTTTTGCACGTTCACCGTAACGGTCAAAAATTCTGATAATTCCTTCTGCGGTTGGAATGATTTCGTTCACCGGAATAAACTCAGAAAGTAATTCGGCGTGTGCTGGCTGAGATCCTAAACCTCCTCCAAAAACGACTTTAAATCCTTTTTGTCCGTCTTTAATTTTCGGAATAAATCCTAAATCGTGTAAATAACTCAACGCTGTATCTTCATCTGAAGAAGAGAACGAAATTTTAAATTTACGTCCCATTTCCTGACAGATTGGGTTTCTTAACAAATATTGAAACAAACCGTGCGCGTAAGACGAAACATCAAATGGTTCGTTTACGTCAACTCCAGCTAATTCACTTCCTGTAATATTTCTAACCGTGTTTCCACAAGCTTCACGCAGAGTAATATCGTCTTTAGCCAATTCTGACCAAAGTTCTGGTGTTCTGTCTAAACTCACATAGTGAATCTGAATATCCTGACGTGTTGTAATATGCAAACGTCCAGTAGAATATTTATCTGAAACTTCCGTAATTCTTCTCAATTGCTCGCTGGTTACTTTACCATATGGCAATTTGATACGGATCATCTGAACGCCTTCCTGACGCTGACCGTAGATTCCACGCGCTAAACGAAGGCTACGAAAACGCTCATCATCAATTTTTCCTCCACGGAATAAGTGAATCTTTTTTTCTAATTCGATAATCTCCTTCTGAACTACCGGATTTTCTATTTCTGTTCTAAAACTTTCCATTTCTTTTACGCTTTAGGCTTTAGGCTGTACGCTTTAAGCTTTTTAACTTTGTGTTTTTTTTTAATGCTTTAGGCTATAAGCAATAGGCTTTAGGCTTTCTTGCGTAGCTTGTTTATACATTTTGCAAAAAGCTTAAAGCCTATTGCTTAAAGCTTACAGCAGGTTTTACCTTATAAATCCTACTCCTGCTGTTGTGTTCGTTGCTGTATCAATTAAGATAAAAGCTCCGTTTGATTTGTTGTCGTTGTAAGCGTCAAAATATAAAGGCTTGCTTAATTTTATGCTTACTTCTCCGATTTCGTTTATCACTAATTGTGAAGCTTCTGTTGTTCCTGAATAATCAGTTGCAATCGTGTTTTTAATGCTTTCTACTTTTGCTAAAACCCTGTTCGTATTGTGCTGTACTAAATATTTAGTTCCTGGAACCAATTTTTTGCTGTCCATCCAGCAAACCGTTGTGGTAATATCTTTTTCAATTCTTGGAAGTTCGTCTGATTTTACAATCATATCCCCTCTCGTTACATTGATATCATTTTCTAATTCGATTGTAATTGAAGAACCTGCTGTAGCTTCATCAAATGTTTTATCGAAAAAGTGAATTTTTGAAATTTTAGATTCTGTTAAAGATGGAAGCACTGTTACAGCATCTCCAACTTTAATAGAGTTTCCGTATAATTTCCCTGCGTAACCTCTGAAATCGTGGTATTCTTCAGTTTTTGGACGAATAACCGTCTGAACTGGAAAACGTGCTTTTCCTGCTTCGTAAACATCATGAGAATGTAATCCTTCTAAATGTTCTAAAACCGTTTGTCCGTCATACCAAAGCATATTCTCTGATTTATCAACCACGTTTCCACCGTTGATTGCACTTAACGGAATATAACTTACGTTTTGTTCTTTGAAAGTACTTTTTGCATTTAATGCCTGAAAATCGGCTTTGATTTTATTGAAAACTTCTTCTGAGTAATCAACTAAATCCATTTTATTAATCGCAACGATTACTTCTTTTACTCTCAATAAATTATTGATGAAAAAGTGACGATACGTTTGCTCAATAACGCCTTTTCTAGCATCAATCAAAATGATAGAAACCTGAGAAGTTGAAGCTCCTGTAACCATGTTTCTGGTATATTCTACGTGACCTGGCGTATCGGCAATAATGTAACTTTTCTTTGCAGTCGAAAAATAAATATGCGCAACGTCAATCGTGATTCCTTGCTCTCTTTCTGCTACTAATCCGTCAGTCGCCAAAGAGAAATCTAAATAATCATATCCTTTTTGTTTACTGCTTTTCTCGATTGCTTCAATTTTATCTGTAGTCAATGATTTTGTATCGTACAATAACCTTCCGATCAAAGTACTTTTTCCGTCATCTACACTTCCTGCTGTTGCTATTTTTAAAACGTCCATTCTGTAATATTTTGTTTCAGGTTTAATTTTTTGTTTCAAGTTTAATGTTTCAAGTTGTTGAAACGCTTTCACTAAAATTTAAATCTGTATGTTTTTTTGATTCTACTTTTTAATTATCAATTGTCAATTATTAATTATCCAATTAAAAATATCCTTGTTGTTTTCTTTTCTCCATTGCAGCTTCAGAACGTTTGTCATCGATTCTGGCTCCTCTTTCAGAAATCGTTGATGATCTGATTTCGCCAACTACTTCTTCGATTGTTGCTGCGTAAGATTCAACAGCGGCTGTACAACTCATATCTCCAACGGTTCTGAAGCGAACAATTCTTTCTTCGATTTGTTCGTCTTCTTCCTGATACACAAAAGGAGAATGTGACCAGATTAAACCGTCTCTCAAAAAAACTTTTCTTTTATGTGAAAAATAGATTGATGGAATTTCGATATTTTCTTTTTCGATATAACTCCAAACATCTAATTCTGTCCAGTTTGAAATTGGGAAAACACGAACGTTTTGTCCGTTTTCGATTTTTCCATTCAAAATATCAAACAACTCTGGTCTCTGATTTTTTTCGTCCCATTGTCCGAAATCATCACGCACAGAGAAAATACGTTCTTTAGCTCTTGCTTTTTCTTCATCACGACGCGCGCCACCAATACAAGCATCAAACTTGAATTCTTCAATTGCATCCAAAAGTGTTGTTGTTTGCAAACTGTTTCTACTTGAATATTTTCCAGTTTCTTCAACCACTTTTCCTTCATCAATAGCATCCTGAACATTACGAACGATCAACTCTAAACCTAATTCTTCTACCAATTTATCTCTGAAAGCAATTGTTTCAGGGAAATTGTGTCCCGTATCTACGTGCAATAGAGGAAACGGAATTTTAGCAGGGAAAAATGCTTTTTGCGCTAAACGCACCAATGTAATAGAATCTTTTCCTCCTGAGAAAAGTAAAACCGGTTTGTCAAACTGTGAAATTACTTCTCTGAAAATGTATATCGCTTCACTCTCTAAAGCGTTTGTTTTTAATACTGAACTCATTGTGTTTTTTTGTTTCAAGTTTTAAGTTTCAGGTTTTTTGATTGTGAGTTAACCTAAATCTTCAACTTTGTTATTCTCTTAATTTTATTCTTCTTCATCGGGTTAAAACCCGACGGTTAATCTGTATCAATTCTGCTTCTCCATCGGGTTGAAACCCGACGCTACAATATGGATTGTTCCTCCGGAACTAAAAATCTATATGCTATATTCTTTTTTCTATTCTCTATTCTCTACAGAAGTCTTGCCTCTTGCTTCTTTCTTCTAAAAAACTCTACTCTTTCTTAGCGCTATGAAGTCCGCACTCTTTATGGCTTGATTCCCACCACCATCTTCCGGCTCTGATATCTTCACCTGGGAAAATTGCTCTTGTACAAGGCGCACATCCTATACTTACGAAACCTTGTTTGTGTAAAGCATTTTGAGGAACATTGTTTTCAGAAAGATACGTTTCAACTTCTTCTAAAGTCCATTTTAGTAATGGATTGAATTTGATGATTTCGAAACCTCCGTCATATTCAAAAAGCTGAAGATCATTTCTATTTTCCGATTGTTCTGCTCTTAAACCCGTAATCCAGACTGAATTTCCTGCCAAAGCTTTTCTTAACGGAACTACTTTTCGGATAAAACAACATTCTTTTCTGTTTTCAACCGAATCGTAAAAGCTGTTCGGTCCTTTTGTTTTAAGTAAATTTTCCACTGCTGTCGCTTCCGGAAAAAAAACTTCAATTGGTCTTTTGTATTTTTTTAATGTTTTATGAAAAACATCGTAAGTTTCCTGAAATAATCTTCCTGTGTCTAAAGTAAACACTTTAATATCGGTGTTACTTTTTGCAATAAAATCAGTAATTACCTGATCTTCCTGACCGAATGAAGTTGAAAAAATTACTTTTCCCGGAAATTCATTTGCTAAAAAAACTAAGGTTTCGTCAAGCGAAAAATCTTTTGTTTTGTCTAATAATTCTTGTACAATAATCGCACTCATAATCTATTTTCCTTTCTAAAACTATCTTTACAATAATTTAGATAATGTTTTTAAACTCAACAATATAATTAGAATTCCAACTGCCACCATCATTGGTTTTCTTTTGATTTTATTTACTAAATAAGCTGCCAACGGCGCTGAAATAACTCCTCCTAAAATCAACCCAATGATTACCTGCCATCCGTGGATTCCTCCAAAAAGCATGAACGTTATACCACTTGCAAATGAAATTGCAAACTCGGCTGCATTTACTGAACCAATTGTATACTTTGGATTTCTTCCTCTTCCTAATAAAGTCGAAGTTACAATCGGGCCCCAGCCTCCACCTCCAACAGAATCCATAAAACCACCAAATGTTGCTAAGATGCCTAATTTTTTAGTTTTCTTTTTTTCAATATTCTTTTTTAATGCTTTTCTGATAATGATAACCGCCAAAATAATCATATAAATAGCAATGAATGGCTTGATAACATCTCCATTTATAACATCGGCCAACAAATAAGCCCCTGTAATCGAACCTAAAACCCCTGGAATCAATAAATGTTTTACCAACTTTTTATTGATGTTTCCAAAACGATGATGCGAAAGTGCCGATGCGCCTGTCGTAAACATTTCAGAAACGTGAACTGCCGTACTGCTTACCACTGGTGGCACTCCGTAAGCCAATAAAAATGATGTAGAAGTCGCTCCGTAACCCATTCCTAAAGTCCCGTCAACTAATTGAGCAAAAACGCCAATGGCAAAAAACACTAAGAACTCTTCATTGAAACCATTTACAAATCCGTTCCACGTAAAATCTGCGTGATGATTATAAATTAATGTAACTAGCAAACCCACTAATAAAACAACAGGTATCACAACCCATAAACTCCCCTTTGATAAAGTATTAGGCTTGATCGCAGCGTTGTTTAATTTAAGTTCATTTTCCATATTTTAAGATTTTTTTACTCTTAAAAATCCTTTATCCTATCGGCTTAGTAGATTACTTTGCAAATGTACTATATATTTTGAAATATCAAAACAATATATTTAGTTTTTTACAGAAGCTATTACACTATAAACCAAGACAAAAGAGTTTTAATAAACGATTAATAATTAATTTAACAAATTACACACTACTTCATCAGATTTTAACAGCGTGATTTAATTTTGTGATTTGCAAAAATACACATTTAATCTCTACCAAATCTATAGGATAATTATAAAATTGTTGTATTTTAGCGGCAAATATTTTTTCATGGATTTTCAGATTGGTCTTGTAATAGCAGGTTTAGTAGTTGGTTTTATTGTTGGGTTAACTGGTGTCGGCGGAGGCTCACTTATGACTCCTATTTTATTATATTTTGGAATTCCTCCAACAACCGCAGTAGGAACCGATCTGCTTTATGCTGCATTTACCAAAGCCGGAGGTGTATTTGTACACAACAAAAAAGGAAACATCAATTGGAAAATTACAGGCTGGCTAACTTTAGGAAGTGTTCCTGCAGCTTTATTGACTTTATGGATTTTAAACAGCATTAAAACGGATATTGAAACCATAAATCGTGTCATTAAATACAGTTTAGGCTGGGCTTTGCTATTTACTTCAGTAGCTATTATCTTCAAACAGAAACTTCTGGTTTTTTCTCAAAAACATGCTGGAGATAAATTTCACAACGAAAGTACAACACAAAACATATTAACCATTGGAATCGGAGTTCTATTGGGTGCAACAGTAACACTAACTTCAATTGGAGCTGGAGCACTCGGAACGGTAACTTTGTTTTTCCTTTATCCGCTTTTACCAACACCGCGTCTAGTTGGAACCGAAATTGCACATGCTGTTCCGCTTACTTTAGTTGCTGGAATTGGACATGCTTCTATGGGAAATTTAGATTTAGGACTATTAGGACAATTATTAATGGGATCGCTTCCTGGAATTTTTATGGGAAGTATGCTAAGCGGTAAAATTCCAGATCAGTTTCTTAGAAACGCTATTGCAGTAATGCTTTTCTTAGCGGGATATAAATTGATATTTTAATATAAATTTTTCAACCATATAAGTCATATAAGTTTATTTTAGACTTTGCATAAAGCTTGACTAAAATAAACTTATATGACTTATATGGTTGAATTTTTTTTTTAGAATGCTATATCTGCTAAAGAATTACTTTCTAATATTTTAAGTGTATTATCACGAACTTCGGTCATTAAACGTCGTGCAGCACAAGTAGTTTCATCATCGCAGTCATCACATCTTTCGTAGAAATTATGGCTTGCGCAAGGCAATAAAGCAATTGGACCTTCTAAAATACGATAGACTTTTGCCATACTGATATCCTTTGGATCTTTAATCAGATAATAACCTCCGCCTTTTCCTTTTTTAGCTCCTAAAAAACCTGAATTTCTAAGAAGCAACAGGATACTTTCTAAAAACTTAATCGAAATGTGTTCGCTCTTCGCAATTTCAGCTATTTGTACAGGTTCGTTATTTTCACGTCTGGCTAAGTAAGTTAGAGCTTTAATTCCGTATTTTGTTTTCTTTGAAAGCATTTTTATATTTTAGATTGTCGACTGTAATTTCTTTGGTGTACCCATTTAAAGAACAGTCTCTTATTTTTCTGCAACAAAAATAAACTTTTTAAATGAGATTATAACAGATTGGAAGTTATATTCTACCAATTTAGTATAGTTTAATTAATTTGACTCTTTTACGCCTATCAAATTAAATTCATGAAAGCTTTTTACTTCTTCATCCAAAGCTTTTTTATTTACTACATAAGTATCAGAAATAGAATCATGCCATCCTCTTGATCCTCCTAAATAAGTTAAGACATCAAACGGAATACAACGACATAAAGTTCTTTTGGTAATAGTTCCAAAGCTTGGTATTTCACCATTTTCATCTACAACTATCGAACCTGTAATATATTTTGCGACTGTTCTTCCTAAAAATCCCTCCATTGTAATATAATAGACAATTAATGCCGTAATGTAGATTATATTCCAGCCAAAATCTCCCAATCCGTTAATCCACATGCTTAGAGAAGTAGATCCTAACAATCCGGAAATTAAACTGGAAATGAATAATAAGGCAAATAAAAGAATCATTAAAAAAACCTGATCGATAACGTAGTTTAAAAAGCGGGCGCCACGGGACACCAATAATTTCTCATCTAAAGTGTAGGTAGAATTACTCATGTAATAATTTTGGTTGGTTAGTATTATTTTTTAGTTCTAAACAAAAATATACTTTTTGATGAAAGAATTACAAAAAACTGCTACAAATAAGCAATGTATTTTGGTTTTCCTGATATAATTGATGTTCCTGATTGTCAAAAATTTGAGCTGAGATTTTTTGGTCTGAAAACCACTGCGGATTTGGCTTATTTAGATCTTTCTCTCCAAAATAAAGTTCAACTTTACAATCAGGAGTTTCGGTTTCAAAACGCAATCTTGTAGAAGAAACTGCAACAAGCTGAGCTACTTTTAATCCTTTTAGCGCCGCTTTCCATGCGATTGTTCCTCCAATGCTAAAGCCTAAAACGACTACTTCTTCTTTTTCATTATTTAATAAACTTGCTATTGCCTGATCAATTCCTCCATTTAAAAAATGCTTATGAATATTGGCTTCATCCTTTAAAGAATCCATTTTAGCTAATTTTAAAACATCATAATAGTGAATATCAAATTTAGAGTCCAGAATCCTACTATAATATTTAATCCATTCCGGATTACCTCCAAATAAGTCTGACAATAGTAACAATCTTGGTTTTATCATATTTTATAAAAACTAAAATGTATTAAAAATGCAAACTTAAAAATACAAAAAAAGGGCTATTAAAAAATAGCCCTTGAATTTATTATATTTTGTGTTTAAGAAAGCGCTTGCTTCAAATCGGCAATTACATCTTCTACTGTCTCTAAACCAACAGAAACACGAACCAAACCTTGTGTGATTCCTACCGCTAATTGATCTGCTTCAGATAATTTACTATGCGTTGTTGATGCCGGATGTGTAACAATCGATCTTGTGTCACCAATATTTGCCGATAACGAACAAAGTTTTATCGCGTTCAGGAATTTTCTTCCCGCTTCGATTCCGCCTTTTATTTCAAATGCGATGATGTTTCCACCTGCTTTCATTTGCTTTTTTGCAATCTCATATTGTGGATGCGATTTCAGGAACGGATATTTTACGCTGTTTACATTTGGATGGCTTTCTAAAAATTCAGCCACTTTTAAAGCATTTTCACAGTGTCTGTCTACACGAACTGCCAATGTTTCTAAACTTTTAGATAAAACCCAGGCATTAAACGGTGATAAAGCCGGTCCTGTATTTCTTGAAAATAAATAAATCTGTCTGATCAAATCAGCATTTCCAACTGTTACTCCGCCTAAAACACGACCTTGTCCGTCGATTAATTTAGTTGCAGAATGTATTACCAAATGTGCTCCAAATTTAATTGGCTGCTGTAAATATGGCGTTGCAAAACAGTTATCGATTATTAAAATCAGATTGTGTTTTTTAGCGATATCGCCTAGCAATTCCAAATCGATTACATCAACTCCTGGATTTGTTGGAGACTCAGCGTATAATATTTTGGTGTTTGGTTTAATAAAACTTTCAATAGTTTCCGGCTTGCCAATCTCAAAATAAGAAGTTTCGATATTCCATTTTGGAAAATAAGTCATAAACAAAGCATGAGTAGAACCAAAAACACTGCTTGCAGAAACAATATGATCTCCAGAATTTAATAAAGCAGCAAACGTAGAATATACCGCAGCCATTCCGGTTGCAAAGGCATATCCTGATTCAGCACCTTCCATCTTGCAAATTTTATCTACAAATTCTGTAGTGTTTGGATTGCTGAAACGGCTATAAATATTTCTTTCTTTTTCTTCTGTAAAAGAAGCTCTCATATCTTCAGCATCTTCAAATACAAAGCTTGACGATAAGTATAATGGCACCGAATGCTCTAAATACTGAGATCTTTCTAATTGTGTTCTGATGGCTTGTGTTTCAAAACCAAATTCTTCTGTACTCATTGTGTTGTTTTTTGTTTTTTTGTTTAAAGTTTAAAGTTTCAGGTTGTTACTGAACTTAAAATTCAAACGGTTTAGAGAAATTATCTAATTCTCTAATTGACTAATTTTCTAATTATTATAAAGCTTCGTTGTTCAGGACAACTTTGTATTTAATTGTTGCTGTTGGCTCAACTGTTTTGGCAACTGAACAATATTTCTCGAAAGAAAGTTGTGCTGCTTTTTTTGCTTTTTCCGGGTTGATATCTCCTTCTAAATAAAAAACCACATCGATTTCTTTAAAAGGTTTTGCTTCCTCGATTTGAACACGAGTTCCTTCAACCTCAGCATTAAAAGAAGTGATTTCCTGACGTTGTTTTTTCAAAATCGAAATCATATCAATTGCACTGCATCCTGCAACGCCCATTAAAACTAATTCCATTGGACTTGCACCTAAATCGCTTCCGCCAAATTCGGCTCTGCTGTCAACGTCAACTATGTGTCCGCGTTCATTTTTTACTTTGAAATGAAATGCGTCATTTACTCTGTTTAAAGTTACTTTCATGGTATTATACTCCTAGTTATTTGTCTTTTTTATCTAATTTATTCCAATATTCTAAAACCTGCTTTTTAGATTCTGCATCTAATGTTTTAAAATTATCAGAGAATTTATCCGTTTTAAAATCATCTGAAACATTTGCTTCTATAGTATAAAATTGATCCTTTTGAGAAAAAATCAGATGAACCGACTCTTGTTTAAAAGCTGCGTCATAAAGCCCATAAATAAAAAGGCCATCAATGCTTTTGTCTTTATTCCAATCCCAAAAAGCTTTTCTGCTTCCCCACGCCGAAATAATTCCGTTATGATTTACTTCTAAAATAGATTTTACAACCCATTTATCATTGACTTTTGTAAACCTTTGAAAATACATTTTGTCAGGAATTGCATTCTTTTCAATTTTTGAAAAAATAAATACATTGTCTTCATTTCCAACTGAACTGACTTCGTCTATTTGAATTGCCCGAACTCCTTTATAAGGAAAAACTTCCTGTGTGTAACTGTCTTTATTTCGAATAACATTCGAAATTTGAGCAGTCAAAATATTTGAAAACAATAACAAAATGAAAATCTTTTTCATACTTTATATTTAATTATTAAAAATGTAAAGTTAAGATTTTTCTCTCTTCTCATTTTACTGATAAATTGCTTTTATCCTTTATCTGATAATCTCAAAATATCTCCGAAAACTCCTCTCGCTGTTACAGCAGAACCTGCACCGGCTCCCTGAATTACGATTGGACGATCTCCGTAAGATTCTGTGTAAATTTCGAAGAACGAATCAGAACCTTTTAATCCACCAAGTGCTGTGTCTGATGGAACAGAAACTAATTTCACTTCAAGATTTCCTTTATCATTTTGCAAATCTCCAGACAATTCACCAATGTATCTTAATACGTGATTTGGCTTCTGATCTGCTTTTATTTTCTCATAAATCGGGTCGAATTCTTTTAATTTGGTTAAGAAATCAGCGACATTTCCTTCACGTAAATGTTCCGGAATTAAATTCTGAATTGAGATTTCTTCAAACTCGTTTTGCAAATCTAATTCTCTTGCCAAAATCAATAATTTTCTTCCCACATCATTTCCGCATAAATCCTCACGCGGATCTGGTTCTGTATATCCGTTATCAATTGCTTCTTGCAGAATTTCACTAAACGGAGCCTCTTTTGCAGAGAAATTATTGAATAAATAACTTAATGTTCCAGAGAAAACTCCTTTAATTTTTGTGATATTTTCACCAGAAAGATGTAATAATTTTATGGTATCAATTAATGGTAAACCTGCACCAACATTGGTTTCGTATAAATAATTCTTCTGGTTTTCAGCCAAAGCTTTTCTTAGTTCTTTATAAAAACCATAACTTAATGTATTAGCTACTTTGTTTGACGAAATCAAATCAAAACTGCTTTCTACAAGCGGAACATAGTTTTCTACAAAAGTTGCACTTGCTGTATTATCAATTGCAATTAAGTTTTCTAAATGATACTCATTTGCATAAGCGATAATATCATTTAAAGTATACGCTTCTCCTTTAGTTTCGATGTCACTTTTCCAATTTGAAGTTACGCCATTTTTATTTAAAAGCAGTTTTTTAGAATTCGCAATTGCAAAAACATTCAGCTTGACATCTTTGCGCTTTTCAATTGCTGCAGCCGATTCTAAAATCTGATTGATCAAAGTTCCGCCAACTAATCCGTGACCGAAAATAGCAATATTGATTTTTTTAGAAACTCCAAAAATCTCTCCGTGAATTACATTTAAAGCTTTGTTTAGCTCTTCTTTTTTAACAACCAAACTCACGTTTTTACCCGTAACCGTATTGTTGAATAAAATTGGAACAATTTTATTTTTGATTAAAGCTGTATAAGGTTTATGGAAAGTACTCAAATCCTGACCAATAATCGAAATTACAGATACATTATCGGTAACTGTAATCTGGTTTACATCTTTAGAATAAAAGTCGTTTTCAAACTCTTTTTCCAACTCAACCATTGCAAGCGTTGCTTTGTCTTTGGCTACAACCAATCCGATTCCTCTTTCTGAAGAACCTTGCGAAATGATACTTACACTGATATTATGATCGCCCATTACTTTGAAGATCCTGGCATCAACTCCAGATTTTCCAAGTAATCCGCGTCCTTCAAGATTTACTAAAGACACATTTTCTAAAACAGAAAGCGTTTTGATTCCTTCTTTTTGAGAATTTGATGTGATTAGGGTTCCGTGATTTTCGTGATTAAATGTATTTAAAATACGAAGCGGAATATTTTTTTCTAATAATGGAATAATGGTTTTAGCGTGCAAAATTGTTGCTCCAAAATTCGCTAATTCATTCGCTTCATTAAACGATAGAAATTCGATCTTTTTAGCATCAGCAACCAAATCCGGGTTTGCGGTGTAGATTCCGTCAACATGCGTGAAATTTTGAAGTTCTTCGGCATCTAAATAATTAGCAATTAACGAAGCGGTATAGTTACTTCCGTTTCTTCCTAAAGTTGTGGTGTCGTTATTGTTGTTTGAACCAATGAAACCTGTTACGATATTCACCGTTTCTCCGTTATGAAGTTTAAAATAATTGATAACGTTTTTCTTTGAAAGTTGTTCCAAAGGCTGAGCATCTCCAAATTTAGAATCGGTTTTAAGTAATTCTCTCGTATCAACAAAGTTTGCAGGAATACCTTTTTCAACCAAAATTGCAGTCAGTAATTTAGCCGAAAGTAATTCACCTTTAGACAAAATCTGATCTTTAATTTTATGACTGTAATCTCCAATAAGACTTACACCTTCAAAAAGTTTATCTAATACGTTGAATTCTTCAGATAAATCTACATGCGGAAAATCTGAAACCTGATACGCTTTGAAACTTTCTAATAATGGTTTGTAATTCCCGTTTTTAGCTGCAATTCTAAGAATATCTTCTAATTCGTCTGTTGCGTTTCCACGTGCAGAAACGACTACGGCAATTTGCTCGCCCTGATTTATTTTATCCGAAATGATTGAAACTACTTTATTTAACCCTTCTCCGTTTGATAACGATTTACCTCCAAATTTTAATACTTTCATTTTATTTTGTTATTGTTTCTGCCTTAAAAATATCGGCAAGTAAATGATCTAATTGTTTGTACTCGATTAAAAAAGCGTCATGCCCGTGAACAGAATCTATTTCACTATACGTAACATTTTCTTTAAACTTTTTTAATTCATTATAAGTTTCCAGATTTTCTTTTGGTGTAAAAAACAAATCTGAATTGATGGCAACGATATGAATCGCTGCATTTGATTTGGATAGTAACGTTTCAAAATCGGCACTATTCCTAGTAATATCTATGGTTTTCAGCAATTGATTCATCAATTTATAAGATGACAATTGGTAGCGTTTCTGCAATTTCTTGCCGTGGTGCGCCAACCAGCTTTCTATATTAAAGATTGAAAGATCAGAATGAACAGTTCGCTTAAATTTCTCTTTGAATGATTCCGGCGATCTGTAACAAAGCATGGCATGAATTCTGGCATCTTCAACCGGTTTTGAAGAATTGTTCAGGATTTGCTCTTGTAAGTAACAATTGGCAATCATCCAGTCGGTCGATTTCCAGTCGGTTGCAATCGGAATTAGATGTTCTGTAATGTTTGGTTCTAATGCAAGGATTTCCCACGCTATTCCGCCTCCAACAGAACCTCCAATTATAGCAAATACATGTTCGATATTTAAAGCTCTTAAACCTTTAATAAAAATGCTCGCAATGTCTCTTGTGGTAAAGTCCAGATAATTGTTGATTTCAAACGAATCATTTCCGTTTCCGGGAACATTAAATGCCAAAACGGTGTATTTATTAGTGTCGATTGTTTTTTCGTCGCCAATTAAGTCATTCCACCAGCCGTTTTCGCCAGTAACCTGTGCATTTCCTGTTAGGGCATGATTAACCAAAACAATTGGAGCTGTATGCAAAGGCAAGCCGGAAAGGGTAAAACTTAACGGTAATGATGAATATATCGCACCACTTTCTGTGATGAAATCTTTAATTATGATGGGACTTGGTATATTTTCCAATTTCAAATCTTTTTATTATTGATTTGTATGTGGAAATATTAGAAAGAAAGTCTAGAAGTTGAAACTAGAAAAATTCTTGTTGTTATCTTTCCACGTTTGGGCGTGGTAGAATGCAGCACCTTCTTCGATTTAACGAAGGGTTGCTAAGGATTCATCGGGTCTAATCCCTCGTCCTTTCTTTATAACATTTCAATACGTTTTTGAACTTAAAGGTGCAAATTAACTACTAATTTCTTAAACAAACAAATTAAATCGAAACGATTCCTCGATTTCTTAAACATTATTCAATCAAAAACTATTATACGCAAAAAATTACCGAACAAGTAGCTCAGTAAAATTAAGCAGGTTTCACCCTATTTTATGACTCTTTTTAATTTAGATAAAAAGTGTTTCATTTTCTTTTGAATACATCAAAAACAATAAAGAATCAGCTTCTTTTTTCACCTCTTTTTTGTCTGTCTCAGTTATTCCGAATCTAGGATGAACTAATTCATTGATTGGTGGTGGCGGATTGTTTCTTTTAGCTCTCAAGCTTTTCAATGTCAAAAATGTTTTTGATAAGTAGTTTAGTGTGCTCATGATATTTAAGTTTAAGTTAGTTTGCGTTTTATAATCTTTACTTTTTCTTTAATTCTTTGTTATGCCAGATAAATGGAATAAAAAAACCCTTTTGGGTTTCTAATACCAAAAGGGTTTAAGTTTTTTACAACTTATATATACTTTTAGTATCAACAGACACATACACAAATACGTGCGACGTTAAACATCTTGTTCATCTGTAGGGATTTATTCATCTGTGATTTATTTGCTATTTTAAAAAAATCTTGCATTTAATTTTTCTATTAGTTGGCTTTTTGATGTGATTAATATCTAAAAGCAATCATTTTATTTAACAATTAAGGGGCTGATTTTAACAGATCTTACTTGTCTTACAAATTTGCGAATTTTTTTTTAATATTCCAAGTTATAAAAGCTTAATTATTCCTAAAAAACGTTAAAAAACAGCATTTTAACGTTAAAAAACATCTTACAAAATCAAGTTTTCAAATAAGTACGGTTTTATCTTACAAAAAATTAACTAACTTTTCTGTTTCAATCTGTCAAAGAACTCTTTTTCTATTATTTTAAAAACCACTTACAGCCAGACTGCTTCCTTATTTTTTATTTTGTCGGCTACTTTTAAAATATCAGTAATTATTCCTCTCGAAATTGCCTGTTTACAGGGCGATGCGCTTTTGATTACAATCGGGACCTCAGCATAAGATTGTGTATAAATTTCGAAAATAGAATCTGAACCTTTTAACTGACCTATTGCAGATGTAATGGGCTCTGAAACCAATTTTACTTCGAGTTTATTTTTAGCAACATCAAATTCTCCTATGTATCGAAGTACATGATCGTCTGATTGTGCTATTTTTTCAATCTTAAACGATTTGTCAATGGCATCTTTATTAAGGATTCCGTTTTTCTCTAAATGTTCTTCTTTTATAATAGAGTTGATTTTTATATCTGAAAGTTCAAAATCCTTCCCGATTTCTCTCGTCAAAATCAGTAGTTTTCTTGCGGTATCATTTCCTGATAAATCTTCTTTAAAAGTAGAACGCATTAATCCTAATAAACTCGCATCTTTTAATATCGAAGAAAAAGAATTATCCTCATTAGAAAAACGGTTAAAAACATAACTTAGATGATCGGAAAAAACGCCTCTGATCTTGGTGATTTTTTCGCCTGAATAATACAAATCTCTTAATGTTTGTAAAACCGGAAAACCTGTATCTACCGAAGTTTCATATAAAAACTCCTTGTCGTATTTTTTTAGGTTTTCTCTTAATTGCTTATACAAATCGATTGGCAATGTGTTGGCTTTTTTATTTACGGCAACAATATTGAATCCGTTTTCTATTAAGGTATTATAATGACCAATTAACTCGTCACTGGCTGTGGCATCTACTGCAATGAGGTTTTCAAATTCATTTTCTTTTGCAAACCCAACAATATCTTCGACCTTAAAAGGAACTGCCAATTCTCTAAAATTAGTTTCCCAGGCATATCCAACACCTTCTTTCTCGAAAAAAGCTACTGTAGAATTGGTAATAATTGGAAAATGAAAATCGATATTTTTGCTCTGAAGAAAAAACTCCTGACTTTCTATAATCTGATTGATTAATGTACTTCCGATATTTCCAATCCCAAAAAGGATAATATTTATTTTAAGCTTTGACATAATTTTTGAATTTAAATATTTAACCATATAAGTTATATCAGGTTACTCAATGCAAACCCTGCGTATAATTTAATGCTATTGTTCCTGATAATTAGACGCACGACAGTGCGTTTCTGCTAAAATGAACTTATATAACTTATATGGTTCATTTTAGACGCACTGCAGTGCGTCTCTCCATATAATATATATGGTTTAAATTTTATAGTGATTTTATTTATAAAAAATCACCTCTAGCAGAACTCACACCGCTAAAGGCAATTTTTCAAACAAAAAACAAAAAAACCTAGTTCTTATTGATGCTGTATTGCGATTGTGCAATGTTTTCAAAAACAGTTTGCAGATCGACAATTAAGTCATCGATGTCTTCTATCCCAACAGAAAGGCGAATCAAATCTTTTGACACTCCAGTTTCCAGTTGCTCTTCATCAGACAATTGTTGGTGGGTTGTGCTCGCCGGGTGAATAATTAGCGATTTTGTATCGCCAATATTAGCTAAGAGCGAGAAAAGTTTGGTTTCGTCTACTACTTTCTTAGCTGCATCAAAACCACCTTTTAATCCAAATGTGATAACACCACTTTGCCCTTCCGGCAAATATTGTTTGGCCAAATCATTGTATTTACTTGATTTTAATCCTGGATAATTTACCCATACCACTTCTTCTTGTTTCTCTAGCCATTCTGCTAAAGCCAAAGCATTTTCGCTGTGTTTTTTAATTCGGATAGGAAGTGTTTCTAATCCCTGAATAATCTGAAAGGCATTAAACGGACTCAAAGCAGCACCAAAATCACGCAGACCTTCTATTCGTGCTTTTGCTATAAAGGCCGCATTTCCTAAAGCTTCGTGATATACTAATCCATGATATCCTGCAGATGGTTCCGTAAATTCAGGGAATTTCCCATTTGACCAATCAAAATTTCCGGCATCAATGATAACACCTCCTAATGAAGTTCCGTTTCCGGCGATATATTTAGTTAAGGAATGAATTACAATATCGGCACCATATTTAATTGGGTTTAATAAATAAGGTGTCGCAACTGTATTATCTACAATAAATGGCACTTTGAATGCTTTGGCTTCTGCCGAAATTCCTTTTAGATCCAGAACATCCAATTTTGGATTCCCCAATGATTCAACAAAAAATGCTCTTGTGTTTTCTTTTGCCGCTTTAGTGAAATTTTCCGGTTTTGAAGGATCTACAAAAGTGGTTGTGATTCCTAATCTTGGCAAAGTCACTTTTAAAAGGTTATAAGTTCCTCCATACAAACTATTTGAAGCTACAATATGATCTCCTGCTTTTAGTAAAGTCAATAATGTTGTCGAGATTGCAGAAGCACCCGATGCTGTAACCACCGCACCTATTCCGCCTTCAAGTGCCGCCAATCGTTGCTCTAAAATATCGTTTGTTGGATTGTTTAATCTGGTGTAAATAAATCCGGCTTCGGCAAGACCAAATAAATTGGCAGCGTGATCTGAATTATTAAAGACATAAGAGGATGTCTGATAAATTGGCACTGCTCTTGTTCCTGCGTTTTTAGTAACATCGTGTCCTGCGTGTAATGCGTTTGTTGCAAATTTTTGTGTACTCATGATTTCTTAGTTTTTAGATATTGTTAATACGTTATATATTGTAATAGATTTTTGAAATTGTTGTTGAATTTTAGAAGAGTTTAAACAAGGAAATAGTCTCCTTCTTCCTCCAGTTCATACATTTGAAACAGTAGTGATTTTTGATTTTTCAAATACTGCTCTGATTGTATTCTTGTAACTTCTTTTGCTACTTCTTCTGATTTATTATTGTTTGTTTGAGAATCGTTTCTCAATAAATATTCTACTGCAATTGAATTTAATGTTTTCATGATTTTTAATTTAAAAGTGTTGAAATGAAAAAGCCCTTTCGGATGGCTACCAAAAGGGCTTATAGTTGAAACTATAACAAAGATTTTATCTTTCACTTTTGGCAACAGCAAGGTTGGATGCACATTTGCATCATACTACAACACATCATATTTTTTCTTGCTATTGTTTTCATTTTAATTAAAATTTAATCCTATTTTTAAATTCGACTAATTCGATAGAGTAAATGTAATAAGTATTTATTTAACCACCAAATTAAAAATTGAGTTTTTATAATTAAATATTTTTCTTCCTTTTTATATAGTTGTTTTGTTTTTGAAAATTAGTCACTGATTGTACGGATTAAACAGATTGACACAGATTTTTTTTTATAAAATCTCAGTCTATTGGTAAAGTTTAATTCATAGTTTAAAGAATTACAAAGATAAAAACCAGCGTTAATCCATTTAATCCGTACAATCTGTGGCCTAAACAATATTTCTTAAAACTTAAAACTCAATCGTGCAAAACCAAATCTACCGTTCAATCCAAATTGAGATACTGCTCTTGAATAAGCAAACTGATTTGCGTTACTTAAATCTGTACTTGGCGCCGGAGATAAAGTTGGAGTTGTATTTGTAAAAGCCGGAGTTGCAGGATTATTTCTGTCCGGATAAACATCTCCTATATTATTAAACCCGATTGTGGCTCTAAAATGCTCGTTGATTTGATATCCTAAAGATAAATCTGTAACTAATTTTGCGCTGTATTCCGGATGTTCGTACACAGATGAGAATCCGTCCAGATTTACATCTGTTGCTCCCGGATCTGTCACTTTACCAAAATAACTGTTTCTTAAATAAATGTCCAGTTTTTTAATACTGAAAGTCGTCATTAAGTTGGCTTTTAATTTCGGAATTGCTTCTTCTAAATATACTCTGCTTGATTCCGGGAAAAAGGAATAGATATAAGGGTCTCCACCTGCATCAATAATAGATTGCGGAACATTTAAATCTCCTACTCTTTTGGTTTCATTATAACTTAAAGCAAAATCATTTCTAATTACAAAATCCTGAATTACATCATATTTTTGAGAAATTACCAAATCAATACCTTTTGTTTCAGAGTTGATTCCGTTGGTCCAGAATGATGCTCTTTCTACTCCTTTTGTATCAAATGCCTGCTGAAACAATGTCAAAGCTTCTCTTTGTCCATCAGATGTTGCTGCTGCAATCTGAGCATCTGTTGGTCTTGAATACTGACCTGTTAAAACAATTCTGTCGTCGATTCTTGTAAAATAAGCATCTGTTGCAATTGTGATATTTGCTTCAGGAATTTTAAATGTAAATCCTGTACTAATGCTTTTTGACTTTTCAGGTTTTAAATTTTCTACTCCAATACTTTTTGCTGCTTCAGAATCATTTGTAAAATAACCAACCTGATAAGGTGATCCGTTTATAAATTGTGTTGAACTTGATTCAAAATATTTTTGTTGTAATGATGGTGCTCTAAATCCCGTTTGTCCAGAAACTCTCCAGTTAATATTGTCGTTTAATTTTAATAGAGAGGCCAATTTAAAAATGACTGTACTTCCAAAATCTGAATAATTTTCATAACGCAATGCTCCGTTTACAAGCCATTTTTCGGTTGCATTTAACTCTAAATCAACATAAGCTGCACCACTTTTTCTGTCTTTCTCTTTTGCATCTGAAGGCTGAAATCCTGAAAATCCTTGCGCTCCTGCTCCACGTTTGTTTCCGAAAAAGTCAGTCACAATTAAAGGAGAATTACTTGGCAGAATTCCTGAAACGAAATTTCCATTTACATCATACAATCCGTAAGAAGCTTCTTCACCAGCTTTTATCTGATAATTTTCATATCTGAATTCACCTCCAAAAGCAACATTCAAACCGGAAAGAACATCATACTTTCGGCTAAAGTCTAAATTGGTTGTACTTTGTAGGAATGAAACTTTTCCGGCATCAAAACTAAAAGGAGAATTGGTTCCCAAAGTGGCATTAATAGTATTGTTGACATCATACTTAAAAGAGTTTGTTCCGAGGTTTGTACTCAAATCGGTATCAAAACCAAATAATTCTGTGTTAACACCTACTGCAGCAGAAGCATCTAAGATATCTGATTGAATTTCCGGTAAAAATCCGTTTTCATAAACCTGAGTAAAAGTTCCTGAACCGTTTGGCAGTCTGTTAAAAGCATACGATTTACCATTTCTGTACGATACGCCACCAAAAGAATACAAAGATGTAGTTTCTGTTAAAGGATATTTTGCATTATAATACGCTTGTCCAGAAGCCAGTTCTGACTGACCAACGCTCATATTATAATCACTTCTTTCCTGTCCTCTGTAAGCCAACTCATTATTGGTAACATCAAAATTTAATGCCGTTTGCATTTGCGTAAGCGTTGTAGCTCCGGCGATTGCAGTTTGTTGTGCCGGAGTAAAATAACCTACCTGAGGCGCATATTGCTTTAATGAGGTCAGAATTTGTGCCGAGTTTGGCGTTGTGTTAATGTTACTGAACAAGGAGTTGATTTCAACACCATTTTGTGCAGCTCTGTTTTCGACAGCATTATAGGCATTAAAAATCGCATTGCTTCTAATTCCGGCTCTGCTGGTTGTTTGTCTTGTTACAGCACTACCGGTAACGTTTAAAAAACTACCAGGTTTCCCTAATGAAGTTCCGTAATTTAAATCGACTTGTATGGTTTGTCCATCGGCTCCACCTTCAAAATTATTTGATCCTGAAGATAAATTAGCGCCGTATTGAATTCCTCCCGAAATAAAATTGGCGTTCTTTTTAAGTACAATATTAATTACTCCTGCAATAGCATCAGAACCGTATTGTGCAGCAGCTCCATCTCTTAAAACCTCAATTCTTTCGATTGCAAAAGACGGAATAGCGTTTAAATCTGTTCCTACAGATCCTCTTCCCGGTGATCCGTTTATATTTACCAAAGCGCTTGTATGTCTTCGTTTACCGTTTACCAAAATCAAAACCTGATCGGGTCCTAAACCTCTTAACTGTGCGGGATCAACGTGATCTGTTGCATCTGCTGTTGATGTTGCATTACTGGTAAACGAGGGTGCAACATAATTTAAAATTTGCGTTACGCTGGTTTGCGGCGCTCCTTTTGTTATTTCAGTCACGTTAAAAACATCAACCGGAACCGGTACATCTGTCTTAACTCTATTTTTACTTCTGGATCCTACAATAGTAACCTCAGACAATTCATTGTTTTTTAAAGTATCCTGTTCTTTTTTATTTTCCTGAGCTTTAATTCCCGAAAATGTCAAAAGACCTAAAAGTAGTAGTACATTTTTTTTCATTTCTTTAACTGATTAATTAGTGTTTTTGGCTTTAAAAAAAATTATGGTATTCGATTTTGAACAAAAAAAAACCTCTGCAATCTGCAGAGGTTCTATATGAATTTTTGAAAAAAAATCACAATAGTGTCTCTGCGGAGAACTCCGGCATCTTACAAGACATCATATTGCAAATCGTTAATTTCATTTTTTTTCTATTTTGATGAGGCAAATTTGCGAACTATTTTTCAATCAGCCAAACAAAAACTAAAATAATTTCTATTACCCTATCAATTTAGTATGTTTATGTTAAATTTCTGCTTATAAAAATAAAAAAAGTTGAACTTTAATTTGCAAATCAAAATGGTTTCATACCTTTGCACCCGAATACAGAGGAAAAATTTGAACTGATTGCAACCTCTTCATAATGAAATGGTTCGTTATGAGTGCTGAAACGAAATTTTCAGCAGTAAAAAATGCTAAAGCAGAAACTCTTCTTTAGCCTTTTTTAGCAATTATTTTTTCCTCGCTTAATTTAAAATTTAATCATTATTATATTATTATGGCTTATTTATTTACGTCAGAATCTGTTAGTGAAGGACATCCAGACAAAGTTGCAGATCAAATTTCGGATGCATTAATTGACAACTTTTTGGCATTTGATGCTGACTCAAAAGTGGCTTGTGAGACATTAGTTACAACAGGTCAGGTAATTTTAGCAGGTGAAGTAAAATCAAATACTTATCTTGATGTACAACAAATTGCTCGCGAAGTAATCCGTAAAATTGGATATACTAAAAGTGAATATATGTTTGAAGCAAATTCTTGTGGAATTCTTTCAGCAATTCACGAGCAATCTGCAGATATTAACCAAGGTGTTGACAGAGCTAAGCCAGAAGAACAAGGTGCAGGAGATCAGGGAATGATGTTTGGTTATGCAACTAACGAAACTGAAAACTTCATGCCTTTGGCTCTTGATTTATCTCATAAATTATTACAGGAGTTAGCTATTTTAAGACGTGAAAATAAAGAAATTGCTTATTTACGTCCAGATGCTAAATCTCAGGTAACTTTAGAATATAGCGACGATAACAAACCAACTCGTATTGATGCGATTGTTATCTCTACTCAACATGATGATTTTGATGAAGAAGCTGCAATGTTGGCTAAAATCAAAAAAGATATCGTTGAAATTTTAATTCCAAGAATTATCGCTAAAAACCCAGAGCACGCTCATTTATTTAACGATAAAATTAACTACCATATTAACCCAACAGGAAAATTCGTTATTGGAGGACCTCACGGAGATACTGGTTTAACAGGAAGAAAAATCATCGTTGATACTTACGGTGGAAAAGGTGCTCACGGTGGTGGTGCATTCTCTGGAAAAGATCCAAGTAAAGTAGATAGAAGTGCTGCTTATGCAACTCGTCATATCGCTAAAAACTTAGTTGCTGCTGGTGTTGCTGACGAAATCTTAGTTCAGGTTTCTTACGCTATTGGAGTTGCTCAGCCAATGGGAATTTTCATTGAAACTTACGGAACTTCTAAAGTAAACTTAACTAACGGTGAAATCGCTAAAAAAGTGGAAGCTATCTTTGATATGCGTCCTTACTTTATCGAGCAACGTTTAAAATTAAGAAATCCTATTTATAGCGAAACTGCTGCTTACGGACACATGGGACGTAAACCAGAAACTGTAACTAAAACTTTCTCTGCTCCTGGAGGAAACGAAAAAACAGTTACTGTTGAGTTGTTTACATGGGAAAAACTTGATTTTGTTGATCAGGTAAAAGCTGCTTTCGGATTGTAATTCAATCTGAATCTTAAATATAAAAAAGGCTGTCTAAAAATTTTAGACAGCCTTTTATTTTTGACCTGTTTTATAAATTAAATCTAACAGTCCTGAAGCTTCGGGACTGTTGGTTTTGTATTTTAATATGTTCCGTTTTGCATTTTTGATAACGTTTCTTTCATTTCGTTTGCCGTTTCTTCATCTACTTCCGGAGTCAAATACTTTACTGCCAACGTTTGTGTTGCAATCGCTTTTTCCTTTTGTCCGTCTTTATAATATAATTGTGCCAACGTATCAAGATAATAAGTATTGTTTTTGGTTACAACTAAACTGTATTCAGACCATTTAATCGCATCTTTAATAAAGTTGGCATTTTCAGGTTTTACAACAACCGTCCATGCAGCCGAATTACATATATTAGAATGATATTCTTTAAATGAATTCCATCCGTTATAAGAATAATCAGAATTTGAATCTAATGTAGAAAAAATACTGTCTAACTTTTCAATTGGACTTGCAGAAGCTAAGTTTGCATCAAAGTAAATATTGAATTCTCTTAACATATCTGTGTACGATCCTTCTTTATTCTCTGCTCCGTCTAAATTAGAGAAATAATTTCGGTACGATTCAAAATTTCCTTTTCCGGAAGCAATGATCTTTTTGTAAACTGAATTTACTTTGTCTTTATTAATATCTCCCGAAACTTCATCCTGATTTGCGTATAGGTTTTGTTGCATCGCGCTGGATATTTCAGAAATTACATTTCCTACGCCATGTATTTCTCCGTCTTTGCTGTTGAATGCGGTACGATTCTTTTCAATTTCTTCTGAATGTTTCAGTAAATAATCAATCGCAAGAAAATCAGTATCGTTTAAAATTCTGTCTGTATTAAAAATCTGTTTTGTAAATCCCTGATTCTGGATTTCTTTCAAAATCGCTTCTACCAGATACATATTTGGTTTTGTATCTTTTTGGTGCGCTTCAATTAGTTTTTTCCAGGCTTGCGTTACTTCTTTTTTATCTAGACTTGATTTCGTTACAATAAATTCAGTTGTATCTGGATCGCTTAAAGTATAATCTGAATCATAATCATAAGTAGTCTCTAAAACCGACGCTTTATTAAAAGCTGCAATTAAATCTGCATCAGTTGCTTTTTTATTTTTTAAGGTTTTATCGATTGCAATAAAAGCATCTGTTCTTAAAAGTTTACGATAAAAATCACTATAATAGCCAAACTGATACTGTTTATCTGCAATATTTGATTTTGCAACTGCCAATATATCTCCGCTTGCGTTTACAACAAAAGTGCTCGGATCATCCTTAATTTTATTGTTTTTTAGCCATTTTTTATCATCGGCTCCAGCCAAATAAAAATTAAAAACATCATAAAGCGGATTGTATGCATCGTACATATTGTATCCTATTTGTGTTTCCTGATCTTTAATGAAAGTATCGAATCCTTCTTTATTTTTACTGTCAACTGCAACGACTAAAAATTTTGTCTTTGCTGTTTTTGTAGCTTCAAGCGCACTTTTCAGGCTTTTTTCGATCTTTAATTTAAAGTCATATTTAGAATAACTAGAATCAACGACTGCGTAATCCACTGCTGCAACTGCACTATCAACTGCAACCGCTGCTCCAAAATCTTCATTTAACAAAGGTGCTTTCCCTGGATATGTCCAATTTGAAATAGTCTTGTTTTCAAGTGGAAGAACTCCTGATGTTGTTTCCGACTGAGAATCTTTTTCATTAACAAAAACCAATGGGTTCTTTCCTAAATGTTCCGAAATTTGCAATTTGTTCGTCTTTCTGTCAAAAAAACCGGCAATATTTAAATCGCCCAAAACTTCAAGTTCATAACTAATTGTTACTTGAGAAACGTCTTTTGGGAGTGCATATTTACATACATTACTTTGTCCTGTATAATCTTCATAAACCAAATACAAAAAGTCTGTTTTTTCGATATCAAATTCTAAATCTGTATTGACCCAGTTTGGATCTACTTTGGTTCTTATATCTGATACATTCTGATACTGAACTTCTTCAGTTCCTTTTTGTGTACCAATATAAAAAGTATAATAAGAAGGATCTATAAATTTAATTTTTACCTTTTTGGCTTTTTTATTTGTTGTAAAAGAAAGATTAAAATTATTTTCAGATTTTATTTTCTTGGTAAATAGCAACGAATCTCCTTTTATCTCATATTCACCAGAATAAAAAACCAATTCATATTTATTATCCTCTGATAAGTTTAATTTGATTTTTTGACCTTTATTGGTCGATAGATAAGTACCTTTTTCTATTCCTTTTGTCTGAGCAAAAGAAGAAAACATTAAACAGAAAAATACGGAGAAACTCCAGATAATAGTGCGCATATTTAAGTTTTTGGTTGTTAATATTCCAGCGCAAAGATATTCGATTCTTATTGAAAAAGAGTATCAAAAAACCAAAAAACGTACTTAAAATACTATAAATTATATTTCATAGAAAAGATAATATACCGTGGCTGCACTGTATATTGAGAAACACGTGTGGAGAACTGCGAGAAGCTATCATCGTTAAGATAAGTGGTATTTAATAAATTGGTTGCCGAAATTTTATACTCCCATTTGCTGTTCTTTTTTTGATAAATTAAACTGGCACTCAAAAAATCATATTCATTATCGACCGATTTATTTCCAGTGTAATAATGATAAAATTCGTACTCTGAAACAAACGAGAAACTGTCCAGAAAATAATAATCTAATCGTGCAAAAGGTTTATCTGTATAATAAGTCGAACCGCTGTATTTATTGATCAAAGCATTGTAACCCACTTCTAAATTGGGAAGGTTTTTATAATTTGTTGCTGCTTTTACGGTATAGCTCTGACTGAAACTTTCGGTTGTTGCCAAAACATTATTCTGAATATTATTAAATTTTGACCAGTTAAAAGTAGCATTCACGGATGCTTTATAATTCTTTAAAAATGAACGTCCGTAATTTCCCATTCCCGTAAAAGTTTCATCTGCCAAATTTGAATTATAAGGCATTGAGGATTGATTAATCCCGTCAAAATCGGCTTTTGTTTTAATCGCATCAACTTTTTTGGTATACGTTGCATTGGCAAAAATGTTCTCGAAATTGAACATATTGTATTTAAAATAACGAAGCGAATGCACTTGCGAAGTTGCATTTTCAAGGAAACGATTTCCTCTGAACAAACTACTGTAATCGGACAAAACATAACCTGAAGCCAACTGATTGATATCGGTAAAATCGTTTGTTAATGAGAAATTATAGGTCAGCGTTTCCGATTTTTTGATTTGATATAAAGCAAAGAAATCCGGCAGTACTTTTGTAAAATTCTGAGAATAATCTGTTCCCAATTGTGTGTTTGTCATTGTATAGGAATGCAGACTCACTCCTGGTGTCAGCGTAAATTTTCCTGTGAGGATTTTATAATGAAATCCCAGAAAAGCATCATTAAAATTATACTTTACCTGATTGTTATTTTCCGAACTATTTAAGTCGTTTCTATCGCCATTATCCAACATCTGAAAAATATGCGAATTAAAATCCTGATAGGAATAGGTATTTCCTAAAGTAATATTGATGTTGCTTTTTGGCGTTACCATATAATAGTAATCCAGTTTGGCATCTAATTTATTGGTTTTTACAAATCGATCCTGATTCAGATCATTGCGATTTTGTCCAGAAATATACCCTGATAAATCAAACGGCTGGGTTCTTAGATTGGCATTGTAAAACGGGTTTTCATCCTGATACAAATGCTGCATTTCAAAAGCAAAAATATTTTTATCACTCTGTGTATAGTACAAACTCAAATTTTGATTTATTGAAGTTGGATCTTGTTTTTTAGTGGTGAAAATTGTTTCTACATCTGAGACATTACTTACAACCGATTCTCTCAGTAAATCTCCATTTTCATCTTGTTTTGACAATTTAGTCAGAATATCATAATCAAACTGAAATTTATCATTTGGTTTATAGGTTGAACTTAATTTAAAAAGTCCCAGATTATTTTTCTGATGTGTTAATTCATCCCTTTTTTGCTGATCTCCTGAATCTAAAATTGTAGTCTGCGATTTGGTTTCTAAATCTGTTTTTGAAGCCGAAAGAATTCCAAAACCACTAATATTCCAGGCTTTATTAACTGAATACGCAAAGTTTGTTGCTCCAAATTTGGTTTCAATTTCTTTGGCTCGATTGTTTCTCAAAATCGAAATCCCCAAATCATTTGATGAAACATTAAAATTGCTTCCGCCTTTTTTCATCATGTTTTTAAATCCTCCTGTGAACTTAAAATAATCCTGAGCCGTTAGAGGCAATTCACCAATATTATTAAAATTGGTAATCAGATTTATGCTGTATTTTGGACTGTAATAAAATAATTTCGGATTAATAACATAACGGCTATCAAGCTCCCCGACGCCTATTCCGGCTGTAACATCACCAAACCAAAAGTTCTTTTTACCTTCCTTCAATTTGATATTCATAGCCACATTGTCCTGATCATTTTCCAGACCTTTTAATGCACTAACTTCATTGTAATTTCTAAGAACCTGAACTTTATCAATCGCATCGGCTGGAATATTTTTAACGCCTAGTTTGGTATCTCCGTCAAAAAAATCCTTTCCCTCCACCATTAATTTACTCACTTTCTTGCCTTCTACTTCAATTTCTCCATCTGCATTTACCTCAACTCCGGGAAGCTTTTTTAGAACATCTTCGAGTTTTTTTTCTGTTCCCGATTTAAAAGAATCTGCATTATAAACAATGGTATCTCCTTTTATAGAAACCGGCATTTCGCGAACAATTTCAACACCTTCAAGTTCTATTCCGCTGTCGTCCATAACAATATTCTGAGCTATATTTTCAGATTTAGTCGAAAGGGTTATTTCTTTCGATTTCATTCCGAGATAACTTACTTTGATTGTATAAGAAGTATTTGGCTTTAGCGTTAACTGAAACTTTCCTTTATCATTGGTAATTCCGTACGAATCCATTGCTTTGGTTCCGTTATTTACAGCCATAATATTGGCCATTTCCAACGGATTTTTTTGCTCATCCTGAATGAAACCATCAAAACGAACACTTTGCGAAAAGCATATAGAAGTAAAAAGTAAGGCAAATATAAAAAAGGTCTTATTCATTATAAGAATTTTGGAATTTGGAATTTGAAGTGTGGAATTTATAAATTTTATCTTCCTATCGGCATTGCTTGTCCTCCGACACGCCCTCGATTCATCTCTCTAAACTCTTCCATTTTTTTTATAACAGTATCATCATAATCTTTCTGTGAGATTACTTTTCCTTTTTTAGAGGGTTTAATTTCTACTTTATCTTTAGCATTCAGAACAATTTTCGAACATAAAATAGTGGTTTTTCCATCACTGATTTCTAAAATCAAACCTGGTAAACCCCAATAATTTTCCGGTCCCTGATTTACTGGAATTTCCGGTGAATACCATGCCGTTACCGTAATTTCTTTTGGCATCTCAAAATTATCCTCAAAATTGGTTTTCGTTTCTCCGGAAGTCTTTTTTACTTCTTCCTTTTTATCGTCGTTATTTTTAGGTCTGAAATTTCTAAAATCGGTTTTACTGGCTTCTTTAACGGCCGTCGCTTTATAACAATTGTAACCGCCAATTTGTTTGGTTTCAGCTTCTAATTTCCAGTTCAGTTTTGGCAAGGAATCAATAACCAGAAATTCTTTGCCCATAAATTCTTTATCAACTGTATAGGTTTTGCTTTTTACATCTTTGTAAAATGTTCCGCCGCCACCCATAAAGGAGTTCATCATAACACGCATTCCGCCACCTTGTTGTCCGGGAGTTTCCAGCTTTTCTTCTTCTTTATAAATTGATGCTGATTTGTCAAAATTTAGAATAAATGTTTTCTCTAACATTTTTTTCATGCGCTCTTCCATATTCTTCTGCATTTCTGGCGTGATATCGCGGTTTCCCGGTCTCATTCCATCAAACTTCGGCGCCTGAGTTTTAGATTCGTAAACTGCCATTCCCTGAAAATCTTTTTGAGCCTGAACCTTAAAGAAAGTAAGCAGCACAATTAAATAAGTTAGTTTTTTCATTTTATCTGATTTGTTTTAATGACAAGTTTAGGAAACTTATTCTTCAAAATTATTATTAATTTTAAAATCCTGAAAGTTAAATATATCAATCCCAAAATGGCATCGACAAAACGGTTCATTTGTAAGACTATTGGAACTTGTAAAGGTTTAAAACTAAAAAGGGCTAAATCTCTAATTTTAAGCGGGTCTTTAAACTGGATTTTGTAATTTGGCCTTTCGAAATAATAACCCAATGACAAAAAAAGTGCGCCAAATTTTATTACTGCTGTTTATTGCATGCTCTTTTTCAAGTTTTTATGGGCAAAGCGAAAAAATAAATCCTACTCTGATTTCACAACTCAAAACTGATGCTGATGAATTTGTGGGCTATGATTCTTTCGTCTATAAATATCAGATACTCAATAACGTTTTTAGTAAAATTAAAGGAAATGAAATTTTCGAATACAAAAACGTTTCTTTAGGAAATATTACCAAAGTTGATATTCAGAACCCTCTTAAAATTGTTTTGTTTTATGAAGATTTTAATAGCGTTGTTTTGCTGGATAATCAACTGAATAAAATGACAGAGATTAATTTTTCGCAAAATGAAATTCCAATTGTGGTAAGCGCTATTGGTATGTCGACACAAAATCAACTTTGGATTTACAATGCGTTGAATCAACAAATTGGTCTTTTTGATTATTTAAAAAATGAATACAAAACTGTTTCTGTTCCGTTAACCGAAAACTTTAAATATTACCAAACCGACTTTAATACTTTTTATTGGATTGATAAAAATAACAACTGGTTTTCGTGTGATATTTTTGGAAAAATCTCGAATCTTGGAAATGTTCCTGATTTTGATAAAATTGAAATTATTGATTCTCAAAAGTATCTTTTTAGCAAAGCTAATTTGTTGTACATAAGTAAGATTAGCAAGTCTAAAGTAAAGACAACTTCCCAAATTGAAATTTTAGAAAAATCGTTTGACAAATTCTATTACAAAGACCAAATTTTATCTATTTTTACGGCTAAAGAAATTGTAAATTATAAAATCGTAACACCGTAATGCACATAGCAATAGCAGGAAATATAGGCGCAGGAAAAACAACTTTAACTAAATTATTAGCTAAACATTTTAAATGGGAACCTCATTACGAAGATGTTGTTGACAATCCGTACTTAGATGATTTTTACCACCAAATGGAGCGTTGGTCATTTAATTTACAAATTTATTTCCTTAACAGCCGTTTTCGTCAGGTGCAGCAAATTCGCGAAAGCGGAAAAAAAATCATTCAGGACAGGACGATTTATGAGGATGCTTATATTTTTGCTCCCAATTTGTACTCAATGGGATTGATGACAAGCCGTGATTTCGAAAATTATACTTCATTATTTGAATTGATGGAATCTCTTGTAAAAGCTCCGGATTTATTGATTTATTTAAGAAGTTCTATTCCAAATCTGGTTGGTCAGATTCACAAACGCGGACGTGAATATGAAAATTCAATTTCTATCGATTATTTAAGTCGTCTGAACGAAAGATATGAAGCCTGGATTCAGACTTACACAAAAGGAAAGTTATTGATTATTGATGTTGACAATATTAATTTTGTTGATAATCCTGAAGATTTAGGAAACATCATTAACAGAATTGATGCTGAATTGAACGGGTTGTTTTAGAACACAAATTGCATAGATTTACATAAAAAATGCCTCTAATAAATTTTTAGAGGCATTTTTATTTACAAGCAACTTTGTTAAAGCTTAAATCTTATTTTTATAATTATTTTCTTACTTTTGTTTAAATCAAGGCTTTTTCCCGATTTGGGAAATTTTATTATCTTTGTCAAACCAATTATGAGAATAATAGCAAAAAGAACTTTACAAAACTTTTACGAAAGGTTTCCAAACGCAAAACAGCAATTGCTAGCATGGTATCAAATTTTCGATAAAAATAATTTTGCAAACTCAAACGTCATAAAATCTTTTTTTGGCACAGCAGATTTTATTGGCAACAATAAAATAGTGTTTAATATTTGCGGAAATCATTATCGATTAATTGTGAAAATCAATTATGAAACACAGATTGTTTATGTTCTTTTCATTGGAACACATGACGAATATGACAATTTAAAAGACATTAAAAATTTGTAACATGGATATAAAACCAATAAAAACAGAAGAAGATTATAATTTTGCTTTAGAAAGAGTTAATATCCTTTTTGATGCAAAACCGGATACTATTGAAGGAGATGAATTAGATATTTTAGTTACTCTTATTGAAAAGTATGAACAAATTCATTACCCGATACCAGAGCCAGACCCAATTGAAGCAATTAAATTCATGATGGAACAAAATGGATTGACGGATGCCGATTTAGGAGTTATTTTAAACAGCCGCTCAAGAGTTTCTGAATTATTTAACCGAAAAAGGGCCTTGTCCATAAAACAAATTAGAATTTTAACTGAAGCACTTCATATTCCTGCCTCAACTTTGATTAAAGAATATGCACTAATTCCATAAAAAATGCCTCTAAAATTTAGAGGCATTTTTTATGGAATCATTCTAACAGTTTTAAACCCGACAGGTTTTCAAAACCTGTCGGGTTTCTGTTGATATTGTAATTATTTTACAGCTTCAATTTTAGCTTTTACTTCTTCTTCTGTTCCTTCATAAACTTCGGTGGTTGTTTTACCATTTTCAGTTTTAGTTACAGTTCCTACAGCTTTTCCATTTACATTTTTTACTTCAACACGAACAGCCGTTTTCTCGTATTTACTCGTATCAAAACAATCTGTTTTTTGATGAACGTATTTTCCGTTTGCATCATAATGTGCCAGACATTTTGCAGTTTCTTCTGCTGTACATCCTTTTTCTTTACACATTTTAATGCACTCTTCTTTTGTCATTCCAGATATATCTCCGCATTTAGAAACTCCGCCTGCATGCATTTCCATTTTAGCACAACAAGAACCTTTTTCTGTCATTGCAGTAGCTGAATGTCCATCACCCAAAATTGGTGCAATAACCAATCCAATCAAACAAGTTAATTTGATCAAAATATTCATAGAAGGCCCCGAAGTATCTTTAAAAGGATCTCCAACTGTATCTCCGGTTACCGCAGCTTTATGCGCATCTGAACCTTTATAAGTCATTTCGCCATTAATCATAACTCCGGCTTCAAAAGATTTTTTAGCGTTATCCCAGGCACCTCCGGCATTGTTTTGGAAAACTGCCCAAAGCACACCAGAAACGGTAACTCCCGCCATATATCCTCCCAACATTTCAGCTATTAACTGGTTGTTGTCTGAATAAACTAATTTTCCAATTAATACAATTGCAATAGGAAAACCAATCGTTAAAATTCCAGGAAGCATCATTTCGCGTAAAGCGGCTTTTGTAGAAATTTCAACACATTTTCCGTATTCCGGTTTTCCGGTTCCTTCCATAATTCCTGGAATTTCCTTAAACTGACGACGTACTTCATACACCATATCCATCGCCGCTTTTCCAACAGAATTCATTGCCAAAGCAGAGAAAACTACCGGAATCATTCCGCCGACAAATAACATCGCTAAAACTGGCGCTTTAAAAATATTAATTCCATCAATACCTGTAAAAGTAACATACGCCGCAAATAATGCTAATGAAGTTAAAGCTGCTGATGCAATTGCAAAACCTTTTCCAGTTGCTGCAGTTGTATTTCCTACTGAATCTAAAATATCGGTTCTTGTACGAACTTCTTTTGGTAATTCGCTCATTTCGGCAATTCCTCCGGCATTGTCAGAGATTGGCCCAAAAGCATCAATAGCTAATTGCATAGCCGTTGTTGCCATCATTGCAGAAGCTGCCAAAGCTACACCGTAGAATCCTGCCAAAGCATAAGAAATCCAGATGGCTACAGCAAATAATATTACTGTTGGAAAAGTTGAAATCATTCCCGTTGCCAAACCTGCAATTACGTTTGTTCCTGCTCCTGTAGATGATTTTTGAACTATCGCCAAAACTGGTTTTGTTCCTAATCCTGTATAATATTCAGTTACTGATGAAATTGCTCCGCCCACAACTAACCCAACTAAAGTAGCATAAAAAACACGCATAGAAGAAATTTGCTGAGATCCTTCTCCAAAAAACTCCATTGTCATGACTTCAGGAAGCATGTGTTGTACCAAAAAGAAACATGCAATTGCAGTTAAACCAATAGAAACCCAGTTCCCTATATTTAACGCTTTTTGCACCTGAGCTTCTCTCGCATTATCATCTGATATTTTTACCAATAAAGTTCCGATAATCGAAAATAAGATTCCGAAACCGGCAATGGCCATAGGAAGTAAAATTGGACCAATTCCACCAAAAGCGTCATTAATACTTCCGCCCATATCTTTAATTACATAGTTTCCAAGAACCATTGCAGCTAAAACAGTTGCCACATACGATCCGAATAAATCGGCTCCCATACCTGCAACGTCACCCACATTATCTCCTACGTTATCTGCAATTGTTGCCGGATTTCTTGGATCGTCTTCCGGAATTCCAGCTTCAACTTTACCTACTAAATCGGCACCAACGTCTGCGGCTTTAGTATAAATTCCGCCACCAACTCTGGCAAATAATGCAATTGATTCTGCTCCTAATGAAAACCCAGCTAAAGTCTCTAAAACAACCGTCATTGTTTCGGTGTCTTTCCAAACTCCTCCAGATAAAAGGTTAAAGAAAATTATAAAAAAAGTAGTTAATCCTAAAACAGCTAAACCAGCAACACCAAGTCCCATTACAGTTCCTCCGCCAAAAGAAACTTTTAAAGCTTGCGGTAAACTTGTGCGGGCTGCTTGTGTTGTTCTAACGTTTGTTTTGGTTGCGATTTTCATTCCCATATTTCCTGCTAAAGCAGAGAAGAATGCTCCAAATATGAATGCTATTACGATAAATAAATGTGTTTTTACACCTGGAATAAAAGTAATTCCTGCCAAAGCTAAACTTGCAATAATTACAAAGATGGTTAATAGTTTATATTCTGCTTTTAAAAAGGCTAATGCACCTTCGTAGATGTAATCTGAAATCTCTTTCATCTTGCCATCTCCAGCATCTTGTTTTAAAACCCAAGTCCTCTTTATTCCCATGAAAAGTAATCCTAAAATTGCCATGACAATTGGCAAGTAAATCATAAATGCATTCATAATATATTAATGGTTTTGGTTAATAGTCAATAAACTAACTAAAACGAATTTAAACAAAAAAGCAATACTCCTAACGGAGTATTGCTTTTTTTATAAATTATGAAGGCTAAAATTATTTAATGCTAAATAATCCTTCTGGTTTGTTTTCAATATCATCAAAACGCTTCGTGCACTCTGCAATAATTGCATAAGCTTCGTTTACGTCTCCCCATCCTTCTACATCCACTTTTTTGTTTTCTAGATCTTTATATACCTGGAAAAAGTGTTCGATTTCTTTTACCAAGTGCGGGTTCATATCTGAAAGATCATTTAAAGAATTCCAGATTGGATCTGAAACTGGTACACAAATAATTTTTTCATCTGGTCCTTTATCATCTGCCATGTGGAAAACACCAATTGGTTTTACTTCCATTACACATCCAGGAAAAGTTGGTTCGTTTACTAAAACCAATACATCAAGAGGGTCACCGTCTAAAGCTAAAGTTTCAGGAATAAATCCATAATCTGCAGGGTACATCATTGAAGAGAATAACATTCTGTCGAAACGCATTCTTTTGATTTCAAAATCGTACTCATATTTATTTCTGCTTCCTCTTGGTATTTCGATTAAAACATCGAAAGTCGTTAGTTTGTCTGCGGTCATTTTCTTTTTTTATTATATCTATAATTTCGGTTGCAAAAGTAACCAAACATTCCATTTTTACAATAAAAAAACAGGTTAAATTATCTCTATTATGTATTAAAAAACAAGCATTTAATAAGTAATTGTTCGATTTCTCTTTTTTAAGTAATAATGCCAAAGCAAATAGGTGGCATAAGAGCGATACGGGCTCCATTGTTCTGCATGAATTTCCATTTCCTGTTTGTCATGAATATTCAGCAATTCTTTGATTGTATTTATAACAGCAATATCACCAAGCGGAATTAAATCGGGTTCCTGTAGACAAAACATCAGATAAATATCGATGGTCCAGTTTCCTATTCCTTTTAGTTTGATAAGCTCTTCACGAACTTGCTTTGCAGATTTTTCAGCTAAACTTTCAATATCTAATTCTTTGCTTAAAACAGCTTCTGCCAGTATTTTAATATATTTTGTTTTCTGACGGCTTACTCCCAGATTCCGGAATTCTTCATCTGATAGCAATACCATGTTTTCAGGATTGCAGGTTGTGTATGCTTTGATTTTTAAAAATGTGGCTTTCGCCGAATCTATAGAAACCTGTTGTTCGAGTATTAGCAAAACCAATGTTTCAAAACCTTGTGGGCGTTTTGGAATGGGCGGTAATCCATATTTATCAATAATCTCCTGAAATATTGGATTCTTGGTTAAAAGAAAATCGATGGCTTCTTGCATAGCTTGATTTTAAGTCTATTCAAAATTAACTAAAAAAAAAATCTCGCAAAGACGCCAAGTCGCTAAGTTTTTAAATTCTTTGCGTCTCTGCGTCTTTGCGAGATTATTAATAGCTTTCGCTTTGCTTTATTTAGAAATAGAATCCAAAAGATCCTTTTACTGCAAATTTATTAGCATCCGGAGCGTTTAAGTAACTTCCTCTCCAGGAGAAATCAATTCTAAATACTTTGAATATATTTCCGATTCCTGCGTTATACTCCCAATACACATTTTCAGGTGCATTGTACGGTTGTCCCGAAGCATTGATGGCACGGTTTGCATCAGAAATTGTTCCGTGAACGGCTTTAATACCTACAAACTCTCTCCAGTTCAGTTTTCTCATAAATGGAACTCTGGCAAATAACCTTCCTCCAAAATCATGATTCCACTGCAAAGTTGTATACTGATCGGTTATAAATTCGTAGAAATTCAGGTTACTAAACGTGTTTTCTATTGTAAAGTACGTCTGGTTTCCGGGAATCACACTCATTAAACCTAACGGAATTGTACCAAATGTTTTTCCTGTTTCAAGAATTATATTTGATCTTCCTAATGGTCCAATTATAATAGGTTGCTTATAATAAATCTGAATTTTCTCGTAAGCAAAATCACTGTTTAAAACGCCTTTTAAACCATAACTAAAGTTTACAAAGAAATGACTATACGGGCTATCAACAATATCACGTTCTACACCAAAACCAATTGTTTTACGATTTGGCATATATTCAAACTGAATGTTTGCTTCAGATTGTGTTACCATACTTTCTACAACTCCGGCAGGATTTGCCGCACTTGGTAAAGTCGTATAATAATCTAAACTAAATGTTGGCGATGCCGATTCAAGCGTTCGATATGAAAGACCGGTTTGAATAATAAAATTCTTCTTGGCCTCTATTTCAAAGGAAACATTACTCAGATTAATGTTGGTTAATTTTCCGTTACTTCCTGTTGTAAATAAAGCTGAAGACGCAAAACTTCTTCCTAAAATATCATTGGTCGTTGTTAAACTGGCACCAATTTGTTCTATATCCCGCCTGTTTCCTCCGGAAATAATGATTCGGTTTTTCTTATCGATCATCCATTTACCAGAAACTCCGTATTTAAATTTATTATCGTCAAAACCATAAGCCGTATAAGCTTGTATACGCCAAGGGTCATTTGGTCCAAAATAAGTTCTTCCTCCGGCGCGGATTCTTAAACCTTCGACTTCATTATAGCCAAAAGTTGAAAAAATAGGTCCGAAATCAAAGTTCTTGAACTCGACATAACCGCTTCCTAAAATAGAGACTAGACTGTACAATTGCTTAAATCGCTTGACCGTTTGCAAAGTATCGAGCATTTTATAAATACCCTGTTCATCTTTATTCAATTTCTCAAAACGATTTTCTTCCCAGAATTCAGGAGGTCGGTCGTAAACGGCATTGTCTATAAAGTTGACTTCTTCTTTATAAAACTTCTCCGGTTTTTGAATGTTGAATTTATGATTACGATATAAAGTCGTTCGTTTTCCATAAACTCCTTTTGATTTTTCTTTTTTATTCAAAGCAAAATCCGACATCATATAATCACGTGTCAATAGAAAAACAGAATCGTTTTCTACTTCAAATTCCTGCTCGATATAAATGTCTTTTACCCAGTTAATATTGGCGCTTTTAGTTACACCCATATTAATTTTCTTGATCGCAAAAGTGGTATCGTTAACCCAAAAATCTCCTTTAAAAGTTAATTCGTTTTTACGTCTTGGATAAAATACAATATTATAACACCATTTTTTGTCAATGTAAGCACTGTCTTTCAGAACATAATTATAGACATCAATTCCTGTTTTTGAAAGCGGACTTGTAAAACTCTTATCAAAAAATTTAAGGTGATTGTCGTAGATATTATAATCGGAATAAAGATCTTTTACGAAAGATAAAATCTGTTGATTTCCATTGAAACCAGACATTTTATTTCCGTTAAGATTTTCTTTTACTTTCTTTAATTTATTGTCGCCGTAAACATCATAAACAGATTCATTGATAAAAATAGGAAGGTACGTTTTTCCGGTAACTTCAGAAGTATCAACATGATTAAAGACAAACTCCATTCCTTTGAACAGCTTGTTTTTCATAAAAGCACTGTCAATCGTGTTCATATCAAACTCGACTTTTTCGTACTTTTCCATTTGATATTGATTGAATTGGTAAAGTCCGTTTTTACGCTTTCTTTCCCAGATTTTCCTCAAAATATCCAATGCCGGATTATTCTTTTTAGATGTTTTACCGGTATAAATAACTACTTCACTAAGTGCTTCGGCTTCACTTAAAACAATCTTGAAATCATAATTTACAGATTTCTCCAAAGTAACTTCTTTATCTGAAAATCCAGCCGAACTTACAATTAAAACCGTATAGGTATTTGGTGATTCCAGATAAAAACGACCATCTTCATTAGAAACGATTCCGGTATTTGAACCTTTAAAAACAACATTAGCAAAAGGTACTGGCTGATTCGTTTTATCCAAAACAATTCCACTCACTTTTGTTTGTGCAGTTCCAAGATTCACAAAGGCGAATACAAAAAATAGGCTGAGTAAAATTATTCTTTTTATCATTTGGCAAAAAAAAACTTCATCAATTAATTATGACTGATGAAGTTTTATAAGTATTGTTGATTTTTTTTATTTGTACATTACTTTCTTTACTGCTTTTACTACATCAGCTGCATTTGGCAACCAGTCTTTTAGTAAAACAGGAGAGTAAGGTGCAGGAGTATCAGCAGTTGTAATACGCTGAATTGGCGCATCAAGAAAATCGAATGCTTGTTCCTGAACGATATAAGTAATTTCAGAAGAAATACTTGCAAATGGCCAAGCTTCTTCAAGAATTACTAAACGGTTTGTTTTTTTAACAGAAGTAAGAATAGCCTCTTTATCCATAGGACGAACTGTTCTTAAATCGATAATCTCACAAGAAATTCCTTCTTTTGCTAATTCATCAGCAGCGATGAAAGCTTCTTTGATGATTTTTCCAAAAGAAACGATTGTTACATCTTTTCCTTCACGTTTAACATCTGCAACTCCTAATGGAATTGTATATTCTCCGTCTGGCACTTCTCCTTTATCACCATACATTTGCTCCGATTCCATGAAAATTACAGGATCGTTATCACGAATTGCAGATTTCAAAAGTCCTTTTGCATCATATGGAGTTGAAGGCACAACAACTTTAAGTCCCGGAGTATTAGCAAACCAGTTTTCTAAAGCCTGAGAGTGAGTTGCTCCTAATTGACCTGCAGAAGCAGTTGGTCCACGAAAAACGATAGGCACATTAAATTGTCCTCCTGTCATTTGACGCATTTTAGCAGCATTATTTATAATTTGATCAATACCAACTAAACAGAAGTTGAAAGTCATATACTCTACAATTGGTCGGTTACCATTCATAGCTGAACCTACTGCAATTCCTGTAAAACCAAGCTCAGCAATTGGAGTATCGATTACTCTTTTTTCGCCAAACTCAGCAAGCATTCCTTTTGAAGCTTTGTATGCTCCGTTGTATTCCGCAACTTCTTCGCCCATTAAATATATGGATTCATCGTGACGCATTTCTTCGCTCATCGCTTCGCAAATGGCCTCTCTAAATTGTATTGTTCTCATATTTATATTGTATGTTGAATTTTCTGAAGAGCAAAAATAAATATTTTAAATCACTTAAAAGCATAAATTGAATTTAAAATCTTACTTCCCTATCCATCAATTCTGCTTTTTTCGATGTAACTTTTAATGTAACTTTTACGAAATCGATATAATTGTTCTTATTTCTCCCGAAAAAACATTTTTAAGACAATCTCCGCTTTTTTTGTTTAATTCTGATTCTTCAAATTCTTTTTGTAAAACTCAACAATTCGTAAAATATTATAATACTTACAAAATTTAACATCTGCACCTTCCCCCTACATTATGAAATTGCTAACAATCAGGCAAAATGAATGCATTTTTGTTTTTCAACTAAGATAAATCACCCTGCAAATTTCACAATCTTCGAAAACGTAATAGTTTTCAAAAAATATTATGCACGCATAGTATATTATTTCGATTTTAATTTCTAAATTTGTCAAAGCATATTATAAATTATAAAATATATACTTATGAAAATATTAGTTTGCATCAGCCACGTGCCTGATACTACTTCAAAAATCAACTTCTCCAATGGTGATTCAGAATTCGATACCAATGGTGTACAATATGTAATTAATCCTAATGACGAGTTTGGTTTAACACGTGCAATCTGGTTTCAGGAGCAACAAGGCGCAACTGTAACTGTTGTAAATGTTGGCGGACCAGATACTGAACCAACTTTACGTAAAGCATTGGCAATTGGTGCAAACGAAGCAATTCGTGTAAACGCTAACCCAACTGACGGTTTTTTTGTTGCAAAACAACTAGCTGAAGTAATTAAAAACGGTGGTTACGATCTTGTAATTGCTGGAAAAGAGTCTTTAGATTATAATGGTGGAATGGTTCCTGGAATGATTGCCGGAATTTTAGGTTCTAACTTTTTAAACTCTTGTACAAGTTTAACTGTTGACGGAAATAATGTAAAAGCGGTTCGTGAAATTGATGGTGGAAAAGAAACTGTAAGTACTACTCTTCCTTTAATCATTGGTGGTCAAAAAGGTCTTGTTGAGGAAAAAGATTTACGTATCCCGAACATGAGAGGAATTATGACGGCTAGAACTAAAGCTTTAACTATTCTTGAACCAGTTGACGCTCCTGTAAATACAAAAGCAGTGAAATTTGAAAAACCAGCTCCAAAATCAGCAGTGAAATTAATTTCTCCTGATAACTTAGACGAGTTAATCAATTTATTACACAACGAAGCGAAAGTAATCTAGTAATCAGTTTGTAAGTGTTCAGTTTTTAACCTGAAACTTTAAACTTTTAAACAAAAAACATTATGTCTATATTAATATATGCAGAATCTGCAGAAGGAAAATTTAAAAAAGTTGCTTACGAATTAGCTTCTTACGCTAAAAAAGTAGCAGAAAGCTTAGGAACTACAGTTACAGCTTTAACTGTAAACATTAGCGACGTAAGCGAGTTAGCTAAATACGGAGTTGATAAAGTTCTAAAAGTAAACAACGATAAATTAGTTGGTTTTACTGCAAAAGCTTACGCTGATGTAATTAAACAAGCAGCTCAAAAAGAAGGAACTAAATTAGTTTTACTTTCTTCAACAACAGATAGTATTTACCTTTCATCATTGGTTGCAGTAGCTTTAGAAGCTGGTTTCGCATCAAATGTTGTTGGTTTACCATTAAGCACTTCTCCTTTTCAGGTAAAAAGAAACGCTTTCTCAAACAAAGCTTTCAATATTACAGAAATCAGTACAGATGTAAAAGTTCTTGGACTTGCTAAAAACTCTTACGGAATTTTTGAAAGTGCAGGATCTGCAGCTGAAGAAGATTTTAACCCAACAATTGGAGACAATGATTTTGGTGTAAAAGTAGAATCTGTTGAAAAAGTAACAGGAAAAGTTTCTATCGCAGATGCTGATATCGTAGTTTCTGGCGGACGTGGATTGAAAGGTCCTGAAAACTGGGGATTAGTTGAAAATCTTGCTGCTGTTTTAGGTGCTGCAACGGCTTGTTCTAAACCAGTTTCTGATTTAGGATGGAGACCTCACAGCGAACACGTTGGACAAACAGGAAAACCAGTTGCAACAAATTTATATATTGCAATAGGAATTTCAGGAGCGATTCAGCATATCGCAGGTATCAACTCATCTAAAGTAAAAGTAGTAATCAATAACGATCCTGAGGCTCCTTTCTTTAAAGTTGCTGACTACGGAATTGTTGGTGATGCATTTGAAATTGTACCTCAATTAACAGAGAAATTAAAAGCATTTAAAGCGCAACATTCTTAATTTAAGAATTCTCTATAATATAGCTGCCTAAAAACAAGATAATCGTATCTTTGTTTTAGGTAGCTTTTTTGTTCCATATTTTTTGATTAAAATTGCACCTTTATTTTTCAATCAAAAAAAGTATTAAAATGAGGCTTTAAATGCCCTTTTTTACCCCTATATATGAGTCTAGTAAAATTATCTATAAAAGGAATTTCATACAGTCAAACTCAAAATGGCGCTTATGCCTTAATTTTGAATGAAGTTGATGGCGAAAGAAAACTGCCAATTGTAATTGGTGCTTTTGAAGCTCAATCTATTGCCATTGCCTTAGAAAAAGAAATTAAACCACCTCGTCCATTAACACATGATTTATTCAAAAACTTTGCAGAAAGATTTGACATTGTGGTAAAGCAAGTGATTATTCACAAACTTGTTGATGGTGTTTTCTACTCGAGTTTAATTTGCGAAAGAGATAAAATTGAAGAGATCATTGATGCCCGAACTTCTGATGCAATAGCTTTAGCACTACGTTTCAATGCTCCGATTTTTACTTATAAAAACATTTTAGACAAAGCTGGTATTTATCTAAAATCAAATACAGCAGAAACAGATCCAGGTTCTCAGGAAATTGATGATGTACTTTCTAATCCTGAAACTTTTGGACACGAAGAAGAAAGCAACCAGTCTGGAGATGTATATGCCAAACATAGTCTACAAGAGCTTAACGAACTTCTGGATCAGGCAGTTTCTCAGGAAGATTACGAAAAAGCAGCAAAAATTAGAGACGAAATCTCAAAAAGATAACTTAAGGCTATAAGCCGTAAGCTTTAGGCTTTAAGCGTAAAGCGTAAAACAAAAAAAACAAGCTGAAAGCATTAGGTAAAGCCTAAAGCTTAAAGCCTAAAGCCTAAAGCAATAATGAAACAATACTTAGATTTAGTAAAACACGTTTTAGAAAACGGCAATCAAAAAGGAGACAGAACCGGAACAGGGACTAAAAGCGTTTTTGGTTACCAGATGCGTTTTGATTTAAGTGAGGGTTTCCCAATGGTTACAACTAAAAAACTTCATTTAAAATCCATTATTTACGAATTACTTTGGTTTTTAAAAGGAGATACAAATATTAAATACCTTCAGGAAAACGGAGTTAAAATCTGGGATGACTGGGCTGATTCTAATGGTGATTTAGGACCGGTTTACGGACACCAATGGAGAAACTGGAATAGTGAAGAAATCGATCAGATTTCTGAATTAATTACAGAATTAAAAACAAATCCGAATAGCCGCAGAATGCTGGTTTCGGCATGGAATCCATCTGTTTTGCCAGACACCAAAAAATCATTTGAAGAAAATGTAGCAAACAACAAGGCAGCTTTGCCTCCTTGTCATGCGTTTTTTCAGTTTTATGTTTCAAGCCCTGATACTGAAAAAGGAGAAACAAAAGGAAAACTTTCCTGCCAGTTATATCAAAGAAGCGCTGATATATTTTTAGGTGTTCCTTTTAATATTGCTTCTTATGCATTATTAACCATGATGATTGCTCAGGTATGCGATCTTGAAGCTGGTGATTTTATTCACACATTTGGAGACGCACATATCTACAACAATCATTTTGAGCAATTAGAATTACAACTTTCAAGAGAGCCAAAACCATTACCAAAAATGATTTTAAATCCAGAGATTAAAAACATTTTTGATTTTGATTATAATGACTTCACCCTTGTGAATTATGAACCACATCCGGGAATAAAAGGAAGTGTTGCTGTATAAAACTATAAAAAAATCCGCTTAATTTTAGCGGATTTTTTTATACCGCCAGAACGCTATTTTCACTTCCGGCAAAATCATTCCATTTATATGAATCTGCCTCAGGATCATTCACATAAACGCCGTCAATTACATACTTAAACTCGTAAATCGCATCTTTTACCAAGTCGTAAGTTGCTTTAAAAGTTCCGTTTTTTAATTTACTTAAAGCTCCTTCTTCTGCATTCCAATTATTAAAATCTCCCACCACAGCTGCCGAGTTTGCATCTTTGGCTTCTACAGAAAATGTTACTTTACATACTGGTTTTGTTTTGACAAATTGTTTCTTTAAAGACATAACTATTTAGTTTTTAGATTTATACACCTAAATTACGCAAAAGCACCAGAACTTTCAATAGTCCTATGTTCGATTTGCGACTATAGCAAAAACACAATATTTTTTTTACAGTACCCATAAATTAATCTGTTAAAAATTCTGAATTTCAGATTCTTAGCCACAGGTAATCCAAATATTCTAGTCGCAGAATACCATGATTTCAAAATAAATTTTAACTTTATAACCTCATTCATTTACAATCTTATGGAAAAAGAAGTACACGAGCAATATGAATATGCAAGAAGAAGACTTAGACAAAAGAAAATCCTGTATTTTCATTTTGTACTTTTTCTCATAGGGAGTTTATTTTTATTTATTGCCAACAGATTTTTTGGTTTTGGAGCCAATACTAACCAAAACTGGTGTATTTGGGGAATCACAATATGGCTTTTTCTGTTTATTTTACACTTTATAAAAGTATATATTACAGACAGGTTCATGAATAAAAAATGGGAAAGAGAGCAAATTGACCGACTTGTTGCCTTACAGCAAAAAAGAATTAGTCAATTGGAATCGAGAATAAATGAGGATACTGAAAAATAAAATTTAGTTTTAGAGTGCCATGATTATAATGATAGCGGCTGTTGCCGAAAATAATGCCCTTGGAAAAAACAATGAATTAGTTTGGCATCTGCCAAATGATTTTAAAAGATTCAAATCACTCACGACGAATCACCATATTATTATGGGAAGAAAAACTTTTGAGAGTTTTCCTAAACCACTCCCAAACAGAGTTCATATTGTAATTACGCGCCAAAGTGATTATAATCCTGAAGGATGTATTGTAGTAGACAGTATTGAGAAAGCAATTGCTATGTGCCCGGAAGATGAAGATTCGTATATCATTGGCGGAGGCGAAATTTACACTCTTGGCTTGCCTTATAGCGACATTATAGAGATAACTAAAGTGCATCATACATTTGATGCTGATACTTTTTTTCCTAAGATTAATGAAAACGAATGGCTTTTGGTAGAATCTGAAGAAAACTTCAAAGATGAAAAGCATCTTTACGATTATACGTACGAGACTTACATTAGAAAATAAAAAAACATCCTCTTTTGGAGGATGTTTTTTAAAAAACGATTGATTATTTCGATTGAACTTACTCAGGTAAGAATTTTGATAAAAAAATCACAAATGTTTAAAAACACTTGAAAACTGAATAACATTTAATTTGAGAATTAATCCCAAAGAGGGCCTTTAATAACAAATACCACTAAGATATTAAAGGCAAGAAAATTAAAATTTCCAAAAACAAATTTAATCCTAAGAACGTACTTTGCACTTAAAAAAATAGTACTGTAATTTGAGTAACAATACTTCCAAAACTACTTACAAGAACAAATGAGGTACCAGTGCAAAAAAAGTATTCATTTGATTTAAGTTCTTTCTATTTAATCAATCATTAAAATTTCATCATTTTATCTTTAGCAAAAGTGGGCATAAATTCAGCATCCCACAATACCCACTTTTAGTGATTTTTTTCAAATACCAACATTTGGGGAGGTTTGATAAGTTGCAAAAATCAAAGAGAAACTCGGCTTAAATCTCTTCTTTATAAACATTTACTTTACAATTTAAAAAAGCCAATTACAGTTAAGTCAGATTGTATTATATTTGCGTAAATAAAAAAAATGTCTGAGAAAATAACTCCATATAAAGACTCTTCTTTAGGTAAAAAAGAGCAGGTTGCCCAAATGTTTGATAACATCTCCGGGAACTACGATAATTTGAACCGTGTTATCTCATTTGGTATTGATGTCAAATGGCGAAAAAAAGTATTAAAAATAGTATCTGATACAAAACCAAAAATTATTCTTGACATTGCAACCGGAACTGGCGATCTTGCCATTTTAATGACGCAAACTAAAGCTGAAAAAATCATCGGTTTAGATATTTCTGCAGGAATGCTTGAAGTAGGAAAAAAGAAAGTTGAAGAAAAAAAACTATCTAATGTTATTGATTTAGTTTTAGGAGATTCTGAAAACATTCCTTTTGAGGATAATTATTTTGATGCCATAACTGTGGGATTTGGAGTTCGAAATTTTGAGAATTTAGAGAAAGGTTTTGCTGAAATATTGAGAGTTTTAAAACCAAATGGTGTATTTGTTATTCTGGAAACTTCGGTTCCGGATAAAACGCCTTATAAACAAGGATATAACTTTTACAGCAAAAATATACTCCCAATTATCGGGAAACTATTTTCAAAAGACAATTCAGCTTACGGATATTTATCAGAATCAGCAGCAGCTTTTCCTTATGGTGAAGCGTTGAACAATATTTTGAGAAAAATTGGGTTTATAGATGTTGTGGCTATGCCTCAAACCTTTGGAGTTGCAACCATTTATTCTGCTTCTAAAAAATAGTATGAAAAAAACAGTAATCGTAATTTTATTAGTCTTATCGACAAAAGGATATTCGCAATTTGCTAAGAGCATGTTTAGCAAAGATCCCATTATTAATCTGGAGAACTGGCAAAAACAACGCCTTTACTTTGGTTATTATTTAGGCTTTAATAGTTTTGACTTTAAATTCGATTACAAAAATCCTGTTCAGGAAGATATCCAGGTAAAAAAAACTACCGGCTTTAATGTGGGTGTTGTTGCCGATTTAAGATTGCAGGAATATATCAATTTACGTTTTGAACCTGGTTTATACTACACAAAACGTGATTTATATTTTCCTGGAGTTGGAAATCTTGAGAAAGATTATTTAAGAGAGGTAAACAGTACTTACATTCATTTTCCTTTATTACTTAAATTTTCAGCTTTACGTACCGGAAATATCCGTCCTTATTTAGTTGGCGGAATGTCTACTACTTTAAACTTATCTAGTAACTCAAAATCTCAGGATGATAACTGGCAGCAAAAATTCAGAGTTAAACCCTGGACGTATGCTTATGAAGTTGGTTTTGGAATCGATATTTTTACAGAATATTTTATCTTTTCACCTTCTGTAAGAGGTATGTTTGGTATTTCAGATGAACTAATTCGAGACAATGTAACTCCTGAACATCCTGTTAGTCCATACACTGACAATATAGACTCTATGAAATCAAGAGCAATTTTAATAAATTTTACTTTTCATTAAAACAATTGCTTAACTATTTCGTTTAAACTCACTAAGAATAATTGCTGTTGCGGTAGCTACATTTAAACTTTCGGTTTTTTGAAGCTCCCCAAATCTTGGAATTGTGAGTCGGTTGGTTACCATTTTTTCAATTTCTGCAGAAATACCATTTGCTTCATTACCCATAATAATGATACCATCTTTCGGTAAATCTGTTTGATAAATGTTATCTCCGTCCATAAAAGTTCCAAAGATCGGCAGTTTAGTCTGACCGATAAAGGTTTTCAAATCAACATAACTTACATTTACTCTGGTAATAGAGCCCATTGTAGCCTGAACCACTTTTGGGTTATAAATATCTACTGTTTCTTTAGAGCAAATAATTTGTTTGATTCCAAACCAATCGCAAAGACGCAAAATTGTTCCTAAATTTCCGGGATCACGAATATCATCTAATGCAACAATTAAACCAGAGTCAATTATTTTGTTTTCGGCAGGAATTTTGAAGACTGCTAAACAAGAATTTGGGGTCGACAAAGCACTTATTTTCTTAAGTTCCTGTTCATTAATAAGTGTTCGTTTTGAAGCATGAACAGTTTCAAAATCATTTTGTGTAGTGTATAAATGCTCTAATTCAAAATTGGATTGCAACAATTCTTGAATTACTTTTACTCCTTCAGCAAAAAATAATTGATTTGCAAAACGCTGCTTTTTTTGATGTAAACCCGAGATAAGTTTTATTTGGTTTTTACTAACCATAAAATAATGTACTTTTGAATTAAATATTTAAAATCACTTGAAAAATAATTCCACAAAAATAACAGCATTTATTCTAATAGCAATATTTATTTCTGCTTGTAATGCCATAAAAAGAGTTCCCGATGGAAAAAACCTTCTTGTAAAAAATAATATTCTAGTTAACGGAAAGTCGTCTAATGATGAAACGGCAGCTAATCAAATGTACCAAAAGCCAAATGGTAAATTACTAGGTTTTAAATTACGTTTAAATCTATACAATTTAGCCAATTTAAACCCAGATTCGACCTATAAAGCAAGATTTGACAATCATCCGGGCAGATACGAAAATTGGTCAAAAGTACTATCTGCAAAACAAGTAGATCGTTTAGGGCAATCTTTTCTATACAAAGGTATTCATGATTTTTTGAAAAACACAGGTGAACCACCCGTAATTATTGACACTGCAAAAACAAAAAAAACTCTACTGCGTTTAAAATACTATTATCTAAACAATGGTTTCTTTAAGGTAAAAACAGATTACGACATTGATAGTATTGGGATTAAAAGAGCCAAAATAAATTATAATATTACTACCGGACCTGCTTATAAATTAGATTCAATCAGAACTACAATTTTAACTCCGGCTCTGGATTCATTATACAAAGTAAGCAGAGAACCTTCTGTTTTAAAATCCGGAAATCAGTATAAAACTACTGATTTTGAAGAAGAAAAAAACAGGATTACAACTTACTTCAGAAATAATGGTGCTTATTATTTTCAGCCAACTTATGTAACTTTTGACATTGATACTATTGGCAAAAAAAACAAAGCCGATGTCAACCTTATTATTAACAACAATAGTATACAGGAGAAAGATTCCAGCCGTACCGAGCCTTTTAAATTATACAAAATTAGCGCTGTAAATATCTACACCGATTATTCGGCCGCTAATGCAAAAGCAAAAATCACAGATAGTACAACGTACAACAACTTTAATTTATATAGTTACAAAAAATTAAAATACAAACCACGTGCAATTACTGATGCTATTTTTATTACAAAAGGAAGTACGTTTTCGGACACTAGAACAACACTTTCTTCGCGATATTTAAATAACTTAAAAATATTCAATTATCCTTCTATTCAATATGAAGTTGATAAACGAGATTCAACGGCACAATCTTTAATCGCAAAGGTTTATTTAACGCCAAGAAAAAAATACAGTTTTGGGGCAACTCTTGATGTAACACATTCTAATATTCAGGATTTTGGTATTGGAGCCAGTCTTTCAGAAACCATCCGAAACGTCTTTAATCGTGCCGAAACTCTTGAAATTTCGACTCGTATGAATATTGGATCTTCACAGGACATGGCGAATCCGAACAATAATTTCTTTAATGTTTCGGAATACGGAGTAGATTTAAAACTGAATTTCCCAAGGATTCTATTGCCTTTTGGAACGGAGAAAATTATCCCAAAAAGAATGATTCCGTCTACATCAATTTCAAGCGGTTTTTCTAAACAGCGAAATATAGGTTTAGACAAAGAGAATTTCACCGGAGGAATTTCATACAACTGGTCTCCAAAACGTCACAATACAGCAAAATTGGAGTTGCTTAATGCACAATATGTACGCAATTTAAATCCGGATAATTATTTCAACGTTTATACTTCATCATACGATGAATTGAATGGTATTGGTAAAGATTATAACACCAACCCTATCAACTGGGGAAACACAGCAGAAGAACAACTTCATAAAGACCTGACCATACCTGATGGTACAACAGGCTTTACAAGAGATGTTTTTGCCAACAAAACAGATTTAAAACCAGGAGATCCTTTATACAAAGATGTAGAAAGTATTGAAGAAAGAAGAGTCCGTTTGACTGAAAATGACTTTATTCTGGCAACAAGTTATACTTTTACAAAAACCACCAAAAAAGATCTTGCCGATAATAATTTCTATCAGTTTAAAACCAAAATAGAATCTGCAGGAACTTTATTATCAGCTGTTTCAAATATTGCCAGCCTTCCAAAAAATGACAGGGGCAACTATGAAATTTTCAATCTGGAATATTCAGAATATATTAAAACAGAGTTTGATTATATAAAACACTGGGATTTTGGAAAAGAAAAAGTACTGGCCGTTCGAAGTTTCTTTGGGATTGCAATTCCATTTGGAAATTCAGATTACATTCCGTTTTCACGAAGTTATTATTCAGGAGGATCCAATGACAACCGTGCATGGCAGCCCTACTCTTTAGGTCCGGGAAGCACCGATGCAAAGGATGATTTTAATGAGGCCAATATGAAGATTGCACTTAGTGCCGAATTTCGATTTAAAATTCTTGGAGATGTTAAAGGAGCCCTCTTTGCAGATGCCGGAAATATCTGGAATGTGCTCGATAATGTCATCGATGAGAAAGCAAGATTTAACAACGTAAACGATTTAGCTGAAATTGCTTTGGGTTCAGGATTTGGTTTACGATACGATTTAAGCTTCTTTGTTATTCGATTAGATTTAGGCTTCAAGACCTACAATCCGGCGCATGAGAAGGGAGACAGATGGTTTAAAGAATACAATTTTGGTCACTCGGTTTTAAATTTTGGAATAAATTATCCGTTCTAATGCTAATTAATTCTTATTTTTGCAACCTAAAAACTAAAAACAACTATAAAAAAAATTACAATGGCACACAATATTAAACCAGGAGTAGCTACAGGAGATCAGGTTCAGGAGATTTTTAATTATGCGAAAGAAAAAGGATTTGCTTTACCTGCAGTAAACGTTACTGGATCTAGTACAATCAATGGAGTTCTTGAAACTGCTGCAAAATTAAATGCACCGGTTATCATTCAGTTCTCAAACGGAGGAGCTCAATTTAATGCTGGAAAAGGATTATCTAACGCAGGTGAAAAATCAGCAATCGCTGGAGGAATCGCCGGAGCAAAACATATTCACACTTTAGCAGAAGCTTATGGTGCAACTGTAATTTTACACACTGACCACTGTGCAAAAAAACTTTTACCATGGATCGATGGTTTATTAGATGCTTCTGAAAAACATTTTGCAGAAACAGGAAAACCATTATTCAGTTCTCATATGATCGATTTATCTGAAGAGCCAATCGAAGAAAACATCGAAATCTGTAAAGAATACCTAGCTAGAATGAGCAAAATGGGTATGACTTTAGAAATCGAACTTGGTATTACAGGTGGTGAAGAAGATGGTGTTGACAACTCTGATGTTGACAGCTCAAAATTATATACTCAGCCAGAAGAAGTAGCTTATGCTTACGAAGAATTATCTAAAGTAAGTCCAAAATTTACAATTGCTGCTGCTTTTGGAAACGTTCACGGTGTTTACAAACCAGGAAACGTAAAATTAACTCCAAAAATCTTAAAAAATTCTCAGGATTTCGTACAAAACAAATACAATACAGGTGCTAACCCAGTTGATTTCGTTTTCCACGGAGGTTCAGGTTCTACACTTGAAGAAATCAGAGAAGCTATTGGATACGGAGTTATCAAAATGAACATTGATACAGATTTACAATTTGCATATACTGAAGGAATCCGTGACTATATGGTAAACAATATTGAGTACTTAAAAACTCAAATTGGTAACCCAGAAGGTGCTGATGTTCCTAACAAAAAATATTATGACCCAAGAAAATGGGTTCGTGAGAGCGAAGTAACATTCAATGCAAGACTTGAACAAGCTTTTGCTGACTTAAATAATGTGAATACACTATAATAAAAAAGTTTCAGGTTTAAAGTTTCAAGTTTCAGGTTTCGCAACTTGAAACTTGAAACCTAAAACAAATAAAACATTCAATATGGCTTGGTTTAAAAGACAAGAAAAAGGGATTACGACCGCGACAGAAGATAAGATGGACGTTCCGAAAGGATTGTGGTACAAATCTCCAACTGGAAAAATTATTGATGCAGACGAATTAGCGAGAAACTTATTCGTAAGCCCTGAAGATGATTTTCATGTTCGAATTGGAAGCGCAACCTATTTTGAAATTTTATTCGACAACAACGAATTTGTTGAGTTAGATAAAAACATGACATCAAAAGACCCTTTGCATTTTGTGGATACAAAAAAATATGCAGAGCGTTTGAAAGATGTAATGGAAAAAACTCACCTTAAAGACGCTGTGCGTACGGGAGTAGGAAAATCTAAAGGAAAAGAACTTGTAATTTGTTGTATGGATTTTGCCTTTATTGGTGGATCTATGGGAGCAGTTGTAGGGGAAAAAATTGCAAGGGGTATTGATCACGCGATCAAAAACAAAATGCCTTTTGTTATGATTTCTAAATCTGGTGGAGCTCGTATGATGGAAGCTGCTTATTCTTTAATGCAATTAGCAAAAACATCAGTAAAACTAGCTCAGTTAGCTGAAGCTAAATTACCTTATATCTCTCTTTGTACAGACCCAACAACTGGAGGAACAACAGCATCTTACGCTATGTTAGGAGACATCAATATCTCTGAGCCGGGCGCTTTGATTGGTTTTGCTGGTCCACGTGTTGTACGTGATACTACAGGAAAAGATTTACCAGAAGGTTTTCAAACGGCTGAGTTTCTTTTAGAGCACGGTTTCCTTGACTTTATCACGCCTAGAAAAGAATTGAAAGATAAGATCAACTTATATATCGATTTGATTCAAAACAATGATATTAGATAGTTTTAAAACTACTTAAAATACAAAATCCCAAGAATTACTTTTTGGGATTTTTTTTTGTTTTAAACCATATAAGTTATATAAGTAAAGTTAAGGTTTTCCTGCAAGGTTTTCAAAACCTTGTAGGTCTTAATTTAATGTATGCTTTTTTCTTAATTAAAATCTTAAACTAAACCTACAAGGTTTTGAAAACCTTGCAGGACAAAAAAACTATACTACTTGATTTAAAAATAAATGCAATATGATTGAGCTATGCAATACTTGTCTGAAAAATTGTATTTTTGTTTTTATATAAATATTGATGGTTCCCCAAAATAAACTATTAATAATTGTATCCTACTAAAGCATTCTTGTTTTTTACAGAAACCCATTTTTTCTAAAGTAATATAAATATCTTTGAATTATGAGCACAACAACAAAACCAAATCATATAGGGCGAAAAATTAGCCGTATTCGTGAACTTAGAGATATGAAGCAGGAAGCTTTGGCTCAGGCTTTAGGAATTTCTCAGCAAGCTGTATCTGCAATAGAAAACAGCGAGAATATAGATGAAGAAAGACTTACCGAAGTAGCAAAAGCTCTTGGAGTAAATGCTGAGGCAATAAAAAACTTTACTGACGAAAATATGATCAATTATTTTAATAATTTTTATGACAACAGTACCAGTACCGGAATAAACGGAATGTTTAATCCAACTCATTGCACATTTAATCCTTTAGATAAAGTAATTGAACTTTACGAACGTTTAGTTATAGTAGAAAAAGAAAAAGTTGAATATCTTGAAAAATTACTGAAAGAAAAATAAGCTTTTCAAAACTTATAAATTCAATTTAAAATCCTAAGAAATTCTTCTTAGGATTTTTTTGTTTTTAAACCATATAAGTTTTACAAACACAGTTAAGCCCTTCCTGCAAGGTTTTCAAAACCTTGTAGGTATTTATATATTCTGTTTTTATATCTTTATTTTAAATCTGATTTTTATGACACGAATTTTTATTGGTTTTATAGTTTGTTTTCTTTTTTTGAATTGTAACAAAAAAGAAGAAATTATCCACTTAAACAATAAATTCTACATTGTTTCTTATGAAGACAAAAAATTCAAAAAGTATGCTGATTCATTAAAAGAAAATAGCGATAAAGTGACCTTTCCTTCAATAAAAGGATTTTATTGTCAAAATCAGCTTTTAATAGATAGCAAAGGCAATCTCTTCTTTTACCAAAAAGAATACATCCCGAGAATATGCGGATCTGCAGACAGAATTGACACTATACCTTATCTATTAAACTTACAGCCCATAGATTTAATTCAAACTCCACAGTCAAATGTAAATGATTTTCTTTCCCTAAATATTCTTAGCAAGAAAAAAAATGAACAAAGATTAATTATTGCATCTCAAAATGACACAATAAAAAACAAATCAATTTTTAGTTTTACAAGTAAACTAAAAGCTTATAAAATTAGAAGAACAACCCAAGAAGAGGATACTGTTTTGAAATACAAGAAAAACAATGAATCCTATAATTATGAAGATATTAAATGGAACCAAAACCGAATTACACTTCCTTTCATAAAACCAAAATTAAAAAATCAAAACGAGTAATAGAGCATCATTCCATATAAAATCAAAATCTTCAATCAGCTCGCTTTTTTCAAATCATTCTTTAAGTCTTTTTTTAATTCTTTTTCAGCAATTTTAAAAACTAATTTCTCACGCCATAACGCATAACGTCCTCTAAAAACAACTTTTATAGCACTATCAACTGCGCCGTGCATAAATAAGCTCCAAACGCTGGCAATCTTTCGGGAAACAGATTTATCCCAAGCGCGAAGTGTCAGAGAAAAAGAACCGTCTATATAACGCATCCAGTGCCACATACCAGTTGGCATAAATAAGGTATCTCCGTGTTCCAGAAAAACTTCATAACCTTCGACACCTTTTAGAGCGGGAAACTTTTCAAAATCTGGATTAGCAACATCATAATCTTCTAAGGCGTAGGTCGTATTAGGAAGACAATAGAGCCTTTTTTTCCATTTATTATCAAATAATATAATGTGTTTTCTACCTCCAAAATGAGTATGAAAAAGATGTGGCAAATCGATATCGTAATGCAGAAAAGTAATTGCTTTAGAACCTCCGAAAAACATAGCTGGCATACTTTCTATAAAACCGCCCATTAATTCTTTAGGAACTTTTACATCCTCTATTAATTCGGGTCTGTGTTTAAAAAGATTGAAGAAAAAAATGCGCAGTTGTGTTGGTTCTCTCTTTATTAAATCAAGATATTCACCAAATTTCATACTGGCAATAGAAGCATTAATAACTTTTGTAGGATCTGCTTTTGAGTTATCAACTAATTTAACTTCAATATCCCCTGCAATGCGCTTAAAATAATCCGTTGACCATTTTTCTCTTGCAGGCCAATCTTTTGTTAGCCCCTTAATAATTAAAGGCTTTCTTTTATCCAGATAGTTCTTTTTAAAATCTTCTCTGGAAATAGACTCAACAGTATCAACAGGTTTTAGAATAAAGCTCATTTATATATTGATTTAAATTGTCTGCTTACCAAAAATATCGAATTATTTCAAATCTTCAAAATTTAAATTTACAATTAAACAACACAAAAACAACCTATTACATACCCGTTCTAATCGCTTCTACAGGATCTAAATTTGCCGCAGAAATGGCTGGCAAAATTCCAGAAATTAACCCGATCAAAGCGGCTAATCCGGTTCCTAAAAGAATATTCCCGAGACTTAACACAAATTCAAAATCGAGTACTTTTGTTAAAAGAAGTGCAATTCCCCAAACCATCAGTAAACCAATAATTCCTCCAATAACCGAAAGAATTATAGCCTCAAATAAAAACTGAAATAATATAAATCGGTTTTTTGCGCCAAGTGATTTTTGTATTCCGATTAAATTGGTTCTTTCTTTTACCGAAACGAACATAATATTAGCGATTCCGAAACCTCCAACTAATAGAGAAAATCCACTAATAATCCATCCCACAACATTCATCTGACCCAAAATTCCATCGATAAAATCAGTAAATCCGGAAAGGACATTAATAAAAAAGTTATCCATTTCCCCTGCTTTCATTCCGCGAATTGCACGCAGTTTTTGGGCTATTTCCGCCTTATAAGCATCCATATCTATTCCTTTTACCGGTTTTAAAACAATAACCGGCGTCATTGAATCACTATCGCCATACATTCGTCTCAGGAAATTAGCAGGTAAATAAACCGAAGTATCATTACTATCACCAAAAAAACCTGCACCTTGCTTCTCGATTACACCAATAACGGTAAAACGTTGTCCGTATAAACGAATATTTTTTCCAATTGGATCACTTGTTCCAAAAAGGCCTTCGGCAATATCATAGCCTAAAACAATTACTGCAGTTCCTGAATTCGACTCAGACTCGTTATAAAATCTTCCTTTAGCAAAACTCAATCCGTCAATATCCACCATTTCGCTAGATGACGGAATAATATTAACATCGCTTACCGTTTTTGAATCGTATTTTAAACTTTCGTGATTTACAAAAAGCTGATACGCAACCTGATCAGTATTATTTAGTGAATTTTTTAAGCCAATGTATTCGTCGTATTTTACATTTGGAAACTGTTCTCTCTTCCATTGCGGAATTTCCGACGGCCCAAAGCAATATTTCATTAAATAAATCGTATTTTTATCTAAACTACTCAAGTCTTTAGAAATTTTTCTATCTAAAGAATCTACGGCAGCCAGTACAGCTATGATTGAAAAAATACCAATTGTAACACCTAAAAGCGATAATAAAGTTCGTAATTTATTATTTCGTAAAGCGTTTATGGCAAAGCTGAGACTTTCTTTTAATAATCTTAAATAAAGAAGCATATAGTAGTATTTTTCAAACAAGTAAAATTCAATATTTTAAAAACAAAAACCTAATAAAAGTTAACTTACTCATCAGTAGATTTTTTTACTATAATGTTACACTAATTTCTTTAAAATAATATATAAAAAAACTACTTTTGCAGTCTCAAAAATCATAACTACACGATGAGCACAACTAAAAAAATACAATCAGCCTTAATTTCTGTTTTTTCTAAAGATGGATTAGAGCCAATTGTTAGAAAATTACACGAACAAAACGTAACACTTTACTCAACCGGAGGAACTGAAGACTTCATTAAAAACCTTGGAATTCCTGTAGTTCCTGTTGAAGATATTACTTCTTTTCCTGAAATTCTTGGAGGAAGAGTAAAAACTTTACACCCAAAGATTTTTGGCGGAATTTTAAATCGTCAGGATAATGAAAGTGATGTTCAACAAATGAAAGAATTTGATATTCCTCAAATTGATTTGGTAATTGTTGACTTATACCCTTTTGAAAAAACAGTTGCTTCTGGTGCAAGCGAACAAGATATTATAGAAAAAATCGACATTGGCGGAATTTCATTAATCCGCGCCGGTGCAAAAAACTTCAAAGACACGGTAATTGTTGCTTCGGTTAACGAATACAGTTTGCTTTTGGATTTAATTACAGAACAAAACGGTTCTACAACTCTTGAGAACAGAAGATTGCTTGCTACAAAAGCATTCCACGTTTCTTCTCACTACGATGGAGCTATTTTTAACTATTTTAATACTGACGAAACTATCTACAAAGAAAGCATTGCAGATGGTCAGGTTTTAAGATATGGTGAAAACCCTCATCAAAAAGGATTTTTCTTTGGAGACTTTGACGCAATGTTCAAAAAAGTTCACGGAAAAGAATTATCATACAACAACTTATTAGATGTTGATGCTGCAGTAAATTTAATTGCTGAATTTAAAACTGACGGACCAACATTTGCAATTCTAAAACATAACAATGCTTGTGGTTTAGCTTCAAGAAAAACAATTAGCGAAGCATATTTAGCAGCTTTGGCTTGTGATCCTACTTCAGCTTTTGGCGGAGTTTTGATTGCAAACACCAAAATTGACTTGGCAACTGCACAGGAAATCAACAAATTATTCTGCGAAGTAGTAATCGCTCCTGCTTATGATGATGAGGCAATTGCTGTATTGCAAGAGAAGAAAAACAGAATCATTTTAGTACAAAATGAAGTTGAATTACCATCCCGTCAGGTAAGAACTTGTCTTAATGGTTTGTTAATTCAGGACAGAAATAATATTACGGATAATAAAGAGCATTTAAAAACCGTTACAATTACAGAACCTACCGCTCAGGAGATCGAAGATTTGATATTTGCTTCAAAAATTTGCAAGAATACGAAATCAAACACGATTGTATTTGCAAAAAACGGAACATTAATTTCTTCAGGAACAGGTCAAACGTCAAGAGTTGATGCTTTAATGCAGGCTGTTGATAAAGCCAAAGCTTTTGGATTTGATTTAACTGGCGCATCTATGGCAAGTGATGCATTTTTTCCATTTCCGGATTGTGTAGAATTAGCTAAAAAAGCGGGAATTACAGCAGTAATTCAGCCGGGAGGTTCGATTAAAGACGAATTAAGTATAAATTATTGCAATGAAAACAATCTTGCAATGGTATTTACAGGAACACGTCATTTTAAACATTAATTTGTTTAACTTTGTTCAAAATAATTTATAACATTTTAAACCCCTAAAAAACTTATGGGATTTTTTGATTTCATGACTGAGGATATTGCGATAGACCTTGGTACCGCAAACACTTTAATCATTCATAATGATAAAGTTGTTATTGATAGTCCATCAATCGTTGCACGCGATAGAATATCAGGCAAAATAATTGCAGTTGGTAAAGAAGCCAATATGATGCAAGGTAAAACACATGAAAACATCAAGACCATAAGGCCATTGAAGGATGGTGTAATTGCAGATTTTGATGCTTCAGAAAAAATGATCAATATGTTCATTAAGAGTATACCGGCATTAAAGAAAAGAATGTTTACCCCGGCATTAAGAATGGTGGTATGTATTCCTTCTGGAATTACTGAGGTTGAAATGCGTGCAGTAAAAGAATCTTGTGAAAGAGTAAACGGAAAAGAAGTTTACTTAATTCATGAGCCTATGGCAGCAGCAATTGGTATTGGTATTGATATCATGCAGCCAAAAGGAAATATGATTGTTGATATTGGAGGTGGTACAACAGAAATCGCTGTTATCGCATTGGGCGGAATTGTTTGCGACAAATCTGTAAAAATTGCAGGTGACGTTTTTACAAACGATATCGTGTATTACATGCGTACACAACACAACCTTTTTGTTGGAGAAAGTACTGCTGAGAAAATAAAAATTCAAATTGGTGCAGCTATTGAAGATTTAGATGGTCCACCAGAAGAAATGTCTGTTCAGGGTAGAGATTTACTTACCGGAAAACCAAAACAGGTTGATGTTTCTTACCGTGAGATTGCTAAAGCTTTAGATAAATCTATTCAGCGTATTGAAGATGCGGTAATGGAAACTTTATCTCAGACTCCTCCGGAATTAGCTGCCGATATTTACAATACAGGTATTTATCTAGCAGGTGGTGGATCGATGTTAAGAGGTCTTGATAAACGTATTTCTCAAAAGACTGACTTACCGGTTTATATTGCAGAAGATCCTTTAAGAGCAGTTGTTCGTGGTACAGGAATGGCACTTAAAAATATCGCAAAATTTAAAAGCATCTTAATCAAATAAGATTCAAAATAACAAATCAATATTTTTTTATTGGAGTTAAATTCAAACATTTAACTCCAGTAAAATCTGAAATCATAAGCATATCCTGAAACAAAATAACCAAACAAGAAATGCAGCAAATTTTTAATTTCATTATAAGAAACAGTAATCGATTGCTGTTTTTGCTGCTTTTAGGTATATCGTTGGCGCTAACAATCCAATCGCATTCTTTCCATAGAAGCAAAGTAATCAGTTCTGCTAATTTTCTGAGCGGCGGTGTTTATGAAAAAATTAATCATTTTAATGAATATTTGAATTTAAGAACCGAAAATGATGAGCTTGTACTTGAAAATGCAAGGTTAAAAAGTCTTTTATTCAATAAAGAAGATACCACAAAAATACCTTTGGCAGATAGTATAAAGGGGGTAAAACCTGCTGATATTATTGTTTCAAAAGTAATTCACAACTCTTATAATACACACGAAAACTATATTACCCTAAATTCCGGAGCCAATGATGGTGTGAAACAAGATATGGGGGTAATTAATAGCCTTGGAATTATTGGAGTTATCGACAACACATCTCCAAGATACTCTACTGTGATTAGTATTTTAAATATGAAATCGCAGATTAACGCCAAACTTAAAAAGTCAAATCACTTTGGCTCTTTAACATGGGATGGGAAAAGTACTGGATTTGTACAGCTAAAAGATGTTCCAAGATTAGCTTCTGTTAAAAAAGGCGACACAATAGTAACTGGTGGCCAATCTGTAATTTTCCCTGAAGGAATAAACATCGGAACCGTTGAAACCGTTTACAAAGAAGAACAAACAAGTTTTTATGTTATAAAAGTTAAACTATTTAACGACATGACAAACCTTGGACATGTTTACATCATCAAAAGTAAAGACAGAGAAGAACTTATTAATTTAGAAAAAAAGGAAAAAGATGAATAGCGCGTTGTTAGTCAATGTTTTGCGATTTATTATGTTACTTGCAATTCAGGTTGTTATTTTTAACAATATGAATTTTCTAGGTTACATAAGTCCTTTTCCATATATTCTGTATATAATTTTATATCCTGTAAACAGTAATAGATCCGGATTAATCATTTCAAGTTTTTTACTTGGGATCATGATGGACATGTTTTGTAATTCGGGAGGAATTCATGCTACTGCATGTGTAATTCTTGCCTATTACAGACCTTATATATTTAAATTTTCTTTTGGTCTAAGTTATGAGTATCAAACCATAAAACTAAATGAATCTTTAACTCCTGAACGTTTTTCATTTATTCTCGTTTCTGTTTTACTGCATCACATTGTACTCTTTGTACTCGAAGCATTTCAGTTTAGATTTATTTGGGACATTTTACTTAGAACGTTGTTCAGTTCGATATTTACAATAATCATATCAATAATTATAATTTACCTTATTAAGCCTAATAAACGATGAGAAAAATACTGCTACCCGCTTTAATTATCATTGCAGGATCTTTGCTGGTGATCAGGGTGTTTTATTTGCAAATTATTGATGATTCTTTCAAATTAAAATCGGATAATAATGCAATTAAAAAGCAGTATGATTACCCCGAAAGAGGATACATTTATGATAGAAATGGCAAACTTTTAGTTGCCAATCAGGCTTCCTATGACATCATGGTTATTCCGAGAGAAATCAAAGAAAACTTAAATATAGATGAATTTTGTGCACTCTTAAACATCACAAAAGAAGATTACGAAAGAAGAGTTGCAAAGGCTAAAGTTTATAGTCCGAGACTTCCTTCTGTATTTTTATCTCAATTGAACAAAAATGAATTTGCTGCTTTTCAGGAGAAAATCAGAAAATACGAAGGTTTCTATTTTCAAAAACGATCTCTTCGTGATTATGAAGTTGATTATGGCGCCAATATCTTTGGTTTTATTACGCAGGCAGATGAGCGTTTAATAGCAAAAAACCCATATTATAATAGCGGGGATTTAATTGGAAAACAAGGTGTAGAACAAAGTTATGAAGAGATTTTGCGTGGTATAAAAGGCGTGAAATACATTCAGAAAGATAAATATAACCGTGAAATTGGCTCTTATAAAAACGGAAAATACGATACTATAGCTGTTGCCGGAGAAGATATTAATCTAACCATTGATGCCGAACTTCAAAAATACGGGGAAGAATTAATGATCAATAAAAGAGGGGGAATTGTTGCAATTGAACCTAAAAGTGGAGAAATTCTGGCACTTGTTACAGCACCATCTTATGATCCGGGGATTTTGGTAGGTCGTCAAAGATCTAAAAACTACACCCTTTTATATCGTGATTCTATTGCAAAACCATTATACGACAGAGGACTTTTGGCAGAATATCCTCCAGGCTCGCCATTTAAAATTTTAACTGGTTTAGTGGCATTACAAGAAGGTGTGATCAACGAACAAACTACTTTTATGTGTCATCATGGATTTAGCTACGGAAGAGGTCGCTTTATGAAATGTCACGGTTTTGGTCCACATCAATTACATAACGGAATTTACAATTCTTGTAATACTTATTTTGCACAGGCCTACATGTTAACTATTAACAAGTTTAACAACCCTGGTAAAGCTGTAGATGTTTGGAGTGACCACGTAAAAAGTTTTGGCTTAGGTCAGTTTATGGGATATGATTTACCAACAGGTAAAAGAGGAAATATTCCAACTTCTAAAACGTATAAAAAAATCTATCCTAACGGAGGCTGGAGAAGTACAACAATTGTATCGAATTCAATTGGCCAGGGAGAGGTTTTGATGACTCCTATTCAGTTGGCCAACATGATGGCTACCGTAGCGAATCAGGGATATTATTATACGCCTCATATCATTAAAAAAATTGAAGGAGAAAAGATCGATGAAAAGTTCACAACAAAACATGTGACTACGATTGATCAAAAATATTTTCCACCTGTTATCAGCGGATTATTTGATGTTTACAACAAAGGTACTGCTTATGCTCTGAGAGTGGAAGGAATAGACATTTGCGGAAAAACAGGAACTGCTGAGAATTACGCAAAAATAAACGGTAAAAGAGAAAAACTTAAGGACCACTCTATATTTGTGGCTTTTGCCCCAAAAGACAATCCAAAAATTGCTATTGCAGTAATGATTGAAAATGGAGGTTTTGGAGCAACAGTAGCAGGTCCGATTGCAAGTTTGATGATTGAAAAATATTTAAGAAAAAAGATCACAAGAAACGATCTGGAAGTTCGTGTTCTTAATAAAAGTTTGGCAAGCGAATATGCAAAATTGGGCGGAATGAACGAAGCCAGCGCGATTGAATCGACACCAAAGGACTCTGTTTTAAAAGCAAAAATTGTTGCACCTAAACCGGCTCCTAAAACTGAAATTAAAAAAACATCAATAGATACCACTAAAAAGAACTAAAGATTATTTCAAATGAAAAATCAAAGTGTAAAAAATAACATAGACTGGATAAGTGTTTTTATCTACATCTCGTTAGTAATATTAGGGTGGCTAAATATCTATTCATCATCATTATTATCAACAGAAGGTACCTATCAAAAACAACTAATTTTTATTGGTTGTACCATTCCTTTGATATTTGTTGTACTTTTTGTTGACGGAAAGTTTTATGAAAAGTATGCCAGTATCATTTTTGGTGTATCGTTACTATCTCTTGCAGGGCTTTTCCTTTTTGGAAAAACAATTGCCGGGCAAAGATGTTGGTATGCCATTGGAAGTTTTACTTTGCAACCATCTGAGTTTGCAAAAGCCGCTACATCATTAGCTTTAGCAAAATACTTAAGTGATTCGCAAATCAATCTGAAAGACGTAAACAGGCAAATTCAGGCTCTTGCAATTGTATTTTTACCGGTTATACTTATCTTACCGCAGCCGGATCCCGGAAGTGCGTTAATCTACAGTATTTTTATTATCGTTCTGTACAGAGAAGGATTACCATCATGGTATGTTCTTACAGGGTTTATTACAATACTTTTATTTGTACTTACACTAGTTTTAGAACCTTGGGTGGTAATACTTTTGGCAGCATTAGTATTAGCTGTTATACATTTTAAAGGTCGGGTTGTAGACAGAAATTTACTTATGAGTGGTATTCTTTTGGTCATAGCCTCAGCTTTTGTTTTTTCTGTAGATTATGTATTTGATCACGTTTTCAAGCAACACCATAGAGATCGTTTCAATATTTTACTTGGAAAAACAGTCGATATGAAAGGTATTGGATACAATACCAATCAATCTGAAATCGCGATTGGATCGGGAGGATGGATTGGAAAAGGATTTTTACAAGGAACACAAACTAAAGGAGGATTTGTACCAGAACAACATACCGATTACATTTTCACCACTGTTGGAGAAGAATGGGGTTTTGTTGGTTCATTTGTTGTAATTGCTCTTTTTGTTGGGCTATTTTTGAGGGTTATTTATTTAGCGGAAAGACAAAAAACCAAATTCAGCAGGGTTTATGGTTATTGTGTTGCCGGAATTCTTTTCATTCACTTTTTTGTAAATATTGCTATGGTTATTGGTATTTTCCCAACAATTGGAGTCCCTCTGCCCTTTTTCTCGTATGGAGGTTCCGGACTATGGGGATTCACTATTTTGTTGTTTATATTCTTAAAAATGGATGCCAATAAAGTAAATGAATGGTAATTATTAAATGCTCAAAGTTTAAATTCAAATATTGATTCTGAACATTAATTTTCAGCTGTAATTCTTTAAGTTATACATCATCAGAACAATATATTTAGCATTAGCTTTTTATCTATCTAATGATCTGAAAACAATTAAAATTCAATAAAATAAATACATAAAAAAAGTCCGAAGTTTAATACTTCGGACTTTTTTATTTTGTTAAACGTTATTTATACATGTTCACTTGGTCTCTTTTTTAAAAGCTTTAAAAGTACAGGGAATGTAGAAATGATAACTATAATAATAATGATATATTCAATATGTTGTTTTAAATCTATCCCTTGTTTCAAAAAGACACCATACAGATAATGTCCTGCAAAGATTAATATAAACGACCATAAAAAAGAACTTAGTATATTGTAGAACATAAACTTCTTCTTATCCATAGAAACTATTCCCGCAATGATTGGCGCAAAAGTTCTGAAGATTGGAAGAAAACGAGCATATATAATAGCTTTTCCACCATATTTTTCAAAAAAGTCTTTTGATTGCAAAAGGTATTTTTTCTTAAACCAGAACGTATCTTCTTTCTTAAATAAGTAATAACCACTTTTGGCTCCAAACCAATAACCGGTCATATTACCAAAAACTCCCATAATAGCTACTGCCAGCGAAAGTAAAAAAACATTAATAAAATCACCTGGAATATAAACCACATTCTGGACTAAATCGCGACTGTAAATACCCGCTAAAAAAAGTAAACTGTCTCCCGGAAGAAAAAAACCTGCAAAAAGTCCTGTTTCGGCAAAAACTATAAACAGAACAATAAACAACCCAATTTCAAAACCTCCGATACTTAAAGTTATATAAAATTCAGGGTTTATTAACTGGGTCCAATCAAAATTATTCATAAAAAGAATTTGGTTATACTTATAAAAGGGTGAAATTAACAATAATTTGCTTTAACCACAATTAAATGCTTTATTTTAAAGATAAATTAACTATTAAAAAAGCCCAAGTACAAACCCGGGCTTTTAAAATTATTCTTGTCTTTCGTATTTACAGCAAGAATGAAGATTATCATAATCAGCAACCGTAGCTTTAACCTCTTTTGTATCGTGCCCCGCTTTTGCAATCGCCTTATTTAAATCTTGCGTTGAAGATTTTTCTTCATTTAAAATTACATTCAATTGATGTGAACTTATGTCCCAAGTTGCTGTTTTCACGCCCGGAACTGCAAATGCCGCTTTTTCAATACGTTTTTTGCATTGCTCGCAATTACCATTTACCTCTGTAGTATATTTTAAATTCTTATTTTTTTTGTCCTGAGCTTGTGTCGAGATTCCAAAAAATGCTAGTAATACAATTAAAATTAAGTTTTTCATTTTGTCTAATATTAAAGTTTTAAATTAATTTATTTTATTTTAAATCGCAATCCTGCATAATACATTTGTCCGAAGATTGGCGCATATGCTATCGAAGCATCAAAATTGGGTCCAAATGGATCTTCTGCTCCTAAAATTGCTTTTTGTTGTTTGTAATTTCCAATGTTTTCTCCTCCAATATAAACCTCAAAAACCGGAGAAAAAACTCTTGTTACCTGAGCATTCATAACGGCATAAGATGGTGAGAAATCCGGAAACTGATCTTCCACTGGATTAGATGCCGTATAAGGCAATTGTTGCTTTCCTGACCAATTAAAGGTATAATCAAACTTCCATTGTTTTCCATTGTTTGAAGGTGTTTCGTATTCCAGATTTCCTAAAAAACGATGTTTTGCCTGAAGCGGACGTTGAAAAGTTCCTCTTAGATAGTCAGTTTGAATGTCGTAATATTTATAAGCTGTTCTTAAATTAAGATTATGAATCAACTCATAATTAAATTCAACTTGAAGACTGTTTGCAAATGAACTTCCTTTTAAATTATAAAATAAAACATCCTGAGGACTCTGCATTAAATCAACAACAGCCTGGTTTTGAAAGTCAGTTCTGTACAAGTCAAATCCAGCTTCGGCATTTTTATTAAAAAGTTTAAATTTCTGCGAGAAGCTTACGCCATAATTCCAGGCAATTTCAGGATTTAGTCCGTAGATTTTTCCGTTAGTATCTAAAATTGAGAATGTTCTTGAACTTGCGAAAAGTTGTTGATTTTCGGCAAAAATATTGGCTGAACGCTTCCCTCTTCCTGCAGAAAAACGAACTACTCCATTTTTCCATGGATTATACCTCATGTGCAAACGAGGTGTCACAAAAAATCCAAGTCGATTATGATTGTCAACTCTTCCTCCCAAAATCAAACTAAAATTATCGGTATTGTCGTAGGTGTATTCAAAAAATGCCCCAACAGAATTATCAATTCTACTGTAATCATTTACATTCACAAATTCCTGATACTGATCATACGTGAAATTTAATCCGGTTGTGAATTTATGCATCGTATTGCTGATAATCGAATTGAAAATTAAATTCGAATAAAAACTATTCTGCTTGATATCATATTGATTTAAACCATAATAGGAATCTTGCTTGTGGCTGTTAAAAGCATTTTGAAAACCAATACTCTGATAAGGCATATCTGGAAAAACATATCCTATTTTGGTCGATACATCAAAGCGTTCTGTGTTGATTTCTGAACCCCATTTATTTGTGGTTCCGCGATCTCGATCTTTATCAAAATCAACCTCTCCGGTTTGCTTTTTATCATTCATATATCTGAAATTGATAAAACTTACCAAACCACTTTCGGCATCATAATATTGATAACGATTTAAAACATTGATTTGCTTCCCTAACGGATTATCCAGAAAACCATCGTCATTCATATCGTTTTTTGCTACACGGGTGTTTCCATGAACAAAAAGACTTGTAGCCCATTTATCTGATAGTTTTTTATTAAACTGAGTATTCAATTCAAAACGGGCATCGGTAGAACCGTAAGCATTCAGAAAAAACGGAACATCATTTAATGGTTTTAAAAGCTCTGTGTTTATTTGTCCCGAAATACTTTCGTAACCATTAATAACACTTCCGGCTCCTTTTGTAATCTGAACACTTTCTATCCAGGTTCCCGGAGTAAAAGATAATCCATAGGCCTGAGAAGCGCCACGAACGGATGGAATATTTTCTTCGGTAATCATTAGGTACGGACTTGTTAAACCTAACATTTTGATTTGTTTGGTTCCAGTTAAGGCATCCGAGAAATTGACATCTATAGAAGGATTTGTCTCAAAACTCTCAGCAAGATTACAGCAAGCAGCTTTTAAAAGTTCTTTACTGGTTATTACTGATGTATTAGCGGTAAGGGTGTACGATTTTTTAATTCCCTTTTGCTTCTTGGTGATTTTTACTTCTTCTAAATCTTCTTGCGAAAACACAGACAAGGAAAGCAAAATCATGCCCAAAAGCATAATATTTTTGTGCATATAAAAATGATTTTAATGTTAATTAGAAAACTGCTTTCTTATTTTTTATAAAAAATACAAGCAGAAAAGGCAAGCCAAAGTGGGCTTGATTCTAACATTAAAATCAGGAGTAAAAAATATATTGATTGTATAATTTAAATAAAGGGGGCGCATTGGCATCAGAATAATAGGCAATTATCTGATTTGTTTTGAAATTTGGAACTGCCAAAAATGCAATTGGTTTGAATTCCTGAATTACTGCAGGAAAATCAAGCTGAAAAAAGAAGATCTTAAAAGTAGCATGATCTGATTTTTTTTCAAAATGAACCACTTTGTCTTTACAACAAGATGATTTTTTTTCAGAAGCTCCGCAACATTTTTTTTCTGGTGTTCCGGAAACTGTAGTATTTAATGAAACAGAAGCAATTTTACCTCCGCAATAATGCACATCAAAAGCAAATCCAAAGTTGGAAACCAACAATAGAAAAGCTAAAAACAATCCTGTGCACTTTTTTAAATTCATATTGCAAAATTATCTAAAAAGACTTAAAAAAATTCTAATGAAATGTTATTTTTTGAAATTTTCCTGCTGGTAATAAAATGCAGGAATAAATAATATAACAAATATGGGCTGAATTATAAATCTTCGAACATAAAACAAAAGCCAGTTTCCATCTGGGAAATATTCTAAGATTAAAACAAATGCTACCATTAAAAATACCAGAAAAAACAGGTAAAGAAAAGTACTAAATTTTAAGATTTCGACATCTCTAAACAAATTATAAATCAGAGCTAAAGACAAAATCGAATTCAAAGAATAACGCACTAAAAGCCCGCCAAGAAGCTTTAAAACATCTACTTGAGGATAAGGCGTATTTTTAAATTCAGCTTCAAAATATACTAAAAACGGATCGTAAAAAAGGCTGTTCTCAAAAGCTCTGATAAGACCAAAGCCGAATATAATAAGAATCGAAATTCCAATTTTATTTCGATGCTCGATTAATCTATTTAGCATATTTCGAAAATTTACTTACCCAAATCACCCACAGTGCAAACACGATTCCGTAAATAATCAGAGGAAAAAGAACACCATGTATAAAATGAAGATGTTGCGGATAATTAAACAATAATACTGTCAAAAGAGCAATTCGGATAACATTTAGAACATAAATAAAAAACACTCCGAATAAAATAAAAAGTAAAGTCGTTTTAAATTTTCCTGAAAAGGCAATCACAAAAGACACAAATAATATAATAACACTTACGGCATTGCACCCCTCAATTATCCTAATAATATATTTATTATTGTACAAAACGTTTAAACAAGATTCATGTACACTTTGTACAATTTTTATGTCTGAATTAAAAAAAAGCATTAAGCTTTCAACATGTCTCCCAACTACCTTTGTGATTCCGTCAACCTCTATTAAATCAAAACTATTTAAATATAACTTATAAAGTATAGTGAGTATAATATATACCGAGAAAAACGTGCTTATAAAAATTAAGAATGGTTTAAATTGTACTAAATATTTTTTCAATGGATTTTTTTTTCAAATTTATGTATTTTTTGAGAGTAGCTTTAAATACTTTTGTATAAAATTATTACATCATGAGTTTTCAGGAATTACAACCAAAAGTAAGCGCTATTGTAGCTGAAAATAGTACAAACAGAGACGAAAAATTATTAGCAATCTGTCAATTGCTAAATGAAAATATAGAATATTACAACTGGGTTGGCTTTTATTTTGCCAATCACGAGAACAAAACATTGCACCTTGGCCCTTATGTTGGAGCAGAAACAGATCATACTGTTATTCCGTTTGGGAAAGGAATTTGTGGTCAGGTAGCCGAAAGTAATGCCAATTTTGTAGTGCCGGATGTAGCAGCACAAGACAATTATATTGCCTGCAGTTTCACCGTTAAATCAGAAATTGTAGTTCCTTTATTTGTAAACGGGGTAAATATTGGTCAAATCGATATTGACAGCCATGTTATTGATCCTTTTACAGAAGCTGACGAAAGATTTTTAGAATTTGTAAATCAAGAAGTTGCAAAATTATTCTAGAAGAACTATTTTTAAGTAAAAATAGAACGGAATGAAAAGCAATATCTTCATTTTTCTGCTTCTGATACTTTCAGTTAATCTGTCTGCACAAATTAACATGCTCTCGAAAAAAATCTTTCTGGACTCGTTAAATCGTGAATGTACACCCGAAAAATATGCTTATACTAGAGTAATTACCAACTACTCTCAAAAAAGTGTTCGCTATGTTGTAACTGATTTTTACAAGAACGGCAGAAAAAAAATGACCGGAGCTACTTTAGACAGAGATATTCTAAAAAAGGATGGAGAGTTTATTTGTTATTACAAAAACGGAGCAAAAGAATCTGTGGTAAATTATTCTCAGGATCATAAAGAAGGAAAAGAAATTAGTTGGTACGAAAACCAAAATAAAAAATCTGAGAAACAGAATATCTGGAATCCTAAAACGAAGGCTGTTCAAACTTCTATTCTTAATTTTTGGAATACAGAAAATGAGCAGAAAGTAATTGATGGGAATGGTGAGTATGCCAGTACCGATAATTTTGTTACTGAAAAAGGAGTCCTTAAAAATGGTTTAAAGCAAGGTCTCTGGCAGGGAAATGATGCCTTACGTAAAATTACATTTACTGAAAATTACGACAAAGGAATCTTAATCTCGGGAGTAGGCGTAAATGAAAACAATATAAATTATTCTTATTCTTCGCTAAATGAAAGAATAGCACCTAAAAAAACAGCTTCAAATCGTTAAAAACGAATTTCTTAGGTCTTATTTTTAGATTCTTTTATTTTTTTTTGATTTTTCTGTTTTTTTAATCTAATTTTGCACCCGTCTACAAAAGATGTAAGACATACATAAAAATCATTAAATAATATTGGAATGTATTTAAGCAAAGAAAAGAAAGAAGAGATTTTCGCACAACACGGTGGTGCAACAAACACTGGAAGCGCAGAAGGTCAAATTGCATTGTTCACTTATAGAATTTCTCACTTAACTGAACACTTGAAAAAAAATCGTCACGATTACAACACAGAGCGTTCTCTTGTACTATTAGTAGGTAAAAGAAGATCGTTGTTAGATTACTTGAAAAAGAAAGAGATCAACAGATATCGTGAGATTATCAAAGTATTGAATATCAGAAAATAATCAATATAGAAAAGAGGTGCGAAAGTGCCTCTTTTTGTTTTTACATTACACGCATACTATTACAAGAAAAAAAGTTTGGTTTTTCATTGGGTTTTAGACAACAACAACTACACACAACAACTACAACACAACTAAAACCCATTGTATAATCAATAAGGAAAAAATTTATGATTCCACAATTATTTGTAGAAAAGATCGATTTAGGTGATGGCAGAAGCATCACAATCGAGACAGGACGTTTAGCAAAACAAGCTGATGGTTCTGTAGTAGTAAGAATGGGCGACACAATGATTCTTGCAACAGCAGTTTCAGCTCGCACATCAAACCCAGCGGTTGACTTTTTACCATTAACGGTAGATTACCGCGAAAAATTCGCAGCAGCAGGTCGTTTCCCAGGAGGTTTCTTTAAAAGAGAAGCACGTCCAAGCGACAGCGAAGTATTAACAATGAGATTAGTAGACCGTGTATTGCGTCCGCTTTTCCCAGATGATTACCATGCTGAAACACAAGTTATGATTCAGTTAATGTCTCACGACGAAGAAGTTATGCCAGATGCATTAGCTGGTTTAGCTGCTTCTGCAGCATTAGCAGTTTCAGACATCCCGTTTTACAACTTAATTTCTGAAGTACGTGTTGCACGTATCGACGGAAAATTAGTAATCAACCCAAGCAGAGAAGAATTAGAAAAATCAGACATCGACATGATGATTGGAGCTTCTATGGATTCTGTAGCAATGGTTGAAGGTGAGATGAAAGAAATTTCAGAAGCTGAAATGATCGAAGCTATTAAATTTGCTCACGAGGCTATCAAAGTTCAAATTCAGGCTCAATACCGTTTACAAGAAGCTTTTGGTAAAAAAGAAATTCGTACTTACGAAGGTGAGAAAGAAAACGAAGAAATTTACAAAAAAGTAAAAGCTGCAGCATACGATAAAATTTATGCTATTGCAAAAGTTGGTTCAGCTAAACACGAAAGAGGTGCTGCATTTGCTGAAGTAAAAGAAGAAGTTAAAGCTTTATTTACTGAAGAAGAATTAGCTGCTGATGGTGATTTAGTTTCTAAATATTTCTACAAAACAAACAAAGAAGCTGTTCGTAACGTAGTTTTAGAATTAGGCGTTCGTTTAGATGGTAGAAAAACTACAGATATCAGACCAATCTGGTGTGAAACTGATTATTTACCAAGAGTTCACGGATCTTCTTTATTTACACGTGGAGAAACTCAAGCTTTGGCTACAGTAACTTTAGGAACTTCCAGAGAAGCTAACCAAATCGATTCTCCATCTGAGCAAGGTGAAGAGAAATTCTACTTACACTATAACTTCCCTCCTTTCTCTACTGGTGAAGCAAAACCATTAAGAGGAACTTCAAGAAGAGAAGTTGGTCACGGTAACTTAGCTCAAAGAGCATTAAAAAATATGATTCCTGCAGATTGTCCTTACACAATCCGTGTTGTTTCTGAGGTTTTAGAATCTAACGGTTCTTCTTCTATGGCAACTGTTTGTGCCGGAACAATGGCTCTTATGGATGCTGGAGTTCAAATGGTAAAACCAGTTTCTGGTATTGCTATGGGATTAATTACTGACGGTGAGAAATTTGCTGTATTGTCTGATATCTTAGGAGACGAAGATCACTTAGGAGATATGGACTTTAAAGTAACTGGAACTGCTGATGGTATCACTGCTTGTCAAATGGACATCAAAATTGATGGTTTACGTTATGACATTATGGAACAAGCTTTATCTCAAGCTCGTGACGGACGTTTGCATATTTTAGGAAAATTAACTGAAACTATTGCAACTCCAAGAGCTGACGTAAAAGCACATGCACCAAAAATCATTACAAGAACTATTCCTGGAAACTTTATTGGAGCATTAATTGGACCTGGTGGAAAAGTAATTCAGGAATTACAAAAAGCTACTGGAACAACTATTGTGATCAACGAAGTTGACGAGCAAGGTGTAATCGAAATCTTAGGTACAGATCCTGCTGGAATTGAAGCGGTATTGGCAAAAATCCAATCTATCACTTTCAAACCACAAATGGGAGAAGCTTACGAAGTTAAAGTAATCAAAATGCTTGATTTTGGAGCTGTAGTAGAATATACTGCTGCACCAGGAAACGAAGTATTGCTTCACGTTTCTGAACTAGCTTGGGAACGTACTGAAAACGTTGCTGACGTAGTTAATATGGGAGATGTATTCCAAGTGAAATACTTAGGAGTTGACCCTAAAACTAAAAAAGAAAAAGTGTCTAAAAAAGCACTTGTTCCAAGACCTCCACGTGAGGAGAAAAAAGAGTAATCAGATCTTAGTTTACTAAAGGTTTATTCATAGAAAACCCCAGTTCATTCATTTGCACTGGGGTTTTTCGGTTTTCACATCTACTTTTCAACCTAAAATCATATGGTTAAAACGCTAATCCAGAACGTTTTCAAGAAAAACACATTATAGATTAAATAATGTTGTTGGTTTAAAAATCAATGTTGTTGGTTTAATTTATTTTTTAACAAAACATCATTAACATAGTTTTATATAGAAAACCACTACATAAAACTAAAATATTGATGAGAAAGAGTATTGCATTGTCAAGAATTAAAACAATATTATTTATCATAATCTCTTTTAAAATCAAACTATATTACAAAATCCCTCCACTAAAAATCATAAATTACTCAACAGTAATTTGTATTCTACTATTACTTTCAATCAACAGTTTTTCTCAAACTAATGCAAAAAAAGAAGTCTCTAATTATCTGGACAAAACAATTGGCGAAGAAATTCTAAACATCAATAACGGCAAAATTCATATTGACCCTTATAATGTTAAAAATGATCATAACTATTATTTAAATAAAAACTTCGTAAAAGGATCTGTTTTTTATGACAATCAACTATATGAAAACATTCTCATAAAGTATGATATATATAAAGACCAACTTGTAAAATCATTTAAGAACAATAACACATTCGGTATAACGCTTACAAATGAAAAAATCGATTATTTTTTGATCGAAAATAAGAGATTTGTCAATATTGATAATAAGTATAAATATCCAAAAGCCATCACCGGTTTTTTTGAAGAAAAATATTTAGGCAAAACTATCTCCCTGTACATTAAACCTTTTAAAACCGCAAAAGAAATTATTATTGAAAATAATTTGTACACAGAATTCAAAGAATATAATAACTATCAACTTCTTTATAATTCAAAATTTACATCTGTAAACACACAAAAAGAAATCCTCACACTATTTCCTCAACTAAAAAAAGAAATAAAAGATTATTACAAAAGAAATAAAATCCCAGAAGAAACAAACCCATACCAATTCAAAGCAGATTTAATAAAATTTATTGATAACAATTTATAAGCGCTATTCCAAAACCTAAATGAAAAAACACTTTATCTTCTGTTTATTTTTATTATTATCAAATTTCCTTTTTTCTCAGGAAAAAAATATTTCTATAGAATATTCAAATGTAACACGAAAAAAAGCTATTGAAATACTAGAAAAAAACACTTCTTTTCGCTTCTATTTTGAGGACCAATGGCTATCTAACAATGAACTTATTTCGGATAAATTTAAAGACACCTCTATTACAGTAGTTTTAGACGCTATTTTTAATAACACCACCATAAATTACGTTATTGACAAGAACAATATTATTCTAAGTAATGGTCTTTTAATTTCAAACATTATAACTGAAAGTTATTTTGAAAACACTGATGATAAAAGTGTTACTAAGGCCACTAATTCGCAAATTGTTCCTATTTATAATAAGCAATATCTAAAAGACGCTAGGAAAGATTCAGACTCTATTATTTCTCTTGGTAAACAGTCTTTAATAAACGCATCTCAAACCTACAACTTATCCGGCTATATTAAGGACCGAATTTCAGGAAAACCAGAATACAACATCACTATTAAAGTAAAAGACAAAGACATAAGTACGACAACTGATGCAAATGGTTATTACAGTTTTAGAGTCCCTGCGGGTATTAATATAATTGAAACACAATCTGTTACTCATCAGCCAAAAACTAAAAAGATTGTACTTTACAACAATGGAAAAGTTGATTTTAATTTAGACGAAAATGTAAATGCACTTAAAGAAGTTGTCATCGAAAACAAAAAAACAAGAAATGTAACCTCAGCAGTTACAGGTCTTACAAGTATTGATATCGAAAACATTAAAAATGTGCCTTTGATTTTAGGCGAAAGAGACATTTTTAAAGTTGCGACAACTCTTCCAGGAATAAAAACTGCAGGAGAAGGTTCTGCGGGCTTTAATGTGCGAGGAGGAAAAGATGATCAAAACTTATTTTTACTGGATAACGCTTCTTTATACAATCCATCTCACTTTTTAGGTTTCTTTTCCTCCGTAAATCCTTTTACAACAAAAAAGGCCGATATCTACAAAGGAAGTATTCCTGCTGAGTTTGGAGGAAGACTTTCTTCTGTTTTTGATATTAAATCTAAAAATGGAGATACCGAAAAAGTTTCTGGCGAAGCCGGAATTGGACCGGTTATGAGCAATGTTACTCTGGAAATTCCGATTGTAAAAGGAAAATCAAGCTTATTATTTGGTGGCAGAGCTAGTTATTCTGACTGGATTCTGAGGACTATTAAAGATCCTGAACTGGATAATAGTCAAGCTTCTTTTTATGATGTGATTTTAAAATACAATCATCAAATCAGTAAAAAAGATGATCTCGAAACCTCACTTTATTATAGTCATGACAAGTACAGCATTAATTCAGATTCCATCTACAAATACAACAACTTATTAGCAACCGTAAAATGGGATCATGATTTTAATGCAAAAAATAAATCTTCACTAATTATTACCAATAGTCAGTATAATTTTAATATTGATTACGATTCTCAACCTGAAAAATCATTTGATTACGGCTATAAAATTAATGAAACTCAGTTTGTTTTTAAAATGAGATACAATCTCAATGAAAAACATTCCTTTAATTATGGCATCAGCAGCAAAATATACAATATTAAACCTGGTTTCCTCAAATCAACAAGTGACAACTCTCTCATTAAAGACATCACACTTGAAAAGGAAAAAGCTTTAGAATCGGCTTTATTCTTTACCGAAAATTACAAGGTCAATGACCAACTTTTAATTGATTTAGGTTTACGTTATTCTTTTTATTCTGCACTTGGCCCTTCTACGCAAAACATCTATCAGGATGACCGTCCTAAATCTGAAAGAACAGTTGTTGAAACCAAGACTTACGACAGCAATCAATCCATAAAAACTTATGGTGGCTTTGAGCCTAGAATTTCAGCTCGTTATTTTATACTTCCTGATTTATCCATAAAAGCAAGTTTTGACAGAACGTACCAATACATGCATTTACTGTCTACTAATACCACACAATCTCCAATGGATGTATGGAAACTTTCTGATTTAAATACTAAGCCACAATCTTCCAATCAATTCTCTTTAGGGCTTTTCAAAAATATAATTCAAAAATCATTAGAGCTAAGTATAGAAGGTTATTATAAACGCTCAAAAAACATCCTGGATTACAAAGTGGGCGCCGAATTATTTTTGAACGAAAACATAGAAACAGAACTTCTTCAGGGAGAAGGAAAAGCTTATGGAGTTGAATTTTTGATCAAAAAAGAAAAAGGAAATTTTAATGGCTGGTTAAGCTATACTTATTCCAGAGCTCTGATAAAACTTGACAGTAGATTTGATGCCGAAAAAATAAACAACGGAGATTATTTCCCTACAAATTATGATAAACCGCATGATTTTAGCGCTATTCTAAACTATAAATTCACAAAGAGATACAGTTTGTCAACCAATTTTGTTTACCAAACCGGCAGACCAGTTACTTTTCCTATTGGATCGTATAGTTTTTCGGGAGAGGATTTTACTTTATATAGTAATCGCAATCAATATAGAATTCCGGATTATTACAGATTGGATATTGGTCTCAATTTTGAAGGAAATCATAAAATAAAAAAACTTGCACATAGTTTCTGGAATTTTTCAGTCTACAATGTTCTGGGAAGAAACAATCCGTATAATGTTTATTTTGTTACTGAAGATCGAAAAATCAAGGCATATAAAACATCTATTTTTTCTGTTCCGATTCCAACAATAACGTATAACATTAAATTTTAATTCATTTATCACATCTATATGAATTTATCAATAATCAAAAAAACGACATTGACCTTTTTTACCTTTGCTGTTTTGTCAAGTTGCACGGAACAATATGTATATCAAAATCAAGATTTTGAAGATGCACTGACCGTTGAAGCTACGTTAACCAATGAATTAAAATATCAGGAAATAAACGTTTCAAGGACAAGACTTCTTAATGATACAATAAAAAAGTCTGAACCCGAAGCTAACGTTACTGTTGTTGATAGCGATGGCAATATATTTCAGTTTAACGAAAAAGATGGAAAGTATATTTCTGCAAATGAATTTAAAGCAGAACCAAATAAAAACTATCAATTAAAAATAACAACCAAATCGGGAAAATCATACGTATCTTCAACAGAAGTTTTACCTACGCAAAACAGTATTGATCTGGAAATAGGAATCGCAGAAAAAGACGGCGCCCGAGGTGTTCAGGTAAATGTTAAAAGTTTTGACCCTGCAAATACTTCCAAATATTACCGATATGAATATGAGGAAACTTACAAAATAATAACACCTTATAATATTGATACACGTTTAATAGTGGTGCCAAAAAATGGCTCTTATGGCTATCAAAAAGTTCCGGCAGAACCAAACACTCAAGTTTGCTACACAACCAAACACTCTACAGGAATAAGACAAACCAGTACGGTCGATTTAACAGAAGATCGTGTAAAATATCCTGTCCGTTTTATTAGTGACACAGATTACATGCTGACAAATCGTTATAGCATTATGGTTTCTCAATACACACAGAACGAATCTGCTTACGATTATTATTATAAATCAAAAAAAATAATTGATTCAGGAGAATTATTATCTCCAAATCAGCCTGGATATGTTGTAGGAAACATCAAATCAACAACCGATTTTCGTGAAAAAGTTGTTGGTTATTTTGAAGTTGCATCAGTCTCCAAAAAAAGAATCTTTTTTAGCTTCAAAGATTTTTTCCCTTCAGAAAAACCTGTCGAATATTTTAAAATTTGCGATGCCCGACTCTTTGACTTTGATGAAATAGCACTAGAAAATCATAAGTTACTTAAGACGTATGATTTTTTAGGAGATGGTCCAGGAATGACACCTTCCGGCTTCTACATGGTAGAAAAAAAATGCGGAGATTGTACATCATTTTCTTCTAACGTAACACCTTCATTTTGGGAAAATTAAACATAAAATTAGCTTTTTTACTCTTATTAGTAAATTTTACTTATAAATCCAGCGCTCAAAACAATATGTTTTTGGGCACAGAATCAATATTAGTTAAAACAAACACCTCGGTAGTCCTGACCGGCGAAACACTGTTCTATCAAATATATTGTCTAAATAAAACGAATGTATTTTCTGATATCAGTGAAATTGCATATTTAGAAGTAATTAACGATCAGAAAGAAAGTATATTTAAGACTAAAATTAGTCTAAAAAATGGAATCGGATCCGGTGATTATTTTATTCCAACGACATTAAAAACAGGGAACTATAAACTTATTGCTTATACAAACTGGATGTTAAACAATAGTCAAAATACCTTTTTTGAAAACGATTTTACCATAATAAATCCGTTTCAGGAACATATCAATATGACAATTGACAGCACATTTAAAAACCTTAGCACTTATAAAGACAGAACAAAAAGTATATCCGAAAGCGCTCTTTTAAGTCTTGACAAAGAAAAATATTCTAAAAGGGAGAAAGCCAGACTTACCATATCAAAAACATTAGATAGAGGAAATTATTTTTTAAACATCAGAAAAATAGATTTTATACCTGCAAATGCAAATAACGAAACTATTAATACTGCCATAAATTTAAAACAAGACATAAGGATACTTCCTGAAGCAAGAGGCGAAATTATAACTGGATATATTACTCCGAAATCCGGAGCTTCTAATTTAGACTCAAAAATAGTTACACTATCTTTTCCCGGGAAAAATTTCATCTTCAAAACAACCCAAACAGATAGCAACGGAAGATTCACTTTTTTAATTGATAAACAAACCAGTACATCAGATTGTTATTTACAATTATCAGAAACTGACAAAGAAAATTATACTATCGCAATAGATAAAACACCGGGTCCGGATTTATCAAATTTAATTTTCTCCAATAAGACCTCTATTTCTGGCAAAAATTTGAAAGCAATTCAAGAGCGCTCATTGGCAACTCAGGTAGAAAACGCTTATTTTTCACAAAAAAAAGACAGTCTTATCGAAGCTATCCATACCGATTTCTTTTTTCAGCCTACCGAAAAAAAATATAATCTTGATGATTTCGAAAGATTTAGAACATTTAAAGAGACAATAATAGAAATTGTTACTGATCTTAATTTTAGAGATTACAATCAGGTTCCCTCATTATACTTAAGCGATTCCAGATACAATACAATACAATCTCCTGAGCCTTGTCTGGTTTTGGTTGACGGACTACAAATTCAGGATATAAATGCACTATTAAATTACAATGCCTATCAAATTCAAGATATTAGCGTTGTTAACAGACCCTACTGTTATGGTCCTAAAATATTCAACGGAATTGTTAGTATCAGTACAAAAAATAACGATTTTGCCACTGTTTACACTGATAAAAATATTTTAAAAACAACAATCTTAAGACCCGAACCTGCAAAAGTGTATTTTCAACCAAACTATGAAACATCAAGTTCGCTTGGCCGAATTCCTGATTACAGACATCAATTACTTTGGAAACCTAATATAACTTTTAAAAATAGTGATATGACAATCTCTTTTTATACCTCTGACATTTCCGGAGATTATGAAATCATGTTAGAAGGAATTACTGAAACAGGAAATTATGTTCATTTTTATAAAACATTCAAAACGGAATAAATAATTCAAATCTCTTAAAAGATAATCTTTGGCCCGGTTAAAATTTACTAGCTAAAAACCCCAGTTCAAATGAATAAACTGGAGTTTTTAGCTAGTATTTCGCAAGAATTATCCATTAAACAATGTATGTCTTTTGATTGATTTTCCTTTTCGAATTAAATAAGCATGGTAAGAACTAGGAACATCGTGTGTCCATTTTGGTAAAAAATATATTATCAGATAAACATCAATATGTCCTATAATTCCAAAAAATACTGCAAGAAAAAACGGAATTCCAGCATGACCAAAACCAATTATCGAAACAAAGGCAACTAACAATGTTATACCCCATAATTTAGATAAAAGAGCATGTGTACAAGTTTCTTTTTTAAATTTTAAAAAACTAAAAACATAAGTTAACGCCTCCATTAAAAAAATCAAAATAATAGAATATTTATGTTCAATGATAATTTCAGGATTTAGCAACCACGCACACCAGCCTACACAAATCCAAAAAATTAAATCTGTCTGACTATCCATTCTCCTTAATTTTTCTGATGACACCTCAAATTTTCGAGCAATAATACCATCAAAAATATCGGTTAATAATCCTAACACCATTAATGAAACCAAAATCATTCTAACATGAACCAAATCATTGTTTGCAATGAAAATCATGACAAAACCTAACAGTAATCTAATACCAATAAGCAATAAAGGAACTTTTTTCATTATTACCAATTTAAAAAAGGCATTGACCTTTTGTTGTTACTATTCCATAATCCTAATTGTAATCCTTTAGAACTAGATTTATTAAAAATTCCAACCTGAACACCTCTATTAATTAGAGCCTGATTAAAAATCCCAATATGCAATCCCTTAAGCTTATAAGATTGATTATAAACCCCAATCGTTGAGCCAGTCATTTCATTATTAGCATTAAACACACCAATTGAAAGCCCGTTTTGATGATCCGAAATTGTCCCTAAAACAGTAACCGAAAGTCCATTAAAATTGTTGAATTTATTTCCGGCAGAAATATTCAATCCATTCATGCTCGTTTTAGTAAAAAAACATCCTGAGCTTATGTTTAATCCATTTAATTTTAGATCAGGAGTGTAATCCCAATTCTTAATTTTATACTCTTTTTCAATTGTTTTCACAATTCTAATTTCGTTCCGTTCAATAATTTCCGGCAGATAAAATATCGACACAAAAGCTAATAAAGCGCCAACTGCCGGAGCCGGATTTGCTTCTATATTTAATCCATTAATAGTTTGCCTATCTACATTTCTATTTTCAACATGTCCAAAACCAAGTACTAAACCATTTACTTTATCTACTTTTTTAGACATTGGTGAAAGACTGAAAATTTGCGAATGCAAGGGAACTGAATCGTTTTTAATCAGAACTGAATTCTGACTGTAAGAACATCCAAAAACAAAGCTAACGGCTATTAAGACTGATATCTTCATAATATTTTCTTTAAAAATTACAGAGCAAACCTATTGCAATTATCACATATTAATTTGCTTTAATCAATAAAAACATTTATTATATTTGTGATTATCGCAAATTATGAAATATCAGGAATCCTTTTTAAAAGCGCTTCGCTCAAAAATCCCCAAATCAGCTTCTATAATAGAGGAGATTGCTGCAGTTTTAGAAATAAGCTATGATGCATCGCATAGAAGAATTTCTGAAAAAAGTAAATTTTCGATTGATGAAACGATCAAATTAGCAGATCATTTCAATATTTCGCTAGATAATTTATATTCAAAAAAAGAAAAAGTTATTGTTGAAAAAACAATTGAAATAGAAACATTAAAAGACATGTTGCACTATTTTAAATCATCAGCAGAACAAATTGAAGTGTTGACCAAAAACAAAAACACCATTCTTTTTTATTCAGCAAAAGACATTCCGTTGTTTTATTTTATGGATGGAACTATTTTATCAAAATTTAAAGCTTTTGTCTGGCTGAACTTATTAAATAAAAACAATAAAAAAACCTCGTTTGAACATTTTGTTGTTGACGAGTCTTTTGCAGAATATATGCAAAAATTAAAAAAAGCATACGAGAATACTGCTGTCAATGAAGTTTGGAACGACACGACTATAAATAGTAGTTTACAACAAATTCTATATTTTTATGAGGCAGGACTTCTAAATCTAAAAAATGCGAATGCTCTATGTATAGATTTAAAAAGAATCATTAATTCAATTAAAGTAAAATGCAATGAAACTAATGATAAATTTTCTATTTACTATAATGAGCTCATATTATTGAACAATAATATGCTTATCGAGACCGAAGAAAAACTCACTATGTTTGTTCCTTACACTCTTTTGGGATACTTTATTACTGACAATGAGGAAAGCTGCAAAAATGTACATGAATTTTTCAAACAGCAAATCCAAAACTCTGTGCCTTTAAAACTCTCAGGAATAAAAGAACAAAATCTGTTTTTTAATAGGGCCATCAGAAAAATAGATTATTATCTAGAAAAAATAAACTCTCAGGTCGATTTACATTTTTAATTACAAGACTTCTTGATTTTAAGTTTGTGGCGTTTTTTTCATAAAAAACATACATTTTGTTATATTTTAACAATTGTTCATGCTTTTTGTAGGATTATTTTAATAATTTTGAGAAACCACCAAAAACAAACCTTAAAACCACTGAATCCTTTGAAAAATTATCAAAAGAAGGCTTTATATCTATTAATATTTAGCACTATCTCAAACGTTTCGTATTTATATTCCCAAACTTCTGACAAATCTTCAATTTACGAATTCTTTGACAACAATGTTGGCAGAGACAATTTAAACATAAACAATGGTGTTTTGCATAGCGAACCTTTTAGGCCAATTGCCGAAAAACACAGATACTATATCAACGAGTTTAACGCTGGAAGTTTAGGTTTTGAAGATGAAATTTACGACAACGTTCTACTTAAATATGATATTCATCAGGATCAATTGATTTTCAAACAAAAGGATCAAACAGATAACCTTGCAATCAATCTGATAAAAGACAAGGTTAATTTTTTCAGCATTAAAAACAAAAAATTTGTCAATTTAAAATCTGAGGCATTAAAATTTCCTAGTATCATAAATGGCATATACGAGGAAAATTATGTTGGAGATCTTGTATCGCTATACATAAAACATCACAAAGAAAAAATTAAAGTTTTTCAGTCCGATGGTGTCTACTACAACTATATCTACAAAACGGATTACATCATCAAGTACAACAATTATTTTTATAAGGTTGATTCTCAAAAAGAGGTAAAAAAGATATTTCCTTCTGTCAAAAAAGAAATTAATAATTATTATAAAGTTGACAAAAAGTTAGAACATTCAGACAAAACCCAATTCATGGAAAATCTAACAAAGCAAATCAATAGTTTTTTAAAAAAAAGTTCGACATAAATGAAAAAAATTACTCTTCTACTCTTTTTTTTACTCGCCTTTCAACAAATTATCTATAGTCAGGTTATAAGTGATAAAGTTTCTGTCGATTTAAAAAATGCAAATCTAAAAACAGCCATTCAAAGCATCGAGCAAACCTCTCATTTTAAGTTTTATTTTGATGAAAGATGGCTTGAAGCAGATAGCACCGTTATTTCAAAACAATTTAAAGAAGTTCGTATTTCTGAAGTCCTGGAAGATATTTTCCAGAACACGAGTATCAATTTTTTTGTTTCAGAAAATAAAATCATACTTAGCAACAATAGTATAATTTACAATCAGCTTCCTGATGATTACTTTGGAATTCCATTGGAAAAAGACGAAAACGGAGAACCATTAACTCCTATTTTTTACCAACAATTTGATTCCTTAAAAAGAACAAACACCAGAAATCCGAACAAAAATCTTCGAGACATTATCCTCATCGGAAAAGAAGGAAAAAATCAAAAAAAGAAAACCTATACCCTTTCCGGATATATAAAGGGAGGAAAAAATAAGACCGGAATCGCGAATATTTTGGTAAAGATTCCTGAAACTGAATTTACCGCAGTAACAGACAAAGAAGGACATTACAAATTACAGGTTCCTGCCGGAGTAAGTACAGTTGAAACCGAAAGTTTTGCTTACGATAAAGTATCCAAGAAAATCATGGTTTACAATGATGGAACGCTCAATTTTAATGTTACCGATAACATAAATCAACTTAATGAAGTTTTAATTAAAACAAACAAAAGCAAAACAGCAAAATCAGCCATTACAGGAGTTACAACCATAGATGCGGAAGGAATCAAAAATGTACCTCTGGTTTTAGGAGAACGTGACATTTTGAAAGTAGCCTTAACTTTACCGGGTATTAAAACTGCAGGAGAAGGTTCTGCAGGTTATAACGTTCGAGGTGGTAAAGAAGATCAAAATTTATTTTTATTAGATCAGGCTGTTTTATATAATCCTTCTCACTTTTTCGGTTTTTTTACCGCCTTAAACCCTTACACAACAAAAAAAGTTGATATTTATAAAGGAAGTATCCCTGCTGAATTTGGAGGCAGATTATCTTCGGTTTTTGATATAACCTCAAAAACAGGAAGCTATGACAAATTTGAAGGAGAAGGTGGCATTGGTCCGGCAACCAGTAACCTTATGCTTTCTACTCCAATTGTAAAAGGAAAATCGAGTCTTGTTGTTGGAGGAAGAGCGAGTTATTCTGACTGGATATTAAAAACTCTTGACGACGAGGATTTAAAAAACAGTCAGGCTTCATTCTATGATTTAATTTTAAAATACAATCATAAAATCAATAACAACAACGATATCGAATCTACCTTATATTATAGTCATGATAAATTTAGCGTTTCATCTGATTCTTTGTACAAGTACAGTAATCGTTTAGCCACACTAAAATGGAATCATACATTCAATGAAAAAAACAAAGGTTCGTTGATATTAACCAATAGTGAATATAAATTCAATATTGATTATGAATCGACCGGCTTAAACTCATTTGATTTTGGCTATAAGATCAACGACACACAGGCTGCACTTAAAATGACTTATTTATATAATGATAAGCACAAAATATCATACGGAATTTCAAGCAAATTGTATGGAATTAATCCCGGATATTTAAAACCTACAAATCCTAACTCATCGTTAATTCCAGTTGAAATTGAAAAGGAACGAGGTCTTGAATCTGCTGTGTATATAGGTGATAATTTTAAAATCACAGATAAATTCTTATTGGATTTTGGTTTGCGCTATTCCAGATTTTCTGCTTTAGGTGAATCCACTCAAAGACTTTACCAGCCAAATCTTCCAATTAGTGATGCAACCGTTACAGAGACCAAAACCTACAAGAACAATGAAGTAATTAAAAGTTATGGCGGTTTTGAACCCAGAATTGCAGCTCGTTATTTTATAATGGATGATTTTTCTGTGAGAGCAAGTTATGATAAAACCTATCAATACATTCATTTATTATCTAATAACACAACACAATCGCCAACTGATATCTGGAAACTTTCAGATTTAAATGTTAAACCAGAAGATGCGCAACAATTTTCACTTGGTTTTTATAAGAATTTAAAAAATGATGAATTAGAATTAAGTCTGGAAGGATATTATAAAAAATCAAATAATATTTTAGATTATAAAGTTGGTGCCAGTTTATTATTAAATGAAAATATTGAAACTGAACTTTTACAAGGTCAGGGAAAAGCTTATGGTGTCGAAGTTCTTTTGAAAAAATCTGAAGGTCGTCTTAACGGATGGTTAGGCTATACGTACTCAAGATCTTTAATTAAACTTAACAGCCAGTTTAATGAAGAAAAAGTAAATGACGGTAAATACTTTGCATCAAATTTTGACAAGCCTCATGACTTCAGCGCGGTTTTAAATTACAGAATTACAAAACGTTACAGTTTTTCAAGTAATTTTATATATCAAACGGGTCGCCCGATTACATATCCAATCGGAACTTATGATTATGGAAATGCGCAATACACTGTTTATAGTGATCGTAATAAATTTAGAATTCCGGATTATTTCAGGTTAGATCTTGGTTTTAATATTGAAGGAAATCATAAAATTAAAAAGTTAGCACATAGTTTTTGGAACATCTCGGTTTACAATGTTTTAGGCAGAAACAATCCGTATTCTGTATTTTTCGTAACAGATCAGGGGCAAATTAAAGCCTATAAAACATCTATTTTCTCGATTCCGATTCCTAGTATTACTTACAATTTCAAGTTTTAAAAATCATGAAATATCTTAAAAAAATATACCTTTTTCTCGTTCTTGCTTTCGCTGTAAGCGGATGCACGGAGCAGTATGTTTTTCAAAATACAGATTTTGAAAGTGCGCTTGTTGTTGAAGGTACAATTACAAATGAATTTAAAAATCAAACTATAAGAATTTCTCAGGTTTATCAATTGGAAGAAACAGGACCACGATATGAAAAGGGTGCTAATGTTTATATTACCGATGATAAAGGAAATGAATATCAATTTGAAGAAAAAGATACACTTTATGCTTCTATTACAGCATTTAAGGCAGAGCCTGGCAGAAAATATCAGCTAAAAATCAAAACAAAAGAGGGCAAAAATTATACTTCTGATGAACAAACCTTAACAACTGAAACCAAAATAGAAAACATGACGGCAACAGTAGAAACTGTTGAAGGACAAAGAGGTGTAGAAATAAATGTAAACAGTTACGATCCTACAAATACCTCAAAGTATTACCGATATGAGTATACTGAAACCTATAAAATAATTGCTCCTAAATGGGACTCCAGAAAAACAATTTTACAATCATTTCCCGCAATCCCTCCAGATCCGGAAAATGATTTTCCAGGGAGTCCTGGCGGAGAAGGTATTTTAGTAATTCCAAGAACAACAGAAACTCAAACTTGCTTTTCAACCAAAAACTCTGATAAGATCTTGTTAACCAACACAAGCGGAAACAGTGATGATCGCGTTCATTATCCTGTTCGTTTTATCAGCGATCAGAATTATATTATGTCACATCGTTATACTATTTTCGTAAAGCAATATGTTCAGAATTTAGCGGCTTACACCTTCTACAAAACATTAAGAGATTTATCAACTTCCGGAAGCGTATTGTCTCCTAAACAACCAGGATTCTTTTACGGAAATATAAAATCTGTAGAAAATCCTTCTGAAAAAGTTATTGGTTTCTTTGAAGTTTCTTCGGTTTCTTCAGATAGAATTTACTTTAACTACAAAGACTTGTTTCCTAATATGCCTCTTCCTCCCTATTATGAAAGCGATTGTGAACAACGAGAGTATTTAGATTGTGAGGGAGATCCTCCTTGTAGCGGAATTCCGTTACGTTCTTCTATACGTTCCAATTCCCTTGTACACTTTTCATCGAGTGCCAGCACTTATTTTATGGTGAAACCTGCCTGCGGGGACTGCACTACATTTTCATCTAATATAGTTCCTCCATTTTGGATAGATTAATTCTTTAAAACTTATGAAATATTTTATACTTAAAATATCTTTTTTTCTTCTCTTCATTATAGCTTTTACAAGTTGTACGGAACAATATGCTTTTAAAAACAGTAATTTTGAGAGTGCTCTTGTCGTTGAAGGTACCATTACAAATGAAACAAAAAATCAGACTATAAAACTTTCTCAAGTATATCAGCTTGATGAAACAGGACCAAAATTTGAAACAGGTGCCAATATTTTTGTTACTGATGATCAGGGAAATGAGTATCAATTTGAACAAAGAGATACTATGTATGTTTCTCTCGTACAATTTCGAGCTCAACCTGGTAGAAAGTATCAGTTAAAAATAAAAACAAAAGACGGCAAAAATTATACTTCTGATGAACAAACTTTAACCACCGAAACTAAAATCGACAACGTAACTGCAACTGTTGAAACTGTCAAGGGAGAAAGAGGTGTTCAAATCAATGTAAACAGCTATGACCCAACTAATACCTCAAAATATTACAGATATGAATATGCCGAAACATACAAAATAATAGCACCAAGATGGTATACTTTTAAAGCTGATGTTGTGTTCAATCCGGCAATACCACCCGATCCTATTAATGATTTTCCTGGCCAGGCAGCCTCAGAAGGAATTGTCGTAACACGCAGAACTACTGAAACCAAAACCTGTTTTTCTACTAAAAATTCTGAAGATATAATTTTAAACAACACCGGTGGCCTTAGTGAAGATCGTGTACACTTTCCTGTACGATTTATTAGTGACCAGAATTATATCATTTCTCATCGTTATAGCATTTTTGTAAAACAATATGTTCAGAATTTGGCGGCTCACACTTTTTATAAAACATTAAGAGATTTATCATCTTCAGGAAGCGTACTTTCACCTAAACAGCCCGGATTTTTTTACGGAAATATAAAATCTGTAGAAAATCCATCCGAAAAAGTAATTGGCTTTTTTGAAGTTTCTTCTGTTTCATCAGAACGAATTTATTTCAATTATTCTGATTTGTTTCCAAACGAACCTCTTCCTCCCTATTACGAAAGTGATTGTGAGCCAGAGGCATATTACAACTGTGACCTCCCAGAGCCTCCATGTCGAGGAGCAGCTTTACGCTCAATAATTCGTACAAAATCACAAGTGCTTTTTTCATGGGATTCCGAAATCGTTTATGATATGGTTAAATCTGCTTGTGGAGATTGTACTACTTTTTCATCTAATATCGTTCCTCCATTTTGGGTAGATTAATTTTTTTAGCACATATGAAACAATTTTCAACATACAAACAAACCTTAATTTTGGATCTAATAAAACGTTCTGTAATTTTAGTTGCTATTTTAGTAAGCGCTTTTAGTTTTGCTCAGCCTCGTGTTACTGATAATTTAAAAACATCAACACAGGAAACTATTTTTCTTCACGCTAATACTTCAACTTTTCTTACGGGTGAAACATTATTTTATAAACTATATTGTTTAAATCCTCTTAACAACAAGCCTAGTCAAATAAGTAAAATAGCTTATATTGAGCTTGTGGATAATGAGAAAAATTCGCTTCAAAAAAACAAAGTCTATCTGGAAAAAGGAATTGGAGCTGGTGACTATTTTATTCCTACTACTTTAAAAACTGGTAATTATAAATTAATAGCCTACACCAAATGGATGCTAAACAATCCTAAATCACAAACTTTCGAAATTGATGTTTTTATAATAAATCCTTTTCAGACGCAGGAACCAAATGAAAACGTGACTTTTGACAGTACTCAAAAAAACAACATTTCATCATCGCAAGTGCAAACTAATTCTTATGCTGATAATGAAAAAAGAATTGACTTTGAGTTTGATAAAGAAAGCTATTATACGAGAGAGAAAGCAACTTTAAAAATCAAATCATTAACTGAAACGATCGAAAAAGGGAGTTACTCTGTTTCAGTGCGAAAAACAGATCAAATTCCAACAATAAAACAAACCACACCACAAGAATTTATAGCAAAAACAGCTGGCAGCTATGAGAACAATACTATTACTTCTTATGTTTATATTCCAGAATTAAGAGCTGAATTAATTACGGGTTCAATTGTATCAAAAACCAATAATGCAATAAGTAATAAATCTATTTCACTTTCATTACCCGGAAAAGAATATGTACTGAAAATAGTTAAAACAAATTCAGAGGGGAAATTTGCATTTTTGCTGGATCATTTTCCAAATTTTTCAAGTGCAATTATGCAAATTATTGATCCAAATCCTAGTGATTATAGCATTGTTTTAGATCCGTTTCCAACCTTTGATACCTCAAAACTTAAGTTTTCATCAAAATTAAATTTAACTGAGGGCCTCAAAAGTGATATCGAAGATCGTTCAACAGCGAGCCAGATTCAAAATGCTTATTATCAAACTAAAAAAGACAGTTTAGTTCAGGAAGCTGTTATTAGCCCCTTCTTCAACACAATAGAAAAAACATATTTACTAGATGATTACACCCGTTTTCCGACTTTAAAAGAAAATGTAGTCGAAGTAATAGTTGAGTTATATTACCGAAAAAACAATGGTAAATACCAATTGAGAGTTAGAAATGATCATAAAGATCTGGAATCTTATGGACCACCTTTAGTGATTGTCGATGGACTTCAAATTCAGGACCCAAGTGATCTTTTTGAATACAATATGGGTAATGTTGATAAAGTCAGTCTTATTACAGAACCTTATGTTTACGGACCTGATTTATATGGCGGACTTATTAGTTTTGAAACCAAAAACAGTGATTTTGCTACTAATTACGTTAAAAAGTATTTAAAAACAACTGATATTCAAAGGCCAAATCCTGAGAAAGTTTACTACAATCCCGATTATAATTCCGGAAATACTTTAAAAAGAATTCCGGATTACAGATATCAATTGCTTTGGAAACCCAATTTAAAATTAGATCAAAAAGAAGACAACATCTCTTTTTATACTTCTGATTTAAAAGGAAATTTTGAAGTTGTTCTTGAAGGTTTTACAGAAGAAGGAAAACCGGTTTATGTTTCAAAAAACATTACCGTAAAATAGAGGCTTCTGTAGCACATAATTTTTTTTTACAATAGTTTTTAATTAAATCGGAAAGTATTTTACTCTTCCGATTTTTTTATGTATTTAATAATCAGAGCAAATAACCTTTTAAAAATAGTAAAATCATAAAAGATTAAAATATTTTTATTTAATTGTAACTTTTTTGATACTTCATACGTATAACTATTTGTACACTTAAAAATTGAGGAGACAAAAACATGAGACAACTTAAAATCACCAAGCAGGTAACTAATCGTGAAACTGCATCGTTAGATAAATATCTACAAGAAATCGGAAAAGTTGACCTAATTACCGCTGATGAAGAGGTAGAATTAGCACAAAGAATAAAAGCAGGTGATCAAAGAGCATTAGAAAAATTAACAAAAGCCAACCTACGTTTCGTTGTATCGGTTGCTAAACAATATCAAAATCAAGGATTAACTCTTCCTGACTTAATTAACGAAGGAAACTTAGGTTTAATTAAAGCTGCACAACGTTTTGATGAAACCCGTGGTTTCAAATTTATCTCTTACGCAGTTTGGTGGATTCGTCAATCGATCCTTCAGGCATTAGCAGAACAATCCCGTATCGTTCGTTTACCTTTGAACAAAATTGGTTCTATCAATAAAATCAACAAAATGTATGCATTATTAGAGCAATCTAATGAGCGTCCGCCTTCTGCTGAAGAAATTGCAAAAGAACTAGACATGACTGTAAATGACGTAAAAGAGTCTATGAAAAACTCTGGTCGTCACTTATCAATGGATGCACCTCTTGTTGAGGGAGAAGATTCTAACCTTTATGACGTTTTACGTTCTGGAGAATCTCCAAACCCTGACAGAGAATTAATTCACGAATCTTTACGTACTGAAATCGAGCGTTCTTTAGAAACATTAACTCCAAGAGAGGCAGATGTTGTTCGTTTGTATTTTGGTCTTGGCGATCAACACCCAATGACATTAGAAGAAATTGGAGAAACTTTCGATTTAACTCGTGAGCGTGTACGTCAGATTAAAGAAAAAGCAATCCGTAGATTGAAACATACTTCAAGAAGTAAAATCCTTAAAACTTACTTAGGATAAACAATACAAATTTCAATATTTGAAATCCCAAATTCCAACTTATAATTGAAATTTGGATATTTTTAAATTGGAATTTTACCACAAACAACAGTTTGATTGACTGTTCGTTTTTTGATTGATGATTGAAACTCCGGCTGATTACCGGAGTTTTTTATTTATTTACTAAACCATTAAGACATTAAGTTTCATAAAGAAAAGCTTAATGATCTCATCAAACAAGCGAATTAAGATTTAAAACTTAATTTTCTTAATCTCTTTATGGTTCAAAAAACATGCGGTTAAAAAAATTATCTTTGTAAAGAAAAACAACACACTACAAATGAAAAATACACTTATTGCTCCTTCTGTTCTTGCAGCTGATTTTGCTAATTTACAGCGTGATATCGAAATGATTAACAACAGTCAGGCAGACTGGTTTCATATTGATATTATGGATGGAGTTTTTGTTCCGAATATCTCTTTCGGAATGCCCGTTTTGGAAGCGATTTCAAAACATGCCAAAAAATATATCGATGTGCATTTAATGATTATTGATCCGGATCGATACATTAAAACTTTTGCAGATTTAGGCGCCAATGGTCTAACTGTACATTACGAAGCCTGCACACATTTACACAGAACTTTACAAGCTATTAAAGCCGAGGGAATGAAAGCCGGAGTTGCCATCAATCCGCATACTAATATTGACTTATTAGAAGATGTTATAAACGATATCGACTTAGTTTGTATTATGAGTGTTAATCCAGGTTTTGGAGGTCAGTCTTTCATCGAAAATACTTATGCTAAAGTTGCAAAACTAAAAGCTTTGATTACACGCAAAAATGCTTCAACCTTAATTGAAATTGACGGTGGCGTAACCAGCAAAAATGCTAAGCAATTAGTAGAAGCAGGAGCCGATGTTTTGGTTGCAGGAAGCTTTGTTTTTAAAGCCGAAAACCCTACTCAAACTGTAGCTGAATTAAAAGCTCTTACTAGTTTTTAATTTTTTTTTGCTCTATATAAAATACAAAAAGTCCTAAAATAATTTTTAGGACTTTTTCATTTTATAATACATCTATTTTTATACCGATTGCATATTCAATATAGTCCAATTGCATTGTACTATTTTCATATTACATCGGCATTATACCAGAAAAAATTAGATTAAACAATAAATATTAAGTGGTATTATTTAGGCTCAACCCAATAAGGATTTACCTTAAGCTCTTCAACAATATATTGAATAACTTTTTGCGCCTTTAAACTGTTTCCGAATTTATCTAAAGGAGGAGAAATAACAGCGATTCCAAATTTACCCGGACATACTGCTAACATTCCTCCACCAACACCACTCTTTGCAGGAAGACCTGAATTAAACAACCAAATACCTGAATTATCATAAAGCCCAGCGGTTGCCATTACTGGTAAAGTGTACATAACTGTAGCCTGACTTACAACTTTTTTCTTAGTAACCGGATTAACTCCTCCATTTGCAAGTGTGGCGGCCATTGTAGCTAAATCTTTTGTATTAACATTTAATGCACATTGTTTCGTGTAGATATCCGTAGCCTGAACCGGATCAAAATACATCCTGTCATAAGCCAATAATAAATGCGCAATGGCCTGATTACGTAAATTATCTCCTGCCTCACTAATATAAACAGGACGATTTATAGAAAGTTCTCTACCTGCAAAGTCGCTTTGGATTTTCATGATTTCTTTCCATTTTGCAACAGAATCATTACCTCGCACAAGACTAGTTGCCGCGATCGCACCAGGATTCACAAGAGGATTGATTTTATCCCCTTTATGCATTTCTACCGCAACAATAGAATTAAAAGGTAATCCGGTCGCATCTACGCCTATTTTTTCCTGCAAAACAAGAGGCCCTTGTTCTTCAATTACTTTTGCCATGGTAAACACTTTCGATATACTCTGTATAGAAACCATAGAAGTTATATCACCTTTAGTATATACAGTTCCGTCTGTGGTAACGAGCGTAATTCCAAAAAGATTGGGATCAACATTGGCTAGTTCTTTAATATAGTCAGCATTTTTTCCTTCTTTTAAATCTTTAAATTTATTAAAGGCATTATTAAGAACACTTTCTATATTTTGCTTTGTTAATGTTGTTTGGGAGTAACTCTGATTTATAATAAAAGTAGTCATCAAAACAACAAAAATCAATTGTTGTTTTATTCTGAGAAAAAGGTAGTCCATGATATTTTTTGTTTAAAATTAGTCTTTTAAACAGGTAAATAAAAATTACGCTTTATTTTTTATAACAATATATTACTTTCAAAACGCTTAAAGCGTCGATAATCAGCGTACTATTTAAATTAAAAACTCTTGTCGCTTTCCAGATTTTTTAAATTCGGAAAGAAATCTATTTTGGTCATTTTTTCTAACGTTTCAATAGGAACTACAAAATCATAAATAGATTTATCGCTGTCTTCATTTGGAACCAGAAAAGCAATTGCTTTATGTTCTTTTCCAGATTTAGCCACGACGATTTTATAAAAATATTGAGGGACAGAGACATTTTCTGTTCCTATTTTTTTATCAGAATCTTTCAAAATTCCGCCCGTAACAACATAAATATCATTGTATTTTCCAGCCCAGTAGCGTGTTTTTTGTTCAATTCTGTTCCAGATTCCACTGTTGAAATCATGTTTTTGTGGTGAAATATTTGAGGTATAAAAGGTGTCGTTATAAGCATCCTCATTAAACTCCATATCTCCTGCTGGGCATAAATGTCCTTTATCATATCCGGATTTTTTATAATTCCTCCAATCAGCAGAACCTGTCGTTACTTTTGGATCTTCAATAAAATACGGACGTTTATAATCTGCATTTTTCAAATATTCCTTTTTTAATTCATAAGCAACCCATTCAGCCTGCTCAAATTTTTCATTATAAGAAAGCGTGTAATATTTGTGCTTTACGATTTGCCCCGTTGTTGAAGTTGGCAAATAGGCAACAGTATATAAAGAATCTGAATTATTTTGCACTGTAGCAAAAGAAGTCTGTTTTTCTTCCTTCACCTCTGTTTTTTCTACATTTTCTTTTTTACAGGAAAACAATACAAAACCCATCAAACCTAAAATAATACAATTCTTCATCTATTTTATTTTTATTAAACTTACAAAAAAACGCTCCATAAATTTTAAATCTATGGAGCGTTTTAATAACAAATTAATTCTTTGTCGAATTAAGATTTTACCAATTTATCCTTTTTCATTTTAGGAGCAACTGTATTTTTTACATAGCTTTTTGTCTGCAAATCATCTAAAACATTTAATGCTTCTTCTACATAAACATCTTTAGACAATGCCTGATGCCAAGCCTCTCTTTTTTCTTTTAAAGTAGCATCATTACTCATTTCAAGCTCTTCGTAAGGCAATGATTTAAAAACCAAATTGTTTTTGTAATCAGCAATTGGTTTGTATTTTTTACCTTCATTTTCTACTTGTTCCTGAGTCGCTTTAAAGTTTTTAATATTTAAGCTATAAGTATTTTCTTTGTTTTTAACATCGATCCATTTTGCATTATCTTCAATCAATTTAAACTGATCGTTGTTTGCAATTCTGTTTTTACTGTTATTAATTGCCTGAGCAAATTTTTCATTAGATGTCCACGTACTATAATCAGCCGGATCAATTTTATCCCATGGCATTGCATTATCAATATCTCGCTCACCCATTTTCAAATATGCATAACGATCTGGCATCACCACATCACTATGAACACCTTCTAACTGCGTTGAACCTCCGTTGATTCTATAAAATTTTTGTCCTGTAATTTTCAATGCTCCAAGATCACCATAATTTGCATTTCTAACAAACTGATTTAAGTCTAATACGGTTTGTACAGTTCCTTTCCCATAAGTTTGTTTACTACCAATGATTACTCCACGTTTGTAATCCTGAATTGCAGCGGCCAAAATTTCTGAAGCCGAAGCAGAGAAACTATTAACCATAATTACTAATGGTCCGTCCCACTCTATTTTTTTGTCTTTATCGTATAAAACCTCTTTTTTCATTCCGGCAGATTTCACCTGAACGATTGGTCCTTCCTGAATAAATAATCCGGCAATATCAACAACTGTAGACAAAGATCCACCACCATCATCACGAACGTCAAGTACGATACCATTGATATCCTCTTTTTTCAGTCTTTCAACTTCAAGAGCAATATCTTTTCCGGCGTCACGGCCATCTTTATTTTCAAAATCAATATAGAATTTAGGTAAATAAATTACCCCGTATTTCAATCCGTTTCTTTCAACAACGCTTGATTTTGCATACGTTTCTTCAATTTCAACTACATCTCGGATAATTGAAATAACTTTTATACTTCCGTCAACTTTTTTAACCGTAAGTTTTACTTCTGTTCCTTTGTGACCTTTAATTTTTTTCACAACATCATCAAGACGCATTCCAACCACATCAACTGGTTCTTCGTTTCCTTGTGCTACTTTCAAAATTAAATCACCTGCCTCAAGTTGTTTCCCTTTCCAAGCTGGTCCGCCTGAGATTAATTCATCAATTTGAGTAAAATCATTTTTCTTAGTCAATCTTGCACCAATACCTTCCAGTTTACCACTAATATTAACATCAAAACGATCTTTTTCTTCCGGAGCAAAATAACTTGTGTGCGGATCAAAACGAGTCATGATTGAGTTAACATAAACAGAAAACCAATCTTCTTTATTCAAATCTTTTATCAGACTAAAGTTGTCATCTAAAGATTTTAAAGAACTTTCGCGTGTTTCTTTCTCTAATGTTTCAAAAGATTTTTCCTTGTATGCAGGATCTGTTTTCTTTTTATCTTCTTCTAATTTTTGTTTTGTAACCAATGAAGAAAGAGTAGACAATTTGATTTGTTTTCTCCATCTTTCGTTGATCTCAACTGCATTTTTAGCATACGGAAGTTTATCGTAATCAGCATTAAAAGTCTCATCAACTGTATAGTTGAATGGCTGAGCTAAAATCGTTTTATAGCGCTTTTTACTTTCTTCCATACGTTTCATCAATCTGGTATAAGTAAGATTAAAAAACGTTAAGTCTTTGTTTAAAAACTGATCATCAAGCTGTAATTCATACTGCTTGAATTCATCAATATCAGACTGTAGAAAAAATCGCTTGGATGGATCAAGCGCATCTACATAATCTTTAAAAATTCCTTTAGAAAACTCATCATTTATTTCAGCAGGATGATAATGTCCTTTTTCAATAACAAACGCAAGTAATTCTAAAAGTGTTTTATCTCTGTTTGGATCCGGATCTTGAGACTTATCTGCATTTATCTTAAATGCAAACAAGGTAACTGACAAGCATAGTACGGCTATAAGTATTTTATAATTTCTTTTCATAAACTTAATAATAGCATTCATCAAATTTTTTAATCTAAGTTACGGTAAAAACTGTGCCAACAAAGCCAAGCTCACTATAATTTTTTGTTAAAGATATAAAATAGTTTGGCGCTCAAAAGTGTTCTAAGATTTAGTTTACAATTTTTATTTATTTGTTAGTATTCTACCAAAATCTGTCACTACATTTGCCAAAACAAGGCTTAATTTTGACAATAAAAAAACAGAACTGACAACATGAAAGATGAAAAACCACTAATATTAGTAACAAATGACGACGGAATTCTGGCACCGGGAATCAGAGCTTTAATAAGTGTAATGGAGACTATTGGTGAAGTTGTCGTTGTCGCTCCGGACAAACCTCAAAGTGCCATGGGGCATGCCATAACCATAAATAACACTTTATTTCTTGATAAAATCTCAAAAGAAGATGACACTATTACCGAATACAGTTGTTCCGGAACTCCTGTTGATTGTGTAAAACTGGCAGTAAACGAGATTTTAAAACGCAAACCAGACCTTTGTGTTTCAGGAATAAATCATGGTTCAAATTCTTCAATTAATGTAATTTATTCAGGAACAATGAGTGCAGCTGTTGAAGCCGGAATAGAAGGAATTCAGGCAATTGGTTTCTCTTTGTTAGATTTTGACTGGAATGCCGATTTTGAACCTGTAAAATCTTTCGTCAAAAAAATTACTTTAGAAACTCTTGCCAATAAATTACCTGCTGGTGTCGTTCTAAATGTAAATTTTCCGAAACTGAAAGAAAACGAAATAAAAGGAATAAAAATTTGTCGTCAGGCGAAAGCTTACTATGCTCAAAAATTTGACAAAAGACAAACTCCTTTCGGGAAAGACTATTACTGGCTTACCGGAAAATTCACAAATGAAGACAAAGGCGAAGACACAGACGAATGGGCTTTGGAAAATGGATATATTTCTGTTGTTCCTGTTCAATTTGATTTAACCGCTCATCATTCAATGCAGCAACTTAATACCTGGAAATTAAATGAATAAATTAGACCTGCTTATTGGTTTTATAATCGGAATTATCACTTCTCTTATCGGGAGTTATCTTTTTATTAAACTATTTACTTCGTTTGACCTTTCAAATGGAATTCAAACCATAAAACAATATGGGTATCTGGGTAAAGTCATTACACTGGGAACTGTTTTGGATTTAATTCTGTTTTTGTTTCTGCTGAAAAGAAACAAAGAAATAATGGCAAGAGGAGTTGTTTTTGCTGTGATCGTTCTCGCGATTTCGACTTTATTTATTTAAATCTTATCTTTGTTCTGCAAAAAAAATATCGTGTTCCATAATTGTAACACACTTTCAAAAAAATCAATATGAAATATTACATCATAGCTGGAGAAGCTTCCGGAGATTTGCATGGTTCTAATTTAATGAAAGCTTTATACGAAGAAGATCCTCAGGCTGAGATTCGATTTTGGGGTGGTGATTTAATGCAGAAAGCTGGCGGAACGTTGGTAAAACACTATCGTGAATTGGCTTTTATGGGATTTGTTGAAGTTCTTTTCAACTTAAAAACCATTTTGAATAACATTAAAATTTGCAAAAAAGATATTTCTGAATTCAAACCCGATGTTTTAATTTTTATTGATTATCCCGGCTTCAATATGCGTATTGCGAAGTGGGCTAAAGAATTAAACTATAAGACTCATTATTATATTTCTCCACAAATTTGGGCCTGGAAAGAAAACAGAATCAATGCTATAAAACATGATGTAGATAAAATGTTTGTTATTCTTCCTTTTGAAAAAGGTTTCTACGAAGACAAACATGGTTTTCCTGTAGATTTTGTTGGACACCCTTTAATTGATGCCATTCAGAATCAGCCTCCTTTTAACGAAGCTGTTTTTAGAGAAGAAAATAAATTGGGAGATAAACCAATTATTGCACTTTTACCTGGAAGCCGTAAACAGGAAATAATAAAAATGTTAAGTGTAATGCTTAGCGTTGTTGATGATTTTCAGGATTACGAATTTGTAATCGCAGGTGCGCCAAGTCAGGATTATGAATTCTATCAGCAGTTTATAAAAAACCAAAATATCGCATTTGTTTCCAATAAAACCTATGATTTATTGCGTTCTTCAACCGCAGCTTTGGTAACTTCAGGAACTGCAACTTTAGAAACGGCACTTTTTAAAGTTCCCGAAGTAGTTTGCTATAAAGGAAGTTCAATTTCATACCAAATTGCAAAACGCATTATTACGCTTAAATACATTTCACTTGTTAATTTAATTATGGATCAGGAAGTTGTAACGGAACTGATTCAAAATGATTGCAACACAAAACGCATTAAAGAAGAACTTCAAAAATTATTAGAGCCGGCTTATCGCGAAAAACTATTGAAGAATTACGATATTCTGGAACAAAAACTGGGCGGAGTTGGCGCCAGCAAAAAGACAGCAAAACTTATTGTAGACGATTTAAAACAAGCTTAATTTTTTGATTTTGAAAAGAATAATCGCTTTACTGTTTTTTATCCTCTTTTTTGCTTCTTGCAAGTCGACTTCGGCTGTAACAAACAAGAAGGAATCTAAACGGGAAAACAAATATGTTGTCAATCATTTAATTGAAACAGCAACCGATAATATCGGTGTTCGTTATAAAGCTGGCGGTACAACAAAAAGCGGTTACGATTGTTCAGGATTAGTCTATACCACTTTTGAATCAGAAAATATAAAATTACCCCGAAGTTCATTTGAACAAGCGAAAATTGGAGTTGTAATTCCGACGAAGGACGCTCAAAAAGGAGATTTGATATTTTTTAAAACCAACAAAAGCAAGCAAATTAATCATGTCGGACTTATTACAGAAGTAAGTTCAAATGAAATCAAATTTGTGCATTCATCTACTTCAAAAGGTGTCATTATCTCCTCTACCAAAGAACCTTATTATCAAAACTCATTTGCGCAGATTAACAGAATTATCGAATAAACATTTTTGATTCTTTTTTCTTACAAAATTTTAATACTTTTAGAACATGAAAGTATTAGATTTTCCTTTGGCTAAAATTACAATTTGGTTTCTTGCAGGCATAATAATGGCTTATTATGTAACGCCATCACTTTTTCCTTCATTAGTTGCTTTTTCATTAGGAGCAATTCTTTTTTCAATTTGCTGTTTTCTAGCAAAAAAACATAATAAAATAATTCCATTTTTTGGAGTTAGTACTTATTACACCTCTTTTTTTCTGGGTGTATTAGCATTATTATTTCACACCGATTCGCTTCAAAAATCTAATTATGTACATTGTAGCAAAGCTTTCAAAGCTCCTCAATATATCACATTTACGATACGCGAAAAACTAAAAAGCAATTCGTATAACGATCGGTATACTGCATTAATAAGCCAAATTAACAATGAAAAATATCATGGAAAGATTATTGTAAACATTGCTAAAGACAGTTTAAAACCAATTATAATTGGAAACATTATTAAGACAAAAACAACTTTGCAGCACAATCCCTCAAATAAAAACCCAAACCAATTTAATTACAGTAAATACTTAGCCGACAGACAAATATTTGCCCAGATATTTGTAAATAAATCAGAAATAAGCATTAATAAAAAACTGAAAAAAGATATTTGGTACTATTCCGGATGTCTACATAGACGTATTATCAGAAACCTGCAAAAAGCACATTTTAATGCTGCCGAAATGAATGTTGCACTTGCCCTAATTCTGGGACAGCAACAGGAAATCTTGCCAGAAATTATTCAGGATTATCAATATTCAGGCGCAACGCATATTTTATCTGTATCGGGTTTGCATGTTGGTTTTATAATGCTGTTTATTAATTTTATTTTAAAACCAATTCCAAACACCCGGAAAGGATCTTTTATAAAACTCTTTAGTGTTTTGATCTCATTAGGAGCCTTTGCCGTTATTTCAGGCTTGTCTCCATCTGTATTGCGTTCTGTTGTAATGTTTTCGTTTGTCGCTACAGGAAATCATCTTAGAAGAAGCGGAAACATTTATCACACTTTACTTGTTTCTCTATTTCTAATATTGTTATTCGAACCTTACTTCCTGTTTGATGTTGGATTTCAATTAAGTTATATCGCCTTATTTTTTATTATCTGGCTGCAACCTTTATTAAAAAAGATCTGGTCTCCAAAAAGCAAGTTTCTCGTTTATATTTGGGATGCACTAACTGTTTCTTTTGCGGCACAAATTGGCGCATTCCCCTTATGTTTGTATTATTTTCATCAGTTTCCAGGACTTTTCTTTGTGACTAATATTGCCATAATACCCGTTTTATCATTCATAATGATAGCCGGAATTATCGTTATGATTTTTGCCGTTTTTACTTCGCCTCCAGATTTTTTAGTTTTTATTTTTGAAAAAAGCATTTATTTCTTAAACGAAATCATCCATTGGGTAGCTTCTTTTGAATCCTTTGTTATACTTGACATCAGTTTTAATTTTTATTATCTCGTAACATTTTACTTCTTCATCTTCTCAACAATAATCTGGTTTCTAAAACCAAACTTCAACAAACTTACCTTTGTCTTAATAACAATAATTTTAATGCAATTTTCTTTTATCGTCACTAAGAAAGAAATAGAAAACCAGCAAGAACTAATTGTCTACAATACAAAAGGAAAAACACTTATCAGCGAAAAGGCAGGCAAAAAAATTAGAATCTTTTCTACTGATACGCTTATCCTGAACGGATCAAAAGACTATACTTTAAACAATTATATAGTTGGAAATTATGGGCAACTAGAAGCGGCAAATAAAATGCGTAACCTACTTTTTTATAAAGGCAAAAAGGTTTTCATAATTGATAGTAGCGGAATTTACAACTCTAAAATTCAGCCGGATATTTTACTCTTAATTCAAAATCCAAAAGTAAACTTAGAACGCGTACTGAAAGAAATACATCCAAAAATTGTAATTGCCGATGCATCAAATTCATATAAAATTCAGAAAACTTGGAAAGCAACCTGCATCAAAAAAAATATCCCTTTTCATGCCACAGCCGAAAAGGGATTCTACAAATTAAATTAATATAATCTAATTCAACAGTTTTCATTCACTTGGATGCAAAATTGCATTTGATTCTGCAATCCACGCCTTTGCTCCTCCTGGCTTATAGGATAATTTTCCTAAAGCACTAAAAGTCGTTTTGCTTTTTCTGATGGAAGCACTAGCAAAACAAACTTCCGGAAGTTCTTCAACTCCAAAGGCATTTTTAAGTTTGATGTTTTGTTCTTTATCACTGTCTGAAGCAGAGCTATCAGATAAATCCAGTTTTACCAGAATAACATTATCACGTGACCACACGGCAAAATCCGGGGTTTTAAATATTTCATTCTGAAGATTTTCTGGTACACCTGAGGCAGTGAATAAAATTAACATTGGTCTTCTTTGTTCATTGCTTATTGCAATTGCATCAGTCATGTTTGTTCTCCAAACTAAATTCTGTGCCTTCATAAAAAATGAACCAAAAAAGAACAGTAGGATAAGTAATTTTTTAGTCATACTATATTGGTTTTGGTTAGAATAGCAAGACGAAATTAACATTATATTTTAATTATCCAATTTTTATTAATACAAAAAATACATAATATGTTTTTTTTCAAACATTAAAATATCAAATACATAATTTACCCAAATTAAAGAAAACTTTTTCTTACTAAAGCATAAAAAAAAGCTCCTTGCACAATATGCGCAAGGAGCTTTTTTAATTTTATATTTTATTCTTAAGACTTCTTTGGAGGATTGATAATTCCGTCCGCAACTGTTAGCCAAGCTGTTGGTCCGCCTGCAACATAACCAGTCTGACCAAGGCCTTTAAAATTAACTTTTCCGTCTTTAGATTCTGCACTTGTAAAATAAACCGTTGGAAAACCCTGAATTCCGAAAGCTTGCTGCAATTCGTTATTCTGATTTTTCAATTCCGGGGACTGCGCTGTTCTTCTTGGATAATCCAATTCAACTAAAATAACATTATCAGTAGCCCATTTTTTAAATTCAGGTGTTTTCAAAACTTCATTTTGTAAACGAATACACCATCCACACCAGTCACTTCCGGTAAAAAACATCAGTAATGGTTTATGCACATTATTACTCACCGTAATAGCTTCCCTTACATCTGTATACCATTTCAGTTCTTTGTCCTGAGCCTGTGTTACAAGAGCTCCAACAAAAAATAACGCTACTAGAAATATTCTTTTCATACTGTTTTTATTTACCACAAATTTAAATAAAAAAGAGTCACAAAATTGATCTATTTAACTTCCTGCATTAATTTTTTAATCAAAGGAGTCGTAATAATTAAAACTACACCTGCAACAAGAGAATAAACAGCCAAATCATAATACCCATCAGTATAAGCAATAAGCTTTGACATCAAAGTTGTACCTGTATTAGCATTTGACATTTCAGATCCTAGTTTTCCTGCAGCTAATTGTCCAAAAGCACTAGACAAAAACCAAAGCCCCATCATCATTCCAAAAAGACGTTTAGGCGAAAGTTTTGTAATTACCGACATACCAATTGGTCCAATACATAATTCCCCAAGTGTGTAAACTAAATATCCTAATGCAAAAACATTTAATGAACTCAATCCTTCCGGATTAACAAAAAATCTTGCACTATAAAAAATGAAAAATCCAGCTGCTAATAAAACAAATGAAAGTCCAAATTTAATTACCGTATTTGGTTCAATTTTTCTTTTGTACATAAATATCCAAAGTAAACCAACAAGTGGACTAAAAATAATAACGTACATTGAATTTATACTATTGTTAACCACATTTGGATCAATGTTGAAAAACAATAATTTGTTTGTTAAATTATCTTTTGCAAACAAAGAAAGTGATCCTCCTGATTGCTCAGAAATAGCCATAAACATAAAATATCCAAAAATAAATATAAATGCCGCCAGTAACTTGTATTGCTGATTTCTGTCTTTAATTCTCAATAATTCATATAAGAAATAACCAATAGCAATAGTTCCGATTGTGTACATAAAATAGTCTGTATAATCAGAATTGATCACCATTATGTATATAAGAGGAATAACTAACAATGATCCTACATAAACCGCAATTTCATAAGATTTTCTTTTTGATGGTGTTTCATTTTCCAAAGGCGAATTTCCTATTGGCGCTAAATATTTTTTAGTTAAAAGAAAGGTCACCACTCCGATAATCATTACAATCGCTGAAGAAAGAAAACACAAACTCCATGAATAATTTTTTCCTAAATAAATCGGAATCGCACCACCAAGCATTCCTCCAATATTAATTCCGGCATAAAACAATCCGTAACCAGCATCTCTTCTTCCGTCGTTTTCATGGTACAATTCACCTACCATGGAAGAAACGTTTGGTTTAAAAAATCCAGTTCCTATAATTGAAAGCGTAATTCCATAATAAAAGAAATCATGTGGAGATGCGGCGATAAGCAAGTTTCCTAAAATCATTACAATTCCTCCGAAAAGTAATGACTTTTTAAATCCAAGTATTTTATCAGCAAAAATTCCACCAATAAAAGTAAACGCATAAACAAATGCCTGAATTGCACCGTATTGAAGATTCGCTTTTCCTTCAAGTAAACCCAATTGATCTACCATGAAAAATGCCAAAACCCCACGCATTCCGTAGAAACAAAAACGCTCCCACATTTCAACTAAAAACAAATACCACAATTGCTTCGGGTATTTACCTTCAAAATTTTGAATTTCTTCTAAACTTAAATTTTGTTCCATTATAAACTTTCTTTTTTAAAGTAGATTTATACAAAACATCATCTTTCGGTAAAAACCAAAAGATGATGTTTTATATTTTTTTATTCTATCCGATTATATTATCTAACACCGTGCATCATTTTTTTCAAAAATGGAGTCAAAGCAAATAATATAATTGCTGCGATACCTGTAAGCACCACAAACACCATGAAAAACTCATATAGATTATGAATTTCGAATCCTGCAAAAAAGTGGTTTGCATCACTAATCTGATGTTTTTCTAAAAGTGCCAATTGCTCTGCAGTTGGTGTTATTTTTTTATCTAAAACAGCCTGAAGATCGATTCCTAATTCTTTTGCTTTTGCAAATTTATCTCCTGTAGCAGGCAAGATAGATCCTAAAGTCCCTCCTAAAGCATAACCTGATGCATTTGACAAAAAGAATACTCCGTACAATAATGAAGCGAAACGTTTTGGAGATAATTTACCAACCAATGACAATCCGATTGGAGACAAACATAACTCAGCACATGTATTTAAGAAATATAACAAGATAAGCCACTTAACTAAAAGCAAACCAGAAGTTCCGATATAAGAAACCTGAGTTGCAATCATAAAGAAACTTAATGAGATCACTACTAAACCAACAGCCAGTTTTACAGGAGAAATTGGTTCTTTTCCTTTAGCTCGTAAAGTATCCCATAAAATACTAAATGGAACTGCTAAAACAACAACAAATAGTCCGTTAAAAATCTGAACCATTGATGGAGGCATTTGCCATCCAAAGAAGTTTCTGTCTGTTTGGTTATCTGCAATAAAAGTCAAAGATGAACCCGCTTGCTCAAAAGCAGCCCAGAAGAAAATAATAAAGAACGAAACAATATAAATAACTATAATTCTGTCTCTTTCAATTTTAGTCAAAGAAGTATCCGAAATAATTAATCCCGCCAATGATAATCCACTAGAATAAATCAAAGTATAAATTAAATTCTGACCTACTACGTAATGAAAAAAGAATCCTAAACCAATAAATGCTAATCCGGCAATCAATAAAGCTTTATTAGAAAAATTAGCTTTTTGTGCTTCTCCTTCTTCAAAATCTGAAGCATCATTTTTAGAAGGCAAACCCCCTAATGGTTTTCCTTCTGGAGAAACTACATATTTATTTTTCAAGAAGTAAAAAAGAACAGTTCCTAAAAGCATTGCAACAGAAGCCGCAAGGAATCCCCATCTAAAAGCATGAATATCTCTAATTCCGCCAGCATCTTTAACATCTCCTAATAAAGGACAAATAGACTGACCTAAAAAAGCTCCGATGTTAATTCCCATATAGAAAATAGTAAAAGCACTATCTAATTTTGTTTTTTCCTGTTTAGGATACAAACTTCCAACCATACTTGAAATGTTTGGTTTAAAGAATCCGTTACCAAAAACGATAACTCCTAATGCAGAATACATAATGGCTTTAGCCAATCCTAAATTAGATTCAAAAACGCTTCCGCTGGTAAACAACAACATTTGTCCAATTGCCATAAGCAATCCACCTAAAAGGATACAATTTCTGTTTCCTAAAAAACGGTCGGCAACAAAACCTCCTAACATAGGAGTTAAATAACAAAGTCCAAGAAAACCTCCATAAATTAAGGAAGCTTCTTCTTCCTTCATTAATAATGAGTTCACAAGAAATAAAGTCAACAAAGCTCGCATTCCATAAAAATTGAATCGCTCCCACATCTCCGTTCCAAATAATACCCAAAGTCCTTTTGGATGCGCAGTTTTTACTTGAGTTTCTCCCATATTATTCATTATTATATTAAGGTTAATTGATTTAGATTATAAATTTTCTTTGATAAAATTAGTCATTTTGTTATACAACTGAATTCTTGTTTTTCCGCCATAAATACCGTGGTTTTTATCTGGATAAATTTGAGAATCGAATTGTTTATTTGCCTGAATTAAAGCTTCCATCATTTGCATTGAATTCTGAACATGAACGTTATCATCACCAGAACCGTGAATTAATAAAAACTTACCTTTTAATTTATCAACATGATTTATTGGAGAGTTCTGATCGTATCCGCTTGCATTTTCCTGAGGAGTCTGCATGTATCGCTCTGTATAAACACTGTCATAAAATCTCCAGTTTGTTACCGGAGCAACAGCGATTGCCATTTTGAATACGTCATTTCCTTGAAAGATACAGTTAGAGGCCATAAAACCACCATAACTCCATCCGAAGATTCCAATTCTTGAAGCATCAACATAAGAATATCCTCCAATTACTTTTGCAGCGTCAATCTGATCTTCTACTTCGTATTTCCCTAATTCTTTCTGAGTTACTTTTTTGAAATCAGCACCTTTAAAACCTGTTCCTCTACCATCAACACAAGCTACAATATAACCTTGTTGTGTAAGAGATAAAAACCAATAATCATCACTATTGTTCCAATCATTGTTTACTTGTTGTGATCCCGGACCAGAATATTGGTACATGAAAACCGGATATTTTTTTGAAGGATCAAAATCTTTTGGTTTTAAAATCCATGCATTAAGTTCGTTTCCTTTCGCTGTTTTTAATACGATGAATTCTTTTGCAGGAAGATTATATGCTTTCAATTTATCAGCAAGAGCCTGATTGTTTTCGATAACCTGGATTTCTTTTCCTGTTTTAGCCTCGTTTAAAGTATAAGTTGTAGGCTGTAAATTACTTGAAAAAGTATTAATGAAGTATTGGAAATTTGGGCTAAAAGTAGCTGTACTTGTTCCAACTTTTGAAGTTAAACGTACTTTGTTTTTTCCGTCTAAACCAATTCTGTAAATATCTCTGTTGATAGAACCATTTTCTGTAGACTGATAGAAAATAGTTTTTGTTTTTTCGTCTAAACCGTAGTATGAAACCACTTCCCAGTTACCTTTTGTAACCTGATTTTTAAGTTTTCCTGTTTTATCATAAACATAAATATGATTAAAACCGTCTTTTTCGCTTGTCCAGATAAAACTGTTATCTTTTAAGAAAGTCAAATTATCAGTAATATCAACGTAAGCTTTATCTTTTTCATTCAAAATAACTTTTGCTGCCGCAGTTGTTCCGTCAACAAATAATAAATCAAGATTGTCCTGGTGGCGGTTTAAAACCTGAGCAGACAATACATTAGCATCATTTGTCCATTTTAATCTTGCAATATAAAAGTCATTATAATTACCTAAATCAACTTTTTTAGTACTATTTCCAACTGCATCATATACATGTAAAGAAACTACTGAATTCTTTTCTCCTGCTTTTGGATATTTAAAAGTTTCAATTGTTGGGTATAAATCTTTATGAAACATTGACATAGAAAACTCAGGAACAGCGCTTTCATCAAAACGGATGTAAGCTAATTTTTTGCTGTCTGCACTCCAGTCAAAAGCCCGCACAAAAGCAAATTCTTCTTCATAAACCCAATCCGTAATACCATTAATAACAGCATTTTTCTTTCCGTCAGTTGTAACGGCAGTAGATTTTTTTGAGGCTAAATCATATACATAAAGATTATTTTCTCTTGCATAAGCGATTTTAGTTCCGTCTGGTGAGAAAGTTGGCTCCTGAATTTGAAAATCAAAAAGTTTTGTTAGTGATTTTGAAGCGATATCGTATAAAAAATAATCGGCAGTAAATGAATGACGGAATATTTTATTGGTATGAGAAGCAATTAAAATCTTTTTTTCTGAAGCATCGAAGATATAACTGTCAATTCCGCCGGCAAGTTCTTTGTGATTTTTTGAATCAACTAAGTTAGATACCTTTTTTAAAGTTGCAAAGTCGTATAAATCAATCTGCATGCTCCTTGTTGACTGGTCTACATTTAAAACCGTGTATTGATCAGTATTTTTTAAAGATTGCAATTCGTCCATTCCTTTTGCCTTGAATGCACCGCTATAAATGCTTTCAACAGTAATTTTTTGTTGACCAAAAACAGTCGAAACAAATAACAAAAGCATTACAGTAATTTTACTTGTATTCATTAGAATTATTTAATTTTAAAAAAGAGCCCAATTTTAGTAAAAAAAATAAACATAATACACATTATAAGTGTTAAATGTTAAAAAAAATAACGATTGCGTATTTTCCTCTTTCAAATACATTGCAATGAAAACTCTTAAAATAGTATCTTTGCAGCAACATTATTATTTAATATACTGAGAATGAACAACGCTGTTGCCGGATTTTCTAAATTATCCAAAAAAGAAAAAATTAATTGGATTGCCAACGAATACTTTTCTACTCCAGAAGAAGCACTAACTATTATAAGAAATTACTGGAATTCAGACGAAAAGCTCCAACAACTGCATGATGAATTCATCGAAAATACGATCACAAACCTCTATATCCCCCTTGGAGTTGCTCCTAACTTTCTGATCAACGGAAAATACAAAACAATTCCGATGGCAATCGAAGAAAGTTCTGTTGTCGCTGCAGCTTCAAAATCTGCTAAATATTGGGCAACAAGAGGCGGTTTTAAAGCTACAGTAATCAATACTGAAAAAATTGGCCAGGTTCATTTTACTTTTAATGGCGATGCCGAAAAACTACAATCGTTTTTTAATACCATAAAACCAAAATTTTTCTCTGAAACACAAAGTATCACCAAGAATATGCAACAACGCGGTGGTGGTATATTGGATATTCAACTAAGAGATAAAAGAAATTTACTTGAGAATTATTTTCAGCTTCATGCTTCTTTTGAAACAAAAGATAGTATGGGCGCCAATTTCATTAACTCTTGCTTAGAACAATTTGCAACCACTTTAAAAGAAGAATTTCAACAGTCTGAATTATTTGGAGAAGATGAAAAAATTACGGTTATAATGAGTATATTATCTAATTATGTCCCAAATTGCATCGTTAGAGCCGAAGTTTCTTGTCCTGTTGAAGACTTAACTGAAAAACATATTTCAAATCCTCAGGAATTTGCCGAGCGTTTTGTTCAGGCAGTCCAGATTGCCGAAATAGAGCCTTTTAGAGCCGTTACACACAACAAAGGAATCATGAACGGTGTTGATGCTGTAATTTTGGCAACAGGAAACGATTTTAGAGCTATTGAAGCTGGAATCCACGCTTACGCATCAAAAAACGGACAATATTCGAGTTTGTCTCATGCAAAAATAGAAAACGGAATCTTTACTTTTTGGCTTGAAATCCCTCTGGCTTTAGGAACGGTTGGCGGATTAACCTCTTTACATCCTTTGGTAAAACTTTGCCTTGAAATGCTTGAAAAGCCTTCTGCAAAAGAATTAATGGAAATTGTTGCAGTAGCTGGTCTTGCTCAAAATTTTGCTGCATTACGCTCTTTAACAACAACAGGAATTCAGGAAGGTCACATGAAAATGCACTTAAACAACATCATTAATCAGTTTGAAGCTACAGACGAAGAACGTCATTTGATTAAAGCACATTTCAAGAAAACTGCTGTTTCTCATAGCGCAGTTGTAGAATTTATTGAAAGTTTAAGAAAGTAAGAAACGCTTACATTTAAAATACACTATTTGTCCTAAGGACTAAAGAACACTTATGTCAACAACTTTTTACAGTAACGGAAAATTATTTATCTCTGGAGAATATTTAGTCTTAGATGGCGCAGATGCTTTTGCATTACCAACCAAATTTGGACAAAATTTAATTGTTGAAGATGGAATCGATAAAATCATTGAATGGAAAAGTTACGATTATGACCAACAACTTTGGTTTGAGAACACCATTTCGTTTGATGAAATAATAAATAATACAAATCCAGAAATAGAAACTGTAAAATCGACTCTCATCAATATTTTACATAAGGCTTATGTTCTTAATCCCGATTTTATTAATCAATCTCAGGGATATAAAATTCAAACCAACCTTACTTTTCCAAGAAATTGGGGATTGGGAACGTCCTCGACTTTGATTAATAATATCGCACAATGGACTAAAATTAATGCTTTTACATTACTGAAAAATAGTTTTGGAGGAAGCGGTTACGATATTGCCTGCGCACAAAACGACACACCAATTATCTACAAAATAGAAAACAATAGTGTGACTCCTGTTTCTTTTTATCCTGACTTTACAGAAAATATATTCTTTGTATATCTTAATAAGAAGCAAAATAGCAAAGCAGCAATTCATGCGTACAACAATCATAAAGATCAAAACTTAATCAAAAGTATTGTTGAAAACAACAAGATTACTGAGGCAATTTTAAATGCAAAAACTTTGAGTGAATTTGCCAGAGCAGTTGAAAAACATGAAGTTCACCTGAGTAAAATTCTTGAACTTGATACGATAAAAGAGCGTGCTTTTTCAGATTTTAACGGGGCAATTAAAAGTCTGGGTGCATGGGGTGGAGATTTTGTAATGGTGGTCTCTAAAGAAAACCCTAGAGCTTATTTTGAATCGAAAGGATACGGCACAATCCTGACTTATGACGAAATGATCTTAAAGGAATAATTATCATTTCCCGAATATCTGATTTTTATTAAAGTGTAAATCAGCAAAAACTCTTATCCAATTTGTTTAGACTCAAGGCGCCGGACTTTTTGACTTTCTAATTCATTAGATTCGATAAGTGTGTTGTGTAGACGTTCGGCCATTTTTTCTATACTATTATTGATAGAATCATATACCAGTTCCATTCTACGGTGTTTTTCTTCTTTTACCGCTTTCAAAACATCTTCAACAAATACTTTATCATATTTTTCAGCAACAGAATCACGAGTATTCGTAAGCCTGATAACATAATCGTTGCTTAGTATTGTCACTTTAAAGTGCTGCTCTTCGTTACTTAAATAGTACTTCCCTCCCAACTCATCAACATTGATGTCGGTACTGCTAACTTTTAAAAGCTCGATGATGATTCCGTAAATATGATTTTCTATTTTAGTATACACTCGCGGCTTTCTGCGAAACAAACTAAGAAAAAACATTAACCAACGGATTATTTAAGTACTTATTCATTTTTTAATTCCCCAATTTTAAAAACAAACATTAAACTAATTTTATTCTGTTTAAATAAAAATTTCAGCAAATTAACAGTAATAATTTTAATAACACAAATATGTTATGATTAAATTTCTATTATTCCTATATAATTAAGAAAAAATTGTCAACTATTTATTACAAAACAAGTTAAGTGTTTTACTAAAACTGAAAAGCCCGAAGATTCGATTGAATCTTCGGGCTTTTAAACCTTATTTATTTTACTAAAAACTAGTAATTAAATTGCAATCTGTTATCTTCAATTTTAGCATTGCTTTTCAAAGCTGGCAAGATTCTGCTTGTATCAGATGAACTTTGTGCTTTTACTTTCGCAACATACTCTGCATGATTAGCAAGAGCAGGAGCTTTTACAGTACTGATGTTTTTTACAACATATACTCCAGTGTTTCCTTCAATTGGAGCAGAAACTTTATTAGCAGCCAATGCAAATGCATTTCCAACTACTTTTGGCTCTTGACCAACTCCACCAGGTAATACAGGATTATCTAAAGTAACGTTTGTAGCTTGTTGAACTGCTACACCAGCGCTCTTAGCCATAGCCTCGATAGTTGAACCAGTTAATTTAGCTTTTAACATTTCAGCTTTTTTCTTGTTTTTCAAGATAGACTCTACATATGGTCTAGCTAAACTTACAGAAACTAAACCTGATTTGTTTTCGCTTTTGTATTGTGCGATTACGTGTCCAACGTTTGCAATTTCAAAACGTTTAACGTCACCAGTATTTGTTTCTTTATCAAATGCCCATCTTACAATGTTACGTTGATTTCCTAGAGGACCAAACGCTTCATCCATAGCTTTAGCAGTTACCGGAGCAGCTACTTTTAAACCTAATTCTTTAGCAGTTGCAGCAAAATCCTTATCAGCCGCAGCCATTTCGAATTTAGTTGCTAATGTAAATACTTTATCAGAAGTAGCTTCAGACGGCTCGATTTTTTGAGCAATTGTAGCTAAACGAATTCCGTCTTGTTTATCTGTAACTTTGATGATGTGAAATCCGAAAGGAGTTTCAACCAATCCAACTTTACCAATTCCATTATTGAATACAAAATCATTAAATGGTTTTACCATTTGGCCTTGACCAAAATATCCTAAATCACCACCTTGTTGTGCAGATGAATCATCAGAGCTTGTAAAAGCAAGCATCATGAAACTATCCGGATTAGCCTGAACTTGTGCTAAAATTTCTTCAGCTTTAGCTTTAGCTTCTTCTTTAGTTCTTTTTTCTTTTGCGTTTGGTGTTTGAGATCCGTCATAAGCAATTAAGATATGACTTGCTTTTGCATTAACACCAGCTTTAAATCCTAAAGATTTAGAGATTGCATAATATCTTCCGTAAACATATGGCCCGTAGATTGCTCCAGCAGGTAAGCTGAATAATTTATCAGCATCAACAGCTGGTAAAGCATTTTTAGGAACATAAGTAGAATCGTAAGGAACATCAGAATTTGAGTTTACAAACTCAGCAATGTTAGTAGCATTTTTAAAACCAGCTAAAGTATCGTTTTTACCAGTTTTAGCATTGTAAACAACACTTCCGTTTAATAAACCTGTGATTTTAGCTTTAATTTCAGCTTCATCTTCTTTTGAAGCTTTGTCTTCTACTAAAACGTATTGAATTTCACGAGTTTCATCCGCTTTGAATTTTTTCTCGTTTTTCTTCATATAGTCAACAATATCAGAATCAGAAATTTTAACATCACTATCTTTAATAGAAGAATATAAAGCTGCAGCATAACTAAAGTTTACTTTGTTAGCTTCCATTTCATATTTCAACTTTCCTTCACTAGCAGTTGTGTAAAGTCCAGATTTAATCAATGTGTTGTAAATTTGAAATTTTGCATTCAATTCTGCATCTTTCTCTTTACTTGAAATATATTGTGCCGCTTCAGGATTTGTTTTGAAGTATTCTTTAAATTTTACTACATCAAACATACCTGCTGCATTTAAGAACATTGGATTTTTACCAATATTTGGATCAGCTTTTAAAACTTCCATCAAGTGCTTTTCTCCAACTCTCAATCCTAATTTATCAAACTGAGTTGATAATAATGCGATTGAAACCTCTTGGTCCCAAACTCTGTTTGCAGCTTCAGTGGAAGTAATTCCTTGCCCACTTTTTTCAACATTACTAACTTTAACTCTAAAGTCTTCAAATGAAATATCTTTTCCGTCGATGCTTCCCACATCTTTTGAACTTTGACTAAATGTCCCTTTACCGATTAGATCTTGTATTATAAATGCAAATAATGCAAGTGCAATAACTCCTATCAATAAAGCGGAACGCTGTCTAATTTTTGCTAAAACTGCCATTTTTATTATCGTTAATTTTATATTCAGTTTGCGAAAATACAATTATCTAGTTAATAACAATACAACTAGCGTTTTATTTTCAACAATTTTTTTAATAATTAAAAAAAATCACTCTTTTATAGTCATTTTCACCAATTCAATTTTCTTATCTGTGGCCTCTTCGATCACAAATTCGTACTTATCTATCAGAATTTTATCTCCTTTTTGCGGAATTTCCTTCGTAAAGTTGACGATAAATCCTCCTAATGTTCCATATGAATCTTCTTCCGGAATTGCCAGTTTATACTCTTCATTTAGATATTCAACATCTAATCTAGTAGAAAACAAATATTTACCATCGCCCAATTCTTCTTCAATTAATTCTTCATCTAAATCGTGTTCATCTTCAATCTCGCCAAAAAGTTCTTCTACAATATCTTCTATAGTGATAATTCCCGAAGTACCTCCGTATTCATCCAGAACTACTGCTACGTTTTTTCTTTTTTTGATTAGTAAGCTTAAAGCATCTTTTATCAAAATGGTTTCAGGAACAAATTCAACTGTCATCAAAACCGATTTTATCGTTTTTGGCTTTTTAAACAAATCAAATGAATGTACATAACCCACAATATCGTCCAGTGAATTTTGGCTTACTACAATTTTAGAATAACCGGTTTCAATAAAAAGTTCTTTAAGCTCCGTGACACTTTCGAACAAATCAATATCAACGATTTCTGTACGTGGCGTCATAATATCACGCGCTTTTACACCTGAAAACTCTAAAGCATTTTGAAAAATCTGAATTTCAGAATCTACTTCATCGTCATCTTCCACAGAATTCATTTGTTCTGTAATATAATTACCCAATTCTATTTTACTAAAGTACAATTGCACCTGATCTCCTTCTGTTTTGAAAAATTTTCTCAAAACAAAATCTGAAATCCAGATAAAAAAGGTCGAAATATAATAGAACAGACGGTAAAACAGATAAGCCGGAATTGCAAAAAACTTAATTAATGAATTGGCGTAAATCTGAAAAAAGACTTTTGGCAAAAACTCCGCCGTAAGCAAAACAATAAACGTCGAAATGATGGTTTGAATTATTAAGCTTGTAAGATCGGAAAAATGAAATCCTAAATTTATTAAACAGTTTAGAATTAAATCTCCCATATAAAAACCATATACTACCAAAGCTACATTATTACCAATTAGCATTGCAGCAATAAACTTGGAAGGATTCCCGGTAAGTCTGGTTAAGATTCTTGAGAGAAAATTTTCTTGCTTTTTCTCTATTTCAAGATAAATTTTATTGGAGGAAATAAAGGCTATTTCCATTCCCGAAAAAAAGGCTGATAGTATTAAACATAGTATTATAATACTAATTTCCATTTTTTACTGTTTTTTGTTCTTATCGTCAAATTTCTTAACAAATCTTCTTCTAAAGAAAAACATAAAAACTGCCATTCCGGCAATTACAAAACTCAAAGGATAACCTTCATTGTTTTCATTCAGCTTTGTTACACCGTCATAAATAAAGAAAACGGCAAATGCAATATAAACGTATTGTGTGTATTTTAAATAACCCATAACCTGTGTTTTATTCTTCGGATTCAATTTCACCGCTTATTCGCTGCGAATTAATCACTTTAAAATCTTTACTAAAATCTACCCCTTGTCCATTTGAAACTCCTTTTGCATCGGTAAGTTTAAATTTTCTCTCGGTGTAGAACCATTCATTTTTCTGATCAAAATAAAGCTGCTCCGTTTCCAGTACCTGCCCTGCTTCTGATGTAATTTTTACTTTTCCCTGTAAATCTATTATTCCGGTTTCTTTATAAGAGACCGCATAATTTGATCTTATAAAAGTACGCTTTTGTTTTTTATCATAAAGTGTTACATCAATACCTTTTGGAAAATCTGTAAAAGGAAATTCCAAATTAGAATAATCGAGCATTTTAGGACTTTTTAGAACTCCCGTTATACGCCCGGAATCTGTGTATTTTATATCAACAGTATCAGCATCACTTCCCGGAACAAATTCTGCAAAGTTACTTCTCTGAACTTCTTTAAAATTACTTTCGCATCCAAAAAACAGTGTCACAGCAAGAACTGTGACAACGTTTATAATATATCTCTTTGGTAAATTCATTTGCCAAAAGTAGTAAATTGTAGTGAGCTTATAAAAGATAAAATCCTGTTCTTAGTTGAATTTACTCTTAACAAACCATCTGTCGTTGAAAGAGAAACTTACGCTAAAGTTCATATAATTCTCCTGGATCAAACCTGCTGATGTTGTACCTTTTTTACCAAATTCAAGTCCTAAGTTAACATTTGAGAAAGATCCCGTAATTGGAAAACCAGCTCCTAAAGTCACTCCAACATCGTTGATAGACTGACTATTAATTATCAAACCTAGTTTTTCATATTTCAAACCAGCTCTGTAAGTAATTCTGCTGAAGTAATTGCTAAATGAAGTATAATTAGGAATCCAGTATCCTCCAACGGCATATTTTGAATACTTACCATAACGAACATCTTCACTTGCATTGTAGTAGTTAGCATATTGTCCATTACCCTGAAATGCCAAAGTAGTACCAACAAGCCATTTTCTTGCTTCTCCAATACCGGCACCAAATGTCAATTTGTTTGGTAATTTTAATTTTGTTTCAACTGCATCATAAATAATAGGATCCGGATCTGAATAAACCGAAATAACCCTTGTACTAGTCGAATTTAAAGTACTTGCAAAAGTGTAGTTTAAACTTGTAAACAACCCTAACTTCTTGTTTATTTTAGTCTGATACATTGTTCCAATATTAAAATTAACACCAGACAGTTCAGACAAATTCATTTCAGTTGTTACATCTGCAACTTCTGTAATTCCTTCAATACTCGATGTTGTAATTTTACCAAAATTATATTGTACATCTGCACCAATATTCCAATTTGGTTTAATTTTATAAGCTAAACCTAAATATACTTTATTTACACCACCTTTTCCTTCAAACTGTCCGCTTGCAGCATTAGGATCTGCTGTATTATCATCTAAAATTTTATATCCTACAGAAGATAACGGAACCAAACCAAATGAAGCTCCAAATTTCCCCATTGGAATCCCTAAAGCCAAATAATCAAAAGTTGCTCTTTGTGCTTTTGAAGATTCATTATCGTTTTTTAATGTTGATGTTCCAAAAGAACCTCCAACAGAAAAAGTGGTCTGAATCAAACTAGCATAACTCGCCGGGTTATCAATATTCAAGTGAATACTATCCTGCTCAACGGCAACTCCAGCCATAGATCTATATTCAAGTGTACCTTTGAATCTTGCATCTCCAATTCCGTAAAAAGAATAGGGTGAAGCCGTACCTTGCTGAGCAAATGAAACGAATGAAACAAGCAGACAAGCGCTTATTATAATTTTTTTAATCATTGTCGGTTTTGTATTGAAAAGTTTGATTCAAACTCTCTAGTAAGAAATTTGAATTGGCAAATATGGTATTTTTTAATCGTTTAGCCAAAAATTCTGCATCACCTCCCGTTAAAATTATTATAAAATTTGAAAACTCCGCCTGATATTCATCGATAAAACCGTCGATCTCATAGACGAACCCATTAACAACTCCTGAGTGAATTGCTTGTTTTGTAGAGTTTCCTACATAATTTTCAGGCTCCTCAAAAGTCAGCAAAGGCAGTTTGGCCGTGAATTGATGCAGGGATTCATATCTCAACCTAAGCCCTGGCGAAATGGCTCCGCCCAGATAATTATCGTTTTCGTCGATAAAATCGTAGGTAATACAAGTTCCGGCATCGATAACTAATCTATTTTGTTTTGGAAATTGCAACGTAGCCCCGGATGCCAAAATCATTCGGTCGATTCCTAAGGTTTTTGGCGTTGCATATTTATTTGTGAATGGGAAAACATCTTCATGTGTAAAAAAATGAACTTTTAGTCTATTTTCGAAAGCCAAAAAAGACTCTTTTTCAATTTTTCCAACTGAAGAAACGACCAAATCGGAGCAATTTGAAAATTTTATTAAAATTTTTTCAATATTTTTTTCAAGCTCATTTTTCTCAAAAACAAAATTCTCCAGCGCAGTACTTCCCTCAAAAACAGACGCTTTGATTCGAGTATTACCAACATCAACAGTTAAAACCATATTTACTTTTTTGCTTCTGCGAAGATACAAATTGATTTTTTTAAAAAAATGTTTTGCACAAATCAAAAATGGTTATATATTTGCACCCGCAACAAGCACGGTACCTTAGCTCAGATGGTAGAGCAATGGACTGAAAATCCATGTGTCCCTGGTTCGATCCCTGGAGGTACCACGAAACCCGAATAGAAATATTCGGGTTTTTTATTTTTAATACTTTTTGGATTTAACCGCAAAGTTTGTTTTTAAACTTCTATTTTTTATTTAAACTAATACTTTTATAATAGTTACTTTCTATCATTCCAAAAACTTCCCGAATTGAATTCATATTAACATCTGATGGCTCTATTTCATAAAGATTTGTGTAAGGTGAAAAATATTGGACTTTTACCTCATTATTACACTTTATAATTAATACATATAAATTGGAATGACCATTAACTCTCTCACAACTTTGATAATAACTTCCTTTTTCTAAAGATTCCAAAATAAAACTTAGCTTCTTTTTATCTTCTAAATCAAAATCTACTTTTTTTGTTAAACTTTTCGACTTATAAAAAAAATTAAAGTCTTTATCAAAATCAACTATTAAAAATTGATTACTTCCAAGTCCTTCCGTCCAATGATAGAGTAAAACACCTTTCTTTATTTTATTAAAATCTTCAAATTCCTTTTTAGAAAAATCAGAATCACTTATAAAATGCAAATATTGTCGCTGTACCTCTTCAGATGACACTGGCACCGCTTTGCATTTTTTTTCAACAGTCATTATATTTTTTTTGTTTCCGCAAGAAATAAAAAATACAAAAAAAATCACTAATAAAATTTCTTTCATTTTTATCAAAATATAAAAATCTTACTCAAATATAGAACTGTTGCCAATAAAATCAAGAATTCAAATTTTAGAAAGTCAATAAATCAATCATTTTTGTTAAAAAAGTATCATGTAAATAAAAAACTATCTTATATATTCGTAAAATCATATTTTTATATTTTAATCTTTATTAAGTACACAAAACTGTTTTATGGATAAAACTTCTACTAAAGGTATCTGGAAAGTAATTTCGGCCTCTTCTATGGGCACAATGATTGAATGGTATGATTTCTATATTTTTGGCAGTTTAGCTGTTGTTATTTCAACCAAATTTTTTCCGAGTGATAATCCAACTGCAGCATTTTTATCCACTTTAGCAACTTTTGCTGCCGGATTTGTGGTACGTCCGTTTGGCGCTTTATTTTTCGGAAGGCTTGGCGATATTATTGGTCGTAAATATACTTTTATGGCTACTTTATTATTGATGGGTGGCTCTACTTTTGCGATAGGCTGCATTCCGAGTTATGAATCAATTGGCTTTTTTGCTCCTTTACTGGTTTTAATTTTACGCTTATTACAAGGTCTGGCACTTGGTGGCGAATATGGAGGGGCCGCCACATACGTTGCTGAGCATTCTCCGGCTGGTCAAAAAGGATATTGGACTTCGTGGATTCAGACCACCGCTACTGTTGGTTTATTTATCTCTTTAATGGTGATTTTGGCAACCAAAAATATATTATCTGCCGAGGCTTTTGATGCCTGGGGATGGCGCGTTCCGTTTTGGGTTTCCATTGTTATGGTAGGTGTTTCATACCTCATCCGAAAAAATATGGATGAATCTCCTGTTTTTGCGAAAGCCAAGAAAGAAGGCACAACAAGTACAAATCCGTTAAAGGAAAGTTTTGGTAACCGATATAATCTGAAATTTGTTTTATTGGCTTTATTTGGCGCTACAATGGGTCAGGGTGTCGTTTGGTATACGGGACAATTTTATGCCATGAGTTTCATGAAAACGGTAATGAATATTGATTCTTCTCAGGTGGATGGATTACTGGGAATTGCATTATTAATTGGAACGCCTTTTTTTATTGTTTTTGGATGGCTGAGCGATAAAATTGGAAGAAAATATATTATGATGGGCGGAATGTTACTGGCTATTTTATTTTACAGACCTATTTATAAGTCGATGTATAACACTACTGACATTACTCAAAAAACCGAAATTACCCAGAAAACCACTCAAAATACCGAAAGAACAAAAGATAATGACTTATTAACTACTATTTCTAAAACCTATACGGACGGAACTTCGTATATCGAAAAGAAAACGGATTTTACTGATGGAAAAGACTCTCAAAGCAGTATTTCAATTCAGATAAATTCAGGCGATAAATGGACTTTAATTTTTTTGGTTTTTATTCAGGTTTTATTTGTTACCATGGTTTATGGCCCAATTGCAGCATTTTTAGTGGAGATGTTTCCAACTAAAATCAGATATACCTCTATGTCGCTTCCTTATCATGTCGGGAACGGGATTTTTGGCGGTCTGCTTCCTGCGATTTCGACTTATTTTGTAACGCATGCTAAAGCAAACGGAAAAACCGATTTTTATCTTGATGGTCTTTGGTATCCAATTATTATCGCTTCAATCTGCTTTGTAATTGGAATGGTTTATATTGACAACAAAAACAAAACGAATCACCTTTAATACCTACATATAATATGAATACAGTTAAACAAATTTTAGGTGTTTTATGGATTATACTTTCTATTGCTGCCGCTTATTTTTGTGTGTTTGAATTTGGTCTTCCAAAGTTTTTATCAGACAAACAGGATGATTTGGTATTTGGAATTATAATTCTTTTTATTCTCACCCCATTAATCGTTTTAGGCCTGGGAACTTTTGGCTATTTTTCTTTGATTGGCGAATACAACGAGAAAAAATAACCAAAATTACTTCAACAGAAAAGGGCTGCCTAATGAAACAGACAGCCCTTTTACCTTACTAACTAACCAAATTTTACATGCTTTTTATAGCTTTAGAACCATAGATAAAATCTCATCTTCACCTAAAACCTTTTAAAAACTGACTTATTATTTTTTAATAAATTTCATTACCTGAACTTTATTGTTTTCATCTAATGCTTTTATAAAATACAATCCTGTTTTTAATTCGCTTACACCAAACTGAAAATCTGCATTTCCATTTGAACTAAAACTTTTTACCAATTGACCTGATATTGCGTAAACCTGAACTTTTGATGCCGCCATATTCAGGGTGAAATAATTAGCTACAGGATTTGGATATAAATTAACCGAATTTCCTTTTTCAAATTCAGGCAAAGCCAAATTGGCTGTTTTATTTCCGTAGATTCTGTATTCTCCCGGGCCTAAATTTATTGTAGCATTTACATCGGTAACATTTAATGTTGTATTGTCCATCAAATTGTACCATGCTCCAGTGTACTGAAATCCTGTTGCAACATTCTTTGCTGTAACATCAAAATTGGCAATAATTAATACGTCTTTTAATTGTGTTGCCGCAAGAGTACTGTTTGTAATTTTAATATTTACTGTTGTTGCACTTGTATTTGCCATGGTAGCAGTTCCTAAAAACACAGGCTCTGTAACTTTCATGTTGATCATTTTTGCCCAGTCATAATAAATTTTATTACGATTTGTGTCTCCAAGCCAGTTTTCTGACCATTGCGGCTGTGGTTTCGTATCTAATTTGCAATCTCCACCAAGAGTTCCCGAAGTATCATTAAAAGTACCGTTATTACAAGTATAAATTGAATCATCCCATCCTAATTCACCAAAGTGCCAAATCATTTTTGGGCCGGGAATCAATAATGAAACAGCTCCTATTGCAGACATTCTTGACAAAGCTGTATTTAATGTTTTTACATTATAGCTACCTGCTGAATTTCCATATAATTTGTTTTTGTACATCAAACGTTCTTCGTCATGACTTTCGGCGTACCCCATTAAACGGTTTGCTGTAAAGCCGTGGTTAGAACTCATCATTCTTGATATATTACTAGTATACCCCATAGACAATTCATTATACTTATCTGTCAAGTTACCCCACATCATAATGCCTTTACTTGGTGTTTCTCCCACTCTGTAATTTGCCCATTGTTGCTCTTCAAGATCTGAGTTTCCTAAATGTTCAAAAATGATATAATGTGTCGGATCGAGACTCCAGGAATAATCTGCATATTTTCTTAAAACATCAACTCTGTCTTGTTGATATCCATCTGTACATACTTGATCTGTAGCTGTACAAACCTGAGTAAATCCTTTGGTCAAATCCCAACGGAAACCATCTATTTTATATTCTTCAATCCACTGTTTGATAACGCGATCTACATAATATTGCGTTCTTGGAGATTGATGATTAAAATCTTCTCCAACGCTATACGTGTGTTTTGCAACGGTATTAAAGTATGGATTTTCTGTTGTTGGCGAACCAAAACCATCTCCATCCGGATCGTTCATCCACATTCTTACCATTGGGTTTCTTCCGAAGGCGTGATTTAACGCTACATCCAGAATAACAGCTATTCCGTTTTGGTGGCATAAATCGATAAGTTCTTTTAGTTTATCTGATGTTCCGTAAAATTTATCTAATGCCATATGAAACGAGGTGTTATAACCCCAGCTTTCATTTCCTTCAAACTCCATTACCGGCATTAATTCGATAGCATTAATTTTTAGTGTTTTAAAATATTCAATTCTATCTATTAAACTTTGAAAATTTCTTGTCGCATCAAAATCACGAACCAGAACTTCATAAACTACCAATTTATCTTTTTCTGGTTTTACAAAATTTGTAACCTGCCAGTTGTAAGGTGTTTGTCCTGTTTTAAGAACTGTAACTTCAAAATTTTGACCTGCAGGATAAGCTGGAATATTTGGATAAGAAGTTGCCGGAATTGATGAATCATCATAAGGTGACAAAACCAAAGTTGAGTAAGGATCTGCCGTTTTAACCATTGATGGAGAATTTGCCAATGGCGTACTGTCTGCCACCCAATATTGATAGGTATTGTTTACTCCCGAAACCAATCCGGTTAATTCTAACCAAAATTTACCCGAAACCGGATCTTTTTTCATTGCATAAGCTGTTGTTGGCTGCCAGTTATTGAAACTTCCGGCAACGTAAACAAAATCCTTTAAAGGTGCATCCAGAACCAAAGTTGCTTTTGTTGCATCTCCGGCATTATAATTTATTCCGTCAACTAAACCTGTTGGCATTGCCTCAGAAACTGTATTGGGATTGATAACAACCGAGAACTTTTTCACTACAGTTGTTGCTCCCTGAGTAACCGCCAATTCATAACTCTGATTATCAAGGATACCTGTATGATTAAATGCATAACTAGATGTGCTTGCATTTGCATTAATCTGAACTCCATTTGCTTTTAGAACATAACTTGCTGCTCCATTTGTGTTTGTTGCCGCAATATTAAAAGAAGCACCGGAAGTTAAGATTGTACTGCTGTTTTCTGCAGGAGAGTTTAGTGTTACCTGAAAAGAGCCTACATTAAGAAAGAAGTCGGAACAAGATGGTGCTAATTTTAAGGTTTGAGACCCGCTGGCGTTTCTAAATACAACTCCCATTTTTACTGCTGCAGCTTGCTGAGTAGCATTCAAACCAAAATAAGTGCTTGGTGTAATGGTAATACTCCACGTACCATTTGCATTTTTTGTCATTAGGCCAACACCATCATCTACACCCCAATTTCCTTTGGTCACCTGCCACGGATTGGCTTCGGTACCAATTCCGGAATGCATATAAACTTTCGTCGGATTGGTTCCCATAGTATTACATGTACCTGATGTAAATGAGGCTGTAATTGTTATGGATTGGTTTACCTGAAATACTGCTGGTGAAATTGTTATTTGCTGAGCGTATGCGGTAATCGATAATAAAAAGAGAATTAAAAGTATCGTTTTTTTCATAATTTTAGTTAAGATATTTTAAAGCAAAAACTGAGATAATTAATAAAGATATCTTATTCACTGTAAATCCACTACAGCGTTTTCGAAATTGACTCACGACAACGTTGTAGTGTTTAAAACTTTATTCTAAATCACTGAAAATTATTATAAAAATGAAATTCTGAAATCAATTATTTCAAGTGTTATTTGTTGTCAAATAAATACTTATCTCTGAACTAATTTTCTAAATTGATAAAAAACACGTTCAATTAGACGCATTTGATCTGTTATGATATCAGCAGATCCTGTGAGTTCTTTGTCGAATTTTATCTCTTTTCCATAACTTGTTTTAAGCCCTTTTGGCATTATAACTTCTATAAAATAATTACCGTCCGGATCTGTTATTGTCGACATAGACTGTACACGGCCTTCTAACATTCCGTATTCCTGAAAAGGAAAATTATCCAGCTTAATTAATACTTTCTGATTGTGCTGAATTTTTCCTGAGTTTTGCAAAGGAACTTTTAAGCTTCCAAAATATTGTTTTTGGTTTTCCGGCAAAATTGTAGCAAATAAGTCTCCGGTTTTTATGAGTTGGTTTTCCTGCCATGAGTTTTGAAACTTAAAAACTCCGTCATAAGTTGCTTCAAACAAATAATTTTGTTTCCAGATATGAATGCTTTTTTTCAGTTCATCCAAAGCCTGAAACAAAGAGGCTAAATTAGTCACATCTGTTTTTTCCTGTGAAATCTCACTGGCTACAACTTGTTTTTTAGCTTGATTTATGGCTTCTTTTTGTTGTGAAATCGAAGAACTTATCTGATCATAAGCTTGTTTTGCCTGCAAGTTATTTGCTTTTTGAGTATCCAGATCGTATTTTGAAATTACGCCCTTTTCAAACAACTGCAAAGATCTCTTGTATTGTATATCACTTAATGAAAGCTTTACTTTTTCTAGTTTTTGCTGTTCATATAGTGCAGCTAATCTGTTGTTATTTTCTGTTTGAGAACTTTTTCCTGCGTTTATTTCTTCAGAATAAGGATGAAGTTTCTGATTGAGTTCATTCTCAATATAGGCTTTATGAAATTGACTAAATGAAGACTGAATATCCCCAAGCTGCACATTACTCATTTCTTTAAAAGGAAAATAAAATGACTGATAATCCGAAGGAATTGATGTTATAATTTTATCCAGTTTTAGAACAGCTTCATAATTGGCCGAACTTTCCAAAATCGCAAGTACAGTTCCTCTTTTTACTTTTGAAGAATTAGCTACACAAAGCTTTACAATTCTGGAATTGACTTTAGACTCCAGTTTTTCGGGAGGATGATGTGACGTTACTACTGCTTTGGCAACAATAACATCTGGATATTTAATGAACCAACAACCTATGACGAACAATAATATTAGTACAAAAACAATCGAAATTCCGTAACGAACAATCCATGCCGGCGGATTGGACAATACTTCCTGCACCGACTCAGAGCGTAATTCTATATCTTCTAAAACATTTTTTTGTGCCATTTTCTTTTAATTTACAACCCTTTAATTCCCTAATTCTAATTGATTTTTAACTAGCTTGTAATAGTTTTTTTGAGCATGAACCAATTCTTTATGGGTTCCTATTTCGACTATTCTACCTTTCTCAAGAACTACAATCTGATCTGCATTTTTTACTGTAGATAATCGATGTGCTATAATTACAGCTGTTTTACCTACTAAATATTCATTGAGGTTCTCCATAATTACCTTTTCATTATTGGCATCAAGAGAAGAAGTTGCTTCATCAAAAAACAGATAATCGGGGTTTTTATATACCGCTCTGGCAATTAAAAGCCGTTGTCTTTGCCCTCCTGAAATTCCTGTGCCTTCGTTTCCGATTTTTGTATTATAAGAAAGTGGTAAGCTCTCTATAAACTCTTTAATATTGGCAATCTCTACAGCGTGCAAAAGACGTTTCTTATCTACATAATCATCTCCTACAGCAATGTTATTGGCAATTGTATCATTAAAAATAAACCCGTCCTGCATTACAACACCACAATTTAATCTCCAGGCGCGGGGAGAAATGGTATCAAACTTAATTTTACCCAGACTAATTTCGCCTTCATTCGGCTCATAAAACTTCATTATAAGTTTTAACAAAGTTGTTTTTCCGCTTCCGCTTGTTCCAACAATTGCGGTTGTTTTTTGTTTAGGGATAATTAAGTCTAATTTCTCTAAAACAAGGGCAGGATTTCCACTATATCTAAATGACAGATTTTTTAGTTGAATATCAGAATGTTCGACGTCCTGAATTTTAGGATTCAAAACATCTTCTTCATTTTCTTTATCATGAATTTCACCTAATCTTTCTAAGCTTATTTTTGCATCTTGTAATGAGCGCACAAAATCTACCATTTGCATTAACGGACTATTTAACTGCCCAATAATGTATTGAACCGAAAGCATCATCCCTAGTGTAAGTTCTCCTTTTACTACTAACGTTGCTGCAAAAAAAGTAATCAGTAAATCTTTAAGATGGTTGATAAAATTGGAACCTACAGATTGCCACTGTTCTAAAGTTAAAGCCTGCATACTTACTTTAAAAAGACGAATCTGAACAAACTCCCAACCCCAGCGTTTTTGCTTTTCGGCATTGTGCATCTTTATTTCCTGCATTCCATTTATAAGCTCCATTACTTTTGATTGTTCTGTAGCAACCTGAGAAAATCTTTTATAATCAAGTTCTTTTCTTTTTTTCAAGAAAAACAAAATCCAAAAAAGATACACTGCGCCTCCAATAAAAAACACCATAAAAAGCTGCATACTATAAAAGGCAAGAACGAAACTAAAAACGACTAAATTCATCAGTGAAAACATCACATTCAAAGAACTTCCGGTTAATAATTGCTGTATTCTATGATTGTCGCCTATGCGCTGCATAATGTCTCCCGTCATTCGACTATCAAAATAACTTATCGGTAATTTCATCAGTTTGATAAAAAAATCTGAAATAAGCGAAATTTGTATTCGTGTACTTAAATGCAACATAATCCAGGAACGAAGAACTTCTATAGATGTTTGTCCGGCAAAAAGCATTAACTGCGCTAAAAGCATTAAATAAATAAAGTTTAAATCCTGAGTCTGGATTCCAATATCTACTATGCTCTGCGTTAAAAAAGGAAATAATAAGGAGAATAAACTTGCTGTCAGCAATCCAATTACTAATTGAATCACTAATGCTTTATATCTAAATAAATACTTTGTGAGAAAGCTAAACCCTCGTTTTGAATCTTCAGTTTCCCATTCGTTTTCATAGAATTGAGGTGTTGGGTCTAAAAACAACACAATTCCTTCTTCGGTTTTTTCATGGGCATTCTTTCCGATCCAAAACTTGATAAAATCATCTTTTGAATAAGTCAGTAAACCGTGACTGGGATCAGACACATAAACTTTATCTTTTTGTACTTTATATACAACTACAAAATGCTGATTATTCCAGTGAACGATACAGGGCAATGGAGATTCTGTCTGAAGTGTTTCAAAACTAATTTTCATGCCAAGACTTCTAAATCCCAGAGCTTCTGCCGCATCGCTTAATCCCAGTAAACTACTTCCCTCACGGGTAGTTTCGGCCAGATTACGAATTTGCTGCAATTCGATAATTTTTCCGTAATACTTTGCAATTATACGAAGACATGTTGGACCACAGTCTTTAGAATCCGGTTGTTTATAGAAAGGGAAATTTCTTATTTTCAAAGTACTGCTTTTTTAGTTTCAATTAAATTTTCAAGAAAATAACTGAGTTCATTAATTTCATATTCTTTAGGCAAAACATATCCGTTTACGATAATCGCCGGGGCAAACAAAAGATAATTGTCATAACACCAATTGTATTGCTCCTGAATGATCTCTTCAGATACAAAGTCTTTAGTAGTTCCCCATTTAGCTGTCCATTTTTCTAAAGTCATTTTCCTGATGTGCCAGTCCTTTAATGCATCCTGAACTTTTTCTTCCCCGTCATTAAAATAAAAATGTGCAACCTGATGATAGACCTTGTTATTTGGATTATTTTCATTTTTAATATTTACATTAAAAAGTAGTTTTGCTTTTATTTCATTTGGATTTTTTTCAGTCAGTTTTATAATGTTTTCAAATGCCGAATGGCAATGCCCACAGGAGGCACTTAGTAAGGCATAAATTGTAACAGGCGCATCGTATTTACCAATAAAAACTGCTTTTAGGTCATTAATACTATCAATATCTATTTTCTGAGAATCTTTTAACAGGGCATTAAAAACGAGACTTTTTCTTTTGAATTGGTTGTGTTTTACTTCGGTCTTTTTTAATTCGATATTCTTTTTAAATAGTGTTTTAAATTTAAGCCAACATAGTAGCATCAGTCCAAAAACAAGAACAAAAGAGACAACATTAATTGCGTTAAAACTATTCTTATATTTTGTCCAAAAACTTAAAACCAATATGAGCTGAGACAATAAAACGCCAACAATTCCAAGACATAATACGCACCATTTTTTCAAAACAAAATATTGGTAACAAACAGAATAAATTAAAACCGGAATACTCAACAATGCTAAACCGGTATAAATAGCAAAAACGCTTTCAAAAGTTAAAAACAGGCTTAAAAAAGTAATAGACAAGAAATAAATTATAGAAATATCGCTTAAGCTTACATCCCCAAAAATTTTCGCTCCTTTTGAAGATAATACTGCTTTGCAACTGGTTTTTTCGTTTACGTTACAAATTTTAGAAACAGATTCGTTATGAATTCCTGTTTCTTCTCTAATAAGAAAGATACTTGTTATAAGTCCTGTTATTGCTGATAAATAATAGAATGATGCAAAAATTAAATTTGTTCCATTATTTATAAGAACCAAAAACAAGGAAAGCATAAAGAAGGCTCCCGCAATCCAATTATTTTTTACTGAAAAACGGAGTTTGCTACTTGTTTCATTCTTCTCTATGGCAACTACAATTCCCGTCCAGATCGTCAAAAACTCAGTTTCTGTAATTGTTTTCTTAAAGCCGTTTGAAAATTCAATTCTTATTTTATGTTGCAATTTTTCTGCTAAAATGGTTTCTTTTCCAGTATCAGAATCTACAACAGCTATAAAACATTCCGGAAGATTCTCAAATTCTTCTTTCTCAACTTTTATTGCTAAATTTTCAATTTCAAGAAAATTAAAAGTGTCAATAATAGCATACAAACTCGGAAAATTAGGATGTGATTCTAATTGTGTCAGGATCTCCTCTTCAAGATCATAGTAATGATTCTTGCGTAAGTATCTTTTTAAATAGCTAAAATTATTCATGTTTAAACTATGTTTAGTGGCAATAAAATTTCATGATAAATGCATCTGTCCATTACAAAAGAGAAGACTTTTTCTTTTAATTCTTCGACTGAGATACTTTGCATAAAGGATTCATCTTTTGATATTTCGAGTATTATTTGATTAATTGTATTTTGTTCGCGAAAGAAAAGCAATAAAAAATCCCAGTCTTCCATTTCTAGTTTTTGTTCTGTTTTATGCTGAGGCGAATAATAGTAAAGTTCTATTTCATCTTCAGAAATCTCATTTAATCGTGTCGTTTTTGAAAGCTGAAAGGGCGTTTCTAAAATAGTGTCCCAACATGTATTTTCCATCCATGCATAAATTTTAGACAAGAAATCAAAACGTTCTTCATCATCAAAAATTTCTGACTCTGAACTTAAGTTATTCTCTACCAGATTTCGATTTAGTTTTTCATATTCTAAAGGAAATTCATATTTCAATCTGTATTTTAACTGTTCGCACATTTCGGTAGATTTCTTGGCATAACCAACAGTATGAATGTAATTTTCTTTGATTGGAACCAAATGAAATTTCATGACATTTGTAAATGCTTCATTCATTTTTGGTTTAAGAAACCTAATTTCGATTTGTTTTTCCTGTGCGAGTTCAAAACCCAGCATTTGTTCATAAACCATATTAAAAACGCCAAGATCTATTTTGCTCAGTTGATCTAAATTGTCATCGATAATCTGAAAAACTTTTGATTTATACTCTTTAAAAAAGGACACATTATTTCCTCCGATTATTCCGGCATTAAATGCAAAAACATCATTTGTTTGCTCATAAATTGAGAACAAATTCCTTGGAAAATTTTGAAATTCTTTTAAAGCTGTTTCTAATACTTCTTTATACTTTGGAAAATTAAATTCAAAATTTTGAGCCAGCAGATCTGCATCCAAAAGCGGTTGCGGAAGTTTATCCCAAACAAAAACATCGGTATCTGCATGAATAAACGGAGCCTCCTGAAGCGAATAAGACAATATTTTTCCTAAAGCCCACAATTCTGGCGGATAATTTTGCAGAGAATTCAAATCTAATTGAACTTTAGAATAAGGAATCTCTAGTTTATCTATTAATAATTCCTTTCCTAAATCATCTGTGTAAAGTAAAACTTCGCCATAGTTTTGCTTAAATTTTAAACAACTCAACAGACAAGAGTAAAAAAAGAAGTTGGCATTGAGCCAACCTCCTTTAAATCTTGCATTCAAATCGTCATTTTCTTTAAAAAAAGGTTTTGACCAAAAACTTTGAATGATTTTCATTTACTAGCATTTTACACAGTAAAAACCATATACATTACCCGTATATATCGGACGCGGATCTGTACATCCATTTGCATTATAAACAGGATTTGTAAATGAGGTTCCTGCTGGACAACATGGGCGGAAACATGGACTAACATCATAACCTCCTGAAATAGTTTTTGCTTCGTCTATAGATAAAATAGCTCCTTTTATTTTGTTCAATAAATTATTTTTCATTTTTTGTTAATTAAAAATTACCTACTCATTAGCTTTTCGGTATCCGCTTTTTGGTTATTTTGAAATCTCCTTTTTATGACTTTAATTTCAAACTTGGTCTTAGGTTGCGCAACCTCTTATTTAAAATCCTCTTATTTACATTTGCAACTGTAATTAATTGGACAAAAAATCATATGTACTATTGGCATTTATGATTGCTAAACTTTTTGATGCCAATGCTTAAAGTATTTTTCGTTTATCGAATATTCTTCTAATTTGATTTTCATTAAATTGTAATAAATCATCAATACTTTCAATACTTAGAAGCTTTAATTCATTCCATATTCCGTTATTGTTTTTTAATGGATGGAAATTTTGAATGTATTTATAATTATGGTCATCAATTGATTTCCATAGCTTAAAATAACTCTCTGAATTGAAATCATTTTTATGTCCCCAATTGGTAATTTTCTGGTAAATTTCAGCCTCTTCTCTTGCCCAGGACTGATGCACTAAAATTGCATCCGACTCCATTTTTTCATTGTCTTCGTTGACTCTTCCGTAATAACAAATCGGATTTGAAGTTGCCACCCAACAGTTTTCTTTTACAGGAGAAATCACAAGAAAGCCTTTTTCGATTTTTTTAAACAAATTGGCAAATCTGACTGTAACCGAAATTTGGTTGAGCGTTTTGTTTTTCTCCAAATAAATTTTCTCTAATTCATTTATAAACGAACTAAAATTGATAAAGTACTCATCGCAATCCAGTTGAATGTACCAATCGCATTTACCCATTTTTGAATATAAATAATTGCGTTCGATCGTCTCATTTATCATGGGTGAAAGTGACGTGTCGCAAAAAGAATCTTCGAGAATTGTGATTTTGCGTTGTACGTCTATTGCTTTTATCCATTCAAAAAAATCATTTGGGATTTCAAACTTATTTCCGGACCAGGTTAATCTGTCTTTGTCAATGACCAAAATAATTTCCTGCACCTTATTATTCTCATAAATTTGCGGAAGAGAATACTTTAAATAGTCATAATCATACGAAATTAAATACCCCACTTTTACAATCATCATGTAATTAATTAGAGATGAATTCCGGTAAAATAATTTCGTGCAACAGGCATTTGTCAAATACAAAAGATAGTAAGACATCTGTTAATCCTTCTTTAGAATATTTGGCTTGAATATCTGCATCCAATAATAATTCAATGCATAATTCTTTTACTGAAATAGCCTCTTCAAAATACAGCAGGATATTATCCCAATCTTCAAGCTCCAAAATTTCGGGACCTAACGTTTGTGGCGAAATATATTCGACTTTATTTAAACTATCGTTTTCAATTATTTTAGCCGTTTTATTTAATTTGAATTTCATTGAAGTAATCTCCTCCAAAGAATTTGTTCGTACATATTTAAAAACAGAAAACAAAAAGTCTTTTCGTTTGGGAGATATTTCATAAAATGATTCCCATAAATTATGTTTTATGCCGTTATTTTTAATTCGTTCATATTCCTCCGGAAATTCATACATCAATAATGCCTCTATCTGCTCGCAGGCATAAATTGATTTTTTGGCAAATCCGATTGCATGAATATATTTTGAATGAAAAGAAGCCAGATGAAAATTGACCAATGTTGTAAAATTAGAATCGACATTCTGAAACATTGATTTCGGCTGAATACCTTTTTTTTCTGCTATTGCAAATCCCAGTTGCTGCTCATAAATCATATTAAAAATTCCGACATCTATTTTATCAAACAGCTGTTTGTTTTTATTAATGAATTTATCGGAGCGAGAATACAACTTTTTAAAAAAATCTAAATCGGTCCCGCCAATAACTCCGGCATTGTAAGCCAATACTGTTTTGTGTTTATATAAAGAATTGATTAATTCTGTTGGAACCCATTCAAACAAGCTCAAAATCTCATTTAATGCCTCACCGTAAATAGGGAAATTTTCTTCAATATTTTGACAAAATAAAGGTGAAGAAACCAGGTCTTCCGGTAGTTTCTCCCAAATAAAAACATCAGTGTCTGCATGTATAAATGGCCCTTGCTGCACACTATAAGTATGGATTTTAGGATATGCCCACAATTTTTCGTTTATATTTTCTAATGAATCAAAACAGTTTATGTAATTGGTATACGGTATTCCGAGTTTGTTTTTTAATATTGATTCTCCATTTGTATCGGTATATAAATTTACTTCTCCATAGAATTCCTTAAACTTTAAACAACTTAAAGCCATACTGAAATAAAAATATTTCTCATTTAGCCATCCACCTTTAAATCTGCTGTTAGGATCATTGGAATCACTTAAAAATGGTTTTGACCAAAAACTTTGTACAATCATAATTTTAGAGTATCGAAAAAATAAGAGGTTTTTTCAAACCCCTTAAATTTTTTTATTAATTAAAGAACCACACAATATAAAGATGGATTTGGCTTATAAATGTATAGGTTTCGTGGAGTGCATCCTGATGGAGTTGCGATTGCCGAACCTCTGTTTTCTACAGCTCCGCAAATAATAAAAGAACATGGACTACCTTCCATAAACGAGCCTCCAGTATAACCACCAGAAATAGTTTTCGCTTCATCTTTGGTTAAAATGGCACCTTTGACTCTATTCAAAACATCTTTTTTCATTTTAATAAATTTTGATACTTTACATGTCTACTCATTAGCTTTTCGACTTCCGCTTTTTGGTTGTTACAAAATCATCTTTTAGTGACATCAATTTCAGGTTCGGTCTTAGGTTGCGCAACCTGTATTTAAGAATCCTTTTATTTGTATTTGCAACTACAAACTAATCAGATAAATAAATCAAAAAACTAAGTGTTTTTCAGCAATAATAATACTATTGACTTCTTAAAAATATAAAAAATACCTTACCGATTAACGGTCAATCCCCAGTACACAATACTACAACGTTATAGTGTTAACAAATAATAATTACAATAAAAAAATAGTTAAAAATTTACTCGATTGTAATTTTTAAAGCCTCAATAATACCGAATTGTTAAAATATAAAAACAAACAAGATTCATCCCGAAAACAGATCTAATTTCGCAGAATTGCATAAAAAAAGGGCTGTCTTTCGACAGCCCTTTTTAAAAATTATTTTAACTATTACAATCCTGAAACAACAGCTGTTCCATCAATATTTACAGTTAATTTTGGTTTAGCACCAGCAGTAACATTAAAGTTTTTACCTGTACCACCATCACCAACAAAAAGTAAGTCACCTACATTGAATGTCCATTCACCACCTACTCCGTCAACTCCATTAATGAAGTTACCAGTGTTTTTAGATCTGAATTTCATTTCTCCTGCAGTAATATCAGTTCCAGCATATGAATATGTATTTGATGCAAAATCATAACCCATAGCGCTTTCGTCATTCCATCCGCCAGCAGTAGCAGCACCAATAACTCCCCAATTCATTTTTATAACTTTAACTTTCATTGCATCCATGTCAACACGTACATAGTACAATCCTGCACCGTCAGCTTCAGCAATTTTAAGATCTTTACTTGCACCACCATCAATTAAAGTAAATTCTTGTCCTCCTGAAATTGCAGCAACCTCTCCATCAGTACCATAGTTACCATTTGCCCAAGTTTTTCCGTCACCTGTAAATTTGAATCCGTCTCCAACATTTACTTTCACAAAAGCTTCAAAAAGTTTTGTTCCTTCTTTACCAATATATTTCAATGAAATACCGTTTTTCTCGTCCCAACCATTTTTACCATAATAAGCTTGTGGAGCTCCTACTAAAAATAATTCCGGAGTATTGAAAATGATTTTTTCGTATGCATTGATTTTCATTAATTGTGTTGTAGAGTAACCTACTACTTCAGATTTTTCAGCAATTGCTTTAACACGAACATCAAATTCAGCTAAAGTACCAAACTTAACTTTAGCTTTTCCATTAGAAACCAATGCTAGACTTAATCTATTAACAGCCAGATTCAAATCTCCAAAAGTAAAAGCTTTTGTAGTAACAGATACACTTGCCGAAAACACATCTACAGCACTAGAAAAATCACTTCCTGCCGGAGCAATCTGAATGTAATAACTAACAGGCCCATTGTATTCTAACTTTGCAGCCGACCATTTAAAAGTACCTGCCGCAACATCTTCGTTTACATCTTCCTGAGAAACAAATTCTGCCGGAGCCGGAAGAGCTTCCAAAACAGGTAATGTTGTAATTTTTTCGTTTTCATTTACAATGATATCCGGATCGTCATCACTACATGAAGTTATAGAAAAAGCAAGTAGTCCTAGTAATAAAAAAGTTAATTTTTTCATTTTGATTTATATTTTTATATTATTAATATCCTGGGTTTTGTGGTAATAAGTTTTTGTTTGCATTAAGCGCTGGTTCAGGAATTGGAAACAACCTGTGATTAGGATCTGTATCTGATTTCTCCCACCAAATATTTTCATATTTACCGTTACGAATTAAATCCTGACGACGGTGTCCTTCCCACATCATTTCACGTCCTCTTTCAGCTAAAATGTCATTTAAGGTATAACCGCTTGTTTGAGTAATTCCAGCTCTTCCTTTAATTTCATTTACTAATGCATCACCAGCACCAGCACCATTTAACCAAACTAAAGCTTCTGCTTTCATAAGTTTAACATCTGCCAATCTGAAAAGAGGAAAATCATTACTTAGGTTTTCTTTTGCTCCAGCAGCAATTTCCCATTTTGCAGGTCTTGCTCCAGCCATTCTAATTTGCTCCTGTGTATTAGTACCTAATGTCATTTGCAGATTTGGAATATTTGCTGTAAAAACAAGATTTGCATTTCCAGATTTTGGATCCTGAATATTATCTCCTGCTTTTGTTTTTTGCTGACCAACAAGAATTCCTGCTAATCTTTTGTCTCCAGCCGGGAATGTATTGTAGTGAGCCTCTAGAGTTGCAAATCCGTTCCATGGAGCTGTACTCATGTTAAAAGTTTGTTGAGACAAATCAATTAAAGTACGCATGTGAAGATTAAAACCTTTATAAGTATCCTGATCAAACGGGATAGTATAAATATTTTCTTTACAATTCTCATTTTGAGTTGCAAATGGTGTCAACGGATTAGATTCTAATGAATATCCTAATGTTAAAACTTTATCACAAGCTGCAATTGCTTTTTCCCACATTGCAGTTCCAGTGTATACTTTTGCATTTAAGTATAACTTAGCTAAAAGCGTATAACCCATTCCTTGAGTGATATCGCTTCTTACAACACCATCATCTCCTTGTTTTGGTAATAAAGCTACATTATCTTCAATATCCTTAACAATAGCAGCAAAAACTTCTGCTCTTGATGTTTTTGATGGAAATTCTTCTGCTCCCGTAAAAGTGGTTGGAAAAGCAACATCACCAAAATTATCAATTGCCAAATAATAGTAATAGGCTCTGGAAACTTTTACCTGAGCCAAAACTTTAGCTACTCTTGCATTTGTTAAAGATGCAGGAGTCAAAGTTTCAATAGCATAATTAGCTTGTGGTACTGCAGAATAAATCATATTATATAAATTTACTACTGCTTCAGTATTTGGTCCCCAAGTATGTCTTGATAAAGCTCTCCATTTACCACTATCATCCCAGTCTGCACCTCTTGTAGGACAAACTGCCTCATCTGTACTCAATTCCTGAGCAAACCACCATCCACCACCATCTAGCATGGTTTGAGTTTTAGCAAAAACCGGAGTTGCCAAATTAATTGCCTGCTCTGTTGTTTCAGGATATTGCTCTCCAGTCAAATACTCACTATTTGTTGTATCCAGATCAGTACAAGAAAAAGCTAAAAAGCTTAATCCTAATACTGTTATTTTATTTTTTAGTTTCATGATTTATGTATTAAAATGAAAGATTCAAACCAAATGTTAAGGTTCTTGTTTTTGGATAATTATTGTAATTATCTATTCCAAAAAAGATTTCTTTGTTGTCTTTTCCTCCAGAAAAATTAACTTCAGGATCTGCCCCTCCGTAATTAGTCAAAGTAAATACATTATTCATAGAAGCATAAAAACGAAGTTTTGAAATTGCCGAAGCAAATGAAGGATTTACAAAAGTATAACCTAAATTAATGTTATCCAGTTTTATAAAACTTGCATCCTCAATATAATAAGATAATGTACTGTAAGCACCCTGAATTCCAGCATCGTTCAAAAGTAAAGCTTCACTGTTCACACTTCTTGTTCCTACCTGATCTGGGTTACCAAAAACCTGATTTGTAGCGTTGTAAACATCATTACCAACAACAGCTCTGAATGACATGCTTAAATCCCAGTTTTTATATTTGAAATAATTACTCCATCCCATTTCAAAATCAGGTAAAGCATTTCCTAACACTTTTTTCTGATCATCTGAGTTTGCTACATCTTCTAAATAATGTAATTGATTATCATTTCCTTTGATTAACCATTTACCATTAGATACTCCCGCATATTCATATCCGAAGAATGTACCTAATTTATATCCAGCCTGCATTCTTTGAGTTGGAACACCAACTAAACCAGGACCTGAGATATAACCAGTATTAATAAATGAGTAGTTGTAACGATCATTTCCTAAAGCAATAACTTCTTGCTTGTTTTGTGTGTAAACTACTGTTGTATTCCAGCTAAAATTATTGCTATTGAATACTTTAGCAGTTAAAGTTGCTTCAATACCAGAATTTTTCATCTCACCACCATTAATAAATGTAGTGTTTGAGAAGTTCGTTTCAGTTGGTACGTTTGTATTAGCAATTAACATATCAGTAATTTTTTTGCTGTAAAACTCAACCGATCCTGATAATCTATTATTAAATAATCCAAAATCAACACCAAGGTTTACCTCTGTATTTTGATCCCATTTTAAGTCTGGGTTAGCATTATGATTGTATCCATAAGCTACTAAACCACCTTGAATAGAAGGTCTAACCGCTAAGTCTTTTGCATCAACTGGTAAATTACTATTTCCAGAAATACCCCAGCTTCCTCTAAATTTCAATAAGTTTAATGCGCTTACATTGTCTTTAAGGAAATTCTCATTAGCGATATTCCATGCCACTTGTACAGATGGGAAATAACCCCATTGCTCATTGTCCCCGAAAATTGAAGATCCATCTCTACGAATCATTCCAGTTACATAATATTTAGATTCAAAATCATACGTAGCTCTTGCGAACATACCGATATCTTTACGTTCGTTTTTGTAAGATTTCATATTTCCTAAAACAATAGTTTCAAAGTTTTCAAAATTATCAGATCCTAAAGTATTAGAAGTAGGATTATTAGCCTCCATATTAAAACCGTCACTGTCAGTTGTTCTATAAGAGTAACCACCTAATAATGTTACATTATGCGATTCTGCAAATGTCTTTTTATAAGTTAAAGTAGCCTCAATTAAACCTTGCTCCCAATTAGCATAAGATCTTTTTCCGTATCCTGTGTAAATTGGTGTTTCTGTAGTACCTGTGAAAATATAATTATAAGTTGGTTCAAAATAAGTACTTTCACTGTCATTTCTTAAATAACTTCCTGAAACCTTAGCAGTTAATCCTTTTGCCAACTCATAAGACAAAGCTAAATTACCAGATAAGAACTTCGCATCTCTGTTATTTTCAATTTTGTTAACAGAATGTAATGGGTTGTAATAATTATTTGTTCCAGGAGCTTCAAACAATGCTCCTTCAGAATTATAAACCGGATCGGTTGGAAGCCTTTGGAAAGCCTGATAGATTACCTGATCCTTACCATCTGTTCCGTAATTTACATAATCATTATGTTCGATAGTTGCAGAAAGCCCCATATCGATAGTCATTTTATCATTAAATGCTTTTTGAGTTACATTTAATCTACCAACAGTTCTCTTTTTTCCAGAGTTTCTAATTACCCCTTCAAAGTCACTGTTTGAGATAGATCCTCTGTAATTTCCAGTTTCACTTCCTCCAGAAACAGCTAAACTGTTTACTTTTGTAAAACCAGTTCTGAAAATTTCATCTTGCCAGTCAACACTTCCTCCATTATCCGTAAAATCGATACTTGGATGAGCTTTTATATAGTCTCTATACTCGCCAGCAGAAACAAATTTTTGCTCTATTGCCTGATCTGTAGCGATAGAAGAATTAAATTCGATTGTAGTTTTTCCAGATTTTCCTTTTTTAGTTGTAATGAAAACAACTCCATTTGCTCCATCAGCTCCATAAATTGCAGTCGAAGCCGCATCTTTAAGAATGTCATAAGAAACGATATCATCCGGAGAAATTGTTGTAGGATCAACACCTCTAATTCCATCAACTACATATAAAGGCGAACCTCCTGCAGCAAAACCTGCAGCACCACGAATACGAACGTCAAAACCTTTATTTGGGTCACCCCCTTGTTTTGTGATCGAAACACCCGCAGCCTTACCTTGTAGTCCCTGAATAGGATCTACTAAAGTTCCCTGATTCAGATTCTCTGCAGTAACTTTCGATACCGCACCTGTTACATCTTTCTTTTTTGCAGAACCGTAACCTACCTGAACCACAACTTCTTTAAGTTCGTTTGAATCTTCCTGTAAGATTACGTTTATTGATTTTTGTCCATCATAGATTACAGAGTAAGTTTTGTATCCAATAAAAGAGACCTGAATTTTATCTCCTTTTTTTACATTAGATAACTGAAACTTTCCATCAAAATCTGTAGAAGCACCACCTGGAGCGCCTTGAACATTTACATTTACTCCCGGAATTGGTTGTCCTGACTTTTCGACAACAGTCCCACTTAGGGTGCTTTGAGCTAACACCGAAAATGGCAACAATAGGAATAAAAATAACAACTTTTTGTAAATTGTTTTCATACTTTTTGTTTAAATTAGTTTGAGTTTGTGATTGTTAGTTAAGTTTTTAATTTTACTTCGAATTTCAAAATTAGGAATTTATTAACACGCCCAACCTGAGGCAATTTTTATTGGTTTACGAAAACGTGGTAGTGTTGAAAACTTTCTATTTTTTGTAATCTTTTAAGTCAAAAATTGCTGAATATAAAAATTTCAGATACCTTTATTACTAATTAGATTTTTTTCAATTAACCATCATGAAACGTAAAATAACCCTAAAACAGATTGCAAAGGAACTGGATGTATCTATATCAACTGTCTCAAAATCACTTAGAAACAGTTTAGAAATAGGCGAAGAAACACGATTAAAAGTTCAGGCTTTTGCAAAGTTTTACAACTATAAACCCAACAATATTGCCCTTAGTTTAAAAAATCGAAAAACCAAAAGTATCGGTATTATCATTCCGGAAATTGTACATTATTTTTTCTCTACAGTAATCAACGGAATCGAGCAGGTAGCCAACGAACATGGCTATAGTGTTGTGATTTGTTTGTCAGATGATTCTTTCGACAAAGAGGTCTTAAACATGGAAATGCTAGCCAACGGAAGCATCGATGGTTTTATCATGTCACTTTCTAAAGAAACACAATACAAAGGCGACTTTCATCACATTACAGAAGTCATTAATCAGGGAATGCCGGTTGTAATGTTTGACCGTGTTACCAATGATATTTTATGCGATAAAGTTATAATCGATGATAAATCTGCTGCTTATGAAGCCGTTCAGAGTTTAATTGATAACGGACGTAAAAAGATCGCATTAGTAACTACAGTAGATTATGTAAGTGTTGGAAAACTGCGTACAGACGGTTACGAAAAAGCCCTTTTAGACAACGGAATTCCTTTCAACGAAGATTTAATTATTAAAATCGAAGATGTAGACACTTGTGAAATCACCATAAGTCAGCTTTTACACGATCGTGCTTTTGATGCTGTTTTTGCAGTAAATGAGCTGTTTGCAGTTACCATTATTAAAACGGCCAATAAAATGGGACTTAAAGTTCCGGAAGATTTGGCTGTAATTGCTTTTACTGACGGAATCATCTCAAAATACTCTACACCAAGCATTACCACCGTTAGCCAAAGCGGTGAAAAAATGGGAAATAAAGCAGCTAAAATGCTAATAGAAAGACTCGAAGCAGAACACGATGACGATGATGATGAAAACGAAAACTACACCACAGAAGTTATAGAAACACATTTAATAAAAAGAGAATCTACTGACTAATTTTCTTAAAATCAACACATTCTAAAGCCATAAAAAATATTTATGGCTTTTTTATTAGCATAAATAAAAAAATAATTAATACTTTTACGCCGCTCAAAGCTTTTACTTTTACTTCGAAAAAATAGTAAGTTTTGATAAGCAAAGCGCTTATCGTCTAATTAATTCTTTAATTACGATAATGGAAAAGCGTAAATTAAGTTTCTGGGAAATTTGGAACATGAGTTTCGGTTTCTTGGGAATACAATTTGGTTTTGCACTGCAAAACGCAAATACCTCTAGAATTTTTGAAACCCTTGGTGCCAAAATCGACGAAATTCCAATTTTATGGATCGCTGCTCCTGTTTCAGGTTTAATAATTCAGCCTGTAATTGGTTATTTCAGTGACAGAACCTGGACTCGTTTAGGTCGTCGTCGCCCTTATTTTTTAATTGGAGCACTTTTATCTTCAATCGCATTATTCATAATGCCCAACTCTCCTACTTTATGGATTGCTGCAGGAACTTTATGGATTATGGATGCCTCGATAAATGTTTCCATGGAGCCTTTTCGCGCATTTGTTGGTGATAATTTACCAGATGAACAACGTGCTTTAGGTTTTGTAATGCAGAGTTTCTTTATTGGTACCGGAGCCGTTGTAGGTTCTGTTTTGCCCTATCTTTTTACAAATGTTTTCGGAGTTAGCAATACTGCACCAGAAGGAATTATTCCTGATGCAGTAAAATGGTCTTTTTACATTGGCGGAATCGTTTTTTTACTTTCCGTTTTATGGACTGTTTTTAAAACTACAGAATATACGCCAGAAGAATTACATGCATTTGAGGCTAATAGCAAAAAAGATTCTCAAAACCTTTCTGCAGATTCTGAAACAGAATCTGGTGTTACTATTAAAAAGCAATTGTCTTTAGGGGTCTTATTTGCAGCCATTGGAGGGTTAATTTCATTTCTGATTTTCGAAAATAGTCTCGCCAAAGAATTATATATTTTATTCATTGGACTTATTTTTATGGGTGTTTTATTTGTAATAGCATCACAATTACGCACTAAAAAAGTTCATAATGGTTTTACCATAATCATGACCGATTTATTGAATATGCCAAAAACAATGCAAAAATTAGCATGGGTTCAGTTTTTCTCGTGGTTTGCACTTTTCTCAATGTGGATTTACACTACACAAGCCGTTACACAACACATTTTTGGTACAACAGATACAACATCAAAAGTATATAATGATGCTGCCGATTGGGTTTCTGTATTATTTACCGTTTATAACGGAATTGCAGCAGCAGTTGCCTTTTTATTACCAATTATTGCAAAAAAAGTAGGCGTTAGAGCAACACATTTATTAGCACTTTGTGCAGGAGGTGTTGGTTTAATTTCAATTTATTTTATAGGTGATAAACAAATGCTGATTTTGCCAATGCTGGGTGTTGGTATCGCATGGGCTAGTATTTTATCTATGCCATATGCTATGCTTTCCGGTGCCTTGCCAGCAGCAAAAATGGGTTATTACATGGGAGTTTTCAACTTCTTCGTAGTAATTCCACAAATTGTAGCTGCAACAATATTAGGATTTGTAATTAAACAATTCTTTCATAATGAACCTATTTACGCCCTAATGATTGGAGGAGTATCGATGATATTTGCCGGATTGCTAACGCTGAGGGTAAATAACAAAACTAAAATTGAAATTCATGAATAACAAAAAAGCATTCATCTTCGATCTTGATGGAGTAATCGTTGATACCGCTAAATACCATTTTTTAGCCTGGCAAAAAATCGCTCAGGAGTTAAATATAAATTTTACACACGAAGATAACGAGTTACTTAAAGGAGTAAGTCGTGTTCGTTCTTTAGATATCATTTTAGAATTAGGAAATGTTACGGTTTCGCAGGCCGACAAAGACAAATTTCTAATTCAGAAAAATGAAGAATACCTGTCTTATTTAGTTGATATGGATGAAAGTGAGATTCTTCCAGGGGTTTTTAAAATTCTTCAGCTATTAAAAGATAAAAATCAAGGAATTGCATTAGGTTCTGCCAGTAAAAATGCAAGACCAATTTTAGAAAAAACAGGGATCATCAATTACTTCGATGTTATTGTTGACGGAAACGACGTTACCAATGCAAAACCCGATCCTGAAGTTTTCCTAAAAGCGGCTCAATTATTAAACATTGATCCAAAAAATTCAATAGTATTTGAAGATTCTGTTGCCGGAATTCAGGCAGCAAATATCGCAGAAATGGTAAGTGTTGGAATTGGTGAGGAAACAATTTTACATGAAGCTGATCATATTTTTAAAGATTTTACCCAAATCACACCAGACTTTATTAACGACTTAATTAGTCAATGAGAAAATTTGATAATTAGATAATTTTCAAAAAATGAGAATAATTTAATCACCACTCAACAAATTGTATCACAAAAAAAAATGTAAAACACCAAGCAATTCAAAAGGTAAAAATAGCGTCAAAAAAATAATTATCTAATTATCAAATTGCCAAATTATCTAATTACCCTAATTGCCACATTATCTAATTTAAGAAATGAATCAAGATTATATAAAACCAGACAATTGGTCCATAATTGAAGAAGGATTTGATGTCGAAAGAGTCAAATCGTCTGAAAGTCTTTTTAGTATCGGGAACGGTGCTATGGGGCAGCGTGCGAATTTTGAAGAAAAATATTCAGGCGAAACTTTCCAGGGAAGTTATATAGCAGGAATATATTATCCGGACAAGACAAAAGTGGGCTGGTGGAAAAACGGTTATCCGAAATATTTTGCCAAAGTCCTTAATGCTCCAAACTGGATTGGAATTGATATTGAAATCAACGAAGAAAACCTTGATTTACACAATTGCACAGAAGTTAGAAATTTCCGCAGAGAATTGAATATGAAAGAAGGATGGTACAACCGTTCTTTTGAAGCTGTTCTTAAAAATGGAACTGAAATTTCAGTAAATATTCGTCGTTTTCTTTCTCTGGATTTAGATGAAGCCGGAGTTATCAAATACGATATTACGCCTTTAAACAAAGACGCAAAAATCGTTTACAAACCATATATTGATGCTGGTGTAACGAATGAAGATGCGAATTGGGAAGAAAAATTCTGGGAACCTCTAGAAGTTAAAAAAGGTACAAACGAAGCTTTTGTAACCGCTCAGACTTTCAAAACGCACTTTAAAGTTACGACTTTTATGCACAATACGATTTTGGCAAATGGCGAAAACATCAACGTTTCTCCATCAACAATAGATTCAACAACAGATAAAGTTCAGTACACTTACGGAACTATTATTGCAAAAGGACAAACCTCAACAATTCAAAAAATTGGAGGTTATACGGTTTCTTTAAACCACGAAAATACTTTGGCTGGAGCCGAAAAAGTAATTAAATCTGCTGTTGCTTTAGGATATGAAACCTTGCTTCAAAACCAAATTGATGCCTGGGCAAAAGTTTGGGAAATGTCAGATATTACGATTGAAGGTGATGTTAAGGCACAACAAGGTATTCGTTTCAATATTTTCCAATTAAACCAAACGTATTCAGGAAAAGACAGCCGATTAAATATTGGACCAAAAGGATTTACCGGAGAAAAATACGGCGGATCGACTTATTGGGACACTGAGGCTTATTGTATTCCGTTTTATATGGCTACTAAAGATCAGCAGGTTGCAAGAAACTTATTGACATACCGTTTCAATCAATTAGATAAAGCGATTGAAAATGCTAAAGATAATTTAGGTTTCAAAAACGGTGCAGCTTTATACCCAATGGTTACCATGAATGGTGAAGAATGCCACAACGAATGGGAAATCACACACGAAGAAATCCACAGAAACGGAGCGATTGCTTTTGCGATTTACAACTACTACCGTTACACAGGAGATTACTCATATATTCCAGAAAAAGGTTTAGAAGTTTTAATCGGAATTGCACGTTTTTGGCACCAAAGAGCTTCTTTTTCTAAAGACAAAAACCAATACGTAATTCTTGGGGTTACAGGGCCAAACGAATACGAAAATAACATCAACAATAATTTCTACACCAATTATATTGCAAAATGGTGTATCGATTTTGCATCGGAACAAATTAATAAAGTTGCCTTAGAATATCCTGCAGATCATAAACGTGTTTTAGAAAAAGTTACGCTTTCCGCGAATGAAATTCAGGAGTGGAAAAAAGTAGCTGGTAATATGTATTTCCCAACTTCAAAGGAACTTGGAATCTACTTACAGCAAGATGGTTTCTTAGACAAGGATTTAGTTCCGGTAAAAGATTTAGATAAATCACAGCGTCCTATTAACCAAAAATGGTCTTGGGATCGCGTGTTACGTTCGCCTTACATCAAACAAGCCGACGTTTTACAAGGTTTTTACTTCTTCGAAGATCATTTTTCGAAAGAAGAATTAAAACGCAATTTCGAGTTTTACGAATCATTTACCGTTCACGAAAGTTCGCTTTCACCTTGCGTACACTCAATTCAGGCTGCAGCGTTAGATAAAATGGACATGGCATATACCTTTTATTTAAGAACTTCTCGTTTGGATTTGGATGATTATAACAAAGAAGTGGAAGAAGGTTGCCATATCACATCAATGGCCGGCACATGGATGAGCATTGTAGAAGGTTTTGGTGGAATGCGTGTCAAAAATGACCAGCTGCATTTCTCACCAAAGATTCCAAAAGAATGGAAAGGCTATTCGTTTAAAATCAATTTCAGAAATCAAATTTTGAAAGTAGCTGTAAATCACAACGAAACAACTTTTACAGTAGATGGTGATCAAGATTTAACAATTATAGTTAACGGAAATCCTGTAATTGCAAGTAAATTTGTACAAATAAATTAAATTACAATACACTAAAACCCTTAAAAACATGAAAAACTTATTTTTCGCAAGTTTAGTTTTGTTTGCCATTAGCTCGATAGCTAATGCACAACAATTAAAATCACCCGAAGGAAAGTTCGTAATGGAATTTTCTCTTCAAAGCGACGGAACTCCAACTTACAATTTAAAATACAAAAACAAAGAAGTTGTAAAAACCAGTAAATTAGGTCTTGAACTTAAAGATGATAAAAAATCTTTATTGAATGATTTTACTGTTGTTGATACAAAAACTTCCACTTTTGATGAAACCTGGAAACCAGTTTGGGGAGAAGTAGATCAAATCAGAAATCATTATAATGAATTGGCCGTTACTTTAAACCAAAAAAGTACAGACAGACAAATCGTAATTCGTTTTCGTTTGTTCGAAGATGGTTTAGGTTTCCGTTATGAATTCCCGGCTCAAAAGAACCTTACTTACTTTGTAATTAAAGAAGAAAGATCTCAATTTGCAATGACCGGAGATCATACTGCTTTCTGGATTCCCGGAGATTACGATACTCAGGAATATGATTATACAAAATCTAAATTATCTGAAATTAGAGGTTTATCTGAAAAAGCATATACGGCAAACGTTTCTCAAAAGAACTTTTCGCCAACAGGAGTTCAAACTTCTTTGATGCTAAAAACGGCTGACGGAATCTACATCAACTTACACGAAGCAGCTTTAATCAACTATTCTTGTATGCACCTGAATCTTGATGATAAAAACTTAGTTTTCGAATCTTGGTTAACACCAGATGCAAAAGGGGATAAAGGTTATATGCAGGCACCAAATCACTCGCCTTGGAGAACCATTATGGTGAGCGATGATGCGAGAGAAATCTTAGCTTCAAAAATGACTTATAACTTAAACGATCCATCAAAAATTGATAATACTTCATGGATTAAACCAGTTAAATACGTTGGTGTTTGGTGGGAAATGATTACAGGAAAAAGCTCTTGGTCGTACACAAATGATTTTCCAACAGTACAATTGGGTGTTTCTGATTTCTCAAAAGCAAAACCAAGCGGAACGCACGGAGCAAATAATGCTAACGTAAAAAAATACATTGATTTTGCTGCTGCTAATGGCTTTGATGCTGTTTTGGTTGAAGGATGGAACGAAGGCTGGGAAGACTGGTTCGGACATTCTAAAGATTATGTTTTTGACTTTGTAACGCCTTACCCGGATTTTGATGTGAAAGGTTTACACGAATATGCAAAATCTAAAGGTGTAAAAATCATCATGCACCACGAAACTTCTGGTTCTGTTCGTAACTACGAGCGCCACATGGATGCTGCTTACAAATTCATGAACGATAACGGATATGATGCTGTAAAAAGCGGATATGTAGGTGATATTTTACCTCGAGGTGAAAACCATTATGATCAATGGATTGTAAATCATTACCAATACGCTATCGAAAAAGCAGCTGATTATAAAATTATGGTGAATGCCCACGAAGCAGTTCGTCCAACAGGAATCGCAAGAACATATCCTAACTTAATTGGAAATGAAGCAGCAAGAGGAACAGAATACCAAGCGTTTGGAGGTTCTAAACCAAATCACGTAACTGTATTACCATTTACAAGATTAATCGGTGGTCCAATGGATTATACTCCTGGAATCTTCGAAATGGATATCAGCAAAATGAATCCTGACAATAAATCGCATGTAAACAGTACAATTGCAAACCAATTAGCTTTATACGTTACTATGTACAGCCCATTACAAATGGCTGCAGATACTCCGGAAAACTACAACCGTTTCCCTGATGCATTCCAATTCATTAAAGATGTAGCAGTAGATTGGTCAGAGAGTAAATATATCGAGGCTGAACCAGGAGATTTTATTACCGTTGCCCGTAAAGCAAAAGGAACAAACAACTGGTTCGTAGGAAACGTAAACGGAGAAACTCCACGTACATCAAACATCGATTTCAGTTTCCTTGAAAAAGGCAAAAAATATACCGCAACAATTTATGCTGATGCAAAAGATGCGCATTACAAAACAAATCCGCAAGCTTATACAATCAAGAAAATTGCAGTAACAAACAAATCAAAATTATCTCAGTTATCTGCTCCTGGAGGAGGTTATGCGATAAGCATTATCGAAACTAAATAATTTTTATAAAAGACAAGTAATTTTCCCCAAGATTACTTGTCTTTTTTTTAACTTTTAGTAGTCCTGCAAGGTTTTCAAAACCTTGTAGGTCTTCTAAATCTTTGCTCAATTCCATACCTACAAGGTTTTGAAAACCTTGCAGGAAATCGAACTAAAAAGAAAAACTATGAATAACCTAAAAATCAACCACTATATTTACAAATTACTCCTTTTGGTTTTGTTGTTTTCCGCTTCCGCGAAAGCGCAAATCCAAAAAGTAGAACCACCTTTCTGGTACGCAGGAATGAAAAATCCGGAACTGCAGATTATGTTCTACGGAAAAAACATATCGCAATACGAAACTTCAGTTTCAAACAATGTTGTTATTAAAAATGTAGAAAAAACAGAAAACCCAAATTATCTTTTTGTAACAATAGATACAAAAGACATAAAAGCTTCTGAACTAACTTTTTCATTCAAATTGAAAAACAAAGTGGCGCTCACTCAAAAATATGCGCTTAAAGAAAGAAGAGCCAATTCTGCCGAAAGAAAAAGCTATGATTCATCTGATTTGATTTACTTAATCATGCCGGATCGTTTTGCCAACGGAAACTCTAAAAATGACAGTGATGCTGCTTTAACGGAAAAAGGAAACCGTCAGGACCCAAGCGGACGCCACGGCGGTGATATCGAAGGAATTATTAAAAACTTAGATTATATTTCGTCTCTTGGCGCAACCACAATCTGGAATACGCCTTTATGCGAAGACAACGACAAACAGCATTCTTATCACGGATACGCACAATCTGATGTTTACAAAATTGATCCGCGTTATGGAACCAATGAAGATTATGTTCGCCTATCTTCAGAAATGCATAAAAAAGATATGAAACTGGTTATGGATTATGTAACCAATCACTGGGGAATTACGCACTGGATGATGAAAGACATGCCAACAAAAACCTGGTTCAATCAATTCGAAAGCTTTACACAAACACACCACAGACGTGAAGTAATTCCGGATACTCATGCTTCAAAATTAGATCAGGAAATTTGTATTGATGGATGGTTTGTACCGTCAATGCCAGATTTGAATTTAAGAAATCCTCTTGTTGCAAAATACCTGACTCAAAATGCCATTTGGTGGATTGAATACGCAAATCTTGACGGATTTAGAGTAGACACTTACAACTATTCTGATCCTGCGGCAATGGCAAATTGGGCAAAATCAATCACAAACGAATATCCGAATTTTAATATTGTGGGTGAAATCTGGATGCACAATCAGGCGAGTTTGGCTTATTGGCAAAAAGACAGTAAAATTGGAGCTATTGAAAACTACAATTCCAATCTTCCAAGTGTAATGGATTTTACTTTGCAAGATCAAATTGGTTCTGTTTTTAATGAAGATGAACCAAATTGGGACAGTGGACTGATTAAATTCTACAACAATTTTGCAATGGATTACTTATATCCAAACACGAATAATCTTTTGGTTTTTGCTGAAAATCATGATACAAACCGTATCAACGAAGTGTACAAATATGATTTGGCGAAATACAAAATGGTAATGACCTTAATGGCAACCGTTCGCGGAATTCCGCAAATTTATTACGGTTCAGAAATTGGAATGGGCGGTGATAAAGGAAAAGGCGATGCGGATATTCGTCAGGATTTCCCAGGCGGATGGGCAGGCGATAAAAACAATGCCTTTACAAAAGAAGGAAGAACTGCGCAACAAGCCTCTTTCTTTGATTTCAGTTCGAAATTATTCAACTGGAGAAAATCAAACGACGTGATTCATACCGGAAAAATGACTCATTATATTCCTGAAAATAATACATATGTGTATTTCAGATATAACGATGCCAAGACGGTAATGGTAGTTTTCAATAACAATGCAAAACCTCAAACAGTAAAAACAAATCGTTTCAAGGAAAACATCAAAAACTTTAAATCAGGAAAAGATGTTATCACAGGAAAAGCATTCGATTTAACTTCTGAAATTACACTGGAGCCAAAATCAGCTTTGGTTTTAGAATTGGAATAAAACTTAACCGCAAAGGGCGCAATATTTTTTGCCACAGATTAATACGATTAACACAGATTTTATTCGCCACAAATTGCACAAATTTTCACAAATTTAAATTGATAAATTAATTCGTGGAAATTTGTGCAATTCGTGGCAAACGAAAAAAAATCCTTTTAAATCCTTTAATCTGTGGCTATTTTTTTTCAACATCATTCATGTCTAAAAAAAACCTAAATAATGAAAAAATACACTTTCCTTTTTTTATCTTTAGTATTCATAATTACGGGTTGTTCTGGCTCAAAATCAGTTACAATGAATAACGACAATACTTCAAAAACACCTTTCGTTTGGGAAGGAGCAAATGTTTATTTTTTACTTACAGACCGTTTTTACAACGGCGACAAATCAAACGACTTAAATTTTAACCGAACCAAAACTCCCGGAAAACTACGCGGATTTGAAGGCGGAGACATTATTGGAATAACCAAAAAAATCGAATCAGGTTATTTTGAAAAATTAGGAATCAATGCCATTTGGCTTACACCGATTGTAGAGCAAATTCACGACGGTGTTGATGAAGGAACCGGATTGAGTTACGGCTTTCACGGTTATTGGGCAAGAGACTGGACGGCTCTTGATCCTAACTTCGGAACGAAAGAAGATTTAGCTAAAATGGTAAAAAAAGCACACGAAAAAGGCATCAGAATAATTTTAGATGGTGTAATCAACCACACAGGTCCAGTAACTCCAGAAGATCCTGTTTGGCCTTCTGACTGGGTAAGAACCGGCGTTGTTTGCGATTACAAATCGTTTGATAATACCACGATGTGCACTTTAGTTGATAATCTTCCGGATGTTAAAACCGAGAGCACACAAAATGTAGAATTACCACCTTTCTTAGTTGAAAAATGGAAAAAAGAAGATCGTTACGAAAAAGAAATTGCTTCTCTGGATGAATTCTTTAAAAGAACGGGGTATCCAAGAAGTCCAAAATATTACATTATTAAATGGCTTACTGATTATATCGTTGAATTTGGAGTTGATGGATACAGAGGTGATACTGTAAAACATACCGATGAAAAAGTTTGGGCCGATTTCAAAAAAGAATGCGATTATGCATTTGAAACCTGGAAAAAACATCATCCCCTTGAAGTATTAGATCAAAATTCGTTTTACACCATTGCCGAAGTTTATGGTTACGGAATCAGTGGCGGACAAGATTACGATTTTGGAGACAAAAAAGTCAATTATTTTCAGAACGGTTTCAACAGCATGATTAATTTTGAATTTAAATGGAATGCTGGACAAAGCGATTATGAAGCCCTGTTTTCAAAATATTCGAATCATTTAAATAATGACTTAAAAGGCTATTCTGTTCTCAATTATGTTTCTTCTCATGACGACGGGCAGCCTTTTGATGCGAATCGTGTAAAAGGTTTTGAGGCAGGAACAAAGCTTTTGCTTTCATCTGGAATGTCACAAGTGTATTATGGAGACGAATCGAATCGCTCTTTGGTTATTGAAGGAACGCAAGGCGATGCAACCTTACGTTCTAATATGAATTGGGATGATATTCAGAACAATCCCGACACACAAAGAATGCTTTCACACTGGCAAAAATTAGGGCAATTTAGACGAAATCATCCTGCGGTCGGCGCGGGAGTTCATACGCAATTAAGCAGTCAGCCTTATTTATTTTCACGAACATATTCTAAGGGATCATTTTCAGATAAAGTCTTAATTGGTTTAGATTTACCTGAAGGCCATAAGGAACTTTCTGTGTATTCTCTTTTCGAAAACGGAACTAAATTACGTGACGGTTTTTCTAATCAGGAAACTAAAGTTGTTGACGGAAAAATAATTATTGACAGCGAATTCGGAATTGTCTTATTAGAAAAGATTTAAAGTTTTTTCTCTCGCAGATTTGGCAGATTAAGCAGATAATTTTAGAAAAAAATCTGTGAAATCTGCAAAATCTGCGAGAGATTTTTTTAGCCACAAATTCACGAATTTTTATTCTCATAGATTGTAAAAAATAAATTCGTGAATTCGTGGCTATTTATTCTAATAAATCTTTGCGACCTTTGCCGTTAGAAAAAAAACGCAGCAAATGCTAAAAATAGCTCATAGAGGTGCAAAAGCATACGAACCTGAAAATACACTTCAAGCTTTTCAAAAAGCCTTAGATTTACATTCGGACGGAATTGAACTCGACGTTCATTTAAGCGCTGACGGACATATCATCGTAATGCACGACGAAACCATCGATAAAATGACCAACGGAAAAGGTGAAATCAATACTTACACTTTAGCCGAACTAAAGTCATTCTTAATTGCTGGCAAACATCAAATTCCCACTCTAAACGAAGTTTTTGATTTAGTCGATAAAAAATGCTTCATCAACGTGGAGTTAAAAAATGCGGATACTTCAAAAAATGTAGTTTCATTAATTGAAGAATACATCAATGAAAAAGGCTGGAAATATGAGCATTTTATCATTTCGAGTTTCGACTGGAATGCTTTAACAGCAGTTCAAAAACTAAATCCAAATATTCCGATTGGTGTTTTAACAGAAGAAGATATTGATACAGCCTTGGCTTTCGCCGAATCGATAAAAGCAAAAGCAATTCATCCTGATTTTCAGTTATTGAATAAAGAAAATGTGCAGCAAATTCAGGAAAAAGGATTTTTAGTTTTCCCTTGGACAGTAAACTCAGAAGAAGACATTCAGAAAGTAAAAAGTTATAAAGTAAACGGAATTATCTCTGATAATCCAGACAAAATATAAAATCGGTCACGAGAAACTTTGACAAAGTTGTTCAGAGTTCAATAAAAAATAATTCGTGAATTCGTGGCGAAAACCCTCGTGACAACCAAAAAAATATGATTAAAAATTTCGACATAATAATCGTTGGCGGAGGCGCTGCGGGATTCTTTACAGCAATTAATATTGCTGAGAAAAACCCGAAACTGAAAATCGCTATTTTAGAAAGAGGAAAAGAAGTGCTTTCTAAAGTCCGCGTTTCTGGTGGCGGACGATGTAACGTGACACACGCTTGTTTTGAACCCAATGAATTAGTGAAATTTTATCCTCGTGGAGAAAAAGAACTTCGCGGGCCATTTCACCAATTCTGTTCGGGAGATACCATCGAATGGTTTGAAAAACACGGCGTCGAATTAAAAATCGAAGAAGACGGACGAATGTTTCCAGTTTCCAATTCGTCGCAAACTATTATTGACTGCTTTTTAAAAGCAACCGAAAAATTAGGCATAAAAGTATTGACAGGTCAAAGCGTTCAGTCGATTTTTAAAAAAGAAAATCACTGGAAAATTGATACACAATCTGATAATTTCGCCACAGAAAAATTAGTAATGGCAACGGGAAGCAACCCAAAAATCTGGGAAATGCTTCAGGAACACGGTCACGCAGTTGTAAGTCCAGTTCCTTCCCTATTTACATTCAATATTAAAGATTCGCGAATCAAAGAATTGCCTGGCGTTGCGGCACAAGTAACGGTAAACGTAAAAGATACTAAACTAGAATCTACAGGCCCTTTGTTAATCACACACTGGGGAATGAGCGGACCGGCAATTTTGAAACTTTCGGCTTGGGGAGCGCGCATTCTTCATGACAAAAATTATCAGTTTACCATTTTTGTAAATTGGTTAAATGACGTCGATTTTGAAGATGCCGAAAAAATTCTAAAAGACTTAAAACAAGAACACGCTAAAAAAGCGGTTTCTAAAAAATCCCCTTTTGATTTTCCGAATCGTTTGTGGGAAAGTCTGGTTTTGGCTTCGGGAATTGAAGCAGAAACGAAATGGGCAGATTTATCTAAAAATCAATTACAGAACCTAACTTCACAATTAACAAAAGCTGAATTTAAAGTCAACGGAAAAAGCACTTTTAAAGAAGAATTTGTAACGGCTGGCGGAATCGATCTAAAGGAAATCAACTTTAAAACCATGCAAAGCAAAATTCATGAAAACCTTTATTTTGCAGGAGAAATTGTCAATATCGATGCCATTACCGGAGGGTTTAATTTTCAGAACGCCTGGACAAGCGGGTTTATTCTGGCTCAAAATATTTAATTAGAATGAAATTTAAAGGAATTATTTTCGATTTAGACGGCACATTAGTCAATTCATTAGAAGACATTTCAGATGCAATGAATAAAGTGCTTGAAAGTCTAAATTTCCCAACGCATACTTACGATACGTATCAATATTTTATTGGAAGCGGTTTACGAAATTTGGTTAGCAAGGCACTTCCTGCAACTAATAATTCAGACGAACAAATCGATATTTGCTTTGAATGTATGATTAACGAATACCGCGAAATGTGTACGTTAAAAACAAAACCTTATGATGGAATTGTTGAATTGTTAGAAAAACTTACTTCGCAAAACATCAAAATGGCGGTTTTCTCGAACAAAGCAGATGAATTGACGAAGAAAATAGCATCTGAAATATTTCCGAATCATTTTGATGCAGCGGTTGGCTTAAGTACAGAAGCACTTAAAAAACCAAATCCGTTTGAGGCTTTAGAAATTGGTAAAAAATGGAATTTAAAACCCGAAGAAATCCTTTTTGTTGGCGATTCTGATATTGATATGCAAACGGCCGTAAACGCCAATATGTTTCCTGTTGGTGTGACTTGGGGTTATAGAACTGAAGAAGAATTGAAAAACAGCGGTGCAAAACTGGTTGTGAATACAGCTTCAGAATTAATTGAAATTTTATAGAAATGCATTCTTCATTACAAAAACAAATCACAGCAATTGCCTCTTTTTCTGAAAATGAAATTGAGACAATCGCTTCTTGTTTTGAATATGAAAAATTTAATGCAAAAGAATATCTTTCGGAAATGGGAAAAATCAGCAACAAGATCTTTTTCATTTTAAACGGATTAGCGAGGGTTTATTACTTAAAAGATGGAAAAGAAATTACTACTTATTTAAGCTGTGATGATGGTTTTATTGCTTCTTATTCCAGTTTTATCAATCAAACGCTTTCTTTTGAGAATATTCAATGTATTGAAGATTGCGAAGTGCTTTCGATTACTTTCGAAAAAATGCAATTTCTCTATAACGAAATTCCAAATTGGGATCGTGTTGGGAGAATTCTGGCCGAGCAAAATTACCTCTGTATGGCAGACCGCGTTTTAAAACTGCAAATGATTCCTGCTAAAGAAAAATACCAGACTTTTTTAACTTCGGCTCCAGCCAAAATAATTCAGCGAACGCCTTTAATTTATATCGCTTCTTTTCTTGGAATTACTCCAGAATCACTGAGCAGAATTCGTCAGGACATTTCTTAACATTTATCAAGTGGATTGAAAAACCGAATTCGAATCTTTGTCAAAATAAAATTTGAAAAGATGAAGAATATTGCCAAAGACGTTTACCAAATCCCTTTATTTCCTAGAAACGCTATAAACTGTTATTTGATTGAAGATGTTTTAATTGATGCTGGAATTAGAACTTCTGCCAATAAAATATTTAAAGCAATTAAGGACAAAAATGTTACCCAACACGCACTAACGCACGCTCATGCCGATCATCAGGGAAGCAGCAAAGCAATCTGCGAAACCCTGAATATTCCGCTTTTATGCAGTGAACTTGATAAAGAATTTGCTGAAAACGGAAATGTAACTACAGAATATCCAAATCCGAATCATCTTATTTCGAAATTTCAGAAGAATTTCTGGGCAGGAAAAGGACATTCTGTTTCTAAAACGCTAAAAGAAGGAGATCAAATCGGGGGATTTACGGTTATTGAAACTCCTGGACACTCAAAAGGTCATTTGTCTTTTTTCAGAGAGAAAGACGGTGTTTTAATTGTTGGCGATGTAATGACAAATATGAATTTGTTAACTACAAAAGTTGGTCTGCACGAGCCTCCAAATTTATTTACTTCTGATAGAGAAATGAACAGAAAATCGATTTTGAAATTAGCATTATTACAACCCAAAATTTTGTGTTTTGGCCACGGCCCGGTTTTATTTAATAATGGTGAATTGGAGAAATTCAAAAACTTGCTTTAATTTAATTAACAAGAATTTACAGATTCCGTAAGTTTTCATTAAGACTATTCTAATAATTTTACTCTCACCAAAATACCACTAAATGAGAGTAAAATTACTTACTACAATTTCTTTTTTCACTTATCAAATTGGCGTTTCTCAAACCGAAAAAGTTTTAAACGGAAAAGTTCTTTCCCAGAATACAACACTTTACAAAGTGGAAGTGATAAACAAGACTTCCAAAACCAGCACGAGAACAAATGAGCTTGGAGAATTTTCAATTTTAGCAAAAGAGAATGACAGTTTATTGTTTTTTTCAAAGAATTACTTCTTTACAAGATTGAAAGTAACTTTGAAAGATCTGGAAAAAAACGATCTAATTATTGAAATGACTCCAAAAGCCGAAGAATTGGAGAATGTTACAGTTGGTAGATCTGTTTTTAATAAAGCGGAAATTAAAAATATCGTCAATAATAAAGAAGAAATAAATAAGATTATAATTCGCAAACAATTTGACGAAGTAACTTCTAAGGTAACGGTTTATGACGGTAAAATTAAAAATGCCATAAATTTCAGTTACCCCATTTTCGATAAACCGAAGAAAAAAATTGAGCCTCGCGACGATCGTTTTAAGAAACTCGTCCAAGCTTCTTGTCCTCCCGACTTTTTCATCAAAAATTTAAAAATAAATTCCGAAGAAAAGGAACTTTTTATAAAATTCTGCAATGCCGATCCAAAATCTAAAACTCTTTTAGAGAAATCAAATGTTTTAGAATTGATGGACTTTCTATATGCTAAAAATGAAGAGTTTAAAAAACTGAAAACCGAAATTAAAAACTAAAGCTTGATGAAAGTAAAACTACTTACTACAATTTCTTTTTTCACTTATCAGATTAGCGTTTCTCAAAACGGAAAAGTCTTAAACGGAAAAGTTCTTTCGCAGAATACACCTCTTAGCCAAGTGGAAGTAATTAATAAGACCGCAAAAATCAGCATTACAACAAATGAATTGGGAGAATTTTCAATTTTGGTAAAAGCGCAGGACAGTCTTATTTTTTTCTATAAAGATTCTTTTTTCTCAAGGATGAAAATTTCTCAGGAAAATATTAACCACAATAATATGATCGTGGAAAAGGTTCTGAAACCTGAAGAATTGAAAGAAGTTGTAATAAATAATGTCAAATTTGATAAAGTTAAGGTTGAGGCTGATGCTGTTGCAGATGTTTTAATCAGCAAAAATGCCAAAGATTTATTCTGGAATACAGGAGTTAGTGATAATTCAATTAGAGAAGCTCTTCGAGTTTCAGTCCCTTTAAAAGGTAAGCCAAAGAAAACAATTGAAGTTGATGATCGCTTTAAAAAACTCGCTGTTTCTTATTGCTCACCAACTTTTTTTACCGAAAATTTAAAAATAAAACCGGAAGAAAAAGAGCTTTTTATTGATTTTTGCGACACAGATCCCAAATCGAAAACGCTTCTGGAAAACCCAAATGTTCTAATTATAATGGATTTTTTGTATGCTAAAAATGAAGAGTTTAAGAAGCTTAAGTAGTTTTTTTTAACTTGAAACAAAAAAAAACTCAAACTTGAAACTATTTATTAAGCCACCAAATACTGGCGTTTAAAACTGCAGCAAAAGCAACCCAAGCCATATAAGGAATCAATAAATAACCCGAAATTTTATTGATTTTAACAAACTTCAAATACGTTTCATAAATCATCAGCCATAAAAGAGCAATTTCAATCAGAGCCAATAGCGGATTTTTTAATCCGAAGAATAAATAAGACCAAATCGCATTAAGCGTTAATTGAATTAAAAAGAATGCCAAAGCCTTTTTGACTTCTTCATTTTGTTCTTTGATTTTATCCCATACTAATCCCGCTGCAACAGCCATAAAAATGTAAAGTATGGTCCAAACCGGCATAAAAATCCAATTTGGCGGATTAAAAAATGGTTTTACAATTGTTGGATACCAGCTTTCTACACTTGGCCTTGTTACTGTACTTGCAGAATATCCTACTGCTAAACAAACCATTAATGCTATTACGATCTTGACGAACTTATTCATTTTTATTCAATTTTGAATTCAAAAATAGTCAAAAGATATTTGAAACCATATAAGTTATATAAGATCATTTAAGCAGCATACGCTTATAATTTCTTATATAACTTATATGGTGAAAAAATTATCCTTTATGCTGAAAAAGCTATCTTTGCCAAAATTTATATTTCATGTTTACAGCAGCTGATTTTATTCCAAATACATATACTTCGACGATCGAAAACGGAAACTTTGAATGGAGTGCTCCAAGCAATATTGCATTAGTGAAATATTGGGGTAAAAAAGACAACCAGATTCCGGCAAATCCTTCGGTAAGTTTTACTTTAAATAATTGTAAAACGATTACAAAATTAGGTTTCGAAAAAAGAACTAACCAAAATAGTTTTTCTTTTGATTTACTTTTTGAAGGAAAACCAAAAGAAGATTTTAAACCAAAAATTCAGAAGTTTTTAGAAAGAATTGAAGTTTATCTGCCGTTTTTGAAAGACTATCATTTTACTATAGATACTCAAAATACTTTTCCTCACAGTTCAGGAATTGCATCTTCGGCTTCTGGAATGGCGGCTTTGGCAATGAATTTTATGAGTTTAGAGAAAAAGCTGAATCCTGAAATGACAGATGACTATTTCTATCAAAAAGCATCACTTTTGGCTCGTTTAGGTTCTGGAAGTGCTTGCCGAAGCGTAAAAGGAAATGTTGTAGTTTGGGGAAATCAGTCAAATATTGAAGGAAGTACTGATTTATTTGGAGTTGAATTTCCGTACACTATTCACGAAAACTTCAAAAATTATCAGGATACAATTTTATTGGTTGATAAAGGCGAAAAACAAGTTTCGAGTACTGTTGGACACGATTTAATGCACAATCATCCTTATGCAGAAAGACGTTTTGCTCAGGCACATGAAAATTTAGACCTTTTAATCAAAATTTTTGAAAGTGGAAATCTAGATGAATTCATCAAAGTTGTAGAAAGTGAGGCCTTGACTTTACATGCCATGATGATGACCTCGATGCCCTATTATATTTTAATGAAACCTAATACGCTGCAAATCATTAATGCGATTTGGAAATTCAGAAATGAAACTCAAATTCCGGTATGTTTTACGCTTGATGCAGGAGCAAATGTACACGTATTATATCCTGAAAATGTTAAAGAAAAAGTATTACAATTTATTCAGGACGAATTAGTTGTATTTTGTCAGAATCGTCAGTACATTTGCGACAAAATTGGAAGTGGCGCAATTGCATTGTAATTTTGCGTATCTTTAATTAAATTTTTGGTTATGGACATTCAATTAGAAAAACTAGAATTAATAAAATTGTTAGCTGACACAGAGAATCCAACTATCTTAAAATCTATTCGAAAAATTTTCAAAAAAGAACAGAAAGATTGGTGGGATGATTTGACTGATGTACAGAAAGAAGAAATTGAAGAAGGGGAAAGACAAATTGAACGTGGTGAATTTGTTTTGTATGAAGATATGATGAAAAAATATCGTTAATGAAAAGAACAATAATCTTTTCAAAAAACGCGGAGAAAAGTTTATTTGAATTATTTGAGTACCTAGAACTAAAATGGTCGCAGAAAGTAAAAAATAAATTCATATCAAATCTAGACAAAGTTATTTATCTAATACAAATAGAGCCTGAAATTTTCCCTAAATCAGAATTAAATAGTAAGTATCGCAAGTGTGTCTTGTCAAAACAAACAATAATTTATTATAAATTCAACTCAAAAAGAGTTGAGATAATTGCTTTTTTTGACACTAGACAAGACCCAATTAAAATAAAGAAAGACATAAAATAAATCATGAAAGGACCCCTATTTTACTCAAAAATATTACTCTTTGGAGAATACGGAATTATCCGTGACTCTAAAGGACTTTCTATCCCTTATAATTTTTACAACGGTGCATTAAAGAAATCTGAAGAGCCAACGGCTGAAGCAATTTCTTCGAACAAAAGTTTAAGAAGTTTTGCTGCTTATCTTGAAGTTCTTAATGTACAACAACCGGAATTGGTTACTTTTGATTTGAACACACTTAAAAATGATGTTGAAACCGGAATGTACTTTGATTCCAGTATCCCACAAGGATATGGTGTTGGAAGCAGTGGCGCACTTGTAGCAGCTATTTATGATAAATATGCAATTAACAAAATCACTGTTTTAGAGAATTTAACCCGCGAAAAACTTTTACAACTAAAAAATATATTTTCTCAAATGGAAAGCTTTTTCCATGGGAAAAGTTCTGGTTTAGATCCGTTGAACAGTTATTTGAGCATTCCGATTTTAATTAATTCGAAAGATAATATTGAAGCAACCGGAATCCCTACTCAAAGCTTTGACGGAAAAGGTGCTGTGTTTTTATTAGACTCAGGAATTGTTGGTGAAACGGCTCCTATGGTTAATATTTTTATGGAAAACCTAAAAGACAAAGGTTTCCGTACGATGCTTAAAAATCAGTTTGTAAAATATACAGATGCCTGTGTAGAAAACTTTTTACATGGCGATATGAAATCGTTGTTTACCAATACCAAAAAGCTTTCTAAAGTTGTTTTAAACAACTTTAAACCAATGATTCCGGAACAATTTCATGGAATCTGGCAAAACGGAATCGATACAAATGATTATTATTTAAAACTTTGTGGTTCTGGCGGAGGTGGTTACATCCTTGGTTTTACGGAAGATTTAGAACGCGCAAAAGCATCTTTGAAAGACTATAAATTAGAAGTAGTTTATCAGTTTTAATTAAAAAAAATTAACGAATTGTAGTTATTTGAATATGCTTTCCTGAAATATTAATCCTAAAAAGTTATAGAATATGAAAAGCATTTTAAAGATTATCAAGGTGACTTTTTTAGGAGGAATTGTTTTTTTAGCGCCTTTAATTTTACTGGTGGTTCTTTTAGAAAAAGGATATAATATTATTCAGAAAATCACGGTTCCAATTGTCAACTCGCTCCCAAAAGTAAAAATTATGGGATTTGCGATTCAGGAAGTTGTTGCTATAACCATTATTGTACTTATTTGCTTAATCGCTGGTTTACTAGCCAAAACTGCAAATGCAAAAAAAATTATACAGCGATTAGAAGATGGCGTTTTGAGCTTTGTTCCTGGTTATTCTTTTATGAAAAACATGAACGAAAGTATAATGGGTTTTGAGTCTAATGAAGACTTAAAAGTGATTATGGTTCCCACAGATGCAGGATGGCAATTTGCTTTTTTAATTGAACAAATCAGCGACAATAACTTTACTGTTTTTATTCCCGATGCGCCAAATCCGTGGAGTGGATCTGTGTGTTTTGTAGAAAAAAAAGATATTAGAGAAATTGATATTACTCAGAAACAAGCTCTGGCCTGTATTAGAAAACTTGGCTATGGTTCTAAAGAATTGTTAAAAAATAAACTCTAAACTTTCTATTCAAAAAATATATTTTTAACTTCCCTCAATCTAATCTATCACACTTTTAATTTATGTTAAGCAGACAGCACAAACTTTTAATAATGAAAATTGTTAGTCTGTTTTCCGTAGTTAGAGGTTACAATATTCCAATTATAGTTTTAGCGCAATATTTATCGGCAATATTTATACTTGCGCCAGAAATTAGAGCTTTGGATATCTTGCTTGATTTTTATTTGTTCTTAATTGTTTTTGCTTCGGCTATTACAATTGCTTCGGGATATATAATCAATAATTTTTATGACAGCCAGAAAGATTTAATTAACAGACCCAACAAATCGATGCTGGATCGTTTGGTTAGCCAAAAAACAAAGCTGACAGTTTATTTCAGTTTGAATTTTCTTGCTGTATTAATGGCTTCAATAGTTTCCTGGCGTGCCTTTTTATTCTTTTCTGTTTATATTTTCCTAATCTGGTTTTATTCTCATAAAATAAAAAAATATCCAATTATAGGAAATCTAATGTCGGCATTGCTTGCTGTAACTCCATTTTTTGCTATATTACTTTATTTCTATAATAAAGTTTCGTTTGAAGAAATCGAAAACCATATGAGTCATTTTGTAGTGATTTCGGCACATGCTGTTTTCTTGTTTTTATTGCTTTTAATTCGGGAAATGATAAAGGATCTGGAAAATCTGAAAGGTGATTTGGCCAATGATTATCGCACGATACCTATTATATACAGTGAAAAAGTTTCTAAGCAAATTATTACTGCTTTGACTTTTTTAACAGTATTTCCGGTTTACGTTCTGGTTAATGTTTATGATGTTGGCTATATGGATATTTACTTTTATATCTGTTTTGCTGTATTATTGTTTTTCCTGATTTATTTATGGAGATCAAATTCTAAACAACAATTTTTAGTGCTTCATAATGTCTTGAAATTTCTGATTGTGGCTGGAGTATTCTGCATTGTTCTGATTAATCCAAGTGTTTTGTGGCACGGAAAAGAATTGATTTCTAATTACTAAACTTTTTTTCTCTCGCAGATTTGGCAGATTGCGTGGATTTATTTTATCATGCAGAGATTCGCTAAGATTTTTTGTGTTGCTCTGTGTCAGCTTTGTTGTTTAAAAAAGGCCAATTCACTGAATCTAGTCCCGATTGCAGTGGAAATCCTTTTATTTTTTTCTTTAAAAAATAAAAGATTGAAACGAAAAGCGGGAAACCATGTCTCAAAAAAAGCCTTCTGTGGTGCTTCTGATCATTCCAAATTTGATTGCTATTAATCTAAGAACATAGAACTTAGGAATATTTAGCAAGAATAAACTATCTTTGCACAAATTACAGATTTTATGAACAATAAGGAAGGCAATAATAAAAGAGGCGGATCTAGACCAAATAGCTCAAGATCAAACTCTAGCAAGCCAAAACCTCCTATGGCAAAACGTGCTCAGGGGCCTAAAAAAGTGAAGCCGGAAGTTAAAGCGGCTCAGGAAGCTGCAGAGCAAAAAGTTAAGAAACAAAATCAGGCTCCAAAGAGACAAAAGGCGTCAGACGAAATTCGTCTGAACAAATACATCTCTAACTCAGGGGTTTGCTCTCGTCGCGATGCCGATATATATATTCAGTCTGGCAACGTAAAAGTTAACGGAAATGTTGTGACTGAAATGGGGTATTTGGTAAAAATTAATGATGTCGTAAACTTTGACGGCGTTACCCTTACTCCGGAAAAGAAAGAATATATTTTATTGAATAAGCCTAAAAACTTTACGACTGCTTTTGATGAAGGTCAGGAATATCGTAACGTTCTGGAGCTTGTTCGCGGAGCTACAAATGCTAAAATTGGAGCTATCGGAAGAATGGATAAAAACACAACTGGATTGTTGTTGTTTACAAACGATACAGATATGATTCGTAAGTTTACTTTACCGAATCAGAAATCGTCTAAAATATATCAGGTTTCTCTAGACAAAAACTTAAAATTTGAGGATTTAGAAAAAATCAGCAAAGGTTTGGTTCTTGATGGTCACCGTGTATTTGTTGAGGAAATTAGTTATATCGAGAAGGAAGCAAAAAGTGAAGTGGGTCTTAAACTTCGTTCATCAAATGTAAAAGTGGTTCGTGCTATTTTTGAACACTTTGAGTATGATGTTTTACGTATTGATCGTGTTGCCTTTGCAGGTTTAACAAAGAAAAATTTACCTAGAGGTAACTGGCGTTTCCTGACAGACCAAGAGGTTATCAATTTGAAAAACGCTTAATAAACGTTTCAAATTTAATTTAAATATTAATCCTGTTTTGCTTTTGTAAGACGGGATTTTTTTTTTTTTAGAAACTAAAAAAGTTGTGTCCGAAAAGTGTAAATATTGATCTCCCGATAGATTGGTTTTTATCTTCAACAGTTTCGTAACATGAAAATCCTAAGATAATTTTGATTCCGGGTTGAATGCTGTTTAAGATTTCTCTCTTTTGTTCTTCAAGAAGTAACTTTAAGCTATCTAATAACTGCATGTTATTTTTAAGGTAAGAGATTACTAAAAGTGCTGAGAAGTTAAGTATTTCTCTGGCGGTTTCACTTTTAATTCCGACCTCGTTTGAAATCATTTCAGAAATTCTTCCTTTCTTATTTGTGAAGATTTCTTTTAGAATTGCATTTCCTTCTATGCGGTAGCAATCGTCGACTGATAAAATTCTGCCAGAAGTAAAATCTACTTCCTGATAAAAAGTGGAATCATCTGCGATTAGGTTAGTAATTTCTTTATAAAAATCTGACTCGCTTGCTTTATTGTACAATCCCATTAAAACTGTTCCTATTGAGACGTCTATTCCTTTGATTAGTAAGGCATCATTTTCAAAATAAAACTTGTTTAACTTAGAAACGACGTTGGAAGAAATGAAACGTCTTAGTTCAATTTGTAGGTTGGGAGTCATAGTTAATTTATTTAAATTATTTAAAACCGTTCAAAATAATCGATAAAAGGGGGCTTTTTATCGTTTATCAGGATAAAAATATAAAATATTTTAACATTTCCAAAAAGTTAGTTACAAATTTACGTGTCCATTTAACAGTTATTAACAGTGAAAATCTGCCAGTACCAGCAAACATAACCGTTTCGTTATCAAATGGAAATGAAATAAATTTTCATGAAAATTTGATTATTTTTCAAAATAAACAGAAAAATAAGAAAAAAGCTCTAAAAAAATTACAGAATTAAAAGAGTATATTCCGATATTCCCACACAAGATGCAAATAAAGACCGAGAAAAATAATACAAAACATGAAGTTAATAAAACTAGAAGCCAGAAATCCTAATAATGATCCCGTTGCTGCTTTTAATGCGCGCTCATGATTTTTTGAATCGTAAATAAGTTCCCCTAAAAAGGCGCCAACAAACGGCCCTATAATAACTCCAAAAGGGATTGGCGCGAGAATACCTACTACCAAACCTATATTTGTACCCCAGACTCCATAAGAACTGCCACCAAATTTTTTGGTTCCTTTTGCAGGAATTATATAATCTAAAACCGTAATAATAATTGTAATAACAAGCGTAATACCCAAAAACCAATAATTAATTTCGACTGCTTTTGTTAAATACAACAATAACAAACCTACCCAACAACTTGATAATCCGGGTAAAACGGGAAGAAAACTACCAAAAACACCAACAACCATACAGATAAAACTGAGTATCAACAATAATGATTCCATAAAATTTTGTAATTTTACACCTACAATTTAAATAAATTAAAGATGCGTATTCTATTAAAACTAGCTCTTTTGTCCTTCTTGGTAAACATTAGTGTTTGTGCGCAAACAAAAGAAAAATCAATTGACGACAAAATATTAATTGACAGTCTATATAAAAGTAATAAGAAAAAAGTATTAAATTTTTCGATGAAAGAATTTGATGCACTTTTTTTCGAATTTTTCAATAAAAAAAATGATCCTAATATTCTTTTAACAAAAACAGAATTTTACAATTATACAGTTCAGATTGCTACATTCTCTGACCGGCTTGCTCATTTATATCCTGATCAAAAGGAAGTTGCAGCCAAAAACAAAGAAACCTGGCTTGCTGAAAACTATGAAGATTATCTGGAATACAAAGCTTCTCAAAAAAAATAATCGTACTTTTATATTTTAGAAACAGTTTATTCAATTCAACGCCAAAATCTTGAAGCAGTTTTCCTTTTTTTTAGTATTCCTCTTTTTAAATTCTTGTCAATACTTTGAGAAGCAGATTCCGTCTGAAAAAGATTTACTACAAAAAGAATTAAAATCAATTAACTGGAAAGAAGTCGATGAATACCCAACTGTCGCCAATTGCGAAGCGATAAGTGATAAAAAAGAACGTCAAAAATGTTTTTTTGATGTTATGTCTCAACTTATTCAGGAAAAACTAGATATTGATAGTTTATCCATTTTATATCCGCAGCTCGATACAATTGAAGTTAAAGTAACTGTTTTTCCAAATTCAAAAATGAAATTTGAACCTCAGTTTCCAAAAGACTCTGTTGCTTATGATACAATTAGAATTGACAGTATTCTTCGTGCTCGTTTAATCGATTTTCCAAAAGTAAATCCTGCCATAAAACGTGGAGTTCCTGTAAAAACTCAGTTTATTTTACCTGTTATTATTAAAGCAAAAGAGTAATATTTTTTAATTCCATTTCTTTCCCAGATGTTTAATTCTGAACGAATTTTATTTACTTTTTAAATTGGCGATCTTTCCATTCGTAAGAACCAAACAAACTATACAAAGCTACTGTTGAACTAAAAAAAGGATAAAGCAAACTGCTTAAAAGCAAACTTTTTATTCGGCTTTTAGTCAGGAATTGATTTGTGCTGTAAAGCAAAACAAAATCAATTAGGAATTTAGTAAAAGCAAACAAAACAAAAACCGGATAGGCAAAAATTCCGAAAAGAAGCAAGAAAAAACCAATTACAAAACTCAAATTCCCAAAGAAAACAATTAATCCTAAAAACTTACCAAAAGTGCTTCTGTAGGAACTTGTTTTTGCCGCCCATCGAACTCTCTGATAAAACAATGCTTTCCAGTTTTCGGTTGGTTTTGTATTTACGATAGTTTCTTTTGCTTTTAAATAATGAACTGCTTCAGGAAACTTTTCAATTGCTTTTTGGAGTAAAAACACATCGTCACCGCTGGCAATTTTGTCATTTCCTTCAAAACCATTCAACCTTTCAAACAATGATTTTTTGTACGCAAAATTGGCTCCGTTACACATGAAGCCTTTATTCAGTCCAAAACTTCCAATTGTGGCACCTTGCAAACTGGTCAAATCTAATTGCTGGAAATGATCTAGAAATGAATTTTCACATTCATAAGTTACTGCCCCTGCAAGCATTGAAACACTGTTCTCCTGAATGTAATTATCAAATATTAAAAGCCAGTTTTCCGGAACAATACAATCAGCATCGGTGGTAATAACCCAATCTGTTTTTACCTGATGCATAGCAGTTGTAATTGCATCTTTTTTTGGAGATTTTGAAATTCTTATATTATCAACAACGGAAACTTGGAATTTGGAATTTAAAACTTGGAATCTCTCTTTTGAACTATCATCTACAAGAATTACTTCTAATAGATCCTTTGGGTAATTTAATCTTGTAAAACTTTCTAAAAGTATGGGCAGATTTTCTTTTTCATTACGAAACGGAACTATAATGGTAAAACTCGTTTTTGGTTCTAAATCTTTTTTGTCGAATGTTTTAATTTTAAAAAAACCATAAGTAAGCAAGCCAATACAAATGGTATAAACAGCTAATATGGCAAATAATCCAAAAATCATTCTACCGTTTTGGTTTTAAAATTCAGTACAAAATAGCTTCCTAAAACTACCGGAAGAACCACATTTAAAAACCACATTAAAGTGCTGATAAAAATCACAATCCATTCGTTTACACCTAAAATTCCGAAGAAATAAATGGCTACACTTCCTTTTACTGCAAAATCTAAAAACTGAAAAGTAGGTAATGATGAAGCCAAAAAGTAAACCGATGTTATGGCCGCCATTAATGTTAAATAAGGCAAATCAACATCAAAGGCTAAAAACAAAAAGTAGTACTGATGTGAAAAAACCAAATAGCGACAAATACCTAAAAAGATGTTTTTTTGATGAACTGATTTTGGAATTTCATTGATTTTATGAATCAGTTTTTCAATGGAATATCCTTTAACTTTTATTTTTTTAATTGAAAACAAAATGATCAAAATCAGTAAAAATCCACCGAATAAAATCAAAACTGTTTTGGTGGTAATTACATTAAACTGAGCATTGAAGTATAACAACCCAAAAATTCCAAAAATAATCGTCAGAATCATCTGGATTCCGTTACAGATTAGGTTTAGGAAAACTACTTTCTTCGCTTCAGACTTTGGATAATACAACGCTTTTCCTGCGTACTCTCCTACTCCGTTTGGTGTAAAAATTCCGGCTGTCAAAGCAGCTAAAACCTGTTTTGTAGCTTCGTAACCTGAAATTCTATGAATTACCTGCGCCAGATTTTGCCATTTAAGAATCTCGAAATAACGATTCAAAACACTCAAAAGCAAGATAAATCCAATTCCTAAAACGGATTGATTTTTTTTGAACAAAACAATGAACTTCTGCCAGTCCAATTTATCGTTGTTAGCCAGCTGATTGTAAATAAAATAAAATGCGCCGCCAACAATCAAAAGTTTGGCTACAAGAACAAGGAATTGCTTAGCTTTGTGAGGAATTGAAATCATGCCGCAAAAGTAATTGAATTTGAGAATGTGGCAATTTGAAAATGAGAAAATGAATCGTTTCGGTTTTCAAAAACTTGAAACTTGACCCGAGGCTTTAGCCGAAATGGCAAAGCAAACAAAAGAACTTGAAACAAAAAACTCTTGACAAAAGAACGCATCATATTAGGTATTGACCCCGGAACCACAATTATGGGTTTTGGATTAATTAAAGTAACCAATAAAAAAATGGAATTTCTGCAATTGAATGAATTGCAGCTTTCTAAATATGATAATCATTATCAAAAACTAAAAATCATTTTTGAAAGAACGATCGAATTAATCGAAACGCATCATCCTGATGAAATTGCTATTGAAGCGCCTTTCTTTGGCAAAAACGTGCAATCGATGCTGAAATTAGGTCGTGCACAAGGTGTTGCCATGGCAGCCGGACTTTCAAGAGATATTCCGATTACGGAATACGAACCTAAAAAAATAAAAATGGCGATTACCGGAAACGGAAATGCCAGCAAAGAACAAGTTGCCAAAATGCTGCAACAGCTTTTAGGTTTAAAAGAATTACCCAAAAATCTCGATTCAACCGATGGTTTGGCGGCTGCGGTTTGTCATCATTTTAATTCTGGAAAAGTTGTTGCAGGAAAAAGCTATACCGGTTGGGATGCTTTTGTGAAACAAAATGAAGATCGAATTAAGAAATGAGATAATGTGACAATTAGAAAATGAGATAATTCTCTAGACAAAGAATAAATTATCTCATTTTCTAATTGCCAAATTATCTAATTATGATTATTATCTAATTAAAAATGTCAGGAATCTACATACACATACCATTTTGCAAGCAGGCTTGTCATTACTGCGACTTTCATTTTTCTACTTCGATGAAAAAGAAAGACGATATGGTTTTGGCTTTGGCTAAAGAAATCGGTATGCGTAAACCCTTTGACACCGCCCAGGATGAAAATATCATTGAAACGATATACTTTGGTGGAGGAACACCTTCAGTTCTAAGCAATGAAGAAATTAACTTTTTAATTTCTGAAGTTTACAAAAATTATAATGTTGCTGATAACCCAGAAATTACTTTAGAAGCAAATCCGGATGATTTGTCTGCGGAACGAATTCTGGAATTGTCCAAAAGTCCTATTAATCGTTTAAGTATCGGGATTCAGTCTTTTTATGAAGATGATTTGAAGATGATGAATCGCGCCCATAATTCGGCGGAAGCCAAAAAATGTCTTGAGGAAGCTACTAAATATTTTGATAATATTTCGCTGGATCTTATTTACGGAATTCCAGGATTGAGTGATGAAATGTGGAGACAAAATATACAAACAGCTTTGGATTTTCGCATTCCGCATATTTCAAGTTATGCTTTGACGGTTGAACCGAAAACAGCTTTGAGCAAATTGATACAAACCGGAAAAATTGCAGAACCTCAGGATGAAGTGGCTTCTAATCATTTTATGATTTTGGTTGAAATGCTTCAGAAAAATGGTTTCGTACACTATGAATTATCCAATTTTGGAAAAGAAAATTACTTCTCCAAAAACAATTCTGCCTATTGGTTGGGCAAAAAATATATCGGAATCGGGCCTTCTGCACATAGTTACGATGGCATAAAAAGAGGCTGGAATATTGCTAATAATTCGCTTTATATAAAATCAATTCAGAATGACGAACTTCCTATTGAAACTGAAATTCTAACCGTTTCAGATCGTTATAACGAATATATTATGACGGGTTTGCGAACCATTTGGGGCGTTTCTTTAGATAGAATTGAAAATGAATTTGGATTGGAATATTTGAATTACCTAAAAAAACAATCTCAGAAATTCTTAAATGACAATTTACTTTCAATTGAAAATAATATTCTCAAACCAACTCCAAAAGGAAAATTTTTAACGGATGGAATTGCTAGTGATTTGTTTTATTTAGATTTATAATAAAAAACTTTCTTTATGAAAATTACAATTTTAGACGATTACCAAAATGCTGTTGAAAAACTTGAATCTTTCAAAATTCTAAATGGACACGAAGTACAAATTTTAAATTATACCCATAAAGACAATTTAAAATTAGCTACTCTTTTAAAGGATTCAGAAATCATAGTATTAATTCGAGAAAGAACGCAAATTACTGAGGATTTACTTTCTAAATTGCCAAATCTAAAATTGATTAGCCAAACTGGTAAAAAATCAAATCATCTTGACATAGATGCCTGCACAAAATATAAAGTTGCTGTTGCAGAAGGAATTGGTTCTCCAGTTGCTCCGTCAGAACTGGCTTGGGCATTGATTATGAATACTGTTCGTAAAATTCCGCAAGCAATTGAGGCGATGAAACAAGGAAAATGGCAGGTTAATATTGGTTCAACTATTAAAGGAAAAACAATTGGAATTTGGGGTTACGGTAAAATTGGCCAACAAATTGCAAAATATGCTGCTGTTTTTGGTGCCGATGTTTTAGTTTGGGGAAGCGAAAGTTCTAGAGAAAAAGCGGTTGAAGATGGTTTTCAAAAAGCAGATTCTAAAGCGTCTTTTTTCTCAGAAAGTGATGTCATTACTTTACATTTACGTTTAAATGAAACCACATTTGAGATCGTTAAGAAAGCAGATTTAGCATTAATGAAACCAACTGCAGCTTTGATAAATACAGCAAGAGCAGAATTGATTGAACATGGAGCATTAATTGCGAGTCTAAAAGAAGGAAAGCCTGGTTTTGCAGGTTTAGATGTGTATGAAGACGAACCTATTTATGATGGGAATTTTGAATTACTGCAAATGCCAAATGTTGTTTGTACGCCTCACATTGGTTATGTCGAAGTGAATAGCTATGAGTTATATTTTGAAAAAGCTTTTCAAAACGTAATTAATTACATCAATAATAATCCGACTAATATTGCAAATCCAGAAGTACTATAAAATCTTAAAATAATTGATTCAAAATGCTTGCAACTATAAATCATAATAATCAAATAATAGAAATTGACTTATCAAAACCCATTGATATCTCAATTCCACTAACCAATACAGATGAAAATCCGATTGCCTGGTATATCGAAAAACCTTCCATTGAACCCGTAGTTTTTGGTGACTGGATTGGGAAAGTTTCTGAAGGAAAATCTTCGACTAATTTTAATAATATTTTCTTTAATCCGCATGGGCATGGTACGCATACGGAATGTTTAGGACATATTACAAATGATTTTTACAGCATCAATCAATCGTTGAAACAGTTTTTCTTTACTGCGAAATTGATTACGGTTGAACCTGAGAAAATTGGAGATGATTTGGTTATTACAAAAAATCAGATTGTAAACTTACTTACAGAAAAGACTGAGGCAATTATTATCAGAACACTTCCAAATCTGCTGGACAAAAAATCGAGAAAATATTCGAATACAAATCCGCCTTATTTATCTGAAGATGCTGCAATATTTATCCGCGAAAGCGAAATTAAGCATTTATTGATTGATTTGCCAAGTGTTGATAAAGAACATGACGAGGGAAAATTATTGGCTCATAAAGCGTTTTGGAATGTAAAAGACACCGTAAATCTAAATGCTGATGCGAGATTAAACGCAACTATAACAGAAATGATTTATGTTCCAGACGAAATTGAAAATGGAAATTATATACTAAATCTCCAAATCGCTTCGTTTGAAAATGACGCAAGTCCAAGCAAGCCGATTTTATACAAGATTTAAAAAAGTTAGCCACGACCCGAGCAATAGCGAACAGGCGAAGCAATTGCACAAATTTTCGCGAATTTCTTTTTTATTTTGCCACTGATTAAAGGATTAAAAATGATTTAATCTGTGAGAATCTTTTTAATCTTTGCAAAAATAATTTGTGAAAATTTGTGTAATTTGTGGTTAAAAACCGACCCCCAATGATAACAGTATCTACAGATAAAACAAAACTCGACGTTCTTTTATACAGATAACAAAATCGCTTCGTTTGAAAATGATGTGAGTCCGTCGAATCCTATTTTATATAAGATTTAAAAAAATCAACCACAAATTTCGCAAATTTTCACAAATTATTTTTTGCAACAGATTAAAGGATTAAAATGATTCTGTGAAAATCATTTTACCCCGATAGCTATCGGGAGTGGCAAAATATTAAAAAGAAATTTGTGAAAATTTGTGTAATTTGTGGCTAAAAAACAAACACCAATGATTACCGTTTCTACAGATAAAACAAAACTCGACGTTCCGTTTATTCAGAACTTTTTAAAAGACATTTATTGGGCTGCAGGACGAACAATGGAGGAAGTTCAACGCACAATCGATGCTTCGGTTTGTTTTGGAATTTATTTAGATGACAAACAAATTGGCTTTGCGCGCGTCATAACCGATTATGTCGTTTTTGCTTATTTAATGGATGTATTTATTACTGAAGAACATCGCGGAAAAGGGTATTCCTCTATTTTAATTGAAACCATGATGAACGAACCACAACTTCAGGAAGTTAAAATCTGGCGTTTGGCAACCAGCGATGCTCATTTTTTATATGAAAAATTCGGATTTACAAAACTGAATCATCCTGAAAAGATGATGGAAAAAATCGTAAAATGAACACAATAATCAAACTCGAAGAAACTGCCTTATTTATTTTTGGAATCTATTTATTCAGTCTTTTAAACTTTGAATGGTGGTGGTTTTTGGTTTTAATTTTAGCGCCCGATTTGTCGATGATTGGTTATGCATTTGGAAATAAAGCCGGAGCGTTTTTATATAATGTGTTTCATCACAAAGGAATTGCAATTCTGCTTTATCTTTTAGGTTTATATTTTAAGAATGAATTGCTTCAGTTAGCCGGAATTATTTTATTTTCACATTCGGCAATGGATCGTATTTTTGGATACGGTCTTAAATATGAAAAAGGTTTTAAATACACACATTTAGGTGAAATTGGTAAATAGATAATTATGAATTTAGAAACGTTTTACGAATATTGTCTTTCGAAAAAAGGAGCCAGCGAGCATTTTCCTTTTGATGAAGATATTTTGGTGTTTAAAGTGGGCGGGAAAATTTTTGCTTTATCTTCTTTAAAACAATGGGAAAAAGAGGAAGCTTCCGTCAATTTAAAATGTGATCCAGACCGTGCACAGGAACTCAGAGCAGAATATGACGAAATAAAACCGGGTTTTCATATGAGTAAAGTACACTGGAATACCTTAGCTTTAAACGGAAATTTGCCTGATAAATTTGTAAAAGAACTTATAGACCATTCGTATGAATTGGTTTTCAAAAGTTTGACAAAGAAAATTCAAAATGAAATTATCGAATTAGAAAATTAGGCATTACATTTGTAGCGTCAGTAAAAAAACTTAGCGACTTAGTTCCGAGGTTTCGGAACAGTAACTTAGCAACTTAAAAAAAATGAAAGAACAATTTAAAAAATTTCTGAACGAAGAACAAGATCCAAAAGCGATTGAAAAAATCACTTCAAAACTCACCGATTTATTGATGAAAGGCGAAGAAGTTGGATATATAGCAGTACAAAAAAAACCTGCAATAACTGTTTTTCCTGACAGTATAGTTTTAACTAATAAAAGAATTATCATTTGCAAACCTAAAAATCTTGGTCTTTCTATGGACTTCACAGATTATACCTGGGATGATATTGCAAGTACTTTTGTAAAAGAAAACATTTTAGGTTCTGAGTTTTCATTTGGTACAAAAACAGATTTAGCTGTTTCTATTGACTACATTCCGAAAATTCAGGCCAGAAAGATTTATACTTATGCTAAAGAGCAAATGGATTTATTGAAAAATCCAGTTACTGCAGGAGCACCGGTTCAGGAAGCTGCCATAATTGAAGAAGCTGTATACGAAGATGAAGCAGAAGACGAAATTGAAGAAGTGGAAGCAGAAGAAGTAACCAGCTTTGCTGAAATTTTGCCAGCTGCTCCAGTTTACACTGAAACTTTCGAACCAATTCAGCCTCAGGCTCCAACGGGAGATCGTAAATTAAGTGATTTATCTAAAGAGGAACTTTTTGATAAATTACAGAATTACAAAAAACTTCTTGATAATGGTTTAATCATGCAAGGAGAATATGATGCTTATAAAAAAGAGATATTAAGTTACATGTAATTTTTTAGTCTTAAAGTCAAAAGTCGAAAGTCTTAAAGTTTTTTCCTCTTTGTAAATTATAAAAGCCAGAATAGTATTTTTCTATTTCTGGCTTTACTTTTTAAGTCTCTACTTCCAACTTTTAGACTTTCAGACTTTCGACTTTGGACTTTCGACTTTAAGACTTACAAAGTCGCTTTCTGCTTTTCTACAAATTTATGTGATTGCAGTTCCAATAGTTCTTTTGCATTTTTTCGCTGTAAATCGTATAGTCCTCTATCTTCGGCAATATCAGCATATACTTTATCATGCATTGTGGCACTGGTTTTAACTAATAATTCGCGTTGATATTTATTTTGTAATAAAGTCGCTTTCATCGCTGTTTCGGCTTCTTCCTGTTTGAAATCAAATTCTCCTTTTGGAGCCAGTAATTTGGCAATAATAGGCGAAGTTTCAATGGCTAAAAACAGCAACATTATGAAAAATGACGGAAGCCAAGGCAATTTATTCAACGCATTGATGCGCGCCATCAAACCATCGAAACCTTCAATAATGGGCTGAGTTTGTGAAACTTTTTTATCTAAATCGGCCTCTAATTGTTTGCCTGTTTTTTCTTTTTCAGCAATTTTAGCTTCGTTTGTTATTTTCAAAGCTTCAAGCTCTTTTAAAGATGCATCGTGTTTTTCACGTTTTTCCTTATAAACCGGACCTTTTCCTAGTTTTTTGGTTCCGGCAGTTCCTTCTGCTTCTGTTATATATGTAGAATATAAAGCATCTACTTCTTTTTCTTTCTTTACAATATCTGCTTTTAATGTTGCAATATCCGCCTTGTTTTTATCTAAATCAGATTTGAAATAATTCCCAACTTGCTTTTTGTTGGCTAATTCCATTTCGTTTTTCTCTTTCAATAAAACAGTATTAATTTCTTTTTCAAAGATTTTAATTTCCAACGGTTTTGAAATTACAATAGCAATAATGATTGCCAGTACAATACGCGGAGTAGCTTGTAGAAATTCGTCCATGAAACGATCTCTTTTCTTAATGGTAGAAACGATAAAACGATCCAGATTAAAAATCAATAAACTCCAAACAAACCCGAAAATTAAAGCCGGATAAATAGAGTCGAAAACGGTAAAAAGCGCATAAGCACTGGCCAGAAAAGCCATAACTGCGGTAAAGAAAACGGTGGCGCCTATACCAACATATTTGGTTTGTTCACCTTCTGAACAACCTTCGAGGAGATCGCTGTCTGCTCCCGAACATAGGATAAAAAATTGTTTTAACATGATTGATGATTTTTGATTGATTGATACGGCAAATTTAGCGCCAAAAAATTAATTATCAGGCAAATAGTTGATTTGTTTTTATTTGAGTCTAGATTATTTAGGTTTAATAAATGTTACTTTAACATTAATAACTCTGCTTTTTATCCGGCTAATCATAACGTTATGTTAATTTTTTTCAACTCCTTTAATAACATAAAGGTTCTAGTTTCGCACCAAATCAAACTACACACCATGAAAAAAATTTATTTATTAGTAACATTTATGCTATTGGCCTTTTCCGGTTATGCTCAAAAAGCAATAATTTCAGGAAAAGTATTAGATATTGACGATAAACTTCCTTTGCCTGGGGCGATGATTCAAATCGTTGGCGAAAACAAATACACGGTTTCAGATTATAATGGCCGTTTTGAATTATTAAACATCAATACAGGAACTTATAAAGTAACTGTAAAATATATTGGATATACTGCCATTACACAAGATATAACTGTGGAGCAAGGTAAAAACAACATAATCGATTTTGCGCTTAAAACTTCGGGAACTGAGTTAAATGAAGTAGTTGTTGGAGACATCTTAAAAGGTCAGGCCAAAGCGCTGAATCAGCAAAAAAACAACAAAAATATTGGGAACGTTATTTCATCTGACCAAGTTGGACGTTTTCCTGATGCTAATGTTGGAGATGCCTTAAAACGTGTTCCGGGAATTACTATGCAGAATGATCAGGGTGAAGCGCGTAACATTATTATTAGAGGTTTGGCTCCTTCTTTGAACTCTGTTACTTTAAATGGTGACCGTATTCCATCAGCTGAAGGAGATAACAGAAATGTTCAAATGGATTTGATTCCGTCTGATATGATTTCGACTATCGAAGTAAACAAAACACTTACCTCAGATATGGATGCTGATGCGATTGGAGGTTCTGTAAACTTAATTACAAGAGCAACTCCAAATGGCGAAAGAATATCTGCAACACTTGCCGGAGGTTATTTGCCAATTCGCGAACATGCCTCTTATACTGCTGGTTTAGTGTATGGAAATCGTTTTTTCGACAATAAACTTGGAGCAGTTTTCAGCGGATCATATAATAATGTAGATTACGGATCTGATAACATTGAAAACGAATGGGTAAAAGATGATTTCGGAAACGAATATTTACAAGCTTCAGAAATTAGAAAGTATGATGTACAACGTATTCGTCGTAGTGGTTCTATTGCTTTAGATTATAAATTTGACGAAAACAATACCATTTTTGCTAATGCCATTTATAACTGGAGAGACGATAGAGAAAACCGTTTCAGAACTACTTATGATGATATTGAACCAATTTACAATGGCGAAGAAATCACCGGTTTTGAAGGTCGTGTAAAACGTCAGACAAAAGGTGGAGTTGACAACAACAGAAACAAAAACAGAAGATTAGAAGATCAGCGTGTTCAGAATTATTCTATTCGTGGAGAACATTTAATCAGTTCCAAACTGGATCTTGACTGGTCAGCAAATTATGCAAAAGCAAGAGAATATCGTCCGGGAGAACGTTATATCGAATACCGTCAAAAAGGTTTAGATATAGTTGAAGATTTATCTGATTTGAGATTTCCTTTGGTTACAACAAGCGGAGAATCTTTAGACAAATTCAAATTTGATTCGGTTACAGAAAATACGGATGATACAAGTGAAAGTGAATTTGGAGCAAAAGTAAATATCCGTTTTCCTTTCTCTGTAATTGCTGGAGAAAAAGGAAGATTAAGAACAGGTCTTAGACTTCGTTTAAAAGAAAAAGAAAGAAACAATTCATTCTATTCTTACGAACCTCTTAATGATGCAATGGAATTATTATCTGAAGTTCCAACTAGTTATTACGATGGGAAAAACTTTAATCCGGGAAGTAAATATGTACCGGGAACATTTGCTTCGGCTGCATTCTTAGGAAGTTTAGACTTAAACAATCCTGCATTATTTGACAAAGAATCAGACCCGGCAGAATTCTTAGCAGTAAACTACAATGCAAAAGAGAGTATTTATGCTGCTTATGTAAGATGGGATCAGGATTTTAACGATAAACTTTCAATGGTTTTAGGTTTCCGTATGGAGAATACTCATATTGATTATACCGGAAATCGTGTTTTGGATGAAGAAGAATTAGAAAGCCAGATCAATACGAAAAACTCGTACACGAATTTATTGCCAAGTATCTCTTTTCAATATAATGCGACAAAAGATTTAGTTTTAAGGGCAGCTGCAACAACAGCTTTGGCAAGACCAAATTATTATGCATTGGCTCCTTATGTAAACAATATTGCTGCCGATAAAGAAATTACAGCCGGAAACCCGGATCTTGATGCAACATACTCATACAATTATGATTTCATGGCCGAGAATTATTTCAAATCTGTTGGTTTGATTTCCGGAGGTGTTTTCTACAAAAAATTACATGATTTCATTTACAACTACAGCGACAATCAATATACTGATGCGAAATTTGCAGCCGATTTTCCTAATCAGGTAAATCCAATTCCTGCGGGAGAAAACTGGTCCTTCTTACAATCAAGAAATGGTGACACGGTAGATGTTTACGGTTTTGAGGTAGCTTTTCAACGTCAGTTAGATTTCTTGCCAGGAAAATTCCTTAAAGGTTTTGGCATCTATTTAAACTATACTTACACAAAATCGAAAGCAAAAGGTATTGCTGATGAAGATGGAAATGAAAGAAACGATATCAGTCTTCCGGGAACAACTCCACACATGTTTAATGGTTCATTATCTTGGGAAAACAAACGTTTTTCTGCAAGGGTTTCAACCAACTTTACTTCAGATTATTTAGATGAATTAGGTTCTGAATCTTACAAAGACAGTTATTATGACAAGCAATTTTTCTTAGATGCAAATGCTTCTTATAAAATCACACCAAAATTGCGTCTTTTTGCAGAAGCGAATAACTTAACCAATCAGCCTTTACGTTATTATCAAGGTGTTGAAGCGCATACAAAACAAGCTGAATATTACCAGGCACGTTATAATTTCGGATTGAAACTGGACTTGTAAAATACAATTTTCAAAAATTCTTAAATTAGGCAGTGTTTAGCGCTCTGTCTAATTGCATTAAAATATAGATAACACAATGAAAAATAAATCTTTAATAGCTTTTTTACTTTTAAGCCTTTCCTTCACCGCTTGTAAGGATGATAAATTAGCGCCAGTTGCAGCAAATGCTGTAAAACCAACAACGGTTACGGAAGCTTTGCCACACGATACTGATGATCCTTCTATTTGGATTCATCCAACTGATGCTTCAAAAAGTATTATTGTGGGAACTGATAAAGACACCGATGGTGGCTTGTATGCTTTTGATTTAAAGGGAAAAATTATAGCAAAATCTGAAGTTCTAAAACGTCCGAATAATGTTGATATCGCTTACGGATTAGTTATAGACGGGAAAAAAACAGATATCGCAGTAACTACAGAACGCGAAACCAATAAAATAAGAATTTTTAGTTTACCTGATTTAAAAGCTATTGATAATGGCGGGATTCCGGTTTTTGAAGGTGAAGATTTACGCGACCCGATGGGAATTGCATTGTACACACGCCCAAGCGACAAGAAGATTTTTGCTATCGTAGGAAGAAAATCAGGTCCGTCAGGAAGTTATTTATGGCAATATGAACTTTCGGGTTCTGGTAAAAATGCGGTTGCAAAAGTAGTTCGCAAATTTGGAGCTTACAGTGGCAAAAAAGAAATTGAGGCGATTGCGGTTGATAATGAATTAGGAACTGTTTTGTATTGTGACGAACAATTCGGAATCAGAAAATATAAAGCGGATCCAGCTTTAAACGATAATAAAGAATTAGCTCTTTTTGGACAAAAAGATTTTAAAGCTGATAATGAAGGAATTGCTATTTACAAAAAAACGGATTCTACAGGATATATTCTAGTTTCGAATCAACAGGCAAATTCTTTTATGGTTTACCCAAGAGAAGGTGCAAAAGGAAATCCAAACAGTTATCCTTTATTGGCTGAAGTTCCAACTTCTACAGTAGAATGTGATGGTGCAGATGTTACAAGCCTAAATTTAGGAGGAGATTATAAAAATGGGCTTTTTGTAGCGATGAGCAACGGAATGACTTTTCATTACTATGCCTGGGATTTAATTCAAAAACGCATAGACGAAGCTAAAAAGTAATTTTTTTTTTTGAGGTTTTCAGTCGCGGCGTCAGTGTTCTATTTATTTTTTTTTTGCGACTGAAAACCAAACAAAAAAAGCTGTTCAAATTGAACAGCTTTTTTAATTTTGAATTAGTAATTGCCCCTTATTCTGTAATCGGTGCACCAGCTAAAATCTCAGCATTGGCAAACTCTTCAAATTTGGCAAAATTAGCTTTGAATTTTCCAGCTAATTCTAACGCTTTTTTATCGTATGTTTCTTTATCATCCCAAGTATTTCTAGGATTTAAGATTTCTTCCGGCACGTTCGGGCAAGATTGCGGTTGTGCAATTCCAAACACTTTATGATTAACGTACTCTACATTATCCAGTTCTCCGTTTAATGCTGCAGTAATCATGGCACGAGTGTATTTTAGTTTCATACGGCTTCCTGTTCCGTATGCACCACCAGTCCATCCTGTATTGATTAACCAAACTTTTACATCGGCATCTTTCATTTTTTTGCTTAACATTTCAGCATATTTTGTTGGATGCAAAGGCATAAATGGTGCTCCAAAACAAGCCGAGAAATTCGGTTGTGGTTCTGTTACTCCTGCTTCTGTTCCTGCAACTTTTGCTGTATATCCAGAAATAAAGTGGTAAGCCGCCTGACCTGGAGTTAATCTTGAAATTGGAGGCAAAATTCCGAAAGAATCTGCCGTTAAGAAAAATATATTTTTTGGATTGTGACCAATAGAACCCGGCTGAATATTATCAATATGAGTTATTGGGTAACTTACACGTGTATTTTGAGTGATAGAAACATCATCATAATCTACTTCGTTTGTTCCGGCTTTGAAAACTACATTTTCTAAAAGCGCTCCTTTTTTGATTGCTCTAAAAATGTCCGGTTCATTCTCTTCAGACAAGTTGATTACTTTTGCATAACATCCGCCTTCAAAATTGAAAACAGTATTTTCGCTTGTCCATCCGTGTTCATCATCTCCAATTAATTTACGTTCCGGATCTGCAGATAAAGTTGTTTTTCCTGTTCCAGATAAACCAAAGAAAATAGCTGTATCTCCACCTTTTCCAACATTGGCGCTGCAATGCATTGGAAGCGTGTTTTTGAAAACCGGTAAGATAAAGTTAAGAGCAGAGAAAATTCCTTTTTTCATTTCTCCTGTATACCCTGTTCCACCAATTAATGCTACTTTTTTAGTAAAATCCAAAATCGCAAAATTAGACTGACGTGTTCCATCTACAGCAGGATCTGCCATAAAGTTTGGAGCACAAACTACAGTCCATTCCGGAGTAAAGTTGGCCAATTCAGCATCTTCCGGTCTTAAGAACATATTGTAGCAAAACAAGTTTGACCACGCCGTTTCTGTAACAACACGTACATTTAATCTGTAATTTGCATCAGAACAAACATAAGAATCACGAACAAAAACTTCTTTGTTGGATAAAAATGCTGTTACCTTATTGTATAATTTTTCAAAAGCTTCAGGTGCAAAAGGGATATTTACATTTCCCCACCAAACCTTGTCTTCTGTAATGCTGTCTCTTACAATAAAACGATCCTGAGGAGAACGTCCTGTAAATTCGCCTGTATTAATTGCCAAAGCACCTGTAGAGGCCTCAACACCTTGACCAGACTGCACAGTAATCGCATGCAATTCATCTGCTGATAATTGGTAGCGAACCTTTGCATTTTCAATTCCTAAGTCTTTTAACGAAATCGATTGCGAGAAAAGTGTGTTAGTGTCCATAAATTTTTAGTTGTGTGTGATATTTAATAAAAGGCAAAATTATGATTTTATTGTTTATCCTTAAAAAATATTTCAATTTCACTTTTATTAATATCAAAAAAGTAAAATTTTATCTTTTAATTCAACAAAACAAAAAAATATGCCCTACTATTTTGTTTTCTTATAATCTTAAAAATGAATTTGTTATATTTTTTCCTCAATAAAGTAAAAAACAAGACTAATTCACATAAACAAGACTATATGTTATTTATGAGACAAAATTAAAGATTAATTTTTATACAGAATTTTTTTTTCGGCATTTTATGATTTTTTCCTCAAAATAGAAAGAAATAATACTGCCCAACCAATAATTAATAAGAATCCGCCCAGAGGAGTTGCGAATACGATAATTTTAAAATCAAATAATGTAAGACTTTTTGTAGCTAATAAATAAATTGATCCGCTAAAAAGAACAACCCCTGCAACAACTAAGTTATAGATTGTTTTTACGGTTTTTTCGGCAAGATCTTTTCTTGTTGAAAGAAACAATAAAAAAAGTGCGTGGTACATTTGGTATCGAACCCCAACTTCAAAAGTATTTAACTCATCAACAGAAAGATATCGTTTTAATAAATGAGCACCAAAAGCGCCTAAAATAATTGCCAACATTCCGATAAAGGTTCCCGTTAATACGATTGTTCTTTTCATGATTTATATCTTTTGAAATTTGACACAAAAATACTTCAATCTGATGTAAAAACCCTTTCGATTTTCAAATTATTTACTTCAAAATTCCCTTATTTTTAAGCTATTCCGAAAAAAATAATTTAATTTTATGTAATTTTAATTGTTATATTTATAACATTTTAATATGTTTGTGTTAAATATTTAAATTATGAGAAGCGTTTTAATAATTGGAGCTGGCAGATCGGCATCTTCTTTAATACGGTATTTACTTTCTAAATCAGAAAGCGAAAACCTACATCTTATTGTAGCCGATTTATCTTTGGCTTTGGCCGAAAAGAAAACGCAGAATCATCCCAATGCCACGCCAATTGCTTTAGATATTTTTAATACTGAAGAAAGACGTCTGGCAATCGAAAAAGCTTCCATTGTTATTTCGATGCTTCCGGCACATTTACATATCGAAATCGCCAAAGACTGTCTTCATTTCAAAAAACATCTGGTAACCGCTTCTTATATAAGTGATGCGATGCAGGCTTTAAATGAAGAAGCAAAAAAGAATAACCTGATATTCATGAACGAGATTGGTCTTGATCCGGGAATTGATCATATGAGTGCCATGAAAGTTATTGATGAAATTAGATCGCAAGGTGGCAAAATGCTGCTTTTTGAATCTTTTTGCGGTGGTTTAGTTGCTCCGGAATCTGATAATAATTTATGGAATTACAAGTTTACCTGGGCGCCGCGAAATGTAGTTTTGGCAGGTCAGGGCGGTGCGGCCAAATTTATTCAGGAAGGCACTTATAAATACATTCCGTATAGTGCTTTATTTCGTAGAACCGAATTTCTTGAAGTAGAAGATTACGGAAAATTTGAAGCCTATTCTAACCGCGATTCTCTTAAATACAGATCCATTTACGGACTAGATGATATCCTGACTTTATACAGAGGAACTATAAGAAGAGTTGGTTTCTCGAAAGCATGGAATATGTTTGTACAATTGGGTATGACAGATGACAGCTACGTTATCGAAGATTCTGAAAACATGAGCTATCGCCAATTCATGAATTCGTTTTTACCTTATCATCCAACAGATTCTGTTGAAATTAAAACACGATTAATTCTAAAAATTGATCAGGATGATATTATGTGGGATAAACTTTTGGAACTGGATTTATTTAACCCGGATAAAAAAGTGAATTTACCTAATGCTACTCCGGCGCAAATTCTGGAAAAGATTTTAACCGATAGCTGGGCTTTAGAACCAGACGACAAAGATATGATTGTGATGTATCACAAATTTGGATACGAACTGAAAGGCGAAAAAAAGCAAATCGATTCTAAAATGGTTTGCATTGGCGATGATCAGACGTATACAGCAATGGCAAAAACAGTTGGTCTTCCGGTGGCAATGGCAACATTGTTGATTTTAAACGGAAAGATTACAACTCCAGGCGTTCAGCTTCCTATAAAGAAAGAAGTTTATGAACCAATATTAAAAGAATTAGAAGAGTATGGTGTCATTTTTAATGAGCAAACCATGCCTTACTTTGGGTATAATCCGGATTTGTTCTGACCCCGGATTGTTCTTGTTTTAGAATTTTTTTTTAGTTTATTTTATCCGCTTCTAAAATTTAGAAGCGGATATTTTTTTTTAAAAGGGACAAAGGTTCAAAGGGACAAAGGGACAAAGGATTTGAATTCGGCTTTAGCTAAAGCTAAAATTTTGAACCTTTGAGCCTTTGACCCCTTGAGCCTATGTCCCTCTGTTCCTTTGTCCCTTTGAACCTTAAAAAAACCTATTTTTCCGACTGAATCGTAATAGGCAAACTATACAAAATCCTAACTGGTTGTCCATCTTTACTGCCGGGAATCCATTTTGGCGAAAGTTTTAAAACTCTGATCGCTTCCTCTCCTATTCCGTATCCGGCGTCTTTTACGATTTTTATTTCAGAAAGACTTCCGTCTTTTTCGACCATAAACTCCATTGCGATTTTTGTTTCAACTTTATTTTTTGAAGCTTCATCCGGAATTCTGAAATTTTGTCCCACGAATTTATAAAACTCAATAATTCCACCCGGAAAATCAGGTTGTTTTACATTTAATTCTCCAACTTTATGAACACTACTATCAGCGGAAGTTTCCGTTTTAACGACTTCCTGAGCTGTCATTTCTGAGCTAAAAACAAACAATAACACGCTACAAATTAAACCAACTGTAAATACTTTAAATATCTCTTTTGCCGGAGATTCTTTTTTACTCATCATAAGAAAACGTTTTTTAGTTATTTGATAATTAATCGTACTCGCTAAGGCAACATTATTGGTATTTGATGCGATACTCAATAATAATTTCTGATAAGTTGACACCGATTCAAATTGCCTGTTTACAGCTTCATCTGCTAAAAATTCATGATTTAGTTTTACGGCTTTTTTATACAAAATTATAAGCGGATTAAACCAGAATAAAATTTGCAAAACCTCAACAAAAAGAATGTCCAGCGTATGTTTTTGCATTAAATGTGCTTTTTCATGCGCAATTAATTCCGATGGAATTTCTCCGTTTTCAAACTCTTTTTCGTTTATAAAAATGGCGTTCCAGAATGAATGCGGCAAAATAGCTTCTTTTACCAAAACCACTTTTTGATCTGCAATAATTTCAACTTTATTATTGTTCATCTTTTTATAAAAAGCACGCAAATTCAATACAAAACGAAAGAGTAGAATTACTGCAACAACACTATAAATTCCAACTAAAAAATTGAGAATTATTTCATTGTAATCTATTTTGTCTAAAACTATTTTATTGGTTCTGATGACAATTCCGTCTAATTGAATCACATTAATCTGATCTGAAAAAAGTGTTCTGACTGAAAATAATTGCAACGGAATAATCAAACTAAAAACGATGCTTCCTAATAAATATGCTCTATTAAAACGAAACATTTTTTCACTTTCCAGCCACAATTTATAAACAGCAAAAAATACAAAAAGGAGAATTCCCGATTTTAAAATATAGTCTATCATTTTTTCTTTTTTTGAATTTGTGAATCAATGATTTTTTTGAGTTCTTCCAGTTCCGAAGTAGATAAATCAGTTTCGGTTGTAAAGAAAGAAGCAAACTGCGAGGCCGAATTATTAAAGAAATTACTAATCAGACCATTTACATGTTTAGAAAAATAAGTCGTCTTTTTAACCAGCGGATAATATTCTCTGGAATTTCCGAATTCGTTGTACGCTACAAACTTCTTATCGATCATTCTTTTCAATAAAGTTGCGACAGTTGTTGTTGCCGGTTTTGGTTCCGGATACGCTTCGAGCAAATCTTTCATGAATGCTTTTTCAAGCTTCCATAAATGCTCCATTAATTGTTCTTCTGCGTTTGTTAATTGTGTCATTTTTTACTGTTTTCAAGTTTTTCCGATTCGGCTAATTCTTTTTTATAGGCCTCCAAATTCCATTCAATATTCATTTTTGCAGCATAATCTGCCATAGTTCCAAGTCCTACTTCTGCGCGCCTTTTATCTACATTATCCGGATCTATCATTGGCGCTATACAAATTTTATTCGTCTTTTTATTCTTTGAAGACTGACTTCCATAAATTTGTTTTTTCCCTTCTCTCAAAGCTACTCTGTCTTCCAGATAAGCCAGATTTGCTGCACTTGCATTACCATTCTTAACTGCCTCCCTCATCATCGGCAAATACTTTTGCTGGTATTTTAAATCAGAATGCTGAATAACCAAAAACAGCGTTTGATTTCCCTGTGTCCCCACAACATTTTTTCCAACCCAACCTTTTTCGTCCAGAATTTTCATAACCTTAATAAGGTTAATACTATCTTTCCTTCCCATAATTTTACCAATACTGTCCATTTTCTTTTTATCCGGGTTTTGAGTTTTATAAACATTCATAAATTCTCCACGAATTTCCTGATCATCGGTATAAATCAATGCAAGTTCTTTTTCGAGTACTTTATCGTAATTTGCTCCAAGAATCGCTAATTTCTTCTGAAGTTTTTCAATGGTTTTTGTCCAATTTTTTTCTGAATGCAGCCTTTTTAAATCACCATCAATCTGAATGTGAGCAATATTTTCGTAACCATTATCAATGGCTAGATTTAGCCATTTAAATGCTTTTTTATTTTCTTTTGCCATAGATGCAGAACAGCCTGCATTGTATAAATCTGTTGCTGATTTCTTTTCTATTTTAAAAGCTTTTTCATAATAATCAACAGACATTTTATAATTTTCTGCCGTATAACAGGAATCTGCTTTATGAACCCATTCTTTATAAGTCTGAGCGTGCGAAAGACATAAATTCATTAGAATAAAAAAGAAGGCAAATAGTTTTTTCATAGATTTAAAGTTAGTGGTTTACTTTATTTTTTGTTCTGAGATTAATTCTCCTTTGTCGTAGTTTTTAATGTTTTTAAGCTTTCCTTTATCCGAATAGAATTTCCATTCTCCAAAATAAAACCAATGTGTTTCAACCGAATTGGTTTCTAATTTTGTTTTGCCTTTTGATTCTAATTTTCCGTTTTCGTAATAACTTTTTACAATACAAATTCCGTTTTTGTATTTTTCGGTTTTGTAAATTTTACCGTTAATATAAGATTTCCATTTCTTAACCGGCTGATCGTTTTTGTAATATTCATACGATTTATAATTTGTTCCGTCCTGAGTGTAATCATCCATCCAGACACCTTCTTTTTTATGATCAATCTTTTGATTAATGGGTTTGCTTTTGCATCCCAAAAACACTAATCCGCAAAACAATAGTAAAAAAAGGTTTTTCATAGTTATCGTTTAATTCTACAATTATAGATGTTGTTCTACAAATGTAGAATTAAATTTTAAATAGGCAAATTTTTTTTTAAAGTTTCTGAGAGGCTAAGATTCTAAGGTTCTAAGATTTTGAATTAACAAACTTAGTCTCTTTTTTTGCGTTAGGGATAGAAGCGGCATCTCCCGATTTAGAAAAACAAGGCTTTTTAGCCGTAGTTTTTGTTAATCGGGAATATAGCGGATAGCCCGGCCGAAGGCAACGCCCATAAATAAATTCTAAATTTTTAAAACCCAAATTCCAAAACTCTGTAAACAAAAAAATCCGCTCATTTCTGAACGGATTTGTATTGAAACCAGCTTTGTCAAAGTTCAAAACTTTGACAAAGCTTAAAAAAACTTAGCGTCTTTCCTCCCGATAGTTATCGGGATTGCGGTTGAATTTTATTTAGAAAGCTCCACAAAATACTTATAAAACAACGGAATAGTCTCAATACCTTTCAAGTAATTAAAGATTCCGAAATGTTCATTTGGCGAGTGAATTGCATCACTGTCCAGACCGAATCCCATAAGGATTGTTTTGCTTTTTAATTCTTTTTCGAATAAAGCCACAATTGGAATACTTCCTCCTGAACGAACCGGAATTGCAGGAACTCCAAAAGTTTCTGTATAAGCTTTGTTTGCTGCCTGATACCCAATGCTGTCAATTGGCGTTACATAACCCTGACCTCCGTGGTGCGGCGTTACTTTTACAGTAACTCCAGCCGGAGCAATGCTTGTGAAATGTTTAGTAAAAAGTTCTGTAATCTCTTCCCAATCCTGATTTGGAACCAAACGCATTGAGATTTTAGCAAAAGCTTTACTCGCAATAACTGTTTTTGCACCTTCTCCCGTATAACCTCCCCAGATTCCGTTTACGTCTAATGTCGGACGGATTGAGTTTCTTTCGTTGGTTACATATCCTTTTTCACCATAAACATCGTTTAAGTCTAAGGCTTTTTTATATTTTTCTAAGTTAAAAGGCGCTTTTGCCATTTCAGCTCTTTCTTCTGCAGATAATTCCTGAACCTTATCATAAAATCCCGGAATTGTAATATGATTGTCTTTATCGTGAAGAGAAGCGATCATTTTTGCCAGAATATTAATTGGGTTTGCTACAGCTCCACCGTATAAACCTGAATGTAAATCGCGATTTGGACCAGTAACTTCTACCTCAACATAACTTAAACCTCTTAAACCTGTCGTGATAGACGGTTGTTGGTTAGAAATCATTCCGGTATCTGAAATAAGAATCACATCGTTTTTCAGTTTTTCCTGATTGCGTTCTACGAACCAGGCTAAACTTGCAGAACCAACTTCTTCCTCTCCTTCGATCATAAATTTTACGTTACAAGGCAAAGTATTGCTTTGTACCATTAATTCAAGCGCTTTTACGTGCATGTACATTTGTCCTTTATCGTCACAAGCTCCACGGGCAAAGATGGCACCTTCTGGGTGAATGTCTGTAGTTTTGATAACAGGTTCAAATGGTGGCGAAGTCCATAATTCTAATGGATCTGGCGGTTGCACATCGTAGTGTCCGTAAACTAAAACCGTTGGAAGATTTGGGTCGATTATTTTTTCTCCGTAGATAATTGGGTAACCCGGAGTGTCGCAAGTTTCTACAAAATCGCAGCCTGCTTTTGATAAACTTTCTTTTACAGCCTCTGCTGTATCAATAACATCTTGTGAGTATGCAGTGTCGGCAGAAACCGACGGAATCTTTAATAATTCGATCAATTCATTGATAAACCGATCTTTATGTTGTTGAACGTAGGACTTAATATTTTCCATTTAAATAATTTTTATAGAAACCCAAAAGTACAAAAAAGAGAATTAAAAAAATTTTCAAAAAATGCTTTGATAATTCAAAAGTATGCCTATCTTTGCACCCACAATTACGCGGATATGGTGAAATTGGTAGACATGCCAGACTTAGGATCTGGTGCCGCAAGGCGTGTAGGTTCGAGTCCTATTATCCGCACCAAAAAAAGCTTCTGAATATTTTTTTTCAGAAGCTTTTTTGTTTTTGGATTGCTTCCATGTATTCGTTATTGTAAATTCTCATTTTTTATTTCCACTTGTATCTAAGACAATAAACGAAAGAAACCTTACTATTACTGACATTTCTTTAAATAAACACTTAAAAACATTACAATACAAGTGTTAAATTTTAATTTATGTAGGTTTTTTCCTTTTTTATATTCCTTTTGATTTGTAAGTTCGCATTATATATAACTATATAATCCATGAAAAAAACTCCCCAATTTATTAAATCCGCTCTTTTTGTTACTTTTATTCTCTTAATGACAAATTGCGCAACAGAGGAAACGGGAAACCAAAACTCTACCCCTTCTTCAAGCGAGGCTAAAACCTGGTTTGATCAACATGAAAAAGATTACAATGCCACAGTACTTAACTATATAAAAGAGCTGCAATGGCAAAACACGATTGTTACTGATGGAGATTCAGGAGAGGTTATCGAAGTTCCTTTTGTTCTTAAAAATGGTTTAAGCGTTTCTAATAGCTCAGCAGATTTATTTAATAATCAACATCGTTTGATGTTTATAAAAAATAAACAAAATGAATTCAAGGTTTTTTACGTTCAGATTTTTACCGATCAAAAAAGTGAAAAAACCTTAGATAAGAGTTATAATTATTATAACTTACAGGATGATTTTGATGGAGCGGTATATATAAAGGAACTATCAACAAATATCTCAAGCAAACTAGAATTCAAAAATGGCAATAAAATCAACTCTTCTTCACAAACCGCAAAGAGTGACCAGAAAATGTGTTTATATTACGGTTACTGGTATGAAGATGGGCATTTTGAGCCATTGGTAGAAATGGGGTGCTACGGAAGCCCGGAAGGAGACGTAAGAGATCAGCCAGGTTATGGCGGAGGTGGTGGTGGTGGTAAACCATCAGGATCAACAGAAAATACAACTTTGACATTAGTTCAAAAAATCAAAAAAAACATTAATTCTGATCAATTGAACCCATGTCCTAAAGAAGTTTTGGAAGAATTAAAAAATGCAACCAATTGTGATATCGCAAATGTTTTAACCAAGTTAGGAGCCTCTAGAGCAATTACCGTTATAATAAAAACCGAAACTCCGGAAGGAAATAAACCCGCGCAAACAGTGAGAACAAATCCCCAAACAAGATATAATTATACTGTTCGTATTAGTCCTGATTATACATCAGCAACTAGATTATTTCGCGCATCAAACATTTTACATGAATTAACTCATGCTTATTTTATGAGTTTAATCGATGATTACAACTCAACCGGAAATCCAGTTGTATTTGTTGACACTCCAACACTTTTTCAAGCATATTGCGATAAAAAATATCCCCCAAAAGCAAGTGAATCACCAAATTTACACCACAAAGAAATGGCCGATACCTATGTAAAAGCTATGGCAGGGGCATTGCAAGAATTTCAAACTGGAATTCCTGTTGGAAGCGGAGAAACCCCAAATCAAATATATACAGATTTAGCATGGGGAGGCTTACGAGGAACTCCCATATATGACCAAACTTTTCCTGTCGGTAGTGCAGACTACAACAGAATAGAAGCAAGATATGCTGCAGAGTCAAATGGCGGAACATCTGGAAGTCAAACTGCAATTGGAAAACCTTGTAAAATTTAAACCATGAAAAAAATTATTACATACCTACTTATAGTTTGTTTTATTAACACCTCTACAGCCAAGACTACAAATAAAATAGATAATCTAAAAACAACAGAGGATGTTATCAAATTTGCTAAATCTATAAATCCTGATTTTGCAAAAGAGAATGTTGGTGAATTGCAGATAAAACCAACTGATATAATCATTAAAGAATTAAAAAATTGTGATTTATATAAGAGTTGGAATATTCAAAATTGGCAAAAAATTGATCTTAATAATGACGGAAAAACAGATTTACTTTTTACGGCTTATTGGTATAGCACGTATTCTCAATATGCTATAGTAGAAACAGATTCTAATAAATTTACTTTACTATCCCTTTCTCACGATATAGATTATGCTTGTAAAATTATAAAACCTATAGTCGTTAATAACAAGAATGAACTTCTGGTAAATAATCATAAAACAGATATTGAAAGCATAGAAACGGAAAAAACGATTCATTTCTTAGATACATTGACCTATAAATTCGATTCTTTTATAGAAATAAGCAACAAAAACACTAATTATGATATCGAATCAATAAAGTATATCTCTGATAACAATTTTGAGATTGAAATCAATAAAGACCAAGATGCATCTTATAATTGTTTAGATTCTCTTAGTTTTTCAAATATGAAAGGCCATTTTTTCAAAGGACAATCAAGAAAAAAAATTGACAAAGCTTATTTTAATACTATAAAAAAGCTGCTTGAATATATTAATGTGCGAGATTTATCAAATGAATATACACTAAAAGATGCGTTTGATTTCTCGACAGTTTGGCTTGAAATTAAATTTAAAGATGGAAGCATCAAAAAAATCAAAGATTATGGCTATCAGGGAACTTATGGATTAAAAGCTGTTTATGATAAAATGACTAAAATAGCCAAAGAAACAAAGTGGGATTAAATTTAATCCCTTCTTCACCCCTCAACCCTCTTCTTCACAATCTCCAAAACCTCTTCTTTTGTCATAAACGAATTCATGAAATCTTCGAGGTTTCCTTCGTTGGAAACTTCTCTGAAAAAGACTTCGTGATCGGTGCCAAATAAAGTTGGATTTTCGGGATTTGGGTCAGATAATGCGATGTAGTAGTTATCGGGAAAACCGTAGCTTGTCGCGAGCAGAATAAAATCTGGAGTTGGGTCGTTGGTTACTTTTATGATTTCGGATAGATCTGTTTCTTCGTCTGCAAAATCATCATTCCATTCGTCGTAATCGGGTGTGCCTTCTTTAAAGGGTGTAAAAGAGCTGACTTCCCAAAACATTTGTCCAAATCCTTCAATTGTTAATCGGAAGTATTGATGAAGGAGTTTCTCGTAAAAAGTCTTTTTGTTTTCTTTAAAAAGCGCTTCATTTTCGTTGATGAAATCTCCAATTCCGTAAATAGGTTCTTGCTCTTCGGCAGAAGCCCAAGGCGCATCTTCGCGTCTTGGATATAGAACAGTATCAAAAGTTATAGACAGCAAATCTTCCTGAAGCGAATTGCCTTTTACATTATCGATGTTTCCGCCTAATTTTTTAATCTGTTCTAAAATCTCTTTTTTCATTGAATTGATTTGTTTAATGTAATTTAAAGTTAGGAATTTTCGATTTAGAAACCGCAAAGATTACTAAGATTTATACGGTAATTTGTCATTTACACGAAAGAAGAAATCACACTAGAAACTCGACAACAGCGCGCAAATCCCGCGTGAGATTTCTCCTTCGTCGAAATGACAAAATCTGTAGAAAATCTATTTTTCCATTCATCTTGACGAAAGGAGATTTCAGTATTACCGACGGTTTGTACAGTATAAAAATCATGAAAACATCTCAATTTTTGCCGGTTTACTTTTTCGTTTCTCCTTTCGTCGAAATGAACATTGTTTAAAACACTATTTACTTTATTTATCCTCCAAATAAGGATTTAAAATTTCTGCCAATTCATTCAGCCAATAAAAACCTTTTAATAAGTTTTCTTTTTGAGCGTAGACATGTCCACTTTCATCTTCTCTCATAACAACTAAGGCAATTGCATAATTTAATAGCCGTATAGATTTTGCCAAATCTTTAGCATCAATAACATTATTAAAAAAATCTAATAGTTTTTCTTCGGTTTCTTTTGAAAGGTTTTCTGTAGCCATTGTCTTATTTTTTATTCGAGCCAAATATAATAATTTGTAGGCATGTATGCTATCGATTCCGAAATAAATCTTTCCATTTTTGAAATATGAATATTTCAGAAGAAAATTATATTGTAAATCTTGGCATTCACATTAGACAATTACGTGAAAAAAAAGACTTATCACAGCAAGATTTAGCTGACGATTCTGGCATGAGCAAATCTCAAATAGCAAGAATTGAAACTGCTAAAATCAATACTTCTGTAAAAACCCTTGTAAAAATTGCTAATGGTTTAAATATTGAACCTAAAGAATTGCTTGATTTTCCTTTGAAGTAAAAAATCTATGAAAAAGTTTTTTTTTAGTTTTTTTGATAATTGGAAGAAGCCAGTATACTTTTGGCTCTTAACAATCGTAATCTTAATTATTTCAGATTTCTCAAAAAGCCCCATCTTTCAACATATTAGTCTTTCCTTGTTTGGATTAGGACTATTCATTCTATTAATTTCTGCAATTTATCAGTTATCACAAAAAAAATGGATCAAAAGTCTTGTTAGTTTCGTTTTATTTGGCGGATCAATATTTTCATTTCTATTTTACTTTTTAATTTCTTTTTTTATTGATCAAATCACGCCAGATACATTTGCAGTCAATTTAGAAATTCCAAAAAACATTAAAATTGATAATCCTATTAACATGGATTTTGATGATAATTTTAACACCAAAAGACCTGATAGTATAACAAATAAATTAGTAAAAAATACAGAATTCCAACTTTACAATTCATTCCAACCAGGGCTTTATGAATATGATTTTTGGATTGGAAAAATCGAAAGCGGAACTATCTATTTAAAAGCTTTTGAAATAACTAATAATGAAGCACTTTCTACAACCAGATTACCTAAAAGTAGTTCTCTTAAAGTTTATAATTCAAGTGATAAAATAAAAAAATTCAGCACAGCTGATGATTTTACAATTTATGAAGGTGACTGGGGACAACCTTATGCTGCAAGATTTGAAGTTTGGTTTAAACCTGATAATGGTAAAAAGGAAAGAAAACTGTTTTCTAAAAATTATAAAATTGAAGGCTGGATGAGATAAAAACCTCCAGCTAAAGCAGGAGGCAATTCATACTGTTTGATATTTTAAAATGAAATAATTCGTCTTGTTTGTCATCCTGAGGAACGAAGGATCTTCACGCGCTGAGCACGCACTGTTGCGGAATTACTTACGAAGATTCTTCGTTCCTCAGAATGACAAATTTTGTGGTTACTGTTTCTAAAACTATTATGGAGTTTCTTGCGAAAATTTATTTTTGGAAGAAACATCTAAAACCTGTCGGGTTTAATTACGAAGATTTCTCGTTCCTCAGAATGACATTACTTTGTGGTTACTATACTTAAAACTATTGCGGAGATTCTTGCAGAGATTTGTTCATCGAAAGAAAAGTCTAAAACCCGACAGGTTTTAAAAAACCTGTCGGGTTTACTTGCGAAGATTTATCTTTTCGCCAAAATGACTTTGCACAAAAAAACCTTTGTCAAAGTTTAAAACTTTGACAAAGGTCTCGTATCACTAAGAATTTGGACCCGAGCGATAGCGAACAGGCGAAGCAATTTATTTATTAGAATTTAATAATGCAATTATTTTATCCACATTTACTTCGCTATAATCATTAATATAAAAATCGCATGGCGGAAGTTCTTCTTTTGTATGTGTGCTCAAAACACCGACGACTTTCATTCCGGCATTTAATCCTGCTGTAACGCCCGAAAAAGAATCTTCGAAAACCACACAATCCGAAGGAGAAACGCCAACACGTTCTGCCGATTTTAAATACACTTCGGGATTTGGTTTATGAAACGTAACGTCTTCGCTAGACATCATCGAATCCATTTTTTCGTCTAGTTTCAGGAAATTGGCGATTAAATCTAAGTTGGCACGTGGCGCCGATGTTGCAACAGCCGTTTTGAATCCGCGTGATTTTAGTTCGCTTAAAAACTCCAAATAATGTGGAATCGTTTCGACTTTGTCTTTATAAATCTCCCGAAACAGGGCTTCTTTTTCGTATTCCAGCTTTATTAATTCTTCTCCCGTAATCGGACGTTTGAAGAAATGCGACATGATATAACTATTGTGTTTTCCGTACATATGTTCTTCAAATTCTTCATTGGTATACGGAATCTTATATTTATCGAAAAAGGCTTCAAAAGCGATTACATGATGCGGATTGGTGTGACAAATCACGCCGTCCATATCAAAAATTACACATTGCTGGCTCATAATTTTATTTTGTTTTTTTAACGGATGCAAGATAAGGGTTTTTCTGCGGAGATGCGCGGAGGTTTCTCGCAGAGATTCGCTAAGATTTTTTTAATCTCGCAAAGACACAAAGTCGCTAAGTTTTTATTTTAAGATTACACTAAACGTCCAGTTTGTCATTCCGAGGAACGAGGAATCACACTAGAAATTCCGCAAAGTAACTTCCCAATCTGTGACGAATCCCGCGTGAGATTCCTCGTTCCTCGGAATGACAAACTACACGCAAAAAATCCTTTTAAATCTTATAATCTGTGGCAAAAAAAAACTTTGCGACTTTGTGTCTTTGCGAGACTAATCTACAAAAATCTACAAAAACTTGAAACTTTAAACCTGAAACAAATTTACCCTATCCAAATTTTACTTTTCACCAAAGTCATTGTCTGTCTCAAATGCTGATTACATGCTATCAGAATAATCAAAACCACGAGACTATAACCCACAATCGTATAAATTTCCATATCGGCGAGTAAAGTTGATTGTTTCGAAATTGTACCGAAAAGCTTTTTCATAGCCAAAACACTGGCATTATCTGCGGAATATCCTTTGGCGATAAAACTTTGTGTGGTTTTAGCAATCGTTTCCTGCGCTTCGGGATTTTCGTTTATTACAAATTGACTTAGTTTCAGAAAGTGTTTTTTATTTAAGAAAACCATCGCATTCTGCATAACACAAAAACCAATTGTACTTCCCCAGAAACGCCCCGAAACTCCTACAATTCCCGAAGAAACCGCCATTTTTGCCGGAACCGATGATGTGGTAAATAAAATGAGCGGAACAAATAAAAACCCAACACCGATTCCTTGCAAAATATAGGGAATGATAATATCACTCAACGCAACATCTGGCACAAAAAGAAACGTAAACCAGAAGTGGAAAATAGCAATGAGCGTAAAACCAATCATGAAAATTATTTTAGTAGAAACGGATTTCATCAGGAAAAAAGCGGCTAAAATAAGTCCGATTGCGTTTCCTAATCCGTTTATATATTGCACGCCTGCCACACGCGAAGGGTCCCAGTTCCAGATCGAATACATTGCCGAATGACAAAGACTTAGTGTTGCTCTGCTAATGTAGAAAAGGAAAAACAATAAAAACCCGATTCGAAGATTGGCATATCGAAAGACTTCAAAATCAAAAGTGGGTCTTTTTACCAAACGTTCTTTAAAGATAAATAATCCTGCCGTGATCAAAGAAATCATTAGCATGAGAACCATTTCTGAAGATTGAAACCAGTATTTCTTTTCGGCATAAACAAAAAAGTAGGCACCGCAAAGAATCGCAGTTAAAACCAAAAAATAACTCATCCAGTCGATTTGATACAACGGAATTTTCTTCGTGATTCGGTGCCCCCTGAAAGTAACTAAGATTAAAAAAACGTTCAAAACCTGAAGTCCTCCCGAAACATACAACATGTATTTCCAGTCGTAATGATCGAGAAACCACACGGCAATATTCATAATAAACGGCGTAGACAACAACAGCGAGCCGTAGTAAAATGAAAACCCAATAATTATGGCATTTTTAGATTTAAACTGCTCAATAAGCAATTGTCTGATCGTGATTACCGGAAGCGCCATCAGGATTCCTTCGGCAACTCTCATCAATAAAAAAACAGCAAAATTGGTTATATAAGCCGATGCCACAATCGTTATTCCAATTAAGGAATAAACTGCCATCAGGTAATTTTTTGCAGGGAAAAAACTCGAAAATCTGCTTTCGATTAAAATCGTTGCCAGCAGCGTTCCGTACGTAACGCACATTGCAAACTGCAAATCTTCGGGCTCAATGTCCAGAAAACTCGCCGCATAGGTTACGTTTGACGTATAAACTCCCAATAAAATCATAGAGTGCAACAAACAAACGAATAAAATAATAATGATCGCCCATTTTGGAACCCAGGATTTAAATATACTTTTATCTTCCATTTTATTTGTGTGCAGCAACAATCGTAATGTTCATTCCTGCTCTTAAAAAATCGGTTTGTTTGTCTTGTTCTTTTAACTGTATTCGAACCGGAATTCTCTGTTCAATTTTCACAAAGTTTCCTGTCGCATTGTCTGGAGGAAGCAACGAGAATCTCGCGCCACTTGCAGGCGATAACGAAGCTATTGTTCCTGTAAAAACTTTATCACTCAAAGCATCGGCCTTGATTTCTACTTCCTGACCAACAGTTAAATATTGTAATTGCGTTTCTTTAAAGTTGGCTGTAATCCATTTTTCTTTACTTACTATAGAAAGCAATGACTGTCCTTCTTTTACCATTTGTCCTGGTTGTAAAGTTCTTTTTCCGACCCAGCCGTCATAAGGCGCTGTAATTACAGTGTACGAAAGAAACAATGCCGCATTGTCTGCAACAGCTTGTCTCGATGCAATATTAGTTTGCGTTGTAGGAACATTTGCCTCTGCAACCGTCGTACTTAAAGTAGCCGAATGAATTCTGTTTTTCATTTCCTGAAAATGAGCTTGTGCCGATTCGTAATCTGCTCTCACTTTTTCTAATTGTTGCGATGTAGCTGCTTCCTCTTTTACCAAAGCCATATACCTTTCGTATTCTAATTTGGTTTTCCAAAGATTTGATTTTGCAGCATCTAGTTGCGATACATTAATCGCGGTCGCACTTGCTGTATTGGCAACATTTTTCTCAGCCACAACGCTATTTTGTTTTGCACTCTGCACATCGGCCAAAGCCACATTCAGTTTCGACTTGTATTCTCGGTTATCAATCACCACCAAAGTATCGCCTTTATGCACAAACTGGTTTTCATCAAAACGAATTTCCTGCACATAACCTGTAATTCGCGACATAATTGGCGTAACATATTGCTCAACCTGAGCGTCATTGGTTTCTTCGTGGTTCTTATTAAACACATAAAACCAAACTCCCAAAACAACACCGCTCGCCACAAGCACACACGCAATAACTGTTATTAATATATGAAACGTTCTATTTCTACGAGTTTCATTTTTTATCTTGACCATCTTTATCTCTTTATCTTAGTTTTTTTTAAAGTCTTTTCTCTTTCTTCTTTCTTCTAAGGCTTCAGCCTAATCTAAATTTGAGGCATAATCCCCGCCGTATGCAGCATCTCGTAATGTTTTAAAACAGCATCCAAATGGGTAGAAATTTTATTGTATTTTGCCTGAAGCAAAGCATTATCTGCATCGACCATTTCGGTAATTAAAACCAATTGGTTTAGATATTTCAGCTTTACGATTCGGTAGTTTTCATTGGCTAAATCCAGGGCTTTATCGACTACCACAAACTTTTCAAGGATTTCCTGATATTGTGTATGATCTTTATACAACTTATCCTGAACTTCATCTTTTATAATCTCAGACTGCATTTGCTGCCATTCGATTTTGGTGTTGGCCTGCTCTACTTTCGTTTTATTTTTATATAAACCCGAAATATCAAAACGTGCCTCGATACCCACCTGACCTAAAGTGTACAAATACGGATTTGGCGGAAAGAATTTATAGTTTGGATAATAAAAACCATAATTACCGAAGAAACTTACTGTTGGCAAATAATTTCCTTTTGCAAGTTTTAGCTCTGTTTTACTAATTTTGATTTCCTGGCTTGCAATTCGCATTTCTTCATTCTGTAAAGCTTTGTTCAGATAAAAATCATACGGATCCAGACTGTTCGTTTCATCCAGATTTGCAGTGGTATCGATTGCTATTTCCTCATTTTCCGGAAGCTGAATTAAAGTCTTCAAATCGTGAAGCGCAATTTTTATGTTTTTGGAATTTGTAAGCGCATTCAACTCACGATCTGAAAGCTGTAATTCGGCACGAATAACCTCATTTTTGGTCACCGTTCCGTGTTTTGACAGCGACTGAACCTCTTTTAATCGGCTCTTTTCTTCTTTGATGTTTTCTTCAAAAATCTTCTGAAGTTCCATCATTTTATAAATCGCCAGATAGTTTGCCACGACTTCCAATTCGACATCATTTTCAGTCTTTTCGGTTTTTATTTTGGCAATTTCGTTTTCCTGATTTGCAATTTTAATGGCGTTGTTAATCTTATTTCCGGCGTAAATTGGCATTTTAAAAGTCGAATTTACCTCGTAGATTTCCGGAATTGCAGGCGTTACTTCCTTGTCTTTTAGAAAACCGCTTCCTTTAAACTCTGTAATGTTGGTAATTCTGGAGTACATGCCGTTTAATTCGATGTCCGGCAGGCGCAGTTCTTTTCTTTCTTTAATGTTTTGCTCAGCGAGCGTAATCTCCAATTGAGATTTAAGAATCTTTTTATTGTTTTCTTTAGCTAGTTTCAACGCCTCGTTTAACGAAACCGAATGAACTTCCTGAGCTTGTAAACTACTGAATGCTAATAAAATTAGAAATAATAATAGTTTTTTAAGAAAACAATTTACTGTAGAAATTGGTTTTTTAAGGAACATGAATACATAAATATTTTATGATGCAAAGTTCCTGCATTTTTTTATTGACTGATAATCATAAAAAGTCAATAACATATTCATTTCGGACAAATGTTAAAATTCTATTTCCCGAAAACGTTATATTAAAACACTGAAAGACAAGTGATTAAAAACAAAATTATTTCACGCAGATTTAAAATGATTTTAGCAGATGGGCGCAGATTTATTTTTTACTCTCGCAGATTTGGCAGATTGAGCAGATTATTAAGCATTTAAAAAAATCTCTAAAATCTCCAAAATCTGCGAGAGAAAATTTTTAGTACAGAATAAAGAAAATCAGCTTAAATCTAAACAGATCTGCGTGAAACATTCACTCAGCGCATTTCAAAAAAAAATCTCTAAAATCTGCGGAATCTGCGAGAGAAAATTTCAGCTTCGAATAAAGAAAATCTGCAAAATCAGCTTAAATCTGTCTAAATCTGCGTGAAACAAAATCTATTTACCACGCTCCAAAATCTCTTCTCCATTTAAGTAATCCGATGGTCTTTGTCCTAAAATTTTGAAAAAAGTGTTACTAAAAGTGGGTACACTGTTATAACCAACTTCTTGGGCTACCTCTTTTATAGAAAGCTTTCTTTCCAATAAAAGTTCAATCGCTTTAAGAATTCTTCTGATGGTATAATATTGAATAAATGACATTTTGAGATCTTTCTGAAACAAACGATACAAAGAGCGTTCACTATAACCAAATTCATGTGCCACATTGGCAAAGAGAATAGTTTCTCCCAAATTATTCTCGATATATCGAAGGATTTTACCCAAACGGGCATCTTTAGGCTGAGGCAATTCTAAAGGTAAAGTATTATGACATATTTGAGGAAGAATTGCTTTTATGGCTTTTGCAATCACAAAATTCGGAGTGTTTTTTTTCAAATCTCCATTCCACTGATTGGTAAACATCATCATTTGAAGTAGGAGATTATTGACTGGATAAATGCCTTCGCTTTTATAGAATTCATTTTCATCTTTTTCAACCGGAAAATACAGATTTCGCATCATCACATGTTCCGATTTTGGCTCAATACTGTGCTCCAATCCAGCCGGAATCCAGATAAAATGTCTTGCCGGTAAAAAATACGATTTCGTTTCGGTTGTCACAAAAACCACATCGCCTTCTGCGTAGAGCATTTGCGCTTTGTCGTGTTTATGCGTTGGAACAAGTAATTCGCCCATTATATCATGATGACAATAAATGCTTTTTTTATCGGCATCTACTTTCTTAATATAATACTTGTCTACTTTAAATGTTGATTGTTCCATTTAGATGCTAAATACAGCTGTTTTTTCAGCATAAAGGTACAGAATCAAAACTCAAAAATCGATACATTCTGTGTACTTATTCCAGCAAAAGCACTAATTACTTAACCTCTTTTTTTATTTCTATTAACCAATATTTTTCAGCATACCACAAATCTGGTATTTCAAAAAAATCACTAAAAACGGGTATTGCATGCTCTAATTATTATAATCAGATTTGTTATAACGATATACAAAAAGTTTAAGAATGACATTAAAAATGACATAGATCAAACACGTGTTTTTTTACACTGACACCTAATTTACCTTGTAAATAGTTTGAAAATTTGAGATTGAAGTTTAAGATTTATGAGACCGTAAAAACCTCATCATCTATAAAATACGCATGCAAATATTAACAACTTAAAAAAGAAAAAATGAAATCAGTAATTGTAGAAGAACTAAAAAACGAAGTGAAAAATTGGTGGGTATCTCTTTTAGTAGGTATCCTGTTTGTAGGCATGGCTTTATTGCTAATGTTTTATCCGCTTGACGGTTATGCAACATTAAGTATTATGTTTAGCATTAACATGTTTGTATGTGGTATGTTTGAAATTCTCTTTTCCGTTTCAAACAAGGACAATCTTTCCGGCTGGGGATGGTATTTAATCGGCGGAATCATTGATTTATTAATGGGATTATACCTTATGTATTACCCCGAAATGAGTATGGCAATACTACCTTTTATTGTTGCTTTCTGGTTTATGTTTCGTGGTTTTTCTATGATTGGTTTTTCTATGGATTTACAACGATACGGCTCTAAAGGCTGGGGCTGGATACTCGTAAGCGGAATATTAATTATTTTATGCTCATTAACCATAATTTGGTTTCCGGCGGGCGGTGCTTTTTCTGTGGTTTATATTGCAGCTTTTGCTTTTCTTTCTATGGGCATGACACGAATCATGATCTCTTTTGATCTGAAAAAATTGAAAGATGATAATAATAAACTACTGGAACTAACACATCAAACCAAGTAAAAATTTCCTCTCTTACTTCAAATTGCAAAAACAGTAAAGTCAGCACTGTACAAAGCGAAAGCTTATACAATCATATTTTGACAAAACACACACAATTTAATACCAATTGTTACTAATTGTTTAAACATGCAGGACGTCGACACTGGGCAACAGGCATTAAAAACAGCTGAGTTTTTCCTTAATTCAAAAACATACTCAATATTAAGCTAAGGAAAAATTCCAGCAAAATTAGTTTATAAATAATGATTGTTACTAAAGAAGGTGAAATACAAAAATTAATTATTAACCTAAATTCAAACAACATGAAAATGAATGATTTTAAATCCAAGATTTACGGAAAACTGGCACTTTATTCTCTAAGAAATGTCGGTAAAGATCTGCAAAATGCAGAAAAAGATTCTAAGAAGTTTATAGAAGATGTTAAGACAAGCCTTTCCTCTGGTGGAAAAGCATCTTTTGACAGACTGGAAGAAAAAGCCAAACACTTTTATGATTCTCTTCCGGAAGCATCCAAAAATCATTATCAGGAATTGATGAAAGAACTGAATGAACTTAAAGCAGAAATCAAAAATCTCGCAGAAGAAAAGATTAAAACATTACAGGAAACTTACAATGAAGAATTGTATTAAGCCTATATAATTGTATGGCAGAAGTTATTTCTACATAAACTTCTGCCATAAAACATCTCAAAATCAAAATACAAACAAACAATTGTACTTGATTTACATTGACTAAAAACGCTACAATTTATAAACTATTAAAGATTTATTTTATGAAAAAAAATATAGTACTAGCGACCGCTATGGCTGCAATGTTATTTTCTTGTAAAGACACGCAAAAACAAGATGAACAAAACGCTCAGGAAAAAACAGAACAAGCTGTAGACGCAGCAGAATTATCTACAGAACAAGAAGAAGCAAGTGACGTAAATGCAGTAACTGCAGTTACAAATGCTATCCAGGCCAATATTGACCAGGCTATGTCAAAAATTGCAATGCCTAAATTTACCAAAAACAATGCAAAATCATTAGCAGAATCTTTTCATAAAGATCTTTCTGGATTAGTAAATGCAAATTCAGGAAAAAAAGCTACAGAATACGCAAACAAATTAACGGCATTAAAAGACGAGTACAATAAAAAAATAGCAAAAGAAAAGATAGATGCAAATGACAAAAAATCGCTTGACAAATATGTTGTCGATTTGCTACAAGCCGTACAGTCGGTAACTAATTAATCTTACTTTTAATATATTTTCCAAAGGGCTGCTTTCTTTTTTAGCAGCCTTTTTTTGTTTTATCCATTTTCCGCAAAGCAGAAAAACATTGAAGCGTTTTTTCTATACGTGTAAAACATAAATCAAAACTCTAATAAAAAAAACATCACTTATAATGAGAGGCATTTTACAAACTTTGTCTCGTTCTTGAAACGAGAGGACTCGAACCCGTCTCGTCCCTAGACGAGATGACAGACATGCATTCTAACCCATTTTATCATTCTTATTTTTGTTCACGAATTAAAGTTTCAAGCGACTTTCTATTTAACTTTTTCAATCTTAATTCTTCAATCAAAGCTTCTTTTTTAGTTTCAAATATTTTGGAATAAACCAACTCCCATGGTCCTTTATTAGAAGTATATCTACTTCTATTTTCATTATGATATAATAACCTCTGAGAAATATCTTCACTAAAGCCTTTGTAATAAACATCAAAAGTCTTAGAATAAATTATATACACGTAAAACATAAATCAAATTTAATGACAAAAAAAAAATGCCTCTCGTAATGAGAGGCATTTTACAAACTTAGGCGGTCTGGACGGGACTCGAACCCGCGACCCCATGCGTGACAGGCATGTATTCTAACCAACTGAACTACCAAACCCTGCGTTATTGTGGGTGCAAAAATACAACAGAATTTCGTTTCTGCAAGCTTTTTTTTCAAATAAAAATCGATTAATTTTTAATTGGTTAAACTCCAATATTTTAAAACCTCTTTTTTTTACTAAAAAAACAGAATTTTCTTTCTCAATAGTAATAAAAAACGCAAAAATGAAAAGCTAAAAAAATGAAAAGCTTAGAAAAACTTCGCGTTCTTTACCTAAATCATAGCATTCTTTCCAATCAAACTACATAAGCAAAATCGACCAATCGTAAAAAACTTGGCGGACTTTGTGCAAATCTTAATGCCTTTTATAGTTAAACTAAAAGTACTATATGTTTTTATATCAAAAAAAGTCATCAGTAGAAACCACAGGATGAAGTAATTCACAAACAACTTACCACAAATACCCCTCTTTATCAAATACAAAACAACGAGATTTTTCTACCATCGCAATTTAAAAACAAAACCCTAACACTTAATCAATTACAACTTTTTCATTTCATCAATAATTTATAAATTATCTATGTTATAATTTATAATTCACAAAAATAAAGCACTTATGTCAGAATAAAACTCAATATTTGTAAGGATAAGTATTAAGTTTTCCTAAATAGCTGAATACCTATTTGATGTTACAGACATAAGTTCCAAGTGTCTTAATATGATTGGAATATCAACTAAACAAAAAAACCACAAATTATGTTGAAAAAATTATGCCTAAATGGCGCTGTAGAATTAACTGTAAATGAATTAAAATCTATCAACGGCGGAGTTAATTATCCAGAGTGTCCAATTGCAGACACCTCTAGAAACTGTTTTTCCGGACCATCTCATTGTCCTAACCCAGGCAAACTACCAATTTGCGTTAAGGATAGTGATCTTCAATAAACAGCAATATTTCAAATTCATCCATTTGAATTACAATAGAGAGGGAATTAATTCCCTCTCTATTATTTTCAGCAAGCGCCATTCTTATTAATTTCAAACAATTGAATTAAAATATAGGCAGCTTAAAACACAAAGTCTTCAAAGCTTATAAAAAACTTTGCGGACTTTGCGTAAATCTTTGCTTGCTATGCGGTTAAATCTGTGTGGAATTACGTGTGCGATTTCTCCCTGCGGTCGAAATGACAAACTGTGTGGCAAGTTGGAATTTGGACCCGAGCGATAGCGAACAGGCAAAGCAATTTAAATTTTGAGAATTCAAAATCATTGGAATTTACCTTTTCACAAAAGGTCTTAAATCAAAAAAGCCATCCACAAAAGTGGAAAGCTTTTCATTGGTCTAACTACTAAACCAGCTACGAGTTACAAAGTCGTAGCAAAACAACACAACTATTTTAGATACCGTATTTGGGCAAAAAAGCCTTTCTGTTACGAAAGGCTTTCCCCAATATTGCGGTCTGGACGGGACTCGAACCCGCGACCCCATGCGTGACAGGCATGTATTCTAACCAACTGAACTACCAAACCTCTGCGTTATTGCGGTTGCAAAGATAGTACAGAATTTCATTTCTGCAAGTGTTTTTATAAAAAAAATCAAATATTTATTTAATTAATTATCCAAAGTTTTGTTTTTCAACCAGATAAGTTGTCAATATTTTTTCAAAATTATCACCAACATTTACCGGAACGTACTTAATTTGGTTCTTTGCGCAGGTTAAAGCCAGGTTTTTAAAATACGCTTCTACCCTTTCTTCGTAGGCAGTTTTTACATTATCGGCAAAAATCGAAACCTCTTCGCCTGTTTCTACGTCAATAAATTTTCTTGGTGCATTATCAAAATCAAACTTCAACTCCGTTTGATTATCAACCACATGAAACAAAACTACTTTATGTTTATTATGTTTAAGATGCTGCAAAGCATTAAAAAGCTTTTCATCATCTGCGGTCTGAAACATATCTGTAAACAAAATAATCATCGAGCGACGATGCATTTTCTCTGCTATCTGATGCAAATAGGTAATCGTATCCGTGCTTTTTTTAACTTTTGGCTGTTCTAATAATTGTTCCAGTTTATTGAGCAACATTCTATGGTGGCGATCACTTCCTTTCTCCGGAGCATAATATTCGTAGCTATCAGAAAAAACGCTTAGGCCAACGGCGTCGCGCTGTTTCTTTAATATATTCATTAAAACTGCCGAAGCCAAAACCGCAAAACCAATCTTCTTTTCATAAAATGGCTGATTTGATTTGAGTTCGGGATAATGCATCGACGACGAATTATCTACAATAAGATGACAACGCAAATTGGTTTCTTCTTCAAAACGTTTCGTGTATAAACGATCTGTTTTGGCAAACAATTTCCAATCGATATGTTTTGTGCTTTCGCCGGCATTATAAACTTTATGTTCGGCAAATTCGGCCGAAAATCCATGAAACGGACTCTTGTGCATTCCGGATATAAAACCTTCTACAACCTGATTTGCCAGCATTTCAAGATGCTGAAAACTGGAGACTTTCTCTATTTCCGATTCAATTTTCATTCGGTTTCTTTTTTAATTTTTTGTGCCCTGTATAGCAAATCTGTCGCCTGAAACAATTTACGTTTCAGAATCGGACTAAAATTAGGGTTTTCTTTTAAGAATCGCTGTACTTCATCAAAAGCATATTTCGACGAATATCGTCCAACGGTATTATCCAACCAGTCTTTCGGAAAGAAAATATCTCCCGTACGCTGGATTTCATCAACCAAATCTAGTGAAAATCTAAGATACTTTTGCGCGCTTTCCTGACGAAGCGGATGATTTACACTCGATAAACCAACCGAAACCCAAGATTCTTTCTCGCGATTGGCATCGTCTTTTAAAGATTCTATAAACCTATTTCTAACCGATTCGTCTTTTGATAAAGACGGAAGCAGGAATTCAAATCGTTTCTTTTTATCCGGATTTGTAATTGTTGTTCTGGTTTTCTCCAAAATTTCATCAGCTTTTTCATGTTCAAAAATCGCCAGATTCATTGCCAGATTGGTATAATCGTCTTCGTTTAATTTCAAATTCTGAATCACCATTTCTTTATTCCAAATCTGATATAATTTGGCTTTCGCCGAATCAGAATATCCAATCGAACTAAACAATCCGAATAATGTCTTTTTAATATTGGCTGATAAATTAGTCTGTAAACGACTGTACAAAATTTCTTCAAGTTGTTTCTGAACTTTCTTTTGTTGTTTTTCTGTCAAAAATCTCCAATAAATAGTATTCACATTATTGGAAATCATTCGCAAAACCAATTCATTTTCCTCCGTTTGAATTCCTTTAAAAAAACAATCAAAAGCTTTATCTGGCGCACTATTCCCAATCAACATGTTCTCATAAAGATTACTATAAGCCGAAGCTCTTGCAACCTCATCTTTTAATCCGGCAATATAATTTAAATCATTCCCTTCAAGCGGAAAAACACCGTACCCAAAACCATTATAATTGTAAATAATGGCAAGCGGTTTTTCGAGTCCAACGGCTTCTTTTATAATTAAGTCTTTATTAATAATATTTGCGGTCACAACTTTTACTTCATTTGCATAAACAAAACCAATTTGGAAAATCTGAGGCCAGATATTTACCGATTTACCTTCTGCTTCCTGCACAATCATAAACTCCTTAATTCGGTTTTGAGCGTCGTATTCGATTATATCTGTAAAAATGGGTCTTCCAAATTTATTTACCCAAACCTCGCTCCATTTCTTCATATCGAGAGGCGTTTCGGCATCAAGAATTTCTACCAGATTATTCCAGTCGGCATTATCGTTGGCGTATTTCTGAATGTATTTTTGAATTCCTTTCTGAAAAGCTTCCTTTCCCATTGAAGCTTCTAACTGGCGCATCATAATTGGCGCTTTGTTGTAAATAATAGCACCGTAAAGCGAACCTGCATCTTTTAGATTTTCTAAATGTTGCTTTATAGCATGTGTTCCCAGCGATCGATCTTCCGCGTAAGCGCTTGGATAATGCGATGTAAAAAACTGCAAATTATGATTGACTTTCGGAAAAATCGGGTTCATGATTTTATCTGCCATAAAATTGGCAAAAACTTCTTTCATCCAGACATCATCAAACCATTTCATGGTGACCAAATCGCCGAACCACATGTGCGAGGTTTCGTGTGCAATGAGTTTTGCACGATTTAATTTCTCGCTGTCCGTCGCGCTGTTGTCCAGAAACAAAGTTGATTCTCTGTACTGAATCGCACCAACATGTTCCATTCCGCCATATTGAAAAACAGGAATTGAAGCAAAATCCAGTTTCTGAAAAGGGAATTTATAATTGGTATATTTCTCTAAGAAATCTAAAGATTGCTGATGTAAATTGAAAATGGTATCGGTACTTGTTTTTATCTTTTCGGGATTATTTTCGCGATACAACATTGTCATTTCCATTCCCGGTTTCTGAGTAACGCTTTTGAATTTTCCAGCCACAAAAGAGAATAAATACGTACTCATTTTATCTGATTCTCCAAAAGTGTACAAAGTAAAATCGCCCTTTTCGACTTTCTCTTTTACATCGGCTGCAGCCAAAACCGACCAATCTTTAGGAACAGAAAGACTGAGTTTATACGTTGCTTTTATATCCGGCTGATCAAAACAAGGAAATAAAGTACTTGCACGATCCGGAACCAATAAAGTATAAAGAAAATCGTCGTTTCTATTTAAAGATAAATTGCCAGCAATGAATGAAATTGAGATTGTGTTTTTCCCAGAAATTAAAGCCGCAGAAGGAATTACAATGTGTCCTTTTTCATGAACAATTGCAATGTTTTTACCATTTGCTGAAACTGATTTTATGTTTTGAGATTTCTCTTTAAAGTCAAGAAACAAAGGCTGACTCAAATCGGATACTATCAAATTCAAACTCAGATTTGAATTGATATCTTCACTTTTCTGATTGGGAATTTCAAACAATAAACTGTATTGAACTTCTGAGATTTGCTTTTTCCGAAAATGAGCCAATTCTTCTGAAACCCCATTTTCGATCATAAGATTATTTCCCTTTTGTTTTGATTGAGAAAAACAAATCGTCGACATTAAAAAAAAGCAAAGAAGGCTGTAGAAAATTTTCATTTTTTAGAAATAAGATTCGTAAAAATAAAAATTCCGCCACGAATTCACGAATTATTGCTTTAATTAATTCGTGAATTCGTGGCGGAAAAAAAATAAAAATAAAAAAGGTTTGACTTTCGCCAAACCTTCTTTATATAAATCATAATCTTACGATTACAATAAAGCGTCTAAACTATCTGCGTAGGTTTGTTTTGGAGCTACTCCAACTTGTTTTCCTACTACTTCACCGTTATGAAACACCAAAACGGTTGGTATGTTACGCACACCATATTTTGCAGCAAATTCCTGGTTTGCATCTACATCGACTTTACCAACAACTACTTTACCTGCGTACTCATCGCTCAATTGGTCAATGATTGGACCAACCATTCTACAAGGACCGCACCATGCTGCCCAAAAATCTACCATTACCGGTTTATCTGATTTTAAAACTACTTCATCAAAAGTAGCATCTGTTATTGCTAATGCCATAATAATTTTCTTTAAATGTTATTTCAGCTTTTGTCCCAAAAGACAAGTTTTTTATATTCTCAAAACTGAAGTACAAAGTTAGAAATTAAATACAAATGATACACCATCTCTAAATTAGTTTTGATTATAAATGTATTGTAAATAATTATATCATAAAAAATACAATCAGTACAGAACCTTAACGCTGTATTAATTTGAAAATCAATTTTTTAATTATGATTATTTTTTACACTATCTTTAATCATCCAAAAAAATTGTCCTAATGAAAGAAACTTTACATCAAATAAAACTCTTTTTACAATCGGCCGGATTTAAAAAATATGCCAAACGTTTTGGCTTTTTTATTTTGGGACTTGTCGCCCTGATTTTAGTTGCCTGCGGAGGATTGTCGATTTATTTCAATCGAAATAAAACCGAAATAATGGCAAAAATCAATACCAAGATCAATGAAAACATAAACGGAAAATTTCATATTGGCGATTTTCACTATAAGTTTTTATCGGGGCTTCCAAATTTTACACTCGCCTTAAAAGATGTAGAACTAAAAGACAATCAATGGGCTACTCACAAACATACTTTACTAAAAGCACAAGAAATCGAAGTGCGTTTAAACGTTTGGAGTTTGCTGCAAAAGGAAATCAACATACATAAAATCCTTATAAACGATGCACAGATTTATGTGTACAAGGCCAAAGATGGCTATTCTAACGCTAATATCTTTAAACCCAAAAAGAAAAAAACACCCGAAAACAAAGACAAACCCGAAACTACAATTGATCAGGTCGACCTTAGTAATGTTCATTTTACATTAGACAACCAAGTCGGACACAAACTATTTGATTTTGCTGTGGCGAGTTTAAAATCTACGGTAAATTACGACGGAGACGATTGGCAAACCGATGTTTTTCTGGACACTCAAATAAACAGTCTCGCTTTTAATACCGTTCACGGAAGTTTTGCCAAACAAAAACAACTTAAAGGAACTTTTAATGTTTCTTATTCTTCTCAAAAAGAAAAAATCGACGTAAAAACCGATGGTTTAAAAATAGGAACCGACTCTTTTGATATTGTTGCCTTTTTTAATTTAGCCAAAGGAAATGGCCTTTTCGGAATTAATATTGGCACTAAAATTTTATGGCAAAACGCTTCCAATTTACTCTCGGCAAACATAAGTTCTAAGCTTAATCACTTTAATCTAAAAAAAACTATCGATGTAAATTGCGACATAAAAGGAGATTTTAATGCCGAAGGCGATCCCAGAATAGTCGTTCAGGCCGGAATAAAAGATAACGAACTGAGCATTCCCGACGGACAACTGACCGATTGTAGTTTTAAAGGAATTTTTACCAATAATTTCAAACCAAAAGAAGGTTTTAGCGATGCCAATTCTGCGGTTATTCTAACCCATTTTACGGCCAATTATGAAAATATTCCGTTGAAAATTCCGCAATTATCAATCAATAATCTCGAAAAACCGTTGGCAACCGGAACCGTAAACTCCGATTTTGATGTGACTAAACTGAACGAAATCAGCAATGATAAATGGATTCAGTTTTCTGAAGGTCACGCCACGGCCAATTTAAAATTTCAGTTTGATATTGTTGATCTTTATATCAACAAACCAAAATTTATCGGAGATGTAAATGTAACCAATACATCGTTTCATTTTATTCCGAAAAATGTGCATGCCGAAAAAGTAAATGTGCAGCTTAACTTTACCCAAGAAGCTTTAATTATTAAAAAAATTGCCTACAAACATAAAAACAACACCATTTTTATAGACGGAAAAATAGACAACTTCCTGAATCTCTATTATGATGCTCCAGAAAGAATGGTCGTAAACTGGAATATTTATTGTCCAAATATTGATGTTAAGCAATTTTTGGGCGTTATGGCTTCTTCTACAAAACAGAAAACCGTTGCCAAAACCAACAAGAAACCCACAATGTCAAACCATTTGCGCACGGTAATCGAAAAATGCGCTGTAGTAATCGACTTTAAGGCCGACAAAATAGTGTACAACAAACTAACGGCGACAAATACCAATGTGAGGATTCAGATGATAGATTCGAAGTTGATTCTAAAAAACGGATCGCTTCAAACTTCCGGCGGAAATATTGCTTTTAATGCCGAAGTTTCGCCAAGCGGAAAAAACTTTGCCGTTGGTTCTAACGCGCAGGTAAATCGGGTTGATATTGCAAGTTTTTTAAAATCGTTCAACAACTTTGGTATCAAATCATTTACACCAAATAACATTCACGGAAAACTCACCAGTTCTGCCAATGTAACCGGTTTTATCAACAGCAATGGCGAACTGATTACCAATTCTATCCACGGAACGCTGAATTTTAATGTCAATCAGGGCGCTTTGGTAAAATTTGAACCCATTATGAAAGTCGGGAAATATGCTTTTCCGTTTCGTGATGTTGAGAATATCACTTTCAGCGATTTGTCCGGCGATTTTAAAATGCGCGGCGAAATGGTCGATGTCAATAAACTAACTATAAGTTCGAGTGTTTTAAATTTCGATGCCAAAGGCGTTTATTCCTTTGGGCACGGCACCAATTTAGCCATGACAATCCCACTCCGAAATTCTAAAAACGACGCCAAACTAACCTCCAAAGCCGAACGCGATGCTGTACGCGAAAAAGGTATTGTACTGCATTTAGTTGCCGTTGAAGAGAATGGGAAGATGAAAATTAAGCGTGGGAAGAAAGATAAAGAAAAATAACGTTTACAACCTGTCTCTCTAAGCGATCCCGAAGCTTCGAGAGAAGAGTTTCCAGCCTTAATGATAAGGAGCTATTTCCTGCTGTCCTTCCAAATCTTTTATGCCAAACACCGGCACAAAAGGATTTTCCCTCCCATCAGGGCTAGGGCATTTGGTTTCAATAGATTATTTTTAAAATATTATTAACGCCAGTCACAAATGATTGGCGTTTTTTTTTCTAAAAGGATCTAAACAGTTAATATCAAGTTGAAAACTTTAACAACAATGAGGCCAATTGTCCTCGGGTCAATTGTACTCTAAAAGCTAAATTTGAACTTAATTTTTTTTTAAATAGCAACAAAATACATTGTCAAAAAATGAAATATTTAGCAGAAATAATATTTGGAAAAGATCAAGTAAGGAAATTTCAAAATAATGAACCTTTAAATGATTATGAAAAAATCATCAATCTAAAAAAATACAGTTTTGAGTCACAAGCAGAAAGAAATGCATTTTACAAAGGAATCGGCGAAGCAATGGGCTGGCTTGAATTTGAAGTAATTAAAGAATTCGAAGAAAAAATAACTCCAGAAAAAGAAGATGAAGATATATTTGATTATTGGTCATTCATTGAAAAATATTATCCAAAATATCATCATTGTGATGATGTCTTGTTAAGCGACATTTTAACTAGAAAATTTTATGGCGAAGAAATTTGCGAAAGTGATGAGGAATATATCAAAGACTGGAATGTTAGGAATGAATTATTTAAAATAGATAAAAAACTACTTTGTAAGGCTTTTGAAAATTATTTTATTATTGATTATCCTGAAAATCAGGATATTTAAATACAATTGTTTCATAAACCTTCCCCAAAAACTTTAACTTTTTTAGGGAATTTTTATAATACTAACATGAGATAATTTAAATTTCCTCAATTCCTAATGATATAAAAAAATCAAATGTTCCATCATACATAAATTCAGGCCTTGTGATATCTTCATGGTTTCCATGAGGAATATAAATTATCATTCCTTGTCTTGCTCTAGTTAACAAAACTCGATATGAATTAATTAAATAATTTTTAATTTTAGGATCATTAATATTTTTCCAAATTGTCCCCCAAAACTTTTTGTGATTCCATTCACCATTATCATAATATAAATCCCCATCCCAAGCAACACAAGCCCAATCTAACTCTAATCCTTGTACATGAAATTCCGTCGCTACTTCTTCTAAAAAGCATGAAGAACGAATATCGTCTTTCCCATTTAAAAACCACTTTGGAGCTTCTATTTCAGCTTTTACATTTAACCCAAAAGGTTTTAAACGAATTCCACCCGAAGAGGCAATAATCCCAATCCTTTCAGAACCTTTAGCAGACATTTTCAACCATTTCTTGGCTTTATCTAAATCACGAGTTATCTTAATTGGATAATCTTTTTTTATAAATTCATCATATAAACTTTTAGCACTTTCAATATTATTATTTATCACATTATGAATAAAATTAGATAATTGAGCACTTCTAAATGATCTCAAAGAAATAGATAAGTGAAGCTCATTTTTCTTTATCGCTTCTTTACTATCCAAAATATCTAACGTACCCTTATCTTTAATGTAATTTTCATCTTCTAAAATTTTAGAGGAATAATAAATATCCCAATCCTCGAACCTATTTAAAAATGGCCTAATCCATTCTTCTAAGCCAGCCTCTCCTGTGTTTATCTCTTGTCCGCCACCAATCAAACAAATAATTGTGCACCAATCTTTATGCCTGTCCATCACTTCAATAAGAAATTCAGGTTCAGATTTATTAAAATCTGGAATTTTCTTTTTCATAAACTTTGAAGCTTGTTCCTTTGTCCACGCGCGTTGGGCCTCATCAAAAATAGTTACTTTTTCAATCGGAGCTTTCTCATCTTTTATTGAAGCATCTCTAAAATGATGAATATTTTGAATAAATGATTTTACTTGTGACTTAGCTAGAGATTTTTTAATACTTGAATTTTCCTCTTTTGCAGTTTTAAATCTATCCTCAGCTAATGCCTCCCTTAAAACATCTACCAACGGACCATTTCCTGAAAGAAAAACAGCATGCTCTTCTTCTTTATAATTAGATCTTAAATTCGCAATATTTAATCCAGCCAAAGTTTTCCCTGCTCCTGGCACTCCAGTAATAAAACAAATTGATTTTCTGTTTTTATCTTTTGAAAAATCAATAATTTCAGATATACAAGCCGATGTTATAGATAAATTTTCTGCACCAGAATCACTTCTCGAAATTTCCGAAACATTGTGTTTCTTATATAATGCTGTAGCGGCCTCGATAATTGTTGGCGTTGGCCTGTAAATGGAGTTCTCCCAATTTTGACCATCAATTTTGTTAGAATTATTAAAATGTAATAATGTTTCCGATATAACATCAACTAGATTATTCTCGTTTGCTACAATAGTTTCATATAAATTATCGCACGAATTTCTATAAGAATTTCTAAAATTAATCGCTTTCTCTGCGATCAAAATTGGTATAATGTTTTTATTATGACTTCCCTCATGAAAATTATTCAAATCTAAACCATAATCAAAAGCTTGGTTTATTGCCGATTTATCATAAGTTTTTGAGCCAATTTTAAACTCTAAAACAAAAATACAACTTTCAATAATTAAAATATTATCAACTCTTTTCCCCATTCGTGGAATAGAAAATTCGAAATATATCTGTCCTTGAAAATTTAGAAGCGTTTTTTTTAGAATCTCAATTTGAATTTTCCACGCATCTGATTGTTGAAGAATCAATTTCCTTAAATCATAGTTTCCTGCTATTTTTCCATAAATGCTACTATTTTTTTCAATAATAAAATTGGTAATGGAATTTGAATAATAAGCCCTACTCATCAAACAAGTCTTTTACTTTAACTTGTAAAGCATTTGCTAATCTCTCAACAACTTCAATAGAAACATTTCTTTCACCTTTTTCAATTGTTGGCAAATATGTTCTATCTATCTCCGCTAAATTTGCAAGTTTTTCTTGAGATAATCCTTTGAGTTTTCTAAGCTCCTTAATTTTAAGTCCGAATTTTTGCTTAATATCCATACTAACAAAAATTGCAAAATGTAGACTTTAAAACAACGGAGTATAGTCGGGTTTTTATTTAAAAACGCTATAAACGAAAGACAACCCACAAAATAAAAAAAGCTACTTTTTACAGTAGCTTTTTGAGTTTTAATTCTCCAGATAAGGATCCAGAATTTCGGCTAATTTATTCAGCCAATAGAAATTGTCTTCGAGGTTGATGTTTTCGGTTTGCAGGGTTTCCTGTTCGCGCATCACATTTAAGGCAAGAAGATAATTTACCTGGCGAATTGATTTGGCCATGCTTTTGGAGTCAATTGAATTGTTGAAAAATTCAGTTAATCTCAATTCTGTTTCTTTTGAAAGGGTGTTTGTACTCATAATCTGAAAGGTTAGGGATAATATAAAACCCGCGTAGGTTAGCTGTCCTACGCCTTTCAGAGCGTTGCGGTTGTTTCCAATACCGCCAGCATACCACACGGGAGAATATTTTTAATATCATAGTCTGAAAGTTTTAGGACTGCAAACATACGAAAAGCAAAAAATTTGGGCGTACTTTTCTTTGTTTTTAACTTCTCTTTCTTCTACAGATACTCGTAGCCATTTCTTCTTTCGCGAAAGCGTAAAAATGCTTAAGATGGCTCTAAATTTTTCATAATCTTTTATTAACTCGCTTGGCTTTTCATTCAAAAAAAGATAGCTTTGAGAAACAATCATTAAATAGTAAACCATTATGAAGATTCAAATCAACACAGACAAAAACATTGAAGGACATGCAAGATTAGAAAGCTACTTTTCTGGAGAATTAGAAAAAGGTTTAGCACGTTTTGAAGACAAAATTACCCGTATAGAAGTTCACTTTGGTGATGAAAATGGAGAGAAGTTTAGCTTACAGGACAAAAAATGTGTAATCGAAGTTCGCCCTCAAAAATTACAACCCATAACCGTAACAGAACACGCCGATACGCTTGAAAAAGCTTTTAGCGGCGCTTTAGCAAAAATTAAAAAATCATTGACTACTACTTTCGAAAAAATCAAAGAGTATTAATTGATATACAATATTTAAAAAAATGGCATTATCTCTAATCAGGATAATGCCATTTTTTATTGCACTAAAATTAAACTTGCGTCAATTACACTAAACCGAATTTAAGATAATAATAACGCTTTTCGGGATTGTAAAAAGTAAATTTGCAGTCCCAAAAAAAGAAGCCTGACCTTTAAAAACTCAGGCGTTTTGATTGGGATTATTTACAATATCACATAAAATTACATTCATGAAAAAGCAATTACTCGTATTATTAATCGCAGTTCTTTTAGGTTTTGGTGTTAATGCACAAGTAAAATCGACTGAAACTAATGTTTTGGTTTTGATTTATTCTCAAAACGGCGGAACCTACAAAATGGCAAAATCTATTGCTGAAGGAATTCAGGAATATCCAAATACAAAAGCAATCTTAAAGAGGGTTCCATCTATAAATTCGAAAGAAAAACTTACTGCCGAAGTAGAAAAATTACCCATCGCGACCATTGACGAATTGGCCAATTACGACGGAATCGCATTTGGAAGTCCGGTACATTTTGCCAATATCAGCGCTGATATGAATTCCTTTTTCAGCCAGAGTATTCCGCTTTGGACATCGAGAGCTTTAGAAGGAAAACCGGCAACTGTATTTATGTCTGCAGGATCCGGAGCAGGAAAAGAAGCTGCAATTTTATCTTTCTGGAATATTCTAGCTTCTCACGGAATGGTAATCGTGCCTACAGGAATTATGGGGACGGCTACTTTAGACAAAACGGTTCCGCAGGGAAATACACCTTTTGGAGCAACTTCGTTAGCGGGATCAACAGGAACACGTCCGTCGCAAAGCGAATTGAATTTGGCTAAAGAACAAGGGAAAGCTTTGGCAAGAGTTGCATCGGGATTAAAAAATACAGAGAATATAAAAACGGTAAAAACAACTTCGACAGAAATTAAAACCGACGTTTACAAAATGCTAAAAGACAATAATATTGTACTTCCGGAAGCGCCTAAACCGGTTGGCAATTATGTTCCGTACACGATTTCAGATCATAAAGTCTTTATTAATCAGGTAGCTTTAAAAGACGGAAAGATTTTAAATCCGGGCAAAGTTGGCGCAACGGTTACAGACGATCAGGCTAAAGAAGCAACGTACCAAACCATGCTAAATGTAATTGCGGTTTTAAAAGAAGCTTGCGGTGGCGATTTGAATAAAGTGAAACAATGTGTGCAATTAACAGGATATTTTAATACTACGCCGGAATATACGCAACATGCTGCGCTTATGAATTCGGCTTCAAATTTGACTGCATTGGTTTTTGGAGAAAAAGGAAAACATGCCAGAGCTACAATTGGTGCGGTTTCGTTACCGATCAATTCAGCTGTAGAAATTCAGGCTGTTTTTGAAATAGAATAAAGATGAAGCTTTTAGGGTCTACTATTTTAACACATAAAAACATAGTTCAGTTTAAATCAAAAAGGCGTTTCACTTGTTTTAATTCACATAGCTTATCTATATCAAAGAAATAAATTTCTTTTTGATTTCTTTATTAAACAAAAAACCGAATACAAATTGTATTCGGTTTTTTTGTGTTTATGATTTTGGTAACGGAGCTCCAACGGCTATATCGCAGCGATGTCCCGGTTGCCCGTGCGCCGGATTCATTCCCTCGGCTACTGTTTGAGTTGTTTCGGTACTTAATAAAGCCGGAACAGGATTGTTTGCAGGTGGCGGTGATACGGTAAAACTTTGAGATGTCGATCCGCTTTGCGCTGTTGCTGTTGTACCAGCTTTTGCAACCGGAGAATTTAAAGGCGCTCCAACAGGAATATCACATCTGTGTCCCGGTTGTCCGTGCGACGGATTCATTCCTTTTCCAACTTTTACCGGTGCAACTGTTGTCGTCGTAACCACATTTTTCTGATTCGGATTTACCTGAACCATTTGCGGCGTTTGAGTTGTTGTAACTTGTCCTTGTTGTAGCGGAGCCGAATTTAACGGCGCTCCAACGGCAATATCACAACGGTGTCCCGGTTGTCCGTGTGCCGGATTTAATCCTTTTGTTTCTCCTAAAACCGTATTTGGATTGGTTTGAGGTTGTGCCTGCATAACCGGAGCAACTTTTGCGGTGTCTTTTGCAAGTCCTAGTCTTACTAATTCAGATGTTGCGGTTGTTTCTTGTGGTTCTAACTCTTTTTTACAGGAAATAAAAACTAGAGAAAAGGCCAGCGAACTTATAAGGATTTTTGAATTCATAATTGTGGTATTTTAAAGCACTCAAATATACTTGTTTTTGGGTTTTCTACCATATAAGTTATATAAGATAATTTAAGTATTGGTTTTGTGGTGTTTTTTTATAGAACGAATGTTCTCTCTTTTGGAGTCTTTTTTACCTCTCGCAGATTGAGCAGATTTTTTTTATTGCTGTGCTATTCAGAAAGTAAAAAGAAACTTCCAATAATCCATCTGTGTTTCATCTGTTTTATCCGTAAAATCCGTGTGCTATTATCTCTGGTTTAAAAAAATTAATACCTTTAAACATAAAACAGATCTATTATGAAAAAAACAATTCTACTTCTTTTATTTGTTGTGTCTTTTGCAAATGCTCAAAAAGCCGAAAAAGACAAAATCAATCAAACTTTAGATACCTGGCATAAGGCTGCCGCCGAAGTAAAAATGGACGTTTACTTTAATACTCTCGCGCCAGATGCTATTTATATTGGAACCGATGCAACAGAAAACTGGTCTAAAGATGATTTTTATACCTGGGCAAAACCATTTTTCGAAAAAGGAACCACCTGGAATTTTAAAGCATTGCAACGTAATATATATTTTGACCCAACTGGAAAAATAGCGTGGTTTGATGAGTTGCTTGATACACAAATGAAAATCTGTCGTGGTTCTGGCGTTTTGGTGAAAGTAGGTAAAGAATGGAAAATTCAGCATTATGTTTTATCGATGACAATTCCGAATGATGAAGTCGAAGCTGCGATCAAAATAAAAGCGCCAATTGAAGACGCATTGATTACAAAGCTTCAGAAAAAATAAACATTTTCATGTTTTATTCTTATAATCCTAACTTTTAGAGCGACTTACAAAGGTCATTAACAAAACAATTATAACACAATTGACAATATTAGGCATATTTTGGAAGTTCAAAATCAAATACTCTCAAAAAACGCCTCCATAATTTACAAAATTGACTAAAATAAAATACTGACCACTATTTTTATAGCCCTAAAAATCAAAATCTTTATTTTTTTTTAACTTTGACCCCAAAAAAAATAGGGTTCAATAAAGTATTTGAAAAATGAAAATAGAAAGACGCTGGATCATTTCCTTTATTATTATAAGTATAGTTTGTATTACGGGTGCTTTTTGGCCAACAATGACCGAAAATAGTTATGTATTGTCTGAATTTGGTACGACAGATCATATTGTTCCGGCAGATGTGGCGTGGATGTTAACTTCTTCTTGTCTGGTTTTGATCATGACGCCCGGACTTTCTTTTTTTTATGGCGGAATGGTGGGCAAGAAAAATGTAATCTCAACCATGCTTCAAAGTTTTATTTGTTTGGGCGTTGTAACACTTTTATGGGTTGTAGTCGCTTTTAGTTTGGCTTTTGGAGATCCGATTGGTTTTGGGTCCGGAGATCATTTTTATAGCTTCTTTGGTAATCCAACGACTTTTGCATTTATGGATTATGTGGGCGTTTTGCCTCATAAAAAATTAGCAAGCACGATTCCGTTTATGTTATTTGCTTTGTTTCAAATGAAATTTGCCATAATTGCTCCGGCTATTATTACAGGTTCGTTTGCAGAACGTGTTCGCTTTATTTCGTATTTAATATTTATCAGCTTATTTACCCTTTTTATATACGCTCCTTTATGTCATGCCGTTTGGTATCCAACAGGAATTTTAGGAAGTTATTTTGGTGTGAAAGATTTCGCCGGAGGAACTGTAGTACATATGAGTTCCGGTTTTGCTGCTTTGGCGGGAGTTATTGTTTTAGGCAAAAGAAAAAACAGTCAGCATATTCCAACTAATATTCCGTTTGTATTATTAGGAACAGGAATGTTGTGGTTTGGCTGGTTCGGATTTAACGCTGGTTCTGCGCTTGCAGCCAACGGAACTGCTGCAATGGCTTTTGCAACAACCACAACTTCATCGGCCGCAGCCATGTTAACCTGGATTTTCTTTGATCGAATGAATGGCAGAAAAGTTTCGGCTTTAGGCGCTTGTATCGGTGCCGTTGTAGGTTTAGTTGCCATTACGCCGGCAGCCGGATTTGTATCAGTTCCTGAAAGTATGTTTTTCGGATTTATAACGGCTTTAGTTTCAAACTCTGCTGTAAATTGTCGTTTTTCTAAAAAGTTTGACGATACTCTTGATGTTTTTGCCTGTCATGGTGTGGGCGGAATCATGGGAATGATTTTAACTGCCATTTTCGCGCATGGTGAAAACGCAAGTTTACTACATGGCGGATGGAACGTTTTTGCACATCATATGATGGCGTTGGTACTTGTTTCGATTTTCACTTTCTTCGGGGCTTATTTCTTATTTAAAGTAACAAATTTCATTATTCCGCTAAGAGTTTCAGAAGAGTCAGAACATATGGGACTGGATTTATCGCAACACGACGAAACCCTTGACCCAAAATCAAAACCAATTACAGAACCGCATTACGGGTAATATTTGGTTTGCCACGAATTACACCAATTTTCACTAATTATTTTGTAGCATATCAGCATAGCTAATATGTTTATTAAGACAGAAATTAGTGCAAATTCGTGTAATTCGTGGCTGGAAAACTTTAAAACGCAATTCCGCTATTTTCATTCGTTTATATTCCTTAATTTTGCAAAAAATTTTTGTACAAGTGGGAAGTAAAAATAAACTTAAGAGATTCAGAGAAAACGAAACATTTGAAAACGTTTTTCAACCAACCAGAGAAGAAGTTGTAGGCAACCTAATGCCTTTGAGAGGGAAATGGAATTCTGATTTCTTTAAAAATGATAATCCTTTAGTTTTAGAATTAGGATGTGGAAAAGGTGAATATTCTGTTGGACTGGCAGAAAGATATCCCAACAAAAATTTTATCGGAATTGACATTAAAGGTGCGCGTTTCTGGAGAGGTGCAAAAACCGCTGTTGAAAACGGATTGCACAATGTTGCTTTTGTTCGAACTCAAATCGAATTGATCAATCATATTTTTGCTGATGGCGAAGTAGATGAAATCTGGATTACTTTTCCGGATCCTCAAATTAAATACAAAAGAACAAAACACAGAATGACGAATTCTGAGTTTTTACAATTGTATAAAAAAATCCTTAAAAAAGACGGTGTTGTAAACCTGAAAACGGACAGTGAATTTATGCACGGTTATACGCTTGGTTTGCTTCATGGTGAAGGACACGAGGTTTTATACGCTAATCATAATGTATACAAAAATGAAGGAAGTCCTGAAGAAGTTACTGCTTTTCAGACTTTTTATGAAAAACAATATTTAGAAATTAACAAGGCAATTACGTATATTCGTTTCAAAATTAAAGACTAATACCGATTATATATTCAATATAGTCCAATTACATTGTACTATTTTCATATTACATCGGCATTATACCAGAAAACATTCGGTTAAAACATAAATGTAAATGGTATAATTTAATTTTAAAACACGTTTTTCATAACCCATCATACAACTGAATGGCATTACTTACCCCATTACTTTCTGGTTTTATTGCTGCTGCAATTGGGATTATTCCTCCGGGTTTAATCAACATGACGGCAGCCAAAATAAACCTTAAAGAAGGAAAAAAGAATGCACTTTGGTTTGTAATCGGAGCGGTTTTGGTTATTTTCTTTCAGGTTTATGTTGCGGTTTTATTCGCCAGAGTAATCGACAATCGTCCTGATGTTGTAACGCTTTTAAGAGAAATTGGCTTTGTTACTTTCTCGATCCTCACCATTTATTTTTTATTTATTGCAAAAGAGCCAAAAGCCAAGAAAAAAGCAAAAATTAAAAAGAGCAGTAAAAAAAGCCGCTTCTTTTTAGGAATGTTACTTTCTGGCCTTAACTTCTTCCCTATTCCATATTATGTTGTTGTAAGTGTTACTTTGGCAACTTATCATCTTTTTGTATTCGAAAACAACACTATTTTTACGTTTGTTTTAGGGTCTGTTTTGGGTTCGTTTGCTGCTTTATACAGTTACATTGCTTTTTTCGGAAAAATCGAAAAGAAAACTGATTATCTGTTGCGTAACATGAATACTATTATTGGTAGTATCACCGGTTTAGTTGCTCTTGCAACGCTTTTTAATATTTTGAATTACTATTTCGGGCAATAAACTAACCATTAAGTAATTAAGAAAAATTAAGCTTTTATCTTAATATAACTTTATATCTTAATGGTAAAATATTTTTAAAAATGGCTGAAGAAAATTTTTTCGAAAGAGTTTATATAGTCGCCAGACAAATTCCGTATGGGAAAGTTACTTCTTATGGCGCAATTGCAAAAGCTTTAGGAACTGCACGCTCTGCGCGAATGGTGGGCTGGGCGATGAATGCGTGTCATAATATGGATGATGTTCCCGCGCACAGAGTCGTAAACCAAAAAGGTCTTTTGACTGGAAAACATCATTTTGACGGAACCAATTTAATGCAGCAACTTTTAGAAAGTGAAGGCATTAAAGTAGTCAACAATCAAATTGTAGATCTCGAAAAACACTTCTGGCAACCAGAAGTTGAGTTTTAAAATTTCTTCTTTGTCAGGCTGAGCGGAGTCGAAGCCCTTTTGCACGATAAAGCCTTCGACTCCGCTCAGGGTGACATTATCGTAAACTAAAAAATTGTGAATTTTTGATTACTCAATTTGTCAAGTCAAGTAAATAACACAATTCGATTTAGTAAATATTAAATCTCAAAAGATACTTTTATTCACATACCTACAAGGTTTTGAAAACCTTGCAGGAAAGCGATAAATTAAATTAAGCAAATCACAAAACTGGTTTTATCTTCATCAGTTTGGTAGCTTAAATAACCGCCGTGCGCTTCGATGATGTTTTTTGAAAGCGTTAATCCGATTCCGGCGCCGTCTTTTCTTGTGGTGAAAAATGGCAGAAATACTTTGTCCTGAATTTCTTTGTCTATTCCTTTTCCGTTGTCTGAGATAGTGATGAAAAAGCGATTATTTTCGGTATAACTGGATACGAACATTTTCTTGTCGTTTTTCTCTTTTAAAGCATAAATACTGTTGGTTATCAGATTTATAATCACTTGTTCCATTTGGCTTTTATCAATCAAAATAGAACGCGAACTGTGCAGATCATTTATCAGTTCAATGTTTTCTGATTTCAAAATCGGACTCATCACTCTCAAACAATCATCAAACAACGCATTTATTGGCGTCATCACTTTTGTTGGCGTTGGCAGCATGGCGAGTTTTCGGTAATTATCAACAAAAACCTGCAAATGATCGCTTCTGTTTATAATCGTCGAAATACTGCTTTTAATATCTTCAAAATCGTCTTCTTCCAATTGATCCTGATCTACGATATGAAGCAAATTCTGCGAAAGCGCACGAATTGGCGTTAAGGAATTCATTAATTCATGCGATATAATCTTCATTAAATTAATCCACGCTTCTTTTTCTTTTTTCTCGATAACGCGCTGAATACTGTCCAGTAAAACAATAAAATATTCTTTATTGTAGGTTTGAGTTCTTGAAGTCTGCAACATAAAAGTCTGCAAATCCTGTTCTTCAATTTTTATAGAAATCGCCGATTTTAATTCGCTGAACTCCGTCTTTTCAATTTCAAAACAAAGCGACGGAAGATAGTTTTTAAGGTATTTCCAATGACTTACTTTTGGCACTTTAAACAAATCTGAAAAGCAATCGTTCATTAAAAAAATACTCCAGTCTTCATTGTCTTTTTCCAGGATTAAAGCTGCTGTATCAATATTATTTAAAAGGGAACGATAAATCAACTCTTTAGAAATTTGTTCTTGTTGGCGCTCTTTTAAAGTTTCATAAAGAAGATATAAACTTTTGAAATTGTCTTTTTTATTCTCTTCGGGAAAATTGGTCGAAAAATCATTTTGCAAAATCGAAAGCATTGTTCTGTCATAAAACTGCAATCGGTTTTTTACATAAAAATACATTTCGGCCAGCATTATAAACACGAAAGAGCCTACCAAAAGTGCATTATAATAAAAGGCTTTATAGATGAGAAAAACGCAAAAGAAAAAGAGAATCATGATAAACAAGACTCTCACAAATAAAGCGTTATAAAACTTCCAATTCTTCATTATTTGATTTGAATTGCCTCCAGCTTTAGCTGGCGGAATGATAAAATTATTTATAGAAACAGGGCTTTAGCCAAAATGTTATGTTTGGCTAAAGCCTCCTATCTTTCCTTATTATTTACATCCAGCTAAAGCTGGACGCTATTCATTTTCTTTAATTCTTTAAGTCGTACTTTTCAATTCTTCTGTAAAGTGCAGCTCTCGACAAACCCAATTCTTCAGCGGTTTTACTTATGTTTCCATGATTTTTAAAAAGTGCTTTTTCGATGGCCGTTTTTTCCAGTTCAGATAACGGATTATCATCGTTTTCCTGAATATCTTCGAAGTCCAGAATATCTAAATCGTTTATAGAAATTGTATTATTATCGGCCAGAATCAAAGCACGTTCGATCTTGTTTTCCATTTCCCTTACGTTTCCTTTCCACGGATAACGTTCTAAATACGGCGCAACATTCTCCTCAAAACGCCAATTGTTCTGATTGTATTTTTCCGCCACCTGATCCAGAACAAAATGCGCCATCGGAACAATATCTTCTTTTCGCTCACGCAAAGGCGGCAGATTGATTTCCATTGTATTAATTCTGTACAACAAATCTTCTCTGAATACTTTATTTTTCACCTCAGCTTTAATATCATTATTGGTTGCCGAAATGATTCTGACATTCAAAGGTCTTGCTTTGCTTTCGCCCAAACGAGTTACCGTTTTGGTCTGCAAAACGTGCAATAATTTAGATTGTAAATGAAGTGGAATATTCCCTATTTCGTCCAGAAAAATAGTTCCGTTTTGTGCCGATTCAAATCTTCCCGGTGTATCTGCTTTCGCATCGGTAAAAGCGCCTTTTGCATAACCAAAAAGTTCACTTTCGAACAAATTATCGCTCAAAGAACCTAAATCGACATGTACGAAAGGTTCTTTTTTTCTTTCTGAATTTTGATGTATAAATTCGGCAAAAACAAACTTTCCGGTTCCGTTTTCTCCTAAGACTAAAACATTAGCATCGGTTTTGGCTACTTTTTCGGCAATAGAATAAGCTTGTTTTATTTTTTGAGAAGTTCCGGTAAAATATCTTTTTTCTGCTTTTTCAACAACTGTTTTTTTGCTGTGTTTTCGGCTTTCGGCGACAGCCTTATCAATAATTTCAAGCAATTTTTCGTTATTCCAGGGTTTTAAAACATAGTCAAAAGCACCCATTTTAATTCCTTCAACCGCGGTATCAATTTTACCAAAAGCGGTCATCAGAATCACAATTGTATTTGGAGAAAGTGTTTTAATTTCTTTTAGCCAATGAATTCCTTCGCGTCCATCTTCAAAACCAATTCGGTAATTCATGTCTAATAAAACCACATTGATCTCATTTTCATTTAAAGTCGAAATGATTTTTTTTGGGCTATTTTCGGTAAAAATGGTCTCAAAATGTTTTTTAAGAATCATTTTTGCCGAAAACAGAATTTCTTCCTGATCGTCAACAATTAATATTTGAGCTTGCTTTTTTCTCATGCTGTTCTTTTTTGTCCGATTTTGAACGGTCAACTGTTCATTATCGAACACTCTTTTTTTGGATCGTTTTTAGAGTCTCTTTAAAATCAAGGCCTTGCAAAAAATAAATTTTATGGCACAGTATTTACCTATTGGTAATCAGTAAATTATTTAAAAAATGGACAAGGTAATTCCTCGTAAAAATAGAAAATTTAGATATCTCACAATAGCAATTGGAGTTTTTTTAGCTTTGGCTACAATCGTCTTTTTTTCGTTTAACACTAAAAGAAGTCTAAATGTAAAAACCGAAGAGCTTTCAATTCAGAAAGTTGAAAAGGCTTTTTTTGAAGATTTTGTTGTTTTTCAGGCGAAAGTTGAACCGCTTAACGTAATGCTTGTAAACGTTACAGAAGGAGGATCTGTAAAAGAGATTTTTGTAGAAAACGGTGCAATGGTTACCAAAGGGCAATCGCTGGCACGTTTGTACAACCCAAATACAGAATTGAATTATCTGACTCAGGAAACAGCCATTATTGAGCAAATCAATAACCTGAATACCGGAAAATTAAACATCAGAAATCAGGAACTGAATTTAAACAAAGACTTGGTTTTAATCGAGCACGATTATAATGATGCCAAACGTCTTTATGATATGAATTCGAAATTGTATGAGAAAGATGTGATTTCGAAAAATGACTGGAATACTTTTAAAGAAAGTCTTCGTTTTCAGGAAGAGCGCAAAAGAACGATTCAACAAAGTATTCAGAAAGAAAAACAGTCCAATCAATTACAAATTTCTCAAATCAACCGTTCGATTCAGACGATGGATAAAAGTTTGGATATTTTGAGAAACAACAAAAAGAACTTTTTAATTACTGCGCCGGAAACGGGAAGATTAACTTCTTTTGAGCCTGTTTTAGGAAAAACATTTCAGGCTGGAGCAAGCATCGGAAAAATTGATTCCAAACGCGGCTACAAACTTACTGCAGAAGTAGATGAATTTTACTTAGAAAAACTGCGCGAAGGCTTAAAAGGTCAGGTGGAGTTTAAAGGTAAAACGCTGGAAGTTTTGGTTACCAAAGTAATTCCGGAAGTAAAAAGTGGTCATTTTACTGTAGAATTGGCTTTTACATCTAAAGAAAATATTGCTTTACAAGACGGATTAAGTTTTGGTGTAAAACTGATTTTATCTGAAAGAAATAAAATATTAGTGCTGCCAAAAGGAAGTTTTAATCAGGAAACAGCTGGAAAATGGATCTTTGTAGTAAAAGGAAATAAAGCCGAAAGAAGAGCTATAAAATTAGGAAGAGAAAACCCGTCTTATTATGAAGTTCTGGAAGGATTAAAAGAAGGTGAATCTGTAGTTACCTCATCCTATTCTGACTACAAAGACGTTGAGGAGCTTTCGCTTAGCAAAGAATAAATTAGTTTCAGGTTTAAAGTTTCAAGTTACAGAAAACCTGAAACCTGAAACTTGAAACAAACAAAAAATCATCATTTCAATCATCAATCAAAAAACGTAATTAACAACATTTAACACCTTTACAAAATGATAACAATTCAAAATTTAACCAAAGTTTTTAGAACAGAAGAAGTAGAAACATCAGCATTAAGCGGTATTTCTTTACACATTAAAAAAGGTGATTTTTTAACTATCATGGGGCCTTCAGGTTGTGGAAAATCTACTTTATTAAATATCATTGGTCTACTGGACAGTGCTTCAGACGGAAGTTATAAATTATTAGATCAGGAAATGATTGGTCTAAAAGAAAAAGGAAGAGCTCAGGTTCGTAAAGAAAATATTGGTTTCATTTTTCAGAATTTCAATTTAATCGATGAGCTTTCTGTTTATGATAATATCGAATTGCCTTTGCTTTACAACAATGTTAAAGCATCAGAAAGAAAGCAAAAAATTGAAGCTATTGCAGAGAAATTAAATATCTCACATCGTTTAAAACATTTTCCGCAGCAGCTTTCAGGTGGTCAGCAACAAAGGGTTGCCGTTGCAAGAGCTTTGGTAAATGACCCGAAAATTATTCTTGCCGATGAGCCAACCGGAAACTTAGATAGTAAAAACGGTAATGAAGTAATGGAACTTTTGACCGACTTACATGCAAAAGGCGCTACAATTTTGATGGTAACCCACTCTGATTATGACGCTTCGTTTTCGCAACGAACTATTCATATGAAAGACGGTGTAATATTCTCTGAGAAATTAAATCAACGAAATGTTGATGTTTTTATGGACGCTAAATAATGAAAAAATGATAAAATTTATCGTAACTGCAATCGTAATTCTGGTAGAATTTGTTTGCAGAGTATTCGCAATTATTTAAAAACAATCAGTTTAAAATAACTGAATTAACTATAAAAAACATACACCATGATTTCTAATTGGTTTAAAATATTTATTTATCATTTAAAGCAAAACAAGCTGTTTTCGTTTTTGAATGTCTTAGGATTAAGCATCGGGATTGCCAGCGTAATCTTCGCTATTTTGTATTGGAACAATGAACACGCATACGATCAATGGAATCCCAATAAAGAAAACACCTACATGGTTTTGAATAAAATTGGGACAACCGGAGATATCTGGGCCACCAGTTCTATCCCTTTTGGCGAAACCTGTAAAGCCACAATTCCTGAAATTGAAAAAATCTGTTTTCTGTATAATTGGTACGATGAAGGTGTTGTAAAGTATCAAAATCAAATTGTACTGGATAAAAAGATTACAATTACTGATGAAAACTTTTTTGATTTCTTTCCTTTTGAAATTATCAAAGGTGCCAAAAAAGATATTTTGAAGGACAAAAACAGTGTTGCTGTAGCTGAAGATCAGGCGAAACTTCTTTTTAAAAATGACGATCCTATCGGAAAATCCGTTTCATACGATAATAAAACATATACGGTAAAAGCTGTTTATCGCATTACCAGACCGTCTTCTGCTGAGCCAAATTATATTTTCAGTGGTATAAAGCGAGAAAGTGATAAAACTCAATGGGGAAATTTTAATTATGCCTTAATGATTAAAACCAAAAATGGCACTGATGCTGGCGCTCTTTTAAAGAAAATGCAAAATGTAACTTTTGTAAACAGAACTGTAAAAGATGCAAAAGCAAGCGGTATGACTGTAGAACAGTATTTGAAAGAAAATGGCGAGATTAAAGTCATTCTCGATCAATTGAAAACATCTCGCTTACATGGTACAAAAAGCTCAGGCGGACAAGATTTTCCTGAAGGTGCGGGTAACTTAAAGTTACTTTATATTATGGGTGGTTTATCTGTACTTATCTTAGTTTTATCTTTGGTAAACTACATTAATTTAGCCACTGCATCGGCTATTAAACGTGCAAAAGAGGTTGGCGTGCGCAAAATTGTAGGCGCATCAAAAAACCAAATCATAATGCAGTTTATCTTTGAAACGGCTATAATTGTAACCATGTCTATTTTGTTTGCTCTTGCCATTGTAGAGCTTTCATTACCTTATTACAATATCTTTTTAAGAAAAACTTTGACAATGAATGGCAGCGAATTTTATCTGCAGCTCTTATTTATTTTTGGATTAGTAATCATACTTGCGGGTATTTTTCCAGCCATTTACATTTCAAATTTTGAAACTTTAAAAGTTTTAAAAGGTAATTTTTCAAGAAGCAAAAGCGGAATCTGGATTCGTAATTCTATGCTTATTTTTCAGTTTGGTATTGCAGCATTTTTTATCATTGGCGCCCTGATTGTTAATTCGCAGGTTGATTACATGATGAACAAAGATTTAGGTTTTAGCGGCGATCAGGTAATTTCGGTTACTTACAATACAAAAGATCGTTTAAAAAGAACAGATGAATATCTGACTGATAAACAAGAAATCAAAAAAATACCCGGAGTTGTAGGCGTTACAACATTTGCAGGCTCTTTTGGTGGCAACTCAGGTTCTAGTTCAGGCTTTAAACACAACGGTATTTTTGTTCAGCCTAAAAATATCGAAATGGATTTTGGTTTTCTTGAGATGATGAAAATTAAAGTCCTTCAGGGACGCGATTTATCTCCTGAATTTGCGTCAGATACTGTGAGCGGAATGCTTATAAACGAAACACTTGCAAAGACTTTACATCTTAAAAATCCGGTAAACACAATGATAACGTCGGGCTGGAGTGTTGGAGACGGCGATAATTTGAAATTTAAAGTTCTAGGCGTTGTAAAAGATTTTAATTTGACCGGCTTACAAAACAAGGTTTCGCCAATGATTTTTATCAATCTTAAAACACTGAAGTGGAATAATTTTAATAAGGTTCTTGTAAAAGTTTCTACCGATAATTTGCCTGAAACTCTTGCAGGATTAAAAGCTTATTGGGAGAAAAACGTAAATCCGGATTATCCTTTTGACTATGATTTTGTAAACAAAGAATTTGCAAAAACTTATGAAGAGCAGGTTAAACAAAAAAATCTATTCTTTATTCTAAACTTAGTTGTAATTATTATTGCCGTTTTTGGATTGTTTGCTTTAGCTTCTTTTTCAATGGAAAGAAGACTTAAAGAAATCGCCATTAGAAAAACGCTTGGTGCAGAAACTGATATTTTATTGAAAGAATTATCAAAACAATATATCCTTTTTTGCTTAATGGGATTTGCTGTTGGAATTGTACCGGCTTATATCTTATTGCAAAAATGGCTGGAAGATTTTGCTTTTAGAATAAATATTTCTCCGGTTCCGTTTAGCGTTGCGCTGGTTTCATTGTTAGTTCTTACTTTGGTAATTGTTTTAACAAAAGCCTATCAGGTAACTAAAATTGATATTTTGAAATATTTAAAATACGAATAAACTTGTAGACCATTTTTTTTAAAGAAACCCGCCAAATCGCGTATTTGGCGGGTTTCTTTTTTCATACTTTTCATTTAATTTCTGCTTTTCTTTTTTAAAATTAAAGGCTAACAATTTTTCTTTTTGAATCTCACTTTGTAAAAAATGGCAACAGTATCATTTTGAATAATTTCAATATCGAGAAATACGATTTAAAAACAGTACGAATCCGAACATAAACTGTTATCTTTGCAGTCTGAAATGAGTTTAAATAAATATAGTTCATAAGCAAATTTCATCAATAGAAAACCCTACATTAAAAATGAAATTAGACAGAAAAGAGATTCTTAAAGCTCTGGAGACTATCACTATAGCTGGAGAAGGAAAAAATATGGTTGAAAGCGGCGCTGTTGCCAACGTTATTACATTTGGTGACGAAGTTGTGGTAGATTTAGTTTTACACACACCTGCAATGCATATTAAAAAAAGAGCGGAAGATGATATTAAAAAAACAATTCACGAATTAATATCGGCAGACGCAAAAGTTAAAGTCAATATAAAAGTGGAAACTCCTGAGAAAAACGAAATCAAAGGTCGTGCAATTCCAGGAATCAAAAATATAATTGCCGTTGCTTCTGGTAAAGGTGGTGTAGGAAAATCTACTGTTACGGCTAATCTTGCTGTAACACTTGCAAAAATGGGTTTTAAAGTTGGAGTTTTAGACGCTGATATCTACGGACCTTCTATGCCAATTATGTTTGACGTTGAAAACGAAAAACCAATTTCGACTACAGTAGACGGAAAATCAAAAATGAAACCAATTGAAAGTTATGAAATTAAAATTCTTTCTATTGGCTTTTTTACAGCTCCAAGTCAGGCAGTAATCTGGAGAGGGCCAATGGCTGCAAAAGCATTAAATCAAATGATTTTTGATGCAGATTGGGGAGAATTAGACTTCATGTTAATTGACTTACCTCCGGGAACTGGAGATATTCACCTTTCTATCATGCAATCATTACCTATTACAGGTGCGGTTGTAGTAAGTACTCCACAAGCTGTTGCACTTGCCGATGCTAAAAAAGGTGTTGCTATGTTTATGCAGGACAATATAAATGTTCCTGTTTTGGGAATTATAGAAAACATGGCTTATTTTACACCAGAAGAATTACCTGATAATAAATACTATATCTTCGGACAAGAAGGTGCTAAAAACCTGGCAGAAGATTTAGATGTTCCGTTTTTAGGAGAAGTTCCAATTGTACAGTCTATTCGTGAAGCAGGAGATTACGGTCGTCCGGCAGCTTTACAAACAGCATCTACAATTGAAACGGTTTTTGAAGAAATCACCAGAAACGTTGTACAGGAAACAGTAAACAGAAACGAAAGCTTACCTGCAACAGAAGCCATAAAAATTACAACAATGGCAGGTTGTTCAGCAGTAAAAAAGAATTAGATAATGAGATAATGTGCCAATTAGAAAATTTTAAACATTATCTGATTGGCACATTTTCATAATTGACACATTAAATTATGACAACAGAAGAATTAACAAATAACGTATTATTGGCTTTAGATGAAATCAGGCCGTTTTTAAAATCCGATGGCGGAGATATTACGCTAATTTCTATTGATGAAGACAAGCATGTAAAAGTTCGTCTGGAAGGCGCGTGCATTAGCTGCAGCGTAAACCAAATGACTTTGAAAGCAGGAGTTGAAACGACAATTAAAAAGTACGCTCCACAGATCGAAACTGTCGTTAATATTATGTAGAAAAGAAAGTGCTTTTTGTGCCTTTGCAAGACTAAAGTATTAACAGGAATAATAGTTCTTTTGATTGTTTAACATCAATGTTTTCATAAAAACAATCAAAATAGTATATGTTTTTGCGGATTTAACAAAAAACAATATAAAGTTTTAAGAGTTTTGGTTAATGAATTAATACAGATTTAACTTAAATTTGTAACATAACCCTAAATCTTATAACTATGAAGAAATTTTACACTCTATTTTTATTTTTGTTTTTCGTTACTGCAAATTACGCACAACAAACGCAATCGCTTATTGTTGACAAAGCCTGGGTAAACGAATCTGAAGAATGGTCGGATTTTCAATATGCAGGTCAAATTGTTTTTTCTACGAATACACTTGCCGGAGAAGGCAGTTTAAGAATTGGAAATTATGATTTTTTATATGATTTCGCCGAAGGCAAAGCTAAGTTTGCAAACAAAGCCACTTACAGCACTGCTGAATTTTCACGTCCGAGAAAAATTTCTGTTACAACAGACAAACAAGGAGTAGTCAATTCAACTTACGAAGGAACATTGGTCTTTCAGGCAGACAAAGATTATTATGCTATACTAGTTTCAGTAACATTACTTGAAAAAGGTGGTAATATGATTGGTGTAAAAATGCATCTTAAAGATAATGCAAGAAAAGAATACGCTTTCAGCTTAAAATCAGCAAGCTAATATTAAACCCGGGATTTTTTCACGTTTATTAAATCCCCACAATAAAATTCCAAAATTTAAAATGGATGTATTAATAAAGATTAAAGATCGAGAAGGAGTTATACACGAGTTACAGGCTCCAACTGATATGGCAATGAATATAATGGAGTTATGCAAGGCATACGAACTTCCTGTTGAAGGAACCTGTGGCGGAATGGCCATGTGTGCTTCCTGCCAGTGTTATGTTCTTAATGATGTTGCATTACCAGAAATGGGAGATGAAGAAGAAGCTATGCTTTCGGAAGCGTTTTATGTTAAATCTAATAGTCGTTTAGGCTGTCAGATACCAATTACCACAGATTTAGAAGGACTGGAATTAGAACTGGCTCCAGAATATTAAAAAATAAATTACAATATCTTAAAATCCAAATTCCAAAAAGCATCATATGCTCTATCGGAATTTGGATTTTTTTATTTGTCGTTATTAAGTTATCGAAACCAACAGGCTTGATATTAATAACTAGTCACAAAAAAACCGTAATTACATTACTGCAATTACAGTCTTTTCTCTATAACAATTTTCTTTAATCTCTCGACTATACCAAACCTGCCTGAATTAAATACTCAGCGATTTGAATGGTGTTTGTTGCAGCACCTTTTCTTAAGTTATCAGCAACAATCCACATGTTTAATGTATTTGGCTGGCTTTCGTCACGACGGATTCTTCCAACAAAAACATCATTTTTACCTTCTGCGTATAATGGCATTGGATAAGTAAATGTATCTAAATTATCCTGAACCACTACTCCATCAGTATTGTGCAGTATTTCACGAACTTCGTTTACATCAAAATCATTTGTAAACTCAACATTTACTGCTTCACTGTGACCTCCAACAACTGGCACACGAACTGCAGTAGCTGTAACTCTAATGGTGTTATCACCTAAGATTTTTTGAGTTTCGCGAACTAATTTCATTTCTTCTTTAGTGTAACCGTTTTCTTCAAAACTGTCGCAGTGTGGAATTGCATTACGGTGAATTGGATATTTGTAAGCCATGTCACCCTGAATTCCAGCGTACTCATTCTCTAGTTGTTTTACCGCTTTTACACCAGTTCCTGTGATAGATTGGTAAGTAGAAACAATAACTCTTTGAATGTTGTATTTTTTGTGCAAAGGAGCCAAAGCCAATACCATTTGAATAGTAGAGCAGTTTGGATTTGCAATAATTTTATCTTCTTTAGTTAAAACTGAAGCATTGATTTCTGGAACAACCAATTTTTTAGTCGGGTCCATTCTCCATGCAGATGAGTTATCGATAACAGTTGTTCCGGCAGCAGCAAATTTTGGCGCCCATTCTAATGAAGTATCTCCACCTGCAGAGAAAACTGCAATATCAGCCTTCATATCAACAGCAGTTTGCAATCCTACAACTTTATATTTTGTTCCTTTATATTCAATTTCTTTTCCTACTGATCTTTCAGATGCAACAGGAATTAATTCTGTAACAGGGAAATTTCTTTCTGCTAAAACTTTAAGCATTACTTCGCCAACCATTCCGGTAGCACCTACAACTGCTATTCTCATTTTTATATCTTTAAATAATTCTTTAATCAAATTTGTACCGCAAAAATAAGTATAATACAAATGAAAACAATGTGATTCACAAAAAATAACAAAATGTTATAAATTAAACATTTTGTAAAAATATTAAAGTCGAAAACAATTAAGCTTTAATTTTTCAATTCCAGCCAGGCCCATTTTTTTCATCACATGGTTTAATACTCCCCCAATCTGAAAATTCCAAAGGCGGATCACCCTTTTCAGAAAGCAAATACATTTTAAAGAATATTTCAAAAAAGTCAATATTTAAACAGGAATACTCTTCTCCGAAATCTAATAATTTAGCTCTGCCGACTACAATAGCTTCTCCAAATAGTTTTTGATTATCTATTGTAAGGCTTCTTAAATCGAAAGATCTATTTATAAATTCATCAGTACTTGTTTTATAAAATCCCCAACCACACTCTCCACTTTCATCATCTAAATCTGGAATTTGAGTTTCTAACCAGTTAGCTAATTCCTCCCCATTTTTAATCAATAACAACTCTTTAATTACGATTTTCAAAATTTCATCATAACCAGTCCATCTTCTTCCAAAACATCTTCCATCTTTAAATACTATAAATCCGCTTGCCATAGATTTCTAAAGTTTAGTTGTTCTTGATATCCCATTTATTTTTTATTTTGTTATACAATTGAGTTATCCTGAAAAAGGTTGACTGAATTAATAATATAAAATTAATTAAATCGGAACAGAATTGCTTTTGTTCCGATTTATTTTTTTCCATGTTTTCAATTTTACTTGATTTTGCAAATGAGCTTG
>NZ_JAGYWA010000019.1:0-2110 GCF_018383905.1 Flavobacterium branchiicola
AGTCTCCAACCTATCCTACACATCATTTATCCAAGGTCAATACTAAGCTATAGTAAAGGTGCACAGGGTCTTTTCGTCCCACTGCGGGTAAACGGCATCTTCACCGTTACTACAATTTCACCGAGCTCATGGCTGAGACAGTGTCCAGATCGTTACACCATTCGTGCAGGTCGGAACTTACCCGACAAGGAATTTCGCTACCTTAGGACCGTTATAGTTACGGCCGCCGTTTACTGGGGCTTCAATTCAATGCTTCTCCGAAGATAACATCTCCTCTTAACCTTCCAGCACCGGGCAGGTGTCAGGCCCTATACTTCATCTTACGATTTTGCAGAGCCCTGTGTTTTTGATAAACAGTCGCCTGGACCTCTTCACTGCGGCCCCCATTGCTGGGGGCGACCTTTCTCCCGAAGTTACAGGTCTATTTTGCCTAATTCCTTAGCCATGAATCTCTCGAGCACCTTAGGATTCTCTCCTCAACTACCTGTGTCGGTTTACGGTACTGGTACTAATTACCTGAAGTTTAGAGGTTTTTCTTGGAAGCCCTTAGGCGCACTATCTCTTTGTCCGAAGACTCCGAGTACTATCGTATTTCACCATTCTCTACGGATTTGCCTATAGAGAATATAGCTAGGTACTTCAACGAACTATTCCGTCAGTTCGCGGCGCTTTCATCACTCCGTCACCCCATCACAGTAATTAGTAGTACGGGAATATTAACCCGTTGGCCATCGACTGTCCCTTTCGGGTTCGCCTTAGGACCAGACTAACCCACAGCTGATTAGCATAGCTGTGGAAACCTTAGTTTTTCGGTGTGCGGGTTTCTCGCCCGCATTATCGTTACTTATGCCTACATTTTCTTTTCTAACCAGTCCAGCATACCTTACGATACACCTTCAACCCTGTTAGAATGCTCCCCTACCACTTACAATTGCTTGTAAATCCATAGCTTCGGTAATATGTTTATGCCCGATTATTATCCATGCTCGTCCGCTCGACTAGTGAGCTGTTACGCACTCTTTAAATGAATGGCTGCTTCCAAGCCAACATCCTAGCTGTCTGGGCAGACAAACCTCGTTCTTTCAACTTAACATATATTTGGGGACCTTAGCTGATGGTCTGGGTTCTTTCCCTCTCGGACTTGGACCTTAGCACCCAAGCCCTCACTGCTGTGAAACATTATATAGCATTCGGAGTTTGTCAGGAATTGGTAGGCGGTGAAGCCCCCGCATCCAATCAGTAGCTCTACCTCTATATAACTATCATCAGCGCTGCACCTAAATGCATTTCGGGGAGTACGAGCTATTTCCGAGTTTGATTGGCCTTTCACCCCTACCCACAGGTCATCCGAAGACTTTTCAACGTCAACCGGTTCGGTCCTCCACTGTGTGTTACCACAGCTTCAACCTGCCCATGGGTAGATCACACGGTTTCGCGTCTAACACTACTGACTAAAGCGCCCTATTCAGACTCGCTTTCGCTACGGATCCGTGACTTAATCACTTATCCTTGCCAGCAACGTTAACTCGTAGGCTCATTATGCAAAAGGCACGCCGTCACCCCACGAAAGGGCTCCGACCGCTTGTAAGCGTATGGTTTCAGGATCTATTTCACTCCGTTATTCACGGTTCTTTTCACCTTTCCCTCACGGTACTGGTTCACTATCGGTCTCTCAGGAGTATTTAGCCTTAGCGGATGGTCCCGCCAAATTCAGACAGGGTTTCACGTGCCCCGCCCTACTCAGGATACCACTATTCATTACACTTGTTACCCATACGGGGCTATCACCCTCTATGGCCCGACTTTCCAGTCAGTTCCGGTTCCTTGTGCATAAAATGTCGTGGTCCTACAACCCCAACATTGCCGTAACAACATTGGTTTGGGCTAATCCGCGTTCGCTCGCCACTACTTACGGAATCACTTTTGTTTTCTTCTCCTCCGCCTACTTAGATGTTTCAGTTCAGCGGGTTTGCCCACCTATCGGTGTACTATGTCTTCAACATAGTGGGTTGCCCCATTCGGATATCTGCGGATCAATCGATGTGTGCTCGTCCCCGCAGCTTTTCGCAGCTTATCACGTCCTTCTTCGCCTCTGAGAGCCTAGGCATTC
>NZ_JAGYWA010000019.1:2208-4139 GCF_018383905.1 Flavobacterium branchiicola
GTGGAGAATAACGGAGTCGAACCGTTGACCTCCTGCGTGCAAGGCAGGCGCTCTAGCCAGCTGAGCTAATCCCCCATTTTTAGTCATGAGTTATTAGTTATGAGGTATGCTCATTAACACTCAACTTCTAAAATTTCCTTTGAATCAAGTTAAAAGAGTAGTCCCGGGCAGACTCGAACTGCCGACCCCTACATTATCAGTGTAGTACTCTAACCAGCTGAGCTACGAGACTCTGTTTTACTTAATTTTCATTATTTTTTAAATTAACAGCAAGAGTAATTGAATTTTCAAATTCAGATCCTTTCGATTCACATCTTTTTTCCCCAAGGTGTCTTGCGACTAACAATGAGGCTCTAGAAAGGAGGTGTTCCAGCCGCACCTTCCGGTACGGCTACCTTGTTACGACTTAGCCCTAGTTACCAGTTTTACCCTAGGCAGCTCCTTGCGGTCACCGACTTCAGGCACCCCCAGCTTCCATGGCTTGACGGGCGGTGTGTACAAGGCCCGGGAACGTATTCACCGGATCATGGCTGATATCCGATTACTAGCGATTCCAGCTTCACGGAGTCGAGTTGCAGACTCCGATCCGAACTGTGACCGGTTTTATAGATTCGCTCCTGGTCGCCCAGTGGCTGCTCTCTGTACCGGCCATTGTAGCACGTGTGTAGCCCAAGGCGTAAGGGCCGTGATGATTTGACGTCATCCCCACCTTCCTCACAGTTTGCACTGGCAGTCTTGTTAGAGTTCCCGACATGACTCGCTGGCAACTAACAACAGGGGTTGCGCTCGTTATAGGACTTAACCTGACACCTCACGGCACGAGCTGACGACAACCATGCAGCACCTTGTAAATTGTCTTGCGAAAGATCTGTTTCCAAACCGGTCAATCTACATTTAAGCCTTGGTAAGGTTCCTCGCGTATCATCGAATTAAACCACATGCTCCACCGCTTGTGCGGGCCCCCGTCAATTCCTTTGAGTTTCATTCTTGCGAACGTACTCCCCAGGTGGGATACTTATCACTTTCGCTTAGCCACTGAAATTGCTCCCAACAGCTAGTATCCATCGTTTACGGCGTGGACTACCAGGGTATCTAATCCTGTTCGCTACCCACGCTTTCGTCCATCAGCGTCAATCAATTAGTAGTAACCTGCCTTCGCAATTGGTATTCCATGTAATCTCTAAGCATTTCACCGCTACACTACATATTCTAGTTACTTCCTAATAATTCAAGTCTAGCAGTATCAATGGCCGTTCCACCGTTGAGCGATGGGCTTTCACCACTGACTTACTAAACCGCCTACGGACCCTTTAAACCCAATGATTCCGGATAACGCTTGGATCCTCCGTATTACCGCGGCTGCTGGCACGGAGTTAGCCGATCCTTATTCTTACGATACCGTCAAGCTCCTTCACGAAGGAGTGTTTCTTCTCGTACAAAAGCAGTTTACAATCCATAGGACCGTCATCCTGCACGCGGCATGGCTGGATCAGGCTTGCGCCCATTGTCCAATATTCCTCACTGCTGCCTCCCGTAGGAGTCTGGTCCGTGTCTCAGTACCAGTGTGGGGGATCTCCCTCTCAGGACCCCTACCCATCGTAGCCTTGGTAAGCCGTTACCTTACCAACTAGCTAATGGGACGCATGCTCATCTTTTACCGTTGTGACTTTAATTACATCTCGATGCCGAGTCGTAATACTATGAGGTATTAATCCAAATTTCTCTGGGCTATCCCTCTGTAAAAGGTAGATTGCATACGCGTTACGCACCCGTGCGCCGGTCTCTATATCCGAAGACATATACCCCTCGACTTGCATGTGTTAAGCCTGCCGCTAGCGTTCATCCTGAGCCAGGATCAAACTCTTCATCGTATATTTTTTATATTATATTGCGATGTGTTCTCTAGTGGTTCTTTTCAAATCTTACGATTC
>NZ_JAGYWA010000020.1 GCF_018383905.1 Flavobacterium branchiicola
ATTCTTTTACGACCTTCCTTTTAAAGACCTCACTGAAAGTTTGGGGAGGCAATGGATTTTTAGAATGTTTTCTTTCTGTTGACATAATTACATCTATTATAGTCAACTTTTTTCAGGACGAGACAAACATAAAAAACCCGCCTATTGGCGGGGGGGCTTTTTTTATATCCTTTGTCGATTTACTTTGAGGGCACGGAAAGAATTTCCGCGCTATCGATGCGTATATCCGAGCGATCGGGTTTATTAAGAGCATAGGTATAAGGAGAAAAGCGTCTGGATACATTACCAACATTAATCATTCTTTTCTTAAATAAAACTTTGAATTGACAATTCCCATTCTTATAGGATAAAGCCTATTGCCATTAATTTTGAATATTAAAGTATCAGGAGGGAATCCAAATTTTGTTGAGTCTAAATAACAAATTACCTTTTTATCCTTTACTATAAATTTACCATTCGCAGAATTACTTATCGTATGTATCTCTGTTTTTTCAACAGTATTATCAGAGTTCAAAGTTATTTGAAAAAATGCACTTTTATCTTTTGAATAATTAGTGTTATACTTCCCATAGATATTTTTATTACAAGAAGCAAATAGTGTTAAAATTCCTGTAAATAGAATTATTTTTTTCATACCTATTGTGGTTTATATGTTGTAGTTCCAATTCTAAAAGCAGCATTATATCTATTAGCAAATGATTGTGGATCTTGTTTTATACCGGCCGCATTTGGGTGATTAACAGCATTAATAGGACCTGTTGGAATCTTGTTGCTATATATTCCTTTTGCCAAAACATCAGATACAGAATTTATATTTTCTCTTTGTCCAAATAATGCCCCTCTTTGATAGGCTTGAACTTCATCTGATAAATCATAAAATAAAAGATTATTTCCTTTTAGACTTATGCCTCCATTATTTTTAGTTAATCCTAATGTGGATTCTCCTGTTTCAAATTGATACATATGCTTTAATTCATGGGAAAAAAGCCCTAAATCTGTACCTGATGAAACTGTTAGCTGAACTCTGTTATTATCGCTATTAAAGGTTGTTTGGTTGGTAGTTGTACTATTGCCTAATACGTCTCGTTCCGTACCTCCATTATTGGTTACAACATCGTAAACTTGTGAGGAAGCTTTTAATGTTTCAGTTTCTCCTCTTGTAGTTTCAAGTTCTGCATTATTGGCTGTAAGTGAGTTAATATTTCTATTCCATCTTGCTATCTGTCTGTCACTACCACCTTCCGAAATTTTAGCTTTATAGTCAGCAATACTTCTATTGTTTTTTTCTTGTCTAGAGTTAATATCAGCAATTAATCTATTTACCCATTTCAAAGCATTTTCTGTAAATTCATTACCATCAACATCTAAATATAATATTGGGTTGTTTCCTGCATAGTGATATGAGGATAATGAAACATATTTTTCTGATTTATTATCAATATTCATCCAACGTCCAAGAGCAGGGTCATAATTTCTCGCTCCATAATCATATAGATTTAGCTGATTTCCGCCAATATTCTCGTCTTGCAACTCTTTTCCGTTGTACTTATACTTATTCTCCGTCCCAATTTTCACGTTATTATAACCTTCCTGTTTCAGACCAAAAGGATAATAATTACTTTCTTCCTTTATGGCCAGGGTCTTGTCGTAGCTAAGACGAATATTGCCCAGATGATCCTTGTATTGGTAGATGTAATTGTAAGAGCTTCCTGCAGGTTCTATATATCCTTCGGCCATTGGAAGAAATTTCAGTGTACTTGTACCGCTGATGGTTTCATACTGATACCCTTGCAGATAATCTGTTGTTACTACTGGAGCTCCGGATCTGTTTACTGTTTTTTGTACTTTTTGTCCTGCCGCATTATAAAGGTAGACAATATTTCCTGTAGCGGCAAAGGTTATTTTTGTTGGCAGGTTTAATTGGTTATAAACAATCTGAGTGATGTTTTTGTTGTTGTCTTTGATCATATTACCGTTTAGGTCGTAATCAAAATCATCTGCAGCATTTGATGCGCTGTCTTTAAACTCATTCAAAAAGCTTGCGTTATTGGCAACTGCATCTGTGACTTTCATCAACTGATTGCTGTTATTGCTGTCCTTATAAGCATAGGTCAGATTATCTATTTGAGTTTGGGAATTATCATTAGTACTTCCGTTACGTGTCAGATTGATAATATTTCCATTTTTATCATAAGTCATGCTCTCGTTGTAGTTGTTTAAAACACCACCTTTTTTATAAACAGCATCCTTTAATCGGTTTAATTTATCATAGCGGTAGCCGTAAGCCCTCAGAGTTCCATTATCGGAGTTGGTTGCCCACTGGGTCTCTGCAATGTTTCCGTTGTATAAGGGATCCGCTCCGCTGATACCCTGGTTCGGGGTATTGTAATTGATCTTAAAGGCAAACAAATCTTTTGGGTCTCCTGCTTTTGAAAGCCCGGCAACATCATTGATGCCTGTAAGCCAGCCTCGGACATTATAGGTGTAATTGATGTTTTGACTGTTATTACCCACTTTTTTGGAAATAAGCTGCCCGAGTTCATCATAGGTATTGCTAAGCACAAGTTCCGGGGCTGCAGTGCCTATTTGATGGGTCTGGGTAAGGAGTCTGTCCTGGGCAGAATAAGTGAAAACTTCGGTTGTTTTGATCTCGGCTCCGCCCTGAAGCCTGCTATGAGTGGTGATACTGGAGTTGAGTTGTCCTGAGAAAGCATCGAGTTTACTGTCTGTACAGGTGTAACCACCCAGGAAATTTTTGGTGTAAGAGCGAACAGGCCTTGCTTTGGCATCATAAAGGGTATAGGTGTGTTCGTATCGATAAGCAGTACTGGCCTCGGCAACCCTGTTCCAGTTTCCTGTTGCAAGACCGATTGGTTTTGTAGTGGTATTGTAATAAACTGGCTGGGTTCCGTTTGATACGGCAGATGGAATCACCGGGGCATCAGGAAAATTATAATCGTCATAATAGTTTACACTCAGCACATGATAATCAGATATTGGCCATGCCAGGGTGCTGTACCTGAAAGCAACCCCGTTTATGGTT
>NZ_JAGYWA010000021.1 GCF_018383905.1 Flavobacterium branchiicola
AAATATTAAAAGGTCGAAATTTGTATTTTAAAATCAAATAGAAATGCAGGATTCTTTTATTGATCTTCTCAAGTTGTTATTACCTGAAATAATAGTTGAATACTTTGAACTTACTTCTTATGAGAAAGGAGAAGATATCCTTCATTTGTACCTGAAAGAAATCAATTCAATTCCTAAAGAATACAGAGATTCAAAATTAAGTTCAAAAGGATTTTTCGATGAAATAACGGTTCAGGATTTTCCTATCCGCGGACATCAGGTATATCTTCATATCACCCGCAGAAGATGGCTAAATGAAGATACTGGAAAGATCGTTTTTAGAGATTGGAATTTAGTAGCAGACGGAACTCGTGTAACCCAGGAGTTTGCGTCTTTTTTAAAAGAAATCAATCGATTCCAAGCCAAATGATTGTAATGCCATTGCTTCTTTCTATGGCGTTTCTGGCAGGAATTTACAATCTCAATACAAGGATTTTCTAAGCGGTTTTAAAGCATGGGATCAAAAAGCGCATGCTAAAAAATGGCTTGTTTTTCCTAAGAACATTGGAAAACGCTTATCAATAGACGAAACCTCCCTTTCTAATGGCGAGCTCTATACTATTTTAACCAACAAATCTGGAAAAGGCAGAAAAGGAACTATAGTGGCGATGGTTGCAGGAACTAAAGCAGAAGTAGTTATTGCGGTAATTGAAAAAATCCCGCTTAAAGAACGAAATCTAGTCAAGGAAATCACTTTGGATATGGCCGGCAATATGGGGTTAATAGCAAAGAAATGTTTTGCTAATGCAACCCGCGTCACAGATCGTTTTCATGTTCAAAAGCTAGCGATAGAGGCATTGCAGGAAATCAGAATCAAATACCGATGGCAGGCCATAGATCTGGAAAATGAAGCAATGGAAAGAGCCAGAAAGTCAAATATGAATTTTAAATCCAGCATACTTCCTAATGGCGATACAATTAAGCAGTTACTAGCGAGAAGTCGCTATTTCTTGTACAAAAACAAATCTAAATGGACTCCAAACCAAACACAGCGTGCCGTCCTACTAATTGAATTGTATCCTGATATTCAAAAAGGATATAGTCTAACTCAAGAGCTTCGCGGTATATTCGAGAACACAAAAGATAAAATTCTAGGCTTTGCCAAACTAGCCAAATGGCATGAAAAAGTAAATCAATCAGGCTTTAAGTCTTTCAATACAATATCCAGAACGATTATCAATCATTATCAAACGATATTGAATTATTTTGACAACAGAAGCACCAATGCTTCAGCAGAATCTTTCAATGCAAAAATAAAAGCATTTAAATCGCAATTTAGAGGAGTTAGAAATGTAGAGTTTTTCCTTTTTAGGCTGACTAATATTTATGCCTAATTTTTAATGCTCCACAGGTTTTCGCGTTGATCCGTGTTGATCCGACGACCCCTAGATAGCTATCGGGGCTCCCACAAAGTGCAGTACAATTCAATATTTTACAAAACAAAAAATCCCCATCAAATAAATGATGAGGATTCTTCAAAAGAAAGGCGACGACATACTCTCCCACATAACTGCAGTACCATCTGCGCA
>NZ_JAGYWA010000022.1 GCF_018383905.1 Flavobacterium branchiicola
AATTATGTCAACAGAAAGAAAACATTCTAAAAATCCATTGCCTCCCCAAACTTTCAGTGAGGTCTTTAAAAGGAAGGTCGTAAAAGAATTTGAACAAGGCTTATTTACCAAAGCTGAACTTCGCAGGCGGTATAATATTCGCGGACATGACACTATCGATAAATGGTTAAAAAAATATGGTAAATTTACTTATCATAGTAAACTAACTATCGGACGACCTATGAAAGATCCTCAATCCCAACGAATCAAAGAGCTTGAAGCTCAATTAGCGAAGAAAGAACAAGAATTACTGGTCTTCAGGAAGTTTATTGAAATAGCTGAACGTGAGCTTAAAATAGAAATTGTAAAAAAGTCTGGTTCCAAGCAGTCCAAGAAATAAATCATATATACAAGGTTAGCCCTTTTATAATATGTCGGTTGTTTGGATATAGTAAACAGGCTTATTACAAACGAAAATCACATCAATCAAAATCAGACATCAGCAAAGAACATCTCAGATCTCTGGTAATGTCGGTGCGTCAGAAACTGCCCAATACCGGGGGCAGGAAACTACATTTTATGCTGAAAGATGATTTAAAAAGACATCAAATAAAAATTGGGAGAGATAAATTGTTTGATTTTTTACGCGATGAATATTTATTAGTTGCAAAAATTCGAAGATATTATAAGACAACAAATTCAAGACATTGGATGCGTAAATATCCAAATTTGATAAAACAAATCAGTTTAAATGCGCCAGAGCAGGTTTGGGTTGCTGATATTACTTATTTGAGAACAAGAAACAAAACCTATTACCTTCATTTGATAACTGATGCATATTCAAAGAAAATTGTAGGCTATAATTTATCAGATAATTTAATGGCTTGTTCTACATTAGAAGCATTAAAGATAGCTATCGGCGATCGAAAATACAGTGGAAATCTTATACATCATTCTGATAGAGGTCTTCAATATTGCAGCAAAGAGTATACTGATTATTTATCTCAAAATATGATACTTATAAGTATGACGCAAAACTATGATCCATATGAGAATGCAATTGCTGAAAGAGTAAATGGTATTTTAAAAGAAGAGTTCGCATTGTCTGAAATCTTTGAAGATTTTGAGAACTTAAAAAAGCAAGTCCAGGAATCTATCTTTTTTTATAATCAAATTAGAGTGCATTTATCAATCAATATGCTGACTCCAAATCAAGCTCATTT
>NZ_JAGYWA010000023.1 GCF_018383905.1 Flavobacterium branchiicola
AATGCAGGTTATTACAACGCCAATGAGCTCTATAAAACCGTTACTTACGATGAGAACAGCGTAGCCCCTTTATCTGAAGCTAACGGCGCTACAATAGAATTTAAAAACAAAGAAGGACAAGTTGTCCTTAAAAGAACCTATGGCACTGTAGGCACAGGATCAGTCAACGAGCAACATGATACCTATTATGTCTATGACCTTTACGGAAACCTGACTTATGTTATTCCGCCAAAAGCAGTCGATCTAATTGGCAGCACTACAAATTTACAGGCAGATATCACCTCTACAGCTGTAGTGGTCTCTGGTGCTACCCTAAACCTTACTGCCACAAATTCCATTCGACTTCTTGATGGTTTTCATGCCCAGGCAGGAAGCACCTTCTCGGCAGTGATCAATAACGGAACCAATACCATTTTAGACAATCTGTGTTATCAGTATAAATACGATTCGCGCAACAGACTCGTTGAGAAAAAGCTCCCGGGCAAACAATGGGAGTTTATCCTCTATGATAAATTAGACAGAGTCGTGGCCACAGGGCCTGCCAATTCTCCGTTTAATGATTTAACGACTGTGGGCTGGATGATCACCAAATACGATGCCTTTAATCGTGCCGTACTTACCGGCTGGTTACCTGGCTCGGTTACCCCTGCAGGCCGAAAAGCACTACAGGATACCCAAAACGGCTTCACTTCAAATTTTAGTGAAACCAAAACCCCTACAGCTACAAATACAACCATAAACGGGGTTGCTTTCAGGTACAGCACCCTGGCATGGCCAATATCTGATTATCATGTGCTGAGTGTAAACTATTATGACGATTATAATTTTCCTGATGCCCCGGTGATTCCATCTGCCGTA
>NZ_JAGYWA010000024.1 GCF_018383905.1 Flavobacterium branchiicola
ACTCAAATGCCCGCTGAAGAATTGTTTCGATTAGATAATCCTCGTTTACTTCATAAGGCTTGTATTCTGTCTTTAAACTTATATCAAATAAATTGGCTGTCGTATTGGACACAAAAGCTTTGAAACCACTTTTCAGGGTTCGTATTAATTCATAGGTGGTGATTCCGGTTTGGCGGTGCACCAGCTTTACTAAAATCTGACCTTGTTTTCTCGAGAGTTTTTTTAATCGTTCTTCAAATTCATTATTAAGGTAGTCTTCTACGATCTTAAAATACTTCTTCTTTTTACGATTCGTTTTTAAACGAGCCATTCCTTTATTTAAAGCTGTCAAACGGTCTGCTGCCAGTTTTGCATAAGGATAAACCTTGTACACTCTGTTTTGTAGAATCAAAAACTGTTTTTGTGCTTCAGGGTCCAGTTTTTCTTTGGTAATAATGATTTCAGGCAATTCGATCGTGTCGCCAAGAATCGAATCTCTTACGGCGAATTCATAATTTTACTTTTTTTTGATAGTCTTGAATTTCTCTATTCATTAATCATTTAAACTAAGCTTCCTAGCATAAATTCCACAGAACTTTTTTTAAAAAAATTAGAAAAATCATCATATACAAGAAATATTCAAAAACCAAACAAAACCAAACTAGCCAAATGGCATGAGAAAATAAATCAATCCGGCTTTAAGTCTTTCAATGGATCAATACATATTGTTGTGGGAAAATATTAAAAGGTCGAAATTTGTATTTTAAAATCAAATAGAAATGCAGGATTCTTTTATTGATCTTCTCAAGTTGTTATTACCTGAAATAATAGTTGAATACTTTGAACTTACTTCTTATGAGAAA
>NZ_JAGYWA010000026.1 GCF_018383905.1 Flavobacterium branchiicola
TGGTATCGCAAACATTTCACCGTTCCTGCCTCCGATTCTGGAAAACAGATTTTTGTTGATTTTGATGGAGCAATGGCCAATGCCAAAATTTACCTCAACGGAAATTATGTCGGAACCTGGCCTTATGGTTACAATTCCTTCCGCATGAATCTGACTCCGTTTTTAAAGTTTGGGGAAGAAAATATTTTAGCCGTTCGTTTAGATACAGAAAACTGGGATTCGCGCTGGTATCCCGGAGCCGGAATTTATCGTCATGTCTGGCTGGTAAAAACCAATCCGGTACATGTTGGGCATTGGGGAACCTACATTACAACGCCCAATATTACCAAAGAAGCTGCCGATATCAAAGTAGTGGTAAAAGTTGACAATGCCACAAACAAAGCTGTAAAAGCGGTTATAACAACAGATTTATACGAACTGGACATCAATAATACACCAAAAGCAAAAGTAGGATCACTAATTGTTTCTACTCTTGATATCAAACCAAACACAACAGAAGAAGCAGAAACACATTCCGTTTTAAGCCATCCGAAATTATGGGATTTAAAAATGCCCAATCGCTACGTGGCACAAACCAAAGTTAGCGTTGACGGAAAAGTTGTCGATACATACAACACCCCATTTGGCATTCGAACAATAGAATTTACACCAAGAAACGGATTTCTTTTAAACGGAAAAAGAGTCGAGATTTTTGGGACTTGCAATCACCATGATTTAGGCGCTTTGGGAGCAGCTATTAATACCTCAGCCTTAAAAAGACAATTGGTTATGCTCAAAGAAATGGGTTGTAATTCCTT
>NZ_JAGYWA010000027.1 GCF_018383905.1 Flavobacterium branchiicola
CAAGCAACTTCTCAACGATTGCAAACAATACTGAGGTAAAACAGATTATCGAGAATATCGTAAACAATACGGCAGGAAACGTAAGCTATGACGGAACTAAAAATGAGTTCTCTTATACAGATGCTACAGGCGCTTCAAAAGTGATCAACATCAGCGATCTTGTTAAGTTAAGCGAAACTGTTACTACGCTTAGTAATAACAACGACGGATCTTACACGTATACAAACGAGAAAGGTACTGAGGTTAAAATCAATGTTGTTGGAGATGTAACAAGCAACTTCTCAACAATTGCAAACAATACTGAGGTAAAACAGATTATCGAGAATATCGTAAACAATACGGCAGGAAACGTAAGCTATGATGCCGCTAATAAAGAGTTTACTTATTTAGACCAAAGCGGTGCAACACAGGTGATCAACATCAACGATATGGTTAAGAATAACGAAACTGTTACTACATTAAGTAATAACAACGACGGTTCTTACACGTATACAAATGAAGCAGGTACTGAGGTTAAAATCAATGTTGTTGGAGATGTAACAAGCAACTTCTCAACAATTGCAAACAATATTGAGGTAAAACAGATTATCGAGAATATCGTAAACAATACAGCAGGAAACGTAAGCTATGACGGAACTAAAAATGAGTTCTCTTATACAGATGCTACTGGCGCTTCAAAAGTGATCAACATCAGCGATCTTGTTAAGTTAAGCGAAACGGTTACTACGCTTTCTAACAACAACGACG
>NZ_JAGYWA010000028.1 GCF_018383905.1 Flavobacterium branchiicola
AAGCCGTTTCACTGCCAATGGTTGGTTTTTTCTCATATCTCGGATCTATATCCCATTTTGGCTGTTGATCAAAGAAATAATTTACTCCCATTATATCTAACGCCATGACAGCTCCTGAGGCTCTTCCGCCATCGGGATCATTGTATCCGTTTGAAACCGGACGCGTCGGGTCTTCCCTGCGCATTATCTCAGCCAGCTCTCTGGTCAACTTTACGTTTTGCTGATCCGGAACTTCATTTCCAATCGACCAGATAAATACCGAAGGATTATTTCTATCTCTGCGTACTAAAGCCATGAGGTCTTTTTCATGCCATTGATCAAAAATTACATTATAATCTAATTTCTTTTTACCAATTTTCCAGGCATCAAAAGCTTCATCCCAAACCAGGAATCCCATTTTATCAGCCAGTTCCAGTAATTCAGGAGCAGGTGGATTATGAGAAGTTCGTAAGGAATTACAACCCATTTCTTTGAGCATAACCAATTGTCTTTTTAAGGCTGAGGTATTAATAGCTGCTCCCAAAGCGCCTAAATCATGGTGATTGCAAGTCCCAAAAATCTCGACTCTTTTTCCGT
>NZ_JAGYWA010000002.1:0-193252 GCF_018383905.1 Flavobacterium branchiicola
AAATTCTTTTACGACCTTCCTTTTAAAGACCTCACTGAAAGTTTGGGGAGGCAATGGATTTTTAGAATGTTTTCTTTCTGTTGACATAATTACATCTATTATAGTCAACTTTTTTCAGGACGAGACACTTCATAAAAAAGCCGCTTTGCGAATGCAGAGCGGCCTTTAGGTTTTTTAATGTTTGGTGACATTTGTTAAAATATCAGGGAAATAATTATCTGATAAATTGCCAAATTCATCGCCACGCATAAAAATATTAATATCTACATCGCCAAAACTGTTCTTGCCGGCAGCAGCCAGAAGTTCATTAGCAGAGTGTAAAGTGTTTTTGTGGAAATGATATACACGATCAGATTTATCGGTAACGACTAAACCTTTCATAAGCATTTTGTTTTGAGTAGCAACTCCGGTAGGGCATTCGTTATTGTGACAACGAAGCGCCTGGATACAGCCTAATGAAAACATAAATCCTCGGGCACTATTACACATATCCGCACCCAATGCAACTGCATGCAGAATAGAATATCCGGAAATAACTTTTCCGCTTCCAATAATACGCATTTTATCACGTATCCCTAAACGAACCAAGGTTTTATTAACGAAAATTAATGCCGGTTCAAAAGGCATTCCAACTCCGTCAGCAAATTCCAAAGGAGCAGCTCCGGTTCCGCCTTCTGCGCCATCAACCGTAATAAAATCAGGGAAAATATCTTCGGAAATCATTTCAAGACAAAGCTGTTCAAATTCATGTGTATTTCCAATACACAATTTAAATCCGATTGGTTTTCCGTTAGATAGATCTCGTAATTTTTTAATGAAGTGAACAAGTCCTTTATTGTCTGAAAAAGCACGGTGACCCGGAGGAGAAAGAATCATAGTATGCGGTTGCACACCTCTAATCTTAGCAATTTGTTCTGTATTTTTAGCCGCTGGAAGCACGCCTCCATGACCAGGTTTTGCACCTTGAGAAAGTTTAATTTCGATCATTTTTACATTCGGAAGATTGGCTTTTTCGGCAAAATTCTCAGGACTAAAATTTCCTTCAGCATCACGACAGCCAAAATATCCTGTACCAATTTGCCAGGTAATATCTCCGCCACCGGCAAGATGAAATTCAGTTAAACCACCTTCACCTGTATTTTGATAAAAATTTCCTTTTTGTGCACCTATATTAATAGCACGAACAGCATTTTCGCTCAATGAACCAAAGCTCATTGCCGAAACATTAAATAAAGATGCTGAATAAGGTTGTTTGCAATCTTTTCCGCCAACAAGTACACGAGGCAATTCCTCATTAACTTTCGCCGGGAACATCGAATGTTTTATTCCTTCGTAACTATCGTGATTTAAATTTTGTTGTGTTCCAAAAGGAGTGCTCGAGTCAATATTTTTAGCTCTTTGATAAACCAATGAACGCTGGTTTCTTGAGAAAGGTTTTCCGTCTGTAGATCGTTCTATAAAATACTGTTGAATTTCCGGCGCAATCATTTCAAATAAATACCTGAAATAACCCAGAACAGGAAAGTTTCTTAAAATAGCATGTTTTTTTTGAGAAGCATTATAAAGTCCGATAATTAATAAAATGGGAAGTATAATAACTAACAAAAAGCCGCGTCCGGTGTAATAATAAATTGCAGCAACAATTAGAAACAATAAGAATCCGTAAATAAAGAATTTTTTTCTCATGTTTTTAAAAAATTAAATGGGTAATAAATAAAATAATTAGTTGAATCGTAAACGTACGTATACGTGTTTGATTCCTTTTTTGTCCGATTCTCTTTCGTCAATCTCCAGAATATCGGTCAGCGATTTCAGCATTGGTGTAAGTTTAGAAAAACCATAATTTCGGGGATCAAATTCCGGTTTTTTCTTGACAATTAAATTTCCGACATCTCCTAAAAATGCCCAGCCATCATCATCTTCAATATCTTCAATTGTAGCTTCAATTAAATCAATAGTGGATGGATCGATTTTATGTAGCGCTTTTTCAGCAGGTTTCTCAACAGGTTTCTTTGCGCCCGCTACAGCTGTAGTTTTTGGTTTTTTCTTCTGAATGGCTCCGTCTAAAACTTCAATATATATAAATCGGTCACAGGCAACAATAAAAGAATTAGGGGTTTTCTTTTCTCCAATACCAATTACTTTCATTCCCGATTCACGAAGTCGAATTGCCAGACGGGTAAAATCACTGTCACTCGATACAATACAAAAACCATCCAATTTTCCTGAATACAGCAAATCCATGGCATCTATAATCAAAGCAGAATCTGAAGAGTTTTTTCCAACGGTATAACTATATTGCTGAATTGGGGTAATGGCATGTTCTAATAAAACACCTTTCCATCCGTTTGCATTTGGCTTTGTCCAGTCTGCATAAATACGTTTTGTAGTAGGAGTTCCTAATTTGGCAATTTCTTCCATCATACCTTTCACATTGCTGTAGGGTACGTTGTCTGCGTCTATAAGAACAGCCAGTTTTAAATCTTTTGAGTTACTTAAAGGCATTATTTCACTATTAGAAAATTAAGTAACTCAAAGTTAAACTTAAAATTGGTTTTTATAAGAATCTATGGTATAATTAGTACTTTTATTAACACTAATTATTTTCATTATAAATAAGATTTCTGCAGTGAAAATTAATTAAAGATAAATTTGTCTTTTATTTAAAAAATAATATATCTTTGTATAGAATTAATAACCAGGATATGTTTTCAAAAGCGTGCGAGTACGGAATTAGAGCTTCAATATTTATTGCGACTAAATCTTCAAAAGGAATTAGGGTCGGGATAAAAGATGTTGCTAAAGAAATTGATTCTCCGGAACCTTTTACTGCCAAGATTATGCAAATTCTAACTAAGAGTGGAATTATTCATTCAGCAAAAGGAGTGGGAGGCGGTTTTGAAGTTTCAGCGGAAGCATTAAAATCAATCAAACTAATTCAGATTGTAGATGCAATAGATGGTGATAAAATTTACAGAGGATGTGGTATTGGGTTAAAAGAATGCTCAGAAGATCATCCTTGTCCGGTTCATTTCGAATTTAAAAAAATTAGAGGGCTTCTTCATGAAATGCTTACAAAAACAACCTTAGAACAACTTGCTTCGGGGGTTAAAAAAGGAGATTCTTTTCTAAAAACATTAAACTTAGATTAAATAAAATTTTAATATAAAACGATTAACATTAAATAATTACCACAAAAATGAATACAAAAACCAAAATTTCAATATTGATCCTAATGGGATTTTTAGCAGTTACTTCTTGCGGAAAAAAAGAAGCAGTTCCTGCTGATCAAACAGAAACAACTGAACCATCTACCGAAGGAGAAGCAGCACCAGTAACACCAGCAGCTGAAGAAAATGTTTTAGTTATTGAAGGAAATGACCAAATGCAGTTTAGTACAAATGAATTGAAAGCTGTTGCAGGAAAGCCAATCAAATTAACATTAAAACATGTTGGTAAAATTCCAAAAGAAGCAATGGGACATAACTTAGTGATTTTACAAGAAGGAACAGATCAGGCAGCGTTTGCTTTGAAAGCTAATGATGCAAAAGCAACTGATTATATTCCCGAATCTGAAAAAGCTTCAATTGTTGCTCATACCAAATTAATTGGAGGAGGAGAAGAAGACACGATCGAATTTACAATTGATAAAAAAGGATCATATCCATTTATCTGTTCTTTCCCTGGCCACGTTGCCATGATGAAAGGCGTATTAATTGTTGAGTAAATAACAAAGACTCCAAATGCTGAAAATAGGTTTGGAGTTTTTTTAAAAACTAATAAAAGATAAAAATGTCTTTTATTGAATTCGGTTAAAATGAAAAGAGAAAAAAAATTATGGATTGTCTTTGCTTTAGTGATGACGATATCATTTGCAGTATTAGGTTATTACGGATATGAAATTTATCAGCAGGCACCACCTGTACCAAAAGAAATTGTTTCAGATTCAGGAAAGGTTATTTTTTCTGAAGCCGAAATTAAAGACGGACAAAATATCTGGCAGAGTATAGGAGGTCAGGAAGTAGGATCAATCTGGGGACACGGCGCCTATGTGGCTCCGGATTGGACTGCAGACTGGCTGCACAGAGAAGCAGTTTTTATACTGGATATTTATGCTCAAAAAGATTTTAATAAAAATTATGAAGATTTAGATGAAGAAAAACAATCAGCCTTAAAAATTAGGTTACAAAAAGATTTGAGAGCCAATCGATACAATGCCGACACAGGAATTTTAACAATCTCTGAAAATCGGGTTGCAGCGATAGAAAGTCTAAGTGAATATTACAAAGGTCTTTTTACGAATGATCCAAAGTTTGATAAATTAAGAGGAGAATATGCAATTCCGAAAAACTCGATTAAAGAGGTAGAGAAAATGCATAAAATGAATGCATTTTTCTTCTGGGCAACCTGGGCAACGGTTACCAATCGTCCTGATTCTGATATATCGTATACGCATAACTGGCCATCTGATGAATTAGTTGGAAATAAAGCGACAACAGAACTTTTGGCCTGGTCGGGAGTAAGTATTATTCTGTTGATTTTGAGCGTTGGAATTTTAGTTTTCTATCACGCAAAATCGGGTGAGGAAGAAGAATTTCCACTTCCAAAAGAAGATCCAATTATCAAACAAGGAAAAACACCATCGATGGGTTTGGTGACGAAATATTTCTGGATTGTGAGTTTGCTGATGGTGCTGCAAATGGTTTTCGGAATTATTACAGCGCATTATGGAGTTGAAGGAAACGGTTTGTACGGAATTCCGATCGATCAGATTTTACCTTATGCGGTAACAAGAACATGGCATACACAGTTGGCTATTTTCTGGATTGCAACGGCATGGCTGGCAACAGGATTGTATATTGCTCCGGCAGTTTCAGGTAAAGATCCTAAATTTCAGTGTTTTGGTGTCAATTTCTTGTTCATTGCTTTATTAATTATTGTTTTAGGTTCAATGGCAGGGCAATGGTTTGGCGTAATGCAAAAATTGAATTTGGTTCAAAATTTCTGGTTTGGTCATCAAGGTTACGAATATGTTGATTTAGGTCGTTTCTGGCAAATTTTCCTTTTAGTAGGATTGTTTTTATGGCTGGCTTTAATGATTCGTCCGTTGCTTCCGGTTTTAAAGAAAAAAACAGAAGAAAAAAATCTGATCATCTTGTTCTTAATTTCTTGTACTGCAATTGCTATGTTTTACGGAGCTGGATTAATGTGGGGAAGACAAACCAATCTGGCGATTGCCGAATATTGGAGATGGTGGGTTGTTCATCTTTGGGTTGAAGGTTTCTTCGAAGTATTTGCAACAGTTGTAATTGCGTTCTTATTTGTTCGATTGGGATTATTAAAAACCAAAACAGCAACATTAAATGTGTTGTTTGCAACCATTATTTTTATGTCAGGAGGTATTTTGGGAACATTCCATCACCTATATTTTTCCGGAACACCAACTGCAATTATGGCTTTGGGAGCTACGTTTAGCGCATTAGAAGTTGTGCCTTTAACTTTAATCGGATTTGAGGCGTATCAAAACTATAAAATCTCAAAATCAACACAATGGATTGCCGATTATAAATGGCCTATTTATTTTATGATTTCTGTAGCCTTTTGGAATTTCCTTGGAGCCGGAATCTTCGGATTCATTATTAATCCGCCAATTGCATTGTATTATGTGCAGGGATTAAACACAACGCCTTTGCACGGACATACTGCTTTATTTGGAGTTTATGGAATGCTTGGAATTGGTTTGGTATTGTTTGTACTGAGAAGTTTGTACAGAAATGTAAGCTGGAATACCAAACTGCTTAAAATTACTTTTTGGTCTTTAAATATTGGTTTATTCCTGATGGCGATCTTGAGTTTGCTTCCAATTGGAGTTTGGCAGGCAATTGAAAGCATTAATCACGGAATGTGGTACGCACGTTCATCAGAATTAATGCAACAGCCAACAATGATTACCTTAAAATGGCTTCGTGCAATTGGTGATTCTATTTTCGGAATTGGATTTATTACAATGGCATGGTTTGTATTTGATCTGACATTAAAAAACAAAAAATAAAAACAAAACAAAATTTTAAAATGATTATCATGGAAAACTTAAAAAACAAAACAATAGGATCTTTTGTGGCTGAGGATTTTAGAACAGCTGCAGTATTTTCTAAATACAGAATTGATTTTTGCTGTAAAGGAAATAGAACTGTCACAGAAGTATGCGAAAAACAAAGCATTGATGCGGATACTTTATTAGAAAATGTGCTTCAGGTTTTACAATCAGAAAATGGCGGAAATATCGATTTTAATTCATGGCCTTTAGATTTATTGGCAGATTATATTGAGAAAACGCATCACCGTTATGTTCAGGAAAAAACAAATGTGTTACTTCCATTTTTAGATAAATTATGCAAAGTTCATGGTGCTGCCCATCCGGAATTATTCAGAATTAATGAATTATTTATTGGTTGCGCAGGCGAATTATCACAACACATGAAAAAAGAAGAGTTAGTTTTATTTCCGTTTGTAAAAAGAATGGTAAAAACGAAAGAATCGGATGGTATTTTATCTCAGCCGTCTTTCGGAACCGTTTCAAATCCAATTGCGATGATGATGCACGAACACGATAATGAAGGAGAACGCTTTAGAGAAATTGCAGAATTAACAAATAATTACACTCCGCCTGCAGATGCTTGTACAACTTACAGAGTAACATTTGCAATGCTTAAAGAGTTTGAAGAAGATTTACATAAACACATTCATTTGGAGAATAATATTTTATTCCCGAAAGCTGTTTTGTTAGAAAAAGACTTTATTGAAGTTGAATAAAGGTTAATTTTAATAGTTCGAAAAGCACCGGTAAAAATATCTAAACAGGATAATTATCGGTGTTTTTTATTTCAAGAAACCTTATTTTTAACGGATTGAATTTTGCTTAAATTTTAAACCATATAAGTAATATAAGTTCATTTCAGCAAGCCTTATAATTTCTTATATCACTTATATGGTTAAATTATTTTTATGTGTTTTTAAAAACTAAATAAAATGAATGCTCAAAAAAGTTGGATACTTTGCTGTTTTTTTAATTTTCTGATTGCCTGCGTTTTCGGATTATTAATGCGGTTTATGTATCTGTTTCCACTAGATTTTTTAAACTATAGTTTTCTGCTTCATGCGCATTCTCATGTTGCTATGTTAGGTTGGGTTTATCTGATCGTTTATGTTTTGGTAGTTCATTTTTTTATTCCAAAAGAAAAAAGAGAGAAACCAATTTACAACCGTTTATTCTGGTTGACAGAGTTTTCGGTAATCGGAATGATGATTGCTTTTCCAATTCAGGGATATGCGTTGTTTTCGATTGTGTTTTCGACCATGCATATTTTATTGAGTTATATTTTTTGCCGTCTGGTCTGGAAAGATTGTTCCAGAGATAAATCGCCCTCACAAAGACTTTTGTTAGTTTCGGTTTTATTTATGATTTTATCAACTTTTGGCGTTTGGTGTCTTGGACCAGCCGTAAGTACGTTAGGGAAACAAAGTGCTTTTTATCAGATTGCGATTCAGTTTTTCCTTCATTTTCAGTTTAATGGCTGGTTTATATTGGCGATTTTAGCTTTGTTTTTAAAACAGTTCCAGAATAAAATCGATGAGGTAAAGTTTAAAAGGTTTTATGTTTTTATAATTGTTTCTACCCTTTTAACGATTTGTTTTCCGATACGCTGGTTTATCGATAATGATTTTTTAAGCTATATCAATGCTTTCGGAGTTTTGATTCAATTGGGTGCTTTTATTTATTTCTATAAAATGCTGAAACCTCAAATCGGTCAATTTAGAGCTACTTTAGACAAAACGACTAAAATAGTATATGGTTTGGCTTTATGTTCTTTGTTTTTGAAAGTCGGAATTCAATTGTTGACTATTTTTCCAAATCTGGCTGCTGTTTCACATCAAATTAGAAATTTTGTAATTGGGTTTATCCACTTAACAACGTTGGGAATCATAACTGGATTTTTGTTTGGAATTCTGCTTCAGAATAAAATGCTTTCTGCTAATTCTTCAACATTAAGAATAGGAGTGAAGTGTTTTATTTTAGGGTATATTGCTACAGAAGTTTTATTGTTTCTTCAAGGCTGGCTTTTCTTTTTTGGGGAAGGAGCCCTTCCTGGGTATTTTCAAAGTATTTTGATATTCAGTATACTTCTCGTTACAGGATTAACTTTAATTATGGTATCCATTATAAACAAAAAACAAGAGTTGATTCATTCCTAAAATCTACTCTTGTTTTTACACTAATCAACCTATTTAAATATCTATATTTTTCCTGCTTCCTGATTTATTGTTGTGATTGTTTTTTCATTGTTTACCCCCAAACCTTCTTGCTGAAAAATCAATTCTCCTTCCGGATTAAAAACACTTATAATGTTGGAGTGTGAAAAATCGATTGGAGAAATCTGCTTATAATTAACAGCTAAAACTGCTGCAAACTCGCGAGTATTTTCTTCAGATGAGCGAAGGAAAATCCAGGGATACTGATTCATTTTATTAGCAATTGCAAACGATTTTAATCTTTCAGGAGTATCGGTTTTCGGATCAATACTGACTAAAATCAATTTTACATGTTGTTTTGTTTTTTTATCCAGTTTTGATTCAATATCGCGCATATCGGCAACCAGTCTTGGGCAGGCGGCTTTGCAACTTGTATAAATCATCACCATTACCACAACATTTCCTCTAAGCGATTTTAATTCAATGTCTTTTCCATCTTGAGTATTCCATTTAGAAGGCAGATTATAAATGGATAAATCACTAATTTCTTTTTTTGTTTCTGCTTTAGCCTCTTTTTTATCCGCTTCTTTACAGCTGTAAAAAGAGAAGATGAGAATAAAAGCAAGTATTATTTTTTTCATTGTAATTAATTAAGGTTAGATTTTCGGTTTTGTTGTACTGGCACATCTAAAACTAAGATTTCGGGTAGAATACTGCGCTTTTAAGCTACCTCTAAAGGCATATCGCATAAAGGCGGCATAATCCATTAAATCGGTAGCATTTACCGACGCACTTCCGCAAAACAGGTTTTTGTCACTACTCTTATCTTTTCGGGATTCTCCAGATAAAAAAATACTGTTGAAGTCAGAAGTCCATTCCCAGACTAAACCGTGCATGTCATAAACTCCCCAATAATTTTTGAACGTTTTTCCAATTTCATTTTCATACGCTTTTGATTTTTCGTACCACGATAAAATATACTGGTTGAACTCTTTTTTTGTCCGGGCATCGATTTTCTTTTCATCAGCCATTGCAACATATTCCCATTCATCCATTGTGGCCAGGCGTTTTCCTTCGCATTCGCAGTATTTTTTTGCTGCAAACCAAGAAACACTTGTTACGGGCGAATTAGGATTTGCTTCTCCAAAATCAGAATCAGTTTTCCAGTAGGATAAATAGCTTTTATCGGCAAAAATGCCTTTAATTTTTGATTTACTATAAGAAGGATTTTTTTTGACGAATGCTAAAAACTCCCGATTTGTTACCGGATAAATGTCGATGTAAAAAGATTTTACAACGACAGGTTTTTTAGAAGTGGCCCCATAAAGAGGGACAAAAGATCCCTCTTTTATGAGAACCATTCCTGCTTCCTGCGCCTTTGCTGCAACAGTAAGCATAAAGAAAAAGATAGTTGTTAGTATGAAAACGTATTTTTTCATGCTGTTAGTTTTGCTGTTATCTTAGCGCTTTTACCATTTCTGGTGTAATTTCTGTTTTATTATTTCCCCAACTGCTGTAAATGTAAGTCAGCACATTTGCGATTTCATCGTCAGATAAATTCTGAGAAGGCATTACATTGTTGTATTTTTTACCATTAACAGTAACTTCTCCGGTTAGACCGTGCAGGATCGTTTTAATTGCACGTTTAGAATCGGCGTTTAAATAATCTGATTTTGCCAAAGGAGGGAAAGTACTCGGAATACCTTGTCCCTCAGATTGGTGACAAGCGAAACAAGTTGTTCCAAAAATTTCCTTACCGATTTTTACTTTTTCTTCAACAATACGTTTCGGAATTGCAACTTTTGCAGTAGATTCTCCCGGCATTTTCTGAATTGTTCCGCCTTCAGGTAAATAAATACCTTCCTGAATAGTTCCTGAATAAATGTTTTTATTTTCATTTCCTTCCACTTTCAACATTCCAAGTGCACCTTTATTAAATGCTCTGAAAATCGAGTGATCCACCAGAATAAAAGTTCCCGGAGTTTCTACTTTAAAATCTACAATGGCAGCGCCGCCGGCAGGAATTAAAGTAGTTTGCACATTTTTATTAATTGTGCTTCCGCCTTCAACATGTACACTGTCAAATATTTCACCAATCACGTGGAAAGAAGAAACCAGATTTGGTCCGCCATTTCCAACATACAAACGAACCGTTTCACCTACTTTTGCAGTCAATTCATTTCCATTGGTTAAAGCTCCAACTTTACCATTAAATACTACATAATCAGGTGTTTCTTTTACCGCTTTATTCATGTCAAATGCCTGAAGCCCTTTTGCTCCATATTCTCCCTGAGTATAAAAGTCTCCCTGCATAACATAGTATTCTTTGTCTACAGGAGGAAGTCCGCCTTCCGGTTCAACCAAAATCAATCCGTACATACCGTTTGCAATATGCATTCCAACAGGAGCTGTGGCACAATGATATACATATAATCCAGGATTGATTACTTTAAAACTGAATACTTTTTCATGTCCTGGTGCTACAAGTGAAGAAGTTGCTCCACCACCTGGGCCGGTTACAGCATGTAAATCTATATTGTGTGGTAATTTGTTATCAGGATGGTTTTTTAAGTGAAATTCAACTTCATCACCTACACGAGTTCTGATGAAACTTCCCGGAACAGAACCTCCAAATGTCCAATAAGTATATTTTACACCATCGGTCATTGTACCTTCTTGTTCTTTTATTTCCATGTTTAATTTCAACTTCATGGCGGTTCTGTTTCCAACCGGTTTTGGAACATGGGGTGGTGCGGTAAGCTCGGCTTCCATTTCTCCTTCGGTCATAATGTCTGCGTAATTTGCAGCTTCATTTTTTTTGCAACTGCCTAATAATAGCAGCATAAAAAACGAACATATAAGAATGCCCATTTTACTCGTAATTGTGTAATTCCTTGTCATGATATTGTGGTTTTGTTTTCGTTTAAATCTAGATCAAAAATAAAAGACAATTTTATCTTTTATTATGATAAAAATCATGGTTTAGAGATAAGTATATCATTAAATTCGAAATAGCAAAAATAATTAGTTAAGTTTAATCCTGTTAATAATTTAAACGTGAATTATTTTTAATAAAAGTAAATGAGGGTCTTCATTTTAAATTAATAATGATTATTTTTGCTCGCTGATTTAAGTTAAAAAAATTACTACACTATATTATGGTAAAAGATTTATTCGAAAGAATTCAGGACAATAAAGGACCTTTAGGAAAATGGGCTTCTCAGGCAGAAGGCTATTATGTTTTCCCAAAGTTAGAAGGAGAGTTGGGTCCTCGAATGACTTTTCACGGAAAAAATATTTTAAACTGGAGTTTAAATGATTATTTAGGTTTAGCAAATCATCCAGAAGTTCGTCAGGCAGATACAGATGCAGCAATTCAGTTTGGTGCAGCTTATCCAATGGGAGCTCGTATGATGTCTGGACACACTACTTACCACGAACAATTAGAAAATGAATTAGCAGAGTTCGTAATGAAAGAATCTGCTTATTTATTGAATTTTGGTTACCAGGGAATGGTGTCTATTATTGATGCTTTGGTTACTAAAAATGACATTATTGTTTATGATGTAGATTCACATGCTTGTATCATTGATGGTGTTCGTTTACACATGGGTAAGCGTTTCACATACAAACACAATGATCTTGAAAGTATGGAGAAAAACCTGCAGCGTGCCACTAAAATGGCAGAAGAAACTGGCGGAGGTATTTTATTTATTACCGAAGGTGTTTTTGGAATGCGTGGACAGCAAGGGAAATTGAAAGAAATTGTTGCATTAAAGCAAAAATACAATTTCCGTTTATTGGTTGATGATGCACATGGTTTTGGTACATTAGGTAAAACTGGTGCCGGAGCAGGTGAGGAGCAGGGAGTTCAGGCAGATATTGATGTTTACTTCTCTACTTTTGCAAAATCTATGGCTAATATTGGAGCTTTTGTAGCAGCTGATAAATCAGTTATTGATTATTTAAAATACAATTTACGTTCTCAAATGTTTGCTAAAGCATTACCAATGATTCAAACAATTGGTTCTTTGAAACGTTTAGAGTTATTACGTAAATCATCAGCTATTAAAGATAAACTTTGGGAAAACGTAAATGCATTGCAAAACGGTCTTAAAGAAAAAGGATTTAATATTGGAGATACAAACACTTGTATTACTCCGGTTTACTTAGAAGGAAGTATTCCTGAAGCAATGGTAATGGTAAATGATTTAAGAGAAAACTACGGTATTTTCCTTTCTATTGTTGTTTATCCGGTTATTCCAAAAGGAATTATCTTGTTGAGAATGATTCCAACAGCTTCTCATACTTTGGCTGATATTGATGAAACATTAACTGCTTTCGAAGCAATTCGTGAGAAATTAGTTAACGGAACTTATAAAGAAATTGCAGAACGTACAACTGTTGACGTTTCGTAATTGAATATAAAAATAAATTCCTTTAGTGGGAATTATGTAAAAAAATCCATTCGTTATGCGAATGGATTTTTTTTATTTAAGGTAACTTTATATCATAATCAACAAAATAAAAATAAAGAATTATGAAAAAAGCAGTAATTATAACAACCCTTATTTTAACAGTCCTTATTTCATGTAAAAAAGCAACTGAGACCGAACCTGTACAAATTGAACCGAAAGCTCCAAAAGAAGCTGAAATCATTGAGCCAGCAGGCGATCAGTGCTATGAGTGGAAATCAAATGGAAGCGTTATCGCAATGAGTTTTAATGTGAATTCTCATCAGGAAGTAAATGGAAAATTAAGCTATAATTTGGTTGTAAAAGACAAAAACGAAGGTACTTTGATAGGGAATATGAAAGGCGACACACTTATTGCTGATTATACTTTTATGTCAGAAGGAGTTTCTTCTGTTAGAGAAGTTGTTTTCCTTCAAAAAGATGGCGCTTTAATCGAAGGTTATGGCGATGTAGCATCAGCAAACGATAAAGTTACTTTTAAAGATAAAACAAAATTGAAATTTGACCAGAAAAATACTTTAACCAAAGTAGATTGCAAAGTAGAGTAAACAGAGTTTTTATTTTAATAAAAAATCCATTCGTTTTGGGGACGAATGGATTTTTTTATGTTTCTAAAATAACAATGTAAATTATTTCACATTTTACTTTTTACAAGTTTTTTAAATAAGTTTTTCTTTGACAGTGAATTTTCGGATCAAAGTTTTTCCAAAGTAAATGGATGGCATTATTTTCTAATAATTCAGGAGTTCTGATGCAGGTTTGAATTCCTTTCTCTGAAAAAGTTTTGTAATACTCATCGAAAATAATAGCAGTAACACCTTTGTTTTGGTAATCAGGATGAACTCCGATTAAGTAAAAAACCACGTCTTTACTCTTTTTTCTGGCTCTCAATAAATGAATAAATCCAAACGGAAATAACTTTCCTTTTGCTTTTTGTAAAGCCTCAGAAAAACTAGGCATCACAATACTAAAAGCTACCAGTTTATCGTCTTTATCCACTACAAATTTGATGTATTCCGGATTGATAAAGCTGATGTACTTCTTTTTAAAATACTCTTTTTGAACATCAGAAATAGCAACGAAAGAAGCTAGTTTTTCATACGATTCATTAAACAAATCAAACATTTTGTCTACGTGAGGCATAATGTCTTTTGTTTTGGTGAAAGTAAGTGATCGTAAACCGTATCGTTTTTTGATTAATTCCTGTGCTTTAAGGAAAAATTCAGGTTTAACATTTGAAAATGGAAAAATACTTTCAATATATTGTTTCTCAACCTGAAAGCCTAATTGTTCAAAGTGCGTTACATAATAAGGATGGTTGTACCATGTAATCATAGTTCCCATTTGATCGTAACCTTCTGTAAGTACACCTACTTTGTCCAGATTAGAAAATCCCATCGGACCTTCGGCGTGCTCCAGATTATGTTTTCGGCCTAATTCGTATACTTTTTCAAGCAATGCTTTTGTTACTTCAATATCATCAATTACATCAAACCAACCAAAACGAACTTTTCTTTTATGTTGATTATTTACTTCTGCCCAGTTGATAATCGCAGTAATTCTTCCAACGATCTGATCACCTTTATATGCCATATAAAAATAAGCTTCGGCATTATCAAAAGCGGGATTTTTTGTTTTATTAAAAGATTCCAGTTCATCAGCAATAATAGGTGGTACCCAATATGGATTGTCTTTATAAAGTGAAAACGGAAACTTGATATAATCAGTTAATTCTTTTTTGGTTTTGGCTTCTTTAATTGTAATCATTCAAATGGTATTATAAGTGTCTCTTATTTAGAGCGCTTTGATTGTAATTTTATTCGTATTTCGATTTACGTTTTCTTTCTTTTTCCTGATAATCAATTTCTTTTTCGTTTTCAGGATTCTTTTTGGCCTTATCATTATTTTTAGCTGCGATTTGTTTTTCTTTATACCAACCGTCGTAGCGCCATGATATACCAACTCCGCCGTATAATAACGATGGTGTATTTTTGAAATTGGTACTTATTGAAGCATCAACTTGCATATTTGGTGAAAGGAGGTAAGCAGCGCCCCCACGAACAATTGCATCACTGTAAAAATCGCTTTTGTAGCCTTGGTTTTCTATAAATCCAGACCATTTTTCATTAAATCCGTGCGTCAAAGTTAATACATATCCGTAACTTGGGTAATCTGTTCCAATATAATCGGCAATAATATTAGTTACAAAAACCCATCTGCCGCCTCCGAATAAATTTTGAGTAACCAAAGCTACTTTAGGAGAAATCGCTCCGTCTGGAGAAAAATAATAAGGATTATCAGCGCCAACAAAATTAGCCCCTGCAAATATAGAGACAGCCGGAATTAATTCGCGCCAGTTAAAACTATGATTGGCTTTGTAACTGTAAATATTAGCTTCTTTTTTATAGTTTTTATAAGGATCGTAAATTAAATATTTGGCTCCCAGTACAGTTTGCTTGAAATTGTTTTTTTTGTAACTGGTATATGGGGTGTCAAAGTTTTCCATTTGATATTGAAGATCTACAATAAACTCCAATTGTTCCAGAAAAGCACCATATCTAAGGGTTAAATCGGTTCCGAAACCGCTGGCATCATAATCTAATAAATCATGTTTTTCTTTGATGCCATAAATGCCAAATTCAGCCTGAATTACCGATTTTCCAACGGCATAAGCAGACATAGTTTCGCCCGGACGATTCGAATTAATCACATCTGTGTATTGTGCGAAAAAAAGTTGTGGAATAAAAAATAGAGTGGTAAAGAGTAAGTTTTTAATTTTCAACATAAATGTATTTTTTTATTAAAAAGCTATAACGCATTTCAAATGTAAGATATTTTATTATTTATTTAAGATTGTTAATTTAATTTTAAACAACGGATTTATTAATTTTGGCAAAAATTATATAGTTATGCAAGAAGCGTCATTTTCAGGTTTGCTTAGAACCATTATGTGGGTTATAGCTTTTTATTACATTTTTAAATTTTTGGCTCGAATTTTTTTACCGGTACTGGTTAAGAAAGCGGTTGAAAAGGCAGGAGAAAATTTTTCCAGACAACAACAATACAGTCAGGATAATTCATGGCAACAAAATACACGTAGAAATAATGATGAAATAATTATTAATACGGCCAATGAAAAAAATCCTCGTGAAACCAAAAAAGTTGGGGAGTATGTTGATTACGAAGAAATAGATTAAGTTTGTGTCCTAAAATAATAGGATTCATCATTTAACCCAAACCAGCCTAAATTGAAAATAGTAAATAAGTTTTATCCGCATGCCCTTGTAATCCTGGGCTTTATCCTCATATCATTAATTTATTTTTATCCTGTTCTGCAAGGAAAGCAAATCTTTCAGTCTGATATTGCGCAATATACAGGAATGGCAAAGGAGCAAAATGACTTCCGTGCAGCTGAAAAAACAGAACCATACTGGACCAATTCTGCTTTTGGTGGTATGCCAACTTATCAGTTAGGAGCCAATTATCCAAACGATTTTATTGGTAAAATAGATGATGTTTTACGTTTCTTACCACGCCCTGCAGATTATTTATTTCTATACTTCTTAGGTTTTTACGGTTTATTATTAGTCTTAAAAACAGATCCGTTAAAAGCATTTATAGGAGCAATTGCCTTCGGTTTTTCTACCTATTTAATTATCATTCTGGGTGTTGGACATAATGCAAAAGCGCACGCCATTGCTTATATGCCGTTGGTTATTGCTGGATTTATACTAGTTTTTCAGAAAAAATACGTTTGGGGAGGATTGCTCACCATGTTTGCGGTTGCATTAGAACTTAATGCAAACCACTTTCAAATGACTTATTATTTATTGATTTTCTTATTGATTCTTTCAGGTTATTTTGCTTTCAATTTTATAAAAGATAAAGAATACAAACCGCTTTTAATTTCGATTGGAGTTTTGGCAGGAGCAGGAATTCTGGCTCTTGGTGCAAACGCCGGGAATTTATTAGCAACAAGTGAATATGCTAAATACAGTATTCGTGATAAAAGTGAGTTAACATTTAATCCTGACGGATCAAAAAATCAAACAACAGCTGCAATGACGACAGACTATATTACAGAATATAGTTATGGAATTGCTGAAAGTTTAAACTTAATTGCTCCAAGAATTTTTGGAGGATCAAGCCATGAAAATGTAGGTACAGACAGTCGTATGTATGCTTTTATGGTAGAACAAGGCGTTCCTTCAACTCAGGCAGAAGATTTTGTTTCTGGTATGCCAACGTATTGGGGAGACCAGCCAATTGTTTCTGCACCGGCATATATTGGGGTTGTAGTTTTCTTTTTGGCAGTTTTAGCCCTGTTTATTGATGAAAGAAAAATCAAATATGTATTTCTTTCAGGGGCATTATTTACTCTGATGCTTTCATGGGGTAAAAACTTTTCGTTATTAACAGATTTCTTTATTGAATATGTTCCGATGTACGATAAGTTTAGAGCCGTATCTTCTATTCAGGTTATTTTAGAATTATGTTTCCCTGTGCTTGCAGTTATGGGATTACAATCGTTTTTTAAAGCCAAAGATGAACCTAAATTACAGCAAAAAGCTTTGATACAAACAGGAGTTTTTGGACTTGGAGTTTTATTGATTTTAGTTTTTGCAAAAGGTTTCTTCCACTTTACAGGAATGAGCGATAAAGCTTATTTAGAAAGTTACGGACCAGGTTTTGTCGATGCATTAAAAGAAGACAGAATGTCTTTATACTCTGCAGATTTACTTCGTTCAGGATTTTTTATCGTAGTAACTTTTGGAGTTTTATGGTTGTTCATCAAAAACAAATTCTCTCAGACAACAGCTTTAATAATTGTTGCTGTTTTAATGATTTTTGATTTATTTTTTGTAGATAAAAAATACGTTTCTGCAAAAGATTTCGTAAGTCCGGTTCAGATTGCGGCGCCATTTCAGGAAACACCGGCAGATGCTAAAATTTTACAAGATACTTCTATTTATCGTGTATTTGATCCGCAAGGACAATTACAGGGAAGATCATCTTATTTCCATAAAACAATTGGAGGTTACAGTGCTGTAAGACCTAGAAGAATGCAACAACTTTACGATTACCAAATTAGTAAAGGTAATCTTGAAATACTTAATATGTTGAATGTTAAGTATGTGATTCAAACGGATAAAGAAGGAAATGAAATTCCGACAATAAATCCTGAAGTAAACGGAAATGCATGGTTTGTAAGCTCTGTAAAACTGGTAAATAAGCCAGATGATGTAATGAAAGCATTAGATCATATCGATACTAAAAAAGTGGCCGTTTTTAACGTTCATGAGCATGAGGGTAAATTTAAAAATGCCCGAATGAAAAAGCAATGGGATACAACCGGAACGATTAAAGTTGTTGAATACAAGCCAAATTACATTAAATACAAATCTGATAATGGAAAAGATGGTTTAGCCGTATTCTCTGAAATGTACTATAAAAATGGCTGGAATGCATATATCGACGGACAGTTAACAGATCATTTTCCTGTTGATTATGTGTTAAGAGCAATGGAAGTTCCAGGTGGAAAACATACTATTGAATTTAAATTTGAACCGCAGGTTATTAAAACCGGTGGAACTATAACTTTAATAAGTTCAATTGCAATGTTGCTGCTTTTAATTGGTGGGGTTTATTTTGAGAGTAAGAAGACAAAAACTGAAAAATAAAGATCGTTTTTTTAAATAATTTACTGTTATATCATTTTGTATCTTTGTTTGACGTATTTTAAAAGCTAAGCAATGAAAGATGTTTTATTAAATTTTGGTACTCCAAAGGAATTGGAAGCTAAAAGAATTGCTGAAATTAAATCGCTTTCTTATTTAGAAAGATTAGAAAGATTGATGGTTATAATGGAAGTTTCATATACTTTAAAAACGGCAAAAATAATTCAATCTAAAAAACGATGAATGAGCAAATAATTGCCATTTGGAACAGTTTTTTCGAAAACAAAGTTAAATACATAACTATTGGTGGGTTTGCAGTAAATATTTATGGCTATAATAGAAATACTGGAGATATTGATATTTATCTTGAAGATACACTTGAAAATAGAGTAAATTTAAGAAAGGCGCTAAGAGAAATAAATTTAGGTGATTTTGAAACAATAGAAACCATGCAATTTATTCCAGGTTGGACAGACTTTACATTAAGTTATGGATTAAGACTGGATATAATGACAGCAGTAAAAGGTTTGGAAGATAAAACTTTTGCATCATTATTAGAAGATGCTACAATCGTAAAAATAGGTGAAACTCCAGTTTATTTTATTGATTATGAAAGTTTGATTGTTGCAAAAAAAGCTGCCAATAGGCCGAAAGATGTTTTGGATATTGAAGAATTAGAGAAGGTGAACAACGAGAATAAAGAAAAAACGTAATCAACTTACATAGATTTTTTTAGAAATTAAAGAATAAATTGGAACAAAAAAAACTTTTAATAATAACTTATTACTTCCCGCCAGCAGGAGGGCCAGGGGTACAACGCTGGTTGAAATTTGTAAAATACCTTCCTGAGTTTGATATTCAGCCTATTGTTTATGTTCCGGAGAATCCGACTTATCCAATTGTAGATGAAGGTTTGGTAAGTGAAATATCAGATAAAGTAATTGTTCTTAAAAATAAAATATGGGAGCCATACCAATTGGCTTCCATTTTTTCTAAAAATAAAACCAAGAAAATTAGTTCCGGAATTTTTCCACATAAAAAGAAACAAACCTTTTTAGATAAAACCTTTCTTTGGGTTCGTGGAAACCTTTTTATTCCGGATGCACGTGTTTTTTGGGTAAAACCCTCTGTTTCTTATCTTGAAAAATACATCAGAGAAAATAATATTGATACGATTGTAACATCGGGGCCTCCGCATAGTTTGCATTTAATCGGATTAGAATTAAAAGAAAAACTAAATGTAAAATGGTTTGCTGATTTCCGCGATCCATGGACAACTATTGGTTATCATAAAGCTTTGCGTTTGTCTGGTTATGCAGATAAAAAGCACAAACAATTAGAACATAAAGTGCTTAATTCTGCCGATACTATTATTGTAACCAGTAAAACTACAAAAGCAGAATTTCAGGCAATCACCAATAAACCAATTGAAGTAATTACAAATGGTTACGACGTTGAGAATGTTGAAAAGCAGACTTTAGATACTAAATTTACACTGGCACATATTGGTTCGTTTTTATCAGACCGAAACCCTAAATTTTTATGGGAATGTCTGGTTGAATTATTAAACGAAATACAGGATTTTAAATCTCATCTTGAAATCAAATTAATAGGAGCGGTAAGTCAGGAAGTGCTTGATTCTGTTGCGGAATTTCAATTGAATGCTTATTTAAACCTTCTTGGATATGTTTCGCACAAAGAAGCAATCGCACATCAAAAAAAATCACAGGTTTTACTTTTAATTGAAATTAATTCTGAAGATACTAAAAGTATAATTCCTGGGAAATTGTTTGAATACATGGTTTCAAATCGCCCAATAATTGCTATTGGTCCTCAGGGATCTGATTTTGCAGATATTATAAAAGAAACCAATACAGGAGTATTTTTTGATTATTCTGAAAAAGCGAAATTAAAAAGTGTAATTTTGGACTTTTATAATCAGTTTTTGGAAGGAAAATTACAAGCGAATGGTGTTGGTTTACAGCAGTATTCAAGAAAAAGCCTAACCAAACAATTAGCACAATTGATTAACAAATAATCAATTGTGGCAAAAGCTAAAATTTAAAATCTAAATTCAGAAATCCAAAAATGGGTATTGTCTTAAACCAGTCCTTTAAAAACACTGTAATTACATATATTGGTTTTGGCATCGGAGCCATTAATACACTTTATTTATATCCAATTTTTCTGGGGTCAACTTTTTACGGATTGACTAATTATATTACTTCAAGTGCAAATGTTATCATGCCATTGTTTGCTATTGGAATGCAAAATACGCTCGTAAAATTTTATTCCCAATATAAAACCGAGGAAGAAAAATCTCAATTTTTATCATTTACGGTTTTGTTTCCCATTCTATTAATAATTCCCCTGTTATTGATTGGACTTTGTTTCTATGATGAAATTCTGTTCTTTTTATCAAAAAAGAATGCGATTGTTAAAAGTTATATCTGGCTGATACCTTTTATAGCTTTGACTATGGCTTATTTTGAAATTTTTTACGCGTGGGCCCGTGTTCATATGCATTCCGTTTTCGGTAATTTTATTAAAGAAATCGGTTTAAGATTGTTTTCATTATTTCTATTGATAGCGGTTTATTTTAAGGTTCTTACTGTCGAAGGATTTGTATATGCCACTGCGGTACTTTATTTGTTGGCCTTTCTGGTTACCATGTTTTATGCCTTTAGCGTTCAGAAGCCACATTTTCAGCTTACAAAGCCAAAAAATACTAAAGATATATTAGTTTACACTTTCTATATTATTTTATCAGGAAGCGTAGCTAACCTGCTTTTAGACGGAGATAAAATGATATTGAATCAATACATGGTTATTGATAACATTGCATTCTATTCTGTTGCCACTTACATTGCTTTGGTAATTTCAGTGCCAAGTCGTGCCATGCATCAGATTGTATATCCGATTACTGCTAAACTGATGCACGAAAATAAATTTGAAGAGCTTGATATGCTTTATAAAAAAACGTCAATTAATTTACAGATGGTTGGTGGATTTGTTATGCTGTGTATATTCGTAAATATCAATCAATTGTATGAATTGGTTCCAAAAGAATACAGTGGCGGAATCGCAGTTGTTTTCATGATCGGATTATCGAAATACTTTGACTTAATTTTAGGAAACAATAATGCAATTATCTTTAATACTAAATATTATAGAATGGTATTGTATTTAGGATTAATGTTGGTTGTTTTAACGATTGTTCTGAATATGATTTTTATTCCAATTTTCGGAATTTTCGGTTCTGCATTTGCGACCTTATTATCTATTACTCTTTATAGCTTGGCAAAATTACTTTTTGTGGTGAAGAAGCTTCATTTGTACCCTTTTACAAAAGAAACAATTTATTCTGCGCTATTAACTTTTGCTTTGTTTTTAGTGTTTTATTTCTGGGAATTTCCATTTTTCCAATTGATTAGTATCGCCTTAAAATCAGTTTTAGTAACCATTGTATATGTGTATCTAAATTATAAATTTAATATCTCGCCAGATATAAATCGAGTAATTGATACTGTTTTGAAAAAGGTTGGAATCAAGATTTAATACGATTTTTTTGAAGATTAAAGGCTAAAGTTAAATTTTGCATCATTTTTGTTTTTATATTTGTTAGAAAGGATAACCAATTTATTTCTAATAGATTATGAAAAGTAAAATCATTTGTATTTTTTCATTCTTTTTCTTTTTTGTTTCTTCATTCACTTTTGCCCAAAAAGATACTGTTAATACAGTTCATCAAAAATTAAAAGGTTATCCTGTAAGTCCGTTTAAAGACACCCTTTTTTATGTTTATAACAACGTAGGTTCTTTTTCTGCTGAAAACAGAGCCAATGCAATCAGCGAAAAAATTAAGAAACTATATGAAGATTCTTTTTTTGAGCCCGATTCACTAGAAGTAGTTTCTTCTGATATTTCTGAGGATATCACGTATAAGGGCGATTTTGTTTTAATGTCTATTTTAGATAATGATGCTAAAGTTGAAAAACAAACAAAATCTTTTGTAGCAAAGCGAAATGCTGCTTTGATAAAACGAGCTATTATTTATCAGAATGAAAACTATTCGCAACTTCCCAAAAGGCTTGGTTACACAGCTTTATTAATCTTTTTAATCGGATTGATGTTGTTTGTTGTAAACAGGATCTTCAACTGGATAAAACTTCGAATCCTGAAAAGGAGCGATAAGTATTTTAAAGGAATCGCCTATAATAATATAAATATACTAACATCGCAGAAACAGCAGTTTTTAAGCATGAAACTGTTCGGATTCATAAAAATTATTGTCCTTATTTTTATTGTTTATCTTTCATTGCCGGTACTATTTAGCATTTTTCCCGCAACAGAAGTTTACACCACAACTTTATTACGCTGGATACTTACTCCTGCAAAATTGGCTGTTATGGGTTTTGTTGGATTCCTGCCTAGTTTGGTTACCATTTTTGTAATCATCATTATCTTTAGATATACTATTAAAATAATCAAGTTCTTCTTTGACGAAATAAAAAAGGAAAACATAAAGATAGATGGCTTTTACAGTGATTGGGCGATGCCTACGTTCAATATCATTCGATTTCTGATGTTTGCCTTCATGCTCGTAATTATATTTCCTTATTTGCCCGGTTCTGATTCTGATATTTTCAAAGGAGTTTCTGTTTTCGTAGGTATATTATTTTCATTAGGATCTTCAAATGCAATTGCCAATATGGTTGCCGGATTGGTTATTACCTATATGCGTCCGTTTAAAATTGGTGATTTTATCAAGATTGGAGATGTGAGCGGAGAAGTAATTGAAAAAACAGCATTGGTTACCAGAATCAGAACACCAAAGTTTGAAGATATCACCATTCCGAATGCGACAGTTTTGTCGAGTACATCAACAAATTTTTCTTCCAATACCAAACATTCCACAAACGGTTTGCTAATTCATACAACAGTAACAATCGGTTATGATGTTCCGTGGAAAGATATTCACAAAGCGTTGATTACGGCCGCATCAAAAACGGAATTAACCGAAAAAACACCGGAACCTTTTGTATTGCAAACCAGTTTAGATGATTTTTATGTTTCATATCAAATCAATGTTTACACGAAAGAACCAACTAAGCAGCCCAGAATTTATTCTTCGCTGCATCAAAATATTCAGGATTCTTTTAATGAAGCCGGAATCGAAATCATGTCACCACATTACAATGCGTTGCGAGACGGAAATACAACAACAATTCCGTCTAATTATTTAGATAAGGATTATGAAACGCCTTCGTTTAATGTAAAGAATAAAAGTTAAGCTATTGATTTTTAAATAGCTAGTTTTGAAATTTAACAGTCGTTGTTTTGGATTTAATTTTATAAAAACTAAATTTAGCTGAGAATTCAATAATAGTTTGCGAAATATGATAAAAAAGTTCGTATATAACGCAATAAAAATTGATATTTTGGTGTTTTATTGAGATTGGAATGCTTTTTAGAATCATAAAGAGCATTAAGTAATTGTAGTAGTATTAAGATTAATATTTTTTAATTGAAGATTATGAAAAACAATCAACTTAGTCAGGAACAAAGCTTGCAAGTGTTCTCTAATATGATATCAAATAAAATTCATAAAGGATTTATACTGGAAGAGCGAAATGATGAATTACTTTTTGCCGTGCTTTCTAAAGGCGGAAAAGTAGTAAATCATGGTTTGAATTTTACTATTTTTTGCCTGACTTTAGGATTGTGGTCGTTCGCCTGGCTTTACCTTACTCTGGAGGCCTCAAAGCAAAAAAAGATATTAGTTGCCATTGATGAAGATGGTTTCCCTTTTGAAGAAAAATGTCTAGTAGCGTGAAGCAATAGGCTTTAAGCCTTAAGCTATAAGCAGAATTAACTAAAAAAACAGCGATATGGTACCATATCGCTGTTTTTTTGCTTTATACATTTCAAAAAGGCTTTGTATTAATCAGGCAAAAGCCTAAAGCCTAAAGCCTAAAGCTTATTGCGTGAAGCTTAAAGCCTAAAGCTTTTTCAAATCTTGTCTTTCAAATAAATTCCTGTTACAGATTCTTTTACTTTAACAACATCTTCCGGAGTTCCTACGGCTAATAAATGTCCGCCGTTTTCTCCACCTTCCGGACCTAAATCAATAATCCAGTCGGCACATTTTATTAAATCCAGATTGTGTTCAATTACAATAATAGAATGTCCTTTTTCAATTAAGGCATCAAATGAAGCCAGTAATTTCTTGATATCATGAAAATGCAAACCCGTTGTAGGTTCATCAAAAACAAATAAAGCTTTGTCTTTTGTCGCACCTTTTACAAGAAACGAAGCCAATTTAATACGCTGAGCTTCACCACCGGAAAGAGTAGAAGAAGATTGTCCTAATTGTACATATCCCAAACCAACATCTTGCAACGGCTGCAGTTTCTGTGTGATTTTTGTTTGTTTATTCTTTTCGAAAAAAGCAATAGCATCATCAATCGTCATCGTTAGAATATCATTGATGTTTTGATTATCGAAAGTAACTTCGAGAATTTCTTTTTTGAATCGTTTTCCCCCACAAGTTTCACACGGTAAAGAAACATCGGCCATAAAGACCATTTCAACGTTTATCGAGCCTTCTCCTTTACAAGTTTCGCAACGACCTCCATCAACATTAAAAGAAAAATGTTTGGCCTGATAACCTCTTATTTTGGATAATTTTTCTTTAGCATACAAATCACGAATATCATCATAAGCTTTGATATAAGTTACGGGATTTGACCTTGAACTTCTTCCAATCGGGTTTTGATCGACGTATTCAATATGTTTTATCTGAGAGAATGAACCTTTTAATTCCGTAAACTGTCCTGCTTTTTCGGCAGCGTTTTCCAGTTTTTTCTGCATTGCAGGAAACAGGATCTTTTTAATCAGCGTACTTTTTCCACTTCCTGAGACTCCAGTTACAACCGTTAAAACATCCAGCGGAAAAGTAACATTAATATTCTTTAAGTTATTCTCGCGGGCACCAACAATATCAATATGATTTTTGAATTTTCGTCTCTTTTTCGGAACCGATATTTCTAGATCTCCATTCAGGTATTTTGAAGTAAGCGAATCTGATTTTAAAATCTCAGCATAAGTCCCCTGAGCCACAAGTTTTCCTCCAAAAGTTCCTGCTTCAGGGCCAATATCGATAATCATATCAGCCGCTTTCATGATATCTTCATCGTGCTCGACTACAATTACGGTATTTCCTAAATCACGAAGCGAAAGCAACACTTTTATTAAACGCTCAGAATCTTTTGGATGAAGTCCGATACTTGGTTCATCAAGTATATACATCGAACCCACCAAGCTACTTCCTAATGACGTAGCAAGATTAATACGCTGCGATTCTCCTCCCGAAAGTGTTGAAGAATTTCGGTTTAAAGTAAGATAATCCAAACCAACTTCTGTCAGGAACGATAAACGATTGTTGATTTCAACCATCAAACGTTTGGCTATTTGTGCTTCGTAAACATTTAATTCGATGTTTTTGAAAAAAGTAACCAAATGTCTAATCGGCAAATCAACCAATTCAGAAACCGTTTTGTTGTTTATTTTTACATAAGAAGCTTCTTCGCGCAAGCGTTTTCCGCGACAAACGTGACATTTTGTTTTTCCGCGGTAGCGTGACAACATTACACGGTTTTGTATCTTATAATTTTTTTCTTCCAATTCTTTAAAGAAATCATTTAAACCCTGAAAATATTGATTTCCGTTCCAGATTAAATCTTTTTGTTCTTCAGTTAACTGAAAATATGGTTTGTGAATTGGGAAATCAAATTTATAAGCATGTTTTACCAATTCATCTTTGTACCAGCTCATACTTTCACCACGCCACGGATAAATCGCACTTTCAAAAATAGAAAGAGAAGTATTTGGAACCACTAAATCCGCATCGATACCAATAATATTTCCGTAACCTTCACAAACCGGGCAAGCGCCGTAAGGATTATTAAAACTGAATAAATGAACATTAGGTTCCAGAAACGTAATGCCGTCCAATTCAAAATTATTGGAATAAGAAAAACGCTTATCAGAGCCTAATTCCTGGAGATAACAAATTCCTTTTCCTTCAAAAAAGGCTGTTTGTACAGCATCGGCAAGACGATTATAAAATTCTTCTTCTTCTTTAACGACAATACGGTCGATAATTAGTAAAATATCTTTGTTGTCTAACTGATGTAAATTTTCAGCCGAAAATTCATCCAGACGTACCATTTCATTTTCGACTAAAATACGGGCAAAACCTTGCTGTAAAAGTACTTTTAGTTTGTCTTCAAGTTGGCGTCCTTCTTCTAAATGAATCGGCGCCAATAAAAGCCATTTACTGTCTATTTCTAACGTTTTAACATCGGAAATAACATCCGTAACGGTATTTTTTTTGACTTCTTGTCCGGAAACCGGAGAATAAGTGCGGCCAATTCTGGCGTATAAAAGTTTAACGTAATCGTAAATTTCAGTCGATGTTCCAACAGTCGAACGCGCATTGGTTGTATTTACCTTTTGCTCAATGGCAATTGCCGGCGCAATACCTTTAATGTATTCTACTTTTGGTTTGTCTAAACGTCCTAAAAACTGACGTGCGTAGGAAGACAAACTCTCTACATAACGACGTTGTCCTTCGGCATACAAAGTATCAAATGCCAGACTCGACTTTCCTGATCCTGAAAGCCCTGTGATTACAACAAGTTTGTTTCGCGGAATAGCAACATCTACATTTTTTAAATTATGTACTTGCGCGCCTTTAATGATAATATTTTGCTTTGGGTCGAGTGTAGAAAGATCAATTTGCATAAAAAAAGTCAATTTTTACAAAAGTAATCAATTTTGAATTGAGTTTAGTTAACGAGATTGTTCCAAATCTTAACTAAATTCTTTCTAATGAATGCAACCCGTTTGGTGATTTTTTTTTAACACATAGAAACAATAGATTTTATTTTTAAATAAAAAAGGTAAAAGAAAAAACTAGTTTTCACACATAGCTATGTTTGTTTAAAAAAGTGAAACGCCTTTTACGGATAAGAAAAGCTATTGTTTCTATGTGTTAAAATTAAATTTTGTTCAATTTCACCCAACGGGTTATGATAAATCTTTTATTTTATTAAAAACCGTATTGTATCTATTGAAAATAAGCTATTTTAGGAGTGTTTTAATAATGAATTAACCCCAAGATAGATTTGAAAACTAAACTTTCTGCTTTACTACTTCTGATAAATTTCGTGCTATTCTCGCAAGAGCTGCCACCTATTGTTAAATATACGGCAAGCACTTATGGCGCCGGAAATCAAAGCTGGATGATTTCTCAGGATAACAAGAACTTCTTGTATTTTGCGAATAATGACGGACTTTTAGAATATAACGGAACAACCTGGCAATTGTATTCGGCACCAAATGAAACTGTAATTCGATCTGTAAAAGTGATCGGAAACAGAATTTACACCGGTACTTATATGAATTTTGGTTACTGGACCAGAAAAGCCGATGGTAAGCTTAAATATACTTCGCTTAGCGATACCATTAAAAATAAAATATTAGACGACGAACAATTTTGGAATATTCTGAAATATGATCAGTGGATTTTGTTTCAGTCGCTAAATAGAATTTATATCTATGATGCAAAAACCGGAAAATTTAAAATTATCGCGCCAAAAAATGGTGTTGTAAAATCGTTTGCCCCCAAAAATGCTATCTATTTTCAGACCATGAAAGAAGGGCTTTTTGAGATTGAAAGCGGAAAAGCAAAATTAGTTTCAGACAATCCGATTCTGAAAAAAAATACCATTGCTAATGTTTTTACTACAGACGATGGATTATTGATTCAAACTCAGTTAGATGGTATTTATAAATTGGTTGGAAGTGCCTTAACCCGCGTTGTGACAGATGTTGATGCCGAACTAAAATCGAGTTTTGTATACAGCAGTCAGTGTCTTAAAGATGGAAGTTTTGCCTTGGGAACCGTTTCTAATGGAATTTTTGTTTTATCGGATAGCGGGAAACTAAAATACCATCTTACACAAAGTAAAGGACTGAGCAATAATACCGCTTTGTCTCTTTTTGAAGACAACGATCAGAACTTGTGGGCAGGACTCGATAACGGAATAAATTGCATTAATATCCAGTCGCCAATACATAGTTTTACAGATGATACCGGAGTTTTAGGAACCGTATATGCTTCGGCTTCTTTCAACGGATTATTGTATATAGGAACCAATCAGGGATTGTTTTATAAACCTGATCAAAGCGACTCCGATTTTAAATTTATAAACGGAACAAAAGGGCAGGTCTGGTCGTTATTTGTGTATGATAATACGCTTTTTTGCGGACATGATTCCGGAACTTTTGTAATTAATAAGGATTCGGCAAGGAATATTTTTGCAGCCTCCGGAACATGGAAATTTGAAGCCGTTCCGAACAATAAAAATCAATTGCTGCAAGGGAACTATTATGGAATTTCTGTTTTAGAAAAACAAAATAATCAGTGGGTATTCCGCAATAAAATTCAGGGTTTTGATTATTCTTCGCGTTATTTTGAAGTCTCTAATAATTTAGATATTTACGTAAGCCATGAATACAAAGGGATTTTTAGATTAAAACTCGATCAGTCCTTATTAAAAACAGACGGATTTTATACTTATAAATCACCATTAAAAGGAAAACGAGCCAGTTTAACCAAGTTTAATGGTGCTATTTATTATGCTTATAAAGGCGGAATCTTCAGATTAAATCCGAAAACCAGACAATTTGAAAAAGACAGCCTTTTAAGTTCAATTTTTGAAAAAGACGAATATACTTCCGGTAAATTAATTGTAGATAATTCGAATAAAATCTGGCTTTTCTCCAGAAACTACATTCATTATTTTTCTGCAAGTAAACTCAGTAATCAGTTAAAGCAAAACATAATTCCGATTCCTTCTTCTCTGACCAATTCAATGTTGGGATACGAGAATATCACTCAAATTTCAAAATCAAATTACCTGATAGGAACAACAGATGGCTATTATACCCTAAATATCGATGATTTAAGCTTTAAGAATTACAATGTTCTGATTACAGATATTGCCATAAACAAACAAAACGAAACCCTAAAAAATGTTGACCTTGAAACTGAAGGAGATTTCCATTCAAATGAAAACAATGTAACCTTTAGTTATAGCATTCCCGAATACAATAAGTACATAAATTCAGAATATCAATATCTTTTAGAAGGATTTCAGAACGAATGGAGCGAATGGAGTACAAAAGCCACAGCGAATTTTAAAAATCTGGCGCCTGGAAAATATACTTTTAAAGTTCGCGCAAAATACGCCAATACCATATTGGAGAAAACGGCTGTTTATACTTTTGTGGTTTTAAAGCCCTGGTATCTTACTAATCTGGCGTTTTTTGTTTATTTTCTTCTAATGCTTGTCATGGCTTATTTTATAAATAAAGCGTACACCAACTATTATCAGAAACAAAAAGAGAAACTAATTGAAGAGAATAATCTTTTACTGGAAATACAGGAACTGGAGAACGAACAACAGCTTATGAAATTGCGCAACGAACAACTCTCACAAGATGTTGACAACAAAAATCGCGAACTGGCAGTTTCGACAATGAGTTTAAACAGCAAAAATGAATTGCTGGCTTTTATAAAAGACGATTTGAAAAAAACGGCGCAAAACGATAGTTCGAATATTAAATCCGTAATCAGTACAATCAATAAAAATATTACCGAAGAAGATTCCTGGAATGTATTTAAAGAAGCGTTTGATAATGCCGATAAAGATTTTCTAAAACGTATCAAACAAATGCATCCGGCTTTAACACCAAATGATCTTCGATTGTGCGCTTATCTTCGACTGAATCTTTCGTCAAAAGAGATTGCTCCATTATTTAACATTTCGGTAAGAAGTGTAGAGATAAAAAGGTATCGACTGCGCAAAAAAATGGATTTACAGCATGAAACGGGGCTTGTCGAGTATATTTTGGCTGTATAGTAAAGCAAAAATCCCTTAAAAAAAACTATACATTACCACAACATTTGGACTTTGTTAAGATTTTGTGGTCTAAATGTTAAAATAATTAACATTCTTAATTATTAGTTAAAACGTGCTATTTTTTACGATAAATTAATTTTAGTAACAGATTTTTTAGGATGTATGTTTTTTGTTGAGGTTAAAATTATTGGATTCCTAATAGGAACGAATAAATTTATCTTTCAATAAAAACTAACTAATTATGAAATCTAAATTATTACTAATTGTACTATCACTGTGTACCTCTTTTGCGTTCGCGCAATCTTTAGATGTAAACGGTACGGTAGTAGACGGGTCAGGATTATCACTGCCTGGCGTAAATGTAAAAGTTAAAAGTTCATCGCAAAGTACAACCACAGACTTCGATGGCTCTTTTAAGTTATCCGGAGTTCCAAAAGGAGCTCTAATTGTTTTCAGTTATATAGGTTACCGAACACAGGAAATTGCTGTATCAGGAACTAAAATGACTGTAAAAATGTCCGATGATGCAAAATCACTTGAGGAGGTTGTTGTTATTGGATACGGTACTCAGAAAAAAAGAGAGATTACCGGATCAGTATCAGTTGTAGACAGTAAAACACTGGACATCTTGAAACCAGCAAGAATAGAACAGGCTTTACAAGGTACAGTTTCAGGGGTCAATGTAACTACTCAGTCAGGAGCACCCGGAGCACCGTTGGATATCCGTATTCGTGGTATTGCCACAAACGGACAAAACTCTCCAACTGCCATTATTGATGGATATGTAGGTGATTTGAGTATATTAAATCCGAATGACATTGAATCCATTACCGTTTTAAAAGATGCACAAGCTGCTATTTACGGAACTATTGCGGCAAACGGAATCATTTTGGTAACGACTAAAACGGGTAAAAAGAATACTAAAACCAAAGTTTCTTTTAACAGCTATGCAGGATTTCAGGAGACATCCAGAAAACTACCTACTTTAAACGCTACAGAATATGCACTTTTATTAAATGAAAGTTATGCCAATGGCGGAAAACCGCTTCCATATCCAAACGTAAGCGGATTAGGAAAAGGTACCAACTGGCAGGATGAAGTTTTCCAGAAAGGAGCACCAATTATTAATAATGATTTAACTATTTCCGGAGGATCAGATAAAATTACCTACGCTGTCAGCGGATCGCATTTAGATCAGGAAGGAATTGTAGGCGGTGATAAATCAGGATATTTAAGAAACACCGCAAGATTAAGTTTAGGAGCAGAACTTAGTTCTAAATTTAAATTAAGAACAAATGTTATTTACACCTATTACACCAGAAAAACATTAAATGAAAATGGTCTGGGATCTGTATTGTTTAATGCCTTAAACGTTCCTGCAACTTTAAATCCGTACAATGAAGATGGAACTTATTCTCTTGTACCAAATACTACCGGATTAGGAAACGAAATTATTAATCCATTGGCACAAATTGAAAATACCTACAACGATTATAATTATAAAAAAATCAACGGAAATTTTGGATTAGATTATAAAATCTTCAAAGGATTTACCTTAACAAGTGCTATTGGTTTTAATACATCAAACAGCGAATCAAAAACATTTGCGAAACAAATAAGCTATGGCGGAAAAGTATTTGATGTACAAAGAAGTTCTGTAACTCAGGGAGCTGTAAATGATAATAATTATTCATTTGACCTTTTTGGAACTTACACAACAAAAATTGCCGATGCGCACAACATTACAGGAACTATTGGTACCACTATTTTTAAAGAATGGGGTAACGGACTTACTGCAACTGGTTTTGATGTACCAAACAATTCATGGGAATTTGCAGATATCGCATTAACAAAAGGAATTTCAGAAACACTTACCAATACTTCTTATAATTACGATCAAAGAAGATTGTCGTATTATGCAAGACTTCAGTACGATTATAAAGAGAAATATTTGTTATCAGGAATGACCCGTCGTGATTCTTCGACCAAATTTGGACCAGGAAATAAAGTTGGATACTTTTCATCGGTTACCGGTGGATGGATTATTTCTAAAGAAGACTTTTTTGGAGAACCAAAACTAATTAACTTCCTGAAATTAAGAGCTAGTTACGGAATGTTAGGAAATGACCAGATTCCAAACTATGGCTATTTAGGACTTTTAAATGGTGAAGCAACTTATGTTTTTGATGGAACAATCGTAAACGGAAGTGCTACAGGTCAAGTTCCGAATCCAGATTTAAAATGGGAAGAAGCAAAGAAATTTGACGTGGGTCTGGATATGAAAATCCTAAACGACAAAGTATACATCGTAGCAGATTATTTTAGCGACGTTAGAAAAGATTTATTAGTACCTAATATCCCGGTTTCAGGAATTAATGGTACAGGAGCTCCGGGTGCAAGCGCGCCAACATTAAATGCAGGATCGGTTAAAAATTCAGGTTTTGAATTCGCAATTGATTATAAAGAAAAATTCTCAGACTCTTTTAATATGAGTATCGGTTACAATGTTACTTTCCTTAAAAATGAAGTTCAGCAAGTAAATAACGGTACAGGATTTATAGAAGGCGGCGCATTTGGTGTAGGGCAACCGGCACCATCCCGTATGGAAGTAGGAAAACCAATGGGCTATTTTTACGGATATAAAACAGATGGCGTTTTCCAGAATCAGGCAGAAGTTGATGCACACCCGTCTCAATTGGCTTTAGGAGCAAATGCAGCTCCCGGCGATCTACGTTATGTTGATGTTAATGGTGATGGCGTAATCGATACTAAAGATAAAACCGATATTGGAGATCCGATTGCAGATGCTACAATGGGTTTCAATATTCAGTTAAACTATAAAAACCTTGATTTTGCAGCCTATACATTTGCTTCTGTAGGTAATGACATGGTGCGTAATTACGAAAGAACACTTTCTGATGCCAATCGTTTAAATTATGTTTTAGACAGATGGACAGGCGAGGGATCTACTAATTCTACACCTAGAGTAACAACAGGCGCAACAGCAAACAATGTTTTCTCTGATTATTTTGTAGAAGATGCTTCTTATATCAGAATTCAGAATGTTCAGTTAGGATATACCGTTAATCCAAACGTTTCTCAAAGAGCAGGAATAACAAAATTAAGACTGTATGTAGGAGTAAACAATTTGTACACTTTTACAAAGTATAAAGGTTTTGATCCTGGCGCTTCATTTGGTCCGCAAAATCGTGATAATGTTTCTCAATCTCCAATTGGTTCAGGTATCGATTACGGTTTTTATCCAATCCCGAGAACCTATTTAATGGGACTTAACCTTAATTTTTAATTTCAGTTAAAATGAAAAAATATTTATATACAACCGTTATAACACTAACTCTGTTTTCGAGCCTATGTATTTCATGTTCGGATGAGTTTGTAGATCCTAAACCAGAATATTCTATCGATTCTGAAAACTATTTTAATTCAAAAGAAGATTACGATCAGGCATTAGTTGCGGCTTACGATTTGCTGCAGTCCTCTTACGTAAATGTTTTATTGGGCGAAATTGCTTCAGATAATACATTATGCGGAGGAGAAAGCCCAACAGACGTAATTGGTTTTCAGCAAATAGACGACATGATTCACACACCGGTAAACAGCAATCTTAGAGATGTATGGAACTGGATGTTTGCAGGAGTTCAAAGAGCCAATTATATTCTGGAATTTAAAGATAAAACAGATTTTCCAGAGAAAACACAAATTATAGCCGAGGCAAGATTTCTTAGAGCATACTACCAGTTTGAGTTAGTAAAGTGGTTTGGTGGTATACCGATGAAAGGCGATGCCAGGTTTAAAATTGGAGATGAAAAGACAGTACCGCGTTCCTCAAAAGAAGAAGTTTTTGCTTCAATCGAAGCTGATTTAACTTTTGCAGCTGCTAATTTATCTCCAATTGCTTCTCAAAAAGGACGTGTTACAAAAGGTGCAGCCTTAGCATTACTTGGAAAAGCGTATTTGTATGAAAATAAATTTGCCCAAGCTGCAACAGCTCTTGACGGCGTAATCACTTCAGGGAAATACAGTTTGGTAACAGATTATAATTCGATGTTTGAAATGGAAGGAGAAAACGGAAGCGAATCTGTTTTTGAAGTTCAGTATACGGATGTAGAAGGAGCAGGATTTGGCTGTTTGCAATGTAGTGAAGGAAACGTAGCCGTAGGTTTTAGCGGTGTTAGAAATTTTTCAGGCCCATTATTTTCTTCAGGATTTAGTTTTAATATTCCAACAAAAGAAAGCGCAGATGCTTTTGAAGCCGGAGACAAACGTAAAGACGTTGCTATTTTAGATATCGCGGCATTTGCTGCTGCAAACGCTTCATACGATGGCGGAAAAGGAGTGAGCTACGGAAAAGGAAATGAAGATACAGGTTATTTTAACAGAAAATATCTTCCAAGAAAAAGAAGTGAAAACGCTGCGGGAGATTTGAATTTAACAAATCCGAATAACTACAGAGCAATTCGTTATGCCGATGTTTTGTTAATGGCAGCCGAAGCTTACAATAGAGGCGGAATTGACGATGCAAAAGCAAAAACCTATTTAAATGAAGTTAGAAGACGTGCTTTTGGAGACAATAATCATGATATTTCAGCTTCCGGAGCAGCATTAACTGATTTTATTTATGCAGAAAGAAGAGTAGAGCTTTTTGGAGAAGGACATCGTTTCTTTGATTTGGTAAGAACTGGACAAGCTGTTGGAAAAATTCCTGGCTTTAAAGCTGATAAAAACGAATTGTTTCCACTGCCAATTGAAGAGATTCAATTTGCAAACGGAAACTGGCAACAAAATCCTGGATACTAAAAAACATACGTTATGAAAAAAATATATATAATTATAAATCTTTTCGTTTTGGCCTTGCTGACAGCCTGCGCAAGCGATAATCTGGATGTTGATTTGGATAGCGTAACAGCACCAGCCAATATTTCGGCATTGACAACAGTTACACAGGATAATACCGGAAAAGTAACTTTTATACCAAAAGGTGATGGCGTTACACAGTACAAAATAAAATTTGGTGATGGCAGTCCCGATTCAGATTTTATTCCGGCAGGAAGTACAGTAACCCACACGTATAAAGAAGGAGTTTACAAAGCGAAAATTATTGCAATGGGTGTTACCGGAAAAACTACTGAAGTGGATCAGCAGGTAACCGTTTCGTTCTTAGCTCCAACCAATTTAGTGGTTAATCTGGCTCACGTAACGGGCGAGAATTTATCTGTTTCAGTTTCGGCAAAAGCAAATTTAGAAACCTTCTTTCAGGTATATTTTGGAGAAACTGAAGATGAAACTCCGGTGAGTTTTATGGAAGGAGAAACCATTAAACATACCTACGCTAGTGTAGGAGAATACAAAGTAAAAGTAATTGCCTTTAGTGGTGGTGTAGCCAGCGTAACGCATGAAGAAACGATTACGATCTCTAATCCACTTCTATTGCCTGTAGATTTCGAATCTACTACACTTAATTATGCCTTTACAAACTTTGGAGGAGCCAATACAGTTGTAGCGGATAATCCGGCTGTAGGTGAAAAAAATCCAAGTGGAAAAGTAGCTAAACTAACTAAAAGTGCCGGTGCTGAGGTTTGGGCAGGTTCATTCTTAGAATTAGGAGAACCAATTGATTTTTCGACTTTGAAAAAAATCAAAATAAAAGCCTGGTCGCCAAAAGCAGGAATTACGGTTAAAATGAAATTAGAAAACTTATCCAATCCTGATATTAATACAGAAGTTGATGTAACCAATACAGTTGCCAACGATTGGGAAGAATTAACGTTTGATTTCTCAGCGGTTGATAATGCTAATAATTACCAAAGAGTAGTATTGTTTTTTGATTTTGGAAACAACGGAACTGGAGTAGATTATTATTATGATGATATTCAATTGACTGCAGGCGTTGAAACCGTAAAAACACCTTTGACTTTCGAATCTTCAACATTGACTTATACATTCTCAAATTTTGGAGGAGCCAATACGGTTTTAGTAGCAAATCCGGATAAAACAGGAATTAATACTTCTGAAAAAGTGGGAGCATTGACAAAAGGAACCGGTGCTGAAACTTGGGCAGGATCATTTATCGATTTGGCTGACCCATTGAATTTTTCTGCTCTAAAAAAGATGAAAATGAAAGTATGGTCGCCACAAGCAGGAATTATTGTAAAAATGAAATTCGAAAATCTGTCAGATAGTTCAATAAATAAAGAGGTAGATGCAACAACAACAGTGGCAAACGGATGGGAAGAACTAACGTTTGATTTTGATGGAGCAACCACAGCAAATAAATTTCAGCGAGTTGTAGTGTTCTTCGACTTTGGAGTTAACGGCACAGGGAAAACCTATTATTTTGACGACATAAAACAATCCAATTAAAACAAGAAATCATGAGCAAAAAAATAATCATAAAAATAGTATCCTTATTTACGATTCTCTTGATGACGGGTTGTCAGAAAGACGATTTTACTTTCGGATCAATAGATTCACCAGCCAATCTTCAGGTTACTGCTGAGGTTGTTGGTAAAACAACTGCCGATCCAAACGGAGATGGCTCCGGAACTGTAAAGTTTACTGCAAAAGCAGACCACGCTATATCCTATAAATACGTTTATAGCGACGGAACATCTGATAATGCACCAAACGGAACAATTACCAAACGATTCACTAAAAACGGAATCAATACCTATACTATAACTGTAATTGCTTCAGGAAGAGGCGGGGTAACTGCCACTACAACCACAGAAGTAACAGTTAAAAGTGATTTTAATGATGACGAGGCTGTACAATTCTTAACAGGCGGTGCTTCTAAAAAATGGTATTGGTCAGCATCTGAAGCAGGACATTTAGGCGTTGGTCAAAATGATGGCGATGCGACTAAAAATTACTACGGAAATTATTATGCAGCAGCACCATTCGAAAAAGCAGCTTCGCCAACAAGCAGCTGTTTATACGAAAATGTATTGACATTCTCTTTGGATGGAGGTCAGCTTAAATTTCAGTTAGACAATGGCGGAGCTACCTTCTTCAATAAAGATTTTGCAAGTGTTGCGGGAGCAACTTTAACTGAAGACACATGTGTACCATATGATGCCAGTGGAGTTAAAATTGTTTCGTTAAGCCCTTCAGAATCAGTTGTTACGAAAAACCCGGATCACGCTACACAAACAAGAGGTACAATGATGAACTTCTCTAATGACGGATTTATGGGGTATTATATCGGACAAAGTTCTTACGAGATTCTGTCGATTACAGCAAACAGAATGGTGGTAAGAGCGGTAATGGGAGGAAATTCTTCTTTGGCTTGGTACCATACTTTTACCACTACAAAACCAACTCAAAACCCACCGGCAGATTATACCAATTTAGTTTGGTCAGATGAATTTAATACAGATGGTGCTCCGGATTCGGCTAAATGGGGCTATGATCTTGGGAACGGTGGTTTTGGTAATAATGAAAAACAAAACTACACCAACTCTGCTACAAACGTTATTGTACAAGGAGGTTCGTTAAAAATCACAGCCAAAAAAGAAGCATCAGGAGGATCTGATTATTCTTCTGCGCGACTTAAATCAGAAGGGAAATTTGCCTTTACTTACGGAAAAGTTGAGGTTCGCGCCAAATTACCAATCGGTGGAGGAACATGGCCAGCAATCTGGATGCTTGGTGCTAATTATGCGACAAATGCATGGCCAGCCTGTGGAGAACTTGATATTATGGAACATGTTGGAAATCAACAAAACGTAATTCATGGTACATTGCATTATCCAGGACATTCAGGCGGAGATGCCAATACAGGTTCTAAAACAATTGCAAATGTTTCAACAGAGTTCCATATCTATAAAACCATCTGGAGTCCGGAATCGGTAAAAATTTATGTAGATGACGAGTTAATTCATTCCGTTCCTAATGATGCAACTTTACCTTTCAACAAAGACTTCTTTCTAATATTGAATGTAGCAATGGGAGGTAATTTCGGAGGAGTTATTGATCCGGCTTTCACGCAGTCTTCTATGGAGATTGATTACGTAAAAGTATATCAATAAGATTGTTAATTAATTAGTAAGAATGAAGGGAGAAGGTCAGTTGAGGCTGGCCTTCTCAATTTTTTGTAATTTTAAAAAAGAACAATGAAAAAGGTATTAGTAATGCTATTAATTAGCAGTTTTTGTTATGCCCAGGAAACAAAAAGGAAACTCATCTGGGAAGAAAATTTTAATAAAAAAGAACTAAACGAAAAAGACTGGAATTTTGAAGTTGGAGACGGCTGTCCTGCACTTTGTGGCTTTGGTAATAATGAAAGACAAATTTATACAAAAACGAACCATGAATTTAAAGAGGGTAATCTGGTTATTGAAGGACGAAAAGAAGGAGCAAAGTATACTTCGACCAAGATTACCACAAAAGGCAAAAAAGAATTCCTTTATGGACGCATTGAAGCCAGAGCAAAATTGCCAGTTGGGCACGGTTTATGGCCCGCATTCTGGATGTTAGGTGCCAATATCGATGAGGTGAAATGGCCAAAAACAGGCGAAATAGATATTCTTGAATATATAGGAAGAGATCCTCACATGGTTTACACTACCTTACATACACAAGACAGCCACGGAAATACAATCAATACAAAAAGAACTCCTTTTCCTAATATTGAAGAAGGATATCACGTTTACGCAATAGAGTGGAATAAAGACAAAATTGACTTTTTTGTAGATACTACTTTAGTATACACATTCAATCCCGAAGATAAAAATGACGATACCTGGCCTTTTAATAAACCATTCTATATCATTGTAAATTTGGCAATTGGAGGGAATTTTGGTGGCCCTGAAGTAGATGACACCATATTACCGCAAAAATATTACATCGATTATGTAAGAGTTTATCAATAAAGAATAAAAGTAAAAAAAAAGACGTAAGTATTTAATTGTAAGTTATTTATGTCTTTTTTTTAACTTGAAATAATTTAAGACTTTTACTGTTTTAACACCGTTTGTCGATTAAAATTAGCTATTACGTATTATTATTAAGTTTTTGTTGTCAATTATTCTTCATTTAATTTGCTTTTTAAAATAATTATTTGTTAAATTTGACCACATATTAACATACTAAAAAAAGAGACGCCTATACAATAAAATTACTTTTTAGAAAATTACTCCAAATTATAAAAAACTAAAAAAGTAGTATTATGGCTGATCTGCATATTCCAGACGCTCTATTAGTAAAAAATTATGTTGAAGGCAACGAGGTTGCACTTTCTACATTAATAAAAAGGCATGAATCTAAGATATATGGTTTTATATATTCTAAGATTGCTGATAGAGATATTTCAAACGATATTTTTCAAGACACTTTTATTAAAGTAATAAAAACTCTTAAAAGCAATTCATATAATGAAGAGGGCAAGTTTTTGCCTTGGGTAATGCGTATTTCTCATAATTTAATTGTAGATCACTTTCGCAAAACCAAAAAAATGCCAATGTATAGAGAAACAGAAGAATTTTCGATATTCTCTATAATGTCTGATGATTCCCTTACAATAGAAAGCAAAATGATCGCCGATCAGGTAGAAGTTGACTTAAAAAAGTTAATAGAAGAACTTCCTGATGATCAAAAAGAAGTATTATTAATGCGTATGTATCAGGATATGAGTTTCAAGGAAATCTCTGAACTTACAGACGTTAGCATCAATACAGCGTTAGGTAGAATGCGCTATGCACTTATGAATTTGAGAAAAATAATTGACAAACATCAAATTATTTTAACCAACTAATACTATTTTGAATATTAAGCCGTTATACTAAGTATAAACTTAATTTATAAATGGCAAAAATTTACTCTAAGAAAGCATTAGCTTCAAAAGACTTGAAACCAAAAAAAGAAGTAATTTCTTTTTTATTAAATTATTCACAAGCCTTAACGATTGTGAAAATTGAGGATAAAAGTTTCGAAATAATAGCTAATTAGACAGCCCGCTTCTTTTGGCCGGATGTTTCAAAAGAAAACCAAATGGTCGTTTTGGTTGAAAGCTCACTATTTGTATTTAAATACAGATAGTGAGTTTTTTTTATGTCAATAATCTAATGCTGTATTATAGAGCATTAGAAAACCACTTTATCTAAATGTTAACCTTCTAATAAAAAAATATTAGTATTTTATTGTGTATTCAGTTTTTAATTCTATTTTAGATAAAAAAATATATTGTTTGTATAAAATTTAGAACAATTGGAGTATTTATAGTGTAAATACTGTTAAAAAATATATTTTTTGTAAATAAAGAAAAAACCATAACCCCTAAAATATTTAATATGAGAAAAAACTACACTATTTAATTTTTAGTTTGATAATTTTTATATCCCATAAAATGAGGGTATTAAAAGCGCAATTCTGTTGAATAAACCACATTTTCAAAATTGCGCAAAGAAGAGTCCAAAATCTACCTTAACCATCAAACTAAACCACATGAAAATAAAATTTATGTTTTTATCAATATTATTGATAAACGTGGGTGTTTTTGCCCAGAAAGCACAAATAAAAGAAGCGCAGACCCTTTTTGAAAAAGGAAACTCTGACGAGGCATTGGCAATATTAAAGAAAACAGAGTATTTGATTCTTAATGCACCCGATGAAGATAAATCCGATTTTTATTTCTTAAAAGGAAATGTACTTAAAGATTTAGCTACCAAAAATGTTGATGCAGCCAATAACTTTACACTGGCATCAGAAGCGTATCAGGATGTGTTTTTATACGAAAACGAATCCGGGAAATTCAAATACACCGTAAAAGCAAGTATGGCATTAAAAGATTTAAAATCTAAACTTGTAAATGGTGCAATGGATGATTTTAAAGCCGGAAAATTCAAGGAAAGTGCCGATAAGAGTTATAAAGTATATTTGTTCGACAAAAAAGATACTTTAAATCTATTAAATGCTGCTTCTTCATCGATTAATGCCAGAGACTATGCATCGGCAGTGAAATATTATGAAGAATTAAAGAAAAAGAACTATTCAGGAAAAGCAGTTATTTATTACGCTACCAATAAGAAAACAAAGGAAGAAGATGCTTTTATTTCGCCAAAAGCGAGAGAATCAGCTATTCAGGAAGGTCTTTACGAAAAACCAAGAACAGAATCTGTTCCTTCAAAAAAGATTGACGTAAATAACAATTTGGCATATTCTTATCTGGAAAGAAAAGATTTTGTAAAAGCAGAGGCAACTTATAACTATGTTTTAGAATTAAACCCTAATTATATCGATGCCTATATTAATCTTGCTTATTTAAAACTACAATTAAAAAAGGAATTAGCTGATCAGATATCAACTCTGGGAACGACTCCAAAAGAAATGCAGGAATACGATAAATTGAGTGCAAAGAAAGATGAATTGAGCAGAAGTGCCATTCCGTACCTAAAGAAAGCACTTACGATCGAACCTAAAAACGAAGACGTAACAAAAACACTTTTAGGAGTATACAGATCACTTGATATGACACCTGAGTACAATGCTTTAAAAGCTAGTATGTAGGTTGGTTTAAAAGTTGCAAAGGTACAAAGTTGCAAAGGAACAAAGTTAAGGCGCAAAGATTATGATCTTTGTGCCTTTGTTTTTATGATTTCCAAAGCCGTCATTTCATCAATAATCGATTTTTTGCCCACAGTTCGGGTAATAATATCTTTTTCCAGACTCCAGCCACGCGCAGGCGAATATTCACGACCGTACCAGATAATCTGTAAATGTAAATCATTCCATATTTCTTTCGGAAACAAACGTTTAGCATCTTTTTCGGTTTGCACAACATTTTTTCCATTCGAAAGATTCCATCGGTACATTAATCGATGAATATGAGTATCAACAGGAAAAGCCGGAACGCCAAATGCCTGAGACATTACAACACTTGCCGTTTTGTGTCCAACAGCCGGTAATTCTTCAAGCGCTTCAAAACTCTGCGGAACTTCTCCGTTATGTTTGTCAATCAATATATGCGATAAGCCATGAATTCCTTTCGATTTCATCGGAGACAATCCACACGGACGAATGATTTCTTTAATTTCTTCCACCGACATTTTAACCATATCATACGGATTATCAGCCTTTGCAAACAATAAAGGTGTAATTTGATTCACGCGAACATCGGTACATTGCGCCGAAAGCAAAACAGCAATTAATAAAGTATAAGGATCCTTATGATCAAGTGGGACAGGTATAGTAGGATAGAGTTCTTTTAACGTATTTATAACAAATTGTACGCGAGCTTCTTTATTCATTTCCGTAATTTTAATCCCGTAAAAATAGTAATAATTTTAATGATGTGCCTAATCCAGCTTTCCGTTTCAACTCCTCATTAAGTCAGTAACATTTTTAAGTATTTAAAAGAGCTTATCCCGAAGCGTCGGGGGTCGCTTTTTAAATACAAAAAATGTAAACTGCCATAATTCCGGGGTTTTCACTGCAATCTGGGGCAGAAAAAATTATGAGTTATTTTTATTTATAATCTAATTAAGTTTAAAGATCTAAGAAGTCTAACAATCCAAAAATCAAATAAATGACAACATTAAAAGCAGGTGACAAAGCACCAAATTTCTCTGGAGTAGATCAGGACGGAAAAACACATAAACTGGCAGATTACGCAGGAAAAAAATTAGTAGTTTTCTTTTATCCAAAAGCAAGTACGCCTGGTTGTACAGCAGAAGCTTGCGATTTAAGAGATAATTTTCATCGTTTTCAGGCAAATAATTATGAACTTTTAGGAGTAAGTGCCGATAGCCAGAAAGCACAGATAAAATTTAAAGAGAAATATGAATTGCCTTTTCCGTTATTAGCAGACGAAGATAAATCGGTAATCAATGCTTTTGGCGTTTGGGGGCCAAAGAAATTCATGGGAAGAGAATATGACGGAATCCACAGAACTACTTTCGTAATTGATGAAAAAGGAATCATCGAAGAAGTAATAGAAAAAGTAAAAACAAAAGAACACGCAGATCAGATTTTGAAGTAATCTTTGTTTCAGGTTTTTCTTGTTTCAGGTTTCAAGTTATTACAAACTTTGGCTATAATTTAACCGCAAAGTTCGCAAAGCTAGATTAATATAAAGCTTTGCGAACTTTGCTTTTTTTAAGCTTAAACAATAAAAAACCTTAGCGTACTTTGCGTTAAAACTAAACGTCAAGCAAGCAACCTGAAACCTGAAACAAGAAAAACTTTAAACAAAAAAAAGTCCCATTTTATTGGGACTTTTTTTTATGAATTTTGTTCTAATTCTTTCTTAGGATGATATCCAAATAAGTGGTGTTCTTTTATAATTTCTGCAACTCCGGATGGAAGCATTGGTTCCCAGCCCGTTTTACCCTGACCAATCATTTTTAATACTTCGCGAGAGAATACGTTTAATATATCCGGGTTGTAATCCTTAATGTCAACCACTTTTCCGTTGAATTTAAAGAATTTGTATAATTCTTTCATTCTAGGATGAACTTTCAAGTTATCTGAAGTTATAATTTCTCCATTATCACCTAACATTGGGTATAAGAATACCTTCATGTCGCGGTAGAATAATTTTCCAAAAGCTTCAAGAATACCTCCACTTAAATGACGGTAGTATTTCTCATCAAATATGTCAACCAGGTTATTTACACCCATTGCCAATCCCATTCTGGCTTTGGTATAATTAGAGAAATATTCAACAACTTTATAATATTCCTGGAAATTCGAAATCATAACAGTCTGACCTAATGAACAAAGTAATTCGGCTCTGTCCATAAAATCACGCTCATCAATTTCACCATCAGAACGTAAGTTCGAAAGTGTAATTTCAAAAACAACTAGTGTATTGTCTTTTTCGACCTTGTTTTCTTCCAGAAACATCTTTAATGATTTCTCATACATGTCAAGATTTACATTCGTAACCGGACGAAAACTTCCTCTAAAAGCAAGAAGGTTTTTTTTGTATAAAACAGCCGCCGGTAAAACGTTCTTTCCTTCAGGATTAAACATTACGGCATCGGTCATTCCGTTTTTAACCAACTGCAAGCTCATCAAACGATTATCAACATCAGCAAAACGTGGTCCTGAAAAGTTAATAGTATCGATCTCTAATTGATCTTTGTCTAAGTGGTCGTATAAATAACGCAGTAAGCGTTTAGGGTCATTGTATTTGTAAAACGCGCCGTAAATTAAATTTACTCCCAGGATTCCAAGTGTTTCCTGTTGTAATCTCGCGTCAGTTTCTTTAAAACGAATATGAAGGATAATTTCGTTGTAAGCTTCGTCTGGTTCAATTTGGTATCGGATTCCGACCCAGCCGTGGCCTTTAAATTGTTTTGCAAAATCTATAGTTGCAACTGTGTTTGCGTAGCTAAAAAAAAGTTTCGTAGGATGTTTCTCTCGACTTAATCTTTCTTCAATAATCTGCCCTTCGAGAGTCAGCATTTTTTTTAATCGCTCTTCGGTAACATATCGTCCATCTTTTTCAGTTCCATAGACCGCATCACTAAAATCTTTATCGTACGCAGACATCGCTTTTGCAATTGTTCCCGATGAACCTCCGGATCTGAAAAAATGTCTAACTGTCTCTTGCCCAGCGCCAATTTCAGCAAATGTTCCGTAGATATTCTCGTTTAAATTGATGCGTAACGCTTTGTCTTTTATGGAAGGAATTTGTTCGATGACCTTGTCACCTTTGAGTTTTATTTCTGTACCCATTTTATTTTAAATAGATTTGTTACAAAGTTAGTAAATTAGGGTTCTAATGAAAGAGAAATAATCCTATTTTTGTAAAAAAATTAAGTTCAATTGAAGGTCTATTTTTTAGGTACTGGTACTTCTCAAGGTATCCCGATTATCGGGGTTGATCATCCCGTTTGTAAAAGCACTGATGCTAAGGATAAAAGGCTCCGTGTATCCATCTGGATAACATGGGACGAACATTCTTATGTTATTGATTGCGGTCCGGATTTCAGACAGCAAATGCTTTCCTGCGGCTGCCGTAAACTCGATGCTATATTGTTTACCCACGAACATTCAGACCATACTGCAGGTCTTGATGATATTCGTCCGTTTAACTTTCGACAAGGCGAAATTCCCGTTTATGCGCACCAACGCGTAATTGATAATTTAAGACGTCGTTTTGAATATGTTTTCGAGACTGTGAATAAATATCCGGGAGCACCAAGTGTAAAAACAATCGAGGTTGTAAACAATCACCCTATTACGGTTGGCGATAAAATGGCGATTCCAATAAACGTAATGCATGGCGATTTGCAGGTTTTTGGTTATCGCATTGATGATTTTGCTTATTTAACAGATGTGAAAACAATTGACCCAGTAGAAGTTGAGAAACTTAAAGGCTTAAAAGTTTTAGTGGTAAATGCGTTGCGTGTTGAACCACATGATACTCATTTTAACTTACAAGAAGCACTTGATTTTATCAATTTGGTAAAACCTGAGAAAGCTTACTTAACGCACATTAGCCATGTTTTAGGCTTTCACGAAGAAGTTCAGAAACAACTTCCGGAGAATGTTTTCCTGGCTTATGACAATTTAGAAATTACAATTTAATTATACCTCAGAAATGAAAAAATCCTTAATGCTTTATCTTTTTATCCTTGCGATATTAATGAATGTTTTTACCTACATGTTTTATAGCCGTGAGGTAAAATTTGGAGAAGAAAGATATGAGAAAACCACTAAGAAATTAAGAGACAGTATTAATCTGGTTTCAGGAAAACTGGCAGAAGCCGATTATTTTTCTCTGGAGCACAATGAAAATGCACAAAATTACTTTGATAATAGTGCTTCTGGTGGAAAAGTAATTTTATACGAAAAACTTATTCCCGCTGTAACAGAAAAATTATTAGACCTGAATTCAAATCCAAAAGGAAATCCTTATACAGGACAGGATATGATCGACGGAAAGAAGTTTGTTATCAATAAAGTAAAAATATTAAATCACAGATGGATCATTGCAGATTACAGTAACGGTGAATTGTGGGGAGAAGTCTTGTTAAAATACTTTGTTGATATGGATGAAAGTATTACATTTGAAGTAAATCAAACTTGGTTATATCAAAAATAGGATTTTTTAATCCTATTTTTTTTTTGCTTAATTTAAAACTACAGGATTATGAAAAAGATGTTTTTATTCGCAATTATCGCAACTGCTGCATTTTCTTGCGCAAAAAAAGTTTCGCAGGAAAAAGTACCTGCAAAGGAACCGCAAAAAGAACATATTGTAGGAGCAGATTCTGATGCTCACGGTTGTAAAGGTTCTGCCGGTTACACGTGGTCTACATTAAAAAAAGAATGCATCCGTGTTTTTGAAGGGACAAAATTGTCTCATTACGATGACGGAAAAACCTATACTACTGCTTCATTCGTAATTTTTGATGGAAATAAAGCAGAACTTTTTTTAGATACTCAAAAAGAATCAATCATTTTAGAAAGAAAATCTGAAGGAGATTCGTGGGTTAATGGCGATTGGCAGTTAATTCCCTGGAAAGGATATGTTTTGAAAAAAGCGGGTAAGATTCTTTATACTGGACAATAGAGTTTATACTATTATAAAAGTCGTAGTTTTTAATTTTAGAACTGCGACTTTTTTTTTAGCTGTAATTTACTCCTCAAATATTATTTGTCTAGACTAATATTTAAATCAGTTAATTCAATTTGAAATTTAACTTTAGCTTTTAAAGCTGTGAAAATTTTAATAAGTGTCTCTAAAGATATATTTCCCGCGTTATTTTCAAGTTTCGAAATTTGTGCTTTTTGGACACCTACAAGTCGTCCTAATTCTTCTTGAGTTAAACGACGTTCTTTTCGGGTTTCTTTAATTGCACTTCCTATCAAATCCATTTGCAAATCATATTCAAATCGATCTCTATTTGGAGTTCCTAATTTCCCAACAATTTCATCAGTTACTTCGTTTAAAGTATATTTTTTCATTTATCTATAATTTTGATTTTTAATCTTTATCCTCAAAATAATTTAATCTAATTTTAGTAGCTCTATCTATTTCTTTATCTGGAACCTTACTTTGCTTTTTTATAAATCCATGAGTGGATATAACAAGAGTGTTTTGTGAATTTCGTTTGTCCCAGAATGCTAATAATCTGTATTGATTTCCTTTATATAAAGTTCTGAATTCCCATATTTCATCATTTAGTTTTTTAAAAAGTTGAGAATCATTTTTACTTTGTGATTTTCTGATGTTGTAAATTATTTTTTCTGAATGTTTTGAATCTAATATTTTTAGAAAGTCGAAAGCATCCTCTAAGAATATTATGTCGAAAAGTTTTTTCATCATGTCTTGATATTGCAAAAATACCCCAAAGTTTCCGTAAAAGGAAACTTTGGGGTATTTAATTATTCTGATTATTTAAAATAAACCTGTTTTGATTTATTATACTAAAATACAATATTGTATTTAAAAAACAATGACTAAAGTAAGTTTTTTCTTTCTTTAAAATTTCGTAAGTGAAATTACAAAGCCAGCCAATTCTTAAAATCAAAGAAATTTTGTGGCGCAACACCGTGACCAACCGGATATTCTTTGTACGTTGCCGGAATATTTAGTTTTTCTAAAATTGCAGGAGTTTTTCTTGCCCAGTCAATTGGAATAACCTGATCTACAGTTCCGTGTGAAGCAAATATTTTTAAATCTTTAAAGTCGTTATTTGCAAAACCTTCCTTAATGATTTCGTCATTAAAATAACCGCTCATTGCAACTACTCGTTGTACTTTTTCTGGATAAGAAAGTGCAACAGAATAACTCAAAATAGATCCCTGACTGAAACCAATCAAGGTAACATTATTGGCATCGATTGGATATTTAGCAACCAATTCATCGATAAAATTAGCAATTGCATCACGAGAAGTTTTTGCTTGTTCATTATCTGAAAATTTATTCTGATCGGCATCAAAGTTAATCGCATACCAGGCATAAGCTCCATATTGCAAATCGTATGGCGCTCTGGCAGAAATTACATAATAATTATCAGGAAGCTCAGTTGCAAAAGAGAATAAATCCTCTTCATTGCTTCCGTATCCGTGTAATAAAAGCAAAAGCGGATTTTTATCTAAAATAACTTTTGGTTCTTGTATTTTATATTCTAATGATAGATTCATTTTTTTTAATTGTGAAATGTGAAATGTGAAAGGGTTGAAGTTTCAGTTATGAGCTTTGTCAAAGTTTCAAACTTTGACAAAGCTTTTCAAGTTGCGATATTGGAATTTGGAATTTTAAAAATTGGGATTTAAAAAATTAACCAATTTTTTGAAACCATTTTTGAAAAAGTCCGCCAACCAAAGGTAAAGGTCTTGTTTGTCCCTGAATAGCACTAAAAATTCCGTATACCCATAAAATAGAGATGCAGATCCACATTGGGAAAGTGATAAAGAAACTGTCAAAATTACTGATGATGGCTCCGAAAGAAATAAAAGTTAAGGATAAACCTAAAGCCTGACGGATATGGAAAGAAGCAAAACTGTTTTTGTTTTCAGAATTCATGCTCATAGCAATCAAAACGCCAATAATTAAAATATAACTGGTAATGGCGATTGATTTTCCTTCTTCGATTGTATTGTTCATTTTATTATTTTGTAACAAGTTGATTTTGATTTAAAATTCCGTACACAGCACCTTTTATTTCAGTTCCTAAAAAAGCGGAATTTTTAGATTTTGAAAGGATATTTTCTTTAGTGAAAGTCGATTTTCCTTCAGTTGTAAACAAAGTGAAATTAGCTTTTGCACCTTCTTCAATTGTGTCGCTTTCAAGACCGAAAATAGCTCTCCCCGAAGTTAATTTTGCAACCACAGTTTCTACCGGTAAAACAGTTAATAAAGCAGTAAACGCACTTTCTAAACCAATAGTTCCGTTTTTAGCAGTATCAAATTCCATTTTCTTGAATTCAATATCAATCGGATTATGGTCTGAAGTAATCATATCGATGGTTCCGTCAGCGATTCCGTTTAATAAAGCCTGTCTGTCAACTTCTGTGCGTAATGGTGGTGTAACTTTAAAACGAGTATCAAAACCGTCTAATTTTTCATCAGTTAAAACTAAATGATGTACAGAAGCGCTTGTAGTTACATTTAAACCTTTAGCTTTAGCTTCTCTAATTAACTGAACCGATTTTGCGGTTGAAATCGTAGGAATATGAAGTTTTCCGCCAGTATATTCTAATAAAAATAAGTTTCTTGAAATTTGCAGTTCTTCAGCTAAATTCGGAATTCCTTTTAATCCTAATCTCGTAGAAACAATTCCCTCGTTGGCAACACCATTTCCTTTGATATTTGGATCTTGTGAATAAGTAATTACCAAACCATCAAAATCCTGTACATATTGTAAAGCGATTTTTAGCAAATTGGCATTGTCGATACTTCTGTTATAATCTCCAAAGGCAACTGCCCCAGCATTTTTCATATCAAATAATTCTGCCATATCTTTTCCTTCGCTGGCTTTTGTCAAGGCTCCGATTGGGAAAAGTTCTGTAGCAAAACCATTTGCTTTGTTTTTTACAAAATTCACCTGAGCCTGATTGTCAATAACAGGGAAGGAGTTAGGCTGAAGTGCAATGGCAGTAAAACCGCTTTTTGCTGCAACGTTTAATCCGTTTGCAATAGTTTCTCTATCTTCATAACCCGGTTCACCTAGTGAAACACTACTGTCAAACCAACCCTGAGAAACATGAAGATCATCGAATCTTACGATTGTTGCATCGTTATTTGGAAGAGAAACGCCTATTTTTTCTATTAAACCATCTGCAATTAAAAGATCAACGGTCTGATTGTGAAACGGACTTTTGGAGTCGATAATTTTGGCGCTTTTGATGATTACTTTCATATGTAGATATATTTGTGTTGTATTAAAATCTCCGTTTTGTCATTTCGACGAAGGAGAAATCGCATCCAATTTTCTGCATAGTATGTTCTCAGCTTGTGTGATTTCTCCTTCGTCGAAATGACAAACAGGCTAAAAAAATTACTTTACAAATTTTATAATTGCCATTTCTAATGCTAAAAATAACAGTGCAAAGATAACAAACCATTTCCAAATCTGACTGTCTGTTCGCTCAGTTTGTAAGGTGTTAAAAATGGTTGAAATCGTATCGGCGGTTTTAAAATCAGAAACTACATTGGTATTTACCTGACTTAAATCGCTTTCGGTTCGTTTGTAATTAAAACTTAAATTCTCAACCCATTCTTTTTTGTCAAAAACACTATAATTGCCCGCAGTTTCAGGAAAATCATTAAAGGTTAATTTTACTTTATTGTTTAATACCTGCTGAATTGGAATAAACGAATCTTCGTTTCCTCTAACTTCCAAAATCGCATCTTTTGTCAATAATACATCAACAAAATAAGGCTGATTATTTCCAATTGTTAAAGCGTTTACACCCGTTTTTTGATTGTTCTGCGCTATTTTATAAAATAAAGGAACGATTAAAGGCGATTGCTGAAAGTTTGAATTTACAGCGTTTATTGGTGCTGAAAAAACAATAACTCCTGAAACCTGACTCTGAACTGCTGTTACAAAAGCGCTTTGGTCTTCATAAGACAAAACAGCCGGATAAGGGCTTGAAACAGCAAAAGAAGCATTGGTTTTCGGATATTGGAAATTGGTAATTTTATTTTCAAAAACTCCCGAGAACAAAGGATGATCAAAGTTGATTTTGGTAATTAGTTTACTTTCTGTTTGTAGGTTATTGAATTGGATTTTTCCAAGATTTCCTAAAAATGTATTTAAGTTCGCAACAGAAGATTTCTCAGAAGGAATTACCACTAGATTTCCGCCTTTTGATACAAAAGCTTTCAAAGTAGTTTGCAATGCCTGCGGAATCTCAACTAATTCATTTAATATTATAGTGTTTTGTTTTTCCAGACCATTATAGTCTAAAGAACTTAGAGAATAATTATTATAATTAAATTCTGCCGAAGTGTAAATTCTAGATAGGAAATTGCTTTTTTCAGGTTCTCCAATGCTAATTACGTTTGTTTTTTTAGCTTTAGAAATGCTGAAATACAATTTATTGTCATAAGTTAAACCATTGTCTTCAATCGAAACGTAGCCATGAAAAGCTTCTTTTGGAATCGTGAAGTTGATTTTCTTTTTCTTTGCATCAAAATTGATAATTGTTTTGGCAATTAATTTATTCTGATTGTATAAAGCAGTTGAAACCGGTTTGAAATCTTCGTCGTATGCTGATAAACTAACGCCTATTTCGTAAAAATTCTCTAAAGTCTGATTGATATAAACACTATCAATAGAAACGTTGTTTTTTTGCTCGGCTTCCGGAATTATAAAATAAGGCTTTTCTTCGGGATCAATGTTTTTGATATCTTTTTCGGCCAGACCAACAGCGTCTGTAATAATTACAATATCTTTTTTATGAGCAGATTTATGTGCTTTTACTTTTGCTAAAATAGAGGAAAGCTCAAATGGCGTTGCGCTGTATTTTAGGTTTTGTAAGGAACTTTTTGATGATTTAATATCAGTGTTCCAGTAGTTTTCGGTGTTTGTTAAAAGTGAAAACTGTGCGTTTTCGGGAGTGTTTTCTAATAATTCCTGAACAGCACGCTTTAGTAATTCACCTTTTTTACCTTTTGCCTGCATACTAAATGAATTATCCAGAATAATATACATTTCGTTGGAGGCATTTTTACTGTCTTTCGCTTCAAAAAATGGCTGGGCAAAAGCTAAAATAGCGCAGATTAGCAATAATAATCGGGTAGCCAGCAATAATCGTTTTTTGATTTTAGAACTTTTGCGGGTCTGAACAGCAAGTTCTTTTAAAAAGCGAACATTGGTAAAGTAAGAAGTTTTAAAACGACGTAATTGAAATAAGTGAACCAAAATTGGAACAATCAACAAAAACAGAAAGTATAGAATTTCGGGATGTTTAAAATGCATTCTGGCTTCGATTTACTTCACTACGTTTTGTTTTTCGCGAAGATATTGGTCAAAAATACAAATTAAATTATTTAAACCATATAAGTTCATGTAAGAGATTATAAGTTAATCTTTATAAGAAAGTAAACAAAGTAAAAGTCTAAGAAAAAATAATTAGAAAAACTATAAATGAACTTGTATGACTTATATGGTTTGAAAAAAAAGCATGAAAAATGTAACTTTTGTGATTTCTTTTATAATAAAGATGGCGTTTCAAAAAGATATTAATGCGTATTTTAGCCTTTATTAAAAAACTAAAAGAAACTATGAAAAGATTATATATGCTGCTTTTTTCAGCTTTTGCAATCACAAATGTACAATCTCAGACTAAATTTAATTTATTAGTTGGTACTTATACTAATACCTGCCAAAGCAACGGAATTTATGTTTATGAATTTGATGCTGCAACAGGAGATTTTAAAATGAAAAATTCTTCTGAAAATGTGATTAGTCCAAGTTACTTATCGGTTTCAGGAGATAATAAATTTGTTTATGCGGTAAATGAAAACGGACCGCAAAGTACCGTGAGCGCTTTTGGATATGATTCGTCAAGCGGAAAACTAACTTTTTTGAATAAAAATGATGCTTTGGGAGCTGATCCTTGCCATTTAATTAATGATGATAAAAATGTAATTGTTGCCAATTATTCCGGCGGAAATATCGTGGTTTATAAAAAGAAGGCTGACGGAAGTATTTCTGAAGTACAACAATTGATTCAGCACGAAGGAAAAGGACCTAATGCAGCACGTCAGGAAAAGGCGCATGTACATATGGTTGTTTTTTCTCCAGATAAAAAGTTTGTTTTATCAAATGATTTAGGATTGGATAAAGTGTTTATTTATAAATACAATCCGAATTCTAAAAATGAAATTTTGACTTTAAAAGGAAGTGTTGATGTTAAACCAGGAAGTGGCCCAAGACATTTGACTTTTAGTAAAGACGGTAAATTTGTTTATTTAGTTCAGGAATTAGATGCTTCGTTAACGACTTTTAGCTACGATAAAAGCGGAAACCTTAAAGTAATTGCAGAAACGAGTATTCTGCCAAAAGATTTTAAAGGTGCAACAAGTGCGGCGGCTATTAAAATTTCGCCTGACGGAAAGTTTCTATACGCCTCAGATCGTGGTGATGTAAACTCTATCTCGGTATTTAAAATTCTAAAAGATGGAAAAGTTGAATTAGTTGAACAACAAAGTACTTTAGGAAAAGGCCCAAGGGATTTTGTAATTGATCCAACAGGAAATTACCTTTTAGTAGGGCATCAATATACTAATGATATCATTATTTTTAAAAGAGATAAAACGACAGGAAAGATTACAGATTCTGGAAAAAGAATCGAGTTGTGTTCTCCGGTTGGGTTGGTTTTTACGAAATAAGGTTCTGAGGTGCTAAGGTTCTAAGATTAAAAGGCTCAAAGTTTAAAGTGTAAACACTTAAACTTTGAGCCTTTTTTATAATGAGGAATAAAACTTAGCGCCTTAGAACCCTAGAAGCTTAGTAGCTTAAAAAAAACTATTTATCCTTATCTTTTCTTTTCTTATCTCTCGTTTTTAACATATTTCGATTGACAGATCCGTGGGTTTTCTTTTTTGTTTTAGAAGGTCCGCCGAGGTTGACTTTTTTATTCTTTTTAGCTTTATCGTGAAAAGCCCCATCACCTTCAAGTTTTACTTTTTTCATTAAAAACTTAATTGGTTGTCTGTCTTTTTCAGGTTCAATCAATTTTATAGAGACTTCAACTTCTTCAGGGAAATCAGTGATTTCAAGTTCCTGATTCATTAAAAGTTCGGTTTCAATTTTAAATTCTTCTTCTCTTGGAGTAACAAAACTAATTGCTGTACCTGTTGCATCTGCACGACCCGTACGACCAATTCTGTGCATGTATAATTCAGGTTCTTCCGGAAGTTCGAAGTTGATAACGTGTGTAATATCAGAAATATCCAAACCTCTCGCCATAATATCAGTTGTGATTAATCCGCGAAGATTTCCTTCCTGAAATTCTGCCATTGTACTCAAACGGTAATTTTGAGATTTGTTAGAGTGAATTACTCCAAACTGACCTTCAAATTCTTCTTCGATTCTGGTATGTAACATATCAGAAATCTTTTTATTATTCACAAAAACCAAAACGCGACTCATACTTTCGTCGGTTTGCAATAAATGTTTCAGCAGATTTACTTTTGTATTAAAGTTCGGAACATTATACGTAATCTGTGTAATTTTTTCTAATGGAGTTCCAGAAGCGGCAAGTGTAACTTCTTCCGGAAAATCAAAAAAGTCATTCAAAACAGCATCAACTTCATCTGTCATTGTCGCTGAGAATAATATATTTTGACGTTTGGTTTTCATCATCGCCAAAAGAGCAGTCAATTGCGTGCGGAAACCAAGATTAAGCATTTCATCAAACTCATCTATAACTAATTTCTGAGTATCATCAAAACGAACAACAGCATCAAGTGCCAAATCCATTGTACGTCCCGGAGTTCCAACTAAAATGTCAACACCCTCGTAAACGGCTTTTTTTTGTGTATTGATATTTACACCACCATAAATACCTAGTGTTTTAACCGACATGAATTTGGTCAGTTTTTCTACTTCTTCAACAACCTGAACGACTAATTCACGGGTTGGAACAAGTACAACAATCTTTGGTGTATTGGTATTTGTAAATTTGTATAATTTTAAAAGTGGCAGTAGGTAAGCAAAAGTTTTACCGGTACCGGTTTGTGCAATTCCCATCATATCACGTCCAGACATGATTACAGAAAAGGATTTTTCCTGAATAGGGGTTGGTGTAACAAATCCCAGTTCGTCAACAGCTTTTTGTAATGATTTTGGAAGATTGAATTTTTCGAAAGTGCTCATTTGCTTTAAATTTTGTGCAAATGTACGTTAAATTCATGGTTAGAGCACTAATTTTTTCGAATCAGCTAATAATTTAGAGGTATAATTAATTGATTTTCAGTTTTTATAGAGCTTCAGATTCTTGTTATTTATGTTTTAAAAGTGTTTTGGAAAAGGAAAAGCTATTTGGGAATTTTGAATATTTTTGGAGAGTAAAGAACAGATCATAAATAAGATGGGAACATTTTCGCAGACGAGTATTAAGTGCAACGATATTGAAACTATAGTAGGAGAGTTGAAGAGATATTTGCCAATTGGTAGAGAAATATGGCTTGGTACTAATAAATGGTGGTTTTATAACGTACCGCACGATGAAAATTCTTTTAATGGTGAAAATCTAACATTAATAGTTTCACAAAACCTAGCCAAAGATTGGGTTGAAGTTGAGTTTGATTTTCAGTTTGGCTTATATTTTTTTGATGAAATTTTAAAGCAAATTTCAAAAAATCTGAATACTGTGATCGTGTTAGCTTATTATCAGTCCACAAGTGATGAAGGCAGATTGGCAAAATTTATAAATGGACAATTAGAATTATCCTACTACGAAAAGTATTTTTATGAAGTTATTGTTGAAAACGATCAGTATAGTGTAAAATCTAATTATATAGCAGATAATTTTGGAGTTGCTGATTCGACTATTGAAGAACTTAGAAATTCGAAATTAGGAGACGAAACGCTATTGATTGAATATGACTTTATATATAAATTTTTAAACTCTGAAGGTTGGAGAAGTGATTCTGCACAAGAAATTATTGTAGATGAGAAATATTTGCACTTAGAGCAATTAAAATAATCATTAAAATTAAATTTAAAACCCCTCAAAAACCCCTAACCCAAATAAAGCAAAATCATATTTTACAGGATCTAAAGCATCCATTTCTCTTAATTTGGTATCCAATTCTAATAGAGCTTTGGCATCATTTTGCTTTCGCGAAAGGATTCCAAGTTTGCGTGCAACATTTCCGGAATGCACATCAAGCGGACATGATAAAGCTGATGGAGAAATACTTTTCCATATTCCTAAATCGACTCCTTTCGTGTCTTGGCGCACCATCCATCGCAAATACATGTTAATTCTTTTGGCTGCGGAATTATTTAGAGGATCTGAAATGTGTTTTTGAGTTCGTGGTAAGTGATCAATTTCGAAAAATAGCTTTTTGAATTCGCTGATGCTTTTCTGCAAACTGTCTTTTTCCTGATTTTTGGCAAACACAGCTTCAAGTCCGTTATGGTTTTGGTAAATATGTTGTAAACCTTTTATAAAACCGCCAAGGTCTTTTCCGTTGAATGTTCTGTGAACAAAAGTTTCAAGATTAGCCAAATCATCTTCAGAATGAGACATCACAAAATCATAAGGAGTATTGCCCATTAATTCCATCATTTGATGCGAATTTTTGATAATCATTTTACGATTTCCCCAAGCAATTGTCGCGCTCAAAAATCCGGCAATTTCGATATCTTCTTTTTGAGTAAAAAGATGCGGAATCTGCACAGGATCACTTTCAATAAAATCCTGATTGTTGTATTGAATGACTTTTTCGTCTAGAAATTCTTTGAGTTCTGATTTATTCATCTATGGTGACTTCTGCATTACTAATTTGACCATCAACCATAACAAGTTTTCTGTCGGCCATATTGGCTAATTCTTCGTTATGCGTTACAATAACAAAAGTCTGTCCGAATTCGTCACGAAGCTGAAAAAATAATTGGTGCAGGTTTTCGGCAGAATGAGTATCTAGATTTCCTGATGGTTCATCGGCAAAAATTACGTCGGGTTTGTTGATTAAAGCCCTTGCAACTGCCACACGTTGTTGTTCTCCGCCCGAAAGTTCGTTTGGTTTATGATCGATACGATGCGACAATCCCAGAAAAGTCAATAGTTTTTTAGCTTCAGCTTCTGTTTCGGCAGGTTTTTTACCGGCAATATAAGCAGGAATACAAACATTCTCAAGAGCTGTAAATTCAGGTAAAAGCTGATGAAACTGAAAAATAAATCCTAAATTCAGGTTTCTGAATTTTGATAAAGCTTTATCATTTAATCCTAAGATATTTTCTCCATTAATCGTTAGAGAGGTCTCTGAATTTAATTTTGAAGGTTTATCCAGTGTTCCTAAAATGTGCAGCAAAGTCGTTTTTCCGGCACCGGATGCACCAACAATAGAAACGATTTCTCCTTTTTTAATATGTAAATCAACTCCTTTTAAAACTTCAAGCTGATCGTAGAATTTATGTATGTTTTTTGCGTGTATCATTTTTAGAAACCATTTCTACAAAGAAACAAAGAATCTACCGATATAAAAATGGGTTGTAACAGAATTTTATGAAGTAATTTAAGTTTATCTTTAATAAAACAATATTGAAAAATGAAAATAAAATTATTTCTATTCCTTTTTATTGCGGGTCTTTCTATAATTTTTGTAAGCGCCGAAAAATATCCCGAAGATTTATTTCTTACTTATAAAGTCGATGTTAAAAAACAGGATTTAAAATTAGTCTGGAAAGATGAAAAAGGAAAGCGTTTTGGCAGCATAGAAAACCTCAAATTTTGGGCTGCAAAAAAGAATCTTACAGTAGACTTTGCGATGAATGCAGGAATGTATAAAACTGATCATTCTCCTCAGGGGCTTTATATAGAAAATCAAAAGCAATTAATTTCTTTAGATACTACAAATGCGGAGGGAAATTTTTATTTAAAACCAAATGGTGTGTTTTTTATTACGACTAAAAAAGTGGCAGTAATTTGCCGTACAGAAATGTTTAAGAATAATAAAGAAATAGAATTTGCCACACAATCGGGTCCAATGTTAGTTATTGATGGTCAGATTCACTCTACTTTTAAAGAAGGGGCAAAAAATGTAAATATTAGAAATGGAGTAGGTGTTTTACCTAACGGCAATGTGGTTTTTGTGTTATCTAAGAAAGAAGTTAATTTCTATGATTTTGCTAATTATTTTAAAAGTTTAGGATGTAAAAATGCACTCTATCTTGACGGATTTGTATCGCGTGCGTATCTTCCGTCTCAAAATTGGTTTCAGCTGGATGGAGATTTTGGAGCGTTATTTGCTATTACAAAAAAGAATTAGGAAAGTGGTAATTTAGAAATTAAATTTAATAAAGAAATAAAACTACTTACCTGAATTATTTTTAATTTAGAATAATCTAAAATGAATTATTATGCAGGAAGTTAAAGTAATGAAACAGGAGGATAGAACCAGAAAACTTTTAATTGGTTTGCTATTGGATGGCATAGGTATGATTTCGTTCAGTATTCCGTGGATCGGTGAATTCTCAGATGTGATCTGGGCTCCAATTGCCGCTTTTATAATGACAAGAATGTACAAAGGAAGAGTAGGGAAAGTGGCCAGTGTTTTGACTTTCTTAGAAGAAATTATTCCTTTTACAGATGTAATTCCGTCATTTACACTTACGTGGATTTACACTTATTATTTTCAAAAAGAAGAAAAGGAAATTTAGTCTTTAAATAAAAATCCTAATCCCATATTTTTAAGCATTTTCTTCTCGAAATTCCAAAAGAAGCGGAATTGTCCAAAAAGAGCTCCAATTGCAATCAATAAAACCTGATAAATAGGGAAGATTATTATTAAACGAATTAAAGTAAACCATCCGCCAAAATCTTCTTTGGTAATACCCAGCCAAACACAAAAAGGTTTAGACAACCACGCAGATGCCGATCCGGTGATGGCAAAAACGATAAGTATAATAATGGCTTGTAAATTTGAGGTGATTCCCCAACGTTTCTTTAATCTATTCATTGCTATTTGTAATGATTACAAATATAGTAACATTATCTGGACGGAACATAACCCCAAAGCTTTTGTTTGTAAGTATTTTGAAAATAAATCATATAATTGTAAATAAGATAATTTACTTCGTATCCATAATGAATCTCTGGTCTGTAATCTATAGACATTTCGTATAGGTTTGGATTGTATCGTTGCGGCTGTGATACCCGAATATTCCATTCTGTTACATAAAAACGGTTTTTGTTTTCTAAATACGAAAGGGAATGATAATTTCTGGGATAAGCTCTCGTTTGCAACCAATTGCTAAAGCCGTTATCAATTATTATTACTTCATATTCTAAAGAATCATTTGCGATTCTAACGGTATCATTTGCTGTTTTTTTTGCCGTATCTGTACTGGCAACATTTTTAGAAGCTGTAGAACATGCAATTATCGTAAGTAAAAGGACTAATATGGAAATACACTTTTTCATAAAATACACTTTTGGACTATAAATTTACGAATAATTCAGCAAAGGGATTTTGTATTTAACAGTTTGTTGGAAAAGGTTCTGAGGTGCTAAGATACTAAGATGCTAAGATTTAGTTGAAAAACAAAAAAGCTGTTTGATTGACAAACAGCTTTTAATAATATCTTAGAGTCTTAGTATCTTAGTATCTCAGAAACTTAGAGCCTTTTAAGATTTTCCAAACAATTTTCCAAGTAAGCCGCCAATTCCGCCACTTTTTGTCAGGGCAGCAGCATCTGACAGGTCGACTTTGCCATCGTTATTTTGGTCTAAGCCAAATTGCATTCCGTATTTAGAGATCGTGTCCATAATGTTTGACGCTTGCCCGCTGTTTCCTGCAATTGAACTGATGATGTCTGAAATTTGAAAACTACCATCATTTGGATCTTTTGCTTTGTTTACTAATGAATTTAAAACTTGTGGAATCATACTTGCAGCAACGCCTGAAGCAGCAGATCCGCTTAAACCAAATTTTTCGCCCAGAGTTCCGCTTAGTTGTTGTGTAATTTGTTGTACAACAGGATTTGAACTGTCTATTGATGACGTTCCGTTAAATAAACCTGCTAATTGTTCTGTTCCGCCTTCTGAAGCGATTTTTTGCAATCCTGAAAAAATTGAAGAACTTGTTTCGTTGATAACTGCTTCATTATGTTCATTTGGAACAGCAGTATTGTTCACAACAGCATCACCTCCGTATTGCTGTACTAATTGAGTTAATTGTTCAAACATGATTTAAGAGTTTTAAATTATACAACAAAATTAATAAAAAAAGAAAGGGATTTACTACAAAACAGTAGCAAATCCCTTTAAAGATAATCTATTTTTTAATTCCTTAGCTCAACAAAGTAATAATTTGTGAAGCTAATTCTGTTCCAATTCTGTCTTGTGCTTCTCCAGTTGCAGCTCCAATGTGAGGAGTCAATGAAATTTTAGAGTGCATTAAGATTGCCATTTCCGGTTTTGGTTCGCTTTCGAAAACATCTAAACCAGCAAAAGCAACTTTTCCTGAATCTAAAGCTTTTACTAAAGCTACTTCATCAATTACGCCACCACGAGCGCAGTTTACGATTCCAACTCCGTCTTTCATAATTGCAAGTTCTTTTTCTCCAATGATGTAACCATCCTGAGCAGGAACGTGTAATGTAATGAAATCAGCTTCTTTAAATAAAGATTCTAAAGATTGAGAAACGATTGTTGTTGTGATAGACTGACCGTCAAAAAACTCAACTTTTACATCAACCTGAGGGATAAAGCTATCAGCAGCAATAACTTTCATTCCTAAACCAAGCGCCATTTTTGCAGTAGCTTGTCCGATACGACCAATACCAACAATACCTAAAGTTTTTCCTCTTAATTCAGTTCCGTTTGCGTAAGCTTTTTTCAAACCGTCAAAGTTTGAATCGCCTTCAAGAGGCATATTTCTGTTTGAATCATGTAAAAAACGAACACCAGAAAATAAGTGTCCAAAAACCAATTCAGCAACAGATTCTGAAGATGAAGCTGGAGTATTGATTACATGAATTCCTTTGCTTTTAGCATAATCAACATCGATATTATCCATACCAACACCACCACGACCGATGATTTTGATACCAGGACAAGCATCGATAATATCTTTACGAACTTTAGTTGCACTACGCACTAAAACTACGCTTACATTATTTTCGTTAACAAAATTAGCTACTTGTTCCTGAGCTACTTTTGTAGTTATAACTTCAAATCCACCTTTTTCTAAGGCTAGAATTCCACTTTTAGAAATTCCATCATTTGCTAATACTTTCATTTCGGGTTTAGTATTTAGTTGTTTACTTTTTTTAATTGTAAAGATTAAAGAAGGTAAACCTGTATTATTTTTCTTTTTTTGATATTTAAATTAGAAACAGCTTCGATCAACCGAATAACCGATTAAACTTTGCTTTCTAAAGCTTTCATTACATCAACTAATACCTGAACACTTTCGATAGGCATAGCATTGTAAATAGAAGCTCTGTATCCGCCTACAGAACGGTGTCCTGGCAATCCTGAGATTCCAGCTTCTTTCCATAAAGCATCAAAAGTTGCTGTATGATCAGCGTTTGTTAGCAAGAAAGTAACATTCATATTAGAACGATCTTCTAGAGCTGCAGCACCTTTAAATAATGGGTTTCTGTCGATTTCAGCATAAAGTAATTCTGCTTTAGCGTTGTTTAATTTTTCAACAGCAGCAATTCCGCCTTTTTCTTTAATCCATTGTAAAGTCAATAATGAAACGTAAACTGCAAAAACAGGTGGAGTATTGTACATACTTTCTGCTTTGATATGTTTAGCGTAATCCAACATACTAGGAATTGTTCTTCCGTTTTTCTCCAGAATTTCTTCTTTAATAACCACTAAAGTAGTTCCTGCAGGTCCCATATTTTTTTGAGCTCCGGCATAGATTAAATCAAATTTAGAGAAATCTAATTCGCGTGAAAAGATATCAGAACTCATATCGCAAACAACAGGTACGCTGGTTGCAGGGAATTCTTTCATTTGAGTTCCAAAAATGGTATTGTTACTAGTACAGTGAAAATAATCAGCATCACTTGGTATTTCGTATCCTTTTGGAATATGGTTATAATTTTCTTCTTTCGAAGATCCTACGATTACAGTTTCACCAAAAAGTTTAGCTTCTTTGATTGCTGCAGTTGCCCACGTTCCCGAATCTAAGTATGCTGCTTTTCCGTTTTCTTTCATTAGGTTGTAAGGAGCCATTAAGAATGCTGTACTTGCACCACCTTGTAAAAATAAGGCCTGGTATCCTTTTCCCTGAAGTCCTAATAATTCTAAAGCAAGTGATCGGGCTTCCTCCATAACAGCAACGAAATCTTTGCTTCGGTGCGAAATTTCAAGGATAGATAATCCTGAATCATTAAAATTTAAAATTGCTTTTGATGCCTTCTCAAAAACTTCCTGAGGTAAAATACTTGGTCCTGCGCTGTAGTTGTGTTTTTTCATGGTTTTTGTTAATAGTCGAAAATTTTAAAGACGCAAATTTCGACAATAGGAGGCGAAAAAGCGATAAATTATTCGAAATAATTGAACATATTTTTAATTTGTTGTTAACAAAAACGTTATAGTATCAACGTTATCTGCATAATCCCACAAGTGAGGATTTTGAGTTTGCCCGAATGAGATGCTGTTTTTGATTAGATCATTGCTTACGATGCATTGAATTTGCTCAGAATCAGCTTCAAGGCGAGTTTGTAAATCATCGATGTTTTCATAAAATTCATAAAAAACACTCGAAATTGGCGATGCATAACTAGTGTCTTCTTTTATTGTAAGGAAACCATTATCTAATAATTTGAAATTACTCATTAAAAATACCGCTTTATTATAATCGTAATTATTAGCATATTTTTCATAATGAATGACGTCCTGATATTTGAACATTGCTTCAAAGAATGCATCAAATGAATAACCTTTTGGAACAAAAAGTTTAGAAACATTTCGGCATCCTAATCCAAAATAACGGAAAATATCTTCTCCTAAAGCTTCCAGATCTTCTTTAGATTCTTTTCCATTCAAAACTGCAACAGAATTTCTGTTCTTTCTAATGATGGAAGGTTTGTCTTTAAAATAATACTCAAAATAACGCGCTGTATTATTACTTCCGGTAGCAATTACGGTATCAAAATTCTCTAATTTACCTTCTACAAAAGTGATTTTATCTTTTAGACTTTCATCAGCAGCAATTAAATATTTTGCGAGAAAAGGTAATAAATGCTGGTCGTTTGATGAAGTTTTGATAAGTGCTTTATTGCCGCTGATCAAAACAGCTAAAAAATCATGAAAACCAACAAGCGGAATATTACCTGCCAAAATTAGGGCAACGGTTTTTTCGGCAGAAGATTCATTAAAAGTATATTCAGAAAGCCATTTTGTAAGGTTTTCTTCTGTTAAAGCTTCGGCCCATGATGTTATGGCAAAATAAACCTGCTCTGGTGTATACCAGCCATTATGAGATTGCGATAAATGAATAAGTTCTTCAAATTTATCAAAGAAGATTTCGTTATTTAATACGTCAGATTTTTTAACGGAACCCTTTTCAGAAAATTGACTTAAAAATTTTCCTAATTCAACAAAAACACTTTTTTTTGTTTCTAATGTCATAATGTTTGTTTATGAATTGTTTTGATTGTAATTTTGCACAAAAATAAGGATAAATAAGTCGAAAGTCAAAAGTCATCAGGTCAAAAGCTGTGAATGTCTTTTTTCGGCTTTGCAACTTTTAAGACTTTTAACTTTAAGACTACAAAAACGATGGCAATTATTATAACTGACGAATGCATTAATTGTGGGGCCTGCGAACCAGAATGCCCAAATACAGCAATATATGAAGGAGCAGATGATTGGAGATATAAAGACGGAACAAGTCTTTCCGGGAAAGTAATTTTACCTGATGGAACTGAGGTTGATGCAGAAGATGCTCAAACTCCAATTTCTGATGAGATTTATTACATTGTTCCTGGAAAATGTACAGAATGTAAAGGTTTTCATGATGAACCTCAATGTGCTGCTGTATGTCCTGTTGACTGTTGTGTACCGGATGATAACCACGTAGAAGATGAAGAAACCTTGTTAAGCAGACAAGCGTTTTTGCATAATGAATAATATTTCTGAGATTCAAATTTTAGATATTGAAAATCCTGAGCATTGTACTCGGGATTTTTTTTGCTCATATAAAATATGTTTTTTGGGTATTGTGCTGTTACATAACAATTTATTTTGTTAATTTGATCGAAATAATTTAATAAAACAGCCTATGAGGAGACTGATACTTTTATTTATCGTATTATTTAGTGTTACTGCTTTTGCACAAAAAACAGAATATTCTATTATTGTTAAGGATATTGAAACTCAATTGCCGATAGAAAATGCAACCGTAGTCGTTCTTAAGACTAAGCAAATTTTATTAAGCAATAAGGAAGGTAAAGTTACTTTTATGCTTGCTGGAGGCTCTACTATTGAAATTTCCGAAACGGATTATGAGACTGTAAATGTTCGCTGGGTGTCTTTAAATGGTGATCAAAAGTTCGTGGTTTATTTGAAAAGCAAGAAAAATAAATTAGATGAAATTGTTGTCTCAAAGGAAAATCCGCAAAAAATATTTCAAAAAATTGTTTACAACTCCCGAAAAAAATTAGCAATATCACACAGGTTAAAAGTTTATGTGCGAGAGTTTTTTATGCTTGATAATAAATATTCGTATTATAATGACGGATTAGTGAATTTTCAGTTTTCGGGAAATCAAAAGAAAACTTCTACAACACTTTTGGTCGAGCAAAACAGATCTTATGGATTACTGGAAACCGACGTAAGTGCAGATTTAAGAGGGTATGATCTCAATAAAATCATGCAAAATTATGCTGATCTAAGATATTTTAATCCTATTCTAGATTCAAAAGCAAAAAAAGAATATGAGTTTTTAGTAAAAGGGCATCCCAATAATAAAGATTATTATATCATGACTATAACGCCGCTTGATAAAGCTAAAGACGCAATTGATAGTTTCGAGTTAGTTTACGATCCGATAAAAAAACTTATAGTTGAATTTACTATTGATATAACTCCGGGCAATCTGGATAAAATTGAAGAGAAGACAAAAGTAGATTCAAAAAACATCACAAGATCATTTGTAAAAGTCAATTATAGAATTGATAAAGAAGATTATTATTTATTAAGTTCTAATGAAGAGATAGCCTATAATTTAATTTTGAAAGAGCAGATAAAGAAAATACAGGTTCGAAACAGTTTTACGACGACTCATTTTAACCGACAAAACTTTACTTATAATGAAATTGATGTTTTTAAAGAGAAGTCACTTTTTAATAAAAAAAATAAAATCCTAACCAATTATTGGGATATCTCCGGATTTACAGCAACAGACGAAGAAAAGGCAATTATTGCAGCTTTAGATTTTAAAATGTAGACTGTTTAATGTAAAATATGAAAAGTAGTTCTTATTAGTGTAAAAAAAATCCTGAACGGTAATTGTTCAGGATTTTGTTTTTATTGTCAGGCTGAGCGAAGTTGAAGCCTAGAAATTAAATCCAAGTCTTGCGTAGTAATAAGCTCCGCTGAATCCCATTTGTACAGCATCCCAGTAACCACCGGCTTCTGTATTACCTTGTTCATCTTGTTTAGTTGGATAAACATTGAACAAGTTGTTGCTACCAACACTTAATTTTAAGTTTTTGGTAAGTCTGTAGCCTAATGTTAAATCAGTAATTAATCTTGGGTTGTATACATCATCTTCATCTGCGTAATCAACTAAAACTACTTTGCTGAAACGTGTAAATGCTAAACCTGCATCAAATTTACTTTTTGAGTAGGTAAGGTTTAAACCAAATTTACTGTCCGGAGCAGAAGCCAATAGAAATGCTTTTTCACGTTTTCCAAAGAAAGTTTCTGCATCTAGAGAACCATTTTTTACATTATCGATTTTCATATCGTTTATGTTACCCACTAAAGTTGCTCCAATGTTTCCAAAATCAAAGGCTTTTTTCCAGGAGAAAACTAAATCTAAACCATGTGTACTTGTGTCAACTCCGTTGGCAAAAAACTGAGCCTCAGAAACACCAAGATTAAGAGCAGTTGCATCAAAATATCCGGTAAGAACGATACGATCTTTTACTTTAATATAATACCCATCAATTGTTGCAGTAAAATCTCCGTAAGTTGCAGTAAATCCTAAAGAAGCATTAACCGCTTTTTCTTCATTTAATTTCTGGATACCAAAAGCTCTTGTTACAGGACTGTCATTTGGAGCTAAAAGAACCTCAGTTGCTCCACTTGCATTAAAGTTCGTGAAACGTAAATTATAGTAAACCTGAGCCAATGATGGCGCACGGAAACCTGTACTTATAGATCCTCTCATATTGATGTGATCATTAAGTTTAAGTCTCGAAGCTAATTTTCCGTTTAAAGTACTTCCAAAATCACTGTAATTTTCAAAACGAGCGGCACCACTTACCATTAAAGCATCACTAATATCTAATTCAGCGTCAGCATAGAGTGAGAAGTTGGTACGATCTTCGTTAACCTCATTTGCCGGACTATATCCAGGGAAACCTTGTGAGCTTCCTGGTCTTGGATTTCCGGAAATTGGATCAATAGGGGCGCTTTGTGTTGTAGGATCTGTTATTGGTTTTCCGTTAGTATCATAAGTAGTATACGAACCTTCTTCACCGGCAAAAATTTCGAATTGCTCTACTCTGAATTCTGCTCCAAAGGCAACGTTCAGGCCTTTTAATACATCTCCATAATTTTTAGATACATCAAAATTGGTTGTATTTTGAAGTAAGCTATGACCTCCGGCGTCAAACTCATGAGGTGATTTTTCTTCAAGCGAAGCATTTATAGTTCCTTTAATATCATATTGAAATTTGTTTTTTCCAAATGTATTACTCAAATCAAATTTCCATCCGCCAGGAGATTCCGTTCTGATTCCGGCAGCAATCGAATTGTCATTGATTTTTGAAGTAATTCTTGGTGTATATCCGCCAGGATACACAGATTCAACTACTCTTTCTCCATCATTTCTGGTAAAAGCATAGGCATCAGTATCTCTGAAATTACTTCCTCCAAAAGCATAAAATTCAGTTTTCTCAGCAATCGGAATGGCGATATTAGCGAATAAATTTACTCCTTGAATTTCGGCATCTCCAAAACCTTTTCTAAAATCGTAACTAGGACGAAGTGTTTTGTTTTTGTTTAAAAATTCTCCGGTAATATTTACATAACCACCATTAGTGCCAATACTGGTACCGTAGTTGGCAGCGACTTTAACAGAGCCTCCGTCAAAATCCTGATTTTTTCCATAAGAATTTCCGTTTCCGTTTTGGTCTAATCTGAAACCTTTTGTATTTGGAGTTCCTGGTAAAAATTCTCCTTTGGCATGAGTATTAAAAACACCATAGGTTACAGATCCTGTAAGTTCATTAACATTATCATTAGTAACAATGTTAACAACACCTGCAATCGCATCAGAGCCATATTGAGCGGCTGCGCCATCACGCAGAATTTCGATTCTTTTAATAGACGCTGCAGGAATGGCATTTAAATCGGTTCCCGTATTTCCACGTCCGCGAGTTCCAAATAAGTTAATAAGAGACGATTGATGTCTTCTTTTTCCGTTAATCAAAACCAAAGTCTGGTCAGGTCCCATACCTCTTAAAGAAGCCGGATCAACGTGATCTGCTCCATCAGAACCAGATTGTTTATTGGCATTAAATGACGGCGCTACATATTGCAAAAGTTCGTTGATTTCCAGTTTTCCACTTTGTGTCGTAACATCTTTTACATTAATAACATCAATAGGAACGGCTGAATTTACAACGGTTCTTTTGGCATTTCTGGAACCTACAACTACAACGTCATTCAGAACTTGTCCGTCACTTTCGCCTAGAACTACATCTAGTGTGTTGCCTGAAGTTGTTTTTTCTACAGTAGAAAATCCGACATAACTAAAAATTAAAGTTGCGCCTTCTTTTACTTTTATTCTAAAACTACCTTCAAAATCGGTAGATACGCCATTTGAAGTCCCTTTTTCGACAATATTTACACCAGGAAGCGGTGCGCCGGCTTTGTCTTTGACGACACCCGAAACTTCTTTTTGGGCAAAAAGAAATGCTGAATTCAGCAGAAATAAAAATAAAGCAAGCTTTTTCATGGTTATTGGTTTTTTGGTTTGTTTTTTATTGATTAGTTTTATAAAAGTAATATTTTTTAACAAAAATTTAATATAATGTTTAAAAATTTTCAACTTATGCTTTAATATTATATTAATGCACATTTTTACTTCGGTTACGAGCTATTAAATCTTATATTTGCAAAATTTTAAAGCCAAAAAATATCATTTTGGCATAATAAAAAAAAAAAGACAGAAGAACATTAGCTGTTTGGAAATAAAATCATTAAATGGCTACAGCTGATATATTCAGCTTCAAATAAAAATAAACAGAAACAACAGATGAAAGCAGGAATTGTAGGATTACCAAATGTTGGAAAATCAACATTATTTAATTGTTTATCTAATGCAAAAGCGCAAAGTGCGAACTTTCCGTTTTGTACAATCGAACCTAATATTGGTGTTGTAAACGTTCCGGATCCAAGAATCAATAAATTGGAAGAATTGGTAAAACCAGAGCGCGTACAAATGGCAACTGTAGATATCGTAGATATTGCAGGTTTGGTAAAAGGAGCAAGTAAAGGTGAGGGTCTTGGAAACCAGTTTTTAGGAAACATTAGAGAGTGTAATGCAATCATTCACGTTTTACGTTGTTTTGATAATGATAATATTGTACACGTTGACGGAAATGTAAATCCAATTCGTGATAAAGAAACGATCGATATCGAGTTGCAGTTAAAAGACTTAGAAACTGTTGAAAAACGTTTAGAAAAAGTAAACCGTGCTGCTAAAACTGGAAATAAAGAAGCGCAAACTGAAAAAGCGCTTTTAGACAGAATCAGAGAAGCATTGTTACAAGCTAAATCAGCTCGTACAATTGTACCTCAGGGTAATGACGAGGAAGTTTTAATGGAATCTTTTCAGTTAATTACTGCAAAACCGGTTTTATACGTTTGTAATGTTGACGAAAGTTCTGCTGTAAACGGAAATAAATATGTAGATCAGGTTCGTGAATTGGTTAAAGATGAAGAAGCTGAGGTTATTATTCTTTCAGTAGGAGCAGAGGCTGATATTACAGAATTAGAAAGCTATGAAGAGCGTCAGGTTTTCCTTGAAGATATGGGGTTAACTGAGCCGGGAGCATCTGTTTTAATTCGTGCAGCTTACAAATTACTTAAACAACAAACTTACTTTACAGCTGGTGTAAAAGAAGTTCGTGCATGGACAATCAACATTGGAGCAACTGCACCGCAAGCAGCAGGAGTTATTCATACTGATTTCGAAAAAGGATTCATCCGTGCTGAAGTTATTTCATACGAAGATTACGTTCAATACGGTTCTGAAGCAAAAGCAAAAGAAGCTGGAAAATTCAAAGTTGAAGGAAAAGAATATGTAGTTAAAGATGGTGATGTAATGCACTTCCGTTTTAACGTTTAATTTTTTTCTTTTAGAAAATAGAATAAAGAAGAAAGAAAATAGATTTGACCGTTGGAGAAATTCAGCGGTTTTTTTATGCTTAAGATTTAAATGTTTAGTTTGTCAGGCTGAGCGGAGTCGAAGCCCCGTGAAGATTGGTTATTCTCTTTGTGAAGTTTCTTACGTGTCCTTCTCCCGTCCCGAGGCATCGGGATCGGGACGCTCAGGAAGACAAAAAAGGAAAAGAAAAAAATCGCCTAAATCGACGCTTTCGCGAAAGCGAATCAGTAAAATCCGCGTCCTATTTTCAAGAAGCAAAATTTTTGGCTCAAAATTTGGTTACAGAAAAATTAACCAATTACTAATCTAATAAACCAATCAAAATGCTAAAAAAATCTTTCAAATTTCTGGGCTGGACACTTTTCGGAATCTTCGCTTTTCTTGCTTTATACATTTCATCTGTTTTAATTATTTCTAAAATCACAGTCAATTCAGAAATAGCAAAAGTGGAAGAACAAAACGCAATTCCAATCTATATTCTTTCCAACGGAGTTCATACAGATGTTGTCGTTCCTATAAAAAATGAGATCAAAGACTGGCGAAGTGAAATTCAGTTTAGTCAGACACAATCAAAAGATTCTTTAATGAATTTTGTCGCTTTTGGCTGGGGAGACAAAGGATTTTATCTTGATACACCGGAATGGTCAGATTTAAAAGCAAGTACAGCCTTCAAAGCGGCATTTGGAGTTAGTTCATCAGCAATGCACACTACGTTTTTCAAACAATTAAGAGAGGGTGAAGATTGTAAGCGTATTTTAGTTTCAAAAGAAAATTACCAAAAGCTGGTAACTTATATTTCGGATAGTTTCAGCGATCCTGTTCATCCGCAATGGATTGAAGGTCACAGTTACGGAAAAAAAGACGCTTTTTACGAAGCAAAAGGAAGTTATAGCCTTTTTTATACCTGCAATACCTGGGCAAATAGTGCCTTAAAAGCAGCGAACCAAAAAGCAAGTTTATGGACCGTTTATGATAAAGGGATTTTCTGTCATTATAAATAACGACTATGAAAAAAGTTCTTTTAATCATGGCAATTATGGCTTTAATTTCATGCAAAAAGGCAGATTATCCAGCTTGTGAAGATTGTATGAATTTTTATTTTGAAAATCCACAACCAGATAAAGATTCAGAATTAGATCGTTTTCCAAAGAAATTTAGAGGATTGTTTATGAATACTGATTCAACATTTATTAGAATTGAAGAAGATAGAATTTTAAAAGAATACTTCTGGAAATTTAAAATTCATAAACTAACATTAGATTCAACAAAAGCCGAATATGAGATTGTTGAAGGAAAACTTATAACAAAGGATACGAGAGATTCATTTGGTATGTTTCCAAAAGGCGATTCTATTGAATTAATTCAAAAACATATTGACACCTTGTTTAGGTTTTCATTCTATGAAAAAGCAAAACGAATTGACGGACATTTAATTTTGAGTAGAAAAGATTCCTTATTCTGGAATGCTCAATTTATTTCAATTGATAAAAATATACTGAAATTCAAAAATCTTTATGATTTAAAAGATCTGAAAAAGCTTGATTCTGTCACTAAAATAAAAGCAAAAAACCTCGATTCTATTTCTTATTTGATAAAACCAACAATAACAGAATTTAAAAAGATATTTAAAATTAAAGGATTAGGATTCGACAGCGAATATAAAAAGGTCTCTAGATAAACATGGTAAAAATGTAAAAACGGATTAAAATCCAAGAAGTAAAAGGTTTTTATTATTGCTTAAATTTGAGTGAATATCAAAAAATCAGCAAATGAAAAATCGAAATATATTTTCAAAATCATGGTATTTACTCAAGACTACATTTTTAGAATTCAATGATGATAATGCCATAAAATTAAGCGCGGCATTATCTTATTATACCATTTTTGCGTTGCCTCCTTTATTGATTATTATTATAACTATTTGTGGTGTCTTTTTCGGGGAAGAGGCAGTTACAGGACAGTTATACGGACAAATCAACAGGTTAGTGGGAAACAATGCAGCGGTACAGATTCAGGAGGCAATCAAAAATGTTCAATTATCAGACAGTAATGTTTTTGTGACCGTATTTGGTGTCATTATGTTGTTAATTGGGGCTTCGGGAGTTTTTGCAGAAATTCAGAGTTCAATCAATTACATTTGGGGACTGCGTGCAAAGCCAAATAAAGGCTTGCGAAAATTTATCCAAAACAGAATAATGTCATTTTCAATGATTGTTTCAGTTGGGTTTTTAATGCTGGTGAGTTTAATGCTTAATGCTACGCTCGATGTTTTAAATTCACGTTTAAAACTGTATTTTCCTGATACAACAATTTATGTTTTTTATGTCGTAAATTTGATAATCGTTTTTGCGAGTATCACATTGCTTTTTGCGATTATATTCCGAACTTTACCAGACGGAGTTATCAAATGGAAAGATGCTTTTATTGGCGCTTCCTGTACAGCAATTTTGTTTATGATCGGTAAATTTGCTATTGGACTCTATTTAGGAAATTCAACCATTGCAAGTATTTATGGCGCAGCGGGATCTGTAGTTATAATATTGGTTTGGGTATATTATTCGGCTATTATATTGTACTTTGGAGCTGAATTTACTAAAGTGTATGCAAAAGCTTTCGGAGGAAGTATTTCGCCAAATGATTACTCTGTAGAAATACAAAAAGAAGTTTTTGAAATTGAACCCGAATAAAAACAAATACTACATTATGAAAATTATAGCTTTTGGAGGAAGTAACAGCAAGCAATCAATCAATAAACGTTTGGCAACTTATGCAGCAGGTTTATTTGAAAATGCTGATGTCGAAGTGTTAGATTTAAACGATTATGCAATGCCGGTTTTTAGTGTTGATCTTGAAAAAGAAGTTGGTCAGCATAAAATGGCACAATCATTTTTAGATAAATTGAAAGAAGCTGATATTCTTGTAGTTTCGATGGCAGAAAATAATGGAAATTATTCTGTTGCTTTCAAAAATGTTTTCGATTGGAGTTCACGCATCGAAAAAGATGTTTTTCAGCACAGACCAATGTTGTTATTGGCTACTTCGCCAGGCGGAAGAGGAGGGGCATCAGTTTTAGGAATTGCTCAAAATCTTTTCCCGCGTTATGGAGCCGAAATAAAAGGAACTTTCTCATTGCCATCATTTGGCGCGAATTTTGATTTAACTGATAATAAAATTTCTAATGTTGAGTTAGACAAAGAATTGAAAGACATTATCAAATCAAATTTCTAAATGCCACAAAAAAAGATTTCATTTTTATTCCTTTTACTGAATATTATTTTTTTCAATTTTGTTTCTGCCCAAAAAGTAAACGAAGTTGACAAAATCGTTGCAAAATACCCAAAAAGCTTTGATTCAACCAAAGAATTAGCGGAGCGTATAGAAAATGATTTTAATTCTGATTATGATAAAGCGCGGGCGATTTACAGCTGGATGGCTTTTAATATTAAATATGATTTTAATACCTTTTTGAATCCTCCAAAAATGCAGGGTTTTAGTTATTCTACTGAAGCTGAAAAACAGCGAAAAATAAAAGAACTGAATGATAAAATGCTTCAAAAAGCATTTAAATCTCAGAAGGCCGTGTGTGAAGGTTTTACGGCATTGTATCAACATCTGGCATCTTTGGTAGGATTACAGGCAGAAATAATTCGCGGAGATTCTAAAACGAGATTAGCTGATATTGGCAGAAAAAACACAGTTTCAAATCATGCCTGGAATATGGTTTTAATAGATAAGAAATGGTGTTTGGTTGATGTGACCTGGGGGCAGGGTTATTATGACAGTAATAAAGGAAAAATGGTTAATGATTTTACTCCGATTTATTTTGATACCAATCCGGATTATTTTTTTGCAAAACATTTTCCGGATTCGGGAGCTTTTCTTGGAGACAGATTAAGTAAGGAAGATTATCTCAACGGACCTTTAATTTATAATAAAACAATTGAAGAAGATTATAAAATAAAAACTCCCAATACCGGAATAATTGAAGCAAAAAAAGGTGAAAAGATTGCCTTTGAGATTAAAAACATTTCAAAATCTGATCAGGTTTTTTATTTGAATAAAAAGAATAAACCGATCATTATTCAGAATTCAAAAGAGAAACGTGGCGTTTTAGAATTTCAGATTTTGAATGATGGTAATCTGGGGGAGTACATTACTATTTTTGTTAATACAAATAGTGTGGTTTCTTTTAAAATTATTTCCAAATAAATTAATCAAAAATGTCTTCAGATAGAATTTTCCTGTTTTGTCAAATTACCGTATCTTAGCAAGGAATGATCTGAATTTAATAGCCATGGAAACTACTTTTTTGAAATCTATTTTAGATAATGATTTCTATAAATTTACAATGCAGCATGCTGTAATAAGACTTTTTCCTAAGGCAAAAGTCAGGTACGGCTTTATAAACCGGGGAAAACATGTATTTCCGGAAGGTTTTGCCGATTTACTTCGTCGCTCTGTCGATGCAATGGCAGATTTGAGGCTGACTAAAGATGAGAAACACTATTTATCACATCATTGTCCTTATTTAGATCCTACATATTTAGATTTTTTACAAGGTTATAGTTTTGATCCGTCTGAGGTTCAGATTAGTCAGGAAGGATCGGAAATTAAAGTTACTATTGAAGGATTTTGGTACAGAACTATTTTATGGGAAGTGCCGCTTATGTCTTTAATTTCAGAACTTTTTTATAAAGCGAGCCATTTAATTCGTTTAAATGATGAGGCGATAAAAAACCTTACCAAAGATAAAATTGATAATTATAATAAATTGGGTGTTTCGATTTTAGAATTCGGCACAAGACGCCGTCATTCTTACGATGTGCATCATTTGGTGAATGAAACTTTACAGACTTTTGGCGGGCAAAGTTTTATAGGAACAAGCAATGTTCATTTTGCAATGCTTAACAACAAACGCCCGTTAGGAACACATGCACATGAATGGTTTATGTTTCATGCCGCGCAATATGGTTTTAAAATGGCAAATTCGATAAGTCTTGAACACTGGACACAGGTTTATGGCGGAGATCTCGGAATTGCTTTAACAGATACTTATACCACTGATATATTTTTTAATCAGTTTGATAAAAAATACTCCAAACTTTTCGATGGTGTAAGACATGATAGCGGTGATCCGATAGAGTTTGCTCAAAAAGTAATTTCGCATTACGTCAAAATGGGAATTGATCCAAAATCGAAAGCAATTGTTTTCTCTGATTCGCTCAATTATGAAAAAGTAAAAACAATTGTCGATTTTTGTAAAGACAAAATAAAAATGTCATTCGGGATTGGAACGAATTTCACCAATGATGTTGGTCTTCCTGCCATGAATATGGTAATAAAATTGACCGATACGAAGCCTGATAATACACATTGGCAAGGTGTTGTGAAACTTTCTGACGAAAAAAATAAAAATACGGGAACTCCCGAAATGATTGCCTTGGCGAAAGAAGTACTCGGAATCAAATAGATTTTTTTGCCGAAAAAGCAGTTTTGACATAAATTTAGCGCCCATTTTTTTTTAAAATCAATTTAAATAGATTTAAAACTGTTATTATTCATAACAAAAAAAGAATACACTTTTATTTTTTACCGATAAATGGTACATTAGCAAAAAATCCTAAATTCATTTATGCTAGAGCAAAATCAATACAACGAAGATAATATTCGTTCACTCGATTGGAAGGAACATATTCGTATGCGTCCGGGTATGTACATCGGGAAATTAGGGGACGGATCATCACCGGATGATGGTATTTATATTCTTTTAAAAGAGGTTTTAGACAACTGTATCGATGAGTTCGTTATGGGTGCCGGAAAAACTATCGAAGTAAGTATTAAAGATAAAACAGTTTCTGTTCGTGATTACGGACGTGGAATTCCGTTAGGTAAAGTGGTCGATGTCGTTTCGAAAATGAATACCGGTGGAAAGTATGATTCTAAAGCTTTCCAGAAATCAGTTGGTTTGAACGGTGTCGGAACAAAAGCGGTTAATGCTTTATCTAATTATTTCCGCGTAGAATCGGTTCGTGATGATAAACAAAAAGGAGCGGAGTTTTCGGCAGGAAATTTAGTACTTGAAGAAGAAGTTATCGATACTACAAAGCGTAAAGGGACAAAAGTAATTTTTACGCCAGACGAAACGATTTTCAAAAACTATAAATTCCGTTTAGAATACGTAATCAAAATGGTTAAAAACTATTGTTACTTAAACAATGGTTTGACAATTATTTTTAATGGAGAAAAATATTATTCAGAAAACGGACTTCGTGATTTATTGGAAGAAACCATTAACGAAGAAGATTTAGAATATCCGATTATTCATTTAAAAGACCATGATATCGAGGTTGCGTTAACACACAGTAAAACGCAATATAGTGAAGAATATCACTCTTTCGTAAACGGTCAGAATACTACACAAGGAGGAACGCACTTAGCGGCTTACCGTGAGGCGGTTGTGAAAACAATTCGTGAATTCTACAATAAGAATTTCGAAGCATCAGACGTTCGTAAATCGATTGTAAGTGCGATTAGTATTAAAGTTATGGAGCCTGTTTTTGAGTCTCAGACCAAAACTAAATTAGGTTCTACCGATATGGGGTCTGATGATGGAACTCCTGCGGTTTCTGTTCGTACTTTCGTTAATGATTTTGTGAAAACGAAATTAGATAATTACCTGCATAAAAATCCAACAACTGCCGAGGCTTTATTACGTAAAATTCTTCAGGCAGAACGTGAGCGTAAAGAATTATCCGGAATTAGAAAACTGGCGACAGATCGTGCTAAAAAAGCCAATCTTCACAATAAAAAATTAAGAGATTGTCGTGCGCATCTTCCAGATACCAAAAACCCAAGAAATTTAGAAAGCACGCTTTTTATTACCGAGGGAGATTCGGCTTCCGGATCAATTACTAAATCGCGGGATGTAAATACACAAGCGGTTTTCAGTTTGCGTGGTAAGCCTTTGAATTCATACGGAATGTCTAAAAAAATCGTGTATGAAAACGAAGAATTCAACTTGCTTCAAGCCGCATTGGATATCGAAGACGGATTAGAAAAATTACGTTACAATAACATTGTAATCGCAACCGATGCCGATGTCGACGGAATGCACATTCGTTTGCTTTTGATTACTTTCTTTTTACAGTTTTTCCCAGAATTAATCAAAGAAGGACATTTGTATATTTTACAAACACCGCTTTTCAGGGTTCGTAACAAGAAAGAAACAATTTACTGTTATTCTGAAGAAGAAAGAAAAGACGCAATTGAAAAGTTAAAACCAAAGCCGGAAATCACGCGATTTAAAGGTTTAGGAGAGATTTCGCCAGATGAGTTTAAGAACTTTATTGGAGATACAATTCGTCTTGATCCAATTATGATGGATAAACATACTTCGATTGAGCAGTTGTTATCTTTCTATATGGGAAAAAATACGCCGGATAGACAAGAGTTTATTATCAAGAATCTGAAGGTTGAGATTGATGAGCTTGAAGAAGCTTAATAAGTTTTAAAGAAAATATAGTGCCAGACGGTCTTCAAAATAAAGTCATTTTTCAGCAAGTTGCCGAGTTATTGCAAAATGCCCGACAACAGGTTTTGCGTACCGTAAATTCAACAATGACAATTACTTATTTTGAGATTGGAAGAATAATTGTTGAGGAAGAGCAAAATGGAAAAGATAGGGCTGAATATGGAAAAAAGCTTTTGAAAAGTCTTTCTCAACAATTAACTAAGGAATTTGGAAAAGGTTTTTCGGTAGTTAATTTAGAGAATATTAGAAAGTTTTATTTAATTTACTCAAATTCCGAGTCACTGACTCGTATTTTACAAATTCAAAAAACCCAGTCACTGACTGGGGAATTCAAATCAGTAAATACGCAGACAGTGTCTGAGAAATTTGATAGTCAAACATTATCTTCTTTTTTTAAATTGACTTTTACTCATTACGTCTTTTTAATGAGAATTGATGATGAAAAAGAAAGACGTTTTTACAAAATCGAATCTGAGAAACACAATTGGAGCGTACGCGAATTAAAACGCCAATATGATTCAGCACTTTATACCAGATTAGCTTTAAGTCGAGATAAAGAAGGAATATTAAAACTTTCAGAAAAAGGCCAAATTATTGAAAAACCAAAAGATATAATTAAAGATCCTTATATACTTGAATTTTTAGGATTGCCCGAATTGAATCAATATTCGGAATCTCAATTAGAAGAGGAAATTATCAATAAACTGGAGCATTTCTTACTAGAATTAGGTCATGGTTTTACTTTTGTTGGAAGACAGCAAAGAATTACTTTTGATGATAAACATTTTAGAATTGATTTAGTTTTTTACAATAGGATATTGAAATCGTTTGTTCTTATTGATTTGAAAATAGGAGAATTAAAACATCAGGATTTAGGTCAAATGCAAATGTATGTCAATTATTATGACAGAGAAATGCGCTTGGAAGATGAAAATAAAACGATCGGAATTGTGCTCTGCCAAAATAAAAGTGAAGCTGTAGTTAGATATACTTTACCTGAAAACAATGAACAGATTTTTGCCAGTAAATACAAAACCGTTTTACCAAGTGTTGAGGTTCTAAAAGAACTTCTTGAAAACAAATAAAATTATAATTAGATATAATTAAATGAAAGACGAAGAAGACGATAACATAATTCCAAACGACGACGAAAATAATCAGGATGAAAACCAGATTGATGACAATCAGGATGGAGATGATGATGAGATTATTGAAGTAGATGCTAAAAACTTTGAAGGACAGCATTTTTACGAAAATCAGGAAGAAGAAGGCGAAGACGTTATTACAAAAGTAACCGGAATGTACAAAGATTGGTTCTTGGATTACGCTTCGTACGTAATTCTGGAACGTGCTGTTCCTGCTATCGAGGATGGGTTTAAGCCAGTTCAGCGTCGTATTATGCACTCTTTAAAAGAGCTGGATGATGGTCGTTATAATAAAGTTGCCAATGTAGTAGGACACACCATGCAGTATCACCCACACGGAGATGCGAGTATTGGTGATGCCATGGTGCAAATTGGTCAAAAAGATTTATTGATTGACTGCCAGGGAAACTGGGGAAATATATTAACGGGTGACGGTGCAGCAGCTTCGCGTTACATTGAGGCACGTTTATCTAAATTTGCTTTGGAGGTTTTGTATTCGCCAAAAATTACCGATTGGGGAGTTTCATACGACGGACGTCGTGCAGAACCGAACAATCTTCCTGTAAAATTTCCATTGCTTTTGGCACAGGGAGCAGAAGGTATTGCGGTTGGTTTATCTACAAAAGTTTTACCTCATAACTTCAATGAATTAATTGATGCTTCGATTAAAATTTTAAAAGGAAAACCGTTTACACTTTATCCTGATTTTATGACACAAGGTATTGCCGATGTGTCTAATTATAATGATGGACTTCGTGGCGGGCGTGTGCGTGTACGTGCTAAAATTGCTCAGTTAGACAAAAATACACTGGTAATTACACAGATTCCGTTTTCGACCAATACCACAACTTTGATTGATAGTATTTTGAAAGCCAATGAAAAAGGTAAAATCAAAATCAAGAAAATTGAAGATAATACGGCTGCAGATGTCGAGATTTTAATTCATTTATTCCCTGGAGTTTCGCCGGATAAAACAATTGATGCGTTATTTGCTTTTACTGCCTGTGAAACGTCTGTGGCACCTTTAGGATGTGTGATTGAAGATAATAAACCATTGTTTATTGGTGTTTCTCACATGTTGAGAATTTCAACAGAAAGAACGGTTGATTTATTACGTCAGGAATTAGAAATTCAGTTAGAAGAATTAAAAAATAAATGGCATTTCTCTACTTTAGAAAAAATCTTCATTCGTGAAGAAATGTACATTGATTTCAAATTATATGGAGATAGAGAATCTTTATATAAATATTTATATGACAGATTTGAGCCTTTCAAAAAATCATTCGTAAGAGAAATCAACGATGAAGATTTGCAAAGACTAACTCAGATTCCGATGATTCGTATTACTCGTTTTGACTCTGATAAAGCTGATGATTTGATTTCAAGGTTAGAGGAAGAAATGAAAGAGGTAGAATACAATCTGGAACATCTTACCGATTTTGCAATTGCTTATTTTACCAAATTAAAAGAGAAATACGGAAAAGGACGTGAACGTCAGACTGAACTTCGTGTTTTTGATAACGTTGAAGCGACAAAAGTAGTTCTGCGTAACACAAAATTATATGTAAACCGTGAAGAAGGATTCGTAGGAACGAGTTTAAAGAAAGACGAATATGTAGGTGATTGTTCTGATATTGATGATGTTATCGTGTTTTTGCGAGACGGAACATTAATGATAACAAAAGTTGATGCCAAAACTTTTATTGGAAAAGATATTATACATGTTGCTGTTTTTGATAAGAGTGATAAACGTACGATATATAATATGATGTATCGTGATGGAAAATCGGGACCTTCTTATATAAAACGTTTCAATGTTACCGGAGTAACGCGTGATAAGGCTTACGATTTGACAAACGGAACAAACGGTTCACAAGTTGTTTACTTCTCGCATAATCCAAATGGTGAAGCTGAGGTTGTAACGATTTTATTGCGTCAGGTTGGGACGATTAAGAAATTGAAATTTGATATTGATTTTGCTAAACTGGCTATTAAGGGTCGTGGATCAAAAGGAAATTTAGTGACTAAATATCCGATCAAGAAAATCGAATTAAAAGAAAAAGGTATTTCGACTTTATTACCAAGAAAAGTGTGGTTTGATGATACTGTAAAACGTTTAAATGTTGATGCGAGAGGAGAATTACTTGGCGAATTTAAACCAAGTGACAAAATTCTTGTAATCAGTCAGGCTGGAAAAGTTAAAGTAATCATTCCGGAATTATCTACTCATTTTGAAGAAGATATGATTGTTTTGGAAAAATGGAAGCCTAAAAAACCTATTTCAGCAATTTATTACGATGGAGAAAAAGAACGTTATTTCTTGAAACGTTTCCTTGTAGAAAACGAAGGCAAGGAAGAAAGTTTTATTACAGATCATCCAAATTCGCAGTTAGAAATTGTATCTACCGATTATCGTCCGATGGCACAATTGGTTTTTGCAAAAGTAAAAGGAGTTCAGAAAGATGATTTACATATTGATGTTGAGGATTTTATAGCTGTAAAAGGATTTAAAGCTTTAGGGAATCAATTAACGGCAGATAAATTAAAACAAGTTAATTTGTTAGAGCCACTTCCATATGAAGAGCCTGTTGAAGAAGTTCCTGAAAGACCAGAAATATCCGAAGATGATCCTGTCGAAACAGAACTAGACGACGATGGCCAGATTGGTCTTGTTCTAGACTAAAATAAATGAAAAACGCTAAGAGATATTTTAGCGTTTTTTTTGTACCTGATAATTTTTATTTCTGTCAAAAGTTAAAAACCTTATAGTTGTGTTTTTATGATTTATTAGTGACTTTTTATAAGATACTTCAAACTTAAATTTGTATTTCTCTAAAGATTAACTAACTAAATGAAAGCATGAGAAGTAAACTCTATTTTTTGCTATTACTGTTTTGCAGTTGTATAAATAAAGATAAATTCAATGGTTATGTATATGATTATGATACCGAAAAACCGATCAAAAATGTTATTATAAATAGTAATGGAGGTAATACTCAAACAGATAGTGCAGGATTTTTTTGTATTAATATAATGTCAAACAAAAACTGTAAAATAATATTTAAAAAAGAGGATTACTTACCGAAAAGCATAGAACGAAGACCCGATTCGTTAGGACAATTTTCAAAGAGAAATTTAAATTATAACAGAATTTATCTGTATGCAGAAGGAAGCGATTTTTCTAAATAAAGGGTCACTTAAACAAGGCATTCAGATTAATGGCTTTTTTCTCTTTAAGCTTCTTTACAATCTTAAGAAAAGCAATAGCAGTTATGTAAGCGTCACCCAAAGCAGTATGACGGTCTTTTTTAGAAATATCAAATTTGTCTGCGAGATCGTCTAAAGTATAATGATCTTTTCGTTCAAACAGATGCGATTTGATAAGTGTTTTTTTGTACAAATAAGCTGTATCCAGAGTTTTATTAGTTAATTGCGGAAGACGATTTCTTTCCAGTGCTTTATTGATCATCGTTACATCGAAAATTGTGTGGTGTGCAATGATAATAGAATTGCCTAAAAAATCCAAAAACTGTTGTAAAGCTTCTAATTCAGTTGGTCGCTGAATAACAAATGCTTTCAGGATACCATGAATCTGCGCTGTTGATTTATCATAATGATCTTGTTCTAAATAAACCTCAAAGCTGTTTTGAATCGAAATAACTCCATTTTGAAGAACCAGTGCACCAATACATAAAATACGGTCGTTTTCGTAATCAAAACCTGTTGTTTCAGTATCTAAAACTACAAAGCGAGTTTCTTCTATAGATATATTTTCATCAAAGAGATTTTCTTCTTTTTTCCAAAAATTAAATAAACTCATTGTTATACTAAATTTGAAATATTAAATCGAACTGATATCAGTTCCTGAAGTTCTTTAATGGTTTTAAAAGTACGTTTCAGTTTGATTTTTTCCATTTTTGATAAAGATTCCAAAGCAATAAACTGTCCTGAATCATGATGTAAAAGTCCTTGTTTGGTTCTGAATTTTAATAAAGCTTTAAAAGAGTAGGAACACGATAAATACAATTCTCTGTTGTTAGGCTCTAATTCGGCTAATTTTTCAAAACGTTCTGCCGTATTACTTATTGATTTTACCGAATGTGATAAAATTAAAACACGGGCAGCATCTGTTAAAGGCATTAAAGCTCGTCTTTTAATATCAAAATTATCTTTATTGGCGCCATCTTGCTCTACCAGAAATTGTCTAAAGAAACCAGTAGGAGAAGGGCTTTGCAAAGCACCGCTTACTAAATGCATATAGAAAATAGGATTTGCTTTTATAGTTTCAAAAATATAATCCGATAATTGACTGACAATTTCGGTATCACCATAAGTGGAACTATAATCAAAGAATATAAACGACAATAAAACTTCATTTTTACCCGGATTGGTAATCCAGTGATGCACCTGATTTTTCCATTCGTCAAGACTCATGCACCATTTTGGGTTTGAAGCCATCATTTCGGCAGGACAATATTCATAACCAATTTCAAAAAGACCTTTATTAACAAGTCCTGCAAATTTTAAAAAATAAATTCTGGTTTCATCTTTAAAAACATCCGAAACATTCTCGTAAACAATCGCATTATCCTGATCGGTATGCAGCATTTGTTCGCCTCGTCCCTGACTTCCGAGCGCCAGCCACGCAAATTTTACTGGTGGCGGACTGCTCATTTTTTCAATACAAATTTCAATAACCCGATTTGTACAGGCTTCATTAAGTTCTGTAATGATTTTGGTAATTAAAGTCATCGGAATGTTTTGATCCAGATAGCCCTGAAGCAATTGCATAATTCGGTTTCGAATAGGCTTTATTTCCTTGATTTTTTTGGTGCGTTTTAAAGCTTTTATCAAAACCGCAGGATTATTTCCAAGCGCCACCATAACATCATGTTTGGATAAAATTCCAACAGCTTTGGTATTTACTGTCCCGTCTTTGGTTAAACATAAATGGCTGATATTGCTTTTCATCATCGCCATTTGCGCCTCTGTTACCGTCATTTTTTTAGGATACGTAATAACCGGTTTTGTCATTATCGTTTCGGCAGTCGTTGTTATAGGATAATCTCCGGTAACAATTTTATTTCTAAGGTCTTTATCAGTTAAAATACCAATCGGAAGCATTTCATCAACAATTAAAATCGCTCCAACTTTTTTCTTCCCCATAATTTTAGCAATTTCCTTAACTGTGGTCGACGGACTGCAAGTCACAATTTTTTTGGAATATTTTATTGGGGCTAAATCAAAGGAATGATTGCTGGAATGCAGGTTTTCGTTCAGTAAATCATCGCCATACAATTTATCTTTGTGAATGTCTGAATATGGATTCCGTGTATTTGAAGCGTAACTTTCAATCAGGAAATTACCAACATTTCTATTCTCCAGCGCATAAGGTTTAAAAACCGCAATTGGAATGGCATACAAAATAGTTTCCTCATGCGCCACGGCTTCCATGATATAATTTTCCTGTGCCAAAAGCGGACGAAGTCCAAAAATATCACCTTCATCGCACATGTCCAAAACGGTGTTTTTAGTGCTTTTTTTCAAGGCAACTGCCCCTTTATGCACTACATAAAAAGAATCATGTGTTTTATCGTTTTCGGCAAAAATTACAGCATCTTTTTCTTTATAAACTATCGAAATTTGTTCCGATAGTTTTTCTAAATCCTTTTGATGTAAGAAACTAAAAGGCGGATAGTTTTTTAAAAAGTCGGCAACTCGTTGCGAAATGGTATTTTTCATGAGGTTAGATTAGAATTTTAAAAATACTATTTTAAATAGAAATGTAAAAGAAACACCTTTGTTTTTTAGTTACAAAGGGACAAAGTAACAAAGGGACAAAGGTTTTAAAAAAAATGTGTTACCTGTAGCGTCTGTCATCCCGAGGAACGAGGGGGCTCCGAAAGTAACTCCGCATAGATTTTCTATAAAAAAAGCTCCAATATTGGAGCTTTGTATAATATTAAAATTTAAGTTTAGTCAACTTTATAAACTGTTCCTCGTTGCTTTTCTTCAGAACCGACCATTCCAAATTCAAAAGTGTACGAATCTTTTGCTGTCGTTAAGATTTTCATACTTATGGCTTTTTCTTCTGCCATATTTTTTGGGTGTTTTTTTTGCAATACATATTCGCAATCACTTACCCAGCGAATGGTTGAAGTATCTGTTTTTCCTTCAAAAGTTTCGATTTCAATACTGTCTTTACGTTCAAAGAAAGTTGTTTTTTTAACGCCATTTACTTCAAAGTCAAATTTGAATTTTCCGTTTTTGAAATCTTTACAATTGTGTTCTGCATTATAACAAGATACTAATGCAAGAACAGGAAATAAGAATAGTATTTTTTTCATTTTAAATAATTTTTTTTTAGTAGCTGATCCTGCTGTCCGCTTTATCTTTTATGTTGAACTACAACATAAAAGTATGTCGCTTCCATCAGGGCTAGGGCTTTGGTTTTCAAAATTTCTTTTTAATTAAAGAATAAAAAGAAAATTACAAGGGTTAAAAAAGTTACAAAAAGTAAATTTCGTTTTCTATTTTTAAAACTCTGCTCTTCTGTTAAATTTGTTTGGCAGAATTTAATAAAGATCCACCAACATGTTCCGCCAAAATTTGCATAATATTCTATCATTTCAATCTTTTTAATTCTTCGTCTGTAAAGTTCTTGATTTCTTTTTCCTTGGCAAACTTTTCAGCATTGTAATTTCCGGATTTATTCTTCGGGATTGATAAACTATTCCATTCACTGTTTTTGAGTTGTTTGGCATAAAAAACAATCTGCCCAATATGATAAGGATAATGTGCCAGTTGACGGTTTATAGCTTCAATAACGGTATGACCTTCATTGCGAATATAAATAATGTCTGAAAGTTGTTCCGGCTGCAGGCTTTCTAAAGCGTTTTCAAAACAATTCCAACCTTTGTTCCAAAGTTCCAGAACTTCTTCTTTTGTTTGTAAATCATTTTCGAATTCGGCGTCGCGGTTTCGCCATTCTTTTTCTCCGTCTGAAGTTAAAAAGTCGGTCCAGCGCGAAAGCATATTTCCTGAAATATGTTTTATAATGGTAGCGATGCTATTGGTATCTTCATTTACAGCAACAAAAAGCTGTTCAGGTTCCAATTGATCAATGGCTTTTTCACCAAGCATTTTATAGTATAAAAATTGCTTTTTTACGCTTTCTAAATAAGATGTATCTGCATTCATAATTATACAATTTTAATGTCATATTTATCTAAAAGTCCCACTATTCCATCGTTTGAAAATTGTGCTTTTCGCATCGGATTAAATTCTGGATCGATTTTGTAATTATAAGCCGTTTTAAAATTAACGCCAGCCAATTGTGTTTCATTAAATATAGCACTTTCAAGATTACAATTTTCAAAAAGAGAACCTGTTAAATTGGTTCCAATAAAAGTTACTTCTCTTACCGATGAATTGATGAATTTAGTTTTAGGCATTTTTTTATTAGAGAAAATGGCGTAGTCCAAAGTACATTCTTCAAAGTAAACCTGAAATAAAAAATCGTCACATTCGTTAAAAGCGATTCCTAAAAGCTTGCAGTTTTTAAAAGTGACATTTTTTAAGTTGGTGCCAAATAAACTGGTCATAGAAAGATTGCAGTCAATAAACTCGCAGTCTAAAAAAGTATTATTGCCAAAGTTGCTGTTTGAAAAATCACAGTTTTTAAAAACACAATCCTCAAACTCCCGATTGTTTATTTTTTTATCAATGTAAACAACTTTTTCGAATGTTTTCTGAATGTGAATTATACCTTCCATGAATGTTTTTGTGGTTTTTGAGCGTTGTGACGTACTCGAAGAATATAAATGATTTCTTCCGTTATTTGATAGGATATTCCATAATCGTAAACAGAATAAACCCTGAAACTGCCGTCGTTTTTTATTTTCTGTTTATCGACTTTGTAAATTTCAGGTTTTGTTTTTAAAATCTCTGTGCTTTCAAAAATTTTGTTGACTACTTTATCAGCAATTGTAAGTGATTTACTTTCAAAGAAAATGTAAAAATGAATGTCTTCTAATTGATCCAAGGCATTTTTCGACCAAATTATTTTCTTCCCCATTTCTTTGCAATGTCTTTTGCTTCTTCTTCAGTATAAAAATTGCCTTTTTTGATGTTTTCTAAGGCATTTTCAATATCTAAATTATAAGCTGCATCTGAATCAACCGAAGTATTATTGACCGATTGCAAAAGATGTTTTAGTTTTTCTACAAAAGAAGGATCTTTTACTTTATCAATTTCCTGATGAATCCAGTTTATTTCTGCTTGTATATCCATTGTAAAAGAGTTTTAGTAAAGATACGAATTAGTCATTAAAAATACCTTTCATTATAATCCTCAATCCAAGAAAAATTAAAACCATAGAACTCAAACAAGCTACAATTCCAATTCCTAAAACCAGGTAATGCCAATTGGTATGCTGATTCATGAAAGCATTATAAATCAAAGAGGGTCCAAGAAACATTAAGGGCAAAGCTCCGGTTAAATACTTAATTCCTTTTCCTAGTAGTTGTTTATTTGTTGCCATTTTTATTTTTGTTTCAAGGTTCAGGTTTTCTTTGTTTCAGGTTATGAAACTTTTGAGTTAATGTTCTAAGGAATTTTCCATCTCACATTTCACCAAAAAACTTTTTATTTTATATAATTGTCAACAGCATTTCTCACGCTGCCGTATTTTTTTAATAATTCAGAAGCTTCTTCATACGAAACCTCAATTTGCTCCATAACCATTTTTACACCACGATCAACCAGTTTTACATTGCTTAACTGCATATCGACCATTTTATTTCCTTTTACTTTTCCAAGCTGAATCATTGCAGCTGTCGAAAGCATATTAAGTACCAATTTTTGAGCTGTTCCGGCTTTCATTCTCGAGCTTCCGGTAATAAATTCCGGACCCACAACAACTTCAATAGGAAATTTAGCTGTTAATGCAAGCGGACTTCCCGCATTGTTTGTAATACAGCCCGTAACAATATTATTTTGATTGCAGGTTTCAAGACCTCCAATTACATAAGGAGTAGTTCCTGAAGCAGCAATACCAATTACAACATCATTTTGACCAATATTATGATTTTGCAAATCAATCCAGGCTTGTGTTGCATTGTCTTCGGCATTTTCAACCGCACGACGAATTGCAGTGTCGCCACCGGCAATAATTCCGTTTACCAAATCAAAAGGAACTCCAAAAGTAGGAGGACATTCAGAAGCGTCTACAACACCTAAGCGTCCGGATGTTCCCGCGCCGATGTAAAAAAGACGTCCGCCTAATTTTAAATTTGCAACAATTTGTGCTACCAAAGCTTCAATTTGCGGTATTGCTTTTTTAACAGCATGTGGTACAGTTATGTCTTCCTCATTAATATTGTTAAGTAATTCATGAACTGACATTTGCTCTAAATGCTCGTACTTTGAAGATTGTTCTGTCGTTTTTGTAAAGGTCATTTTTATCCAAAATAATTATGGTTCAAAATTAAACTTTTTTTGGTTCAAATTGGGAAAAATTAGTGCGTAAACTTCTAAAGATTTTAAACGTTTTGTTGCTGATATACATTTGTTCAGACACTATTTAAAAGCTTTAGAAAAATTGAGGTAAAATATTATATTTGTTGAATAATCAAAAAAACGAATGGATAAATTAGGCTTTTTAGACAGTGTTGCCCGAATTGCTGTCTTTGTTTCTTTATTACTAGCACTTTTTTTACTTACTGTAAAAACGGAAAATAAATTAGCCAACAGATTATTTGCTTGTTTTATTATTTTATCAGCTATTGATTTTAGCGGACTAATGGATTATTCCTTTCCTCTGGAATATATAAATATAGATTTATTCAGAAGCACTGTGTGTTTGCTGGAAATGCCTTTGATTTATTTGTATGTTTTGGCAGTTTGTTATTCTGATTTTAGGTTAAAATGGAAGCATTTAGTTTATACACTTCCATTTGTCGTGATGAATTTTGTTTTAATGCCGAGAGTTTATTTGACATCTGGTGCTGAAAAACAATATATTTTAGAATATTACGGTACCATGTTTGAAATTTACTTTTTTCAGATTCTACTCGAATTTCAATATTGGTTTTATATTATTAGTATATTTTTAATTTTAAGAAAATACAAAAAAATATATCAGGAGAATTACACCGATCCAAGTACATCAACCTACAAATGGCTTTTTCAGATGAACTGTGTTTTTGTTGTGATGCATTCTATTACAGCTTCAAAAAATTTATTGCGTTATACGGCTTCCCGCGAAGTGTTTCTTTGGGGAAATGTTTTGATGGTAATTATGGCTTTATGCGTAATATGCTGGTTTGTTATGACGGCATTAAATCATCCGGAACTTTTTAGGGGAATTAATTCTAATTTAAAGCTGACAAAAGACATTCTTCCTAAAGTAGAAAATGAAATATCAGAAGTAAAAGACATCCAAAGTGAAGCAATTTCAAATCAGATTTCTGCACTAAAACAATATATGACGGAAAAAGAACCATTTCTGGATCCATCACTTACTATACAGGAATTGGGGAATCAGATAAATATTCCGGTTCGGGATTTATCGGTTTTAATTAATCATCATATCGATCAGCATTTTTTTGATTTTGTAAACGAATATCGCATTCAAAAAGCGATGCAAATCCTGAAAGATAAAGCTAAAAGTCAGCTTACGGTACTGGAAATTTTATACGAAGTAGGTTTTAATTCCAAATCTTCATTTAATACTTCTTTCAAAAAATATACGAATTTAACTCCTACCGCTTATCGAAATGCTTCATAATTAGTAGTTTGTAAAAAGTCGTACTTCATGTCTAATAAAGTCGAACCAATTTCCTGAACAGAAAATGGTTCGACTTTTTTTTGTCGGTCGCATACGGAGATTTTCTAAGGCAACTTTGCTTCAAATTAATCGAACAAGTTAAAATTAGAAATCATGAAAAAAGCAATTCTCCTTATTTTTTTAGTAGTACCATTATTTTGTTTAGCACAAACTTCATTAAAATTAAAAGGAAAAGTAACCAGCGAAACAACTTCATTAGAATGGGTAGATGTTTCAATCTCAAATATAGAAGGAAAAATTATTGATGGAACCACAACGAAGCAAGATGGCTCTTTTGAAATCAATCTTAAAAGTGGTACTTATAAAATCAGAATCAGCCTTTTGGGTTTTACGGATTATGAAAAAGAAATTTCAGTAGAAAAAGATACAGATTTAGGGATTATTATTTTGAACGAAAACGAAACAAAATTAGTTGAAGTTGTCATTCAGTCTAAAAAGAAAACCATTGAGCAAAAAACAGATCGTTTGGTGTATAATCTTGAAAATAATGTCACGAATGTTGGGGGAGATGCTTTGAGTGCGATTAACACTGCGCCTGGTGTTGTAGTGCAAAATAATACAATTAATATATTAGGCAAAGGGACTTCGAGAGTGATGATTGACGGGAGAATGATTGAATTAACGGGCGAAGAATTGAATAATTTTTTAAAATCAATTTCTGCAAGTGATATTAAGAATATTGAAATTATAAGTAATCCGCCGGCAAAATATGAAGCTGAAGGAACTGGTGGACTGATTAATATTATCATGAAAAAAGGAACTCGTGATTCCTGGAAAAATACTACGACAGCTTCTTACGATCAAAGCAAATATGGCATTTTTACCTTGAGAGATAATTTCTTTTACAATAAAAATAAATTCCGTTTCTCTGCAAGTGTTAACGGAAAAACAGGGTACAGAAATATAGATGAAGTTTCGGATGTTTATTTTGAAGATGGACTTTCGACCATGAACGCAACAACAAAATTAAAAAACGAAAACCTATCGGGAAAAATAGCTTTAGATTATGATTTTTCAGAAAAAACGACAGTTGGTTTTCAATTTATAAATGATAGAAATAATCCTGATTTTCAATCTGATATTCTAATTAATAGATTTGACACGCAAAATCAATTGAAGAATTACACGATCAATACTAGTTTTGCAGACAGAGCATCGAGTAATCAAACCTATAACGCACATTTGATTACAAAACTGGATTCTCTAAATAGAAAATTATCCTTTGATGCAGATTACTTTAATTACAATTCAAAATTTGATCGTGAGTTTATGGCTAATAACTATTTACCAGACGGAACTTTTGTAGATGTGAATCAATCTGGAAGAAATATTTCGAATCAGGATATTGATAATTTGAGTTTTAAAGCCGATATGGAGCATCCGCTTCAGGCGTTGAATTTATCTTATGGTGCTAAAATGAGTTTTACAAATAGTATAAGTGATGTGCTTTTTTACGATACTATTTCGGGAACGCCTGTATTAGACCCGAATCAATCGAATAGATTTAAATACACCGAAAATAATCAGGCGGTTTATATTAACGGAGATAAAAAGATTAATGAGAAATGGAATTTTCAATTGGGATTGCGACTTGAAAATACACAAACGACAGGATTTTCTGAAACGCTGAATCAGGAAACAGTAAATGATTATTTTAAACTTTTTCCGACCGTTTTTGCTTCATACAAAAAGAATGAGAATAATAATTTTAGTCTGAATTATGGAAAAAGAATCAACAGACCACGATTTGATTTACTGAATCCATTCCGAATTTACATTAGCAGTAATAGTTATTCTGAAGGGAATCCGTTTTTGAAACCTTCTTTTAGTGATAATTTTGAGTTTGCACATTCGTATAAAGAAATTTTAAGAACAAGTGTTACCGTAAATTTAGTTACAAATGGTTATGGCGTTTTATTCACTTCAAACCCGGAAACAAATACGCAAATCGTAACGCGTGATAATTATTTTAAAAGTTTAAATTATGGTATTGGAGAAACGTATTCGGCAAGTTTTGCAGAATGGTGGCAAAGTGAAAATTCATTGTATTTTTTAGGTGCAAAAACAGAATTTATTAAAGATATAAATGCAACGCCATCTAATAGTTTAGAAATTGATTTTTCTACCAATAATACTTTCGTGCTGGGGAAAACAACAAAGCTACAAATTGATTTTTCGTATACTCCGCCTTATAAAAGTGGTTTGTATGAAATAGGATATACTTCTAGTTTTGACATTGGATTCAAACATGATTTATTGAATAAAACCATGCAAATTGCATTTTTAGCCAATGATATTTTTAATACGTCTTATTTAAAAGATTTCACTTCGGTTGTAAATGGTGTGAAACAGGTTTATAGCAGTAATGAAAGCAATCGATTTGTTCGTTTGTCTGTAGTTTACAATTTTGGAAACAAAAAAATTAACGTAAAGGAACGTAATTTTGGAAATCAGGACGAGAGAAAGAGAGCTGCAAATTAAAATTAGATAATTAGAAAATGTGTCAATTAGAAAATTATCTCATTATCTAATTGACACATTTTTTAATTTATTATAAAAAGAATGCTAATAGAATTCCAAGAACAATCATGGAAACTTTGGCAACATTGAATTTATGTCCTTCGCTGCTTTCAAAGATAATAGTCGATGAAATGTGGAATAAAATTCCGATTACAATTGCGGTTATTTCGGTGTAATAATCATTCAGGAAAACAAGATATTCGGATGCAATTGTACCAAGCGGAGTCATGATTGCAAAAACCAGCATAAAAGCAAATATGGCTTTTTTATTTAAATCGGCATTGATGAAAAATGTCGTTAAAATCACAGCAATTGGCAAATGATGAATGGCAATTCCGATTGCTAAACCATGATGATGACTCACCGGAAAACCTTCTAAAAAAGCATGAATACACAGACTGATAAATAAAAGCCAAGGAATCTGAGACATTTTTGCGTGTCCGTGTACGTGTCCGTGTTCTGCTCCTTTAGAGAAAAACTCCAACACGATCTGGAACAAAATCCCGACCATTATAAATACACCAATGTTGTGATTATGTGATTCGTAAACTTCCGGCAAAAGATGCATTACGGTTAATGATAACAAAAATGAACCGCTAAAAGCCAGTAATAATTTTAAATTGGTTTTGTTATTGGGTTTAATAAACAAAGCCACACCATATCCTAAAAGTACAGAAAATAAGGGTAGTAGGTAGTTCATCTTTTTTGTTTAATCGTTTTTTGTTTAATTGTTTAATCGGTTTTTTGTTAGTTTGTTTAGTGATTAAACAAATTAACGGTTTAACGATTAAACTTACTTAAAAATCATGATTAATCTTTCGCTTTCGGTTTTATGGAATTTTTTGAGTTTGTAATCGCCAAAAATATCCAGCAGATAAATACCTGCTTCGTCCATCAAATCCTGAAAGTCTTTCAAAGTTAAAGCTTTTACTTTTTCTGTAAAATGAAATTTTCTGCCTTGGTCTTCAAAATCAATTTCTTTAAAAATATGTCCGTCTTCAACATATCTTTTTATTTTAAAATCGATTCCTTCAACTGTTTTTACTTCTTCAGGAACCAAAGTTTCAATAACCTGATTCACGTTCATAAAATCAATTACGGCAAAACCATATTCAGATAAACTTTCCTTAATTGCTTTTAGGGTTGTAAGGTTGTCATCGTCGCTTTCAAAATACCCAAAGCTTGTAAAAAGATTAAAAATAGCATCAAATTTTTCTTCAAATGGTTCACGCATATCGTGAACTTTAAAATGAAGGGTTTCGTTGCTGTTTTTATTAGCTTCGGCTATACTGTTTTCAGACAAATCTGCACCCAGGACATCAAAACCTAATTGGTTAAGATAAATAGAATGACGCCCTTTTCCGCAAGCGAGGTCCAATACTTTTGCTTTTTCGGGAAGATTAAGGTAATGCGTTAAATTATCCATAAAAATCTGAGCTTCACGATAATTTCTATCCTTATAAAGAATGTGATAATAAGGTGTGTCAAACCATGAAGTAAACCAGTTTTCGGTATTACGTTCCGGATTTGGTGTTGATGAGTTATGCGATTCAGACATTTATTCTATTTCAATTAATTCAAAGTCCGGCAAATTTAGTGTATTTTTGCCGAAAAATTACTATTTCGCGACGATACCTAAATAAACGTTAGCATCTAAATGTGATTGGAGTAGTTTTTTTAAACAAAAATAAAGATGGAAGAAAATTTTAGAATGATTGCCAAATGTTTTTTTGGTTTTGAAGAAATATTAGAGCAGGAATTGCGTGCACTTGGTGCTCAGGATGTAGAAAAAGGGGTTAGAATGGTGAGTTTTAAAGGAGATAAAGGTTTTATGTACAAAGCCAATTTATCGCTTAGAACGGCACTTAAAGTTTTAAAACCTATTTATTCGTTTAGGGCAAATAACGAACAGGCATTGTATAAAGGAATTTCGGGCGTTAACTGGTCGAAATTATTAAATGCCAATCAAACTTTTGTTATTGATGCAACAGTTCACTCGACTTATTTTAATCACTCTGAATTTGTTTCTCAAAAATGTAAAGATGCAATTGTAGATCAGTTTAGAGAAAGAACGGGACAAAGACCAAGTATTGATAAACAATATCCGGATTTAAGAATCAATGTTCATATTGACAAAGATCAGGTTTCGGTTGCGTTGGATACTTCCGGAAATTCATTGCATCAGCGTGGTTACAGAACTGCAACTAATATTGCGCCAATCAACGAGGTTTTAGCAGCAGGAATTTTATTATTGTCAGGTTGGGAAGGACAAAGTCACTTTTTAGACCCAATGTGTGGTTCTGGAACTTTTCTTGCCGAAGCTGCGATGATTGCCTGCAATATTCCGGCAAACATCAACAGAAAAGAATTTGCTTTTGAAAAATGGAAAGACTGGGATAACGATTTGTTCGATCAGATCGTAAACAGTTTAATGAAGAAAACAAAAGAGTTTCATTACACTATAAAAGGTTTTGATAAAGCACCAAGTGCCGTAAGCAAAGCAAAAGATAACATTAGAAATGCTAATCTTGAAGATTATGTAACGGTTTCAGAAAATAACTTTTTTGATACCGAAAAAGAAGTGGAAGGAAAACTGCACGTAGTTTTCAACCCGCCATATGATGAGCGTTTAGATATTCAGATGGAGCGATTCTATGCTAGTATTGGAGATACTTTAAAGAAAAATTATCCGGGAACCAACGCATGGTTTATTACAGCAAATCTCGAAGCTTTAAAGTTCGTTGGACTAAAACCTTCAAGAAAAATCAAACTTTTTAACGGAAGTCTTGAAGCACGTTTGGTTAAATACGAAATGTACGAAGGAAGTAAGAGAACGAAATTTCAATCTTAAGCTTCTGAGGTTCTGAGCTACTAAGGTTCTAAGTGACTAAGATTCTAAGAAAGAAAAATAAAAAAACAATAAGGTTTTGAGTGTTTTAAGGTAAGTATAGAAAAAACTTAGCATCTTAGCACCTCAGAACCTTAGTAACTTTAAAAAAAAATGACAAAACTACAAATAAGAGCTTTTTTATACCAATTAGGATGTTTCGCGATTCTGTTTATTTTGGGACGCTTTTTAGTTGCGAGTTATACACAATTAACGGGACTTTGGATTCCGATGACGGCGTTTATTGTGGCGACTTTAATTGCACCTAAATTTCAGTCAGTCAAAACTAAAGATGGCGAAAAGCTTTTTATGAAATGGATTTTTATAAAAGGAATTAAAGAAATCGGATAATTTTAAAAACAGAAAAGTAATATGAAGAAAATTGGGCTTATTGGCGGTATTAGCTGGGTTTCAACAGCTGATTATTACAAACTTATAAATGAAGGAATAAACAAAAAAATGGGAGGTCTTAACTTCTCAGAATGTTTGGTTTATTCGTTTAATTATGCTGACATTAAAAGAAATAACGATAATAACGATTGGGATGCTACTTTTGAATTGCTTTTTAAAGGTTGTCAGTTCTTAAAATCGGGCGGGGCAGAAGCGATTATTTTATGCGCCAATACCATGCATTTAATTGCAGACAGATTGCAGGAAGCAATTGATGTGCCGATTATTCATATTGCAAGTGAAACAGCAGTTGAAATTGAAAAGCAAAAACTTAAAAAAGTGGCTCTTTTAGGAACCAAGTTTACAATGGAACTTGATTTTTTTAAAGAGAGGCTTATCGCGAAAGGAATCGAAGTTATCATTCCGGAAAAACAAGAAGATAAAGATTTTATTCATTATACTATTTTTGAAGAATTGGGAAGAGGAATTGTAACTGATGAAAGCAAAAAAAGATATCTTGAAATTTCAAGTCAATTGATTAAGGACGGTGCGGAAGGAATTGTTTTAGGTTGCACAGAAATTCCGTTGATCATTAAAGAAAATGATGTACCGGTTCCTATTTTTGATACCACGATGATTCATGCCAATGCTGCAATAGAGTTTCAATTGTCATAAATTTAGAAGAAAATAAAAAAGCCACAAATTCAAAATTATAATGAATTTGTGGCTTTTTTTATTTCTAAAAAGAACTGTTATTTTTTAGCTGGTGCTACCGGAATAACGGTCTTTTTCTTGTAAATAGGAATAAAGTAAGAAACAGTATAATTAAAACCAATTCCAAAACTTCCGTCGTAAGTTCTGTTGAATCCGGGAATGTATAAGTTATCAAAGCCATCTGGTTTTGAGTTGGCAACAAGCATTTTTAGCTGTACACCAAAACCAACAAATAGATTGTTATAAACTTTTGCTTTTAATCCCATTGCAACCTCAATCCACCCAGCGGTAAGACCATTGTATTTTTGTCCCGCAACAATAGGAGGTTGTTCTCCCCAATACGGGTTTGGATTGTAAATTTTATAGCTGTTTAATTCCTGGCTAAATGTACTGAAACCACCTCTTAACCCAATTGTAATTAAGTTTTCCATGTCAAGCCAGTTTTGGTATAAATTATAGTCAAAACCACCTTTAATGTAAGTTCCGGTTGCAGTAGAATTTAATCTGTCATCGTCTGTAGTTTTGTCTTCAAAACCAAGTTCAGCTGCTAAATAATACTTTTTTGTTAAACGCCAGTCTGCAACAACTTCAATTCCTTTATAATCTTTGTCGTATAATCCACGAGTTAGTTTATATAAGTCAACCCCAACACGCAGGCCGTAACGATCTGTTTTAATGCTGTCTGGTTTTGCTTGCTGAATTTCTGGTTTAGCAGTTTCAGTTTTCGCTTTTGCCGGAGCAATTTCTTTTGTTGGTGTAGTAGAGGTTTCCTGAGCAGAACCTAAAAACATTGAAAAGAATAAGCAAATACTAGAAATATATTTCAATGTGTGTTTCATTTTCTGATTCAATGTTATAATTTTTTACAAAAATTTGCTGCATCCAAAATCCGTCTTGATCGGTGTCAACCTGAATAAAAGGTTTAGATACCGGCGGACCATCAGATAGTGGATTAAGTGCGAAAATTGTTTTAAATCCGCAAGCTCTTGAGACATATACATTCTGACGTGTATAATTAAATCTCACTTCATCACTGTTTCTGGCTGCAGGATTTTCATTTTGAGAATCTAATATAAAAGTAAACGTACTGAAATCTTCATTTGTTCTCAATGGAAGAGATATCGTATTACCGTTTGCCAAATACTTTGTTATATCAGTTCCGGTTTCATTAAAAATAATTCCCTCGGGCTGATCTTTACCAATTACTTTCAAATTAGTAACGTTTTTAAGCACAGATGGGTTATTCGCATCATAAAATTTAATGACCAATCGTGGTGTGGTTGGTGTATTTGGATCGCAAATATCATCCTTTTCACAGCTCGACAAGCCAAAAACGAAAACCAATAAAAGAGAAATTATTTTTTTCATTTACAATATTATCTTAATTCTAAAAGTACAACATTTTCTACGTGATGTGTTTGCGGAAACATATCAACCGGACGAACACGGGTTACTTTGTATTTTTCATCCATTAAAGCCAAATCACGCGCTTGTGTTGCCGAATTACAACTTACATAAACTACTTTTTGCGGAGCAATTTTCATAATCTGATCGATTACTGCAGCATGCATTCCGTCTCTAGGCGGATCTGTAATAATAACATCCGGTTTTCCGTGTTGTGCAATAAAAGCTTCGTTGAAAACTACTTTCATGTCCCCAACAAAAAACTCACAATTGGTAATATTATTGCGTTCTGCATTTGCTTTAGCATCCAAAATGGCTTCTGGTACACTTTCTACACCAATTACTTTTTTTGCTTTTTTAGATACAAACTGTGCAATTGTTCCAGTTCCTGTATATAAATCATAAACCGTTTCATTTCCGGTAAGTCCGGCAAAATCACGTGTTATTTTGTAAAGTTCATACGCCTGATCTGAGTTGGTCTGGTAAAAAGATTTAGCATTAATACTAAATTTTAAACCTTCCATTTCTTCCAGGATATAATCTCTTCCTTTATATAATATCACATTTTGATCGTAAATAGTATCATTTGGTTTTCCGTTTACTACATATTGTAAAGATGTAATTTGTGGAAATTTCTCGTATAAATGATCTAAAAGTAATTCGCGATTTTCTTTGTCTTCTTCAAAAAACTGAATCAAAACCATGATTTCTCCGGTAGAAACAGTACGAATCATTACGGTACGCAATAAACCAGAATGCTCTCTTGGATTAAAGAAAGCTAAATTATGCTCGTTTGCAAATGCTCTGATTTCGTTTCTGATGGCGTTTGAAGGATCTTCCTGTAAATGACATTTTTGAATATCAAGAATTTTATCCCACATTTTCGGGATATGAAAACCTAATGCATTTCTGTTTCCTAAATCTTCGGTACTTCCAATTTCTTTTTCAGTTAACCAACGGCTGTTTGAAAATGAGAATTCCATTTTGTTTCTGTAGAAAAACTGTTTTTCAGAACCTAAAATAGTTTCAAATTCAGGAAGTTCAACTTTTCCTATTCGTTGTAAGTGATTTTTTACTTCATTTTGTTTGTAATACAGTTGTTGACTGTATTTCATATTTTGCCATTTGCAACCTCCACAAACTCCAAAATGCTCGCAAATTGGTTCAATGCGATGTTCTGATAATTCGTGAAATTTTACGGCTTTGCCTTCATAATAGGCTTTTCTTTTTTTGAAAGTCTGTACGTCCACTACATCACCCGGTACCACATTCGGAATAAAGATTACTTTTCCGTCAGGAGCTTTCGCTACTGATACTCCTTTTGCTCCAGCGTCAAGAACCTGAATTTGATGAAAGACAACTTTGTCTGTATTTTTTCTTCCCATACGGCAAAAATAAGAGTTTGTAAACTTTTATAAATTTAAATTTCAAAATATTTTATCAAAATGTTGAATTTGCTAGTTTAATTCACTTTAAAAGCTAACTTTGTTTTTGACATTCAGCCCCAAATGTCCCATTTTTAACCTATAAGTATTGTTGTTTGTCTATGAAGTTGTATCATAATCTCTCTCAGATAAGTTTTCTTAAAAGAAGTTATGCCTTCAAATTTTTGTTTGTTGCCTTTATCGGAATTCATATTCCTCTAATCGGAATCTTATTTTTCGTACTTTATTCCGATCATATTGTTTCTTCCACTTCAATTTTGGTTTTTTCCTTAATAATGACTTTGTTGGCAACCGGAGTAACGCTTTTAGTTTTAAACCGTTTGATTAAACCTATATCTATTGCATCAAAAGCATTGGATGATTATAGAAATAAAAGAAAATTATCTGTTTTGCCAACAGATTATGAAGATGAAGCAGGTCTGTTAATGAGTAATATTCAGGAATCTATTTATGAATCTGAAAGTTTTATAAACGAAAAGCAGGATTTAATTTATATGCTTTCGCACGATTTGAAAAACTTTGCAGGAAATCCGCAAGGTTTGGCGCAATTAATTTTAAGCGAAAATCCATCTCCATCTGTAACTCATTTGGCGGAATTGATTTGTGAGTCTACAAATCTTCAATTTCGATATATTGAAAACTTTATAAAATTGCTAAAAGAGCAAGATCAGATTGTAAAGGTTAATCAGGAAGCAAAAACTATTGTTTTTGCTAATATTCTGCCGTTTATTAACGAACAGATAGAGCAAAGGCTGATTGATAAGAACATTGTCATGAATCTGAGTTTAGAAACAGATGAAGCTAAACTAAAAATTGATGAAGGATTGTTTATTCAGGTTTTGGTAAATTTAATAAGCAATGCCATTAAATTCTCTTATTTTGATAGTGAAATCAAAGTTAGAATCTACAAAGTTGATTCTTGTTTAATTATTAAAGTTGCTGATAAAGGAATTGGTTTTGATAAAGATCAAATTGAGGAATTGTTTAAAAAATTCACCAAAATGAGCCGTTTGGGAACTGCAAATGAATTATCTACCGGAATTGGTCTTTACTTGTGTAAAAAAATCATCGAAAGAAATAAAGGAACTTTAAGTGCAGTAAGCGAAGGAAAAAACAAAGGAGCCGAGTTTAAAATTGCATTCGAGCTATAGTTTTTTGAGGTTCTAAGATGCTAAGGTTCTAAGATACTAAGGAGATAAGTGTCTGAGTTTTTTTGAAATTCAGTTGTAAAGCTGTTAAGTTTTTAAATATCAAAATCTTAGTACCTTAGAGCCTTAGCATCTTAAAAAAAAAAGAATCACCACAAATGATGCACCGAAGGTTTAATATACTCTTCGTAAATAGCATTCATTTCAGAAATTTTCTCTTTACTTAATTGTGGTAAATCGTAAATCGACAAGTTAGATTTTACGTGACTTGCATTTGAAGCGCCCGGAATAATACAACTAATATCATCGAAACTCAATATCCATTGCAGGGCAATTGGAGCAAGATTGGTTGCTTCCGGAAATAAAGCTTTTAATTTTTCAACGGCTTTTAATCCTAAATCATAATCAATACCTGAAAAAGTTTCACCTTTATCAAAAGCTTCTCCGTTGCGATTAAAGTTTCGGTGATCCTGAGTGTCGAAAGTTGTTTTTGAATCGAATTTGCCTGTCAAAAGTCCACTTGCGAGCGGGACACGCGCAATGATTCCGACGTCTTTTTTTCTGGCTTCAGAGAAAAATAATTGTGAAGGACGCTGACGGAATAAATTAAAAATAATCTGAACCGTTGTAACATTCGAATATTCAATCGCTTTTAAAGCTTCTTCGACTTTTTCGACACTTACGCCAAGATTCAGAATTTTGCCTTGTTCTTTTAAACGATCAAACATTTCAAAGATTTCAGGACGATAAAAAACTTCAGTAGGAGGACAGTGTAACTGAATTAAATCCAGAGTATCTAATTTCATTCTTTTTAAACTGTCTTCAATATACTTCTGAAGTACTTTTGGCTGATATCCTTCACTCACATGCGGATTAATAAAACGACCGCATTTTGTTGCGACATAAATACGCTCAGAACGCGAGCGCACCACTCTTCCAACAGCAGTTTCACTTAAACCATTTTCATAAACATCAGCCGTATCAATAAAGTTGACCCCGTTATCTATTGCTGTGTTTATAAGTTCATCAGCTGTTTTATCATTAAACCCTGAACCCCATTTTCCGCCAACCTGCCAGGTTCCCAGTGAGATTTCAGAGATATTAAAGTTTGTTTTTCCTAGTTTTCTGTAGATCATTTCTTTTTAAGGTTCTAAGGTTCTGAGAGGCTAAGCTTCTAAGTTTTTTTTCTTTTAAGTTTCTAAGATTCTAAGCTTTTTTTAACCTTCCCAATCTTAGTATCTTAGTATCTTAGTATCTCAGAACCTTAGCCCCTTTTTTTAGTCAAATAAATCCGAAGACAAATAGCGATCTCCGCGGTCACAAATCACTGCTACAATTACGCCAGATTCTAATTGTTCGGCAATTTTTAGGGCAACAGCAACAGAACCACCGCTGCTCATTCCTGCAAAAACACCTTCTTCAAGTGCTAATCTTTTTGTTATTGCTCGTGCTTCTTCTTCGCTTACATCAACAACAGTGTCAACTTTTGAAGCATCAAATATTTTTGGTAAATATTCTTGTGGCCATTTACGAATTCCTGGTATCTGAGATCCGTCGCTTGGTTGTGCACCCACGATTTGAACAGCAGGATTTTTTTCTTTTAAATAAGTCGAAGTCCCAATAATAGTTCCGGTTGTTCCCATTGCCGAAACAAAATGAGTAACAGTTCCGTCAGTATCGTTCCAGATTTCCGGACCGGTTGTTTTGTAATGCGCTTTCCAGTTGTCATCATTTGCAAACTGATTTAGCATCAAATAACCGCCTTCTGCCACTTTTTTGTCGGCATAATCCCTTGAGCCAATAATTCCTTCGCTAGCAGGCGTTAAAATCACTGTAGCGCCATAAGCACGCATAGTTTGTGTTCTTTCTTTTGTAGAATCTTCCGGTAATACCAATTCAATCTCTATTCCGAATAACTGAGCAATCATTGCTAAAGCTATTCCTGTGTTTCCGCTGGTAGCTTCGATTAGTTTATCACCTTTTTTAATTTCTCCTCTTTCCAATGCCGAAGCAATCATGTTGTATGCCGCTCTGTCTTTTACGCTTCCTCCCGGATTATTTCCTTCAAGTTTCAGTAAAAGTTTTACGTTTTTATTTTTAACCAAATTGACCGTTTCCATTAATGGAGTATTTCCAATTAGGTTTAACAATTTCTGTGGACCCATTTTATTTTTTTTCTTTTATTTTAACTTCAGTTGTAGTGGTATTTAAAACGATAGAATCGGCAGGAATAGATTTGGTAATCCAGGCATTTCCTCCAACAATACTGTTTTTTCCAATTGTAGTTTCGCCTCCCAGAATAGTTGCATTGGCATAAATGCAAACATTTTTTTCTACGGTAGGATGACGTTTTGCATTCTTCATGTCTTTGCTCACACTCAAAGCACCCAGAGTAACTCCCTGATAAATTTTGACGTGTTTTTCGATAACGGTAGTTTCTCCAATTACAATTCCGGTTGCGTGATCGATAAAAAATGGCGAGGCAATTTTGGCTCCGGCATGAATATCGGTTCCTGTAATTCGATGTGCATATTCGCTCATTAATCTGGAGAATAACAATAAATCCAGTTGATACAATTCATGACTTAATCTGTAAATAGCAATGGCGTAAAATCCTGGATAGCCAAGATAAACTTCATCAATGCTGTTTGATGCAGGATCATTCTCTAAAATATATTCAGCATCCTGATTTAATTTTTCTAATACACCCGGAAGTTTTTCCAGGAAACGATCCCAGATTGATTCGCATAAATTCTCTGGCTTTTTGCAGGCCAAAACTGCAATTTCTTTAAAACGAATTTCAAGTTCATCTATGCTTTCGGCAAGAGCAGCATTAGAATCAAAAAGGGTGTAAAAAAGCTTCTCTGTAAAATCTTCAGTTTTGGTTTTAATACCGTAGTTTATATTAGAATGGCTTTTTAAAGCTTTGATATTTTGTATGATAGTATCTTTTGTCACAATTATTAGGATTGAATATGAAATTTGAAACGTTAAAAGTAAGGCGTTTTTTGTAAATAAGGGCATGAATTAACTAAAGAAATTTTAGGTTGCCGCAACTATTTGTGATATAAAAAAAATTCTCGGAACGGATCAAATTATACTATTCTTAACCTCGTGGAGTGAAATTATTTTTTAACACATAGAAACAATAGATTTTAGTTTTAAATAAAAAAGGCAAAAGAAAAAACTAGTTTTCACACATAGCTATGTTTATTTAAAAAAGTGAAACGCCTTTTATGGACAAGAAAAGCTATGTTACTATGTGTTAAAATTAAATTTTGTTCAATTACATCGAACGGGTTAATTCTTAAGAAGTTTATTGCGTAAATTAGCTTGTAAAATTTAATTAAATGAAAAATAATTCAACTTTTAAGAGCGCTATTTCTAATCTTGAATTTGCAGAAACTGAAAAAATCTGCGGAAAATCAATTCATGATCCCATTTTAAGCCTGATTATTAAGGATCATCCTGACTTTTGCGAAACGGATTGTATTTCGGTTCAGGAATTAAATGAATACAGACAAAAGTATATTTCGAATTATTTGTCTTCGGAAATTGGAATGCTTTCTGATCTCGAAAAAAGTGTTATTTCATCCTTAAAAGAAGATAAATCAATCGTAACAATTGTTGAAGATGAAAATGAACAAAGAAGCTTTGGGCAAAAAATAGCCGATAAAGTTGCTGATTTTGGAGGAAGCTGGACTTTTATAATTTCGTTTGTGGTTTTTATTGCGATCTGGATTTTATCAAATGTCTATATTTTGCTAAACAAGGGTTTTGATCCGTACCCATTTATTTTGCTCAATTTGATTTTATCGTGTATTGCTGCATTGCAGGCTCCGGTAATTATGATGAGCCAGAATCGTCAGGAAGAGAAAGATCGAAATCGCGCAAAAAAGGATTATATGATTAACCTGAAATCGGAATTAGAGATCAGAATGATTCATGATAAAATCGATCATTTGATCATGCATCAGCAACAGGAATTAATCGAAATTCAAAAAGTACAAATCGAAATGATGAATGATATTCTCAATCAGATCAAAAAATAATTCTTACAAAAATTAGATATAAAAGTGTTTGTAAATGTAGCCGCCAATCATAAAAATGAGATTGAATAAAGCGACATTCCAAACGGCTTTTTTGTAATTTCTGGATTTGTCTAAAAAATATAAAGCAACAAAAACGAAAAATAAAAGGGTAGAAAAGAGGGCTGGAAACATCCTGAAAGCACCCGAAAAATCACCTTCAAAAAGTAAGAATAAAGAGCGTTGAAAACCACAGCCAAGACACTCTATTCCGAAGAGCTTTTTGAAGAGGCAGGGGATCATATATTTCTCTAAATTCAATGGGAATGTTTTTTGCAATTTTACAAAAAAATATCCGATAACTAATTAGGAAGTAAGAACTACTATTTTAAAGTTTCATACTTTTGAAATCTTATATGAAAATAAAATGAAAGCGTTTAAAATTTTAATAATGATTCTTGCGATTGGAGTAGCATTATACGAGCAGGTTTCTGAAGAAAAAAATATCTATATCATGATAATTGCAATTGTAGTTTTTATGTATGGAATGATGCAGCTGAGTGCAAAAACACCAAGTAAGAATCAAGATAAAGAGGAGCAGGATGTTGACTAAAGGAGATAAGGTTTCGGTTTTAGACGAAGCTATTAACGGAACGGTAGTTTCGGTAAAAAACAAGGAAGTTTTGATAGAAACTGAGGATGGATTTTTGATGACATTTTTTGTCAATGAATTGGTTAAAATTCATGATTCCAGTAATTTAATGAATTCTATTAAAAGAATTAATTTAGATGAGATTTCAAAAGAGAAAACAGAGCCAAAACCGCGAAGTTTTGTTAAAGAACGCAAAGATAAACGAGAAGTTTCGGCGCCTGAATTTGATTTACACATTGAAAAACTGGTTCCAAATAAACGCGGAATGTCAAATTATGATATTTTGACTTTGCAGACTGAAACGGCAAAAAGACACATTGAATTTGCGATTAGAAACCGTATTCCAAAAATTGTTTTTATTCATGGAGTGGGCGAAGGAATTCTAAAAGCTGAACTTGATTTTTTATTAGGCCGTTACGATGGAATAGATTTTCAGGACGCCAATTATCAAAAATATGGTCTTGGTGCAACCGAAGTTTATTTTAGGCAAAACAATAAATAAAAAATGTTTTAGTCTTAGAAAGCTTCTTTTTAAGGTATAAAAAAACAGCCGTTTTTTAAGCTGATTTCGTAGTTGAATCAGAATAAAAAACGGCTGTTTTTTTGTGCGAATTTAAACGCGATTGAATTCGGAATTTTATTAAGGAGCAATAGTTGTTACGGTTCCTAAAACAAATTCTGTTGCAAGTTTAAAAGTACTGTTGTCTTTACTAAGTGTTACATTTCTAAGTACAACTTTATGTTTGAAAACTTTAAGACTGCTCGTTGTTGTTACCTCGATAATTCCACTTACATTTTCAACACCCGCAACACCAACCCAGGTTTGATCTACAGTTGGAGAAGTTGGAGTAAGATTTGTACAATAATAGTCCTTTATTGGTTCCGGAATATTGCTCTTGTATGTTCTGTAAAATACTTTATTTGTAGTTCCGTTTAAGTTAATTAAACTTGTTCTTGGAACTCCAACCGGAGTGTTTTCGTTTTTGATTAAGTCTTTATCAAGGCTCTCAATAACGAGTGAATTTGAAAGATTATTGTTGTAAACTTTCAATTGTACATCACAGAATTTTGCTACTTCATCTGTAAAAGCAACTACAACCGGATTACTTATAGTTGTTTTATAGTCACCAAAAACATACTCATCGTTTGTCTGCTCGGGACCTGGTTTATTAAAAGTAATTCCTCTAAAAATGATATTATGATTGTATCCTACAATTTCGGTATGGCCGTCTTCCGGTGCGGGATCTTTATAGACTGCTTTTGTAGCAATTCTAATTTGACCGCCAGTTGCGTACCATTCGTCAGTTATTTTTGGAGAAGCAGGAGGGATTGCATCGCATATTGATGATTTAGAAATCGTACCATCATACGCTCTGAAAAATACACGATATGCACTATTATCAATATTATAAGTTAAAGTGTCAGTGGTGGTAGGGGTGTTTTTTAGGCTGTTTGCAGCCATCTGCAACAACAGAGATTCCTGAGGTTTGAGTTTGTAAATCAAAGTGTTGGTAGTATCGCAACTTGTAGCAGTAACGGCTGTAAAATCTATATTTTCTACCGTTTGATCACCGTCGTCGCAACCATTTAATAAAAGCGCAAATAATATAAGGCTTGCAATTTTTTTCATCATCGTTTTATTTGGGTCAAAAATAGTGAAAATTTGGTAAACGTTATTTAAGATTAGACAATTGATATTTTATAACTTTGCACCAATGAAAAAAGTATATCTCGATAACGCTTCTACAACTGCTATGAGGCCTGAAGTGATTCAGGAAATGACAAAAGTTATGGCAGAAGATTTTGGTAATCCGTCTTCTACGCACAGTTTCGGGCGAAATGGAAAGACAATTTTAGAACTTTCAAGAAAAAGCATAGCGAAACATTTAAACTGCACTGCTCAGGAAATTATTTTCGTTTCCGGAGGAACTGAGGCAGATAACTGGATTCTTCGTTCTGCTGTCGAAGATTTGAAAGTAGAACGCATTATTACGTCTAAAATCGAACATCACGCGGTATTATATGCCAGTATGGCTTTAGAATCTGATTATGGTATTCAGGTTGATTATGTTAATATAAATGCTGATGGAAGCATAGATTTAACTCATTTGTCTAATTTATTGGCAGAGGAAAAAAAGACAATCGTAAGTCTGATGCATGTAAATAACGAAACAGGAGTTGTTTTGGATATAGACAGAGTTGGTGTTATTTGTAAACAGTATAATGCTTTATTTCATTCCGATACTGTTCAGTCTGTGGGTAAAACCGAGATTGATCTTCAAAAAACGCCCGTTGATTTTATTGTAGCAAGCGCCCATAAATTTCATGGTCCAAAAGGAGTTGGTTTTGCTTTTGTGAGAAAGAATTCAGGATTGCAGCCGTTAATTTTTGGAGGTGAACAAGAAAAAGGCTTACGTGCAGGAACTGAGGCAGTTCATCAAATTGCCGGAATGGCAAAAGCTTTGTCGCTTTCGTATGAGAATCTCGAAGAGGAAAGAAATTACATTACGGACTTAAAAAAATACCTGATTGAGCAACTCGAAAATCATTTTCCAGGCTTTAGAATTAATGGTAAAAAAGATGATTTTTATAATATTATCAATATTATTCTGCCTTTTTCTTCAGATAAAACGGCTATGCTTTTGTTTAGTCTGGATATGAAGGGAATTGCAGTTTCAAGAGGAAGTGCCTGCCAGTCGGGAAGTATAAAACCTTCGCATGTTTTAAAAGAAATGCTTTCAGAAGATGATTTGAAATTACCAAATCTCCGAATTTCATTTAGCCATTATAATACCAAAGAAGATATTGACTGGCTGATTGAGAGTCTTAAAACTGTTTAAAGGGTTTCAAGTTTCAGGTTTCAGGTTTTCCGGCAGAACGTGAAACCTGAAACCTGAAACAAAAAAAATACTATTTACGTATTACTTTTACCTGCGAATCATTCGTTAATTTGATGATTGTTGAAGGTTTTCCGGCTATTTTATCGTGATATAAATTCACAACATAATCAACACCATTTACAATTTCAGGGCTAATATCTTTAAAAGCAATTGGAGTTGGTTGTCCCGAAATATTGGCAGAAGTAGATACAAGAGGTTTTTTCATTCGTTCTAATAATTTAAAACAAAAAGGCTCTTTTACAATACGTATTCCAAGAGAATTATCGGCTGCAATAATGTTTGGTGCCACATTTCTTGGTTCGTCCAGAATTAAAGTGGTTGGTTTTTCAGATAAATCTAATAATTGCCACGCAACTTCAGGAATGTTTTTAAATACATTGTACATCATCTTTTCACCATTCATCAGTACAATCATACTTTGAGTTTCTGCGCGTTGTTTCAACTTGTATATTTTTGCAACGGCTTCAGGATTAGTAGCGTCGCAACCAATACCCCAAACAGTATCAGTTGGGTAAAGAATAATTCCACCTTCTTTGATGACTTCGTATGCTTTGATGATTTCTTCGTTCATATTGTAAATTATAATAGACTCAATTAGGAATGCAAAGTTATGAATTTTGCCAATAAATGCTTTTTGGGCGCTGTATATTTATCGCAATTAGTTTCCCAAGATTAAAAGCTCAGGTAATAATTGAAGTAAAATGGATTTTATTGTTTTGTTTTTTTAGATTTTGCCAAATTCATCAACGGCATTTCAATGTACTTAAAAGTAAGCTGACAAATAAAAATTAAAGGCAAAACTGAAGCTGCAATAATAAGCCAGAATTCCCAATCGGTTAGTTCTTTTGCTTTTTCAATTCCTACTACAAAGTTAAATAAGACATATAAAAGAATACCGTGTACTAAGTAAAGACTATACGTTACCTGCCCGAATTTACGCGAAAAGGCACTTGATAAAAGTCCGAAAAAATTGTTTCCTGAAGCAACGATTAAAAACACAACCGATGTGATGATGATTGGAATTGGTTTTCTGCCGCTATGAAAAAAGTATACCGACAGCAATAATAAAATAATAGATAAAACGGCATATTTTTTTTGTTTTAAAACCGTTTCAAGCTTTTTGCTGTCTACTATTAATGCTACACAAATACCTCCTATAAACGGAATGAAATGTCTTAATGAAGATTTATTAATAACCATTGTAATGGCAGCAGCAGCAAGAAATGCGATAAGGGTTTTGTAATTTACTTTAATTTTAAAAAATAAAGCAATTAACGGTAATAAGAAATAAAAAGCCCATTCATACGGCAATGTCCATGTTACACCGGCATTTAGAATACGGCTATTTTCCAGTCCGTTAATGTCAAGATCTTTGCGGACATTGAAAAATATCCAGGAAAGAATGCTTTTTAAATTTTCAAGAAAAGGAACCTGAGCTGTAAAATTAGTTACATACGCTACAATGAAAAATATAATAAGAACAGAGAAAAAGTACATAGGAAAAAGTCTGTAGAAACGTGCTTTTATGTACTCTGTCCAGTCGATTTGTTTCGTTTTACTATTGATTAATTTTCCGGTAAACAAAAATGCGGTAATTACAAAAAAGAAAGCGACCGTAGTTTGTCCAAACTGATTGAATAAATTCGATTCAGGCTCATTCCACTCATTGGTTTGCAGAAAAAATCTCCAGATATAACTGTGGTGCAAAAAGACAAAAAAAGCAAGGTAACCTCTTAAACCATCAATTTCAGGATAACGAATTTCGGTTAAATCAATTTTTACAACTTTATTGGTTAGTATTACAGAGACAATCAGGGCAATTAATACCGGTATTAAATAAATGTAAAGAGTAAAATTCATTTCTTTTTAGGGATAGAATCACATTTTATAGTGACGATTATGTTTGGGTTAAAATTTTTGCAAACATAGGAAACCATTATGGATTGCCATGTTTTTCTTTCTCTCTGATTCGTTAACTATTTAAAACAACAATTTCGCTCCAGCCTTCCAAAGTGTATTTCTTTAAAATAGAATCCGGGATTTTTTCGTATTCATTTTTAAAAAAGTCAACAGGAATCACCGGATTATTTTCATCGATAATTAAGATGTTGTTCGGATTGTAAAAATCGTAGTTTTTAATATCTGTATTGGTTGTGATCAGTTTTTTCTCCAAACCTAAGCTTTCAAAAACTCTGAATGTTAAGCCCGCCTGGCCAAGTCGGTTAATGTCTAAAAGTACTTTTGAGCGGCTGATATAATCATTTACCTCAGACAAAGGCATATGTTTTCGGATATAAGTAATGTTTTTATCCTCGTCATTTTTCTTTTTGTCATAGATAATGAACTTGAAATTTATATTTTGCAAGGCCAGATTGTTTGCAATTCGTTTTAAAATAGGCAGTCTTTTGTCTATTGAGCTAATATTGAAAACATCATAATCAAATTGATCGCTATTTTCTATAGCTTTCGAAGTATAAATCCAGTTTGAGGCAAATTTTAAGTTGAAATTGGCGCAATCCTCTTTTTCAAATGAAAAAACTTCATCAAAACAATGCAGAACACGTTTGATTTTTGGACAACGATATATATTATCATTAAAAAATCCAACAGACTTTTTAGTGTAGTTTTTAAATTCTAATATACTTTTAGGATCAATAAAATCTCCTTTTATAGTTAAAATAACATCCTGAATCTGATTGTTTTTCTGTAACTGATTTATAATTTCTTTTCCGTAATGCAGGTGTTTTAAGTTGGTTTTGAAAAACGCCTTTAAAATAAAGTTATAAGCTTTATGCAATACAGAAGGATATTTGTATTTGAAGGTATTGAAATCGATATGATGAACAATATGTCCTTGTTTTTCCAGACTTGACGCAATATGTTTGTTGAGCCCCCAGTTATCAAGACTTATTAAGGTTATATACATTATCTGTGAAATTGTTTTTATTAGTTGGTAAAACTAGCTAAATTTGCTGAAACAATTTTTATGATTTTAAGATTAAATCGCGGATATGAAAAATTTGAAAATATTCTAACGGAGTATATTCAGTTTTTTAATACCAAAGGAGAAGACTTTGTCATTGGTCAGCGTAATCAGATAAAACTTTTTGATTTAGACAATCAAAAAATAAATATAAAATCGTTTAAGGTTCCGCATCTCATAAATAAAATAGCCTACAAATATTTTCGAAAATCAAAAGCAAAACGTTCTTTCGAGTTTGCAAACCGATTATTAGAACTTGGTGTTGGAACTCCAAAACCAATAGCATTTGCCGAGTTTTCTTCAATTATAGGTTTAGAGAAAAGTTTTTATGTTAGCGAACAATTGGTTTGTGATTTAACCTACAGGGAACTTGTAGAAATTCCAGATTTTCCGGATCACGACAATATACTAAGACAATTCACAAAATTCAGTTTTGATCTTCATCAAAAAGGGATTGAATTTTTGGATCATTCGCCAGGGAATACTTTGATTAAAAAGAATGCCGAAGGAAATTATGATTTCTTTCTGGTTGATTTAAACCGTATGGAATTTCATCAGTCGATGTCTTTTGAAATGCGTATGAAAAATTTGTGTCGTCTGACTCCGCTAAAAGAAATGGTGGCGGTAATGAGCAATGAATATGCAAAGTTCTACAAAGAAGAGTCTGAGCAAAGAATTTTTGAAACGTTATGGAAATATACCTCAGATTTTCAGGAGCAATTTTATAGAAAAAAGCGTCTTAAAAAGAAACTTAAATTCTGGAAGAAGTAATATGTTTTAACTCTTTATACCGAATAAAGATACTATAAGCATTTAAATAACATATCGTGATTCCTTTAACGCCGTCCAAAAAGCCTAAACGAATTATAAATTGATATAAAAAAGTATATAAAGGATGAAATACCATTAATAAAAAAGATGGTTTTTGTCCTTTTTTTATTTTTTCGCGAGCCTTAAAAATTCCATATTGATACATTTTTTCTTTATAATCTGCGAAAGAAATATATGAATAATGTATTATTTTGTTTTTCAGGGTAGAAATTCTTCCGTTTACAACTAGTTTTTCATGAACCATTCGGTCTTCATTATAGCTGCAATCCGATTTATTAAAAAGTCTGAAAATTTTGTCCGTTTGCCATCCGCTAAAATTTAGTTTCTCATTTTTAAACATAAAAGTACGGTAGACAAGATAGGCACTGGCAGCATTTTTATCATTTATGACCAAGTTAATTTCAGCTTTTAAACCCGGAGTTAGTTGTTCGTCAGCATCAATAAATAATATCCAGGAATTTTTAGCCTGACTTAAAGCAAAATTACGTTGTGAAGTATAATTGATAAAAGTGTTCTGGATTAGTTTTACCTCTGGAAATGATTTAACAATACTAACCGTTTGATCTGTACTATAAGAATCAACAACGATTATTTCATCGGCAAAATCAATATCTTCAAGAAGTGATTTTATGCGATGTTCTTCGTTAAGCGTAATAATCAGAACTGATAATTTTTGCTTTTGATTCATTGGAATGCTATTTACTTTTTCAATTTTTATATTCTTGAAAATAAGCTTCCAGTTTTTCCAGCATAAGTTCTAGCGGATATTCTGCATAATATTCAAAAGTATGCTCCTTAATATATTGTTCTGTATGCTGTTCGTAGATTTCCGGTTTAAGATCTTTTAGGTGAATTGAAGCATTTTTAGCTTCATTCTCAAATAATTGCCAGGTTTCTTTTCTTACTGATGGAGTAAAAATTGAAAAAGTTGGAATCTCAAGTGCTTTTGCCATATTTACTGCGCCGCCTTCGTTCCCTATCAACATCTCACATTGTGAAAGTAATGCTAAAAACGGACGTAATTCTGTACAGTATAAGTCAAAAACGATATGCTTTTTAGTTTCTTCTGAACAATAATTATAAACTTCTAAGGCTTGTTCTTTTTGATCCGGAATGTAATTGAAAATAATAGTCGCATTAGTTTTAGCCACAGTAAAATCAATAATTTTTGCCATTCCTTCCAAAGGATAGGTTTTGTAAACTTCGCTTCCTAAAATACCAAACATAATCAATGGTTTCTGAGTATCGATGTTGTAGCTTTTCAGAAGTTTTTTTGCCTCTTCGATTTCAGATTCTTTTAAAAAGATTTTAGGTTTTACATCCGTAATTTTTTCTGAAATAAATGGCTTAAGAAGCAATAATCTGTTTTCGATTGCTAAACCGTATTCCGATTTAATGGCATCAAAACGTTCGTAACTATGATTGTAAAATACGTTAGAATACCATTTGTGGTACGAAACTTTATATTTTGCACCAGAAAACAAGGTAATTAAATTGGTTTCTAATTTACTGTAAACATCAATTACAGCATCGTATTTTCTTTTTCTAATCTGAAAAATAAACTTAAATAAAGATGGAATAGATTTTCTTACCTTATTTGTTAATGGAATTATAGTGTCAATGTTTGGATTTTCTTTTAAAACATCTACAGAATTTGGATAACACATATAGTCTATCTTAGCCTCCGGAAACTTAGTTTTTAAGTTGTTACAGATTATTGTACTTGTTAATACATCTCCGATTCTCTTTTGCTGAATGACTAATATTCTCATTTTTTTTATAATTCAATTTAGGGGCTAAAATACAAACTATTTTAGTTAGTGTACAAGTGATGCCGGTAATAAGATTAAACTAAAGTAAAAAGTTATATTTTTGTGGTCAATAAATTAAAATTTACGATGGGAATTAGTGGTTTGGTTATTACTTTCAACGAAGAAAAAAACATTGGAAAATGTATTGATGCTTTATTAAAAGTGTGCGATGAAGTTATTATTGTAGACTCTTTTAGTAAAGATCGTACTGTTGAAATTGCCAAAGAAAAAGGTGCAATAGTTGTTGAACAAGCTTTTTTGGGTGATGGACCGCAGCGTACACATGGTTTGCCTTATTGCAAAAACGACTGGATTTTAAATCTCGATGCCGATGAATTTCTGGATAAAGATGCAGAGCAATTTATTCTGAATAAAAAGTATTTAGAAGGGAATTACGACGCTTTTAGTTTTAGAGTAAAAAACTTTTTAGGAAATAAATTAATCGATTTTTCAGGCTGGTATCCCGATCACAAAGTTCGTTTTTTTAATAAACAGACAGCTCATCCGTCAGATTCTATTGTGCATCAGAAAATCATTACTCAAAATGAGAAGAAAGTAGCTGTGCATATTTTGCACTATGGCTGGGATTCTTTAGATCAGATTATTGCCAAAAAGAACCAGTACTCAGGTTGGCATGCTCAGCAATTATTTGATCAGGGAAAAAGAGTAAATGCTTTTAAACCGGTTTTAAATGGTACGGTAGCTTTTGTGCGTTGTTACTTTTTTAAGAAAGGAATTTTTAACGGTATCGACGGATTATCAATTGCAATGATTCAGAGTTTTTTCTCTTATATGAAATATGCTAAGCTTTTAAAACTTCAGAAAAAACAATAAATACAAAAAGGTTTTAAATAAAAAAATCCAAATTCCAACGTTAAATTGGAGTTTGGATTTTTTTTATGTTGGATTTTTTAAAATCTATACAGCAACGTCGTATTCACGAAGTGCATTGTTTAAAGATGTTTTTAAATCTGTAGATGGTTTACGAGTACCAATGATTAAAGCGCATGGAACCTGAAATTCTCCGGCAGCAAATTTTTTAGTGTAACTTCCTGGAATTACAACAGAACGTGCAGGAACAAAACCTTTCATTTCAACAGGCTCGTCACCAGTTACATCGATAATTTTTGTTGAAGCAGTCAAACAAACGTTAGCACCAAGAACAGCTTCTTTACCAACATGTACACCTTCTACAACAATACAACGAGAACCAATAAAAGCACCATCTTCAATAATAACCGGAGCAGCTTGTAATGGCTCTAAAACTCCACCAATACCAACACCACCGCTTAAGTGAACATTTTTACCAATTTGAGCACAGCTTCCTACCGTTGCCCAGGTATCAACCATAGTTCCTTCGTCAACATAAGCACCAATATTTACATAACTCGGCATTAAGATAACACCGCTAGAAATATAAGCTCCGTAACGTGCAACAGCATTTGGTACTACACGAATTCCTTTTTCAGCATAACCTCTTTTTAGTAACATTTTATCGTGGTATTCAAAAATACCAGATTCCCATGTTTCCATTTTTTGAATTGGAAAATACATTACAACAGCTTTCTTTACCCATTCGTTTACTTGCCACTTGTCTCCAACTGGTTCTGCACAACGTAATTTTCCAGCATCAACCAATTCGATAACTTCTCTGATAGCATCAGTTGTTGCAGTTTCTTGTAATAAAGCTCTGTTTTCCCAAGCTTGTTCTATTATAGTCTGTAAAGAATTCATAAGTTTTAATTTTTGGCAAAGATAGCGTATTTGTAGAAAAGCAAAAAAGTAAAAGCTTTTGAAAGTGTTATATGTGTAACATTTTGTTTGTAATTTGATAAATAAAAATTCAACTTATATAGAATCTGTTTTACTTAAAAAGCCACTATAAGTTTTTTTACTATCAAAATATGACAAAAATCAGATTTTGAATTTTTTCTTCGTTTTATTTTTGTCGGATTAATTCTAAGAAATTCGAATTAAAATTTACCAATCCAAACAACATTATAAGCAGTAAAAAATGAATCAGGAAAATCAACTTCGAACTCCAGTCACCGTCATCGATAAAGAAGTTTCATGGGATAAAACACAAGTAATCATGAGTAAAACAAATGCTTTTGGTATTATAGAATATGCCAATGAAGTTTTTGTTGATGTTTGTGGTTACGAGGATTATGAATTAATGGGACAGCCTCATAATATTATTCGTCATCCGGATATGCCAAAAGTTATTTTTAAGGTACTATGGGAAAATCTCAAAGCGGGAAAAAACTTTCATGCCATTGTAAAAAACCTGGCAAAATCGGGCCGTTACTATTGGGTAATTACCGATTTTGAAATCGCAAAAGACGAAAACGGCGCAGTTGTAAATTTTTTTGGAAGAAGGCAAGCCGTTCCGCAAGAAGTAATTGCAATGCATATTGAACCATTGTACAAAAAGTTACTCCAAATTGAAGCCGCAAGCGGAGTAGAATTTAGTGAGAAATATTTAATAGGTTTTCTGGAAGAAAAAAAGAGATCTTATGTTGAATATATTAAGGAGTTGATTTTTGAACACGAGAAATCTCAGGCGAAATTTGCTCAATACGAAGAACAAGAAGAGGAAGATGAAGAAGAGGAAAGAGGTTTCTTCAGACGATTATTTAATCGATAAATAAGAGTTTTTTAGGTTTACATATTTAGGTTCTGGTCCGTTTTGAGTTTTCTCAAGACGGACTTTTGTTTTGATGATAATTTTTGTGAAGTATTTCTATAGAAATAGAAAGGCTAAAATAAGTATCTTTGATAAAAATTATAAAATGCCAAGAATCCTCTCTATAGACTACGGACAAAAACGTACCGGAATTGCCATTACCGATGAAATGCAGATTATTGCTTCGGGTTTGACTACCATTCCGACCAATACTTTGATTGATTTTTTGAAAGATTATTTTGCAAAAGAAAAGGTCGAAGCAGTTTTAATTGGCGAGCCAAAACAAATGAACGGACAGCCATCTGAAAGCGCGTCTATTATAAAAGGTTTTGTCACTCACTTTTCGAATATTTTTCCTGAAATGAAAGTTATTCGTGTAGATGAACGTTTTACTTCAAAAATGGCGTTTCAAACAATGATCGACAGCGGACTAAGTAAAAAACAACGTCAAAATAAAGGCTTGATCGATGAAATTTCTGCAACGATTATGCTTCAGGATTATCTTTCTTCAAACCGCTTTTAGGTGTATTTCTGACGAAATTTACTTTTTCACAAAAAAATATGATTTTCTAACTTTTATCATGTAAAAATTAGTTTTTTTTTGCAATTGAAAAAAGTACCTTTGCACTTTAAAAACAAATTACTGTTATGCCTGACAATACAATACGTTCCAATAGTGAAGTAGTGCTTATTGGAGCTGGAATTATGAGCGCAACTCTTGGATTAATTTTGAAAGAGTTACAGCCGGATATTAAGATTGAAATTTACGAAAGATTAGATGTGGCAGCTGCCGAAAGTTCTGATGCCTGGAATAATGCAGGAACCGGACACTCTGCTTTTTGTGAATTAAATTATACCCCAGAAAAGGCCGACGGAAGTATTGATCCTAAAAAAGCAATAAGTATTGCAGAATCTTTTGAGATTTCTCGTCAGTTTTGGTCTTATTTAGTGCAAGAAAATAAAGTAGTATCTCCAGAAAATTTTATTAAAAGTGTTCCACATATGAGTTTTGTATGGGGAGATAAAAATATCGAATACCTTAAAAAAAGATTTGAAGCTTTACAAAGCAATCCAATTTTTTCTCAAATGGAATATAGTTCAGATTTTGAGAAACTAAAAGAATGGATGCCACTTGTTATGGAAGGAAGAGCGGCTACTGATAAACTGGCTGCAACTCACATGGAAATTGGTACCGATGTAAATTTTGGAGCATTAACAAGAAGCATGTTTAATTATCTTGAAAAATTGGATGGCGTAACTTTGTATTTTAATCACGAGGTTAAAAAATTAAAGCAACGTGAAGATAAATCATGGAGAATTAAAATTACCGATATTTCGACAGGACAAAAGCGTAAAGCATATACAAAATTTGTTTTTATTGGAGCAGGAGGCGGTTCATTGCCTTTACTTGAAAAAGCAAATGTTCCTGAAGGAAACGGTTACGGTGGTTTTCCGGTAAGCGGACAATGGTTAAAATGTACCAATCCGGAAGTTATTGCAAAACACCAGGCAAAAGTATACGGAAAAGCAAGCGTTGGAGCACCTCCAATGTCTGTTCCTCATATTGATACACGTGTTATTGATGGTGAAAAAGCACTTCTTTTTGGACCTTTCGCAGGATTCTCAACGCGTTTCTTAAAAAACGGTTCTTATTTAGATTTACCATTATCAATAAAAGCAAACAATTTAATCCCAATGTTATCAGCGGGATACCATAATATTCCTTTAACTAAATATTTAATTGAGCAAGTACGCCAGTCCCCAAAAGACAGAATGCAGGCACTCCGTGAATATTTACCTTCAGCACGTTCTAAAGACTGGAAATTAGAAAAAGCAGGACAACGTGTACAGGTTATTAAAAAAGATGAAAAAGAAGGCGGAGTATTAGAGTTTGGTACAGAAGTAATCAATACACATGATGGATCTTTGGCAGTTTTATTAGGAGCTTCTCCGGGAGCATCGACTGCAGTGGCTATTATGGTTGATTTGATTAGCAGATGTTTTACAAATCAGGTTAAAACACCGGAATGGGAAGCTAAATTAAAACACATGATTCCTTCTTACGGACAAACTTTAAATGATAAACCAGAGCTTTTGGCAGAACTTAGAAAACATACTTCAGAAGTTTTGAAACTTAGTAATTAAGCTCAATTTTACTTATATAAAACAACAAATCCAGATGAATTAATCTGGATTTGTTGTTTTAAGTTCTTTCGTTGTTTTTAAAATCTTTTCAGCAAGATTACTCATCCAGATTAATTGTTCGATAACCATTTGAGCTTCCTGCATTTTTGCCTGACGCGTTTCCTTGTCCAGATCATCATCATCTGCCAGACGTTTAAAGTTAACTCGCTTAAGTTCTTCAAACTGCAGTGTAACATCGTCTTTATCAAAAAAAGTATCATTTATTATAGTCTCATTTCGCAAAACAGAAATCGACTGATCCAGATTGGATAAAATAGTCTTTATAATATAATTAAACGATTCTGAAGCCGATGTTGTCTGGTGGGACTGAATATAAGTCGACAATGAAGCTAAAGCTGATAATATCGAATGATTTAAAACGACTAGTTTATTAACTAAAGGAAGCGTTTTTTGCTTTGATTTTGGCTCCTGCATCATACGCTGAAAAGAAGTCATTAAATTTCCTACTTCTACAAAGGCATTCTTTCTTGCTAAACGATAAGAAGTTGGAACTTCTCCTTTCTTATTATAAAAATCGGCAATTTCTTTAAGATAGTTTCTGTTTGCCCGAACTGAGTTTTCTATATGTATAGGTGTGTTTATGAATTCCCATGCAGGCCACAAAAATTGATTGGCAATAAAAGCCAAGATGGCTCCGGTAAGTGAATCCAGAATTCTAAACTGAATAACCTCTACAACATTTGGAGTTAAAATTCCGTATATAAAAACAACGTACATCGTAACAAACGTTGCACTTATTTTATAATTTATCTGCGTAAACGAAATTCCTAAAAGCATACAAACAATTGAGAAAATACTCAGAGCAACATGATTCTGAATTACCGAAACAATTCCAAAAGCAAATAATCCACCCAAAAGAGTTCCGAAAATTCTATTGTAAGAACGCTCTTTTGTTAAGCCGTAACCCGGTCGCATGATTACGACGATCGTTAGTAAAATCCAGTACACGTTTTGAAACGGAAGGATCTTGCCCAGAAAAAAGCCAAGCATAATGGTAATCGTCAATCTAAGAGAATGCCTGAAAATAGAAGATGAAAAAGTTAAGTTTTCTATTAAAGTACGCAAAGGGTAATATTGCGGAGTCAGGAATTTTTCGAGTTCTTTATCTTTGTCTTTCAGTTTGTAAGACTGCATTGCAAGTGAAAAAGCACGCTGAATAATTTTGATTTTTCCAACTTGGTTTTTTGCATATTTCAGCATGTTGGTCAACATTAAAACACCTTCGGAGGCTTCTTCTTTTCCTAAGCTCTTTTCGTAATCAAAAATGGCAAATTCAAGTGCGTCTAATTCATTTTTCAAATCATTTTTATCTACATACACAGAAATGTGGTGCACATTTTTTGAAAGCTTTTTTAAAGTCGAGGCCAATTTATAAGCTACGTTCTGGTACGTTCTTAATACTTCAGGGTGCTTGGCGAACTTTTCCTGAAGCTTACTGTGGTCAAAAGAAGTATATAAAGCCAGTTCCTGAATTTCAACCAGTGTAATAAAAACCAATAACATTTTACGGTTTTGAGCCGTCGTTCCGGAGGTATTTTGATTGCCAATCAGCATTTTTCTCAAATCTTCATGAATCAAATTCAATTCAACCTGCACAGCCAGCTGTTTTTCGATGATAGTTTCTCTGTTGGCTTCCGGATTCCACAAATCACCTCTTAGTTTTAAATATTTGGCAGTCAGTTTTATTCCTTCAGCAATTTGAAGTTCTACATATTTATAAGGCTGAATAAAATGGAATATTAGCGCAATGATAAGATATAAAATTCCACCTAAAAAAATAAACCCGGAATATTCAAAAGCTTCTGAACCTTCGTGTAAATGTCCAAATGATAATGAAATTGATAATAACGCAGAGAAAGAAACCAATGTTGCACGTTGCCCATAAACCGAAATCATCGAACATAAAAAGAGTAAGAAGCCGAGAAAAGGATAAAATAAAAAAGGATATGGGTAAGCAAGATTGACTAGTAAATTAACTCCGGAAACAATAAATGAAGCTACAATAAGTCCTTTTATTTTATGAGATAATGAACTTGGAATGTCGCTGGGATAGGTGTAAAACGCTCCCAAAGCAATTGTAAAACCTATTTCAAAATGTCCTAAAAAGTTCAGAATCAATACAGGAACAACAGAAGCAATAGTTACTTTTGAAGCATTTAAAAAATAAGCACTATTGGTAAATTTTGAAATTCGATCAATCATATAAAGAGGTTTACTAACAAAGGTAAGAATTGTACGAATTAATTTGGCATAATTATGGATGAGATTTTAACAGTCTGGCAAAAAATGCGATATTATATATTGTTTAGGATTATTCGTAGACTATTTTTTACTATTTTTGCCAGCTGAATTATGGGAAACTAAATTCAGTTTTTCAGTAGATAATGCAATAAAAGAACACAAATGATTTTACCAATTGTAGGATATGGTGATCCTGTTTTAAGAAAAGTAGGTGTGGCAATTACGCCAGATTATCCAAACCTAAAAGAAACTATAGCAAACATGTATGAAACCATGTACAACGCTTACGGTGTAGGACTTGCTGCGCCACAAGTGGGTCTGGCAATTCGTATATTTGTTATTGATACAACACCTTTTAGCGAAGATGACGATTTGGCTTCAGATGAACAGAAAGAATTAAAAGGTTTTAAAAAGACTTTTATTAATGCTAAAATTGTTAAAGAAGAAGGTGAAGAGTGGAGCTTTAACGAAGGTTGTTTAAGTATTCCTGATGTTCGCGAAGATGTTTATAGAAAACCTACTGTTACAATCGAATATTGTGAAGAAGATTTTGTAATGAAAACAGAAGTTTTTGACGGATTAATTGCCAGAGTTATTCAGCATGAATACGATCATATCGAAGGAGTTTTATTTACCGATAAAATATCTTCTTTGAAAAAGCGTTTGATTCAAAAGAAATTAAAAAACATTACAGAAGGCAAAACGTTTCAGGAGTACAGAATGAAATTTGCCGCTGCAAAAAAAGGCAGATAAATGTTCTAAATAATTAGAACTCAAAAGATATAATAGAAGAATTCTTAATACTAATTTAATAAACATGAATTTAGACAAAATTTTAGCCATTTCTGGGAAACCAGGTTTATATGTATTGAAAGTACAGACTCGTACAGGTTTTGTGGCAGAATCATTATTAGACGGAAAAAAAATTACAGTAAACTTAAAAAGTAACGTAAGTTTATTATCAGAAATTTCAATTTATACATACGAAGGAGAAAAACCATTGACTGAAGTAATGCAAAAAATTGCTACTAAAGAAAACAAAGGTCAGGCGATCTCTCATAAAGAAGATAATGCAACTCTAAATGCTTATTTTAAAGAAATTTTACCAGATTATGATGAAGAAAGAGTTTATCCTTCAGACATTAAAAAAGTTTTAAACTGGTACAATACACTTCAGGCTAAAGGTTTAGTTACTGATTTGGCTCCCGCTCCGGTTGAAGCGGCAGAAGAAGCTCCGGTTGCAGAAGAGAAACCAAAAAAAGCTCCGGCAGCTAAGAAAGCAAAAGCTAAAAAAGAAGAATAGTAGTTCTATACTTTTAAATATATTAATCCTGTTAAGATGTTTTTCTTAGCAGGATTTTTTACTTTTACAGAGAATCGGCAGAAATATAAAAAATAAAAAAATGAGCAAAGAACTTCAATTAAAAGCCTTCGAAAGATTATTGATTATCATGGATGAATTGCGCGAGCAGTGTCCTTGGGATAAGAAACAAACTTTACAAACGCTGAGACATCTTACAATTGAAGAAACCTACGAGCTTGGTGATGCCATTTTGGACAACGATCTAAATGAAGTAAAAAAAGAACTAGGAGATTTGCTGTTGCATATTGTTTTTTATGCCAAAATTGGTTCAGAAACAAATGATTTTGATATTGCCGATGTCTGCAATGAGATTTGCGATAAATTAATTCACCGTCATCCACATATTTATAGTGATACAGTTGTAAAAGACGAAGAAGAAGTAAAGCAAAACTGGGAAAAACTTAAGCTTAAAGAAGGTAAAAAATCAGTTTTAGAAGGAGTTCCAAGAAGTCTTCCTGCTTTAGTAAAAGCAAGCCGTATTCAGGATAAAGTAAAAGGTGTTGGTTTTGACTGGGAAGAACCACATCAGGTTTGGGATAAGGTGCAAGAGGAATTACAAGAATTACAAGTTGAAGTCAAAGCTGGCGATCAGGATAAAATTGAAGCCGAATTTGGAGATGTATTATTCTCAATGATCAATTATGCCCGATTCTTAAATGTAAATCCGGAAGATGCTTTAGAGCGAACCAATAAAAAGTTTATTAAGCGTTTTCAATACTTAGAAAGCAAAGCAGGAGAATTAGGAAAGCCTTTAATGGAAATGACGCTGGCTGAAATGGATGTTTTTTGGAACGAAGCAAAAAAGCTCTGATTACTCCGCCATTTTCTTTAATGCCTTAATGTTTTTAAGCATAATTTTTTTTCCAACAAGCTCAATCAATTCCAGTTTATTAAAATCAGATAACAATCGGATGCAGCTTTCTGTAGCCGTTCCAATCATTCCTGCAAGTTCTTCTCTTGTAAGTTGTACCTGAAGTGTTTTGTCTGCATTTTCTCCAAAAGCATCGTGCAAATGCAGTAAGGTTTCTGCTAAACGTTGCTTTACGGTTTTTTGAACCAAAGCAATTTTTTCGTTTTCAGACTCTTTTAAGTCTTCACAAACAGATTGCATCAAATTCAGTGAAAATTGATTGTTGTGATTAAAAAAGTGTAGAATTTCGGCTTTTGGGATAAAACAAACCTCCATATCTGCAATTGCTTTTGCAGATAAATTAGCAGGTTCATTACTAATCATAGAGCGTTGCCCTAAAAGTTCGCCTGATTTTACCAGTTTTACAATTTGGTCTTTTCCGTTTGCGCTTAGTTTAGAAAGTTTTCCTACACCATCTTTTACGCAAAACACACCATTTGTAACTTCACCTTCTTCAAAAAGTGCTTCACCCTTTTTTATGGTATAAGTAGTTTTGCTACTAGCCAATTTTACAACTTCCTCTTTATTAAGGGCTTTAAGAGAAGAAAGCTGTCTTACAATACATTGGTCACATTTATTCATAGCAAAAATATTTGCTGCAAAATTAACCAATATTCGGGTTCTTTCCCAGTAATATTCCTTAAAAAATGAAGAAAAATTTCACACCTGTATTTTGCTTCTTTTTATTTCTTAAATTAGAATTCTATTTCATTTTAATATGATAAATGTCATATTTATAATCGCTTCTTATTTGGAATATTTGTTACATTAAAAAAGAAACAAATTATGAGTGAGTTAGGTTGTTTTCATTGTGGACTTACCATTCCAAAAAATGAAGAAATCACTTTCGATGAAAAAAAATTCTGCTGCAATGGTTGTAAAACTGTGTATGAAATTTTTAGTCTTCACGATTTAACCTGTTATTATGATTTTGAAAAATCACCTGGTGCCACTCCTCAGGATATTGCCGGTAAATATGACTTTCTGGACAATGAAACCATTCTTTCAAAAGTACTTGAATTTCAGGAAGGAAATACTTCTATAGTTTCTTTAAATATCCCACACATACATTGCAGTTCTTGTATTTGGATTCTTGAAAATTTAAACCGAATCCAAAATGGAATTAATATATCACAAGTAAATTTTCCTGAAAAAAGAGTTCGAATAACCTTTAATTCAGATTTAGTTTCCCTTAAAGAAATCGCTTACTTATTAAGCTCAATAGGTTATGAACCTTATATAAGTCTTGAAAATTACGAAACAGGAAAAAACAATGTCGACAGAAGTCTGACTTATAAATTGGGTGTTGCTTTCTTTTGTTTTGGAAATATCATGTTGTTGTCTTTTCCGGAATACTTTGAAATTAAAGAATTTTGGTTAGATAATTATAAGCCTTTTTTCAGAATTCTGATTTTTGTTCTGGCGTTGCCAAGTTTCTTGTATTCTGCAAGCGGTTATTACGTTTCGGCTTATAAAAGTATCAAATCAAAAATGCTGAATATTGATATTCCAATTGCATTAGGAATTATCGTAATGTTCATCAGAAGTACTTTTGATATTGTTATGAATTACGGTTCAGGCTTTTTTGATAGTTTAACAGGGTTGGTTTTCTTCATGTTGCTAGGGAAAATGTTCCAAATTAAAACCTATAGTTTTTTAAGTTTCGAAAGAGATTTTAAATCCTATTTTCCTATAGCAGTTACAAGAATTAATACCGATGCATCCGAAGAAAGCGTTCCTATATATGATGTCTTAAAAGGAAACCGATTATTAATCAGAAATCAGGAATTAATTCCGGTTGACGGTATACTGATTAGTGATAAAGCAGAAATAGACTATAGTTTTGTTACCGGAGAAGCAGTTCCAATTACCAAAAAATCAGGAGACAAAGTATTTGCCGGAGGAAAACAAATCGGTAAAGTAATAGAAATGGAAGTACTACATTCTGTTTCGCAAAGTTACCTGACACAATTATGGAGCAATGAAATCTTCCAGAAAAAAGTAGATCAAAAACACAAAACGATAACCGATAAAATCAGCCGTTATTTTACGCCTCTTTTATTATTGATTGCATTTGCAGGATTTGGTTACTGGATATTTATTGATGCCAATACCGCATTTAATGTTTTTACTGCCGTATTAATTGTAGCATGTCCTTGTGCATTGGCACTTACTGCTCCGTTTACATTTGGAAATATCCTGAGAATAATGGGTAAACAAAAAATGTATCTCAAAAATGCTTTGGTAATAGAACAGTTGGCAAAAGTTGATACAATAGTTTTTGACAAAACAGGGACAATTACAACCAACAAAAAATCAAATATTATCTATGAAGGTACGACGATTTCTGATGAAAATCAGGTACTTATAAAAAATGTACTTAGAGCATCAAATCATCCTTTAAGCCGTATGTTGTATGATTTTCTGCCGGAATCAGGAAGAATTAAGATTGATGATTTTCAGGAAATAACGGGAAAAGGAATTTTAGCTTCAGCAGAAAATAATACCATTAAAATAGGTTCGGCAAGTTTTGTTGGCGGGCCTGAAAAAGAGGCTTCAGAAATTGAAAAAACAGCACTTCATATAAAAATTAATGATGTTTATTATGGCGAGTTTAACTTTCAGAATCAGTATAGAGATGGCTTAAGAACGTTATTTTCTACATTGAGTGAAAAATACGTGATAAAGGTACTATCTGGTGACAATGATGGAGAACGAGCTACTTTGGAAGCTATTTTACCAAAAAATACCGAATTGGTTTTTAATCAGAAGCCGGAACAGAAACTCGAATTCATAAAAAAACTGCAGGAAAAAGGGCAGAATGTAATGATGGTAGGGGATGGACTCAACGATGCCGGAGCTTTGGCTCAAAGTAATGTTGGAATTTCTATTTCAGAAAACGTTAATGTTTTTTCACCTGCCTGCGATGCAATTTTAGATGCCAGTGAATTTTCAAGACTAGATTATTTTTTAGGACTTTCTCATAAGTCTATTTTGATTATAAAAATGAGCTTTGGGTTGTCGCTTCTATACAATATAGTAGGGCTTGGGTTTGCAATTACAGGAAATCTCCTACCACTGGTAGCTGCTATAATAATGCCGTTAAGCACAATTACAATTGTTAGTTTTGTTACTTTTATGTCTAACTATTTCAGTAAGAGTAATTTATAACGATTATAAATAATTCTGAAAAGTTTTTTTACTAAATTTAACATTAGTCTTCTGACTATGATAATTATCATATTTTATACCCCGGTAACCCGCTAATTTTGTTAACATAAATTTATGGTATGAGTGTAATTTATCTCTTAATTTCAGTTAGTATTTGTGTAGCAATAGGCTTCTTTATTGCTTTCATCGTCGCGGTTAGATCCGGTCAATACGATGATGATTATACACCCTCTGTCAGAATGCTTTTTGACGACGAAACAAAAATTACTCCCCAGAAAAATAATTCACCAACCGAAGAAAAACAAGTATAATTATGGAAATGGAACAGTTTTATTACGACAACAAAATTGTAAAAAAATTCATTTACGCCACTATTCTCTTTGGAGTAGTAGGTATGTTAGTGGGACTGACCCTTGCGGTCATGTACCTTTTTCCCAACATAACAGATGGGATCGCCTGGCTTAGTTATGGTCGTTTAAGACCGTTGCATACTAATGCTGTAATTTTTGCCTTTGTGGGTAATGCTTTCTTTGCGGGAATGTATTATTCGATGCAAAGATTACTAAAAGCCAGAATGTTTAGTGGCTTTTTAAGTAACCTGCATTTTTGGGGTTGGCAGCTTATTATTGTAGCAGCTGCAATTACATTACCATTAGGGTATACCTCTTCAAAAGAATATGCAGAGCTTGAATGGCCAATAGATATTGCAATTGCAGTTATTTGGGTCGTAATGGGGATTAATATGATTGGAACGATGCTTCGACGCAGAGAACGCCATTTATATGTTGCGATTTGGTTCTACATTGCCACTTTTGTTACTGTTGCCGTTTTACATATCTTTAATAATATTGAGATTCCGGTTTCCGGATTAAAAAGTTACTCGGTTTATGCCGGAGTTCAGGACGCTTTAGTTCAGTGGTGGTATGGGCATAATGCGGTTGCATTTTTCTTGACAACTCCATTCTTAGGTTTAATGTATTATTTCATTCCTAAAGTAGCAAATCGTCCAATCTACTCTTATAGATTATCAATTATTCACTTTTGGTCTTTAATCTTTATATACATCTGGGCAGGACCTCACCACTTGTTATATTCTGCTCTTCCAAACTGGGCACAGAATTTAGGTGTTGCGTTTTCTGTAATGTTAATTGCTCCATCTTGGGGAGGTATGATCAACGGATTATTAACCTTGAGAGGTGCGTGGGATAAAGTTCGTGAAGAACCGGTTTTAAAATTCTTTGTAGTAGCAATTACAGGTTACGGAATGGCAACTTTTGAAGGGCCAATGCTTTCTCTTAAAAATGTAAATGCTATCGCGCACTATACTGACTGGATCGTAGCGCACGTACACGTGGGAGCATTAGCATGGAACGGATTTATGTCATTTGGTATTATCTACTGGTTGATTCCAAGAATGACAAAATCGAACTTATTCTCTAAGAAACTGGCAAATTTCCATTTCTGGATTGGTACTTTAGGTATTATCGTGTATACAATTCCATTGTATGTGGCAGGTTTTCAACAAGCTTCAATGTGGAAACAATTTAATCCGGACGGAACTTTAACCTACGGGAATTTCCTTGAAACCGTAACAGCAATTATGCCAATGTACTGGATGAGAGCTATTGGGGGAAGTTTATACTTAATAGGTATGTTGACGCTGGTTTACAATATTATCATGACGGTAAAAGCTGGTGAGACAATTGAAGATGAATTAGCTCAGGCTCCGGCTTTACAAACAATAAGAAGTAGCAGATTGAATGGTGAAAAATTCCATTCTTGGTTAGAAAGAAAACCAATTCAGTTAACCATTTTAGCAACAATTGCTATTTTAATTGGAGGAGTTATTCAGATTGTACCCACGATTATGGTAAAATCAAATATTCCGACAATTTCAAGTGTGAAACCTTATACACCTCTTGAATTAGAAGGTCGTGACTTATATATCAGAGAAGGTTGTGTGGGTTGTCACTCACAATCCGTTAGACCTTTTAGAAGTGAGGTAGAACGTTATGGACCTCAGGCAAAAGCTGGAGAGTTTGTTTATGATCATCCATTTTTATGGGGATCTAAACGTACAGGTCCTGATTTATTGAGAGTAGGTGGAAAATACAATGATAACTGGCATTTTAACCACATGTGGAATCCACAAAGTACATCTGCCGGATCAATCATGCCAGGCTATAAATGGTTGTTTGATAACAAGCCAATGGACATATCACTTACTCAGAAAAAAATGCAGGTGATGGTCACTTTAGGAGTGCCGTATTCTGCAGATGAAGTTGCAAATGCGCAACGAACATTAAGAGAGCAGGCAGTAAAAATTGAAAAAAGCTTAGAAAGTGATCCTGACTTTGTAAAAAGTTATGAAGACAGTAGAAAGAAAGCAGCTGCAAAAGGCGAAAAATTCATTCCGATGAACGAACGTGAAATCGTTGCCCTGATTGCTTATATTCAAAGACTTGGTACTGATATTAAAGTAAAAGAAACTTCTAAATAACAGCATTATGTTTGAACAAATAAAACACAATATGGAAACAATATCGGGTATTGAAGTGTACCCGATTATTTCTCTCTTGATTTTCTTTTTCTTTTTCGTAGGACTTGGCTTTTGGGTGTTTACATATAAAAAAGATAAAATTCAGGAAATGAGTCAGATACCTTTGGATGAAGGAAGTAGTATAATTTCAAAAGATAGACAACAATGAAAAAGTTTTTCCCAGCATACATAAGAGTACCGTTAATTTTCTTCATCGGTTTTGCTTTGATGGAATATTTTATAGATTCAGGAGATAAACCTGCATTTATTAAGTTTCCAATGGTTTCTGTCTTTTTGCTAGTTTTTCTATTTATTTTAATTGCAATAGAAATTACTTTAAGTGCAGTCAATCGAGTTCTATATCAATTGATGACGCCGGAAGAAAAAGCAAAAGCTGATTACGAGGAAAGTCTAAGTCTTAAAGAAAGTACCTGGTACAAAGATCTAATGCATAAGCTGACTAAAACGCAGCCTATGGAAAGAGAAGGTGACTTATTAATGGATCATGATTATGACGGAATTAAAGAATTAGATAATAATTTACCGCCATGGTGGGTTTATTTATTCTATATCTGTATCATTTTTGGAGTGATCTATTTTGCAAAATATGAGATGTTTGGAGGTGATGATCAGGAAATGGAGTTGAAGAAAGAAATGGCACAGGCAAAAATAGATGTTGATGAATATCTTAAAACTGCTCCGGATTTAATGGATGAAAAGACAGTAGTCTTATTAACTGATGCTCCAAGTTTAGAAGCCGGAAAAGAAATTTTCACAACGAATTGTGCTGCTTGTCACCGTGCTGACGGTGGTGGACAAATTGGACCAAACCTTACAGATGATCGTTGGATTTTGGGTGGAGGAGTTAAAAATCTTTTCCATACGATTACAAACGGAGGACGTGACGGTAAAGGAATGATTGCCTGGAAAGGAACTTTAAAACCAAAAGAGATTCAAAAAGTAGCAAGTTACATTTTGTCTTTACAGGGAAGTAATCCTAAAGATCCAAAAGAAGCAGAAGGTGAAGTTTGGGTAGACGATAGCGCTCCTAAAACCGATGCAGCAGCTGCAAGCACACAAAAAGATACCACTGAAGTTAAAAAATAATTAGAATATCATGTCAAATTTACCAGACGAAGCTTTTAGAGATACCATAGGAACTATAGACGAAGGCGGTAATCGGAAATTTATATTCCCTAAGAAACCGTCTGGTAAATTTTATAATTACCGCAAAATTGTCAGCTATGTTTTGCTGGCTATTTTGTTAATAAACCCGTTTATTAAAGTAAACGGAAATCAATTTATGATGTTCAATGTTATCGAACGTCGTTTTAATATATTTGGATTCCCCTTTTGGCCTCAGGATTTTTACCTGTTTGTTATTTCAATGCTTGTTGGCGTTGTATTTATAATCTTGTTTACAGTTGTTTTTGGAAGGATATTTTGTGGATGGATTTGCCCTCAGACCATATTTTTGGAGATGGTTTTTCGCCGAATTGAATATTGGATCGATGGTGATCGAGGATCTCAGTCTCGTTTAGCCAGAATGGAATGGAATGCTGAGAAAATTAGAAAAAGAGTCATAAAATGGACGATTTTCTTCGTGATCTCTTTTGTTATTGCAAATGTTTTCCTGGCTTATTTAGTTGGTAGCGATGCCTTATTCTTAATGATAGAGCAGGGACCAATTAAACAGTCAAGTAATTTTATTGCACTTCTTATTTTTACCGGTATTTTTTATTTTGTTTTTGTGTGGTTTCGTGAGCAGGTTTGTATTATAGCTTGTCCTTACGGTAGATTACAAGGAGTACTGCTAGATAATAAATCGATTAATGTTGCTTATGATTTTGTGCGTGGCGAAAAAGAAAAAGGGCGTGCAAAATTTAATAAAAAAGAAGACAGAGTCTTAACCGGAAAGGGAGACTGTATTGACTGTCTTCAGTGTGTTCATGTTTGTCCTATGGGAATTGACATTAGAAACGGTACACAACTGGAATGTACTAATTGTACCGCTTGTATCGATGAATGTGATCATATAATGGAATCTGTTGGATTGCCAAAAGGTCTAATTCGTTATGCATCAGAAGATGAAATCACTAAAAAAGAACCTTTCAAATTTACTTCAAGAATGAAAGGATATACAGCGGTGTTGTTTATTCTGTTAAGTATCTTTGTTGGAATGTTGTTTTTAAGAACAGATGTTCAGGCGGTTATTTTACGCTTGCCGGGGCAACTTTTTCAACATGAAGGCGACAAAATCAGTAATGTTTACACCTATAAAATTGTAAACAAAACGATGAAAGACTACAATGATATCCATTTTGAGTTAATTGATCAAAAAGGAGAAATTAGCAATGTTGGAAAAACTCATTTTAAAGTAGCTAAAGAAGGTATTTCGCAAGGAACTTTGTTTATTAAAATTAATGAAGCACTTTTAGAAAGTGATAAAACCAATGTAAAAATTGGCATTTATAACGGCGAAGAATTACTCGAAACAACGACCACAAATTTCTTAGGACCACGAAGTTTTAATTAAAATTATAGTATCATGAAAATTAATTGGGGAACCGGAATTGTCATTGCATTTGCATTGTTTATGACATTTATTTTATATTTTGTTTTTGAAGTACAATCAAACAGCAAATATGATAACGATTTGGTTGTAGAAGAATATTACAAACATGACACTCATTTTCAGGAAGAAATGGCGAGAATTCAAAATGCCCATGACTTACAACATAAACCTGTTGTAAAATACAATGGAGAAGGTTTGACTGTTACATTTCCTGCAACTTTTGTGAGTAATAAAATTACAGGTAATGTTTTATTATACAGACCCTCAAATAAAAAGTTTGATTTTGATACCAAACTTGCACTGACAAATTCATCGTTGCATATTCCGCAGAATAAATTGATTAAAGGACGCTGGGGTGTTAATATGGAATGGCAGTATGAGGGTAAAAAATACTTAACGAAAGAAGTGATTTACGTAAATTAAATAAAATGTTGTTTTCTGCTTTCATATTAGGTCTTATCAGTAGTCTGCATTGTGTTGGTATGTGCGGACCTATTGCTATGATGTTGCCTGTCGACCATCAGAATCAGGCTAAGAAAGTAACGCAGATTATAACGTATCATTTAGGGAGATTAACCGCTTATGTCACAATTGGTTTAATCTTTGGGTTGCTTGGTCGAGGCTTCTTTCTTGCCGGAATGCAACAGAAAATGTCTATATTTATTGGTATTGCAATGATTCTTGTGGTTGTAATTCCGGAAAAAATATTCTCAAAATATAATTTTTCAAAACCAGTTTACAAGATAATCTCAAATATAAAATCCAGCTTAGGAAGTCAGTTTAAAAAGAAAAGCTATAAATCTTTGTTTACAATTGGCTTATTAAATGGTTTCTTGCCTTGCGGAATGGTTTACGTGGCTTTATTTGGGGCAATAGCGATGCAGAGTGCCGGTTTGGGTGTCATGTATATGTTATTGTTCGGATTAGGAACTCTCCCTTTAATGACAATCGTTGTTTACATTCATTCATTATTAAAACTGCCATTTCGAAATAAAATTCAAAAAGCAATTCCTTATGTTGCAGTACTAATTGGTGTACTTTTTATTTTGAGAGGTTTAGGATTGGGAATTCCTTATATATCTCCGTCAAACATGAGTTTGTTTGTTCAGGGAACTCCCGAATGTCATTAAGCAGTTATTAAACTGTCATTGAGAACAGGTTTGTTTCCGGAGACTTTCTTTTTAAATGCAAATCAAAAGCCATACAGATATTACGAACAAAAGGTCTTCCTGCTTCTGTAATTTTGATTGTATTATCTTCTATTACGATTAATTCATCGTTTTCTATTTCTTTTAAAGCCATCAATACATCCGGAAGTTCTTTAAAATATAAAGATTCTTTGCTCCAGGAAGTTTCAAGTTCACAGGTTAAATTTAAAATGTGCTTTCTGATGATTAAATCCTCATCATTTAAAATATGTCCTTTTACAACCGGTAATTGATCAGCGTCTATTAATTGATAATAGTCTTCAAGAGTTTTTGTATTTTGAGCAAAACTATACCAGCTGTCACTGATAGAAGAAACACCTAAACCAATCATAAGCTGTGTTTTTGAAGCACTGTAGCCCATAAAATTACGATGCATCTTTTTGTTGTGTGCTGCATGAAACAAGCTATCTGAAGACAGTGCAAAATGATCCATACCAATTTCATGATAACCATTTGCAGAAAGTAATTGCTTCCCGATCTCGTATAGTTTTCTCTTTTCAGCGTCTTTAGGAAGATTCTCTTCATTGAATCCGCGTTGTCCGTTTCCTTTTATCCACGGTACATGAGCGTAGCTGTAAAAAGCCAGACGATCCGGTTTTAAAGAATTTGTTTTTTCTACTGTATCAACGATATTTTCGATGGTTTGAAATGGTAATCCAAATATAATATCATGACCAATGGATTTATAACCAATTTCTTTTGCCCAAAAAGTTACTTTCGCAACGTTATGAAAAGGCTGGATTCTATGAATTGCTTTTTGTACTTTCTCAGCATAATCCTGAACACCAAAACTTACTCGGCGAAAGCCTAAATCATAAAGTTTTTTAAGTTGTTCGTAGGTTGTATTATTAGGATGTCCTTCAAAGCTAAATTCGTGATTTTCGGCTTTACCCGCATAAGTAAAGATTCCGTTAATAAGAAGCTCTAAATTATCAGAAGAGAAAAAGGTAGGAGTTCCTCCGCCTAAATGTATTTCTTTTATAAGTGGTTTTTCGGGAAGTAAATTGCAATATAAACTCCATTCTTTAAGAACGGCCTGAATGTATTTTTCCTCAACCGAATGGTTTTTTGTAATTCGTTTGTTGCAGCCGCAAAAGGTGCACATGCTTTCACAAAAAGGTAAATGAATGTATAAACTTATTCCGTTTTCAGAATTGCTTTCTGCGAATGATTTTCGAAAAGATTCTTTCCATTCTTCAACCGTAAAAGCAGCTTCATTCCAATAAGGTACCGTTGGATAACTCGTATATCTTGGTCCCGGTACATTGTATTTTTGAGTTAAGGAAATTTTCATAAAGACGGATTAAGTTTATATCAAAATTACTATTTCAGGCTCAGGCATAAAATGACAAATATCATATATACATAAAAAAAAGAGACTCAAAATTGAGTCTCTTTAGTGAATTAAATAACTAACGTGAAATAGAATCTTGGATGATTTTAAGCCATTTTTTTGCAAACATATGATCTTGATAGGCGCTTATTTGTTTAATGCGATCATCATCAAAATCATAGAATGGTATTGTGATTTTTTTAGGTGAATCTTTTTCTTGGAATTCAAAATCAATTTTTAAAATTGTATCTGATTTTCCATCTTCGGTTAAAACTAATTTGCAGGAAGAAACCGTTTTTAAATCTAAATAGGTTGCTTCTTGCTGATTTGGATTAAAATTCATCAAAATAAATCTTCTGAATTTTTGATCGATGGTAAGCGTTTTATTGCTTTGGGATTCTGTTAAATCAAAATCATCCGGATGTGTCGGATTAAATTTCTTTTTAATATTTAGGATTTTCGTTTTGTTTGCAGCGCTCGATCGTGCTGAGAAATATACGGGAATGGCTACTATGATCGCGATCACAATACCAATTATGGTTACACTTGTTTCCATGTTTTTAAATTTGATAAATAATATGAAATAATAAACGGTTTCCAGATAGAAAACGGTTTAAAAATGGTGAAGAAGGAATTCTTCAGCGTTGAAATTTCAGCTATCTACCAAAAAAAATGGAAGGGATAGAGCATTAATAAGATCTTTTTGCTCTGAGTCGAAAATTGATTGGCAAAGTTAGTATTTGATTTTACCGCTTTATGTTGAGGAACAACTAGCAATAAAGAATCAAAGCATTTGACGATACCCGGGTGATTTGTTTTGATGTTTGCAGCAAATTGATAACTTGCCTGCGGTTGGATGAAAGCAGAAGAATCTGGCGTTTCTTTTGTGAAATTGGAATCTGTTTTTTGTGTTTCAATTTTTTGCACAGGAAGCTCGTTTGCCTGAACAGCAAAAAAGGCTAAGAACAAAAGTGAAACAAAAAATAAGGCTTTACGAATCCAATTCATGTGGGCGAATTTAGTTCATAAAACACAATAAAAGAAATTTTAAGTGCCAATTACTTCTTAAAAGTCGCTTTTTTATAATTATCCTCAACTTTTACATATGAAGTTGAGGATAAGAAAAAAGTTTATTGCTGCATTTTAAAGTAATAGTCAGCAGAGTGTTTTCCTCCTCCGTAGAAAAGGAAAAATATGCAAAGTAATAAAATTACTATTGCGAGAATTAAGCTTTCAGAATGCATTCGTCCCATAAAATTAACAAGAACGGCACCAAATAATATTGGTAATTGAGCTGCAATTGCCCAGCGGGTGAGTAGCCCAAAAACAATCATTATTCCTCCAATCATATGGGCTGGAGCGATATAATGTAAAAGAAACATACCACCACCGAATTGATCAATAGGAGAAATTAAATCATGTAAATACTGGACATTCGTTACAAATGAAACTCCTTTCATAAATAAAAAAACACCCAATACAATACGTACTAAATCTACTGGTAAATAAGTGTGCGAATTTGCCCATTTATTCAAACTTTTTACATTTTCCATGATACTTACGTGATTAAAAATTTTTAACTAAGTTACTAATTTTTAATCAGATATTTATTTTTAAGTATCTGAAAATAAGTTTTTTACTTTTAATTTAACTTTTGTTTGCGAATATCGAAATCAATTAAACCTGAATTATACCTAAATTAAATGGTTTTTGAATAGGAACGTGGTTGGCAGCTTCAATTCCCATCGAAATCCACTTTCTGGTATCAAGAGGATCAATAATAGCATCTGTCCACAATCTTGAGGCAGCATAATAAGGTGAAGTTTGTTCGTCGTAACGGGCTTTTATTTTATTAAAAAGTTCTGTTTCTTTAGCTTCATCTACAACTTCTCCTTTCGCTTTAAGCGAAGAAGCTTCAATTTGTGCCAATACTTTTGCAGCCTGAGTTCCGCCCATTACAGCAAGTTCGGCGCTTGGCCAGGCAAAAATCAGTCTAGGATCATAGGCTTTTCCGCACATAGCATAATTTCCTGCTCCATAAGAATTTCCGACAATAACAGTGAATTTTGGAACTACCGAATTACTTACGGCATTTACCATTTTTGCTCCGTCTTTAATAATTCCGCCATGCTCAGATTTTGATCCAACCATGAAACCGGTAACGTCTTGTAAAAAAACTAATGGAATTTTCTTTTGATTGCAATTGGCAATAAATCGGGTTGCTTTATCAGCGCTGTCGGAATAGATAACACCGCCAAATTGCATTTCGCCTTTTTTAGTTTTTACCACTTTTCTCTGGTTAGCTACAATTCCTACGGCCCAACCATCAATTCTGGCATAACCGGTAATTAAGGATTGGCCATAACCTTCTTTGTAGGCTTCAAATTCAGAATTATCGACCAAACGATTGATGATTTCCATCATATCATATTGTTCGTTTCTGGCTTTGGGTAAGATTCCGTAAATATCATTTGGTTCTAATGCTGGTTTTTCGGCTTTAATTCTGCTGTATCCAGCTTTGTCATAATCACCAATTTTATCTACAATATTTTTTATTTTGTCTAAAGCATCTTTGTCATCTTTAGCTTTATAATCGGTAACACCAGAGATTTCGCAATGAGTTGTAGCGCCACCCAAAGTTTCATTGTCGATTGTTTCTCCAATTGCTGCTTTAACCAAATAGCTTCCGGCAAGGAAAATACTGCCTGTTTTATCTACAATTAGCGCTTCGTCACTCATAATGGGTAAATAGGCACCTCCGGCAACACAACTTCCCATAACGGCAGCAATTTGAGTGATTCCCATACTGCTCATTTGGGCATTGTTTCTAAAGATTCGTCCGAAATGCTCTTTGTCGGGGAAAATTTCATCCTGCATCGGGAGATAAACTCCTGCACTATCTACTAAATAGATAATTGGAAGTCTGTTTTCCATTGCGATTTCCTGAGCGCGAAGGTTTTTCTTCCCTGTAATAGGAAACCAGGCACCGGCTTTAACCGTTGCATCATTGGCAACAACGATACATTGTTTGCCTCTTATATAGCCTATTTTTATCACTACGCCGCCCGAAGGACATCCGCCGTGTTCTTTGTACATTCCATCACCGGCAAAACCGCCAATTTCAATATTTTCTGAATTTTCGTCTAATAAATACGCGATACGTTCACGAGCCGTCATTTTTCCTTCGGCATGTAGTTTTTCAATACGTTTTTCGCCACCGCCTAGTTTTACTTTGGCAAATTTATGTTTTAGGTCTGAAAGTAATAGTTTATTGTGATCTTCGTTTTTATTGAAGTTTAAATCCATGATATAATATTAATTTTACAAAATAGTGTTGGCTAATTTACAAAATCCGTTGAAATAAACAGAATATTTTAAATATGTGTAATTTTTATTTCTAATAATCTCCATCTTCCTAAAAACAAAAAAGCAGAAGATTAACTTCTGCTTTCGTATTTAAATTATAATGAGGTTATTTTTTTGAATCGCAAACCATTCGTTTTAAAATGGCCCATTGTTTTAAAGCATCACGAGCTTCAACTGCGGGATATCCAAGCATGGTTTTTCCTGCCGGAACATCGCAGGTTACGCCTGAACCAGCTCCAACTACAGCACCGTCGCCAATAGTAGTATGATCTTTTATAGAGGCGCTTCCGCCAATGATAACGCCATTTCCTAAAGTTACAGAACCGGCTAAGCCACTGTTACCAGCCATAATGCAAAACTTTCCTAATTTACTGTTATGTCCGATTTGAACTAAATTGTCAATTTTACAGCCATCACCAAGAATTGTTGAGCTGAATTTTCCGCGATCTACGCATGTATTAGCACCAATTTCGACTCCGTTACCAATAATTACGTTTCCGATTTGTGGAATTTTAACTAAGCCATTTTCTTTACATGGACGAAATCCAAAACCATCAGCACCAATAGTAGCGTTTGGATGAATAATGCAATCGTTTCCAATATGGCAACGCTCACGAACTACAGTTCCGGACCAGATTACGGTATTTCTACCAATCGTGCATTCGTCTAAAATGGTAACATTAGGGTAAATTGTTGCATTGGCGCCAATTTCTACTTTTGGGCCAATATAACAACCTGCGCCAATTTTGGCTCCGTCGCCAATTATTGCAGTTTCATCAACTGTTGCTGTTTTGTGAATAGTAGAACGAAAGATTGGAGTAGGTGGGGCAAAAAGGGCTAAAATTTGTGACATTGCTAAGTCGGCATTTTTTACTTTGATAAATGCACGATTTTCGCCGGGTTCAATTGAAATGTCTTCGTTAACAACAGCAATGGATGCATTTGATGCAGACCAGTATTTTTCGTATTTTTTGTTTCCTATAAAAGAGATTTCTGAAGTTGTAGCTTTTTCCAGTTGCTCTGTTGCAGTTATGCTTTGAGAAGTAGTGCCGTAGATTACGCCATTAATCACTTCATTAATTTCTTGAATTGAATAGGATTTCATTAATGTATTAATAGAATTTGAGGTTAATTTTTGCCAAATAAAATAAATAACATTTTAATTACCTAATGTTTTTTTTATGTTTTTTGAAAAATATTTAAAATAATAGTTTAAATATTACAAAATTAACATTTTACCTATTAAATTACTGTAAGTTCTGTAATTTGAGTTTGCTGTTTTTGCTGAATAAGTTAAGTGAAATGAGTTTAATGTCAATGAAAATGATCTTGCAAAAGAAATTTTACTAATTGATAAGCAGTGTCTTACAATTTTATTTAGAAGTGATTTATGTGGTAAAAAAAAGCGATTCACTTTTGAGAAGGAATCGCTTTTGTTTTTATTCTTTTATTTTGGAAAGAGAGAGTGCATTGATGCAATATCGCAATCCACTTGGTTCAGGGCCATCGGGGAAAATATGTCCCAAATGTGCATCGCAAACATTGCAAACAACTTCAACACGAATCATTCCGTGGGATTTATCGGCATGATAACCAATAACATTTTCTTTTATTGGTTGTGTAAATGAAGGCCAGCCAGTTCCTGATTCAAACTTTTCGCTGGCATCAAAAAGAACAGTTCCGCAACATTTACATTCGTAAATTCCAGGATCAAATAAACTGCATAATTCAGAGCTAAAAGATCTTTCAGTTCCTTTTAAACGTGTTACCTGAAATTCTTCAGGAGTAAGAATTTGTTTCCATTCTTCTTCAGTTTTCTCCACTCTTTTTTCCGGAGCCGGATTTCCTTTATTTGTAAAATGAATTACATCTGCCCATTTTATCATAACTGTTTATTTTTTTTGTTTCACGTTTTTTTTGTTTCACGTTTCAAGTTCGCTTTCCAATTGAATTGAGATTGTAAACTGCAACTGATTACTAAAAAAAACTATTCCTCTTCTTTTTGTCCCATCATCATTAAAAATGCTTTCAGGAACGGATCGATGTTTCCGTTCATTACGCCATCAACATCGCTGGTTTCATAGCCTGTGCGAACGTCTTTTACTAATTTATAAGGTTGCATAACGTAATTACGTATTTGCGAACCCCATTCAATCTTCATTTTTCCGGCTTCAATATCGGCACGTTGTGCTTGTTGTTTCTTTAATTCAATTTCATACAATTGAGAACGTAACATTTGCATAGCACGCTGTCTGTTGTCTTGCTGAGATCTCGTTTCAGAACACTGAATCTGGATTCCGGTTGGTTTGTGCACTAATTGAACTTTTGTTTCAACTTTATTCACGTTTTGTCCTCCGGCTCCACTTGAACGTGAAGTTGTAATTTCGATATCGGCAGGATTAATGTCAATTTCGATACTGTCATCTACCAACGGATAAACGTAAACAGAAGCAAAAGAGGTATGACGTTTGGCATTACTGTCAAAAGGAGAGATTCTTACTAAACGATGTACACCGTTTTCTCCTTTTAAATAACCAAAAGAATAATCTCCTTCAAATTCTAATGTTACCGTTTTGATTCCGGCAACATCACCAGCCTGAAAGTTTAGTTCTTTTATTTTATAACCATAACTTTCTCCCCACATCATGTACATACGCATTAGCATTCCTGCCCAGTCACAGCTTTCAGTTCCGCCTGCTCCGGCAGTAATTTGAAGAACTGCGCTTAAGCTGTCGCCTTCGTCAGAAAGCATGTTTTTGAACTCGATGTTTTCTATATGAGACTGAGTAATGTTGTACTGCTCGTCTAGTTCTTCAGCAGTAAGTTCTCCTTCTTTATAAAAATCATAAGCAAGCTGTAACTCATCTGTAAGAGAAACTGCTTTGTCATAATCTTCAATCCATTTTTTCTTGTTTCGAAGGTTTTTTACAATGATTTCTGCTTCTTTGGCGTTGTTCCAAAAATCAGGTGCAAAAGTTTTTTCTTCTTCGTTTGCAATTTCGATTAGCTTGGCATCAACGTCAAAGATACCTCCTCAACGCACCAAGGCGCTCCACAATACCTTTTACTTGTTCGGCTGTTGTCATAAATTTATAAATAGTTTTATATGTTTTTTGCAGATATTACGTTAGTTTATTTCAAAAAATTAATGCGTAATTTCGTAATACAAAAATAAGATTTAGTTTTTAGAATACAGCATAAAATTAGAATACAGTGATGATATAAAATAAGGAATCATTTTTTAAATTATTAGAGAAGATTTTATATGTTTTTTATAAATATTACGTTAATTTGGTTGTATTGTAAGTCGGAAGTTAAAATTTATTAAAACTTGCGACCAATAACTAACAGTAATATGTAATTTTGCTGTCCAAAAAAGATATAGTTTTTATATATGGAAATAAATTTAATTAGCGATACCATTACCAAACCTACATACGAAATGTTACAGTATATGTTTAACGCACAGGTTGGCGACGATGTATACAAACAAGATCCTACTGTTATCGAATTAGAATCTAGGGTAGCCGAATTTTTTGGTATGGAAGCTGGACTTTTTTTTCCGTCAGGAACTATGGCAAATCAAACAGCAATTAAACTTCATACTCAGCCTGGGGAGCAGCTAATTGCGGATAAATATGCGCATGTTTATCATTATGAAGGAGGAGGGGTGTCATTTAATAGTGGAGTGTCTTGTTGTTTACTTGATGGACACAGAGGAATGATAAATGCAAAACAGGTTGCTGCGGCTATAAACGATCCTGAATTTTACCACAGCCCGTTAACAAGTTTGGTTTGTGTTGAAAATACGACTAATAAAGGTGGCGGTGCCTGCTATGAATTAGAAGATTTAAGAGAAATAAAAAAAGTTTGCGATGCTAATAATTTAAAGTTTCACTTAGATGGAGCGAGAATTTGGAATGCATTGGTAGCTAAAAGACAGAATCCGAAGGAATTTGGAGCAATTTTCGATACTATTTCGGTTTGTTTGTCAAAAGGATTAGGTGCTCCAATTGGTTCAGTTTTGCTTGGAAGTAAAAGTGATATTCATAGAGCGTTGAGAATCAGAAAGATACTTGGTGGAGGGATGCGTCAGGTTGGTTATTTGGCAGCAGCCGGATTGTATGCTTTAGCCAATAATATCGAGCGACTTGCAGAAGATCATAGACGTGCTAAAGAAATTGGTGCAATTTTAAGTACTAAATCCTGGATTTCAGCTGTTGAACCCGTAGAAACGAATATTTTGATTTTTTCTTTAGCAGAAGGTTACAGCGACACACTTTTAATTGAAAAATTGAAACAAAAGAATATCTTAATAAGTTCTCTAGGTCATAATAAACTGAGAATCGTAACACATCTGGATTATAAAGAAGTGATGCATACGTATGTGATGGAGATATTTTCGAAAATTTGATCAAAGGGACAAAGGTTCTGAGGTACTAAGGGACTGAGGTACTTAGGCTTTCTTCATAAGATAAAAAAAGACGCATTACGCGTCTTTTTTTATCTCAGTACCTTAGAATCTTAGAACCTTAGAACCTTAGTACCTTAGTACCTCAGAACCTTATCATCTTATTTAAACAAATTATCCATCCCAGGAATCATTGGCATATCCATTTTTGCAACGGCGTCAAGTTCTCTTTCGTTTATATTTGTAGCTTTTTCGATTGCTTTATTTAGCGTTACAATTAAATAATCTTCCAATTGTTCTTTATCTTCCAAAAGAGAATCATCAACAGAGATTGTTTTGATTTTTCTGCTTGCCGTAATTGTAATTTTTAATAATCCGTCAGCGCTTTGCTCGTCAATTAACACGGTATCAAGACGTTTCTTTGTATCTTCGATTTTTTGTTGGGTTTCTTTAAGTTTACCCATCATTCCCATTAAGTCCATTTTTTGTCGATTTTTAAATTATTTCAGACAAAATTACTATATTGCTGTTTGATAACAATAGAATATTTTATGAAAATATTAATTTAGGTTCTGTTGTGATTGTAGTATTTTTGCCTCTCTGAATAAAAAATTAATGCTTAATTAAATCAATGCAAAACGATATACAGGCTCCAAAGGCTAAAGAAGTTCCTAAAAAACTTAAAAAACACAAAGAAACCCGAATCGATAATTACTTTTGGCTGAATGACCGCGAAAATCCTGAAGTTATTGATTATTTGAATAAAGAAAACGATTATTATCAAAAAATGACTTCGCATACTAAAGATTTACAAGAGTCTTTATATGAAGAAATGAAAGCGAGAATTAAGGAAGACGATTCATCTGTTCCTTATTTTTACAATGGTTACTTTTATATTACCCGTTTTGAAACTGGTCAGGATTACCCCATTTTTGCCAGAAAAAAAGGAAGCCTTTCGGCAGATGAAGAAATTTTATTCAACTGTAACGAAATGGCAAAAGGACATGCTTATTTCAAATTAGGAGGTTTAAGTATAAGCCCTGATAACAAATTTGCCAGTTTTGGTTTAGATCTTGTTGGAAGAAGAATCTATACCATTCAGTTTAAAAACCTTGAAACAGGCGAGATTTTAGAGGAGAAAATTGAAAATGCTACAGGCGGATCTGTTTGGGCAAATGATAATAAAACTGTTTTTTATACCAGACAGGATGAAGTTACTTTAAGAGCAGATAAAATTTTCAGACATAAATTAAACTCAGATTCAAAAAATGATGTTTTGGTTTTTAATGAAACCGATGATACTTTTAATGTTTCGGTAAGTAAAGAAAAATCAAGAAAATATATTGTAATTGGTTCCGGAAGTACATTGACAACGGAATACAGAATCCTGAATTCGGATAATCCTGATGGTGAATTTGAGGTTTTTCAGACTCGTGTTCGTGGTTTAGAGTACAGTATTTCACACTTTGAAGATTCGTTTTATATTTTGACCAATAAAGACAAGGCGACAAACTTCAAATTAATGAAAACGCCTGAAAATAAAACAGCAAAAAGAAACTGGGTTGATATAATTCCGCACAGAGAAGATGTTTTATTAGAAGATATTGAAATTTTTAAAAACTATTTAGTAGTTGAAGAGCGCTCAAATGGTTTAAATCATATCAGAATCATGCCTTGGAATAAGGAAGAGGAAGATTATTATTTGCCTTTTGGAAGTGAAACTTATAGTGCATTCACTACAACAAATATTGATTTTGATACCGATATTTTGCGTTATAGTTATCAATCACTTGCGACACCATCGTCAGTAATTGATTTTAATATGAAAACTAAAGCCAAAGAAATCTTAAAAGAACAACAGGTTTTAGGAGGAAAGTTTGATAAAGAAAATTACGTAGAAGAACGAGTTTGGGCAACGGCCAGAGATGGTGTAAAAGTGCCAATTTCGATGATTTACAGAAAAGGATTGGAGAGAAATGGTAAAAATCCGTTGTTGCTTTATTCATATGGTTCGTACGGAATTACTATGGATACCTATTTTTCTTCGACACGACTTTCTTTGTTAGACCGCGGATTTGTTTACGCAATCGCTCATATTAGAGGCGGAGAAGACTTGGGAAGACAATGGTATGAAGACGGAAAACTGTTAAAAAAGAAAAATACCTTTACAGATTTCATCGATTGCTCTAAATTTGTAATAAACGAGAAATATACTTCAACGGAACATCTTTATGCTGAAGGTGGATCTGCAGGAGGACTTTTGATGGGTGTGATTGTAAATGAAGCACCAGAACTATACAATGGAGTTATAGCTCAGGTTCCTTTTGTAGATGTTATTACAACAATGCTGGACGACAGTATTCCGCTAACTACCGGAGAGTATGACGAATGGGGGAACCCAAATAAAAAAGAATATTATGATTATATGTTGTCTTATTCACCTTATGACAATGTAAAAGCTCAAAAATATCCTAATATGTATGTATCAACGGGATTGCACGATTCTCAGGTACAGTATTGGGAGCCTGCTAAATGGGTCGCTAAGTTAAGGGATTTAAAAACAAATGAAAATCTTTTGTTTTTAGATACTAACATGGATGCGGGTCATGGTGGGGCTTCAGGACGTTTTGAGGCTTTAAAAGACTTAGCAAAGGAATTTAGTTTTTTATTAGATTTAGAAAAAATTAAAAGCTAATTAGAAATTTTTTGTTAAATTTGCAACCTATCAAGGTTATTTTAAAATGCCTTCGATTAACTATTTTTTTATGAAAGAAGAAATAAACGCTTATAATAATGTTTTAGAGTTAATAGGTAACACCCCACTTATTAAACTAAATAAAGTCACCGAAGAGTTAGAAGGAAATTTCTACGCAAAGGTAGAAGCTTTTAATCCAGGTCATTCCTCAAAAGATAGAATAGCGTTATATATTATTGAAGAAGCCGAAAGAAAAGGAATACTATCTCCAGGCGATACTATTATTGAGACCACATCGGGTAATACAGGTTTTAGTCTGGCAATGGTAAGTATTATAAAAGGTTATAATTGTATCCTGGCAGTAAGTTCAAAATCATCTAAGGATAAAATTGACATGTTGAGAAGTTTGGGAGCCAAAGTGTATGTGTGTCCCGCTCACGTTTCTGCAGATGATGAAAGATCATACTATAATGTAGCAAAACGTCTGCATGAAGAAACAAAAGGCTCGGTTTACATTAATCAATATTTCAATCAATTAAATATTGATGCCCACTATAACACTACAGGTCCTGAAATTTGGGAACAAACCAACGGAAAAATCACCCACCTTGTTGCTTGCAGCGGAACCGGAGGAACTATCTCAGGAACAGCAAAATTCTTAAAAGAGCAAAATCCTAATATCAGAATTCTTGGAGTTGACGCTTTTGGATCAGTATTGAAGAAATACCACGAAACAAAAGAATTTGATAACAAAGAAATTTATCCATACCGTATAGAAGGTTTAGGGAAAAATTTAATTCCATCTGCTACAGATTTTGACATCATCGACAAGTTCATGAAGGTGACCGATGAAGAAAGTGCTCACTCAGCCAGAGAAATTACCAGAAAAGAAGGTTTATTTGTTGGATATACATCAGGAGCAGTAATGCAGGCAATCAAACAATATGCAGAAGAAGGTGAGTTTACAAAAGACAGTAATATTATTGCAATCTTCCCGGATCATGGTTCACGATATATGAGTAAAGTATTTAGTGACGACTGGATGAACGAACAAGGATTCTTTGATAGTATCAATGAAGAAGAAGTTCAAAAAATTGAATTTGTAAAATAGAGATATCTATTTTTTAAAATACAGAAACTCCATCAGCGTAAAGCGATGGAGTTTTTTTATGCTTAATACTTAAAAAGCAGAAAATTCTTTCAATAGTAAAAAATCACGATAAATTGAAAATACCGTATTTATACGTAAGAAACTGATTGGTTGATTGAGGTATGTTTATTATTTTAATAGTATTCCTGAAAGTATAAGGAAATACAATTAAGCGTTTAAAATTATCAATTTTGGTTATTTAAACGATTATTTAGGTTAGTTATCGGAAAAATTTCTGTTAAAATGCATAAAAATATAGTTTAGCAGTGTTAAAATAACACAGTTGTTTTTAATCCCCTAAATCTATCATTATGAAAAAATTACTACTTACTTTGATGTTTGTAAGTCATTTGAATGTTAATGCGCAAAACCCAATTCAGGAATTTAACTTCAATGGTACTTTAAATAATACTGCAAATACAACTTCATTCATGGGCACAAATAATTTTGTTGCCGATAGAATGGGAAATGTCAATGGAGCTCAGCGACTGGTTAATAAAGGCCTGGAAGCTGTGATTGATAATCTTCCTCAAAATAATAGTTCAAGAACTGTGAGTATTTGGGTAAAACTAAATGATATTGCTTCAGCAAATTACATTTGGGGTTACGGAACTGCTTACAATGCACAATATTGTGGATTATTGCAACAAGGTACAGCAACTTCAAATTCAGATTTGAGTTTGGCAGGCTGGGGAGCAAGTAACGATGTTATTGTTTCTACGCCATTAGTAAAAGGAACCTGGTACAATTATATCATTACATACGACGGAAAAGTATCTAAAATATTTAGAAATGGTGAAATGCTGAAATCTGTAAGCGGTATTACCAGATCTACCAAAGGTAATATCTTTAGATTAGGAGAAATAAATACAACTGTCGGTATAAATGCGGATATTGACGATTTAAAGATTTATAATGTTGCATTGACAGATGAGCAGATTGCAGCACTTTATGAAGGATCTAAACCAACTGTGGTTGTAGTAGCTGAGACAGTGGCGCCAGCAGCAAAAGTTGGCAAGACAGTTGCGGCAGCGAAAACTGCAAAAGCAACAACAAAACCATCAGGCGCAATAATTACAACCAGTGATATTGCAGTCTCAAAAAATATTGAAGTTTACTCACAAGGACAAAAGATAATAGGTAATAATGCAATGAGCATTAACGACCTGCCAGAAGGAACTTATTTGCTGAAAATAACAAATACACCGGCAAAAAAAGTATCTTCTAAATAAGATTTTGGTTAGTAGAAAATAGTTAGTTAGTTTTTTTGTTTAGTAAGCATTTTGAATAGTTGAAAAAGCCTTCTGAAAGCCAGAGGGCTTTTTGATTTTTAGTTCTAATGTATCGTAAATATATTTTTGTAAAAATGTTTTTACAAATGTTAGCCCAGAAGTTGCTTGTTTTCTGTTTATTTATAATTTAAATAGGAATATCGTACTTATGTATGTAAAGTGTTTGGTAGCTTTGAATTAAATTTATAGTTTTAACAAAATTTTTGAAATTACTAATTATAAATGTTTGATGTTTGCTGAAATTTATAATGAAGTGATTTTTTGTTTGTGCTTATTCCTGTGTCGTTTAAAACTGTTGAAAACCCCTTATAACCCCATAAAATTGTAAATATGAAGAAATTATTACTTACTATAATGTTTGTAACTTTTTTAACGACCAATGCTCAAAATCCGGTTCAGGAATTTACTTTCAACGGAACTTTAAACAGTACTGATAATACAATTTCACTTTTGGGAAGTCCTAATTTTGTAAATGACAGAATGGGAGAGGCTAAGAAAGCGCAACGACTTACAAACAAAGTTTTACAGGGTGTAATAGGGGAGCTTCCTCAGGAAAATAAACCAAGATCAATTTCTTTTTGGGTGAGATTTAATTCGATAACCTCAGCCAATTATATTTTTGGGTATGGAACTGCCGTAAATGGACAGTTTTTTGGATTATTGCAGCAACCGGCAGTTTCAGGAAATTCAGATGTGAGTCTGGTGGGTTGGGGAGATAGTAATAATGTTATTGTTTCGGTTCCGCTTCAAAAAGAAGTTTGGTACCAATATAATCTTACTTATGATGGTACTAATTCTAAAATATACCGTAATGGCGAATTATTGAAGGCTGTGGATGGAGTTCAGCGTTTAACTAAAGGTTATATTTTGAGGTTAGGACAAATCAATACAACGGTGACAATTAGTGCCGATATTGATGATCTTAAGATTTATAATGTTGCGATGACCGGCGAACAGGTTTTGGAATCTTATAATAGTTCGAAACCAGCTAGTACTAACAAAACTGAAATTGCTCAGGCTTCAAATGCTGCAAAAAAAGTAGTAACAGCAACATCTTCTGCGCCTGTAAAAACAGCTGCTTCTAATACTGTAAATTTAACGGAAACAGTTAAAGAGTCTAAAACGGTTGAGGTTTTCTCGCAAGGGAGAAAAATAACAGGAAGTAATGCTTCTAATATTGGGGATTTACCAGAGGGAACTTATTTGCTGAAGATAACAAAAGCCTCTGCAAAAAAATAACTTGCCTAATTTTTTAAAATAAAGAAAGCCTTCTGAAATTTCAGAAGGCTTTCTCGTTAGTGTTTCTTTTGCTGTCCCGGAGCATATGCTTTTGCACTTTTATCTCCATTCATTTTCTTTGCTTGTCCAGGCGGTATTTTTTTGCCTGATGGTGCTGGTGTATAGGTGTGAGTATGTGTATGAGTACTACAGCTGACTACGCTTAATATTAAAAACAAAAGCACAAGTACTACTACGGCTATTTTTGTGTATTTTGATGTTTGCATGTTCTATTTAATTTTTAATTTGAGGTGATGCAAATATAATAGTAAATAGTTTTTTTTGATGTTTTTGGTTTTAGTTTAGAAGGAGTTCAAATAAAAATATTGTTGTAAACATTTAGACGGAATACTATCTGGAATATTAATTAAAATTTGGAATATTTAAATCTTGCCTAGAGAGCATCATACTTTAAGTATCCCTTCTCTCTATCTTTGTTCTCAATAGATCGTTGTAATAATAAGTAAAAAAGAATTTAATTATATATGTTTTTTATAATCATTATATGTGAAACTGCCATTCATTAACGGAATATAAGATAGTTCTAAAAGTTCTACACAAAATGACATTTCAATTTTATATTGCTCATTGCCTGATTTCTTATAATAGTCTTTATTGAATAGTTTGTCGTAGATTTCTCTAGTTTTTTTTCTGTCGACTTTTATTAGTTTTTCTAATAAACTGTTTGTCATATGATGATCATCTTTTGACATAAATTCAAATGAAACTCCAATGTGAGGGAAATCAGAAATCATAGATATTTTAATTTTCCAAAATTCATTTTCATATGTTTTTTCAAGTTCTAATTCCTCAAAATGAATTTCTTTAAAATTAAATTTAAGAAGATATTTGCCGAAAACTTCATGGCAATCACTTTCAAAATTGTTATAGTCTATTTCTATCATGGTTTAATCATTAATCCTGTTTCTTGAAGAATATAACCTTTGGAGAGTAAGTATTCATACTCCATGTTCATAAATGTTCTTATTTTAACAAGTCCTTCCTTTTCACATTTTTCTCTAAATTTAGAGTTTTTGATATCTGATACAAGATTGGATATGTTCACTGGTAATCTTGGATCATGTATAAATCTAATATCTCCATTACTTGCAATTATATTATCTATATATACTTTATTTATCTCTTTCCAATATTTTGTATTTTGCTCCATAACGGGTAGCTCATTCCATTCTTTAGGTATATTTTGAAATAATCCCGACATTTCATTTTCTGGAACACCTTTTAGTTTTAGTTCATTAAATAATTGTAGTGTTCCAATTGTGTTGTTAGTTGGACCAACTCTCCCTAAAATATTTAATTTCATTCCAGCTGTTTTTAAAATATCACCTCCAAAATCTATAGGTTTTCCAAAATTGTTATAAACAATAGCAACACCTTTTAAAGACTTCCATTTCAAGTATCCACCAGCATTCTTAACTTCATCTAAATTCTTTGAGACCAGTTTTAGTTCATCAATGTTAGTTCTAAGAATTGGAGCTTCATTATTTAGAATTAACCACGCATCAAAACTATTATGTTCTTTAATTAAAATTTTAAATTCAGCACTAGAAGTAGATAAATCATTTACTAATGTTGCCAGAGGACAAGGATCTCCAGGTCCGGCGTTTACAATTATGCTTGATAATAGTAATAAATAAAGAAAGAATCTTTTTATTATATTTTTCATTTAGTTTATTTTAAAATAAGTACTTGTAAATTCGTTATTTGTTTTTTGAAGTAGTTCCATTTCTACTTGATTTGTATTATAGTCTTGACCTCTATATATCCATCTGAATATATTTGGAAATTGTAACTCATCGGCAATGTTTTTTTTATCTATAACTTTTTCTTCGTCTAAATCATATATAAAACAGATATTAGAAAATGACTGAATAACTTGAATTTGTCTTGAATTAATTAAATAAGCCCATTCAATATTGATATCAAATTCAAATTTTATTTTTTTGATTTCCAGAGTTAATAAATCTGTTAAAACTAAACTCCTTTTATTAATTAATAAGTGTTTTTCATGATAAAAAAAGCTTCCCACCAATCTATCTATAGTTGTATTGCCGTTTTCTCTAAAATATACTTTTAGACTTTTTTTTGTATAATCTAAAGTATTAAGTAGATAAAAATCAGTAGATGGGATAAAAGCAAAGTTTTTGGTCGGATGTTCTATTTCAATTTTTTCATTTAATAAGCATTGAATATTTTTTGCTGAGAATAATTCTTCAGTTTTATCAATACCGTTGATGAATAGTGAGTAATATAAAAGCTCCTGACCTCTATTAGGTTCTTCCCAGCCTGTAAATTTAAGTTCAATTTTTTTATTTAGATTTTTAAATAAACTTAAATGTTTAATTTGCTTTAGTTGTATCATAATTTATTCGCAAAATGCTTTTTTACTATCAGTAAATATTTTCCAGCCCTCAATACCATTTTCGGGATCTTTTGTAACAACCTCCATTAAAGTGGTGTTGTTTTTTAAATCCTCCAATAATATTTTTTCTTCTGCTTCTGACAAATTTAATGATTTATTTTTGCTCACAATTTTATCAGCAAGTTCATCTGTTAAGCCTAAATCTTTTAATCGACTACGAGTATTTCCGATCGCAGCTGTCGTTTTGACTATTGTTTTCCCTTTTCCAACCCAAGATGTGAATTTTCCGCTTGGAGATTCTATAACTTGTATTTCGACAGCCCCTTCTTTCGCTAATTGTGACCATGTTTTAGGATATCCGGATACAGGATCCATTTCTTTAATTTTAAATAAAGTTTGTTCAGCCTTACCAAATTTTCCAAACCAAGGAATTGCTCTGTTAGTTGCAATTTCAAATTTGGATGGATCTAAGATTGTTATTTTATAGTAAAAATCGTATTCGTTTTTTTCCATGTTTAATGCTCTTCCATCAAAATCATAAGGTTTACCATTAAACATCGGACTTGTATAGACTCCTCCTAAATTTGGGGTTCCATCTGGTAAATCTCCAAATGAACCGCCATATCTATCAAATACCTCATTTTTATATGGTGCTCTTTTAACCAATGGACCATATCCTCCATTTGCTGGAGGCCATAATGCATTGTTTTTCGCATCATAATTTATTTTATATTCTTTTGCCAAAGCTTCAAGTTTATCCCATTGGCCTTGTTTGTAGTAATTCCAGTATTGACCTCTGACAGTACTTGGTAATTTTTCTAAATGTAATTTTTCTAAATATTCAGAGTTTAGTGATAGTTCAAAAGCTTTTTGATTTATGAAAAACTCGTTGTTAACTTTTGCTTTATTTGGGTACCACCAAGATTTAAATTTATCAATATCTTTTAAAGCATTTGATAATTCACTATTACTGGCAGATTTCCATAATGTTACAAAAGAATCGTAATCATCATCAAAATGCGCAACATCTTCGATTTCGTTTAAAATGGCGTTATTTGCATCTTTGAAATCGACTCCAAATTTATTTTTTAATGAAGGATCAGCTTTAATTTTGTTAAATATTGTCGGATAATTTTTTTCTACTGAAGTCAAAAAGTTAGTTTCCGAAGAGGCTATTAGAAGCGGTCTGGCATAAAACTGACCTACATCAGTGCTAATAATTTCAATAGTTTGAATTCCTTTTCCTGCAATGCTAATATCTTTAATTATTTGTACAACCTTGGTTGCACCAGTATAACTGGCAGGTAAAGTTCTTAACTCGGATAAAACTAAAGATCCACTTACATCAGCAACCTTAGCAACACTTACACCTTGGGCATAACTTGCTCCATTTGCCATTTTGGCATTAACACCTATAATTACGTTATCGTTTTGTAATAATAAACTAAACTCGTTAACACTAGTGCATTTATCAGCTAAGGTCAATTCAACATAAGTTCCATAAACTACTTTTTCAAAAATTTGTTTTTTTGTACCAACAATGCTGATGTTTTCAATATTTATAATTGCTTTATAAATATTATAAAAGGATTTACTAATATTTTTAAGTTCACCAGGAATACCTTTAGCACGGGTTATCGTTTTTGCTAAGTTTTCTTTATTAAAAATTATTTTCGATGCACCTCTTGCACCATTAATTACTTGTCCAGAAAGCCTGCCTAGTGAATAAGTCATATAGGCATCATCCCATAGATTAACAAGATTTTTTAAATATTGATTGTCTATGTTTTTAATGGCATCTGGAGAAAGTTGAAAAGCAATGTCGGCACCAGCAACTGCAGCATCGACTAATAAAACAAGTCCAGGATTTGCAGTTGTTACTGCTGGAATTATTGCTAATATATCTAAAGCAATTCTAAGTTGTACATCTGACGTTTTATTTTCTTGCTGCTTCATTATCCAGTATAGATAAATTGCAGGTACTATAGCATCGTCACCTTCTTTTATATCTTTGCCATTAGTATTTTTAATATCAAAATCATTCTCAAATTTAACTCGAATTAACTCGAAAGGGTCTACACTTATTGTTCTATGAAAAGGTTTATCATTAACTAAATGTGAGTAATCTCTGAATGTAATTGTAATCTTTCCGTTAGTTTTATCCAATTCTGTTACAAAAACATTACACGTTAAAATATGGGCAGCATCTTTGCATACATATACGTATTTATCTGCATCTTCACCAGTTTTCCAAGCTCCATTTAGGTTACGTGCCTCAGGGGTATCCTTTTTTTGATCTGCAACATAAGTAGATATTATGGCTAATAATGTGTAATAATACTCTTGATCACCACTCATATCTCCATATAATCCTCTTAATATTTCATATCCATTCGCTGATAATCCCTTTAGTAGTTCAGGGATATCATCAGGTCTTATATTAATTAATAATTCAAGAAGCATATCTTCTTTTGAATCTGAAAATTTCCAGGTCTTATATTGCTTAAGAAATTCTAGTCTTTTTTTGATAGGAATATTGCTCATTAAGCATTCTCGACCTAAACCATTTATTACATTTGATAAATCCTCTAATGATAAATCAGTGGTAACATTTCCTTTGTTTTTAAGATCATTGTAGTATATATAAAGAAGTTCATCTAAACTTGCTAAATATTCTGTCGAAGTAAAAATGTCTTTTTTAACATTATTTGATATGTCAGCATAAAAAACAGGGATCGAAACTCTGGTTGTTCCTTGATTTTTTGACATTGATGCACGTAAGCCATCTCTAATCTTTTTATTAAATCTTAAGGTAACATCTTTTCCTATCTGGTCTTCTGCATAACCCAAACAGTTAATTAAATCAGGATTATTTCGTAAAAAGTAAGCAATACGAATTGCATGAAGAGCATTTATTCCATATAAATCGCTACTGAATTCGCTTAAAAAATAAAGTTCATTTGCATCTAGTGGATTTATTGAACTCGGAATATTTATTGCTCCTTTTAGTTCTTTTATATAATCTTTTAAAAAGAATATTTTTTTCTGTGGTCCGTTGCCATAATTATCCTTAGCTACATCTAAATCTGTATAATTAGTTACTTTTTGAACTTTAAAGAGAAGTTGACCTTTTTCAATTGCAGGAATACCTACGATAATATTTTTATTTTTTAAATCAAAACTTGTTTTATCTATATAAAATTTATTTGTAATTACCTGTCCATTATTATCGATTTCAGCATATCCGACTAAATTTATTATGTCGGAATCTTTCATCGGATGGGCAATTGAATATGTTTTGCCATTAGCGAGGGTGAACCTTTTTAATGTACCAATAGGGAAAATAGTATTTTCAAAGTTAGATTTATCGGGTGACCAATTATCATCAAAGTATGAGAATCCAACACTGCTTATTGGTTCTTTAATGGTAAAAGGTTTTCCGGCTGGTGTTAAAAAAGTAAGTGATCCATCTGTGTTTTTAAAGTTAGCGTACAATTGTTCCATATTCCCAACTTCAACATGCGCCCCCGAAGAACTCTTCTGGAAACCATAAAACTTCCATCCGCCACTATGAATGATATCCCAGTCGTTGTGAGATAGCACAGTTCCTGTTCCATAATCCATTAAAAGATTGGTTTTTTTGGAATCTTTTATATCAGTAAATGGATGTTTAAGGCCAAAAATACCGTGACCTAATTCGTGAGCGGCTGTTCTTAGTTTGTTATCAAAAACAAAAGCATACTGACCTCCCAGAGGCATAAAACCATCATATCCACTTCCACCTAGTTTACCGGTATAAATAATGTAGTAGGTTTCGTCATTATAAGTGAAAGTAGAACTTGATTCTATCTGGTTTTTAATTTCATTTTGAGCATTGGTATAGACATTAACAATATTACTGTCTCCGCAATCAATTACATCGGGTAATGGTTTAATGGCGACATTCTGCGAGGTTACTTTAAATTCTACTCCGACTTTATTGTAGATACTGTTTAAAGAATCCTGCATTACCGAAGCGGTTGGAACACTTGCCTTATTTATGCTTAAGATCGTTACATTTATTACAGGTTTTTTCTCCAGCTGCCAAACGTTTATTTTACCGGCAATATCAGATTTACCTTCAATAGTTTTAGTAGCATCTTTTGGATCTTTCTGTGGTGTGCCTTTTACTGTAGCAATAATACTTTCTTTAGAGAAGGCTAAAGTTTGCTCAACAGTTATTTCTGCTTCAGTATCGCTATTCCACTTAGCATCAACTACAGTTCCTGCATTAGTTTTAAAAACGATATCATCTTTTGTTGTTTCGTTTTTAAATACAGCTGTAGCGATAAAAGTTTCCGGACCGTTTATATCTGATACAGCCTTATAATTTACATTATATACACCGCCATCACTGGTAGGGATTTTCTCGTAAGTATCGATTAGTTTTTGTGAACCTGAACTTGGTTTAACATCAAAAGCGTATTTACTATCTGTGCTGTTTTTAAAGGTTATTTTAGCATTAGAAGTATATATTTGTGTTATTTCACCACTAGATGATACTCCATTGGTATTTGCGGCAGTTGCTTTACCACCTGGGGCAGGATCTGTAATAATTGGCTCACCCTTGCCATTTGCAGGAATAGTAACGGTTTTTCCTTTATTATCTGTATAAACTTGATTATATACAGATTTTGGAACAGTTGTAATCTGTCCATCGGTTCCGGTTATGGTTGTGCTACCATCAGGATTTAAAACAGCTGATTTTATCTCATAATCAACCTTAACTTCTAATGATTTTCCATCACTACCAAATACATCATTAAATACACCATCTAAATCTGCCATACTACTCCAATTGGGATCGTAACTAGCAATGATTTCTCCGGAAATTAATTTGAAATCGGTATTAATTCCTATGTTGTTAAACGTAATTCGGATACGAGTGTTTTCGCCGATTTTTCCTTTTGACTCGCCTTTTTCATTTTCTCCGGCTAAGGCATCTGCAGCATCAATTAAATTTCTGAATTTTTCTAAAAATGGTAATGTTACATAACCATCACCAGAGAATGTACCATTATTGCCTGTTGCATGTAGTACTACGATTGGAAAATCTCCGGCTGTTACAACATCATTAGGAAATAAATCTTTTAGTGGTGTTTTGTTAGCTAAATCTTTTGGATCCGGCTTTATGCCACAGCCCTGAAAAGCAATTTCGTCTCTAACAAGTGTTGTAAACTCTTTAATAGTACTGTGTGTATATTTTCCAGCATCACAAGATGCACCAACAGTATATTCGTAAGTTGTATTTGCTTTTAAATTGCTAATGGCGATATTTTCTCTTGGAGTTACAAGACTATACCACTCAGATCCTGAATTTTTTTCACGATATTTTACCTGATAATCAAAATTATCAATATTTCCGCTCCAGCTTACTTTAGCCTGATTTTCGCTAATACCTTCAGTTTTAATTCCTAAAGGTGCGGTACAATATACTTCATAATCAAATGAAAATATTTCGCTGTAACCATTGTTTTTAAAAACGCCAATTTCTTCAGCCCCAAGTAATGCTTTTGCTTTTACGCGCCACGCATATTTTCTACCGGGAATTAGCTGAGGTTCGTTTATGCCATATTGTAATGATGTTGTTCTGGTAGTGGTTGTATATAAAGGCGGAGAATACGCAAAGGCATTCTGAACTGGAGTGTATTTGTCCCAAATTTCGACCAACGAAAACTCATACTCAACATTGCTAACGTTTATACTTCTTGGTGTCCAGCCAAAAACGATGTTCTGAATGTTTTGCTGCATGATCGAAGCATTGTTCAAAGGCAGGTTCAGAAAAGGTGGTTCATTCTGGAAAATAATGGTTGTAGTGCCCGTTTTGTTGGATAGTTTTTTATTGGTTGCAAAATCATAAACCTCAACATAAATATTATAAATTCCTTCAGGTAATGGCTGAGCGTATTGATTAGGGTTTATACCTAATAAATTCTGATATTCAAAATAAGGTGCTAAATCAACATTTGTTAATTGGAGCGGAAATCCTCCTTCAAGATATAATGGTTTTGCGCCTACAACAAAATCATTTGTATTAAAGGCAATTCCGTTACCCTGAAAATAAATCTTCAATCGTACCTGACGATTTGATATGGTCAAATCGTTCAGTACCAATTGTATTTTAATCGGACTGTTTATTGTTGTGGCATCAGCATAACTGCTCAGATAAATAGGTGAGGGCTGTATAAGCTGTGTGGTTATTCGAACAGGATAAGTTTGTGCAGAAACACCTGAGCCTAAAAGGGAACATAGTAATAACAGGTATAAGTGTATTTTTTTTATCATTTGGGGTAGTTGAGATTTATCCATTATTTTCTCTGATATCTTATTTATGTCTTTAGTTCTGAATATGTTTTAGCTCGACTTCATCATTTGCAGCATTTTTTACGGCAAGATCATGATAGAACGGAATCATTTTTACTTCGATTGACTCTGTAATTTCGGCAGCTGTCTTTTTAGATTTAATCAATTTAAAGGCTTCTTCAATTTCTTCTTTATTGAAATCAGCAGCATATTGATTTTGCTGAATTTCAGAAGTGGAAGTTTTTGCCAGTTTTTCGATTTCTTTAAACATCCATCTGTGGTTGATTAGTTTTTTACGACTGTTTTCAGCTCTTTCAACTAATTTTTGATATGATTTGTAAGCGGTTTTATTGGCAACATCAGCTTCATTAACACCGTGTAAAACGTGACTGTTTACTCTTCCAATAGCTATCGAATAATCATTTTCGAGACTTTCATCTTTACGTTTCATGTCGTTCTCGAGTTTTTGTGCCGACTCGATAAAATACTCATTGTATTTTTTTACTGTTTCGGCTTCAATTGCATAGGCATCAAGATAGTCTAAAGCTTTTTCTTTAAAATCTTTTTCGTCCGTGGCCAGTCTAGCGTTGTTTAAAAGGTTTTCCAGCTTGCTGTTTTCTTCAGCAGGTAATGGTTGCAGAGCAAGTTGCATTTCTTGTAATTCATCAGTTATTTCGTAACGTGTACCTTCAAAAGTTCTTCCGTTAAAGTTTATTTTAAGTACAGGTTCCAGTTTTACATCTTCTAGTGCTTCTTCGGTTTTTGGTTCTCTTTTTGGACGCAATTTTATTTTATCAAAAGAGTAGGCGTAGGTAATGGTTGCCGTTAAATCATTGTTTTTTTGCGTTTTTGAATTGCTGAACAATGAAATAATTCCTGCACTAAAATTGTGTTTTTGAAGATAAATGTATGATCCGTTTACTCTGAAATTCAGAATATCGTTTTGTTTGTCTCCGTCTATATAACTAGTGTTGTAACTGGTTGAAGCCGAAGTGGTAAATTTTTTATCATAAAATAGTTTTGTTGCACCAATTGTAGGCCCAATGATAAGGCTTTTGCCGGAATCTGTTTTTCCGTAGGTATTGTTTAATGAGGCAATTAAATTTAGATCTATTGCCGGATAGCCAATACTGTAGGATATTCCAGAGTTGTAATAGGTTGTTTTACCGCCTTCTATGGTGTGACCTTGCTGTTGGTTTACGGCATCCTGCATAGAAAAGTTAGCATTAATAGATTTTTTAATGGTCTTTTCATTCTTTAGCAAATAATTTACGGCAAGCGATGCATTCTGATTGACTTGTCTGAAGTTTAAGGTATCAAGATAATCATAGTTAGAAACCTGATTGATGTAATCAAACTGGTTACGACTGTTGGTATAGGATTGAAAATTGGAATAATTGACGTTAAAATTCAGTTTTTCATTGGCTCTGTAATCAACATTTATGGCAGAGACCAATCGTTTCATCTGGCTTTCTTTTTGTTTGTCCAGATTATCTTTTTGGAGTCCAAAGTTTGCAGAAAGTGAGACTTTATTTTTAAAGATAGTCTGTGTTGCGTTTATGGTAATGTTTTCTAAATCATTATTAAAATAATAACCTCCCAATGTTCTGTAATTTGGGTCAATTCGTTCGTATCCCAAACCTAAAGTTCCTGTTCCGGCAGGATAAGCCAAATCACCTTTGAAAGCGCTGTAACTTGCCGTTGTATTGTTCGGGCTTAAAAATAATGCAGCAACTCCTTTGGCTTTTGTTCCATCAGCTGTGCGGGTATCTTCGGTAATACTGCTGTTCGCAAATTCAGTGTGAACTTGTAATTTTTGAAAAAGCTTAAAAGTAGTTTCAAGACTTACTGTTGCATTTTCTTTTGGAGAAACACCCAATTCAAAAGGAACAGGATTGGATATGGAGTTTATTTCGTCTTTAGCTTTAAAGAAAATCAAACCAAAATTGACTTTTTCTAAAGTATAAGTAGTTTTAAATCCGTAGCCGAATCTTTTGTAAACAGGGAGAATATCCGGATATACACTATTATATTCGTTACTTTTTAAAAGCCTTCCGTACATGGCACTTACCTTAAATTTTCCCTGTGGCGTTAAATCGACACCAAATCCTGTAAACTGATGTCCTGCTAATGTATATGGTGAAAAAGTCATACTGACATCGCCAATATGCGCCGTGATCCATTTATAAGACGGGTGAATGCTTAAACGATTCATTAAAACAGGTTTGCCATAACCGAACTTTTGATTGGTATAGGAAAATGAAAATGGAATATTATATAATCCGGCGACATTGAAATTGATGTTTCCGTTTAGAAAATAACTAAACGGATCTCTGGCTGCATTTCCGGAGTAGAACACGCTGTTGGCAGATGCTCCTCCGGATACATTTATCAATTTTGCTTTTCCGACTTCCTGTATATTAAAGTTTTGCGAAAAACCAAAAGCACAGAAGAAGAGCAATATTATATTTAATCTTAGTTTATTTAAAATCATTATTTGCCTTACTTGAAAATCAGCTTGAATATTTGATTTTCAATATTTTTTGAAATTGATATTTTACTTATTTGATAAATGAAATGTTATTGAATAATGATTTTTCGCAGTTTACTTCCCTGTTGCGACTCAAAAAGAACAAAATAAATTCCTGATGGAAGTCCGGTTAAACTGAAATTAAACAGGTAATTACTTTTGCCACTATCGCTTTTTGAATCTATAAGCAGATTATTGTTCAGGTTATAGACTTTTATATTTGCCGGCATAATTTTATCTAGCGTAACATCTACTGTAAAAATTCCATTTGACGGATTTGGATAAATTTTCAAATCGAAATTTTTGATTGTTTCATCTGGATTATTTTCTTCAAATTCACCTTCGGTAACCAAAATTTGCTTGGTTTGATAGGCTGTACAGTCTCCTTTTGTGGTGTTTAGTGTAATATCATATTCGCCCGCTTCACTAAAACTGATTTCAGCAAAATCACTGTTTTTAGAAATTACAGTTGCGTTTGCCGGGAATACCCATTCGATTTTATCTGCGGCAGGATTACTGATATCAACAATTATAATTTTTTCGTTTCTAAATACCTGACTTGAAACAGCAAACTCGGCACTTATGGCAGTTTGCTGACTTGATATTTTAATGGTATCAGTAGCAGTACAACCCAGTTTATTTGTTACCACGACGGTATAATTAGCAGGTTGAGAAACCGTAATCATTGCCTGAGTACTTTTGAAACCTTTATCTGATGTCCAGGCATAAGTTGCTTTATCATCATCGATAGTGGCGTTGATAGTCAAAGTCTGATCAAAACACAGGGTTACATCTTCACCTAAATAAATCACATCTTTTGGTGGGTTTACAATTGAATACGTTCTGGAAATAATACAACCTCTGGCATCTGTAATTTCAACTGTATATTCTCCTGCAGCAGCATTGCTTAAGGTATTTGTTTTTTCGCCTGTGTTCCATAAGTATTTAAATGGTGCAGTTCCGGCGATAGGAGTTACCACAATTGTGGCATCAGAACCTTCATAACAGGTTGGTATTTTTATTTTTTCTGATGCATCTAAGTGTTCCGGTGTTATTAAATTTATTGTATTGACAACAGTACAGCCATTTTTGTCAGTAACAGTTAAGGTGTACGTACCGGAAACAGTATCTACAAGATTAGGTGTTTTTGCACCCGTATTCCATAAATAAGTATATGGAGCTGTTCCTTGAGAGGCATTTGAGACAATGGTCCAATCCTTACCATCTCCACAGCGAATATAATCGGCAGAAAGAGAATTGGTTAATAAAGTAGGTTCTGTAATTGTAATATTCTGACTCTGTATAGATTTGTCAAAAGAATCTGTTGCAATAACATAATAAGTTCCGGCTTTTACGTTTGTTAAAGTTTCGTTTTGACCAACAATAATAGTAGGATTATTAATTTCATACCATTTATATCGGTAATCCGGAAGTCCTCCAGAGGTTAAGGCTTTAATACTGGCCGTTGCTGCGCCTTGACATTGTACTGTATTTATTTGTACAACATCAATAAATAAAGGATCAACTTTGTCTAAATCTCTGGCAATAATAGGACAGCCATTGGCATCAGTAACACTAATAAAATATTGACCCGCGTATATGTTATAGATACTTGTGTTTGAAGCTTTATTACTATCGGTATAAATTAAATTCATATTTTGATCATACCACTGAAAATTATAATTAGCAGTACCACCCTGAACCGTAACTGCAATACTAGCATCATCTACACCAACAGCAGATGGAGGTGTTTTAACAACTTTACTAATCGATAATATTTGCGGCTCTGTAATAACAAAATTTTGAGTTGTACTACAATTATTTGCATCTCTTACTGTAACTGAATAATTACCAGCATACAGATTGCTTATAGAATTAGGATCAGCATCAGAAGTTTTACTCCATGTTACAGTATGCGTGCCCGTACCTCCGGATGTAGTAATATAAATTGCTCCATCATGTTGATTTTTACAAGAAACGTTTGTTTGAACAAAATTTATTTTAATTGGTGTAGGCTCATTGATCACTACTTTATTTGAAGTATAACTATTTCCGAATCCGTCATCAACTACTAAATAATAGGTGCCCGCAATCAAACTTTCTGAAGGATTAGTTGTTGAAACTACTACTGTTGAATTTAGATTATTATACCATTTATAAATATAGTTTTTATCAGTATCAGCAACTCCTATTGGTGCTCCACCGGTTATTGTCGCTTTTAAAACAGCTTCTTTGTATCCATTACATTTTATAGATTCTGTTTCTGTGATTGAGGTAATTAGTAATTTATCAGGTTGAATTAAGGTATATGACGCATCTGTTACACAGCTATTTGCGTCAGTAATAGTTAGTTTGTAAGTGCCAATTTCTAATTTATCGATCATCGTAGTTCCAGAAACTGCTGTATTTGTAGTTTGATTGATCCAGGAATAAATGTATGGTTCAGTTCCTCCAGAAATTTCAACTTTGATACTTCCGTTTTTAGTTTCAAAACCACTTAAATTTTTTACCTCTAAAGTTGTTATTTTTAATGGAGCGGCAGGTTGAGTAATTTCTATATCAGTGCTAAAAGAGGTCTGACATAAATTATTATCGGTGATCACCAAATTATATTTACCAAATCCCAGAGAAGCTAAATCTTCGTCTGTAGAATAATCTACACCGTCTTTTTTCCATTGAATAGAATAAGGTTTGCTGCTTGTTGTGCCCCCTGTAATATTAATATTAATAACACCAGTTGAATTTCCGTAACATAAAACATTGGTTTTATTATCTAAAGAAACCATTAATTTATCTGGTTGTTTTAAATTGTAAGCAGTAGCAGTTTTTGAAGAACCAACCGCATCTTTTACAATTACATGATACAAACCAAATCCAATATTTTCTATGAATGATTGGGTTTCTCCGGTAATTTTTACATTGTTTTTGTACCATTCATAAGTATAATCAGTAACTCCTCCAATTACATTAACTTTAATTGCTCCATTTGCATCTCCATAACATAGAATGTTTTTGGTTTCTTGTAATGAAACGATTAAATCAGGATTCTGCTCAACTTCAAAAATTCTGGTTGCAATACAACCTGCATTGTCAGCTGCATTTTCCTTAGCATCTCGAACTTCAAGGGTATAAAAACCAGCTGCAAGCCCGGAAATATCTTTTGTAGTTTTTTTAAATGCAGCATCCAGATCATAAGTCCATTTATAGGTATATCCACCATTACCACCAGTGATTAATGGCAATGTAATTGCTCCTGTACTTTGTCCATAGATATTAACTTTGGTTATAGTTGCGTTAGGAATAACTATTGGATCTGGTTGTTTAATCTCAATGTTTGTAATTGAAGTTGAACACCCGTTAGAATCAGTTACAGTAACGGAGTAAAATCCGGCTTTTAGATTATTTTGATCTTTAACAATACTATTATTGCTCCACAAGTAAGTATATCCCGGAGTACCATCTGAAACGTTAATTGCAATTGCACCATCACTTCCGCCATTACAAGAAACGTCCTTTTTTTGCGCAATAATAATTTTTGCCGTAAGTGGGGCCAAAGGTTCTGTTATTGTATAAGAACCACTTATTGTAGTTTTGTCGTCAGATACTTCGACAGTGTAAATATCTCCAGATGGGGCAGTACCAGTTAGTCCTGTAATTGTATTAGTAGTTGCTCCAGTAATTTTTATACCATTTTTATACCATTGATAGCCATAATTAGAAGTAATTGTTCCTCCGGCTCCTTGCACAGTTAAAGAACCAGTTGCATTTCCGTGACATTTTACATTAGTTTGTTGTATCAATTTTATATTTAAAGCTTCTAATACTACATCTACCTGATAAGGACATCCTGAAGAAGATGTAACAATAATATGGTAACTACCGTTTCCTAATTTTTGTTTTTGAGCTACATCGTCAGAAGGAAATGAAGGATCCCCATCTTTAGACCACTTATAAGTATAAGTTGCATTTTCACCATCGATAATTCCTCCGGAAGGAGTAAGTTTAATTTCGCCATCATTATTGGCAAGACTTGGTTGTGTTACCGAAGGTGTTACAGCTAATGGAGCTGTCGGCTCTTTAATTTCAATATCACCAGTAAAGGTGCAAGTAGCAAAATTTTTATCAGTAATTGTATATTTATAGATTCCCTTTGGCAAATTAAATCTTGACGGAATAGTAACGCTGCTATTTGTCCATGTAATGTTATAGGCACCGCTTCCACCTATTATCGTAAATGCTATTGTTCCGTCACTTTGACCTTTGCAGGTTACATTAGTTCTAATTAAATTACTAATACCTAAAGCGGGATTTTGTGTAACAGTAATGGTTTTGCTTTTTGCATTTTGAGGACTGGCATTATCAAAAACTGTAAGCTCATATATACCGGCTTTACCCGTAACAACTGGACCGGCTTTAGTCTCTGTTGTATTATCAGTGTATGTTATTTTCCATGAAAAAGTATAAGATCCATTTTTAGTAAGAAAACCACCATCAGCATCAGCTGTTAAAGTAGTAGATCCCCCATAACAGGAAATAAAAGTTTCGCCTGTAAATTTAGGGACAAGGTCATCTGGCTCAGTTACTAGAAATTTTTCAGTTTTAACACAAGCTTTATTTTCCGTAACAGTTACAGTATAAGTTCCTGGCCCAAGATTAAAAAGGCTATTAGATGTTCCCGGATAAGTAGTAGTTCCTTTTTCCCAGGTATAAGTATAAGGTCCGGCACCGGCAGTTTTACCACCAGTTATTGGATCTAGTGTAATACTACCACTTGACAGGTTATAGCCGGAAGAATTAGTAATATTACCCGTAATTGTATTAATAGCAGCAGGGTCAGAAAGTATAGCTTGTCTAATTCCACTTTGAGAATAACTAACTGAACTAGTAATTAACACTAATAAATATATAATTTTTTTCATCTTTTTAGTCATTTGCGGTTGTATCAATACAGGTATATTTATCTCTAACTTTTATAAGGTAAGTGCCTTCTGGCTTATTGATATCTAAGCTTGAAGTAAACTCAATTTCAGACTCTGAATTTATTTGGCAGTAATAGGGCGAAGTCCCGCCTTTGGCTTTTATAGTAAGCATTCCATTGCCACCTTTGCAGAGTGGTTGATTTTCAATCACTTCAAAGTATACAGCATCTGGAGGAGATATTGTAAAGGAAGGGTTTGGGAGTTTATTTGTACTTGAGTACTGCGAATTAAGAAAGGTTTGATATACTATATAGTAGTCTCCTTGTGCCAAACCTGTAAAAGTGTATATTTTTTTTGTAGCATCAACTGTATAACTCGGAGTAGGAATAAGTGCATTACTAGGTGTTTTATAAAAGTTAAATTTAAAGCTTTCATTAGTGACTAATTCTCTGCTGAATGTCAAAATAACATTTCCGTCTTGATTATAAGTACATGTAGTTTTACTTGCTTCGGGTTTTTTATCTAAATCAGGAGAGCACGGAATTACATTATAAGAAACTATATTTGAATAAACATTTTCTCCTGTTGTTGTAGGATCTGAATCTATAACAACACGAAAATCTATATTTCCAGTGTAGGTTGATGCTATATAATTTGATTTAACGAATTGAAATGTTTCATCAAATGCAGTACTTATATTTGTTTTTACAAAACTGCCACCATCTATTCTGTATTCCCAAAAGAAGCGTTGTGGACCTGTACAGCCAGTAGCTTTTAATGCTATTGTTTCACAAAAACTATTGTTAATGCCAGGATCAACTAATACTTGATCGGTTATCATGTACATTCCGTTATAGTCTGTCATAGGTGTACAATCAGCAGTAATATTACCTCCAACATGATACTCCCAGCCATCATGACAATAACCACTGCACATTTCTGAATCTGGTTGATACAGAAGTATTTCATAGTATGTTGGACGCTTATCATAAATTAAAAAACTACCACTTTCTACTTTCTGCCCGCCTATTGGGTCTAAATGGACTCCATTATATTCAAGTCGAAATCTAGCATAATTACAGTTACACTCAGGGTATGAAATTTCACCAGCAAAGAACATTATATACTTTTTTGCTTGTGCTTGTGCCATATTGATCGAGCATAAAAAGATTAATACTACTATTAATTTTTTATAGACGTCATATTTATTACTATTTCGCATTCAGGATATTTTGGTATTCGTTAATTGAGTTTGTTATTTGTTTGTACATTGATAAATGTTTTAAAATTTGTCACTACTCGTCTGCAGTTTTATCAATACAATCGAATTTATCTGTAACTTTTATATCATAGGTTTTGGCTTTACAACCGTTTATGTAATATTTATCATTGACAGCATTATAAATGGCAGTAGAGAGAGTTCCATCAACATAGAATTTATAGTCCTTTGTTCCGCCTTTAACCTCAATCTCAATCGTTCCATCATTACCTCCAAAACAGCTTGGTAGAATTTGATCACTTATTTTAAATTCTACTTTTTTAGGATCTGTATAGGTAAAAGTATCTAAGGCTTTTAATGTTCCTGAAGGGACTGAATTCATGCTAGCCTGATATTCAACAATGTATTCGTTGGCTTCTTCTAACTTTCCAAGGCTGGTAAATGAATATTTGTACAATCCAGATATATTATCATATACCAAAGAAGTTATTGGTGCTGTATTAGCAAAAAGCGGAGTTGTCTTTGTGGGGTCAGTATTTTTTAAATAGATAAGAGAGAGGGTTTCGTTTTGCTTTAATTGTTCCTCAAAATAAACATCAATTTTTTGAATATTGTCGCCATTGCATGAGGGAGCTTTATACTCTGTTTTTACTGCCACAGGAGCACATGGCAAATAAGTTAAGACCAGTGGTGTTGTAAAGGCTCTGTCCTGGTAATAACCTAATCTAAAATAAATGTTTTTGTTTAAGTAATCCTTATGATTTGCTCCCAGAATCTGTTGTATAGTAAAATTTGTTGTAGGGGTATTATTAGTTGGAATTCCTACTATTTGGTCGGGAACATCATTCCATGTAATATTGTCTAAACTAAATTGCCAATGGTAAGCTTCATTAGGAAAACCATATGGAAATGCAGCTAAACCTAATTGAAAACCAGCACAAATTGTTGTTGGATTCGTGGAGTCTAAATTTTTTATAGAAACATTAGGTGTAAACTCAGAAATACCTACCATAAAATCGCAACCACCTAATCGTAATGAAGAAAATTTTATTAAATCTGTGGCTGAAGCTGAAATGGTAGTATTTCTTAAACATTCTTCTATAGCTGATGCACAGGGTTCTACAGAAGTACTGGCTTCTAAAGAAAAATTAAATGAACTGTAATTTTTTACATTAGTGAAATTTTTATCCTGTGTATCATTTATATCGCTATGATAAGCAATTAAGTCAGAGCCACTGCTTAAATTCCAATTAAAGCTATTATACTCACAAAAAAACCGCCCTGTGAAGCTTACTTTTATGGAGTAAGTTGGTTCTTGGGCAATTCCTTTAACAGAAAGTGTTATAAATAATAATAAAAAAAGAGTTTTTATCATGATTTATTTTTTTTAGAGTAATTAGACATCATAAGTACTTTCATATTATTACATAGCTGTTTTATCAATACAATCGAATTTATCTGTAACTTTTATATCATAGGTTTTGGCTTTACATCCATTTATGTAATATTTATTATTGGCAGCGTTATAAATGGCAGTAGTGAGTGTTCCATCAACATAGAATTTATAGTCTTTTGCTCCACCTTTAACCTCAATCCCGATCACTCCATCATTACCGCCAGCACAGCTCGGTTGAATTTGATCTGTTATTTTAAATTCTACTTTTGTAGGATCTGCATAAGTAAAATATCCGTCTGGAAGGGTAGATTCCATAAAACCTGCAAGTCCTTTGTCGTTAGGATTTAAAGGATTGGTAATTTTTGCCTGATAAACAATTTTATAGGTTTTACCGTTTTCTATTTGCGTTAAATTCTTAAAAGTATAGGTGTTATTAGGACCAAAAGAGGTGATGTCTATATACTCATTAGTTTGTATCTCTGAAGGAACTTGTACAACTTTAATTCTATCCAAACTCTCACCGATAGATGTATTTAAAGGTCTGTCAAAAGTAACCGTTACACTCTGAATTGGATCCTGACTACATTTAGGACCTTCATATGTAACAGATGTTATTACAGGAGCACATGGTGAATATGTAAGTTCAAAAGGGGCTGTAAAAGGACGATTCACATATCCTAATCTAAAATAAATTTTCTTTTTGAGGTAGGAAGCATGGTTTTGATTTAAGATTTGCTGAATCGAGAAAACAGGATTAGGGGTATTATTTATATTAGCTGGAAGATCTGTCCACGTAGTTTGATCAACTGAATATTGCCAGTGATAGGCTGTCGCAGGAAAAATCCCGGTATCATTGGTCGAAAAGGCGCTTAAACTAAGCTGAGCTCCTGCACATATTGTGGTTGGATTTTGAGTATCCAGATTTTTTATGGCGATGTTTGGAATAAAATTACTAATGCGGGAAGTTAGTCCACAAGGAGAGTCTGAGAACCCTACTGATCCATCTGCAATTAGATCATCGATTTTCTTTGAGACGCTTGTATTGGTATTACAGGTAAACCCGGTTCCATCTTCTGTATGAAACATTCCGTTGGAATTAATGGCTACCTTAATTGTATTGCCATTTGCTATATTTACATTGGCATAGTTTTTTACAATTTTGCCATAATCTACATAGCCATTATCGGTATCTTTTGCAATTATAGCTGCATTATTTGTTATAGTCCAACGAAAATTGCTTGCACTATAAGAATTATAGGAAGGTCCGGTGGGACCTTGCCAGCATGTATTACACAAAAGACCATACGTAATATTAAAATTATAGGTTTGACCATAAAATTTAATACTAAGAAGTATAAAAAATAAAAGATACTTTTTTTTCATTCGCTTATTCCTGTTCAATAATTACAACACATTTATTTAGTTGAATTCTTATAGTAAGTATTGAGTGTTTTTTTATAATGTATTTAATTTGATAAATTTTAAAGTGCTAAAATTTTAAAGTAAAAAAATCCATTTTTGATGCTCTTCCGTCTTTATAAACAGCCCTGATACCATATTTATAAGTTGTGTTGATTGTAATTGTGGGATCAGACAGAGTTTTAACTTTTCCCTGTACGACCTGAATTAGTTGTAAAGCATCTTTATCTGAAGCTTTATAAATTTCAAAACTGTCAACCTCAGTATTTGGGTAATCCCATGATAAATCAATAGTATTTGTTGTTTTGTTTACCTGAGCAAAAAAGCCTTTTACAGAAGGCATAACAGCATATTTAGGAACAAATAAATGAACCATTGGCGAAGGATTTGAAACAAGGTTACTTTCATCTTTTGCAAAAATGGCATATTGATACGTATTGCCTTCAAGAGCCGTTTTGTCCTGATAATTTTCTTCTTTATTTTTAGTTTCAAAAATTAATGTCCAGTCTTTTTGATCATTTTCTTTTCTGTATAATTGATGAATTACGGCATCTTCACTTTGGCTGTTTATCCATTCAAGAAAAATAGCCCCATCGGTAATTTCATATTTTACAAAAACAGGTGAGGTAGGAGGTATTACATCAGGCTTCTTCAGAATTAACGGATCTGAAAAAGGGGACATATTGTAATGATTATCTACAGCAATAACTTTATAATACACTTTACTGTTTAAGCTTTTAAGTATTACTTTATCGTCAAATGTATTAGGCTCGCTAGGGCTTATAGTCATCTGACTGTATTCTTCATTAGGGTTATTTGCTTTGTAAATACGATATCCCATCAGGTCTTTTTCTTTATTAGGATCCCATGTTATTTTGACTACTCCTAAGCTGTCAATAGTACCTTTTAAGCCAATAGGTTTTACAGGTGGAATGGAGTCCACAGGTTGCACAAGCATTGGAAAAGAGGTTCTGCTGTTTCCGTTTTTTCCAATCGCGGTTAATGTAAAATAATTGGTTGCCGAAAGTTTGTTGTAAACGACATTTCGGGCTTTTGGAGCAATATTTTTAATAACAGTTACATATTTGTCATCATCCTGGTCAGAACGTCGAAGCTCAAAACCAGTAATTTCATTGTTTCCTTCTTCAGGAAATTCCCAAATTAGATTTACCGTAGTATCATCTTTAAATTCTTTAACAGTAAGATGAGGTACAAATTGTAAAATAGATTTTCCTTTTCCGGAAACCACCTGAGAGTAAGGGCCTAATTCTCCAAATGAAGAAATTCCCTGAATTCGATAGCTATATTGCGTATTATTAGCAATAGAATCTATATAAAAAATTTGACTGTTATTTGGATTTCCCTGACTTAGACTTGTATAAGGTTTGTCTGTTATTCTCTTAAAATTTACTTTATCACTAGAACGTTCTACATAATAACTTCCATAAGCATGAGCCAGCATTTTAAAATTCCAGCTTAGCATCGTTTTTTTGTCAGTAAAATTGGCAGTTAAATCAACAGGTTTTGGCAAAGGTTCATATTCTTTTAACCCCACAAATACACCGCCATATGCAATACTCATTTCTGTTTCTGGAACGTTTGATGAAACTCTGTAAATGTATTTTTCGTTTTGCTTCGGACTCAAATCTTCGAATGCTAAACCTGCTTTTTTTGCAACCTGATAGTCTTTATCAGCCATATATAAGGCAAACGTAAAGCGTTGTTGGTTCTCTTCAGAAATATTTACAATGGATTGCATATTATCGGCACCCGTTACGGTAAAATCCTCACCATAAATTGCCTGAGCAACAATAGCTGCATCATCATTAGTTTCTATAATTTTTTCCCAGGCTTCAAGTGGTTCGGGTTGTATTATTTTTGCAAGAATGGTTTTCTCCGGATTCTCCAAAGTTTTATTATCTCTTGTTACCGTATATCTTTCTAATGTATAGCCATATTTATTCAGTTTTTTCCAGGCCATTGGGTCAGTGACTGCCCAACGTAATAAGATTCGATCTTTCTGAACTCTTGATATAACTTGTATTTCTATTTTTTTTTCTGTAGAAACGGGTTCTTTAGAAGTTTTATCCTGAGCCTGACAATTACCAATGATTACTAAAAGAAAGGTAATTAAAAATTGAAATTTCATATTAATTTGTTTTATTGAAAGTAAAAATTGAACTTGTTCCTGGTTGACCTCCGGGAAGCGTATAATTCAATTTTAAATTGTAATTGCCTTCTTTTATATAAGGAAATATTCCATTAATTATATAGTTATACTTTGTTGCTATAACTGGATTTACTGTATTTAGATATTTGTTTACCACCTTATATCTTAGATTCACGAAGTCAGTTTTGTAATAAAAAGGAAGATTATATCGATAAGGAAGGTACTCCTTCAACATAAAACTTGTCGGATTATTGATAATATAATCCTGATACCATGTTAGAATTTCTACTCCTCTTACAGGAGGTATTCCTAATATATCGGTGTTTCTGTTAAATGTTAAATCGGCTTCTAAAGGATACCCTTTATAAATTAATGGATAAATTTCATTTTTATAATAATTATCATCTAATACTGCTTCAGTTTTTACCAATGGTATGTTTAAACTTTTTGCATTACCAATTAATTCTATTTCATCAAAAGGTTCTGTTGCTGTATTAATAGACTGTAAGGCATGTACATCTGCATATATAATTTCAACCAATGTTTGTTTTGGTCTTTTTGCAGCCATTTTTTCCTGGAAAGTATTATACTGACTTGTATTGAAATTATATTGTAAAAGTTCTACACCGTCACCGCCAACAATCGTTTCGGTAAGTTTATTACTTTTTACATCAATATCGGTACCTTCTGCTGATTCTTGTTTTGTATAGCTTTGTGATAAATTATTATTGGCATCAGCTTTTGGTTCCAATGTTTTTAAAGTAAGATTATACTTTTTCACATTTTGTAAAACAGGGAAGTCGGTACTCACTTTTTTCTGCGAAGAATCGTAAGTTATTACACTTTCACTTGTTTTGTTTCCGGTTGTATAGAATGCTTTTTGTGATTGACCAGGTTTTAAATCAAATAAATAAGTCTGTCCTATCTTTAAAACGATATAAGCTTTCTTACTTTCATTAGGATACACATAATTCTGATCAAAAACAGGATAACAATAAGCAATATTGGTTACAGGAATGTTATTTGGTGCAGTGCCAGTTGTAAACTTTCTGGTTTCACTTTCCATTGCAATTTGCCCTTGATCGTATACTGTGTTCCAGGTGCCATTTACGCTTTCCTGAAAACTCACTTTAACATTTAGTACTAAATCAGAATTTTGAGGTAATATTTCAAAAGAGTTAAAACTCACTAAATCATTAGTTTGATTCCATGTTAATGATCCTATAACCGGAACACCATCTTTTTTAATAGTATATTCTTCTAGTTTTAAGCGATATGTTCTTACTCCTTTATCATCTTCAATAACAAAATTTTTATTTACAGGCATATTAAAACCTACTTGCGGAACAGTAAAAACATTTACATCTTTTGTACCCTCTGCAGGTGTAATATCGGCAATTGCTTTTAAACCTTCCAGCGGATTATTAGTTGTAAATTCACATTGGCTACCAAATTCGAGTTTAAATCTAAAACTTCCTTTTACAGCACCACCTAATAAATCAAAGTAGCCGCCCATATAACCACGAATCCATGCAGGATTTGGTAATTTTGCTTGTAGTAAGACTGCACCACCGCCTTTTATAATTGATATTTTCTTTCTAATAAAGAATAGTTTTATATTGATTCCAAGTTCTCCCTGAAGATAGGCATAGGACTGACCGTTGGCATACCAACCGTTAATACCAATTTGCCCGGATCCTTTACATTGAGCTTCTCCATAATCTTTTACCATAATATCAAATCCAAATCCGGCTTGAAAATTGGCATAAAACATCAAAAAGCTTAGATCTCCCGTTTTGATGCTAAAATCGGAACCAAAAGCAAAACCTTTACCAGAAGCAACACTGTTTTCATCTCTCATATAATCCAGAGTTGCAACATCTACACCTAATAATTTGGCAACAATATCTGGTGGAGGCGGACTTGCAGGGATATCGTCTCCAATCATAAAGTAGCCTCCGGTTTCAACTTCTATCGAACCAAGAGCCATTTTTAATCCTAATCTGTCAGTCGGTGTACCCATACGGATATACCATTTATCCGGAGCAAAATGTAAAACTGCCCAACCCGCTCTGCCCTGAGAGGCACGACCTTTTATTAAACCTCCGGCAACATCTACATACAAATCAAATGTGCCATGAAGCGTTTTTGAAGTAAAGTCATATTCAATAGCCGCGTAGGCATTAAGTCCGGCCTGACCCACTACGGCATCAGGATAAACTTGTTTTGAGGCTTCGGTTAAGTTACTTTCTTTAAGCGCATCCAAAGCCGCTTTAGTAAAAGTGCCTTCTTTTTCTACCACTACTTGTAATTTCTCTTTCAATGAGTTTATAGGTACCGGGAATCCAAAATCCTTCATAACATGGCCTTCTCCGTAAATGCTGATTCTATTGATTCCTCCGTTATCATTAAATGCAATTTCGAAACCGGCACCACCCCAAAATGCATCCGGTCTTGCTGCATTGGCAAAGTGAATCATGGCCTTTATACCTAACGATGATGGTTCATCTGGTACATACTTAACTCCCGATGCTGTAAAACTGGAGCTAAAGCCCTCTTTTTTCATGTTGTAATAGGCACCACCACCAAAACCTTTAATTACAAAGGCACCAAACGGAATGTTCAGACCATCGGCCATGGCATCTACATACCAATATCTGAAAGAATCTTTTCTTCCAAAAATAGCACTAGCCTCAACTTTTATTCCTCCTTTAAATTCAGCCTTTAAATTTCCTTTAAAGCCTTTACCATAAACGGGATCATCATCCATGATGATTATACTTCCTGCAAATTTGGCCCCGCCTATATCGGCGGCTAAATCAATTCTTTCAAATTTTACATGATCAAATTTCCATTTTTGAATACCATCTGCTTCATTAAATTTTCCGACAAGATCAAATTTGGTTCTTCCACTAAACTGATCTTTCATTAAATTAACAGATAAATCAACTCTTAAAGTTGCCGAATTATCATCTGCTATTAAAGCAATTTCATGTATAGTAATGGGGAAATTTGCTACTTTAGAAGAAGAAGGGTCCTCATCATAATTGTTTTTATAACCAAAATAATCGGTCTTAATGACAGGAGTGACCGTTTGTAATTGAAGGTTTTGGAAAGTTATCCCTTCAAATAAAACAATTTTTTTAGATTCATCAACTTCACCAGCCTCTTCCTTTCTTTTAGCTTCTTCTTCTTCAGCTTTTTTCTTAGCATCTGCTTCTTTTTGCTTTTCAGCTTTAAGAACTTCGCTAGTAGAAAAAACACCATTTTTTAGTGAACCATCAACATCGGTTACTAAATAGGTTTTAGGAGTTCTGTTTAGAGCCTGTTCTTCTGCAGCTTCATCTGCTTTTTGGTCAACTTCACTTTTTTCTACAATCGCAGTCTTTAAGGTAAGGTTACCATTCAATAGTGCTTTAGGCAAAAATTTACCTTCTTTTACTTTTAATTCAATGTAAGAACCTTTCTCTATATTAGCAGTCGCTTTAAATGCCGAAAAACAAATGTTTTTGGCAACCTCAGCTTTTAAAAGGTATTCATTATCAACAGGATTAATAATCGCAGTATAGGCAAGCGCAACGGTAGAACCTTTTTTGCAATTTCCTGCATTACTGGTTAAAGGAAGAACAAGCGATCCTCCAAAACCTCCCGAAACTAAGTTATTTGCTGTAAAGCCCAGAATAATACTGTCTAGAGAAAAAGACCATCCATTGGCTGATCCCTGACTAAGACTAATGATATTAGTAGCAGAAAAAATACCGGAAACTCCCATTCCGTCAATTAATAAATCCTTTCCGGAAAAGACTATTCTTTTTTGTTCCTTTCTAATTTTAAATTCTTCGGGTAGTGTGATTTCGACAGTAGAAGCATAAAAACCTCTCCACAAAGATTCATTTCCGGGAATCAAATAATTCTTCTGGTAATTAGCAGGCCAAACTGTCTTTTCAGGATTTCTAAGATCACTAAGATCCATTTTTGCATTTTTTACCTGAAAACAAAATGCAGGGAAATTGGTTATTTGAAATTTTGGAATTGACAAATCTATTAAGATATCATTCCAGTTTGATGCTGTAGTTTTAAAACTCGATGTTACTTTTGCTTTAAGATCTTTACTGGCAACATTATTATTGTCAACAGGAACAATCATGCTTCTTGAAAACTCGACATCTGCCGAAATTCCAAGTTGCTTAAAACCGTTACAATCGATAGTCACAAATGTTTTGTTATCAACTTTTCCGGTAGCCATATTCATTCCACCTTTCAAGACCAATATTGCTTTACTGCCTAGAATAGGAACGGCAAAATCACCAAGCAAAACCAAATTGGTATCACCAACTAAGCCTCCTTTATGAGAAAGTCTAATATTATTAGCGCCGAAAAAAAGTTGTCGGGCTTTTCCATTAGAATCAATCTGTGGCAGAATAATCCTGACAAAAGCAGTTAATTCTGTATATTCGGGAGTAAACTTGGCACCGCTTAAACCTAACATATACTGGACTCCACCAATGGTCTTTTTTATACCCAAAGGTAACATTGACAGTTTTTTTGGATCGAGAAAATCAGTAAGATTACCGTTTTTATCAATTTCCGCAAAAGTAGCCTGTGCCTTTTTTAAATCTTCATTTGTCTCTTCAGAAACTGTAAAGCGTTTAGTAAGGTAAGCATCTGTAAATTCGCTTTCTCGATTTTGATTGTAATAAGTAGAAGTACTTGGAAATATTGGTGCCTTATTATCTAAAATATTTTTAGTTATAATATTTTTTTTCGGGCTACTTGTAGTATCGATGTAAGTACCTGCAGTACTATTAAAACTTACAAGAAATAAAACTAAACATAATAAGAAAGAAGGTAACTTCGAAGTAATTTTTTTCAATTTTTAGTAGGTTTGGTTATATGTTAGGGCAAATTTGGGCTGTTTAACAAATAATTGGTTATAAGATAATTATAAATTACATGTAGTAATTTTATTATAAAAAACCAAATATTACTTGTTAAAATTTTGCCAAATCTAAATATTTTGAAGTTCATTTCTTTACGGGATTCCACATTTTGGCAAAAAAAAACTTCAGAGCGCTCTGAAGTTTAAATTATTTATACGATTTGAAAGAAAGAAAAACTGATTTGTAAGATGCAAAAAAAAAAGCCTCCTGAATTTCAGAAGGCTCTGTTTAGCTTATTACGCTGATAACAATAAATAAAATTACCAGAGCAATAACAGCAAATTTCATAAATTTTGACGATTGCATAAATGAAGATTTAAATTAATTTATTTCTGATGTCGGCAAATATAATTTTTTATCTGAACTTAAAAACTAAAAGTAAGTTAAAACAAAAAAGCCCTGAAAAATTCAGAGCTTTTGTATATTCTTTAAAAAAAAAGATTATTCTTCTTTCATAGTATGATAAACGTTCATAACGTCATCATCCTCTTCGATTTTTTCTATTAGTTTTTCAACGTCAGCGATTTGTGCTTCAGTCAATTCTTTTGTGATTTGAGGAATACGCTCAAAACCAGAAGATAAAATTTCAAGACCTCTGTTTTCTAATTCTTTTTGCAAAGCACCAAAACTTCCAAAAGGAGCGTAGATTAAGATTCCGTCTTCATCTTCAAAAACCTCTTCGGCACCAAAATCAATTAGTTCAAGTTCTAATTCTTCCGGATCAAGATTTCCTTTTGCAATTCTAAAGTTACAAGTGTGGTCAAACATAAATTCAACAGAACCCTGAGTTCCCATTGTACCGTTGCATTTATTAAAATAACTACGAATGTTTGCTACCGTTCTGTTGTTATTATCAGAAGCAGTTTCAATCAGGATTGCGATTCCGTGAGGTGCATATCCTTCAAACAAAATTTCTTTATAGTTGGCAGTATCTTTATTGCTCGCATTTTTTATCGCGCGCTCCACATTGTCCTTAGGCATGTTGGCCGCTTTCGCATTTTGTATAACAGCTCTTAATCTAGAATTGGCGTCAGGGTTAGGGCCGCCTTCTTTAACAGCCATAACGATGTCTTTACCAATTCTGGTAAATGTTTTGGCCATTGCAGACCAACGTTTCATTTTTCTTCCTTTTCTAAATTCGAACGCTCTTCCCATTTCTAATTTTTAGTTTTGTGATGCAAAAATACAGTTATTCCTTATTTCTCCAAAATCAATCGTATTCTTTTTTTATGGAATGTTGTGGAGCTGCAAGTTTCAGGTTTCAGGTTTCAAGTTTGCTGCGTTGTGTAATTGATGAAGTTTTTCAGACCAATTTTTTTTCAAAGTGAGTAACGTGAAACCTGAAACCTGAAACGAATAAAACAAAAAGAAACTCCTATTTCATAGCGTTAAAATCATTGATAACATTTACCGCCTCGTTTAGATAAGGATTCGTTTTTAAATTATCAATTTGATATTGATTTGTCGTTTTCTCATTTGGGTATACGCCAAGTAAAAACTGGTTTACAGTAGAATTATAAACATCCAGGGGATTATTGTCTTCATTAAAAGAGTTAATTTCTTTCCAAAGTGAATTGACTATCTTTTTTTGTTTAAAAACGGCATCTATAGTCATCGGAACCTCAGCTTTGGGTGTATTTACGATTTGATCAATTTTAAGGTTTATCTTTTTAATGTCATTAAAATAATAGTTATCGGTAAGACGTATAGCCGAATCTTTAGCCAATTTGTCTATAAGATTTCGTTTTAAATACGGTCTGTATTTTAACGGCGCAATACTATCGTTTTTTATTGCAGTAGGAAAGTCACTTTCCTTTTGGTAAACATCTTCATAAAATTCCGGCAGAACAACATCAGGCCTAACACCAATATATTGATGACTTTTCCCGGTTACTCTGTAAAATTTATTGATTGTAATTTTTAAAAAATCAGTGTTTTTATTTTCGTCAAGCGAAAGAATCGTTTGCATGGTCGCTTTCCCCAGAGTAGTGCTTCCCATTAAAAGAGCACGATTATAATCCTGCATTATAGAAGAGAAAAACTCGCTTGCAGATGCTGTATTGCTATTAACCAAAATAACAATAGGGCCTCTATAAATTAAGCCTTTATAAGGATCATTTATAATTGATTTCTCCTGTTTATTATCTATAACAATAGAAATTGGACCATAATCAATAAACATTCCGGCCATTTTTATGGCTTCTTCCATAGATCCGCCGCCATTGTTGATCAAATCAATTACCAATCCTTTGATATTATCACGCTCCAGTTTCATAACCTCGCGTGCCACATCATCAGCACAGCCTTTTCGGCTTTTGCCATCTAAATCGGCATAAAAACTCGGAATTTTGATATAACCAATTTTACTGTCCTTGCCAATTATAAAACTGTAAACAGAATTATCTTCATCTTTCATAACCTGCTTTTCGATAAAAACCTCAAAATTTTTACCTGAGTTTCTTTTCAGCGTTAATGTGATGCTTTTATTAGCTTCAGAAAGAATCATTGTCGAAATAGATTCCAGAGACGCACAGGAAACCTTTAATGTCTCTTTTTGATTCGAAATAGAAACAATCTGATCTCCTTTTTTTATAAGTCCGGTTTGATAAGCAGGGCCATTAGGATCAACCTCTTCAACAATAATCTCGTTTTTTTCATTCAGGTTTACTGTCATTCCCAACGATAAATGCTCTTTTGATAACGAAGCCACAAAACTTGATTTTGAATCATCGCTAAAATAAGCCGTATGCGGATCAAAGTACGTGCAGAAATAATTATAAAGATTTTCCTCCTGATTAATTTTAGTTTCCAAAAGCGTACTGATTCGGCAGATTTCATTAGACAAAATCAGTTTTTTAGATTTAGCTTCAATTGAAGGTAGATTTGCTTTAATCGAATCCAAATCATCACTCGAGTCAGCAATTTCATCTAAAATTTGGTAACGAATTTTTTTAGACCAAACCTTCTCCATATCTTCTTTTTTTAGATAAAACGGAAAAGACTTTTTATAAAAACGTATCGTATCTTTTTTATTATAATCCATAGGGGCGGCCTGAATTTTCTCCAGAACTTCCTTGGTTCTGATAAGTCCGTTTTTATATTTAGAAGTAATATCAGTTATAAAACTGCAATCATTACTCAAAATGAGGTCGTCCAGATTAAGACGATATTTTGCAGACATCTCATCATACTCACTCTTAAAAAAGATATTTCTGGAAGGATCCAGTTCATTGATCAGATTGTCAAAAACAAAAACAGACAAACTATCATCAACCGGTTTTGGCCGAATATGCTCAGACTGAACTAGCGCATTTATTTTATTTAATATCCCGCAAGTTTCCGCGCTATTTTGAGAAAATAGTGAAGTCGTAGTCAACAAAAAAAACAGGCAAATCTTTTTCATAAATAAAAAGTCTGGGTTTAGACTAAAATTACGGTAATTTTTTGAAAAAAGACAGCAATTTTTTCAGAATATCGACAACAAAAAGATTTTATCTGTGAACGACATAAAATTGACAAACCTGCTATTCTAAATTTGTCTCCATTTTTATTTCGGCATAAAAAAAGTGCATTACAACTTTTACATTGCAATGCACTTAAAATATATTTTAGTCAAAGACTATTTTTTATAAAAAGGCAATTTTACCACTTTAGCCGGAACATCATTTTTTCTGATTCGGATAAAAACGTCACTGTCAACAGCGCTATTTGCAACCGTAACATATCCTAATCCAATTCCTTTATTCATAGAAGGAGACATTGTACCCGAAGTTACAACACCAATAACAGCTCCAGAACTATCTACAATTTCGTAATCGTGTCTTGGTACTGCGCGTTCCTGCATTTCAAAAGCAATTAATTTTCTTGAAACACCCTCTTCTTTTTGTTTTTTAAGAGCCTCAGAATTAGTAAAATCTTTAGTAAATTTAGTAATCCATCCTAAACCAGCTTCAAGAGGAGAAGTAGTATCATTAATATCATTTCCGTACAAGCAGAATCCCATTTCTAAACGTAAAGTATCACGTGCAGCAAGACCGATTGGTTTAATACCAAAAGCAGCACCTGCTTCAAAAACTTTATTCCAGATCGCTTCTGCATCGGCGTTTTTACAATAAATTTCAAATCCGCCAGAACCAGTATAACCAGTAGCAGAAATAATAACATCGCTGAAACCGGCAAAATCAGCTACTTCAAAATGGTAATAAGTAATAGCAGATAAATCAACAGAAGTTAAAGACTGCATTGCCTCAACCGCTTTTGGTCCCTGAATGGCCAATAAAGAATAATCATCAGAAATATTCTTCATTTCAACCCCTAAATCATTGTGAGACGAAATCCAGTTCCAGTCTTTTTCTATATTCGAAGCATTTACAACAAGTAAATACTCTTCCTCTTTCATTTTATAAATAATCAAATCATCCACAATACCACCTTCATTGTTTGGAAGACAAGAATATTGCGCTCTACCAATAGTTAGTGTCGAAGCATCATTTGTAGTTACTTTTTGAATCAAAGCCAAAGCATTTGGTCCTGTTAACAAAAATTCGCCCATATGCGAAACGTCAAAAACGCCCACAGCGTTACGAACTGTTTCGTGTTCAGCATTAACGCCTTCGTATGTAATAGGCATATTGTAACCGGCAAAAGGTAGCATTTTCGCTCCCAAACTCTCATGTATGTGCGTAAGCGCAGTATTTTTCATTGTGTTGTGTTTATATAATTGTTTTGCAAATCTATTTAAAAAATATCAAATTTAGATACCTTAAATTATAAATTTCGCAATGATTAGGAGCTATTTCCTGCTATCCGCTATATCTTTTTGTTTTTAAAGAAAAAACAAAAAGGATGTCGCTTCTATCAGGGCTAGGGATGACCGTTTTAAAGAAGATTCAGGTTATCAATTTTTTATGTAACTTTAGTATATAAATCAAGTTTTTCAAGTTTAGCTATGTTTATTTAAACAAGTGAAACGCCTTTTTGCGTAAAGAAAAGCTATGATTCTATGTGTTTAAAAATTAACACCAGTTAAAGAATGAAATCACCGTATTTAATCAATAAAGAAGAAATTCTAAAACTATATAAACCTGTAGATCCCAAAGCACACAAAGGAACGCAAGGTCATGCCGTGATTATTGCCGGAAGCTACGGCAAAATAGGAGCAGCAGTTCTGGCTTCAAAATCCTGCTTAAAATCGGGTTGCGGACTTGTAACAACCTTTGTACCAAAATGTGGCTATCAAATCCTGCAAATCAGCATTCCGGAAGTGATGGTGTTAACAGATGAAAATACAAATTTCATAACCAGTATTCATCTTCCATTAATTCCGCAAGCAGTAGGATTTGGTCCGGGAATAGGGCAGGAGCTTGGTACACAAAAGGCTTTATTCGAATTTTTAAGAGTAAACAAAACGCCCTTAGTTCTCGATGCCGACGCTCTAAACATTATTTCAGAAAATCTTTCTTGGCTGGAATTAGTTCCCGAAGATACCATTCTTACACCTCATCCTAAAGAACTGGAACGCTTAATCGGAAAATGGAATTCAGATTCTGAAAAATTTCAGAAAACAATTGCTTTTTCAGAAAAATACAAAGTCATAGTCGTCATGAAAGGCGCCCCAACATTCATCATAAACAGAACTTCAGTCTACGAAAACACCACCGGAAACGCCGCACTCGCAACCGCCGGAAGCGGCGACACCTTAACAGGAATCCTTACAAGTCTTCTTGCGCAAGGCTACGAACCAAAATACGCCTCAAAACTTGGTGTATATCTCCACGGATTAACAGCCGATTTAGCTTTGCCAAAAACAGGTTCTGAATCTTTTACGGCTTCTACAATTATCAAATATCTTGGAAAAGCTTTTTTGAGTTTAGAGAATTAACCGCAAAGAGCGCAAAGAATTACGCAGGGTTCGCAAAGCATTTTTTAATCTCGCAAAGTCGCAGATTCGCAAAGTTTTATATTCTTTGCGTCTTTGCGACTTTGCGAGATTTATTTAGTCCGTACTTAAATTTTCTTATATAACTTATATGGTTTAAAATTGCGTTCTTAGCGTAATTCTTTGCGCTCTTTGCAGTTAAAATCATTAAGTTTGTACTATGAAAAATTTCGATCTTAGAACGGTAAACGTTACCAGATATATAACTCCGCTGCGAGAAGGCGGTTCTTTACCAGCACTCGCAGAAGCCGATGACGATTTTAAATACGTATTAAAATTTAGAGGTGCCGGACACGGTGTAAAAGCCCTAATCGCCGAATTGGTAGGCGGACAAATTGCTAAAGCTTTAAAATTGCAACTGCCAGAATTGGTATTCGCAAACCTAGACGAAGCTTTTGGAAGAACGGAAGGTGATGAAGAAATTCAGGATTTACTGCAAGGAAGTCAGGGATTAAACTTAGCGCTTCACTTTTTATCTGGAGCAATTACTTTTGATCCCGTTGTTACAACTGTCGATGCAAAACTAGCTTCGCAGATTGTTTGGCTGGATGCTTACATTACCAATGTAGACCGAACGTTCAGAAATACGAATATGCTGATTTGGCATAAAGAATTATGGCTGATCGATCACGGCGCTTGTCTGTACTTTCATCATTCGTGGCATAATTGGGAACAACACGCTAAGAGTCCGTTTGCATTGATAAAAGATCACGTTTTATTGCCTCAAGCTTCGCTTTTAAAAGAAGTTGATGCCGAGTTTAAAGCGATTTTGACTCCGGAAATTTTAGAAGAAATTGTCAATACAATTCCACTAGACTGGTTGCAATGGGAAGATGCAGATGAAACTCCAGAAGGCTTGCGAAATGTGTATTTGCAGTTTTTAAAGACAAGATTAGCCAATTCAGAAATATTTGTAAACCAGGCTCAAAATGCAAGATAATCACTTATACGAATATGCTGTGATTCGTGTTGTGCCAAGGGTAGAGCGCGAAGAATTCCTGAATATCGGAATCATTTTGTTTTGCAAAAAAGCCAAATTTATAAAGGTTCTTTTTCATTTAAATAAAGAAAGAATACAAGCCCTTTCTGCCGATTTCGACATCGAGCAATTAGAATGTAACCTAACTTCATTAGAAAAAATTGCTAAGGGTGCCAAAGACGGCGGTCCAATCGCCGAATTTGATATTCCGGAACGTTTTAGATGGTTAACGGCTATTAGAAGTTCAGCCATACAAACGTCAAGACCTCATCCGGGTTTGTGTCAGGATTTAGAAAAGACAATTCAAAGATTGTTTGAGGAATTGGTTCTTTAAAAAGGAAAGATTTTCTGTAGAGACGCACTGCAGTGCGTCTAACACAATATATAAATCGAAAAGCCTGAAATTTTTTGCCACAGATTAAAAGATTACAATGATTTTTGTTTCACGCAGATCTGGCAGATTATAGCGGATTAATTTTAAAAATCATCCGCTCAATCTGCTTAAATCTTTTGAAATCTGCGTGAAATAAAAAAGTTAGATGCTTGTTACGCTGAAAAAAATCTCGCAATCCCGATAGCTATCGGGAGCGAAGATGCAAAGAATATAAAGCTTTGATACTCTGTGAGATAAAAAAAATTTAGCGCCTTAGTGGCAAAAACTAGAAATTACAATGGTTTTTTTTTTCACGCAGATTTGGCAGATTATAGCGGATTAATTTTAAAAATCATCTGCTCAATCTGCTTAAATCTTTTGAAATCTGCGTGAAATAAAAAAGTTAGATGCTTGTTACCCTGAAAAAATTCTCGCAAAGACACAAAGGCGCAAAGAATATAAAACTTTGCGACTCTGCGTCTCCGCGAGATTAAAAAAATTAGTGGCTTAGTGCCTTAGTGGCAAATAAAAATCTACTAGAAAGAACCACAAACATTACCACCTAAAGTAGCTCCTGCATTAGCAGAAACATCTGCTTTAACAGCAGTTTTGTCCAGTTTTACAATAGAATAGGGTGGAGTAAAAGCAGTTCCGCTTCCGGCTTGATTTCCTGATGTACTTGTAAATACATTGTCTGTAGCTGTAACGGCAGTATAACCAGTCATTAAATCGATAGGCGTTTTTACACCTTCAAAAACATTGCTTTCTACGCGAATATTTGCTTCAAAACCTGCTGCAATACATTTATTGCTAACCGTACTGTTGAAGAAACTATTTACAATATGCACTTGTCCAAAACGAACTCTTGGCATTCTTTCTTTACAACCCGGAGCCCACCAGCATCTTGCAAAAGTGATTCTCAATTTTCCACGGTCACCCGTTGCACCATCGCTTGAACCAATTAAATTAGAATATCTGTGATCGTCAGATCCTCCTGAACCTCCTGCTTTTGGTGGTTTTAGATAATGGAATTTAGAATACGTAACCGAGATATAATCCGATTTGTTTTTGATATCGAAGTTCCCGTCAACACCATCTCTAAATTCGCAATGATCCACCCAAACGTTTGTACATTCGTCCAGAATAGCGTTGTCCCATCCATCTGTATCGTAAGCACCCGGACCTTCAAAAATCAGGTTTCTAATAATGATGTTTTTACATCTTTTAATGTTGATGATTCCGGAAGCATCTTTAGTCTGATTTGTTGAAACCAATTTTGCACCGTTGGCACCATAAATCGTTTTTCCGGTTTGATCCTGAAACGACAATCTCGTCGTAACCGTAATAGTTCCCGACACTTTAATCACTTTTACTGTACTGCTTTCAATAGCCGATTTTAGCTGTGCATAAGTAGTTACAGTTGTTTCGGCAGAAGATCCACCTCCGGTAGTGTTTCCGTTTTGAGATGCCCATCCCGGAACTTGGGTACAGTTTCCAATCTTGGCAGTCATACTATTTGTAGACGGAGCGTTGACTGTTGCTGTTGTTTCGATACTTGCTTCTGTGGTTGGAGAAGCAATTTCTTCGGTATTACACGCTGTAAAACCGATAGCCAATGTCATTAAAAACATTGAAAAAACTGATTTTGATTTCATAATTTAAGTTTGGTAGTTAATAAAAAATTTAACAGTACAAATCTGCTTATATTTTGAATCAAAAAAGTTGAACAAGTTCAAACTTTTGTAAAAAAAATTGTAGAATGTGTTTTTTTAACACTTCTAAATTTACAAAAATGTATAAATAGTTTACTTTTGCGTAATCGATTACATTTATTTAAGTGATTAATAAGTAGTTGATTATAGTGAAAAAAGTTTCCAAAATCAAAACCACAAAAATGTCCAACCTACTACGAAAAAACATTGAGCGAAAAATTCCGCTTACAGATGAAGAATGGAATTGTATTGTTTCAAAAGCAGAACTTATTAAACTCAAAAAGAATCAGTTTCTGCAAATTCAGGATTCTAATAATAGTTATGAAGGATTCATCTTAAAAGGATCTTTTAAAACCTATATCTTAAATGAAAACGGAACAGAAACCGTCATTTTCTTTTCGTTTGAAAACGAATGGATGTGTGATCTGGAAAGTTTCTATCATCAAAAACCAACCACATACAATATAAAAGCGATAGAAGACAGCGAAATTCTAGTCATTAATAAAACCCAAAAAGTACAGTTATTTGCAGCCATTCCCAAACTGATGCAATTTCATGTTTTAATGATCGAGAGTGCCAATATTGCCATTCAGCAAAGGCTTTTGGATGTTCTTAATAAAACCTCCAAACAGCGTTATCTTGATTTTAAAGAGCGTTATCCGCAAAAGATAAGTACGATTAATAATAAGAATCTTTCTTCGTATTTAGGGGTTTCGCATGAGTTTCTTTCGAAGATTAAGAGGAGTTTTTAAGGGGCTGAGGTTCTAAGATGCTAAGGGGCTAAGTTTTTATTTCACGCAGTTTTATTCTCATTTTTGTCATTTCGACTGAAAGGAGAAATCGCACTAGAAACTCGACAAAGATTGGCGATTCTCTTTGCGGAATTCCAGGTGCGATTTCTCTCTTCGTTCGAAATGACAAACTGTATGTCTTAAAAATCCAATATCCCAGAAAGGCAGTCATTAGAAAAATGAAGCATTATAATTTCCTTTTCTGGATTTTCAATCACTAATAAATCATGAGGATTTAGATCGTATGAATTCTCATTAATTTTAATAACTGTTTTGCCCAAAGAAAATAATAGTATGATTGGAGCATTATAATTCTCATTACCATTTGTTATTTTCAGTTTGTGATGAGGTGTTTTTTCAGAAACCATCCAATTAAAATCATTGCCTTTTGTATATGAAGTTACTTCATCAGCTGAATTAAATTCCATGATTTCATATTTCTCGTATGTTTTTTGCTCTTTATTTACTTCAACATTTAAATCGTTATCAAGCATAACCAAGTAACGGTGATAGCTTTTAAATTGGGTAAACAATGACGGAACTTCCTCTATTGTCGCACTGCTTATCCTAAAAATGAAATCCCTTTCAGCATAGTTTGCTGTTTCAGGATAAATCATATATTCATAGGTCAATCCGCCACTCCAAACAGAGGATTTACTATCTTTTTTAGGCAAAAAGCGTATGTTCATTTTTTATTGTTTTATTATGAAATCAAATTGTTGTTTTTTCCATGATTTTAATCTCAATTTTGTCATTTCGACTGAAAGGAGAAATCGCACTAGAAGCTCGACAAAGATTGGCGATTCTGTTTGCGGAATTCCTGGTGCGATTTCTCCTTTCAGTCGAAATGACAAACGAAGTGGTTAAAACTCTTAGCGAACCTCTGCGCAATTCTCTGCGGAATAAACCCTAAACCAGCTTCTTCTCAAAATATATAAACTCCAAAGGTTCTTCTGAAACCGTAACATGAACACCGCTTTCAGGAAAAGCTTCTCTTTTACCGGTATCTGCATAACCGTGACGTTTGTACCAGGCAATAAGTTCCTCGCGAACAGAAATAACCGTCATAATAATACTATTTAAGCCTAAAGATTTAGCATGATTTTCGGCTTCAGCCAAAAGCTTTTTTCCGATTCCACTATTTTGAAGTTCGGGCGAAACGGTAAGCATTCCTAAATATAATTGATGTCCTTTCTCCACCAATAAAACCGAACCAATAATTTTATCATTTTCTGTAAATTTCAGAATTGTATTTTTTGGATCTAGGAAGATTTCGGTCATTTCCTGTTCGTCAGTTCTTTTTCCTTCCAGTAAATGTGCTTCGGTTGTCCAGCCTTTTTTTGAGGTTTCGCCTCTGTAAGCCGAGTTGATTAAAGTGGTTAATGCCGGAATATCTTCGAGTAATGCTTTTGTAATCATGTTATTTATAAAATGTTTTGAATTGTTTCTTGCTTTAGCCAAGAATATTTGAATTGCCTCCAGCTTTAGCTGGAGAAACAAAATTACATCAGAAAATTGGCTTTAGCCTAATCTTTTATATTTTTTGGCTAAAGCCGAATTTATGCTGTAAAAATAAAACCTTCAGCTAAAGCTGGAGGCAATTGAAATTTTAATTTATGTACGTAAATATTTAAATAAAATTCTTCAAATTTGTATAAAACCAAAAAGCAAAAAAGTATGAGCCGAATACACCTGTTTGAATTTGAAGATCAGCAATGGCTTCCGGAATTTATTAGAAATTATATAACTGATTTTCTGCAGTTTTTGGCTAATAAAACGGCAATGTACAAAGGCATAGTTCCGGTAATTCAAAAAGGATTAAAAGAAAGCCAAACCAATCAAATTATTGATCTCGCTTCGGGTGGCGGCGGCGGACTTATCTGGCTCGACACTGAATTGAGAAAAGACAATCCCGATTTAAAAATTCTCCTCACGGATTATTTTCCAAATATTCCAGCATTCGAACATACACAAAAACAAGCCGACAATTTCGATTTTGTAAAAACTTCAATCGATGCCAGAAACGTGCCCGAAAACCTAAAAGGGCTTCGAACGCAGTTTTTATCCTTTCATCATTTTAAACCAAAAGATGCCCAGCAGATTCTGCAAAATGCAATTGATACCAACAGTTCTATTGCGATTTTTGAAGGGCAGGAGAGAAGTTTTCAGAGTATTACGGCAATGATCTTTTCGCCAATTAGTGTTTTAGTTTCAACACCTTTTATAAGACCGTTTCATATTGGCAGAATTATTTTTACGTATCTTATTCCGATTGTGCCCATTTTGATTCTCTGGGACGGCGTTGTTTCTTCTTTAAGAACCTATTCTGTTGACGAAATGAATGCTTTGGTTTCTAATTTAAACAATAAAGAAAACTTTAATTGGGAAATAAAGAAAGTAAAGTCCGGACCTACAAAGATTTTGTATTTGTTGGGAACGAGGAAGTAAGGCTTTGTAAATTAGAACGCGGATTAAACGGATTTGCTTTCGCAAAAACGCTGATTAACACGGATTTTTTTTAAATCAGTATTAATCCGTCCCCAGAGTTATCGGAAGCGGATTTATACGGTTTATGTATTTTAAAATCCGTTTCAATCCGCGTCTTCGTGATAACGAATCCGTATAATCCGCGTCCCAAACATATGTTTTTTAAGAATTGTAAATAGTATCTTACAAATGGAAGCTTGTTTTTTACCCAAATCTATTTTCGTTTAAGAATTTTAAATATCTTTGAATTATGAGTACAGCAATAAAACCAAAACATATCGGCAGAAATATAAGCCGTATCAGAGAGCTTAAAGATATGAAGCAGGAAGCACTTGCACTTGCTTTAGGAATAACCCAGCAGACTATTTCGAATATTGAAAACAGCGAAACTGTAGACGAAGAAAGACTTTCAGAAATTGCAAAAGCTCTTGAAGTTTCTGTTGAAGCCATTAAAAACTTTTCAGATGAAGGCGTTATTAATTACTTTAATAGTTTTCATGATAATGTTGTTACAACAGGAAGTATTTTTGCAACAAATTGTACTTTTAGTCCTTTAGATAAAGTAGTTGAACTTTATGAACGTTTGGTGCAAGCTGAAAAAGATAAGGTGGAGTATTTGGAGAAATTATTGAACGGGAAATAATCCTTTTTGAAGATATATTAAATTGAGAAGAGACCTTTTATGAGGTCTCTTTTTTTGTCCTTTACTTTATTTTAGATTTTCCCTTTAGATGTTCTTTGATGTCAATTACGCTATATTCGCTAACCATTATTGTTGCATATTTTAAAAAATCTTTAGCAATAACTATTGTTGTTTTGTTTCTTTTTTGAACATAATTATTGGCAGCATCACTTCTAGTCTGTACAGAAATTTCTTCAGGAATTTTTTGATTAAGATCATAATCCCAGACTTTTTCTATAAAAATATTTTGTGATCCAATCTTTTTAAATCCTGAAAATGGAGCTGAAATAGTTTCGTCATACTGAGAAGAATAATCTCTTTCGTAATCAGTAGTTGTATAATTCCCATTTTTGCTAACAGAAATAGTATCAATAATCATATTTAATTTTATTGGATCTTTCAATTCATTTTCAAATCTTTTTTTACAAATTAAAAAAGAATCAATTAGAACGTACGAACTAAATTCTATTTTTCCAATTTCCATAGGATCCATCTCTGTTCCTTCAGAAGCAAATTCTATATCCATTAATATAAATTCATTTTTGCTAGTATTTAAAATTCCATCTTTATTAGAAAGTTTAAATTTTATTGGCTTCGAATTATTTATTGTAAATTCATGACTAGCATAAGAGGTAAGCATTATACTATCTAAAATCCCATGTGTTATTAAAGTGTCTTTGGAATCAAAAATCAATGTGTCTGATTTGTTATTTCCAACTATTTGCATTTTAAGTTTGTCTTTTTCGCATGAAAGAGTGCATATTAAAATGATAATTAAGAATGATAAATTTACTATCTTTTTGATCATATTTTTCAGTTAAATAGTTTAGGCTTGTTTTGTATGAATTTGCATTATATTAAGTCTCAAACATAATAATTTTCCTTATAAATAACTAAATAAAAAAACACCAATTAGACTAAAAATAAATCAGTATAATTTGTGGTTTAAAACTTGATAAGAGAAGATTTCTATCCTCTTTGCTAGCGCGAGCGTCTCGCTCGTGCCCATTCTAATTGGGTTTTTAAATTTCTTTGCGTTCATGAGCGAGACGCTCGCGCTAGCGGGGGCAAGCTGAAAAAGATAAAGTGGAGTATTTGGAAAAATTATTGAATGAGAAATAAACGTTTTTGAAAATATATTAAACAAAAAAGAGACCTTTGATGAGGTCTCTTTTTTATGTTCTATTGCTAGAGAGAACTAGTATTTATGATAACGTTTCGCAATAGTTTTTATTTACCACCTTATCTCTCATAATTGCTTTGCTATTAAAATTTCTAGAAATATTTCTAACTATGTCACTATAGTTATCATTTCCATTTTCTTTTCTGTAATAAAAAGGTTTTATTGATGAGCAATTTTTGTGCTCAAAAAGTGTGTTTAATAATGTCCTATCTGAAATTCCACAAGAATGACCAAAAGTAAAAATTTGATATTCTCCCGTATTTAAAAATTCTAGTAGCTTTTTATAATTCTCAGTTTCCAGATATTTAATAGACTTAATGTTCTCGAGATAAATATTATTATTCAAATTCTCAATTGACTTGTAATCTTCGTCAATCTCATCCCCAAATCCGAAGATAACTTGATTACCGTCATACTGGTTAGTTGTTCCGTGTATATGAATAGTGCTTATAGCAGTATTTTTGTTAAAGTTTAACGAATCAAATTGATTTTGATTTAAATATAATTCTTCTGTAGAGGTGTAATTAAAACTGAGAAATAATGTTTCGTCTGGTATTAGTTCAAAATAATTTATAGCGCTATCTGATAAAAGTAGTTTTCGAATATCTGTGACAGTTGCATTTACACCAATTTTTGAAATTATTTTTTGGTTTTTTTCATCTAGTTCTGACAATGTAACCAAATCATCTTTTAAGGCTTTTAAATCCTTATGAATTTTTTGAAATTCAATTTCTGCCTTTTTATTAATTGACGTTTCGGTAAAATCTCTTAATTTTAATGTAGAATAAATTTTCTGTCCAATGCTTTTTTTTAATTTAATATCATTTGTTTCGTTTCCAAAGTTTGCAACAAATTCATCTTCTACATCTCTTAAATACAATTCAAGTAAATCTTTTATTTGTCTCAAATCTTTATTTAATTCTTCTATTGCGTAAGTACATTTTTCATTTTTAAATGAATCCTTTAACAAATCATAATATTCATTTTCGATGTCAACCCACTCTCTTTCTTTTTTCCTTCGGGTTAATATTTCTAGAAATTTGTTTTTGAATATTAATGTAAGATTTTTTTGTTCTAAAATTTCAACTAAATCATTAAAACTATTTCCTTTTACCCAATCTCCAGCTTTATAAGGACCACCAGGAACATTATCAATTCTAATTTCCTCAGTTTCGAATACATTTAGATACGTTGTAATGTTTCCGTTAACTTCATTGCGTAATTTTTGCATTACTTTTTCCCAGTAGTCATCAATAAAATGATTGTAGCTAGTTTTAATATTATGAGCTAAATCAAATCCATTTCCAATAAGTATAATTCGATTCATTTGATTTGTTATATTAGTTGTAGTTTATCTTTTCCTTCAGCTGGCGCGAGCGTCCCGCTCGTGCACTTCCAATTGGTTTTTGAATTTCTTTGCCTTCACGAGCGAGACGCTCGCGCTAGCGGGGGCAGTTCAGGTACTAAATTAAACCCATTCTTCGGATTTGTCAAATCATTCCAAATACAAAAACCAACTTTCCATTAAGCCAATTGCCCAAATCCCTTGTAGTTGCTGTTATGTGATGTTTTTCTCAATATCATCTAATGATCTTCCAAAAGTTTCCAAAACAAAATAATTAAATTCTTCTTTAGATTTTATTTCACGATAGGAAAGAGAAAGGTGTTCGTTGATTACATTCCACAGTATTAATTTTTCTTTTAAAAAATCTTTTTTTTCAATAATTCTTAATTTACTCAATCCCCATTTTTTCTCTTCATTGTTAAGTGAATTAATAGATTTAAATATTAATTTGTAAACATCTCCAGAAATGCATTTTTGAAATGTTCTTAAATAATTATCAAATTCAATATTATATTTTACAGATTCCTCAGAATTTTCAATGTACATTTTTGGATTATTACCAATAATTTCAGCTTTTAGCTCTTCAGTTAGAAAATATGAATATGAATTGAAAAGATTTTTTTTATAAATATCATCTTCCATACTTTCTTTTTCGATGCAAACGAGATTGCAGGGGACACGTAATTCAGAATATGCTAATAGTTTGTGGTGTCCATCAAGTATAAATTCAGTATTAATATAATAACCAGAAATACCCTCTAAATTATTGTGGCTTATAATTAGGACTCTTGGTTTGTAACCAGATTTAATTAGCTCCTTATAATAATCGACTCTTTCTCTTGAAATACTTGTAGAAGGTTGTGTAAACATTAGATTGCGAAAATCAACAGTGTAATTATAATGATAAAAAGCACCTTCTACATTAGAATAATCATAACGAATTTTGTAATAATCTAAGTTAGACTCACGGGTATAAACGCAATAGATACCTGAATTAAATAAATTTAAAAAGTCGATAATTTTTTCTAGAATAATTTCATCAGTTCCATCAATCAATACATCATTTAGATTTTTAATGTATTTATCTCTGTCATAATCAGAATTTAGAACAAAATAACGCCCCATAGTTCCTAAACTATCATCATAAAAATCAGCTATAATAGTTTTAGAAATTCTTAGACATAATACTAAATCATCAAATGATATGTCAATAATATTTTTTCCAGAATTAATTTCAACAGTCTTACTTATCATAAAATATTACATAACTCATTTAATAGGCAAAAGAAACTTTCGCATATACACCTAAAAGAGGATAGAAAAGCGAAGGTTTATTATGTTTTTCTTACTTTTCAAATATATGGTTTTTTCTTACTAGATTTTTTAAATTTGATATTGAATAAATATTGACTTAAAAAACAAAACGACTGAAAATAAGTTCCAGTCGTTTTGTTTATGATGATATAATTGATTACCCCAAGAAACTCTTCAACTCCTCATAAGTACCAATCTTCACACTCACTTTCTCCTCATTAATAACACTTTCAATTTGTGTTGGAATAGGAAGCGTGATTCCTAGCACCGGTTCAACTACATCTAAGAATTTAATTGGGTGAGCGGTTTCTAAGAAAATACCAATGGCGTTCGGGTGTTTTTCAAGCTCTTTTTTTAAACCTAAATAACCAACAGCGCCGTGAGGTTCTGCGATGTAACCGTCGGTGTTGTAAATTTGTTTCATGGCTTTTAGCGTTTCTTCATCGGTGTAGCTGTACGAAGAGAAATCTTTTTCAAAAGCCTTTAAATCATTATTGTATAATTCCTGAATTCTAATAAAGTTACTTGGGTTTCCAACGTCCATTGCGTTAGAAATTGTCGCTTTAGAAGGTTTCGGGTCGTATTTTCCGTTTTCTAAGAATCTTGGCACGGTGTCGTTTACGTTTGTAGAAGCTACAAAATGTTCAATTGGTAAACCTAATTTCTTTGCCATAATTCCAGCACAGATATTTCCGAAGTTTCCGCTTGGACAAGAGAAAACCAAAGGTTTGTTTTGGCTCTTCAACGCTTTGTAAGCAAAGAAGAAATAAAACATCTGTGGCAGCCAACGCGCAATATTAATAGAATTTGCCGAAGTCAGGTTTTTGTGCGCCAAAGTTTCATCTAAAAACGCTTTTTTCACCATATCCTGACAATCATCAAAGACACCATCAACTTCAAGCGCTTTAATGTTTTGTCCTAAAGTCGTCAATTGTTTTTCCTGAATGTCGCTCACTTTTCCTGATGGATATAAAATAACAACATCTACACCATCAACACCAAGAAATCCGCTTGCAACTGCGCCTCCCGTATCTCCGGAAGTTGCCACTAAAACGGTGTTTTTAGCGTCTTTTTTGTCTTTATTGAAATATCCCAAACAACGCGACATAAATCGCGCTCCAACGTCTTTAAAAGCCATTGTCGGTCCGTGGAATAACTCTAACGAGTAGATTCCGTTTTCTACTTTCACCACAGGAAAATCAAAAACTAAAGTATCAGCGATGATTTCTTTTAATTTTTCTGCAGGTATTTCGTCGCCAACGAATTGTTTAATTGCTTCATAAGCAATTTCTTCGTGGCTTAAACTTTCGATTTTATCAAAAAAGGAAGGATCAAGAGGCGTGATGTTTTCTGGGAAATATAATCCTTTGTCACTCGCTAATCCTTGTATTACAGCTTCCTGAAAAGAAACTTTTGGGGCATTATGGTTTAAACTGTAGTATTTCATTATTTTTTTATTGCTTTAGGCTTTTTTTTATTGCTTTAAGCTTTAGGCTTTTCCTATGCTTGTTTATAGCTTTTTTTTATTTTTAATTATTTCTTGGTTTTGTCAGGCTGAGCCCTTCGTTCCTCAGGATAAACTCCGTCGAAGCCCCGCAAAGTAAATCCACATAGTATGTCATTTCGAGGAACGAGAAATCACACTCGAAACTCGACAACAGTGCGTCCTCACTTGTGTGATTTCTCCTTACGTCGAAATGACAAACTGGGCGTGCCATGCTTTGTGTCTTAACTTTGCGCGGGCTTCTCCCGATCCCGAAACGTCGGGACGGGACGCTCAGCCTGACAAACGTTATGTTTTTAAACTCTATTTTTGTCATTTCGAG
>NZ_JAGYWA010000002.1:193261-431362 GCF_018383905.1 Flavobacterium branchiicola
TGACAAACTGGGCGTGCCATGCTTTGTGTCTTAACTTTGCGCGGGCTTCTCCCGATCCCGAAACGTCGGGACGGGACGCTCAGCCTGACAAACGTTATGTTTTTAAACTCTATTTTTGTCATTTCGAGGAACGAGAAATCACACTCGAAACTCGACAACAGTGCGTCCTCACTTGTGTGATTTCTCCTTACGTCGAAATGACAAACTGGGCGTGCCATGCTTTGTGTCTTAACTTTGCGCGGGCTTCTCCCGATCCCGAAACGTCGGGACGGGACGCTCAGCCTGACAAACGTTATGTTTTTAAACTCTATTTTTGTCATTTCGACGAACGAGAAATCACACTCGAAACTCTACAACAGTGTGTCCTCACTTGTGTGATTTCTCCTTACGTCGAAATGACAAACTGGGCGTGCCATGCTTTGTGTCTTAACTTTGCGCGGGCTTCTCCCGATCCCGAAACGTCGGGACTGGACGCTCAGCCTGACAAACGTTATGTTTTTAAACTCTATTTTTGTCATTTCGACGAAGGAGAAATCACACTCGAAACTCTACAACAGTGTGTCCTCACTTGTGTGATTTCTCCTTACGTCGAAATGATAAACTGGGCGTGCTATGCTTTGTGTCTTTACTTTGCGGGGCTTCGACTACGCTCAGCCTGACAAACGTTGTCTTAATACTTAATTCTTCGTACTTAATACATTTCACAATTCACATTTTACAAAATGCGAACGCCATCCGGATTAATCTTCGAAACATGAATCTCATACGGTAAATTCATTTTTTCGTAAACTTCGCTCATGGCTTTTGCGATTTGGTCTGCGGTTTCTTTTCCTCGGCTTAAAGCAAAAATCGACGGGCCAGAACCTGAAATTCCAGAACCTAAAGCGCCGTTTTCAAGAGCCGTTTGTTTAATTTGATCAAAACCTGGAATTAAAACGCTTCTTAAAGGTTCCACGATTTCGTCGTGAAGTGATCTTCCAATCAAATCATAATCTTTTGTGTATAATCCGGCAATTAACCCACCTACATTTCCCCATTGCATGATGGCGCTTTTTAGAGAAACATTTTGTTTTAAAACTGAACGAGCGTCAGACGTTTTTAACTCAATCTGTGGATGAACCACCGTTGCGTACAATTCTTCCGGACTATCAATTCTGATAATATCAAGCGGAGCATAACTTCTTACCAAAGTAAAGCCGCCTAAAAGGGCAGGAGCTACGTTATCGGCATGTGCGTTTCCGCTGGCTAATTTTTCGCCCTGCATCGCAAACTGAACCAAATCTTTACGAGAATAAGGTCGGCCTAATAATTCGTTGATTCCGAAAACCGCTCCGGCAGAACTTGCAGCACTGCTTCCGATTCCGCTTCCGGCTTTTATATTTTTATAGATTTCAATTTCAAATCCAAAGTCCAATTCGTCCAAAGTCGCCAACATCGCCAAAGCCGCCACACCCGAAACGTTTTTCTCGGTTTCAAGAGGCAAATCGGCACCCACGATTTTAGTAATTCGAACTCCTTTTTGATCTGATTTTCGAACAATCATTTCATCACCCGCATTGTCTAAGCAAAGTCCCAATACATCAAATCCGCAAGAGAGGTTGGCAATAGTTGCCGGGCAAAAAAGTTTTATTTCCATTTTTTATAAGGTTCTGAGGTTCTGAGTTGCTAAGGTTCTAAGGTTCTAAGGTTTCTTTGCAAACTTTTACCACATGGTTTTTTTTTATAAGGTTCTGAGGTTCTGAGTTGCTAAGGTTCTAAGGTTGTCTAGATAAAAAAAACTTAGAACCTCAGCACCTTAGTATCTTAGCACCTTTTTACACGTTTCCTACTCTAATAACGTCAGCAAAAATTCCTGAAGCGGTTACGGCTGCACCGGCGCCGGCTCCTTTGATCAATAAAGGCTGATCTACGTAACGATCGGTGTAGAAAAGCACGATATTATCTTTTCCTTCTAAATTATAGAAAGGATGATCTTTTGGAATAAACTGAAGACCTACGCTTGCTTTTCCGTTTTCGAATTGTGCTACGTATTTCAATCTTGAATCTTTTGCTAAAGCTTCTTTGTAAATGTTTTCAAAATGCTGTGAATGTTTGATTAACGAAGCAAAAAAGTCATCGTTGTTTGTTGTTGCCAAACATTCTGCTGGTAAAAACGATTCGTTTGCAATGGCGTCGATGTCCATTTCGTAACCGCTTTCGCGAATAAGGATCAGGATTTTACGAGCAACGTCAATTCCGCTTAAGTCGATTTTCGGATCTGGTTCTGTGAATCCCTGAACTCCGGCTTCTTTTACCACATCGTGGAAAGAATTATTCTCATCAAAATTGTTGAAAATAAAGTTTAAACTTCCGGATAAAACCGCCTGAATTTTATGCACTTTATCTCCGGATGCAATTAAGTTTTTTACAGTATCGATAATTGGCAATCCTGCACCAACATTTGTTTCAAACAAAAACGGAGCGTTATATTGACGAGATAAGTTTTTTAATTTTTTATAATTATCGTAAGCAGAAGAACAAGCAATTTTGTTACAAGTTACAACGGCAATACTTTCTTTTAAGAATTTCTCATACATTTCAGAAACGTTTGCGTTTGCTGTAATGTCTACGAAAATGCTGTTACGTAAATTCAGTTCTCTTGCACGTGCGATAAATTCAGTCGGAATTGCTTCTTCACCTTTATCCAAAGTCGATTGCCAGTCTTTTAATGAGATTCCGTCTTCATCAAAAAGCATTTTTCTTGAATTCGACAAAGCGATAACGCGAACATTAATTTTTAAAACCTCTTTTAAGAATTTTCTTTGGCTGTGAATCTGCTCGATGAATTTCTCACCCACATTTCCAACTCCCATCACAAACAAATTCAGCTGTTTTGTGTTTTCTTCGAAGAAATTTTCATGTAAAGTATTCAGCGCTTTTTTAACGTCTCTTTCGTTAATTACAGTCGAAATATTTCTTTCAGAAGCACCTTGCGCAATGGCACGAATGTTTACGTTGTTTTTTCCAAGAGTGCTGAACATTCTTCCGCTTAAACCTTGGTGATTTTTCATGTTTTCGCCAACCAGAGCAATAATGCAAAGGTCTTTTTCTACATAACAAGGATCGATTTTGTTTTGCGAAATTTCGATTTCAAAAGCACGGTTAATTGCTGCTTCGGCATTATCAGCATCCGAATTCAGGATTCCGATACAAATTGAATGCTCAGAAGAAGCCTGAGTAATAAAAATCACGTTGATTTTTTCCTGAGACAATACTTCAAACAAACGTCTTGAAGAACCTGCAACACCAATCATTCCTGGGCCTTCAAGCGTTAAAAGCGAAATATGATCAATATGGCTAATTCCCTTTACAACGGTATCTTTTGATAAAACGGTATCAGAAATTAAAGTTCCAACAGCCTCAGGTTCAAAAGTATTTTTGATTAAAATAGGAATGTTTTTTCTTAAAACAGGCTGAATTGTTGGCGGATACAAAACTTTTGCTCCAAAGTGCGACAATTCCATCGCTTCCTGATACGAGATATTGGCAATTGGCTGCGCTTGTTTTACAATTTTCGGGTTTGCAGTAAACATTCCGTTTACATCTGTCCATATTTCCAGTTGTTCCGCATCGATTGCTCCGGCGATAATGGCAGCCGTATAATCAGATCCGCCACGTCCTAAAGTCGAAGTGATTCCGTCTACAGTCTGCGCAATAAATCCAGGCAGAATATTGATTTTTGCTTCATTTTGAGCAAAATAATCTTTAATTAATTGATTGGAAACCTCGAAGTTTACAACCGCTTTTCCAAAATCGGCATTGGTTTTTATTAATTCACGACTGTCTTTGTAAACAGCGTCATTATTAATTTGCAGATACGCTTTAGCAATAATAAATGAAGAAAGTAATTCTCCAAAACTTAAAATAGTGTCGGCAGTTCTTGGAGATAATTCGCCCAATAAGAAACAACCGTCTAATAAAGTTTCTAAGTGATTGATGATTCTTTTTACATGACTCAACAAACTACTTTGCTCACTTACAGGAATTAATTCTTTTAAAGTGTCAAGGTGTTTTTTCTCGATTTCGGCAACAATATCTCTAAAGCTTTCGTCATTTGCTGCCGCTTTTGCCGCTGCCAATTGCAATAAATCGGTTACTTTACTTAATGCAGAAACTACAACAACTAGTTTATCTTTATCGGCTTTTTGTTTAACAATTTCGAGAACGAGTTTTATATTTTGAGCATTGGCTACCGAAGTTCCGCCAAATTTTAATACTTTCATTTTGTTTTTTCTTAGGTGCAGAGGTTCTGAGTAACAAAGGTTCAAAGGTTGTCAACTGTGAACTGTAACTTAAAACTGTGACTGCTGTTTTTTTCTTTTCTTTTAATGCAATAGTTTTTATGTATCCAATGCCTTTCTTCTTTTTAGAAAAAAGTATAGATAACCTGTGTTTATATGTAAAATGTATACCCCTAAGGGGTAGTAGTTGTTGTAGTAGAAATAATGGTAGCAGCAATTGCAACTCTTGTTTGAGTTGTCATTGTAGATTGATATTTTGTGCTGTTACTTTTCATTTTGATTTTTCAAAAGTACAGATTTTAAGCAGTATTAAAAATTCTTATGGACTTTTTACGAATATTTTAATAATTCAAATCTCAATAATTCAATATTGAGTATTTGGTAAAATTCAATATGTTAAATTGAGGTTTTGATATATTTCAGATCTGATTTTAGTGGTTTTATTTGAAGTAAACGGCTGATTTTTAATAAAAATTATGCGGAAAAAGGGTAACAGTCTACAATTTTAGTAGGATTATGTTTTTAAAGTGATGATTTTCACCTTTAGTTTTTTAAGTAATAATTTAAAGTACATATTGGATGATATAAAAGGCTTTCATTCTGTATGTAAAATATTTATTTAATCTGCTTTAATCTTTTTAAAGCTGCGTGAGAAAATCTATGCGCAAAAGTATTGCACGCAGATTTAAAAAGATTAAAGCAGATATGCGCAGATTAAATCTAATTTTTTGAATGAAATTGAATAAAATTAAATTAACGCGATTTGTTATAAAGTACTTTTTTTGTATGATTAGTATTGTGAAATTAGTAAAAGTGACGAATTGCTTTTGTTTGATTTTTAATTATTGTGAATAAATGTTGCTTTTTAATATTGATTTGCTGAATTTTGATGTCTTAAAATAAAAATAATATGAAAGAAGTCCATTATATAAGTACTGAAACCCTAAGTTTAGAAGCTTTACAAGAAATAATAGTTAATCAAAAAACACTTGAATTATCTGAAGAAGCGAAAGTTAACGTTCAGAAATGTCGTGATTATCTGGATAAGAAAATGGCATCGCATTCTGAGCCTATTTATGGTATCAATACAGGTTTCGGATCACTTTGTAATGTTAAGATTTCAAACGAAAACTTATCACAGCTTCAGGAAAACCTTGTAAAATCACACGCTTGCGGAACAGGAGAAGAAGTTCCTGCTGAAATTGTAAAATTGATGTTGTTGCTTAAAATTCAATCTTTAAGCTACGGGCATTCTGGTGTACAATTGGTAACGTTAGAGCGTTTGGTCGACTTTTATAATAATGATATTCTTCCTGTTATATATACTCAGGGTTCATTGGGAGCTTCTGGAGATTTAGCACCTTTAGCACATTTATCTTTGCCATTATTGGGCGAGGGAGAAGTACTTTTTGAAGGAAAGAAAATGGCTTCTGCCGAAGTTTTAAAACATTTTAACTGGCAACCAATCGTTTTACAGTCAAAAGAAGGTTTGGCTTTGTTAAACGGAACACAGTTTATGAGTGCTTACGGAGCACATATTTTACTTAAAGCGTATAAATATTCTTATCTGGCAGATTTAATCGGAACGATTTCTTTAGAAGGTTTTGATGGAAGAATTGAGCCTTTTAATGAATTGATTCATTTTATTCGTCCTCACAAAGGTCAAATTGTGACAGCGCAACGAATTAATGAATTTTTGGAAGGAAGCCAAATTATAGAACAAGAGAAAAAACACGTTCAGGATCCGTATTCTTTCCGTTGCATGCCTCAGGTTCATGGAGCATCAAAAGATGCGATTGATTATGTTCGCAAAGTATTCAAAACCGAAATTAACTCGGTTACCGATAATCCAAATATCTTTATTGAATCCGACCAGATTATTTCGGGAGGAAATTTCCACGGACAACCATTGGCTTTGGCTTTAGATTTTATGGCAATTGCTTTGGCTGAATTAGGAAGTATTTCTGAAAGAAGAACGTATCAGTTAATTTCAGGATTACGTAATCTTCCGGCGTTTTTGGTTGATAATCCGGGATTAAATTCAGGATTTATGATTCCGCAATATACTGCAGCAAGTATTGCAAGTCAGAACAAACAATTGGCAACTCCGTCAAGTATTGATAGTATAGTTTCCAGTAACGGACAGGAAGATCACGTAAGTATGGGAGCAAACGGAGCTACAAAAGCATTGCGTGTTATGGATAATTTAGAGCGTATTCTGGCGATTGAATTGATGAATGCTTCTCAGGCAATTGCTTACAGAGAGCCTTTAAAATCAAGTGATTTCATCGAAATGTTCTTAAGTAGTTACAGAGAAGTTGTGCCTTTGGTTAAAGAGGATAGAATCTTACATTATGATATTGAGAAGACCGTTGCGTTCCTTGATAGTTTTCAAATTGAAAACGATTTGTTAACAATGGCTTAACATTATAGAATATTAATGAAGTAATTTTGCACTATCAAAAATATAAAAATGTCAATAAACAGTATTTTCCAATTTTTAGTGCCGAAAGACAAGAAATTCTTTCCACTTTTTGAAGAGGCTTCAAGCAATTTAATTGAATTAGCTTCTAACTTACACGAAGCTGTAAACCTTCCATTAAAAGAAAGAGAAATTCTTTTTCAAAAGATTGACGAATTAGAGCAAAAAGGGGAAGACATTACACGTCAGACCAATTTGGAATTAAGCAGAAACTTTATTACTCCATTTGACAGAGAGGATATTCATACCTTAATTACTTCTATTGATAACGTTGCCGATTACCTTCATGGTGCAGCAAGCCGTATGAGATTGTATCAGGTTGATAAGATTACAAAATCTATCAGAAAGATGACAGAAATCAATCTTGAAGCTTGCCAAAACATTGACAGCGCTGTAAAAGAATTGAGAAATTTAAAGAATTTTAAAATCATTAAAGATGCTTGTGCCAGAATTAATAAACTGGAAAACAAATCTGATAATGTATATAATAAAGCAGTTTTTGAAATATTTGAAAACGAAACAGACGCTAAAAATATTATTAAATATAAAGAGGTGTTATCTGTTTTAGAATCAGCAACAGACAAATGTAAAAGTGTTGCTAACATACTAGAATCTATTTCTGTAAAACATTCTTAATTCAATTTTTCATTCTGAAGTTATAATTTTATGACGCTACTTATATTAATTATAGTATTAGCCTTAATTTTTGATTACATCAATGGTTTTCATGATGCGGCAAATGCTATAGCGACTGTTGTTGCGACAAAGGTTCTGACGCCTTTTCAGGCCGTTCTTTGGGCAGCATTTTTTAACTTTCTTGCTTATTGGGTTTTCGGATTTGGTGTTGCAGATACCGTTGCAAAAACGGCGCACACTATGGAAATAAACCTTGTGGTGATTCTTGCCGGTGTTATCGCGGCTATTTGCTGGAACTTATTGACCTGGTGGTTAGGGATTCCTTCAAGTTCTTCACATACACTTATTGGTGGTTTTGCCGGAGCGGCGGTTGCACATGCTATTGCAGTTCACGGTTTCTCTGGATATGTTGGTGAAGATGGAGCAACGCATTACTGGTATCAGATTGTAAGTTGGTACAAAGCCGGAAAAGATGGAGGAATGCCTTCGGGAGTTCTTATTATTATTGCTTTTATTGTTCTAGCACCGTTGTTAGGAGCTTTAGCATCGTATTTAATTTCGATTTGGTTATTAAATGCTTCAAGAAAAAGTATCTGGCCAAAAGTGTTTACAGTGGGATTGATGATTGCTACAATTTGGTTTGTTTATAGTCAAATGGTGACTTATGAAGAGATTATTGAGCACGGAAAACCGCGTTTTGACTCTCATTTCTGGAGTGTAGCTTTTGATCCTCATAATATTAAATGGTTTTTAGTAGCTTTTATCATTCTAACAGTAAGTGCTTTTTGTTTGATTTTTAGCAGCTTAAATCTTCATCAGGCTGATGCGGCATTAAAAAAGATGCAATTATTATCTTCTGCGGCTTTTAGTTTAGGTCACGGAGGAAATGATTCTCAAAAAGTAATGGGTATTATTGCTGCAGCTGTAGCAGTTTATATCAATACAAATCCTGGTGTTCATATGGATTCATGGTTAGATGTTGTATTGCCAAATGATGATTTAGGAGTTAAAGGTGTTATGCCGGGTTGGATTCCGTTAGCGTGTTATTCTGCAATTGCAGCGGGAACATTGAGTGGTGGATGGAAAATTGTGAAAACAATGGGTTCTAAAATCACAAAAGTAAGTTCGTTTGAAGGTGTTGCAGCCGAAACTGCGGGAGCATTGACACTGTACTTTACAGAGCACTTAAAAATTCCGGTAAGTACAACGCATACCATTACAGGATCTATCATTGGAGTTGGATTAACAAAACGTGTATCTGCTGTAAGATGGGGAGTAACGGTAAGTTTAATTTGGGCTTGGGTTTTAACAATTCCTATTTCAGCTATTTTAGCAGGATTTGTTTACTTTATCTTAAGCGTATTTATCTAATAGTACAATAAATTTTGTAAAATGTGAGATGTAAATCATGTTTTATTAGGATATAGAAGAAGCCGATTTCAAATTTGAAATCGGCTTCTTTGTTTTTAAATCCGCTTTTTTCAACGGTTATTAAGTAATATATTTGGTACAAATTTTAGCATTGTAATGAATCAGGAAACCTTAAATCAAATTGAAAGAATAAAGATAAAACTGTTTTTAGCGAAAGAAACGGATAAAGATTTTGAAGTATTTGGCGCAGACAGTCATGAGTACAATTTAGGGAAGACTGTAACAGAACAAGATATTTTAAAATTTGAAAATGATTATAAGGTTGTTCTGCCTGACTCTTATAAAGCCTTTTTACAGCATATTGGAAATGGTGGAAATTCCTATCAGAATGCTGCAGCCGGGCCTTCTTACGGAATATTCCCTTTAGGGAAAAATATAGAAGAATTCATTTCTAATAATCCGGAAAAGTATCTAAATCAAGATTGCGTTCTTCATCCGGATATGAGTGATGAATTTTGGGAAGGACTAACAAAGAAAATTGATGAAGATGATGCTATTTCTGATGAAGATTATTATGAAGAATTAGGTGAAATTTTTTCTGGTATATTACCGATCAGTTCTCAAGGGTGTACATATTATAACGGACTTGTTTTGAATGGAGAATTTAAAGGGCGAATAATAAATGTTGATATTGACAGACAAAAGCCATTTTTTACTTTCGACTCTAATTTTTTAGATTGGTATGAAAGATGGCTAGACGAAATTACAGCAGAAACCTCAGTTGGATACGATGATTTGTTTGATTATACATTAGGTGGCGCATCAAAACATATTTTAGAAGTGTTTGGTTCTACAGATGATAAAGAAATCAAGCTGGAATGTTTGTCTGCAATTCTGCGAAAGAAAGAGGTAAATCTGCAAAATTTAGATTTTTTGGAAAAAGAATATCAATCAGAGAATGGTGATATACAAAAAAAACTGCTTCAAATATTGACTAAATTTGATTATAATCGTGCGTATTCTCATTTAATTGATTTTGTTGAAAAAGATTTGCTGACTGTTTTTCAATTTGTATTCTGGTACGCAAAAGAAAAAAGTAGCGATTGGCTGGAGGTGATTAAAGAAAATGTTTCTAAAGTAAATGATGAGGAAACGTTTAGATTCTGTACTTATTTATTAAAAGAAACGGGTATTGATTATGGTTCAACTTTAATTCCGTTTGCATCGCATTCAGATAAAGCAATACGAGTAGATGCTTATTATACTCTGGGACAGCTAAAGAATAAAACAGAGTATCTCGAGACTTTTATTTTAGGATTAAATGATAAAGAAAATAGAGTGGTACATATTACTTTGCAGGCTTTAGATGGTGTAAAAGATAGAAGGCTTTTGAGGCATTATAAAAATATTGCAGAGCGATTTCCTTTAGAACAAGATTATATTTTAATTAATCTGGATCATAGACTTAAAGAATTTGATTTATCAACGGAAACTATCAAAAGAATGAATTTTGATCAATCTGAAGATGAAGTAGAAAAGAAATGGTTTCAGTTTTGGAAATAATAAAAATCCCGATTTCAATTTAAAATCGGGATTTTTTACTTTAAAACTTTTGAAGATTCTTGCGATTATGTCTGCGTTTGTAATGCGTTTGTTTTAAGTTTTTTTCATCCTGAGAAATAATACTGATGGTTCCGTCGATCTCGAGCATGGCTAGTTTTATGTTTTTAAAGAATTCTATTCCATGTTCTCTCATGGCTTCTTTTAGTTCTTCATCCGAAATATCAAGTCTGCTTAAAGCTTTAAAATCTAGTTTTCCATCATGAACTAATACTTCGGGTTTATCAAGTATTAAATCGCCTATAACTTTATATCTGCGAGTTAGTTTTTTAATAATATAGTTGATGACAAATAATACTAAAGCAGCGATTAATCCACCAACTAAACTAGTGTCTGGTCCAACCATGGCGTTTTGTACTGCATTGCTTATCAGTAAAATCAGGATGATGTCGGCAGTGTTTAATTGTGAAAGTTCTTTTTTACCGAAAATGCGAAGCGCAATGGTCATAAAGAAATAGACAGCGGTACTTCTGAGAATAATATCGAAATAGGGGAAAAGCATATTTTTTTTATTAAAGTTAAATAAAAAAGCTTTGTCAAAGTTTTAAACTTTGACAAAGCTGCTAAAATATAAAGTATTTTTATTTTAACCTGAACATTGGCTCCAATTACTTTTAATGTCTTTAATTTTCCAAATGTTGTCTTTCTTTTCCAAGTAAACCGACACTCCATATTGATCTTTCTTGGGATAACAATCAATCTCAATGTAAGCTTTTTGATTATCTTCTGAAAATATAGGGATAGATAATATTATGTAGTTTGAAGCTTTTTCTATTTTAGATACCGAAATTGTTTTTAATTTTTTTGAGATATTTTGGGATAATTTGTGTTTTAAAAAACAATTATTTTGTTCGACAAAATTTATTGAATCTTTGATTTGAAAGAGTTTTTTTCCTTTTGAATTTGCATTCAAAAGTTTTTCGATATAAATTTCGGTATTTTCAAGAATTCTTGGTAAACGAGGGGGGAGTTTTACAATTTCTATTTTCTTTGTTGGCTCTGCATATATACTCTCGGTATTAATCTGGAGTTTTTTTAAACTGCAGCAAACAGTGTAAGAATCTTTAGAATTCTCAAAGTATTTCTGTTGTAGTAAAGTTTCTACTATTTTATCAGTTTCAATCTTTCTAATTTTTTCATTATTAGAGCAATCATTTTTGCTGCAACCAGTTATGATTAAAATTAGAAAGATTGTTATTTTTCTCATTTATTGGATTTTGAAATAATTGAAACGATTAATTATATCAGTTTAAAATTCTTTTCAATTGCTCTGATCATTTCTCCGGCTATATCTTTATTCGTTGCACCTTCAATTCCTTCAAGACCTGGAGAAGAGTTTACTTCAAGCAACAAAGGTCCTTTAGAAGAACGAATAATATCAACTCCTGCCACTTTTAAGTCCATTGCTTTTGCGGCTTTTATCGCGATCTTTTTCTCTTCTGCAGTAACTTTGATTACCGATGCCGTTCCACCAAGGTGGATATTAGCTCTGAATTCGCCCGGCATAGCTTCACGTTGTATTGCTGCAACGACTTTTCCGTCGATTACAAAACAACGAATATCTTTTCCGTTTGCTTCTTTAATAAATTCCTGAACTAAGATATTGGCATTTAGACTTTTGAAAGCATTAATAACACTTTCTGCTGCTTTTTTGGTTTCAGCCAAAACAACCCCTTTTCCTTGTGTTCCTTCTAATAATTTTACAATTAAAGGTGAACCGCCTACCATTTTAATTAAGTTGTCTGTATCAAGCGGAGAATTGGCAAAACCAGTGGTTGGAATGTCAATTCCGCTATTTAATAATAACTGTAAAGAGTATAATTTATCGCGTGATTGTGTTATGGCTGTAGCCGAATTTAAAACGAAAACTTTCAACGCTTCAAATTGGCGTGTTAGGGCGCAACCATAAAACGTAATGCTTGGACGGATTCTTGGAATAATAGCATCAAACTGATTCAATATTTTCCCGCCTCTGTAATGAATTTCAGGGGTTTTTGCGTCCAGCTTCATATAACATTCCTTAATGTTCAGGAAATGCATTTCGTGACCGCGCATTTCGCCGGCCTCCATGATTCTTTTATTGCTGTACAATTCAGGATTACTGGCCAAAAGACCAATTCGTAAACCTGTAGTAGCTTTTTCGGAGTTTTTGTATAATTCTTTAAGTGATTCCGGAGTTGGCTGACCTAATAAGTATTTTTCTTCAGGATCAACAAGAACACGTCCGCTCATGGCTTCACGTCCTAAAAGCATTCTGAATCCCATTGAATCACGATTGGTCAGTGTCATTTCGATTGGCCATTTTGAATCACCAATTTTAATGCTTGTCTGAATTACATAACGGTGCTCTCTAAATCCGCTGGAACTTTTTACAATTCTTTTATCAACAAGAGGAGCTTCGCAATGTATGATGGTTTTTATGTTATTCTGAATTGGATTAATGTCGAATTTGACCCAATTGGCATCATTTTTTATAAAAGGCGCTATGTTTAAAGCATGCATTGCCGAAGTTTTGGCGCCGGAATCAACACGAGCCTTGATTGTCGGGATTCCTAGTTCTGGAAATGCGCACCATTCTTCGCTACCTAAAATGACTTTATTTTGAAGCATATTTTGTTTTTTATTATAGAATTCGAATTCAAAAATAGCTATTTGCTTTTACTAAAGATAGTGATTTCTTTAAAAAAAAATGCCCGTTATGTTATGAAAACGTAACGGGCATGTTATTTCTGTTATAAATTTAAATTAATTTACTGATTTGTTGGTTCTTCTGCTTTGTGAATTTCTACTGAAAGTTCTTGAGAATCGTCTTTTAAATCCATCATGATTTCATCACCAGAATGTATTTTTGAAGTAATGATTTCTTCCGCCAGCAAATCTTCAACATATTTCTGAATGGCTCTTTTTAGTGGTCTTGCACCAAATTGTCTGTCAAAACCTTTCTCAGCGATAAAAGCTTTTGCTTTATCAGTAAGACTTAATTTGTATCCTAATTCAGCAATACGAGAATACAATTTTTTCAATTCGATTTCGATAATCAAATCGATATCTGCTTTCTCTAATGCGTTGAATACAATTACGTCATCAATTCTGTTTAAGAATTCAGGAGCAAAAGTTTTCTTCAATGCATTTTCGATAATGCTTTTCGAATTTTCATCGGCTTGTGCTACTTTCGCAGCAGTTCCGAATCCAACACCTTGTCCGAAGTCTTTTAACTGACGAGCACCAACGTTAGAAGTCATGATAATAATAGTGTTTTTAAAGTCGATTTTGCGACCTAAACTATCTGTTAAATATCCATCATCCAACACCTGAAGCATCATATTAAATACATCCGGGTGTGCTTTTTCGATCTCGTCTAAAAGAACAACACAATATGGTTTTCTGCGTACTTTCTCTGTCAATTGACCACCTTCTTCGTATCCTACGTATCCCGGAGGTGCTCCAACTAAACGAGAAATGGCAAATTTCTCCATGTATTCACTCATGTCAATACGAATTAACGCATCTTCAGAATCGAATAATTCTTTAGCTAATACTTTAGCTAATTGCGTTTTACCAACTCCAGTCTGACCTAAGAAAATGAACGAACCAATTGGTTTGTTCGGATCTTTAAGTCCGGCTCTGTTACGTTGAATAGAACGTGCAATTTTTAAAACTGCTTCGTTTTGACCAATTACTTTATTCTGAATTAATTCAGGCAATTGAGCCAGTTTATTGCTTTCTGTTTGTGCAATTCTGTTTACAGGAATTCCGGTCATCATAGAAACAACATCGGCTACATTATCTTCTGTAACTTCAATTCTGTTGTTTTTAGAATCTTCTTCCCATTGTTCCTGAGCTACAGCAAGATCTTTTTCGATGCGTTTTTCATCGTCGCGAAGTTTGGCAGCCTCTTCATATTTTTGTTTTTTAACTACCATGTTCTTCATTTCGCGCACTTCTTCTAACTGACGTTCCAAATCCAAAATTTGTTTTGGTACATCGATATTAGTGATATGTACACGAGATCCGGCTTCGTCCAAAGCATCGATAGCTTTGTCTGGTAAGAAACGCTCAGACATATATCTGTTTGTTAATTTAACACAAGCCTCAATTGCTTCCGGTGTATAGGTTACATTGTGGTGATCTTCGTATTTGTCTTTTACGTTATTTAAAATTGCAATAGTTTCCTCAACAGAAGTTGGCTCTACAATTACTTTTTGAAAACGTCTTTCAAGAGCACCATCTTTTTCAATATATTGTCTGTACTCGTCAAGAGTAGTAGCACCAATACATTGGATTTCGCCTCTTGCCAAAGCAGGTTTAAACATGTTTGAAGCATCAAGAGAACCTGTTGCTCCACCTGCACCTACAATAGTATGAATTTCATCAATAAAAAGAATAATATCATCATTCTTTTCAAGTTCATTCATTACCGCTTTCATTCTTTCTTCAAATTGTCCTCTGTATTTTGTTCCGGCAACTAAACTTGCCAAATCCAGCGTTACAACACGTTTGTTGAAAAGAATACGCGATACTTTTTTCTGGATAATACGTAAAGCAAGTCCTTCTGCAATAGCAGATTTACCAACTCCCGGTTCTCCAATAAGAAGTGGGTTGTTCTTTTTTCTACGGCTAAGAATTTGCGAAACGCGTTCAATTTCTTTCTCGCGTCCTACAACAGGATCCAGTTTCCCTTCTTCGGCCATTTCTGTTAAATCTCTCCCAAAATTATCTAATACCGGAGTTTTGGATTTTTTGTTTGACTTATTGGCTGGATTATTAAAACTACTTTCTTTAAGACTGTCATCTTGTCCTGAATCGTCATTATACGATTCGTTTCTTGGCAAGTTTTCTAAGAATTCTTCTTCGTTTGGAGTCATATTTAAATACTGTTCTTTAGCTATGTCATAATCTATTTTAAGTTTATTCAATAGCTTGGTTGTTGGATCGTTTTCGTTTCGTAAGATGCATAAAAGCAGGTGTGCCGTGCTAATTGATGAACTTTGAAATACTTTTGCTTCAAGAAAAGTGGTCTTCAGGGCTCTTTCTGCCTGTCGGGTAAGATGAAGGTTTTTCTTTTCGGCATTTACTTCAACGCTCTGGTTGGCTGGACTCAGTATTTCTACTTTCCTGCGTAAATGATCCAGATCGACTGCCAGGTTATTAAGTATATGAATAGCTTTTCCGTTACCATCTCTTAAAATGCCCAGCATTAGATGTTCAGTACCAATAAAGTCGTGTCCTAAACGAAGGGCTTCTTCTTTACTGTATGTAATAACATCTTTTACTCTTGGTGAAAAATTATCATCCATAATATATAATTGGTATTGTAAATTTAGTGAATTACAGTTTGAAAAACAAAAACCGTACCCATCGAGAACTACTGTCAGCTAATTGACAAAAAAAATAACAATAAAAGCGTTAAAAAACGCTTAATTTATTAACCAAAAGCGAAATTAAAGTTGTTAATAAATCATTTAAATAAGTGTAAGGAAATAGCTGAAAAAATTTTAAAAAAACGTATCTTGGCACGCTTTGAAACTAATATAATTATTTAATATAACAACTTATGTCTGAAGGAGAAAAGTTAATTCCCATTAACATAGAAGATGAAATGAAATCAGCTTACATCGATTATTCGATGTCAGTAATTGTATCAAGAGCACTTCCAGATGTTAGAGATGGCTTGAAACCAGTGCATCGAAGAGTTCTTTATGGAATGTATGATTTAGGTGTAACTTCAAGATCTGCCCACAAAAAATCTGCAAGAATCGTAGGGGAGGTTCTGGGTAAGTACCACCCGCACGGAGATACTTCTGTTTATGATGCAATGGTACGTATGGCTCAGGAATGGAGTATGCGATATTTATTAGTTGATGGTCAGGGTAACTTTGGTTCTGTTGATGGCGATAGTCCTGCAGCAATGCGTTATACTGAGGCCAGAATGCGTAAGATATCTGAGGATATTATGGCAGACATCGAAAAAGAAACAGTTGATTTTCAATTGAACTTTGACGATACTTTATATGAACCAAAAGTAATGCCTACCAGAGTTCCTACATTATTAGTGAACGGAGCAACAGGTATTGCAGTTGGTATGGCAACGAATATGCCGCCACACAATTTAACAGAGGTTATCAATGGTACATTGGCGTATCTTGATAATAACGATATTGAAGTAGACGAATTAATGACGCATATTAAGGCTCCCGATTTTCCAACCGGTGGTGTAATATATGGTTATGAAGGAGTTCGCGAAGCTTTTAAAACTGGTAGAGGACGTATTGTAATGCGTGCTAAAGTTGGTTTTGAAGAGGTTGACGGTAGAGAATGTATTATTGTTACCGAAATTCCTTATCAGGTTAACAAAGCCGAAATGATCAAACGTACGGCTGATTTAGTTAACGATAAAAAAATTGAAGGTATTGCCAATATTCGTGATGAATCGGATAGAACGGGTATGCGTATCGTTTATATCTTAAAACGTGATGCTACACCAAACGTAGTTTTAAATACCTTATATAAGTATACTTCTTTACAATCTTCTTTTAGTGTAAATAATATTGCATTAGTAAAAGGGCGTCCACAAATGTTGAATCTAAAAGATATGATTCACTATTTTATTGAGCACCGTCATGAAGTTGTAGTTAGAAGAACGCAATTTGAATTACGTAAAGCAGAAGAAAGAGCTCATATCTTAGAAGGTCTTATCATTGCTTCTGATAATATTGATGAAGTAATTGCGTTAATAAGAGGTTCTAAAAACACAGAAGAAGCTCGTGAAAAATTAATCGAAAGATTTAAATTATCAGATATTCAGGCTCGTGCAATTGTTGAAATGCGTTTGCGTCAGTTAACAGGTCTGGAACAAGACAAGTTAAGAGCAGAATTTGACGAATTAATGAAGTTAATTGAGCATTTGAAAGCATTATTAGCGGATATTAATTTAAGAACAGACTTAATTAAAGAAGAACTTATCGAGATTCGTGATAAATATGGTGACGAACGTCGTTCTAAAATCGAATATTCTGGAGGAGATGTAAGTATTGAAGACTTAATTGCAGATGAAAATGTAGTTATTACAATTTCGCATGCAGGTTATATCAAACGTACAAACCTTACAGAATATAAAACTCAAAATAGAGGAGGAGTTGGGCAAAAAAGCGCCGGAACAAGAGATCAGGATTTCCTTGAGCACATGTTCGTTGCAACCAACCACCAATATATGATGTTCTTTACCCAGAAAGGAAAATGTTTCTGGATGCGTGTTTACGAAATTCCGGAAGGAAGTAAAACAGCAAAAGGTAGAGCAATTCAGAACCTTGTAAACATTGAAAGCGATGATAAAGTAAAAGCTTTCATTTGTACACAAGACTTAAAAGACAAAGATTATATCAATACACATAATCTTGTAATGGTAACTAAACAAGGTCAGGTTAAGAAAACATCTTTAGAGAAATATTCTAAACCTCGTGTAAATGGTGTTGCTGCTATTACAATTAAAGAAGGTGACGAATTACTTGAAGCAAAATTAACGGATGGTGAAAGTCAAATTATATTAGCAGTTAAATCTGGTAAATTAGTTCGTTTTGAAGAAACTAAAACACGTCCGATGGGAAGAACAGCTTCCGGAGTTCGTGGAATTTCTTTAAAAGACGAAACGGATGAAGTAATTGGTATGGTTACTGTTGCTAAAAATGACGTTGCTGATTCGCAAATTTTGGTTGTAACTGAAAATGGATATGGTAAACGTACTAAATTAGTTGATGACGACGGTGAAGATGTTTACAGAATTACAAACCGTGGAGGTAAAGGGGTGAAAACACTTAATATCACGGAAAAAACAGGAAAATTAATCTCGATCAACGCAGTAACAGATTCTGATGATTTAATGATTATCAATAAATCTGGATTAACAATCAGAATGGCTATTGAGGATTTACGTGTTATGGGACGTGCAACTCAAGGTGTAAGATTGATTAATTTAAAAGGAAAAGATTCTATCGCGGCAGTGACCAAGGTAATGAAAGATGAAGAAGAAGAAGTTGTTGTTGATGAGGACGGAAATGTTGTTGCATCTGCAATCGAAAAAGTGAAACCGGACTTAGAAGTTCTTGAAGATGATGGTACTGCTGACGACGATGACGATGATGACACTGACGAAGAAGTAGAAGACGAAGATGATTCTGAAGAAGAAGAGTCTGAAGAATAAATAATAACCACGAAAATTAAAATTAAATACAACAAATTGAATATTATGAAAAGTAAATATGTAATACTGGCATCAGCATTATTGATTTCACTAGCTACTTTTGCTCAGAAAGATCAGATTAAAAGTGCTGAAAAAGCGTTAAAAAGCGGAGATGCTCAGGGAGCAATCTCAATCTTGAACGATGCTGAAAACATGGTAGCAAATGCTAAAGATGTTGAGCAGGCTCAATTTTATTTTGTAAAAGGGAACAGCTATTTAGCATTAGCAGATAAAAAAGTTGAAGAAAGTAAAAACTTATCTCTTGCTGCTGACAACTACAAAAAACTTATTGAAGTTGAAAAAACATCAGGAAAACAAAAGTATTCAGTTCAGGCTGCTGCTTCAATTACTGATATTAAAGGTAAATTAATCAATTCGGCTATTGCAGATACACAGGCTAACAAAAGTGCTGAAGGGGCTAAAAAATTATATGATGCATATGCATTAGATAAAAAAGATACAATTAATTTATACTATGCAGCTTCTACAGCTGTAAACTCACAAGATTTTGATCTTGCTTTGCCAATGTATGAAGAATTGAAAAAATTAAACTATTCTGGTAAAGGAACTATGTATACAGCAGTAAACAAAGCTTCTGGAAACGATGATAGTTTTGCAAATGCAAAAGAAAGAGATATGGCTGTAAAATTAGGTACACACGAAAAACCTAAAACTGAAGCTATTCCTTCTAAAAGAGGTGAAATCTACAAAAACTTAGCATTAATTTTAGTTCAAAAAGGACGTACTGAAGATGCTAAAAAAGCAATCGCAGACGCTAGAAAAGCAAACCCGGATGATACTTCATTAATCTTAACTGAGGCTAATTTATACCTTGAGACTAAAGATTATGATATGTACAAAAAATTAGTTGGTGAAGCTTTGGAAAAAGATCCAAACAATGCTGATTTAGTATTTAATTTAGGTGTAATTAGTGCTGGTGCAAAGAACAATGCTGACGCTGAGAAATATTACTTAAAAGCGATTGAAATCAATCCAAACTATACAAATGCTTACCTTAATCTTGCGGCATTAAAATTAGAAGCTGAAAAACCAATCATTGATGAGATGAACAAATTAGGTACTTCAGCAAAAGATATGAAACGTTACGATGTTTTAAAAGCACAAAGAGAAAGTGTTTTTAAAGGTGTAATTCCTTACCTTAAAAAAGCTAATGAGTTAGATCCTAAAAACGAAGATGTTTCTAAAACTTTAATAGGAGTTTACAGCGCTCTAGAAATGACTGCAGAAGCTAAAGCTTTGAAAGCTAAAATGTAATAACTCTTTTTGAGAGTGAAAAAAAAACCATCCGCCTGGCGGATGGTTTTTTTTATGTCTTTAGTTTTTCTAACTAATTAATTCCGCAGACAATGTAATGGTAGTATTTAATAATTTAGAAATTGGGCAAATCTCTTTGGCTTTAGCCGCTGTTGCCGCAAATTCTTCAGCAGAAATAGAAGGAACTTTTCCTTTTAAATCCAAATGGATTAAAGTTATGGTACCATCTTCAAAAGTTACTGTAGCCTCTGTCGTTAAATCATCAGCAGTAAAACCTCCCTCGTTTAATAAAAAACTTAATTGCATTGTAAAACAGCCTGAATGAGCTGCTGCAACTAATTCTTCCGGATTTGTTCCTACGCCGTCTGCAAATCGTGTTTTAAATGATAGCTGAGCATTATCCAGAGTTGTACTTTGTGTGCTTATTGATCCTGTTCCTTCCATTCCGGTTCCTTTCCAGTTGGCGTGTGCTTTTCTTGTAAATTTCATATTCTTATTTATTTAAAAATTATTGTTAAATGTTATTTGTTTGATTATTAGTTAATAGTGGTAACTCAAATATAATCAATATTTTGCAAAATAATTTTATGAAATTTAATGAGAATGTTAAGTTTTAGGTTTGTATTGTGGTGGTATTTAACCGCAAAGTGCACAAAGACTTTTTGTATGTGCTGTTTTTTAGAAATACAAAGTTCGCAAAGCTTTGTCTTATGGAATTGTGCGCAATATTGTCATCCCGAGGAACGAGGGATCTCCGCAAGTAACTCTACAAAGATTGGTAATATTGTTTGCGGAGCTGCATGTGAAGATCCCTCGTTCCTCGGGATGACAAAAAATGGCGATAAAATGACTCCAACAAAAAAAGGTGCAACGAAAATATCATTACACCTTTTTTAATTATTTGCAGAAACTTAGAGACTTATTCTTGTCCCAAGTTTCTTAATTGTTTTAGTTTGTCTTTCCAAACTTCAAGGCTTTCCTTGTGAATGGCAATGTTTTTACGAACCTCAAGAACAATTGAATTTTCTTTTTTAGCATTTTTTGTATTAGCAAAAAACTGAATATTGTTCTCTAATTGGAAAATTTCATTTTGTACTTCTTCAATTTTACGCATTAAGAAAATCTTTTCGTTGTCCAGTTTACGAGTGTCGTTACTATCAGACAATGAATCGATTCTGTTTGCAAAACGCATCATTTCAGTTTCTTTTTTGCTTAAACTTAGTTTTTCAAAAAGAGCATCTAAAATTTTATTGAATTTACCTTCAATATGGCGTCTTGAAAAAGGTACTTTTCCGTAGGCTTTCCAGTTTTCGATGTGTTTTTTAATAGCATCAAGATCTGTTTTATGATCTCCGGTTAACTGATAAGCTCTTAAAATATCCAGATATGCTTTTTTGTTATCAAAAGCAGCTACCTCATCTACGTTTTCTTCAGATTTGTGCTCTTTTAATTTATCAAAATAATGGTTGCAGGCATCCTTAAATTCTTTCCAGATTTTGTCTGAATATTTTTTAGGCACATGACCAATTTGTTTCCATTCTTCCTGAATTTGCTTCATAACCGGAGTTGTGGCGCCAAAATCAGTACTTTCCTGAAGTTCTTTGGCTTTTGCAACCAAAGCCATCTTTTTATTTAAATTATCGTTCTGGTCTTTTTTGATGTCTTTGTAAAACGAGTTTTTAAAAGCATTAAAATTTCTAACAGAAGTTTTAAACGCAGCCCAGGTTTCTTCATTGACTTCTGAAGGTACTTTTCCGGCAGCGAAAAACTCATTTCTAAGTCCTTCAACTTTCTGAATTTGTACCAGCCATTGAGAGTGCGAGTTTACTTTTTCGGTTCCTAAAACTTCAATTTTACCAATAATTTCTTTTTTGATTTCAAGATTTTGTTGTTCGTTTGCTCTTTGGCTTTCGAATAAAACTTCTCTTTTATCATGAATTTTTTTAGTCAGTTCGCTAAATTTATTCCAGATAACATCACGGTGTTCCTTAGAAACGGGACCAATATCTTCTTTCCAGATTCGGTGTAAATCCTGTAATTCACGGAAAGCTTTGCTAATATCAGTTTCATTTAATAACTCTTCAACTCGCGCAATTATTTTTTGCTTTTGATCTAAATTGTATTTAAAATCTAAATCTCTTGCTTCACGATCTAAGTGTAAATAGTCGTAGAAATTTTCAACATGAAAATGGTAATTATTCCAAACGTGATTGTATTTATCTTTCGGAATTGCTCCTGCATTTTTCCATCTTTCTCGTAAATCATTAAAATGTTTAAGAGTGTCTTTGATGTTTTCCTGAGGATTGATAAGTTCTTTTAACTCTTCAACAATAGCAAGTCTCGCGTCTAAATTTGTTTTTAGATTGGTTTGTAAATGTTTGAAATGAACATTTCTTTTTTCTCTAAAAACATTGTAGTATTCGTCAAATTTAGATTTTAAAGGAGAGTGATATTCGAATTCTTCATTCGGATCTTCTTTAGAAGCATTGAATTCTTCTTTTTTCTCTTCTATAAGATGGTTGTATTGTAATAAAAAGGACTTTTTAATTTCTTCTATATGATCTTTTACAGACATCACTTTGTCTGTCTGAATCAGTTTTTTTAGTTCATCAACAAGAGAATCCATAGAAAACGTGTGATAATCCTGCATAGGGATATCATGACGCTCTTTTAGCGTTTCATCTTCGCTTTCTTCGGCATTAGAATTTGTAATAGCATCTAATGCACTTTGATGATTATCTTCTTCTGTAACGGCTGTGTTTTCGCTTTCAATTTCTGAATCTAAATTCACATTTTCAGCAGCAGTTTCAGAACTCAGTGTTTGAGTTGTATCATCTTGAATAGAATCAGTAATTTCGATTCCTAATTTTCCGTCTGCTTCTTGCAGGTTATCATTCTTTTCTTCTAACATTTTTAAATGTATAAGGTTTTTACTTTAACAGAGCGAAAGATAGTAAAGGTGTTTCTAAATACAAAATAAATCGTTTGTTTATACGCTATTTAGCGATGAAATTCTTATTGTTTGGCTTGATTTAGCAGTATGATATGCTGGTTTTTGCTGATTTAATTGATAAGATAGAAATAATACTTTTATGATTTTTTGATGAAAAAGAAAGGAATTAAAAGAAATTTCGGCTGAATTAATGATTTGTTTCGAATTAAAACAAAATAAGCAGACCAACTTCTACACCAAAATTATATGCTTTTTCACCACCAAAAGCTACGCTGGGATGTACATAAACCAAGTTTGTGGGAGTGATTTTTCGGCCAAATTCCATAAAAGCATTGTTCTGAAAACCATCGAGAACATAATTATATCTAAAAGCGACATCTGTAGCAATCCAGTTTTTACCAAAAAACCATAAAAAATTGTTTTCTAAAAGGCTGACGCTAACATCGCTTCTGTTACTTGATCCTGCAAAACTTTGGGAATGTTCGACAGTCGCAATCCATAAAAATTTCTTTTGTTTGAAGTATTTCGCAAATATACCAGCGGGAATAACTACCCATTTTCCGGTACCAAAACTTGGATCTGCGGCAGAATTTGAAATGACACGGGTTCTAAGACCAATACCATTATTTTTTTTAAAGTATGGAATGTAGCTTATTCCTGCACCAATATCACCAAGTCCGGTTTGGTTTACAGAACTTGAGTTTGTTGAAATTAAAGGAAGATCAAATCTCAGATTCCAGGCTTTATTGCCAATTGGTTGTAAAACACGTAAATCGGTAGTATTGAAAGAACCATTCTTGGTATCTAAATACTCGTTGTATATTAGAATAGTTTGCAGAAAATAGTGATATCGGGGTTCCGAGAACGGACTATTGCTTCTGTCGACATCTTCATCTTGTGCTGATGCAATAGATGTAATAAGAAAAAAAATGCTAAAGTAAAGTAATTGTTTTTTCATAACTATCTACAAATGAGTAGACTAATTTACAAAAATTACTTTAACATTTTATTTTTTATTTGTTCCAGATTTTCCATGCTTTTTCTGCCTGAAAAATTAGCATATCATAACCATTCTTAATTACCGCGCCTCGTTCTTTTGCATTTTTTAAAAACTGAGTTTCTGCAGGATTATAAATTAAATCGTAAGCAATATGTTTATCAGTAAAAAACTCATAAGGAAGATCAGGACAAGCCTCAATATTTGGGCTTGTTCCCACGGGCGTGCAATTGATAATAATTTGGAAATTATCAAAAGTAGTGGCATTAATTAAATTATAATCAATGATGTTTTCTTTCGCTTCTCTTGAAACAAAAGTATAAGGAATATTAAGTTCATCCAATGCAAAAGCAACACCTTTTGATGCACCTCCGGTACCTAAAATCAGTGCTTTTTTATGATGTGGCTCTAATAATGGTTTTAATGATTTTTTAAAGCCGTAATAATCGGTGTTGTATCCTTTCAATTTTCCACTTTTGGTAAATTTGATTGTGTTTACAGCGCCAATTAGTTGTGCTTTTTTGGATAATTTATCTAAATAAGGAATGACTTGTTCTTTGTACGGAATCGTAACATTAAGCCCTTTTAAATCCGGATTGTTTTTGATTAATCCGGTAAGGTGATCAATTTCAGAAATGTCAAAATTTTCGTAGCTGTTGCCGGCAAAAACTTCGTCGCTAAATTTTTCTGTAAAATACCCTTTTGAAAATGAGTAGCTAATATTACGGCCTAACAAGCCAAATCGTCTTTTTAGAATACCTATCATTTATTTTCTGTGTTTTTCTATGTAATTTTTCACCATTTTTTTTGACCATACAACCGGAAATAAATCTTCGATTAAAATGTAGTTATCAAAGTTTAAACGTAACGCATTGCTTAAATGAAACTTTGCCTTTGTGTTGTCTTGAATCATAAAATACAAACCGGCCAAACGATATTCGATTTCGTTTTCTTCCGGAAAATATTCAGTTGCTTGTAATAAAGTCTGAATAGCGCTTTCAAATTCACCTAAGAACTGAAGAATATCAACCCAAAACAACCAGGTATCTAAAGCGTAATCTCCAAATTCTACTGCTTTTCTATAGCCAAATTCAGCTTCTTCAAAAAAGTTCATTTGTTTGTTAATCGTTGCATAACGCTTCCAGTACAAACGATTCTGATTGTCGATTGCTAATGCTTTATTAACAAAGAATAATGCTTTCTGATAATTCTTCTGACGTACGTAAAAATCGGTTATCGCAATCCAGCCTTTGTCTAAAAGCGGATCTTCATGAACAGTTTGGTTATAATACTGAAGTGCTTTTACAGCATTTCCCAGTTTTTCATAACATTTTCCAATTCGCAATAAAGCATAGGAAGTTGCATCGTCTAATTCTATTGTACGATTATAGCTTTCAATAGCTTCTGCGTATTTTTTTAGACGCTCATACGATTTTGCTTTTTCCATAAATGCACCTAAAAACTCGTCGTCAATCAGGGTTGCGTAGTCAAAAGCACGAATAGCATTTTCATATTCTTTTACGCCATAGTGAAGACGCCCAAGCTGATGCCAGGCAATTTCGCTGTATGGGTTTTTATTGATGTAGTCGTTAAGATAAGCAATGGCTTCCTGGTTTTGATCTAAAAATTCAAAACAATAAACCACATTATATAAAGCAGACTGATCTTCTAAATCTTCTTCAAGACATTTTATAAAACTGTCTTTTGCCATCTCAAGGTTATCCATAAAAAGATACTCCATTCCAATCAAGTTGTACACGTCGGCATAATCGTCTGTATATTGCAGGGCGATTTTAAGTAATTCTACCGCTTTTTCGTGTTGATCTCTTTTAGAACAGATATTGGCTTTCTGGATATAAATTTCCTCGTTGTTAGGTTCAATTGCATACAACTCATTCAAAAGCTTTTCAGCGATTTCCAGTTTGTCATCGTAAACCAGCATTTCTACTTGTACTAATTTTAAGCCTGTAGATTTTGGATGTTGGTCTAATGCAAGTTTTAAGGCCTTTTTTGCTAAATTAGCCTTGCCTATATCTAAATAATGAAGAATAATTTCTTCAAATTCTTCAGAATCAAAAAAGAGTACTTTGTTAGTTTTTAACATCGACTCAAATTTGGATAGGGATAGGTTATAATCTTCTTCTTCGTTGCTTAATTGCATACTTTGTTTTATTTGAAATTAGCCTGTTATAAAATTAGGCAACCATATTATTGATGTGGGGCGGGAAAACTAATTGTTGTGAACAATTTAATTAACAATATGGACAGAATTTACGTTCTGTTTTTAGTCATAATCTTCTGATATATAAAAGATTATTTAATTATTATTTGAATTTGTAAATCATTAATATTCACTTCTTAAAGGATATTATGATTTGTTTTTTTGACTTAAGTGAATTTCATTTTATTGATTGACTTAAAATCTTTTGAATCTTTATTTTGCTGCCTCTGCCTTCATTATTTCGTCCATAACATTCAAAATGATGGCACAACCTTCTTTGATTTCTTCTTCAGAAATGGTTAACGGCGGTGTTATTCTGATAGCGCATCCTTCGAATAATAACCAAAATAGAATAAGACCTTTATCCTGACAGTTTAAAATAACCTGATTGGTAATTTCTGCAGTTTCAGTCATTGCAGCAAGCATTAATCCCTTTCCTCTAACTTCTTTTATCAAAGGATGTACCAAAAGCGATCTGAAGAGTTTTTCTTTCTCCAATGCTTTTGCCATTAAATTTGTTTCAGTTAATTCCTGCAAAGTAGCCAAACAAGCTGACGCAATGACAGGATGCCCTCCAAAGGTTGTGATATGACCCAATTTAGGATTTTCGGTTAAAAGATCCATTTTTTCTGCCGAAGCTGTAAAAGCCCCAACAGGCATTCCGCCTCCCATACCTTTTCCCATAACCACAATATCCGGAACGACATCGTAGTTTTGAAACCCGAAAAGTTTTCCGGTTCTTCCAAAACCGGGCTGAATTTCGTCAACAATCATCAAAGCTCCAACTTCATCACAACGTTTACGAACTTTTTGTAAAAAGTTATTTTCCGGCTGAATAAATCCTGCACCGCCCTGAATAGTTTCTAACAGAATAGCAGCAGTTCTTGTCGTTATTTTTTGTAAATCTTCTTCGTTGTTGAAGGTAATAAAATCAACATCCGGAAGTAAAGGTCTAAAAGCTTGTTTGCGCTCTTCAAATCCCATAACACTCATAGAGCCCATTGTGTTTCCGTGATAAGCATTATGGCAAGAAATAAGCTGACTGCGGCCTGTAACTCTTTTGGCTAATTTTAAAGAGCCTTCAATAGCTTCTGTTCCTGAATTTACTAAATAAGTTTTGCTTAAAGATTCCGGCAGGAGTGAAGCCATTAATTTGCAATATTCTACGGCTGGACTTTGTGAGTATTCACCGTAAACCATTACATGCGAATATTTATCCAACTGGTCTTTTATCGCCTGATTTACTCTAGGGTGTTGATGCCCAAGCGTGCAAGCCGAAACTCCGGCAACAAAATCTAAATATTTTTTATCGTTTGTGTCGTAGATATAAGAGCCAACGGCATGTGAAACTTCCATTCCTAGCGGATATGGAGAAGTTTGTGCCTGATATTTTATAAAATCTGGATTCATTTTTTTAAGGTTCTAAGTAGCAAAGGTACTAAGGTTCTAAGGTTTTAATTTTAGGCTTAGGTTAAGTTTATTAGCTAAAGCCTAATTTTCTCTGGATGCTAAAAGCAAAAAAATTGAATCAGTTACTTGCAAAAGTTTTATAAACTGACAATTGCATCCAAGAACAAAAAACTATTTTTTATCTTTCGTACTTGTTTTTATTACAGGTTTAGCAACAGGTTTCTTCTTGTCGTAATTTAAAGTCTCTTTCCTGACTTTCATAGGGACTTCTTTATCTTTGGCTTCCTGATCTTTTCCTTGCTGAATTAATTTTTCGTTTTCATCATTTTCTTCTTTTGAGAAAATATCATCTTTAGATTTAATTCGTTCATCACCGCGCCAGACTAATCCTCTTAGTTTTCGTGCGTTTTCGGGTAAATCGGCTTCAGGATAAATATCTCCGTCTACTTTATTAAAAAAGGTAATCGTTTCTACCGCATTGTTTTCTAAAATCAAATTGATTTTACTGCTCACGTTTTTATTAATACCAATAAGCTCCTTTTCATCATTACGCATATAATAAACTACTTCGGTATTTTTAATGACATCTACATCATGCAATTTTCCTTCTTTAAATTTCCCAAACAAATTGAGCCCTTTTACCTGATTAAAACCGGTTCCGAGAGTATCCCGCGAGACGAGAAAAGTATTATTGAGGACTTTTAAAGAATCTAGTTTTTTAGTGTTATTATCACCAATTAAATGCATAACATCACCCGTAATCTGGTTGTCACCATTCCATAAAATAGGATTTCCAATCAGTTTGGTCAATGCCGTTTTAGAATTAGAATGAATAGAATCACATTTACCGCTCATATCTGTTTTGTAGAAACGTACATTATTGTAAGCTCTTAAAATTCTTTCGCCTTCTTTTCCGGTAACCATTAATTTTTTTCCGTGAATATAAACCGAATCATTTTCGACTAAATTGATTGCGACCGCTCTTTTGGTAACAAACATAGAATCTTTCAGCTTATAAATTTCAGCATAATGACCTTTTACAATTCCTTTATTTATCGAATCGGTAATTTTTACATTTCGCGTTGCCGATGCGAATTCGATATTTCGATTATAAAACAAACTATCACCCTCGATGAGTCGGTCGTCGTATTTTATATACGATTTCCTTAAAAAGTGCGCCAGATTTTTCTTGGTGTCATAAAAACCTTTTTCTGTATAGATGTAATTGGCTTTACTGGTAATGGTTGAAGGACCAAGCAAATAAGTATGTCCGGAATTACTGTAATAATCCAAATGATTGGATTTAATTACATATTTCGGATTTGTAATAGTAACTTCAGTCAGGAATTGAAATTTCTTCTGAGTCACATAATACGTACCAGATTTACTCACCAAAGTATTGTCTTTGTTTACAATTGTACCTTTAGTATTATAAAAAACTTCCTGAACATTTCTGTCAAAGTTGATGGTATCTGTCTGTAAAGTGGCATCAGGCGAAGTCATAACGGCATTTCCTGTTGCAAATGCTTTTTTTAGGTTTCCGCTATACTCAGCATATTTACTATTCAAAAATAAGGTATCTCCCTGTACTAATTGTACATTTCCAAATGCTTTTAAGTAGTTTTCTTTCTGAAAAAAATAGGCTTTATTGCATGTAAGCACAACTCCATCGTGATTTACTTTTACATTTCCGGTTAGTAAAAGACCATCGGGTACTGCCACCTGATCGATATCAGAAAAGTCGGCATTCTCAATGACGATTGTTTTTGGGGTTTGTGCAGTTTTTTTGGCCTGCGCAGAAATAAATTGTACGCTAAGAAACAGACAATAAAATATGAAAAAGAGTGATTTCTTCAACTGATTAAATTTTTGTCAAATTTATGAAAAAGGTTAGAACCTGTGGCCGATATTAGGATTAATTTATAATTCAAAAACAAAGACTGCTTTGCGGTCGCTGTAATTGTATTTTTTATCAACAAAATAGCGAACTCTCACGTTGTAGTTCGTTATTTTTAATTGGTTTTTAAACAAATTTCAGCACGTTTTATTTGCGTTATAAAAATTAGATTAAATTTAGGAAACGGTTGTGTGGATTTAAATAAAAACCAACAATCTCAAAAACCGATCAGATTATATAAAAGAACATGACAAATAAACGATTTTTTGTTGCAGGAATGGCTGTAACCTTGCTGTTTGCAGCATGTAAAACACAAGATTTAAAAATGAATACATCACAAAAAGAAAATCATACAGACAAAAAAGTTGTCGTTTATCAGGTTTTTACACGTTTGTTTGGAAATAAAAATACCACCAATAAACCCTGGGGAACTATTGAAGAAAATGGAGTTGGGAAGTTTAATGATTTTACAGACAAGGCACTTCATGAAATAAAAGATTTAGGTGTTACTTATATTTGGTACACCGGCGTTCCGCATCATGCTTTGGTTCATGATTACACCGCTTTCGGAATTTCAAATGATGATCCCGAAGTAGTAAAAGGGCGAGCGGGTTCTCCGTATGCAGTAAAAGATTATTACAATGTAAACCCCGATTTGGCGGTAAATCCTGCAAACAGACTTAAAGAATTTGAAGATTTAATTGCACGCACACATAAAGCCGATTTAAAGCTTATTATTGATATTGTTCCCAATCATATCGCCCGAAAATATGAGGGCAAAAGTAATCCTGAAGGTGTAAGAGATTTTGGTGCCAATGACAATGTAAATGTTGAATACGATCGAAATAATAATTTCTATTATATTCCGAATGAGCATTTTTTGATTCCCGATGGAGATATTCCGTTAAATGGAGAAAAAAATCCTATGATTGATGGTGTATTTGACGAAAACCCGGCAAAATGGACAGGAAACGGTTCTCGAAAAGTTAAACCAGATCAAAACGACTGGTATGAAACGGTAAAAGTAAATTACGGAATACGTCCTGATGGTTCTAAAGATTTTCCGGAATTACCTGCCGGATTTGATCAGAAATCATATAAAGAACATTTTGTTTTTTGGCAAGACAAAGATGTTCCTGATTCCTGGAAAAAATTCAAAGATATTGCATTGTACTGGACCGCAAAAGGTGTTGATGGTTTTAGATATGATATGGCAGAAATGGTTCCGTATGAATTTTGGAGCTATATGAACTCGGCTATAAAAATGAAGAATCCCGATGCTTTCCTTTTAGCAGAAGTTTACAATCCAAAGGAGTACCGAAACTATATTCGTTTAGGAAAAATGGATTATTTGTATGATAAAGTAGAAACATACGATAAACTGAAAGATGTCATTCGCGGAAAATCTTCTCCGGATGGATTATCAGATATTCAGAAAGGAATGGCGGATATTGAACATCATATGCTTCATTTTCTGGATAATCACGATGAACAACGTTTGGCTAGTCCTGAATTTGCAGGAACACCAGAACGTGGAAAACCTTTAATGGTAGTTTCTACAACTATTAGCACCTCGCCAACAATGATTTATTTTGGGCAGGAAGTAGGAGAGGCCGGTAACGAAGATGCGGGTTTTGGAAAAAAATCGAGAACTTCAATTTTTGATTATATCGGAGTTCCAAATCATCAACGTTGGATGAATGAAGGAAAATTTGACGGCGGAAAATTATCTGATTTAGAGAAAAACCTTCGTGATTTTTACAAACGATTATTGAATTTTTCGATTAAGAGTTCGGCTTTAATGGGAAGTTTTCAGGAAATACAATCTATAAATCGTCAAGATAATGCTGGTTACGATGCTTTGCTTTATTCCTATGTACGTTGGTCTGAAAATCAAAAGCTTGTTGTAATTGCTAATTTTTCTTCTGATAAAACAAGCGAGTTTGAATTGAAGATTCCTGCAGATATTATTTCAAAATGGAATTTAAAAGAAGGAGAATATCAATTGACAGATCAGTTGGATCAAAATAAAAAGTTTACATTAAAGGTTCAAAATGGAGAAGGGAAAGCTAATATTTCTATTCAGCCATCAGAATCACTCATTTTAGAGTTAAAGTAAAATTATAGAATTTATAAAAGAAGCTTGTTTAGTGTTAGAAATAACCTAAACAAGTTTTTTTTATATCTCTTTTAAAAGGGAAATAATGGCGGCTAATGAAAATTGAGCACCACAAACAAACTCATCAGAAGCACCATAATAAATAGTGAGTGTATCGCCATCCGGTTCCAGGATATGACCGTTGGTAAAAACTACATTCCCAAAGAAACCGCTTAACTCATAGTTTGTTTTTGGAAACATAATCGGACTTTCTGTTCGTGAAATAACTTTCGTAGGATTTTCAAGATCCATTAAAAAAGCACCTAAACAATATTGATGATATTCATTGGCTCCATGATAAATTTCAAGCCATCCTTTTTCTGTTTTAATTGGTGCGGCTCCGGCACCGACTCTTTTACTGTCCCAAGAATCTTTTCTGGTTTTGATGATGCATTGGTGATTTCCCCAATGAATACCATCCGGAGATGAAGCGATCCAAATGTAATTTCCGCCAATATCTACGCTGCTTGGTCGGTGCAAGGCATAAAACAAGCCATTTATCTTTTCTTCAAAAATGGCGCAATCTTTATTATGTGCCGGAAAAATCATTCCGTGTTTTTGAAAATTCTTCCAATCTGTAGTGGTTCGTAAACCCACACCAACACCATTATCAGAAACAGCAGTAAAAGTCAGGTAATAGCGGCCTTCAATTAAAGAAACACGGCAATCTTCTATTCCAAAAGTTTCCAGTATTCCTTCACCAACCAAATGCGGATAATTTTCAGGCTCATAAAATTTACGGCCATCATCGCTGCATAATAATCTAATGTGTGATAATGTGGTTAAGTAATCGGTTCCTTTGTAGTTTATTACTCGTGCATCTGTGGCGATAAGTTTGGGATCGTCTTTTAGGATCTCAATGATTTGAATAGTTCCTGCTTCGGTTAAAACTGGAAACGAAATTATATTTTCTATTTGTTTTGGTCTTTCCGCAACCCTTACAGCCAGCCAGATTTTATTCTCAAATTGAAAAACTCCGGGGTTTAGGAGACAAGTTACTTCTAATCCTTCTCTGCTAGCGGGAATATCTGCAGGAGATAATAAAGGGTTTTCGGTGAAACGATTTGCAATGTCTTTCATATCTAAGGTCTTAGAAGTATTAAGGTATAAAAAAAGCTGATACAAATTTGTATCAGCTTTTTTTAATTTTATACTTTTTTGACTTTCTTCAAAGCCTGAATGTAATTTTCGTTTGCTTTCTCCCAGTTTATATGTTTGTAAAAAGCATCTATGTAACTTCCTTTTCTGTTTTGATAATCCAGATAATAAGCATGTTCCCATAAATCAATTCCTATAATAGGTGTTCCCGGAATCATGGCATTCTTCATTAAAGGATTATCCTGATTGTCGGTAGTCGTAATTTGCAATTTTCCGTAACGGTCCACAACTAGCCATACCCAGCCTGATCCAAATTGTTTTTCTGCCTGACCTTTAAACTGATTCGTAAGATTATTAAAAGAACCAAATTCCTTATTAATTGACCCTGCAAGAGTATCTTTTGGAGTTTGTTCTTTTGGTGTTAATAGGTCGAAATACAAAGTGTGATTGTAATATCCTCCCGCATTTTGACGAAGTTTTGCATTACTAAGATCCATCTTTTTAAGAATATCTTCAATTGGCATGTTTTCGTATTCAGTAGAAACAATTTCTTTATTCAGGTGGTTAGTGTAAGTAACATAATGTTTAGAATAATGTGTTTCTAAAGTAAGCGAGCGAATGTCCGGAGCAAGTCCATCGTACGCAAAAGGAAGTTTAGTAATGCCAAAAGAACCCGGATCTGCTTTTACATCATCGGGAGTTCCTATTGTTATTTTTTCTTCTTTTGTTGGTAAAGGAACCTCAACAACTTCGGTTAGCTTATTACCTTCGTTACAAGAAAATAATGCTAAGAATGAAGCTAAAATACCAAAACGAGTAATGTTTTTCTTCATAAGTAATTTATTTTAATGTTAGTGAATTAATGATTTCGATATAACATTCTTTTGCTTCATCAACCGAAATATGACTAATCTGCATCCATGCATTTGTTTTGAAAGCATCTCTCAAATCAAAATTTTGTGAATTATTATAAACTGCAGTCCCAAAGGTAGCTTGTTTATAATAGGCATAAAGTCTTAACTGCACATCTTGCGGTAAAGAAGCCTGAGTCATTTTTAATGCAGTTTCAACAGCTTCAGAAAAACGAGTATCTAAATCTTTTATGGTCATTTAAGCTTTTGTAGCAATAATAGTTTTTCCGCCAATTGCTTTTTGGTTTAACTCTACATTAATTGGCGTACCTAAAGGTAAAAATAAATCTACTCTTGAACCAAATTTAATAAAACCTGCATCAGTACCCTGAACAACCTGGATACCTTCCTGAGCGTAGTTTACAATTCTACGTGCCAGTGCACCAGCGATTTGTCTGTATAATATTTGTCCGAAAGTTTCATTTTCGATAACAACCGTAGTTCTTTCGTTTTCTTCACTAGCTTTTGGGTGCCATGCAACTAAAAATTTACCAGGGTGGTATTTGCTAAATTTTATAATTCCGTCCATTGCATAACGAGTAACGTGAACATTAATTGGCGACATAAAGATAGAAACCTGTAAACGTTTATCTTTAAAATATTCACCTTCATATACTTCTTCAATAACCACAACTTTCCCGTCAACAGGAGCAAGAATATGATCGCTGTTTCTGATTGCAATTCTTTTAGGATTTCTAAAAAATTGCAAAATGATAATCAAAACTACTACGCCTGCAATCTGAACAAGCATTCTTAGCCAGGAAATATCAATGAATTTGTCGGCAATTAGCAATACGGCAACTGCAAAAATTGTACCTAGTAAAATGGATGGTCCTCCTTCTTTATGAAACATAATATAAAATTTGATAAAATAAAAAAATAATTGGTGCTACAAATATAACACTATCTAGTCGATCTAGGATACCTCCGTGGCCTGGCATAATCGAGCCGCTGTCTTTGACACCTGAAATTCTTTTAAATTTTGATTCGATTAAATCTCCAATCGTTCCAAAAACACTTACAATTAAAGCGATAATGGTCCAGATTAAAATAGATTTACTGCTAAAGTCAGGTTTAGGCTGAATGTAAAGTTTAGAAATTAAAAAACCTGCAAAAGCAGCAAAAACAACTCCGCCCAAAAATCCTTCTATGGTTTTTTTAGGAGAAACACGTTCAAATAATTTGTGTTTTCCCATAGATTTTCCAACCAGATAAGCAAAAGTATCATTTGTCCAGATCAGGATAAATAACCCAAGAATAATTTTTGGATTGTAATCGTTGGTTCCAAAAGATATTTTTACAATAAAAACAAAAGGCAATGTAATGTATCCTAATAAATACAAGTATTTTGATGAGATGCTAACTTTTTGTACAGAATCATAAAACAGAAACAAGATGCACTTAATAGAAACTACCAAAGTAATGGCAAGTAACACTACATCTAGTTGTTGAATATTAATTTCTGAATTAATATCTGTTTTAAATAAGTTATTTATAAACAAGATTGTCTGTTTTTGATAATGACTAACCAAAACAATACTGGAGTACAACAAAGTTCCGAACAAGATCGAAAAAATCTTGTTAAGGTTTACTAAGTTAGAATATTCGTAAATTGTAATAATTAGAAAAATTCCAAAAAGAATAATGAAGCTTTCGGTAGAAAACAGAATAGATGTTAGGAGTAAAGCGATATAAACAGCACCAGAAATGGTTCTCTTCAGTGTTTCATTCATCTTAAAGGTCTTCTAAAAGCAATAAATAAAGGTTCTTGGCAACACTTCCGTATTGCGTAAAATCCTCTTCTTTGGCCTTTTCGAAATATTTTATTGTGGTAATGTTAGTTGGATAGTCGCGTTCGTATTTGCGTTTAATAGCACTTAAGCCATCGCTTTTCATTGGTAAAATCTGACTTGTAGTTGCAATTATAACAATATTTGCAGGTAACTCGTTTGGTTTGTCCTGTCTGATTTGTTTTGATGAAAATAATATAGAACCTTCATCAGCAATAAGATTTTCGCATGAAGCCAATAAGAATCTTGGGTTTCTTGGCGAAATATAAATTAATTTATTTTCTTCTAATAAATGAAAAAGGCCAGATTCATAGCATAAAACCTCTTTTTCGAACCAATCATTTTCTTCCAGAATATTTTCAAACTGTTCAGCAACTTCCTGTTTGTTTTCGCAATACAAAAATTTACCTCCATTTTTCCTGAAATTGAAAATGAATTGTTCATCTAATGATAAATGACTATTTTGAACTGGATTACGGCCATATTCGCTTTCACCTTCTTCTTCAGAAGACGAATCGCCGGAACCAAATATTTTTTTGAAAAAATTCATTTTTATATGAAATACTTTACATGTTAATTGAAAACGTTCAAAGATAAAAAAATCTTAATTCAAAAGGCTATTTTGAATTAAGATTTTAAAAAATATTACATATTTACTGAATAATTTACGAAACCACTTCTTCTAAATTTTTGTCAAAAGTACGTTTTCCGAAAATTGCTTCTAAGTCATCTTTAAAGATTACTTCTTTTTCAATTAATATATCAGCAAGCTGATTTAATTTGTCTTTGTTTTCTTCAAGAATTTCAATAGCTCTTTGGTATTGACCTTCAATTAATTCTGAAATTTCTTTGTCAATAATTTTGGCAGTTTCGTCAGAATATGGTTTAGAGAAATTGTATTCACTTTGTCCACTTGAATCATAATAAGTAACATTTCCGATTTTATCATTCAAACCATAAATCGTTACCATTGCACGAGCCTGACGTGTTACTTTTTCTAAATCACTTAACGCACCGGTAGAAATTCTGTCAAAAGTTACCTTTTCAGCAGCTCTTCCGCCCATTGTTGCACACATTTCGTCTAACATTTGATCTGTTCTTACGATTTGTCTTTCTTCTGGTAAGTACCATGCAGCACCTAAACTTTGTCCACGAGGAACAATTGTTACTTTAATAAGTGGGGCAGCATGCTCTAGCATCCAGCTTACAGTTGCGTGACCAGCTTCGTGAATTGCGATTGCTCTTTTCTCGTCTGGAGTAATGATTTTGTTTTTCTTTTCAAGACCACCAATAATTCTGTCAACAGCATCAAGAAAATCTTGTTTGTCTACAGCTGGTTTATTGTTACGTGCCGCAATTAAAGCAGCTTCGTTACAAACGTTGGCAATATCTGCACCAGAGAATCCCGGAGTTTGTTTTGCTAAGAAGTCAAGATCAAGACCTTCAACTTTTTTGATAGGAGCTAAGTGAACAGCAAAAATCTCTGCTCTCTCACGAATGTCTGGTAAGTCAACAAAAATTTGTCTGTCAAAACGTCCTGCACGCATTAAAGCTTTGTCAAGAACGTCAGCTCTGTTGGTTGCAGCCAAAACAATTACGTTTGAGTTTGTACCAAAACCATCCATTTCTGTTAGTAATTGGTTCAAAGTGTTTTCTCTCTCGTCGTTTCCGCCAGACATATTGCTTTTTCCTCTTGCTCTACCCACAGCATCAATCTCATCAATGAAAATGATAGCAGGAGATTTTTCTTTTGCTTGTTTAAATAAGTCACGTACACGAGAAGCACCAACACCTACAAACATTTCAACAAAATCAGAACCTGATAAAGAGAAGAAAGGAACCTGAGCTTCACCGGCTACGGCTTTTGCAAGTAACGTTTTACCAGTTCCCGGAGGTCCTACAAGTAAAGCTCCTTTCGGAATTTTACCTCCAAGGTTAGTATATTTTTCAGGGTTTTTAAGGAATTCTACAATTTCTTGTATTTCTTCTTTAGCACCTTCTAAACCTGCAACATCTTTAAAAGTTGTTTTGATATCTGTTTTCTCATCAAAAAGTTTAGCTTTCGATTTTCCAATGTTAAAAATTTGTCCGCCACCGCCACCTGCGCCACCTGACATTTTACGCATAATGAAAATCCATACACCAATAATGATGATAATTGGAAGTAAACTGATTAAGATGTCGCTCCAATTGTTTTTTTGCAGGAAATTAAAATCTTTTAATTTTCCTTCACCAACTGCTTTTTCCAGTTTTGTCTGAAAAATTTGGTCGTTACCAATTTCTAAAGTATAGTGAGGACCTTTGTTTGGTCTTTCAAAAATATCTTTTGCAACTTTTTTGTTTGCTGCATCTTTAAGAGCAGCAGCAGTCAAGTAAACTTCAGCTTCAGCTTTATTATAAACGATTACTTTTTCAATTTGTCCTTTTTCTAATAAAGTATTGAACTTAGAAGAAGTTAATTGAGCAGGTTCGCTTAAGTTAGATCCTCCGGTTGCAAAACTTATAAATAAAAAAACTAAAAGTATTGCGGTATATATTAACCAAGGACTTATTTTAAATTTACTCGGATTTGGATTATTATCTTTAGCCATTAGAAAAAATTTTCTTTAGTATTTGTTTTCGATTGTAGTTATTTTGGCATCACCCCAAAGGCTCTCGATATTATAGTATTCACGAATGTGTTTCTGGAAAACATGTACCACAATATGCACATAGTCCATTAGAACCCATTCTGCATTATCGGTTCCTTCTACGTGCCAAGGCTTATCTTTTAAGTCTTTAGATACTGTTTTTTGAATTGAGTTTACAATGGCGTTAACTTGGGTGTTAGAGCTTCCGTTGCAAATGACAAAATAGTCACAAACTGCCGTGTCTATTTCTCTTAAGTCAAGAATATCGATATCATTTCCTTTTACTTCTTCAATCCCTTTGATTATGTTCGCCAATAGAACATCATTATTAATAGTCTTTTTCGCCATGAATTATTTTTATGAATTTGTAAAGTTACCAAATTTTGTGATTATTTTTGAACCTTAACAAAATATTAAATTAAGTTAATTTAAATTACCTGAATGAAACTAATCAAACTCGATGCCATAGATTCTACAAATGACTTCTTAAAGGCATTGTCAAGCAAGGATGAACTTGATAATTTTACTGTGGTAACTGCTGAAAATCAGACAAAAGGAAAAGGGCAAATGGGAGCCAAATGGCAGACTGAGGCTGGTAAAAACTTAATTATGAGTGCCTTGGTAAAGGATTTTATAATTAGCAATGAACAGGTTTTTAATTTAAGTCTTATTGTTTCATTATCAGTAATTGAAGTTTTAAAAACATTAAATATTCCTGATTTAAGTATAAAATGGCCTAACGACATTATGTCATACAATAAAAAGATTGGTGGCATATTGATAGAAAATACCCTCAAAAGCGATGGCAGGATCGTGTCAGTTGTCGGAATTGGACTGAATGTCAATCAGACTAATTTTACCGAATTGCCAAATGCTTCTTCATTGGCAGTCATTGCCGGAAAGACATTTGATAAGGAAGCTATCGTGGTTTTAATTGTTAAAAAAATAAAAGAGAAAATCGAATTTTGGGAAAACAGTAAGACCAATTTTTGGAATGATTATTTCAATTCTCTATTCCGAAAAGGAGTTCCAATGCCGTTTAAAAATCCCGAAGACAAAAAGTTTATGGGAATCATTCAGGGCGTTTCTTCAGTAGGAAAATTGCAGGTTTTATTGGAAGATGATTCTGTTGCGGAATTTGATATAAAGGAGATTCAGATGCTTTATTAAAGGCTCAGAGGGGCAGAGGTTCAGAGGGTCAAAGGTTTTCTACTTTGAGGTAAAAGGCGTAAAAAAAGCAAAGTTTTTTTTACGCCTTTTATTTTTAATAAAACAGTGAAAACCCGTTCAATCCGTAAAATCCGTGTGCCAATTAAGCTTTCAATACCGCTTTAGGAGCAATTTTTCTATTCCAGTAAATAATGTAGAATGTTCCTAAAATAGAAGGCATTATCCAGGCAATTAAACTTCCGATTCCTAATCCGGCAACAATATAAGCTGTAATAGAAGCGATTAATGCACCCACCATTTTGCCGATATGTTTTGAAAGCCAGTTTCGATTGGTTTCAGAAAAGTTTTTGAAGAATACAAAATCCTTAAAAGTCATATAAAACCCAAATCCACCAAAGAAAAGGAATAATATTCCGTTTGCAATACTGTTTAACTGACAGTAAAGCCCCAGTAAAATCATTATAACAGAAAAGAACAACATACTTCCAGAAATTATTTTATCAAGTAAATCAGCTTTAGGTTTGTGTTTAAAGCTCAATGCTCTGTTTCCTGAAATCACAAGATAAATGGTAAACAAGCCAATTAGAAATAAAAATACATTCTGATGATTTGGCATCCAGGAAATAGGAAGCGAAATTAGCGAACTGGTCAACATCCCGATAGAGAATAGTTTTCCCATTCTTTTATGCAATTTACCGCCTTTTTTAACGATGATACTTCCAATTCCTGTAATTAACCCGATTCCTCCAAAAAAGGCGTGAATGTAAATTAAAATCTTAATAGCTGGTTCCATTTTGATATGTTTTAGTTTGATGATTCAAACTTCCGTCAAAATTTCAGCAATGAATAATTTTTGTTTCTGAAGTGTGTTTTTTTGCGTCTGAATTGTTTTTTTAAGATGCTAAGGTTCTGAGGCGCTAAGATGCTAAGGTTTTTTTCTTAGGTTCAAAGGTTCATAGTTACAAAGGGACAAAGGTTTTTTCTAACGAGAAAATCTGCTTAAATCAATAAAAATCTGCGTGACATAAATTTTAAGGTTCTAAGATGCTAAGGTTCTGAGGTGCTAAGGTTTTTTTCTTAGGTTCAAAGGTTCAGAGTTGCAAAGGGACAAAGGTTTTTTTTTAAAGGTTCAAAGGTTCATAGTTGCAAAGGGGCAAAGGTTTTAAAAGTAAAAATCTGCTTAAAAAAATCATTTTAAACCTTTTAATCTGTGGCAAAAAAAAGCCTAATCATTGAGATCAGGCTTTCCTTTATAATTCACAATTAATAATTTACCATTATTAAAGTTTGTTCATGTTGTTTGCAAGAGTTTCAATAAACTTTGTGATTGGACCTTTAATCATCATTCCCATCATCGCATTAAACTCACCATCGAATACTAATTGAACAGCACTTTCTGAATCAGAAATACTATCAATATTCGAAACTAAAGTAAACGGAAGTTTATCACTTGCAGCACCCAAAACAATTTTGTTTGGCGCTACTTTATCTTTCATTTTTAATTTGATTTCCGGCATACCTTTCAATCCAAAAATAAAAGCGTCTTCGCCAATCACTTCAAATTTAGCGATATTATCCGGCATTAATTTTTCAAAATTCTTTACATCGCTCAATTCAGTAAATAAATCCTGAGCCGATTTCTGAACAGTAACTTTTGGACTTTCTAAGTTCATATTTGTTATATTTTGTTTTTTTTTTTTACTTAATTCGTAAATAAGAATAAATTCCAATTTTTAAATCCCAAATTCCAAAAAAAAAGAGCGAAGGGATTTTTTAAGAAAATCTAAAATCTATCCCGATAGCTATCGGGGCTAAAATCTATTCCTGTCCCCAAGTCGATGGACTCTCGTTCCATTCAAGTAGGGTAGACTGTTGATCTTCGGTAATATATTGTTTCTGAACCGCTAAATCCAATAGATTTTCGTAGTTGCTTAGAGTATATAACTCGATATTAGCGTTTTTAAAGTTTTCTTCTGCAACATTAAAACCGTAAGTAAAAATCGCTGCCATACCTTTAATATTGGCACCTTCGTTGCGTAAAGCTTCAACAGCCATCAAACTGCTGTTTCCGGTACTAATTAAATCTTCAACCACAACAACATTTTGTCCTTTTTGCAAAAAACCTTCCACCTGATTTTGTCTTCCGTGCTTTTTAGCCTCCGGACGCACATATACAAACGGCAATCCAAGACTTTCGGCAACAAGAATACCAACACCAATCGCACCTGTAGCGACACCGGCGATTACATCAGGTTTCCCAAATTGTTTTTCAATATTCTTTGCAAACTCGTCGCGAACATAATTTCTGATGCTCGGAAATGAAAGAATTAACCTATTATCACAGTAAATAGGGGATTTCCAACCAGAAGCCCATGTAAAAGGATTTTCGGGATTCAATTTAATTGCATTTATTTGCAAAAGCAATTCGGCTGTTTTTTCGGCAGTATCTTTATTAAAAATCATAGTACAAATGTATAAAGTTTTTGTGAACGACAAACCACTTTTTTTGACAAATGAAATCTCACGCGAAACAGATTTTCAATTGTTCTTGTTAGAAAGTATTGATATCGAACAGCTTATAGTGAAAATTTTTCAAAATAAAATTCAAAAAGCTATTCTTTATCATCCTGACGAAAGTGAGATAATGAAAACCCTTAAAGCCAAAATTCCGGTACAAAAAGCCGGCGGAGGTTTTGTATACAATAAGAAAGGCGAAGTCTTATTTATTTTTAGAAACGGAAAATGGGACTTACCAAAAGGCGGGATCGAGAAAGGCGAGGACATTGAAGCCACAGCCATGCGCGAAGTCGAAGAAGAAACCGGTGTAAACCAGCTTCGTATTGTCAGTAAATTACAGAAAACCTACCATATCTTCAAACGCAACGGAAAATACAAGCTCAAAATCACGCATTGGTTCGAAATGCATTCCGATTTTGAGGGAACTCCGCAAGGACAAATCGAAGAAGGAATCGAAAAAGTAGCCTGGCTAAACCCAGAACAAATCAAAGAAGCCCTTACAAACTCGTACGAGAATATTAAATTATTGTTTGAAGAAGAAGTAAATCCGATATTAAAAAGTCCAAAAACAAAGTAATTTTAAAGTAAAATTTAAATTATTTCCACCAATTGGAATTTTGAATTTACCTCAACAGCTTTCAGAATTGGAATTTTATATTTAAAATTAAAAGATAGCAAATAGGCAACTAATTGGAATTTGGGATTTTAGATTTGGAATTTAAAAGTTTAACATTGTAATTTATAAGTTAATTCGTATTTTCGTAACTATGTTATTAACCACTAAATACATAGTTATATGTCATTTCAAGGATATTTAAAGACAATTAAAGAAAAAACCGGCAACGGTCCGGCTGAATTTCGAACTTTGGCAGAACAAAAAAGCTTTACACTAAACGGAGAATTAAAACCCGATGTAAAAGCCGGAGATATTGTAAACTGGCTAAAAACAGATTTTGACTTAGGTCAGGGACATTCAATGGCAATTTACGCACTCCTAAAAGGAATAAAAGACGAAAACAGCCAATAACGATTGTAAAAATCAGGGCGTGCCACCAATAAAAAAAAGACCCAATCAACTTTGCGTTCATTGGGTCTTTTTTTTATTGCTGTCGGGCTTTTGGCGCTACTTCGGTAGCCTGCCTCTATCCCTCACGCAGCTGTGCGAGAAATTAATTTGTTTCAGGATTCTTTTCTCTTGACGAAAAATTTAAGAATCACCATTTAATTTTATTAAAAGATTGTTTTCATTAAAAACAGCATTAATCACATTATCATTCTTTTCTGCTTTAATTTCATTTCCATTTACAGTTAATTCATAACCTTTTTGAGAAAGATAATTTGTAAAAGCATTTTTGTGGTTTACAATTTCAAACGTCGAAATCAATTCCGGAAAAACAGTTAAAATTCTTGACAATTCCTCGCTTTCAGATTTATCTATTATATCAGATTTGATTGTTACAACCATTGTTCCCTGACCATAATTTCCAAGATAATAACCACTTGCATTAAACATTTCAGTAGCAATCATTCCTATTAAATGTAGATCATTATTTACAGCATCAAATTGCCCAACAGACAATAAACTGATGTTGTGTTCTTCTCCATACTTTTTTAATAAAAGAGCTTGTTTCATAACAGATTCAGCATATCCGCCCGCTTTATTTTCCCAGATCCAAAGCCATGTTTCTGAAGAATGCGAAAATGAACCCAAAACCTGCATAGGAAACGTTAGATGATCTCCAAATGATATTTCTTCTTTATCCATATCAACATTCCAGGAAAGTCCGCCAGTTTCATTATAAAGATTTCGTTGCTTCTCTAAAGCTAATGCTCCAAATTTTTCTAAAAAATCATTTTCAGAATCAAAACTGATAGTTGGATTGTTTTGAGTATTTGTTGAAGAAGCTTTTTCTTCTTTCTTTTTGAAGATATTATCAAATATTCCCATTTCTTGATGACTTTATGATTGTTAATGAATATAATATTATTTCAAATATATAGTTTTTATGAGAAGTAAGAAAAATATTAATTGGCTATCAAGTGTTTTGATTGAATACGATTTTTCTATTCAACAATTTCGTGTCTCAAAAATCGTACTTTTGTTTATAAGTAGAAAGTAAAGTATATTTTTGATATAAATCATTTTGATTGTTTCGTACCAATGTAAATTTGTTTTTTACCTATTGTTTGTTATTACCCTTAATATTATCTTTGAATTATGAGCACAACATCAAAACCAAACCATATAGGGCGAAAAATCAGCCGAATTCGTGAACTTAGAGACATGAAACAGGAAGCCTTGGCACAAGCTTTAGGAACCAGCCAACAAACAATATCTGCTATGGAAAATAGTGAAGAAATTGATGATGAAAGACTGGCTGCTATTGCAAAAGCTTTAGGAGTAAGTGTTGAAGCCCTGAAAAACTTTTCAGACGAAGCTGCAATTAATTATTTTAATAGTTTCACAGATAATAGTGCAGGAACATTTAATAATCATTGCACTTTCAATCCATTAGATAAGCTAATTGAGTCTTATGAAGAAAATAAACAACTTTACGAACGTTTGCTTCAATCAGAAAAAGAGAAAGTTGAGTTTCTGGAAAAAATATTAAAGGATAAGTAGTTTATTCTTTTTCACAATCAAAAAGCCTAACAAACGGTAACGTTTATTAGGCTTTTTTTAATGTCAGAAAAATATTCCGTAGGAATATCTGCCCGGTAGCCCAAAATTTGAATTGCGGTTTTACGTTCTGTAGGAACGTTTGATTAATAATCAAGATATTTATTTCCGTAAAAAAAACAGGTGTCCCTACAGGACACAATCTGCAACCTTTCTATTTTTTTTCTACCGAGCAGATATTCCTACGGAATATGAAATACTGTTATTAATACTTTGCTGGTGCGTAGGTTTTCTCTGCGGTAACGGGGATTTATTGAATATTTTGTCATTTCGACGTAAGGAGAAATCACACTAGAAATTCCGCACAGAATATCGCCAATCTTTGTCGAGTTACGGGTGCGATTTCTCCTTTCAGTCGAAATGACAGACTTTGTGCTAAAACCTTTGAGGAAACCTTTGTCAAAGTTTCAAACTTTGACAAAGGTCTACACGTAAAGCTTTGCGAACTTTATAGCAAACTAAACACAATCCCAAGAAAAAAAACTTTGTATACTTTGCGTTAAAAAAAAAACGATAGCGCGGATTTACAATCCGTGCCCGCAAAGTAAAGCAATCATTATTTACATAACTGCTTTCATTGGAGATTGCAAATATACTTTATTGAGATTTCAAATGTTTTATATAATTATCAAGCAAACCCTGAATTTGCTGACTTGCAACAGGATTTGCAGAATGTACATTGAATTTTAAATTCTGTAAATCTAATCCAGAATCATAAACTAGCCATTTTGCACATGCGTAACCATCTTCGGCAATTATATCATTTTCATCAAGTCCTAAATCATTATCAAAGCTAATTAATTCCGGCAGTCCATTTTCGAGAATTACTTTCTTAAAATCATGGAAATTTCTAACTACTACAAAATCATCATTTGTTAGTTTTTTGTAAACCATATTTACATCTCTAATATCATCGAGAAAGAGTTTGTATGTCATTTGTTTTAGATTATAAAAAATTTATGGGTATTTTGTCATTTTCTGACACACTTTGTGCTAAAACCTTTGAAGAAACCTTTGTCAAAGTTTCAAACTTTGACAAAGTTCTACACATAAAGCTTTGCGTTCTTATCGCAAACCAAACACAATCCCAAGAAAAAAATCTTAGCGAACTTTGCGTTAAAAAAAAAACTATAGCAAACGATAAACAGGATACTGCATATGTGCCTTTTCATAATAAACCGAATGTTTGTAAATCCAGTCCAATTGTGCTTCAGCATTTTTCGCAAATTCGCGGTCGTTTTGTTTTTTAGATTCTAATTCAGCTTTAAGCGCAGGATTATCTTTTAAAAGCTGTGCTGCAGTATCTTCAAAAATATATTCTGAGTAATGTTCTTTTTGCTGTAAAATCGGATCGAAGAAATTCCAGTTAAAAAACGAATCAACGCCTTCGGGTTCAAAAGCTTCAAGTAGATATTTCACGCCTTTTTGATTTGTTTGAACCATGTAATCACCTTTTGCGAAAGCCATTTTAACCATTTTAGAAGTTACGGTTGTATTTCGGTGCGGGTAATGACCTTCGTAGGCAGACGTAACCGTTTTAAAATCGGCAATTCGGTAGCTTTCAACTTCTATAATCGTGTCGTTTTTAAGCGCAGAATAACTTATGTTATTGTTCTTTAAAAGATCTATAATATTCCAATATCCGCCCGGAATGATATAAGCAGACGGAATAACAACTTCTTTCTGCGATTTGAATTCTTTAATATACGGAACATCTTTTTTGTACGGTTTACTTCGGTCGTAATACAAGCGATCGCCTGTTGTAGCTTCGCTTTTCTTGTAACCCGCTTCGTAACCCAGAAAAGAAAATTTGGTCGTTTTAGTGCTGTCCATTTCCCATTTTAAGGTATACGATTTTTTAGGCTGATATTGCTCTAAATTCTTTACGCGGAGTTCTTTGATTTTTTGGTAATTAGCATTAGTAAAATCCAAAGTAGTTTTCATGTATTCGTAAGTCATTTTTACGCGTTCGGCATATTTTTTCAGCATGTGTGTTTCGACCACAAAACCAATCGTATTAAACAACGAAGTATAACCCGTAGTATATCGCGGACTATCTACAAACTGACCAAAACCTTTGTCCGGCGTATCTTTAAACGAATCGACATAAGGTGTCATTTCTATTTTCTTTTGCTGTAAATCTTTCACCAAAGCCGGCATCATTTCGTTATTCATAAAATCGCCTAAAACCTTTCCTAGTTTGTTGTGTTGCGTCATGATATACGTTAGTTTGTATTGATAATCAGAACCATTACTTACGTGATTGTCAATAAAGACATCAGCATTTATTTTCTGGAAAATTTCTACAAAACTTTTCGTATTTCTGGTATCGGATTTCATTAAATCACGATTCAGATCGTAGTTTCTTGCATTTCCTCTAAACCCGTAAACTTCCGGTCCGTCCTGATTGGCGCGTGTTGTCGAATTTCGGTTCAAAGCTCCGCCAATATTATAAACCGGAATACAAACCAAAACGGTGTTTTTTGGTGCTTTCAGTTTTCCAGTAGCTAAATCTCTGTAAAATTGCATTGTTGCATCAATTCCGTCCGGTTCTCCGGCATGGATTCCGTTATTTACAAAAAGAACCGCTTTGGTTTTCTGGATTTTATCAAAATCAAATTCCTTATCAGGATTAAACGTAATCATGTGCAAAGGTTCACCGGAATCTGTTAATCCCATTTCTTTCATCTGAATCGTTGGGAAATCTGCAGTCAACATTTTAAAATAAGCAATCGTTTCGGCATACGAAGCGGATTGATTTCCGTTTCCTTTCTCAAAAAACGTATCGTATTTTTTATTGTTCTGCGCAAAAAGCGTGATGGTGAATAGTGAAATGAAAAGGGTAAAAAGTTTCATGGTTTGGGTTTTAATAGGAATCAAATATAGGTTTTTTGTTTCAGGTTTAAAGTTTCAGCTTGATGTACTTTGTGGTTATTTATTCTCTCGCCGATTTAGCAGATTTTTTGGATTTTTATTTTAATGATTTGAAATTAATCTGCTCAATCTGCTCAATCTGCCAAATTTGCGAGAGACTAAATTTTTACTGTTAAACAACTTGAAACAAAGAAAACCTGAAACTTGAAACCTTTTAAGTACTTTTGCAGCATGAAAAAACACCATTCCAACAATATACTTTCGAATTTAGGTATAGAAAGCCTAAACGAAATGCAGGAAATGGCGCAGGACGCTATTTTAAACGAAAACAATACTTTATTGCTTTCTCCAACAGGATCAGGAAAAACACTGGCTTTTTTGCTGCCAGTTTTAGAATTATTGCAACCAGAAATCTTATCGGTGCAATGTTTGATTTTGGTTCCGTCACGCGAACTTGGATTGCAAATCGAGCAGGTTTGGAAAAAAATGGGAACGCAGTACAAAGTAAATATCTGCTACGGTGGACATTCAATAGATACTGAAATCAAGAATTTAAGCAATCCGCCAGCGGTTTTAATTGGAACACCTGGGAGAATTGCGGATCATATTGACAGAGAAACTTTTAGGACAGATAAAATCCAGACGTTAATTCTGGACGAGTTTGATAAATCTTTGCAATTAGGGTTTCACGAGCAAATGTCTTTTATTATTGCCAGATTGCCAAAGGTGAATAAAAGAGTGTTGGTTTCGGCAACTTCAGATATTGAGATTCCAAAATACACACGCGTTGTAAATCCGACGGTTTTAGATTTTATTCCGGAAGAGGAGGAGAAAGCTAATCTTTCGATGAAAATGGTGGTTTCGCCTGCGAAAGATAAATTAGAAAGTCTGTTTAATTTGATTTGTTCTTTAAAATCAGAATCGGCTATTATATTTTGTAATCACAGAGATGCCGCAGAACGTATTAGCGATACTTTAAACGAAAAAGGAATTTATTCGGTTTACTATCACGGCGGAATGGATCAGGATGAGCGTGAGCGTGCCTTGATTCAGTTTAGAAACGGAAGTATCAGTTATCTGGTTACTACCGATTTGGCGGCAAGAGGTTTGGATATTCCCGAAATGAAACACGTTATTCATTATCATTTGCCTTTAAAAGAGGACGAATTCACACATAGAAACGGGCGTACAGCTCGTATGCAGTCAACAGGAACGGCTTATGTGATTATTCACGAAAGCGAGAAAAAGCTGGATTATATTGATTATGAAATGTCAGTTTTGAATGTTGATGGAAATGTTTCTTTGCCAAAACCTCCTCATTTTCAAACAATCTACATCAGTGGTGGAAAGAAAACAAAACTGAATAAATTTGATATTGTTGGTTTCTTTTCTCAAAAGGGAAAGCTGGAGAAAGACGATTTAGGATTGATTGAAGTAAAAGATTTCGTTTCGTTTGCTGCAGTAAAATTTAATAAGGTAAAAGATTTACTTACGGCAGTAAAGGATGAAAAAATGAAGGGCAAAAAGTTTAAGATTGAAGTTGCCCGAAATGTGGTAAAAAAAGAAGAGGAGAAAAACAAAAAGTACTAGTTTGAGGAAAATTTGACAAACTGAGTAATTGTTGGTCTATTTGTTTGTTTATCAGGTTTTTGTGGAAATGGAATTTAGTTTTACAATTTTGTGTTAAAAAAATAACGATTTGATAGGTGTTTTTTCATAAATTCTGTGTTTTTTTGTGGCAGTAAAAATGTAAACCCCAAATCCATTATGAAAAAGTTTATTACCATTGCCGTTTTGTTGTTTAGTTTTGTTTCTTTTGCGCAAATCAAAGTTTTAGAAACAGTTCCTGTTGAGAAATTAGGAAAAGTAAACAATAATTACATTCAAAAAATTGGAGACGAATATACTGTATACTATACTAGTATTCAAAATGATGACGATTCTTCACCTTTGAGAAAATTTTCATTTAAGAATATCAACAATGATTATGCGAGTCTTTACAGCATTATCATGAATGGTTTCGGTGCGAGCCCTTTGTATGACATCAAATTGGAATTACCTAACAATTACATTTGGTTGCATTACACAGGAAGCGTTGTTCCGGACAAAGCTACAGTACAATTTATGGTTTCAAGCAAAGAAGCTGCTTCTGCAACAAGTAGTGTATCTGAGCCTTTTGTAAAAGATCAAATCAACAAATTATTTCAAAAGTAATTTTTTTTAAGGTTCAAAGCCTCATAGAAACAAAGGGACAAAGTTTTTTGCCTTTGTTTATCATAACAAAAAAGCTGTTCGATTAGAACAGCTTTTTTTATGTTTCAGGTTTGAATGCTGTTGATTTAACCGCAAAGCACGCTAAGTTTTTTTATGAAGGCTTTAAAAGTACAAAGTTCGCAAAGCTTTGTTTTTAAACTTTGCGAACTTTGTATATTTTTTTTTCATTTAAGGTTATTAAAAAGTTAAAGGAAAAAACTTAGAATCTCAGTAACTTAGCACCTTAGCACCTTTAAAAAAAAAACCTATATTTTCTTCACGTATTGTGTAATAATCACAATTTGTTGTCCGTCTACTTTTCCTTCAATGTATTCGGCATTTTCGTGATCTAAGCGAATGTTTCTTACGGCAGTTCCTTGTTTTGCAACCATGCTTGATCCTTTTACTTTAAGATCTTTGATAAGAACTACAGAATCTCCGTGTTGTAAAATTACACCGTTGCTGTCACGGTGAACCAATTTGTTTTCGTCGTCTTCACCTTCGCCGGTTGCTTGAGCCCATGCCAGAGTGTCTTCGTCAAGATACATCATGTCTAACAATTCCTGTGGCCATCCTGCAGCGCGCATACGGCTTAACATTCTCCATGCTACAACCTGTACGGCAACGTTCTCATTCCACATGCTGTCGTTTAGGCATCTCCAGTGATTTAAATCGACATTATCAGGGTTTTCAATTTGGTCAATACAAGTATTACAAGCTAATATACTTTCGTCAAGTCCGCCTTTTTGAGTTGGCAGTACTTGATATACTTTTAAGTTCTCTTCAGCGCCACAAAGTTCACATTTTGATCCGCTACGTTTGTTTAATTCTCTCTCGATGCTCATTATTTCTTGTTTATTTTAAAAATGCGAAATTACTTATAATTAAAGCGATTTGCAAGTTTGTGATATTGTTATCTAAAATTTTAAACTTTTATTTTTTAGATCTTGATTCTAATTTTGTAACCTTCTTTTTTAGATTTTTGATTTCTTTATTTTGTTCTATTGTGTAAAGGGTTAACTCTTCTATTTTTTGAAGCAATTTTAGTTGAAAATCTTTCATGTTAAGTCCATTTTCAATCATTTCTTTTTCTGATGCAATTTCAGGAAGATGTTTATTTGTATTGACATAGGTTTCAAGATCATCTAATGGAATTAATTTGTAATCTTTTTCAAAAACAAAATCACATCCTCCCAATAAATCTACTTTTATTTCTTTTGCCCTAATTGTTCCGCAAACATCAAGTTTATAAGATGGTGTAGTAGTTCCAATTCCTATATTGTTGTTTGAAAAGTTTAGATCTTCAATTATATAAGCATTTACAGTCGTTCCTTGCGGGTAATCATTAGCTATGTTTGGGACTACCATTGCATTAGGATTAAAATTTCTATTTGTTGAATATTGATAGATATTTTGATTCATCCCATTTGTTTCCTCGACAAGTATACTTTTATTGCTATAAGCAAACCAATCAATTGTTTTTAATAAATGGTCCCCATCACCTATTGTAGCTTGTACTTGATTAGATGTAATTCCATTTATTTTTGGTTTTAAAACATATACGTTAACCGTAGTTCCCTGAGCAAAATCCTGATCAATGCCTTCTACAAACATCGCATTTGGATTTGTAGGTCTAAATGTTGAAACGTAGTAGGTTTTACTTTTTGTTCTGTCTGTTTTTTCGACGACTATGTTTTTAGTACTAAATTTTGACCAATCTGTTGTTAAAATTAAATGCGATCCGCTGTTAACTGTAGCAACAACTCTTTGTGATGATAAATTATGATTAATAAAAATAAGTGTTAATACAATAAAAAATTTTCTCATGTCTTTTTTTTTACAAATGTACGAATTGTATTATTTATATGTTTTATTTCTTAACCCTAACAGCATCCGGAACCAACATTTCATATTCGCCGCCATGACGCAATACATCGCGCACAATGCTCGAACTGATAAATGAGGTACTTGCTGCTGTTAATAAAAATACGGTCTCTATTTTAGAAAGTTTTCTGTTGGTATGTGCAATGGCTTTTTCAAATTCGAAATCGGCTGGGTTGCGCAAACCTCTTAAAATGAAATTGGCTTCTAGTTTTTTTGCTAAATCTATTGTCAGTCCTTCATAAGTGATAACCGAAACTTTTGGTTCGTCTTTAAAGGTTTCTTCAATAAAGCGTTTTCTTTCTTCCAGTGAAAACATGTATTTTTTTTCGGCATTGACACCAATGGCAATTACGATTTCATCAAACAAAGGAATTCCTCTTTTGATAATATCTTCGTGTCCTAATGTAATTGGGTCAAATGATCCAGGGAATATGGCTTTTCGCATTTTTTTTCTGAGGTTCTGAGGTTCTAAGGTTCTGAGATTCTAAGTTTTGTAGAATGGGAAATTTAGAACGACAAGTTTTTTTTTTTACTTTGTGTGGCTTCGACTTCGCTCAGTCTGACAAACTGTATAAAAAATAAGGTTCTGATCCCGATAGCTATCGGGATAGAATCTCAGAACCTTAGTATCTTTTTTAAGCAAGCGCTAACTCAATTGCATTTGTAAATAATTCTTCCAGAGAAATTCCTGCTGCTCTTGCTTGTTGCGGAATTAAACTTTCGGTTGTTAAACCCGGAATCGTATTCATTTCAAGCATGTAGGGTTCGTTGTCTACGATAATGAATTCGCTTCGTGAGAATCCTTTCATTTTTAAAACTTCGTAGGCACGTTTGGCTACTTCGCTTACTTTATGTGTTAGTTCATCTGAAACTCTCGCCGGAGTAATTTCTTGTGATTTTCCTTCGTATTTAGCTTCGTAATCAAAGAAATCATTGTCGGATACAATTTCTGTAATTGGCAATACTTTAATTTCGCCTCTCCAATTGATTACACCAACAGAAACTTCGGTTCCGTCAAGGAAACTTTCTATGATGATTTCGTTATCTTCTTTGTAGGCTACTTCAATTGCAATTGGAAGTTCTGCTTCTGTTTTTACTTTTGAGATTCCGAAGCTTGATCCTGCTTTGTTTGGTTTTACGAAACATGGCAATCCCACTTTTTTTACAATTTCTGCAGTATTGATAACGTCACCTTTGTTTAGGTAATAAGAGATTGCCGTTTTGATTCCGTATGGTTTTAAAACTGATAATAAATCTCTTTTATTGAATGTTAAAGCCGATTGGTAATAGTCGCAAGATGATTGCGGAATACCTAATAACTCAAAATATGCCTGCATTAATCCGTCTTCTCCGGGAGTTCCGTGAATGGCATTGAATACACAGTCAAATGTGATTTTTTGGTTGTTTACAGTTACTGAGAAGTCGTTTTTATCGATAGCGTATTCAGCATCGTTTTCGTCTACATATACCCATTTTTCTTTGAAAATATGAATACGGAATCCGTTGTATTTTGTTTTGTCAAGATATTGATGAACGACGTTTCCGCTAATAAGCGAAATTTTATATTCACTTGAATATCCGCCCATGATGATGGCAATGTTTTTCATGTTTTTGTTTCAGGTTTTAATTTGTTTCAAGTTTCAGGTTGTTGTGAATCGTAAATTCATTTTTGAAATGTTGAAACTTTTTATTGAGTATATGTTTTTTAATGACTTTTTATGAAACCGAGTGCCCCAGCCCTGATGGGAGCGGCATCCTTTTGTGTCTCGTTTTTTTTCTAACGAGACGCAAAAGATACAGCGGACAGCAGGAAACAGCTCCTGAAAATTAGAATTTAAAATCTTAAAAAATCCAAATTTCAAGGCAATCTAAAGGCTTTCTTGTCTAAAACAAAATTATCATTTTTTTTGAAACGAAATAGCTTTATCTTTGCGTCAACTAAAAATAAATTTATGAGTTTACGTAAGTATTTAACTAGCCGGGTGTTTTTTTTACAAGTATTGAGTGCGGTTGCTATTATTGCGGTTTTGGGTTATTTGTTTATGCATTGGTTGACTTTTACAACTGATCACGGAAATGAAATTGCGGTTCCGAATTTGTCTAAACTGACAGAGGAGCAAGTAGAGGAAAAACTGGACGAGCTGGATTTAGATTATGTACTTTTGGATAGTGTTGATTACCGAAGTGAATTTCCGAAATACAGTGTTGTTGAGCAAGATCCGTTGCCGGGAACGAAAGTAAAAGTAGGTCGAAAAATATATATTAAAATTAATGCATCAGGTTTTTCATCTGTAAAAATTCCTGATTTAATTGAGAAAACATATCGTGAAGCGGTTCCAACGTTGAAGGCTTTAGGTCTTGAAGCGGGAACGATTACTTATATTCCGAATCTTGGAAAAGATATGGTTTTGGAAATGCGTTATAAAGGAAGAAATTTAAAAGTAGGAGACCGCGTACTTAAGGCGTCTAAAATCGATTTGGTTTTAGGTGACGGAAAAGCGAGTTATGTAGATGATAGCCAGGCAGACAGTACTGCAACGGAGCCTGTAGAAACCCCAAAAGATGAACAATAATATTGAAGAAAACATAGATCTGGAAGACGAATTATTCGAACATTACAGATTTGATGTCCCTAAAGGTCAGGCGTTTTTGCGTATTGACAAATACTTAATGAATTTGATTCAGAATGCTACGCGTAACAAAATTCAGAACGCTGCAACTGAAGGTAATATTTTTGTAAATGATATTCCGGTAAAATCAAATTACAAGGTAAAACCTTTTGATGTAATAACGGTTATGTTATCGCATCCTCCATACGAAAATCATATTCTGCCGGAAGATCTTCCGATTAATATTGTTTATGAAGATGATGCCTTTTTGTTAATCAATAAAGAGCCAGGAATGGTGGTGCATCCTGGTCACGGAAATTATACCGGGACTTTGGTGAATGCTTTGGCGCATCATTTTGATAATTTGCCAATGAATAGCAGTGAGCGTCCGGGATTGGTTCACAGAATTGATAAGGATACTTCGGGACTTTTGGTTGTGGCAAAGACAGAAGCGGCAATGACGCATTTGGCAAAACAATTTGAAGCTAAAACTACAGAGCGTGAATATATTGCGCTTGCGTGGGGAAATTTTACAGAAGACAGCGGTACGATTGAAGGAAACCTGGCAAGACATTTAAAAGACCGTATGCAAATGGCTGTTTTTGCCGATCCTGAGATTGGTAAACCTGCTATTACGCATTATAAGGTTTTGGAGCGTTTTGGTTATGTGACTTTGATTTCCTGTAAGCTGGAAACGGGCAGAACACACCAGATTCGTGCGCATATGAAACATATTGGGCATCCGCTATTTAATGATGAACGTTACGGCGGACATTTGATTTTGAAAGGAACGACCTTTACTAAATACAAACAGTTTATCGAGAATTGTTTCAAAGCATTACCACGTCAGGCGTTGCATGCTAAAACGCTTGGTTTTGTACATCCAAATACAGGTGAATTAATGCGTTTTGATACAGAATTGCCTCAGGATTTTCAGGATTGTATTGAAAAGTGGCGTACTTATGTGAAGTCGCATAATGTTGAAGAAGAGGAGAATTGAATTAGATAATGTGTCAATTTGATAATTAGATAATTTTTACTGCATATTAAAAAAGCTCCTGATGGGAGCTTTTTTTATTTATGACCTTTGGACTTAATAGTAAAAATACGTTTTAAGGCTTAAATAACTTAATGCCTTAATGTTTATACTTTTTTACAATGTCTTAATGGTTAGATCGGTTATTTTGACTTCGCCGTTGGTGATAAAACCTAATTTTCCTTTTAAGCTTAAATTGCTTTTTTCTAATGAGCATTCTAGCGAAGTTTCGTCATCAACAGAAAAGACTAAATGGTTGTTTTGTACTTTAATTTTTACCGAATACCAGTTGTTGTTTTGAAGTTGTATTGGTTTGGTAAATAAGCTTTTTCCGCCTCGTTTTCCGTATTCATCGCTGTTTTTGTGGTAAACACCATTTCCAATCACGATATTCTGATCGATTTGATACAAATAGGTTCTAATGTATTTTTCCTTGTCTAAGTTTAGCATTATTTCAAACAATGATTCTTTAGTCATATTTACTCTAAAGTTGATTTCGTAGTTTTCGGGAAGTTGTTTTTTTGATTCTATAACGCCCCAATGCATTGGTCCTCCGGTTCCTGTAAGGGTGTCTTTTTCTAAAGTCCACTCTTTTGGATTAAAATTCCAGTTGGATTTTAAGGAAGAAGAGGTATTAAAAGTATATTCTTTTTTTAATGTTGAAATAGTGCCGGAGCATGAGATAAGCAACAATTGCAAAAGCAAAATTGCAGTAATTTTTGTTTTCATTAATTTAATTCTGAGTGATATTTATTTTTCCGATTGAGCCTGTTGGGGTTGGAACAAGTTCAAAAACCGAAGTAGGAGCGAGGCCGGCTTCAATACGATGCGATACGTACAAAATAGAAACGTTGGTTTCCTGTTTTATAGTGTTGATAAGCTGAATGACCAAATCTACATTTTCATCATCGAGACCTTCTACAGGTTCGTCAAGAATTAATAATGGCGGATGTTTTAAAACAGCGCGAACAATAAGTGCGACTCTTTGCTGGCCAATAGAAAGATCAATAAAACGTTTTTTACGTAATTGCACCATTTGGATAACTTCAAGCCATTGTGATACAATTTGTTGCTGATGTGTGGTTGGTTCTGTATAAAGTCCGATAGAATCAAAGAAACCGGATAAAATCATTTGTTCGAGTGTATGTCCTTTCTGAAATAAATCGGTCATAGAAGTGGCGTAGATTCCGATTTGTTTTTTAATATCCCAAACGCTTTCACCGCTGCCTTTTTTTCTTCCAAATAAATATAAATCCTGACCAAACCCTTTTGGGTTATCTCCGGTTATCAGTGATAAAATAGTACTTTTTCCGGCACCATTCGGACCAATTAACTGCCAGAATTCACCTTGTTTTATGGTCCACGAAATATTGTCTACAATTTTACGCTCGTCGTAACTCACTGAAACATTTTCCATTTTAATTAATACACTTTCGTGAAAGGAATGCGGATCTATCGCTTTTGGAATTGCAGCAGTATTTAGGGTTTTAAAATGATTTTCGGTTTTTGAAATCGGATGAAGTTTAAATGTATTGTCTCTGATTTCGGCTTTATTGGGAACAAAATTCAAAACATCGACAACGCGATTAATAATTTGAATGATGCCGATATCGTTTGTCAGATCTTTTAAAGATTCGGCTAGAATTACGCGCGAAGGCTGATCTAAATGGTCAAAAGGATTATCAAAAATGATGAAATCAGGTTTTTGGCTGATACAGTATTTTAGAAATTCTTTTTTGCGTTCTCCGGATGAAAAGGTTCTCAATTGGCGATGCGAATCCGGAGCGGCTTCTACGCTGTCATATTGATATTCTTTTTCGATAAATTTTTCAATTGCAATATCTGAAAACAGAATTCCTTTTTGATTGTTAAAAACGGCTAATTCGTCTTTTGCCTCGCCAGAAAGCAGTGTTTCTATAAAAGCTTTTTTATTTACCTGATTGGATAAAAGTATGTCCCAGTGTTGCATTTTAAATGTTTTATTTAGGCTAACTATTTTTGGTATTAATAGTTTATATGTTTTGCTGCCACAGATTAAAAAGATTCGAATGATTACGCTCTTGATCCTTTTAATCTGTGGTAAATAAGTTTAAGTTTAATCTGTTTTTTTGGTTGCCATTTCGCGATCGTTTCTTGACCATTCGCTCCAGGATCCCACATATAATTTTGGAATTTCAATTCCGGCATAATCCATCGCGAGTAAAGTGTGGCAAGCCGTTACGCCTGAACCGCAATGTACAATTACATTTTCCGGATTAATAGTACCTAAAACGGCTTTGTATTTTTCGCTTAAAATCGTTGCCGATTTATAAAATCCGTCTTCATTTAAATTTTCACTAAAAGGAACATTTATAGCTCCAGGAATATGTCCTGCGATTAAATCTAATGGTTCTGTTAATCCGTCAAAACGGTTTTTATCTCTGACATCGATTACGATATTTTCAGTATTGTTTCTTGCTTTTTCAACTTCTTCAATATCGGCTACAGCCAATTTCCATTGAGAAACTTTATATTCGGCAGAATTGAAATGTTCAATTTCAGCACTTACAGGAAAACCGGCTTTTATCGCTTCTTGTAAACCTCCGTTTAAAACCTGAACTTTTTGATGACCAATTGCTTTTAACATCCACCAAAATCTTGCAGCGGCATTTGATCCGTTTTTGTCATCGTAAATTATGACATGGCTATTTGGTGAGATTCCAATTTTTGAAAGTACTTCAGAGAATTTTTCCAAAGAAGGAAGAGGATGTCTTCCTCCGTTTGCAGGATCTTTTTCGACTGTTGCTAAATCACGATTCAAATCGACATAACGAGCACCTTTTAAATGTTCGTTTTGATAATTTTCCTGAGCATTTATTCCAGCGCGCGCATCGATTAGAATAATGTCAGCTGAATTTTGTAATTGAACTAATTCTTCGGGCTGTATAAGGGGGGAAAGTTTATTTGACATATTGCGTTTTTTTTATTTTTTTGAATTCCCAAACAAAAGCAGGGCATTCAAAATCAGTTTATTTTGAGTTTCATTTTCAAAAGTATACGAAAGTGTTTTATTGGTTCCATGTTCATAATCAATATCGTTATGTCCCATGTTTACATAAAGCATTTTGTAGTTTTTATTGGTCCAAACTGCGGGATAATAACCATTATGCCATATTTCGTTTGGTTTTGGTCCAGTTCCTAACGGAAAACTACTTTCGTCAATAGCCAATAGAATTTTTATATCGGGATTTTTTCTTAAATCATTGCTCCATCTGTACCATTCGTTTGGTTGCGACTTGAATGTTTTAGGAAGATTTTTTGTTATCGGATCCTGGTTTTCGACTTTTAAAATTGCCGATGTTGGTTTCCAGGTATTGCTACCATATTCGCCAGATCCTAAAAAAGTATTATGGTACCAATTCCAGTTTTGAGGATAAGAGGAATCGTTTAATGCAAAAGCTGAAAAGTGGAATCCTATAAAAGCGCCGCCATTTTCCATGTATTTTTGAAATGCTTCACGCTGTTCTGTTTTTTCTGGTCTTGTATCGAGAAATAAAACGATTTGATATTTTGATAAAAATGCTGCGTTGAGATTTTCCCAATTACTTGTCGAATCGTATTCAAAATGATTTTTCTCAGCCATTTTTGGAAACCAATTGTTGGCTTCGTGAACAAAACTTATATGTGCCTGATCGTTTTGTGCGGTATAAAAAGCGATGACCTTGAATTTTGGCTTTTCTGTTTTATGCTGAGAAATAGCAGAAAAAGAAATTAGAAAAAGCATTACAAGAATGCTTTTTCTAATTGTTTTATCATTTTGATGATCGAAAAACTTCATGAATGATGGTGCTTAGCTTGGAATTTTTTCGATCAGTATTTCATTTTCGGCACTATCAAAGTAAGTGCAGGTCATTTCGATAATATCAACTCTCCATTTAGCAATACCGCATTGACCGGCATGATTACAAAAGGTTAGGTAATCTGTTTCGCCTTGTTGGTGTTTTACTAAAAATTCGATGAAGAGCTCTTTATTAACGGTTGCAGCAACACTAATTGGGGTGTATTTTTCATCTGATGTTACAGAATAGTTGTTTACGCCAAAATAGGCAACATGTCCGTCGTTTACGAATGTGTCATATCCTTTTACGCCTAAAATGATCAGGTCTTGTATATAATTAGGAAAATCGGCACCGGTTTGTACTTTAGCGTGTGCTTCTTTTATTTGCTCGATTGTAAACATATTATTTTCGTTTTTTTAGATTAGTATTAGTAAAAAATGCTTGTCATGAATTTCACGAAGCAGTACTAATTGATTTATTAAATCAAAAGATAGTTTTATAAAAACTGGTTGTCCTGAAATTACGAACTATAAAAATACCGTTAACAGTTTTGAAATGCAAAGATTCATTCTTAAAGTTATCAGAAAAAAAGCCTTCAAATTAGTTTAATGACTTTTGTTGCCAATTATCGATGTTTTATTGAAATTTTATCGATTAAATGGTGTTGATTATGAAAATAATGCATTTAAACGAGTAATGCGGTACTTCAGGGAACTTCTTTTATTAGCAGGAAAAATGTCTGTAAATTAGTACTAGAATGTTGTAAGCTAAAATTGGTATTATGAAAAAAACAGTACTTTTACTTCTGCTCGCAGTCCCTACATTTGCACAGGAAATCAATACATTTGACTTTGCCGTTATCAATTCAACCTTAATTTCTGCCAATATTGACCTTGACAAAGGCAGAAGTGTTGTTGCGGCAAATCAGGATCAATACTCGGCCTATTTTCAATATGCATTTAGTATGTGTGATGACGATATTATTTTTGGAGCCGGAATCGATAAATCAGAAATTGACCGGACTTATATTGGTTATATCGGGAAGATATGCGGAAAATTCAGAGCAACTATTGGTGTGGGGTATTTAGAATCACGGAGTGGTTATGATGGCACTTTTACCGGATTTAGTGTTTCCTGGCATTTTTCTGAAAACACTTATATTGGTGGAAATCTTGAAAACCTGCATTCGACAAGTGTCGATTATGAAACGGATGAGAGTTTTGATTATTACAAAAAACTGGTTCCAAAAGTTTTTGGAAGCTATGAAATTATTCCCAATGTGATTGCTTTTGGGCAATTAAGCAGCAGGGTAAATGACATTGCATTAAAATATCAGGTAAACCGTTTTTCTGCGGGCGGATTTTACTCCGGACACAGTGTTGGCGGTATTTTCGGAACTTTAAATGTCGGTCGGTTTGCTTTCTCTTGCAGTACGACTTTTGATAAGGTAAACTTTGGATTGAAGTTTCAGTAGTTTATTTTTTAATTGTTACCACTCTTTGTGGATACGGAATGTCGATATCGGCCTCGTCAAAACGTTTTTTAATGCTTTGCAATAAATCACAATACATCACAAAACCTTCTGTAGAATTTTTTGACCATGCCCATGCTTTTAAATTTACACTTGAATCTGCCAGTGCAACAACTCTCGCTATAACCAAAGGTGCTTTTTGCCTTTTGGCTTCGGCTGTTCTGGTGTCTATAAAAAGTGGATGTTTGGCAATTTCATCCTGCATGATTTCAAGCGCTTTTTCGATATTGGATTCATAACCAATTCCAATTTCGATTAGTTTACAGCATTTGGTATCCTGCATGTTGGTGTTGACAATAATTTGATTGCTTATAACTGAATTAGGAATTATGATTCGGTTGTTTTCGGCATCTTTCAGCACAACTTGTCTTAAATTAATGTCTTCTACGGTACCGACAAAATTGTTGATCGTGATTTTATCATTGATTTTAAAAGGCTTAAAAATAACTAAAAACACACCGCTTACGATATTACTCAAGGCTTGTTGCGAAGCTAAACCTGCAACTAACGAAATAACTCCGGCGCCAGCCAGAAAAGAATGTCCGATGATTTTAAATTCGGGAATTTGAATTAAAGCAAAAGCAAAACCCAGAATATAAATTACAGTGATGATCAGGTGTTTTAAAAACCTAAAACCGGTTGCATCATATTCCTTATCGTTTAGTTTTCGATATAAAATATAGCGAAGGACTTTGTCTGTAATTGCACCTAAAAGAATTGTGGTAATGCCAATAATGGCTATGATGATAACTATTCTAAAGTCATTTTCGTAATTAATCATAAATTTTTATTTTGATAAAAAAATCCAAAAAACAAATAATTAATTTTTGTTTTTTGGATTCTATAAAGTTAAGATAAAAGTTGGTTTTTATAAGCCAACAAAATCATCGCTTTTTGGGAAAATGCTTAACGCTTCAATTGCAATTTCCGGCGTTGGAGAAGCCAGTTTTCGCAATTTTGTGTCCATCCATGCGCCATCAACAGTAATTGTTGCGCAAAGTGTATCATCTTCTCTTCTAAATTCGTGAATGATTGACCAACGCGAAGCATCGGCTTTCATTTTTGATGTTTTAGTATGAATAAATATTTTGTCTGAAAGTTTTAGTTCTTTTCTAAAAACACATTCTTCTCTAAACAAAACCGGTCCAAAACCTTGTGTTTGCATCACTCGTAAAGTCAAACCTAATTCTTCTAAAATTTCGATACGATGCTGTGCACCAAAATCATAATAAGCACTGTGACGAACGTGAAAATTGGGGTCTAGATCTGACCAGCGAAAAGAAATCTCTTTAATAAATGAAGCCATTTGTAATTGTATTTTAATTGTATTGCGATCGTTTTTCTGAATTTATTTCTGCAGAAAGAACAATCATTTTTTAAAAATCGAAATTACAAATAAAAAACAAATGGAATCTTTAGAAAAATCTTAATTTTCTCAAAAAAAATGATGTACAATTTACGCTCTCTCCACTAAACAATTGTAACAGCCTGGTCTTGCATTGTGAATGTGGATATATTCTATTTGTTCGTTTTTGAAAGTTTGAATAATCTGTTCTTTAAGAGAATTTCCTTCTGTTACAGAAGCTTCTTTCATCATACCCTTTTTATCATAACCACGTAATGATAGTAATCGATGATTCAGCATCTTCGGGACTTGGTTGACTGTGAATACTGGTGTACTTGCTTTTTTACGGATAAAAATGGGGCCGCTTGACTGATAAGGCGAGTTTGTTTTGTGATGCTTGTATGGTAATAGAAGTATTTCTTCGCCAATTTCTGCATCTTCCAGGCTTATTCTGCAAGGAAAGCCCGGAAATTTATCAACCGTCATTTTAATTGCGCCAATTTTTTCCAGTTCTAAATCTGTTAATTCGAAAAAGCCTAAAAATTCTGTATGATTTAAAGGCTTAATTATAAAATTTGCTTCCATGATTTTTTTAGCAAAAGTCATTTTTTTTAACAGACTAAAAAATCCAAATCTTGCTATGTTTGCGTGATGTCAGCCTTAACTCGCAGAAGAATAATCTATTTAGAAAGTAATTTTTTGATTTCGTTTGCTATGTTGTCTAAGTTTCCTTCAACATTTCCCATAGCAGTATATTTTACAATTCCGTTTTGATCAATCACAAAGTTTTTAGGAATTGAATTTACAGCATATTCGTTCCATATTTTTTGGTTTGGATCAATTCCGAAATTAAAACGAAGACCATCCTGGTTTAATTTGGCTACTTTTTTTGCCACTACATTTTCAGCTTCTCCAATTGAGATTGCTAAAAGTACAAAATCATCATTTTTAAACGGCTCCAATATTTTTGTTGGAATATCGTAAAACTCCTGTAAGCATGGTCCGCACCAGGTTGCCCAAAAATTAACGAGGACGACTTTGCCTTTTAAATCAGAAAGTTTTACCTCTTTTCCGTCTATTAATTTTACAATGAAGTCTTTTGCTGTGTCATTTACGTTCAATATATATTGTTCTTTTTTAGCTATTACTTTTGGTTCTTTTACTACGGATTGATTTTTTTTATCGTTTTCAATTTTTTCCTGTTCCGTATAAATCCCAACTACTATAATAAACTCTTTATCACCAATTTTATCACCGAATTTTTTGGCTAATTCGTTTCTTTCTTCTTCGGTAACCCCTTTTGCCATTGACTTAACATAACCCTCACTGCCATACTTTTCGACTTGTTCCATCGACACAATTTCATTATTGATTATAATAACGTTTTCAGGCTTTTTTGTCCCTTTATTCTGTGCGTGAAAAAGGTGCATTGTGAAAAGTAGTGTAAGACAAATAATTTTTTTCATTGGTTTGGCTTTATAGTTTTGATAAATATAATGCTTTTTTATAAGAGAAGTTTTAATTATTTACTGCCGATGCAAAAGAGCTACAGGTTATTAATTAGTTAGTTTAGAATGGATTTGCTTCTGTTCGGAGAATTTAAGCAGAAAATCGGCAATCATTTCTGTTTCCTCAACAAGAAAGCTAGGATTGAAGTATTTGATATAAGGAAGTAACTCGTCTAATGTGAGAATTTTTACAAACTGAAATTCCTCGATTGGTTTTGTATTAGTAAAAAGAACAATGTTTTTTATTGGAACTTTTTTTCTTCCCCAATAATGATGAGCAAAATTCTGATTGATTTTGTTGATTTCATTATTCATTATGTTGTATAATGCAAAATTGGTTCTAAGGATTTGTTGAACTGGAGATCGGAAATCTGAATTGTTTATAGAATTTGTGCTCCAATTTTTTGTTTCGATTAAGAAAATGCCTGCTGGAGAGAGAAGGAGATGGTCAATTTGAATGGAACAAATATGATCGTTATTGCTTTTATTGTAAATTGGAGGTTTAAAAGTGCAGCAAAAATCATTTATCAAGATGTAGTCGTCTGAGAGTTTTTTGAGTGTGTTTTCTACTTTTTGTTCGCCAATTGCTCCGTAAATGGTATTTTTTAGATTTTCAATTATTTCTTTTTTCTTCTCAAATGTTTGTAAATCCAAGAAACTGCTTTCGCTTATTGCATCTTGAAAATTTGAGGTGAGATATTCGAAACGTTTGTTTTTTCTGGAAAGGGCTTTTTTTGTCTCGTAATTAAATTGAATAATTTCAAAATGAGATTTAATTTGGGCAAACCAAAATTTAGTACAGATCACTAAGTTAAAACAATAATCTTTTATTGTTGGAATAATTTTGAAGTTGGGGTTGGGGAGGTTTTCAATTTGCTGATTAAAATCGTCAAGTTGTTGTTTTAATTTTGCTGTAAGATCAATTTTGGTTTGAGGAATTGCAGTGTTTAATTCGCTAATATCTTTTTCGAGAGTTGTTTTTTCTTCTTCTATAAACAAAGTGTGGTTTGAAATGATTTGCTCTTCACCGGCATGATAATTTTTCTGAAAATTTACAAGTTCATTTAGCGTGCGAAAGTGATCTACTTTATAATTGACCAAATCAAATTTTAAAGTATTAAGACATCCGATGGTGTTATAAACTTTGCACATATTCTTTCAGGATTGATTATCATATATGTCTTTAGTTGATGTGTTTACAATGTCATTTTTGCTAATTCAGCTTCTAGCTTATCAAAATTCTCCTCATTTTTATCTACAACATAAGGTTTGAGTTTGTTGCATTCTTCAACTGTTTCAAAAAGCATTTTAAAAACGACTTTTGTCTGGTTTTCAGCAACAGTTTCAAACGTAGTTAAAATTTGAAACAAAGGTTTTGAATATCGTTTCCAGGCAATAAGATTAGGTTTGTCTATTTTGATAAATTCACATTCGTTGGCATAATTTCCAACTTCAGGACCGTGCATAATAAATTCCCATTTTCCGCCTTCGCAAAAGTTAAACTCATTAAAAGTATTGGTAAAACCTTTCGGTCCCCACCAGTTTTTCAAGTGCTCTGGATCACTCCACGCTTTAAAAACAAGTTCTTGAGGGAAATTCAGAATTCGGGTAGTAACAATTTCTGAGTCTGGCGTTGTAGAAAGGATATCTGAAGTCATTTCTGTAAAGTTTTAGATGAAAAATGCAAGACTATAAAGTTAAGCTTATTTTTCTAATCAATGCTTTAATCAGATGATTTTGAGATTGGTTTGTTGGTGTTTTGCTTCTGTAAATGCTTTTTTTCTTTTATCGAATTTATTTTTCTCACCAGCCATGGCAAAGTAAGCCCCTGACCAATAAGTGTAATAAGCACGGCAGCAACAGAGATAAAAATGATTGCATTTCGTTCAGGAAACGGAGTACCATCTTTAAGAACTTTTGGTAATCCGAGCGCAATAGCAAGTGATACAATACCCCGCATGCCAGACCAACTTAAAATTAGGCTGTTGCCGAAATCCAGTAAAGCATTTTCGCTGACTTTTCTTTTGTCTTTGCTGTTTTGAAATGCTTTTTGAAGGTTTATTTTCTGAAGAAATATTCTTCCCATTCTGATTGATAATGCTACAATTGTGATGATAAAGGCGTAACCAATATAAGGCAAAATCATATCGTTATGAATATCTTTTAAGACATATCGAAAGTTAAGTCCGATTAAGATAAAAATCAATCCGTTTAATAGAAAAATAATGAGATCCCATAGACCTTTTGAGGTGTTTTTTAAAGGTTCAGGCAGAATTTTGTTGCTAAAACGGGCAATAGCCAGACCAAGAAATACAACAGCGATAACGCCCGAAACATGAAGTTTTTCGGCAATCATGTAGGTAACAAATGGCATTAGCAGCATGAAGCTGATGGTTACATTTACGTTTTTATGAACGCGGTTTAATATATAAGCCAGAATCTTTGCCATGACAAAACCAACAAAAAATCCTCCTCCAAGTAAAAATACAAATTGCAGAGTGGCTTTCCATAGATAAAAAGAAGATCCCATTACGGCTAAAACTGCAAATCGATACGCCACAAGTGCCGATGCATCATTAATCAGACTTTCGCCTTCTAATATGGTTAGTGTTTTGTGCGAAAGTTTTAGGCCTTTGGTAATACTTATTGCAGCAACAGCATCTGTAGCAGAAAGAATAGAACCCAGTACAAACGATAAAGGCCAGGTCATTCCGGGAATCATATAACGTGCTACTACAGCAATGCCCATTGCGGTAAGAAAAACTAATGAAATCGCTAATGTTCCTATCGTATTAATATTTGTTTTGAAATCGATTGGGGAAATATTAAAAGACGCATCATACAATAATGGGGGAAGAAATATCAGGAAAACAATTTCGGGATTAATTTCTATTTCATTCATTGTTGGAATAAAACCAATTGCTACGCCAACAATTACCAGAAGTATAGGGAAGGGGATTTTTGCTTTGTCTGCAAAGGCAGAAAGACCAATAATAATTGCCAGTATAAAAATGATGATGGTGTAGTTTTCCATTTTTTGCAATTTAGACGAATAGCTAATGTACTTAATTTACATCTTCAATGAATTGATGATTTAAAAAAAATGAAAAAGTAACGCGTTGTAACCTGATAATGACAGCAAAAAATAGTGTTATGCCATACATGTCAGGTATCTAAAATGTCATGTTGTCAGATGATTTTTAAGGTCTGGACGGTAAAACTGACAATTTACTTTGGTTTTTTATATTGGCACAAAGATTGACTTATGCCACCTGAGTTATAAAATTAAATCAAAAATTAAATATATAAAAAATGGGTAAAATAATCGGAATTGACTTAGGTACGACGAACTCTTGTGTTTCTGTAATGGAAGGTAACGAAGCAGTTGTTATTCCTAACGCAGAAGGAAAAAGAACAACTCCATCTATCATCGCTTTTGTTGAAGGTGGCGAAATTAAAGTAGGTGATCCTGCAAAAAGACAAGCAGTAACGAATCCTACAAAAACGATTGCTTCTATTAAACGTTTTATGGGACACACTTTTGCTGAGACTACAAACGAAGCAAAAAGAGTTTCTTACAGTGTTGTAAAAGGTGACAACAATACTCCACGTGTGGATATTGACGGTCGTTTATACACTGCTCAGGAATTGTCAGCAATGACTCTTCAAAAAATGAAAAAAACTGCTGAAGACTATTTAGGTCAAACTGTAACTGAAGCGGTTATTACTGTTCCTGCTTACTTTAACGATGCTCAACGTCAAGCTACTAAAGAAGCTGGAGAGATTGCTGGTCTTAAAGTTATGCGTATCATCAATGAGCCAACTGCTGCTGCACTTGCTTACGGATTAGATAAAAAAGGAACTGATCAAAAAATTGCTGTTTACGATTTAGGTGGAGGTACTTTTGATATCTCTGTTCTTGAATTAGGAGACGGTGTATTTGAAGTATTGTCTACAAATGGTGATACTCACTTAGGTGGTGATGATTTTGACCACGAAATTATTGACTGGTTAGCTACTGAATTCTTAGCTGAAGAAGGTATCGACTTACGTCTTGATCCAATGTCATTGCAACGTTTGAAAGAAGCTGCAGAGAAAGCAAAAATTGAATTGTCTTCTTCTTCAGAAACTGAAATCAACTTGCCATACGTTACAGCTACGGCTTCAGGACCAAAACACTTAGTTAAAAAATTATCTAGAGCTAAATTTGAGCAATTAACTGATTCATTAGTTAAACGTTCTATGGAGCCAGTTGCTAAAGCATTAAAAGATGCAGGTTTATCTACATCTGATATTGACGAAGTAATCCTTGTAGGAGGTTCTACTCGTATGCCAAGAATCGCTGACGAAGTTGAAAAATTCTTCGGTAAAAAAGCGTCTAAAGGTGTTAACCCTGATGAGGTTGTTGCTATTGGAGCTGCTATTCAAGGTGGAGTTTTATCTGGAGATGTAAAAGATGTATTGTTACTTGACGTTACTCCTTTATCTTTAGGTATCGAAACTATGGGTGGTGTATTGACTAAATTAATCGAGTCTAACACAACTATCCCAACTAAAAAATCTCAAGTATTCTCTACTGCTGCTGATTCTCAACCATCTGTTGAAATCCACGTATTACAAGGAGAAAGAGCAATGGCTGCTGATAACAAAACTATCGGTCGTTTCCACTTAGATGGTATTCCACCAGCGCCAAGAGGAGTTCCTCAAATCGAAGTAACTTTCGATATCGATGCTAATGGTATCATCAAAGTTTCTGCAACTGACAAAGGAACAGGAAAATCTCACGATATCCGTATCGAAGCTTCTTCTGGATTAACAGCTGAAGAAATCGAAAAAATGAAAAAAGATGCTGAAGCTAATGCAGATGCTGATAAAATTGCAAAAGAAAGAGCTGAGAAATTGAACGAAGCTGATAGTACTATTTTCCAAACTGAAAGTCAATTGAAAGAATTGGGAGATAAACTTACAGACGATCACAAGACAGCTATCGAATATGCTTTAACTGAATTGAGAATGGCTCACCAATCTCAAGATCTTGACGCAATCCAAAAAGGATTAGACAATGTAAATGCAGCTTGGAAAACAGCTACAGAAGCAATGTACGCTCAAGGTGGTGAACAAGGTCAACAAGCTGCTCCACAACAAGAGCAATCTGGAGACAATGTTGAAGACGTTGAATTCGAAGAAGTCAAATAAGTACTGATTAACATCAGTTAATAATAAGTGTTAAACCGCTGTAAACAAAATGTTTACAGCGGTTTTTCTTTTTTATTCTTTTTTGTTTTTGCTGTTTTTTAATCGTTTTTTGCCATATATTTGTACCATATTTGTACCGGCACTTAAAGGGAGACAAAGTGTCCCTTATGTACCCTTATGGTACCTTAATGAGGAGACAAAGGTGATGAAAAGAGTAAATAAACAATGTGTTAACTGCGGGGAGGAATTTCTGCCTAAGACTGTGACTTCTATCTATTGCTCGCACACATGCAGCAAAAAAGCATATAAACAGAAGATAAAGCGGCTTAAAAATGAAGCGGAGATCAAATCTCTGACAGATAAAATACCCGAGAACAGGGCATTTCTTTCTGTCCCTGAAGCTGGCATGCTTTTTGGAATTGCCAAAAAGACCCTTTACAGGCTTGTCGGTCAGGGAAAAATTGCTTCAATCAATCTTGGAACCCGCCTTGTTAGGATAGACCGCAGAGCCATGGAGGAGATTTTCGGTCCTGCCCGCATCCTGCCGCAGGCTGAAAGTGCACCAAAGAAAAAATTGTACAGCCTTGAAAAAGAAGACTGTTATTCCATCGGTGAAATAGCTCAGAGATTTCAGATATCTGAAGGTTCTGTCTACAGCCATATCAGGAAATATTCAATCCCAACCAGACAGATCGGAAAGCATGTATATGCCCCCAAAACGGAAATTGATAATTTGTATAATGGAAATGATTTTATATGAAACAATTAGCAAAAACCAAGGTGACTGTGCGTCTTCGAAAAGCGGAAGACCGAAAGGAATGGTATGTCTACATAGAAAGCTATCCTGTCGAGGTTTCCGGAAAGAAAGCGCCCCAGAGAATCCGTGAATATTTAAACAGATCCGTAACAACAGTGGAGTGGGACAAGAAAAGAACTGCCCGCACAGATGCAGAGGGTATAAAATCCTATAAAGCCAGACGCAGCGATAACGGAATAATAATCTGCAGCAGCGAAAGCGACCGTGAGATAATGCTATATGCGGACGCAGTGCGTAATATCCGGCAGAAAGAATATGATAAAACAGATCTGTACAGTGATGCTGAGAACCTATTGGCTGAACAGAAAGAAAAAGCAAAAGAGGATTTTATTAAATACATTGCTGCGGTGGCGGCTAAAAGGCACGCCCGAAGTTCAAAATCCATTCAGATCACTTGGGAGCGCACCAAAGAATTTTTAAAAAGCTATTCAGCTGGCAGCCTAATGTTTTCCCAAATTGACAGCAGAATGGCGGAAGATTTTAAACTTTTTTTATTATCAGCTCCGCGCGGAGGAGGTAAAAAAGGAATGCTTTCACGCAACACTGCGGGAACGTATTTTTCGATATTTAAAGCCGCTTTGAAACAGGCTTTTATTGATGGATATTTAACCGTTGATTTATCTTCAAAAATAAAAGGCATCCCTGAGCAGGAATCGAGACGCGAATATCTTACCATTAAAGAATTGAACGGGTTGGCCGAAACGCCCTGTGAAAAAGATGTCCTTAAAAGAGCCGCGCTTTTCTCAGCGCTTACCGGACTGCGGCATTCCGACATTCAGAAACTCCGCTGGAAAGAGATAACTCTGGAAGACGGCATGGCCAAACTGCATTTCACACAGAAAAAGACAAGGGGTGTCGAATATATGCCTATTTCTGAGCAGGCTTTAGATCTCTGCGGAGAACCGAGGCTTCCCGGACAACTTGTTTTTGAAGATCTGCCCGACCCGTCGTGGATTTCACGCCCTCTGAAAAAATGGATTGAATCGGCAGGCATTAAAAAAAATATTACCTTCCACTGCTTCCGCCATACATTTGCAACATTGCAGCTGTCAAGCGGGACAGACATTTATACGGTCAGTAAAATGCTGGGGCATACCAATGTAAAAACTACTGAAATCTATGCCAAAGTAATAGATGAGAAGAAAAACAGTGCTTCGCAGGCAATACAACTGGAATCTTTAAAGAAATAAGCGCAATGAAAATTAAATACTTTGAATATATCACAGTTTACTTGTCTGTTTTTTTAGTCTGCGTCTTTGTCGGTGTAATCGGAAGACTGGTGCTGCTGGAAAAAGGTGCGGATGAATATACGGCCGGCGTTTTCTTTTGGATCAGCACTGGATTTGGTGTTTTAATGTTTGCAATTCTAAGTTTATTTCTAAACGATTTGGCTGAGACATTGGTGAATCGTTTTTTGAAGGCAAAAAAAAATGAATCGCCTGAAAGCCTTATTCCATGTGAAGATTTTATAAAAATAGAACAGGAGCTTCAGGATGGTTTAATTGTGCCCGGATTGTCTGAAAATAAAAATTCCGCGATAGATATTGAGCAGTTAAGGGAGGAGCAGCAAAATGCAGGCAGAAATCAAAAACAGGCCAGGATTGATACTGCCATCCGTTATACGCAGCAGGAGTTCGCACTTTACGTGACGGATGATGATTTGAAGCAATTGGAAAAGAATATAATCATATATGCTGAAGGCATAAATTTTGAAAAGATTAAGCCGGTAAAAGTAAAAGATCTGTCCAATCTCGATTTGTATCATTTTGGTTGGAATATCTGGAATTATTTTAAAGTTAGTAAACAGGACAGAGCTGCACAATTTTTAAAACTGACTTTTGCTGACGCTTTAAAAGATGTTGAGCAGAACAGCATTAAAACGCATCTGAAAGATGATGAAAAGAAAGGGCTTATAAGGATAATAGAAGATTTTACCGCTTTTTAAATACCAATAGTTATAAAGCACTGTGTTTTTTAAGTGTTTTTGTTGTGAAGAAGAACACAGCAGAAACACTTTTTTCATTTGCACCATAACTATTAAAATCGATAGCCATGGACATAAATGAAATCTCTTTTGAGAACCTGCCCAAAGCAGTGGCACATTTAGTGAAAGAAATTGCAGAGATTAAACTTCTGATTCAGAATTTGCAGGTATATGAATCTAAAGAAAAAAGTATTCCTATTGGTATTGAACAAGCAAGCCGCCTCATAGGAAAAGCAAAGCCTACAATTTACGCTCTTGTAAGGCACAGAAAAATTCCGTGTTATAAATATGGTAAAAAGCTGTACTTTTTTGAAGAAGAACTTTTAGAATGGATTTCTAAAGGGAAAAAGAAAACAATACAGGAAATCGAATCAGAAGCATTGAAATATAAGCATAATCGAAACAAATAAAAGCTGAAGATAAGATGGAAAAGCCAGTCTATTTGATTACTTGGTTTTATGTTTAACTTATATTTTATAACTATGGAACTTTTATTTAGATTACTTAAATTCATTTTTCACAGAAATTGGATTTTTACTACTGTTCCGGTTGTAACGTAGTTAAACTTAGTTTATATTTTCAAATAAAAATCGAAACTTGTATGGAATTAAAATATTTCTTTTGGGGGATATAGTTAAAAATTCGCACTTTAATAATGAGCTCGATATTGATTAACGACAACGAAAAAATTTGTTCCGAGTTCATTAACTGCACTAATATACCGTCTTTTAAATATATGAATATTGAAATTTTAAGATTATTACAAAGTATTCTTCATTACAGTCTGCATTTTTTAGCACCTGGACTAATTGCTTTTATTTTTTTTAAACCACACTGGAAACTGGCTTATCATGATAGCACTATGCTGATTGATCTGGACCACCTGCTAGCTACGCCAATTTTTGATCCGACACGATGCAGTGTTGGATTTCATCCGCTGCATTCCTACTATGCCATTTGCATTAATCTTTTACTGCTGTTATTTCGAAAAACCAAAATAATTGTTGTTGGACTTCTTTTCCATATTATCACGGATTGGCAGGATTGTTACTGGTCAAATCTGAAAATTCTTACAGCAAAATGATAATTAAAATATGAAGACAAGGGAGTTCAATTTTTTTAATATTCTAATCCTATTTCAATAAATTATAAACGAAAATTATATCTAAAAATTTAATGTGATCTATGTCAAATACAATTGAAAAAATTAAATGCCTAATTATAGGATCTGGTCCGGCGGGTTACACTGCAGCAATTTATGCCGCCAGAGCAAACATGAATCCAGTTTTATATCAAGGAATGCAGCAAGGTGGTCAATTGACTACTACAAACGAGGTAGAAAACTTTCCGGGTTATGTTGAAGGAGTAACAGGTCCGGAAATGATGATTCAGTTACAGGAACAAGCTAAACGTTTTGGTGCTGATATTCGTGATGGTTGGGCTACTAAAGTTGATTTTTCAGGAGATATTCATAAAGTTTGGATTAACGATAGTATTGAATTGCACTGTGAAACTGTTATTATTTCAACAGGTGCTTCGGCTAAATATTTAGGATTACCATCAGAACAACATTATTTAAATATGGGTGGAGGAGTTTCTGCTTGTGCTGTTTGTGACGGATTTTTCTACCGTAATCAGGAAGTTGTAATTGTTGGAGCTGGAGATTCTGCTTGTGAAGAAGCACATTACTTATCTAAACTTTGTAAAAAAGTTACGATGTTGGTAAGAAGTGAAAAATTCAGAGCTTCAAAAATTATGGAAGAACGTGTTCGTAAAACAGAGAATATCGAAATTTTAATGAACCACGATACGGTTGAAGTTTTAGGAGATAGTAACGTTGTTCATGCTATAAAAGCTTTAAATAAAAGTACAGGTGAAGTTATCGAAATACCTGCAACAGGATTTTTCGTAGCAATTGGCCACAAACCAAACACAGACATCTTTAAAGATTACATTACACTTGATGAAACTGGTTACATTATTAATACTCCAGGTACATCTAGAACAAATGTTGATGGTGTTTTTGTAGCCGGAGATGCCGCAGATCATGTATACCGTCAGGCAATTACTGCCGCAGGTACGGGTTGTATGGCGGCTCTTGATGCAGAACGTTATCTGGCTTCAAAAGACTAATTACAAATTAAATAATTATTGGTAGCTGTAGAGCGCATTAAGTACGTGTTGAAAGTTTTAAAGTAAATAATATAATAATTTTGAATACAATAATAATACTTGAGGTATTTCTTGATAGCCTTTGCATCATTAGGTTTCTTCGTTTCAATTTTATAAATGGCATTATAGTAAATTAGTTTGAAACAATGATCGGTTTTTGGTTTTTGAAAAAATGAATTTCTTTATCAATATTTTTAAATCCGTTTTTTAAAACATATTCTTTTACTTCGGAAAGACATAGTACGATAATGGGTATAACCTTTTCAATCCGTTGTATTGGACAAGCAGTTTCAATTTCTAATTCCTTTATCTCGGATTCTAGCTTATATAGCGTTTCATTGTAAAATTTATCCATTCAGTTACTTTTAAATCCTAATCCATGGTAGTTAAGAAATTTATGTTAACACTAACGCTTGCTATCTTGCAAAAGCTTAATTATACTTGGTTAAGATTTTGCTTGGACTAACTTTGTTTGTCAAACAGATTTAATTTCCTAGACCAATTAAAAAAGCGTTTCAATTCATTTTTATTTAACTTATTAAAATGAAAAATTTTATGGGGAAATGGAATTGCATTAGAATAAACACCATTCATTGAGAAAACCAGCATTAATTTTTTAGTATTGCCTTTCTTTACGTCAAAATTTTTTTGAAACTTTTCTTGTTCATTTTCAAAAAACGATTCTGCGGAACAATCGTTATTAATCAACAAAACTATACAATCACATTTTTTCACAATATCATGATAGTCAATTTCATCATTATAATTGTCACTGATATAAACTTCGTTTCCATTATTCCAGAAGTAATCTGCAATATCGAAAAGAAATTCACCTATTTCTTGCTCTTCATTTTCTATTACTAAATATTTCATCTTAAATTACCCTGTTAAATTCGATTACCACATCATCAGATTTGGGATATCCTACACAAGTAAGCACATATCCGTCTTTAATTTGCTCTTCCGTAAGTCCTTCGGCTACTAACATTTCTACTTTTCCTGACAGACATTTGCCCGCACAGCTTATGCAATTTCCACTTTGACAGGAATAAGGCATATCAAGTCCTGATTCAAGTCCTGCAAATAAAATAGACTTACCCGCAGGTGTGTTTACTTTGTGTTCTTTACCTTTTAAAAGTATTTTTATTTGATATTCTTGTTGCGCTTCAGCTGGTTTATGCGTTGTTTTTGTGGCAGTATAAAAACTTTCTTTATGAATAACTTCTTTAGAAAACCCTATTTTTTGTATAGTGCCTGTTGCCATTTCCATCAGCTCCTGCGGACCGCAAATATAAAACTCGGTGTTTGTGTCATTTTTAAGTTGTAAATCAGTAAGAATTGTTTCCAGTCGCATAGTATTATTCTATGGGAATTTTCATTTACACTTCTAAAAAGTCTTGATAAAAAACCTGATTTCAGCTGTTCATTCTTTATAACATCGCTCCAATAATAGACGATACGGAAACGTGATGAAAACTCGGAAGACCATTGTTCAAGCTGATGATAAAAGATAGTATTTTCTCTGTTTGAATTTACATATATCAAAGATACCATTGATCCAGGCTCTTTTATAAGAACCGACTTGATAATAGAAAACAAAGGAGTAATTCCACTTCCGCCTCCAACAAGCACAATATGACGTTGGTTATTTTCGGGTTTAAATTTAAAATTACCCATAGGTGGCAATGCAGTTATCTTATCTCCAGCCTTGACATTATTGCTAAGATGATTTGACATTTTCCCTCCTTTTACTCTTTTTACCGTTACAGACAAGTTTTTATCTATATATGGCGAAGAACAGAGCGAGTAAGAACGTCTTTCTTCCTTTCCTTCAATTTCAGAAATAAGAGTTAAAAATTGTCCTGATAGATAGCTCAATTGTTGTTCTGGCTGGACAATATGCATCGTTATGGTATCCGCAGTTTCCTGCACAATATCCTGGATATATAATAAGATTTTATCGTTCATGTTTTTTTGGTAATTATTCAACAATCAAATCAATCACTTCTTCAGGGTCAGCGCTATTGTTAATCCAAATAGCTTCTATTGTTGTAGCTCCTTCAACTGATATTCCTTTTGTATCTAATCTTTTTACGGCTTCGGAATAATCAACCCCCAACGCCTTAAAAGCATCATTGATAGGTGCCTTTATTATTCTATCTAAAAGTATGGTATCCACTTTCGGATTTAAATGTTGCTGAACGATGAATAGTACAGATACGACTATAACAGCTAATGCCTTAGGAATGAAGACACCCTTTTTGAAATGAATCCTTAATGCTTTCCAATTAAGTATGATATGGAAAACGGCACAAACAACAAAAAAAACACCAAGGAACTCGTGGACAACTTCGGTATAGCCGTCAAACAAATGGAAAAACATCAGTAACCCCGAAAGTCCCACAACAAGAAAAACCAAGGAAATAAAAGGGGTAATATAATTTCTGTTCAGTTTCATAATACAAAGGGTTGTTTAGTTGAATTTTGAAAATCTGTTTTCAAGGTTAATCAGCCAATTGCTTCTCTTTTCCTGACTTACAGATTTTACTGAAGCAAAGCTTATCCAATTAAGATTTTTGTAACCCATAGTTTTAAAAACACTTTTTAGCATTGCTTTCCTGATTAAATTTCCAATAAGCAGGGAATACATTATTTTGGGTTTATTCATTGTAGTGATGATGGTCACGCTTTTTAGGTTTTTCAAAAGTGGGACTAATCCAAAACCTCTTGGATGATGGTCGTATACAATTCCGGGACTTAAAACACGGTCAATAAATCCTTTTGTCATTGCAGGCATTAAATCCCACCAAATAGGAAAGATAAAAATCAGATGGTCTGCCTTTTTTAGACGTTCGCTGTAATCTATTACCTGCGGGTCAATTGGTTTGTGTTCTACAAAGGCTTTTAAATCGGCTTTTGACATTACAGGATTAAATCCGTCATTGTCAAGATGCATCAGGTCAACTTCGTGATCTGCATTTTTTAGCCCTTTTGTTACGGCATCTAATATGGCATTGTTATAACTTCCCTCGTAAGGATGATTAAATACTATTGCTACTCTCATTTTTTACTTTATTTTATTCTGCAAAGTTGAGAAGTAGCAAATGCTTTGACGATAACAATTGTAAAGAAATGGCAAAGAGATAGCCAATGGATTTTATTTGTATGGTATTTCACCTCACAAATAAATTTGAAGGAAAATGGACTTATCGCCTGTTTCGTATTCGGCTTAATGAAACAGAAGTGATGCCTAAATAGGACGCGATATAATGTTGCGGAATACGCTGGATAATATGGGGATATTCTTCAATAAGCTCTTGGTAGCGTTGTTGAGGCGTATTTTTAAGATAGGAATAGAAAATTTTTTGAGATTGCAAAAGTCGTCTGAATAAATGTTCCTGCATCTCTTCTTTGATTTCTGGCAAATTTTCTAATACGTTTTGAAAGTCTTGTTGTGAAATCGTCTGTAAAATACAAGGTTCTAAACTTTCAATGCTGTATAAACTCAGTTGATTTGTTCTAAAACTTTCAATAGAAGAAACCTTGTCGCCTTCAAAGAAAAATTGAGTAGTAATTTCTCTACCGTCATTATTTACCCAGGTCCGCAAACAGCCTTTCTCGATAAAGAACATTGTTCTCGAAATTTCTCCTTCCTGTAAAAGGATTGTTTTGGCAGGAACTTCCTGTCGTTTAAAAAGATGGTCGAATTTATCCCAATTGCTAATCATTGTTTATATTTTTTATTTATGGGAGCTGAGGCTCGTTTCTCTCAGGAAAAATGGATGCTGACAATGTATGTTTCGTTTTTGCGTAATTAAACATTATAGCTTTGCTGTAATTTTTTTTTGTGTTTTTCTCCCCAATCAGCTAATGCTGTAACAACATCTTTAAGTGTTGTTGCATATTCTGTATAAATATATTCTACAACAATAGGTGTTTGTTCAGCGTGTACGACTCTTGTGAGCAATCCGTTCAATTCTACTTGCTTTAATTCATTAGAAAGTACTCTTGCTGAAATGCCTTTAATTGTCCGCTGTAATTCGTTGAAACGATTCTGTCCGCTAAACAAAGCTATAATAATTCGTAATTTCCATTTACCACCCAATACGTACAATGCGTCCTCTACCGAGTTGATGTGCTTAGTGCATTGTACTTCTGAATACATTACTTTTTGTTTCATAATTTATTGAAAGTAACCTAACAGTCACCACTAACCTTTTGTTTACTACTAACTATTAGTAATCAAATATAAGTAATTTTAGAGCATTAAAAATTAAAAAGAGAAAAATGAAGTCAACAAAAATCACTTATTACATTACGACAGGGTTGATGTCGTTAGCAATGGTATTTTCAACATTTGCGTATTTGTCAAATCCTGCTTTAAAAGAAGCGTTTCAACATTTGGGTTTTCCTGATTATTTCAGGATTGAAATAGCAATTGCAAAAGGTCTTGCCGCCATTGCACTTTGGCTGCCTTTCCGTTTTGCGAAAGAAACAGCTTATATTGGTTTGTCAATTAGTTTCATATCTGCATTTATTGCACACTCGGTTGTTGGCGATCCTATATTCAATATTCTGTATCCATTGTTCATTTTGTCAATACTTGTTGTATCGTATGTAACGTATAGGATATCAGAATTGTAAATACGTCTGAATACTTTTTATTCAGCAATTCAATAGCGTGAGGGAATGTACAATACTTACCATCATCATAGATTTTCAGATACCAGATAATTGCCGCCAATAGAATAATTGGGCTTTCTACGAAAAAATCCCCTTGCTTTTGTATGCACGACCTGTTAAGGTTTAGCATTATGGTTTAAGCTGCTTCGTAAGCATCCGAAATGTCCGTCATAAAATCGGGATTGAGCGGGTTGCATGCAAGAACTCGACTACAAGCGCTCCTTATGTAAGGAGCGATTTGATTTTATTAAAGAAGTTGTGGCTAATAATGTTGGTAAAGGATTGGTTATTATTGTTTTTAGATAGAATTAAAATTTTACTATTTTTCCCGAAATGATTATGAAGATAAAAAATTCTCTAAACCAAAATTTTTTTCTAAATGTGATGTGTTAACTAACTTTTGAAATTGACTATTTGTTGGGTTAAAAAAAAATCACATTTGGAATAGTAAGCATCTTAATATACTTAGGTTTATTTTGTAAAGTAGTTTTTTTTCGATATTTACTAAGTGTACCCACTTCTGCACTCCAGTTCTAAAGCTAATATTTTTAAATAGTTCATAAAAAATGCTCTTTTAAATTTACGAAAATGGAAATAAAATACTGCTAAGGACGAATTTTGATAGAGTATTCTTAAAAAAATAATTATTTTATTTGTATAAAGAAGAAAAAGTATCGACATTGTCATCTTTTGGTTAAATTGCAAAAATATTTGTATTACACGATGAATATTACAGACGACGAAATACTTCAGCGCCTTAGAGACGGCGATAAAAAGGCGCTAACATTACTTTACGATACTTATTGGAAGCGACTTTTTGCCTCATCATACCTCTTACTTAAAGATAGAGAATTATGTGAGGAAATTATCCAGGATATATTCATAGAAATATGGAACAGGCGAGCGGAACTGCAAATTAAAGTTTCATTCAATAGTTACCTCTATGCTTGCGTGCGCTACAAAGTGTTTGCAGAGTTTAGAAGAGACAAACCCGAGCGCGTTGAATTGTACGATGATATTAATGGAAGGTTTCAGTATTCAACTCCTGAAACCAGAATGATTCACGAAGAATTAGAACAGCATATAAAACGTGTTGTGGAGAGTCTGCCTGATAAATGCCAAATGGTTTTTAAACTAAGCAGGAACGAACAGCTGAGTCATAAACAAATAGCAGAACAGTTAGGTATTTCAACAAAAACTGTTGAGAATCATATCACCAATGCATTAAAGATATTACGAGATTCTTTAGGTAATGTGCTTGCAGTTGAAATTATTCTGCACTTCCTGCGCTAATTAGTAAATTATTCTAAAATATTAAATTATTGTTTAATTTACGTATTCATTGTAGATAATTTAATATAATTAACCCTTTTAATGTAAAATTATCTACGAAATATGAAAAAGTGTCTTTTTCTTTAGGGGATGCTTTCTTTTATCTACACTATATTAATATACACTATAATGACAAAACAAAAATCAATGGATACTAACTATAATAAACAAGATTTTCAAGAGCTTATTGAAAAATATCTTGATGGTAAAATATCTTTAGAAGAGGTTAAGCTGCTTGTAAACTATTACCATAGTTTTAAGCAGGATAACGATTGGGTTGACGAATTAGGCCCGGAGGATCCAATTAAACACAGGATGCTTATTAATATCTTGGAGGCCATTCAGGATGAAGAGCCTCAGGAGTCTAAAATAATTAGATTATTTAATAATAATATTTTTAAATATGGTGTAGCGGCCGCGATTTTACTTTTTGTTTTTTTTAATGCCATTTACAATGAACATAATTTGCAGAAGATTAAAACACCTGAAACAAGTATTGTAAATAATAATATTAAGATCGGGTCAGACAAAGCTATTTTAACCACGGAAGTCGGCACAACAATCGTTCTTGAAAAAGGAAAATCTTATACAGCAAATAATCTGGTAAGTAATGGCAAGGAGTTGATATATTCTAAGACAAGTAGATCAAAAGCGGCAATTGCGTATAATTATTTGACAATACCCAGAGGAGGTGAGTTTTTTGTAAAATTAGCAGATGGAACTCAGGTTTGGTTGAATTCTGAGTCTAAGCTTAAGTATCCTGTATCATTTGTTGAAGGGGAAACCAGAAAGGTAGAATTGGTATATGGCGAGGCGTATTTTTCAGTCTCTCCAAGTACAGCTCATAAAGGAGCAAAATTTCAAGTTTTGACCGGTCTTCAGGAGGTAGAGGTGATAGGTACGCAGTTTAATATAAAAGCCTATAGAGATGAAGACATAATTTATACCACATTAGTAGAAGGGAAAGTTGCAGTTGAAATTGCGGAACAAAAAGAATTGCTGAAACCTAATCAACAGCTTACCTTAAATAAGCTTAATAAAAATAGAGTAATTGCAGATGTTGATGTTTATTCTGAAACTGCATGGAAAAAAGGGCTATTTGCTTTTCAGAGCAAAAGCCTAAAAGAAATTATGCAGGTGCTCTCCAGATGGTATGATGTTGATGTAGAATTTGAAGATAAAAGCCTTGAAAATATTGAATTTAAAGGGGTGTTAAATAAAAACCAAAATATTGAAGAGATACTAACCCTAATTAAGAAAACTAAATTTATAAAAGCCTATGAAATAAAAAAGGACAGAATAATTATTAAGAAATAAAAATTAAAGGGAACAAAGTTTAGACCGACCAAAGTATAAATACTTTATCCCCTTAATGATGACTAATCAATTTAATGCTAAAACCAATTAAAAATCGACCAAATTTATGGAAAATAAATTAACCAATGTTTCTTTTCCCCACAGAAAAGGAAATTTTAAAATAGAAAAGACACGAAAGCTTCTTTTTTTATTTTGTACAATTGTGTTTGGTTTGCTGCCATCTACCGTTTTATCACAAACTGCTAATATTAAAATAGACCAAGATAAAACTGCGAGTGTGGATGAGGTGTTTAATCTTATCATGAGCCAGACAAACTATACTTTCATATATCAAGTCCAGCAGTTTAAAAACTATCCAAAAGTAAAATTGGACAAAGGGACTATCCAGGCAGACCAATTACTAAATAAGGCACTTTCCCCAGGAAGGTTTAACTATAATTTCAACAACAATACCATTGTAATTAGTGAAGTTCCAAAATTAAAGGATAATAGTGAAATTACTATTTCTGGTAAAGTTACCGACAAGAACGGTCTTTCAATTCCAGGGATTTCTGTTTTTGCATCAAGTAGCAGTAAAACAAATGGTCAAGGGCCAGACAAAAATTTTATTATCAGAGGAACTGTAACAGATTTTGATGGTAGCTTTTCTATCAAGGCGCAGTGGGGCTATTATATTTTTGCAGCAGGTACAGGTTACAGCCTTTATTCTGAACCCATTATTGCTGGTGTAAAAAACTATAATATAGTGCTTAAAGAAGAAGTCAATCAATTAGATCAAGTCATCGTTGTTGGTTATGGAACCACTAAAAAGAAAGATTTGACAGGAGCAGTAGGATCTGTGAAAGCGGAAGAAATCACTCAGATTAAAGCACAGACCATTGAGCAGTCATTAGGAGGGAGGATAAGTGGAGTGAATGTATCTCCAGTAAGCGGTAGGCCGGGTGCAGGGGCAACAGTGAATATCCGAGGACTAAGTGCTCTGCGTGGTGATAATCAGCCTCTTTATGTGGTGGATGGTCTGCCTATTACTGTTAATCCTGCCTTTGGGGATGATGGTTTAGGAGCTCTTGGAGGGCGCGAAAATCCACTGATGGCCATTAATCCCAATGATATAGAACGTGTTGATATTTTAAAGGATGCATCTTCTGCAGCAATCTATGGTTCCAGAGCGGCAAACGGAGTAATTCTTATCACCACAAAGCGCGGTAAGCGAAATCAAAAGCCTCAATTTAATTTTGGAATAAATTCTACTTTTCAGAATCCTACAAGCCGATTTGATTTTTTAAATGCTGATCAATATAAAAAATTCAATACTGCTCAAGCCCAGGCCAGAATTGCGGCAGGAACGGGTAGTGCAACGGATGATGAGATAGTTAACGGTAGTTATTTTGGTAATGAAAATACAGACTGGCAGGACAAAATCACTAACAAAAATGCACTTTGGAATGAATATAATTTCAATGTTGGAGGTGGGTCCGAGAACGTAAACTATCTTGTTGCTGCTAATATAACTGATCAGGAAGGGATTATGATAGGGAGCAAATTTAAAAGATACAACTTTGCCAGTAATCTTGATGCTACTATAACAGAAAATTTGAAAGTAGGAACTTCTATTAGTTATAATTACTCTATAAATAAAACCTCTAATGTAAGTGGACTGCTGATGGGTAGTTTCAGACCTGACGTGGGGATATATCAAGAAAATGGGGAATACACTAGTTCTCCTGCATACTTTGGGCCAAATCCAACAGTTAGAAATCCTGTGGGTGGAGATGGGCAGGTTCGAAATAATATAACTTCTCAAAATATATTAGGTTCTGTTTATGCTGAAATTAAAATTGTTGAAGGCTTAAAATTCAAATCTTTATTAAGCGTAGCTACTAACAGCAATGTTGTAAATAACTTTATGCCTTCATTTACAAGTTATGCTGTAACAAACCCTGAGAGTGGAGGTGCTGATGCGAGTTTGAAGACACAGCGCAATTATGGTTACACTACTTCGTTCAGTAACACTTTGAATTATTTAAGAAAATTTGAATCCGGTCACGGTATTGATGCCGTTGCTGGTATTTCATGGGATCACTCCAGAATGGATTTAGAGGCGCAGAATTATGCCGGTTTTCCAGATGATTTTATATTGACAAATATTGGCTCTGCGAACCGAGCGACTACTTATCAAAGTGAATCAATTGAAAATGGACTGAACTCTATATTTGGAAGGGTAAATTATATCTATAAAGATCGTTACCTGGCTACATTTACTGCCAGAAGAGATGGATCAACAAAATTCGGTCCAAACAATCAATATGGTTTTTTCCCATCAGGAGCTTTAGCATGGAATATTCACAATGAAAGTTTTTTTAAAAGTTCCGTAATCAATCAATTAAAACTAAGAACATCGATAGGAAGAACAGGTTCAGATAACCTGACTTCATTCTCTTATCTGACCTACCTAAATTCACTGCCAAATGGCGGTTCGATTTATGCTAATGTTAATGGAATTGTAGTAAGTGCTCTTCCAAATGCGGACATCCGCTGGGAGGAAACACAACAGCTTGACTTTGGAGCTGAGTTTGGATTATTTAATAATCGTTTAACAGGTGAGGTAGCTTACTTTAAGAAAAAGACAGATGGTATCATTTTATTTACACCAGTGCCATCAGAAACAGGTACTGGATCGTATAATTCGAATGTTGCAGATGTTAGTAATAATGGATGGGAAATTACTTTAGGAGGTGATATCATCAGAGGGAAAGAATTTATTTGGCATTCCTCATTTAATATATCATTTATAAAAAATAACGTAGATGCTTTAAATGGAGGAAGTGTCCTTAGTTCAGGCTCCAACTCAGGAATAGTTGAAGGGCAGCCTATCGGAGTAATCATGGGTTATGAAGTTTCAGGCATTGCACAAAATCAAGAGCAAATTAAAGCTCTTGATGATGCTGCACCAGGTGGAAAATATTATGGAAACCTGAATCAGCCTGGTGATTATATTTATAAAGATGTAAATGGAGACGGCAGAGTCAACTCAAGTGATATTAAACCTTTGGGAGATATGAATCCAAATTATTTTGGAGGTTGGAATAATACTATGTCCTATAAAAATTTTAATTTATCTTTTAACTTTCAATATTCGCAAGGAAATAAAAAAGAGGTAAATGTAGCGACCTTGTATAATATCAGTACCCCTGAAGCTAATCCAACAACCTTAATTTATGATACTTGGTCTCCAGAGAATCCTGATGCGACTTACAGCCGTGTTGGAAGTAGTGCTGAAGTAACTCCTATTTCAAAACATGTTGGTGACGCGTCTTATATAAGATTACGTTCTGCTTCTTTAGGATTTAATTTTCCATCACAGTGGTTGAAAGAAACACAGATTGCCAGTATGAGATTATCTTTATTAGGTAATAACTTGTTTACCATCAGTGATTATATAGGTGTTGATCCAGAGTCAGTTTATCAGGTATCGGGTGGAACAACAAGATATCTCAATTATGATACATCCTATGCTTATCCTATAGCTAAATCATTTACCATTGGTCTGAATGTGACTTTTTAATAAAAAAAAATATAGTATGAAACCAAAATATAATATATATATCGTTGCATGTCTTTTTTTAGTTTCTCTGACATCTTGTGATTTGACACAAGATCTGGATGAATACGAACCATTATATTCCCTGCCGGCAGAGACAGCTATAGCTGATGAGAGTTCGGCAGAATTGGCCTTGACAGGAGTTTATGCAATCTTACAGCAGAAAGATGGTGCCAATCCTTATAACTCAATATTAGGTAGTTCTTTGAGCGGTGTTGATACGGGTGGATTTTCGCCGGTATTAACTGCTGAGGATCAGTCTATTTTAAAGAACTCACCTATAACGACAGGCAGAAAAATATCATCAATATACTCAGGGCAGTATGTAATGATTAATAGAGCTAACTGGGTCATAAATGGTGTTGATAAATTAACGGATACTGATTTTATTAATGACAACAGACGTGTGGAAATTATAGGAGAGGCTAAAATTTTGAGAGCATTGGCTCATTTCAATCTACTTCGTGTATTTGGGCAATTTTATGATATTAATTCTGCTTATGGAATAAATGTTCGTTTAGAGCCGGCCAAAGATGCTAAGCCACAGCCTAGAATTTCAGTAGGTGCAACTTATGATGCAATTTTAAAAGATCTCGATGAAGGCATTGCTATGGCTCCGGGTCTAAGAAAAAAATATTTTGTAAATAAAACTTTTGCAAAAGGACTAAAAGCTAAGGTTCTATTGTACATGGGAAAATATAATGAAGCTGCTGCTCTAGCTGATGACGTTATTAAAAACTCAGGTGCTGATTTTGCATTGGAAAATGATTTTACTAAATTATTCGATCATTCGACGATAAATACTTTAGATAATAAAGAAGCACTTTTCGAAGTGTATGCTGATACAGATGAAATCTTAGGAAACGGCAGTTCGTGGGCAATATACAGCGCTGTTTCAGACTGGTATTATGATCTTGGTGCAAATGGAAGTATGACAGTTGGATCACAAGTCATTAACTACGATCAGACAAGAACTGCTTTTATGAAAACAGGATCTTATTTTATACCTGGATTTGGCTTTAATGGCAATTTGAAATTTGCCCAGATTTCCGGTCCCCAGTCACAATACGAAACACTTTATTATTTACGTATGGCAGAGGTTTATTTGATTTATGCGGAGGCAGCAGCAAGAAGCAGTAATACTGTTTCTTCTCAGGCGCTCGCCTCCCTAAATAAGGTAAGAATAAGGGCGGGTGCCATTACCACAGGAGCCAATGGATTTGAAACTTATCCTTCAGCAATTTCTTATACACAGTTTTTAGAAGCGGTCCGTATGGAAAAATTAATGGAGCTTGGTTCTGAAACCGGAGAAGAATGGTATGATTTAGTGCGTTATGATTACATCGACGGATTTGGAACAGGATTTAAAGTTTCTGATGTAAAAGCAACAGCAGTAAATCCAGATTATTTTATCATGCCTATTCCTGATGCTTCTGTAAGAGTAGCACAGGATGTTATAAAACAAAACCCAGGTTATTAGTCTTAAGGAATAGGGCCTTTGGTTTCTGCCGAAGGCCTTATTATCCATTTTTTTATTAAAAATAAGAAACAGCAAATAGTTTATTTGTATGCTGGTTTTGTCTGTATATCGATTTGAGTGATTTAAGTTCAATTAATCATTTAACCATTTAACCATTTTGTAAAAGCAGAATTATAATATATATCTGATGCGATTACCGCACTCAGATTCTAAATAATACTAATCAAATGAATTTTAAGATAAAAGTTAGCTTTTGCTGCATTGCCTTAATGAGTGTTTTGCTGATAGGGTGTAAAGAAGAAAAAAAAGAAAACTATACTTTCAAAGGTGAAATTGAAGGAGCGGCAGACGGGACAAAGGTTTTGTTAAAAGCTGTTGATGAGGATCTGCAGACTGCTGTTCTAAGCCCGGGAAATATTGCAGACAGTACACAGATAAAAGATGGGAAATTTGAATTTTCAGGAAAACTACCTGAGGCAAAACTGTATCTTTTGGTAATAGCCAGTAAAACGAATGCAGAAGAGACTGGAATGCCTGTTTATCAGCCGTCTGTTCCTGTGTTTTTAGAAAATTCGGATATTGAGCTTGAAGCGAAACTGGACAGTATTCCATCCGCTGATGTATTCCTGTCTGGAGGTAAATTTTCATATAAAAACATTACAGTTACAGGTTCTGTAAGCCAGGATATCTATTTTAATTATAGGGAAGGGATACAGCGTTTTGAAGAAAAAGCAAGCGCTCTTTTTAACTCAGAATACCTTCCATATTTAAATGCGGTGAATGGATCGGCAAAAGAATCTGTTTCAAAAGGTGTTGCCATTGTAACTAAAATTGAAGATAATCAAGAAAAAAGACATGCCTATGTTTTTCAATTTATAAAGAAAAATATAGATAATATGGTAGGACTGACTCTTGCAAAACAGGAAATGGATAAGTTTTCACTGCAGGAACTGGAAAAATTATCATTCGATATTCCTGCCGCTCAAAAAAATACTGCAGCAGGCAAAAAAATAATTGCACAAATTACCAATGCCAAGAGTGTAGCGTCTGGGGCTGCTTTCATTGACCTGCCTTTTGAGGATTCAGAGGGGAAAGCGGTAAAACTTTCTGATCACGTCGGGAAAGGCAACTTTGTGCTATTGGAGTTTTGGGCTTCATGGTGTCATCCATGCAGAGCTTCTATCCCACATTTAAAAGAAGTCTATGAGCTCTATCATCCTCAAGGTTTTGAAATCATCAGCGTTTCTATGGATCAGGATAAGCAGACATGGCTTGGTGCTGTAAAAGAAGAAAAAATGCCTTGGCTGCAGGTGTCAGATCTGCAGGCATTTAATGGGGACTTAGCTAAAAAATACCAGCTTAGCGCGATACCAACCTGTATCCTTTTGGACCCTAAAGGAAAAATTGTTACTAGGGAGATGAGAGATTTTTTTATGGATAAGAAATTGATTGATCTTTACGGAAATCAGTTTGGAAAAAAATTTTAGCCCCCACCAACTTTAAAAAACATACAACATGAAAACATTTCAAAAATACGGCTTTATTCTGTTTTTGACCTTAGCGTTAAAATCATATGGTCAAAAGCCGGTGGATCCGGTATTTACAAAAAAAGTAGAAAAAGCAGCTTTAAGACTGAAAGTTAAAGAACCGTTTGTTTCAGATCCGGTTTCTGTCGATGCTCAGTTGATATGGAACAGCAATAAAAGTCAGGTTGCAGTTGTGATCAGATCCAAAATTTTGGCAGGATGGCATATATATGCTTACGTGCCTAAAAACCAGCCTTATGTTCAATATAAAATGATCTTGGATCTTCCTGCTGGAGTAACACCCCTGACTGAATGGATCAAACCCAATTCTTATCCGTTTGACGATAATATTTTTGTTTATAAAGGACAAATAATATTCACGAGATATTTCTCAGTAAAAAAAATAGATGCTGGTGCGAAAATAACAGCGGGGCTTTTTTATCAGACCTGCGATATCAGACAGTGTTTACCGCCCAATACAAAAGTTAAAGAATTAAAATTATAACTCTATAAATAAAAAAAACAATGAAACAATTTCAAAATTTAACAGTATTGGTTATGATACTGTTTTGTGCAAATGCTTCAGTTTGTGCCCAGCAGGATAAAAAAGAAAACCTATCGATATTATATGTAGGTTTTGATCCTGCAATCGCTGTAAGTGAAAAAATTATTGATTCACCATCCGGTACAGGAGGGATGAAACCAGAACGTTTTAGAGAGGATGTGAAAACCAGATTTAATGCATTTGAAAGCTATTTGAAAGAATATTTTACAAATGTTAAGGCCGTAGATGCCCGAAGTTATACGATGGATATGTCAAAAGGGTATGATGTTACTATTTTTGATCAGGAAGTTACCCCTTTTGAAGAAAAACAAAGATCCCCGCAATACAAACCTGCAAAGTATTTAAATGAAGATTTTGATTCTCCAACTATTTTTATTGGACATACCGCACCCGTTATGGGAGAAAGTATTGGTTTGAAACTGGATTGGCTGTGTTTATGTTTAGATGCTGATGCACATCATTTAAAGAGCGAGCATCCTATTTTTCATGGACCTTTTCCGGTTAAACTGACAATGGTTACAAAAGCCACACCTGAAGGGATTTACCATTATCCATCTGGTAAGAATGTGCCAAAAGAAATACCAATGTGGCGTGTTCAAAAAGAAGGCTATCTGGAAGGAAAGGGATACCGTTTAGGAATGGTATCAAGAGGTGGCGGTTTTTTAGATTCTCCAGATGCAGAATACATATCAAGCGGTGTTAATACTAAGGATTTGGGCGCAGTGGCAATAGGACGCCATGGAAATTTTTTATTATGGGGCTTTTCCGCTTCCCCTGATTATATGACTGACGAAGCCAAGCAGGTATTTGCCAATGCTGTGGTTTACATTAAACAATTTAAAGGACAAAAGCCAATTGCGAGGAAATACAACCAAAGTATTGTTACAAAAGAATCAATTGACATTATACTTGGAAGACTTAACAAGGAATCTTATAATGATTTTAAGAAGTACATGACTCAAGTGAATGCCGAGAGAGAGAAAATGATAAAAGAGTTTTTGAACAAAAAGGAAAAAGGAGAAAAGCTCTCTGAGATGGAAGAAGCTATTTTGGGAGCGCAATCACAGCCGATTCCTGTTCCTAGCTGGGGTGAATATCTTCAGAAGATTTCTGAGAATTATTTCAAACCTGAATATGTTGAAAATACTGATAAGTTAAAAAATTATCTGCAAAGCAACAAAAAATATATGTACAATGAACCAGAGAGTTCAGACGGGCTGAAAATTGATGAGGATGCTAAAAAGTTAGGCATAGGTAATGAAGATATAAAACTTTTGCAACAGTGTGTAAGTCTTTTGAAAAATGGTAAAGAAACGGAATTAGCAAACAGATTACTTTTGCGCTATACAGGTATGCAGAAAAGTCCGCAGGAGTGGGAAAAATGGTTAGACGAGAATGCATCCAAATTATTCTTTACAGAAGCAGGCGGCTACAAATGGATGGTTGACACTACGAAAAAATAGTATTGTCAGCTTAAATTATTAAAAAGAAAATATCAAAAAATGAGAAAAATAATCTGTTTAATAACTTTGGCATTAGTATTTGTGTCTTGGAATAAGAAAGAGGTAGACTATACCTTAATTTCGGGAGTTATTACCCATAAGTCATCGGACTGGAAAATTGTAAGTAAAGACCAGTCCTTTTCACAGACACTCAAAATCGATGACCAAGGAAAATTCAGTGATACTCTTCGTGTGAGCGAAGGTATTTACTTTCTATATGACGGAAAGAATTTTGCCAAACTGTATATTGAAAACGGAGCTGTTATTGTTGTGAATGCTGATGCTGCTGATTTCAATAAAACGATAAAGTTTTCGGGAAAGGGAAGTGAAGCTACAAATTATCTTGCCGTAAAACAGCAGACCGAAGATAAGATTATGGGAGACCAAAAAGCATTTTACTCACTCGAGGAAGCAGCATTTAAAGCTAAATCAAAGGAAATCAAAGCTGGTCTGGAAACACTTTTGGATGGTATTAAAGGAATTTCAGAAAGCTATAAAACCAAAGAGAAGAGAAATATAAATTACAGCTTTCTGGCAAAATTAGACAACTATGAAAAGTATCATGAATATTTTGCTGCAAAACCTAGTTTTAAAGTATCTCAGGGATTTTTGAGTGAACTTGACGGATTGTCTTTTGAGAATCTGGAAGACTTCAATTTTTCAGAGGATTACAAAAAAATGATCGTTTCCTACCATATGAAGCAAGCTGAAAAGCTTAGCAAATCAGGTTCGATTGCGGAGGATGTTGCAGCGATAAAGTCAATAGGCACCATTTCTAACGTGACAATTAAAAATGAACTTCTATTTTCCATGGCTGCCGTAGGAATTACAACAACATCCGATCTGAAAAACTACTACAAAGAATTTATGGATGCTTCTTCAAATGATGACAATAAGAAAACAGTTACCCAAATCTATAACAAACTCCTTATTGTCGACAAGGGGCAGCCTTCGCCAAAATTTGTAAATTATGAAAATAATGAAGGCGGTAAAACATCTTTGGCGGATCTAAAAGGGAAATATGTATACATCGACGTGTGGGCAACCTGGTGCGGTCCTTGTATGGCTGAACTTCCTTTCCTAAAAAAAATGGAGGAGAAATACGAAGGAAAGAATATCACTTTTGTAAGCATATCAGCTGATAAAGCCAGTGCCCATGACAAATGGAAAAAGATGATCATAGATAAAAAATTAGGGGGTATCCAATTAATGGCTGATAAAGATTTTGGCTCTCAGTTTTTAAAAGATTATTCGATAATGGCTATTCCGAGATTCATCCTGCTTGATCCTGCGGGGAATATTATCAGTTCGAATGCGCCAAGACCTGCCGAAGAGGATAAAATAGTTAAACTGTTTACAGAGCTCGGGATATAAAAAGCAAAAACTGTTGTACATCTGCAAGGCAGAACATTATTGATTTACCTGAATTAAGCAATAAAAAAGCTTATTTTTTGATTCGGTAGCAATTTTGTTGCCTTTTTGTAAATAAAAAATAAAAAATTTAACAGTTTTCAGCAAGGGTATAAGATCATTTTAGACTCTATATATAAAACAGCATCTCATTGCAATAAGCATCGTCTGCCATTTTTGAAAGTACTTTTAAAAGTTGGAATACTTCTTTATAATATTTTGTTTCATTAAGAAAATTTTGAATTAGTAAGCAAATTTGGAAACAATTAAGGAAGGAAGAAAAGAGGACTCAATACAACCGGTCCTCTTTCTATATTAACAAGTTGTAAAAAGTGCAAAAAAAAAGCAGGAATTAAGAGATATTGTGTTGTAGCGCATTTAAAGATTCGTCCCAAATAAATATAAAATATCTATGAAAAAAGCAATTCTAATAATAATCCTCTTGTTTACCTGGGTTGGACAGGCACAAGTTTTAGACCCTGTAAAATGGACAACTGCCGTTGAAAAAATTTCCGATACAGAGTACAAATTAATATCAAAAGCGATCATACAGCAAGGCTGGCATCTATATTCTCAAAGTGTTCCTGAGAACGGTCCTATACCAACCACTTTTAAATATGAAACTTCTAAGGGAGCTGTCAAAGTAATCGGCAGTACAAGTGAAAAGGAAGGACATACCATTGACGATCCAATATTCAGGATGAAAATCAAGTATTTTGAAAAATCTACTGTTTTCGAGCAAATGATTACAGTTTCGCCTGGTGTCTCTACGGTAAATGGAATAGTGGAATTCATGGTCTGCGATGATTCGAGATGTATGCCTCCAACAGAAGTTGAATTGAATTTTAATTTAAGCAAGTCCAAAATCATAGCTGCAGAGACAGCAGCACCAATAGAGCAGAATAGTGATGTATCTGATTCTACAGTTGCACAAAAAGATACTGCAGAGGTAAAATTAGAAAAGGAAAGTGCGCAGCATACTGTTGTGGTAACCGATAATTTGATGCAAGACGAGCCTGAGAAAGGGCTGTGGGGAATTTTCTTTATTGCATTTCTATCGGGTTTTGCGGCCCTTTTAACTCCATGCGTTTTCCCTATGATCCCAATGACAGTAAGTTTTTTTACCAAACAAAGCCAGAATAAGGCGGTCGGGATTAAAAATGCCATCATATACGGGGTGTGTATAATAGTGATTTATGTGCTTTTAGGAACTGCCGTAACGGGCCTTTTTGGAGCTGATGCGTTAAATGCACTGGCAACCAATGTCTGGTTTAATATTATATTCTTTTTGCTGCTGGTAGTTTTTGCGGTTTCTTTTTTAGGGGCTTTTGAAATTATGCTGCCCAATTCATGGTCCAATAAAGTAGACTCACAAGCCGACAGAGGAGGTCTTGTTGGAATTTTTTTTATGGCATTGGCGCTCGCTATAGTTTCTTTTTCATGTACAGGACCTATTGTAGGTACTTTACTGGTACAGGCTGCTTCTAAAGGAGGTTTGGCGCCTATTATAGGCATGCTTGGATTCTCTCTGGCCATTGCCCTGCCATTTGCTTTATTTGCTGCTTTTCCAGGCTGGCTGAATTCACTTCCTAAATCTGGAGGCTGGCTCAATACTGTAAAAGTTGTTTTAGGCTTTTTAGAACTGGCACTGGCTTTCAAATTCCTTTCGCAGGCAGATCTTGTTATGCAGACGCATTTGTTGGAACGTGAAGTGTTTTTAGCAATTTGGATTGCTGTTTTTGGAGCTCTAGCTTTTTATCTTTTCGGAAAAATTACTCTGCCTCATGATTCTCCCCTGCAGCATATCTCGGTAGGTAGATTGAGCCTTGGTCTGGTTGTTTTATCTTTTACCATTTATATGATTCCTGGTTTATGGGGCGCTCCACTGAATTTAATCAGTGCATTTCCACCGCCGCAGGATTATAGTGAATCTCCATATGGCGTAGGGTCTTCAAAAGGAGGATCTTCTTCTGAAGCAGCTCATGCAGATGTACCTGATGGAGCGCACCTGATGGCCCCGCATGATATAATGGCTTTTAATGATTACGATAAGGGACTCGCATATGCCAAAAAAACAGGAAAACCTGTTATGCTGGATTTTACGGGCTGGGCTTGTGTGAACTGCCGAAAAATGGAGCAGAATGTATGGCCTGATCCAGCGATTTTAGCACTTTTAAAAAATGACGTTGTTTTAATTTCACTTTACGTGGATGATAAAAGGGAATTGGCGCAGAGCGAGGTTGTGGAGTCCAAACTGCATCCCGGTAAAAAGTTAAAATATATCGGGCAGAAATGGAGTGAACTCCAGACCATTAAGTACAAGGCCAATTCACAGCCGTTCTATGTACTGACGGATCACAAAGAGGAAAATTTGATAGCTCCTATTGCCTATACACCCAATGTAGAGGATTTTCATAACTGGTTAAAAACGGGAATTTCCCATTTTAAAAAGTAATTATATAGAAGGTTGTTAATTCTTTGAAAAGAATTGCTTTGGATGTATAATTTAAAGTGATTCTTTTTCAAAACTATTTAAATTTAAACGTATAGAAATGACAGTTAATACTAAGCCTTTATCACCTGATACTGCCAAGGAGCAATCTGTACTGGAGCGTTATTTTGCTTCTTTCAGAGCTAATGTAGTCGGGGTTGAGCAGGAATTTGATTCACCTTACGGAAAGAAAAAAATTATCTATGCAGATTGGACTGCCAGCGGTAGATTTTACAGACCTATTGAAGAAATGCTTCTCCATAAAGTAGGGCCATTTGTAGCTAACACACATACCGAAACCGCTGTCACCGGATCTGTTATGACCCTGGCTTATCATGATGCTAGAACTATTATAAAAGAGCATGTCAATGCATCTTCTGACGATGTGCTGCTTACTGTCGGCACGGGAATGACTGGAGCCATTAATAAATTCCAGCGTATTCTGGGACTTAAAGTAAATGAGAACATAGCTGATTATACAATAGTCCCTGATGCTTTAAGACCGATTGTTTTTGTAACCCATATGGAGCATCATTCCAATCAGACCTCGTGGCTTGAAACTATTGCCAGAGTGGAAGTTATTCCATCGAATGCAGAAGGACTGCCGTGTCTGGCGAGTCTTGAAAAGTTATTAGAGCAGTATAAAAATACTCCGATAAAAATTGCGGCTGTTACAGCCTGTTCCAATGTGACGGGAATTAAAACCAATTATTATCAGATTGCTCAAATAATGCACTCCCATAATGGTTTATGCTTTGTTGATTTTGCCTGTTCAGCTCCGTACGTCACAATTGATATGCATCCGGCTGATGAACTGCAGTATTTAGATGCCATTACTTTCTCGCCGCATAAATTTCTGGGGGGACCCGGGACTTCAGGGGTTCTGGTCTTTAATAAAAAATTATACAAAAATCTTATACCTGATAACCCGGGCGGCGGGACAGTTTCTTATACCAACCCGTGGGGTGACAGGGATTATATCGATGATATTGAAACGCGCGAAGATGGAGGTACACCGGGCTTTTTGCAGACCATAAAAACTGCAATGGCAATTAAGCTCAAAGAGCAGATGGGTATTGAAAATATTCTAGCAAGAGAACATGAAATAAATGCCATTGTTCTGGAAAGACTCTCAACGATTCCTAACTTAAAAATACTGGCACCAAAGAACAAGGACAGACTGGGGGTATATTCTTTTTATATCGAAAATGTCCATTATAATCTGGTAGTAAAGCTTCTTAATGACCGGTTTGGCATACAGACCCGAGGCGGCTGTTCATGCGCCGGAACGTATGGTCACTTTTTATTAAACGTGGATGTAGCCTTATCAAAATCAATTGAACAGAAAATACTCGAAGGCTGTCTTATCGCCCGCCCGGGCTGGATAAGAATGTCTATTCATCCAACAATGACCAATGCAGAGATCGTTTTCATCTGTGAGGCTATTGAAGAGACAGTAAAAAACGTAACAGAATGGGAAGGGGATTACCAGTACGACGCACAAAAGAATGAGTTTCTGCATATAGGAACTGCTTCGATAGAAAAAGAAATAATAAAAAGCTGGTTTTACCTGCAATAGCATATTATGAATCCACTACAACTTTTAAAGAAATATTGGCAGTATCAAAGCTTCAATCAATTATCGAAGGCCCAAATAACTGTGATGATCCGCAGGGAATCATCCCTTAGGGGTATAAATATATTTGAAAAAAAACAATAGTGGATGAGCTTATAATAAACTTCATAATTTAAATAGAAATGAAAAAGAACATTATTTTGAGCATCTGCTCATTGGCTTTCTGCGGCGTAATGTCCGCACAGAAAAGCAATCCTAATTTTAATAAAATTAAGGTTTTAGGCGGAATTGAAGAATATTTGTACCAGCCCAATGGAATGAATGTCCTGCTTTTACAGGACAATGCATCGCCGGTTGTCACTGTACAGATAGTATACAGGGTAGGATCCAAAAACGAAGTTTTGGGAAACACGGGATCAACACACCTTTTAGAGCATTTAATGTTCAAAGGAACCCCAACTTTTAACAAAGGCAAAGGAAACGCCATTACTGATGTGCTTCAGAATACCGGAGCCCAGTTAAATGCTACAACATGGTATGACCGTACCAATTATTTTGAAACCCTGCCTAGTGATAAAATTGCTTTAGCAATTCAGATTGAAGCTGACAGAATGCGCAATTCTCTTCTTCTAAAAGAAGATAAAGAGGCAGAAATGACAGTAGTACGCAATGAATTTGAGCGTGGTGAGAATGATCCAAACAGTTTGCTTGATAAAGAAATCTGGGCGGCGGCTTATATTGCACATCCATACCATCATTCTACAATCGGTTGGAAATCGGATATTGAAAAAGCACCAATTGAAGTGCTGCGTAATTTTTATAATACTTATTACTGGCCGGATAATGCGACCTTAACAATTATAGGTGACTTTAAAAAAGAAAATGTTTTTAACCTTATTGAGCAGTATTTCGGAAAAATCTCAAAGGCCCCAAAGGCTATGCCGCAGCCCTATACGGAAGAACCGAAGCAGTATGGTCCTCGTAAAATTATAGTGAAGAAACCTGGCGAACTTGGCGTAATTAACAAGGCATACAAAATCCCAGGGGCATTACATGACGATCTTCCGGCGCTTAACATATTAGGTGAAATTATCGGATCGGGCCCGTCAGCAATTTTAAACAAAACTTTTGTGGACACTAGATTGGGAATCTATACATATGCCAGCGCAAGTAATTTTAAAGAAGTAGGTCTTTTTACCATTGCAGTTGGCTTTCCGACTACTTCGAAACATGAGGATATTGATGCTAAGATAAGCGAGGTTATAGCCAAAATACAAAAAGAGGGTGTATCTCAGGACGAGGTAAACCGCGTCGTAGCAAAAATAAGTGCTCAAACGATTTTAGGCAGAGACGGTTCTGGTATAATTGCATCTGAATTAACCGAAGCAATTGCGAGTGGTGACTGGGCCGATTATGTTACGGGAGTTGACAGGCTTAAAAAAGTTACACCAGCTGATGTTCTGCGTGTGGCTCAAAAATATTTAGTGGAGGATCAAAGCACTACAGGATATTTTATTCCGAAACAGTCTGGTCCAAATGATGGGCAACAACCAGCTGCTAGCCAATTTATGACAGAAAACGGTCCCTTTTATTATAGAGATCCAAGTCACGGCCATACAGATGATATTTCTTTGCCACATTTAGTGAACCAAAATAACCCAGTTAAAATTAGTGCTTCAAAAGAAGAAACTCCAAAAGATCAAAGTGCAACGTTCTTTAAAAGAGAGAAAGTGGCCGGTATCGATGTGGTTTCTGTTAAAACCTCAGCTAAGGATTTTGTTACGGTCGCAGCCAGCATATCATTGGGGAATTTTGCTAATGAAAATAAAAATTCGATGTTGCCTTCTATAACAGCCGCAATGTTGTCAAAAGGAACAATATTGAACGATAAGTTCAAATTCTCTGAAAAACTTCAAAAACTAGGAGTGAATTTAAGTGTAACCGGCTCAACATCTAAAATTAACATTGGATTTAAATGTCTTAAAAAAGATCTAGATCAGGTTATTGTGCTTTTGGCTGAAGAATTGCGTTCACCTTTAATGGACAAAAATGAATTTGAAAATGTGAAGCAGCAGTTTACAGGAAATACCCAACAAAATCTTAATGATCCGGCGCAAAGAGGAAATATAGCCTTGACCCAGGCGATCTATCCTAAGGGAAATCCAAATTACAATTTAAGTGTAGAAGAGGAGCTTGCTAACATTAAGATGGCCACTTTGGACGAAGTAAAAGCATTCCATAAAAAATATTTTGGACCAGCTGCGATGCATCTTGTAATTGTAGGAGATACGGAGGGAGCTGACCTGAATAATTCTATAAAGAAATCTTTTAAGAACTGGAATGGCGGTGTAGCGGAAAGCTTAAAATTTGAAGAAGCCGTAAAATCGTCAAATACAGAGGTAATTACCATTGCGGAGAAGCCTAGTGCCGAGCTCTTCATTGGGCAGTACACAGGACTAAAAAGATCGGATGCCGATTACGTGCCTTTTTATATCGCTACTTACACTCTTGGGGGTGGATTTGCAGGACGTTTAATGCAGACTGTCAGAGATGTTGACGGATTAACGTACAGCATTTCGTCCGGAAGTGGAGGAAATATTATGACAGGCGGGTATTGGTATGTTAACGCGTCATTTAGTCCGTCGTTATTTCAAAAAGGATTAGATGCCACAATGGTACAGGTTAATAAATGGGTAAAGGAAGGTATCACAGCAACAGAACTAGAAAATAAAAAAACAAACTTGATTGGAAGTTTTAAAGTAGGACTTTCAACAACTACTGGCCTGAGCCGAACAATTTTGTCTATTGTCGAAAGAGGCCTGGATCCGAATTATATCAATCAATATCCAAAGGATATCGAAAAAGTGACGTTAAAAGAAGTTAACGAAGCTATAAGGAAATACATTCAACCGGAAAAAATGGTCATCATTAAATCAGGTTCACTTGATAAGGACGGCAATCCTCTGAAATAAGTTTTAATAGTCGGTCTTTCATAATTTTTATTTTTAGAGAATTCAATTTGTTAACTATTTTTTTGAAGGACTCATAAAGAGCTGTTTGCCGACAGCTCTTTATTTTTTAAGAGGTATGTTAAACATTTTACATCAGGATACCATTTTTGTATATGGTCAAAAGAGCTGCAAGCATGGCTATAATCTATATTATTTAATTTTTTTTGATGACAAAAGAGCTTCATACGTTTGTAATCATATCAGCACCGCTCCAGGAGGTGTTTTCCTATTTTTTTTCGCAAAATCCTACAGTTGTACTTGGGGGGATTTTGTTTACTCCTAAAAATGAAAAAAATACTTTAAACAGGGTTGATATGAAACCGGGATTAGAGGAACTAATTTATTTTGACGATGGGTCGACCGCGCTCTATCAGTTATTTAGTGCGATTCCCAGGGTATCATTTTCAGTTCATATTGACGATTTTAGATCTAAACGTTTTAGAGGTTTAGATGCAATGCGCTGCCATTTTACTTTTACGCAATTAGAAGCCAACAGGATTATTGTGAACTGTCGGTACCAGTTTAAAATGAGCACCAGATTTCACGAACTCTTATTTGATTTTTTTTTAAAAGGCAGTATACAGAAAAAACTTGATGCGGTTTTAATTATGGGTGCCAGGATACTAAGCATACCAGTAAAATAAAAATTGATTAGTGTTTAATGTAATTTTTTAAATCAAATCACAAGCTGCCATAGTTTGTCAAAGAGGTGTACTTTAATTGATATAATAATATAATATTCCAATATGAACATAAATATTGAATCAAACCCGTTATTAGAACGCTTGCCCAAGCATTTAAAGCAATTTATCAAACCTCAGGGTTACAGTGATTAAATGCCAATCAATCAGGCGTTTTGGCGTTATGTGATGCGCAAAAACGTAGATTATTTATCAAAATGGCACATCATTCTTATTTAAATGGATTCAAGAAAACGGGAATCGAAGTTGATTCTATTGCGAGTATGTATGGAATGAACCGAATCCTGACTGAAATTGGCTGGGCTGCGGTTGTCGTTGATGGTCTTATTCCACCAAATCTTATATGGAATTTCAGGCATATAACGTTTTGTTTATTACTTAAGACATCAGACTATTAGAACATATTGAATATACACCCGCACCAGATATTGCCGAGATTAAACTTATGATTCAGAATGTACAGGTATATGAATCTAAAGAAAAAAATATTCCTATAGGTATCGAACAAACAAGCCGGCTGGTACGTAAGGCAAAACCTATAATTTAAGCTCTTGTAAGGCAGAGAAAAATACCTTGCTACCAGTATGGTAAAAAGCTGTATTTTTTTGAAGAAGAACTTTTAGAATGGATTTCTAAAGGGAAAAAGAAAACAATACAGGAAATCGAATCAGAAGTTTTGAAATATAATCATAATCGAAATAAATAGAACATAGCTCGCAAGAATACTTATGTCACTCCATTACACTATCAAAAAAGATTTAGTACAAGTAATAAGTTATCTAAAGAAAAATACAGCATCCTTTCAGTATTCATTGCTCTGACACGATTTCAACTGCTTCAAGGAGCTGCAGATTCGAACCCAAACTATGCAGTGCTTATCAACATTGAATTTCTATTTTTCAAAAACTGTTGTGGCATGCTTCTGCACAAAACTTAGACTGGGAAAATATCTTTAAAACCGCCTTAACTTTTTGTGGCAAATTAGCGGGCAATTCCACTATTGAATTTAGTTTAAAACAACGTTACAATCTTATTATCCCTTTATCTGTATGTTCACGTACAATCACAGGCTCAGGTTATAAGTATCGCCTATAAGCATTTTTACCTTTTTTTCATTTCCTGCGCGGCCCTGTTGGTAAAAATTTTTTATGTGTTTATAATTATAATTATTTGTAACTTAGGGTTAATGTAAATTATATGATATGGAAGCGCATACTCTTGTTTTGTCCACAGCAAAGCTTATCCTGCCGGAAGTAGCCACAGTTGATTTTGTTGCCGGTTTAATTAGCCGCGGATTAACCCAGGTGGAATATTTCGGGGTGGAGATTGATAACCACTGCGACATTGTCAGCGATGATATGGAGGCGGTAAGCAGGGAAATCTGCTATATTGATATTCACTTTGATTCTGAGCAGGGCATTGCTTATGATTCCCTGAGTGAAACCGAAGTGGAGCGCATGGCGCTCGATTTGTTGCAGGAATGCCGTGCGGAAATCAGGACGGATTCAAAAGATATTACGATATACCTGTAGCCAAGGGATGCGCGACAGGATGGAAGAGCTTTTTGTTGCTTTTTTGCAATTGAAAAATTAGCTACTTTTATGTTGGGATTTAGATTTAACTTAAAATATTTTACAGCATGAATATTGATTATAAGGACACCAATTTTTTTCATACAGATTATATATTCCGAATTCAGACCTTTGAAAAGTACCTGGCCAGTTCAGTGGCATCAGAGGAGCATTATGCAAATTATAAGTCCGGGCTGATACCTAATATTTTTTACGCACATAACCTGCCGGCAGTTTTAGGTTTGTTCAAAAAGGAGTTCATTGATGTTAAGTCTGGTATAGAGAAGTACGAAAAGGATAATAATAATGATTTTCCAATGTTGAAATCGTTTATCAATACCGAGAGAAATTTACGAACGGTTTTCGACGATGGCCAGCTTCAGGATTACACGACGCTTTTGGAGCGGTCATTTGACAATCAGAAAACAGATTCAAATGGCGCGGCAGTAAGCCGTTTCTTTTTAGCAACGCCGATATTAAATACCTATATATTTCAGGTAGAAAAAGTATTTGGGAAAGGTATTCTGGATTGATTTTAATGATTATTTAAACTCTTCCGGCAAATATCGTGCTGTTTTGCAATTTAATAATTGATCGTGTTATGGACCTACATTTTGAAGATTTTGGGCTCACCATTAAAGCTGCCGATTTGGAGGTACCATATCATTTGATGGACGAGCCATTGTTTTTGACGGTCCGTTCTCATTTGACAGGTCTGTTATCTGACCAGAAAACAGAAATCTTCTACTTTGGCATGGCCCCCGACAATACAGCAGATAGGCACAATGAACTTTTGGAAAATGGGGTTTTTACCGCATTATCGGGTTCCAGAAGAATTTAGGGATCGATATGGATAGTTCCGCTGAAGAGATTTTGCATGCTTTCCATTACTTGGTTAGTAACTTCCAGCCCAGATGGAGTACAATCTTTGTCGAGCAGGGACCGAGCAGAAAAGAGGTTACAATTGAACTTATGTATCAGCAGGTGTTTTGAAAATGCTGTTCCAGGTTCCAGAATTTTTTTTTCTAATTGCGCTACAAGACACGATTTTACAACTATAAACTATAATCAACACTTATGAATCCAGAAGACGGTATAGAAAGATTTGTTGCGGCGCAGCGGAATGTTTACCTCCAGGCTTTGAATGAAATCAAAAACGGGAGGAAGCAAAGCCACTGGATGTGGTTTGTTTTTCCCCAAATTAGGGGCCTGGGTTTTACAGACTATAACGTATATTATGGAATTAGGGACCTAAAGGAAGCCGGGCAATATCTCAATGATCCAGTGCTTGGAAAACGCCTGATTGAAATTTCACAGGCGGTACTTTCTCAACAGGGAAAAACAGCCTTGGAAATTTTTGGCAGGCCCGACGATAGAAAACTTAAATCCTGTATGACCCTGTTTGGCCAGGTCCCAAATGCTGATCCTGTTTTCCACAAAGTATTGGAAAAATATTATGGAGGACTACATGACGATAAAACTACAGCAATACTGATCTCTCAGGATAATAATTACTGAAATTTTAATCAAACCAGCATCACAATAAGATCATGCGGGATGGTATGGAAACTATTAAATTATAAATCAATAAAAGTAAGTTTTACTTTCTTTAGGTAATCATTTTGCAGTTTGCTCAGCTCAGGCCTTAGTTCCTGCATCTTTGACCTTACAATTGTATTGCGCTCTTCCTGTTCCATTTTATAGCTTTCTGCCCTCTGTTCGGCGGTTACTATAATTTTGATTTGGTCAGAATCCGATTGCTGGTCATCAGAGTTTAAAATTTCTGCTCCTTCATTCTTTTCCTGCTGCTGTCCTCTTTGAAATTGCGCTTCAGCATACGCGTTGTACAGGTATTCATAAAGGATTCCCTCGCATCTGTTGAAGTGTTCCCATGGAATAGGGTCTTCTTCTGTCATCTCATTGGGATAAGTGTACAGTGTAATTTCCATACGCGAATACAAATCCAATTTATAGTAATCAATAAATTCCTGATTGGTAACTCCTTTAAAATAATCAATTTCTTCCATGGCTATATTTTTTAAACTTGAAATGCAATCAGGTTTCCTTCATAGGGAAATGCAAAATCTTCAATTTTAACAGACTGGTCCAGCCATGCCGATTCATCATTTCTTTTAAGCATTATGGGCATTCGGTATTTATGGTTGTGTACATAGGACATTATTTTATTTGCCTTTGTGGTAACCATTGTATAGGTGTTTTTTATTTCGTTTGAAACAGGATCTGTCCACGAGGAATACAACCCTGCGAAGGTGAAGATTTCATCATCCTGCGAGTTGATCTGGTATTTATCCTTGCTTTTTCCTTTTTCATCATTCCAATGCCACTCGTAGTAAGCAGAAGCAATTATGAGACAGCGGTTGTGTGTTATATTTTTAAAAGATGCTTTTTCGTCTATGGATTCAATCCTCGCATTGAGTGTGTTTTTTCTAAATTCAATATCTTTTGCCCATGATGGCAGTAGTCCCCACGTATAGTCCGTTGTAATTAAACCGGGTGATGAATTGAGGATTATTGGGATATTCGGATGCGCGAATCCATTTATAAAATCTGACTGAAGATAAGTTTCCTCGTTATCCACTTCTGCATTAAAACGTCGTTTTACATTTTCAATTGCCGCCGACTGCTGAACATAGTAACACATAATTTTTTGATTATTTTAGTATAAAAAAACACCTTATTTTAATAATATTAAACTTTTTTTGGGCAGTTTTGTCAATTGCCCTGCGATAGATTTGCCACAAAAATGTACTAATGAACCGGTATCAATTTGACGTAAGGCGCATTGAAAAACTGCTTTTGGAAAATCAACAGAGAAAAAATAATCTTCAACAGAAAAACACCAATAAACTGTTAGTCCTCTTTATTATTGTCGTCTTCATATTTTTCACATTCTATCAAAATTAGTTCATAATTGGGACTTTACATAAATAAAAAATCAAAATTTCATCCGATGGCGTGGCAGGTTAATTTCATGTTCCTGCGGATAGGGTTTCCGATCCGTACTGCTGATGTCCTGCTTAATCTGGTTCTGAGTGACAAACCGTTTGTCTGAATCCATATATCTCGGATCGGGAACGAATGGCATTTTGGCCATTTTGTTTATCGTTATAGTTGGAAAATGATAATCTATTTCTACAGTACCTAAAAGCAGGTAACATCCGCCCCCTTCAAAAGGGTATTGGACAAGACTATCAGGAAAATGCGCCGTGTCAAAATAGGCACCTTCAACATCAATCCATGTTCCGAAATACATATTTCCTCTTTTTGTGGGCACCTGTTTTGTAGAGATTAAATAGGCAAGCATCCTTACCTGCTTTTTATAATGCTTCAAAAGATCTTTAACCAGTACGTCACCACGGTGTCTGGTCTGCAAGAGATCAAAAACAGTACAGGAAACCGGAAAGTTCAGAAGTTCAATCTCATCAAATGCATCTTCAAAAACGGAGCGTTCCAAAACGGGGAGCTTAAATTCCTTTGCAGGTTCCTGAAGCAGCATCAAACCACGATTGGCGGGTTTGAAATTATTTAATAGCAGGCTTACCAATACCAAAAGCTGGTTTTTGGTTTGACCTGTAAAGCGAAAGGCACCGATAAAAATCAGCACTTTAATATTCTCAATTCCCATTGGGACCCTGTTTATGAAATCTTCCAAAGAGAGGTAGTCACCGTTTTTATTGCGCTCAAGGGAAATAAACTGAGCAAGCTTTGAATCAATGTTTAAAAGATGCATAAATCCCAGATAGATATCACTGCCATACAAGGCAGTTTCATACTCACTTTTGTTTACGCAAGGGTTATGAATAACTGCGCCGGCCATTCTGGCCTCGTGGATGTAAATTTCTGTCCTGTAAAATCCTCCCTGATTATTTATTACCGCCACCATAAATTCAATAGGGTAGTGGACTTTTAAATAAAGGCTCTGATAACTTTCTACTGCATATGAGGCAGAGTGCGCCTTGCAGAATGAGTATCCGGCAAAGGATTCAATCTGGCGGTAAATTTCCTGACTAAGCGCCTCGGGATGCCCTTTTGCGGCGCAGGAAATAAAAAAATCATCTTTCACTTTTTGCAGTGCTGCCTTGGATCTTCCCTTTCCGGACATTGCCCTTCGCAGGATGTCTCCGTCAGCGGCGGATAGCCCGCCATAGTGAAGAGCAATTTTTATGACATCCTCCTGATAAACCATTATGCCATATGTTTCCCCAAGTTGCTCTTGGAAAACGGGATGAAAATATTCAAATTTTGAAGGGTTATTGTGCCGGAATATATATTCTTTCATCATACCGGATTGGGCAACCCCAGGTCGTATTATTGAAGATGCTGCCACGAGGGTTTTATAATTATCGCATTTCAAACGTCGAAGCAGGCCACGCATTGCCGGGCTTTCAATATAAAAGCATCCAATTGTTTTTCCTTCTGCCAGAAATTTGTTGGCTGACTGCTCGTTTTTTGATAATGATGTATCGCGGATATTGATGCGCAATCCCCTGTTTTTCTCAATTAGTTTCACTGTATCGTCAATATGTCCAATCCCTCTCTGGCTCAGGATATCAAATTTTTCAAAGCCGATATCTTCTGCCGTATGCATATCAAAAAGCACGATAGGAAAACCCTTTGGCGGCATTTCCAGTGGCGTATAATTGGTGAGTGGCTCTTCGGAAATTAAAATACCGCAAGAGTGCATGCTTCTCATATTGGGGTACTTTTCGAGCATCATTCCGTATTGCTGTACCAATTTTACAATTTCATTGGTCTGGTGCATTTTCATTGGGTTTTTTGCCAGCAAGTCCAATTCATCCTTTGGAAGGCCAAAGACTTTTCCAACTTCACGGAAAATAGAGCGGTATTTGAATTCGACATTTGTACCACAGAAAGCCACATGCTCATATCCATAGCGGTCAAAGATGTATTTTAGGATTACATCACGCTCTTTCCATGACCAGTCAATATCAAAATCAGGCGGGCTTTTTCGGTTTTCATTCAGGAAACGCTCGAAATATAAATCAAGTTCCAAGGGGCAGATATCTGTTATACCAAGACAGTAGGCAATAATGCTGTTGGCACCGCTTCCTCGTCCGATATGAAGAAATCCCCTGCTATTACTGTAGCGGATGATATCCCAGGTGATCAGAAAATATCCGCTGAAATCAAGATCATTTATTACTTTGAGCTCTTTTTCGACCCTGGCTTTTGCGGCTTTATTTTGAGGACCGTATCTCCAGAGCAGACCCTCATGGGCAAGTGTTGTGAGTAAATTTATATCACCTTTCTTGTCTTTGGTATAATACTTTTTGTTCCTTGGGGTCTGGAATTCATAATTAAAATTGCAGTCCTGAATTATTCTTTCTGTGTTTTGAATAATATGGGGATAGTCTTTGTACCATTCAATTAGCTCATCGGGTGGTATCATAAGGTCGCTTTTTTTACAAAAATCATCCGAAGTTAATTTTGACAAAAGCTCATTGAGGTCTACCGCGCGAAGTATCCTGTGCAGGTTGTATTCCCTTTTGGTGCGGAAAACCACTGGCTGCAGCACAACCATTTTTTGCTGTCTGTCTTTCCAATTGGATAACACCAATTTTTGCAGCTGGTCAGGACGTATGCCGATATATTCATTTTCTTTTAGAATAGTGGGCGCATTTTCCAAAGGATAAATGATAAAAACATGCTCGAAATCCGGGGCAAATTGCGGCAAAACAATATCGTGAAAGTTATGCTGTGTTAGAAAGTAGTTCATTTCGGCAAGCCCCTGTGCATTTTTGGCCAGTGCGATATAACGCAATTGATGCTCCCATCGGAATTCCATACCAACAAGTGGTTTTATCCCTGCTGCAAGGCAGAGTTTTATAAACTCATAAATTCCGGTAACGGTATTGATATCTGTTAGTGCCATAGCCTCAACACCAAGAGATGATGCCTGCTTTACCAGCTCTTCAACCGGAATAGTGCCATAACGGAGGGAGTGAAAGGAATGGCAGTTGAGGTACATGGAATTAAGATTTACGTTTTAAAATTTCATTTTTATTGTTGGGCTTAAAAGAGGCTCCGGCACAGCGCATTACCGCGTCAAATCCATACCTGTTTTTCATCCTGTCCATGGCCTGATAGAGTGCCAGCATTTCTTCGGTATCCTGAAAAATATCAATCTGGTATGTTCCCCTTACCAGTCCGCTAAAGCGCACCCCGATAAGGCGCAGTCTCATTCGTCGCTGATATAATTTATCAAACAAGTCCGTTACGGTCTTTGTCAGTATATGATCGGCAGAGGTGTAGGCTACCCTGCATTGTTTGGTTTCGGTATCAAAGTTGGCGTAGCGGATTTTGACTGTGACAGTGGAAGTCAGCCATTCTTCCGAGCGGAGCTGGTAAGCTAATTTCTCCACCATTCCCTGCAGCAACCTGTTTAATTTTGCGACATCTATTGTATCCTGGGAAAAGGTATGCTCCGTGGATATTGACTTTCTCTCGGTATAGGGTTCCACGGGATTATTATCAATGCCGTTGGCCTTTTTCCAGAGTTCTATTCCGTTTTTTCCTATCATCTGCTGTAGTGGTTCGACAGGCATTTCTGAAAGGGTTTTGATAGTCCTGATACCAATACGCGAAAGCAGCTGGAAAGTCTTTTCGCCTACCATTGGGATTTTCTGGATGGATAGTGGATTTAGAAAAGACTGGACCAGATGCTCGGGTATTTCAAGGTTCTGCTTCTGTTTTCCTTCACCGGTGCCGATTTTGGAAACGGTCTTATTGACCGAAAGGGCAAAGGTGAGTGGAAGGCCGGTTTGCTTTGTGATCCGATGTGCGAGTTCATTAGTCCATTTATAGCTGCCGTAGAATTTATCCATTCCGGTAATGTCAAGGTAAAATTCATCAATGCTTGCTTTTTCAACTACCGGAGCTCTCTCCTGAATAATTTCGGTGATATCGTGTGAAAGCCTGGAATATAATTCCATATCGCCTTTCATAATCTTGGCCTGCGGACAAAGCTTCATCGCCATATGAATGGGCATAGCGGAACGCACCCCAAAACGTCTTGCCTCATAAGAACAAGAAGCCACTACGCCTCTTTCGCCTCCTCCTATAATCAATGGAATGCCGTTAAGCTCAGAATTGGTAAGCCTTTCGCATGAAACGAAAAACGTATTCATGTCAATATGTACAATTGCCCTGCTCATAATCTTTTCTTTTATACAGATCAAAATTAGTATAGATTGGAACAATTTTTAAAATCAATTATGTTATAAATGATAACAAAATTAAAAATATCTTATTTTATGGGGGATTTCAAAATAGGAAAAAATGGACTTTTTGCTCTTTATTCAGAATTTACATCATCCTAAATTAATAGTATCATTTACATATTCCGTTGGAAATACTCCTTCATTTATAAAAGTGGATTTTTACCTTTTTAATGTTTTTATAACGTTTTAAAAAGGATTTATTAGGGAAAAATTCTTAAATTTAAAGCTTCAATGTTCCAAGAATATAATATAATACGATCGTTTAAAGTTTTATAAAGTCTAATGTTTTTTTAATAACAAGCGCAGTTTAGATTCTATTTTCTTTAACTGCACTAAAAAATAAGAAGCTATGATACAGGGGCAAACCTCGCAAAGAACGATTTATATGGCAGACGATGATGAGGATGACAGAATGTTGTTTCTTGATGCCATGCTGGAATTAAATCTGTCGGTTGTTGTTGAGGCAGCAGTCGACGGACTGGAACTTCTTGATATGCTGTCACAGGCAGTACAGCAACTTCCGGAAATTATTTTCCTTGATATCAATATGCCAGGTAAAAATGGCTTTGAGTGCCTCGAAGAAATCCGAAGCGCGAAAGGGGAGATGAAAGACGTGAAGATTATCATGCTCTCTACAAGCAGTAATCCCGAAAATATTGAATTATGTTATGAACTTGGTGCCGACCTGTATGCCGTTAAACCAAGCACCTTTGAGGATTTAAAAAAATTATTGCTAAAGGTATTTCAATTGGATTGGTATGCAGTTAAGAAAGGCAATAAAAGAATTCTGATGGCCTGATAATTCAGGTATAAATCAAAAGAACATCCGATTTAAATTAAGTGTACTAATTGACCTTAATTTTATACTTTTTATAGGTCACATCATGTACAGTTACACTTGATTTATTCGGGCTGATTCTCACTTTTATTCTCCTGAGGGCTTCGTCTGACAAGTAAGTAAAAATCTTTTAAATGCCACCATGCAGGGCACATATCAAGACTTCCTTTGTAATTGTTTATAGTGGAGTAGCAGCTTTTGAGAAAAACCTGCGAATCTGTGATTTTCGCCCAGGGCTTCCAATCTACTTCCTGAGGCGGGGGCGTGGCTTCAAAGTAGCGTTTTATTTCTTCTGGAGTCATGGGACAAAATTAGGCAAAAATTAGAGGCCTGTCAAGGGATGCGGGGGACTTGTTTATTCAATATTACACTTCTTTTTTGTACAATTTCTCCAATTGTACTGGCAGTCATAGAATTATCCTGCTGATTTTTTTTTATTTTTTAGGAGCTTTTCCCGCTATGCGCAGCAATCTATGCGCCGAACCCCGGCGAATAGGATTTTCACTTCTATCGGGGCTAAAAGAATGAATCCATTTTTTATATTTGAAAATTTAATTATGCATACATGTGCTGATTGTTATCATATTTTACTGAGAATTTTAGTGAACTCTTAAACGATGAAATAAATTATGCTCTTCTGATTTCTATTTCTCTTTGGAAGATAATTTATATAACCGTAATCATTTAGGTCTCTGATACATCTGTGATAGGTAACTGGGCCGCTTATTTTAGCGATCTTCATAATTTCATGTCTATATGCTTTAATGGGATTAATATGCCCTGCAGCAATTCTGAATTGTAGTAATGCCGCAAAAATTCCAATAGGGGTAATCTTGGCGGGCTGTCCTTTATCAGATGTAAAGCGGACAGGGGCGGTTTTTTTTTACAGCATAAGGGGCTGTGTTTATAGAACAGCGGTCAGGTTATCGGGGGGGGGGGAGGTGCAGTATTATATACAATGACCATGCTGATCAGTGGGTTTTTAGGTTTGATTTGTTATTTTTTCAGGAGCTTTTCCCGCTATCCGTTCTAATCTTTTGCGCCGAACCCCGGCACAAAAGGATTTCCACTGCTATCGGGGCTAAAAAAATGCTAACGGCTGTTAGGAATACACCAATTTTTTGCTTCAGTTGAGCAATAATTATATTTAAAAAAACAAGAGCAGGAAATTCAAATTTTCTCCTAAATCAAGTCATATTCTTGCGGCTGGTAATGATTCAATAATTAATTTGGGATGCGGGCCGCTTGCAGTGATAGTTTCATAGAGATATTTTTCTTAAGCCTCTACATTGTATTATTTCGATAATTTCGATCTTTAAGTTTAATTTTAAAATTATGTCAGAACCTGCCTTTTAAACGAGAAAATAAATGACACTTTTTTGATTTCTATTTTTTTTGGGGACATAGTTTATGTAGCCGTATTCATTTAAGTCTTTTATGCACCTGTGATAAGTGACAGGGCCGGTTATTTTGGCTATTTTCATAATTTCATGCCTGTAGGCTTTGATAGGATTGATATTGCCTTGATTTGTTCTGAATTGAAGCAGTGCCGCAAAAATTCCAATATGGGTAATACTGATGCGCTGGTCTTTTTCTATCGATCTAAAGAATTCCGTTAAAGGATTTAACTTTTCCATCACTGCTGTATTTTAGATTTTATTCCTTTTTGGACAGATTGTTTCGGGAATGTTGCTGCCTGGTTTTTTGATGAAGCTGTCTGGATTTTACGAAAATGCCGGTCATAGATATTCAATGATCTAAACTGCGGATTGGCCTCTATATAAATCTGATTTTCTCGTCCATTTTTAATCAGCACAGCAGATACTCTGTCACCCTGTCTTAAAGCATGTTTTAGTTTTTCCATTTCATATGTATTAGATATCTCTTTTAAAGGAATGGACTTTAAAGTCTTTTCTAAATCATAAGCATATTCATTTCGAAATTCTTTTAAGTGATAATTGCCCGAAGCGTCTCTATCATTAAAGTCGAGCTGAAACCATGATTGGTTATGCTCTACAGAACGGCCTGACAATAAATTATAAACTTCATTAAGTTTAAAATTGCGTTCCTGCCCATTTTTAAAGTAATAATCCCTGCTGTCTTCTGGTGCAGAATTATTCTGCATGCTGCTTTTAAATCCATCGAGTTCAAAATGCCTTTCAGCATTTTTTGAAAACGAAAGAGTATGAGTAATCTTTTCTTTTTCATTAATGTAGTAGGATAGAGGAATGCTGAAATTTTCCTGTTCCTTGTCAATAAGATTTTTTAATTTTTCGGATAAATCAGGAAAGCCGATACGCTGCACTTCCTCGTTAAGCGAATTGAAGTTTCTTTCGTCTTTTTTTGCCGCACTGCGAAGTGAAAGCTGATTTTGCGTGCTGGTGATTATTTTCCTCAGGATACGTGAAATGAGACTTGGATATAATTGTTTTGACATCCTATGGATTTCCATTTTAAGGATTTGAAGCGTATGCTGCTCCTCAACATTTTTTGAAGATTTGTATTTCGTTCTGATTCTCTCGAACTGCCGCAGTTTCTCAGCCAATAAAGATCTGTTTTCTGCCGGAGTAATTGAAAAGAGCGTATTGAAACGTTCCTCTCTTGCTTTCCATTGGCTGAATTCCATTTCTACTCTATTTACGGGAAACTGCGGGTTCATCATCTAAACTTTAATAATTTTAAAATCTCTAAACCGAATTAGACTGCTGTTTTCTTTTTTTGGGTTTGTTAGCGGAAGGAGTTTCACTATTCTCCTCAGTGGTTTCAGACTGTTTTTTGTCAGATTGCTTTTCTGAAGTTTTTTCTCCTTCAGATTTTTTCTCTTCTTTGCTTTCTCGATGATTGATGCGCTGGAGGTTTCCGTCATATACATTAAGAGTCTTAAACTGCGGATTTGCTTCTACGAACATTTTGCTTTCAACGCCGCTGACAACAAAAGTTACAGACTGCAGATTTCCTTTTTTAAGGGAATTTACAAGGTCTTCCTTATATTGCGGCGTACTGAGTTCTTTTATGGAATGCTTCTCAAGGCTTGCTTCCAGATCATAGCCGTAATTCTGATGGTAATGGTTAATCTTAAAATTTCCGGAATTGTCTGTCTGTTTAAAATCGAATTTTAACCAAGAATTGTAACTTTCTCCTTCTTTAGTTTTAAGATCCTTATTTACCGAACGGCCTTCCATTAAATTATAGGCTTCTTTGAGTGTAATGCTGGTTGCATCATTATTGATGTAAAATGTCTGCTGCAGTCCCGGCTTGTTTTCTTCTTTCTGAAGATTCACATGATAGGAATTAAAAAAGTACATATCAGTCTGGTCTGACTTCTTGAAGTTCAGCTCAACCTTTACGGTATCTCTGTTGGGAACGCCATTGTTCATAATGCCGGTGTGCATGATTTTAAAATCCTTATCTCCTTTCAGCATGTTTTCTTTCAATTCAGTATCGAAAGTTTCTCCAAATCCAGTATATTTCAGCTGGTCTTTCAGGTATTTTAAATTAGTCTCATTCATAATGTTTGTATTTAAGTTATTTTCTGGTAATTCCTTGTTTTCTTTTGCCAGACGGACAAACTCCGTAAGATCAAGTTTCTGATTGCTGTACAGATCAATTCCGCTCTGCATGACTATCTTTAAGTCATTTATAAGCGAATCGATCGGCACGCTCTTAAAATAGTCGATATCATTACTCCCCACCAGACAATGGTCCTCTGCGCCCATTGATGTCCTGAAAAAAGCAATGTTGTCGCTGTCAGCTGATAGATTAACAGGGTGTACAGCATAGCGATAGCCTAGTGACGCCATTTCCTCTGCAAAGCTTAACAGCGTTTCGGTCTCATTGATATTTATATTCATAATCTGCTTTTTTAGTTCTTTAGGATGGTGCCAGGATTATGGCAGCGGGATTACTTTATCGGTCAGATTTTTTTTAACGTTGACTTCCAAATGCCTTCCGCCATTCTTTTCCAGCAGCTGGATCGTTAAATACTTATTCTCGGGAATGGTAAATTTCTCCAGTGCAAAAACTTTTACTACTTCAGACTTATCAGGAATCACCGCAGATGATGAAGTTGAATAAAGTGGCTGAATCTCTATTTCCTGCGAGGCAGTTCGTTTTGATTTTCGCTGGTCTCTTATGAAAAAACGCAGCTGGTCGATATCGTAGCTGATTTTGGATTTATTTTCAAATACAGCACGCAGATACAGCACATCCTCATGTATAAAAATGCCGCTGACCTCCAGTTTTATCTGAAACTTAGCTTTTTTTAAACCACTGGTCTTTATTTTTTTTGATAATGCCAGTGAAGCAGACTGTTCTATTTTTTTCTGATTTTCGTTTACTAGGGTAAATAGCACTTCCTTACTTGCAGCTAAAGCATTTTCTGCATTTATATTCAGGTCCGGGCAGTCTTCATTGTAGTTCAGTACAAATACATATAATTTTGCGTCAGATGTGACTATTGTCAGGTTAGTCTGGAAAAAGTATTGTCTTGCAGCTTTTACAAGGAGAATGTTCTCGACTCCTTTGGCTTTCTGCACCAGCACATCAGCACTCCCTTTATCGATGCTTTTAATCGGGTACGGAAAAACTATGCTGGTAGTCTTCGAATAGCCGATCTGAAGATTTTTATAGTGGTCTTCGTAAAAAACAGTTTCCCTGCTCTTTAGCTGGGGATAAGCCCAAACAGTAACCAGCAGCAGACTCATTAAAAACAAATAATTAATTCTTTTCATCTTTCTCTATTTTATGGTTTTAAATTCTTTTGTTTTTCATCATACAACAGCACCTTGTATCCTGCTTTTACCAGTACCTTTATGAGTTTAACCTTTTTGCTTATAAGACTTTTGGCTGCCTCAATGCCCATTCCAGCAGCCTGTGCTCCCCATGAATCAGTAACCCCGGTAAGTCCAAGTGTCTGAATCGAGCGGTCGGCAGATGCTTTGGCAGCATCCCTGCTAATGGCACCAGGAATGTATATTCCCTCAATTCCGTCTATATCATAGATCGAGAGCTGCACCGGAAAAAGTGAACCATGATGCTGGAGGTTTTCTATCTTTATTTCAAGCCTTTCTCCTTTCAATGCCGCCATGCCGTATACAAAGGTGTTTTTGGGTATTGTTGTTCCCTGAAGTGTAATATCGGCAGTGAGCCTTAGTTTAACCACAGATCCATTTACAATGGTCTGTGTTTCGTGCACGGCAGCTTCAAGTGCATTTTGCGTATGATCTGGATTTAAATCCTCATCTGCAGTGAAAAAAGCGTTCGATTTAAAGGTGTCCGCAGGTATTGCATTTTCTTGGAGAGAAGAAATATTGTCTTCCGTATTTTTAAGGCCTGCGGAATAAACTTTTCCTTTTTTTTTCTCGTAATTTTGTTTTAAGCGTTCCTGCACTCTTGAAGGATGCTGAATATCCAGGATATTTTCGAGCATGCCTCCGAGCTGCTGCAGTTCCGGGTCCGGCTGAGTTTCACCCATTGCAGACATCATCTGTTCCAAGTTCTTAATCTGGGCAGATGCTTCATTGGATGAGCCATAGTTTTCGAACTCCCTCATATCCTGGCCATAATTTTTAACAGATGCAGGCTGGCTGATGGTTTTCTGGAGCAGCTGCAGTTTTTCATAGATTTTCTGCTCGTTTCTGTCCTGCGGGGCCACTGCATTCAAGCCGGTTCTTTTTTTTGAAAAACTCTGTGATGCAAAATCCAGTTCAGGAAACTCCTTCAAAGATTCTTCAAGAACTTTTTGATTGGAATAGTTGGGATCTTTTTTAATCTGCTCCTGCAGTTTGATTGAATCTACAGCTGCCTGGTCATAGTAGCTCATTTTATCCAAAGAAGAATCTTCTTTAAAATTTGGAAGCGGCAGTTTAAAATTAAATCCTTTCTTTATTTCATTTTCAGCCGCTGCCGCTTCCATTCTTCCTCCTCCCAAGGTGTAAAAAAGAATGGTGATAAAAGGAAGTGTTATGATTGGCAGAACCAGAAGCATTTTTCGTTTTTTTGCTTCTTTAAGTGATATCGTCTTCTGTTCCATGTGTTTATTTTTTAATCGATTATTTTAATTTTTACAGTCTGCTCTGAAATTTTTACCTGTTGTGTTTCCTTTTCTGAAAAGGTATTATAGATGTTATAAAGAAGGTAGCCTGCTGATAGGATAACAAATAAGCTGAGAAGAAAAATGAGCTTTCTCTTTGAACACCCTTCCGCCAGGCTGCTCATTTTTTCAGACCATTTTTTTTGTGCAGAGAGATAGTGCCTATGGTATGTAAATGCAGTTTCTCGTTTTTCAAGCAGTGATTTCATAACCTGTCATTTTCGGTTTTCAACAGTTAAATCTCGGTTTTCAATCGTATTGAAACGTTCAATTAAAAAACCGTGCGGATTGTTGTCGCTTCTTGATACATTGCGCAGACTCCCTTGCGTAATCAGGCTTCGTTTCAAAATGCTGGTGGTTCTGATGATGTTCTGCCGCGAGAAACATTTAAAGAGGTAGGGATAGTCACGTGTATCGACAGTTACACTGTCAATCTGAATGGTCTGGCTTATATTGCCTGAGATGATTCCGGAATAAAAGCCGTTTTCTTTCAGGTCATCATAAATTCTTTTAGCGCTTTCGTCCGCCAGATAAAGGGCTTTGGTAACATTGGACTTGATTACTTTATCGTCTGGGTCAAGGGTAAAGAAAAATTGGTGAAAAGTTTTAATATGATCTCGTGCTTCAACAGGCACATTATCCTTCCTGTCTGACGCATATGCTTCCAGAGCTTTTCCTGCCGCAAGGATATATACCTTATCCTGCATCCGGCTGACAGTCTGAAAACTTTTGTAAAGCGTATAGCAGCAGATTGTGACGCATCCAACGATAATAAGCATTGTAAATCCTCTGACATACTTAAAAGCAGTGTCTATATTATTCATTTTGCTGAACATGGGATGATCTTTTTAGTTTATTTTGAATTTCCTTTAAGCCTGTCGCTCATATAATTTCCTTTCTCCTCAAAATAAGGAGCAGAGGAGGAGGAGGCAGACATGCTCTGCGACATCCTTCCTGCGGCATTTCCCATTGAATCCATAACCATTGCTGTCCCCTGCGATGTCTTGGAAACCACAGAGCCCGCTGAGGTGCTGAATAGGGTTGTGGTTTTCTGGGCAAGGGCTCCTCCGCCGCCTGCATGAACGATGTAGTTAGCCACTGAAGGCACAGTGAAGTAGCCAATAATGCCGATAATCATAAATATCAGATAAGACATATCAGTAGTACTGAAAAACGTATCGCCGGTGGACTGCACCTGGGACAAATCCAGCTTGAGCATCAGTTCCTGTATTTTGCCGATTATGCTTCCAAAAATATTAGCAACAGGAAGCCAGAGGTATATGTTGATGTATCTCGCGAGCCAGACCGTCAGTGTATGCTGGAATCCGTCAAAAACAGCAATGCCGAAAACAAGCGGTCCGAGAATGGAAAGTACCACCAGTTGAAAAGTCCTGAGTGTATCGATGCAGAGGGCCGCCGATTCAAATAAAATCCTCAGCACCTCGCTCATCCACTGCTTAACGGAATTCCTAAAACTATAGGAAGCCTTTTCCATGGCAAATTTCACATCGTTTCCGATGCCTGCCAGCACGCCTTCATCAGATGGGTCGGCGTCCTCATGGGTGTACTTGTACCATTTATCACGGTCTCCCGTGCCTGCCATACCTACATACATTTTCCAGGAATCGGTCTGCCTCACTGCCTTTTCTTTTTCTTTTAAAAGAACCGCGACCGCATTATTGGATCCTGTGACCATAGCAGCCGTTGCGGTTACTGTGGGTTTCATAACGCCGTTGATAAGGGCCAGCACCGATGGGAAAATCATGATGCAGAATCCGATTACAAAAGGCCTGAACAGCGGATAAAAATCAATCGGCTCTGCTGCCGCGATATGCCTCCAGACACGTGAGGAGATGTACCAGATGGTGCCAAATCCTGCAATTCCCTGTCCTACAGCCAGCAGGTTGCCGCACAGGGGCATCATCTCATCATAAAGCTGGTCCAGCACCAAGTGCAGGCTCTGCATGTTATCGCCCAGACCCTGGGCCTGGCATAAAAAGGGCAGCAGCAGGGCTGTGAGAACAATTTTGTGTTTTATTGGCAGTTTCATCGTTTTATTTTTTAAGTTCCTGCAGTTCTTTGGAAGCATAAACATCATTTTTTTCTTTTGCCCGCTGCAGTGCCAGAATATTGGACGATGCATTAAAATTTCGAAGAAAAAGAAGCTTATCCTGCATCTGTAGATAGATCATATCCACCCCCTGGAGTCTTTCATCATCGGACATCCTGAGTTTATCAGCTGTCATGATAATAGTGAGTTCATCAAGATTACGCAGGCTCTGGCTGAGAAGATTTGCGTAAACCTTTTCAAAATATCCAATTTCCTGCGGGCTGAAGCTGCCGTTTTGCGCAAACCGCTTCAGCCCGTTTCTGCTTTCCTTTACCAGCAGTATTTGAAAATTTACAATTTCACCCACTCTTTTGTAATTCTTTACCGCAGGGCTTACCTGCATAAGGGCGTCTAAAAAAGTTTTATGAAGGCTGAAATTGCCCTGCGACATATCCTTCACCGTTTTATAACCTCCCGAGAGCAGTTCATAACCCTTTTTCATATCACTGAGGATCTTTTTAAACTGGGAGAGTTTTTCAATGTTCAGGATCAGCTGCTGTATTTCTGCTGACTGTGCACGGGCTTTGCCGGGCATCACAGACAGGCAGATAAGCAGCGCTAAAATCAATATCTTTTTCATCACTTATAAATTTATAGCCCGTAATGAGCATTACTATTTTTAGCCTCTTTTTGATCTGCCGCCTTTGAAAGTGCAAGCAGTTTGACATCACCGCTGAAAGAAATGCAGAAATTGTAATCCTCCAACATGGTTTTATGCAGCTCATCAATCCTCTGAATTCTCTGGTCATCCTTAAGCTCCAGCTTCGAGTCAGTAGTGAGAACTAAAAGTTGGTCCAGGGTATCGCTGCAATTCTCAAGCAGTCTTTTAAAAGAACGTTCTATATAATCCATTTCACTGCCGTGAAAAAGGTCGCCTGCCTTAAGATCGGCATAGGTCTTTTTATAGAGTTTCATTATTTTAATCTGCATGGCAATAATTTCTGCAGCCTTGTAATAATTCCTGACTTTTGGATTAATCTTCAAGAGTGAGGTAAAATAAGCACTGTGCAGATTCACTTCACCTCTTTTAGCATCGCCGATAAAATTAAGTCCCTTTGATACGGCTGAATACCCTTTTTTGGCATAGTCGATATACACCTGAAGTGCCGCAATCTGAAGCAGGAGTTCCTTTCGCTGCTTTGCCTGTCCATGGATTCCTTGCTGGGTTACTAATAGTACCGCCAAGAGCAGTAAAAACACTTTTTTCATGATTTTTTTCTTTGCATTACGGAATTCCGTAAAATTGTTTCACCCTGGTTGCATCTGCTTCAGTTTTGGCTCTTTGGAGGCTCAGCAGCATATTCTGCTCATTAAACAGCCTAAGGTCATCATAGCTGGCGTCCACCTGGTCAGCGGCCCTATTGATGATTTCAAGTCTTTTGAGATCACTCATCTGTGTGGTAAAGGAATCCAGTATTAAAAAGATCTGGTCAATGTTCTTGATGCTTTGCTCCAAAATGCCCGAGTAAACACGTTCCATATACTGTATCTCGCTGTCTTTGAAATGGGTATCCTGTCTGAGCAGGTTCCACGCCCTTTCGTATTCCTGCACAAGTTTTGTCTGCTTTCGGGTTATATCTTTGATCCTCTGGTAATACGTAATAATAGATTTTACTTTGGCCAGTTCTTCGTAGTAGCCTTTATAAAGGTCTTTCTGTTTCTGTGTCCAGTCCGAGATTTCATCAAGTTTTAGTTTCGAGAGCACATTTTCAACTTGTTTCTGGGCATTCTGAAGCCAGATAGTTTTGTTCTGCAGTTTTTGGATCCTCAGGTCAATGGCTTTGATGACCTTTTTGGTAACTGCCTTTACGATTTCCAGTATCGGCAGTGCCGCGGTTTTTTCAGCAGGTCTTGCCGGAGTGCCAACAAGCAGCAGTAAAATCAGGCAGGTAATTAGTTTCTTTTTCATTGTTCCTTTTCATTTAAATTCCGTTTCTCATCTCCCCGGCCAGTGCTGCAATACCTTTTTTTATATCACCGCCGAACTTTGCCGCGTAAGCATTCATTTTCACCTTCTCGCTTTCCTCGGTGGTGTAAGCCAGATACTCTTCTAAAGAAACTTCGGTCCTGTATACTTTTGATGACATTCCGCCCAGGGAAATAAAGACTTCCTTGTATTTCTTCTGGGGATCATTGGCCTTATTGACAGAAAGCACGAGCGCTTTTTCTTTTTCCGTGAGGCCCAGCAGTTCCTGTATCTGGTCAAATTTATTTTGGTATTTGCTTTGGTCCAGTAGGATCTTGCAGTCGCTGTTATTGATAATGGCCTGCTTGACAACTGGTGAGGAAATAATATCTTCCACCTCCTGAGTAACCACTATGGCCTCCCCGAAGAATTTACGAACAGTCTTAAATAAATACCGTAAATATTCCGCCATTCCTTCCTTAGCAATGGCTTTCCAGGCCTCTTCAATCAATATCATTTTACGGATGCCTTTGAGTTTTCTCATCTTGCTGATAAAAACTTCCATGATAATGATCGTCACCACAGGAAATAAAATAGGGTGGTCTTTGATATTGTCAAGCTCAAATACAATAAAGCGTTCTTTTAGAAGTTCCAGATTCTCTGTGGAATTGAGCAGGTAATCAAACTCGCCTCCCTGATAGTATGGACGCAGCACGTATAGAAAATTATTGATATCAAAGTCTTTTTCTTTCACCTTGTCACTTTCCAAAATCGATACAAAATCTTCTTTCAAAAACTCGTAGAAGCTGTTGAAACATGGAAAGAGATTGGAATTGCTCTCCAGCTTTTCATAATACAGCTGAAGTGCATTGGATAAGGCTACATACTCGCTCCGATTAAAGGTTTCGTCGTCTTTTTTCCACAGCGCCAGCAGCAGGGTTTTGATGCTTTCCTTTTTCTCGGTATCCAGATTATCGCCTTCCGAGATATAAAAGGGATTAAAACGGATCGGGTTCTTTTCATCGTAAGTGAAATAATACCCCTTTACCATATCGCAAAGCCCTTTATAACTGTGGCCGACATCTACCAGCACAATATGCGTCCCTTGCTCATAATAACTTCGGACCATATGATTGGTGAAAAATGATTTACCGCTCCCTGAAGGACCCAAAATAAATTTGTTACGGTTGGTGCAGATTCCCATTTTCACAGGCTCATCACTGATATCGACATGAACAGGTTTTCCCGTTAGGCGGTCTCCAAGTCTGATGCCTGTGGGGCTAAGGGAGGATCTGTAGCCTGTTTCCATATTCAGAAAACAAACTGCCTGCTCAGTGAAAGTATCAAAAGTGTCATTCATAGGGAAATCCGCCTCGTTTCCCGGGATGCCCGCCCAGTAAATCTGGGGACCTCCTGTTGTTTCCTGCTTGGCGGCCGCATCCATCTGGGCCAATGCCGAGGATACTTTGTTCTTAATTTCCTTTAGCTCTTCTGTATCGGTGCTCCACGCCAGCACATTAAAATGCGCTTTAACCGGCAGCCGCTGCTGGGAAACCGCCTCATTGAGAAAATCATTAGTGGCATCCCTGGCAATCATATTCCCCCTGCTGTAGGCCGATAATGACTGCAGGCGTAATCTTTTGCTTTCCAGTTTCTGGATGGTCTTCTGCGCATCTTCAATAAATAAATATTGATTATAGATATGATTACAGGATAAAAGCTGTCCGAGTGTGGATGCAAAACCGATACTGAACTTGGTTTTATCAGTGGAATACCGGTCAAAATTAATCCTTGAACCGCACAGCGCCGGAAGATCAGCCGCGTCGCCAAGGGTAAAAAGCTGGCAGTGTTTATCACCTACCTCCAGGCCCTTATCAAAGGTAATGTCATTAAAGACAAAGGAATCTTCACTCTCGGACAAGAAACAGTACTGCTCAATAAGACCTTTTTTTCTACTGTCGCTTTTAAGGGCGTTATTCTTCAGACGGGTTAGTTTTACAAAACCGCTGTCCTCCATAATTCTTTTGAACTGTCCCGTGCAGTCAATAAAATCCTGCAACAGCTGCGTATTTAAAGTTTCTTCCGGGACGATGGAACTTCTCAAAAGATTAGAAAAAAGAGAGCTTGAACTTTTTCTGCCGCTGGGTTTCTTGGTCAGCATGATATAGCAGGAATGATCCAGAAAAGGTCTTTCATTGAAAAACCGCTCACTGCTGCGGGTGAGAAAACTGCTGTCGTCACTTGTAAAATCAGCCTTATAGTTTTTTTCTAAAAACCAGTCCTGTTTGTGAAAAACACAAAACTTTGGAAGTATCTTGACAGCTTTGATCCACGACTGGTGGAAAGCTTCATATTCCTGATCCGATAAAGTAAAAATCTCAGGAAGCTCTGCCTTGAATACTACCGTGATATCACCCTGTTTTGATACAATACAGTCATGTTCCACTGCCATAACAGGCAATACGTTTTCGATCCTTTTCTCCATTTCTCCTTCATTTTAATTTCTAACGTTCTGTAACTATATCTTGATGAAAACAGACCTGCTGTAAACCTTAATACATTTTGGAATCTGCTTTTTCGCCAGTGCCTTCATCATGCCGTGCTCTCCGTACTTATTACTCATTCTGTAAATCTTCAGTACAAGAAAGGCTCCTGCTGCTGCTATCAAACCAACACATAGGAGGGAAGGAAGGCCGATAATGTACAGAATGGCAAAAAGGATCATAAGGGCGACAACCCCGCCTCCTAAATACCAGATGTACTGCGCTTTTAATCCCTTGAATTCTATGCTTTGGTTGATTCCCTTGTTGATCTGGTAAACGCTGCTGTGCATTGCCTCTTTGTCTTTAAACCCCGAAAAAGGATTTAATTACCGTTGCCACAACAACCAGAAAAACACAGCTGCCGAACCAGGCTGCCGCCACTTTTCCCGTATCAGGATCCCCGGCATTCCATTTCTGGTAGACTTTTACCGCGCCGATAAGCCCCAGTATGGCCCCAACGGCATACATCAGTTCTGTCCCCGCATCAAAATAGCTTCTGACTTTCTGGTTTGCCTCATTAATCCCGGCAACACCATCCTGTGCGTAGCCTGCTCCATTAATTACTAATAACATAAGAAATGAAGTGGCCAGCACTTTGTTCTTTTTCCAAATACGCTTTAAATCTCTTTTACATTTTCTCATCATACATCATTTTAAAGTTTTGATTATTATAAAAAGCAGAGGAACACCGCCGTTGCAGCTCTATTTCTTGTCACATAAAGCCATACCGCACCAGAGAGAACAGGGATGATTCCTCCGCTGAATTTTAGAAAACTCCTCCGTCCCACAGACTGTCAGCCTCGCTTAAAGTTAAAAGCAGTGACGGGTGTTTTTCAGATTCCGAGACTATCAGTTTATTGATGCTTTCACGCAGGGAAGAAATCTTTACATAAGGATACTCTTCGAGCACCATCGTCAGGTAATTTTGAAACTGCTCTTTTGATAATTTTTTTTCAGCACTTTCCTGCGCAGCTTGGATAATTCTTGTGGCAAGCTCTTCAGCATCATTAAGGGTATCGAATGATTCCGAAAAAGAGGTTGAGATAGATTTTGGCTCTTTTGAATTTTGGCTGTTGCTTTTAAAAGAGGGAATTTTTAGTTTCTTTTCCCCTGATACCATTTTCTTTAAATCGGTACTGTAAAATTTAAATATTATGACCAGATACCAGATTATTACCAGTATGCCCGCGAGAGTCAGGTAACTGCTCCATGGAATATTTGTAAACATAGTTTTTCATTTTATCGTTCAACATTTAGCTCTTCTAAAAAAATCATGACCATTTAATTTGGATATGATTTATTTTACAAGTCAAAGGAACAATAGTAATGATCGTGCTACAAGTCCAGCTTTTAGTTGTACCCCAGCTGGACTCCGCTGGACCCGCCGTAAAATGGGAAGAAAAAAAATGAAAAATTTTTGAAAAAAAATACAGCCTCCCATGGGGAGGCTGATTTAAATTTAGGTAAAGTGTTTGAAAGATTGTCGCAACTATAATTATAGTCCTTAAGTTAATATTCTTTTATTTTTTTTATCATTCGCTCAAGTGTCTCAATGGCTATTTCTTTATCCCGGTCTTCTGCCGAGTAAGCTTTGCTGCGCATGGAATCATAGGAGAGAATATCCTTGTTTGGCGTAGATAAAAAGGGCACAATTGTCTTAAAGAGGTGATTCATTGATTTTGAAATTAATATCTCCAGCTCACTGGAAGCCCTGAGAATCAGCGCCGTCTGATCGGTCGATAATTGGCAGACCACCCTTTCGTTTTTCTTTGCTATTGTACTGGGTTCAGGCTGTTTTACAACAGCAGATGAAGTAAGGGAAACAGTTTTTGTGAGCTGCTGTTTTTTTTCCTGAAAGATTATTTCCTGCTCAAACCATTCCCGCAGTATTTTTTTTAGATTTTGATAATTTGAATGCAAAGCGATATCTTCTCTGATAGTAATTTGACTGAATTCTTTGAAATAGAAAAGCAGGCATTCCATTTTATCTGGCATTTGAAGCGGCTCATCAATTTTTCTTGAAATTTTCTGCGTATAATAGTTGATAAAAATCTTGCTGTTGAAATTCATATAAATTAGTAATTCTATCAGGCTCACATGGGTTTTGTTTTTATTCTGATTATGGGTCAAAGATTCCAATTCCTTTATCAAAGATTTTTGGTAAAGCATTTCACGGAAAGTAACCTTCCTTTTCTTCTTTGAATGAACAAAACAGTACAGAGAATTAAAAACAATATCAACCAATAGTTTTTCTTCTGTTTCAAAAAACGGACTGCTTCTAAGTTTGTCAAGTCTTTGTCTCATCTTCTTACTTGAAACACCCAGATAGGATACAGGTATTCGGGAATCCAGACTTAAGAATCGGGTAAACCGGGACTCTATGAAAGTAAGCAGCTCATCCAGTGAAGCAAGCAAAGCAGTGACTGCCTCTCTCAAGTCTTCCCGCTGTAAATGCATTTCAGTATTTATGGCTATTAGCTGGTCCCAAAGACTTATTAACGCCGAATGATAATTTTTCACAAGCACTTTTATTTGTTTCTCTTTATTAAGGGAGAAAACCTGGATGGTAAGCTGAGTCTGGATTAATTGCGTTTCTTCAATTGCCTTTTCAACAATAGCCTTGCACTGTAGTGTTGTAAGCTGATCAGCATCATTTTTTTTCGGATTAAAGTTTAGTGTCACTACCGAATCCAGCCATTCTAAAAGATAGGTTTGAGTCATGTCTTTCATTTTTAAGTAAATACTGCTCTCAATCGTAAATTGAGAGTACTTCAAATCAATGGATGCAAGCACTCTGACCCGGTTAAACTTTATTGAGAATTTAATTTTAAGCGATATTCAGAGGGAGACAATGCAGTATGTTTTTTAAAGAAGTTGCTAAAAAATGAAGTGTTGGCAAATTTCAGTTCTTCTGAAATATACAAGATGGTCAGATCATTATTTTGAAGCAGTATTTTAGCCTCGAGGATAATGGCGTTTTCTATACATTGTTTTGCAGTTATCTCTGTCACATGCTTTACAATTTTGGTAAGATGCCCGGAAGAAACGTGCAGCGCATCTGCATAGAATTGTACACTATGCTGTTTTCTGCTGTTGAGTTCTAAGAGTCTGAAAAAGTGTATTACAAGCTTTTCAGTACTGGTATGTTTAACATTGCTATACCAGGATGATATATAGTAGGCCCTTGCCAGTTCGTAAAGAAAAAGATTAAAGCTCAAAAGCAATGTTTCTTTTTTATAGATATGCTTGTTTGAACTTTTTGCTTTGCTGTCCACCAATTTTAGCAAATCTGTCAGCGGAACCATATCTTTCTTTTTCAGGAAAATTTTCGAAACATGCTGAGTGGTAAAATATTCAAAGTATCCAATATGCGGCCATTTGATACTATTATCAAAAGCGAACTCAGAGCTAAACGACAGCAGGCAGATTTGTATCTGACTGCTCATTATGAAAATTTCACAAATGGACCTCTTTGGAATTACAATTAGTTCATTGATAAATAAATGGATTTTTTGATTGTTAATTTGGATCCCCAATGCCCCTGTAATTATAAATAGAACACTAAATCGATCCACAATTAGTAAATCCATGACAGCATTACGTGAGGTATATGTTTCAAAAATATAGACTTGCAGGCCTAAAGGATAATATTTTGATTTTCTGGATGCCACAATAAATTCTTTAAAGTTTTTATAATTGTGTAATGCAGTATACTTAACTCTTATGTAAATAAAGAGATCGTATTACTTGTTGAAAAATCTCGCCATTATTGAAACGCAGACAAAAAATAAATTGGAAATGCCGTTTACAAAAAATAGAAATGCAAGATTTCTGGGAGATTCTGTTTGTATCTCGCCGTTGACTAGGTAGCCTAATATTTCATCATAGCATAATATATCTATGATGAAATAAAGGCAGACAACATTGAAAAGAATCAAAAACACACAATACACGTATTGTATTTGTTTTTCAAACTGCTCAGTTATATACATGGCTTATCTATTGAAGATTTTGAATAATAATTCCGGTCAAAACGGATCTGTTAACCGCAGTGGAGGAATTTGCGATAGCGCCTTGCAAAGCACCAACACGATTGCCAACTGAAGTTTCCCAGTCTTTGTCTTTGATTTCCTTCGCGTAGTAGATTGAATATCTGGCTATAGAGGAAGTGGTGAGGATTATCCTTTTATCCTCATTGGTAAACTGTGTATTGTTTATCACCGATGTTTCGAATGAAATAATCGATGGGTGAATTACCTCATATTCACCGGTTTCCCATAAGACGATTGAAGCCATAAAGTCGGCAAGGCAGATTTTGGCCGCATTTGTCATTCCAGAGTTTGCTATTGCCTGCTCTAATTTTAATTGCGGGCTATCCACGGTTTCCTGAATTTCTCCAAAATTCAGGGGCAGGGTTGCTGCTAAATTCGTAAAATCATTATTCAACGCTGAGATGGAATCAACGGTATGGCTGATCTGAACGATTGTTGTAAAGGGATAACTCGCTGTCAAATAGGAATCAAGAATGTCATTGTGTATTTTACCAGCTATATCGTATGGGTTATCCGGATTCTCAGGACTTGTTGTTTGTGTCATTTTGCCTGAATGTTTGGACTTCTTCTTACTTAAGCTGTTTTCTGCTAAAGTGGTATTTTCGTCAATGTTTTCATTGGTACAGGAAACTAGTAGTGAAACAATTATCACTAACATTACTAAAAGATTTTTCATGATTTAATGTGTTAAAATGTAAAGACTGTTGTATTTCAGTCAGTTCATTTCACCCGGGTCAGCAGAACTTTAATTCGGCACGATGCCAAATATTTTTGCTTTTGAATTCAAGGCAAATCTAGAAGCAGAAATCCACTCTTGCAAAACATCGCATGTGGATTTCCCGTATTTCGTGTATGGATTTACCGGAAATCCACACACCTTTTTTCAATGTTACATGTGCTAATTATCAATATATTATGTTATATTTGAAGGTCTTTTCTTAAGATAGCTACATTATTCTCAGTTATTTGCATTTTCTCCCTGTGAAAATGCATTTTCAATTCAAATAGTTTCTAATTTTAATTTATCATATGATTAAAAAGTATCTATTAGTAGTATCCCTTTGCTTTGGAATGCAGTTTTACGCTCACAATCGAAATTCGGCCAGTACCGATACACTTCAAAATAAGAACTATGAGTACCTGTTTGAACGCATTGAAGCCACCCAGGAGGATGGTATAAAACAAAAACTTTATCTGGAATACTTTTTAAAGAAAGCCAAAGCGGGTAAAAATTCACAAGATATTGTAAATGGATATAAAAACTATTTATACTACTCAACGGAAAAATTAAAGCTGATTTATGCTGACAGTATGGTCTATGCTGCAAAAATATCCAAGGATAATGCACTAATAGGTTCTGCTTATCTCTCCAAAGGAATAGTGTACTACGGACAGAAAAAGCTTAAATATGCTTTAGATAATTATCTGATAGCAGATAATTATATTTCCAATACAGATGATAAATACCTGATATACAAGGTTAAGTACAATATTGGCAATATAAAATACTATCTGGGGTTTTATGATGAGGCAATTTCTCTTTTTGTGGAGTGCCGAGATTTTTTTAAAGGTAAAAACGACAGGGCATACCTCAATTCACTGCATTTGATTGGCTTATGCTATAACAAAATTGGCAATTACGGTTTATGTTCTGAAATAAACGAGAAAGGTATTCAGGAAGGAGTACGGTTAGAAAATAATGAAATGCGGGATTACTTTAATCATTCAGAAGGAATCAATCAGTATTTCAAAAATAATTATGCGGCAGCTATTAAAAAAATTACCCAATCACTTCCAGCCATAAACAAAAACAAGGATTTTGCAAATGAGTCTGTTGGGTACTTTTATATAGGTAAAAGTTACTGGGATCTGCGAAACCAGGAAATGGCGCTGATATATTTTAAGAAGGTTGACCAGATTTTTGATGATAAAGAGTACATTAGACCTGATCTGCGGGAGAGCTATGAACTGATAATAAAATACTATAAATCCAAAGGCGACCTTGAAAAGCAGCTCTTTTACATTGAGAAATTGCTTAAAGCAGACAGCGTGCTGGATAATAGGTTTAGATACCTTTCAGGAAGGGTGCGAAAAGTATATGATACCAAAGTATTGCTAAAAGATAAGCAGGAGATTGAAGAATCATTTAACAAAAGAAAACACAACGACCTCATTTTTACAGCGATATTAGTCCTATTTTTTTTAATCGTACTTTTCATTGCTTACAGACATATTAGGAATAAGAATATCTACAGGCAGAAGTTTGAAGAGCTCATGAAACAAAACGGTTCTACAGCTAAAGAAGATGTCAGGAATGGACATAACAGAATTGATGATATTCATAAAGATACAGTTGCACTTATACTCAAGCAGCTTGAAAAATTTGAAAGGGACAAAAAATTTCTTGAAAAAGATTTGACTTCCATAAAGCTTGCTGCAATTTTCAAATCCAACCCAAAATATTTGTCAAAAATAATATATCATTTCAGAGGGAAAAAATTCCCAACATATATAGCCGACCTTAAAATCGACTATATAATTTCTTTATTGAAAGAAGATCCAAAAGTCAGGAAGTATTCCAACAGGGCATTGGCGGATGAGGCAGGTTTTAGCAGTACACAAAGATTTGCAACTGCTTTCCATGCTAAGGCCGGATGTCCAACTTCTTATTTTATTGAAGAGCTTAATAAGATATCGGAGTAAAATATATTTTTGCTAATCAATTCACTAGATGATTTTGTCCCGATATATAATTAAAAAGCTTTTTTAATTATCTGTTCGAAGTTGTTGTATATAATAAGCAAAATTTTATTTTTGCTGCCTTAACTTAAATAATAGTGTCATGAAAGATTTAGTAGCAAAAATAAACGCCGAAATCGAAACATTTAAAACAGAATCTGAGTCTTTAATTGAAAAAGGTGTTAAGGCAGCAGGGGCAAGAGCCCGTAAGTCAACATTGGAAATTGAAAAATTGTTGAAAGAGTTTAGAAAAGTTTCTATCGAGGAGTCTAAGAAATAATTTTTGGCAGTCTTACTTACTTTTAAAAGAAGAGAATGGGGTTTTTAAGCCCCATTTTTTTATGTCTATTTTTTTATGTTGATTCTGTGGGTTTATCCTTTTTAAAGAGCACAATAGCATTGCTTTTTTGGAGCAGGATCATAAGGCTTTTTCAGCAGGCAGCCTATCCCGCTTTGCGCTCTAATCTTTTATGCCGAACCCCGGCAGAAAAGGATTTCCGCTGCAATCGGGGCTGGAGAGAAGCGTTCTGCTTTTTTATAAGCATTTAAAAATACGGATAATAGGGCTGAGGTTTATTGAAAGAAGTGTATATAAACGTTCCCGCTTTTCCCAAATCTTATTTAGTAGCTGTTATAAAGCGTATTTTATAAACCTAACTCCTTTAATTTTTTAAATATATCCGCAGCGCTTTCCCCATCTTTAATTGGTCTTTCCGACTCTTGCTTAGTTGCCAAATAAGATTCCAAAGCCTTTTTTGAACCAAATATAAATTGCTCAGAATTTAGCATTTGAGAATAGTTGGTTGTTAGTTTTTCTATTTCTGAAAAAGGTGCTGTTGAAGTTCTGCGGAAAATCCTATTCCTTAATTCCTTCGGACATTCTGGTATTAGCATTAATTTGTGTTTAGAATCAATCGGTAATTCTAAAATATTGGTTGGATCAAAAGGAGCAAATCTTTCAGGCGTGTTATTACTTGCAACAACTGGATTATCACTTGTTACGAACTCTAAATTTTCACCGTCAATTTTGTTAACGCAAATCGAATCATTAAGAATTCTCAATGCAATTAATTTAAATGCTGTTTCTAATTGAATAAGAATCATTCCTGGCTGACGTTCTTTGTTGAATTCTCTTGTGAATTCTTGCAAAGTTTTTCCAGCTATTGAAATTTTTTCGCCTTCAAAGTTGATATAGTCAACTCCTGTTTGCTCACATAATTGATAAGCACTTTCAAAAGCTCTTGCCATTAAATTGCGGCTTGCATTTACCCATTTCGTTGTTCGATAGTACATTGTTACAACTGTTGAGATAATTAATTCTCGTTCCTCGGATGAGATTTCTGTTTTGTTTGGGTCTGTTAGAATTTCATAGATTGAATCATAATGCACTTCTAATTCTTCTGAATATAGTTTTTCCACAGCCATTTGCTGTTCAATAGTTTCTCCAGGTAAAGTATAAAGATGTCTTTCGAATGCTACATTTGTAATATTAGAATAAAAAATTTTGTCTGCCTCAGTAGCTTGGGATGGTAAAGCGTGTATAAAGTATTTGTCACCGCTATGTTCAGAGAAATGTTTGAGATATGTTCTTGGAACAAAATGCTGTCTTTTAACTAAATCTGCCATAAGTTCTGGAATTATTGTGAATAACGTTCTAGTATTAAAGTGGGTTTGGAGTAAATTAAGCCAATTCTTCAGATTTGTCTAATCATCATAAATACTAAACCAACTTTACATTAAGCCTATTGTCGAAATGCATTGTAGTAGCTGCGCTTTTTAAATTAATTCAAAATGCGGACAAATATTCGTCTAACCATTTGAAAGAATTTTTATAATCTTCATAATTTTCTCTAACATATTTATTTGAAATATATACAGTTTTTTGGTTTTTGGAGACTTTATGTTCCGTTAGTTCAGCAAGTTTAAATGAAGGAATAATCCAAAAATCGGCGGAAGTGTTTAAATCATTTATTTTTCCATTAAAGCAAATTAAAGCATAAAGCATATTTGGAACAATAGTAAGTTTGCCTGAATTACCGATTATCCAATCGTCCTTTTTATTTACACCCTTAACTTCAACTATACAAATCGCGCCTTTTTTGGTTTTAACAATAATGTCAACTCCTTTTTTATTTCCTAGAGATAAATATGCATCTTTACCTGCACGACATAACAAACTCATCATTAAATATTCAGACGCTAAGTTTGTATTATAATTTACATTCGCATTTCTTGCGGTCATATTTGATTTTTCATGTTTTTTAGAGTTCTGGTGCCTTGCACCTGCAAATAAGGTTTTTTAGTTGCATGCGCTTTATTTATTTAGATATTTTTATTTCTCGTTTCGTTTTCAGAATCATCTTCAGAATCATCTTCAAAATTATTTAGGATATTATTCTCGTTAAAATCTTTTAAAGTACTATCTAACGCAAATACAACAGAATTATAAACATCTTTAGGACTTGGAGGTGGTGCTAGTTTAGTTGGACTTATCCAATATCTTTTGATTGGAATAGTTAATTCAAATACTCCGTTTTTTTCGGTAAGAGAATTAGCCACTTGTTCTTTAATAGATGAAGATATTATAAATTCAACATTCACAATTAGCGTTTCAACAAATGGTTCGAAATCTTCCCTATAATCAATCGTTTTAAGCACTAGACTATTAAGATATTCAACTTTTTGTATTTCTTCAGGAAGTTTTAGATTTATTTTTGCCATTTTTATATATATAAATTTTGATTAAGTCTCCATTTTTTTGTGCTTGCAACTTCCGTTCTCGAGCTACAAGCGCTTTGGACTAAATTAAGCCCATTATGCGGACTTGCCACCCAAGCGTAGCGAACAGACGAAGTAAATCTTCCAAATACAAACCATTTTTCCATTAAGCCAAATGGCCAAATTGCCTGTAGCGTGTGTTACCTGCTGGCCTTTTTGTTAGCTTTCTTTTTTTAGCTTTTTTACCAAATCTTCAAATGCAATATTAATCCAATCCTTTTTCCATTCAGTCCTAAAGTTAATGTCATTTGAGTCAGGTTTATCCGACAAGTCTTTAATTCTTACTATTGTTGGAATAGGAATACAATCTCCGATAATTAAAGCTTCTTGTCTTTCAAGAACAGGTAAAGTATCTGTGATTGCACTAACGCTATCTGGCATTAAGCGTTTAACGTATTGTTGGTCAGAAGGATTTGTTAATCTCATTGCTACAAAATTATTGCATTGAGAAAAAATTGTTTCAGATATTTCAGAAGGTCTTTGACTAACAATCATTAATGATAAACCATACTTTCTTCCTTCTTTTGCTATTCTTTCAATTGATTTTTTAACTGAATGATATTTTGCACCTTCACTTTGTGGGATGTAATTGTGAGCCTCTTCTAAAACTAAAAGAAAAGGAACTTCTTCTAAATCTTTTTTTAGAGTTTTATAGTAGAAACAAAAATCAAAAACTAAGCGACTTATTAATGAAACTACAATGCTTAAGACTTCAAACGGAATTCCACTTAAATCAATTATTGTGATATTTTCATTCGAACTATCTGAATATCCAATGAACTGTTTTAGAATTTCAGAAAGCTCATCTGTTTTAAACTCTGTTAAATCTTCTTTTCTTGGTTTTAATAAAAAAGATAATCTTTCGTCATTAATTTTCGTTTCAAGCCTTGGTACAAATCTATCAAATTCGTTTGCATAAGGTCCCCCATTTACTTTGCCTGTTGCTTTTTCTTCAAATTCAATTTCTTCAAAAAGTTGGTATTCATCTTGAACTCCTGAAATTTTGGCTTTAATTTTTAGTTCTCCTGTTTTCGCATCCTTTGTCGCAATATTTTGGTTTGAAATATATCTAAAAACTTCTTCAATACTAAAATACACAGGTGTATCATAGTTAACTCTAGACAATTTCGGATTATGTCTTTTTTTATTTAATGTGACAGCTGTTTTAAATTGAGATACTTGATTATGAGAATTACTTTCTCTACTTTCAATAAACATTTCTTCAAGTTCTTCTGAATTCATCAACCAATAAGGTAAAATCAGATTTGACACATTCAATTTTTTTGATTTAGGAAATGCTTTTGGATATTCTCCGTGTAAATCAAAAAGCAGAATATGCGTATTATTTAAAATTCCTTTTCCAATTTGTTCTTCACTTGACTTTATGCCTTCTTGTAAAATTCTTGCAACTGTTCCTGACTTACCCGAACCGGTAGAACCAACTACTGCTATGTGTTTGCTGAAAAACTTATCCCCATCAATACCAATTTCAATATGTGGATTTTGAGCTAAAGTTGAAAAGCAAAACTGTTTACTTTCTTCAATAGAATTATAAATACTCTTCAATAATGCTTCATCTGCTATTTCCACATTATTCGGTGGGATTGCAATTTGTTGTCCACCTCTTCTAAATTTACCTTTGTCGTCTAAAAAACCTATAGGTTGTGAGTCTAAAACAAATGTAGGAGTAGTTATATTAGTGGTTTCTCCAATTAAATTGGTTTCCTTGATTTTGAAGCTTTGAACCAAGGCTATTATTGCAGTATTTGAATCATCTGAAATTTTTAAATAACTTCCAATTGTAAAATCAGAAGTATCTTGCTTGAATTTTTCAGCATCCAAGACTTCAACTTGAATAAGATTTGGAGATACAGTTAAAATACGAAAAATATCCGAGTTTGTTGTTGCCATTTTATATCGTTAAAAGTTTATGAATTTCCTTAAGATTGTTACAATGCTTAATGTCAAAATATTGACCATTAGGGAATTTTAATAAATTATTTTCTTTTGAAAAATATAAATAAACACTTGGTGGATTTATAAAAGTTATATTATTTTCAAAAGTTTCTTTTGAAATTATCTTAACAACATAAGAGCTTTTTGATAACTTTATTCCATTTTTTGTTGTGTTTATAATAGGCTCTTTATTAAATATAAAATTTGAATACTTTATTTCTTCATAACCATCATTAAACAAAATTTCATTATCAATTAATTCTTTTTTTATTGTTTTCAACTTTTGAGAATCATAATCAAGTATGAACGTTAATGGTTTTGCATCACGTAATGACGTATTCAATTTATAAAATTTTGAAATTAAATTTTCAATGAAATTAAACAAGGGTAATTCTGAATTATCTGAATCCAAAATATCATTTCCAATGTAAATATATTTTGTTTTACTTGAAGTTAATGACTTTGTATATTTTAGATTTTGGGAAACTAATTTAAAATACTCATTTTTTGAACGTAATTTTATAAACCATTCATTAAACAATAGTTGACTACAATTAATTTTAGACAAAAAATCTTTTTTATTGATTTTTCTATTTGTTATTCCTTTTTGTATCGCTTTGTCAATTACAATCCTTAATGCATTATTGTAAAACAAAGAGTCTGCTTCAAATTCAGAACAACTGAATAAAACCTTCAGTTTATTAATTACTAACATTTGTTGTTTGTAAAATTCTATTCCAAATAAAAAGTTGAATTGAAGTAAAAATGAATTTAATTGAGCATCGGAGATGCTCTTTTCAATTTCATAATGTTTTTCAATTTTTTTTTCTTTATAAGTTAGTATTTCCTTAATTTTCTTTAAATCTATTTTTGGTTCATTTCCTGGAGTTTCATTTTCAAAGTGAGCATATAGAACATAATTATAACTGTTGCTAGTGGTTGGATTAACAAAGTGGTCAAGCATTAAAATTATGGGTTCTCGAACTGCTGAATTTATAAAATTAGGTTTTGATAAGTATTTACATTGTATCGTTGTTTCATCTGTAGAATTAATATCAATATCTTCTATACCTTCAATAGTGATTTCATCTTCATCTTTAGTTAATTCTAATAATTTTAAAATTGATGTGTCAAATTGATAGTAATAACCTTTTATTGTTGCTTCTGCGCTTCTTGTTGCCATTTCTTAGGTTATGATTTTTATTATTTTCCGGAATCTTCTGTTAGGCTTGCAAGTAATGTTCTGGCACTACCGGGTTTGGGACTAAATTAAGGCCCATTTTCGGATTTGCCAAATCATCATAATTAGGAGACGAAATATTAATCAAGCCAATTGCCCAAATCAGATGCAGCTGTTGGGGGCTGTTTTTTATTTTTCCAATTTTTGCTTTTCTGTTTTCTGTTTTTTTAGAAATGCTGAACGATATTTAGAAAACTTAACTGTATCCATTATAGAAAACCATGTTGCAAGCATACCGTATAAAAAGAAAAATTGTAAAATTAAAAGTAGGCTAGTATTTTGTATCCAAGTTTCATTGTGATTTGTTTCAATCCAAAATGAAGTACCTGAATATAAAATTATTGACAAAATTAAACTTAAAAATAAAATAAATAATGTGAATTTAAAAGACCAAAGTAGTTCTGTAAATGTGTTATTTTCTTCTAAAAATTCAATAAAATCATTGTCAGAAGATGACATTATTATAGCCATAGCTGTAAAAAATAAAGAAAAAATTATTGAAAGAACTGTCATTGCTACATTATAAAATGAAAGAGCAAAATTCATATTGATATATTCAGGTAAAAATAAATATGTTGCGAAAACACTTAAAAGTGTAATCCCAAAATCCAAACTAAGAATTAATGCTTTAAATCTTCTCATTCTTGATGACTTGTTCTAATTCTAATTCTTTCAAAAGTACGACTAAGATAATTAATTATACCCGGTAACCCACCTCGTTCTACGTTTTCTGGTAAAACCTGAGTTATTTCTTGCTCTTTTGAGGTTGTTGTAATTGTTAGTGGATTGCCATCCGCGTCCTTTCCTTGGGCTGATGCAACGCCATAACCATCCTCAGACATAGCCATTTTCGCAATAGTTTCATCATCAATAATAATTCCTTCATCATTTGAAGATTCTTGAATTTCTTTATATTTGGTTATATTATTTTCTTGCATTCTTTCATCAGTATCTCTCCATAAATCTGCATTATTAGGATTAGAAGGAACTAACATTATAGAAACACGATTAATATTATGTAATTTTTTAACTTTTTCAATAAATGAATATTTTTCACTGATAGTGGAAATAAAAAATTCAAATGTTTTCCCTTGATGATTTGTTTTAAAAAGATTTAAAAACATTCTTTCAAACATTATTTTTGAAATTACATTCTTTATTTCTTCAAAAGCAATAATCATTTCTGTGGTGTTAATTATGAAAAGAGATTTTCCAACAATATTATTAATTGTACCCCCTCTTCTAACCGTTCCTGTAGTTTCGTCAAGTACTTCACCACGACCATATGGGTCATACTTAATTAAATATCCCATTATGTAATTTTCATACGTGACAACATCAACAATTTTATAAGAGTAATCATTAAATCCGGCTGATGCTTCACTTCGAATTCCATCTAATATAAAAAGATCTTTACGTTCATTTTCGGTAACATTTAGATGTAACCTGTTGAAATACATTTTAGGCATAAGTTTTTAATTTATTATATTTTATGTTGTTAAATTTTAGTTTTTGGTAAAATTGGCACCAACCTTCTTTTATTACAATAGTTTGGACTAAATAGATCCCATTCTTTATATTTGTCAAATCATCCTAAATACAAAATAACTTTCCATTAAGCCAAATACCCAAATCCGTTTTAGTGGCTGTTATATGATGTTACAATTCTTCCGATTTTTCAAAACTTACAAATAAATATTCAGAAACTATTTTAGCTAAATTTACAGTAAAAACTGCATGCCTTTCGTCAATTTTATGAGATGATTTTGAAGGTCCATTTCCATGAGAATCACTATATGAGTTTCTTAATCCCGAAACACCATTTATTATACTAAAAACACCTGACAAGATTTGCTTTATAAATTCATTTTCATGATTTGCTGGTGACATATTTAATAAACTTGCAACGGTTTTATAGAGTCTTAATAAATTGCCGTCATATTCATGTTTTTCTTTCGTTTTTGTTTCAAGAATAAATAGGCAAATAGATTCAATTAAAGTTCTAGCATTAGTTATTGAGCCTTCAAAATCTTTTTCTGCTATTTTTGAATTGCATTTTTTTATTTGATCATGTATATAATCAAAAGAGATTCTTTCCAATTCTTTTGTTTCGACTAACTCAGTATTTTCAATATCAAAATCAGGAAAATAAGTAACTTCTCTTATTTCTGGTTCTTCATTTTTTATAGGATAAACTTTTATGACTGCATCAAAAATTTCATTTTTATCTGCTTCAGAAAGTTGATCTATTTTGGTTTGAATTTTCGGATGTGATTTGATTTCAAAAGTACTAATAAGGGAAAATGAACGACTACCATAAGTACTTGATACATCCAAATATGATGTTGAATTAATTAGTAAATCAGATAAATCTTGACGCTTTTTATATTCTAAAATTCGTCTTATTTTTTTAATATCTATGTCTTCCATTTGTTAAATATAATTCCCTCATTATAAATCTAGTGTTGTATAATATCCCCTAACTTACTTATTTAGGCGATAAAATTGCTTAAATAACCGCTAATTGTGTAAGGCTTTATTCCATCCTCTAAATTTCAAAATCAAACATACAAAACCGCTTTTGTTTTATTTTACGGTTTTCCATAATATGGATCAATAATAAGTTGCAAAATAATCTTTTAATAATGAAAAGAATACCGTATAAATACCTATTTTAACTTTATATTAAACATAAAAAAAGATGCTTAAATTAGCATCCTTTTTATGCAATATTATTTTTTACTTCTCTTAACTGTTTCATATTCGATAATCTCGTTTTCTGATAATGGGGTAATCGATACATTACTAAATCTTTCAATTTTTTCAGGAGAGGTGTTTTCATTCTTATTTTTTTCTTTGTCAATTAAGCTTAATCTTATTTTGACTAAGTCATTTGAACAAATTTTTGAAGGGAATAAATCTATGTAAGATTTTAATTCCAACGCTAAAGCGATCCTGTTTAATAATCTAATATTTAATTTGTGATTTTGCTTATGATTTTCTATGTTACCTATGTATCCTTCTGATACTCCAATTTTGTGTGCTAAGGCAACTTGAGATAACTTAGATTTAATTCTTAATTCTCTAACTTTTTCGATTAAATGAAAATCTAATTCTGATATTATAATTTCTATGACCATGAGTTTTATTTAATCCAGTAATTAAAGGATTAATAAAATATTTAACACATACACATAAGTATGTGAAATAATTTGTCTATATTTGTTTTGTATTCATTTTATGAATACTAAATTTGCGATTCTTCATATAAGATATTTGAAGCATTCGCTTAGAATCTCGTTTCAGAAAACTGGTAATTTTTAACACACGAGAAGATAAGTAAGATGCTCACGTCATTGGCGTGGGCTCACTTATTCGTGTGTAGGGTATACCAGTACCTCTGAAACGTATAAGCTGAGTTCCACGCTTTTTTATAACTCACTTATATTTTCTTAGCGTCATCTCAGTTTCTTTTTAAAGTTTCGATTATACTAAGTCAAATCTTAAAAATATTCTTGCCTGTGAATTAAAAAAAACTTTATGATCATTAAGCCGTTACTTAATACATAAAAAATGGCCCTCTGCAGCAGCGACTAAACTATAGCAGAGGACCGTAGCTAATCAAATACCATTTAACTAACCAATCCCAATATTATGAATATTTTTTCATTTTACAAGGATGGGAAAGCTCTTTATTGCCTATTTTTTATATGGCTATGTTTTTCTTTTCCATCTGTTTATGCCAAGAATTTCATCAGGCATAGCATTTCATTTCCTCAACAGTTTCAGGTTCAGGGAACTATTAGCGACGGATCTAATCCACTTCCTGGTGTGACCATCGCCATTAAAAATAAGCGCAATTCCGCAACTATTTCCGATTATAACGGGCAGTATAATCTTTCTGCTTCTCCATCGGATACCCTAATAGTTTCCTTTATAGGATTCAAAACAGCATTTGTCCCTATTCAGAATCGTAAAACAATAGATATTCTATTAGAATACGATACCACAACTCTAAAGGAAGTGAAGGTTAATGCAGGCTACTATTCAATTAAGGAAAGCGAGCGTACAGGAAGCATTGCTCGGATCACCGCAAAAGATATTCAAACGCAGCCTGTAACAAATGTGCTTGCAGCTATGCAGGGGAGAATGGCCGGTGTGAGTATTACACAGACCACAGGGGTTCCCGGTGGAGGATTCGATATTAAAATCCGTGGACAGAACAGTATTAGAAGTGATGGGAATAATCCACTTTACATTATTGATGGAGTTCCGTACTCCTCGGATCCAATTGGCTATAATCAGACAGCCTCTACATTTCCAACCGTTACAAGTCCTTTAAACAGTATAAATCCAGATACAATCGAAAGTATCGAGATACTCAAAGATGCTGATGCCACCTCAATTTATGGTTCAAGAGGTGCCAATGGAGTAGTGCTAATCACTACTAAAAAAGGTAAAGGCGGAAAAACGGTTGTGAGGGTTAAAGCGACAACAGGAGCCGGCACTGTAACTAAATTTATGAAACTGATGGGTACCGAGCAGTATCTTGCAATGAGAAAACAAGCTTTTATCAATGATGGACTGACGCAGTACAATCCATGGGACTATGATATAAACGGGACATGGGACCAGAACCGTGAAACGGACTGGCAGAAAGAATTTTTGGGTGGCACATCGCAGATAACTGATCTGCAGGCTACGCTCTCTGGCGGCTCTGATAAAACACAGTTTTTATTAAGCAGTAGTTACCACACAGAATCTACTGTATTCCCCGGCCAGTATATGTACAAGAAAGGAGGGACGCAGTTCAGCATGAGCCACCGCTCAGAAGATAATAGGTTCAAACTCACTTTTTCAGCAGGATACAATATTCAGGATAATGATCAGCCTGCGTATGATCTGACAGCAAGCTCCAGATATCTGGCGCCAAATGCTCCTGCGCTCTATGATGCCTCCGGCAATTTAAATTGGGAAAATGGAACCTGGCAGAATCCGCTTCGTTACAGAGATGCAGAGTTCAGATCAAAAACAAATGATCTTGTGACCAGTGCCGTATTATCTTATGATTTGCTTGATAATTTAGTTCTAAAAAGTAATTTTGGTTTTACCGACTTGCGACACCAGGAAACACGAACCTCTCCCTCTACTATATATAATCCCGCTTATCAGCTGACAAGCGCCTTTTCAGGTATTTATTTAAATAATACAGACAGACAGTCCTGGATAGTGGAGCCCCAGATAAGTTGGGAAAAAGAAATGACTTTTGGTAAAGTCAATATTCTGGCTGGGGGAACTTTCCAGAGCCAGACCACTGGGAGGCTGTATCAATTCGGAAGTGGTTTCACATCAAATGACTTGATATATGATCTTGCGTCTGCATCTACAGTGCGCGTCTTATATAGTGATGACGCCCTGTATAAATATCAGGCTTTCTTCGGAAGGATCAACTATAACTGGCAGGACCGTTATATTGTAAACCTTACAGGAAGACGGGACGGCTCAAGCCGGTTTGGTCCGGGTAATCAGTTTGCCAATTTCGGAGCCGTGGGCGTGGCATGGATTTTTACCAAAGAAGGATTTTTAAAAGATATTTCATGGCTGAGTTTTGGCAAACTTCGCGGCAGTTATGGAACAACCGGAAATGACCAGATCGGGGATTACCAGTTTTTGGATACTTATACCTCATCGGGATTTAATTATGATTCAAACGTGGGATTGCAGCCATCACGGCTCTATAATCCTGATTTTGGATGGGAAACAAATAAAAAAATAGAAGCTGCTCTGGAACTGGGATTCCTGCAGGATAAAATATTTCTAACAGCCGCGTGGTATCAGAACCGCTCATCAAACCAGCTTGTTGGCATACCTTTGGCTGGAACTACAGGATTTCAGTCCATGCTGGCCAATTTAGATGCTGTTGTGCAAAACACAGGACTAGAATTCACTTTAAGGACCCAAAACTTCAATACTCAGAACTTTAAGTGGACGACCAGTCTGAATCTTACTTTTGCCAGAAATAAGCTTATTAGTTTTCCCGGACTTTCTGCCTCACCCTACAAAGAGCAATATCGTATTGGCGAGCCCTTGAATATTGAACTGAATTACAACTATACAGGAATTGATAATCAAAGTGGTGTTTATCTTTTTGAAGACATAAACAAAGACGGTATCATTTCATTTCCCGAAGACAGGCAGAGTGTTGTAGATTTTAACCCGCAGTATTTTGGAGGACTGCAAAATATACTATCCTACAGAAGATTGAAACTTGATTTTCTTTTTCAGTTTGTTAAACAGGATACCAGAAGTTATTATAATGGTGTCACAGGACAGATGTCTAATCAACCGCAAAGCGCAGCAGTAAGCTGGACTAAGCCTGGAGATAATGCTGCTCAGCAGATTTATACCAGCGGTTATAACGGGGATGCAGTCACAGCCGACTATCTATTTAGGCAGAGTACAGGTTCCATAACAGACGGGTCTTTTATCCGATTGAAGAATATAGCCCTTTCCTATGAACTGCCTTTAAATATGAAAAGCACGCAGTGCCAGCTAATCCTGCAGGGACAAAATCTGCTAACCTTTACAAAATACAAGGATGGGGATCCTGAATCTATTGGTTCCAGGTCTCTGCCGCCATTGAAAATTATTACTGCTGGAATCCAGCTCACTTTTTAATTCTCTGTTATGAAAACACTATCTCTTAAAAATAATTCTATACACCATTTATTGCTTTTTCAGGTAATAACAATGGTGCTGTTGACCTCTTGTGATTCTTTTGTAGAAGTTGATCTTCCCAAATCACAACTTACTACAGTTTCAGTTTTTGATAACTATTCCACTGCAAACGCAGCATTATCGGATATTTATTCTAAAATGAGAGAGCAGGGCTTGCTTTCCGGTTCGGCATCAGGCGTTTCCAATATGTTGGGTAATTATGCAGATGAGCTGTATTGCCTTGCAAGTCCGGGCGATCCAACAATCCCTTTTTACACCAATGCGCTGCTGCCTGCAAATTCAACTATTACAGATTCCTGGAATCTCAGTTATAATCAGATTTATGCTGCTAATGCCGTGATGGAAGGAGTGGAGTCAAGTCATAAACTCACTATAAAGGAAAAAGAACTGCTAAGAGGGGAAGCCCTGTTTATACGGGCCATCGTACATTTTCATCTGTCTAATCTCTACGGGGATATCCCTTATATTGTATCTACAGACCGTAATATAAATAATGAAGCTTCGAAGATTCCGGTAAAAGATATTTACAACAATATTATTGTGGATTTGGAAAACGCGGCAGCCCTGCTGCCGAAGGATTATATAAATATCGAGCGAGTGCGTCCCAACCAATTTGTGGCAAAAGCATTATTAGCAAGGGTATATCTGTATAACGAGTCATGGGCAGAAGCATCTAATGCGGCATCAGCGGTATTAAATGCATTAAATCTTTATGCCATCGAGGATAATGTTTCTCTGGTATTTCTAAAAGATTCCAAGGAAACCATATGGCAGTTTCAGCCCTCTGTGGCCGGAAAAAACACAGATGAGGCCAGTATTTTCATATTTTCTTCTGGTCCTCCGCCCTATGTGGCATTAACTAATAATCTGATTGAATCCTTTGATAAAAGTGACCTTCGAAAAGTAAACTGGACAAAGGCTGTCAGGGACGGGACTGATACATGGTATCATGCATACAAATACAAGGAGTTTGAAAATACTGCCACTTCAATGGAGTACTCGGTAATTTTCCGCCTTGCCGAACAGTACCTTATAAGGGCAGAAGCAAGGGCGCATCAGGGAGATTTAATAGGCGCTAAAGAAGATTTGAACAGAATTAGGAAACGTGCGGGGCTTTTGGATACAGATGCTGTTTCTGCCCAGCAGCTTGTTAATGCCGTTTTGAGCGAGAGGAGATGGGAACTGTTTACAGAATTCGGACATCGCTTTTTTGACCTCAAACGTTCCGGACAAATTGATAATGTCCTTGATCCTGTAAAGACTGGCTGGAATTCAACAGATGTTCTGTTTCCTCTGCCTGAAAACGAACTAAGCATTAATCCTAATATACGCCCGCAGAATAGCGGTTATTAAATATGAAATCTCATTATAATTTTCCCTACGGAAGCAAGAAACAGGAATCTCTGTGTATGAAGCTTACACTGGCTTTATTTTTATTATTTATTTTGCCATTAGTAGCCTGCCCCTTATGGGGGCAGGTGGTGCAAAAAAAACAGCTGACCGAATCTGATTATAAGAATTGGGGTGAGCTACTGATGGAAAATCCATCTCCAGATGGCCAATGGATCAGTTATCGAATGCGTTATGAAAGCGGAAGCGATACGCTCTTTGTGCGAAATACAATAAACGGCGAAACCTTTAATTTGCCTGGTGGAGTTTTTCCACGTTTTGCAGGAAATGAACACCTTATCTTCAACGACAAAAAAAGCATCCAGTCCTTAAATTTGAAAACTGGATTACGGCATTCTTACCCGTTGGATACGCATATCGAATATTCCATGGAAACGGGCCAGATTATTACACTCTTAAGAAAAGAAAAATGCCTGCAGCAGCAAAAACTGTCAACCGGTGTGATCAGTATAGTGAAGGATGTAGTAGATTTTTCAATGAGCCCAATTCAAAAAGAAATTATTATTTCAATAAAAGAAAAAGAAAAGTATTCCGTGGGAATTCTGAATCTTCGGAATTCGACAATAGAATGGATCGCCAAGCAGGGAAATGGGGAGTTTTATAACTTCGCATGGGAAGAGAATGGCAAAGCAGTTGCTTTTTACAGTTCAACAGATTCAATAGCTAGCGGCACCAATCTTTGCTTATATAAACTGAAGACCAAAAAAATATTCAGGCTTAATCAAAAGGAACTTAACAATTTTTTATCTGATAAAATTTTTGATAAAACGGATAGTTATCGCCTGACTATATCGTCGGATTTGGATAAAGTCTTTTTCGGCCTTTCTCAAAAAACTAAACCTGTTGAACAAAAAGCCAAGGACACGGTTGAAGTTTGGAATACCGCAGATAAATGGATTTATCCGCGGGAACAAGATTCGGGACGTTTTTATGAAAAAGCTAATCTCGCGGTATGGCACCCGTCATCTGGACGAGTAGTCCAGATTTCCTCTGTGGAATTTCCCAGTGTAATGCTCAATGGCAATAAAACTTTGGCGATAATATCCAACCCAAAACAATACGAGCCCCAGTTTGAAAATGTAGCTCCAAGGGACTATTATTTGGTGAATCTTGATACCGGTCAAAAAGAAATTATGGTTAAAAAACAAAGCGAATTCCATACAGATCTTTTGCCGTCACCCTCTGGCAAGTTTGTTGCGTATTACAAAGACAGCAACTGGTGGATTTATGATATTAAGAGTAAAACTCATATGAATATTACTCAAAATATTAAAATTCCTTTTTTTGGCAGGGTGCATGGATTAGGAGGTGATGCAGCATACGGAAATCCGGGATGGACTCCGGATGACAAGGAAATTCTATTGTATGACCAATATGATATTTGGGCGATAAAGAACGACGGCACAGTAGCCAGAAGACTCACCAAAGGAAGAGAAGATAAAACGATATATCGAATTAATACACTTGGAGATTATGATCTCCTTTTGCGAAATTTTGACGGCTTTAAAAGCATTGCTGTTGATTTAAACGATAAACTCATTCTTCGCACGGAATATGATGATGGCAAGACTGGATATTGCAGTTTGGAGAAAACGGGCATGCTAAAACAGATCTTAAGCCGCAGCAGTTTTTTTGATAATATGCATTACATAAAAAAGTCTGGGCTTTATATCTGCAAGGAACAAAGATTTGATCTGCCTCCGCGTATCGTTTTAAAGAACGATTCCTATATGGAAAAAATCATTTTTCAGAGCAATTCCCATTATGAAAAATTCCAAACGGGTAAATCAGAACTTATTACATACCGCAATGCCGCAGGTAAAGAATTAAAAGGCATATTGTACTTTCCTTCAAATTTCGATCCCAATAAAAAATATCCCATGATTGTCTATATTTATGAAAAGCAATCGCATAACTTACATAGATATATCAACCCCACCTTGTTTTATGGAAATGGCTTTAATGAATCTGTAATGACAACAAAAGACTATGTTATTTTATGTCCGGATATTGAACATGAAACTGGTACAGTGGGAGAAAATACGGTTGATTGTGTTGTTAGCGCGACCAATCATATAGTAAGCAAAAACTTCGTAGATCCATTGAGGATAGGTTTAATGGGAGAGTCCTTTGGAGGATATGAGACAAATTTCATAATCACGCAGACAGACCTTTTTGCAGCAGCTGTTTCAGGGGCTTCTATTTCTGATTTGACCAGTTTTTATCTCACTGTCGGCTGGGATCTTAATATTTCGGATATGACCCGCTTTCAAAGCGAGCAGTGGCGATTGGGAAAAAGTCCTTTTGACGATCCAGTTTTGTATTCGAAGAACTCCCCTGTAGCGAATGCTACCTCGATTAATACACCAATTTTAATATGGGCAGGAAAATCAGACTGGCACGTAAACTGGAATCAGAGTGTAGAGTTTTATATGGCGCTTAGAAGGCTGGGCAAACCAGCAACTATGCTGCTGTATCCGGATGAAAAACATACCCTAATGAAAGAAAAAAATCAAAAAGATTTGAGTTTGAGAATTAATCAGTGGTTTGATTACTATCTTAAAAATGACCAATCAGTTACGTGGGCAAAAGAGGCCGTTAACTAAAAAAAACAATGCAGTTCTTGTGGAGAACTGCATTGCATTTAATGTTTATTAATTAACAGGGCGATAACGCAACTGTTGACAATTGTTGGCTTTCCCAAAAGCCTGTTGGCCACTTGCTTCACATAGAAATGGACTAGGCGTACTGTCACAACTTACAGGAACATCACAAGGCTTTGTAGCGCTGTTAATATATCCCACAATTGGCGGCTTTGATGCACTCTGCATCGAAGTGGTTAAAAAAGCGCCTGTAATTCCCATTAATGCAACAAGTGCAAATGGCATTGTCGATTTTAAAAATGTGGTTTTCATAATAATATGTATTAAGGTTATTTGATCTACTATTTTCTACAGGTGTTCGATCTTATTTCCTGGCACCGGCCGGTATATTTTTATTAATTATTTAGTGGAGTTCTATTAATCGGTTTGTATAGCATTTTTAAGGTTTTCTTTCAATTCGTACATCAAAACTTTTGTGCCAATTAAAACATAAAGATGCCTATCGGTTAAATACAAGGATTTAAGCTTGTCATCTCCTATCATAAATATTGGGAAACTCAGAACATAACTGTTCTTTGAAATGTCATAAACATCTATTATCGAAGCGTGTTTCCAGAGAGCAGGATCTTCATATTGACCTGGAATTTTCGATTCTATAAACAATAGATTATTATGAAGCGTACTAAGTGAATTAACAGTAAGTGGTGGTGCGGACATCTTACGTACAGTCTCATTTTTGAGATAGGATACCTTGATTTTTGCTCTTGAAAAAGTATCAATTGTTTTGCTGCGATGAGTTAAATTTCCATTATTATCTGTCACTATAATTTCATTACGATAAAAATAAACATAGACAGACCTTTTCATTTTTCTACTGTAATGTAGTATGCCATCGGTGTCGAAAATTCCGTCAATCTGCTTTTTCAGCAGATGTGGCTTATACTGAATTTTCCTGTCATTATTTGCAGTATAAATGCCGAGAATGTTGGCCGATTTTATCCCATTGTTGTTGCGGAAGATAAAAGATGATGTGTCAATGGGTTCCGCCGCCGTAAAATAAGGAAGCCCATTTAGTTTACTAGAAATCTTCCAGTCTTCAGTGCTGCCTGCTGATATGCTTGGAACACTACCATCCATTAAATAAAAATATTTTCCCCTAACTAAAATCTTGATGGAACGATAGTGAATTTTAGGATCACTATTTTCTATATTGTGTGTGTCCTGAAACTTGAAGGAGGTGTCAATCGATATGATCTGCAAAGGCGTTGTGTAATTTCCTAGATAAAGTTTATCTGGACTGCTTCCTGAGAAATAATAAGAATTATAAATTAAATCTTTGGAATGGACAAGCTGCACAGTTCGTTTGATATAGCGTCTGATAAATGGATTTTTGTGCTCCATCATTTCTTCTGAAGAAAGGAATAAAGCTATAATCACTACTGTACTTGAGAGTATAGAAACAGGGATAGATTTAATTGGTGAGAATCTGTTTCCTATTTTGTTTTTTTTAATTTGAGATCTATAACTCAGACAGATTGCTAAAACTGCTAAACCAACAAAGAAAATATTAAAAATTAAATGAACATCCCAGCTCATTTTCTCTAAAATTCCGCCGCAGGAACAGGGAACGAAAGAACTGTAATGCAGGACAATATAAATATATGCCGTAAACATAGTCATCAGACACAGGCAGGCATACAGACCGTAATCGCGGAGTTTCGGAATAAAGAGCAGGCACGCAATTAAGAGCTCTAGAGTTGGAACAATCCATGATACAAAAGATGCATAAACACTCAGTAATGGAGACTGTCCAAGCTGCACTTGAAAATTATCAAAATCCAGTAATTTGCTCACAGCCGCGTATACAAATAGCATTACATACAGGAGGCAGATTATTTCTTTGGCAATAGTGCCTATGTTGCTGTTTAACTTCATGATTTATGTAGGTATTTAAAACGATTGTTGGGACATTTCTGCAGGAATTCGAATTTATTTGATTAGGATAAATATTTAACTTAATAGAACTGATACAAAATTACAACAGCCTGTAATTTTGATTGTTACCTAAAACAAGCCGGTATTTTTCAAAAACAATCAATTGTGAGTTAAAAACAAAAGAAGCAGAATTTTTGATATAAAAGGGGCTAAAAAAAATGCCAATAAGATTTCTCTTTATTGGCATTAAGTGCGGTAAATTTTAAATCAGTTTATTTTCCGGATTGGTTTAGGGTCTGCAGCTTTTCACGAAGTTCTGCCAGACCTGCTTTTTGAAGGCACTCCTCTGCAAGTTGTTTTAAATCCGAAAGGTTTTCCTCAGGGATTGCAGAAACCAAAATAGCTGATTTTTCATCATCCGGCGCCGTCAGCCCACGTTCAATCACATGGTTTAGGAGCAGTACATTTTTGCGTGAAATTTTCAAATCAATCTTTACCGTCTCATTCATCCCAGGAATACTAAGAATAGTATCAAAAACCCTTGCCACATCATTTGTTGTCATCATAATTTTCACGTTTTTAAATTAATATTTATTAATGCAAAAGTATAAATAGACTTTTTAATTATCATGGACATAATATGTCCATGATGGGCTGAATAGACGGAGCTTACTTAACTTCGTATAGTTTTAGAAACAATCCTTAGATGTTTTCTAATACTGTTTCTAATGCGATTTGATTTAAGTGATATGCAGAAATGTTGAAATTCTAAAATGATATTTAAAATGGCTTAAAGATTGCCAGTTTCCTGCAATCGGCCAGATGTCCGGTTGTTAAACAACCGAATCTGGCTGCTCTTTACTCGGAACTCGTGAGCAGTGAAACTGAAAGAAGAAAAAGAGTTTGAAATTAATGAAAATGAGAGAAAATGGAAAAGGAAAATGCAAACAGAACGCGTATTGTAGGCTTGCGTTTTACGCCTGCAGAATATGCAAGAATTGAACGTAAATGGAAGGCTACAACCTGTCGCAAATTAAGTGAATATATTCGTAAATATTTGTTTGATAAACCCATCACAACCAATTACCGCAATCAGTCCCTGGATGAATTTATGTTCGAGATTATCAGACTCAGAGCTGAACTTAAAGTCTTGGGAAACAACTTTAATCAGGCAGTAAAAAAGCTGCATACACTGCAGCAGATTCCGGAATTTAAAACCTGGATCATCAATCATGAACTGGAGCGAAGGATACTTTTTAATAAGGTAGAAGAGATAAATAAATATATTGAGAAAATCTCCCGAAAATGGTTGCAGTAATTAAGACTGGAAATTCACTGCACAACATTTTCAACTATAATGAAAATAAGGTAAAACAAGGTGTAGCGGAATGCATAGGCGAGGGGAATTATCCTCTTGAAGTGGATAAAATGAGCATCACAATGAAACTCAGCAGACTGCTTAATCAAAATACTTTAAATGAGAATGTAAAGCGCAATAGCGTGCATATTTCGCTGAATTTTGATCCCTCTGAAAACTCATTAACCAATGAAAAATTGATGCAGATCGCAGATGCTTATATGCAGAAAATTGGTTTTGGCGAGCAGCCTTATCTGGTATACCGCCACCATGATGCTGGACACCCGCATATTCATCTGGTGTCTATAAAGGTAAAGCAGGATGGAAGCAGGATCGGCATGCACAATATTGGCAGGAACCAGTCTGAAACAGCCCGCAAAGAAATAGAGAAAATGTTCTCTTTAGTGGCCGCACAGGGGCGTAAAAACAATATTGATAAGGTTCTTAAGCCTATCAATGTTCAGAAGGTTTCATACGGAAAGATGCAGTCAAAAAAAGCGATTGCAGCAGTACTTAACGGAGTGCTTTCAACCTACAAATATTCAAGTCTTTCTGAACTCAATGCAGTGCTGCAACTCTACAATGTTTTTGCTGACAGGGGATCTGAAGACTCAAGGATTTTTAAGGCAGAAGGATTAGTGTACCGAATACTTGATAGTGATGGAAAACCTATTGGGGTTCCTATTAAAGCCAGTGACTTTTATAATAAACCGACTCTTAAATTTTTAGAGCAAAAATTTATATCCGCCGGTAGTGCAAGTGTATCGATGAAAAACAGGATAAAGAATGCCGTGGACCTGGCGCTTTTTAATAAAAGCATTTCATTTTCCGAGCTGGGAAAACTGCTCGAAAAAGAAGGGATTAATATTATTTCGAGAAAAAGTGCTGCCGGGATGATTTACGGTATCACCTATGTGGATCATACTACAAAATGTGTATTTAATGGAAGTGTTTTAGGCAGGCAGTACAGCGCAAAGGCAGTACAGGAACGCTGTAATTTAATGGGTAAAACTCTACAGGGTTCCGACAAGGCCCTAAACATAAAATCCAAAGCTGAATTAATGGGAACTATATCAAATAAAGATTTATTTGAAATTAGTAAAACTGATGGTTTTGATACTGCTTTGGCTAAAGTTTTGGATGTATTGACCCGGATGGAATCCGCGCAGGATTACCTGCCCAATCAGCTTAAAGCAAAACGCAGGAAGAAAAAAAGAAAGGGGCAGTCAGACAATCAATAAAAAATTAATATCATGGGAATGCAGACAGGTGAAAATGAACAGGCACTGAGAAAAATATTGGATATGACAAGGCTCATAGGGGTTATCATTCTGGTAATTCACTTTTACTATTATTGTTATTCAGCCTTCAAGCAGTGGCAGCTGGTAAGCGCGTTTACAGATAAAATTTTAGGAGGTATTTATCGTGCAGGGCTATTTGATAATTTTCATAAATCGAAATTTTTTGCCCTCGGATTTCTCGTGATTTCGCTTCTTGGTGCAAAGGGTAGAAAAAATGAAAAGATCAGTTACAAAGTTGCTTGTGCTTATTGTATTTCTGGAATGCTCATTTATTTTATAAGTTATTTTGCGCTTTTGTTATTTTCATTGCAGACAGATAAAACAATAGTTTATATTGTAATTACTTCGACTGGATTTCTTATCATGCTTTCCGGCGGGACAATGCTTTCTCGGATTATAAAAAACACGCTGAACAGCAAGGACATTTTCAATAAGCTCAATGAGACTTTTCCACAGGAAGAAAGACTGTTGGAGAATGAATATTCTATTAATCTTCCCGCCAGATACTATCTAAAAGATAAACTGCGAAACAGCTGGATAAATATTATAAATCCATTCAGGGCGCTAATGGTTCTGGGCACTCCGGGATCGGGTAAATCTTATTTTGTGATCCGCCACGTTATTACCCAGCATATAAAAAAAGGCTTCAGCATGTTTGTTTATGATTTTAAATATGATGACCTCTCAAAAATTGTCTATAATACTTTTGAAAATAATAAACAGGCTTATAAAATCCTGCCCAAATGTTACTTTATAAATTTTGATAATATTATGCACAGGTGCAATCCGCTGGACCCGCAGAGCATGGAAGATATAACCGATGCTTCGGAATCAGCCAGGACTATTCTGATGGGGCTTAACAGGCAGTGGATAAAAAGACAGGGAGACTTTTTTGTAGAGTCGCCAATCAATTTTTTATCGGCCGTAATCTGGTATCTAAGAAAGTATAAAGATGGGGAGTTCTGTACCCTGCCTCATGTAATTGAACTCATGCAGATGGATTACGACAGTCTCTTTACGCTGCTTCGGACAGAAAAAGAAATTGAAGTCCTGATAAATCCATTTATTAATGCTTATCTCCAGGAAGCCACTGACCAGCTTGAGGGGCAGATTGCTACGGCGAAAATCGCCATGGCGAGGCTTTCCTCTCCTCAGTTATACTATGTTTTGTCAGGAAATGATTTTACTCTAGACATCAATAATCCCCAGGAACCTAAGATTGTCTGCATGGGAAACAACCCCCAGAAAATACAGATATATGGGGCCGTATTGTCACTTTACGTGAACAGGCTTGTAAAACTGGTAAACAAAAAAGGGAAGTTAAAATCCAGTCTGATTTTTGATGAGTTTCCAACAATCTATCTCAATAATATGGACAGTTTAATTGCTACAGCAAGAAGCAATAAAGTGGCAACCTGTCTGGGTATTCAGGACTTTACCCAGCTCCGCAAGGACTATGGGCGGGAACAGGCAGATGTTATTATGAATATTGTTGGAAATATAATAAGCGGTCAGGTTACAGGAGATACTTCCAAACAATTATCAGAGCGATTCGGAAAAATTATGCAGGACAGGGAAAGCCTGTCGATCAACAGCGCCGACACTTCAATTAGCCGTTCAAAACAATTGGAATCTGCAGTCCCGCCCTCGAAAATCTCAGGACTAAGTTCTGGCGAATTTGTGGGCATGGTAGCTGATGATCCGGATTGTAAAATTGAACTCAAAACCTTTCATAACGAAATTATAAATGACCATGAAGCGCTGAGAAAAGAGATGGAAAATTATAAAGAAATACCTCCAGTTCGAAAACTTGACAATGCAATGATCCAGCGCAATTACCTTCAGATAAAACAGGATGTTCAGGATATCATTCATTCCGAAATGGAACGCCTGCTGAATGATCCCGCGCTGACTTATTTAGTGTTAAAAAAATAGTACAAGAATTAAACTTAAAATCGAATAGTATATCAAAGCAATTCAGATTCAAAGGCGTCAGCAGTCAGATGCTGAATTATATATTTGTATAAGTATATTCGTTAATATATACATATTAGATTGAAGACCAGTATTATGATTTTCGACCGTTTCTCGACTGGGACAGTTTTTATTAATGAAAAAATGATAAATTTGGAAATAAATGCGATGTGATTTTGGATCATATATTCATAACTTAATTGTCATTATTTCGACTATGCAGCATGCAATAGACATTAGCGGAAAAAAAATTACTGCTGCTTATTCCGGCCAAAGGGCTGTTTGCGACTTCTGCAAGAAAGAGGTAATTGGAAAATGTGGAGAAATTTACATTTGGCATTGGCAACATGTCCATAACGCAGATTGTGACTTATGGAAAGAAGGTGAAACCGAGTGGCATAGGGCCTGGAAAAACAAATTTCCATTTGACTGGCAGGAAACAATTATAGAGAAGAACAGCGAAAAACATATAGCTGATATTTTTACGCCAAATGGGATTGTAATAGAATTTCAAAATTCCACGATTTCTTCATCAACTATTGTCGAGCGGGAACAATTTTATCAAAAAATGGTTTGGGTTATAAATGCGCAGACGTTTAAAGATAATTTGATTACTGAAAATAAATCAGATAAACAACTGGCAGAAATCGAGCTTCGATATTTGACACAGCGCAGTCTGTTAAGTAAACACAACTCTGTTGGACTGCAGAATTTAAAGAAAAAACAAAATACTTTGACTTTTGAAATCCAATCTAGGGAAGATGCATTAGAAGATTTACAGTCTGTGACTGATCTTTTTAAAAGCTACAATAAAAATGCAGAAACATTTGCCGAGCAAATTATAGTTATATGGCAGAGCGAAAACTTATTTGTCGACTCCTCCCTGATAGAGATTATCAGTGACGATACAATACCTACTAAAAAGACATTTTTTAGGTTATTGGGAGACTTGAAACGCAACAAGCACTTCTTGAGTGCAGCTCTTGAAAATAGTGTAGAACTTGAGGAACTTTCTAAGGAGCGTAAAGAGATTCTAACTGAACTTGAAAATCTGAAACCAGCCCTGAAGGAGGAATTGAAATCCGTCGCTGCACAGCATCTAAATCTGGAAGTTGAAATTGCCCAGCTTAAACGAGAAATTTCGTTTTTGAAGTTGGAGAATGCTCAGAATGATGGTGAATATCAGGAGCTAAAAACCTCAATCGACAATTATATCAATACAAATTTGAAAAAGCTAGAAACTGATTTTGATGAACAAAGAAATAGAATTCTTATAGATAAAGACAAACTGACCCTGTCCTGGAAACGCGAAAGGAAAAGCTGGGCTTCAGCTGCCGCACCAATTTTCTTCGACATCGGTGATGGTAAACTGCTGTACAAACATCCCGACAATAAAGTCAGTATTGTAAAGGTTTGTGATTTTATAAGTAAGTATAACCCTGCTGCGACCTAGTGATATTTAATAAGCAAAGCAATAAAATCTTCGGAATATTCTATTGCCTTGTAAAAGTCTTCAGCTGTCAAGAGTGGCTTTCAGCTGCTCCTTACATTCCTCTTTCATAGTTCCGACCCCACAAACAGAAATCTTATTAAAAATAAATATACTTAACAGATAAAGGCTCTTAAGTGATTCTGCTTCAAATTAAGGTATCACTATATAGTAAACCAGCTGATAATATTTGTAAAATTAATCTTTGGGTACGTTGTAAGATTTAAAATAGGTAGCCGGAAATTTCATTTTGACAGCATTTAGTTTGGTGAGATCCGCACCCATTTCACGTCCTAATCTTCTCGCGATTTCTAGGATATATTCACCTATTGCACAGTAATATTTTTCATAATCCAGATAATTAATATTTACTTTATCTCCTATATTATACCCTAGATCGGGACATTTTTCCACAAAATGGCTGTCCGCAATCGATGCCCTATGAATGATTGTATTTCTTATCTGGCTTAAGTGATGAATATCCTTAATAATCAACGAATCTAAGGCGCCGCTGAAACCGATCGGTTCAAGCAGCGCTTCAAACCGTTCAACTCCATATCCAAGAGATTTACCTCCAGTTAATTTGTTTTCATATTGTTTGAAAGTATATTCAATCGTCTCGTCATCGGAGGTGTTAGGGACTGTAAGATTTATTTTTTTACCAGTGGCATACTCGAATTCCGTCATTTCATTATTTTTGAAATATTCGATAATAAAGTTCTTAATGGTATTCTCAAGATTTGAGTACATCATAAGCAATGACTGGGAATAGAGGAAAGGAAACCCTGCGTCTATTTCTTCTTTTGCGGTCTCGGACACTCTTTTAGGTTCCTTGGTCAGTTCTTCTATATCAAGGCTTGAACTTTCCAATTGATGCAAAATTTCCATTAATCTTGGTGTCTCCTTGGCACGAATCAGTCCAATGCAGCAAGCTTCAATAATGTCATGAAGTTTAAAAATGTTAACTAAAAAATCAATCAATGGCTGGTTTAGTTTTTTATAGTATTCTCTGCTGTCTAGCTGATCCATTCCGTTTATTTTTTGTGAATTATTTATTTTTTATTTCTAGGTGTGGAGCGAGTCTTTCAAATGCTTTAATTCTATTTTAATATTTTCGATTTCCTGATTTTTCTTTGAATTGGAAATCCAGTTGCCGATAAAAGTAATTACAGCCAGTAGAAGCAATATAAATGTGGAAACATTTTTCAATACATCATACATATTATCCAGATACTCTTTTCTGCCCTTACTAAGATGTTTCCGGTCATGAAAGGATGCCGTGCCTGAACCTGAAATAGAATAATAACATCTGCTGTACTCAAATTCAGTTTCATTTATTTCTTTCTCATTTATCAGATATCGGATCTGCTGGATAACATCCGTTTCCTGCAGTCCTGAGTTCTCTATGAGCTTATCGAATTCAAGGGCGGTATCGCGTATGTCAATATTGTCGGGTGCCCATTTTTCGTCCTTTCTTTTCTGAAGTGTCTCTAAAAGCTGATGGCGGCTGGTGTACTTCTTATTTATTTTCATATCGTTAACTTTTTATTTTTGTAAAGATTACAGGAATCTTAATCATCTTGGTTTAAGATCTTGCGTATTAATTTGTATGAGCAGAAATATTCCACATCATTATAAAGATAATTTCTCATTCTACCCAACTCATAAATTACAGTTTCATTTTTTGATTTTGCCTGTAGAAGACTGCTGAAATGGTCAAATTCTCTTAACTGTCTGTTAGTTGAAAGTTTGCCGAGTTCATAATGGTAGTTTTCTTTTTTTCTTCCTGCTTTGATTTTTAAAGGAATATTGAACAAATTAAATTCGTCATCAAAAATCGGGATTTCAAATTGGTGTCCCGTATCAAAAAACCTGCTGAAAACAGAGGTGCAGTTCTCCTGAAGTTCAGCAATGCGTTTCTTTAAGTCGCTGATAAAAGAATCATATACAAGGGAATACCTTCTGTGCTCATTTCTCCTTTCATAAATTTCCATGATCGATTTTTCGTCATACACAAATGTGTTTTCCAAAAACGGTTTTAATTTTTGGGATACTATTTTTACCAGTGAAGCAAAAGACACTCTGCCAATTTTATCTTTGACCGCTTCCAGTTCTTCGAAGTATAGGGTAAGAACTGATTTGAGTTTTTCAGTTATAATAATGAAATAAGTTTCCAGAAAAGCAGTATGTCTTTTTATAATATCCTCAATTTTTACCTTAATGATCTCGCATTTAAAACCGTTGTCTGCATGGTATCGCAAGTAGGCAATCTTATCAGGGGAACGCTCATAGCCAAACACAGTTGAAGATATAACTTTTCTGTCAATTTTTCTGAAAGGGTGGCCGACAAGCTCATTGCGGATTTCCCTGTTAACGAAATAATTAATATCCAGCTTTAAGTCGCCTTTAGTGATATTGGTCTTAAAGAGAATCAGCATTTCTTCAATGAAATCCTGCTGTACATATATCGCCTGAAGAAAGCTGATATGGGATGCAAAATTCTCACTGTGTTCAGAACCGTTTTTTTTCTCATAAATAATGTCGAATGTATCGTAAAAATAGCTGAGTATATCACCAAAGTAATTGCTTTCGGCTTCAGGGGAAAAATTGATCTGGTTACGGCAGAATTTATTGTCATAGATAAAATCATTCCACACATCTGCGATTATATCCAGTTTATCTTTTATATGATCTTTCATATTCTAGCTTTATAAGTACTTGAATTCTAGTTTCCGGCCGGCACTAAAGTAAGGTTTATTTCCAATTTTTCCTGCTTTTCTCTTATCTCGGATATTTTGTCCCATTTACGTTCATTTCGGATTTTTAAAGTTGTTTACAGGTTTTCATTCGAAACGGACTAAAAGGGCAGCCAAATTAGTATCCGCCGGGTACTGCATGCGCATAACAGCTGCGCTGCCCTTCGGGACTTATAGCACTCCGTACCCGTTAACCGGACACTGGATTTTTGCTTTCTTTTTTTCCGTTTTTTCTTTTGAAAACAATTTTTGCGGAGCAGGCGGAAAGAAGCAGTAATAATCTAAACTTTTAAATCATGGAAATTACAGGACGCTTAACCAGAGATGCTGTTGTTGTCAAAACAGCAAAAGACAGACAGGTTGTTAACTTCTCCATTGCAGTTAATGACACCTACAAAACCAAAGACAGTAATGAGGTAAAAAAAATAGTCACTTTTATTGACTGCTCGTACTGGCTCACTGCAGGTATAGCCCAGTGGCTTAAAAAAGGCGCACTGGTGGAACTATTCGGAAGAATAGGAGTGAATGCCTATATTAATTCTGAGGGCAAGGCTGTAGCTAGCCTCACTTTTCACACAAGCAACATCAAAATATTGGTGTTTGTCTCAGATACTCAGCCTGTGCAGGCTAATGCCGTTCCCGCCAAAAACAGCAAAAAGGAACAGCCTGACGACCTGCCTTTTTAATCCGAATCAAATGTACAAGCCTAAAGAAATGAGTTATGAAAGCCTTGAAAAAATCAATATACGCCGAGTATGAAGTTCACGATGCATTCCAAAAGATAGTCCTTTTCGAAATGCAGTCTTATGACGGAACAAAAAAAGAACAGCTCAAAGCATTTCTTGAAGACATGCAGAGAAGCGGATGCATCAGCGGTATGATATCCCAGTTTATTTATCATGCCGACTGTAAAAAGTTCTACATCGAATACCTTGACGATTTGGAAGACATCAGAAAAGAAATGGAAGATTCCCATGGGGAAGCGGTAAAAGACCGCTACGGTCTACCTCATTACACCTTTATGTGCTGGCTCTGTTTTGAAGAATATTGTTATGACATCTACAGAACCTCTTTTGAATAATCTTTTTGTTTCATCTTAAATCATGCATTATGAAAGCTTCACAAAACTTTAAGACCGCTATAGAAAATTACCTCAATCAGACCGCCCTTACCGATATTGTCTTTGCAAAAGACTTCGCCAAGGAATCGAAAAACTTGGAAAACTGTTGCAATTACATTTTTGGCGAGGTAAAAAAAACAGGACTGTGCGCCTTTGACAATCAGGAAATATTTGACATGGCGGTCAAATATTACACCGATGACAGCATCGGACAGCCTCAGCCCATTAATTGCAGGGTAGTGGCTAGTCCGCCTGCAAGGGCTGATTTGTTTACTACTATGCTCGAACTTCCGCAGAATACAGTTGTTGCAAAAACGGAAGTCATTACTCCCAAAGCCGAATCAAAAATCTTGACACTCTTTGACCTATGATACCTAAAACTATCATCGAAAAACAGATAACGTCCCTTAGTGAGACCCTTTTGCCTGTTTCGCAGAAGATGCAGGTTTGGGCAGAAAAAAACATTTTCATCAAATGGGGCGTGCTTTCAAGGGGAAAATTCCACTGCCTTGACTGTTCACACTCCTGGAAGCCTGATGCACAGAAAGCATCCTGCCAAAAATATATCAACTGTACAGCATGCAGTGGCAAGTTGAAAATGCAACAATATAATCAGGTGCATTTCAAAGAAATAGAATATTTCGCTGTTTTGGATGTGTGCGGAGGATTTCAGGTGGTGCGCATCATCTGTTCGCACAAGGACATGAAAAAGAACTGCATGCCGACTTATTTTCATAAGGAAGTGATGCAACATTGGATTAATGAAAAAGGGGAGGTGAGAACGCTCTCGCTCGGCACCAACGTTTTCTCAAATGCCTATGATGCTTGGAAATATTATACTTCCCTTGAAATCCGCCCGAAAAGTTTTGAGGATTCTCCCAAATACCGCATCAATCCTTATAAGGTTTATTCGTCTTCAAAGGCGGTTTCCATCCTGAAAAGAAACGGCTTCAAAGGCAGTTTCTACGGCATCGCCCCTCAGGTGCTTTTTACAGCTCTCTTGAAAGATTCGTATGCCGAGACGCTCTTTAAAACTGGACAGACAGATTTTCTTAAGCATTACCTGCTGTCGCGCGCGCAGTGCATCAGGGAGAACTGGCAGGCAGTTAAAACTTGTTTTAAAAACAATTATAAGGTGTCAGATTTTACCCTTTGGGAAGATTACATCTCACTGCTCAGATGGTTCAAAAAGGATTTAAGTATTCCCCAGAATGTCTGTCCTGAAAACTTAGCTGAACAGCATGACAGGCTAGTTGAGCGCAAACGCAGGATTCAGAGACGTCTTAAAATAAAGGAACTCCGCTCGGAAATACAGCAGGCGCAGATGATATATGAAGAGCAGAAAAAACAGTTTTTCGGACTCGAGTTCACTAGGGAAAATCTCAGCATAAGTGTCATGGAGAGCGTGCAGGATTTTCTCGAAGAGGGCGATATGCTCCGCCACTGCTTATTTACCAACGAATACTATAAAAAGAAAAACTCTCTTATCCTTTCGGCTAGATACAAAGATAATCCTGTAGAGACTATAGAGGTAGCACTTCCCTCACTGGAAATAGTGCAGTGCAGGGGAAATAAAAATAAGGAGTCCCCGCATCACAAACAGATTCTAAAACTTTTGAATCAGAACCTGTATCAGATTAAAAAGCGGATAAAAAATAAAAAAGCAATCCGAGCCGAAAATTAGTTTTCGGCTTTTTTTATGTGAAATTTCGGCGAGCAGACACTTAAAGGCGGGGATATTGTCTCAGGGGTTCAGGCTTAATTTCAGAACAAAGTTCGGGAAGGAAAGGCGGTTCGCTGAAAAAAATTCCCCCATAAATGCAGGTGAAAAACCTGCTTTATTGCGTTGCTTTTTTCGCTCGCTTTCTCATTCCCGGCCGAGGTTCCATAATTAATCTTAAAACTTTAGAAATCATGGAAACTTCAAAAACACTTCAGAACTGGAATCAGGTAGCAGAAATTGAATTGGTCTACAAAACAAAAGTAAAAGCATCCGAAAGACCTTTTATAAATTCTTCCAAAATGGCTTACCAGCTGGCGCTCCAGTCCTGGAATCCTGATACAATAGAATTTTTCGAGCAGTTTAAAATCATGCTTTTAAATCAGTCCAATAAAGTGCTTGGCATTTACGAAGTGTCTTCTGGAGGTATTTCCGGCACTGTGGTTGACCTCAGACTAATATTTGCAGCAGTACTTAAAGCAAATGCAGTATCGCTGATTATGATTCATAACCATCCCTCAGGACAGATTAAACCTTCGGAAGCTGATATACAGATAACCAGAAAAGTCAAAGAGGCCGGCAGCATTCTCAATATTACACTGCTGGATCATATCATCATTACCCCTGAAACCTACTATTCCTTTGCAGATGAAGGAGCTTTTTAGCTCCTTCATAATAATTAATACTAGAAAGTGGCATAAGGATAGCTATATTTAAGAAGAGCTATTTGAATAATGCGTACAAAGCTATTATAGTCCCAATGATGCCGGCTACCCATGAAAGTATTTCTATGAAGGAAAGTGTTTTTGGAATCAGCTGTTTTTTTTCTTTTTCTTTTTCAGGTTCGATCAATAGTACAACTTCATTTCGTAAAGATTTTAATAACCCCTTTAAATCAAATACTCCATTTTTCCATGCTCGCTTTATATGCTCACGATCGGTAGTTGCAATTTTAAAATCACCAATTTTGGTATCAAAATCAATTTTATTCCATCCATGAATATAATCTTCTCTGCCTTGAAATTTTACATTAATAAATGCTGCTGCCTCTTTGAGTATATCATCTAATTCTTGATAAGTTTCGAGCAGTAACGCTTTGTCTTCTTCAGTAAATTCGTAGCCTATTTCTGCAGCTCTCAAATGCAGTATTTCAGGAAGATTATCTGTCCGTTTTAAGAGATTGTCAATTATTTTTAAGTCGTGTCGTGTCATTTAATTGTTATGAGATTCCTATTTAAATTCTCTAATTCTTACTATTTCGTCTTCAGAATATTGTCCCCAATTCCCTTGATTTTTAGAGTACATATTAGAATTCAGCAGATTTTGTGATGTATCACTAAGTATTCTTTTTAAGTCATCAATGTCATGAATGTCTGAGAAAGAATTGTCAGTTAAGCAGATATTTCCAAACTGTTTACCAATTGCTTTCCCGTAAGGATAACTTATTGTTTCATGGTCAATAATTCCGAAAACATACTCCCTAATTGAACCGCATTTCTGAAGTGATATTTTTTTCGGCAGTGATTCATCAGCCGCCTGAAGAACAAAATCTTCAACAGATAAAATTTCATTATCAGGATCAATTACTGAGGACGCACCGAGAAGAAAAGGAATTGTCAAACCATTTTCAAAATAATTATTATCGTAAAAGTGGCACAAAACTTTGAACCATAGAGGGGTGTTTTCCATATTTTTTTTAAAAGTATTTTTGATCTGTCCAGAAAAAAAATGCCAGTTCAATTTTTTCTATGGACATTCTCACATCATCATCAAGATATTTTGAAGTATCAGAGGTTAAATAATCCAGGCCGGTTCTAGTGCACACTGCTTTATTTATGATTCCCATGTAAGATGCAGAAACAGTCTTTTCATCAATAAATTTAGTTAATTCTGCATCTCCAGTCGTTTTTATTTCGAAATAATTTTCATTATACTCATCAGGAAAAGAAATCATTTCATGATTAATAAGTTTCCGGTTAATATAAAATACTCCGTCATCTTTTAATAAATGCGTAAAATCCTTTTCATGATAAGCATAATTATCATAAATCCATTTTCTCTGCTTGATCAGCCATAACCTGAAATTTACATAATCGGCTGGAATTGTATCAAAAGTGTTCAGCCATTTTACAATTTCAGAGGATTTTCCAAAAACTGAAAGCCTGACTTCAAAATCCTGCATCTCCCATCCGATGGTGAAAGAAATGGTTTTGTTTAATGTTTTATTTTGGATTTGAAAAATTGTTTTAAATGCCTTAATGGTTTTGTGCACTAAGAATGGTGTATTGTCCGAACTGTGCAGAATAATAGGGTAGTTGGTATAAAAATCGAATGGTTTGATGAAATTAATTTCATCTGGATAGTCTATTTTACTGCCGTTTCTTTTTAAATATTTTTCAATTTCAATAATATCATATTCTAAAACGCTGATGGAGTCACCGTTTTCACGTCCAATAATATCGGGACGAATTACCTTTCTTTCGAAAGAATTATAATCACTCTGCTTGGGATGATAAGAGGTAAATAATCTTATGCCGTCTTCTGGTTTAATTTTAGCAGGCAGATATTTTAAAACCCCGTCTTGAATTTTGACTGGATTTTGAACGTTTTCATATTCTTCTTTAGCACCAAAATACTCAAATAGTAAAGGATTTCCTTTGTAATAAAGGATGCATAATTTTTTCCAGTCAGAAAGCTTAAGTTTTCCGTCTATCCTGAAAAGCTTTTTGTAATCGGTATTTTTTCCCGCTTTTTTGATATTGGTTTCCCAACGCTGTAAAATTTGTTCCTCGGTGTATACTCTGACTGCTCCGTCGAAATGATTGAATTCTTTTTTTTCATTATCGTATATGGAATGTATGTATCGGCACCCATATAATTCTTTATCTAGACCCAAAGAAGGTTTTTCTCTGATTTCTTCAATTTCAAGGGTCTTTTCAGATGCATCCGTTTTCCACCAGAATTCAGTTCCTAATATATTATTATAGAACTTTTGCTCTTCATTGGATTCATATCTGGTAACCTGATCAGGAAGACTGGATATATCATCATTGAATTTTGGCCCCCACCAGTAGTCATGTTCGAGAAACCCCATATAGGTTTTTGATAATCCGATTAAATCGGGGTCAATGGAAATTCTGAGTTTTATCTCTTTATTTGAATTTAAACGTATGAATTCATCAATGAAATAGGTGTTAAAGTTGTTCAACAGGGAAAGATTTCTACTGAAAAATTGATGGCAGAAAATACAGAAATCTGAACTTTTACTTTTGAAAATTCCCGAACCTTTATATTCAAAATGAGCTAGGATATCATCCAGATAAACCAGACCTGATTTATCTGGATTGGAAAAAAGATCTGGAAATATTTTAGAAGTGATGTCCGGCAGGTTATAAGATACAGTTCCTTTGTGAATAAATTTCCCTTCTGGTGAAAAATTTTCGCCCAGCAGTATTTTAAATTCATCAATGTACTCTTTGCAGGAATTATAATTAACATATTGCCAATAGTCTTGTATTTTGGGATAAATTAAATCCCTATCTTCAGTATTGCTGCACATATTAAAATTCCCGACTGTTTTGCTGATTTTTGGTTCTATTAATATGCCAAAGGGAAAAATCCATCCCAGCGGTCTGTGAAAATCATGATCAATTAAAGAAGGCATGCCTTTAACTGCTGTTTGTGCAATACCTCCTTCGAGAGCCTCAAATGTAATTACTGTTCCGTCTCTGTTCACTGAATCAGAACTTAATATTCCCAGGTAATTATGCATGTTTTTTTGAATATGTTATTGATAAGATAAGGATGGATGGTGATGTAAATGTCTACGGTAAAAACGTTATCAATGCGATACATCAAATTGGTAAAAAATTTTGATTATGGTTCGACTAGCCATTTTGTACAGCGTTATGCAATTCATTTAATTCTACTTATCACTATCTGCCTTTTCCATTGACCACCTGTGATAGGAACATATTTCTCCATCATATGCTTCTTCAATATCTAAAGAAGTTCCACAAACTGCGCATGTCTTGCTCTCTTGTTCATAACCACAAGCAACACAGCATTCCTCAGAAAAGACAAATGTCGATAGTCCGCATTCTGGACAATCTGTATACGGGTCATCGCCCCCATCCGTAGCAGCTAAATATGCCTCTGCAGCAAGTTCTTCATTAACACATTCCTCAATTACATCAGAGAAGTCGAATTCCTTATTGCATTTTTTGCAGCATAATGGCAAATCTTCGCTCGGTTTATATTTTTGGACATCAAAGGCATGTATTAGATCTGATTTACAGGAAGGGCAACGAATGGTATTCTTTGCCTCACTAAGGACAGAGTAGGTCCAATCCACTTTCAAAAGAGATTGTTCACTCTGCAACTTTTCTTTTTCATAAACCTCTTCTGTTTCTAGAAAAATATCCCACTCGACTTGTCCCAAAAGGATAATAGGCTCTTCTTTTAGATAATGTATGCAAAAATCTCTTATGATACCAAAAGATTTTGATACGACTTCATTGATAACTGATGAGGGCTTTTCTGTATAATAGTGTTCGATGTTATTGCGGAGGTCGTTTATCTCATCAAATACTTTCCAGTCAACTATAATTCCTAACCCCTTAAAGCGTTCTTTTATTTGTTGAACGTCCACAGTTTTTTTTCCTTTTCCTTGAAAAGTTAGTTGCCCGTCGCAATCAAACATAGGAAAGATCATTTGTTTTATTAGTACTTCATCACTATTTCCAGGAGACTTGCGTCTTAATTGTTCTTTAAAGAGAAGCAACATTCCTGCAAAAATATTTCTTATAGCGGATTGTGCTCTCCGCGGATCTTCACTTTTAAAATCTTCAAGGCCAATTTGTATTGCTTCCACCGCATTTTTAAGTATTTTCATTTTAATTTCAGATAGTTTGATGAATAAAAAAGTAATTAAAGACATTAAAAAATTATCATAGCATTTTTGTGTACGATTGCCTCATAACTTTAAAATTTAAGAAGCCTGCTTTTTTTTAGAATTTTGTCGCAAATCTAGTAGTAAAAATGCGTATTTATACGCGTGCTGGTTGTTGGAATAAATGTAAATTTGAAATTCACTATTATGAATATATAAAGCAGTCATACTGGAAATAAATGGAATTCTATTTGCGAGTTATGCTTTAAAAAATGTTTCGAACTACCAGTAAAATAGAATAGAAATTAGTAACTTATATTAGATTTAAAATTGAAGTAGTTAAATTTCCAGATATAATGAAACCTTGGTTTTCCCTTATAAAAAAAAATAAATGATAAAACTAAATAGAGCTGTAGCTCCTGACTTATTTTTGAGCTCAAGATTTGCTGAGGCTAAAGCTGAACTACAAGAAAATTTTCATAAAAATAACAGACAAGAACGAGTTCGGTTTGATGATAAATTTAATCGAGAAATTAAAAAGTATCTTATGTACACTTTTCACGAGAAATGTGTTTACTGTGAGACAAAATTAGGTGTTTCTGATTCTGGGATATTGGATTCATTTCGTCCAAAAAGTGGTGCCAGGGGGCTTGATAAAGCTAAATACGCCCCATCGCATTATTGGTGGTTGTATCACGAGTGGGATAATATGATGTTAAGTTGCAGTACTTGCGGGGTTAAATATAAAAGAGATTTTTTTCCATTAGAAGATGAGAATTTGAGAGCTCGAACTGGAGCGAAGGGAGCTGAATTATTGAATGAAAGGGCACTGCTTATTGATCCTTGTCAAGAAGATCCTGAAGAACATTTATCATTTTCTCAAGATGGCGCAGTTAATGCTCTGACTCCTAAAGGACAGGTTACAATAGAAGTTTTAGGGCTTAACCGACAACCTCTTCAGGAAAAAAGAAAAAATGCAGCGCAAGAATTAGTCTTTAAGCTAAACCTTCTTAAATCTAAACGTTTTGATTATAAGCTTACTTTGTCTTTAGTCGGATATGTGAATGATTTGTATTCTGGTGAAGGGATTGAATACATTGCTGTTCAAAAAGCAGCCTTTGGTAGATGGTATGAGGAAAATGGCCACAAGTGGAAGGTCCTAAAAGCAAAAGTAGAAAATAATAGCTCTCAAGTGACTCGTTCTATAATTCAAAAAACAGCCAGTGACCAGCAACTCGCCGAGATCAGTGAAACGTTTAATGAATTTAAAAGGTTTTCGATAAAATCGTTTACTATAATAAATTTTAAATCTATTAAAGAGCTTACGATAGATATCCTTCCCAATGGAACTAAAAACGAAGAATTACAAAGAGAAGCTTGGTTACTTATCTTGGGGGATAACGGTATAGGTAAAAGCTCTATACTTCAGGCTTTGAGTTTAGCACTATGTGGCAGGAAGCAGCTACTAAAACTGGATCTAGACGTGGCAGATTTTTTAAGAAGAGGAGAATCAAGTGGTAGTGTAACTATTCAAAGTTATGAAAGTGACAATCAAATAAAACTTAGTTTAAGTGCAAACGGTTTTGATTGTAATATTGATGTACCGCCTACTTACATTATGTCATACGGTTCAACAAGGCTACTTCCTAAAAAAGGTATTGTTCCTGATTCTGAAAAGGAGCCATTTACCAATGTAAGAAATCTATTTGATTATACTGTTTCCTTAGAAGATCCTAATTTATGGCTTGGTAATCTTGCCGAAGATGAATTTTTAAATAGGGTCGTTCCAGCTTTTTATGATGTACTGGCTTTAAAAGGAGATGACAAGCTATATAGAAAGGATGGGACAATTAACATAAGTCACTATAAAAATGAAAATGAATTAGAAGACAGTAGTGACGGTTATAAGACAATAGTTGCACTCGTTTCGGATATTATGCAGACTCTTTCTTCGGATTTGGCAGGTTATCATAATACAAATGGCATTGTTTTTATTGATGAGATTGGAAATCATTTGCATCCGCGTTGGCGAGCCAGAATTGCCGGTGCGCTTAGAAATGCATTTCCAAATTTGCAATTCATTGTCACTTCACACGAGCCTTTATGTCTTAGAGGACTTTCGCATGGGGAGGTAGTTGTCATGGTAAGAGACAAGAAACACCAGGTGCAATGTCTGGATAAAACAATGCTTCCGGATCATAGTTTGATGAGTGTAGAGCAATTACTAACATCTGATTTGTTCGGACTGATAGATGGAATGGATAGTGATGCTGAGAAAAGTTTTGAGGAGTATTATGATCTCCTAAGTAAACGAAGTGATAACATTAGTGATGATGATCAAGCAAAGATTGAAATACTACGTACAGAACTCAATACCAAAGGGCTTCTTGGGAATAATCTAAGAGAGCAGGTGTTGTTTGAAGCAATTGATTCAACAATTGCCAAGAAAATGAGGGAAGAAGGATTTAAGGCAAAGGAGATTATAAAAGATGAAACAGTGGCCTACGTAAAAAATTTGATTCAAAACGATTATAAGGACCTTTTATGATTAGTATTGTAAGAACCCCGGCACCAGATTTTTTGGTGGACCAAAACGGGAAATGGTTTAAGGAAACAGAAAGAGCAATTGAACATTATAATAATAAAAATGAAGGTTCTTTTGAATTTAGCCTTTATAATGATAAAAAAGTTAAGGATGAATTAAAGAAAATATTTGTAAAATGTGCTTATTGCGAAAGTTCTTATGGTGCTGTATATGACGGCGATGTAGAACATTTCAGGCCAAAGGGACGTATAAAGGAAAAAAATCCTGCTACACCAGGTTACTATTGGCTGGCCAATAATTGGGATAATCTTTTTTTGGCATGCCAACATTGTAATCAAAGAAGAAAGCATATACTTTATGGACAAACTGATGAAAGCGGTTATGGCAAACTGGACCAATTCCCATTGATTTCTGAAGCAGATCGTCTTATCGATCATCAACATAATGATTTAGTATTTAAAACTGAAGAAGATTCCAGACTTCTTATTGATCCTTGTAGAGATGATCCGAGTATTCACTTCCATTACGAAAATACAGAAGCAGTCATAGTTCCTTTGAGTGAAAAAGGAATATTTTCTATCAATATATATGTTTTACAGCGGCCTTTACTTGTAAAAGAACGTAAGAAACATATGCTTAAGCTTTTTGGTCAAATAAAATGTGTAACAAGAGAGTTAGAAAGACTTAATAGAGATATTAATGATCAAATTCAAAAAGACATTTTTACAGAAGAGTTCAATAGACTTATGGAATATTCAGATGATAAGGCTGTGTATGCGGGTATGTGCCAGTTTTTTATCAATAAATTTCTAGAAGATAATAATTTATTATAGTTTAATATTTATGGTTAGTCCAAAATGGATTAATAAAATAATGGAAAAATAGGCTTCTTGAGTATGGGTAGGTGCGATTGTATTTAGTTAAATTGCGATTTTCAATTATTTTTTCAGCACTACTTTTCTGTTATAAGAGTCTCTTTATTGGAGTGTTTATAAGTTATAATTATAAAAAAAAATAGACTAGTGGAAGATTTTTTATTTTTGTTTAAAAAAATCTTCCAATATTTGATACTGATATAGTTGAATTTTATATATTTGTGGAAGAAAAAAAACAAACATATAGAATATTATGGCGGAAAGTATAGATAAATTGTCTAATGATTTTCTTCAATTGGCAAGAATTGCTTTAACAGGAAGAGCTCAGGATATACATTTACTGATTCATCGTGCTACTAAGAATTTAAAAGGGGATTTTCCTGATTTGGCGGAGAATTTAGTTTCGTTGCTGAATGAATCTCCTACAAGAGCTACGCCTCTAAGAAAAAAAGCTGAAAGTCCTTTGCCGGTAGATCTGGATTCAAGATTGCAATTGCTGCGTGTAGAAAAAGGTACGTTAGATCATGAGATAATACTAAGTGAAACTCTACAGAATTCTTTAAACCAGATTATTGGTGAAAGAAAAAAAGTTAAAGCTTTACTTAAGCATGGATTACATCCGACTAAATCAATGTTGTTTACTGGTCCTCCGGGAGTAGGTAAAACTATGGCGGCTAAATGGCTTGCAGATCAATTAGGTTTACCATTGTTAATTCTTGATCTAACAGCAGTAATGAGTAGTTTTTTAGGTCGGACTGGTAATAACATAAGATTTGTTTTAGATTATGCTAAGAATACGGATTGTGTATTGCTATTAGATGAAGTTGATGCAATAGCAAAAAGGAGGGACGATAATAGTGAAGTAGGAGAATTAAAAAGATTAGTTACGGTTCTGTTGCAAGAAATTGATGATTGGCCATCTTCAGGGTTGCTAATAGCTGCTACAAATCATGCTGACTTACTTGATCCTGCTGTTTGGAGACGTTTCGAAATGATATTAACTTTTGAAAATCCAACAGAAGAGCAGATTGCTTCTATGGTCAGTATTTTATTGAAAAATGATTCTAGTATATCACAAGAATGGTTTAAGATTTTTGGAATAGCCTATAGTGGTAAGTCATTTAGTGAAGTTGAGAGATTGATTAATCTTGCCAGGAAAGCATCGGCAATAAATGATTCTTTATTAGTTGATGAGCTTAAAAAGCAACTTTTTTCGGGTGATTTGCACCATGCCAAGAAATTATTATTAGCAGTAGAATTAATTACCAAAGGTGGGTTTTCACAAAGACAAGCGCATGAATTAACAGGTATAGCAAGAGAAACAATAAGAAAGAAAATGGCAAAATAAATAGTTATCTTAAAAACAGAAAATCATGAGCAAAAGAAATTTTTTATTAGGTAAAGGTGAACGGCTAACCGAGCCAGTAATTGTCCCGTCAGGCGGAGCGGCAAAAGAGAGTCCTTACACTTTTTATGAGGCAAAAGAGCGCTTACAACCTATGCTTGATAATTTAGCTGATAAAGTAAGATCTTTGCCTGATGAAATCTGTCCGGGAGGATTGACAGTAGCAACAATAACTTTAAATCCTGAATACATAGCTAAGTCATACCATCCTTCGGAATTATTACGTTCGGTAGGTCTCACGTCAATTGGTAGCAGGAAAAGGAATATAATTCCGGAAAAGAAAAGTAAGAATAGAGAACCTTTATCAGCTAGTACTACAGAGTTATTCGTTGTAGGTCAAAAAGCAACTTTTATACGATGGGCAAGCCAATTTAATACTTGGGATCAAACCATGCCTGGTGCTAATCAAATTGTAGAAATTGAACAAATTAATTTCTTGGATTCTGAAGATAAGTTAAAAAGTATTTCTTCTGGTAAGGACGAATCTGTATTTGAAATTGTTCTTCATGGCGTCGAAGATCATTTAGAAAATGCATATCTAATAGCGTTCAAAAAATACCTATATTCGTTAGGTGTTGAAGCTTCTTTTGATAAAAGGTTCTTTGCCGGTAAATTGATTTTTGTTGAGTTAAAAGCTCCTTCTTCATTGGCAAATGAAATTGCAAAATTTAGCTTAGTTAGAGTTGTGCGCACAATGCCTTCTTTAAGGTTGCTAAAGCCAATTTTTAGATCCTCAGGTATAAGTAGTGGAAAAGTGCTTTATCATGATTTGACTCCTTTGGATTCGACTACAAAAACTGCAATTTTTGATGGAGGTATTCCTGAAGATCATCCTATTTGTAAATGGGCTACACCTCATGATACCAATGGCTGTGGCCCCTCGGATCCTGAATTAGAAGAACATGGAGTAAGTGTAACGTCTGCCTATCTTTTTGGGCACATTATTCCTGGTAAAGTATTACCTAGACCATATTCTTATGTTGATCATTACCGGGTACTTGATAAGCTACCTGGTCAAAATCCGTATGAACTGTATGATGTACTGGACCGAATTATCGACGTTTTATCAACTGCAGAGTATGATTTTATAAATTTAAGTTTGGGGCCAAGTTTACCAATTGATGATGATGAAGTACATGCATGGACTGCAGTACTTGATGAATTTCTTTCAAAGGGTTCTATACTTGCTACAGTTGCTGTTGGTAATGACGGAGAAGGAGATCCTACTATTAATGCTAATAGAGTTCAAGTTCCTTCAGACTGTGTAAATGCATTAGCTATAGGAGCATGCGATACTCCTGATCAATTTTGGGCAAGAGCTTCCTATAGTTCAATAGGACCAGGTAGAAGCCCAGGGCTTATTAAACCAGACCTAGTTGATTTCGGAGGATCTGTTGGCAGGCCTTTTCTTGTGACTGATTTGGATGGAATCAATCTATTGCAGACGGGTGGAACTAGTTTTGCAGCTCCAAGTACATTAAGACTTGCATCAGGAATTAAAGCTCATTTTGGCAGTTCTTTAAATGCATTGGCAATTAGAACCTTGCTTATTCACAGTTCTGAAGCTTCTGAACTTCCGAAATTTGAAGTTGGATGGGGTCGAGTTGCAAGAGATTTAGAAAGCATAGTGGTATGTGAAGACCATGTAATGAGGGTGGTATATCAGGGCAAAATTAGTGCTGCAAAATATCTACGAGCACCGATTCCTTTGCCACCTGGAGCAATTGCCGGAATGGTGAAAATAAAAGCTACTCTTTGCTATGCAACTCCCGTTGATCCTCATTGTCCAGATAATTATACTCGGAGTGGTTTAGAGCCGTTTTTTCGACCAAATAAAAATAGGAAGCGCAAAGTTGAAAAGGGAGAAGCTGAACCGATGCATGCTTTAACAAAACCCTTTTTTGCTAAAGCTAGAAAAGGCTTTGAGACAGAAGAAGATCTGAGAACAGATGCTTTTAAATGGGAAAATTGTATGCATTACGAAGGCAGGTTTCATGGAAGTTCACTTGATGAACCTCTTTTTGATATTCATTACAATGCTCGTGCAGAAGGACATAATGATACAAGGGTACAGGAATTAGATTATGCACTGGTAGTAACAGTTGAAGCTCCGAAAGTAAAAGACTTATACGATCAGGTGGTAAGGAGATATGCTACACAACTTGAGCAACTACAGCCTGTTATAGATATTCCAGTCCGTACTTAAGAAGTTTTAAATTAAAATAATAGAGGAATAAGCCAGTTTTTATCCGCAGTTTAGCAGCAATTAATATTTAATTCATCTCTTATTTCCCGCTGTAAAGATTGCAGGGGTGTCTCGCCTGAATCTCCTTTCCCACGGGCAAGATACCATATCTTTGTATTATAAGATACAATCTAAGCGTCAGCTAAAATTTTCAAATCTTCCAGTAAAAGGTTCGAATTTTTGCCCAATAAGGGTCGGATTAGGATAAAAAGTTCTCATTTAATATTTTTGCTTTTTCTACTCAGTACCAGCTTTCTATAAATAGATTGGATTTATTTTGTACCTTATTTGTACCATATAACTGTAATATGCTGATATTCAATAGTTTTATTTTTGAAGAAGTTAAGTAATTCTTTAGTACTAAGTAATTAGTACAAAGTATTAAGATAGAAAACCGAGTCAGAAATGACTCGGTTTTTTTATGGGTTATTTTTACGATTAGTTTAAACCCGACAGGTTTTTAAAACCTGTCGGGTTTGTTATTTAGATTATAAATTCAGATATTCTTCTATGTAACTTTGGTTCTCCTTTTGATTGTGAAAGGTTTTTAAATCTTCAATGTTTTCAAATAATGAGATCACTTTTTCGCGTTTTAGTTTTGTTGGTTTTTCAGAAACACATGTTTGGTATGAACTCCATGGATATTCAATAGGATGTTCACAAAAGCCATGGTTTACAGGGTTGTTATGAATGTATTTTATAGCAGAACGTAAATAGAAATCATTATCAATTAATTTTCGTTTAAATGGGCGTTCAAATAATGAGCCATGTCTATTGTAGCCTTTGTTGATAGCTTTGGTGTACGCATTAAATAGATTGCCAAAGGACTGATGAGGAGGAATAATTTCTTTTAGTTTGTCTTTTGATTGGTTTTGAATAATTTCTTCATTGGTTTTAATTCTTACCAGTAAATGAAAATGATTTTTTAATAAACACCACGCATATGTTTCTGCAATTGGATCAATATGCTTGTTGTATAACATCAGGAAATATTGATGGTTTCTATTCTCTTTGAATAAGTTTTCGCCGTTAATTCCGCGGTTATAAATATGGTAAAACTTTCCAGCTTCAAGTGATTCAATGATTTGCATAGTATTTATTTAGAACCCGACAGGTTTTTAAAACCTGTCGGGTTTATTTTTATTAAAAGTAATAAAAATAGTACAAAAATTAAAACGATAGCATTTTAACAAACTGATAATTGTCATTTCCCATTTGGATTCTTTTTCGTAATATTACTACTGTAAATTTTCATGGATGAGAAAGATAAAATACAAGAAAGGGCGTAAACTGCAACATACTAGTTTAGAGTATACAGGATCTCATAAAGATCTTAAAACAGAAATGCAGCTTTTTGTATATAATGACCAAGAGATAACAGAATACGAGAAGTTTAATCCGTCAGCTTTAAATTCTTGTTTTGATTATACCAGAAACAACTGGCTAAACATCCACGGATTAAACGATATTGATCTCATAAAAACAATCGGCGAACATTTTAAGTTAGACGATTTTTTACTGGCAGATATTTTAAACACAACAAAAAGAACTAAACTGGAAGAACAGCAAGGTGTTTTGTTTTTTAATATAAAATCACTTTTGCCATCAGAATCTTCGGATGATCTTAAAGTAGAACAACTTAGTTTTATTTTAAAAGACGGAATTTTAATTTCATTTCAGGAAAAACGAAGTGATTTCTTTGCTCATATACGCGAACGCCTGCGTACTCATGCAGGAATTGTAAGAACAAAAAAAGTCGATTATCTGCTCTATTTATTATTAGATGCTGTAATGGAGAATTTTTACATTACGATTGAAGATGAAGAAAATAACATTGAAGAATTAATCAACCTGACTAAAAAAGGAGCAGATCCAATTATATTAGAAAAAATTGAAAATCATCGCGATAACTTTAATTTTTTAAAGCGATCTATTGTTCCTCTAAGAGATTCATTATATTATCTAAAAACGATTAAAGATGATGATGCAAATGGGCTAATTCAAAAGGATACCTTTAATTTCTTCATCAGATTGCATCAAAAAAGCTTAGAACTTTTAGAGCAAATAGAATCAGATATGAGTTCACTGGAAAGTGCGTCTAATTTTTATTTTTCGGAACAAAGCCGAAAAATGAATGAGATTATGAAGACGCTCACCATAATTTCAGCCATATTCATCCCTCTTACTTTTATTGTGGGAGTTTACGGTATGAACTTTGAATATATGCCGGAATTAAAAGAAAGAAATGGTTACTTTATAGTAATGGGGTCTATGCTTTTTCTGGTAATAGCCTTAATTATATATTTCAAAAGAAGACGTTGGTTTTAACGTTTTAAAATTTATAAAATAGTAAAAATCTAAATCATGAGTAAAGCAATATATATAGCCACAAGTGATCAGAATAGTGGTAAATCGATAATTACACTCGGTCTGATGAGTATTTTGATTGGTAAAACTGCCAAAGTTGGATATTTCAGACCTATAATCGAAGATTTTGTCGACGGAGAGCAAGACAATCATATTGAAACTGTTTTGTCTTATTTTAACCTTGATATTAAGTTTGAAGATGCATATGCCATCACCAAAAGTAAATTGATCAAGAAAAAGAATAAAGGAAAAATAGGAGAGGTTCTGGATCTGATTATTGAGAAATATAAAAAACTCGAAGAAAACTTTGATTTTGTTCTGGTTGAAGGAACAAGCTTTACAGGAGAAGGAACTTCAATCGAACTGGATTTGAATGTTTTAATTGCCAAAAACCTCGGAATTCCAACTATAATTGTAGGCTCTGGAGTTGGTAAAACCTTAGAAGAATTGGTTGATAGTTTGTATTTGGTTTACGATTCATTTAAAGTAAAAGAAGTAGAAGTTTTATCGGTTTTTGCTAATAAAGTACAACCGGAAAATATCGAGTTGGTAACCAAAAGTCTGCAGAAAAGTTTACCTGCAAATGTGTTGGTTAATACGATTCCGCTAATATCAAGTTTAAACAATCCTACAATGCAGGAGATTGTAAATGAACTTAATGCTAAAGTATTGTTTGGAGAGAACTATCTAAATAATGAAATTGGACATTATAGTGTTGGAGCGATGCAATTGCACAATTATTTAGTTCACTTGCATGACAATGCACTTGTAATTACTCCGGGAGATCGCTCAGACATTATTTTAGGTGCATTACAGGCTAATGAATCGGCAAATTATCCAACAATATCAGGAATTATACTAACTGGAAATATTGTTCCGGAGGAAAGCATTTTAAAGCTTATAGAAGGACTTTCTGCTATCGTGCCTATTATCGCTGTTGATGGGGGAACTTATCACATTACCAACCGAATTGGAGCCATTAGATCGGAGATTTATGCTAACAATACCCATAAAATTGAAACTTCGATAAATACTTTTGGTAAATATGTAGAAATTGAAGCTTTATCACAAAGAGTAATCACTTTTGTAGTGGAAGGAATGACACCAAAAATGTTTCAGTACAATATGGTGAAAAGAGCCAAGCAGCATCGCAAACATATTATATTACCGGAAGGAAATGATGACCGTATTATTATGGCTGCATCACGATTATTAGATATGGATGTAGTTGATATTTCGATTATTGGTGACAAAAAGCAAATTGAAAGTAAGGTAACAGAACTGGGACTTACTTTTGATTTTGAAAAAGTAAATATTATAAACCCAAAAGAATCACCTCTTTACGAAGATTACGCCAATACTTATTACGAGCTAAGAAAAGCTAAAAATGTAAGTATAACTATGGCAAGAGATTTAATGGAAGATGTTTCGTATTTTGGTACAATGATGGTGTATAAAGGTCATGCAGACGGAATGGTTTCCGGTGCAGCACACACTACGCAGCATACCATTTTACCGGCGCTTCAATTTATTAAAACCAAACCAAATTCGTCTGTTGTTTCTTCGGTATTTTTTATGTGCTTAGAAGACAGAGTTTCTGTTTTCGGAGACTGTGCCATCAATCCAAATCCAACAGCGGAGCAATTGGCAGAAATTGCAATTTCATCGGCAGAATCAAGCGCTGCTTTCGGAATTGAACCAAAAATAGCTATGCTCTCCTATTCATCAGGAGCATCTGGAAAAGGGGATGAGGTTGATAAAGTAAGAACTGCTACCGAAATTGTAAAACAAAAACGTCCGGACTTAAAAATAGAAGGGCCAATTCAATATGATGCTGCCGTTGATCGCGAAGTTGGAAAAAGCAAAATGCCGGATTCTGAAGTAGCAGGACAAGCAAGCGTACTTATTTTCCCTGATTTAAATACCGGAAACAATACCTATAAAGCGGTTCAAAGAGAAACCGGGGCTTTGGCAATAGGACCGATGTTACAAGGTCTAAACAAGCCTGTAAACGACTTAAGCCGTGGTTGTACAGTAGATGATATTATAAACACAGTTGTAATTACAGCGATCCAGGCACAAGGATTGTAATTAATTATGAATTGTTAATTATGAATTATAAATTATTTTTTTGAGCTTTTAAAAAAAAACTCAGCACCTTAGAAACTTAGCACCTTAAAAAAAAAATGAAAATACTAATTATAAACTCAGGAAGTTCTTCAATAAAATATCAATTAATGATTATGCCTTCAAATGAAGTAATTTGTAGCGGTATGATTGACAGAATTGGATTAGAAACTTCAAATATTACATTTAAAACATCATCTCATTCACAGGAAGAAACATTACCAATTCCGACTCATAAAGTAGGTTTACAAAAAGTAGCCAATATGCTTTTAGATGCCGAGAAAGGTGTAATTAAATCAACATCAGAAATTTCAGCTGTTGGTCATCGTGTAGTGCATGGCGGAAGTGATTTTAGTGATACAGTAAAAATTGATGATAAAGTAAAAGCCAAAATCAAACAGCTTTTTGAATTGGCACCTTTGCATAATCCCGCGAATTTAGAAGGAATTAATGTTGCAGAAGAGATTTTTAGTTCAGCAGAGCAAATTGCAGTTTTCGATACTGCTTTTCATCAGACAATGCCTGAAGTAGCTTATAAATATGCGATTCCGAATTATCTTCTAACGGAAAATAAAGTGCGTGTATACGGTTTTCACGGTACTAGTCACAAATACGTTTCTGAAAAAGCAATTAACTTTTTAGAGAAAGGTGCTAATATTATTACTATTCATTTAGGAAATGGCTGTAGTATGGCAGCCGTTAAAAACGGAAAATGTATTGATACTACAATGGGCTTTTCACCGTCAAATGGGTTAATAATGGGAACCCGTGCAGGAGACATTGATCAGTCCGTTATCTTTTATATGATTAAAAATCTTGGGTATACTCCCGATGAGGTTAATGCAGTTTTACTTAAACAAAGCGGAATGCTTGGTCTGACAGGTTATAGTGACTTACGAGATATTGAAGCGGAAGCTGAAAAAGGAAATAGAGAATGTCAATTAGCTTTATTAATGAATGCTTATCGAATTAAAAAGACAATCGGTGCTTACGCTGCAGCATTAAACGGATTGGACGCAATTGTATTTACTGCTGGAATTGGTGAAAATTCTTCACATATGCGTAAACTTATTTGTACCGAAATGGATTATTTTGGAATTCAGATCGATTTAGAAAAAAATCAAATTCGTTCTAAAGAAATCAGAGAAATCAATGCAACAAACTCATTAGTTAAAGTTCTGGTAGTCCCAACTGATGAAGAATATGAAATTGCCAATCAGGTTTATAATTTGCTTCAAAATTAAATTTTAAACGATTCTATATAACTAAGCTTCTCTATCGGGAAGCTTTTTTTACGCCTCCAAATTAAATATTTGTCAGTATCTTTGAATATAAAACCGAATATCTTGAAATCGATACTTTTAAAATCACTTTTCCTCTTTTTCATTGCTTTTCAAATTCAGGCACAAGAGTTGCTTCCTTTCGTCGAAAACTACAGTAAATCAGATTATCAGGGAGACAACCAAATATGGAATATTGCTCAGGGAAAAGACAAAGCAATGTATTTTGCCAATAATCACTATTTACTGCGATATGATGGCGTAATATGGGAAAAATATTCATTGCCCAATAAAACCATTATTCGTTCCATACTAATCGAAGGTGATCGAATATATTCGGGCTCTTATAAAGAATTTGGCTATTGGCACAGAGAAAATGGAGAAATGCACTATGTTTCAATCACTAAAAATCTCCGTTTATTTGATGAAAAAGACAATGAAGAAATCTGGAAAATTTTCAGGTTTAATGGGGCTTTATATTTTCAGTCTTTTAATGATATTTTTATTTATGACGGAAAGCATATTCAAAAAATTAAATTTCCATTTTTAATCTCCTATTGTTTTGCAGTCGATCAGAATCTTTACGTAGCTTCTGTAAGCAAAGGGATGTTTAAAATGAACGGTTCCAAAATTACTAATCCAAAAGGATGGAATGTTTTAAAAAATACTGTTGTTCATGCAGTCGAAAAGTATAAAGAGAAGACTTATATTTTTACACAGAAAAAAGGAATTTTTATTGTCGAAAGAGAGGGTTTAAAACCGTGGAATAATCCATTGAATGAAACTTTAAAATCAAATGGAATTAATGTTGCTAAATTTATTAAGAATGATAAACTGGTTATAGGAACCGGTAATAAAGGAGTCTTTATTTATGATTTAAGTAAAGATACTTTCAAGAATATCGATAGAAATAATGTTTTGATGAATAATTCCGTCTTAAGCATTGGTCTTGATAAAGAAGAAGATTTATGGCTTGGTCTGGATAACGGAATTGCTCATGTTGAGGTAAATTCGCCAATTTCTTTTTTTTATGATAATTCCGGAATTTTAGGATCAGTTTATTCGGTTGCGACTACCAATAAAGGATATCTGATCGCTTCAAACCATGGAATTTTTGAGTTCGATTCGGGAAATTTTAAAATGCTTTCTAATACACAGGGACAAGGCTGGAATATTACGAAAATTGGTGATAAATATTTAATTGGTCATAACGATGGAACTTTTTGTTATGAAAATGGCGCATTAACTAAAATTAATAATGTAAGCGGCGGTTGGAATTTATCCAAAAGTATTATTAATGACACCTATTTTCAATCTACTTATAGCGGAATTCTGGTTTATGACGATGTCTCAGATTTAAGAAAAACAAAAAAAATTAATGAACTCTCAAAACCAATTAAATATGTTGCACAAAATAAAAGAAATGAGATTTGGGCAGCAGATAATTATCGTGGATTATACAGGGTCCTTTTTGATGACAATTACAAAACCTTAAAAGTTGAAAATATTACACAACAGAGTAAAATAAAAAATGACTTTGGGGTTAAGATTTTTGAATTTAGAAAAGAGTTGCTTTTCCTGATAAATAATGTTTGGTACACTTTTAATTCTATTTCAAATAAATTAGAAGAGAATGTTTTATTCAATTCTAATTTTAAAAACATTTCTGATGTTGTCGCCATAGACGAAGATCATTTTATTGTGCTACAGGATGGGATTTTGTATCATATCTATGCGCAGGGAAATAAATTTTTATGGAACATAATTCAGGAGAAATATTATAAAGGAAAACTGATCAATGAAAACTTAAGAATTTTCAAAAGCAACAACCATTATTTAATGAATTTAGATGATGGATTTATTTCTCTTCAGTTAGGTTATGAGAATAAACAAAATAAAGGCGTCAAAGTCGAAGCTTATAATGAAAACACACTTTTACCAGACGATGGAAAGATTAAGCATAATACAGAATTAAAAATTAATGTTATCTCCGGAATTTATGGAGCCAGCAAGCCAAATTTATTTTATCAGATAAATAAAGGTAAAAATTACGTTCCAATTTCAAATGGAACAATAGTTCTGAATAACTTAAGCAGTGGTTCGCATTCTATTGTGATTTTTAAACACGACGGAGTAAATTATGATAAAGTTTCCAGTTTTGATTTTAGAGTATCACAACCCTGGTACTTTTCATTTTGGATGATTCTTCTTTATTTATTAGTAATAGGAGCAGTGCTGTTTTTTTATTATAAATGGAATAAACTACGTTATAGACAAAAGTTAAAGTTGCAGGCAGAAGAATTAAAGCATCAGCGCGAAATTCTGGAAATGGAGCTTAAAACAGAAAATGAATTAAATATTCAGGAATATGAAAAGCATATTCTGGAACTCGAATTGCAAACCAAAGCTTCAGAAGTAGCAGGAAAATCATTGTCTATCGCGAAGCAAAGCGAAATGATTGATAAGATTCAAAATATTCTGGAATCTGAGAAAGACTTCAATAAACTTAAAAGCGAAATTAAAAAAGCAATTAAGATAAATGAAGTGAATAAACATGAATGGGAGATTTTTGAAACCAATCTGAATCAAATTCACAATGAGTTTATCATTACCTTGTCTAAAAAGTATCCACAACTAACTCCAAAGGATATAAAACTGTGTGTTTATCTTAAAATGAACCTCTCTTCAAAAGAAATTGCACCTATGATGAACATCTCTTTTAGAGGTGTAGAACTGCACAGATATCGTTTAAGAAAGAAATTAAACCTTAATCAGGAAGAAAACCTGTCAAAGTTTTTATTAAGTCTGTAAGATTTGATTTTATTTTTTAAATAATTTATATTTTTTCAATTCATTCTTTATAGAATTACAATACATCATTACTACATCATAAGGTTATGTTAATGTAAATTTTTTGATAATTATAACATTGATTATCATTAGTATACACGATAATTTTAACACAATGATGTAGCTATGTAGTAGTGCTGTTTGATGTACTACAACGTTGTAATTGTTTAATTTGGCTCTACTAACTTAAACGATTACATACTGTATGAAAAATTTTATTTTTAGCTTTTTAGCACTCTTGTTGCTGCCATCATATATGATGGGACAGGCACAGGCAATTAAAGGAAAAGTAGTAGACAGTAGTGGAATGGGAGTTCCGGGAGCTATAATTAGTGCTTCGGAATCCAGAACATCTACTGATGCTGACTTTGATGGTAATTTTACCATTAATGCTAAGATTGGAGAAACTTTAAAGATCTCTATGCTTGGTTTTGATTCTGTATCAACTACTGCTACTGCAGGAGCTATGTCGATTACCTTAAAAGAAGCAGGCGATACTGCTTTAAAAGAAGTTGTTGTAATTGGTTACGGTACCAGAAAGAAAATTGATAATACTTCGGCCATTACATCATTGAAAGCTGAAGATGTTACAAAAACAAAGGTAATGAATGCTTCACAAGCTATTCAGGGTAAAGCTGCTGGGGTTCAGGTAATTTCATCTGATGTTCCGGGAAGTACACCTTCAGTGGTTATTAGAGGATTAGGTACTGCACTAGGAGGAAGAAATCCTTTATATATTGTTGATGGAATGCCAACTGAAAACATCAATAATATTAATACCAATGATATTACTTCTTATGAGATTCTTAAAGATGCTTCTTCATTAGCAATCTACGGAACGAGAGCTGCAAACGGAGTTATCATTATTACTACTAAAAAAGGTAAAGGAGATAAAGTTTCGGTAGAAATTGAAAGCTTCGGAGGTGTTAGAACACCGCTTAAAAAGGTTAAAATGGCTGACGCAAATCAATATGCAAACTATTCTAACGCAGCCTTAGGAACAAATAAATTCTCTACAGATCAACCAGTTAATACTAATTGGCTAGACGAAATTACAAGAACAGGAACTTATACACAAAATAATATTTCTATTTCTGGTGCTTCAGAAAATGTTAAATACTTTTTTAGTGCTGGTAACTATCAGGAAAAAGCAGTTCTTAACGGTTTAGATTATAGCCGTACAAGTTTTAGAAATAACAATGAGTTTAAACTTTCTAAAAAAGTTACTTTAAATCAAAACTTCAGTTTTACATCAGCTAATTCTGCTCCAAAACCGCTAAGTGCATTTACAAATGCATACAAACAATCACCAATTGTTCCTGTACGTTTTGCTAACGGTCAATATGGTGTGCCTTTCGCAGATGCTAATGGAGTAGCAAGTCCAACTGGTAGCTCATTTAACAATGTTGGAAACCCAGTTGCACAATTAGATTTTTATAATGAGCAACAAAGAAGTGTTACTCTTCAAGGTGGTTTGAAATTAGATTATCAAATCATTGATGGTTTAAAGTTTACCTCACAATTTAATGGAGAGTATTATACTTGGAAACAATATAATTATGAAGATACTAAAAATGTTTGGTTAGCGGCAAATCCAACTCGTGTTGAGTCGAAATATCCTTCATCAGATCCTATCAATTTATTGACAAGAGGAAGAGAGCAGTATTTCAACTGGAATTTATCTAACTATTTTACTTACAATAAAGTATTTGCTAACATTCACGATGTTGAGTTAACGGCAGGTATTGAGACTTCTGTAAAAGGCCCTAGAGAGAAATTGGTAATTACTAGAAAAAATGTAAGTCCGGATTCTAATTATTGGTCTTTATATAATGCAACAGATTCAAAAGGTGTTGATTATTCTGGTACTGTTACAAATTTACAAGATATCGTTTTCAACGAAAGTAAATTAGCTTCTTATTTTGGTCGTGCTCAGTACAAATTAATGGACAGATACTTATTGACGGGAACTATCAGACGTGACGGATCATCAAACTTTGCTAAAGATTATCGTTGGGGAACTTTCCCATCTGTAGGTCTTGGTTGGATTATGACAAAAGAAAGCTTCTTATCAGATATTAAAGGAGTTGATTTAATTAAATTAAGAGGAAGCTGGGGTAAATTGGGTAACCAAAATGTACCATTAAACAATCAAGGTTATGCTTCTGGATTAAATAGTTATTTAGGTGGTTCTATTTTAAATGAAGGTACTAGTATTACTTCTCAAATTGACCCTACTTTAACATGGGAAATTACTGAAGAAACTTCTGCAGGTATTGATTTTGAATTCTTAGGAAACAGATTAAAAGGATCTGTTGATGTTTATAATAAAAATACTGATAATGTTATTTTGAACATTAAGCCTTTTCCAACTTCTGGTATTACTGTAGCAACTCCATCTCATGTTGGTGAAGTTTCAAACAAAGGATATGAATTAGCATTACGTTGGGACGATAAAATTACTGACGATTTAAGCTACTGGGTAGGAGGTAACTTCTCTCACAATAAAAATGAACTTACAGGTTTAAAAGATGTTTCATTATCTCAGGTTATTGGAGGTAATTTAGGAAATGGACAGGATACTAAGTTGTTGTACAACAACTCAATTGGTCAGCCATTAGGTAGTTTTTATCTTTATGAATATGCAGGTGTAGATCCGGCAAACGGAAATATGCTTTACTATAATGCTTCTGGTGCCAAAGTAACTCAGGATGCATTATCTGCAACAGCTGATAAAAAATATGTAGGTTCAATTTTACCAACATCTAACTACGGAGTTTCTTTAGGAATTGTTTACAAAAACATTGATTTCTCAGTAGACGGATATGGTACAGGTGGAGCAAAAGTATACAATGGTAAAAAAGCGCAACGTTTTGGAGGTGAAAACATAGAAGCTTCTATGACAAATGATTTTTGGTCACCAACAAATACAACTTCGCCAAATCCAAGACCATTTAATACGGTTCCTGTAGCTTCAACTTACTACATGGAATCTGGAGATTTCTTTAGAATCAATAACATCACTTTAGGTTATAAACTTCCTCTTAAAGAAGATCAATTTATTAGTTCTTGCCGAATTTATTTTAATGCAATCAACCCTTTCATTACACAGAAATACTCTGGTTTTTCTCCTGAGTTAAATGGTGATGGTAATCCTTACGGAACACAAGGTGTAGAATTGGATGCTTATCCAACATTAAGATCATTTGTAATTGGTGCTAATTTAAAATTTTAATATTATGAAAAAGATATATATATCAATCTTCGTGTTAGCAGCATTTACCTTTACAGGATGTGCTGATGATTACTTGGATGTTAAACAATCAGAAACAGTTTCTACAGACGACATCGAATTGTATAACAATGACAATGGAGCAAAAACATTTGTTACTGCTATTTACAGCAAGTTTTTGGACTGGGATATGAGTTCATTTGGATGGATTGGTTTAGCAAGTATTACATCTGATGATGCTGACAAAGGTTCAACACCAAGTGATACAGGTACTGATAAAGATGTTTTGGATGCCTTAACTTATAATGCATCAAATCCATCTGCTGAAAGTACATTTAATGCTAACTACGACGGAATCAATAGATGTAATCAGGCATTGGCTATTCTTCCTAAATTAGATAAAGCTGATCCTGCATTAAGAGATAGATTAATGGGTGAGGCTAAGTTTTTAAGAGCTTTTATGTACTTCACATTAGTGAAATGTTACGGCGGTGTGCCAATTGTTGATCACGTATCTAGTATTCCATTATCAGCAGAAGATAAAGCAATGCAGTTAACTCGTAAAACAGCTGCTGAAGTTTATGCTTTCATTGAAAAAGATTTAAATGAAGCTGCTGCGGTTTTACCAAATAAATCTCAATATGCTGATGCTGAAAAAGCTAGAGCTTCAAAAGGTGCGGCTTATGCTTTATTGGCCAAAGTAAGCTTGTATCAGAAAAAATGGCAAAGTGTTCTGGATAATTGTAATAAGGTTACAGGATACATTATCTCTCCCGATTACGCTAAAATGTTTAGGCTTGAAGGAGAAAATGATGGAGAATCTATTTTTGAAATAAATGGTGTTGGTTCTGTACCAGCACGTGGAATTCAAGGATATTCAAACACTCAAGGTGTGCGTGATTCTTGGGGATGGGGTTTTAACCAACCTTCTCAGAGTTTAGTAGACGCTTATGAAGCAGGAGATGTTAGAAAAGATGCAACTATTATTTTTAGAGGAACAACTTTGTATGATGGTACTGTAGTTCCAACAGTAGAAGTTGAAGAAGGACAAACGGATCCTAATCCAAGATATAACTATAAAGCTTATTCTTCTGCATTCACAAATGGATGGGAAACAGATGCCAATATTAAGTATTTAAGATATGGCGAAGTTTTATTAATGAAAGCGGAAGCTTTAAATGAATTAGGCCAAACTTCAGAAGCTATTTCGCTGCTTAACATAATTAGACACAGAGCTGGTTTAGATGAAACACCTGCAACTTCTCAAGCGGCAGTTAAAACGGCGATCTGGAAAGAAAGAAGAGTTGAATTAGCATTTGAATTTGACAGATTCTTTGATTTAGTTAGAACTGGTCAGGCTAAAGATGCCTTTGCTGCTGACAAAAGTATTTATTTCCCTAATGGAAGAGTATTTACAGTAGGTAAAAATGAATTATTCCCAATTCCTGCATCATTTATTTTGCAGGCTCAAGGTTTAAGTACTCAAAATCCTGGTTATAATTAATACCATTTATATATCACTTCCTTCAGTTTACTGAGGGAAGTGATTATTTTTTACATTTTAAATTTTTTATAATGATTAGAATTTCAGTTTTATTTTTAGCTTTTACTTTTTTTGGTTGCGGATCAAATGCCGACAAAACAAAAAAGAATACAGGAGAAAATACTTCTGGCGTTGTATTGACAGATGAACAACTTTTAGATGTCGTTCAAAAACAAACCTTTAAATATTTTTGGGATTATGCCGAACCAAATTCCGGATTAGGAAGAGAACGTTATCATCCTGATGGGAATTATCCAGACAAAGACCCCCATATTGTAACAACAGGAGGATCTGGTTTTGGATTAATGGCAATTGTTTCAGGAATGTCAAGAGGTTATGTTACAAAAGAAGAAGGAGTAAAAAGATTAGATAAAATTGCCGATTTTCTTGCAAAAGCAGATCGTTTTCACGGAGCATGGTCACACTGGATTGACGGAAATACAGGAAAAGTAAAACCATTTGGGACTAAAGATAACGGAGGAGACTTAGTCGAAACCTCATTTTTAATTTCAGGCATGATTACTGTTCGTGAATATCTGAAAGATGGTTCTGAAAAAGAGAAAGCAGTTGCAAAAAAATACGATGCACTTTGGAAAGGTGTAGAATGGCAATGGTATACTAATAACAAAAATGTTCTGTACTGGCACTGGTCACCAAACTACGACTGGCAAATGAATTTCCCGCTGGAAGGATACAACGAATGTTTAATTACTTATATTTTGGCAGCTTCTTCGCCAACACACGGTATTGATGCAAAAGCATACCATGAAGGCTGGGCAAGAAGTGGCGGAATTGTTTCTTCAAAAACTAAATATAATATTCCTTTAGTGCTAAAACACAACGGTGCTGAAGAATTTGGCGGGCCATTATTTTGGGCGCATTATTCTTATGTAGGATTAGATCCTAATCAATTAACAGATAAATATGCAAACTATTGGGATCTGAACGTAAATCAGGTTAAGATCGATTACCAATATTGTTTAGAAAATCCTAAAAAGTTTAAAGGTTACGGTAAGGATTATTGGGGCTTAACAGCATCTTATTCAAGAAATCCTGACGGTTCAATTGGATATAATGCACACATGCCAAGCAATGATCAGGACGTAATTTCTCCGACTGCTGCAATTAGTTCAATTGTTTATACGCCAAAAGAATCAATGGCTGTAATACGTAATTTATACGAAAATCATAAAGATAAAACTTGGGGCGATGCAGGCTTTTATGATGCACTAAGTTTAGGAAATGACAATTGGGTAGCAAAACGCTATTTAGCAATTGATCAGGGCCCGGAAATAGTGATGATCGAAAATTACCGTACAGGTTTACTTTGGAAATTATTTATGAATGCTCCGGAAGTAAAACAAGGATTAACAAAACTTGGTTTTAAATCAGGTAAATACGGAATTTAATATTCTATGAAGTATAAAGCAGCATTTTTATTTCTGTTCTTTTCTATAATTGTTTTTGGACAAACAGAAACAACCGGAAAAATCAATACAGTTATAATGTCTAAATATGAGTTGGGTTATGTTCTACATCGTCCGGCAAATGTTAAGGAGAAAAAGCCCTTAATCGTTTTTATTTCGGGAGATGGAGAAAAAGGAACCGATCTTGAAAAAGTAAAAATTAACGGTCCTTTAAAATATTTAAAAACGCACCAATTAGACGCTTATGTTTTAGCACCGCAGTGCAAAGAAGACGAAAATTGGGATATAGAATCAATTTACCAGCTGATTGTAAAAATTCAGAAGGAAAACAAAATTGATTCTGATAGAATATATGTTACTGGTTTGAGCTCAGGAGGCTGGGCTTCATGGAATTTGGCTTTTGCACATCCGGATCTATTTGCCGCAAACATACCTGTCGCAGGCTTTGTAGATTTAATTCAGTTAGAAAAAACGTGTGAAATAGCCAATATTCCAACCAGAATTTTCCACGGATTATTGGATGATGTGGTAAATGTGAATTATGCAATTGCGATTTACAAGGAATTGAAAAAATGCAATGCAAAAGATGTAAAGCTGACGATTTTTGATGATGCAAATCACGATAGTTGGACAAAAGTTTATGACAATCAGGAAATATACGACTGGATGTTTAAACAGAATAAAAAGAATACGAACAAATAAATAAAATAGAATGAAAAACAAATTAGTCTTACTTTTTTTAGGATGTGCTGTTTTGGGTTACGCTCAAAAAAAGAACACAAAGAGTACAGTAAAAATTAAACCTAAGTCGGAGTTTGTAGCAGAGTTAATGTCAAAAATGACATTAGATGAAAAATTAGGGCAATTAAATTTACCTACATCAGGAGATATTACAACAGGACAGGCAAACAGCTCCAATGTTGCAAAAAATATTGCTGAAGGTAAAGTAGGAGGTTTGTTCAACATTAAATCAGTTCAAAAAATTAAGGAAGTTCAAAAAATTGCGGTTGAAAAAAGCCGTTTAAAAATTCCTTTGCTTTTTGGTATGGATGTTATTCACGGATATGAAACAACATTCCCAATTCCGTTAGGATTGTCTTGTACCTGGGATATGGGCTTAATTGAAAGAAGTGCGCAAATTGCTGCAAAAGAAGCTAGTGCAGACGGAATCAACTGGACATTTTCACCAATGGTAGACATTTCTCGTGATCCGCGTTGGGGAAGAGTTTCTGAAGGTTCAGGAGAAGATCCCTATTTAGGAAGCCAGATTGCAAAAGCAATGGTTAATGGTTACCAACAACACGATCTTTCTAAAAACAATTCAATTTTAGCTTGTGTTAAACACTTCGCATTATACGGTGCTCCGGAAGGCGGACGTGATTACAACACAGTTGATATGAGTCACATCAGAATGTTTAATGATTATTTCCCTCCTTACAAAGCAGCTGTTGATGCTGGTGTAGGTTCGGTTATGGCTTCTTTCAATGAAATTGACGGAATTCCTGCAACAGGAAATAAATGGTTAATGACAGATATTCTAAGAAAACAATGGGGTTTTAAAGGTTTTGTGGTAACAGATTTTACAGGAATCCCTGAAATGATCGAGCACGGAATGGGAGATCTTCAACAAGTATCGGCTTTGTCATTAAATGCAGGAGTTGAAATGGATATGGTTGGAGAAGGTTTCTTAGGAACTTTGAAAAAATCTTTAGATGAAGGAAAAGTTAAAATCGAAACAATCGATAATGCTGTTAAACTGATCTTAGAAGCAAAATATGATTTAGGTTTATTCCAGGATCCTTATAAATATTGTGACGAAAAAAGAGCTAAAACTGAAATCTTTACAATGGATAGCCGTAAAGAAGCGCGTGATATTGCTGCACAATCTTTAGTATTGTTAAAAAACCAAAATCAGGTATTGCCTCTTAAAAAATCAGGAACTATTGGACTTATCGGACCATTAGCAGATGCTAAAGAAAATATGCCAGGAACCTGGAGTGTAGCTACAAAAATGGAAAATGCTATTTCATTATTAGCAGGAATCAAAGAAGTGGCGGGAGCAGGAACAAAAGTTTTATATGCAAAAGGAAGTAACTTAGATTATGATGAAACTTTTGAAACTAACGCAACAATGTTTGGAAAAACATTACACCGTGATGGTCGTTCAAAAGAAGAATTATTAGCAGAAGCTCTAAAAGTTGCTGAGCAATCAGATGTAATTGTAGCCGCTTTAGGAGAATCTGCAGAAATGAGCGGAGAATCAAGCAGCCGTACCAACTTAGAAATTCCTCAGGCACAAAAAGATTTATTAAACGCTTTATTAAAAACAGGAAAACCAGTTGTTTTAGTTTTATTCGACGGACGTCCGTTGGTAATTACAGACGAAGCAAAAACAGTTCCTGCAATCTTAAACGTTTGGTTTGCGGGTACAGAAGCAGGTTACGCTATTGCTGATGTTTTATTTGGAGATGTAAATCCTTCAGGAAAATTGACTTCAACTTTCCCAAGAAGCGTTGGTCAGTTGCCAATTTATTACGCACACAAAAACACAGGAAGACCACTTTCTAACACAGAAGGAAAATTCGAGAAATTCAGATCAAACTATATCGACGAAAGAAACGAAGCTTTATTCCCATTTGGATTTGGTTTAAGTTATACCACTTTTGATTATTCAAATTTGAAGATTTCATCTGATAAAATGAATCCAACAGGAAAATTAAAAGTTACAGTTGATTTGGCTAATACAGGAAATTTTGACGGAAAAGAAACAGTTCAGTTATACCTCAGAGATTTAGTTGGTTCAGTAACAAGACCAGTTAGAGAATTGAAAGGTTTCCAAAAAATAGCACTTAAAAAAGGTGAAAAACAAACAGTAAGTTTTGATATTACTGTTGAAGATTTAAAATTTTATAACTCTGATTTACAATTCGTAGCAGAGCCTGGACAGTTTGAAATTTTCGTTGGAGGAAATTCAGCTGCCGACAAGAAAGTTAGTTTTGAGTTAACTAAATAGTTGGTTTATTGATTAGTAATTAGCCCTTCGTGTTGGTTAGCGAAGGGCTTTTTTTCTAGTATAAAGCTCGCTTTTAATTTCTAAATCGTATGAATACTTTTAAAATAACTTCATTAGTTCTGTTAGTAGTTTTTTCTTCCTGCAGTGTACAAAAGAATGGCATTGTAGCACATCGTGGTGCCTGGAAAAAAAATAATATGCCCGAAAACTCCATAGCATCTCTAAGACATGCCATCGATTTAAATTTGACAGGATCAGAGTTTGACGTTTGGAGAACCGCAGATGATTCACTTGTCATCAATCACGATGCACATTACAATAAATTGCTTATTGAAGAAACCAATTACGCAGATTTACAAAAGTTTAAATTGTCTAATGGTGAAAAGTTGCCAACGTTACACGAATACATTTCAGAAGGAATAAAAAATAATAAAAATACTCTTTTGGTTTGCGAAATCAAACCTTCGGAAATCAGTAAAGAAAGAGGACAAAAAACGGGTGTAGCAGCTGTCGAAACCATTAAAAAATTAAAAGCCGATAAAAATACCTGCTACATCAGTTTTGATTATGATATTCTAAAACAAATCAGAGCGATTGATTCCAAAACATCATTGCAATATCTGGAAGGAAATAAATCTCCAAAGGAAGTTAAAGCAGACAAAATTAATGGTGTTGATTATCATTATTCCGTTTTCAAAAAACATCCGGAATGGATTAAGGAAGCAAAAGACAACAATATTATTCTAAACGCCTGGACAGTAAATGAAGCGGCAGATATGGATTGGATTATTGATCATAAATTCAATTATATCACTACAAATGAACCGGAGCTTTTGCAGGAGAGAATAAACAAGAAAAAGTAATTGCATTACAAAAACAAACCAAATCATGAAAAAAATATATAAACAGTTTACATTGCCCGTTATATTGTTTGCGCTGTTTTTTAACAACAATATTCAGGCTCAAAATCTGGCTCTTCCGGGTAAAACGGAATGGTTTGATCCAAATAAGCCAGCGACGACTTATTGTAATCCAATCAATATTGGCTACAATTATACAACTCACAATCATAACGGAATTCCGGAATCCCGCCGTTCAAGTGCAGATCCGGTAATTATTACTTACAAAGGCGAATATTACTTGTTTGCGACCAATCAGGCTGGTTTCTTTTGGAGTAAAGACATGTCAGACTGGAATTTTGTTTACGGAAGTTTTCAGAGACAACCTGGCGATGATGACCAGTGCGCACCAGCTGCGTGGGTTGTAAACGATACCTTATTTTACGTTGGTTCAACTTGGAAAAGAGACCATCCAATCTGGAAAACTGCCGATCCAAAATCAGGAAGATGGACACGTCACGTAAACAAAGCCATGTTACCAACCTGGGATCCTGCCATTTTTCAGGATGACGACAAAAAAGTCTATATGTATTATGGATCAAGCGGAAAATTACCACTTGTAGGTACAGAAGTCGATTATAATACCTGGCTGCCAAAAGGAAATCAGGCAGATTATGCAGAATTATACAAAGCGACAGAAGTAGAAGATATTCAGCGTCCGTACGGTCAAATAAAAGAAGTTGTAGGTTTAGATCCTGCAAATCATGGCTGGGAGCGTTTTGGTCCTAATAATGATATGGAACCGGCTCCGTGGGGGAATTTTATTGAAGGAGCCTGGATGACCAAACACAACGGAAAATATTATATGCAATATGGTGCGCCAGCAACTGAGTTTAAAGGCTATGCAAATGGTGTGCATGTAGGTGATAATCCGTTAGGGCCTTTTACTTATCAAAAACATAATCCGATGTCATACAAACCAGGCGGATTTGTAATTGGTGCCGGACACGGAAATACTTTTGCAGATAACTATGGAAATTACTGGAATACCGGAACGTGTAAAATCTCTATTAAAGATCGTTTTGAACGTCGTATTGATATGTTCCCTGCCGGATTTGATAAAGATGATGTAATGTATTCTATTACGGCTTATGGCGATTTTCCAACCGTTCTACCAACCAGTGAGAGAAATCAGGAAAAAGGAGCTTCAAAAGGCTGGATGTTGCTTTCGTATAAAAAACCGGTTACAGTTTCTTCTTCGGAGGATTGTATGGAAGTCGAAACCCATAGAATGGATAATGGAGGGAAAAAAGTGTACGAGAAGTTTTGCTACGGTGCAAATAATTTAACAGATGAAAATATTCAGACGTATTGGTCGGCAAAAACAGATGCTCCCGGAGAATGGCTGCAACTTGATTTAGGACGATCAATGGATATAAATGCCCTTCAGATCAATTATGCCGATCATAAAGCAACTCAGTACAATAAAGCAATGGATATTTATTATCAATATAAAATCTTTATGTCTGATGATGCTCAAAACTGGACATTGGTCGTAGATAAATCTCAAAATACGAAAGATGTTCCTCACGATTATGTAGAATTGACAAAATCATTTAAGGCGCGTTACATCAAAATGGTAAATATTCATAATGCATCCGGATTATTTGCAATCTCAGATTTCAGAGTTTTCGGAAACGGATTAGAAGCCAAACCAAAAGCAGTTTCTAATTTTAAAGTGGCGAGAAATGCTAAAGATTCAAGAAATGCAATGATTAGCTGGAAAAAACAGACAGATGCTATTGGATATAATATTTATTACGGAATCAGCCCTGATAAATTGTACAACAGTATTATGGTTTATGACGAAAGCTCATACGATTTTAGAGGATTAGATAAAGGCACAAAATATTATTTTACAATTGAACCATTCAATGAAAATGGAATTGGTACAAAAACTAAAATTATAGAAGTGAAATAGATTTTAGCCTATAAACTTATAAAGACCTTGATTGCAAACAAAATAATTTGCAATCAAGGTTTTTTTTTGAGAAAAGGTGAAACAAAAACTCTTACACGTCTGAAGAATTTTGTTCCTTTGTGAAAACAACCCAAAAACGGAATAAACCTATGAAAAAAACGATTCTTTTAACCGCAATAGTTTTAAGCGGATTAACATCTTTTGCGCAGTCAAATGATGAAAAGAACATTAAATTATTTTATAAAAAAGCTTTAACCGAAGCTAAATGCTACACTTGGTTAGAATATTTGTCAAATGATATCGGAAGCCGTCTGTCAGGATCAGCAACTGCAGAGCAGGCAGTTCAGTATACTAAAACGCAATTAGAAAGTTTAGGACTGGACAAAGTTTACCTGCAGGAAGTTATGGTACCGCACTGGGTACGTGGCGCCAAAGAAACAGCTTTTATTTTAGACAATAAAACCAAAACGGCTGTGCCAATTTGTGCTTTAGGAGGTTCAGTTGCAACAGCAAAAACAGGACTTACTGCAGAGATAATAGAAGTTCAGGGCATCAAAGAACTGGAAGCACTTGGAGATAAAGTAAAAGGAAAAATTGTGTTTTACAACAGACCAATGAATCCTGAAAACATCGAAACATTTACCTCTTACGGAGCATGTGTTGATCAAAGATATGCCGGAGCAAAAGAAGCGGCAAAACTAGGCGCAGTAGGAACAATTGTTCGTTCGATGAATTTACGTTTGGATGATTTTCCACACACAGGAGCACAGAGCTACGGAGATTTACCAAAAGAGCAATATATTCCAACAGCAGCGATTAGTACAAACGGAGCAGAATTGTTAAGTGCGAGTTTAAAACGTAACCCGTCTTTAAAATTTTATTTCAAACAATCTTGTGAAACTTTGCCGGATGTTAAGTCTTATAATGTAATCGGAGAATTAACAGGAACAGTAACTCCGGAAAACATTATGGTCGTTGGAGGACACTTAGATTCCTGGGATTTAGCTGATGGTTCTCATGATGATGGAGCAGGAGTAGTACAAAGTATGGAGGTAATTCGTATTTTGAAAAACTTAAACTACAAACCTAAAAATACCATTCGTGTAGTATTGTTTATGAACGAAGAAAATGGAGGAAAAGGTGGAGCGAAATATGAAGAAGTTTCTAAGCAAAAGAAAGAGAATCACATTTTTGCATTAGAAAGTGATTCAGGCGGATTTTCACCACGCGGATTTTCAATTGAAGCTGATGATGCCAATTTAAAAAAGATACAAGGATACAGAGATCTTTTTGAGCCTTATTTAGTACATAGTTTTACAATTGGCCACGCAGGTTCAGATATTAATCATTTGACGTCTCAGGCAATCGTTAAAGCGGGTTTAAAACCAGATTCACAACGTTATTTTGATTACCACCACGCAGCAAATGATAAATTTGACGCTATCAACAAAAGAGAGTTAGAACTTGGTGCTGCAACAATGACTGCATTAATGTATTTATTAGACCAAAACGGAATCGAAACAAAAAAAGCAAATTAAGATTTTTAAATAAATTTGAAAAGCCACAAATTTGAACATGCCCCAAAAAGTTAAAAACTATTTGGGGCATTTTTTTTTGTACTTAATTCCGTAGGAATGTGTCATATTGTAGCGACGGATTTCAATCCGTCAGAGCAGGTGTAAATTATCCGAAAATCCAATTGGGACAAATCATATAGTAAGAATCAAGATTTCATCGCAATCAAATAATAAAAAAAGGCAATAGGAATATTCGATAACAAAATCAAAATTTTAATGCCAATAACTTTTCGTTGCTGAGGCAGATGAATAAAACGATCTGTTAAATGAACAAGCATAATTGTATTGACAATGATGGCACCTAAAGCAAATGGCCAGCCAATTACTAAAACAGTCGGACTTTCATTTGAAAGAATATAAAGAAGCATTAAAACTGTACTGATGATAAATGAACCAACAGCTAACTCGGTTGATTCTTTTTCTTCAAAAGGGTTGTCGTTAAGCGTTTTCATAATTTTAAATATTAAAAGTTTGTTTAATAGACTGAACAGGCATAAAAAGCATTTTTGAGAAATCTAAATAATGAAACGGAAGCGCTTTTCTTCCTCTTCTGTATTGATGAATGAAATACTGTATTCGTTTAGGATAAAAAGTAGTACCGGATAAAATGACCATAAACAAATACAAGCTTTTCTTTCCGTTTCCCAGCAAATAATACTGCATTCCAATTTCTTCGTAAACAGAAATTCCCGTATTGGTTAAAACATGAATGATGTCGTGATCTTCCAGTTTTTCCTGAATGTCAAAATGATTTTTATACAAAAAACTACCCAGACCAAATCCTAAACTATCTTCCGGATAATCCATTAATTTCGATTTTGGAATATTCCAGGGCTCATTTTTCTTGAAATATTTTTGATAAGGTTTCTTCGAACATTCGTATAGTTTTTCAATTAAAAAATCTCTCATAAAATAGTTTTAAAAAGTTCTTTGAAATTCAAAGTTGGTTAGCAAATAAAAAAGCCAGAGAATTATCCACTAGCTTTTTTTGGATATTAATAAGTGTCTATTACAGTTTTTAATAAATTAGAATTGGCAAGATCAGAAGGGGCAACGACTTTTTCTTCAAGCGGAATATCTTTTCCATAACGCTCTTTTAGAATCTTCTGAACTCGTGTGTCTTCAAGGTTAAATTCTTTCAGTTCCCGTAGTTTAGATAACTCAATTCCTGCAGCATTCTTGTAAATCTTCCAGATCAGTTCAGAACAGTAAATCCTGTTATCTGTCCATTCAAAATAAGCATCATATTCTTTACCATCAAATTGCTGGCTGTACTCTTTCATTTTTTGTAAAACCTGCGGATTCAAAGCGCTGTCATCTTTTAATCTTTTTACCACATACTTATTATCTTTTCCGTGTTTAATCCAGTCTTCAATAGGTGTAAGTTTCACGGGCTGAACCGCTTCAAAAACAAACCATTTTCCGTCAATATCATAAATAATTCCGCAGTGCGAAAACTTAGAATTAGTTGCAATACGAACCGCTTCACATTGTTTCGATTCTGAAGTCTGAAATATAATATCGCCGTCTTTGTATTTGCTTGCAACCGTTTTTTCAGGTGCTGTTCCCGTAAACGGATTATTTGGAAAAACTTTCAGGGCAACAAACAAGGCGCATCCAAAACTTAGAATAAAAGTAATCAGCGGAAATAAATATTTTTTCATAAAGTATATTTTTAAAGTACTTTGAAGTACAAAGTAAATAATAAAAAAAATAGCTGCCAAATAAAATGACAGCTATTTTTTAAATATATTTTTATGCAAATATTAGATTCTGAAAATTCCTCCAACGGCAATAATACGTTGAAAGTAAGTAAAGTGTTGAGAGGCTTTATCTTCGTTACTTGTTGTCGTTTTAATATCCTGCATATTGATATAACCACCTTTCAACTCACCCTGAATATAGAAGTGCTTGAAAAAAGTAACATTAAGACCCGCTTTTGCAGAAACACCATAACCCGAAACATGAAAGTCATCATGACGTTCTTTACCTAAAAGTGTTGTATTGGTTTTAGGATATAAAATTCCGGCACCCAAACCTTCAGTTAAATTAATCTGAACTTTATCAATATTAGGCAATCCAAACCATTTAGAAACATCATCAAATCTTGCGACCTCAGTGTTAATGTAGTTTAAACCATCTGTATGTTCGTACATCAGGAAAGCTGGAGGATTTCCTTGCTGAATACCATTATCATAACCACCTTCCTGAGCACCATGTAAAGACATGTCTACTGGTCTGTTGATATACTCACCGTTGTAGTATGATCCGGGATCATCTGCAGGTAAATTGATGTTACCGTTTATGTTTGCAATTTGATTTTGTGACATTACATATTTCATATGGTCAACACCAATTGTTACACTATAATGATCGCTAAAAAAGTACCCCAATCTTAAATTAGTTTGTGGAATCGTCATATTTACCGGATTAATATAGTCTACGTGCCAACCTTTTGGTTTATCATGTGCGGCCATATTTTCAACTGTAAAGTTGTAATCCTTACCTCTGAAATTTACATCAGATTTAGAGTAACTTTCTCTGTTTCCACCCCACATAACAAAGAATTTTCCTTTATTGTGAGCAGCATATTTTTGTACCGGAATTTCATCTTGTGCAAAAGTGCTTAATGAAAATCCCAGCAAAACGAAAAATAAAAATTTTGTTTTCAAAGAACTTAGTATTATAATTTTAGAATGAGTTAACTGTTTTTCTAATAGCAACTAACTTAGTCATTAAACCTTCGAAATAGTCTAAATGAAGCATATTAGCGCCATCACTTTTTGCATTAGCAGGATCAAAATGCGTTTCGATAAAAATACCATCAACACCAACTGCAATACCAGCTTTGGCAACAGTTTCGATCATATCTGGTCTTCCGCCCGTAACACCGGCAGTTTGATTGGGTTGTTGTAACGAATGCGTAACATCAAGTACTGTAGAAGCATATTGCTGCATAGTAGGAATACCTCTAAAATCAACAATCATGTCCTGATAACCAAACATAGTACCACGATCTGTAACCATTACGTTTTCGTTGTTACAGTCTAATACTTTTTGAACCGCATGTTTCATGCTTTCCGGACTCATAAATTGTCCTTTTTTCAGGTTTACCACTTTTCCTGTATTGGCCGCAGCAACAACAAGGTCAGTCTGGCGAACTAAGAAAGCCGGAATTTGCAAAACGTCTACGTATTGTGCCGCCATTTCAGCATCTTCATTCGTATGAATATCTGTAACTGTTGGAACATGAAACGTTTCCGAAACTTTTCTTAAGATTTTTAATGCTTTTTCGTCACCAATTCCAGAGAAACTATCAATTCTGGAACGGTTTGCTTTTTTAAAAGATCCTTTAAATACATAAGGAATCTGAAGGTTGTCGGTAATACCAACTAATTTTTCAGCAATTCTAAGCGCCATTTCTTCTCCTTCGATAGCACAAGGCCCCGCCAATAAAAAGAAATTCCCGCTGTCAGTATGCTTAATTTGAGGAATATGTTGTATGTTCATAATATGATTTTTTGACAGTGCAAAGGTAGTTATGATTTATGAGTTTCAGATGAAGATTTATGATTATTTTAAGAACTACCATGGCTGGCTGGCAGCTAATAGAATTAGTATATTTTTAAAATTTCTTAAAAATGATTAAATACTTTTTTCGAAGCAATATTAAAGCATTAATGGAAACTAATAAATGACATTTATCATGTCCTAAAGTTTTGCAGTTAATACTTTTTTTGCTCTCCACCTTTTAATCAAAAACTAAATTGAAATCACTAAAATAAGAAGCAACAGAAGTAGCTATTCCTGCTATTCGCTTCAATCTTTTTATCGTAATCCTTTTTTTCTGGGTCCTTGCAGGAGCTTCCGTTGGTCGCTCTGCAACGACCATAAAAAATAGGCTTTCTCAAAAAAGGATTTCCGCTGCTATCAGGGCTAGTACTTTAGTGGAATTATGTGAAATTAAGTTAAATTATTTAAAGTGGATTGGTCTAAAGATTATTGCTGGAATGCTTTGAGAAAGCTCTTTTCGTTTTTGAATAAAACCTCCAAAAAAGCGCCTGACTAATAAAAAACATAACATTGATTAACGTAATGGAATAAACAATAAGATGCGTTTTTTGAATCAGTCTTTCAGCATCTAAAGTATTAAAATTGAAAAACTCATAATAACTGATTTTCGAAATAATAATAGCCGGAAGAGTCAGTAAAAAATGAACTATAAATCTTCTAAAGCTAAATTCATTCAGGATTTTAGAAAGTTTCCAATAAAAATAAACAGTAACAATTAGAATCAGAAATTTTAATAAATCTCCCATAATTTCGCCGGGAAAAATATTAGTATTCCAGCCTGGAACTATAGAGGATAAAAAATCAGACTGTAAGTAAATAATGTAATACGGAAATATAATTAGAGACAAAATCAAGAATACAATAAATGCCGTTTTTGTTCTGATCATTTTGTTTTATCTAAGTTTTTTATCGCTCCATTTTTTAATAAGGAACTGAATAATTATTACCACTATAAGTACCACAATAAAAAATAGTGTAGCCATGATGAAACCTAAAAAAGGCATTCCGCATTTAGTTGCATTTGGATGTTCTTCAAAGTATTTGGAGAAATTATAGTTTACAATATACACCGCAACAAATGAAAACACTAATTGGCTTATAAAACTTATTCCTGATATGGTTCCAAATTTTAACGAATTAGATCTAAAAATGGCTTTTGTTCCTATTATTAATTGAAATAATAATGGCAGAAGGATTAAAATAAAGGGTAGCCGACTGAGCATAATTTTAGTTCTTGAAAATTAATTAAAAAACTACTCTTTTTTAAGAGTCAATCCCATCGGAACCATTAAGATTCCTTTTTCATAAATGTTCAAATAAAGAGTAATTGGCTTTTTTTGTCCTTCCCACGTTAATTCATAAACATTCAAAAATCCGGCGCCCATATCGCTTCGTTTTGTTGGAAAAGGACAGCACGTCTCCATGCGTTTATAAGTGATTTTTTCACCATTTGGACCAGCAAGAGCGTTAAGGAAACGTACTTCGTTTGCTGCTTCGTCTCTGGTATTTCTAAAAAATATATTTACAGGATAATCAGGATCATAACCGTACTTTTTGTCTTTACTAAACAATGAAATTACAAACGTATTATTTTTAGTCAAAACCAAATCCGGAGCATTATCATCAACATTTTTCAAAGTTGATTTTGTACTTATACAGGAAGCGGTTGAAAGAAGTAAAACAATAAAAAGTGCTATTTTTTTCATGATAAAGGTTATTTCCGAAGCTAGATTATTCTTTTGGTTTTTTTGGATTCAGTTTTAATATTCCAACCACAATCAGATATTGTGCCACAAGATAGGTTAACATTATAAAAAACGAACTTTTTTCAATAGACGAGTAGAATTTGTTGATTGCTAAAATACTATCTGAAAGTACAAATACTATTGCGCCTAAAAAAACGTAAAGATTGCCCGGTTTTTTCCATACTAAATAGCCATTAAAAGCAAACAAAAGCATAAATGAAATAACGGTCGCATATACAATTACCGGAATTTTTAATTCTCCCAATGAAGGCAATAAAAGAGTAAGCATCCCCACTAAATACAGGGCAATTACAACAGATCCGAGTACAAATAGTGTTTTATTCTTTTTTCTTTCTTTTTTGCCTTGTTTATTAAAAAGTACACAATACAGAATGTGTGAAATTAGAAAAGCAACTAATCCAAGGATAAAATAAATTTCGCCCATATCTGTAAAGAGCAGAATTACATCGCCAATCCAGGAAAATAATAAAGCGCTTAAAAGGATATTTTGTGATGGAAATTTTCTGTAAAAATAGGCGCCTAAACTTAAAAGAGGAATTAAGGCCGGTTTTAAAAAACAATCCAGATTTTCGTATCCTAAAAGCATGGCAAAGAGATAAAAAATGCTGAATAGGATGTAGGCTTTAAAAAATGTTGCGTTTCTCATCGTGGGGTTAAGAATTTATTAGTTGGTTTTGGTAAGTTTTAAAGTCGATCGTTACAAAATATATGGTGGTTAGAAACGATAAACTCAGGTAAGCTAAAATAATATAATTACTGGCAGAAAAAACATGATTTAAACCAAACCAGTCTCCGTAATATGTGATAATTGAAACTGCAGTTGCAAAACGTAAACCTTCCCAGAAAATAGCATATTTGCTTTTATCCATCAGTTCGGAGTAGCTGTAAATAGTCACCAGAATAAAAAAGCCGTAGATAAAAATATTTGGAAGCCCGATTTTGGCAATATTATCAAATAGATAACTCACAAACAAAAGTGTTATCAACATTTGTACAACTGACCAATAAACAAGTTTTGATGAGTTTTGTGTACCGTATTTATCAAAATCAAAAACATTTTCGATTTTGTTTACCGGATATTTTTCTTCAAAATTTTCAGGTCTCCAGCCTGTTGGTTTAAACCAAATCGTAAATTTATCTTTCCAGTTTTCGGCACGCCACGCATCTTGAATTAATAAACCTAAATGCTGAAAATTAATACGGATCGGGTTCCATGTATTTGCTGGTCTAGTTATTCCAAAAACTGGCGGAACATCGTCTAGTTCTTCCTGAAAAGTACCAAAAAGCTTGTCCCAGAAAATAAAGATCTGAGAATGATTTTTATCTAAGTATTCAGGATTTATAGCATGATGCACACGATGATGCGAAGGTGTAACAATGATGTGTTCCAGAAAACCCATTTTTTTGATGTGTTTGGTATGATACCAAAACTGCAAAAACAAATGCAAAGGCAATGTAATAGCAATAACCGAAGCCGGAACGCCCAAAAGGGCAGCAGGAATTAATAAGAAAGTAAACAAGTTAACTAAACTGGCAATTGGCTGACGAAGAGCACAGGCCAAATTGAATTCTTCGCTACTGTGATGAATAGCATGTTTGTTCCAGAGAAAATTGATTTGATGCGCCAGACGATGGCTCCAGTAACCATAAAAGTCAATGACAAAAAAGCCAATACAATAAGAAAGAATACTTGGTTCTAAATGCTGTAAAGCAATTTTAGAAACCAGCCATTCATAAGAAAGGAAAGTTATACTTAGTCCCAAAACATCCTTTACAGAATTGGTTATTCCTGAACTTATGCTGGACACACTATCTATTAAAGGAGCAGTGTCGTCTTTTTTATAAATGCCATATAGCTTTTCTATCACTATTAAGGTTAGAAATATGGGCATCGCAATAATTAATATCTTTCCGTATTCTTCCATAAAAAAAACATTCTATTTTATTTCAAATATAGAATAAAATAGAATGTTTTTTAAATTATTTGCAATTAAACAATTTCGGCGCTAAGCCCAGCTTCCAAAAGTTGTAAACATTGAGGTTTCAGTTTGTCAATCGGACCTGTTTTTACAGTACATTTTCCGTTGTAATGTACAATTAAGGAGCATTGTTCTGCTTGTTCTGCCGTGTGGTTACAAACGCGCATTAAGGTATCGATAACATGATCAAATGTATTAACATCATCGTTATACATAATGATTTCATTATTGAAACCTGTCGCTTCTTTTTCCCGAACTTTTTCTCTTACTTTTTCTTTAGTACTCATCTTTTTTAGTTTTTGTACTTTGTAATTGATATTAACTAATTTACGTATTTTAATGAAACCCAGTTGTTTCTTTGAAATTTTTTAACATAAGTTAAACCTTTTTCAGTACATGAAGCGTCGATAAAAGGAACATCTTCTTCATAAAAACCACTAAAAAGGATAATACCTTTAGGGTTTAAAGAATCAACATAAACCTGCATATCGTTCAACAAAATATTTCTATTGATGTTTGCAATAATCAAATCGTATTTTTTACCAGCCAATAAAGCAGCATCGCCCTCATAAACGCTGATATGTTTGCAATTATTGCGTTCAGCATTTTCGATAGAATTTAAGTAACACCAGTTGTCAATGTCAATTGCATCAATTGGTTCGGCACCTTTCATTTCAGCAAGAATTGCCAGAATTGCAGTTCCGCAGCCCATATCTAAAGTTTTCAGACCTTTAACATCCATTTCTAATAAATGCTGAATCATCATGTGTGTAGTTTCATGATGTCCGGTTCCAAAACTCATTTTAGGCTCAATAACAATATCAAATTCGGCATCAGTTTTTGGGTGAAAAGGAGCACGAACGTGGCATTTTCCATCAACATCAATAGGTTCGAAGTTTTTTTCCCATTCCTCATTCCAGTTTACCTGATCGATTTCTTCAATAGTATATTCGATTTTAAACTCTTCCGATTGCAAAATGTAAATATCATCCAGAATGTTTTCATCCCACAAATCTTTCTTCACAAAAGCCGAAATACCGTTTTCAGTTTCCGTAAAACTTTCAAACGCTTTCTCGCCTAATTCAGCAACTAAAATTTCTGATCCTAATTCTTTCGGCTCAATCGTAAAATGATATCCTAAATATATATTCGACATAAATTATTTTTTTGCAAAGGTAAGAATACAAAGCAAAAGTTGTTTATAAATAATTCGGATTCTAATACTTATTAATGTTAATTTTGATTCAAATTGTAAGGATTTTTTGAATATGAGGAATATTATTTTTGTTTTGCTCTTTGTGGTGTTAACCTCAGGAAGTTGTGAGAAAGAACATGAAGTTATACGATCATTTTGTTATTGGAAAACCAACCTGGTTTTCGATAAACAGGATGATTCTTTAATGCAGAATTTGAACGTAAAGCATATGTATGTACGCTTTTTCGATATTGATTGGAATCCTTATGCCAAGGAGCCATTGCCTGTTGCGACCATTTATGATATAAGATTAAATGATAGCAAACCTGATATAACGCCAAGTATATTTATAACAAACGAAGTGGTTTTGCAATCTAATAAGCAACAATTGGATAGTCTGGCAGTTCGAATTGCTAAGCGTGTGAATCAGATTGGAGTAAAAATGAATGAAGTGACGGCCGATAAAAATACAAACGCAATTGTTTATCCACAGGATTATTATAAAAACGAAAATTATAAACGTCTTAATTACGATTCGGTAAAATCTATAGAATTAGCAAAATTAAAAGTCGATTTTAAAGAGATTTTAATTGATTGCGACTGGACGCAAAAGTCCCAAAAGAATTATTTCTATTTATTGAAACAAATCAAAAAAGAATATCCGGCAGCAAAAATTGCGGCAACAATACGACTCTGGCAATATAAATATGCTGAAAAAGCGGGAACACCGCCAGTAGATAAAGGTTTGCTAATGTGTTATAATTTGTCGAAACCGGATGATTTTAAAGCTAAAAATTCAATCGGGACAAGTGAAGAATTAGCACAATACATTACCCATGATAAATACAAATTAAAGCTCGATATTGCTTTGCCGCTGTACAGTTGGGCAGTAGTTTTTAGAGGAGATCAGTTTAAAGGAATCTTATCCGATTATGATCAATTGAGAAATGACAGTCTTAAAGTGAAAAAGATTTCGGACTCTAAATATATCCTTCAGGACGATGTTTTAATTGGACAAACCTATTTGCGAAATGGTGACGAAATCAGAATTGAGAAAATTTCTGAAGAGGAACTCGAGAAAATGATTTCGATTGTAAAAAGTAAAATTCAGATTGATAATCAAACTAAAGTCACGTTTTTCTCTTTTGATAAAAAATACATTAACGATTATGGAATTCCAAATATCTCAAATTATTATGCGCGTTTTTAGTAGCCTTCTATTCGTTTTAAGCTTTCAGGTTTCTTTTGCCTGTGGTTGGAGTGTTTCGCCCGAAACCAGTCGTTTGGCTTTATTTAAAGCACAACGTGAAGGCTTTTTTAAACTTACGCCGTTTTATTATTCTGCAGATTATTACTATTCGACGAACACTGTTTCCGAAGTTGATCAGGAATTGAATTGTTTAGAATGGAAGAAAAAATTAGGAAATCAGATTGATCCTAAAGATATTCATACTATTTTGTATGAAACAGATTCTGAGCAATTTGAAACCGCTTTTGAAAACAAATCGCTAAAAAAAGCATTTGAAAAAAACACTTTTATTGAGGCGTTGTTATTGCCAAAAAATAAAGCTTTTTTAAATTATATAGTATTTGCTAAAAAGCTGGAATACAATAGCAATATAGAGGTGAAATGGGAATCCTGGTCGCAAATTGGTTATGGAAGTAAAGACCATAAACTTGCGGAGGTGACCGATTTTGAAAAGAGAATAAAAGCCGCAAAAGATACTTTCCTGAAACAGCGTTATGCTTTTTTAACTTTGAGATATAGTTTTTATGCTCAGGATAAAAGTGAAGTAATTCGTTTATATGATACTTATTTTACAGAAAAGGATAACACTATTTTAGCACCTTGGGCCTTATATTATAAAGCATTGTGTATTGATGATTTTACAATGCAAAATTATTTATTAAGTAAAGTTTTTGCTGCTTGCGAAGAAAAATCGTTTGCTGTCCTGCAACATTATAATTGGAAATTAACCGCAGAAACGCTAGCCTTAGCACAAAACGATGAAGAGCGAAGTGTAATTTTAGCTATAGAAAGTTTTCGAAACCCCGCACCGGACTTAAAAACAATTGAAGAAATCTATAAGTTAAGCCCAAACAGCGTCAATTTGAGTTTTTTAATCGGAAGAGAAATTAACAAACTAGAAGACTGGATTTTTACGCCACAATATACCAATAACGGCAGCCCGTCGGTTGTTTTTGACGGAACAGTCTGGTATGATAATTATGCTAAAGCAAAAGAAGAAAATTTCAACAAAGATATTTTGCATTTAAGAGCATTAGAGTATTTCTTGATTTCTATACGGGAACAAACATCAGGAGAACAAAAAGACTATATTACAGCTGCCATAGCGCAACTTTGCTTTATAGATGATCAGGTTGAAGAAGGAAAAAAATATACTAATATGATTTCTGATAAAGCCAATGCATCGATACAAATGCAGAAAAATATTCAATTGGCTTTGGTATCATTAAAACAAGACGATTTAAAAAGTGAGAAAGTGCAAAATCAGCTTTTCACTTATTTTGATTCCGTTGAAAATCTGGTTGAAACGGATTACGGATTGTTTAAGAATCTATACAGTTTGTATAGAATTGCCAGTGCCGACTTTTCGAAAAAAGGAGATCGCGTTTCAGCAGGTTTATTAATGATGAAATCGGATCTTAAAAACGAAGGAGAATATTCTGTTTACAATAATCCGTATTATTACAGTTACATCGGTTACTTTGACCGCAGTGCAACGACAAAAGATATTGATCGATTAATAGCATTAAAAGAAAAAGAAGATAAAACGCCTTTTGAGAAATATATTTGCTCGGGAACAATTGCTCCGGACATTAATTATTATAAAGATCTGAAAGGAACCATCGCTTTTAGAAACAATAATTTAGAATTAGCTCTTGAAACTTTTGCGAGTATGCCGAAAGATTTTTGGGATAAAAACTATGAGTTTAAAAATTATTTAAACGAAAATCCTTTTGCACCCAAAATTCTCCAAAAAGATAAAGAACGCAAATTTGATTATCATTTCAATAAAGCCGATTTTATTGCGAAACTTATTCAATTGAAGAAGCAGAATACAGCCACAAGCAATTTACAATTAGCCCACGCTTATTTTAATGTGTCTTATCTTGGGAATTCCTGGATGATGGTCGCGTATGACTGGACCTCTGGAGAATCGTATGTTGATTATGTTTATGGAGATAATTCTGAGCTTGAAAAGAGTTATCAAAAAGGCAATTATTATAGTTTAACAATGGCTAAAATGTATTACGAAAAAGCCCTGAAGATGTCTAAAAATAATAATGAAAAAGCGTTAGCCAGTTTAATGATTTTTGAATGTAATTATTACAATCATTATGCTAATGTGATTTCTGCCGAGGAAGAAGAGAAAAATCCGTTTAAAGCAGGGCAGGAGTTAGTTAATTTTTATTCGGTTTACAAAACAACGCCAACATTTAAAAAGTACAATTGTCCGCTTTTGAAATCATTTATTAATTAGCTTTTAGAGTTATGAGTTATGAGTTATGAGTTATGAGTGGAATTGGAAAATAAAAAAAGCGTTCGATATGCGAACGCTTTTTTTATAGGGATTTCAAAATCTAAAATTAGATTGCCGTTACGATTGCTAAGAAATCGTCTGCTTTTAAAGCAGCACCTCCAATTAAACCACCGTCTACGTCTGGTTTAGAGAAGATTTCTTTTGCGTTATCCGGTTTTACAGAACCACCGTATAGGATAGAAACTTCGTCAGCGATTTCAGCTCCGTAAGCTTTACGAACAACTTCTCTGATAAATTCGTGCATTTCCTGAGCCTGTTCTGGCGAAGCAGTTTCTCCCGTTCCAATAGCCCAAACTGGTTCGTAAGCTAAAACAACTTTAGACCATGATTCTTTTGAGATTTGAAATAATCCGTCACGTAATTGATTTTCAACAATGTTGAAATGATTTCCAGACTGACGGTCTTTTAATTCTTCTCCAAAACAGAAAATAACTGTCATATCATGTTTTAACGCAGTATCAACTTTGTTTGCGATTAAAGCATCAGTTTCATGAAAAATAGCTCTACGCTCAGAGTGACCAAGAATTACAGTGTTTACACCAATACTAGTTAACATGTCTGCAGAAATTTCTCCTGTAAAAGCACCACCTTCTGCCTGGTGAACGTTTTGAGCAGAAACACCAATTGTAGTGTTTTTTACTTTTGCAACCGCAGCTTGTAAGTTTACAAACGTTGGAGCTACAATTACTTGTGCAGTAGTTTTTGCAGGTATTTTAGTGATTAACTCGCTTAATAATTCTTCAGTCTGTGCTGCGTTTTTATGCATTTTCCAGTTTCCTGCAACAATCTTTTTTCTCATTTTGGTAGTTTTTATTATTCTTTTAATTTTTGTTTTAAATAAGTCGGCGAATTATTCGTATTGTGTAGTTTTTACCGCCTCATTGATTTTATCAAAATCAGTTTCAATAGCACGGTATAGTACAATAGTACCCGTTCTGTCAATAACAATATATCTTGGAATCCAGTCTAAATCAATTGCTTTTCCAAAAACACCTTTCATACCGTCATTCATCATAAAATGATCTCCTTTTAATTCGTGTTTTTCAATTCCTGCTTTCCATTTGTCAGCCGTTTTATCAGCAGAAAGGAATAAGTAAGATACATTCGGATTTGCAGCTTGTAATTCTTTTAGTTTTGGCATCGCTTTTACACAATCTCCACACCATGAAGCCCAAACCTCAATAACCAGATTTTTTCCTTTGTATTTTTTTAAAATGTCTTTAAACGCAACCTGGCTTCCGTCTGTTGCTAATAATTTTTCTGATAACGCCTCTTTAGAAAAACTTGTTTTCTGCGCTTGAGAACAAGAAAATGTAATAAATGCGATAACGATTAGGGCTAATTGTTTCATATAAGTTTCTATTTTTATTTTAATACTGAATTCACAAAGTTAAACAAACAAATGGAATGCCAATTCCAGATTAACAAAATTTCAAGACTAGCTTATTTTATAACAAAACGGGAAATTTAGGTTAGAAAATACCAAATGAAATCGTAATAGTTGAGCGTAAAACCGCCTGTTTTTCAAAATGTTTTTTCTAATGACTACAAAAATGAAGAAGATTTTTATTTCTCAGAAAAAATTTACGGCAAAAAAACGTCAGATTTTCATAAAAAAGCCTTCAATAAATAATTTCATTGAAGGCTTAAGTAATTTTAGTCGTAATTTCCGTTTGCCCATTTTTTACTTGGAGCAATCCAATTGTCTGCGGCTTTGTACAAAAAGCCATGTTTTAGACCAGTGTTAAGTTCAATTTCTTTAAAATGAATTATATTGCATTTGGAAGTTTCCTTTCTTTTGATGGCAGAAACGCCGTAAATATCTGATTTTTCGTAAATCGTTAAAATATTTCCGCAGAAATTAATATCCGGAATTTCGGTAATATCCTGATCCCTGAAACAACCAATAAAAACAAAATTTACATCTGGATTTGCCAGATAAGTAGAAACATATTGAGCAATATAACCACCTTGTGAAGTTCCGATTACCGTAATATGATTGGATGGAGTGCCTTTTTTTATAAGCGCTTTAATTTGTTTTACAATCTTTTCTGCATAGTCAGCAGAATTGGTGTTTTTCTTTCTTTTTTCACTAAAAACAATAAAGTTATCTTTTCTGAAAGAGGCTAAAATCTCATTGTATTCTGCCTTACCATATTCTGGATGAGCAACACTTAGATCGTTATCTTCTACAAATTTGTTATGAAAAAAGAAGATATAGCGTTGATCGGCATTTTTTGTTTTATCCTGGCTAAATCCTATTATGCTAAAAAGCATAATGATTAAAAAAGGAAGTTGTTTAAAGTTTTGGTTCATCATTTTAGTTTATTGGTTGGTATTAAGTGGATAAAAAAAAGGCGTTAATATATCTAGAATATAGAATATTAACGCCTTATTATATTATTTAGTATTCTTAAATACCGTATGCAACATCTGATAATTCTAATTTATCGACGTCATTATAATGTACTTTTTGTACTATTGTTCCTTTATGTAAAACTACAATACTAGGGTTTGCTCTTTCGATAGTTTTAAGCGCTGTAGCATCGCAGAAATAGAAATCAACATCTAGTCCGTAAGTTTTTTTAGCCTTTGCAATTTCATCAGCACCAGAAGCCGTCATAGCAACTACTTTGTAACCTTTTGCTTTGGCATCTGCAGTTACTTTAGCTAATTTTTTCATACCGGCAGGTTCTGATAAAGTCAAATCGTAAGTAACAAAAATCACCAATTTAGGTTCTTTTAATAATTCTTCTTTATAATCAGAATCCTCTTTTGTCATTGTAAAATCATGAATTGGCGGTACATAACCTTCTGTAATTACTTTGTCTTTACGATCAACAAAAGTCGCGCCTTCAGGAATATTCATTAAATCTTTCTCCGTAAATTCTTTATCAACACCATTTACTTTGTAGATAAAAATCATTTCTACCACAGATTTTGGAGCACCTTCAGGAATTTCCATTCCTTTCTCGATATTAGTTCCAACTTTGTACGGACGGAAATCTTTTAAAGGATTATGATTTAAAACCCAAACTGCCATAAATGCGCATAAAACAACACTTACATAAACTGCAAAATTGGTTTGAGGTGTTGAAAATAAAGGCTTAATTAATTTTTGATTGATGAATAAAATCAAAATAAAGAATAACAAAACAACATCTTTGGTGAAAGATTGCCAAGGTGTTAAGTGTAAAGCGTCTCCAAAGCATCCGCAATCTTTTACTACATCAAAATAAGCAGAGTAGAAAGTAAGGAAGGTAAAGAAAACAATTAAAAGCAGTAAAGCCCAAATCGTCAGTTTTGATTTGTATCCAACCAAAAGCATTACACCCAAAACTACTTCCAGAATCACTAAAATAATAGCTAATCCTAAAGCCAATGGCTCTAAGAAAGGCATGTTGAAAACAGGTTCACTGAAGTATTCGGCTAATTTATAAGAGAAACCAACAGGATCATTTAATTTGATTAATCCGGAAATGATAAATAAAACACCGACAAATAATCGGGAGAATTGGGTAAGGATGTTTTTCATAAAAATATAAAATTTTTAAAATTCCAATTTTTTAAAACCCCAAATCCCAAAATCATGTCGGAAAATTGGAATTTGGAATTTAAAATTTGGAATTTTATTTAGTAATAGGATTTAATATCAAAGCAAAAACGGAATAATTAATCATATCCTGATAATTGGCGTCGATACCTTCAGAAACGATTGTTTTTCCTTTATTATCTTCGATTTGCTTAACGCGAAGAAGCTTTTGCAGAATCAAATCAGTCAGTGAGCTTACACGCATATCACGCCATGCCTCACCGTAGTCGTGATTTTTGGCTTCCATTAATTCTTTGGTCAGTTTAACTTTAGCATCATATAATTCAGTTGCTTTTTCAACGTCAAGATCCGGTTGGTCAACAACGCCAAGTTCCAGCTGAATCAAAGCCATGATAGAATAATTGATGATTCCGATAAATTCTCCTTTTTCGTCTTCATCCACTTTACGGACTTCGTTTTCCTGTAAACTTCTAATTCTTTGCGCTTTTATAAAGATTTGATCCGTTAGTGATGGCAATCTTAAAATTCGCCACGCACTGCCGTAATCTGTCATTTTATTGATAAACAAGGTTCGGCAAACCGCGATTACATTATCAAACTCTTGGGAAGTATTCTTCATTTATATGCTGTATATTTGCTAAAATTTCTTCAAAAATAGGTATAAAATTAAATAGTTTCAAGTTTCAGGTTTTCTTTGTTTCAAGTTTTTTCTTAACAAAGTGTTAATGGAACTAGAATGTGAAAATGTTTAAAGTTTCATGTTTCATATTTCATGTTCTGGAAACACGCAATCTGCTTCAACTTGAAACTTTCAACTTGAAACAAAAAAATAAACAAAATGCTGATAAACTGCAAAGGTGAACTTATAGATTTATCGATTCCAAAAGTAATGGGAATCCTGAATGTTACTCCGAATTCTTTCTTTGATGGCGGAAAATATAAAAACGAAGACGAAATTATTTCGCAGGTTGATAAAATGCTGTCAGAAGGAGCAACTTTTATTGATATTGGAGCGTATTCAAGTAAACCAAGTGCCGAATTTGTGACCGAACAAGAAGAAATAGACCGAATTGTTCCCGCAATAGAATTGATTTTAAAGCATTATCCAAACGCATTATTGTCAATTGATACTTTTAGAGCAGAAGTAGCAAAAGCAAGTATAGAAAGCGGTGCAGCGATTATTAATGACATTGCCGCAGGAGAATTGGACGAGAAAATGTTTGATGTAATTGCGCATTATAACGTTCCGTACATTATGATGCACATGCGTGGGAATCCACAAACAATGCAGAGTTTGACGCATTATGATGATATTATAAAAGAAATGCTTTTCTATTTTTCAGAAAAAGTAAAAAAAGCAAGAAGTTTAGGTATTAATGATTTGATTTTAGATCCGGGATTTGGTTTTGCCAAAACAACCAATCAGAATTATGAAGTAATGCAAAAAATGGAACTTTTTAATCTTTTAGAATTACCCGTTTTAGCTGGAATTTCGAGAAAATCGATGATTTATAAAACACTGGATATTACTGCGCAAGAAGCTTTAAACGGCACAACTTTCTTAAATACAATTGCTTTGATGAAAGGAGCGAAAATTCTTCGTGTTCATGATGTTAAAGAAGCTTTGGAATGTGTTACTTTGTTTGGTAAAATGAATTATTAAATATTTGTCTTTATTTTATAATGGAAGAACTTGATAAAATTGAAAAAGAAAGTAATTTCATTTTTCCTTTAATTTATAAAAAATTTTATATTGAATGTGATATTTCAACTCCTAAAGGATTTGTGGGAACTGATTTGTTTAATAAATATAAAGAATTAAATATTTGGGCACTAGAATTAATAAATGAAGATAGAACAGATAATTTTTTAACAGATACAGATTTTGTTTTTATGATGCATCAAGGTTATATGTTTTGGTATTTTAATGCTAATGGAGAAATAAATCCAAATGTTTTTTTTTATGAAGAAGGAATGTTATTTCCAAAAAAAATAGATTTTTTAGATTGTTTTCTACTAAATTATCCTAAAATCTATTAGCTTAAAAATCTATTAATTATGAAATACTTTTCTCTACTTATAATTTGCTTTCTATTTTCATGCGAAAAAAAACAAGACGTTCTACTCCCAAAATCAAATGTTTCAATCGTAAAAGATGTACAGGATCATTCGCCAATTTATCTTTTCTTTAAAGTTGAAGGAAAAGACACAATAGCCGATTTAAACCGAAAAAGTGCCATTATTTCAACCAATTGGATTTTTAATATCGATAAGCGTTTGCCATTGAAATTGGTTATGCCACAGGTTATCAAAATGCAGGAAAAGAAAAGAGCAGACAGCGCACATAAAAACGAAAATGCTGAAAATTATTATTCTTACGCCGATTCTATCGGAAAGAATTTGGCCTTTCTGCCTTTCACAAAAGTGTATTATAAAATGGAAAAACCTGCTAAAGGAAATTTTGTAGTATTTTTTAAGAAAGGGAAAAAACAGGTTTTGATTGGAGATAAGGAAATAAAGATATCAGAAATATTGCAACTTTTTTACAGCATCAAGTTTGAGAGAGTACCAGATTTGGTATTTTTATTTGATAAGGATATGAGTTATGAAGAATATATTCAATACAAAATTCTACTACAAAAACATGTGACCCACAATCTTGATAAACTTCCGGTAGAATTCATCTTCTAACTTGAAACAAATAAAACCTGAAATAAAATTTTATTGGTGATGATAAGGTTCATTGCGTAAAATCGTGAAACCTCTGTACAATTGTTCAATAAAAAATAAACGCACCATTTGATGTGAAAACGTCATTAGCGAAAGCGAAACTTTTCCTTGTGCTTTTTTATATACTGTTTCAGAAAAACCGTATGGTCCGCCAATTACAAAAACCAAAGTTTTTACACCGGAATTCATTTTCTTTTGTAATTCTTCTGAGAAACCTACACTCGAGAAGTTTTTTCCGTTTTCATCCAATAAAATCAATTGATCTGTTGCAGAGAGTTTAGAAAGAATTAATTCTCCTTCTTTTTCTTTTTGCTGACTTTCAGATAAGTTTTTTACATTTTTAATATCCGGAATAATCTCCAGGTCAAATTTGATGTAAAAAGACAAACGTTTGGTGTAATCGTCAATCAAAGTTTGAAGCGATTTGTTATCTGTTTTGCCTATGGCGATAAGTTTTATATTCATAATTTAGTTTGCCACGAATTACACGAATTGGCACGAATTTAATTTAAAAATAATTCTGTGTAAATCTGTTTAACCCGTTTAATCTGTGGGCTATTTTTGATTCTCAAAAACCGTTTCAAAATGCTCTACAATCGGAAACGGTTCATAATAATGATGTAAAATCTTTTTCCACTCCAAATAAGCTTCAGAAGTTCTGAAACCAACTGTATGGTCTTCTAAAGTATTCCAGTCCACTAATAAAAGATATTTGTTTTCGATTTCAAGACATTTTTCCAAACGATGTCCGAGATAACCTTCAATTGATGAAATGTATTGACTTGCCTTAGCGAAATCAGCCTCAAATTGAGAAGCTAATTCTGGTTTTACATAAAGAAATGCTGCTTCTAGAATCATGGTTTAGCATATTCTAGACCTGACAGGTTTTTAAAACCTGTCAGGTCTAATGGTTATAATTTAGTTTTTAGAAAACTTCGCTTCAAAAGCTTTAAAACGAGTATCTAAATCTTTTAGTAGTTGTTTCTTAACCGAAGTATCCTGAATAAAACTATAATTGATACTGTTGTAAACGTATTTCTTGATCGTTTCGTAATTCACATCCTTATATCTGTTTGCCAACAAAACATATTGTTCGGTCATACTGCTTCTTAAAATTCCGGCATCATCGGTACTAATTACAATTGGAACATTAAATTCTTTGTAAAGTGTAAAAGGATGTCTGTTATCTTTAACTTTCAAAATAAACTCGTTACTCGCTAAATTAATCTCAATCGGAATAGTATTTTTTGCCATATATTTCAATAAATCATATGAATTTGCTTCGTAAGCGATATCAACTCCGTGACCAATTCTGTTGGCTCCGGCAATATAAATTGCATCGTTAATATGCCACGTTAAATCTTCCGGCTGAACTAAGCCTAAAGTCAATTCGCCTGCGTGAAGCGTGTATTTTACATCAGGGAATTTCGAATGGCAATATTTAAACATTACCATATGCAACCAGTAATCTTTCATTGAATTTTCGCCGTGTTCCGGAGAAACGATATTCACACCTGCAACCAATTTACTATCGTTTGCGGAGATAAAAGCAATGCTTAAGTTTTTGAATAAATCTACCGGATCCATAAAACGAAGCACAAAGTTTTGATAACGCATGGTGAATTTTTCATCATCCATTTTTAAGTCTTTATGCAGTTTCGCAATGAAATTATTGTTGAAATCTAAAGCATATTTTTTTGCCTCTTTCTGTTGAATTGCTTTATACAAATCGTCTAAAAGTTTTAAGACCGCTTTTTCATCTTTTTGAGAAGCAGCCTGACGAAGTTTTGTATTGAAATCATTTAAATCGGAAACATTCATATCGCATGGAATTGTCGATAATTGTGTTTCGATATAACTTACATTTTCAGCAATGGCACGTTTTTTAAGTTCGAGCATTCCTTCTGCAAAATGACCTTGAATAGTTGGCTCAAATTTCATGAAAGAGTCGAAGAACAAATCATCAGAAGGAACTGAGCCATTATAATCTTTAGCCGACCAGGTTTGCATAATTTGTTGTTGATAGTAATCTAGTTTGCCTTGATTTTTTATAGAGGAGAAGGTTTGCCAGTTTCCATTGGCAGGTTTCGTTTTAGAAACTGCCATAGTTTCTATATTTAAATAAAAATCTTCCGCAATTGCTCTTTCTAAAAGCGGTTCTGCATAAACTGATCCTGAAAAATGGTGGTGTAAATCGCCTCCTTTTGGCATTTGTTGAAAAAAAGCTGTTAAGAGAGCTTCATTATTTCTGATTTTTTCTAAATAACTTTCAGCCGATTGAGAAAAGCCGATTTGTGCCATAAAAATACAGAAAAGCGTAATTATCCTTGTCATACTCTAAGTTTAAATTACATGCAAATATACGACTTTCTGCGGAGATTTTAAAATGGAATTTTGTTGCGGGGGATTTTACCGCAAAGCACGCAAGGTATTTTTTATATACTTAGCTTAATATAACCGCAAAGTTCGCAAAGCTTTATCAAAAAAACTTTGCGAACTTCGCGTAACCCTTAGCGTCCTTTGCGGTTAAGAAACTTAGAACCTTAGCATCTCAGAACCTTAGTAACTTTAAGAAAAAAGTACATCATGTATTTCAGGAACCTTATCAAAAACGCTTTTAGCGAAAGGACAAAGCGGAATGATTTTTAAGTTGTTTGCTCTTGCGTATTCTACACTAGCCATCACTAATTTTTTACCAACACCTTTACCATTAAAATCCGGACTAACTTCAGTATGATCGATTATGAATTTAGAATCTCCTGCCCAGGTGTAAGTCATTTTTCCGGCTTCTTTTCCGTCTTCTAGAGCTTCAAAATAGCCTCTTCTTGTATCGTTAATTTGTTGAATTTCCATTATTAAGTTATATTAATGTCGTTTTAATTTCGATTGAATGCGTTAGTGTTTTATGAATCGGACAACTATTTGCAATCGTTTCTAATCTTTGTCTTTGTGCTTCGTCGACCTCGCCAATTACCTCAATTTTTCTCGTGAATGAGGTACAATTTCGCTCAGAATCTCTTTCAAAATCAATTTTAATATTGATTTCTTCAACGTTCCATTGTTTGCGATTGATGTACATTCGTAAAGTAATTAAAGTGCATGAAGCCAATGAAGATGCCAAAAGCTCAGTTGGATTTAAACCTAAGTTTTTGCCACCCAATTGTTGCGGTTCGTCAGAAATTAGAATATTTCCACTTGCAGAAGTTATTTCGGTGCGATATAAACGGGTGTCTATTTTTGCTGATACTGTATTCATAATTATTTCATTCTTGGTTCAGGTAATGGAACAAATTCGGTTTCGCCTGGAACTTTTGGGAAAGTCTGAGCTGTCCAGTCTTGTTTGGCTTTTTCGAGAAGGTTTTTGTCAGAAGAAACAAAATTCCAAAAGATAAAATGTTCTTCAGGAAAAGGTTGTCCGCCAAAAATATAAACGGTTGAATTTGCACTAATTTCAAATTCACAAAGTGTACTGTCGGTTGTAATCAAAATTTGTTTCGGATCATAAACATGTTCACCACTTTTAATACTTCCTTCTAAAATATATAAACCGCTTTCTCCAAAAAGATGGCTTCCAATATTGATTTTTTGAGCTTCCTTGCTTTTAATTTCAATAAAATACAACGGACTGTAAACAGGAACCGGAGATTTTTTTCCGAAAGCTTCACCGGCAATTAGTTTAAATGAAACGCCATTTTCTTCCCAAGCTGGAATATCCTGCGCTTCAACGTGAGTGAAGTTTGGATCCATTTGCTCTAATTCTTTCGGAAGAGCTACCCAAATCTGTAATCCGTGAAGCATTTTGTCTGAATGTCTCAAATATTCTGGAGTTCTTTCAGAGTGAACAATTCCTTTTCCGGCCGTCATCCAGTTTACAGCGCCTGGTTTTATTTCTAATTCAGTTCCTAAACTATCGCGGTGCATAATGCTTCCTTCAAATAAAAAAGTAAGTGTAGAAAGTCCTATATGTGGGTGCGGAGGAACATCCATATTTTCATGGTCGCTTAAATGTGCAGGCCCCATATGATCGATAAATACAAATGGCCCAACGGCTCTTTTTTCACGGAAAGGCAATAATCTGCCCACCATAAAATTGCCAATATTGGCAGCACGTTCTTCGATAATTAAATTGATATTTGACATGTGGTATTATTTTGATTTAAAAACAAAATTACAGTTGTGATGTTAGTCTGTAACTTAATTTAGATTAAGAAAAGTTGTTTTTAGTATTATCTATAAAAGTAATTAAAAAGTCTAATTTATTCAAATTCCTCTTTTTAATTTCGTTATCGCATTTATTGTCAGACTGAGCGAAGTCGAAGTCTCACATGCTGAATCACTTTGCGGGACTTCGACTTCGCTCAGTCTGACAATACTGATATAGATTTCTTTTTTTTGAAATGACAAACTTGACGGTTAAAGCATAGAGGAAAGTGTGAAAATGATGTTTAATCAACCAATTCAAACTCCAAAACTTCACTTTCTGTCCCATTAATTATAATTGACAATTGATGAATTCCAGTATAAAAAACACGAGTCGTAATCAATTTAAAAGATTGATTCCTTTCAACCTTAGTTAATTGATTTGGATGATAGATTTTCTCGCTGATTTTGAAGACTTTTTTCGCCAGATGTCCTTTTGCTTTTTTGTAATGAACAGCATATTCCAGACGAATCGTTTTAGGTTCTTCATTTTTATTATTCAGATGAAAATGAAATTGCAAATAATCTCCAATTTTTACAGTTGGCGTTTTGATTTCAAAAGACGAAAGTTCAATATTACTACTTTCTAAACCATAATGACTTAAAATTTCAGGATGTCCTTGTTTTAATAAAGTTCGGCAGCCGTGTTTAATGATTCCGTCTGTTTCTTTAGTATGTCCTTTCCATTTTGAGGCGATTTCCAAAACAATTTCCGGATTATCTTTTACAATATCATTTAAATTATTGGCAACGCTTCTGCGAACATATTCTGAAGGATCATTTTTAAGGTTTTCTAAAATGGGAAGAATGGAAGTTGGGTCTTTTTTCAGAAACGGAATCGCCATTGCCCACGGTAATCTCGGGCGTGAACCCTCACTTGCCAATCGTCGCACGTGATGATTTTCATGTAAAGACCATTTGACCATTTCATCAATCATTTCTTCTTTGTATTTTAAAATGAAAGGGCGAACGGCAAACTCACAGCTTATAAATTGTGTTATAGAAACAAATGCTTTCGCCGAAGTTTTAAAATCGTCTAAACCATACATTTCGATATAATCGGCAAAAAAGATGAAGGCAAGATTACTATCAGCAAAATTGTTTTTCTTTAAGTTTTCAATGATTTTGTCAATTAAAAGAGTTGCTTCGGGAAAATTATGTGGCATAAACTGATGTAAAACAACTGTAGTGTGTTTCATGCGTTCTTTCCATTCTTTCTGTGCAAAATCACCTTCATAAATTGCTTCAATAAATTTTTGTTTATCGAATGTTGGATGCACTTCGGCGACAGCCTGACCAAATTTTTCGTAGAAAGTAACCGAGTATATATCTTTAATTAATGCCATAAATAATGCTTGATTGAACTTCAAAGATATTTAATGTTTATTGAATTTTCTACCATCAAGATAGTAAGTTTATTAAGATTTGTTGCTTAATTTTTCTTAATCAGTTGGTTGTTTAAAAAAGAAATATTTTAAATTCATTGTTTAATTAATGAGGAAAGAAGTAGCATTAAGAATTTGCACTTAATTTTCTTAATATCTTAATGGTTAAAAAAGAAAATTTTAATGTTTTGAAAAATTTTTCATGTTAAGGAAACTTTCAAATCCGTAAAATATATTTTAATTTAGCATATTATTAAAAATAGAAAAATGATAAGCGAAGCTCAATTTCAAGCAGAATTACAACTTTTGATCCGTAATGCCATTAGAGAAGATGTGGGGCCGGGCGATTACAGTTCGCTTGCCTGTATTCCTGATACTGCACACGGTCAGGCTAAATTATTGGTAAAAGATCAGGGAATTATTGCCGGAGTTGCAATTGCAAAAATGATATTTGAATTTGTTGATCCCAAATTAAAAGTAAAAACCTTTATTGAAGACGGAACTCATGTAGAATATGGCGATGTGGTTTTTGAAGTTTCGGGAAGTTCACAATCTATTTTAAAGTCTGAAAGAGTTGTTTTGAATACCATGCAACGTATGTCGGCAATTGCAACAAAAACGAGTCATTTGATGCAATTATTAGAAGGAACTGGTGCAAAAATACTGGATACAAGAAAAACGACTCCAAATTTTAGAGTGGCCGAAAAATGGGCTGTAAAAATAGGAGGAGGAGAAAATCATCGTTATGCGCTTTACGATATGATTATGCTAAAAGACAATCATATTGATTTTGCTGGGGGAATCACGCTTGCAATCAAAAAGACAAAAGAATATCTAAAAGCCAATAATCTCGATTTAAAGATTATAGTTGAAGCCAGAAATCTGGATGAAATTCGTGAGATATTATTAAGTGATGGTGTGCACAGAATTTTAATAGATAACTTTAATTATGAAGATACTAAAAAAGCAGTTGCTTTAATTGGTAAAAAGTGCCAGACAGAATCTTCAGGGAATATTAATGAAAAAACAATCCGCGAATATGGACTTTGCGGTGTAAATTATATATCATCCGGAGCTTTAACACACTCAGTTTACAATATGGATTTGAGTTTGAAAGCTTTTTAATAGCGTTATGAGTTTTGAGTTATAAATTATGAGTTAGGTAAAAAAAAAGCTAAAATCTAAACTCAACAATCTAAAATCAAAAATAATATGTCTAAAGAGATAGAAGACCGGATTGAGAAAATACCCGTGGTACGTTCTTTGGTTCGACTTTTAAAGAAAATAAAATTGCCTTGGCTGGAAGGTTTTTCATTGTATGATTTACTTGAAATGTACACTATCGGAATTATTGATGGTGCATTCTCCTATCATGCAAGTGCAGTTTCATTTAGCTTTTTTATGGCTTTATTTCCTTTTGCACTGTTTATTTTGAACTTGATTCCGTTTATTCCGATAGATAATTTTCAGGATGATTTTCTTCAGTTTGTGCAACAAGGAGTTCCTCCAAATACTTATGATGCGATAAGTAAAATTATCAGTGATATTTTAAATAATAGTCATTCAGGATTACTGTCGACGGGATTTTTGCTTTCGATATTTTTGATGGCAAATGGTATTAACGGAATTTTGAGTGGTTTCGAATCATCCAAACATGTTTTTGATAAACGTGGTTTTTTGAATCAGTATCTTGTCGCTTTGGCAATTTCACTGGTTATGACTATTATATTATTTGTAACCGTGGCAACAATTGTAGTTTTTGAGGTATTTATTCAAAAAACGATTATTCAGGATGTACTTAGTGACCGAATTCCGTTGATTATTTTGGGTCGATATTTGTTTGTTGTTTTAATGATTTTGATAACATCTTCAATATTATTACGTTATGGTACTAAGCAGTATAATAAAGTGCCGTTTATAAGTATTGGATCTGTTTTTACGACCATCTTAATTGTTATATCTTCGTTCTTTTTTGGGATTTGGGTTATAAAATTCTCAAAATATAACGAACTTTATGGTTCAATTGGTACATTATTAATTCTAATGTTCTACATTTGGATAAACTGTATGATTCTGCTTTTGGGGTTCGAACTGAATGCTACTATCAGAAAATTAAAACAAAAAAAAAATAAATAATATGAAAAATTGGATGTTAACTATTGGCGTTTTTTTCTTCGCCATGACAATGCAGGCGCAAAGTGTTGTTGGCAAATGGAAAACAATAGATGATGAAACAGGTGAAGCAAAATCTATTGTAGAGGTTTATGAAAAGTCTGGAAAAATTTATGGTAAAGTAGTAGAAATACTTCGTGAGAGCCACAAAAAAGATGTTTGTACTAAATGTGACGGTGCAGAGAAAAACAAACCAATTTTAGGAATGGTTATCATCAATGGTCTTAAAAAAGACGGAAGCGAATACAACGACGGAACTATTCTTGACCCAACAAATGGTAAAAAATACAAATGTTATATCACTTTAGATTCTGCAGATAAATTGAAACTTCGTGGATATGTTGGAATCTCTTTAATGGGAAGAACTCAATACTGGACACGCGTAAAAAACTAATTAAAATATAAATGCGAAAATTAGCTTCGATAGTTTTATTCTTAGTGATTTTTTCAAATACTTTTGGACAATCTAAGAATTCGCCATTACAAATAAGTCATCTTACAGGTGACTTTTATGTTTATAAAACGTTTCATGATTATAAAGGAACGTTGATTTCTGCCAATGCCATGTATCTGGTTACAGATAAAGGTATTGTTTTGTTTGATGCTCCATGGGATAAAACGCAGTTTCAGCCTTTGTTGGATAGTATAAAAGCAAAACACCATAAAGATGTAGTAATGGCTTTTGCAACTCATTCTCATGAAGATCGTGCCGGCGGACTGGATTTTTATAAACAAAAAGGAATTAAAACCTACACGATAAAATTAACAGACGAAATTCTTAAAAAGAATAAGGAAAAAACGGCTGAATTTATAATCCCGAATGATACCATTTTTACACTTGGAAAATATAAATTTGAAGTTTATTATCCAGGAAAAGGTCACGCACCGGATAATGTTGTGGTTTGGTTTGCTAAAGAGAAAATTTTATATGGAGGTTGTTTTGTAAAAAGTACCGTGGCTACAGATTTAGGTTATTTGGGTGATGCCGATGTAAAAGAGTGGCAGAAATCGATTAAAAAAGTACAGGCAAAATGTAAAAATCCAGTTTATATTATTCCGGGTCATGATGATTGGAGTAATATAGGATCTTTAAATCATACGCAGAAATTAGTTGATGAGTATCTGGCTCAGAAATCTTCAGGGAAGAAATAATTTTTATGCGTATATTTGAAACAGTATAAAGAGTGATGAAAATGACAGTAACCGATAAACATATACTTGAATCGTATTCAAATTTATTTGAGGGGCTTAGTTTTTCTAATAAAATTGAACTTATAGAAAGGTTGACAAAGTCAATAAAAAGTAATAAAGCCAAAGAAAATGATTTTTATAAATCATTTGGCGCATTTGCTTCAGAAAAACCTGCAGAAGATATTGTATCTGAAATTAAAGCTAATAGAAGTTTTAAAAATAAGGAAATTGATTTTTAATGGGTTATTTATTAGATACTAGTATTTGTGTTTTCTTTCTTAGGGGAAAACTTGATCTTGATAAAAAGTTTCGGGATGTTGGACTGGAAAATTGTTATATTTCCGAAATTACAGTTGCTGAACTTCGTTTTGGTGCTGAAAATAGCGAAGATCCAACAAAATCAAATAAAGCAGTTGATACTTTTTTGAAAGGACTAACAATAATTCCAATTTTTGGATCTATTAAAAGATATGCAGTAGAGAAAGTACGACTTAGGAAAATTGGCAAACCAATGAATGATGAATTTGATCTTTTAATTGGGGTTACTGCAATTGAAAATCAGTTAACTCTAGTTACTGATAATACTAAAGATTTTAAACTTTTAAATGGGATTCAAATGGAGAATTGGTTTGAAAGAAATTAATTGCTGCAACAAAATCTGCTAATCTTTAATTTTTGTTTTTCTTATAATTTTCTACATGTTTTTTATCGAAGTTATTTTACCGCTTTCCTTAGCAAAAACGTTTACATATCGTGTTTCTGAGGCTGAATTTCATTTCATTAAAAAAGGAATGCGGGTGGCGGTACCTTTTGGTAAAAGTAAAATATACACGGCTCTTGTATTGGATATTCATGAAAATGCACCAACATTATATGAAGCCAAAGAAATTCATCAGATCTTAGATGAGAAACCTATTGCAACCGAAATTCAGATTAAACACTGGCTTTGGTTGGCAAATTATTATATGTGTGGTATTGGTGATGTTTATCGTGGTGCTTTTCCGAGTGGATTATTACTGGAAAGTGAAACGATAGTTACGCATAAACCTGAAGTTGTTGTTAATGACAGCGAGCTTTCTGATGATGAGTTTTTGGTTTATGAAGCCTTACAGCATCAGAGTTCCTTGAAAGTTCAGGAAATCGCTTCGATTTTAAATAAGAAGAATATACTTCCGGTTCTTCAGAAATTAATGAATAAGGATATCATTGTTTTAGAAGAAGAAATAAAAGAAACCTACAAACCAAAACTGATTCGATATGTAAAATTACATTCGAAATACGAATCGGATAATGGTTTGGCGGAATTACTGGAAGTATTGAAAAGTGCCAATAAACAAAAGGAAATTGTAATGGCATATTTTCAGCTTAACGCTACGGAAAAAAAGCCAATTACAGTTAAAAAACTTACCGAGGTTTCGAATGTGACATCATCAGTTGTTAAGGCTTTAATTGAAAAGGAGATTTTTGAGGAGTATTTTCTACAGCATGACAGGGTTTCTTATAATGGTGAAAAGACCGAGAAAGAACTTACGCTAAGTGAAGCACAGGAAAATGCATTTTCTAAGATTAAAAATAACTTTTCAGAAAAAGAAGTTTGTCTGCTTCATGGCGTAACTTCAAGTGGGAAAACAGAAATCTACATTAAATTAATAGAAGAATATCTGGTAACAGGAAGACAGGTTTTGTACTTGCTTCCGGAAATTGCTTTAACGACTCAGTTGGTTTCACGTTTACGACTTCATTTTGGAGATAAAGTAGCTGTGTTTCATTCGAAATATAGTAATAATGAAAGGGTTGAGGTTTGGAGGCAAACACTTGAAAATTCTGAGAAAGCTCAAATTGTAATAGGAGCGAGGTCGGCCTTGTTTTTGCCTTTTAATGATCTAGGTTTGTTGATTGTTGATGAAGAACATGAGCAAACGTTTAAGCAAACTGATCCTGCACCGCGATATCATGCGCGCGACGCTGCAATTGTTTTGGCAAACCTGCATAATGCCAAAGTATTATTAGGTTCTGCAACTCCAAGTATTGAAACGTATTTTAATACGCAGATTGAAAAATTTGGTTTGGTTACGTTGACGGAGCGTTATAAAAATGTTCGAATGCCCGAAGTTCTTCTGGTTGATTTAAAAGATAAGCATTTCAGAAAAAAAATGACAGGTCATTTTAGTGACCTTTTGATAGAAGAAATAGCCGAGGCTTTGGCTTTAGGTGAACAGGTTATTTTATTTCAAAACAGACGTGGATATTCTCCTATAATAGAATGTATGACTTGTGGTCACGTACCGCATTGTCAGCAATGTGATGTTAGTTTGACTTTTCATAAAAATAAAAATCAGCTGCGTTGTCATTATTGTGGATATTCAATTGCAAAACCAACTAATTGTCACAGTTGTTCCAGTATCGATTTAACAACAAAAGGTTTTGGAACGGAGCAAATCGAACAGGAATTATTATCTCTTTTTCCGAAAGCAAAAACCGGAAGAATGGATCAGGATACAACGCGTGGAAAGTTTGGTTTTGAAAAGATCATAGATACTTTTAAAAATAGAGAAATTGATATTTTGGTCGGAACGCAAATGCTGGCCAAAGGTTTAGATTTTGATAATGTAAGTCTGGTTGGGATTATGAATGCAGATAATATGCTGCATCATCCTGATTTCAGAGCTTTTGAGCGTAGTTTTCAAATGATGACACAAGTCGCTGGAAGAGCCGGAAGATCTGAGAAACAAGGAAAAGTAGTAATTCAGACTTATAATCCAAATCACAATACAATTCAGCAAGTTACAGACCATAATTATATAGGTATGTATAAGGAGCAATTGTATGACAGACAAATCTATAAATATCCTCCATATTTCAGAATTATAAAACTGACTTTAAAACATCGTGAATTCGAAAAATTAAAAGAAGGGTCGATGTGGTTGTATCAGGTTTTGAGTCAGAATCTGAATATACCAGTTTTAGGACCGGAAGAACCGGCAATAAGCAGAATCAGGAATGAATACCTTAGAACTATATTGATTAAAATTCCGCAAAATCTGCATTTAGGGAATACAAAAAAAACTATTCAGAAAATGTTGAATAGTTTTGAAGCTGTCGCGCAGTACAGAGCTATAAAAGTTGTGGTGAACGTCGATTTTTATTAAGACGATGTAGATAATGCTTTAACTAAGTCCTCTTTTTTGTTTCGGCTTAACGGAATTTTGGTGATTCCAATTTCAGCGAACTTACTATTAAATCGTTCTACCTTATCAATATTAATAATGTAAGATTTGTGCACACGAATAAATTTGTCTTTCGATAAATCATTTTCGAAAGATTTCATTGTTGAAAGAACCAAATTGCTGTCATCTTCAGTAACTACCCTTACATAATCTCCAAAAGCTTCAATCCATTTGATTTTGGCAGTGAAAATTTTAAGTTTTTTAAGGTTGCTTTTGATGAAGATATGTTCTCCTTCTTCCTCTTTAACTTCTTTCTTAAGTAAATGCATATCGATTGCCCTTTTGACAGAAGCATTAAATCGATCAACGGCAATTGGTTTTTGCAGATAATCGGTAGCATCATAATCAAAAGCTTTTAAAGCATATTCAGCTTTAGAAGTGATAAATATAATTTGAGGTTTTGATTTTAGTCCGTCAAGGAAGTCAAAACCATTGATAACAGGCATTTCAATATCAAGAAATATTAAATCGATATTATTTAAAGAGATACAGCTTTTTGCTTCTATTGCATTAGAAAAGTCCCCGATTAAGTGCAAACCTGGGTGATTATTAACTAATTTTGCAATAATTGTCCTCTGTATAGAACTATCATCTACAACAACACAGTTTAGTTTCATAACATTTAAATTTAGAATAAATTCAGGATAGCAATAGTAAATGTATTATTTTTTTGTACAAAAAACTAAAATGAGCGACTATTTTTTGCATTATGACGAATAAAAGAAAATTTGTGTTGTATATTTAAATATAATGATTACTTTTGCACCCAATTTTAACAAATAAATATTGTATTTATGAATCATTATGAAACTGTTTTCATTTTAAATCCCGTTTTATCTGAGGTTCAGGTGAAGGAAACAGTAACGAAATTTGAAGAATTTCTTACTAGTAGAGGAGCTGAAATGGTATCGAAAGAGGATTGGGGTCTTAAAAAAATGGCTTACGAAATCCAAAACAAAAAAAGTGGTTTTTACCATTTATTCGAATTCAAAGTAGCTGGAGAAGTTCTTGTAGCTTTTGAAACTGAATTTAGACGTGACGAAAGAGTTATGCGTTTCTTAACTGTAAGTTTAGATAAACATGCTATTTCATGGGCGGAAAGAAGAAGAGCTAAATTAAAATCTACTAAAGCGTAATTATTATGTCTACAATTGAGCAATCTGCAAAAGGAAAAAAAGACGGAGATATCAGATATTTAACGCCTTTAAACATTGAAACTAACAAAACTAAAAAGTATTGCCGTTTCAAAAAATCTGGAATCAAATACATCGATTATAAAGATGCTGATTTCTTATTGAAATTCGTAAATGAGCAAGGAAAAATTCTTCCTCGTCGTTTAACTGGAACTTCATTAAAATACCAAAGAAAAGTTTCTGTAGCTGTAAAAAGAGCTCGTCACTTAGCTTTAATGCCATACGTGGCCGATTTATTAAAATAATTAAAAACTCTAGTCGCTGGTTTCTGTTAAAGCAGAACCTAACTTCTAAAATATAAGGACAACAACATGGAACTTATTTTAAAACAAGACGTACAAAACTTAGGATTTAAAGATGATGTAGTATCTGTAAAACCTGGTTACGGTCGTAACTTTTTAATTCCTCAAGGTTTTGCTACTTTGGCAACTCCTTCTGCTAAAAAAGTTTTAGCTGAAAATTTAAAACAAAGAGCTCACAAAGAAGCTAAAGTTGTTGCTGATGCTAAAGCATTAGCTGAAACTTTAAAAGCTCTTGAGATTAAACTTACAGCAAAAGCTGGTGGAGAGAAACTTTTTGGTTCTATCACGAATATTGATATCGCTGAAGCATTAGAGAAATCTGGAAATGCTATCGATAGAAAATTCATCACTAGTGGTATCGTTAAACGTACTGGAAAATATGCAGCGAGCATCCGTTTACACAGAGATGTTATCGTTGAATTAGCTTACGAAATCGTAGCTGAAAAATAACATTTTGTTAACTTCTTGTTAATAAAATATAAAAATCACTCTTCGGAGTGATTTTTTTTTGTCTATTTTTGGGTGAATAACTCACTCAAAACCAATAAAATGAAAAAAATCTTTGTATTAATGCTGTGTGTCTTTGGGCTCACCCTTGCCACGGGACAAACCACAACTTCGAGTATTAAAGGGATTATTAAGAGTTCAAGTAATGAACTTTTGCCAGGTGCCGGAATTTTGGCAATACATACTCCAACAGGAACTAAATATTCTGCTATTTCCAATGAAGATGGAAGGTTTAGTATTTTAAATATGAGAATTGGAGGTCCGTATAAAGTAATTGTATCATTTGTTGGTTTTCAAAATCAGGAATATAATGATCTTTATCTTGATTTGGGAAAGCCTTTTACTCTCGATGTTCAGCTGGCTGATGAAAGCCAGGCGTTGGAAGAGGTAAAAGTTACTGCTAAAGATAAGATTTTTAAAAGTGGAAAAACAGGTGCTGAAACTTCTATTGGAAGAAGAGAATTAACTGCTCTGCCAACAATATCAAGATCTGCTGAAGACTTTACCCGTTTGGAGCCAACTGCAAGTGGCGGTTCTTTTGGAGGTAGAAATGACCAGTATAACAATTACTCTTTAAATGGTGCGGTGTTTAATAATCCGTTTGGGTTGGATGCTGCAACTCCGGGAGGGCAAACAGGTGCTCAGCCAATATCATTAGATGCAATTGAGCAAATTCAGGTGGCAACTGCTCCTTATGATGTTACTTTATCTGGTTTTACTGGAGCTTCTGTAAATGCAGTTACAAAATCGGGGACAAATGAATTTCATGGTACTGCCTATGTGTTTTACAGAAATCAGGATTTAACAGGAAGTAAAATTAAAGGGGAAAAAATATTTGTACCTACTTTAGAGCAGACTCAGGCTGGTTTCAGTTTGGGGGCGCCTATTATAAAAGATAAATTGTTTGTTTTTGGAAATTTTGAAATTGATAAAAGAAGTGATCTTGGATCTAATTTTGTGGCCAATAATAATGACGGTATAACGGGAATTAATGAATCCAGAGTTATGGAGTCTGATTTGATTGCGGTTTCTAAAGCTTTGGCAGATTTAGGTTATAATACCGGAGCTTATCAGGGATTTATACATGAGTCAAATTCAAGTAAAGGAATTATAAAAGTAGACTGGAATATAAATGATAATCATAAACTGGCTGTTATTTATAATTTTCTGGATGCTTCAAAAGATAAACCGGCTCACCCGACTGCGCTAGGTTTTAGAGGTCCAAATGCTTCAATCTTGCAATTTCAGAATTCAGGATATCAGATTAATAACAAGTTGAATTCGGTTTTATTAGAATTAAATTCAAAGTTCAGTGAATCGGTTTCTAACAAACTTCAAGCGGGTTATACTCATTTTAATGATTACAGAAGACCGTTTTCTACTCCGGCTCCGGTAATTAATATTCAGGATGGTGCGGGTTCTAATTATATTATTGCTGGGCACGAACCTTTTTCTATCAATAATACACTTGATCAAAAAGTAATTCAGATTACCAATAACTTGTCTTATACGGTTGGTAAACATGCTTTTACTTTTGGAGGATCTTTCGAAAAATTTGCTTTCAAAAATTCTTTCAATTTAGCAGGGTATGATAATTTCGGCAATCCAAATGGATATGCAGGTACTTTCTTTACGCCTTATTTTACAACACAAGATTTTTTGAATGATGCTGCTAAACCTTTTGCTACTAGTATTATCGCTCAAAATCTTCAATACGCCCAGGATACTAATAATTCTAAAAGTCAGTTTGCGGTGGGTTCTGATGGAGGTTGGAAACTTGCTGAGTTAAACGTGGGACAATTGGCTTTTTATGCACAGGATGACATACGTCTTAGTGATGATTTTAAATTATCGTTAGGTTTAAGAATTGATAAGCCTTTGTATTTTAATACTGCAGATTTGATTCAGAAATATATTGATACAGATAATGGTGGATCAGGTAGAGATAATAGTATTGATTATTATGATCCGCAAACTGGGCAGGCAGTTAAATTAATTTCGACAGATTTGCCTAGTGACAGGATTCTTTGGTCTCCAAGAATTGGTTTCAACTGGGATGTAAAAGGTGATGCAACCTCGCAACTTCGCGGAGGGTCTGGAATTTTTACCGGTAGAATTCCGTTTGTTTGGTTAGGTAATCAGGTAAGTGGTGCAGATGATAGCTTCTTGCAAATTATGGATCCGGATTATAAATGGCCTCAGGTTTGGAGAACTAGTTTAGGGTACGATCATCGATTTGAAGGTAATTATATTGTAACTCTTGATTTGTCTTATAATAAAGATATTAATGCGGTACATGTGCAAAACTGGGGATTAAAACCTCCAACAGGAACATTGGCAGGTGTAGATGACAGATTGATTTATACTGCAGCGGATCATGGTGCAAATAATGCTTATGTAATGACAAATTCAGATAAAGGAAGTGCTTTTAATGCGACGATTAAATTACAGAAAACTTTTGAAAATGGTTTGTATGCAAGTGTTGCTTATAATTATTTAAAATCAAAAGACGTAAACTCTATTGAAGCTGAGATAACAGGAGATGCTTTTGCTTTTAATCCGGCTTTAGGTAATGTGAATAATGATGTGCTTTCAAATTCTAAATATGGAGATAATCATCGTTTTATAGCAGTTGGTTCTAAAAAATGGAAATACGGAAAGGACAAATGGGCAACTACTGTTTCTGCTTTTTTTGAATATGCTCAGGGAGGACGTTATAATTATACATACGGAGGTGATATTAATGGAGATGGTTCTTCTGTTAATGATTTGATTTATATTCCGACAACAGCAGAAATCGGTCAGATGAATTTTAGCGGTGCGGGACAAGCTGAGGCTTTTGATAAATTTATTGCGCAGGATGATTATATGAAAAACAAAAGAGGGCAATACGCAGAGCGTTATGGGGCAATATCGCCATGGAGAGGAAGATGCGATCTTAAAGTAATGCAGGATTATAATTTTAAAATTTCATCGGCTTCAGAGAAGAAAAATACAATCCAGTTTAGTATTGATGTTTTAAACTTTGGAAATCTTATAAACTCTGATTGGGGAGTTGTGCAAGTTCCTACCAGTGTTCAGCCTATTGGGGTTACAGTGGCAGGAAATGTGCCTACTTATACCTTTAATGGTACTCAGACTAAAACGTACAGCTATGATGCTAGTTTGACTTCAAGATGGCAAGCTCAATTTGGTCTTAGATACATTTTTTAGTAAAGCAAAAAAAGTGATAAATTTGCCCTCGCATTTGCGGGGGCTTTTTTTATGCATAATAATGTCGTAAAAATGTTATTAGTTCTTTACAAGTGTTTAAATATAAAAACAAACAAAATGAAATACGCAAGATTAACTAAGGAGCAATTTGATGAATTGCATGCAGAATTTGCCAGCTTTTTAGCTACGCAGGCAATTGATAAGGCTGAATGGGATTCACTTAAAATAAACAAACCAGAGGTTGCTGAGCAGGAACTGGATGTCTTTTCAGATTTGATTTGGGAAGGCGTTTTGTCCAGAGCAGAATATTTAGAGCATTTTTCAAGAAATCATATCTTTTTATTTCAGTGTTTTGATACGCATGTGCAATCTATAGTGTTGAAGTCTTTGATTCAGGAAACTGATTTTTTATCTAAAGAAGGTTTGCAATGGTTGAGTGATAATATGTTTACGGAGAACATTGAAATGAAAGTAGGGAAGAAGGTGTTTACGGAAGATAGAAATGCTTCTATATTTGAATTAATTCAACAAGGTGCTTTTTTAAGCGACGGACTGTTGTTTAAGCAAATTAATACTATAATCGAGTCTTAGTTCTGCTTTAACTAGTGAAGAAAGGATAAACAATATTGCTTTAAATTGTTTGTCTTTTCTTTATTTTTTTAACGTTTGTTTAATCTTTTATTTTTCGTTTGCCCCGTATTTTTACGTGTTTTTTCCCATTTACTTAAAATTTTAAGATATTTAAGTTTAAAATGTAGGTTTTATCTCTATTTTTCTAATGTTGTTAAATTTAAAACGATTGAAATTGAGTATTGTGTAGTATAATTACTATATTTTTAAATTTAACTGTTAAATATTTTATTTTTAACTTGACTCATAAAACAGCTTTTTTTGCGATATATAGCTGTCTTTTCCTATAAAATAGCTGTTTTCACTCTCTTTTAGCCACAAGTGTCTTAAAATAATAATAATATTTTGTTTGTTTTATATTTTTCTTTTGCTTAATTTTAGGATAGGAAAATGTTAAACAAAATACTTTGCGTTTTTTCTAAAAACAAATTAAGAGTCAGTTTTGTTTAATCTTTAAGAATAAAAAATGTCTTAGAAAAGAATAAGGTTTATTAATTAACTTAAATTAGTTTGCATATGGAATTGACAACTACTCTAATAATTAAGTTTGTATTAAGCGTTCAAATTATTTTAACTTTATTTTTTGCTTTTTTAAAATTTGCTACGAAAGTAAATTTTGTTTCTATAGCAGACTTGTTTCACGAAAGTCAAAATTATATTTGTTTTTTATTTGCTAAGCCCAGTCGGCGATTGTGCAAATGAAAAACTTTTTCATGTCTAATAATTATTAATTAAGGATAGCAGTAATTATTAAAAATCGTATTTCAATTATTTTGACTTACATGACTATTTCAAAATAAAAAACAAGTTCACAGATTGCCTAATCAACTTTCTTTGAATATTGAAATACCCAATATATTTATAGTGTTTTTCCCCCTGTTTAGCTTAACTTAAATTTTCGTGTATGAAAATTAGGCCACCATTAAATCACTCCGTATGGAAGACTGATTAAGATCTGTATTCCCTAAAAGTTTCCGGGCGTTTTGTACCTAATTTAGGTAAAATGCTCTTTAGTTTACTTAATAGTAGACGCAATGCACCATGAATTTTTTTGAAGAAATATGATTTAAATTCTTAGTCGATAAGATTTTAAATTCTATTTTAAGTAGTTGATTATTAACGATTTTTTGAATTGCCTAAGCATACGTGCTTATCGCAACAGGTATTTTATTGTCCATTTTCTAATCTTCCAAATTATGAAAAAAAAAATTACTTTTTATGATCTCATCCTAAAGAAGAGATTATTTGGTTTGTTGTTTTTGTTGCTTTTTTGCAATAAAAACTTTGCACAAACTTTTTGCCGACCAGACTCACAGACTAATAGTACTGGTGGTCTTTTATGTGTAGGCATGAGTGTAACGAACCCAGGCAATGCATTCGATTCCAGCCTGGCAACTTATGCATCTATTACAAATGTGCTAGGTGTAGGTTGTTTTGCTCAGGAGACATTACATTTTAACCAGACGGCAAAAGCCGGAGATCAAATAGTGATCTATCTGGGTGAAGGTAATGGACTACTGGATGTTGGTTTATTAGCAAACGCCACGATTCAGGCAAAAAACGGAGCAGCGGATGTTGGTTCGGCAGTTGCCATAAATAATCCGATACTTAATCTCCAATTATTATCAGGTGGAAATGTTGCAGTAATAAAGTATACATTACCGGGAGATGCCAATCAGGTACAAATTCAATCAGGAGGACTTTTGTCCGGCTTGGTTAATTTAAGAATTTATGATGTGCGTTTGCAATTTGCAAAACCAACTATTGCAGGAGGGGAAACACAATCTGTTTGCTTTGGGCAATCTGTAGCACTTTCGGCTACTGTGGCTACAGGTACAACTATTGCATGGTATGATACTCCAACAGCTACTACAGCGCTTTCCACTTCTGCTACTTATACAACGCCGGCTTTAACGGCTACTACAACTTATTATATAAGTACTTCGAGAAACCCGGGTTGCGAAAGTGATTCACGACTACCTGTAACTATAAATGTTATAGAACCTATACAGCCTACAATAAGCACGACCGGAACTTCAATTTGTTCTACGGGAGCAACGCAGGCAACTACGCTTTCTGTTATAAATCCGGTTCCCGGAACTACTTATTCGTGGTTTAATGTGGCAACAGGAGGATCTGCGTTAAGTACAAATACTAGTTATACACCAACCGTCCCGGTAGGTGTAACTGATTTTTATGTAGAGGCTTCAATTGGCTTATGTAAATCGGCTCGTACTAAAGTAAGTGTTACCTCAACTCCGGTTCCCGGACCAGCAACGGTATTAACACAAAGTGTATCTATTTTATCAGGACAAAATGCAACCTTAAGTGCTTCAACAGCTGAAGCTGGAGTTGTTTTAGACTGGTATGATGTACCTACTGGAGGAACTAAATTATTGGGAGATTCCAATACTTTTACAACTCCTATTTTAACGGCTACTAAAACCTATTATATAGAATCCCGTAATAGTGTTGCAGGATGCGTTAGCGCTTCGAGAGTATCGGTGACAGTAAATGTTTCTGCAAATCCTTTGGGAACTTGTTTAGAAGCAAATAGTCAGCAAACGGCTCAATTCGGTATTTGTTTACTTTGTTCTACTACAAATCCAAATAATTCGGTAGACGGTAATCCTGCAACTTTTGCAAGAATTACGTTGCCGGCAGGGGTGGTAAATGGATGGATTCAGCAAACATTACAGTTTAATAATCCAGGGAAAGCAGGCGACATCATCGATGTTGAATTGGCTTTACCTGGTGGAATTGCAGATGTTGCTTTACTTGGTGCAGTAAGTCTGGCTACCTATAACGGATCAACTTATAATGGTGACAGGGTTTTTATAAACAACTCATTAGTTACTTTACAAGTATTATCCGGAAATCGATTCAAGGCTAGTATAGAAGCTGGTGGAACTTTTGACCGCATTGAAATTAGATTGGGCGGTGTATTAACCCTGCTTACTAATTTAGATATTTATCAGGCAACATACAGATATAAAGCGCCAACCGTTACAGGCAATAAAGTAATCTGTGCGGGACAAACCACAACTTTGACCGCCAATTTAGCAGTTGGTGAAACGGTTAAATGGTATGATGCTTTAACTGGAGGAAACTTGTTAGTTTCTACAGCTGCTTATACAACTCCGGTTTTAAATACAACAACTACTTTTTATACAGAACTTACACGTAATGGTTGTGTTAATAGTGAAAGAAATCCAGTAATAGTTACTGTAGACAATCCTCTGGCACCGGGAACAGTTGTTGCCAGCCCTTTAAATTTATGCAGTGGAGACGCCACGACTATAACTATTCAGTCGCCGGTTGCAGGTACAACTTACAATTGGTATGATGCGGCAACAGGAGGGAATTTAGTATTTACAGGTGAAATTTATGCAACTCCAAATTTAACTGCCAGTAAAACATATTATATAGAGGCAGTAATTGGTACTTGTACAAGTCCTACACGTACTGCAACTACTGTTAATGTAAATGCGAGACCAGCGGCACCAGTTCCTGTATTATCAAATGTAACCATTCAATCTGGACAAAGTGTAATGCTGGCCGTTACAAATACTCCTGGATTTACTTATACATGGTATGATGTTGCAACGGGAGGAACTTCGTTAGCTACAGGAAGTACTTACACGCCTAGTCCGGTTTTAACGGCAAATAAAACATTTTATGTTGAAGCAAGAGATTTAACAACAGATTGTCCAAGCAGTACAAGAGCAGTTATTACGGTTACGGTTATAAATGCAGTTAGTAATTGCTTATTAGCAGATGCACAAGTCACTACTAAAGGAGGGACAACAGGATGTTTGACTTGTACTTCAACTACCGATGGTGCTTCTGTAGATGGAAATAATAATACAGCCGCTACTTTGTCAATCCCTTTAGGCTTGTTGAATGATCATATTGAACAAGTATTAACTTTTCCTCCAACAGGTGGTCAGAAGGATGATATTATAGATGTAGAATTAGGAATTCCTGTAGGTCTTCTTGACATCAGCGCTTTGTCTAATATTACTTTGCAAAGTTTTAATGGAGGTACACCTAATGCTGATTTGTCTGCTATCAGTTCGCTTTTAAATGTTCAGATATTAACTGGAAATCGTTTTAAAGCAAGTTTTGTTGCGGCAGGAGCTTTTACAAGCGTTAGGGTTCAATTAAATGGATTAGCAAGTGTATTAGCAAGTTTAGAAATTTATCAAGCTTCTTACAGATTCCCAAATGCAACAATAACAGGAGCATCAGCACCTATTTGTGCAGGGGGAACAGCTACGTTAACTGCTACTGCTCCAGGAACACAAACGCAAACTTTTGCATGGTTTGATGCTCCAACAGGCGGAAACCCAGTGTCTGTTAATCCTACAGTTGCATTAACAGCTAATACAACTTATTATTTGGAGGCAAGCCGCGGAAGCTGTATTAACAGTGCCCGTCAGGCTGTAGCGATAAATGTTTTAGCAATCCCTACAGCTTCAGATATTACAATTACTACTCCTTTGACAGCTTCTTGTGCAGGAGGTGTGGTTTTGGCTCCAACATCTGCTTTAACGGGAGCAACTTTCAAATATTATACAGATCAAAATAAAACTCAGGAGCTTACAAACGGAACAGTAGCAGGTGTTACTTATTCTAAAGATCCTGTAACTGGTGCGTTAACCATAAGTGGTCTTACTTCTGGTAATGCTCCTTATACCTATTATGTGTCAGTACTTAATGGCGGAACTTGTGAGAGCCCGAACGGGTCATTACAGCCAGTTGTGGTTAATTATCCGGCAGCTTCGGATTTAACCGTTACATCTTCATTAGTAGCTTGTGCAAAAGCAAGTTTAAGAGATGCGATTACAAATTTTGATACTTCTGGAAATACTACTTATACCTTCTTTGATTCAGCAGGTAATCCAATAACGGATCAGGCTGCAACAAATATTTTGGGTAATGGTAATTATTTTATTCAGGCTCAGACAGCTGGCGTTGCTTGTCCTTCGGCTAAATTACCAGTTGCAGTAACAGTTAATCCTTTACCAACCTTAACAGGCGTAACAAGTTCGATAGCAGTTACAAAAGGAACTTCGGTAGCATTAAGCGCAACATCAAATGGAACTATAACATGGTACGACCCGCAAGGGAATGTTTTGCCTTCGAACAACACAGGTATTTTAAATACTGTTGGGACTTATACCTATACAGTAATTGCAAGTATCGGAAATTGTACTACCAGCCAGACCGTAACGATCAGCGTTATTGATCCTGCAACTTGTGATTCATTATTTGAAAGAGTTTATGCTAATACTCAGTCATGGTCATCAGTTATTACAGGTGGAGTATCAAATGGACCTTTGGGTGCAGATGGTGATCCAAGTACTTATTCTACAATAACTACAGGATTAGGACTTTTAGGCATTGGAACTACATGGCAAAATCTGCAATGGCCAACTACTATACCTAAAGGAACACCGGTAACAGTGAAACTTGGTTTAGAATATAGTGCAGTTGCGGTAGGACAAAGTATTACCGTTGTAGGGACTAAACGTAATGGATTGAATAACCCAATTGATATTGGAACATTGCAACCGGTATCAGGGGCATTATTGAATTTATTGCCGGGTCAAAATTCATTTGAATTTACCTTTGTTCCTTCTAATAATTCCGGACCTCAGGATTATGATGGTATCCGCGTACAATTAGGCTCAATTTTGAGTGTTGCACAGAATGTAAATGTTTATGATGCTCATTATCAAAAACAAGTAAATCAAATTGCTTGCGGACAAGGAGATATTGAAGATGTTTTTTATGGAGTAAAAGATTTAGGTCTTGGTGTATTAACTTCTACTGTAGGGGTTTCTAATGCCTGGAATGTAGCTGATGGAGATGTATCTACTTATGCTACAATGTTTAATGCAGTAGGAGTACTTGCTGCAGCACAACTTACAGCAAAATTTAGAACACCATCTATGGTTGGAGACACGCTTAGAATTGTGATTTCAAAACCTGGAACGATTTTAAATCTAAATTTACTTACAGGCTTCAGCGTTCAGCTTTATTCAGGAAATATTGCTGTTGGAGCTCCAATACAAAATACAAGTAGTTTATTGACTTTAAAACTGCTTTCGGCAGATACAATGGCAATGACACTTATTGCACCTCAAACTGAACCTTACGACAAAGTTGTAATTAGTTTAGGAGGAGTTGCAAGTGTTTTAGATCAGCTTAGAGTTCATACAATAGATCGTACAACAAATACGCAGGTAATAGGTGCCGATCCGACTAATAAAATAACGGTCTGCCCCGGAACAGATATAACACTCAAAGTTCCGCCAAAATCATGTGCAGATTATATTTGGTACGATTCACCTACAGGAGGAAATGTGGTAGCGAGTGGTCAGACTTATTCGCTTCCGGCTACACTAGCTGCAGGAACTTATAAATTTTATGTTCAGCCAATTCGTTACGGTTGTGCAGCTTTAGAAAGAGGGTTAGTAACCGTGGTTGTTACAGCAACGACTCCGGCAGCTGCAATCGCAAGTGTTACCATAAACGGAGGAAACAGTACTATTATTTGTGCAGAAACTGGTCAGGTAACTTTGGATGCTGTATTAAGTGGTACGCCAGTACTTACAAACCCAGTATACTCCTGGTATAGTTTTGATGGAACAACAAGTAATTTAGTAGTTGGAGAAACAACTTCAAAATTAATCTTAACCGGATTAACTCCTGGTACTTACACGTATTATGTTGGAGTTCGTTCTGATGTATTTTGTGAAACTGCACCAGCAGACAGAAAACAAGTTACATTTACAATTTTACCAAGTTCATTAATTACAGATATTGTGGTAGACAATGCTACAATTTGTCATGATACAAATGCGGTATTAACTCCGACAAGTACTTTGGTAAATCCGGTATTCTTTTGGTATTTGGATGCCAATAAAACACAACCTATTTCAAACGGAATAATTGGTGGTGTAACCTATGCAATTAGTAGTTCAGGAGCTTTAACAGCTACTGGTTTAACAACTGCAATGAGCCCTATTACGTATTATGTAGCGGTGGCAAGCGACAATACATGTCAAAATAAAAATGGAGAGTTAAAATCAGTTACAGTAATTGTTAATGATCCTCCAACGCCTACTTCTACAACTTATACTCAAAATTTCTGTTTAGTAAATGCACCAACTGTTGCAGATCTTCAGGTTAATGAAGCAAATGTAGTTTGGTATATAGCTGCAAGCGGAGGAACTGCATTAGATCCAACAACTGCATTAGCAACAGGAACTTATTATGGAGCAATAAAAGATGCTGCAGGTTGCGAAAGCTCTTTAAGATCTGTTGTAACAGTGACGGTAAGCGATCCTGGAACACCAGTAATTACTAAAACTTCACAAGATTTTTGTTTAGTAGATGCTCCAACATTCGCAAGCATCGACGTAAGTCCTGCAACAAATATTGTTTGGTACGATGCTTTAACTGGAGGGAATTTAATTCCGTCAGCAACAGCATTAACAAGTGGAACGTATTACGCAGCGATTAAAGATCCAACAACTACTTGCGAAAGCAATGTTAGATTGGCTATCACTATCAGTGTTACAGATCCTGGAACGCCAGTAATTACTAAAACATCTCAAGATTTCTGTTTAGTAGATGCTCCAACATTTGCCAGTATCGACGTAAGTCCTGCAACAAATATTGTTTGGTACGATGCTTTAACTGGAGGAAATTTAATTCCGTCAGCAACAGCATTAACAACAGGAACGTATTATGCAGCGATAAAAGATCCGGTAACAGGTTGCGAAAGCAATGTTAGATTAGCAATCACTATCAGCGTAACAGACCCTGGAACGCCAGTAATTACAAAAACTTCACAAGATTTTTGTTTAGTAAATGCACCAACTTTTGCTAGCATCGACGTAAGTCCTGCAACAAATATTGTTTGGTATGATGCTTTAACTGGAGGGAATTTAATTCCGTCAGCAACAGCATTAACAACAGGAACCTATTACGCAGCGATAAAAGATCCAACAACTACTTGCGAAAGTAATGTTAGATTAGCAATTACTATCAGCGTAACCGATCCTGGAACGCCGGTAATTACCAAAACAACGCAAGATTTCTGTTTAGTAGATGCGCCAACATTTGCCAGTATCGACGTAAGTCCAGCAACAAATATTGTTTGGTACGATGCTTTAACTGGAGGAAACCTTATTCCTTCAACTACAGCCTTAACAACAGGATCGTATTATGCAGCAATTAAAGATCCGGTAACAGGTTGCGAAAGCAATGTTAGATTAGCAATCACTATCAGCGTAACAGATCCTGGAACGCCAGTAATTACCAAAACAGCACAAGATTTCTGTTTAGTTGATGCTCCAACATTTGCCAGTATCGACGTAAGTCCAGCAACAAATATTGTTTGGTATGATGCTTTAACTGGAGGAAACTTAATTCCTGCTACTACAGCATTGACAACAGGAACCTATTATGCAGCGATAAAAGATCCTACAACTACTTGCGAAAGTAATGTTAGATTGGCAATTACTATTAGCGTAACTGATCCTGGAACGCCAGTAATTACCAAAACATCACAAGATTTGTGCTTGGTAGATGCGCCAACATTTGCAAGCATCGATGTAAGTCCTGCTACAAATATTGTTTGGTATGATGCTTTAAGTGGAGGGAATTTAATTCCGTCAACAACAGCATTGACGACAGGAACCTATTACGCAGCGATTAAAGATCCGGTAACAGGTTGTGAAAGTAATGTTAGATTGGCAATCACTATTAGTGTAACTGATCCTGGAACACCGGTAATTACCAAAACAGCACAAGATTTCTGTTTGGTAAATGCACCAACATTTGCCAGCATCGACGTAAGTCCGGCTACAAATATTGTTTGGTATGATGCTTTAACTGGAGGAAATTTAATTGCTTCTACGACAGCCTTAACAACTGGAACGTATTATGCAGCAATTAAAGATCCGGTAACAGGTTGCGAAAGTAATGTTAGATTAGCAATCACGATCAGCGTGACAGATCCTGGGACGCCGGTAATTACTAAAACTTCACAAGATTTCTGTTTAGTAGATGCGCCAACATTTGCCAGCATCGACGTAAGTCCAGCAACAAATATCGTTTGGTACGATGCTTTAACGGGAGGAAATTTAATTCCGTCAACAACTGCATTGACAACAGGAACGTATTACGCAGCGATAAAAGATCCGGTAACAGGTTGTGAAAGTAATGTTAGATTGGCAATCACTATCAGTGTGACTGATCCTGGAACGCCAGTAATTACTAAAACATCTCAAGATCTATGTTTAGTAGATGCACCAACATTCGCAAGCATCGACGTAAGTCCAGCAACAAATATCGTTTGGTACGATGCTTTAACTGGAGGAAACTTGATTCCATCTGCTACCGCATTAACAAGCGGAACGTATTATGCAGCGATAAAAGATCCGGTAACAGGTTGTGAAAGT
>NZ_JAGYWA010000002.1:431368-704755 GCF_018383905.1 Flavobacterium branchiicola
GACGTAAGTCCAGCAACAAATATCGTTTGGTACGATGCTTTAACTGGAGGAAACTTGATTCCATCTGCTACCGCATTAACAAGCGGAACGTATTATGCAGCGATAAAAGATCCGGTAACAGGTTGTGAAAGTAATGTTAGATTGGCAATCACTATCAGTGTGACTGATCCTGGAACGCCAGTAATTACTAAAACATCTCAAGATCTATGTTTAGTAGATGCACCAACATTCGCAAGCATCGACGTAAGTCCAGCAACAAATATCGTTTGGTACGATGCTTTAACTGGAGGAAACTTGATTCCATCTGCTACCGCATTAACAAGCGGAACGTATTATGCAGCGATAAAAGATCCGGTAACAGGTTGTGAAAGCAATGTTAGATTAGCAATCACTATTAGTGTAACTGATCCTGGAACGCCAGTAATTACTAAAACAACGCAAGATTTCTGTTTAGTTGATGCACCAACATTCGCAAGCATCGACGTAAGTCCAGCAACAAATATCGTTTGGTACGATGCTTTAACTGGAGGAAACTTAATTCCGTCAACAACTGCATTGACAACAGGAACGTATTACGCAGCGATAAAAGATCCGGTAACAGGTTGTGAAAGCAATGTTAGATTAGCAATCACGATCAGCGTAACCGATCCAGGAACGCCGGTAATTACTAAAACTTCACAAGACTTCTGTTTAGCAGATACGCCAACAGTAGCAAGTATCGACGTAAGTCCTGCAACAAATATTGTTTGGTACGATGCTTTAACTGGAGGAAATTTAATTCCTTCAACAGCAACATTAGCAACAGGAACCTATTATGCAGCGATAAAAGATCCGGTAACAGGTTGTGAAAGTAATGTTAGATTGGCAATCACTATCAGTGTGACTGATCCTGGTACACCAACTTTGGTAACAGGAGGAACTCAAAACTTCTGTTTGGTAAATGCACCAACATTTGCAAGTGTACAGTTTAATCAGGCTAATATCGTTTGGTATGATGCTTTGACAGGAGGAAATGTAATTGCTTCAACAACAGTACTAACAAGTGGAACTTATTTTGCAGTAATCAAAGATCCTGTTTCAGGATGCGAAAGCGCGGTAAGATTATCAGTAACGATAAATGTTAGTGATCCGGGAACACCAACCACAACATCTAATGCGCAGGTTTTCTGTTCAGCAGCTAATCCAACTGTTGCTAATATACAAGTAAACGAAAGTAATGTAGTTTGGTATAGTGCAGCAACTGGCGGAACTGCAATTGCTTCGACAACTGCTTTGGCAAATGGAGACTATTTTGCAGCATTAAAAGATGCCGTAACAGGTTGCGAAAGCAGTATTAGACTAAAAGTTACGATTACTCTTGGTAACGCACCGAATCCAACAACAAATAGTACAGCACAAAACTTCTGTTCAACTGCTGCACCAACTGTTGCAAGTATTCAGGTAAATGAAAGCGGAGTAAGCTGGTTTAGCAGTGCTACTGGCGGAACAGCAATTCCTGCAACAACAGCATTAACATCTGGAATTTATTATGGAAATATTGTAGATCCTGTTTCTGGATGTGAAAGCGCAACTCGTTTACAAGTAACAGTAACAGTTTCAGATCCGGCTGCAACACCAACGACAACAGATGCAACACAAGATTTCTGTTCGTTAAATGCGCCAACTGTAGCGAATATTCAGGTAAACGAAGCAAATGTAGTTTGGTATAATACAGCTACTGGCGGAACAGCGCTTCCTGCAACGACAGCCTTAGCAAACGGTACTTATTATGGAGCTGTTTCAAGTGCTTCAGGTTGTGAAAATCCGGTACGTTTAGCAGTTGCAGTAACTGTAAATACACCAGGAGTTATAACAACACCAAGAACAGCACAAACATTCTGTTTATCAAAATTGCCAACACTTGCTAATATCTTAGTAAACGAAAGTAATGTAGTTTGGTATTCTTCTGCAACAGGTGGAACTCCACTGGCAGCAAATACACAACTTACAGCTACAACTTATTATGCAGGAGCTCTTAACAACACGACAAATGGTTGTGAAAGCGCTACAAGATTAGGAGTAACAATAAACTTCGAAAACGATGCTTTAGTTCCTATTACAACCAGTGATGATACACCATGTGTTTTCCAGGGAGTAACATATTCAGTTGCAAATGGTAAATCAAATTATGTTTGGTCAATTACAAACGGAACAATTGTTTCAGGAGGCGGAACTGCCGACGGAAATGTAACAGTTTCATGGTCAGACGTTGGACCGGGTACAATATCAGTTACTTACATTAATTCTTGTGATGAAACCACAACAAAAACACTGAATGTTACAGTGGCAACTTGTTCTGATTTAACCATCACAAACACAGTGAGTAATCCTACTCCGAATTTTGGAGAACAGATTGTATTTACGGTAACAGTAAATAATGTTGGAGAAGGGAACTTCATCAATACTATAGTAAGCGATTTATTACCTAGCGGATACGACTTAGTTAGCGCCAGCACAACAGCAGGTGTATATGATCCTGCCACTCAGCTTTGGACAATTCCAACTCTAAATGCAGGTCAAAGTGTCGTGTTAACAATTGTTGCTGAGGTATTGCCAGCCGGTGATTATTTAAATGTTGCCACTATTGAAATTTCAACTCCTTTAGATGTTGATGCAGCAAATAACTCAGCTTCTGTTTCTGTTGAGCCGGTTTGTCTTACAGTATATAATGAGTTCACACCAAACAACGATGGCTCAAACGATCTGTTTAGAATTGACTGTATTGAATCATATCCAAATAATGAGTTGAAAGTATACAACAGATATGGAGCTTTAGTATATAGCAAACAAAATTATGAAAATGATTGGAACGGAACTGCCAATGTATCTGGAGTAATTAATAGAGGAGATATGTTGCCAACAGGTACTTATTTTTATGTGATAGACATTGGAAACGGAACGGTTAAAAAAGGATGGTTATCTATTATGAGATAAGCAACTAGGTTAATCATCTAATTAATTAAACTAAATAAGTATCGTTATGAAACTATATATAAAATCATTAGAAACATATTTCGTCTTAATATGTTCTTTTATCACATTTTGTGCAAATGCGCAACAAGATCCGGAGTACACGCAGTATATGTACAACACAATGGCGGTAAATCCAGCTTATGCTGGGTCTGCCGGCACATTAGAAGCAGCAGTTTTATTCCGTTCGCAATGGGTTGGAATTTCCGGGGCACCAGAAACACAATCATTCTCTGTTCAGTCGCCGCTTCGTAATGAAAATATAGGTTTAGGATTAAGTGTTGTAAATGACAAAATTGGTCCTTCAAATGAACTTTACCTTGACGGAAACTTCGCTTATTCAATTCCTTTGGGATATGAACAAAGATTAGCTTTCGGTATAAAAGCCGGAGTAAGAATGTTAAACGTCGATTGGTCAAAAGGAAGATATTACGATCCAAATGATGTATTGTTGAATCAGAATATTGATAATCAGGCAAAATTAGCTGTCGGAGCGGGGGTTTACTATTATACCGATAAATGGTATGTAGGAGCATCTATCCCGAGTTTTATCCAAAGCAATTATTATGATGATGTTCAGGAATCTGTAGACTATGATCGTTTGCATTATTATTTGATGGGAGGATACGTTTTTGATTTGAATCCGAATTTAAAATTCAAACCGGCATTTTTAGTAAAAGCAGTTAGTGGAGCCCCGCTTACTGCAGATATCTCGGCGAATTTTATGATTGCTGAAAAATTTGTAATTGGTGCATCTTACAGAACAGATGATTCTGTAAGCATACTGGCAGGTTTTCAAATATCCAAAAGTTTTTATGTAGGATACGCTTTCGATTATACCGTAAGTGATCTTAATAAATACAATGACGGAACGCATGAAATCATTCTGCGCTATCAATTCAATAAGGGTGAAAGTAAAATTAAATCTCCTCGATTCTTCTAAATTTAAAACCTATGAAAAAATTATATATCCTAAGTTTAGTCTTGAGCATTACGTTTAGTTTTGCTCAAAAGACTAATTTAAAAAAGGCGGATGCTCTGTTTAGAAATTATTCTTACGTAGAGGCTTCAAAGGCTTATGAAGAATGCTTGCAGAACATCAAAAATCCGTCAGCACAAACGTTAAAGAATGCAGCCGACTCGTATTATTTTATATCAGATTCCAGAAATGCACTTAAATGGTATAAAAAGCTATACGAAGTTCAGGACAATAATTTAACCGATATTTACTACTTACGTTATATTCAGTCGCTAAAAGGCGTTATGGATTATGACATAGCAGATAAAATGACAAAAGAGTATCTTACCAAAAAAGGAGATCAAAACGAAGTAAACAGATATGTTGCCCAGAAAAAAACAATGGATAGCTTGTCTAAAGCAAAATCGCTTTATAAAATTAAGAATCTTGATATCAATACCAGTAAATCTGATTTTGGAGCTACATTTTTTCAGGACAAAGTTGTTTTTACATCTGCCAGAGATACAACAAAATTTAGCGAGAAATTGTATACCTGGAACAATCAGCCTTTTCTGAATCTGTATTTAGCAGAAAGAAATCCAGCAGATGGAAGTTTGTTTAACGAAGGCTTGTTTCTTCCTAATGTAATGACCAAATATCATGAAGCAACAGCTTCTTTTGATGCCAGTGGAAAAACAATGTACTATTCAACAAACATCGTTAAAAAGAATAAGTTGGTTATAGATGAAACAAAAACCAATAATTTTCAGATAATCAAAGGCGATATTGTAAATAATAAACTAGAGAATCCGAAAACAGTTTTCTTTGATAACAACGATTATTCTGTAGGACATCCTTCTTTAAGTGAAGACGGTCAGTGGCTTTTCTTTGCATCAGATATGCCAGGAGGATTTGGTGAAACCGATTTGTATTATGTAAAAATTGCAGCCGACGGAACGATGAGTTCTCCGGTGAATCTGGGATCAAAAATTAATACTATTGGCAATGATCTTTTTCCTTATTTCCGAAATGGGAAACTTTATTTCTCATCAGACGGTCATTATGGTTATGGCGATTTAGATATTTACGAAAGTAATCTTTTGGCCGACGGAAGTTTTTCTAGTCCTGTAAATTTGGGAGAACCGGTAAACAGTAACAAAGATGATTTTACTTTTATAATTGACAGTACAGATTCGTACGGATATTTTTCATCCAACAGAGCCGGAGGAAAAGGAGATGATGATATCTATTCTTTTGTAAAAGGAAAACCAGTTTGCAATCAAAGTATTTCTGGTATGGCAATCGATCGTAAAACGAGATTACCACTTACAGATGTTTCTATTTTGGCCTACAACTCTTATAGTGAAGTATTAGGCGAAACCAAAACAAATTATGAAGGGAAATATGCGGTAGTAGTTCCTTGTGGTAAAATGGTAAAAATGATAGCGGCAAAACCAAATTACAGCAGCGATGAAAAAACTGTAGAAACCACTTTGGAAAACGATGGAGAAATCAAAGATGTAAACTTCGAACTTAGCAATTATGACGATTTGGTTGTGAAGAAAAAAGGAGTAGAGAAAGTAGATGTAAAACCAATTTACTTTGATTACGATAAATACGACATTACGCCATTGGCAGTCGAAGAATTAACTAAAGTTGTTTTTATTATGCAAAAGTTTCCAAATATTAGAATCAAAATTGAGTCACATACAGATTCAAGAGGAAAAGATTCCTATAACCTGAAACTTTCAGATAATAGAGCAAAATCAACACGAGATTATATTATTTCGCAGAATATTGATCCATCACGAATTGAAAGTGCCATTGGGTACGGAGAAAGCAGATTAATCAATAAATGCAAAAATGGTGTAAAATGTACCGAAGAAGAGCATTTATTAAATAGACGTTCTGACTTTATTATTATCCAAAAATAGTTTTATATTTGCGGTCTAATTATTTGATAATCAGATTAAAATGTAAAATTTAGAAACCATTTGGAAGTTGGTTTTGTTTAATTCTTTTACAAGAATAATGGACAAGAAGAAAATCAAGTTGCATTGTTTTGCAACTTGATTTTTGATTTTTTAAAACTTTTACTTTTTAATGTTTTTGAGAAAAAATAATCCTAATTTTGATGTTCAGTTATTCTAAATTTCAATCTGCATTATTTTAATATCTTATGAGTATTCAAGAGACAATTCAATCTTTACGCGACGAACTTAATCAGCACAATTACAATTATTATGTACTTGATAACGCTACAATTTCAGACTATGACTTCGATATTAAATTAAAAGAACTTCAGGATTTAGAAGATAAAAACCCGGAATTTTTTGATGAACATTCTCCAACGCAGCGAGTAGGAGGAGCCGTTACAAAAAACTTTAAAACAATACCGCATCAGTCCCGTATGTATTCTTTGGATAATTCTTATTCGAAAGAAGATCTGTTAGATTGGGAAAACAGAATCCAGAAAGTATTAGGAAATGTGGATTTGCAATATACCTGCGAATTAAAATACGATGGAGCCTCAATCAGTATTACCTACGAAAACGGAAAACTAGTTCAGGCGTTAACACGTGGTGATGGTTTTCAGGGCGATGAGGTTACAAACAATATTAAAACAATAAAATCAGTTCCTTTAAAATTAAAAGGGAATTACCCTGAAAGATTTGATATTCGAGGTGAAATAATTTTACCTTTTGCCGGTTTCGAAAAAATGAATCAGGATTTAATTGAAATAGGAGAAACACCATATTCAAATCCAAGAAATACAGCTTCCGGAAGTTTGAAACTTCAGGATAGTGCTGAGGTTGCAAAAAGACCTTTAGAATGTTTGCTGTATTTTGTTACCGGAAATAATCTGCCATTTAAGACCCAGTTTGAAGGACTGGAATCTGCCAGGAAATGGGGATTTAAAGTTCCAACCGAAGCAAAATTAGTCAATAGTATGAGTGAAGTTTTTGATTTCATTGATTATTGGGATACTCACCGTCATAATTTACCTTACGAAACTGATGGAGTTGTTATAAAAGTAAACAGCATTCAGCATCAGGAAGAATTAGGATATACTGCAAAATCGCCACGTTGGGCAATAGCCTATAAATTTAAGGCAGAACAAGTTTCAACAAAACTAAAATCAATTTCGTATCAGGTAGGGCGTACGGGAGCAATTACTCCGGTTGCCAATTTAGAGCCGGTACAATTGGCAGGAACAATTGTAAAAAGAGCTTCTTTACACAATGCCGATCAAATTGAGAAATTAGATATCAGAATCAATGACACCGTTTTTGTAGAAAAAGGAGGAGAAATTATTCCGAAGATTATTGCTGTTGATTTAGAGCAACGCCCTGAAAATTCAGAACCGACGCAATACATCACACATTGTCCGGAATGTCAGACAGAACTAATTAGAAATGAAGGCGAAGCAAACCATTATTGCCCTAATTTTTACGGATGTCCTCCGCAGATTATAGGAAGGATTCAGCATTATATTTCAAGAAAAGCAATGGATATTGAAGGACTTGGAGGAGAAACAGTTGCCTTACTTTTTAATAACGGATTAGTGCATAATTATGCCGATCTTTATGAGTTGAAAGTAGAAGATATTTTACCATTAGAAAGAATGGCACAAAAATCGGCAGAAAACTTAGTAAAAGGAGTAGAAAAGTCTAAAGAAATTCCGTTTGAAAGCGTACTGTTTGCACTAGGAATCCGTTTTGTTGGTGAAACAGTTGCCAAAAAACTGGCTAAGCATTACAAAAATATTGATGCATTAAGCCAGGCATCTTTAATGGATTTAGTTTTAGTGGATGAAATTGGTGAGAGAATTGCCAAAAGTGTAATTGAATTTTTTGAGAACGAAGAAAATAAAAGAATCATTGAACGCTTAAAAAGTTATGGAGTTCAATTTGAAATAGAAGAAAAAATCAACCCAAATGCTACCGAGAAATTTATTGGAAAAACTTTTGTAGTTTCAGGAGTTTTTAGTCAATTTTCAAGAGACGAATTAAAGAAAACTATAGAAGATAATGGCGGAAAAGTAGGAAGCTCAATTTCCGCAAAAACAGATTTTGTAGTTGCAGGTGATAATATGGGACCAGCTAAATTAGAAAAAGCAAGTAAATTAAATATTCCGATATTATCAGAGGTAGATTTTATAAACAAACTAAATGAAAGCGAATAAACCATCGTTGATTTTATTCTTTGTAGCATTATTGTTTACAATTGTTTTCGACTGGATCAAGCAGGATGCTTTAGCAATTTATGCTAAAGCTGTAGTCCTGCCGGCTATCTTTTTTTATTTTATTATCAGTAATGATTTTAGAATCGGAAAAACAGAGGGACTCATATTTATCTTTTGTTTTGTAGGTCAGGTTTTTGACCTCATGGATGTTGAGGTATCTGAAATGGGAGGAGTAGTTAGTTTTTTAATCGTATACCTCTTAATCATAAAACTATTTATAATAGATCATGAACGCATCAAATTAAGAAGAAAAGATATACTCCCCATTTCTATAGTAGTAATTTTTATTGTTTACTTACTGGTTTCGGTACTAAGCCTACAGTTTGATAACATGAAAAAATTTAATTTACTCTACACTATCTACGGGATCGTATTAAGTATTTTAAGTTATTATTCCTTTGTAAGCTATATCACAAAAGGAACTTATCTGGCGCTACTAATGTCTTTAATGGCCGTGAGTTATATATTTTCAGATATCTTCTATATATTCAATGTATATTTTTCTTATTCAGTTGTACTCGTCCTCATTCGTGATGTAACGCAAATATTGGCCTATTACTTTATGGCCGAGTACTTTCTCGAAAAAGCTAAATTGCAGAAAAAAGTATTATACAATAATTGATTTACCCTGATTAGTATGGTTTTTATTGTTATCGAAATAAAAGTCAATTCGGCCTAAATTTATTCCGTAACATCCCACCTGATTTACTAATACATCTTGTCCTGCCTTGTTTTTTAAAACCGTCGGTTTGTCAAGAAATGTATGCGTATGACCACCAATAATCAAGTCGATATCCTGCGTTAATGCAGCCAATTTTACGTCACAGATTTTTGATTCATCATCGCGGTAACTGTAACCCAAATGCGAAAGACAAACTACTAAGTCGCATTTCTCTTCTTTTCTAAGTATTTGCGTCATATCCTGCGCAATCTCAACAGGATTATTATAAACAGTTTCCTTGTACATTTGTTTATCAACCAAACCGTTAAGTTCAATTCCTAAACCAAAAACACCAACTTTAATTCCGTTTTTGTTGAAAATTTTATAAGGCTTTACGTGTCCATTCATGACCGTATTTTTAAAGTCATAATTAGAACAGATAAAATCAAAAGTTGCATGAGGTAACTGAGCGTATAAACCTTCAACACCATTGTCAAAATCATGATTTCCAATTGCAGAAGCATCATATTTCATCATGCTCATCAATTTAAACTCCAATTCACCTCCGTAGTAATTAAAATATGGAGTTCCCTGAAAAATGTCACCCGCATCCAGTAAAAGAACATTTGGATTTTCTTTGCGAATAGTTTCAATAAGAGCTGCACGACGAGACACACCACCTTTATTTGCATTACGAGGATCATCAGCCGGAAACGGGTCGATATGACTATGAACATCGTTAGTGTGTAAAATAGTTAAGTGTTTAATATCATTATTTCCAAAACTGCTTAAAGATAAGCCTAAACTTAAAAGCGCTGTACTTGCTGCAGTTTTCTCGATAAATTCTCTTCTTTTCATGGGTATATTTTTTTGCGTAAACGCGAGTAGTATTATGTTATCTTTTCGAAATATTATTCTTCAGTAATTCTGATATCTTTAGGAACCGGAATTGTGTCTACCTGTTTAAAGTAATCAATCAATACATTTCGAAGTTTGTAATTAAGATCAAATTTCTGAACCCCTTTTGCAAAGAAACTCATGCTGTCACCGCCATTTGCCAAATAATCATTTGTTGCAACGTAATAGATTTTGTTAAGATCAAGAGGTTTTCCCTGAATTAAAATATTCTTTGCCTTTTTTTCTTTTGTAATTGTAAAAGTCATTCCAGACAAAGGTTGTGGTTTTTTCTCCTTAATAATATAAGCAGCAATATCCTGAATCTGTTCTCCTTTTAAAGCAATAACAACCAGGTTATTTTCAAAAGGCATAATTTCAAAAGCAGTTCTGCTAGTCACATTTCCCTTAGGCAAAATAGCACGGATTCCACCATGATTTAAAAGACACATATCAATCGTCTTATTTTCTCTTGGTTTAAAAACAAGATTTCCTCTTTCTGCACAAACATCAGCAAGTAAGCAGCCAATTGTAGTTTGCCATTTTCCTGTACTTTTATCAAGAGTTTCCGGGCAATAGGCCAAAACACTATCAAGATCCTTATTAATATGATCGCGATAAGGTTTAATAAATTTTTCGATTTCGGGAGTTTCAGCTCCTTTTTCAGTGACTGGAATTTGTTTTCCTTCAATCTTAGTTAGATTGTAATTTTTCGGGCTGCAGGAAAATATAAAAAAAAGTGTTAAGAATATAACAAAAAGTTTTAAAAACACGTTATACTTTTTTAGTTTTACCATCGTAAATGCGACTTAAATAATTAATTTTGTAATCTGGCAAAAGTACTATGTTTTTAAATTATATAAAGGAATTTTGTGTAAAAAAATCATTAAAAAAAAACCTGCGTATAAGCAAAAACGAAGTATTTACAAGTAATGTGCAAACAATTGGTTTATTGATAGATGAAAGTGATTCGTCGTATTCAAAAGAATTAATGAATGAATTGATTTCGCACGGAATCGCCCCGAAGAACATTAAAATTGTTGTTTACAAAGATAAAATAGAGAAGAAAAAAGAGTACTCAGAGTATACTTTTGGTAAAAAACAGATTAATTGGAACGGTGAAATTACCGAAGTGTTTTTGAATGAATTTACAGAAACAGAATTTGATCTTTTGATTAGTTATTATGAAAAAGAAAAACCAATTTTGATGCTGATTACAAGTAAGTCAAAAGCAAAATTCAAGGTAGGATTTTCTTCGGTAGACGATAGATTAAACCGATTGATGATAGATACGGCAATTGGGAATTATAAACTTTTCATTTCAGAACTGTTTATGTATTTAAAAAGAATAAAATAAATTATAATAAAAATATGCAATCATTAATAGGAACAGGTGTTGCGCTTGTAACTCCATTTAAAAAAGATTTTTCAGTAGATGTTGAAGCTTTACAGCGAATCGTTAATTTTTCGATCGATGGAGGAGTTGAATATCTTGTTGTTATGGGTACAACGGCAGAAAATGCTACATTGACTCAATCTGAAAAAGAATTGGTAATCAAGACGGTGATCGATACAAATAAAGGAAGATTGCCTCTAGTTCTTGGTGTAGGAGGAAATAATACCATGCAATTGGTTGAAGAATTAAAAACTGGAGATTTTTCAGCTTTTGAGGCCATACTTTCAGTTTCTCCTTATTATAACAAACCAACTCAGGAAGGAATTTATCAGCACTTTAAGGCAATTGCCGAAGCATCTCCGCTACCTGTAATATTATATAACGTTCCGGGAAGAACATCAAGCAATATGTTGCCATCAACAGTAATTCGTCTGGCAAATGATTTTAGTAATGTAGTTGCAATAAAAGAAGCGGCTGGTGATATGGCGCAAGCTTTACAATTGATCAAAAATGCACCAAAAGATTTTCTTGTAATTTCTGGAGATGATATGATTGCTTTACCGATTGTTTTGGCGGGTGGAGCAGGAGTTATTTCTGTTATCGGACAAGGTTTTCCAAAAGAATTTACAGAAATGATTCGTTTAGGTCTGAATAAAAAAGTAACAGAAGCGTTTAAAACGCAATACTTTTTATCAGATTGTATCGATATGATTTTCGAGCAAGGAAACCCTGCCGGAATTAAACAAGTGTTCCAAGCCCTTGGTATTGCTGATAACACAGTTCGTTTACCATTAGTTTCTGTAGATGATTCTTTGGCAGCAAGACTAAATGAGTTTGTAAAAAACAGCATTAAAGAAGTATAAAAAGAGCAGTATTTTATTATACGAAAAAATATTTTGCAATAGCTAAATTAATAACTAAATTTGCCACCGAAACTTCGGTGTGATTTTTCATTGACATAAAGTCTGTGAAAGCATAATATAAAGTAAGAAAATGAAAAAAATAGTATCTCTATTAATTGTGGTTGTCCTTTTGTTTTCTTGTAGTGATTACCAGAAGGCATTAAAAAATGAAGATGTTGCGGCAAAATTCGAAATGGCAACAAAAATGTACGATGCTGGTAAATATTCAAAAGCGATTCGTCTTTTTGAACAATTAGCGTCTTCATACAGAGGAAAACCTCAGGCAGAGAAATTATTTTACATGTTTTCGCAGTCGTATTATAAAACCAAACAATATTATTTAGCTGGTTATCAGTTTGAAAGTTTTGTTTCAGGTTATCCACGAAGTGAAAAAGTACAGGAAGCTGCATTTTTAGGAGCTTACAGTTACTCAAAATTAGCACCGGTTTATAGTTTAGATCAGGCAGATACAGTAAAAGCTTTAGAGAAATTACAAGCATTTATTGATAACTATCCAAACTCTGAATATATTGCTCAGGCTAATGAGGCAGTAAAAGTTTTAAATGGAAAACTGGAGAAAAAAGCATACGAAAATGCAAAAGGATATAATACTATTTCAGATTATAAATCAGCATTAGTAGCTTTTGATAATTTTATCGCTGATTTTCCTGGTACGCCATTTAAAGAAGATGCCTTGTTTTACAAGTATGATTCAGCATATCAATTGGCAATAAACAGTATTCCTTCAAAAATGGAAGAGCGTTTAAACGTTGCTAAAGTAGCTTACGGAAACTTAATAAAGTTTAAAAGCGATACGAAATATAAAAAACAGGCAGACGAAATGAATGCCAGAGTTGAAACAGATTTACAAAAATTTACTAAATAATAAAAGTCATGGATTTAAAAAAGACGAATGCTCCTGTTAACACAATAACTTACAATAAAACAGTTATTGAAGAGCCAACAGGAAATGTGTATGAGGCAATTACCATTATGGCTAAAAGAGCAAACCAAATTAATTCTGAAATTAAAAAAGAATTAACTGAGAAATTAGAAGAGTTTGCTACTTATAATGACAGTCTTGAAGAAGTTTTTGAAAATAAAGAGCAAATTGAAGTTTCTAAATTTTACGAAAAATTACCAAAACCACACGCTTTAGCAGTGCAGGAATGGTTAGATGGTAAAACATACCACAGAAGTTCAAATAAATAATATAGTACAATGTCAGTTTTAAACGGTAAGAAAGTTTTACTGGGAGTTTCTGGTGGAATTGCAGCGTATAAAACAGCCTCATTAGTACGACTTTTTATAAAAGCAGGTGCACATGTCCAAGTGATAATGACACCTGCTTCTAAGGATTTTGTAACTCCACTTACGTTATCTACGTTATCAAAAAATCCTGTACACTCAAGTTTCTTTAATCCCGACGACGAAAATGCAGTCTGGAATAATCATGTTGATTTAGCACTTTGGGCCGATTTGATGCTGATTGCTCCTGCAACCGCAAATACGTTGTCTAAAATGGTGACAGGAAACAGTGATAATCTTTTAATAGCGACTTATTTATCGGCTAAATGTCCCGTTTATTTTGCTCCGGCAATGGATCTGGATATGTATAAGCATCCTTCAAGTTTACAAAGTTTTAATAATTTAAAACATTTTGGCAACATTATGATTCCTGCTGAAAGTGGTGAACTGGCAAGTGGTTTGTCCGGAGAAGGACGAATGGCTGAGCCTGAAAATATTATTGCTTTTCTTGAGGCAGATTTAGAAAGTAAATTACCGCTAAAAGGAAAAAAAATACTTATTACCGCTGGCCCAACTTACGAAGCAATAGATCCTGTGCGTTTTATTGGGAATCATTCTTCCGGAAAAATGGGCTTTGATATTGCAAACGAAGCAGCAAAACTGGGCGCAGAAGTAATTTTGGTAGCCGGTCCGACTCATTTTAAAGTAAAAAACAGTTCCATTGAAGTGGTAAATGTTATATCAGCTCAGGAAATGTATGATGCCTGTCATCAATATTACAGCGATGTTGATGTTGCGATCGCTGCGGCAGCAGTGGCTGATTATAAACCAAAAGTCGTTGCTTTACAGAAGATTAAAAAAGCGGCTGAAGAGTTTTCTATAGAATTAGAGAAGACAAAAGATATATTAGCTTCACTGGGAACAATTAAAAAAAATCAGTTTTTAATTGGATTTGCATTGGAGACTCAAAATGAAATTGAAAATGCTAAGTTGAAAATTCAGAAAAAAAACTTAGATTTGATTGTTCTAAATTCCTTACAGGATGAAGGTGCAGGTTTTAAAAAAGAAACCAATAAAGTTACTTTTATTGATAATAATTTTAATATCGAGCCAATGGAACTAAAATCGAAAGAAGCAGTTGCAACTGATATTTTAAGAAAAGTGATTGAGCATTTTGGCTAAATTATAATAAAGTGTCAGAAAAAATGTTTTAATGCGTTAACTGCAAACACTAATTGTATTTTTATGAATAAAATAGCGACGTTTTTAGCATTCTTAATTTTTGGCTTCGCACAGGCACAACAGCTAAATTGTATTGTAACTATTAATACAGAAAGACTTCCAAATCCAAATCAGCAAGTTTTTAAAACATTGCAAACTTCATTATCTGAATTTGTTAATAAAACAGATTGGAACGGAGCGGTCTTAAAACAGAACGAGCGAATTAATTGCTCGATGTATATTACACTTTCTTCAAATAACTCAGATCAGTTTTCCGGAACAATACAAGTGCAGTCTTCAAGATTGATTTTTAATTCTACATATTCTTCACCGGTCTTGAATTATAATGACAAAGACTTTAGTTTTAGATATACGGAATATGAACCTTTGTTGTTTAATCCAACTACTTACGAATCAAATTTAGTTTCAGTAGTTTCATTCTACAGTTATTTAATTCTCGGAATGGATGCAGATACTTTTCAGATGGGAGCAGGGAATCAATATCTTGAAACAGCACAAAATATCGCCAACGTTGCCCAGCAAGGTGGTTTTAAAGGATGGAGTCAGTCAGACGGAATCCAGAATCGTTATTATTTAATTACAGATATGATTTCGCCAATGTACAGCGACTTGCGTCAGGTAACTTTTTTATATCATTCGGGTTTAGATCGAATGAGCGAAGATTTAAAAGCAGCAAAAGAAAAAATCAAATCTTCTTTACTTCTTATTGGTAAATTTAATTCGGTTAAGCCAAATGCGTTTCTAACGAGAGTATTTTTTGATGCCAAATCAGATGAGATTACATCAATTTTCTCCGGAGGGCCGAGTATTCCGATTACAGATTTAACAGATGTTTTGAATAAAGTTTCTCCTTTGAACTCTACAAAATGGTCGCAGATTAAATTTTAATTTGTAATTACTTTTCATATATTAATTTTATTTCCCTTTTTGCTTTATGATTACTTCACTGTCGATTAAAAACTATGCTCTGATTGAAAAACTTACAATAGATTTTTCAAAAGGATTTTCTATAATTACAGGTGAAACGGGTGCAGGTAAGTCTATTATTTTAGGTGCATTAGGCTTGGTTTTGGGTAAAAGAGCAGATTTAACTTCGCTAAAAAACAAAGAAGAGAAATGTGTTATTGAAGCGCAATTTGAAATTTCTAAATACAACCTGAAAGAGTTTTTTGAGACTAACGATCTTGATTATGAAGAGGAAACGATTATAAGACGCGAAATTTTACCTTCAGGAAAATCGCGTGCTTTTATAAATGATAGTCCGGTAAATCTTCAGGAATTACAAGACCTAAGTTTGTTTTTGATTGATATTCATTCGCAACAGCAAACACAGGAATTATCAGATGAAAGTGTCCAGTTTAAGATAATCGATGCTATTGCAAATAATGCGGAGACTATTTTAGAATATCAAAGAATACTAAAAACATATAAGTCAGATAAATCAAAACTGAATGCTTTGTTGAAAAAACAAAGTGATTCAGGAAAAGAGCAGGAATACAATACATTTTTATTGAATGAATTGGTTGTTGCTAAATTAAAATCAGGCGAACAAGAAGAACTTGAAGCCGATTTTGAAAAGCTGAATAATGTTGAAATTATAAAAGAATCAATCGATAAATCTCTAACGATTGCAAACGAAGAGCAGTTTGGTGTTTTTCATAATCTGAATGAAATAAAAGCCTCAATACAAAAAATTGCTCCGTTTTCGGTGGAATATCAAGGCTTGTTTGAAAGGATAACCAGTCTGGCAATAGAATTTGACGATGTTTCTAAAGAATTGCAAAATTGTTCAGAAAAGTTATTGAATGATCCTGCGCAATTAGAATTGATTAGTCAGAAATTGCAATTGATTTACAATCTGCAGAAAAAACATCAGGTATCTTCTGTAGATGAATTGATTCAAATTGAAGCAGAATTGAGTAATACAGTTTTAGAACTCGGTAATATCGAGGAGGAAATTGCTTCTGTGTCTAAATTAATTGAAGAAAAACAGCTTGAATTAAATACATTCTCAAATACAATTCATCAAAACAGAGCGAATGCAATTCCTGTTTTATCAAATAAACTAATTTCAATTTTAGAAACATTAGGAATGCCTAATGTGCGATTTAATATTGAACTTTTACCGTCAGAAACTTATTTCTCAAATGGTAAAGATGAATTACAGTTTTTGTTTTCTGCCAATAAAGGAACTGATTTTGGATTGCTTAAAAAAGTGGCTTCAGGAGGAGAGATGTCTCGTATTATGCTGGCTGTAAAAGCAATTTTGGCGCAATATTCAAAACTTCCAACCTTGATTTTTGACGAGATTGACACAGGTGTTTCTGGAGAAATAGCAATCAGAATGGGAGAAATAATGAAAGAAATGAGTAATACAATGCAAATTTTTGCCATTACACATTTACCGCAAATTGCAGCAAAAGGAGATTCTCATTTTAAAGTTTTCAAGTCTACAATTGCAGACGATACACAATCAGAATTAAAGCTTCTGTCTCAGGACGAAAGAGTTATCGAAATTGCGCAAATGTTATCTGGTGCAGTTGTTTCAGATTCGGCTTTAAATCATGCCAAAGCCTTGTTGAACTAAAGAAATACTTTATATTTGTCATCTCAAAACAAAATAAATAAACGCAAATAAATTAATTATTCGCTGTATGTGAAGATTAATTAAGGAACGAAAAAATAATAAAATATGATTATAGAACCTAGAATGAGAGGCTTTATTTGTTTGACTGCCCACCCAAAGGGAGCCGAGCAAAATGTTAAAAATCAAATAGAGTATATAAAATCAAAAGGACCAATCGCTGGTGCTAAAAAAGTATTGGTAATTGGAGCTTCAACTGGTTTTGGATTAGCTTCAAGAATTACAAGTGCTTTTGGATCTGACGCTGCAACTATTGGAGTATTTTTTGAAAAACCACCAGTTGAAGGTAAAACAGCTTCTCCGGGATGGTATAATTCTGCTGCATTTGAAACAGAAGCTCATAAAGCAGGTCTATATGCAAAAAGTATCAATGGAGATGCTTTTTCAAATGAAATTAAAAGAGAGACACTTGACCTGATCAAAGCGGATTTAGGACAGGTAGATCTTGTAATCTATAGTTTGGCTTCACCAGTGCGTACAAATCCTAATACGGGAGTTTTACACCGTTCAGTTTTAAAGCCAATTGGACAAACTTTTACAAATAAAACAGTTGATTTTCATACAGGAAAAGTTTCTGAGGTTTCTATAGCTCCGGCAAATGACGAAGATATTGATAACACAGTTGCAGTTATGGGTGGTGAAGACTGGGCAATGTGGATCGATGCTTTAAAAGATGAAAATCTATTAGCAGATGGTGCAACAACAGTTGCTTATTCTTATATCGGGCCATCACTAACAGAAGCAGTTTACCGTAAAGGAACTATTGGTCGTGCAAAAGATCATTTAGAAGCTACAGCATTTACAATTACAGATAGTCTTAAAGCTATTGGTGGTAAAGCTTATGTTTCGGTAAATAAAGCATTAGTAACTCAGGCTAGTTCAGCAATTCCTGTTATTCCTTTGTATATTTCTCTTTTATATAAAATTATGAAAGAAGAAGGAATTCATGAAGGTTGTATCGAGCAAATCCAGCGTTTATTCCAGGACAGATTATACAATGGTGCTGATGTTCCTGTTGATGAAAAAGGAAGAATCAGAATTGACGATTGGGAAATGCGTGATGATGTTCAGGAAAAAGTAGCTAAACTTTGGTTAGAAGCAACAACTGAAACTTTACCGGAAATTGGAGATTTAGCTGGATACAGAAATGACTTCCTGAATTTATTCGGATTTGAGTTTGCAGGAGTTGATTATCAGGCAGAAGCAAATGAAGTTGTAAACATAGAGAGTATTAAATAATACTCAATTACGATAAATGAAAACCATCAATCAAAAGTTGATGGTTTTTTTATGAATATACCTTATCTTTGTTAAAATTTTGAAATTTAATAAATTGCTACTTTAATACCGCATATTCTGTTATGGTTTTTTCTTTAATTATACCCGTGTATAATCGTCCTGATGAAGTTGATGAACTTTTGGAAAGTCTCTCAAAATCTGATTATAATGAAGCTTTTGAAATTGTTCTTGTTGAAGATGGATCATCAATCCCGTGTAAAGATGTTGTAATGACTTATCAGGGAAAATTGAATATTTCATATTATTTTAAAGAAAATTCAGGGCCGGGTGATTCAAGAAATTTCGGAATGCAGAAGGCGAGAGGAGATTACTATATCATTTTTGATTCAGACTGTATTATTCCGCCCAATTATTTGACTGAAGTGCGAAAAGCACTTGATGCTGAATATGTAGATTGTTTTGGTGGGCCTGATAAAGCATTGGATAGTTTTTCAAACATTCAAAAAGCAATAAATTTTGCCATGACTTCTTTCCTTACTACTGGTGGAATTCGTGGAGGATCTGAAAAAATTAATAAATTCCAGCCAAGAAGTTTCAATATGGGAATTTCAAAAAGAGCTTTTTTGGCATCAAAAGGATTTGGTAATATTCACCCTGGAGAAGATCCGGATTTGTCTATACGTTTATGGAATTTAGGTTTCGAAACACGTTTGTTTTCAGAAGCTTATGTGTATCATAAGCGCAGAATTGACTGGGAGAAATTTTCAATACAAGTTCATAAATTCGGAATCGCTCGTCCGATATTAAATAGCTGGTATCCAGAGCATAACAAATTAACCTTTTTCTTTCCTACTTTCTTTATATTGGGATTATTATTAGCTTTTTTACTATTAATAATCAATTTTGATTTGTTGTTACAATTATATTTTGTATATTTCGTTATTATTTTTCTTACAGCTAGTATACAAAATAAGAGTATCAAAATTGGATATTTTTCTGTAATAGCAGTTTGGAAACAATTTTATGGTTACGGAACGGGATTTTTAGAATCGTTTGTAAAAATTATTCTTTTAAAGAAAAAACCGCAAGAGGCTTTTCCTCGTATGTTTTTTAAAATATAAGATGACAAAAATTATAGGCTTAACAGGCGGAATAGGTAGCGGTAAAACAACTGTTGCCGGTTATTTTAATGAAATGGGAGTTCCTGTTTACATTGCAGATGATGGAGCCAGAAACGTAATGAAGTCCGACAACGTAATAAAAAAAGTGAAAGAAGTTTTTGGAGAAGCACTTTTTGAAAATAATATTTTAAACAGAGCTAAACTGGCAGAAATTGTATTTAATGATGCCGATAAATTAGCGCAGTTAAACGGAATAGTTCATCCTGCAGTAAAAGAGGATTTTGAATTATGGTTAAAACAACATAAATCAAATCCATATGTAATATACGAAGCTGCAATTTTATTTGAAAGCGGTCGTTATAAAGACTGTGATCTGATTATAACAGTTACTGCCCCGGAAGAAATCAGAATAGAGAGAGTCTTAAAGCGAGATAATACCACAAAAGAACAAGTTTTAAGCAGAATGAAAATGCAATGGAAAGATGAAGATCGTATTTCCCGAAGTAATTTTATTATTAATAACGTTAATCTTAAAATTGCCAGAGAAGAAGTTGTTAAAATTCTTAAAATTTTAGATATAAAACAAAATCAGTCTTAAATGTTAATATTTGGTTAATGTATTATTTAGTATATTGTTAAAATATTAATTTTGTTTCGATGAATAAATTATTTTTTAGAATACTTGTTTTGCTTATGAGTTTGTCCTTAATAGGGATAATTCTGGTTCAGGTATTTTGGTTCAACTCCTCGTTCAAAAATAATGATGAACAATTTAAATACCACGTTACTCAGGTAATTGGAAATGTCGCTGACAAACTTGAACAACAAGAAGAATACAGTTTTTACGACAAATACAATCGAATTAAAGACAGCACTGGTAAAATTCCTAAAAAAGAAGATTTATTAGAAGTTCTTTATGTTCAAAGAAATACAAAAACAAACAAAACCATTGTATATTCTAATACACTGACTTCTGAAGATTATGATATAAGCGGTTCGCTTTTTAATAAAAAATTCAGTAGTGAGAGATTTAAGAACTTTAGCTCTAAACGAGTAACAGAAGTTTATAACAATAATAATAGTATTGATAATAATTCTTTAGGACAGACAATTATACCAGATTTAAGAATCGAAAAATCGGGTAGTCTTGATATTCTGAATAAAGTACAACAACAAATTCAGTACAAAGATATTGCATCATTAACTCCAATCGAGGGAAGAATTACAAAAGACAAACTCTTTAAACTATTAAAGAAAGAATTAGAAGAATATGGTGTGAAAACCAAATTTGAATATGGAGTTCTTAATAGTGGTTTGCCAACAAAAGTGAAGTCTGAAGGTTTTCATTATGATAAAGAAGCAAGTTATCACGTTCCTATATATACAGATAATGAAGGGAATAGTAAATATGAATTGTATATAACTTTCCCGCACAAAAAGAAGTTCTTACTGTCAGAATTATTGAGTATTACGATTTTATCAATAGTTTTTACATTAATTATAATAATAGCTTACACAAGTGCTTTGAACCAATTATTGCGTCAAAAACACATTTCTGAAATCAAAACCGATTTTATAAATAATATGACGCACGAGTTTAAAACTCCAATTGCGACAATAAATCTGGCACTAGATGCCATTAAGAATCCGAAGATTATAGAAGATAAAGAAAAGGTTTATCGATACCTTCAAATGATTCGAGATGAAAATAAGAGAATGCATGCGCAGGTTGAAAATGTACTCCGAATTTCTAAGTTAGAAAAACGAGAACTTGATATAACAAAAGAGCCAACAGCGATTCATGATATTATTGATGACGCTATTGAGCACGTAAATTTAATTTTGGAAGATCGACAAGGAAGTGTTGTTAAGCATTTTAATGCCGTGAGAACCACTTGTTTAATCAACGAAGTACACTTTACAAATGTTTTGGTTAATATTTTAGAAAACGCAATAAAATATTCGCCAGATATTCCTGAAATTGAAATTTTTACAGAAAATGTGAAAGACATGATTCTGATAAAAGTTAAAGATAATGGTCTTGGAATGAGTAAGGTAGCTCAGAAAAGAGTATTTGAGAAGTTTTACAGAGAGCATACAGGAGATTTGCACAATGTAAAAGGGCATGGTTTAGGCCTTGCATACGTAAAAAGAATAGTAGAAGACCATAATGGTCAAGTATATGTTGAAAGCGAAAAAGGAAAAGGTAGCACCTTTATAATAAAAATACCATTAATAAATTAAAATATGGAAAATAGTAACAAAAGAATACTTTTAGTAGAAGATGACCTAAATTTTGGGGCAGTTCTTAAAGATTATCTAATGTTAAATGACTTTGAAGTTACTTTAGCTAAAAACGGTATGGAAGGTTTCGAAAAGTTCAAAAAAGATGTGTATGATTTATGCATTCTGGATGTTATGATGCCTTATAAAGATGGTTATACTTTAGCTAAAGAAATTAGAGAGAAAAACAGTGAAGTGCCTATTATCTTCTTGACTGCAAAATCGATGAAAGAGGATGTGTTAAAAGGTTACAAAGCTGGAGCTGATGATTATTTGAACAAGCCTTTTGATTCAGAAGTTTTATTGATGAAAATTAAAGCTATTATTCAAAGAAAATCTGCAGATACAAAAGCAGAACAAGTACAATTTGAATTTAATATTGGTAAGTTTCACCTAAACTCAAAACTTAGATTCCTGACTTTCCAGGATGAAGAGCCAATTAAGTTGTCTCCAAAAGAAAATGAATTGCTTAAAATGTTAATTCTGCATGAAAATGATTTAATGCCAAGAGAATTAGCATTAACAAAAATCTGGAGAGATGACAACTATTTTACTTCAAGAAGTATGGACGTTTATATCGCAAAACTTAGAAAATATCTAAAAGCCGATGAAGATGTTGAAATTTTAAACATTCACGGAGAAGGATTCAGATTGGTTGTAAAAAGCAAAGTAACTGAATAATAATTCACCAAAAATATATAAGCTCTGAGAAATCAGAGCTTTTTTTATGACCTTATTTCAACGTAAGGAGAAATCTCTCATTATAATTGCATCAAAGATTAGAATTCTATGACCTGTCATTGTATGGAACGCGGATAAAACAGATTTGCTATCGCAAAAACGCAGATTAAAACGGATTTTAACCTCATTATTTGTGATTTCGAGTGAAGTGAGACTTGAGCTATTGAGAGCTGGGGAAGGAAATTTTCGCAAGTAGCCTCATATTTTTTTTTTTTTTTCAGACCGACTCATTAACCCTATTTTGTCATTTCGAACGAAGAGAGAAATCTTCGCAAGTAGCTCTACAAAGATTGATTTATTTCAAAGAAGAAACATCTATTTCGCCATTTCAATGACATAAAAACTTAAAATTTGTTCTTTATTTTAGACTAAAAAAGCAAAATATTTTATTGAGGTTATTCAATTCGTTTTCAGATATATACAAGCTATTTTTAAGCTTGATAAAATGGAAAGATTTTTTATTTTGATGAATTTTCTTTAAAATAATTTGGAAAATAGAAAAACAATTATGAATATTTGCAAACGAAAAAAATAATAACCCTTTAAAACGAAGAAAAAATGTTTGTACTTACATCGACATCTCAGAGCTTCACACCAAATAGATTTGGTGCAGCAATTCTTCGTGGCTTATTTCAATCTTAGAAATACATTTTTAGATATATAAAAAAGCCCGAAGACATTTAGTTTCGGGCTTTTTTTATTCTAGACACTTCAAATTTTCCCGAAAATCGATTTTTATTATTTATCCCGCGGGGTAAAATGTTAAGCCTTTTTGGCTATTAATTTAATGCACTATAATTTTTTATGGAAAATTATACGCTGGACGAGTATGCTTTATGTACACGTTTTAAGAGTAAAAAAAGAAAGAAAAGTGTAGTAAAAGAAGATTTTGAAAAACAATTAATTCAATTAAGAAAGCTTGAAATAGAACTTTGGAAAAAGCGTAGAGATTTACCATTAGTTCCCTTAGAAATTCCTTATCAGAAAGGCTGGCAACGCAATTTTAAATTAAGAGAAGATATTGCCAGATCAAGTGAAGCCTTATTTTACAGCGAATTATTGGAAAAAATAAATACATGGCAGTTCTCTCCTGAGAAATCTTTTAAGAGGAAGAAAAAAAGAAAAAGGAGAAATGTGTATGTAGAAAAATTCCAGACTGTAAAAGAGTTTTCAGAATGGGAATGGAAAAGTTTAAAGCTGGAATTGACGGAAAAAGAAAAAGCACATTTTTATAGAAGAGAACGTTGGTGCAGCAACTTTAAACGGTTTAAAATTCATTATGTATTCAATGAACCTTGGCGTTATGTACTTCGTGTCAGTCCATACATGATAACACATACCAAAATGGTCGATTCAGATTTAGAAAGTGAAATTCAGCTTCTCGATAATTACATTGTTAACAATCATCTGAGATATAAAATAAACAAATTAGTAGACGGTTTTTCTCATCGTTGGAGTTATTACGAAAATGAAAATCCAAAAGAGAAAAATCCAATTAAAAATATAAGTCTGCATGCTTTATATGGGCAATATGTAGACGAAATGATATAAAATCATGGGAAATAAATTATCTGGAAAAGACCTGATTAAGTTAGGTTTTCCAAAAAACAATTCAATAAATATCGCCTTAGGGCAGATCAACAGATATAGAAAAAGAGAAAAAAAAGAATCTATTCTAACAGAAGCAAAAGACGTGCTATTAAATCCTGAAAAATTTGAAGGTCACGGAACCTGGGGAAAAGTAGCTGAAGGTTTGATAAAACCCGTTCAGGTTAGAATGCATCAGCTTAAAACAACAAGAGCGCCTTTTACCATTTTTGGTGAAAATGAAATTGATCAACAAGCTAAATTTCAGTTGTATGATTCTTTAAAATTGCCAATTTCGGTTGCCGGAGCTTTAATGCCAGACGCACATTCTGGTTACGGATTGCCAATTGGCGGTGTTTTAGCTACTGATAATGCCGTAATTCCGTATGGAGTTGGTGTTGATATTGGATGTCGAATGAGCCTTTCCATTTTTGATTTGCCAGCTTCTCATTTTAAGGGAAGAGAGCATCAACTGGAAGCGATTTTAAAAGACAATACCAAGTTTGGAATGAATGAAGTACAATCTTCCAGAGTAGATCATGAAGTGTTTCATAAAAGTGAATTTCAGGATATTCCATTACTTAAGAATCTTTTACCAAAAGCTTACAAGCAATTGGGAAGTTCAGGTGGAGGAAACCATTTTGTAGAATTTGGAATAGCAAAAATTGATAATCCAGAGAACGAATGGAAATTAGAAAAAGGAGAATATTTTGCTGTTTTGTCACATAGCGGTTCCCGCGGATTAGGCGCAAACATTGCAAAACATTATACTTATTTAGCAACAAAACAATGTCCGCTACCTAAAAATGTACAGCATTTGGCATGGTTAGATTTAAATACGCACGATGGTCAGGAATATTGGTTGGCAATGAATTTAGCAGGAGAATATGCCAAAGCCTGTCACGATGATATTCATAGACGAATTGCAAAAGCAATTGGGAAAAGGGTAGTAGTAACGATAGAAAATCACCACAATTTTGCCTGGAAAGAAAAGGTAAACGATCAGGAATGCATTGTGCATAGAAAAGGTGCAACTCCGGCAGCAGTAGGTCAGCTTGGGATTATTCCGGGTTCAATGACCGCACCGGGTTTCATTGTAAAAGGAAAAGGAAATGCAGACAGTCTAAATTCGGCTTCGCATGGTGCCGGACGTTTGTTTTCTAGAGCGAAATGCAAAAGTACTTTTACACAAAGTGAAATTAAAAAGGTTCTAAAAGCAAATGATGTAACCTTGATTGGAGGAAATATTGACGAAGCGCCAATGGCTTATAAAGACATTACAAAAGTCATGGCAAATCAAACGGATCTTGTTGAAGTACTTGGAACTTTTACACCTAAGATTGTTAGAATGGATCGCTAAAAAGAAACTTACAATGGAAAGAATAATTCAGATAACAGCGGGGCGCGGTCCTGCAGAATGCACTTGGGTAGTTGCCCAAGTGCTTAAAAAAGTTTTGGAAGAAGCACAAGAACAAAACTTAGAAACGATATTGCTGCAAAGGGAAGCAGGAAGCGAGAACGGAACTGTTGAAACGGCATCAATTGGGATAAAGGGAAAAAATGCAGATCAGTTTGTGAATTCCTGGATTGGAACAATTCAGTGGATTGGTCAAAGTCAGTTTAGAAAAATGCATAAACGTAAAAACTGGTTTATTGGCATTTTTGAAGTTGAACAACAAAAGAATACTTCGTTTTCTGAAAATGAGATTCAGTATCAGGCGATGCGAAGTTCAGGCGCCGGCGGACAACACGTTAATAAAGTAAGTTCAGCCATTAGAGCGACACATATTCCAACAGGAATTTCAGTTGTTTCAATGGACAGCCGTTCACAGCATCAGAACAAAAAACTGGCAACAGAAAGATTAATTAAGAAACTGGAAGACGAGAAATTACTTCAGCTTAAAAATCATGTAGGGAAACAATGGGAAAATCAGCTCAATGTTGAGCGAGGAAACCCAATTAGAGTTTTTACCGGAAGTGATTTTAAAAAGAACAAAGTGGAGAAAAGTTACAAGGGAACTCGTCAGAAACTAAAAAACGATTTAAGGAATGAAAACAATTGATAAATACCTTTTTCAGGCACTGGATAGTTATCCGTATTCGCTTGAAGAAACAATAGAATCTTTAGATTACGCCTTTTCGTATGATGCAAAGAATACAATGGTTTTGTGTTTATACGGAAGAATTCAGGCAGAGCAATTACTCAATTATGAGGAAGCAAAAACTTATTTTCAGGAAGCATTAACGATTAATATTCATGCACTTGAAGTATATCCGTACTATTTGCAGACTCTGATTTTAAATGAAGATTTTGAAGAAGCTCAAAAATTAATTGATTTTGCTTTGACTATTAAGGGAATTAATAAAGCTGAAATTTTTGTAAAGAAAGCAATTCTTTTAGAAGTGCAGCATAAATTTAAAGAAGCTTTAAAAGAAATTAAACAGGCAAAATTACATACTATTCAGCATGATTATGATTCGGGAATTAGTGAAGTTGAAAAAAGAATCAAAGGTAAAATAGATTTGTTAGAAAAAAAGAAATCGAAAAAGTCTAACAAAGGTTCTAAAAAGAAACGGAAATGATTCTCACTAAAAACGATGCAACTTGCATCGTTTTTTATTTCCTGCAAGGTTTTCAAAACCTTGCAGGTATTTTTTTGTTGCAAAGAATGCAGTTTATGTTGTTGTTTAAATAGGTACCTACAAGGTTTTGAAAACCTTGCAGGAATTATTAGCAATTTATTTCCAGTGCAATTCTAAGGCAAAACAGTTTTTATCTCCTTTAGTAATGCTGAATGTTGTAGCTGATTGCTCTTCATTGTCACTTTCGTGAATAACAACTTGGTCGTTTAATGAAAGTTCTTTTAAGAAATTCATTTCAAAGCTTTTTACTTCTTGCTTTAAAATTTTTTTTGCATCAACGTGGTCGAGACACCATTCCAGATATTTTACATTATTGGCGTGATTTACAATGTCTAAATCGGATAAATAAACGGTTTTTTCGAAGACTGATTCTTTTTCAGAATCGATGTTAATTTTAGAAAAACCTTCAACTGTTGCTCTGTTATCAGGGAAAAGTTCGAAATGTTCATACGGTAAAGCCAGCGCTTCCGGACGACGCGCTTTGGTGTTAAAAACAGCCCAATAGGTTTCGCTTCCAACAATCTTTTTTCCGTTTACGTACATTTCAAGTGCACGAACAGAACGGGAGTTTTCAAGGCTGTTGATCCATGTTTTTACGGTAACAACATCCTGCCATTTTGGTAAAGCAGCTATTTCTACACGCATTCTGCTTAAAACCCATGCCTGATCAAATTCCTGCATGTCAGTAAAACTGATTCCACCAACTTCTGAATGTGCTGCTGCTGTTAATTGTAAAAGGTTGCACAAATCGGTATATTTTAAATATCCGGTTGATGTGCATTGTGTGAAATTAATTTCCCATTCTTTGCTTAAAACTGACGTGAAATTTGGAGATATTGGCATTTTAAAATTTTAATTTTTTAGAGAAAAGAAGCAAGAAGAAAGATTATTTTACTTGTTCTTTAATATAGTCTATAATTAGTTTTCTATCTAACGAATAATCAAACCATTTGGTATTTTCATTTCGTTTGAACCATGTTAATTGTCTTTTAGAAAATCTTCTGGTGTTCTTTTTGATTTCTTCAATGGCGAATGGCAACGTGAATTCTTCATCAAAATAACTAAATAATTCTCTATAACCAACGGTTTGCAATGCATTTAACTCTTTGTTGGGATAAAGTACTTCTGCTTCTTTTAGTAATCCCTCATTCATCATAATATCGACGCGCTGGTTGATTCGGTTGTAAATGATTTCTCTGTCGGCGTCCAGGCCTATTAAAATAGGGGTAAAGTTTCTGTTGTTTTTCTTTTGATTTAGAAAAGAAGAATAAGGTTTTTGCGCACCAATACAAACTTCTACAAAACGCATCATTCGCTGTGGGTTTTGTAGAGTCTGCGGATTTTCGAGCAGTATTTTTTGATAATAATCAGGATCAAGGTTTTTTAATTGTTCCTGAAGATATTCGATTCCGAGTTTTTCGTAGTTTGAATTTACTTCAGTGCGAACTTCAGGATTGATTTCAGGAAACTCGTCAAAGCCTTTTAAAATAGCATCTACATATAATCCTGAGCCACCAATAAGAATGACAAAATCATTATTTTGATAAAGTTCTTCAATTTTTGCTAAAGCTTCTTTTTCGTAATCACCAACGGTATAGTTTTCGAAAATCGATTTGTTTTGGATAAAATGATGTTTTGCCGCGTTTAACTCTTCCTGATTTGGTACTGCTGTTCCAATTGTCATTTCTTTAAAAAACTGACGGCTGTCGCAGGAAACTATTTCGCATTTAAAATGTTGTGCCAAAGCAATACTCAAGGCTGTTTTGCCTATGGCTGTTGGTCCGACAATGGTTATTAGGTATTTCATATTTTTTAGCCCAGATGGAAATGAAAACCCCGGACTTATGTTTGTTTGTTTTTTTTGGAATAAAAGAGCGACCAACGGAAGCTCCTTTTATGACTTTAAAAAACAACAAAGATAAGGAGGAGTTGTAATGTACAGCTGGAATGGCTTCATAAATTAATCATTAGGTAATGTTTTGCCACACTGATAACAATATTTGGCATTGTCAAAGTGAACTTGGGCATTGCATTTTGAACATGTTTTTTTGGTACTTATCGCACTGTTTCTTAAACTGGTTTTGGCAAATTCGGCAGTTACAATTCCGGTAGGAACTGCAATGATTCCGTAACCCATAATCATAACAAGTGATGCTAAAAACTGACCTAATGGTGTTGCAGGTGAAATGTCTCCGTAACCAACGGTCGTTAAAGTTACGATAGACCAGTAAATACCAACAGGAATGCTTGTAAAGCCACTTTCTTTGCCTTCTACAACATACATTAAAGCGCCAATTATTACTGCACTTATTATGACAAAGTAAATAAATACAAGTATTTTTTCTTTACTGGCTTGTAGTGCTTCTTTTAATTGGTAAGATTGATGTGATATTTGCGGAATATGTAAAATTTTGAATAATCTGAAAAAACGTAGCACACGAACTATTGTGAGGACATTTGTTGCAGGAAAAAATATGGAAAGGTACATTGGTAAAATCGCAAGAACGTCAATAATTCCGTAAAAACTAAAAATGTATTTTAAAGGTTTTTGGATTGAAATGATTCTTAAAATATATTCAATTGTAAAAAATATAGTAATAATCCATTCGCAGATCAATAGTTGGGAATGGTATTTTTGATTAATTCCTTCGACAGTGTCAAGCATTACTAAAAGTACGCTTAGCAAAATAAGACCTAAAAGAACCAAATCAAACATTCGTCCCAAAATTGTATTTGTTCCGTAGAGAATGATTTTAGTTTTTTCTCTGAAAATCTCGTATTTAGATTTGTTTTTTGTCATATCGCGAAGATACGTAAAGTTTATCGTATTAAAAATGCAGGATTTTTAATGATTTGGTTTTGCGCATGTAACTTTGAATGATGTTTTTTACATCACGATTATGCTGCATTGGTATTAGAATATTTTTAAGTATCTCGATATTGGTGATTTGATAATTCAGGTCGTAATACGCGTATCCTTTATAAATTCCGTTTTCGATTAAAATTGCGCTTCTTTCATTTACGTTGCGACCTCGGTCAAGTAAAATCATGCTTTTATTTTCCAGACTGTTATCAGAAATGAATTGTTGTACACGCAGATTATAGATTTCCGGAGTTACTTCGCCAATACACGCTCCATCGCATTCTTTTATTTTATATTGAAAACACTCTTTTTTTGTGGCATACAAACCTGTTAGTTTTTGACATAAATGGTATTTGGAAGTATGTCTGAAAAGTGCATTTTTGCCTTCTTGTAAACTAGAATAAGATGTAATTTCTTTTTTACGACCGTCGGCTTTTTCAAGTTTTAAATTGAGATAACCATTTGAGTCTTTTTCGGCATATAAAGCATATTGAAAAATAGTTTTTCGCTGTGCACGATTGTATCGCGGTTTGTTTATTTTAATTTCTTCACTTTCTTTCAAAAGTGCGATTAATTCGCTTCCGGTTTCATCATACGTTACAGTGAAAACTTCGGCCTGAATTTTTTTACTTTTATGAGTGATTCCGGTAAAATGTTGATTAACTCTCTTTTTTATATTTTGGCTTTTGCCAATGTAAATCAAGGTTCCGCTTTGATTATGAATATAATAAACGCCTGTTTTGGTTGGCATTTGATTTAGAATATCCAGAAATTTTGGCGCAATTCCTTTTTCGACTTCGAGTTTTATAAAATCTTTTACGATTGTTTTTTCCAAGTCTTTTTCTAAAAGCATTTTAAACAGCTTTGTAGTAGCCATTGCATCTCCGCTCGCGCGATGTCTGTCGGCCATCGGAATTCCCAATGCACGAACTAATTTTCCTAAACTATAAGAAGGTTGTTCTGGGATTAGTTTTTTGGCTAATTCTACGGTACACAATGTTTTGGCTTCAAAATCATAACCTAAACGTCTGAATTCGGTACGGAGAATTCTATAGTCAAAAGAGGCATTGTGAGCGACAATAACACAGTCTGAAGTAATTTCGATAATGCGTTTAGCAACTTCAAAAAACTTTGGTGCAGACTGCAACATAGCATTATTTATTCCGGTCAGTTTTACTACAAAAGGCTGAATCGGAATTTCGGGATTTACAAGACTAATGAATTGGTCAACTACCTCATGCCCATCAAATCTGTAGATGGCGATTTCGGTAATTCCTTCTTCATTAAATTGTCCTCCAGTGGTTTCTATGTCTAGTATCGCGTACATATTCAATGTCAATATCAATATCAAAAATCAATATCAAAATCAATGTCAAAAATCAATGGTATAAAATTGAAATTTGTTTTTGAGATTGTCATTGTTATTGCCATTGAATTATTTCTTATTTATTATCATTTTTGATGAAATTGCGATAAGCTGCTCAACTTCTATTAAAAGTTTATTCCTATTACCGTTATCTCCTTCTTTAATGTAATCTAAAATTTTTAATGAGTTTCCAGATTCTTTTAACTCTTTTACAACTAATGAAACTTTAAAAATAAAATCTTTACCAGTTATAGTTCCTTGTGCTTCTCCAAAATTTAGCAAAGCGCTTCCAGAAGACCTAATTAATTGATTTTTATAATACTCATTTTCAAATGTTTTTTCTAATTTTCTTAAAAAGAAGATACACTCTCCAGCAAAACGAACTAGTGGGTCTTCAAAATTGAATATTTTTTCCATTAATTATTTACGCTTTTAAAATTGATATTGACTTTTGCAATTGCAATTGACATTGAAATTATCTTCCGCCAAAAATGCTGCTTCCAATTCTAACCATTGTGCTTCCACATTCGATTGCCAATTGGTAATCTCCGGACATTCCCATAGAAATGGTGTTCAGTTCGCAGTTTTCAGCTTTCAGTGTTTTGATAGAATCAAAAATCGATTTTAAATGTGTAAATTCTTTTTTTATCTGGTTTTGATCTTCGGTAAAAGTGGCCATTCCCATTAAACCTAAGATACGAATATTTTTCAACTCTTTAAATTCTGCAGAAGTTAAAAGTTCGTTTAATTCATTTTCGTCCAAACCAAATTTAGATTCTTCTTCTGCAATGTAAATTTGAAGAAGACAATCTATTGTTCTGTTATTCTTTAAAGCTTGTTTATTAATTTCTTGTAATAATTTCAAACTATCAACACCATGAATTAAACTCACAAACGGTGCCATAAATTTAACTTTATTCGACTGAACATGACCAATCATATGCCATTGAATGTCTTTTGGCATTTGTTCCCATTTCTCCGTCATTTCCTGAATTTTATTTTCTCCAAAAATGCGTTGTCCGGTTTCGTAAGCCTGCATCAAATCTGAAACAGGTTTTGTTTTTGAAACGGCAACAAGAGTTACGTGTTCAGGTAAAGTTGCTTTGATGCTATTTAAATTCGATTGAATCGACATGATATTTCTTTTTTATGAAAGAATAAACTGCTTCGAAATCTTCTCTGCTTTTTTGCTTTCGCTGTAATCGTAAAAACCTTCTCCAGATTTTACTCCTAATTTTCCGGCTCTTACCATATTAACTAAAAGTGGGCAAGGAGCATATTTCGGATTTTTGAATCCGTCATACATTACATTCAAGATTGCAAGACAAACGTCAAGTCCAATAAAATCGGCTAATTGAAGTGGTCCCATTGGGTGTCCCATTCCTAATTTCATAACCGTATCGATTTCGTAAACTCCCGCAACTTTATTGTATAACGTTTCAATTGCCTCGTTTAGCATTGGCATTAAAATTCTGTTTGCCACAAAACCAGGATAATCGTTTACTTCAACCGGAACTTTACCTAATTTCTCCGATAAATTCATGATGATTTTAGTTACCTCATCGCTTGTGTTGTATCCGCGAATGATTTCAACCAATTTCATAATTGGCACCGGATTCATAAAGTGCATTCCGATAACACGTTCAGGATGCGCAACAACAGCTCCGATTTGTGTAATTGAAATAGAAGAAGTATTGGTTGCTAAAATCGTGTTGTGCGAACAATATTCGTTTAATTGCTTGAAGATGTTCAGTTTTAATTCTACATTTTCAGTAGCTGCTTCTACAACTAAATCAGCTCCAACAACACCATCTTTAATATCGGTATAGGTGATAATGTTAGTGATTGTTTTGGCAACATCTTCCTGAGTTATTGATCCTTTAGATAACATACGATCTAAATTGGCAGCAATAGTTGCCATTCCTTTATCTAATGATTTTTCAGAAACGTCAATTAATTTTACAGTAAATCCGCTTTGCGCAAAAGTATGTGCAATTCCGTTACCCATTGTTCCTGCTCCAATTACAGCTATTGTTTTCATTTTAACGTGATATTATATTTATGATTTTAGCCACGAATTCACTAATGAATGGTGAATTGCGTGGCTAATTTATTTTTTAATTTCTTTAAATTATTTTTCGAAACAATCAATAATCTGATAAGCCACTCGTAGTGCATCTGTAGCTTGTTCAAGTGTTACAACCGGAGTTGTATTGGTATTGATTGCATTGGCAAATGACTCTAATTCATCGAGAATTGCATTGTTTTGCTCTACATCCGGATTAGTGAAATAGATTTGTTTTTTTACGCCTTCAGCATTTTGCAGAATCATATCAAAATCTCCGGGAACTTCCGGAGCATCTTTCATACGAACTACTTCGCATTTTTTCTCCAGAAAGTCAACTGATATGTAAGCATCTCTTTGAAAGAAACGTGTTTTACGCATGTTTTTCATCGAAATTCTGCTGGCAGTTAAATTAGCAACGCAGCCATTTTCGAACTCGATTCTTGCATTGGCAATATCCGGAGTATCACTAATTACAGAAACTCCGCTTGCATTAATATTTTTTACTTTTGAATTTACAACACTTAAAATAGCATCAATATCATGAATCATTAAATCTAATACTACGGGAACATCTGTACCACGAGGATTAAATTCGGCCAAACGATGTGTTTCAATAAACATCGGGTTTTCGATCATGTTTTTTGTTGCAATAAACGCAGGGTTAAAACGCTCTACATGCCCAACTTGCCCTTTTACATTGTATTCTTTTGCCAAAGCAATAATTTCTTCGGCCTCTTCAACAGTGTTGGCAATTGGCTTTTCTATAAAGATATGTTTTCCTGATTTGATTGCAACTTTGGCACATTTATAATGCGAAAGGGTTGGAGTAACTATATCAATGACGTCTACGGCATGAATAAGTTTTGCAATTGTACTGAAGTTTTTATAGCCAAACTCTTTTGAGATTCTTTCGGCATTTTCCTGATTTTCGTCGTAAAATCCAACTAATTCGTATTGGTCAGATTGTTGTAATAAGCGTAAATGTATTTTACCAAGATGACCAGCACCTAAAACTCCTACTTTTAACATGAGAATGTATTTTAAACAAAAATATATATTATTTGTCGAAAGTGAAAATGAATTTAGCTAATTGTTAATTATGAATTATGAGTTATAAGTTATGAGTTATGTTTTTTTGATACTAAAAAATGGCTTCTCCCGAAGTCTCGGGACGCTCAGCCTGACAAAGCATAACTTTCAACTTTTGACTTTCGACTTTTGACGTTATTAATTTATTATTTAAAAATCAATATTTGAAATCTTGTTTTGTTTCTTATTTTTGCCAAAATAAAACCTACCCATTTTGAAAGATACTGCCAAACATCAAGGACTTCGTAATCAGTTAGTAACCACTTTAGAACAAAAGGGAATTACTGACAGAGCTGTACTGGATGCGATAAAAAAAATCCCGAGACACCTTTTTTTAAATTCAAGTTTTGAAGATTATGCATATCAGGATAAGGCATTTCCTATAGGAGCCGGGCAAACTATTTCGCAGCCGTATACAGTTGCTTTTCAATCTCAGTTATTAGAAATAAAAAAAGACCATAAAGTATTAGAAATTGGAACTGGTTCTGGATACCAAACAGCGGTCTTGTTTATGCTTGGCGCTAAGGTATATAGTGTAGAAAGACAAAATGAATTGTTTAAAACAACTTCTAATCTTTTTCCTAAATTAAATATCCGTCCAAAGCATCTTTCGTTTGGAGATGGTTATAAAGGTTTACCAAATTTTGCACCGTTTGATAGTATTATCGTTACAGCCGGGGCGCCGTTTATACCTCAGCCTTTAATGGCGCAGCTTAAAATAGGAGGAAGGCTTGTTATTCCGTTAGGGGAAGATGTGCAGATTATGACGTTGTTAATTCGAAAGAATGAAACTCAATTTGAAAAACATGAGTTTGGAGAATTTAGATTTGTTCCTTTATTAGAAGATAGAAATTAGAAGAAAAGCCCTTTTACAAGGGCTTTTTTTATTTAGAAGTCAATTGTAATGCCCGTAGTTGGTTTTCTTTTTCAATTTTAAGAATGTAATTTATGAAAACAGATTTTTCATTCTTGATTTTATATTCTTCTATTATAGAAAAATATTCATCAATATTATTTTTATTTGCCGTAATCGAAATGTATACATAATTATTCATAAGTAAAATCCAGTTTAGTATCAGATTTGCTATCTGAAGAGTTCCATTTTCAAAAGGATTAATGTTTAATATTCTTAAATGTACCTCAGAAGCAAGAATTATAGGATGAATACTGTTTTTATTTGTTTCATACCAATTTAAAAACAAACGCATTTCATTTACAGTTGCCGGATCATTTTTAAATTTCCCTAAATTTTCAGATTGAATTCCTTTAAAAATTATATTATGAATTGAGAAAATTTCCTTTTCATTTAGAGTTATTTTTTTTTGCCCTAAATCTTTAACATAAGTTATTGCTTCTTGAAAATTTACAGCTTCAAGATGTTCTTTCATGCTTTTTCCTGAAATAGTTAATCCATCATTAATAACAGATTTAGTTTCTTCAAGCGTAAGCGAATTTCCATTTAAATGTATATTATTAAATATAAATTCTAATTCTAAAGTTTTTGTTATCTGGCGTAATTCAAAATGATTAAAAGATTGAATGTTATTTTTTAAAACTTCAATTTCATTTAGAATAATTTGATATGAAGATTGTAGGTTGGAATTAATTTCTTTTTTATGGTTTTGAATTTCTTGTTCGACTAGAATTAAAGCTTTTAAAGCAAACTCATCATCACCAATTTCATAAAGAATTTTTTCCTTAAGCCAGGTAACCATCAACGTTTCATAATCAATTTCTAAAAGTTGGGATAATTTAATGACTTGATCTTTCGTTGGTTTTCTGGATCCTGATTCAAATTTACTAATCAAAGCCTGATCGATACCTGCAAGTTGTGCTAGTTCACGGGTTTTAAAACCTTTTTTTTCTCTGGCATTTTTCAAAAGTAATTTCATTTAATGAAAAATTTAGTCTTGACGAATTTTGTCATTTTTGTTAAGCTAAAAAAAGCAATATTTGTAAAATATTGCTTTTACTTTTTTATTTTGGAGGCAAAGAACCGTCTTTTCTCATTTCCTTGACAACCGCCTGCATTATCGCGTCTACGGTTTGACCTAAGTCAGTAACATATTGTGATTCTGTTGTTCCTGTCCAGATTAATTTGTTTTGTTTTAGCGAAAAAATATTGGTTTCAACCATATACGATGTTGTTTCCTGATAATAACCCGGATCATAGAAAGCAGGCGAGTACATTCCGTACCAGTTTCCAAAGCCATAACCGTACATTCCGGTGTACATGCCATCAAAACCACCATAATACATTCCGGTATAAGTTCCCGGTACATAAGTTGTTTCTTTTTCTTTGCTGACTAAGCGCATACTAATAACGCCGTCAAAGCCTTCATCTTGTAGTACTTTTAATTTTTCCTCTTTAGATAATTGGCTAGTTGCATTTAAGTATTGGTACGAAGTTTTAAAAATAGGACTGCTTGCCGCAATTCTGTTTTCTGTAATTCTTCTTGAAGCTTCGTCTTTAACCAAAGCAACAACCAAAACTTTTTTAAATTGTTCCTGAGCAACTGTTACATCAGGATCTCTCCAGCTATTTACAATAGAGGTATTACTGCCGCAACCTGCGAGTGACAGTGTAACGATTAATAAGAGTAAGTACTTTTTCATATTCTATAGTTAAATTATTTGTAGTAAAAATAACGATAAAATATTTATAAACTCATCATTTTGAGAAAATTAAAAAAGCTATTTAGTTGTAAGCTTTTTTAATTCTGTCGAGATCTCTTTTTGTGTCTTGTTCTTTTAAAGATTCACGTTTGTCGTAATTCTTCTTTCCTTTACAAAGACCAATTTGTAATTTTGCAAGACCTTTTTCATTAGTAAACAATTTTAAAGGAACAATTGTGAGTCCTTTTGCCTGAACACTTTTATGAAGTGATTTTAACTCTTTTTTATTTAGAAGCAATTTTCTCTCACTTCTGGATTTATGATTGAATTGATTCCCAAAAGAATATTCTTCGATATAAGTATTGATTGCAAAAAGTTCAAGATTGTTAAATTCGCAGAAGCTTTCTGTTATATTGGCTTTTCCTAATCGTATAGATTTAATTTCGGTTCCGGTTAAAACAACTCCGGCAGTATAAGTATCGATTATCTCATAATCGAATCTGGCTCTTTTATTTAGTATATTGACTGATTTTAACATAAGTACAAAAGTAAACAAAATTGAAAAACTTTAACGCAATCTACAATAATTAAAGATTTTTTTTATTCTATGATTTTAATCAATTCACGGAGTATAATGTGATAGTGTAAAATACTATTTAGTAATTTTGCAAAAAGAAAGACCGTACTTTTTGAGTACGGTCTTTTTGATATAATTTTAAAAAGTGCAAAATGCAAAATCAGTCAAAAGACCCTTTACACGGAGTTACACTTAAAGCAATTGTTGAAAAATTAGTAGACTTTTATGGATTTGATACATTAGGAGAATTAATACCTGTAAAATGTTTTATTTCAAACCCAAGTATAAAATCAAGTCTTACTTTTTTGCGAAAAACAGATTGGGCTCGTAAAAAAGTAGAAGATCTTTATATAAAATCTCTTCCTAAATTTAACTAATATTAGTTTAATTTATACGATACCATTACACCACCACGGTAAGGAAGCCATTCTCCACTTTTATTCCAGTGTTGTGCTTTTTCGTATCTTCCAGGAGTTCCGTCATTATAATATCCATGGTAAAAACCTTGGTGCCATCCGCCGCCTGCAAAAATATCCAATAAGAATTTATCACTCAATTTTACATTGTATCCTACAGTAACTCCTAAGCGATAACCAAAACCATGTTCGTATCTGTTGCTATCCCAGTAATTCCATTTTTGAATTTCATATATATCCGGACCAGCATGACCACCTACATAAAAACCATTGTATTTTTCTTTGAAATGATAACGAACTTCCGGAGTTAATGTGTAAAATTTCATCGGGCTATGACCATTAATTGATTCCCAAAAAGAAGCCATAACATCTACACTAAAAGTAGTTTGTTTACCAATACTAGTTTCAATTCCTACATTAGGAATAGCAAATAATGCAGTAGCGGCATTAAATTTTACAAAAGTCTGACTTTGTAATTGAATCGAAAAGCAAAGAACGATTAGGGCAAATATTTTTTTCATGTTATTTTGTTGACGGCTATAAATTTGTTTCGGGCACAAATATAGCGCAATGCAAGCTTTTCTATTGTTAATTACATTTTTTTTAACAAGAATTGAGTTTGCGTAAAAAAAAGGATTTGTTCTATTTGTTTAACAATGAATAAATTACTGAATCGAGAAACTTTCCTTCGTAAAATACGCATTCTTTTAAATGAGCTTCTTTAACAAAACCACATTTTTGTAATACTTTTTCAGAAGCAAAATTTTCAGGATCAATAACAGCTTCAATAGAATGTAGTTTTAAATCATCAAAACCGTAAGTTATTAATCGCTTAACAGCTTCAGGTATAATTCCTAAACCATGAAATTTTGGATTAAGAATATAGCCAATTTCAGCACGATAATTTTCAGGCTGCAATCTGTAATAACCAATAATTCCTAATAATTTATTTGGATCGCTTTTTAGTGATACTCCCCAGTTGATTCCAATATTTGTAATGATTTTGTCTTCAATCATTGCAATGTGCTCCAGAGCATCTTCATTGTTTTTTACCAATGGTCTCGGAATATATTTCATAGTTTCCGGATTTGAGCGTAATTCGAAAACTTCGTTTACATCATCATTAGTAATTCTTCTTAATAGTAAACGTTCCGTTTCAATGGTTGGAAATGGTGTAAAGTTAATTTGTAGCATATACTTTTAATATTATAATATTTCTAAACTAAATTTTGAATGAAATGTCTCGTTGGCTTCTAAAATTAAAATACCTTCCTTTTTAAATAAGTCTCCCGAATTTTCAGCTGTATCTGAATATCCAAACCAAGGTTCAATACAAACAAAAGGAGCCTGATCTTTTGTCCAGATTCCTAAACTCGGAAAATCTTCAAAGTCTACTTTTATGTAAGGTTTTGAATTCTCAAGTATAGTTAATGAATTTGATTCTAATGTTTTAAAAACAAGAGCGTCGTTTTCGAAAAGTTTATAATTTAAAGGAACTAAACCTTCTTTAGTTTCTAAAACTTCTGTTTTATTTGAAATTAGGTCGTTTTCCAAAAGATTGAATTTTAAAATTTCTTCTTTTTCGAATCTAAAAGCATAATTTTCAAAATTTTCAGGTAATGCAATTGCGGGATGAGCACCAATTGAAAAGGGCATTTTACTCTTTCCTTTATTAATTACCTTATATTCTATATCTAAAGAGCTGTTTTCGAGTGTGTAAATTAACTTTAATTCAAATTCGAAAGGATACTTTTGCAAAGTTTCAGAATTTGATTGTAAAGAAAAAACCGCTCTATTTTCAGCTTTTTCTATTAAATGAAACTCCATATCTCTCGCAAAACCATGTCTTGATAACTGATATTCTTTACCATCTATCGTATAAATGTTATTTTTTAAAGTACCAACAATAGGAAAAAGAATCGGAGAGTGTTTTCCCCAAAAATCAGGGTTTCCTTCCCAAATATATTCTTTGTTTTGATTGTTTTTTAAAGAGAATAATTCTGCTCCTGCAGATTTTATTGAAACTTGAAGCGTTGAATTTGAAATAATTGTATCCAAAATAGTTTAATTGAGAAAAGTTAATTTTAAGATTGATGTAAAGATATTTTAATATTCTTTACTTTTTTAAGAAAATTTCCCAATTTATTTAATTGATAAAATTTTGCTAAAATTGAATTTAAGTTTAGATATTCCTCTGTAAATAGCTTTTTATTTCATTAATTTGCCACCTAAACAGCTAAAAAATATGAAAAAGCAATCTGTACAAGCCATTTTAACTGCGGCTTTATTTTTTGGGATTTCTTCTGTCTGGGCACAACAGACTCCGTTGGCAAAGACGGCAAATCCAGTAAACAATTACAATTATCATGATGCCTTTGGTCCTCATTTTTACACAAAAAATGGTAGTTCGACGCGTACGGCAAGTGGTCAGCCTGGTGTAGAGTACTGGCAAAACAGAGCCGATTATCAGATTTCGGTAAAATTAAATGCAGTTACAAATGTGATTACTGGTACTGATGAAATCACATACACAAATAATAGTCCGGATAAATTGGGATTTCTTTGGTTAAATTTAGATCAAAATTTATTCAAAGCTGATTCAAGAGGAAATGAAATTGTGCCACTAACAGGAAGTCGTAACGGATCTCAGGGTCAGGTTTTTGATGGAGGAAATAAAATAAAATCTGTAAAAGTAATTTCTACTGGAAAAAACAAAACAGAAGTTGAAGCAAAATATATTGTTACAGATACAAGAATGCAGATTTTTCTTCCGGAAGAATTAGCAGCAAAAGGAGCTTCTGTAAAAGTAAAAATCGAATTTTCATTTACTGCCCCACTTGAAGGATCGGACAGAATGGGAGTTTTAGATACTAAAAATGGTAAAATTTTTACTATTGCACAATGGTATCCACGTATGTGCGTATATGATGATGTGAGAGGTTGGAATACTGCACCATATTTAGGGGCTTCTGAGTTTTATTTAGAATATGGAGATTTTGATGTTAAGCTTACAGTTCCTGGAAATCATTATGTAGTGGCTTCTGGTGAATTGATGAATAGTCAGAATGTGTTTTCTGCAGATCAGCTTAAAAAATACAAAGAGGCATCTCAAAGCGATAAAACAGTTATGATTCGCTCTGCCGATGAAGTAGCAGCAACTGTAAATGCTAATGCAGGAACTGAAAAAACATGGCATTATAAAATTAAAAATGCGCGCGATTTTTCATGGGCATCATCATCTGCTTTTATTTTAGACGGAGCAAAAATTAACTTGCCAAGCGGAAAAAAATCATTAGCATTATCAGCTTATCCTGTTGAAAGTGCAGGAAGAGAGGCTTACGGACGTTCTACAGAATATGTAAAAGCGGCAATTGAGCACTATTCTAAACAATGGTTCGAATATCCTTATCCGGCAGCTACCAATGTTGCAGGAAATGAGGGTGGAATGGAATATCCTGGAATTGTTTTTTGTGGATGGGAATCTAAAGGACAAGATTTATGGGGAGTTACAGATCATGAGTTTGGACATATTTGGTTTCCAATGATTGTTGGCTCAAACGAACGATTATTTGGATGGATGGATGAAGGATTCAATACTTTTATTAATTCATTAAGTACAGCGGCATTTAATAATGGTGAGTATAAAGATCAACCTGCAGATTTACATAAAAGTGCAGAGCCTTTTACACGTCCGGATCTGGAAACTATCATGAGTTCTCCAGATAATATGAAGGAAGCAAATATTGGTATGTTGTGTTATTTTAAACCAAGTGCTGGTCTTGTTATTTTAAGAGAACAAATCTTAGGAAAAGAACGCTTTGATACTGCTTTTAGAACTTATATCGAACGTTGGGCTTATAAACACCCGCAACCAGACGATTTCTTTAGAACTATGGAAAATGTGGCAGGTGAGGATTTAAGTTGGTTCTGGAGAAGTTGGTACGTAAACAACTGGCGTTTTGATCAGGGTGTAAATTCAATTAAATATGTAAAAAATGACCCTGCAAAAGGAGTGGTAATTAACGTAGAGAATTTTGATAAAATGCCAATGCCAATTGTTTTAGATGTTAAAACAAAAAGCGGAAAAGTTACTAGAGTAAATTTACCGGTAGAAATCTGGCAACGTAATAACAATTGGTCTTTTATCCATAATTCTACAGAAGAAATAGAAAGCATAACTATAGATCCGGATCATGCATTTCCAGATAATAACGATTCAAATAATGTTTGGACAGCCGGAAAAGGTAAAGTCGAACAAGATGTTATTTTAGATGGATATTTAGGTATTTTTACAACATCTAAAGCGCCTTTGAAAATCGAATTTACTGAGAAAAACAGTGTTCTGAGTGCAGAAATAACAAACTATCCAAAGTTTAAATTAAGCCCGGTTGAAGGAGAAAAGAATACTTTTGAATCTAAAGGAGCAGGTGTGAAATTTAAATTCAACGAAGCAAAAAATGGTTTCGATATGTTTTTTTCAGGAACAGATCAGATATTACCATTTACCAGAAATTAGTATTTAAGAATATAAATAAACATGAAACCCGATAATTACCAAGTAATTATCGGGTTTACTTTTGTTTAATGGTTCCAAGTTTCAAGTTTCAGGTTTCAAGTTTTCAAAAAAGCCTCAGAACCTAAGCGCCTCAGTATCTTAGAACCTAAAAAAAACAACATTGAATTAAAAAAATGTTAGATTTTTAGTTTTTTATATTGTAAATAAAAAAAATGTGTACTTTTGCACCAATGAATAAAATAAGTTTACATATAACTTCTTTGTCACGGACAAACTCACCTAGTACTTCTCCCGAAGTACGGACACTATCTCTATAGTATCCACTGAGTTTTATAGCCGTATATTTATTCATACCCCTTTTTCATTTTGAAATCACATAATTTGTCCATTGGACAAACATATCCTAAAAGTATTTATTATTTTGTAAATTTTCTGAATCAATGTTTTGATTTTGAGAAAGTTACTTCTATTTTGCTTAATTTTATTGGATTCAATTCTGGATTTCAAACCAAACAATATGCTTTAATTTTTAACTCTAACTTCAATTATTGAAATGAAGATCTCTATTGTTGTTACCCAGGAAGAACACTTCAAATTCGCACAGGAAATTTGCGATACGATAGAATCATCTGCCTTGTTAAGAGGTACGGGGATTGCTAAAAGAACTCCTGAGTATATTCAGAAAAAAATGTCGAATGGTGATGCGATGATTGCTCTGGCAGATGGAAAATTTGCAGGTTTTTGTTATATCGAAAGCTGGCAGCACGGAAAATTCGTGGCACATTCAGGCTTAATTGTACACCCGGACTACAGAAGTTTAGGTCTGGCAAAAAAGATAAAATCAAAGGTTTTTGATTATTCTTTAGAAAGATACCCAGATGCCAAAATATTTGGTATTACAACTGGTTTGGCGGTAATGAAAATCAATTCTGATTTAGGTTACAAACCAGTGCCTTTCTCAGAACTAACAACCGATCCAAGCTTTTGGGCAGGCTGTAAAACCTGTACCAACTTTCAGATTTTGCAAAGCAAAGAAAATAAAATGTGCCTTTGTACAGGAATGTTGTATGATCCAAAAGAAAAACAAAAAAATCCGCCTAAACATCCTTTTAATGAGGTTGTTTTAAGCAGACTAAAAAAAATCAAACAAGCATTATTTTTAAATAAAATAGTGTCATTATTTGTTTAAGTAAAATCAAGTAGAGAAAATCTCAAACTGCTACATACGAAAGTATTAGCCTAAATTATAAAAAATGAAAAAAGTAGTATTAGCTTATAGCGGAGGATTAGATACCTCGTATTGTTTGAAATATTTAAAAAATGAAAAAGGATACGAAGTTCACACTGTTCTTGTAGATACGGGAGGATTCGACGCAGAAGAATTATCAGCCATTGAAAAAAGAGCTTACGAGTTAGGAAGTGCACAGCACGCCAACCTTACAATCGTAGATAAATATTATGATAAAGCTATAAAATATTTGATATTCGGTAACGTATTAAAAAACAATACTTATCCATTATCAGTAAGTGCAGAGCGTGTTTTCCAGGCAATTGAAGCAATTAAATATGCTAAAAAAGTAGGGGCAAGCGCCATCGCACACGGAAGTACAGGTGCTGGAAATGACCAAATCCGTTTCGATTTGATTTTCCAGACTATCGCTCCGGAAATCGAAATTATTACACCAATTAGAGATTTAAAACTTTCAAGACAAGAAGAAGTAGATTATTTGGCTCAAAATGGAGTTCACTATTCTTGGGAAAAAGCACAATATTCTATCAATAAAGGACTTTGGGGAACAAGTGTTGGAGGAAAAGAAACCTTAACTTCAGGGCAGCCATTACCAAGTGAAGCTTATCCTTCACAGTTGCAAAAAGAAGGTGAAGAAAAAGTAACACTTCATTTTGAGCAAGGAGAATTAGTTGGAATCAACGGAAAAACAGATAAACCTTCAAACAATATTGTAGCGCTTGAGAAATTGGCAAACGCTTACGCAATTGGAAGAGATATTCACGTTGGAGATACTATTATCGGAATTAAAGGAAGAGTTGGTTTTGAAGCAGCGGCTCCGTTAATTATCATTAAAGCACATCATTTATTAGAGAAACACACTCTAGGAAAATGGCAGCAATACTGGAAAGAACAACTAGGAAACTGGTACGGAATGTTATTTCACGAAGGTCAGTTTTTAGATCCTGTTATGAGAAACATCGAAACGTTCTTGCAAGACACTCAAAAAACAGTAAATGGAACAGTAACGGTTTCATTAAAACCATATCATTTTTCGCTTGACGGAATCGAATCTGAAAATGATTTGATGAACACTGGTTTCGGTCAGTATGGCGAAATGAACAATGCTTGGACATCTGACGATGCAAAAGGATTTATTAAGATTTTAGGAAATGCTCAGAATATCTTTTCATCTGTAAACAAATTAGATCATGATTAATGTCGGAATTATTGGTGGTTCAGGCTACACAGCCGGAGAACTTATCAGAATTTTAATGTATCATCCAAAAGTAAACATCGATTTTGTTTACAGTACAACAAACGCCGGAAAACCACTTTCTGTAGCGCACCAAGATTTGATGGGCGATATTGAGATGAATTTCACAGCCGAAATCAATCCAAATGTGAATGTTGTTTTCTTATGTTTAGGACACGGAAAATCGATTTCATTTTTGAGAGAAAATCAGTTTGCAAGTCATACTAAAATCATTGATTTAGGAAATGATTTCAGATTGAATGCAGCTGCGCATTTCGAAGGAAAAGATTTCGTTTACGGATTGCCTGAAATCAATAAAGCTGAAATCAAAAAAGCAGATTACATCGCCAATCCGGGTTGTTTTGCAACTGCTATTCAGTTGGCTTTGTTACCTTTAGCAGAACACAATTTGTTGAATAATGATGTTCATATTAATGCAACAACAGGAAGTACAGGAGCAGGAGTAAGTCTTTCTGAAACTTCTCATTTCAGTTGGAGAAACAACAATATGTCGCATTACAAAGCTTTTGAACACCAGCATTTAGGTGAAATTTCAGAAAGTCTGGTTCAGTTACAGGATGATTTTGACAGCGAATTGCTTTTTATTCCGAACAGAGGAGATTTTCCAAGAGGAATTTTCGCAACTTTATATACAACATCCGATGAAAGTCTGGAAAATTTAGTTGCTAAATATCAGGAATTCTATAAAAATGAGCCTTTCGTAACGGTTACAATAACCAACATCAACATGAAGCAAGTGGTGCAAACGAACAAATGTATCATTAGTTTATTGAAAAAAGGAAACCGGGTTCTCATAACATCAATTATAGATAACTTAACCAAAGGTGCTTCAGGACAAGCAATTCAAAACATGAATTTGATGTTCGGATTAGAAGAAACCACAGGTTTACATTTGAAACCAAGCGGATTTTAATTTTTTAGTTTCAAGTTTAAAGTTTCAGGTTTCACGTTCTGTAGGCAACCTGAAAAAATATAAAGAAACATAAACTAGTTTCAAGTTTAAAGTTTCACGTTGCAAGTTAACTTGAAACCTGAAACCTGAAACAAAACAAACAAAAAACATGAACTTATTCAACGTTTACCCATTATACGATATTACTCCGGTAAAAGCAATTGATTGTACAATTATTGACGACAAAGGAGTAGAATATTTAGATTTATACAGCGGGCATGGTGTGATTTCTATTGGACACACACAGCCGGATTATGTAGCAAAACTTAAAAATCAAATAGACCATTTAGGCTTTTATTCGAATGCGATTCAGAATCCTTTGCAGGTTGAGTTGGCACAGAAATTAGGAAAACTTTCAGGATTAGAAGATTATGAATTGTTTTTGTGCAGTTCTGGCGCTGAAGCAAACGAAAATGCATTAAAATTAGCTTCTTTCCATAACGGAAAATCAAGAGTTGTGGCTTTTCATAATTCTTTCCACGGAAGAACTTCTGCAGCAGTTGCTGTAACTGATAATAAAAAGATTGTTGCACCAATAAATGCGCAACAAGAAGTAACATTTTTGCCTTTAAACCAAATCGAATTGGTTGAAGCTGAATTAGCAAAAGGAGATGTTACAGCTGTAATTATTGAAGGAATTCAAGGAGTTGGAGGTTTAGACCAAGGAACAACGGAGTTTTTTCAAGCTTTAGAAAAAGCATGTAAAACACACGAAGTGGTTTTAATCTTAGACGAAGTACAGTCAGGATACGGAAGAAGCGGGAAATTCTTCGCTTTCCAACATCACGGAATCAACGCTGATATTATTTCAGTTGCAAAAGGAATGGGGAATGGTTTTCCAGTTGGAGCGATTTTGATTTCTCCAAAATTCGAAGCAAGTTTCGGATTGTTAGGAACTACTTTCGGCGGAAGCCATTTGTCTTGTGCAGCATCAATTGCAGTTTTAGATGTAATTGAAAAGCTTGATCTACAGAAGAATGTAAATGAAGTTTACGAATATTTCTTAGAAAAAATCAAAGAAGTGGAAGGAATTAAACAAGTAAAGGGAAAAGGCTTGATGCTTGGAGTGGAGTTTGATTTTGATGTAGCGGCTTTAAGAAAGAAATTAATTATCGAAAAACACATTTTTACAGGAAGCGCAAACAATAAAAATCTATTGAGAATTTTACCGCCGTTGACAGTGAAAAAAGCTGATATCGATACGTTTGTAAAAGCTTTGAAAGAGAGTTTACAAGAATTAAAAAACTAATTATTACCAATATGAAACCCGACAGGTTTTAAAAACCTGTCGGGTTTAGAACACAAAGTTTAGCTTTGATTCAACCAAAAAAACAACCAACTAGAATTATGAAACCATTATCAATTGAAATACGCAATGCGGTTTTGCGGACTATGGCAAAGCTGGTCGAACAGGAGCGGAATCATATCATTTTGACCAATCAGGAAGATTTGAGCGATTATAACGGTTCGGATTTAGCGATGGAAGAACGCCTGAAAGTAGATGATAAAAAAGTAGATGAAATGATTTTATCATTGAATCAGTTAGCTTCTCAGGAAGACCCCATTGGCATTGAGCGTTTTCATTTTACCCATGATAATGGAATTAAAGTCATAAATAAAACCGCAGCTTTCGGAACCATTTTAATTATCTACGAATCTCGCCCAGATGTTACGATTGAAGCTGGCGGAATCGCTTTTAAATCGGGAAATAAGATTTTATTAAAGGGCGGAAAAGAATCTCTAAAATCAAATTTAAAGATCGTAAGTCTTTGGCATAAAGCTTTAGAGGAAAATGGAGTTTCTAAAGATTGGGTTGAATATCTGAATTATAACAGAACGGAAACTCAGGCATTTTTAGAAAAACCAACTCAAAAAGTAGATTTAATTGTTCCGAGAGGAGGAGAAAAATTAATTGAGTTTGTAAAAGCGCATGCGACTTGCCCGGTAATTGTAAGCGGACGCGGAAATAATTTTGTTTACGTTCATGAAGATGCTGATACCGATTTGGCTTTAAAAGTAATTTTAAACGCTAAAACGGCTAAAATTTCAGCTTGTAATGCTTTAGATAAAGTTTTGGTGAGTTCCAAACTTCCAAATTTTGAAGGTTTCACAGCGATGTTAATCGAAGCTTTAATAGAATCAAAAGTGGAAGTAATTGTCGATAAATCGTTAGAGAATTTTGAGAATACGAAAACCATTCAAAACGAAGATATTTGGTACGAAGAGTTTTTAGATTATAAAATCGTAATCGGAACCATCGATTCTCAGGATCGCGCCATTGATATGATTAATAAATACTGCGGCGGACATTCTGCAGCAATTATTACAAGAGATAACGAAGCTGCTCAGCAGTTTATGGAATCGATAGATGCGGCAGCGGTTTACCAAAATGCATCAACGAGATTCACAGACGGCGGACAATTCGGCCTTGGCGGAGAATTAGCGATAAGCACTGATAAACTGCACCAAAGAGGACCAATTGGTTTACAGCATTTGGTAACCAATAAATGGTACGTTTACGGAGAGGGACAAATTAGGTAATGTGTCAATTAGATAATTAGAAAATTCTAAAAAAAACTTAGAATCTCAGTATCTTAGAACCTTAGCATCTTTTAAAGAAATGGCAAAAAAGAGAATTTTATTAAAAATAGGAAGTAATACTTTAACTAAAGAAACCAATCATATTTCGCGGGGAAAGATTGAAGATCTTGGGATTCAGATTGCGGCTTTAAACGACGAATATGAGTTTATCATCGTAAGTTCTGGAGCAATTGCTGCGGCAAAGCAATTTGTAAAACTGGATAATCAGGATAAAGATGTTTTTGTAAAACAGGCTTTAGCTTCAATCGGACAGCCTCATTTAATGCGGATTTACAATGAAAACTTTAAGGATTTAGGATTAAATACTTCGCAGTGTTTACTTTCTTATTCTGATTTCGAAAAAGAGCAGACCAAAAAGAACATTGTCAATACCATTAATGTATTAGTTAAAAACAATTACATTCCGATCATCAATGAAAATGATACCGTTGCCACAGATGAGATTCGGTTTGGAGATAACGACAAATTAGCAGCTTTAACAGCGGTGCTGCTAAATGTTGATATTCTGATAATTGCGACCAATACAAACGGAATTTACACGAAAGAAACCTTTCAAAATGAAGTTCCAGAAACAATAAAATTGGTAAATGATCTAAAATCACTTGAAAAGGAAATCGGAGATTCAAAATCGTCACACGGAACAGGAGGAATGCAGTCCAAAATCGAAGCAGCAGGAATCGCAAAAGCAGCAAACATAGAAACCTGGATTGTAAATGGATTAAATGATAATTTTATTTTGAATGCATTAGAAGATAAAATTCTTTTTACAAAGATTGTGTAAATAGAACACGGATGACGCAGATTCGCTATCGCGAAGACGCGGATTAAAACGGGTTTTTTATTGCTATAATCTTTGAATAAAAAGTAGTATATTTCATTCAAATTTATTTTTTATGAAATTATTGCATCAAGAATTAACTGAAGTCATTATAAAAACTTTTTATGAAGTGTATAATGAATTAGGATATGGGTTTTTAGAAAGAGTGTATCAAAATTCCTTGTATTTGGAATTAAAGAATAAAGGCCTTAATGTTGAAACACAGAAGAAAATTATAGTATATTATAAGGGAATTAAAGTAGGCGAATATTATGCAGATTTGATAGTGGAAGATTTAATTATTTTAGAATTAAAAGCAGCAGATTGTATTATAGTTGAGTTTGAAAATCAAATTTTAAACTATTTAAAAGGCACAGACTGCGAAGTTGGTCTGCTTTTGAATTTCGGAACAAAACCAGAATTCAGACGAAAGATTTTTGAAAATAATAGAAAATTACGAATATAAAAAATCCGTCTCAATCCGCGTCTTCGCGATAGCGAATCAGTATAATCCGCGTCTAATTTTAGGCAGCAAATAAAAAAAGAAAACAAATGAACTATATCTCAATAAAAGAAATCAACTCATTATCAAAATGGGTAAAACAAGCGATCAAAATCAAAAAGAATCCGCTTAAAAATCAAAGTTTAGGTAAAAATAAAACTTTAGGAATGCTATTCTTCAATCCGAGTTTAAGAACGCGTCTGAGTACTCAGAAAGCGGCTATGAACTTAGGAATGAACGTTATGGTAATGAATTTTACTAATGAAGGTTGGACTTTAGAATTTGAAGATGGAGCAGTAATGAATTCTGGTGCTTCAGAACACATTAAAGAAGCGGCAGAAGTTGTTTCTCAATATTGTGATATCATCGCAATTCGTGCTTTTGCAGGATTGGTAGATAAAGAAAAAGATTATCAGGAAACTGTAATTTCAGGATTTTTGAAATATGCTACCGTGCCAATTGTAAACATGGAAAGTGCGATACGTCATCCGTTACAGTCATTGGCAGATGCGATTACGATGGAAGAATTCAAACCTAGACACAAAAATAAACCTAAAGTAGTGCTCTCTTGGGCGCCGCATCCAAAAGCTTTACCGCAGGCAGTTGCCAATTCATTTGTAGAAATGATGCAAATGCAAAAAGATATGGATTTTGTGATTACACACCCAGAAGGTTATGAATTAAGTCCAGAAATTACAAAAGACTGTAAAATCGAATACGATCAAGATAAAGCTTTTGAAAATGCAGATTTCGTTTACGTTAAAAACTGGAGTAATTTCAATGATTACGGAAAAGTAGCCAACAGCGATCCAAATTGGACGGTTACAGCAGAGAAAATGGCTTTAACCAACAACGGAAAATTCATGCACTGTCTTCCAGTTCGTCGTAATGTAATTGTAAGCGACGAAGTTTTGGATGGAGAAAATTCAATCGTAATCGAACAAGCAAACAATAGAACTTATTCTGCACAATTGGTGTTGCAGAAGATTCTTAAAAAAATATAATTTTATAGGTGCAAAGGTTCAAAGTTACAAAGGTTCAGGGGTTTCTTCCGAACTTGAACTTTGTTCCTCTGAACCTTTGAACCTTTGAACCTCATGAAGAAAGTTACTGTAATAAAAATTGGTGGAAACATCATTGACAATCCGGCAGAATTAGAACAATTTTTAATTGATTTTTCTAAAATAGAAGGACATAAAGTTTTAGTTCACGGTGGTGGAAAATCGGCTACGAAAATGGCGCAGAGTATAGGTTTGGTTCCGCAGATGATTGACGGACGCCGAATTACTGATGCTCCAATGCTGGATGTTGTGGTAATGATTTACGCAGGTCAGATCAATAAACATATTGTGGCGCAATTGCAGGCAAAAGACAACAATGCAGTTGGTTTTTCTGGAGCTGATGGAAATTTAATTCAGTCAACAAAAAGAAATCATCCAACAATTGATTACGGATTTGTAGGCGATGTAAAACAAGTCAACACCAAATTACTGGCAACTTTATTAGAAGCGGGAATCGTACCTGTTTTCTGTGCAATAACACACGACAAAAACGGACAATTATTAAATACAAATGCCGATACTATTGCAAGTGAATTGTCAATTGCATTGTCTGAGGTTTTTGATGTAACGCTGACGTATTGTTTTGAAAAACAAGGTGTTTTGATGGATTCAGAAGATGACTCATCTGTAATTACAGAAATCAACGAAGCATTATACAATAGACTAAAAGAAGAAAAAGTAATTCATTCTGGAATGATTCCGAAATTGGATAACTGTTTCAACAGTTTATCAAGAGGTGTGCAGAAAATCAAAATTGGGCATCATAAAATGCTTCAAAATTCAGATATTTTGCATACAACAATTACGTTATAAAATATGTCGCCACGAATTACACAAATTGACACTAATTCTTCTGTTAAAAATAGAAAACAATTTTAGCCACAGATTAAAAAGATTATTTTGATTTTAAATCTGTGACAAAAAAGTAATTTGCGAAAATTCGCGTAATTGGTGGCAAAAAAATAGAGCGTACAAGGTATTTTAAATAAATTTGCGCAAGTAAAAATGGTCATTGGAAAGCACTTAAAATCTTTGTTGCTTTGTCCCTTTGAGCCTTTGAACCTTAATAAAATGAAAAATATAGATACGCTTACCCAGGAAGCAATTAGCTTATTGAAGAATTTGATAGAAACCCCTTCATTTTCAAGTGAAGAAGATCAAACAGCTCTTTTAATAGAAAATTGGTTCAATCAGAATGAGATTCCTTTTAAAAGAGAAAATAATAATGTGTGGGCTTTCAACAAATATTTCGATGAAAACAAACCTACACTTTTATTAAACTCACATCACGATACCGTAAGGCCTAATCAGGCTTACACCAATGATCCGTTTAAAGCAATTGAAAAAGATGGTAAATTATTTGGTTTAGGAAGTAATGATGCCGGAGGATGTCTGGTTTCGTTATTAGCAACTTTTGTACATTTTTACGAAAACCAAAATTTATCACATAATATAGTTATCGTAGCTTCGGCAGAAGAAGAAAGCAGTGGTAAAAATGGATTAAACAGCGTTTTAAAAAGTCTTCCAGAATTGGATTGCGCGATTGTTGGTGAACCCACTTTAATGCAATTGGCTGTTGCCGAAAAAGGGTTATTAGTTCTTGACGTAAAAGTAAAAGGAACTGCAAGCCACGCGGCGCATCAAAATGATGATAATGCTTTATACAAATCAATTCCGGTAATGGAATGGTTTAAAAACTATAAATTCGACAAAATCTCTGATGTTTTAGGTCCTGTAAAAATGACTGTGACGCAGATTAATGCAGGAAAACAACATAATGTTGTACCTTCAGAATGTGATTTGGTTGTCGATATTCGTGTAACAGATTGTTATACAAATGCTGAAATTTTAGAAGTAGTAAAAGCAAATGTAAACGCCGAAGTTACGCCAAGATCAATGCACTTAAATGCTTCTTCTATTCCACACGAGCATGGTTTAGTGCAAGCAGGAATTGCTTTAGGAAGAACAACTTACGGATCTCCAACACTTTCAGACCAATCTGTTTTAAGTTGTCAGTCTTTAAAATTAGGGCCAGGAGAAACATTGCGTTCACATTCAGCAGATGAATTTATTTTTGTAAACGAAATTGTAGAAGGAGTCGATTTGTATATTAAAATACTAACTGGTTTCTTTAAATTATAAGAAAAGAAAAATAGCCACGAATTCACGAATTATTTTTTTACTATCTGAAAGAAATATTAATTCGAATTAATTCGAAAAAAAAATTAATCGCAAAGATTTGAAAAAAATAATTCGTGAATTCGTGGCGAAAAAAAAACATAACCTATGAAACTTTGGGAAAAAGGAATACCAACAGATAAACAAATCGAACAATTTACAGTAGGAAACGATCGTGAACTGGATTTGGTTTTAGCAAAATACGATGCTTTAGGATCAATCGCCCACGCCAAAATGTTAGGACAAATTGGTTTGTTGACAGATGAAGAAACCACTTCTTTGGTTGATGCTTTAAACGAAATCATTGCTGATATCGTTGTTGGGAATTTCGAAATCGAAGACAGTTTTGAAGATGTACATTCTAAAATCGAATATTTATTAACCGTAAAATTGGGTGATGCCGGAAAGAAAATCCATACGGCGCGTTCTCGTAACGATCAGGTTTTAGTAGATGTTCACTTGTATTTAAAAGACGAATTAAAAGCAATAAAAGAACAGGTAAAAACACTTTTTGATTTGTTGATGGAATCGGCAGAAAAACATCAAAATGTATTATTGCCAGGTTATACACATTTGCAAATCGCAATGCCATCTTCATTCGGAATGTGGTTTTCTGCTTACGCCGAAAGTTTGATTGACGATATTACAATGCTAAATGCCGCTTCAAAAATTGTAGATCAGAATCCGTTAGGTTCTGCGGCAGGTTACGGAAGTTCTTTCCCAATCAACAGAACTTTTACCACTCAGGAATTAGGTTTTGAAACTTTGAAATACAACGCCGTTGCAGCACAAATGAGCCGTGGAAAAGCAGAAAAAACTGTTGCTTTTGCTATGACAAGTGTTGCAGGAACATTGTCAAAATTTGCAATGGACGTTTGTTTGTATATGAGCCAGAACTTTGATTTTATTGGTCTTCCGGCGCATCTTACAACAGGTTCAAGTATTATGCCTCACAAGAAAAATCCTGATGTTTTTGAATTGATCAGAGGAAAATGTAACAAGATTCAGGCGCTTCCATATGAAATCACTTTGATTACCAATAATCTTCCAAGCGGTTATCACAGAGATTTACAGCTTTTAAAAGAGGGTTTATTTCCAGCGATTCAAAACCTGAACGCTTGTTTGGATATTGCAATATTTTCGATAAAAGATATTACGGTAAAAGATCATATTCTGGAAGATAAAAAATACGATTATCTATTTACGGTTGATACTTTAAACGAAATGGTGGTAGAAGGAATGCCGTTTAGAGACGCTTACAAAGCTGTTGCAGAACAATTGGAAGCGGGAACTTATAAATCTCCAAAAGAAACCAAACATACGCATGAAGGAAGTATAAACAATTTATGCTTAGATGCGATAAAAGATAAAATGAAAGCTGCTTTTTAATCTTTCTTGTTAGAGGTAAGAAGCTAAATATAAAATGGAAAAGGTCATTGATTTGTTTCAATGACCTTTTTTTATGGAGTAAATTTAGTTTTTAACCAGTTTAAAAGTTTTACTTCGATTTTCGATTTGCACTTTACAGATGTAAATTCCTTTGGAAAGATTTCCAACGTTTAATTCTAATCTTTCATCGGCAGAAACATTTTTTGATTGCGAATATACTTTTGATCCATTTGAAGAAAATAAATCTACTTCCGCTAAACCATTATCTGTACTTGAAAAATCAATATTCAAAAGGCGATTGATCACAGAAGGATAATATTTTAAATCCAGATTATTTACATTATCATTTAATCCTAAATTATTACAGCTTGTTGATACCGCTGCTTGAGCATTGACCAGAAGCGTTGCTCCGGCACCACACGTAGTGTTCGAAATATATCCTGCAACATTTGCTATTGGTAAAACACTATACGTATATGTAGGTTTTGTAACAGTAGTTCCAGAGCTTGTTGGTGCATTTAAACAATCTGTAAAAGCAACACCAATTGTGCCACCATCTGTACTAATATAATTTTTAAAAGCCGTACCAATTTTAGCAAAATCGGTTCCTTCAACATAGCAAGTCGTATTGTTGTTTCCGCCGCCTAGACCAATTGCCAGAGAACCCGAAACAGAAGTATTGTAATAACAGTTTAGAATATGAAGTTCGGCATTTCTCGCTCTTGGCATTCTTTCTTTACAGCCTTCTGCCCAATAACAATTTTTAAAAGTGATACTGTAATGACCGTCAGCAGGAGCATCAGTTTTAGAAGAACCTACTAAATCAGAAAAACGATGATCATCGGCTCCGCCAGAACCTCCGGCTTTTGGAGTTTTTAGATAAGTAAATTTTGTCCATGAAACAGTAACATTATCAGCAGCGCCTTTGTTATCAAAATTGCCATCCATTCCATCTTGAAATTCACAGTGGTCTACCCAAAGATTAGTAGCTTCAGACGTAAGATTATCATGTCCGTCAACATCATAAGCGCCGGGACCTTCAAAAATCAGATTTCTAATAATGATATTATCAGATCCGGGTTTTAAATTAAAAATTCCTGAACCCGCAGCAGTTTGATCTAAATTTACCAATCTTGCTCCCGGAAGTCCAATAATCGTCTTGTTTGTTACTAATAAACTGGTGTAAGTAAAAGGAATTGTTCCTGAAACCAGAATTACCTGAGGCGTAGTTAATTTTAGTTTCGCAGTCAAATCAGAGTATGTTGAAACTGTAACCGGCGTTGTGCTTCCGCCTCCCGTTGCCGCAGCACCATAACCTTCCGGAGATGACATAACATAATTTTGAGCAGACAGCGACAGACTCAGAAAAGAGAAGAGCACGAATAGTTTCTTTTTCATTTTAATATTTAGGTTAAGTGATTATCATATTGGTTTTTGTAATCGATTACACGAATGTAATTAATTAATCATAAAGTCGATAATTTTTATGAAAAAATTAGATTGCATATTGTCGTTTTAATCTGTGGGATATTTTCCAGCTCTTTCACTACTTCTAAATGGAATGAATTTATTTCTAAATAAAAATCCTATTAAATAAAAAAAAACTATTTTTGATTTGCACTTTTAAATGTAGGACATGAATAAATTTGATGACCAGGCCACTAAATCACTCTTTGAGAAAAATTTAATTACAGATAATCAATATCAGGAGATTACATCTTATCGTAATTTGAATATTTTTTCATTAAATGCAGAGTTAAAGTTATTTCTGTATTTGTCTGTTTTATTGTTTACATCCGGAATAGGGATTTTGATTTATGAAAATATTGATACTATTGGTCATATTGCTATTCTTTCCCTGCTTTTAATCGTTATTGCAGTTTGTTTTTATTACTGTTTTAAAAATGCTAAAGGGTTTCAAAAAGCAGAAACTGTCTTTGAGAATCCGGTTTTAGAATATCTGGTTCTGGCTGCAAATATTCTGACTTGTATTTTTATAGGTTATCTACAATTTCAGTACAAACCTTTTGGTGAACATTACGGTTTGGCAACTCTGGTTCCTACCTTAGTCAGTTTTTTTTGTGCCTATTATTTTGATAACAGAAGTGTTTTAACTATTGCGGTTACTGGATTGGCAGCTTATGTAGGTCTTTCGGTATCGCCTCAGGATTTGTTAAATAATAATGATTTTTATTCCAGCCAAACTTTGAGCTATTCTGCTGTAATGTTAAGTGTTCTACTGGTTTTATGGACAATTTACAGCAACCGAATTATGCTTAAAACACATTTTAGTTTAATCTTTCTAACTTTTGCCTTGCATATTGTTAGTATTGCAGCAATTAGTAATTTAACGGGTTATGATACTTTAATATGGATGTTATTTGCTCTTGTTTTGGGCGTTTCTACCTTTTATTTTTATAAAGCGAGTTACGAGTTTAAGGCGATGTCTTTGTATGTTTTCATGATTGTTTATGCCTACATAGGAGGTAATATTTTTCTGTTCAGAATTTTTGAAAATATCGATTTCTCTGATATTTGGGAACTATTTATCTTTTTGTTGCCAGCTTATTTTATTGGCTCCATAATACTGTTTATTAAACTCATTAAAAAATTCAATAAAGAAATTGCCGAATGATAGCACACGATAAAAAATTATTAAACGACTTAGCTTTGTTTGAAGAAGCTGTTTCTTTGCAAAAAGCGGGTTTTATAAGTAAAGAACAAAAAGATTTGATTAAAAAAGAACTGCCGGATTTTAAAGGGTATAAAAATATATTAGTACGATTGGGATTCTTTTTATTAGGGTCATTATTGTATTTGTCTATTTGCGGTGTAATCGCTTTACTAGGATTGTCTGGTGGTAGTTCTGAACGTGTTTTTTTTGATATTTGCTGTTATATTTTTGCTGTTGTAGGATTTGTTGGAGCAGAATTACTGGCAACACAAAAATATTACAATCACGGTTTAGATGATGCTTTTATTTTAGGTGCTATTTTAAACGTTGGATTTGCAGTCGCGATTACAACAGAAGGTTATGAATTGGTAATTGCAGTTTTTGTTGCTATTGCATCATTTGTAATGTATTCAAGATACTTGCATCTTTTGGCTTTATTAGTCTTTTGTTTCGCTTGTTCGGCTGTTTTATTTTATGGTTTGTTTGAATTTGGACCAATCGGAAAAACTATTTTACCTTTTGTTGCTATGCTGTTTGCAGGAGGATTTTATTTTTTGACGAAAAGATTAGCAAATAATTTGACGGAAAGATATCATTATAATGGACTTTTATTAGTTAATGCTTTCTGTTTGGTTTTGTTTTACCTTTCTTGTAATTATTTGGTAGTAAGAGAACTTTCGTCAGAACTTTTGGGTGTAGAGGTAAAACCGGGAACCGATATTCCATTTGCATTTTTCTTTTATGCTTTTACCTTTATTGTTCCAGTAGTTTATTTAGTTCAGGCCTTACGAACAAAAGACAGAATAATGCTTTGGATTAGCTTTTTGGCAATCGCTTTTTCAATTTATACCATTCGATTTTATCATTCGGTTTTGCCAATAGAAGTAGCGTTGACGTTGGGCGGCGTAGTAATGTTTGCAGTTGCTTATTTTTCAATTCAAAAATTAAAACACAGAGAGTCAGGATTAACCTTCAAGCCGGATAGAATCAATAATTCTGATGCATTTTTAAATGCCGAAGCTTTAGTCGTAGCATCAACTTTCGGAATGAAACCAGAAGTGAAAGTAGATTCTCCAATGGAATTTGGTGGAGGAGGCTTTAGCGGAGGAGGTTCTGAGGGAAGTTTTTAAATTAAAGTTGCCACGAATTTCACAAATTTACACTAATTAATTTGTGGGGATTCGTGAAATTTGTGGCAAAAAACTATACTTTACTTTTCAATACCTCAGCATCAATATCGCTGTGAGAAACATCATAAACTGCTTTTCCGTTTTTGATTAAGATCAATTGTGGCGATTCATGATAAACACCAAATCTGCTTGCAATTTCATTAGAAATATCGCGATGTGCAATTAAATCTAAAAAGTAAGCATCAACCACGTTTTGAAGATCATATTCTCTTTCAAATTGTTTTAGCGCCATGCGGCTGATACTGCATCTTGTACTATGCTTAAAAATTGCAACTGGTTTCTCATTAGAGATGGCTTCGATTTCCATTAATTGAACAATGTCTGTTAATTCTGTCCAGTTTACATTGCTTTTTGGAGATTCTGTATTCTCAGAACTTCCGAAGATTGAATTTAAAAAACTCATATTTGGCTTATTTTATGACTTTTTGACATTTAAAAAAGGTAAAATCCTGATTTTTAACGTCATTTTGTCTGTTTTTTTACTGTGGAATATATTTTGTTTACTTCAATGCAAAGTTAAATTATTTGAGTTAATAATGTACCTCAATAAATCGTAACTTTAATCCTATAGAACATCAAGCAAATAATCAACCATAAATCGAAAAAATATGAACATAAATAAATTTACAATTAAATCGCAGGAAGCCATACAGTTGTCGCAACAATTAGCGCAGCGAAATGGTCAGCAGCAAATAGAAAACGAACACATTTTCAAAGCTATTTTTGAAGTTGATGAAAATGTAGCGCCATTTATTTTGAAAAAATTAAATGTAAATGTGCCTTTGTTTTTGCAAGTTTTAGATAGTACAATTCAAAGTTTTCCAAAAGTCTCAGGAGGTGATATTTTACTTTCCAGAGATGCAAATAAAGCGTTGAACGAAGCTGAAATTATAGCACAAAAAATGAACGATGAATATGTTTCGATCGAGCATTTAATTTTAGCCATTTTTGACTCAAAAAGTAAAGTTTCTCAAATCTTAAAAGATCAGGGAGTAACCGGAAAAGGCTTAAAAGCGGCTATTGAAGAATTAAGAAAAGGTGAAAGAGTAACATCAGCTTCAGCTGAAGAAACATATAATTCACTGAATAAATTTGCAAAAAACCTAAACGAATTAGCGCGTACAGGAAAACTAGATCCAGTTATTGGTCGTGATGAAGAAATTCGTCGTGTATTGCAGATTTTGACACGTAGAACAAAAAATAACCCAATGCTTATTGGGGAACCTGGAGTTGGTAAAACGGCTATTGCAGAAGGTTTAGCGCATAGAATTGTTGACGGTGACGTTCCTGAAAACTTAAAAGATAAGATCGTTTTCTCACTTGATATGGGAGCTTTAATTGCCGGAGCAAAATTTAAAGGAGAATTTGAAGAGCGTTTAAAATCGGTTGTAAAAGAAGTTACTTCTGCCGAAGGTGATATCGTTTTATTTATTGACGAAATTCATACGCTTGTAGGAGCGGGTGGAGGAGAAGGCGCAATGGATGCGGCTAATATCCTTAAACCAGCTTTGGCTCGTGGAGAACTTAGAGCGATTGGAGCAACAACTTTAGATGAATATCAAAAATATTTTGAAAAAGATAAAGCATTAGAAAGACGTTTTCAAAAGGTTTTAATTGATGAACCGGATACCGAAAGTGCGATTTCTATTTTGCGTGGAATCAAAGAAAAATATGAAACGCATCATAAAGTTCAGATTAAAGATGAGGCAATTATTGCCGCTGTTGAACTTTCGCAAAGATATATTACCAATCGTTTCTTACCGGACAAAGCGATTGATTTAATGGATGAGGCAGCTTCTAAATTGCGTATGGAAATCAATTCAAAACCGGAAGAATTAGACGTTTTGGATCGTAAAATCATGCAGTTGGAAATCGAGATCGAAGCCATAAAACGTGAGAAAGAAGAAAGTAAACTGAAAATCTTACGCATGGATTTGGCCAATCTGAAAGAAGAAAGAAACGAAATCTACGCCAGATGGAAATCTGAAAAAGATATTGTTGACGGAATTCAGGCTGTAAAATTAGAAATTGAAGACTTTAAACATGAAGCCGAACGTGCAGAGCGTGAGGGTGATTATGGAAAAGTTGCCGAAATACGTTACGGAAAAATTAAAGAAGCACAAGAACGTCAGGATGCATTGCAAAAGCAATTGCTGGAATTTCAATCTGGAAATTCTTTGATTAAAGAAGAAGTAACGAGAGAAGATATTGCAGAGGTAATTGCGAAATGGACCGGAATTCCGGTGATGAAAATGCTTCAGACCGAAAGAGAAAAACTATTGCACCTTGAAGATGAATTACACAGACGTGTAGTAGGTCAGGAAGAAGCTATAGAAGCGGTAAGTGATGCCGTGAGAAGAAGCTGTGCCGGTTTGCAGGACATGAAAAAACCAGTTGGAACATTCTTATTCTTAGGAACAACCGGAGTTGGTAAAACAGAGCTTGCAAAAGCGTTGGCCGAATATCTTTTTGATGACGAAAATGCCATGACGCGTATCGATATGAGTGAATACCAGGAACGTCACAGTGTGAGCCGTTTAGTTGGTGCGCCTCCGGGATATGTGGGTTACGACGAAGGTGGACAATTAACAGAAGCCGTTCGAAGAAAACCATATTCTGTAATTTTATTAGATGAGATTGAAAAAGCACATCCTGATACCTTCAATATTTTATTGCAAGTATTAGATGAAGGACGATTGACTGATAATAAAGGTCGTTTGGCTGATTTCAAAAACACCATTATCATCATGACTTCTAATATGGGAAGTCAGATCATACAAGAGAAATTTGAAAATCTAAAAGGCGGAGTTGAAGCGGCTACAGAAGCAGCTAAAACAGAAGTTTTAGGATTGTTGAAACAAACTGTTCGTCCGGAGTTTATCAATCGTATCGACGAAATTGTAATGTTTACGCCGCTTACAGTTGATAATATTTCAAGAATTGTAAGTCTGCAATTGAAGAGTGTTTCAAAAATGCTGGCTTTACAAGGTATTACAATGGATGCAACTCCAGAAGCGATTGCCTATTTATCAGACAAGGGATATGATCCTCAATTTGGGGCAAGACCTGTAAAACGCGTCGTTCAGAGAGAAGTACTAAATCAGTTATCAAAAGAAATTCTGGCTGGAAATATCAGTACAGACAGTATCATTTTAATAGATGCTTTTGATGGAAATTTGGTATTTAGGAACCAAACAGCTAATTAATTTTTTTCATGTTAATCTTAAAAAAGCATCAGTTAAAAACTGATGCTTTTTTTTTTTGTTAATATCTAATTAGGTTTAATCTTTTTTAATTTTTAATATCTGTAAGAAATAGTCTATATTTGACTACAATTATTAAGTCAAACATATGAAAAGAAATCAAAGAGCATTTTTAATTTTATTTCTTGTAAGTATTTCATTTGTGACCAATTCGTACGCTCAAGAAAGTATTGTTGCGGCTGGAGGAAAAGGCACAGGAAATGGTGGAGTTGCAAGTTATTCAATTGGACAAATTGCAGATATTAGATTGAAAGGAAGTGGGGGCTCTGCACAGCAAGGTATCCAGCAAGCTTACGAAATATCGACTCTAAGCAATGATAAATTTGAAGAAATTAGTTTAGTTATGACAGCGTTTCCAAACCCCGTTGTTGATGAACTGAATCTTGTTGTTGTAAATAATAAATTTGAAGACTTGTCTTATAATTTATTTGATATCAATGGACGAATACTGTCAAAGGCTTCGAATATTAGTTCCTCAGAAACAAAAGTATCGATGCAAGGATTGGTTCAAGGAGTTTATTTTCTTTCGGTAAACAACAATTCAAAAGCAATCAAAACCTTTAAAATCATTAAAAAATAAAATTCTAAACAGCAGAAAAATATATGAGAAAAATTACTCTAACATTTTTATTATTAAGTTCTTTTACCATTTTATTTGCGCAAGCACCACAGAAAATGAGTTATCAGGCAGTGGTTCGTAAAGCAGATAGTACATTGCTTGTAAATTCTATAATTGGTATTAAAATAAGTATTTTAAAGGGATCTGAAACAGGAAAACCGTCTTATGAAGAAACTCAAACGACAACAACAAATACTAACGGATTAGCAACAATAGAAATTGGCGGTGGTAAAGCAATTAATGGAAGGTTTTCGGATATTGATTGGGGGGCTGGGTCTCACTTTGTTAAAACAGAAATAGATCCAACAGGAGGAACTAATTATACCATTAGTGGTACAAGTCAGCTTCTAAGTGTTCCATACGCCTTGTATTCGGGAAGTAGTTCAAATAAAGGAAAAACTAGTATTGTATTAACTGGCGATATTACTGATGCAGAAGCTGGAGCGCAAATAAAATCTGAATTAGGTTCTTATACCGAAAATATTTATGTCACTAATACAACAAACCTGACAACTTTAGATTTGAATTTAGCAACAAATTTGATTAATTTAATTATACAGGATAATCTAAAATTAGGCACTATAAAAGTAGATAATCTGCTTAATATTTACGGTGATTTAGAGATCGAAAATAACGAAAAATTAGGCACAGTTGTGTTTTCTGCTTTAAAAGGAATGCATGGTTATGATCTCAGTATTATGAATAATCCATCTTTGCTGTCCATTTCTTTTCCTGCATTGATTAAGTCTAAGGGGGTCTATTTTGCCGAAAATAAATCTCTTAGTTACATTAGTTTTCCACTACTTGCAAAGGTTTATGGCTCTCATACAAGTCTTAGTTTTAACAATAATGCTCTTCCGAGTTCTCAGGTTAATGCGATTTTGCAAAAACTGGTAGGTATTACGCCAACTTCAGGGTGGTACATTCAGTTGGAACGTCAAAATCCTTTGGCTCCACCCACAGGTCAAGGAATTAGTGATAAGGCAACTTTAATTAGTAGAGGGCAAAATGTAGAAACCGATTAATTCAAGAAATATTTTATTTAAAAAAGCATCAGTTTATAACTGGTACTTTTTTTGCTTAAAATTTTGAAACTTTTCTCCTAATTCATATAACAAGATGTTTTCGAAAAAGAATCAATTTTAAATTAATAAAAATCAGCAAATTATTAATTAAAATTTATAAATCATGAACAATATATTTAGAGGATTACTGGCCGGTTACGGAGCCAAAAAGTTAGGAGGAGGATGTTTCGGAACTGTAATAGTTTTTATCGTTCTTTGGGTTTTGCTTGGTCAATGCAGCTAGAATTAAATCCGGTTTCACGTAAAGAAATTAGGATAAAAAGTGGTAGATTCGCACCACTAAAAATTAAATAAAAGAATAAAAAGAATGGCATCAGGTTTTTTTGTACTATTAGATGATATCGCAGCAATTATGGATGATGTTGCAGTAATGAGTAAAGTTGCTGCAAAAAAAACAGCTGGAATTTTGGGAGACGACTTAGCAGTTAATGCTGAGAAAGCTTCCGGATTTGCCTCATCCAGAGAACTTCCTGTTTTATGGGCAATTAGCAAAGGATCACTTTTAAACAAAATAATTATTTTGCCAATCGCATTTTTATTAAGTGCATTTTTCCCTGTTGCTATCATTGTAATTTTGGTTCTCGGCGGACTTTTTCTGGCTTATGAAGGAGCCGAAAAAATCTACGAATTTATTTTTCCGCACGCACATGCAGAGTCAGAAGGAATTACAGAGGAGACTTTTACGGAGGAAGAAATTTTAGAAGCTGAAAAAGGAAAAATTAAATCAGCAATTGTGACCGATTTTATTCTGTCAGTAGAAATCGTAATTATAGCTTTAGGAACTGTAATAGGCAAGCCAATTGCGCAACAAATTATCGTAACTTCAATAATTGCTGTAGTAGCCACAGTAGGTGTATATGGTATTGTAGCCCTTATTGTCAGAATGGATGAAGCAGGTTATAAGCTTATTAAATTTGGTAAAAAGGAAAAAAGTATTTCAAAATTCATTGGAAATATCCTGGTAAAAGCACTTCCGTTAGTGATTAAAAGCTTAACGGTAATTGGAACAATAGCTTTAATATTAGTAGCCGGAGGTATATTTGTACATTACATTCCTTATTTCCATCATTTAGCAACCGAAATTAATATCCCTTCAATTATCAAAGAATTTGTAACAGGACTAGTTTTAGGTTTCGTTGTTTTAGCAATTGTAAATCTTTTCAAAAAAGTATTCAAAAAGAAAGAAACAGCATTGTAATTACTGCAATAAACAAATAGTAAAAACACTAGTCGAGAGGCTGGTGTTTTTTTTTGAGCAAAGGTTTCGTTTTTAGTAGATCTTCTGTCCCGCTATCCGTTATATCCTTTTATGGTCCCGATAGCTATCGGGGCCATAAAAGGATATCACTTCTATCGGGGCTAGGTAAGAAATTTTTGTTTTTATCAGAAATAACACCAAATAGTAAAATTTTTTAATTGAAATAAACTTTTGATTTTTAGTCGTTTATGGTTTTTGTTTGTTGATTTAACATTTTATGTAAGCAACCTTTGCAACTAAGCCGCATCTTCATAGTAATTAACAATTAATTATTATTTTATATGAAAAGTTTTAGATTAAAATCAGTTTTAGTAGTATTATTTTTATCAACAGCATTAATTTCATGCAGTAACGACGATGATAAAGCAGTAGCTCCTGCAAAAGGAAAAGTTGCATTTGTAACAGAAATTAAAGGACCGGAAACCGGAAAAGTAAATGATGAATTAAGTTACGATGTTACTTTCCTTGTAGATAACGCTTGCGGAGAATTTGACAAAATTTCTGAAACGACAATCGGTTCGGTAAAAGGATTACAGGTTGAAGCAAAATATCCATCAGACGTTTGTACACTACAAATACCAGATCCAAAAAAGACAGTTTATAAATTCAAAGCAACTGCAAAAGGAACTTTCGAAATCAAATTCAAAAAATCAGAAACAGAATTCTTAACTCAGAAAGTAGTGATCGAATAACAACTTCTTAGTTGATATTTTTTTAGGTTGAAAGCCATTTTGCAGAGATTTATTTTTAAGTTGATGTAAGATGGTTTTTTTTTATTGTTTAGTGATTTAAACTGGTTTTCTATTCATTAATTATAAAGAAATCTTATTTTCGTATTTAAAACTTAATTCTTTTAAAATGAAATTTTACATTACTCTATTTTTATTTTCAATATTTATCTTCGCTAGTAATGGTCAAAAAATTAAATATGATAAATATGGACATGTTAATAGCTTAGAATTTAAACAATTAATACAACAACGAAACTATCAATTAGTATCTGGGTATGACACAATTAGTAAATCACCTTTGGAAATTGTGGCTAAAGTCGTTAAAAACGATGAAATGTTTTTTTTGGATACAAATGGAAATGAGTTGCCTTATCGTGATCTTTTGTCTGCTTCTATAAAAAACAGAGAAGATCGATTAAATAAACCATTTAAAGATGTAGAAAAAATATATAACAATTATATTAACGATGTTGATTTAAATTATGAGAGGTTTAAAAAAGATAATTTATACGGATTATTGAGAAAAAAAGATAAAAAGGTTGTAATAGAGCCAAAATATAATTCTTTGTGGTGTTATAAAAGCGGAATAGTTTCTGTAAAAGAAAATGGATTGTATGGAATAGCAGATACATTAGGGAAAATTATTGTACCAATTAAATATGAATCTATTCAGTTGTGTATGATAGATACGATAGGTATTGATAGATTTATAGGATACAAAAATAATTTAGGAACACTTCTTAATAAAGAAGGAAAGGAGCTTTTTTCTCCCGCTTTTTCAAAAATAAATGGATATGCAGTTCAAGGTTTGATAAATGTTTCAATTGTCGAGAACGGTAATAGAAAAATGGGGCTTATTGATAAAGATGGTAAAGTAATCGTTGAGCCTAAACAATCATTTGTTTTCTATTTCCCCAATTCAAATTTATTAATTACAGAAAATGATAATTTAAGAGGTTTAATAACTAAACAAGGTAAAGTCTTATTTGAAACAAAATTAGAATATATTGATATTACAGCTGATACTGGCCGTATATTATTTTCCTTAAATAAAAAAGTGGGAGTCTTAGATAGGGAAGGAAATGTTTTAGTGAAACCGATTTATGATAAAATAATGAATAATGCTAATAACTCTGATTATTTGATTGTTGGAAAAAAGTATTTTAATACTAGCGGAAGTGAAAAATATAAATATGGTGTAATTAATATAAGTGGTAAAGTGATAGTTCCACCAGATTATGATGAAATGGTAAAATGTTCAAATTATTTTATAGGAAAAAAAGAACTTAATTTTGTTTTAATTAACGGTAAAGGTGTGATCATAAAAGATCTAAATTATAAAAACATTCAGGTCATTAATACAAATAATGTCGCTATAGTTAATGATTTGACAGGGAAGAACGGTGTAATAGTTATAGATGAAAAAGGAAATGATATTATAAAAATTCCTCTTAAAAATTCACAAATTCAAAGTTGTGGAGATGGGTATTTTAGCACTCTTGAAGGAGTAGTAAATTTAGAAAATGAATTAGTTCTGACTAAAAAATGGAATCAAATTACGTATACAAACAAGCTACCTCTAAGAATTAGAGGTGTTTTTATTGCAGAGTCAGGTTACGAAAGTTCTAAATCTATAGATTGTTTTGATCTTTATGGAAATAGATATGCGGAAAAAAAATTAAAAAATTAAAAGGCCAACAGCTAACCGATTTTAGTAAAATTTTATAAATCTGATTTCTCGAAATCCTTTTAAAATTTACTATTTTTGCGCTCTAAATTTTATGTCATGCCGAAAAGAAAATATAAAATATCGGTTATTCAGTTAAATCTGAATGATGTTGCCGAAAACAATCTAAAAAAATGTATCAGCTGGGTAAGAGACGCTGCAAGTCAAGGTGCAGAAGTTATTTTACTACCTGAATTATATAGCAGTCATTATTTCTGCCAAAGCGAAGATGTAGATAATTTTGCACTAGCAGAACCACTTTACAGTACTTCATTTATTGCTTTCAGCGAATTGGCAAAAGAATTAGGAGTAGTCATCATTGTTCCTTTCTTCGAAAAAAGAATGGCTGGAATCTACCATAACAGTGCTTATATCATTGATACTGATGGTACAGAAGCAGGTTTATACCGTAAAATGCACATTCCGGACGATCCGCATTTCTATGAAAAATTCTATTTTACTCCGGGAGATCTAGGTTTTCAGGCAATAGAAACAAAAAAAGGAACTGTAGGAACATTAATCTGCTGGGATCAATGGTATCCTGAAGCAGCTCGTATTACAGCCTTAAAAGGCGCTGAAGTTTTATTCTATCCAACAGCAATTGGATGGCATCCAAAAGAAAAAGAGCAGTACGGAGAAAATCAATACGGTGCGTGGATGAACGTAATGAAAGGTCATGCTGTAGCAAACGGAGTTTTTGTAGCAGCTGCAAACAGAATTGGTCTTGAAAAATACCTTGAAGGAACGGAAGGAATTCAATTTTGGGGAGCTTCTTTTATTGCCGGACCACAAGGTGAAATTTTAGCTCAGGCATCTCACGATAAAGAAGAAATCTTAATTGCAGAAGTTGATTTAGATTTACAAGAAAATGTACGTCAGAACTGGCCATTTTTCAGAGACAGAAGAATTGATGCTTTTGGAGATATTACAAAAAGAGCAATTGATAAATAATTAAATTTATTTAAAATATAAAAAAGGGCAAAATAATATTATTTTGCCCTTTTTTCATAAGCTTCGGAGAAGCGAAATATTTATAGAATGCACCTATACAATAAAGCTCCAGCGGAGCGACATATTCACATTTTATATATGTCGCTCCGCTGAAGCTTTTTTCATTTGGATTGTCGAAATCCTATAAATATTTTGTTCCTCTGGAGCTTTGTCTTTTTTCTTGGTTTTAGTCAATGAAAAAAGCGGTTTCAAATTTTTTGAAACCGCTTTTTTAGAAAATATATAGACTAAGATTTATTTAACCTGGAAAGTAACTCTTCTCACGATTTGTCTCGCTTCTTTAGATTTTTTGTTAACAGAAGTATCTTCTCCGTTAGCAATTACATTCAGTCTTGAAGCATCAATTCCTGCATTAGTAGCTACTTTTTTCACAGCCTCGGCTCTTTTTCTTGATAACTCAGTGTTGTAAGTAGAACTTCCAATTTCGTCAGCATAACCAATAATATCAGCTGATTTTCCCGGATTATTTTTCAGATATTTCACTAAGAAATCAACACCAGATAAAGAAGCATTTGTAGGTTTAGACGAATTAAAGTCGAAGTACACATTTACATAACCTCCGTTGATTAATTCTTCAACAGTATTGTTTGTAGCAACTCCGCTTCCTTTTTTCTCATAAGTTTTATCTAAATAGCTTTCTAACTCGTCTGGCACACCATTTTGATTGGTATCAATAGATTGTCCTTTTGTATTAACAGCAACTCCAGCGATGCTATTTGGTTCTAAATCGTATAAATCAGCAACACCATCTTTGTCTGTATCGATAAGACCAGTTTCGATTAAGTCCACTCTTTTTTCCAATTCACCAATTCTGTCTTCTTCGCCAACCCAGTCAGCATGTCTTTCATTTTTACCTAAGTAGAAAGTTAAACCTACAGAAGCATTTAATAAAACACCATCAAATGAACCAGTTGTTGTGTTTCCCATTCCGTCGAAGTTCCAGTTTTGTCTTCCGTTAACAATTCCGGTAAGATCTCCTGTCAGTGCAACTCTGTTACTTAATTTAATTTGTCCCGTTAAACCAGCAATTCCGTGAGCCATATAATCCTGACCTCCAAAACCTGTTTCGGTACTAATTTGCGAAACTCCAAAACCACCATGTGCTAAAAGGCCAATTGTGTTAGTCCAGGTTTCAAAATTTAAGGCACGTCCGACGTTTACAACTCCTTGTAAACTTGCTCTAACGTAACGGCTTTCAAAATCCGGAGTGTCATTTTTCTCTTTAAATTGGTCATAACCAACATCTAATTTTACCCCAAACTTTGGACTAAACATATATCTCACGCCCAAATCTCCGTGAAAAAGGTTTGCAGATTCTGTAGTATAACCCGGAGTCATAGTTCTGGTTGGTTTGTTTACACCACCATTTAGTTCGATAGACCATTTGTTGTATTCTGGTTGGTCAACAATTGTTTTAGTAGATGTGGTTGCCATATTTTGTGCACCTGCGGCAAATGCTAGTAGTAATAAAGATGCGGAGGCTAGTGTCTTTTTCATGATATCAAAAATTTATTTAGTTTTTATTTTAACTCATGACAAAATTATGGGGTGAATTTCAGAATGTGTTCTATTTGCTCTTACATAATTCCCACGTTTTGGCTTTTAATTATGTAAAATCGTTAATAAAATCAAAATTGAGGGCGAAAAAAAAGGACAAAATTAATATTTTGTCCTTTTTACCCTTTTTTAAAGTATGATCTATTTTAAGTCCGGCTGATATATTTTTACGGTTCCGTCACCTTCGCTGCTCACTACCAATAAACTTCTCTTAGTAGGACTTTTAGAGGCAGGAATAAATAAGACTCCTTCTGGTGCATCACCTGTTTTTACCGTTTGTAAATATTGTGGAGAAGCAGGATTTGTAACATCATATGTCATAAAAGCGTCCGATCTTTCAAGTCCTACAAATAAAATATTCTGATTTCCCATTTTAGCAACAACTACCGCTTCTGGTTCAGAACCTTTATCATCACTTCGTTTATCATCATAAGTTCCTAACTCATTTGTTTTTTTATCAACATCATTTTTACTGTCATAAACAATTTTTCCTGTGTTTCCATTCCAAATAGAAAAAGAACGCGCACCAAAACTTACCATCTGGTCTAAATCTCCATCGCCATCAGTGTCTCCCATGTCAGCAACCAGATTAAGTCTTCCAAGATTTGTTTCTAGTTTTAAAGTAGCGGCGTCAGGAAAAACAGTCGCATCAAGTTTCATATCCTTCATACGTTTAATATCGGAGTAAGCAGTATATTCTCTTGCATCACCTTCATTAGCAGTTACAAAATAAGGAACATTGTTTGAAGTAAAATGACTGATCGCATCGGGCATAAACATCCCTTTTACTTTCCACGGATTAAAGGCGACTTTATCATCTTTATCACTTACATCAATTGCATTTTCAGCAGTATTATAGTCTTTTAAACCTAATGGATAAATGGCAGTAATTGTTTTTGAAGTTAAATCTACTTTTGCAACACCATTATTTTCCTGCAAAGTTACCCATGCCGTTTTAGAATCGTCAGAAATAGTAATGTATTCCGGTTCGATATCCTGAGCAAAGCTTTTTGCATATTTAGAAATTCTGAATCCATCTTTTGCTAAAGCCGCAGCCTGACTGCTAAATGAAGCAAAATCTAATGTTGTCACAGTATAAATACTTGTTTCAATAATAGAAATTGTTCCGTTTGGATCCTGTAAATAATCTGTACTTGGTTCACCTTCATTAGCAGTCATGATAAACTTTCCGTCTGGTGAAAAAGTAATCATATCCGGTAATGCTCCAACAGGAATTTGTTTTATTAAACTATAATCTGAAGTATTAAAAATAACAACTTTTCCATTTCCTTGTTTGTTAGTTAAAGATTCCAGAGCAACAGCCAGTTTTCCGTCATAAACTGAAACACTATTTGCCGCACCTTCATAAGAAGCCAAATCAATTTTAGCAATTTTCAGCGGTTTCGTAGGATCTGAAATATCGATTACATCAATTTGATTAACTCCACTGTTATTTACTGTAAAAAGTCTTTTTGTTTTTTCGCAATAAGCTGAAATCTCTGCAGCAGCTTCACCGCCAATAGTTATAGAACCGATTTCTTTAAAAGTTCCCGGATTTTCGTTTACTGTAAGTTCTTCTGGTTCATTGTTGGATTTTTCGTCGTTATTACAGCTCGTAAAAATCAAAAGAGCGGTTAATAATGAGAAGGTTACTTTTTTCATTTTATTAGTTTTTAGTTTCGCCAAAAGTAATTCGCATATACTGTCTGTATATTAAGAGGGTATTATTTAATCTTTAACTTAATTTTTGAAGGATATTTTTTGTGAAATAACGGATGAATTTTAATCAATTGTTTTATAATCCTAACGAATGCTTATCTTTGCACTTTCTAAATTAGAACCTGTTTATGTCAACAAATAATAGAAGATTTCCAGCAGAATGGGAAAAACAACAAGGAATTGTATTGTGTTTTCCGCATAATGGTAACGACTGGCCCGGTAAATACGAGGCAGTTCAATGGGCTTTTGTAGAATTTATAAAAAAAGTAGCGACTTTTGAAACTGTTTTTTTGGTCGTAGCCGATGAAAAACTAAAGGAGAAAGTTGCCGAAATGCTTGAAAGAGCGCGCGTAAACACTAAAAATGTTTCGTTCATTATTCACAAAACCAACAGAAGCTGGATGCGTGATTCCGGACCGATTGTAGTTAAAAACGGATCGAAAAGAGAAGCGCTTAATTTCAACTTTAATGGTTGGGCGAAATATAAAAATTATCAACTTGATAAATTTGTTCCAGGTAAAATTGCTGATTTTATTGATGTTCCTTTAACTCAGGTTATGTACAAAGGAAAACCGGTAATTGTAGAAGGCGGAGCAATAGATGTAAACGGAAGAGGAACTTTGTTAACTTCTGAAGAATGTTTGATGCACCCATCAATTCAGGTGAGAAACGCCGGATTTACCAAAGAAGATTACGAAGCTGTTTTTAAAGAATATCTTGGAGTTACCAATGTAATTTGGTTAGGAGATGGAATAGAAGGAGATGATACACACGGACATATCGATGATTTATGCCGATTTGTAAATGAAGATACCATCGTAACGATTGTAGAAACAGATAAAAACGATTCTAATTACAAGCCTTTACAGGATAATTTGAAACGCTTGCAAAATGCAAAATTAGAAAACGGAAAATCTCCTGTAATCGTAGCTTTGCCAATGCCAAAACGTGTTGATTTTGAGGATTTAAGATTACCGGCAAGTTATGCTAATTTCTTAATTTTGAACAATTGCGTTTTAGTACCAACATTTAATGACAGTAACGACCGTGTAGCTTTAAATATATTGGCAGAATGTTTCCCTGGCAGAGAAGTGATCGGCATAAGCTGTATTGATTTTATCTGGGGATTCGGAACTTTACATTGTTTGAGTCAGCAGATTCCGGCTTAAATATATAAAACCATATAAGTAATATAAGAAAATTTAAGTTTGAATTAAGTGAACTTGTATTACTTATATAGTTTAAAAACTTTGCGTCTTTGCAAGATTCAATAAAATCATAAAAAAAAACCTTGGCGATAACCAAGGTTTTTTGTTTTCTATATCTCTTCAGATAAATTATTTGCTCTTCATGGTCTCACGAAAGGAGGTAATAATTGACTTGAAACTTCGCCAAAACCAATTCTAACTTCATTACTTTCGCAGAAGCCACGAATGATTACGGTATCGTTATCTTCAATAAATTTACGTTCGCTGCCGTCATTTAATTTTAATGGATTCTTTCCGCCCCATGTTAATTCTAACATAGAACCAAAACTATCCGGAGTTGGTCCTGAAATTGTTCCTGATCCCATCATATCTCCAGAATTAACACGACACCCGTTTGAAGTATGGTGTGCTAATTGTTGACACATTGACCAGTATAAATATTTGAAGTTCGATTTTGAAACAACGGTTTCTTCCTGCTCTTCAGGTTTAATTGAAACTTCTAAATGAATATCATAAGCTCTTTTTCCTTTTGTTTGTAAATAAGGAAGTGGAGTAGGATCTTGTTTAGGTCCTTTAGTTCTAAAAGGTTCCAGTGCATCCATTGTTACAATCCAAGGTGAAATTGAAGTCGCAAAGTTTTTGGCTAAGAATGGTCCTAACGGTACATATTCCCATTTTTGGATATCACGCGCGCTCCAGTCATTCAATAATACCATTCCGAAGATGTAATCTTCAGCTTCGTATGTTGGGATATTTTCACCCATTACATTTACGTCTGTAGTAATGAAAGCAGTTTCTAATTCGAAATCAACTAAGCGGGATGGTCCAAAAACCGGAGAATTTTCACCCGCAGGTAAAGTTTGTCCCATTGGTCTGTGAACCGGAATTCCAGAAGGAACAATTGTAGAACTTCTTCCATGGTATCCTACAGGAATATGAAGCCAGTTTGGTAATAAAGCGTTTTCAGGATCACGAAACATTTTTCCTACATTGGTAGCATGTTCTCTACTAGAGTAAAAATCGGTATAATCACCAATTAAAACTGGTAATTGCATCTCTACATCTTCGATTTTAAATATAACAATATCGCGGTGTTTTGTTGAATCTCTAAGTTGTGGATTGATTTCGTCAAAAATCTCAGCAATACGATTTCGAACCAAACGCCATGTTTTTTTTCCGTCAGAAATAAAGTCATTAAGCGTGTCCTGCATGAACATATCGTCTGTTAAATCTATTCCTTCAAAATAGTTTAATTGCTGCAAAGCCCCTAAATCTATGGCATAATCGCCAATTCGCGTTCCTACTGTAACGACATTTTCTTTAGTAAGAAATACACCGAAAGGGATATTCTGTATAGGGAAGTCACTATTTTCTGGTACTTCTAACCATGATTTTCTTTTGGTATCGTTGGCGGTTATTGGCATGTGAATGTTAATTATTTGTTGAAAAATTACATGTCAAATATATCATAATCTAACTGTATGACAAACGTTTTTTTGTATTTTTGCATCAAATTAACGAAAAACGAAAAAATGCAACGCGACGAACAAATTTTTGATCTTATCCTAGAGGAAAAAGATAGACAAATTCACGGATTAGAACTTATCGCTTCAGAGAATTTTGTAAGTGATGAAGTAATGCAGGCAGCTGGCTCTGTTTTAACTAATAAATATGCTGAGGGATATCCTGGCAAAAGATACTACGGCGGTTGCGAAGTAGTTGACGTTATTGAGCAAATTGCAATCGACAGAGCAAAAGAATTGTTTGGTGCAGAATATGCAAACGTACAGCCTCACTCAGGTTCTCAGGCAAATACATCAGTTTACCATGCATGTTTAAATCCTGGGGATACTATTTTAGGTTTCGATTTATCTCACGGTGGTCACTTAACGCACGGTTCTCCTGTAAATTTTTCAGGACGTTTATATCGTCCGGTTTTTTACGGTGTAGATGCTGAAACGGGTCGTTTAGACTATGACAAAATCCAGGAAATTGCAACTAAAGAACAACCAAAATTAATTATCGCTGGAGCTTCGGCTTATTCTCGTGATATGGATTTTGCACGTTTCAGACAAATTGCGGATAGTGTAGGAGCAATCTTATTTGCTGATATTTCTCACCCTGCTGGTCTTATTGCAAAAGGATTAATGAATGATCCAATTCCTCATTGTCATATTGTTTCTACAACAACACACAAAACATTAAGAGGACCTCGTGGAGGTTTGATCTTAATGGGGAAAGATTTTGAAAATCCACAAGGATTAAAAACTCCAAAAGGAGAAATCAGAATGATGTCTTCATTATTAGATTTAGCTGTTTTCCCTGGAAATCAAGGTGGACCTTTAATGCATATTATTGCTGCTAAAGCGGTTGCTTTTGGTGAAGCACTTAAAGATGAATTCTTTACTTATGCAATGCAATTACAAAAAAATGCAAATGCAATGGCTGATGCTTTCGTAAAAAGAGGTTACAATATTATCTCTGGCGGAACAGATAACCACATGATGCTTATTGACTTAAGAAATAAAAATATTTCTGGTAAAGAAGCTGAAAATGCATTAGTTAAAGCTGAAATCACAGTAAATAAAAACATGGTTCCTTTTGATGACAAATCACCATTTGTTACTTCTGGAATTCGTGTAGGAACAGCTGCAATCACAACTCGTGGTTTAGTTGAAAAAGATATGGAAACTATTGTTGACTTAATCGACAGAGTACTTGCTGATCATACAAATGAAGCAGTTATCGAAGAAGTTGCAAACGAAGTAAACGAAATGATGAGCGAAAGACCAATCTTCGCGTATTAATTAGTTTAAAGTTTCAGGTTTCAAGTTTAAAGTTTTGTAATGCGGAAACAAACGTATTATAAAACTTTAAACTTTTTTCGTTTCCAACCAACATGAAACGTGAAACTTGAAACAAAATAAAACAAAAGAAATAAAAGTTATGGGCGTATTAAGATTACAACTGCCAACCGACCCAAGATGGGTAAATATTGTTGAGAAAAATATAGAAGAAATCCTTACGGATCACGCTTGGTGCGAGCAAAAAGCAGCAACAAACGCGATTACGATTATTACAAACAATTCTGAGCATCAGGATTTAGTTCAGGATTTACTGGCTTTGGCCAAAGAAGAAATCGATCATTTTGAACAAGTTCATAATATCATCATCAAAAGAGGATTAAAATTAGGACGTGAGCGCAAAGACGATTATGTAAATGAATTGTATTTATATATGAAGAAAAGCGGAGACGGAAGCAGAGTTTCTGGTCTTGTAGAAAGATTATTATTCTCAGCAATGATCGAAGCCAGAAGTTGTGAACGTTTTAAAGTCTTATCTGAAAATATTCAGGACGAAGAATTAGCCGTTTTTTACAGAGAATTGATGGAAAGCGAAGCTGGACATTATACTACCTTTATTACATACGCGCGTAAATACGGAGTTGGAATAGACGTTGAAAAACGTTGGAGAGAATGGTTAGAATTTGAAGAATCAATCATCACTAATTACGGAAAAGGAGAAACGATTCACGGGTAATTTTTTTGTTTATTTTGTTTCATGTTTAAAGTTTCAAGTTTGTCACGTTGAGCGTAGTCGAAACGCGCTCCAATTTGCAAGTTTCGTGAATCTCTGTGAAATAAAAAAATCCGTTTAAATCCGCGTTTTCACGAAGTGAATCCGTGTCATCCGTGTTCAATTTAGTTTAGTTAATCACAAAGTATTTTCCATTTCATCTGCGTTCAAAATTTAAGTTTTTATAATCTAAAATCTGCAATCTAAAATCTAAAATTCCCTATATTTGAGAGTAACCAAAATCTTGAACGATGAGAATAGAAGCAGACCTGAAATTAGGATTTAAAGATGTGATGATCAGACCAAAAAGATCAACACTCAAAAGCAGATCGGAAGTGTCTTTAGAGCAAAATTTTAAGTTTTTGCACAGCACAGCAAATTGGACAGGAATTCCAATTATGGCTGCCAATATGGATACTGTAGGCACTTTTGAAATAGCTCAGGTTTTGGCAAAAGAAAAGCTTTTTACGGCAATTCATAAACACTACACTTTAGAAGAATGGAATGCTTTTTTGAAAAATGCAACTCCGGATTTCTACGATTTCATCGCCATAAGTACCGGAACCGGAAAAGAAGATTTTGAGAAAATCGGCAAAGTAATCGCGGCAAATCCTTTACTTAAATTTATTTGCATTGATGTTGCCAATGGTTATTCAGAACATTTTGTTCAGTTTTTAAAACAAACCAGAAAACAATATCCCGATAAAGTAATTATTGCGGGAAATGTGGTGACCGGTGAGATGGTAGAAGAATTACTATTAGCGGGCGCCGATATTGTAAAAGTCGGAATTGGACCGGGATCGGTTTGTACTACACGAGTAAAAACAGGTGTAGGTTATCCGCAACTTTCTGCAATTATAGAATGTGCCGACGCTGCTCACGGTTTAGGCGGACATATCATAAGTGATGGTGGCTGTACAACTCCTGGTGATGTTGCAAAAGCCTTTGGTGCAGGTTCCGATTTTGTAATGTTGGGCGGAATGCTGGCAGGACATACAGAAAGTGGAGGAGAACTAATCGAAGTAAACGGAGAAAAATTCAAACAATTTTACGGCATGAGTTCAGCAACCGCAATGGATAAACATGTTGGAGGTGTAGCAGAATACCGAGCGAGCGAAGGAAAAACAGTTCAGGTTCCGTTTAAAGGAAATGTTATTGCGACAGTTTTAGATATTTTGGGTGGTTTGCGAAGTACCTGTACTTATGTTGGGGCTTCAAGATTAAAAGAATTAACGAAACGAACGACTTTTATCCGCGTAAGCGAACAGGAAAATCAGGTTTTTACAAATTAAAATACTTTTTAAATAAATTATGATTACAATTTCAGAAGCAGGTTTAGGTGATATCAAAACAATTCAGGAAATTACCAATATCACATGGCCTATTACTTATGGCGAAATTTTATCTCAGGAACAATTAGATTATATGTTGGGTTTGTTTTATTCTGATGAAGCGCTTTCAAAACAAATCCAAAATAAAGAACAATTGTTTTATATGGTTTCAGATTCTAATACTGTAATCGGGTTTATTGGAATTGAACACAATTACAAAAACGAAGCAATAACTAAAATTCATAAAATTTATCTTTTACCAGAAACACAAGGAAAAGGGTATGGCAAAATTGTTTTTCAGTCGATCGAAAAACTAGCTTTAGAAAATCATTCGGCAGCCCTTTTATTAAATGTAAACCGTTTTAATACTGCATTAAATTTCTACAAAAAAATTGGTTTCGAAGTAAAAGAAACAGTTGATATTGAAATCGGTAATGGTTATTTGATGGAAGATTTTGTGATGGAGAAAAAGTTTTAAAAATAATTCTCAGTAGTTTTGTCAATTCCGAGGAACGAGGAATTGCACTCACATTTCTACAATCTTGTCATTTCGACGAAGGAGAAATCTTCGCAAGAAACTCCATAAAGTAAAGCACCAATCTTTGTCGAGCTACTCGCGAAGATTTCTCCTTCGTCGAAATGACAAACTTTTGTATTTAATTCTTATCACTAACAACAATATCATGTTTAAAAAGCAATCCTTTCACTTCTTTCAAAGAAAATATAGCTTTCTTCAATTTAGTTTTAGATGGATCAATAGTATAATTATAGCTGGTCAGAAAATCAGTCTTGTTAGCGATGGCTTTGTCAAATTCAGATCGGTATAAATCGCAATTGTAGAAAACAACATTTGTAAGATCGGCAGCCATAAAATCGACAGCAATCAAACTACAATTGGTAAAATTTGTTCCTTTTATTTTTAAGGTATAAAACTTCGAAAAATCAAGAATGCAGTCATTAAATTCTATTTCGAAAATTAACTTATCGCACATTGCAAAATTAACTTCCTTTATTTCGCAGCGATTAAAAGTTGCGGTTCTAAAAGCCACGTAATTAATTTTTGCTTCATTAAAAATGCAATCATTAAAAACACAATCGATAAAAGTTACGGCAAGAAAAGTGCAGGCAGAGAAATTACAATTATTAAAAATACAGCATTCGAAGTCCTTAAAATTAAGATCGTCTTTGCTGTAAATAATAGTATTGTATTCCTTATCGAGAAAATATTCGCTTTCCTTTTTCAAATTTATTCTAACCGTTTTTTGAGACCGAAAAGGTACTAATTTGCAACTTAATATTTCCTCTAAATTTTAATTCATTTTAAGCCGATATTCTTTCAATACAGAATATTAAGGACGTATTTCATGTAATATTTTTTTGAGTTTTTAAATGTATTATCTTGAAAATAAGCTATATATTTACATTGAATTGATTATTGTTTCTAAAAAATTAAAACTTTCAAATGGTACAATTTTTAAAAAATAATTATTTTCAGAATAAATATAAAATCTTAGGATTGCTCTTTTTTATTTCGTCTAGTCTCACCGCTCAGAATGAAATAGACAGTTCCAAAATTTGTCCACCCAAAACGATACTGGAAATCTTTAAAAAGAGAGATTCCATTTATGTCGTTAAACCTATAAAAAACAGTTTCTTTTTAGTAATTCCTGCAATTGGTTCTCAGCCAGCAACAGGATTTTTCTTTGGTGGTGTAGCACAATATACTTTTAAAGGAAAAGAAAAAGCCGATAAATATTCCATCGCTAATCTTGGAATAACTTATACTACTAAAAAACAGTGGCTCGTAAATGTAAAGAACAATATTTTACTAAAAAACAACAAGATATTTTTAAGTGGCGATTACCGTTTGTATATCTTTTCCCAGCCTAATTACGGGTTAGGAACAGATATAATACCACCACGTCGCGATCAGGTTCCGGGATTTAGTATCGATTCTATTGCTCAGCCAATGGATTACAATTATTTTAAATTCCATCAATCTGTTTCTTTTGAAGTAAAGAAAAACTTTTATGTTGGCGGAGGAATCAATATCGATTGGTATTCCAGTATTGTTGATAAAGATCTTGATGTAGCCAACGGAAAACTTACCTACCATTACAATTACAATCAAAAATATGGATTTGATGAAAGCGAATATTTCCTGAACGGAATGAGCCTTAATTTGGTTTACGATTCCAGAGACAATCAGGTAAATGCAACACACGGATGGTTTGCAAACATAAATTATCGTTTTAACCCTGTATTGTTTGATAATCAGGAAGTAAGTAATGTTTTGTATGCAGAATATCGAAACTTTATTCCCGTTTCCGCAAAAGATCCACGTTATATTCTGGCACTTTGGACGTACGGACAATTTGTAACAAAAGGTAAAGTTCCTTACTTAAATTTACCTGCAATTGGCTGGGATCAGCGCAGTCGAAGCGGGGAAGGATATACTCAGGGTTTATTTAGAGGAACTAATTTGGTTTATCTGGCGGCAGAATTTAGATTTCCGCTTAGCTGTAATCAAATGTTTAGCGGAACTGTTTTTACAAACTTTATAACAACCAGTAATCCGGATACCAATACTAATCTTTTTCATGCTATTCAGCCCGCAGCGGGTATTGGATTGCGTATTCTAATCGATAAAGCAACCAGAACTAATCTTATTGTAGATTATGCCTGGGGTAATAATTCTAAAGGGTTTTACTTAAATGCCGGAGAAACATTCTAAAACGGATGATTTTACAGGATAAAAAAGCTTTAAAAGTCACACATCAGAACTTCTGCTAAATTTTATTGTTCATAATTAAATCATAATTTATAACTATTATGAATAATATTTCTGAACTCAATCCTTATTTTTGTTGTATATACAAGTTTAAATGAAATTACTGATAGTCGAAGATGAACCAAATCTTTTGTCGATTTTACGCAAAGGATTTGCTGAAAATAATAACGAAGTTAGCGTAGCTCTTGATGGTAAAACTGCCCTTGAGATGATTCAGAATTATGATTTTGATGTTGTTGTACTGGATGTAATGCTTCCGGATATTAATGGTATTGAAATTTGCAGAAGATTGCGCGCCAGTAAAAACTTTGTGCCTATTTTGCTTTTAACAGCTCTTGGAACTTCAGAAAATATTGTAACCGGACTTAATGCCGGAGCCGATGATTATTTGGTTAAACCGTTTAAATTTGGAGAACTCGATGCAAGGGTTAATGCCTTAAACCGAAGAGCCAATCAGGATACAGAAAAAATAGATACGCTACAGATTGGCGATTTAGAAATAAATGGTAAAGCCAAAACGGTAAAAAGAGATAATGAATCTATTATCTTAACAGCCAAAGAGTTTAAATTACTGTACTATCTGGCTAAAAATTCCGGGCGTATTGTTTCAAGAGATCAAATTCTGGATAATGTCTGGGATATTAATTTTGATATGAATACCAATGTTGTCGATGTATATATTACCTATTTGCGAAAAAAAATAGATAAACCTTTTAAAACCAAACTTATTCATACCATGAAAGGTTTAGGTTATGTGATAAAGCCATAGAATGGATATAAGAAAAAGAATAACCTTTACATACGTTGCACTTTCTACCTTTAGCACTTTGCTATTGTGTCTTATCGTACTTGTTTTATTTAAGGATAACAACCGTTATCATTTCCTGAAACGATTAGAAGACAGAGCTAAAATTGTGGCTTCAATTCACTTTCAGAACGATCCTGAGAAAAAGAAGTATTACAGTAATCTTAAAGAAAACGGACTAGAAGAATTAATTGAAGAAGAAGAATTTGTTCTTAAAATAAACAGTGCCAATAGTTTTGATTACAATACAAAACTTAATTTGCCTAATGAATTTTATACCAATGTTTTAAATACCGGAAAAGATTACTTTGAAATCAATAGTAAATATTATTTAGGTCAGGTTTTTACAGAAAACGATCAAAAGTATATTATCATTGTTGGTGCAAGAGATAAACGTGGAAAAACAGCTACTATTTATATAGTCAAAATTTTGCTTTTTGGCGGAATTGGATTTGTTTTCCTAGCCTTCTTTTTAGGACGTTTTTTAGCAAAACGTGTTATTAATCCTGTTGCCAGAATCACCAAAGAAGTAAATAGGATAAGTGCTTCAAACCTGCACAACAGATTACCAGAAGTAAAAAACTCAGACGAAATTTCAGATCTTACAGCGACTTTCAATGATATGTTGGACAGATTAGAAACCTCTTTTGAAATTCAGGCCAATTTTATCAATAATGCTTCACACGAATTAAAAACACCAATAACCACCATTATTGCCGAATCTGAGATTATGCTTCTGAAAGAAAGAAGCGTTTCTGAATATGTTGAATCTCTTCAGAATATATACAATCAGGCATCAAGATTAGGAAATTTGACTGAAAGTTTATTAAAGCTAACACAAACGGGTTACGATGGGCAGAAACAGGTTTTAGATATCGCGAGAATCGATGAGTTGTTGTTGGACGTAAAATCAGATTTGGATAAAATTTACCCTGAAAACAGAGTAAGTATAAAACTTAATTTTGCACCAAAAGATTCCAATTTACTTCTTATTCCGTGTAATAAACCTCTTTTAGAATTAGCTATAAATAACATCATTACCAATGGAGTTAAGTATTCTGATAATAATGAAGTTTTTGTAACGCTTTCGGCAAATCAGGAAGCAATCAAAATTTCGATTAATGATATCGGGATTGGTATTCCGCCGGAAGATATTCCGCACTTATATGAACCTTTTTTCAGAGGTAAAATTGCTACTAAATATATTGGTTATGGTTTAGGGCTTCCTTTGGCTTCTAAAATAATCAGAATGCATGGGGGTGAAATTCAGGTTCAATCCGAACAAAACAAAGGAACAATTGTTACGCTTATTTTCAATAAATCAAATTTGAAGAAGAACAACATTAAAATTTCTAATGTTGAATCTTAAGAAATTCTAATTTCAGATTAATTTCCTTCTAATATTGGGAAGCTTATTTTGTATGTATAAACTAAAAGAATATACATATGAAAAATTTCCTTATACCTACTACATTAAAAGACGATACAATTTGTGCTGTAAAATCGGCCATTAGTCAGGCAAAAGATTCCAATTGCGAAATCATTTTAATGATGGTAGCAGAAACTCCGGATTCTTTTTCATCGTCTTTTTTTCTGCGTGAAATGAAAACCGGACTTACTATAAGTCAGGAAGAAGTTTTGGAAACTTGTCGGTATATGATTGATCATACCAAAAACTGTAAAATTAAAATTCACAATCAATACGGACTTTCATCTCCAATTTTTAAACGTGTTGTAGAACATTTTTCAGTAAAACTGGTTATTCTGACCAATTCTTATAAACAAGAAACAAAACGAATTCATCAATATCTGGTTCAGTTAGCCGGAAATCAAAAATGCCCGATTTTGCATTTGGGTGCAGAACAAATCAAAAACGATTTCAATAAAGCACTTTACATCGAAAACTCTGGCGCATTGCATGTAAAAGACGTTCAGCAATTTCTGAGTGAGAATTTCTCTTATGAAATCGTAAGCCAGACTTCTAAAATTGATGATAATTACGATGAATTAGCTCCTTTTTTATCTGAAGCAATTTCGAAATATGAAATTGATTTACTGGTAGAAACGCGTAAAGGAGAAAAAATAAAATTCAAAAAGACAAAAAAAGAAAATGTAAACGAAAAATTGGGATTACCGATTCTTTCGCTATATGAAGAATTGGCCTAACCAGATCTACGCCTAAACCTAAGTTTAATTTAAAACCGAAAATATGTTATTAAAGAAAAGAATACCAATGAAGTATGTTCTCGGAAAAATTAAAGTCGAAATACTATTGGTATTAGCATATACCATTTTATTTGAAATTTTCCATTACTATTTTATCAACCTGCCAGTTGATATTCCAATTGCCATTCCAACCATGATTGGTACTATTATATCATTATTATTAGCCTTCAAATCCAATCAGGCTTACGACAGATGGTGGGAAGCACGAATTGTGTGGGGTGCAATTGTAAATGATTCCAGAACACTAATCCGTCAGGTACTGACATTTTACAGAGATCCTGATTTTTCTGTTGAAGCCAGCGAGTTCAAAGAAAATTTTGCAAAAAGACAAATCGCATGGTGTTATAGTTTAGGTCAGGCACTTCGAAATAAAGATGCCATAAAACCGCTTGAAGGCTTGATGAATGAAGATGAAATAAAATACATCAAAAACCATCAAAACATTCCGAATGCAATTTTAATGCTTCATGCAAGAGATTTAAGAAACGCAAAAAACGACAAGAGATTCAATATGTATCAGCAGGTTGAAATCGATAATACATTGTCGAGATTGTGTGACGAAATGGGGAAATGTGAGCGTATTAAAAATACAATTTTCCCAACAACATACAGTATGTATATAAGGCTTACATTGTGTTTATTTGTTTTCTTATTGCCTTTTGGCTTAACGAGCGTGTTAAGCTGGTTTGCTATACCATTGATTACAGCAATTGCAGCAGCTTTTTTCCTGATTGAAAGAATGGCAATTCATTTGCAGGATCCGTTTGAAAACAGAGCTACAGATACACCTGTAACAACTATTGCCAATACAATCGAAAAAAATATCAAACAAATGCTAAACGAATATCAAAGTGAATTTGATATTCTAAAAGAATTTGATTTAAAAGAAGAACCTAAGAAAGTTGATAAAGACGCTTACTTCGTTCTGTAAAAATTTAATTTTGGTCTTGTTAATTGTTGCCGGACAGTACTTAATTGTGCTGTCCGGCTTTTTTCATGGTTAGTTTTGTAAACCGCAAAGTTTGTCATCTCGACTGAAAGGAGAGATCGCACAAGAAACTCCGCAAAGTATATCGGCAATATTTGTCAATTCACGAGTAAGATTTCTCTTTTAGCCAGATGACATAAGTTTGCGAAAAATTGGAATTTGGAATTTTTATATTGGAATTTCCTTTAACAAACGTTACAATTGCTGCGCAGCCAATTTCCCTAAAATTTGTATCGATTCCCTCAATTCATTAGTCCAAGGAAGCCCAAAACTCAAACGCATACAATTGGAGAACTGATCCTGAAAAGAGAAAATTCTTCCCGGCGCAATACTAATTTTGTGTTGCATGGCCAGATGATAAAAATCTGCCGTATCTATACTCTTATCCAATTCGATCCAAAGGAAAAAACCACCTTGAGGCTGACTCACCTTAGTCCCGGCAGGAAAAGATTCTAAAACAGTATTAATATAATTGTTGCAATTGTGATTTAAAATCTGACGTATTTTACGAAGATGATTTTCGTAACGTCCGTTTTTAAGAAAATCTCCCACGACCTCGTGTGTAATAGTAGGCGAGGAGAGTGAATGATAAATTTTATTACGGAGAATTTGCTTTTTGAATTTCCCCGGAGAAACCCAACCCACGCGATAGCCCGGAGAAAGTGTTTTAGAAACCGAACTACAGCACAGGACAATTCCGCTTTCATCATACGTTTTGCAATTGGTTGGTCGGCTGGAGCCAAAATACAAATCGCCATGAATATCATCTTCAATTAGCGGAATATTATAAAATTCCATTAACCTTACCACTTCAATTTTATGCTCAGCCGGCATCATACTTCCAGATGGATTACTAAAGTTACTCATCAGTAAACATAGTTTTACTTTTTTAGAAGCCAGTGCTTTTTTCAACGCTTCCAGTTCGATTCCTGTAGTCATATTGGTTGGTAATTCCATGATATACAAACCCAGTGATTTGGCAAGTTGCAATATCCCGAAATACGCCGGACTTTCTGTAATAATGGTATCTCCCGGTTTAGTCAGCGTCATTAAACAATGCGATATAGCACTCGTGCAGCCCGGCATCGTGATAATATCTTCTTCCGTAAGAGATCCGCCCCAGGTAAACGACCAACGGGCAATTTCTCTTCTTAAATTCAGATTCCCTTTTACCTGCTCATAACTCGTTCCGCTATTAGGTAACGATCGCATCGCCTGAATCATTCCTTTGTTTAATTTCGCAATTGGCAATAATTCATTTGACGGAAAGCCTAACGAAAGCATCGTAATATTTTTATCGGTCATATTTCCGTAAACCTGATCAATCAAATCTTCCCGATTAATATTGGCACATTTTAAAATAGGACTACTTGGCGATGGCTCCGTAATTATTCGGGCAGAGGTATTACTCACATAATAGCCTGATTGCGGACGCGATTCAATCAAAGAGCGGCTTTCGACTTCATAATAAGCCTTACTAACTGTACTCATGCTGTAACCCGTTTCGGCACAGACCTCGCGTATAGAAGGCAGTTTATCACCAACGCTTAAAACGCCAGATTTTATTTGCTTTTCGATTCGGTCAGCAAACTGAAGATATAAGTAATTGGAATTTTTCATAAAAAAAAACTGTTATGGTGCAATTTACAAAAACTGTATCTGTATTGCTGTTTTATTTTTTAGAAATTTGTTTCACCAAAGAAATTTAAAATTCAATCCTGTGAAAACAACAAAATATTACATTGCTGCGATTACCTGTTTTGTAATCTGGGGATTTTTTAGTTTAGCGCTAAAACCGATCCACGATTATCCATCCCTGGATATTTTATTTTACCGTGTTTTCAGTTGCAGTACTTTAATGTTGCTGATTTCTTTTGCGTTCAAAAGAAAAAAAGTCAAAGAAACCATCGAAACTTTTAAAGCATTGCCAAAAGGGGAGAAAAGAAAAAGCGCTTTATTAAACATTGGAGGAAGTGTTTTCCTGATGGCAAACTGGTTTACGTTTATTTATGTAATGAATCATGTAAGCGTAAAGGCAACTTCTTTGGCTTATTTGGTTTGCCCGATTCTGACCACGTTGCTGGCTTATTTCATTTTGCATGAAAAACTTAGTAAAACCCAATGGATAGCGGTTGGATTAAGCGTTTCAGGCTGTATATTATTATCGTACGCCAATATTATGGATATGTTTTTCAGTATCATTATTGGCTTTACGTACGCCTCTTATTTAGTAAGTCAGCGTATTAATAAAGGGTATGATAAATTTATAGTACTTACATTTCATATTACATTGGCAGCATTGTTTTTATTGCCATTTTATCCGGTATACAGCGGGACAGTACCTACAGAATTTAAGTTTTACTTCTGTATAGAAACCATTGCGATTTTGTTTACCATTTTTCCGTTGTTTCTTAATTTATATGCACTTTCCGGAATCAATTCATCAACCGTTGGAATGCTTTTAAATATCAACCCAATGATTGCTTTTCTTCTGGCTATGTTTTTCTACAAAGAGCCATTTGGAATAATACAAATTATAGCATATGGCATTATTTTTATGGCGGTGTTAGTTTTTAATTCACATCATATTTTTGCGATAAAACAAAAATATATCCTGTCGTCTAAAGATTCTCAATAAGTTGGTTTTACATTTTTTATTGGTTTAGAAAGTAAAATTACGAGAATCTTAACAGGGTTTTAAAACAGGAATGAGTATTTTTCATTCCTGTTTTTTTATGCAGTAAAATGAATAAAGCCACAAAATACAAGGATTAAAAAATGTTGCCACGAATTCCATGAATTTCCGCGAATTAAAATTTGTGAAAATTTGTGGAATTCGTGGCGAAAAAAAACTTTATCCTGATAGTTATCGGGAGTGGCGAAAAACTATTCCAAATCAAATATTTATGAAAACTACCAAACTTCAAGCCTTTAGTCCGTTATTTTATTTAGTATGGTCCGATGATCTTTTGACTCAGAAAGAATTTTCGACACTAAAAGAGTTTATAAATTCCCTCAATGTTTTATCAGAAGAAGAAAAAGAATATTTACTTTCTAAAGTAGATATTTCAAATCCGCCTTCGCGAAATGAACTCACACAATGGAAATTGGATATTGAAAAAAGTATTCAGGATAAATCATCCATCAAGTCAATTTTTGATATTGCAAAAGCACTTTCAGGAAATGATTTAGATGTAACGCCCATAGAATCCGCTTTTACAAAACTCGAAAACGACCTCGGAATTTTAGGCGAAGAAGTAATTCAGAGTTTTAAAACCAAAGCCAATTCATTTACGGCAAGTTCACAGACAAATTCAGATTTTGATATTCAGAAGATCACCGAACTTCTGGACGGTAAAGAAGCAGCAATCATTAAAAGAGTAAAAGCCATTATTTCCAGACCGGAATTTGCCTACGAAACTTCTACAGATATCAATGTATTCAGACAAACGGTTTACAAGTGGTGTAAAATTCTTGCCGATGAAAATTTAGGAAGCATGGCTTATCCCAAAGAATATGGCGGCGGAGGAAATGTAGAAGATTATTTTGCGATTATGGAAACGCTAAGTTATCACGATTTAAGTCTGGTAATAAAATTTGGCGTTCAGTTTGGGCTCTGGGGAATGAGCGTTCAATCGTTAGGAACCGAGAAACATTATGCGAAATATTTAAAAGATATAGGTTCACTGAAACTTCCGGGCTGTTTTGCCATGACCGAAACACATCACGGATCAAATGTAAAAGGGCTGGAAACTACGGCAACTTACAATCATAACGATCAGACTTTTATTATTCATACACCCAATAAAAATGCTCAGAAAGAATATATTGGCAACGCAGCCGTTCACGGACAAATGGCAACGGTTTTTGCAAAACTAATTATCGACGATCACGATTATGGCGTAAATGCTTTTGTAGTGCCGTTACGGGATGCAAACGGAAATGTTGTAAACGGTGTAACCATTGGCGATTGTGGCCATAAAATGGGGTTAAACGGTGTTGATAACGGAACCATTAGTTTTGATAATGTAGTGATTCCGAAAGACAATATGCTCGATCGTTTTGCTTCTGTAAATGAAAACGGAGAATTCGAAAGTCCGATTCCGAGTGATAATCGCCGATTTTTCACCATGTTAGGCACTTTGGTTGGAGGCAGAATCGGAATTCCGCGTTCGGCTTTGGCTGCAGCAAAATCAGGACTAACAATTGCCATTCGCTACAGCGATAAAAGAAGACAATTTGGACCAGAAGGTGGCTCAGAAGTTCCGATTTTAAATTACCGAATGCATCAGCGAAGATTATTACCCAATTTAGCCAAAACCTATGCCGTTCATTTTGCACTTCAATATTTAACCAGCAGATTTTTAAACCGAACTGAAGCCGAAATGCAGGAAATTGAGGCTTTGGCGGCAGGAATGAAATCGTATTCAACCTGGAGTACCAGAGATATTTTGCAGGAATGCCGTGAAGCTTGTGGCGGAAAAGGATATTTATCTGAAAACCGAATTGATGCGCTAAAAAATGACACCGAAATTTACACCACTTTTGAAGGTGATAATACCGTTTTAATGCAATTAGTAGCTAAAAACCGTTTATCTGAATTCAGAAAAGCGTTTGGCGAAATGGGAGCAGCCGGAATTATAAATTATGTTTATGAAAATGCCAAAACTGCTTTAACAGAGAAAAACCCGATTGCAACCCGCAGAACAGATGAAGAGCATTTATTGGATGCGGAGTTTCATTTGCAGGCTTTTGTACACAGAGAAAAAACAATTGTAGCATCGGCAGCAAAGCGTATTAAAAAATTAATAGACGGAGGTTTAGAGGCGTATGACGCTTTTAATGTCGTACAACATCAAATGATAGATGTGGCTCAGGCGTATTTAGAACGCGTGGTTTTAGAGCAATTTCAATTAGCAATTAAATCGGTTGAAGATCAGAAAACAAAAGAAATCCTCACTAAATTAAATCAGCTTTATGCACTTTCTCAGTTAGAAAAAAACAAAGGCTGGTTTTTGGAAGACGGTTATATGGAAGCCGTAAAAACAAAAGCAATTCGAAAAATGGTCAATCAGTTATGCTGGGACATTCGCCCGGATGCAGTAGCTTTGGTAAATGCTTTTGATATTCCGGAGAGTTGTTTAGCAGCGCCAATCGCGGTTTAGTTTAAAAAGAGGAAAGAGAAAAGAGAAGAGGAAAGAGGAAAGAGGATAGAGGATAGAGGATAGATGAAAGAGGATAGATGAAAGAGGATAGATGAAAGAGAATAGAATAAACCTCAACAGCATATTTGTCATTCCGAGGAACGAGGAATCGCACTAGAAACTCCGCAAAGCAAATCGCCAATCTTTGTCGATTCTCTAGTGTGATTCCTCGTTCCTCGGAATGACAAGATTGTGTGATAAGAGCACTGTTTATGGTATAAATTTATTTATATCATTAAACGCTCTAAATCATAGTTTTATTAAAATAATTCGACTTTTCAAAATCCTGAATATTAATAGAAATCACAGAAACTTCAGGAAGTATAGCGTTTAAAGTGGTTACAATGACTTTTGATAAATTGCTTTTTTGATCAGCATTTCTGCCTTCCATAATATATCCAAAAACGTGAATGAAATCATCAAGGCTATTTCCGTTATTATAATAGCTAAAAGGATTAATGCGAACTTTAATTTCTGAAGGAGTAAAAAGTCCGGTTGATAAAGCTGAATCAAAAACTTCTTGCATGATTTCGTCCGGAGATTTTAAACGTATTACATTTTCAGAACAATCAATTATAAAATGTGGCATGATATTATGTTTTAAGTTAGGTTTTCTTGTAACAAAATTATGAAAAACAATACTTGTAATAATCTTATAAAATATATTTTTCTATCGAAGCTTTATTATATTTGTATGTTTCATTTATCTTTTTACTAGTTTGAAAAATTCACTTCTGTATCTTTTTATCGTTCTTATTTGCTGTACTGTTAATGCGACGGAAAGTACAGATGATATTATAGCAAATTTAAATGTAGCCTTGCAAAACAAAGCACATTACGTTCGGTTGAAAGAAGAACGCATTTTAAATTTCAAAAAAATAAAGTCCGATAACTTAACCAAAGAACAGGAATACAATTACAATAAAACATTGTATGCTGAATATCAAAAATTCAATTCAGATTCGGCTATTCTTTACGTTAAAAAGAACCTGAAAATTGCTGAAGAACTTCAAAACAAAGAACTATCCGATTTGGCCAATTTACAATTGGTTACGCTTTATTCCTCTTCAGGAAAATACCGCGAATCTGAAGCAATTCTAAAAAGTATCGACAAAAAGAAATTGCCCGTTTCTTTGTTACCCAATTATTACGTTGCGTATCGTGAGTTTTTTGAGCATTATGCAGCCAATAGTTACGATGTAAAATACATTCAGCAAATTCGCAGTTACAGAGACTCTTTATTAACGGTTCTGGATCCAAACACTTTAAATTACCAAGTCAATAAAATTCAGCAGGGAATTTCGCAGAAAAAATTTGAAAGTTCTCAAAAGCAGTTATTAAGTTTATTGAAAAAAATCAAAGAAGATAATCCCCAATATGCGATGATAACTTATTTATTGGGAAGTATTTATGAATCTACACATCAGCTTGAACTAAGAAAAAAATATTATGCGCTTTCTGCCACTGCCGATATAAAAAATGCCAATAAAGACAATGCTTCGCTACAGGAACTGGCTTTAGTTTTTTATAAAATTGGCGATGTAGATATGGCTTATAAACTTACACAATCGGCTATTGAAGATGCTCTTTATTGTAATGTACAGTTTAGAACCTTATTAATGTCTGAGGTGTATTCAATTATTAATACCGTTTATTTAGAAAAAGAAGCCAAACGAAAAACAGAATTACAGCTTTATTTGTTGTGTATTAGCTTACTGTCGGTATTTTTAATTGCTGCCGTGATTTATGTTTACAAGCAAATGAAAAAAGTTTCCAGAATTCGTGGAGAACTTTATGAAACCAGTCAGGAATTAGCCCGATTAAATCAGGATATTACCAAAACCAACGAGCAGCTTCAGGAACGTAATGCGCAATTATCAGAGTCAAACCATATTAAAGAAGAATACATTGCTCATTTCTTTAGTCTTTGTTCGACTTACATCAATAAACTGGAAAACTACCGTATTATTTTAAACAAAAAAGCAACGGCAAAACAGTTTGATGAAATTTATAAAATGCTTAAATCAACAACCTTAGTTGATAATGAATTAGAAGAACTATACAAGAATTTCGATATCATCTTTTTGAATTTGTATCCCACTTTCGTGAAAGACTTTAACGAGTTGCTGACTAAGGACGAGCAAATAATTTTAAAACAAGGTGAATTACTAAATACTGAACTTCGCATTTTTGCTTTAATTCGTTTGGGAATTACAGACAGTGTAAAAATTGCAGCCTTTCTTCGTTACTCTTTAAGTACAATTTACAATTATCGAACAAGAGGCAGAAATAAAGCCGCAGTTTCCCGAAATGATTTTGAAGAAATGGTCATGAAAATTGGTTTAATTACATTGAAATCCTAAAGATTTATTTTAAAATCACTACTTTTTTCAGGGTTTATTTTTTGTTAATATATTGGTAGTTAGTTATTTGTGTTTTTTAGTTGCTACTTTTTTTCGTTTAAAATTTCAAGAGACACTATAACGTTTTAGCTTTACAATATTATTAAAAGGTAGTATTGACCACTAGTACCTTTAGATTATAATTGAATGCTTAAATAAATAATAGTTATGTTTAAAAACGTTAAAACAATTCTTGTTTTAGTTTTGCTGAGTTCATTCGGATTGAACGCACAAAATAAAGTTCCGGTTTATCTTGATGATAAAAAGCCAATTAATGAGCGTGTAGAAGATGCGCTTAAGCGAATGACAACCGAGGAGAAAATTGCCATTATTCATGCGCAGTCTAAATTCAGTTCTCCGGGAGTAAAACGTCTTGGAATTCCTGAAAACTGGATGACCGACGGACCACACGGAATTCGTACAGAAGTTAAATGGGATGAGTGGGATCAGGCTGGATGGACAAACGATTCTTGTATCGCTTTTCCGGCACTTACAGCACTTTCTGCAACCTGGAACAAAGATTTGGCTTCTTTATATGGTAAATCCATTGGAGAAGAAGCACGTTACCGTAACAAAAATGTATTATTAGGACCAGGAGTAAACATTTACAGAAGCCCGTTAAACGGTCGTAACTTCGAATATATGGGAGAAGATCCGTTTTTGGCTTCAAAAATGGTAGTTCCTTATATAAAAGGTGTACAGGCAAACGGAGTTGCGGCTTGTGTAAAACATTTCGCTTTAAATAATCAGGAAACAAACCGTAATTCTGTAAACGTAATTGTTGACGATCGTGCTTTGTACGAAATCTATCTTCCGGCTTTTAAAGCAGCAGTTCAGGAAGGTGATGTATGGTCGATTATGGGATCTTACAATAAATATAAAGGACAGCAATGTTGCCACAACGAATATTTGCTAAACGACATTCTTCGTGGAGAATGGGGTTTCAAAGGCGTTGTAGTTTCAGATTGGGGTGGAGTAAACGATACAAAACAAGCCATTCATAATGGTTTGGATATGGAGTTTGGTTCATGGACAAACGGACTTTCATGGGGAACAAGTAATGCTTATGATAACTACTATTTAGCAAAACCATATTCTGAAATGATCAGAAAAGGTGAAGTTGGAACAAAAGAATTAGACGAAAAAGTACGTCGTGTGCTTCGTTTGGCTTTCTTAACTACAATGGATAGAAATCGTCCTTTTGGATCTTTCGGAACTCAGGAACATGCAGATGCAGGTCGTAAAATCGCTGAAGAAGGAATTGTATTATTACAAAACAACAATAACATTTTACCAATTAACCTTTCTAAAACAAAGAAAATTGCTGTAATTGGTGAAAATGCAATCAAAATGATGACTGTTGGAGGAGGAAGTTCTTCTCTAAAAGCAAGATATGAAATTACACCGCTTGAAGGTTTAAAGAAAAGAATTGGCAATCAGGCTGAAATTGTTTACGCTCGTGGATATGTTGGAGACCCAACAAGTAATTACAACGGCGTAATTGCAAAAGTAAGTTTAGAAGAAAAACGTCCTCAGGCCGAATTAACTGCAGAAGCTTTAAAAATTGCTAAAGAGGCAGATATCGTTCTTTTTATCGGAGGTTTGAATAAAAGCGAAAACCAGGATGATGAAGGTCACGATCGTAAAGAATTAGGACTGCCTTATGGTCAGGACAAATTGATAAGCGAATTAGCAAAAGTAAATAAGAACATTGTTTTTGTTAATATTTCAGGAAATGCTGTGGCAATGCCGTGGGTAAAAGAAGTTCCGGGAATTGTTCAGGGATGGTTTTTAGGTACAGAGGCAGGAAGCGCCTTGGCAAATGTTTTAGTTGGAGATGTAAACCCTTCAGGAAAACTTACGTTTACTTTCCCTGTAAAATTAGCAGATAATGGAGCACACGCTTTAGGAGAATTTCCAGGCGGAGATGAGGTAAAATACAACGAAGGAATCTTTGTTGGTTACCGTTGGGCAGACAAACAAAAAGTAAAACCATTATTCTCTTTTGGTCACGGATTAAGCTACACAACTTTTGCTTACGGAAAAGTAACTGCTGATAAAAAGCAAGTAACTGCAGGAGATAAAATTTCATTCTCTGTTAAAGTAAAAAATACAGGAACCAGAGAAGGCGCAGAGATTGTACAATTGTACATCAGCGACTTAAAATCTTCATTACCACGTCCGGTTAAAGAATTAAAAGGATTTGAGAAAGTTTCGCTTAAAGCAGGAGAAGAAAAAACAGTAACTTTTACAGTTGATAAAACTGCATTGAGTTTCTTTGACGATAAAAAACATGACTGGGTTGCTGAGCCAGGTGATTTTGAAGCTATTGTTGGAGCCTCTTCAACAGATATAAAATCTAAAGTGATTTTTTCACTTCAATAATTTCATTATTTCTAAATTGGTTGGTTTGTAAAGCTGTAAATGTAAAAGTTTGCAGCTTTGCTTTTAGTTTAAAATTTATCTTTACCATTTACTTTTACCATTAAGACATTAAGGCACATTAAGCAGGCTTTACTTTCTTGAAATTTTGAGCGAAGTTCATTAAGTAAAACTTAATTTTCTTAATATCTTAATGGTTTAAAAATCACACATAACATGAAAAAAAATATACTTGTAGTATTGGTTTTGTTTTTAGCACAAAATCTGTCAGCGCAAAGCCTGAATAAAATGCAATGGTTTAACGAACCTGAAAAATGGGAAATTAAAAACGATGCTTTAATAATGAATGTTACTGCCAATAGCGATTACTGGCGTATTTCGCATTACGGTTTTACCGTTGATGATGCGCCATTTTATTATGCCAATTACGGAGGCGAATTTGAAGCCAAAGTAAAACTAACCGGAAATTACATCGCCCGTTTTGACCAAATGGGATTAATGATTCGTATTGATGAAAAAAACTACATCAAAACCGGAGTTGAATTTGTAGACGGAAAATTTAATATTAGTACAGTTGTAACTCACGACAAAAGCGACTGGAGTGTTACCACGCTAGAAAAAGTACCACCATTTATCTGGATTAAAGCCGTGCGACGATTAGATGCTGTTGAAATATTCTATTCTTTCGATGACAAAAACTATATCATGACCAGAAACGCGCCACTAAAGGATAATACGCCAGTTATGGTTGGTTTAATGGCTGCTTCTCCAGACGGAAAAGGTTTTGAAGCCAAGTTCGAAAACTTCTCTGTAAAACATCTTCCGGATCAAAGAAGAGCGGAATGGTTAAAAAATCACCAATAGAATAAACGTCAATTTTTTAAATTCCAAATTCCAAACAAAAAACCATTAACAATAAACCATCAACCATTAACTATCAACCATCAACCAAAAATGAACATTAAACCAAAAAAACATTATGAAATTTTAGACGGCCTGCGTGGAGTAGCGGCTGTTATAGTAGTTATTTTTCACATCTTCGAAGCTTTTAACGAAGGAAGCCGATTTAAACAAATCATCAATCACGGCTATTTAGCTGTAGATTTCTTTTTCCTTTTATCCGGATTTGTTGTAGCGTACGCTTATGACGATCGCTGGGCAAAAATGACCCGGTGGGAATTTTACAAACGCCGATTAATCCGTTTGCAGCCCATGGTCATTATGGGAATGATCATTGGAGCCATCTTTTATTATTTTCAGGCTTCAGACATTTTGTTTCCGCAAATTGCCGGAATGGAAGTTTGGAAAGTAATTGTAACCATGGTAATTGGGTTTACATTATTGCCGATTCCGCCCTCATTAGAAATAAGAGGCTGGGGCGAAATGCATCCGCTTAACGGACCTGCATGGTCGCTTTTCTTCGAATATATTGCTAATATTCTGTACGCAGTACTCTTTCGTAAATTCTCCAATAAAGTAATGACCGTTTTTGTATTGATTTTTGCAGGAATGTTGATCAATTATACTGTTTTTGGACCAAAAGGAGATGTAATTGGCGGCTGGTCGTTAAATCTGGAACAAATGAATGTTGGTTTCACCCGTTTATTATATCCCTTTTTTGCTGGAGTTTTACTTTCCCGTTTAGGAAAGTTAATCCACCTGAAAGGGGCATTTTGGATTTGCAGTATTCTAATAACCATTGTATTGGCGTTGCCTAGATTTGGAGACGAAAACACTCTTTGGATGAATGGTATATACGAATCGATCTGTATTATTTTAATTTTTCCTTTAATTGTAGCAATTGGAGCGGGAGGAGAGATCAAAAATCCGCTTTCGTTAAAAATATGCAAAGCTTTGGGAGATATTTCATATCCAATTTATATCATACATTATCCTTTAATCTATTGGTATACCGCTTGGGTTGTAGATAATAAAATTTCAATAAAAGAAGGATATCCATTAGGAATTGGCGTTTTAATCGCTAGTATTACCATCGCTTTTTTATGTTTAAAATTTTATGATGAACCGGTTAGAAACTGGCTTCAAAATAAGTTTCAGGAAAAAAAAGGTTCTGAGGTTCTAAGAGGCTAAGATTCTAAGGTTTTGACCAAAAGAAAAGCTTAAAATCTGATTCTCAGTAAAAATATTGAATTTCTAATTTTGTTAGTTATAGATATTCAAGAAAAAAGGGATAAACAATTAAATTTATCCCTTTTCTATTTTAAGAGGTTTTATAAATAAATACTAAAGAAACTTAGAATCTCAGCACCTTAGCACCTTAGAGCCTTAAAAAAAAATTACTCTAAAACCAAAGCCCCCAAAGCTTCTTTACTAAAACCTTTCAATTCATCCATTTTTCCTGCTTTGATTTTAGCAACCCAGTTCGGGTCAGATAAAAGCGGTCTTCCAACAGCAACTAAATCAAAATCACCTCGGTCAAAACGTCTGTTTAATTCTTCTAAAGAAGTAGGTTCAGAACTTTCTCCGGCAAAAGCACCAAAGAAATCACTAGAAAGACCTACAGAACCAACCGTAATTGTTGGCGCTCCGGTTACTTTTTTAGCCCATCCTGCAAAGTTCAAATCAGAATCTTCAAACTCAGGTTCCCAGAAACGACGTTGTGAAGCGTGAATAATATCAACTCCGGCATCAACAAGAGGTGTAAGCCAAGCTTCTAATTCCTGCGGATTTTTAGCCAGTTTGTAATTATAATCAGAAGGTTTAAATTGAGAAAAACGCATAATTACAGCAAAATCATTTCCAACTTGTTTTCTAACTTCTTTTACTACTTCAATAGCAAAACGGTTACGTTCCGGCAAAGTTTTTCCGCCATAAATATCTTCACGTAAATTCGTTTCAGCTCTAAAGAACTGATCAATTAAATAACCATGTGCACCGTGAATTTCAATAGTATCGAAACCTAATCTTTTAGCATTAGCTGCAGCTTTTCCAAAAGCAAGAATTGTATCTTCAATATCTTTTTCAGACATCGCGATTCCATTTCTGAAATCAGGTCTGTTTAATCCCGATGGACCTTCAAAAGGAACAGGAGGAACCCATCCTGAATGATGATTGTCCATAATTCCCATATGCCAGATTTGCGGACCCATTTGTCCACCTGCAGCATGAACTTCTTTAATTACTTTTTGCCATCCTTTCAATGATTCATCACCATAAAAATGAGGAACATTAGCATCGTTTGATGACGAAGGTCTGTCAATTACAGTCCCTTCAGATAAAATTAAACCAACTTCGCCTTCAGCTCTTTTTTGGTAGTAAGCTGCGACATCATCAGTTGGAACTCCGTTTGGAGAAAAAGAGCGCGTCATTGGCGCCATTACGATTCGGTTTTTCAGATTTAACGATTTTAAATTAAATGCTGAAAATAGGTTGTTTGTACTCATAGTAATTTTACAAATTGGATTGAATTAATTTACTGAGTGCTTCAAAGGCACCTTCGTTGCGTTTATAGTAAGTCCATTGTCCAACGCGTTTCGCTTCAATAAAGCCTGCGCGTTGTAAAATAGACAGATATTCGGATACTGTAGATTGTGTTAAGCCCGCTTTAGCCTGAATTTGTCCCACGCAAACTCCGTGTTCAAAACTACCGTGCTCAAGCTGACCGGGAAAGTTAATTTCGGGTTCTTTAAGCCATTCCAGCATTTGCAGTCTGGACTTATTTGATAAAGCTTTAAAAATTTCTATATTTTCCATGGCGCAAATATATCGACTTTTCCCGATATACCAATTAAGTAAAAAATATTTAGCATAATTTTATGATTGGTTGAGGAGAAAGTTGAGATTTGAGGATATTTATTATAAAATAATCTTGGAAAGTGTAGTGTTGTAAAATTGGAAATATGAATATTTAAACAGGAAAACTGCTGTCACATTTTTAGTGACAGCAGTTTTATTTTAATCTAATAGAAAGGGAATTCATTTTTGAATAGATATGGCTTTTATCAGCTTATACCTCCATCAATAATTATCCAGTTATTAGGAGTTCCAGTTAATAATGCTCTTCCAGCAGCACCTGTTGTTGTATATTTTGCAGTTCCAAATGTTATTGGTCTTGCAGCGATAACTGGTCTTGTACTCCAGCCATTATAGATTGCATTTAAGTTTATTGATGAGAAATTTGATGCGCTTTTGTATTGCATAAAATTTGTGAAATTTGTAACTGCAGATACATCCCAAGATCCTATATTTTGATTGAATGCTATGGCATTATTAAATGTTGAATTCATATCTATTACATTTGATGTGTTCCATGCTCCTAAGTCTTGGTTGAATGAGATCGCATCATTAAATAATGAAGTCATATTAGTTACATTTGCAGTATTCCAATTTCCTAGAGATTGATTGAATGCATGCGCACCTATAAATAATTGAAACATATTAGTTACATTTCCAGTATTCCAATTTCCCACAGGCTGATTAAACGATTTTGCTAAAGAAAACATTTGACTCATATTTACAGTGCCAGTAGAATTTAACACCCAATTATTAATATCAGCACTTCCGCCGTTATTGAATGCTGTGCAACTTTGAAACATTTGTGCAAGTGTCGTTGCAGCTGACATAGTCCAATTTCCTAAATTTTGATTGAAATTTGTGGACCCTCCAAACATACCTTGAAAATTAGTTACACGAGATGTATCCCAACTATTTAGAGGTTGATTAAATTTAGGACATGAACCTATTGCTCCAGACATATTATTTACTCTGCCTACATTCCAATTATTTAAAGGTTGGTTAAAATTTGAACAAAGAGCAAATGTTTGGTTCATATTTATAAAACCAGTAGAATTTAAAATCCAATTGTTTATATCGGGACTACCACCATTATTAAATGCTGTACAACTTAGAAACAAACCTTGAAGAGATGTTGATTTTGAAACATTCCAGTTTCCTAAATTTTGGTTAAAAATTGTACAGTTTCCAAATGTAAATGCCATGCTAGTTACATTTCCTGTATTCCAATTTCCTAGAGGTTGATTAAATTTGATACATCCATTAAATGTTGATGTTAAATTCGTACAATTAGACATTGTCCAATTATTGATATCAGAACTGTCACCGTTGTTGAATGCTGTAGCATCTCTAAACATTTCAAAAGCAGAAGTTACATTTGCAGTATTCCAATTTCCTAAATTTTGATTAAACAAAACAGCAGATCTAAATATACTAGACAAATTTGTAACCCTACCGGTATTCCAATTCCCAATCGGTTGATTAAATGCGGTGGCTCCTTGAAACATACTAGTCATATTTATAGAACCAGTTGTGTTTAAAACCCAATTATTTATATCAGAGCTGCCACCATTATTGAATGCTTTTGCATTTAAAAACATGTTTATAAAGTTTGAACTTTTAGAAACACTCCAATTTCCTAAATTTTGATTAAATGAATTTGTTCCTTGAAAAGTATTTGAAAAAAGTATAACATTAGATACATCCCATGAATTTAAGGGTTGATTAAAATCTCTTGAATACTGGAATGTTCCATTCATGTTATTTACTGCTTTAGTATTCCAATTTCCAATAGGTTGATTAAAAACTGTACATAAAAGAAACATATTAGTAAAGTCAATAGAACCAGTTGTTTTAAGATTCCAATTTTTAATATTATCATTACCTCCATTATTAAATAAGGAGCAATTGTTAAACATAAGTTGAAAACTTGCAACGTTAGAGACATTAAACGAACTTATATCTTGATTAAATTTAACACATCCTGAAAACATACCTGACATTGTTGTTACATTAGATGTATTCCAACCGCTTAAATCCTGATTAAAATTTGAACAGCCCGAAAAAGTAGATGCCATCGATATAATTGGACTAGTATCCCATTCATTTATGTTTGCAATTGTAGTTATAGATGTACAATTAAAAAATAAACCTGCTATTGAGCCATTTCCCGATAAATCTAAAGTATCTGAAATATTAGAAAGAGTCAAATTTGAGCATCCTCCAAAATGAGAGTAAAGATTATTTCCTAATTTTACTTTCCCCCATGACTGTACCGATAATATTTTTAATCTATCACCAGTATTATTAAACTGCCATCCTGTACAAATTCCTTTTATTTTAATAGTATAATCTCCAGCTAAGGCATAATTATGAATGACCTGAGCCTGATTCCAAGCAGTAATAATATTAGAACTTCCATCTCCCCAATCAACTATAAAATTGTAAGTCCCTGATGAAACTAATGGAAGTTTTATTTGTACGTTACTACTAGATCCAGTAGAGGTATTAGAGGTTCTCCAAGTAGAAGTAAAAGAGTTTTTATTTCGTCCGAAAATCGTATTTTGAAGTAAAGCTCCCATAATTATACGCCTAATAATAAAATACTATTTGTAGCTCCTCTTTTTGTAAAAGTGAAAATTTGTTTTTCGCCTGTTACTGATGGAATTCCAAACAGCCACGTATGTGGCGCAGTAATTGCCCAAGTTACACTTACACCAGGTAATGTGATTCCGTTAAAAATGAAACTTTGCGATAATGAAGCAGGAACTGTAATAGTACAGTTAGTGGTAAAGAGTACAGTTTTACCATGCCAGTTGGAAGGAATGGTTTGACTTGAATTTACTTCTAATTGGTTTGAAATATCTTGTTTGTTTGATAGGTCTATATTTCCATCTCCGAGAATTGATTCTCCATTGATTGTTTTTAAATCTAAAGCAGAGGTTATATCACTAAACTCCAGTTCGCCACTTGAGTTTGTTGTTAAAATTTTATCGCGCTCATTTGTTTCCAAATCAGCGACTTTTATTCTGTTGTAGTTGGTGTTCATTTTGATTGCTATTTATTTGAAAAATTTTATAATGCCTTTATAATAAGGCTTATTAAATAGGTTTATTAAATAGGTTTATTTAAGTTGTTTTTAAAGTTGCATTTATTTTAAACGATTTAGAAAGGTCAAATCCCCAGATACTTGTAAAGTATGAGCTCCAAAACATTTTTAATCCATCGGGACTAAAATTAACAGCATAAAAATTTCCACCTGGTATTATAGTTGACAAGTCAATTGATTCAGAGGTATAAGCAGTATTCAAATCATAAGGATTTAATAATGATATTTTAATAACCGATCTTGCGCCACTTAATTTAGTGTATAAAATAGACTTGCCGTCGGGAGTAACGTAAAATCCATGTGTGCTAAAATTAAGTGTTTGAGATGGTGTTAGGGTGTTTAAATCCCAAGGTGTTGATAGCAAATACTTTGTAAGAACGCTGCCAGTATGATTAAAGAACATTGTTCCATCTGAGCTAAAAAAATTATATCCAGTTGTTCCAATCGGATAAAATCCTATATAACTAATTGTAGAGACATCCCAAGCTGTTGCAAGTTGATATGCATAAATACATTTTGATGTTGTTCCGGAAACAAAAATCTTTTTTCCATCAGGGGAAAAGTAATGTCCTCTAATTTGACTTTCCCCATTTTGAGTCATAGTCATAGACTTGTTTAAATAGGTTGCTGTGGTTACATCCCAAGGGGGTGATAATGAGTATTGAGCAATTGAATCTGGTCCATTATGTAATGTTGCATATAATCTTGTTCCATCAGGGCTGAAGGATGTATACATTTGGGTTAATAAATTAGTTTTCGCTTTTCCCCTGTAGAACACAGTATTTATTTTTAACCTTCCGAAAATCGTATTTTGAAGTAATGCTCCCATAATTATACGCCTAATAATAAAATACTATTTGTAGCTCCTCTTTTTGTAAAAGTGAAAATTTGTTTTTCGCCTGTTACTGATGGAATTCCAAACAGCCACGTATGTGGCGCAGTAATTGCCCAAGTTACGCTTACTCCAGGTAATGTGATCCCATTGAAAATGAAACTTTGCTGTAATGAAGCAGGAACTGTAATAGTACAGTTAGTTGTAAAGAGTACCGTTTTGCCATGCCAGTTATAAGGAATGGTTTGACTTGAATTTACTTCTAATTGGTTTGAAATATCTTGTTTGTTTGATAAGTCTATATTTCCATCTCCAAGAATTGATTCTCCATTGATTGTTTTTAAATCTAAAGCAGAGTTTAGATCACTAAACTCCAGTTCGCCACTGGAGTTTGTAATTAAAATTTTATCATGCTCATTTGTTTCTAAGTCAGCGACTTTTATTCTGTTGTAGTTTGTTTTCATTTTGTTTGCTTTTTTAATACTGAATGAAGCTTTTATTGTATGCTCGCTAATTTTTATGCTATTATTATTGATGAATTATACTGATTTAAATCTCTTCGAAGGATATTTACTCCGGAGGAAATTACCCCATTAGTATATAAAATACCATTTTTGATGTTCCATGTAGGTTGATTAGCCGATGGCCAGAATGGTTCGTCATAGGTAATATTTTGATTGTCATTTTGAATAATAACATAATTACTGCCAATGAAATCAGCCGTTATAGAATCGTAAGTTATGCCAGACCCACTTTCTATATATGAAAATAAGAAACCGCCCAATAGAGTAAATGTGCAATCTGAAAAAGACACCAACTTTGTTAAATTATTAGCTTTAATTAGATTTTTAGCAGTAATGTTAGCATTCACAAACCTTAAACCAGGATAATTATTTCCTCCTCCTATAAATTGGTCAGAATTTGGAAAACGAGCTATACCGGTTATAATACAGTTTCCGCTACAATTAAATCGATTTATACTAATGTTTGAATCTATAATAGCATTAGTTTTAAAATTAATGCTGATATTATTTCCATATATATAACTGAAATTTGTTGAATTGGCATAAGGTGCGACTGAAGTAATACTACCATGATTAATAATTCCACTTGTAAAAGCATTAGTTAAGAGCAAGAATGAATCGTCGTGAGTCAAGTTGTCAAAATCTAAGGTTAATCTCATAAATGTCCCGACCAAATAGCTTTTTCCTCGAAAATTTAAATTTGAAGCTTTTATGTATATTTTTCGAACTCCACCAGTTCCTGCAAAAATTCCGTCTGCATGAGTTATTTTAACGTTTAAAGTATTACATATTATACTTGAATCGGCAGAGTTTCCTGTACCGCATTGATAGGTTTGAGAAAACTCAAGTAAATTACATTTTATATCGACAAATACATTGTTGAAACCAATTGCAGATAGTGTAGGAGGAGTAAAGTATAGATTTCCCAATGGCATATCAACATTATAGGACTGGCTATTTACTGTATATATATTAGCTGTTTTTACATTTACTGTACAAGAAACGTCACTTCTTAAATCAAATTTTTTTGTAGTCCCATTATTCATGGCGACATTAATATTAAATGATGTAGCTGAAAGAATTTGTATATATTTAGAATTGGGATCTGCCAAAAAAGAAGTTATTGCATTGTCTAAAGTTAAAAAAGGTTTATTTGGATTTTCATGTTCAGCAGTAGCATCATTCCCGGAAGAAGAAACAAAATAGACACCTTTTACCATAGGTGAATTTTTTGTGCCACCAGACGTCACCCATGTGTTTGCTTCGACTTTTGTTAGTGTCCTTGATTCTCCGTTTGAGACTGTTAAAGGAATATTTGTTATAAAATTAATTCCTGTTCCTCCAATGGTGATTATTCCTGTTCCTCTATTTATAATCTCTTTTTTAGTACCGATCGGAAATAATAAAGATGAATCTGAAGGAATATTAAATGCAACAGCAGTTGAAGAAGAGAAAACAGTTTTTTTGTTAATATTTTCAACATTCAGAGTATAGGTAGTAGAAGAGAAATTTTCAATATCTGCTAGCCATGTTTTAAAAGTCTTTTTAGTCCAATCATAAATAGATTTGACACTAGGAAAAGAATTTGAAGAATTTTTATTTGATTCAATATCTTGAATTTTATTTTCAGCATTTTCTTTTTTAGAAATGATCTCTTGTAAATTTTCTACAAAATTGTTTAAAACTTTTCCCTGCCTAGCATCCAAAGCTTTTCCTTCTTCGGTATAGTCTAGGCCATTGTAACTATCAATTTTAATATTGTCAATGTTACTAAACTCCAGTTCGCCACTGGAGTTTGTAATTAAAATTTTATTATGCTCATTTGTTTCCAAATCAGCAACTTTTATTCTGTTGTGGTTGGTGCTCATTTTGTGGTATTTAAGTTATTCTGTAAAAAAATTACAATTCACATTCCAGATAAATTTCTCCAGTATCTGTTGTGGTAGAAAGTATTGGTCTATTATTTGAAGATGGAGGGTTGGTTTTTTCTTTATCTCCATTTGAGATAAGGAAAAAATTAAAACCTTCTCGTTGAGTCAATAAATAGAAATAAGAAGGATTTATGTTTATTTCGACATATTCAGTTGAATTGCTTGCTACTGTAACACTACCGATAAAAGTATTAGAATCCCAATCGTTCCAATCGATAAGCTCAAAAGTTTGTGAGTATGCATGAAGAGAAAAAATGTTTGAATAGAATAAGTTAAAAGTTAATGCGTTTCCAACATTATTTGACGCGAACTTAAATCTTATTTTTGCCGATTTTGGGGTTGATGAAATATTATAAGTATCAATTGCTCCTCTGTATCTATTAAGGATAAATTGTGAAGTATCGTTTGCTGCTCCCAAGTAAGCATTCCCAGTATAGTAAGTGGTTGCCGCATCGGCATCATGGCAGGTTAACCAATTACTATTTCTATTTTCAAAAATTACCGATTTAGTTACAGGAATGCGTAACGTGCTAGGTGCGATAGTAACAGTTACTAGATTGCTTTTACTAGAATTTCCAGCGGCATCTTTTGCTTTTACATAAAAATTATATGTAGTAGATCCTAGTAGCCCAGTAACATCATACTGAAGTATATCAGCAGAAGTTGAAGCTAAAAAAGTATCATTTTGAAATATTTCGTAGCCAACAATTTCAAGATTGTCTGTTGCCGCTGTCCAAGATAACTTTAATGAATTTAATGTAATTGAAGATGCATTTAAAATACTTGCGGTTGGAGGAATCATGTCAAGTGTACATGTTCCCACATTATTAGCGTAAATCTGTGCATTGGCATCTAACCAAGCAATTGCTTGGTTGTCTGCATCTAACACGCTTTGATTCGAAACAAATTGATTTGGATAGGCGGTAAGTGTGATATCGTTGCCTAAATATCCGCTTTGGCAATCGTTTTTAGTTACAGTTTTAGATTGCAGCGTGTTGTAGAAACGTGCGCTTGGTAGACATTCGATTTCATCTAGAAAAGGAGCAATGTAATCTGCATCTTTTTTTATATTTGGTTTTGTATCTCCTGTTGAAGTGTTATCATCGGTGTAGTATCGTTCTAACGTATCAAAAAATTTATATCCTGTATTTCCCATATTTTTAATAATTTATTACAACATTTGCTGTTGAGAGGTTGCTAGAATAATTAATGTAACCAATGTTAGTGACTTGGTCTATACTTAGGCTTTTTCCTTGAATAGAAACATTTTTTGAAAAGTTTAGTGACTGAACTAACTTTCCATTATTATTTACAATGTCTTTGTTTACTTTTGTCATAGTACCTCCAAGATAGGTTGTAATTTCTACATCAATATTTCCTGTATTTTTTGAACTCCACCACACGCCGGCCATTCTTACTTGAATATCATTTAAATTAGAATAATCTGCTTTTAGTTTTTTGAAATTTATAAGGCAAGTTTCAGTACCAGTTATATCCGTTTCATCTCCACCCCACATTATATAAGAATTTTGTGCGATACTACTTGATGGAACTTCACTACTAAGTCCAAATCCTACCCATTTTTTGTCTAACGTATTGATACCGGTATTTATATATCCTGTAAAAGTATCTAAGTCGACACCTGCGCCTAATGCCCATTTGTATTTAATTATCATATAATCAAAAGGAAGCAGAGTAGTAGATGGCTCTACTACACAAGAAGGATTTTCTCCTCGCCATGCAGTAGGTCTAATACTGCAAATTCCAGTATTATTAGCATAAGCCTGAGCATTTGCATTGAGCCAAGATTCGGCTTGTTGGTTTGCATCTGCAATACTTTCGGTTGACACAAATTTATTAGCAGGAGCTGTTAAAGTGACTAGATTTCCAGCTGTTCCATACGTGCAATCGTTCTTTTTTACAGATAAAGTCTTTTCAGTATTATAATAAACCAATGTTCCCTCTACTGGATTATATTGATCTATGTAAGCAAAGGGTTTGTATGTTAAATTTTCTTCCATATTTATTTTAATAAAGAATAGTTATTTGATTGTGAAATCATTTGAGAGTTATAAATGATTATTTATTAGATTGGTTTTTCAGGCCAAACAATTGATGCTGTATCTTCTAAATCGGTTAAATCTCTTAGCTCTTGTCTATAATTTTTCCATGCTATTTTTTTCTCTTCAGGAAGAGGTGCATCTTCTACTTGTGTCCAATCACTATCCATTAAAAGCGCATTTCTAGTAGTTCTTAAGTTTGCTAAAAGGGCTTCTTTATTTTGAACAAAAGGATAATGGCTATGTTTGCCTTCAATTACTTTATAATTTTTAGACAAAGCTTGCTGCCATTCTTCTTCAGTTAATTCAATATTAGGTTCTGGAATATTTTCATGAATTCCTTCAACATAAAATCCTGTGTAATCTCCGTTTTCGTTATATGTTCCTTTATACATAATTTTCTTTTTTTTATTTTTTAGTTAATACCCAATTGCGAACATGTAGCCGTAAGCGCCATCAATAAGGGCATAATAGTTACTTTGAGTAATATTAGCGACATGGTTGTATCCTCTGCTTCCAGAACTTGTTCTTAAGGTAGAGACCATGACACTCAAAGCACCTGTAGGCCAAGTCAAAGGGAAACTATAAGTTGTCGCATTATTCATTAGGTAGGCCCATTGTAATATTAATCCGTTACTGAATTTTTGATAACCTCCAGTAAAAGGAATCGCACCAATTGAATGACCAGCATCATAATCTGAACCCGGAGAGGTTGATACAGAACCATCTGCCATTAAAAACTGATTGGCAGTTCCGCCAGATTTAATAAAACCTTTGGATTCAATTGCTTCAGTAAAAGTTTTATTTCCTCCAATAGTCTGTGGTGTTGTTAAGTCAACATATTTGGTATTTAATTCTAAATCTGATAATGTAACAGTGCTTTTGTACCAATAATCGACTTCAATATTACGGTCGCTTACAATAGCAGAAAATGTAATAAGCCCGCTGTTATAGTTTACCACATAATCTTTGCCTGTTCCTTCTCTAAGAAGCTGGCCATTTTTGTAGATTCGAACACTATCTTTTACAGGTATTTCTTTTAAAGTGATTTTATCATTATTAAAAGAATCTTCGTCAAAATTTTCTTTGAACGGTACAGATAAACTTCCAAGAATTGGGTCGGTATTAGGATTACTTGATTCTGTATCTGCATTTTTAGCCCAATAATTTATTTCGATATTTCGATTGCTGATTGTATCTGTAAAAGTGATTACGCCACTATCATCGTTTAAACTGTAATCATCAATTTCTTTTAATAATTGTCCATTTTTATAGACTTTAGCGCTGTCCGCAATAGGAGCTGGATCTAATTGGATGGATGATCCTGAAAAATTATCTTGGAAATTTTTGATGGGAACATAGCAGTTTCCAGCAATAATTCCAGCATTTTGAAAAGCTGCTTTTAAAAGCGCCGGAGTTATATAATGCTCATTATCTGTTCCTGTTTCGACCATTTGAAAATTAGCCTTGTCATCGTCTTTATGAACGAAATTGTCAAAAATTTCAACAAAATCAAAGTGCGATGGAATATCTCCATTGTTGAATTTGTTGTGAAAGTCATTTCTACTTGTTGCCATTTTATTTAGTTTTATTTCTTGCTTTTATATGTTTGTGTAAGACCTGAAGGCAATACCAATGAAATTAAATCATTGGTATTGTCAGTTTTTTAAAGAGTTAGAATTTTTTCGTCACTGCTCAGCATTCCAGACGAATTTTCAGAGATTACTTTAAAATGATGATAGATTCTTTCGCCATTTTCATCTTTAATAACTAGTTCATCAGTTTTTGGTTTTGTCTCTAACAGAGGCAAAATGACGCGTTCTAGATTGGAAGAAATCTCATCAATTTTTTCCCAATTACCCTGATTATTCATTTTGTATAAATGATATTTACCGTTGTAAACTGTTTTTTCCCAGTTAAAAACGACAGGTTTTAAAATCGCTCCATTATTTCCTGTAGGATTTCCCGAAGCCACTAAAGTGGGAGACTCAGGCGAAGCAGAATCTACAATTGTTGTTGCTGTAATTTTTGAAGGCTGAGATGGTGCATAATCAATTTTTATAACCGGATTATCTGTAGGAGATTCTGAATCTGCATATTCAATTTGTTTCGAAACTGTAATTCTGTAAAAAAGGCCATCACCAAAAGGAACATATTCTAAATCTTCAAAATCATCATAAATAGTCCAGACATTTTCAAAATCGGCAGATAAAGTATTTTCATCAATTGTAATTTCTTTAACCAATTTCATTGTTCTTATCGACTGGGCGTCAAGCATTGATTCAGCACGATAAACATTTATCTTTTTAATTTTGGACTGCGGCTGATAAGCATTTAATTCAATTTGAACAGCAGGCTTAATTCCTATAACTTGATTTCCAAGAATTGGCATAATTCTTTTAATTTCAGGTGTTTTTGGTGGAGTAGAGGCTACCAGTTTTACAGGTCCCATAAGATCGCTGAATTCTCCAAAATTCATTTTGATGTCCATTTCGCGAACAGCATAGAAATAGCTGTTTTGTGAGTTTCCATCCAGATTAAAATCGGTGAACTGCACTTGGTTATCATTTTCGTTAATGATTTTCATCATTGGAGCAATGTCAAAATCGGCATCAGTTGGTTTTAAAGCATTTCCATTTTTATCTTTAATGGTTTGTTTTTTATTAACAGGAACATAATTATTTCCTTTAATATACTCGTAAACAACTGGTACTTCTGTCAACGGAACAAAAGCAGCCTGAATGGCTTGTTCAACAAAATAAACGGCTAGCATTGGTTCTTGAACCTTCTGTGAAATTAGAACTTGATTTAATGATGTAATTTTCGTTATTGTTGGTTCTGTAACTTCTTGAGTTGCATTATGCCATTTAATAAAATCATTAATCAGTTTTATAAACTCGCCATTATCTGGCATTGGAAATTGATAACTAACTTCAGCGTTATTTTCAGGTAAAACTCTATAATGGCCATCTTCAGCAAGAGTATTAAAGTCTAAAAAGTTGCTCCATCTTTCGTTAAAATCAATTTCGTCATTTCCACCTAGTTTGTTCAATTTTTCGCGAATTGCACTTACTGTTTCAGGTTTGTATAAAATATTCAGAAAATCTTCATCGTTGGCTCTGTAGTGCAATAACCCATAAGGTTTACGATTTTTTTCATATTTCGTTGTAAAAGTGTACGAAGAGCGATTGTAAAAGTCTGGACGTGTGGCATACAAACTACCTCCAATAATTTCTTTCGGTTTTTTAGGTTTCTCAATCCTAACAGCATACATCGGGCAAGGAATACTAATCTTCGATTTATAGCCAATCTCTGGTTTTGAATGTGCACTAACTCCGAAAATAGAATAATGTGTACTTTCATTTTCTCTTGGCTGAATATTTTGCGCTGTAATTCCAGAAACAGGGTCTGCATATAAGTAAACTTTGTAGCTTGGATAATAATTTACACTTTGTGAAACCGTTCCAGCTGTATAGCTTGGCACTTCGTTTTCTGTGCGTGGACCATCTACTGCACCTAAAATTTCATCGTAATCTTTGACCATGGTTTGTTGAAGATAATCACCAAGTTTAAAATTAGGGTCTTGAATGTAAAGAACTAAATTTCCAGTTGTACCAATGTTTTCTGTTTTGTAAACTTTAAATTCTTTTCTCGATTGTACAGGAACAGAATTTCCTGGTTGCATAGTGCTTTTTGTAAACAATCGTACAATACCATTAGACCATTCAACAGAATTTCCATTTTCTGATTTGTATTGAGGATGTTGCTCTAGACTATAGTTTGGGAAAATGATTTTGTACAATCCTAAATGTTTTTTTTCATGTACTTTGATCGGATTACCATCTTCATCCAATTTATAATTTCCCTTATCATCCATTTCGTAAGAAACTTCAAAATGCCTTTCAATTACAGCATCTTTCCAAACTCCTCTTGTTTTTTCTAATTGCAGATCGGTACCGTTTTCGCCTGTATGTTCGATAACTTCTCGATGAACAATATTTAAGTTGGCTGGATATTCAATTTCAAAGTCAATTTCTGGTTGGTGCCAATTTTCTGCTGTCTGCATATTTTGCACCAGAGTACATAATTTGCTTTCAGGTATTTTAATGGCTTTAATTTGCTCAGAATCGATCGTTGCATCTCCATCAGCATGAAGTTTGTCAGTTACTTCCTTTTTTAAAACTTCAACCAGAGCATAATCAAAAACGTCCTGATTTTTGTCATCTTTTTTAAGTTGAACTTCGATGTTTTGAATTAAATAGTTTTCGTCTCCAATGGTTAATATTCCTCCATTAAATCTAGCTTTATTCGTATTGTTTAATCCAATTTTTACTTCTTGACCACTACTAATAATTTTGTATTCTCTTATTTTGATAGTCGAAGTCAGATTGTTTACTGAATTGTTATTGATGCTTTCAATTTTGCCATATTCAACTTCTGGAAGTCCATTTTTATAATACAGTTTAAAATGGTCAGCAAATATTTCCGCACTATCAGGAAAAATAGTGTCTTTCTTTTTCTCAGCATCCTCAGCAGACATTTCTCTTGGAACAGGGTAGCTTAAAAGCTCTTGAGACGAATAATAGTCAAACATGATTCTGATTAATGTTTTGTCACTGCCTGTAATCTTGCCCAATAATTCTTGTTCAGACAGAGAGGTAAACATCAAAGGTTTTTCTTCTGTAACCAGAAGTGCATTAATGTTGCTTGGAGGCATTAAATTGTTAGCCGGTTTAATATCCGATTTAATGCTAATTTGACGTCCAGAAGCTGCTCTTGAGAAAATATTAATTCCGTACCCTTGATAGATGTAAACGTGTTCTCCAGTTTCTTCCTGAATTGCATTTAAAATTGATTTTCCAGACTCAGGAATAATAATTGCAACAGTTTCATACTTTGATTCTTTTAGGTTTCGATCAATACTTTTATATTCTACATCATGCGACAATTCTGGATTTTTCCACGCTGATTCTGTAGCAATTTTATGATCGATTCCTAAATAAATAGGAAGTGTAAAAGCGCTTCCGTCATATTCTAAAGGGGACTTAAAGAAGTCTTTGTCTGCCTTAGGATCTACGACATCATAATCCATAACATCATCCATAAATAAGCTTACAAATCTTTTCTTTCCATCAAAACTATAGCCTTCAGAATCTGTAATTCTGGCATTTGGATTATCCTCTGCATCTACATTTAATCCTGGAACAATTTTACTTAACTGAACAGGAAGAGGCATACGTTCTGTGTTTACAGAAGTTGGAATACTCATAGAAAGATGCTGTACCTCTTTTCCTTCGATGCCATCTTCCAGGCTGCCAAAAGTGGTATATTCTGTTAAGTAGATGTATTCTCCAGAATAAACATCGTCGTCAAGATCTAAACATCCTAAACCTAACATACGTGCAACGTGGTAATCGTTTGCAGCAATATTTAAAAGATCCAAATAAGATACTTTTGTTAAGTTTTGAGCATATTGTTGTTCTTCTCCCGGCCCTGGCTCATTTACAGGAACTTTATCTCCAAGTGGAATATCATCTTCTGCAGTTGGATTACCTGATGCTTCACTTAAAGAAATGTATTTAGTGACAATGCTTTTAATGTTTTCATCGGCAATGTCTTTTTCATTCGTGATTCTATTCCATTTATCTCTATAATTTTTAATGTTTACATACTCGCCATCGTTGAATTTTAACCATTTACCGTGAACTGAATTTAGTTTTGGCTCTAGTTGTTCAAAAACCTTAAAATCATCTGTGTTTAATCCGTATTTACCTTTTAAAAACCAATCTCCATTGGCATTCGCATTAGTAATAAAATCAGAATAAAATTCAAGTTGTACTGATTTTAAAAAACACTTGTTTGCTTTAAATCGAATACTTCTTCCATTTTCTGCAACTAAACGAACAGGAGTGTTTAATTGTACTGAGTTGTATGTCTTACGATTGGTTACTCTTTTTTCTGCTGTAATTTTATTTTCGGCAACAGATAGCGTTTCAAGCTTTACGTTTTTTGCATTATTCGAAGAGGAAAAATCTAATTCGGCAGCAAAAAATAAATCTGTTTTGGTTTCAATTTCAATCAAGCTATTTCCATAAGCTTGCATAAAAGCAGTTGCATTTGTTAAAGGATCGTAGCTACTAGCCTTAATGACTTTGTATTTTTTTTGATCTAAGAAATTGACATAAACAGATCTTTGCGGATTTGATGTTTTGTAAATCCAAAGTGCCTTTTTATTATCTACGACATTAGGATTTTGAGTTAAATCAACAGTTTGGCTAATTTTCGTATAAGGCGCTCTGTATACTTTAACAAAGTCATCTGGTTTATTGAAACTTAAATTGGAGCTTGGATCATTATATGAGTTTCCCTTTGGAAGATGATTTTCTCCTAATCTGCCAGCCAGCATCCAGCGAAGATGAATTCCTTTTGTACTGTCAATTCCTCTTGAACCTGCAGCAGCAACTTGTAAATAAGTCGACTGCAAATTTGTTTTTTGTGGAGAAATATCAATAATTGATGATTCTCTTTTAACATTGAAATTAATACTTATTCCTAAAGGATTTGCAACATTACTTAGCGATACAAGAGCTGAAAAAGAACCAAGCGCTAAAGGTTTTCCTTCAACTTGGACAGGAGCCAGGACTTCAGATTTTCCGGGAATTACTACGGAGTTAGCAAGCTTAAAGGTTAATCCGTTTAAGGTCTTTTCCTTATGAATTTTTGTTCCAGCACTTAAAGTTAAAGGTACGCGATTTTTGTTTTTTAGAACTAAAGTGCCACATGATGCGCTAACTCTTGAACCTTTCTTTAAAGTAGGATAAGCTAAATTGTTTGCAATAACACTTACATTTGGAAAACAACCTATTTGCAAACGCGATAAATCTGAAGCAAGGTTATTTAATTCAGTTCCTAAAGTGCTGAAATCAGAATGCCAAAGATAATCTGAATCTAGTGCAGAAGCAGTACTACTTTTTAAAACAGGTGTTTTTCCCAAAAAGGAGGTAAGAGGCGTTGTCAGTTCTTCAATGTTTTCTGGAGAACTAGTAACTCCATATACAAAAACCTTTGAAGTTTGATTCAAATCAGTAAAAAGATTTTTTAAGAAATCGGAGTTGTTAACTTGTAAACCGTCTGTAATTACAAAAACGATATCTGGAGTAACTGGCAGATTTTTAGCTGCATTTAAACCAGATGCCCAATAATCTGATTGAATGCTTTCGGTGCCATTCCCATAGATGTTAATCCAATCTATAAAAGAATCTTTATTGCTTGAAATTCTTTTTTCGATTATGTTATCGGGTCTAACAGCAGTATCGCTGTTAGACATTCCGATTAACGAAAGCGTGATTTTACTTTGTGTCTGAGAATTGATAAATGAAGCTAGCCCTGAACGAATCTGCTGTGCTTCATTGCCATTGATAGAACCTGATTCGTCTACTACAATTGCAACATAAGTTTCACAGCCAGAGAGTTGGCTTTCTTGAAGATTTATAGAACTCATTTTTCTTGTTTTTTAAAGATTTATATTGTTTAATGGTAGTATTTGTGTATCAAGAGTACTAGTTAGAGAAGTTCCGCTTCCTTCAGTATTCCACATTTTGTATTTAAACTTGATTTTCAATTTTTCTACATTCAAAATTGTTTTGTCGCGATGCATGATTAATGCTTGCGAATAATCTTTTGAATGCAGTACACTGTATTCCGATGTTGGGTTTCCTAATTCATCTAAAACCGAAATAGAATCCTGAATTTCTTTTAAAGGCATTTTCGGAATATTAAATGGTTCCGGATTACGAACTAAAAGCGCAATAGTTGCTCCTGTATTAGCATCAATAATTTTATTTACTTCGGTACTTTGGGCAGGATCAAGAGGAGATAATTTTAAGATTCCTTCAAAAGCACAATCAAATAAATGCTGATATTTTGATGCCATAGAATCACTTAAAACATTTGTCACATTTGCTGCCTTTGGAGCTATTAAATAATACAAAGCATCGATGCGTTCTTGATTCAGATTAACATTTACATCAAACAAGGCTTTACCTGTTTTTTCTTCACCAATAAAATAACTCTGAACCTGCTCTTCAAAATCTTTGTAACGCGAAGTCTGGAATCCAAATTGATGTACCAAGATGTTTGTACTCTTACTTGAAACTCCTATTTGAGCACCTTCAAAATAATTATTGACTAAAACTGTATAAAGTTTAGAAGGTTTTAAGTTGGTTAATGTTGTCTTGTACTTTAATGATTTTGGTTTTAAAGGATCTCCTAAATTTAAATTGCATATTTCACGATTATCATCTATAAAACTGTTTAAAATTCTAATTCCTAATGGAAGTCTTGGATCATTATCACCAGTCCAAAATTTACTTTCATCATCTGTATCTTCTGTTTTAGGATACATAATTTCTTCTCCTTCTTCTATGATCTTTTTTGGAGGATATTCTATAAGCAAATCAGTCTGTGGATCTTTGATATAAAGATTCAAAGCACCTTTAATTTCTGGTCTGCCAGTATGATAGCTTTCCCATTTCTTAAACATATGAGAAGTATATGTGTTAGTAAAGAATAAAGAGATTTTGCATTGGTCAGGGCCATAAAATGAAGGTTTAGACTGTAGTAAACTTCCATCTGCGTTTGGATAAGAACGGTTGTAATCCAGATAACTTCTCAATGAAGTCAATGACGATTTAGACAAATCTGTCAATTCATTCTTGACAGGAAGATCTTGATCTTTAGGATATGGAACAGGATAATGCCCTATAGGTCCCAGAGTTTTAAATCCGTAATAATATTTAAATTCATTTGGCTTCTTTTTATTATCATCAACTGTATCTGTTAAAGTAAAATCTAAACAATATGTCGTATTTGGTCTCCAGATTGGCTGTACTGTTGTTTGTACAGCATCTTTCATGGCCTTAAATTGCTCTGCTACAGCAGGAATGTCCAAAATAGTTTTGTTATGATAATAATCTTCTTTGCTTAACCATTCTACACTTTGAATGTAAGTTGTATAATCAAGTTCTGGATCTTCAGCGCTTTCAATACTTGAACAAATAATAGCATCAGTAATAATAATTTTCGAATTTCTAAGACTTCTTCTGAAGGCTAATCCGGTAATTGTGCTTAACGGAATTAAACTTGTGCTTCCGTTTGTTAATGCTGTTGTAGACGATGTTACAGAAACATTCGAAGCAGGATATAAAGAACAATTATCAAAAGCATCACTAAACAATGAGAAATAAACTCCTTTTTCGTTTGTCTTACTAGAAAGCATCACGATTTCGTTTACTGATGGTTCATTTTGAACCTTAATAATTGAAGCGTCTTTAATCTCACTTTCTCTTTTAATTAATCTTTTAAGTTCTAATGTTTCGCCAAATACAAACTGGTAATGTTTATTATAAGAAACAATAGAATTATCAGTTAAAGCATTATTTGAGAAGTATATTGCCGATTCAAAAAATGTATCATTCTTCAACAGATTAATGGTGTTTCCATTAATTTGAACTAAACCAAATTTATTGTTTGAAAGTTTGACTGAAACCCAAGTTTTGTTGTTAACACTAATGGCATCACTGATTCCAACAATTTCTGTATCAGAAAGCACTTTTGTGTCGATTACAGAAAACACTTTTGCTGTGTTGTTGATATTCAAACGAATGATTTTTTTATCCTTTGTAATCAAAGTAAACTCAGTATCATTTTGCTTCAGAACTTTGATAGTTTCTCCGTTTATTTTAGAATGATAAACAACACTTCGATCGTCTCCTTTGATCCAGCTAATTTGAGTTTCATTTGATAAAGTATTAACCCAAAGCAAATCATTGTTTGCTAACGGAAGTACTTTGTTGAAACCTAAAGAATAGGTATTTTGATAGTATGTTCCAGAAGTTGGATTTAATTCTTCATCCATTTCTACAATTGCTGTGGCAGCAATAGGAGAGGAGCATCCTACAATAAAATCAAGATCAATAATGGCCTCACCAATTCCTTTGCATTGTTCTGCATTCAAGGCTTGGGTTACCAATAAATTACCATTTACAACTTGTACAGAAGTTACGATTCCATTAATTAAACGTTCTCGAATGATGCTTCCATCAGCATCTACTTGTAATAGAATTGTAGTTTTTGCATCTCCTTTTGGATGGAATGTTATTACAAACGAATCATTAAATTTAATTACCTGATCAAAATCGTACAGAGTTCTTCCATTATAACCATAATAGTGAGTGAAAGTCAATGCATTTGGATTACCTCCAGAATTAACATTGTCGTTTCCTGCTTCCACTTTCAGATTATTTAATTCAGTCATATGCGAATTGTATTCTGCAATCTTTGCAGGATCTGTCAATGTAATTTCAGTTTCTCCAGCTAGATCTCCGTAAGTGGCATCAAATAAAGCAGCAATTTTATTTCTGATTTCTTTAATTCGTTTTGCCTTTGCTGAAACTGGACTAATTACAATTTTGTCAATCTTTATTTTCTGATCTTCAACTTCTTCACTAAATAAAGTTATGGCAGTTGAAAATTCTGCTTTGGTATACGATTGCTCATTAGAAAAAGTACCAGAACTAGTTTTGCTAAAGCGAATAGGCACATACGATACTAATTTATCGCCATCTTTAAAAGCAGCGGTGTAAGCCAAAATTTTTACTTCTTTTGCTTGTGTTGTAAGCTGCAAGACAGGATCAATTGCCGATTCAGGGAAAATAATTTCTAACTCATTTTCGTTTTTAAATGAAAGCGATTTACTATAACCATGAGGATTTCTATCTGCAGTAATGCTCATAAAATCTCCTCCTTCAATCTGATAATTGCCAGTAATTTCAGGAAGCTCTCCATTTAATTTAAAAAATAATCCATTGATTTTATCTGCTTCATACTGCATTGGAACATAGTAACGCTGACCAATTTGTTTATTAAGAAAATCAGTATGTTGTTTTTCAATTTGAGCCGATGCACAGAATAATCTGGAAGGTGTAATTCCTAATTGCTCAGGAACATGCCATCCTGGTTCTCCGGCACTTAAAAAAGAAAACGGATCTGTTGCTAATACACGAATAGAATCGTATTGATCAATTGCTTTTTGCCATTGTGCCCAAGGCAATTTTTTTAATGCATCACTTCTTTCTCCATCTTTTACAACAGCTTCAAAAGGATGATAATCTACCCAATTAGAACCATTCCATGATTTTAAATTGATTGATTTGATTCCGTATTCATGTTTGACCCTACGTGGCTTTTGAGAAGTCTTAGGATTATTATCTATCGGAGGCATCATATCCGTATAGTTTTTAGCATCAGCAGTATAACCTCCAACTTTTTGAATTAATTCTGGATTTGGCAATAAGCCTTTAGCCATTTTAATATCAATATAAGTATCTAAAGGGATTATGTTGGTAATAAGTTCTGCTTTAGGCATTCCATTACTATCAAACTGATTTGGCTTATAACCTTTCTCTCCTGCAGATTTGAAATAATCTAAAGCAAAAGCCTGATTGGTGAGCATATGAACACCTTTGACGTTCTCTAAGGTCCTATTATCTTCTCCATCGCCAACAGTTCCTTTTGGAAGCGGGCTATACGGTGTACGATCGACAACTCTGTTGATATCCCATTGCAATTCAACCGTAAAGTTTTTACGAACTTTTATAAAACCAATTTTTAAACGAACACTCAATTCTAACTTGGCATAAATTAGAAATGGTTTAAATGACTCAACAGAGAATATGGTATCTAAGGCAATTTCGACATTAATAATCCAAAGTTTAATTTGGATTCCTCCACCAGCGGTGATATAACCACCCATTTGAGGACGTTTAAATGAAATTTTCCCTCCCAACTCCAAATAGGCCCAAAGCTTAACTTTGGCAGGGCCAAAACTCTGCTGCAATTTGAAATCTAATCTTGCTCCAGCTTCAATACCTTGTGCAGAAATCATAATAAACGATTTTGCGGTAAACAAGGTTAAGACTTCTGCCGTGATCGGATCTTTTTTAGAACCAAGATTTACGTACCAAGGTTTCTGGTTTTTAAAGAAAAATCCAGCCTCCAATAAAGCATGAAGTTTAAAAATTTGTCCGCTATCTTTCGGAATACTGAAATCGGCTCCTGCAGCTAATTCTAATGAATCGTCTCCAAAGGCAACCATTGCAAAGAAAGGCGGATTGCTAGGGTCATTTTCAATTAATCCTAGTCGTGAAGAAATAACATTTAATCCTGCTTCAATATAAAATAGAGTAGGTAGCGACAGTAACAGCATGGCTCTCAGAGACAACACATGTCCGCCATCGGCAACAGTTCCAAAAGTGGCTCCCGCTCCAATAGAGAACGGCGCATCGTATTGCATCGAATCTGGCGGCCCGCTAAACTTTTTAATATTGATACCCGGTTTTGGATGTTTATAGAAATCATACCAAGAATTGTCTTTGGTTAATCCTGCGGCTTCTTTGGTGGCAACATATCTAAAACCTAATAATCCTCTAAAGGCATTAATAGCAAGGAATCCAAGCGGAATAGGAACTGGAAGTTCAATGCTGGCATCAATTAAAAAAGCTGGATATTTTGGCATAAAACGCATTCCAACACTTCCAGAGATTTTTGCTTTAGGTAGTTTTAAACCAACTTCACCAACAAATTCTTTAGATTTTCCTGGTTCAGGAAGTGTAATCATACCGTGAATAATTGCCATAGCCGATGCCTCGGTTGCAGTTCCCGGAATAATTAAGTCAACCTCGATGGTCTGAATCCTGATGAAAGAATCTTTACCGCCATCTGTAGGATAATAGTATTTTACACCTTCTCCACGAGCATCAACTCCAAGCGGATTAATACTGATGGCTCCATCAAATCCCCAGAAATTAAACTTGCGCCCGTTAATTTGAGTAGAACCAAAGTTAATATTGGTAACCGCCATTTGAACGGGGCCTAAATTGACAGAAAGACTAATAGGAATAGGAATAGATCCTCCTTCTACTTCAATGTTTCCGTCACTATAAACGCGAAGTTTTTCAACCTCAAAGCCTTTTCCTTTTAATAGATTTCCCATTAAAGTTCCTTCAGGAAAAGAAACAGCACAAGAAGTTCCTAAATAGTAAGCATCATCTTGTTTACCAAGTTCAAAACTGTTAAAATCAAGGTTTACCAGATCAAATAAATTGGCTTTAGGTTTGTTCTCTTTATTAAAAGAAGCAGTAAGGTTAAAATCGCCATCATCAGCTATATGGCCTTCAAGACCAACTTTTAAAGGATTGCCGTTTTTTTCTTTAAGTTTCGGAATCTCTAAAGCACCTTTAATGTTGGAGTTTACAACTTTGTTTTGCCTGAAGGTAATATCAAATTTGTTAAAACCAACTTTGAATCCTTTTTTAGGAGAACCAATTGTTTTCCACAACGTATTATCTTCTAATTCTAATAAAAATGCCTGATAATCCATTGCATTGTCAAAAGAATAATCTGTATTAGCGTTTATTACTGAAGATTGTAATCCAGATTTCGTTTTTAATGCTAACGGAAATTTAAAAGCATATGGTAATTTGGCTGTGTATAATTTTTGTAAATAGACAAGCAAAGCAGGGTAATCGGCAATTTCTTTTTCATTTGCAACACCGCTTACTTCGTCTTTTTCAAACATTATAATCGGGTAATAGAAATCGAATTTGTCATTAAAATAATTAAATGAACCACCTTTTGGTGCAGGAACACTTTCTAAATAAATATTCCCTGAAAGACCGCCAGAACCTACTAACAAATCTGAAGCGCCAATTTTTAAGGTTTGAGGATTGCTCGGATCTTCCGCTTCATCATGAAACCATTTTGATGGCAATGTAACCGACGCTGCTCGGGCATAAACGCCAACAAAATCATTTGGACGTCCATCTGCATCAGCTTCTGGAATATTGGTTTTTTTACTTAAATCGACTTTTAAGGTATCTAATTCCAGCATTAACCCTGTATTTCCAATCATGGCATTTGGAGGTGTTAATGAACCGCCTAATTCTGCCTGATAACCAATTCCAGCTTCTGTATCGGCATACAATTGTGCTTGTGCAAATACGAAAGTTGATTTGGTTGTCGGATCATGAAAAGCAGAGCCATCTTGCTGTACAGGCTTTAGAATACTATGCGGGAATTCGATTCCGGCACTTAATTCTAGTGTAGCTTTGGCTTTTGGAGTAATAATTCTCTTAATGTGCGCTTCAATTCCGTCTGGAGCAACAATATTGTAGAAATCTTGTAATTTTTGCTTGATTTCGTTTGCACTAAAACCATCTCGGGCAATATAAGTTCCGAATAATAATAACGGAATCGATTTTGTAATAAGAGGATTAGCATTGATAACATCAATAACGCTTTGAATAGATTGCTCGACATTGGCAGGAAATTTTAATTCCTGATAAGTTGGATCATTAGTAACTTCATCAAAAGTATTAATATCGGTTAAAAGCTGTTCGTATTTGGTTTTTCCTTCCTGGGCTTCAACAAACATATTCATCATGTGGGCAATTACTTGCTCTTCGCTAATGCGGAAAACTTGTAGTCCTACGGAATAAAAATCTTTTATAGAAAAAGAAAAATTGCTGGAACTGAATGTTTTTAAGAAGGCTAAAATTTCCCATTGATACTCCAGCGTAATAGGAAATGATGAAATAGACTGATCGCCATCTTTTAAATCTGGATTTAGGACCAGTTTAAGATCAAATGGTAACGGAAGGGCAAGCGGACTGCTTGTAACAATGTCGAGACTGTAAAAAGCAGAATCGCCGCGATAACCCTTTGAATATTGCAGGTTTTTATAATGAATTTTATCAAAAATGGAGTTCAGGCCATCTTCGACAAACGATAAAAACTCAGGCAAATCGTTTACCGTAATTACCTCAGACAATCGAGGGTAATATCTTGGCGCAGGAATTGGAACCGCTGTTATGGTATTGGTTGGCATATTCTAATTTGTTTTTGACTTTAATTTTGTTCGTATTCGGAGTAATTAAATAGGAGAGGGATTAACCAATCAAAGGCTTGTTTTTTGGGTTAATTTATTGAAGCATTTTACTGCAGTTAATTGTGTTTACATGCTGTTTTTTTTTCTTTTGATGAAGCAAAGATGAGCCTAAAAAAGAGCTTTAAGAAACAGCTGCTTAGTGGTTTAACATTGATGTTCTGGAGCTTTACAGAGTTGTAAAGAGAGTGGATTGGGATTGAATTAAGTTTTAAAGGAGAGATTAGAAAATTATGGGAACTTAAAAACTTAAGTTCCCATAAAAATTTGAAAAACATTAAAGAATCTGTTTTTATTCGTTTACATTTATTTTCGCATTGTACTTATGATTTCATCAAAAACGATCCTATTCTTTCTTACTGCCAAAGCAATAGTATTATTATCTGTTTTCCAGAATAAAAGACATTTCTTCTTTCTGGAGTAGTTGCTTAAAAAAATATTTTTCCAATTGTATCTTTCAAAAAATATTGATTGAGGATCCTAAGAAAAACTTGCTTCCTTAGCATTTTTCAACACTATAGCAATTATTAAACATGGTCACCAAAAAGGAAGTTGCTCGCGTTATATCGGTAAAAAGTTGTTGCTATAAATTGATTATTTAATGCGCACAATTATAGTTTTATCATTTTTACTAACCCAAAATCAGTAAGAAATTCTTGTGTTGTAATTGCTGTACTCCAGTTGGTTGTTGCTTTTATTCTAAGAGATATCAACATGTCTTCTTTTTTTGGATCGGTTTGCGAAGTGGCTAAGTTTTGCGTTTTAGTTTTAAAAAAACTTTCTGTTGTTGCTGTAGATGATTTTCCTGATATATATATCGTTTTATTATATAGAATAGCAATTAATAAGTCTGACGATAAATTAATTTGTTGCGGTAAAGAGGTGGTCGATGTAAGGTTGACTCTTGTATCTTCAAATTTTGAAATAGTATACCAAGTTGTAGGTGTCGAACTGTTACTGATAAGCATTTGCAGTTCAAATTTAACGTCGGTTACCATAGTGTTCATTCTTGATAGTATACCACTCACGTCTATTTTATATTTTGCATATTGATTTGATGTAAAATCATTAAAGACTTTTTTGTTTGAAAACAAAGTAACGATATCCTCACGAGTTCCTATTGTACCATTTCCCCAGAGATACATGTAAGCATCATTCATTGTTTGAGTATCAACAACATATTCTGTGATTAAATTTTTTCGTAAACCGTTAATTGTATAATAAATTCCATTTGCATTGGTTTCAATTGCACCATCTACTGTTGCTGAGGTTAAAGTGCCACTTGGGATGATTAATGGTGGCGTTGAAGTAGTTCCAGATGCTAAGGTAACCTTGTTTCCAAAGTTCCAGGGGCCGGAAATAGTTTGATTTTGAGATTTGATCCATTTCCACCAGTTAAAAAGTTTTGAACGGCTAATTGCTTTATTATCTTCTGGAACAGCTGCAGTTATTTGGGTTTCAGCATCAGATGCAATATCTACAGGTTTCAGATCAATCATATCTTTCAATACTTTTCCCTGTCTGGCATCTAATGCTTTTCCTTCGACTGTGCAGTCCAAAGCATTATAGTTTTCGGTTTTAAGATCGCTAGTATCAGTAAATTCCAGTTCTCCTTTTTCATTCGTTTTTAAAATTTTGCCAGGTTCATTTTTTTCTAAGTCTGACACTTTGATTCTGTTGTGATTTACACTCATTTTTAAAATATTTAAGGGTTATATAAAAATTAAAGGCAGTTATTCAGTTTTAGGATAAACCATTATTATTTAAGATTAATTTATACTGACAAAAGTTTTTTTGAAATAATATAAACCCAAATAATATGTTTAAAAATTGTGTTAGTGGCGTCACAATAGGGTTTTATTTTACAGAGATAGAGTTGTAAAACAAAGAAATAAGGTTTGTGTGTATTGGGCTTAAAATAAAGCCAATAGTAGAGTAGGGAAACTTATAGTTTTAAGTTTCCAGATTGGGTTTTTAAAATGTAATTTTTGGGTTTGCTTGGAGAAGATTCTTAGTTTAAAACAACTCAAAGATTTTGTCTTTGAGTTGTTTTTTTATTTAGTAAACAGTAGCAAAACTTATAAAGTAAGCTCCAGTTTTATCTCCCAACTTGTATTTTCTGGTCATTATTTTTTTGAGCTAATGTAAGAAATACTTTGCGTTCACGAGCGGGACGCTCGCACTAGCGGGGGAATAGAAAACTATTAAAAATTAGTATTCAATTGATTTATATACAAACTTTCAGTTAAGTTTAAATCATTTTGTTCTAATATTAGTGTGATATAAACATCATTTATAGTAGTAGCAAAATGAAAATCAGAATTTGGAAATCTTTTATAAGCATTAGGATTCGATTTTATAATTGTGAATGCTTGGCCAACAATATTTTTCAAATTGGTGGTATTTTGATATTGTGTTTTAAAATTTTTGATTTCTAATAATAAATTAATCATAACACTATTAGGCACATCTGCCAATTCAATATCATTTTCGTCTTTACATAAAGAGCCTTCGGGATCTGAATCAACCATAAATCGATCAACTCCCCAAGTAATAACCCCAGTTGTTTGTGTTATAATATAATTTAAATTTGTTATTGCTTTATTAATAGAATCTAAACTTAAATCCGATAAATAACCTGAATTGGAAATCGTAGTATCATCAATACCTAAATCAACGCTTTTGTATTTATCTATAACTAACCCTTTTAAATATGACATAATATTTTTTTTAAATTATTTTAATTTACATTTTTGGAAATGCTGAAACCCGATCGCGCGGATTTGCAATCCGTGCCCGCAACAGTAAGACACAAAACAAATCATTCAAACAAAAATTCCACAAAGTAATATGCTTTTCTATACTTACAATGAGAACTTAACAATCTGTGCGGGCACAGATAACAAATCTGCACTATCGTTGCGGAGATATATCTGCGCGATCGGATATCGTTGCAGGCATAAATCTGCACGATCGGGTATTTAGAAAGGATTGTATCCTTTTTTTACCATATCAACATGTACCTTGATGAAATCAGATAAAGTCTTTTTTAGACTTGTAAAAGGCAAAATATCATTTCTGGTTGGTAAATGAGCTTGGTAAACTATAGGGTTATCACCTTCATCTAAATAAACATATAAAAATTGTTCACCAGGATTGTGAGCATCAATAGCAAAAAATGGTCTTGTTATGCTTTTATTATAATTTGATAGCCATTCTCTAACTTCTGTTTGTAACTCCTCTTGAGTATTACCCGCATAGTCTAAGACATAACAATCGTTACCCGCAAGATACAATAATTCTCTAAGTGCTTGTGGGAATAGATTACCATTATTATAAAGTTGTTCTAAATCTTCTATTTCTTCAATAGAAATTGGTTTTATTGGAAAGTTAAATGTTTTTCCGTAATGTATGGGATTATCTCTTAAATAAGTGAGTTTTTCTATATTCATGATTATTCGTTTATCATATTTTTAACATTGTCCATTCTAATTGCGTCTCGATGAGCAATAAATTTAATTTCTAAAATCTTATTTTCTGAATTGGCATATATTTTTGCTGCCTGTAAAAATTTTTGACATGATGTACAAGTATATAGTGTAGATTCTATTTCAATAACAAATCTATTGCCTTTTGAGTAATGATTCTCAAAAAAGTTAAATAAATATTTTAGTTCGGTGTCATTAAATCGTCCTTTTCCGTCGATATCAAGAGCTTTGGTAACAAAAGCATTAAATTTATCAATATCTGAAACTGGAATAAATCGATTTCTAAAACTTAAGGGTGTATTTCTCATAATCATCTCATAATTATCAATACCACCAGACATATACCATTCTGAAAAAGTTTCAACTAATTGATTATCTATGTAGCAACTTGTTGTAGCGCGTATTCGATTTGAATTTTGGAATAGCTTAAGTTGTTTAGGATTCAAATCATAAAATGCATCTGAAAAGCTGGTATAAAAGTCACGAAGCTGTGCTACTGACATCTCTTCAAAAATTATTTCTTTTTCATAAGACTTAATGGCTGTATCCCAATTTAATCTTTGTCTTTCAATTGTTACACCTATTGTTTCTTTTGAGGAGTTGGTTCGTAGAATATTTTTTACATCAAGAACGGATAAATAATCTGGTGCTGTTGTAATTGAAATGCTAGCTTGGTCTAGAAGTATTATTCCTTTTGGATTTTCGATCAATTGGATTAAAATATTTTGTTCTATTTTACCATGTTTTTCTAAGAATCTCCATCTTTGTAATGGACTAAGAGATTCTAAAAAATTGCTTAACGGTGGATATTCATAAAATCTTGCAATAGCATTTACTTTTGTATTACTAATTATAATATTAATGAATTTTCTATCAGTTATTTTTTTATCATTTAGATATTTCCAATTCTCCAAAGCATTTGATTTGTTAATTAGACTCCATTCTTCTTTAGATAATTTATTAAAATCGTCCCAGAAGGCTATTTTAACATCAGCAGCAAAGTCATCAAATTTTGTAACGATTATATTTTCTTCAAAACCTAAATCAATAAGTTTTTGCCTAATACCAAGAATGTTTGTTGCTTTTTGAGTTCTAAGAGTTACTAATAAATTCTCTACATCAGGATGAATGACTCCCGAAGGGAAAGTATTTAAGAATTGGTCTGCAGCATTAATGGCTTTGTACCTAAAGGTAACTGATGCTGTAGCTTGTGCGATTATTAGCCAGAATAAAATTATATTTAGTTTTTCTAATTTTTCTATTTCTGAAGGATCATTAGATAATTGAATTAAATAATTATTGTAAGAGTATAATATACTTCCTGAAATAGCTAGTGCATTTGTTGCTCCCTCTAAGGCAGTCCAAATTAATATTTGTTCACCTGCAAGTGCAGAATTGGTCAAAGCTTGATATATTCTTGATGCATTTTTTAGATAATTTAAATATTTTAAACTAGATAGGGCTCCAGTAAAATAAGCTAATGCTAATTCGATAGTAATTGCAATTCCTAAGCTTACTGCTGCATCAAATTCTTTAAGATCTTCAAACTCCTCAACATATTGAAAAATAAAGGCCGGATAGTAACTTGCTTCGGGTAAGACAACTTCTAAATCTGGCTGTATACCAATTAAAGATATTGGATGATACATATGAAAATTACCAATTTCTTCAGGTAATTTAATAAGAGGTAAACTTTTAACTGCTGGTGCACCAAGTCCATCATCGATATATTTATTCTTGTAAAATTCAGTTTTTTCAGTTTTAAAAATTCTAATTTTATCATGAATAAAGTTGGCTGAATATTCAAAACCTTGTTTTGTAATTCCTTCTTCTGTAAAGTAATAACCAGTATTAAAAACCAATGCATTATTTAGTTCAAATTCATGAGAATTTTGAATAAAGTATGCATTTGGGTTGATATTACCTACAATTGGAATGATTCCATTTGGGATATGGTAAAAGTTATATTTCGATGCTGTCCATAATTGATGAATAGCAAATACATATTGCCTTCTTGTAAGCACTTCATCAACAAAAGGAATATATCTTTTGGTACGAGCATCTCCAAGGATGTAATAAATAGCTTGATAATTTGTATCCATACCATTATTACATTCAGCCAAATAATCCAAAAATGAATCCGCTAAAGAAAAAGGAATTGAAACGATCAATCTCACTAAAAATCTCTTTTGATATTCTGCTAAATATTTCTTCTTTATGAAAGATTCAATTATTGATTTTGTAACTTCAAATGGAATAAGCGATAATGCATTGACAGGTAGTAATGTTAAAATGAATTTATATTTCTCAAACTCTGGAGCTTTTGCTAATGTTTGAGGAATTTTATAAAATTCATCGTAAAAACTTACCAATCCTAAATAATAATATTCAAAATCAGAATAAGTAGAATTCACATTAAAGGTTTCTGGCAAAGTACTTTTGTGTGGTAAAGCTGAAGAAGGGTCATAATAATATCCCCAACTTTTCTTTAAAAGAAAAAGCATTTTTTCAAAATTGGATAAGTTATTAAGATCTATATTAATCGAGTTTGCAGCATCATTTAAAGTTTTTTCAGTACTAACATTTAAAAGTAGATTTGGAAATATCTCATTAATGATTTCTCTAATTTTGAAAATTATAAGGATAGTAATTTTTTTTAATTTTCTTTTTTCTTCATCACTTGAATACTGATGAATGAAATTGCCTAAATTTTTCGCATAAAAATGATACCCGGGAGTATTTACTTGATTTTGAACACTAACCGTTGAAGAAGAATAAGTCCTAGGTAATTTTAGTTTATAATCAATAATATCAAAACCATCAAGAATGCCATCAGAATAGCTCCTTGGACCTTTACCACCAGACAAGCTTTCTATTAAAAAATTATATTTTTTTCTATCATAGAATAGTTCGTAAGGAGCACCAAAATTAGTGACGTTTACAGAAATTGAATCATTTGCTTTAGCAATAAATTTATCAAAATTAAACTTGTGTTTGTAAATCATATCGCTAGCAGAGACAATATTAAAAATAACGCTTTCAGTATATTTTAAAAATTGGTCTTCATCATAAAATCCGTCGATTAAATCAGATCTTTTTTTATCATTTGTTTTAAACTCTGATTTATGATGAAATGCATATTTAGTTGTAATGATATTTTTTTCAATGATTGCTTTGTGTGTAAAGCCTATTAAAAAACCTTCAATATCGAATCGCAAATCACTAAAATCATTTGTTAATTGCACAGGTATACCTGATTTATATAAGAGTACTACCATTATTCTATATCTTTATTTAAAATTAAATACTCATCTTCGAATTGTTGTTCTGGCATGTAGTCGCTATATCCCTTACTAAAATGATACGTACGATCAAGTGAATAAACAAAAACAGGAATACCAGGTTCTTCCAGTTTATTATTACCTTCAGCATCTTCAACCACAATAGCAACTTTGTATTTCTGATATTTGATATTTTCAGGAGAAACCAACTCATTTCCATCTTCAAAAAGATCCATTAAAAACAAACGGGGATTCTTTTTCTCTTTGGTAATCAGGGCTTTTATATTATCATTTTCGCTTGCGGTTAATCCCAAAATAATTTTGTTAGGAGTAGAGCCATCCAAAGTTTTTAGTTCAAGTCCTGTAATAGTTTCAGTGCTATCCGTAAACATTTTCAGATTGTAATAGTAAGGATCAGGCAGTTGGTACGTTTTACTATTGCCAACGGCACCACCTGCTGAAGAAGATGTATAAGTAGTTGGATTTGTGCTTCCAGTTGCCGAAACAGCATTGTTCATAACATCTACAGCTTCAGTTATATAAGCAACACGGGCAACAGTTGGTGTTTCTTCAATTCCAGTTTCAATAACATCATTTACTGTAAGAGTTTGTACAATCGAAATTCCTTGTTGTTTTTTATCATAAAACGCATTGATAAGGTTCAGTTTTTCAGAAGTCATTCTGGAATAACTTTTATCACTGCCTAAGTTCAATAAAGGACTGGCTTTTATTAAATTAAAAACATTATCAAAAAAGTTTGCCTTTCTATATGTAATTATGGGAGCCCCTTCTTCATCTGGTACTACTTGCGGATCAGTATACATATTCACTTTTCCTTGATAAAGTAAAATACTAAGCGAAGCAATATTTTTGCCTGCTACTGCTGGAGTTGTCAATTGAATGGTTGAGGTAAAATCTGCGTAATTGCCTTCTTCATCAGGAGGTAATCTTAATCCGTCTGCGTTGATAAAAGTATCTTTTTGGGCGTTGGCAACATTGGCAATTTGTCCGTAAAAGGCGGTGTTGTTATTGTTGTCTGTTGGAAATTGCAGGTACAAATTGTTTGTGGTAATTGTATTAGCCTGTTGTTGCGTGTTAACCAGAACTGGCCAACCTAATTTGCCATACGTTATAGCTGTCACTGGAACTTCTTTGGTTACAGAATCTTCTAATAATCCTGTTTTTAGGTTTTCAGCATCTTCACCAATCTTATAGTTTCCGTAAAAATCATAACTGCGCGTACGATCACTCTGAATATAAACGTACCAATTGTTTTTGGTTGCAAAATTGTTAATTACATCACTATAAATAGCGTTTCCTGTTTTCTTTGTTTTAGTTCCGGAAGCATCTACTGTTATGGTGCCATCGGCAGTGTGTAAACCATAAAAAGCAGCAATATCAATAAATTGAGTACTTTGCTCTCGCTGAAGTTTTTTCGCAAAATTGGTAGCACCATTTGTGATAATTTCTGCAAAAGGTTTACGAGCATATTCCAGATTGAAATCAAACTCAGAATTATCAAAATCATGTTGGTAATCGCCATAGTTTAATACCACATCAATTCCGCATATACCTTGCGCAAAGTTTCCTAACGTTTTACCGCTATCAATTAAGGGTAATTCAAAGAGATGTTTTTCTTCTAAAGTATTATCTTTCGTTTCAAACTTCGATTCCTTAAAAAAGAAATCAGATAATGGAGTTGATAATAGTTGAGCAAGATCATTTGGATTAAGATTGGCTTTAGGTTCTTCGTAACCAATGAATTCGGCTTTGAAAGGAATAGAAATAGGCGTTACTTCATCAGGTTCTTTTTTTCCTTCATAAAAAGCTTCAAAATCATCGTTAATTTTAGTAATAAAATCAGAGGTTGAAGAAGTTTTTTTAATGATCAAAGGTTCGTCAGCGGTTGTGAAAAAATCACTTCTTTTTAAACCTCTGTAAACAAAATATTTAATGTTTAACCCAGGAAATGGCTGTTTGTAAGGACGAAGAATAAGATTTACTTTTTCAGTGCTGCCCGTTTGAGGTTGTACTAAAACAACTCCTTTGCAGATTGAAAAGGCTTTTTTGGGCTCATTGCCCAAAGTAAATCGAGAAGTCAGGTTGAAAACAGTTTCAGACTTTGGGCCAAAACCCTGATCCGGTTGCTGTTGCGGAAATCCTCCTGACTCTATAAAAAAATGAGACTGTGCGGACATATTTAAGTGTTATTTTAAAAGTTTTTTATTTGAATCAGAAAGGTTTGTTGTATTTGTAGACGAATCTCGCCAGTAGAAAAAGCAGTAAAAGCAGCAGTAGCTTTCCTAACCAAATCTGAACCTTTTGCCAAAAAGTCAAATAGTTGACAAACTTGGTAACGGTGATGGTTTTTTCCTGAACATCTTTTACTTGTTTCGATTTCCAGGTAGCATAGAGTTCCTGTTCTTTTAGGTTGCAGTCTACTTGGAGTGTATTGTTATCCAGTCGAACCTTTGGGCTTTTTAATGTGCGCCCTGGTTCGGCTTGGATAACATTTTTAAGCACTACTTTTCCGTTAAGGCATTCCAGTAATGCATTATAAGAACTGCTGTCTTTTGCGATTTTAAAGACAGTGTCGTGTAAAGTTTCGGTAATGGTTATCGTCCGGGTTTTATTTTCGTTTTGTACAGGTTTCGGACTTCTGCATGAAATCACCAATACGAAAGCGACAAACAAAAAAATCAAGCATTTTAGGTTTTTGATCATAATTATTGTGGGTTTATAAAATTTGTTTTTAGAGGCGTAAAAAGCCTTTTGCACTGGTGATATTGCGTTTTCGTCTGGCCACTTTGTAGCCTTCCCGACCACCGAAATCGTTTGTGTTTCCTTCAATAGTATAAATCGTGTTTCCGACTACTTTTTCTATAAATCCGGCATGCCCGGTTCCGTTTTTAAAATCCATGATAAATACATCACCAGGCTGAGGTGTTTTTTTTACCAAAAGCGATCTAGAATTGTATTGATCTAAAACACCACCGGTTTTCTTTAAAGGATTTTTTTCGTTAATCTGTAGCGAAGCTCTTTGCGTACACCAGTAGATAAAAGCCATGCACCAGGCATAACCTCTGCTAAGCCCCACGCTTTTTAAATAAATTTCAACTTCAGGACCGGCGTTACTGTTTCTCGGAATTTCTTCGACGCCAATTTGAGCGGTGGCGATTTCTAAAGTTTTTTGGGCAAGTGTCATGATGTTTTTCCGTTTAGCTGTTTAAATTTTTGTAATTCATCAACCAATTGTTGGTTTATAAGCATTAATTCTTTGTGTTGTATTTCCATTTTTTTGATGGTTTCTGTTGCAGCGGTAAGGCGTGCCGTAATGTCATCAAGAAGATCTCGGTAATATTTTACGGCGCTTACCGCATTGTCAAGTTCGGCGGCACGATCTTCTGCGAGTGATTTTCGCATCGAGAAAAGCCAGGTTATAAAAGCGGCAAAAAATGCCGTAAGAGTGGGGTATAGAAATTGTTCCATTAAATGTTATTGTAAAATTGAATATTGGATTAAAGCTGTTTTCAGGAATAGACCTGAAGTGATATTTTTTGGAGGAAGCAGAACCATTTTTTTCTGGTTTGAAGAGCGCAATTGTTTCCTTTTGACATTGCAAAGATTGGGTGAAAAAAGCCCTGAAAAAAATGCATGCAAGGTCTGCGAACATTTGTATTCTAGGGCTTTACAGAGTTGTAAGGAAAGCGAACAGAAGTCGTTTTAGATGAAGTAAATGACTCATCTTTGCATCACAAAAAGGATGTTTTTGAAGATTTAAAAAAGAATAATTTTTCTTTTATGTTGATTAAGAAGATTTTTCCTTGTTGCCCATAAGTTCTTCGATTTTTTTTAGTTCAGATGTTATAGGTGTACATAGAATTTCGTACAAAGTAGTTCTCGAAATCGGGTAAACTGGATATACGTATTTACGCCACACCACAGTAGTTGGAATATCTTCTGTTTTGTGTTTTTGATACAGCTCTTTAATAAGCTTGTAACGCATTAATTTATTTTTTTGAATTCCGAGGCTTCTGTTTGAAGATATAGGCATGAGAGATATATTTTGAATGATAGAAAAAAGAAAAAGTTTTAAGAAGAACGAAGTTTGAATAGTTAATTGCTTTGAATATTTATTTGATGACATGATATTTAGACAGCCAAAACCATTTGATCATTTTTAATGAATGGTTTTAATTCTCAATGCCATTTTTATAGTAAACCTCGTTCTGAGGTAATGTTTGTTAAAGATTTTATTTAACAATCTAGGTCAGCAAACCCCGCATGACAATCCTGTTTCCAAAACCTTTTCAAGTTTGGATTCCAATAGAAAGAATGCGTTTTGGCTGTTATTTTATTAGGGCAGAAATCGCCCGATTTTCCGGTTCCTGGTTCTCTTCAAAAGGAAGAAGAATCAGGAACCATTTTTTTTACTCACATGTATCGGCTGCAAGTTTGAAGGTCATTTTTAGCCTCTGTAAGTGGCTGTGGTGTGTTTTTTGAATCTAGGATTTTTAATCACAATACTTTCGTACTGATAAAAAGCCCGACGTTCTTTGCTGGATAAATCATTAGTGCAGTTCCAGTTTCCGAGTCCGTCTTTAAAGATCGTATGTTCGTTTACTTTGTAGCTTTCATGATCTGTAATTGGTTTTATTTTTACGCTCATTTAAGTATTGTTTTAAAGTTGTTTTTAATTTGAAAGAAAACCATTCTCTAAATAAAAGTATTGGCTTTAAATTCGTCAGGATTAACAAGATAGTTAGTAACAGTGATAAATAAATGTCGTGATTAAGCTGCATGGTTTTGTTCGTTTTGGTTAAAGAAATTGAAAGCATATCCTTGTAAAAAATCAACAGAAGACATCGATAACGGAATATTGGTTTTTATACCATTTTCATCAATTCTGTTGGCTTCAATAAACCAGCTGGAACGCACAGGTTTAAAAGAAGAAGCGATAATTTCTACACCATCTGTAAATTCCTCATTATTAAATTCTTTTGTTAGTTTTTGAAGTTCTAAAACTCGAGATCCTTTCAAATTTCCTTTAGCATCTTTTTTTAAGAGATTGAAAACAATTTTGACCAGCGAAGCCGTTTCTCTGCTTGTAGAAAGCGACGAAATGTAATTCTGAACTTTCTCAATTCCAATTGTTACCGTATCGTCCCAACCTTCGTTAATTCGGTAGCCAATGGTAATTTCTTCCTTATCATTAGAAAAAGTATGCGACATTTGTTTTTCTTTAAAACCATAAACCTGATTTTTTAAATCCAGAATAGTTTCAAATAACTGGAAAGTTTCGGTTTTTGCATTTCTCATCATTTCAGATGTTTCATGTAGTCTGGAAAGTGCTTTTGGGATAGTTTCTGCCACTAATTTTTTATAAGCATCTCTTTCTTCCAGTTTTTTGCTTTCAATTTGATTTAAAGCTTCTTTTAATTGTTGAGCAGAAAATTGAGATAAGTCCATAGTTTTGAAATTGTTTGCTGTTGAAGTGTTCATGATATCTGGTTTTAGGCGTTTAATAAAATTTCTTCTTTAAAAGGATCTCCATAATAGGGTTTAAAATTATTTTGAAGAGCAAGTCTCAAAACCTCTTTTAGTTTATTTTCAATATTTACAGAAACAGGGCGGGGAATAGCGGCTTCGTTTTCTAGAATATGAATCCATTGAAAACGCTCTTGATTAATACAGATTCTTTCTCCAGCAGTAAAAGTTTTCTTTTTTTCAGAACAATATTGAAGTGCCAGATATAATGTTGCAATACGTTCTTCGATTTGTGTGTTACTCATGATTTTTCTCTAATTGATTTTTTAATTTTTTAATGTCAGATTCGATTAAGCTTCTTTCAGGGCTACTCGGGTTTTCAATCAGCCAATTTTCCAGTTCCCGAATTTTTTCTTTGATTTGATTTTTTGCCATTTCAATTTGATTTAAAGTTTTTTAGTCTAGTTTTTTTTATTCTTATTAAGGATTATTTTTTGCATGCGTAGTATTTTACATTCTTTTTGGTTTTTATGGTAGTATTTTTATGTTTCATATTTTTGTTGTTTTATATATTGAAAATCAATTTATTAAAAGTTGTTTTTAGTTTAGTAGATTTATATTTCTAATATATTTTCTGCCTTAATCCCTTGTTTTTCAATTTTATTTTTCTTTACTTTGCAAATATAATGTAAAATAATACATGAAAACAAATTTTTAACGTAAAATAATACATCTTTTTATGGGGTCAACGGAAAGAGTGCGGGAATATCTTGATTATAAAGGGATTACTAAGTATAAGTTTTGTAATGATTTAGGATTTTCTAATAAATTTTTAGACAATAGCAGTAATATGGGAACAGATAAAGCGTGTAAAATATTACATCACTATCCAGACTTAAATTCAGAATGGCTATTAACAGGAAATGGTACAATGATTAAAGAAGAAAATACAAGCCTGGTGATTATGAATAATGATAGAAAAACAGTTGATTCTCTGCAAGCAAGTCAGGAAATACCTTTATATGATTTAGAAGCTGTTGCAGGTTTAAGGGAACTTTTTAGTAGTGGAGAACCACAAAGAATTCTGGATACTATAAAAATTCCGAATCTTCCAAAATGTGATGGAGCAATTTCTGTAACAGGAGATAGTATGTATCCGTTATTAAAATCGGGAGATATTATTTTGTATAAGGAAACAGAATTTGAAAATATCTTCTTTGGCGAAATGTATCTTCTAAGCGTAAAACTAAATGACTGGGAAGAATATATTACGGTGAAATATGTTCAAAAATCGGAACAAGGACAAGACTATGTGAAATTGGTAAGTCAGAATTCACATCATCAGCCAAAAGATATTCACATTTCAAAAATATCTGCATTGGCTTTGATAAAAGCGAGTATTCGTATTAATACGATGATGTAATAGGTTGTTAAAAATTACAATTAAATCAAGTTTTTTGAAAGTGTAAATGTCAATATAACTTCAGCTCAAAAAAAAGTTGTTAAGAAGTCTGGTGCAATTGTTATGTTTCTTTACAGTATTGTAAAATAATGTATAATAGTCCAGATGTTTTTTGATCGTATCAATTTATATATGTAATAAATTATTAGCCTGTTATATGTCAAATAAGCAAAAAAATATTTAGCATAATTTTATGATTGGAGCAGGAGAAAGTGCTGTTGTAGTCTACAGGTTTCGCAAAGAAAATTTATATTTGCTTACCGATTTATTCTCAATTTGTGTCATTTCGACGTAAGGAGAAATCGCACTAGTTTGTCGACAAAGATTGGCGATTTACTTTGCATCGTTTCGAGTGCGATTTCTCCTTATGTTGAAAGGGTAAATAGTACGATAATAAAGAAATAAAAACACTCCAATTATCTAAAAAAAAACTTAACTATGAAAAAAACTGTACTCATTTTAGCATTCTTGCTTTTAACAATCACAAAATCAAATGCTCAGGTTGTTGGACTTGATGTTGGAGATATAGCTCCCGAAATTGATCTTCCCGATACAAAAGGAAACAATGTTGCCTTGACTTCATTTAGAGGTTCTTTGGTTTTAATCGACTTTTGGGCATCATGGTGCGGACCATGTATAAAAGAACAACCTTTATTGAAGAAATTGAATACAACTTATCCGGATAAATTGTCGATTTACAGTGTTTCTATGGATACTAAAAAACCTTTGTGGACTGGCGCTATAGCAAAAGGAAAACTAACATGGACACAAGTAAGTGATTTGCAGTACTGGAAATCTCCGGCAGCTTTAGATTATATGCTTCAATCAGTTCCGTTGAATTTTTTAATTGATAAAAATGGAATCATCTTAGCAAAAAACATTCACGGAAAAGCTTTGGAAGATATGGTTAACGGTTTGTTGACTAAATAATTTGTTTCAGTTTAGTTTCATGTTTCAAGTTCCAAGTTGTTGAACTACGGTTAAACCTGAAACTTGAAACCTGAAACCTGAAACCTGAAACCAAAACAAAAGCCCAATTCGTTAGAATTGGGCTTTTGTTTTGTTACTCGTCTTCTGTTGCGTGACCTTTTACGCCTCCAAAGCTTGTTTTCATCATTTCCCTAATCTGAAACTGTGTTTTATTTCGCGTAACATTTTTCCACTCGTCAAAATCATAAATATGAATTTGATCTGCGTACGGATTAGTTACAAAAAAAAGTCTTGATATGGAGAATTTATAATATTTTAATTCGTGGGAAATGTGACGATCGGGTACGACAATAAGAATCGTATCCCAATCCAGAAAATCTTTGGGAACATCTTCTCTTTCGGTTAATCCAAGAGAATCAAAAAAGGCAACTATCTTTTGATCATTAATCTTATCGATCTTTTCATCGATGCGTTTAATGGTACTAAGAAGCTTTTTTTCATCTTTTATAACACTCATATACTCTCTGTCTTTTAAATTTTAGTATAAAATTACATCAAAAGAAAATCATTTTTGAAAGTAGCGCCAATAGAATGATTCTAAATTTTTAATAGCCTTTTTTAGTTAACTGTACAACGGTTATACTTTATGTTTTTGATAAAATACTATTAACAGGAATCACTTTTAAAACTTAATTTTAGCCTCTTACGCTATTTAACTTTACCAAACCATTTTTTCATGAGAATTACTATTTTCAAAAGAGCTTTTGCCGTTTTTATTTTTTTGTCTTCAGGTTTTGTTTTTGCCCAAAGTAAATCAGATCGGGAATTAATTTTGATAGACAAAGACTGGCGTTTTTCATTCGGACATTTATATGATACTGATAAAGATTTCGGACACGCCACGGGTTATTTCTCTTATTTAACGAAAACAGGATTTGGAGATGGTCCCGCTGCAAAAGACTTTGATGATCGTGCATGGCGAAAACTCGATTTACCTCACGATTGGGCAGTAGAGCAGCCTTTTAGCGAAAGCGGCAGTTTCAGTCACGGATTTAAAACCGCCGGAAAAGGTTTTCCGGAGAAAAGCATTGGCTGGTATAGAAAGAAAATTAATATTCCCGAAACAGATAAAAGCAAAATCATTTCGCTAAAGTTCGATGGTGTTTTCAGGAATTCAAAAGTATTCTTTAACGGATATTATCTCGGAACAGAAGAAAGCGGTTATAACGGATTTGAATACGATGTTACCGCTTATGTAAATTATAATGGAGAGAATGCAATCGTAGTTCGTGCCGATGCTTCAATGGAAGAAGGCTGGTTTTATGAAGGTGCGGGAATTTACAGACATGTGTATTTACAGAAAACAAATCCGGTGCATGTTGCGACAAACGGAACTTATGTAACTTCTGAAATTAAAGATAATAATACCGAAATAAAAGCAGAAGTAACCATTGAAAACAAAGGAAATTACAAAGGTTCAGTCGAAATTATCCAGACCATTTTTGATGCTTCGAATAAAAAAATTGCGACATCTTCTGAAAATGTTGCAGTTCCTGAATTTTATAAAACAGCCAATTTCACCTCAAATCTAAAGGTCAAAAATCCGGTTTTATGGGATATTGATGCGCCGAATTTATATCGTTTGGAAACTCAGTTAAAGCAAAACGGAAAAATAATTGACAGTTATGAAACGTCTTTCGGAATCAGAACGATTAAGTTTGATGCCGAAAAAGGATTTTTCCTCAACGGAAAACCTTTAAAATTAAAAGGAACCAACAATCATCAGGATCATGCAGGAATTGGAACCGCGTTGCCCGATGAACTTCAGTATTATAGAATTCAGAAACTGAAAGAAATGGGTTCGAATGCCTATCGTTGTTCGCATCATCCGCCAACGCCGGAATTACTTTATGCGTGCGATAAACTCGGAATGCTTGTAATTGATGAAACCCGTTTAATGGGAATTAATGACTATCATTTGAATGATTTGGAAAGAATGATGAAACGCGACCGAAATCATCCAAGTATTTTCTGTTGGTCTGTTGGAAATGAAGAATGGAATATTGAAGGAAATATCGTGGGAGAGCGCATTACAACTACGATGCAGGATTTTGCAAAAAGTATCGATCCGACAAGACCAGTTACAGTAGGAATTAGTAGCGGATTTAAAAGCGGAATTTCATCTGTTGTTGAAATCATGGGATACAATTATCTTGGAAACGGAGATATTGATGCACATCGAAATGAATTCAAACAACAACCCGGAATGGGAACGGAGGAAGGCTCCACCTTTACAACCCGCGGTATTTATTTTACTGATGATGCCAAACATTATAAAAGTGCCTACGATCAAAAACCGAGGCCCACTTTTTACAGTATAGAAGAAGGCTGGAAGTTTTATACCGAAAGACCTTATTTGGCGGGAATGTTTATCTGGACAGGATTTGATTACCGCGGAGAACCAACGCCTTATGGCTGGCCATCTGTAACGTCTTATTTCGGAATGATGGATGTTTGCGGTTTCCCGAAAGACAATGTATTTTATCTTAAATCATGGTGGGGAAATCAACCCGTTTTGCACATTATGCCACACTGGAACTGGAGTGGAATGGAAGGCAAAGAAATCGATGTCTGGGTGCAATCTAATTGTGATGAAGTAGAACTTTTCCTGAACAAGAAAAGTTTAGGCAAAAAGAAAATGGAACTTAACAGCCATTTAGAATGGAAAGTAAAATACACGCCAGGAAATTTGGAAGCAATTGGCTATAAAAACGGTAAAAAAGTATTGACCGAAACTCAGAAAACAACCGGAAAAGCAGAAAACATAAAATTAACCGTAGACAAAGAAAATGTAGCTAAAGGAAATGTTTCGGTTATTACAGTCGAAGTCACGGACAACAACGGCTTGCACGTACCAACAGCAAATGATGAAATTGCATTTTCAATAAAAGGCGGTAAAATTTTAGGCGTAGGAAACGGAGATCCTACTTCATTAGAAAACGATCAGTTTATTGATGCCCTTTCGTTAGTTAATATAACCGATTTAAAGGAGCAAAAAGGAACAATAGCAACTTTGCCTCAGCAATTATCAAATTATGCCGAAAACGACTGGAAAACAGCTTTTAAAGACCGTGATTACAAAAATCAGGCACCATCATATATTTATAAAGGAGAATTTGAGCTAAAAGACAGTCCTAATGCAAACATTATAAGTTTCTTTTACAAGAAAATAGGAGTAGAAACAGCGGTTTTTATTAACGGAAATAAAGTAGAACCAAGCGTAGAAGATGCTCAAAAGTATATTTTGAATTCAGTTATTTTAAAACAAGGCAAAAACACCATACATATTGCTGCAACACCATTGCAAAAAGTAAAAGACTGGGATGTAATGAACACAGATCCAGGCATTATACAAATCATAACGTCAGCAAAACCATGGAAGAGACAGCTTTTTAATGGTTATGCCCAAATCATCATTCAAAAGGATGAAAATGCTAAAGAAGTGGTTTTATCCGCTTCCGCGAAAGGAGTAAAAACAGGAACAATCGTTGTAAAATAGATTTTATACGTAACGCTAGCGCAATCAACGTGAAGAAATTTTTACGCTAATTTAGCAATACAGATTTGTCCTCCTGAGCGGAGTCGAAGGATATACGTATGCTGTGACATTGCATGTGGAGCAACTTGTGTGTCCTTCGACTCCGCTCAGGAAGACATAAATGCGCGATAAAACTTTGCGACTTCGCGACTTTGCGAGCGTATTTCAAAAAAAACTTGGCTCCTGATAGCTATCGGGATTACGTAGACCTTAGCGCCCTTTGTGGTTAAACATGAAACTTAAAACATGAAACATGAAACCTGAAACAAAAAATTAACAAAAGAATAATGTTTGATTTTCATAACTTTGCAAAATGGAAAATCAGACAGAAAACAACAATTGCGATTTTAATACTTTAGATTTACAATTAAAAGGCTTTAAAGTATACGAAGTAAATGGAGATGTAAGTAAAATTCCGACCTACAACCGCAGGGATTTTTACAAAATATGCATCAATACCAGTAAAAGTCTTATACATTACGCCGATCGCGGAATAGAAACAGACGGAACCTTTCTGTTTTTCGGAAATCCGATTATTCCATATTCATGGGAATTTATTTCTCCGGAGCATCATGGTTATGCCTGTGTTTTTACCGAAGAATTCCTAAGATCAAAAGAGCGTTCAGAAACACTTCACGAATCGCCTTTGTTTAAAATTGGCGGAACACCTATTTTTTCTTTAAAGCCTGAACAAAAGGTTTTTATCGATTCTTTATTTCAGAAAATGATCGAAGAGCAAGCAACAGATTATGCCTTCAAAGACGATTTAATGCGTAATTATATCAATTTGATTTTGCATGAATCCATGAAAATGCAACCTTCGGAAAATTTCTTTAAACCCAAAAATGCTTCTTCCAGAATTACCTCATTGTTTTTAGAATTATTAGAAAGGCAATTCCCGATTGAAACAAAAGACCAGCCACTTTTATTAAAAACGCCTCAGGATTACGCGCAAAGCCTTGCTGTGCATGTAAATCATTTAAATCGCTCTGTAAAAGAAGTGACAGGAAAACCCACAACTTCGCACATTACAGATCGCGTTATCAATGAAGCAAAAGCACTTTTGCAGCATACAGACTGGAGTATTTCAGATATTGGTTATTCTTTAGGATTTGAATATCCGAGTTACTTCAATAATTATTTTAAAAGACTTACAGGAACGGTTCCAAAATCGTTAAGAACGTAAATTGTTTCATTTTCATAATTTTTTGTTTGAATATTGTAATTTTCGGATTGCGGTATTGCACTACATTTGTCCCAGATTAATGCATAAATCATTTATCGGTATTTAAAGACTAAAAAATACTTCATAAAAGCGATGTCCCCGCTTTACGGTTTAGTTTTAAAGGCCTGATATAAAATAATAGTTACATTTTAAAGAATAATTGACGCTAAGTCTCTTTTTTAAGAGGCCGGATATTCTGATTTTTCTATCGAAAGATAGTTTGCAATAACTTTTAAAATACATTATTAACCTAAAACAACGTAAATTATGTCGACACCATACACCACCGTGACCGAAGAAGGAAGAATTCCAAATACTTATATGACAGGTGAAGTGTCATATAAAAAGCAAACCAGCAACATTCATCCTGAAAATACAGTTATTAAAGAAGTATCATTTGAACCATCAGCCAGAAGCAACTGGCATAGTAACGCAAGCCTGCAAGTATTAATAGCTACAAACGGAATGGGGTATTATCAGGAAAAAGGAAACGAAATCAGATTGGTTAAAAAAGATGAGGTAATTACCATTTTACCGGGAATTGAACACTGGTACGGCGCAACTCCTTTTAATACATTCTCCTACATTGTAATCATCACAGAAATTGACAAAGGCACAGGAATCTGGCTGGATAAAGTTACAGACGAAGAATATTTTTCTTTTCAGAGCGCGTAGGTTTTTTTTAAAGGTGCTGAGATAGTAAGGTACTGAGATCCTAAGATGCTAAGGTGCTAAGGTTTTTATATTTTGGGAAATGAATAATCGCCTTGTGGTATTTTCTTCACGAGAAAGATTTTTATTGCATTTTTTTTAAAATAGAAATGACATTACATATAAATTATTCCATTTTTATTTTATAATAAAACCTGAGATATTTTTCATAACTTCATCATTATTAAATAGATATAAAAAAAAATCCGCATCTATCTGTTTAAACCCGTCCAATCCGCGTGCAATCAAGTCCAGTAACTTGAAACTTGAAACCTGAAACAAAAAATTTCAAAACAACTTCAAACAAAAAACAATAAAAAAAATTATGGAAACAAAAGACATTAAAGCCTTTGGAACAGAAGCTGCCGAAGCACCGTTAAAAACATTAGATATTAAAAGAAGAGCAGTACAAGCACACGATGTAGAAATCGAAATTTTGTATTGCGGAATCTGCCACTCTGATTTACATTCTGCCAGAAATGAATGGCATGGAACAGTTTACCCAATTGTTCCGGGACACGAAATCGTAGGCCGCGTAACTAAAGTGGGCGATCACGTAAAGAACTTTAAAGTAGGTCAATTAGCCGGAGTAGGCTGTATGGTTGATTCGTGTAGAGAATGCGATCACTGTAAAAATGATTTAGAACAATACTGTGACGAAGGAAGCACACTAACATTCAATTCGCCGGACAAACATTTAGGAGGACAAACTTTTGGAGGATATTCTCAAAGTATTGTAGTCGATGAAAATTATGTACTTCATATTTCTGACAAACTAGACCTTGCAGGGGTTGCACCATTGCTTTGTGCCGGAATCACAACTTATTCTCCATTAAAACACTGGAAAGTAGGACCTGGACAAAAAGTTGGTATTGTTGGAATTGGTGGTTTAGGACATATGGGAATCAAATTAGCGAAAGCTATGGGCGCTCATGTTGTTGTTTTCACTACATCGGCATCAAAATTTGAAGCAGCAAAAAGTCTGGGAGCTGATGAAGTAGTTTTATCGACAGATCCAAACCAAATGGCACAACATGCTAAAAGCCTGAACTTTATTTTGGATTGTGTTTCTGCCGAACATAATATTGATTCCTATCTGAACTTATTAAAAGTAGACGGAACTTTAACTCTAGTTGGTGCACCAATGGAACCGCTTCCTGTAACCTCATTCAGCCTTTTACTAGGAAGAAGAAGTTTTGCTGGATCTGCAATCGGAGGAATCGCCGAAACTCAGGAAATGCTTGATTTCTGTGCTGAACACAACATCACAGCCGATATCGAATTAATCGGTGTAAATGAGGTAAACAACGCTTACGAAAGATTACTAAAAGGAGATATTAAATATCGTTTTGTAATTGATATGGCTTCGCTTAAATAAGCTATTAAGATGCTAAGGTTCTAAGGTACTGAGGTTCTAAGCTTTTAAAAGTAAGCTTCTGAGATTACAAACCATCGAGAAGAAAAACTCAGAACCTTAGAATCTCAGTATCTCAGAACCTTTTAAAAAAAAATAAGATGCCAAGATTATAACGTCAGAGAATAAAACCTCAGAACCTTAGTATCTCAGAGCCTTAGTATCTCAGAACCTCAGAACCTCAGGACCTCAGAACCTTTAAAAGAAAAACATGAAAACACGTAAACTAGGAAATAGCGGTCTTGAAGTCTCTGCATTGGGACTTGGCTGCATGGGAATGAGTTTTGGATACGGTCCTGCTCATGACAAAAAAGAAATGATAGCGTTACTTCGTTCGGCTTATGAAAAAGGAATTACTTTTTTTGACACTGCCGAATGTTACGGACCATTTTTAAACGAAGAGCTATTGGGAGAGGCATTATCGCCTTTTCGCGATAAGGCCGTAATTGCGACTAAATTCGGATTTTTGGAAGGTGATTCTAAAAAAGGATTAGACAGTCGTCCGGAATGGATTAGAAAAAGTATAGAAGGTTCATTAAAAAGACTGAATACAGATGTTATTGATTTATATTATCAACATCGCGTAGATCCGAATGTTCCGATTGAGGATGTTGCCGGAGTGATAAAAGATTTGATTCAGGAAGGAAAAGTAAAACACTTTGGACTTTCAGAAGCGGGAGCAGAGAGCATTCGTCGTGCGCATGCGGTACAACCCGTTACGGCGTTGCAAAGCGAATATTCACTTTGGTGGAGAAATCCCGAAGATGAGGTTTTTCCCACCCTGGAAGAACTCGGAATTGGTTTTGTGCCTTTTAGTCCGCTTGGAAGAGGTTTTTTAACTTCAAAAATTGATGAAAACACCCAGTTTGATAGTACTGATTTTAGAAATACATTACCACGTTTCGCACCTGAAGCAAGAAAAGCAAATCAGGCATTTGTTGAGGTATTAACCAAAATGGCAACCGATCGCAGAGTAACCAATGCGCAAATTGCACTGGCATGGATTTTAGCCCAAAAACCATGGATTGCGCCCATTCCCGGGACAACAAAATTACACCGTTTAGAGGAAAATATAGAAGCAATTAATCTACAACTTTCAGCGCAAGATATCACCGAAATCACAGAAGCTGCCTCAAAAATAGCGATTGAAGGATCGAGATATCCTGAGCATCTGCAGAAGATAGTTGGGAAATAAGGTGCTGTTTTAAGGTGCTGAGGCTCTGAGATACTAAGGTTCTAAGTTTTCTCTAGCGTCTTTCTGAAATACAAAAAAAGGCTCAAAGTTTTACTTTGAGCCTTTTTTTATCTTAAATTCTAAAGATTATAGAGCTTAGAAGCTTTTCAATTTAGAGTCTCAGAACCTCAGTACCTTAGTATCTCAGAACCTTAGCACCTTAGCATCTCAGAACCTTAAAAATTACTTTTTTTCCAAATTTTGCTTAAGCATTTTTGCATGTTCCAAATGTGCTGTTAAACCGGCTATGTTGTTAGAAGCCCACATTCTCACATCTTCATCTGTGGCGTCTTTAGAAGCTTTTTGTAGTTTATCGATCGCTTTTTCGTGACCGTCGATCATCATATCGGCGAATTTTTTATCGAAATCTACACCCGATTTTTCGCTTAGTTTATTGTATTCGTCCTGACCTTCTTCAGTAAGGGAAGTTGGTAAAGTAAAGTTTTTAGCCTTTGCCAAAGTACTCACTCCAGAAGCCGATTTGGTATGCTCGTCAACCAGCATTTTTCCAAATTTTTTCACCTCGGCATTAGTACTTTTTTGCTGTGCCAGTTTCCCGATTTCGATTTCAGCTAAATTAATTTCAGCCTGATCTACTAAAAACTCAGAATCATCTTCTTTACTTTCAATAGAATCAAATTTGGCTTCGTTGGCATCTTCAGCGACTTCTTTTGGATCTTCTTGTTTGGTTTCGTTTTTACAAGAGTTTAAAAACAGAATGATTAATCCCGCTCCTAAAATTACTTTTCCGGCTAATAGTATCTTTTTCATGATTTTAATAGTTTAATGTTATAATGTAAAAGTATTAAGGAAGCTTAAGGAATGTCTTATAGTATTTTGGGAGATTGTTATATGATTTGGATACAGTTTCGGTTCAGTTTGTCATCTCGACGGAGGAGAGATCACACACGAAACTCTACAAAGATTGGGTTTTCATTACGGAGTTACTTGCGAAGATTTGTTTCGCCTTTTCGCTATCGCTCGGGTCTCCTCAGTCGAAATGACAATTTTGCGCAGAACCTGGGGTTTGTCTTTTATTAATAACTAGGTTTAGTTTGTCATCTCGACGGAGGAGAGATCGCACTAGAAACTCTACAAAGATTGGTGATAAACTTTGCGGAATCCCGCGTGTGATTTCTCCTCCGTCGAAATGACAATTTTGCGCAGAATCTGGGTTTATCTTTTGTTAATAATCGGCTTAGTTTGTCATTCGAAGTATGAGAAATCGCACTAGAAACTCTACAAAGATTGGTGATAAACTTTGCGGAATCCCGCGTGTGATTTGCTTCGCCAGTTCGCTATCGCTCGGGTCTACTTTCAGTCGATGATACAATTTTGCTCCAAACCAGACTTTCGACTTTATGACTTTCGACTTTATGACTTTCGACTTTAAAACTGTAAGACTCAAATTATGAAAATTATACCCAAAATTATATAACAGAAAAATCTGTCTTTTAATGAACTTTGGAATACCATACATCCAAAATCATTAACCTAAAAAATTATGTCATGCCAGATCCACGAATTAAGAATGAAGCACAATATGAAGCATTGGTAAAAAAAGGCTACAGCAAAGAGAAATCAGCACGAATTGCCAATACGCCAGATGCAGGAGAAAAAGGCGGAAAAGCAAAGCCTTATGAAGAATGGACAAAAGAAGAATTGCTCAAACAAGCGATAAAAGTGGGAATAAAAGGGCGTTCGTACATGAATAAAAAAGCATTAATACATTCTTTAAGAAACAACTAAAATCTAAACCATGCCACTAAAAGTCGCTCAGCAAAAAATCATGAACCAATTAATCAAATCGCCGCATTTGGTATTGGAGAAATTGGATTTGGTTTACGTTAGCAATCAAAAATTGCCGATTGAACGTTGCGAAGGCGAGGATGGTTTTATTTATAAAAAAAACGGACGCTGCATTAAACAAAAAAGCGAATTAAAGCGTTTCAGCAGTTTGGTCTTGCCGCCTGCATGGGAAAACGTAAGAATTTCAGATTTAGCCAACGGACATTTACAAGCGGTGGGTCTGGATGTTAAAAACAGAAAACAATATCGTTACCACCCAAAATGGAATCAAATCAGAAATCAGACGAAATTCTATAAAATCGCCGAATTTGGACAAAAACTGCCTTCGATAAGAAAACATGTCGATCAGGATTTAGAAGAGAAGGAGTGGTCTAAAAATAAGGTTATAGCACTTGTTATTCGGTTAATGGAGGAAACGCACATCAGAATTGGAAATGAAAAGTACGCCAAAGACAATAAATCGTACGGACTTTCGACTTTGCGCAAGCGACATATCAATATTAATAAAAACACGCTACGATTTGAGTTTATTGGTAAAAAAGGAAAACAACATACGATTACGACCCGAAATAAACAATTGATAAAATTGGTAAGCCGATGTGAAGAAATTCCGGGTTGGGAAGTTTTTAAGTATTACGATGCCAATGGCGAAAAGAAAGTGCTTGACAGCCATATGGTCAACGAATATTTACACAACATTTCGGGAGAATATTTCAGTGCCAAAGATTTCAGAACCTGGGCAGCGTCGATTGTGTTTTTTGAAAACCTGATGGAAATTGGAACCGCTTCTGACGAAAAAGAAATTAAGAAAAATATCCTAATCGCATACGACGCAACCGCCGAAGCGCTAGGGAATACACGAAATGTATGCAAGAATTATTACGTTCATCCTTTGTTGGTTTCAACTTATGAAGACGGCTCAATTCAGCAGTATTTTGATAAAGTCAAAAAAAGCCGAAGTACCAAAAAGTATTTTTCAAGATCAGAAACTGCGTTTGCAGAATTAATCGAAAATTATCAGGTTAATTTATTGTAAATCATCATCGATAGAGTCATAAATAAAATATTTAGAGTTAATACATCTCTTTAAAAAGTATGAAATTTGAGTAACAAACAAAGTCATTATTAACCAAAAAATCAATTATTATGTTACGTTGGACAGTCATATTTATTATTCTGGCAATAGTTGCGGGAATATTTGGTTTTGGCGGAATTGCTGCCGGAGCCGCTAGTATAGCAAAAATTCTATTTTTTATATTCTTGGTATTATTTATCATTTCGCTTATTAGCGGAAGAAGAAGTGTATAAGCTGGAATTCAGTAAAATAACCGATTAAAAACGACACATCTATTTCGATATATGTGTCGTTTATCTTTTAAAAATATATTTATCATGGGAACAAAAAGTGGTGCTTATCAGGATGTTTACATCAAAAGAGAGGACGAAATGGTAAGCTTGAAAAATGATGTAACAGATTTTTGCGAAAAGTACATAAAACCTGTGCATCCTAAAAACTGGGATTGGGGAACGCGCGATTTCGAAAATCCCGAAAACGATCCAACAAACGAAGAGGCGAGAGCTATTGCCAATGTGGTTTACAAAGATTTGATGGACAGTAAACAAACAGATGTAGATTTGTCGACAATGAACAATGTTGAAGCTATAAAAGCCTACTTAAATCCGCAAAGCAAGCATGAAAAGTTTAATACAGAAGAATTTGCATTTGCTTTAAAAGTCGAATTGGAACACGGAAGAATCCGCGATGTAAATGTGACCAATAATCATCCGTTCCTAACAGCAATGATCGCTTTGGCGCACATGACGGAAAGTCTCACGTATTATAAACGATTAAAAGTAATGGAAGCTGAAGGCGAGATTTACGAAATTATGCGTAAAATCGAAAACTCAAAAACAGGAAAAGAAGAATGGTACAAAGAATTGGGCAAAGCCGAAATGGAATTAAGCGAAGCCAGAACTGGTTTGGTAGAACGTTTACAAAAAATGGATGATATTCCGACTCTCGAGAAAATAGGAGATTAAGAATCTGGATTTTAAAGAATTAAAATAAAGCCGTTAAATATCAATATTTAACGGCTTTATTGTTTTAAAAACAGAAGGGAATTTAAAATTTTCTTGGATCTTCTTCCGGATAACTTTCGTCATCATCTTCTTCCTGTACATCATCTTCAATGTATTCGCTTTCATCTTCTTCATCGTCGTCGATGTCTTCAAAATCATCTTCGGTTTCATTAAAATCATTTTCAAAAGTGTCATCGGGATTGTCAAATTCGTCATTTTCTTCTTCATCAAGCTCATCTTCAAATTTGATTTCATAATTATCATCGTTATCATCTTCAAGATCCTGCTCATTATGAAAATCATCATTTAAATCTTCCAAGTCGTCTCTTTCATCAGGATTTGGTCTGTTTGGATTATGCCCGTTTCGAACCGTATAACCTCGATTTGCGATTTCTTCAATGTCATTATCAGTTTCTTTCATATCGTCTAAATCATAAAATTCTTCATTCATAACAGTGTTTCTGTCTGAAGTATTTGGATTTCGCGAATTATTGTTAAAAGTCCTGTTTTTGTTATCTGTAGTATTCATGATATTGAATTTTTATAGTTTCTATACTACAAATCTAGTGCTGTTGAGGTCAGTTTTCTTTATAGAATTGTTTTTTGCAATTGTATAATTAACAGATGTTTAGAATGAAATTTATTCAAAAAATCCTATAACTAATCTGAAACTGAGGATGGTAATTTTATAATCTATTAATTTAAAAACAAATTACCATGAAAACTACGGATAGTAAAAAAGACAGTACAACAAAACAAGAAGTAAAAAGAGGCGTAACGAAGCCAAAATCGAATGCAGCATCAGGATTGACCGAATTGTTTGAAGATGGCTTAAAAGACCTGTATTGGGCCGAAAAGGCATTAACAAAAGCACTTCCGATAATGTCAAGAAATGCAACTTCAGAAGAATTGATATCGGCGATTAACAATCATTTGGTCGAAACAGAAGAACATGTCACTCGTCTGGAGAAAATTTTTGATTTAATTGGAAAAAAAGCAACGGCCAAAAAATGTGATGCTATGGAAGGTTTAATCGAAGAAGGAAAGGGAATTTTGGAAGAAACTGAAATTGGCGTTGTCAGAGATGCCGGAATCATTGCTGCAAGTCAGAAAATAGAGCATTACGAGATTGCAACTTACGGAACTTTAAGACAGTTTGCTGAAACACTAGGCTTGGAAGAAGCAGCTTCATTACTTGAATTAACGCTGGACGAAGAAAAAGGTGCAGATAAATTATTGACAGAAGTTGCTGTAAATGCTATCAATCTGGAAGCAGCCGAAGCAGATTAATCCCCGAGAATTAAAACTTAAAAGTGCAGTACAAAACTGCACTTTTTTTTATCACTAAAAAAACAGAAATTATGCCCGAAGGTCCATCAATATTGATATTAAAAGAAGAAGCACAACAATTTAGCGGTAAAAAAGTAATTGAAGTTTCAGGAAACAGCAGCGTTGATATTCAGCGTTTAAAAGATAAAACGATTCTATCCTTTAAAACCTGGGGAAAACACTTTTTAATTTGCTTTGAAGATTTCACTGTAAAAATTCATATGCTGATGTTTGGAACCTACCGAATTAACGAGAAAAAAGAAAACGCACCAAGGTTGCATTTAGGATTTTCAAGTGGAGAAATCAACTTTTACACCTGTTCAGTTAAGATTCTCGAAGGCCCTGTGAGTCAGTATTACGATTGGAGCGAAGATGTTTTGAATGAGAATTGGAATCCGAAAAAAGCAAAACAAAGTCTCGATAAAATTCCGGATGAAATGATTTGTGATGCCATTTTAGATCAGAATATATTTTCGGGAGTAGGGAATATCATCAAAAATGAAGTTTTGTATCGTTGCTTTATTCACCCGGAATCTTTGACGGGGAAAATTCCATCAGAAAAAATAGACGAACTTATTTCCGAATGTTCGATTTATAGTTTTGAATTTTTATACTGGAAGAAAAAATTTGAATTAAAAAAACATTGGCTCGCATACACCAAAAAAGAATGTTTAAGATGCAATTTACCATTCATCAGAAAGCATACGGGGAAAAGAAATCGTCGAAGTTTTTTCTGTTCTAACTGTCAACAACTTCACACATGAAAAATCAAATTTTAATAGGCTGCTCGAGTTACAATAATCGTCTTTGGAAGGGGATTTTTTACCCAGACAGTTTGTCAGGTAAGGATATGTTTGTATTTTATTACCAGTATTTTAACACGTATGAGTTCAATGGAAGCTTTTATAGGTTTCCGACTGTCAGAATATTCGAAAACTGGTACAATAAGACACCTGAAAATTTTGTGTTTTCGGTAAAAGCGCCCAAAGAAATTACACATCTTAAGCGATTTTTAAACTGCGAAAAATTGCTTTCCGACTTTTATAAAGTGTGCGATTTAGGATTAAAAGAAAAGCTTGGTTGTGTCTTATTTCAGTTTCCACCGAGTTATGATTTTACTTCAGAACGACTTTTACACATTATTCAAAGCCTGGATCTGAATTTTAAAAATGTAATTGAATTTAGACACATCAGTTGGTGGAATGAAGAGGTGTGGAATGCCTTTCGGGAAAACAATATTACGTTTTGCAGCGTGAGTTATCCAAAATTGCCCAAGACAATTTTTAAAGATTTTCCCCTTATTTACATTCGTTTGCACGGAATTCCGAAATTATTTTACTCCAGTTATTCACCTGAAGAATTACTTGAAATAAAGAATGAAATAGCTTCAAAATCAGCGTTTATATATTTTAATAATACTGCAAGTGAAGCCGGAATTTTAAATGCTTTGGAGATGAAAAGGATTGTTTCTTAATCGCAAAGTTTTCGGTACAGTTTTCGGCACAGTTTGTCATCTCGACATAAGGAGAGATCGCACTAATTGATCCACAAAGATTGGCGATATACTGTGCGGAGTTTCTTGCGGAGATTTCTCCTTCGTCGAGATGACAGACTATGTGTTTTGTCATTTCGAAGTATGAGAAATCGCACTAGAAATTCGACAAAGATTTGCGATATACTGTGCGGAGTTTCTTGCGGAGATTTCTCCTTCGTCGAGATGACAGACTATATGTTTTGTCATTTCGAAGTATGAGACCCGAGCGATAGCGAACAGGCAAAGCAAATCGCACTAGAAAATCGACAAAGATTGGCGATATACGTTGCGGAGTTTCTTGTGTGATCTCTCCTTCGTCGAGATGACAAAACTGTGTGCGTATTACAACTGCAAATTCCCTTCAATACCATCATCCATTGTTTTGCCGGTTACCAATGCTGCTGTCATTTTTGCGATGGCGACCATTTTTCCGTGTTTGTTATTCCAGTAATAACCATCTTCAGGAATCACTTTTATGGCGCTTAAGTTTGGATCGTCAATTCCGCCGGGCATCCAGACTTTGACAATTGGTTCGTATAATTCCTCGATTATTTTTCGTTCGTACGTTATCGACGCGGTTCCGTGTAATGTTAGGAATTTATCGTGCGGCTCAGCGAAAAAGAGCTCAACAGTAGGGTTTAAGGTAATTTCTGCATTTTGGCTGCTGTTTCGATCTGATAAGAACCAAAGCTGACCTAAATCGTCAATTTTCTGAACAGACATTGGTCTTGACTGTAGTCTGTCGCTATTATACGTGCAAAACATGCAGGTTTTAATGTTTTCTGCCAGCTCTTTTATTTTGTTTACAGCTAATTCTTCGGTAAGGTTTTTATGATCTCCCATGACTTTTTAATTTATAGTTTGTAGTATAAGTGTTTGATTAAAAATCTATTAATAATAAACGGTAAGCAAAGTTGGGATTTTTCAAATGGAAACTTTTACAGAATTACGGCTATAAATTATTAGATTTCAATTTGGTGTTTTTGTGAGAATTTTTAGTTGTATTATTCAACCTAAAAAGATTTTTTTTATCTTTACAAAAACAGTTTAGCCCTTTCTATATGAACGATTTGTTAATTTTCTACACAGATGATGATGAAGACGATTTGAGTCTTTTTGCAGATGCGGTAGAAGCGATATCAAAAGATATAAATCTGCAGACGTATTCAGGAGGAGAAAAATTGATTCATGCAATTTTACAATCGCCTCCAAAACCGAATGTTATCTTTTTAGATTTGAATATGCCAGGAAAAAATGGATTCGACGTTTTGAATGAACTTAAAGGTTCAGCTGAAAACAGTGACATTCCAATTGTGATTTTTTCGACCTCAAATGAGCCTGGTATAATTGAAAAATGCCTCACTCTGGGAGCGAATTATTTTGTGACAAAACCGGTTTTAATGAGAGATATCATCAACGCAATAGAACATGCTTTGTCCATAGACTGGACGGCGTTTGTTCCAGATCTTAAAACCTTTGTTTACAAGGCAAAACTTAAAGTTTAAAACGAAAAAAAACACCAAACTTATTCGATTGAGTTTGGTGTTTTTCTTTATAATTCCGGTAAGAAGATTTTAAACGTTGCTCCTTTGCCTTTTTCGCTATGCGCTTTTATAACGCCTTTGTGGTTTTCTACAATCTTTTTTACGATTGCCAGTCCAATTCCGGTTCCAAGATATTCACTTTCAGTATTTAATCGCTGAAAAACTTCAAAAATGCGGTCTTTGTATTCATCATCAAAACCAATTCCGTTATCAGCAATTCTTAGGCAGAAATAGATTTTATCCGGATAATCAACTTTAAAATTGAGTTTATGACCAATTACCCGACGTGCTTTGATTTCAATACGTGGCGGAATTTCTTTTCTTGAAAATTTCAATGCATTTCCAATTAAATTATGCAGTAATTGTCTGAATTGAAACGGCATTACTGTTCCTTCGCCCAAAGGATGAAGATCGATGACGGCATTTTTCTCTTCAATACGATCAGAAAAATCCATAATAACTTCTTCTGCAATTTCATCTAAATTGGCTTTAACGAAAGTTCTGTCCGCAGAATTGGTTCTCGAATACGAGAGAAGATCCTGAATAAGCGCCTGCATTCTTTTGGCAGAAACCTCAATTCGTTCTAAATAAGTTTTGGCTCTTGGTGAGATATTTTGTTCGTCTAAGTCAGTTAAACGGCTGGCGAAAGTCTGAATTTTTCTAAGTGGTTCCTGTAAATCGTGGCTTGAAATATAAGCGAAAGACTGTAATTCAATATTCATATTGATGAGGTCTTTATTTTTACTTTCCAGTTCTTCGGTACGCTCTAAAACTTGTGTTTCCAGTAAGTTTGTTGAGTCTTTTTGTTCTTGAATATCAGAGCTGGTACCTACCCACATTTGAATAATTCCTTTACTGTCTTTTTGCGGAATAGCGTGGCTTGCCTGCCACCTGTATTTTCCGTCGTGACGCAGGAAACGGTGTTCAAATAAAAATTCATTTCCGCTTTTGATAGATTCCATCCAGCGGTTTATATTCTCTTCTCGATCATCAGGATGAATAACCTGCAACCATCCGTTATCGCGAACATTAATTTTTGTAAGTCCGGTAAAATCGTATAAAGACTGGTTGAAATAGTTTAAATTTCCCATGGCATCACTGGTCCAGACAAACTGCTGCATAGAGTCGGCGAGAAGCCTGAATTTTTCTTCACTTTTCATTAAAATTTCCTGATTGTTCTTCTCGATGGTAACATCCATAATGGTGCCCAGCATTTTTACAGGATTTTTAAATTCATCAAAAAACATTTTGCCATGAACCCTAATCCACGAAATTGAGCTGTCTGGTTTAATAATGCGGGCTTCGTATTTGTAAAAATGGGTTTTTAAGGCTTTTTTGTACGCTTTTTCGATTACTGGAAGATCTTCACTATAAATCTGACTTAAAATCTGAGGCCTTGAAATTTTCTGCTCTTTTGAAAGTCCAAAAAGTGCGGGCAGATTATCCGAATAAATAAGTTCCTGAGTCGGGATATTCAAATCCCAGGTTACGATTTCGGCAATTTCAGAAGCCAGACGAACACGTTCTTCCGCTTCTTCTACTTTTTTTCGGGCATCGACTTTGTCTGTAACATTGTTCACAGTAATCATTATAGCCGAAATTTCGCCCGTTTTATCAAAAAGAGGGGTATATTGGTAATCGAGATAAAACTTCTCTAATTTGCCCTTTATATCGATAAAAGCCAAAGCTTCGTTTTCCTGAATCGTTTTCCCTTCAATAAGAACTTCCTGAAGGAGCTTTGGATATTTCTGATCTAATAATTCCGGAAAAACTTCTAAAGCAGGTTTGCCAATTACATCACTTTCTTGTTTTTGCCAGATTTCATTGAGCATAGCAGTGTTTGCCAATTCAATAATATGGTCTTTTCCTTTGAAAATGGTCATAGCAATTGGCGATTGTATCACGAGGTTTCTAAAGGCTTTTTCCCGCTCTGCCAGTACATGTCTTGCTTTTACAGATTGAGTTACTTCATAACAAACGACAATTATGCCGGTAATAGCACTGCTTTCTTCCCTTAAAGGATAAAAAACAATATTAAAAAAGCACTCTTCCTGTCTGCCAAATCGGTTTAAAGTAACCTGAAGTTCATCTGTACTATAGGGTGTTCCTTCTTCAAAAACTTTTTTAAAGAGCGGATTAACGGTTTCTTTAACTTGAGGAAAAGTACTAAAAACAGCTGTATTTAGGAGTTCTTCCTCGGTTTTATCAACTATTTGATAATAGGTTTTATTGGCCATTTCGAAAACCAGATCCGGACCATTTAAAATGGCAATTCCAAGCGGAATCTGCTCAATAATGCTTTTGAATTTTTTTTCACTTTCTCCAAGCTGTCTATTGATCTTTACTTTTTCTGTAGTTTCAGTACATACCACAAGGACTCCGGTGATTTTTCCATCATCATTTATAACCGGACTATAGCTAAAAGTCCAGTATACATCTTCAATTTTACCATTTCTGTAAATGGGCACTAACTGGTCTTCATGCCAGGTGGCTTCGCCTTCGGTTAAAACCTGATCGATAAGAGGTCCGATAAATTCCCAGATTTCCGGCCAGTATTCTGCACCTTTTTGGCCTAAAATTTCAGGGTGTTTTCCGTTATTTCCAAGACTTGGTCTATAGGCATCGTTGTAAAAGCAAATATGTTCGGGACCCCAGAATAAAAACATGGGGAATTTGGAGTTTAATAGAATTCCAAGAGTGGTGCGTAAACTTTGCGGCCATGTTTCTACCGGTCCAACAGGAGTTTTGCTCCAGTCTTTGGCGCGTGTCAGGGCACCCATTTCGCCTCCCTTAGAAAGAAAATTGTAATTTGTATGGTTCATTAAAATTCGTTTTTTGCTGAGTTGGAAAACTAAATTTTATGTATTAAATATAGTACTTTTTGTATTGTATCTCACTGAAAAATAAAATTAATAATTTTTTTCAGGATTGAAAAAGCACTTTTTTGAATGAGGTAATTTTATAATTAATAGAGTTAATTTTATTTGCATGCTATGATGAAATTTGATAAAACAAGATTGAAACAATTCTTAATTCAAATTTGAGATCATGAAAAAAGAACAAAAACACGAAACCGATTATATACAGAAATATCAGGATGAAGGCTATACAACCAATTATTTATTTGAAAATGGCTGCCTGATAGATTCTGATTCAAAATATGCTTATCAACCTGACGAAATCTATATTGTAGCACATCATAGATATGAGGGAATGAGCGATCCTGATGATATGTCTATTTTATATGTTATCGAAACCAAAGATCAGAAAAAGGGAACTCACCTTATAGGCTATGGTCCAACAGCAGATTTAGAAGAAGCGGAGTTTTTTAAAGATATTCCGAAGAAAAACTATTCTAAAAACGCCGACATCAATGAACTTACTTAAGATAAAATAGATAGGTATTTTTATTTTGCTGAGGAGCAGTCGTTTCAGATTTAATCTGAGGCGGCTGTTTTTTTTGTTCTAAGGTCCTAAGATTCTAAGGCACTAAGGTTCTAAGTAGCTAAGCTTTGAGTTTTTGCACATCTAATAAAAGTACTTTTAAGCCTTAAAATCTTAACTAAAATTAAAAAAGTATTTAAAGTAATAGCTTTAGAGGCTTAGCACCTTAGAGCCTTAGTCCCTTAAATAAAAATTATGAAAGTTCTAACTGAAATTGTATAAGAGTTTGATTTACAATAAGTACGAAATTTGGGTTATGCAAAATGAGGTAAAAAAGTAAAACTCATTTTCTATAAACTGATTAAGTACAAACAAGTTTTCTAAATCACATCAAAATGAAAAAACTTTACATAAATACAGGAGGAATTGATGCCGTTTTTAACGATTTGAAAGATAGTTTTAGCGGAAAACTTACGGCAGAAAATAATGATTACAGCTTGGATATTAAATCCAGATGGACAAAAGGTTCTATAAAAGGAACTCGTTTTGATGATAAAATCGTTTTCATGCATTTTGATCTTGTTTTTCATCTGGATGTGAGTTTAAGTATCGAGTCGTTTCATTCAGCGCCTGTGTTTTTTGTGTATTGTGAAAGCGGAAATATCACGCATACTTTTGGTGTCAGCGGAGAGAAAAAAAGTCTTAAAAAAAGTCAGACAGCGATTTTGAGTAATTCGTCTGTTGTTAATAGTGTTTTGTACTTTGAAAGTCATAAACGTATTCAGTTTACTTTACTGGGAATGCCAACAACGCAAACGGCACAAAATAAAAACACAGAGTTAGCAGCAGAAGTTAAGAAGAGATTTACGAATGATTCCGGAAATTACATTTATGTGGGAAAAGAAAATTCACGAATTTCAGAGAAGCTTCAGGAATACAAAACCGTTGCACAGAAAGGGATTACAGCCACTTTGACAAAGAAAACCATTTTGAAAAATATCATGGAAATGGAGTTAGCGCAACATAGTTACAATTACCTGAAAACCTTTGATCCTGTTATGGTTTTTACACAAAAACAAATCAATGAGATTAAAAAGATTACGCAAATGAGTTTTTCAGAATTCGCTTCTGCAGCCGGTTTGGCAACACGAAATCTCCCGAAATTATTTAAAACCAAATACCATTTGCCTTTTAAATTATACAATCAAAAATTAGCTAGCTAAAAAGCACTTTATAACTACCAATCCAAAAAACAGCTCATAGGCTGTTTTTTTTTTGTAATTATTTGATGGTTTGTAAATTACAATAGTGCAACATGGGAATTATGTAAAATTTTACAGACAGAATTTCGGATATTTATAGAATCCAAATTAGTAATTTTTTAATATAAATCTTTGAATATGAAAAGTTTAACCTGCCTTACCGTAATTGCAACCGCTTTATTTACATTTAATGGTTGTTCAAATGATAAAGATGTTCCTGCTGATCCGGGAACCACTACAGATCCAGTAGAAACCAATGCACCAAATTCGGCTTATAAACCTGCGTTTGCAGGACAAACCCGTATTAATGGGGTCAAAACCAATACAGAATATCAATCCGTAATAGTTACAAGTAGTTTATCAAATCCGTGGGGAGTAAAAAGTTTGCCAGACGGAAGACTTCTAATAACCGAAAAAACCGGACAAATGCGTATTGTAACCACTGCAGGCGTGGTGAGCAGTCCAATTACCGGAATTCCTGCTGTTAATCCTGGTGGTCAGGGCGGATTGTTGGGTTTATGTCTGGATCCGGATTTTGCCTCCAACAAAATGATTTACTGGGTTTTTGCAGAAGCAACTACTGGCGGAAATAATACCGCTGTTGCAAAAGGAAGACTTTCAATCGATGAAAAAACAATAGAAGGAGCAACAGTGATTTATCGCGCAAAACCGGCTAACCCAAGTGAATTGCATTATGGCGGACGTATTCTATTTGATAAAACCGGAAATCTTATTGTAAGTACTGGAGAACGATCTGTTTTAGAAACAAGACCTTTGGCACAATCTATTTCAGCAGGGCTTGGTAAAGTAATCAGAATTACCAAAGAAGGGCAAGCTGCCGCAGGAAATCCTGTATTTACCGCATCTGGGGCATTGCCTGAGTTATACAGTATTGGACACAGAAATCCGCAGGGATTGGCGCTTTCTCCTTCAGGCGAAATTTGGGAAAGCGAACACGGACCTCGTGGTGGTGATGAAATAAATCGTTTACAAGCCGGATTAAATTACGGTTGGCCAACTATTACGTATGGAATTGAATATAGCGGGGAGAAAGTAGGAGCGGGAATTCAGCAACAAAGTGGTTTGGAGCAGCCGGTTTATTACTGGGATCCTGTAGTTTCACCAAGCGGAATGACTTTTTATACGGGAAATCGCGTTCCTGAATGGGAAAATAACTTGTTTATTGGCGCTTTGAGCGGAATGCATATCGTGCGTTTGGCAATCTCTAATAATAAAGTTGTTGGTGAAGAAAGACTGCTATCGTCAGAAAATCAACGATTCAGAGATATTACCCAGGGAATTGATGGCGCATTATATGCCGTAACCGATGGTGGGCGACTTTATAAAATTGATAAAAAATAAGGTTTTGTAAATGAGAATTTAGAATTCTATTACCATATCATGCCATACTTCTCCGCCATAAACAGACGCTGAAATACCTTGATCGATAAAACCAAATTTTTCATAGTACGCAACTAAATAATCCTTGCAGGTAAGTGTGATGCCTTTACGGTTCTGAGATTTAGATTTAGCAATCAAATGCTTAATTAGTTCGCCTGCATAACCCTTTTTTTGAAAATTAGGAGAAGTGGCTAGTCCAAAAACGGACTGCCATTTTCCGTTTTCATTATGTAAATCTACATTTTTAAACATTTCATCCACAATCGTTCGATTGTCGGTTATCATTCCGTTTATAAAACCAATAGTATTGTTCTGATCTTCAATCAACCAAAAGTGTTGAGGGAAAACCTGTAATCGCTTGGCCAAGGTTTCTGAAGTAGCGGCTTCATTTGGCGGAAAACAAAGGTTTTCAATTTCATTAATTATTGCTAAATCATTTAGGGTTGCATTTCTGAAAGTCATAATTTTTTTGCTTATAAATTACAGCCGAAAGTTATTACTTCTAAAATTAGCTTGCAATACAATAACAAATCTATTTAAAAATAGCAGAAAATTGAATCAGGAAACAATACAGTGTTCATCAATTATGTTTTGTACGCTTTTAATGAAGGTATCGGTGTTTTTTATTTCGTTTTTGATATAGATATCGTATTCTCCCAGTTTAAACTGATCCAGCATATCTTTCTTGAGGTATTTAATCATCGATTCAAGAGTTCGGGTATTGCTGGTTTCTTCCTTTTTTAATTCTCGTTGTTTGCTTTTTAGATAAGCCAATGTGCTTTTTAATCTTTGAATGTTTAATTTATCCACTTTTGAACTTTTTAATAAATATTTAGAACTAAAATGATAATACAAAAAAGCGACTATGTCTAAAGGCCTCACAAATTGACATAATTTCATTAAAAGTAAAATCTTCGATAACTTTAAATTTGGTCTTAGGACTTTCATGAAACTGGAAATCTTCTGCCAAATTTTGATTTAGGTACGATATAGACTGATTTAATTTTATTTGGTTTAATGAGAAAAAAAATATTTTATAAAAAATAGCTTTAGAGGAGCTTAAAATGTATTTTATCTATAAAAAAAAAATCCCATTTCTATACTGAAATGGGATTTTTGGTTTAAGTTTAATCTTTCTTAAAAATGAAGAAAAACAGAGTGGATTATTTTTGTCTAATTATTCTTTAAACAATATAATAGTGGCTTTGTAGCCGGTACCAACATTCCATTGGCTTGAGGTTATTACGGTTCCTTTGTCATCATAAACTTCAAATTGTGCTGTATTTGGCGATGCAAAACCTTCATTTATAGCTTCAAAATCAATTTTATTTTTACCATCGATTAATTTTATTTTGAATTCTTTAAATTCTCCGTCCAATGTAACTTCCGGTTCAATTAATTGATCATTCACATACATTTTTATTTTATCGCCATCAACAAATGCGGCATCACGAAAACGAACTGTAGAAACAATGGTTTTTGTTTTAAAGCCTCCTAGATATTGGTTTCGTCTGTAAAATATACCCGGAACATTGGCGTCTTTTTTATATAAATTAGGGTTACTAAATAGTTCCTCGGGATTAATTTGTAACGGATCTGGTGCAACTGGCGCAGGCGGGTTGACAGTAGGCGCAGCTTCTACAGGTGGAATTACTTCCTTGACAGGAGATTTTTTTGCCGGAATTGGCTTAAACTTCGGATCAAGTTCATTCTGCGCATATACTTGTAGTGAGGCACTAAGTAGAATTATAAAAGCTATTTTTTTCATAGTGGATTTTAATACGTTGTTATTTTGATTTTCTCATGAGTATCTGTATTTATATAACAATCAAACAACTGTATTTATTGTCTTTTTTTAGAATAAATACTTATTTGAAGTTAACCCGTTGGGTGAAATTACATTTAAAAAATGCTCCTTTGAAAAAAATAGCACGCGGATAAAACGGATTTACTTCGTAAAAACGCGGACAAAACGGATTTTTTATTGAATTCTTTATACAAATCCGTTTTTGTCCGCGCTTTCGTGATAACGAATCTGTCTAATCCGTATCAAAATTTATACTATTTTAATTATACCCAACGGGTTTGGAGTTAATAATTGTTCTTCAGAGCGAGATATTTAATATAGAAGTCTATTATTTTGATAGGTTAATAAAAGTTTTAAGGATTTATACCTTAAAATTGAAATTAACTGTTTAAATTTGCAACCGCAATGAAGAAAAGTAACCAGAAATTGATGAATTATTACAGCAGCAATATGATGTGTTGTGATACTATTATGAGATTCGTTGATCTGGCTTGTATATAAAATGATATTATTTATTTCAAAAAGCCTTTCATGAATGTTTGAGAGGCTTTTTTGTTTTTAAACTTGATTAAGAAAATGATTGAATTAAAAAATGTTACCAAAACTTTTCATCAGAAAGACAGGATTGTTGCTGCTTTATCTGATGTCTCGCTTAGAGTTCCTCCGGGGAAAATTTTTGGTGTTATCGGAACTTCGGGTGCTGGAAAAAGTACCTTAATTCGTTGTGTCAATTTGTTGGAAAGACCTACTTCGGGAGAAATTATTGTAGATGGTAAGGCATTAATGCAATTATCAAATGCAGAACTGGCAATTGAAAGAAGACAAATCGGAATGATTTTTCAGCATTTTAATCTGCTTTCATCCCGAACCGTTTTTGATAATGTTGCTTTTCCGTTAGAATTAGCAGGAACTCCAAAAGCAGCAATCAAAACCAGAGTTTTAGAATTATTGCAATTGGTTGGTCTGGCAGAAAAAGCCAATGATTATCCGGCAAGTCTTTCGGGCGGACAAAAGCAAAGAGTGGCGATTGCAAGAACTTTGGCCAATAATCCAAAAGTGCTATTATGTGATGAAGCTACAAGTGCACTGGATCCGGCAACTACACGATCTATTCTGAACTTATTGAAAGACATTAACAAACGTCTTAATATCACTGTTTTATTGATTACGCATCAAATGGAAGTGGTAAAATCGATTTGTGATGAAGTGGCGGTAATCAGTCACGGAAAATTAATAGAGCAGGGAAGTGTGGGCGAAATCTTTGCCGATCCGAAACATGAATTGACTAAAGAGTTTATTTCTTCTTCTTTACATATCGATGTACCAACGGTTTATCAGGAAAGATTACAAAAGGAAGATAACGGAAATCTGAATCCGTTATTGAAACTGGAAATGACTGGGAAATCGGTAAACGAGCCTGTAATTTCAGAAGTTTCAAGACTTTTTGATACTGATTTCAAAATAGTAAGTGCTCAAATGGATCAGGCTGGGGAAGTTAATTTTGGTGTAATGCTGATTGAATTATCAGGTAAACGCGAAAATTATGCTGCGGCGATTCAATATTTTAATTCAAAACATATTAAAACAGAAATTATAGGTTATGTCTGATTCTATTATAGATTTATTGTTAAAAGGAACATGGGAAACCATCGTTATGACTTTTGTATCGGGCTTTTTTGGTTTTGTAATTGGTCTTCCAACAGGAATTTTACTTTTCCTTACCAGAAAAAATCAAATATTAGAGCAACCGGTTTTAAACCGAACTTTATCGGTTTTGGTAAATGTTTTCCGTTCAATTCCATTCATCATCTTAATTGTCTGGATGATTCCGTTTACACGTGCTATTGTTGGAACTTCAATTGGAGTTAGTGCAGCTTTGGTTCCGTTAAGTATTGGTGCAGCACCGTTTATTGCCCGTTTGGTTGAAAATAGTCTTTTAGGTTTACCTTCTGGATTAATTGAAGCTGCAAGAGCTTTGGGTGCAACTCCTTTTCAAATTGTATACAAAGTATTGCTTCCGGAGGCTTTGCCATCCTTAATCAATGCAGCTTCAATTACGTTAATTACCCTTGTTGGATATTCTGCAATGGGTGGTGCAGTTGGTGCAGGCGGATTGGGTCAAGTAGGCTATCAGTACGGATATATTGGTTATGATGCCGTGACAATGAATTCGGTTTTGGGTTTACTGGTTGTTTTGGTATTCCTGATTCAGTTTGCGGGAGATGCTTTGTCGAAGTATTTTGATCATAGGTAGTTTAGTCGAAAGTCGAAAGTCGAAAGTCGAAAGATGAAAGTTGAAAGTTGAAAGATGAAAGATGAAAGATGAAAGATGAAAGATGAAAGTGAAATTTTAAAAAATTAAATAAAAGTATAGATATGAAACGAAATGTTTTGAAAGTGACGGGAATTATAGCTTTATCGCTTATTGTCGTTAGTTGTGGGAAGAGTAAAACTAATGATCCGCACCATATAAAAGTGGGAGTTGCGGCCGGACCGGAATTAAAAGTGGCTGAGGCAGCGAAGAAAGTGGCAAAAGAAAAATTTGGATTGGAAGTGGAATTGGTTTCTTTCAATGATTATGTAATTCCAAACGAAGCTTTAAGTCAGGGGGATATTGATGCTAATGCTTTTCAGCATAAACCTTACATGGATGAGCAGTCTAAACAACGTGGTTATAAATTAGCAATTATTGGTAAAACGTTTGTTTATCCGATCGCGGGTTATTCTAAAAAGATCAAAAGCCTTGCTGAACTGAAAAACGAAAGCACGATTATTATTCCGAATGATCCAACAAACGGTGGACGCTCGCTATTGCTTTTGGAGAAAAACGGTTTATTGAAATTAAAAGCCGGAGTTGGTTTATTGCCTAAAGTAACTGATATTGTAAGTAATCCTAAAAATCTAAAAATATTAGAATTAGAAGCGCCTCAATTGCCTCGTGCGCTTGATGATGCTAATGTTTCAATTGCGATTATCAATAATACATTTGCTTCTCAGGCTGGATTGGTTCCGTCGCGTGATGCTTTGTTTGTAGAGGATAAAGAATCTCCTTATGTAAATTTGGTGGTAAGCCGCGAAGACAATAAAAATGAAGAGAAAGTAAAACAGTTTTTACAAGCTTTTCAATCTCCTGAAGTGGAGCAGGCTGCAGAACGTGAGTTTAAAGGCGGTGCTGTAAAAGGCTGGTAATTCTTTAGATTTAATTTTTTGAGTTGCCTTTAGTTTTAATTAGAGGGAAAATAAAATAAATGTAAAAAGGCTTTAGCTGAAAGTGAATTTTGGCTAAAGCCTTTTATGCTATAATAACTGAGACCTCCAGTTAAAACTGGAGGCAATTGAATATTTTGTTCTTTAATTCTTAGGGAATGTTATTTACTCTTTTTAAGTGCTTCCAGAAGTTCGGTCATATCTACTACAGCATAAGTAGAGGAATAATCAGAAACAGCATAAGGCAATACAAGACTATTGTTATGAATTATGGCTCCACAGGAATAAACAACATTTGGAACATAACCTTCTCTTTCATCTTCTAATGGGGAAAGCAAAGGTTCCTCAAGTCTTCCGATTTCTTTGGAAGGATCATCGAGGTCAAATAATGAGGCTCCGATGCAATAACGTCTCATTGTGCCGACGCCATGTGTAATTACGAGCCAGCCTTCTTCTGTCCAGAGTGGCGATCCGCAGTTTCCTAGTTGTGTAAATTCCCATGGATATTTTGGTTCCTGTAAAAGAATAGGGGTATTCCATTGTGTTACGCGATCGGAATACATGATGTAATTGTTTACACCGTCGATTCGCGATAACATGGCGTATTTACCTTTTATTTTTCTTGGAAATAGTGCCAGATTTTTATTTTGTGCGCCCGCACCATGCAAAGGCATTACTCTAAAGGTATAAAAATCTTCGGTTGAAATAAGTTTTGGTAATATGGCGTGACCGTTATAGGCGGTATAAGTTGCCATTACGCGGGTAGAATCATCGTCATCGGTAAAACGAACGAAACGGGCATCTTCTATACCACGACTTTCAGAATCGGAGATTGGAAATATAACACGTTCGGTAATATCAGAATCATGGTTGAACTGTAAATCATAAAAAGAGTTGGCGAGCCAGATTATCTCTTCGAGTGCGGTTCTTCTTTCCTGACGCATTGATGGATCGCTGAGTGCTGTATTTACAATGTTTTTTAAGACAACAAACTCAAACTCATCAGGCAGATCCTGCATAATCTGATCAATGTATTTGTCTGTTGTATGCATTTCGTACAATTTGGTCAAAAAACGGTCTTTATTAAATAAGGTTTTATGTTCAATTTCGGCCTTATCGATCTGATTTCCATTTTTCATTATTTGCAAATCGTTGTTCTTGTCGAGTATTCCTCTTCTAAAAACGATGGATGAAATATGACCTTCACCTGTGGCGCGAAAAGAAATAATGACTCTTTTTTCTCCCGCTCCAAGCCCCGATTGATCGAAATCTTCTACTATTGAAGGATTAAAAATTGCGGCAGATTCAATGGCGTATTCCATTGTACAATAAGATCCTATAAGTAATTTTCGATTTAGAGACATCGCATCATAATCAATTTGCATGGCCACTATTAATGGTTTTATTTTTTCGCAGTGCTTTAAAAATACAGAGGATATATTACGATGACGTCTGGCAAATTCACGAAGTGTTTGTTCTAATGTTACTAGTACCTGCTTTTCATCCAATATCATAATACGACCTACCATTTGTTGTGTCCGTTCATCACCATTCATAAAATAGCGGGCAACAACTCTTCTTGAATCTGGGGTGAATTTTATGTTTTTTCGGGTTACGGATACTCGCATAGTTTTAATTTTTAATTACAATAAAAGAAGTGTATTTAGTAAAATTACTTCAGTGAAGTGGTATTGAATTCTTTTACAGAAATGTATAAGTATGTCTATTTTAAACAGGAAAAAATGCTAATTATTATTTATACAACAAGTTAGTGAAAAAAAAGATTATTTTCATTAAAAAGTTTGAAGGCAAAAAAACTCCATCAAGTATGATGGCGTAAAGTTTAAATATTTTTAGATGCACATAGTTAAAAGCTATTTCTCAGGTAAAATAAAAGTCTGGTATTGATTTTAACGCAGAGAATGCCAGGATTTTACGCAAAGTGCGCGAAGTTTCTTTAAGAGTCATTAAAATGATAAAGTTCGCAAAGCTTTGTCTTCACAAAGCTTTGCGAACTTATAATAGATTGTGATTAGCCTCAGAATAAAAATGCCTTAGCGAACTTTGCGTTTCCCGAGGCTTCGGGATTATGCATTTTTATCAAAACAGGGAAACGATTGTTTTTTACTTGTTGAAAACATTATAGTTTCACCCAACGTGTTTCTGTAAAAAGTAATTTGAAATAAAATCTATTGCATCTTGGTAATAATAAATTCGCTTCGTCTGTTCATTTGATGTTGTGCTTCAGTACAAGGTACGCCGTTTGAGCAGTTGTTGAGCAGTTGGGTTTCGCCATAACCTATTGCACTTTCAATTCGTTCCGGAGCAATTCCCTGCGAAATAATATAGTCTCTGGTTGCTTTGGCTCTGCGATCGGATAATTCGAGATTGTACTGATCATTTGCTCTTGAATCGGTGTGGGACTCAATTTTAATCGTGATAGTTTTGTATTGGGTCATTAATAAAACGATTTTATTTAACTCAATTGCTGCATCATAGCGAATATCGGATTTGTTGAGGTCAAATAATATAATTCCGATTTTGATTTTTAAAAGGCCGTCTTTACGCTCAATAAGGGCAGGGTCAAGCCCGATGGGAACTTGGGTTATTCCGGAAAAAGAGGCGGTTGCTACTGGTTTAGAAACGGTGTTGAAGTTATCTTTTACAGCTTCGATGGTATATGAAGTATTGCAGCTGATAGGTTCGGTAAATTCAAATTTTCCATCAATTTTAGAAACGGTTTCCTCTATTTTTTGATTTGAATTGTTTTTAAGTGTTACAATAGCTCCGGGAATTTTGCTGTTTGAAACGGCATCAAAAACATAACCTTCAATTGACTGAACACAGGTTCTTTCGAAAGAATAAATATCATCGTCGCCTTTTCCGGTTTTTCTGTTGGAACACACAAATCCTTTATTGGTTTCTTCGTTTACGATATAGCCAAAATCATCTCTATTGCTGTTTAATGGTGCGCCAAGATTAGAAGGAACATCAAATACACCATCTGTTAATCGGCTTTCAAAAACATCAAGTCCGCCAAGACCCAGAAATCCGTCAGAAGAAAAATATAAAGCCTGATCGGTGATGAACGGAAACATTTCACGCCCACTTGTATTTACTTTTTCGCCCAAATTTTTAGGAGTTGAATATTGATCTTCGCCCAAAATATCGACCACAAAAATATCTGTTGAGCCAATTGTTCCCGGCATATCAGAAACAAAGTATAACTTTTTCCCGTCTTTGCTTATTGAAGGCTGACCGACAGAATAATTATCGCTGTTGAAAGGAAGTTCTTTTACATTACCCCATTTTACAGTTCCGTTACTGTTTTCTGTTGCTTTGGCTGTATAGAGTTTTAAATTATTAACGCCTTTGGTGTCTCTTTTTAGTTTTCCGTTATAATTGTTTCGGGTAAAATAAATCGTTTTTTCATCTGGAGAAAATGCCACACAGGCTTCATGATATTGTGTGGTGATTTCTTTGGCAAAACGTTCCTTAAAAGTAACATTGGTTTGTGTTGGACTTATTTGTCCGAGTTGTAAATTTAAATACGGCTGATCGTTCCAGCCATATTTTGCTGTTTTTACATAAGAGGAATCAGAAGTGGTAGAGTAGACCAGATTGCCTTTGTAAAACATAGGTCCAAAATCGGAATAAGCGGAGTTGATTTCCAGATTTTCCAGTAAAAATTGTGGTTTGATTCTTTCGATATCTTCCAGTGTTACATTTTTTAAAGAAAAATTCTGAGCACGGGAATCGGTCGATTTTTTTTTCTCTGAAAAGTTAACCATCCATTTTTTTGCCAGTTCATAGTTTTCAATTCCTTGTAAGGACTGTGCATATCGGAAATAATATTCGGAGGAAACCTGATCAGGATATTCTGCAACTAGTTTTCCGTACCATTTGCTGGCATTTCGCATTTGTGTATTAAAGTAGTAAGCATCGCCAATACGTTGCAAAAGTTCCTTGGAGGTCTCACCATTTTTTATCGACATCTCGTAGGATTTTGCCGCATCGATGTAGTACATTTTATCAAACAAGGCATCTGCAGCTTTGTTTTTTGTCTGAGAATATACCAGTTGTATAGTCAGCAGTATGAGTATAGTAATTCTTCTTTTCATAAATACAGTATTAAAAGAATCTTGGTGATTTTAGGCCTTTTTTGCGTGATACTAATTCAAAACGAAGTACAATTTCGTGTGTACCACTGTTATAATTCTGTAATTCTGTTGTGGTGTAATCATACGCATAACCGACCATAAATTGGGGTGAAATTTGTAAAGATGCCAATCCGCTTACAGAATCTGAAGTACGATAGGATGCTCCAAGAGTAAAACAATTGTTGAACATGAAATTGGCTGAAAAATCGGCAATTAAAGGCGCTCCTGCTACATATTTAAGCATAACAGCCGGTTTGAATTTAGTATGAGCTGATAGATCAAATACAATTCCTCCAATAAGATAGAGATGCATACGTTCGTTAACCAGATCATCGGCAATATCATCATAATTGTAACGCTCTCTGGTCATGAAATTCGGGATCGATAATCCGATATAATCTCTTTCGCCATGCCAGTATAAACCTGCTCCCACAACAGGAAGAAATTTATTGGTGATGTTTTCACGAAATTGTACATCCGGATCTCTGTGGCTTCCTTTTGTCCAGTCGATATTGATGACTCTTCCTCCACCTTTTACTCCAAAAGAAAGTTTATGCGTTTCTCCGGATGGAATGGTATAGGAGAAGTTGGCATCGATATATTGTTCCTCAGATGGACCTATTTCTTCGCTGACTACAGATAAACCAAGTCCCACGTTTTTTCCTACTGGGGTATCCAGTGTAAACGATTGTGTTTTTGGAGCTCCATCGAGGCCAACCCACTGTGTTCTGTACAGTCCGGTAATTGTTAAATGTCCTAACGAGCCGGCATAAGCAGAGTTTACAGTCATTGTATTATACATATACTGCGTGTACTGAGGTTCTTGCTGTGCGAATGCTCCGCATACAGAAAGTATGGCGATTGTTGCGAAAATCTTTTTTATATTTTTAATCATAGCCAATTCTTTTTTGGTTATTCCTTTTTTTTATTTTAAGTAAACCCATCCAGAGGTTTTTTTAGAACCATCGCCGAGATCAAGAATATAGTAGTATGTACCCTCAGGGAGTGTTTTTGCAGATCCTTCTGCTTTACCGTCCCAGGTGTTGTCATAGCCTTTTTTATAATACACTATATTACCCCAACGGTTAAATATTTGCAGTTGGTTGTCAGGGTATTGTGTAATACAGTCGATGTAGAAAGTATCATTTTGACCATCATCGTTTGGAGAAAACTCATTATAGATTTTCAAACAATTTGGTTTGACTGTCGCGCTGTCCTGATTGTTTGATGCATTGGTGTCTATCTGATCCAGTTTTACAAGATGTGCCGTATTGAGATAATCATTAAAATCAACTACTTTGGTGTTAAGGACTAAGGTTTGAACACTTTTTCCGTTGATGTTTGGAATGGTCCAAAGTCCCGTTTTTCCGTTGTAAACTCCCGATGTAACGGTATAAGTAGTTAATGTATATCCTTTTGGCAATAGATCTTGTACTTCTACATTTGTAGCAGTGAGGCTTCCGAGATTTTCTGCTGTTATGGTAAAGATTACTTCGGCACCCATTGGAACATCGGTCTGATCTACTTCTTTGTTTATGGCAATATCAGTCGATGGAATGTTTATGAATTCTGAATCTTCATCATCTTCACTCTGATCTCCGTTATCGTTATTTGGTGTACTGTCAGGATCAAACTGATTGCTTGCAGTAACCTGAGCAATATTTAAATAATCGTAGCTATCCAATCCATGCGGATCAACAACAGTTGCCTGATACGTTAAGGTAATTCCGCCTACGGGTACGTTGAGATTAACCCATCTTATCGTATTGCTGCTAAAAATTCCTCCATTATCGATGTTAGATATATTTTTATATCCAAGCGGGATCAAATCTTCAATGGCCACGCCGGTTGCCGCGCCCGGACCTTCATTTCCAATTTGAAGCGTAAAGGTGACTACTTCACCAACGTTTGCATTTTTGTTGCTCACTGTTTTTTCCAGACTTAAATCGGCAATATTTACGTTAATCTGAATGCTGTCGTAATCATCTTCTGTCGTAACACCATTATCCGGAGTACTGTCAGGATCGGGAAGGTTACTGGCAGTTATTTCGGTGACATTCAAATATTCGTTAGCCACACCAGAAGGCGGATTAACTCGGGTATAGATTTGTAATGTTTGTGTGTTTCCGCTGTTAACGATTCCGGTGGCCCATATTCCTGTCACATTGTTGTATACACCGCTGGTTGCCGTATAGGTGAGATAGGTAAATCCGGCAGGAAGTAAATCTTTTACTCTTACACCACTGGCATTTCCGGGACCATCATTGGTAACGGTTATTTCGAAGACAACATTGCTGCCTACATCATTAGTGGTATTTCCGGTGATAATTTCTTTTTTAAGAGACAAATCGGCCTGAACAATAACTGGAGTAACAGCGATACTATCATAATCATCTTCGGTTGTAATTCCGTTTCCGGGCGTACTATCCGGATCGTCCTGATCAGATTGCATTACTTCAGCAATATTTAAGTATTCATCCGGTGCTCCGGTTGGTCCTTTTACAAATGCATTTATCAGCATGGTATCACTTGTGCCGGCTAGTATAATTCCGGGAACCCATTCGCCTGTAATACTATTATAACTTCCGGATGAAGCATTATAGAAAACAAAGTCATAACCGGAAGGTAAAATGTCTTTAACCACAACACCCGTAGCATTATCTGGACCTGAATTGGTTACTGTAACTGAAAATGTTATCAGCGAGCCTACATCTGGAGTTAAATTGTTATTAACTACCTTTTTATCAATCGAAAGATCAGCTATTGCAGATACTGGAGTTAAGAAAATAGATCCCATATCGTCTTCACCAACCACACCATTATTTGGGGTGGAATCGGGGTCAAATTCATTTGATTTGTATACTTCAGCAATATTTCTATAATCTCCGAAATTATTAACCAATGCAGATACTAATAAAGATTCTGAGGCTCCGCTTGGTATAGTTCCTATGGTCCAAATTCCTGTTGCAGCAATATAAGTACCTGTTGTCGAACTGTAAACTACATAATTAAAGCCGCTTGGAAGCAAATCTATAACTTCTACACCGGTTGCTGCTTGTGGTCCATCGTTTTTGACTTCTATTTTAAAAGTGACTGTAGCCCCAAAAACAGGGCTTACACTGCTGTTTACTAATGCTTTAGTTAGAGATAAATCGGCTACAGGTGCTGTTGGGGTAGTGGTTACAGCAGCATAATCATTTTCTGTTGTTACACCGTTATTTGGCGTTGAATTTGGATCGGTGAGATCACTTGCAGTAACCTCTGTCGTATTGTTATAGTTTCCGGTCGCATTGACAATACCAATTAACTGAAGGGTTTGAGAATCACCATTTAGTAAAGATCCAATCGTCCATTTTCCGGTTGTACTATTATAAGTTCCTTTTGTGGCCGTAAAATTAGAATAGGTATATCCTGACGGAAGCAAATCTGTAACTTCGACTCCTGTTGTATTTTGAGGTCCATTATTGGTAATGATTATTTCGAAAGTTACCGGAGTACCAATTAACGGAGTTGCATTATTTACTGTTTTGGTTAATGACAAGTCAGCAGCAAGTTCGCGAGGTACCGGTGTAATTGCGGCATAATCATTTTCTGTAATGACTCCGTTTCCAGGTGTTGAGTTTGGATCAGGAAGCGCACTTGCAGTTACTTCGGCCGTATTTTGATAAATTCCTGTTGGGTTTACGATTACCGATAGCTGTAAAACCTGAGAATCGCCATTAAGCAATGAACCCACATTCCATTTGCCTGTAGCACTGTTATAAGTTCCTTTAGTTGTACTATAACTACTAAAAGTGTACCCTGAAGGTAGTAAATCTGTTACCTCAACTCCGGTTGTATTTTGTGGACCATTATTAGTAACCACAATTTCAAAAATTACTGTTGATGCTGTTAAAGGAGTTGTATTATTTACTGTTTTGGTCAATGATAAATCAGCAGATTGTGGATTTGGCGTTGTTGTAACTGATGCATAATCATCTTCGGTTGGAATACCATTATTTGGTGTTGAATCAGGATCGGGCATATCACTTGCAGTTACCTCAGCAATATTGGTGTAATTACCTGTAAGATTTACAATTGCGGTAATCTGTAAAGTTTCTGATTTGCCATTAACTAAGTCGCCAACTGTCCATAATCCGGTAGTTGGATTGTAAGTTCCGGTTGAAATTCTATAGGTTGAAAAAGTATATCCATCCGGTACTAAATCGGTAACAGTTACCCCGGTTGTATTTTGTGGACCATTATTGGTCACGACAACTTCAAAAGTAACTACAGAGCCTACAAGGGGCGTTGCATTACTAACTGTTTTGGTTAGTGATAAATCTGCCGATGAATCGATTTGAATTGCTGTTACTGAAGCTGTTGCATAGTCGTCTTCAGTTGTTACACCGTTATTTGGTGTTGAATCCGGATCTGGGGTGTCGCTACTGGTAACCTCAGCAATGTTGGTGTAATCTCCTGCAGCATTAATAATTGCGATAATTTGCAATGTTTCGGATTCGGTGCTTTTTAAAATGTCTAATGACCATAAACCGGTAGTACTGTTGTAAGTACCACTTGTTGCATTAAAACTGCTGAAAGTATAACCGGAAGGCAATAAATCCGTCACAGTAACACCCGCTGCATCCTGAGGGCCACTATTGGTAGTAATAATTTTAAACGTGACAAGGGAGCCTACAACTGCACTTGTATTACTGACTGTTTTGGTCAATGATAAATCGGCAGAAGGCTGAATAGGGGTAGTTTCGGCTCGATCTTCATCATCTTCGCTCTGATCTCCGTCATCATTATCAGGCGTACTGTCAGGATCAGGCAGACTACTTGCTGTTACCTGAGCGGTATTGAGATAATTACCTGTTGGAAGTACCTTAACATCAATGATAAGGGATTCTGAAACTCCGCTATTAATTGTACCAACATTCCAGATACCAAAGGTGTTTTCGTATAGACCGGCTGATGAACTGTAATTTACAAATTCATATCCGGATGGTAAAAGATCTTTAATTAAAACGTTATTTGTATTATTAGGGCCACTATTGGTAATAATAAGTTCAAAAGAAATCTGGCTTCCAATTACCGGAGAAGTATTTCCAGTTACGACTCTTTTAATTAATGAAAGATCTGCTGTTGGACCTATAAAGGTAAAAGGAGCATTGCTCTCATCGTCTTCACTTTGATCGCCATCATCGTTATTTGGCGTACTATCAGGATCGGGAAGGTCACTGGCAGTTATCTGAGCAATATTGAGATAGGTCCCGGAAGGATTTACAGTGGCTCTAAAGGTTAAATCTAAAGTAGCACCATTTGCCAAAGTCAGATTTTGCCAGGTAAGATTAGCATTTGCTATATTATAAAACCCACTATTTGATACCGAGCCCGGAATAAGGGTAAAACCTTCCGGAATGACGTCCTGAACGCCAATTCCGGTTGCATTCCCCGGGCCTTTATTTTCCAGGTGAAGTGTAAATTGTACTTGCTGTCCGGCTTCGGCAGTGTTTGGCAAAACTGATTTTGTGAGTTCCAAATCAGCCGATTTCAGATTTACAACAGCATCGTCCAGATCATCTTCAGGAAGTCCGTTACCCGGTGTACTGTCGGGATCCAATTGATTTGCTGTTCGTATTTCGGCAACATTGACATAATTTGCTGGAGTGGCAACATTTACTTTTGCTGTGATCTGTAGCGAAATAGTATTACCATTATTTAAATTTCCAACCGTCCATATACCTGTAGTCTTGTTATATTTACCACCACCATTATCACTTACATAGGTATATCCCGGCGGCAATTGATCGATAACCGAAACCCCGGTAGCATTATTTGGCCCACTGTTGGTAACAGAAATGGTGAAGATTACATTGTCATTGATACTTACTGTTTCAGGAGAAACTGATTTTTGAAGTGATAAATCGGCCACATCAAGAACAACAGAAGCATCGTCCTGATCGTCTTCGGTGGCATTTTGGTTATTTGGAGTACTATCGGGATCAAATTGATCTGAGGCAATAACTTCGGCAACATTGACATAAGATCCTATAGACCTGATTGTGGCCTTAAAAGATAAATTTAAAATTGCGCCATTTGGAATTGTGATGTCAGACCACGTAATGGTATTATCACCTACATTGTATTGCCCGGATGAGGTAACAGATCCGGCCACGAGGGCAAATCCGAGCGGAATATAATCACGTACTCCTACACCAGTAGCGGTAACTGATCCGCCTTGTGAGTTGTTGTTAAAAACCTGAATATTAAAGGTTACAACATCACCAGCACTTCCTGTCATTGGAGTTACAGATTTTGTTAATTCAAGATCGGCAACGGCAAGAATGGTAAGATTCATAGTGTCTGTTGAAACGGGACAATTTCCGTTACTAACAGTCCATTGCAAAGTATAGATACCGGCAACAGTTCCTGTTACAGCAGTTGTAGGGCTTGTTTCATTTGTAAAACCTACAGTGCTTGGTCCTGAAACTTGTGTCCAGACTCCCGTACCAACTACAGGAGTGACAGCATTCATATTTACCGGGCTAAACTGCGGTACAATCTGATTTGGACCTGCATTTGCTGTAGAGGGATTGTCATATATGGTTACAATAACAGAATCTGTAGAAGTACAGCCGTTATTATTTAGTGTTGTTACTGTCCATAGAAATTCGTAAACCCCCGGTACAAGACCCAGGATTAAAGTGTTTTCAAGATTTGGTGAGGCAATGTTAGCAGGTGGTCCTGAAACTTTAGTCCATGTTCCTAAACCTGAGGTTACTGCTACAGCATTCATAGTAACAGTATCAACATCACATAATTCCTGATCCGGTCCTGCATTTGCTATTGATGGTGGATCATCATTAAATGTGATTGAGACATTGTCTGAAGAGGGCTGACATGAAGAAGGACTTGTAAAAGGACCATTAGTCACTGTCCAAGTTAAAGTATAAGTACCTAAAACGTTTATGTTGGATAAAGTGGTTACCGGACTGTTTGGACTATCGATTACTGCAGCTCCTCCGGGAGGCTGAGAGGCAATTGTCCAGGTCCCGATACCTACTGCTGGCGGAACGGCTTCTGTTTTATAACTGGTCTGACAAGCGACAGTATTGTCGGGTCCTGCAATTGCAGTGCTTGGAGGCGCATTCATTTCTATACGAACCACATCTGAAAGCGGTCGGCAACTTTCGCTTTCAAAAACCCATTCCAGAATATAAAGTCCGGGAATGGTAAGTCCTGTAACAGACGTTAAGGGATCTGATGGGGTAGTAATAGAAGCGACACTTCCGGCAGGCTGATAAACAAAACGCCATTCTGCGGTAGTAACATCAACTGGTTTACCATTTCCAGCCATAGTAGTTGATCCTGCGACATCGCTAATACATAATAATTGATCTGGTCCGGCATTAGGATCAATACTTGCGCCTCTGTAGATGGTCACGTTTACAGAATCTGATGTTCCTGGACAAGTGCCACCACCAGGAAATGTTGTAGTACTGGTAGTAAAAGTAAATACATAGCTTTCTCCGGGAACGACGGTTGCATTTGCAATATAACTGTTGGATGGCGATTGTGTTATGTCTACATCGTCAATATTGCCTGTTGTACTTGTAAGAGACCATACTCCGGTTGAGTTGGCACTTGCCATAAGCTGAACGCTCGTCACATCACAAGCTGTCTGATCGGGTCCTGCATTAGCAGCTGGGTCAACTATAACGACCACATCATCAAAAGTTCCAGGGCATAAAAAGATACTTTTTGCGGTCATTGTCCATCTAAAAGTATAGGTTCCCGCTATTAATCCATTAATTTCGGTAGTTGGGCTCGAAGGATTAACAATGTTAGGCTGATTCGGAGCTCCTGTCAAAACAGACCATTGTCCCAGTTCAAAAAAGCTGTCATAAGTATTTCCGGCCATAGTAACGCTTGAATTATTACAAACATTCTGATCAGGGCCAGCTATAGCAGGACTAGGCGGAATTCCGATTGTTAATTCAATATCGTCAAATGCCTGTCCGCAAATTTTTGCATCTACAGTCCATCTAAATATGTAATAACCGCTATAAGTAAAAGTAAAAATGGCATTTGGATTATGTTCATCACTTATGGTATAACTACCAACTCCTGAAATTCTTGTCCATGTTCCTATTGCCCCGCCACTTTGTGTTGCAGCCATTGTTATCGTGTTGCCACAAATTTGCTGATCGGGACCTGCATTGGCAGTAGGAGGCGTATCTGCTACTGTGATTGAAACATTACTGGAACTGCCCACGCAAGATCTTATTCTTGTGTTAATTGACCAGGTAAAAACATAAGTCCCATTTCCGGGAACGGTTACAAGAGTATTTGGATCGCTTACATCAGCAAAAACAACTCCGGCAGAAGGCTGAACAGTCCACAAACCAATTTCGGTCAAAGTTGGTGTATTAGCACTAAGATTAAAGGAATTTGTCCCGGAAGAATAACAAGCATCGGGCCCGGCATTTGCGTTTGAAGGAGCGACTGTACTGTTTGTAGCAATAATTACATTATCAGAGGAAGATCCTCCACATGAAGGTCCGGGATGCAGGTAAGAAACCGTCCACTGCAATTCATAAGAAGATGCAGCAGATAAAAATCCGGTTGCAATTGCATTTGGATCATTTTTATTTGAAAAAGTAATGGGATCAGGTCCCGAAATTTGACTCCATTCACCTATTTCACTACTTAGTGTGGCACCAGCAGCAAGAGTTACTTGTGAATTTATACAAACCACCTGATCTTGTCCGGCATCTATAGTGCCTAATGAACTATTTGAAACATATACCGTTACTGTAGAAACAGAAAAACCGCACGTAGCACCGCCGCCTTTTGTGATATACTGAAAAACATAAGTTCCGGATATAAGCCCTGAAACTTGTGTGTCTATAGCAAAAACATCGGCAATTACAGCCTCATTTGGTCCGCTTAGCTGACTCCAGAAATGCATTCCATCATCTGTGCTAACACCGGATAGTATTGTTGTTGTGTCTCCGCAAGGTAAACTTACATCGGTTCCTGCGTTTGATGGTGTTGGTTCACCGGAAACCAGAATATTTATCGTATCATAACCGTAATCACAAGCTACGGTAAGATTACCGTTTTGACTTCGAATAAATTCTACAGTATAATCTCCAGGAGCGGTAAGTGTCAAGGTAACGGAATCTCCTACATTTTGTATAGCAGTAGGAAAAGGACCTAATGGAGAACTGTCCGGGCCACTCACAATTCTATACTGATTGATTCCTGTTCCAGTTACGGCAAGCGGAATTGTAAATACCGTAGCATTACAACTTCCGGTAATATCATTACCATTATTTGCTACAATAGTTCGTGTTGGGCCATTATATTGTACTATATAATCTTTGATAAACACACAACCTGTGTTGCTATTGGTCAAAGTATAGCGAAATCTATACGGATCTCCGGCATCAGAAATACCAGTTACTAATGTAGTTGGATTATCAGGGGAAACAATTGTTGCCGAACCTCCAGATACTTGTGTCCATTTTACAGTTTCACCAGCATATAGCGGCGTTTGTGCCACAAGGGTTACCTGATTAATTGTATTATCACAAAAATTAATAAATTCATCACCACCAGGCAAGCTTGTAACATCCTGCGTTGCTGGCGGAACAATAATTGAAACCAGATCATTTCCGGAAGCACAAGGACCAGTAACAGTCCATCTGAATGTGTAAGTACCTTCAATCAGATTAGAAATTCCCGTATTATTTGCATTTGCATTCGCTATTGTTGGTGTATTTGGTCCACTAACAAAAGTCCATTGTCCATTTTGTCCATTAAGGCCGCAGCCTCCATAACTACCAAGCAGGTTAGTACTTTGAGTTGTGGTATAACAATTACTTAAAGTCTGGTCTGGTCCTGCGGTAACTGGTTTAACACCACCATAGTTGGTTACGGTAATCTGTGATGTAGTTCTGCAACGTTGTCCTGGTGCAAATTCAGGACCTTCGATAACCCATTGTAAAGTACTCACCCCGCATTTGTTAACGGGAAGTGTTATTGTTGAGGTAGGTAAGTCCGGAAAATTAATTACAACTCCGGCATCATTATTTCCAACAATTTCCCAATGGGCAATTTCACCCGTATTATGAGGTGCATTTCCTGTTATAGTTAATGTTCCGTTATTGTTAGGGCAACTGGCTATGTTTCCGCCTGCACTTGCTTGTGTAATTGGTTTTACATTGACCACTTTATCCTGATAAGAGGAGATTCCGTCACCACAAGTAGCACTATATCTAAAAATATAGGTATTTCCTCCAGTATAACCAGATATTGTAGTACTGGAACTCGTTGGGGAATTAATGGTAACAGCAGGACCCGAAATTTGTGTCCATAAAACCGTACCTATAATAGGAGCGGGATTATTACCTGTAAGTACTAAAGCATCCGTTTCGCAAATTGTAACGTTTAGTACTCCTGCATTTACTGTACAGTTCTGTGCATTTAACTTTGTAGTAGTTAAAAACAATATAATAGTAAGAACGAACAGTTTTTTAGCAAAATTAAAGATCGGCGAAGAAAGGTAAACTTGGACCATAAGCAATCAGGATATGAAAGGTGGGGTCGAATAATTAAATAACCACCTTTAATTAATAATTACGATGAACATTTAATTTGCAGGTTTGTTGATTTGGATAAGGGGGAGGGTAACTCAAAGTTAAAGAAAGAAAGCGTTCATTTTTTGTATTTGATGTTTCAAATTCTAAAATGAAACAACAAAATTCAATTATTAAAAAATGATATTCTTAAAAAATATCCTTAAAAGTTTTAAGAATGTTGTTTTAGGGTAATTGTTCATTACGCCATAGAAAATAGTATTGAATAAGAGAATTAATAGCCTGATTTTAGTTTAATTTAAAAAACGGAATAAATAGGTAACTAGTTTGTAATCAGTTTGTTTTGGATGTTTTTTTGTGTAGAAGTTTTTATTTTTTAATGCTGTTGTTTTTTATTTGAAAATAAACTTTTTATGCTTTGTTTTTTATCTTAAAAGGTAAAAATTGAATTTAAAATCCGTTTCATATTTAAAGTTGCAACCTGTTTTATATAAAGTACTCACTTCTCTTTTCTAATTTTATAAGTACCACATGCGCTTCATTTTTAACTCATTAGCTTTTAAAAATGAAACGTATTAAGATTTTACTTAAACAAATAAAAAACTTTATTATGAACAAGAAAAACGTATCGTTATTACTGTTTGGGCTAATGCTTTTTGCATTTTCTGTAAATTATGCCCAGACCAAAAAGAAACCAAACATCATTATGGTTATTTCGGATGACACTGGCTGGGGAGATTTAGGAGTGTATGGAGGTGGAGTTGGTCGAGGAATGCCAACACCAAATTTAGATAAAATGGCTAAAGAAGGTATGCAGTTCTGGGAGTTTTACGGACAACCTAGTTGTACGCCAGGAAGAGCAGCAATGATTACAGGGCGTATTCCAAACCGAAGCGGTATGACTACAGTAGCTTTTCAGGGTGAAGGGGGTGGACTTCCTGCAGCAGAATGGACTTTAGCATCTATATTAAAAAAAGCCAATTACAAGACTTATTTTTCAGGAAAATGGCATTTGGGAGAAGCTGATTTTGCTATGCCCATAGCTCATGGTTTTGATAAAATGCAAAATGTGGTATTGTATCATTTAAATGCCTATACGTATTGTTTTCCGTCATGGAATCCCGATATGGCTCCTGAAATTTCTGCTTATATAAAAAAAGCAACAAAAGGTATTCTTGAAGGAGAAGCGGGAAAGCCAGCCCGTGATACAGGTCCTGTAACAGAAGAAAATATTGCCGAACTGGATGTAAATATGGTAGATAACAACCTTAAACAGCTTGAGGAATATGGCAAATCAAAAGATCCGTTTTTTATGTGTATCAATTTTGCAAAGAACCATCAGCCAAATTTACCATCAAAACAATTTGTTGGTAAATCTCCGGCAAAAAGTAAATATGGTGATGCAGTTGTAGAAATGGATTATAACGTTGGTCGAATAATGGATAAAATTCGTGAGCTTGGAATTGCAGAGAATACAATCGTGATTTATACAGTTGATAATGGCGCCTGGCAAGACGTTCATCCAGATTCTGGATATACTCCGTTTAGAGGATCTAAAGGAACAGATAGAGAAGGAGGAAGCAGAGTACCAGCTATTGCCTGGTGGCCTGGACAAATTGAAGCTGGCAGTACAAGTCATGATATTGTTGGAGGTTTAGATTTGATGGCAACTTTTGCAAGTCTTGCTGGAGTTGAGCTGCCAAAAAACGATAGAGAGGGTAAACCTATGGTTTTTGACAGTTATGATATGTCAAATGTTTTGTTTAAAAAAGGAAAGCCACTTCGTGACAGATGGTTTTATTTTACAGAAAATGAACTATCTCCGGGAGCCGTTCGAATTGGAAAATGGAAAGCTGTATTTAATACACGCGGTGACAATGGAGCACAGGCAGGAAGCGATATGCCAGGACAACAGTTGGGCTGGAGAGGCGATCAATCTTATGTAGCAACTGTTCCTGCGGTATATGATTTATGGCAGGACCCTCAGGAACGTTACGATTTATTTATGAACAGTTTTACAGAGAAAACATGGACAATGGTAATTTTCGATCAGGTCATTCTTGAGCTGATGAAAACTTATGCTGCAAATCCTCCAAGACCACAACAAAGTGGTTCTTATGGCGGACCAATGGAAATTGGAAGATATAGAACCATCGAACAAGCTAAACAATTATTAAATAGTAAGCAATTGACACTGCCAGCATTAAGTGTTGATCCGAAAAATTAATAGTTTATAACCTGTTGGGTGAAATTAAAATAGTATAAATTTTGACGCGGATTAGACAGATTCGTTATCACGAAAACGCGGACAAAAACGGATTTGTATAAAGAATTAAAAAAAAATCTGTTTTTGTCCGCGTTTTTACGAAGTAAATCCGTTTTATCCGCGTGCTATTTTATTAAAAGGAGCATTTTCAAATGTAATTTCACCCAACGGGTTAGTTTATAATATTTTTTTTTAATTTACTGTAAAAGAGGCTGTCTCAAAAGGACAGCCCTTTTTTATGCATAGAACCTTAATTAATTCTATTTTTGCATTTCAAAAAGTAAAATAAACCATGATTAAAATAAATCCGGAACTTTCATTTCCATTAGAAAACGTCTTATTTTCATTTGCACTGGAATCTGAAGCGGCCGATGTTTTTGGACATTGTAATACCCTGATAACAGGAATCGGAAAAGTAAATGCAGCTTATGAACTTTCTAAGGCTATACAGCATAAAAAACCTTCCCTAATTGTAAATCTTGGATCTGCCGGAAGTAATTTTTTTCAGAAAGGTGACGTTATTTGTTGTACCAGTTTTATACAAAGAGACATGGATGTTCAGGCATTAGGGTACGCACAATACGAAACACCTTTATCTGGTTTGCCACCGGTTTTAGAATATGGTTTAAAATTAGAAGGTCTGAAGGAAGGAATTTGCGGAACCGGAGATAGTTTTGAAATGGGACATTCTACCGTTTTATATAATGTAGTGGATATGGAATCGTATGTACTGGCGATGATTGCAATGAAAGAGAATATTCCTTTTTTATGTCTAAAATACATCTCAGACGGAGCAGATGACAATGCTGCCGAAGATTGGCTGGTACAAGTTCATAAAGCCGCCGCAGCTTATGGAACTATTCTTAATCTTACTAAAAATATATAATTATTGATTTAAAGAATCAAAAATATACAAAAAGTTTATTGCATTAAAATAAAAAGAGGGACCAAAAGTCCCTCTCTATATTAAACAGTTGTAAATCTGTTTTCGAATGATTTACTTAATTTCAATAATAAATTCGTCTTGCGAAGTTCTTACTTTCTTCATGTTTACCAACCAGTCGTTTGCTTCATCTCTATAACCAAGAGGTAATAGTAAAACACTTTTAAGACCAAGTTCGCTTAAACCTAATAATTTGTCAACTTCAGCAGGAATAAAACCTTCCATTGGCGTTGTATCTACTTTTTGTTCAGCAGCGGCAGCGATTGCCATACCAAACGAAATATAAGCTTGTTTTGCAGAGTGATTAGCATGCCATTCCTGACCTAACGGCTCATACATTCCCCAAAGTGTTTTTTTGTAATCATCCATTGCAGTAGCAGGAATACCTCTTTCAGCAATTGTTTTATTAAATACAGCAGAAATTTTATCTAAAGTATAACCATCCCATGCTGCCCAAACCAAAACGTGAGAAGCATCAGTAACCTGACTTTGATCAAAACTTACCGCTCTTAGTTTTTCTTTTACCTCTTTATTAGTAATTACAAAAACCTTGTAAGGCTGTAATCCAGAAGAAGAAGGAGCCAGTTTTGCAGCTTCAAGAATGTAATCCAGTTTCTCTTGCGGCACAACTTGTCCGTTCATTTTTTTTGTAGCATAACGCCACTTTAGTGCATCTATTAAGGCCATTTTTTTTTAGATATTTAAATTATTACTCAAATGTAAAAACTTTAAATCTATTTTTTCTTAGGGAATTATTAAATCTAATGTGTTATGTTAAATTAAATTGCCTTCATCAGGTAAAAAAATAATTGCTTGTATGTTTTCATGGTGGTGCTTAAAAAATTACGCAGAGTTCGCTAAGGTATTTTTATTTGAAGACTAATCAGAATCTATAAAGTAAGTACGCAAAGCTTTATCTACACAATGCTTTGCGAACTTTTTCATTTTAATAATACTTAAAAAACTTCGCGTACTTTGCGTAACCTGATCCCGATCCGGAAGTTTAAAATAATTTCAACCAACAAGTTTTTGGTGTACTAAAAATAAATAACTAAGTTTAAAAATATACTTTTAAGGTATAAATAATACAGTTCCGCCATTTGCTGAAAGCTTCAAAGCGACTGCATTATTGGTAATTTTTTCTGAACTGAATTTTGATTCAGCGCCTTCACCATCAGCAATAACCGAAATTTGTTTGCCCTTCAACATTGGTAAATTCACCGTAATTTCTTTTACTTTATTTTCACCATTAATTGCAGCAATGTACCATTTTGTGTTTTTTCGACGGGCAATCACGCAGTATTTACCCGGATAACCGTCTATAAATACCGTTTCATCACAAACCGTTGGTATATTTCTTAAATAATCTAGCAAGTAAGCAGGCTTCTCTGTCAGATTTTGAGGAGTTAAACCCCAATGTTGAATCGGAGAAAAGAATACCACCGCCGTTGCCATTTCAAAAGCATCAGTAGTTTTTCTTATTGTTCCTTTATCCGGATCACGGTGCAGGCGTTTGTTCAGGAAAACCGGACCAAAATCCATTGCACTGACTGCATTTCTGGTAAAAGGATATAACGTTGCCGTTACCGGATAACGATCACTAAAATCCTGTTGAAAAACCAGATTTTCAGAAGCCAGAACCGCTTCACTCGTCATATAATTAGGATACATTCTTTCCCATCCGCGGGGAAGGGTTGCGCCATGAAAATTGATGCACAATCCAAATTCTGCAGCATCAACCAGTATATCATGATAAAGTTTCATCGTAACCTGTTTATCACCGCCAAAAAAATCTACTTTTAAACCTTTTACCCCAATTTGCTGTAGCCATTGCATCTCTTTGCGTCTGGCTTCCGGAGTATTCATTTTGTCTTTTGGCGTTTGTGGTGCATTGTTCCAGTTTCCGTTAGAATTATACCAAAGCAGCACATCAACATTTTTAGACTTGGCATAATTTACCAGTTCAATTGTTTTTTCTTTCCCAATATTAACATCCCACATGGCATCGATTAAAATAAACTCGCATTTCATATCTGCAGCAAGATCAATAAAAGTTTTCTGATCGGCATAATTGCAACTTTCATCCTGCCATACAATCCAACTCCAGCTTGCACGTCCGGCATTAAATACTTTAGAAGTTTTTACAAGCGGTTTTACAACATCTGTCGAAGCAGTAGATTCTACTATGGGTTTCAATGTTTTTCCAAGTGTAATTGTTTTCCAGGAAGTTTGCATAGGTAAAGTAGCAGTCGCCGTTACAGGCCCCATGCTTTTATTTTCACCTTCCTGCGGAAAAGTAACCGTATAAACTCCTTCAGCATTTGCATCACTCAGTCGGGTGCCGACATAATTGCCTCCAACTCCGGTTTCTGAAAGCAATAACCATCCTTTTTCACCTAAATGAAATAAAGCCGGAAAAGTAAAACCCAATCCATATTGTGATTTTGTTGCTACAGGTTCCTCTTTGGTATATTCTTCTTCATAAGATGGTTTTGTTTTTTCCCAACCTGTTAATGGTGGTGCTTGAGGCGTAATAAAAGTCGTAGTTCCTTTTGGAAGTTTAAAACCAGTTATTTCTTTATCGATAGTACAATCGCTAAGATTTTTGTTTTTAGGAATCAGATAACTAAAAGCGACATCTCTGTTTGTGATTCTAAAGATAATTTGAATCGTATCGTTTGCAGCATTCGTAAAAGTGCAAATTAATTCATTAGCCTTATAATCAACCGTACTCACTTTTGAACGGTTTAAATTATAAGATTCTTTTATAGTTTTTGAAGTATTGTTAATTAGCTTTAATCCTTGTGTAAAGTCACCAACAGTACTATGAAGCCCTAATGGCGATGGATCTAAAAAAACTTCCTTTTGATAGGAAATAGAATAGGAGGCAGTTCCATTATTTACAGACACTTCAAGTTGTATGTTTTTATCCGGACTTACTGCTGATATGGTCTGTGATTGCAGTAAATTTGAAAAAGAAAAGAGCAGAAGACTCGTTAGAAAAATTCTCATGTGTGTGGTATTTTTTGGTTGATTAGTAAAGTGAAGTATTTGGAAATACTTATAAGTGTAAAAATAACACTATTTATTAAAAATCCAATAAAAGACCAAAAACATTTGATTATTATAAACTTACAAAATAGCATATAAAGAGGATTTCGCTTTTAAAGACTAGTTTTTTCGGGCTTTCCTTTAAGAAAAAAATAACAGAACCAGATTCAATTCTAATGTTATTTTAATGTAGCACCGATAATTTCGTTCTAAATTTGCGCCCTTTAAAGACCAAAAATGCTGAACAAAATTAAAAATAGTATCTTATGTAAATGCCTGCACGCATTACTAATCGGCTACTTTTTAATGAGCAGTATTAACATGTCCGGTACTTTTTCTCAAATCATAAATCAAAATACCGAGCAGGATTCTGTAAAAGGGATTACGTGTACTTTCTTAAAAAAGATCTTTAAATGTGATGGAATTCCGGAAGAACTCGATGATTACGAAACCAAGGAAACCAAAACCACAAAATTGGCAAAAGGAATTTTATTATTAGAATACCTGGTACCATTAGATGCTTCAGTTCCCGGATTGTATTTTAAAATAGGATCTAAGGGTAAAAACTATATTGATAATCCGGTATTTTTATTTGGATTTCATGGTAAAATTCATTTGCGACCTCCGCGACTTATTGTATAAATGCTTAATTTTGTTTGGATCGGGATAATTTCTTACATCCTTAATACGGTATTTACCGTATATTAATATCTATCTATTAATCTTGTATTTATATATAAATTTATGACACCTTTTAAACGTTTTGTAAATTTACTTAAGCTGGATAAGCGCGACGTGTATCAAATTATATTTTACGCTGCTTTTGCCGGTTTAGTAAACCTTTCTTTGCCTTTAGGAATTCAGGCTATTATTAATTTTATTCAAAGCGGGCAAATTAGCGTTTCCTGGATTATTCTGGTCATTCTGGTTACCATTGGGGTCGGATTTGGCGGGGTTTTGAATATTTTACAGCTGCGAATTGTCGAAAATCTGCAGCAACGTATTTTTGTGCGTTCCTCTTTTGAATTCGCCTACAGAATGCCTTTAATTAAGTTTAAAGAAATGTATTCTGAATATGCTCCCGAAAAGGCAAACCGCTTTTTTGATACTTTGATGGTTCAAAAAGGTACAGCCAAACTTTTACTGGATTTTTGTACCGCCTTTGTTCAGGTTAGTTTTGGTATCATATTGTTGGTTTTGTACCATTCCTTTTTTATGGTAATCGGACTTTTATTTATTGCCATTTTGTACATTATTTTCAAATTTTCGTACAAAGATGGTCTTGAAACCAGTCTTAACGAATCAAAATTCAAATATAAAGTCGCGGCATGGATTCAGGAAATCGCGCGCAACAGAGAAAGCTTTCGCCAAAAAGGAGGTTTTGAGTATGCGCTGCAACGCAATGACGAATATGTAGCGCAGTATATAAATTACCACGAAAAGCATTTTCAGGTAATGCAAAAACAATACATTCAGCTTGTAATTTTTAAAATTATTGTTACTGCTGCCTTATTATCAATTGGTGGTTTTCTGGTAATTCATCATCAAATGAACATCGGGCAGTTTGTAGCAGCTGAGATTGTTATTGTACTTTTGATTAATTCGGTAGAGAAAATAATCTTTGGACTGGAATCTTTTTATGATGTACTTACTTCTATAGAAAAGATTGGACAGGTTATGGATATGGAAATTTCATGTATCCCGCAAACTTCAGAAGTAAGCGAAACCGGAATTACTATCGAAACTGAAAGTATTGCATACAATTACCCTCAGCATAATAAAAAGTCCCTTAAAAACATCAACCTGAAAATAAATCAGGGAGAAAAGATCTTATTAAACGGTGCAAACGGAGCCGGAAAAAGTACTTTATTGAGATTACTTTCGGGTTTATTGGAACCGGAGAGTGGTACAATGTATGTTACCGATAATTTTATGAACCGTCTTGATGAAGAAAGTTACAGAGCACAGTCCGGTACGTTTTTGCAGGACGATACGCTTTTTGCCGGAACCATCAGGGAGAATATTATTTTCGGAATTGAAGATACTACTAATGACGATCTGAAATGGGCGCTGGATAATGTTTGTCTTACGCCTTATATAAAAACTTTTCCTAATGGACTTGGACATCAGATCCATCCGGAGGGACGTGAACTTTCAGGGTCAGATGTTCAGAAAATTCTTTTGGCCAGAAGTATTGTCCATAAGCCTAATATCTTATTTCTTGAAGATCCGGTTGATAAAATGGATGAAATAACTTCTGCAAAAATTGTAGATTTTTTACTGGCTAAAGAAAATAACTGGACGGTAATTGTAACTTCTAAAAATGAGATCTGGAAGGAAAAATGCGACCGTATGATTACAATTGAAGATGGGAAAATTAGTAACGACATAAAGCTTTAATCATGCTCAATATATCTAAAGATAACAATCTACTTATAACCCCGGGTAAATACAAGTCGATTACCAGTGTTGCCAGAAGACCACATTATAAAATCCTGAACAGAGTCATCATCGGATTTTTAATTTTTTGCGTGGCCTGTCTGTTTCTGCCATGGACACAAAATATTTCGGGAATTGGTTCTGTAACGACATTAAAACCAGATCAAAGACCACAAACGGTTCATAATACTATTGCCGGAAGAATCGAAAAATGGTATGTACAAGAAGGTGATTTTGTAAAAAAAGGAGATACAATTGTTTTTATTTCTGAAATAAAAGAAGATTATCTGGATCCTAATTTGGTTGGCAATACCAAAGAACAAGTTGACGCTAAAAAAATGGCCGTAGAATCGTATGCCGATAAAGTAAACTCTCTTGATGTTCAGGCAAAATCGCTAAACACAGAAAGAGAATTAAAATTGCAACAGGCTCAGAATAAAATAAGACAAGCAGGCTTAAAAATTAAGAGCGACAGCATGGATCTTGTAGCGGTAAAAACGCAGTTAAGAATCGCTAAAACTCAATTTGACCGTTCGACAGCCTTGAATAAAGAAGGTTTAAAACCACTTTCTGATGTTGAGCAGAAAAGATTAAAACTGCAGGAATCTGAAGCTTATAGTATTACACAACAAAACAAGCTTTTGAGCAGTAAAAACGAACTCATAAATGCTAAAGTAGAAATAAGCAGAATTTCGGCTGAGTATGCTGAAAAAATTTCGAAATCAAGAAGTGATAAGTTTACTGCTCTGAGTACGCAATACGACACAAAAGCGCAGGTAAATAAACTGGAAAATCAATATACAAATTACCGCCTTAGAAATGGTTTGTATTACATTACAGCACCTCAGAGTGGTTATGTAAACCGTGCCTTGCTAACAGGTCTTGGTGAAACAATTAAAGAAGGAACTCCAATTGTGAGTATTATGCCCGCAAGTTATGATATTGCGGTAGAAACGTATGTTAATCCTATTGATCTTCCGTTGGTACATCGTGGTGCAAAAGTGCGTGTCTGGTTTGACGGATGGCCAAGAATTGTATTTTCAGGATGGCCGGGATTGTCTTACGGAACCTATGGAGGAAAAGTAGTCGCTATAGAAAATTTTATAAGCGACAACGGAAAGTACAGAGTACTTATTTCTCCTGACGGTCACGATAATAAATGGCCAAAAGAACTGAGTATTGGAGCCGGAGCGCAAAGTATTGCTTTGCTGGAAACGGTTTCGGTTGGGTATGAAATATGGCGAAATCTAAATGGTTTTCCACCAAATTATTATAAGTCAGATCAAAAGGATAGTAAAGATGGTAAGGATAAAAAATAAACCGAAGTATAATGTACTATTGCTTTCTCTTCTGTTTTTATTCTGTTTTTCAATTTCTTACAGCCAGGATTTTAATAAAGAAGAGTTAAGCTATAGTGAGTTTTTAGGATACGTAAAAAAATACCATCCCTTGGTGAAACAGGCTAATCTTGAGGTAACTCAGGCTCAGGCGTTGTTAATGCAGGCGCGTGGAGGTTTTGATCCTAAAATAGAAGTAGATTACAGCAAAAAAGAATTTAAAGGAACAGAGTATTACTCGCTCTTAAACAGTAGTTTTAAAATTCCGACCTGGTATGGTGTGGAAATTAAAGCCGGATTTGATGAGACCGACGGACAATATTACAATCCGCAGAATAAAACGCCGGAAGCCGGATTAACTTCGCTTGGTGTGAGTGTTGCTTTAGGACAGGGAATGTTTATCAATCAACGAATGGCAGATGTTCGGGAAGGTAAATTGCAGATAAAATTAAGTGATGCGCAGCGAAAACTAAAAGCGATAGAAGTTTTGTACAAAGCAAGTGAAGCGTATTTTGAATGGAGAAAAAGCTACAATGAAGCCGAACTTTATAAGAAATATTTAGGTTTTGCAAGTACCCGTTTTGAAGGTGTAAAAAAACTGATTGCACTTGGCGACTCTCCGGCAATTGATAGTATTGAAGCCGGAATTACAGTGAGAAACAGAGAGCTGAATGTTGAAAACGGAAATCTGAAACTGGCAAAAGCAAAACTTTATTTGTCTAATTATTTATGGATTGAAAACATTCCTGTTGAATTGGATGATGTTGTAAGACCGGAAGATAAATTGGTTCAAACGGTTGAAGAAACGCTTAAAACAGATGCCATGATGGTAAATGTTGAAACGTTGGAATCGCATCCAAAAATTCAGGCGCTGGAAACCAAAATGGACATGCTGGAAATTGGCAGAAAACTAAAAGCAAATTCGTTGTTGCCAAAGTTAAATGTGGGTTATAACTATATTTCTGAGCCTTCGTACTTTAGTTCTTTCAATGCCGATGATTATAAGTTTAATGTTGATTTCAGTATTCCTATTTTCCTGAGAAAGGAGCGAGGAAGCCTTAAAATAGCGAAACTTAAAATTCAGGATTTACAGTTTGATATTGAACAACAAAGACTGGAACTTAAAAATAAAATTAAAGCGCAGCAAACGGAAATAGCTTCTCTAAAAAGACAGAAAAACGTAATTGATAATTTGGTTAAAGATTATACAACAATGCTTAACTCAGAAGAGAAACTGTTCTCTTTTGGCGAAAGCTCTATTTTCCTGCTTAACTCAAGGGAAAACAATTTGGTGAGTGCAAAATTATCTCAAATTAGTATTGAGAATCAGTTTTACATTTCAAATGCCGAACTGTATAAAATCCTTGCCAATCCTGATTAAACTAATCTATGCATTATAAAATTTATAACCAATAATTTTATTTTTTGCTATTGATTAAAAGGATTTAGTTTTAAATTCTTTTCGTTTTTTCTCTCGCAGATTTGGCAGTTTTTTTAATATTTTATAATCCTTTAATCTGTGGCATATTTTTATGCTTGGATTAAAGGATTTATTTTTAAGTCTTTTTTATTTTCTCTCGCAGATTCGGCAGATTTTTTAATCCTTTAATCTGTGGCCTATTTTTCAAACATAAGAAAAACATAGATTTTAACCCGTTGGGTGAAATTACATTTAAAAATTGCTCCTTTGAATAAAATAGCACGCGGATAAAACGGATTTACTTCGTAAAAACGCGGATAAAAACGGATTTTTTTTTAATTTTTTATGCAAATCCGTTTTTGTCCTCGTTTTCGTGATAACGAATCTGTCTAATCTGCGTCAAAATTGATACTATTTTAATTTCAGTCAACGGGTTAGATTTTAGTTTTTATTTATGATGCCAATTAAATTCCTCCGTAGCGTAATGTCGATCCCAGAATAAGCATGGTTACTGCAATTGTGGTAACAGAAATTATGATAACAGCCATTCGTTTGATATTGTTTTCATTGAGATTAGGAAGCACAAAAAACTGTGCACAAATCGCACAAATAAATGTCAGGAAAAGCAACAATAGTTTTATAGAAACCACTTTTTCAAATCCGCCTGAGAAACTAAACCAGGTTTCAAATGTAACTCCAAAATCAAACGCCATCCAGATTCCTGATAGGATTAGCAAAACAAGAGAAGACATTCCGAGTGCTTCAAATTTTCGTTCAAAATTTAAGATTATCTGCGGATCTTTTTTCTTTAATGCCAATGGCAGATAACAAATGCTAAGCATTAAATGACCTCCAACCCAAACGGTTGCTGCCAAAAGATGAATTACCAATACGAAATGATGAAGCGTCATGATACCATTGTTTTATAAGTTATTAATTCGTTGAATGCGATTAAAATCCTGTGGTAATCATTCTCTAAAAACAACTTTTATTTTTGAGGATGAATAATCCTTTTGCCTTATTTGTTTATCTGAATCTTCTAATGCGGAGAGCGTTGGTACATTATTCATAAAATGCTGAACATAATAATTTCCTTCAAAACTTTTAGATTCCAGATAAGCAATCATTTTGATAAACGCAGATTCAGAAATTAAACCCGAATGAAAAGTGGTTCTAATCTCAAAAGGAACATCAAAATCCATCAGTAAAGAAAAACTTTGTTCAAATACTGAAAACAAATTCGATTGCGTTATGTGTTCAAAGGTTTCGGGAAGACTTTTAAAATCCAGTGCTACATAATCAATGAGTTTTTCCTCAATCAAATTTTTTAATACTAAAGGTTTTGATCCATTTGTATCAATTTTGACAGTAAAACCCAATGCTTTAATTTCTGTTATAAAAGGAATAATATTTTTATGCATGGTACATTCACCGCCACTTAAAACTACGCCATCTAAGAGTCCTTTTCTTAAACGAAGAAAAGAAAGAACACTTTCAAAATCTATTTTTCCTTTTCCCAGAACAATATCAGGATTATAACAATAAAGACATTTCATATTACAGCCTGCAAACCAAATAATGCAGGCTGTTTTATCCGGATAATCCAGTAATGTAAAAGGCGTAATGCTGTAAATTGCTTTAGCAGATAACGGCTTCCTCAAAATGAGTTCGTTGCTGGTGTTCTCCTTTTTTTCCAATATTAAAACTTTCTACAGGTCTGTGATATCCCATTACTCTTGTGTACACCAAACATTTGCTTCTTTTAGTTTGGTTTTCTTCTAAAATTTTAAGCGTTTTTGTTTTCATAAGCGAGACTATTTTGATTGTTTTCTGTTACTAAATCTTCATCACATTTCGGGCAATATTCATGTTCTCCGTTTAAATATCCATGAATCGGGCAAATGCTAAAAATGGGTGTTACGGTAATATAAGGCAGTTTAAAATTGGTTAAGACCTTTTTCACAAAGTTTTTACAGGCTTCCGGACTGCTGATTTTTTCTCTCATGTACAAATGCAGAACTGTACCGCCAGTATATTTGCATTGTAATTCATCCTGAAGCAACAAAGCTTCAAAAGGATCGTCTGTATGGTCTACCGGAATTTGTGAACTATTGGTATAGTAAATGTTTTCATTTTGTCCGGCCTGAAAAATTTTAGGAAAACGCTTTTTATCTTCCTTCGCAAATCTGTACGTTGTTCCTTCAGCCGGAGTGGCTTCAAGATTGTATAAGTTTCCGGTTTCTTCCTGAAATTCCTTCATTCTTAATCGAATATGATCGAGAATTTCGGTAGCAAAACTAATTCCTGAATTATCTGTAATGTTTTGTTTTCCTTTAGAAAAATTAATCACCATTTCGTTCATTCCGTTTACGCCAATGGTAGAAAAATGATTCCTGAAATGTTTTAAATAGCGTTGTGTGTAAGGATATAATCCCTGATCGTACATTTTTTGAATAAAAATTCTTTTTTTCTCCAATGTCGATTTTGCAATTTTAAGCAGTTCATCCAGATGCATGAATAAGTTAATGATGTTTCCGTGATGCAAATAACCTAAACGTGCCATGTTGATGGTTACAACACCAATACTTCCCGTCATTTCTGCGCTGCCAAAAAGACCATTTCCACGTTTAAGTAATTCCCTTAAATCCAGTTGTAATCTGCAACACATACTTCGTACAGCGTTGGGTTTGTAAGCATCAGGATTTTCAACCTTATTTCCATTATCATCCAGAATATACTGGCTGCCAACGAAGTTCTGAAAATAAGAAGAACCTATTTTAGCCGTATTCTCAAATAACAAATCCACATTTTCACCTTCCCAGTCAAAATCTTCTGTGATGTTAACGGTTGGAATCGGGAAAGTAAAAGGCTGTCCATTTGCATCGCCTTCTGTCATGATCGTATAATAGGCTTTATTAATAAGATTCATTTCTTTCTGAAAATGAGTATATTTTAAGTTGATCAGACTGTCAGCACCTCTTTTTTGTGCCTCAGCAAAAAGCTCCTTGTTTTCTGTATTTAAAAATAAATGCTCATTATTTCGGGTCGGAATTTGTTCTTTTAAATCGTCAGGAACAATCCAGTCCAAAGTAATATTGGTAAAGGGAGATTGACCCCAGCGAGCAGGAACATTCAAATTATAAACAAAACTTCTGATTCCTTTTAAAACCTCTTCATAAGAAAGCTGATCCTTAAAAACATAAGGAGCCAGATAAGTATCAAAAGAACTGAAAGCCTGAGCACCAGCCCATTCGCTTTGCAGAATTCCCAGGAAATTAGCCATTTGCCCCAAGGCTTCCCTAAAATGAGAAGGAGGTCTGCTCTCGACACGTCCGCGCACGCCATTAAAACCGTCATTTAGCAGCACACGCAAACTCCATCCGGCGCAGTATCCCGTCAGGCAGTCGAGATCGTGAATGTGTATGTCTCCATTACGATGTGCAGCACCTTCTTCTTTATTATAAATTTTATCCAACCAATAATTGGCGATTATCTTACCGGCAGTATTACTTACCAATCCAGCATTAGAATAAGAGATATTTGCGTTGGCATTGATTCGCCAATCTGATTGGTTAATATATTCGTCAACAGTTTGTGTACTGTCTACATAAGTAGTGTCATCATTCAGGCCATTCACATGTTCTCTTTGTAATTTTCTCGTATGACGGTAGACAATAAAAGAGCGCATGGTTTTAAAATAGCCATTTTCAAAAAGTACTCTTTCAATCATATCCTGAATTTCCTCAACAGGCCAGGAATATTTTGCGTCAAGTCCTGAGAGCACTGTTTTAAAAATTGTTTTGTCAAAGGGCAGATTTACACTTTGAAAAGCTTTTTGAATGGCATCCTGAATTTTATAAGCCTCAAAAGGTTTATAATCTCCATTGCGTTTGATAACATATTTTTCCATGTTTTTATTTTTTATGAGACATGCTCAACGTTTTTTTCAAGACTGATTGCTTTTGGAAACAGAATATTGTTTTCCATATGAATGTGTTTGTGCAGATTTTTTTCAAATTCATCCAGCATTCCAAAAGTCACTTTATAAGTAGCACAAGAATCAGTTGGTGGCGTATAATTATTAGATAATGTGGCAATTCGTTTAAAACGTTGTCCTTCTGCATTATGTTCTTCTTTCATCATGAGAACCTGATTTTCCAGAGAACCAAAAGGCGGAGTTTCAAGAAATAATCCTTTGCTATGGGCTCTTTTCATTTGTATGATAAAAGGAAACATGGTTCGTTCTTCCTTATCCATATGTGTATCCAGATCGGATGCGGCATCCAGAAACAATGCTTTTATTTCATACAATTCAGGATGGTTATCGCCATGAACGGTACATAATTTATTTAGATATTCCTCAAGAACAGGCGTTTTTTCTTTAATATATCTATGATGTGTTTTTATAATATAATCGGTCAATAAATCTACGGACCAGGATTTATAGTCGAAAGATTGATTTTCAGTTCCATTTTTTGCAGTTTCAATATGCTTAATAAGAATGGCTTCATCGATATCTCTTTTCTTGCAGACTTCTTCGATAGTGCGATGTCCTTTACAACAAAAATCGATGTGGTATTTTGTAAATATTACGGCAGTTCTGAAATCATCTGCTACAATTTCGCCAATGGTAGTTTTGCTAGTAATTTTCATGTTGGTAGGTTATATAGAATTAAATGTTAGTTTTAGATGTGGTAAGACTGTTATTTTCCTCTTTACATTGTTTTATAATTATTAAGGCTGTGGCAAGCATATTGGAAAACTCTACAAATGGTATGGTAATTTCATGTGCCTCAATAAGAGAAATGGCTTTATTGTTAAGCATTTTGATTTTTTCGAATGCCAGATCAGCATCTCTTTCGTTGCTGGTATAAAAAGCAGTAATCAGACTTTGCAGCTCTTTTTTGAGAATTGCAAAGGCATGATAATCGTTTGTTTCCTGTACTTTTGGAAACTTCGGAATAAGTATTTTGGTCGAAAAAATAAATTTGGCAATCGTTTTATCTACATTTTCAGCCGCCTGATGGGCGAAAACAACAGCTTCCAGTAATGAGTTTGAAGCTAAACGATTTTTTCCATGCAAACCCGTTCTGGCACATTCGCCAATAGCATAAAGATTAGGAACTGTAGTAGCTCCGTTTTGATCCACTTTTATACCTCCGCATTGATAATGAGCTGCAGGCACAATCGGGAGTAAATCTTTTTCGGGGTTTATTCCCAGACTTTTACAATGTGCTGTAATAATTGGAAAATGAGACTGAAATGACTCCGCATCAAGATGTCGGCAATCTAAGTAAACATGCTTTTTTGAGCTGTTTTGTATTTCCTGATTAATGGCCTGCGAAATAATATCACGTGTTGCGAGTTCACCTCGTAAATCGTATTTAAAAAGAAACCTTTTTTGATCTTCGTTTACAACATAGGCACCAAAACCTCGCACAGCTTCTGAAATAAGAAACATTGGGTTTTCTTTTCCAGCCTGTAAAGCCGTTGGATGAAACTGAATATATTGCATGTCTTCAATCGCAACTCCGGCGCGTGCTGCCATTGCGATTCCGTCTCCGGTTGCAATTTTCGGGTTTGTCGTATTTTCAAATAATTGTCCGCAGCCACCCGTACTTAAAACGACTGTTCGGGTTCTGATATATTTTATACGGTTGTATTTTTTATCATAAAAGAAAGCACCGGTACAAATAGTCTGGCCTTTTTTTGTCTCGGTATTCAGATCAATAACCTGATGATTTTCCCAAATTTCAATATTGGCCGTTTTTTTTATGATTTTCAGCAGTTTTTCCTGAATTTCTAATCCGGAACTATCTTTATGGTGCAAAATACGATGCTGAGAATGTCCGCCTTCCAGACCTAAATCCCATTTTCCTTCTTCATTTTTATCAAATAAAGTTCCAATTTCAAGAAGTTCTTTGAGTCTTGCGGGAGCCTGTTCGATGACCATTTTTACAATAGCTTCATCACAATGACCATTTCCTGCTTGAAGTGTATCATTTATATGTTGCTCAAAACTATCCTGAAGATTCTCTGTAACCATTGCAATTCCGCCTTGGGCAAATCGTGTATTGGTATGTTTAGCCGTTTCTTTAGTCATGATAACAATCGATAAATCAGGGCGTTTTTTAGCAATTTTCATTGCAAAAAATAATCCCGAAATACCAGAACCAATAATAAGTATATCTGTTTTAAGCATGTTATTTTGATTTAAGATTATGACCGTTTTAAGATAACTGAAGCATCTTTTCTATAGGTTTCAGGGCATCAATTCGAAGTTGTTCCTGTATGATGATTTCGGGACTTTCGTTTTTAAGACACCAATACAATTTTTCGAGCGTGTTCATTTTCATAAAAGCACATTCACTGCAAGCGCATGTATTGTCTTCTGTGGTAGGAGCCGGGATCAGGGTTTTGTCGGGAACAGCTTTTGCAAGCTCATGCAGGATACCGGCTTCTGTAGCCACAATAAAAACGGCAGTAGGATCCGTTTTGATAAAGTTGATTATACCTGAGGTTGAGCCAATATAGTGGGCAATTTTTAATATTTGGCTTTCAGATTCAGGATGGGCGGCAATTTTAGCCGTTGGATTTTTTTTATAAAGGTCGATCAGCTTATCTAATGAAAAAGCCTCATGAACAACACAGGAACCTTTCCATAAAACAAATTCACGATTGGTTTCTTTTTGAAGATAATTTCCCAAATTTTGATCGGGAGCAAAAATAATTTTCTGATTTAAAGGTATCGATCCGATTATTTTTTTGGCATTCGCCGAAGTGCAAACCAGATCGCTCATTGCCTTAATTTCGGCAGAACAATTAATATAGGTAACGACAACATGATCGGGATATTGATCTTTGAAGGTTTTAAAATCTTTAGGATCGCAGCCATCTGCCAGTGAGCAGCCTGCTTCCCAATCGGGAACAAGAACTTTTTTGTTTGGATTTAAAATTTTAGCTGTTTCTGCCATGAAGTGAACTCCGGCAAATACAATAATATCAGCACTTGTAGTTTGTGCTTTTTTGGATAATTCGAGACTGTCTCCAATAAAATCGGCTATTTCCTGTATGTCTTCATTTTGATAATAATGAGCCAGGATAACGGCATTTTTTTCTTTTTTTAAGCGGATTATTTCCTGTACTAATACGTTTTTATCCATGGTTTTAGTCTTAAATTTTCTCTTCTGTATTTTTTTTTTAAACACAGAAGAGAAAAGATTCTAGTCTTATTAATCGTTTATTTAGCTACTGTTAAGTATATAATTTTAATAGGGTAAATATATTATCATCATATTTTTTAAACTATGATTATAATCATACTGTATTAAATTTATTTTTACAGCTTAGCCATAAACGATCAATTACTAGTTAAAACTAAAGGCAAGATTTACAAAAAAGTTTCTACCCATTCGTGGAATTTTATTCCAGTCAGAATAGGTGGTGTAATATCGATCAAAGATATTTTCGACTCCTGATTGTACTTTTAGTATATTTTGATTCCAGTTGAAAGCATATCCCGCATTAATATTAAAAATTAAGTAATCAGGTGTTCTGGTTTGTCCGTACGTTGAGGCAAATTCGTTTTGAGCCAGATTTCCCAAAGCGGTAATTCCTGCATTAAATTTTTCTTTTTGAAAGTTGATGCCCGCACTATATTTAAATGGACTTATAAAAGGAAGATTATTTCCGTCATTATCTCTTCCGAGGCTATAGGTTAACTGCGTTTTTAATTGCCAGTTTTCTAAAAAGGCATATTCCAGATTAAAATCGGTATTAAAAATTACGGCATGATCTATTGCTTCATAAATTTTTACGCCAGAAGCACCAATGGTCATTGGGAGTGCATTCGGATCAATTTTTCCGATGATATAATCTGAAAAATAGAAGTAAGAACCTGTAATTTTAGAGGTCAGTTTATTCTTTTTGAAGCCAACAGAAAAGTTACCTTCAAGCGCTTTTTCATTCTTTAGATCCGGATTTCCGATATAATCGTAAAAATCATTGCTGTTGTACAAATAAAACCCATAACCTTCTGAAACAGATGGAGCTCTTTCGGCGTAAGCCAAACCAGCACCAAACTCAAATTGTGAAATGGTTTTAGTGTAATTTCCGGAAAAACTTTTTAAGAATCGGTTCTTTGTAGCTTCCATATCCGGATAAAAAATCTGCAGACTCTGTAATCCGAAATCATTTGCAACGGTATTAGAATGAAAACCAATATTGGTGCTGATTCTTAACTGATCTGTTTCAGAGATTACGATGTTATCTTCTAAAGCCAATCCGTTATAAAATGTTCGAACATCGGGCCAGGTATACATAAACATCAGATTTTCGTTAGGATCTTTGGGATACATGGTCATTTCTGCAATTGATTTATTGTAGAAAGAATTTAAATCGGCAATGAAATTATGATTTTCGAATTTCCCTTTTATTTTCGAATAAAAACCATACGTATCAGACCAGCCCGGCATATCCATATGAATTGGTACGTTTGGTCTTTTGGTATCGTCCATTTTATGCGTAATGGTATTGAAGTATGCTTTTGTTTCCCAGTTAGAAATAATGCCCGAATCCGGTAAATATTTATAACTCAAAGACATAATTTGAGCTTCTGCTAAAGAAACGTCCATTGGAAGCGCCGGATAGCCTACATTATTGGCTTTATCGTAAATTGCCGATGCTTCAACTAAGTTTTTCTTATTGATAAAATACCCTGCATTGGCAGAAATATTGTACTTAGTAAATTGTGAAAAGTTTACTTCCTGATCGCCTCCGGCTTTGTAATTTTCGGCATCACGATGCATAAAATCAATATGGGCATAAAAGCGGGTATCATTATAGCCTAAAGACCCGCCAATAATTTTTTGCAGATTATTACTTTCAAATCCTGAATTTAAACTGCCGTTCCAGCCCGTTTTGTTCTGATCAAATTTGTTGCGTTTTAAATCTACAGAACCGCCAATGGTCGATCCGTGGCAACTTGCCTGCTGACCTGATGCAACGGTGGCTTCGGCTAAATTTGAAACTTCGACATAAGAGGTAATCGGGTCCATTTTGTCAGTACAGGCACCAAAAATTCGCATACCATCAATCGTAATTACGGTGCGTTCTGTTGCCATATTGTTTAGCACTGGTTCCCAGGCATAAGCACCTCTTTTGATCATATTTACTTTTGAAGACTGAGATAAATAATCTTCTACAGAAGTCAATGATTTAGCTTGTTTTAGATGCAACGAAGTTTTTTTTCCGATCACTATAATTTCATCCAGTTTTATAGTGCCAAGACTATCGGTTGCTTTTTCCTGTGCCCAGCAAATTGCCGAAAACACAGCTAAAAAAACTGTTGTTATATTTTTCATCATCAGATAAATTAGAAGAAAGAGACAGCGGTAACTATCTCTTTCTCATTACTATATTTTAGTACTTAAAATTCAATCTCAAAATAAAGACTGCTGGCTGTGTTTTCTGCAGTTACAGCTTCTCCTTTAAGAACCTCATCTGTAGCATTAAGTACCTGAAGATTTATTTTCCAATATCCGGTCATGGTCAAAGAAAGTTTTCCTTTGTATAATCCGCCAGCTTCAGCTTGCAGAAAATCGGTGTTATTTGGCGAACCGTGATTTCCCATACTTGGCATTCTCGGATCAATTTTTACTTTAAAATTATTAACGACAGCAAATGTCATCATATCCTGCATTTTGTAAATTGCAAATGTTGCATCATTTAAAGCCACTTTTGGAGCAGCAGGAGTAATGTAAGCAATTACATAATTGCTGCCATCTGTACCTTTAAACGAACTTACAGTGCGTTTTGCAGAAGCAGGAACGGCAATTTTATCTACAGCTGTATACGAAACATTATTTATGGTATAAGTAAAAGTTAGATCCCAGTACTCTTTTTCGTTCTGTGCCATTTGAAAAATTATATCACCTTCGTAGATTGTTTTCTTATCAGTGGCTTTCTTTACTGGTGTTTTCGGGCAGGAATGCTGCATCATAGTCATGTGCATAAGGGGTGTCCAGTCTATTTTGGCATCAGTAACATAAGTATTGGTTTTCTTGTCTTTTATTCTTAGTGAGATATGGTTATAACCCTGTACCAAAGCTCCTGTTGTAGTAAATAATTCAACAGTATGAGTGTCATTTGCGATTTCCTGAATTTTTTGAAGTCCGGTTGTTTCATCAGCTGGGATTTCAGATGATGAATCGTTATCAGAAGAACAAGAATAGAACGTAATGGCTGCAAAAAGCAGTGCTGTGTATTTTAAAATTTTCATGAAATATTAATTTAAATAATGATAATAGAATCTCTACCGAATTGCTTCGGATAAAGGAGATTTTTTAAAAAATAGAAAAATTAACAGCTGAAAATAGGTGGTCGGAACACAGATCCAGTATTTAAATGAGAATATAGATTCTGGTATACCGAATTGACTTTTAGAATTGATTTCGTACTTGTTTCAAAAGTAAAAACGGGAATTTTTACTATAAAAAGTACTACGGTTTCTGTTGTTTCACTTTTTTTATCATTAGATGACGGCGTTTCATCTTTGTACGCTTTAATCAACTCTTTCTTTAAGTGACATTTACCGTTACAACCAAGTTGCGGTTTGGTTTTGTTTTCACATAATTCCGTTGCAATATATTGGTAATTCAGTACGTAATCCAAAAATGGAAAAGCCGGTCTGAATACCAATGAGAAAAGGAATAAGTAAACACAAAATTTCATTAACCTATATTTTGAGGTTACGAAGATACTATGAATATTTATTTAGTTGTATGATTTTGGTCATACTTTATAAAATTTAAGTTCTTGAATTTTGGTCAAAAGTTTAACATATTAAAAAAACAAAGTAATGAACAAACTACTCGTATTAACAATGTTTGGATTTTTCTTTTTTGTGTCCTGCGGAAAAGAAAAATCAAATACCGATCAGGATTTTTCTGCACCAGCTCCGGCTGAAAAAACTGCAGAAGCAGAATCGTATGATCCTAAAAGAGGTCTGGGAAAATATTCAACTGTTGAATTGGGAGCCACTTTAGATAAAGCTTTAGCAGAAAAAGGTCTTAAAACTGCAGAGGTAAAATGTACTTCTTGTCATAAAGCAACCGATGAAAAATTAGTTGGTCCGGGATGGAAAGGTGTAACCGAAAGAAGAGCACCGGAATGGATCATGAATTTCATCACCAACCCAGACCCAATGATAGATAAAGATCCCGAATTGCAAGCTCAACTGGAACTTTGTATGATTCGCATGCCAAATCAAGGATTAACAGATGATGAAGCGAGATCTATATTAGAATATATGCGCCAGAATGATGGGGTAAAATAACTTCTAATCAGACAAAATTTAAATAATAACCTTATGAAAAATAAATTTTTAAAATCGATTTTCGTAGTTACGTTAGGATGTGCCTTTTTTGTTTCCTGCAAGCCAAAAGATTCAACAGATGCTGTTGAAGGTGATGCAGCTGCAAAAGTATATGTTGCGCCGGGTAAATATGACGAATATTACAATTTTGTATCAGGTGGTTTTAGTGGACAAGTAAGTGTTTACGGACTTCCTAGCGGAAGACTTTTACGCGTAATGCCTGTATTTTCTCAAGATCCGCAAAGTGGTTACGGTTATAGTGAGGAAACCAAAGCAATGCTTAATACCTCACACGGATACGTGCCCTGGGACGATCAGCATCATCTTGATTTATCGCAGACAAACGGGGAAACAGACGGACGATGGCTTTTTGCTAACGCAAATAATACACCCAGAATTGCACGTATTGACCTGAAAACTTTTAAAACAGCCGAAATTATTGAGCTTCCGAATTGCGGTGGAAATCACTCTTCGCCTTTTATCACTCAAAATACAGAGTATGTTGTTGGAGCAAGCCGTTTTAGTGTTCCTGCTGATAATGACGACGGAGATGTTCCAATTAATACTTATAAGAAAAACTTCAAAGGACATCTTAGTTTTGTAAAAGTAGGGAAGGAAGGAGAGTTGGATTTGGCTTTCCAAATTGTAACTCCCGGAGTAAATTTTGACCTTAGTCACCCGGGTAAAAAAGAGTCGCACGGTTGGTTCTTTTTCTCTTGCTACAACACAGAACAAGCCAACACATTATTGGAAGTAAATGCTTCTAAAAATGATAAAGATTTTATCATGGCGGTAAACTGGAAAAAAGCAGAGGAATATATCAAAGCCGGAAAAGGAAAACGTGTTCCTGCAAATTACGCTCATAATACATGGGACGAAAAAACACAAACGGCCAAATCGGAGATGAAAAAAGAGGTTTTGATTCTTGATGCTGCAGAACTTAAAGATATTTGCTATTTAATTCCGTGTCCAAAATCACCTCACGGCTGCGATATCGATCCTACAGGAGAATATATTGTGGGAAGTGGAAAATTAGCCGCTTTAATTCCTGTATTTAGTTTTACAAAACTTAAAGATGCGATTGCTAAAAAACAATTTGACGGAGCTTATGCCGGAATTCCGGTTGTTAAATATGAAGCTGCCTTGCATGGCGAAGTTCAAAAACCTGGTTTAGGACCTTTGCATACAGAGTTTGACGGAAAAGGAAATGCATATACGACAATGTTTGTTTCTTCTGAAGTTGTAAAATGGAACATTAAAGATTTGAAAGTTTTAGACCGAAAAGCGACGTATTATTCTCCTGGTCACTTGATGATTCCGGGTGGAAATACAGAGAAACCATATGGAAAATATATGGTGGTTTACAACAAAATCACGAAAGACCGTTTCTTAGAAACTGGACCAGAATTGGCACAAAGTGCGCAGTTATTTGATATCAGCGGAGATAAAATGAAACTGTTATTAGATTACCCAACAATTGGAGAACCGCACTACGCACAAGGTATTCCGGCAGAAAAAGTTAGAAATAACGGTCAGTTGAAATTCTACAAAATAGCAGACAACAATCATGCTTTTGTAACAAAAGGGGAAAAAGAATCTAAAGTAGTTCGAGAAGGCAATAAAGTTCATATTTATATGACTTGTATTCGTTCTCACTTTGCACCGGATAATATTGAAGGAATCAAAGTTGGAGATGAAGTTTATTTCCACGTTACGAATCTTGAACAAGATTGGGATGTTCCTCACGGTTTCGCAATCAAAGGCGCAAATACTGCCGAATTGCTAATCATGCCGGGAGAAACATTAACGCTGAAATGGGTTCCGCAGAAAAAAGGAATTTTCCCATTCTATTGTACCGATTTCTGTAGTGCGCTGCATCAGGAAATGCAGGGATACGTTCGCGTTTCGCCTGCAGGAAGTAATGTTCCGATTACTTATAGTCTAGGTACCAACTTACCAAAAGAATAGCCAGTAACCACAAGGGAACAAAGTATTCTTTGTTCCCTTTTATTTTGAATTATTATGAGAAATAATACACTTTCTAACTTTTCTAAATTGACTCTTTTAGCATCAGGTCTTTTGTTGATTGGAGCAATCTTTTTCCCAATTTGGAGAATTGAACTTACAGCACCTCAATATCCTGAAGGTTTGGTTTTAAAACTTCATGCCAATAAAATTGCAGGCAATGTAGATATCATAAACGGACTTAATCATTACATAGGAATGAAGACTTTGCATACCGAAGATTTTATAGAATTTAAGGTCTTGCCTTATATTTTGGGCGCTTTTGGTATTGCTGCGATAGTTTCTTTTTTATCAGCAAAGAAAAAAGCACTTTATGCAGTCTTTTTTTCTTTTTTGATTTTTGGGATACTTTCCGCATGTGATTTCTACCGATGGAATTATGAATACGGTCACAATTTAGATCCCAATGCTGCTATCAGAGTTCCGGGTATGGCATATCAGCCGCCTATGATTGGTTATAAGCAACTATTGAATTTTGGCGCCTTTTCAATTCCGGATATTGGAGGATGGATGCTCATTGGAACGGGAGTTTTACTTGCTCTGGCAATTGCAAAAGAGAAATATGGAGCTAAGAAATCAGGTCGTTTATTGAGTCTTTTGGTTCTTTCAGGGTTTCTTTTGTCATGTTCGGGTGATAAATCAGTTCCTATTAAACTAAACGTTGATAATTGCGATTATTGTAAAATGGGCATTAGTGATGGTAAACACGGAGCTGAAATTATAACCGAAAAAGGGCGAGCCTACAAATTTGATGATATAGGTTGCATGGCGAATTATTGCAAGGAAAACCAAAATGTAAAAATCAAAGCTTTTTATGTTCATAATTACAACCAAAACAATGAATTGATTCTGGCAGATAAAGCTTTTTTTGTTTTTGGAGGCGCTGTAAAAAGTCCGATGAACGGGAACATTGCTGCTTTTTCAGATAAAAGTCAGGCAAAAGCTTTTGAGGCAGCTTCAAAAGCAAAAGAAATAAAATGGACAGAAATTCTTCAAAAGTAAAAAGTCCGGATTCTAATTAAAATTTAAAAATATGAAACTGCATTTTTGTCTTTCATTCTTATTGGTTTTTAATTTTTTTTGGGCTAAAACCATAGAGGTCGGTCAAAATAGAGCTGTAAAAACGATTAAAGAAGCGATTTATTTGGCGAAATCCGGCGATACAATTACTGTTTATAAAGGAGTTTATCGGGAGGGCAATATTATAGTGGATAAAAAAATAATTCTGCAGGGAAAAAACTTTCCACTTCTGGACGGACAACAAAAATTTGAAGTGCTTTCTATAAAAGCTGACAGCGTTGTGGTATCTGGGTTTAAGGTTGTTAATTCAGGGTACGCCTCCCTGAATGATCCCTGCGGAATTAAAATATACAATAAAACCGGAGTTGTAATAAAAGATAATATTTTGGAAAACAACTTCTTCGGGATTTATGTTCAAAAAGGAACACATTGTATCATAAAAAACAACATTATTAGTGCGCATCAAAAAGAGGAACAGCGCATAGGAAATGGTATTCATTGCTGGAAAAGCGAAAATTTGCAGATTACAGCAAACAAAATTTCAGGACATCGTGACGGAATCTACTTTGAATTTGTTTCTAATTCGGTAATCTGGCGAAATATTTCTACAAAAAATATTAGATACGGACTTCATTTTATGTTTTCAAATGATGATGCTTATATCTCCAATGTTTTCAAGAATAACGGAGCCGGAGTTGCTGTAATGTTTACCAAAAATGTAAAAATGTTCAATAATTATTTCGAAGAAAACTGGGGTGATGCCGCGTACGGATTGCTTTTAAAAGAAATCTCAGATAGTTATATCATCGGAAACAAATTTATTCGCAACACGTCGGGAATTTATATGGAAGGCACGAGCAGAGTTCAGCTCGAAAAGAATGTTTTTAAGGATAACGGCTGGGGAATGAAGATTCAGGCAAGTTGCATGGACAATCAAATTTCGTTTAATAATTTTCTTGCCAATACTTTTGATATCAGTACAAATGGAAGTTTAGTCCTCAATCATTTCAATAATAATTATTGGGACAAATACGAAGGCTATGACCTAAATCGGGACGGAACAGGTGATGTTCCTTTTCACCCCTTAAGTCTCTTTGCTGTAATTACAGAAAATAATCCGTCTGCGATGTTATTGTTTCGCAGCTTTATGATTACGCTTTTAGATAAATCTGAAAAAATCCTTCCGAGTATCACGCCCGATAATTTTGTTGACGAAACTCCCGAAATGAAATCCCTTCAATTATGATTACTTTAAAAAATATAAATAAAAATTTTGGCAAACTTAAAGTATTACAAGATGTCAATCTGGAGTTTAAAGCTGGAGAATGCATTGCTCTTATTGGTCCAAACGGTTGTGGAAAAACCACTTTGATAAAGTCTATTTTAGGAATGGTTCTTCCGGATAATGGCGATATTTTGCTAAACAATGAATCGGTTCTAAAGAAGTTTGATTATCGAAATAATATTGGTTATATGCCGCAAATTGGTCGTTATCCGGATAATATGACGATCAAACAAATCATTTCAATGATCAAACAAATCAGAAATTCAAAAGCAACATTGGATGAAGATTTGATACAAGCTTTCAAACTGGATAAAATGCGTGACAAACAAATGAGAACATTATCAGGTGGAACAACGCAAAAAGTAAGCGCAACATTGGCTTTCCTTTTTAATCCTGATGTTTTGATTCTGGACGAGCCCACGGCAGGATTAGATCCTTTGGCGGCGGAAATTTTGAAGGAAAAGATCATCAGAGAGAAAAACAAAGGAAAACTGATATTGATTACATCGCATCTTTTGAGCGAACTTGATGATATGATTACTCAGATTATTTTTATGCAGGACGGAAAAGTGCATTTCCATAAAACAATCAAAGAACTTCTGGAATCAACAGGAGAAAATAAAATATCAAAATCGATAGCCACAATTTTAAAAGAAAAGCAACATGAACAGGATAATTAAGATTGTCCTCGTGGACATACTCAAGAATAAGATTGTCGTAAGTTATGCCTTGATTCTGGCCTTGCTTTCGTGGGGATCTTTTATGCTGGAAGACAATACAGCCAAAGGACTTCTGACGATTTTAAACGTAATTCTATTTACAGTTCCTTTAGTTTCGGTACTTTTTTCTACGATTTACATTTACAACAGCTCAGAGTTTATTGAACTTTTACTAAGTCAGCCAATTAAAAGAAAAAAAATCTGGATCAGTATATTTATCGGACTATCAGTGGCGATGGTTTTAGCTTTTTTTCTGGGTGCAGGAATTCCACTTTTGATAAATTGCTCAGACATGGCCGGATTAATGATGCTTTTGTCGGGCTGTTTAATTTCGGTTGTATTTGTCGGATTGGCTTTTTTAAGTTGTATTCTGACTCGTGACAAAGCAAAAGGCATCGGATTAGCAATATTATTCTGGTTGTATTTTGCCATTCTTTTTGATGCAATGGTGCTATTTTTATTATTCCAGTTTTCAGAATATCCTATTGAAGAAGCAATGGTCGGAATAACAGCTTTAAGTCCAATTGATCTTGCACGTATCCAAATTTTATTACATCTCGATCAATCTGCGATGATGGGATATACCGGTGCCATTTTTAAAGATTTTTTTGGAACAACAATCGGTTTAATAGTTTCTTTTTTGTTATTGGTTTTATGGATTGTGGTGCCATTTTTAGTTTCAGTTAGAAAATTTGAAACGAAAGATCTTTAGTTTGTGATGAATTTTTGAATTATAAAAGCAATATGAAAACAGATATTAAAAATAAAGATGATATAGCAATATTGGTTGATGCTTTTTATTTGAAGATTAAAGCAGATCCGGTTATCGGTTATTTATTTACAGAAGTAGCAGCTGTAAACTGGCAAAAACATTTACCAATTATGTATGATTTTTGGGATAATATTCTCTTTCACTCTGGAAATTTTGATGGAAATCCGATGATGAAGCACAGGATATTGAATGAGAAAAGCACTTTGACAGAAGCACATTTTAAACACTGGACAAAATTGTGGAAAAAAACAGTCGATGATTTATTTGAAGGCGAGAAAGCAAATGAAGTAAAAGTAAGGGCAAATAACATTTCAAAAGCACTGATGAACAAAGTAGTCAGTTAAATAAAACGGGAACTTAAAAAAGGTTCCCGTTTTTATTTTAAAGTTATTAGAACTGAATTAATAATTTACTTTTTAACCTTGACAAAGTAAACGCAAAAGCATTATATAAAGTATGACCAAAATCATATTGATACAGATTAATAGAATAATTTATGATCGATAATTTCAATTTTTTTATTCTTGCACATTAGCGAAAGCGTTCTTATAACGGTCTCGACGCGTAAACCCGTAAAATCGGCAATCTCTTGCCTGGTGTACGGGATTTTCATTTTTATCGTAGAATTTATGTTCTGTTGTTTTTTTAAATTATCCAAAAAAGACTGAATGCGATATTCGGGTTTATGGTTGATGATGTTTTTAGAAAAAACAATTTTATTGTAGATTTTCCATGCAAAAAGTTTTAATACGTTGGTTTGTATTTCAGGATTTTCGGCAAGACAGGAAAAGAAGTTTGACTTTGAAAGTTTTAAGATTACGCAATCTGTCTGGGTTATGGCAGAAGCAGGATAGGGCTGACCAATAAAAAGGGGAGGTTCACCAAAACTGTTTCCTGCTGTAAAAATACCAAGTGTCAGATCTTTGCCATCTTCGTTGGTATAAATCATTTTTACTGCACCTTCCAGAATTTGATAAAAATAGAGTGGTGCATCATTCTCATAAAATATGATGGTATTTTTGGGCAGTTTTTTTGCAACTGCGCCCCAGGTATAAAGTAAATCAGTATCAATGTGCATTTTAGTAAACTATTAATACATTAAAAAGGATTTGTTTCGGATTAAAACTCGACTTGTTTTCTATTCAGGAAAAAGTGTCTATCTTAAATTTCGTATCAAAGAAATGTATTTGCAAGTAAAAAAAACATGATAAATGTTAGGTTTTTAAAGGAGTCAAAATTTACTTTATTTAGTAGATAAATTAGTTTTTATAGTTTTGATTTATAGTGTTTTATCGGTTTTAACTTTGTTCAGCTATCTTAAGTGCAAAAATCGCCGTTGATAGATTTGTTAAAATGGTATTTACTTATGTTTTTTCTTAAAACTATTTATTTTCTTTAAATTTGAAACCATCTTTAGAGATTTTATTCATGATGGCACGATTATTCTTCCTAATTCTTCTTTTTACTTCTTTTTGTACCTATTCTCAGTCTTCCACAAAAGAACTGATTGATAACCTGAACACTATTAGTGATCACGATAAAAAGGCAGAACTGAGTCAGAAAATTGCAATACAATTAGAGCATTCAGATTGGGAAAGGGCTATAAAATATATTGAACTGGCAGAAGAAGAAGCCAAAAAAGCAAAAGATCCTGAACTGAGCCTGGCTTCGGTTTATCTTGCGACAGGTAAAATGTATGCAGATAAGGATGTTTTAGATGTTGCTTTGCAATATTATTTAAAAGCCTATAATATTTACAAAAGCAGAAATAATACGGAAGAAGTAGCGAAGTTAGAAAACAATCTTGCGATTATTTATGCACAAGGAGACAACAAAGAGAAAGCACTACAATCTTTTTTAAATGTATATCACTATCAAAAATCAAAGAAAGATCCGGCTAAACTGGTAAAAATTTTAAACAATATTGGAACAATCTATCTTGGAAAAAATATTGATTCTTCTTTGTACTACTTTCAGAAGGCACACGCTATAATTAATACTTTGCCTGATGCTACTTTAAAAACGTATGTTTATACCAACCTGGCAAGGACTTATGCACTCAAGAAAGATAAAGTAAATAGTGACCTGTATTTTAATAAAGCCTTTTCCGTTTTAAATAATCCTCTTGATAATTCGGTAAAAGTGTTTGTTTATGGGGCTTTTTCGGAATATAAATTTGAAGAAAAAAAGTATGATGACGTTATTCTTAATGCAAAGCAAGCTTTAGAATTATCAAAAAGTAACCTGTATAGTTTTTCCAGTCTAAAGTTGAATAGATTATTGTATGAGAGCTATTTAAAAAAAGGAGATTATAAAAATGCCGTATTTTATTTTCAGAAGTATAATGCCATTAGCGACAGCATAAACATTGAGCATAAGGCAGTAAATCTGGAAAGAATAAGACTGGAACAGGATTACAAAGTGCGCAGCCAAATCAGGACATTAGAGGAGGAAAAAGCGCGATTTAAGTATTATGTCGTGGGATTAATACTGGTTGTAGGGATCTTGATTTTGATTATTTTGCTTATAAAATACCGAAATAACAATATTAAAAATCAGCTCGAAAAAGAAAAATTAAAACGAAAAGAACAGGAACTTAAACAAAGTCTCGAGGCCAAAAATATGGTGCTTATTGGCAAAGCAATGTCCGAAATTCATCGTACAGATAATATCAATGAAATCCTGACGGATCTTAAAATGATAAAACTCAAAACAGTCAATAAAGAAATGCAACAAGCCATTGATATTGTTTTAAAACGTCTGGAAAAGAATTTGAATACCGACATCTGGAAAGAATTTGAACTTAGTTTTGAGCAGGTTCATAAATCTTTCTTTGATAAACTTACTATAGATTATCCTTCACTTACTCCAAAAGACCGCAGATTGTGTGCGCTTTTATATCTTGATTTAACGACAAAAGAAATCTCTCAGATTACAGGTCAGTCTTTTAAATCGATTGAAAATGCCCGAACAAGACTTCGTAAAAAGTTCGATTTGACCAACGAAAAAGTAAATCTTTCCACTTATCTCAACTCATTTAAACCGGAATAATGACAAATAAATTTTAAGTTTAATTTATTGATATTGTTATGGTTACTTTTAAATGAGTGGTAAATATGTGACCCATATTTGTCTGCGAGTGTTTTTACAATAGTACTTTTTTTTCTTAGGCTGTAGCTCCGTTCTACATTTACCCAATCTATTATAAATAAGTTTGGATGAACGCGAAGAAAAAAAATGTGCCACTTAAAAGTTTGGAGCAACTCTTAGAAGAAGCAAAAACAAAAAAGAGTGCCCTTTTAAAAATTTTACAAAAAATAGCGAAAGCAGATTCTAAAGATCAACCACCAAATTGATTTTTAGAATCTGCTTTTGTGGTTTTGTATGCGCCATTTTAAAGTAGCTTTTGACCAAACAACCTTAATATTAACTTTAAATTTAAAAGAATGAACCAGATTTACCAGAAACCCAGGTATTTGTTTCTTTTGTTAGGTTTCTTTGCCTTTTCTACAGGAATGGCTCAGTCACCTTTGCCAAAGAGCAAAACAGCCAATGTGCAAACGGCAGTGCAATCGCCATTTGCAGTTCAAAAAAAAGATCAAGTTTCTAAGAAAAACAGTGATCAAAATGCTCAGGAAGACACAAGTGCTAATCCTCTTTTGACTCAAAAGAGTATAAATGGCACAACGCTCTCTCAGGAAGAAAGTGAAGCAGTAAATAAAAGAGCAGAAGCAAGCCAAAAATTGTATAGCAAAAGTCAGGGCGCTTCAACAGCCAAAAATATCCAGATTGCAGACAGCACAAAAGTCAGGTCTTTTGCCAAATCTTCTAATTTGACCATCAGAAATGTATTTGAGGTCAAAAAAGCTGATTTTGAATTGTCTACTTCGGATAAAATGCAGCTAAAATCGGTTTCAGATAAACACGGCAGAAGCCTTGCAACGTACCAGCAAATGCACAATTCTGTTCCGGTAGAAGGGTCAATTTATAAAGTAAGAGACAGTAAAAATAAAATTGATGCTTTTGGACACATTAGTAAAAAACTGCCGGCAAACAGTAGTTATAAAGTGAATGCTTCGGCTGGTTTACAAAATGCATTAAATACTGTAAAGGCCAAGGAATATGTTTGGCAGAACAAGAAATTATCTTCTTTAGTTCATAAAAAAATCAGCACAAAACCAGAAGGTGAATTGGTGTATGTTGGACCAAATTTTTCTTCTGAATTAACGGAATATCACTTGGCGTGGAAATATGATGTTTTCGCTACAAATCCGCAATCTAGTCAGACTATTTATGTAGATGCAAATACTGGAAAAGTTATTTTAAAAATTGACTTAAGCCGTGACGTGCATACAGGAAATGAAAGTACTGGAAAAACGAAAGAGAATTTTGGAAAAAAGGTGGCTTTAAATCCTAATGCATTCGCTTTTCAAAGTATTGGAAAGGGAAAAGCGCGTTACGCAGGTGATGTTACTTTTAATACCAAACAATATGCAGACGGTTATAAATTAGAAGCAGAACAAAGCAAATTTAAGGTTCCTGTTTATACTATAAACATGAACCATGCAGATTTTCCTGCTGATGAAGTACTTACTGATTTTATTGATCAGGATAATAACTGGAATGATTTGTACAATAAAGATCATGATGAAGCTGCAATCGATATTCATTGGGGATTGTCAAAATCTGTTGATTATTACGCAGAAAAATTCAACCGAAATAGTGTTGATGATAATGGAATGATCATGTTTGGTATTGCACATTTAGGGACAAAGGTTGAAAATGCTTCATGGACCGGAGGATGGACACAATTTGGAGATGGAGACAATTCTCCTTTCGTAAGTTTAGGAATTACAGGTCACGAGTTAACGCATGCTGTAACGCAGTTTTCAGCAGGGTTGATTTATCAGGGAGAATCGGGAGCAATGAACGAATCTTTTAGTGATATTTTTGGTGTTTCTATTGAATTTTACGCAGGGAAAGACAGTAAAAATGATATCTGGATGCTTGGTGATGAGTTATATACTCACGGAAGTTTAAGAAGCATGTCAAACCCTAAAGCAGAAGGTCAGCCGGATACTTACGGAGGAACAAACTGGGTAGATCCTGCAAATGTTGGATATGACAATGGTGGTGTGCACATGAACAGTGGTATTACTAATTATTGGTTTTACTTGTTGGCAGAAGGAGGAGAAGGTGTAAACGACCTTAATAACAGTTATAGTATCAAAGCGATTGGTCTGGCGAAAGCAGAAAAAATTGCTTACATAGCACTTACAGAATACTTATCGCCTTCTTCAAATTTTCAAGACATGCGTAAGGCGACTTTAATGGCTACAGAAGATTTGTACGGATTAGGTTCTGAAGAATACAAACAAGTAACCAATGCCTGGTATGCAATTGGTGTAGGGGCAGCTTATGGAGACAAACAAATTTCGTTAGTTTCTGTTCAGGAGCCATCTTTGCCTTGCGGACAATTAAAAGGAGATGAGCCTTTTTATGTAACGGTAAAAAATACCGGAACTACAGTAATAAAAGCAGATGAAGTTTTAAATTTCAAACTAAGAGCAATGGCTAGTGCCTTAGGAAGAATGCTTGTTTTTTATACTAATGAGGATAAAGTTTCTTTTGCTAAAGATTTAGCAGTTGGAGAAGAAACAACTTTAGCACTTTTAAGTAAGATACCTTATCAAGTTGGAGGTGGCATAAACTATGTAGAGGTAAAAATAGATCTTAATCCTATTAAAGAATTTGGCGTAAAAGAAGGATATTCTTTTGTTTCAAAAATAGTAGTTCCTACTGCTCAAAAAGATTTTAATATTAAGGTAACGGCGCTAAAAATGCCTGATTATACTGGAGATGCACTTAGTGCAAATTATCAGTTATCTATTACGCTTTCTAATTTGGGCTGCGCAGCTATACCGGCTGGAACTCCGCTAAAGATTGGATATGCTAATACGAAAGCAGGAAGCACATTGATTTGGAAAGATGTTGTGCTACAGTCAGATTTTAAAGGAAAATCGGAAATAACAATTCCTTTTGACGGAACAGTAGATTTGTCTGCACAAGGACTTCATACTTACGAGGCTTATGTAACATTTAGCCAGGATCCTGATGCAACAAATAACAGCATATTAAACGCATCTTATAGTGGTATTGTAACACAATTACCTTATTCGGAAGGTTTTGAAAGAACGCCGGGAGGATGGAATACAAAAGTGTTAGGGGGAACACAAAAATTTATTTTCCAAAATTACCCGGCTTCATTCAGAAATGTTAAGTCTCAATATATGTGGGGATTAGTAGATCTTAAGACAGGTGAAAAAATGGGACTTAATTCTGATTTTGTATTAGAATCTCCAATCTTCGATTTTACAAATGTTGTTTCTCCTTATATAGAATTCGATTTATATTATTTACTTCATAGAGGATATGATGGTGTAATTGTTGAATATTCTGAAGATAAAGGTAAAAACTGGAAAAAAATCGAAACCGTAAATTATCCTGAAACGGTACATGGTGATGATGATACAGATCACAGTCCTTGGTTTACCGGAATAAATACCGTTCTTAAAAAAGATCCATATCAGATTCGTCTAAATGATCTTGCAGGAAAAAAAGTAGCAATTCGTTTCCATGTAAAATCAGATGATTATTATGATGGCTTTTTAGGAGGATTTGTAGACAATATTTTAGTAAGCAATGCTCCTTATGATTTAGAGGTTCTTTCAGCAAAATTAGACGCTGGAAAATGTACTGTTGATAATAAGAATGTTGCAGTAAGAACTTTAATCACCAATAATTTTGCTACAAGCAGTCAGGTGGTTAATGTGACAACAAAAATCCTTGACGCTGCAAAGACAGAAGTTTTTTCAAAAACAGAAAAGACGACCTTAAACTTTGCTAAGTTTAAAGATACTATTGCTTATTCTGTTCCAAATATCAGTTTGCAAAATATCGGAGAACATACTATTTCGGTTTCTGTTTTCCCTGAAGATATGACTGCAGATGTAAAACAGGCAAATAATTCTTATGTATTTGCATATGACAACTGGAATAATGAAGATGTTAAAGTAACTACGCTTCCTTATAAAATGGACTTTGAAGATGCTTCTAACTACAAAGGATGGAGAACTTACGAAAATAAGGGTGCAGCAGGATGGCAACGCGGAGCTCGTCCGGATTTAGGATCTCCTGGATGGTTTATTGATGATCATACCAAATTTATGGCAAGTAATGATGACAAATGCAATTGTGATGCTTCAAACGATATGCTTGTTTCTCCGGTACTTGATTTAACCAATTATAAAGAAGCACATTTATCATTTGATGCTTTCGGAGATCCTCAACATCTTTCAGACGGTTATGTAAAAGTAAGTACCGATGGCGGAACAACTTGGACAGAAGTATTTCATATGCCGTATTATGGCGCTTGGTTTGGATATAATGTTGACTTAACTCCATATGCAGGAAAATCGTGCGTAATGGTTGCATTTCAGCACAATGACAACGGATTGTTTGCTAATGGTTTTGCAGTTGATAATATTGAAATTAATCCAACCAAAGAAAACTTAAAACTATCTAATTTAGTTGTAGCAGAAAGTGTGTATGAAGATGCGCCTTCGTCTGAATTTTTTATAGACGCCAGAAATGTGGGCTATAAGGTAATTGATAAGATTTCATTAAAATATCAAATATTTCAAAACGGAACTGCTGTTGGTGAACCAGTTTCATTAGAAAGACCAGCTACTGTAAGACTGGGTGAAAATCTTGCTTATAAAATAGACGGTCTTCCTAAATTAGAAGCAGGAAGTTATGAGATAAAAGTACAGGCGACTGCCGAAGGACAAAGTGCTCCTAGTACTACAAGTTTGACAGCTTCTTTTGAAGTTGTTGCAAACGCAGCAGAATTAAATGCGGAGAGTTTTACAAGTCTAACGCAAGGTTCTATATTTGGATCTAAAGGATTTGTTTCTAATCAAAGTGATGAAAATTATCCTTGGAGAGCTCTTCCGGCACCTGATAATACTTATTTGACACTTCCTCAAAAAGACCGCACAGGTGATACTAACGGAAAACTGTTATACAGTTCTTTAGAAGGTTATTATTACTACTCTGAGTTGATCTCTCCAGTTTATAAACTAAGTGAGAATGCTACAATTTTAGAGTTTTATTACGCATTGCAAAGTAATGTTAATGATGCATTAATCGTAGATGTAAAACCAGTTGGTGGTGAGTGGAAAGAAGCATGGAGAGCTACAAGTCAAGGTACTTATGTAGATACAGAATGGCAAAAGGGAGTAGCAAATGTTACTAAGTATGCTGGTAAATCGGTAATGTTCCGTTTTAGACATGCTAAATCTGATGGATATTCTTATTTGGTATTAGATGATCTTAAAGTAGTTAATGAAGCTGTTTTAGATGTATCACTTCAAATTTTATCTCCAAAAGATGTTTGTGGTAACAACGAAGTAAAAGTGAAACTTACCAATGAAGGGCAAGTTGCCATTGCTGCAAATGCTATTCAATTAGATTTAGACTATTACAATACTTCAGAAAAAATCTCTGAAAATGTTGCTTCAGGAATTCCTGTTGGAGAAAGTATAGAATATACATTTATCAAACAACCAAAATTGGATGATTCGGGAGATTCTCACAAGTTCACTATTAATGCAAAATTGGAAGACGATATTATAACACAAAATAATATAGTTAAAAATTATGTGTACCAAAATGTATCTTCAGATTTCAAAATATTTGATAAAACGGTACTTCACGCTTCTGCAGGAACAACATTGTATATTGATGCCGAAACTAATTTTCTTGATAAAGAATTAGAAGTTACTTCATACCTATGGAATACAGGTGCAGCTACTAACGCTATAGATGTTGATAAAGCCGGAGATTATACCGTAACGGCTGTATTGGAAAATGGATGTACACTTACAGAAACTGTAAAAGTTGTATTTGATACGTTTGAATCTGGTTTGCTAAGTGGAGAGGTTTGTGGTCCTGAAGTTGTTTTAAATCCAGGAAACTATTCTGCCTATGAATGGTTTGACGGTTCTACAGATCCAACCTATACCACAACAGAAAACGGTGATTACTATGTTACGGTTTATAATGAAAACGGAATAGGAAAAATTTTGAGTACAAGCATTACGATTCTTGAAAATGCAGTGCCGGAAATTCAGGTTTTAGACAACAAAAAACTAAGTGCTTCTGTAGATGCGGCAGCTTACCAATGGTATTTAAACGGAAGAGTTATACCAAGTGCAACCGAAAAAATGGTAGCGACAATATGGGAAGGAAGTTATACAGTTGAAGTAACTAATGCACACGGATGTACCAGAATGTCAGAGCCACTTGATTCTAAAGGTTTACTTATTGGGAAATTAACTAATTCTTTTAGAGTTTTCCCAAATCCGGCAACTGATAATCTAAATATTTTCTTAGCGGATAAGGTTAGTGGAGAAGCACAGCTTAAAATCTACGGAATGGATGGTAATGTATTATGGAGTAAAACCTATGCAAAAATGCCATCAAGTATAGAAGTAAGTCAGCTAACAACTGGAGTTTATATTTTAGACTGTATGATACAAGATAAAAAATACACAGCCAAGGTTATTAAGAAATAACAAAATAAGAGATAGAAATACGGTAACTCTAAGCCATTAGAGTTACCGTTCTAAAAAACAAACAAATGAATATTATGAAAAAATCCATATTAATTTTATGTTCCCTTTTTCTCTGCGGGTCTGTTATGGCTCAGGACAAGAAAGTTAAATTGGGTGTAAAAGCAGGTTTGAATATTTCCAGTTTAAGTCTCGATGAAAGCGAATTAAATTCATCATCAAAAACCGGATTTACAGCAGGACTTATGGCTGAAATTCCTTTGACAAAAAACTTTTCAGTTCAGCCCGAAGTATTATACAGTCAGCAAGGAGTAAAACTTTCTTATTCTGATGCAGCGATCGCCAATTCACATTATAAAAGTACAATCGGATTGAATTATTTGAATATTCCGGTAATGCTTAAATATTATGTAGTAAAAGGATTGAGTCTGCAAACCGGACCACAAATCGGAATACTTTTAAAAGCGAATAACAAATCTCAGGATAACTTTTTAGGTTATGAAAATCAGGATAATTACAATTTATCAGATTTTACAAATGGAGTAGATGCTGCTGCAAACTTTGGATTGGGTTATCAGTTTAAAGATAAATTTTATGCAGATTTAAGATATACTATTTCTTATTCTGATGTTTTTAAAGAAGCAACAGACACGTATGTAATTAACAGTGACATGAAGAATAGAATTTTTCAGATAACCGTAGGTTATTTTTTCTAGATCGAGTTAGTATGACTTCATGTTTTAAAAACCATTCTTATTTTTAAGAATGGTTTTTTTTGTTTTAAAAGTGTTTATTTTATTGGTAAACAATGTTTTAAGTTTTGTTTTTTCTTGCAAAAACTAATCGGTTAGTTAAATTACTAACAAATTAGTTTGACTACTAATTAATTAGTAGTATCTTGCGTTAAAATTTTCATACTATGATTAAGTTAGCAAAAAGAGAAGAACAGATTATGCAGGTGTTTTGGGATTTAAACAAAGCTTTTATAAGAGATGTAATTCCACAATTGCCAGATCCTAAACCACATTATAATAGCGTGGCGACTATCGTAAAAATATTAGAAGAAAAAGGATTTCTGAATCATGAAACTGCCGGTAATATGAATTGTTACTTTCCTGTAGTTAGTAAAGAAGAGTACCAACAATTTGCATTGAAAGATGTCGTAAGCCAGTATTTTGATAATTCATATCCAAGAATGCTTGCCTTTTTTGCAAAAGAGCAAAAGCTGTCAGAAAAAGAACTGGACGAAATAGTAAATATCATTAAAAAAGAGAAAATATGATACCTTATATTCTTTATACGGCTTTGGTTCTTTCTGCATGCCTTGTGTTTTACAAGCTGTTGCTGCAAAAAGAAACATTTTTTCATCTCAACAGATTTGTATTGCTTTTCTGTATGGTTTTGGCTTTCGTTTTGCCTTTGGTTCCCGTGCCTCAGCAATTTTCATTGAGAAAAGTTTCGGAACATAAACCAATTGAAGTTTTTAAAACTCCAATCAGAAATACTACACAAGTACAAGCAAAAGAGTTGAAAGTTGCGCCAGCAATTGCTGAAGAAACGAAACAAATGATCAATTTTGAAACCATTAGTAAATCATTGATTTATTTGTATTGGTTTGGTGTGGTAATCTTTGGACTTAACTTTTTGATGCAAATCGTAATCTTGGTTTACAGATCCTATTCGGGTTCCGTTATTCAGGACGGAAAATTCCGTATTATCGAAATTACGGGAGACAAAGCACCCTGTTCTTTTGCCAATAATATCTTCATCAATCCTGAAAAATACGAATGGGAAACTTACGATCAGATTTTGCAGCATGAAAAAATTCATATCGAGCAAAAGCATACTGTAGATCTTCTGCTTGCCGAGTTAGTGCTTATATTTCAGTGGTTTAATCCTTTTGCATGGCAATGGAGAAAAGCCTTAGAAATCAATCTGGAATTTTTAACAGACGACAAAATGCTGCAACAAGAAACTGTTGAAAGAGAAAGTTACCAGTTTAGCTTGCTTAAAGTTGCAGCGCCCCAATTTCCTTTGAGTCTCACAACCAATTATAATCAATCACTTTTAAAAAAACGAATCATCATGATGAACTCAAAAAAATCAAATGTAAACACCACCTGGAAATACTTTTTCCTGTTACCAATTATGGTGTTATTTGTGTGCCTTTTTAATCAGCCGGCAGCACAAAGTCAAACGCTTACTTCTAAAGTAAAAGAAGAACAACATGCTGAAATTCACGGCGAAATGAAAACAGAAGGCAGTTGGTTTGCTACCATAAAAGGTACTGAAGTAAACATGCAATTCAAAAGCGATGAAAATAGTACTTCATCACACACTTTTCAGTTAAGCGATTTTTCAAACCTTCCAAGAGACAAAAAAGGTGAATTTACAGGAACGCGCGAGGCAGGCACAATGACTTTTACCGGTAAATTTGAAGGAGATAACGGAATGGGATCTTACAGATTTACACCTAATAAAGACTATAGTGCCGCAATGGAAAAAGAAGGAATTGTACTTTCAGAAAACAGTGATCTTGTGGTTTTCTATATGTTAGATATTAAACGTTCTTATGTACAAATGCTTAAAAAACAAGGTTATACAAATCTTGATAAAAATGATGTAATTCCTCTTGCTGCATTAGGCATAAATGAAGCTTACATCACATCTATTAAAGAAGTAGTACCAGATATTGATGTAGAAAATCTGGTTCCTTTTAAAGCACTTGGAGTTGATAAAGCTTATATCGAAGAAATACGCAATGCAGGTTATAAAGAGGCTAGTCCGGATAAAATTATAGCTTTAAAATCTCAGGGTATTGATGGAAAATATATCTCTGATTTTCATAATTCGACTAATGACGGTAAAAAAGATAAGGAAAAAAATAAAGAGAAGAATAAAGAAAAAAATAAGGATAAGAATAAAGAAAAAAATAAGGATAAGAATAAAGAAGACAATGATGATGAAAACGATTCAAACGATGACATTATCGCCTTCAAATCCTTAAACATTGATCAGGCATATATTGATTCCTTTAAAAAAATAGGATTTAATGATCTTTCAAATGGTGATTTGATGGCTTTTAAGTCATTAAATGTTACACCGGAATATGCAAATGCTTTTAAAAAATCAGGTTTTAAAGACATACAAGCAGAAAATTTAATTGCCTTAAAATCACAAAACATAACTCCGGATTTAATTCAGCAATATAAAGATCTTGGTTTTTCTAATTTGAATATTGAAGATGTTGTTGGAGCTAAAGCTACCGGAACTACGACGTCTTTTATAAAATCGATGAAAGGAAAAGGACATAATTCTAATGACCTGCAAGAATATATTCAGTTAAAAGTTCTGGGAAAATAAATCAAACTCAGAATTAACTGGCTTTTGAGACTGAGCCAAAAAAGAAAAAGGTTTGCACATTTTTATGTGCAAACCTTTTTTTATGCGATTAAACGGATGATTTAATCCGTTACGTGAAATTGCATCTAAATAGATATAAGTTTTTAAGGTTAACCCGTTGGGTGTTATTATGTTTAAAAATGCTCCTTTGAATAAAAATAGCACGCGGATAAAACGGATTTACTTCGTAAAAACGCGGACAAAAACAGATTTTTTTTTTTAATTCTTTATACAAATCCGTTTTTGTCCGCGTTTTCGTGATAACGAATCTGTCTAATCCGCGTCAAAATTTACACTATTTTAATTACACCCAACGGTTTAAGGTTATTTCCATAGCCCTTGGTTTTAACCAGGGGATTTTATGAATTGTAAGTAAGGCAGGCTTTAGCCAAATTAGCGCATAATTTTGGCTAAAGTCCTATTTGCAATAATTTTTTGTATCTCCATCTATATTTTTTGCAGAATCTCCGTCAATTATAAGAACCGAAAGATCAATTTATCAAGTAAGAAAAAACAGGTAAAAACACTTAGTTTGTTTTTGAAATTTAGCTTTAATATTGTAAGAATAAATTTTGAAAAGTTCTGGATCTTTTGAGATAGGAATCTGAGTTGAAGAAAAAGAAGTCCCTCTTTTTTTTAAATAACGAGTCTTGTTTTAAATATGATTTTTATATGTTGTTGTTTGATTTTTAGATTGTTATGTTTTTTGTTAAGAGAGAAAATAACAGAATGAAAATAATCCTTATAAACATCTTAAAAATTATAAAAACGATTTAAAAGAAACGCGAAATTTATTGTAATCCCAAATCTATTGTAAGAACAATTTGTTCGTTAATGAAGTGCCAATTTCGATTGACATTATAATCCTGAAACCATATTAACACATAAATTATTAACCTTAAAAAACAAATGCTATGTTACAACGTAAAAACCTCACAGATGAATTAAATGAATCTGAATTAGCCGCAAATTTAGTTGACGGAAATGAATCCTTATTGAAATTTACTCCTGGTGATCAGGGCAGATTAGAAAAGTTGATGTCAAATTATAAGCAACTTCTGATCGAAACCCCAATTAATCCTTTTCGTGAAGAGAATCTACAGGAAATTGTTAAAAATGTAGATTATGGGGTTTTAAGTATGCTGGAAGGTACATGGGTTAGTTATAACGATAACCAGGGTAATCTGGTAGGAAGCGGAATACATACCACCATTATGCCATCTCCCGGAACAAATGCAGGAACAATTCCCGGGAAGTATAGCTTTGAATGCGAAGAGTATATCGAAAAACTAACCTTTAATCTGGTTCCCGGAGGAGTTCGTAATCGTGGAGGAGCAAACGAGCAATTTTGCGGAGCTGTTAAATATGATCAAAGTATAAAAAGTGTCAATAGAGTTCTGGGTAAGTCTTCTTTGGAATATACTCCGATTCACGAAGAAAACGGAATGTATTTATGGCTGAGTCAAATATTTAATTATGCCGCTACCAAAAAAACGATTGAAGAAGATCGTGGTATTCATGCCGTAGCACCAGATGATCCAAATAGACATTTATATAAAAGTGGTTATCAGGATGAAACTCTTTTTTTGGTTATAAACGATAAAGGTGTAAAAGAATATGTAACGCTGGAAAATCTAAACGGTCGTGAGTATTATAATATTATAGCAGCCAAAGAGCTTAAACCGGGAGCAGGTCAGACAGGAACGTATTTTATTCCAGATTATTCCATCTCCAGAAGTGGTGTTATTCCTCATGGAAGTACGGTAACCTTGCTGGGTGATCTAAAACCAAAAGGAAGTAGTTTTTTAATACAGGGTGCTCCGGCATTTCCAAGCGGGGATGCAGCCTGGAAGTACGATCATCTTTCTATTTCCCAAACAATGGGAGGCGCAGGAGCAAGTGAGGCCGACCCTATAAATCTTGATGCGCCACCACCAGCCTGGGTATTTGAAAAACTGGATCACGAAAATGACCCGCAAGAAAACAGAATTTATACTCAGCGTATACTTGCCCATCATTTATATCCTTATTCTGTACGACCAGATTTACGTTTGCGCGATAATAACAAAGGAAAGGTGATTAAAAATCACGTACGTATCGATTTATCATCCAAAAATAAAACAGGAGCACAAGGAGGGATATTAAATGTTCCATTTGTAAATCGTTTTGTTCCGACTGTCGAAATGAACATGAGAATGTGGATTGAAACAGTCGAAGAAAACGGAGTAGAAATTCTTCAGTTGCAATACGAACAGATTATCTTTTTTGAATTTGATTTTGGAGATAACGGAGGAACTACAAGCTGGCCGCACATTCAGGTAAATACACTTCGTAAAATTGATGATGTTTCGCCAGAGCAAAGAAAATTAATCGAAGAGCAATTTCCTAGCTCACACATAATTACTTCTTCTGCATCAGCTTCAGAATGTCCTTATCATAAATCATAAAATTAGAAAACATCACAGTATTTTTTTATTGAAATACTGTGATGTTTTTGTATCAAAAACAAAGATCAACTAACTAAAGATACCATGAATTACAACGAAAAAAGAGATCATTTTATCTCGCCAATATTAGAATGGGCAAAAGCCAATGCACCTCAGCCAAATGTTGCCAAAGGGATGTTCATGGCTGGCGATGCCATAAGTAATTGTGATCGTTTAAAAAACGGAGAACCTTTTAAAGTACCATCTCAGTTTAATGGGAAAGATTATATAACAATGCTGCTTCAGATTGATGCAGAAATAGAACAGGGACTGATGTTGCAATATCTGTATTCAGCATACAGTATGGGAGGGCCAAAAGTTCCCGAAAAATATCAGGAAAAAGTACATACCTGGCAAAATATTATTTTGGGGATAGCTAAGGAAGAAATGGGACATTTCATCTCGGTTCAAAATGTATTAAAAGTAATTGGAGCACCCTTAAATTTTGGAAGAGAAAGTTATCCCTGGGACAGCCCTTTTTATCCATTTCCTTTTACTTTAGAAAAATTTTCTCTTAAATCGCTTGCTAAGTATGTATATGCCGAAGCGCCTTGCGAGTGGCTGGCAGGAAATGATCCTTTGGCAATTGAGATTAGAACTTCTGTAGATTCAACTGTATCAGATCCTCATACTGTTGGAGCATTATTTGTTGTGTTGCTTCAGTTAATTAAAGATCCAAAAGTAATTTCAGATGAAACCTTTCAGGCTGCGACTTACAATTATCAGGCAAAATTTGATGAATGGGGACGTGGATATAAAGGTGGAAGCAGAGGAAGTGACGGACAAAATATCTACACAAAAAGCCCCGATGTTTTGGTGGCTCCGTTATTATCCCGCGATGATGCCTACAACGCCTTGTCGGAAATAGCAGAACAGGGAGAAGGATTAGATACAGATGAAAGTTTACCATCTCATTTTGAACGTTTTTTGCATATCTACACAGAGTACAAAGAAATACTAGATGAAACCAACAATGCTTTTGATCCTTCCAGAGATGTAGCTACAAATCCTTATGTAGGTTCAGGATCTGATTTAAAAGAAACGTCAGATGCAGATACTTCAAAAAAAGAAAAGGAAAAAGAAAAGGAAAAAGAAAGTGACGAAATTAAAAGTCCGGAAGCTATACTTTGGGCGAACTTGTGTGACATTCGTTATCGATTATTGCTTAATTTCTTAAATCATAGTTTTTTATTAGATAATGGTTTTAATAATTCAGGAAATTCTTCTCCTCGAGGTATGATTATCAATTCGGCATTTGGAGAAATGTACAATTTAAGAAGTCTGGCTACAATTTTGGTTCAGACGCCTATCTCAAAAAATAGTACTAAAGTCGCCGGACCTCCGTTTACACTGCCTTATACATTTGATTTACCATTTGGGGAACACAATCGATGGAGATTGCACAGAGATCTTCTGGAAGCATCAAACAATATTATAGTGCAGTTGAAAAACTTTAAGACTCAGCCACACATTCAATATTTGAACGGTTTACAGGAAGCAGATCAAAAACTGCTACAGGCAATGGCAAGTTTAACCGAAGAAAATCTGGTTTAATTCCAAAGCATTTTTATTTCATTTAATTATTAAAAATACCACGATATGAAAATTATTGAACTAAGGATTCTTCCGCCCATTGCAATTGGCAGGTTAGGAGAATCAAAGAAACCAATGGCGGCATACGATCTTGAATTATCAAAAGAAAAACCGCTCGATTATAGAGAAATTATTCCAAAAACAACATTAACTGTAGATCCGGTTTCAGGAGAAATTACGGCTCACAAACCTCAGAATATAAAGTTTAAAGAAGTAGCCAATCTGGAAGACAGAAATGGAAAAATACACCCTGTTTCTCCTTTTCTGGAAGTTTTTGCCATAACAGATCAAAAACCGGACGAGTTAGTGCCTCTTACAGAAGAATTACTGAAACAATCAGGATTAAGTCTGAAAGATATCAGCTGGGACGTCGATGTGGCAAACATTAAAATCTTCAGAAGAACGGGAGATGTAAATGATAAAATGACTGCAAAATTAAGTAATATTAATTCGCACGAACTAAAACCAGTATTAGCAGATTGCAACAATTTTCTGCCGAACAAACAATTGCCTTTAGGCTCTGTTCAGTATGTAAAACCAACCAAAGATTTTCCAGAGCTAAGATTGCGTTATACGCCAGCCGGAGGAAAAGTTTATGGTTCCAGTTTACATAGAAATACAGTGTCTGGTGTTGACGAGACAGAAATTGACCCTACTTTTAAAAAGGAAAATGGAGATGGAGATGAAGATAGAATATTGTACGATATCAGTAAAGGAAAAGGTACCTGGCGTGGTTATAAAGAAGGCAGTAATCCAAATATATTCTATACCGTTCCTGCACAAATTTTTGCCGGGTATGGTTATACAGACAAAAAAAATGAAAGCTGGCAGGTAAGTTGGGGCTATATTGATGATGAATGTGATGGTTTTGTAACGGTTAAACTAAAAGTTTCAGACGAGAAGACCTTAACAGCCAAAGCTCATATTAGCGCCGGACCTCCTTCTTTTGCACCGGATACTTTACCAATTCGTGTAGTTTCAGACGAGTTGGAACAAATTATCGAAGGAACCGATATCGAAGGAGAAGTGAGTATAGAAGAAGCCGAAGAAATTATTCGCAGGGCTTTTGAAACCATTCGTCTGATGAATACAACGATTATGAATGGCAATAGTTACGAGGGGAAACAAAATGTTGCCAGTACAATGGTGCGCCAGAATACAAATGACTTCGGACGTCTTTTTGAGCCGATTATGGCCACTTCATTGGTTGACAATCTGGCTTTGCAGTTATTACACGAAAGAGTATTCAACGGATTAAGTTCCGGTGCCTCTCCGTGGTTTGGAGATGTATTGCGTAAACCTACAGAAATTGGGGATTTATCAAGTAAAGCACTTCGAAAAATGCCAGCCTTAATGCGTGGTGCCGACGGTAGATCGCTTACTTTTACCTATCGCCAGATCAATACGATTATAAAAGCGGCAACAAAATCGATGTTTGCAGATAGTAATCCGGATACTTTGCCGCTATCTTATGGTTCGCCGCTTAAAGCTTCTAATTTAACCGCACAATTGCATTACAGAGGAGTCGGAAATCCTATTGCGGTTTTGCCAAGAACAGCAATTTCAAACTGCTATCCGGGACTTGAATTTGATTTTAGAAACCTTTGGAGAAGAGCTTTTAACGGCATCGTTCTTATGGAAAATAATAACTATGTACTCGAAGCAACCGACTCCAATTTAGTGGGACATCGTTTGGTAGCCATAGAAGGAAAACCTACAATGGTACAAACTTTTGGACCTGTTTTTCCCGATGGAGATTCCGTTCCTTTAAAAACAAATGCCAATCCAAATGGGGTTTCGTTTATGGAATGGTCCAATTCTATGGTTGAGGTTTTACAAAAACAAGGGCAGGAAGTTATATGTCATTTTACGGCAGAACCGTCACTAGAAGAAGTAGTTGTAGATTTAAGTCAATTAGATGATCCTAAAAAATATATTAAGGTAAAACTGGTTGTAAATAAAATATTTGATGGCAATAGTGCAGCATTTTCAGATACTGTTTTAAAACCCGGAGAACTAACACAAGGTCTTTGTGCTCCGTGGCAAAATGACTATCGCGAATGTTCTTGTTACTATTGGGCGGCAAGCAGACCCGATTTTGTAAATATTGTTCCGGATGAAAACGGTTTGAGCACCGGTGATTTATGGATGTCAAAAAAACGTACAGGATCTTATATTCCCGACGACTGGAAAAATTCAAGACTAATCTCTTATCAGGATCTTTTTGAAAACTGGCAGGGAGAACTTAATTTCATCATTGAAGGAAAAGATGCGATAGAAAGCAGCATAGTAAAACCTAAACCGAAAGACAAAAAATGATAGGAACTAAGGAAAGATTTTCCGAAGAGAAACAAAATAGCTCCGTCGCAACTAAGCTGACGGAGATAATTGTTCCGCAATCCAGACCGCGTTCACCCAAAGCACATTTAATAAAAGGCGGGCAAGCGACTCAGATTTTTATTCCAAACGGAAGCAGACTTTATACTATTTCTCCGGAAGTAGAGCAAAAAATAGCTTTTTTAATGAATGAAAAAGATGAAAATGCCCTGCAAAACGAACTGGCACTTTTAGGGATTGATGCTCCTGAATATATTACAGATGAGCCATTGCAAAGTCCGCCTTTGCACGCTTTATCATTGGCAATAGCGCAAAAATGTAATATGGGATGCACGTATTGTTATGCCGATCAGGGTGATTTTGGAGGGCCTACAAAAAATATGTCTTTAGAAACCGCTTTTAAAGCCATAGAGCTGTTACTAAAAGATTGTCCCGAAGGAGGAAAAGCACAGCTCACCTTTTTAGGCGGAGAACCTCTGATTAATCGGAAAGCGATTAGAGAAGCGACGCTTTATGCTGAAACAGCTGCAAAGAAGAAGTACATTCAGATGAGTTATTCGATTACTACAAATGGTACTTTGGTAACAGAAAATGATGCGGAATTTTTTGAAGAATACGGTTTCTCAGTAACGATTAGTTTAGACGGGATTGGTAAAGATCACGATTTAAACCGACCAATGAAAGGTGGAAATGGGAGTTATGACAGAATCATAAAAAACATTCAGCCATTATTGGCCATGCAAAAAAAAATGCAGGTTTCGGCTAGAGTGACCGTAACCCCGGAAATTACAAATCTTCCGGAGGTTTTAGACGAATTTGTTCGCATGGGATTTCATGGTGTGGGTTTTTCTCCATTACTAAAATCTAGTAACGGACAGAATGAAATGAACAAAGAGCAACTGTCTGTCATGTTGGAAAATATGATTGCCTGTGGACTTAATTTTGAAAAAAATGTATTAGCAGGAAAACGTTATCCTTTCTTGAACATGGTAAATGCATTAAAGGAAATTTCAAAAGGAACCCACAGACCGTATCCTTGTGGTGCCGGTGCTGGTTACATGGGGGTTTCTGCAGATGAAGAACTATTTGCCTGCCATCGTTTTGTAAACGAAGAAGCCGGTAAAATGGGAGATTTAACAGAAGGCGTAAATGCTGATCTGCAAAACAACTGGCTTGCAAACCGACATGTGAATACACAAGATCCATGTACACAATGCTGGGCTCGTTATTTATGCGGAGGAGGATGCCATCATGAAGTTATCGATAAAGGAAGACCCGCCTGCGATTACATTAGATCTTGGTTGTTTTATACCATACAAGCCAACGAAAGATTATCGAGATTAAAACCCAACTGGAACAATTAATTACCAATGAAATCATTTCCTGAAACTTTTGACGTTTTTATTCTTGGAGCGGGTCCTGCAGGATTGTGTGCTGCGATACGTTTACTAGATATGGGCTATACCGTAGGAATGCTTGAACAGGAAGAATTTCCGAGAGCACAAATAGGAGAGTCTCTTTCGCCTGGAATTCGTAATATTTTCGACTATTTAAATACAGGTGATTTATTAGATGATTCTATGTATCTGAACAGGATTTCTGCTAAGGTTATTTGGGAAAATAAAGAGCAAATTTACGAACGTCCGGGACAAAATAATGGAGGAATAATTGTAGACAGAAGTAGACTCGATCAGGAATTGCTCAGGTTCACGGTTTCAAAAGGATTGTATTTAATACAGCCGGGAAAATTAAAAAAATCCACTCATTCCAAAAAGGGTTGGAATTTAGAAATAACACAGCATTCATCTGAAATTAAAACTAACTCAAAAATAGTTTTGGATGGAAGAGGACGTAAAGGAACTCTTTTAAACGAAAGAGTTTCTGTTGCGCCTCCCGCTATTGCGGTCTGGACCCATATAGATAACAATGCGACATTTAATGAGGCATTTGTTGAAGCTGTCGACGATGGCTGGTTATGGGGATCTCCGGTTTGCGGAAATCGCTATCGTATCATGGCTTTTACTGATACGGTAAAATTCAAAAAAAACAGCGAATTACATCTTTTGGATTTAATGCATAAAACAAAGCTATTTGCTCCATTTACAAACCAGATAAAAGGTAATTTTATTGAAACCTGTTCGGTTACTTCCTTTGTTAATCAAACTCCGTGGAATAATGAGTTTATAAAAATCGGAGAAGCGGCTTTTACATTAGATCCGCTTTCCTCAACCGGTGTCGAAAAAGCAATGCGCTTTTCTTTGCAGGTTGCTATTGCAATAAATACGTACCTGAAAGACCCGGATTCGCCAGATCCAAAGAATTTTTATGAAGAAAAATTAATAGAATCGGTTGTAAATCATGCGCATTGGACCACTGATTATTATCAAAATGCATGGACTTGCAATGATAATAGTGAATTTTGGATGAAAAGAATTAATTTCCAATTGGATATTTCGAACCATAAAACAGCATTTACAACCCAACTGGAAACAGCATTTAATTCCATAAAACCAATAGTTGAACATAAACAAACAGAGCCAATTCCTGTCGATTACATCTTACAACGACTTTGGAATGAAGAGATAGTAGTTGCTTCAAATATTACATTTAAATCAGTTTACGCTATTGATAATGATTGCGTAGTGACAAAACAGGCATTAATTCACCCTAATCTGGAGCGTCCTTTAGTTTATTTGGATCAGGTAGAATTATTTCCACTTTTTAAGACCATGAATGGCAAAACCGTTTCGGATATTGTGGCTCATCTGAATAAATTTATGACACTGGAAAAGTCAAAGAAAATAGTTGTATTTCTATTTTCAAATCAATTGCTTGCTATAGTTCAGAATGCGTAAAGCTTACGTTAGAATTTTGCTGGCACCATCCATCCAGAATTTGAGTTGTGAATTTTTTATATTGCCGTCTTGATTACAATATTTAGCTAAAAAAGCTTCAGAATTGGTTTCCAGAAAAGCATTAATAAGTCCCATTTTAGTGTAATAAATTCTGAAATTGAAATGATTCATTATGCTTCGTCAGGAAAGAACTTCAAAATTAGTCCGACGACTTTTCCAGTAAGGATGATTTTGGAAACGTATTTCATTTAAATAAAAATATCGGAGTGCTTTTTTGTTTTCATTAAATACCTGATTTATGATGAGTTTATAATCGGCAAGATTTTTATTCTCTAAACTACCATCGTTAAGACAATTTATAATAGTTTCAGCCCCTTTAATTCCGCTGTAAAGCGCAAAGAAAATTCCCTGAGAGGCGAGAGGGTCAAAAGAAAGTGCCGCATCACCAACACAGAGCAAACGATTTTCTGTAATAGATTCAGATATAGATAATCCAGCTTCAACTGCAATGTTTTTTACACTTGATTCACTGGTAATTTTATAAGGTAATATTTGGGATTCATTAAATTCCTGAAAAAACAAATGTGGATTTTTATGCATTTGACTAATCGTGTCAGGCAAACTTTGAAATCCAATGACTCTTTTTTGATTTGGTAAAAGAGCTGTGTACCACCATCCATTAGCAGTCGATTTTATTCTTGTAGCAGAATCAGTATCGTCTGGTGGAGCTTTGACCCAATTTATAGCAGCCATCTGATTATCAATGCGATTTTTTTTGATGCCTAATTTACGTCCTATAGCTACTTTACGTCCAGTTGCATCTATAATCCATTTTGCGGTAATATTTTTATAAGTATCATTTTTAAACTGAATGAGAAATTTTTGGGAAGCTTCTTCATCAGATAAAATGCTTATTTGATCTATTAAAGCGGTAAACATTGGAACATCTAAAGAGGTTGCTTTTGTTTTAATCGCTTCGTCAAAAAGGATCCTGTTTATGTGGTATCCGCCACCTTCGGGATTTTTTAAACCGGACTGATACACCCATTCTTCACTTCCCCAAGCAGAAGCATTTGAGTGACAGGGGTTATACTGATTTTTATGTAATAAATCATCAATTCCATTAATGCCAAGACGGTTTAAGAGCCGGATTGTTGCACCAGGAATCGACTCGCCAACTTTGTAGTCAGTTGTAAGTTCCTTATCGGCCAGACAAACCTTTATTCCTGCGAGTTTTAGGGCAATTGCGGCGGCGCATCCCGCTGGGCCTGCGCCTGCAACAATTACATCAAATTCTGTATCGTTCAAAATTAATTACCTCTGCGTTTAATAGTTAAAAATTCATTTCTTTGTTCTTCACTATCCCATCCGGCTTCTGCCATTCTTTGATCTTTTAGTCCAAGTTCATTAAATGCTTTATTATAAATCAGACTATCTGATTTAAGATTTTTGCTTTCAGCCTTAGTCAGATTTTCTACATAAATATTTTCAGGCAGCCAGTCCATATCTTCGGGGCGCGGTTTTGCTTCTACGATTCCCATTTGACTAAAGTGAGATACCATGAACATCATTACTTCCGGAGCGGGGCTTTTTGGAAACATTCTTGTCCAGTTTGGTCTGTTTTGAAAAGCCGCTATTCTAATATCCATTGGTTTAGATGTATCACAAAGAGTATGGTAGTCAACATCTGTTAATATTTGGTTTGGTACGCGTGCCGGCCAGAATGTTGGAAGATAAGGATCATATTCTAAATCATATCCAGAACGACAAAACGCTGTATCTCCTTGCCAGGGTAATGCCATCCATCTTGTAAGGCCTCCGGCAGACTGCCCATATAAAGGGCCATTTACTGCCATGACACCATTATTATCAAGTGTTGCACCATATACAGGTTCTGTTAATCCTTCTTCACATTTACGGATTCTGTAAGGTGCCCTAAACATAGAAGCATTACGCATTGGCCACGTCAATTCAGCGCCGGGATGAAATGCATCTGCAAGACAAAAGTGCATGGCTGACCTGTCAAGTGTTTCAGGTTGTTTTTGAAGATCAACTTCTTCAATTTTTTGTGGATTTGTTGTGTCAGGTTGATAATCATTTATAAAAAGTCCCTGAACCCAGTTAGTAAGCACATAGGTGTAAAACGGTGGTAATTGTAAATAAGTAGATGCTGCAGGAGGCAAATTTGGATCTGGATTTGTATACCCAAAAGCATCACCATAAATAGAAGGCCATGCGGCAATTTCTGCTGTTTTTGTATTGGTTGGCCTGAAACTATTGTATATACCACGTCTAAGCTCTTTATAAGGATCCGGATACAGTGCATTATCAGATGGAACTTGAGATAATTTACGCATTAGTTCAGGATCATTAAAATTCATTGGTGCACCAGCCCCAAACATCGAAAGAAATCCTTTATTTACCCATTGAAGTTCGCTAAGTCGTTGCAGTATTGGGCGAACATGCTCATTAAAAGAAATTTTTTGCGGTACATTTAGCATACCAGATTGCATATAAACATTCTGCAAAAGATCATCCATGGTTCTCCAGCCCACAAGATCTGGTGCAAAATTTGGTGGTGCCGATGCTACCCAGGCAGAATCTGCATCAAAGTCTATACCTCCAATAGTTACTTTTGCGCAAACAGGCCCATCAGCAATATCATCATACCATCCATCGGCATTGTTAAAACTATTGGGGTCTTCGGGTCTGTATACTGGTTTATTTGCGGGACTTGCAGAAACTCCAAAACCGGGCAACACCAACAATCTGCCAAGGTCATCTGTTCGTAATTCTCCGAGTGTAACGGGAGTACCTTCAAAATTACCCGTCATCACATAACTGGAGTCTTTCATGCTTAAGCCTGTTATAATTGTTTTGCCAGAATCAATGCATAATGCACTTCTTCCGCTTCCTGTTACATTTGGATTTCGCAACGGAACAGAGAGGCTTACAGTAGCGGGAATATCTAAAGCAGCATTAAACTGGTACCATGCGGCTTTTTTATTAGCCAAATGTACCGACCATTGAATGCTGGAGTTTTTAGAATGCTCCACTTCGGTGACTACATTACCATATTGGTCATAAGCATATATTCTAAAACGGGCTGCCTGACGTTTTATAGCGCCTCCGGAATCTCTTGTAGAACCAAATTGAGTGGGCTCGGGGTTGAAAACCTCAGGGCCAATATAATACTCAGCAGGACTATCGCCTACACGGGCAATACCAATTCCGGGATGTATCTTTACATGGGTTATTCTTTTTATCTGATCCTCCGTTAGTGCTTTAGGCTCTTGTTTGGGATCATGATGAGGAAAAGGACAAACCGGATTTTTAATAATAGGTTCACCCGGTTTTGTCGGTTCGGTCAATGGCTGATTATTTTCTTTTCTGCGATAATCGGCACTTGTCTGATAAACACTTACTCTCGCCTGAGCTATACTGCCTACTGGCTGATTTGCTTCTGGAACCCTGCCAATATTAAAAGACAACCAGTCACCATATATTTTCTGTTCTTCATTGGTAATATCCTGTTGCGGAAGTTCAATAGTTGCGATCTTAACAGGTATGGCAATTTTTTCATCCCATGTTACTGTAGCTCTGTCTAATGGAAAATGTTCTTCTATATATGCTTTATCAAATTGTGACGTATCCGGACGTTTCTGAATATAAATATCCAGTGTTACAGGCCCTAAAGCTATACGTCCTTCAAGATCCTTAGCCATAAAATCAGGGTCATTGATATCTGGATCACCTGCAAAAGTAGAGGTTCCGGGACGAAGTATATATTTACAATGATTATTTGGCCCCAGCATAAATGGTACCACACTCCATAATTCTGTTTCGAGTACAGATCGGATTGGTTTTGCCATTTTATCAAGAAGCTCATTGGTTTGCGGGGCATTTTTCTGTACCCAGTCATCTCCCCATCCTTCCAGACTTGCTTTTGTAAAATTGCACATATCGCTGGCATTATCAACAAAAAAGAATGGTACATTCTGTAATAATAAATCAGCTGTTTCTGCTCCGTCATCGCTCACCACTTTTTCACCCGGAATACCAAATATTTTAATACCGATACCAATGGTACTCATCCAGTCTGGTCTGCCATCTGATAAATCTGAAGAATATCGTACATAGGCAGGAAAATTACCGGATTTTTTAAACATACCATGTCTAAATTCTTTTGGTAGATTTTCATGAATAACGAAGTTTCCCTTCATAATGCCATGAGTTCTTAAAAATACAGGTCTGCGAACGGGGCATTGTCCTTGTTTTACTCTTTTTGCCTGCACTAACTCACAAAACATGTAACGAAGTCCTTCAATTGGATCTTCGCAGCCACAGGATAAATGATCGTTACTTTTGTTGTTTATAATACTTTTCATAATAGTAGGAAATTAATTGTTTTTGTTATCAAACATACAACTTATTGCAAACCATTATGTAAGTAAAAACACCTGTTTTTTATTTGTATTCTTAATTAAAAAGAAAAATTTATAAAAGCCAACTAGTTGATTATTCGATTGTTTAGTGGTTTTTATATTCAGTATTGCTCTTACTAAATTAAAGAATTATAACGTTCGGTAATGAATTAAAGTTTTTTTCTGTGTTTAGAGTAATTTTCAGTGGCAGATGTTTCTAGTTGCTTAATTACAGCTTCTATGAAAGCAAAAAACGTTGTTCTTGTTTTTTCGTGGGGTAACAATTTCGGGTTTTGCAGATAATTACTTAAGGTAATGATGTAATCATATGTTTCTAAAAAATCAGTGCGACCTTCTTCTAAAAGGAAAGCTGCTTTGCTATTTTTTGAAATGATGTTTTCGTATAGTTCTTTAAAAGACTTGAATTGTCCGGTAGTCGAAAAAATAATGACCAGATTATTAGTACCTATTAAATCATTTATAGAGGCCTCGTGAGCCACAGACCATATCGGAATATCTAGTAAGTTTCTTAGCTTATATTCAAAATACTGTCCGGCTATAAATGAAGGCCCATAACCAAATAAAATAATTTTATCAAACTTCCTGAGATATTCAGCAAACTGAAAGGCGATTTCCGGTTTAAAATCAGCTAAAAATTTTGTCAAACGCTCATTTTCATCAAGAAGTACGGTAGAAGCTTTTCCGCTAATAAACCCTAAATATTCTTTGTAAGTACTAAATCCCAGTTTTTGTACAAATTTTGAAATTTTAGAAGGAGAGCAATTGCATATGGTAGCAGCTTCAGTAATAGATAATGAGTGGTTTAGTTTTATTTCTTTAAGTAATATAGAGTAAATATTTTTTTCCAGAGCGTTAAGCAGATCCTTGTTTACGATATACATTTTGGTGTTGATTTTTAGTAAAAGTATTACATTTCATTTAGACTAGGGAATACGAACTTCCTTTTTATAGGTTTTTTTAAGATATCAGTACACAGAAAAGCCCATTTTATACTAGAAATCGGGATTTTATTTTCCATCTTAAATTAGAATGAATTGATATTGTATTGTTTTATTTTCTCCTTGCTTCAATCGTTTTACTCCCGCTTCTACTATTTTTTAGCGAGTTTTTAAATTTTATTTCCTGATTTTTTTCTTTCACAGAACGCTTGTTTTCCATTATTTTTAAAATTTTTATTTTTTTTGGAAAATTAACATTTAAATTGAAATACTTTTCCTACGTTTGTTATGTCGCGATCAATATGTTAGAAGATATTTGTGAGAAAAAAAATAATACGAATAAAATAAAATGAAGACGGATTTTAATAAAGAAAATTTAAGTAGCATGAAAGAAAATCAAACGATTTTAAAAGACCTGGAAAAAATGTTAAAACAAGATCAGATTAATACTAATTCTGATGATTTGTATGAAGCGTCTGCAGACCGATATAAAAAATATGCTAAAGCAAAAAAGGTTTTAGATGTTCCGGCTCCGGTAGCCATTGTTTACCCACAAACTGCTGAAGAAGTTTCTGAAATTTTGAGATATTGTAATGCTTATGGAATCAATGTTATTCCCAGAAGCGGCAGAACAGCTACTGAAGGTGGCTTAGAAAACTGGAAAGAACAGACCTTAGTTGTTGATGGAAAAAACCTGAAAAAAATCATAAAAATAGATCCTTATAATCTACAGGTAACAGCGCAATCTGGTGTTGTATTACAGGAATTGGAAGATGAAGTTAGAAAGCATGGTTTAACAATGGGACATTCTCCGCAATCTAAGCCCGTTGCTCAAATGGGTGGGTTGGTATCCACACGCAGTATCGGACAATTTTCAACTTTATACGGAGGTATAGAAGATATGGTTGTAGGATTAGAATGTGTTTTTCCTGACGGACATATTTCCCGTATAAAAAATGTTTCGAGAAGAGCCGGAGGTCCAGATATCAGACATATTGTTATAGGCAACGAAGGAGCTTTATGTTACATCACCGAGGTTACAGTTAAACTGTTTCGATATTTTCCTCAAAATAATCAATTTTTCGGGTATTTACTAAAAGATGTTGATACAGGAATTAAGGTTTTAAGAGAAGTAATGGCAAATGGTTATCGTCCTTCTGTAGCGAGAGTATATTCTGAAGAAGATGCAGCGCAGCACTTTAGTCAATTTCATAAAGGGCAGTGTATTTTAATTTTCATGGCAGAAGGAAACGAAAATATGGTAGCCGCGAATGCTTCCGGAATTGAAGAAGCTGTAGAAAAGTTTAAAGAGGGTATTACAGAAAAAGTCGATCCTTCATTAATTGCAGGCTGGTTCAATCATCTTAACTGGACTCAGGAAAGAATTGAAGAAGAAATCAAAGACATGGTTAATCATAATTCTCATGATGGGTTTACCACAGAAATATCGGCAGATTGGGAAAATGTTACTAAAATCTATTACAATGTAATCGAAAGAATTAGAAAAGAGTTTCCGAGAGCAAAAGATATTACCATGTTAGGCGGACATTCTTCTCACAGTTATATCAACGGAACCAATATGTATTTTGTCTACAATTACAATATCAATTGTGAACCACAAGATGAAATGCGTCTTTATCACCACCCGATACAAACAATTATTGTTGAAGAAACCTTGAAACTTGGAGGTTCTATGTGCCATCATCATGGTATTGGTAAATACAGAAATGAATGGACAAAAGATGAGCATGGAAGTGCTTACTACATGCTTGAGAAGTTAAAAGCAGTTTTCGATCCGAACGGAATCATGAATTTCGGAACTATTTTTCCTCAGTCAGAAGGTGAAAAGTATCAAAAATAATAGCCACTAAAAAAAACTAACCTCATGAAAAGATATATTCAGTTTATTCTGATAGTGCTTGCTGCGGGAGCAATTTACCCTCTTATTTATCTAAGGACAAATTACCAGGAGACTATTTTATCCGTTTTTAATATTGGTCTGGACGATCTTAATATTATTTATACGGTACTAGGCTTTGTATTTATATTGGGATATTTTCCCAGCGGGATATTAAGTGACAAGTTTTCAGCCAAATATTTACTTGTTTTCTCTCTGTTTGGGACAGCAATCGGTGGGTTTTGGTTTGCTCAGATACCCAGTTACACTTCAGTTATAGGTATTTTTTGTTTATGGGGAGTGTTTTCGGTATTTACATTTTGGGGTGCTCATATGAAGTTGGTAAAGTTGTTATCTACACCAGCAGAAGAGGGGCGATTTTTCGGATTTCTTGATGGAGGGCGAGGTGTTGTAGAAGCAATATTGGCAAGTGCAGCGTTGTTTATGTTTTCTCATGTTTTAGAAAAAGGTGAAACTCTGGCAGATAAGACTGTGGCACTTCAGAATGTAATTTATATGTATGCCTCAGTTTTACTGGTGGCCGGAATTTTAATCGCTTTGTTTGTTGAGAATGATACCGCTAAATCAAAGAAAGATGTAGTAACAATGATCAAAAACGAAGCGGATAACAAAAAAGGATTTGATTTTAAAGATGTCAGTCTGGTTGTCAAAAACAAATTTGTTTATCTGATGGGCGCCATTATTTTTTGCTCTTATGCCGTAACCTGGGTAGTGTATTATTACGGAGGTTTTATGGAAAAAAATCTTAAAATCAACCCCGTTACAGTAAGTACGATTATGGTAATTGTGTTATGGATGAGGCCTGTAGGCGGAATTTTGGGAGGATTTCTAGCAGATAAATTAGGAAAGAGCCTGACGTTGGTTTTTGCTTTAAGCGGAGCTGTCATTACATTATTTACGGTCGCCTTTCTTCCTGTAACTGCCAATTTTAATATCTATTACATTTTAATCATATTAGGAGGAACCTTCGTTTACGCCATTCGTGGCACCTATTGGTCATTGTTGGGAGATAGCAGAATAGATGATAAAATAATGGGTACGGCGGTAGGTTTTATTTCTCTCCTGGGATACTTACCAGACATCTTTATTCCTTATTTCAGTACGTTGATTTTTAACAAATTTGGTCCAGAAGGAGGATATAACGCCTATTTTATTATAAGTGCAATTTTAGGAATAGCAGCAATTTGCTTCGTCACAATTTTTAAACAACAGACTCAAAAAAATAAATAAAAACAATAAAAAATATATAAAATGGAGATTAAAGATTTTAACATGGGCTATTTTTCTCTTAAAGGGAAAAACGCAATTATAACAGGAGGTAATACAGGACTAGGACAGGCTTTTTCTTTAGCTTTAGCAAAAGCTGGTGCCAATATTTTTATGCCAAGTATTATGCCGGACGATGCTGAATTCAATAAATTAATTGAAAGCGAAGGTTCAAAAGCGGTATATATGTCTGCAGATATTACCAAAGAAGGAATGCCAAAAAGAATTGTAGAAGAGTGTGTAGAAAAATTAGGATCAGTAGACATTCTGGTTAACTGCGCAGGAATCTGTTTAATTGCCGATGTATTGAACTTTGGAAGAAAAGAATGGGATCCAATGGTAAGCATCAATTTAACAGCGGCTTTTGAAATGTCGGCTGAAGTTACTAAGTTTTTCATTCCACAAAAAAGCGGTAAAATCATCAACATTTGTTCGCTGTTTTCTTTTATGGGCGGACAATGGTCTCCGGCATATGCTGCGACTAAACACGGAATTGCAGGTTTAACAAAAGCGTATTGCGATGAATTAGCACAATTTAACGTGCAGGATAACGGAATCGCTCCTGGTTATTTTAAAACAAAAGTGGCTCAGGCATCTATAGAAAATCCTGAACGTAATAAATGGATTGTTGATCATACTCCGGAAGGACGTTGGGGAGATGTTCATGATTTAATGGGAACAACAGTATTTTTAGCAAGCCAGGCCTCTCAGTTCGTAAACGGACATATATTGGCTGTTGATGGCGGATTTTTAACGAGATAAAACAATTGTTATGAACGAGCAATATTTTATTTCGATAGATAACGGGTCTCAAAGTACAAAAGTATACATCATCAATTCCAAAGGCGAGGTTATACATTCAGAAATTGAACCGCTTAAACCTATGTTATTTAGGAAAACCGGATATGTCGAACATCCTGATGATGATTTGTGGGACAGTATAAAAGTTGCCCTGATCCGGTTAATGAAAAACTTTAAAGGTGATGTAAGTCTTATAAAAGGAGTTGGACTTTGTACGATTCGTTGTTGCAGAGTATTTATGAAAAAAGATGGAAATCTGGCAGCTCCGGTGATGAGCTGGATGGATGTAAGAGCATACGAGTCTTTTGAAGATTCCGATGAAATAGCGTATACCTGTCCAACAACAGGCTACATAACGCATCGTCTTACCGGAGAATTAAAAGATACGGCGGCAAATGCTTTTCAGTGGCAATTTCCTGTAGATATGGAAACATGGAATTGGTCTGAAGATCAGAATGTGATTAACAATTTTAAAATTCCTAAAGAAAAATTACTGCAGTTACAAATGCCAGGAACTGTTTTAGGTACAGTAAATAAAGCTGCTGCGGAGCAAACTGGTCTTCCGGAAGGTTTACCTGTAGTAGCCACGGCAAATGATAAGGCAGTAGAAGCTTTGGGTGCCGGATTAATAGATTCATCAAGAGGATTGTTTTCATTAGGAACTTATATCACATCGATGGTAGTGGGCAGTGAAAACAGACCGGCTCATGATAATTATTTCACAAATTTATCCTGTATACCCAATCGCTATTTATTTGAAAGCGGCGGAGTGAGAAGAGGAATGTGGTTGATATCGTGGTTTAGGGATCTTATAGGCGAGGAGTTAAATAGTAAAGCCAAAGAAAAAGGAATTTCACCAGAGCAGGTTTTAGAACAGGAAGCTCTGAAAGTTCCCGTAGGATCTGATGGTTTGATGATTGTTCCGGATTGGCTTGCACCGGCATATCAGTCTTATAGAAAAGGTGTTATGATTGGTTTTAATGGCTTGCAGGGGCGCGGACATATTTATCGTGCTATTCTGGAAGGTATTGCATTTACCCTAAACAATCATTACCAGTTAATGAATAAGACATTAGGTCATAATCCTGAAAAAATTATTATTTCAGGAGGAGGCGCCAATAGTGATTTGTTTATGCAGATTTTTGCTGATATAAGCGGAACACCCGTTGTTCGAAATGAGATGAGCGGTTCAGCAGCTTTGGGTGCCGCCATATGTACAGCAGTAGCAACAGGGTGTTATCCCGATTTTGAAACTGCGGTAAAACAAATGGTAAAAGAGAAAGATGAGTTTCTGCCCAATTTAGACACACATAACAGGTACAAACAAATCAATGAAAAAGTGTATAGTAACCTACCACTGTTACTGGAAAACACATTAAAAGAAATGCAAAAATTAGAAGTAGAGTAAGTCTTTTACTTTTCTTCCCCTTATTTAAAAAATAGCTTTCTACGATCAGTTTAGAAAGCTATTTCTTTCACTCAGGTAAATCAGTTGTACAATAAAAGAAGACATAATATGCCACAATGCATTTTATGTCAGCATTTTGTATGGCTATGATTCAGGCCTGAAATATTCTGGATTTATAATTAATTAATATAAAAATTATGAAAGTTGCCTATTATAAATTGGTTTTAATTTTAGCTCTGTTTTCTTTTAGCAATTTGGGTTATGCCCAAGCCGATATTGATATTAAAGCAGACACTATTGCTGCAAATCCCGATAAGCCGGTATTTAAATTAAATGGAGCTTTTAGAGTGCATTACAAAGATGAGTTTTATAATGAAACAAGAAGAAAAGAAGGTGGTGAGTTTGGTTTCGACTTGTTTGGTCTTGTTGCAAATGCTTCGTATAAAAAGTTTAAAGTATTTGCTGACATGAGATTTATGCCACCTTCATCGGGCGGGATAATGCCAAAAGAAGGATGGATTGGTTATGATTTTGATAATGGAGATGATGTTCAGGTAGGTTTGGTGCAAAGCCCTTTCGGGAACTTAGAATACAACTCTTACAGTTGGTTTTTAGGAATTGGGTATGCCTTAGGATTCGAAGGGAAATACAGCATGGGAGCCAAGTACCATCATAAAGGAAATACTTGGGACTGGCAGGTTGCTTTTATGAAAAATGCAATGGAAACCTTTACAAATGATCCCGCATTAAGAGATAAACAATGGTCTGCAAGTGTACTTGGAGATAACAAAGAAATCAATCAGCTTGCAGGACAATTACTGTACAAAATAAAAGCAAATGGTTTTTCTCATAAAATTGGAGCTTCGGGACAATTTGGACAATTGTATAATTTTGTAGAAGATAAAATGGGAAGCCGAAATGCTTTTGCAGTGCACTACAATATGGATTATAAAAACTTAGGAGTAAAAGCACAAGTTTACAGATATGAATTTAAACCTAAAGGAATTAATCCGGAGATGGTAGATATGGGCTCTTTTGGCTATACCTATCAAGTGGCTTCAAAAGCCGATGTTTATACTTTATCTGCTAAGTACACAATACCCCTTAAAAGTAAAGCTTTAAATCTAATCGAATTTTATAGTGAATACGGCTATTTAGGAAAAAAATACGATTTGGATGCTTCACAAATGCTTACAAACGGAGTTTTGCTAAAAATAGCGGATAGTATATACACTTATGTTGAATACGTTGCCGGATCTAATCACCCTTATTTAGGAGGTAGTCAGGCCAGTTTATATAACATTTGTGATAATAAATGGCATGCCCGACTTCAATGTAATATAGGGTACTATTTCTAAAAAAAAGTTACTATTAGAAAATAATTAGAATTGAAAAATGTAGAGGTAATCTGTAAGGTTACCTTTTGCATTTTATCTTATAAATAGAAGTGTTATTTTGTAATTTTTGTGAATGATTATATAAGTAAACAATCCGGTTTTTGATCTAATTTTAATGAAATATTTAAAATAGAAAAATTATGGACTCAAATAATCAAACAAAGAAAAATACAGACAAGAGTGGGGCAGATCAACGTAGTGATACCAGAAAGCATCAATACAAAGATCATGATGAGGTTTTAACCAACGATGAAAATTATGATGCTGACACCAAGAAGTTTAAAGGGAAAGAAGCTGATTTTGATGATAAGCTAAATAACGAAGAGAAAAAATAAATTTACAACCGTCTTAAATACCGTATTTGAGACGGTTTTATTTTGACTTTTGCCCTTTTACTCAAAAAGCAATCGGCAGAAAGCAGGGCAAGGGTTCTCTTATTTTCTCTCTTTTAAAAAAATTCAGAAAGAATAAAACCGTAACTCTTTCAAAAGGCTTTACTTGCAGTAATCTTTATAATTTTTGATAAAAAAGAAGAAGTAAAAAAAAATTATGAGTTGATTTTTATAGATTTGCATGATCCATTAGATTCCCAAAAATCAGTCTGGAAAGAATTATAAAATTTAACGACAATGAAATCTGTTACTTCACTATTTTTAATTTTAATGTTTGTCTGTTCAAATTCTTATTCACAATTAAGTTCAGATAAAATATTCGAAAGCTTTAAACAAGGAGAGCGTACCAATTGTTCCTCAATTGCTTTTATAAAAGCTTCTTTAAATGTGTATGGATTAGACAGTCTTTTTGTAGCCGAAAAATTAAGCGAAGATTCTTATAGAATCACATTAAAAAACGATGCATCATTTACGCTTAACAGCACTGAAATGAATAAAGCAAAAGTTTCTGCCGATTTTGTATATATCAAAGACAATTGCGAGAGCGAAAAAATAAGAGATTACGCAGTTTTGACCTATGCCGTGATGGCAAAATACAAGCAAATTATCGATAAAGAGGCTACTTTTGATAAAGCATTAGAAGATCTTGAAGATGGTGCGGTCTATACTCCAACGATTTATAAGTATTTAGGATTTAAACTTGGCAAGCAAATTCAAAAATTAAAAAGACAATCCGGAAGTGAATTTTGTGGCGTAGTAGCCTGGTCTACAGCTCATGCCGTTTTTGTTTGTGAGGAATACATGGATTATTACGGGAACAAAAAAAGTATCTGGATAAAATATCCCGGACGTTTTAGAATCATAAAAACGTAAGAAATTAAAAAAAAAGAAATCAATAAACTTGTAATTAAAGTTAATTTATCTATTTTTGTCGACATCCAAACAACCAAATCTAATTTCACAATGAAGAGCAAAATTATTTTACTTACAGTCCTTTGCTTCCTAACTACTGTAGCTGTTTCAGCTCAAGCAAAAAACGCTCCAAGAAGTATTATCAGTACAACAGCTATTATCCGTAAATACCACGATCAAAAAGAATTGAGCGGTATGCAAAAAGGAGAACTTTTAGAATTGTACATCGAACGTATTAAAGTTTTAGTAAAAACTCTTCCTTACATTGCTTTGGTTACTAAACCAGGTGTTACTATGGCAGACTTAGGTATTCCAGACGATAGTGAGCACAAAAAAGTATTAGATGGACAAGCGGTAGGTACTACAACTTTCTTAGATACCACTGTAGAGTTTCAAAGAAAAATGATGCCATATTCAGATAAAGGAAACCTTATCGCGGCAATTTTATTTTACGAAAGCACATTGAAATCATTACACGAATTCAACGATTTGAATGAAATGTAATATTTTATAATAGCAATAAAATATAAAACCTCCAAAGTTATTTGATTTTGGAGGTTTTTTTTATGCAATGTTATAGTCCTAAAAGGTTTAGGGTTTTAATTTCCTTTTAGTAAATTGATACTAACAGTAGCGATGTCAGCATCCGGAAATCGTTTAAAGACAGTTTGGTCAGGAAATAATCCGGCTTCTGCGGCAACTTTATTAAATACATCAATTTCCACAATATACTGATCAGAAAAACCATGTGTGGCATCATAAGCTGTTGCTGGTGTCTTTCCTAAATTATCAGCAGTAAGTTTTGGATCAATCGTATGCAATTCAATCAAAAGCAAGCCAAATTTGCGTACATAAGGCGACCATTTTTGTAAATGTTCAAGTAAGTTATCCTCTACCAGATTGTTACTGATTCTTTTCCCCCGGTAAGCAAATGCACCGGTAGAAGTACTAATTCTGTCTTTATTAATATGCTTTGGATCTTCCCAGATTCGGTTATGATCTAAAAATGTTCTTACGTTGAGTAAGTCTTTTAAATCAATATTATAGTTTTCCTTCAAATCATCCGAAAGCGTGTCCGGACGACCAATATCACCCCAAATAACTTTTGCCCAAATGTCGGCTTTTATTAAATTTGCTCTGGTTACTTTAAGCGCAGCCTGATTATAATCGGCACCGACTAAAAATAAGGGATATTCATCGAGCATTTTTCCTCTCAAAGTTTGTCTGTCAATTACTTCAAAAATATGTTGCAAAAAAGCGCCATTTCCACAACCCATATCCAAGATTCCTTTTGGTTGTTCTTCAATTGGTAAATTAAAAAGTTTTACGATAATCTCATCTACTACTTTAAAATAAGTGTCGTGAGCACCGCCGCTTCCCCAAACATTCATTTCGCGGTCAACATGTATTTCGTTTTCGCCATCAGCAATCATTCTTAGAACTGCCGCATCGCCAAAAATTAAATCTTTAATTTTGGCAAAAGTCGGTAAATAAGAAACCGTAACACCATAAGCGCTGGCTCTTTTGGCAAAAAATAAACCTGTTTCTGTAAATTGATAATTCCCTTTTTTTTCCAGAAACCACCCGAGATGCACAAAAAAGTCTAATATTTTTTTGAAATTCTCTGGAGATTTATGAAACTCTTCAGGTCTGAAAGAAGTCTCCATAAAATATTTATGAAACATGCCGTTCATCGCCAGACGTACAATTGTTGGCCCAATCAGGTAACCTTCTATATGTTTTAAAATCTGATGCTGAATCTCGTTTGTCAGACCATCATCAGAAGATTCAATGCCGTAGTTTTTTTTATATTTTTCAAAAATTGCATTGAGTTTTTCAAATGGGGCATCATCAAAAATACGCGGATGAAACTGGGTAGAAAATTGCAGTAAATCAACCACATCTTCATAAAGATGAAACAACGAGAAAGCTGTTTCTGTCTTTTCATTTACAGTAATCGTAATTTCCTGCGCACTGTTATCGACTTCATAATCTAAAAAGCCCTGAGAAGCTAAAATTCTCAGTCCGACATTTAGATAACCTTCATTTGCTTTAAAAACAGTAACAAGTTCGGTTAGTTGCACTTGTTTTTTGTTCAGGATAAACTCTAAAACTGCATTTTTTTTAAGGGCAATTGCTACGGGAGCCACTGCTAAACCGTCAAGATGTCTGAAAATGAAACTTCGGAGTTCTGCTGTATTGGTCATAGTAATAGAATGAAATTTGTTGAGAATAATAATTTTTTCTAATTCAGGACATGTTGATTTTGATGCATTGATTACGAAGATTTCCTTTTAAAATTTAAAAGCAGCAATAGCTAAAAATCTTTGGTTATTATAAAGATAATTTATTTTCATTACATATTGATTTTTAATATTAGACAGCTTTTAAGATTAGAAAACAATATGCGGCTGGATATATTAATGCGATTTTAAGCAACTTTAGTCCAAAATTGCACGAAATATTTTATACATTTGTAATTGTAATGAAATGGATATCGACAATATTATTAGTATATATTCTGGCGCTTCTTGTAGTGCCATGCAGTGATGTATATAATAGTTGTACAGATAATAATTCAAAACTTCAGGAGGCTAGTCACAGCCATAGTCAGGATAATGACGATCATTGTACCCCTTTTTGCCAATGTTCATGCTGCAGTGTTTCTGTGGTAAAATTCCAGTTTAAATTACCTGATTTTAATCTTCCCCAACAAACTTATACCGTTAAAAATTCGGTTATCAGAGATTGTCAGGTTGTTTCCAGATACTCAGGAAGTATTTGGCAGCCGCCTAAGTTTTTCGCTTAATTTTCTTTTGAATTATGTTGTAATTCAGATTGTGATTTTTCTTTTTTGAGAATCACTATTATCATGCTGTAAAATAAGTTTTACGGTTATATAATCTGTAAACATACTTCTGAGTTTTCATCGGTCTTTGGTGAAACAAACTATTTTCTAAGCGTTAAATAATAAAATACATTGTGTTAGATAATATAATCAAATTCAGTATAAAGAACAAAATCGTTATTGGTATAATGACTTTGCTTCTTATAATTTGGGGTGTCTGGAGCGCTACCAAATTACCTATCGATGCCGTACCTGACATCACAAACAATCAGGTTCAGATATTTACAAGTTGTCCGACACTTGCAGGACAGGAAGTCGAACAGTTGGTAACTTTTCCCATTGAACAAAGTATTGCCACGGTTCCCAAAATTCAGGAAATCAGAAGTATTTCGCGATTTGGATTATCGGTAATAACGGTAGTTTTTGACGATGATACAGACATTTATTTTGCCAGACAGTTAATTAATGAAAGGCTGAAAGAGGCTCAGGATCAAATTCCTCAGGGCGCAGGAACACCAAAAATGGCGCCTGTTAGTACAGGACTTGGAGAAGTGTATCAGTATATTATTCACCCTAAAAAAGGCAGCAAGAATAAATACAATGCAAAAGATCTTCGTACGATGCAGGACTGGATTGTTGCCAGACAATTGTACGGAACACCCGGAATTGCTGAGGTAAACAGTTTTGGAGGGGAATTAAAACAATATGAAGTTGCTGTAAATCCAGACAGATTAAAAGCAATGGGTGTGAGTATTCCGGATATTTTTACAGCATTACAAAAAAACAATCAAAATACAGGTGGTGCTTATATTGATAAGAAACCAAATGCTTATTTCATTAGAGGAATCGGTCTTGTTACTTCATTAGATGATGTAAAAAAGATTGTGGTTAAGAATACCGGCGCAGCACCAATTTATGTAAGTGATGTAGCCGAAGTACGATTTGGTAAAGCCGTTAGATACGGAGCTTTAACGTATAACGGAGAAGTAGATGCCGTTGGTGGTGTTGTCCTGATGTTAAAAGGTGAAAACAGTAATGAAGTCGTGAAACGCATCAAAGAGAAACTGCCAACGATTCAGAAATCACTTCCTGATGATGTTACAATTGAACCCTTTCTGGATCGTACCGATTTGGTTGGAAGAGCCATAAGCACGGTGGAGAAAAACCTTGTTGAAGGAGCTTTGATTGTAATTTTTGTATTGGTCTTATTTTTAGGAAATCTGCGTGCCGGTTTAATAGTTGCCTCAGCCATTCCGCTTGCGATGCTTTTTGCACTGGCAATGATGAATGTTTTTGGAGTAAGTGCCAATTTAATGTCTCTTGGAGCAATTGATTTTGGACTTATTGTAGATGGAGCTGTAATTGTTGTAGAAGCCACGCTACATCATTTGGGTGCACGAAAAGCAATACGAAGTCTTACGCAGGATGAAATGGATGAAGAAGTTTTCCAATCTGCATCAAAAATACGTACAAGTGCTGCATTTGGAGAAATTATTATATTAATTGTATATATTCCAATTCTGACTCTTGTTGGTGTTGAGGGTAAAATGTTCCGTCCGATGGCGCAGACTGTAGGTTTTGCCATTTTTGGAGCTTTGATTTTATCACTAACGTATATTCCGATGATGTGTGCTTTATTTTTATCTAAAAAGCCAAATCACAAAGAGAATTTTAGTGACAGAATGATGCAGAAGCTTCAGAATATTTATCAGCCGTTGCTTCAAAAAGTGATTCATATTAAATATGCTGTGGTTGGTTTTACAAGTTTTTTATTTGTGATTGCTATTGTTTGTTTTACCAGAATGGGCGGGGAGTTTATTCCGCAACTTCAGGAAGGTGATTACGCGTTTCACTGTATTCTTCCGCAGGGAAGTTCACTGAATCAGAGTATAGAAACCTCAATGCAGGCATCCCGAATTATCAAACAATTTGATGAGGTTAAAATGGTAGTTGGAAAAACCGGAGCTGCCGAAGTTCCAACAGACCCAATGCCTCCAGAAGCGACCGATTTAATGGTGGTTTTAAAACCTCAGAAAGAATGGAAATCAGGAAGGGATTATAACGAACTCGCTGATGCTATTATGGAAAAACTGGAAGTTATTCCGGGCGTTTTCTTCGAAAAGAATCAACCCATTCAGATGCGTTTTAATGAGCTTATGACTGGGATTAGACAGGATGTTGCCGTAAAAATATTTGGTGAAAATCTGGATACACTGTCCAAGTATGCAAAAGAAGTAAGTGAAGTAATCCAGAGTGTTCCCGGCGCAACTTCGCCACAAATAGAAAGAGTAAGCGGTTTGCCACAGATCAATATTGAATACGACAGAACCCGAATTGCCAATTACGGACTTACTATAGAAGATGTAAATGATGTTGTAAGCACCGCTTTTGCAGGAAAAAGTACCGGACAAGTGTATGAAAATGAAAGACGTTTTGATCTGGTTGTTCGTTTAGACAGTATTCACAGAAGCGGAATTGATGATGTAAGCAATCTAATGATTCCGACTAATACAGGAAACCAGATTCCGCTTTCTCAGGTAGCCAGCATCAATTATAAATTAGGACCGGCACAAATAAGCAGGGAAGCAGGAAAACGTCGAATTGTGGTAGGATTTAATGTCGCAGGACGCGATGTTCAAAGTGTTGTTGAGGATATACAGAAGAAGTTGGCTGAAAAGGTAAAATTGCCACCGGGATATTATTTTACATATGGAGGTCAGTTTGAAAATCTTCAGGAAGCAAGTGCCCGTTTAATGGTTGCTGTTCCGGTATCACTACTTTTGATTTTTGCTTTGCTGTATTTTACCTTCCGTTCTTTCAAACAGGCGATTTTGATATTTACTGCAATTCCTATGAGTGCTATTGGTGGTATTTTTGCCTTAATGCTTCGCGGAATGCCATTTAGTATTAGTGCCGGAATTGGTTTTATTGCTTTGTTTGGTGTTGCCGTTTTAAATGGAATCGTTTTAATAGGAACCTTTAACCAACTTGAAAAAGAAGGTATGAGCAATATTTTTGAACGAGTAAAAGAAGGAACAATTACCAGACTTCGTCCCGTGTTAATGACAGCAACTGTAGCTTCTTTAGGATTTTTGCCAATGGCAATTAGCAGCAGTGCAGGAGCTGAGGTACAAAAACCTTTGGCAACCGTAGTAATTGGAGGATTAATTACAGCAACTTTCCTTACCTTGTTTGTACTGCCTTTGCTGTATATTATTTTTAATTCGAAATTCAATTTTAAAGGAAGTTTTAAAATGGGAAATACAACAGCTATAATTCTACTTTGCTTAGCAGGTTTAGGATCTGCAAATGCGCAGGAAAGAATTTCAATGGACAAAGCGATCGAAACAGCTTTGAAAAACAATCAGCAATTGGGAGTAAATGAAGCTGAAATACGAACTGCCGGACTGAATGTAAAAACTGCTGTTGATATTCCTAAAACAGGAATATTTGCAGAGAATGAAGATTATCGTCCGTCGGATAATACCGGAATATTAAAAATTGGTATATCGCAAGCTGTTGCGTGGCCGGGTTTATATGCAGCACGAAAAGACTATTTTAATGAGCAGCTTAAATATGCAGAGTTAAATACAGGACTTTTAAATGCAACTATCAAAAGAGATGTGCGTACGGCATATTATAAACTTTGGTATCTGCAGGACAAGCAATTATTATACAAGCGTCTGGACAGTATTTATACTTTACTTTTAAAGACGACAGAAGTTCGCCTAAAAGCGGGCGACATTGCGGCGCTTGACCGAATTGCGGCTGATGCCAAACTTCAGGAATTAAATGCTTTTTCTGATCAGAATAAAAAAGATATGGTTGTTCAGCAGCAACAATTAATGATGCTTTTAAATCAGAACGAATGGTTGCTTCCTTTAGAAACTCCCTTAGGGAAAGCTGATGTAGTCTTATCTGAAAGCAATGGAATTCACCCGCTGCTGGTGCTTCAGGAACAAAATGTAAAAATTGCAACTTCTAATGTTTCTGTTCAGAAAAACAGTAATATGCCGGAGTTTTCAGGAAGAGTTTTCAGTCAAAGATTATGGGGAGCAAATGATCCTTATACCGGTTTTTCGGCAACGACTTCCTTCCCATTATTTGGCGCTGGTTATGCTCGTAATAAAGTAAAAGCGGCTTCGGCAGAGAAAGAAGTACAGGAAAAAAATCTGGCGTATCAAACGCAGCAGATGAAGACCCAAAAAGCGTCGTCTGTTGCAGAGATAGAAAAGAACCTTTCTTTACTGAATTACTATGAAACTACCGGATTGAAACAGGCAGAAGAAATTATAAAAGCTTCTACATTAAGTTATAAAGCAGGAGAAATCAGTTTTGCAGAATTAGGGCAATTTCTGAGTCAGGCGGTTGGAATACGCCAGAATTATCTGGATATTCTAAATCAGTACAATCAATCGGCTGTTCAGTTTAATTACTTTAATAATAAATAATTAAAGTGTTGGTAGGAATAGAGTAAAATAGCTTTATTCAACAAAAAAATCTAATTTGATCTGCTAAAATTTGCTAAATCTGCGCGAAATACTTTTTGCACAAAGATTTTTTCACGCAGATTTATACAGATTAAAGCAGATTTAAATCTAAGCTGTTGGTAGAATTGAAAAAAAATCATCCAATAGGTTAAATAGTATAAAATATAAGATTTCTGTTTAAAGACAGATTTCATTGGATAATTTAAAAAAAAGCATACATGAAAGTCAACATTAAAATTCTGGTTGCTGCTACGGCAATCTTTTCATTGATAAGTTGCGGACAAAAAAGCAATGAGAGTGAGGGGGCAACAAAAGAAGCAGAAAAGTCTGAATCTGCAAACGAAGAGAACCACGAGGAAGCCGCTGCTACAATTGCTACTTTAACGCAAGAGCAGTTAAAATCTGTGGGGATTACTCTCGGGCCTATCGAGAATAAAAATCTTACCGCTTCTATTAAAGTGAATGGAGCTTTACGAGTTCCGAACAACAACAAAGCAAATGCAACATCATTATATGGCGGAGTTGTTAAAACACTAAAGGTGCAATTGGGCGATTATGTTCGTAAAGGACAGGTGATTGCTACGATCGAAAATCCACAGTTTATACAATTGCAGGAAGAATATCTTACGATTGGAAGTAAGATTACATTGGCAGATCAGGAATTGAGACGTCAGAAAGAACTACAGGAAGGTAATGCAGGAGCTTTAAAAAACTTGCAGAGTGCAACTGCCGAAATGAATGCGCTTCGTGCGCGTAAAGCATCTTTGCAGAAGCAAATTCAGCTCATGGGAATCAATCCCGCTGGAATTAATTCATCCAGTTTAAGATCGGCATTAACAGTTACGAGTCCGGTTAGCGGAACAGTAAGCAGCGAGTTTGCTAAAATAGGAAGTTATGTAGATGTTTCTTCTCCTGTAGTAGAGATTGTAGATAATAGTCTGATTCATCTTGATCTTCAGGTTTTTGAAAAAGATCTTCCGATGGTAAAAGTTGGACAAGTAGTAAATTTCACTTTGACCAACAATCCTACAACTTCTTATACAGCTAAAGTATTTAATATTGGATCTTCATTCGAAAATGAAAGCAAAACAGTTGCAGTGCATTGTACGGTAACAGGAAATAAAACCGGATTGATTGACGGAATGAATATTACGGCAATGATAAGTATTGGAAATGCTCTTACGGCTGCTGTACCAAATGATGCAATCGCAGAAGCTGATGGCAAGTATTACATTTTTGCCCAAACTGATAAAAAACCGGAGGCAGAACATGAACATGAAGCTGAGTCGGGAGAAAAACATGATGAAGCGGAAGAAAAGAAAATAGCTGCCAATAGTGTGAATTTCGAAAAAATTGAAGTTTCAAAAGGAGTTTCAGAACTTGGATATACGGCGGTTACGCCTGTTAAAGAAATACCTGCGGGAACTAAAATTGTGACCAAAGGAACTTTTTTTGTCAATGCAAAACTTAGTAATTCAGGAGAGCACGAACATTAATATTGTATGTTGAATTAAATGTAATAATAAAGCCTGACAAAAGTTTAATTTGTCAGGCTTTTTGTTTTTAAAATAAAGAGCCTGGTAGTATAATTAGTATAAAATGAAAATAAGGCTCTTTTTCTACAGAATTATACTTTGCGTAACCGGAAATAATAAAGATATTGTAAGTATATTTTTACTTGTTAGGCAGGTTTCATTTTTACAGCCTTATTTAGACCTTTTCTTTTCTAATTCCTATTTCACACATTATTTGACAATTGGTATGCGGTTTTTTGTGATTATCTGATACTGTGGATAGAAAGATTAAATGTTGACAGAAAAATAATAAGCTTATATGAAAAAGTGTATTAAAAATAAATTATTTTTGTTAGTGAAAATTACACTTAAACAATTTAAATCACTGAATGAAAAAAATTATCCATCATTTCGGAGTAGAGTTGGATTGGGTTGAGCCATTTGCCTCGGCCCTTGAAGGTAAAGTTGAAGGTAATTTTATTATGGTACCAGATCATATACATACCGGACAACGATACTTTTTGAACTTAGGTTTTGGTATATCTGCGTTGTATTTAGATGTTGTATATACTTCAGAAATTCTCTTTAGAATGGAGAATAAAACAGACGATTTTCTGGGGCTTTATTATAATCTTACCGAAGGAGATGCTATTTTAATGGCAGATGATGTTGAGAATCCTATAGGAAGATGGAATTATAATCTGGGTATTATAGACAGTACTTTAAGTTCAGATTATATTGTTAAAGCCGGAACTGAAAGTTTTGCTCTTTGTATTTTTATGAAAAAAGACACTATAAAGGAATATTTTCAAAATAATCCTTCCTTAAAAGACCATGCCGATGAAATCCTGAATCCAAAACTGAATACAATTATTAAATTTACAAGGATGAGTATCGATAGCTACAATCTTTTGATGAATTTAAGAAATCAGGAAGTAGGCGGGATGGCATTTGATCTTTATCTGAGAGGTACAGTTCAAAATCTGATTGCAGAGTATATTGAGAAAATGACATTTGAAGAGATTGTCATTGATAAAATCAATGATGATGATTTAAGGTTTATTATAAAGTCTCAGTCTTATTTAGTAGACAATGTAGACCAATTATTTCCAAGCATTGAATTTCTGGCGCAGCAGATAAATATGTCAGAATCCAAATATAAAAAGCTGTTTAAGAAGATTACCGGAATGACTCCAAATTCCTTCTTTTTAACCAATAAACTCTTAAAAGCTAAACGACTTTTACAGGAAAGGCAACTTAATATTGCTCAGATTTCAGATACTTTAAGTTTTACCAACAGCTCTTATTTTGCGGCAAAATTTAAAGAGTTTTTCGGAATGTCACCAAAAGATTTTGTAAAACAATTGGAATAATGAAAGAGATTCGTCATACATACACGCTGGATGCTGAATGGATGCACAATCAACTTGAGCAGTTAGGAGAAGGTGCAGAAATAATTGACGATAAAATAGTGACTATGCCGGAACTGGCAGAAGGAGGTCTTTTTTTTACGCAGGTGGCTCCTGGTTTTTCAGTTGTTCTCTTAGATTTAGTATTCAATCAGCAAGTTTCGGTAAGACGACTTAAATCAGACAATGGTTTATACATCATACATTATGATTTTAGCGATGAAGTAAATCTTATTTATGTTGATGGTGTAAAACATCAGATAGGATACAAAGCTAATCTGGGATTGGGCGTTATTGATCATGCAATAGAAAATGTTTTCAGGCCTGTAATTGGCGAGCGTATTTTTGCCTTACGCTTATTAGTCACGAAAGAACTTTTGAAAAAATCAATTACAGATCAAAAAATATTTGATGCTACTAAACGTAAAATAAAAAGCGATAAAAAAACACTTTATTTTTATGACCATATCGACAGCCGAAGCAAGGTTATTATACATGGAATAAAAAATAAATCTTTTTTAGATCCCGCATTCGAAATCTATTTGCAGGGAGTTAGTTTAAGATTGCTGTCAAAATTCATCAACAGATATTCTAATTTGGCCCCAATGCTTCATCATATACCGGATAAAGAGGTTGAAGCCTTAAATCTGACTATGCAATTTTTACTGAATAATTTATTTACATCATTTCCGGGAGTCGATTTTTTGGCAGAAATGGCCGGAATGTCGGTAACAAAATACAAATCATTATTCAAGAAAATGTTTGTTGCGACGCCAAGCTATTTTTTTACAAGACAAAAAATGATTTTGGCAAATGAGCTTCTTAAAAGCGAAAATTTTGATCAGATATCTGATATTTCCCGTAAACTTAATTACCCTAAAGTAAATAAGTTCTCCTTGATTTATTACCAGCAATTTGGAAGGAAACCAGTTGAAGATTTTTTGAAAGCAAGCTATTAAAATCACAACTACACTTCATTTTTTTATTCTGCAAAAACACTTTATTTGCAAAAAAACAATGCGCTATTATTCCTGTATCTTACTTCTATGAAGTCCACATTTCAGGAAAAACTACACTAGAAATTTTACACAATAAACATCCGGCTTTGTCAGCGTCTGTTGATGCGAGATACTTCGTTTATCGCTATCGACCGGGCTTTCCTCTACTGAAATAATGAGTTGTGTTAAACTCTAAATCGCTAAAAATGAGATGTATTTAGTGCTTCTGATTGATGTTTTAAGTACTGTTTAAAATGTCTTATACTGATATTTATTTGACTTATTTAGGTTAAAACAATCTGTCTATTTGCATAGTGATAATTTATTAAAACTATGAGGCTGAAATGGCCTTTGTAATAAAGCTTTAAAATTTAGGTAAAGCCTTATTGAATAATTAGAAGAATGATAAATATTAGCCATACGTATTCCTTGACATCAGTCTGGTTAGAGGATCTTGCAAAACAATTGGGAACAGAAGTAACAGATGATAAACTTTTAGTTGTTCCGGAAGAAATAGCAGAAGGCGGTTTCTTCTTTTCTACAGTTGCCCCCGGGCTTTCAGTAGTGCTATTAGACTTAACGTTTAAAGATGTTACTTTTTTAAAAAGACTAAAATCAGATAACGATTTGTACATAATTCATTATGATTTTAGTGACGAAATGAATTTGATTCATATTGAAGGCATTAAACATAAAATTGGATACAAAGCCAATCTTGGACTTGGGGTTTTTGATAATGCGATAGAAAATATTTTTCAGCCTGCTATTGGAGAGCGGGTTTTTGCGATGCGTCTTATTGTGAGTAAGGAACTTTTAAGAACCTCTATAATAAGCGCTGAGTTAGAAGGAGAACGTAAGCGTAAGATAAAAACGGACCAAAACACCCTGTATTTTTATGATCATATTGATAGTAACAGCAAATTAATCATGCATGCTATTAAAAATAAATCATTTCTGGATCCTGCATTTGAGATTTATTTACAAGGTGTGAGTTTAAGATTACTGGCAAAGTTTATTAATCGCTATTCTAACCTTACTCCAATGCTGCATCATATATCAGAAAAAGAGGTTAATGCCTTAAATCAGGCCAAGGAATATCTGATGAATAATCTATTTGATGTATTTCCAGGAGTATTGTTTTTGGCAGATATAGCTGGAATGTCTGTAACGAAATTTAAAATACTGTTTAAAAAAATGTTTGTATGTACTCCAAAGAACTTTTTTTTAAGGGAAAAAATGATTTTGGCTAATGAACTTCTGAGAAGCGAAAACTTTAGTAAGTTATCTGATATTGCCCGTGAATTGAATTTTTCAAAAGTAAGTTTATTTTCTTCCGTATACTTTCAGCAATACGGAAATAAACCTGTGGATGATTTTGTTAAGTCAGAGTATTAAAATGGAAATAAAACATTAGATAGTTGAGGTTTATTTTTAATAAAGAGTCCTAAAATTAAATAACAATGGAATTAAGTGTAAAAAAGATAAGTACAGTTATAAAAAGTCTATTACCAAAAAGCATGATAAATGATATAGGCATGTCTTCAAAAGCTATATTAGAAACAAATCGAAGCCTGAGTTTTAAACTTAACGATTCTTTTATAACAGATTACAGAGATGAGATTGCAGCATCCAGAATTTATGATGAGCGAAGTCGTATTGCTCTTGAAGCTTCGGCCACGGGAATCTGGGACTGGGATGTAACTACAAATGTGGTGTATTATTCTGCAGAAGCATTAAAAATACTCGGATTGAATTCTAAGGATGTGTTTGATAAATTAGAACTTTGGGACAGAGCGTTGCATCCGGAAGATCTTAAAAAGTATTATTGGACTATAGATAATCATCTGGACGGAAAGACATCTTTTATTGAAAATCAGCATCGCGTTCTAACTTCTGACGGTAAATACAAATGGATTTTAACCAGAGGTAAGGTTATAAAACGTGACACAAACGGAAAAGCACTAAGAGTGGCCGGAACACATACTGATATTTATTTTCAAAAAGAAAGACAATTCGATTTGATTAAAAAAGTACATTATTTACTTTAAAAAGAAGAAGAAGTTAGTGAACAATTTTATTGGTGCTGTTTTTAAGTGCAATAAAATTGTTTTTTAGACTTGTTAGGATTTGCTTTTAATTCTAACAAGATAAGTTTGTTTTTACTTTATTTTTTGGAATTAGTCTGGAGATTATTTGAACAACTGAGTTCGAATTTTTTTCAGACTTTTTTTATTAATGGAACTGTTTTAAGCGAAAATAAAATTAGCATGATTTATTGATTAGAAAGACGTATTTCGCTTTTTTTATATTTTCTGTAAGAAATTTACTTTTATAATTTACCAAAATTACTTCCTCACTCCTGTGAAAGTTATTCGCACAAAAAGGCTTTTTGTATAGTTCTCTTAAAAGGGCTTTTTCAATTTTGAAATATTTTGTAGCTAATTGTTAAAAAAATGAAAAATTATCATTTTTAAATGTGTTGATTTCTTGGTTATTGTCAAATTGTTGTAATAAATGAAAATTGTGTCTTAAAATGCTATTTTTTTGACGTTTTTGGGATGTAGGATTCTGTTCATTTGTACCATAAATATTTAATGATAATTAAGCCAAACATTTACAAGCAGTTTGTTTTTCAATTGTATAAAAAAATAAAGGTGCGAGTAAACATGTTCGTTTAACAATTTAAAATTAACATTATGCATATTAAAAACACTTTTTTAGGACTTACAGGTATGTTGTTGTTTTCTACAGCAGCTTACAGTCAGGTAGGTATAGGGACCCTGAGTCCGCATCAGTCCTCGCAGTTAGATGTGACCGCGACGGATAAGGGATTACTGATACCACGTATTAGGCTAATACAAACTTCGCTGCAAGCCCCTGTTGTGGGTACTGCTGCGGTTAGTTTGTTGGTTTATAATACTGAAACGATTAATGATGTTACCCCAGGGTTTTACTACTGGAATGGATTAAAATGGGTAAGAATCATTGGCAAAGATGAAATTGGTAATTTCCATGAAACAGTTACAAGACTGGTAAATAATGGAGATGGAACTTATAATTACGAAAATGAAAATGGTGATATAACTACTATTAATATTAAGGGAGATGTAGCATTATATCAGACCTTGACATCATTAGTTTATGATGCAACAACACAGGTTCTAACTTATAAAGATGAAGACAATAGGTCTCATCAAATTACTTTGTCTAGTTTAAAAGGAGAACAAGGTCCAATTGGACCAGCAGGTCCTGCAGGGCAAGTAGGTACAGAATCTGGAAAAGGTGCACCTGGACAGGCAGGTACACCCGGTGCACCTGGAAAAGATATTAATATTTATACAGATATAAATACGAATATTGTTTATGTTCAGAATCCTGACGGAAGCTGGACTCCAATTAATGGACCTGAAGGTAAACCGGGAGAAAAAGGAGAAAAGGGTGAAGCAGGAAAAGTAGGTACAGAATCTGGAAAAGGAGAGCCTGGGCAGGCTGGTACACCTGGTGCACCTGGAAAAGATATTAATATTTATACAGATATAAATACGAACATTGTTTATGTTCAGAATCCTGACGGAAGCTGGACACCAATTAATGGACCTGAAGGTAAACCAGGAGAAAAAGGTACTGACGGTACTAATGGTAAAGACTTCAAATATGAAGATTTCACGCCGGAGCAATTAGTTGGATTAACTGGACCACAAGGTGCAGCAGGAACAAACGGTACTAATGGTATTGACGGAAAAGATTTCAAATACGAAGACTTTACACCAGAGCAATTAGTAGGTTTAACTGGACCGCAAGGTACAGCAGGAGCAAACGGAGCTGATGGAAAAGACGGTTCTAATGGAACTGACGGAATAAACGGAGCTGACGGAAAAGATTTTAAATATGAAGACTTTACACCAGAACAATTAGTAGGTTTAACTGGACCGCAAGGTACAGCAGGAACCAATGGAGCAGATGGAACACACGGAGTTGACGGAAAAGATTTCAAATACGAAGATTTCACACCAGAACAATTAGTTGGTTTGACTGGTCCACAGGGAGAACGTGGATTAACAGGAATTAAGGGGAGTCCTGGTGCAAATGGAACTGACGGAACAAACGGTACTAATGGTATTGACGGAAAAGACTTCAAATATGAAGATTTCACGCCAGAGCAATTAGTAGGTTTAACTGGACCACAAGGTACGGCAGGAACAAACGGTACTAATGGTATTGATGGAAAAGATTTTAAATACGAAGATTTTACACCAGAGCAATTAGTTGGTTTAACTGGACCACAAGGTACAGCAGGAACTAATGGAAAAGATGGTGTTGATGGAACAAACGGTACTAATGGTATTGACGGAAAAGATTTCAAATACGAAGATTTCACACCAGAACAATTAGTTGGTTTAACTGGGCCACAAGGTGCAGCAGGAACAAACGGAAAAGATGGTGCTGACGGAACAAACGGAACAAATGGTACTGATGGAAAAGATTTTAAATATGAAGATTTCACACCAGAACAATTAGTTGGTTTAACTGGACCACAAGGTGCAGCAGGAACTAACGGAAAAGATGGTGCTGACGGAACAAACGGTACTAATGGTATTGATGGAAAAGATTTCAAATATGAAGACTTCACACCAGAGCAATTAGTTGGTTTAACTGGACCACAAGGTACGGCAGGAACAAACGGTACTAATGGTATTGATGGAAAAGATTTTAAATACGAAGATTTTACACCAGAGCAATTAGTTGGTTTAACTGGACCACAAGGTACAGCAGGAACTAATGGAAAAGATGGAGTTGACGGAACAAACGGAACAAATGGTATTGACGGAAAAGACTTCAAATATGAAGATTTCACGCCAGAGCAATTAGTTGGATTGACAGGACCAAAAGGTGCTGACGGAACAAACGGAACTAATGGAGTTGACGGAAAAGATTTCAAGTACGAAGATTTTACGCCAGAACAATTAGTAGGTTTAACTGGACCACAAGGTGCAGCAGGAACAAACGGAACAAATGGAGTTGACGGAACAAATGGTATTGACGGAAAAGATTTCAAATACGAAGATTTCACACCAGAGCAATTAGTTGGTTTAACTGGACCTCAAGGTGCAGCAGGAACAAACGGAAAAGATGGAGTTGACGGAACAAACGGTACTAATGGTATTGACGGAAAAGATTTCAAATATGAAGATTTCACACCAGAACAATTAGTAGGTTTAACTGGACCACAAGGTGCGGCAGGAACAAACGGAAAAGATGGTGTTGATGGAACTAACGGAACTAATGGTACTGATGGAAAAGATTTCAAATACGATGATTTCACACCGGAACAATTAGTTGGTTTAACTGGGCCAGAAGGAGCAGCAGGAACTAACGGAAAAGATGGAATTGACGGAAAAGATTTCAAATATGAAGATTTCACACCAGAGCAATTAGTAGGTTTAACTGGACCAAAAGGTGCTGACGGAACAAACGGAGTTGACGGAAAAGATTTCAAATACGATGATTTTACACCGGAGCAATTAGTTGGTTTAACTGGACCACAAGGTGCAGCAGGAACTAATGGAAAAGATGGTGTTGACGGAACAAACGGAAAAGATGGTGTTGATGGAACAAACGGAACAAATGGTGCTGACGGAAAAGATTTTAAATATGAAGATTTTACGCCAGAACAATTAGTAGGTTTAACTGGACCACAAGGTACAGCAGGAACTAACGGAAAAGATGGAGTTGACGGAAAAGATTTCAAATACGAAGATTTCACGCCAGAGCAATTAGTTGGATTAACAGGTCCAAAAGGTACTGATGGTACAAACGGAACAAATGGAGTTGACGGAACAAACGGTACTAATGGTATTGATGGAAAAGATTTCAAATATGAAGATTTCACGCCAGAGCAATTAGTTGGATTAACAGGACCAAAAGGAGTTGACGGAACAAACGGTACTAATGGTATTGACGGAAAAGATTTCAAATATGAAGATTTCACACCAGAGCAATTAGTTGGATTAACTGGACCACAAGGTGCATCAGGAACAAACGGGAAAGATGGTGTTGATGGAACAAACGGTACTAATGGTATTGATGGAAAAGATTTCAAATACGAAGATTTCACACCAGAGCAATTAGTTGGTTTAACTGGACCAGAAGGTGCTGACGGAACAAACGGAAAAGATGGAGTTGACGGAACAAACGGTACTAATGGTATTGACGGAAAAGACTTCAAATATGAAGATTTCACGCCAGAGCAATTAGTAGGTTTAACTGGACCACAAGGTACGGCAGGAACAAACGGTACTAATGGTATTGATGGAAAAGATTTCAAATACGAAGATTTCACACCAGAGCAATTAGTAGGTTTAACTGGGCCACAAGGTGCTGACGGAACAAACGGAGTTGACGGAAAAGATTTCAAATACGAAGATTTCACGCCAGAACAATTAGTTGGATTAACTGGACCACAAGGTGCAACAGGAACAAACGGAAAAGATGGTGTTGACGGAACAAACGGTACTAATGGTACTGATGGAAAAGATTTCAAATACGAAGATTTCACACCAGAACAATTAGTTGGTTTAACTGGACCTCAAGGTACAGCAGGAACAAATGGAAAAGATGGAGTTGACGGAAAAGATTTCAAATACGAAGACTTTACGCCAGAACAATTAGTTGGATTAACAGGTCCAAAAGGTACTGATGGTACAAATGGAACTAACGGAAAAGATTTCAAATATGAAGATTTCACACCGGAGCAATTAGTAGGTTTAACTGGACCACAAGGTGCGGCAGGAACAAACGGAGCTAATGGAAAAGATGGTTCTAATGGAACTGACGGAGCTGACGGAGTTGATGGAAAAGATTTCAAATACGAAGACTTTACGCCAGAACAATTAGTTGGATTAACTGGACCACAAGGTGCAACAGGAACAAACGGAAAAGATGGTGTTGACGGAACAAACGGTACTAATGGTACTGATGGAAAAGATTTCAAATACGAAGATTTCACGCCAGAACAATTAGTTGGATTAACTGGACCACAAGGTGCAGCAGGAACAAATGGTACTGATGGAAAAGATGGTGCGGTAGGTCTTCAAGGTCCACAAGGTATCGCTGGAACTGATGGAGCAAAAGGTGATAAAGGTGATACTGGAGCGCAAGGTGCACAAGGTATCGCTGGAGCTGACGGAGCAAAAGGTGATGTTGGAGCAACAGGAGCACAAGGTTTACAAGGACTTCCTGGAGCAAAAGGAGATACTGGAGCGCAAGGTCCACAAGGTATCGCTGGAACCGATGGAGCAAAAGGAGATAAAGGAGATACTGGAGCACAAGGTTCACAAGGTCTTCCTGGAGTAAAAGGTGATACGGGTGTACAAGGTATTCAGGGTATTGCCGGAGCAAAAGGAGATAAAGGAGATACTGGAGCGCAAGGTCCACAAGGTATCGCTGGAACAACTGGTGCAAAAGGAGATAAAGGTGATGCTGGAGCAACTGGAGCGCAAGGTTTGCAAGGTCCGATAGGATTAACTGGTGCTGCCGGAGCAAAAGGAGATACCGGGGCAGCTGGAGCAACTGGAGCAACTGGAGCAACTGGAGCACAAGGTATTCAGGGAATTGCTGGTCCAACAGGTCCTGCCGGAGCAAAAGGTGATACCGGAGCAGCCGGAGCAAGAGGATTGCAAGGTATTCAGGGTGTTGCTGGGTCTACTGGTGCAGCTGGCGCAACCGGTCCTGCTGGAGCAACAGGAGCAACGGGTCCTGCGGGTCCTGTGTATACTGCTGGTACAGGAATAGCAATTAATGCTTCAACTCGTGTAATTTCAGCATTAAATACGTCAAATTTATGGAATGCGAATCAATTGCAAGGTAGACCAATAAGTACTACAGCACCTACAGCATTTCAGGTTTTGTCATGGAGTGGATCAAGCTGGACGCCAGCATCAATAAATATCCCAATAGAGCCATGGCGTGTGTCTGGAACAACAACAGAAGCTACTGGTAATACTCAAAATATCTATCAAATGGGTAGAATTGGTATTGGGACAACTAATCCAGGAAAAGAACTAAGTGTTGTAGGTAATGCTGTAATAAGTAAAACATTACAGTTAGACGGTGAAAATGTTGGTGATGGTACTACGAGAACGGGTATGTTTTTTGGAACCACAACTAGTGGAGAAGGAATAACTTCTAACAGAGGTACTGCAGCAAATGGTAATGTATATGGATTGGACTTCTGGACAAACAATAATAAACGTATGTCTATAGCTTCTAATGGTAATGTAGGTATAGGTTTAATAGCGCCAGGTAGGAAACTGGATGTTAATGGTGTAATCAGAGGAAGTGTTATGCAAATTAATCCAGGAAATTTATCAGGTAATTATGCAAATCCTGCCGAATTGAATTTTGTTAGAAATGCAAATAATGATCGTTGGATAATGGGGTCATCGCTTAATGGTAGGGGTAATGATATATTTGAGTTAGCTCACGTAACTGGATCGAATGGATTTGAAAACAGAGTATTTATTTATGATAAAATAAGCTCAAGTTTAGCGATTAATCAGGCAGGTGTAAATACTTCATATAGATTCTATGTAAACGGTGCATCAGGTGGAACAACCGCTTGGACAAATGCTTCAGACAGAAGATATAAAAAGGACATAACGCCAATTGTAAACGCTGTAGATAAAATTATGAAAATAAAAGGAGTTGGTTATAACTGGAGAAAAGACGAGTTCAAAGAAATGTCTTTTGCTGATAAACACCAGTTAGGAGTTATTGCTCAGGATATCGAAAAAGTATTGCCAGAAGCAGTAACGGTAGATGACAAAGGGTATTACTCTGTTTCTTATACCACGATTATTCCGGTATTGGTTGAAGCTGTTAAAGAACAACAGAACGAAATCAAACTTAAGGATAAAAAGATGGAAGAGTTACAACAAACTCAAAAGAAACAACAAGCTGAATTAGATAGTTTAAAAGAAGCTGTAAAACAGTTATTATCTAAAAAATAGTAAAAAGCAGCGCAGTCTTCCTAAAGAAGGCTGTGCTCAATTTTAATCAGAAAAAGAAAAATGTGAGAATTATTTATTTATTCAAGCATTTTTTTTTTTGATTAAAATCTTAGCAAACAGGATAATGATGTGCTACTGTTGTTTAAATCAATGTAAGTTAAATTGTGTCTTAATCTGATGTTTATTTGACGTTTTTGGTTATACGCATTTCGTCTCTTTGTAATATAAATTTTTAATAACAAAAGCGATGGAATTTAAAATACTTTTTACAATGATTTGCACCCTGATTTTTACAGCAATCACTTATAACAAAGTTGGTTTTAGAACACTAAGCCTAAACTTAAGGAAGATCAATTTGAATCGTCCTCTCTCTATGACAAATAAAAAATAGAGTTTTAAAATATTTAAAATAAGCACATACTAAAGCTGTGCTTTGATTTCTAAATCTGCATTTCGCAGCAAATTGAATTCTTATGAAAAACAGATTCCCATTTATAAAAATAACAACAATTTTCAGTATCGCTTTCTGTGGCTCTGTTGGTCATGTGCAGGCACAGTTGTTAAATCCGGATCAGATAAAAGTAGCACCCGGAACTATAATGTCAGTACATTTTGATTTTAAAAATGCCGCAACAGGAGAGTTTATTAATGACGGACAGGTACACATTTTTAATCATTGGACCAATGACGGAAAAGTTGATTTTACCCCTTCGCAACAAGGAACAACGTATTTTACAGGAAAAGAAGAGCAAATTATTGATGGAGATCCTTCATCCTTACATTCCCGTCTTCAAAATGTTGTTTTCGATAATAACACTGCAGCATCTCCTTTTATACTGGCGACGGATATTTCGGTTTCCGGTAATGCAGCGTTTAAACAAGGTATTGTTGATGCAGACAGTTTTAACGGAAAAGTAATTTTTGATACCAATGCAGCACATTCTAATACCAGCAACGCCAGTTTTGTTGATGGAAGAGTAAGCAAAATAGGAACCGCAGGTTTTGAATATCCTGTTGGAGATGCCAATTATTATCGTCCGTCAATACATGCAAATTCAGGTGATAACGGAGATATATATACATCACATTATTTTTTACAAGATTCAGATTCTGCTTATCCGCATAGCAGTAAACAAGAGAATATACAGTTGATAGATAATAAGGAATACTGGGAGATTACAAAAGATAACGGACAAACAAACATTGTTCTTTCATTAACATTAAACCCGGATACAACCCCATCTTATATCTATGATAATATAGTCGGGACACATATTCAAATAGTAAGATGGGATCTTGCATCCGGAAAATGGATTTCTGAAGGCGGAGTTACAGATGCAGGACAAACTATGGTTACTGCACAAGTCTCAGATTACGGAATTTTTACTTTAGCAAGAGTTACCAAAGTAGATGAAGAGGAAGATGATCTAATTGTTTACAACGCAGTCTCGCCAAACGGAGATGGTAAAAATGATTACTTCCATATAAAAAACATAGAGAATTATCCTGATAACACCGTAGAGATTTACAACCGATGGGGAGTTATGGTTTTTGAAACCCATGGTTATAACGGAAATGATCGTGTTTTCAGAGGGTTTTCAGATGGGCGTGTAACGGTTAATCGTGGTGCGGGATTGCCAACCGGAACTTATTTCTACATCCTGAAATATAAAACAAAAAAAGGGATGAAAGATAAATCAGGCTATCTGTATATCAATATGGATAACTAAAAAGATTGTTAGTAATTATAAATAATATGAATTGTACAGGTTTTGTAGCTTTTACAGCCTGTAACTAATTCTCTAAAAATAATTAAAATGAATATAAAAAATATAAGATTATTGATAGTTATTTTGCTGACTTGCAATTTTATGAATGCACAGCAGGATTCGCAGTATACCCAATATATGTACAATCCGAGTTTGATAAACCCTGCGTATGCCGGTTCTCGTGATGTAATGAGCATTTTTGGACTTTATCGTGCACAATGGATTGGGTTGGAAGGAGCTCCAAAAACAGGAGCAGTATCGATGCACACACCAATTGAGAATTCAAATCTTGGTATGGGAGTTTCCATTTTTAATGATCGAATCGGGCCTTCAGACGAAACCAATTTGTCAGCAGATTTATCGTACACAATTGATGTTTCTTACCGCTATAAACTAGCATTTGGGGTAAAAGGAAGTATAAATTTATTAAATGTCGATTACACCAAACTGGATATGTTTGATCCTTCAGATCCAAGGTTCCAGAACAATGTCGAAAATAAATTTGCGCCAAATGTAGGAACCGGAATTTACCTGTATTCAGACAAGACTTATTTTGGTCTTTCGGCTCCAACATTGCTTCAGACTAAAAATTATGACAGGTCTACTACCTATGTAAACACACAAAACATTCATTATTACTTAATGGCAGGACATGTCTTTGATTTAGATTACAACCTTAAATTCAAACCATCGACCTTAGTAAAAATGACAGAAGGAGCTCCTTTACAGGTAGATTTATCAGCCAACTTTTTGTTTAACGAAAAATTTACTGCCGGAGTTGCCTACAGATGGAGCGCTGCTTTAAGTGGAATGGTAGGTTTTCAGGCAACTGATGGGCTATTTATAGGATATGCTTATGATGCTGAAACAACAAAATTAGCCAACTATAATTCAGGTTCGCATGAGATCTTCTTACGATTTGAACTGTTCAAAAAATTCGACAAAATAGTTACCCCAAGATTCTTCTAAACAGATAGTTATTATGAAATCAAAAATAGTACTCAGCGCCTTAATTTTGATCCTTGGATTAGAAGGTTACGCTCAGAATAATAAAATTAAGAAAGCAGAAAAGCAATACGAACAACTGGCTTATATTGATGCAATAAAGATTTACGAAAATGTTGCTGAAAAAGGATATAAATCTGTCGATTTGTTCCAGAAATTAGGAAACGCCTATTATTTTAATGGTGATTTGCAAAAGGCAAACAACTGGTATGCTGAGCTTTTTGCGCTAAATCAAACCGTTGAACCAGAATATTATTATCGTTATTCTCAAACATTAAAGGCAGTTGGCGATTATGAGAAAGCCAATAAAATGCTGGATGCATTTTATTACATCAAAGGCAATGATTCCAGAGCTAAATTGTATGAAGCAAACAAAGATTATTATGCTGTAATTCAGGAAAATTCAGGACGATATGCGATTGAAACGATCGGAATTAACTCGAATATGTCCGATTACGGAACGTCCTTTTTAGGTGATAAAATTGTATTTGCAAGTACCCGTGAAGAAATAGGTGTTTCAAAACGTGTTCAAAAATGGAATAATCAGGCTTTTACCACTTTATATACGGCAAAAGTCGATGAAAACGGAACTATAGAAAAACCAAAAGCATTATCGAACATTGTAAATTCTAAATTTAATGAAGCTACTCCGGTTTTTACAAAAGACGGACAAACCATGTATTTTACCAAAAACAATTACAATGAAGGTAAAAAAGGAAAAGATTCAACAGGGCGTATTTTATTAAAAATATACAAAGCAACACTGGAAAATGGAAAATGGACAAAAATAAAAGAATTGCCTTTTAATAGTAATGATTTCAGTACAGCACATCCGGCTTTAAGTACTGATGAAAAAACATTATACTTTGCGTCCAACAGACCTGGTTCATTAGGCGATTCGGACATTTATAAAGTGAAAATTTTTGAAAATGACCTTTTTGGAAATCCGGAGAATCTGGGGAACAAAATTAATACAGAAGGAAAAGAAACATTCCCATTTGTATCGGCAGAAAATGAACTTTATTTTTCTTCAGACGGACATCCCGGATTAGGAGGTTTAGATGTTTTTGTTGCCAAAATAAACGCAGATGAAACCTTAGGAAATGTATCCAATGTTGGAGCTCCTGTAAATGGTGCTATGGATGATTTTGCTTTTATCATTAATACAAAAAACAGCATAGGATATTTCTCTTCCAATCGTGATGGCGGAATGGGATATGATGATATTTATCGATTCACAGAAACTAGAAAACTCGAATATCAGCAAACAATATTAGGTACTGTGGTAGACAAAGAAACACAAAATCCTTTGGCTGCTGCCAAAGTAACAATTTTGGATGAGCAAATGAATATTGTAGGAGAACTGATTACCAACGACAAAGGAAAATTTACTTATGATACAGCTAAAGGTGGAAAAGTATATTATGTAAGAGCTGTAAAAGAAGATTATCAGACTGTTGAAGGTAAAATTGCATTACCTCGTGAAAACGGAAAAACAGCAATTACGATTCCTTTAGAAAAGAACATTAAACGACTTACTTCAGGTACTGATCTTGCAAAAGTTTTTGGAATTGAGCTGATTTATTTTGATTTAGACAAGTACAATATTCGTCCTGATGCCGCTTTAGACATTACTAAAGTAATTGAAGTCATGAAGGAATATCCAACAATGAAAGTTGAAGTTGCTTCGCATACAGACAGCAGAGCGTCTAAAGCTTACAACCTTACTTTATCACAAAAAAGAGCAAAATCTACTCTCGAATTTATGGTGAAATCCGGAATTTCAAGAGACAGATTAACAGCAAAAGGTTATGGGGAAAGCAAACTGGTAAATAAATGTGCCGACGGTGTAGAATGTTCAGAAGAAGAACATGCACAAAATAGAAGAAGCCAGTTTATCATTTTATCCATGTAGAAACTAGCAGGTTATGATTTATGAGATTTTAGAAATGTAATTCCAAAGCAAAGAATTTGTGATATCTCAATGATCTTTTATAAAAACTATAAGATAATAAAGATGTTAAATACCAACACAATCCAAGATAAAACTCAGACTCATTCCCTTGCAGGGAAAGTCATCTCTAAAATTCAGAATTCAGTAGCTCTTCTTTTAGAGAAAATGTTTTCTAAAAAGGAAAATAAGAATTCGGATGCCTTTTTAGATTTAGAATATGATTCTAATTGCAGTTTGAGTTTTTGGCTTATGGATTCCTATATGGAAGATCTAATAGAAAAACCGTTATTGACCCAACTTTCGGATGATAATTCGCAAGTAACATTAGAGAAATGCGGAATGGGAGTCTGGCACTGGGATCTTACAACAGATATAGTTTTCTATTCTGCAGAATCCTTTAAAATACTTGGTACAGACTCAGATGATGTATTTGATAACTGGGGAAAATGGTGTAAAATAATACACCCCGAAGATTTAGAAAACTTTTGCAGTTATACAAAAAATATCATTGACGATCAGAATACGGAACATGAACATTGTTACCGCGTATTAACAAACAGCGGTAAATACAAATGGATTATTGACAAAGCAAAAGTCGTAAAGAGAAATAGTGTGGGTAAACCACTAAAAGTGGCAGGTGTACATACTGATATTAGTTTCAGGGGAGAGAAAGAAATTAAGCTGGAGGAAACTATCAGACATATTAGTAAACAAAATAAACAATTAGTGAATTTTACCCACATCGTTTCTCATAATTTAAGATCCCATACAGGAAACCTGAAGTTATTACTGGATGTTAACGATTTGATAGGGGAAGGTAATTATGATGAGACGTTTGCCAATTTAAAAATTGTCTTTAACGACCTTAACGAAACGATTGCACATTTATCCGATGTAGCGAGTGTTCAGGATAAAGCAAACATAGTGATAGAACCAGTAGACGTAGCTTTGTTTTTAAATAAAGTGATAACGGTTATTAGTCCTTTGATTGATGAAAAGAAAGTAGTGGTAATAAACCACGTTCCCGAAGGATCAGTAATCAATTTTAATCCCGCCTACTTAGAAAGTATATTGTTGAATTTAAGCACCAATGCCCTTAAATATGCCTCATCAGAAAGAGTGCCAATGGTTAGATATCATTTTTATGAAGAAAACCATAAAAAGATTTTGACCGTGACAGATAATGGTTTGGGAATCGATTTGGAAAAATATGGCGAAGTACTGTTTGATATATTCAGAACATTTCATTCTGCAGGCAGAGGTTCGGGCTTAGGTTTGCACATGGTAAAAAGTCAGCTCGACGCAATGCAGGCAAAACTGGAAGTAACCAGTGAAGTAAATGTAGGGACCTGTTTTAAAATAATCTTTAAAGATTAAGTATTGAAATCTGGCACTAAACCGGTCAACACAAACAGAACTAAGAGAAAAATCTTAAAATATAAAAAAACAAAAGACGATAACCGAAAAAAAGTTTAACGACTAATGAAAGACTTAAGAAAATTCATTGACCTGCATGATGGAGAAGATGACAGAGAAAAAACACTGGCAGGCATAAAAAAAAATGTTGATTTTAAAGGATCAAACCTTTGGATATTAGCCTGTGCCATAATTGTAGCCTCTGTTGGATTAAACGTAAACTCGACAGCAGTAATTATTGGAGCAATGTTAATTTCACCCTTAATGGGACCAATTGTAGGAGCAGGGTTTGCATTGGGAATTTATGATTTTGTATTATTAAAACGTTCCCTTAAGAATTTATTCATTGCAACAATTGTGAGCCTTTCTGTATCAACGATATATTTTATGCTTAGTCCTTTCAAAGACGTGCAGTCAGAATTACTGGCAAGGACATCACCAAATATATATGATATTTTAATCGCCTTTTTTGGCGGAATAGTAGGAGTAATTGCCGTAACAAGAACCGAAAAAGGAAATCCAATTGCAGGAGTTGCTATTGCAACCGCATTAATGCCTCCGTTATGTACCGCGGGATATGGCCTTGCAACGGGGCAATGGTCTTTTTTCTTTGGGGCATTTTATCTGTACTGCATCAATTGCGTGTTTATCGGGATTGCTACATTTTTAATCATTAAGTATTTAAGGTATTCTCCTAAAGTACAGGTAGATGCAAAAAAAGCAAAACAAGTAAAAATAATTATTTCAGTACTTATTGCTGTAATGATTTTACCAAGTAGCTATTTGGCTTACTCGTTATACAAGCAACAGAAATTTAGTAAAAGCGTAGATAGTTTTATTGAAAATGAATTTACTCAGAAAGGCTTTACTGTAATCTTTAAAAAGATAGATTTTAATGCAAATCCTAAAAAAGTAGAACTAGCATTTTTATCTAAATATTTCGAGAAAAGTGATTTTGTACAATTAGACAGTCTGATTAATGCCAATCAGGATTTAAAAGGAATTAAACTTGTTATACGACAGGATAACGCAAATAAGCTGAATGTTTTAAAAGGTGATATACTGAATCAGATTAAAAACAGTGAAAACACTTTAAATGCAAAGGACATAAAAATCCTTCAATTGCAAAAAGAATTAAGTTCAGCAAATTTTGATAACAGACAACTTCTGAACGAAAGCCGAATTTTGTTTCCTTCGATAACATCGCTTTCTGTATCCAAAAATAATAGGGCAGAGCAAGAGGATAAAAACACAACATTTACCGCTGTAATTTATGCCTCAGAAACCAATTTGAATACTGGGGATAAAGAGAAATTCAAAAATTGGTTAAACAAAAGGTTAGCTGTTACAAATATTGAAATTTTCAGAAAAGAGTAATATGCAGAAAATCGCAACTTTTGGCAGATTGTTATAAAAGAAAAAACAGTCAAAAAGCTGTGATAAAAAAGCAGTAAAACCACTATTATCTTAAAAATAGCTAAAAACTAGCCCGGTTTTTCTAAAAATACCGGGTTTAATTTTAATCATTTAAAGAAAAAATGTACGAATTATCTAATGATTCGAATATTTGTTTTTTGATTAATCGCTAATAAAATTGCTTTAATCGATGCTTTTATTGGTTAAAAAGCAGTAAAAACCGTCAAATACCTTATTGTGTTATTTATTTGACGTATTTGGGTATATGCATTCCATTTCTTTGCAGAGTAAATTTTTGATAACAGTTCAAAGGTATTTACAAGTAACAAAAAACAATTTTGTTTTGGATTTTGTTTTTAAAAAATAGAGATAGGAATCTGAATATTAAATTAATACTAATCAAGCTAAAAAATAGGCTTGGAAAACTAACTAGAAATCAAAAAGTGACATATTTAATTTTATCCGGCTATTAAAGGATTAAAGTGAAATTTTTGATTTTAAAACTATAAAATTAAATTTTATGAAAAATAAATTTCTTCCCTTCGTTTTTTTATTGAGTGCTTATTCAGCTTATTCCCAAGTTGGTGTAGGAACTCTTGAGCCTAATCCTTCTTCTCAGTTAGAAGTAGTGGCAACAAATAAAGGTGTTTTAATTCCTAGAATTGAATTAAAAAGTGCTGCAGACGTATCAACCATTGCTAATGGTAATGTAAACAGTTTGTTGATCTTTAATACAGCAAAAACTTCTGATGTTACTCCAGGTTACTACTACTGGTATGATAACAAATGGAATAAAATTCTGGTTTCAGGAGAGGTAAATCTTTCAGAAGGAACCGTTGTTTTTAATCCGGTAACTAATGAGTTTACCTATACAAACGCTGGTGGAGTTGAAGAAAAAATTGATTTTAGTACTATTATTGGTGCGAATGAAACAAAAACGACAATAACAAATAATAACAACGGTACTTATACCTACAATGCAGAAGCTGGTACTTATACTATTGATGTTTTAGGAGATGTTCAGAATAACTTCCAGTCAATTATTGATAATACAAGTGTAAAAAATATTCTGAAAAGTTTTGTTACTAAAGTAGAGGGAAGTGTTTCATTTGATGCAACAAAAAATGAATTCACTTATGTAGATGCAAGCGGAGCAACTCAGGTAATTAACATTGGAGATCTTATCAAAAACAGTGAAACAAAAACAACTTTAGTAAGCAATAACGACGGTACTTATACTTATAATGCCGAAGGTAATGCAGTATTTACAATTGATGTTTTAGGAGATGTTGCAAATAACTTTCAAACAATTGTAGACAATTCAAGTGTTCAAACAATCCTTAACACCTTTATTTCAAAAGCAGAAGGAAATGTTACTTATGATACAGTAAACAATCAGTTTACTTATGTAGATGCAAGCGGAAACAAACAAGTTGTAGACATCAGCGATTTAGTAAAAAATGGAGAAACAAAAACAACTTTAGTAAACAATAACGACGGTACTTATACTTATAATGCCGAAGGTAATGCAGTATTTACAATCGATGTTTTAGGAGATGTTGCGAATAACTTCCAGACTATTGTAGATAATTCAAGCGTTCAGACAATCCTGAATAGTTTTATTTCAAAAGTAGAAGGAAATGTATCTTATGATGCAGTAAACAATCAGTTTACTTATGTAGATGCAAGCGGAAACAAACAAGTTGTAGATATCAGCGATTTAGTAAAAAACGGAGAAACAAAAACAACTTTAGTAAACAATAACGACGGTACTTATACTTATAATGCCGAAGGTAATGCAGTATTTACAATCGATGTTTTAGGAGATGTTGCAAATAACTTCCAGATTATTGTAGATAATTCAAGCGTTCAGACAATCCTTAACACCTTTATTTCAAAAGCAGAAGGAAATGTTACTTATGATACAGTAAACAATCAATTTACGTATGTAGATGCAAGCGGAAACAAACAAGTTGTAGACATCAGCGATTTAGTAAAAAATGGAGAAACAAAAACAACTTTAGTAAACAATAACGACGGTACATATACTTACAATGCCGAAGGTAATGCAGTATTTACAATCGATGTTATAGGAGATGTTGCAAATAACTTCCAGACTATTGTAGATAATTCAAGCGTTCAGACAATCCTGAATACCTTTATTTCAAAAGCAGAAGGAAATGTTACTTATGATGCAGTAAACAATCAGTTTACTTATGTAGATGCAAGTGGAAATAAGCAGGTTGTAGACATTAGTGATTTAGTAAAAAATGGAGAAACTAAGACAACTTTGGTAAGCAACAGCGACGGTACATATACTTACAATGCCGAAGGTAATGCAGTATTTACAATCGATGTTATAGGAGATGTTGCAAATAACTTCCAGACTATTGTAGATAATTCAAGCGTTCAGACAATCCTGAATACCTTTATTTCTAAAGCAGAAGGAAATGTTACTTATGATACAGTAAACAATCAATTTACGTATGTAGATGCAAGCGGAAACAAACAGGTTGTAGACATCAGCGATTTAGTAAAAAATGGTGAAACAAAAACAACTTTAGTAAGCAACAGCGACGGTACATATACTTATAATGCCGAAGGTAATGCAGTATTTACAATCGATGTTTTAGGGGATGTTGCCAATAACTTCCAGACTATTGTAGATAATTCAAGTGTTCAGACAATCCTGAATACCTTTATTTCAAAAGCAGAAGGAAATGTTACTTATGATACAGTAAACAATCAATTTACGTATGTAGATGCAAGCGGAAACAAACAGGTTGTAGACATCAGCGATTTAGTAAAAAATGGTGAAACAAAAACAACTTTAGTAAGCAACAGCGACGGTACATATACTTATAATGCCGAAGGTAATGCAGTATTTACAATCGATGTTTTAGG
>NZ_JAGYWA010000002.1:704855-833329 GCF_018383905.1 Flavobacterium branchiicola
AACAGGTTGTAGACATCAGCGATTTAGTAAAAAATGGTGAAACAAAAACAACTTTAGTAAGCAACAGCGACGGTACATATACTTATAATGCCGAAGGTAATGCAGTATTTACAATCGATGTTTTAGGAGATGTTGCAAATAACTTCCAGACTATTGTAGATAATTCAAGTGTTCAGACAATCCTGAATACCTTTATTTCAAAAGCAGAAGGAAATGTTACTTATGATACAGTAAACAATCAATTTACGTATGTAGATGCAAGCGGAAACAAACAGGTTGTAGACATCAGCGATTTAGTAAAAAATGGAGAAACAAAAACAACTTTAGTAAACAATAACGACGGTACTTATACTTATAATGCCGAAGGTAATGCCGTATTTACAATCGATGTTTTAGGGGATGTTGCAAATAACTTCCAGACTATTGTAGATAATTCAAGCGTTCAAACAATCCTGAACACCTTTATTTCAAAAGCAGAAGGAAATGTTATTTATGATGCAACTGCAAAACAATTTAAATATACAGATGCAGCGGGAATTCAACAAGTTGTAGATATTACTAATCTTGTAAAAGCCGCGGAGACAAAAACGGATATCGTAAAAAATGCTGACGGTACTTATACCTATAATGCAGAAAGTGGTGTTTACACAATTGATGTTGTTGGAGAGGTTATAACGCACTTTGAAAACATTGTTAACGATCCGGATGTAACATCAATTCTAAACACATTTATTAACAATGTAGAAGGTAATGTAACCTACAATGCTACAAAAAAAGAGTTTAGTTATAAAGACAATACAGGTGCAACACAGATTGTTGATATTGCAGAATTGTCTAAAGAACCTTGGTTTGGTGTAACATCTGGAAAAGGAGCAATCTCTAATACAGAGGATATGTATACAAACGGATGGGTTGGAATTGGATTTACTTCTCCTTCAGGAGCAGCAAATGAAAAATTAAGAGTAAACGGAGTTATAACAACAGTAAATAACTTTTATGCCGATTACGTTTTCGAAGATTATTTTAAAGGATATTCAGATATCAAGGCAGATTATAAATTTAAAGGGTTAAGTGAAGTTGAAGATTTCATCAAAACTAACAAACACCTTCCGGGTATTACGCCAATAAATAAACTGACTAAAACTAAAGCAGGTTATTCATTTAATTTAACAGAGCTTTCAATTCAGTTATTGGAGAAAACCGAAGAGATTTATTTACACATTATTGAGCAAAACAACACGATTATCGCTAAAGATAAAGAGATAAATGAATTGAAGGAAACTTCAAAAAACATGAGCGATCGTTTGGAAAGATTAGAAAGAATGATGGACAAAATGGATGTTTCTGATAGCCAGAATTTATTAGAGTTAAAGTAAATAAATAAAGGATTACAATTAGATTATTTATGAATCTATTAGTAACGATATACTTAGAAAATATGAAAAGATATACCATTATATTAGGACTGATTTTAATTTCTCTGTCATCTTATGCACAAACAGGAATCAATACACTGAATCCTCACACTATATTACATGTAGACGGAGCAAAAGACAATCCGCTAAGCGGAGCTCCAACAGCAGCCCAGCAGGCCAATGATGTTGCAGTAACGGCTCAGGGAAATTTGGGAGTGGGAACAATTGCACCTGCGGCAAAATTAGAAGTAGTAGGTACAGCAGCAATTCCGCCAATAAAAGCAGTAAACATGCAGGTTTCCAACACAGCAACCGTTGGAAACAAAAGAGCCTTGATTCCTGTTGTTATTGATAATGCAGGAGTTATGATAGGGCAGTTTTCTCCAATTCAACAATCAGGAGGTTATTCTGTAGATGGGGAATTTGCTGCAGGTGCAACCATTTTTAATACCATACACACAGGTACAATTATTGTTTTTGAATTTATGACCAATTTTGCTCTTGGTGACAATGATACTTCAGCTGTATATGGTAAAATAACCTACACGGTTAAAAATGGATTTCAGGTGAATAGTGACTGGAACTTTACAGGCGATGCGACTACATCTGGGGTTACTGTAACAGGAGCAGGGACAAACACACTTACTTTTGATTCTGATACAGGTTCAGATTTAGTATTTACATTAACCGGTACTCCTACTAGTAGTACAGGAGTTATTTCTGCAAGAAAAGCAGGAACTGGAGCTAATTTGGTAGTTTACGTTTTTAATGGAAGAAAGATAAGGTAAACGAATTTGTTGCTGTTGAATTAAACACTTAGAATTATGAAACAAAAAATCATGCTATTGATATTGATGACAGTTAGTTTGTCGTCTTATGCACAGACAGGTACCGGAATTAATACTAAAAACCCGCAAGGGGTATTACATATAGACGGAGCAAAAGATAATCCTGCTGCCGGAGTCCCTTCTGCTGCGCAGCAAGCTAATGATGTTATCGCCTCAGCAGAGGGTAATGTAGGTGTGGGTACAACTGCACCAACAGCCAGAGTTGAACTAAGAGGTACTACAACTGTTCCTCCGATAAAAGTAATAAATATTGGAGGCTCTAATTCAGCAAACAATGTAGATAATAATACTTTGGTTCCTGTTATGATTGATGAAGACGGTATTATGATGAAGCAATATACGCCGGTTCTGTTTGAAAACAGTTATGCTTTAAACAGTGATTTTTATTTTGCTTCTGGTGCTTCCAGAACAATTTTTACGGGAGTATCTTCCAGCACAATAGTACTCTTTGAATTTCATACCAATTATGCGTTTGGAAATAGTAATACTTCAATACTTTACGGATCAATATCCTTTAGTGTAAAAAATGGATTTAAGGTGGGTGACTGGAGTTTCTCCGGAAATGGGGCTACTACAGGTGCAAGTCTCTCAGGTCTTGGTACAAACACCTTAACTTTTAATTATATTTCAGGAGCAGATTTAATATTTCAGTATTCTGCCGGAGTGATTACAGTCCGAAAATCTGTTTCAGGAACTTTTAATATGTATGTTTATAACGGTAAAAAAATAAGATAAATGAGTCGGACTTTTGTATTAATGAAGTCGCATTTAAAACAATAGTTTATATCAATAGAATCAAAAAATAATAATCCCGTAGAAGAGTTTCTACGGGATTTTTTATTGTTTTATTTTTAAAAGAAATTAGAGCTTAGCAAGATCATCAATAGTATAAAATTTAAGCCCTTTGTTTTTGGCATATTTACAAAGATCTTCTAATGCAGATAGGGGAGTTTCTAATTTTTCATCAGCATTAGAAACTGTTTTGTGCCCGTAAAAAATCACTATTTTGTCGTGAGCTTTAGCATAATCCATCAGGCTTTTATAATACGGAATATTAAATTGTTTGTAGTCATCATCTATTCCGAGTCCGTAAACCACTCTGTTGCCTTCATAATAACAATATTGCGATTCCGGTACAATCTCTTCATAAGTTGTTCCTCTAATAATATCAAAATGTTTAAGCAGTTCATTATCCAGTTCGGCATCACGTGCTCCGTCGGGATAAGCAAAAGAATGTATATCAAAACCATCTTTTTTCATGGCAGCTTTTAGAGGTAAAATATCATCATTAATATATTTTTCTATTCCAAATTCCTTTGAATATTTTAAAGCATTAAGATGATTAAAACCATGACCTGCAATATCATGTCCTTGATTTTGTAAATAATGCAGTTTTGATTTTTGCTCTTTGGTCAGACTTCCGTACCAACAAACAAAAAATGTTGCTTTCCAGCCTATAGGGCGTAATAGTTTTTCGGCATTGTACCAATCGTCTATATAATCGTCATCAAAAGTAAACAGAACACCTGGGGGATACGATTTTTTAATTGGCTTTGCCGCAGCTTTTTTTTCTTCAGGATAAATTTTAAAGGCTAAAATAATGGTGACGGCCAAAACAATGATTATTGCCGCAATTTTTTTCACTGATAAATACTTCATTTAAAAAGGAATGTTTTATTAATTTAATTAATGATTACTAATTTTTCAAAACGCCCGTGTCGGCTAATCGAAATGTTTTTTAAAGTATTTGAAGATGAGGTTTTTAAGTAAGGAATTCCGTATTTGTCTTTTACAATACCTTCCTCTTTCACCTCAATTATACTATTAATATCTTTAAATAAACATACTGCGATAGTATGAATACTTTCAGAACTAATTACAGTTTTGGTATAGTAAATGTTTTCATTACATATAACTTGTCCCGATGCCTCATTTTCATGCACTGAGTTTATAGTACAGGACAGTTTTTGTGGACTGTATTCCCTAATTTTGGTTTGCCTGTTATAGATTTTATACGCCGCTTCCTTCATGCTCCACAACAGCCAGACCATAATCTCCTGATCTTGATGAATTTTGACAAGCTGTTGTTCATCTGGCGTAAAAATTTTTTCAAGAAAACCTTTTCTTTGCCATCTGCTTTCGATGCGGGATTGTGCGAGATCTATAACATCATTACCAATCATTTTTCGGCAAGTTTTGTTTCAATGATTTCAAGTGCAGTTTTAACATCCAGCATACGCTCCATATCAGTATTATCAATTACAATATCAAAGTTTTCCTCAAGATCAAGTACAATATCAACCAGATTGGCAGAATTGATATTGAGATCTTTAATAAAATCAGTTTCTTCAGTTAGATTGTCGTATGCTTCTGTATTTGCAGCATAAGGCTTAATAATAACTTTCAATTTTTCGGTAAGTTCTTTTCTGTCCATATTAATTTTCAAATTTTTTAAAGATTATGCATGCATTTACATCGCCAAAACCGAAACTTGCTTTGGCTATTATTTTCGGATTAGTATAAATTGTTTCTAAAAGTACTTTTGAAGGATCAATCAATGCCGAAATTTCAGGATGCAGATCCAGGCAATTTATATTTCCAAACAAAAAGCCTTCATAGATCTCTAGCACAGAAGCAACACTTTCTACACTTCCAGAAGCACTTAAACAGTGTCCGGTTAAGCTTTTTAAGGAATTAATATAGGGGAAATTTGTACCATTACGTTCCAAAGCTTTCGTCCAGTTTTCAATTTCCAGACTGTCTTTTGTCGTTGCGGTAAGATGGCCATTGATGGCATCAATTTCTAAAGGGGAGATTCCGGCATTTTCAATCGCACTTCTAATGCATTTTTGAACAGCCGTACTGTTTGGAGCGGTCATACTTCCTCCGTCACGTTGTCCTCCGGAATTAACGTTTCCACCTAGTATTTCTGCATAAATTGTAGCACCTCTTTCTAATGCACTTTCCAATTCTTCAATAACCAAAGCTCCGGCGCCACTGCCAGGTACAAAACCAGCAGCAGTTGCACTCATTGGTCTTGAACCTTCTTCCGGCTTTTCGTTAAATTTAGAAGAACATACGCGCAGCGCATCAAACCCTGCCCAAATATAAGGTCCACTATCAGATGTACTTCCTGCCAGAACGCGTTTTGCCTGTCCGGATTGTATACGATCGTAAGCCATAAGGATTGCTTCTGTACCGGTAGTACAGGCAGATGAATTTGTCGTAACCTGATTTCCGAGTCCGAGTTTTCCTCCCAGATAAGCGCTTACGCCGCTGTTCATGGTTTGGGCAACAACAGTACTTCCAAGTTTTCGGGTTTGCATTTCATCAATTTTATAAATGCTTTCGCGAAATTTATCAATGCCCGATGTTCCGGCTCCAAAAATAACCCCGCTTTCCCAATCCGGACTTTCATTGGCAGACAGTCCTGCATTTTCCCAGGCTTCCATACCTGCAATTACGCCATATAAAATACCCGTGCTGTTAAATCCGCGAAGTTCAAGTTCGGTAAAATAACGAGATTTTAATTCCTCTGAAATCTGTGGCTGACCCGCAATCTGACAAGAGAATTGCAATTCTTCTAATTGTGGATCGTGACGTATACCTGAAATTCCATTTTTGATGGCATCAGTAAATGCAGGAATTCCAACACCATTTGGCGCAGCGATTCCCAGACCTGTTATTACGATTCTTTTTTTCATAATTTATGCGTTATCATTCCGGCAAGTATTCCTCTGCAAACTTCTTGTCCCGCTTCATTTTTCATCACGGCCTTACATTTAAGTTTGCCAAAACGAAAGTATATTTTCTCTGAACTTACCGATACTTTTTCATCCGGATATACAGGTTTTAAAAACTCCATATCGGCAGAAGTAAAGGCAACTACAGTATCTTTTTTGAGATCATTATCCAATAAAAATATTCCCAGACACACCAAACCAATCTGAGCCATAGTCTCAGTAAGTATAACGCCCGGCGTAACAGGATTATTTTTAAAATGCCCCTTATAAAAGTCAAGTTCTTTCTTAAAAGTATAAGTTCCTGTAATCCCGTTTTCATCTGCATGTAAAAGTTCATCTACAAACAGAAAAGGTTCGCTGTAGGGGAGTTGCGCTATAATATCAGTTAATTTCATGATTTTTATAAATAATTACCATTGCAATAAAACACGTTGTGCCGAAAATCCGGGACCAAAACTTAGCATTAAACCTTTTTCTCCTTTTTTAGGATTGCGATCCATGATGCGCTCCAGAACGTATATAACGGTGGCACTCGACATATTTCCGTATTGTCTCAGCACTTCTTTTGTATCGTCGATATTTTTTTCAAGACCGGAGAAAAGAGATTCAACCGTTGTGACAATTTTTTTTCCGCCGGGATGAAATATCATGTGATCTATATCTTTAATTTCAAGATTATTTTGTTTTAAAAACGGATGTATAATAGCACCAAAATGCGAAGAAATAGTATCAGGAACTTCAATATCAAGCACCATTTGCAAACCTTTATTGGTGAGTTTAAAACCCATCATATGTTCAGCATCATAAAAATGATACATTTGTTCGTCCAGAATTTCCGGGCCATTATCTTGTTCGTGAGAAGATAAAAGACAACACGCGGCTCCATCGCCAAAAATAGCGGCACTGACAATATTGGGCATTGAAAAATCATTAAGCTGAAATGTTGCCGTTGGCGATTCTACAGCTATAACGGCAGCACGTTTGCCGGGATTTGATTTTAGAAAATTTTTGGCATATATAATTCCGGAAATACCAGCCGCACATCCCATTTCAGTCACCGGAAGACGTACAATATCCTGACGCAGTTTCATTTTGTTGATAAGAAAAGCATCCAGAGACGGAATCATAATACCGGTACAACTTACCGTTATAATATAATCCAGACTCTGCGGATCCCAACCTGTCTTTTCAAGTGCTTTTTCGAGAACCTGAGCGCCAAGAACAATCATTTCTCTGCTGTAAATATCATTTTTTTCTTCAAATGAAGTAGCAGTAAAAACTTCTGAAGGTTCCATTATAGAATATCGTTTATCTACGGCAGCACCTTCAAATATTTTTTTTACTTTTTTGATAAAGCGATCCTCCTGACCATCAAGCCATACATCAACAAAAGGAAGAATGTCCTGGGTAGTTCGGGAATATTTCGGAAGCTGTTTTACGGCTGTTATAATCTTTACACTCATATTTTTTTAATTATCCACTGGTAACGAAAAGCCCATTTCCAGTTTATGGTATAGTTTTGTAAATTCAGTTTTTTGGAGAAACTTTCCAATTCCTTTTTTTTGAAGCCTCTTAGAATAGAAACTAATCCATCTTCTCGAGACATATTGTTGAGGTTAAAAATAACACAGATCATTTCAAATAGACGATAAGCTAGTTTACTGCGATGTAAATCATTTACGATAACTCCAGTTGCTGCATTGTGATGTAATAAAACCAAAATATCTTCTATTTGTTTATTGCTAAAATGATGTAACGTAAGCGTACATAAAGCAATGTCATATTTTAGATCCTTGAAATCAGTACTAAAAATATCCATACAGTAATATTCTACATTCGGATATTCTTTAGATAATGATTTGGCATAGTTGATGGTAAAAGCATTGGCATCTATTCCAATGAGTTTAAAATTCAGTCCTCGTTTTTTACCATATTGAGCAAGCATTCGCAACATATCTCCATTACCACAGCCAATATCAGCGATTATAATGGGCTCGTTGGAATTTGTTTCTATTAAGAGTTGTTTTAATCCGTGTACGATCAGTTTATTTCCTCCTAATAGCTGATTAATTCGGGCGATTTGATTTAATGCGTCGATTAATTCCGCTCCTTCAAGCGAGAAATCATCCATTATTTCGGTTTCTTCTGTTCTGTATTTGGTGCTTAAACTCATTTAGTTGGTTGTTACAGGGCTTCCATGAGTCTGCCTGATTATTGATGATAGAAAAAAGGGCATTAAAGCAGTTACGGAAGTCATTACATTTGAAAAAGTTTTATAGGTAAAAGCTTTAGAAAGAAGTCTGCCAAAAAGTAATCTTTTGCTGAAATGCTTTTTCCATGCTGTGCTGTATTTTTCTTCTAATAAGCTTCGTGATGTAATTTTACCATTATAAAAATCGAGTACAAGTTCTGCTGCAATCTTTGCACTATGTATTGCCATCGCCATTCCATTACCACACATTGGATGTATTAAACCAGCAGTATCGCCAATCATGAGAATATGATTTTCTACAGGAAGTTTTTTATCAAATGATATCTGGCTAATCGTAAGTGGTTTTTCAAATAGAGGAGTGCTGTTTTCAAAAATTGACTTTAGCTTTTTATTTTTATAAAGAACCGATTTTTGATACTCGTCTATATTTTTATACTTTTTAAAAGTTTCATAATCTGCCAAATAACAAATGTTTAAAATGCCTTTTTCTACAGTTGAAACGCCACAATATCCACCTCTGAAATTATATAAAGCAACAAGTTTAGCATCAAAATCTCCGGTATAATGTCCTTTAACAGCTAACCACGGCGATTTCTTCGAAATAAAACTACGCGATAAAGATTGATCGATGTTGGATCTTTTTCCGAAAGCACCCAAAACTATTTTTGCAGATAAAGTACGTTCTGTTGTTGTAATAGTAAAGATTTCGTTTTCAAAAATAACCTGAGTAACTAATTCGGTAATAACTGTACAGCCATTTTGTACCGCGGTTTCAAAAAGAAAATTATCCAAAGCATAACGACTGATTCCAAAACCACCTAACGGAAGTTCTGTTCGGGCCGTTTTGCCATTTTGTGCCGTAAATTCAAAATTGGTTATAATGGAAGGATGGAGTTTTAAAACATCTGCACCAAGCCATTGCAGATAAGGCAAAATTTCGTTTGAGATGTATTCACCACAGACTTTGTGTTTGGGATAAGCTGTTTTTTCAATTAGAGTGACTTTCAATCCATTTTTGGATAAATGCAAAGCACTGGCCAGACCGGCAAGACCTCCTCCAATAATAATGATATCCGGATCTGTTCTCATACTACCAATTTAGTCATAAAATCTTAAATATCTTTTACATAATTTCATTAATATTTCATTAAAATGTTGGAAATTATATAAAGAAATACATTTTGTTTTTGGTGGTGAGAAATTCTTGTTTTAAAATTTGAAGCGTTAATTATTGATTTACTTATTTAACATCAAGCTGCACATTAAATTTTCCCCAATACGGACTGTCCGCCATTAGTGAAGGGCCAATTACTAAAATATAATTTCCTTTCTGTGTAAGTTGGATCTTTAAATCTGTTCCAAAAGGTCCGTCTGCAGTATTATCAGGAAAAATAATCTGATTAAAGCGGATGTTTCCTTTGCCTGTTGCTGGAATAATGGTAGCGTTTAATTGGCCTAAATCTTCATTTTTAAATTTGAGATATATTTTTGAATGAATAGAATCTATTATTCCTTCGGCTATAAAAACACCTTTATCATCTTTATAATTCATAAAAATGGTGTCGTCTTTTTGTCTGTTTTCTTCTTTATTTTCTTTCAGGTTCCCCGTGTTTTTATTCACGGTAATTGAATCTGCAACAGAAACAGGAACATTTTTAGTTTCTTTTTGCTGACAGGAAATAAAGAAAATAACTACTAAAAATATATAAATGCTTTTCATGACAGTATATTTTTTTAAAATTGATTCAAATGTAAATCATTTACCGGAAGTTTTTGTTACACAATATAATAGGGAATTTACAAAATTTAAATCGTATCTTTCTTATAATTTTATGTGCTATAAATAAAAGTTAAAAACAGTTTCATTTTTGAAATGGCACAATTAATGCAAGCAAACAAAACATTGAATAATCAGAATACAAGAGGGTATTCTAAAAATTAAAAGAATGAAAAGATTTAAAAGTATGTATGTTTTTGTGGTGGTGTTAATATCAACATTGACGTACGGTCAGGAAAATTTAAAAATGTTTGTGAAAGAAAGTAAAGTGCCTTGCCAGGGAGTCGCTCCCATGGAATGTCTGCAAGTAAAGTATGGCAAGGATAAAGATTGGCAGCTTTTTTACGACCACATTGAAGGCTTTAATTTTGAAGCAGGAAACAAGTATGAAATTATGGTTGTTAAAACAAAAAGACAAGGTACTCTTCCTGCCGATGTTTCTGCATATGAATACAAACTGAAAAGTATTATTTCAAAAACACCAGTAACAAAAGAACAAGGAATTTATAACACCAAAATGATCTTAACTCAGTTAAACGGGAAAAAGATAACTAATGGAGGTGCTTTTATAACAATAAACAATGAAACTGGCTCAATAAGTGGTAAAAATGGTTGTAATAACTTTAATGTAAAGTACACGAAACTTGCTGCAAAAAATCAGATTAAAACCGGTACTCCTTTTGGAACTTTAATGGCTTGTAATGACGAGAGTATGAAATTGGAAGCTGAGTTTAGCAAAGCAATAAAAGAAAAAACGTTTAAAATTGTAAAGAAAAATAATAAAGTACAATTTAAAACTTTAAAAAATAAAGTAATTATGGAGTTTTCTATTCCAACTCAAAACGACCTTTGGAGTTTTATTGGAAAAAATAACTGGAAATTAATTATGCTTGAAAACGTAGGGCAGGATTATGGTAAAGCGTCTATTAAATTTAATGTTGCTGAAAAAGTAGTGAGTGGAAACTCCGGTTGTAATAATTTCTCAGGAAGCTATTCAACCACTGGCGATCAAATTACTTTCAATGGTATGAGATCTACTTTAATGGCATGTATTGGCGACGAAGCAAATAAAACGGAGCAAAAAATATTATCTTATTTAGACAATAAAGATTTGCGTTTTGATGTGGCAGACCAAACCCTGAATTTTTATCTTGGTGATAGATTAGTAATGATGTTTGGAGTTACAAAGTAACCTTATACTATATAAAACAACAAAGCCTGACGAATCCGTCAGGCTTTGTTGTTTTATAAAAAAGTGCATTATTTTTTCAGGAATTCTACGACATATTCTCCCAGTTTTCCTTTTTCTTTTTCCCATGATTTTATAAACTCAGAATTTAAATAATCACGATCGAGATAAATACTTTTTTTAGTGACAAGAAACCAGTTTAAATACAATTTTATACCATTTGACATTGTTATGGAATCATCTAAAAATTGATCAGAATCAATAAAATCAACATTAAATGCAGAGGGATTAAGCTCTGTTATGACTGCCATGCAGAATAAAAAATCATAATCGTCTTTAAATTCTGCAAAATAGGTATTAAAGAGTACACTTAATTTATTCTTGCCATAGATTTCTTCTTCCTGAGAATGACTTTTCTTTAAAAGTGAATATACAGTTAAGAACATTATTCTGACACAGAGGTTTAATCGATCTGCCTCATTAAGTTTGTTTTCAATAATATTTAAGTAACGAAATAACGCTTTCCAATCATTTTCTTTTTCGTAGACGGCGACTAAATCCTGCCAATCTTCTATTATCATATACTTGGCTTTAGTGTATTGATATGAAATTTTTTACATAGAAATGAATAAAAAACAGCTTATAGCAGAGCTGTTTTTTATTTTTTTTGTTGGGACAAAAAAGGTGAATTATCGACGTAATGCAGGATTTTGATTTACACTCTGATCTAATTTTGTAGTTTTAGATTTCTGTGATGTAACTTTAATTTCGTGTTTTTCAATCTTACCATTTTGAGTAACTTCCAGGAAATAAGTTCCTGCTGCGTAATTTTCTAAACTTATTGTTTTAGAAACTTCTAAATTGTTTGTTGCTGATTCTCCGCTGTAAACTAAATTGTGTTTTTCATCGAAAATAGAGAAGGAAGATTTTTCGGTAGTCTCAAGAGTAAAGCTAACTATTTTGCCATTTCCGGTTGCAATGTTCAGGATGTAATCTCCTTTTCGGTGGCTGGCTTGGGTAAAAATTGTTGTTAATAGCAAGGTAATAACAAGACCTGCTTTAGTAAAATTTGTCATTTGTTAATTGTTTGGTATTCAGTTTTTGGAGGTGCAAAATTACGAAAGAAATTAAATTATATGTAAGAAAAGACTTTTTTTTAATACGTAAAATGCTGAATTGTAGATTATTTACTGTTTTTGTTAAAAAATATGCATAAAAACCTGTTTTTGTTATATTTCTTTGGGGTTAATAAAAAAATAATTGATTATCAGTGCTTTAGTGGAGGGTTGGGGAATTGATCGGAAAATTATTGAGTGAAGCAAAAAATCAAGCAAAAAGTAGATTAATAAGTGAAACTATTCGTTTTCTTTTATCAATTTAAAGCAATGAATTTGCGGTAACGCTTAAAAACTATGTTAAGATTAAGCAGAGAAATTAAGATGTACTATTCGAGAATATACAATGCTTTGGTTTCCTACATAAAAACAGAGCAGAAAACCAAAGCAAGAAATTTTAACCGATTATGTGAAGTTTTGTCTCTTTAAAAGGAGATTCTAATAAGAGATACTTTTCATTATAATTTATTGATTCTTTCGTAAATTTTAGGATCGTGTTTTTTGATCTTGATTTTCACATATTTTGAAGCCGGCATATTACTGTCTTTAACCACATTATTTACAGAAACCAAAACGTTGGTTTCAGGAAAGTACGTCACAGTATTTTTTTCCGGAATTTCATAAGAAACAATGACAAATAAGGGAGCAATTCTTTCAATAGTATCATCATAATTGAATAAATCAACTTTGTCACCCGCTTTAAAACCCGCAAGTTCAATGTCTTTTGGATTCATAAAGATTACCCTGCGTTCGTTTTTTACACCGCGATAGCGATCATCAAGACCATAAATTGTGGTATTAAACTGGTCATGTGTTCGGGTGGTCGCCATCATATATTCATCAGAATCCAGTTTGTTATCCGGTATTACCGTTAAGGTAAAAGGGACGCGATCACCAAAAGCTTTAGTGATAAACTTTCCTTCTCTTGCGGCATTTGGCAGATAAAAACCTCCTTTTTCGCGCGCTCTTATGTTATAATTTTCAAAACCGGGAATGCAATTTTCAATAGCATCACGCACATCATCGTAGCTGTTGTGATAGCGCTCCCAGTCAATAACCGATTTACTTCCTAAAGTTGCCACAGCCATTTTACAGACAATTTGCATTTCATTAATAAGATCATCAGATACTGGCGTAAGTATACCTTTTGAAGATTGTACAACACCCATAGAGTTTTCGGTGGTAATAAACTGTGTTTCGCCATTTATCACGTCAATATCACTTCGGGATAATGTTGGTAATATGAGAGATTCCTGTCCGTGAATAAGATGCGTTCGGTTTAATTTGGTCGAAACAGAAACCGTTAGATTAAGTTTTCTTAAGGCATTAGCCGTATAATTGGTATCTGGTGTTGCCGATAAGAAATTACCTCCCATTGAGAATAATAATTTTACCTTTTCGTCGTGCATTGCTTTTATTGCCCTAACAACGTCATAACCACGCTTACGCGGAGGATTAAAGCCAAAATAAGCCTGCAAACGATCGAGTTGTTCATCGGTAGGTTTTTCATCAATAAGCATAGTTCTGTTTCCCTGAACATTACTATGACCGCGAACAGGGCATACGCCGGCGCCTGGTTTGCCAATACTTCCTTTCAGCAGCAATATATTCAGTATTTCCCTGATCATTTCAACACCATTGGGCTGTTGTGTAAGTCCCATTCCCCAACAAACGATAATTCGTTTTTTGAAGGCGATAATTTCGGCAGCTTCATAAAGTGCTTCTTTAGAAACTCCAGAAAGCTGTGCAAGATCATCAAGATTATATTGGTCAAATTGCTGAAGAAAAGCATCGTAACCAGTAGTTTTTTCTTTTATAAAATCATAATCAAAGACTTTACCCGGATTCTTCTTTTCAAATTCAATTAGCAGGATTTCAATAGCTTTAAGCAAAGCCATATCACCATTTATTTTTACAGGCAGATAAAGATCTGCCAATTTAATGCCGCTGCGAAGAACACCACTAATTTCCTGCGGATTTCTAAATCCCATTAAACCCGCTTCGGGCAAGGGATTGATGGCAATAATTTTGGCTCCGTTTTTTTTACCTTTTGATAAAGCGCTCAACATTCTTGGAGCATTAGTTCCCGGGTTTTGACCAATAATTACGATTACATCGGTATCATAAAAATCATCGAGTGTTACGGTACCTTTTCCAATTCCAATTGTAGTTCTTAGTGCCGATCCTGATGTTTCATGACACATATTGGAGCAATCTGGCATATTGTTGGTTCCGTATTCTTTTGCAAAAAGCTGATAAAGAAAAGAAGCTTCATTACTGGTTCTTCCGGAGGTATAAAATGCTGCCTCATCCGGAGAATCCAAAGCATTAAGATGTTGTGCTATTTTCAGGAAAGCATTATCCCAACTAATGGGTTCATAATGTGTACCGTTTTTAGGCAGATACATTGGGCTGGTCAATCTTCCAAATTTTCCAATCTGATAATCATCTAATTTTGAAAGTTCATAAACGGAATTTTCTTTAAAAAAATCAGTAGTTACTTTTTTCGTAGTTGCTTCTTCGGCTAAAGCTTTAACCCCATTTTCACAATATTCGCCAAGTACAGATCGTTCATCGTCAGGATCGGGCCATGCACAGCTCGGGCAGTCAAAACCATCTTTCTGATTCATTTTAAACAAGGCCTTTGTTCCGCGTACAATTGTTTTCTCTTCGATAAGATCACTAAAAGCGGCTACAACTCCGGGAACACCCGCAGCCCAGTTTTTTACTTTTGTTACTTTTAAGTCTAAAAGTTGGTATGGATTTTCGGCATCGGGAATATTATTTTCTTGCCCGATATTATTTTTGTTTTGGTCCTCTTTCATCGCTTTTTAGTTTTGATGAGTGGTTAGTATCGATACTTCATCGCAGGAATGATAGATATTAAATCGGTCTTCTTTTAGAAATCCCAAAAGGGTAATGTTGAGTTCTATGGCTAATTCCAGCGCAAGGGTAGATGGAGCACCAATGGCTACCACAACAGCTATTCCTGCCATAGCAGCTTTCTGAATTAACTCAAAACTCGCTCTTCCGCTTAGAAGTAAAATATGATGATTTAATGGCAATAAGTGTGTGCGTAATGCTTCACCAATTAATTTATCCAGGGCGTTGTGCCTTCCAACATCTTCCTGCAAAAGTTTAAGATCTCCCTCAACAGAAAAAAGACCAGCTGCGTGAATACCGCCTGTTGCATCAAAATTGCTTTGAGCACTTTTTAATTTTTGAGGTAACTGATATAATATATCTGATGAAATATTTAAGTTTTGTCTGGCAAGAGATTTAAACAGACTCACTGTTTTTATGGCTTCTATAGAACCTTTTCCGCAGACGCCACAACTGGAAGTGGTATAGAAATTACGATCTGCCTGCATTAAATGCGGAACAAAGTCTTCTATAAGTTCGACCAGAATACTGTTTTTCTTTTTTAATGTACATTCTATTGCTAAGTGAGATACGTTTTTTACAACATCATAAGATGAAATTATCCCTTCTGTAAATAGAAATCCTATTGCAAGTTCCGGATCATTACCGGGAGTTCGCATGGTGACAGAAATATTTTTTTGAATTCTTTGCTCTTTTGACCCGTATTGAATTTTGATTTCCAAAGGTTCTTCAATAGAAAGCGTGTCAAAAAGCGATAAACTTGTACAACCAGTAATTTTTCTGATTGGTACTTCTTTAATGGAAACTAATTCCGAATTATTTATTTCCATAAAAGCGAATTAAAATTGGTAAGTAAAATTAACCTGTTGGATGAAATTAAAATATTATAAATTTTGACGCGGATTAGACAGATTCGTTATCACGAAAACGCGGACAAAAACGGATTTGTATAAAGAATTTAAAAAAAAATCCGTTTTTGTCCGCGTTTTTACGAAGTAAATCCGTTTTATCCGCGTGCTATTTTATTCAAAGGAGCATTTTAAATATAATTACACCCAACGGGTTAAAATTAATAAAAAATTGCTTGAAAAAGTGGTCTTTTATTTAATGCATTACTATTAAGTTGTAAATAAAAAACACATTTTCTTCAAGCACAATTTAATATGTTTACAGAAATACTTTTACCAATATATTACGCCAGTACTTTAGTGAAGTTCAGTTTTAATGTAATACCATTTTTATTTTCTATTGATAAATGTCCTTCAAGAGTATTGCTTAATCCCTGAATCAAGGTCATCCCGAACGAATTGCTATTTTTAAGTTTTGATATATTGGCGATACCGCTTCCGTTATCAGCAATAATCAGTTCGTAATTGTTTTCTGAAGTTTCAATTAATGAAATATCGATAATGCAGTTTGTTTTATCCGTAAAAGCATATTTTATAGAATTGGTCACCACTTCGTTCATGATTAGCCCAAGCGCGATGGCTTGCGAAATATCCAATTCAACCGGATCGATTTTTAGTTCAAAATGAATTTGTTCTTCAATACTAAAAGATTCTTTCAGGTAGTCGATTAATTCAAGGCAATAATTGGGCATATTAACGGTTGATAAAGCATTTTCCCGATATAATTTCTGGTGAATTAAGGACATGGAATAAATACGATTTTGACTATTCTTAATCGTAGAAATAGCCAGATCATCTTTAAGATAAGCAGATTGTGAATTAAGTAAACTAATTACAGTCTGGAGATTATTTTTTACCCGATGATGAATTTCTTTTAAAAGCCATTCTTTTTCCTCAACTAAACGTTCAAGCTTGATATTTTTAAGATTAATTTCTTTCTCTTTTAGTTCCAGTCTTCTTGTATTGCGCTGTTTTATTTTTGCTCTGTTGAACAATAACACAATGATAATTAACAATAAAAATAAACTGCTGACCGAAATTATGTTTAAAAGTCTTGAGGTATTTAGTTTGTTTTCCTGTTGCTTTGTTTTTTGTTTTAAAGATTTGATGTTCTGTTCTTTATTGGCCGTTTCAAACTTGAATTTTAAATTTTCAAATTCCCCATTCTTAATGACATTATCCATAGAATCCTGAATTTTGGTATAGGTTTCAAAATGTTTAATTGCAGAAAGATAATTACCGTTAAGCGAATCTATTTTAAAAAGGGAAAGCTCTAAAAGATGTCTGGTAAAACCCTCTGTATGTTTGTTTGTAATAGCAAGTATTCTATCTGTTATGGCTCTTGCTTTTTCAGGTTTATTAATTTTAGTGTAGAATAATGCTGCAAGAGAATAACAGCTTGCGATATCTTTGACACTTTCGGGAGTATTTAGTTTTCTGGCAAAATAGTCCATTTTTTCATAACTGGTTTCCGTTTCTTTTAATCGTCCTAATTGATCATAACAACAAGCCTTTAACTGATAAAGAATCATATAGTCTAAGTTATTTTTAGGAGGGTATTTTTTTGAGTTTGTTTCCAGATAATGCAAAGCTTCAGAATATTTATTTCTATTCATGATCGATCTTACAGCACCAAAAAAACTTTTATACCAGGTTCCTGTATTAAGCTCTCTTTGATTATATGCAATTCCTTTTTGATAGAATTTAAGTGCATCTTCAAAATATCCGGTTTGATTGTAAACATTTCCTAATCGAATATAAAAGCTGTCTGCGAAAGCGTAATCCTTTGTTTTTTCCATAGAATTTACACTTTCTAAACCATAATAAAGTGAATTTTTTAAATTGTTATGAAGTAACTCAATGTACGAAATAGCAGTTTCGGTATATTGTGTGTATAGAAAACCAATTTTTTTCTGAAGTCTTAGGCTCGTTAAAAGTTCCTCTTTGGCCAATTTCATGTTGCCGGTCCAAAAATGTACCGGAATTATTTTCATCAAAGTTTCGATTTCTTTTTCCTTATAGCCTAATTTTTTATAAAGATGCATGGCTTGAGACAAAATAACGGCCTTTTCTTTTTTATCATTGGGCATAAAAGTGCCTTGATTCTCTATGGCTTCAGCTATAATATGATCTTCTTTTGTTGTTTTGGCCCAGTTTACGAGCTCAGTAAAAATGGTTGCGCTTAACTGTGGTTTTTGTGCCTGATAATAATATTTGGCAAGCAGAAGTCGGGTTTGAAAAATCCACTTTGGAGTTTTTAATTTTTCGGATAGCTTTTGAGCTTTAATAATATACCAAAGCGCATTCTTAATATCAGCGTCTTTCGTGCCTGGTTTAAAAAGGTAAAAATTACCCAGTTGTAAATTGAGTTTTATTTGATCGACAGTTTTTAATTTTGGTAATAAAAGTATGGCTCTCTGAATATTGTTGTTGCTGATTAAATCATTTCCGGGAAAGTAGGCCCCATCATTGTAACCTTCATCATTAACTAAAGTATAAGGAAGTTTTTGTGCTTTTGCCGCCAAAGTCATGGCACTGTCTATATCTATTGATCCCTGATTAACGCTGTGAAGATAAATACCAACATTGTAAAGTAGTAATCTGTTTTTTTGCAGCTTTAGTTTATCTGCTTGGTTTTGACTGAATAAGGGAAGAGTAAAAAAGTAAAGTAGAACTAATAATAGTACTTTTTTCATGTTTAGGGTTTGTTTGGCGTAGTAAAGCTAATAGATTATAAGTGTTTATAAAACACTTTATACCTTAAAAATTTAACTTTTAATGTGAATTACGTGGTAAAATGAATATTGGGCTAAAGCTAAAAAAAAGCTGTCCGCAATTGGGACAGCTTTTTAAAGTAGTGTTGTGTTTGGGATAACCCCGGTTTAGTAATTCAATTAACCCGTTGGGTGTAATTAAGATATTATAAATTTTGACGCGGATTAGGCAGATTCGTTATCACGAAAACGCGGACAAAAACGGATTTTTTTAAATCTTTACCCAAAATCTGTTTTTGTCCGCGTTTTTACGAAGTAAATCCGTTTTATCCGCGTACTATTTTATTCAAAGGAGCATTTTTAATATAATTACACCCAACGGGGTCAATTAATTAATTTTAACCAAATGTGCTTCAATAGCTGCTCTCTGAGATTCGTATTGAGCAGGAAGTTTTAAGTTTTGACCTAATTCTTCTAAGCTTTCGTCTACTGTAAATCCTGGATTATCGGTAGCGATTTCAAATAAAACTCCACCTGGTTCTCTGAAATACAAAGAGTGGAAATACTGTCTGTCAATTTGTGGTGTAATAGACAATCCGTACGCTTCGATTTTTTCACGGAAGTGCATTAAGATTTCGTCATTTTTTACACGGAAAGCCACGTGGTGAACTGTTCCGTTGGCATTTAAACCACGTTTTTCATCAGTCAATTCAACTAAGTCAACAATCGCAGCATTTTCTACAGCATCTGTTGCATAACGGTAACGGTTTACATCCTGATCGATTAATTTATAACCAAATATTTCAGTTAAAACCGCAGCGGTTGGTTTAATATCGTTTAAAGTCAACGTAATGTTATGAAAACCTTTTGTAGCCACATCCGCTTTTACTTCGTCGGTTTCCCAGGCTTTTCTGTTATCTTCTGTTTTAGATTCGATTAACTCTAATTTTAGTCCGTCCGGATCTAAGAAAGTCAAATATTTTTCGCCGAATTTTTCAGCAGGTTTGTTATAGATAACATTATATTGCTCAAAACGTTTTTGCCAGAAATCAAGACTTCCTTTTGGAACAGAATAGCCAATTTCAGTTGCCATTCCTGAACCTTTTCTTCCTTGTTGAATTCCTTCTCCCCAAGGGAAAAAAGTTAGAATAGTTCCTGCGCTTCCTACTTCGTCACCAAAGTAAAAATGGTACGTTCCGGGATCATCAAAATTCACGGTTTTTTTAATGAATCGTAATCCTAATATGTTAGAGTAAAAGTTAAAGTTGCGTTTAGCATCACCTGCAATTGCAGTAATGTGGTGTAAGCCTAAAATTTTATTTTCCATGGTATTTTTTATTTAAATTGTTGTTTGATTTTTCTTTTACAAATTTACGTCCGTTGTGGCTGTTTATCGATTAACCTAGATTAAGAAATAAAAACCTGTTTGTTTTCCTCGTGCCATTATAAAACCAAATAATATTCCATTTAAATTAAGGGCTTATTTATCAGGGTTTTTAAATGGAAATATTATTTCTAATTACACGATATATCGTAATTTTATGAATTGAGTATTGCATATTTAGAAAATCAATAGTAATTTAATTAAGGCTATTTCTTAAATTTACAGGGTTACCACATTTAAATACCACACCAATTACCGTTTATGGAAAAACCAACAGATAAAACTGCAATCATGATGAAACGATTGCAGGAAAGAGAACAAGAACAAATGTTGGTTTTATCGATCTCTACAGCGCTTTCTCAGGTTTTAAATAACGAAGAATTTAATGCGGTTGTAAATGGTGTATTAAAAGATAATTTCCTGTTTGATGATTTTATTTTAGCGTCTTCTAATGAAGAGGAAACGGAATATCAAATTTTCTTTCCATTTTCGAATAAAAATACGGACTTAAAAAACTATGTTTTAAATGATGGTTTTTTTAATCGTTGTATGGATTCTGCGGATGCCGTTATTTTTGATTTGGCTGATGATATAAAGAATCCGGATTATATTCAGAACATTCAAAAAAGAGGTTTCAAAAACGGAATCGGAATTTGTCTTCCGTATTTAAAAGGAAACCGAAATGTGCTTTTTCTTTTCTTTAAAAATGCCAAGACTTTTAGCAGAGAATCCAATCGGGTTTTAAAGGGAATTGCAATGCAGCTTTCTATAACCATTAGAAATATTAAAATGACTCAGGAATATGAAAATAATCTTGCTGAATTGAAATGGCTAAAAAGTAGAGGTTTACAAAGTGAAGAAGAATCAGTTTCTGTAAATAATAATGGTTTTCATGGAATTATAGGAAAAAGCGATGCGATGCAAGATGTTTTTGAATTGATTTCGAAAGTGGCAGCTTCTCAGTCTACTGTTTTGATTTTTGGAGAAACAGGAACAGGAAAAGAACTGGTAGCGAGTGCCATTCACGATTTGTCGTTGGTAGCTAAGAATAAAATGATTAAGGTTAATTGTGCTTCGATTCCCGAGAATTTGATCGAAAGTGAATTATTCGGACATGAAAAAGGTGCTTTTACAGGAGCAACAGAACAAAGAATCGGAAAATTTGAACAAGCTGAAAATGGCACTTTGTTTTTGGATGAAATAGGAGAACTTCCGCTGGAATTGCAAGGAAAATTGCTGCGCGTTTTACAGGAAAAAGAAATAGAAAGAGTTGGCGGAAATAAAAGTATTAAAGTAAATGCAAGAGTAATTGCAGCCACAAATAAATCACTTGAAAAAGAAGTTGCCAAAGAACGTTTTAGAAGTGATTTATATTATCGCTTAAATGTTTATCCAATTCCGTTACCAGCGTTGCGGGACCGTAAAGGTGATATTGAAATTCTGGGACATTTTTTCTTAGAAAAACACTCGGAAAGAATAGGGAAGAAGATAAAAGGTTTTTCTAAAAAAGTACTTAATAGTATGATGGCAAATTCATGGCCGGGAAATGTGCGTGAATTAGAAAATATGATCGAAAGAAGTATTTTGTTTGCCAAAGACGACACGATCAAAGAAATGACTTTTCCTGAAATTTTTATCGCAGAATCTACTGATTCCGAAACAGAATTTTATACCAAAACGTTGCAAGAAGTAGAGAAGGAGCATATTCTGAAAGTTGTAAAAAAATGCGAGGGAAGAATTTCCGGACCACAAGGTGCGGCTGTTTTATTAGGTGTGCCGCCGACAACTTTAGCTTCTAGAATGCAGAAACTGGGCATTAAAAAGAACTTTCTTTAGATTGATTTATTCCTGATTCATGTTTATTTTTCCTGAGGAAACTGCCCAATAAATTAATAAAAGCATATTGATTATTAAAGCAATTGTTGGATATTGAAATGAAATTCCGAATGCAATTAAATAAGTAGGTAATCCGTATAAATAGTTATTTCTGATTTTCCTGATTGCCAAATCTGTAATTTCCGGGCGCAAAAGATTTTTGTTTTTGCTTGCTACAAGCCAAAGTAAATTATACGAAATATTTATGAGTACAAATATTCCGGTATAAATTGCAACTGCAATATTTGAGGCTTCACTTTCAAAAAAACGAGCCAACAAAGTTGTTGGATAAGAAACCGCCGTAACCAGAAAAAGAATCAGTCCGTTAGCAAACATGATGGCAGTATTTCGGCTGTAAATCTGTTTGAAAATCTTATGATGATTGACCCACATGATAAAAATGCTGAAAAAAGAAAGCGTAAAAGCCAAGTAAGCTGTCCATTCGCTTTTTAAAAATGCTAATAATTCTGTCCCGTTTTTTACAACAGTAACATCGGGCGCATGAAGTTCTAAAACCAAAAGCGTAATTGCTATGGCAAATACAGCATCGCTGAATCCTTCAATTCTTATAGTTTCTTTTTCCATTTTATAATTTAAAAGCTGTTTATTAGGACACGGATTAAACGGATTCGTTATCACGAAGACGCGGATTTATACGGATTTTATATTAATAATATTTGCATTGTCAACTTTGTCAAAGTTTTAAACTTTGACAAAGTTCTCACAGTAGTAAATTAAAAGCGCTCTATTGGGACACGGATGAAACGGATTAATACGGATTTCATTAAATAAAAATCCGTGAAAATCCGCGTTTTTGCGATAGCAAATCTGTCAAATCCGCGTTCCATTTAGACAAACTAGATTTTTATAAATATTGATTTTCGAAGTTGAGGTTCAATATTTTTTGTTTTGTGTCCTTTTCCTGTGGTATCTTCAACCAAAAGAATCGAACCGGTATTAAATGTTCTTTTTTCTCCCAATGAAGTTTCGATTTCTACGCCGCCTTCGAGTAAAACAATATACTGACGGTCCGGTGCATTATGAAAATCATAATCATAAGAAGGGCTGACTTCTCTAAAAACAACAGATTTGACAGGTTCATCATCAGATAAAAATCCGATGTTGCCATTGTTTTTCAACGGAACTTGAAAGTCTTCAAAATGACTTTCTCCATTAATATCGCTGTAAACTCGCGTTATGGTAATCATTATCTTTTATTGAAAATCAATGCATTTGCACAATTGATCTCGTCCTGACTGATGGTATGTCCCATATTAGGATAGATTTTTTTAGTTACATCTGCGCCCATTTTTTCCATAAGAGCTTCAGTATCATTTACTCTTTCTACAGGAACGTGGAAATCAGGATCACTTGTTCCGATAAAAACCGGAGTATTTTCAAAGTTTCCTGAATAATGGTTTTCATACACCTGATCGCCAATTAATCCACCGGTAAACGCTACAATTCCGCCATATCTTGCTGCATTTCGAGTGGTAAACTCCAAAGCAAGACATGCGCCCTGAGAGAATCCTAAGAAATAAATATTCTCTTTTTCGATTCCGTTTTGCTGAATCGCCACCACAACCTGATGAATTGCATCTAATGATTTTGAAAACGAAGGTTCGTTTTGATCAAGAGGAGCTAAAAACGAATACGGATACCAGGTTCTGTTTTCTGCCTCAGGTGCAACCAATGCAAAATCATCCACTCTAAGATGTTTGGCAATGGAGAGAATATCATGCGCACCCGCACCACGACCATGAAGCATGATTAAGGCTTTTTTGGCTTCGTTTAAAGGTAGGCCGTCTGTTAAAATTTCTGTATTCATAAATTTAGGAAGTTATGAGTTAAGTGTTCAGTTTTTTAGTGTTCAGTTTTTCTGCAGATTTAATTTTTTTAAATCTATTTTATCATTAATTCGATTACGTAAAGCGTAAAGAAAGTTACACAATCTTGTCATCTCGACGGAGGAGAGATCACACTAGCTGATCGCCACAGATTGGCGATATGCTGTGTGGAGTTTCGTGTGTGATCTCTCCTTCGTCGAGATGACAAAACTTGGCGATTAGCTAAAGTTACACAATTTTGTCATTTCGAACGGAGGAGACTAGAGCGGTAGCGACAGACGAAGTAAATCGCACTAGCTGATCGCCAAAGATTGGCGATATGCTGTGTGGAGTTTCGTGTGTGATCTCTCCTTCGTCGAGATGACAAACCTCTGCGATTAGCTAAAGTTACACAATCTCGTCATTTCGACGAAGGAGAAATCTTCGTAAGTAGCTCGCCAAAGATTGGACTCTCGTTGCGGAGTTACTTGTGGAGATATCTCGTTCCTCGAGATGACAAATTGGAGTGTTTTTACTTCTTCCAAATATCTTCGTATTCATCCGGATGTCTTTTGAATTGTGCATGAACGTAAGGACAAAGCGGTAAAACCTTTAAATCGTTGGCACGAACATAAGCGACCATTTCTTCTAATAATTTCTTTGCATATCCTTTTCCTTCACCTTCCGGTTCAACTCCGGTGTGGTAAACCGTTAATAATCCGGGTTTAATGCTTACGGTCATTTCGCCTATTTTTTTATCATCAACATAAAGATTAAAGGCGCCGTGTTTTTTTTCGTCTAATTCTAGTTTTATTGTTTCCATATTTTAGCTGTTCTATCGTGAAGTTTAACCGCAAAGAGCGCTATGTTTTCTCAAGGTTCGCAAAGTTTTATCAATGCATTGCGAACTTTGCGTTATTTCTTTGTGACCTTTGCGGTTAAATACACAAAGTGATTAATTATATTCTTGTTTTATATTTAGTTTTTTCATTTTTGAATACAAAGTTTGTGGCGACATTTTTAGTAATTCTGCAGCACCTCCGGGGCCAGAAACTTTTCCGTCGCAGTGTTGCAGTGCATTCATAATATGTTCTTTTTCCATTTCTTCCATCGACTTCATTTTTCCTGAAGAGGCGACTTCAAATGGTGTCGCGGTATTCGACGGAAGATCAAATTTTTCAATTTCAGCTGTTTTGGCTAGCAATATATTTCTTTCAATCAGATGTTCGAGTTCGCGAATGTTTCCCGGCCAATCGTAACTTTTTAATTGTGCTAAAGCTTCAGGACTAATACTGTTTACGTTTCTTCGTGAAGCTGAGGCATATTTTTTAAGAAAATAAAGGGCTAATGCTTCAATATCTTCTTTGCGTTCTTTTAAGGTTGGCAATTGTATCGGAAATACATTTAAGCGGTAATATAAATCAAGTCTGAAACGTCCTTCGGCAACTTCTTTTTCCAGCGATCTGTTGGTAGCTGCTACAATACGAACATTGATTTTTATTGTTTTATTGCCTCCAAGTCTCTGAATTTCTTTTTCCTGTAAAACCCTCAATAATTTTACCTGTGAATCTAAAGGTAATTCTCCAATCTCATCCAGAAAAATAGTACCATTATTGGCTTGTTCAAACTTTCCGATTCGTAATGTATTTGCTCCTGTAAAAGCGCCTTTTTCATGTCCGAAAAGTTCAGATTCTATTAGAGATTGTGGCAAAGCAGCGCAATTTACAATCACAATCGGATTGGCTTTATTTGCCGAAAGATCGTGTATAGAATGCGCGACTCTTTCTTTTCCTGTACCGCTTTCGCCCAAAATCAATACAGAAGTTTCGGCTGGTGCAACGATTTTTATTTTTTCAAGAACTTCTTTTAAAAGCAGACTATTACCTACGATTCCTTCAATTTCCTGAGTTTGTCTATTGATTTTAGCTTCTCCTAAACTTCCTTTTTCTTCATTAAATCTATATTTGGCAATGTCAAGCATTACGATGAGATCTCTTTCACGAAAAGGCTTCACCATAAATCCATAAGGCTGCGTTGCTTTTACGGCTTCCAGTGTGCTTTGGTTGGTATTGGCAGAAATATATAAAAACGGTAATTGCATTTCGCGCAATTCCCAGGCAAGATCAATTCCGGTTAAGTCGCCTTTTAGCATAATATCGAGCAAGACCCATTCCGGTTTTTTGTCTTCAATTAGTTTTCGCGCCTGAACCACAGAAGAAGCAATACCAACAACCTGATAGCCTGCTTTGTGCAGCATGATTTTTAAATCATTTGCCACTATAAATTCATCTTCAACAATTAGAATTTTCTCCTTCATTGTGCTTTTATATTATTTACGAATTTTCGGCAGTTACCTCAAATTCAGTATTTCTGGTGAATGTAATCGTAATTTTTAATCCGTTTTGATTTTTCATTTCAAAAGTGCCATCAATCTGGTCACTTAATCCCATCATTAAATTCATACCTAGTGAATCTCTTTCGGTATCTTCAAAATCTTCTGGAAGTCCAACGCCGTTGTCTGCAATGCAAAGTTCGTAGTTGTTTTCTTTATTGTTTTTAAGAACGATTGTAACTTCTCCTTTTCGGCCATCAGGAAAAGCATATTTAATGGCATTGTTGATGGCTTCATTAATAATTAATCCCAGAGGAACGGCCTGAGCAACATCGAGATATGTTTTTTCTACGTTTAAAACAAAATTGATATTTCGGTCGGTATCAAAACATTCTTTCATGTAATTTATCAATTCATAAATATACCATGACATATCGATATTAGCAAGATTATCAGACTGATATAATTTTTGATGAATCAATGACATTGCATGCATTCTGTGTTGGCTGTTTTGTATGGCCATTAAAGCATCTTCGTTATCGAGATAAGCAGATTGTGTGTTTAATAAACTAATGACAATCTGGAGATTATTTTTTACACGATGATGAATTTCTTTCAGAAGCCATTCTTTTTCAATCAGCATTTTTTTGTTCAGTTCGTTCTGTTCATTTATTTGCTGACGCTGAATTTCTAATTCGGCATTCTTTTTCTTTTTTAATCTAAAACTGTTGTATAAAAGCGCCAGAAAAAGAATCAGAACGATTACACTTCCAATAAAAACGTAGCGAATAATACGGTCGTTGTAAATTTTTATTTCCTGTAATTTTCCTTGCTGTGTAAGCAGTTTGATGTTTTTGTCTTTTTTCTCTGTTTCAAACTGAAGTTGTAATGCGGCAGAATGTTTCAGTTTTTCGACATTAAAAAGCGAATCTCTAAGAACCTGATGTTGTTGTAAATGTTTTATTGCAGACTCATATTTTTTGCTTGCATGATCAGATTGAAAAGCTAAAAGTTCGATTTGTGAAAACAGAATAAGTTTATCTGTTTTTTTTGCAAACGTTTTAAATTTTTCAATATAAGCATAGGTCTTTTCTACCTGACCGGATTGTTGTAAATAGATTATTATTCCGGTTAGTTTATATGGAAGACCAGTTTCAGATTCCTGATAATCTTTTAGTAATTGTTCGTAATAAGGTTTTGCCTGACTAAGCTGTTTAAGCATAGAATAACAAACTACATATATAAACCTTTGTCTTATTTTGGTAATCTCCTCTTTTGGCGGATAGTCTTTTGCTGTTCGGTTTAGTGTGCGTAATGCTTCACGATAGTTTTTTTTCTGGCAGTATAATGATGCCAGATTATAGGTGATGATGTTGATATCGCTTTCATTTTTATTATCAAGCGCAATATTTAATGCTTTTTCAAAATTAGAAAAGGCAAGATCATATTTTAGAAGGTCATAATACGCCAGACCAAGGTGATTGTAAATGGTACAAAGCTGATAACTGGTATCATGAAGTTCTTCGGCTGTTTTTTCTGCCATAAGTGCATATTGCAATGATAATTGGGTGTTTTGCAATATTCCGTAATTATCAGACATTAAGGTGTAAACGCCCTGAAGTTCCTTAAAACCGATCTTTTTGTATATTGAAAGTGCATTTTCTAATAGGTCCAATGCTTTTTGGTTCTCTTCGATACTTCCGTAATAATCGGCCAGATCTTTTAAGGCATCGGCTTCTTTTTTGAGTACTTTATTTTTTTTGTATATCGGAATTGCTACTTCAAGATATTTAATCTTTTCTTCTGTATCCTCTTTTTCGTAACCTTTGTAAGCGCAGAGCTCCCTGTAAACATCTGCTTTAAGCACTTGTAAATTGTTCTTTTTAGAATAAGCGAGAGCTTCTTTAGCTTTTTTTAATGCTTTTTCTGTTTCTCCTTTTTCTCTTAAAATCCTTGCATCCTGAAGAATTGCTTCTCCAATTCCGGGTTTATAATTTAAAGTGGTACTTAATTTTTTTGCTTCAAAATTTAAATTATCAGCACTTTCTAAATCGGCTTTAAATTCGCCGGGTTTAGTCAGATAGTAATTGCTTAAAGCTAAAAGTAATTCGACTTTTTGGCTGTCGCTTTCAGCTTTGGCAATTTTACTTTTTAACAGGCCGGGATCTTCTTTGGATTGCGCAAGAACAGCATTATTTACCTGTATAAAAAAAGTTACGGCAAATAAGATGTGCAAGTGGTTTTTGATAGAAATAAAAGGGATGAAATTCATTTTTTAAAGGTACTATATTATCAGAAATCTGCAATCCAAAATGCATTATCCTCTAGCTTTTTCGATGGTATAAGTAACAAATAATCATTGCTGCTCCGGGTATAACTAAAGTCCCTAATCCGAAAAACTTTCCTGCAATGGCTCCCAAAAAACATCCTACAAGAAACCCGATTATAGTAACTAATTGTTTCTTAAAACTTAATAGGACTTCGGCGTCTTTAAGTCCGTTTTTTAATAAGTTTCCTAAATCTAGTGAAGCTTGTGTTACATTTCCTGTCATCATCGTTGTTGGTCCGTGCGTTTCTTTGGCGTAAAGCTTTCCAAAAGCATTCTGAAGTCCCATTGCAAAAACGGTTGTCATGGCAACGGTGTACATTGTCCATTCTGCATAATTTTCTAAATAGCCAAAAACGTACGATGCAATACCACTTAAAAGTAATATCAAACCTTCCCAAAATAAGATGGTATAACGATTAGTTGCTTTTAGAGCTATACGTCCTCCGGTAATTACGGCTATAATAAAAATAGGAAAGGTGAGTAGTTTGATCCACGCGTGTATGTCTGAGCCTTTGATAATCTGATAAGCAAAGACAATAAAGTTACCCGTAACGTGTGCTGAAAATATCGAATCGGCAGCGACAAAAGTTACGGTATCGCAATACCCTGCCACAATTGTGAGCAGCAGGGTTACGTACCAGATGTTTGTTTTTATTTCCATCATAGTATTATTTCAGGTGAGCACGAAGCATCCACGCCATTTTTTCATGAGTTTCAACAAGGCCTGTAATAAAATCACTTGTTCCGGCATCCTGCAATTCGGCAGCTGTATTGTTAATATTTTCACGCAGGTAAATAATGATACTTTCATGATCTAAAAGCAATTCTTTCATAAAACCAATGCTGTCGTTTTTCTCTTTTAATTCTTCTGAAAGATGTGTAAGAGCCAGAAAATCTTTTAAAGTTGCAGGTGCATAATGACCTAAAGATCTGATTCTTTCTGCTACGGTATCTACAATTTCGTCGATAGCATCATATTGTTGTTCAAAGAAAATGTGTTTGTTGTAGAAATCCGGACCTTCAACGTTCCAGTGTGCTCTTTTTGTTTTGGTATAAAGGACGAATTCGTCTGCAAGAATTTTGCTTAATACATCTACAACTTTTGTGATGTTTTCCTGTTTGATTCCGATGTTTGCTTTCATTTTAAGTTAGGTTTAATGAATACTATTTTATGTTGATTGTGGAATTAATTTAAACACATAGAAACATAGGTTTTTCTTTGATTTTGAAAAAGAATAAAGAAAGAAACTAGTTTCTAACGCATAGTGTTAATAGCTTTGTGTGAGAACTTTGTCAAAGTTTTAAACTTTGACAAAGTTGGCTTTGTGTTTAAATTAATTGTTTAATAATGCTAGTAAATAATTATCTAGTGAATAAGTTCCGGCACCAAGTGCGAGAAGCAATAATAGGGACATAGTGTACATATAGGGTACGTCACGTACTTCGAGTGAATCATTTTTGTGCACTACAAAGTAACCAATAGCTGTAACGCCAATAGTTGGAAGTACGACAAGTCGGGTTCCGAGTCCGAAGATGATGAAAAACGGAATTATCGTATCCGAAAAAGTAGCGACTAATCCATTTAGTTTTTCAGGTAAATGCAACGGATTCGGAACGTGTTCTTTTTGTCCGTTTTCAACTCTGAATTTCTTCATTCCATGTACTCTGAATAATTCTACGGCAAGTAAAACTCTAAAAACTAAAAGAGCTCCGTTGTTGAATGAAGTTCCTAAATCAGAATAAAGGATTTGTTTTATAATTTCAATCATTTCTTTAAAATTTAGAAGGCAAAACAAGAGCAGCCCAAAGCGCCCCAGAATGCATTATAATTGTTGACAGGAACATTGCTCATTCTCGCTGCATCGTGATTGTGTAAATGAACATCACAACTTCCGCTGCAACTGTGAATCTGTGAGGTCAGTTTTGGTTTTGCATCTGCTTTTGTGTTTTTTTCAATGGCACTTTGCAAACTGCTTCTTACCAGATAACCGTTGTAAATATTCGTTGGTGACCAGTCTGGTAATATTGGAATGTGTGGAGGCGAGAATGATGAAAAATCGCCATTGGCATAAACTATCTTTCCGTCGACAATCGTTAAATCGGCTTCGATTTTTTTAATGTCTTCGTCATCAATTGTAAAATAATCGCGGTCTAAAACCGTTAAATCGGCAAACATTCCAACTTTAATATCTCCTTTTTTTGTTTGTTCCTGAGAAAACCAGGCACTTCCTCTCGTGTATAATTCTAAAGCCGTTTGTCTATTCAATCTCGTTTCATTGTATAATTGTAAGCCTCCAACTGTTTTTCCAACCGTCATCCAATACATAGAAACCCACGGATTGTAACTACTGACACGTGTAGCATCTGAACCTGCACCAACAGGAACTTCCATTTCAATCATTTTTTTGATTGGCGGGGTGTTTTCGGCTGCTTTTGCTCCGTAACGATCGGTAAAATATTCACCCTGATAAGCCATTCTGCTTTGAACTGCAATTCCTCCGCCTAAGGCTTTCACACGTTCGATGTTTCTTTCGTCAATTGTTTCAGCATGATCAAAAATCCACGGAAGTCCGTTGAAAGGAACATCTTGATTTATCTTTTCAAAGACATTTAAAAAGCGTGTAATGCTTTCGTTGTATGTTGCATGAAGTCGGAAAGGCCAGCGGTTTTCTACCAAAAGGCGAACTACTTTTTCCAGTTCTGCCTCCATATTTTCCGGAAGATCTGGTCTTGGCTGAAGAAAATCTTCAAAATCGGCAGCAGAGAAAACCAGCATTTCACCAGCTCCATTGTGGCGGTACATATCGTCTCCCTGATATAATTTTACGCTGTCAATCCAATCGTTGAAATCTTCAAATTCGTGTTTTGGTTTTTGCGTGAATAAATTATAAGCAATCCTGACAGTCAGTTGTTTCTTTTCGTTTAATTCATTCACAACTTTATAATCATCCGGGAAATTCTGAAATCCGCCTCCGGCATCAATAACACTTGTTATTCCAAAACGATTCAATTCTTTCATGAAGTGACGCGTTGAATTGATTTGATGCTCATAAGAAAGTGTTGGTCCTTTTGCCAAAGTCGAATACAAAATCATCGCATTTGGTGTTGCAATAATAAGTCCGGTAGGCTCACCATTTGAATCGCGTTCGATTTGCCCGCCCGGAGGAGCTGGTGTGTTTTTATTGTAACCAACGGCTCTCAATGCGGCTCTGTTCATGATTGCTCTATCGTACAAATGCAGGATAAAAACGGGAGTATCTGGTGCAATGGCATTGATTTCTTCTAAAGTTGGCATTCTGCGCTCAGCAAATTGAAACTCAGACCAACCGCCAACCACACGAACCCATTGCGGATTTGGAGTGCGATCAACTTGTTCTTTCAGCATTCGAAGTGCATCTGCCAAAGAGGGAACACCATCCCAGCGTAATTCCAGATTATAATTTAATCCACCGCGAATAAGGTGAATGTGTGAATCGTTTATTCCGGGAACGACTCTTTTATTCTGAAGGTCAATTATTTTGGTTTCTTCAGAGGCAAAAGTCATGATGTCGCTGTCATTTCCAACAGCGATAAATTTTCCGTCTTTTATGGCTACAGCTGTAACGTTTGGCGTTTCGGCATTGAAACTATGAATTTTTCCGTTGAATAAAATTAGATCTGCTTTCATAATTCAATTATTTAGAGTTAAGCTTTACAATCGCTTCTTTAATTCCTTCTCCTGCAGTGTTGTAGAATGCAGGTCCTGCAAGCAGAATAACTTTTGTTAACGGTTTATAATCGGCTAACTTTTTTTCTTTTAAGTAGGATTGCGTTCTATAGGCTTCAAATGAACCTAAAACTACATTTGTGGCAACCAAAGCGGTTGGAGAATCAATTCCGGCATCTTTGATATCACTTGCAAAAGAATAGCTGGAAACACCCAAACGTAAAGCTTCGCGCATAGCAGTGCTTCCTACGCTGATCATTAAATCTGGCGTAAACTTATTACGGTCGCCTAATCCGATTAATAATAATTGTTTGGATGCCAGAGTACCTTTTGGAGGTGTAATTAATAAAGTTTCAAGCGAATGTCCTGTAAACTTTCCGCTTTTGCGTAATTCGGTAATAATGCCTTTTAAAGCATCATCTAAATGTACCATTCCGTTTAAGTTTGCAGGAAGGGCAGGAGGGTTGAAAATATCGCCTTCTGTGTACTCAAAAACGCAGGCAACTTGTAAATCTGCTTCTGCTGCAGAAGGGCCTTGTACCAATCCGTTTACCGCAACGCCGTCTACTTTCCCCCAAGTTACCGTAGAACCAATTGAAGCGGTTTGTGCAAAAGCATTGTTACTAAGTGCGCCTGCAAATGTTATAATTAGAATAATTAGACAGGAATATCTAAAGCTGTATTTTGAAGTGTTTGTTTTCATTGTTTAGGGTTTAGTGTTGCTTTTTATTTTTTTAAGCGTATAAATTTTGACGCGGATATAACGGATTTGCTATCGCAAAAACGCGGATTTACACAGATTTTTTTAATATTTTATTTGATAAATCCGTTTTTATCAGCGTCTTTGCGAAAGCAAATCCGCGTTATCAGTGTTCTAATTTAGCGTCAGTATATTTTTGTTTTTAAAATTTAAATCCAAGGCGGGCGTTAAAGAAAACCCCGTCTTTAGAATTCGGAATAACGTCATTGATAAAAGCTCCGGTTTTAAAGTATTGAATACCGCTGACAACCGAAATATATTTGTTTACGCTATAGGTAAAGTTGGCTAAATAAGCTGTTCCGATGTATCTTTCGTTAGAATCGCTTCCGCGGAGGTTTAATATACCGCTGGGTCTGTAAACACCGTCCTGAGTTGAATATCGCCAGTTAAAAACCACATCGACCTGCATCTTAAGTGTGGGAAGCAAATCCATTGTGGCATAAGGATGAATGTCGATAAGGTTTACCGGACCAACCTGCGGACTAAATCCAAAATAACCTCCTTTTGGATACAGCGGATTGAACGTTTGAAGATTTCCGTTGCCTTGATTTTTATCTCCTGAGATGTAATCGTTTCGAAGATTTATCGTGGGTTTGAATTTTGTGTTTTCAAACATATATCCAATATCAATTGATCCTGTCCAGGCATTGATGTTTCCTGAGCCAAAAGTTCCGAATTGGTAAGCGGCTTCCAGATTATAAATAAAGCCTCCGCCGTATTTCCAAAATCTGCTTCCAATTGTGTGTCTTCTTTCCGGTGCGATTCCTTCTTCAAAAACAGATAAATCTCTTCGGAAACCTAAATAATAAAGGTCAACATTTCCTGCTTTGGGAATTATTATTTTAGAATAGGCTCCCCAAAGGTTCAGTTGTTTAGACATTTTATTATCAAAAACTCCGGTATAAATCGTGTCTGCCATCATTGCAAAAGCATCAATAGATAATCTTGCAGAAGAGTACATTAATTTCCCTCCGGTAAAGTACAATCTCGCATTTGGACCTTCCCTTACAGATATTAATCTTCCGGAACCATAATCTAATTCTTGTCTTCCGGCGCGAACGGTTATTTTTTTGTCTTTTTGCTGCCAGACATTCACATCCAGAAACAAGTTCTGCACATTGAGCTGATCTTCGTCTATGCCTCGTGCTCCGTTTTCACGGCCATCTTCGAGGGCACTTCTTAACTGAGCAAATATTCTAAAGGTTTTTCCCAAATGAATATCGGCGTGAAGATCGTAGCGCTGTAACAGGAAATTGTTGTGACCAATATTGAATCTTCCCCAGTCTTCATTGTTGAAATCAACATATTCATATCTGGCTTCGCCTCCAAAAGACAGATAAAAATTCTTCTCTTGATTTAAAGGAACAAATTTTAAATTCTGATAAAAGTTTCGGGAGGAATCTTTTAGGAATTCGTAATTTTCGTCATAACGCAAAAGTTTAAAATTTTGAGCTAATGCCGCATTTCCAATTAACAGAAAGAGAATAAGTAACCTGGCGTATTTCGATATGGATTTTGATGATTCCAACGTAATGAAGTGTAAGAGATTTATAAAAAATAAATGAGTTGTTGGCTTAGTGTTTCAACATGTTATGTGCATAATGAATACCTATGCCGTAAGAACCGCCATATTTTTTCATCAACGTAGTTACAGGACCGTAAGTAGCCTCACGTGCCCAGTCTCTTTGAAGTTCTAACAAATATTGAATAGAAGTAATTGGAATTGCGCCTGCCTGAATCATTCTCTGAACCGAACGTTCGTGAGCTTCTTTGCTTACGTCGCCACAAGCGTCTGTAATAACATAGACTTCATAACCTTCTTCGATAGCAGACAAAGCAGGACCAACAATACATACACCTGTCCAAAGTCCGGCAAGTACAAGTTTCTTTTTGTTTTTTGCTACAATAGCTTTGTAAGCGTTCTCGTCTTCCCAGGTATTCATTGTAGTTCTGTCAATGTACCCAGAAGTTGCAATTGGATAAAATTCTTCAACTTCAGGAAAAACAGGTCCGGAAAAGCTTTCTTCGGCAACTGTAGTTACAACTGTTGCTACATTAAAGATTTTTGATGCACCTGCAACAATTGCCACATTAGTACGTAATTCGCTTACAGGAATATTGCTTGTAGCAAAAGCCATTTGTCCTTCAAAGTCAATTAATACTAAGGCGTGATTGTCTGGTGATAATAAGTTAACTGATGGTTTCATAGATATTTATTTTTTAAGATTTATAATTAGTCAGGCCAATAAAATGCCAAACCTTTAATTTGTTGACAAATAGGTTTTTAGTTTTTAGGGCCAAATTTTTATCTTACGATATATCGTAAAATTATTAAGGGATGTTATTTAATGTGTAGAAAGTTTCTTGATCATTTCCGTAGAAATAGAATCAGCATAAATTCCAAAAGCGCTGGTTAAAACACCTTTCAGATTGTATATTTCAGATATAATCCCGTATACAATGTCTTCGTCTCCGGGATCTGTATCGCCTTCAAAACGGAATAAATATTCAATTTTGAATTCTTCCGGTGACATACTTTGTTTATTATTGTTGTAACGAATACAATTGGAATCAAGATTAAAGTTTTCTGTAAAACCTTGAGTATTCAGCCATTGCAAAGCTTCGGTAACGGTGTCAAAATAAGGTTGTTGTGCTGTATTCATAATTTTGGAGGATTAAACTACCTGTAAAATGAACTTTTACAGGCAGTTATTATTACTATTTGAGCACTTTACTTATTTTATAAAAGCCAGAATATCGTTATTGATTGTTTCTGCTTCTGTAGTTGGCATACCGTGAGGGAAACCTGGATACGAAATTAGTTTTCCGTTTTTTAATAATTTTGCCGATTTAGGTGCCTGGTGATAAGGAACGATTTGATCGTCTTCTCCGTGTAATACCAAAACCGGAATATCTAAACTTTTAAGATCTTCTGTGAAATCTGTTTCAGAGAACGCTTTAATTCCTTCATAATGTGCCAAAACTGAGCCCATCATTCCCTGACGCCACCAGTTTTGTTTGATGCCTTCCTGAACAGTTTGTCCTTCGCGGTTCCATCCGTAGAATGGAATAGGGAAGTCGTAAAAGTATTGCGATCTGGTAAAACCTGTTCCTTGTCTGATTTCGTCAAAAACCGACAATGGCACGCCTTCAGGATTTGATTCGCTTTGTACCATTATTGGAGGTACAGCGCTAATAATAACTGCTTTTGCAACACGTCCTTTTCCGTATTTTGCTGCATAACGTATTACTTCACCACCACCTGTTGAGTGACCAACGTGAATAGCATCTTTTAAATCTAATGCCTCAGTCAATTCAGCGATATCAGATGCGTACGTTTCCATGTTGTTTCCTTCAGAAGTTTGGCTGGAACGACCATGTCCGCGGCGGTCATGTGCAATAACTCTGTATCCTTTTTTAAGGAAAAACATCATTTGTGCGTCCCAATCATCGCTTGATAAAGGCCATCCGTGGTGAAAAACAATTGGTTGTCCCGTTCCCCAATCTTTGTAATAAATCTGTGTTCCGTCTTTTACTGTAAATGTGCTCATGATTTTTGATTTTAAGATTAATATATTTTGGAATCAATTTTGTTATTAAGTTTTGAATTTTAACAAATAACGTGCTGTATATGTGGTATTAAGATGTTTGTATTGCAAATTTATTAAATAATGAATTGTACATCTGTTAACCTAGATTAAGAAGTAAAAAATACTTGCTTTTAACCGCTGGATTTCTGTTAAATGGCGATATTTCGTTTGTTTTTCATGTTTAGTATCTTTTTAAAATTATGATATGGATGCCAAACAATAGCCAATTAATGTGCCTTTATATTTAAAGCCTTTATTTTAAAGGGATTCGTGATTTTGAAGTGTTTTTTAATTTACGATATTTCGTTATTTTATGAAGCCAGTCTCTTAATTGATGAGAATTTTAAAAAAGTGAAATAAAAAAAGACAGTATTAGATTACCTATTGATTCATTTCTTAGCTTTGTATAAAGCACCACAAAAACTTTTTAATCATGCCAATTATTGAACAATCAGAATATAATGATCCGTCTATTATTTATCGTAACAGGCATATTTCTACTATTTATGCTGCTTTGTTTAAAAAGTTTGAAGTTCCTGGATATACGAGAGAAAAACAGGAATTAAACGACGGAGACTTTATCAATATTGATTTCGTTATAGACGATCCTAAAAGGGCAGTGATTTTATGTCATGGCTTAGAAGGAGATTCGCGCAGGACTTATAATAATAGTTGTGCGGATTATTTCCAGCAACGTGGTTTTTCGGTTTTTGCATGGAATAACCGTACTTGTGGCGGAGAAATGAACCGATTGCCAAGACTTTATCATCACGGTGCAGTTGATGATCTTGATGAGGTGGTGCAGTTTGTTTTGCAAAAGGGATTCAAAGAGGTTTATCTGATTGGTTATTCAATGGGTGGTGTTCAGCTTTTGAATTATTTGGGCTGGACAAAAATAGATAAGCGTATAAAAGCCGCCGTTTCAGTTTCGGTGCCAACGCACATTGCGACAAGTGCAGAAGTGCTCAAACAAGGATTTAACCGGGTGTATTTAAAGAATTTCACCATTGATATAAAAAGAAAGCTGAAATACAAAGCAACACAGTTTCCTGATTTTATAAACCGCGATCAGATCGATAAAATTTCGACTTTTGATGAGGTTGATCAGTATTTTACTGCGCCGCTACATGGTTTTGCCAGTCGCGATGATTATTATCAGCAAGTTTCTCCGGAATTTTCCCTTAAAAACATTACGACTCCGGTTTTAATTATCAATTCGCTTGACGATCCTTTCTTAGGCGAAAGATGTTATCCAAGGAAAATTGCCCAGGAAAGCGAATATGTTTATCTGGAAACACCAAAATATGGTGGACATTGTGCTTTTCCGTTACGTAATTCAACGTATTCGTATGCAGAAAAAAGAGCTTATGAATTTTTTGAATCTTGTTAAGAATTTGATGGATTTGATGTTGAATAAAAACTTAAGGTAATTTAACGAATTCTATATTTCTCGCTCTGGATAAACTTACTTTCATTCCGTTAATTTTATTTTTTTTGTCTTTTATAAAGTACAGCGTCCCTCCGAAATCCGCAATATTAAAGGCATTTTGGTAAGTTGGAACCAATTGATACTCGCTCTTTGGTTTTAACTGAATGAAAAGTTTTCCTTCTTTTTGAAAGATCGCTAGTGTAGAATTGGTTTCGGTTGAAGAATATTTTCCAACAAAAGAATCTAAGTCTGGTTGGTCTGCAATTTGAACTTTTGAATAACTAATGGTATCGTTGTCTGTGATATAATTTAGAAGACCTTTTTTATTGTTTATTTCAATCACTCTGTAATCGTTTTTAAATCTATTTTCGGATTCTGCTTCATATGGAAGCTTATTGAAAAAAAGTTTCCCATCTTTTATTACCATTTCAGACCCCGCACCAGTTCTGTCATTTTTATACCAGCCAGCATAAGTTTCTAAAATTGAATGATCCACTTTTATTGCTTTAGGTTTTTCTTCCGTTTTAGGTTTTTCTTTTTCTGAAATAAAAATATTTCTCAGAATATCGTCCAAATAGTCTTTACTGTTATCAAACTGTGAGGTATTGCTTAAGAAGGCAAATGAAAAATTCAATTCCGGAAATGTTTCTAAATAAGCCCTGTAGCTTGCTGTAGCGCCATCATGAGCAATTTGCTGATAGCCATTATGTTTTAAGATAAATAAACCTGCCGCATAATTATTCATTTTGCCATTATTGAATTTTTCCGTTTTACATTGTTTAGAAAATAGAGAAGGAGTTCCAAATTTACCCGATTGATAAAATTCATTCCATTTTAATAAATCTTCCGTGGTTGTTATTAAACCTCCGTTACCATATGCATCTTCATTTGGCATATTGGTTTGATATTCACCTTTTTTAAGATCGTAGGCTATTGCTCTTTCTTTTACAATTCGATTGTGGTTGTCTCTCCATTCAGTATTTGTCATTCCTGCCGGAATAAAAATATTTTGTTTAGTAAATTCTGCCAGACTCAGACCGGTAACTCTTTCTACAATAATGGCAAAGAGGTTATAATTTGAATTACTATAGATAAATTCGGCGCCTGGTTTATTATTTAAAGTCTTTTGGGATAAGATTATTGCTAATGCATCATCATTTGTAAAAGTTTTTGTGGTTCTTCCCCAGCCGGTAAGGCTAGTAACAGATCCCCAATCTTTTATGCCACTAGTGTGATGCATCATTTGTTCCAGCGTGATAATATCTCCATAATCAGGAAGTTCTTTAATGTATTTTCTAACATCATCCTTTAAAGAAAGTTTTCCTTGTTGCTCCAAAAGCAAAATTGCAGCTGCAGTAAATTGTTTAGATACAGAACCGGCTTCAATTTTAGATGTCAATGTTAGCGGAACAGTATGTTCTAAATCTGCCATTCCATAAGCTTCCGAGAAAATGATTTTACCATTCTTTTTTATGGATAATTGTGAACCCGGATTTTCTGGTAAATAAATCTCCATTGCTTTATTAATGCGAGCAATAGTATCGTTTAATGTCTGTGAAGTGCAATCAATAGATGTAAGTAGGAGTAAACAAAGTAACATTCTATTTTTCATAGGAGCGCTTTTTTGCTTGTATTTTTATCTTAGTTTGCTGCAATTTAGAATCACAGTCACTTAAGCCGAGATTTATAAAGGCATAAAGATATTAATTTCAGGATTAAAAGTGAGAGTTGGATATTTTTAATATAAAGAAACCCCAAAAAGTTCTTAAACTTTTTGGGGTTAAAATAAGATGATATATAAAGTATATATTAAACTTGTTTGTAGTCACTATGCCAAACTGCTTCTTCCGGACCATCTCCTTTGTGTCCGTCTAATTGAATAACGAAACTTTTAGCAGGGAAGTAAGGTGTGATATGGATGTCAAGCAAAATTCTGTCTTTTTGAGTTTTATCTTGCTCGATTTTCATTACTGTAAATTTCTCAATAAGGTTAGTTGGCCCTTTAATACCATCTAAAAACTTAATGATTTGGCTTCTTAAATCAGCTTCTGTTCTAGTTGTCCAGTTTTCGAATGCTCTTCTGTTTAAGAAGTCGAAAAGTACTTTTGTAATGTGATCAAATACTCTTACTACAGAATACGTTTGTAAACCTAGGTTGTCTCCGTTAAACAATGTTTTAGCAGAGAAAGCCATAATTTTGCTATACTCATTTACCATTGGTACAAGACCCATTTTTTCAAGCTCTGAAATTTCGCTCTTTTTCAAATCAAAACGAACGCTTTCAACTTCGTTTAAACCTCCGAATTTTTTACCAGCAACAACCTGAGACATTAAAGTTTTGTAGATTTTACCGGCTAAAGACGTGGATGGTGGTACATATAAATTGTCTTCTTCTCCAACTTCATCATATTTACTTCTTCCAAGTAAATAGTTACAAGTCATGATTGTGTTTGATTTAAATACATCACCACCTGTATGATTTGCATTAAAGAAAATATCAATAACATCATCTGGAGTTTCAAGATCTTGAAAATCAGTTAATAATACAGTTTTGTTTTCGTGTGCGATTTTAGACCATTTGTCTAAGACTGCATTAGAACCTAAATATCCCGGAACGGAAAGAATAGAGTAGTTTTTTCTCAAATCTAGCCTGTCAAAATTTTGTTTTAATTCGTTTGAAACATAATCAATAAACAAAGTATTATCTAAATCTTTTAATTGAGATATATCAGCATTTACGATAGTAACGTTTTTAATTTTGTCGCTTTCTGCATTTTTGTAGAATAAAGCAACACTACGATAAGAAGTTTCTAATTCTCTTGAAACATTCAAAGCGTATTTTAAGTTTTTGTTTAATGTAGCATCTGCAGATGTAGCTTTCGCATTTGCAACTTCAATCATTGACTCAACAGAGCTGTTGTCTTTTAATAAATCCAGCCAAAGTTCAAGTCTGTTGTTTAGAGTTGTTCTTTCATTTTCCCATTGAGCATCATTAAGAAAAATATTTTTTCTTGCTTTTCTAGTAGGGTTTAAGTTTGATAATCCGTCGATTACATTTTCTAAAAAGGCAAAACCACCATATTCATTTAATAAGTTTATTTTGCTGCCTTGTTCTTGTACCAATTGTTCTGATGAAGAACCATGACTTTTTTGTTCCTTAGTTTGAGTTGCCATATTTATTGTTTGTTGTTGTGGTTAATTTCGTTCTTAGCGTTTTCAAGCAATTCTATAATAGCCTCTTTAACAGCAGGATCCTGAATAGCTTTAATTAATCCTCTGTTGCTGGAAAGTTGGCGAACAATTTTATAAGCTTGTTCTTTTTCTGTGTTTAATTTATTCAAAAAAGGACTATTCTCTTTAATTGATTTAGCTCCAAAATCTCCTAAGTTTTGAAATACCATAGATTCATTTAAATCTGAACCATCTTCGGTAGTAAATTCAAAATCTACACTTGGTTTGTACTTTTCGAACACCGCTTCTACTGTTTGTAAATCATACACAGCTTCTGGTCCTACCGGTTGCTCATTTGTAAGTTTTTGAATTAGTAAAGTTCTGTTTGAAGGAATTTCTAAAATCGACTCATTGGCATCCACTTTTACTTCATTGCCACCAATACCATAATTGAACATACTCATATTTTTATAAGATTTTTAGTTAAATTTTGGTAAAACTAATAAAAAAAAAGTTTAAATTACTATTGATTTGTAAGTATTTTATTTGGATTTTTGTCGTACTATGGTGAAAATTCCCAAAGCGGTAATTTTTACTCAAAATGAATTTAATTTTTTTGGAAAGATGAAATATCTGAAATATCCCGTTAATTTCAAATCTTTGCTACGAGGTTCACAGGAGCATTTTTGTAAGATTGACGAATCGATCGCTTATAATATTATGATGATAATTACGACATCTTTTGGAGAGATTCCAGAGACACCAAGCTATGGCACGATTATTTGGGATTTGGAATTTAATCAACATATCAAGAAAAGAGATTGGGAAGATTTGGTCAGAAAATCATTATATGATTCAATTAATGAATTCGAAAAAAGATTAATTCTAAGCGAAGTTTCGATCTCTTTAGATGAGATTAATGATAAAGAATTAGGTTCAAGTATTAGAAGAAAAGCCAATATAGTTGTGAAAGGTTCCATTATAGAAAGTTTAATTCCATTTAATTTTCACACAAAGTTGAATATAAGCCCAATTTCCCAATAAATTAGAATATGAAAGACGTTAAGTTTATCGAGATTAAGAATAGGATACAAAAAAAATGTTTAGAAATTTGGGGAATTGAAGATACCAATTTGGCAGATCCTCTGGTAATGATGTTATTGGATGTTTTTGTTCATGAACTATATTATTTGTATCAGGAAGGAGTAGAGTCTGATAATAAAATTATTGAACGAATTGCCCAGGAAATTGTACCGAGTCAATGGAATTTACCAATGCCGGCCCACACTCTGGCAAGTACAGAAGCGACTAAAGGGATTGTTTTATTAAATAATGATACCGAGTTTGTGGTCAAACCGGGTATGACATCTAATGTTGATCATGATATTTATTTTACGCCTTTTACTAATGAAAGTATTGTAGAAGGAGAGATCAGTTTTCAGATGTACGATTCATTTTTGATCGATTCTTCAAAACATGTCAAGCATTTACCGGAACGATATAAGGTTTTAGATCATCGTATTTGGGTGGGTTTAAATGTCTCAAAAGAAAATCTGGAAAAACTTAATTCGTTGAAGTTTACGTTTATAACTGAAAATTCCTCATTAGATAATTTTTTGCAGTTTATTACAGTTAAAGATGCTGCGGGAAATAGTCTTGAAGTTGAAAATGAGACTTTTGATGAAGTTCAGGACAATAAACATTATACTGAGAGTATAAAATCATTCTATAAAAATTCGATCTATAAAGTAAAGCTAAACTTAGAGAAGCTTAGATACGAATCGATATTGGATAAATTCGGAATGGAAAAAGAAGAGCTAAAATCAAGTAAAAAAGACACTGAACTGATTTGGCTGGAGTTTATATTTCCTGAAATTTTTACCAAAGCTGAATTAGATAAAATTCAAATAAAAATAAACACATTTCCATTAGTCAACAGAAAGTTAAACAACAGAGTACATAATGCTCAGATTGAAGGACGTCTGTTCCCAATGAAAGCAGAGAAAAACACGCATTTTCTTGATGTGATGAAAATATTTAATGAAAAGAATATTGAATTCACGAATGGAATTAAGCAGGCTAATTCTTTGTCTGCGAATACATTTACTATTTTTTATGGCGGATTAGAAAATTATGATTCCCGTAATGCTAAGTTTTTCCTTAAAAAATTAGCCAGAGCTTTAAGAGAAGATGTTAGCTCTTTTTCTAACATAAATGCTGATTATATAGATGCAACAATGACCCGAATTAACGAAGAACTTAATTCTATTGAAAGCAAAATTAACAGCAGTTACAGTCAGGTTAATGAAGAGGAAGTATATGCTCTGATTCATGAAACAGATAAATCTAAAATTCTGTATTATTCCTATTGGACTTCTAACGGACAGGTTGCCAATAATTTAAAGAAAGGTACTATTTTAAAACAAACTTCACTTTCTGAATTGGCTCAGGATGCTACTATTTTCCAGACCAGTTCGGTTGGAGGGATTTACAGAAATAATAAAGTCGAAAAACTAATCAATCTTCGATATGGGTTTTTGTCAAAAGAGCGTCTGGTAACCAAACAAGACATAAAATCGGCCGTACACTATCATTTAAGAAATATTACCAAAGAAGTTTCCATTACAGATGGTGTAGGTATAAGCAGCAACAGAAAACAAGGAGTATACAGAACCATTGATATAGCAGTTGTTTTGCAGGATAAGTATGCTTTGCAGATCGATAACAAGAAAAAAATAGAGATGTTTTTAAAGGAAACTTTAGAAAAACAATCGGTTATGAACATCCCATTTCAAATTACAATTAACTAAACTTATGAATGAATTAGATTATAGTCCAAGCTTATTATCTGCAATTAAATCTGCCAAATCATTAGCTATTCAGGACGGTCACAGTACATATGGAGTGGCTCATTTAGCTTACGCATTATTATTTGAACCTACCGGATTAGTTGAGGTATTAAAATCACTATCTAAAGATATAGAGTATATAAAAGAATGGTTTGATGTTAGAAAAGAAGTATATACTTCTGCTCAGAATAATGACAACAGTATTACAAATGATACCGAAGTTGATCATGTTTTTAATGAATCGAATTTTAATAAAATTAGATTAGGAGTCGATTCTATCGATGCTTTTTGCGTTTTTATTGCCATTATTAAACCGGGACTGGTTTATAGTGACAAACAAATTGACGGTTTAAATTTAAGTGATAAAGAATTGCTAAAACACTTTGGACTAAGAAACAATCAAAAGAGTTTTACTCTGGCTGACAATGCTGATCAGGAGGAAACAATAGACATTAACTATTGCGACAATTTATATAAAAAAGATAGTATTGAAGAAGGAAGCAGTATCATTGGCAGAAACAGAGAGGTTAGATTGATACTTGAAAATATTGAAAGATATGAAAATCATGGTATTTTACTAATTGGGGAATCGGGAATCGGAAAAACGAGTATTATAATGAATCTTATTTATAATTTGCACGAAACAGATCCTAATTTCTTTGAAGAAACACTTGTTTTATCCCTAAATGTAGCTAAACTAGTTGCAAACTGCAGCAGCGAAAATGAGATTTCGAAAAAGCTTATTGAAATTTTCGAAAAATTATCCAAAAACGGAAAAAGTATTCTTTTTATTGATGACATACAGGTATTGTTAAACTCATCAAGCTCAAAATCAAATGCTGTAATCAATATCATTAACACGCAATTGACTCAGGGCAGTATTAATATTATTGCTTCAATAGACGCTGATTCTTATAGAAAATCTATTGAGGGAACTACGATAAACGGAAAATTTGAAAACATTTTTATTGAAGAGTTAGACTATTCTTTATTGATTGAATGTCTGAATATTTATAAAAATAAATTAGAGAAGCATTATAAAATTAGCATTAATGAAGAGGTTATAGAGGAAGCTATTCATTTATCTAAACGATTTTATAAAGAAAAAAAATTGCCTTACGGTGCTATTGATTTATTAGACAGAACAGCTTCATCGGTAATTGTTTCCAATGCAAATTCATTAGTTGAAATTGTAAAAATAAAAGAGCAGATAAAAGAATCTGATCCGGCTGACGAATCAAAAATGAGCTTGCTGGAGAAGGAAATATACAATCGCATAAGTTGTGTGGTAACGAGTAAAATTGATGTTTCTGAAAATGCTAAAAGGCAAAAAAATGAAGCAGTTACTTTTGACGAGATCGAGAAATTAGCCTCTGATATTGAATCTATTGCCAAAGAAAAAATTACTGTTGTTACAAAATCTGAGATTCTGGCCGTGGTTTCTAATGCGACGGGAATACCATTGGGAAAAATAAGCGCGGGTGAAAAAGAGAAGCTTTTAACGATAGAAGACAAATTACAGGAAAGAGTAAAAGGACAAGCGCATGCTATAAAAACATTATCTGAAGCTATTATTGAATCCAGAAGTGGTTTGAGCAATCCTAAACAACCAATCGGATCGTTCTTTTTCTTAGGACCAACAGGAACAGGAAAGACAGAATTAACAAAATCACTGGCAGAATTACTCTTTGATGATGAAAATGCTATGATTCGATTTGACATGTCAGAATTTAAAGAAGAGCATTCGGCTGCTTTATTATATGGTGCTCCTCCGGGATATGTTGGGTACGAAGAGGGAGGTATGCTAGTGAATAAAATTAGACAGAAACCATATTCAGTTGTTCTTTTTGACGAGATTGAAAAAGCGCATAGTTCTGTTTACGATGTGTTTTTGCAAATCATGGACGAAGGAAAAATCCACGATAAATTAGGACGCGAAGGTGATTTCTCTAATGCAATTATCATTTTTACTTCAAACATTGGTAGTCAATGGATTCAGGAGCAAATAGAGGGAGGTCATTTGCCAACTTCTAATCAGTTAATTGAAATTATGAGTCAGCATTTCAGACCTGAGTTTTTAGGACGTTTGACAGAGGTTGTTCCGTTTGCCCCTATAAACATAGAAATTGCCAAGGCTATTTTTAAATTACACTTACACCGCTTACAAGAGCAGTTAATAAGTATTAAAAATATATCATTTGATCTGTCTGATGGTGCTTTAGAATATTTGACAAATAAAGGATTCTCCAAAAAATATGGAGCAAGACCTATTGCCGGTATCGTAAGAACGTATCTAAAGAAAACAATTTCAAAATTAATTATATCAGAAGCCATTCTTGAAAATGAAGCTATTGTTTTGGATATAAAAGAGGATGAGTTTATTTGGGAAAAGAAGTAAGAAAGAAAGTTGTAGATATTCCTTTATGTAGTTACTCACTTAATAAAACAGAATTATAAAAATGATATCTAAGAAAATCAATAGTAAACAAAAAGGAAAGCATTTTTAGCATTAATAAAACAAAATAGTAATGGCAAAACCCGATAATACTCAAAAACGAAAAGAGCGCGAAGCAAGGGAGCAGGCTGAGGACGGTTTGAAATTAGTTATTGACGGTGCTAAAATCAAATGCGATTTGTGTACCGTACCGGCAGGCGATCTAAAGGTAAATTATGATACTCCAAGTACACAGGATAAACGAACCGCTACTGTGGTAGAAAAAGACAAAAAAAGTCTGATTTTTAAGGGGAATTGCAAAAAAAGTCCCCAAAGTTCCAGCCCATGTGCCTCAGTAATGAAACTTGCGGATTGGAAGAATCCTGGTACAGTATATTTTCAGGATCAACTTGCCATACTTTTAAGAAGCACGATAAAATGTGAATACGGAGGCGTTGATATTAAAATCACAGATTGCGGACAACGCAACGAAATTACAAATCTGGATACTACAGGTGCGCCTGTGCCAAGTTATATACCTCCAGATTTTGATATTGATTTTGAACTTGACAAAAAAGGAAAAACTATTGTGCCTTTTGGAATAAAAGATTTTAAAAATAACGAAGAAAATCAATTTATAAAATTTAAACTCAAAGTAGGAGGTGCTGGGATCAATCAATGGCAATTGGATATAAAAAATGAAGATGGTAAAATTTATACTTGTTATTCTTCTACTCAGGAATTAAGTGAAGTAGTGATAACTGGGAAAAAGACGAAAGCAGATTCAGAGACTAAAAAACCTCAAATCGTTAGCTCCACTGCTATGTGGCCAGCAGGAGAATATACCATTTTATGGGATGGCTTTGATAACAAAGAAATATATGATAGTACCCGCTTTAACGGCAAAAAACTAGAGGCGAAAATTACTGCAGTTAAAGATGGTAAAATGAAAACTAAAGAAATTGAATTTGGAAGTAAATACAGCCAAGTACAATGGACAGATGTAAAAATTGACCGAAATGCAAAACGTATAGATGTGACATTAAGAGTAAATCTAACTGATGGTGGTGATGAGGGATTAAATTGTCAAACTATAAACGCAAGTGATATATATAGAATGCCTGCAAGGACAATTTGTGATTGGGATAAAGTTCCTGCAAAAGTTATTTCTGCGTATGGAAATTCTCCTATAAAGGTAAAAACTAAAACGTTTGATGAATTAAAAAAATATGTTTTAGAAGGTTTAAATCATTATTGGAGTAGAAACACAAATAGAGGAAAAAATGTTATGTTGAACGGCGTTGCGTATGAAGTTTTTGTAAATACAAATAATGAAACAGATAGAAGTAAATCTATGGATGATATACCTTTGGTATACCATACGAACGGACCTTGGGGACGATCTGGAAACCCAGCTTCTTTGATAGTTAATGCAATTCCAGATACAGGAATGGTTCAGCAAATATCATATAATGCAGGATATATTAAAAGATTTTCTACAGATTATGTAGGACTTGATGGATGGATTTTTCAAACTGAGATTGATAAAGAATATCCCTATGGAAAAAATCAGTATGATGCAATTTCAGATTTTAAAGAAACAGCTGCGCATGAAATTGGACATGAAATTTTATATGCATATTCTGACGCAACTTTTTCATGGCAACATAAAGGGAGCTCGTATCTTAACCAAGAAACAAAAATACCCGAAAGAGAGAAATCAAGTGTAAGGAAAATTGCAGAGAAAATTCCTCTAGCTCCATATATTCCAGTAATAAAGCCAATTGATTTTATGCCAGATTCTAAGGGTGAGTATTATCCAAAAGCTCCTGCTGAAATTGATTTAATGAAGTATTATAATATTATTTATACAACCAACCCAAAGTTAAACGCTCTTCCTGATTTGTCAAGAACAATAGCCTCGCAAAATGATGTTTTGGCATTAATTTGGTTAACAAAAATTAAAATATTATTATGAATGAAGTGATCTTTTTTTTAGCATTAGTAATTTCCTTATTATTAGTATATAGAGTGTTAAAGAGTAAAAGTAAAATGATTGTCAAATTAGTATATCTATTAGTCATATTTATATTGCTATTCTTTGTTGGTTTATTTTCATTTATAATTTCATGGAAAAAAGGCGGTCCAAATAGAGAGGAAGTAATTCCTTTAAAGAATTCTCCTAAAACGATATATTTTTTTAATGAAACTAAGCAATCCATTAATATTATCGTCAATTTCAAATATTCGGATGAAGAAAAAAAAAGTATAAAATATAATCCGTATTACAACAAAATAGACACCATTAAAAATTTGAGAAGTGGGGAAAATAAATATCGCGAAATATCAACCTTATATAATGACTCGATTACAAAATTCCCTAAAAATTTTAATGTAAAAATCACTGATTCTATAGGTGAAATTATAAAAGAATATAATAAAGAAGAGTTTTTTAACAGTATTGAAAAATCTAAATACGTAAAAAATATTGATAAAGAATGTAAAGAAAATGAATGGGATATAAGAATAAAATAGTTTTAGTTACTATTAAAGTTTGTGTTTTTGTAGATGAATTACCAAAAGTTAAAATAAAATGATAAAGACTATTTATTTTATATGAATTATGTATCTGCTTGTATGTAGTTGAAAAGAAAGAAGAGAGTGCAAAATGTAGAAAGTAATAAAGTTTTAATCTTTTAAGAAGGTTAATATTTAAATAATAAAGCCACACGAAAGGATTCGTAAAGTATTGGTGGAAAAAATAAGTTATGGAACAAGATATTTCAGTTTTAAAGCAGCAGCTTAATTTTAATTTAAGAGGTGAAATTCTTTTTTATGAATTGCAGAATATTCTAAAAGATGACACAGAAGTATTTGTGAGACACAAAGGTCTTTCGAAGAGAAACAATTCCAGAGATGCTATTGATCTCTCGTCGATGTTGTATCAGGAAGATTCAAGGTTTACCAAGGAAGCGCTTGTTTTGCATTTAGCAAAAAACAGCATTTACCATAATCTACCCGAATTGCTTTTTCATCCTTTGTCTGTTAGTAATTCTACAATGTCAAACAAAGAGATTGTAGAGGCCGTAAGAGAGAATAAGGAAACAGAGAATAGCGCTTTAGATTTCTTTATGCCTTTTGATAATGAGATTTTTTCTGCAAATGCTAATTATGCAATTAGAAGTCTGCACTTGTTTCAGGATAAGATTGATTTGTTCTTAAATATTGTAGATGAATTAATTGGTATTGATTTTAATTTATCTCAAACGCAAAAAAAGAATCTGTTTATTTATTTGTGTGATGCCGAAAAGCTAAAAGAGAATCTTCTGGAACTGGAAAAAGTTCTGGAAATGTTATTAGGCAATGTAGTAAAACTTAAATACAAAAAACATGTATTTACAACATCTCCTTTTTTGAAATTAAGTCAGGGTGTTTTAGGATTTGACCTTGGACTTTGCGGAGCGGTAGAAAGCGAGATAGACGATGTAGAGGCAAGTTTTTATTTTGAAGGAAATATTGATTATTCCATTTTAGAACACAAGATGAAGCTAACAAGAAAAGTGTTGGAATACTTTCTTATTAGTAATAGAAAAGTTGATATCGTCTTTTTTAATAACTATCAATTAGGGATAAAACTAAACGAAAACTATTTAGGCATAAACACCATTTTATAATTTTTTAAACCATAATAAAAAGAGATAACATTCAACTATGAATACAATACTACCATTTTTTTTAAAATACCTTTTAGCACCGTTACTGATACTTATTGTAACACTCATCATGAGTCAGTTTTCGAGTATAAAAATTAAAACAAAGGCTGCCATAATATTTGTTTTATGCTTTTCGCTTATCGCAGCTTTACCTTGTTTGTTTGCTTTTTTTAACAATGAATTTATTTGGTTTGGCTTATTGTTTTCGGTCATATACTATTTAGTACTTGGAGTAATATTGGTGTTTTTTATGGATTCGCCCTTATTTCAAAAGATCGAAATACAAAATAGTGCTCCTGCAAAAATTTTCCTTTTTTTAATTATAACAATTCTGTCTTCCTGGATTTACTATCTGGTGTTTAATCTTATTGCTATATCTAGTTACGCACACATTAGTATGCTTAATATACTATGGTTATATGCTCCAATGTTTTTTCTGGAATTAAAGAAAAAATATTTACAGATTCCAGAGCCATTTTATGAGTATTGGAGAGTTGGAAAAGAACGTAAAGACATTGAGTATTGGGACAATATTGATAAGTTCCGTTTAATGCAGGTTTCTATACATATCAAGAAAAAGAATAATTCAGAGGTCTTCTCAAAATTTGATGTAAAAATTGCTCAGGATGTTAATCTTGGGAATTGGTTTGATAAGTTTATCGAAGACCAGAATTACAGATTCCCTAATGATGCCATCGAATCGAGTGCAGAACATGAAGATAAAGGATGGACTTTTTACACGGCTAAATACTTCAGTTTTCCTTTATTTATCAGGAATTTGAGCCCTAATCAAACGATTGCCGAAAGTCAGCTTACGAACAAACAGACCATTTTTGCCAAAAGAGTCACTTTGAAAAAGCATAGCGAAACAGAGGAACAATAGGGGATAATCCTTATAAACTAAAAATATAAAACGTACTAAATATCAGAATATAACAACTAAGCAATTATGAAATCAAACATACATTTACCAATTAACTGGACAGATGGTGTAAAACTAACTAAAGACCATTTTATCAATAATTATTTCAACTATGTTACAATTGTCAGCGATTACAATAAAGTTCAGCTAAACAATTTTAATTATGGAGCAATCCAGCCAGCAGGCAGTAAATCTATAGATATTGATATTAAAATTGAAGGAGGACAATTAGTTGCCTATCTAAAGAAATGTGAAGTAATTGCCAGAAACGGATATTTAATTTCTTTTAATCAGGAAAGTTATGGTACAAAACTTCCAGAAGCAAGTATTAATGCCAACGACTTAGACCGAAATTCTATAGAGTATTATTATGTTATTGTTTCTATAGATCCATATAGTTTAATTCCGGTTGGTATTCCGGATCCGGAGATAATTCCGTTGCATCATCCACATGCGCTTCCGGAGATCAAATTGCATATTGTCAAGAAAAATGAAGTAAATGATAATTTTTTATTGGGCTACTTTTTGATCGTTAAAAAAATTGCCTTCCAAAACGGGACATTCGCTGATGACGGAAAATATATCGCGCCGGTTGTAAAAACTAAAAATAATGAAGTCTTAAATCAATTCATTTCAAAAGTTAATACCGAATTATATCAGTTAAACGATTTTTCAATAAAAATTCATAAGAAAAATGTACAGAGTTCCAGTAATAACAAATTGGTATCAAACACATTTAGTTTATGTACTAAAATAATTGATTACTATGCAGAACATTGCTTTTATCTTAAGAGTATTGCTCCGGAGGAATCTCCCGTGCATATGTTTGACAGAATAATTGTATTGGCTAATCATCTTATCTCAACATTAACTCTAATGGATGATAAAGAGAAAGAAATGCTTTTACAATATTACTATGAGTGGATTGATGTAAAACCATCAGAACTACTTAATGTATTGTTTGAAGCAAAAAGTACGGTTTATGACCATAACGATATTTTGGAAACACTAGATAAATTAAATCAGTTTCTGGGGATTTTAAAACGCTTATGGCAAAAGTTAAGCGAACTAGAATACATCGGAATTAGAAAAGAAAACATTGTAATTAGTGAAGAAACAAAAGTGTCTGCACCAAAAAGCAGTACCTGGTCAATATTAGATTAAACCTACAACTATGAAACCACTTAATCACGTTAAAATAACAGCCAAAAAGCGCAAGTTTTTTATCATGTTTTTTACAACATTCGCTTTTATTTTCGGCTGTCTTTATATCACACTGATAACAGCAAACAGAGGTGTTGCCGAGCTGGAACAAAAACATAAATACTATAATGATATTGCTGTAAAACAAGGCGAAATGAACTTGTTACTGGACGAAATTTTAATAGAAATCAATGATTTAAGATTTAAAGACAGAACCTTAAACGAGCGTAAAAACCTGCAGTCTTTGATTAATGAGAAAAGATTTGCCATTAATAATGAAATTCAAAAATCAAAAACAAATCTGACTAATTCTTTTGGCTTGTACGAAGAGTTTTTGGTTGAGCTGCAAGGTATACAGACTAAAATTGATGTTTTAAAAGAAGCCGAGACAAATTACGACATCAATAAAACGCAGCTTAAAAAATGTATTGATAAACACGATCTGGAAAACAAAAAATAATAATACCATAATTATGAAGAAAGCAATAGAGTTTGATGAAACATATTGGAAGAAAGTAAAGTTCAATCTATTATTTATCATTTGTGCTTGTGTTATATTTATTGGTGTTACCAAGTTTTTATTAAAAACGCCCAATTTTAATAATACAGATATGCTTAACAGAATCAATGATTATGAAAAGATGCAGAAGACTAAAGTAGATTATGCCAATAAATCCAAGCAGGTTTTCATGACTATTGATACGATAAAGTATGACATCAATCAAGTACAGCGTATAGATGAGGTAAAAAGAAGGATTTCAGAATATAAACAATTGTATAAGGATAACGAATTTCATTCGTCATATAATTTTTGCCTGATTGGCGGAAACTTGTTAAATGTTTTTTTAGAGATAAACCTTGAAGAAAGTACCGTGAGAAAAAACGATACTCTTGTACAAACAAGTCTTAACGAATGTAAAGCAAATTTTAAAAATGAACATTAAAAATAAAACAGTAGCCATCCTTTTGTTCTGCATTGCAGTAATTTTAGTGATAGTGGCATTATTATTTCCTTATAATAAAAGATTAAGCAATCTTGATTTTTCGATATTAGATGATAATGATAATCATCAGTATGAATTAAACGAGAAGTTATCTTTTAAGATAAACGACAGTACTTTAATATCAGATAAAAAAGCGGTTTGGTACTTTGGTAATGGCGATTCACTTGTTAGTAAAGGAAACGTAGAGTATACTTATGAAAGAGCAGGGAAATATTTAGTAACTCTTAAAATTGATAACAAATTCGATTTTTCAAAACAAATTAATATCGTTAATGGCAGGGCGTTGACAGCAAAAGATTCAATTCCGAAGATATTCTGCTCTGAGTTTGGTTATGTTGGAGAAGAAATTGTTTTTACAGGATATTCTCCAAGTTCAAATAATTGGTATTGGGAATTTGGTGAAACCGGAACGATCGATTCTTACGAGAAACAGGCAATTTATGTTTTTACTAAGCCTGGTATTTATACCGTAAAACTGGAAACAGATAAAACAAAATATCCTATAACAAGAGAAATTGAAATTCTACAATTGTATGAACCATTCAAAGAACCAGAAGTTGTAGATTCTGCAGGTATTGTATTGAATGATATAAAAAAGCGATTACAAATTATTGCCAATCTGGGAGCGAGGGACACCAGAATGTATAAAGAGCAGGTTAATTATTTAAAAAATAAATATATCTGTAATGATTTATCTGATGTGGTAGTAGTGGTAAACGAAGAAAAATATAATGATTTTTTAAGCTATTGTCAGGGGCTTCATTATTTAGATGGAAATTCTACTATAATTCAGGAAGTAAAATTAGATACCATTCGATGCTTTAAGCAAATGAATATTACCCAAAAAACTAAAAAACTAAGTAAATAGATGAAAATTAGCATTTTACTTCGATATACCTCTTTGATGTGCTTATTGATTACAAATGGTGTATTTTCTCAGGTTAAAAATAGCACAAGTGTTATTAGAAAAACAGAAAATACAGTAAACACTTATGATAACGAAGAACAAAAAGAAAGCGAAAAATCAGAGCTTAAATTGGTTTTTTCAGATAGAAATGACAATAATATTTACGAAGAACCTTATGGAGCAAGAGTAAAGAATAAAGCAAATATTTTAGCTCCGATGTATGTGATCGATGAGGATAAAAATTATTATGAAGTGGTGGTTGCCGATAAAAAATTGATTGGTAAGCCTAAAGGACCACTTTCTATTTTACGCAGCAAGAAGAATCACTTTTCAAATACAAAAGAAGTGCAGTATCTGGGCTGGATAAAAAAAGAGAATGTTCTGGAATACAGCAGAGCGATGCAAAATCAGGTCAACTTAAAATATGTAAAATATTTTGTTGCTTCAAATACTCTGGATAACCTGTTCTCTAGCAGTAAAAATGTGAAGAAAAGTGGACTTTTATTAAAGAATGATCCCAATTTAGAATCTGTATCGAAAAAGAATATTAAGTTAAATGATTTTGTCTATGTCTATAAAATAAACAAGACAACCAATTCTGCGTTTGTATCAAATTTTGATGATGTTATGCCAAAGGATACCACCAATTTTAAATATGGTTGGGTTCCGTTGCAATATTTGAATCCTATAGAAGATAATTTGGTTGTTAGATTGAATCCTACAGACACATTACGATTTTCTTCGGGTAAAATTAATTTTCGTGCAAATGAATTGTACAAGAATACTTTCTTTGTGAATGAAAATCAGACAAGTGACCCAATCAAATTCGAAAGCGCCAGTAAGATATCGTTGCCTATAAATGTTTGGAATCACGACAAAAATAAAATCACAAATTTAAAAGGTGATGATATTTCGATCAAAACTATTGAACAAATCGCTTTAGAAAGCAAAAACATTAATTTTTATTATGTTTTTGAAAACAACAATGCGACGAAGCAATATTTAAAAAAGACGCTTTCGGCATTGCAAAATCTAAAACTAACGATCAATAGTGAATTGTATGCTAATTATAATTTTACCTATTCGTTTATTGCAAAAGGGAAATCCAAAAGTTATTACCTGATAAAATCACAATCTTTTTCGAAGTGGTTCGATTTAATTGAGAAAAGTATCAAAACGCCTGATGAAATTTTAAAGGAAAATATTGTACCAAACAACAATACAAATATTAGTCAGTTTCTGAGCTCAGAAACTAATTTTGAGAATAACTTTTTTATTCTGACAGGTTTAGAAGGATCCATAAATAATGTCTTACCGGATAGTTTTAGCAATCTGGCAAAAAACAATGCTAAATTACTATACATTATTTTTAGAAACGAAAATGATTCTGAAAATCAGGATTTTATTCTACAAAGTAAAATGTATTTGAGCGAGGCTAGTAATGCTAATAAAAGAAATATTCAGAACTTTTATGTCGATCCGAAGCTGATCGCAAAAAATGATGAGTTTACATATAATGGCGATACAGACAATGACTATATCTACAATGCACCTTTAAAAAGTAACTTTAACGGAGGTATCGTTTTTCCTAAATTAAACAATGAGCTAACACCGGAAAGTATTAATAAAGCGATAGACACTGTTATTAGTAAAACTATAAAAACTAATAATGTATTATTAAAATCGCTGACACAATACAAAAATGAATTTAGCTTTTTAAGAAGCCAGCCAAGTCATACGATTAATAACCTTATTCAAAATTATCCACGAAAAGATAGCGTAAGTACCGAAATACCTAAAAACTATAAAAGCGAAACATTTGTAATAAACGCAAAAGATACGCTTAATAGTACTTTAGAAAATAAGGTACATATTCTGCTTACTGACGGTGAAATCAAACAACTTATTGAAAACTACAGAGAGTTAGTCAGTAAAGAATATACCAACGCAAATATTGATAAAATTGAGATTTTCAATTTTAAAGACAGATGTAAAATGTTTGCCAGTAAAATCAAGCAAACAGAACCTATAAAAAACAGAAGTTCTTTGGCAGATTTGCTTTATTACAAGACTAGAGTATTTGTAAATAGCCCTGAGTTGCACCAAATAAGAATTAAGGACATCAAAAAATACAAGAAAAAAATTGAGGAGTTCAGAACCATTTTTACAACCTTAAATACTAAGGTTGAGGTTCTGGAAAAAATGCAGCGCAATAATACTTTTGAGGTTTTTGATGACGAATCTCAGACGAAATATTATTACATATCAAAGAAACTTCTATTATAAAATAGCGATTATGGAGATTATGAATACAATTGAAATAGCAAAACCTTTGCATGAAATAATTTTAGAGTTATTTTATTTTGAAAGCAAAGGAAAACCATGTGAACTCACAAAAAAAGAAATTTTGTGGAGACTTAAAGACCCGGGTATTACGGAGTATCAAATAGAAGAAGTGCTCAACTGGATGGTGCATCATAAAAAATTGACGGAAAATCTGGGGCTTTATTCCCTGGACCGCTTTGAGCTTATAGATTTAGAAGAAAAATTTAAAAACGAAAGATTGCATAAAGAGAAAAAACAAGAGCCTATTTTTTTTACTAATTACAGCACAATCAACAATATTCACAGTGCGGCAAAACCAAAACCAATAGAGATAATTGTTCAGTATATCTTGCCAACATTTTTACTTTCTTATATTGTTTTTATCTTTTTTTTAGTAAACAAACTAAATAACAGCTTTGAAGTCAATAATGGTAAAATTGAGGATGTAAGTGAGTTAACGCTGAAAGAACCTAAAACCGGAGTTATTAAGAAAAAAGCAGCCTTGTCAGATAAAGAAGTAAAGCGTCTGTTTTCTAATCAGCATCAGAATATTTTGTATTTAAACAAAACAATTGATTCTTTACAAAAACAAGTAAACAAAATAAATGATATTCATACAAATGCGACTTTAGATATTAAAACACAGATAAACTCGTTGCAGCCACAAGTAAACACAATTATCTTACATATCACAATTGTGCTTTTAGGATTTATTTTTTTAATTTTTGCGAAAAATATTATTAATTAAATTAGTTTGTTTAGTTTTTATTTGTATATTCGTACATAACTGATTGCGGGTCCTCTTCCTCTTCATACAAGAAGCAAATCAAAAAAGTACTTTAGTACAAAAAAGAGGTATTCTAAAATCATTATGGAATACCTCTTTTTTTTGTCTATACTAGTCAGACAACATCAAGAGGATTCTAAAAAACATTTTTTAACAACTTAATTATTTTTTATTATGGCATTTAAGTCAATTTTAGAATTCGAAGGAAACGAGTATCAGGTATTATTTTCAAAAGTGGAAATGTTAAGACACACTGATGGTAAAGGAGCCGTTTCATCTGAAATTAAAGGAGGTAGATTAAACCTAAGAGTAAAATCTACTGACAATACAACTGTTATTGAGCAAGCAGTAAACAGTCAGCACAAACCAGTAAGCGGAAAAGTAAAATTTTTCAAAGCTGATTCTGAGCAAGTAATGAAAGAGCTTTCTTTTGAAAATGCTTTCATCGTATTCTTCAGCGAGCAGTTAGACGCTTTAGCAGAAACTCCAATGACTACTGAGATCACTTTCTCTGCAGAAAAAATTACATTGGGTAATGCAACACTAGACAACAATTGGGCAAAAATCTAATTTTTCCTTATTGACAAAACAAGAAGTGGAAATTTTCCACTTCTTGTTTTTTATTTTAGAATTTCTTCAAAAAAACATTGAATAGTATCATTTCTGTTTTAGAACATGATATTTTTTTAGCTTAAAATCGAATTCAGCGTAAAGAACTTTAAGAAGAGAACTTTAGACTATAATCTGTTTAAGTTAAAATTTAAAAAAAAATTAAACTTAAAAGTATAATATATTATGGTGATTCCTAAAATAATCTTTGGTATAGACGGCAAAGAAGTTTCTCATTTTACTAAAATTGATTTAAAGCAAACCATCAATACTCATCACGAGTTTACAATCAGTATTCCACATTCTGCAATAGAAAGACCCAGAGCCTATACAATGGAAAGCGCACAGGAATCTCTTGGCAAAGTGCTTCACATTAGACTAGATGCTCATAATAATTTCTTAGGAATTATAACAAATGTGCGTTACCAACAAGAATTAGGACATGTAGGTAGTCAAATTGTTATTTCAGGTTATTCTAAAACTATTTTATTAGAGGCAGGTCAGAAGCTCAATTCCTGGGAAGATCTTAATTTAAAAGATATGGTGCATGATGTTATACAGACTGCAGCCGGAGAACAACTACAATATGAAATTGATCCCGAATTTACCTCAAAAATAGAATATCAAACCCAATATCTGGAATCTGATTTTAGATATATCCAACGATTAGCGAAACAATATAATGAATGGTTGTTTTATGATGGAGAAAAATTATTTATAGGAAAACCAAAACAACAAAACAATCCTATTAAATTAATCTATAACAAGGATTTATTTAATTTAAGTATCTCTGTAGCGGCAAAACCAAACCAATACAGTGGTTTTACTTATAATGAAAATAGCGATCAGCTCTATCAGGCTAAGACAGGAGACAATATAGTAGAAGGATTACCGAAATTAGGTAAAGATGCCTTTGAAGCTTCAAGAAAATTATACAATACATCTTCGTATGAATTTGGTCAGTTTAGTACTGGAGATGATGTATATTTTGAAACTATTTTAAAAAAGAAACAAGAAAGCGCAGCTGCAGATGGTAATTATATCTTAGCAACAAGTAGTAATCCAAAACTGCGAATAGGCTCTATTATAAATATTGAAGCACAACAGATTTTAGATAAATCTGATGTCTTTAAAAAAGGACTGGATAGTTCAAAAGTACATTATGATTCAAATGAAATTGGATCTTATATTATTACTGAAATCACACATAAAGCCACTGAAATAGGGGAGTACGAAAATAGCTTTAAAGCACTGCCATCTAAAATAAAGAAACTGCCAGAACCAGAAGTGAGCATGCCGGCAGCTCAAGAACAAAGAGCTGTGGTGTTAGCAAATGATGATCCTAGCGGAAATGGAAGGGTTCGTGTAGAATTACTTTGGCAAAAAAAGCAGCAATCCCGTACGCCTTGGTTGTATGTATTAACTCCTAATGCCGGAACCAGCGATGTGGTAAGTAAGAACCGTGGCTGGGTTACGATTCCGGAGGTTGGAGATCATGTAATGGTTAGTTTTCGTTATAATGATCCTAACAGACCATATGTGATAGGAAGTATTTTTAACGGAAAAACAGGAGAAGGCGGAAAACTGGACAATCATATTAAAAGCTTTTTTACGCGCTGCGGTAGCACCATCACTTTTGATGATACGCAGAAAAGTATCTTAATTAAAGACCCATCAGATAATAGTATTTATTTGGATGGTGAGGGAAATATTACCGTAAATGCACCTAAGAATATGACCATAAACGTTGGAGATAATCTTGATATTACAGTTGGTAAAAACATGACTGTAGCCGTAGGAGGTAACAAAAAAACAACTATTGACGGAAACAACGACCTGAAAATTGGAAAAAACAATACTATAGATACAACAGAACTGCATAAACTGATTACGCATATGTATGAGCAAAAAGTATCGGGAGATAAAACGGTAAAGATCAATGGTGATTTAAACAAAGTTACCGCTACAACAACCCACAAGGCCATAGGCGGAGATATTCTGATTAAAAGTTCAGGAATTTCAAAAGTATTAGGTGCTGTTGATGCAAAAGTGAATAAGGGGTAAATAATCTAAAAATAGAAATGAAATTCATACATATTTTGTTCACAGCATTTTGTACAATGCTAGCTTATATAATAGGATTGTTTTTTTTTATGCCAAATAATATGGGTTATGGTGGCTTATTTCTTTTATTAATAACTCCTATAGTATTTGGTATTGCTTTCGCCTGGTCACCTATTTTAAATATTATTGTTTCTTCAACAAAAATATTTAAAAATATTATAGTATACATAGCACTTACAATAATTTTGGAGTATATAACTATTGCTTTTGCAATGCTAACGCTGAGTGCAGATAAACAAGGAGGCTATAATTTGATTGATTTTAAGAATGATGTTTTAGAAATTTTTCTTGATAATACAGTCTTTGCTTTTACAGCACTAATTGCAGTTACATTTGGAGTATGCTTTTTGATAGGTAAACAAAATTAAGCTAAAAATCAATTTGAGATAATACCATTCAGAACATTAAGAGAAATGAAACATAATTTTTTGTACAAAATGAAACATATATTGCTTTTTCTTTTATTATTTATCAGTTCCTTCTCCTTTGGACAAGAAGAAAATATACAAAAGGTAGAAATAGAGAGTGGCACTCTATCAAAAAAATATATCAGTGGAAATCTTGAAAGTTTTACTGTCGAAATGTATACTGTTAATTCTGGGAAGGTATCAACTTTTGTTAAAAAAAGCGATACAATTACCATTAGAAATGGTGAGAAATCAGATGCCGTAATTAAAATTTATTTTAAGAATAAAATGCAAATTCGGGAGCTATCATATAAGAACAAAATTGTAGCATATTCCGAAGCGATAGATTTTGAATTAAATAATTTGCCAATAAATAATACTATTTACAGTTTATTAGTGAATAATAAAATAGAAAGTTCTATTAATAAATTTAGCTATGAAAATCTTGATGAGAATTTTGATGATAGTATGATCAAGCTTTTTAATAGCATGCATTATATATCAGATTTAACAACTATAGATTCTGTTTTCAGTTCTATAGCTGATTTTTTCTCAAATGGAGATGCTCTTTATAAAGTTTATATGGGAAGCTATGCAGAAAAACACATGCCACCCATTACAGCATATTTAAAAACCAATGAAGGAGGAAAGATAGAATCTGGAATTATTTGGAAAAAGAAAGATGATTTAACTGGGAAATATGAGATTTATAGCAAGGAGAAAATAATAAAATCGGAAATTCAGAGTCTAACTGATTTTAAAAAGATATTTCAAAATTATTACGCTAAAAATGCGATGAATAAATAGAAAATGCACATTTTAACTCATTGTAAAATAGGTGATTTAAAATGTTGATTGTTAGTTGATATTTGAGTACGTTACAAACATCAAGGTTCATACGCAAAATTTAAAAAGCATGAAAAAAACAGCCCTTTATTTACTACTCTTTCTGGTAACAAATACTTTAATAAGTTCTTGTCAGGAAAAAAAAGAAACCAATAAACCAATTAATAAACTTAGCAAGCAAGATACTCTTACTGGTATGGAAACAAATTTTAAATGGCAAGAGGGCTTAAGCTGCCCCGAAGGATATCCAATACAGGTTTATAGAGGCTGGCTTGAAGGGCCATTAGTATCAAATGGAGTAAATGAAGAGCCAAACAGTACCACCAGTATATTTGGTTTTGGTACAACCACAGGTATAGGAAATTGGGGCGAAAATTCATCAGGTATGAGTCAGGGCGAAAAGCCTATTCCTCAAAGACTAAACTGTACATGGTATTCTTATGTAGAAGATGTGATGTATCATATAAATACTGAGCTAGATTATCAAAAAATGGTAAAACTATTTAATGAAGGCTTTCAGAGTAGTGTTAGAAAAAGAGGTAAAGTAATGATAACTTATGACACAATTACTGTTGGCTTTGCCCCCGGAGGTATAGTTGTGGTATGGCTGCAAAATGGAGGCAGACAAGTAGAAATTGGTCGTTATCAGGGTAATAAAGCAGTAATTAGCTCTAAAGAAATAGCATCGCTTGATAGTCATGAACGCTTGTTGTTTGACCCTGAAGACAGAGTACGAACTTTAAAAAATCCTAAAATTATAGCCCCGGAGGTTCAGGAAGCCAATAAAAATAAACCTATTCCATTTGGACTTTGGGATAGTTACCGTATAAAATATAATTGGAGACCCACTTTTGAGTTTGTAAGAGAAGGAGAATTGAATGATATTTTATCATTTGATATGTTTAATGGTGAGGCTGAAACATTATTAGATAATGAAATTACAGATAATCTTTATAAGGAAAGAGCTATACCCAGAGGATTATATATTGGATGGCTGGATAAAACAGGACAAGGTTATGCAGGGAATATTTACTTTGATGAGAAAGAAATTTTTGAGGCTTTTAAGGAGCTAAACAAAAAAAATCCAGAAGCAAAAATAGACTTAGAGGTTAGAATAAATCCAGGTAGCGAATACTTGGGCATAACACTTAAAAACGGAATTACTACTAAGCCATTAAAAAACAATAAACTTGAAGTTTTTGAATCACGTTCATTAACAAAAAAGTATAAAAAAGAATAGTTGTTATGGGGAAAACATTTGTATACAATACAGGAGCAAGTAAAGACGATATAAAAAAAGATGAACTGCATCTTACTTTTGGAATATTTATAGACGGTACCCTTAATAATAAGGACAATACTGATATGCGTAATAAACATAGTCGTGGTGTTGATAAAAACGGTAAGGTTGATTACTCTAAAGGGAATTCTGAATTGGAATCGGAAGATTCTAAAGCATATAAAAAAATAAAGAACAAAGGTCGAATAGAAGAACTTCTCTCAAAGAAAGACAAAACACCAGCAGAACAAGTTGAGTTTAAAGCTATTCCTGAAAGAGATAAATATCTTGTAGCATCGTACAGAGTGCCTCTAAATGAGTTTGGTCTGGACAGAATGGGAACAGATAATAGTTACAGTAATGACTATACAAATGTAGCACGTATGTGGCAATGCTGTGAACAAAAAGAATATGCGATTTATGTACCAGGTATGGGAACAGATTATTTAACACGTGACAGTCAGGATGGTTTTGCTTTTGGATCTGGGCAGACAGGTATACGTGCCAGAGTTCGTAATGCTTGTGAACAAATTGCAGATAAAATAGCTAAAAAGATGGAAAAAGGGAATGAGAACACTGTTCTAACCCAAATCACACTCGATGTTTTTGGTTTTAGTCGTGGTGCAGCTACTGCGAGAAATCTGGTTTATGAAGTAAATCTGGATGAAGCATATAAAAAAGCCGTGCAAAAAGAAATTCCTTGCGGAGTAGAATATCAGGAATCTCCATATTCAGAAACAGGAAGAGTACGTATTCAGAAGATGCGTACTGCCTTTGTAGATGCTGATAATTACGAAATCGACAACAGTTATTTAATTCAGGATCAATTGCCTAAAATGGGACATTTGGGATATAGTCTGCTAAAAAAAACCAGACTTGAATTTGATGATTTAAAAGATGTAGAAATAATAGTAAGATTTGTAGGTGTTTATGATACGGTTTCGTCTTACTTTGAGCAAAACAATGTTCGGGATCATTATGATGATTATGGGAATCTGAAAGATGAGGGAGGAAAACTAATTAAAGAAGCCTGGTCTACACATTTTAATGATGATATTGCAGAACTGCATCTTAATAATTTATACTGCCAAAAAGTAGTTCATTTTACTGCCAAAGATGAACATCGCCAAAATTTTGCACTCACAAGAATCAAGCAAATACCGGGTAAATATATAGAGAAAAATTTTCCAGGAGTGCATTGTGATATTGGAGGAGCTTATATGACCGAGAAAGAGGTTATAGATGAAATAGGAACCCAGATGAAAGATCGTAACTACGTTTCTGTTCTTCCCGAAACTATTTCTTATGATCGAATGGGATTAGACGCTCTGCGAGGAGATTTGATAAGACAATATTGGTATCACGAAGAACAAATCGAAATCAATATTCAGTGGAGTTTTCCTCCTTATAGTAAACTTACAGGAATACGCGGTAAAAAAATAGAGGGAACAGATGATCAGTATGAAGGGGTAAAAAAAGAGTACAGTTATATCCCACTTCATTTTATGGAAGAGTATGCCAGAAGTACTGAAATGGATAAGAATTTTAAAGAAAAAACAAGTGAAAAATTCCCATTGGATGATTTTTTAACAGATGTAGAAAGCTACCTGACGCCTTATGCGATGGATGAAACTAATAAGGTAAAAGAATGGGATTTTATCTGTGATGAAGAAATTGAAAAGAAAAGGCTTGAAAAAATAGAAAAACAGAAATTACAAACTGAATTAGATAATATAGAACGAAAACTAAAAGATCATACTTACGAATACGAAGGATTAAAAAAAGTAACCGACAACTTAAGAGTAGATCAATATAAACCTAATTTAGATTTTGGTACGCTTAAAATACCACAAGAAATTGATAAAGAAGTAGCTGTTGCAGAAGAGCCCGAAATGAGAACTATAGATTTACCCGGAGTTACTGTTGTAGGCTACAATTCTCAGACCATGTTGAGGAAATTAAGAAACGAGTACTTGCATTGGTCTTCAACAAGAGATTGGTTTGGTATGCAGCCTAATGAAGGCAGAAAAAGAAAAATACATTAAAGCATGAATTATTTAGATTACGAGATTAATTTACCTGAGCTTGATAAAATAAATGAATTTGTATTTGAAACCGTAACAACAGATTTTTCAAATCCCAAAAAGATAAAAAAAATACGTTTTATAAGACAGATTAGCATTACAAGATATAAGCAAAACGGGAATGACATGTTGTTTCAGATATTTCTAAATAATATTGAAACAACAAGTAATCTATCTGTAGAGAATATTATTTTTCTAAAAAGAGCGGCAGCTGTTTTTGATGAAGTAGAACTTGAAATAAACGATTTTGGTAAAATAATCAAAATAGTAAACTTTGAGATATTGGGTAAACGTTGGGAAGTTATTCGTACCACGCTTTCCATAGATAATGTAGGCTCTGCTGCAGAATCATATATGCAGGATATAAGTAATATAATAAAAGAGGAGCAAAAATTAATTTCCTTTTTTTCTGATTATAGAATGTTTGGGTTATATTTTTCAAGCTTATACAAAAAATCTTATCCTGTTGAGCGAAAAAAAAGAACAATAGATTGCGGCAACACTTTGATGACAGAGTGTTTTTACCCAAAAGATGAAAAATTCGATACCTATCTTATAACAGGAATACCCGCCGAGAATAATGATGCCATAAAATATGAGGGAAGTATCGAATATCGAAACAACCAAATAGAATTGGCAACATTAGAAGTAGAAAAAGAAAAATCGACCATTTTGTACAACATTAATAAAACAATCATTTAATGGCAAAACCAGATAATACTTTAAAACGAAAAGCACGCGAAGAAAAAGAAGCAGCTGAGGATGGTTTAAAACTTGTTATTGATGGAGCCAAACTTAAATGCGATATGTGTACAGTGCCTGCAGGTGATTTAAAGGTAAATTACGATACTCCAAGTACACAAGATAAACGAACCGCTACAGTAGTTGAGAAAGACAAAAAAAGTCTGATTTTTAAAGGAAATTGCAAAAAGAGCCCTCAAAGTTCTAGTCCATGCGCTTCGGTAATAAAACTTGCTGACTGGAAAAATCCCGGTACAGTATATTTTCAGGACGAACTTGCCATACTCTTAAGAAGTACCATAAAATGTGAATACGGAGGCGTTGATATTAAAATCACTGATTGTGGGCAACGAAATGAAATTACAAATCTTGATACTACGGGAGCGCCTGTGCCAAATGCGGAAATTGTAAATGTGAACGGTTATTTCTACAACACAGATGGTACTTTTGAAGGAAAGGTTAACGAAGCTGAAAATTTAGGAAACAATACAGACGTTTATACTTGTACAGGTAAGTCTACACAAAAAGATAAAGATGGAAAAGATATTACAACTTACAATGATATAAAATTATTGAAAGAAAATGATGAAAATATAACGCACTCAAATTTTTGCTATATAGCCTACGTTGTAAAAATGGAAGCTGGTGAGAATGATTTGAAAGAATTAAAGTGTATTGCTTACACTAGTTTTAATCGTTCTAAAAAATTAAAAATAAAATGGAAACAACTATTGGCAACAGCTTACTCATCTGTAGGAGATAAAAAAGAATTGAAAGAAACAAAAAATGATGAAAAATCTAAATTGACTAGACAGTCACTTTTTTATATATTAAATGGAGAAGATGATTTAACTAAAGGGGCAGAATTTTGGGATGGTACAGATTTTCTTGCATGGGGTAATTCGGAAAGAAATCCGTATAATAAACTTGGGCAAAATAAATTTGATGAATATAAGTTTATTGAAATTCCAAAAGATGTATACGACGCATTTTTAGCAGCAAATGGTTCGTCTACAAAATATGGAGATAAGGGTAATCATGATAAAAAAAATGATGAAGGTACACATGAACATATTACAAAAAAGGAAAAGAGAAAAGTATTAGGTACTGATAAAAAACCGTTACTAGGAAAAGATGGTAAACCAATATTCGAAGAGGTAGATGTTCCTTCTAAAATTAAGTATGAAATACCGGCAAGCGATTTTAAAAATCAAGATTATTGGAAATCTGGAAACTTTTATTATGAAACAGGTGTTAATGAAACTTATGGAATTTCAGGTACTATAAGTGCTGGGAAAAGTATCTTTTGGAAAAAGACGAAAACAAGACTAACAAGTGAAATTGCCGCAAAAAAATGATTATGAAAAAAATATTTATTTTAGTAATTCTAAGTGGTCTTACTTTATCTTTTTGTATTTCAAATTCTGAAAAAATTAATTCAAACTATACATTAGCTTTTGCAAAAGAAATCAACATCGAGAAAGGATTAAATGGTAATGAGGAGAAAGATATTAGGAATTTCATTGGTATTTTTTCTAAAAATAATGATACTACAACTGTTTATCAGTTAAATTCAGACTTGACAGAAAAACCACAGTTGTTTTCTTATTGGGTAAAAAACAAAAATATTGATTCTGTCGTTTTTACTTGTTCAGAATCTGATCAAAATATAAAAGTTATTTTCGACAATAATAATAATGTTAAAGTTGAAAACGATATATATAATGTTAACGATGAGTATTATAAATTTCTAAAGCAAAAAATACTGATTGAAAATTCAATTTTGGATTTGGCTTTCTTTTTAAAAGATGGATACGGAGATTATTCTCAATCACTTGAACCATTGAATAAAAATTGGAGAAACCAAAAAGAGAATAATTTGTTTAGAATTATATCAGCAAAAGTCAAAAACAGAAATTACCAAACTGATAATCAATTTTTCGAGTATAAAATGATTTATGAGTATAAAAAGAATGGAGAATTACAAAGTATTTCAAGTAATAATAGATTTAATAAAGTATTGGTAAAAGAGAATAAAACATACACCATATATTCTATTGAAGATGAAAAAAATGAGCGTAGCAGTTCTAGTGCAGAACTCTATAAAAATAAAAAAACTTTATTTGATTCAATATCTGGTAATTACACTCAAAACTCAATAGTAAAAACATCTCATTTTGTAAAGTATCAATCAAAACTAAAAATTCTGGATATTAGTCAGAAGCCTAATAATCTTGAAGAGATTATTAAATTATTAAAAATAGAAAGAAAAGATCTTGAATTTTAAATCAGGAGATAAAAATATTATTTTTTTGTAACTGTTGTAATTTCTATGAATCCGGAGAACTGGATAAATTCATGAAAAAATAAAAAATAACAAGTGAATATATTTTTTTTAGCCTAATACTTTGATGCCAAAATTTAACACAAATTTTCGTTAGCCCCAGTAAATGCTGATTCTTACATTTTTGAATTAATGGTTTTTGTTTTTTGCGCGTTATTTTTATGAAAAAGATTACGAATTGAGTTGTTTGTTTAATTTATATTTGTATATTCGTACAAATTATTGATTGCGAATCACCCTCATCTTCCTACAAGAAGCAATTAAAAAAGTACGTTAGTGCAAAAAGAGGTATTCTAAAATCATGTAGAATACCTCTTTTTTTTGTTAATACTAGTCATACAAAATAGAGAGGATTCTAAAAAAAACATTTTTTAACAACTTAATTATTTTTATTATGGCATTTAAAGCAATTTTAGAATTCGAAGGAAACGAGTACCAAGTATTATTTTCAAAAGTTGATATGTTAAGACATACTGACGGTAAAGGAGCTGTTTCATCTGAAATTAAAGGAGGTAGATTAAACCTAAGAGTAAAATCTACAGATAATACAACTGTTATTGAGCAGGCAGTAAACAGCCAGCACAAACCAGTAAGCGGAAAAGTAAAATTTTTCAAAGCTGACTCTGAGCAAGTAATGAAAGAACTTTCTTTTGAAAATGCTTTCATCGTATTCTTCAGCGAGCAATTAGATGCTCTAGCAGAAACTCCAATGACTACTGAGATCACTTTCTCAGCAGAAAAAATTACATTAGGTAATGCAACATTAGATAACAATTGGGCTAAAATCTAATTTTTTTCATTAAACCAGGAGGCGGTAATCTTACCGCTTCTTGTTTTAATAGAGATATAAAATCAGTTTGGACATTAATCTTCAAAAGAATGATAGCTAACACTTAATTATTTATGTTTAAAATTAGCTTCTTCAAATTCTGAAAAAATGGAATACAAAAAATACAGTGTTGAAGAACATGAAACTTGTAAGCAAACTATTTTGAAGAAAAGAAAAGAGGATATAGCTGAGCTAGTGCCATATTTAATAATTTTTGCCATTATTATTGCGATATATCTTCTGGCGTTACTTACCTATTATAAAAGTTCTTTTGATTTTACATTGTTTTCATTTTTTATCGGTCTTGGTTCGTGGTCTTGGTTTTATAGCGATTCACAAAAAATTTTAAACCAGAATTTATTTTCGCTGTATGGGATTATAGGTCTTTTTATTTTTGTTTTAAATATTATATTGAAGGTGATAACTGATAGTAATTTTTATAATTGTTTAACAGCTGGCTTTTCGTTATTTTATATTATTTGCTTTCGTTTATTGACGAATTTATTTTTTAAAGACTTTGCACAATTACATATAAAACCCACAATCCTTTTTGCTCAAAAATGGCGTAAATGGTCGCATGAAAACACTAACCATGAATACATTGTAACCAAGAAGGAGTTAATGTTTTCCAATTTGCTTTTTTTTGGACCTTGGTTGCTTGGCAGTGCTATTTTTTATATCGTAATAAAATTATAAGCTGTTTGGTAATTTAATTAACATCTTTTAGATAAAGTGGACGCTTTTGATAATTTTTCAAATTATTTTATGAGATTATTTCAAACTTTAATGTGGGTATTATGCATAGGTTGTTCAAAAATAGATAATAAATTAAATAATTTAAAAGCAAAATCTGATTATAGTATTGATGTTTTAAGAGATACTATCGAAAAAAAATCCTTTTATAAACTCAAAAAAACATTTTGTATTGGCGATTTTGATGGTGATGGTAAAAAAGATACCATTTTCGAACATAACTTTTCAAAACTAAAAAAAGAAGAAATTGAAATTGCTCCAGACCCTATAAAAAATGATTGGGAAGAAGTTATAAAATGGTTTTCCAGGCAAGATTCAGATTTATATATTTCCTTTAACAACTCTAATAGAGACACATTACACTTGGGAGAAGCATTGGGGCTTTATTGTTTATTAAATATAGGAGATAATAATTTGGATGGTAAAGATGAAGTTGCTGTTGTAGTAGATAATCTTGATTTTAGTAATTTGAATAGTTGCAAAATTTATTCTTTATGTAAAGGAAAATGGGCAGAATTGAAACAATTCAATATTGATGAAAGAATTTTTGATTCTCCATCAGCCAAAGTGCCATTATTTGAAATAAAAAAATATTTAGAAAAGAAAGATGACAAATGGTTTTTCAAAGATAATTTGCAAAATGAGCCTGAAATGCGCCCATTAAAAATCAGTAAATGTTAATAAGTTAGTAGCTTGTCTGCAGATTTAATATGCAAAATAACTAGTGAGTGATGCTAAAATGTAATTAAAAGCTTAGTGAAGAAAACAAAAATATTATGCAAATTCTAAAGCAATTTTATCTTCCAAAAAGAATGGGAAATATATAATTGAAAATAAATATAGCATCTGGATAAGTTAATGATGATAAAATAATGTATTTAATACTAGGTGTGAAACAAATTATTATATGATATAATTAAAAAAAAGAACCCATATTCAATGATGATGTGTAATAAGAAAGTCATCTTTAGAAAATAATAACGCAGTATTTATAATATTAAAAAGATATTTATGACACCACCGAAAATAATTTTTGCAGTAGATAGTAAAACGATATATCATTTTACGAGTATCAAATTATACCATAATTAATTTGCCTATTTATGTTTAGATCATTAAAATTTGAATCATACATACCCGAACAAAAAAAAGCAGCATTTTTAGATGTTGAAGGGTTTAATGCAAATGATTGGGAAAATACCGATGTATTGGCAAAAAAGATTAATAAGAGAGAATCAGGATTTAAATCTGATGACTTTTTTGTAATGGATCCACAAGAAAAAGAAAGTTTAAACTACTTTCCTTATTCAAAAACATCCACTGTTTCACCTTTTGAGATCAAGCAAAATAAAGGAAAAGTTTTTTTTATACACGGAACCAGTTCTAATTCGAAAAGATGGAATTTAAAAATAATTGGCAGTATACTAAAGCTGGCAAACGAAACTTCATACGATAGTGATTTTAATTGGAATGCCCCTTTGACTAACAATAAAAAGGATAGGGGGGTTGCTGCACAAAATTTAGCTAAATATGTGGTCGCCAGACATGAAGATGATGAGGAAATAACTCTTGTAGGACATAGTCATGGTGGAAACGTAGCCATACAGGCCGCTGATATTATTTACAGAATAACAGGACAAAAAGTAAATGTTATCACTATTGCGACACCCGCTTATAATGGAAATTTAGATGTCGAAAATCCTAAAAATCATAAAGGTATAAATGATCACATTGCCTTATGGAATGATATTGATGGTGTTTCGGGAGGTTTGGCAGGTGATGATTATTTTACTAATTCAGATAAAACCAAAAATGTAGAAGTCGATGTCGATCAATATTATAAAAAGAAAATGATAAGAAGAGATCGTTGGGGGAAAGAAACGGAAGATATAGTGACTAGACCTATGGAAGCTCACTCATTTGATGTCGAACACCCGGAGGCTATCGATAAAGTCATTCAATTAAAGAAAATAAAACTCACTCCTATAAAATAGTAAGCATGAGAAATACATATAACGTTCTGTTTTATTTTTATTTAATCTTTTCTGTAATACTGTTAGCAGGTTGCCTAAATGGTTATTTAAGCTTTGGAAACGGCTTAGGAGATTTATATTATTTGATCTTCAATAGTTTAGTTCTATTGATCGCGATAATTATTTTTTTTCTTAAGAGTCCGGTTTCAGGTAAAACTAATTACTATAAGGTATTTGGAACTTTTATTATAGTGTTCACTACACTGATTTTAATATTAAAATTAACTGTTTTAAGAGGGCCTGAAGGCTAATAGGTTGCTTTAAAAGCTTATAAAACCATATCAGAAAGAGAGTAAAGACAAAGTTAGAAAAATTAAATTTTAAAAATAAACTATGACACCACCTACAATAATTTTTGGAATCGATTCGAAAAAAATCAGTCATTTTACCTATATCAAACTGATGCAAAAAATCAATACACACCATCAGTTTCAGATCTACGTGCCCCATACAGCAGTTGAAAGCCCTTTGGCGTATACCCTTGAAAATGCCCAGGGTTGGTTAGGTAAAGTGGTGCATATTGTACTCAATGATAAAAACAACTTTTTGGGTGTTATTACTAACATCACTTTTGATCAGGAAATGGGGCATTCCGGGAATCAAATTATTGTATCGGGGTATTCTAAAACGATATTGTTAGAATCGGGTGAAAAGTTACATTCCTGGGAAGAATCGGGCTTAAAAGATATTATAAAAGAGGTTGTAAAAAATGGAGCAGGAGAGCAATTGCAAAATGATATAAGCCCTGAATATACCAGTAAGATGGATTATCAGAATCAATATCTGGAAACTGATTTTCAATTCATTCAACGCTTGGCCAAACAATACAATGAGTGGTTGTATTATGATGGAGAAAAATTAATTTTTGGAAAACCTAAAAGTTTAGATGCTCCAATATCTTTAACTTATGATAGTGATATTTCGAAATTAAAAATTGCCGTACAAGCAGTTCCGAACAAATTTAGTGCTTTTACCTACAATGAAAGTGCCGATAAACGCTACACAGCAAAATCTAAGGATACCGTTGGAGGTTTACCAAAATTAGGTAATGAAGCCTTTAGTGCTTCAAAGGAAGTATTTACAACTCCGGCATATACACATGGTATTGTGAGTACTGGTGATGATCTAGTATTGGAATCCTTCCTGAAAAAGAAACAGGAAAGCGCTGCGGCTGATACCAATTATGTAACGGCCACTACAAAAAATTCAAAATTAAGAATAGGAAGTATTGTGAACATACAATCGAGTGTTCTGGAAAATACGAACATGATGACACAAGAAGTTGGCTCTTATTTCATCACAGAAATTAGTCATTATGCCAATCATTTGGGAGAGTATGAAAATAATTTCAGAGCAATACCTTCAAAAGTACTAAGCTTACCGGAACCGGATGTTGCGTATCCAATTGCTCAGACACAACAAGCAGTTGTAGAGAGCAATACAGACCCAAAAAACAAAGGACGAATTAGAGTACAAATGCTTTGGCAGCAAGGTACTCAAATGAAAACAGCCTGGTTGCGTGTTATGACTCCTGACGCAGGTAGTAGTGCTAAAGTTGGAACCAACCGCGGAATGGTATTTATTCCCGATGTCGGGGATCATGTTATGGTACACTTTCGTTACGGAGATCCTAACAGACCGTTTATTTTAGGAAGTGTTTTCCATGGAAAAAGCGGCGGCGGCGGTGGAACAGATAACAACAAAAGAAGTTTTGCCACAAGAGGAGGAACTTCACTTGTTTTGGATGAAGAAAAAAACACCTTTACGGCTACAGACCCAAGTGGAAATATGATAATGTTGAACGGTGACGGAACAATGACAATTTATGCGCCAAATAAGATTGATGTACAGTCTAAAGAAATAAATCTTATTGCTGAAGAAAAAGTAAATATCAGCGGAATAAATGAAGTAAACGTTGACAGTAAAAAAGTTCTTGTTGTAGGAACTGATGAAATTACGCAAAAAAGTGATACTCAGATTACAGATGAAGCACCAAGTATCAATATAAAAGGAAAAAATACCATTCTGGCAGAAGGAACAATTGTTGACATTGACGGTAAAACAATGACAAATGTAAAAGGTGGAGTTGTAAATTTAAATTAAAAGCAAAAATGAATAATGCTCATAATCCTATTGCTGTAAAGGTCGAAAATATTCAAAAAATTTGGAATAAAACCAGAACAGCCAAACCGAAAGCACAAATTTTCAGTATGGTTTGTTCAACAGAAGATTTTCCTTTGCTGGATGCTTTTATTCGCTTAGAATCTTCTGTTTATGGTAAATCAGAAGATTCGTTTGTTGCTTTTGTGATTGATTTTTATGATAAAAAAGATTTTTACATCACCATCATAGAACAATGGATACTGACTTTTGAAGAAGACCTGAAAAAAAATCCCGGTTGGAAATGGGATGATTTTGAGTTTTTTAAACAAGTATTGCCGGAAATTGACAAATTAAGCATTGAAAATCTTAAAGATTTGTATATTAAAATGCTTACAAGTTTCAAAAAATTTGAGGCAAAAAGGGATAACCTGTTAATCGTTAGTTTTTTGATAAAAAAAGCCAACGATCCGGAAATGTTACTAGAAAGTATAAAAGAGCTTGCAGTCTTATTGCCGGAAGATATAGGATTCTTATTTCTGGATTATAAAGAAAGAAAACTGTACAGTAAACTAATTAATTCCGTTAAAGAAAAAGGAACTGTAATAGAAATTCCGGATCAGGAAATAAACAAAGCCTACAAAGAAATTGCAACACAAGGAAATCCCAACGATCCACAGGTACGCTATAGAAAATGCCTGTTTGAGATTGGTGAAGCAGCAAAAGATAAAAAACAGGAAAAAGTAAAAAAATTGGGCAATGAGCTTATCGATATAAGCAAAAGCACAGGCGAAACCAGTTTTTGGGCTTCATCTTATCTTATTTATGCCAGTTTTTTATTTCAGTTTAAAGACGAAAAAGACCTTATTCATGAATTACTGGATAAAGGAATAAAAATAACCACCCCTTTTTATAAAGAGAAAGAGGATATAGCAGGGATTCTGTTACAATTATTGTCTTATAAAGGTTCACATTACAGTATTACCGGAAATTCGGATCTGGCCATTCAGTATTTTTTAAAGCAAGTCACAATTGCAAAAGAAGTAGGGCAGGAAATGCAGGTCATAAACGGGTATAATTATGCTTTGTTACTGGCAGCAAAAAGGCGCGATGGTCAGTATACAATAATTCTGAATGATGCTTTTGAGTATGGATATGCCTTAACAGATGAAATCCTGAAAATAATCAATTTCACTTTTATTGCCAATAGCTATCTGGAGAACGATCCAAAAATAGCCTATGCAGAAAAAGAAGCTATTGCCAATAGAATGGTAAGCATTTTTGGAAAAAACTGGAAAGACAATCCAAAACAGATTGCAAAACAAATACAGAAGGAATATCAATTAAGCAATACCTATTAATTATGTTATTAACCGATAATCATTTGACTATTGTCGTGGGTATAGACATCCATTTCACGACTTTGCCGCCTTTTAATCCATTCCATCCTTATATAGGTATTGTTATTGATCCTGCCGATTATATTCCGTTTTTGGGTACTACTGTACATGTTAATGGTTTTAAACGCGGAAATTCAGATACAGGAGGTGTTATTATTCCTTTACAACATATTCCGCTTTTTACACCACCCTGGCTGATGATGCCAATTATTGGTCACGAAAGTATGAACTTTTTCGCCTCTCAAACTGTTTTTTCAGATAGTACCAGAATGAGTCCCAAAGGGCATATGCTTATGACTTGTAACGATATCGGGATTCCGTTATCGATGTCTTTAGGTAAAACCAAAATAGGCAAGAAAATGTTACCGTTTGCCCCAACCCTTTTTGCCCCGACATCATTTTCCTTGCCTATTCCTACCGGAAAACCCGTAATGGTTGGAGGGCCTTATCCGCCCGATTGGGGAGGAATGCTTACAGGCCTGGCGGCTAGTATAGGATTTAGTACACTCTTAAAAAAATTAAGAGGACTTGTTAAAAAATTTAACCTTAGTGGTAAATGTCCGGCTGGACTTAAAAAAATCCTGTGTAAATTTGGGTTTGAACCTATAAATCTGATCAATGGAGCCGTAATTTACGAAGGTTGCGATTTTGACATTACAAGTCCATTACCTCTAAATTGGGAACGAAATTGGTATTCCGATTCTGATTACGTCGGCTGGCTTGGTCATGGTGTACACTGCGTATACGACAGAGCGGTAGAATTATACCCAGAAGAAGAAGCTTTAGGACTTCGTATGGATGATGGAAGACTGGTAGGGTTTCCTGCCTTAATGCCGGAAGAAGAGTTTTACCTGCGTGAAGAAAAAACAACCCTGAAAAGAACCGCAGACGGTTATCAGGCCTACGATCATAAAAGTAAACTTTTTTATGATTTTACCCTTTTTGACGGTAAAAAATACCAGCTTACAAAAATAGCCAATCACGATGGAATAAACATCGTTTTTAAATTTAACGGATATTTCTTAAACAGTATTACAGATGCTTCAGGCAGAACCATAAAAGTAAATACCCAAGATGGACTTATACACAGTTTAGAGCTTGTTGGTCCAGAGCAAAACGAACGACTGATTAGGTATGAATACGATGAAAATCAAAACATGATTGCCATTGTAGATGCTTTGGGAAAACCAACGGTTATCGAATACCAAAATCACCTTATGGTGAAAAAAACGGATCGTAACGGTCAGGCTTTTTATTGGGAATACGATTCAGAAAACCGTTGTGTACATACCTGGGGCGATGGTGGCTGGCAGGAAGGCTGGATTGAATACCATACTTCTGAAGGGTATAATCTGGTGACCGATGCCAATGGAGCAGTAACTACCTATTATTACGAACCCAACCAACTCGTAACACAGGTAAAAGATCCAATGGGCAATAGCGTATTTTACGACTATACCGAGTTTATGGAGCTGTATCGCGAGATCGATCAGGAAGGGCGTATTCTGGGATTCAATTATGATGATAAGGGTAATAAAATAAGCACCACATATCCTGACGGAACAGAAGAAATGATGCTTTATGATGACGAAAATCGCCCATCGATTGCCATTGATCCTGAGGGAAACAAAACCATTTATTTGTACAAAGACCAAAAGCCGCACCAGCTTAAAACCATAATTGCCCCGGATAAAACCAGCACTCATTTTAATTATTATGAAAACGGACTTTTGTCAAGTGTTGCCAAAAACAATAATGAATTAGAACTGGTTTACGACGAGCAGTACAACCTGATAGAATGGCGTGAGAACGACCAAAAACTAAAATCCTGGGAGTATGATCATCGCGGGCGTGTATGGGCAATCTATACCCCAATGCAAATGGCAGACTATTTCAGCTATGACGCGCTGGACAGAGTACAGAAAATTACTGAAAAAGACAGCAATATTGTAGAATTTGCCTATGATAGTTATGATGATGTAGTTGCCTTAAAAGACAATAAAAACAATATAAAATTTACCTATACCCCGCTGGGAAGCCTTGCCACGCGTGAACAAAACGGCGTAAAAGTTCGTTTTGATTACGACAAGATGGAGCAGCTTACAGGGATTCAAAACGAAGACCACGAAGCCTATTATTTTACCCGCAACAAAGCGGGCTATATTATAAAAGAAACTGCTTTTGATGGTATAACAAAAAGATACAACCGAAACCTGGCTGGAGAAGTAACCCGAATTGACCACGGAGGAGGAAAATTTACCGAATACGAGCAGGATGCACTAGGACGCATTACCAGAGCCGATTATCATGACGGCACCTGGGAAACTTATACCTACAATAAAAATGGATTACTTGTAGAAGCTACCAACCAAAACGTATGTATACTTCTAGAGCGCGATGTTATGGGGCGCATTGTAAAAGAAACCCAAAAACAACAGCTCGATACCAATGAAAATGGTATAACCGTTATCTCAAACTATAATAAATTAGGGCAGCGCACCAATATAACCACAAGTCTTGGAGCTGATATAAACACCCATTATAATGCAAAAGGGCAACTAGAGCGTATAGAAGCCCAGAGCAACGAACTAAAAGAGCAACACCAGAGTTGGGAGGCCACCTTAAAACGTGACGAGTCCGGGCGTGAAATAGAACGTTTTGCTACCGGTGGGCTGCATATAAAAACCAGTTACAACAGCAGCGGTAAACAAAAAGAGCAGGAGGTATTTGCCAATGGCAAACGTACCGGATCACGATTTTACAATTGGGATACCAACCAGCAATTGCGCAGTAAGGTCAACCAAATGACCTCGAGCATGACCTTTTTTGATTATGATGATTTTGGCAATCTTGCCAAAAGTTATAACCACAACGAAGAACTTTATAAAACCCCCGATGCCGTAGGTAATTTATACAAAACCTACGACCGCAGCGATCGTAAATACGGCAAAGGCGGAAAGCTTTTGCAGGACGAAAAATACTATTACAAATACGATAAACTAGGGAATTTAATACACAAAAGCTCCCGGGATATTACCAAACCGCTTGTATTTGAAAAACCAACCAATATATTTGAAAGACTTATTGGCAATAAAGAAGAAGAGACAAGATTACAACACGAACATGAGCAGTGGCAACAAGGCGATACAACCTACAACTGGCTCGCCAATGGTATGCTTGAAAGTGTTACAAACCCAGACGGAAAAACAGTAAGTTTTGAATATGATGCTTTAGGTAGACGTACTGCAAAAATTGCAAACAACGAAATAAATCGTTATGTTTGGGATGGAAATGTTCTTATACACGAATGGAAATACAGCCTTAAAGAAAGACCTCAATTAATTGCTGTTGAAGACGATTTGGTTTATGATAAACCCGAGCCAGTTGAAAACTTAATTACTTGGGTATATGAAGAAGGAAGTTTTGTACCAAGTGCCAAAATTGTTGGCGAAGAAAAGTTTTCCATTGTCAATGATTATATTGGTCGTCCTATACAAGCTTATTCACAAAATGGCAACTTAATTTGGGAAACCGACTATGATATTTATGGAGGTTTAAAAGATTTAAAAGGTGATAGAAGTTTTATACCTTTTAGACAACTTGGGCAGTATGAAGATCTAGAGTCGGGACTTTGTTATAATAGGTTTAGGTATTATAATCCTCAAATGGGGCTTTATTTAAGTCAGGATCCAATTGGACTTTTGGGAGGAAATGCTTTATATGCGTTTGTAATGGACTCAAATAGTCGCGTTGATAAATTTGGATGGTATTCAGATTTGTTAGATACAGGGATGGGACATCATCTTATGCCGAGATCAGTAGCAAATAAATTAGGTATTACTGATTTAGCTCAAACTGATTCTATAGCTTGGTACCCTAACGATAGTGCAAATACCTCAACTTTGCATGGTGAAATGCATACAAATTTAATAAGTGAAGGAGTACCTTATCATGGTTCAAAATTTACAGGAACAGCTGATGATTTCTTTGATAAGGGGGCAAAAGCGTATAAAGATATTGATACTAAAGGGTTTTTAAAGATTCCTGGTACAAAAGAAAAATTGTTTAAAAATTTAACACCTGCTGAAGCATTAGCGAAAATAAAAGAGTTGTTTAAAGCAAACAAAATACCTTGCAAATAATATAATATTTAATAAAATGATAGAGAAAAAATTAGATGTATCAAATTATGGCATTTATTTATTGTCAGTAAATAAATTACGAGATTTTTTAAAAGAAAATAAAATAAAAACTAAGAAAATATTAGAATTCTTTCAAAAGAATCATGAATTATATTTGAAATCATTGAGAGAGGGTGTTTGGTTACCAATTCTTCCAATACCTTCGATAGAATATATAATTAAATTTGGAGATGAAAAATTTGACAATTCCTTTGAACAAGTTTTTAATATTAGTGGTTTTAATTTAGAAATTGGAGATGATAATTCTTTTTGGGTTGGTTCATTAGGGAATCTATTAACATTTGAAGTTAATGATTATTTAGAAAATGCTAAAAATTATAATTCTTATCAAACATTAGATGGTGAAGTTTTATATGATTCTTTTAAATTTAATTTAGAAAGTGGCAAATATTTAGTTGATATAATTGGTTACAAGAGAAAAAATATACTTGAATATCCAGAAGTAAATTTTGGTTACTTTTTTGAATTTAAAAAAATAGAAGAATTTAGTGATTATAAGGACCCTAGAGAAGATGAAAAATATTTATTTAATATATCTAAATATTAAATAAGAGTTTACAAAATGAAAAAAAAGCAGAGACATTCTTCTCTGCTTTTTTAGTTTAATAAAGTTTCAAGATAATTTAAATAAAAAAACAATTTTTGATTTTATTTAAAAAATGTAATAATTAAGCTACTTTTATGACGCTTTCAGACAAATAAATCGTTATGTTTGGGATGGAAATGTTCTTTTACACGAATGGAAGTACAACCTTAAAGAAAGACCTCGATTAATTGCTGTTGAAGACGATTTGGTTTATGATAAACCAGAACCAATTGAAAACTTAATTACTTGGGTTTACGAAAGTGGAAGTTTTGTACCAAGTGCCAAAATTGTTGGCGATGAAAAGTTCTCTATTATTAATGATTATATTGGTCGTCCTATACAAAGTTATGATGGTAAAGGGAACTTAATTTGGGAAACTGATTATGATATTTATGGTGGCTTAAGGGATTTAAAAGGAGATAGAAATTTTATACCTTTTAGACAGTTAGGTCAATATGAAGATATAGAAACTGGGCTTTATTATAATAGATTTAGGTATTACAACGTTGATAGTGGAGGGTATATTTCACAAGATCCAATTGGTGTATTTGGAGGGAATGCATTTTATGCTTATGTTCATAACACTAATAGTTGGGTAGATATTTTCGGTTTATCTGAATTGGTATATCAATTACTTAATGAGAAAGGAGAAGTTATTTATTATGTGATAACAGAAAGAGATGCATTAGTGAGGGGACAAGAACATATTAATGGGACAAAAACAACAGCTCCTCAAGATTTTGCATCGATGGAGGTTTTAGAGGAGAATCTTGATCATGATCAAGCAAGAACAATGGAAACAACATTGATTAGAGAGCGATTAGAAGATAGACGTGGGAAATACAAAGCAACAGATTCTATTGAAGATAAATTAAGTAAATCTGGATTACTTAATAAAAATAGAGGAAGAGATATCGATGTTCCAGGAAGAAAATACACAGGAGACATTCCTAAATTAGATTCTCTAAGAAAAATAGAAGGATTAAAATTTAAATGTAATTAATAATATAGAATAAATGAAAGTTTATAGTACAGCACCAGAAGGAAATCAAATGGCTGATTTGGAGCCAGCACTTTATTTTAATACAGCAATAGAGCAAATTCAAGAAATAGAGGAATGGCTTAGAACATCCGAGGAGGGTAGCCAACCTTTATTAGTCCATATTGATATTTTTGTTTATTTGAGTAAAAAGTATCCTGAAATGGCAAATAGAAGAGTAGCAAAATTGAATAGAAATCAAATAAAAGAAACATTCTATAATTGGTTTGACAGATGTGGAAAAAAGATACCAGCAAGTTTTAGGGACGGAATAAAAGAATCTGCGGACACTTTATTTTCGGAATTAGACAAAATCTAAATCGATGAATCCTAGTAATTTTGAAACAATAATTTATCCATTTTTTTGGGTTGAACACAATAAAAGTGTTTCGGTATGCTTAAATGTAGGAGATTATAAAACTGAAATTTTTGAAACAAGAGAGAATGATGGTTTTGAAGGAAATGAATATGACTAGGTATCTTTAGCACAAGTATTTTTACAGGAAAAAAAGCCTGAGTTAATCGATATAGTTAAATTTGATCCAGAGGGAAGTATGTTTTGTGCCTATTCAGCAGATACAGAGGCATTACAAATTTTTATTGTTTCATTTAAAGAAGCCTGTGAAAACAAAGAGTTGATATTTGATTTGTTTTCAAGAGCAGAATTAGACTAGTATTTTAAAGATAAATGATTAAAAGACTGCTTGAAATTGCTTTTCGAGTGGTCTTTTTTTATTTTGAAATATTTAAGGGTAATATTTGGTCTATCATGTACAAAAGAATTAAGAAAAATATTGCGAGAATGTAAATCAAAGGATTATTGATGCTGATGCATTGGGAGGAAAACAAGGTGTTTTAGATGAATTACAAAGTATTTCAGATGATCTCTTATTTAATAATAAAATTTGGTAAAAAAAATGGACATATACAGAATTTCTCAAAACTATGACGAGTATAAATTTCTCGTTTATAATGAAGACAATAATAATTCACATCAAGCATTAGAATTTAAAGGACAGTTATTAGCAAGTAATTATCATAAATTAGATTTTATAATATTCATCGATCCTAAGAAAAAACAAGATAAAAGAAGGATAGATTTTGATGCTAGTTGTTATTATACAGGTGTGTTATTGATAAATGAAAAAAATGTAAGTATCCTCACAAATAAATTAAATTCAGCAATAGAAGTATTAGATGTAGATACTGAACTACCTGAAAAATTCTATTTTATCAATTTATTGACAAAGATTGATTGTATAAATAAAGACAATAAATCTAATAGTGAGATTATGTCAATGGTAAGAGAAAATAATATTTTGTTTAAAAAAAACAACATCGGTGGTAGTATGCTTTTCAGAGATGATAAACTAACATCATCTTATTTTTGTACAAACGATTTTATTAGGTTTATAAATGATAATGATATTAAAGGACTAAGGTTTGAAAAAGTTGGAGTAGCTTTATAAAATTAGTAATGTATCAATAATGAGATTTTTATTTTCGAAAGGAGGAAATAAAGGAATATTTAAGATGAGTGTTTTAATGAAATAGATATATAACTGATCGAAAAAGAGTTCTATTTTGTTTTCTCTTCTTTTTTATTAAGTAAGCTTTAAAATGCTTTTGTTATACTTAAGTATATCAAATTAAGTAATAAAAACCATCTAGGGAAAATAACACTATGTTTGGGAGGGAAACTTAATAAAAGAGGTATAAAATGTAAATAACATGAAACAAGAATTAATAGATAAAATTAATTTAATACTTTCTGATAATGATTTGTTTGCAGGTAAATCTGTTAATGAAGAAATGATTAAAAATGCAGAGAAAGAGCTTAATGTAAATTTTGATAAAGACTATGTGCAATTTTTAAGTCTTTTTGGAGGTAGTTATACAGGTTTTCCAGTTTATGGTTTTAATAACTGTGAACTGTTATCAGAAGAAACAGTTATAGATTTAACTAAGAATTTTAGAAATAATTATTTGGTTGATAACAGATGTGAATTAATACAATCAAGTTATGTCATTTCCATAAGTGGAAATGGAGACCCTGTATTTATTTCTCCTGATAATAAAGTTTGGATATATTACCATGATGATGATGAAACTGAAGTATTAAACAAGTCTTTTGAAGAACTTATAGAAGAAAATTTAATTAATTAAATCTGTTTTTTTATTTTAACTATATATAAAGTAGTAATTTAACTACTTTTAAAAGATGTTTGAGGATAATAACTTTAGAACTTTTAAAAGTTCTAAAGTTCAAAGTAAATAAAGTTATAAAATGCAAATTATTACAAAAAGAGGAGGTAAAAGTCTTATTGATAATTTATCAATAATTGTTGATAATGAGATTTATAAATTAGATTCCGATACAAATTTATCGAGTCAGTATAATATAAAATATATTTTCAAGATAGAAGAATCAGATGGTAATTTTCCTGAATCAATATTTGGAGAGAAATTATTTGATGTTAACTTTCAAAATGTAAGATTAAATAAAAATTCAAAGGTTTTAATTCGGAGTTTTGACAATTTGCTATCAGAAGATATAAACTTGAATTTTTTTGGAAATGAAACAAGTTTTACAGCAAGTTTTTTTTTAGATAAAGCAGTAAATAATTATAATGTTTTGGAAGCTTTACCTATTCCAATTCAAATGTTGACAATTATAATAAGTTTTCAATCAACTGAAAATAGAATAACTCCAACATTGAAAATTAATAAATTTCTAGATGGATATAGCCATTTAGGATTTATTCTTGTAGATATTGAGAGGATGAGAAAAATTGTTTTTGAAGATTATGGTGATGTTGAAGTAGATTTAATAGATGAGTTTGCAAATTCAGAAATAATTGATAAACTATTTTTAAATGGTGTCATTATAATTGTTTGGGGAATAAATCCGTTTGTTTATCCAATATATAGTACCGAAAACTTAGATATAACAAAAGAGTTATTAGGGAAATCATTCAATCGTAAAGGCGTTTATCATTTGGATGAAACTATAACAGAGTTAAGCATAATCCCGGGACATGAATTACGTAAATGGCCAAAATGCCTGAATAAAAAATGGCCAATTATTACATTATATGGAAAAGGTAATTATGCTTGTATTGAACCTTTTTATCTTGAAGATAAGGATCATGAAAAAATTATTAGTTCCTTTTTGATTTATAGAGAAGGGAGAGATTATGGCGAAACATCGCCTCTTTTAAATATTGACTTATTGTATTAATATTACAAACATGATAATATTATGTTTGTAATGGAGGATTTTTATTCAATACTGAGACTTCTGCCTTAGGTTTTGTATCAATATTGAAACTGAAAACATATTTCTTGTGTATATGGATTTAGGTAATCCAATGGAAAATCCAGATGCGATTAGGAATATTTGCCCTACTTTCAATCAATTTATTAATAGTTTGGAAGAGGAAGAAGAAGATGTTTAAAAAAGTAATGTAATAAATATATTATTTCCAGAGTTGGTGGAAGCTTCGGACTATGGAGAATCGTAAAATTCGCAAAACCCGCTAAAATAGCGGGTTTTATTTTACTTACATTCAAAAATTAGAAACCATAGAAGAAATCCAAGAGATGAAATTATAAAAAGGGAACTTAAGGAATTTTAGTGTTAAATAGTTGGGTTTTTGTCTGTTTTTATAGAAAATAATAGGTAAGTTTGAAATGGAAATGAAACTTATTCTCATTTCTTTAAATAGTACTATAGCTAATAAAATTCTAAGATTTTTAAATAATCAGATTTAATATAAATTTTTATGACGACGAACACTTACTTTATTATTATCGGAATTGCGGTTTTATTTATTGCTTACATGATTTTCTTAAAAACAATGATGAAAAAACGAAATAATCTTCAACTAGAGAATTTCAATAATAATCATTCCGATAAACCATTAACACATGAACAAAAAAGACTGCTTTCTTTTGGAGGGATTTTATTTTATTACAGAGGTGAAAAGATACTTGGAATCAAACCAGAAAATAATCTAAATCAATATGTAGGCGGATTGAGACAACAATGGGAAATTACAAATGCGACAGAAGCAAAAGAAACATTGAATGATTTATTGTTATTGCAAAGAAGTACTGAATTTGATCCTGTTTTTGTGGAATCAACAAACGAATTAGCAAAAATACAAAAAGATATTTCCAAAGGCTTAGGATTAGATTTTAATAGCATTGCTCAGGTAAAATCAGCTTATGCCTGGGATGTTTGCAGAGCTGTTTCATTGGCAAAATGGTGTTATTGGGTGGGCTATTTAACAGAAAGTGAAACGTGGGAAATTATGAAAAAAGCCTCGGACATCGCAACTGAAAAAGGGGAGAACTGGCAAGATTATACAATTTCATTTTTATTAGGCAGAACTATACAGGGATTTGACCTTGATGAAATAATAATAGAGAGTAAACAAATACTGTCTGGAAAAGGACCGTCATTAAGAAAAATTGAGGATGTAGATATTTATGAGAAATATAAATATATAGCATAATAGAGGGCAATAAATCGGAATTAGATAAAATTTAAATAATATGGATAGTAACAATTTTGAAGAATCAATTGCCCCATTTTTTTGGGTTGAACACGATAATAGTGTTTCGGTATGCTTAAACGTAGGAGATTACAAAACTGAAGTTTTCGAAACAAGAGAAGAAGAAGGTTTTGAAGGAAATGGGTACGATTGGGGATCTTTGGCACAAATATTTTTAGAAGAACAAAAGCCTGAACTTATCAATATAGTTAAATTTGACCCGGAAGGAAGTATGTTTTGTGCCTACTCATCAGATAGCGATGCATTAAAATCTTTCATCATTGCATTTAAAGAAGCCTGTGAAAACCAAACGCTTATTCTTGATTTGTTTTCAAGAGCAGAACTAGATTAGTATTTTTAGAGGTAAATAATTAAAAAGTCTAACTTGATTTTTTAAGCAGTACATTTATAAAAAAGAAGAATCTGTCCAAACGGGCAGATTCTTCTTTTTTAAGGGATATTGGTCTAAATTCGAATCTTACTATTTAGAAGTTATTAAATTCTAAAAGATAAGATCGCTATAGTTACTATCTTAATTTTCCAACAAATATTAAACTACCACCAAGCGCTTCAGAAACGGCTTCAAAATCAGCAGCTCCTTTTTGCTTCAAAAGACTGAATTTACCATCAGGAGCAGTAATATTACCATAATATTCTACACCATCAATTGTACCAACACTATAAACAGTTCCGTATTTTTCAAAAGAAGTAAAAGGTTCCACTTTTAATGTTTTTAAATCTACAAGCGCAAATTTTGTTGGTGCATTGTACCAATCAGCAGGTTTTGCAGGTGGAGTAAATGTGTTGTCTAAATATTGAGCAAGAGCTTTATCTCCGTGAACATAAGCAACCACATTTACTGAATGTGCATTTAGAGGAGTTTTTAAGTCTACAAAAAAGTTAGGATCAAATGTTCCGTTAGGATTTACCTTTAACATTCCGCCAGCTGGTGGAGCGCCTGTTACCGTACTGTAATCTAATGATAATGATGTAGCACGCGAAGGTCTGTAATATAAAGTTCCATCATTTCCTTTTGCAAATGTATCATAGCCCATTGACATACGGGTGTCTTTTACATAAGAAACTACTTTTGTAGCGATATCAAAAACAGCAATTTGAGCATATTGCGGAAATTTATTAAAATCTGTAGGTGTTGCAGCAACCGGTAAAATGATTTTTTTTGCAGAAGTAACATAACTCATATAAGTAGATGTTTTAACCGCAGCATCATTACTTAAAGGTAGTGGAGTTACTGCTATCGTTTCTGTTATTGTCATCGTTGTCGGGTTGAACTTGATGATTTTTCCATCGTTTAAGGCGAAAAAATAGGCTTCAGTTTCAGATACAAAAGCAGGAGGTCCAAAAGTACCACTTACTCCGGTTCCGGCAAGACTCAAAGCATCTGCACTTGAAATTTTCATTTCATTGCTTACATTGTATTTAGTTAGGGTAGAAGCTGTACCATTCCAAACATAAGGATGTTCACCATAAGAATATATTGTTGCACCCGGACCAATCTCTGTCATACTTTTGTAATCAAGAGTGGAAGGAAATTTATCATAAGCTCCTAAATAAAAAACTCGGCCTCCAGGTGTATTTACACGTACTGAAGCTATAACTGTTGGATTTTTCCCCTGACCTTCATCTGTTTTAGAATCATCAGAACTACATGATGTTAATGCAAATACCGAACACATTATTGCTAATGCCGCATGTTTGATAAAAAATCGATTTGTTTTCATACTATTGGTTATATAATTATAATTAAAATTGAGTTACTAATTTGATATTAAATGATCTTCCTGGTTTTTGTACACCAAAAAAGTCATAGTTTTTTTCGTCACTTAAGTTTTGTATTTCTCCTGTTATGGCATATCTAAGTCCATTTATGCTATTGTGATACGTTGTTCCGAAATCAAAAATTTGCTGACTTGGAATAACAAATGGATTTACAGAAGCGCTTTCCCAACTTCTAAAAAATTCATGTACATATCTGGCATCAAGAAAAAGGGATAATTTGTCTGACTTGCCAATTATGTTGTGGAAAGAATAATTAGCGCCTCCGTTAGCAAAAAAATAAGGCTGATTTGGTACTCTGTCTCCTTTATAGGCTGCAAATATTCCTTCGTCTGAGTCATTGTAAAAGTGCTGATAAGTACTGTTTGCGGTAAAGGAAAGATTACCATTTTTTGAAGTCCAGCTACCGGAAAGTTCAACTCCTTTTGAAGTGGCAGCAAATACATTCTGATACATGTTATTGCGATCTACACTTGGAACAAATAAAATTTGATTGTCTATTTTTCTTAAGAAAACATTCGACTGAATCTGCCAACTGCTCGTTTCATAATTAGCTTTAGACTTGAAAAAAAGCTCCAAATTAACATTATGACTGCGTTCTGGTTTTAAATTCAGATTACCTTGTACAAATTGGCCATCTCCGAATAATTCGTCAGTTTGCGGTAAACGGGTAGCATATTCATAGGTTAACCTTGTCGAAAATTGTTCATTAAATTTATAACGAAACCCATTTCCTAAACCAAAATAGTTCACACTTCTGCTTTCTTTTACGACTGTATTGTTAGAAGGTATTTTCTCTTCTGAACTGATTTTTTGCAAATAGTTTTTAACAAAAAATACATCTTCTAATTTTTCATCGAGTGCATTAATTTTAAAGTCGGCACCATTAACCCATGTAAACAATTCTCTTACGGCGCTGGCCGGATCATAACCAGTGATAAGTCTGTCGTCTCCGGTTTGTTTGGAGTAAGTAGGTGCTGAGGTAAAACTTACAGCATATTGATCATTGATTTTCCATGAAGCTTTCAGACGCGAAAAAACATCATTATTCCAGGTATACGTATCACTTGGTCCGGTAGATTCTGAAATTTCTCCGCTAACATTTCCTGCAGAACCCTCAATACGTTCGCCATACCAATTGTAAACATAATCAGATACATCTCTAAATTGACGTTCGCGGTAATTGTATCCAGAAATAACATCTAACATAAAGTTTTCACCAAAGGTATTGCGATAGGTAAGTACAGTTCCGGCTGATTTTCGATACGTCATAACTTCTCCGTAAGGAACACCAACCATTAATTGATTATGCTGAATTTCTTTTGTATAATCGGTATAAAATCCTTCGATGCTTAATTCCTTAGCCCAAATTCTGTCTTTAAATCCTGTTATTAACTGCGCTCCGTAACCTTGGTACGCATCATGAAATCTTGGTACTGTTACTTCTTTTATCTTGCCGGCATCATCTGCTACATCAACATCTACTTTATAGTTGTTTTGAGAGCTGTCGTAAAATCCGCTTCCTTTTATAAAAAATCCGGTCTTTTCATTATAATCCGTAAGTATAAGTGATGTTCTGTAGGTTCCAAAAGATCCTGCCTGACCAGAAAATGATCCGCTGAAGCCCGGTTTTATTTTCGGAGTGATTAAGTTGACAGCACCTCCAAGTGCATCGGCTCCAAATTCTATAGGAACCACGCCTTTATAAAACTCAACACGATCAATTAAATTAACCGGAACTGTTGAAACTCCAAAAGTGTAACCGTGATATTCTAAAGGAATTCCCTCTAAGAAAAAACGAATTTGATTTCCTGTCAGTCCATTCATTGAAAAATTGGTTCGGGAACCCAAACCGCCACTACGTCTTACATTTATACCCTGCGTTTGAGCAAGTACTTCACCCAAATCGGCAGTTTGAAATTTAGCTTCGCGCATTTCTATTACAGAAACGGCTTGCGCTGTTTCCTCTTTTTTTCGTTTTTCAGATACACCTTTTACAACTACGTCATTTAATTTCTCTGCATCATCCGATGTTTTATCCACTTTTTCTAAAGTTATGGTAACCGAAGTAGTTGCAGTGTTTTTTAAAACTATTGTGTGCTTCTTTGAAATATAACCCTCTGAACTAACTTCAAGTGTATAACGGCCATTTTCAAGATTTTCTATTTGATAAAATCCACCAGAATTTGTTTTGACGTTTATTTCTGTGTTTAAAAGCAGAATGTTAACTCCTGCCAGCGGATTTCCCTGTTCATCATTTACTTTACCAGAGATTGTGTTTTGTGCCATTAAAAATGTCGACGAGAACATAAAGAGCAATATTATTTTCAGCTTCATGAAATATACTTAGAATTATATATTATTTTTATTTGTTCTAAATAAAAGCTCAAAAGTATGAAATTATCTATTAATAATATCCTAATCGCAAAAAAAATATATTAAAATTTAATTTAGAGCTTCAATAACTTTTGATTTTTTGCTCTTTTTTCTGAAGAAATCGATGAGTATCTGAACCGAAAAGGTTAATATAATATACATTGCTATAAGTGCCAGTACAGTTGTTATTCCGTTTTCTCTAAAACCGAAAATGCCTTTACCCCAAGAAATTAATATCCATTGTGTCATATACATCGACGTTAGGTTCTTACTGCAATATTTTAGAAGTTTTGTAAATTTATTTTCTTTGATATTTATGGATATTTTAAAAAGGATCCATAGGAAAATTAATGTCCAGCCTGCGAAATAAACAACACCGCCCGGCCCCATGTGGTAAAAACCATTGTAATTATAAGCTCCGTAAATAAAAACTAAAGGTGCGCCCAGAGCAACAAACAAAAAGCCGATATACAGCATGTTTTTAAACAATTGCGGTCTGTTATAATTAAGTTCCTGATACCATTTGCCAAAAAACATTCCAATGATAATAAATGACATCCATGGAAAAACAGGGAAATAAACGTATGCCGGATAATCATTGCTGAAAAGAAGATCTAAGACATAATTAACTACCGGAAAATCCAGATTGATTCCGCTGACTTCTCTGGAAACTGCTGCTATTGACAATCCGATGGCTAAAATTCCGTATTTATTTGTGACATATTTTCTAATAAAACCAATGAACAGCAAAGACATTCCTGCTAACTGAAGTATATCGCCCAATAACATCAAATACATATACTGCTGCTCGATTGGTCCGTGCCAGCCATATCTTTGTATGAAATTATGAGGTGCAAAACCAAAAATTACCGGAAAAATGAACTTTAAAAAATTCATTGAAAGTGCAGCTACTAAGAGTAGCAAACCACGTGTTAGTGAACTTTTAAGACTTTGATGACGAGAAGTCATAAAGGTTAATCCCATGCAGATTAGAAAAATTGAAGTTCCTCTGCCTAAAAAAACAATAAAAAGGCCAATAGCGCTTTCCGACTGTGATTTTACATCTGCAAACGTTAGCAGTGTATGTATGATGATCATTCCAATAACACTCATTCCTTTTATCAGATCCAGTGCTTCAATTCTTTTACTTTGCTGTTCCATAGTTTTTAAAATCTATTTATTAAATATTTGAAATTAAGCTATAACCGTTTTTACAGCTACGACCGAATTTTCGTTTTCGTTGATGTTTCTAATTATGGTTGGATAATCTACTTTACCATTAACAGTCAGAGGCACGTGGTCGAAATAATAGTTTTTTATTGAACTGGCATGCAATCCCAGTTTTTCCTTAATTACCTTGGTTATTGTTTCGCGCAATAAAGATTTATCCTGATGAATGACTCCGAGATATTTGTCCTGAATACTGATACAGATAAAGGTTTGTCCGCCCAATTCATTTTTTAGTAAAACTTCGACTTCATCAAGGTTTAAACGGACTCCGAATAATTTCATAATACGTTTAATACGTCCTTTTATATGATAATAACCCAATTCATCCTGTTCTGCCAAATCTCCTGTATAAAGTTTATCAGTATGATTGTAATCCTGTAAATCAAAAATGTTATTGGCATAACCTCCGGAAACATTAGGACCGTAATAAATAAGTTCTCCTGTGGTTTCATCAATTTCAAATCTTCCATTTTTCACGGGAAATCCTATTGAGGTTCCTTTGGTCTGAAAATCGTTTGGCGGTAAAAAAGCCATTCTGCCGCTGGCTTCCGTTTGCCCATATTGTGCGAAAAACTGTTTGTTGTAACTATGGGTGTAATTTGAAATGACGTTTGCCAGTTCCTGATTCAGCATTCCTCCTGTATGGGTGAAATAACGTACAGAAGGCGTGTCTTTTTTAAAGAAACCAAAACGATGCAGCAACTCATAAAAATAAGGAACGCCGCTTAGTGTCGAAAAACCATATTCAGTCAGATCTGACCAGAATTCTTTTTGAAGTACATCTCTGTCAGTACATACAATGGTTTTTGCTTTTATGCAGTTTGTTGTAAAAATCGAAAAACCATACACAAAATTAATAGGTACATTTAACGGAACAACATCGTGTTCCGTTATTGGCATGTACTCCATTATAGATAAAGCATTCTGAACCAGATTATCATCTGAAATCTTAACAAATTTAGGTGAGCCGGTGGTTCCCGATGTACTCATTAAAAGCTTAACATCACCATGAATAGGGTAGAGCTGAATTTTACTTCTTTTAAATACAGAAATATCTTTAGACACCTGTTTTAAATCATAGTCTTCAACTTCAGTTCTTGACGGATCGAAGATATAGGCAGGTTTGTATTCGTTTTCCAGGTTTTGTTTAAAATCAGGATGTAAACCTGCATTAAGCAAAGCCACTGTGTACTTTTTTTGATAAAAATTCAAAAACGTTTCAATTGCCGGCAGCTGATTGTCATTATAAATAAAAACGACGGCGCGCAAATCTTCAATAGCTAAAGATTCATGTATATCGTTAAACGTTTTAACAACCTTGGTTTTTGCATCTATAAAATTTAATTTTTTATTTTTTTGAATTAAATCATAAAGTCCCATACTTTTTTCTTTTGGAATTATTGGATTTCTACACCGTTTTTCTTCAGTATCGCCTTTATTTTATCGATGTTTCCCATTTCCAGAATATCTTCCATAGGAATGGCAACATCATAAAAACGCTCTAGTTCCTCAACCAAAAGCAAATGGCTCATAGAATCCCATTCTACAATACCCTGATATTCTAAATCCGGTGTAATTGATTCTACTGGTATTTCGAATGCAGTTGCAAATACTTGATGTAATTCTTGTGTTGTACTCATAATAATTTTATTTAAATTGGTTTATATTATTTATTTTAAACTTTAGCCAGCTTCCATTTTCCTGTTCTGAATATTGTGATACAGCCAAAAGCCAATACAAGCTCTGAAAGTAATATCGCGGCAAAAATGCCTTTTGGACCAAAACCCAAGGCTACTCCAAAGACATAAGAAAGCGGTATTTGTATCACATAAAACATGAGAATATAAAGCAGGGTTACGATCATGACTTTTCCGGCAGCATTAAGTGCTCTGGAAATAACCATTGTGTAGCCCAGTAATACATAGGCGATTGAAATAATGTGAATGTAAGTTGTGCTGTTATCGATCACTTCGGGTACATCAGAAAAGATTCTGACAACAGGATCGGCCATAAAAATCCATCCAATTGAAACTGAAATCAAAAAGCACATATTAATCATGCCTGCTCTCCAGACTGATTTTTCGGCTCTTTCGGGCTGTTGAGCACCTAGATTTTGTCCGGTTAAAATTCCGGCAGCGTTTCCTATTCCCCAAGCTGGTGTAGTCACTATCGATGCAACGCGTTGTGCTATTATGTAACCTGCGAGGGCATTGCCTCCAAAATGAGAAACAATTTTGATCATAAACAGCCAGCTCGATGCGGGAATCAGATACTGTAACATACCTCCAAAAGTAAGTCTCATTACTTTTTGAAAAGTTTCACGGTGAAGTGCCAGTTGTTCTTTTCCTATTTGAATAATGGTTGTTCCTTTAATCAAATGAAAAGCCTGATAGCAGACTCCTATAAAACGGGCAACAGCTGTAGCGGTACCAACTCCTAATAATCCGTAGGCAGGTATTGGTCCCCATCCAAAAATAAGAAGAGGACACAAGATTATATTTAAGGCATTAGATAGCCATAATGTACGCATCGCCATAGAGGCATAACCGGCACCACGAAGAATACCGTTTAACGCAATGCGGATAATAATAAACCCGCAGCTGGCAAACATGACTTTGGCATACAAACTGCCTTGTTTTATACTGGCTGGAGAAAGCCCCACAAGTTCCAGTATTTCATCACTCCATATAAAACAAATGATGCTTATTAGTATACCACAGATTACGCTTATGTTTATTACCTGTCCGGCTGTGATGCTTGCATCCTTAAAGTTCTGCTCACCAACGCGCCGTGCAATTAAAGTCGAAGCAGCAATGCTTAAACCAATTGAAACCGAATACGAAAAGCTGATAACAGATTCTGTAGAACCCACAATAGAAACTGCCGCGGCACCAAGTTTACTCACAAAAAACAAACTGGCACAAACAAAAACAGATTCCATTACGAGTTCTAAAACCATAGGAACGGCAAGCAATACAATTGCTCTGTTAATACTGCCTGAAGTGAATTTTTTCTCTCGGCCTAATACCGCGGTTATAAACAAATCAGTATAGGATTGAAGCCGTAATACAACTACTTTCATGATTGGTGCTGTATTGTTTCGCTAATCTCTGTAAACTCGTTCATTTCATATTGTCTGATTACATAGAGCGGATTAGGAAGTTTACTTCCTTTTTTCGGTACGGCAAAACCAGTTTGTTCAGCATATCCATTATTAAGCAGTTTTAAGCTGTTGATATAAAATCGTTTAAACTCAGGCTCAAAAAGATTGTACTTTTCAAAACGGTCTGTCAAATGCGGATTAGCTTGTTGATATTCCTCAATCGATCCTATTACGGTTTTCCAAAAAAGATGTTCATCATAATCCATGTGCGTATGCAGAATATCGGATAGATATCTAAAAAAGGCATCAAAAACACCAATCAAAATAAATAAAGGCGTATTCTCTTTATTAGAAGATTGAATAAGTCCGTCTTTAAGATCATCCGGTAATTTTGATTTGGCTTCTTCTGTCAAAACAATATCATCAACAAAATCTTTTATGATAATACGCTGTGGTATTCCGTTTTTCATGACCAAAATAATGTTCTCGCCATGAGGAGTTACGCATAAAGAATGCTGATAATAGATGTGAAGCAGAGGTTTTAAATAGGCTTCTAAATATTGCTCAAGCCACTTTTGAGTGCTTAATCCAGAGACGTTTATCAATTCCTGCAGAAAAGGACAGCCATTGTCATCAATATATAATAAAGAGGCCATCGTCATTAGGTTTTCTTCAGGTTTGCGATATTTCTCTGCGCTTTCTCTCCATAATGCACCCAACATTTCGCGATAATGATACGGACTGTCGGTTATTGCATTGTATTGCGGATGACGATACGAAACCGTTGCAACTTCGCCTAAAAGCACCACTTCTTTTTCCTCAAAATATGAATCTTTATCCAGCATTTCTTTTACCCATTTTGTCACTCTTGGCGCAATGTCCATTTGTTTTGGGGAAAGTCCGCGGATATTTCCTGTACTCAAAATAGAGATGGCCGTTTTTACATAATGTTTGGAAGGATGACTTAAATTGAAAAAAGTTCTAATGCTTTGTTGAGGCGAATATACATCGTCGCTTTTGCCCAAAATCACTAAATATTGGTTCGCAAGATCCTGATGAAACTGTAATAAGATTTTATTGTTTAACTGCCATGGATGCACGGGAATAAAAACGTAATCTTCAACCACAAGATTCAAATCACGAAGCTTTTCCTGAAATCTTTTATAAACTTCAACGCCTAATTCTTCGGCATAAAAATCATTAAAATGAATCGTTTCCAAAGCATTAAATGCCGCTCTTTTTTTATGCGCAGCAAGCCAGTATAAATCGGTATTCTTGTTGGCTTCGGGAGCGTAATTGTGATACTCGCTGTTGTTGAAACCAACACGTCCTTTATTGGCAATAACCCACGGATGACCTTCCATTTGATGCTCGATAGTCTGATAATCAGCTTTTGTTAACTCAGCAGCACTTAACTTTTCGCGGGTGTACAAATGTGCATCGGCATATAAGGTATTCAGAAGTTCTTCAGTATATTTTGCGAGTGTAAAAGAATCTATGCCAAAGGTTTTTTGTAATTCCATAAAAAAGCAAAGAACATCTTTAGCGGAAGCGGCAACACCGTTTTCCCATCTTTGGATACTTTCCTTTTCGATATGCCAATACTCTAAAAGTCTAGGAGAAGCTGAAAACGTATAATATACCTCCGTAAGATCAGTTGTTAGTTTAAAATGTGTAAGACCATCTTTACTGCCCGTAATGGTAGGTTTGGCAACATCTTCATGCATTAATTCGGCTAAACTCTTAGCTAACAAATTAAGGTTTACTTTTTCCCAGACCTGAACGGTAAAAACTTCTAAGTGTGGTATTGTTTCTATATTCATTTTAGAGGTGTGTTAAATACTAATTTCTTCCGCTTTTTCTGCAACAATCCCCGACAGGTCAAAATCCTGAAAAGCAATTCTCTTTTCTAATTTGTATACTTCGCGTTTCGCCACTTCGTTAATGATATAGGAATTACGATAAGCGCCCATGCCTAAATCTGATGAAATGTAGCTGTGTGTATGAATTTCTGCGTTTTGCACAAAAATTTCACTGCCGTTAGTATCGATGCTGTAGTTTCTTTTTACATCGTAACTGCCTGTTGAGGTTCTGCTAATGCGGTGCTGAATATCTTTAAGAAATTGAGGTTCCTGATAATGATATCCGGTTCCTAAGATCACATAATCAGCTTGGTCAGTAAACTTTTTCTGCTGTTCGATTTGCTCCAGATGTAGTTCATAGTTGTTGTGAATTCCAGAAGTAATATCATCCAATTGAATGTTCGGTCTGATTTTTACACCAACATCTTCGTTATCTACGCTGAGTGCATATAGATGATCATAAATCTCATTCAGCAAATCAAAGTTGACTCCTTTAAATTGTGATTTCTGACGATCCAGCATGACTTTTCGGGTCGAAGATGGCATTTGATGAAAATAATCGATATAATCCGGCGATGTATGCTCTAGAATAAGTTTAGAATATTCCATCGCAAAAAAGCGATCGGGGCGCGAATACCAATTCAGTTTTAGGTTTTTAGGTCTGTTTTGAAGCAGATCAAAGAATACTTCGGCAGCACTTTGTCCGGAACCAATTACGGTAACAGTATTCTGCTCTAATATTTCTTCTTTTCTAAAAAGATAGCTTGACGTATGACAAACTTTTTCCATTTCTTTTAAATCAACAAAGTCAGGAAGTATAGGCACAGTACCCGTTCCTAATACTAATTTTTCGCAATAGTAAATTTTAGTCTGATCTTCATCTTTATGAAATACATGTAATTCATAAAGACCATCTTTATAATAAATTTCTCTTACGCTGGATGAAAAACGGCAGTTTTGCAGCTGTTTAATAACCCATTGGCAGTATAAATTGTACTCTTTGCGGAGTACAAAGAAATTTTCGCGGATAAAAAATTTATACAAGCGATCTGTCTTTTTAAGGAAATTTAAAAAACTAAACTTGCTTGTAGGATCAGCCATTGAAACACAATCACATAAAAAAGGAGTCTGCAATGTAACATGGTCAAAAAGCAAACCCGGATGCCAGTTAAACTGCTCTTTTTGATCAAAGAAAAGTGACGAAACGTCTTCAACCGGTTCTAACAAAGCGGCTAAACCTAAATTAAAAGGTCCAATACCGATGCCTATTAATGAATATACTTTACGATCTTCCATATTATTGGTTTATAAGATTATGTTCTGCTTCTGCGTTTATGTTAATGTCTTTATTCTGAGGGAATTTTTCCCAATACCATTCGCGATAGCAGAAATTAAGATTAGAGGTTTTATGCGGCATTTCGATGACTTTATCGATTTTAAAGCCATGAAAAGCTTTGTTCATCATCGAAGCTCTGGAATTAACAGAACCTTCACCAACCATTCTTCCCACTTCAGACTGAGCAAATACATAATCGATCATACATTGTGTTGATGGAGAGACAAATTTCTGCTTCGGATCTGTCGGTGCAATAAATTGATGCGTTCCATAATCAGTAGGCAGAACATCATAATAATCACCCAATACATCACGGGTTGGCCAGTATACTTCGATATTAAAAGTCGGTTCTCCGTTTGCCATTCCTATGTAGCTGTACAAACCGTCACTCGGAAGCAGGGTTCTGTAATACGTTTCCAATTCGCGCAAAGGCCAGTCCATTTTCCAATTCGCTTTGGCATGATCACGATGAAACCATTCATGCAGCATTTCAAGATCATTTTCTATATCAACAGGACGCAGACTAATTGTTACATCTTCTTTTGGGAAATAACGGTTGTAGACCAATTCTTTTCCTTTTGGATTTATCAATTGCTCTGAAAAGAAGCGTTTGTGTAAAACATTTGGGAAGTTGATACGCGTAACACCGGCAGGATTACCACCGCAGTCAATATCATTAAGTGCCGTAAGTAAGTTGCCTTTAACTTTCCAATGTCTGCTTTCCAGAATAAACGTAATCAGACCGCTTTCGTCTTCTTTTTGTAAATCTTCTAAAGTGTCATATAAAATGTTTAGGAGATTTTTTTCATCTGCAAGCTGGCTCGTGCCAAAAGTATTTACCACTGCCAGTATATTACCCACCCAGAAATAATGAAGCAATAAATTATACAAACGATCATCCGGGATAAACATTTTTCCATTTTCAGCTAAACCTGGAACGATCTCATTTAGCTGTTCTTCAAAAGATTTTCTAAATAAAAAACTTTGATTATCACGAAAAAATAGTTTTTCTGGCATAAACGCCGCATCCAACTGAACAAGTGTATTTTGTTGATGCCACTCGCAGAACATTCCCTGCTCATTGAACATTTTAACTACACCATCAACGATAATGTCGATATATTTTTTAAACCAAAGTTCACTGGTTTTTTCCAGAGATAATCCCGTTTGTTCAGAAGCTTTTTGAATGATGTTCTGCATTCTCGAAGCTTCTCCCAATATACTGTCCTGACATAGAGAAGCCAATAAACAGACATTATTTTCCTTTTCGCCTGAAGCAATTTTAAACGGATTGTAACGCACACTTGTAGAAAAACTGTCCAATACACTTCCGTTATACGATACCGATATAAAACCCGGATCGCAGATCAATTCAATATCAGGATACGTTTTCCTAACATTTTCTCCCCAGGCAGTTTGCATTAAGCGCGATACTTCATAACCTCTGTAAAGTTCATGATAATGATTAATGCGTTCTGCTCCTGTAATTTTTACATGAAGCGAAAACTTATACATATAATCATTTTCCTTATTGTATACCGTTCTTACCGATGAGGTTGCTGTAAATTCTTTTCCAAATTCGCCTAAATCGATCAGCAGGTTTTCTTTTACCAGCGTATCAAATATGGTTTGGGATCTAAAATGAGCAGCTTCCCACGGATGAACCGGAATCACTTTCCAATTAGGATATTTCTCCAGTAAATCGTGTACTTTTTTATCTCCGTTACTTTCTTCTAATACTGTTGCTTTTGCAAAATCAGAAGGTAAAATAGCATCTACAGATTTTTCTGTAACCAAATCAGGGTGCACTAAAAAATAATACAACTGAAATTGACCGCCAGTTTCAGGTGCATATTTTAAAACTTCAGATTCCGTAAATCCTTCGCGTCCTTTGGTAAGCGGATGCAGTAAATGACCTGCCGGAAATAATTGTTCGGCTTCAATAAAAGTCATTTCAGGTTTATTAAACTGCTGACCTGAAGTTTGAAAATGCTCTAAAAACTGCGCTATTTTCTCAGTACTCAGCTGCATTCTTTTCTTTACATTTTTAGAATCTGCCAGCGGATATTGCTGTCTTACATGAGTTGTAATTAATTCTAAAAGACGGTCAGCATCTATTTCTTTTATAGTATCAGTAGTAAGATCACGTTCCATCATCGGAAAGTCATACAAATGTCTGAAGGTTTCAGATCTGTAACGTATGGGTGCATAGACTTCAACCTGATCAACCTGAAAATCCAGTTTTAGATGAAGTTTATGATTGTACTTTGACATATACGATTTTAGTACAGGATCATATTTAGGAACCCCTTCATAAAAACTACTGTTGCCTAGCTCACGCACGCAGCAATTGAGTAAAATTGTAAATGTTATATCGACTGCTTCCTGAGCAATCTCTTTACGAGAAGATGTATTCATTTCCGTGTTTTTTTATAATTGAAAGGATATTATTGATGTGTGCTGTAGTCGTTAGTGGATTCAAAATGGTGAACTTCAGGTAAAAAATGCCGTTTACTTTTGTACTTGCCACTAAAACTTCACCATTAAAAAACATTTTCTTTTTGATGTGTAAGTTCATTTTGCAAGTGTCTCCAGGCCAGCCGTCTAGTTTATATCTAAAAACCAAAACACTTAAATCAGAATCGGTTAAGAGTTCAAAATCGTTGTCGTTTTCTAATATTTCAGCCGTTTGTTTGGTAGTTTCAATAATGGTATCTGTGTATTGCCCCAATTTAGTTCTGCCCATATAACGCAGTGTACACCATAGTTTTAAAGCATCAAAACGACGTGTACTTTGTACAAGGGATTTATTAATTTGCGCCGGAAGTTCATCATAATCCTGCTCTTTAGGATTTAAATAATCAGCGTGATGTTTTATAATATGAAGATGCTGTTTGTTTCTCACCATAAAAGCACTGCTGCAAATAGGCTGAAAGAAAGATTTATGATAATCAATTGTAACAGAATCAGCTTGTTCGATGCCGTTTAGCAGATGCTTGTATTTATCTGTCAGCAATAATCCACAGCCATAAGCAGCATCCACATGCATCCATAATTCATGTTTTTTTGCAAGAACTGCAATTTCTGATAATGGGTCGATATTACCGAAATCGGTCGTTCCTGCCGTAGCCACAATAGCAATCGGAATATTGCCTTTTTCCTTTTCTTCAATAATGGCTTGTTTTAGTTTTTCAGCATCCATTCGGTAACGGCTGTCGGTAACAACCTGAACAATAGATTGCTCGCCAAGCCCGAGAATAGAAGCATTTTTTTGATTACTGAAATGAGATTTCTCCGAAACAAAAATTCGGAACTTACTAGAATCCGGAGGACAGCCATTTAGTTTGATATTCCAATTCAGATATTTTAAAGCAAAATAATCTCTTGCCAGAAGCAGCCCCATCAGGTTACTCTGTGAGCCTCCGCCTGTAAAAATACCGTCACAATCGGTGTTATATCCAATTTGTTCACCCGTCCAGGCAATCAATTTTCTTTCTATAAATGTTCCTCCGGCGCTTTGATCATACGTATCCTGAGACGAATTAATAGCGCTTATCAGCACATCGGCAGCTAAAGCCGGAATCACAACAGGACAGTTCAAATGGGCAATATATTCCGGTAAATGATAGGCAGTTGCATGGTTGACATAAATCTCATCTATTTCATCCCAAAGGCTTTCATAATCTTTAAGCGGCTGATCTAAGTTTACAGCTTCTACTTTATTTTTTATTTCCTCAGGTTTAATACCGCTAAATGGAATTTTGGTGTTTTCAAGAAAACCAGACACACGTTTTTGTACTAGTGCTATTGCGTTTGTATATTCCGCCTCTGAATTTTCATGGAAAATATCCTGATAAAAATTGTCGACGGAGCTTTTAACTAAGACATCCTGGTCATTGTCTAATAGGTTTTGCATAATGATAAATTTTAGAATTGAGTTTATTGGAAATAAGTTACTTTGTTAGCAATCGGGGTTCTTTTTTTTCTTGATGGTTCAAGGTCTTCAGGATAATAGCCGACATACATTAAACCGAGAGATTGTTCATTTTCGGCCAGATCAAATTGCTTTACATAATCAATTGCGCCCGCAGATGTACTCCAGTAACTCCCGATATTATGGGCAGTGCAGGTGAGTGCCATATTTTGAACGGCAGATGAAACGGCTGCAACTTCTTCCCATTCCGGCAGGTTAATTTTGGTATTACGAACCATAACAACGCCAATAACACAGGCCGAATTAAGAGGATATTCTTTAAGCACATTGTACTTTTCAAAAGCTTCTTCGGCAGCAAACTTTTCAAAATAAAAGTCTTTGTAATAGTCCGCCAGATAAGAGCCTAGTTGGTTTAAATAATGGTTCTTCAAAACAATAAACCGCCAGGGTTCCGTCATTTTGTGAGTAGGGGCGTAGGTCGCGTTTATTAAAATTTCATTTAATAATTCATCCGGTATATTTTGCTTTACAAATTCATCGGCATAAACACTTCGTCTTGTCCGTATGATTTTTGAAATTTTATTTTGCCGGTCTGTAGATTGCGACATCTTGGTTTCATTGGGTTTGGTACTAATATTCATATTTTTTTAAAAAATTATTTAAGAAAATTCTTTTTTTAATTGATAAAACAAATACATTTGTAAGTAGATTTTATTTAGAATGAATAAAAACAGTGGCGACAAATGTAGAAATTAATCTTTATAAAAAAAATAAAACAGAAAAATAAATACACGAAATTCTTTACATTTTTGAAATGTATTTGAAGGATGTTTTATTTGTATATAGTTTGTTTTTAAGGGTTTATGTTTTTGCTTGTCTGATTTTTTTAACTATTAAATAAACTAATAAAATGAGATCACAGTTATTAATTGAAGATGAAATACCAGTAAAAGAAAATTATGGTTATCAAATTCCTACAAGCCCACTGATAGTGGAGATTACACCTCAGGAAAGAAATATTTTATCTAATGTTGGCGCTCTGTTGGAGAAGGCATTTAAGAGTTATGAAAATCCCGACTATATAGAGGCGCTTCATCTTTATTCATTCCAGCTTCTTCCGGAAAGAATCGCCAGAATCTTAAGCCGTTTTGGAACAGACTTTTCAGCAGATCAATACGGAGCCATTATTTTTAGAGGTCTTCTCGAGGTAGATCAGGATCATTTAGGACCAACTCCGGCTAATTGGCAAAGTGCTGATTACTCCAAACTCAATAAATACGGCTTTATCTGTTCACTGCTTCATGGTGCCGTTCCTTCTAAACCTGTTCAATATTATGCACAGCGAAAAGGCGGAGGGATTCTTCATGCTGTAATTCCGGATGAAAATATGGCAGTTACACAGACAGGTTCGGGATCAAAAACAAATCTGTATGTTCATACCGAAGATGCGTTTTTGTTACATCAGGCTGATTTTTTAAGCTTTCTTTATCTACGAAATGAAGAAAGAGTTCCGTCGACACTATATTCAGTAAGATCACACGGAAAGGTGAATAGAATAATGGAAAAACTTTTCGATCCTATTTATCAGTGTCCTAAGGATGCCAATTATCAGGATGAAATTAACGAAGGTCCGTTGGCTTCTGTTTTATACGGAAATAAAAAACTCCCTTTTATTAGATTTGATGCCGCAGAGCAGATATTTAACGAAAATGCAGGACAAACACCGGAAGCGCTTTATAATTTAACCGAATTCTGGAACGAGGCCAAAGAGTTGATTAATAGTGATTATATCCCGGATTCCGGAGATGTAATATTTGTTAATAATCATTTATGTGCCCACGGAAGAAGTGCTTTTACAGCAGGGCAGAGGGAGGAAAATGGTGAAATTGTGAAGTGCGAAAGACGCCAAATGCTCAGAATGATGAGTAAAACGAGTTTAATTCATATACGATCAATGACACATACCGATGATCCGTACTTTGTGATGGAAGAACATTTGGGAAAAGTTTTCGATCAGGATTAATCATTAAGGCTGAATTAAAGAGAGATGTCAAATTATGTTTGTCATCTCTTTTTATTTTGGAATAATATGAATTACAATATTGTGGAATCACGTCTAAATGAAGAAGGTATAAACAGAAGAAAGGTCTTGCCTGTTTTCGTATCTAGAAGTAAAAACTTTGTTTCAGATTATAATTTGAAACAGGTTTTAAATTTTTTCAGTTAAATATTACCATAATTTAGTAAGGATAGAAAAAATGTCCTTATTAATCATAAAATCTTATTTCTGTTAGTGCAGCTAAGTACGAAAGTAAGAAATAATCATTCGATGTTATTGACGGATTCTATAGCAATTTCCTAAAAAATTAATAATTATAATTATGAAAAAAAAAGCTTTTTTTATTATTTGTGTAATGTTTTTTCTGGCAGCTTGTAAAAAACAAGATGGCACATTAAATTCTAATTCGGCAGATTCAACTTCAGTTGCAACTTTGGCAGAACAGCAAAAGTTGCCGACAGCTCCAGTTCCAAACACTATAATGACAGACGCTTATGTAAAAAATATAGCGACAAGTCTTTATGCATGGGGCTGGCCACTGACCAATATACACAATCGTGTAGAAACATTTAGAGCTTTGCCTGGACCAATTTATGGTGGAGGTGTGCTTCCTTTAGCGCCGCCAAACCATTTATGTATGCTAAATGATTACGTTCAGCCAGAAGAAAGAGCTGTTGCCTGCCCGAATCAGGATGTGGTGTATGGTTTAGCACCACTGGATCTTTCAAATGGGCCAGTAGTGGTTCAGGTTCCCGATTTTGGAGATCGTTTTTGGGTCTATCAGGTTTGCAACCAAAGAACCGACGGATTTGCGAGTTTAGGTAAAATGTATGGAACAAAACCTGGATTTTATCTTCTTGCTCATAAAGATTGGAATGGAAAAGTTCCTGATGGAATTACGGAAGTTTTTAGATCTACTACAAGATACGGAATCGTTATTCCTCGTGTATTCCAAACTGATGACCCGGCTGATAAAAAAGCAGTTCAGCCACTTGTTAATCAAATTGGATTATATCCTTTGGAAGATTTTGACGGGAAAATGAAAATTACCGATTGGAAAAAAACAAAAGTGACACCCCCAGATCCTGCCGGTGGCAAAGTGGAAACAAAATGGGTTAAACCTGAAACATTTTTTGATCAGTTAACAGATATTTTAAAAGAAGTACCGCCAATGCCGGGAGAGGAGGCACTGTATGCGCAAGCTCACTCACTTTTAGATGCTTTAAATAAAAATCCGAAACTAAAACAAATTGCAATAAATGCTGCAATTGATGCTGAAAAGAATTATTTAGACCCTTTGTTTCAATTTGTAAATGTGGGATATCCTATTAAATACAATTGGACAACACAACGAAATGGAGCGCAGTTTGGTTACGATTATCTGACCAGACTTTCGTGTGCCAAAGCAAATATTTTTGTAAACAAACCAAATGAAACCCGATATTTTTATCAGGATCGTGATGAAGCCGGTACAAGATTAAATGGATCAAATAAGTACACGGTAACATTTGCCAGCGGACAAGTTCCTCCTGTAAAAGGTTTTTGGTCGCTTACTTTGTACAATTCCGAACATTTTTTTGCGCCTAATGATCTTAGACGATATTCTTTGGGAACAAAAAATAAAAATCTGAAAAAAAATGCAGATGGCTCGCTTACCATTTATGTACAAAACAGACCTCCTTCTGATGATAAAATCAGCAATTGGCTGCCATCACCTAAAGACGTTTTTTCCTTGTACGTAAGATGTTATTGGCCAGAAGAAGCAGTATTAAATGATAGCTGGAATCCGCCTGCTGTTGTTAAAGTGATGTAATTGGTATTAAAAGATAATTTTCAAAAAGCAATTAGGCTGAATTAATTATAGAAGAGATGTCAAAATTTATTTGGCATCTCTTTTTATTTTGGGGCGAATATGAGTTTACATATAAATAGCATATACAGATGTATAATTAGTTTTGTATTTAAGTTGTTGTAAAACAGGTATTTGTACTCTGTACGTATTTTCTCAAAAGTACTACATTTGCGAATAAACATCAATACTAAATAACTGATAAAATCTTTTTAAGTTCAATTAAGATTTAAATTATCTGACTGCTTCCTAATTGAATTTAAGTATCGCTACCCGACCAGGCTGGGTGATTTAATTACCCTTCATTTCTTTTTACTCTATAAATAAAGAAGTTTATTCATTATTTGGATATTGTATGATTCGGTATTTTCTTTTTCTAATGAAGCCTATTTTATGGCTTGATTTAAATGAGAAAGCAAAATAACGATGGTGGTATTTAAAATGAATTATTAATCAATAACTTAAATTATTTAGACATGAAAACAAATGAATTAAAAAATGATGCTTTATTTACTGTCTCACTTGATGGTATAAGCCTTACAGAAGAACAAATCAAAAACATTGACAAAGGCATTAAACGTGTTGTGATGAGCGAAATAGCCCAAATCGATCATGGAGGCGATCTAATCGTTAATAAAAAATTAGAATTAAATCCGCGATTTAAAGGGTTCAGAGTTCCTATACTTTGGGGTATTTGGATAGAATCTTTTGATATTTTCAGAAAAAGACTAATAGATGGGTTTTAATAATTAATTACTCTTATCAGAATCTCAGTTCTGATAAGAGTTAAAAAAAACAAGATATGGAACCAATAAATACTTTTTCGACTGATGAAAAGCAAAATTTAACTTGTCCTAGTTACGTCTGTAAACCGGGAGCAAAACTATACGGAATTGTCAATGCCGATGGACTTATTGACTACTTAAAAGAACCAATAGAGGTTGATGAAACTTTTATGAGTATAGCTTTGAAGGGAAGAGAACCTGAAAAGCGATTTCGATTTTCTGGTGCATGTGCCAAATCCGGATGTAAGCAATGGGACAAAGCAGAACATGAGTGTGGGCTTATAAATAATGTGATAGATATTATTGGCAATGATGAATCATCAGAATTACAATATTGCGGAATCAGATCTAAATGCAGATGGTATGAACAAAAGAAAGGTCTTGCCTGCGCCCAATGCAATGAAGTGATACGAAATATAGAAATGAAAATTATAGGAATAGAAGATTAGTTTTAGAAGAAATAAGAAGAAATAATTTATTGTTTGACTGCTAATCGTACTGCTGTAGCTTTACTATTATTAGCAACAGAATTGGAGCGAAAGCATTTAGCTCCTTCAACTATAATTTCTCCTTTTGCCATTTTTATTTGGACTTTGGTTCTGATTTTATTTTTAAAATTGTTTCTTCTTTATATTGGAAATTTTCTGACTGAATTTCAAAAACTGAACTTTTGCACTTTATTTTCCCTAAGGATCCGTCAAAAGCTGTAATTATTTTTACATCTGCCACATAAGGATCTGGATTGGTCTCATTGCTTGTTTTAAAATTTATCATATCCATACAGTCGGTATTTACTATCTGCTGTGATTCGAAGCAGAGCAACGTTTCATTTTGATCCGATTTTGTAAATTTTGTTTTTCCTGTACATTCTAATTTTCCAATAGTTTTTATATTCCAGTTTATTGTCTGATTGGCCTGCACATCATCCTGATCTACCTTTGGATTAAAAAATATTAAGTTCCAAAAGGGCTCTTTAAATTTGTTTTGGGTAAAGTTTTTTTCGTTGTAGATATTCAGATTAAATTTTTCTAAAATATCTTTAGCATTTCCATCACCCTCGTATTCCTGCATTAATAAGGCTGTATTTTCTTCCCACTTTTCAAGCCATTCTTTGTATTCTACCATCTTGACGAATTCTCCCTGAGATGTTGTCTGGATTTTAATAGGATAGGTTAGTTCTTCTAAACTTTCTAAAAAGGCTAAAAAAGTATTTTCTTGACTTGGGTGATTGACTACTTTAGTCTTGCTAACTTGATATACATTAAAATTTGGTTTTTTTTCTAATACAAGAAATTCAACTTCAAAAGAGGTTTGAATTTTACTTGTCTTATCATTAACCATTGCGTTTAGTTGCTGTGTTATTTCAAAAGTCATTGTTTTGGGGTATTTTTCTTGAGTTGTTTTATAATAATCAGTGTAAGGCAAAACTCCTTGAGCATAAAACCAATTGCAGTTAAAAATAATTAACCCGATAAAAATCTTTTTCATAGTTGCTGTTGTTGATTACCGCTTTTTACTATTTTTAATGGCACTAAAAATAGGTGTACAATATACAGTCATTAATTATATTTTCAAATATATTTGTGTTAATTTTCGCACATATTATTGAGATAACTTCGAAAAACGTATAAAGAATATTCCCTAATATTAAGATCCCTCTTGTTCCTTTCTCTATTTATAATTCGAGAACTTCAGAAATAAAAAAAGCAGCTGACCATCAGGACAACTGCTTTTTTTTTTCTTTTTTAATATTTTATTCTTTAATAGAATATATTGAAAGTTTCAAAAAAAAATCCTTCTCTCACTTGCCATTACAATTTTTCTGTCATCTCACCAAACGGGTCTTTTTAATTAAGAATTTTGCTCTTTCTATTTAATTTCGTTTGTCTTTGTCGTTCTATGATTTTTTTATCAATAAGCTTCCCATTCTTCTCAATTTTAAAACACATATTGAGATAAATATTTCCAACAGTTGTATGTGAAAATTATAAAGTTCAATAATCAAAACTTGATAATTATTTTTTTCCGGAATACGGATAATAATTAGGAATCAAATTTCTATAATCCGAAAGATCAAACCCTTCAAATCTAGTATCATTAAATTTAATGAACGGATTACAAATCTGCGCAATTGGGTAAAAAAAATGCGCAAAGTAATTTGCGCATTTTTTTATAAGAAATTCTGTGAGCGGGAATGTTATTTCCCTTTCATTAATTTTTCTAAATATTCAACTTTATCTTTTTCAGCCTGAACCAAACGTTCGTAAAGCTCAACAACTTTATCAAGAGGATTAAAAGTACAAGCATTATGGTTAGTGTTTCCATTTCCTTGACCATTATTAGCGCTATTATCATAAAAGTTATTAAAGAAATTAAAAACAGATTCTTCTGTAAAATTTTCAATAGCTTCTACCGTCACGCCAAGAGCTTTTGCAATTTGTACCAATTTTTCAAAATCAACAGTTTCGCTGGTTTCAATGCTGGAAATTGTCTGCTGGCTTGTTCCAATAGCATCAGCAAGTGCTCCTTGTTTCATACCGCGAAGCTCTCTTATTCGGCTGATATTTCGGCCAATATTTCTGGGTCTAGTTTCTGTGCTCATAATTCAAAGGTATTTAAAAATTTTAATAAATTTAATGATCCGTAAAAAACATCATTGATTTGATAAGATACAGTTTAGGGTATTTTTTTACATGTAACAAACGTAATCTTTTTTATATTTAAAGTTTAATCCTTTTACTTTCTGGCAAATCCGATAGTCCGGATTTGTAATCCGTTACCATAAAGATTGGTTTGGTTTCTTTAAATTTAAAAAATGTTACATGCTTTTATGTGGCTTTGTATTTGATGATTTGCTTTGTGTCTTGTTGTGACAGGCACGGATAGCAAATCCGCGCTATCGGGTTTATTTTGGCATGATGATAAAATCAAAATAGTAAACATTAACTGAAATATAATTTTATTTCTTTTTCTCATTCATAATGATTTTTTAAATCAATTAATCTAGCTTAAAATATTTATACATATCTACTTGTTCAATGCTTTTATTTTTGAAAATTGTATCTTCAATCATTTCATCACTTTTATTATTTTGGAAATTATATATAATGTATCGTGCTATGAATTTTTTATTATGTCTATCATAATAAATTATATAAGACATACCATCTCTAGTTGCACCATATTCTTGTCTAAGCGATATTGTGTCACTATCATTTCCAAATAAGAAAAAATTATGCATTCTTTCGCTATCATAATCAGACATCGGTATCAAAAGTTTCAAATTTTTTATTTTAATTTTTCCATTTAAAAGAATAGAAAATTCAACAATAGAGTCTTTGGCTAATAGATATACCGTATCTTTAATTCCATTTCTATCGTAATCGGATGTGATAAAATTTAATAGATAAGGGTTTCTGTTGTACAGAGTACTATCTTGTAAGAAAATCTTTTTTTTGTTAATAGTATTCTCACGTGGAATACTAATATTTTTGACTGTATTGTTTTTTTTATTGCAAGCATATAAATGCAATATTATCAAGAATAACAGTATTAAGTTTAATTTACTTTTTAAATTCATTATTTGGATTTATATTCTTTGTAATATTTCTCCATATCGGTAGGATATGTTTCATTATTTGTTTTCCAATTAGCACCGTTATACCAATAGGTGAATTTTTCCCAATTTTTATCTTTGAGAGCCTTATGTGCCTTTGTTTTAACTTTTAGCAAAAAAGTCTTAAAGTAAGAAAGTTGTTGTTTTTCACACATATTCATTGCTTTTTCAAATTCTTGGGGACTTTCATAATCATGATTATAGTATTCTCCCATTACCTGAAAAGCTCCCCAAGAACAAGATTGTATAGCAATATCTTCATCGATTTTTCTTGCTTTATTAAATTTCTCGTGAGAAGCAATTTCCTCATTTTGCTGTTTTATTCCTTCAGAATCATATACATATTTCCCTGAGGTGCTATTTACTAAATATGGATTTGTCTCCATTTTTGCCTTTGCAAATGACTCTCCATATTTTGATGAAAGTAATCGGAACATATAATGGCGCTCATATAAAATTTTGGAGATTTCCTTTCCATTTTGTATTGTAAAACTCTTTCCTGATGATTCACGTTTTGAAACTGCATAAATAGCTGCTTCTTCTGTATCCAATTCGTTAGCTAGTTTTTTATAATCTTCATCAGAAACCTTTGCTCCTTTACCCAAACAGGATCTATCGACTAACCCTTTATTTAAACAATAACAAATAGGTTCCTTTCCAATAGTCACACGTCCACAATGTTCCCATTGGTCCGGTAGATCACCTTTCATGTCAAACCAATCATTTGAGTTGTCTTTAAAATAAAAATCAATAAACTGTACGGTTTCCATTAAGTTTTTACTAAATGTAATCTCAATAATGTCATTATAGTTTTTTATTCCTAAATCATGTTCTACTTCTTTTTTATGGTTAACAACAAATTCCTGCCCGTTTATGGCTGTTAGTTTGTATTTTAAGTAACCGTCTGGATCGTTTGCTTCCTTATTTGCTTTGCGAAGTTTAAACTTTAATATTGTTTTTTCTTTTTTGAGGGCTTCAGCGTTAAATTCAATTTTAAGATCAGATTTTACTTTGTAGATGTCTTCTGTCAATGAATAGACAAGAGTTGACTCACTTGTAGCAACAACTTTTAAGTCATCGCTTTTTTGTAGTTCTGCAAAAGGGACAAAATCGTATTTGTTTACATAATCTCTAAAAATTTTTCCTCCTCTTTCTCCGTGAAAAGTCACTTCTTTTGGAGAGGAAAAAGTTAATGATTCAGAAGCATCTATTGTGATAGATTCGGCTTCTTTATAAGATTCTCCAAATATGTTACGTATTATATTTCCACTTTCATTCATATTATTGCATTTTTACCTGTTTACCACTATCAACATATACTTCTGTTCCACTTCTTACATTTACATTTTCTTTATTGCCAACGTAATTACCCATTTTCATGGTTTCTGTAATTTTTTTAGCTTGAGATTTCTTGCCCAGTAGCGCAGTCTCTATAATATTACTCGCTGTTAAATTATAATCATGATTTGCAATTTCGGTAATGCTTTCTCCGGCAACAACATTTACATTTTTTTGTGCCGTAGCCACAATATTTTGCCCTGCAGACATGGTTATATTTTCTCCTGCATTCATATTAATGTTTTTTGGGGCTGTAACTTCAATATTTCCATTTCCATCCATAAACCAGGTATTGCCAGATGGGTCTTTTACGAGAATACTAGAAGCTCCTTCGTCAAAAGTAATGGTGCTTCCTGTTCGGGTATAAATACTTTTTATGTTGTTTTGTACTTGTCCGCCAGCACCTGTTTTACCATTAAATAAACTCCCAATTACAAATGGTCGGTTAGGGTCGTTGTAACGAAACCCCAGCATAACCTGATCGCCCACTTCGGGAATAAAAACCATTCCACGGTTGGTATTAACCTCGCCACTGGTTCCCGCATCTGGAGTCATTACACGCAACCATGGTGTACGCTGCTGTTTATTGGCTTGCCATAACATTTTTACACGTATTCTGCCTTGTCCTCTTGGGTCGTCGTTGGCGACTACTTCCGCTTGCTGCATTTGGGCTAAAGGAAACGCGATATTAGGTTCCGGCAACTTGCGTATTTTGGCAGGCAGGGCTTTAAAAGTGTTTTCGTATTCGCCTATGTTACTGGCTTTATGTGTTATTTCGGTAATAATATAGATTCCTACTTCGTTGGTTTCGTAGTTTATTTTATTAATGTCTTGTCCGCTCATATATGCAGCTAATTTATCTTTTACTTGCATGGCATCTATACTAATACTCATACCAATTCGTAAGCTTGTGTTTCGACTGGTTGCGGTTATAAAATTAGATTCGGCTGCGGCGCTTTGCTGTTTGCTTTGCAGAATAGTTTGCAAATACATATCGTCGCCGGTCGCAATTTTGCCATATTCTAATGATGATGTAGTATATAATTTTTGAGATGCTGCTATAGCATCTGTACCCAATTTAGGAAATCCTTCTATTTCGTCTCTGGTCTTGGCCTGGTACAATTTATTTATATCTTCATTATAACTAAAAGCTGCAAACTGGTTAGGAATTACCTGAACAGAAATGTTCAGGTTATAAAGATCCTTGTTATAAATCAGTTTTGTATACTGTGTAGTGGGATTTGGTTTACCAAAAAAAAGTTTTTCTCCATCATAATACAACCATTCGTTGTATTGTTTAGCTAAGCGTTGTATAAATTGAAAATCGGTTTCAAGGTATTGGGTTTGATAATTTAAATTGTTCGTGAGCTCAGGTTGAATGTTATTTTGTAATTTTTCACCTGCTGCGGTTTGGATGACTTCTTTAATAATATCCTGCAAATTGGTATCTTCCCAGGAACTTAATTTTGGCCCCGCTTCAAGAAGTATGGTTTTAGAATAACCCGAAATAATAATCTGGCTTCCCACATGTCCCAATTCCTGGGCATATTGAATATTGGTTACTATTCCTAAAAAACTATTATTGTTGTCAAAAGCAATGTGCAAAACTCCGCCCAGCCATTTTTGGGCGCTCTGCATAGTGTACGCTCTGGGGTTTTCGATCACAGAATGCGGAACACTGATTTTAAAATGATGATGGTTATTAATGGTTTGGTGTAGCTCGATAGAGGTGAAGTGGGATATTTCTTTTCTATCAATACCAAATATAATTTTAGGTATAATCATAATGTGTTTGGTTATAAATTTTAACTGAAATAGATTATAGTTTTAAAGTCCTTGTACCAAAATCGATTTTAAGCTAAAAATGTCATGTTTTGAAAATAGAGGTACTGCTAATCAATGGTTCGTTTAATAAATGGTATAATAAAAAACCAAGAAGTAGTAAAATACCGCTTCTTGGTTTATTAGGATGGGAAAGATTATACTCTAGCCCAGTTGTTATTTAATGTTGCATTGCCTAATGTGATTTTTTCTGCAGAGAAAGTGATCTCAGTAGTCATTGGAGTTTCTGCCAAAGCGTCTAACTGCTCGCTGAAGAATACGATAAAAGCATTTTCAAAAGTAAGTTCTTTCATTACTTGCTCAGAATCTGCTTTAAAAAATTTTACTTTTCCGCTTACCGGTTTGTGCTGGCTGTTTACCGCTTGCTCAATAACTGTTGTATTGTCTGTAGATTTTACTTTTAAGTTTAATCTACCCCCTTTAATTTCAGATGAAACAGCTCCTTTACCATCAGTATGTCTTATCATATCTACTTTTGAGAATAATACTTGGTACTCGTTTCCTTCAAATTCTAAAATTGCTTTAAATGCCATAATAAAAATAATTAAGTTGTTAAAAAATGTTTTTCAGAATCCTCTCTATTTTGTATGACTAGTATTAACAAAAAAAAAGAGGTATTCTATAATGATTGTAGAATACCTGTTTCGTTAAAATTACTTCTTGTAGGAAGGAGAGGAAGATTCCGTAATCAATATTTGTACGAATATACAACTGAAATTTTAACTTACAATTTATTTATGTACTATTTTTCGTAAAAAAAATAATTATTTTGAAAATAGAAAAAACGCTAAATATACAAGAATATGATATTTATAAATATCGTGACAAATTGCAGGATTTTTTCGTGTTTAATAAGTCGCTACATTTAAAATGAAGAATTAAAGTTTTTGCCCCTTGCGGCAGAAGTGATATTTCCTGATCAAGGATCTTTATTATATTAGGTTTTAAAAAATTTGAGTTGTAGGGAATAGGATTCCTTTTTTAAGTTATCTTCGCTGATTATACATTTCTGAAAACATTTAACTCCTTTAAAACCTAATTTGTGAAAAATAATCATGATGCTGTAGAAGAGAATCAGCTTAAACGTGGACTAACTAACCGTCACATTCAGTTAATTGCCTTAGGCGGATCTATAGGAACAGGTCTTTTCCTGGGCATTGGCCCGGCAGCCGTACTTGCAGGACCATCTGTGATTTTAGGATATGCTATTGCCGGAATTATCGCTTTTTTTATAATGAGACAACTTGGTGAAATGGTTGTCGAAGAACCTGTATCAGGAAGTTTTAGCTATTTTGCCTATAAATATTGTGGTTCTTTTGCCGGTTTTGCATCGGGTTGGAATTATTGGATTTTGTATATTCTGGTTAGTATGGCCGAACTTACAGCCATTGGGGTTTATGTACAGTTTTGGTGGCCAGAAATTCCGCTTTGGGCATCCAGTTTGTTTTTCTTTCTCGTTATTAATGCTTTAAATTTTGCCTCTGTAAAAGTGTACGGAGAAACCGAATTTTGGTTTTCAATTATAAAAGTGGTCGCTATTATTGCCATGATACTTTTTGGTACTTATTTACTGGTAAGTGGAACAGGAGGAGAGCATGCTACAATTCATAATTTATACAATGATGGAGGCTTTTTTCCGAGAGGCTTCTTCGAAAAAACTACCAATGGCAGTTATCAGGGACTATTATCTGCAATGGCTTTAATTATGTTTTCTTTTGGAGGTTTGGAACTGATCGGAATTACTGCAGCCGAAGCAGAAAACCCGGAAAAAAACATTCCAAAAGCAACCAATCAGGTTATTTACAGAATCCTTATATTTTATGTAGGCGCATTGGTCATTTTATTTGCTTTGTCACCATGGCAGCAAATTACAACAGACAGTAGTCCGTTTGTAATGGTTTTTCAGAATTTAAACGGAATGGAATTTGAGCTTTTTGGTAAAAAAATATTCTTTACAAGTCTTATTGCCAATGTCCTTAATTTAATTGTATTAACTGCCGCTTTATCAGTTTACAATAGTAGTGTTTACAGTAACTCACGTATGTTATTTGGTTTAGCAGATCAGGGCAGCGCGCCTCAATTTCTAAAAAAGCTAAACAAACACTCTGTACCAGTAAACGCTATTTTAATTTCTTCATGCTTTGCCGCTATTTGTATTATAATAAATAAAGTAATGCCAGAAGAAGCTTTTAGTATTTTAATGTCTTTAGTAGTGTCTTGCCTCGTTATTAACTGGGTTATGATTTCGTATACACACCTTCAATTTAGACGTGCAAAAGACAAAGAAAACACAAAAACTAAGTTTGCCTCTATATTTTATCCGGTAAGCAATTACATCTGTTTTGTATTTTTATTGGGTATTTTATCTATCATGTGGATCACAGATATGAAATTATCTGTAGAATTAATTCCGCTTTGGCTGGGGATTCTTTTTGTGTTTTATAAGATTTTTAAAAAGAAAGAATAGGTAGATTTAGTTAGATAATTTCTTTTTTTAGAAAAAGTTGATTTTCAGGAAGAATTTCATTTGAATCTTCTTGAAAATCAAATAAACTATAGTTCATAGAAAGAAGCGTTTGTTTCAAAGTAAAATCAGAAGCAAAAAGTTTTACCCAAACAAAATCATGTTTTCTTTGTTTGGCAATTACTTCGGCACGATCAAAAAGTACTTGAATTTCTTCGACATCAGAATAAACAATATGTTCGATACAAATTGGTTTTTTTGCTTCTATTTTTTCATTTAAAATTCGGGAAGAATTCAATTGAAGAAAAGACGATGGCGTTTCATTCTCATGAACCATTAAAACTTCAATATTAAAATCGTTTTGAACTTTAAAAAGTGCCTGAATCGAAAGTGTTTTGGCAACGTATTTTTCACCAATGGTTTCAGATGAAAATAAAGTAGTATAGAATCTCTTTGCCTGATTTTCCATCCAAGCGGCGGTATCTTGTATAATAACTACAAATTGAGCTTTTTTTGACATGTTTTTTAGGTATTGAATTATCAATACAAAACTCTGTTTATTTGTTGTATAAATAAAGGGATAAAAGTCTGATATGTTCGTCAGAAAGTCGGTTTTGTTACGAATTGTTTCGGTATTCTAAGGGAGAAAATCCAGTACAATTTTTAAAGAATTTTCCAAAAACAGATTGATTCGAAAAATGGAGTGTATTACTTATTTGGTTGATTGTAAGTGATTTGTTTTGAAGCAAAATTTTGGCTTCTAAAATTACTATTTCCTCAATCCATTCGCGTGTGGTTTTGCCGCTGTTATTTTTTATTACTTCCGAAAGGTATTTTCTTGTCACATTTAAGCTGTTTGCATAATACGATGGAGAACGATGTTTGATAAAATTTTTGACCAAAAGCTCTTTAAATTTTTCAAATAAAGGATTCTGAATTTCTTTATTCGGAAGATTTTGTTTGATTGAATCCAATTCATATATCAAAATATACAAATAACTTCTAAGAATTGAAGCCTGATGAAAATGATCCTCTTTTAATGTTTCCTGAATTAAAGAAAAAAGCGGTTCAAATTTCGGTTTCGTTTTTTTGTTTAAGGGAAAAACATGTTTGTAACTATTTTCGAAGAATTCATATTGGGAAAGAAAAAAAATATTTGCCTGACTTTCCAGAAAAAAATCAGGTTTAAAAAAGATAATATCCATTAAAATTTCCTCGCTGTTCTTACTGAAACTTCTAATAACGTTTGAACCAAGCGCCAAAATTGCAGGCGCTTCTATTACAATTTTATCCAATTGTGTCTGCATTACAATGCTGCCTTTTTTTAAAAATTCGATAGCATAACTTTCAGCCCGATAGGGGATATCTATGTACGGATGATCTTCAATTTGTACAAAAAAATAGTCTTTCTTGTCATTTTGGTTTGTAAACAAGCTTTTGTGATGTTCGAGCGTAAAAGTGTTTATTTTGCTCATTTTTTGGTAAGCTTTAGAAGATTTAATTTCTCCAAAGATAAAAAAAGTATGTGCTGGGTATGCATAAAGATAGCGCGAAAATTCTTTCTGTGCCTGTTTTTAATAAAAACTGATTTTTCATTTTAAATCTGTTGAGATGTACTTTGCGGGCACGGATTACAAATCCGCACGATCGGGATTTAGCCACTTCTTAATCAAATCTATAATTTATTTGGTTTTTGCTAAATAATATACAAACAATAAAATTCAGAAATTATATTAAAATAAAAAACTCCAAAATCATAAGACTTTGGAGTTTTCAGCGTTATTATTTTTTATAAACAATTATTGCTTAATCAGTTTCTCAAGCCTCAACATCATTTCATCTTTCTCCTTCAACATCCTTTCATACAAAGCAATTTTTTCTTCATGAAGTTGGATAATCTTGTCGATTGGATCATTATTGAAAGTTGGGCTGTAATTAATCAAGCCTTGTGTATCATGAAAAGTATTAGAAATAATATTTATCGCTTGCTCTTCATCAAAATTCAGAAAAGCTTCAACAGGAATTTTCAATACTGCAGAGATTTGTTTCAGCAAATTTTCTTCAATAACCTCTTTTTGTTCCAGCATAGAAATTTTCTTTTGGTTCCAGTCTTCACCCAGATCATAAGCCAATGCTTCCTGCTTTATGTTAAGCATTTCTCTAAAGCGTTTTACGTTTCTTCCCTGATGTATTTTCTGTTCCATAATGAATATCAATTTTTTCTAAAAATCCTGAATTTCAAAGATAGAAAAATATACTATAAAAACGTATTCATTTTTGTAAGATAATATATCTAATTCGGGATAAAATATCCTTTTGAAAGAATAGAATTTCGCTTAAGAATTTTGAATCTACTTATTATGAAAAAGTATAAAATATCCTTTATAGTAGAAAAAAGGGATAATTAATCAAAAGAACGATAAAACTCTAAAAAAAGGTAAATAAAAAACGAGATAAATTATTGTTTACAAATAACTTAACTCGTTTGTTTACTGTTGTTTTGCGTCGTTTCTTTACTTCCCGATGCAGAAATTAGCAAAAATATTTCCTAACAATTCATCATTAGAAACCTGACCTGTAATAAGCCCAAATTGGTATAAAGCTTCGCGAATATCTAATGCAATTAAATCGCTTGAAAGGTTAGTTTCAAGACCATATTTTACTTTTTGAATTTCGTCTAAAGCTTTAAGTAACGAATCATAATGTCTGGTATTTGTTACAATAGTTTCATTATTTCGTAGCGCACCTGTATTTACAAAAGAAAGCAATTCATTCTTTAAATCTTCAACGCCAATTTTTTCTTTCGCAGAAATTAATAAAAGTTTGGCATTCAGGTTTTCAAGTTTATTGGTAATGTTTGCGACTTCATCTGTAGACAAAATATCCTTTTTGTTCACCACAATGATTAAGGGTTTTAAAGGATATTTGTTTTTTATTTGCTCTATTTCAGAAACGAATTCAGAGCTTGAAATCTGAAATTTTAAGCCATCAAAAAGATAAATTACGACTTGTGCCTGGTCTATTTTTTCAAAGGTTTTTTTAATTCCAATGCTTTCTACAACATCTTTGGTTTCGCGAATTCCTGCAGTATCTATAAATCTAAAACCGATTCCGCCAATAACCAATTCATCTTCAATAGTATCACGCGTTGTTCCTGCAATATCAGAAACGATTGCTCTTTCTTCATTTAATAAAGCATTTAGCAAAGTCGATTTCCCTACGTTTGGTTCCCCCACAATAGCAACCGGAATTCCGTTTTTTATTACGTTTCCAACAGCAAATGAATCAATTAAACGTTTTAATACAAATTCAATTCGATTTAATAATTCATGAAACTGACCGCGATCTGCAAATTCTACATCTTCTTCAGCAAAATCCAGTTCCAGTTCTATTAGTGAAGCAAAATTTAAAAGTTCTTCTCTCAACTTAGCAATTTCATTACTAAATCCGCCGCGCATTTGCTGCATGGCAATTTGGTGAGAAGCTTCATTATCAGATGAAATCAAATCTGCAACAGCCTCTGCCTGCGATAAATCAAGTTTTCCGTTCAGGAAAGCTCTTAGTGTAAATTCTCCGGCATCTGCCATTCGGCAACCTTTTCTCAATAATAACTGAATAATCTGCTGTTGAATATAAGTAGATCCGTGACAGGAAATTTCTATCGTATTTTCACCTGTATAAGAATTTGGGCCTTTAAAAACAGAAACCAAAACTTCATCAAGTGTCTTTTCGTTATCTACAATATGTCCTAAATGCAAAGTATGCGTTTTTTGCTTCGTTAAATCCTTGTTTTTGATAGATTTAAAAACAGAATCACCAATAGTGATTGCATCAGAACCTGAAATACGAATGATTGCAATAGCTCCGGCTCCTGATGGAGTGGCCAATGCGACTATAGAATCTTGATTTATCATGGTGCAAAGGTATAAAAAAGGGCTAAAAGAATCATGAATTGTGAGTTGCGAATTATGAGTTTTGAGTTATTGATTGTCATTTAAGCCATAAACGCCAATTTTGAACTTTCATTTTTGCTTTAGGTTTTGAAGTTTCAAGTTTGAAGTTTCAAGTTTTAACTTTCGACTTTCGACTTTCGACTTTCGACTTTGGACTTTCAGACTCTCAATTTTTGGACTTTGGACTTTTTTAATGTTAATTTCCTGATAATTATCAGGTTGATTTATTCTTAGAATGATTAAATTTGAGTAATAAACCTTAATAATCTTATATAAAATGAAAAAGATATTATTTCCAACAGATTTTTCTGAAGCTGCTACAAATGCGTTTGTACATGCTTTAGAATTTGCAAAAATTGTCAAAGCCGAACTTGTTTTGCTTCATACTTTTGAGATTCCGGTTTATGACAGTCAGTTCTTTCCAGAGAATTATGCTTCGATTTATAGTTCAATAGAATTAGCAAAATTTGAAATGTTTAAGGATGAAATTCCTAAGCTTCGTGCCATTGCGTCTGAACGTAAACTGGATGACATTGTGATAAAACACCGTTTAATGGATGGTGATTTAATTTATAATTTAAAAAATGCAGTTGAAGAGGATCATATTGATTTTGTAATTATGGGAACTACAGGAGTTTCAGACTGGACCAAATTCTTTACAGGTTCCAATACAAATTCGGTGATTTCCGGAGTAAATGTGCCAGTATTGTGTATTCCTGTTGATGCCAAATTTAAAAAAGTCAAAACAATTGGTTTTACCACCCGATATCGTGAAAAAGATAAAGAGGTGCTTCGCCGAATCTTGAAAATTGCAAAGAAAACAGATGCAAAAGTAAAAAGTTTGTATGTTAAAACTTCAAATTCAGATGTCTCTGATGCTGTAATCAAGGAATGGGAAAAAGAATTTGTCGATGAAAATATAGAGTTTCTGGTCTTGCCAAGTGATGAAGTAAAAGAAACAATTCTTGATTTTATTCTCTATAAAGATGTTGATATTCTTACTACTATAACACACAAAAGATCTTTCTTTGAATCTATTTTTGATACTAGTTTTAGTAAAAAAATTGCTAAAGAAGTTTCTATTCCGGTTTTGGTGATGCACGAACACTAAAAATCTACCAAAAATGAATCATGGTTTTGAAAGTGTAAAAGCTATATTTGTATTTCATTAAATTTATAAAATGGAGAAATATCTCGATAAAGTTGCGCACTATTCAAACGTTTATAATGCAATCAACAAAAGATACAATAGCATAAGTGTTTTAAGGCTTTTAAGTATATTTTTATGCTTATTTATGTTGTTTTATTATATTAAAACAGCAGAATCTTATTTTGCAGTTTTTGCTTTTTTATCTTTTGTTGGTTTTCTTTTCTTAATGCGGGTTCACTCTAAATTATCTTTCAAAAGAGAACTGACCAACGCAACTTTAAAAATTAACAATGATGAGATTTCGTATTTAAAAAGGGAAAAACTTCCTTTTGAGAATGGAATTGAATTTAATGATTTTCATCATCCTTATGCTTACGATTTAGATATTTTTGGGGAACATTCCTTATTTCAAAATCTAAACAGAACAAAGACTTTTATTGGTAAGAAAATTTTAGCGACTAAGTTATTGGGTGTTTCTTCCAACAAAGAAATTCTCTTAAATCAGGAAGCTGTAAAAGAGTTGGCTGAGAAACTAGACTGGCGTCAGGATTACGAGGCTTTGGCAGCGATTAGTAATGATACAAAACAATCTTATGATTCTTTAATTTATTGGAACTCGTTTAAAAATAATGCTTTACCTAAAGTTTTAATTGCATTGTCAATTATTCTTCCTACTGTGTTTTTTGGATTTGTAATTGCTTATTTTATTACATCAAAAACCATAATTTTATCCTACCTGACTTATGTTTTTATAATCAATTTAGCAGTATTGGGAAGTTCAATGAAAAGAATTCAATCTGAAATTGCAAAAGCAGATAATATTGATAAAATTATTAAGCAATACAGTTTATTGGTTGAAAAAATTGAAACAGAAACATTTCAGTCTGAAAAATTGAAAGAGTTACAGAGGCAACTTGGTTTTAAAAATAGTAGTGCCAGTAAACATTTAAAGCAATTATCGGAGTTGTTTTCTAGAATGGATACCATTAGTAATTTTGTAACGGCAATTGTTTTTAATGGTACCTTTTTGTTTAATCTGCATGTTTTAAAAGCGTTGCTGAAATGGAAAGAAAGTTATTCTGAAGAACTTGAAAAATGGGTAACTATTATTGGTGAATTTGAAGCCTTGAATAGTTTGGCAAATTTAAGTTTCAATAATGCTGATTTTGTCTTCCCGGAAATCAATTCTGATTATAAAATTGGATTTGAAAATTTAAGCCATCCTATGCTAAATCCAAATGGAAGAGTAGGGAATGATGTTGATTTTTATCCGCAATCCTTTATTATTTTGACCGGCTCAAATATGTCTGGTAAAAGTACTTTTTTAAGAAGTTTAGGAATCAATATGGTACTTGGCGGAATTGGATCAGTTGTTTGTGCTTCAAAAGCTAATATTCATCCACTTCCGGTATTAGTTTCGATGAGATTATCAGACTCTTTAGCAGATAGTGAATCTTATTTCTTCGCAGAAATTAAACGACTAAAACAAATTATGGATGTTTTGCAAGATGGTCCTGCTTTTGTTTTATTGGATGAAATTTTAAGAGGAACCAATTCTGATGATAAACGAAATGGTACTATAGAAGTAGTAAAGAAGATTATTGCCAAGAAAGCAATTGGTGCAATTGCCACTCACGATATTGAAGTTTGTCTAACCACAAATGAATACCCGGAAACCCTGACAAATAAATGTTTTGAAGTCGAAATTAAAAATAATGAACTGCATTTTGATTATAAACTTCGGGACGGAATTTGTCAAAACAAAAGCGCTACTTTTTTAATGCAAAAAATGGGTGTCATATAATAATTAACTATAAAGAAAGCCTAAAGAATTAAAGTGATTCTTTAGGCTTTTTTAGTTTAAATATGCGATTTGATATAGGCAATAATATCTTCGATTATTTGGTCTATTGCACTTTGTTCAGGATTAAAATAAGAACCGTCAAAAAATCTTGCGCTTGTACCTTCGCCAGTGGGAGAACCATGATGGGCATCTATTGATTTACGCCAGTATTCGGCATGATTTTTCCATTCTTCCTGATTAACCAAAGCTGGTGCAACAGACCAGAGATTCCAGGATAATACATTATTAGGCTGAAGCATATTACCCGAAGCTAAATTAAAAGCTTTCATTATTAATTCATTAAAGTCATCAACAATAGGATCTTTGGTTGGTTTTATATCACCAATTTCTACCGAGATATACGAAGTAGTAAAAGCTTCCGGATGCACTGCAAACGAAGGATTGTTATAATCTGGAGAAAGACCTTTGTTTACCTGAAAAATTGGCTGATCGGGATGGCCTGGCAAATAGGTATTGACTCTAATGGCATTTTCCTTATTTAATGGAAACTTCGGAAAATAATATCTTAAGAATGGCCAAACTTCCTTTATTTTATCACCCTGATGTTCGCTTGGCGTAAACCAGATTTTGCCTTCAACAGTCATGTCTAAAGCCATTTCTTTGGTTTGTTCGTTAACCCAGCCTCTTTGTCCGGTTACCGTTACTTCTACATTTAAGCAGATTTCATCTTTAAGCCAAATACCTTGTTGCGGACAAATTACGGAATAAACTCTTCCTTCATCAGTGTAGCCAATTCGGGAAACGTAAGGGGCAAATCGTTGGTAACATCTTTGAGTATTAGGAGCATCTTTTTGAGTTTCCCAGCTAAACTCGGGCCATTTTACACCAAGCTGACGTTTGAGGAATTTGATATTATCCATATTACTCAACATGGGTAGAGACGAAAGATCTCTTGTAGGATATTGCATTGGTGAGTTCGGTGGTGGAAATCCCCCAATCCATCCGTTTGGGATGTCTGAATTTTGATTGTTTTGCATAATTTTATTGGTTGTTTATATTTGAGTCAGTAAATTTAAGGCAATGTATAATCTTACAGATAAGTATATTTACCTGTTTTTAAGTATTTGTAAATCAATAGAATGTGTTTTGTTTATGAATTGTAGGTAATGTTTTGACGTTCTTCCTTATATGGAGAATATTACGGCATAATATATTATTAGTTTAATTTAAATTACTTTGAAAAAAAAGCATTGTATAGTTCTTCATTATTTACATTTTCTAAAAGAAAGACCTCTTTTGTCTTTTAGATTTCTTATTTTAGTAATTCAACCGGAAAATAGATAAAATCATGATTTTAGGTTTTAAACGTTTACTGTCTTACTTCCTGCTTTTGCTGGTATTAATACTGATGCCAGATAAAGCTACAGCGCAATTGTTAGGTACTGGAAAAACCACAACAGAAGAACCTGTTAAAATTCCCGATGATTCTCTAGGCAGGAGAACGCCACAAGGAACAGTCAGTGGATTTATAAAAGCCATTAGCGAACAAAATTATTTACGCGCCAGCCAATACTTTGTTTTAAGTAAGCGTTCGTATCGAAAAACGGCAGAACGAATACGTATTGCAAAGACTTTTCAGACACTGCTGGATCAGGGCGGTAATTTATCGCCATCTTCTATTATTAGTAATAAAGAAATTGGCCGTACAGATGATGATTTGGCTATTGGTGTAGATCTTGTTGGAAATATTTCGACTAATAAAACAACGATACAATTGTATGTAGAAAACCAGTCAGATGATAGTCAGGCTGCGTTATGGCTTTTTTCTGCTGAAACGGTAGAGGCGATTATCGCAACTGATGTTACAGGAGAAAAAACTTTTCTGGACAAAGTACTGCCCCAGGTTTTACTGGAAAAAAAATTAGGAAATGTACCTGTAGGACATTGGGCAGTAGTAGTAATTATGACGGTAGTATCTTATTTCCTTTCCCGAATACTAATTTTGATATTTGCTTATCTGATACAGAAGTTTTGGAAAAAAGCAGATACTGAAAAGGGAAGTGCTATTATTGAAGCTCTGACATTACCGGTTCAGATGTATCTTGCAGTAATTTTATTTGTTGCTTTTACGCAGCGTATGGGAATTTCCATAATTGTGCGGCAACGCTTTAGCATTATAATAATTACCATCGGAATTGTAGCTGTTTTGATATTGTTTTGGCGATTAACCGATTTTGTAAGCATGTACACCCGAAACAGAATGACCTCAAGCGGTCGTATTTCTGCAGTATCTGCCGTATTATTTTTAAGCCGAATGACAAAAGCAGCAATTATTGCTATCGGAATTATTGCTCTGCTTGGAATTATCGGAGTAGATGTTACAGCCGGATTAGCAGCTTTGGGAATTGGAGGTATTGCATTGGCTTTGGGAGCTCAGAAAACAATAGAGAATTTTGTAGGTAGTGTAAGTCTTATTGCCGATCAGCCACTTAGAGTGGGTGATTATTGCCGTGTTGATGATATTAAAGGAACTGTAGAATCTATTGGAATGCGTTCTACTACACTTCGTACTTCTGCGCGTTCTATTGTAACTATTCCGAATGGACAGCTATCGGCCAGTAAAATAGAGAATTATGCACATCGCGATCGCTTTATTTTTAATCCCATTTTTAATTTTAGGATGGAAACAACGCCCGATCAGATGCGATATCTGTTAGTTGAACTCCGGTCTTTATTGTATTCACATCCTGCAATTATAAATTCATCTCCTGTTGTACGTTTTACCGGCATTACAGCCGATGCTCTAAAGGTTGAAATTACAGCCTATATAAAAGCGATAAATTTTGAGACATCACAAGAAGTACAAGAAGATTTATTGTTACGCATGATGGACATTATAGAAAAAAGCGGTACATCTTTGGCTTATCCATCTCAAACATTATATATTTCGCGTGATGTGTCACGATCAACCGAAAAATCGGATCAAGTTTCTGAAACAGTTAAAAAATGGAAAGAGAATAACGAACTGCAATTACCGAAGTTCGATCCAAAACGGGTAGAAGAGTTGAGAAATAGTATAAAATACCCAGATGAAGGAAGCTTTAAACCAGATGAGGATTATAATCTGTGAAGCATAATAAAAAAAGGCTAAAGAATTTAAATAACTCTTTAGCCTTTTTCTTTAAACGATGTTTCCATTATGTATGAGTATGCGTACTGATGAGATTCTGGAAACTGCTTCAGCAGAACAACTTGCATCAAGAAATACTAAATTAGCGGTATCTCCTGTTTTTGGCCATTGCTGAATGCCTTTATCGTCTAAAGGAATCGGACCTGCTGTAGCAAGTTTTAGCATTCTGGATAAACCAAGCTCAGTTACTTGTCCGTATAATTGCGCAGCAAGATTTGCTTTTTGTAAAACACTTCCGGTTCCAAATGTATTCCAATGATCAATAATGCTGTCGTTTCCGGTCATCACATTTACGCCATGTTTCATTAAAGTTGGAATTGGCATGATCAATCCTCCAAACGGAACAGTAGAAACAATTCCTACTTGTGCATTGCTTAGTTTTTCTGCCATTTCTTCCTGTTTAGCAGCATCCAATTTTCCAAGAGCAAAACAATGGCTCAAAAAAGTTTTTCCTTTTAAAGCTTTATTTTCATTGACTTTAGCAATTAGATATTCAATGGTTTTTACTCCCGATTCTCCGGATTCGTGCAAATGAATATCAATTCCTTTATTGTTGTCTAAAGCTAACTGAACTGTAAAATCGATTGTTTTTTCAATGGCGCCGTCAATAGAGTAGGGATCAAGTCCTCCGATAAAGTCAATGTCCATTTTGGCCGCTTCTTTAAGATACGGAACAGAATCGGTATAAAAAACACCATGCTGCGGAAAAGCAACCAATTCTGCACCAAAAGTATTTTTTTTGTTTTCTAAAGCTTTTTGCAGATTCTTTAAAGATTGTAATTTTGATGTTGGTTCAATATTTACATGGCTTCGGGCAAAAGATGTGCCGTGAGATTGTAATAGTTCAATTAATTTTTCTGCTTTCTGCGTAGAATCTTTAAGCATTTCGGGTAATATTTGCTGTTCTAATGCAATCATTCCCTTTACACCTCCAGTTCTTCTTTTTACTGCTTGCCAGTCATTATAAAAGGTTTTATCGAGATGAATGTGCATGTCACGGAAAGCGGGAAGCATCAAAAAGCCTTTTGCATCGACAGCTTCTATGTTAGGTTTATTAGCAGAAATAGATTTTATTTTTCCATCGCTTATTTCAATGCAGAATAATTCGGTTTTAGTACGTACAACTTCTTCTTTTTCATATTCAAAACCAGTTTCTAACCGAACATTTTTTATAGTGTAATTTTTTCCCACAGCTAAATTTAGTTTGGAATCTGTTTCAATATTTACTGAATTTACTGAAGCTGCTGCGGTATTTACAAAGCTTGAACCAACGACAAGACCAGCGACGCCATAGACAGAATTACGTAAAAAGTCTTTGCGGGTTATATTTGAGTTTTTCATGTGAAGTAGTTTGAAATACAAAAATATAGTTCGCATAAATACAAGCTTTGAAAAATTTATCTCAAGGCTTGTAAAATTTATAACTGTTCCCGAAAGTTAGTTGGACTAATGCCGGTTTGTGTTTTAAAGAAATTTGAAAAATAGGCGTGATCTACAAAGCCTAGATTAAAAGCTATTTCTTTAACCGAAAGAGTTGTGGCTTTAAGTTGTCGTTTAGCTTCCAGTATAATTCGTTGCTGAATTAATTGTGTTGCTGAAATTTTCAAATGTTTTTTACAGAGTATATTGAGGTAATTGGCTGAAATATGAAGTTTTGAAGCGTAAAAAGAGACCAGTTTTTCTTCTTTAAAAAAGTGATCAATCAATTCCTGAAACTTTGCAATGCGGGGTTCAGTTTGGTAAATATCATGATCCGAAAAGATTTTTGCAGCTTCTTTGCTTATTATAGAAGCAATTACTGAAGTTCGTGTACTGATTAATTCCGGAAGACAATCTGTGCTTTCCAGTTCGTTTTTAATAGCGTCAAATTCATAATGAATAAGCTTATAAGATTCCTGACTGAGTTGTATAACGGGATGATTATGATACTGAACAAATGAAAATCGAAAACCGGAAGAAAAGCTTTCGAAGAAATCTCTGTCGATCATCAATTGATAACCGGTTGTTTCAGGCTCGATATACCATTTGTGTATTTGTCCCGGAAAAAGTAAATGAATTTGATGGTTACTGATTTTATAATCGATAAAGTCAATATTGTGAACTCCTTTTGCCTCATCGAAAAGCACGATTATAAAAAAATCGTGCTGATGTGGTTTATCAATATGGCGTTCGCCATGAAGTTCATTAAATAAAAGCTGATCGTTATGCCAGTTTTGGTTGGTTTTGAATTCCTGAAGGCCAAGAAGCGGTATATTTTGGTCTTTTTTAACTGGCATTATATCGGGTTAATTCTTCTAAAGAATCGTGTTGTAATAAAACTTAAAAGTGAATATTTAAAATTACTTTAAAACTTCATTAATAGTATTAACAAAAGCTTCTACAGGCTGTGCTCCGGAAACAGCATATTTTCTGTCAAAGACAAAAAACGGAACTCCTTGCACACCAATTTCCTGTGCTTCCTGAATATCGTGTTCAACTTCTTTAGAGAATAAGTTTTCATCAGTTAATACATTGAGAACTTCCTCTTTATTAAGTCCGGCTTGTTCAGCCAATTCAATTAGAGTGGGACCATTATTTAAATCACGACCATCTGTAAAATAGGCTTTAAAGAATATTTCTTCCATTTTGTCGCCTAGCTTTTTAGTTTTTGCTAATTGAATAACTCGATGTGCAGTAAAGGAGTTTGAAATGATTGCTTTGTCAAAATTATAGTCCAAACCAACGCTTTTTGCACGTTCTGTGACACCTTTATGCATTTCTTTAGATTGTTCAACAGACATACCCTTTCGTTCGGCTAAAAACGTATAAACATCCTTTCCTGATTGTGGTGTAATTGTAGGATCAAGCTGGAAGCTTTTCCATTCGATTTCAATTTCTTCATTAGGAAATTGCTCTAAAGCAGTTTCCAGTTGTCTTTTTCCGATATAACAAAACGGACACATGATGTCCGACCAAATTTCTATTTTCATATTACAAAGTTAATAAAAAATTGTTTCAGGTTTTTGTTTGTTTCAGGTTTCAGGTTTTTGGATTGTGTTGATTTTAACCGCAAAGAACGCAAGGTCTTTTTATTTTTGGTTGCTTAATAAAACGCAAAGTTCGCAAAGCTTTGAGAAAAAACTTTACGAACTTTGCGTAAACCTTTGCGTCTTTGCGGTTAAAAGACACAAAGTAAAGCAACTTGAAACTTGAAACTTGAAACTTGGAACTTGGAACTTGAAACTTGGAACTTGAAACAAAACCAACAAAAAGTTATCATGAGTTATCCTGAAAAAGGTTGACTGAATTAATAATATAAAATTAATTAAATCGGAACAGAATTGCTTTTGTTCCGATTTATTTTTTTCCATGTTTTCAATTTTACTTGATTTTGCAAATGAGCTTGATTTGGAGTCAGCATATTGATTGATAAATGCACTCTAATTTGATTATAAAAAAAGATAGATTCCTGGACTTGCTTTTTTAAGTTCTCAAAATCTTCAAAAATTTCAGACAATGCGA
>NZ_JAGYWA010000029.1 GCF_018383905.1 Flavobacterium branchiicola
CGGTGTACTATGTCTTCAACATAGTGGGTTGCCCCATTCGGATATCTGCGGATCAATCGATGTGTGCTCGTCCCCGCAGCTTTTCGCAGCTTATCACGTCCTTCTTCGCCTCTGAGAGCCTAGGCATTCCCCATACGCCCTTATTTTGCTTATTGTACCAATCTTAAAATTAATTAAGACCGTTTTTTTTTGTTTTTTATCTTTTGCATTGCTGCAATAACAAAAAACGCTTTCTACTTTTTATTATTTTCTTATCTCAATATGTCAATGAACTTTATTTAGCTTTAGGCTTCAAGCAAATGCTTTAAGCTTTCCAGCTTACGGCCTATAGCTTACAGCTTATAGCCCTTAGTGGAGAATAACGGAGTCGAACCGTTGACCTCCTGCGTGCAAGGCAGGCGCTCTAGCCAGCTGAGCTAATCCCCCATTTTTAGTCATGAGTTATTAGTTATGAGGTATGCTCATTAACACTCAACTT
>NZ_JAGYWA010000030.1 GCF_018383905.1 Flavobacterium branchiicola
CGGTGTACTATGTCTTCAACATAGTGGGTTGCCCCATTCGGATATCTGCGGATCAATCGATGTGTGCTCGTCCCCGCAGCTTTTCGCAGCTTATCACGTCCTTCTTCGCCTCTGAGAGCCTAGGCATCCCCCATACGCCCTTATTTTGCTTATTGTACCAATCATAAATTTAATTATGACCGTTTTTTTTTGTTTTTTATCTTCTGCATTGCTGCAATAACAAAAAACGCTTTCTACTTTTTATTATTTTCTTATCTCAATATGTCAATGAACTTTTACAATTAATAATTATCAATTGATAATTGTCAATTATTTCGTGGAGAATAACGGAGTCGAACCGTTGACCTCCTGCGTGCAAGGCAGGCGCTCTAGCCAGCTGAGCTAATCCCCCATTTTTAGTCATGAGTTATTAGTTATGAGGTATGCTCATTAACACTCAACTT
>NZ_JAGYWA010000031.1 GCF_018383905.1 Flavobacterium branchiicola
AAAAAAACTTCAATCAGCAAAAGCTAATTGAAGTTTTTAGTACTCAGAGCGGGACTTGAACCCGCACGAACATTGCTGTTCACTGGATTTTAAGTCCAGCGTGTCTACCAATTTCACCATCCGAGCGAATGTGGTACCTCCAGGGATCGAACCAGGGACACATGGATTTTCAGTCCATTGCTCTACCATCTGAGCTAAGGTACCTTTATTTATTCATATCACTATAAATAAAGTAAGAATAAAAAACCCTGTAACTCACGAAACAGGGTTTTCAAAAGAAAGGCGACGACATACTCTCCCACATAACTGCAGTACCATCTGCGCAGGCGGGCTTAACTACTCTGTTC
>NZ_JAGYWA010000032.1 GCF_018383905.1 Flavobacterium branchiicola
TCATAGTCGAGTAGTACTAATAATCCGTAAGCTTATGTACACCCTTTTCTCTCCCGTCCAAAAGACGGGAGAGAAGAAACTTTCTAAATAATAAAAACCTTTCTTTATCTCAGTATGTTAAAATATTTGCTCGACGCGAGCAGTCTTTAAGTCGAAAGATTAAAGTCAAAAGTCGAAAGACTTTACAACTTTAAGACCTTAGACTTTAGACTAACAACCTTAAGGTGGTTATTGCGGCGGGGCTCACCTCTTCCCATCCCGAACAGAGTAGTTAAGCCCGCCTGCGCAGATGGTACTGCAGTTATGTGGGAGAGTATGTCGTCGCCTTTCTTTTGAA
>NZ_JAGYWA010000033.1 GCF_018383905.1 Flavobacterium branchiicola
ATCGCTGATGTTGATCACTTTTGAAGCGCCAGTAGCATCTGTATAAGAGAACTCATTTTTAGTTCCGTCATAACTTACATTTCCTGCCGTATTGTTTACGATATTCTCGATAATCTGTTTTACCTCAGTATTGTTTGCAATCGTTGAGAAGTTGCTTGTTACGTCTCCAACCACATTGATTTTAACCTCAGTACCTGCTTCATTTGTATACGTGTAAGATCCGTCGTTGTTGTTAGAAAGCGTAGTAACCGTTTCGCTTAACTTAACAAGATCGCTGATGTTGATCACTTTTGAAGCGCCAGTAGCATCTGTATAAGAGAACTCATTTT
>NZ_JAGYWA010000034.1 GCF_018383905.1 Flavobacterium branchiicola
TAAACAATACAGCAGGAAACGTAAGCTATGACGGAACTAAAAATGAGTTCTCTTATACAGATGCTACTGGCGCTTCAAAAGTGATCAACATCAGCGATCTTGTTAAGTTAAGCGAAACGGTTACTACATTAAGTAATAACAACGACGGATCTTACACGTATACAAACGAGAAAGGTACTGAGGTTAAAATCAATGTTGTTGGAGATGTAACAAGCAACTTCTCAACGATTGCAAACAATACTGAGGTAAAACAGATTATCGAGAATATCGTAAACAATACGGCAGGAAACGTAAGCTATGACGGAACTAAAAATGAGTTCTCTTATA
>NZ_JAGYWA010000035.1 GCF_018383905.1 Flavobacterium branchiicola
CCATTGGCAGTGAAACGGCTTCAACAGTAAGTTCGCGTGGAGAATATTTCTTCGATGATAAATTCAATAAAGCCTCGTGGCAAATTTCATCTTACGATGATGCTTTCCCGGATTGGGGTTGTTCGCCGGATACTCAGTTTCGCACCAATGCAAAATATCCACATTTATTAGGCGAATATGTCTGGACAGGTTTTGATTATCTGGGAGAACCAACTCCATACAATTCTGATGAAACCAACTTATTGAATTTTAGAACCGATCCTTCTAAACAAAAAGAACTGGAAGCAAAATTGG
>NZ_JAGYWA010000036.1 GCF_018383905.1 Flavobacterium branchiicola
TTGCGGTTATTGTCGGTACATCTGGAGTCACCAACTTCACAGCATTACTAAATGAATTTGAAGATGCAGAAGTACAACTTCCATTTCCTGCCGTTACTTTATAAGAAGTTCCAACGATCATTCCGCTGATTAATCCTGTATTATCAACACTTGGACCAACCGGATCAAAAGTGTAAACCGTTCCTGAAACGTAATTTGATATTGTAGAAATTCCGTTAGCTGAACAAGTCGGTGCTGTTGCAGTTATTGTCGGTACATCTGGAGTCACCAACTTCACAGCATTACTAA
>NZ_JAGYWA010000037.1 GCF_018383905.1 Flavobacterium branchiicola
CTCTTATACAGATGCTACTGGCGCTTCAAAAGTGATCAACATCAGCGATCTTGTTAAGTTAAGCGAAACGGTTACTACGCTTTCTAACAACAACGACGGATCTTACACGTATACAAACGAGAAAGGTGTTGAAGTTAAGATCAATGTAGTAGGAGATGTAACAAGCAACTTCTCAACGATTGCAAACAATACTGAGGTAAAACAGATTATCGAGAATATCGTAAACAATACGGCAGGAAACGTAAGCTATGACGGAACTAAAAATGAGTTCTCTTATACAGATGCTAC
>NZ_JAGYWA010000038.1 GCF_018383905.1 Flavobacterium branchiicola
TATTGCGATGTGTTCTCTAGTGGTTCTTTTCAAATCTTACGATTCTATTACTCTTATTTTATTTGTTCCGATTTTCATCGGAACGGCTGTCAATTCAATATGTCTACGAACGTGTATTTCTTTTTGTTTCGCTTATCTCTCAAAGCGGGTGCAAAACTAAAAATTCTTTTTGTTTCTCGCAAGAAAAATTTAAAAAAATTTGAAACTTTTTTCATCGTCTCTTTTCTCAATCTTTCTTACCATTCTCTCAAGGAACTTCCCGTG
>NZ_JAGYWA010000003.1:0-26921 GCF_018383905.1 Flavobacterium branchiicola
TCATAGTCGAGTAGTACTAATAATCCGTAAGCTTATGTACACCCTTTTCTCTCCCGTCCAAAAGACGGGAGAGAAGAAACTTTCTAAATAATAAAAACCTTTCTTTATCTCAGTATGTTAAAATATTATTTTAATTATTAATTGTTAGTTATCAATTATTAATTAAAAAATTGCCCAAAGCAATTATAACTTCTTAAGGTGGTTATTGCGGCGGGGCTCACCTCTTCCCATCCCGAACAGAGTAGTTAAGCCCGCCTGCGCAGATGGTACTGCAGTTATGTGGGAGAGTATGTCGTCGCCTTTCTTTTGAAGAATCCTCATCATTTATTTGATGGGGATTTTTTGTTTTGTAAAATATTGAATTGTACTGCACTTTGTGGGAGTCCCGATAGCTATCGGGGGGTCGTCGCCTTTCTTTTAAAGAATCCTCATCATTTATTTGATGGGGATTTTTTGTTTTATTCAATATTGAATCGTACTGCGCTTTGTGGGAGCCCCGATAGCTATCGGGGGTCATCGCCTTTCTTTTTAAAAAACCTATCCAAAACGGATAGTTTTTTTGTAATTATTTTCTGTATACAAAACTTCAATTAATATGTACTTGCGTTAGTGATGGAAGCGGCATCTCCCGATTTAGAAAAACTAGGCTTTTTAGCCGTAGTTTTTGTTGATCGGGAATACAGCGGACAGCACGACCCGAAGGGAAACGCCATAATAAGAGTTTTAAAGAATATATTTCTCGTTAAAATATAATTTCAGAGTAATTTTTATATTTTTGTTTTTCTATAAAACTTTAATTTAAATTATGCAAAATATTTTTCAAAAGAAAGATTGTGATCAGTTTATTGATAGAATTAATCATTTAAAATCAGATTCTCAAGGACTTTGGGGAAAAATGTCTGTTGATCAAATGCTGGCTCATTGTAATGTGTCTTATGAAATGGTTTACGATGATATTCATCCAAAACCAAATGTTTTTTTGAAGTTTATTTTAAAGACTTTGGTTAAAAACAAGGTGGTAAGCGATAAACCTTATCCACAGAATAACAATACTGCACCTCAATTTATAATAAAAGGAAATCGGGATTTTGAAGTTGAAAAGAAAAGACTAATTGCTTACATAAATAAAACACAAGAATTAGGGAAAATTGAGTTTGAAGGCAAGAGCTCGCATTCTTTTGGAAATCTGACTTCTCAGGAATGGAATAATATGTTTGCTAAACATTTAGATCATCATTTATCTCAATTTGGTGTTTAATAATTTAAGACTATGAAAATATATTTAATTTTTGCTTTTTTACTTTTAGGATTGTCAGCAAATGCACAAAAGCAGGAAGTTCAGAAAACTATTGAAATTTTTTTTGAAGGATTTCACCAAAAAGATTCAATTAAAATAAAATCAGTATGTTCTGACGCTATTATTTTGCAATCAATTAGTGAGAGTGCAATAAAAGGAAATAAACTGTCTGACGAAAAAGCCAGTACTTTTTATAAATCCATTGCTTCAATCCCTGCAAATATGAAATTTAAAGAGAAAATTCTAAGTTATTCTATTCAAATTGATGGAATTATGGCTCATGTTTGGGCTCCGTATGAATTTTACTTAAATGATAAGTTGAGTCATTCGGGAGTGAATACTTTTACTTTGTTTAAAGAGAAAGATTCCTGGAAAATTATTTATTTAATTGATACTCGCAGAAAATAAGTTTTAGTTTAAGCGACTTCTGTCGCAAAATATAGGCAAGCGTCTGCTAAAAGACATTCCTCGCATTTAGGTTTTGGTCTGCAGGTTTCTCTTCCAAGAAAAGATATTGCCATACCAATTTCCGACCAAATGTTTTTTGGTAAAACCTGCATTAAATCTTTTTCAACTTTATTTCCATCCTTGCTTTCTTTTATTATTCCAATTCTTGGAGCTACGCGAATAACGTGTAAATCTGCAATAATGCCTTCAGCAGGTTTGCCGGTTTCTCTTAAAATTACGTTGGCAGATTTTCGTCCAACGCCTTTTAAAGCTGTCAATCCTTGCATTGTTAAAGGGATTAGGTCATCGTTTTGAATTGTTTTGGCAATTTCTAATATCCAGTTTGCTTTAGTTCCAAAGTTTCGAACTTTACTTATATAAGGTATAAATGTCTCATGATCTGTTTTTGATAAACTATTTAGTGTTGGAAATTTTTCAAATAATGTCGGTGCAATTTTATTAATATTGGCATCAGAATCTTGTGCAGATAAAATTACCATTACCAATAATTGATACGTATTTTGGTATTCTAAGGGATGCTTTTTTCCTTTATATTTCTCTAAAATGGGCTCTAATTTAGCTTCCCATTCATTTGATTCTCCAAATAAATCCATTTTAATTTTAATTTAAGTTAATTTTTGAAATAATGTAACTATCACAAAATTAAGCAGTTTTGATGAAATCTATTGTTTTTTTAATAACATTTTGATTTCCAAGGATTTTTCTGTGACCTAAGTGATCAGTCAAATATAAAGTTCCATTTTCTAGATTCTGATGAATGTGAATTCCTGCTTTAACAGAAACTTCAGGATCATCATTATCGTGAATGACTAAAACTGGAATTTTTACTTTCTGTGCTGCTCTATAACCAGAAAAGTCATCCATTTTCATCTGATATTTATTTTCAAAACGATTGCGTAGACGTTCGCTTATCTCTTGTTTTAACCCTAATTTTGAAATAAACTCGTCTAAAATATCCTGAACAATATCTCCACTACCAATTACAATTGCTTTTTTTACGTTCAGTCCGTCTTTAATAGCATTTAAAACAGACATTCCGCCAAGTGAATGGCCAATTGCAAACTCAAATGGGCCAAATTGTTTTTCAATCTCTATAATCGAAGCAATAAATTCAGACATAATGGTTGATTTACCTTTTGATTTTCCATGTGCGGGTGCATCAAAACTTACTGTCGAATAACCATTTTTTAAAAGTTCATCTGCTATTTTAAATAACTGGGTACCTCTTCCTGACCATCCATGAACTAATAGAACTTTTCGATCACTTGATCCGTAATTATAAGTAACAATGTTTTTGTCAATCTCTGGAACATGAATTATTTTTTGAACACTTTTAGTGTCCATCTCCAATTCTCGTTTTGGAATCTTATGTTTTATAGGTGTGGTAAATAGTTTTGCGGCATAGGATGTAACCAGTTTGGTTGAAATAAAAGCGCAAATTTTACAGGATATAATAATAAACTGTGGTATTTTTAATGATTTAGTAGGATTAGTTTCCTTTTTTGACATATTGTTTAAATTTTACTTGAGGGCTAAATTTTGCTTATTTTTTCCTAAATTTAAAAAACATAAAAGTAGCACATTAATGATTACTTAAGAAATAAAAATAAATCAGTGCTTGCTATTTAATACTGTTATAAATTTTTAGGATGGAAATATTTCATTTAAGTGCAGAATGTTACCCAATGGCAAAGGTTGGAGGTTTGGCCGATGTTGTTGGTGCATTACCTAAGTATCAGACAAATGCCGGTCATCAGGTAAGGGTTGTTGTTCCGTGTTATGACACAAAATTTAGAAAAGAAAATGATTTTGAGTGCGTTCACTGGGGAAATGTGAAATTGGGAAATTTTGATTTTCCGTTTAGCGTTTTAAAAGAGACTTCTAATAAACTTGGATATGAATTATACCTGATAGAAATCAAGGAATTATTTGATCGACCAAATGTTTATGGATACGAAGATGATATTGAACGTTTTTTGTCTTTTCAGATTGCAAGTTTAGACTGGATTATGGCTCGCAATACAATTCCGGAAATTATAAATTGTCATGATCATCATACGGGTGTTGTTCCTTTTATGATAAAATATGCTTACAAATACGAAAGTTTGCGAAATGTAAAAACTGCAATCACTATTCATAACGGCTTATATCAGGGCTGGTTTGGTTTTGATAAACTGCATTATTTGCCAGAATTTGATTTGATTCATGTTGGTTTTTTAGAATGGAATCATTCGATTAATTCATTGGCGGTGGGAGTAAAGTGTGCACAGGCTGTAACAACTGTTTCTCCAAGTTATCTGAATGAGATTAATTATGCAGCAAACGGATTAGAATCCCTTTTTAATTCGGTTCGAAATAAATCAAAAGGAATTTTAAACGGAATTGATATCGAAGTCTGGGATCCGTCTACAGATAAAATGATTGAGCACCATTATTCTATAGAAACTTTTGAAAGTGGAAAGCAAAAAAATAAAGAAAAGCTTTGTGAACAATTTGAATTAGATTCAACAAAACCATTATTTAGTTTTATTGGGCGATTATTTGAAGAAAAAGGTGGTGATTTATTACCACAAGCTTCTGCATTGGCATTATCTGAAAATTTCGAAAATATTAATATCTTGATTTTAGGATCAGGAAATACGGAGATAGAGAAGCAGTTGACACAATTGCGTGATGATTATAAAGGGAACTACAATGTTTTTATTGGTTATAATGAAGATTTAGCACATTTAATTTACGCCGGATCAGATTATATTTTAATGCCTTCAAGAGTTGAGCCATGCGGTTTGAATCAAATGTATGCTATGCGATATGGTACCGTTCCGATTGTTAGGAGAACAGGTGGACTGAGAGATACAGTGACTGATTTTGGTGATGAAGGAAACGGCGTTTGCCACGATCAGGCTTCGGTTGGGGATATTTGTTATTCGATAAATCGTGCAGTGAAATTATACCATGATAAAATAAATTTCAATAAAGTTTTAAAAAGAGGAATGTCAGCAGATCATTCCTGGGAAAGAGTGTGCCAAGAATATATCGAGATATACAACCTAATAATTGAGAAAAATGAAATTTAAAAAGAAAAATGTAGTTGCTATTATTTTAGGAGGAGGACAAGGATCACGTTTGTTTCCGTTAACAGAAACCAGATCAAAACCTGCAGTACCAATTGGTGGAAAATACCGTTTAGTAGATATTCCTATTTCAAATTGTATCAATTCTGATATTTTTAAAATATTTGTTTTGACCCAGTTTAATTCTGCATCGTTAAATGCACACATTAAGAACACTTTTAATTTTAGTATTTTCAGTCAGTCGTTTGTTGATATTTTAGCGGCCGAACAAACTCCGGATAATCCGACCTGGTTTCAGGGAACTGCAGATGCAGTACGACAATGTATGTCTCACTTTTTGAAACATGATTTTGACCATGCTTTAATTCTGTCAGGGGACCAGTTGTATCAAATGGATTTTAATGAAATGCTTGAAGCACATATTGCCGCTGACGCTGAAATTTCTATTGCAACTTTACCTGTAAATGCTAAAGATGCACCTGAATTTGGAATTTTAAAAACCAATCATGAAAGTGTTATTGAAGCTTTTATTGAAAAACCAGATGCTTCTTTATTGCCGCAATGGGAATCTGATGTTAGTGAGCAAATGCAGGAAAAAGGTAAAAAATACCTGGCTTCAATGGGAATTTATATTTTTAATAAATCACTGTTGGAAGAATTAATGGCAAATCCGGATACAAAAGATTTTGGAAAAGAGATTATTCCGCAAGCTGTTGGTAAACATAAAATACTGAGTTATCAATATGAGGGATATTGGACAGATATTGGAAATATTGAATCCTTTTTTGAAGCAAATATTGGCTTAACAGATGATATTCCAGAGTTTAATTTGTTTGATAACGATAATAAGATTTTTACAAGACCAAGATTATTACCGCCATCAAAATTTAGAAATTCCATTATTAACCAATCATTAATTTCTGAGGGTTGTATTATCAATGCGAAAGAAATTAAAAGTTCAGTAATTGGCATTCGTTCCAGAATTGGTACAGGTACTGTTCTTGAAAACTGTTATGTGATGGGGAATGATTTCTATCAGGATTTGGACGAATTGAATCATGAAGCAAGTGTCAATAAAATTCACGTTGGAATTGGTGAAAATTGCTTTATAAAAAATGTTTTAGTTGATAAAAATGTACGAATAGGAAATAATGTACATATAAATGGAGGAAAACATTTAGATAATTTTACCAATGAATTATATAGTATTAAAGATGGAATTGTTGTGATTAAAAAAGGAGTTATTCTTTCGGATAATTTTAGAATTGAATAATTTTTTAAATTCCAATAGAAAAATTCCAAATTTCAATTCAAAAAAAAACAAATCCCAAGTTTCAATTGTTGCCTTAAAAACCAAATATGACAAAAGTAATTACGCATTCTCTATTTACTGATTTTGATATCGATTTATTCAAAGCAGGAAAACATTTCAAACTATATGAAAAGTTAGGAGCGCATTTAATTGAAGTGAATGGAGTGAAAGGTGTTTATTTTGCTGTTTGGGCTCCCACAGCAAAGACAGTTTCTGTGGTGGGCGATTTTAATTATTGGGTACAAGGAGAACATCAGCTTCAGGTTCGATGGGATTCTTCCGGAATTTGGGAGGGATTTATTCCTGGTATTTCGAAAGGCATGCTTTATAAATATAAAATAGAGTCGAATATAAATGGAGTTGTAACAGAGAAAGCTGATCCATTTGCTTTATACTGTGAAAAGCCACCTCATACCGCTTCTGTTGTATGGGATTTGGATTATAATTGGAAAGACAAGAACTGGATGGAATCCCGTCATGAAACAAATTCTTTAGATAAACCTTATTCAGTTTATGAAGTGCATTTGGGATCATGGAAACGTGGCGAAAATAATCGTTTTCTAAGCTATTTAGAATTAGCAGATGATTTGGTAAAATATGTGACAGAAACTGGTTTTACACATGTGGAATTTATGCCGATTATGGAGTATCCTTATGATCCCTCGTGGGGATATCAATTAACAGGTTATTTTGCGCCAACTTCCCGTTTTGGAAAACCTCAGGATTTTATGGTTTTGGTAGATAAACTGCATCAGGCTGGTATTGGAGTTATTTTAGACTGGGTTCCGTCTCATTTTCCTGATGATGCACATGGCTTAGGTTTCTTTGATGGTTCTCATTTATATGAACATCCGGATCGTAGAAAGGGCTATCATCCTGATTGGAAAAGTTTGGTTTTTAATTATGGTCGAAATGAAGTACGTGCTTTTTTAATTAGTAATGCTGTTTTTTGGCTTCAAAATTATCATGCTGACGGATTGAGAGTTGATGCTGTAGCTTCGATGTTGTATCTTGATTATTCCAGAAATGATGGTGAATGGGAACCTAATATTTATGGCGGAAGAGAAAATTTAGAAACCATAAGTTTTCTTAAAGAATTCAATGAAGTAATCTATGCTAATTTTGATGGAGTTCAAACTATTGCTGAAGAAAGTACATCATTTCCAATGGTATCAAGACCAACATTTACTGGTGGTTTAGGTTTCGGTATGAAATGGATGATGGGCTGGATGCACGATACTTTAAAATACTTTCAGAAAGAAACTGTGTATAGAAAATACCATCAGAATGATTTGACTTTTTCGATGACTTATGCTTTTACGGAAAATTTTATGCTTCCGTTTTCTCATGACGAAGTGGTGTACGGGAAAAAATCAATTGCAAACAAAATGCCCGGTGATGAATGGCAGAAGTTTGCCAATTTAAGATTACTTTACGGCTATATGTTCACACATCCGGGAACCAAATTATTGTTTATGGGATCTGAGTTTGGACAAGGCGACGAATGGAATTTTGAGAAAAGTTTAGACTGGCATTTACTTCAGTATGATTATCACTCGGGAATTAAAAAGATAATTACAGATTTGAATCAACTTTATAAATCTTATCCGGCATTGTATGAAAAACAATTCTCAGGGGAAGGTTTTGAGTGGATTAATTATTCTGATCATCAAAATGCTGTTATTTCGTATATCCGAAAAGGTAATGATCCGGATCAAAATGTAATTGTGGTTTGTAATTTCACTCAGATAGTTCGGGAAAATTACAGAATTGGTATTTCTCAAAAAGGAAAAATAAAAGAAATTTTTAATAGCGATGCTGAAATTTATGGTGGAAGCGGAGTAGGAAATTCTAAATCTATAAAAGTAGAATCTTCGCCGTATGACGGAAGGGATTATTCTGTAGAATTAATTTTGCCTCCTTTAAGTGTTACTGTTTTTTCTTTTGAGTAATAATTAGAGAGAATTTTTCTTAATGCTGTTTTATCAGTTTTGTGTTTTAAAATTATCGAATTATTGATTTTATGTAAACAAATTTGAAACTCATTCAGGAAAAACGTTTTCGTGAATAAACCTTTTATTCATAGTGCTTTACATAGTTTTTTTGTATGTTTGAAGTAAAGATAGAGTTCTTAAATTAAGAAAATAGCATTATGATTACAAATACATCATTAGAACATAAAGGCAATTTATTTCCGTCAAAAATAGTATCACATGAGCATGAGGGTGATTCTATTTCTTTTTACACGGATAATAATGTAATTTTAAAAGTTACGGTTCTTAGAGACAGTTTACTTCGTTTTCGTTTTACTACAAAAGGCTATTTTAGTAACGATTTTTCTTACGCAATTGATAAAACGCAATTGCATGGATACAATTTCTTACAAGTAAATGAAGACGAAAATTATTTTGAAATCAGAACAAGCAAAGTAGTCTGCAAAATTAAAAAAGCTGATGTTCGTTTGTCTATTTATGATTTAAATGATTGTCTGATTCTTCAGGATGAACTTGGATTCCATTGGGAAGAAAGTTATGAATATGGCGGAAACATTGTAAAAATGAGTAAATCCTCTAAAGATGGGGAATGTTTTTACGGTTTAGGAGACAAAGCCACTCAAATGAATTTAAAAGGCAAAAGAGTAGAAAATTTTGCTACAGATCAATATGCTTATCAAAAAGATCAGGAACCGCTTTATAAGGTAGTTCCGTTTTATATTGGTTTACATAATCAAAAATCTTATGGAGTTTTCTTCGATAATACATTTAGAACCTTTTTTGATTTTTGTCAGGAAAGAAGAAATGTAACCAGTTTTTGGGCAGAAGGAGGCGAAATGAATTATTATTTCATTTACGGGCCGCAAATGCAGGATGTTGTCACAACTTATACAGATTTGACAGGAAAACCTGAATTACCGCCACTTTGGGTATTAGGATATCATCAATGTAAATGGAGTTATTATCCGGAAAGCAAAGTAAAAGAAATCACTTCAAAATTTAGAGAACTAAAAATTCCGTGCGATGCTATTTACTTAGATATCGATTATATGGAAGGTTTTCGATGTTTTACCTGGAATAAAGAATATTTTCCAGATCCCAAAAAGATGGTCAGCGAATTAGCTGAAGATGGTTTTAAAACCATTGTTATTATCGATCCGGGAATTAAAATTGATAAAGATTATTGGGTTTATAAAGAGGCGTTGGAAAAAGGTTATTTCTGCAAAAGAGCTGATGGTCCTTATATGAAAGGAAAAGTTTGGCCGGGAGAATGTAATTTCCCGGATTATACAAATCCCGTAGTAAGAGAATGGTGGGCTGGTTTATTTAAAGAATTAATTTCAGACATTGGCGTAAAAGGAGTTTGGAACGATATGAATGAACCAGCCGTTATGGAAGTTCCAAATAAGACTTTTCCAATGGATGTTCGACATGTTTATGACGGAAATCCATGTAGTCACAGAAAAGCCCATAATATTTATGGCACACAAATGGCAAGAGCCACTTATCATGGTGTAAAACGATTTGCTTATCCAAAACGTCCTTTTGTAATTACAAGATCAGCTTACTCTGGCGCACAGCGTTACACATCGTCATGGACGGGTGATAATGTTGCAACTTGGGAACATTTGTGGATTGCCAATATTCAGGTGCAGCGAATGTCGATTTCCGGAATGGGATTTACAGGTTCTGATATTGGTGGTTTTGCCGAACAGCCAACAGGCGAATTGTATGCTCGATGGATTCAGTTAGGTGTTTTTCATCCTTTCTGCAGAACGCATTCTTCAGGAGATCATGGAAATCAGGAACCTTGGGCTTTTGATGAAGAAGTAATTAATATTACCAGAAAATTTGTTAACCTGCGTTATCAGCTTCTACCGTATTTATATACCATGTTTTGGCAATATATAGAAGAAGGCGTTCCGATGTTGAAACCTTTGGTGTATTATGATCAGGAAGATACACAAACGCATTATCGTAATGATGAATTTATCTTTGGAAACCAAATTTTAGTATGTCCAATACTTGAACCTAATGCTGTAGGTAGACGTATGTATATACCTAGAGGTGAGTGGTATAATTTTTGGACAAATGAGCTTTTTACCGGAGGTAGAGAGATTTGGATTGATACCAAATTTGATGAGATTCCTGTTTTTATAAAAGCGGGAGCTATTATTCCGAAATACCCGGTTCAGCAGTATGTTGGAGAGTTAGAATTTGATGAATTAATACTTGATGTCTATTTTAAAAAAGGCAAAGAAAATTCAGCAGTTTATGAAGACGCGCAGGATGGTTATGATTACAAGAAAGGACGTTACAGTTTTTTGTCTTTAAGAACTATCGGGAAAGAAAAAGAATTAATTATTCAGCTTCATAAAGAAGGAAAGTATATCACACCATATTCTAAATATAAAATCAATTTAATTGGTCTTCCATTTAAAGTAACTGAAATAGAAATTGACAATGAAAAAATTGAGTTTGATAAAATAAATTTTGAACAAAATAATTTCCTGATCGTTGATAAAGAGTTCAATGAGCTGCATATTGTTGGTGAATAAGTAAATTCTGATACGGTTTTTGAAAATTGTGTAAAAGTTGGTATTATTTTAGTTGTATTTTTGTTTGTGTTTAAATTTTTAAGATCATGAAAAAACAACTAATTGCGGGACTTTTTACAGCAGTTTTGGTATATAGCTGTGCAACGAACCCTATAACAGGAAAGCAGAGTTTAAATTTTGTTTCTAACAGCGAATTATTTCCCTCATCTTTTCAACAATACAATCAGTTTTTGACTGAAAATAAAGTTATTACCGGTACAGCAGATGCTAAACTGGTTGAAACGGTAGGATATAAAATTAAACTCGCTGCCGAAAAATATCTAAACTATTTAGGGCAATCGCAGTATTTAAAAGATTATCGCTGGGAATATAAATTGGTTGACAACAAAGAGGTAAATGCATGGTGTTTACCTGGAGGGAAAATTGTTGTTTATTCTGGTATTTTGCCAGTAACACAAAGCGAATCTGGTTTGGCAACAGTGATGGGACACGAAGTTTCGCATGCGCTAGCGAATCACGGTGCGCAAAGAATGTCTGCAGCACAATTACAACAAATTGGGGGAGCGGCTTTAGGAGCAGCAACAAGTGGAAAATCGGAAGCTACTCAGCAAATTTTTGCTCAGGCTTACGGAATTGGTTCTGAAGTTGGAGTGATGTTGCCTTTCAGTAGAAGTAATGAAAGTGAAGCAGATAAAATTGGATTGACATTAATGGCGATTGCTGGTTACAATCCAGATGATGCTGTTGCTTTCTGGAGCAGAATGTCTGCAAAATCAGGCGGAGCGTCAAGCCCTGAATTTATGAGTACGCACCCATCTGATGCAACAAGGATTGCCAATATTAAAGCTTTAATTCCTGAAGCTAAATCAATGGCACTTAAAGTAGGAACTATAAAATAATATTCTGATTATCAGAAGATATCATAATTCTAAGCTATTCGTTTTCGGGTAGCTTTTTTTATAGTTTATAATTTAATAATATAGGATTCGGATAATTTGTATTTGATTATGATAAAAATTAGATAAATTCGTACCGCATTAACAAAACCATTTCTATGAAAAACCTGCAAAAAGGAGATAAAAAATTATTAAATGCCTGGGCATTTTATGATTGGGCCAACTCCGTTTATACACTTACTATTGCCTCGGCAGTATTTCCAATTTTTTACGAGAAGTTATTTGCCAAAACAAACAATCATTACATTGAAGTTTTTGGACTTAATTTAAAAAATTCTGCATTAATTAGTTTTATTACTGCAGCTGCGTTTTTAGTGGTTTCTTTTATTTCACCATTATTATCGGGAATTGCTGATTATGTTGGGGATAAAAAATCCTTCATGAAATTTTTCTGTTATTTAGGCGCTCTTTCATGTATGGGATTGTATTGGTTTGATCTTGGTAATATTTATGTAGGATTGGCTTTTTACTTTCTTGGATTATTAGGATATTGGGGAAGTTTGGTTTTCTACAATTCTTACCTTCCAGACATTGCTTTTGAAGAACAACAGGATAAGATTAGTGCCAAAGGATATTCTTTGGGATATATTGGAAGTGTACTTTTATTGCTTATTAATTTAGCCATGATTATGAAACCGGAATGGTTTTATATTTCTGAACCTGATGCTTCAATGAAAGCTATGAGATATTCTTTTATAATGGTAGGAGTATGGTGGGTATTATTTAGCCAGTATGCATATTATTATTTGCCAAAAGGAAAAAAAGAAGGTGGCGAAAAATTAACTAGAGCGGTAGTATTCAACGGTTTTAAAGAGTTGAAAAAAGTTTGGGCACTATTAAAAGAGAATGTGCCATTAAGAAGATATTTGGGTGGTTTTTTTGTTTCAAGTATGGCAGTGCAAACCGTAATGTTGGTTGCTACCTATTTTGGAGCACAGGAAATTCAATGGGCATCTGAAGAAGACAGTACGATTGGTTTAATTAAATGCATTTTAATTATTCAATTGGTTGCTGTAGCTGGTGCTGTGGCGACTTCAAGAGCATCAGCAAAATTCGGAAATATTCCAACCTTAATTTTTATTAATGCTATTTGGGCTGTTTTTTGTGCTTTGGCTTATTTTATTACATTGCCAATGCATTTTTATATTATGGCTACAGTTGCCGGATTTGTAATGGGAGGAATTCAGGCCTTGTCTCGTTCGACATATTCAAAGTTATTACCGGATACAGAAGATACAGCCTCATTTTTTAGTTTTTATGACGTTGCAGAAAAAATCGGAATTGTAATCGGAATGTGCGTTTACGGAATTATTGATCAGCAAACAGGAAGTCCGCGTGCTGCAATTGTTATTCTGGCAGTTTTCTTTGTTACATCAATTTTCTTATTAAGAAGAGTACCAAAAAAGGCACTATAAAAAGTGCCTTAATAGTATATTTAAAGCCGGGCATTGATTTTTGAAATCATTTGTCTGGCATTTTCATTTTTAGGATTTAAGTCTAAAGATTTTTGATAATTGACTTTTGCCAAATCCAGCTTTCCAATAGCTTCATAAACTTCTCCCAAACTGTCATAAGCATTTGCTGATTTTGGATATTCAGAACAATTAAGGGCGAATATCTTAGCTGCACTATCATTTTGCTTTTTATTTACAAAACTATATCCTAAACTATTTAAATTTTCCTCAAAGTTATATTCAGGATATTTCAACTTCAATTTTTTAAATTTTGGTAATGCGATATCAAAAGTATTTTCGCTGAAAATTTCAATTAATTCCGTCTGCGGCGTTCTGATTTTATCTAATGGAAGTTCCAATTTTTTATCCGTATAATCAGGACGTGAAATAGTTATAGATTTTAATTGATTTTTATCCAGATTAAACTGAATGATATTGGGATAATTTTCAATTTTAAAAGAGTTGTTTCCCAAATAATACATTTCATTTTTTTCAGAATTATAGTTTTCCTTCAAAACAGGAGAATTCAGAAATAACGTATTATTTTCTTCAATTATTTTGGTTGTTCCTAATCTGTCATAACCGTATAGAATTTCAGTGTAATAGCCTTTTATGCCTTCTTTTAGGTTTTGAGGGATTTGTTTTGAATGGCTTTTTATGATTGGTTTGTTCCAATGAAGTTTCGTAATGATTTCTTTTTCAATATAAGTCATTACAGGAATGCGATTGGGTTTGTCACCATTTGCTAAAACTGCAATTCCGTTACCATTTTTCATCGTTGCCAATAAATCGCCGCCAGTTCCCGTATTGGAACCATTATGAGAAAACCATTCCAGATTTCCAAAACCTAAGCTTCTTTCCCAACCATAACTCCAGCCGCGCGCACCATTTAATGTAACAATATCAGTGACTTTTTTTGCAACAGCTTGAGAGATAATTTTATTTCCTTTTCCAGCCAAAGCTTTTTGCATTTCTATAGCAATCAAAGCTAAATCAGTAGGAGTAGACCATAAACCTGATGGAGCAACTTGTGGCGTTATCGGAATTCCGGTTCTTATTATTTGACCTTTACTATTGTGAACTTTGGCAACATTAGTCAAAAATCCGTTTTCATTGGGCTGAATCATAGTTGAGTTTTGCAATTGCAACGGATCTAATAGTGTTTCTTTTACAATTTGCGCCAACGGTTTATTGAAGTAATCTTCAAGTGCGCATTGAATAATTACATATCCGCCGCCACTATATTCCCAGTTTGTTCCTGGTTTAAATAGAAACTCAATTGGTTTTTTGGATCGCGGAAGTAATTTTCCCTGCAAACTTTCTACAATCGTCGGGATCGAATCGCCTGTGTAATAATCTTCAAAACCACCCTGACTTGTTCCTGCAGTATGTGATAATAGTTGTTTCCAGGTTACGTTCACATCTTTAGTATAATTGCTTTCCGGAAGTTTCCATCTTTTTAAATACTTTTCGATGGGATCATCTAAATTGATTAATCCTCTTTCTTCCAATATTGCGCAAACAATTGCAGTTACAGGTTTGGATATTGAAGCTGTAGAAAAAGCTGTATTTGCATCAATTTTTTCATCAGAATCAACTGCTTTTATTCCCCATTGATTGGTCCAGATTATTTGATAGTTTTCAAATACAGCAACACTTAAACCTTTTAAATTATATTTTTTCATTACTTCATTAGTACTGTTTTTCAGTTCGTTTAAAGTATTAATCTGTTCAGATAGATTCTTAGTGCTTTTCGTTGTCTGAGCAAAAGTAAGGGCACAAGAAAGCATCAGAAGGAAAATAAAAATTATCCGTCTCATTTATATTACTATTAAAATGGTTGTTGTATAAAGCGTAGAATTGGACTTTTGGGAATCCAATGTGAAATAGAGCTGTGCTATTTCTTTTCTATAAGAAGGGTTTTGTCAATTGATGGAAATTTTGACAAAATCTAAAATAAGGGTATAAAAAAGCTTCATAATAAAAGATGATTATTTTTGATTGATGATTTTAATTCCTTTTATTATGAAGCTATAAAGTAAATTATGCTTTTGAAATGCTTCCTGATCCGGAAACTTTTACATCGCGTTTTTCAGGATTTCCAGTATATTTAATATCTCCCGAACCAGAAACTCTTGCTGTTAGACTTCCGTTACAGTTTACACTAACATCACCTGAACCCGAAACACTAACATTGGCATTTTTAGATTTTAAACTGGCAGCCTGAATATCTCCCGATCCTGAAAGTTTTACCACCAGACTATCTGAATTTCCTCTTAGTTTAACATCTCCCGAACCGCTCAAATTAAACTCAAATGTGTTAGAATCAACGGCTAAATCGATATCTCCTGATCCGGATAATTTTGCTGTAAAAGTATCATTCTTGATCGGACTTTTAGCTGTAACATCTCCTGATCCGGAAAGACTTAACTCGGATATTTTTTCAAACGGAATAGTGATTTGTATCTTTTTACCCATGCTTGAACTTATATTAGTGTTTTTTCTAGTGTGAATTTTTAGAACATTGCCCTCAACTTCTACGATAATGGCAGCCAAAATATTTTGCTCTCCAGTAATTGTAATTTTTCCTTCTTTACCAGCTACTAAATTTATATCAAAAGAGCCAGTAGATTTTATTACATCATAGTCAGCTGTTGTTCTTGTTTCGGTCACAACATTCCCATTGCCTTTTATTTTTTCTGTTTGGGCGCTAGCCGAAAAGCTTATTAAAAATGCGCCAAAAATTGCTAATAGAGTTAATTTTTTCATTGGTTTGATTTTTTAAGATTATTGTTTTTTGATTAATGTTACGCTTCCGTAATTCGAATTGATAATTATTTTATTCTGACCTTTCTTTTTATTGTAGCCACTTATTCTTTTGCTGGTATTTTTAGTTTCATTTACCTGAACTTCCAGAGAGTTATCACTTTTTATACCACCATATTTTGTGTTAATGTCAAAATCAAAGGCATAATTTGAATCGTAACCAAGTGAAACATCAGAATAACCGGAATTTATATTTACATCATTTGCTTTGCTGGTAATTGTAGACACACTAATTTTACTGTAATTGGCACCAATTGTGGCACTATTTGAAAGTTCGGCAATTCCAACTGTCAGATAGTTTCCAGAACCTGTAACAGAGCTTATTTTATCAAATTTAAAATTCCCATAATTACAATCGTATTTAATGTTTTGACCATTAGAAATAACTAAATCAGTATAATTGGTATCCAGATTCAAATTCCCTGAATCATTAATTTTTAGACCGGAATAACGAGCTTCGATTAATCCGTTTTTGATGTAATCAATAGTTGAGTTTTGACAATATTGAATTTCAACTCTGTTGTTTGAATTGTTTAGTTTTCCTAACGAAACTTTACCGTATTTGCACTCAATATTGCTTGATCCTTCTAAACTGACTACAGAAATATTTCCATATTTGTTTACCAATTTGACAGTCCCGTTTTTTGGAATTTTTATTACATAGTTAATTTCAAAACTATTGCTGCTGCCTTTGCTTTTTATAGATGAATTTCCCGTCTGTGTAACTGCAGTAACCATAGATTTCAATGCTGTAATGTCAACATCTATACTATTTAATCTTTCATTTACCCAGTTTTCATTTCCTCCGGTCACTTTTATTATAATATCCAGATCAATTTTGTCTTCATCCCAGGTCGATACGGTGATATTACCATATTTGTTATCAATATCAATTCCTGCATCGGCATTTACGATATAGGTCTTTTTGATATTCTTTTGCTTCGAAATATAAGTGTCATCATTAGAGAATCCTAAAAAAGGAATCAGGATGAACAGGATTAGTATTTTACATTGTTTCTTCATTTGCTGTATTTTTTAGATTTTCGTTTTCTTCAATTCTTTGTAAAACAGTCTGCAAAAATGATATCCTTGTTTGCAGATTGCTGATCATGGCATAAATAATTTGTTTGTTTTCGCCATTTTTTTGTAATTCTGTGATAATTTTTTGATAATCAGCATCAAAAACTTTCATTTGTTTTAAAGCGTCATTAATGATTTGCTCATTCTCCGGAGAGCTTTTTTCTTTTAGTTTAACGAGTTCGTTATCAATAAGGATATTAAAAATAGAATCGGTTCGCTGTGTTTCTTTAGAGGCAAATTTGAATTCTTTCGGCTTTTCATTTTTATAAAAGACCGAAATTCCCAACATTAAGACGATAGAAGCCGCAATAGCTGTTACAAACCAGTATTTCTTTTGCTTTGGCTGTTTTGTGTTTAACTTCTTTAAAAAATCTGCCTGATGATCAGTATGCATTTCCTGAATATCCCACTGATCTTCAAATTTGTTAAATAATTGATCTAAATTGTCTTTTTCCGTTTTCATATTTCCTCTAATTTTTTTCGCAAACTATCTTTTGCTCTGCTTAACGTTGTGCGGCAGTTTGCATAACTAATATTCAAAATTTCACTTATCTCTTCCTGATCGTAACCCTCAATGTAAAAAAGTGTTAGTACCATGCGATAATTATCTTTTAGGCCTAAAATGGTATCTAAAACCTGTTTTACTTTAAGTGTATTTAGATCAATGTTTTCAGAATATAAAGGATCATTTTCTTCAATTTTGTAAAGTGATTTACTCAGATCATCAACCTGAAAGGCATTATTCTTTTTATAAAAATCAATACTATAATTGATAATTATTCTCTTTAGCCATGCCCCAAAGGCGACTTCCTGTTTGTAATCGTTTATTTTTGTAAATGCTTTCAAAAAGCCTTCCTGCATGACGTCTTGTGCAAAATGTTCGTCTTTTACAATACGGTACGCCACATTATACATGGCTTTACTGTAACGGTTGTAAATTTCAAATTGAGCCTTTTGATTATTCTCTTTACAAAGCGCGATTAATTCTTCGATATTTTGGTTAGTTATACTCAAGTAATAGTTTGCTGGTTTATTATAATGACCTTATATTTTTTGATATGTTACACTTTCTATAAAAATAATTTTATTTTTTTTCAAAATAGTATTTTTTATCAGGAGATATTTGGAATGCAAATTTTAAATATCGAAACGTATTTGTTTTAAGTAGTTGATTATTAGATGTTTTTTGATGTGTATTACTAAGAATTATTTTGTTAATAAAATAGTGAAAAATTAAGTCCTAATTTTACTACTTTTAACGCAATCAAAAACAAATCAAATACCATGAAAAAAATTAAATGCATTGCATTAATGACATTATTTGTGTCAGTCTCTTTGTTTACTTCCTGTTCAAGCGATTCAGGAAATAATGACGATTCGTCAAATCCTCAAACAGATTATTGGCCAACAGCGGTTGGTAATCAATGGGTCTTAGATCAGAACGGAACAAAATCTACGATGAAAATAATTGGTTCAGAGAAAGTAGGCGGAGATACCTATTTTAAATTCGATCAATTTGTAACTACCGGTACAAGCGGAGATGGCAGTGCCAAAGTATCTATTAAAAAAGTTAATGGAGAGTATTTTATCAAGATTGATGATATTTTATATAGTGCAAACGGAATATCTGGTAAAACAACCGGATATGAATTTGTTTTCTTTAAAGATAACTTAGAAATAAATAAAACCTGGACAGGAACTTATACACAGCAAACTACATTTGATTACCCTGGAATTCCAGTTATAAAATTAGTAGTGAAATATACAGGAACTATTTTGGCAAAAGGGGCAACTGAAACAATCAAAAGTGTTACTTATAAAGATGTTATTAAGTTTAAATTACATCAGGAAGCAACTATGGAAGGTGAAACAGCTACTTCTGCAGATGCAGAATACTGGATTGCAAAAGATGTAGGGATTGTTAAATTTATTTTTAATAATGCAAGTTCAGAGTTAGCTTCTTATAAAGTTAACTAATCATACTTTTTTAAAAGCTTAAAAAACCGAATTAACTTTCGGTTTTTTTTATGCATTTAGGTTAATTGAGAATAAATAAGCTGCAAATTAAAATTTCAAAAGTGATGCTTTTGGATTTGGCATAATGATTGTCTATTTTTACGGCCTATGTTGTAATTACAGTGTTGATTCAAATCTGTACCTTTTAGAGGACTATTTACATATAGGATTAAACTTTTAATGACAAAACGACTTATATATTATTATGTCAAATCATAAAATACTTACTATTGACAATCTGTCACTTCAGGAATTTGATTCCGAAGCAGAATTAATTCCGTTATTAACACCAGAAGACGAAGAAGAGATGAACAATGAAGAGTTACCTCTTTCATTGCCAATTTTACCTTTACGTAATACTGTTTTGTTTCCGGGTGTTGTTATTCCAATTTCTGCAGGAAGAGACAAGTCTATTAAATTGATAAATGATGCTAATGCCGGTGGAAAAATTATTGGTGTAGTGTCTCAAATTAATGAAGAAGATGAAGATCCATCTAAAGATGATGTTCATAAAATTGGTACTGTTGCCAGAATTCTTCGTGTTTTAAAAATGCCTGACGGAAATGTTACCGTTATTCTGCAAGGAAAAAAACGTTTTGAAATCGACGAAGTGGTTTCAGAAGAGCCTTATATCACTGCAACAATTAAAGAAGTTGCAGAAGATCGTCCAACAGAAGATGATACGGAGTTTACCGCTATTTTAGATTCTGTTAAAGAATTGGCTATCCAGATTATTAAGGAAAGTCCAAATATCCCATCAGAAGCTACATTTGCGATTAAAAATATTGAAAGCCAATCATTTTTGATCAATTTCGTTTCTTCCAACATGAATTTATCTGTAAAAGAAAAACAAGGTCTTTTATCAATAAATGGATTGAAAGAACGTGCTTTAGAAACTTTACGTTATATGAATGTTGAACTTCAAAAATTAGAATTGAAGAACGATATTCAGTCAAAAGTTCGTTTTGATTTAGATCAGCAACAAAGAGAATATTTCCTTCATCAGCAAATGAAAACCATTCAGGAAGAATTGGGAGGCGTTTCGCAGGAAGAAGAAATGGACGAAATGGGGCTAAAAGCAAAAACTAAAAAATGGGATGAAAAAACGCAGAAACATTTCGAAAAAGAATTGTCTAAAATGCGTCGTATGAATCCCCAGTCGCCAGATTTTGGAATTCAGCGTAATTATTTAGAGTTATTTTTAGAATTGCCTTGGGGCGAATATTCTAAAGACAAATTTGATTTAAAACATGCTCAGAAAATATTAGATAAAGATCATTTTGGACTTGATGAAGTAAAGAAAAGAATGATTGAACATTTGGCAGTGTTAAAACTGCGAAATGATATGAAGTCACCAATTATATGTTTGACAGGGCCTCCGGGAGTTGGTAAAACGTCTATTGGTCGTTCTGTTGCCGAAGCTTTAGGACGTGAATACGTTCGTATTTCACTTGGTGGTTTACGTGATGAAGCAGAAATTCGCGGACACAGAAAAACCTATATCGGTGCAATGCCAGGACGTATTATTCAGAGTTTGAAGAAAGCCGGAACATCAAATCCGGTATTTATTCTGGATGAGATAGATAAATTATCAAGCGGAAATAGTGGTGATCCGTCTTCAGCTTTATTAGAAGTTTTAGATCCGGAGCAAAACAATGCTTTTTATGATAATTTCCTTGAAATGGGATATGATTTATCTAAAGTGATGTTTATTGCGACTTCCAATAATATGGCAACCATTCAACCCGCTTTGCGTGACAGGATGGAAGTAATCAAAATGTCTGGTTACACAATTGAGGAAAAAGTAGAAATTGCAAAAAGACATCTTTTTCCAAAACAATTAGAAGCACACGGTTTAACAGCAAAAGATTTGACAATTGGTAAAAAACAATTAGAAAAAATCGTTGAAGGTTATACGCGTGAATCTGGTGTTCGTAATCTTGAAACTAAAATTGCTCAGGTAATTCGTAATGCAGCAAAATCTGTTGCGATGGAAGAGGAGTACAATAAGAAAGTTACCGATGAAGATATCGTAAAAGTTTTGGGAGTTCCGAGATTAGAGCGTGATAAATACGAAAACAATGATGTTGCTGGTGTTGTTACAGGTTTAGCCTGGACAAGTGTTGGAGGTGATATTTTGTTCATAGAATCACTGATTTCTGAAGGAAAAGGATCTTTGACCATTACAGGGAATCTTGGAAATGTCATGAAGGAATCGGCTACGATTGCTTTAGAATATATTAAGGCAAATGCCAAAAAGTTAGGTCTTGCAATTGAACTTTTCCAAAAATACAATATTCACCTGCACGTTCCGGAAGGAGCAACTCCAAAAGACGGGCCAAGTGCTGGTATTGCGATGCTTACTTCTCTGGTTTCTTTGTTAACTCAAAAGAAAGTAAAGAAAAATCTTGCCATGACTGGAGAAATTACACTTCGTGGAAAAGTATTACCAGTAGGAGGTATAAAGGAAAAAATATTAGCAGCTAAAAGAGCTGGTATTAAGGAAATTATTTTATGTCACGAGAATAAAAGTGATATTGATGAAATTAAGGCTGAGTACTTAGAAGGACTTACTTTTCATTATGTAAAAGAAATGAGTGAAGTTTTGGCCTTGGCTTTAACAGATCAAAATGTAAAAAATGCTAAACAATTGAAATAAAATTCAATTTTAAATACTTAAATTCTAAATTCCAATTTTTTGAATTCTAAATCCAATTTGACAAACATCTTGGAATTTGGACTTTGAAAATTGGAATTTTTTATTTATCCTGGATTTTTTTTATGATTTCGAAGCTGAATTTTAAGTGTGAATTATGGCATAATTGTTGATTTTAAGGTAATTATAAAAATTATTTTTTGAATTATATAATTTTATCTTTGTATTTGCGTTATTCCCACATAGGAACGTTTCCAAAAACATGTTAAAACGGTTTGTTTTATTTTTAATGTTGCTAATTTGTTCGATTTCCTTCGGGCAAATTGGAGGGCGCTACACCTATCAATTTCTCAACCTGACCTCGTCGCCAAGACAGGCAGCATTAGGAGGAAAAACAATTACGATTTATGATGAAGATGTTAATCAGGTGATGTTTAATCCTGCAGTTTTAAATGAAGATATGGACAATCATCTGGCGATGAATTACGGAAGTTATTACGGAGAGGCCTCTTATGGTACTGCATCGTATGCTTATACGTATGACAGACATGTTCAGACGTTTTATGCCGGAGTAAGTTATGTAAACTATGGTAGCTTTGAAGGTTATGATGAAAATGGGCAGGCAACTTCGGACTTTAAAGGAAGTGAAGGCGCATTAACATTGGGTTACGCATACAATGTTCCTTATACAGATTTTCATATTGGGACTAATGTCAAGTTAATAACTTCATCATTAGAAAGTTATAATTCTATTGGAGGAGCAATTGATTTAGGTTTTTTGTATGTAATTGAAAAAAATGATGTAAATTTGGCCTTAGTATTCCGTAATATTGGAACTCAATTTACTACATATTCAGGAATAAAAGAGAATTTGCCCTTTGAAATCATTGCTGGTGTTTCACAAGAATTAGAACATGTACCATTACGTTGGCATCTTTCATTAGAAAACTTGCAACAGTGGAATATTTCTTTTTCGAACCCCGTTCGTGGAGAAACCAATATTGATGGGTCAACAAGTGACGAAAAAGTTTCATTTGTAAATAATGCTTTGCGACATGTTGTTTTTGGCATGGAACTTTTCCCCAAAAAAGCATTTAATTTGCGTTTAGGATATAATTTTAGAAGAGGTGAAGAATTACGTATTAATGAACAACGCAATTTTTCAGGTGTTTCTTTAGGGTTTGGTTTAAGAATGAATAAGTTAAAGTTTAATTATTCATATTCTAGGTATACATTGGCAGCGAATACAAGTCTTTTTGGTCTAACTTTAAATTTTCAGTAATAATATGAAAATATTTACTCTGTTTTTATTCATGACTGTAGGTGTTTTTACGGGATTTAAACACTACATCTGCGAAGAAGAATCTACTATCACCGAGGTTGAATTGGAAAGAATTAATACCAGAATAGTAGATATAAAAAAAATGATTGAGATTGATCATAAATACAATTCTAAAATTGTGTTTTTGGTTGATATGAAAGTTCCGTCAGGGAAAAACCGTTTTTTTGTATATGATTTAGAAAAAAGCGAAGTAGTAGATCAGGGGCTTGTTGCTCACGGTTCTGGCTCTGAAACTGGAATTAAAGGAATGCTTAAGTTTAGTAATTTACCTAATTCAAATTGTACAGCTTTAGGCAGATATTCTATTGGTAAAACCTATAGAGGTATTTTTGGAAAAGCATACAGACTTGCCGGTTTAGAAGAAACAAATAATAATGCTTTAAAAAGAGCTATTGTCTTGCATTCTTATTCTGCAGTTCCTTATGATGAACAAAATTATTATATAAGTAATAGCCACGGATGTCCGATGGTGAATGAGGAGTTTTTTAAACGAATTGAAAAAATAATTGATAGTTCTAAGTCGAATATTCTAATGGATATTTACTACTAAAAAGAAAGATCAGCGAAAATAATTTTAAAAAGTATAAAGCTTTTTGTTGTCGGAGAAATTAAAGTTTTCGATAATAAGAAGCTTTTTTTTGGAACAGTTTTAACAATGAAGAAAACACTTTTAATTGGTTTTTTGATTCTCTTGATTTTTATTGGCTACCGAATATCAAAGAAAACAACAGATAGTTGTCTTTCTGATAAGAATAAAAGAATTGATGTTCAGGTCGATTTAATTAGAAAGATGATTAATGAAAATTCAATGTACAATAGTAAAATTGCTTTTTTGATTGATATGAAAATACCTTCAGGTAAGAATAGGTTTTTTGTATACAATTTAGAGGAAAATAAAATTATTGATAAAGGTTTAGTTGCTCATGGGTCTGGCTCAGAAACTGGAGTTCCGGGAAAGTTAAAATTTAGTAATACACCAAATTCATTAAGTACTTCATTAGGTAGTTATTATATTGGAAATGATTATAAAGGAAAGTTTGGGAAGGCTTATAAATTGTATGGTTTGGATGAGACAAATAGTAATGCTTTCAAACGAGATATTGTTTTTCATTACTATTATGATGTTCCATATAAAGAGAAAGATGGTTACATTTGCAACAGCTTTGGTTGTCCTATGGTAAGTAAAAAATACTTCGATAGGATTTCCAAAATAATAGATAACTCTGAATCAAGTATTTTGCTGAATATTTACTATTAGAAGAGGGATAAAATATAATAGAATAAAAATTTAAAAATATAAAATTGAAAAAAATCACTATTGCAATCGACGGTTTCTCGTCAACAGGAAAGAGTACTTTAGCAAAACAATTAGCAAAAGAACTTCAATATGTATATGTTGATACTGGTGCAATGTATCGCGCCGTGGCCTATTTTGCAATGCAGAATAAGTTTATTGAAACTGAATCTTTTAATGCTAAAGCTCTGGTAGAATCTTTACCAAAAATTCAACTTGAGTTTAAATATAATGGTGAGCTTGGTTTTGCTGAAATGTTTTTAAATGGTGAAAATGTAGAAAAGCAAATCAGAACTATTGAAGTTTCTAATTTTGTTAGTAAGGTTGCCGCTGTTTCTGAAGTTCGCGCTAAATTAGTGGAACAACAACAGGAAATGGGAAAAAACAAAGGTATCGTTATGGATGGTAGAGATATAGGAACTGTAGTTTTTCCAGATGCTGAACTTAAAATATTTATGACTGCAAGCGCCGAGACCCGCGCGCAAAGACGTTTTGATGAATTACAGGAAAAAGGCGATAATGTAACTTACGAAGAAGTTTTAAAAAATGTAGTAGACCGTGATCATATGGATACGCATCGTGAAGATTCTCCTTTGGTAATTGCAGACGACGCCATAGAGATAGATAATTCCTACTTAAATAAAGAGGAGCAGTTTACTGCAGTTTTAGAATTAATAAATGATGTTGTTAAAACGGTTTAATTTTTTGCAGATATTATTTTAAATGGTAGTTTTACCGCTTCATTTTATTCTAAAGACAATTTTATTATATGGGGATTAAAAACAGATTGATTATAATGAGCTTTCTTCAATTTTTTGTGTGGGGAGCGTGGCTTATAACAATAGGAAATTATTGGTTTGGCACAAAGAACTGGGAAGGAACTCAATTCGGATTAGTGTTTGGAACCATGGGAATTGCTTCTCTTTTCATGCCTACACTTACAGGTATTATTGCAGACAGATGGATTAATGCCGAAAAACTATACGGTGCACTTCATATACTTTATGCAGTTGTTTTATTTGGAATTGCACAAGTAACTACTCCAGACACTTTTATTATTGTAATGCTTTTAGCAATGTGCTGTTATATGCCAACAATTGCACTAAGTAATTCTATTTCTTATACTTCGCTTAAATTAAATAACAAAAACATTGTAAAAGATTTTCCGCCTATTCGTGTTTGGGGAACAATTGGTTTTATTGTTGCAATGTGGATTACAAATTTAAGTGGAAGTAAAGCTACTGAATATCAATTTTATATCGCAGGAGTTGGTGCCTTGATTTTAGGTGTTTACGCTTTTACATTGCCAAAATGTGAACCACAACGCTTAATTAAAGAAAATGCAACCTGGATGGAGACTTTTGGTTTAGAGTCTTTTAAATTGTTTGCTAACTATAAAATGGCTTTGTTTTTTGTTTTTTCTATGTTTTTAGGAGGAGCTCTTCAGTTAACAAACGCTTATGGAGATGTTTTCTTAGATGAGTTTAAACATTTTCCAAAATATGCAGATTCGTTTGTAATTAAATATTCGACTATTATTATGTCGATTTCTCAGGTTTCTGAGACCTTATTTATTTTAGCAATTCCTTTCTTCTTGAGACGTTTCGGGATCAAACAAGTTATGTTGATTAGTATGCTGGCTTGGGTTCTGCGTTTTGGATTATTTGCTTTCGGAGATCCTGTTGGCGGATTATGGATGATTATCCTGTCTTGTATCGTTTACGGAATGGCATTTGACTTCTTTAATATTTCAGGTTCATTATTTGTAGAAAGTAATACTGATTCTAAAATTCGTTCTTCTGCGCAAGGATTATTTATGATGATGACAAATGGAGTAGGAGCTGTTCTGGGAAGTTTAACTTCTGGTTGGGCAATTGATCGTTTCTTTACAAAATCATTTCATTCTTCAGCGGAGTTAGCTGGATTTTTACAAACAGATGCTTCTAACTCTAAAATTACTGAATTTGTAAAAAGCCAGGGGAATTCAATTTCTGCTGATGGTGTATTTGCGAATCCCGTTTTAATGAAAGACTGGCATACGATCTGGTTGTCTTTTGCGGCTTATGCATTGGTTATTGCAATTGCGTTTGCTATTTTATTTAAACATAAACATGATCCGAAAGAAATTGAGAATTTGAGTCATTAAAAGTTTTAAATATAATCTTTTTCAAAGTTTAAAATTTTAGCGAAGATTATTATACATAGTAAACCCGACAGGTTTTAAAAACCTGTTGGGTTTGTCGTTTTATATAAATAGAAATTTGGTTTTTCTAAATTTCTCATAATTATAATTCTTTATTTAAACTGGACTGAAGTCCAGCTCTACAATATATTTTGTTCCTTCGGAACTAAGAAAAGAGCTTTAGCTTGATTTATATTGTAGGGCCGGACTTCAGTCCGGTTGGCGGATGGGTTGAGTTGAATGCTATAGGTAAATCGTGTAGGTTTTAAAAGCCTGTCGGGTTTGTCGTTTCATATAAATAGAAATTTGGTTTTTCTAAATTTCTCATAATTGTAATTCTTTATTTAAACTGGACTGAAGTCCAGCTCTACAATATATTTTGTTCCTTCGGAACTAAGAAAAGAGCTTTAGT
>NZ_JAGYWA010000003.1:26930-576916 GCF_018383905.1 Flavobacterium branchiicola
GTCGTTTCATATAAATAGAAATTTGGTTTTTCTAAATTTCTCATAATTGTAATTCTTTATTTAAACTGGACTGAAGTCCAGCTCTACAATATATTTTGTTCCTTCGGAACTAAGAAAAGAGCTTTAGTTCGATTTATATTGTAGGGCCGGACTTCAGTCCGGTTGGCGGATGGGTTGAGTTGAATGCTATAAGTAAATCGTGTAGGTTTTAAAAGCCTGTCGGGTTTGTCGTTTCATATAAATAGAAATTTGGTTTTTCTAAATTTCTCATAATTGTAATTCTTTATTTAAACTGGACTGAAGTCCAGCTCTACAATATATTTTGTTCCTTCGGAACTAAGAAAAGAGCTTTAGCTTGATTTATATTGTAGGGCCGGACTTCAGTCCGGTTAACGGATAGGTTGTGTTAAATTGAATTTTGAAAATACATTCTAGTAGGTTTTAGACCCTTTTGGGTTTGTCAATTTTGGTCTTATGAAAACAAAACGTCTAATCTAGCCCCGATAGAAGTGAAAATCCTTTTGTGTCTCGTTTTATGAACGAGACACAAAAGATTATAACGGATAGCGGGACGTTACTTGTTGAAAAACCTTAAATCTTCTGCTTCTAATTATGATATTGATAATCATTGGGCTTTTGTTTTGTAAATTCAGAAAAATGTATTAATTTTGCAGTCCTTTTGGCAGAGAAGAGTTTCCATTAGGAATCAACCATTTATGTAAAACAACTTCTGTATTTTCTATCGCATAGAGAAACTTGAGAAAAACAGAATACAAATTTTTTATCAGCATGTCTGAACAATTAAAATCACAAGAAGAGTTTTTAGCAAATTTTAACTGGCATAACTTCCAAGAAGGAATTGATGCAGTAGATGAGAAAAACTTATTAGAGTTTGAAGAACTAGTATCAAAAACTTTCATCGCTACAGATCAAGAAGAAGTAGTTGAAGGAGTTGTTGTTAGAATTACAGATAGAGACGTTATCGTTGATATCAATGCTAAATCTGAAGGTGTTATTTCTTTAAACGAATTCCGTTACAACCCAAACTTAAAAGTAGGTGACAAAGTAGAAGTATTAATCGACATCCGTGAGGACAAAACAGGTCAATTAGTATTATCTCACAGAAAAGCACGTACTATCAAATCTTGGGATAGAGTTATTGCAGCTAATGAAACTGGAGAAATCGTTAATGGTTTTGTTAAATGTAGAACTAAAGGAGGTATGATCGTTGACGTATTCGGTATCGAGGCGTTCTTACCAGGATCTCAAATTGACGTTAAGCCAATTAGAGACTACGATGTATATGTAAACAAAATGATGGAATTCAAAGTGGTAAAAATCAACCACGAATTCAAAAACGTTGTTGTATCTCACAAAGCGCTTATCGAGGCTGATATTGAAGTACAGAAAAAAGAAATCATCGGTCAATTACAAAAAGGACAAGTATTAGAAGGTGTTGTTAAAAACATTACTTCTTATGGTGTGTTCATTGACTTAGGTGGTGTTGACGGATTAATTCACATTACTGACCTTTCTTGGAGTAGAATCAACCACCCAAGTGAAGTTCTTGAATTAGACCAAAAATTAAACGTTGTAATCCTTGATTTCGATGATGAGAAAACAAGAATTCAATTAGGATTGAAACAATTAAACGCTCACCCATGGGATGCTTTAGATGCTAATTTAACTATTGGTGATAAAGTAAAAGGTAAAGTAGTTGTAATCGCTGATTACGGTGCATTTATCGAAGTTGCTGAAGGTGTTGAAGGTTTAATCCACGTTTCTGAAATGTCATGGTCTACTCACTTACGTTCTGCTCAGGACTTCGTGAAAGTTGGAGATGTTGTTGAGGCAGTTATCTTAACTTTAGACAGAGACGATCGTAAGATGTCATTAGGTATCAAACAATTGACTCAAGATCCATGGACTGATATTACTTCTAAATACCCAGTAGGTTCTAAACATACAGGTATCGTTAGAAACTTTACAAACTTTGGTATTTTCGTAGAATTAGAAGAAGGAATTGATGGATTAATCTACATTTCTGACCTTTCTTGGACTAAGAAAATCAAACACCCATCTGAATTTGTAAATGTTGGTGAGAAACTTGATGTAGTTGTATTAGAATTAGATGTTGAAGGACGTAAATTATCTTTAGGTCACAAACAAACTACTGCTAATCCTTGGGATCAATACGAAGATTCTTTCGCTGTAGGAACTATCCACAACGGTGAGATTTCTGAAATCGTTGACAAAGGAGCTACTGTAGAATTCGGAGATGATATCGTTGCTTTCATTCCAACTCGTCACCTTGAAAAAGAAGACGGAAAGAAATTGAAAAAAGGTGATACTGCTGATTTCAAAGTAATCGAATTCAACAAAGAATTCAAAAGAGTAGTTGCTTCTCACACTGCTATCTTCAGAGAAGAAGAAGAGAAAAACGTGAAAGCTGCAACTGAAAATACTTCATCTAACTCTTCTACTAATGCACCAGCTGCAACTTTAGGAGATAACAATGATGTATTAGCTGCATTAAAAGCTAAAATGGAAAAAACTGAGAAAAAATAATTCTTAGTTTCCTCTAAATAGAAAGTCCCACAGAAATGTGGGACTTTTTTTGTTTTATACTTTTTATTTTAAGAAGTTTTAACAAATAAAGTTGTGTTATTATCTCAAAAAGCTATTTTTGTATGAAAATACGACTTATGAAAAAACTCTACTTTTTAGTTACAGTTTTATGCTTTTTTAACGGTTTACATGCCCAAATTGTAAATATTCCGGACACGCGTTTTAAGAATATGTTATTAAGAACTCCAGGAATAATTAATAACACTGCAGTCATTAAAGACTTAAATGGAAATGTAATTAAAATAGATTCTAATAATGATGGCGAAATACAGGAGAGTGAAGCTCTGCAAATTAGCTATATAGATGTTCATGGTGATGGCGCTAATGGATTTATCTTTTCATTAGACGGGATAGCTAAATTTACGAATCTTAAAACATTAATTTGCTACAAACACAGGATTTCGAGTCTTGATATAACTACTTTGATAAAACTAGAAACCTTAATTTGTAATAATAACAAAATTACTTCGTTGTTCACAGGGAATCAAACAAAACTCACTATCTTAAACTGTTCATACAATTATATTAGTGGTTTAGATTTGACTTCTTCAACAAAACTTACAGAAGTTAATTGTGAAACCAATTACTCGCTGTCTGCTTTGGATTTGAGAGGATTAACTAATCTTAAATTATTAACCTGTAGTGAAACAAAACTTACTTCTTTAAATATAAACGATTTAGTAAGTCTTACATCGGTAATTTGTAATAATAGCGAGCTTACATTTTTAGATATAAGTAATTTGATTAATCTTGAAATGCTTGATTGTGCTAGTAACAAATTACAAACAATAAAATTTGGAAATTTACCTAAACTTAAAAATTTATATTGTGCTGCAAATCAAATTACTTCATTTGAATCTACTGGATTAGATAATCTGCAATCACTAGGACTAAATTATAACAAAATTAGTTCTATCGCTTTAAGTAATTTATTGAAGCTTGAGTATTTAGGAGTTGCAGGTAATCAACTAACATTATTTAAGTTAACTGAGTTGCCAAAATTAGCTTCTATTCAAGCTGAAAACAATTTGCTGCAGGAATTCGATATAACAAATTGTCCAAACCTTGAAGTTTTAGTTTTATACAATAATAAATTAATATCAGCGGATGTCAGTCAATTTAAGAAACTGACAACTTTGGATTTAGATACAAATTCAGATTTAATTAATATATCATTAAAAAATGGATCGCCGGATAAACGGTTGTATTTAGATTTAACTAAATGTCCTAATCTAAAATATATTTGTACTGACGATTTTAAGCTGAAAACAATTCAAGATCTAGTGAATCAACTTGGGTATACAAATTGTAATGTGAATAGTTATTGTTCTTTCGTTCCAGGAGGTGATTTTTATTCTCTATACGGAACAAGTAAATATGATGAGAATGCAAATGGGTGCGATGCGGGGGATATTATTTTTCCAAATTTGAAATTTTCTGTAAAAGGGAATTCTATAGACGGAAACCTGATATCTAATAGCCTGGGTTCTTATTCCATGTCTCTAGCCGCGGGAAGTTATGTAATTACACCACAGTTAGAGAATCCAAATTATTATACTGTAAACCCATCAAGCATTAATGCAACTTTTTCTGTAGTAAATGGTTCTCTTACTCAGGATTTTTGTATTGCCGCAAATGGTTTATACCCTGATTTAGAGATAACTCTGATTCCTGTTGAAGCTGCGCGTCCAGGGTTTAGTGCTAAATATAAATTAGTTTACAATAATAAAGGCACAATGACGCAATCTGGTTTAATTAAGTTAACTTTTGATGATGCATTATTAGACTATGTTTCTTCAAATCCTACTTTTAATAAAAGATCTATAAATAATATAGAATGGGATTTTATTGATCTTCAACCATTTGAAAGAAGAGAAATAATATTTAATTTAAAAACCAACAAACCCACAGATGTTCCTTCTGTTAACAATGGTGATGTTTTAAAATTTGTCGCATCAATTTCTTCAGAGAAGACTGATACAACGCCATTAGATAATATTTTCAACTTAAATCAGACTGTTTTAGGGTCACTAGACCCTAATGACAAAACATGTTTAGAAGGTTCTGTTATTACACCAAGTTTAATTGGTGAATATGTACATTACATGATTCGTTTTGAAAATACCGGAACATATCCGGCACAAAACATTGTAGTAAAAGATATGATCGATCTGTCAAAATTTGATATTTTAACTTTAACTCCAACAAGTTCGAGCCATTCTTTTGTAACTAAAATTTCAGAAGGAAACAAAGTTGAATTTATATTCGAAAACATCAATCTTCCTTTTAATGATGCAAATAATGATGGCTATGTAGCTTTTAAAATCAGAACCAAACCAACACTTGTTGTGGGAGATTCTTTTACAAACGAAGCAAATATTTACTTTGATTATAATTTCCCGATTTTAACCAATAAAGCAACTTCTACATTTAAAACATTGGGAATTCAGGATTTTGAATTTTCAAAGTACCTTACATTGTATCCAAATCCGACAAATAACGAGCTTAATATTACATCAAACGTGAATATTGAAATACAATCTTTTGAGATTTACGATATTTTAGGTCAATTAGTAATTGCGATTCCAAACGCAAAAACAACTTCGAATATTGATGTTTCTAAGCTAAAAACCGGTAATTACTTTATAAAGGTAAAATCAGACAAAGGTAGCTCAAGTATGAAATTCATTAAGATTTAAAATAGAAAGTCCCACCGCAAAGTGGGACTTTTTTTTGCTTTATACTTTTTATTTTAAGAAGTTTTAACAAATAAAGTTGTGTTATTATCTTAAAAAGTTATTTTTGTATGAAAATACCACATATGAAAAAACTTTACTTTTTAATTTTAGCATTATGTTTTTTTAATCTTGGAAATGCCCAAATTATAGATATTCCAGATAGTAATCTTAAGATGAAATTAATGACGCTTAATGTCGATACAAACTCTAATTTTCAAATAGAAGTTAGTGAAGCTTTAAGTTTAAATTTTTTAGATATTAGCAACCAGAACATTAGTTCTTTGCAAGGACTGCAATATTTTACCAATCTCCAGTATTTAAATTGCAGTAATAATCCAATCAATAATTCAATTAATTTTAATTTATTGACTAAACTTGATTATTTAAATTATTCTAATATTCAAAGTGTAACGTATTTCAATCTTGATAATTCTAATATTAAGACTTTAATTCTCGATGGATTGTCAAATTTAAATTATCTTCAATGTAATGACAATAAAAATCTAACTCAATTAAGTATTAATGGCGCGATTAATTTAAAAACTCTTTGGTGCGCTAATAATAAAGTAGAATCGTTGAATTTAAGCGGTTTAATAAATTTAGAAGCTGCAACATGTAATAATAACCAACTAATAACTTTGGATGCTAGCAACTTGTTAAAATTAAAAACTTTAGATTGTGCTGGCAATTTGTTGACATCTCTAAAGGTAAATGGATCTACAAGTCTTACCTCAATATCCTGCCATTATAATAAATTATTACAATTAGATCTTAGCGGATTAACTAATCTAGGTTATTTACTGTGTCATTCTAATCAATTAATGAACCTTAATGTAAATGGTTCAACCAATCTTATTGAACTTTATTGTGACGGAAATGCTATTTCATCGTTAAACTTAAATGGTTTGCAAAAATTGGAATATGTAAATTGCAGTAGTAATCAATTGCAATATTTAAATGTAAATGGATTGCCAAAGCTTAAAGGTTTTAGATGTATAAATAATAAGCTTACGGCTTTAGATTTAACGCAATTAGAAAGTCTAACAAAATTGGAGTGTTCTTATAACCAATTGAAAATGCTGGATGTAAGCGATTTAGGTAAATTGGAAGAGCTTAACTGCTCTAACAATGGACTTAACTTTTTGTATATAAGAAATGGCAGTAACGAAGTTAAAAATTTAAATTTTTCTGAAAATCCAAATTTAGTATATGTTTGTGCAGATGAAAGCCAATTATCGCAAGTTCAAAGTCTTTTAAATAATTATGGGTATACCAACTGTAGTGTAAATGCCTATTGCTCATTTAATCCAGTTGGGCAATATTTTATTGTTTCAGGGGATAATAAAATAGACGCAGATAATAACGGTTGTGATACTCAAGATTTAAGTTTGCCAAATTTAAAGCTTAATATATCTAACGGAACTGACACTTCAAGTTATATAGCCAATGGAAATAATTATTCTATTGCCTTACCTACAGGAACACATTCTATAACTCCTGTTTTGGAAAATCCTACTTATTTTTCGATTACACCATCAGTTGTAAATGTTGACTTTCCATCACAGACAAGTCCGTTGAATCAAAATTTTTGTATTACACCAAATGGTATACATTCAGATTTAGAAATAGCTGTTTTACCAATCAATCCAGCCAGACCTGGTTTTAATGCGACTTACAAACTTATTTATACGAATAAAGGAAATGTAGTGCAATCTGGAACAGTAAATCTAACTTTTGATGACTCTGTTTTGGATGTAATTTCAGCAAATCCAGCGACATCTTCGCAAGCGACAAATAACCTATTATGGAATTTTGGAAGTCTGAAACCATATGAATCTAAAGAAATGCTTTTAACGGTAAAAGTAAATTCCCCAACAAGTACACCTGCAGTAAATAATGGAGATATTCTAAAATTCACTGCCGTTATCTCATCGCAAGACAATGATGAAACTCCTTTAGATAATACATTTGCTTTAAATCAGACTGTTGTAGGTTCTTACGATCCAAATGATAAAACGTGTCTAGAAGGTTCGGTGATTACTTCAAAATTAATAGGGGAGTATGTGCATTACATGATTCGTTTTGAAAATACAGGAACTTATATGGCACAAAATATTGTTGTAAAAGATATGATTGATTTATCGAAATTTGATATTTCATCATTAATTACAACAAGTTCTAGTCATCCTTTTATAACTAAAATTTCGGAAGGGAACAAAGTAGAATTTATTTTTGAAGGAATAAATCTTCCTTTTGATGATGCGAGCAATGACGGTTACGTTGCTTTCAAAATAAAGACAAAACCAACATTAGTGGTTGGAGATACGTTTACTAACGATGCTAACATTTATTTTGATTATAATTTTCCTATTTTGACAAATAAGGCGACTTCAACATTTAAAACTACTTTATCAACTGAAGATTTCAATTTTTCCAAATATTTAAGTTTATATCCAAATCCGGCAAATCAGTTTTTAAATATTTCGCAGAACCAGAATATAGAAGTGCAATCATTTGAAATTTATGACATTTTAGGTCAATTGGTAATTGCAATTCCAAATGCAAAATCGACTACAAATATTGATATATCGAAACTTAAATCAGGGAATTATTTTATAAAAGTAAAATCTGACAAAGGTAGTTCAAGTATAAAATTCATTAAAATATAAATAAAAAGTCCCACATCGCTGTGGGACTTTTTTTGTTCTATTTTGGTTTCAAGTTCAAAGTTTGTCAGTTCGAGCAGAGTCGACAACTCTTTTGAAAATAATACTTCTTAAAATTAATTTGAAGCTAGTAATTTTGTTTCTTCTGGAGTGAATTCAGGGACTATAGCATAAGTTTCAATTCCTGTAATTGCCATTTCGTCTAAAATATCAACTAGATTTTTAAAATTACATTTTTTACTAGGTTTGATAATTACTGCAATCCCTCTTCCTGCTTTTCCTAATTGCGCGGAATAATTGAGGGTGATTTTATTTTCCTTAAAAAGCTCTTTTCTAATTCCGTCCTTGCCATATGTTAAATCTTTTGGTGCAACTTTTGGATAAGCTAATAATCCTTTGTAACAAATTAATTTGTTATCATCTCCAAGCAAAATTGTGTAAGATCGATCTTCACCGCCACAACTAATAACCCTTCCGCATGTATATCTATCATAATCTGGTAAACTTAAAGCTAGAGTTTTTGGCTTCGATAATTCCTCAACAACCATAAAAAATATAATCAACAAAAAAGAAACGCTAACCATTGCGGTTAAATCAACTCTGGAATTTAACTTTTTGCTTCTGACTTTTTTAGGTAGATTTTGCATAATTGACAGGTTTTAAATTTTAAAGTTAATAATAAAATAGAGACAAAATTTAAATGAATATTAAAAATGTTTGAAAATAATTTTATTCGCTAAACGCTTATTAAACAATAGATTTTGAGAATATTTTAAGGATGATTGAAATAATTTTAATTTTTCGTAAAACCGAAAGCAATGTATCACCGTAAATGAGCTTATAACTTAAAAACATTAATTATGAAAACTAGAAAATTTTTAGCAGTTGCAGTTTTAGCTTTAGGGTTTGTATTTACATCAAATGCACAAAAATCTGTAATGGTAGGTGGGGCTGCAATGTATCCGAATAAAAATATTATTGAAAATGCTGTAAATTCTAAAGATCATACAACATTGGTTGCAGCAGTAAAAGCGGCAGATTTAGTTGAAACATTACAAGGGAAAGGACCATTTACCGTTTTTGCTCCAACTAATGAAGCGTTTGATAAATTACCAAAAGGCACAGTTGAATCCTTATTGAAACCAGAGAATAAAAAAATGCTTCAAACTATCTTGACATATCATGTTGTTGCCGGAAAAATGAATTCGTCTGATATTGCCGCAGCAATCAAAGCCGGAAAAGGAAAAGCTACACTTAAAACAGTTAGCGGAGGCACATTAACAGCCTGGATGAGTGGTAAGGATTTATACATCAGTGATGAAAATGGAAATAAATCTAAAGTAACAATTGCAGATGTAAATCAGTCAAATGGAGTAATTCACGTAGTTGATGCCGTTTTGCTTCCTAAAAAATAAAAGCACCTCCAAAATTAGAATAACTTTGTTGAAGAAGCCTTGCAGATTTATACAGGGCTTTTTTTATTTTTTTGCTGTTAATGTACTTCCGGCTGAAGCAATTACAACACATAGAACAGCTAAAATTTCAGTAAAACTTAAACTTTCCTGTAAGAAAATAAAAGCGCAAACAGAAGCTGCAGCTGGTTCTAAACTCATTAAGATACTAAATGTACGTGGAGGAAGCTGACCAAGGGCTTTCATTTCTAAAGTAAACGGAACCGCACTGGATAAAAAGGCGAGTGCAACACCCATTCCTAAGAATTTTGGAGTAAGATTGGCAAGTCCGTTTTCGAAGAAACCAAAAGGCAAAATTAGAATAGCGGCAAACAACATTCCAATTGTAACAGCTTGACCACCATTCATTATTTTAGAAATTTTACCGCCTAATACAATGTATGCAGCCCACAGAGCACCGGCTAAAAGAGCAAAAATAACACCTAATGAATCTAAACGACTATTTGTCCAGGGTGCCATTAATAAAATTCCGATTGCAGCAAGTAAAACCCAGCAATAATCAACTAAACGTTTTGAGCCAAAAATTGCAACCACAAGAGGACCAATAAATTCTAATGTTACTCCCAGGCCAACTGGAATTCTTTCAATAGCTAAATAAAAAATTAAATTCATTGCTCCCAAAGCTAGTCCGTACGGAATAACAAGTTTCCATTGTGCTGATGTAATTTCTTTTAAGTTTGGTCTGTAAGCTAATAATAAAATTAATGCTGAAAATCCAATTCGCATTGATGCCGTACCTGCAGCTCCGATCGTTGGAAATAACGTTTTTGCAATTGCTGCGCCACATTGTACACTAATAATTGCTAGTAACACTGCCGGAACAGGAGGAAGGTTTATTTCTTTATTTTTCATGAGAAGATTGTAGAAAAAGATATTCTCTTTCTACTAAATGGACAAAAGTATTTTCTAATTTAATTAACCTAAAGCACGTTTAGTTACATAAGCACGATAGCCAATAATAGCCATTTGCCATTTTTTGGCTTTTGAAATATCTAAGCCTTGTTTGGTAAAACTTGGCAAAAGAATTTTATTTAGTTTGGCTAAAAATTTATACATAGTAGGTTAATTTCATGCAAAGATATAAAAAAAATGACTTTACAAAAGGCAAAGTCATTAACCAAATTTAGAAGTGTTATTTTAAAGTTTGATACTGATAATCAGATTGTTGTATTGTTGTATTTGCTTGTGTTTTTTTGTTTTTTTCTGATTTTTTTAAGCATTTAATTGTTGAATTCACATTTATTCTGATGAAACAAAAAATACTAAAAATGAAACTAATTGAAAATAAAAAAAACAGTGACATTACACTGGTTTTAATTTTATTGATTTTGAAATGGTTATGATTTTTTACTTTCTTTCTCCATCTTACGCATTTCTTTTTCGTGAGCTTTCATATTCTTCTCATACACCTTCATGTCTTTTTCAAATTGCTCCATTTTCTTTTCAAAATCTCCTCCAAATTGCTGGTCGATATATGTGCCATATTTGTCCATTTCAGCTCCAAATTTTTCCATAGCGATTTCATACTTTTCCATTTCTTTATCATAAACAAGTTCACGTTTTGACATAATGTCTTCTACCTGATCTTGATAAGCATTCAATTTTGGTTGAAATGCGTCCATTTTTTTTTGAAATTCTGCCATCTTTTTGTCAAAATCTTTCATAGCTAGTTTATCCGAAGTATTTCTTGGTAATACAGGAGGTTTTGGCATATGCGACATTGGCGAAGTCGGTAGCTGTAAGTCTTTTGGTAATATTGGCATTACCGGAGCAACTGGCGCTGGCTCTAATTCTGGTGTTGCTGGTGGCGTAGGAGGAACTGGCGGAGCAATTCTATCCGAGCCATTATAACTTGCTATTTCTGCTACACGATCTTCATAATTAGTTGACTTATCACTTTCTGTATCTGTAACAACACCAATTTTTCCGATGCCGTTTTGAGTTGAAACAGAAATTCCAAAGCTTTTTATAGCTTTATCATCATCAATTTCAATGGTTTGAACCTCTTTAGTTCCTTTTTTAATGCTGACTTTAATTCCGATTAATTCGTTTTTAGAGTTTCTCTTTATATTAGAAACAGCAACATCTGCACCATGATTCTTTTTAAGCTTCTCGGCTATTACTTTTAATTCCTGATCAGTTGTATTTTTATTAATGTTATAAATATCATCTGAATCATTGGTTTTAGAAATTTCCTTAGGCTGATTTTTCTCTTGCGCTATGGTTTTAATTTGAAACAACAGTACAAAAGCAACAAGTGCCGGAAGTATAGCATAATACTTCCAGTAATTCCATTTTTTTGATTGATTTTTGTTTAACATGACAATTCGTTTTTTGATTAATGATTGATAAAAATGATTGGTGATTGCAACACAAGTCTCATGTGTTGTGATTTTTAATAACGTGTATTGATACGCTTTTTTGTCGGCTATTTTTTTAGAAGCTTCGTTGTCTGCAATAAATTCCAAATTTTGCAGAATTGCTTTTTTGTACAGCCAGATAACTGGATTGAACCAAAAAAGAATGCAGAAAATCCTCGAAATTATTACATCAATAGTATGATGTTGATCGCTGTGAACTTTTTCATGTTCCAAAATGCTTTGTAATTCTGTTTCGCTGTACAGTGATGAATTGTACACGATATAATCAAAGTAAGAAAAAGGTGCAATATTATCTTCTACATCAATAAATTTAAAATCTTCTTGTTGTTTTATTTTTTTTCCTTTAAGAACATTGTTTAAGCTATAAAAGTCAATGGCAAATTTGATCAGAAATGCAGAAAAACCAATAGTATAAACAGTCAGGGATACCAAGAACCAATTGATCTCAAAAGTGTCATTTTCGACAATTTTTGGACTGAAAGATGTAACATGGTTATAATTTGCTGGTAAAGTATATGAAACGGGAATTGGTTCGATCCACACTACTTTAGTATAAATTATCAAAGGCAAAATAACCGCAGTTAATAAACCTGCAAGCAAAAAATATCTATTGCTGTTAAAAAAAGTTTCTTTACGCAACAGAAAATAATAGGCAAAATAAAATACTGCAATTAAAGAACTTGATTTGGCGATAAAAATAAAAAGTGCTTCCATAATATTTATTTTGCTTCTTGAGGAGTTTCGATAATTACCAGTATTTCACGTAATTCTGGGGCTAAAATCTCTTCTTTTTTGTTGATTAGCTTTTGTGTAATTTTAGTTTAAAATGCAATTACTTTTTTGTGTCAATAATAATTACTCCATTAACAGCATCTTCACCATATTTTGCAACAGCGTCTATGTTCTTTAAAATAGTCATTGTTTTGATATTAAGTGAATTTAAGGAATTTGCATTTTCGGGATCTATATGGCCAATTACCATTCCGTTTACTACATATAGCGGGAAAGAATTTGTTATTTTGGTTTGTTGTCCATCATTATTGGTCACGGTAACATTTGTGTTTACGTTTCCATTTGCATCAGTGCTTACAACAGTATTAGTAACGGTGCTAACAGTGCAATCAGTTTTTGTGCTAGTATTAGAATTAGTGTTAACATTAGTTTTAGAATTTTGAACTTTTATTATTTCAACATTATTCACTTTGTCATTAGGATTGCCAGCTTGATTACCTGCAACTAAGCTGATTTTTTTTGAGCCATCATCATTTGTAGTAATCATGATTCCGCAATCTTTAATTCCTTTGTCACCAAGAACCTCATATTCCTGTTCTTGTTCTGTGCCAATTTTTGCATGCACTTTTAATGCAATTACTTCGTTTTGAGAATTTCGTTTTAGCTCTGCAATTGTAAAATCAACATTGTGGTTTTGTTTTAATTTTTCTGCAATAACCTTTAGTTCCTCATCTGTAGTTGTTTTATTGATTTTGAAAAGTTCAACAGATTTGGTTTTTATTTTAGAAACCTCAATGTGTGCCTCTTTTTTCTCCTTTGCAATTACTTCTATCTGAAATAAAAGCACAAACGCAACAAGAGCAGGAATTACCATGTAGTACTTCCATGTACTTCTTTTTTTTGATTGATTTTTGTTTAACATGACGATTCGTTTTTTGATTAATGATTGATAAAAATGATTGGTAATGGCAACACAACTTTCATGTGTTGTAATTTTTAAAAGCGTGTATTGATATGCTTTTTTATCAGCTATTTTTTTGGATGCTTCTTTATCTGCAATAAATTCCAGATTTTGACTAATAGCTTTTTTATAAAGCCATACTACTGGATTGAACCAAAACAGAAGGCAAAAAACACGGGAAATAAGAACATCAACAGTATGATTTTGATCGCTGTGTACTTTTTCATGCTCGATAATATTCTCTAATTCTAATGCCGTGTACATTGATGAGTTGTATACGATATAGTCAAAGTAGGAGAAAGGCGCGATATTATCTTTTATGTCAACGAATTTGAAATCTGCTTGTTGTTGGATTTTTTGTCCTTTTAAAACATTGTGCAGACTGTAAAAATCCATTCCCAGCTTTATTAAAAGTAGTATAAAACCAATACTGTAAATAAGTAACAATAGAAACCACCAATTAATCTCTGTATTATTGGTTTGAATGTTTTGTAAAGAACTAATCTCAGCTAAATTGATATTTGTTTCAGGAGTAGGTTTTACCCAGATAATTTTGGTGTAAACAGCAAATGGCAAGACAACCGAAGTAATTAAACCGATTAGCAAAAACCAGCGATTGCTGTTGAAGAATGTTTCTTTACGAAGTAAAAAATAATAAGCACAGTAAAATAGTATAACTAAACCTGCAGATTTGGCAATATAAATAAGTAGTGCTTCCATACTACTATTTTTCTTCTTTTGGATTCTCGATCATTGCAAGAATTTCACGTAATTCTGCAGCAGAAATTTTTTCTTCTTTTGCAAAAAATGAAACCATATTCTTATACGAACTATTGAAATAGTTATCAATTGCCGTTTTCATGTACTTTTTGCTGTACGCTTCTAAAGTTACAACCGGATAATACTGATGTGTATTTCCGAATGCATTATGCGCCACAAAGCCCTTTTCCTCCAGATTTCGAACTATAGTCGAAAGTGTGTTATAATGCGGTTGATCTTCAGTAATTTCTGCCTGAATCTCTTTTACGAATGCTTTTTTAAGCTTCCATAAAATCTGCATGATTTCTTCTTCTTTGTTGGTTAACTTTTGCATGTTTTCTAATTTTAATTCAAACCTACAACTATTTTTATAGTTACGCAACTATAAAAGTAGTTATTTAACTATTTTTTAAGTTTGAAGTCAGAATTGGGCATGAAAAAGCAATTCAATTCAAATGTAATGAATTGAAAATTAAATATTTATAATAAAATAAACTTTAAGATATTTTTTCGCGTACCAGCGCTTTTTTAATCCATAAACAACAAAGCGTTGCAATTACACCAATACTGGCCATAAAAAACCAGTTGGTCTGATAGCCCATACGTGTAATAATTTCGAACCCTAATTTTGAGCTTATAATATGCGCTAAACTAAAACTCATGGTATACAAGGCCATATAACGGCCTTCCTGACCTTTTGGAGCACGACTTAAAGCAAAAGCATTAGAAAAAGGGAAGGTTAAAATTTCGCCTATCGAAATACAAATCATACTTATAACCAGTATTCCTGCCCAAACATTAATTAGCAATAAAAAGAAACTCAGCGCCATTACAGAAGACCCAAGAATAATAATTCTGATTTTAGGAAAGCCTTTTCGCTCCATAAAACCAACTGTTGGCATTTCCAAAGCAAAAATTAAGAGTCCGTTTAAGGTCATTAATAATCCGGTCTGAAATTCGCTCAAACCAAATTTCTCATTATGATATAAAGGCAGAGTCGTAAAAAGCTGAAAGAAAATCATCGCAGTTACAAAACTTACAAATAAGAAAACCCAAAAGATTTTATCATGAAACACTGATTTTATATCTCCCGCACTTTCATTTTTATCATCATGAATTGCTTTTTTCTTTTCTTTCACCAATAAAGCAAAAATGGAAATAGAAATAATACATGAAGCTCCATCAACCCAAAACAAACCGGAATATCCAATTCCCATAATGATTAAACCTCCAAGCGCGGGCCCGGCTGCAAAACCTAAATTTACGGCAAGACGCACAAGAGTCAGGGCACGTGTTCTGTTTTCTGGTTTCGCATAAGCACCCAAAGAAACAAACATTGCGGGTCTAAACATATCTGCAATCGTCATTAAGACAAACATGGCACCGCAAAGCGCCCAAAACGTAGTAATATATTGCACGAAAAAAAGCGAAACTCCACTAGTGAATAAACTAAAAATCATGATTTTGTAAAAACCAATTTTATCTGATAGTTTACCGCCCAGCCATGAACCTAACATAGACCCTAAACCAAAAGCCACCATTATCCAACCTACTTGATTGTAAGTAAAATGCAAGTCTTCTTTTAAATATTTAGATAGAAAAGGAAGCACCATTGTTCCCGCACGATTAATAAAAGTAACGATGGCAAGTATCCAAATTTCTCTTGAAAATCCGCGAAAATTGTTGATGTAATGGCTAAAGGCAGTTTTGAGCATTATAAATTATCTTATTTGCAACAAAGTTAGGAAACTTTGTCACGAATTGCGGTTGCTGCTTTATTACTTTTAAACTATTTTTGCATAAAATTTCAAAGATGAAAAAATCTATTGTACTTATTGTTCTGATGATTTTTAACTATGGCTTTTGTCAGAAAAAGTTCAGTCCTGCTGATGCACAGAAATTTCAGAAACAAATTAATTCTGAATATGCTGACGCTAAGACAAGTCCGCTTATGGAAGAAGATTTAAAAACTTTTAAAACATTAGATTTTTACCCAATAAGTGACAAATATTTTGTGAATGCAAAATTTGAAAAGGCAAAAAATGAGAAAGTTTTCGAAATGAAAACTACAGGAACAAGAACGCCAAAATATATCAAATACGGAACGATCTATTTCAGTATAAATGGAGTTCAGATGAAGTTGAATGTTTATAGAAATATTGAACTTTCAAAACAAAAGGAATACAAAGATCATTTGTTTTTACCTTTTTCTGATTTAACCTCAGGTAAAGAAAGTTATATAGGAGGAAGATATATCGATCTTAAAATCCCAAAAGGAAATACAATTGTAGTCGATTTTAATCAGGCATATAACCCATACTGCGCTTATAATCACAAGTATTCTTGTCCGTTGGTTCCTTTAGAAAATGATTTGAATATCGAAATCAAAGCAGGAGTAAAAGCTTTTCATTAATGGAATTCTTTAATTTTCATACACATCAGTTTACAAATCAATCTAATGTATTAGAATTGGTCAATCAATATCCGTTGGAGTTTGATGCAACAATTGCTTATTATTCTATCGGAATTCACCCTTGGTATATTAAAGAGGATCAAACTGATTTAGAACTGAAAATTATTGAAGAAAAACTACAAACTAAGAATTGTTTAGCAATTGGGGAATGTGGTTTAGATAAACGTATTGAGATCCCTTTAGATCAACAAGTTATCGTTTTTGAAAAACAATTAGAATTAGCTCAAAAATACAACAAGCCAGTAGTTATTCATTGTGTTGCTGCTTTTCAGGAAGTGATAGCAATTAAGAAGAAAATGAATATTACAGTTCCGATGATTATTCATGGTTTTTCAAAAAATAAACAAATTGCGGAACAATTAATTAAAGCAGGATTTTATATTTCGTTTGGAAAATATCTATTAAAAAATCCAGATTTGAAAACTGTTTTTCAGGATATTCCAAACGATCGTTTCTTTTTAGAGACTGATACAATAGAAGAGAATATTCAGGAGGTTTATAATTTAGCAGCTGAATATAAAAATATAGAAATAAGTGAATTAAAGGCTATTATTTCAAGTAATTACAAAATTGTATTTGAAAGGTAGAAAAATGTAAAATGTGAAAGGTGAAAAGTAAACTAGTTTGGGGATAATTTTAAGATTCACAAACCTGAAACTTGAAACCTTTAAACCTGAAAAACAAAAAATAACAAAAAAAGATTATATGGCAGAGTGGACAGAAAGAGCCGAGCTTTTATTTACAAAAGAAGGATTGCAAAATTTACAAAATGCAAATGTATTAGTAGTTGGATTAGGTGGTGTAGGATCATTTGCAGCTGAATTTTTAGCGAGAGCTGGAGTTGGAAATATGACCATTGTAGATGGTGACGTAGTTGATATTACCAATATTAACAGACAATTGCCGGCTTTGCATTCTACTGTTGGGGAACCAAAAATTAAAATTGTTGGAGATCGTTTAATGGATATTAATCCGGAATTAAAACTAACTCGTGTACAGGAATTTTTATCTCCGGAACGCGCTTTTGAAATTGTTTCTCCAGAGTTTGATTATGTATTGGATTGCATTGATAGTATTACGCCAAAACTGAACTTAATTATTGCAGCCAAACGCAAAAGAGTTAAGATTATAAGTAGCATGGGAGCAGGAGGAAAGATGTTGGCATCTAAAGTAAAAGTTGCAGATATTTCTAAAACCGTTAACTGTTATTTTTCTAAAACAATTCGTAAACGATTAAGAACCATGAAAATTAACAAACTGAAAGTTGTTTTCTCTTCTGAAATTCAGGATGAAAAAAGTCTGAAGTTAACTGATGGTAAAAACTTTAAAAAATCGTTCTACGGAACAAACAGCTACATGCCTGGTTTATTTGGTCTTCATGCCGCAGAAACAGTGATTAGATATTTGCTTACTAAATAAAGGTACTAAGGTTCTAAGGTACTAAGCTTCTAAGATTGGAGCTAAGAGCCTTAGAACCTTAGCATCTCAGAACCTTAGAACCTTAGAACCTTAAAAAAAAATGATAAAAACAGTAATTTTTGATATGGACGGTGTAATTGTAGATACAGAACCCGTTCACCGTTATTCGTATTACAAGCAATTTTCAGAATTAAATATTGAAGTTCCGGAAGAAATGTACACTACGTTTACAGGATTTTCGACGCGAAATACTTTTCAGACATTAAAAGAAATTTTCCCTGTAATTGATCAGGAAGTTGAAGATTTAATTCAGAGAAAAAGAAATATTTTTAATGATGCATTCGATACCAAAGCAGATTTGTTTTTACTGGAAGGTGTTGAAGATTTAATTAAAGATTTGTATGCAAATGGCATTCAGTTAATTTTAGCTTCGTCTGCTTCTAAGGTTACAATTGACCGTGTTTTTACAAGATTCAATCTGCATCAGTATTTCTCGCATATTGTAAGCGGAGAAGATTTTCCACAGTCAAAACCAAATCCGGCAATTTTTATTCATGCCGCTTCATTATCAATTGCTCCAAAAGAGGAGAGTATTATTATTGAAGACAGCACAAATGGAGTAAAAGCAGCAAAAGCCGCTGGAATATATTGTGTGGGTTATAAAAGCCAACATTCAAAATTACAGGACTTATCTGAAGCGGATTTAGTAATTGATCATTTTTCAGAATTAAATGCTGTAAAAATATCACAGCTAGATACTTGAATTATATAAAATTTAACATTTGTTCGCTGTTTGAATTTGTAAATTTGAACAAAATAAACAAAATCCTAATATGAAAAAAATACTTATTGCATTAGCCCTTATAATAGCGCCTTTTGTCTCTGAAGCGCAAGTAAAAACACCACAAGCGAGTCCAAAAGGATATATCAAACAAACGGTTGGTTTAACGGATGTTGAAGTTACTTACTCAAGACCGGGAGCACGTGGAAGAGCGGTTTTTGGAAATTTAGTTCCATTTGGAAAACTTTGGAGAACTGGTGCAAACGAAAATACAATCATTAACTTTAGTGATGATGTTGTTATCGACGGAAAAACGTTGAAAAAAGGAAAATACGCGATTTACACTATTCCAAAAATCGAAAGCTGGGAGGTAATTTTTTATCTTTCTACAGACAATTGGGGATTACCAGAAAACTGGAGCGATGCATACGTTGCTTTAAGAACTACGGTTAAAGAAAATGCATTACCAACACCGGTTGAGACTTTCACGATCGGAATTAACGGTTTAGATCCAAATTATGGTTATTTGGAAATGTCTTGGGAAAACTCTCATGTAGCTTTAAAATTTGAAGTTCCAACAGCAAAAATGGCTGTAGCAAGTATCGAAAAAACGTTAGCGGGTCCAACTGCAAATGATTATTTTGCAGCAGCTCAATATTTATTTCAATCAAACGGAAATATTGAAACAGCAAGAACTTATGTTGATAAATCTTTAGACATGAGTACTGATAAACCTTATTTTATCTTAAGACTTAAATCATTGATTCAGGCAAAACAAGGTGATAAAAAAGGAGCAGTTGAAACTGCAAAAGCTTCCTTGGCTGCTGCTGAGACTGCAAACAATCAGGATTATGTAAAAATGAATAAAGACAGTATTGCGGAGTGGAGTAGATAATAATTCTTGTTTGAATTATAAATTTCAAAACTTATAAAATCCAAATTCCAAAGCGTTTGTTTTGGAGTTTGGATTTTTTTTAGTGAAATAAATAGACAGACTTGTCTGTTTGTGTTTTGAAATTATTTATATTTGCAATGTAATTACGAATAGATATGGCACCGAGAGAACGAATTTTAGAAAAAACATTTACCTTATTTCATAGACAAGGCTACAACGCAACGGGCATTAACCAGATTATAGAAGAAGCGAAAGTGGCTAAAGCAAGCTTTTATCAGCATTTTAAGTCTAAGGAAGATTTGTGCGTTGCATTTTTAAATCAGCGACATGATTTTTGGTTTGATGAATTGCAAAAATTCACTTCAAAAGAGAAAAACTCCAAAGCAAAGGTTACGGCTTCGTTAGATTTTTTGATTTATATGAATGAAAAGGAGAATTTCAGAGGATGTAGTTTTCTGAATATCTTATCAGAGATTGAATCTGATAATGTGAAGATTCTCAACGTGATCCAGAGTCATAAAAATGATTTACGGAATTATTTTGCTGAGATTATTAGCGATTCGCTTTTGTCGGATCATATATACCTGCTTTTTGAGAGTTGCATTATCGAAAGTCAGTTGTTTAAATCAAATCAGCTTATTATGCAAACCAGAAAAATTATTGAAACTTTAAATTTATAAAAATGGAACAGAAATTACCATTGCCTCCTTTCACGTATGAAACGGCATTAGAAAAAATTCAATTAGCAGAAGACGCCTGGAACAGTCAGGATCCCGAACGAGTTTCAAAAGCCTATACGGTAAATAGTGAATGGCGAAACAGAGATAAGTTTGTAAACGGACGTGAAGAGATTGTTCAGTTTTTAACTCAAAAATGGAATAAAGAGAAAAACTATAAACTTAAAAAAGAATACTGGGCTCATACAGAAAACCGAATCGCTGTACGATTTGAATATGAATATCAGGATATTGACGGAAACTGGTTTCGAGCCTACGGAAACGAAAACTGGGAATTTGATGCAAACGGTTTAATGCAAAAAAGATTTGCAAGTATAAACGATCTTTCTATTACAGAAGAAGAAAGAAAACTTAAATAAAGAATAATATATTAATTAAGGCTAGGCGGCTCCGGAATCTTTATCGATCTTTTTATTTTTTTTACAATTAAAAGGTAAAAAGTAATCGCTCCCAAAATGATAAGTAAGGCAATTTGGAGCTGTCCTAAACTGTTGTTTTTATTATACATGGCATTGGCAGCAGCTAGTTTTGCTTTGCCTTCTTCAATCTGAATTTGTGATAACGATTCTAAGGTTTTAAGAGCCTGAGCGCTTGAATAAGCAATCTTTCCCCAGTTTTTATTTTCAACTTGTGTATTGATTTCTTTGCAGGAAGCAAGGAAAGCGTCAAAATGGCTTTTCTCTTTATTAGTCAACACAGTTTTGGCATACAGATCATCAATATTATGGATAATTGTAAGCGTATTAACGATCTCGTCTTTCTTAATATTGTCACTTAAATCCAGTTTTTCGGCTTCAGCTTTTATAAAATGAAGTTCCTTAGAATACTGAAAAATATAGTGCGCAACTACTAATCTGTCATTAAAAATGGCGTTGATATTCTCGTTTACTTTTTTAGAATTTTGAAGTGTATTAAAGTTCCCCAACAAAATAATAAGCATCACAATAAGTAATATAAAAGCAGCTTTGGTTTTATTGCTGTATTTTTTTTGATCTTTCATAGTGATGTGTTGTGAAAAAAGGGTTGTAAGTATTAATCTTTTCAAATTTTTAGTCTCAATATGTCTTTGAATATACTAAAATAATATTTTTTACTTACAAATTGTAGAGAATTATACTTGAAGATGATACTTTTATTAGTGTAATAGATTCTTTTGGAGCTATTTCCTGCTGTCCGCTGTATCTTTTATGGCGAACCCCGCCATAAAAGGATGTCGCTTCCATCAGGGCTAGGAATCTGCGTTTTAAAAGAAATACTATTTATAGCCTCGTTGGATTAAATTATGTTTAAAAATACTCCTTTGAATAAAATAGCACGCGGATAAAACGGATTTACTTCGTAAAAACGTGGACAAAAGCAGATTTTTTTTAATTCTTTATACAAATCCGTTTTTGTCCGCGATTTCGTGATAACGAATCTGTCTAATTCGCATCAAAATTTATACTATTTTAATTATACCCAATGGGTTTTATTAGCTTATTCTAAGATTACTTCCTCGTGATCTGATTTTCCTCTAAAAAATAAAATCTGCATCAAAAATGCTAATACTATAGTCAAAATTGCTCCAATAAAATTCAGCCATAAATAACCTAATTTTTCCTGACCACTCGGGTAGATATAAATCATGAAATAATAAATGACGAAAATGGTAATCTGACTAATGATTGCACTGTAAAACATCGCTTTTGCCTGAACTTTTCTAAAGTAGAAACCAACAAGAAATATACCTAAAACAGTGCCGTAAAAAATAGATCCGATAATGTTGACAAGCTGAATTAAGTTCTCAAACAAAGTTCCGACACAAGCAAAAAGGATGGCTATAATTCCCCAAAACAATGTAAAAAATTTAGTTGCATGAAGATAATGTTTCTCTGATTTTTCGGTTTTTAGATTTCGCTTATAGATGTCAATCGCTGTTGTAGAAGCTAATGCATTTAATCCTGAAGCAGTAGATGACATTGCTGCAGAAATGATAACGGCAAGTAATAAACCAATTAAACCTTTTGGTAAATAGTGCAGAATGAAATGAAAAAAGACATAATCTTTATCATTGGTTTCGCTATTGCTGTCGGCTTTAGAAATAATTTCTTTTGCTTTGTCGCGCAGGTCTTTTTCTTTGTTTGATAAAGCGACTAATTCTTTACGCAAAATCGGATTGTCAAAATCCTGATTCAGCTGATCGATGTACAATAAATTGATTACTTTTTTATCTTCTGAAAGTTTTTCCAGTTTATGCTCCAGAACATGATATTCTTCTTTAAAAACCGATTTTTCGACAATCGTTTTATTATTCGGATTAAAATTTAAAGGAACAGGATTGAATTGAAAAAATACAAAAACCATAACTCCGGTCAATAAAATAAAGAACTGCATCGGAACTTTTAAAAGTCCGTTCATGATTAATCCCATTTGGCTTTCTTTTACTGATTTTCCGGATAAATAACGTCCAACTTGAGATTGGTCAGTTCCAAAATAGGCAAGTGCAAGGAAAAAACCTCCGGTAATTCCGCTCCAGATTGTATACTTTTCTTCGGGATTAAAAGAGAAATCTACAATATTCATTTTATCATTGGCACCCGCAATATGCATGGCACTTGTAAAAGTCATATCATTTGGCAGATAGTGCAAAATCAGGAAAAAAGTGATAAACATTCCCGACATAATCACAAACATTTGCTGTTTCTGTGTTACGTTTACTGCTTTTGTTCCACCGGAAAAGGTGTATATAATAACCAAAAGACCAATTACAATATTCATAAAAGTCAGATTCCAACCCAATAATGCCGACAAAATAATGGCCGGAGCATAAATGGTAAGTCCGGTTCCTAAGCCTCTTTGCACCAAAAAAAGAATTGCTGCAAGAGAACGGGTTTTTACATCAAAACGTTTTTCAAGAAATTCGTAAGCGGTGTAAACCTTATTTTTATGATATAAAGGAATAAAAGTCATACAGATGACAATCATTGCAATGGGCAATCCAAAATAGAATTGTATAAAACCCATTCCGTCATGGTAAGCTTGCCCGGGAGTAGACAAAAAAGTAATGGCACTTGCCTGTGTCGCCATTACAGAAAGTCCCACGGTATACCATGGAGTTTCGTTGTTTCCTAAAATAAAGTCTTCAACATTTTTACTTCCTTTTGTTTTCCAGGAACCATATCCAACAATGAATAAAAGAGTAACAATAAGTACGATCCAATCAAATAGTTGCATAGGTTATGAATATAATTGCATGATTAAGAAGAAAATAAGGATGTAAATAGCATTTGCCACCAAAACGTAGGTGTAGCTTTTTTTCCATTTTTTTGTTTTTTTAGCTTCCATTTTTATGAATGTTTATTGCTTTAATTCTTGTTTAGGAGCTTCTATAGGTTGTTTTAGCGAGATAATATTCGACAGTAATCGATACGCACCTGCAACACCTTCCGGTAGTTCTCTAAAGAAGCTTAAACCGGTGTAAATATAATATCCTTTTCCGTACGGCGCCACTAGTAAAGCGCCATCTTTTGCAGATTCGCCTTTATCGTGCGATGAAATAATAGGAGTGAAGGCAGGATCGTATTGATCAGGATAATACAATCCCTGTTCCTGAGTCCAGCCTTGAAAATCTTTTTCGCTGATTTTATTTGGAGTATTTAAAACTGGATGATTTGGCGCTAAGAAAGTGATTTTTGCATTTTCTTCTGTAACGCGATCATTAGAAATTTTTAAAGGATATGGCGCAATCTGATCGGTTACCAGTTTTCCCGGAGTATTGTATTGCACGATCATGTTTTTACCACTTTTTACAAAATCAAATAGTATTTTTTGTTTGTTAGCCAAAGTATTTACGGTATTGTAAGCACGAATTCCGGTGATAACGGTACTAAAAGAATCCAGTTTTTCGGGTGTAATTTCTTCGGGTTTCAAAATAGTTACTTTATATCCCATTTGAGCTAAACTCTCCGGAACTTCGTCACCAGCACCCATAATGTAGCCAATGGCATCGCCAGACGTTCTCAAATCAATTCGAATACCTTTTGATTCGGCAGGTTTTAGAACCATTTGTTTGGTAATATGTGGGTAATCTATAATGGTTTCGTCTTTGTCAAAACGTTTATTATCTGTTATTGCAACCGCTTTAATAACCGCTTCTTCCGGATTTACAGGAGGCGTAACTTCAAAATAGAAGGTTTGCTCATTTCCTTTTTTATCTAAAGTAAATGGAATTTGTTTTGGTGAAGCTGCCCAGCTTTGCGGTAATTCTAATTGTAGATTTCCTTTTACAGCATCTTTACCGGCACGTACCTTTACCGGAATCATTTTACTTTTGGTATCTTTAAAGATTAATACTCTTTCTAAGATTGAAGTGGTTACTTCAGGAACGATATCAAGAAAATTGTACATTTCGCCTTTTACGCCGTCATTATATTTGTAAACTACTGTACGCTCAAACGGAATTTCGATTCCGTTTATTTTTATATTGAAAATAACTTTTACTTCTCTTATAATATCCGGAATACCAATGTTTTCCTGATTAGAAACAGTGTACATTCCAACAGTTGCTTTTTCTTTTAACCAATACGGCTGCGTATATTCAAGAGTAGTTGGAAGCTGAATTGAAATACTGATATTTTGGTCGTTATTGTTTTTTAAAATACGGTTTTGAACCAAGTTTTTGTTTTCAGGAAGTGTGGTAACACTTGATAGTTCCATTTCAACAGCACATCTGTTAATGGCCTCAAGACTTACTTTAATAGTACTTCCCGGCGTTGCTTCCTGTTCGCTCGCCACTGCTTCAAGATATAAACCCGAACAAGAAGCAATGATATTTCTAATAGCTGCAGCTTTTAATGGTTTCCAATGATCATCGTCTAAAGCTTCAATCATAGAATAGGCTTTTATTAGATCAGGAATACTTGCAGATGGATTGCTGAAATCGTACTTTGAAATGATTTTAGAGATAAATTCCCCAATTGGTTTTCCATTTTTAACGCGGTTCCAGGAAGTATCGATTCCATCGAATAAATTGTCTCTTTCTATGGCGCGTTCTCCATTAATAAGTTCCAGATACTCAATTTCTGTACCGCGAGATCCAGTACTTCCAAAACCTTGTGACTGATGGCGACTTCGGCTTAAAGCAGCTATTTCCTGATTTGATTTTCCAATTCCGGTGTAATAAACTCCGGTTTCAAATCTTGTAAATTTGGATTTATCTGCTGCGTCAAATTTTTCCTGACTTCCATAAAACCACCAGGAAGGATTAAAAAACTGACGTTTTACCTGCCATGGTGTTACATATTTTAATTGCTCGGGATATACTTTAGGGTCATTTGTGAGTTTAAAACTTTCAACACTAAGCATAGCCGACGATGTATGATGTCCGTGAGTTGTACCCGGAGAACGGTGATCAAATCGATTAATAATCACATCGGGTTGAAATTTTCTAATGGTCCATACGACATCAGCCAGTACTTTATCTTTATCCCAGATTTTTAAAGTTTCATCCGGGTTTTTAGAAAAACCAAAATCATTTGCACGTGAAAAAAATTGTTCCCCACCATCAATTTTTCGAGCTTCGATTAATTCTTGTGTTCTAATAACACCGAGTAATTCGCGCAATTGCGGACCAATTAAGTTCTGTCCGCCATCACCTCGGGTTAACGATAAATAACCGGTTCTGGCATTCATTTCGTTTGCCATAAAAGAAATCAATCTTGTATTTTCATCATCCGGATGTGCTGCAATATAAAGAACCGAACCTAAAAAGTTTAATTTTTTGATTTGGTTGTAAATTTCGACAGAGTTTAGTTTTTGTGGTTGTTGTGCAAAAGAAATTGAAATCCCTGTTAAAAAAAATAAAAATATTAGTAACTGAATTTTTCGCATGGTTATAGTTAAATGTTTTGAAAGTGCTTCAAAAATACTAATTATATTACGGAACAGTATTTAAATGAAATGTTAATGTTTGGTTATTGATTTCTTATTTTGATAAATTTTGATCCAAAAAAAAGCTGTTAGATATTTCTAACAGCTTTTTTTTAAAGAATTGATTTAAAAATTTAAATCAGGTGGTATTTCTTAGGATTACAGAAAGTTATTTCAATTTGTTTTCTGTTTGGTTGTAAAGTTCTCGTAATGGTCACAATACTATCTTTTATAATCTATTTTATTTGAATCAGACTGCTAATATAGGGTATAATTGTAATACAATAAGGTAAAATATTGAAAATAGTTGTAAATGGGTATTTTTAGTACATATTATTCAATTTGAGTTATTTATAATATATTAAAAGTGCATAAAAAAAGAGTATCATTGTTATGATACTCTTTTTTATGAAGGGTTATTTAGTAATTATTATCTTCTGTGGTGGTGATCATCGTGATCATCATCATGTCTGTCATGTTTATCGTGTTTACCATGATGTTTTTTGTCATAATGTTTGTAATCTCTGTGGTCATGGCGGTCATTGTAGCCGTAAACAGGTCTTGCTCTGTAAGGTCTTTGTGGTTCACCATGGTATCCTTTATAATATCTTACTCTATGACGATCAAAGTAAGTGTAAGGTGTTCTTCCGTGGTAATCATTTAAAACTACTTTGTAACCACCATATAAATCATAGTTTCTGTATTGTCTTGGTAAATAAGTTGTTCTAACCCATCTTCCTCCTCCAAAATAAATAAACTGTGAAGCACGAACATCGTAATACGCTTCGATATCCGGAAGATAGTAATATTCCATTTCTGCATATCCGGCAGGTCCCCAAGCTGGTGGAGTACCAATATTAACATTAATCGATACCTGAGCTTGTGTGGCATTTGCAACCAAAAGGAATAATCCGGCGATTGCTATTTTTATTGTTTTCATTTTTTTTAGTTTTTTAATGTTACTCTTGCTAAGTAATATTCATATACTGTGCCAAAAATAAAAACAGGATGCATTTCGTCGGATAAAATATGCATTTCAACGAGTTGGTTTTATGTAGTGTAATTACAACTTCTTGTTTATTAGGTATTTTGTAGTGTCTAGAGAATAAAAAAAATATTCTTTTTTTTTAAGATTATTTATAATCTACGATTCTTGGTTTTGCCAGTTCAAAACTTTGAAGACCGTAGTCGGTTGTTTCAAATGTGTTAGTTTTGAATACGTTATCACCCTGATAAGGAATACTTGGATAATATGACAATGACAGTTGAAATGAACTGAAAACCAAATAGTCATTACTAACGATTACTCCCAATGTAAATTTTGAATACGGTTTGCTTCTTAACATGGCACTATCAGGATTTCCTAAAACGGCTATTGAATAATTAAAAAACGGATTTAAACGAAAACCTAAAACGGAATGTGGCGAATAGGTCTGGGTTTGAAGTGATAAAACCAATTTACTGGTTCCGTAGAGTGCGCTATTAAATCCCGCAAGACCATTTTCTTCATTTATATTAAGTTTATCTCCAATAATATCAACACGATTAGAACCAATAACCAATTTCGGATTAACGAATTGTCTTAATCTCCATGTTCCTATATTATAGAGTTTGGTAAAATAATTGGTTTCCATTAAAAATGCAGTCTCAAAAGTTTTGGACTTATCAAAAAAACTTCCTACTTCAAAATTCATACTCAGGAATCCAAGTCTGTAATAATTTCCAAAAGAAAATTGCGCTCCTGCATAAGGCCTCCATAAAGTATTCTTGTATTGATATCCTAAAGTGATACCATAAATTCGTCCGATAGGTACATCTTCGGTCTGTCCATTTCTAAAAATATAGCTGTCTTTTATAAATTTTCTTCGATTAAGCCCAATTCCGCTTAAAATTAACTTTTCATCAGAATAAAAGTGTGTCGGATCGTATATTTCAGATGGAGTTTCAGTATAATCATTATTCAAAAAACGTGCAGTTGTTACTAAATTGGTAATACCGTTTTCATCCTCAAACACTTTTGTTGCTTTTCCTCCCCAAAAATCCTGAAAATTATGTTTAAATGGCTGATAGGCATAAGTCATATCCGGCGCCTGCAAAGTATCTTTTCTGAATATTTGACCTACCTGAACTCCGCCAGCCCATTGTGTAAGGGGAGAATAAAACAGACGTTCAACATTAATACTCTTAGAATAATTATTATCCAGATCCATTTTATAGTATAATGTCGTTCCGATATAAGTGTTTTTTATATTTGGAACGGTGTAGATCACTTCATTCGCATTTCGGCCATCATCAAATCGATTGGTAAAACGGTATTCGAGTTGTTGTCCGCTTCCAAAGAAATCTTTCTCTTTAAATCCAACAGAAACCTGATTACTTGATATTGAAAATTTAGGAATTGTACTCCAGGAATCCAAAACACGAATCGTAACATCTACAGAATCTGAGGCAGGACTAACCAATTGATTTGATATTCTAACCGCTGTAACATATTTCTGAGAACGAATTAAACGTTCCGATTCCTGTACCTTATAACTGTCATAAGTAGAATTTTTTTTGAAAAGAAGTAAATTCTTAATGGCAATTTTCTTGGTTTTTAAGTGAAGCCGATTACCGGTTCGTTCTCCCCAATTTCTTGGCACTTGAGTGGTATCTGCAACCGAATATCCAAAAGGATCTAAAGTCACAATATTGATTTTACGAATGATTTTACCATTGTAATTCAGCGTATCGGTTTGTACAAGAAGTTCTTCTTTCTTTTTTGGCTTTTTTGATTTAAAAAGAAGTTTATGTAGTGTTTGGGTAAATTTATTTTTTTTAGAATAATTTCGAAGACGGTTATAAACTTCTGTACTGTCTTTTTTGGGAGGATTACTAGTTTTTGATGGAACTGTTTGTGCCTGAACGCCTTGAAAACAAAAGCATAGCAAAATAAAAACTATTATTTTTTTATTTAGAAACATTCAGATTTTTTTTGACTCGATTTTAGATGATTATTATATGAATATAGGGTAAAAAAGGCGAATATTGGCTAAAAAGTGTGATTATTTTAATTCTCAGCTTTAGCTTTTCGAATTCTCCAGATGAATTTTTTGGGCATATGATTTCCCATAACATAGCCCCAGGCTTCGAGAGATTCAATTCTGTCGAAAATAATTTTTACAATTGCTAAAAGCGGAATTGCCAAAAACATACCTGAAATTCCTGCTGCCGCGCCACCAACGATAATTCCAATAATAGAAACAAATGCATTGATTTCTACTTTTGAATTGATAATTAGAGGAACGAGTAGGTTATTATCAATTAACTGCACTATAACATTTACAATCAGAATTCCTAAAATAATAGACGTTTCTGCAGACCCGGTTAAGGAAGCTAAAACCGTTATAATTCCGGCAATTAATATTCCGATATAAGGGATAAGATTTAAAATTCCGGTGATAAGTCCTAATAGAATAAAGTATTTTACTCCAATAATCCAAAGTCCTAAACTCGTTAAAACCGAAACTACAATCATTTCGAGAATAAGACTTACGATGTAATTGTTTATTGAAACTTTTATTTGAGATAAAATATCTTTTAAAGTGGCATGATTTTCTTTACTAATCAATTTTGCTAAAAAAAGAATAAAATGATCTTTATAAAGCAAAAACAAAAAGGTGTAAATAGGAATGATAGTGCAATCTAATAGAAGATCGCTAATGGATATTATGGCAGAACCTAAAGTAGCATTTCCGTTTTTGACGGAATCTTTGGTAACCGTATCAAGATATTTTTTCTGCTCGCCAATACTCACGTGAAAACGCTCCCTGATAAATTTATGGATTTCGATCAGGAATGAATTTGCATTCTTTTTAATGGTTTCAAAATCATTGGCCATATTGGTTACCTGATAAGAAATAAAAACTAAGATTCCGATAATAAATAAAAGGAAAAGCAAAATACAGATTGCAGCAGCGAGATGTCGCGGAAATTTGAGTTTTGTATGGAAAAAAGTAAAGAGAGGTACTAATAAAACGGAAAATAAAAAGGCCATAAGGACTGGCGTAATAATATCTTTTGCGATACAAAAAATATAGGCAAATGAAATTAAACTTATTAGAATGCAAGCAAGCTTCGCATAAAACGGCAATTTTATAGTTTGAATCATTTTGGTGAGGTTTTATAGAAAATATCAAATTGGTATAACAAATATTATAATTTAATTCAATTATAACGTTGCAGCTTTTTCTATAGACCTTACAAAATTTCCATACAGGATTTAATCAAAGAACTCTTTGTCTTCGTATCGTACAGGCATAATCGAAATGCCTTTTTGAAGTAATAAATTGTTGGGATAGATAATTTTTTCCCCCTCTTTTGTTTTCAGATTCACATGAAAAGCACTAATATCTTCAATTTCGGCTTCAATAGGGAAATCTTTATCGTGAATTTTAATAGTATCGCCAATTCTAAACGGAAATGAAAAAAACAGAATCATTCCTGATGTTACATTGCTTAAAATAGACCATTGTGCAAACATTGCGACGCCAATTACAGTGGCAATTGAAGATACAGTAATGAAAATATCTTTAGTCTCAACTCCCCAAATTACAATCAGGCTAATAGCTACCAGGATATTCATTAATATGTGAATGTACTTGATAACCAGATTTGTTCTGTGTTCTAATAGCTGACTGCTGCTGGCATAACGCCTAACTAATTTGGCAATTATAATTCGTAGCGCAACTAAAGCTAAAAGAAGAACTATGGTCGTAATTATTTCCTGACTATACTCTTTAAAAGAAAACATAAGATAATTTTTATACTAATGTACTCAAATATTCGTAAACTTTAGCAGTCGGAAGTCCCATAACATTGGTATAAGAGCCTTCAACTTTTGCAACGGCCATAAAACCAAACCATTCCTGAATACCGTAAGCTCCTGCTTTATCATAAGGTTTGTAATTTTCGATATAATATAAAATGGCTTCATCTGAAAGCTCATTAAAAGTCACTTTTGTAATATCGTGCAATAGCTTAGAAGTACTGTTTGTTTTAAAACAAACAGAAGTAATAACGTCATGTGTCGTGTTTGACATTGATTTGATCATTTCAAATGCTTCTTCGGCAGTTTTTGGCTTTCCAAGCGCTTTATTCTGATGCCAGACAATGGTGTCGCTCGTCACAAGTATTTCGTTTTCTTTCAGCTCTCCTTCAAAAGCGCTGGCTTTTAATTCGGCTAAAAAATCGGTTATTTCAACCGCTTTTAGTTCAGGAGGATAAATCTCTTCAATATCTTTTAGTCTGATTTCAAAATCAAGATCTAAATCTTTAAAAAATTGCTGTCTTCTTGGAGATCCTGAAGCCAGAATTATAGTGTATTTTTTAAGTTTTTCTTTAAGCATTGTACTTAATATTAAGTGTAATTACCAAAATAGATAATATTCCGAAAAGTAAAATTAGTTTTAAAACTTTACTTAAATGATGAAATTCTTTTGGAGATTTTGCCGTAAATACTTTTACAATAAAATATAATAATGGAGCCAAAACAAAAGCAAACGAATATAAGGTTGCTGCATAAAGTTTGTTTTCCATAAAATAGGCATTGATGTAAAGCAGGGATAATATAAAAGGAATAATAGCAAAACCTGAAGCTATTTTTGCTGCTCTGCTAATTCCAATTGCAATTGGTAAAGTATTCATTCCCTGATTGTAATCGCCATTTACATCTTCTATGTCCTTAACTATTTCTCTAATAAAATTAATCATAAAGGCAAATAAAGCATAATCAATTAAAATAGAAAAAAAGCTTGCCATTTGCGCCTGATTTTCCTGAACTGTTGCAGGAAATAAATCAAAAATCCCAATTATAATTACGCTAAAAGCCAATAATAATGCAATAATAAAATTACCCAAAATCATGATTTGCTTTAAGCTTGTAGAATAAAAATAAAGCAAAGAAGCGATTAAAATAAAAATAGAGGCAAAGCTTGGTTTTAGAATAACATTAGATAAATAAAAACCAATTGCAACACCTGTAATATTTAGTCCAAAATAAATATTGTAAGCTCGGGTTTCAGAGATTCCTTTACCAATAAGAACCTTATTTGGTTTGTTAATAGAATCTGTTGCTACATCAAAAATATCGTTTACTACATAACCGGCCGCGGCTAATAAAACAGTGCTTAAAACTAATAATCCGTATTGCCAGTCTGCCAGAGCCAAAGGTATATTTTGCTGTTTTAAAAAGGCATAACGAAACAATAGTTGCATAAAAGCAAGCATAAGTAGGTTTTGATAGCGAACGAGTTTTAGATATTTCATTTTTTTTTAGGTTCTAAGGTTTTAGGTTCAAAGGGGCAAAGGTTTTTGAATTAACAATTTACCATTAACAATTCACAATTAAATTAGTCGTGTTGTCCGTTAAAGTATTCCATCCATTTTCCTTGTACTTTCATTACCTGTTCGATTACATCACGTGCAGCGCCTCGTCCGCCTTTTACGTGCGAGATATAACGACAGATATTTTTGATTTCCGGACTTGCATCTTGTGGGCTGGTTGGTAATCCTACTAATTTCATTACATGAAAATCTGGGATATCGTCTCCCATATATAACACTTGCTCCGGTTTTATATTGTAAGTTTCAGTATATTCTTTAAACGTTTTTACTTTGTCGGGAGTTCCTAAATGAATGTCTTTGATTCCAAGGTTTTGTAATCGGATACGAACGCCTTCATTGCTTCCTCCAGAAATAATACAGACATGATAACCACTTTCTATAGCTGCTTTCATTGCATAACCATCACGAATATTCATCGTACGAAGCATTTCTCCTTCATTGGTTACAAAAACAGAACTATCGGTAAGTACGCCATCAACATCAAAAACAAATGTTGTGATGTCATTCATTATTTCTTTATAACTTTTTGCCATTATTTTGTATAGATTGTGTTAGAATTTTATAAATATTTTTTTGATTTTCATTAGTTAAATAATCCAGATGCGCGTCGATTGTATTTGAATCATTGCGCTTTGCCGGACCAGTTTGTGCGTCAACAGGATCTAAGGTTTTGATTTTTTCTGCAGTTTCCTGAATTAGAGGTTTTAGGACTTCAAAAGGAACCTGATGCTCGCTACAAATCTCCTGTCCAATCTGATATAAATGATTAGTGAAATTATTCACAAAAACAGCCGCTACATGTAGTGCTTTTCGTTGTTCTGAACTAATTGAAAAAACGGCATTTGAAATGCATCTTGCCACTTTCTCCAAAAGATCAAAATCGACAGGATTTTCTGCTTCTAAACACATTGGAATCACCGAAAAATCAATCGCTTTATTTTTAGAAAATGTCTGAAGCGGATAAAAAACGCTTCGTCTGTTTTTTGAATCTAAAGTATCCAATGAAGCAGTTCCCGAGGTATGAGCAACAAGACAATTTTGAAAAGGAATCTGACTGGAAACTTCTGAAATAGCATTGTCAGAAACCGCAATAATAAATAAGTCTGATTCTTTTAAAGCGTTATAATCACTGACAATTTTATCTGAATCAATAAGAGGAAGTAAAGCTTCTTTTTTTCTGGAAAATACCTGGACAATTTCAACAGCTTCACTTTTCGTGAAAGCCTTGATCAAATGTTGTGCGACATTTCCGGAACCAATTAGCGTTATTCGAATCATACGACAAAATTAGTGTTATTTTTTTTAAATGAAAATAGCCTTTTATTTCTGTCGTCTTACTTTTCTTATTTAAGCTGGTATTCTTTATCACAAATCAAAATTTGATTATATATTTGGAGCATAATAAACTTAAAATAAACTAACCAATAGATTATGAAAGGAAAAATAGTTCAACTACTTTTTTTATGTGTTTTTACATACAATATTAATGCACAAACAGCAAGCTCTTTATTAGTGAATGACAGTAGAGCAGTTAATGATTTACCTGATTTTTCATCAACTAGCATTCGAGCAGATTTTAAACAAAGAGGAGCAATTGGTGTTCCGGGTGATGGATTTTTCTCGGCAAATATCACTATTTCACCATGGAGTAGTGCAGATAATACTGGAGGGAAAAATCATCAACTAAATTTTAATGATGGAGGTATTTTTTATAGAAATGCATTTCCTAAAGATACAAAATGGGGTGGATGGAGAAAATTACTAATGATAGAAGAAAATGGTAGTACTGAAACTGGAAATCTAATCTTAAAAAATTATGAAAACTATAATGGAAAAGGTAATATAATAACTTTTACTTCTTATGGGAGTGAATTGTATGGTCCCCAAATAAGAAGTTATTTAACTTATGCTGATGGTATAAATTCTCGAACAGGATTAGTTTTAAGTTCCTATTCTAAAGGTTTTATGGATGAAGTTTTTCTTATTGACGGACTAGTTGGTGTTGGTACAAAAAATCCGAAAAACAAATTAGATGTAAACGGAACAATACGCTCAAAAGAAGTAAAAGTAGAATTACAGGGCTGGTCAGATTTTGTATTTAAAAAAGAGTATAATTTACCAACACTTGAGGAAGTTGAAAAACATATTGCCGAAAAAGGACATTTAGAGAATATTCCAAGTGAAGAAGAAGTTTTAAAAAATGGAATTGATTTGGGAGAAATGAATGCTAAACTTTTGCAGAAAATAGAAGAATTGACTCTATACATGATTGAAATGAAAAAAGAAAATGTTGAGATGAAAGAAAGATTAACTATACTTGAAAAGAAATAAAAATGAAAAAAATAGCTATAATTACATTATTAATTACAAATATTGGTTTTTCCCAACAAATTGCAGATGGATTTACTCCGATTATAAATGACTTTACGCTTCCTTTAAAATCAGGAGTTTATAGTGGTCAAAATGCAATTGGAATATCTCCGAATTCTTTTTATTGGCAGCACTTATTTGTAATTAGACATACTGATCCAAATAATAACTATCAATTTCAAATGTCCTCATCATTTGAAATTAATGATCGATTATTTTTTAGAAAAATTGGTACCGCAGGAGAGGCTTCTAATCCAAGTTGGATTGAAATTGCAACGAGAGGATCTAATAGTTTTGTCGGGAATCAATTTTTTAATGGTAATGTTGGTATTGGTAATACAAATCCTTTAGCGAAGTTAGATATTAGTGGAAGTCTGATTTTAAGAAATTATGAAAATTATAATGGAAAAGGAAGTACAATTACTTTCACATCTTATGGAGATGATTTGCATGGACCACAAATAAAGAGTCATTTAACTTATGCAGAGGGTGCAAATTCCAGATTGGGATTACTATTAAGTTCATATTCAAAAGGGAATATGAATGAACTTTTTCTTATAGATGGAAATGTAGGGATCGGCACATTAATTCCAAGAAACAAATTAGATGTAAACGGTACAATACGATCAAAAGAAGTAAAAGTAGAATTACAGAACTGGTCTGATTTTGTATTTAAAAAAGAGTATAATTTACCAACACTTGAGGAAGTTGAAAAACATATTGCTGAAAGAGGTCATTTAGAGAATATTCCAAGTGAAGAAGAAGTTTTAAAAAACGGTATTTATCTAGGAGAAATGAATGCTAAACTTTTGCAGAAAATTGAAGAATTGACTCTATACATGATTGAAATGAAAAAAGAGAGTATAGAGATGAAAAAGGAGAATGTACAGATAAAAAAAGAAAATATCGAGATAAAAAATAGATTAAAAAATATTGAAAACAAATAATTCAGTATGAAAAATATAATTACATCAACTATCTTTTTATTCATTAATTCAGTTGTTTTCGCACAACAGATTGGGAATGGATATGCTCCAATAATTACTGATCTTAATGTTTCTCTAACATCCGGAGTGTATAGTGGTTTAAATCTTACCGGTGGCGCGACCCCTGATTCTTATGGTTGGCAGCATGTCCTTGCAATTAGGCAAGGAAATCCTGCTAACGATTGTCAATTGCAAATTACATCTTCATTTTTAGGGAATGATAGATTATTTTTTAGAAAATTTGGTGTAGTTAATCAATCAGTTAATACTCCTTGGTTTGAGTTAGCAACAAGAGGAACAAATACTTTCACAGGTAATCAAACTGTAAATGGAAAAGTCGGTATAGGAACAATCGATCCAAAAAACGCGTTAGATGTCAACGGAACAGTACGATCAAAAGAAGTAAAAGTAGAGTTACAGAACTGGTCTGATTTTGTATTTAAAAAAGAGTATAATTTACCAACACTTGAGCAAGTTGAAAAACATATTGCCGAAAAAGGACATTTAGAGAATATTCCAAGTGAAGAAGAAGTTTTAAAAAATGGGATTAGTTTAGGAGAAATGAACGCTAAGCTTTTGCAGAAAATTGAAGAATTGACTCTTTATGTAATTGATCAAAACAAAAGTATTCAAGGTTTGATAGAGGAAAATAAAAGTCAGAATAAAGAAATAAAGAATCTTAAAGAAAAAATAGCTAGTAAATAAAATAAGAAACCCGTTACTATAATATTTAAGTGACGGGTTTCTTTTTATAAATTTAGAATTTCACAGCACCTTTTGAAACCGTTTCTCCAATAGTTGTCTTTTTAGAAAAATCGATGTTTGGACTGGAAATAAATTGAATATTCTGACTTAATTCTCCGTTAATAGAAATTGCTTTTTCTGAAGTTGATTTGAAATCTATATTATTAAAAATCATGTTTCTACTATTGTAAATCTCGAAAACGGTTGGTTTCTCGATATCTACTTTTGCATTGATTATTTTAATTCCATTAGCATCTATAATAGAAAAACCATTTTGTGCTTTTGCAGTTAAGTTGGAAATTTCAATGTTTTCAAGATTCATTTCCGGTAAACCTTGTAAAAATACTGCCTGATAAGCTCCGGCTATTGTTACGTTTTTAATCGAAATGTTTTTGAATTGCGGTGTTTCCTCATTAACAGGCATGATTTTGTTTTTAACTTGTGTTCCGCCTTCAGCCAATGTTTCAGCAATAGATTTTCCTCCATAATATAAATCAAAAGAAATAGCCTGAGATGGGATATCAGTCATGAAAATGTCCGAAATAAAGATGTTTTCTACAATACCGCCACGTCCGCGTGTGCTTTTAAAACGTAGTCCAACATCAGTTCCCATAAAAGTACAATTAGAAACATGAAGGTTTTTTACGCCTCCCGACATTTCACTTCCTACTGTTACACCACCGTGTCCGTGATATACAATATTGTTTCTTACTATAATATTTTCGCAGGCAACACCACGATCTCGACCATCTTTATCTTTTCCGGATTTAATGCAAATTGCATCGTCGCCAACATCAAAACTTGAATTTTCTATTAAAACATTTTTGCAGGATTCTACATCAAGACCGTCTCCATTTTGTGAATACCACGGATTACGAACGGTAACATTTCTAACAATTAGATCTTCAATCATTAGCGGATGAATATTCCAAGCTGGTGAATTCTGAAATACCGGCCCGTCAAAAAGAACTCTTTTACTATTTTGAATGCTCACCATTACCGGACGAAGAAAATCATGTATTTCTTCAAATTGTTCTTTGGTTTTAAGATCCAGACGAATGTTCTGATCTGCGTTTTTATTTCCTTTTTGATATTGTTCAGATGGGTACCAGGTTGTTTTTGCTTCATTGAGTACACCTCCCGAAGCAATTACTTTTTTCCATTGACTTTCTGTAACTTTTTCTTTTTTCAGCATACGCCAGACTTCTCCGGAACCATCCCAAACGCCGTTTCCTGTAAAAGCGACATTCTCCAGATTTTTACCATAAATAGGAGAGATGCATCGCCATGTATTTAGGCCTTCAAAGCTGGTTTCGATTATTGGATATAAACTTTTATCGGTTGAGAATTTAATCAAGGCACCAGTTTCAGCATGCAATTCAATATTACTTTTTAGAATAATCGGACCCGTTAGCCAGATTCCCGGAGGAATAATTACTTTTCCGCCTCCTTTTTTTGAAACAGCCTCTATTGCATCGGCGAAAGCCTTAGTGTTTAGGATATAACCTCCGTTTATAGCTCCAAAATCTTTAATGTTTACACTGTTTTTTGGAATTACAGGTTCCTGAACTTTAGACATTTTAAATTCAAGATCAGGATAAGAAGAGGTTGATTTTGCTTTTTGAGCATTTGCATTAAAGGACAAAAACGATACTAATACAGTAAAGGCAATAAGAAGGTTGGTTGGTTTGATTTTCATTCTTAATTGTGTTATAAAAGAGATAGTTAATAGATGAAATTCTTATTTTGAAACTGTATTAAATTGCAAAATAGAAATTTCCTGCCGATAAAAATACAAAAACAAAATGTAATCGATTACATTTTTGTAGAAAAAGATGCGCTTTTTGTAGAAATTTTTCAAAACCCCTTTAAAGTAGTAAAAAGCCTATTTTTGAACTGCATTTTATTGAAAAAGCGGTTCTTTTTTTGGTTTTAATTAACAAATGACAAATATTGGAACTCAACATTTTTAAGTACTTTTGTGGCACTTTTATACAATGTAATTCCTCAAAAATGGATAAAAAAATATTCTCTTTTTTGTTTTCTACACGATTAATGGCCGTTCTTTTTTTAACATTTGCAATCGCAATGGGTGTTGGAACTTTTATCGAAAGTAAATACAACACAGATACAGCCCGAATTTTAATATACAATACTTGGTGGTTTGAGGCTATAATGGCCGTTTTTATGATTAACTTCTTTGGTAATATCAAACGTTATCAATTGCTTAAAAAGGAAAAATGGGCAACTTTACTGCTTCACATTGCCTTTGTTTTTATCATTTTGGGAGCTTTTATAACACGTTATATCAGTTATGAAGGAATGATGCCAATTCGCGAAGGCGCTGCAGAAAATCAAATTTTTTCTGATAAAACATTTATTACCGTTTTTGCTGATGGTGAATATAAAGGTGAAATGAAACGCAGAGTTTTTGATAAAAGTCTTTTGTTATCGCCAGTGACCAACAACGATTTTACGCTTTCTGGTAAGTTTGACGAAACTCCTTTTGAAGTGAGTTATGTAAACTACATCATGGGAGCAAAAGAAATGATTAAGCCAGATCCAAAAGGAACACTTTATTTAAAGTTGGTTGAAGCAGGAGCGGGCGGACGTGAAGAGCATTTCCTGAAAGAAGGTGAAGTTCAAAATATACATAATGTATTGTTTGCTTTAAACAAACAGACTGATGGTGCAATAAACATTAATACTACAGGGGAAAAATATACTATTCAGACTCCTTTTGAAGGAGAGTTTATGCGAATGGCAGATAAATTAAAAGGTACTGTAACTAAAGATAATGTGCAGCCTTTAATGATGCGTTCTCTTTATAGTATTGGAGATATTAGAATTGTATTTCCAGATCCGGCAATTAAAGGAGTTGTAGATTATGAATCTAGTAATGACTTTAAAGCAAAATCTCATTCAGACGCTTTGATTGTAAAAGTGAAAGCTGACGGACAAGAAAAAGAAGTTCGTCTTCTAGGTTCTAAAGGATCTGTAGGTGAGCCTCAGACAGTAAAAATTGGTAAAATTGAATACAGTATTTTCTTCGGAAGTAAAGCTTATATTTTACCGTTTAAAATTAAATTGAATGATTTTATTGCGGATAAATATCCTGGAACAGAAAAAAGTTATTCATCATATAAGAGTAAAGTAACAGTTCAGGATTCTACAGAAACTTTTGATGCTGATATTTTTATGAATCATGTATTAGATCACAAAGGATATCGTTTCTTTCAATCGTCATTTGATCCGGATGAAAAAGGAACTGTACTTTCTGTAAACCACGATTTTTGGGGAACCAATATTACTTATTTCGGATATTATCTGCTATACATCGGTTTAATGGCTATTATGTTTACAAAGTATTCTCGTTTTGGTGATTTGAAAAAGAAATTAGACGCTATTCAGAAGAAAAAAGAAAAACTAATTACGATTTTGGTTTTAATGTTGAGCATCAATACTTTTGCTCAGGCTCCACATGTACATACTCCGGGACATACACATGAGCATAATCACTCAGCAGATCCAAACGATCATGCTAATCATGTTACCGCAGCGCCAAGTCAGAAACAAATAGATTCTTTATTGACTATTTATAAAGCACCGGAATCTCACGCCGCAAAATTTGGTCGCTTGATTATTCAGGATGCCGGTGGAAGGATGAAGCCGATTAACACGTTTTCATCTGAATTACTTAGAAAAGTAAGCCACGACGATAAATATAACGGAATGAATTCTGATCAGGTTTTCTTATCAATGACGCAATACGCTCAGGTTTGGATTCAGGTTCCGATTATCTATTTGAGAACAGGAAATGATAGTATTAGAAAAATTATTGGTGTAGATAAAGATGCAGCAAATGCACCTTTTGTTAAATTTTTTGATGAAAACGGTAATTATAAACTTTCGCCTTATTTAGATGCAGCGTACAAAGCAGCAAATCCAAATCAGTTTGAGAAAGATTTTATCGAAACAGATAAAAAAGTTAATTTAATGGAATCTGCTTTAAGCGGAAGTATTTTAAGAGTTTTCCCGGTTCCAAACGATCCAAACAATAAATGGGTTTCTTATCTGGAACGTGATCACAAAGGTTTTAAAGGAATGGATTCTACTTATGTGAATCAAATCCTTCCATTATATTTTAGCGCCCTTAACAATGCCTCAATTTCCAAAAACTGGGATACTGCAGATCAATTGGTTGAAAGTATTAATGGTTTTCAGAAGAAATTTGGCGCTAAAGTTCGCCCAAGCGAACAAAAGATTGATGCGGAAATTGCTTATAACAAATATGATGTTTTCAAAGTTTTACCTTATTGGTATATAACAGCATCCATTTTGATGTTGCTTTTTACCATTTTAAATATCTTCTTTGAAAAAAAATGGCTTCGTATTACCGTGAATGGTTTTCATATTGTTGTAGGCTTATTATTTGTTCTTCATACATTAGGTTTAGTGGCGCGTTGGTATATATCTGGTCACGCACCTTGGAGTAATGCTTACGAATCTATAGTTTATGTAGCCTGGTCAACAATGTTCTTTGGACTAGCATTTGACAGAAAATCTAAATTAACTGTTGCTTCATCTGCTTTTGTTACGGCAATGATTTTGATGGCAGCATATATGAACTGGATTGACCCGGAAATTGCAAACTTGCAACCAGTTCTTAACTCTTACTGGTTAATGATTCACGTTGCTGTAATTGTAGCAAGTTATGGTCCAACCGCTTTAGGAATGATTTTAGGTTTTGTTGCTTTAGTTTTGATTTTCTTTACAAATGAAAAAAATAAAGCGAAAATGGAGTTACACATCAAAGAAGTAAGTTATATCAACGAAATGGCAATAACAATTGGTCTTATTATGTTAACAATTGGTAACTTCCTTGGAGGACAATGGGCAAATGAAAGCTGGGGTCGTTACTGGGGATGGGATCCAAAAGAAACCTGGGCTTTAATCTCAATTATGGTTTATGCATTTGTTATTCACGCTCGTTTTGTGCCCGCTTTAAGAGGAAAATGGTTCTTTAACTTAATGACAATGTTTGCTTTTATTTCGATTTTGTTTACCTATTACGGAGTAAATTTCCATTTAGTTGGTTTACACTCGTACGCAAGTGGAGAAGCGCATTCTTTAAATTGGATTTATTATTCGTTGGCAGCTATTGCAATAATTGGAGCTGTAACGTATCCTAAATACCATAAATATTACAAGACTAAAAAAGTAAAAAAGAAATAATTATTTCAGGTAATTATTAATTCATAAAAAAGGGTTCAGCTTAATAGTTGAACCCTTTTCTGTTTTATTTAGGTTTTAAATTTGAGTTTTAATTTACAGGCAATTTTCCTGCTACTGCAAGAATAAATATAGTGACTATAAAAATGCAAATTAGAAAAATAATATGACTTAAGATGCTTAAGAAAAATGCTCTGGTTTTTGACATTTTATTAAAAAACTGAATGTTGGTCCAGAATATTAATATGATACCAATGAAATAAGTTAGAGCACTAAATTTTTGAATATTTGGTGTCCCGTTTAAATAGAATAATATTGGGAATGTCAAAATTTGAACAAAAAGTCTTTGAGAAGCTTTAAACGTATTCAGAACAAAAAATTCAACAAAATTATAGCCTTGATTTCTAAAAACAATATAAGTTCCAACAGTGTAAAGAGGAATGGTTGCAATAGTAACCCATGAAAAGTGTGTAGAAACCCACTCATTGAATTCGTTTAGCTCAATATTTGTACCTGTCGAACTTGGAAATAAGTTAATATGAAAGAAATGACACAAAACTCCATACAGTGTCCCCAAAACAACAACCAAAGATAGAGGTTTAAAATGCTTCACTCTTTTTCCATCTATAAACTCACGAACGGAATGTCCTGGTCTTGTAAATAATTGTTTTAAAGAGTAAAGGATACCTTTATCAAAATGTAGTAAACCATGTTGAATATCATGCAATAAAAAATGAACATTAATTTTATGTGTGTCGGCGGGCTGCCCGCAATTGTTACAATAATGTCCCTTAAAAACCTGATGGCAATTTTTGCAAATTATTTCCATTTAAATGCAGTTGTTTATATAATTAATTCTTGGATTGTATGTTTTTAAAACCGTTTGGAAACATGATTGCCAATAAAACGACAATTAATAAGAAGTTGTATTCTGCGCCATTTCTGCCACCGCCTACAACAAACCAGCCTTCCTTAAAATGAACCAGAATTATTCCCATTAAAAGAACAAAAATGGTTACAAAACCGGCAAATTTAATGTATTTATTCATTAATAAAAGAATCGCTGCGATAACGTGAGATAATTTAATTGACCAGGCCAGAAATACACCAAAAGGGGCAAAGCCAATTTGATTCAGGAATAAATTTCCAAAATCATTAACACCATTATTAAACATTCCGAAGATAGAATGGGTAAGTAAGATAATTGCAACTGCAACTCTTAGAAGTAAATTTCCGTTCATGATGTGGTATTTGGTAGTTTGATAAAATAAAAATAATAAAAAAGCGCATATTAAAACTAATATGCGCTTCCTCTTTTTATGAAAGATTCAATTTTAAACTTTTCCTAAAGTGTAAAGCTGAGTCATAGTTGGAGTTAAACTTCCACCAGCTGGTTCCAGCGTAATTCCAAAAGCTTCTGCTTCGTTTGTACGATCTACAGCAAATATTTTTTGAGAATTTCCTTCAAAATCGCTCAATAAACCAATACTTGTTGGCGTAAGTACCGGACTAAGTTTTAATGCCCAAACCTGATAAACCATTCCTTTTGGAGGTTTCGGTAAACCAGCAGCATCAATATAAGTCGTTTTGGTATCTTTATTCCAGTATACTTTTGCAAAAGAAGTTGGAGAAACCGCTTGTCCGCCAAGAGTTACACCCGTATTTTTGATATCTCTTACAATAGTTAAGTTTTTCTCTATTTCTTTATTTTGCTGTCCTAAATAAGCATAATCTCTTTCGATTTTACTTTTTTCAGATCCTACAGTAGCAATAGCTTCTTTTGTTTTTGTCAGTTCGAGAGTTTGATATCCTAAACCAAGTAATAGAAGTACGGCAGCTGCCCAGCCCACATATTGACTCCAGCTTGAAGCTGGTTTCATATCGACTACTTTTCCATGTTTAAGCTCTAATCTTGCTTTAATTTTTTCAAAATTAGCTACTGAATGGAAAGGAGAGAAGCTCGATGATAAAGCTACAATCGCTTTTTCGATTGAAATAATTTCCTGTTCTACTTCCGGACTTTTCTTAGCCGCTTCGGCTATTTCTAAATTTTCTGTTTCGGTTAATAAGCCGTAAACGTAAAGTTCCAGAATTCCTGATTCTATATATTCTTGTGCTTCCATTAGATTTTTAAATAATTACGTAAATCGTTAATACAGTTTCTGTTTTGAGTTTTGATAGTTCCCAGTGGCATTGCCAATTCTTCTGAAGCTTCTTGTTGGGTATATCCTTTAAAAAATAACAAATCAAGAATTTCAATACATTTTGGTTTTAGTTTTTTTACAAACTCCTGAATACCTATTGTATCAATTTTGTTGACCAGTTTATTACTGTCATCTAACAGATTTACGAAATTATCGGATGGAAGGTTTTTTTGATTGTTATTAAAATTTTTTGAGCGCAATGTATCGATCGAAGTATTTCTGGCAATATTAAGGATCCAGGTATAAAAACGGCCTTTACTTTCATTGTATGAATCGATGTTTTTCCAGATTTTCACAAAAACTTCCTGTAAAACATCTTCGGCTTCTTCTCGATTTTTGATTAATACGTTAATAACCGAAAACAAACTTTTCGAGTACATATCGTACAAATGGGTAAAAGCTCTTTCGTCTTTTTTGTAAATTAAAACTAACAATTCTTCTTGACTCATAGATTGGGATTTTAAGTTTAAACAAAAATTTATTAATCAATATTGCATTACTGTTATAAAGATAAATTATTTTTTCGTGAAATTATATTTTTTTTAACAGTCTTAAACCTAGGAAAATAAGGGATTGAAAAAAAATATCACTTTTTTTTCATTTTTTTAAAACCAAAAGCAATCCAATTACGTAAATGCTATTATAAACCAAAAATTAATAGTTTGCTTAGAATAGCAGAATATGAAATTGGTTTGTAAAATACTGATAGATTATAATTTAGAAGAAATACAAAAAAGAAAACCAAAAATAATAAGCAGCAGATAAAATCTTACTAATTGCAATTTAATGTTATGATAAAAGTAAATAGCTTAAAAATTTTAATAGTTGGTTTGACAAGTGTTTTATCACTTTCGACTTTTAGTAAAACGGATTTTAAAAAAGAAATATCGGGTCAAATTGTTTTAAACCTGAAGTAGTAATTTAATAGTTGGTGTCCCTGGACTTCCAAACGAATTTTTATGAATAAACAGCAGTTTCCAAACAACGAATAAATTTTCCTTTATAAACGCCATTGAAATGAATAATTGGGAATTCAAATTAAGTTTTACATATAAAATTCACCACAACTGGGTGGCATCAACTACTTAAAAAATAATTGTCAGCGAATTCAAAGAAATTGAAATCGTTTCAAAATATGAGATTCTTACTTAGCAAAGTAAAAGATATTGAAAATTAATTCATGGTTTGATTTGTTTGTATGGGGGGAAGCCTAACGTCTGATTAACGTTAGGCTTCATTTTTTAACGAAAGTTTATGGGAAAATAGAAGTCGGAATCACTTTGGCAAAAAGATTTTTAGCTAATTTTATAAAAAATTAAAACAATGAAAAAAATAGTATATCTAGCTTGTGGAGCATTTTTATTAATGACAGCACAATTTCAGGCTCAAACAAGTAAAACCAAGTCTAAAACAGATAAAGTCATGGCAAAAGAAAACATTTACCAATTTAAGGTGGAAGATTTATCAGGAAACACTTTTGATTTTGCTTCTTTAAAAGGAAAAAAAGTAATGATTGTAAATACTGCGTCAAAATGCGGATTAACGCCTCAATATAAAGATCTTGAAGCCGTTTACAAAGAATATAAAGATAAAGGTTTTGTGATAGTTGGTTTTCCTGCAAATAATTTTGCAGAACAAGAACCTGGAAGTAATAAAGAAATTCAAACTTTCTGTCAGCAAAATTATGGTGTAACTTTTCCAATGATGGATAAAGTTTCTGTAAAAGGAGATGATATGTGTGAAGTTTATAAATTCCTGACTCAAAAATCTAAAAATGGTTTACAGGATTCTGAAGTTGAATGGAATTTTCAAAAATACTTAATCAATGAAAAAGGAGAATTGGTTAAAGTAATTAAACCAAAAACTTTGGTGACAGAACCAGAAGTTATTAATTGGATAAAAAGTTAATGATACTTTTCTAAAAAATAAAAATCCACAAATTTGAAATTTCAAGTTTGTGGATTTTTTTATTCAATTAAAAAAAAAGGTAAATTCTAAAATTATAGCCTCTTTCTAAAAAATGTATCATTTGTAATATCTATTAAAAAGTAAGAAGTAATAAGTTTTATGAATAAAAAACGGCTTCCATATAATTTATTAAATGCATTTTCTAAAACTAATCATGTTACGGAGTGTCTTTTAGAAAATAACTTCTTAAATCTTCTTATTTTAGCTTTGCTAGTATTTTGCATCGTTTTTGGCTGTTTTTAAGTTTGAAATATTAAAAACATAAACGATTAGTAAAATTTTACTTTTTCAACGCTTCAACCAATTCCAATTCATCTAAACTAACTTTAGAAGTGAAGATTCCGTAATTTACTGTTGCTTTATTTTTTTCTATTGAATCGATACTTCCAACCGATCTTCCATCTAACATTCTAACTCTGTCGCCAACTTTTAAAATTGGTTTAGGTTTCTCAATAACCGGTTTAAGCTTTTTCTCTTTTTTCTCTTTTCGAATTTCTTCAACGTGTACAGTAACTTCGGCAATAACTTCTTTTTTCTTTTCTATAATTGCTTTAGTTTCTTTTGGAGTAGCTTTTTTACGTTTTGAATTTTCAATTTCAACGATTTTCAAAAACTCTCCTATAAGTTCTTTTTTATTTTTGTTGTTGAAGTATTTCTCAGAGATGTCTTCTATTTTTTGTCCAATGTAAATGGTTTTCTGGTTACTGTCATATAACTCCTGATAGCTTTCCAGTTTTTGCTTGATTTTTACATTGATATTTTCCATCTTTTTGCTTTCTTCACGTGCCCTTGTTTCTTCTTCTTTTAAGTTTAAAGAAGTTTTTTCAAGCTTAGATCTCTCTTTTTGAAGTGTTGCGATAGTTTTATCAAAACGTACTTTTCCAACTTCGATTTTCTTTTTCGCACGATTAATTAATCCAAACGGAATGCCATTTTTTTGTGCCACTTCAAATGTAAATGAACTTCCTGCCTGACCCAAAGCCAGTTTGTACATCGGTTCTAATGATTGTTCATCAAACATCATATTTGCATTGGTTGCATAAGGCAATTCGTTTGCAAGGATTTTTAAGTTTGAATAATGCGTTGTGATAATTCCAAAAGCTTCACGGTGATAAAATTCTTCCAGGAAAATTTCGGCTAAAGCTCCACCAAGTTCAGGATCAGAACCTGTACCAAATTCATCAATTAAAAACATGGTTTTCTTATTGCATTTCTTCAAGAAGTAATTCATGTTTTTTAATCGGTAACTATAAGTACTTAGGTGATTTTCAATAGATTGATTATCTCCAATATCCGTTAAGATTCGATCAAATAAGAAAGTTTCGCTGCGTTCATGAACTGGAATCAACATTCCGGACTGAAGCATTAATTGAAGTAAACCAACTGTTTTAAGCGAGATTGTCTTTCCACCCGCATTTGGTCCCGAGATTACAATAATTCGGTTATCTTGTTTTAATTCAATAGTTTGCGGATGCGTAACTTCGTTCTTTTGCTTATTGTTTAAATACAAAATAGGATGATAGGCTTCTCTAAAAAACAATCTTCTTTCTTCTGTAATTGTTGGTAATATTCCGTTGATTCGGTTGGCATATTTTGCTTTTCCTGCAACAACATCAATATCACTTAAAAAGTCTTGATATTCAACTAATAAAGGTAAATAGGGACGAATAGAATTTGATAAGTTTTTAAGGATTCTTGTGATTTCCTCTTTTTCTTCATACTCAAGATTAGCTAATTCGCGAGAATATTTTAAAGTAGCTTCCGGTTCAATATAAGCGATGCTTCCGGTTTTGGAACTTCCCAGAATTGAACCTTTAACTTTACGTCGGTACATTGCTAAAACAGCCAGAACTCGGCGGTTTTGTACAAAACTTTCCTTAATATCGTCCAGATATCCTAATCCGTTATATTGCGTTAAAGCAACTCCAAAACTTTGGTTTACTTTTCCGCGAACTAAGTTCATATTCTGACGAATACTCAACAGTGCAGGAGAGGCGTTGTCTTTAATTTCTCCGTATTTATCAACGATTGCATCAATATATGTAATGATGTCTTTAGTTAATTCTACACGAGAAGCTCTTGCATTTAGATTCGGATAATAGTCATCAAACTTTCTAAGAAAATTCAATAAGAAATTTGTCGTTGAAGAAAGATTGGCAATTTTTCTAAAACTGCCCACTTCAAGAAAACTGTCTTCTATTGCCAGAAACTTAATTTCATGTGTTATAGCCTCAAATCCGTGATTCGGGATGGCGTTGTTGTTTTCAAAAGAAGAGACATATTCCGATGTTTGCATTAAAGCCTGCATCAAAGTTTCTTTGTCTCTAAATGGTGTTATTTGTAAAGCTTTTTCTTTTCCAATGTCTGTATTACAGCCAGCCGAAATTGTTTCGAGCACCGTTGGAAATTGTAAATCTTGTAATGTTTTTTCTGTAATAGATATCATTATATATCGTAAGTTGTAAAGATTTCAAAGTTACAAAGTTTTAAAACTAAAATGCATTATTAATTGGCAGTTTGAAAAAAACTTTGCGTTATTTGTAATAAAATTTTTAAAATGAAAATTAATTTATCTCCTGAATGGCAAGCGGTCTTAAAAGACGAAATTCAAAAACCATATTTTTCCACCTTAACGGAGGCTTTGGATGTTGAATATAAAACGCATACTTGTTATCCTCCGGCAGAATTGATTTTCTCTGCTTTTAATAACTGCAGTTTTCAGGATTTAAAAGTTGTAATTATTGGGCAAGATCCTTACCATGGAGAAGGAGAAGCCAATGGTTTAAGCTTTTCTGTAAATGATGATGTTAAAATTCCGCCTTCACTTCGCAATATTTTCAGAGAAATTAATACCGATTTAGATTCGATTTTTATGCCCAGTTCAGGTAATCTTGAAAAATGGGCGCAACAAGGAATTCTGCTTTTAAATGCTACGCTAACGGTTCGCAAAGATAGTCCAAATAGTCATAAACACTTAAAATGGAATCTTTTTACAGATGCAGTAATTCAGGCGATTTCTGATCAAAAAGAAAATGTCGTTTTCCTGTTATGGGGAAGCTTCGCACAGAAAAAAGGATCAAAAATTGATCGTTCAAAACATTATATTTTAGAATCCGGACATCCGTCACCAATGAGTGCTAATCAGGGAAAATGGTTTGGAAATAAGCATTTCAGCCAAACAAATGCTTTTCTAAAATCAAAAGGAATTGATGAAATTGAGTGGTTTTAAAATGTTTAAGCCTAAAATAAATATATAGAAATATAAATTTTAGGCTTAAATAGTATAAGAACTATTCTTTAGTTTCTTTTTTTATAATTTCTTCTAAAACGGCTTTCTTTTCGTAGTTAACTACTTTTAAAACAATTTCCTGATTTTTAGCAGTTTTTCCTTCAATTACATAAAGTTTTCCTTTATTGAACGGAACATTACTTTGATCAAAATCAACATCTCCAAAAGTCAGCGTGCTTTTGATATCTGCAGTATCAATCCATTTTTCGTTTAAAGTCTGAATTGCTTTATCTGAATACTGAAAAGGTTTAGTTCTTAAATCATTTAAAACTCTGGCATTTGGAAAATAGTTACAACGGGTATCTTTTCCACTAAACACAAGGGCTACAAAAAAGCATCCCATAACTAAGCCAATCAAATAATATGCAAAACGGTGTACGAACTTCATGAAATAAAATTTTTGCAAAGGTACATTAAAGTTCCTTTAAAATACAAGTAAATTAATATCGTTGTCTGGTAAATCAAACCAGTCGCCAATGGCTTTATTTGTTAAGATTCCGTGATATAAGTAGATTCCGTTTTTAAGACCTTTGTTGCAACGAATAGCACTCTCTAAACCGCCATCTTCCGCTATTTGGTGAAGATAAGGCGTTAACATATTACTAATTGATAATGAAGCTGTTTTAGAGTAACGCGATGGTATATTAGGTACACAATAGTGTAAAACATTATTTTTTATAAAAGTTGGTTTTTCGTGTGTTGTTACTTCAGAACTCTCGAAACAACCACCTGTATCAATACTTACATCAACAATTACGGCACCTTTTTTCATGTGTTCTACCATAGTTTCGGTGACTACAATTGGGCAGCGTTCTTTACCGCGCATGGCTCCAATAGCAACATCACAACGTCTTAAAGCCTTTAAAAGTGCTTTTTGCTGAATCGTAGAAGTAAATATTCTTTGATTTAAATTGTTTTGTAAACGACGTAATTTTGTAATTGAATTGTCAAAAACTTTTACACTTGCACCAAGTCCAATGGCAGTTTTTGCAGCAAATTCCCCAACCGTTCCAGCTCCGAGAATAACAACTTCAGTAGGAGGGACGCCGGTAATATTTCCAAATAGAAGTCCTTTTCCGAATTCGTCAGTAATCATTAACTCGGCCGCAATAAGAATAGAAGCTGTTCCTGCAATTTCGCTTAAAGATTTTACAGCGGGATATGAGCCATCTTCATCTTTAATATATTCAAAAGCTAATGCTGTTATTTTTTTTTGTGCTAAAGCTTCAAAGTAAGCTTTTTTCTTAGTTTTTAGCTGAATAGCAGAAATGATCGTAGTTTCCGGGTTTATCATTTCAATTTCAGCCAAGGTTGGTGGTTCTACCTTTAATAATAAAGGACACCCAAAAACTCTTTTTGTATCTTTTGTAATTTCTGCTCCGGCGTCAGAATACTCTTTGTCCGTATAACTGGAACTTTCTCCGGCTCCGGATTCAATCATAACACGATGCCCTTCGTATGTAAGAGAATTTACAGCATCGGGAGTTAGACAGATACGACGTTCCTGATAGCTTGTTTCTTTAGGTATTCCTATGAAAAGTTCTCTTTTAAAACGACCAACCTCAAGTTTTTCTTCTTGTGGCAATAATTGTTGTTTTGTAAATGGAGTTAATGTGATTGACATGGGTTATGCAAAAAATTAAAGGTACAAATTACGTAAAAAGTTTTAAAATGAATGCAAAAATTCTGCTAATACTACAACGCAAATGTTAAGATATCTTTTTCTCCATTTTAATGTCTGCTCTTTCGTAAACACCTGCCTCTAAAGGGATTTCAACGAAACCAAATTTTCGATACAAATGAATTGCCGGAAGTAAAATAGTATTTGAATATAAAAACAACGTTTTGATGCTATTTTCTTTAGCAAAATCGATACAATATTCAAGAAGTTTATTACCAACTCCAAGTCCTTGCGCCTTATCTGAAACAGCCATCTTACTTAACTCAAAAGTTGAATCATTGGTTTTGATTAATGAAACGGTTCCAATAATTTCATTCTGATGTCTGGCATAAAAAATTAATCCACCTTTGTCAATGATTTCTTCTTGCGGATTTGAAAGTGTGATTTTGTCCTTTTCCTCTACTTTAAAATACTTTTCAAGCCAGGCAATATTTAAAGTTTTAATATGCTCTTTTAAATCTGGAGAAAAGGGGATTATTTCTACTGTATTATTCATTGTTTTATGCTAATTCTAAATTTCTTTTCCCATCAGGCAATAACTCAATATTTATAGTAGAATATTCTTCAGGAAGTAAATTAGTGATTTTTTCTGACCATTCTATAAAACACCAGTTTCCGGAATATAGATAATCATCAACTCCCATATCAAGAGCTTCGGTTTCTTTATTTAATCGATAAAAATCAAAATGGTAAACTATTTTGTTATCAGAGGTATAATATTCATTAACTAAAGAAAAGGTTGGACTGCTTGTTGCGTCCTGAACACCTAAACTTTTACATAATTGTTTGATTAAAGTTGTTTTTCCAACTCCCATTTCCCCGTTAAAAAGAATAATTTTTTTAGGATTTGAAGCCAGAATTTTTTCTGCTACTTCCTGAATTTGATCTAAAGAAAAAACGATATTCATTGTGATGTTATTTTTGCCACGAATTTCACGAATTTTATTGAATTATTTTTGCCACAGATTAAAAGATTTTAAAGGATTTTTAATTTGCAGCTTATTTGGGGCTTGCCGTAAAGCGATTTTTTATTGCCACGAATTTCACTAATTAACACTAATTACATTTTTAATATAGAAAGGCTGAAAATTTGTATCAATTCGAGTAATTCGTGGCAATATATCTTTATTTTGGATTAAACACCAGAAAAGGAATAATCATCTCTTCTAATGAAATTCCGCCATGCTGATAAGTGTTTTTGTAATAACTTACATAATGGTTGTAGTTGTTTACATAAGCCAGAAAAAAGTCATTTTTGGCAAAAATAAACGAGCTACTCATGTTTATAGCGGGTAAACCAATAGTTTTAGGTTCTTTTACCACATAAACATCTTTTTGTTCGTAGGTTAAACTACGCCCGGTTTTATAGCGTAAATTCAGACTGGTATTTTTATCTCCAACAACTTTAGACGGGTTTTTTACATTAATAGTTCCGTGATCTGTGGTTAGAATCAATTTAAAACCTAATAATTGTGCCTGCTGGATAATCTCTATCAAAGGAGAGTTTTTAAACCAGCTTAATGTTAATGAGCGATAAGCTTTGTCATCTGAAGCTAATTCTTTAACTACTTCCATTTCAGTTTTTGCATGTGAAAGCATATCTACAAAATTGTAAACAACCGTTACCAAATCATTGCCTTTTAACGCTTTGAAATTTTCTGCGAGTTTTTTTCCGCCTGCAAAATTGGTTATTTTAAAATAATCTTCCTTAATATTTAATCCTAAGCGTTTTAATTGTGCCGAAAGAAATTCAGCTTCGTAAAGATTTTTTCCTCCATCTTCAATATCATTTTTCCAATATTGCGGAAATTGCTTTTCCATTTCAATAGGCAGTAAACCTGAGAAAATAGCATTTCTGGCGTATTGTGTAGCGGTAGGCAAAATAGAGAAATAAGGAACTTCTTTTTCCAGTTTGTAATAATTAGAAACTACAGTTTCAAAAGATTTCCATTGATCGTATCTTAAATTGTCAATTACAACAAATAAAACGGGTTTGTCTTTCTTTTTAAGCTCAGGAACTACTAATTCTTTAAATAAATTATGTGACTGAATTGGTTTATCTGCTTTTGGAGCAAACCAATCTTCGTAATTTCTTTCAATATATTTTCCGAATTGAGAATTGGCTTCTACTTTTTGCGATTCCAGAATTTCAATCATTGCAGTATCGTTGATGTCTTCTAGTTTCAATTCCCAAAAAAGAAGTTTTTTGTACAATTCAACCCAATCTTCATAGGAATTAACCATGGCTAATTCCATTGAAATCTTTCTGAATTCTTTCTGATAATCTAAAGTTGTTTTTTCAGTAATCAATCTGGAATCGTCAAGATTTTTCTTCAAACTCAGTAAAATTTGATTAGGATTTACTGGTTTTATCAGGTAATCGGCTATTTTAGAGCCGATTGCTTCTTCCATTATATATTCTTCCTCACTTTTTGTAATCATAATCATCGGGATGGCCGATTTTTTCTCTTTCATTTCAGAAAGGGTTTCCAAACCGCTCATTCCGGGCATGTTTTCATCAAGAAAAACAATGTCAAAGTTATCTTCTTCAAATAGCGTAATTGCGTCCAGACCGTTGTTACAAGTCGTTACTTCGTAGTTTTTCTTTTCAAGAAATAATATATGAGGCTTTAAAAGATCGATTTCGTCATCGACCCAAAGTATTTTTATCTTATCCATAACAAAATTAATTTTAATGCAATTTAGAAGTATAGAACTTAAAAAGTATTAAAAATAGTATAAATTTCAGAATTTCTATTAGAGATTTAATGATATATTTTTTGTTGAGTTTAGGTAGTAGTTTGATATTCAATAGTATTTAGGATTATTATTTAAGAAAAAAACTCAAAATGATTTGTAGTTATTTAGTTATATTTGTTGACCTAAAAAATAACCAAATAGTGACTCATATCAATAAGTTAAAAATATTCAATGATCCCATTTACGGGTTTATTACCATCCCGAACGAACTTATCTACGACTTAATTCAGCACCCTTATTTTCAGCGTTTACGCCGTATTTCACAAATGGGATTATCGTATTTAGTGTATCCGGGTGCCAATCATACCCGTTTTCATCACGCGCTTGGTTGTATGCATTTAATGCAAAAAGCGATAGATACGCTTCGATTTAAAGATGTTGTCATTTCTGAAGAAGAAGAAAATGCACTATTAATTGCAATTTTACTTCACGATATAGGGCATGGGCCTTTTTCTCACGCAATGGAGAAAAGTATTGTTGAAGATGTGCATCATGAAGCTATTTCGCTTTTGTTTATGAATCAGCTGAATGAAGAGTTTGACGGAAGATTAAGTTTGGCTATTCAGGTTTTTAGAGGAGAATACCACAGAAAATTCATGTTGCAATTGATTTCAAGTCAATTAGATATGGATCGAATGGATTACCTGAAACGTGACAGTTTTTATACAGGAGTTGCAGAAGGAAATGTAAATTCAGAGCGTTTAATTCAGATGATGAATGTTGAAAACGATGTTTTGGTTATTGAGGAAAAAGGAATTTATTCTGTAGAGAAATTTCTACTTTCGAGAAGGTTAATGTATTGGCAGGCTTATTTGCATAAAACAAGTTTAGTAGCCGAATTAATTTTGATGAAAGTTTTAAAAAGAGCAAAAGAACTGACTTTAAAAGGAGTAAAGCTGCCTTGTAGCGAACCGCTTTTGTATTTTATGCAAAACAAAATAGCGCTTGAAGATTTTGATGCCGAAAAGTTAGATTTATTTTCTCAACTAGATGATTTTGACATTATAAGCGCTTTGAAAGCATGGCAAAGACAAGATGATTTTATACTTTCTACTTTAAGTAAAATGATCATTAACAGAGATTTGCTTAAAATAAAGTTAAGTGCAGAGAAAATCCCGGCTGAAGAATCTCAGGTTATGAAAGAAGAGTTTGCAGAAGAACATCATATCTCGCAATCAGAAGCTGGATATTTTATTTTTAGCGGTAAAATAAAAAACCAGGCTTATAGTAAAGAAGCAGAACCGATACGAATTTTGAAAAAAGATAAAACAATTGAGGATGTTGTAGAAGCTTCTGATCAGTTGAATTTGAAATCGTTATCTAAATTGGTGACAAAATATTACATCTGTTTTCCAAAACAACTTATCTAAAATTAACATTTAAAATCTATTTTTTATATTTTTGTCGCGATGAAATTTACAGCAGAACAAATAGCAGGAATTTTAGAAGGAGAAGTTGTTGGGAATCCCAATGCAGAAGTTTCTCGACTATCTAAGATCGAAGAAGGCGAGGAAGGATCACTTACTTTTTTGGCTAATCCTAAATATATCAACTATATATATACAACAAAAGCTTCAGTAACTATAGTTAATGACAGCTTTGTGCCTGAACAGGAAATTACTACAACATTGATAAAGGTTGAAGATGCTTATGCTTCTTTTTCTAAACTTTTACACTTTTATAATCAGGTAAAATTGAACAAAACAGGAATAGAAGCTAATTCTTTTATTTCTGAAGGTACTAAATATGGAGAAAATCTGTATTTAGGAAGTTTTAGTTACGTGGGACAAAATGTAGTGTTAGGTAATAATGTAAAAATATACCCAAACAGTTTTATTGGCGATAATGTTGTTATTGGCGATAATGTGTATATTTTTGCAGGCGCTAAAATTTATTCTGAAACTATAATAGGAAATAATTGTACTATTCATTCAGGAACTATTATTGGTGCAGACGGTTTTGGTTTTGTGCCAAATGAAGAAGGTGTTTACAGCAAAGTTCCTCAAATCGGGAATGTTGTTATAGAAGATAATGTAGATATTGGTGCAAATACAACAATAGACAGAGCAACTCTGGGTTCTACAATTATTAGAAACGGAGTTAAATTAGACAATCAGATTCAGATTGCTCACAATGTAGAAATTGGTAAAAATACCGTTATTGCAGCCCAATCTGGTGTTGCAGGTTCTACTAAAATTGGAGAAAACTGTATGATTGGCGGGCAAGTTGGTATCGCAGGCCACTTAATTATAGGAAATAATGTTAGACTTCAGGCGCAGTCTGGTGTAGCAAGAAACATTAAAGATGGCGAGATTCTGCAAGGAACTCCATCACTTGGATATACAGATTTTAATAAATCGTATGTTCATTTTAAAAACTTCCCTAAAATTGTAGCCGAAGTTGAAGAATTAAAGAAACAAATAATAAACCCAAAAAATGGAAATAATGGTTAAACAGAAGACCATCAAAAATGAAATTTCACTAACAGGAGTTGGATTACATACTGGAAAAGAAGTTACAATGACTTTTAAACCTGCTCCTATTAATAATGGTTTCACTTTTATAAGAGTAGATTTGCAAGGTCAACCAGTCATTGAGGCTGATGCTAATTATGTTGTTAATACCCAAAGAGGTACCAATTTAGAGAAATTAGGTGTAAAAATTCAGACTCCGGAGCACGTTTTGGCTGCATTAGTTGGCTGTGATCTGGATAATGTTATCATAGAATTGAATGCTTCAGAACTTCCAATTATGGATGGTTCATCAAAATATTTTGTTGAAGCAATCGAAAACGCAGGAATCGAAGAACAAGACGCTAAACGTAATGTATATGTTGTAAAAGAAGTTATTTCGTTTACAGATGAAACTACAGGAAGCGAAATCCTTGTAATGCCAAGTGATGATTATCAGGTAACTGCAATGGTTGATTTTGGTACTAAAGTTTTAGGTACTCAAAATGCTACAATGAAAAGTATTGCCGATTTTAAAGACGAAATTGCAAATTCAAGAACTTTTAGTTTCTTGCATGAGTTAGAATCTTTATTAGAGCACGGACTTATAAAAGGTGGAGATTTAAATAATGCTATTGTATACGTAGATAAAGAAATATCTGAAGCTACAATGGAAAATTTAAAGAAAGCTTTTGGAAAAGATAAAATATCTGTTAAACCAAACGGAGTTTTAGATAATCTCACTTTACATTACCCAAATGAAGCTGCAAGACACAAATTGCTTGATGTTGTTGGAGATTTATCTTTAATTGGAGTTAGAATTCAAGGAAAGATTATTGCTAACAAACCAGGGCATTATGTAAACACTCAGTTTGCTAAAAAATTAGCAAAAATTATCAAAATTGAACAAAGAAATCATGTTCCGGTTTACGATCTAAATCAGGAGCCATTGATGGATATTCATAAAATTATGGCTGTTTTGCCACACAGACCTCCATTTTTATTAATTGACAGAATTATAGAAATGTCTGACAGTCATGTTGTGGGAATGAAAAATGTTACAATGAATGAAAATTTCTTTGTTGGACATTTTCCTGAAGCACCAGTTATGCCGGGAGTTTTAATTGTTGAAGCAATGGCACAAACAGGAGGGATCTTAGTTTTAAGTACAGTTCCGGATCCTGAAAATTATTTAACTTATTTCATGAAAATTGATAATGTTAAATTCAAACACAAAGTATTGCCGGGTGATACGTTAATTTTCAAATGTGAATTGATTTCTCCTATCAGAAGAGGGATCTGTCATATGCAGGCAAATGCATACGCAAACGGAAAATTAGTGACCGAGGCAGAATTAATGGCACAAATTGCAAGAAAGCAATAATTAATCAAATTTATTGTTTAGGTTTGTTGCCCTCGAATTAGATTATTTTAATTTAAAATATAAAACATACAGATGAATCAACCATTAGCATATGTTCATCCTGGCGCTAAAATCGCTAAAAACGTTGTAATTGAGCCTTTTACAACAATTCACAATAATGTTGTTATTGGTGATGGTACATGGATTGGTTCAAATGTGACCATCATGGAAGGTGCTCGTATTGGTAAAAATTGCAATATTTTTCCAGGAGCAGTTATTTCTGCGGTGCCACAAGATTTAAAATTTGGCGGAGAAGATTCTCTTGCTATCATTGGAGATAACTGTACAATTAGAGAATGTGTAACTATTAATAGAGGTACAGTAGCATCTGGACAAACTATTCTTGGAAACAATTGTCTGGTTATGGCTTATGCTCACATTGCTCACGATTGCGAAATTGGTAACAATGCAATTATTGTAAATGGTGTTGCTTTGGCAGGACACGTTGTTGTAGGTAATCATGCCGTAATTGGTGGTTTGGCTGCAATTCACCAGTTTATTCATATTGGAGATCATGCAATGATTTCTGGTGGATCTTTGGTAAGAAAAGATGTACCACCCTATACAAAAGCAGCAAAAGAGCCTTTGTCTTATGTTGGAATTAATTCAGTTGGATTAAGAAGAAGAGGATTTACTACTGAGAAAATCAGAGAAATTCAGGAAATCTACAGAATCTTATATCAAAAAAATTACAATACGACACAAGCTTTAAGTATTATTGAAGCGGAAATGGAAGCTACTCCTGAGAGAGATGAAATTCTGGACTTTATCAGAAATTCATCAAGAGGAATCATGAAAGGTTATTCAGGAAACTATTAAAAGTAAAAATTTTAATCGTTCATTTGTTTAATCGTCTAATCGAAACAAATAAACGGTTAAACGATTAAACAATATAAAATAAAACAAAAACAAATGGCATCTACATCAGATATTAGAAACGGATTGTGTATTAAATTTAATCACGATATCTACAAAATAGTAGAATTTCTTCACGTAAAACCTGGAAAAGGTCCAGCTTTCGTTAGAACGAAATTAAGAAGTTTAACTACAGGAAGAATATTAGACAATACATTTTCTGCAGGACACAAAATTGAAGACGTGCGTGTAGAAACGCATAATTACCAATTTTTATATGCTGAAGGAGATGAGTTTCATTTTATGAATACAGAATCTTTTGAGCAAATTTCTTTGAATAAAAATATTCTGGATGCTCCGGATTTACTGAAAGAAGGAACAAGCGTAATGGTTCAGGTAAATACAGAAACAGATTTACCATTATCAGTAGATATGCCATCTTCTGTAGTTCTTGAAGTTACTTACGCAGAGCCGGGAGTAAAAGGAAATACTGCAACAAACGCAACAAAATCTGCTACAGTTGAGACAGGGGCAACTATCAACGTTCCTTTGTTTATCAACGAAGGTGATAAAGTTAAAATTGATACAGCTTCAGGTTCTTACATGGAACGTGTAAAAGAGTAATCTTTTAATTAAGATAATTTGACAATGAGTCAATTAGATAATTTGTGGATTGGCAAAATTTTGTATATTCATATTCTAATTGACTCATTTTCTAATTTATACATTTACTAATCAAAAAATATGAAATTTCCGAAGATTTATTCTTTACAAGAAATTGCAAGTTTGCTTAATTGCGAATTTATAGGAGATAAAGACTTTCCGGTTTCAGGCATGAACGAAATACATGTTGTAGAAGCAGGAGATATAGTTTTTGTTGACCATCCAAAATACTACGATAAAGCTTTACAATCGGCTGCTACTATTGTTTTAATTAATAAAAAAGTAGATTGTCCGGAAGGTAAAGCACTTTTAATTTCTGATGATCCATTCAGAGATTTTAACGTTTTAACCAGACATTTTAAACCTTTTCAATTTGCAAATGTTGCCATTTCAACTTCTGCAGAAATTGGTGAGGGCACTTTAATTCAACCTAATAGTTTTGTTGGTAATCATGTCAAAATAGGTAAAAACTGCCTGATACATTCTAATGTTTCCATTTACGATCATACTGTAATTGGCGACAATGTAATTATTCACGCAGGAACCATTTTGGGTGCTGATGCATTTTATTACAAAAAACGTCTGGAGGGCTTTGATCAGTTAATTTCAGGAGGTAGAGTAGTTATTGAAAATAACGTTGGAATCGGAGCACTTTGTACTATCGATAAAGGGGTTACCGGAGATACTACAATTGGCGAAGGAACCAAATTAGACAATCAGGTGCATGTTGGACACGATACTGTTATTGGAAAAAAATGTTTAATTGCATCGCAAACCGGTATTGCTGGTTGTGTTGTTATTGAAGATGAAGTTACCATTTGGGGACAGGTAGGTACAACCAGCGGAATCACGATAGGAGCGAAGGCTGTTATTATGGGACAAACGGGTGTTACAAAATCGGTTGAAGGTGGAAAATCTTATTTTGGAACTCCAATCGAAGAATCAAGAGAAAAGTTGAAGCAATTGGCCAATATCAAAAAGATTCCTGAAATTCTAAATAAATTGAAATAATATGTCTATTAAAGAATTTGTTCAAAAATTTTATAAGTCAGATGCCCTAATTGATAGCGAAATTCTTAAAACGTATTTGCATCCTGATGTTTTATTAGATTGGAATAGCAGCAAAGGATTAATTCAGATGAATTATGATTCGATGCTTGAAATGGCCAATGAGCTTAACCGAGCATATGTGCGTTCTAAAGTTAGAATTAGCCATATTCTTGCAGAAGACGATTTAGTTTCTATTCGTTATTCGCATTTCGTAAAGACAATTGAAAATCCAAGAGAAGAGATGTTATTAGCTCATTTTTCGACGATTTGGCAAATAAAAGATGATAAACTTTATAGAGGTTATCAGATGAGTCAATTTTCTTAATATTTTTTTGACAATAAAGAGGCAAAAATAGATTACAAAACCTTATTTTTGCATCACAATTTTAAAAACTACATAAAATATATATCATGAGTGTTTTAGTTAATAAAGATTCCAAAATAATTGTTCAGGGATTTACAGGAAGCGAAGGAACTTTCCACGCTTCTCAAATGATTGAGTACGGTACTAATGTTGTTGGTGGTGTTACTCCGGGTAAAGGAGGAACAAGCCATTTAGAGCGTCCGGTTTTTAATACAGTAAAAGATGCTGTTGATCAAGCTGGTGCTGATACTTCTATCATTTTTGTTCCGCCAGCTTTTGCTGCTGATGCAATTATGGAAGCTGCTGATGCGGGAATTAAAGTAATTATTGCTATTACAGAAGGAATTCCTGTAGCAGATATGATTAAAGCAAATAATTATGTTAAAGAAAGAAATTCTAGATTAATTGGTCCAAACTGTCCAGGTGTAATTACTCCGGGTGAAGCTAAAGTTGGTATTATGCCAGGTTTCGTTTTCAAAAAAGGAACTGTTGGAATCGTATCTAAATCTGGAACTTTAACTTACGAAGCTGCTGACCAGGTTGTAAAACAAGGTTTAGGAATCACTACAGCTATTGGTATTGGTGGAGATCCAATTATTGGAACTACAACTAAAGAAGCTGTTGAATTATTAATGAATGACCCAGAAACTGAAGTAATCATTATGATTGGTGAAATTGGAGGTCAACTTGAGGCTGATGCTGCAAGATGGGTAAAAGCGGATGGTAACCGTAAACCAGTTATTGGTTTTATCGCTGGAGAAACTGCTCCTGCTGGTAGAACAATGGGTCACGCAGGTGCTATTGTTGGTGGTTCTGATGATACAGCTGCTGCTAAAAAACAAATCATGAGAGACAACGGAATTCACGTTGTTGATTCACCAGCTGAAATTGGTAAAAAAGTAAAAGAAGTACTTGGATAATCTTCAAGTCTCGAAATAATAAAATTCCAAAAAAGTCTCAATATTTACTTGAGACTTTTTTCCATTTTAAAATACTGAGGTATAAATAGAAAAATCTTAGCATCTTTGTCCCGATAGCTATCGGGATAGTATTTTAAGAAGCATAAAACAAAAAATATGAGTAAAGATTTAGAAAAATTTAAAGTAAGCAACAGTTTTACTTTTACAATTGAAGATAGTTTAGAGCAAGTTTGTAACGCTCCGGAAGGAAGCGCTGGAATTTTTGTAGTTTACGCTGTTGAAGGAGCTGAAAAAGAATTGATCATGGTTGGTTCTACAGGAACTGTTCAAAATGACGGAACTTTAAAAAGCAAAAATGGCGGACTTTATGATAAAATTGTAAACGGACACCAATTTGCAAAAACGGGAAGAAAATATTCCTGGCCAGCGCAAATGAAATTAGAAAGTATTGACGCTCTTGAAGTAGTTTGGTACGAAACATTTAATGCAGATGCAAAAGCAATTCCAACTGCAGTTGAAGGACAGGTTTTACAAAACTTCTTAGACGCAAGTGGAAAATTGCCAAGATGGAATGTGGCATTCTAATCCGATAGAAAAAAACTCTCTGAAGCCTTATTTTAATTAGTAAGGCTTTTTTTATGTTTTTATTTGTTTTGTGTTTTTGGTTTTATATATTTAAGCACCAAAAAACAAACTAAACCTATGATAAAGAACTACTTGTTATTACTGACTTTGTGCATTTTTTCTTCGGTTAATTCGCAAATTATTTCTTTTACTGATGCTAATTTTAAGACCAAACTGCTTCAGGCAAATGCAAATAATACAACTGCCAAAAATTTGAGTTCTAATTATTTTACAATAGATTCTAATAGTAATGGAGAAATTGAAACAGATGAAGCTTTAAACGTTACTTATTTAGATTTAAAGAATTTCAATATTACATCATTAGATGAATTGAAAAACTTTACTAATTTAAAACAATTAGATTGCTCCACAAACAATCTTAATTCTTTAGATCTTACTGGTTTAAATAAACTAGAGAGGTTAAATTGTAGCTTTAATTCAATTAGTCTTTTAAACCTTTCAGATTTAAACAAGATTAGTAGTCTTGTTTGTCACAATAACAAACTTACTTCACTGAATCTTCTGAATCTCACGAGTCTTGCTATATTTGAAGGGAACAATAATAATTTAAGTAGTTTGGACCTTTCAAATAGTTTAATACTACAAGAACTGGTTTGTTATAAAAATGAACTTACGGAATTAAAATTACCAAACTCTGTTTATTTGTGGTTTTTAAAATGCGCTGAGAATTTATTAACCACTTTAGATATTGCAAAATTAGACGGACTTCGATATTTTGATTTTTGGAATAATAAAATAGAAACTATTGATTTTTCAAATTCTAAAAAACTTACAGACTGTTATGGAGGAATAAACCCGCTAACCTCTGTTGATTTATCTAATTCCGAACTTTTAAAAGCGTTATGGATAGGACATACAGCTATTAAAACTTTAGATATAAGTAATTTGAAAAATTTAAAAGATGTAAATATTTCAGATTGTCCCAACTTAGAGTTTCTTAATATAAAAAACGGAACTACGAAAAATTTCGATTTTTTAGAAAGTGCTTTAACTTCACTGGGGTATAATGGCCAAAATTTATCAAATTGTCCCAATCTTCAATATATTTGTGATGAAGAATCTAATTTGACGTTTGTTACAGAAAAAATAGCGTCCTATCAATATACAAATTGTTTAGTTGGAAATTATTGTTCATTTGAGCCAGGTGGGGTAAGCTATACATTTCAGGGTAAAAATCAAATTGACATTGATAATAACGGCTGTGATGCTGCCGATATTGGAATTCCGTACTTAAATTTTTCAATTTTAAACGGCAGTAAACGAGAAAATTTTAGTGCTGATGCAAATGGAGCATATTCTTTTAAGCTTCTTGAAGGTTCATATAAAATTGTTCCGGTTATTGAAAATGAAAACTATTTTACTATTTCACCGGCTTCAGTAGATATTGTTTTTCCAGCACAGATAAGTCCTTTAAATCAAGATTTTTGTATAGTGCCAAATGGACTGCATAACGATTTAGAAGTAAATATTCTGCCAATTGAAGATGCAAGACCGGGTTTTGATGTAAAGTATAAAATCATTTTTAAGAATAAAGGAACCGTTACACAATCAGGTAAAATTAATCTTGTCTTTGATGGTTCTGTTTTAGATTTAATAGCTACCAGTCTTCCGATTTCAAATCAAACACCAAATAATTTAATTTGGGATTTCTCTAATTTAAAGCCTTATGAATCTAAAGAAATTGCAATAACATTTAACGTAAACGCTCCTACAGAAACCCCAGCAGTAAATATTGATGATGTTTTAAAATATAACGTAGCTTTAATTCTTTCTGAAACTGACGAAACACCATTAGATAATACTTTTGAATTTAACCAAAAAGTTGTAGGATCATATGATCCAAATGATAAAACCTGTTTAGAAGGAAACGTTATAAAACCGGAATTAATTGGACAATATGTACATTATATGATTCGGTTTGAAAATACAGGAAATTATCCAGCAGAAAATATTGTAGTAAAAGATTTGATTGATTTGTCAAAATTTGATATTTCAACTTTAGTTCCAACAAGTTCAAGTCATTCTTTTGCAACAAAAATTTCTGATGGTAACAAAGTAGAATTTATTTTCGAAAATATTAATCTTCCTTATGATGATGCTAATAATGACGGATATATTGCTTTTAAAATAAAAACATTACCGACTTTGAAAGTAGGGGATTCATTTACAAACGAAGCTAATATTTATTTTGATTACAATTTTCCGATTTTAACCAATAACGCGACTTCTACTTTTAAAACATTAAGTGTACAGGATTTTCAATTTTCTGACTATTTAGGTATTCATCCAAATCCGGTAAAAGGAATTCTAAATGTTGATTCAAAAAATGAAATTGAAAAACAAGCAATGTATGTTTATGACATATTGGGGCAGTTGATTATTGCTGTTCCTGATGCAACGAATACTTCAAAAATCGATGTTTCGAAATTAAAAACTGGGAACTACATCTTAAAAGTTAAAACTAATAAAGGAATTTCAAATATTAAGTTTATTAAAAAATAGACTAATAATATATCGAGTAAAATCTTGTTAAATTGGTTTGGTAAAATTAATATATAATTTAATTTTTCGTCTAAACCCCTTTTAAATCAGTAAAAAGAGACAGTTTTGTACGTTACGAAACTGTCTCTTTTGTGTAAAATAATTGTTTTTGTATTTTTGCTTTTATATATTTAACGCACAAAATGAAAGGATAATGTTAAAAAACTATATTCTTTGTATTGTTTAATAGCTTTTTTAAAAGAATACTACTCCAAATCAAGATGAAGACTACAACTTTGCAATTTAATGTTTTTGATGATAATACGCTTTGGAATAATTTGATCAATGGTGATGAAAAGTCGTTTTCATTGTTATTTGAGCGCTATTATGCAGATCTGGTTCGTTATGGAAACTCTCTTTCTCCAAACGAAGAAAAAGTGCAGGATTGTATTCAGGATGTATTTACAGATATTTGGGTGTATCGAAATTCACTACAAAGTACAGTAGTTGTAAAAGCGTATTTATTATCCAGTGTTCGTAAAAGAATTGCGCGTTTATATGAGCGTGATCACATTTTTAGAAAAACCACAAGCACAGATTCAATTGCCTTTCTTTTGGAGTTTTCTGTAGAGCATGATCTTATTGATGATGACTATGCTGCTAAAGAAAAAGTGCTTCATTTGAATAAATTATTAAACGATTTACCAGCCAGACAGAAAGAAGCGATCTATCTTCGTTACCATCAGGGGTTAACTGTGGAGCAAATTGCAGAGATGCTGGATGTAAATTATCAATCGGCAAGTAATTTGTTACACCGCGGTTTACTTAGTCTTCGCAAAGAATGGAAGGGTACTTTTTCCTTATTTCTTCTTTTGTCTGCAAGTAGTTTTTAATTTTATTTAAAAAAAATTAAAAAAAATCACAATTTGGTGAGTATATAATAAGAGTGCTGTCCTCTATGTTTTTGTAACCTTATTTTTAGATGCAAAAACGTAATACATATACCCAAATTGAAGATTTTTTATCTGACGAGTCATTTCAGGCCTGGATTTTATTTAAAACAGATGAAGATGGCTGGGAAGAATGGACTCTTGAAAGCCTTCAGCGTGCTAAATTAGTAGAAGATGCAAGATTATTGCTTCTTGCTATGAAAGTGCCGGAAAAAGAATTCTCGGCCTCTGATATTCACAGAGCGTTGCAAAATACCTGGCTTAAAATTCGTGAGAAAGAAAACAAAAAAACGGTTCAGGGCTTTAAAATCAATTTCTTTAGAAAACACTTTCTTTCTGGTGTAGCAGCAACATTATTTATTTGTCTTGGTTCGGCCTGGATTTATAATACTTATTTTAAATCAACCAACAATGTTATTACTTACAACGAGTTGGTTAGTGAGGATAGTGAAGGATTGGTGGAACAAACTAATAATTCAGGTAAACCTCAAATTATTACACTTTCTGATGGAAGTTCTGTTTTACTTCAGCCAAATAGTAAATTAAGCTATCCTAAAATTTTTATCGGAAACGAACGAAAAGTATATTTATCAGGAGAGGGCTTTTTTGAAATTAGTAAAAATCCGAAGAAACCATTTTTTGTTTACGCCAACGAAATTGTCACAAAAGTTGTGGGAACCAGTTTTAGAGTAAAAGCTTACTCAGATATGCCAGACGTTGAAGTTCTGGTACGAACAGGTAAAGTAAAAGTAAAATCGAATGATTTAATTGCTAAATCAGATCATAAAGAAATTGTTTTATTACCCAATCAGGCGCTTCGGTTTCAGAGAAGTGATTTAAAGTTTAAGAAAATCACAGACATTACACAAGATGTTGTACTAACCAAGAGTGTAGGGAATATAGAGCAGTTAAGTTTTGAATTTAATGATATTCCGGTTTCTCAGATTTTTGAAACAATTGAGCAAGCCTATCTCGTCGATATCGATTATCCAAAAAGTAAATTAATCGATTGCCATTTGACAACCTCTTTAAGCGATCAGCCCTTGACTGAAAAACTAAAAATTGTCTGTAAAAGCCTCGGAAACAATACCAATTTCGAGATGAATGGAAATCAGATTACGATAACTTCAGACGGATGTAACTAATTTTTTGGTGTAACTGTAATTACACTGCCAGAATTTTTATTTCCAATCAATAATTTTTTTAAAGTAAATCTGTCATTTTTCTATAAAAATGTCAAGAATTTCTTTTTTAATTTTTCAAAATTATAAACTATAACCAACCAAAAATAAACCAGTATAATGCCTATGTAAAAAAAATAACATAAAAAAAAGTGCCGAAATGCTGTAACATTATCGACACTTATTAGGGTTGAATTTCTCTCTGTAAAGAGCAATTCATGAGTTTCTTCAAATACATGCAATTAGTATTAATCAAAAACAAATCAAAATTATGAAAAAACCAGTTGTTAAACAACGATTACTCCATAGAATCATGAAAATAACACTATTTCAGTTTGTCTTAGCACTTGTGTTTTCAAGCTTTGCAGTGGCAAATAATGTAAGTGGACAAAAGAAATTAGATACTAAGGTTACCATTACAGTCGAGAATTTATCTCTTGACAATGCGCTGTCTAAAATCGAAAAGTCTGCACATGTTAAATTTTCGTATAATTCAAGACTTCCGCAACTAAATAATAAAATTAGTATCGAAGCAAATCAGGAAACTCTTTCGAGTATTCTGAGTCGCATTTTGGTACCTTTTAATATTACTTTTTCAGAAGTAAGCAATCAGATCATTTTGCAAAAAACGGCAGGAGCAAATCCTTTCGCAAATGCAGATAATCATGATTCACTTTTTGAGGCTTTAACAGCCGGACCAATCATTAAAGGAAAAGTAACAGATGCAAGTGGAGTACCACTTCCTGGAGCTACAGTAATGGCAAAAGGAACAAAAACGGCAGTATTAACAGACTTCGATGGTAATTTTAGCATCGAAATGCCTGCAAATAGTGACAGACTTCTTATTTCTTACGTAGGTATGGAGACCAAAGAAATAGGAATTGGAAATACTGCACCAACTATTGTTTTAAATGAATTAGGACAAAATCTAAAAGAGGTTGTGGTTACAACAGGATATGAGAAAACGTCTAAAAGAACTTTTACAGGAGCAATTAGTAAAATTTCGGGTACAGAGTTAAAAGTTGAAGGTGTTGTTGACGTAAGCCGAATGATCGAAGGAAAAGCTGCCGGGGTTACCGTACAAAATGTTACAGGAACTTTTGGTACAGCTCCAAAAATTACAGTGCGTGGTTCGTCTTCCATTTTTGGAGATACAAAACCATTATGGGTAATTGACGGCGTTGTGCAGGAGGATATTATTAATGTTACTTTCGCAGATTTGGCATCGGGGAATTCTGCTACATTATTAAGTTCTTCTGTTGCAGGTTTAAATGCAAATGATATTCAAAGTATTGAAATTCTAAAAGATGCATCGGCTACGTCAATCTATGGATCAAGATCGCTAAATGGAGTAGTGGTTGTGACTACAAAACAAGGACGTAGAGATTCTCCTTTAAAAGTGAGCTATTCTGTAGAAAATACGGTTAGAACTGTTCCAAGTTATACACAATACGATATCTTAAATTCTCAGGAATCTATGAGTGTGTTTCAGGAAATGAGACAAAAAGGATATTTAGATTTAAGTTCTTCTTATACAGGAAGATTTGGTGGGGCTTATAATATTTTAGCTAAAGAAATCAACCGTTATAATGAATCAAATGGTCAGTTTGGAGTTAAAAATGAACAGCCAAATATTAATCAATTCCTAAAGAAATACGAATTGGCAAATACAGACTGGTTTAATGTTTTATTCCGACCATCGATTACTCAAAATCACTCATTAAGTTTTTCTGGAGGAGGAAAAAATAATACTTTTTATGCTTCTCTTGGTTATTACACAGATCCGGGATGGACAGTTGCTGATAATGTAAAACAATTGTCTTCAAACCTTAAAGGTACATTCTACATCAACGACAAATTAAATGTTACTTTATCTGCTTTAGGATCTATTCGTAATCAACAAGCTCCTGGAGCTTATGAGAGTAAAAAAGATCTTGTATTTGGTAAAACAACAAGAGATTTTGATATTAACCCATTTAATTATGTGTTAAGTACAAGCAGAACTTTAAGACCTTATGATGATAATGGCAATTTGGAATACTACCAAAACAACTGGGCTCCAATGAATATTGTCAATGAGTTAGAAAACAACACATTAGATATTAAAGTTAATGACATGCGTTTTCAACTTGATTTGGATTATAAAATCAACAAAAACCTGACTTATAATTTAACAGGTTCAGCTCGTTACGCTAATACTTCAAGAGAACACAAAATTTACGAAGGATCAAATGTTGTTGGAGCATACAACGCAGGTGTTGGAAATAATGTAAATACACAGATTCAAAAAGATAACGTGTTTTTATATCAAAATCCAAACGACTTAACAGCGCCAAAAGTGTCTGTATTGCCAAGTGGTGGTTTTCTTAGAAAATATACTAACGATATGACTTCTTACAACATCAGAAATAGTATTACGTATAGAAATACTATTAAAGATAAACATGAACTTGAAGGTTTCTTTGGTACAGAGCTTAGATCTGTAGACAGAAACAATGACAGTTTTACAGCTGCTGGTATTCAGTATGATAAAGGTTTAACACCATTTATTGATCCAAGAATTATCGAAAAAATTGTAAACGGAGGAGATTCTTATTATGATTTTGGAGAAGAAAGAGAAAGAACAGTTGGTTTCTTCGGAAAAGTTGGATACACTTATGATCGTCGTTATACTGCTTCGTTAACAGGTCGTTATGATGGATCTAACAGACAAGGAGACACGGGCTCCTCAAGATGGTTACCAACTTACACTGTGAGTGGTAAATGGAATGTTGCTGAAGAAAACTTCTTAAAAAACAATGAAACAATCAATACATTGGCATTGAGAGCTTCTTACGGATTAACGGCAACTGCTGGTCCGGCAACGAACTCATTAGCGATTTACAAAAGTTTTATAACCGATCGTTTTAATCTTTCTGACAGAGAAAACGCAATTACAATTGAAGATTTACAGAATAAAGACCTGACTTGGGAAAAACAATACGAAACTAACATTGGAGTAGATTTAGGTATGTTCAACAACAGAGTGTCTTTGGTAACTGATATTTACCGTCGTAAAGCATTTGATTTAATTGATTATGTAATTACATCTGGTGTTGGTGGAGAAGCTATCAAGCAAGGAAATAATGCTGATATGGAAACTAAAGGTCTTGAGCTTGGAATTACAACTCAAAACATCATTACAAATAACTTTAGATGGTCTACAACATTGAATTTTTCTGTTTATGATCAAAAAATTACAAAATTGGCTAACAAACCATCTGCATTTGACTTAGTAGATTCTAACGGAGGAAATACAGTAGGACACCCAAGAAACTCTATTTACTCTTACCAGTTTACAGGATTAAACAATCAGGGATTACCAACGTTTAATTTACAAGAAGGAGCAGAAAATAATATTACAGGAGCAGATTTTCAGGATACTAAAGATGTTACCAATTATTTGAAATATGAAGGTTCTATCGAGCCAAACAAATCTGTTGGTTTAGCAAATACATTCACATACAAAAGCTGGTCATTATACGTATTTGTAGTAGGTTCAGGAGGAAATAAAGTTCGTTTAAACCCTGTTTACAGTAACGAATACAATGATTTAACCGTATTTACTAAAGAGTTTACCAACCGTTGGATTAACCCGGGTGATGAAAACAGAACAAACGTTCCTGTTATTGCAGATAAATTATTGAACAGAAATTACGGCGACAGAGATTTACAAATTGCCTACAATACTTATAACTTCTCTGATGTGAGAGTTGCTGATGGTGATTTTGTGAGATTGAAAAACGTTTCACTTAGCTGGGAATTCCCAAGTGATTACAAAAGAAAATTAGGTCTTAGCACTTTTACTTTAAAAGGATCAGCAGTAAACCCATGGTTGATCTATTCAGATAAAAGATTAAACGGTCAGGATCCTGAGTTTCGTAATACCGGAGGTGTAGCATTTCCTATCACTTCTCAGTACACATTTAGTATAAATGTTTCATTCTAATAGCATTAAACATGAAAAATATAAAAATAGCAGTTTCATTATTATTAGTGATCAGTCTAAATAGCTGTGATGAGTTTCTTTCTGAAATTCCAGATAACAGAACCCAAATAGATACGCCTGAAAAAATATCAGAATTATTAGTTACAGCCTATCCAAATAAAAGTTATGTTTTAATTGGAGAAACAATGTCTGATAACGTATTCGACAGCGAAACGCAATCTTCTGATGTAGATAACAGACAAAGTTATAACTGGGAAATGCAAACGCAATTAGGCCCTGATACCGAAGCAGATTTCTGGAACGGATCTTATGAAGCTATTGCTTCTGCAAATCAGGCTTTGACTGCAATTGAAGAACTTGGGAGCCCTGAAAGTTTAAATCCGCAAAAAGGAGAAGCTTTATTAGCAAGAGCTTACAACCACTTTATGCTGGTTTCATTTTGGTCAAACCGATACAATCCTGCAACTGCTGCAACAGATTTAGGGATTCCGTATATCACAAAACCAGAGACAGAATTATTGGTTACATACAAACGTAATTCAGTTAAAGAAGTTTTCGATTTTATTGAGAAGGATATTACTGAAGGAATGAAATATATCACCAATAATTACAAAGAACCTAAATATCACTTTAATGTTGATGCTGCAAAAGCATTTGCTAGCCGTTTTTATTTAGTAAAAGGAGACTGGGACAAAGTATTGGATTATTCTAAAGCATTAGGCTCTAAACCAACAACGTTAAGAGATTATGTTGCTTTTAATGCGGCACCTTCAGCTCAAAAATCTCTTGAATATTCAAAAGTAGAGCAGCCAACAAATTTATTGGTAGCTTATCCAAACTCAACAGCGCGCAGAGGATATCAAAATAGATTTTACTTAGCAGATAACAGATCGGATGAAATTTTAGGAGCTGAAACCAACATCTGGGGTAAAAGCTGGTTAATCTATACTTCATCATTTTATGAGAATAATGTGATTATCCCTAAATTCTATGAATACTTTAAGTATACTAACGTAACTGCCGGAATTGGTGAAGCTTTTACAGGTGTTGTATTATTAAGTAACGATGAGTTTTTCCTGAATAGAATTGAGGCACATGTAATGAAAAATCAATTTGATGAAGCAAATGCTGAATTACAATATTTATTAGGATTAAGAACGGCAGGATTTAATGCAACTACAGACAAGATTACAGAAGCTAACATTACAGCGATGTATCCGGCTGTTGCAGACGAATATACTCCTTTCTACACTTTAACACCTGTACAGGCTTCTTATATTAAAGCGATTGCAGAAGCGAGAAGAAGAGAATTTATCCAAGAAGGTTTAAGATGGTTTGATGTGAAACGTTTTAATCTGGTAGTAGAACATGTTACCAAAGAAAACGGGCAACCTGTTAAAACCAATATCTTAACGAAAGATGATAAACGCAGAGCTTTGCAAATTCCGCAAAGAGCATCTGACACTGGCATCGAGAAAAATCCTAGATAAAAATTTTAATTCAATTATTATGAAAATATTACAAAGATATAGAGCGATTGCAATGATTACGGGAGCGATGTTATTTGTGGCTTGTGCTCATGAAGATCAACCAACAGAATCGCAATTAGATTATACAGTAAAAAGCAAAACAGAATTAGACAACTGGATTGGTACTACTTTTCTTGATCCATACAACATAAAAGTATATTATGAGTGGAATCAGAATTTAGTAGATGACAACCGTTATTTATTTCCGCCAACTATAGACAGAGTACAGCCAGCACTTGAAGTTGTTGAAAAAATCTGGATCGACAGTTATTCTACTATTGGTGGAGCAGATTTCGTAAAGAAAATTTCGCCAAGAGAATTCGTTTTGGTTGGAGGAACAAACTTAAACACTTCTGGTACCATTACTTTAGGTTTGGCAGAAGGCGGGCAGAGAGTAACTCTTTTCCAATTAGATTACTTAGATCGTTCAAGCAGACCAGATGTTACACAATTTATTCATACAATTCAACATGAGTATGTACACATCTTAAACCAAACTAAACCTTTTGATGAGCAAGCCTGGGCGAAATTAACTCCGGCAGGATATACCTCTAGCTGGTACATCTACAGTGCAGCAAGTTCAAGAGCCTTAGGTTTCATTACCAGTTATGCGAGATTAAGCATTTACGAAGATTTTGCAGAAACTGCAGCAACAATCTTAACAAGCTCAAAAGCAGAATATGCAGCTATTTTGGCAAGTGTTACAGATGCAACGGCAAAAGCGAATCTAAAGAAAAAAGAAGCCATTGTAGTGCAATATTACAAAGACAACTTTGGAATGGATTTCTACGCTCTTAGAGATGAAGCGCAAAAGAATACAGATGCTGTTATCGAAGATTAAAACAAGTAATAATTAATATAAAAACAATATTATGAAAGTAAAACATATATATAAGTATCTAATTCTGGCACTTGTGGCAGTTATATTAGGTGCATGTACAAGTACCGAAGCTGATCCTAAATTTGATGAATCACCACTTGAAAGACAAAATAGTAGAAAAAAAGAACTAAATGACGTTTTACTTTCTTCTACAGAAGGATGGAAATTAGTTTATTATACTGATAATACACAATTAGGAGGCTGGACACATCTTTTTAAATTTTTACCGAATGGAAAAGTAGACATGGCATCCGATTTTGATAGCGATACCGATGTTCACCAAAGTCAGTATGATTTACAATTAGGTAGTACAGTGAGTTTGGTTTTTACCACAGCAAACAGAATACATCTTTTATCACAATCAGATAATTATCCGACCGCAGCACTTGTTGGTAAAGGATATTTGGGAGATTTTCAGTTCTTTTATTATGGAGTGGAAAATGGCGAAATCATTTTTAGAACCAACAGAGACTTTAAAGAAATACGTTTCAAAAAAGCAATAGCTCAGGATTGGACAGATTTGGCAAAGAATACTGTAATGGCAGAAAATATGTCAAGTAAAATATTCCGTTTATTAGATATTAATGATGGTTCAACTGTATCTCATTACGATTTTGATGTAAATTACGATGCGCGCTTTGCAGTAGCAAATTCGTTAGAAAGCGCTACGGCAAAAGGCTATAATATTGCCTACCAGTTAACACCAACAGGAATAACAGTAAAACCGGAACTTGAAGTAAAAGGTCAAAAATTATCTGATTTTATTTATGACAGCGCAACAGAAAACTTTGTTGCAACAGGTACAAACGGGGTAAGTGCTACGATCAAATTCACTTTTACTCCACCAGTATTGACTGATGATTATAAAATTTTACTTGCGGGTCAGCCAGCATCGAGATTTGGTTATTTCGCAGATGATACAACCGCAGACGCGCCTACAAACACCAAGCAGTTTAAAGATGCTTTTGCAGGTGTAAATGCGCAATTAGATGGTGATGATGAATTGACTGGTGTACAGCTCTATTTTAATCATGCAACACAAGGAAACATTATCTATTATACATTTGCAAGCGGAGCAACTTTTATTCACCGAATTAATGTAGTAGAAGATGCAGCAGGTAAAAAGATTATTTTAAAACACAGATCAGGAACAGTTCCGCCATTCTTGGTAGATTTTGAAAAATTCTTGTTAGATCCTAATGGTATTTATGTGAAGAAAGAAGCTTTTAAACTGACTTATACGAACACAATTTACACCTTTACAAGCGCAAGCAGTAGTTTTAGAATGACAACTTATAAATTATAATTTTAAACTAAAGAAAGTGTCTCCAGACAGAGATGCTTTCTTCTGAATAAAGTAAATTATGAAAAAACATCTTACAGCAACCAATGTTATCTTTTTTTTATGGGGGTTAGTATTACTTGCCATTTCAGAATTTTACAGAGATTATTACAGAAACTACTTATATCTGTCTATTGCAGTAATAATTCCTATAATGATTTATAACCTCATAAAGCAGAAAAGAGAAGACAAAGAGAACGATACAAAAAAGTTTCAGTCTTCAATTTTCAGAATGTTAATAATCGCATTATTATTAGTAATTGTCTTTTTGGTAACGAGACAAAATCCTATTTACTAATTCTAGTTTTGTTTTTAATTTTGGAGGAAAAAGCAGCTCAGTTGAGCTGCTTTTTTTAGTTAAGAAAAGACAATTCTCTACCAATTTTTACATCACAAATTTTATTAAACGCCCAAATAATCTATATTTGTATTTCAAAAAATATAAACGAATACCTTAATATGAAATTATTAGAAGGAAAAGTAGCAATCATTACGGGCGCTAGCCGCGGAATCGGAAGAGGAATTGCAGAAGTTTTCGCTAAACACGGTGCAAACGTAGCATTTACATATAGTTCATCTGTTGCTTCTGCAGAAGCACTTGAGGCTGAGTTAAATAGTTTAGGAGTTAAAGCAAAAGGATACCAGTCTAATGCTGCCGATTTTAATGAAGCACAAACTTTTGTTGATGCTGTTTTAGCTGATTTTGGAACTGTTGATATTTTGATAAACAACGCCGGAATTACAAAAGACAACTTGCTTATGCGTATGTCTGAAGCCGATTTTGATCAGGTAATTGATGTGAACCTGAAATCTGTTTTCAATATGACAAAAGCAATTCAGAAAACATTTTTGAAACAACGCGCTGGTTCGATCATCAACATTAGTTCAGTTGTTGGAGTATCAGGAAATGCAGGACAAACTAATTATGCAGCTTCAAAAGCAGGTGCAATTGGTTTTACTAAATCTGTAGCACTTGAATTAGGTTCTCGTAATATTCGTTGCAACGCAATCGCTCCAGGTTTCATCGAAACTGAAATGACGGCAAAATTACCTGAAGATGTAGTAAAAGGATGGAGAGACGGAATTCCGTTGAAACGCGGAGGAACTACCGAAGATGTAGCAAATGCATGTCTTTTCTTAGCTTCAGATATGAGTGCTTACGTTACTGGACAAGTTCTTAATGTTTGTGGAGGAATGCTAACCTAAGGTACTGAGGTTCTAAGTTGCAATCCCGATAACTATCGGGACAAAGGTTTTGTAAATGAAATCTTTGAATTATTAAATCTTATAAGCACTAAATAAATATGACTTCAAACACGATTTTATTATTATTACTTTCTTTAGTAATAGCGGGTGGGTTGTCTTATTTTCAATATTTTTTTAAAGCCAAAAACAAATCAAATCTGATTTGGTTTTTGGCTTTTTTACGTTTTTTAGCCATTTTCGGATTATTGGTTTTACTTATAAACCCAATCATATCAAAGAGTTCTCTTGAGATTACAAAAACACCTTTGGCAATTGCCGTAGATAATTCGAGTTCAATTGAAGCTTTAAAATCAGATAAAAAAGTAGCAGAACTGTATCAAAAACTAATTTCAAATCCTGCTATAAAGGAGAAATTTGAAATTCAGTCCTATCAGTTTGATGCCGATTTTAAACCTTTAGACAAACTCGATTTTAAAGGAAAACAAACTAATCTTGATGAAGTTGCCAAAAACCTAAAAAGCATCAATAAAAACCTGATTTTTCCAACCGTTGTAATCACAGACGGAAATCAGACTACAGGAAACGATTACGTATATCGATTTGATCCTGTCAATAAAGTTTATCCTTTGGTTGTGGGAGATACAACCACATTTTTTGATTTAAAAATCAATCAGCTTAACGTAAACAAATACGCTTTTCATAAAAATAAATTTCCTGTTGAAGTTTTTCTTCAATACGCAGGAGACAAAGCAACTACTGCAGATTTTACAATTTCGCAAGGAAATTCAATTGTAGCAAAAGAGAAAGTTTCTTTTTCAGCTTCAAAAAAGACAGCGACAGTAAATTTACTTTTACCGGCAGATAAAGTTGGATTACAAATATTTAAAGCTAACATTTCTTCCAATGCAAAAGAGAAGAATAGCTACAACAATATTAAAAATTTTGCTGTCGAAATTATCGATCAAAAATCGACAATTGCAATAGTTTCAGCAATAAATCATCCCGATATAGCTGCTTTAAAACGCGCTATAGAAGTTAATGCACAACGTAAAGTAATATTGGTTAAACCAAATGATATTAGCCAGTTACAAGAAGCTTCTGTTTTAGTTTTGTATCAGCCAACAACCGCTTTTAAAGCCGTATTTGACAACAATAAACTAGCAGGGAGAAATACGTTTATTATTACCGGAAATAGTACCGATTTCAATTATTTAAATCAACAACAAAACAATCTGGTTTTTAAAATGAGCGGACAAATTGAAGATTATTTATCTGAATTTCAATCTCAGTTTAATTCGTTTGCAATAGATAATATTGGTTTTGAGAATTTCCCTCCGTTGCAAAATCTATTCGGAACCGTGACAACAAGCGGAAATGTTTCCGTTTTACTATCGTCTAAAATCAGAAACGTTTCTACCAATGCGCCTTTATTGGCTTTTGCCGAAAATCAGGGAAAAAGAACTGCTTTTCTTTTAGGAGAAAACAGCTGGAAATGGCGTTTACAAAGCCATATAGATAATCAGAGCTTTGAGAAATATGATGTTTTTATCGATAAGATCATTCAATATTTGGCAACTTCGGCATCAAAAAAATCATTAGTGGTTACGCATGAAAATTTCTATAATTCAGGTGATGAAATCATTATAAATGCGCAGTATTTCAATAAAAATTATGAGTTTGACGAAAAAGCCAGACTTACAATTACGATAACAAATGCTGAAACTAAACAAAGCAAAAACTACGATTTATTAAAAGGGAACAATTCTTTCTCCGCCAATCTGGACGGATTTGCTGCAGGAAAGTATAATTTTACCGTAAAAGAATTAAATTCAAATACTTCGTATTCCAGTCATTTTGAAATTTTAGATTTTGATATCGAAAAACAATTTGTAAATCCTGACGTTTTAAAATTAAAACAACTTGCATTACAAACCAATGGAAAAGCTTTCTTTGAAAATCAGGAAGAAAATCTAATCAATGCACTTTTGGAAAATAAAGAATACAAATCAATAGAAAAAAATGTAACCACCAAAACTCCAATAATTGACTGGGTTTGGTTATTGATTTTAATTGCTGCTTTATTAACGACAGAATGGTTCGTTAGAAAATATAATGGATTATTATGATGAAATATAATTGAATTCCTTTTAGAATTTTGGAATCTTGCGGATATAAATTAAAACTCTAAAATTATGAAAGTTAAATTCTTTTTTATTGCAGCAATTTTGATGGTAATTTTTTGTTTTTTTTCATTTTCAGAGACAAATAATACCAGCGAAAACAATCTTTTAGGAAACACGATTCAACAACGTTTCCAGCTGCCTCAGGGATTTGTGAGAGAAGAGGAATCTAAAACTTCGTTTGATTTTTTTTTACGAAATCTTCCATTAAAACCATTGGGTTCAAATGTTTTGTATTTTGATGGAACTATAAAACCAAATCGAAATGTTTATGATGCGGTTGTGGATTTACCCATTGGAAAACAGGATTTGCATCAATGTGCTGATGCCGTGATGCGTTTACGAGCGGATTATTTTTATAGCCAAAAACAATACGATAAAATACATTTTAATTTTACAAATGGTTTTCGAGTTGATTTTAGTAAATGGGCCGCAGGCTACAGAATTACAATTAAAGGAAACAAAACTAGTTGGGTTAAAACTGCAAAACCATCTGACAGTTATGAAACTTATTGGAGATACTTAGAGACGGTTTTTATGTATGCAGGAACAGCTTCGTTAGAAAAAGAACTGAAACCAATTAATGTTTCAGACATAAAAATAGGGGATGTTTTTATAAAAGGAGGCTTTCCAGGTCACGCTGTTATTGTAGTTGATATGGCTGTGAATCCAAAAAACAATCAAAAAATTATGCTTTTAGCACAAAGTTATATGCCGGCACAGGAAATTCAAATATTGAAAAACCCAAATAATAGTTCTTTGAGTCCTTGGTACGCTGCTGATTTAGTAACTTCTCTAAAAACCCCCGAATGGACTTTTAGTTTATCACAATTAAAACGTTTTTAAATGAGACGATTCTTTTTTTTAGTCCTTATATTTCAAAATGTTTTTTCTCAGGAAATTTCATTGAATGTTCAAAAATTAATTAAAGCATATCCAGATCAAATTGTGGGTTATAAAGACAATAAAATTATTTTTAGTGATAAATCAAATTTAATTTATGATGATTTTAAAAATAAAACGAATCAAGAATTATTAGATAATCCTGATATTGAGGATCAATTTAAGTTTGTTTATAATAAAGCAGATAAGAATTTAATTCCAAAGGAAGATGCAGGAAGAATTCGAAATGAAGCTTTTTTTAAGAAAATTTACGGAAATTCAAAATCAGAAGTTGAATCAAAAATGACTGAAATTATTTGGTGCCCGAAATTAGTCAATCAGAAAATAAAAGTTACAACCGTAAATGGAATTGATAAAATCGTAAAAAAACTCTCAGCAGAATTAGATAATAACCCGGAATTTAAAAAATACATTAATGCTATTGGAGGTACATTTAGTTGGAGAAAAATTTCAGGAACAAATCGTTTGAGTATGCATAGTTATGGAATGACAATAGATATTAATGTCAAAAATTCTAATTATTGGCAATGGGATTGTAAATGTAAAAATGAAGAAGTTATTCTTTCGTATAGAAATCAAATTCCCCTCAAGCTAGTTTCAATTTTTGAAAAATATGGCTTTATTTGGGGAGGAAATTGGAAACATTATGACACAATGCATTTTGAGTATCGACCTGAACTTTTGTTATAGATTTTAAAATTATTTTATTGCAAAAAAGATATTGCGGAGGAAAGTTGATTACAAATTAAAAATTTTTGATTATGGATTTCAGGTTAAAAGTATTCTACACCGTTGCGCTTCGCCTTAATTTTACTAAAGCGGCGACAGAGTTGTATATTTCGCAGCCAGCCGTTTCAAAACATATTCAGGAGCTTGAGGAAAAGTACAAAACCAAACTTTTTGAACGAAACGGTTCAAAAATCGCTTTAACAGCTGCCGGGAAAATTCTTTTAAAACACACCAAAAATATACTTGAAATATATCGGGAGATTGATTTTGAAATGAGTTCCTTTATCAGCGAGCGTCAGGGATCATTGCGACTAGGAGCAAGTACAACCATTTCTCAATATATTATTTCTCCCGTTTTGGCACGTTTTCATCAAAAGCAAAAAGATATAAAAGTCAATTTGCTAAATGGAAACACAGAACAAATAGAAACCGCTTTAATCAATAAAGAAATTGAAATTGGAATTGTCGAAGGACAATCCAAAAATCAATCTATAAAATATACCCAGTTCTTAAAAGACGAATTGGTTTTAGTCTGCAGCAGCAAAAATCCTATTGCAAAACAGAATGAAATTTCAGTAAACGATTTAAAATCAATGAAATTCATAACCCGTGAACGCGGATCAGGCACACTTGAAGTTATAGAATATGCGTTGAAAAATATCAACCTGAACTTCTCAGATTTACAGATCGAAATGCAATTGGGTAGTACAGAAAGTATAAAATCGTATTTATTAAATTCAGATTGTTTTGCTTTTATGTCCATCCATGCAGTGAGTAAAGAACTAAAAAATAACGAATTAATGGTTTTGGACATTGCCAATTTATCTATCGAACGATATTTTTATGTTATTACCTTAATGGGGAAATCCGACGCATTATCAGAGATGTTTATTCAGAATATGTCAGATTACTATAACATGAAGTTATAGCCGATTGCATTTTACGATTGGCGGTTTCAAATTAAAGGGGCGAACTTTGCAGAAGAAATATCAAATATCTTTATTTTGAAAACAACAAATCACACATCGTCACAATTAGTACAAGTTAATCATTATTTACAACTGGCTATTTTTGCCGGTATCATCATACTTTGCCTTTTTTCTATAATATCCCCACCAATTGCCTTATTATTTGGTGTTATAATGGTTAATGTCTTCGGAAATCCATTTGTAGAATTCAACGGTAAAGCAATTTCTTTTTTATTGCAATTCTCTGTAGTAGGTTTAGGATTTGGAATGAACGTTGCTAGCGCAGTCTCAGTAGGAAAAGAAGGTTTTCTCTTAACCGTATTCTCCATTTTTAGTACTTTAATTTTTGGTTTACTATTAGGAAAATGGTTAAAAACAGAAAGAAAAACATCACATTTAATCTCTTGTGGAACTGCAATTTGCGGAGGAAGTGCCATTGCAGCAATTGCTCCCGTAATTAAATCAAATGAAAATCAGACCTCTATTGCTTTAGGTGTCATCTTTATATTAAATTCAGTTGCCTTGTTCGCATTCCCATTTATTGGTCATCAACTTGATTTGTCTCAAAAAGAATTCGGATTATGGTGCGCTATAGCCATTCATGATACAAGTTCTGTTGTAGGTGCAGCAAATAAATACGGAGTTGAAGCTTTACAAGTTGCCACAACCGTAAAATTAGCGAGAGCATTATGGATTATCCCGATATCACTTTTAGCTGCATTCACTTTCAAAAGTGAAACTCAGGGTACAAAAGCAAAAATCAAAATTCCATATTTCATCGGATTGTTTGTAGTTGCAATGCTTATTAATTCTTATGTACCAGCTGTAACTCTATTTTCTGGCAGTATTGTTCACCTGGCAAAAGTTGGATTAACAATTACCTTGTTTTTAATTGGAGCTACGTTAAACATTAGTACTTTAAAAACAGTAGGAGTGAAGCCTTTGCTACAAGGTGTTTTTCTATGGATTTTCATAGCTGTAACTTCATTATTTATAATTTGTTTTTAATAGGTCACAATTGTCATTGCTGTATATTTTTAACGCTATTTCGGTATAAAATTTATTTTAGTCAGTTTTAAATGCAATATTCGTATTGTTATTTGACAAAATAGAATCGGTTTTATCTTACTTAAAAGTAAACATTTGTAACGAAGATTCTTTATAACCTTAGAATCTTCGTTAACTCTAAAAAACTTTACTTATGAAAAAACCAAAATTTTTGAAAACAGCAAACCTTCTGTTTTTAATTTTAAGCACTTCATTACTTGCGAGTTGTGATCAAAGCGAAACAAATGAACCCGTTTCTGTGAATCAGACTGCATCAACAGAAACAACGGTATTAGAAACAATTCCAGAAGCAACAGCCAAAACAAGTTCTACATTTGGAGATATTGGAAACGGCGTAAATTTGCAGCCTTCTTATTACAACGGTGGGAATTGTGATTTAGGCTGGAATTTAATGAAACAAAATACCAAAATTCAAACCGTTAGAATAGAAGTAGAGCCTGGACAAGAAACAAATGCCAAAAGATGGATTTCTGAAGCGAAAGCAAACGGGTATACGGTTATTGTGACCTATCATAAATCGAGCGTATTGGGCTCTGACAGTACCGCAGAATTAAATGCTGCAGCAACCTGGTGGAAAAACAACTACAGTTATTTAGGCGGAAATTTTATTATAAACCTAACCAACGAATGGGGAAGTCATACTATTACACCAGCCGCATTTGCATCGGCGTATAATACTGCAATTACAGAAGTTAGAAAAGTATACAGCGGTACCATTATTATAGATATTCCGGGCTGGGGACAAGAAACCGCGACTGCTGCATGCGCTGTAAAAGGCTGTTCTAGCGGACAAACAAAAATTAATGATACCAAAATTATTCTTTCGGCACATATTTATCCAGGCGCATACAATCAAGGGAAAGGAAGATATATGAATACTTCCGATATCGACGATTTGGCTTCAGCAGGAAGACCTTGCATGATTGGCGAGTTTGGTAACAGCGGCGGTTCTGGTGCAGACTGGTCCGGAATTGTAGATTATGCAAAGAGTAAAGGCTGGACAATTTTAGGCTGGGTTTGGAATGGCGACGGTGGCTCTATGAACATGATCACACCACAATTTCAGCCTTTTACAAGCGGAAGCCCGAAAACCTATAGTAAATCTTCTTATTTTAATATTGTTTATAATAAATTGTAAATAAAGCTCTTATAGTAAAATAAATTGCTCCAAATAGTTGTTTTCTATTGCCCCTGGTTTCAACCAGGGGATTTTAGAAATTGTCCACAGGATAGGCTTTAGCCAAATCTGTATAAAGTGGAGCTATTATTTAGTTTGTCTCTTTCTTATTGTCTTCTTTGCAATAATTATAAAAACCCGTTGGGTGTAATTATTTTCAACACATAGGAACATAGTATTTTGCAGCTTTAAAAAAGGCGTTTCACTAATTTAAATGCACATAGTTCATCTATGTGTGGAAATTTATTTATTTTAACCCATTGGGTGAAATTATATTTAAAAATGCTCCTTTGAATAAAATAGCACGCGGATAAAACGGATTTACTTCGTAAAAAAGCTGACAAAAACGGATTTTTTTTAAATTCTTTATGCAAATCCGTTTTTATCTGCGTTTTCGTGATAACGAATCTGTCTAATCCGCGTCAAAATTTATACTATTTTAATTTCACCCAACGGGTTATATGAACCTCCATGTAAAGATGGGGGCAACTAATTTTTATAAACAGATAAGGATGTATAATTTCACTCGAAAGATTAAATAAAAGAAAGCCAAAGATTTCAGGTATATCACTTGAGATCTTTGGCTTTTAAATTTTAGAAAATTTTTTAAAATCTATTTTATATTAGAAAATTTTACAATTGGTTTATTGGTCATTTTATAAAACTTTCCTTTAAATGAAAAATGTCTTTCAATCACAAAATTAAATTGTTTTTTAGTTTTTCCCATTGTTGCCAGTTCTTCCGGCAGATCAACCTCAAAATCATCTTCTGTGCCTTTGGCTTTTTTGTACGAACCGGTCGTTGTAATAATAAAATCCCTGAAAAACTTTTTATTATTGTCTGTAACTACTTTAAATGTACTTGACCAATCTGAACTACTACTGTTTGTGAGGGAGTAATCACTAACTTCCATCAAAGACTGATATTTCCCGTCAAATCCTGCAATTAGATAAAAATAGCCATTATACGGAGCACCTGCACCGCCATTAGCATGAACAAGAGATAATGCATATTGATCTTCCCCAATCTCAACAAGTTTTGGTGTCGGACATTGTGCAAAAGATCCAAATGCTGCTACAGCAGGCTGAAAGGATCTCATCTCCCAAACATTTCCATTTTTCGCAAATTTAGCAATACCCAATAATCCACCGGAGAAACGACCTGTCTGCAAACCATCTTCATCATAAGCGGAATGATTAAAGGTGAGAATCCTAAACTGATTTCCTTTAGAATCAGAATAGTCAATACTGGAAAGAATTCGTGTAGCAACGCCACGCTCATATGGAAATAACTGATCACCTTCAACTTCATTAACATCAGCAAAAGGAGCAGGTTTACAGTTTTTACAATTCCAGCTTACAAACGTATTTTTATCAGCAAGATTGTATAATTTTCCCGGAAACAATTTTTGCATCACCTTAATATTATTAAGAGGATCTGCTATTTTTAGTGTTCTTTTAGTATTAAGAATTGTGTCGCTTACATTTTTCAACAGCACATCCGGTTGTTCCTGAGCAGGACTAAAAGTAGTAAAAAGAACAAATAACAGATAAAAGTAATTAAGGCGCATAAATATTTTTTTATATAAAAAGTAGTACAAAAATAGGCAATTACCCTGAAGTTCAATTTAAAAAGACTGCAATTTTTAAGCTCTAAAATTTAAAAAACAAAAATTTGAGCAATCTTAAATGGTTCTCTTTTGAATTATCTATAAAATAAGGTAATTTTACCCCCTCAAATAAAAAAAACAAATGAAGAACTTTAAAATGAAACCAAAATTAATTGCCCTTTTTGCTTTAATTATTGGTTTTTTCACCTTGTCATGGGGAATTGTAGGCCATGAAAGAATTAACAAAGCTGCTGTGATGGCATTACCCAAATCGGTTCAGGTTTTCTTTTACAATCACATCGACTTTATTACACAGGAAGCTTCTGTTCCGGATATTCGTAAATATGCTTTAAATTATAAAGACGAAAATCCAAGACATTATTTTGATATGGAAAACTTTGGTCCTGTAGAAAGTATTCCGCAAACTATGGAAGCAGCAAAGGAAAAGTATGATGCTAAGTTTTTGAACGATAATGGAATTTTACCTTGGTACATCGAAGATATGATGGTAAAATTAACTAAAGCTTTTAAAGAGAAAAACAGAGCCGAAATTTTGTTTCTTGCAGCAGATTTAGGACACTATATTGGTGATGCACACATGCCATTGCATACCTCTGCAAATCATGACGGACAATTGAGCGATCAAAAAGGAATTCATTCGCTTTGGGAAAGCAGATTACCTGAATTATTTGCTAAAAACTATAAATTAAACGTTCCGCAGGCTGCTTATTATCCAGATGTTCATAAAGCAACATGGGATATGATCAATGATACACACAGTTTGGTTCAGCCGTTGCTTGATATCGATAAGAAATTAAGAACTTCAACCCCTGAAAACAAAGTTTTTGAAATGGATGCTGATGGAAAAGTTTTAAAAACAAAATACAATACAGCTAAATTCTCTGATGATTATTCTGCAAAATTGCACAAAGATTTAAACGGAATGGTTGAAAGTCAAATGAGAAAAGCCATTACTGCAACTGCTAGTTTTTGGTATACTGCATGGGTAAATGCAGGAAAACCAGATTTAAGCGACTTAGATGCTCCAGTAGTTACACAAAGAAACTTTCCTGCCTTGCAAGAAGATTTAAAACTGTACCAAAAAGGAGATTTATTCGGAATGAAAAATCAAAACGACTAAATTTAGTTTTAGAATTTCTAAATAAATCTAAATACAGAAAAGCCTCAAATTGCAAAATTTGAGGCTTTTTTTATGTTGTTATTCCTATATTCAGGCTATGAACTTGAAATTTACTTTTGATACTTTTTTTCCTTCAACATATAAGATGCCGATTGATAATAAGAAACTGCATCATTAATCAAATCAGTTCGTATTTCTTTTAATGGCGTTTCTTCATAATTAAGCTGAAATTCCGGAGCAACTCCTGGTTTTGGTTTCAACTTCAAAGCAAATTGTTTTACTTGTTGTTTTGGTGATAAAATAGTTAACACATTGTCTTTTATCAGTCCTAAATCCTGATAGGTTGCAATAAGTGCTCTTGGTTTATAATCCGGTTTAAAAACATCCTGCCCAAAAAATTTACTTTCATAATTAAAATGCAATAAACCAAATAGCGTAGGCATTAAATCAATTTGCGACATCAATTGTGTGTATTGCGCAGGTTTCCCGTTTGGCGTATAAATAAAAGCAGGAATTCTATATTTGTCTAACGGAAGTTGTGTTTTTCCGGCACTTGACGCACAGTGATCTGCAACAATTACAAAAACAGTATTCTTAAACCAAGGCTGTTTACTCGCCATTGCAAAGAATTTTTTCAAAGCATAATCGGTATATTTCACACCGCCATCACGGGATTTGATATCTCCGGGAATATCAATTTTATTATTTGGGTAAGTAAAAGGTCGGTGGTTGCTCACCGTCATGATATGATTAAAGAAAGGTTTATTCTCTTTAGATTCAGCATTCATAACCTTTATTGCTTTGTTGTACATATCTTCATCGCAAACGCCCCAAACATTAGAAAATGTGATTTCTTCCGGAGAAAAGCTCGATTTATCTACAATTTTATAACCGTTTCCGGAATAAAAATCCTGCATATTATCAAAAAAAGCATCTCCGCCATACATAAAGTTTACATTGTATCCTTTCTCTTTAAATACAGTTCCTGTAGAGAATTTGTTTTTATTGTCTTCTCTTTTTACAACACTTTCTCCCGCTGTTGGTGGCAGACATAATGTAACAGCTTCAAGTCCGCGAACAGTTCTGTTTCCTGCCGCATATAAGTTGGTAAACTGCAAACTTTTTTGCGCCAGACTATCCAGAAAAGGCGTAATACTTTGCTCATTTCCGTAAGCCTTCATAAAATCGGCGCTGTAACTTTCAATCGTGATTAAAACAACATTTTTTCTGTTTTCAGCTGAATCTCCAGTTATTTTACGACTTGTATTTTCTCCCGAAATTCCAGGAAATTGCTTTTTTAAAATTGCAAAAGCCTCCTGATTCGGTAACGTTTTATAAAATTTGAAATAATCTAATTTGTTGTTTTGGAAGGCCAGATAGAATTTATAGATTCCGTTTGCTTGTAATTCGTTAACAAAAACATTTTTAGAATTCTCTGTTTTAGCTAAAGATGGAATTGCAACTAAAGAAATTAAAAACAGCACGATATAGACACCAGAAATTTTGATTTTTTCCTTAAAATCCGGAATATCATTTAAGTAGTTTTTAGATCTTTTCAGAATAAAATACGTCACAATTGCAGTAACAATAAAAAGAGCAGAAAATATAGGCACAACAGGGTAAGACTGCATGATATTGCCTATAACTTCATTGGTATAAATTAAATAGTTTACCGCAATAAAGTTGTATTTTACCCCAAATTCATTCCAAAAAAAGTACTCGCTCAAACCATTCTGAAGTATTAATAATACATACAGAAAAATAACAAAAGCAAACAACCAGAATCTAATCTTGTCTCTTAGTTTAGGAAGAAAAAGTAACAAAGAAAAAAGAAGCGTTTTAATGCCTATAAATATAAGTACAATTCGAGGTAATGCTCCGCCGTATTCATCAAAAATACTTTTTCCTGATGCTACATAAAGAAATAAAGCCGCAAAAACGCCTAATATAATATATCCGTAAGGCTTATAATATTTCGAATTAGAAATAAAAATAAGATACAACCAGAGAAAACTACTGGCAACAACAAAAACAAAGAAATCTGAAAGAAGACCTAAACTAAAGATTTTCAGACTCTCAAGAATACTAAACGATGTTTGTGTTATAGGGTGAAAGAACAGAACAATTCGCAGTAAAAAACTAATCGCAAAGTAAAATAATGCAAGATTGTAAAATGGTGACAATTTTTTATAAAAAGCCATGGTATTTATTTTTTTACAAAATTAATTCGCATTTATTAGCAAGAGATGAAGTTATGCTTTTACCTTGCTTAGTGTTAACTTAAAGTTTACTTAAGATGATTAAATTGGTTTATTCTAGAGGTTTAAAGCAATTTCTAAACCTGAAAATTTTCTATCTTTGACAAACAAAAGTTTTTAAAACAAGTATAAATCAAAAGAAAAATAGATGCATATTTTAATCGTTGAAGATGAATTGGGTATTGTACAATTTTTGCAGCAGGGATTGCAGGAAGAAGGATATCAGATTACAACAGCAAATGATGGTTCTAAAGGTTTTGAATTAACTCAGAATCATAAATTTGATTTAATTTTATTAGACTGGATGTTGCCAAAAATCAATGGTTTAGATCTGTGCAAGGCAATCAGAATCAAAGATCAAACCACGCCAATTATTTTTTTAACTGCAAAAGATACCGTTCAGGAAACTATAGAGGGCTTGAAAGCTGGTGCAAATGATTATATAAAAAAGCCTTTTAGTTTTGAAGAATTGGTTGAAAGAGTCAAAATTCACTTCAGAAATAAAAAAGTAACCGAAAAACTGACTTTAGGAACAATCACCATTGATTTGACGAAACATATTGTTCTTAAAAATGAAGAAGAAGTTGCTCTTACGCAAAGAGAATTTGAATTGCTGACGTATTTAATCCAGAATAAAGGGAAAGTCTGCACACGAAATCAGATACTTAAAGATGTTTGGGAAATTAATTTTGAATATGACACCGGTGTAATAGACGTATTCATGAATGCCATCAGAAAAAAACTCAATTTGAAAATTGAAGAAGATTACATCAAAACAATCCGCGGTATCGGTTATATCGCCAACGACCTATAAATGATACAGCTTTCCTTTAAAAATAAAATAGCATTAAACTATATTATTATTACCGGCCTTTTGGTTGTGGTAGTTTTCTCTTTTATCTATTCAATTGTAAAACATACCGTTTACAGTCATATTGATGAAAATATAAAGGTAGAAATTGAAAATCATCTTAAAGAAATTAAAGTTGAAAACAATAAAGTAATCTTAATTGATGAAGAAGAATGGAATGAACGTGAACATAATACTGTTGATGTAAATCCGGTTTTTGTAGAGTTTTTAGATTTAAACAAAAAAATTATCGAAAAAGCCCCTAATCTAAAAACTCAAACTTTAGAATTTAAAGATTCTGTTGAAGATTATGAATTGTTTGATACCAAAATGGGAGATCACGATGTTAGACAAATTCAGGTTTTATTAAACGTTCAGAACAAAAAAATTGGATATCTAATAGTAGCAATGTCTTTGTCTGATTCGAAAATGGTGTTAAATAATTTGTTTGATATCATGAGTTTATCATTTCTTGTCATTTTAGTACTGTTGTTTTTTATTGCCAGATTCTTTGCCGGACGAAGTATAAAACCAATAAATGCAATTATAAATACTTCGAAAATTATTACCAAAGACAATCTGAAAGCCCGTATTCCTTTACCTAAAAGCCGTGATGAATTATACACGCTTTCAAAAACCATAAACAGTCTTTTAAACAGAATTGAAGACGCCATAGAACGCGAAAAACAATTCACTTCTGATGCATCACATGAATTAAGAACACCGCTTACTGTTATTAAAGGAACACTTGAAGTACTAATACGTAAACCACGCGATACAAGCGAGTATAAAGAAAAAATAAATTATTGTATAAATGAAGTAGATCATCTAAATACATTGGTAGATCAGCTGCTTTTAATGGCTCGTTTTGAAAACCAAAAGCAAAGCATTACTATAGAATGGGTTTATTTGAATTCAATACTTTTAGATGTTTTAACTCTAAATTCTGAGAAAATTAACAAGCGAGGAATTAACGTTAAGTTTGATGCCCAAGAAGATTTTTATATTCAATCGGATAATTTCTTAGTCATAACAATTTTGAGAAATATAATCTCGAATGCTATTAAATATTCTAATGATGGCGGAGAAGTTTCGATATCTCTTATAAAGCAAAATGATAAAACAATCTGTAAAATAACAGATAACGGAATCGGCATAGCTAAGGCAGATTTAGAAGCCATTTTTAGTCCGTTTTTCAGATCAAATTCTACAGATCATCCTCAGATTAAAGGAACTGGGCTAGGTTTGTCAATTGTAAAAAGAATAACTGGATTATTGAATATTAAGTTTAAAATTGAAAGCGAATTAGAAAAAGGTACAACGGTAATTTTAAGTTTTCCTGAAAATATGAAAACGTTATCGTAGATTAAAAATCACCAGTAAAATCGGGGTCTTTACCGTTTTTTAACAATAAACTATCGTTAAGTTATATTAAAAGTTGCTTTTTTATGAAATTAACTAGTATATTTGCAACCGAATCAAAGAATTATAAAACAAACCAAAACATGTTTTCAAATCAATTACATCATCATCATTTTCATTATTGCTCTCAGGCGATGTGTTAATGGTATGTGTGTAAATCATCATATTTTAAAACCCGTTTGAGTACATCAAACGGGTTTTTTTATTCCAATTCTTTGTACTCAAACTATTAATTCAACAAACAACTAAAAAATGAGTACTTTAAAAATTGCAATTCAAAAATCAGGTCGTTTAAACGAAGACAGCATTCAAATCCTAAAAGATTGTGGAATATCAATCAACAATGGAATCGACCAGCTAAAAGCCGAAGCTTCAAACTTTCCCCTTGAAGTTTTATACTTAAGAAATTCAGATATTCCACAATACTTAATAGACGGAGTAGTAGATTTAGCCATTGTGGGCGACAATCTTTTAGTAGAAAAAGGAAAAGGAATCGAAGTAGTTCAAAAATTAGGATTCTCAAAATGCAAAGTTTCTGTAGCCGTTCCTAAAGCTTTCGAATACAATTCTGTTCAGGATTTGGCAGGTTTACGCGTTGCAACTTCTTATCCAAACACAATAAGTGACTTTTTCGGACAATTTGGTATTTCAGTAGATATTCACCAAATTTCTGGTTCTGTAGAAATTGCTCCAAACATTGGTCTTGCCGATGCGATTGTAGATATTGTTTCAAGCGGAAGTACGTTATTTAAAAATAACCTAAAAGAAGTTGAAGTTATCCTGAAAAGTGAAGCAGTTCTGGCAGTTTCACCGAAAGTCTCTCCGGAAATTCAAAAACACATTGACACTTTAAAATTCAGAATTCAGGCCGTTTTAAGAGCCAGAAACTCAAAATACATCTTAATGAACGTTCCAAACGACAAAATTGATGCCGTTGGAAAAATCCTTCCGGTTTTAAGAAGTTTAACCGTTTTGCCATTAGCGCAGGAAGGCTGGAGCAGCGTTCACTCGGTTATTGACAAAGATACTTTTTGGGACGTAATCGATCAGTTGAAAGAAGTTGGAGCAGAAGGAATTCTGGTTTGTCCAATCGAGAAAATGGTTCTGTAGGGCATTCGCCCGCTGTAGGCTTTAGGCTGTAAGCTTTAAGCCAAAATCACAAAGTGAAAAAAAGCTTAAAGCATATTGCTTAAAGCTTAAAGCATGAAATAAACAAAGTTAATTAGCTTATAGCCTATAGCTTAAAGCTTAAAGCATGAAAAAAAATGAATAAAATAGACAGTCCAAAACCAGAAACCTGGTCAGAAATATTAAAAAGACCGACTCAAACCATTGATGATATTGAGGTTACGGTAAAAGAAATCTTCAAAGAAGTTCAGAAAAAAGGCGATGAAGCTGTAGCAAAGTACACTTCAATCTTTGACGGAATCAATTTAGACAATTACGAAGTTTCTGAAAATGAAATAGAAGAAGCTATTAAACTAATTCCGAATGAGCTAAAAGAAGCGATTCAATTAGCAAAATCAAACATTTACAAATTTCACAGCGCACAAAAAACAGACAGAATTTCAATCGAAACTGTTGAAGGCGTAAATTGCTGGCAGGAAAAAAGACCAATTCAGAAGATTGGTTTGTATATTCCGGGCGGAACAGCTCCTTTATTCTCCACCGTTTTAATGTTGGCCGTGCCAGCTGAAATTGCAGGTTGTAAAGAAATTGTTTTATGTTCTCCACCAGATAAAACCGGAAAAATAAATCCCGCTATTTTATATGCGGCAAATTTATGCGGTGTAACCAAAATCTTGAAAGTAGGAGGAATCCAGGCTATTGCCGGAATGACATTTGGTACACAATCTATACCTAAAGTATATAAAATTTTCGGTCCTGGAAATCAGTTTGTAACCGTTGCAAAACAATTGGCAACTCAATTTGGCGTAGCGATCGATATGCCGGCGGGTCCATCAGAATTATTAATTGTTGCAGATGATACTGCCGTTCCTGCGTTTGTGGCTTCAGATTTATTATCACAGGCGGAACACGGTACAGACAGCCAGGTAATTTTAGTTTCGACTTCAAGAAAACTGATTAATGAAGTAGAAGAAGAAGTCCAGTCACAATTAGAGGTTCTTCCAAGAAAAGCAATAGCTCAAAAAGCAATTGAAAACTCCAAATTAATTTATGTAGAAAACGATCAGATTGCATTAGATTTAATTAATGAATATGGTCCGGAGCACTTTATTATTTGTTCTGAATATGATGATTTTTACTGCAACGGAATTGTAAACGCAGGTTCTGTTTTTATTGGAAATTATACGCCGGAAAGCGCCGGAGATTATGCTTCAGGAACGAATCATACATTGCCAACAAACGGATACGCTAAAAATTACAGCGGAGTAAATCTGGATAGTTTCATGAAATCAATGACTTTTCAGAAAATCACCAAAACCGGAATTTTAAATATTGGAAAAGCAATCGAACTTATGGCTGAAGCCGAAGGTTTGCAGGCGCATAAAAATGCTGTAACCTTACGTCTCCAGTCCTGCGAGGTTTCCAAAACCTCGTAGGTCTAAAATGATTTACTATTTATAAACTTATGATTAATACCTACAAGGTTTTGGAAACCTTGCAGGAGCAAAAAATGAACCAATGAGTACCTTCGATATAAATACTATAACACGCGAAAACGTAAAATCTTTAAAGCCATATTCGTCTGCGCGTGATGAGTTTGAAGATTTTGATACCGCCGAAATGATTTTTTTGGATGCTAATGAAAATCCGTTTCAAAATGGAGTGAACCGCTATCCGGATCCACAGCAGAATTCGGTTAAAGCAATTCTGGCGAAAAACAATTTAGTAAAGCAAAATCAGATTTTGTTAGGAAACGGAAGTGATGAAGTTTTAGATTTACTTTTCAGAGCTTTCTGCGAACCTAATAAAGACAATATTATTTCGTTACCGCCAACATACGGAATGTATTGCGTATTGGCTAATATAAATGCAGTAGAAAACAGAGAAATTCTGTTGACAACAGATTTTCAGCCTCAGGTTGAAAAAATTTTAGAAGCGGTAGATGAGAATACAAAAATCATCTTTTTATGTTCACCAAATAACCCAACAGGAAATTCATTTTCTGATGAAAGTGTGATAAAATTACTTCAAAATTTTAAAGGTTTAGTTGTAATTGATGAAGCTTATATTGACTTTTCAGACAAAGAAAGCTGGCTGGCAGAAATTGATTCTTATCCCAATTTGGTGATTACTCAAACACTTTCAAAAGCGTATGGCTTGGCCGGTATTCGTTTAGGAATTTGTTATGCTTCTGTAGCAGTTATTTCGGTTTTAAACAAAATTAAACCTCCATATAACGTAAACGAACTAACACAGCAAAGAGCTATTGAGCGCTTAAAAGATTCTGATAAAATAAAACAAGAGATTGCTTCTATTATTGAGCAGAGAGAAGAATTACTTAAAGTATTGCTTGAAGTAAGTTTTGTAGAAAAAGTATATCCAACAGAAGCCAATTTTATTCTAGCGAAAGTGGATGATGCAAATAAAAGATACGATCAGTTAATCGAAAAAGGAATTGTAATTCGTAACCGAACGACGCAGCCTTTATGCGAAAATTGTCTTCGTTTTACTATTGGTACAAAAGAAGAAAACACTATATTGATTAAAGAATTAAAACTTATTTAAATACTTACGATAACAATTTTAAAAACAAACTATGAAATTTCTTTACCTCTTATTTTTCTTTATTTTTTTCAATGTTCATGCTCAAGATAGCCAGAACGCTTTTGCTGAATTAAAAGGTAATCCTAAAGAATATAAAGAAACGTGGTATGAAGCAAAGAAAACAAAAACAGGTTTTGTAAAAGGAAAATATTTGCACGATGATGTTTATGGTGTTAATGCTCATGGTGAAATTATAAAACAAGGCATGTTTCCCGCAGAAAAATGGGAAATTCCTCAGAACAGCTACAATAAAGAGAATCAGAAAATAGAAACCATTAATTACAACGAAGAAGGCGGAATTAAAGACAAAACCAAGTTTATTTATGACAAAAACAAACTGGTTAAAGAAAATATTTATGATGATTCTGATGTACTTTTTGTTAGTAAAAAGTATGAGTATTTAAATAATTTGGCCGTAAGAAAATTAGAGTTTAGAACTGAAAATGGAACTTTAAAAACCGCTCCGGATGAAATTACTACTTACGAATATGACGCAAAAAATAACATTAGTACAGAGTCAACTGCTTATGATGATGAGTACAATGCTTATGCCTATAAATACAATGATAAAAATTTAATCACTGAGATTTATTCAAAATCAAGTTTTCCAGTGCGTGAAACAGAATTTAAAGTTTCAATACGATACAATTATCAAAAATACGATGTAAATAATTGGACAGAAATGTATCTCGAAGACGGACTTAGTTCTGATGGGAAACCATCTTATTATTTTATTGAAAGAGAATTTAAATATTAATCAAGAAGTTTTTGGTGAAACCGCCAGATGCTTCTAATAAGAAAAGATATAGCCACAGATTTGACAGATTAAAAGATTTTTTATTCTGTTTTCGCTTAATTCTTTTGCCACAAATTTCACTAATTAACATGAATTAAATTAGTGCAATTCGTGTAATTCGTGGCAAAAGAAAAATCCTTAAAATCTGTGTAATCAGTGGCAAAAAAATAAAAAACACATGAAAAAAGTACTTTTTATCGATCGTGACGGAACGATTGTTTTAGAACCTGAAAATTTACAATTAGATAGTTTAGATAAACTAGAGTTTTATCCGAAAGCATTTCAATATCTGGCTAAAATTGCCAGCGAATTAGATTACGAACTGGCAATGGTAACCAATCAGGACGGATTAGGAACAGATAGTTTTCCTGAAGAAACTTTCTGGCCAACGCAAAATTTCATTCTAAGAGCTTTTGAAAACGAAGGAGTTTTGTTTGATGAAATCTTTGTAGACAGATCGTTTCCGGAAGATAATGCGCCAACACGTAAACCAAGAACCGGAATGCTGACAAAATATCTGAATAATTCAGAGTACGATTTAGAGAATTCTTTTGTTTTAGGTGATCGTCTGACGGATGTTGAATTGGCTAAAAATCTTGGTGCAAAAGCCATTTTTATGAATAATACAGATGGATTTGGAAGTAATGAAATTTCATCAAAACGCGAGGAATTAAACGATACAATTGTATTACAATCAATGGATTGGAAAGCAATTTATGAATTTTTGAAATTGGAAGCACGTTCAGCTTCAATTACAAGAAAAACGAATGAAACCGATATTTACATCAATTTAAATCTTGACGGAACAGGGAAAAGTAAAATCGAAACCGGAATTGCATTTTTCGATCACATGTTAGATCAGATTGCGCGTCACGGTCAAATGGATCTTGAAATCCTTGTAAAAGGTGATTTAGAAGTTGATGAGCACCATACAATAGAAGATACTGCAATTGCTTTAGGAGAAGTTTTCGCGAAAGCATTAGGAAATAAATTAGGAATTGAGCGTTACGGATTTTGTTTGCCTATGGATGATTGTTTAGCACAGGCTGCAATTGACTTTGGAGGAAGAAACTGGTTGGTTTGGGAAACGGAATTTAAACGTGAAATGGTTGGAAAAATGCCAACAGAAATGTTTTATCACTTTTTTAAATCGTTTACAGATGGTGCAAAGGCCAATTTAAACATAAAAGCCGAAGGAACTAACGAACATCATAAAATCGAAGCAATCTTTAAAGCTTTCGCGAAAGCAATAAAAGTGGCTGTAAAAAGAGATACAGAAAAAATGATTTTGCCTTCAACGAAAGGAATGTTGTAAAATGCTATAAGCTGTAGGCAATAGGCAATAAGCCTAAAGCGTACAGCCTAAAGCTTAAAGCTTTTTAAATGAAAATAGTAATCATAAATTACGGAGCAGGAAATATTCAGAGCATTATGTTTGCTATTGAAAGATTGGGTTTTAAAGCTGTTTTGAGTAATAATCCGGAGGAAATTAAATTGGCTGATAAAGTGATTTTTCCTGGCGTGGGCGAGGCGAGTTCTGCAATGACTAAACTTCGTGAAAGCGGTTTAGATAATTTGATTCCGCAATTGAAACAGCCCGTTTTAGGAATTTGTTTAGGAATGCAGTTGATGTGCAATAAAACCGAAGAAGGTAACACAAAAGGTTTAGGGATTTTTGATGTTGACGTTTTGAAATTTTCAAACAACGTAAAAGTACCTCAAATGGGATGGAATCAGATTTATGGTTTAAAAACCGATTTGTTTAAAGGAATTTCAGAAAATGAATTCATGTATCTGGTTCACAGTTTTTACGCACCAAATTGCTCTGAAGCTATTGCAACGACCAATTATGATGTTGAATATGCATCGGCTTTACAAAAAGATAATTTTTACGGAACACAATTTCACCCGGAGAAAAGTGGTGATGTTGGGGAGAGAATCCTTGGGAACTTTTTGAAGTTAAATTCCAATAATTAAATCCCAAATTTCAATTACAATATCAAAAATCAATTAAATATCAATTTTTGGACGTTAGAAAAGGACTTTACGACTTTAGACTTTCAAACTTTAAGACTTAATAAAAATGAGAATAATACCAGCCATAGATATCATTGACGGAAAATGCGTTCGCTTGTCCAAAGGTGATTATGATACCAAGATAATTTACAACGAAAACCCGCTTGAAGTAGCGAAATCATTTGAAGCGCACGGAATAGAATATCTGCATTTAGTAGATCTTGACGGTGCAAAATCGAGTAAAATTGTCAATTATAAGATATTAGAACAAATTGCTACACAAACCAATTTAAAAATTGATTTCGGTGGCGGATTAAAATCTGATGATGATTTGAGAATTGCTTTTGAAAGTGGTGCAAATCAAATTACCGGAGGAAGTATTGCGGTAAAAAACAGAGCAATATTCGAAAAATGGATTTCAGAATACGGTTCAGATAAAATCATTTTAGGAGCTGATGCAAAAGACGAAAAAATCGCGGTTTCAGGCTGGCTTGAAGAATCCAATGAAGATTTGGTTCCGTTTATTCAGGACTATCAAACAAAAGGGATTCAGTATGTTATTTGCACGGATATTGCCAAAGACGGAATGCTTCAAGGTCCAAGTTTCGATTTATATAGTAAAATTTTAGCAGAAGCAGCCGGCGTAAAGTTAATCGCTTCGGGCGGAATTTCAACTTTCGATGAATTGCCAAAATTAGCTGAATTGGGTTGTGAGGGAACAATTATCGGAAAAGCGATTTACGAAGGAAGAATTTCCTTGAAACAACTAGAGGATTTTATAATTAGAAAATGAGCCAATTAGAAAATTAGATAATTATTTAGCAACCGCATAAAATTATCTAATTGACTAATTATCTAATTAACACATTAAAAAAATGTTAGCAAAAAGAATTATACCTTGCTTGGATATAAAAAACGGAAGAACGGTAAAAGGCGTGAATTTTGTTGATTTACGCGATGCCGGAGATCCTGTAGAGTTAGCTGAAATTTATTCGGCTGAAGGTGCCGATGAATTGGTTTTTCTGGATATATCGGCAACTGAAGAAAGACGTAAAACACTTGTAAATATGGTGCGAAGCGTAGCGGAAAAAATCAATATTCCGTTTACGGTTGGAGGTGGAATTTCGTCTGTTGAAGACGTTGATATTCTGCTGAATAACGGAGCTGATAAAGTTTCGATTAATTCATCGGCAGTTAAAAATCCGCAATTGATAAATGATCTGGCTCAGAAATTTGGAAGTCAGTGCGTTGTCGTTGCAATCGACGCCAAACAAATCGACGGACAATGGATCGTGCATTTAGTGGGCGGAAAAGTGCCAACGGAACTAAACCTTTTCGATTGGGCTGTTGAAGTTGCAGAACGAGGAGCTGGAGAAATTTTATTTACTTCAATGGATAATGACGGAACCAAAAATGGTTTTGCAAACAAGGCTTTAGCTAAACTTTCAGAATTAGTAAATATTCCGATTATTGCTTCGGGAGGTGCCGGAAATATTCAGCATTTTGTAGATTCATTTAAAGTTGGAAAAGCCGACGCAGCTCTGGCAGCAAGTGTTTTTCACTTTAAAGAAATCGAAATAAAAGCTTTGAAACAAGAGTTAAAAAATAACAACATAGAAGTTAGGTTGTAAATTCCAATTTTTTAAATTCCAAATTCCAATTCAATAATATATATCAAAAAACAATTTCAATTTTTAGGAAATCTAAAATCTGAAATCAAAAATCTAAAATAAAAATGGAAATAGATATCAAAAGCGCACACGGATTAATTCCGGCGATAATTCAGGATTCAGAAACTAAAAATGTTTTGATGCTGGGTTATATGAACGAAGAATCGCTTCAAAAAACAATTGAAACTCAAAAAGTAACTTTCTACAGCCGTTCAAAACAAAGACTTTGGACAAAAGGCGAGGAGAGTGGCAACTTTTTGAATTTAGTAAGCATCAAAAATGACTGCGACGGCGATACACTTTTAATTCAGGCAAAACCTGTTGGGCCAACATGTCACACGGGAGCTGACACTTGCTGGCAAGAACCAAATACTGCTAATTACGGTTTTATTTCTCAACTAGAAGATACAATCAAAACCAGAAGAGAAAATGCTGATTCTGAGAAAAGTTATGTAGCTTCTTTATTCGAAAAAGGAATTAATAAAATTGCGCAAAAAGTAGGTGAAGAAGCTGTAGAAGTAGTTATCGAAGCCAAAGATGATAACGACGATTTATTCCTTAGCGAAAGCGCTGATTTATTGTTTCATTATTTGATTTTATTGCAGGCAAAAGGTTTTCAATTAAATGATGTTATTGAGGTTTTAAAGAAACGTCAGAAGTAAAATTGTCATTTCGACGTAAGGAGAAATCGCACTAGAGATTCAACAAAGATTGGCGATATGCTTTGTGGAGTTCCGTGTGCGATTTCTCGTTCCTCGAAATGACAAAAAACGCAAATTTCTATAAAAACTTAGCCTTCAATTCCGGAGTTGGAATCATGCAGCTTTCTTTTTTGCCGTACCATTTGTACCTGTTTTTAGCAATAAAATCGTAAATGATATTCCGAAGTTTTTCAGGGAAAATTTCAAATATTGACAAAAGGCTGTAAATACCTCCAAGATCTTCAGCAATTTCAATAACTGCCGACGATTTGTAATAATAAGCAACGCCGGGATTATATAAAATTATACTGTCAATTTTGCTTTGATCTACCCCAATGTAGTTGCATATTTCTTTTCCGAAATCAGATTGCAGGGACACAAACCTAAAAAGGTCTTTTTTGTCGTGTTTTATGATAAACTGTACAGCACTGTCGCATAAATTACAAACACCATCAAAGAGGATTATTTTTTTGTTTTCAGGAAGATTTAGCATAGTTTCTTATCTCAAAAATTACTTTAAAATCAATTGCATAAAAACTAAATCAAGCCAATGATCAAATTTGTAACCTACTTCGCGAATGGTTCCTGTGGCAACAAAACCAAATCGCTCGTGAAAAGCAATACTTCCGGCATTATCGGCATCGATCGCACCAATCATAACGTGATAGCCTTGTTCTTTAGCTAAGCGAATTAATTCTGTCAATAATTTAGAACCAATTCCTTTTCCAATTACATGATCAACCACATAAACAGAATGCTCAATAGTATATTGATAACCAATTTTTTCACGAAACTGACCGTAACTTCCAAAACCAACCACTTCACCATTTAAATCAGCAATAACTATCGGAAGATTTTTAGCTTTTTTATCCTCAAACCATTTGGTCTGAACATCAAGAGTCTGAACTTCATAGCTATAATTTGCTGTAGTATGCAAAATCGAATGATTTACAATTTCCAGAATTTTTTCTAAATCATTTACAGTTGCCGGTCTAAGCTTTAATTCCATATTAAATGTAAAAGGTTATTTTGTATTTAATTCCGCCAACAAAGTGTCGACTTCTTTTGTATTCCAGGTCATTTCGGTGCAAATTTCCTTGGCGTCTTTTGCATATTGCAGAGCAAGTTTTTTGTCCTTTATTTTATTATAAAGTCGGGCCAGCAATAAATTTCCATCATATGAATCATTTAATTCTAAAGAATGTTTCACCCAGAAAATTGATTTTTTAAGGCTTTCCGTGTCTTTTATGTGTTTCAGATAAGTATTTCCAATGTCTTTCAGAAAGCTCGCATCATTCCAAACTAGTTTTTGGGTATCTTCAAGAGTTACTTTTTTATAAAACTGCCATTTTTCAGTTCTTTCAGCAAGAGTGAGATCAAACTTAAAAACCAATGAATCTGTTTTTTGTAAACGGATAGATTTTGCAACTTCTCTTTGTTTATAATAATTTACAGTGTCCAGATTGTCAACCAAAGGACGAAGTAATTCGGTTACAATACTTTCTATTTTACGATCAACACGATTTTGCGAAGCTACAGCAGCAAATTCCTTTTGGTGACTTAGAACGTACTGAAATTCCCTTGATTTAATATCTGTTACGCCATTTGCAATAACGCGCCAATTGGTTTCACTCACTAATTGTGCGTCTGATTGTGTGTTTAAATATACATGCGTTGGAATCGCTAAATCTGTTCTGTCTTTTCCCTTTTTTAATGCATTCAAATAAGTAAAAAACTTATCTGAATTAGAAGGATCATCCAGAAATATCTTTTCCAAATAGGGAAGCTGCAATTTAGGATTTAAGGCATTATTAGCTTCAGCCAAAAATTCTGGTGTTTTCATTTCTCCTTTTAAGGCATACAGAAGAGTTTCGTCTGCAGGATCAATAAACAGGAATGTTGGCAATGACTTGGTATTGAATTTGTTTTTAAGTGCAATTCCTTCTTCCTTTTCAATATTCTTCCAGGCACATACATAGTTTTTCTTTAGAAACTCCATCACTTTTGGGTCACTAAAAACTTCTTTTTTCATTAAATTACAATGCGGACACCAATCTGCATAAAGCATTACAAAAAGTGGCTTGCCTTCTAGTTTGGCTGTTTCCAGTGCTTTTTGATAAGGAGTATCTTCAGGAACAAATTGATTCTGAGATTTTATAGATTGAAAAGAAAGTATAAAAAAGAATATATATAAGAAACGCATATTACTTTGAGTTTTGTCAATAATTCACTTTTACAAATATATTCCCTTTTTTGATAATGGTTCTTAATATATTCCCATTTATAAGTTAAATCAAACCCGAAGTTCGTAACTTTGTGTTCTTGAAAAGAAATCCTGAATCAAGATTTTCTTTATAAAATAATACACCGTAAGAATGATTTACCCCAAAATAGCGCTTGCACAAAGCATTATAGAAATTTGTTTAGCAAAAGGAATCACCAATATTATAATTTCTCCAGGTTCAAGAAATGCACCTCTAACCATTGGTTTTGCACAACACCCAAACTTCACATGTTATAGTATTGCTGACGAACGCTGTGCAGCGTTTTTTGCCTTGGGAATTGCACAACAAACTCAAAAACCAACAGCAGTTGTTTGTACTTCGGGATCTGCGTTATTAAATTATTATCCGGCTGTTGCAGAAGCATTTTACAGTCAGATTCCGTTAATTGTAATTTCGGCAGATCGTCCTCAAAGTAAAATTGATATTGGAGACGGACAAACCATTCGTCAGGAAAATGTTTTTATAAATCATTCTGTTTTTAATGCTAATCTAACCGAAGAAGCTTCTGAAGAAAATGATTTAAAAATCAATAAAGCCATAGAAACTTCTATTCTTCAAAAAGGTCCGGTTCATATTAATGCCCCTTTTGAAGAACCTTTATATGAAACGACAGATACACTTTCGGTTCATCCAAAAATCACAGCAATAGAAGAAACAATTGGAACTAAAACTATTGAAAACGAAGCTGATTTTGTTTCAATCTGGAATAATGCCAAACGAAAACTTATTCTGGTTGGTGTAAATGAAGTGAATAATCTGGATGAGAAAGTTATAGAAAAACTTGCTGCACATCAATCTGTTGTTGTATTGACAGAAACAACATCAAATTTACATCATCCCAGCTTTATTAATAGTATTGATACACTAATAACGCCTTTTGACGATCATGATTTCAATGCCTTTCAGCCCGAAGTTTTAGTAACATTTGGCGGAATGATTGTTTCAAAAAGAATCAAAGCTTTTTTACGTAAATACAAACCCTTGCATCACTGGCACATTGATACTTTACGTGCCTACGATACTTTTAATGCATTAACGAAGCACTTTGAGATGCACCCGAATGATTTCTTTACTGGGTTGTTATCAAAAACAAAGAGTATAGAAAGTGATTATTTCGCTAAAATCAGTAAAATCTACCATCTTAGAACAATAAAAAGAGCGGAGTATTTAGAAAGAACTGTTTTTTCAGATTTTAAAGTCTTTGAAAAAGTTATAGAAACACTGCCAAAATATAGTCAATTGCAAATAAGTAATAGTTCTGCTATTCGATATGCACAATTAATAGACATTGATCCTTCAATCGAAGTATTTTGTAATAGAGGAACAAGCGGTATTGATGGTAGCACATCTACAGCAATAGGTGCTGCAGTTGGAAACTCAAAACCAACTGTTTTTATTACCGGTGATATTGGCTTTTTGTATGACAGCAATGCTTTATGGAATGCTTATATTCCTAAAAACTTCAAAATTATTTTAGTGAATAATGGAGGAGGAGGAATTTTCAGAATTTTGCCAGGACATCAGGAAAAACCCGTTTTTAATACGTATTTCGAAACCTCTCATAATTTAACTGCCGAACATTTAGCTAAAATGTATGGTCTAAAATATTTCACTGCCAATGATTCAAAATCTCTAGAGATTAGTTTAGATAATTTTTATAACGAAAATGAATCTCCTTGCATACTGGAAATTTTTACACCAACTCACGAAAACGATGTGATTTTAAAAGAATACTTTAAAGAACTAAATAAAATTGTAAGTTAAATTGTGTTAAAATTTTATTTTGCATTCTAATATTTTTTAATATTGGCGTCTAATTATAACCCAATACTAAATATATTATGAGCAAAAGAGAAGAGTTAATCAAAAAATACGCGACAGATCTAAAAGAAAAATGTGGTGTAACTGCAGATATGGACTTATTAACTAAAGTTACTATTGGCTGCGGGCCAGCAATTTATAATGATGATGCATCTACAATTGCTGCAACTCAACAATCAGAACTGGATACTGTAAAGCATAATTTCCTTATTAAGAAATTGGGTTTAAAAGCAGGTCCCGAATTAGATGCAGCTTTAAATGCTGTTCTGGAAAAATACGGTAAATCTAATAAACATAAATACAGAGCAGTTGTTTATTATTTACTTACAGTACATTTTAAAAAAGAAAGTATTTACAAATAGATTTTAAGACAATCCAAAATTAGAAAAGCGTTATCATCATAACGCTTTTTGTTTTTTATGTAAAACATTATTCGCGTTACACTTTCAAACTTCGTACATTTGCGCCATAGAAACTTAGTTGCTTATCAACTTAGAATAATATGAATATGATCGAAATTGGAAAATACAATACACTAACTATATTACGTGATACAAAAGTGGGTTTATTTTTAGGAAATCCTGAAAAAGACCCAGATGGAATACACGATATTTTATTACCAAACAAATACGTTCCGAATAAATTTGAAATAGGCGATGAACTTGTCGTTTTTGTTTATCTGGATCACGAGCAACGTCCAGTTGCTACAACTCTTGAACCTTATATTTTACTGAATGAATTTGCTCTTTTAAGAGTAAATTACATTAATAATGTTGGTGCTTTTATGGATTGGGGAATGGAAAAAGACATTCTTGTTCCGTTTAAAGAGCAGGCACGCCCAATGGAAAAAGGAAAACGTTATTTAGTTTACCTTTATATAGACGAAAAAACCAATCGTTTGGTGGCTTCAAGTAAATTGAACCAGTTTTTAAGTAATGAAAAACTAACGGTTGAAAAAGGCGAAGAAGTTGATCTGATAGTTTCGCATATTACAGAATTAGGAATCAATGTGATTATCAATGAACAACACAAAGGTTTATTGTATAAAGATGAAGTTTATGATGATGCAATCAGAACTGGCGACAGAATGATAGGATTCATTAAAAACATTCGTCCTGACAATAAAATTGATGTTGCTTTACAAGTACAAGGTTACCAAAGTATTGAACCAAATGCAGAAAAAATATTAGACGAACTAAGAGCTAATCGTGGTTTTTTACGTCTAAATGATAATTCGCATCCGGAAGATATTAAAACGGTATTAAAAATGAGTAAAAAAACCTTCAAAAAAGCTATTGGGGCTTTATACAAGGAAAAACTTATTGAAATTAAAGAAGACGGAATTTATCTGATAAAAGAAAATTAAGAATTTAAATTCCAATGTTTTAAAATTTAAAATTCCAAACTCCAGTACAAAACTAGTATTGGAATTTGGAATTTATTTTTTGGAATTTTACTAATATAACAGGAAAGGCTGCTCATTACAAGCAGCCTTTCCCTTTTTATTCTAGTTTTAAAAAAAATTGTAATTAAAAAAAAACAGAAATAAAATAATTTCGAATCCATTAAAAAAGCAACAACTTTATTACTTTTAGAAATCACTTCTTTTTATGGGTATGTCTTTAAACGATCTTTACATCTATCTTCATCACAAAATCTCGATTTCGCGGCTAATCCATTTGGTTTGATAAAATAACTTTTAGAAAGTTTCGGTTAGTATTTTTCCTCTTTTCGTAATCAATCTTGATACTAATTACTAAACAATTCTAGTGTTTAACCTTAGGTGCTACTATCTCCTTTTTGAAGTTTCAACAAATGAATAAATCATTTGCTCATTATTTATGGCTTTTTTACTAATCAGAACCGTAAAAAAATGAGCGACAAATTTTTTAAATTTTCTCAAAAAAATCATTTTTTAGGTTAATAAATCAGTGAAAGAAAATCAATCTTATATCAACAAAATAATTTGTATCTCGTTGATTTCTAGGATGTAAAATTACTTATATTTTTTTAAACCTAATGTTAAAAAGTGTTATTTTTTGTAAGTAAATACCAATTGTTAACATTAGATCTAATTTTAGCATAGACTAAAAGCAAATTGAGTAGGTCAAAATGTAAAAATGCGTTATTTTTACACTATAATTATTTAAAACTAAACAAATAGAAATGGATTGGATTACTGCCAGAGAATTTGAAGATATAACGTATAAAAAATGTAACGGAGTTGCCAGAATTGCTTTTAACAGACCAAATGTTAGAAATGCTTTTCGTCCTAAAACAACCTCAGAACTATATCAGGCTTTTTATGATGCACAGGAAGACACTTCAATTGGAGTTGTTTTGCTTTCTGCAGAAGGTCCTTCTACAAAAGACGGGGTTTATTCTTTTTGCAGCGGTGGCGATCAAAACGCGCGCGGACATCAGGGTTATGTAGGTGAAGACGGGCAACACCGTTTGAACATTCTTGAAGTACAGCGATTAATTCGTTTTATGCCAAAAGTTGTTATTGCAGTAGTTCCGGGTTGGGCAGTTGGTGGCGGACACAGTTTACACGTAGTTTGCGACATGACTTTAGCGAGTAAAGAACACGCTATTTTTAAACAAACAGATGCCGATGTAACTAGTTTTGATGGTGGTTATGGTTCTGCTTACCTTGCTAAAATGGTTGGACAGAAAAAAGCAAGAGAGATTTTCTTTTTAGGAAGAAACTATTCAGCACAAGAAGCAATGGATATGGGAATGGTAAATGCTGTAATTCCTCATGATGAATTGGAAGATACCGCTTATGAGTGGGCACAGGAAATTCTGCAAAAATCGCCAACGTCTATAAAAATGCTAAAATTCGCTATGAACTTAACAGACGACGGAATGGTTGGTCAACAAGTTTTTGCCGGAGAAGCAACGCGTTTAGCTTATATGACAGAAGAAGCAAAAGAAGGAAGAAATGCATTCCTAGAAAAAAGAAAGCCAAACTTTGGTGAAAATAAATGGTTGCCATAAATTAATAGAATTATATCAGGTTTCAAGTTTCATGTTACACATTCTGTAAAAATCTGAAACTTGAAACCTGAAACTAAATAAACTAAAAATAGAATGAAACACTGGATTGAAGCCGCAAGATTACGTACATTACCTTTATCTGTTTCCGGAATTATAGTTGGAAGTATTTATGCACTTTCAAACCCCACAGAAACCATCAATACACCAACAGAAGTATTTAGCTGGAAAATTTTTGGTTTTGCCCTTTTAACAACACTTGGTTTACAGGTCTTATCTAATTTTGCCAATGATTACGGAGATGGTGTAAAAGGTACCGATAATGCTGACCGTATTGGTCCAAAACGTGCTATTCAGAGTGGTGTGATTACACCACAGGAAATGAAAAAAGCCATCATAATTACCTCATTTTTGACTTTATTATCTGCGATTACCCTTATTTATTTCGCTTTTGGGAAAGACAATTTCGGATATTCGATCTTTTTCTTACTGTTAGGAATTGCGGCGATTATTTCGGCAATTCGTTATACAGTTGGTAATTCAGCTTATGGATATAAAGGATTTGGAGATGTATTCGTTTTTATTTTCTTCGGGTTAGTAAGTACTCTAGGTGTTAACTTTTTATACTCAAAAGAAATAGATCCGCTTTTGATACTTCCTGCCATTTCAATTGGTTTACTAAGCGTTGGAGTTTTAAACTTAAACAACATGCGAGATGAGGAATCAGACAGAAAATCCGGAAAAAACACCATTGTAGTTCAAATTGGAGGAGCAAAAGCCAAAATTTATCACTTTACATTGATTATTACAGCAATGCTTTTAGTGGTTATTTTCGCAATCTTAAGCGATTATCGTTTTGATCAGTATTTATTTTTACTGGCTTATATTCCTTTAACCAAACATTTAATTACGGTTTCTAAAAATCAGGATCCTAAACTTTTAGATCCAGAATTAAAAAAACTGGCATTAAGTACTTTCCTGCTTTCAATATTACTTACTGTATGTATGATTTCTTTAATTTCAGACATCATTGTTAACCTGTTTTTAGGTGGAAGATAAAATAAAGTTCAACATTAAAATTTTACAAAAATGAAAATTACATTTTACGGACACGCTTCTTTAGGCATCGAAGTAGGAGGAAAACATATTATTGTTGACCCTTTTATCACAGGAAATCCACAAGCTTCGGCAATTGACATCAATACGCTAAAAGCTGATTATATATTATTGACACATGCACATAGTGATCACGTTCTAGATGTTGAAACTATTGCTAAAAATACCAACGCAACGATTGTCTCAAATGCAGAAATTACAAGTTATTATGCAAAAAAGGGATTAAATGCACACCCAATGAATCATGGCGGAAGCTGGAAATTTGATTTCGGAAAAGTAAAATATGTAAATGCAATTCATTCAAGTTCATTTCCTGACGGAACCTACGGAGGAAATCCCGGTGGTTTTGTAATCGAAGGCGAACATAAAAACATCTACATTGCCGGTGATACTGCACTTACAATGGATATGAAACTAATTCCGTTGCGTACCAAATTAGATTTGGCCATTTTTCCAATCGGAAACAACTTTACAATGGATGTTGAAGATGCCATAATTGCTTCTGACTTTATAGAATGCGATAAAATTTTAGGCTATCATTTTGATACATTTGGTTATATCGAAATCAATCACGAAGAAGCTATCCGTAAGTTTTTTGACCAGGGAAAAGATTTAATGTTGCTTGAAATTGGTGAATCAATAGAATTATAATAAGGAGCTAATCCCGCTTTCGGCTATATCTTTTTGAGGCAAAGAAAAATTGCCTCAAAAAGGATAACGCCTCTATCGGGGCTATGGCACTTGTTTTCATAATAAAATCATTAATGGAAGATTCAAAATATATTTGCGAATGCTGTGGTCAGGAGCATGAAGGCTGGCCTGCTTTAGGCTATGTTTCGCCAGACGTTTATTCTTACCTCTCAGAACAAGATAAAGAAGAAATCGCTGTAATCGATGAAGATTTTTGTGTTATCAAACACCCGGATCAGGTTGATCGGTTTATTCGTTGCGTTTTAATCCAGAAAGTAAACGATCATTGCGAAGATCTGGAATATGGTCTTTGGGTTTCTTTAAGCGAAAAAAGCTTCGAAGATTATCTGGCAAATTATGACAACGAAAATCATGAAACACAATATTTTGGCTGGTTAAACAATAAAATTCAAGAGTATGAGTTTTCTGGAAGTATTCCTACAACAGTAGTGACTCAGAAAGGAAACAGCAGACCGATAATTTTTCCACATCAGGATTTTGATCATCCGTTTGTAAAAGATTTTTATGAAGGAATTACCAAGGCAGAGGCCGAAAACAGAATTCAGACTATGATTAATGGCATTAAATAAATTTTGTAATATGACTTTCAAAAAAACGATCCTATCTCTTTTAGTCGTTCTTTCATTTAATGCTTTTGCCCAAAAAGATGGTTATTGGGACAAAGAGCGTGCAACAACAAAAGAAATTGTAGTTTCTGCCCGTGACAGAATTGTTCTTAAAACAGAAGATTTACCTGTTGGAACAACCGAAATTGTATACAGAATTACACTTCTGGACGAAAATCAGCAAATGGCAAACAGTTTGGTTTCTGTGCTAAAATCAATTCCGGATCCAACCGGAATTAGTCAGGGTTCAGCCGGAGCCGTGTTTTTAATGTCTAAAATTTCTGGTGATGACACCTGTACTTACGCATTATTTACTTCTTCAGAAAGTTCAAAGAAATATATTGAAGACGGAAAAACAGATAAATCCTGTTTCTCACAAGAAGAGGCATTAAGCAAAGATGCTAAAAGATTGTCATTAGACAAATCTTCTTGTTTAGGACAAAATGTTAGCAATATATGGTTTGGTTTTCATAGCAAGAACTGGCTTTTAAATCAAAAAATTGTTTTAGAAGTGGTGCCTTGGGTAGATACCAAACTAAACAGAGGATGGAATCAAGACAATAAAAACGAAATCATCAGTTTGTGCAAAACATCGACAATGGCACAGAAAATGGCCAATTCTGATGATTTTTGCGTATGTATTTTAGATAAAATCATCAAACAATACCGTTATACAGAATTTCAGAAATTATTAGCGATTGAAAAAACAAAAGTTTACAAAGACTTCGGAAATACTTGTTATAAAGATGCTGATATTTCTAAAAACGTATTTAATGATTTAAGAACTCAGACATCTGCTTTAATTAAACAAGAAAAGTACAATGAAGCAATTCCGAAGTTAAATACCATAATAAACGACGGAAAAGGAACTGCAGTAGACTATAGCTCGATTGGTTACTGTTATATCTTAACCAAACAATATGCTAAAGCATTGAAATTCCTTCAAGAAGGAGAGAAAGTCGATGATACTGAATTATTGGTTAAATTAAATTTAGCACATCTATATTTGGTAAGCAACAATTATAGTGATGCAAAAGCGATTTACAAAAAATATCAGAATCAAAATGTAACCGACAGTTTAAGCTGGAAAGACAAAACTAAACTTGATTTTACTGTTTTTCAAAAGGCTGGTTTACCATCAAAAGATTTCGAGAGAGTTTTAAATCTTTATAATTAAAGAGGTTCTAAGGTTCTAAGGTTCTAAGGTACTAAGTCTCTAAGCATCTTAGCACCTTCTAAACTTAGCATTTTAGTACCTTAGAATCTTAGAACCTAAAAAATGAAAGCAACTTACCATAAATACATGCTCGAGTTTAAAGTTCCGTCCGGAACGTCTCGCGGCATTATGACTGAAAAAGAAACCTGGTTTATTGTACTTGAAGAAAATGGTAAAACAGGAATTGGAGAGTGTGGCATTTTAAGAGGTTTAAGCGCTGATGATCGCGATGATTATGAGGAAAAGCTAAAATGGGCTTGCGAAAATATCCATTTAGGAGAAATCGCACTCTGGGAATCTCTTCTAGAATTTCCTTCTATTCAATTTGGAATTGAAATGGCCTTTTTGTCTCTTAAAAGTGAAAATCCTTATTTGTTATTTCCTTCTGATTTTACCCGTAATTCAAAATCAATTGTCATAAATGGTTTGGTCTGGATGGGAGAGGCTGCATTCATGAAACAACAAATTGAGGACAAATTAGCTAACGGTTTTGATTGCATAAAATTAAAAATTGGTGCTATTGATTTTGATAAAGAATTAGAATTACTGCAATATATCAGAAGTCATTTTTCTGCAGAACAAATAGAAATAAGAGTAGATGCAAATGGCGCTTTTGCATTAAACGAAGCTTTAGATAAACTAAATCAACTTAATCGATTTGAATTACATAGCATTGAACAGCCTATTAAAAAAGGGAATATTCAGGCAATGAAAGATTTATGTTTAGAAACACCTTTTCCTATAGCATTAGATGAAGAATTGATAGGTATTTTTTCATTGGAAGAAAAAGAAAGTTTATTGAAAAAAATAAAACCTCAGTATATTATCCTTAAACCGAGTTTTGTTGGAGGATTTAGAGGAACACAGGAATGGATCACTTTGGCAGAAAAATACAATATTGGCTGGTGGATTACTTCTGCTTTAGAAAGCAATATTGGTTTGAATGCAATTGCACAATGGACATTTTTGCAAAACTCCCCAATGCCACAGGGATTAGGAACCGGAGCACTTTATACCAATAATTTTGATTGTCCGCTCGAAGTTTCAAAAGGACAATTGTGGTACAATAATTCTAAAAATTGGGATTCTGAAATTCTCAGCAAAGTAACTTATTAAAGGCACAAAGTGACAAAGGTACAAAGTGACACAGGCTTTGAACCTTTGCTGCTTTGTACCTTTGCACCTTTAAATTTACTCTTTTCCTCCAAGTAAACTATCCTGCCAGTCTTTTAATTCCTGCCATTTTCCCTGATCAGCCAATAATGCCTGTCTTGCCCAGGTACTAGGGTTATGAATTGCATAGTTTTCACCACCACCATCTAAAATTGATTGAGATTTTTCTGTTGAAGTTTCAGATAATTGTTGCCAGGTTGTGATTCCGGCACTATGGTACAATGCTTCGATTTTTGGACCAATGCCTTCTACAACTTTCAGATCATTTTCTTTAATTTTCTTTCCAAACACAGCTGCAGCCAATGCGGCATCAAATACAATAGTCGATGCTGTTGCGGCAAACGATTGTGGAGCTGCTGTAATTTTAGCTTTCGCAGCTGCCAGATCGGCTTCAAGCGAAGCAATTTTAGCATTTAGATTTTTTGTATTGGCTTTGCAGGCATCCAAATCTTCCTGTAAAGAAAGAGAAAGTGAATCATCTCCTTTTGAATTCATTTTTCCTAGTAAGTAACCCAAAATTCCACAGATTAAACCAACTAGCGCCGGTATTAAGATACAAGGTATATTCATGATCGTATATTTTGATTAGTTATTTAATTGTAATTACAGTTCTTCTGTTATTTGCTTTGCCTTCGGCGGTTGTATTATCACCTACAGGTTCATCAGGCCCTTTAGATTCCGTAGTAATTCTGGCAGCATCAATTCCCTTTTTAACCAAATAGTTTTTAGAGAATTCAGCTCTTTTTTGTCCAAGAATAATATTAGCATCACGATTTCCAACATTATCAGAATGTCCAACCGCTACAATTGTCGCATCTTTTACATGTTCCATATATTTCACAATATCATCTACTTTCTGCTTTTTGGCATCGTTTAGTTTATCGCTCGATTTATTGGTATTAAAGTTCAGAATCAACGGATCAGCATTGATTTTGTCTTTTAAAATACTCCATTCATCAGTAGCGACAGCAGTAGTAGTATCGATGGCTTCAAATCGATATTCGGCTGGTCCTAAAAGCGTGTCGAGACTCATTTTCCATGTATCTCTAATTTCACCTTTTGTATCAAACTGAGCAGCAGGTAAACCTTGCGAAACAAAATAATTCTTAACATCATTTGCCCTTGCAAGTCCAAGATTCTCAAATTTTGTTGTATTTGTTTCATCAGAAGTAGCATAACCCGTAATAGTCACCTTTTGTTTGGTGTTTGCGGTCAGGAATGTTTTTAGATTATTAATCCCAATAGTCACAGAATCGCTGACTGGCTGGATTAATGCAGAACTGTTTTTCAAAAACTTGAGGTTATCATTGGTATGATAATCAATTCCGGAACCATTAAGAACAAAAGGAACAGAAATACTTTCCTTTTCGATAACTACTGGTACTTTTTCGGTATCAGTTGCCGGTTTTTCCATATTGCAATTACAACAAAACTTTACGTACAAAAATGTACCCAGAATAATTGTTAAAACAATACCTAAGAGGTAAAGTGCTTTTTTAGACATAAGTGATAGAATTAAGATTCAATCAAATTTAACGAAAATATACATACGTAACATATTAGTAATCAATCAAATTGGTTGCATTTTAAAACGGATCACAAAAATGAAACAAGATAAAGGAAACTTTATAAATTTAAAATTCCGATTTCAGGACTGAATTTAAATGAGTAACTTGCAGTGTAATTAATTTAGATAAAAATGCTGGAAATAGAAAGAAAGTTTCTTGTAAAATCAGATGATTTTAAAGAACAGGCTTTTGCTCAAAATAAAATTGCTCAAGGATATTTAAGTTCTATTCCTGAAAGAACAGTGCGTGTCAGAATAAAAGGTGACAAAGCTTTTATCACTATAAAAGGTTTGGGTCATCAGGGCGGCATGTCACGTTTTGAGTGGGAAAACCAGATTCCGCTTGAAGAAGCTGTTGAATTAATGAAGCTTTGCGAAAAAGGTAAAATTGAAAAGACCCGCTATGAAATACAGGCTGGAAAATATGTTTTTGAAGTAGATGAATTTTATGGTGAAAATGAAGGTCTGGTAATGGCTGAAATTGAATTAGATTCTGAAGAAGACGATTTTGAAAAACCTGACTGGCTTGGAGAAGAAGTAACAGATGATAAGAGATATTATAACGCTTATTTAAGTCAGAATCCTTTTAAAAACTGGGGAAATAAATAATTTATGACAGAACAATACGATTTAATTATTGTTGGAGGCGGCCCAATTGGATTAGCTTGTGCAATTGAAGCCCAAAAGAAAAACCTGAGTTATGTAATTATTGAAAAAGGCGCTATAGTCAACAGTATTTTCAATTATCCTTTGTACATGACTTTTTTCTCAACTGCTGAAAGACTTGAAATTGGCGAAATTCCCTTTAATTGTTTAGCACCAAAACCAGGACGTCAGGAAGCTTTGGAATATTACAGAAACATTCATCGTTATTTTAATTTTTCTATCAAACTGTTTGAAAAAGTAACGGAAATTAAAAAAACGGCAAATTCTGTTTTTGAGGTTTTGACGGATAAAAATCTTTATAAAGCAAAGAATGTTGTTCTTGCAACCGGGTTTTACGACATTCCAATAACAATGAATGTAAAAGGCGAGGAGCTGCCAAAAGTGCGTCATTACTACAAAGAAGCGCACGAATATGCTTTTAGAAATGTATTAGTCGTGGGAGCCAATAATTCTTCGGTTGATGCGGCTTTAGAATGTTGGCGAAAAGGCGCTAACGTAACAATGGTTATTCGTAAAAACGAAATAAACAGCAGGGTAAAATATTGGGTAAAACCTGATATCGAAAACCGAATTGCCGAAGCTAGTATTAAAGCCTATTTTGAGTCAAATATCACTGAAATTAGGAATAATGAAGTGGAAATAGAAACTCCAAACGGAAAAGTTGTTATTGAAAATGACTTTGTTCTGGCCTTAACCGGATATAAACCCGATTTGAATTTTCTTGAAAATACCGGAATTCAGCTTTCTAATGATGAATTAAAAATTCCAGTTTATAATCCTGAAACTATGGAAACCAATGTTGAAGGTTTATTTCTTGCTGGAGTTGTTTGCGGAGGAATGCAAACACATAAATGGTTTATAGAAAATTCCAGAATCCACGCAAATTTGATCATAGATCATATTACTTCCAGGTAAAAAAATAGCCACAAATTACACAAATTTTCACGAATTTTTAATTTCAAATACTATTCGTGCCAATTCGTGTAATTCGTGGCAAAAAAAAACTTAAACTCTTTAAATTAAGAACTACAAGACAACATCGAGCATCCTACTTTGGATCTTGCCCAATCGGGTCTTTTTGCAAACCATTTTTCAAATTCAGGTTGTTCCTCATATGGTTTTTGCAAAAGAGTATACAATTCGTTTATTAAGGAATAATCCTCTTTGTCTGCCGCGTCTATTGCCAATTGCGACATATAATTACGCAATACATATTTCGGATTTACTGCATTCATTTTCACTGAACGTTCTTCATCAGATACGGTTTCAGATTTCAATCTTTCAAGATAAATAGTAAACCATTTTTTCCAGGCTTCTAAAATTTCTCCTGAAATTTCTTCTGTTTTATAGAACGAAAATTCAATTTTCTCCATTGCTTTTTCAACAGAATCCTCGTTAGAGACTTTACTTAAATTTCTGAAAAATATAGTCATATCCGTTTCCGAAAGTTGTAAAACAGCTTCAAGTCCTGAAATTAGTTTATCATCAGCATCAATTGAAGTAAATAAACCTAATTTACTTAGAAACATTTCTTTATAATCAGAATTAAAATCAATCATAAAAGATTCTAATATCTTTTCTAAAGGTTCTGCTTCATTTACCAAAGGATAAAATGCGTTGGCTAATTGATATAAATTCCACTGCGCAATCTGCGGTTGATTCCCAAAACGATATCTTCTGTTTTGGCTGTCGGTTGTATTTGGCGTCCAGCTTGGATCGTAATTTTCCAGCCAGCCATAAGGCCCGTAATCAATTGTAATACCGTGAATCGACATATTATCAGTATTCATTACACCATGTACAAAACCAACTCGCTGCCAATGCAAAATCATTTCGCGGGTTTTATCGGCAACTTTTTGGAACAATTGCAAATATTGTTCTTTGGGCTCTCCTTTTATCTCCGGAAAATATTGTTTGATGGTATATTCTACAAATTGCTTTAAGTTTTTCAGCTCATTTCTGGCTGTTAGCATTTCAAAACTTCCAAATCGGATGAATGATGGCGCAACACGACAAACAATTGCACCTTTTTCGTACGCAGGATTACCGTTGTATAAAACATCACGCAACACCTGATCTCCGGAAAGCATTAAAGAAAGCGATCGGGTAGTGGGAACTCCCAAATGAAACATGGCTTCCGCACATAAATATTCTCTTATAGACGAGCGTAAAACAGCCAAACCATCTGCAGTTCTGGAATACGGAGTTTTTCCCGCTCCTTTAAGCTGAAGCATAAAAAACTGATTGTCATGCTCAACTTCGGTTAAGTTAATAGCACGTCCGTCTCCTAGTTGACCAGCCCAGTTTCCAAACTGATGTCCTGCATATGACATTGCAAATGGTTTTGTTTCCGGAAGAATCTCTTTTCCTGAAAAGACATTTAGAAATTCCTCTGATGCAATTTCATCTTTTGAAATTCCCACCATTTCCGCCACTTCTTCAGAAGCGTGAATCAACTTCGGGTTGCCAGGTTTTGTTGGATTTACAAACGAAAATACCGTATTTTTAACCTGACGAGTTTCATTTGTAACCTCAGGATCTGCGGGCAATTCGGTAGTAAACCTATTATTTATTTTAAGATTTTTCATTTTTGCTTCTTCCTTTTTTCTGCCACAGCTTATATGGATAAAATCTAGTTTAATTCATATAAGCCGTGACAAAAACTAATTTAATCGATTAATCTGTCGGCGTACATTTTTTTAAGCTTTTGAACCTTCGGATCGATCACAATCTGACAATATCTCGCGTCCTGATTGTCATTATAATAATTCTGATGATCTTCTTCTGCTTCGTAAAACACTTCAAAAGGAATTAATTGCGTAACAATTGGGTCTTCATAAAAAGGTTTTACTTCTTCAAAAACCTGTTCTGCGATTGCTTTTTGTTCTGCATCATGATATAAAACAATAGAACGGTATTGTGTACCAACATCTGCTCCCTGACGATTAAGTGTTGTAGGATCATGACTTGTCATGAATATAAAGATTAAATCGTGATATGAAATTATGTCAGGATCGTAGGTAACTTGTATTACTTCGGCATGTCCGGTTCTGCCAGTACAAACCTCGCGATACGGTGGATTTTTTATAAAACCTCCAGAATATCCTGATTTTAAAGATTCTACGCCTTTTAATCGCTGAATTACAGCTTCAATACACCAAAAACATCCACCGCCAAAGGTGGCAACTGATAAATTTTTCATATAAAAAGTATTGTTTATTTTCTATTGCCTATTAATCCGATAGAATATTGTGATAATTTGTTTAAAAAAAGACCTTTTAACTAAAGATACCAAAAGTTTATTCAATGTTTGAAGTTTATAATTGATAAATTCTCAATTCTACAAAAAAACGATATATTTGCAGTCAAACCATAGGCACACTAATGAATAGCAAAAATAGTACCATCAGTCTTGAAACTTACTTTCAGGATTTCAGAAAGCATATTGTTGGCATAGATCAGGAATTTAATTCGCCATTTGGCAAAAAACAAATTATTTATACCGACTGGACTGCCAGCGGAAGACTTTACAGACCAATTGAGGAGAAACTTTTAAATCAATTTGGACCTTTTGTGGCTAATACTCATACTGAAACTACTGTGTCAGGTACTGCCATGACAAAAGCGTATCATCATGCCAGAAACATCATTAAGCGTCATACTAATGCCAATACTGATGATGTTTTAATTACAGATGGTACGGGAATGACGGGTGTTGTAAATAAATTTCAGCGTATTTTGGGTTTAAAAATTCCTGAAAACCTGAAATCATGCACTACAGTTCCTGCCGAAAAAAAGCCAATTGTTTTTATTTCGCATATGGAACACCATTCTAATCAGACTTCATGGTTAGAAACTATTGCCGATGTTGAGATTATTCCGTCTTGCGATAAAGGTCTTTTTAGCCTTGATAATTTAGAGACACTATTAGAGAAATATAAAGACAGAACGATAAAAATTGCTTCTATAACTTCTTGCTCGAATGTTACGGGCTTAAAAACTCCTTTTCATGAAGCTGCAAAATTAATGCATCAGTACAACGGGGTTTGTTTTGTAGATTTTGCATGTTCTGGACCTTATGTAGAAATTGACATGCATCCTGCAGATCCTGAGGCTTATCTGGATGCGATTTTCTTTTCGCCACATAAATTTCTTGGTGGACCGGGAACATCAGGAGTTTTGATTTTTAATAAAAAGTTATACAACAATATGATTCCGGATTGCCCTGGAGGAGGAACAGTTAGCTGGACAAATCCTTGGGGAGAACACCAGTATATTGAGAATATAGAGGATCGCGAAGATGGAGGTACTCCAGGATTTCTTCAGGTAATTAAAACAGCATTGGCAATTGAGCTGAAAGAAGAAATGGGAATCGAAAACATCCTACAGCGTGAGCATGAGATTGTTGATTTTGTTTTTAATGAATTGGATCCTGTTGAAAATATTAAAATCTTAGCCGGACAACATAAAAACAGATTGGGTGTAGTTTCTTTTTTTATTGAAAACCTCCACTTTAATTTAGGAGTAAAATTACTGAATGACCGTTTCGGAATTCAGACTCGTGGCGGATGCAGTTGTGCGGGAACTTACGGGCATTTTTTATTGCATGTTGATCAGGAAACTTCTAATAAACTGGTAAATGAAATTACAATAGGTGATTTGATTAAAAAACCGGGATGGATTAGAATGTCAATTCACCCAACTACAACAGATGAAGAAATTGCCTATGTATGCGAAAGCATTAAAGATTTGGCTAAAAATCACGAATCTTGGGCTTTAGATTATTCTTATAATAAAAACACTAATGAGTTTATTCATAAAAATGCCACTTCGTTTGAAGATGAATTGGTAGAAAGCTGGTTTAAATCTTAAAAAAAAATAATCGCAAAGTAACCCGACAGGTTTTTAAAACCTGTCGGGTTTGTTGTTTATTGTAATAAAAACACAAACGAGTTTATTCATAAAAATGTCACTTCGTTTGAAGATGAATTAGTCGAAAGATGGTTTAAATCTTAAAAAAAAATAATCGTAAAGTAAACCCGACAGGTTTTAAAAACCTGTCGGGTTTGTTGTTTCTGATAAAAGATATACTTGTCGTTTAGCCCCGATAGCAGTGAAAATCCTTTTATGCTGGTGTTCAGCATAAAAGATTGAAACGAATAGCGGGACAAAATATCTTATGAAAAAACTAGATTTTCTGCTTCTAAAAAAAATCAATTACATAATTAATCGTACGCCGCCAAGATCTGAAACTCGATAGGAAAACTTATTTCCGGGAGAACCGATAAACATAAAGTTTTTAGGGATGTTCCATTTTTGTGAAAGTTCGTCAATTATTTCAGGACCAAAAACACCTTTAATTTCAAGGTATTCAATAGAAAGATCATCGTAAGCACGATCTAAAACTTCTAAATCTCGTCGTATTGCCTCACTATTTACAAAGTCATTGGTAACATGAACAATTTTTAGTTTTTTGGTGGTTTCATTACCTTCTACATATTGTAATACCTTGTTTAGAATCGCAATATCATCGCCTTTGGTAAAAAATACAAATTCCTGCGAATTGATTTTTACACTTAAATTCTGGAGATATCTGTTGCTCACAATAACCATTCGTCGGAGTGGCTGGTAGAAATATTCTAAGGCATCGATGAGAAGTTTTATAAGCATAACGCGATTAAGCATGATTCCGACAAAAATTAAGGAAGGAACCATGTATTGAAGAAAAGTGTAAAATGAAGCAATGTTGAGTTTCATGTTTCCGATGAAAGCTGCAATGATAAAAAGAACTGCAATTACAACGCTAATTCCGCGAGCGCGTTCTGGTCTTGGTAATTTTCGGCGTTTGAATTTAAGCAACAAATTACCTATTCCGAACAATGCCATTACAGCCAGAAAAGAAAAAGTGTAAACTCCGGCAAGTGATTCTAAATGTCCGTTTGTGGCAAAAAGCACCGAAATACAAAGGATTAAAAAACTAATTACAATTCTGTAATGTGAACCTCTTTTGTTTTGTTTTAAAAAATAATTAGGAAGAATACGATCTAATGTCATTCGGTTTAACAATCCGGAAACACCAACAAATGAGGTTAAAACTGCACCACAAAGTACCAAAACAGCATCAATAGAAATAAGCCATGCCAGCCATGATCCTCCGGTTGTTTCTCCTAAAAAGGCTAAAAGTGATTCTTTATTTTCTCCAACTTGTGTAAGCGGAATTATACTGATTAACAAAATGGCAATTACAGGATTGAAGAAACTAACAAGTCCCCACATGTTACGTAAGGTTTTTGGAAAAACACCTGGTTCTTGTTCTTCTACAAAATTAGCAGAACTTTCAAACCCGGATATTCCAAGCATTGCAGCAGAAAATCCTAAAAATAAGGCTGTTTTTATGCTTCCGTACGCAATAGGCGTTTGCCAATTGAGATGAAATGTGTCTAATCCATTATTTAAAACGAACCATAAGGAGGCTAAAACCAAAAGGCTTAAAGTTGCAATATGGGTCACAAAAATGATAACTGCCACAAAAGCAGATTCTCCAATTCCTAAAATAGCGAGGAAAGTAAAAAGAATTAAAACTAAGACTGTCGCAATGGTTACGTTTAGACCTTCGAAAATTCCGTGCAGATAATGCATTCCTTCTGAAGCAGAAATAACGGCTGTTGCCATATAGGACAAAACTGTTAATGTGGCTGCCAATGATGCCAAACGTTTGGTAGAAGTATTTAGCAATACATTGTAAGCACCTCCATTTAATGGAATTGCACCAACGACTTCACCATAAATTTTTCTGAATAAATATAAAACGACTGCTACTATTAAAAGGGAAATCCAGGCATACTGTCCGGCATACAAAATAGTAAGTGCCGATACGTACAAACAGGAGGAACTAATATCGTTTCCGCAGATTGCTGTTGCTTGTAATTGATTTAATTTTTTGTGTACAAGTTCTTTCATTGTTATTCAGATTTATAACACTAGTATTAGATTAATTAGCAAGGGCAAAACATTTTATATTATTTGCAACTCGCAAATGACAGAATAGATTCTGTTAATTTCAGGAATCTTACTTGGATTCCTGAAATTTATTAAGGGACAACAACGCTTGTTCCTGGATTTTTTTCTGAAAGAATCCTGTCCATCCCAATAAATAACCTGTTGGCCCAAAGGCTTGTTTTGACCATTTCCAGACATCAAAATTATCTGTATGCTTGATGATCAATCCATCCTGAAAAATAAATTCGGCTCTGATTTTATTGATTACTTTTCTATTGGTTTTAGAAAAATTGTAAGTTGCGATCCATTGTGCAGATCCTGAAAATTCATCTGCTTTGATATCTGAAAATTCGATTTTTAAATTTCCTTTACTTTTTAAAAGAAGCATTTCCCACATTTTAGATACCTGATCTTCTTTTAATAAACCAAAAGCGGGATCAATAAAATGGACTTTTGGATGGTAACATTCGCTCATTGTTTTGGCATCAGCGTTTGCAAAAGCGGTATAGAATTTGGCGATTAAAGTTTCGTTTGCGTTCATTAAAAATAGATTTAACCATAAATATAAGACTTATTAGTTTAAAATATTTCTTTATAGTACACTTATTTCTTTTGCTGTATCAAAACTTTTTTTAGATTTATCGTATGCCGTTGAAAAATAGTTCATTTTGTTTACTGCCGTAAAATATCCGGTTTGATTGCCAAAAGCACTTGTATTTCCTGCAATGATAAACCTGATCGCATAGATATCATTCTTTTTTAATTTATTCATTTCTGCCGGAGTGAAGTAATAATACGCTGTAGTTTTTCCGTCTGCAGATTCTTTTACATTTTTATCTACACACGGAATTACATCTCCGTTTGCTAAATCTACATATAGACCTCCTGCAATTTTGGCTTTATCATCTGATGTTGCTATGGTCAATTTTAAAACACCACCTTTATCTGTTTTGGCAATCTGAACATTTGCTTCTCCTGTTAAAACATACTTTTCGCAAATAAAAGTATAGCTTTGTGTAGCATGAAAAGACTGAGAGCCTTTGATTGTCATGGTTTCCTGAGCATTGGCAAACGTAGAAATTAAAAGTAAAATAAGTAGTGATAATTTTAAATTCATAGAGCAGATTTTTTTATTCGTTTATTTTTGAATCAAATTTTTCATCCCAATCCATTGATTTTATTGCAGAAATCAAATTGTTTTCGTCTACAAAAATGCGAAGTTCTTTGTTGGCTACCTTTTTACTGTATAAAGCATGGTAACGATAAATTACTTCTTGTTTGGTTTTGTAAACTCCATCTAATTTCAAATCAATAAAACTTCCGTAATACTGTCTAAAACGTTGACAGGTCTTGGTTAATCTTTCTTCTGTAGTATTTTCCATTACCGACTTTGTTACTTCGGTTTCATTAAATGGTTTAAACTTAGAAGTATTGCAGGTTTCTAATACGCGTTTACCTAATTCATAGGCTTTCTTTTGCTGATTTGAGTTAACATCAGAAACATCTACTTTCTTAATTTTCAAATCATCAGTATCTCTGCTTACTGTTTTCGATTTACATCCAATTAAGAGTAACAAACATATAATCAATCCTGCTTTCTTCATAACTATTTATGTTATTTTTAATAATAAGTTTGGGTCGGGGCAGTTTTCAATATAAAAATTAAGGTCACTTGTATTGCATACTCCAGGATAATCCCCGACATAATCCTGAATGTTTTGTATGATCTGAAAATGTAAATGAGGGGCATAATCGCCATTTACAGCTGCTTGACCCATCGTAGCGATTTGTTCTCCTTTTTTGAAAAACTGACCAACCGCTAAATCTTCAATACTTTCTAACGATAAATGTCCATATAAAGTATAAAATCTTTCCTCTTCAATTTCATGTTCCAGAATAATTGTTGGCCCATAGTCGCCTAAACCAATGTTGTTTTTAAAACTATGAACTTTTCCGTCAAGTGGCGCTAGAACAGATGTTCCTGCTTTTGTCCATAAATCCAGGCCAATATGAATGTTGCGTTCCGGAACTGAGTTATTTCTAAAAATGGTACTTCTTTTATACAAAGTCCGTCCTTCTATATATCCGCCAAAAGCGACTTCGGCATTGTTCTTTTTTAAATAATTGGAAATAAATTCTTCAAATTCTTTTGCATTTTCAGGATTACTTTTAACCAATTCCTGGTTGGTGACTGATAAATCTAATGGAATATATTTAGAAAAATCAATACTTGAATCGATAACTTTAGTAGGTGGTAAGGCGTTTAAAATAGAGGCAAGGGTTTTCATAAAGGTTAAGTTTAGACTACTTTTTCAATAATTATTAATTCGTTATGAACTTCAATGCGGGGCAGCATTTTAGCGGCAAACAATTTAGTGTTTATTTCTGAAACGTACTTACGATTTCTTATATTGTGTGTTTCATCTAAAATCATGGTATTAAAAAGAACAAATCCCTTATTGCTTAAAAGTGAGCAAATATGTGCACTGAAGAAGCTTTCAAACAAAAAATTGGGCATTTTAATATCTTCAAAAATATCAATAATAATTAAATCGTATTTGTGTTTGGTTTTCAAAACAAATTCAAAAGCGTCATCTATAACGACTTCCAATTGCTGAATTTTATTTAAATCAAAATACTTATTTGCGATTTCAATCATATCAGGATCTATTTCGACTCCCGTAATTTTTCCTTTATAAGCAATTTCATCAACGAGGGTTTTTATAACACTTCCGCCAGCTACACCTAAAAGCAAAATATGATTCATATCGATAATATTTTTATAACCAATATTTCGAAGACCATACCTTAATATACGCTGCAGACTTCCGTAGGAGTAATTTGTATTTTCAGAATCTAAAACCAGTTCTCCATTTGCCCAGGTAACTTCAATCACTTTACTTCTTGCGGACTTTTTTTTGAATATTTTTACTGGAATAAAATAACTGAAGAGTTTTTGAATCATTTTGTAGTGCTTTTACTCAAAAATACCATTTTAAATCTTTTATTTTGCATGAAATATCAAATTTAAATGAAGAAACAATTATACAAATTCATCTTTTTCAAGCTAATGGGCTGGAAGATAGTAGGATTGGAAAATGCAGAAGTAAAGAAGTGTGTATTGATGGTTATGCCACACACTAGTAATCATGATTTTTATCTTGGTATTTTTACCCGCGGAATTTCTGGTTTAGAAATGAATTGGGTTGGTAAGAAAGAATTATTCCGTTTTCCTTTTAATTATTACTTTAAAAATGTTGGTGGTGAACCTCTGGATCGTTCAGGCGGATTAAATAAAGTAGATTCAATTGCGGCAATTTTTGATCGCAAAGAAGTTTTCCGTTTAGCAGTTGCGCCAGAAGGAACACGAAAAGGAGTTAAAGAATTAAAAACCGGTTTTTATTATATTGCCTTAAAAGCAAATGTTCCCATTGTTCCCGTAGCTTTTGATTGGGGCAAGAAAGAAGTTAATTTAGGAAAACCATTTTATCCAACAGGGAATTATGATGCAGACTTCGAGGTTTTAAAAGAGCACTATAAAGGTGTAAAAGGTAAAATCCCTGAAAATGGTTTGCAGTACTAAAATTTCAATCTTTTTTACATCTCGTGAGAATCGCTTAAACGAAAAATATTTTTAAAATTTTTCAAATACGGCAAAATTCTAAATCAGGGTGTATACACTTTAAAAGTTCCATCTTTATAGAAAAATATAATTTTTTCGATTTCTCCTTCTTCAGAGTTTAAGTTGGAGCTTTTATTCTGTTCTGTTTTTTTTATCGAAGGTTTTTCAGGTTCCTCATTTATTTGAGAGAATAAATCTTGTCCTGCAAAATTTTCAGTGAAAGGAGTAGAGTAGGGTATATTTTTAATTTCAGAAGAAGAACCTTCTGAGTTCAATATTACATTTTCATTTTCTTGTTTTGGAAAACTTCCCTTTCCATTTAAAATCCAGTACAAATCTACTTCAGGAAAAACATCTAAAATTTTCATTACAAAATCAAGACTTGGTTTGTTTCTGCCAGAGAGTAGGTGCGACATGCTGGATCTTTGCACGCCAATTTTATCGGCAAAAGAAGAAGCGTTTAAACCGTAATAATCCAGAATACTTTCAAGACGTTTTACAAAATCATCGATGTTTACCATTGTAAATTGTAGTTCAAAATTATATTGTTTACAAATGTAACTAAAATGAATTTAATAAGCAATTATAGTGTTCTAAACCCAGCAATTAATTAAAATAAAAGCAAAGTAAAGCTTTATACTAATACATTTAAAACATTGAAATACTGATATTTAAATATTTAAAATTTAAGAATTAACTTTTGTCAATCAATGTATTATTAAGAGAAGGAAATTCCCTGTTTATCCTGTTTACATTTCTAAATTTTCATTAATTTTAATTGTTTACATTTGTAAAACTAAAGATGTTTACTTTTGTAAACTAATCGAAACATAATGAATTTAGAAGAATTATTTAGCCAATACAAAGAAGATTCGATCGCTGGTCGTTACTTAACTTTAGATCATATTCAACCAATATTAGACAGATTAAATACCAACAATCAAGTTCAGATTATTGGGAAATCAGTTTTAGGAGAACCTATATATAGTTACGAAATTGGTACAGGAAAAACGCGTATTTATTTATGGTCGCAAATGCATGGTAACGAAAGCACGACCACAAAAGCACTTTTTGACTTTATTAATGTCTTAAATGGTAAATCTGAAATTGCAGAAAAAATGCTTTCTACTTTTACTTTTTTATGTATTCCAATCTTAAATCCTGACGGAGCCAGACTTTATACTCGTGAGAACGCTAACAAAGTCGACTTGAATAGAGATTCTCAAAACCTGACACAGCCCGAAAGTAACGTACTAAGAAATGTTTTTGAAAAATTAAAACCTGATTATTGTTTTAATCTACATGATCAAAGAACAATTTTTGGCGCAGGCGATACTGGAAAACCGGCTACTTTATCGTTTTTAGCTCCATCCTATAATGAAGAACGTGAGATAAATGAAAACAGATTAAAAGCCATAAATCTGATTGCAGGAATCAATGACGAATTGCAAAAACACATTCCAGGTCAGATTGGTCGATTTGATGATTCATTTAATATCAATTGTATAGGTGATACTTTTCAATTTTTAGGAGTTCCGACAATATTATTTGAAGCAGGGCATTATGCAGGCGATTACGAGCGCGAAATCACCCGAAAGTTCTTATTTTTCTCACTTTTCACAAGCTTCGAATTACTTTCCGCAAACGATTTAGTTGATAATAGAATTCAAGATTATTTGAATATTTCACAAAATAAAGTCGTTTTTTATGATTTTATGTATAAAAATGTCAAAATAAATTATGATGGTATCGAAATTATTACGAATTTTGTCGCACAATACAAAGAAGAATTGATTGAAAATAAGATTCACTTTAACGCTTATATAGTTGAAGTGGGCGAATTAGAAAATTATTTCGGACATTTTGAATATGATGCCAAAGAAGCGGAATATTCTGATGATTACGGTAATTTGCCAAAAGTGAATCAAAAAGCAGATTTTTATTTAAATAAAAATGTTAAATTTGTTAACGGATTGATAAAAAGTTAATTTTTATGTGAATTTGTTGTTTTTTATATATATTTTTATACTTTGTAATAGCAATTAGTAATATTAATTAAAGAATTATGAGTAAATTTCGTTTAGATGAAGTAGATCACCAGATTTTAGATATGTTAATAGACAATACGAGAGTTCCGTTTACTGACATTGCAAAAAAACTATTGATATCTGCTGGAACAGTACATGTTAGAGTAAAAAAGATGGAGGATGCCGGAATTATCATGGGATCTTCATTAGCCTTAGATTATGATAAATTAGGGTATTCATTTATTGCTTATGTGGGTGTATTCCTTAATAATACGTCTCAAACAAAATTTGTTTTAGAGAGAATCAACCAAATTCCTTTCGTTACAGTTGCTTCTGTAACAACAGGTAAGTTCAACATTTTTTGCAAAATCAGAGCAAAAGATACTAAGCACGCAAAAGAAGTTATCTTTATGATTGATGACATTGAAGGTGTTTACAGAACAGAAACAATGATTTCATTAGAAGAAAGTATAAACGATAAGAAGCGTTTGATGCATACTATTTTTAAAAATATGTAATATTTTCTTGAATGCTATATTATAAAATATAACCTCAAGTTTATTCTTGGGGTTTTTTTATGACCTATTAACCAACCAACTACAACACAATTATGTACACGTTACCAAAAATTGAACGTTTCAATCAGGACGTTCTCTCTAAATACCACATTTACAATAGTGTATTTATAACATTACCATTTGATTCTATTGATAATACCGGAGTATTACTTCCATTATTTACAGAAACTTGCGAAACGGGTTTTAAAAAACAAGAAACACCAAAAGAAATATTTGATTTTTTCTCAAATAAATTTCTGAATAATGCCTCTGAAAAAGAAAAAATCGATCTTATGTTTCGATTTATTCAATATATAGAGCGTCAAATTGTTTTATTTGATGCAATCGAAGATGCTGCTTTTCCTGAAGTTAATAATATGGAAGGACGTGGATCTTTGCGTGATATCAAAGAAAAGTCGGATGCAAAGGAAAAAGATGACGAACTGAGCGAGTTTCTGGAAAATTTCAACGTTAGAACAGTTTTAACGGCACACCCAACACAATTTTATCCAGGACCGGTTTTAGGTATTATAAATGATTTGACTGAAGCGATTCGTCAAAACAATTTATTAGAAATTAAACAATTACTTGCACAATTAGGAAAAACACCTTTCATTCAAAATGTAAAGCCAAATCCTTATGACGAGGCGGTAAGTTTGATCTGGTATCTTGAAAATGTATTTTACGAAACATCTGGAGAAATTGTACATTATCTTCAAAAAAATATACTTAACGGAAATGCCATTCAGAATCAATTAATTAAACTTGGTTTCTGGCCAGGAGGTGACCGTGACGGAAATCCTTTTGTTACTACCGAAATAACGCTTAAAGTTGCAGAACGTTTACGTACTTCTATTTTGAAATGCTATTACGTTGAAATGAGAAAATTAAAACGCAAGCTAACTTTCGCAGATGTAGATACTTTGGTAGCAGAACTTGAACATAAACTTTATCGTTCTGTTTTTTATTCTAAAGGTGAAATCTATATCACTTTGGATGAATTATTAACACAGTTAAACAAGATTAGAACTATAATTGTCGAAAAACATCAATCATTATATTTAGATGAGTTGGAGGCACTTTTAGTAAAAATCAATTTATTCGGATTTCACTTTGCAACTTTAGATATTCGTCAGAATAGTAAAATTCACAATGCAGTATTCAAAGATGTGGTGAGTTATTATCTGAATTCAGGTTCAACAGTTTTTCCTCAGAATTACTACGATTTAACTGAAAATGAAAAAATCGCTGTTTTATCAAAAGTAAAAGGAAAATTAAATCCTGCTGATTTTGAAAACGAAATTACAAGATCTACTTTAGAATCTGTTCAGGCAATTAAAACCATTCAGGAAAATAATGGTGAAGAAGGAGCAAATCGTTACATTATTAGTAATAACGAAAGTGCATTAAATGTAATGGAAACTTTTGCCATGATTCGTCTGAATGAATGGGAAAATCCATCAGTAGATATTATTCCGCTTTTTGAATCGGTTGACGATTTACAAAATGCACATGAAATCATGGAGCAATTGTATACAAATCCGGAATATTCTAAACATTTGCAGGCCAGAGGAAACAAACAAACAATCATGTTAGGCTTTTCTGACGGTACCAAAGATGGTGGATATTTAATGGCGAACTGGAGTATTTATCAGGCAAAAATTTGTTTGACTGAAATTTCAAGAAAGTACGGAATAAAAGCTATTTTCTTTGACGGACGTGGTGGACCACCAGCACGTGGAGGAGGAAAAACGCATAAATTTTACGCTTCGCTAGGTCCAAAAATCGAAAATAACGAGATTCAGATTACAGTGCAGGGTCAAACTATTAGTTCTAATTTTGGAACTCTGGATTCTTGCCGATATAATATTGAGAACTTATTAAGTGCCGGTGTTACCAATCAGGTTTTTGGAAAAGAGAAAAATGAGCTTTCTGCAGATGAAACTCAAATTCTAAACCAATTAGCCGATTTAGGATATGAGAAATATTTAAGTTTTAAGAATCATCCAAAGTTTATTCCTTACCTGGAAAAAATGAGTACGCTTAAATATTATTCTAAAACCAATATCGGAAGCCGTCCTTCTAAAAGAAGTAAATCAGAATCTCTTGATTTTGCAGACTTAAGAGCGATTCCGTTTGTAGGATCATGGAGTCAGTTAAAACAAAATGTACCAGGATTTTTTGGAGTTGGTTCTGCCTTAAGATATTTTGAAGAAAGCGGACAATGGGATAAAGTAAGTGATTTATACCACAATTCATTATTCTTTAAAACTTTGCTTGAAAACAGTATGATGTCTTTGGCAAAATCATTTTTGCCATTAACTGCTTACATGAAAAATGACCCTGAATTTGGTGAATTCTGGCAAATTATCTACGATGAGTTTTCAGAAACAAAACGTCTTTTACTTAAAATTGCAGATCATAAAACCTTAATGGAAAATTATCCTGACGGTATAGCATCGATACAAATAAGAGAACGTATTGTGTTGCCATTGTTAACAATACAACAATATGCGTTATTAAGAATTAATGAGTTAAATAAAGATAATTCCGGAAACGAAGACTTGATTAAAGTTTATGAAAAAATCGTAACCCGATCTCTTTTTGGAAATACAAACGCTAGTAGAAACTCAGCTTAAAAAATAAAAGAAATGAATTCAGATCAATTATCAGAAAATGAATATTCCGGCGGATTTGCAAATTATATTAAAGAAGCAGGAAATGTAAATCTAATTGAAGAATTAGAAGTTTCTCTTCATGCTTTTATCCGATTTGTTCAGGATATCCCTATGGATAAATTTGACTATCGTTATGCTGAAGGAAAATGGACAATTAAAGATATTATTCAGCATATCATAGATTGCGAACGAATTTTTGCTTATCGTGCTTTGCGTTTTTCGAGAAATGACAAAACACCTTTGCCAAGTTTTGAAGAGGATGATTATGCAAACAGCACTAATTCAAACGGAAGAAGTATTCAGGATTTATTAACTGAACTTTCGGCGTTAAGACATTCAAATTTATTGTTTTACAAGAGTTTATCTGAAGAACAACTTAAACGAATTGGAACGGCTTCAAACAATCAAATTTCTGTTCGTGCTTTGGGTTTTGTAATTATCGGACATCAAAAGCATCATCAAAAAGTTTTTAAGGAAAGATATTTATAAGATTTTCAATTTATAGAATAAGTAAACCCGACAAGTTTTAAAAACCTGTCGGGTTTGTTAGTTTTTATAAAATATGTGGTTTTGATAAAAAGGTAATCTATTTTAAAAACCCCAATCTATATCGAGTTTCGTGTGCAATTTCTCTCCAGAAGCTTCGGAATCGAAATGACAAAAAATTACTTAATTTGAAATTTTCGCTCAATAAATGCCAAACCAAATCTAATTTTATCGTAAGACATTTTTTCTTCGAAATAATCAAAATACGGTTTTAAGGCATTTGGTTTTTCTAATTCAATTTGAGCTTTTTCAATTCTGATAATTTCATCATCAGAAACAAACTGACTTAAATCTAAATTATGTCCATCAACATATAATTTGGCTAAATGCGAAATTACAGTTGTCTGACTAATATTTCTTCTTTCGGCAATTTCTTCTACAGAAATTCCGTTTTCAAATAATTCTAAAGTTTTATTATAAGTGCTGCCTTTTTTTTCCTTTTTAACAACAGATTTGTTTCTGTAAAATTCTGTTATCGCATTTATAAAATCAGATCCGTATTTTTCCAGTTTTGCTTTACCAACACCTTCAACTGCTAAAAACTCATCATCAGTCATTGGTCTCAAAATTTCCATCTGCCTTAATGATGCATCACTAAAAATTACATAAGCCGGAACTTCTTCTTCCTGCGCAATTTCATAGCGTAATTTTCGCAACGTTTCAAAAAGAGAATTTTTGGTAGCTTTGGCTTTCTCTTGTTTTATTTCATTTTTGTCAATTACTTTTTTAACGACTGTTGTCAGTTTTACTTTTTCGTTCTCGAAGAGAACTTTTTTAGCAAAAGGAGTCAGTAAAATTTTATTATGCTGATGAAACGCAATTTCGCAGTATCCAAGATTAATCAACTGAATTAAATATTGATTCCAGTCGTACCACGAAATGTCAGCGCCAATTCCGTACGTTTTTAGCGTTTGATAATTTTTTTCGTAGATATACGCGTTTCTCGAGCCGCGCAAAAAATCTACAATTACTGCCAGAGGCTCAGATTCCTGTAATCTGGTAATTGCCGATAATGCTTTTTGTGCTAAAACTGTTCCGTCAAAAAATGTTGGCGGATTATTACAGATATCACAGTTGCCACAATTTTCCGTAACTAGTTCTCCAAAATAAGACAACAGAATTTTTCTTCTACAGCTTAATGCATCAGCGTATTGTTTCATACGATCCAATTTTGCAAGCTGCACATCTGAGTTCAATCCTTCAGAAGCAAATTTCTGCAATTGAATTACATCGGCATAACTTTCAAACAAAACAGTTTCAGCAGGCAATCCATCCCGACCGGCACGACCAATTTCCTGATAATAGCCTTCAATATTTTTTGGGAGATTGTAATGAATTACCCAACGAACATTCGATTTATCAATTCCCATTCCGAAAGCAATGGTCGCACAAACAACCTGACATTCGTCATTAATGAATTCATCCTGTGTTTTCGAACGAACTTTATTATCTAATCCTGCATGATAAGCTTTTGCCGAAATTCCTTTGTTGCTTAATTTCTCTGCCAGTTCCTCTGTTGTTTTTCTGCTTAAGCAATAAATTATCCCGGATTCATTAGGCTTATTTTCTACAAAATCTACAATTTGTTTTACACGGTCTAAAGCCGGACGAACTTCCAGACTTAGATTTTTACGATCAAATGAAGCGACAAATATTTTCGGATTTTTTAAATTTAATTGATTCGCAATATCCACACGGGTTGCTTTGTCTGCAGTTGCAGTTAGTGCGAGAACCGGAGTAGAAGGGAAGCGGTTTTTTAAATATCCTAAATTGGTGTAAGCCGGTCTAAAGTCATGACCCCAGGATGATATACAATGTGCCTCATCTATAGCAATCAAGCTGATTGTTAATTGATTAAAAATAGTGTCTAAATAAGATAAACTTTCGGGAGCAATATAAACAAGTTTGAAATTATTTGATTTTAAATTGTCGATATAATATTGCTGCTCTTCTGCAGACTGACTACTGTTAATATAACATGCTGCTATTCCGTTGGTTTTTAAACTATCAACCTGATCTTTCATCAAGGCAATCAAAGGGGATATAACAATTGTAATTCCAGGCAACAAAAGTGCTGGCAATTGAAAACATATTGATTTACCACCTCCGGTTGGCATAATTGCTAATGTATCCTGACCTGAGAAAATGGTAGTTATAATAGTTTCCTGATTGGGTCTGAATTTTTCGAAACCGAAATTTTCTTTTAGCTTGGCATGTAATAATTCTGAAGTCATATAGTTAATTGTTTACTGAAGAAAATGAATTCAATAAATATAGTAAAATTCTTATAATTTTAAATACTTCTGTAAAATAAAAAAAGGAACTCGAATTGAGTTCCTTTTCTATATTTAAAAAGAATGATTAATCTTCATCGTCTTCATCATCTTCGTCGGCAACATCATCTGCATCTTTGTCTTCATCATCGTCATCGTCTCCACCATCGCTGTCCGGTTTATCCTGATTGTCATCATCATCGTCGTCATCTGCATCATCATCAAGATCAAGGCCTTTAACTGGTTCGATTGTGTCTACATCAAGATCCATGTCATCGTCTTCATCATAATTTTCGATTCTGTCAGCAAGCTTAGTACTAATTTTTACTAAATAAATAGTATCTTCAGTACGAACTTCAACAGCTTCTACTAATTCGTTTTTAGCGTTTCTAAAACGGATAACATCCGAATCGTCATAACCATCAGGAAATTTCTCAACCAAAAGATTTAAAATTTCGTTGGTCAATTTAGCGTAGTCTACTATAACTCTTTTCATAAAAATATACTATAAATCTAATAAATAGGCAAAAATTAACGGTGCAACAATTGTAGCATCCGATTCTATAATAAATTTAGGGGTTTTAATGTCTAATTTACCCCAAGTGATTTTCTCGTTTGGAACAGCTCCTGAATATGAACCGTAACTAGTTGTTGAATCTGAAATTTGGCAGAAATAACTCCAGAAAGGAACATCATGCATTTCCATATCCTGGTATAACATTGGTACAACACAGATAGGGAAATCTCCTGCAATACCACCACCAATTTGGAAGAAACCAATTCCGTTTTGACTGTTTTTTGAATACCAATCTGCAAGGAAAGTCATATATTCAATACCAGATTTCATTGTAGAAGCTTTCAATTCTCCTTTAATTACGTATGATGCGAAAATATTTCCCATTGTACTGTCTTCCCATCCAGGAACAATAATTGGAAGATTTTTTTCGGCAGCGGCATACATCCAGCTGTCTTTTAAGTCAATTTCGTAGTATTCTTCTAAAACACCGGATAATAACATTTTGTACATGAATTCATGTGGAAAATATCTTTCTCCTTTATCATCAGCATCTTTCCAGATTTTGTAGATATGCTTTTGTAAACGTCTAAATGCTTCATGTTCAGGGATACAAGTATCTGTAACACGGTTTAGTCCTCTTTCAAGTAAAGCCCATTCGTCTTCTGGTGTCAAATCACGGTAGTTAGGAACTCTCTCGTAGTGAGAGTGCGCTACTAAATTCATGATATCTTCTTCTAGATTGGCTCCAGTACATGAAATAATTTGTACTTTATCTTGTCTAATTATTTCCGCAAAAATTTTACCAATTTCTGCAGTACTCATCGCTCCAGCCATACTTACCAACATTTTTGAGCCATTGGCTAATTGTTGTTCGTATTCTTTGGCTGCATCTACTAACGAAGCAGAATTAAAGTGTAAATAATGTTTTTCAATAAACTGACTGATTGGTCCTTTCATTTCCTTTGTTTTTTTATTTTTTTTTGAATTAAAAGCTTTTAACCTTTTTTAACTGATACTGCAAATTAATAATTTTTCTAGAAATTAACATTTATTTTGCAGTTTTATTTTTACATTTTTTTCTTGTAACCTAAAATCTTCAACACATCATCAGAAGTTTGTTGTTCTGAGAAAACTTCTGTTGCTAAAATTCCATTTTCATCACGGTCAATTAGAATATGTTTAGGCTGCGGAATCAAACAGTGGTGTAAACCTCCGTAACCTCCAATAGTTTCCTGATACGCACCAGTATTAAAGAAACCAATATAAAGTGGCTTTTCTTTGTTGTATTTAGGCAAATAAATCGCATTCATATTTTGTTCTGAATTGTAATAGTCGTCACTATCACAAGTAAGTCCTCCTAATAAAACCCACTCGTATGTGTCATTCCAGCGATTAATTGCCAGCATAATAAAACGTTTGTTTATAGCCCATGTATCTGGCAAAGTGGTAATAAAAGATGAATCGATCATATTCCATTTCTCTCTGTCATTTTGTTGTTTTTGATACAAAATCTGATAGATGGCGCCACCGCTTTCTCCAACTGTAAATGAACCAAATTCTGTAAAAATGTTCGGAACATCTACTTCTGCTTCATCACAAGCTATTTTAATCTGATTGATAATTTCATCAATCATATATTGATAATCGTACTCAAAAGCAAGTGAGTTTTTAATTGGGAAACCACCTCCAATGTTCAATCCATCAAGAGTAGGGCATTCCTTTTTTAATGCAATGTATACTTTAATACATTTTACAAGCTCATTCCAATAGTATGATGTATCGTTGATTCCGGTATTGATAAAAAAGTGAAGCATTTTAAGCTCTAATTTATCGTTTTCCTGAATTTGTTTTTTGTAAAACGAAACTATGTTTTTGTATCCAATTCCTAATCTTGAAGTATAAAACTCAAATTTAGGCTCTTCTTCGGCAGCAATACGGATTCCAATTTTGAATTTTCCTTTAATTTCTGACTGAAGTAAATCTAATTCTTCATAATTATCAATAATCGGAATAGTATTTTTATGTCCGTTATTGATTAATCGTGCAATATTATTAATGTATTCATCTCTTTTAAAACCATTACAAATTACATAAGTACTTTTGTTGATTTTACCATTTTCTAATAAATTCTCCACAATATTAACATCAAATGCTGATGATGTTTCTATGTGAATGTTATTCTTGAAAGCCTCATTCATAATATATTCAAAATGAGAACTTTTTGTACAATAGCAATAGTAATATTTTGCTTCGTACTTGTTTTTTTCCATTGATTTTCTGAACCAGGATTTCGCCTTATTGATGTTTTCAGAAATCTGGGGCAAATAAGTAAACTTTAAAGGTGTACCATATTGTTCAACCAATTTCATTAAATCGATATTATGAAATTGAAGATTGTCTTTATTAAGTTTAAATTCCTCTTGTGGAAAGTAATATGTTTGATTAATTAGATCAGAATATTTTGTATTCATTTATATTTAAATATTTTTATTTGTAATTTTTATTTTTAGTGATTTGGCGCTAAAACTAAAATTCAAACTCTAATATTCGCAAATATAATTTGCAGTTTTTCGTGTTCTGCTTTTGAGCATTGGAAAACATCAAAACAGAACGGACTTTTACTATTATAAAAACGGTTCAACATTCTAAGTAAAGAACTGTTGAGACGGTTTCTATAAGAACTAAATTGTCTTTGTTTATTGTTTGTTTTCATTGTGGCAAATGTAAAAAATAATATATACCTAAAGCAATGCTTTTGATTAAAAAAAGTTTAAGATTTATAATCCTGAAACGCGTCTAGAATCAATTTATTTTCAACAGATTGGTTAATTTTAATTTTCCCGATTCCTTCAATAAGGGCAAACTGAATTAAACCATACTCATTTTTTTTGTCGTGAATAAGAAGTTCAAGTATCGGATCAATGTCATTTTCTTCGATTTTTACATCGTCATAAATGCTTTTAATAGCCGTTTTAATCTCTGTATATTCTTCTGAAGATATTAAATTTTTATGCAATGAAATGTAACTTTCCAAAATCATTCCAATAGCAATCGCTTCACCATGCAGCAAAGTTGTTTTGGTTTCACTTTCTAAAAAGTATCCTTCTATGGCATGTCCTAAGGTATGTCCGAAATTCAATGCTTTTCTAATATTCTTTTCTGTTGGATCCTGAATTACGATTTCGTTCTTTATTTCGACCGAACGGTAAATCAATTCATCCAAAAAGGTATAATCAATTGCATTTAGATTTAAAAACTGTTTCCAATAAGCGGCATCATATATAAGTCCGTGTTTTAGCATTTCTGCCAGTCCCGATCTCATTTCGCTTTGTGGTAATGTTTCCAGGTATTGTGTATTGATCAAAACCATTTGCGGAACATTGATTACTCCGATTTGATTTTTAAGATTTCCCAGATCAACTCCGGTTTTTCCTCCAACAGAAGCGTCAACCATAGATAATAGGGTAGTAGGTATATTGATAAAATCCATTCCTCTTTTGAAAGTCGAAGCCACAAAACCTCCCAAATCTGTAACAACACCGCCACCAAGATTAATCACAAGCGATTTTCTGTCGGCACCAAGTTCAGTAAGTACGTTCCAGATCTGAATACAGGTTTCTATATTTTTATTTGCTTCACCAGCTTCAAATTCTATAATTTCGATATTTAAATCCGTTTCAAGTAAAGGCAAGAACTTAGGTAAGCAATACTCATTTGTATCATTATCTACAATAATAAATAATTTAGAGTATTTTGTATCTCTTAAATGTTTGTTTAATGCTTCGTAAGCATTTTGGTTAAAATGTACGAAATAATTATTGGCTTGAATAGATTGCATAGTTCTTTTAGTTAATTGAAAGCACAAAAATAAGGCATTTTTAACTAAAAAATATTCTAAATCTCTCTATTATTGTTTAAAAAATCAATGCAAAAAGGGATCTGATAAAGAATTTTCTTTCTTATCAGATCCCTTTTTATTAATCAAAGTTCTATTTGCAGTTTTGAATGAGTTGTTGCTTTGCGTCCGGAAAGTTTTTGGAGTTGGAAATCTCATAATATTTGCAGGCATTTACTTTATCTTTTAGATAGAGATAACAGTTTGCGATAAAAAATTCTGTTCTTCCGTTGTTAAATTCTCTAAGCTCTAATGCCTTCAAGAAATAATTTGCAGATTGCTTATAATCTCCTGCGTTATAATAAAAAAAGCCTAGATACTGCATGATATCCGCATTTTTGGGATCAGCTTTAAGGGCTTTATTGTAAAATTCTAATGCTTTTTCTTTGTTCTTTGCATTTAAGAAAGCTTGAGCTTTACCAATATACTCCACAGATATTATGTTGCTTTTTTTCTCCAAAAGCGTACTATCATTAGGAAATTGCTTTATTCCTTTATCTAAAAAATTAAGAAGTTTGTTGTTATCGTAATTGGCATTTTTAAGTTCGGTGGCCGCCAGATCCCACGCCTGCGGAATATTTCTGTATTTTGTAAACAGACGATGCTCTTTGAAAATCTCTGTTGTATCGTTTTTTGCTCGTGCAAACTGAAGCGACATCGTATAAAAATTAATATTTCTCGGACGCATATAAAAAGCTTGTTTACCGTAAACAAAAGCACTGTCTATATTGCCTTTTTTATTAGCAATAAGCATTTTATAAAAAAGAATTCTTCCAAAATAGGGGTTTATCTTATCTGCTTTTGTCAAGTATTTTAAAGACTGATCCATCTTATTTTCATTGTAGTAATAAATAGCCGCGTATTCATAAAAAGATTCGGCTGTTGTAAGCGTGTTCTTGAATTTTGGAATACTGTTAATTACTTCATCACCTGTAAGCACAGCATTCTTATATCCATTGCCATCGTCTTTTTTGATTAAATATTCTAAACCAGACGCTTTGTATCCTAAAAAGGCAAAATAAATTGTTCCAGCACTTACTATTGCAAAAAGCCAATAGAAGTTATTTTTTATCAATTTCTCATCGCTGTTCTTTGTAGGGGCTACATTAATTATAGTAAAGATTATAATGATGCATAAAAAAATCAACATCGTAGCTCTAAACATCGGGAAGTTTAATAGCGCATCCATTCCGTAAACTACAGTAGCCATCAAGGTTAGCATGGCGAGAGACTGAATTTCTCTATCTTCAGATTTGAAAAATCTTTTTGCATTAATGAAAACAATCATTATAAACATGGCAATGTAAATAAATCCATTTACAAAACCAGTTTCTGCCATTAGTTCAAGAAAATCATTGTGCGTATGAAGCGAAATAGTTGAATTGTCATTTTGCTCTTTTTCGTAGGGAATAGATTCTATTTTATAATTGCCTAAACCAACACCTGTCAAAGGTTTTGTTTTAGCCAGCTCAAAGGTATTTTGCCAGGTAACCAAACGAGCATTTGCAGAGGCGTCACTAGTATTAATCTGCTCAAGCCTTCCCGCTACCGAAACATATCGGCTATTTTCTGTTTTTTTAAATATTGAACTGCTTATTCCTAATGCAATTATAACAGGAATAATTAAGCCTGCTACTTTTAGAAGAGTTGCTTTATTAAATGAATTGATTTTTAAATTATAAACTATAAAAAGCACATATACTAAAATCGTACTCAGAATCGCAGTTCTGGCAGCAGTTAAAAGAATGGTAGTTGTAACAAGGAGTAGGGTAATAAATAAAAAGATTCTCTTTTTTCTTAGATAATGCGTGAAACCTAGTAGTAAAAATGGAATTTTTATGGTTAAACTCGCAGCCAAAATATTGATATTTCCTGTTCTTACGGCCAAATCTGAAAGAGCAACGGAAATAGAGACTTTATCAAAATTCCTTTTAAAATTGTATAGTTCGATAACTGATTGTAGAAATGCGACTATACATATAATTAAAATAATCTTAGGGATAAGATGAAGTCTGTTTTTTAAGAGCATCGTAAAATTAACTAACAAACAGAATGCAATTATAAGCTCTGTCAATTTTTCTATTGCCAACGTTGTGTTGATTGCTGTTATAATTGACAAGCCACATAAAATTACAAAAGTGCTAAAAAGCCAAAATACAGATGATTTTTTAAACGTTGTTATAATATCAGAACTTATAAATTTCGCTTTAAAAGATATATATAAAGCAATGATGAAATTTAATCCTGCTAAATAGAAGAACTGAGAGTAAATAATATCTTCACTTTCACTGCGTGGTATAAAATCAATTAAGAAGAGCGCCACAACAAATAAGATGACAATGTTGTCTGCAATGCTTTCAAGGTTTTTACTAATACTTTTCATACTTGAATCGATTATTATTTTTGCAAAAGTAATCAAAAAAAAGAAGTAAAATCTTACTTTTGTTAAAAAAAATAATTCAACCTGTCGTTGGATTGATAAAATGAAAAAATATCATATCATTTAGTGAAAAATATTCAAAACACTCTATATATTTGCATAAAAAATAAATTTAATGGAAAAGATATTCGATAACACACAAGTTGCATTCTCCCTAAAGAGTGATACGGAACTTGATAGAGCTTATTTTCTTTTCAAAATGATTGACAGTGAGCCTTTAGTAAGAATAGGGACTGCTGTAACTAATTTTGCAATTAAAGCTCATTTACCAGTAGAAGGATTAATACGAGCAACTGTTTTTGACCATTTTTGTGGTGGTGTCAACGAAAACGACTGCCTTTCTGTAGTTGACAAAATGTTTACTAAAGGTGTATCGTCTGTTTTAGATTATTCAGTTGAAGGAAAAGAGGAAGAAGAGCAATTTGATGCAGCTTTGGAAATGACATTGAGAACAGTGGAATTTGCAAAAGAAAGACTCGCTATTCCGTTTGCTGTTTTTAAACCAACTGGTTTGGGTCGATTTGAGTTGTATGAAAAATTAGGAGAAAAACAAACTTTGTCTCCAACAGAACAAGCAGAATGGGATAGAGTAGTAGCTCGTTTTGATAAAATTTGTAGTGAAGCGCATAAAAAAGATGTTGCCTTATTAATTGATGGTGAAGAAAGCTGGATGCAGGATGCTGCAGATGATTTGGTTACCGAAATGATGCGTAAATACAATAAAGAGAAAGCAATCGTATTTAATACGTTGCAAATGTACCGTTGGGATCGTTTGGATTATTTAAAAAAATTGCATGAAGTAGCTAAAGCTGAAGGATTCTATATTGGAATGAAATTAGTTCGTGGTGCTTATATGGAAAAAGAAAACAAAAGAGCGGAAGAAAAAGGATATGTTTCTCCAATCTGTGTTTCTAAAGAAGCAACAGACGTAAACTACGATGCTGCTGTACATTATATGTTAGAGCATTTAGAAAGAATGTCCATTTTTGCTGGAACTCACAACGAATTGAGTTCATACAAATTAATGGAAATGATGGCTGAAAAAGGTATCGCAAAAAATGATAACAAAATTTGGTTCGGGCAATTATACGGAATGAGTGATAACATTAGTTATAACTTAGCTGAAAATGGATATAATGTTGCAAAATACCTTCCGTTTGGTCCTGTAAAAGATGTTATGCCATACTTAATTCGTCGTGCAGAAGAAAATACTTCGGTAGCCGGACAAACAAGCCGCGAATTATCTATGATTAAAGCAGAACGTAAAAGAAGAAAAGGGAAATAGTGTTCAGTACACAGTTTCTTAGTATTCAATTTATACATATAAAAAACTCCAATCTTTTGATTGGAGTTTTTTTGTTACGTAAAAATTAAACCCGACAGGTTTTAAAAACCTGTCGGGTTTGAAATAAAGTTTTTAATTGAAATTTGGAATTTAAAAAATTGGAATTTAACTAAGAGTTACTAAACTGTAAGTTGCTTAAGTTTTTATAGATTCCGTTTTCAAGATTGATTAGTTCCTGATGCGTTCCTTCTTCGGTAATTACTCCATTGTCTAAAACAAGAATCTTATCTGCATTTCTAATAGTCGATAATCTGTGCGCAATGATAATACTTGTTCTTCCTTCCATTAATACTTCAAGCGCTTCCTGAACAAGTTTTTCGCTTTCACTGTCTAAAGACGACGTCGCTTCATCCAGAATCAAAATACTTGGGTTTTTAAGCAAAGCCCTTGCAATCGCAATACGCTGACGCTGACCGCCTGATAATTTAACTCCACGTTCTCCAACCAAAGTTTCAAACTTCTCAGGAAAACCATCTATAAAGTTAAATGCATTTGCCTGTTTGGCAGCAGCTATAATTTCGTCATCTGAAGCATCCGGTTTACCGTAAGCAATGTTCTCTCTAATACTCCCTCCAAACAAAATTACATCTTGCGGAACAATACTCATATTACCACGAAGATTTTCTAAATCATAATCGTAGATGTTTTTTCCGTCAACCAGAATTTCTCCTGAAGTGATATCGTAAAATCTTAAAAGTAAAGATGATATAGTAGATTTTCCGGCACCACTTGGACCTACAATCGCTATTTTTTGTCCAAATTCAGCAGAGAAATTAACATCTTTTAAAACCTGAACTTCTTTTCTTGATGGATAATGAAAAGCAACGTTTTTAAAAGCAACATTTCCTTTTATTTTCTCAATAGAAGCGTGCTGATTTGCATTAATTGCTTCCGGAGTTTCTTCCAATAATTCAAAAACACGCTCGGTTGCACCAACCGCTTTTTGAATTTGCGCATACATCTCGGCAATTCCACCAAAAGAAGCGCCAATAAAAGTAGTATAAAGAACAAACGAGATCAAATCTCCAACGCCTTCAACTTCTCCTTTAATAGTTAATGTAATTCCGTACCAAACTACAGCAACCACGCAACCAAAAAGACATAATATAATAAACGAAGCAAAATAACCTCTGTATTGACCGCCTTTGATCGCGATTTTTACAATCTCTTTGATTTTGTTTTTATAACGCTGAATCTCGTACCATTCGTTGGCAAATGCTTTTACGTTACTTATTCCCTGCAGTGTTTCTTCAACAATTACCTGGCTTTCCGCAACTTTATCCTGTGTTTTTTTTCCGTATTTACGAATAAATCTTCCAAAGATTACGGCTGCAATTGCTACAACTGGAACGATTGCCAGCATCATTAAAGTCAGTTTTGGACTAATGCTTCCTAAGATTACAAATCCTCCGATAATTAAAATAAACTGACGTAAAAACTCTGCTATAGTTGTAGTAAATGTGTCCTGCAATTGCGAAATATCAGCACTAATTCTACTGTTTAATTCCCCAACACGTTTTTGCGAGTAGAATGACATTGGCAGCTTTACCAAGTTCTCATATAAAGCGAAACGAATGTTTGATAATGAATTTTCGGTAAAATTTACGAAAAGTGAAATCCTGAAAAAAGAGAAAATAGCCTGAAGTACCAGTATTCCCATTAGTCCAACTGCGATTTCGTTTGCTCTTGCAAGATTTTTATTGGTAACACAATCTACAAGCATTCCCATTAATTTAGGAAAGGCGAGGGCAGTGGCGCTGGTTAATAAAAGAAAAATCAAACCCAGGAAGAATTTCCATTTGTGATTTTTACCGTATTTAAAAATTTTAAGTGCTTTTTGAAGGGAGTTAGAGTCTAATTTAGCTTTCGGTAAATCATTTTCTTGAAATCTTGCCATTGGAATATACAATTAAGGTATGCAAATGTATGACTATAGCCAATGATTACAAAAGATTATTCTAAATTACGCCGTTGTACGCTTGTTTTTAACTAAAATTAACTAAAACGTAATTTTTATTTAATTTTTAAAAAGCTGTAATTGAGATGAGTAAAAAATATCTTCAAAAAGTATTTCATTTTTTTCTAAAATATGCTTGCAAATACAAAATCTAGCTGTACATTTGCACTCGCAATCATGAAATGATAGCAACCTAGTAAAATAGGGCGATTAGCTCAGCTGGTTCAGAGCACCTCGTTTACACCGAGGGGGTCGGGGGTTCGAACCCCTCATCGCCCACAAAATTCCAAAAACTCCAAAGTCTTATGATTTTGGAGTTTTTTGCTTTATATCCTTTTTATGAATTTTACAGTTTATATATTATTTAGTGAACACAAGAATAAATTCTACATTGGATTTACTTCCGATATAGAAGCAAGATTAATTAGACATAATCAAAAAAGCAAAGGCTTTACCGGAAATACAAATGATTGGAAAGTTGTTTACACAGAAAATTATGAAAGCAAAGAACTCGCACATAAAAGAGAGTTACAGATTAAATCCTGGAAAAGCAGAATTAAAATTCAGGAACTAGTTTTTAAAAAAGATTAGCTCAACTGGTTTCAAAGCATTCCGATTTTTCATCGGAAGTGGTCGGGGGTTCGAACCTTCCGATGAAAAATCGGAACAAGCTCTCATCGCCCACAAAATTCCAAAAACTCCAAAATCTTATAATTTTGGAGTTTTTGCTTTATATCCTTTTTATGAATTTTACAGTTTATATATTATTTAGTGAACACAAGAATAAATTCTACATTGGATTTACTTCCGATATAGAAGCAAGATTAATTAGACACAATCAAAAAAGCAAAGGCTTTACCGGAAATACAAATGATTGGAAAGTTGTTTACACAGAAAATTATGAAAGCAAAGAACTCGCACATAAAAGAGAGTTACAGATTAAATCCTGGAAAAGCAGAATTAAAATTCAGGAACTAGTTTTTAAAAAAGATTAGCTCAGCTGGTTCAAAGCATTCCGATTTTTCATCGGAAGTGGTCGGGGGTTCGAACCCCTCATCGCCCACCAAGAAACTCCTTAAGAAATTAAGGAGTTTTTTATGCTCATTATTATATACTTTTGGACTCACGAGAAATCTTTATTTAATAAAAAAAGTTCAAATGAGAAATGAAGAAGATTGCAAAAAAAACGAACGATTCTTATTCTGTGACACATACTTATCAGACAAAGGAATTGAATTATCACAAAAGGAAACAATCAGACGATTTACAAATCGCGATAAAAATGAATTATATCAAAAATACATAACCTGGAAAAAAAAAGACAATGAAATTATTGTCTTTGCCCTTTATGCTTATGCAGATTTAAAGCTAAAGAAAGAATTTGATTGTATTTTTAACTATGACAATCCAGATGAATTTGTTTTAGAAAAATTCATTTTAACTCAGTCAATTTATGAGGGCTGGGTACCAATCGATACTGTTGAAGATGGACACAAGCACTTGTTGGTTTTTAGTTTTGAAAATGAAATACCAAAAATATTTTTCAATTTACACAAAGAAGAAACTCTTAGAGATACACGACCTAAAATTCACACAAAACTAGGTCTATGTAATCAAAAAGATTTTGAAACAATATCTAATCATCTTAAGAAACGTCATTTATTGATGGAAAAATATGGATTAGAATATTGGAAATACATGGATGAAGAAATATAAAAACAATTGAAACTTCGATAGCACGGAAAGAAACGACTCAAAAACTACTAAAAAGTAAAAACAGTTTTAAAACGCTCAACTTAAAAGGATATAAATTAAATTTACAATGCGCAAGAAGTGGTACACAACGCAGAGAAGTACGATTATATAGAATTATTTTATTTTTTTTATAAAAACACTTGCAAATACAAAATCAAGCTGTATATTTGCACTCGCAATCACGAAATGATAGCAACCTAGTAAAATAGGGCGATTAGCTCAGCTGGTTCAGAGCACCTCGTTTACACCGAGGGGGTCGGGGGTTCGAACCCCTCATCGCCCACAAAATTTCAAAAACTCCAAAGTCTTATGATTTTGGAGTTTTTTCTTATATTTGATAATTAGAAATCTAATACTTATTTATGGAACAGAAAATACATCAGGGAAGAAACGTAAAACGTTTTAGAGAAATGCTTAACATAAAACAGGAAGGATTAGCTTATGATCTGGGCGAAGACTGGAACCAGAAGAAAATTTCTATGCTAGAGCAAAAGGATGTAATTGAAGAAAATTTGCTTAAACAAATCTCAGCAGTTTTGAAAATTCCTGTTGAAGCTTTTCAGAATTTTGATGAAGAACAGGCGATAAATATTATTTCTAATACTTTTGATAATTGCCAACAACCTGCGTCGGTATTTTACAACTCAACGGTTAATCAAATTGATCAGTTCATTAAACTTCACGAAGAAAAAATTGCTTTATACGAGCGAATGTTGAAGGAGAAAGAAGAAATGATGATGAGGCTTGAGAAATTGCTTAATAAATAATTATTATACAATAATATTTGCAGAAAGAAACCTTATAAACTCCAAAGTCTTATGATTTTGGAGTTTTTTGCTTTATATCCTTTTTTATAAATTTTATTGTTTATATATTGTATATCAAACATAATGAGATAGATATATAATTTAGTCGTCAGTTTACGACAACAAAAACCAATATTCATAAAAAGAGTAAAAAGTATGATGAAAGAATTTCCAATAATAAAAACCGAAAGGCTTTTACTTCGACAATTTGCAGATAGCGATCTTGAAAATGTTTTCAAAGGACTTTCACATCCGGAAATTATTAAATACTATGGCGTAAGTTTTGAAACATTGGAAGCAACTAATGAACAAATGATATTTTTTGCTGACCTTGAAAAAAACGATACGGGAATTTGGTTTGCTGTTTGCTCAGCTGATAACAGCACATTTTACGGCGCAGGCGGACTAAATAATTGGAGCAAAGAACATAAAAAAGCCGAAATCGGTTTTTGGTTACTTTCAGAATTTTGGGGTCAAGGAATTATGAAAGAGGCAATGCCATTAATTTGTAACTATGGATTTGACCATCTGAAACTTAATAGAATTGAAGGATTTGTTGAATCGGAAAATAAAAATTGTAAAAATGCAATGGCTAAACTGGACTTTCAATACGAAGGAACTATGAAAAACTGTGAAATTAAAAATGACGAGTTTATAAGTCTTGACATTTATGCTAAACTAAAAGAATAATTTTAATAAAACCTGAGCATGAAATCAAGTAAAAATCATCTGATTCTTTCTCAACATATGCACTTCAATTCCACTCAAAGGCTTAATTTATTTTATATTTTGAATAACAATTACGTTACTATTTCTTTTTTGATCGGCTTAAAATTCTTAAGATAAAAGCCATTCCTAAATGCAAAACAACTGATAAAATTGTACTTTTGGCTTAACCAAAATGTTATTTTAAAAGTAAAATATGAAAAAAATTATTGTAAGTATCTTTATTCTAAGTCAATGTTTTAATGTGCATGGACAATCGATTGATAAAATCATTACGAATAAGGAAGTAACTCGTATAGAAAAAATACTTTCTGCCGATGATATGCAGGGTAGAAGAACTTTTACTCCCGGTATAGACAAAGCATCCGCCTTTATAGAATCTGAGTTTAAAAAAATTGGTTTGAAAACCTTCAATGCAGCGACGAATTACAGACAAGAATTTTCGTTGACTGCCTCCAAGGCGGTTTCTTCAAAAATTACTATTGATGGCAAAGAAATAAATAACAATCAAGTTGTTACATTCTCCTACCTTCCTCAGGTTTCTTTAACTGAAAAAAGCGATATTTCTATTGTAAAAATCAATAAAAGGGATAACCTTGGTGAGAAATTCAATGAATATTATAAAAGTTCGAAAAACCTTTTGGTGCTATTAGACCCTTCATTTGATAATGTTTTACCAAATATTCAACATATTGATCGAATAAATGCTAATCCTGGAAACAATACGATTATGTTTGTTTTTGGCACCACAGAAGCAACCACTTTTTCGGTTGAATTAACGAATACAATCTCAAAAAAAACATTGAATAATGTTGTTGGCATATTACCCGGAAAAACGAAACCAAACGAGTATGTGATTTTTTCAGGGCACTATGATCATTTGGGAGTAGGATCTCCTGAAGAAGGTACGCCACATTCTGCGACAGATTCTATTTATAATGGTGCAAATGATGATGCCGCTGGAACAACAGCAGTAATTATGCTTGCTAAATATTTTAAAAAACTAAATAACAACGAGCGTACTATCATTTTTACCACATTTGTAGCGGAAGAAATTGGTGGTTATGGAGCCAAATATTTTTCTAAACAGCTTGTCCCGGAACAAGTTATTGCGATGTTTAATATTGAAATGATTGGAACAGAATCTAAGTGGGGTAAAAACTCTGCTTACATCACAGGTTTTGAAAAGTCGAATATGGGACAGATTTTGCAAACTAATTTAACAGGAACAAATTTCACCTTTTATTCAGATCCTTATCCAGATCAACAATTATTTTACCGCTCAGACAACGCTACATTAGCCAAGCTTGGTGTTCCCGCTCATACCATTTCTACTTCAAAAATGGATAATGAACTAACGTATCACACAGTCGATGACGAATTTGAAACGTTAGACATTGATAACATGACCCAAATAATAAAATCAATTGCAATAAGTTCTTCTACTATTATTAGTGGAAAAGATACGCCAACAAGAGTAGATACAACTCAATTGAGATAACATAAGTAAATTTTAAAGAATCGAAAAAGCACTGAAAATCAATTATTTTCAGTGCTTTTTTTTTACTTGCCTCTTTCTGATTAAAATAATAGTAACAAGTTTATGTTTCTCTTAATTCTGTTTTTTTTCTTTATAAAAACCAAATATAGAAATTGAAAAGAAAAAGACTCCAAAAAGTCCAAGTACAAAAGAATTCCAATATTTGCTTTCTGATTTATTTAGATTATTATCTGATAATTTTAAAAAATCACTTTTTTTTGATCTAATACTTTCAATACCAATATTTTCATTAAAGAAATACTTATCACTTATTGATAGCGAATCAATCTTTATTAATTTTTCCCGATAATCTTTTCTATTAATACCAAGAAATATAGAATCTCCCTTATTTACAGTACTCAATAAATCATTTACAAAAGTTGCTTTTAAATTCTTATTACTTATATGGAAAACCAAATCAGGATATTTTTCTATTCTGATATTAATATAGCTGTGTTTACTTTTTACATATTCAATTTTTCCTGATGTAATATCACCAAAAACAATTATGTCTTTAGATTTTATATCCTCAATATGTAAAGCATCATATGCGCCATAAAAGAGAAAAAAGCTGATTATCAAAAAGATAATAGCTAGTTCTTTTTCCCTTTTTCTTTCTGTTAATTTTTCCCGTGCAGTATCCCGTTTTTTATCTTTTGTGACTTGTTGTTTTATTTCAGAATAATTTTCAAAATAGTCACTTGATATTATTGTTTTTTCTCCATTTTTAAAATATAATATTATTTGTTCCCACTTATTAAATTTTCCTTTTAATTGTTTTTCAGTCCAACTTACAATATCATCGAGGTCGTAAACTTTTTTTTCATTTCTTATAAGGGAAGATTGAATTAACCTGTTTTCTATGATTCCGTATCTTTTTATTGAAAATAAATTGAATAAAATAAAAACGGAAATTATTACACACAGAACAAACAAAATCAAACAAATGTTTTTTGAATTATTCTCAGGAGTATATTTTATTAAGGTATAAATTGCGATAATTAAACAAAGTAGCAAACCCAAAAAATGACCTTTCCAATAACCTTTTTTCATTTTTGAGTTTAGATATTTATCTGTCAATTTTTTTAATTTTTAAGATTGTGATTCAATTATTAATATATGAAACAATTACAAGTTAAAATAGTTTTAAACCATGCAGTAGATTTCCTCTTGGCTAATATAAGAAATATCTTCATTCCAGTTAATTAGGTCAAGATTAGATAAACAGAAATTCAAATTGGTTTTATAAAAATTTGTTTAAATAATCGAAATCATTTGATGTGATATACATAAAAATTATTTCTATTTGAGTATAAAATCGAGTACTGAATTAATATGAACTCCTTAAGAAATTAGGGCGTTTTTTTACTTTATTACACCTTCACAAATTTACAGCCCCAAACTCCTTAAAAAGCAATTGGATTATAAAACGCACCTTTCTTATGTTTTATAATTATGTAACAAATTATATAAAAAGCTACATATACTGAATCAAAAGAGATTGAGTAAAAAAAAATAACTAATAAAACTTCAGAAATATGAATTTATCACAATGGCTTGTTTTTATTTTAATCATGCAAATCATCCATGGATTATCTACCTGGAAACTTTATATAAAAGCAGGAAGAAAACCAATAGAATCCTTTATACCGATTTATAATCTAATTGTAATGATGAAAATTGTAAAACGCCCGGGTTGGTGGGTGATTTTACTATTTATTCCTATTATAAATCTTTTGATGATTCCTGTATTTTGGATCGCAATCATTAGAAGTTTTGGAAAAGATTCCCTAAAAGATACAATACTGGTTTTGCTAACATTAGGTTTTTATATTGCATATTTAAACTATACTTCAAAAGATCTTACTTATCTTGAAAATAGAGATTTACGACCAATATCTAAAGCAGAAGATACAATAGGATCTCTTGTATTTGCCATCATTGTTGCTACGTTGGTACACACTTACATCATACAGCCTTTTACGATTCCATCTTCATCATTAGAAAAAACATTATATACAGGCGATTTTTTATTTGTAACCAAATTTAATTACGGCGCAAGAGTACCAATGACTACTGTAGCACTTCCAATGGTGCACGATTCAATTCCTTTTTTGGGTAAAAAATCCTATTTGTTCAATGATGATTTTACTAAAAAGGAAACATCTTGGTTAAATAAGTTTGAACTGCCTTATTTCAGGCTTCCGGCAATTGAAAATATTGAACGTAATGAAATTGTAGTTTTTAATCAGCCGGCAGACACGTTGCGAAATATGGATAATTTTCATCCGGATCGAAACTATTATAAACCAATTGATAAAAAAACAAACTTAGTAAAACGATGCGTTGGAATCGCTGGAGACTCTTTAGAAATTCGCGATGGAAATATTTACATTAATGGTAAAATATCAGTAATGCCAAAAAGCGCAAAACCTCAGTATAATTTTTTAATTGATACAAAAGGGCAGGCTATAAGCCAGGATGAGCTTAGACATACCTATGGCGCCAGAGAAGGTCTACAGTACGAAAACGGATATTTTGCACTTACTAATACAGGTGGATATCTGTTGACATTGACAGATGAAGAAGCTAAACTAATAGCCCAAAACCCTGTTGTAGCAAAAGTTACAAAACAATTGACGCCAAAAGGTGAGGATGGAAATGTATTTCCTCATATTCCTTCTTTAGGTTGGAATGTAGACAATTTTGGACCTATTTATATTCCTAAAAAGGGAAAAACGATACAACTAAACATAAAAACACTACCTTTTTATAAGCGTATTATCGAAGAATATGAACATAACAGTTTAAAAATTAATGGTAAAGAGATTCTAATAAATGGAAAAATAAGCAATACTTATACTTTTAAACAAGATTATTACTGGATGATGGGAGATAATCGTCAAAATTCTCTTGATGCGAGATATTGGGGATATGTTCCTTTTGATCACATAATTGGCAAACCTGTATTTATTTGGTTTAGCTGGGAAAAAAATGCCTCTGGTATTAATAAAATTAGATGGAATCGTGTTTTTTCTGTGATAAACGGAAATGGTGAACCGAAGTCTTACTTGATTCATTTTTTAATAATAATTGGTCTTTTTACTATAGGAAGCAAATTGATGAAGAAAAGAAAAAAAGAATAAATCAGGAATTTTTAAAAAGTTCATTTAAATCATCTTAAAAATGGTTTATAAACAGACTCTTAAAAACCATTAAAGCCATTTGATGATTTATTAAGAATTATTTCTATTTTTAATATAAATAGAACCCGTTGGGTGAAATTACATTTAAAAATGCTGCTTTAAAAAAAATAGCACGCGGATAAAACGGATTTACTTCGTAAAAACGCGGACAAAAACGGATTTTTTTTTAATTCTTTAAACAAATCCGTTTTTGTCCGCGTTTTCGTGATAACGAATCGGTCTAATCCGCGTTAAAATTTATAATATTTTAATTTCACCCAACGGGTTAAATAGAATCTAAACCAATATCAGACACAATGAAGAGATATTTACATTTTTATACTTTACTATTGATATTTGCCCTTTGCACTTCTTGCAAAAAAAGCCAACCAGAAGGAGAAAAAATCATTATCGATCACAAGACTACAGATATAATTACTCCCTACGGGTCTCAATCAATAAGCCGAAATATCATACAAGACAAAAAGAACAATATTTGGATTGCTGCATTTGATGGTGTTTTTCGGTACGATGGAAAGTCTTTTGCCAATATTACAAGTAAATTGATTCCAGCGCGCTTTTTTTCTGTTTTAGAAGATAAAAAAGGGAACTTTTGGTTTGGATCTATAGGTTCGGGTGTTTATTATTATGATGGTAAAACGTTTCAGAATTTTACAACCAAAGAAGGTCTTCTTAATAATGAAGTCACAAGTATTTATGAAGATAAAAAAGGGAATATCTGGTTTGGTGTTTCCGGAGGGGCAAGTTGTTTTGATGGTAATTCCTTTCGAAATTTCATTATAAATGGAAATGACATGAATGAGGATCAAACAGGGAAAACTTTCCTGAATAGACAACCTTATGAAGTTAATGCGATTATTGAAGACAAAAAGGGTAAATTTTGGTTTGCAACAAGAAATAACACCTTTACTTATGATGGAAATACATTTTCAGTTTTCACGCATAATAACAAACCTTTCAAAAATGTCCGTACTTTAATCGAAGATAAAAAGGGGAATATCTGGCTTGGCGGCCCCGATGGTCTTTGGCGTTATAATGGCAATACATTTACCAATTTTACAAAGAATTTTGTTGGTTATATAATGGAGGACAAAGAGGGAAATATTTGGACTAGTTCACAAAAGGATAATAGCGGTGTTTGGGCACTTTTTCGATATGACGAAAAATCTTTATCTGATAAAAAACCTGCTGTAACTGAAATTAAATCAGGCGGAAACGGCCTTTTTGGTATTCTGGAGACTCATGATGGAAATATTTGGTTTGGGTCTATGAACGGAGTGTATCGTTATGATGGAAAAAGCATTTTCGATTTTAGAAACTAAAATGGTGTTTTATGGTAAGTTCCTTCTTATTTTTTATTTAACAGATTATCTAACTCTTCTTCTGCATCATCAATTCCTAATAACCTACTTTCGAAAAACCCAATATATTTCACATCGTCAATTGTAATTTCTTCAAATTCATTCTCCGCTATTCTTAAATGTATTTTCTTTGGATTTACATTTCTAGTTATTATGTAATCAACAATTTTAAATTCATTTCTATATTTTCCTCCGCTAAATTCTTGTTCAATTACAGTTTTAAAAGTTATTTTTTCGAGACTTTTGAGTTCAATCTTTTTTGCAGTATTTTTCCAGGTTATCTTTTCGATTTTCCCCAGATTACTTTTCTCAACTATATATTTTGCGTTTTTATCTAAATCGTATTTTGAAACCGATTTTAATATTTTACTAAATTCCGGTAAACCTAAAAACTTTTTAGTTTTGTTATTCAACACATTTCCATGATCATATTGCGTTGCATATTCACTGCTAATTTTTAAACACGTTTCAGAAAAACCAGTATTAATATATTGATTTTTAAACCCTATAAATGAACATGATATAAGTAATACGGTAAATAGGATAATCAACTTTAATTTCATACTATTTTAAAATTTCTTTAAGTGAATATAAAAACATTTCAAACCCTTAATAATCAACAGAAGTTTTATTTTTATAACGCTTCTTGTTCTTTATATACGAAGTAAAACAATGCCAATGAATTAATTATGTATAAATAAAATCCATATCTAATTTGCGAAAAAAACCAAAATGATATAGAAACAGTTACAAGTGATAATATTATCAATGCGATATTTAAAAAGCACAGGAATAATTGATTATAATGATTTCTAAAAAAACAAACTAAAAGAGTTATATTAATAAAGAGAATCAATGTAAAGGAAAAAAATACTGATTCAAATGACATTGCTAAATCATAACCACTTAATGAGAAACCTTTTTTTGCTTCTTTAAATGCAATTTCTTTATTCTTTTTGGTTTTGGCGTGCGAATACACTTTTATAAAAGAAGAGCCTTCTTTTATATTTTGATCTGAACACATTTGAAAAAAGGGTAAAAAGAAAATTAGAAAACTTATTCCTGATAAAATCCGAATTATACTTTTTCTTTTGTTATTCATGCAAATGCTTGTTAAATGTAATTTAACTCTCCTAAAATTGTAGTTTATGTTAAACTAATATACAGAAACTTTCTTAAAAACAACAAAATATTCCTGACCAAACAATTATTGTTTTATCATAGGTATCATCAAACCCTATTCAAAAACTCTAATTCCAATCACCAAAAATACAGATAAACAGATTCCAATTTTAGAAATATAACCGTTACAGATTGCGGATATAATATCTGACAAAATCAGTAATTGAAAGGTTATTTTTTTATCTTTGAAATTCAAAATTTAAATCTAAAATGGCTTTATATTTGAGCCTTTAGTAAATTGACATTCATTATGGAACAAAAAATACATCAGGGAAGAAACGTAAAACGTTTCAGAGAAATGCTTGGCATTAAACAAGAGGGATTGGCTTTTGATCTTGGCGAAGACTGGAATCAAAAGAAAATTTCTATGCTGGAGCAAAAAGATGTAATTGAAGATAATTTGCTCAAACAAATCTCAAGTGCATTGAGAATTCCTGTTGAAGCGTTTCAGAATTTTGATGAAGAACAAGCGATAAACATTATTTCTAACACATTTGATAATGGAGCTTTCTTAAATACAGGTCAAAATGCAACTTTTAATGTAAATCCGATGGATAAATGGATTGAAGCTTTAGAAGAAATTAAACGCCTGAATCTTGAACTTCTAAAATCTAAAGATGAACAAATTAAGATTCTGGAAAAACTGGTTTCAAACAAATAGTATAAAATAAATCCTTAAAAATTAAACCTGAAGATTATTAAGGAAACCTACAAAACTCCCTAGAAAAATAAGGAGTTTTTTTATGATATACACAAATCAAAATATCAAACCCAAATTTTAAAAATGAAACAAAAACTAATAACTCTTTTGCTTGTATTTACTATTGTAAATATGTTTGGTCAAGTTCCAGTTACGCCAAAACCCGATCAGACCGCAATTCCTGCAGATAAAGTTTCGACTTCTAGTGATGTTTTTACTAATAAAGCTTTGAGTCCGCTTAAAAAAGTTCCGTTAGACGAAGCTTCAATCCTGATTTACGATTACGATGGTAATCTTTTTTCATTTGATTTAGAATCTGAAACAATTGTCTGGACAGTAAAAGCAACCAATGCCTACACCGAAATGTGCGCCAATGCCGTAACGCTGCAAGATGGGGTTGTATACGTTCCGTTTATTAATGGTGAAGTTTTTGCCATAGACAATCAAACGGGGTCAATCTTCTGGAAATCAAAACTAGGAAGCAGTGCAGATCAAGTTTTACTTAAAGATCAGACACCAACTATAAACGACGGAAAATTGTTTATTACAACACAAAGTGACATTAGCACTATTTATGCTCTTGATATAAAAAACGGAAGTTTAATCTGGAAACACAAGCTAGATGCTCCGGATAATCATCTTTCGGTTCTTTATCTGGACAATAAAGTATTTGCCCAAAGCGGAAACTCTTTGTATAGTTTTGAAGCCAATACAGGAAAGGTAATCTATCAAAAAACTTTTGAGGAAGCTTTAACAGGAAAACCAGTTACCGATGGCGAAAATATATTTGTAGCCAATGATAAAAATGTGCTTTTTGCTTTAAGTCCAAACAAACCGGATATTGTATGGGAATTTAAATTTGATGAGAATCAATTTAGTATCAAACAACGTATCTTTTGCGTAGACAAAAAGATCTATTTTGCGGCGCAAGGCACAAATGTATCTTCGGTATACTGTGTAGATTCAAAAGCGGGAACTCAGGTTTGGAAAACAGATTTTAAAGATGATAATATCGAATACATAACCTACGAAAATGATAATCTTTGGGGATATACCCGTAAACCAAAGCTTTTTCAGATGCATTTGGATAATGGCGATTTGTTAATGGACAAAAAACTAACAACTTTGCCTATTTCAAATATCGAATTTCCAACTGATGATAATCTTTTACTTTATTATTGTGATGCAGGTTTAATTCAGTACGATTTAAATGAACAGGATGAAAATATGTTTTACATGAGAACCTCAATTAAAGAAGCTCCTTATAGCGCTTTTATAAAAATGATTAGATAATGTTATATATCTTACACAGAAAACTCCTTAAGAAATTAAGGAGTTTTTTTTTACTGAATGCACTTGACTTTACACTATATTTTTTCCAGTTGTCGTTATTGAAATTTCATTTTCGAGAATTTCTATACAGCCAATTCTTTTTAGTTTTTCCACAGTTTTAGCTATTTCAATTTCTGTTAATATTTTATCATAATGTTCATTTATACTCAGTAAATCTGTTTTGCCTTTTTTGATATAATTTATAAACCGCAATATAGCATCGTCTCTGTGTGTAATTCCTTTTTTAAAATATATTTCATACGAGTAATCATCATCTAATGCCTTTTTATTTCTTTCTAAACTATTAATAAAGTCAAAAATCTCACGATGTTCCTGATTAAATTTATATTCTAATTCATACTCAGTTCCGTTAAACTCAACTTTATGCGTTCTGGTAAAAGCCTTCGCTTGCTCTGTAATTACAGGTTTAGTATAATTGTCTAATTTCTCAACCAGCGCTTTTTTTAGATTATCGTTGAGTTCTAACATTTCCAATTTTCTAAGCTTAACAACATTAATCACTTTATCAGTCGACGTTTGACTTTCTACCACATGTTTAATAAATGATGATATAGGAAAACTTTCAAAATTTGTACAATAGCCAATTTTTTCATATTCGCCATTCTTAGATAAATACATCTGAACTCCCTGGTCATAAGGTTCAGCCTCTATTATACTTTTATTTGTTTCTCTTCTTAAATGACAAGGATAACAAACTTCTTTAGGCAGATAAACACTGGTTGTTGGAATAATTGGAGTTTTGCAATCTTCACATTTTGGAGACGTTTTATAATCCCACCAATTAGGACAATCTCTGGACCAATTATCCGGAGAAGGAAAGTAGAGTTCAATGCCATATTTATCAACATATTGACTTGCAATTTTTCTAGCTTCAATCACCATAGCTTCACTTGAATCAAAATTTTTATATTCTAATTCAACAATTTCTTTTGCACTAAAACTGCCCTTTTTTTTGAATACAATTGCAATATTTAAACCAATGTACTCATAATCTGAATTCCATAAACATTGAATCGCTAAAGGCTTATTTTCTTTACTTTGAAACATTTTATTTACGATATTTTGAAACATAATTTGGGGATAATTTATTTGTGGCAAAAACTCTTTGTTAAAAATAACAGCTATCTAAAAATAAGAAATAGTACTATAATTACGATCCAAATCGGGACGCGCGGATCTACATGATCAAAAAATTCCGGCTTCTTTTTAAATAAAAAAACAGATCCTGTCATGACTGTAATTGCAGAACATAGTATATACCCTAATTCTCCATCTTTTTGATCTTCAGTATTTCTACAGCTAATATCGAGATATTCTTTATTCTTATCAATCAACGAATGGATTTCGCAGGGCGCATCAGTATTAACAAGATCTAAATCAGTTTTTAGAATTTGAACAGTAACTGTATCCTTACTATTTATCCCATTTAATATTTCCTTATCAATTATGCAGCGGTAATCATAACTTGCAATTTTAAATGTGGTTGTATTGTTCTCACATTTAAATTCAATCCATTTTTTGGAGTGTTTACCTTTTGTTTCTTTAAACTCGGGTTTTCCTTCAACAATCAAGTTTTCTATCGTTTCAAGATCTGATGGCTTTATTATATAGTTATCATTTAGCACATTGATTAAATAATATGCCCCTAAAACAAGACTAATTATAGCTATTATTATATAACTGGGGCGCTTTTTCTCCCAGTCTTCTTGATTTTGGGCCATAGCTCTTTTATTAGGTTTCTTGTTTGAAGCCATAAGCAAGATTTAGTTTTTGCGAATAATAAATTTTATACCCAATTTAAAAGTAAAGCACCTGTAGATACAGATGCTTTTTTTTTTTAACGTTTTGCAAAATAACATTCGTTATATACTAGCTTTTATACGTTCAGTAATTTCTTCAATCGTTCCAAGACCGTCAAAAGTCAATACATTCAGTTTTGATTTCATATATTCAATGGCTGGTCTGGTTGCTTCTTCAAAAACATCAATACGTTTTAAATGAATCTGAGGGTCTTTATCGTCTTTTCTATTCGATGTTTCGGCTCTCTTTTTTGCTCTGATTAATAGTTCCGATTTTGGAACATCAATATTTAGAACTTTTCCAATTTTCATGTTTTTCGATTCAACCAATTCAAGCAAATCATCAACCTGAGGTTTTGTTCTAGGATATCCATCGAGAATAATTCCGGCTTTTGATTTATTTTCGTCCAGAATTTTACTAAAAAGGTCTTTCATTATAGCGTCCGGAACTAAATTTCCTTTTTCTTCATACTGAGACATTATATTTCCAATTTCAGTCCCATTTTGTTTTTCTATTCTGCATCTGTCGCCAGTCGAAATATGTTCGAAACCCAGAATTTCTTTTAGTACATCGCATTGCGTTCCTTTTCCTGAGTAGGGAGGTCCGGTAATTACTAATATTTCCATTTATGTTGGTTGTTTTTTGTTTAACGAAGATACTAAACAATTACTTTTTATACCGCTTTAAATTAACTGCATTAAAAGAATAAGAAACCATAAGATAACTCCAAAAGGCAAGTTTAGTTTCATCTTGTATTTTTGGAAGATATTTCATTGAATCCGTTGATTTATAAAATGAGAAAGCACAATTTATCTCTAATTCTTTTAATGGAAAATATTTTAGTGAAATATCATTTTCAAACCCAAGAAACTGACTCATTTCCTGTTTAAGATTATTTGTCAGAGGATATTGAGTATAAAAAAGATGGAAATCGGAGCGAAGTGATAACTTATTATTTAAAGGAATTGTAGTAAATAAATAAGGATTTATTAAACCTTTTCCGCCCACATCAGTTGGGAAACGGGTAAATACATTCATATTTCCATTAAACTTCCAGGTTACGCCATATAAAACATCAAAATCAGCAGAGGAGTTTTTATCTAAATTCGAGCTGCTTCCGCTTATTATTTCAGCACCCAAACGCCACGAAAATCGGGGTAAAGAGAATCTAACTTCCGGTTGAAAATAATAGGCAAACAATTTTTGTCCTTTTGGATTACGTCCAAACTGCAAATAAGAATTTAAGGTATAATACCACTGTTTTTCTTTAAACTCAATTCGTCCGCCTGTAGTAGCACGCGAATAGAGGTTTTCTGAGTTTGCGCTTTCTAAAAAATCAACAGCAGTCATCCAGTTAAAAGAAAATTGTTTGCCAGAATTGTAACTCAAATTATTTACGAGCAGGTATTTGTATTTATTAGCCATAACTGGAGAATAATACGATTCGAACTCTGTGCCGTAATTTCGGGTAAATAGAACGAAAAAATCATTGGCAATTTGCTTTGAATATTTCATTATACGTATTCCTTCGTGGGCACGTCCTTGCTGTGCCCAAGGTGCATCAGAGAAGAGTCTGCCATTGTCGAGTAAAATACTTTGTCTGCCTAACCGAATATTAAATGCTTTAAATTTGGTTTCAAAATACAACTGATAAAAATTGATACTGGCCACTTTTGAAAATTTATTTTCCTGATCCCAAAGATGAATTTCCTGTAAGTCAGATTTTATAAGCCATTTTTCCCTTTCATATTGCATAGAAATCCTGTTTCTCTGTGTAATATAAAAATAAGGATCTATAGAATCATTGGGTGGAAGAATATAATTTGATGTAAACTCAGCTCGTGGTCTTAGCTCAATATTCATAAGGAACTGTTGAGACAAATCGTTTTTTTCCTGAGCTCTTATTGGGATAATCACGAAGATAACAAAAAACATTATTTGATACGTTTTTGCTACTCTCTGTGTCATTATATTTCTTTTATCCTATAGGGTTAGTGTGTAAATATACTAATAGTAAATTAGTTTGTGCAAAGATTTAAAATTAAACGAAATAACTTTTTCAAAAGATGGTTTTAAATGAGACATTTTCTTCAGATATTTTGCTTACTATTTCAATTTCCTCTCATATTCTTCAGCAATATCAGTCCAGTCATCTTTCCAGGTATTTTCAAAATAAATATCTGCCATTTCCCAGTCTTCTTCGTCCCAATCTTCCCTTTCATCGGTTAATTTTAAAGCTTCAGATTCGATTTTTTCTGTTAGAAAAAGTAAAAAAGCATCAAAATTATCAGCAATTACCGAAATTGGTTCTGGATCACCTGTTGGTAAATAAAGTATTTGCCCTGGTAAACCTTCTGTTTCGGGATCAAAATCTATACATAAAAAATTTCCTGAACCATCGTGTCCAAAAGGAACTCTTTTTACTGAATATAAAGTGTTTTTGATCTTATTTATCTGTGTAATGCCTTCCGCATTGCAATCTGGAGCATTTTTAAAAAATTCCCATTGCATTTTAACGTCATCTATTTCAAGATATCCAAAACCTGCCATGAAACATAGAATGCGTTTTTCTCCATTATAAGTTTGCAATAGATCAATATAAGATTCAGGCAGTTTTTGACCAATAAAAGTTTCTAAATCCTTTATTTCAGTACTAGTTGCACCAACATTCATAAACTCATCGAGAATGTCCAGTTTACTTTTAAATGCTTCTATTAACTTTTTTATTAATTGTGTTTCCATTATAAATCGTTCTCTTAATTTTTATTCCATTTATCACTTAAATATTTCCTTACCGGAATATCATAAACCACCATTACCAAATAGGCGAATCCTACTAATAATATCACCGATGGAACAACAATTAAAGTCAGTTGAGTTGCATCAGGTTTATTGTTTGTGATATAATTTCCAAACATCCATAATACAACGTAATGTGTCATATATAAAGGGTAGGAGATATTTCCTGAAAAGATACAAGCCTTTTTGAAAGCAGGTTTTAAAACGGCGCCCGCTCCTAAAGCAATCAATAACGGAAAGTAAAATAAAACTACTAAAGGTTCTGTTATCCAATTCCACTCAGAAAAAGGCATAATAAAAGCCAACACCAACAATGCTGACAAACTAATAAAACCAAGATTATTTTTAATGATCCAGTTAAAGCGATAAATAAGTAATCCGGCCAGGAAAGAATACGAAATTCGGGCACAGCCATCCCAAAAAGTTGGTCCGCTCCAGCCGCCTACTAAATTTCCGGAATTGTATCCTACATAACAAATCGCAAAAGCCGAAAGTATCGTTAAAATCAATAAATAATTACGTTTAACGCGGTATAAAATAAAGGCATAAGCAATATTGGCGACATATTCCCAGAACAATGACCAAGCCGGCGCATTGAAACTAAAGAGGTTAAAACCTCGATCTGCGATTACAGGCAGCGGAATCATGAATAACGAACAAATAAATGCCAAAATGATTTTTCCAGTACTGTACAACTCTAAATGACCTCCAAACGGATCAAATAAAAAGGCGAGTAATCCTAATATAGATCCTGCAACAACCAGCGGATGAAGCCTGATAATTCGGGCAATAAAAAATTTACGAAGTCCCATTTTGGCAATGCGATCATCATAAGCATATCCAATTACAAATCCCGAAAGGCAGAAGAAGAAATCAACAGCCAGAAATCCATGTCCGATAAAATTCTGACTTGGATCAATAAAAATCCATTCCATAAAATGAAAAATTACAACTGCGAGAGCAGCAATTCCTCTTAATCCGTCAAGAATTTCAAAATGTTGTTTAGTTGGTTTAATTGTGGTTGCGTTTTGGCTTGTAGTCATTAAAGTAATAGTTGTGAAATTTAGTTATATAAGGCATAAGTACCTGATTTGGTGTCGCTGCAAATTATACAAATTAGCAGTAAAATCAAAATATTGGATTCATCAGATTACGATTTCTCCTAAAGCACTTAGAATTAATTGAGTAACTTAGCTGTAAATCAATTCAAATAAAACTAAAGCTATGAAAACTAAAATGATATGGGGAAACTTGGCTTCACACGATTTGCAACAAACGATTAAATTTTATACCGATTTGGGATTCAAAAAAAATGGTCAGGAAACAGACGAATTGGTAAGCTTTATTTTTGCCGAAAATAATTTTATCATCAACTTTTTTACAACCAAAAGGTTTGAAAACGCCTTACGAGGCAAATTATCAAACACTAAAACAGAAAATGAAATTATATTTTCTTTATCAGCAGAGAGCAGGGAAGATGTAGACCACTGGTACGAAAAAGTAAAACAAGTTGGCGGAACTATTTTTTCTGAACCGGAAAACTATGAAGTGGGTTATACCTTTGGTTTTGCCGATCCTGACGATCATAAATTCAACTTTTTGTATTGGCCGGGAATGTAATTACAAATCAGATAAACAAATAAAAGCCTTCAAAATCAAAGCTGATTCTGAAGGCTTTTGGTTTAATTATAATGTCTTTGCAGGAGTTTATCTAAACGGGTTCCCAAAGTTCTATTTTATTGCCATCTGCATCCATTATGTGTGCAAATTTGCCATAATCATACGTTACAATATCATCTAATACAGTTACGCCGTTTTCTTTTAATTTACTTATTAAACCTTCGATATTCTGAACCCTGTAATTAATCATAAATTCTTTTTTTGAAGGCGAAAAATAGGCGTCATCTTTTTTGAACGGACTCCATTGTAAAACTTCTTTAGCGTCAGGATTGTCACTATTTCTGGATTCAAATGTAGAACCCCAATCGTTAACTTCAAATCCTAAATTTTTAGCGTACCATTCTCTGGTTTCTTTCGGATTCTCCGAAAAAAAGAAAATTCCGCCAACTCCTGTCACTTTTGGTGTTTTGTCTGATGATTTATTTTGATCTTCCATAATTGTAAAATTATATTTTTATCTAATTCTTAATCCTTTAATGCAACTAATTTTAAACTATTTCAAATATACGGCTTAGTTGTTGTAAATTAGTTACATACAAATTTAAAAACAATAAATCATGAAGACAAATCATATACTTACTGGTCTCGTATTCATTTTAGCGTTAACAGTAAATGCACAAAAGAAAATCGAAATATCGGAATTGCCTAAAGAATCACAACAATTTCTGAAACAATATTTTAGTCATACCAGCGTTGATATAGCCAAGAAAGATGCTGAGCATGGAGAAAAAGGTTATGAAGTTAAACTGAAAGACGGAACTGAGGTTGAATTCTGGAAAGATGGTTCGTATCGGGAAGTTGATGGCGAAGACAAACCAATTCCGACAGGATTTCTTCCGAAAGCGGTTAAAGATTATGTAGCCAAACATTATCCCAACGAAAAAATCACTCATATCGATTATGGTCATAAAGATCTCGATGTTGATTTAACAAATAATATCGATTTGGAATTTACCAAAGAGGGAAAAATTCTAAAGGATAAAAAGAATAAAATAGAGTAAAACTTACGCTTTAAAAATACTTTAAACCTTCAATTTCGCCCGATTTTGAAGGTTCACTTTTTAAATTTCAGGTGTAAACTTTTTACAAAGTGTATAAACTTTACACATTCGGTTTTGTACCAAAAATAGCTAAACCACTCACAGTCACTTTTAAATGACATTGGCACGGCGCTTGTAAAATGGGTTATTGTCCTTTTCTGTTCAAAATTAGATTTGATCAAATTTCAGATCAGAAAAGTCAATTAAAAATAAAAGCCATTTTAAGATAAAAGCGATAGCCCAAATGAAAAGTGAAACAATTATTTCAGAACAATTTTATTCTGCAAACAGCAATTTAAGTTCAAAAGAAAATTTACATAATTCCGTTTTTACGGTTAGTAATGCAACTTCAAAAAAAACAGACAAAAAAGCGTCAAATCCTCTTGGTTCTTTAGTACTTGCGGGTACTTTTTTACTAATGCTTGCAGGAGCTTTTTTAGTCTATACTTTCCAATCTGATTTTGATCAGTTTCAATTAGAGAGAATAAATTCTTCCTGGGGATTTCCGTTTCTAATTCTGGCAACTGTATTATTCTTTTTCCAGACGGGATCATTCTTTTATAACTTGTATCTGTATTTCCGTTACAAACCAATCGAGTCTGTATCTGACGAATTATTGCCAACTTGTACGGTAATTGTACCGGCATATAACGAAGGAAAACTAGTTTGGGATACTTTACTAAGTCTTGCCGACAGTGATTTTCCGGAACAAAAAATGCAATTATTAGCCATAGACGATGGAAGTAAAGATGATACCTGGTACTGGATGCAACAAGCTAAAATTAAGTTAGGTGACCGTCTTACTATTTTTCAGCAACCTGAAAACAAAGGAAAACGTCACGCACTATACCGTGGATTTGAACTTGGAACAGGAGAAATTTTTGTAACTGTTGATAGTGATTCTATTGTAAAAAAAGATACCCTGCGTAATTTAGTAAGTCCGTTTGTGGTAGATAAAAAATGTGGAGCAGTTGCAGGAAACGTTCATGTTTTAAATAATAAAAAAGCATTATTGCCTAAAATGCTAAACGTAAGTTTTGTAATGAGTTTTGAGTTTATGCGTTCTGCCGAAAGCATGTTGGGGTCTGTACTTTGTACACCTGGAGCCGCTGCGGCCTATAGAAGAGATGCCGTTTTTGCTTGTCTTCCGGAATGGATTAACCAAACTTTTATGGGACAACCGTCTGATATTGGAGAAGACAGAGCTATGACCAATATGATCTTAAAACAAGGTCTTCATGTATTGTTTCAAAGAAATGCTTATGTTTTAACGAATGTACCGGAAGAATATAAAGGTTTATACAAAATGTTTATAAGATGGGGCAGAAGCAATGTGCGTGAGAATATCATGATGGCTCAGTATGTTTTTAAAGATTTTAGAAACGAATCAAAATTCGGAGCCAGACTTTTGTTCCTGAATCAATCTCTAAAAATCGTGATGGCATATCCGTTCTTATTATTCATGCTGTATTTCATTGCCCTTCATCCAATATTATTTTTAAGCTCAACACTTTTAAGTATTTTTATTGTTTCGAGTTTCTCTGTATTATTTTATGCTAAACGATACAGTTTGTCTGAAGCTTTCTGGGCATATTCTTATAGTATATTTTATACTTTCAGTTTATTCTGGATTACACCATATGCCATTGCAACAGCAAATAAAAAAGGCTGGTTAACCAGAGGTCTATAACACTAATTAACTACTATTTAATATTTAAAAACCCCTTAGATTTTTTTCTAGGGGGTTTTGCTTTTTCTATCTAATCCAATCCTGCAAATTGAAACGGTTTGGTTTCTTTAAAATTCATAGAAGATTCACCGGAATAATTTTCATTATTAGCCAGACTTAGTTTCCTTACTTTGGCTTTTTCGCTAAAATCAAGTTTACTAAATTCAACCCAAACTACATTTGGATTTAGCACATTATCAAAATAGTAGATCAGATTCTTTTGATCTGCAACAGTTCTCCATCTTGTTGATGATATATTAGGTTCTGTTTCAGAAGAAATCCCTAAGGGTACAGAACAATTTCTAATTACACCAAAAACACTTGCGAGCGCCGTTCTCATATTATCCGTTTTAGGAATTGCATCTATATAATAAGAAGCTCTTGTAAAGCGATCTGCGGCCCTGTTAGTTCCCGGAAGCATAATTGTTCCAGGAATTCCTTTCCAATAGGTATTAATTGCCAATTGTTCTTCAAAAATGGGAGAGTTTGTCATTGCCACATATTTCCTGTCATGATGTATTACAAGCTTTCCGTTGATATATTCAAAAATAGCATTATCACCAGATGAATCAGAAACAGATAAATGTACTGTGGCAAAAATACTGGTTCCCGGAATGTGAGAAGAAGTTACTGTAAACTCCTGTTTTTCTAATGCTTTTACCACTTCAGAAACTGTTGCAAAATTATCAAGAACATATTGCAGCCAAAGTGAGATAGCAAGACCTTTTGTTTTTCCGTTTTTTTCAAACTGAGGATAAGTAGACTCCGCAAGCCATAACAAATTGCCAACTAGACCTTTTTCGTTCATACCGTCAGAGGAAGCAATATCCCATGAACTTGTTACTACGCTACCGTATTTTGATTTCCATTTAACCGAATTGCTTCCGGCCTCGCCAAATCTGTCTATTCCTCTTGGAAAGACCCACAAATTTGCCGGAATTTCACCTTTCCAGTCCATTGATCGTGCTGTTAAAATTGTGCCGTTAAGGCCTTCATATACAACTCGTGTACATGCAGCAACTTTTTCATTTGATATTACTAAACTAAAGAGGGCTGATAGTATTAAAACTTTGACTCTTGTATTCATCTGTATTTGGATTTTAGTATTGGTAATAAATTATTATTGCATTTAGTGCCATAAAATAAAAAACTCCTAAAAGTGATTATTAGGAGTTTTTAAATATCTTTTTTGGTTATGCATTTGTTTAAGAAATTAAAACTATAGTTTAGATTTTCTTAAGGGTTAATTTTACTTCTTTGGTATCCAAAATTAGCTGGTCGTCGGTAATTGTGCTTTCGCATGGCCATGGAGTTCCGGTTTCATCTTTAATTACTAAGCTTTTTCCTTTTTTAGTTAAAGCATAAGTACCATCTGTAATCTCTCTAAGTAAATATCCGGTTACGTGACCATCCTGAGTAAACGTTAATGTTCCGTTTTCTATAATCACATTTTTCGCTGAGTCAGAAAGGGGGGTTTTGGCTTCAACTTCTGTAACTTTCCAGGAATTTACTAGTTCATTTCTTTTTGCTTTGTTGCATGAAATAATTAATACTGCTGATAATAAAACTCCGAAGATAAATAATTTAGATTTTTTCATGATTCTGTGATTAAAAATTAGACAGGAAAAGTTACAAAAAAAAACTATATTCAAAACACTTGTAATCAAATATTTATAAATACTTTCCTGATTAATTTTAAAAACCGCTTAAAAAGCACAGTTTATCTAACAAACTGGTACTAAACAGAGTAAACAATAGGGTTGTATTGTTTATAAAAAACAAAATTTATGCTTATTTGGGAAGGAAAAAATGAATTGGTATTCTGTAGATTTTAGTTCAGTGTAAGTTCTCCTAAAATTTCTTCGTACAGAAATGGGCCGCCCGGATATTTGGCTGTATAATCCAAATTCATCCAAACCTGTCCACGTTCATCAATATGATAGTGGATTTTTTTTCCACTACTTTCCTTTACAAAAAGTACATTTTTTATAAGATAATTGACTTTTTCCAGATCAATAAGGGAACCGATTAATATTTCAGGATAAATATGCCCTTTTGTATGTATAAGTCTTGGTGTACCGCCAATTGCACGTATAGCGGCAGCCATTAATATGGAATGATCGTCGCAATCACCGGAAAAATATTCAAGTGATTCGCTGGCGGTTGCGATGTAGTCGCCTTCTTTAGGATCGTTTACGTAATTCCAACGGCTGTTGATCTCTTTAAATACCGCAAAACACTGAATCGTGGTGCGATAATCTGAATAGCCACGAATACCTTTAAAATGCTTTGTAGTTGCCATTATAGCAAAATTTCGAACTTTTGGATTCTGGTATTCAATTGCATTTACAATTTTTGATTTATTTGGAAAAGGAAGAAGCTTAGCCACAATTATATCTTGCGGAAAAGGATTGTCTGACATGGTATAAACCATAGAATTATAGTCCTCGGAAATCTCGCTGAAACCATAATTGCCAATAACAGTTCCGTAAAACAATACCAATAAATATACGGCAACGCATAATATTATAATGGTTCGCAAAAGCATCAGTAAAAAGAAAATCGACGCAAATACCAGAATAAATATAATAACGCGATCTAAATTGAAAGACCAATTCAGATCACGCAGATTTTGATGGAGAATGATGAAAATAGGAATGGTAATTAAAAGACTCAACAGCATAATAATAATCCTATCCCAAGGTGATTTCACCTGTAATTTGGATTTTAATCGCGGAAAGTCAATTTTAGGGAATTTCATCATAAGAATTAAAAGCAGTTTTTAAAGCGCTTTTACCGTTTCAACAAAAGTACTCTTTTTCTCAATAATTCCCAGATCAAATAATTGATTTTGAATTTTGATAAATGCTTTTTCTGTTAAGTTTTTCTGAGACCATTGGGTCAATTTTAGCCACTCCTGGATATCTTCAACCTTTTGATCAAAAAGACCTGCTAAGGTTTTATCTATTTCCGGAATGTCAGCAAAATCAACTGTTGTTTTGTTTATAATTTCAAGAACTTTCTCTACAATTTTAGGATTCTTTTTCAGGAATTCATCACGAACCGTAATTACAAAAGAGGGCCATGGCGTAGGGCAATCGCCAACACGTCTGAAAATTCCTTTATCTACAAGTGGTTTGGTCATAAAACGCTCCCACATAAAATAATCGGCTGTCCCGTTTGTTAGTGCTTCTACAGCTCCATTTATTGTATTAATAATTTCAAATTCAATAGTATCAGTTTCCCAACCTTGCTCATGTGCATTTACATAAGCCATTAACTGAGATCCAGAACCTAATCTTGAAATTGCAACCTTTTTATTCTCTAAATCTTTTACAGTTTGAAAATCTGATTTTGCAGCAACATGAATTCCCCAAATTAAAGGAGACTGCACATATATCTGAACAATTTTACTTGGATTACCTGCTACGATATCTTTTATAATTCCTTCTGTTAAGATTACAGCCATATCAGCTTCACCATCTCGCAACATCTGGCACATTTTTCCGGTACCTTCAGGAATATCTTTCCATTGCAAATCAATATTTTCGGCTTCAAATTCACCATTTTCAATGCATAATTGCCATGGCAAATTGAAGTGTTCAGGAACACCTACAATTTTTACAGTTTTCATTCTAGTATAGTTTAAGTTAAGTTTGGTCTGGGTAATGTATTACGCTGCTTAGTTCTTTAATAAATCCGTTCGGTGTTTATCAGACAGGCAAGGTTCAGCATACTCGATGATTTCCTCGGCTTCGTAATCATTCAAAACACTTCTTACAATTGAATAATCTAAATCGCGATTTACTTCAACAGCAATAAAATTACCATTCAATCCTTCAGATAAACAACTTATTGCTTTTAATTTTTCTCTGATGATCTCTATATCAAACCCTTTTTCTAAAATCAAAATCTGAATAATTGAATTGCCCGAATTTTCGATGGTTTCTTTATAAACAAAGCGTTCCTCTGCTTCATCAAATTCAGCATAAAATAAATCATCCGTAGCAATCAGTGGTCCGAAAAAAGGAATGTTATCCAATTTAAAAAGTCCTTTATCCAAATCTATAATTTCAGCCCACATGGTTTCTGAAACGTTATCTTCTAAATAGTTGCTATAGTACTTAAATAAGATTTTTTTGTGTGTCTCCTGCATTATTAAATTTCGCTTATTACAGCTTTTAGTGGTGATATTACAATACGATAACCATCCGGATCCTGAATCATTTTTCCGTTCTCATTCCAAAAAGGATTGATTGCAGTTATAGTTGAAATATTATGATGTATTAATTTGTCTATAAGCTCATTATAATCTGAAATTGTTTTTGGGTAAAGCACAATTACATCTTCTTCATCAAAGTTTAGTTTTGCTTTAGCATCAGATTGTGTAAATTCAAAATGCCAGTCTAAACCTGATTTTCCAATAAAAAGTCCGTCATAATTATTATGATTCTGAAAACCGCCCAATTGCTCAAAACCCAGCACATCGACGTAAAAATTTTCAATTGCCTCCAAGTTATTGGTATGTCGTGCCACCCTTAAAAACATAATCTAAGATTTTATCTGATTAATATGATGTTCTAAATGCTCTACATAATCTGTCATCAGAAACTTCAAATCAATAACAGATGCATCGCTTAAAACAATTTTATAATCTAAAGCTTCTTTATCAACAGATTTCATGAGCCTGATAATTTGCTTATTCAAAACAAACCATAATTGTGTCAATTCATCAATATCCATTATTTGATACTGATTTAAATTTACTAAATCTAATTGACTATAGGGTCTGTGTTTATAAGGCTTTTCTACATAGTTAATCTCTGTAAAACGCACCAGATTATGAATAGCAGAATCCGTTAAATGCCCTAGAATTTCTTTTTTAGACCATTTCCCGGGTTTTCTTTCTTCTAATTTATCTGTACTAATTGTTGGAAAATAAAGTACACTTTCGTTCAGTAATTTTTCAAATTTAAGAATAGCGTTTTGCATGAATTGCCTAATTTTTAAATGAACAAATTCTCTTAATTAATTCCCTGCCAGTTTATTCAATGTATAACTAATCAGTTCATCAACTGCTTTATATGGATCTTCACTAAAAGTTCCTGAAGCGCGATTTGCAATAATAGCATTTAAAGATAAGGCATTATGTCCTAACAGAGAAGAAAGTCCGTAAATTGCTGCAGTCTCCATTTCTAAATTAGTTATTCTGGTACCGTCAAAATCAAAATTATCCATTTTATTGTTTAATTCTGCATCCTGAATATCTAAACGTAAAACACGTCCTTGTGGTCCGTAAAAACCTCCGGCAGTTGCTGTAATTCCTTTAAAAATGCGATCAGATTCTATAATTTTTTCTAATTTTTCTGAGCATGTAATAGCGTAAGGTTTTCCTTTGCGAATATCCCAATTAGTATGCTGAACAAAAGCATCCTCAATAGCATGATTTGAAACTTCATCTATTAAATAGGAGCGAAGCATATTGTCTAGTCCAAGTCCAAATTTTGACATTACAAAACTATCTACCGGAATATCAGCCTGCAAAGAACCTGAGGTTCCAATTCTGATGATGTTTAAAGAAGTTAGATTTTCTTTTGGCTGACGTGTAGTTAAATCAATATTTACCAAAGCATCCAGCTCATTAACCACAATATCAATATTATCAGGACCAATTCCTGTTGACATTACGCTGATTCTTTTGCCTTTGTAAATTCCCGTTTGGGTTTTAAATTCTCTTTTTTGAGTTGAAAATTCTATTGAATCAAAAAACTGAGTGATTTTTTCTACTCTGTTTTGATCTCCAACAAATATTATATCGTGTGCAATATGTTCAGGACGAAGATTTAAGTGATAAACACTCCCGTCCGGATTAAGTATTAATTCTGATGCTTGTATCATTTTTTTTTTAAGGTTCTGAGGTTCTGAGATGCTAATTTTTTTAAATTCCAATTTTTTAAATTCCAAATTCCAAATTAAACAATCTAAAATCTAAAATCAGAAATCTAAAATTATTACCCTCCAACTCGTTTAGTTTTAAATCCTTTTTCTTTTAGGATAGCCATAATTTTGTCGCGATAATCACCTTGTATAATGATTGAATCGTCTTTAAAAGTACCGCCAACACTAAGTTTTGTTTTAATTTCTTTGGCCAGAATTTTAAAATCTTCATCAGATCCTTCGTAGCCTTCTATTATTGTAGTTGCTTTTCCTTTGCGTTTTTCAAATTTACAGATCATTGGCTCTTTCTGAACATACAAAACATGTTCCTGCTCCTGAACTTCTTCTGGCTCATTTGATTCTACGTGATCCGGAAATAAATTTTTTAATTGATCTTTAAAATCCATAAATTTTTATTCTAGAAATAAATTCCAATCATTTGGTCTTAAAAATTAAATTCCAAATTCCAGTGAGATTTGGAATTTGGAATTTTAATATTGAAATTTATTTAGTTTTATTTTTTAATTAAACCTAAATCTACTAAACGTTCGTATAAGTAGTCACCCGCTGTAATATCCTCAAATTTCTTAGGATTTTCGGCATCAATACAGTTTTCTAAACAATCCAGGCGCATGTCGCTTACAGGATGCATAAAAAACGGGATAGAATAACGTGAAGTTCCCCATAATTCTCTTGGCGGGTTTACTACCTGGTGAATTGTCGATTTTAATTTATTATTGGTATGTCTTGACAACATATCACCAACATTAATCACCAATTCATCATCTGCTGCAATAGCATCAATCCATTCGCCATCGTGGTTTTGAACCTGAAGTCCTTTTCCTTGCGCACCCATTAAAAGTGTAATCAAGTTGATATCACCGTGAGCTGCTGCGCGAATTGCGTTTTCCGGCTCAGTAGTAATTGGCGGGTAATGGATTGGTCTTAAAATTGAGTTTCCGTCTTTTGCATAATTATCAAAATAAAACTCATCTAAACCTAAATGTAAAGCTAAAGCTCTCAACACATAAACTCCCGTTTTTTCAAGCATTTGGTAAGCATCTTTACCAACAACATTAAAACGAGGCAATTCTTTTACATCAACATTTTCTGGATATTCTGATGCATATTTAGAATCTGCATCAACATATTGACCAAAATGCCAGAATTCTTTCAAATCTCCCTCTTTGCGTCCTTTAGCATGCTCTTTTCCAAAAGATACATAACCTCTTTGTCCGCCAATACCAGGAATTTCATAATTATGCTTAGTTTCTATTGGCAAGGCGAAAAACTTTCTAATTTCACCATAAAGTTCGTCTACCAACTGATCATCTAAAAAGTGACCTTTTAGGGCTACGAAGCCAATGTTTTCAAATGCACTGCCGATTTCATTTACAAATTTTTGTTTACGTTTCGGGTCGTCCGAAAGGAAATCACGTAAGTCTACACTAGGAATGTTTTGCATACTTTACATTTTTTATTTTAAGATAAAAGGCCATTTAAGACCTTTCGATAACAAAGGTAGAATTTTTTATATTTGAATTATAAAAGTTGTTATAAAAATACTTTATATTACTTAATTTAATGATTTCTTTACAAGCCTTTTCCTAACTGAAACAACCAGAACATAAGTTATTTCATTTTAAACCTGAATGTTTTTTACATTCAAATCTGTTTAATTTTATTTAAAAACAAGAAAAATCTTATATATTTGCGCGAAATTATAAAATTTTAAAAGCATTTTTATCGCTCTGTTTTTCTAATTTATTGAATTAAAAATCTAAAATAATGTTTAAATTTTTATAACATTTAATGTTAAAATTGTTATAATCATTATATTTGAAATAATAAAAACGACCTGAATGATCTTCTACAGACAAAACTTAACCGATTCGCAATTATTAGACTTATATAAAAAAATCCTGAAACCTCGAATGATCGAAGAAAAGATGCTAATTCTTATTCGTCAGGGTAAAGTATCAAAATGGTTTTCAGGAATAGGGCAGGAAGCAATTTCAGTTGGAATCACAGCCGCTCTGAATGAATTTGAATATATATTGCCAATGCACCGCAATCTGGGCGTATTTACTACCCGAAGTATTCCATTGCACAGGCTTTTTTCGCAATGGCAGGGAAAAGAAAGTGGTTTTACTAAAGGAAGAGACCGCAGTTTTCATTTTGGAACTCAAAAATATAATATTATTGGAATGATTTCTCATTTAGGCCCTCAGTTAGGAATTGCTGACGGAATTGCCCTTGCCAATAATCTTAAAAAAAACAATAAAGTTACCGCTGTATTTACCGGAGAAGGAGCTACAAGTGAAGGCGATTTTCATGAGGCACTAAATATTGCTGCAGTCTGGAAACTGCCGGTTATGTTTGTAATTGAAAACAATGGCTACGGATTATCAACTCCTACAAATGAGCAGTATTTCTGTGAAAATTTAGCCGATAAAGGAATTGGATACGGCATTGAAAGCTGGATTATTGACGGAAATAATATTGTGGAGGTTTTTAATAAAATCACCGAACTAAAAGCCGACATGCAGAGAAATCCAAGACCAGTTTTACTTGAATTTAAAACATTTAGAATGCGGGGTCATGAAGAAGCCAGCGGCACAAAATATGTTCCTGAGGAATTACAAAAATTATGGGCCACTAAAGATCCTGTAGATAATTTTAGAATGTTTCTTTTGAATGAAGGCGTGCTTAAGGAAGAAAATGATGCTGAAATAAGAGAACAAATTAAACAGGAAATTGAAGATAATTTATTACTCTCCAATGCAGAACCGGAAATAGTTCCAACTTATAGCGGAGAATTAGATGATGTTTACCAACCTTTTAATTACGAAGAAATTAAAAGTGAAGGTCAATCTGAAAACATTCGCTTTATTGATGCCATAAGCAGTAGTTTAAAACAATCTATGGAGCGACATGAAAATCTTGTTATTATGGGACAAGATATTGCAGAGTATGGCGGGGCATTTAAGATCACAGAAGGTTTTGTTGATTTATTTGGAAAAGATCGCGTTCGCAATACACCAATTTGCGAAAGTGCCGTTGTTTCGGCCGCAATGGGTTTATCTATTAATGGTTACAAAGCCATTGTAGAAATGCAATTTGCTGATTTTGTTTCTACAGGTTTTAACCCGATTGTAAACTTATTGGCAAAATCACACTATCGCTGGGGAGAAAATGCCGATGTAGTGGTACGCATGCCTTGCGGCGGCGGAACTCAGGCAGGACCGTTTCACTCACAAACAAACGAAGCGTGGTTTACCAAAACTCCCGGGTTAAAAGTTGTTTATCCTGCTTTTCCTTATGATGCAAAAGGTTTACTAAATACTGCAATTAACGACCCGAATCCGGTATTATATTTTGAACATAAATTATTATACAGAAGTATTTATCAGGATGTCCCGACAGATTATTACACGATTCCGTTTGGAAAAGCAGCTTTGATAAAAGAAGGAAGTGCAGTTACTATTATTGCTTTTGGAGCTGCAGTTCATTGGGCTTTAGAAACTTTAGCCAAAAATCCTGAAATAGAAGCCGATTTAATCGATTTAAGAACTTTACAACCTTTGGATACCGAAACTATTTTTGCATCAGTCAAAAAGACCGGAAAAGCAATAATATATCAGGAAGACACTCTGTTTGGCGGAATTGCAAGTGATATTTCGGCTTTAATTATGGAAAATTGTTTTGAATATCTGGATGCTCCGGTAAAAAGAGTAGCCAGTTTAGATACTCCAATTCCGTTTACAAAAGCATTAGAAGATCAATTTTTAGCTAAAAGCAGATTTGAAGAGGTTCTTTTTGAGGTGCTGAGATACTAAGGTACTAAGGTTCTGAGGTTCTAAGGCACTGAGATGCTAAGTTTCATGCTTTAAAACCTTAGTAACTTAGTCCCTTAGCGCCTTAGAACCTTAGTCCCTTTCTTAAATCACAACCACCAATCTTTTTCCATCGGAAACTTCTTTGTTCCACATTTCTTCAATGTCGACCAAAGGAACTTCTTCAATATTAACTTTCAGTTTGTTTTGAGCAGCGAGAAGGAACATTTCCGGAAGTATTTCTGAGAACAATACTTTTACCTCTTGTTTTGACCAGCTTCCTAATCCCGAACCGGATAATTGAAGATCTACGCTTCTCAAAATTCCTGCTGAGAGCTGAATGGAGTCGCCCGCCATTCCTCCGATATTTACATAACGAACTTTATGGGTAAAAGAACCATTTCCTTTTAAAGCGGTAAGAATCAATTCTGCTGAATGTCCCCATAAATAATCCAAAATGATATCAATAGGAGTTTCCATGTGAATTTCTTTTAGCTTTTCAATAATGGTTTCGTCATCTTGTTTAAGAGAAATAATTTCATCAGCGCCTAATTCTAAAAGGCTTTCAAGTTTTTTTACGTTTCTTCCGGTAACAATTATTCGTTTTGCTCCATAATGTTTCGCAATCTGAATTGCCATTTGACCTGTAAAACCAGTTGCTCCGTTTATAAGAACCGTTTCTCCAGTTTTAATATTTGCTCTAAACTTAAGCGCCATAGCCGAACCTGCCACTGCATTGGGTAATGAAGCTGCCACGGCATTACTAATTCCGTCAGGTAACGGAACAAGTATATTTTTATCGATAATTGCTTTTTCTGCAATTGTGCCATTAATTCCGCGGGCATAAACCCTGGTTCCGTCTTCTAATAAACCAACAGCATCACTGCCCACTACAAAACCATTCTTATCATCATTTTTAGACGAATAATGTTTTCCGCTGGCTTTTCCTTTATCAAGATTAGTAATGGCAACTGCTTTTACCGAAAGTAAAATTTGATTTTCGTTTTGTACAATTGGCTCTACAAATTCTGCATATTTTGGCATTTCGCCTTTTTTATAAACTACTGCTGCTTTCATAATTATTTAATTTTATGAGGCAAAATTAGATGGGATAGTACCGGCAGACGATAACATTTGTTATCAAATATAATTTGGCTGTTATTTGTGTACCATTTTACTTTTTAATCGACTTAAATGAACCGTTGTTACACCAAGATAAGAAGCAATATAATGTTGTGGGACACGTTGAACGATTTGAGGTCTTTCTTCAATTAAATTAAGATAACGTCGCGTAGGAGAGTCTTTTATAAAAGAAACAAAATACTTCATATAATCAAAAGTGCGTTGAAAAAGCATATCAATTAATCGTTCACGAAGTTCTGGAATCTCCTTTATTTCTTCGAGAATTTTATCCAGATTATCTTTGTGAATCCACCATAAAATAGAAGGTTCAATGGTTTCTATAGTCGCCTGGCTCGGAAGCTTTTTCATAAAACTTTCGATAGAAGCAACACTTTGATTTTCGAAAAAGAATTGCGTCGTCAGATCTTTTCCATTGTTATTAAACCAAACCCTGACACAGCCTTTTTCGATGAGAAACAGCTTCTTTGAAATTTCGCCTTCTTCTAAAAGAATTGTTCTTGCCGATACCTCAATCCGATTGAAGTAATTGATATATTCATTCCACTTTTCGTCGGTTAAAGGGAATTTAGTGCGGAATTGATGAAACATTGCTTACAATAAAGTATTAAACAGAATTAGAATTATATCCAGTTCTAGTCGCCAAAATGTGTATTATTACCAGATTTAAAAACTCTTCATATTCAGAATCGAAATCTATATAGAATTTTTGAGTAGTCGTCCAGAATTTCCCTTCTACATCAGCAATTTTACTTTTTTCAAGAAAATAAGAAGATTTTAAATTAAATGAAAACAGATTTTCACTTGTCTTTCTTATTTTTTTATTACCATCAAATAATATATTTGTTTTAGTAATTTCGGTTACATCTTTTATTAAGCCTTTATTTTGAAATAAAATCTTAAACTTAGCAGAACCAAATGGTGTTTCAGAAATTTGGAGTTCTAAGACAAGTTGATCATTTGAATCAAAAATCCTGACTAAATTCTTTCGTAGCCAATTAAATTTAATTGTAGAATAAAATAACAACTGATCATTTTTATAAGCATATAGACTTTGCTTTTTGTCTTCTATAATTTTTATCTCCATTTAAACCCTACTTCTAATTCGATTCTACTTCAAACAATTGCACCTGACTTTTCAATCGGTCGATTAATAAATTCATCATACGTTTGTTTAAACTTGAGGAGTTTTGAATATACGTATCGTATTCTTCAATGGTAAAAAGCGCCATAACAATTCCTTTTAAAGAATTTCTGAACTTAATATCTTTCTGAATGGAATTTTCGATCGTCTGAAGCTTTTTCTCGACGGTGTACGAATAGAAATCGGCTTTGTTTTTATTGACGTAGTTGATAAAAACGGCTATAAATAAATCATTCTGCAATTTCAGAATTGGTCTAATCGTCTGATTTTGAAACAACTCATCTGCTGAAGATTGCGCACTTACGGTTCCTAAAGTTTCGCCTCTGAATTCTCTTAAAAAAGTGTCTCTATCTGCCATGTTTTTTCTTTAAATTTAGAAAAAATTATAATACAAAAAGTCTATTTTTGATTCAATAAAAATATATTTATGAGATTTCATACCAGAAAGTGGGTTAAACCCGAAGATTTAAATCCGAACGGAACTTTATTTGGCGGAAAGTTATTAGCCTGGATTGACGAAGAATTGGCTTTGTACACCATTATTCAACTTCAAAATCCTAAAGTTGTAACCAAACATATGTCTGAAATCAATTTTAGAAGCTCTGCCAGACAAGGTGATATTGTCGAAATTGGAATTGATGTTGTAAAATTCGGAAACACTTCTGTAATTTTAAAATGTGCGGTTCGAAACATGATGACTCGCGATCTTATCATTACAATCGACGAAACAACGATGGTAAATCTGGATGAAAATGGCAAGCCAAAAGCGCATGGCAAAACACAAATTGAATTTGTAAAAGACCGTATCTAACTCTCCGTGAATCAAAATGACTAAAAATTTATTTCTAATTTTTCCGCTGTTTGTATTATTGTTTTCCTGTAATTCTAAGGAAAACAAGGATATTTACAAACATGCTATTTACCGTGCCGTACATCAAGCTGACACGGCTATTCTTGATATCAAAATAAATGATAAGCGATTTTATGGCCGTTATGAAATACTGTATCATAAAACAGGCAAAGATTCCGGCGATGTAAGAGGCGATCTTAGAGGAGATACATTAAGAGGTGATTTTCATTTTATTTCCAACGGAGGAAGCTGGAAACGTATTCCTATAGCTTTGCTAAAAAAAGAAAACAAATTATATATGGGAAAAGGGGTAATAGGAATTTATTTTAATCTTCCTTGTTTTATGCCTGGAATCCCGATTGAATATGAAAACTCTGCTTTTGTTTTTGAAAAGATTGAAGAGTAGGAAGATTTTGTTTCAAGTTTCAAGTTTCAAGTTTCAAGTTTCAAGTTTCAAGTTTCAAGTTTCAAGTTTAAGCAAACCCGACAGGTTTTAAAAACCTGTCGGGTTTAATGTTTTGAAGTTTCAAGTTTAAATTATCTGCGTATATTTTTTAACGCAAAGTGCGCAAAGTTTTTTTTATACAAAGCTTAAGGCAAATGCAAAAGTTCGCAAAGCTTTGTTTAAAAACTTTGCGAACTTTGCGTAAATCTTAGCGTTCTTTGCGTTTAAGTCCAAAACTTGAAACTTGAAACAAAAAAAATTATTCGATTCTCCCTATAGTTGATGGCAATTCGAATATTTCAAGATCAAAATATTCTACGGAAGCCATTACGTGATCGAAAATATCGGCCATAATATATTCGTAGTTTGCCCAGCGTTTATCGCTTGAAAAAGCATAAATCTCTAACGGAACTCCGTGTGCGGTCGATTGTAATTGACGACACATAATATGCATGTCTTTATTCAGTCCCGGATGCGTTAGTAAATATTGCATGATATATTTTCTGAACAAACCTAAATTGGTCATATTCCGACCGTTTAATGCCAGGGTTTTGTCTACACTTCGCAAATCATTGTATTTCTCAATTTCAGCCTGTCTGCTTTCGATATAAGAAGAGATCAGCTGTACTTTTTTCATCTGATTCAAATCTTCATTAGTCAAAAAGCGAATTGTACTGCTTTTAATCAAAACATGCCTTTTAATACGACGTCCGGCTGATTTCTGCATTCCGCGCCAGTTCTGAAAAGAATCTGAACTTAAGGCATAAGTTGGGATTGTGGTAATCGTGTTATCAAAATTTCGGACTTTTACAGTCGTCAGGTTTATTTCGATTACATCACCATCGGCACCAAATTTATCCATGGTAATCCAGTCTCCAATACGAACCATATCGTTAATGGCAACCTGAACACTCGACACAAATCCTAAGATTGTATCCCTGAAAATCAAGATAATAATAGCCGAAAGTGTTCCTAAAATGGTTAGCAATTCGCCTTTCTTTATTCCGAATAAAGTCGAAATAATCATGGCAACTCCAAAAATCCAGAGCACAATCATAATAACCTGAACAAAACTGTCGATTGGTTTATCGCTGTATTCCGGCTTTTGTTTTAAATAATCGCGTAAAGCATTAAAAATTGTTCGGATAATCCATAAACTGATCAAAACAATATAAATACCAACGATTTTCGCAAAAAGTATTTGCCAGTAATCATACTTATCCAAAATAATAGGAACCGCTTTATAAATAAAGAAAAACGGAATTAAATAGGCTGTGTACTTTGTGGTTTTATTATGTATTAAATAATCGTCAAATTTTGTTTTGGTTTTTTGCGCAAAAATTGCGGTCAAAGTAACCAAAACAAATTTGGCAATATAATAAATGGCATAAGCCATAGCCACCATAATGACTATATTAAAAACAAGACTGATATAAGACGCAAAGTTGCGGCTCATTCCCCAATCTCTAAAAATCGGATATAAAAAGTTAAATATTTTATCCAAAAGCTTATGCATTATTTTCTAAATACTTTTTCTCTATATAAAAAGTTCCAAAAGGAATAAGAGAAGCAATAAGGATAATTCCAAACGTTTTTAAATCCCAGTTTTGAGATTTTTTTAATAAAAACGCAAGAATAATATAACCAATAAATAAAACCCCATGTGTCATTCCTAAAGGACGTAATAAGGTATGGTAAAGTTCAGGATTATTAGTTTTGATAATAAGCATGTTAGCAAATAATACTAAATAAGAGATTCCTTCTAAAATGGCAGTAACTTTAAAAATCTTGAGCATATAGATGTATTTTTGAATTTAAAGTGGCAAAATTAAGTATTATGGTTGGTTTTTGAGTTATGTGTCAGGAAAGTAATTTACTTTTGTAATCTTAAACTTTGATAATGAGCAAACGCGATTTAAAAAAATATTTAGCCGATTTAACCAAAGAACAACTCGAGGAACAACTTATTGAATTGTACGAAAAATTCAGCCCGGTAAAAGTCTATTACGATTTTGTTTTTAACCCGAAAGAAGACAAACTTTTGCAGGAATCGAAGGTTAAAATTTCGCACGAATACTTTCCTATCAAAAAACCGGGTGCAAAATGGCGTCCGAAAGCAAAAATGCGTCGCTCCGTAGCCCAGAAAATGATCAAACATTTTATTTCTTTAGGAGTTGACTCATTTGTAATTGCAGATCTTATGCTTTACAATATTGAAATTGCACAAACATACTCTTCGCAAAATTTTATAAAGCAGGAATTATTCTACAAAAGTATATTGAATTCTTTTGAGCAAGCGGTGACTTTTTCGATTTCAAACGGAATCTTAAATGAATTTAAATCAAGAATTCAGTCCATTTATGAAGAGACTTTGCAACAAAAATGGAAAAATAGATACGAATTTGAGGCAATTTTAGACAAAATAGACCTCTAAAAGCACTTCCCATAAAAAATCTTAGTTTAAAAAAAACATTTATTTTAGGTTAAAATAAGATGAATAACTGTTTTTTCGGTGTATTTTTGCAAAAATCCAAAAATAAACAATGTCTCAAAACACTTTAGAAATAGAAAGAGAAGAGAAAAAAGAACTTTATGCATACCAAAAAGGCGATATTGATGCCATTTTTGATCGTTTAGACAATGCTCCTCAAAAACATCATTTATTGTATCAATTGCCAACAGGTGGTGGGAAAACAGTAATTTTCTCAGAAATTGTACGTCGTTATTTATCTAATAACGATAAAAAAGTGGTTGTCCTGACACACCGTATAGAGCTTTGTAAGCAAACTTCAAAAATGCTGAAAGGGTTTGGTGTAAGCAATAAAATAATCAATAGTAAAGTAAAAGAATTACCGGATCAAAATGATTTTTCTTGTTTTGTGGCCATGGTTGAGACTTTAAAAAACCGTATTAATGATGAAAAACTGCATCTGGATAATATTGGTTTGGTTATTATTGATGAGGCGCATTACAATTCATTCAGAAAATTATTAAACTCATTTAAAAATGCTTTTATTCTTGGAGTAACTGCAACACCATTGAGTTCGAATATAAAATTACCAATGCACCAAAGTTATGATGAGCTTATTGTTGGAGACACAATTAGTTCATTGATAGACAAAGGGTTCCTTGCAAGAGCAACAACGTATAGTTATGATGTTGGTTTGACTTCATTAAAAGTAGGTATCAACGGAGATTATACCGTAAAATCTTCAGATGATTTGTATACCAATACTTTGATGCAGGAAAAACTTTTGCATGCTTATACAGAACGTTCTGTTGGTAAAAAGACCTTGATTTTTAATAATGGTATCCACACTTCTTTATATGTATATGAAACATTTAGAGAAGCAGGTTACGACATTAGACACCTTGATAATACAAGTAGTTCAGAAGAACGTAAAGATATATTGCAGTGGTTTAAGAAAACTCCGGATGCTATTTTGACTTCGGTTGGAATTTTAACTACAGGTTTTGATGAGCCAACAGTAGAAACTATCATTCTAAACAGAGCAACAAAATCGTTAACTTTATACTACCAGATGATTGGTCGTGGATCTCGTAAATTACCTGGAAAAGATGAATTTACGGTTATCGATTTAGGAAACAATGCTGCTCGTTTTGGTTTATGGAGTGAGCCTGTAAACTGGCAACACATTTTTAAATCTCCAGAATTCTATCTTGAAAATTTAAGAGACGATACAGAGATCGAAATGTTCTTTAAATATACTATGCCTCCGGAATTAAGAGCTAAATTCAGTAAAACTGCTGATGTTACTTTTGATGTGGATGAAGAGCATAAACTGGCTATTAAGCAAAATTTACGTTCAAAAATAGTATTGGATAAATCTTTAGAACAACATGCAGCAATGTGTGTTGATAATACTGAAACACTTCAGGAAGCAAAAGCTTTATCAAGAGAACTGGAAGATGATATCGAGTGCAGAATTAAACGTTATGCAAAATGTTTAAGTCAATGTAGTAAAAACTATCGCGAATGGCTTCTTGACGATTACAAGCAAAGACTAACTTTATTGGTTGGTAAAAAGTATCGTGAAAAAATCATGAACGAACCGGATTGAGAATAAAGGTTTAAAAAAGTTTCAGGTTTCAAGTTTCATGTTGTCACACTGGGCTGAGTTAAAATATTGCATGATCTTTGTCAAAGTTTCAAACTTTGACAAAGATTTTTAGTTTCAGTTTGTTTAATAACAATCTGAAACAAATCTAAAATCTAAAATCAGTAATCTAAAATTAAGTTATGTCTAAACAATTCTCAACATTAGGAATTTCAGCACCAATTTTAAAAGCTTTAGGCGAATTAAATATTGTTGAAGCAACAGAAATTCAAGAAAAAACAATTCCGTTGCTTTTATCTGAAAACCTGGATGTTGTTGGTTTAGCCAAAACAGGAACAGGAAAAACTGCCGCTTTCGGATTACCTTTATTACAATTAATTGATACTGAATCGCCAGTGGTTCAGGCCGTAATCTTAGTTCCGACACGTGAACTTGGGCATCAGATTTTTAGAAATTTAGAAGATTTTTCAAAATATATTCCAAATATATCCATCGCAGCAACTTGTGGAGGAATCCCGATTAAACCTCAAATCGAGCGTTTAAGCACTCCAACTCATATTATTGTTGCTACTCCTGGGCGTTTAATCGATTTGATACAGAGAAAAGCAGTTGATCTTAAACAAACACAATATTTAGTTTTAGACGAAGCCGATGAAATGGTTTCAATTCTAAAGGAAAGTCTGGACGAGATTGTTGCAGAACTTCCCAAAAAACACCGTACTTTATTATTCTCTGCAACTTTACCGGGAACAATTAAACAATTGGTGCAGAATTATTTGAACAAAAATGTAGTTCAAATAAGTGCTAGCATGGAAACTACAGGAAATCAAGGAATTGATCACAAATATATTGTGGTAGATCCAATTGAAAAACTGGATGTTTTGATGCACTTTTTAAATTCAAGAGATGGTGAACGCGGAATTATTTTCTGTAAAACTAAAGCTGCAGTAAATAAATTAGCCAAAAATCTGGCTATAAATCGTTTTTCTTCGGGAGCAATTCACGGAAGTTTAACGCAGGGAATTCGTGACCGTATTATGGAACAATTTCGTGAAGGACATATCAATATTCTGGTTGCTACCGATTTGGCTGCAAGAGGAATCGATGTAAAAGAAATCTCGTATGTTGTAAATTACCATTTACCGGATACTTACGAAAATTACGTTCATAGAAGCGGTAGAACTGCAAGAGCAGGAGCAAAAGGTTTATCTTTAACTGTTTTACAGGAAGAAGAAGTTGTCGAAATTCCAGATTTTGAAAAAGAATTGGGTATTAAATTCACCAAATTCGAAAAACCATCTGCTTTGAGTTTAGAGGAAAATAATACGCTTTTATGGGCAAAACAAATCTTCAAGACAAAACCAAATCACGATATTTCGACAGATTTAAAAACCAAAGTTAAAACTGTTTTTCATCATCTTACCAAAGACGAACTTATTGAAAAATTATTAGCCAATTATGTCCTTCAAAACAAAATCGATGTAGTTGAAAAACCTGTTAAAAAATTCAAAAAGTAACAAAACTGACAATTGTCATTGCACATTAAAGTTGTATATTTATAAGGAATTATTCTATAATCCTACTAATTACAACATATATGAACATAGTCATAATAGGAGGAGGCTTTGCGGGAATTAATCTCGCAAAGGAACTTGTAAACCATCCTCAGATACAGGTAACGCTTGTAGACAAAAACAATTATAACTTTTTTCCTCCACTTATATATCAGGTTGCGACCGCATTTTTAGAGCCTTCAAGTATTAGTTATCCTTTTAGAAAATTTTTCGCAGGCAAAAAAAATCTTCAATTTCGTTTAGGGGAATTAGTCTCTGTCGTTCCTGCCGAAAATAAAGTTATACTGAACAATGGAGAATTAACCTACGATTATCTGGTATTTGCAACCGGTGCAGAAACCAGCTATTTTGGTATGGAAAACGTAATGAAGAACGCCATCCCGATGAAAACCTTAAATGATGCCATCGAAATGCGTAATGCCTTACTTAAAAATCTCGAAAAAGCTGCAATTTGCAAAGATATGCGCAAACGTCGCAAATTACTTACAATTGTAGTAGCAGGAGGGGGGCCGACAGGAGTAGAGGTTTCAGGAATGTTTGCCGAAATGCGAAAAAGTATTTTACTTAAGGAATATCCGGAATTAGATACTTCTGTAAGTAATGTTTATTTGGTTGATGGCGGCGACGCATTGTTATCTCCAATGAGTAAAGCTTCTCAAAAAGATACACTTGAAGCTTTAACAAAATTGGGCGTTGTAGTAAAATTAAATAGTCGTGTAAAAGATTATGTTGATGATACTGTGTTTTTTGAAAACGGAGAAACAATCAAAACCAAAAACTTAATTTGGGCTGCGGGTGTTTCTGCAAAGATTTTTGATGGAATTCCAACAGAAAGTTATGGACGCGGCAGACGTATGGCTACAAATGAGTTTAACAAAGTAAACGGATTAGAAAATGTATATGCCATTGGTGATACTGCAATTTTAGCGGGAGATAAAAATTTTCCGGACGGACATCCACAAGTGGCGCAAGTAGCCATTCAGCAAGGAATAAATCTAGCCAAAAACTTTATGAAAATGGTTGCCGACAAACCTTTGAAACCTTTTGCTTATAATGATAAAGGATCTATGGCAATTATCGGAAAAGCAAAAGCAGTTGTAGATTTACCAAGTCCGAAATGGCATTTTAAAGGCTTTTTTGCCTGGGTAATCTGGTTGTTTATTCACCTGATTTCTTTAATAACATACAGAAATAGACTCAATACGTTCTGGAACTGGATGGTCGCTTATTTTGCAAGAGATCAGTCTCTTCGTATGATTATCAGACCTGACAAAAGACAATCTGCAGAATAGAATGTTTTAAATTCCAAATTTTTAAAATTCCAAATTCCAATAAAAAAGCCAGAAATCTTGATTTCTGGCTTTTTGCTTATAAGAGTATCCCAATTTTGGAATTTGGAATTTAAAAATTGGGATTTCAAAAAAATTTGGAATTTAAAACATTAATGAACTACAACAATATCATCTTCAGCACCCAGTTCAACTTTATGTTTGATAAAACGCTTTCCGATATTTAGAATTATAAAGGCCGTTATTGTAGTGGTTGTCATGATAGCAACCATTGGTGCAACAGAATCTTTTACAAAAATTCCGACTGCAAATGAAGCTAAAGCTCCTAAACCTAATTGTATTGCGCCCATTAAAGCCGAAGCACTTCCTGTATTTTTTGCAAATGGCGCCAAAGTTAGTCCTGCTGTATTTGGATTTGAAATTCCTAAACACGCTAAAAACAAAAATAGCATTGCGATAATTTCATATAATCCCAGAAGATTGTTTACCGACAAAATAAGGAAAACTATACTGATAACAGATTGCGCAATTAAGGCTCCAAATATCATTTGTTCGCTTGAAAATCTTTTCAATAAAACCGAATTTAATTGACTTGAACCAATAAAACTAACCGACATGAAGGCAAAAATCCAACCATACGTTTTACCATCAACATGATAAATATCCATAAAGATTATAGGAGAGGCCGCCACGTATGAAAATAAGCCCGAAAATGCAATAGCGCCCGTAAAGGCATACGTATAAAACTGAGGCTCTTTTATTACCTTTGAAAAATTACTTATAATTGGTTTTGGCTTTAAAGAAATGGATGGATCTGGTTTATAAGTATCTGGCAAACCAACTTGCGAAGCAATAAGAATTAAAATTCCCATGCACATTAAAATAAAGAAAACCCAATTCCAGCCATAATCTTCTGTAACGTAACCTCCAATTGTTGGCGCTAACATTGGTGACAGTGCCACAACAAGCATTAAGGATGAAAATACTTTTGGTATATCTTTTACAGGAAACAAATCACGTACCATAGCTACAGAAGCTACAGTTGCAGCACAACTTCCTATGGCTTGTACAAAACGCAGAAAGATAAAAGAGTCAATATTACTAACATAAATACAGCCTAAAGAGGCCAAAATATAGACTAAAAGCCCCATAAATAAAGGTTTTTTACGTCCAAAACGATCTAATAAAGGCCCGTAAAGTAATTGTCCGGCTGATATTCCGATAAAATAACTCGACAAACTCATCGAGACTTTAGCCACAGTTGTGTTCAGATCTTTTGCAATATCTGAAAAACCAGGCAAATACATATCGATTGAAAAAGGACCAAGCGCCGTTAGAGAACCTAGAATAAGAATAAGCTGTAAATATTTTTTTGTAGTCATTTTGTTAAAAAAAGTGCAATAATTTCTTTACAAAGGTAGAGTTTTCATAACTTTTAGTTGTTCTTAAATGGTATTTATGGTAAATTTTGAATTTACAGACGTATAAAATCTGTAAAACCGATTTATTATTCTAAAATTTTAAAAAATTACGAAAAAGTACTTCTTATTATTAGCAATTCTATTATTGTAATTTCATTTGGATCAACTATTATACTTCAAAGCTTGAAATTTCCAACTATACGGAACTAAAAAAGCATCACAAACTTGTGATGCTTTTTCGTTTTAATATATTTTTTTACTTTCCCTGAATCAACTTTTCCAATTTATCAATCATTTCTTTTTGTTGTTCCAACATACGTTCATAAAGCTCCACCATTTTATCAAGAGGGTTGAAAGTAGGCTGGTTATTAAAAAAAGCTGGCTGTTGACAATTATCAAAAGAAGCATTATTAGAAATGATATTTATAGCTTGTTCTTCATCAAAATTCTTGATAGCTTCCGCAGGTACTTTCAGAATTTTAGCAACCTGTTCTAAAATATTATTTTCTATCAATTCTTTCGATTCCAAAAGAGAGATTTTTTTTTGATTCCAGTCATCGCCTAATTCATAAGCAAGAACTTCCTGCTTAATACCTAACATTTCACGGAAACGTTTTATATTTCGACCTTGGTGTATTTTTTTATCTTCCATGTTGGTATATCTCTTAAATGTCAAATATAGGATTTTTACTTAAAATAATTAAAGCGATATTGACAAATATGATTTCTATTTTTTAAAATATACATCACGTATAATTTCAGTATTATCGATTTATTTCTAATTCTAAAAAAATATAAATCTGAGCCTTGGTGAAAATTCGATATTTCAGAAAAAATAAAATAAATTCTCAAATACGCGAAATTTGAAACTGTACAGATTGTCGATCATTTTTTAATTTTAAAAAAAGTATAAATCAAAGCCTTCGTGAAAATTCAATATTTCAGAAAAAATAAAATAATTTCTGAAATACGCGAAATTTGAAACCGTACAGATTGTCGATCATTTTTAATTTTAAAAACCCAATAACTATGAATATGTTTATAAATCCGTTATTTGAGAAAAATTAGAATAAACTCTCAAATATGAAAAATTTGAAGAACACAGATATCTATAAGCACACATAAATGCGATATTCGAAAATAAACAAATTGATTTTTGAAATGAGAGAATTTTGTATCGATAATAGTAACAAATTTGAAAGAGAATGAAAGAGTTTTTCAAATACGAGAATTATGACGAAAGATGATTCAATGATAAGATGTTCATACAATGGCAAATAAGCCGAATAATACGGCTGCCTCATCTATTTCTGTATATATACTTTTGAACTATAATTTATATTATGTAAAATAGAATATTTTCAAACTCTACTTGACCTTTATTTGAATGCCTGAAAAACATTTAATCTTATAACGCTAAAATTATCATTCACTCTACTTTTAACACATTGTAAATGAATACTGTAAGAAATTCTAAATAATAAAATCTCAACAGAATAAACATTACAACGATATTTAAGAATTTAAACGTAAAAAAAACATTTTAAAGCTTTCAAATCGGCAATTTTTAACATTTACTTAAATTAACTATATTCTGCTAAAGATGCTGTCATTGTAAGACTTTATTTTATTATTTTTACATTTGATACTTTAGAAAAATCAACAAACGTATGAATACTATTGCTGAGCATATTGCAGACTTTTTAAAAGAATATCCGCCATTTGATAATTTAACTTTTCAGGAATTATCTGATATTGCAACCAATATTCGCGTACTAAATTTAGAGAAACACACTGTATTATTTCAGAATAATGATGTGCTTCATGATAGCTTTTATGTTGTAGCTTCCGGTATAATCAATTTAACCACAATTGCAGATGCCGAAGAAACAATTATTAATAAATGTCATGAGGGTGATATTTTTGGTTTAAGACCTTTCTTTGCCAAAAATAACTATATGATGACGGCTAAAGCTCGTGAAGAAAGCATTATATACGCTATTCCTATTGCAGTTTTTAGACCTTTTGTGGCCAATAATTCTGATGTTTTAAACTTTTTACTGGAGAGTTTTGCAACAAATTCAAGACATACAAAAGACAGCGTTAACTCTAATGGAAAAATGATTTCTGATACTTCTTTTTATGTAGATCAGCAATCGGAAATGCAATATATTCAGTCGCTTACGTACAATAATTCTCCCTTAACAACCGAAGCAAATCATATTGTTAAAGATGTTGCCATCTTAATGACTGAGGCTATGGTGGACAATATTATTGTTTGTGGTGAAAAAAACAGACCTATTGGAATTGTTACTGCTACCGATCTTGCATCAAAAATTGCAACCGGTCGTTACCCAATTACCGAATCTATTGATAAAATTATGTCGTCGCCTGTTGTGACCGTAATTGAGAATGTATCTTTGGCCGAAGCACAATTGCTGATGCTAAAACACAATGTAACTCATTTATGTGTAACTAAAGACGGTACAAGTAAATCTGCTGTAAAAGGTATAATTTCTGAACACGATTTAATTGTAGCTCAAGCCAGTAACCCTGGTGTATTAATTAAAGAGATTAAACGCTCGCAGTTACCAAAAGACTTAAAACAAATTCGTGATCGATTGTCTGATTTGATTCAGAATTCGATTCAGAAAAATATTCCGATTTCGCATGTTAGTAATATTGCAAGTGAAATTAACCTGGCAATCATAAAACGTTCTGTAGAATTGTCAATTTTAGATTTAGGCTCACCTCCTGCTCGTTTTGCATGGTTAAGCATTGGAAGTCAAGGACGTAAGGAACAACTTTTACTTACAGATCAGGATAGTATTTTGATTTTTGAAGATGTTGCTCCGGAGAAATACAGAGAAGTAAAAGATTACTTTTTAAGATTGGCAAAAAGAGCCACTTCTATACTTGAAAAAGTTGGTTACGAATTCTGTCCAAACGGACATATGGGAAGTAATATGCTGTGGTGTAAATCATTGACTGACTGGACAAAACAATACAACAGTTGGATGAATACTCCAGGTGAAAACAGTAATGATTTAAGTAGTATTTTCTTTGATTATGAAATTGTTTTTGGAGAACCAAAAATTGAAGAAGTGATCGAAAATGTTATTTTCAAGAATGCCGTAAACAATACTTTATTCTTTGACTTTTTAGGAAATGATGCTTTAAAGAAGAATTCTCCTTTAAGCTTTTTCAAGAAATTTATTGTTGAAGAAGAAGGTCCGCATAAAACTAAATTTGACATTAAAACCCGTGCTTTAATGCCTTTAATTGATGCTGCACGTTTATTAATTTTGAATGCTAATATTAAAGGAATCAAGAATACTTATTTAAGATTTAAACAATTAGCTATTACAGATTCTAAAAATGCCGAAATATACCTGAGTTGTGCGGAAGCCTTTTTAACGCTTTCAAAATTCAGAACTGTTGAAGGCTTGAAAAATGATGATTCAGGACAATATATTAATATTAGAGAAATGTCTAAAACAGACAAAGAAAAGTTAAAAAATGCTTTAACCCCAATGAAAGACCTTGAGGAACTTATTAAGAGTAAATTTCAACTTACGCAATTCTCATAAATATGCTAGACTGGATTAAAAATATTAATAAAGAATATCCTGAATTTTGGAAGGATTATCTATCTAAATTCGAAACTAAACCTAACAGATTTGTTGTATTATCAACAGAGACTTCAGGGTTAAATCCGGATAAAGATGTCATTTTATCATTAGGCGCATTTTCAGTTGTCGATGACAGCATTATGATTAAGGATAATTTTGAATCTGTTTTACTGCAATACAAATTTTTGCAGGACAACGGACTTTCTAATGAATTTATCATAGAAAGTAAAATGGTCAAAATGCAGGAGTCTGAAGCTCTGGAAGCTTTTATCAATTTTATTGGAAATTCTATTTTGGTTGGCCATCATATTAATTTCGATATTGAAATGATCAATTCTGCATTAGAACGTTTAGATTGTGGCCGATTAAAAAATGAAGCTCTGGATGTTGATATGATGTACCGAAAACTTACCGATATTAATGACAAGCAATTTTCATTGGACGATTTATGCGAAATTTATAAAATCCCAAAAAGCGACAGAAATTCATCCGCAGAAGATGCTTATAGAATTTCGCTTTTGTTTTTAAAATTAAAATCGAGATTGGGTATTAAATAATTATAGAATATTTACAAAGTTTAAACTTTTAGAAAATGCCAAATACACGCAATCTTGTCATTTCGAGGAACGAGAAATCTTCGTTAGAGACTCGACAAAGATTGTTTTCTTTTGGAACGGAGTTACTTGTGAAGATTTCTCGTTCCTCGAAATGACAACTTTGACTTCAAACTAAAAGACTACATAAAAATAAAAATGCCTCTTAAAATTTTAAGAGGCATTTTTATTTTTATGTAGTGTAGAAATTAAATTCTTTCCTTCATAATTTCTTCAACAATTTCAGGATTCAATAAAGTTGATGTATCTCCAAAATTAGAGAAATCACCTTCGGCTATTTTACGCAAAATTCTACGCATAATTTTTCCTGAACGTGTTTTTGGCAAACCAGACACAAACTGAATTTTATCTAATTTTGCAATTGGTCCAATATGGTCTGCAATATATTGGTTGATCTCTTTGGTTAAGTTCGTTCTGTCTCTAACTTCTCCAGTTTCTTTCAGGATTACATAACCGTATAAAGCATTTCCTTTTATATCATGTGGGAATCCTACAATTGCAGACTCTGCAACTGCCGGATGTTCGTTGATAGCATCTTCAATTGGTGCTGTTCCTAAATTATGACCGGAAACAATTACAACATCATCCACTCTACCCGTGATTCTGTAATATCCAACTTCGTCTCTTAAAGCTCCGTCTCCTGTAAAGTATTTTCCAGGGAAAGCAGAGAAATAAGTTTCTTTGTAACGATCGTGATCTCCCCAGATTGTTCTGGCAATTCCAGGCCATGGGAATTTAATACATAAACTACCAACAACTTGATTTCCTTCAATTTCATTACGTTTTTCATCCATCAAAACTGGCTGAATTCCAGGTAATGGTAAAGTTGCATAAGTTGGTTTTGTAGGCGTTACAAAAGCAATTGGAGAAATCATAATTCCACCAGTTTCTGTTTGCCACCAAGTATCTACAACCGGACATCTCTTATCTCCCACGTGGTCATTGAACCAGTGCCAAGCTTCTTCGTTGATTGGCTCTCCAACAGATCCAATAACTTTAAGTGATTTTAGAGGATATTTTTGAATATAATCTAAACTTTCTTTTGCTAAAGAACGAATCGCTGTTGGTGCTGTATAGAATTGTGTGATTTTATGTTTTTCGATAATATCCCAAAAACGGCTAAAATCAGGGTAAGACGGAACTCCTTCAAAAATAACTGTTGTTCCCCCATTCAATAATGGTCCGTATAATATATAAGAGTGACCTGTAATCCATCCAATATCTGCAGTACACCAGAAAATATCATTTTCTTCGTGGCTGAAAACATTTTTAAAAGTATAAGCTGTGTAAACCATATATCCGGCAGTAGTATGCACCATACCTTTTGGTTTACCAGTAGATCCTGAAGTATAGAGAATAAATAAAGGATCTTCAGCATCCATAATTTCTGCAACACTATTATCCATAGCTGCGTCTAATAAAGGTTGTAACCATTCGTCACGACCTTCTTTCATTTTTACTTCTGTTTTAGTTCTTTTCGCTACTAAAACTTTTGTTACTGAAGGACAAGAGTCTAAAGCCTCGTCTACAATTCCTTTAAGATCAATTGTTTTGTTTCCTCTGTAACCTCCGTCAGAAGTAATAACCATTTTACATTCACAGTCATTAATTCTTGCAGAAACAGCTGAAGCTGAAAATCCTGCAAAAATAACAGAATGTATCGCTCCAATTCTTGCACAAGCTAAAACAGCTACGGCAAGTTCAGGAATCATTGGTAAATAAATACAAACTCTATCTCCTTTACGAACACCTTGCTCACGCAATACATTCGCCATTTTTGAAACTCGCTCGTATAATTCGTTATATGTTATATGTAAAGCTTCTTCAGAAGGATCGTTCGGTTCAAAAATAATAGCCGTTTTTTCGCCTCTTTTGCTTAAATGTCTGTCTATACAGTTTTTTGTGATATTAACCTTAGCTTCAGTAAACCATTTTACTTCAGCATCTCCCATATTAAAATCAACTACTTTCTCCCATTGTTGGTACCAAGTAAAATTTTCTTCTGCGATTTTACCCCAAAATTTTCTCGGTTCCCTTATTGACTTATTGTAATGTTTAAAATATTGTTCTAAATTTTCAATTTTATAATAACTCATACGTTTTTGGAATTTTTTTATAAATGTATTAAATCTCAGTGTATTCTTAAAATTATTTAATTCATAAATTTTGGCAAAAAAAAACACATATTAAAAAAAAAATCTCGTTTTTATGTGTTTAATATAAAAATATACATTTTAGCATTAAAATGCATATTGCAAAAAAGGCGTGGCAAATAAATACCACGCCTTTTTAATTTTAACAATTTCAATAACAATTAATTTCGTAATTAGTACACTACGTTTCCGTTTCTATTTTGAAAATAGAAGCATCTTTATTAATTAAAAAATAAATTTAAACAAGTATATTTATTTCTAAATATACCTCATTTAGGGAATAGCATCACTTAACTTACTTTCTCACAGAAGCTAAGTGAATGCAATATGCATCTATATCTTTTTTCTTAATAAGTGCTTACTAATTCAAAATATTATATAAAACAGAGATACAGTGCAAATCCCATCACAGTCGAATGTGTGGTAATTCCCAATTTATTATCCAATTTTTTTCATTGCTGTCATAGACTCTCTCAACCATGCTCCTACTTCTTCGATAGGATGTTGACGAATTTCTTTGTTTACAGCTATTAATACAGCATTATCTACTCCGTTTGAAGTTGAAAATGGTTTTCCGATTATATTTGTTTCAACAGTTTTCATGAACTCAGTTAATAATGGCTTACATGCGTGATCAAATAAATAACAACCATATTCTGCAGTGTCAGAAATTACACGGTTCATTTCAAACAATTTCTTTCTTGCAATTGTATTAGCAATCAAAGGCAATTCGTGTAATGACTCATAATAAGCTGATTCTTCTATAATTCCAGCCTCAGTCATTGTTTCAAAAGCTAGCTCAACACCCGCTTTAACCATTGCTATCATTAATACTCCGTTATCAAAATATTCTTGCTCAGAGATTGGAGCTTCTTGTGGTGCCGTTTTTTCGAAGTTAGTTTCTCCGGTTGCAGCTCTCCATTTCAACAAGTTAACATCATCATTAGCCCAGTCAGCCATCATAGTGCTAGAGAATTCTCCAGAGATAATATCGTCCTGGTGTTTTTGGAATAACGGACGCATAATGTCTTTTAATTCTTCTGCAAGCTCGTAAGCTTCAATTTTTGCAGGATTAGAAAGACGATCCATCATATTTGTAATACCACCATGTTTCAAAGCTTCGGTGATAGTTTCCCATCCAAACTGAATTAATTTTGAAGCATAAGCAGCGTCGATTCCTTTTTCAACCATTTTATCAAAACATAAAATAGATCCTGTTTGCAATAATCCACAAAGAATTGTTTGCTCTCCCATTAAATCTGATTTTACTTCAGCAACAAATGATGATTTTAAAACTCCTGCTTTGTGTCCTCCTGTTGCTACAGCATACGCTTTTGCCTGATCTAAACCAAATCCGTTTGGATCATTTTCCGGGTGAACAGCAATTAAAGTTGGTACACCAAATCCTCTTTTATATTCTTCACGAACCTCAGAACCCGGACATTTTGGAGCACACATAATAACAGTGATATCTTTACGAATTTGCATTCCTTCTTCAACGATATTAAAACCGTGAGAATATGCCAAAGTCGATCCATTTTTCATTAATGGCATAATTGCAGTAACTACAGCAGTATGTTGTTTATCTGGTGTTAAGTTACATACAAGGTCTGCAGTTGGGATTAATTCTTCATAAGTTCCCACTTTAAAACCATTTTCGGTAGCGTTTTTATAAGAAGCTCTTTTTTCAGCAATTGCATCTGCACGTAATGCATAAGAGATATCTAAACCTGAATCTCTCATGTTTAAACCTTGATTCAAACCTTGTGCTCCACAGCCTACAATGACAACTTTTTTTCCAGCTAATGCAGCAATACCGTCTGCAAATTCAGACTGCTCCATAAATTCGCAAACTCCTAATTGTTCTAATTGTAATCTAAGTGGTAATGTGTTGAAATAATTTGCCATTTTGTTTTAAAATATTTAATGAAATGAAATTTAATAATTGATTAATTTATAACTAGTTGTGATTAAAAATCTTTTTACTTTTTTACTTGAATGTTTCAAGCATTGTTGAGATTTCCATTTTCTCTTTAGAAACCGAAATTCTTCCTGAACGTACAAACTGCATAATTCCGTATGGTTTGAACTTTGCGTATAACTCTTCAATTTCTGAACGTCTTCCTGATTTTGAAATCACAAAGAAATCACGAGAAACCGTTACAATTGTAGACTGGCTTTCTTTGATGATGTTCTGAATTTGTTTTTCATCAAACAACAAACTTGAAGCGATTTTAAACAATGCATTTTCAAGATAAATAGTTTCTTCATCTGTATGATAAAATGCTTTTATAACTTCAATTTGTTTTTCAATTTGTCCAACAATATTCTGAACCCATTTCTCAGTAGTATTTACTACAATGATAAATCTTGAAACATTCTCTATTTCTGATTCAGAAACATTTAGACTTAATATATTAATGTGACGCTTTAAGAATATCCCTGATATTCTATTCAACAAACCCACATTATTTTCTGAGTATACCGATATGGTAAATGTTTTATCTTCCATTTTGTTTTTAGTTTTTTTTTCGTTTCAGGTTTCAAGTTTCAAGTTCTGCTAGGAACGTGAAACTTGAAACTTAAAACTTGAAACTTTTCTTAGCTTAATCTAATTGCTGAAACACAAGCTCCTGTTGGTATCATTGGGAATACATTATTCTCTTTTTCTACCATGACTTCTAAGAAATAAGAATCTTTTGAAGCAAGCATTTCTGCTACCGCTGCATCAAGATCTTCTCGTTGTGTTACTTTTTTAGATTTGATATGATACCCTTCTGCGATGGCAACAAAATTTGGATTAATCATTTTTGTTGAAGCATATCGGTTGTCAAAGAACAATTCCTGCCATTGACGTACCATTCCTAAAAATTCATTATTTAAAACCACGATTTTTACCGGAACCTGAGTCTGAAAAATTGTTCCCAGTTCCTGAATCGTCATTTGAAATCCACCATCACCAATAATAGCAACAACTTCACGCTCCGGTTTTCCCATTTTTGCTCCAATTGCAGCTGGAAGTGCAAACCCCATAGTTCCTAAACCACCGGATGTAATGTTACTTTTTGTTGAATTAAATTTGGCATATCGGCAGGCAAACATCTGGTGCTGACCAACATCTGAAACAATAATTGCATCCCCTTTTGAATGTTTATTGATCATTTCTAAAGTTTCTCCCATTGAGATTCCTTTACCATTTGTTGGATTTAATTCTTCTTTTATAACCGAATCAAATTCTATTTGATGTTTTTCCTTAAATTCATTATGCCATGCATCATGAGATTTCTCTTCAATTAATGGCAATAATGCCGCTAAAGCTTCTTTTACATCACCTAAAACAGCGATTTCAGTTTTAACATTTTTATCAATTTCGGCTGGGTCGATTTCAAAATGAATAACTTTTGCCTGTTTTGCATACGTTTTTAAATCTCCTGTTACACGGTCGTCAAAACGCATTCCGAAAGCGATTAAAACATCACATTCGTTAGTCAGTAAATTAGGTCCGTAATTTCCATGCATTCCCAACATACCAACATTTAATGGATGATCCGTTGGTAATGCAGACAATCCTAAAATTGTCCATGCAGCCGGAATTCCTGATTTTTCAATTACTGCTTTGAACTCCGCTTCCGCCTGACCAAGGATAATTCCTTGTCCAAAAACAATAAATGGTTTTTTAGCACTATTTATCAAAGCCGCAGCTTGAGCAACTTTATCTAAATTTAATTTCGGAACCGGAACGTAACTTCTGATTCCTGTGCATTTTTCGTACCTAAAATCAAACTCATCAAACTGAGCATTTTTAGTAATATCAATCAATACTGGTCCTGGACGTCCAGAACGTGCAATATAAAATGCTTTTGCAATAATTTCCGGAATCTGAGAAGCCTCAGTTATTTGGAAATTCCATTTTGTAACCGGAGTTGAAATTCCGATAATATCGGTTTCCTGAAATGCATCTGAACCTAGTAAATGTCTACCAACTTGTCCTGTAATGCAAACCATAGGAGTTGAATCAATCTGAGCGTCTGCAATTCCAGTCACTAAATTAGTTGCCCCCGGTCCAGATGTAGCAATTGCCACACCTACTTTTCCTGTAGCTCTTGCATAACCCTGAGCTGCATGTGTTGCACCTTGTTCGTGACGTACTAAAACGTGGTGTAACTGATCCTGAAATTTATATAATTCATCGTAAACCGGCATGATTGCTCCTCCAGGATAACCATAAACTAAATCTACTCCTTCTTCTAATAAACATCTTATAACGGCTTCTGCCCCTGATATTCTCATAGTATATTGTTTTTATCAATTTCAATGGCAATGTCAAAAATCAATATCAAATTCAATGGCAATATTTTAAAATCAATTTCAATTATAAATTTTAAATTGATCTTTTGTATTTCTATTTTTTATTGCAATTGATATTGATTTTTGAAATTGTTATTATCATTGAAATTGATTTTTGTAATTGTTATTTAATTAATTATCGGTAACGCAACCTGTTGATGCGCTTGAAACCGATTTGGCATATTTAAACAAAACTCCTCTGTCAACTTTTAGAGCTGGCTGAACCCAAGCTGCTTTTCTAGCTGCAAATTCCTCGTCAGATATCTTTAGGTCGATTGTATTTTTCACTGCATCAATGGCAATTATATCTCCATCTTTTACTAGTGCAATACCACCACCATCATAAGCTTCTGGTGTAACGTGTCCTACCACAAAACCGTGCGAACCGCCCGAGAATCTACCGTCTGTGATTAGTGCACAAGTGCTTCCTAATCCGGCTCCAATAATCGCAGATGTAGGCTTTAGCATTTCCGGCATTCCCGGACCACCTTTTGGTCCACAACCTCTAATGACGACTACATTTCCTGGTTTAATTTTTCCGGCCTCAAGACCTGGAATTACTTCAAATTCTCCTTCAAATACGACAGCTGGTCCTTCAAAGTATTCTCCTTCTTTACCGCTAATTTTTGCCACAGCTCCTTCTGAAGCAAGGTTTCCGTATAATACCTGAATATTTCCTGTTGGTTTTAACGCTTTTTGAATTTCATGAATAACTTCTTGTCCGTCTTGCAAATCCGGAGTAGAAGCTAAATTTTCTGCAACTGTTTTTCCTGTTACTGTCAAACAATCTCCATGAATCAATCCAACTTTTAATAAATATTTCATTACTCCTGGAATACCTCCAGCTTCATGAATATCTTCCATCATATATTTTCCACTTGGCTTCATATCAGCTAGAACCGGAGTTCTGTCATTAATAGCCTGAAAATCATCCAAAGTGATTGTAATACCAACAGAATGTGCCATTGCAATTAAGTGCATAACCGCATTTGTAGAACCTCCTAAAACCGCTACAATTGTAATAGCGTTTTCAAAAGCTTTACGAGTCATAATATCTCTTGGCTTAATATCTTTTTCTAATAAAATTTTAATTGCAGCTCCGGCAGCAAGACATTCATCTCTTTTTTCCTGACTTAAAGCAGGGTTAGAAGAACTGTATGGCATACTCATTCCTAATGCTTCTATTGCAGAAGACATAGTATTTGCAGTATACATACCACCACAAGCACCAGCGCCTGGACAAGCATTCTGAATAACACCTTTAAAATCTTCCGGAGTAATTTCGCCTTTTACTTTTTTACCTAAAGCCTCAAAAGCAGAAACGATATTTAAAGATTCTCCTTTCCATTTTCCTGAATGAATAGATCCTCCGTAAACCATCATCGACGGGCGGTTTAATCTTCCCATTGCAATAAGTGCTCCAGGCATATTTTTATCACAGCCAGGAATCGCAATAATACTATCGTACCATTGTGCTCCGGCAACTGTTTCAATAGAATCGGCAATTACATCACGAGAAACTAGTGAGTAACGCATTCCTTCCGTACCGTTTGAAATTCCGTCACTAACACCAATGGTATTAAAAATAAGTCCGACCAGATTTGCATCCCAAACACCTTTTTTAACATCTTTTGCTAAATCGTTCAAGTGCATGTTACATGTATTACCATCGTAACCCATGCTCACAATACCAACTTGTGCTTTTTTCAAATCTTCTTCAGTTAAACCAATACCATATAACATGGCTTGCGCCGCAGGCTGTGTTTGATCTTGAGTGATGGTTTTGCTGTACTTATTTAATTCCATTATGTATTATTTTATTTTAATTTTTGTTCAAAAAAAAACCTTCCAGTATTTGGAAGGTTTATAATATAGTTTGTTCAATTATATTTATACCATTCCTAACGCAGATGTGCTAATCACATTGACAACAACGACAGAAGTAATAATAATAATTGAGTTTTGCATTTTTTTTCTTTTCAGTGAGCCAAAAGTATAAAAACTTTAAGTACTAAAAAAATAAAATCTCAACATTTTGAACACTTCTTGTTATTTCTTATACGTTTTAACAAAAAATATTAAACAATTGTCGATTGTCCAATACTTACATTGTCATTATTAAAATAAAGCAAGTCATCTTTGCTGAAAATAAAATTAGAAACAAAGTCCCCTACTTCATTAGTACCGAATTTTGAATCCGGTTTTAAATCAACCGTAACCACTTTAAATTCTATTGCTTTTTCTACCGCTTTGTAAATTACATGAGCTTCTTTAGTTAATCCAAAATGTTCCAACAAAAGCGCTGCTGCTAAAATCGAAGCAATCGGATTTGCAATATTTTTTCCTTTTGCCTGCGGATAAGAACCGTGAATTGGTTCAAACAAAGCATTTTTTTCTCCTAAAGAAACTGATGGAAGCAAACCAATAGATCCCGTAATTACACTTGCTTCATCGGATAAAATATCTCCGAACAAATTCTCTGTTAGAATCACATCAAATTGTTTCGGATTTAAAATCAACTGCATTGCAGCGTTATCTACAAATAAGAAATCTAAAGCAACATCAGGATAACTTTCTCCCACTTTCTGAACTACTTTTCTCCATAATCTGGAAGTTTCCAAAACATTTGCTTTGTCAACCATAGTTAACTTTTTGCGTCGTTTTTGAGCCGATTTAAAAGCTAAATGGGTAATTCTGGTGATTTCTTCTTCTGAATATTCACATAAATCTGAAGCAACTGTTCCTTCTTCATTAAGTGTTTTTGCTCCAAAATAAGCTCCACCTGTTAATTCTCTGAAAATTGTAAAATCTGCACCTTCAATAATTTCTCTTTTTAAAGGAGAAGATTCAATTAATGCTTTATAAGGCTTGATTGGACGTATGTTTGCAAACAAACCTAATTCCTTACGCAATTTTAATAATCCTTGCTCCGGGCGAACTTTCGCATTCGGATTGTTATCATATTTTGGATCGCCAATAGCACCAAGCAAAACAGCATCGGTATTAAGACAAAGATTTAGCGTTTGTTCCGGGAGCGGGTTTCCTGTTTTGTCAATTGCAACTGCACCTATAAGTGCTTCTTCAAAAACAAATTCATGATTGTACACCTCACCGATAGCATATAATGCTTTTTTGGCTTGTAAAATTACTTCCGGTCCAATACCGTCTCCTGGTAAAACTGCTATTTTCAAATTCATAACGTCTCGTTCTTTATGATTTAAATCTTTATTTTTCTATTTTTCTTTCTTCTTTCTTCTTAGTCTTTTTCTAATAAACTAGCTTCTGATCAACTCTCCCTGAATTTTACAAGCTTCAATAATCTGATGAATATCAGCATCTATAACTTCTTTTTTAATATCAGCAAATTTCAAAAACTCAACATATACAATGTCTAATTGTACTTTTGTAAGCTCGTAACCTACTTTTTTAGCACGGTAAGCCAAAGCAGCTCTTCCGCTTCTTGCTGTCAAAATAATTGAAGATTCATTTACACCCACATCAAGCGGATCCATGATCTCGTAAGTTGCTCTGTTTTTAATAACACCATCCTGATGAATTCCAGAACTGTGCGCAAAAGCATTTGCTCCTACAATCGCTTTATTTGGCTGTACAATCATTCCCATACTTTCAGAAACCAAACGACTCATTTCGTTCAATTCTCTTGTATTAATGTTTGTATCTAAATTTAGGTACGGGTGTTGTTTAAAAATCATTACCACTTCTTCAAGAGCAGTATTTCCGGCTCTTTCACCAATACCATTAATAGTACATTCGATTTGTCTTGCACCATTAATTGCTCCTGCGATTGAATTTGCAGTAGCCATTCCTAAATCATTATGACAGTGACATGAAAGGATTACGTTTTCGATTCCTTTTACGTTTTCTTTTAAATATTTAATTTTTGCCCCGTATTCTTCAGGAAGACAATATCCTGTTGTATCAGGAATATTTAATACTGTAGCTCCGGATTTAATTACTTCTTCACAAACTTTTGCAAGGAAAGCATTGTCAGTTCTACCAGCATCTTCTGCATAAAACTCAACATCTTCTACATATGTTTTAGCATGTGCTACAGCAAATTTTGCTCTTGCAATAATATCTTCAGGCGTAGTTTGTAATTTGTGGAGTATGTGAGATTCAGATGTTCCGATTCCAGTGTGGATTCTAGGTTTCTTAGCATGCTTTAAAGCTGCTGCAGCAACATCAATGTCATTTTTTACGGCTCTTGTAAGTCCGCAGACAGTTGCATTTTCTACAATTTTACAAATCTCAGAGACCGATAAAAAATCGCCGGGACTTGACACAGGAAAACCTGCTTCGATGATATCAACTCCCATTTTGTCTAGTCGTTCTGCGATAACTAATTTTTGTTTAGTATCTAACTTACATCCCGGGACCTGCTCACCATCACGCAAAGTGGTGTCAAAAATTTGAACTTTCTCTCTATTCATATTCATTAATTTAATGTAATTTCACATTGTGATAACAAATATATATTGTACTTATGCAGTACGAAATTCGTTTTATTGAAATTATACTGTTCATAAAACATTTTATATTCTACCAAATAACTGATAATTAATAAGTTACATTATTATTTTTTACAATGGCTAACCATCAAAAAGATTTCTTATTTGTTCTGATTAAATCGCTTTCCAAATCTGAAAAAAGACAATTTAAAATTTTTGCGAGTCGATTAGAGACAAGTTCGAACACAAAATTTATCGAATTATTCAACATTTTAGACAAGTCTGAATCCTATGATGAAAAACTGATTCTAAAGAGTGGTGCTATAAAAAAAATACAGTTATCTAACTTAAAATCATATCTATACAAACAAATTCTGGTAAGTATACGTTTAAATATTCCCAGCCAGAATATTCGTTATCAATTACGCGAGCAAATAGATTTTGCAGGAATTCTATATAATAAAGGATTGTATAAACAGAGTTTAAAAATTCTGGATAAAACAAAACAAATAGCGCTCGAGAATGATGAAAAATATATGGCTTATGAAATTGTAGAATTCGAAAAACTAATCGAATCGCAATACATAACGAGAAGTATCCAGGGCCGCGCCGATGAATTGGTTATTCAGGCAAAGGAGTTGAATTATCGCAATACTATTTCTAGTAAATTATCAAATCTGTCTTTACAGCTTTACGGAATCATGCTAAAAACAGGATACGTAAAAAATGATGAAGAATACAAATACATTGACGATTACTTTAACAAACATATTGCAAAACTAGATGAAACTAAGTTTGGTTTTCGTGAAAAATACTGGTTTTACAATGCCAATTTATGGCGCAGTTTCTTAGTGCAGGACTTTTTGGCGAGTTATAAATATGCTTATAAATGGGTGCAGCTATTTTATGACAACCCAAATATGATTTACCAGAATCCGGTATTTTTCCTTAAAGGAAATCATTACTTTTTGGAGTCGCTTTATATGCTGAAGTATCAGTCAAATTTCAGGAAATATTTATCTCTTCTAGAAGAAACCATTGCAGATGATAAATTTCCGGTAAATGACAACATTGCATCGCTATCATTTCTATATGTTTATAACAATAAATTAAATCTGCATATTCTGGAAGGCACTTTTGAAGAGAGTGAATATTTGATTCCGGAAATTTTAGATAAATTAAAACTTCATAGTGAACATCTTGATGAACATCACGAAATGTTATTTTTCTACAAAATTGCTTCTATCTATTTTGGGAATGAAAAATACAATGAGTGTATTAATTATCTCGATAAGATTATCAATAATAAAAACCTGACGATGCGTGAGGATTTAATGTGCTTTGCAAGACTTTTATCATTGATTGCACATTATGAACTAGGAAAAGATTATTACCTGGAAAATCATCTGAAAAACACGTATAAGTTTCTACTAAAAATGAACGACTTACATGAAGTTCAAAAGGAAATTATTAAGTTTTTGAGAAACCTGAATAATTTTTATCCAACTGATATTAAAAAGGAATTTAAAAAAATGCACGCTCGTTTTGTAGAGCTTGAGAAGAACACTTACGAAAAAAGAGCTTTTTTATATCTGGATATTATTTCCTGGCTCGAAAGTAAAATTGAAAACCGGAAAATCGCTGATATTATTAAGGAAAAAGCGAAGTTGAATAGCCGATAGTTTTTTTTAAAATTCCAATTTAAAAAATTCCAAATTCCAATATAAAAAAAGCCTGAAAGATTCATCTTTCAGGCTTTTTTTTGTCATTTCGACGTAAGGAGAAATCGCACCAGAAACTCTACAAAGATTGGCGACAAACTTTGCGGAATCCCGCGTGCGATTTGCTTCGCCTACTCGCTGTCGCTCGGGTCTCCTTACGTCGAAATGACACACTTTGCGCAAAGTTTATATACAACAAACCCGACAGGTTTTAAAAACCTGTCGGGTTTACTAAACGTAAAAATCCCAAACTCCAACAATTGGAATTTGGGATTTTAAAAATTGAGAATTATCGAATTTCTATTCAATTATATTAGAAGTCGTAACATAAAAATTCTTATCAACTTCCAGTGTACGTTTTTCATCTGTTGTTTTTACAGATTGCCATTCAGTAGTTGGTTTTAACCAGGTTTCAACTCCGTTTAGTTTTACTTTTACAGGCAAATCAAATTTAGTTACGCAATTTGTCCAGTGATAGCCAAATGTTCCGTTTTTAAACATATATTCAAAAACCGGAATTTGTGTTGTAGTTAAATATTGGGCAAAAACTCTGTTGAAATTAATTCCTGATTGTTCATTGATATAATCCTCAATTTGTTTTCCGGTAACCGTTTGATGGTAAAAAGTTTTATTTAAACCTCTTAAAATAGATTTCCATTTTGCATCATCATTTATTACCTGACGAATCATATGCAGCATATTTGCTCCTTTCGGATACATATCTCCGGATCCTTCATTATTTACATCATAATGCCCTGTAATTGGCGTATCATTATGAATGTTTTTTCTGCATCCAATCACATATTCCGCTCCTGCTTCTTTACCATAATAATATTCAACAAAAAGACTTTCAGAATAGTTGGTAAAACTTTCATGAACCCACATATCAGCAATGTCTTTATAGGTAATATTATTAGCAAACCACTCATGACCAGACTCGTGAATGATGATAAAATCAAATTTTAATCCCCAGCCGGTTCCACTTAAATCGTTTCCTAAATACCCTTTTTTGTATTGATTTCCGTAAGTTACAGAACTTTGATGTTCCATTCCTAAATACGGAACTTCTACCAATTTATAACTATCCTCATAAAATGGATATGGTCCAAACCAGTTTTCAAACGCTTTTAGCATTCTTGGCGCATCTTTAAATTGCTCTTTAGCTAAAGCCAAATTATCTTTTAAAACATAATAATTACAATCTAAATCACCTTTTTCTCCTTTAAATTTTTCAGAGAAATTAACGTAATCACCAATATTGATATTTACACCATAATTATTGATTGGGTTTGACACGTACCAATTAAAGGTTTTAGTACCATCTTTCTCTTTTTTAATACTTTGCAATCTTCCATTAGAAACTTCTGTTAAATCTCCCGGAACATTCACACTGATAAGCATATTTTCTACTTCATCATACATATGATCCTTACATGGCCACCAAACACTCGCTCCTAACCCCTGACAAGATGTAGCAATAAAATCTTTTCCGTTATTATCTTTTTTCCAGGAGAATCCACCATCCCAAGGTGCTCTCACAGCCTCTTTTGGTTTTCCTCCAAAAGAAATCACCACTTCTTTCGTTTCTCCAACTTTTTGTTTTGCGGTTAACTGAATAAAAAAAGCATTTCCATCTCTTTCAAATTTCAGTTCTTTTCCATTCTGAGTTACTTTGTAAATCTGCATTGGTTCCTGCAAATCGATCTGCATTCTATCATTCTCTGTTAGAACAGTATAACGTACCGTATTTAAACCTTTTATTGTTTTATCTGATGGATTTACTTTTACATCTAAATGATAATATTTTAAATCCCACCAGGCTCTTTCTTTAGTAATGCTTCCGCGTAAAGTATCCTGATGTGTAAAAACAGTTTCTGACTTATTTAGAAGCCCTTGCGCATTTGCGCCGAAACCAATTAGAAAGGCGAAAAAAGCGCCACCAAAGTATTTTCTCATTATTAATAATTTTGTAGTAAATAAGGGCACTCACCCTGTTTAATAGATAACAAATGTAAACATTCAGATTAAGTATTCTAAAATTTTATGATTTCTGTTTAAAAAAATAATAAGCAAATTTATTATTGTTTGCTTATTTTAGTCTTTTCTAATTATTATTCCTTTCAATATGAGATCATTTACGATATTTTCATTTTTTGCTTTTATGTGTACGATCACAGCAAATTCGCAAAATATAATTATTTCCAAAACAAATGAAAAAATAAGTATTGATGGTGATTTATCAGATTGGAAAAAACCTTTTCAAGGTCCGTTCGTAATTCATAATTCAGGAGAAAAAGCTACTCAAAACACATTTGTTTCACTTTCGTGGAATGAGGAAAACCTTTATATAGCCTATCGTTCAGAAGATTCCAAGATTGTTGGTTCCAATCAGCCAAAAGATTCTCAAATTTTCAATACAGATGATTTAGTAGAAATTTTTATTGATCCTGATGGAGATGGACAAAATTATATTGAGATTGGAGTAAATGCTTTTTCAACTCACTATGATATGTTACTAAAATGCATTTCACCGGATTGTGGCGGATGGAACACTTCAATGGACTTTAATATAGAAGGACTTGAAGCAGTAAGCAAAACAACTAATGAAAGTTTTTGTGCCGAAATTAAAATTCCTTTTACCAGTCTGGAAAAAATCGAAAATGGCAATTTTTCAAAACCAAAAACCGGAACAAAATGGAAAGGAAATCTTTTCAGAATTGATTATGGAACAACCACTGAGTATCTGGCTTTACACCCCTATAAAAGCCTGGAATTTGGTTTTCATCAACCACAGGAGTTTGCTACTTTTGAATTTATGGAATAATAAAAAACAATCTTAGTAAGTAATAAAAAAAGCCTCAAATTAAATAATTTGAGGCTTTTACATATTTAAAACTTATTATTATCTAATTAGTTTTCTGTATTTCAGACGTTTTGGAGTTAAATCACCACCAAGACGTTTCTTTTTGTTTTCTTCATAATCAGAGAAACTTCCTTCAAAGAAATATACCTCAGAATCACCTTCGAAAGCTAAAATGTGCGTACAAATTCTGTCTAAGAACCATCTGTCGTGCGAAATAATTACAGCACAACCAGCGAAATTCTCCAAACCTTCTTCAAGAGCACGAAGCGTATTTACGTCAAGATCATTCGTAGGCTCATCCAGTAAAAGTACGTTACCTTCTTCTTTTAATGTCATTGCTAAGTGCAAACGGTTACGTTCTCCACCAGAAAGCATTGATACTTTTTTGTTTTGCTCTCCACCACCGAAATTGAAACGTGATAAATAAGCTCTTGAGTTAACTTGCTTTCCGCCCATCATAACTAATTCCTGACCGTCTGCAAAGTTTTCCCAAATAGATTTATTCGGATCAATATTAGAGTGTGACTGATCTACGTAAGCGATTTTTACAGTTTCTCCAACCGAAAACTCTCCACTATCTGTAGCTTGTTCACCCATGATCATTTTGAAAATGGTAGATTTACCAGCACCGTTTGGCCCAATAATTCCAACAATTCCCGCTTGTGGCAAAGTAAAGTTCAAATTATCATATAATAATTTTTCACCAAAAGCTTTCGCTACATTTTTCGCTTCAATAACATTTGTACCTAAACGTGGACCATTTGGAATGTAGATTTCCAGGTTTTCATCCAATTGTTTTTGGTCTTCATTTAATAATTTATCGTAATTCTGTAAACGTGCTTTTTGTTTTGTCTGACGACCTTTTGCACCTTGACGAACCCATTCCAACTCACGTTCTAAAGTTTTTCTCCTTTTAGAAGCCACTTTCTCTTCCTGAGCCATACGGTTTGATTTTTGATCTAACCAAGAAGAATAATTTCCTTTCCATGGAATACCTTCTCCTCTGTCTAATTCAAGAATCCATCCAGCAACATTATCTAAGAAATAACGGTCGTGCGTAACTGCAATTACAGTTCCTGCATATTGAGCTAAGTGTTGCTCTAACCAAAGAACTGATTCTGCATCAAGGTGGTTGGTAGGCTCATCTAATAACAATACATCTGGTTGTTGCAATAACAAACGACATAAAGCTACACGACGACGCTCACCTCCTGAAAGGTTTTTAATTGGTGTATCACCTTCTGGAGTACGTAAAGCATCCATGGCGATTTCTAATTTAGTATCGATTTCCCAAGCACCAAGAGCATCAATTTTGTCCTGTAAAGCTGCCTGACGATCCATCAATTTATCCATTTTATCTGGATCTGAATAATTTTCTTCAAGACCAAATAAATCATTAATTTGATTGTATTCTTCTAAAACCGCCATAGTTTCTGCAGCTCCTTCACGAACAATCTCGATAACTGTTTTAGAATCATCCAAAATTGGTTCTTGCTCTAAATATCCTACTGTGTAACCTGGTTGAAAAACAACATCACCCTGATAGTTTTTATCAACTCCTGCAATAATTTTTAAAAGAGAAGATTTACCAGAACCGTTAAGTCCTAAAATACCAATTTTAGCTCCATAAAAGAAACTTAAATAAATATTCTTAAGTACCGGTTTGTCTGCTCCCTGATAGGTTTTACTCAATTTCTGCATTGAGAAAATTACTTTCTTATCGTCTGACATATTATGTTAATTGTTAATTGTTTTTAGTTTATTGTTGAATTACTTAAATTTAAGTCCCTTGATTTCGCAATTTCTTAAATAATTCATCATCGCTCCTATTTTATTTTTTTCTATTTCACTCATTTCATTTAATTTCAAATGTTCTTCTTTTGAAATCAGTTTTTTATCATAAGCTCTGTAAGATTGTGATTTTACTTCTCCGACTGAACCTTTTGCAATACTCAAAAATTGTATAAATTCTCTATTCCCATTTCTTTCAAAACCTTCTGCAATATTATCCATTACAGATCCCGAACTCCTATCAATTTGATCTTTTAATGAATAATTTGTTTTTAAAGTTGTTGTTTGAATTAATAACTCAACATATTGACATAATTCTCTAGCTTTTTGCCAAATTTCTAAATCTTCAAATTTATCTATCCTAGCCATAACAACAAACTATAAACAACAAACTAAAAATTTAAACCCTGCCTTTAAGCGCATTAAAAACCCATGCATTAGCAAAAAAGCCAACTCCAACAGCAGCAAATCCCCAACCTGAAACATCGCTGTATCTAAAGATTCCAAGACCTATAAGCAACAATCCCATAAGTACCATTATAAAAGTAGCCCATCCTAAAACGGTATTTTTATTCATTCCCATAATTGTGTAATTATTTTTTAATCTGATTTATTTTTTTCGAAAGGCAAATATCGTGAATTATTACGGCTTAATTAAATATTTTATAAAGCATTTCTTTAAGCAAATCTGATTGCGGTAAAGCATTGGCACCTACACCTTTACTTTTTACATCAATATCACGTAAAGCTCCAACGATCTGACTCACTTTTCGCATTGGATAATTTTTTAATGCCAAATCGTATTCTTTCAGGAAATAAGGATTTACGCCAATTGCAGCCGCGACATTTTTTGGATTTTTATCCTTAAGACCATGATATTTTAAAAGCTGAACAAAAAAACCAAAAACAAGTCCGGTAGTCATGACAAGCGGATATTCTTTTGGATTGTGAGCAAAATTCTCTGCAATTTTATACGCTTTAAGCTGATTACGTTCGCCAATTGCTTTTCTTAGCTCAAACACATTATAATCTTTACTGAATCCGATATTTTCTTCGATATGCTGAGGCGTAATCATTGTTCCCTGCGGTAAAATAATCTGAAGTTTTTCCAATTCGTTGTTTATTTTACTTAAATCAGTTCCCAAAAATTCGACCAACATTGCATTCGCTTTTTGGTCAATTGTATATTTTTTACCCGCCAGAACACGTTTTATCCAGTCACCAACCTGATTTTCATACAGTTTTTTACTTTCATAAACGATTCCGTTTTGTGCTAATAATTTGGTAACTTTTTTACGTTTATCAAGAGTTTTGTATTTATAGCAAAAAACCAAAACCGTTGACTCCATAGGATTATTAACGTAAGATTCTATTTTATCTATTGTTCGGGATAAATCCTGCGCTTCTTTTACAATAACAACCTGACGATCAGCCATCATAGGATAGCGCTTGGCCGTTGAAACAATATCTTCAACCGAAACATCTCTACCATATAAAACAGTCTGATTAAACCCCTTCTCCTCTTCAGCCAATACATTCTGCTCAATATATTCAGATAACTTATCTATATAATAAGGTTCTTCACCCATTAAAAAATAAATAGGTTTAATATTTCCTGCCTTAATATCGTTGACAATTTTTACAACTTCGTCCATTTAAAATTTGTTTCTAGTTTAAAGTTGATATGAAACCTCAAACTATTTTCTATTTTTGCTTTATGTTAAAGCTAAATTTCCCTACTTATACTTTTCGATTCAAAAATAGCGAAAATAAAGTGTCTATTTTTGATGAAATCAGAAAAAAATTTATCATTCTTACCCCCGAAGAATGGGTTCGCCAACATGTTGTTCATTATTTAATGAATGAAAAAAAATACCCAAAATCACTCATAAATGTAGAGAAAGTTTTAACAGTCAACGGATTACGAAAAAGATATGACGTAGTTGTATTTAACCCAGACGGCTCTATACATATATTAGTAGAGTGTAAAGCACCCGAAGTAAAAATATCGCAGGCAACTTTTGATCAAATTGCCCGTTATAATATGACAATGCAGGCACGGTTTTTGAATGTGACAAACGGACTAAACCATTTTTATTGTCAGATGGATTTTGAAAACGAAAAATATGAGTTTTTAAGAAGCCTTCCAGATTACGAAATAAAAAAATAAAACAAAATATAAATACAAATTTACCTTTGGATAAAATAGTAATTGTCATTTTGAACTGGAACGGAGTAAAATTGCTTGAACAATTTTTACCTTCAGTTCTTCAATTTTCAGAGAATGCACCTATATATATAGCAGACAATGCTTCAACAGACGATTCTATTAATTTCGTCAGGCAAAATTTCCCATCCGTTAAAATAGTCCAAAATGATGGCAACTATGGTTTTGCAAAAGGCTATAATGTTGCCCTGAAAAATATTGATGCCGAAATTTATGCATTAGTAAATTCAGATATTGAGGTTACTAAAAATTGGCTTAACCCAATAATAGAAACTTTTGACGCAGAAAAACAAACCGCCATTATTCAGCCAAAAATTCTTGACTATAAAAACAAAGAATATTTTGAATATGCCGGAGGAGCCGGAGGTTTTATAGATAAATATGGTTTCCCCTTTTGCCGCGGACGTATTTTTGATACTTTAGAAAAAGACAATGGTCAATACGATGATAATTGCGAATTATTCTGGGCTTCAGGGGCCTGCTTTTTTATTAGAAAAGAGGTTTATGATGAACTACATGGTTTTGATGAAACTTTTTTTGCCCATCAGGAAGAAATAGATTTATGCTGGCGCGCAGCAAATGAAGGACATATTATAAAATACAACTCACAATCTGTAGTTTATCATGTTGGAGGCGCAACTTTACAGCAAGGAAATCCCAAAAAGACATTTTTGAATTTTAGAAATTCATTATTAATGCTTGTTAAAAATTTACCTAAAAAAGGGTTATTTTTTGTGATTTTCTTCCGTATGATTCTGGATGGTATTGCGGGTATCCGTTTTCTTACACAAGGTAAGTTCAAACATACTTTTGCCATTGTAAAGGCACATTTTGCATTTTATTGCATATCTTTAAAGTATCTAAAAAAGCGAAAAGATTTTCAAATACAGCGATACTATACCGTAAAAAGTATCGTTTACTTGTATTACATAAAGAAAATACTGGTTTTTAAAGAAATCTTTAACAGTAAACAAAATATTAAAAACTAAATTTGTAATCAACGTTTAATTAAATATAATACCTATGAGAAAAATAGTTATCGCACTATCAGTATTAATGGCCTTAACTTCGTGTGTATCGAAAAAACAATACGCAGCATTAGAAGCTAAGAACAAAGAGACACAAGATCTATTAAACTCTTGCACTGTAAAATTGAATTCTTGTTTAGAAGAAAAAGCCGGATTAGCTGCTACAGCTGAAAGCTACAAACAACATAATCAAGACTTAATTAACAGCTCAAAAGATTTAACGGTTTTAACTACGAAAGGAGCTGAAAACCTTGAAAAATCTCTAGAAAGTTTAAAAGAAAAAGATTTAAAAATCTCTAGACTTCAGGATGCACTTACTAAAAAAGACAGTGTAACTTTAGCTTTAGTTACAAGTTTAAAAGGTGCAGTTGGAATCAACGATCCGGATATCGAAATCAATGTTGAAAAAGGAGTTGTATTTATCTCTATCGCTGATAAATTGTTATTTAAAAGCGGAAGCTACGACGTAAGTGATAAAGCAAAATCTGTTTTAGCTAAAGTTGCAAAAGTGGTAAACGACAAACCAGACTTCGAATGTATGGTTGAAGGTCACACAGATGACGTTCCTTACAAAAGCAACGGAATTATCTTAGACAACTGGGATTTAAGTGTTAAACGTTCTACTTCTATCGTTCGTGTTTTAACAAATGATCTTGGAGTTAATCCAGCTAAATTAATTGCTGCAGGTAGAAGTTCATATGTACCATTAGTTGCAAATGATTCTCCAGAAAACAAAGCTCGTAACAGAAGAACTCGTATCGTGGTTATGCCAAAAATCGATCAGTTCTACGATATGATCGAAAAAGAAATGAAAAAACAAGCAAAATAATTCTTGTTTCACATAGTATAAAAACAGAAAAAGCAGGTCAATCGACCTGCTTTTATGTATCCTTAATTTTTTTAATAACCAATTAAATATAAATCAAGAATAGCATTATTTTTAATTAACTAACTAAATTTAACAGAAATAAAATTAGTTATAATTTTTTAACTTTTATACGATTTAAGTTTTTTTTTACAAAATTCCTATATCACCTTTACCTTCTCTTACTATAACTGGCTCATGTTCAGATAAATCAACAATTGTAGAACCAACATTATCACCATACCCTCCATCAATTACCAAATCTACAAGATTTTGCCATTTTTCAAAAATCAATTCAGGATCAGTAGTATACTCAATTACATCATCTTCATCTCTAATAGACGTTGAAACAACCGGGTTCCCTAATTGTCTCACAATTTCCAGAATAATATTATTATCAGGAACACGAATACCAACGGTAGTTTTCTTTTTAAACTCTTTTGGTAAATTATTATTTCCCGGTAAAATAAACGTATAAGGCCCAGGAAGCGCTCTCTTTAATATTTTAAATGTCGAAGTATCTATTTGACGTACATAATCAGATAAATTACTCAAATCATGACAAATAAAGGAAAAATTAGCTTTCTCTAACTTAACTCCTTTAATTTTTGCAATTTTTTCTAAAGCTCTGGAATTGGTAATATCACAACCTAAACCGTAAACAGTATCTGTTGGATAAATCACCAAACCACCATTCTGAAGCACTTTTACCACTTTTGCAATTGCAGCTTCACTTGGTTTATCGGGGTATATTTTTATAAATTCAGCCATAACTATTTTTGTTTCAAGTTTAAATTTGTTTCAAGTTTCTGGTTTCACGTTTCGTTATAACTTGAAACATGAAACTTTAAACTTTTTAGCCAACTACATCTAATTTAGCAAATCGTAGCAACAATTTCTTAATTCCGCCAACTTCAAATTTTATTTCGGCTTTTTTATCAGCGCCAACACCTTCTAAATTTACTACTTCACCTTTACCAAAACGTTCATGCATTACCACATTTCCTATTGTTAATTTATTATCAAATAAATTAGGAGCAGCTGCATTAGGATTCGTCCCCGTAACAGGTTTCAGCTTACGAATATTAAGATCCGGTTTCGGATTATTATCTGTTACATGTTTTGGCGGCGTACTTCCTATTGGTTTTGACAAACGCAATTTAGATTTATCTATATCTCCAAAAATGTCACCATCAATCGGTGATTTATATCTGTAATTTGTTTCAGCCGGAGTCAGATATTCCAAAAACTGACCATCAATTTCTTCAATAAAACGCGATGGTTCACTATCTGTCAGTTTTCCCCAACGGTAACGAGATTGCGCATAAGTTAAATATGCCTGATGTTCTGCACGAGTTAAAGCTACATAAAATAATCGACGTTCTTCCTCCAATTCACTTCGAGTACTCATACTCATAGCACTCGGAAACAAATCTTCTTCCATACCAACCACAAAAACATGAGGAAACTCTAATCCTTTAGCTAAGTGAATTGTCATTAATGCAACACGATCTTCATCTGCTGTATCTTTATCTAAATCAGTTGCAAGTGCCACATCTTCCATAAACTCAGATAATGCTCCTCTTGCTCCGTCAATTTCTTTTTGTCCTTCAGTAAAATCTTTTAAACCATTTAAAAGTTCCTCGATATTCTGAATTTTTGCCATTCCTTCCGGAGTTGCATCTTTTTTAAGTTCCTGAACTAAACCAGTTTTCTTAGCCACGTAGTCCGTTATGTAAAAAGCATCATGATTTTGATCGATAACCTGAAAATTCTGAATCATCGTTACAAAATCATTCAATTTTTGCTTCGTACCGGAATTTAACTTCAAGTCGATTTTATCAATATTCACCATTACTTCCCAAATCGAACGTTTATAGTGATTTGCCGCAATGGTAAGCTTTTCAACAGTTGTATCTCCAATTCCACGTGCCGGATAATTAATTACACGTATTAAAGCTTCTTCATCCTTTGGATTAATTACCAAACGCAAATAGCATAAAACATCTTTAATTTCCTTACGCTGATAGAATGATAATCCACCATAAATTCGATACGGAATATCGCGTTTTCTCAAAGCATCCTCCATGGCACGTGACTGTGCATTGGTACGGTATAAAATCGCAAAAGAACCATTATGCAATTGATTTTGCATTTTTTGCTCAAAAATGGTACTGGCTACAAAACGTCCTTCTTCAGCATCAGTCAAACTTCGGTGAACTTTAATCCTTGGTCCAAAATCATTTGCTGTCCAAACCACTTTATCCAGTTTGGTTTTGTTATGCTCCATCACTGTATTTGCTGCTTCCACGATATTTCGCGTCGAACGGTAATTCTGCTCCAAACGAAACATTATTACACCCTCATAATCCTTCTGGAAATTCAAAATATTATTAATATTCGCTCCACGGAATGCATAAATACTCTGCGCATCATCTCCAACCACACAAATATTCTGAAATTTATCAGATAAAGCTCTTACAATCAAATACTGAGAGTGATTCGTATCCTGATACTCATCAACCAGAATATAACGGAAACGATTTTGGTATTTTGCCAAAACTTCCGGAAAACGAGTCAGCAATTCATTGGTTTTCAATAGTAAATCATCAAAATCCATCGCACCGGCTTTAAAACAACGCTCTACATATTGCTGATAAATTTCACCCAATCTTGGTCTTTTTGCCATTGCATCGGCTTCAACCAATTCAGGGTTATTAAAATAGGCTTTTACGGTAATCAAGCTATTCTTATAACTAGATATACGCCCTAAAATCTGTTTTGGTTTGTAAATATCACGATCCAGCTGCATTTCTTTAATAATCGAAGAAATCAATCGCGCCGAATCCTGAGAATCATAAATAGTAAAGTTGGATGGATATCCTAAATGATCTGATTCTGCACGAAGTATACGCGCAAAAATCGAGTGAAAAGTTCCCATCCAAAGATTTTTCGCTTCAGATGCACCTACAATATCCGAAATCCTGTGTTTCATTTCACGCGCTGCCTTATTGGTAAAAGTCAGCGACAAAATATTAAAAGCATCAATTCCCTGAGCCATTAAGTAGGCAATTCTAATCGTTAAAACACGAGTTTTTCCCGAACCTGCACCAGCAATAATAATCATTGGCCCGTCTTTCTTTAAAACAGGCGCTCTCTGCGCTTCGTTGAGCTGGTCAATATATTTCTGCATGTAATTTATCTCCTTTTATGCAAAAATAAGAATTAAAGAATTAATAAGCTACTAAGGTTCTGAGATTCTAAGGGGCTAAGTTTTTTGTTTTACTTAAAGCCAAACAAAGGGCATTTTTTCTGGCATGAGTTCCCGCTTTCGGCTATATCTCTCCGCTTCACTGCGAGGATATCGCCTCTATCGGGGCTAAAGACAAACAATTGGCATTACTTTATATACTAAAAAAATCAAAGTTAACAAGTTGGGTAAAATTGAGCTTTATTTAATTCTAACATCGTAGAGGCGCACCGCAGTGCGTCTAACATATTGAGGATATTCGTTGCGGAGACGCACTGCAGTGCGCCTCTACAGAATATTTGTCATCTTCACTTTTTTCAAATACTTGAATCAAATCTTCTTTATAAAAATCATCAATTTCCACTAGTATCTTTATCACTTCATCCATTATTATAGCCAATCAATTTAATTAAAAGCAAAAAAAACTTAGCCCCTCAGAACCTTAGCAACTTAGTACCTTTATTTAAAAAACACATCATAAGCAAATCGAATCAACGTTCCGACAACTACAACCAAAAAGAAAATTCTAATAAAACCATTTCCTTTATTGATTGCCAGTTTTGCGCCCAGCCAACCGCCAAGACCATTACTGATTGCCATAGGAATTGCGATTGTCCAAATGATTTTTCCTTTTATCATAAACAGACAAATCGAACCAAAGTTAGTCGCCAGATTGACCATTTTAGCATTCGCGGAAGCGTGTAAAAAATCAAAACCCAAAAGAGCTATAAAAGCTACAACAAAAAAACTTCCGGTTCCGGGACCAATAAATCCGTCGTAAAAACCAACTATTACACTAATAACTACAGCATAAATTATTTGTGTCGTTGCTGAATGATCTTTGGCAACATGTTGTCCGAAGTTTTTCTTTGCGTAAGTATAAATGAATAATAAAGACAAGACTACCAACAAAAGTGGTTTCATAAAATCGTTACTCACCATTGTTAGAATTGTCGAGCCTAAAAATGCAGAAGGAACCGCCAGACACATCATAATTAATAGCAATTTCCATTCTATAACCACTTTCTTTAAATACTGAAAAGCAGCAAAAGAAGTTCCTGAAAAAGCGGGGATTTTAAGTGTCCCGATGACGGTTGAGACTGGTAAATTTGGAAGTAAAATCAATCCCATTGGCGTCTGGATTAATCCGCCGCCACCAACGATTGCATCAATAAATCCTGCGGCAAAAGCAGCTAAACAAAGAAATATAATTATATAAGAATCCATTAAAAATATGTTTCAGTAGGTTTAAAAAACTAGTTGCAAAAGTAAGGCTTCCGTTTTGTTTATTACCAAAAATTTAAAGTGGATTTCTCCTCAAAAAGTATATTTTTGCTAAAAAATTTAACCCAAATGGATTTTACAAGAATTATAGAATTAGCCAGTTATACTTTACCTGCAATTGTAACAGGCTTTGTTGCTTACAGTTTTTTTGAACTGCATATCAAAAACAACGATAAAAAACGTGCATTTTTATTAAGTAGAGAATATCAAAAACAATCTTTGCCAATACGTTTACAAGCTTATGAGCGTATGACGTTGTTTTTGGAACGTATTAATCTAACTAAATTACTAATTAGAATCGCACCGATTTCTCAGGACAAACACGATTATGAGAATTTTGTAATTGATCAGATTGAACAAGAATTTGAACACAATCTTACACAGCAAATTTATATGTCTGATGAATGCTGGACAATCATCACGACAGCAAAAAATTCAACCATTCAAATGATTCGCAAAGCTGCTATGAGCGACAGAGTTGACAGCGCTGATAAACTACGTGAAGTAATCTTAAATGATTTATTAGAAAAACAATCACCAAGCAATGCTGCTTTAGGTTATATCAAAAACGAAGTTGCAGAACTTTGGGATTAATATTTTAGAATTCAGATTTTAGATTTTAGATTATTGGACAGCAATCTAAAATCTAAAATCAACAATTTAAAATTATCGGTTATCACTCATAACCTCTGACTTATTCTGCGCGTATTCATACCCTTGCTCCCACCATTCTTTCATCACTTCTTTATTAAAAATAAGCGCATTATCAGTCAGTTTTGTTGGGGTGTAATATAAATTAAGTTTTACATTCTTATTATTTGCCATCAATTTTCCTATAGCAATATCATGTTTTTCTACCTGATCTAAGGCAATGCGGAACAAATCAATCATTAGCGAAAACGGATTTTTTCCAATAACTGTTTTGTCCATATTAACCTCAGTTTCTAAAATAATCACATCAATTTCGGTTGCGCCACGATTAATCGCTTCACGAATCGGAACCAAACTCGAGAATCCGCCATCACCATATTCATAATTATCTTTTTCCACCAAACTCATAAACGGAACATAATTGCTGGAAATCCAGGACCACTCTATAAATTCTTCGTAACTACAATCTTTTACTGATTTGTATTCTGATTCATTTTTGGTGAAATTAGTTACGGTAATAATTACATCGGTTTTCAGCTTTTTAAGCTTATTAAAGTCCGATAATGAAAAATTATTTCGAATGTATTTTTTCAAACCTTTACTCTCGCCAAAAGTTCTTTTTCCTTTAAAAAACTGACGCAAAACATTGAAGTGATTTATCGTTACAATATCAACTCCTTCTTTATTTTTTACCACAAACGGACAAATATTAAAAATACTTGCCATAGTAACATTAGTATAAACCGAATGTATTTTTTTAATATGCCCTAAAGCTAAATGCGGAATTAATAAACTTCCTGTAGAAGTCCCTAAAAACAAATCATATTCATGATTCTTCTCTTCGATTAAATACTGTGCAACTCCGCCGGCAAATGCGCCTTTACTCCCGCCGCCAGAAATAACTAATGCTCTCATATGTGGTATTGTAGGTTTATTTTTTTTAAGATTTGGTAGTTGAAAGAGACTTGAAAGAAAAAAGAGTCAAGAAGCAAGACTATACATAATATTTTTTCAGTCTTTCTTCTTGCTTCTATCTTCTTTCTTCTTTCTTCTTGTCTCTATATTCTATCCTCTTTCATCTCTTCTCATTCTTTCAATAATCGGTTCAGCTGAAACTGCTCATCGGAGGTCAAATTAGGCAAAATTCTTTCAAACGAAGCACGCATTTCCGGATTTTTTAATAACAATCTGACTGTATCTCTTCCAAACTTTGAAAATTGCCACATGTGATGAGTTGTAGCGGCAACTAAATTACTCAAAACCTGATCGTTGATAATTTTAAAAGCGATTAGTTTCTCTAAAGCATTTTGACGTGTTGTTGCTTCATATTTTGTAGAAGAAAAAGCAATTAATTCGTTTACCAATTCATCAGGATTATCAGTGTAATTTGTTGTAGATAAGGCTAACGAAAGCCATAATGTACGAAGATTATAATCATTAAAACCTATCCAGTTTTTCGATTTATTTAGATATTCTGTGCGACGATCAGGAAAATTTCTCCATAACCAATACAAAGCAACTTCCTGGGTTTGGTATGATTTATCGTCTAATAAAGTTTCGTATTCCGTTCTAAAATCTTCTGGAATTTTGGTTAACGTTTCTGCAACAGTCTGGCGAATCTGAACATCATTGCTTTTCATTGCCAGAAGCAATAATTCTTTTTTTGCTTCGTATTTTTCATTTTCTAACTGATCAATAATCACTTCTTTTACAGTATGATAAACATCCGAATTTAAAGTTTTAATAAAGAATTCCCTTTTCTCTGCCAAAGGTGTCTTTTTCAATTTATCAACTTCCAATCGAACCTGAATCGATTTGTTTTTGCTTAGCAAAGCATTTGCTGTCGACGTATCAAAAACAGTAGATTCCAGCCAGGTTTTTTGAAATTTATCCAAATCAAAACTGGAAACTTTTTTTATCTCGTCAAAGAAATTTTGTGTATTTACATTTTGGTAAGCGTACTTTTTTAAATAGCTTTTTATGGCTTTTTTAAACGCTTTATCGCCAATCGATTCATGTAAAACAAAAAGCGTCCATGCTCCTTTTTCGTAAAAAGTAAGCGAACTTGCCTTTGGATTTAAAACAGGAATTGAATCTGTTCTCGAAGCAAATTTAATTTGCTGTGCCGTATCATAAAGTTTAGAGTAAAAATAATCATCTCCAAATATATCGCGCTCAGCCAAGGCTGCAAAATAAGTTGCAAATCCTTCCTGAAGCCAGTGGTGCTTGCTGCTTTCTGCCGTAATTAAATCCCCAAACCAATGGTGTGCTAATTCGTGCGCATCTACATTGGTATAATTTCGATCGGTAAAACCAGTTGAATCAACTACATATCGTGTTGCCAAAAGCGTAGAAGTTGTATTTTCCATTCCGGCATACAAAAAATCACGAACCGGAATTTGTCGGTATATTTCCCATGGATATTTAACGCCAATTTCCTTTTCTAAAAAATCGAAAATACGTTTTGAATAACGAAATGTTGGTTCAAAACGTGCTAAATCTTTGTTTTCTAAATAATATTCCAGCGGAATATTGGATTTAGCTTTCGACTCTTTTTTATCATACTTACCCACGGCAAGCATTAATAAATAAGAGCTCATTGGTTTTTCCATTTCGTATTGCCATTGCAATAAATCGCCTTTTGTATTTTTTTCTTTTAAAATGCCGTTTGAAATAACCTGATAATCTTTATCGTACGAGATCCCCAAACTAAAAATTACTTTTTCGTTTACATCATCAAAACTCGGAAACCAATTGCTGGTGTATCTTCCCTGCCCTTGCGTCCAAATCTGAACTTCTTTATTTTCAATATCTATAAAATACAAAGCCTGTTTGGGTTTTGCCGTATATTCAAAAGTCAAATGATTTTCTCCTTTCTGAAAATTGCCCATAATTTGTAATTGTTTACCGGAATTTACAAATACAACGTCTTTGTTATCGACTTGTACCTTAGAAAATTCCATGTTTTTAGCATCGATTTTTATAGTATCAATCGGTTGTAAAACTGCGAAAGTATAATTGACAGAACCTGAAACTGTTTTTTCTTTTGGATTTAAAGATAACTGTGCAGAAACCGTTTTAAAATCAACATATTTGGTTTGCTGTGCAAAGAGTAATGAGGTGAATAATAGAAAAATATATTTCATTGAATAAAAATTTGTGGCAAAATCCCAAAGTTACAAAGGTTTGACCAACAAATAGAATGAAATTTGTAAGTTTACCCTATAAAACAAATAAAACGTGCCAACACCTATAAAAGCCTTATTTAACTGGAGCAGCGGAAAAGATTCTGCGCTTGCTTTATATAAAATTCTGCAAAATCCTGAATATAAAATTGATTGTTTACTAACGAGCGTTAACCAACAATTTCAAAGAATCTCGATGCATGGCGTGCGGGTTGAATTACTGGAAGCGCAGGCAAAAAGTATCGGAATACCTCTAAAAATCTTAGAAGTTCCGGAAATGCCAACAATGGAGGTTTACGAAGATGTAATGACCAAAACCTTGTCAGGTCTTAAAGACCAAGGTATTACACATTCGGTATTTGGCGATATTTTTCTGGAAGATTTACGCAAATATCGTGAAGATCAATTGGCCAAATTAGGATTTAAAGGAGTTTTTCCTATCTGGAAAATTCCAACCAAAGATTTAATTCAGGAGTTTATTTCGCTTGGATTTAAAACTATTGTGGTTTGTGTCAACGAACGCTATTTAGACAAAAGTTTTGTAGGCCGAATTATCGATCAGGATTTTATTAATGATTTGCCGGATAATGTAGATGTTTGCGGAGAAAACGGAGAATTTCACACTTTTGCTTTTGATGGTCCACTATTCTCTGAACCTATAAATTTCGAAATTGGAGAAATAGTATATCGCAAATACGAAGCTCCAAAAAATCAGGATTCATCAAACACGGCTTGTGACACTAATACTTCTGATGCTTTTGACTATGGTTTCTGGTATTGTGATCTGATTCAAAAATAATTCAAATGCACTATAAAAAACTGCTCTCTATAATTATTGTACTTTTTATCTCTTTCTCTTTGCAAAGCTGCCTTGTCAGCAGATGTAAAAGACCTCAGATTGTAGGTTACATTTATGATGCAGATTCCAAAATGCCAATTGAAAACTGTAAAGTAGGTGAAGTTTTAAGTCAACAAAATGGCTATTTTTTATTGACTGAAAAACGTTATCATCAATTTACTTTTTTTGGTTATGAGGCACCTCCATTATCTGTTTTTGAAGTAATCGAAAAAGAAGGTTATCAATCGCAGCAAATTCAGCTTATGAATACATATGGCGGCGGCACAAAGAAAGGAGCGTTACATAATGCGGATACCTTATACCTAAAAAAAGTGTCTAATAAAATTGAGATTAAGTAGACATATCACTCCAGGTTTTAAGCTCCCAAATGTTATTTTTTAATTCAAAGATATAATCGATATAAATTCCGTTGTCAATACCACGAAGCTGAATCACAGCTTTGCTTTTATGTAAAATCACTTTTTGTGTATAATCAATTTTACTGGCTTTTTTGTTGAGATGCAAAACGCTGTATTTTTCCTTTGATACAGTAAAATTTTCTAACTCCAAATCATCATTATTTTGTTTTACATTTAATGGAAAAATTACTCTGCTAAGCTGGAATTTTGAATCTGAATTGAACTTATTAAAGAAAGAATTGAAATCCTCTTTTGTAGTATCTGAATTTTGTGCTAAAGCCGCAGAACCAAAAAGCATTACAAAAGCAAAAAACATAAAAAATAAATTCTTTTTCATTATTCAGCGTACATATTTAAAAGATTAGTAACCGTGTTCCAGTTTCTAATTGTAGCGACTACATTTAGTTTTTTCTCAATATATTTTTGATCAAAACGAGTTTTTCCGGCACCAATATCATATTTAATAAAAATCCTGTTTTCATCAATACTGGCTTCGTCTGGCTTAAACTGACTAATTTTTAAATCGTTGATGTTTTCTTTTTTCAAAGCAACAGACACAAAAGCCACATAAAGCTTCTTGGTATCAACATCTTTTGCTTTCAAAAACGGATTATTTGCAAAACAAGCTTCCAAATCACTCTTAGTAATGACAACCGTTGGAACTTCATGGCCGAAAACTTTAAAAATTTCCTGTTTGATCATAAAACCAACTTTTGAAGCGCTTTCTTCTTCTGTATCAACAAAAACATTTCCGGATTGCAGGTACGTTCGAACATTCTTAAAACCAATATTCTCCAACATTGATTTTAAAGCTTCCATTTTCATCATATTGTGGCCGGAAACGTTGATACCGCGCAAAAGTGCTAAATGTGTAGTCATACTCTAAATTTGTTTAAAAAAGAAAAGTATTCAATTCTAAAACTGAATACTTTTAAATAAAACACAAACTTACGGTTTTTATTTCGCTTTTGTAAATGTTGCATAACGATCACACATTCCTGCCTCATCTACCAATTTACCAGATTCATTCAATTTTAAATTTTCTTTTAGAATACCGCTAGTACAAGTTGATATCCAATCATTATTGCTTGGATAAGTCAAAACAAAATGAGTTCCTGTTGCATCTTTCACTATTTCAAATTTACCAGAAAAAGAGGTGTTATTACTATAGGGTATCGTCTTAACAAAAGTTTTGTTTGCATTAAATACATAATACATCTCTGGCCCGATGCTATTAACGGCAATACTATTAGCAGCAGGATCAGAAACGCGAATCCATTTTCCATAGTATTCCGGATTAGCAACAGCTTTGTTATCTGAATTGTCATTAGAGCAAGAAGCAAGCGAGACAAATAGTAGTAATAAGAGTCCAATTTTTTTCATGTTTTAAGGTTTAAAAAGGTTAATTAGTATTAAGATTTAATACTAATAAAATGGTTGCGTCTTAATCTATAAAATTAACAACAACTTAATATTCAAATACTTGAAAAATATTTTTTTCTACTTAAAATCTTCTATCTTCTTTCTATAAAATAAAAGAATAAAAAAAACTCCGCCAGAAAACCGACGGAGCTTTAAACAATTTGAGTTAGTAAGCATTGTTTAAGTAAATCGTTTATGATACCATCACAAAATTATTTTCAAATTTAATGTCCCATTACTAAGACTTTGAATTCTTTAAAAGGTTGCGTCAGACAATCCAATTTAAAAAAAAAATATTCAAATAGCTGAAAACTACAATTCATTTTTAAATTCCCCAATTAAAATCTATCTTCGCTTTTGAATTAAATTCCAATTTAATCCCGAAGCATCGGGACCAAATCCCAACTGGTTTAACTAAATTCTGCAATCTAAAATCTAAATTTCAATAATGTCTAATAATCTTCTCGAAACCCCTATCGAATACTTAAAAGGTGTTGGCCCAAGCCGTGGTCAGCTGCTTCGCAAGGAACTGGGGATTCATAAATATGGAGATTTGGTCAATTTTTTTCCGAACAGATATATTGACAGAACGCGATATTATAAGATAAACGAACTACAAAATACGGGATCTGAAGTTCAGATAATTGGTAAAATCATTAACATTAAAACCGTTGAGTTTGCTAAAAACAAAAAACGTTTGGTTGCCACATTTGTAGATGATACCGGGCAGATTGATTTAAACTGGTTTCAGGGACATAAATGGGTTCGTGAAAGTTTAAAACTCAACGAACAGCTTGTTATTTTTGGAAAATGTTCCTTGTACGGAAGCCAATTCAGTATGGCACATCCTGAAATTGAACTTTTTAGCGAACATGAAAAAAGTTTGCGATCTGCTATGCAGCCTGTTTATCCTTCGACAGAAACTTTGGCTAATCGCGGAATTTCAAATCGTACCATTAATAAACTAATGGAACAATTGTTTATTGAAACTCAGGCTTTATTTACCGAAACTTTTCCGCCTTATTTAATGGAGGAAGTTAAGTTAATATCGAAAAGAGCTGCTTTATTCAATATTCATTTTCCTAAAAGTACTGATGCTTTAGCGAAAGCTCAATTCCGGTTAAAATTTGAAGAACTGTTTTTTATTCAGCTACAATTAATTACCAAAAACTTAATCCGAAAGCATAAAATTAAGGGACATCCGTTTACAAAAGTAGGCGAATTGTTTAATGAATTTTATCAAAATCATTTGCCTTTTGAACTTACAAATGCGCAGAAACGAGTAATAAAAGAAATCCGTTCCGATATGGGAAGCAACGCCCAAATGAACCGATTGCTACAGGGAGATGTTGGTTCCGGAAAAACAATTGTTGCTTTTATGAGTATGCTTCTGGCTATAGACAATGGCTTTCAGGCTTGTTTGATGGCACCAACCGAAATTCTGGCCAATCAGCATTTTATTGGATTATCTGAATTTGCTAATACTTTAAATATCAACATCAAAATATTAACCGGTTCGTCTAAAACTTCTGAAAGAAAAATTATTCATGAAGAACTTGAAAACGGAACGCTCCAAATTTTAATTGGAACGCATGCTTTATTAGAAGATAAAGTGAAATTTCAGAATTTAGGTTTGGCTGTAATTGATGAACAGCATCGTTTTGGCGTAGAACAACGTTCTAAATTGTGGAAGAAAAATGAGATTCCGCCTCACGTTTTGGTAATGACGGCAACGCCAATTCCGAGAACTCTCGCGATGAGTTTATATGGTGATCTGGATATTTCTGTAATTGATGAATTACCACCGGGAAGAAAACCAATTCAAACCGTGCATCGTTACGACTCAAATCGCTTGAAAGTATGGAAATTTCTTCGCGATGAAATTGCGCTTGGAAGACAAATTTATATTGTATATCCTTTAATTCAGGAATCTGAAAAAATGGATTACAAAGATTTAATGGATGGTTACGAAAGTATTTCACGTGATTTTCCGTTACCGCAATATTCGATTTCGATTCTGCACGGAAAAATGAAACCGACAGAAAAAGATGCGGAAATGAAACGTTTTTCGGAAGGAAAAACCAATATTATGGTGGCTACAACTGTAATTGAGGTTGGTGTAAATGTACCAAATGCGAGTGTAATGATTATAGAAAGTGCGGAACGTTTTGGTTTATCGCAATTACATCAGTTACGCGGACGTGTTGGTCGTGGTGCCGAACAAAGTTATTGCATATTAATGACGAGTCATAAATTAAGTTCTGATAGTAAAACCCGTATGGAAACTATGGTTGGTACCAATGATGGTTTCGAAATTGCAGAGGTTGACCTTAAACTTCGTGGTCCAGGCGATTTAATGGGTACACAGCAAAGTGGTGTTTTAAATCTTCAGATTGCAGATATTGTTCGTGACCGTGATATTTTGAGTCTCGCCCGAAACTACGCTATGAAAATTCTAAAAGAAGATGGTCCTTTACAAAAACCGGAACATGCTATTTTAAAAGCTGTTTTTCTGGAATTGACTAAGAAGAAAAATATTTGGAATTATATTAGTTAAGGTTCAAAGGGACAAAGGTGCAAAGCTTCAAAGGTTTTCAACCTGAAACTTGAAACCTGAAACATGGAACAAAAAAAAACAAAAAAACTTCATTGTATCAAATTATAAATCAAAATACTCAGGTACTTTTCTAAGGTGATTAGATTTGTTGGGGTGCAAATTTTAGTTTGAATATTCTGTCTGACACAATGAAGTTTATCTTAAAAATTATTTCTTTTTAGGAGTATCTTTCTTTTCAAAAAAACCATTAAACAAGCCTTTACTTATTTTGTTTTTATCATCTTTTCCTGTTGCTACAAGATGATCAATATATTCCATGTACGTTTTTTTTCGCTCTTCCAGAAAACCTACCAGATACTCTTCTGATGCCAACATACCGCTCGCCTCTTCAATATGTAACAGTTTTTTGTACAAAGGCTCTATAAACTTGACAATAATATCTTCGGGAACAGATTTTCTGGTTCCGAAATAGCCAACAATTTCACCATCAGCATCGGCTATGATTTTAAAATCGGTAATTACCCAATAATAACGCCCCGTTTTAGACATATTCTTAATGATGGCATGAATATTTTTGCTTGATTTAATACTATCCCATAGAAATTTAAAAATCACTTTGGGCATATCCGGATGACGTATTATATTATGCGCGTGTCCAATAAGCTCAAACTCATCATAACCAGAAACGTCAATAAAATCTTCATTGGCATATAAAATGGTTCCTTTTGTATCAGTTTTACTTAGCAGTACTTTATTTTTATTCCAGTCAACTTCTCTGTCTGACGGAGTTGGGCGGGTAGTTCTGGTGTCCATAAATTTTGTATTTAAAATTAATGTGTGTTTGTGGTTTTGTATATGATCTCGGGTTCTTTTACAACTTTATTCTAATGAGACACGTCTTCAACAAATCATCAATATGCCTTTATTTCAGATACACATTTCCATTTCAAATTCAGCTTCGAAATCAACTTTCAAAAGAATTTACCGTATATCATTTTTTAAAACACATTAATTGATTTTTTTAGCGCTTACGATGTTCTGTTATTTGTTGATTTAAAATGAATATCATTCACCAAATCATCGATTTTTTTAGCACTCTCACGCATCATCTCCAAATAACTCAAAAGCTTGTCATTATCAGTATGTCCTTTAGAAACATCAATTAGTTTTAAAACTGAACTTACCGGCATTTTTAAATCGATAGTTGTTTTATGAATAAAATCGTTGTATTCTTTTGTTGCAGATAACGAACTATATTTTGCCGATGCCAATTTGATATTTTCCAATTCATATTCATCAGAGATTTTAGAAATATGGTTCTCACTGTGTTCTTTAAAATAGTAAGCCCAGTAGCCATTCATAAAGAATACCACAGCCGCAAGAACAACGTGAACCAGAAATGTTTCGGTATCAAAATTAACCTGAGAAAAATAGATTTGTGGTCCTGCAGTATCATTGTAAACGTAGTTTTGCAAATAAGCCAGACCTCCATGATGTAATACAACCAAAAGCGTTAACGGAATCTGAAGTTTCCAGTTTTGGTAAATAATTAAGATTGTGCTGGCAATGAAAACTGTAAAGTGCATCTCGAACATACCATGCATCTGATAAATATATTGTGCCATAAAAATAGCAAGAACTACAGAAAGCACATATTGGTAAAATTTGGAATTCTTCATGAAAAATTTAGCCGAATAATAAGCCAGTAAGTTCAAAGTTCCAACTCCCACTCCTATCTCCCAAGTGTCGTATTTAAAAGACAGGGCAATCCCGAGGAGGAAATAAATGGCAAGAACGTAATTAATAATCGTGTCCGATTTTTGTGTCATTGTAGACATAAAACTGTGCAGGTAATCCTGCTCATTCAAACTAGCTTTCGTTTTCATAGATTTAGGTAATGTTAGGGTTAGATTTATTTAGTGCATTTTGGTAACGAACATCCGTACGCTCTTAGAGCCAAAGCATCAAATGATGGGGCATTTGTATGACTTAACAAAGAATCTATTGCCTGTTGGGCATAATTACTGTCGGCATTAGTACAATATCTTGTTTTATTGTAATTGCCTCGGTAATATAATTTTTGGGAACTATCTATCAGAACTGCCTGAGGAGTTGAAAAAACACCGCAGCTTTTTGCCATTTCGGTATCAAAATAAACAGGAATTTTAGCGTCAAACTTGTCCTGAATTTCTTCAATCGTAAAAGTCTTTTCTTTGTTTAAAACAACAATTTTAAAATTAATACGATCGCCATACTCTTTGATTAATCCCGCTACATGAGGAATATTAAAACGGGAACAAGGACAATCCGGGTTAAAAAAATGAATAAATACCGGTCTGGAATCATTAACACAGCATTTTAAATCAATTCTGCTTCCCATTGCGACTTTATGATAATTTTCAGGAATGGGTGTTGGCAAACTATATTTGAACTCATTTTGCCAGAACAAAACAACAATAGCACCTAACAATAAAGAGAACCAAAGGCCAAGAAGTAATTTTTTCTTCATAAATATTGATTTTTTGATTCAAAATATAAACAGTTGTTAACTAAAAATCTTTAAAAATTAAAAATTAAAGCCATAAACAAATAAAACACTTACAGAAATTAACATTTAAAAAGCACAAAAGTTAAATTTCGTACAAAATACTTTTTCTTTTGTTTAACCTTATCAATGTTACAAATAAAATCGATTAACTACAAAAAAAATCAGTTAAAATGCGTCAAAAACCTTAAAAGAAAGATTTTACGCACTTTTAAAACGCGTATTTTTACGCTTTTCAGATATATTTACTTACATAAAAACACTTTAACACTAAGATTAGTTACCTTATTTTCATCTATTTACAGCGAAAACAAAAAAAATTAGGTGTTTTTTTTCAATTAAGATTAAACCAATTTTATGTTAGAAAGTCTAAAAAGATACAATGATTAAAAATTGTACATACAAATGTTAAATAAACTGTTCAGCTCTTTCGTTTTCAACACAAAAAGTTAAATTTGTTAGCTGCAAAAAACAAAAACCAAAAAATTCACATTCACCAAAATTTATGAAACTAAAAAACCTAATCTATGCCTTGATAATTATTGTTTTAGGAGGATTTATTACTTACAGAATAGTATCCAACAAAAGCAAAAATGAAGAATCAAAGAAGTTCGGCGACAAGGATACTCCTACTACCGTAACAGGAATTGTTGTAAAAACGGCAACTTTTGACAACAACTTGTCTTTATCGGGTTCTATTGAAGCAAATGAACAAATAGAGATTAGAAGTGAAGTTTCCGGAATTGTTGAAGGCATTTATTTTAACGAAGGAAGTTTTGTAAATAAAGGTCAGGTTTTGTTTAAGGTGAATGATATTGAATTAAAAGCACAATTAAGACAAGCTCAAACCAGAGAAGGTCTTGCTGGCGAAAATGAAAGAAGAGCGAAACTGCTTTTACAAAAAGAAGCCATAAGCCAGGAAGAATTTGATGTTGCAAACGCTGATTACGCTTCTGCAAAAGCACAAACCCAATTAATAAAAGCGCAAATTTCCAAAACTTCTGTAAAAGCTCCTTTTTCAGGAAAAATTGGTTTGCGTTCTATTTCTCCGGGAACTTATATTACTCCAACCGTTTTAGTAGCAAAACTAGTCAATACAGGCAAGCTGAAAATTACATTTTCTATTCCTGAAAAATATGCAACACAAGTAAATACGGGCTCAAACATTGAATTTACCGTTTCTGGTTCCGAGAAAGTTTACAATGCAAAAATATATGCAATTGAGCCGGAAGTAGCAGTTGCAACCCGTACTTTACAAATTCGTGCTATTGCTGAGAATAGTGACGGAAAACTTTTCCCCGGGACCTTCGCAGACATTAAATTGCCTTTAAACATTATTAAAGATGCTATTGTTGTGCCTTCTGAAGCTATAGTTCCTGTACAAAACGGAAAAAAAGTTTTTATCTCCAATATGGGTAAAGCAAAAGAAGTTATGGTTGAAGCAACAACGCGTACAGATTCTTCTATTTTAATTTTATCCGGATTAAAAGCTGGTGATACTCTTGTAACAAGTGGTGTTATGTCGTTAAAAAATGATGCACCGATAAAAGTTAAAGTAAAGTAGCCTAAAGTCAAAAGTCTTAAAGACGAAAGTTACAAGACTTAATAATATAGATTTAAAAAACGCTGTACCATTTAGCAATAAATCTAAAATCAGCATTTTAAAATCTAAAATCATAAATCATATATGAGTTTATCAACCACAAGTATAAGGAGACCCGTTTTAACAATTGTACTGAATCTTTTGATTATTTTATTCGGTTTCATTGGTTATACGTTTTTAGGTGTCCGTGAATTTCCTTCAATTGATCCGGCGCAGGTTTCCATCAGAACCAATTATACCGGAGCCAATTCTGATATTATTGAATCACAAATTACAGAACCGCTTGAAAAAGCAGTAAATGCCATTGACGGAATTAGAAATATTACTTCCTCAAGCAATCAGGGAAGTAGCAATATTACCATAGAGTTTAATCTGGATAAAGATTTAGAAGAAGCTGCAAATGATGTTCGTGACAAAGTTTCACAAGCCATTAGAAGCTTACCGCAAGATATTGATGCGCCACCAGTTGTATCAAAAGCCGATGCTGATAGTGATGCTATTATTTCGATGACGGTACAAAGTGACACACGAAATTCCTTAGAATTAAGTGATTATGCGGAGAATGTAATTTCACAACGTCTGGAAACTATTCCCGGCGTAAGTGGCGTTCAGATTTGGGGTCAAAAACGTTATGCGATGCGCTTATGGATTGATCCTGCAAAACTTACCGCTTATGGCTGTACCGTTGCTGATGTTCGTACAGCATTGAATGCACAAAACGTTGAATTACCTTCAGGAAAACTAACTGGAAACAACACCGAATTAACCGTTAAAACCGTTGGAAATCTTTCTAAACCGGAAGAATTCAATAACATTATCATTCGTACTGACGGAGATAAAATTGTTCGTTTCAGCGATGTTGGAATTGCGTCTTTAGGTCCGGAAAACATAGAAACAAAATTGAGTCAGTCTGGCTTGCCAATGATTGGTTTAGCTATAGTTCCGATGCCAGGAGCCAATTATTTAGATATTTCTTCTGAGTTCTATAAAAAATACGAAGCTTTAAAAAAGGATTTGCCTAAAGATATCAAGCTGAATATTGCCCTTGATAATACGATTTTCGTAAAGAAATCAGTACTTGAAGTTGCCGAAACCTTAGGTATTTCGATTATTCTGGTAATCATTATTATTTATCTGTTCTTTAGAGACTGGGCAATTGCTTTCAGACCTTTAATTGATATTCCTGTATCGTTAATCGCCACGTTTTTTATTATGTGGCTTTTCGGATTCTCCATCAACGTATTGACTTTATTAGCGATTGTATTAGCCACAGGATTAGTGGTAGATGATGGAATTGTAGTTACCGAAAATATCTTTAAAAAAGTCGAAGAAGGAATGTCGCCAATTGAAGCTGCAATTAAAGGATCTAATGAGATATTCTATGCTGTAATCTCGATTTCTGTTACGCTGGCAGCCGTATTTTTACCTGTTATTTTCTTAGAAGGTTTCGTAGGCCGACTCTTTAGGGAATTTGGTGTTGTCATTGGTGCCGCAGTTTTAATTTCTGCCTTTGTATCCCTGACATTAACGCCAATGTTGAACGCTTATTTAATGAAAGGCGGAGAACAGAAAAAATCAAAATTCTATATTCGAACTGAACCTTTTTTCGAAAAAATGAACAGCAGTTATGCTGAGGCGCTAACCAAATTCATGGACAGAAAATGGATTAGTTTCCCGATTCTGATTGCTTGTTTTGGATTGATTTATTTATTCTTCACCATACTTCCAAAAGAAACCGCTCCTTATGATGACAGAAGTTCTGTTACAATGCGTATGACAACACCTGAAGGTTCATCTTATGAATATACAGATCGTTTTATGCAGGAGATTTCAAAACTGGTAGACGATTCTATTCCGGAGAAAAAAGTAAGTTTGGTTATTACAGCGCCTGGTTTTGGAGCTTCGGCAACCAATACCGGTTTTATTCGACTTTCGTTAAAAGAACCGGACGAAAGAAAACTTTCTCAAAAAGATATTGCCGATAAATTAACCAAATGGACAAAAAAATATCCTGAGGCTAAAACCGCAGTAATTCAGCAACCTACAATTGCAGTAAACCGACGTGGTGGTTTGCCGATTCAGTATATTATTCAGGCTCCAAATTTTGAAAAGCTAAGAGAAAAAATTCCGGTATTTATGGAAGAAGTTGGAAAAAGCGATGTTTTCTCTACTACAGACGTAAACTTAAAATTCAACAAACCTGAAATTAATGTAAGTATCAATCGTGAAAAAGCTGAAAGTTTAGGGATTTCTATTTTAGATATTGCCCAAACTTTACAACTTTCTTTAAGCGGACAACGTTTTGGTTATTTCATTAAAAACGGAAAACAATATCAGGTTATTGGTCAGTTTGATCAGAAAGACCGTTCTAAACCTTTGGATTTAACGTCGATGTTTGTAAAAAACAACAAAGGTCAGTTAATACAAATGGACAACGTTGTAAATGTAGAAGAACAAAGTAATCCGCCACAATTGTATCACAACAACCGTTATATGTCGGCTACAGTTTCTGCAGGTTTAGCACCCGGAAAAAGTATCAGTGACGGTATTCAGGAAATGGACCGAATTAAGGCTAAAGTTTTAGATGAAAGTTTCACCACCGATTTAAGTGGAGAATCGAGAGATTTCGTTGAAAGTAGTTCTAATACTTCTTTCGCTTTCGGATTGGCTTTACTATTGATCTTTTTGATTTTGGCAGCTCAGTTTGAAAGTTTTATTGATCCGTTTATTATTATCTTAACTGTACCAATGGCGGTTGCCGGGGCTTTATTCTCGCTTTGGTTATTCAACCAAACCTGGAATATATTTAGTCAGATTGGTACCGTAATGCTTATTGGTCTGGTTACTAAAAATGGTATTTTAATTGTCGAATTTGCAAATCAGCTTCGAGAACAGGGAAAACCAAAATTAGAAGCAATTCTGGAAGCATCTGAAGCGCGTTTACGTCCAATTTTAATGACAAGTTTAGCAATTGCTTTAGGTGCATTGCCAATTGCAATGTCACTTGGAGCAGCCTCTACAAGTAGAATTGGAATGGGAGTTGTAATTGTTGGAGGAACAATTTTCTCTCTTGCGCTGACACTTTTTGTAATTCCGGCTATTTATTTAATGTGGTCTAAAGCTAGAAAACATTATCCGGAATTCGACCATATCGACGAATACGAAAAAGAAAGTATAAAATAAAAAGCTAAAAATCAAGAACACTTTTCTTTATAAAGTTCCTGATTCTTTGGTAAAAGAACATAAACATGAATATTAAAAATTTATACAGCACTTTACTCCTTCTCTTCTTATGCATTGTACAAACAAATGCGCAGGAAGTTCTGACTATAGAAGATGCTACCAAAATTGCTTTAGAAAACAATTTTGAAATTAGAATTGCCAAAAACAATTCAAAAATAAGCGAAACAAATGTTACAATCGGAAATGCGGGAATGCTTCCTGTTGCGGCAGCCACAATTACGGACAACAATAGCGTTACCAATTCATCACAAACACGTCAGGACGGAACTTCAACATCATTAAACAATGCTAAAAACAATAGCTTAACTTATGGAGTGGGACTTAACTGGACTGTTTTTGACGGAATGAAAATGTTTGCGAGATTAGATCAGTTAAAAGAACTTCAAAATTTAGGAGATTCTGAATTGAGAAGAACCGTTTTGATTAAAATCGTACAGGTTAATTCAGCTTATTACGATCTTGTTCAGCAACAACATCAATTGTCAGCTTTAGATACTACGATCGTAATTTCTAAGCAAAGATTGACATTAGCCCAAAATCGTTTCAGTATTGGAAAAGCTTCAAAATTGGAGGTTTTAAATGCACAAGTCGATTTAAATACAGATCAGGTTTCTTTACTAAGACAAAAAGAATCTTATGCAAATGCCAAAATTTTATTGAACCAATATTTGGCTCGTAATCCAAAAATAGATTTTACAGTTACCGACTTAATAAGTGTTGACAATGCTCTGGTTTTAGCAGATTTAGCAGAATTAGCACATAAGCAAAATCCTGCTGTAGAAACTCAAATTATTAATAAACGAATTGCTGAACTCCAACTTAAACAAGTAAAAGCAGATCGTTATCCAGTTGTAAATTTAACTTCCGGATACAATTTTACAGAGAATCAGTCGAGTTTAGGTTTCACAAGTGCATCTTCTTCAAAAGGTTTTAATTACGGTTTTAACGCCAGGCTGAATTTATTTGATGGTCTGAATCAACATCGTAATGAAAAAGTGGCGAAAATGGAAATCGAAAACTCACAAATTGCTATTGAACAGCAAACTATGATTTTGGATACTCAATTGAGCACTGCGTTTCAAACGTATTTAACCAATTTAGAATTAACTAATTTAGAAGAAGATAATGTAACAATTGCCAAACAAAACTTAGACATTACTTTGGATAAATTTAGAATTGGAACCATTACAACTCTTGATTTCAGAACTGCACAGCTTAATTATGTCAATGCAAAAGTGCGTTACAGCAATGCACAATATCAGGCAAAATTATCTGAAATTGCCTTGAGAGAATTAGCAGGAAATATTAATTTTTAAAGTAAATTTGTTTCCAAAAACAAACATAAATGATCGCATACAATACCAAAGAGTGGTTTTCTTTTATCTTCCATTTTCATAAATCAGATACAGTTCGCAAACTGTTTACGATTATGATTGCAATTGGAATTTATGCTTCAGTAGTATGCTACCTCGAACTTCATTATTTTAAGGTAACCAAAAACGATTATATTCACAACATTCCAATCATGCACGGAATGCTTGGTTTTGTAATTTCGCTTTTGCTAGTTTTCAGAACCAATACAGCTTATGACAGATGGTGGGAAGGCCGTAAACTTTGGGGCGGACTTGTAAATAACAGCCGTAACCTCGCTATAAAACTTTCGGCGATTTTAAAAGATGAAAATGACAAAAAGTTTTTTAGAAAATTCATTCCGATGTATGCCGCTATACTTAATCAGCATTTAAAAGATGAAGACACGAGCAAGCAGCTTTTTGAAGATGCAGATTTGCAAATTGATCATCATAAACACAAACCCAATCAGTTAAAAAAAATAATGTATCATAAAATCAATGATTTGTATGATGCAAAAAAAATATCCGGAGAGCAGCTCATAATTTTAAATGAAGAATTAGTTGCTTTTACAGACATTTGTGGTGCTTGCGAGCGTATCAAAAATACGCCTATTCCCTACTCTTACAGTGCTTTTATAAAAAAGTTTATCTTCTTTTACACCATGACCCTGCCTTTTGGATATTCTGTAAGTTTAGGTTACCTCGTTGCGCCGGTAGTAGTTTTTATATTTTATGTATTGGCGAGTTTAGAACTTATTGCTGAAGAAATTGAAGATCCGTTCGGAAATGACGAAAATGATCTCCCAACCAGAAAAATGTCAGAAAACATCAAAAAACATGTTGAAGAATTGATTTAATAAAACGTTAAATCTGATAGTGTTACACATATTTTTATTAAATTTAAAGACATCTTCAAAATTTAATAAAAATGCAGAATCAACGTGTTTTAATCCATCCGCCTCAGTTATCAAACGAAAAATCATTAAAAACTCTTGTTGAGAACAGAAGTGTTTATACGCTGAATAACTGCGAGTTAAATCTTTTTGAGACTTACGAATCTTCCAAATTGGTTCCTTTAAAATTTAATGATTTTGTAGTAACCAGTATGTTACGTGGAAAAAAAATAATGCATTTGTTTGACGATCCCGGCTTTGATTATTTACCGGGAGAAACAGTCGTTATTCCGTCAAATATTGAGATGAAAATAGATTTTCCGGAAGCTTCCAGAGAAAACCCGACGCAATGCCTTGCCCTCGCAATTGACAATAGCAAAATCAACGACACTTTAAACTTTTTAAACGAACGTTATCCTAAAGAAGGCAGCAATACCTTTTGGCAATTGAATTATCAGAATTACTTTTTTTACAATAATGTTGATCTTGCCACAACAATCAACAAATTAATTAAGGAATGTATGAGCACTGCTATCACCAAAGATGCTCTTGCCGACTTAACTTTGCAGGAATTGCTGATCCGAATTATTCAGACGCAGACTGTAAAATCAATTGATGAAGGAGTTAAAATTTCTTCCAATAATCCAATTTTTGAAGTTACGGAATTCATCAAATTAAATCTGAAAGAAAACATAAGCCTGAAAATTTTAAGCGACAAAGCTTGTATGAGTACTACGTCATTCTATCGCTTTTTTAAACGTGAATTAGGCATGAGTCCGATTGAGTATGTTTTGAATGAAAAAATCAAACATGCCAAAAAATTATTACGAAATCCCGGAATTCAAATTAACGAAGTGTGTTATTTATCCGGTTTTGAAGACGCCAACTATTTTACCCGATTATTCAAGAAACACGAAGGAATCACTCCGAAACAGTATCAGTTACTTTATATTAATTAAAGGGGCTAAGGTACTAAGGCGCTAAGGTGCTAAGTTTTTTTCTCTTGTTATCTTGGTATCTTGGTATCTTGGTATCTCAAAACCTTACCATCTTAGTGGCTTAGTATCTAAAAAAAGCAGTTCCTTAATACCTCCGAACCTCAAAACCTTAGCATCTTAAAACCTTAACAAGTCAATCAAAAACCTTTATCGGTTCCAGCTCTTTTTCTTCTTTATCTGAAAAAATTCTGTAATCGATTTGAAAAGTTTTTTTGAGCGGCGTTTCCAGTGAAAAACCACCTACTCCAAATGCATCAATTACTTTTAGGGTAAAATGAGCGTGTTTCCAATATTCAAATAAATCTTTATCGACCCAAAATTCTGTATCTTCAATACTTCCGATGCATACATCACCCATTCGCTGATAATAGCCGCCTTTTTCAAAACATTGCGGCTGCGTTCCTTCACAGCATCCGCCAGCTTGGTAAAACATTAGCTCACCATGTTTTTCTTTCAGAATTTTAATTAATTCTATTGCTTCACTTGTTGCTTCAATTCTTTTTATCATAATACTATTTATTAACCCGTTGGGTGTAATTATATTTAAAAATGCTCCTTTGAATAAAATAGCACGCGGATAAAACGGATTTACTTCGTAAAAACGCTGACAAAAACGGATTTTTTTTAATTTCTTTATTCAAATCCGTTTTTATCCGCGTTTTCGTGATAACGAATCTGTCTAATCCGCGTCAAAATTTATAATTAATTACACCCAATAGGTTTTATTAATAAAAAAAGGTAAGTCCCCGAACTTACCTTTTACAACCAATTTAATAACAATTTAAAAGAATCCTAATTTCTTTTTATCGTAAGAAATCAGCATGTTTTTAGTTTGACGATACTGGCTAAGCATCATTTTATGATTTTCACGGCCAATTCCGGATTGTTTATATCCACCAAATGGCGCTCCAGCAGGATAAGAATGATATTGATTTATCCATACACGACCAGACTGAATCGCTCTTGGAACCTGATAAATTTCATGTGCATCACGTGTCCATACTCCGGCACCTAAACCGTACATCGTATCGTTTGCAATTTCGATCGCTTCTTCGGTAGTTTTAAAAGTCGTAACGGCTAATACTGGCCCGAAAATTTCTTCCTGAAAAATTCTCATTTTGTTATGCCCTTTAAATAAAGTTGGCTTAATATAATAACCTCCTTCAAGTTCTCCTCCCAGTTTATTTTCATCACCTCCGGTCAATAATTCAGCACCTTCTTCTTTTCCTAATTTGATATAAGACATAATTTTCTCCTTCTGAACAATAGAAGTCTGTGCTCCAATCATAGTCGATTTATCCAGAGGATTTCCTGCTATAATAGCTTCGGTTCTTTCAATAACTTTAGCAATAAACTTGTCATAAATATCCTCGTGAATTAATAATCGAGAAGGACAAGTACAGATTTCACCCTGATTTAAAGCAAATAAAACAGCACCTTCTATCGCTTTATCGAAGAAATCATCATCGTGATCTGCTACAGACGGAAAGAAAATATTAGGCGACTTCCCTCCTAATTCCAACGTAACCGGAATAATATTTTCTGTCGCATATTGCATAACCAAACGTCCTGTTGTTGTAGATCCTGTAAAAGCTGCTTTGGCTACTTTTTTATTGGTCACTAAAGGACGACCAAGTTCTGCACCAAAACCATTTACTATATTTAAAACTCCCGGAGGAAGAATATCTCCAATTAATTCCATTAAAACCATAATTGAAATCGGAGTACTTTCGGCAGGTTTTAAAACAATTGTGTTTCCTGCTGCCAAAGCCGGAGCTATTTTCCAGACAGCCATTAAAATTGGGAAATTCCAAGGAATAATTTGTGCTACAACCCCCAAAGGCTCACTTAATGCAATTGAAACGGTTTGCGAATCCAATTCTGCAATTGAGCTTTCTTCGGCACGAATTACTCCTGCAAAATATCTGAAGTGATCAATTGCCAGCGGAATATCTGCTGCAAGTGTTTCGCGAATTGGCTTTCCGTTATCAATCGTTTCTACCGTTGCTATATATTCTAAATTATCTTCAATTTTTTGTGCAATCTTATTTAATAAAATGCTGCGTTCTGTTACAGAGGTTTTTCCCCAGGTTTTAAATGCTTCGTAAGCTGCATCAACTGCTTTCTCAAGATCTTCTTTTCCTGAATGTGCTGCTTTTGTAAAGACTTTTCCATCAATAGGAGAAACAACATCAAAGTATTCACCTGTTACAGGTGCAGTAAATTTTCCATTGATATAATTGTCGTATTTTGCCTTAAATTCAGGTCTTTTTGCTGTTGTGCTCATAAGTAGTATTTTTTGATTCTTCTCAAAATTAGTTTCATCTTTTGAAACAGAATAGCACTTTTCGTTCATCTATTAGCACAAATATTACATATTTGATTTTATTGCGAACTTTTACTACTTTTTTAGTAAAATTTTAATACAAAAATTACACAAAATGCACTTTTACAAACTTTTCCATTCATTAACAGCATCTTAAAAAAACCAAATAAATTGTTTCTTACTACAATTCGCAATTCTTATATTTGTATCCTCAATACAAGAATAATACACTAACATGAAAATATCTTACAACTGGTTAAAACAATTTATTAAAACTGACTGGACTTCAGAACAAACTTCAGAATTACTGACTGATTTAGGTCTGGAAGTAGAAGTTGTTGAAAAATACCAATCTATAAAAGGTGGTTTAGAAGGAATTGTTGTAGGACACGTACTTACTTGCGAAAAACATCCTGATGCTGATCGTTTAAGAGTTACTACAGTAAACGTTGGCTTAGAAGCTCCAATACAAATTGTATGTGGTGCTGCCAATGTTGCGGCAGGCCAAAAAGTTCCGGTTGCTACTATTGGAACTGTTTTATATGATAAAGATGGAGCTGAATTTACTATTAAAAAAGGAAAAATTCGCGGACAGGAAAGCCACGGAATGATTTGTGCTGAAGATGAACTAGGCTTAGGAACAGGTCATGACGGAATCATGGTTCTTGATGCTGATCTGGTTCCCGGAACTCCGGCAGCAGAAGTTTTTAAAATTGTAAATGATGAAGTATTCGAGATTGGATTAACTCCAAATCGTGCGGATGCGATGAGTCATTTTGGAACTGCACGTGATTTAAGAGCTGGAATGTTACAACGTGGAGTAAATATCGAATTGATTACACCTTCTGTGAGCAATTTCAGAGTAGATATGCGTACACTTAAAATTGATGTTAATGTTGAAGAACCAACTTTAGCTCCAAGATATTGCGGTGTTACAATTTCCGGAATCACTGTTCAGGAATCTCCTGCGTGGTTACAAGATCGTTTAAAAGCGATTGGCTTAACTCCAAAAAATAATATTGTCGATGTTACTAATTATGTATTACACGAATTAGGACAGCCTCTTCATGCTTTTGATGCCGCTAAAATAAACGGAAAAGTAATTGTAAAAACTTTACCGGCAGGAACAAAATTCGTCACTTTAGACGATGTTGAAAGAACATTGCACGCAGAAGACTTAATGATTTGTGATGAAAAAGGTCCGCTTTGTATTGCGGGTGTTTTTGGCGGAAAAAAATCAGGGGTTACAGAAGGAACGACTTCTATCTTCTTAGAAAGTGCTTATTTTGATGCTGTAAGTATTCGTAAAACAGCAAAAAGACACCAATTAAATACAGATGCTTCTTTTAGATTTGAAAGAGGAATTGACCCAACCATTACAGAATATGCTTTAAAACGTGCTGCACTATTAATTCAGGAAGTTGCTGGTGGAAAAATAACTTCTGATGTTGTGGAAGTTTTCCCTAAAAAAGTAGAAGATTTTTCTGTTTTGTTGAATTTCAGCCATGTTTCTAAAATCATCGGACAGGAAATTCCAAAAGATACAATCAAGAAAATATTAGTTTCTTTAGATATTAAAGTAAACAGCGTTTCTGATTCTGGTTTAGGATTAACAATTCCGGCATACCGTGTTGATGTTCAGCGTGAAATTGATGTAATCGAAGAAATCTTAAGAGTTTACGGTTATAACAACATTAATTTTTCTAAAAAATTCAATGCTACTGTTGCAAATTCGCCAAGAACGGAAGATTATAAAGTCCAAAATGTAATCGCTTCACAATTAAACTCACAGGGTTTCCACGAGATGATGGCCAACTCGCTAACGACTGCTGCTTACGCTAAATTATCAACTTCATTAAAAGAAGAACATAATGTAACGATGCTTAATCCGTTGAGTAGTGATTTATCTACAATGCGTCAGTCTTTATTGTTTTCTGGTTTAGAAGCGATATCGTATAACATCAACAGAAAAAATTCGGATTTAAAATTATTTGAATTCGGAAAAACATATCATAAATATCTAAACGGATACGAAGAGCACAAACATTTGACTTTGTTACTTTCTGGAAACAGAAATAAAGAAAGCTGGACAAACCCACAAAAAGCAACAGATTTCTTTTTATTAAAAGGATATGTAAAAGGAATTTTGTCTCGTTTGGGAATTGATAAAATTACCAATGCTCCGGTGCAGTCAGACATTTTTTCTGAAGGAACAGCAATTTGCTACAACAACGATACTTTGGTAGAAATGGGTGTAGTTAAAAAGTCGATCCTGAAACATTTCGGAATAAAACAAGATGTTTACTTTGCTGATTTTAACTGGGATTTAGTTTTAAAAATTATCACCGGAAAAATTAAATACAGTGAAATTCCTAAATATCCTGAAGTACGCAGAGATTTAGCTTTATTAATTGACAAGAGTACAACTTACGAAAGCATCTTTAACCTGGCTAAGCAAACAGAAAAATCACTTTTAAAAGACGTTAATTTATTTGATGTTTACGAAGGAAACAAACTTCCTGAAGGTAAAAAATCGTATGCCTTGAGTTTTACGATTCAGGACAATACAAAAACGCTTACCGACACTCAAATTGATAAAATCATGTCGAAATTGCAACACACTTTCGAAACTGAGCTTGGAGCAACTTTGAGATAAAAGAATCTCTTATAAAAAATCAAATCCCAATTCTAATTTTAGAATTGGGATTTTTTTTATTTGCTATTTTACTCTTTAATAAACAAGAGCAGAAAAAATCGGATACTCTTTAATTTTTTCCTTACCATTTAAGAAGCTCAGTTCCATTAAAAAATTGCATTGTACAATTTCACCACCCAATTTTTCTACAAGTTCGCAAACAGCCTTTGCCGTTCCTCCTGTAGCCAAAACGTCGTCATGAATTAAAACACGATCTCCCTTCTTTATAGCGTCTGTATGCATCTCTAAACTATCAGAACCATATTCGAGTTCATATGAGGCAGAAATGGTCTCAAAAGGCAGCTTTTTGGGCTTTCTAACAGGAACAAAGCCTGCATTTAATTCCTGAGCCAATAATATCCCGAAGAAAAAACCACGACTTTCTGCTCCGACCACTTTGTCAATTTTTTGATCTTTTAAAGAATTGAGTAAAATTTTAAGGCAATTTGTTCGCGCTTCCGGGTTAATTAGTAGAGGTGTGATATCTTTAAATAAAATTCCTTCTTTTGGAAAACCCTGAATATCACGTATATAATTTTCGAACTGCATTTTTTTTTATTTTTATGTTATTTTTCTCTTGTTTATCTCACATTTATGTCTATCTTTGCACCCGCAATAAGCAATCAACAAAGCTACGAAAAATTAGCCAAATGATTACTAAAAAAAGGCCTCGTGGCGCAACTGAATAGCGCATCTGATTACGGCTCAGAAGGTTACTGGTTTGAATCCAGTCGAGGTCACAAAAAGAGACAACTAATTACTAGTTGTCTCTTTTTTTATGCGCAAAATGTAGATTTTTCAAGCCTTTACGATCTAATATTTTATGGTTCGATTTTTCATAAGGAATCTTTAGCCTATTTAAAATAAATAAGCCATCGCGGAACTACCCATACAAATTTTTTATCTCCGACATAACAAAGGTACTTTGGGTACTCCCTATGCTTTCAACTGATCCCAATTTATTAAACACAAAATCTTGATAATGCTTCATGTCTTTGGCGGAAACTTTCATTAAAAAATCGTAATCTCCTGAGATATTATAACATTCCACAACTTCTTCTATTTTCATAATATCACTAACAAACTGATTTCCAATATTACGATCGTGCTGTTTAAGTTTGATATTACAAAAAACGATGAAACCTCTGTTTAGTTTTTCTGCATCTAACAAGGCTATATATTTTTTAATATAACCATTATTCTCCAATCTTTTAATTCGCTCAAAAACTGGCGATGCCGAAAGATTTACCATCTTTGCCAATTCTTTTACCGTGTATTTAGAATTATCGTGTAGTATATTTAATAACTGAAGATCAATATCGTCTATTTGCTCCATAGAATATTTTGGTTTAATTTATTTATAAGTCAGAATAAAATTCTTCAAATATAACCAAAAACAATACAAAAATCTTATTTTACTTCTTTTCGTCGAGCCATACCCTGAGCGATAATACTGGCGGCAATCAATTGCAAGGCATGGTAAAGCATGAGCGGCAGCAATACGATGCCAGTGATAGTACTGTGCTGAAAAAGTACTTTTGACATAACCGTGCCGTGTACCAATGACTTTTTAGACCCGCAGAATAAGACAGTAATACGATCTTCATCTGAAAAACCAAGCAGACTGCTGAGTAGTCCGACACAAAAGAATACGGCAAAAAACAACGCCACCATCCCTGCAGCGAGTCCAGTAAGTTCAAGGGCGGTGAAGCCTTCAAAAAGATGTTCGGAAAATGATTTGCAAAACGACGTGTAAATAATCGTTAGAATAACTGCCTGATCGAAATATTTGAGCTGTTTTTTGTATTTTTCGACAATGGCGCCGAAACGGGAATTGAGGCTTATACCAATGATGACTGGCAGTAAGACTTGCAGAATCAACTTTATGACGATTTGAGTAACATCAAAATCGCCTGTGGCAGAAGCTATAAACAGACCAACCCAGAGCGGCGTTACGACTACTCCAATCAAACTGGAAATACTCGCATTGAAAATGGCTGCGGGAATGTTTCCCTTTGCAATGGAAACCATGACCACCGAAGAGGAAACTGTGGACGGCAATGCTGCCAGAAAAAACACACCCAACCAAAGCAGCTCGAAGCCGTTATTAACAAACAACGGGCGAAATGCCAAAACTATGAGCGGAAAAAATAAAAAGGTTGTCAACTGGACGACAATGTGCATTTTCCAGTTCGAAAGTCCAGCTTTTAGTTTCTCAACACTCAGTCGCATGCCATAAAACAAGAAAATAAAGGAAACGCCAGCATTGGCAATCTCCTCCAGCGAAACAGGTTCTTTGACCATGCCTGGCTTTGGCAAAAAATAAGCCATCAGAATCATGGTGGCTATCATTAACAGGAAACCGTCGAAACCTGCTTTTTTTAATACTTCTAATAATTTCTTCAATGTGTTTTAAATATTATTCCTCCGTAGAGACACGGACTCCCTTAATTAATATATAAAGACTAAATCCCTAGTTCTTTGCGTATAATTTCTGCTCCTGCGCTTAAAGCACTTAACTTACCTCCGGCTATGTTTCGTGATAGCGGGGCCATTCCGCAGTTTGTAGAAGGGTAAAGATTTTCGGCATCTACAAACTCAAGAGCTTTACGCAAGGTATTAGCTACTTCTTCTGGTGTTTCGATAGTGTTGGTTGCCACATCAATAGCACCGACCATTACTTTTTTACCGCGAACAAGTTCCATTAAATTTAAAGGCACATTGGAGTTATGACATTCTAATGACACAATATCAATTTTAGATTTTTGAATTTTCGGAAAAATTTCTTCGTATTGTCGCCACTCTGAACCTAATGTCTTTTTCCAATCAGTATTTGCCTGTATTCCATAACCATAGCAAATATGAACCGCAGTTTGACAGTGTAAACCTTCAATGGCTCTTTCTAGTGCTGCCATTCCCCAATCGTTTACTTCATCAAAAAATACATTAAATGCAGGTTCATCAAACTGGATAATATCTACCCCTGCATCTTGAAGTTCTCTTGCTTCTTCATTGAGTGCTTTCGCAAATTCCCATGCCAATTTTTCACGGCTTTTATAATGGTCGTCGTACAAGGTATCTACCATTGTCAGCGGGCCTGGCAATGCCCATTTTATTGGCTTATTAGTCTGTTTACGTAAAAATTTAGCATCTTCCACAAAAACTGCTTTTTGACGCGCAACCTCACCTACCACCACTGGAACACTCGCGTCATAACGGTTACGGATTTTTACTGTTTTGCGATTTTCAAAATCTACCCCGCTTAAATGCTCGATAAAAGTCGTTACAAAATGCTGGCGTGTCTGCTCGCCGTCACAAATGATATCCAGATCTGCCAATTGTTGTTCCTGCAGAGAAATGCGCAAAGCATCTTGTTTCCCTTCAAGCAGTTGATCGCCTTCTAATTTCCATGGTGACCAAAGTTTTTCGGGTGGTGCAAGCCAGGCAGGTTTGGGTAAACTTCCAACAATTGAGGTAGGTAATAATAATTTCTTCATAATAGTATAATTTTAGTGCGTTGTGATCAATTAAAGGGTAAAATTAGCAGACCATTGTTCTAAGAGACTTTTGTAAGGCTTAATGAAATGCTCTTCTGCATATTTACCCTGTTCAACAGCCAATCGGCTGCGTTCTTCGCGGTCATAATCCACTCGAGTCAATGAATAATCTTCGTGTTTAAGAGTAGGTTGATAGATTTTCCCAGCCACTGAATTTGCATTGTAAATTTCAGGGCGATAAATCTTCTGAAAAGTCTCCATCGTGCTGATTGAGCTGATTAGTCCAAGGTCAGTATAATCAGCAAGTAGATCTCCGGAGTGATAAAAAGCCATCGGTGCCACAGTATTCGAAGGCATGAAAAACCGAACTTTTAAGCCCATTTTAGAGAAATATTCATCAGTGATAGAATACTGATCCTGCAGATACTCAAAACCCAAAACTGGATGCTGATACTCAGTGCGAGTATACGTTTTGTTGCTCGATACACTTAGACAAATGATCGGTGACATTTTAAAGTGCTCTTTATAAGTGGCTGAATTGACAAAGCACTTATAAAGTTTTCCGTGCAAATCACCAAAATTTTCAGGAATACAAAAATCAGGTTTGTTTTTATTGTGCTCGATCAATAAAATACTGAAATCATAATCACGAACATAAGACGAAAAATTATTCCCGGCAATACCTTCGATACGCTTGCCAGTCTTGTGGTCAAAAATATTCGTTTTTAAAACTTCAATCAACGGCAGCTTGTTAATACCATTCTTATCATCAATATTCATCGTTACTGTGATGATTTCAAGTTCTACAAGATAACGATCCCCTTTTGGATTATCCACATGAGCCAATGCATTGAATCGATTGTTAATCATATTTAATGCATTACGTAAGTTTTGTTGACGATTACCTCCTCTGGCCAGGTTTGCAAAATTGGTTGTCAAACGCGTTTCACTTGAGGGGTGATAGTTTTCATCTAAACAAGTGCTCTTTAGTGTGAATGCAAAATCATTTTGGATTGTATTCTGGGCGTTTTCAATATCCTGCTTTTCGATTATTCTCAAATCTTCTTGTATGTTCGCTTTCATTTGATGACAAGGTTTAGTTTTTTTACCCTGCAAATTTGAAAATAAAAGATTTAATATTCTACTAAACAAAAAAAATCAGATAATTATTCTTTTTCAATACTATTTTTAAGATTATTAATCTTTTTATAAATATAATAATAAAGAAAAACAGATAATTATTCTTTAAAGAACTAAGATATGACTTATTTGAAGTTTACCACAGCAATTCAAGCCTCGAAAAAGAAAACAATATCATTTATATTTGTCAAAAATTAAGATAGACATAGCAATGAATTTGATAGAAAATTTAAAATGGCGCTACGCCACAAAAGCTTACAATAACATTAAAGTAACAGAAGATAAGGTCGATCAGATCTTAGAGGCGATAAATCTTTCAGCATCTTCTTGCGGTCTGCAATCTTACCGTGTTTTTGTTGTAAGCAATCCGGAAATTCAAAAAAAATTAGGCGCTGATTCGTATAATGGACAGATTAGCTCTTGCTCTCATTTGTTGGTTTTTGCTGCATTCAATAACATGTCTTCGACTTACATTGATGATTATATAGCAATGACAGAAAAGCAAAGAGGTCTTGATGCTGGTGCCTTATCAGAATTTAGAAATGGACTGCATTCCTATTTCAGCGCTATTAATGCAGAACAAAATGCCCATTGGGCGGCCAAACAGGCTTATATTGCACTTGGAACTGCACTTATTGCTGCGGCAGAATTGAAAGTGGATGCGACTCCTATCGAAGGATTTAATGCCGCAACTATCGATGCCATTTTGGGTTTGAAAGAAAAAGGGCTGCATTCTACAGTTATCCTCGCTTTAGGATATCGGGATTCTGAAAAAGACTATATGGCAGCTACGAAAAAAGTTCGTTTGCCTATAGATGAAATGATAACTAAAGTTTATTAATATTATTAGATACGTGAATTATTAACCCGTTGGATGTAATTAATTTTAACACATAGAAGCATAGATTCCGAACCTTCAAAAAAGGCGTTTCACTTATTTAAAATACACATAGATTGCTATGTGCAAGAAATATATTTCTTTTTTGCATTCTTTTTAGCTAAAAAAATCTATGTTTCTATGTGTTGAATATATTTTTTTGATCAACCTTGTAGACTTTATACCTTTTCTGCTATAAACTAATTTAGTTTTTTAAAATTTTTACATTAAACACCAACAGGACATATAAACCAAATTTACAAAGCCAATGGAAGACAGACACTACATACGGTAAGCCAATATCTTCAAATCTTCCATAAAATGATGCGAAATTTGTCCGTTTGGGGTCACAAAATTAAAATCCCATTTCAAACGAAATGGGATTTTTTTATGCCTTTTTTCTATTATAAACGATACTTTTTCTCTCACAAAAAGTTAAAAATATTAGAGCAGAGTCTGATAACGTATGAGGATTAATAGTTAAATAGATAATTACTTTATAAATTTGAAGACATGCAAAAAAGGCTGTTCATAAATTATGAAACAGCCTCTTTTATTTTGTAAGAGTCCCTAATGTGGTTTTTTAATATAAATAATTCAAAGCTGTAATGTCATTAGCATTGAAAGCTCCTGTTTCGTTTGAAGAAAAACATGCTCTCATATACGAAGTAGCATCATATCCTGAAGGTGTACCCGGGATAAGAATTGCTCCAACACCTGCAGTACCTTCGTTTGAATTCTGTCCGCAGCTTTGACGGCTGAACCAGTCTGTATGACGAAGACCAATACAGTGTCCTATTTCATGTGCTGCCACGTGAGCATTTACATTTACTGAATAAGTATCCAATCCGGAATATAATGTAACTGAATTATATGGATTTCCTCCTGAAGGAAAACCGGCTACACCGCCAGCAGATCCGGATTGTCTCCGCACTACAATGTTTGCACCTGAAGTGCTTGAACTAAAAGTTAGTGTAAATTTGATAGACAATCCTAAATTATTGTATCTGTTTATAGCTGCCTGCAGTCCATTACGCATGTTGGTGCTCAGCGCTGTAGTACCAGTGCCTGATAATCCAACTACTTTTATCGTTTTTGGAGTACTTACTAAATTAGTAGTACGGTATTGTTCTGTAGTAATACCTCCGTGAAGATCCATTTTACTTAATTGCTCTTGTGTGATGATAATATCACCTTCTACCAAAAACGCATCCTCAGTTGTACCCTCCAGAGTAGTATTCTGAATTACCTGAACATCTGAAGTATTTAAAGAAAGTGATTTCAGTTTGTTTAACACCTCTGGTGTTACTTTAAGTGACTGTTGACCTGATGGTTTGGCTTCGTCGTCTTTATTACAAGATAATAGCAGTGATGCGATAAATGACAAAACAATTATTGATTTAATTTTTTTCATAATAATTAGTTTAATTTGTTAAATAAATTGATAAATAAGGGGACTTTTACAAAATATTGTAATATTTGTTATCAAATTTATATAAATTTTAATCTTAAAATACTTATAAAACAAGTATTTAACAAATTTAACATTATTTGTTATAATAATTTAATCAAAATTTTTAACAATATTTATCGGATGATTGCGCCAGCCCAACAAATCCGGTAGAAAACTAAAAATCAACTCATTAAGAATGTAAAAATCGCTCACAACTATAATTTTGTTCAACAGGCATTGAAAACTGATTTTAGAGTTTAGAATGAGATCTAAAAATAAAATTTCACTTGCCAAAGAAATAGTAATTGAGCAAATGAGTAAGAATGGGCACAGTAAAAAATAATAATTTTTTTACAAATATTTTAATAACTTTGAATGATATGCAGTAGATAGATTTTCAAATCACACCCTTATAGAGTTTCTCTTTACTCAATTACAATGAGTTACCAAATAACCCCAATTGCCTTAAAAACCTGCAGTAAATGAAGATCAAGATTACTTTTTTACTTATTATGATAACCACAATCAGTTTCTCGCAAAGCTCTGATAAATGGACACAGTACATAAAAAAGGAAAATAAAATAAAATTGGAAAAATATTATTTTACTTCTTTAGAAAATGCACATCAAAACCACTATAAAATAGTAAAAAAGCTCGACAGTGCTTTTTGTATTATCGAAAATCAAAGTGCCGGATTTAACAAGACTTTACTAGATATTCGCCCCGTTAATAATTTATGGAAACTGCCATCTAATTTTTCAACTCATAAAGAAGACAAACCGTATATAATTGCCTCTGATTCTCTTCAAAGATTAATTTCTGACTTAAAATCAATAGACATTTCTGATCTCGTAATACTTGATAAACATCTTGTAATGATAAAAAGTGATTCCAAAAAAATTATGGATCAAGTTGCAGCCCTGAGTCGTGTATCGTCTATTTCAGAGGAATCACTGCTGCCAAAAGCGGAATCTAAAATAACAGATCAAAATTTTAGTATTAACCGTATCAATATGGCTCACGCAGATTTTCCTTTTTTGAGCGGTGAAGATCAAATTGTAGTAATAAAAGATGATTTTTTTGATGTAAATGATATTGATCTTTTAAATAAGCATATTACCTCTACAATACAATCTATTGTTGTATCAGATCATGCAACGGCAATGGCTACAATAGTTGGTGGTATTGGAAATAGTTCTGTATTAGCAAAAGGTGTTGCACAAAAAACAAAGCTCCTATCATCTGATTTTTTGAATATTTTTCCTGATGAGATCGAAACTTTACAGGGAGCCACGACCGCAAATCATTCTTACGGGACAGTCATTGAGAATTTTTATGGATCGCTTGCTAATGCCTATGACAATCAATTATTCTTAAATACAGATTTAACCCATTGCTTCTCTTCTGGAAATACAGGGCTTCAGGGCTATAAATCTATTACCGGAAACTTTAAGCAATCCAAAAATGGTATTGTACTGGGATGTATTGATCAAAACGAAGTAATTATGCCCTTTTCCTCAAAAGGACCGGCTTACGACGGCCGAATAAAACCAGACCTGGTAGCGTTTAGTACACAAGGAACTTCAAATTCCTCAGCATTGACTGCAGGAATTATTACGCTTATGAAGCAACATTATAAAAACATAAACAACAGCATGCTGACCAATGCTATGACAAAAGCAATTTTGATTAATAGTGCAAAAGATCTAGGCTACAAAGGCCCCGATTTTACTTATGGTTACGGCAATATCAATACTGATAAATGCCTGAAAACGATAAGCGAGAACAGAATCATATCTGGCAGCCTGACCTCCGGCCAGACCGGGGCACATAGCTTTAAAGTTCCTGAAAATGCAAAAAACTTAAAAATAACACTCGTCTGGAATGATCTTCCAGCTGCGATCAACAGTAATATAAGTCTGATAAACGATTTAGACTTAGAAGTTATTACGGCAGACAACACTGCTTTTTTACCCTGGATACTCGATCCTAATGCACCTGAACAGCCTGCTGTGAGAGGAAAAGACAAGCTTAACAATATAGAACAGGTTACCATCGAAAACCCCATATCGGGATCCTGTACGATCAATATCAAAGGTTCATACGTTTCAAATACTTCCCAGTCCTACAGCATTGCTTATGAATATGAATTGAAAAATCAATTTCAATGGAATTATCCCGTTGCAAATGATAATTTTCCTTATAACGGCAAAACAATTTCACCTTTTAAATGGGATTCTTCTTTTTCGGCTACCTCCGGAAAATTGTCTATCAGTTATAATAATGGGCAAACATGGGAAATTATCGCAAATGATATCAATCTCGATTCGGGACAATTTACCTATACTCCTTCAGAAAAAAGATTCTCTAAAGCAAAATTAAAAATGACCATCGATGATACCGATTATATTTCTGATGACTTTATTATTTCATATGATTTAAATATTCGTACCAGCTTAGTTTGCAACGGTACAACAGAAATAAATTGGGATCAACCTGCAGGTGTTGCTTCTTTTAATATTTATAAACTTACAGGAGATCATTTAGAATTTAAAGAGCAAATAACAACAACTGATTATACTTATACAGATGGAAATATTTACACTGTTTCTCCTGTATTTGACCATAACGAAGGAATAAAAAGTGAATCAACATTACATTATGCTCAAAACTCAAATTGTTATTTTGAGCTGGCTTTTGCCGAAGTTTATCAGAAAAATAAAATAAAGATTGATGCCAGCCTTTTTAGCTTGTACAATATCAAAAGGATCGAACTGGTAAAAATAGTTAATAATGCCGAGAGTGTTATCGGTACAATAAACGACGTCAGTTTAAAAACATTCAGTTTTTTCGATAATGAACCAGCTGATGGCAATAATAAATACAAAATAAATTTAATTTTAGAAAATACCAATACAGTAAGCTCTCCAATTCTTGATACTAATTATTCAGGCAGTGCTTTATTTTATATCTACCCCACATTATTACGTAAAAATGAAGAATTATTTATTGAAGGCCCAAAAGATGAGAAAGGTATTTTCTATCTCTACAATATCAACGGACAAAACACAATGGTATATCCCTTAGTTGCAATAACCAATAACATCAATCTAAAAAATACTTCATCAGGAATTTACATCTACAAAATAATTACAAGTTCAGGCGCAGTTCAAACAGGGAAAATAGCCGTTTATTAAATGGTATTTAGTTTTATTTATTCCAGAAATTATGGTTCTGTCGCAACTATCAAAACCAAATTTTAGTTATAGAGGCGACAAAATCCTATTTTATCCTGCTACAGACATTTGCCAGCTTTTCAGTTGAACTCTTCGGAGATCGGGAGTAATACTAATTGCTTTAATTAGAAATGGCTTCACAGTCATCCTCTTCCTTTTTCTGATTAAAAGAAAATCTACTGTATTGCCTAATTGATCTAACGCTCGGTATAAACTATTAACGATTTTTTTCTAAATTCCATTAATTTTCAAAAGCCATATTTCACAACCATTATTACTTCTTCCAATTTCAATTTGTCTGCGTCAGCAACCGATAAACTAAAAGGCACATCAAGTTTAATATCCGAATTGATGCCACGACACAAATTCAATTCACTTACTTTGGAAAGATCTATTGTTTCGGTTTCATCAATATTGAGTGCAAAACTGACCGGATTTCCTTTAACTTTTGCTAAGAACATTACTTGTTCTATATGCACCGAATTAATAGACTGGGCCAAATAGGGTAATCTTACTTTGCCAATATTCAGTTCAACTACACCAGATTTCTTGAATAAAAGCCACTCATTTGGTAAATCATGTTTCATATTTAGAGCCAAATGCAAACCAGTTTCATTCAATTGCTGCTTAATGTTTTCCAGTTGTTTAAATACGGTCTTTGTGGCATTTAGCTTTAATCTTTCTCCGCCTTCAATGGCTGTATATTTGATATGCACAATAACATCGGTAATAGTTGCGTAGTCAAATTGGCGAATTTCCGGTAATTCAAGACGCCATTTACTAACAGCACCAGCACCTTCAAATGGCAGGTAACGCTCGTCTTTAAAATTCAATTCAAACATACCGCTGTCATTTTGACCAGTACTGGTTGCAATAGCATTAATCGGAATTCGGTAGGTGCTAAAACGGTCATCTGTATCCTCCGTATCCTCTTGATACGTTTTACCCCCTACTGCGGTATTTCTGAATTTATTTTCCAGCAGGCTAAATTTGGCATTAACTCCCGTATAAGGCCCTGCAATGCATGGCATTGATACTGATACCGACTTAATACGACGTTTGTATTGTCCGGGATAATCCATATCAAACAATACTTCAGGTATTTCAAACTCGCATTTGCCTGTTTCCCTAAGCTGGATAAGTGCCAATGGGCTTAATAAGCATAAAGAAACATGTTTTGTGATTTCATAATCATACCCGCGCTCGTTCTGATAAGCGGCTTCCATTTGTTTTAATCCTACATAAAGTTGTTCTCCAGCGAGTAAGCCATCTCGTCCGGCATCCCAATAGCCAGATTGTATGAAATTAGAATTGCTTATACCTCGTTCAAAGCGATATACTTTTTCAGCTTTTTTAGACAGCTCATGCGCCAGACTATATACCTGATGGTACAATGTTTTTAGACTACCGCGCATCCAGGTATACAATTCTTCATTAGTATATTTATTTTTTAAAAAATCTTCTATTTCCAGTGCATTATCGATCATTTTTTGTTGGTTGGCAATTTCCTGATTGGCAATGGCGATACGGATTTTCTGAGCTGTTATTTGCTTGTCTATTTGTTTCAGTTCATAACCTGCAGAATTAGCTTGCATAACGCGTTCTTGTAAAGCACGTTTGAAATTTCCTTTTTTACCAGCTGATGAAGATTGGTAAGAAAGATGATCTGCATAAATTCGTAAACCTCTAGCAACCGCTGATGTAGCATTTGCCAAGTTAGGAAATCCCCAAGATACAGCAACCCCTACTCCTAAAGGTGTACCGTGACCATTTATCGTTGGTAATGCATGGAAAACCGAAGCCAATGTCTCTACTACTCCAATACCAGTTTGCCAATCGGCAGCAGCACTGGCCTTATCCATATCTTCTTTCTCAAAAGGTATAAGTTTCAATCCGCTTTCATCCACAGGAGCTTCTATGCTATTGACAATTTCAGTAAATTCGGCATCCAATCCCGGTATTTTACCTAAATCCTCCCCTATCAACTGCAGATAGTATTTCATGCGATGTTCAGGACCTTTACGATTCTGTTCCAGACCATCCATATTTTTCTGCGCCTCTTCCAATTGCATTTTTTTAATTTCCATGACCAGATTATGCATTGCATTTTCATGTCTGGAACGTATTAGCGCAATGGCTTCGTTGTCTTTTTTCTCGATTACGGAAAGCAATGCATTCCCCATAGCTTTTAATTCTCCACACAATTCCAATGCTTTTTGGAGCAAATAATAAAAACGATAGTTAGGCATTGGTGTATTCAAATCATTTATTACTGAGGCAATGCTCAATCCCTGTGCCGCAGCTTTTACTAATAATGCAGGATCAATTGGCGGTTCAAACAATGGTAATTTTCGGAATACCCCATCGATATTTTCACAATGGCGTATTTTATATAATCTATCGGCAATGGTATCCCAATAGCCCATAAGTTTAGGATTGTTCGGTATGCAGAAATAGAGCGAAGAAGCCAAACCGTATATATTTGCAAACGCTAACTCGCCATTTACTGCGCCAAAAGGCAACGCAGTTTGATTGCTGAATGGAGCTGCTAATTCCAACTCTACCATGGCATTCCCAAAAGCATCCCATTTGTCTAGTAAGCCAATATAAGTTTGCGGTTTTGTAATTCCGCGCTTAGGAATAATCATCGGACGAGGTCCCATAATATGCATGGCTAAAATATACAATTGTGTTGCCTGATTAATACTTTCGATAGTGTCTTGTCGGAATAGATAATCGCCCCACGCCACCAGATTATCAATATATTTCATTACGACCCATTTCATGTATGCCACCGGACGGTTACGAGCTACCAAGTGTGGCATAAAAGGTTTGTTACGCCATTCGTTAATGGTTTGGTCGGCCTTATTTGGTTTGAGATTATTAAAAATGCCATCTAAAATTCTTTGGCTGTTTGTTTCTTTGAATGGCGTAAATTGCCAAAAACGTTTATCATCAGAACCTTCGGCAATAGGATTAAACACAAAATGATACCATTTCATAGCCTCTTCAAATTGTTGCGATTTACTTAATGCATCAGCCAACATCATTGGCGTATGTAGAAATAGTTCCCAATTATATAAAGAATAAGGACGTTTGAGCTCATTGTATATTTCGGGAGTATCTGCATCTCCATCATGGTCATATTTGCCAAAAGCATCTTCTTTATCATTTATTTGCAGGTTATAATTAAAGAATTCTTCCAGTTTCCCCAAATTAATTTTACCCATTAAATCATTTGTAAAAGGATGATGGAATTTTAGTGTATTAGAACTGCCATTATTCCAGATTAATTTTTCTTTTGATGATTCTTCATTAAAAGAAAAATCAAGATTGCGGGCAAAAGTTGGGCTATTAAGCTGCCATGAGTACATTTTCCCGTCCGACTGATTAAAATAATCAATTGGAATTGATACCGTTCCTATCGCTGATCCAACTTTTATGGTATTTCCTTCAAATTTAAATGCACCAAGATAACCTCCATCAGTATCTTTAAGATCATCTACATTAATTAGTATTTTATCATCGCTTATAATGGGGATGAATTTAAAAAACGGAATATCATGAGTACTATCTTTAGGATTTGTAGCCAAAACATCTTTGCTCAATTGTTTTTGCGTCCATTTACCATTTCGATACTCACTCCATGCCATTTTTATTTCAAAATATTCTACAGGTAAATTACTATTAACTGTTGTATCTCCAAGAGTTTTCATTAAATCATTACCACTCTTAGCTGGCCTTGTTTTTTTTACAATCTGAGGAAAGAAAATCAGCAAGCGTCCATTCCATACCACAGCTGTTAAAAAACAACCATTATCGGTAACTTTCCCGCTTGTATCTTCTATATCATAACCCGGAATATCCACCTGCATTTTTTCCCAAGGATACCAATTCATTTCATCCAGAGCCAAATAGCGGTAATAATAAAAATAGGCAGCATTGCGGGTGCGGGAAAACACATGCAATTTTGCTCCCTTGTTCCATTTTTCGGATGTTTTTTCGCCGTCAATATACAAGCTTACCACTTCCATATTAGCCACTTCATCAACTTTGTAGAGGTAGGATTTTAACGCGTCAATGACATTTTGCTTGTTGATATCTTTTTGCAGTAATTCTCCTTCTAATTCTTTAAAAAACGGACTCTTATCATCTCGTAGGTTACTTTCAATCCAATTTTCGGGATATAAGAAAACTTTACGATTGGCTTCCCAAACTCGGTAACGTTGCATCCAATCCCAACGTTCTCTATCTAATATATCTGGCGCAATTCCGCTATATTCTTCTTCCAATCCCAAGAAACAGCGCTGTACAAATAATTGCACCGATGATAATGCCTGTTTAATACGTGAAGTTTCCATACAGGCATCCATTTGAACATCTATCAGAAAATATTCAAATAGGCTATCTGCATCCGTTACTCCCCAATCTAACAATGTTTGCTGTTGCAGCAAGAATCCAATTAAGGCTTCTTTCTGGTTATTACGCAGTTTATCGCTCAATGGTTTTACAGCCTGTTCCCAATCAGTTTGATTGTATTTGGCACGAATTGCATTTTTTATACTATCGGCAATTATCCTGCATTTGTTGAATTTAGAAGTAGGAATTGCCCATTCAAAAAGCAAATCAATGTCTACACTTATCTTATCAGCAACAGCCAGAGCTGACTGCAGTTTTAATAGATTTTTTTCGTTGTTATAATCCTGAAGTTGTGTTATATTGAAATGATTTATCGCAATTAACTTCTCTATTCGCTGTTTTTTCCATGCTGTTAGTTCAGCAATTTTAGTGCTTAATGATGTTACATCAGATAATGGATTGTAAGTCCAATTCCAGAAATCTAAGATGTTGAATTCAGATTGAGGCAAAGAGTTTCGTAATCTGGCATACCCCTCCAGTCTCAACCAATGGATTAATGTCAACTTGTTAAAATCCAGATTATCAAAATGAGCTTTATTTTTTTCCAGAAACAGTATTTCATCTGCACTTAAATCAAAACCAGTGACCAGCATAGCTGCTTTTTTTAATGCTATTAATGCGGGTTCACACTGCTGAGAAGCAAAGTCAGGAATTAATGCCGATGATGGAATAGCTGCAATGGCTGAGGCAGTTGTTCTCCAATAGATATTTTTTAATTCTACGCCGATAGTCGATAATTTATACAATTTGCCAGATTGGAGCACAATATCATTGCTCCACCATTCATTTGTGGGATCTTCCTGAACTGTAAAACTCAATATAGTTCCGTCAATACTAAGTATAGGTTGAGCATCACTGTTTTTAATAACAAACGTATATGTGGCAGTTGATGACGGAATTAGGTATCCATTCCAATTATTTTCAACAGGCTTACTGCTTTCTTTTATTTTCTCAAAAATACTGAATAACGAAACAGGAATATTCCCTGTTTTAAGTATATCAGTAATCAATATATCGGTACTATTAGGTTGCAAACCTACTATGCCAGACAACGTGTTTACAATAAAGCGATGACTGAGTTCCTGACGCAGGTAAGGCATGAAAATTTCTAAAAAAGCTATTCTTTTTTGAGCAGCGGTATTGATATCAGGATCTCCTTCAAGTATTTTATCAATAGGTAAACTTATGTCACCTGTTTTAATTATTTTTTCTAATGCTTCTTTTTGAGCGGCTGTTTTTGTTTTTTCAGTATCAAAAACTTTAGACAATAATTCTTTGAATTGCTTATTTTGCTGTTTTTCAACCCTAATCAATGCAGATATCCAATCTGGGTCGTTACTGATTGCTTTATAATCAATGCTTTCAGCTTCGGTTAAGATCCCTATTATTTGGATACTGCCATTTATTTTATCATATTTTAATTTATTTTGTAGTGTTTTATCTTCTGCCAGAGTAAACGCTATGTTTTTAGGAGCATTGGTTATAAATACATTTGTACCTTCTAATATCCCGATGACTTTTTCGACAATATCTGTTTCAAACAGCAAACTTGCTTTAGCTCTTACAAATTCTGTTGTTGCTTTTTCTCTGAGGTTGATTTGTTGTAATGCTGCTTCGGTGATAGTTTCATCAGGCTTTACATCCTGTTGTGTTTCGTCGATTGTGTTTAATCCATCATATATGGATTTTGCTAAAATTAAAATTGATTTCTGTGTAGGTTTAAACGGTTTTTTAGTATCGTCAAAATCTCTAATAATATAATTGAGTTCTTGTGGTGTAAAACCAGCATCATCTATTTGGGATAGATTCTCTATAAATTCAAGTGTACTGTAGGCGTCATTAAATATAGTACCAAATAAAGGAACGATATCCATAAATGCAGGAATCTTGTAGCCTAAAATTTTTGAAAGCAATCGGTAACGATATAGTTTTGACAGATTACTGAAGGTCAATTCATCTGTCATTTCTGTAGCTTCCATAACCGTTTGTAAATCATCGGCTGTATAATTTAAAGCTGCCATCAATACCGGAAAATGCTCTGTAATTGTAGTATTTACAGTAAGATAATTACCATTTACATTAGCTTTAAAAACCTTATCAATGCCTAACACGTTGTGTGTTAAGAAAAGTTTCTTGTAAAGGGAATATTCACCTGCTGCACTAATATCTGTCCAAAAAGCTAGTAGCTTTATTACTTCAATTCCTGTTTTATCTAATAGTTTTTTTACAGCTACCAATTGATGTATTAAGGTTGTTGAAATATCATAATCATGATGGCAATCTTCGCTGCAATCATCGCAATCACATTCATCACAATCAGAACTGTCGCATTCATCATTACAATCATCACAAATAGAATCATCTTCGCTTAAATCCTCTTCATTGTCTACCGTTTTTTGGATACTTAATCCAATAATTGCTTTATCTAATTCATCAATTGTCCAATCTAATTTTCTCCACAATCGTATAAAACGATGTATACGATCATATTCGTCAGCAGTAAGTGGTGTTCCGTCTAAATGCTGCAATAGGGCCGTATTTAAATCACAACTGTCTTTTTGTTCTAAGAAAATGAGATACACCTCTGCATCTATTATTAAGAATAGGCCTTTTTCGCCCTTGTCACCTACAAATTTTATTTGCTCCCAACTTTTAGGATCTGCTTCTTCATTTTCATTTAAAAAAGTGACTTTTCCTGTTTTTTTATCAATTTGACCAAGTGGAAGTACTTCTTTTCCTCCATCATAAAGTATTTTACAATTTTCAACCCTTATGCTAAAATCATTATCAAATAATTTATCATTCTTAAAGAGTATTTTCCCATTCACACATCCTCTACCACTTTCTATGACTATCATTTTGCCTATTTTCTCAAAATGACATTTCACCCAACAGATAATATCCTTGTCACTTATTTCTACTTTATCTTTGCATGAATCAGGACAGCTTAGTACTTTTTTGTTTGTTAGTATTTCTATCTGATCTTTAATCATTGGCAATAAATCAGCAAATTTTTCTAATTTCACCAAATCTTCAGCCATTTTATCAATACCATGTATTTTAGCATAATTTTGTAAAAAACGATAGCTAAAATGTAGACTTTCCGTTATGTTTTTCGATTTCCCTTTGGGTAAAAACGGATTGATATATTCTGTTTTAAGTAAATCTACAAGGTTGAAATAATCAATTCCTGTACGTCGCAAAAATTCTTTTTTAATTAATGTGAGTCCATTATCACTCAACATTGTTGCATTATCATCATAGCCATAATATTCACCAACAGATTTCACACCAATGAGTTCCTGATATTCAGAATCTGTAAATGTTTTATTTTTAAGCTTATTCATCAGAGCTTTACTTTCAAAGCATTCCTTTGTGAGTATGATATATTCTTCTTTAGTAATATTTAAAAATTCAGAATCAGAAGCCCTGTCTAAAACCTCATCTTTTAATTGAGTTAATTCTGCATTGTTACTACTATTGTTTTTTCTAAAAGTATCTATTACTTCATAGCGGCTTGTTCCTAAATAATCCAAATATATTCTTGTAGCATCAATTGGCTGATGATATGGCAGTGTAAATGGATATACTTCATTTTTTAAGATGCAATATGCCTGATATTCTGTATGCTGAGGTTCTGCAAGCAACTCACTGCTGGTTTCATCGGCTACATTAAAAGGTTTTAAATGTTTGAATGCCACATAACTTTCCATGACTTCATTTGCCAGATCAACATAAGGCAAAATGGTGTTGGTATTTTTACAAGTCAATTCCAGACAGCCTAAATCTGGGCGACGATTAAATAATTTTTCTAACGGGGTTCCGGAAATATTTTTTGGGTTGGATTTTATTGCAACATCTCCCGTGGCATTAGGATCGAGATTGTTGTTGCGCAAATACTGCAATAATTCTACATAATATGCCGCAGCGCTGTAGACGGAAGTACATTCGCCACATTCGCAAATATCAGCATCGCCAAAAAGCATATCCCATGTTAAGTTATTTTTTTCTATAATCTCTTTAGCAGCTTCCTCTGGAGAATAGGCAATGGCATTACTTTCTGTCTTCATGGCTCCCAGCCCTTTTTTTATTTCAGAACCATTACCCAGTCTAATGCTTTTATCAATCATATCAATACCAGTATTCTGACTGGCTTCTTTGAGCGCTATTAAAGCATGTTCATTTCGGACACGTAAATGCTGCGCATTGGTATGAATTTGCAGCAATATTCCTTCGTCTAATCCTTTACCGCTCAATGCAGTTTTAAATTGAGTAGGTGGTATATCTGAAATTTGAAATGCGGTATGGAGTTTGGCATCATACAAAACCGGAATAGCATCGGCAATGGGACTAACCGTAACAATTCTTTGTAAAGTTTTTAATTCCGTCTGAATAGGTTGTTGTAAATCTTCCGGAATTTTTTTTAACTCTTTATTATTTTTGAATACTTCATATACAGAAGTAGTTCTGATATTAAAATCCGGATTTTTTTCTAATAATGCAGCAACTTTTGTACCCACTGCTGTATTTAATACCGGTACTTGTGGGTCTTTTATCATATTGACGACAACCGCGGTAGGTTCAAATTCAAAAAGTTTATGATGCAAATCGATAGCAAATGCTTTTTTATCGTCATTTGATTTTGCTGGCGATATACTTTTTACTTTTTGGATAAAAGCTTCTTTATTAAAATTTAAAGCAATATCACGCATCGAAAGCAATTTGTCATCTTTCTGAAAAAGCTCAACAACAGCTTTATTGTCATTACTCCATTTAGACAAGTAGTGTGTAAACTCGAGATTTTTTACTATTGCCGGTGTAAAACTTTTGTCTTTGGATAGGTTCCTTTTTACCTCATCCCAATTGCCATGATGTATTTTATAAATAGCATCGAATGCTTTGAGCTGGTTTCCGGCTTTTAAATCAAATTTAAAAAAATTGAGTTTAATTTTACTTGGATCTTGGTTGTCAGATTGTGTTGCCATGATATTGTTATTATATGTTTTCTAAATCAGTTATTGCTTTCTCTCCATTTCCTGCAGCACTTTAAGCAAAGCTGGTTTTGCATATGCCCAATTATGGCATTTAAAACTGCGTAGGTTTTCGATAGCTGTTTTACATTTAAAGCAATGTAAATTTGCTATAGCTTTTGGAACTTCTACATTTACAAATTTGGTTTCGCCAAGAATAACTTGAGCAATCATTTCTTTAGTATGAACGTTATCTAACGCTGAGGAAACAATATCCAGCCAATTGATTTCACGTCTGCATTTTGGACATTTTTTAGTATCACCGCTTACCCAAAGCGGGGCACCAATGGTTTTGTCCGGCATACCTAATAATTTTTCTATTATGCGAACATCTTCCTCTTTTGTTACCCATTTTTGCTTTCCCGGTAATGAAGAAGGAGAGTCATATACTGCCTGAAATATTTTATCATTTACGGGTAGGGTATTTTGATGTGTTTTTTTGTCATTTGTAGGTTTCATAATTTTCAAGTTTTTAGAATTATTCTCAAATTTTTCCCAGTTGCTATTAAAACTGTTGAGGCCCCCAGAGTTCAGTAAACAGACGACAAGTTGCACTTTGACAGATAAAACTATTTCCAGTGGTACCTCTACTAATAGCCCATTCCTCTACAGTTCCTCCCATTTCATGTAATCTTGCCCCAAGGTTTTCTTCTGCATGTAAGCCAGGTACCGTATTTGCTGGAGGATCTAATGGTGTATATCCTAACTCTTCAGCAAGAGCTCTTTGGCCTGGACGCCACGGAGGGTCTATCCCATTACTCGGTGTATTCGGCATAGCAACATCAATTGTTTCTCCTGAGGGTGTTCTGACTTTAGCGGTCAGAATAGTTTGGTTACTTCTAGCGGGATTTTCCCTTAAAATTCTTGTTGCTGATCCTTTATGAGACAATGTTCTACTGGGAGGTGTTCTGGGTTCTTCACAAACATTTTCATCTGGAGAACTGGAGCCAGAACTTCCTCCTTGATCTCCGGACGAAGACATCATCATATGAGTAATCGCACCTCCTGTTGCACTTGTTGCTGCTGGAATTGAAATTGCAGTGGTCGCCGGAACTAACTCAAATGCTACAGTCCCGCTAAGAGTTGGTGTCATTTCAATAGTTGGTAATCCTGGTATGCTTGGTGGCGAACCTCCTGTTAATCCTCTTACCCCTAATGCTGTTGCGGCTATTTCGACCGGAAGTCTGCCGAGTGCTCGTGAACGTTCTCTTTCTGTTGGTGCGTTTTGAACCTGATCTATTGTTTGACTCACACCAACCACACCATATGCAGTTGCAGCTACAGTAACAGTTGTTACAACTGCCGCCTCTGTAACTACTACTCCTGTAACAGCGGTTGCAGTCGCAGCTGTATATGCCACGCCTGCTGCAAGAACTGGAGCTGCTACAGTAGCCGCAACTGCAACGACTGCAACAATTGCAACAGCACCTACGAATCCTAAAGCGACTTCTCCCCAGTCATATTTCCCATTAGTATCTGCATTTGAGATCGGATTACTTTTAACATAAATATACCCATTCACGCCATCTCCAATCCCAATAGGATCACTACTCATCCACCTGCCTAGCCAGGGCAAATAATACCGGGCACTGTGGTATTCCAAGCCAGTTTCTTCATCCCGTTCCATACCTGTATAACGGTAACGCTTGGCAGCGGCTTTAATGGATGCGTTCATGGCTTGGTATGCAGTGGTACCAAATGGGTGGTATTCTTCATATGAGATAATATCACCAGTTTCGTTAAGTTCTAAAGCCGAAGATCCTAAATGATTATGTAACTGGTAACGTGTAGTAAATTCAGTCGATGTTCTGCCAAAGGGAATACCCAAAATATATTTAGGTTTAGTTTCCATATCTACCATTACAAAACGATGCCCTTTATCTATTAGACTCAAACTAATTCTTTCTAATCCGGCATCGGTACCACTATGATTTTTATACAATTCATAACCCGACACATAAATGCGTTCGTTTTTTAATGTTGGTGTTTCTCCTGCATTGGCAGTGTTCTCTGTTATTTTTCTAATGCGTTGTCCTTGGTCGTCATATTGATAATAAGTCGTTTCGGGTGTACCGCCATCGGTTCGTTTTTGTTTAATGGTCTTGATTAATTCTTCTTTGTAGTTCCATCCCATTTCCTGCAAATGAGGCAATGTGGTTATGAAACCATGCTGTGCATGATGCAAATAAGTAAACATTTCACTGCCAACCTGTGTCATTTTCAAACGATTATTACTTGTTTCATAAGTATAATCGCGTGTCCAATTATTACCCGCTGCAACATGTTTCATCTGCATTATATTTCCCACTTTATCGTAGCGATAGTTTTGAGTATAATTTCGAACGGCCATTGGGTCACCAGGATTTAATTGGTGCATAAAAGGAGCATCATTCCAATTGTCCTGACCATTGACTGTCAGTGCAGCATTATTTTCTCTTCCGCTTGCTGTAATTAATTGATATAATGCATCATAAGTATATTCTGAAATACCTGTTACTTTTTGGTTGTTAAAAAACACAACGGGTATATTCCTGTCTTCTATATGAGTAATGTTTCCAACAGGATCATAAGTATAAAACCAATCCTGTAAAGGATCATTATTCTGATACTTAGTTTCCAAACGTTTAAGACGAAATGTTTCTTTATCGTAATGAAACTTATTGGTTACATTGTTTCCGTAAATAATTTTATTCCGTTGGCCTTTTTCGTTGTAGTCAATATTTATGATATAGGTATTTGCCTGTGCTTTGTCAGGATGTAATACGCTCTCTCCATCTAATAAACCCGATTTGTTGTAAGAAGGAGAAATAACACTGCCGTCAGGTGCAATTTGCTTGGTAATGCGTCCCAATGCATCGGTATCGGTAATAAAAGTAAAAAATTGATTTTCTAAATCATCAACCAAATTATCATCGATCCAATTGGCAACTTCCTTATATTTTTTAAAAAGTGTTCTTTTGGTACTTGTTGGTCTACCATGAAAATTATAACCGGGTGTTTCTATTACACCACCTGTATCATAATGTTGCCAAATCTGTCCTTTTAAATTTTTGAGATGAGCATTTGCTTGTGCTTCACCATAAATTATTTTATCAAATATGTGATTTAAACTCACATCTCCATCGCCACCCAAAACTTTGCCATATAAAGGTCGGTGCAGTGTATCGTAAAAATATTGAAATTCATGATTGCGTTCGTCCCAGGTGCGTAACGGCTTGCCCAATACATTTATCAATAACCAACGCTGTCCGGCGTCCATACTTTGCTGATATACTTTGTTACCCAATATGTCATATTTGTATTCCATGACTACATTAAGCCGAGCATCGGTTACGGAATGCAGGTTTCCTTCGGTGTCTAATTTTACACGTGTATATTGCAATTCGTCGACACCTGTTACTCCATTTTTATTATTTTCAATTGACAGAATTGGTCGTCCTAATGTGTCAAAACATTGAACACTGGGAGTATCGGCATGCTTTTCGGCCTTTAGCGCTGCTTGCTGTTCTTTGAGATCATTTATAAATTCCGGATGGGCAGAATCTGTCCTTTTTTGATACCATTCGCTTTCCAATACACAATCGTTAGGGTCATAATTGCTTACTTTCCAACTGTCAAAAATAACTTTTGACAATGTGCCGTTTGGCATTTCTGTTTTTATCAATCGCCCGGCTGCATCGTAATACATGATCGGCGTTACTCCGGTTTCAACCAATTCTTTTAGATCTTCAAATTGATGTGTTACCGAGAAATAAGGCTCATATTGTTTTACGGCATTGCCTTTGTTATTTTTGATGGTTCTGCCGTTGCTGATCCAGCGAAGCTGTTTAGGAAGAGTTTTAGATGTATCTATATCTGAAACGGCAATAGTATTATCCGGAAGCACAATAACATTTTTGGCAAGCCCAGGTTCTGCCTGTGCTTTCTTCGTTATTACTTCCCCTAAACCATTAGAGTATTCAAGGCCAATTTGAACAGGTGAATTGTTGTTTTGCTTATAATGCTGCTCTCTACTTATTGACGCTACTACTGCAGGCTTGCCCGAATTGATGTAAGTATCAAAATCATAAACAAATCTTGACGTTGCTCTATTCAATAAGTCTTTCCCAATATTGGTTAAATCATCAGAATCAGAAGCTTGAAAAAAGTTATTAATCAATAGTAATTCCGCTGCATCTGTTGTTTCGGTTAAATCAGCCAATTCATCGGCTTCATTCCCCTTACCCATTAATGCAACGGCTTTTATTAAACCTAATTCATCTGTTATTACTTCTGACAGGTTAGTATTTATATCACTCAGCCGTTGAGGCGATAAAGTTCTGAAGTTGAATAAATTCACTTTAACCGTATTTCCTATTGCGTCTTCGGTTTCTTCTACAAACAGAAAATAATTTCCATAGTATTTTACTTTTGTTAGGGCTCCATAAGGATCTGTATATGATATTGGAATATAAAATCTATTGCCTGCATCCATCACTACTTCTAAATCTGCAAGAAACTGAATCGTCCCGGAGCGTACCCACCAATTGTCATCCTCTAAACCGCTTTCATTTAATGCATGGGAAAACTTGCCTTCTAACATTAAATTTTGCAGTGCCCAATCATCAGCTTTTTCATGGTAAATATGTCTCAATAAATCAGGAGTATAGGCCAACTGATAACTCTCAAAGGGCAAGCCTAAAGATTCTAATTTGTACAAAGGCAAAGAGCTTTTCAGATCATTGCTTCTGTAAATCGTTTTGGTGTGTTCTATCAATCGTTTTTGTGATAAACCCGCGATTGTTGGTTTATCTATTTCGTGATATAAAACTGTTGCCGATTTTGATATGGTCAGGATTTCATCAAAATCATTTGGAATATAAAATGCATTTGATCTTGGCACATCTTTTAGTTCGTATGTCTTGGATTCTGAAGGTAATCGCAATCGGAGCGTATCAGCATTTATGACATCATTTGTAAACTGATTTTGTGTATAGATAATAACCGTTTTATTTTGCTCTTGCTGTGTTTCAGCAGGAAGCGTCAGATCTGCTAACAATCGAGGGTAGACAACTGTAGCTGAATCTAATACATTGCCGTATTTATCCAATTTAATGTTTAAGTTATGGGAAATTCTCGGATCTTCAGGGTTTCGTTCGTAGTTATAAGTTATAGCTTCATTTTCTTTTACTATAAAAATGGCATGTTTGTTTTTTCCTTTTGGCTGTAATAACTCGATAACACAATTATGTGTAGCTACCGAAAAAGGAATAAGCTCTTTTCTTTTAGCCTCGGCTGTATTTCCAAATTTAATAGCATCTTTTGCAAAAATTTCGGAGCGTAAACCCATTCCCTTGCAGGCTCTAAGTGCTTCACGCCATTCTTGAGCAGAAAGATGTTTAAGTATTGTCGGATCAATTTCAGAAGCAGCTATCAATCGGGCATCTGGTAAGGCTGTTTCGTGATGGGAAACATCAAACCCATTCCGGGACATTTCTTCATACCAGTATTCTTCCGAAAATTGAGTCAGAATTTTATCGTTTTGCAAAAAAGCTCCCGTATGATTCCAGGTTTTAGAAACCACTGGTTCCTGATGCAGTGTCGCATCAACAATAGTACTGGCATTTTCTTTTTTCCAATGCTCAAAATCTTCAGCATCGATTTGTTCAACCATTCCAAACCCTCTGAATTCCCTTTCAGAATGATCATAATAGCCATGATGGTATTTGTATTTGCTTACAAATTTGTAACCTGATATTTTATCTTCGGTTATGGTTTTGGAAATGCATTGTATGGGGAAATGCAATTTAGTTATCCAGGGTTTTCCTGCCAGCTTGTCTTCAATGTAAAATTTAGTGGAAGGTGTGTATTCTAATGAGACTTCTTTTCCTAAATTGTTTTTATAAGAAACCATGATGTGTGGTTTCTTGCTATTCATTAAATCAATATATTTTAATGGAGAGGACGTATTTTTTGATAATGCGCTCGACCATACAATACAGGCAACACCATTGCCTAACAGATCCGTTACTGTAATTTTAGCTTGGGAATTAATTTCTGGGAATGACTCCATCTCAAATGGAATTACGCTAAAACGGTTACCGCTAAGGTTTTTCCAGCAAGTAAATTTGTTTTTGCCTAAATAAATGATGTCTGTTGTTCCTGAACCATCAATGTCTGCCAGTTTTATAAAGGATGGATTAAAATCGTTCTCACTATCAAAAATTGGTGAATTATCCAAAGCTACTTTTGCTCCAAATTTCCCGTAGCCCATATTTGGCCAATAACAAATTTCATCATTTCGAATCCGTAGAATGTCGGTCATACCATCACCAGACATATCAGCTAAATAGATTGTCTGCTTTGCATCGGCAAAAATAATATGCGGGCCATCTTCTTCGTCAAACGGTTTAGGTGTTCTTTGGGCTGCTGAAAATCCATTTCGACCTTCGGAAGTATACCATGTAAAAACCTGATCTTCTGAAATAATCACTTCTGGTTTACCATCACCATTTAAATCCAGCAATCGGGTATTTGAATCGTTAAAATCAATATTTGGAATTCCCTTAAATGAACGAAATCCCAGCCATTCATTATCGTCATCTAATTCAAAATAACCTTTAGGCTCAGTATTGAAACTCACTAACTGTTTGCCTCCATCAGCATCTAAATCGATCAGTTGCATCTTACTACCCAATCCAGAAAAAGCAGGTTTAGGAGAGACTAATTTAGCATCTTCAAATTTTCCATCTCCCAAATTGTGTTTATAATACCATCCATTTGCTTGTTCTGTTAGAATGCCTGACAAACCTTCATTATACAAATCGGTAAATTGATATTGCTGTTGATCCAAACCTGATGGGGCATGTACTAATTGTCCTGCATCAATGGATCTAATACTATTATTCCATTCCTGTTTTTGGTAATCAAACTCCATTGGAGGGAGTTTTTTAAAAGAATAGGAACCATCCCCTTTTTTGATATAACCGATTGAAGTAATAGTTTTCAGAAATGTAAAATCCTGCTCCGCTGTACTATCATATCCTATATTAAGAGATTTGACTAAACCTTCGTATTCATTAGAATTCGTAAAATGATGAAACAGTAATACTCTATTGCATAACCTTGTAGTTCTAATTTCAAAACCTGATTTATAATCTGAAAAAGCGTCTAACCTGAAATTCCAGTCTTTTATTTTGTTGAAAGGTGAAACATCATTATACTCACCATAATCAAAAACCGTTGAAAACAAATAGTCAGATTCATTTGGGAATGCATCCTCAAATTTCTTGTATGGCGTTTTGTTGCCATATAAAACTTTTTCTAAATAAAGATTGGTGTATGTAATTTTGCCCTCTTTAAATCGATTTTTATTATGCAATAAAGAAGCATCAAAACCATTATCATTTTCTTTCTTATAAATATACTGGCTGCAGTTTCCTTTATCGTCAAATACAAATTCGGGAAACCATTCATAAATTTTTGTCTGATCCTTGGGGTTTCGAATAATAGAATTGTCTGTCCATCCGAAAAGTGTCGTGACATTATCTTTTGAAATTACCCGCCATTTAATTCTTTTCGTCGTCTCTTCTGTCCAGCGTTCAATACGAGCAAAAAAACCTTCAATTCTTGGTTTATAATTTCTGATAATAAATAATCCGTCAGATGAAATTCTTTCATATATAACATAGTCCCCATTACTATCTAACTGAAAACTTCCATTAGAATCTTTTGCAAATTCAGGAACTAAATCCTCTACACCCGAAAACAGAAAAGTATCAGAATCAATTAAATCAAGATATTGAGGCAACCCTTTATCTGTTTTGCGTTTAATTGATCCTAAACTAAAACTCCAGCCTAATCCAAAAATACCATTGCCACTGCCTGAATTATAAGAAAGACTTAATGAAGGTGATGTACCTCTTGCAGATGAAAATGGAAGTTGAATTGAAAATGAAGATGTACCATTTACAGCATTAACAGTAAACTTTTCATCGATTCCCTTTAAAGCACCACCTCCTTTTGGTAAAGAAATTGATGGCACTTCAATCGCATTAGATTTGGTTTTTCCTCCATCAGTTTGAAGAAATCCAGTATTGCCGTTGTTTTGAGCCTGTTCTTTCATTTCATCTCTTTTAATGTATTTTAAGATCTAAAGAATATGGGTTGCAACTATATTGGCTTGTAGATGGACTAAAACATTTTACTGTAATTAGTCAGGAAGCAAGTACTAAGATTCAGATTATAATTAAGCTAAAAAAAGTTTTTCAGCTAATTTTTTATTGGTAATCACACTCCAAATTTACATCTTTTAAAAACATAAAAAATAAGTACAAATACCTGTTTTTAAATAACTTACACACGGAAAGACAAATCAATTATAACGAACATTTTATTAAGAGAAAAGTTATTTTAGATTGCATAAAAGTGCCTAAAAGCGTATTTTAAATTTTCTGGAAAAATCAGTGCCAACCGTTTTCATGGACACAAAAAATAAGGATAGTGAGGTTGTAGAGTATGTATTAAACAGGAGCCTTTCATCACTCTACATAGAAACCGGTTAAAATTAAATTTTAAAAACACTTAAAACCGTCAAATTATGCACTTTTTAATTATTAAAACTCAGTAAATTTGACTAATTTGCATGGATGTTCAATTTGAAAAAGCATTTAAAAAGTAAACGGAATATTTACTGCTGCTAAAACTTATCAACGCAATTACCGGCATGCAAACTACTGAAACAATCAAAAAAGCATTACCCATTATTCTGGCTACTTCGATTTTTATGCAGATGCTGGATTCCACAATTCTAAATACGTCCATAACGGCAATTGCCAGAGATTTGCATGAGTCGCCTCTCGAGATGCAAAATGCTATTATTAGCTATGTATTGACATTAGCACTTTTCATGCCGGTGAGCGGGTTTCTGTCAGACAAGTTTGGCACAAGGAAAGTATTTATTTTCGCCCTGATGCTGTTCAGCATCGGATCTTTGTTTTGCGCGCTCTCACAAAGCCTCAACCATTTGATTTTTTCCCGGGTCATTCAGGGTATTGGAGGAAGTTTGATGACTCCGGTGGGCAAACTTGCTTTGATTAGAACATTTCCAAAAAATGAATTATTAAAGGCAATGAATTTTGCCATTATCCCCGCTTTAATTGGTCCGGTTTTAGGGCCATTGGTTGGCGGTTATATGGTCGATTACCTATCCTGGCACTGGATATTTCTTATAAACATTCCTTTTGGGATCATTGGCATTATTTTAAGTTTGAAATATATGCCGGATTACAAATCGCCTATAATCGATTTTGACCTTAAAGGCTTCCTGATTTTTGCAGCTGCGTCCCTGCTTTTGTCTATTTCTTTAGAATTATTTGGAAATACTGTCCGCGTAACACCTGTCTTGCTCATTTTAATGTCTGGATTTCTAATGTTATACTGGTATTATCGTCATGCCATAAAAGACAATAATCCTCTTTTCCCATTGAATCTTTTTCAGGTCCGGACTTTTCGTGTGGGCATGATCGGCAATCTGGCAACCCGATTGGGTTACAGTTCTATTCCGTTATTGCTACCCATGATGATACAGATTGCCTATGGGCAGTCTGCAGTTACATCCGGATGGATCGTAGCGCCAATGGCGCTTACTGCAATATTTGGAAAATCCTTTGTAATTAAAATTTTAAATACTTTCGGATACCGAAAAACCTTAATGGTCAACACTTTTATCATTGGTCTGTTAATTTGTGCACTGGCCATTCCTTCCATTCATACTTCTATTTATTGGTACATTCCCATTGTTGCCGTTTTAGGTTTCTTTAACTCGATACAGTTTACCTCTATGAATTCTATTTCTATTGCCGACCTAAGGGTTTATCATACCAGCAGCGGCAATTCACTGGTTTCTGTAAATCAACAGCTCGCAATTGGTTTTGGAATTGCTTTGGGATTATTGGTACTTAAATTTTTTCAGGGAGATGTTAAGCTCATTCACAACGAAATTCATAATGCGTTCCGCTATACTTTTTTGGTTGTAGGTTCATTAACAATTTTGTCCGGTTTGGTTTTTAGAAGACTACATTTTAAAGATGGTGACAATTTAAAATCTGCCAGTTAATGTTATTTTGGTCTTTCGTTTAGAATTTATCTCAAAAATCCTTCATCTTACCTGACATAAATAATATGTAATAAACCATAATATAAAATTTATTCCTGCCAGAATATTTCAGGATTGCAATTCATAGCTTGACAGTATGAGAGCGTTATCTGAATAATTTGTAAAAGTGAAGTTTTTTGTATTTGCAAGGTTTCTTCCAGTCAGATTGAAATCACTTTTTTTAAAAGAATTTGCATAATATATTGACATCAGATAAATTGTAATTCTTTTCGTTAATGCTTATATAATTGCTATCTAATTCAAAAGTTCACAGCTGTTTTTGTCTTCTTGACAACCAGTTGGCTCAAATACTCCCGTTGCCTCTTTTGCAAAGACGGTATCTAAAATATACTGGCAGACCGAGATGCTTTCCACTTTCTCTGCTTGCTTTTTACTGCTGATAAATACCGGCTTATCCTGTTCATTTTCCGGAATGCATCCATGAGATCCTTTTACCAGTTTGGCATCAAGGGGGATTACATCCATAAGAGTGCGAAATCCTAATTTCTTTTTTATCAGTTTTAGAACAATTCTTGGCAAAATAAATTTCTTTTTAGGGTCTAAAAACAATTCTGCAGGATCATAACCCGTCTTTTTATGAATTTCCACTGTCCTTGCAAAGTCTGGCGCTTTCTTGTCGTCTAGCCAGTAATAATAGGTAAACCAGCTGTCCTGTTCTGCAACAAGAACAAGCTCGCCTGATCGTTCATGGTTGAGATGATGTTCTGTTTTCCCTTCATCATCCAATACTTTTGCTATACCTTTTATTTGCTTGAAAAGCTTTTTTAGTTCTGGAATATCATTTTTATCTTTTACATAAATGTGCGCTATCTGATGGTCTGCTAATGCAAAAGCACGAGATTGGCCGGCATCCAATAATTCCAAACCTCTTTCTTCTCTAATCTGCAGATAGCCCTGTTTGCGTAAAAATCGGTTAATATCTACCGGATCGTTTACTTTGGTAATACCATACTCGGACAAAACAATAACCTCTGCACCATTACCCTCGAAATACTCTATTAAATCTTTGCATACTTTATCAATAGCTTTTACGTCTTTGTCAATTTCAGATGATTTTGGCGCAAATTTTTGACAGCAATAATCTAAATGTGGCAAATAAATTAAGGTGAGTGTGGGATTGTACCATTCGTAGACCAGTTTTGATGCTTTGGCGATCCACTCACTGGAACGTATTGATGTTTTTGGTCCCCAAAAATCAAAGAGCGGAAACACCCCTAATGCCTCTTGCAACCGATCCCGCAAATTAGCCGGTTTTGAATAAGAATCCGGTTTTTTCTGCCCGTCTGCCCAATATTGTGGACGAGGAGTAACCGTATAATCTGCATCTGAATACATATTATACCACCAGAACATATTGGCACAGGTAAATGTCGGATCCTTTTTTTTTGCTAAATCCCAAATCCTTGGACTTTGTATGAGCTTGTTTGATTGTTTCCACATCTTAACTTCGGCATCGGTTCTGTCATACCATCCATTACCAACAATACCGTGCTCTGAGGGCCATTTTCCAGTTAAATAAGTGGTTTGAGCCGAACAGGTAAGTGCCGGAAGTACAGGTTCAATAATGCTTAAATGGTGCTTTTTTTTAAGCCATTGGTACAGAAAAAGTTCTGGATCCTCAAGCAAAGTAGTTGTAAGTCCTACTACATTAATTACGACTGTTTTTTGCATTGTTTTTGGAATTAATATTTAAAGTGAGTTTGTGTTGATAATCTGCTCTTTTACCTCGGCTGTTACTTTGTTTAAAACCCATTTTAATTCTCTTTCAATAGATTGTGTCAAATCTAGTTGCAAATGAGCAGGCAGTACTTCCCATGTATAGGTCTCTATTTCTAAATGTTTGGTAAATCCTGTCTTTTTCCAATTTTGTAAAATATTTACAATATCACATTGAGTAGATTGCAATAGTTGATAATCTTCAATAAATATTGGGACATGAAAATGGGTACGAAGCTCCATAAAATCATCACGTTTCATTGCTTCTATTCCATTTTTTAAATCATTAAATTTATGCAGTCTCTCATCAGTCGTTTTAATTACCACCTGGTGCAGATAGGTAGGCTCATCAAAATTGCGCAGGCAACTTTGCAGTTCGTCAACAGATGCATCTGATAAAACTGTACATTTAAGAGCGGCGCTAATTTGTAATTTTCCAATCTTTAAACCATGCTTTTCCATTTTCTTTATCACCTCTTCACTTTCTTCATAGCCAATGGCAAAATGGCAAACATCATAACAAAGCTGTAGATGATTACGTATATGTTCTTCTGCCTGGGATAAACTACATGAAAGATGTGCCGCTAGTATTGAAGCCCCGTCCTTGAGTAAATAATCTCTAAAAAAGGCAATGTATTCATCACTGTTTTCAATTATGCCGTCTGGTTCAGGTTCAATATCCAGATGCATAAATATACCGCTGGTTTGGTAAAATTCAACTAACTGTATAACAATAGTGATTAGTTGTTTTGTGGCAATTTGTCTGGCCTGAATTAAACTTGCTTCGGTTTTATACCAGTGCTTATATGAAAGCGGTGAAGTCGAAATCCCTCCTTCTATTCCTTCTGGTAAAAGTTGCCCCAAGATGGTAAAAAGCAATTTTGTATAGTTTAAACGCTCACTGCTTGTCCAGTCCGGTAAATGCACTTTATCCTTGACTGGCTCATTGTGAAAATTTCCATATGGAAATCCATTCATGGTAAAAACATACATTTCATTTTGCAACAACCAATCTTTGAATAATGATAAGTTATCATCTAATACCAATTCTGTTGCAGCCTGATAAGAAAGACGCAAACCTATACCAAAAGGCATATCTGGCGATACTTTCTTTTTAAGAGGTACACAATAGGTCTGTATACTTTTAAAAACAGCCTCCCAGGATTCACCAGAATGAATGTTGGTACAATAACTTAAATGACCATCTGGACTGATTAACATACTTCGGTATTTAATTGACAAAATGAAAACAGATACTGAACAGATTCGGTAATTAATTCCTTATCTAATGCGTGTACCTCATCTCCAGTTCCTATATCACTTAATAACATAATTGTAAGTTGCCCTCCCAGATGTTCTCTAAACTCATCTAATCCTTTTACCAACTCATCGAGATGCGTATCAAGAACAGAATGATTTATTGCAAAACCAAGTGCTAAGAAACATTTTAAGATTCTATCGAGACTGGATTTATCAATTTTATGTGATAAATAAGAGTAGGTAACATCGAGGGAAATACCTATTGCCACGGCTTCTCCATGAGTAATATCATAATTGGTAAGCTGCTCCATTTTGTGCGCTGCCCAATGTCCAAAATCTAAGGGACGAGAGGACCCTTTTTCAAAAGGATCTCCTTTTTTAGAAATATGCTCGGTATGTAAAGCCGCACAACGAATAATAAGTGTTTCCATAACTGAAACATTTCTAGTATTGAGTGCTTTAGTATTGTGCTCTATCCAGTCAAAAAAAGAAGCATCCTTAATGAGCGCCACTTTTATAGCCTCGGATATTCCGGATCGCCAATTGCGGTCACTTAAAGTAGTTAAAAAATCGGAATCGTTTAGTACAGCATATGGTGGGGCAAATGTGCCCAGGAAATTCTTTTTTCCAAAATAATTCATACTGTTCTTAACCCCCACACCCGAATCATTTTGTGATAAAACCGTTGTAGGTATTCGAATAAGCCGTACACCACGATGTGCTATTGCAGCTGCATAACCAACAGCATCCAGTACAGCTCCTCCACCTATTGCTATAAGGAAAGAATGTCTGTCTATTTTATTGGTATGAATTAATTCCAGTACGCCTTTAATGTATTTTGAAGTGTTCTTAACATCCTCACCTCCTTGTACTACCAGTATGTTACTTTCAGTAACGCCAAATTGATACTCATTAAAATACTTTATAACTTTTGTAATAAATTGACTTGTAGCATCCACAACTCCTTTATCTATTACAATTGTTACTTTGGGCTGCTGAAAACCAGGTTCTTTCTTCATCACATCCATAAGTGATGTATTATTTACATTAAATAGAGAACGACTAAAAACGATGTCATAATTAAATGTAACTTGAAAATTTTGCTGAAGTAGGTGTTGATGTTTCATATTATATAAATTATAATCAGGTAACTGCAAATTTTTTGGATAACAGTATAGACAATGGCAATAAAGCCAAAACAAACAGTGCATAAACCAATCCTGCCGAGCCTGCTACATAACTGGCATTAAGGGGGATTAAAGATAAGACTCCTGTTTTAACAGCTTTTTGTATCGTAGCGGGCTGGTTGTAAACAAAAGCTTTATATTTTGCAAAAAAATTAATTCCGTACCAAAAAAGAAGAAACGGTAATAGAATCCAAAATCTAAATTCAAGTAGCTGCCCTATATAAACAAACAATCCTACTACTATAACATCTAACAGTAAAGCAAGAAGTATCGCTGGTTTGTTATTACCACCTGCCTCTTTTTTGGCAGTAAGTGTAATGGCTGCTATAAATAAAATGGGAATAATACCAATATACCAATAATTAAAAACGGCATCCTTACTGATACTCATTCCTAAAAGCAAATTTCCTCCCCGACAAAGCCCCATATTTAATGGGCCTATAACGGGGTAATGTTTGCTTATCTTATCATAACTTAGTGCTAAAAGACTAATAATAAATGCTAAAACCCCACTTAAAGTTGATACCAAAAACGCAAATCCAATCCCCATTAAAAGCATTAGGCATCCAAGCAAAACAGCTTCATTCTTGCTAACCAAACCACGAGGAAGTATTCGTTCGGGGCGGTTAATACTATCGGATTTTAAATCAAAAATGTCATTAAATACAATTCCGCCTCCATACAAACCTATTGTTGAAACTGTTAACAATAATATCCTGACTATAAAATGATTATGATCACTATCCAAAATTAAAACTCCCGAAACAGCAATACCTGCAAGAATATCTGCCACTGCCGTAACAATATTTGCCGGTCGCAATAAGGTTAAAACATAAAATAATTTACCAGACATTTAGTTCTCTATAATAATTTTAGGATACACTATTTCCTGAGCTTCTTGTCCTCTAAGAACACTGCTCCCTTCAAACAAAGAGTCCTGGGCAATTACCATTTCGTTTTTCCAGTCTTCCTCATTCATCTGCCCGCTTTGTCCATAAGCTGTTAATGCATTTTTATAACAGGTTAAATGCACATCTTCTTTAGCAATTCCTCTTTCGAGCATTAAAGCCGCCGTTTTAGGAACCGATAAAGGATCACTTACACCCCAATCAGCAGAACTATCTACAATGATACGTTCAGATCCGTATTGCTTTACGACCTCAACCATTCGTTCATTTCCCATTTTAGTATTAGGATAAATAGTAAAAGCGGCCCAATATCCACGATCCAAAACCTGTTTGGCAGTTTCTTCATTATTATGATCTATCACTACCATATGTGGTGCGATTCCGTGCTCTTCAAGCACATCCATGCTCCTGATTGTTCCGTTCTTTTTATCCCGATGCGGCGTATGAACCATTACTGGCAGCTTAAACTGTAGTGCCAATTCAATCTGCAGCCTAAAGTATTTATCCTCGGCTGGGGTCTGGTCATCGTAACCAATTTCCCCAATGGCCACAACGCCTTCTTTTGCCGCAAATAATGGTAACAAATCCATTACTTTTTCTGCCAGAGCCTCGTTGTTTGCTTCTTTAGAATTTAAGCCTATTGTACAGTAATGCTTAATCCCAAATTGCGAAGCTCTGAATCTTTCCCAACCAACCAAAGTACTAAAGTAGTCTTTAAATGAGGAAGCTTCTGTTCGGGCTTGTCCTAACCAAAATGCAGGTTCTATAACTGCCACAACACCTGCAGCACGCATAGCCTGATAATCATCGGTTGTTCTGGATACCATATGAATATGTGGATCGATATAATACATATACTAAGATTTTAATTGTGAATAATATTTTGTTCCTATTTCGTGCCATGTAATAACACTATCTTGTAATAATTCTTTAGAGATTTCACTCTCATTGTAAAACGAACTTTCTTTTAAAGCTTTTAATGCTGCTGGTTTGGTTAATGTATCACCGGTCTCTATAGCACTGAGTAAATCGGCCGCTATTTCCTGATTAACATAACCAGCAACCAACCTCCATATTTCTGGTGTCACCAATCTGCCTGCCGACCAGCGCTCGTGGATATAATCATGCACGATTAAGGCCAGTTTTTCACTTTTGCGCAAGTCCAAATCAATAATTTGATACAACGGACGTCCCATAAAGACAGCTTTTAAAACCAGTTGATTCCAGGGGTCTATTGGCAAATATTTTGCTGCAAAAGGATTAGCCAGCGCAATGGCATCAAAAACAGCAACCATATTTGTCCTTATTCCCTCCTGAACCAGTAAAATAAAATCGGGAGCATTTTTTAAGAAATAGAGTCCTCTGTACAAACAAACAAGCTCTTTAATATCAGCCATTTGGGCCAGATTTTTTATTATTTCTACATTTTGACCTACAGGAAGATAAACCATTAACAAACAGCGACAAAGCTCCTGTAAATCCCAATTACTGTGTGTAAAACCTGGATAGAATTTTTCTAATTGTATCTTTTCCTTTGCGGTCCATTGTGGAATAACAGGAGAAATATTTCTGGAGATTAATCCAAATGTCTGGAAAAACTGTGCAGAATTTTCAAAAATGATGTTTCTTTTAAACCAGTCTAATTCAGATCCTGAAAGTTTACTCTGAATTATTTCTTTTATTGATTCTTCAATATCCGTTTGGGCTGATGTTGCTATCATGTCTCCTAATTTTACTAATTACACTATTTTGACATCTCTTATTTCAAAATATTCTCTCTGATAACCAAGGAATTGTTATCCGGATCTCTGAAAAAGAAAAACTTGTCCTCGTATCCTTCGTCTGAAATATTAGAAATAATTTCTGTACCATCTATTACAACATTTTTAGATTTGAAATAATCCAGTGTCGCCTGTATGTTATCTACAATAAAACTTGGCACAGTTCCTGTTTCGGGCAATGGATAAAATGGGGCATTAATATCTTTGTATAAGCCCAGCATAAAACCGCTTTGAGTCTCGGAGCCTAAATACAATTGCATAAAAGATTCCATACCGTAATGTCCGTCAGAATTAAGCGTGTATTTTTCATCAACCTTAAATCCCAGAATTTCTTCATAGAATTTTTGAGATTTAAGGATATCACTCACTGATAATTTGATGACGACTTCTTTTGACCTGAATTTCATTTTAGACTTTTTTTATTCTATAAATTATTCTCCAACAACATATTCAAAACTAGGCCCCGCTACAAAACCAGGATGATTCGGATCCGGGATGGCCAGTAATTTAATAGCATATAATCGCAAAGAAAACATTAACCCCATTGCAGTATTAATTTTCTCCGGCTCTCCATTAAACGTTTCGTGCAAACTATTAAGCAATGAAGTATAGTTGTAATTAAAAAACTTACTATTAATATATGCCTGCGAATCTTTTGGATAATCATTCATTTTAGGATTTGGCCACATATTAGGTACTAATTCCGGATTAAAAGGAATTAGAGGCTCGCCAAACATATACCCTCCGGCAGGGTCCGGTTGTATAGTTTTTCCTTTATAAATTTCTTCAAAGCGATAATAGTGTGCCAGCTCCGGAACATTTCCGTCATCTGCGGGAGTCACAAATGGATCTGTTGTTGTTCCTTCCCCCTGATCGATAATTATGTCTATACCTCTTATAGCAGTTGCCTCATCGACAATTGGAAATAATAAGGAAGAATCATAAAATTTTTCATAGGTCATTTGATAATTAGGGTTTCCTACAAATATTGTTTTTCCTTCAGCTTTTGCTGCAGCTTCAAGTTCTGTTATTATTTCTTTTATTTTGGTATAAAACACCCCAATAGTAATTACATTGGATACTAATAAACGATTATGAATATCAATTGGTTCTTCTGGTTCTTCAATTGACATAAAAACATCTTTGACAAGATCTAATGAAAATTTCTTGAGTGGCACCTGTAATCCATCAACTACAGAGCCTGGTAAAGGCCCCGGGTATAATGGTATAAAACCAGGTTTATTAATTACCGGACTTCCTCCTACAGCATTTAATATGTTACAGGCAATAGATAAGTGCAGCATTTCCTCGCCAACTACAGAACCTATTAAATTCTCTATCTGATCGTTACCAGTTTCAAAAAGTGTAAATTTTGCCGTTAAATAGGGCGGAATTGTAGAATGTTCTAACTCTATGGCAGTTTGGAGCGCATTTTTTAGATCATCAAGCGTTTCTATTTTTAGTGTTTTTAAGAATATCATAATTAGATTTTTATTTATGAATACTATGCTTTAGTTCCATTTTTATTAATAATATCTTGTAAATAGTTGAGGATAACGGTCTTTTTATATTTAGAAAGATCTCTTGTAGCAGGCATATAATTAGGATCTTCCGGATCCTTGCTAAAAACCAAATGCAATATTTGGGCGTTATTTTCAAACACCGATCTATCGGCCAGATTAAAGATTCCTTTTGACATCAACGGATATAAATTGGCATATTGCTGCATAATGGGTTGTATAAAGTTATCCCAGTCAGGTACTATTTCTGTGGCTGGAGCACCCGAGTAAATCAAAAGACTAATAAAATTAGATTGATTACAATCAGCAAAAGTTTGTGTACTTAGGTTGTACGAAATCCCATATATCTGTCCATCAATGTATACTCTGGGATTTCCAGGATCGGGAGCTACAAACTCCAGTGTTGCTTGTCCGTTAGCATCTGTTGTAATTTCAACTGGTTTTTTCCCTGTAAAATACGGTATAGGTGGGGTACCTATTTCTGGTACCACAGGTGGTGGTGGCGAAAAAAGCAACTTTTGTGTATCATCCTGCATCTGAATAACTGCATTTGGAAGCGCTTTTCCAAGATGAGTTGCATAAAAATCAACCTTACAAGTATCTTCCGGATCTAAGCGGAATACAAATTTATCAGCACAAACGTAATCGACAGATTCCACATAAATTGGTGTTCCGCTTAAAGATTTTTTTAAGCTAAAAACATTATCAAGACTATCTACCATGTTCGTAATAATACTTAATGGATATTGGTTGATAAGATTCAATTGTTCTTCTGAAAGGGGAAAAGTAAAAATTCCTGATGTACCCATATACCAGTCAGGGCTTGAATAATTGATTTGTCCAATGACAGATATCCCTGTGTTGGTATTGATAACAAGATGCATATCTGTAATTGAATTAACTACACCGCCGGTTGTAAATTGTATTGCATTACCAAAATCAAGCACAACTTGTTTCAATTCTTCATTTACTAATGCAGTAGCAAAATTGTAAGTTTGTGATTGTCCTTGCGGTAAATTTTGAGAAAGTGGATTTGGGAATAATTGTCTCCCCAATACAAAATGTTTAGGTTCGGTACTATTAGAAGGTCCTATTGAACCAGCTATCCTTCCTAATGTAAATTGCGCAGAGGTATTATCTCCAACATATCTATCAACAGTAAACTGTATTGATAATTGATCTGCACTTACTGCTTTTAACTCATTTAGATATCTCGAGTTAGATATTCCAAAATTCCAATCTATATTTTTTATAATAGACTGATAACTTGCTGCTGCTGCCGAGTCAAAGGATTGATCAACCGATCTTGAAAACCAAATATTGGTAAAGGCTGCCACTTCATAATCTCCTTTCATGAGCGTATTACCCTCATTACTTACAATGCGTACAACAAAACCCCAAAGCTCAGAAACCATTTGCTGCTGAGTATCTAAATCTACAATTTTACCTGCAGTACGCGCATCCGTATCCATGATAGACATGCCAATGATAGGATCTAATAGTGGATTATCGGTACTTGTACCATCCTGATAGGTAACACTGGTAATTTTACAACCTAGAAATCGCCAGTTTCCAGTGCCGTCAGGATTCCACCAGCCGTTTTCCTGACCCGAACCATAATTTTGATACTTTGGTTCAAATGTTTCATTGTTAAAATGTGTAGGGTCATTATTTACAGTCGAAGGATCGGCCTGAAATTGCCCTGAAAATGTAAGACGTGGGACGTTTAGATATGACATAGGGTTTACATATTTGGATTAAACAAGTTTTATATTTTTAGTTAATTAGTGGTATTTAAAATAGTATGCCAGGCACTGTTTCTTACAAGTTTCCCAACAAAAAATAAGTATTTATTACAAAGAGAAAAACAAACAAAAAAGTCATTTGTCTTTTATAAAGCTGCTATTAATACGTTGATTTCTTGAGGTAAATTTATATAGTTTTCTTACAAAAAAAAACAGGTAAAAATACCTGTTTTTTTATACATCACTGATATTCTTTACTTTAAAAGAGAATTTATAACTTCTGCTGCCCCCCCACTTGTAAAGAATTCCCGAAGTGAATATGTAGTCCATACTATAGCCACATCACGGATAAAAAGTAAAATATTCCTTCGGGAGTTTTTGCCTTTTTAGCGACTAAAAGCTTAGGCAGTATCAATCATAAGCGGTGTTTACTTTTTCATTAACGGAATATATTCCGTTCCACATTCACCAAATATTTTTAATGGTTTGTTGAATTTCCAGTATTTTGTAATTTCAGTCTATCTTTAAAAATTAGAAAAGGAATACCTTTTAGGTTCTGTTTTTCATTTTCATCTCTGTATTCATCCCATACGATTCCTTCAAGCGCAAGATAACTACGATTATTGATAAAATAAATTTTGACAAAAAACAGGATAAATCGTTATAACTGCTCGCTGCAAAATCCTGATTTTTAAGGATTATGAAACGCTTATGTTGCAACAGAATCCATCAAATTCTTTTTCTTGATTTTCTCCACTCCCCTTTCTCTCATTAATTCTACTGCATCCAGCATTTTGATTAAATAAATATAAGGCGTCATCAGGTCAGCGCCGGGATCATCGGCATGGGGAGATAAGGAAAGCTCCGTGATTTGACGCAGAAACAATTCAAATTCTTCAGGAGGTTTTTCTTTAAATGCTTTTTGAAATACAATAAAAGGATTATCGTATTCTTCTTTCGTTAGCGAAGAAAACCTAAAAACCGTTTCAGAGCGCAAAGATTCTTTTAGCATCCATTTTTTACTTTTGTCTTTTAGGCAAAAACACACTTTTATAAAAGAGCTAAAAGCCGTATACAAGATAAAAACATCTGAAGGGTTGTCTTGTTTGTAGACTTCATTTTTATAACTGTACGTGACCACTTCGCTTAAATTCTGTTTGTAATAATCCAGATGTGCAAAGTGAAAAAAGGCTTTAATTACCTTAAATGGATTTCCTGCTACATCTCCTGCCCAAAAGCTGGTTTCGTATGCTGTTTCATTATTCTTCATCATAATTATGTTTAAAATTCTGAAGCTAAATTCTATTCTTTCAAAAGGATATCCTATTCTAAAAACAGATATATTATCTTACAAAAATAGCTGCATTTTTATAGTATATTTTTCTATCTTTGAAATTCAGGATTTTTAGAAAAATTGATATTTATTATGGAGCAGAAAATACATCAGGGAAGAAACGTAAAACGCTTTAGAGAAATGCTTAACATAAAGCAGGAAGCATTGGCTTATGATCTGGGTGAAGACTGGAACCAAAAGAAAATTTCTATGCTGGAACAGAAAGAGGTTATTGAAGACAATTTGCTAAAACAAATCTCTGCAGTATTAAAAATTCCTGTTGAAGCTTTTCAGAATTTTGATGAAGAACAAGCAATAAATATTATTTCTAATACTTTTCATGAAGGAGCATTCATCGGTAATTCTGGTGGTACTTATAATGTTAATCCATTGCTAGAAATTTTAAAGCTTCACGAAGAAAAGATTGCTTTGTATGAAAGGATGTTGAAGGAGAAAGAGGAAATGATGGTTAGGCTTGAGAAATTGATTGGTAAATAATTGTTTATTAAGATATATTAAAACACAAAAAAGAGACTTTAGAGTCTCTTTTTTTGTTTTGGAAATACTCGAAAGTATAAATGTTATAATTTAAATATAGATCATTTTATAAATGTTTTAAATTTCATTAATTAATACTTCTCAATAATCTTCATTATTTTTCTTGCTGGATCTCGTATTTCGACTGCTTTACTATTTAGATAATCTTCGCTATTTTTTTCGGTTAATGCCTTAATCGCTACATAATATGGCGCCAAAATAGTATCAAAACCATTATGTTCTAGAACAGATAAAAACCAATTAGCATACCCTAATTTAACAATTACTGCTCCAAAACGCCACCAATCATCTTGAGTATTAGAAGGAAAACCTTCCTCTAAACGGCTGAATGCTTTTTCAAGATATTCTTTTGCAATACCTTCATTTCTCTTATACAATTCAAACAAAGTTTTATTTAGCCAGTAAGAATCCTCTATTTCTGGAATAATTTCAAGTTGATTAAAATACTGTTCCGCCGTCGTTTGTTTATTCAATTTATCTCTATAGAGAAAAACTAAATTGAATTTTGAATAAAAATTCATGCGATCTATTTCAATAGCTTTTAAATATGCCTTTTCAGCATTATCATAATCTTGTAAATAATCTTGATAAAGATTTCCTAAACTATTCCATAATTCAAAATCATTATCAACTAATTCAATTCCCTTTATATAAGCGTTCTCTGCTTTCACATAATCTTCAAAATAATCTCGATAAAGACCACCTAAGCTTACCCAAGAAAAAGAATCTTTCCCATCCAATTCAATAGCCTTTAAATAAGTTTTTTCTGCTTTATTATAATCTTTCAAATCATTTTGATAAAGAACACCCAAGCTTACCCAAGAAATAGAATCTTTTCCATCCAATTCAATAGCTTTTAAATAAGCTTCTTCTGCTTTATTATAATCTTTCAAATCATTATGATAAAGAACACCCAAGTTTACCCAAGAAATAGAATCTTTTCCATCCAATTCAATAGCTCTTAAATAGGCTTCTTCTGCTTTATTATAATCTTTCAAATCATTTTGATAAAGAATACCTAGGCTTACCCAAGAAATAGAATCTTTTCCATCCAATTCAATAGCTTTTAAATAAGCTTCTTCTGCTTTACTATAATTTTTCAAATCATTTTGATAAAGAACACCAAGGCTTAACCAAGAAAAAGAATCTTTTCCATCAAATTCAATAGCTTTTAAATAAGCTTCTTCTGCTTTACTATAATCTTTCAAATCATTTTGATAAAGAAAACCCAATCCGAAATATTGAGCAGACGTTTTTCCATCCAATTCAATAGCTTTTAAAAAGGCTTGTTCCGCCTTTCCATATTCTTTAAAATAATCACTTTGATAGATAGTCCCTAACGCTGTCCATGGCAAATAATCCTTTCCATTCAATTCAATAGCTTTTAAAAAGGCTTGTTCCGCCTTTCCATATTCTTTAAAATGATCATCTCTATAAAGAATTCCTAAATTAATCCAGGCTTGAGAATCATTTTTATCTAGAATGGCCATTTGCAAATATGCTTTTAGAGCTTTATCATATTCATTTAAATAGTTTTGATAAAGAGTTCCTAATCTTGCCCATGCGAGAGAATCATTTTCATCCAATTCAATAGCTTTTAAATACGCTTTCTCTGACTTTTCATATTCTTTAAAAAAATCTTCGCAATAAATATTCCCTAAAACAATCCATGCAAAATAATGATTTCTATTTAAATCAATCGCTTTCAAAAGTGCTTGTTCTGCTTTCTCATACTCTCCAAAATAGTCTTCCAAATAAAGAATTCCTAAATTGACCCATAAGTCTGCATTATTTATATCTAAATCAATCGCTTTCAAAAACGCTTTTTTTGACTTTTCATATTCTTCAAAATAATCTTCTTGATAAAGAATTCCTAATTTAATCCATGTTTTAACATCATTTTCATTCTCCGTTAATTTTTTCAAGAAACTTTTTTCTAATTCAACATATCCTAGTTCTTCCTTGTCAATTTCATTACCTTCTAACAAACCAAACTGTTTTAAAACTTCGGGATTTTCTTTAGCCTCATCTTTTAAATCTTTATAACATTTGTCAGTAAGTTGTTTTTTCAAATCTTTATCTTTTAAGACTTCTGCCATTGCCAAGTTATACACAATATGATTTAAACTCTTACTTTCTAATTTTAAGCTGTTCTTAGCCATTATATGCAAATCATCGCCATAAAAAGTCTCCAAAAATTTTGACAAACAATACAATTCCTTTTTCTGTCTGCGACTACTTCTACGCATTAAAAACCAGATATTAAAAAATCGTTCACTAATTTGATAAGCATTCCCTTTGGCTTTATAAGCATCCAATCTTTCTATCCATCCTATTTCAACCAATCGTTTCAACTGAGGAGATAATTGATTATTTTCCAATCTGGTTTCCGTCCTTAATTGTTCCAAATTCATTGGATCCCAATGCAAGGCTATAGCATCAACAATAATTTGCATTTGTACTGACAGTTCTTCAAATCTTGCTTTATATAATGGTGTAATTTCATCTAATAACGCCTCTAAATCATCATTAATTTCTTTTGAAAATCCTTTTACAATAATTTTAAAAAGCATCACAGCTGTTCTTGGATTCCCGCCCGTAAGTTGGTGTATCGTTTTTAAACGAGCTATCTCGTCGTGAATATTTACTAAAATTTCTTCCGCATTAGTCACTTTTGCCAGATTATTTAAAATATCCAAAAGCTCTTCAAAACTTAATTTGTTCAGATAACTAATTTGAAAGGCGTCATAAAAAGGTGCACCATAATTATAAGTATCTTCAATCTCAACCGCACTTGCTCCAATAAGGATTGGTGCATCATTTTGCATCAACCAAGCCCGCAAAGTATGTTGCTCGCTTTTATCTAATCTATCAAAAATAAAACTCATATTATCAATTAATAACACCGGTCTTTTACCTATTTTTTTTGACATTTCAATCAAAAACTGAAAAGCTTGTTTAGCTAAATCTTCTACATTTTTGATTTTTTGAAGCTCTTTAACTTTTGAGTCAATTAATCTTACTTCCTCTTTCATTTTTAACAATTCCAAAACATCGGCTAAGGCATCTAAACTATTCAGCCAGAACTCTGATAAATTGTTCAAATTGTATTGCTCTTCTGGAAAAAGCAAAGGCACAAAATTGGAATTATCTTTTCTTAATTCTACCTCTATTCTTTTCAGCAAAGTGCTTTTCCCCATTCCTCTTTGACCTATAAACAAATAGTGTTGCGGAATACTATTGGGGTTTTCTTTACTTATTTTATCTATCAATAACTGAAAGTATTTTTGTCTCACAACAAACAAACTTTGAACTGCTTCATCATCCAATCTCTGTGGATTGTACAAGCCTAATTGACTTAATGATATGTGTTTTATCTTATCCATTATTTTACAAATCTATTAAACCAAAAATCTCTTAATAGCGGAGAACGAAAAGCATATTTAATTTCATCATCAACTAAATAACCATCATTTTTCAGCATGTACAATAATTTATTAATTAAAGTTTCTGTTTTATCAGAATCATTAATTTTTGAATTTAAAACGGAGAATAAAGAATTTCTACTTTCACCTTCTTTGTTCATTGACATTTTTTTAAGAAGTTCTCGAGCATAAATTTCTAAATCACCATAATCATTTAATCTTTCTTCCCAAGTGTTTAAATTTTTTTCATCTATCAACTGGTTGTATGCTTCATCTACTGTTTCAATACAAATTAACCTGTCATTTACTTTAATTAAATGATTAATTTTTGAGAATAAAATCTGAATAAAATAAGGTAATAGCCATCCTATTTTTTCTAGTATATAATCTGAAATTTCATCTGAAAAAATTAAATTTTCAGAAACTGCCAGTTCCTGCACAAATTCGTTTGCTTGTAAAGGTGTAAATGCACCTAACGGAAAAGAATTAACATCATTAAAAGTATAACTTAAATTATGCTGATTAGTAAAATTATCAATACCAATAGAACTACAGAAAATCCACCTAATTTTTGTACCGGAAACCTGCCTAAAACTGCGCAACCAATTCAAGAAAAATTCAGCATTCTTCTTTCCGTTTTCAGAATCATTTTCTAAAAAACTACTTAACAAAACAGTTAATTCATCAACCATAATTAAGGTTTCCTTATCATGTTCAATCAGTGATTTTAGTTTTTCGTAAACATCACTTTTATTAGATTTCCATTCTAAAGATGCTTGTGCTCCACCAAATTCAATTGAAGTCTTTATACTAGAAAGAATTTTTTCCAATTTTTCGCCCGATTCACTTTTTACCTTATTCCACCAACTTTGCTGAGTTAAATGATCAATAAATTTTTTAACAAATCCTTCTTCTGATTTTATCTCTTCAAGATTTATTTCCAAAACATTCCATCCTTCTCCTTTTGCTGTGTTCAACATTTTTTTAGCAAAGGAAGATTTTCCAACTCTTCTTGGTGCTGATAATATCAAGGAATTACCTTTTTTTATCGAATTCCATGCATGATCCAATTCCTTTTCTCTTCCGAAAAAATTCGCTCCTTCAACAGGAGAACCAGTTATATTATTAATCATAGTTTACATATTTTTAAGCTACAAATATATATACAAATTTGTATATATACAAATTTGTATATATTATTATTCAAGCAATGTTATCTTTAAGTTTAAATACATTACAAAAAACTCATCGCACGGATTTGCAATCCGTGCCCGCAAAGTATATCTCAACAGAATTAAAAAGAAAAATCAGTTCTTATTAATATAGCAACGGGCACGGAAAGAATTTCCACGCTATCGTTGCGTATAGCTGAGCGATTGATCTTTAGACAAACGCGGATAAAACAGATTTACTTCGTAAAAACGCAAACTTCTTAAAGTCTCTGACTTTAAACCAAATCTCTTACTAATTTGTATAAAGATTCATTTCACGCTAATACCCGTTGGGTGTAGTTATATTTAGTATATTATAATAACGGTTCGAAATTTTTTCTGGAGCTAATATTATACTCGCCTTTGAATTGTTTTGCATTAGTGTAGCATTAAACCTATCAAAATTAAACCTGTCTTATTTTATAAGTACACTTTTATATTTAGCTATATTTTTTAAAACAGTACCTGTACCCTTTACTACAGCTCTCAAGGAATCTTCTGCAACGTAGACCGGCAAATCTGTTTTATTGGAAATTCTTTTATCCAGACCCCGAAGCAATGCTCCTCCTCCGGCAAGATACAATCCTGTATTATAAATATCTGCTGCCAATTCTGGCGGAGTAACCGAAAGGGTCACCATAATGGCATCTTCAATTCTAAGGATTGATTTGTCTAATGCTCTTGCAATTTCTCTAGATGTGATTTGTACCTCCTTCGGTTTGCCCGTCAGCAGGTCCCTGCCTCGAACCATCATATCGTCTGGGGTATTTTCAAGTACTTCGATTGCTGCTCCCACTTCTATTTTTATCTGCTCTGCTGTAGCTTCTCCGATATACAAGTTATGGTGTGTTCTCATATAATACAATATATCTCCGGTAAAAATATCTCCTGCTATTTTTATGGATTTATCGCAGATGATTCCACCAAGAGCAATAACAGCAATTTCTGTAGTACCTCCGCCAATATCAACAACTAAATTTCCCTTGGGCAGCATCACATCCAATCCCATACCAATAGCAGCTGCCATAGGCTCATGAATTAAAAAAACTTCCTTTCCATTTACCCTTTCGCAGGACTCTTTTACAGCTCTCATTTCAACTTCTGTAATGCCGCTTGGAATACAAACCACCATTCGGAGTGCCGGAGTAAAAAGGTTTTTCTTTATTTCAGGAATGTTTTTAATAAACCAGTTGATCATTTTCTCAGAAGCATCAAAATCAGCAATAACTCCATCTTTAAGTGGTCGTATGGTCTTAATGTTCTCATGTGTTTTACCCTGCATTAAACTTGCTTCCTTACCAACAGCAATAATTTTTCCGTTTCTAATATCCTTTGCAACAATGGAAGGGCTGTCGACAACAATTTTTCCATCATAAATTATCAATGTGTTTGCTGTTCCCAAATCCATTGCAATTTCCACTATCATAAAATCAAATAAACCCATACTATATCTTTTTTATAAAAACGGTATCATCAGTGATTTATTCTTTAATAATTGCTAATTTTTTTTAAAACAATCCAAATATTTTCACATTCAGTATATTTCTCCAGCTAGTAAGTAGCATTTATTTAACAACTTTCTTTTTGGATATTTTATATCTTTTCCTTTTTAGCTGTTCCGCTATTCCGGGATTCTCATAAGTTTGACTGCTTAGATTGGCTTACTTTTAACAATGTCACACCTCTTTTCAATAGTAGATTTATGCCCTGGTAAATCCAGCAACTCTATTGTTATAATAGAATGTCAAAAAAAACACAAAACAATAAAACTGACAACATAAATAGCTAAATTTAGTTTACCTTAGTGCTTTGTTTTTAGCTGCTTATCCAAATATGAAGCTTCTAGTTTTAACTCAGTATTAAAAACTATAGATTTTGGATGCGCAGTCATTTAGAAAATCAAGCTTCAATGAAAAATACCCCTAAATTAATTAGCAATTATGAGTACAAGAAGTTCTTTCTTCCAGATATAACTACTCACAATCTTTTTAATAATTCGAATGTGCAACTGTATCGAATTGAAAATTATTTAAAGAAAATTGTAATACCCGTTAATCCGTATCAAACCACTTTTAACTTTCTGATTTTTGTCACAAAAGGATATGTAAAACAACAACTGGAAACAGCTGTTTTTGAAATCAAAGCCAATCAGGCGTTGAGTATTAAACAAGGAAATTTTACAGCAACATTAGAATTATCAGATGATGTTGAAGGCTTTTTTGTAATATATGAAAACGAGGTCATTACCGAAATTGCCTTAAGCACAAGTGATTTGAATTTCTTTTACTCTTCACCATTTTCAATTATAAACCCTAACAAAATCAATTGGCTTGTTCGTTTATTTGAATTACTGGAAGAAGAATTAAACGAAGCCGAACAAATCAATGCGATCACTACAGCACTTTTACAAACAGTATTATTAAAAATTATACGAACAGAAAATACATCTCACAAATCGCTCAATCGCACCAACTTTATCTCTTTTCAGTTTAGAGAATTGGTGCAGAAGAACCATATTCAGCATAAAAACATCGATTTTTATTCTAATTTATTAAAGATATCAGATAACTACCTGAACAAATGCGTTAAAGAAACCACGGGAAAAGCGCCAAAACAATGGATCAATGAAATTACGATTCAGCACAGTCAGATTCTTTTGCAGGATAATTCGAAAGAAATTGCAGAAATTGCATTTGAATTGCATTTTCAGTCGCCTTCTTATTTTTCGCGTATGTTTAAAAAAGTTACGGGACAATCTCCTTCCGATTACCGACTGGAGTTTTTAAAAGATTAAAAAAATATTACTTCTTTGGAATAGGACGAGGATAAACGCCTATGTTCTCAAAAAAAATATCCTTATAAAAAATCATTCCGTAGGAATGTATCATCGGTGGATATAAAATTTAAATTACGTTTATACGTTCCGTAGGAACGTTTGATTTATAAAACAGAGCCATCCATTTCCGTAAAATCAGGTGTTCCTACGGAACACAATGCAAAACAATATATTTTTCTACCGACGAAATATTCCTACGGAATATAAAAATAGCAAGCTATTCAAAAACGCTTATACAGAATCCTTGAAATCCTGTGATAAGCGCTTTTTTGAGTCTAAAAAACTCTACTTAAAAAATATTATTTTCAGCTATCTATTAAGCCGGTGTACCTTCGCTATTAGAAACAACAGCATCAATTTGAATTAAAGCATTTGCAGGAATTGCCGAAACGCCAATTACTGTTCTTGCTGGCAAATCTCCGTTGAAAAATGTAGTGGAGATTTCGTTTACAGCCGTAAGATCTTCTATATTTTTTAACTGAATATTGATTTTCACAATATCGTCCATTTTATGATCGATGCTTTCTACAATTGCTTTGATATTGTTTAAACATTGTGCTGTTTGCTCTTTGATTCCGCTGCCTACGATTTGATTGTTTTCTGGAACCAAGGGCAATTGACCCGCAATATGATTGTAATGCGAATAAGCAACGGTATGCGAATACGGAACTTTTGGTGCGTTTTCTGTATTGTTTGCTTCAATTACCAAAAAGCGTGTGTCTTCTGGAAGTTGCGGAGGCGTTCCGTCACCATGTGAAACCGCAACATCTATCTGCACTAAAGCATTCAATGGCAAAGCCGAAGCACTCACAATTGTTCTAGCAGGAACATAGTTTGGGAAGAATTTTGCTAAAACTTCGCTTACAATCTCAGCATCCGAAATGTCTTTTAGAAAAATAGTAGTTTTAACCACATCATTCATCACGTGCCCAATGCTTTCTAAAATTGCTTTGATGTTTTTTAAAGATTGTTCTGCTTGCTCTTTTACTCCGCCTGCTACAATTTCGCCAGACTTCGGATCAATTGGCAATTGAGCAGAAAGATTGTTATAATGCGAAAATGCTACTGAATGTGCATGAATGCTTTTTGGTGCATTTTCTGTGTTTCTGGTTACTTTAACAAGATCTAACGCTTTTTGTGGTGTTGTTCCTTCTCCGTTTAAGATAAGCGCATCAATCTGAATTAGCGCACCATCTAATGGTAAAGCTGCTACGGCAACCGTTGTGCGCGTTGGAAGTTCTTTTTTGAAGAATGTTTTATACACTTCGTCAACTGCCTCGATATCTGAAATATTTTTAAGGAATACTGTTAATTTTACAGCATCATCCATAACGTGGCCAATGCTTTCTGCAATTGCTTGAATATTTGTCAAACATTGTTTTGCCTGCTCTTTAATACCACCGCTAACAAGTTCTCCTGTTTTAGGATCTACGGGCAATTGTGCCGAGAAATTGTTGTAATGAGAAAACGCTACTGTTTGCGTAGAAAATGGGCTTTTTGGCGCGTTTTCTGTGTTCCTCGAGTTCTTTTTAATTTCACTCATAATTTGTTTGTTTTTCTGTTTTTATAATTACTTTTTTATGGACTAAGTTTTCTATTACGATCCAAAAGGATTTTTCCAAATTATGTCTACGGCCAAATAATTCACATCTGAAATATCAGCACCTTTGCCTAGAAGGTTATACATATAGCCTACATCAAAAACAAATGGAATTTCATGCGGACTCAGAGAATAGTAAAATGTAAACCTGCTTTCTTTGTAATCAAATTTTGACCACTGTTTCTCTGGCTCATTTTCTTTACTGATGGTAAAAAGCATTTCGGCACCGCCTATAAGATGATGGGTTTTACTGGTTCCCAAATCCAGCGTTAGCTGTGTTTTTAGTCTTGTTCGAAGCTGAAAATTCTCATCGGCATTACTAAAATCAGGATTAAAAAATTTCCTAAATTCTTGTCTTACGGTATTTTTCCATTTCAGTCCGTTGCCTTCCATGATGTACGAATAACGGCCGTAAACTCTAAATTCCTGTTCAATTGCAGGATCTAATGCGTCGTATGGCGCTGCCGAATCGTAATTATTAGATCGTCTGTAGCTTAGCGCATACGAGTATTCCCAGTTCTTTTTATAGCGATTAGAAATTTCTTCATTGATGACCAGAATTGCCATTTTAGAAAACGGATTATTCTCATCTGGACTGCTCTTTAATCCAACTCCCACATAAGTCGTGGATTCTTTTTGCTTAAGCGAATCTAAAGATTGCCTGACTCCAAATGCAAACCAAGAAGCATTTTTTGCCTCTCCCAAACCTGGAGGACTTAACTGTGCGTATGAATTACTAATTGTGACCACAAAAACGACCACTGCCAATAGCAATTTGCTTTTTGCAGACACTTTTTTCATATTTTCTAAAATTTAAAATTTATAACTTATTCCTGCTTTTACAGCGAAAGGCGTTCCAGGCGTAAAACACAGATCTGATACTGGACTACTCTCATTTCTAAGTCTTGTTTCGGTTTCAAATTGCGCTTCGTTCCATTTAACATTAAAGATGTTTTGAAACTGCAGATTTACTTCCCAGTTTCTTTTGCCATAACCCAGCACAAGATCATTGACGAAATAGCCGTGTGTTCTTACCGAATTGTCTTCAATAGCTGGTCGTGAATCCATATAGCGGTATCTTAGATTTGCCGAAAAACCAGAAGGGAGTTTTACCGCCACACCTCCTGTGCTGGTAAAAGTTGGAACTAACGGAATATAATCCTGTCCTTTGGGCTCGTCAATAAAGCGTGCATGGGCATAATTTAAATCTCCGTCTAAATAAAGCCATGAAAAAGGCTGATATCTCAAACTCAAATCGAATCCGTAACGACGTGATTTACCTGATGGCTCTATAACAGCTTCATCTCCAACATATACAAACTCCTGTTGCAAATACATGTGCCAAATAGCAGGCTGAATGATTAAATTGGCTGTTGGACGAAGGATAACGCCAAGATCACTTCCAAAAGAGTACGGAAGAATTTCTTTTCCATCTTGCGCCACGACAACTCTTACATCATTGGAGTGAAAACCAAAACCAGATTTTATATACCATTCCACATTGCTGTTCTGTGTATACGAAATATTCAGTTTTGGACTTATTCTTGCTGCCGAAGCTTCTTTTGCTGCGGGTAAACTAGCAAGTCGATCGTGCAGACTAAAAGTAAAATAGTCTAACCTCGCTGATGGATTGATAAGCCATTTCCCTATTCTATAATCGATTGAAGTATAGCCGTGAACATTGATTTCAGAGGCAGATGCATCAGACATTCTATTCAATAATAAATCACGTTGATATACATGGTTCAATTGCAAATCCTTGATATCATCAAAACGAAAACCTACGCCTGACGTCCATTTTATACTGCTATTCTCAAATTCAAATCTTCGAACATACTTATTTTCCAAACCATAAATAGAACGATTATCTGTCTGTTGAATCTCGTCTCCATAAACAGGATCATTCAGATAAAAAGTGAAATTCGAAAACAGATTAAAATTATATTTAGAATAGAATAAATTGCTCGAAAACTCTTCGCTTTCACTTGCTAAATATCTATAATTTACAGCAAGATTTGTTCTCGATGTCCTTCCGCCTTCTGTTGGATCTATTGATCCCCATCGGCTAATAAGTCCTTGTTCTACTGCTCTTTCCGGAATCTGTCCTGAGGCATTCCAATTCGAAGTAAAAGTCGATCCTAAAATAGAGATGTATTGTTTTTCATCAATCCATTGGCTGTACTTCGCTAAAAAATTAACGCGTGTAAAATCCTGCTTGACATCAAACGGTCCATCCGAATAATTGAACTCTCCTGCCACATAGAAACTCTTATCCTTGTTCTTTTTATCTAAAAGATTAAGCATTGTCACCGCTCGCATGGTATTAAAAGAACCTCCTTCGATTTTGAAAAGGTTATTATCTAATCTGTCAAATGTGCTAAAATTGACATAGCCAGAGGTATTAAAATCTCCTTTATCAGCATAATAAGCTCCTTTTCCAAAATCAATATCTTTGATTGTTTCGGGAATCAGAAAATGCAGATCGGCATATCCTTGTCCATGCGCATGCGACACTATATTAACTGGCATTCCGTCAGCCATAACGCTGATATCGGTTCCATGATCATTATCAAAACCACGTAAAAATATCTGTTCTGCTTTACCGCCGCCAGCATGCTGGGCAATAAAAAGTCCCGGAACTTTTCGCAATAAATCCTGCGCAGAATTTACGGGAGTCATTTTTAAGTCAACTTTCATTATTTGCTTTCTGAAGTGGACGTTACTAATAACTAATTTACTCAGATGCACGGTATCTGCGTCTGATTTGTTTGTTTCTGGCTTTTTTGCTTCTTGAGCAAATCCATATTGTACTGTTAACAATACTATTACAATACCTGCAAAAAGTTTGTTTCTCATTACGATTTATTTTATTTAATACTTTAGAGAAATTATTTTCAACACATAGAAACATCGCTTTTATGTGTCAATAAAGGCATTTCACTTAGAATAATTTACATAGAACTATGTGTTAAAGCTTGCTTTTTCTGTAATCTTAAGCAGAAGCAATAAAAACCTATGTTTCTATGCGTTTAAGTTTTGTTCAATTTCGCTCAACAGATTTTATTTAATAACTGTCGGCTCTTGTTTTTGCATTTTATTTTCAAAATGGCCTACCATCTTTTTTAGTGGAACGATTACCCACATTGATAAAACAAACGGAAACGTAAGTGTAATCCATCCGTTGTGCATCATAAAAATGTCAAAGTAAGTTGCTATGACTACCGAAAGCAGTACATATAATCCATCTCTTGGTTTTGTTCCGCTGCACGCAATTCCGCATAAAACAGCGTTGAAGCTAAACATTCCATCCTCTATTAATTTTACAGAATCGTGATCAAAATGCGCAATTGCTCCTGCAATTACTGCCGCTACAAATCCGTATAATGCTGCTGTGGGATTATTGAGAAAAACTCCGATAAAAAACAGCAAGCCAGCGGCAATTGTTCCTTGAAAGATTACTTCGCTATAAGCGTGCGCAGCTACTGCAAAAACCTCGAATTCTGGCATCTCTACATTTACTGTTGGTATTCTTGCAACTGCTAATCCAAAATGCTGAATAGTCAAAACAGCAGCTACAATAATTACAATAAAAGGAAAGGTGAAAAAGGGGATTTTTTTTCGAATGGAAAATTCCATTAGCAAAGTGCTCAATACTGAACCTAAAACGATTAAAAACCATATTAACGGACTGGCTTCAAAAAAGACCACCAAACCAACTCCAATTAGCGTTGCATTAAATCCATATAGACCTGCTTTTATGTTCTCGTCGCTGAACTTGCAGATTTTTGCCGTTGCCGTTGCCACTATACAGCTAACCAAGGCACCAGCCCCCATAAGCAGAGAGTCATAAAATATTGCAATTAAAAATAATAAACCTGTCCAGGCACTTTCCTGAAGCATGATTTGACCAATGCCCTTGAGCACCGTTTCTGCTATTGTTTTTATTTTTTTCATTTGTATATACTTCCAGAAGTAAAAAATTATTTGAATTACCAGCCTAAAAAGACCATCCCGAAACCGCAGGCCAATACTACTGCTCCGCTAATTGCGGGGGTATAACGTTCTAGTTTTTCTGTTTTAAAGAAAGAATACCCATAAACTCCTAAAAGCACCATGCCAAGCATCGTTAGAACTGTGCTTAATGTAAAAACACTGATGATTGTAGAAATTTCGGTAACAGAACGATTCAATCCCGAATAAAAAAGCAAAGGAATTAACGGTTCGCTTGGCCCCATCACAAAAATGGCAAACAAAACCAAAGGCGTCACTTTAACCCGATTTGTTGGCATCACCACTTCGCCGTGTTTGTGCGAAAAAACAAATACATCTTCTCCCATAACATCAAAGTGTTTGTGCGCTTTGTTCGTGTATGCGGCCCAAAGTCCATAAACAAGATAAATTGCACCAAATAACAGCAATGCCCAACTCGCAATATTGCCTCTAAAATCCTGAAAAAAGGTTATTTTATTGACTTGCCATCCTAAGAAAACGCCAATACATCCTAAAACGACCGAACTTAGAATATGTCCTAAACCGCAGACTATGGTAAGCATAATGGTCTTAGACAGGCTCCACTTTCTAGATCGCGATAAAACAATAAATGGCAAGTAATGATCTGGACCAGAAGCCGTATGAAAAAAGCTAATGCTGATCGCTGTAATTGATAATGCTATTAAATTTGAATCCATAATCTGTTTAAATTTGCAATGCTACTTTTTGTTCCCAAAGCACATCCTGCACTTTTCTGAAGAAATCAAACATTTGTTCTCCTCCGTTTCCTAAAATTCTAATGACAAAACCGTTAGCTTCCAGTTCACTAATTCCAAATGTTACATTTTCTAATCCTTCCAATTCTTTAAAAAAGAATTCGATATGCTCTTTCACATCTTCATTTTTTGTATTGAGATACACTAAAGTTCCCTGATGCGTAAAGCCCTCCAGCAGACCCATAGCCGATAAAGGCATAATATCGGGTCTCAACAGCACATTGTCCTTTAGAATAAGTCGATCATGATGATACACCTCAACAAGGTTCTGAAAATGAGCATATTTAAAAGTTTCTCCATGGTGTTTACGTCCACAGGTAATAATTTCGCTAATCGTCAGTTCGCAATCATCCTCGATGTTAATCTTATTATGGCTTTTAAAAGTGGAATCTTCATGAGGAACGATAGGATGAGGCACATAAGAAAACGAAGTTCCTTTTTCCATTTTGACATCCATGATTTGCGAAGCGCTTCCATCCATATTAAACAATCGCTGATAAGATTGGGACTGCAATTGCAAACGGGCATTTTCTTTTACATGCACTTGTATATCGTAAGTATCACCGCTTAAAATTCCTGGCGATGAACTCATAATCATCAAATATGAAGCTCCATCTGATTGATACTGTCCTACAGGCATAATCCTGAAAGGCTGTGTCACGTATGAATCTCTTAAAAATGATTCCCCATCCCTTTCTTCTATTTCAATTTTTAGGGTGCTTACCATTTTACTAGCGAATTAAGTTTGGTTCTTCGATATCTTCCAGCAATGCATATTTTTTAATCCAACCTATAACTTCGTCTATTCCTTGTGTAGATCTAAGGTTTGAAAACACAAATGGCGCTCCTTTTCTCATTCTTCTTGCGTCATTTTCCATCACTTCTAAACTTGCTCCAACATAAGGCGCTAAGTCAATTTTATTAATCAAAAGCAAATCTGATCTTGTAATTCCAGGCCCGCCTTTACGAGGGATTTTCTCTCCTTCGGCAACGTCAATTACAAAAATCGTAACATCGGCTAGGTCGGGAGAAAAGGTTGCTGAAAGGTTATCTCCACCACTCTCAATCAGAATTAATTCGATATCTGGAAAACGCGAAACCAATTCATCAACCGCTTCCAAATTCATACTCGCATCCTCACGAATTGCAGTGTGCGGACAACCTCCTGTTTCTACTCCAATGATTTTCTCTTTTGGCAAAAGACTGTTTTTCACCATAAATTCCGCATCTTCTTTTGTATAGATATCATTGGTAATTACGCCTAAATTATAGTCGTTTAGCATTTTACGGCTCAAACGTTCCAACAATGCAGTTTTTCCTGAACCGACAGGCCCTGCAACTCCTACTTTTACATATTTTCTAGTTTCCATTTCTCTTTGTTCTTTTTTTTCTTTTTTCTATACTCTTTCTTCTTTCCTCTTTCTTCTTTCCTCTTTCTTCTTTCCTCTTTCTTCTTTCCTCTTTCTTCTTTGGACTTTGGACTTTGGACTTTTCTACGACATGTACAATCTTGAATAAAGTCTCTCGTGCTGCATGCATCGAATATCAAAAGCAATGCTGCACAGACCTACAAGTTCTCTGTCTATTGTTAAAGTTTCTTTTGCCAATTTTTTAATCAGCGGCTGCAATTCGAATAAAACATCTTGTCCGTCCAATTGTCCAAGAGGCACCAGTTTAACCGAATTGGTAATCATTCCGATCGCAGCATTGTAGTAAAATGCAAACAAGGCTTCGTCTAGCGGAATTTCCAATAACTGCGCATACAATCCAAAAGCGATGCAGTAATGTGCCGTTGCTTCTTTATTGGCAATTGCCTGCTCGTAACCGCTAATGAGATCAAAGGCTTTTTGTCTTCGAAAGATCTTGATTAATCGAATTCCCAGCTTCTGGCTTGCTTCTCGTATTTCACGCGGACTTTTTAATGCACTGCATTCCTGATCTAGTTTTATGATCGTTTTTAAATCATTATTTTCTGCCGCTATATAAGCTAGTTTTAAGAAAGATGCATCATTATATTTAATGTTATACATTAACATATTAGTCACAAATTCTTTTGCTGCAATCACAGAATTCACTGCCTCTTCCTGCACATAAGTCTCCAATCCGTTGGAGTGTGTATATCCTCCAATTGGCAACGTTGGGTCTGCCAAATGCAGCAAACTTCCTAAATAAGTATTTTCTATATTAGTCATTTGATGCCGCCATATTTAGGATTTTTGTAAAAAGAGACGAATTTCCATGACCGTGAGGCGCTACATTTGATTTTAACAAATGTAAAAGCTGTATCTCTTGTTTTTCTGGAGCATAACCGCTTGCTTCAAGCCATCGAAACATTGGCATTTCAAAAGGCATCATAATCTGATTATTTTGAATAAATAACGGAAGATGCTTATTTCCAATCTCATAACAAATCGTACCCATTTCCAGTAAAGACGAAGGTGTCATTACGATTGCTTCGCAAGGTTTAATAGTTACAACGATCACTTTTTTATCATCCTGATACAGAATATCATCCTGATTCAATCGCTGTCCTTCCTGTATAAACTTAATCGCAATTTCTACACCCGAATTTGTTCGCTTGCGCTGAATTCGCTTTGTAGTTTCAAACCACTCAATTTCCAGCAGATCGATCTCAAGACCTTCAACTGATTGTGTTTTTGCATTGCCTATTGTCTGTTGTATAATCATTATTTCGATTTTTTAAGGGAGATGTTTTTTGAAACTCCTAATCCGAATGTTGACCCGTTTATTCCTGCCACAAAGGTTTTATTACTCGTCTTATTTGCATCGTTTCCAGTCGTATTTTCATAAGATAGTTCACAGAACTTCGCTTTTAATGCCCATCCGTGACCCAGAAATACAGCCACAATTGGATAAATTCTTCCAAGATATCCGTCATAATTATAAGATCCCGCAGTATTCATAAGCGTAGTTCCCCATACATAATGCGCATCTACCTGAGCAATGATGGCAAAGTGTTCTCCAATATTCCAGGAATCACTGTAAAAAGTACCAATTTCGTGTTTAGAATCGGCAAGATTTCCTGCTGCGTTTTTCTCTTGGTCAATAGCAAAATTCATCCCTGCAACGACGTGATCATTAAAGAAATATCCCACTCCGATTGGGTTTGCCGCAAAAGTGCTCCCTGTATTATTATTGTCTTTATAAGTTAACGAACCATAAAGCATTAAAGATCCTTTTTGTGCACGAACCGTTGTTAGACTTGCACATACCAACAGTAGAATTAACTCTAAATTAATTTTCCAAGTATTCATAAAATTCTTTTGGTTATTTTATTCTGAACTCACTGCGACGGAATAAGTTGCCGCAGTGAGAAGAAGAATAGTTATTAATCCGTTGGGCGAAATGAGTTTTAACACATAGAAACATAGCTTTTCTAAACTTTAGAAAAAGGCGTTTCACTAATTTCAACACACATAGCTATGTGATAAAATTAAATTTTATACTATTTTTTCGCCAACAGGTTATTTATTAAAATAGATAGTATAACTGTGCTAAAGGAAGTTTATCTACAGGTTCGCAGGTGATTTTTTCTCCATCAATTGTTACGGTATAATTCTCTGCATTGACCATGATTTCTGGAGTTGCATTGTTGTGAATCATATCTGCTTTACCAATATTTCTACAGTTTGAAACCGCTAATAATTGCTTTTCTAAACCATATTCCTCGGCAATATTATTATCGATACCTGCCTGAGAAACAAAGGTAAACACCGTTTCAGTTAATGCTTTACCATAAGTTCCAAACATATTGCGTAAGATAATTGGCTGTGGTGTTGGAATAGAAGCATTTGCATCCCCCATTTTGCTTGCAGCAATAAAACCTCCTTTTACGATAATTTCTGGCTTTACCCCAAATAAGGCAGGTTTCCAAATTACCAAGTCAGCGATTTTGCCTGCTTCTATTGATCCAACATAATTAGAAATTCCGTGTGCAATTGCAGGGTTAATAGTATATTTAGAAACATATCTCTTTGCACGGAAGTTGTCGTTTTTATTTTCTTCATCTTCTGCCAAATATCCTTTTTGTTTTCTCATTTTATCTGCCGTTTGCCAAGTACGAGTGATTACTTCACCCACACGTCCCATAGCCTGAGAATCTGAACTCATGATACTGAACACTCCCATATCCTGAAGTACATCTTCTGCCGCAATAGTTTCCGGACGTATACGTGAATCGGCAAAAGCAACATCTTCCGGAATTTGCGGACTCAAGTGGTGGCAAACCATTAGCATATCCAAATGTTCATCGATTGTATTTGTAGTATAAGGTCTTGTTGGATTTGTTGAGGCAGGCAATACATTTGGATACATTGCCGCTTTGATAATATCTGGCGCGTGACCACCGCCTGCTCCTTCAGTATGGAAAGTATGAATAACACGACCCGCAATAGCATTCATAGTATCTTCAAGAAATCCTGCTTCGTTAAGCGTGTCGGTGTGAATGGCTACTTGTACATCGTATTTATCAGCCACTTTTAAAGAAGCGTCTATCACGGCAGGAGTTGCTCCCCAGTCTTCATGGATTTTCACTCCTAATGCTCCAGCTTCAATTTGTTCTTCAATTGGAGCTTCTGAAGCTACATTTCCTTTTCCGAAGAAACCAACATTTACAGGAAATGCTTCTGCAGCCTGCAACATTCTTTTAATGTTGTGTTTTCCCGGTGTAACGGTTGTCGCATTTGTCCCGTCTGCAGGACCAGTTCCGCCACCAATCATAGTGGTAATACCGCTATATAAAGCTGTTTCTATTTGAGTAGGGCTGATAAAATGAATGTGAGTATCAATTCCTCCGGCTGTAACAATATATCCATGACCGCCATGAACTTCTGTCGAAGCTCCAATAATCATATTTGGCGTGATATTGTCCATAGTATCAGGATTTCCAGCTCTTCCAACACCAACGATCTTTCCGTCTTTGATACCAATATCTCCTTTTACAATTCCCCAGTGGTCAATAACTGTCGCACCAGTGATCACAAAATCAAGAACACCTCCGTCACGTAAAGCATTTGAAGACTGGCACATACCGTCTCTAACCGTTTTTCCTCCACCAAACTTGGCTTCATCTCCGTAAGAGCAAAAATCTTTTTCGATTTCTATAATAAGATCTGTATCTCCTAAACGTATTTGATCTCCTACAGTTGGACCAAAAATACTTGTATAATTTTTTCTAGTTACTTCTAAACTCATGATTTCACATTTTTAAATTTCCCTTCTTCTAAGCGTTCTAATGCAAGAGCTTTATTGTGCGGAGATAAATCTCCATCTACTAAATTGTTGTGCCCATAAAGATGTTGTGTTCCGCCAAATTGAGTCAATTCTACTTCTTTTTCTTCTCCTGGTTCAAATCTCACTGCTGTACTGGCAATAATATTCAATCGCATTCCGAATGCTTTTTCTCTGTCAAAAGACATCATTCTGTTCACCTCAAAAAAGTGAAAATGTGAACCTACTTGGATTGGTCTATCTCCGGTATTGGTAACTTTTATCTTTAACGTTTCACGGCTATCATTACAAATAATAGCACTATCTTTTAAAATAATTTCTCCTGGAATCATAGTTGCTTTTCTTATCGCACAGGGTTGTGCACGGTTACTAATTTGGTTCCATCAGGAAATGTAGCTTCAATCTGGATATCATGAATCATTTCCGGAACCCCTTCCATCACATCTTCTCTGCGAAGAAGCGTTGCGCCATATTGCATTAATTCGGCAACGGTCTTACCGTCTCGTGCACATTCCATAAGCTCACTGCTTATAAGGGCAATGGTTTCAGGATAGTTTAATTTTAAGCCACGGGCTTTTCTCTTTTGAGCTAGTTCGCCTGCTGTATGCAGCATAAGCTTCTCAATTTCTCTAGGTGTTAAATGCATAATATTTTTTTTAGTTAAAAAATAACGTGTAGCATAGAAAACGGCATAACTGATCTGTTTTAGATCGATTATGGTTTTTCAGATGTAATAAAAAATGGTTTGAAAGTCAAGGCAATACTTGCCCTTTCCAAATAGAAATCTACCTGGATAAAATGGTGCATTTTATAGAAAGACCTGCACCGGTCTTATATACTGCAAAATAGAGTACTTAATAGATCGTAAGTGTATTTTCACTTTCTATTAAAATAGGAACACAATTATTCACTCAAAATGAAAAAATACATTTTTATCCTGAATACAATGCGTCAAACTTCAATTAAGCAGTTTTAAGAAATTAAAGATGGATTTTTAAACTGTGAAATAGGATATTTCTTGACATGTTTCGAAAAGGAGGTATATTTCGTTCTAATACTCCTTGATTGTTCAGTTTTATACTTTCTGTGCAAACAAAACAAATGTCTTTTGAGTTTTTGCTATTTAAATGAAGTGGAGATACAGGCAAAGAAGTACTGCATTTCTCCGTTTCAGAAGTATTCTCTAATAAGATAAATTTTAACTGACTAGACTCTAAAAGCGTTGTTTCATATTTAGCTTTTCCCTCAGTTAATGTCCCCTGAACTGATTCAGTTGCCACATGACTATTTATTCTTTTTACAATAGAATTGCTATAACTATTTGGGATAGTTAAGAGGCAGATTTGTAAAAATAAAATATAAGCTAATTTCATCGGGAAGATTTCAATTACTAGAGGATTGTTCCTTTATACTTGCAAATTTAATGGGGTTGAAACAGGATTGATTAGCACAAATCTTGACTTTTCTTTTCCAAATTTATAAATAATGGAAGTTTAACACGATTTTTTCATCCGCAAGGATTTATCACATTATAAGATGTTCTTAAATACTTTAATTCTATTGTCTGAGAATATCAATTATTGAAACATACTTGATAACATTCATTAAGAAAAACCATCTCTGCTCTTGTTATAAAATTGTCACACATCATATATATTCTTATATTCAATTTAATAAGCAATTAGACAAATTCAAAACATTTAAATCAAAAACTGAAACACGATTTTCGTAGTCTCTTATAATTTCGCTTTAAAGATATTCAACAAAACCGAGTATCAATAAACCGATTACACTATGAAAAAAACCTTCAATCTAATTCTGGCACTTTCATTTACCACATTAAGTTCTTTTGCAAAACCAATACAAGATGATCCTTCTCCTCTTTGGTTTAAAAAAGCTACTGAGGTAATTCATTTTCAATTAAACAAAGCCGCACTAACGTACAAACCCGGAAAAAATCCCCGATCTGTTAATCCCGACGGCACAGTAAGACTTGCAGGAATAACCGACTGGACAACGGGTTTTTTTCCGGGAAGTTTATGGTACGGATATGAACTTACAGGTGATAAAGCCTTAGAAGAAGAAGCTAAGAAATTCACACTTGCTTTAGATTCCATCAGAAATATCAAAAACACACATGACGTTGGTTTTATGTTGTATTGCTCTTACGGAAATGCGTACAGAATTACAGGTGACAAAATCTATCTTCCGGCATTGGCAGACGGTGCCGCAAATCTTTATGCTCGTTTTAGCCCAACAGTAGGAACCATCCGTTCCTGGGATTTTCCTTGGTTGCATTATCCCGTAATTATAGACAATATGATGAATCTGGAGTATTTGTACTGGAGCGCTAAACAGTTTGATAAACCAGACTATGCAAAAGCTGCCGATACACATGCTACAACTACGATGAAAAATCATTTTAGAAAAGATTACAGCTCGTACCATTTAGTAGATTATGATCCAAAAACGGGAAAAGTAATAAAGAAAGGAACGCATCAAGGTGTTACAGACGAATCTTCTTGGGCGCGTGGACAAGCTTGGGGATTGTATGGGTATACGATGTGTTATGCAAACAGTAAAAATCCGAAATTTTTACAACAGGCAGAAAATATCGCCTCTTTTATCATGAATCATCCAAGAATGCCTAAAGATAAAGTTCCTGTTTGGGATTTTGACGTTCACAATGCATTAGATACCGCAGAAACTGCTCCAAGAGATGCTTCGGCCGCGGCAGTTATCGCTTCTGCCCTGTTAGATTTAAGCACTCAGATAAAAGATGGAAAAAAATATGCAGCTTACGCCGAAGAAATACTAAAATCACTTTCTTCTGATGCTTATTTGGCTAAAGCTGGAGAAAATCATTACTTTTTACTGAAACACAGCGTTGGGGCTTTTCTTTATAATTCAGAAATAGACACGCCACTTGATTATGCAGATTACTATTATCTCGAGGCATTAAAGAGATATGCGACGATTAAAAAAATTGAAATCTAAACGCAACCAACAAAATAAAAATATAGAAAGCTATCTTTGGTATTATAATATCAACCAGATAGCTTTTTAATTATAACTGCAAATTATCTAACACACTTAATTAAAAACCTAAATGAAAAGTTTAAAGAAAACCATCGCTGCATGCTTTCTCCTTTTGGTTTCGTTTTTTGGCACTGCACAAGAAACGCCCATAAAAAAAGAAAGTTTTGCTATTATAAACCTAAATTATAAAGGTTTAGAAAAAGTAAATAGCTCTTTTAATGCCGCCAAATACGATGATGCAGCAAAAGAATTACTCTCTTATTATCGCGCTAGAAAAACTATTAAACATCCCGATTTTAATGCTGGTGATGAAAATCGCTTTCGCGGAAAAGAAATCGGAAAAGCAAATCAGGAAAAAGCAGATAATGCTTTAGTGCATAAATTTCAGCCACAAAAAGGATACGGTTTTTATGATTACGGACAAGACATTAACTGGGAATATTGGCCAGTAAAAGACAACGAAGTCCGCTGGCAATTGCACAGAGTTACGTGGTGGCTTCCAATGGGAATGGCGTATCGCAGTTCTGGAGACGAAAAATACGCCAAAGAATGGATTGCCCAATTTCGCGATTGGGAGAAAAAGAATTTTCTTGGAAGTTCTAAAGAAAACGATTCTTTTGCCTGGCGTCCGTTAGAAGTATCAGATCGTGTGCAAAGCCTACCGCCAACCTTCAATTTATTTGTAAACTCGCCCAACTTTACACCTGCTTTTTTAATGGAGTTTTTAAACTCTTATAATAAACAAGCCGCTTATATTCCAGAACATTATAGTAAAGAAGGAAATCATTTATTGTTTGAAGCACAACGTATTTTGGGAGCTGGAGCATTTTTTCCAGAATTGAAACAGGCTGAAGCATGGCGCAAAAGCGGAATCGAAATCCTAAATCGCGAAATAAAACTTCAAGTGCTTCCTGACGGCATTCAGTGGGAACTTTCTCCTGTTTACCATGTTGCTTGTATTGATATTTTCTTGAAAGCTTATAATTCGGCTAAAATGGCTGGCGTAGAAAAAGAATTTCCCGCTACGTACGCGCAAACCATCGAAAAAATGATTTTAGCTTCGGCAAGTATGATGTTTCCTAACTACAACAATCCGATGTTTGGCGATTCTTGGCAGGTTGAAAAAGAAAGCAGATTAAAACAATATAAAATATGGTCTAAAGTATTTCCTGAAAATGCCCAAATTAAATATTTTGCAACCGACGGCGCAGAAGGAAAGTTACCCGATTATCTGTCTAATGCATTGCCAAATGGCGGATTTTATACTTTTAGAAATGGTTGGAAGGATAAAGCAACCGTAATGATTGTAAAAGCCGGACCGCCAGCAGAGTTTCACGCGCAGCCAGACAACGGAACTTTTGAACTTTGGATTAAAGGCCGAAACTTTACTCCAGATACAGGCTGTTACATTTATAGCGGAGACGAAGAAGTTACTAAAAAAAGAAATTGGTATCGTCAGACCAAAGTACACAGTACGCTAACTTTAGACGATCAGAATATGGTGATTACCAAAGCAGATCAGAACAAGTGGCAAACAGGCAAAAACTTGGATATTTTAACGTATACCAACCCAAGTTATGCCAATTTAAACCATCAGCGAAGTGTTTTGTTTATTGATAATACCTATTTTTTAATAATAGATAAAGCTATCGGAAATGCCACGGGAAAACTAGGCGTTCATTTTCAATTAAAAGAAGACAGCAAGCCTGTTTTCGACAAAACAAACAACAAAGTGTACACAGCTTATGAAGACGGAAATAATCTTTTAATTCAATCTTTAAATACAGATAAAATTGCGCTAAACGAAGAAACGGGTAAAGTCTCTTACGCTTACGCGAAAGAAATAGCTAGACCAGCATTTGTTTTCGAAAAAGCCAAAAACGATACAAAAACAGAACAGTTCATTAGCATTCTTTATCCTTTCGCAGACAAAGCACCAGAAATTAAAATCCAGCCGAATAAGGACAATGATTTCGAGAAAGGAATTATCAGTTTAACAATTCTAATTGATGGCAAGAAAAGCGAAATTAAAACTCGTTTAAATTAAGCATTTATACTTCTTCAAAGCGTCTAAAAGTAAAATTTTAGACGCTTTTTTTATTGGTTTAAAGCTTTTTCTTGATAATTTAAAAGTGAGATCCTAAATCAATATAGCCCAAGGTTTCAACCTTGGGTACACAAAGAGAAGCGATTATCGTTGCGTACCAAGGTTTCAACCGGCTATGTTTTTATATGTTAAAGCAAATATTTTTAATTTCACCCAACAGGTTAATAAGATTAATCTGAAACTCTTTTTACAAACGTAAATCTCATATTCAAATTAAAGTCTTTAAAGATCATTTTACGTAACATTTTATTTCATTTGTCCTAACCTATAATTTTTACGCAAACGATATAGAGATTGACTGTAATTAGTAGCTTTGCGTCGAAAATTAATACTTCAAATTACAGCTAAAATCAACTTACACCCTGATTTTAAAGGCTTTTAAATATTGTATTAATCAAATTCAATAGTATTTTGGACGCATTCAAAACTGTCATGGAAGCCCGATTTCTATATTTGTTTCAATTAAAAATCAGAAAACATGACCAATACAAAAAACATGACCAGATTATTAGATAAAATATATCTGTTTACCAAACGTAAAATTCCCCTGCCCCTTTTCTCAAGTTAATTAATTGTTATAATTTTCTCCACAGCATCGATACAAACATTCAGTGGCGATTTATTAAACAAAACCAAAACCAACTTAAAATACTATCAACAGGAATTTGATTTAATGCTTATTCCTCTTTTAAAGCAAAATTATGAAAAGGATTATATTTTTATTCTTACTGCTAACCACATGTAAGATGATGTATGGGCAGGATAAAATCACTGTAACAGGTAAAGTAACCGATGCTCAAAATCTGCCAATGCCGGGAGCTACTGTTACCGAAAAAGGAACTAAAAATGCTACGGTAACTTCTATGGACGGAGATTATCAGATTAAGGTAAATGCAAATGCCATACTTGTGTATTCTTTTATTGGAACAAAATCTAAAGAAGAGCAAGTTAAAAATAGAACGCAAATCAATACCAAATTGATTGACGATGCAAATAATTTAGATGAAGTTGTAGTTGTAGGTTATGGCACAAAAGCCAGAAAAGATCTTACGGGAGCTATTTCTTCTGTAAAAGGTCAGGAACTTGCCAAAGTTCCCGTGCAAAACGTAGCGCAGGCATTACAAGGACGTATTGCAGGTATGCAAGTAACGATGTCTGACGGAACTCCTGGTTCTGAACCTTCTTTAAAAATTAGAGGCGGAACTTCTATCACGCAAAGCAACGAACCGTTGTATGTGGTCGACGGAGTTGCACAAACGGGAGGATTAGGCTTTTTGGACACTATGGATATTGAATCTATGGATGTTTTAAAAGATGCCGCATCGACTTCTATTTATGGTGCTCAGGGTGCTAATGGAGTAATTTTGGTAACCACTAAAAAAGCGAAAGGTGGCAAACTAAGCATTAGCTACGATACTTATGGCGGTATTAAAACAATTGCCAAAGAACTTGAGGTCATGAATCCTTATGATTATACTAAATTAATTTATGAAGCTGCAACAGACGATACCAGAATGCAAAAGTTTGTAAACGCTTACGGTACTTATGATGAATTGGAAGGACTTTATAAAAACAGAAAAGGAATCAACTGGCAAGATGAAGTTTTTGGGAATGCTGTTGTAAATCAATACCATAAAATAAGCATTAGCGGAGGCGAAAACGATACAAAATACAATGCGTTTTATTCTATAAATGATGATGAAGGAATTATGCTTGGAACGGGTTCTGTAAAAAATATCGTAAAACTGAATGTAATCAACAATATCAGTAAAAAATTCTCTGTAAACGCCATTGTAAATTATTCGAATCAGAAAATTACTGGACTTTCTACTTCTGATGGAGGAAATGCCAGATTGAGCATGCTTCAGAATTTATTGCAATACCGACCAACAATTGGAAAAAATGGATCTGATGAAGATCTTAAAACTTTAGAAGTTGATCCTTTAGATAATCAGGATTCTCCAACATTCCAAAGTCCGCTTATTACAATTGACAGCCAAAAAAGAGAAGCTATAAACAGAGCAATCAATATGAGCTTGCAGTTGCAATACAATATTACACCAAACTTAATTTACCGCGGACTGGTAAGTTATACAGACACCAGCAATAAAAGCAAGTTTTTCAACGATTCTCGAGGCATTCAAGCCATTAGATCAGGTGGTGCAAATGGTGGTGTAACGCATAATATTGGCACTCGTTTAAACTACAACAACGTATTAACTTATACGAATACTTTCAACAAAATTCATAAACTAGACGCTACTTTGGGTCAGGAATACATTTACAATTATAACGAAGGGGTAACTGCAACAGCATCGGCTTTTCCGAATGTAAACTTGAGCTGGGATAAATTACAGTTGGGAACCATTGCCGGAATTCCGACCACTTTTGCAGAAGACGATAAATTGCTTTCTTTCTTCGGAAAAGCCAATTATTCATTCAAAAACAGGTATTTATTTGCTGCCAGTTTAAGAGCTGATGGTTCTTCTAAATTTGGAACCGAAAACCAATGGGGTTATTTCCCATCTGCCTCTTTTGCATGGAGAATTATCGAAGAAAATTTCATGCAAAAACTTCCTGCGTTTTCAGACTTAAAACTTCGTTTGAGTTATGGTGAAGCAGGAAACAACAGAATTGCCAATTATGCTGCTTTGGGTATTTTTAATTCAGGATCTTATCCGTTAAACAACCAAACGGTTATTACAGCTTTTCAAAATAACCTTCCAAATCCGTTCCTAAAGTGGGAAGCTACAAAATCGACCAATATTGGTTTTGATTTAGGATTTTTTAAACAAAGAATCTCCTTAACAACAGAATTGTACGAGAATAAATCTAAAGACTTGCTTTACAATACAAGAGTTCCTGCAAGTTCTGGTTTCAAAAAACAGTTTCAGAATATTGGAGCAACTTCTAACCGTGGTTTAGAATTTACATTGAATACCATCAACATTAAAAATGACAATTTTATCTGGAACACTACTTTTAATATTGCTTTTAATAAAACAAAAGTATTAGCCTTAAGCGAAGGAGAAACTTCGTTGCTTACCAATAGTTATACCGATAAAAACGACTACATTCTTCAAGTTGGAAAACCTGTTGGAACGATGTACGGTTATGTAAGCGACGGTTTATATCAGGTAAGCGATTTTGATTATAATGCCACAACAAAAGTATACACGCTAAAATCTGGCGTTCCTAGTGATAATATCGTGGTTCAGCCTGGTTTTATCAAATTCAAAGACATTAATGGGCCTGACGGAAAACCTGATGGTGTAATCAACGATTTGGACAGAACTATTATCGGAAATGCAAACCCAAAATATACGGGTGGTCTTAATAATACTTTTAGCTACAAAGGAATTGATTTGAGTGTTTTCTTAGATTTTACTGTAGGCAACGATATTTACAATGCCAATGTATTAAACAATTCGAGATTAAACTTAGATAACTTAAACACTTTTGCGATTTACGCAGACAGATGGACTACTATAAATGCGGCAGGACAACGTGTAACCGATCCTGATGAACTAGCGGCTCTAAATGTTGGTAAAAAGTATGCAGCTTTTAATGGTAATACAACAGGACGTTTGTACAGCGATATTATAGAAGACGGTTCGTTTTTAAGAATCAACAACATAAGCCTTGGTTATACTTTACCAAAAGAATGGTTGCAAAAATCTAAAATTTCAAACCTAAGAATTTATTTCACAGCTTATAATTTATATGTATTTACCAAATATTCAGGTTACGATCCAGAAGTAAATGTGCTGAATAATGCGATTACAAGAGGAGTAGATTTTAGCGCTTATCCTAGAAGCAAATCTTTTGTTACAGGATTAAATATTTCATTATAATTTAAAGTTTAGAAAAATGAAACACAATATATTTTCACGCAAAGCAATTGTTTTAGCAGGGATTACCTGTCTCCTATTGCCACTTAATTCTTGTGATAAAGATTTAGAAGTTACACCCTATTCTTACTTTACAACAGCCAATTTTTTCTCTGATGTAAATGAAGCCAACATGGCAACATTGGGCGTTTACGAAGCCATGTCGTCTATGGACAGTTATGGCTGGAATATTTCTTTGATTTTTGATGCCGATACCGATATTGAACAAATGAGCGGAATTGGTGCCGATGATTGGCGTACTATTGCACATTATCAGGGAATTTCTCAAACCAATACTTTTTATGCGGCTTGGAGCAAACTGTATGAAGGAATTGACAGAGCCAATGTCGTGATAGAAAGAATTCCGCAAATGGACTTGTTCACTAACGGAACCGAAACTCAAAAACAGCAATTAAACCGCTTTCTAGGAGAAGCCAAATTCCTTCGCGGATTTTACTATTCAGAACTGGTGCGTTTATGGGGAGATGTTCCGTTCAAAACAAAAAGTTCACAATCGGGAGACAAACTTAGCGGTGCTTTGGTAGATCGTCAGGAAATTTATACTCAGATTATAAAAGACATGCAGGAAGCTGCTTTACTATTGCCAGAATCGCTTCCAACAGACGAGCGCATTAATAAGTGGGGCGCAAAATCGATGTTGGCAAGAGTTGCGCTATTTGCAGGAGGATTTTCATTAGGTGCAGACGGAGTTATAAAACGTCCTGCCAATTATAAAGACTATTATAAAATTGCACAAAAGGAAATCAACGATGTTATGGCGCAAAATCCATACAAATTGAATCCTTCTTATTCTAAAGTGTTTAAAAACCAATGCCAGCATGTTTTAGAACCTACCGAAAATATATTTCAAGTAGCATTTTACAATCCAGCTGGAAATATTGGCAATGCCTCATGGATTGGTAATTTTAACGGGCCTACAACTGCAAATGGCGTTTACCCTTCAAACATTGCGAGATGTTTAGTTCCGAAACCATTTTATAGCAGTTTTAATGCCGCAGACCAAAGAAGAGATTTCTCGATTGCAACTTATCAGATCAATAATCTTGGGAATAAAGTAGCGCTTCTAACAACCAATCAGGATGAAAGATGGACGGTTTCAAAATGGAGCAGAGAATTTATGACTAATGCAACAGCAGAAAGAGTTTATACACACGTAAATTGGGTCATTATGCGTTATTCGGACTTGCTTTTAATGCGTGCCGAAGTTGAAAACGAATTAAACGAAGGACCAAATGCATTGGCTTACGAAGCTGTAAACCAAGTTCGCAAAAGAGCTTTTGGAGGCGATATTCAAGGAAGCAGAATTGCCATCGATATAAAAACCAAAGGAACTGGATATACAAACGCTGCCAATGTACTTATTCAAATTACAGGCGGTGGCGGAACCGATGCGTCAGCGGCAGTAATTAATCTTGCCAGCGGAGGAGTGAATACTATCGGCATGCTTCGTTCTGGGGACGGCTATACTTCTGTTCCAACAGTAACGATTACAAGCACCGACGGAAAAGGTTCTGGAGCAACAGCAACAGCGAGATTATTGCCAAAACCAACAGCAGCAGAAATGAATCTGCCAACGGGACTTGATAAAGTAGCATTCTTAAAAGCTTTACAGCAAGAAAGAGCTTGGGAACTTTCTTTTGAAGGAATGCGAAGAGCAGATTTAATAAGATGGGGAATTCTAGCTGATAAATTGGCAGAAACTAGTGCGGCCGTAAAACAAATACGTCCAACTTACTTTTATCCTTCAATCACCAATTTTGTAACAGGAAAACATGAGTTATATCCATTCCCGCAAAATGAAACTGACGTAAATAAAAGTATCACACGCCAAAATCCGAAGTACTAAATATCTATAAAAGACCTGTTGGGTGAAATGTAACCAGATTTAATTTTAACACATAGAAACAATAGCTTTTCTTGTCCATAAAAAAGTCGTTTCACTTTTTTAAATAAACATAACCCATTGGATGCAATTAAAATAGTATAAATTTTGACGCGGATTAGACAGATTCGTTATCACGAAAACGCGGATAAAAACGGATTTGTATAAAGAGTTTTTTTTTTAAAAATCCGATTTTGTCCGCGTTTTTACGAAGTAAATCCGTTTTATCCGCGTGCTATTTTATTCAAGGGAGCATTTTTAAATGTAATTTCACCCAACGGGTTAAACATAGCTTAGCTATGTGTGAAAACTAGTTTTTTCTTTAACCTTTTTATTTAAAACTAAAATCTATTATTTCTATGTGTTAAAATTAAATCTGGTTACATTTCACACAACGAGGTTATAAAATCTAATTGCTAAGTGCTTACTAACTATTTAGAAACCGTTCTTTTTTGGAAGTTAATGCAGGACTTAGGTTCTGCATTAACTATTTTAAGAATGAAAAAATATTATTTTAGATAAAACCAATAGTCTTTTAAACAAATTCAAAAGTCAAAAAGAATAAGGATAAGTACTTTCGTTTTAATAAAATCAAGAATACGCTATTTAAAAATAGATATGATATTTAAAAAAAACATATTCGTTTGGTGCCTTTTCGGAATTCTACATATTCCGTTATCAAATCATGCCCAAAATACTGATCGCCCGAATATTCTAATTATTATGACCGATCAGCAGACCGCTGATGCCATGAGCAATGCCGGAAACACAAATCTGCATACGCCGGCAATGGACAAACTGGCTCAAAACGGCGTTCGATTTACTAAGGCTTATTGCGCACAACCTTTGTGCTCACCCTCACGTTCGGCAATAATGAGCGGAAAAATGCCCTATGAAACTGGTTTTATCGGAAATGCTCCAGAAAAAGACGGACAATGGCCTGATGATTTACTCATGATGGGAAAAATTTTCCAAAACGGAGGATACAAAACAGGTTACGTTGGAAAATGGCATTTACCCGTTCCAACTTCCAAAAAAAGTCAGCACGGTTTTGAATATATCGAAAATACTAATTTTCAGGATTACAACGATGCTGCAACACCTTCCTTTTGTGCTAGATTTATAAAAGAAAATAAAAATACGCCATTTCTATTAGTCGCTTCATTCTTAAATCCGCATGACATTTGCGAATGGGCGCGCGGAGAAGATTTAAAGATGGATGTTTTAGAAAGCGCTCCGCCTGCAGATCAATGTCCACCTTTGCCTGCCAATTGGAAAATTCCAGAGCACGAACCCAAGATTGTTCGCGATCAGCAAAAAGTAAGCTTTAGAACGTATCCAACCGTAAACTGGACACCCGATCAATGGCGTCAATACCGTTGGGCTTATAATCGTTTAATTGAAAAAGTAGATGGTTATATCGAAATGGTTTTGGCTTCGCTAAAAAAATACGGCATCGAAAAAAATACCATTATCGTTTTTACTGCCGATCATGGCGACGGTTATGCCGGACACAGCTGGAACCAGAAGCAGATTTTATATGAAGAATCGGCAAAAATTCCGTTTATTATTTCAAAAATTGGACAATGGAAACCTACTACAGATGAAATGCTGGTTTGCAACGGAACAGATCTAATTCCGACAATCTGCGGTTTTACAGGAGTTTCAAAACCACCTTATTTAAAAGGCATTGATTTGAGCAAAAAAATAGAGAATCCCGCGCTAAAACTTCGCGACACTTTGGTTATCGAAACCGATTTTGCCGACAATGAAGAACTCTTAAACATAAGCGGACGTGCTGTTATTACTCAAAACTTAAAATATATTGTTTACAACAAAGGCGATTTAAAAGAACAGCTTTTCAATCTATCAACCGACCCAAGTGAAATTACCAATCTAGCCGTAAATAAAACGTATAAAAAAGAACTTCTCGCCATGCGCCGTTATTTAAAACAATGGTGCAAAAAGAACGGCGATTCTTTTCAATCTGGATTATAAAATCATTCAACACAAAAAATGATGATGAAAAAAATATATACAGTATCGTTAATTTTAACTGTCTTTTCTGTTTTCAGTCAGAAACAAGAGGCTGTTATCAAATTAACCGCTGAAAAATTACATTCAAGAGTGCGCGAATGGCCTTATCCCGTCAACGGAATAACGGTTCCTACCAACGCTCCTGCCCTTCTTTGGCCTGGAACAAATGGCAAAGAAATGGTTAAACCAATGGAAAGCGGCAGTGAAATTGCCGAAGATCCAAATATTGGAAACGTGCGTTACAAAGTGATGTTGGCCAGCGATAAAAACTTTACTAAAGATCTAATTGCCAGCAACGAACAACGTTGGGCGGTTTATCCTCTACATCAGGCTTTAAAATCTGGAAAATGGTATTGGAAATATGCTTATGCCTTAAAAAACAGCAATCAATGGACTTGGTCGCCAACTTACGATTTTGTTATTGATTCGAAATATAAAAACCAAAAAGTTTCTCCGCCTGTGAGCGAAGTTTTAAAACGAAATGAAGGCGCACACCCTATTTTATGGGATATGCGAACTATTGGCGAAGATTTTTATAAAAATAATCTAGATAATCCAGAGGCCAAAAAGTTTATCGCTTTCGCGGAAAAATTAATGCTGGCTCCTCTTCCAACCGAGAAACCGCAACGCGTTATTGATACGACAGGAAAAAATTCTTTAGAAAAAAAGATTATTGTTGAAAGAATGTATCATGGTTTTGGTGATGCCGTTGGCAATCCTGTTCGTAATTTATGCATTGCCTATCAATTGACTAAAGACAAGCGTTTTATTTTAGACGCTAAACGAAGAGCTTTAAACATTGCCAACATGAACCCAAACGGATTGGCAACGGGTGATGATTTTACAAGCGGTGCTGTTCTCGAAGCTTTAGGCTGGTTTTACGATGCGGGATATGATTTTTTATCTCCTGAGGAAAAAGAACTTTTTAAAAACATAATAAAACTTAGAGCCAAAAGAGTTTACGATCATTTGCCAAACCGTTTCGAATTGCATGTAAGCGATAATCACGTTTGGCAAATTACAATGCGAAACCTTGCTATTGCAACCGTTGCCGTTATTAACGATGTTCCCGAAGCAAAAGAATGGCTTACGTATATGTATGAAGTCTGGTCGGCACGTTTTCCGGTTTTAGGCACAACAGACGGCGGATGGCATGAAGGAAACGGCTATTTCAGAGTTAATTTTAAATCGATTATTTATCTGTCTCAGATGTTTGGCGATTTTAGCGGTGTCGATTATTTCAAATTGCCATGGATGCAAAATCTGCCGTATTATATGTTGTACACACATCCGAACAAATCGGCTAGCACTGCCATTGGCGACATGTGGGAAAATATTCCATACATCGTAAAAGGCGAAGCTTGGTTTGCAGATGCACTAACTTATAAAATAGACAATCCGTACTTAAATTGGTACGTTGACGGAATCAAAAGAGATTATCCTAACTATTATCACGGCACAGATGATTTTCTTCTTTTCAGGCTTTTAAATTTCAAACCAAACCGAAATTTACCTGTTTCGTCTCCAACAGATTTACCCAAAACACGCAAATTTGCAGATGTTGGTGTAGTTGCCATGCACGAAGATTTGGCAAATGCCGACAAAACGTTAAGCAGTTATTTGTTCAGCAGTCCGTTTGGTTCTTCTGGGCATGGTCACGCTTCACAAAATGCGTTCACTATCAATTACAAAGGAAAAGTGATTTTTGGCGGAACGGGTTATTACAGCAACTTTAGCGACAAGCATAATCTCTTATATTACCGATCTTCAAAAGCCTATAATACTATTCTAGCCGACAGTTTAAACCAAAAAATTGGTGAAGAAGGTTACGGCTGGATTCCGAGAGCAATTTCAGGAAAACATATTCAATATGCTTTGGGTGATGCCAGCAATGCATATGGCGAAATAAAAAGTGAATTTTGGCTCAATAGATTTGAACAAATTAAAGTAGTTCCAAGCAAAGAAAATGGCTACGGCGAATCTGGAGTCACTTTATACAGAAGACATATGCTGCAATTGGAAGGCGGATACATTGTTTTGTATGATGAACTGGAAGCCAAAACTCCTGTAAAATGGACAACCCAATTTCATTGCCCTTATTATACCATTGAAGGTCAAAACGCAGCAAATTCTAACCAACAGCAATTTATGGTAAAAACCGATTTAGGAAATGTTAGCACAAATGTTTATGCTGAAAGTCCGTTGAAAATGGCTGTTCATGATACATTCTTTGAAGCTGCTGTCAATTGGAATAAAGTCACAAACGACGAAGGCCAAATTAAAGATTTTAAAAATCAATGGCATGCCGGAATCACATCAGAACCAAAACAAAAATTTCGCTTTCTGACCATTATTCAAATCAAAGATGGCAAAACAGAAGTCATTAAAACTGTTTCAAATAAAGATGGTTTAACCAATTTACAAGTCGGAAACTGGACTATTAAAGTACAATTAAACAGCGAAAAAACAGCTGCGCTTCAAATTACGGGAAATAGCGTAAAATCAATGTTTAGTTATGGAAATCTTCCTATTCAATTTGAAGGAAAAAAATATACTCCAAAAATTGCAGGAAGTTCGATACTCTTAGAAACGTACAACTCTAAAGTAAACCAACAAGAAGTTGTAGACGAGTTGCCGGATGTAGCCAAATACGATAAAAATTAAAAAATAAAGTGTTTTCTTTTTGTTTAAATTAGAGCTTTAAGTTCGCTTAAAACAAAAAGAAAACCAAACAACAAATTATAATTCAAACCTTTATGAAGAAAACGATTGTCCTTTTTACGTTTTTCTACATCACTCTTTTTGCAACAAAAAGTTATGCGCAGGTGCAAGATCGCTATTTCCGAACGATTTCGGTAGATAAAGGCTTGTCACAAAGTTCTGTTTTTGCCATTAAACAAGATACTTTGGGTTTTATCTGGATTGGAACGCAAGACGGATTAAATCGGTATGACAGTAAAGGTTTTAAAGTCTACAGACCCATTAAAGACGCTAAAAACAGTCTGCAATCGTATTACATTCGAAGTCTTTTTACCGACCATAAAGGACAATTATGGGTTGGCGGAAATCAAGGCATTAGCGTTTACAATTACAATACAGACAGTTTTACCAATTATCCGCTTCCGCGAAATATTGGCGAATGGTATATTTCTTCTATTACAGAAGATTCTCAACATCGCGTTTGGGCTTCTTCGATTGCTGGCGATGTTTTTGTGCTTTCTCCAAATGAGAAAAATTTTATCCAAATAAAGTTTAATGCTTCTTCGCATGAAATCAAAAAAATCGCTTATATCGGCGTTTGGCAGCAACAGATTTTATTGGGGACAGATGTTGGACTTTTCAAATTAAATTCAAAATCGCATCAGCTTTCCAAAATTAATCTGAATTCAAAAAAACCATATATCAATGATGTTTTTATTGAAGGTAAAAAATTATGGATTGCTACAGAAGGTGAAGGCGTAATACAATATGATGCCCAAAACGGACAACTTACTTCTCTCCTACACAATTCTGGCAACAACAGCATAGCCGATAATAATATTCGATGCATCAATAAAGATACCGAAGGAAACTTGTGGTTTGGCACTTTTAAAGGGCTGAGCATCTTTAATCCCAAAAACAATTCGTTCAGCAATTATTCACATCAAATAGCGCAGCCGTATACCATCAGTCAGAATTCGGTGCGTTGTATTTTTAGAGACAAACAAAACGGAATCTGGTTAGGAACCTATTACGGCGGTCTGAACTATTATCATAAAAACGATATTAAGTTTAATCTTTTAAGCCAGAACTCAGGCAAACCATCTTTAAATGACGAAGTAATTGGCGTTATCAAACAAGATCCAAAAGGTAATTTCTGGATTGGCAGCAACGATAAAGGACTCAATTATTGGAATAAAAATGCCAACACGATCAGTTATTTTTCTAATAATGAAAACAATCCGAATAGTTTAAGTTCGAATAACATTAAAGCCATTGAATTTGACGGAAACGGAAATGTTTTAGTCGGCACACACAACGGCGGATTGAATGTTTTAAATCCGAATACGGGTTCGGCACAGCGCTTTCGCCACGACGAAAACAATCCGAATAGTATTGCGGGCAATTTGGTATATAGTATTTTAAAAGATTCTAAAGGCCGAATCTGGGTCGGAACCAGATCTGGACTGGATCAATTTCATCCTGAAACCAAAACCTTTACTCATATTCATTTGGATAAAGCGGGAAAAAGGCCAACATCAGATGATATTACATTTTTATTCGAAGACAGCAAAAAACGAATCTGGATTGGAACTACAAACGGCGTAACGCTTTTTTATCCTGAAACACAATTGTTTGGCAACATCGGTCACGGAAAATTAAGCGATGATATTGTAAACTGCATTACCGAAGATCAAAAACACCGCATTTGGATTGGCACGCGTGAAGGTTTACGATTGTATGATGAAGCACAGGAGTCTTTTATCAGTTTTAAAGCCAGAAAAGATTTCTTTAAAGAAACCATTTACGGAATTATTCCCGACGAGGACAACTTGTGGATTTCTACCAACACAGGATTAATCAAATTTAATCCAGACAAAGGTTCTGTTCAGACTTTTGATGAAAGCGACGGTTTACAAAATAAACAGTTTAATGATTATTCTTTTTGCAAAGCCAAAGACGGAATGCTGCTTTTTGGTGGCATAAAAGGTGTTTCTTATTTCTACCCGTCAATGATTAAACAGAGTCCGCTTCCTTTAAAATTAAGTTTTACAGCTTTGGAAGTTTTAAATAAAACCGTTGCCGTAGACGATGAAACCGATATTTTAGAACAACATATTGATCAGGTTAAGGAACTGGAAATTGGTCCGGAATACAAACAGTTCAGTATCTTTTTTAATACGTTTAATTATATTTCTTCGAACAGAACTTACTATTTCTATAAATTGGAAGGTATTGACAAAGAATGGCAAAGAACCGATGACTTAAAGGTAAGCTATAGCAATTTATCTGCAGGAAAATACAATTTTCAAATTAAAGCTGTTGGGCCAAATGGCGAGATGAGCGCAGTACGAAGTTTAGCTATTATAATTCTTCCGCCTTGGTATAAAACGATCTGGTTTTCACTGTTATTGCTAGCTATTATTGGTACAGCAGCTTATATCGGTTTTAAAATTATTAAAGAAAGAATACAAGCCGTTCAGCAGTTAAAATTGGAGCGAATTGAGAAAGAAAGAGTAAGCTACATTAACCAGATAAAAATGGATTTCTTTACTAATGTATCACATGAATTGAGAACGCCTTTAACTTTGATATTAGCGCCCTTAGAAGAATTAATAAAAATGCCTTTTGCTGATAAAATCACTAAAAAGAAACACGAATTAATGTTTATTAATGCCAAACGACTTTACAATCTGGTGGATCAGTTATTTGAGTTTCGAAAAACCGAAATGGGAACACGCCCATTAAAAGTTGGCAAAAGTGATATTGTCCGTTTTACGCAGGAAATTTTCGAATCGTTTAAACCGCTTTCAGAAAAAAACAACATTCATTATACATTTCATTCAGCAGAACCTCAGCTTGTATTTTATTTTGATAAAGATGCGATGGAAAAAATCTTGTTTAACTTGCTTTCAAATGCCTTTAAATATACCAAAGAAGGACAAAGCATTCACGTTGAATTATTGAAGAAAAATGACACGGTACAAATAAAAGTCGCTGACACGGGGGTTGGAATCAGTAATGAAAATTTATCAAAAGTATTTGATCGTTTTTATCAGGTAAACAACCGAGAAATGAATTTGGGCTCTGGTGTTGGATTGGCTTTTACAAAACGTCTGGTAGAATTACATCATGGCGAAATTAGTGCTGAAAGTGCCGAAGAACAAGGAAGTACCTTTACCGTTGCGATTCCGATTCTAGATGTGGTTTATAAAAATGATCCGCAGATTGAAGAATCATTATACGATTTGTCTATTGTTACCGATAATGAATTGGAGAATGAAATTGAAATTGAAGAAGAAAATGAAATAATCGACAGCAATCAGCCAATCAAATTGCTTATTGTTGATGACAACAAAGAAATTCTGGACTATTTGCAGGATTATTTCAGTAAAACTTATGATGTAACAGTGGCTTTTAATGGACAAATGGCATTAGATTTATTAGAAATTAATCCTTTTGATTTAATTATCAGCGATGTCATGATGCCCGAATTGGATGGCTTGCACTTCTGTAAACGCGTTAAACAGAACATCAATACCTCGCATATTCCGCTTATGCTTCTAACGGCACGAAACGAAACAAGCCAACAGATTAAAGGTCTTGAAATGGGTGCCGATGATTATATTACAAAACCATTTTCGACACCGTTATTAGCCGCAAAAATTACCAATTTACTACGTTCGCGTAAGCGTTTAAAAGAATATTATTCTGTTGGAAAAGAAATGGTTCCCGAAAATATTGCTTTTAATACTTTGGATGAAGAATTTTTAAAAGAAGCCATTCGCATTGTCGAAGATCATTTGGCAGATTCTGAGTTTACTGTGGATCATTTCAGTCGTGAAATCGGAATGAGCCGTTCTAATCTTTACATTAAACTGAAAGCAATTACAGGCGAATCTGCAATGGATTTTATAAAGAGAATCCGTTTCAAGAAAGCTGTCGAATTAATGCAGAGCAAGCGTTATACGATCGCGCAAATTACGTATATGTGCGGTTTTAACTCGCCTTCTTATTTCTCGACCGCCTTTAAACAACATTACGGATGCATGCCAAGCGAATATTTGGCTCGATTGGAAAATACAAAAGAAAACTAACTACAACATAACTATTTTACTAATGCAAAAAACATTCTCTTCTTCTTAACTTTTTAAAATCAATTTTTAAGAATTATAAATCCTGTCCGAAAATATCATTTTGTATTCGGAAAGCCCAAACTATGTCTTAACTCAAAGTATTTATTCATAAAATTATCAAAATAAATCTCATGAAATTTTTACACTTTTTCTTTTTAATGCTTGCTGTTTTGCCAGCAAATATTAATGCGCAAAACAAAACAACTATTACCATTACAAACAATGCTACAATTAATAGAAAAGAAGCTGTTACGGCCATAAAATGGGAAAATATACTGCGCTCCTATCCGCAGATTGACACAGCCAATTTTGTGGTTATTAATAGTCGAACAAAAAAGCAGATTCCGTTTCAATTGGAACATCGGGGCCAATCTGCTATTCAAAATTTATTGGTTCAAATAGATCTTAAAGCCAAAAGTTCGCTGCAGCTTTTCATTCAAAAAGGAAAACCAGAAAAATTTGCCTCCAAAACTTATGCCCGATTTGTTCCTGAAAGATTAGATGATTTTGCCTGGGAAAATGATAAAATTGCTTTTCGTGCGTATGGCAAAGCTTTAGAGAAAACAGATGGCGATGCTTATGGTTTTGATGTTTGGGTTAAAAGCACTTCTAAACTTGTTCTGAATGACCGTTACAAACGCAACGATTACCATATCGATCACGGCGACGGACTAGATTATTATCATGTTGGATATACTTTAGGTGCTGGAAATATGGCTCCTTTTATAAAAGATACGATTCGTTATTCGGGTAATTACCATCAATGGAAAATCTTAGATAATGGTCCGCTTCGTACTACTTTTCAATTAATTTATGACAGCTGGAATGCGGGCGGAATTAAAGTTCAGGCTATCAAGACGATTTCTATTGATGCGGGTTCTCAACTAAATCGTATTGAAAATGTATACACTTTTAATGACAGTAAGCCTTTACCGGTTGTTGTGGGTATTATTCGAAGAGATAAACCGGGGGTGATTTCACTAAACGAACAGCAAGGAATTTTGGGCTATTGGGAACCTACTTTTGATAAAGATGGTACAACAGCTGTGGGTTCCATATTTACTATTCCGGCTGAAAGCATGTCGGTTAATAAAGAACAATTATTAGCTAAAACTAGTGTAAAAACGAACGAACCAATTGTTTATTATGCTGGTGCAGCTTGGGACAAAGCAGGAAAAATTACGACTTCAAAACAATGGTTTGATTATTTAAATCAATTTAATGAAGAACTTAAAAACCCGCTTGGCATTAGCATAAAATAACTAAAACAAAAACGAAGAATACTATTAACTAAAAAACAAAAAAATGTCAATTAACTTATTTGATTTAACTGGAAAAACAGCTTTAATTACGGGAGGAGTTCACGGATTAGGAATGGCAATGGCGATGGGACTTGGACATGCGGGTGCAAAAATTGTGGTAAACGATCTTTCACAAGAGGCTTTGAATAAAGCTATCGAAGAATATAAATCTGAAGGAATTGAAGCGTATGGCTATTTATTTGATGTAACCGATGAAGAAGCCGTAATCGTCGCAATCAATAAAATCGAAGCCGAAGTCGCACCAATCGATATTTTGATTAATAATGCCGGAATTATAAGAAGAACTCCCATTATCGAAATGGAAGTTAAAGATTTTGCGCAAGTAATCAACGTAGATTTAATCAGTCCGTTCATAGTTTCAAAAAATGTAGCAAAAGGAATGATTGAACGTGGTGGAGGAAAAATCATCAATATCTGTTCGATGATGAGCGAACTAGGCAGAGACTCTGTAAGTGCTTACGCAGCTGCAAAAGGCGGTTTGAAAATGCTAACCAAAAATATGGCTACAGAATGGGCTAAATTCAATATTCAAACCAACGGAATTGGGCCTGGCTATTTTGCAACAAGCCAAACAGCTCCCATCCGCGTAGACGGACATCCGTTTAATGATTTTATTATCAGCAGAACACCCGCAAACCGTTGGGGAGATCCCGAAGATTTACAAGGTGCTGCCATCTTTTTGTCTTCAAAAGCAAGCAATTTCGTAAACGGGCACATTCTTTATGTTGACGGAGGAATTCTGGCTACGATTGGAAAACCGTCAAATGAATAATATAAAATAACGTTTACATTTATAATAAATCAGCGCATTGCAAAACAATGGGCTGATTCTGTTTAAAATATCGTCTTATCTACATCAGGATTAAAACTTCCTTTATCCGGATATTTCAGCTCTTTGTCAACTTTCAACAAGAAAAAAAGGGAATAAAAATAAGAAAACATCTCTTTTCCTAAATTTCCGCAACAAATCCTCCGCCGGATTTTACCATTGCAATACCAGAACTCCTTACAAATTCGATCAGCCCCAATGGATTTAATTTTTCAGTTAAAGCTTCCAGTTCATCAGCTGTTGCCGTGGCCTGTAATATCACATACTCCTGTTGAATCTCTGAAATTTTAAGATCGTTTTTTCGTAACAAAAAATCCAAAGAACCGGTCAAAAATACAGCTGTCGGAATTTTAAACAATGCCACCTGTCTACAAACAAGTTCTTCGTTCAAATGGTAAAAACATCTAAAAACCTCTATCACTTTCTCTATCTGCGCAGCCAAATTTACAACCACATCCAGCGTTTCGTTGACAACAATGGTGTGTCTGTAAATTTTATCCATTTCACATACAGACATATTAAGGCTTACAATCTGAACTTGTTTTCTTAAAAACATAGCGCTTAGTTTATTAATTAATCTTAACTGGTCTTCTGAATAAATAGTCAGGGTAAATTCATTTTTCATGGTGCATTTTTTATTGGTGTTTTTTTTAAAAGAAATAAAAAAGCCTTTCACATTGTACTGAGAAAGGCTTTTTTGAATTAGACAATATATTCCTGACTCGTCATGTGATACGAATAATGATAATAGAAATAATAATGTTATGTTGAACTGCTTTTTTCATATTTGGTGTAAACAAAAAAAGCTTCCCGTTTTAAGGGGAAGCTTTTTAAATTATATTTTATTTATCTATATAACATCCCTTCACCACTATCCAATGATAATAATGATAATAATAGAAACGATGTTAATTAAATTTTTCATTTGCCTGATTTGAAGCACAAATATAAAGTTATTTTTTGAACTGTAAACATTCTTTTGCTCTGCACGCATAAAAAACAAAAACGCTATGATTTTTTGTTTACTCAAAATAAATTGATGCTCTCCATAGTTAATAAACTCAAAAAAAAATAGTTTTGTATTTATTCGGCAATATACACTTGTCAAAGTATAGCAGACAGCCAATAGAAACGCTATGGGACAGCATTTATAACATCAGTACGCAAAACATAAACAACTGTATAACAAATATATGTGAAAAATTATTTGTAAATTGCTTCATAATCTAAACCTATCTTTTAAAAAAATTTAAAAATCAACATTATGAAAAAGTACATTTTAATTCTGGGTTTTATGTTTTCGATTGCTTCATTTTCACAAAATATCACCTCTAAAAGTGAGAATGCAACTCCGGCTCAATATGAATTGCTAAAAAAAGTTAATGAATATTATCCGGATATAAGCTTAAGTGATAAGGTTGTCAATTTTTATGTTGGTGAAAAGATCATAGACACTAAACAGGAATTTGCAATAAAAAACACTGAATTTACAAGTTATGAGCTGAGTATTAGCCCTGATAACAAAAGAGTGGTTTTTAATTTTGTATCGGAAAAAAGTGGAAAAATCTACGGTGCTGTAGTTCTTATTAAAGGAAGTTATGTAAGAACAACTTTTAATGAAAATTTAGGGCTGGTGGATATAATGGTGAATGGTAAATCTGCTTGTATACAAAACATAAAATAAAACACTTATATATTAAAATTCAACAAGATAATAACTTTTACTTTATGTAAGGGATCCAGTAATTTCATAACAATGAGATTCTAAAAATGAAAGTTTTATTCAGAACAAAATGCCAAGTATTTAAATTTAAATACTTGGCATTTTAATTTAAACCATACCTTAGCTGTTGTTTACCCTCTTTTCCTAATTTGGCAGATTTCAAATTACGTCATAGTTTAGTCACTAAACGCTTCAGTGCAATATGACAAAGTAATTTTGCTAGTAAAATTATAGAAAAATGCATCTCAAGTATCATAAAATAAAGCATTGCCACGAATTAATAATTTCTGTTATCCCTATTTTACTAGGTAGCGGTACCAGCCTTTTTAATAACGTAAGACCTGAACAAATTCTTGAATTACTATCAGTAAAAACATTTGACACCGGTTTGGTACAATTGCATTACAAGCCAAAGTTTTCATAAACTTTTTTACTCGTTTTTTGTTTTACTTACGTTAAGATCGTGACTTAGACAAATTTCTATCGTACATAATAATAGTTCCTGCCACTGCCACATTTAAACTTTTTACTGATTTAAATTTTACTAAATGATGGCATTTATCCATCACTTTTCTGGATAAGCCATGATCTTCTGCTCCCAATAAATAAACACAGCGTCTTGGATGTTCAAAGGTTTCTAAATCGGTAGCTTTCTCATCTAATTCAACACCAACCAATCGAGCTCCTTTGGGTAAGTTCTCAAAAAAAGCTTCAAAAGTATCATAATGAAAATAAGGAATTGATTTTACCGCATCGTGAGTATCACTGGCTTGTTTAGCATAACGATTACCTATAGTAAATATGAAAGTTGCCCCCAAATTTTGTGCAGATCGCCACAAAACACCCAAGTTTTCAGGCGTTTTACCATTTTGTATTCCTATCCCGAAATACTCATTTATAAAATTGTCATTCATAAAGGCAAAAGTATAAATTGTAAGCACATAAGTCAATTTTTTATCCGGATGTAACAATAATTACGTTGAAAGAAAGCACTTTTTCGACAAGATCATTTTAATACCCATTTTTCATTCTTCCAATTGTCTGTTTCAATATCCATTCTGTCCAACTGCCGTAATTCTTCTTTTTCTAAAGACAATACGATTCTAAATTTGTTTTATTCTTAAAAATTAAAGATGAATTACCATGAAAAAAAGAACTCAAATTATCCTCGCTATAGTACTGCTTTGTCTTGTACCTTTTCTTAGTCTTTTTCCTAATGAAGATGAAAATCGTAGCGGACATTCTACAATTAAAACATCAGATGCAAACGGTTTTGCTGTAGTCGAACTCTTTACTTCGGAAGGTTGTTCCAGCTGTCCTCCGGCTGATGAACTTATTGCCCAATTAAAAAACGATACTTCGGGAAAGCAAGTCTATCTATTAGTTTACCATGTAGATTACTGGGACAGAATGGGATGGAAAGATAAATTTAGTAATCCTGCATTTACCGCTCGCCAGCAACAATATAAGGAATGGCTAAATTTGCAAACTATTTATACGCCACAATTTGTTGTAAACGGCACGTCAGAATTTCCCGGCAGTAATGAGAACGAACTTTATAATTTGGTATCTGATGGACTTCAGACCATGTTTACTTCTGCATTAGAAATTAAAGCAGAAGTAAAACAGCAATCAATAAATGTTTCATATAAGACAAATTATCTGGCTAAAGACACAAAACTGATAGTCGCCTTAATACAAAAAAATGCTATTTCTCAAGTTGAGCGTGGTGAAAACAAAGGAAGAAAGTTACAACATGTTCAGATTGTAAATGATATTACCCGTTTTGCCTTAGATAAAAAAGAGAATAATCTTAGCATCTCTAAACCTGAAAATTTTAATGCATCGGGTTACGAATTGATTGCGTTTACACAAAATGAACTCACCGGTGCAATAACTTCAGCATCAAAAACAAACTTTAATTAATTATATAAAAACGAAGATTATGAAAACTGTATTCTGTATTGTAATTGCCTTAATTGTAGTTTCGGCATGTTGTCTCGAACTTACTGTTGGTGAAATTCTATTTTAATCCAATAAGTATATTAAAAAAGAAATCCGTCAATAATTATTGACGGATTTCTTTTTTACACTTTTTTATTTTAAATATCTTATCTAAACTGCGGAATTATATATTCCCCAAATTCCTGAATCATTTCATCTGCAGGACGAAGTGTTGGCTTAGGATTAAGCACTGCGTGAGATAATCCAGCCTGCTGTTGCTGCGCCCAAAAATCAATTAACGCTTTTCGTCCGCCACCAATATAATTTGGGCCAAAAGATAAAGCCTCTTCAGGATTTTCAGAAAGATCAAAGAAATGGGCATAACCATAAGGCTTATCAATTCCGTTTGTCGCTTCATTCCAGTGTTTTCTTCTCAAAGCAACATGTCTTGCCGGTTCGCCGTGCCAAATCCATCCGTCCATATTTTCGCCAATCCATTCCAGACTTTGCCCCGCTCTGCCTATTGCAATTGTAGGTATATGATGTCCTAAAGGTTTTGGAATAAGATCTATTGATCCGTTAAACTGTCCATAGAATTCTGTATTAAAACTAGGGAAACTTTCTTCTGTGAGCTTTTTAATAATTCCCGTGGCTTCACGGTAGCGTTCTGCTCTGTTATCGTAATTACTTCCAAAAGCCGGATATTCGCTGCTGCGGTCACCAGAGGAAAGTCCTAATATAAAACGTCCGCCTGATAATTGATCTAATGTCGCGGCTTGTTTCGTTACTATAACAGGATCGCGCAATGGCAATACAATACCGGCTGTCCCAATGGCGATACGTTTTGTCATTCCAGCCAGTAATCCGCCATAAACCATCGGGTCGTAAACTTGTCCGGCATCGCCAAAACTAGGATCTAAAAACGGAACATCTCGTAGCCAGATTACATCTACTCCACTCTCATCTGCCTGACGCACTACTTTTTCAAAAATATTCATATTCGGAATCGGGCCATTTGGATATCCCGCTATAGGTGCTATAAAACCAAAAGTTAGCTTGTCTTGCTGAAATACCTGAGAATATCCTTTATGTGCTTTTAAGGCACTTTGAATATCGTTTTCTACTTTATTTTTCATTTTAAATAGTATTTAGTTTGTGTACTACACTTAGCAATATGATTTTGAAATTCAACAAATTAACATCATTAAAAAATCCTTTTGCATTGTAAGGTCAAAGGTACTTCTGCTTTCCGTTTTTTGAATGTGATCTAGGTCACGTAGTGTATTTACGGCTTCTGCTGAAATTTGCATCATAATTAAAACGAATTAATTATTTAAAAACATAAAAATGGAAACACAACAATTTAAATTAGAAAGTGCCAAAAGCAAGATTGACTGGATTGGCAGAAAAGTAACTGGTTCTCATAACGGAACTATAGATATTAAAGAAGGTGAATTAGTTTTTAATCAAGGTCAACTTTCATCAGGAAAAGTAGTTATCGATACTACTTCAATTAAAATTCTTGACGTAACAGATCCCGCTACGAATGCACAATTCGCCGGTCACTTAGCATCTGATGATTTTTTTAATTCAGCGGAATATCCTGAAGCTTTATTTGTAATCACTTCAGCAACATCAAACATCGCTGAAATTGCCCATGTACAAGGAAATCTTACGATAAAAGGTATTACAAATGAAGTTGCATTTGATGCAGCAATCACTACAACTGCAGACAGCGCAACACTTGCGGGTAAAATCGTAATTGACAGAACTAAATACAATATTAAATTCCGTTCTGGAAACTTCTTTAAAGATCTTGGTGATACTCTTATCTACAACGACTTTGATCTTACTATTAACGTAACTGCTAAAATTGCTTAAGCAGCATAATCTTAAATAAAAACAAAATGAAAAATATATTTAAATCAGCCGTAATTGCATTATTTGCAGTATTAAGTGCTTTGGCACAAGAGAATAAGAAAACAAAAATCTTATTTGTTTTAACTTCTAATGATAAATTGGGAGATACCGGAAAACCAACAGGTTCATGGATTGAAGAATTTGCAACACCGTATTATTACTTTTTAGACAAAGGAATTGAAGTGGTAATTGCAACTCCAAAAGGCGGACAAGCTCCTATTGACCCAAAAAGTAACGACCCCTCTTTTCAGACTCCGTCAACTAAACGTTATTATGCAGATAAAAGCGCTCAAAAAGCATTAAGTACAACCGTTAAATTATCAGCTGTAAAAGAACAAGATTTTAAAGCCGTTTTTTATCCAGGCGGACATGGTCCAATGTGGGATTTGCCAAATGATAAAAACTCAATTAAAATCATCCAAAGTTTTTACAATAATAACAAACCTGTTGCTTTTGTGTGTCACGCACCAGCCGCTTTAGTAAATGTTAAAGACAAAAACGGAAACTATTTTATTGCAGGAAAAAAATTAACTGCTTTTAGTAATACAGAAGAAGCTGCTGTTGAATTAACAAAAGTGGTTCCTTTTTCTTTAGAAGATAAATTGAAAGAACATGGCGGTGTCTATTCTAAAGGTGCAGACTGGTCATCCTACGTGCTAGAGGACGGGCTATTGATCACTGGTCAAAATCCGCAATCATCAGAGCAAGTTGCTTCTAAAATTTTAGCAAAGATTAAATAATCCATCACAAAAGATTTGGTATAGCTAAACAGCTGTATCAAATCTTTTTTTTAATAAAAACGCTTATGAAACCTTCTGTATTTTTTAAAAGTTTTTTGATCCTGTCTTTTATTATTGGGTATTCTCAAAACAGTATCGCGCAGGGAATCAGCACTAAAGAATTTAATTCTATAAACGCTGAAACTATTGTCTGGAAATCTTTTCCTGCATTTCCTGAAAAAGTAAAACTCGCAATCTTAGTCGGTAATCCAGCTAAACCGGAACCGTTTGTTGTGAGAGTTAAAGTGCCAAATGGCGAAAAAATAATGCCACACAAACATCCGGAAGACCGAATTTATACCGTGATCTCTGGTGTGTTTTATATCGGGATTGGAGAACAATTTGATGAAACTAAATTAAAAGCATATGCGCCAGGATCTGTAATTGTTTTACCCGGAAATACACCTCATTTTCATCTCGCAAAATCCGGGGAATATATTTCTCAGGTTTCTGCATTTGGTCCGCTCGGATTAGAATATCTGGACAAAAACGAAGACCCCAGAATACAACATAAAAACTAATTTTTAACCTACGAATAATAAGTGGCTTAATTAAAAAATACAACAACATGAACAATTTATTAGAATTTACAATTAACGCTCACGGCGGAATTGAAACCTGGAACAAATTTGAAAGTATTACGGCAAAACTTAATACCGGAGGCGTTCTGTGGCCAATGAAACAGCAAGCTGGTATTCTTGACGATATATATATTACTTCAAATACCAAAAAAGAATTTACAACACATTATCCTTTTATCAAGAAAAACTGGCATACTTCTTTTGTGCCTGACCGAATTGCAATTGAAAATGAAAAAGGCGAAACAATCGAAGAACTTTTAAATCCAAGAGCATCATTTTCAGGACACGACAGAGATACACCATGGTCAAAATTAGAAGTGGCGTATTTTGCGGGTTATGCAATGTGGACTTATTTTAATGCTCCTTTCATTTTTGCAAACCCAAAATATAAGGTAACAGAATTAGAGCCTTGGGAAGAAAACGGAGAAACATTTAGAAGATTACAGGTTGAATTTCCTCCCGAAATTGCCACACATAGTAAAATCCAGACCTTTTATATCGACAAGGATGGACTCATAAAACGTCATGACTATAGTGCAGATATATTAGGAAACTCAACTGCTGCACATTATTTGTCTGATTATATAGATGTTCAGGGAATTAAAATTGCAACCAGCAGAAAAGTTTACGTTCGCCTGGAAGATAATACACCACTTTTACCGGAACCAATTTTAGTTTCAATCGAATTGAGCGAAATTAGTTTAAAGTAAAAATTGCATTATAATATATCTATTCATAAAAAGGAGGTTAAAGCCTCCTTCTCTTTTTTAATAAAAATTTTGCTTAATTGAGTTGCAATACCAGTTTCTCATCTAAATTATGATATTTCAATAATTGAAACTTCTTTTTAACGATATATAATAATTTGTATTTCTTCTTTCATCAAAAAGCTTTTATAATCAATACTTTACAAAAAAGGCATTTGTTTTGTTTTTACAATTAAGATTCAATGAGCAAAATACTTCGGAATTTCTTATCAATAATCTTAAACTAAAACATTATGTATCTAACTAAGCAAAAGACGATTATGTTTATTACGGGAGCATTTGTGAGTCATTCCTGCTGGGAAGAATGGAAAGATTTTTTTGAGAATAAAGGTTATAAAACTGTTGCACCACCCTGGCCGCACAAAAATGAATCTGCTGAGATTTTAAGAAAAGAGCACCCAAACTCAAAAATTGCATTAATAAATCTGGAAAGTTTACTGGACTATTATACTGAAATTATAGAAAAACTACCCGAAAAACCCATCTTAATCGGACATTCGTACGGAGGTCTATTGACCCAATTACTGATTCAGAAAGAATTAGGTTCAGCGGGAATTTGTATAAATTCGATTCCGCCAAAAGGTATTATAAATTTTTCCTTTTTTAAAGCAATATGGAAACCGTTAGGCTTTTTTACCTCTGCAAAAAAGGCGTTTTTAATCTCTTTTCAAGAATGGCAGAATAATTTTGTAAACCAAATGCCTTTTGAGGAACAAAAAAACAGTTACGAGAAATTTGCGATTCCGGAATCAAAACTAGTATTGCGGGATATTTTTTCTAAAGCAGCAAAAATCAATTTCAAAAAGAAACATAATCCACTTTTATTTATATCCGGATCTGGAGATACGTTTACTTCGTCTTCACTCCATTATTTAAATTATAAAAAGTACAGAAACATCCATTCTATAACTTGTTATAAAGAATTTAAAGACAACAATCATCTTGTTATAGTACAGGAAAACTGGCAGAATATTGCCGTTTTTATTGCAGATTGCCTGGCAAAAATTACCTAGCTGATTTCTCTTTTTATTTCCAGCTTTTTAATTTTAGAATTTAATGTCGAAGGGTGAATATCTAATATTTCTGCAGCACCGCCCGCTCCCGAAATTTTCCCGTTGCATTTTTTCAGAATATAAAGAATATAATCCCTTTCATTTTCTAATATTGTTTTAATCGAAAATGACTCTGTAACTTGTTCAGGATGCATTTTTGAAGACGTAGAAAGTTCAATTTCTTTGATGGTGTTACCTTCTGTAAGTAAAATTGCGCGTTGCATTACATGTTCCAGTTCTCTGATATTTCCGGGCCAATTGTAATCCATGATCTGCTGCAAAGCAAAATCAGAAAGAATAAGTGGTTTTCTGCCGATTTTTTCACTGTACACCTTTATAAAATGATGTGCTAAATCGGGAATATCTTCTTTTCGTTTTTTTAATGGCGGAACCGTAATCGGAAAAACATGCAAACGATAATACAAATCCATTCTGAATCTTCCGGCTGCTACTTCTTCTTCCAGATTTTTATTGGTTGCTGCAATAATTCTAACATCTATTTTCATTGGCGAAGTATTACCAATTCGTTCAATTTCTCTTTCCTGCAAAACACGCAACAACTTCACCTGAAGTTCTAAGGACATCTCACCTACTTCATCCAGAAAAATAGTACCTCCGTCAGCCATTTCAAACTTGCCAATACGTTTGTCCAAAGCTCCTGTAAACGAACCTTTTTCATGGCCAAAAAGCAATGATTCGGCCAGATTTTCAGGAATTGCACCACAATTAATAATCACCAATGGTTTATCTTTTCTCGGTGACAAAGCGTGAATACTCTGGGCTATTTTTTCTTTTCCTGTACCGCTTTCTCCTAAAACCAAAACCGATGTGTCTGAAGGAGCTACTTTTCGAATATAATTAAAAACCGAAATCATCTGCGAGCTATTCCCTATAATTCCTTCAAAACCTTCTGTACCAACTTCCGGCTGAATCAATTTTGATTCTGTTTTTGGAGGAACAATACTTAAAGTTTGTTCCGAATAAATTTTACTAATAAACTGAGAAAAAACATTCTCGAGAGCGTTTAAAAGATTTAAATTTTCCTGCGAATAAATATTTAAATTCCGGCTGTAAAAAGTAAAATGATAGTGCTGAACAGTTGCTATAGTTACTGGAAAAACCAAATATGATTTTATACCAAAATTGTGTGCTATTAAAGCTTTTATTGGTGCATCCTGCAAATTATTTATCAATGCTTCTTCGCTGTAAATAATGGGCTGCTGATCTATTTTTGATTTTCTGTACGTTTCGTCTATTTCATTAACAGTTACCGTAGCAATCTGAGCAAGTTTCCGTGAATCAATAATTTGATATTCGTCTAATTTTTTTCGAATAATTCCCAGCTTATCATAGTGTGTGGTCGTTGCAAAACCTACCTCCAGATAATCAAAAGGAACAAACGTCTGAATTACTTTTCCAAAAGCGAGCAACGCATCTTCTTTTTTTAAATTAGAATTCTTTATATCTGCAATCCCTTTCTGAAGCTGAAATTGCTGCATGAGCTGAGATTCTAAACTGTATTCCTGACGATAAAAAGCGATTTCAAGCGTCGTTAAAACATCCTGATCCCGAAACGGTTTGACTATAAATCCGTATGGATGCGTGGTCTTTGCCTGATCTAAAATACTTTTGCTTGAATTGGCCGAAATAAATATAAATCCAATATACATTTCCTTAAGATAATGCGCCAGTTCAATTCCGTTTCTGGAACCTTTCAGCATAATATCCAGGAAAACCAAATCCGGTTTTTCAATTTCAATTTGTTCCAAAGCCTGCTCAACAGAACGCGTAATTCCTGTAACCTCATAATTTGCTTTCTCAAGAATTAACTGCAAATCATGCGCTTCAATAAATTGATCTTCCACAATTAAAATTCTTTTTTTTAATCCTGAAGAAACTGCTTCATATCCGTTATCGGCTGACTTTTTCATAAGTGAGGAAATTTTACCTTATATTGCGTTTAATTTATTGATACAAAAATAGTTAATTATCATAATTAAATTAAGCGTTTTTCAAATTTAGCCAAATAAAAATCACATTTAATATTAATTTTCATATAATTTTCTAACAATTAAAAAATTGTTTGTCTCTATATTTGTTCCTCCAAAACCTATTAAAATTTAATTCAGAATCAACTATGAAACTATTTTACTCTTTTTGTCTGTTATTCGCGATTATATTCCATGCAGGAGCCCAAAATCCTTCACCTACAGAAAATTACGATTTAAAAAAGAAACGATTACTGATACAAACTTGTTCTGCCTATTTATACAATTCTAACCAAGGACAAATTGATGCCGACAGTTCTGTAGTTATAACATGTAAAGCGTATAAACTACCCGTTTCTTTAGCCTATGATGAAGGTTTTAATGACGGTTCTTACTTAATAGGAAATGATCTGATTGAGAAAGGAAATATCACTGCTGCAAAGCAACTTTTTGCCCGATCAAATGGCGAAAACAAGATAAAGTTGGCCTTGCAATTAGGAAACTTTTATTTATTTAAATCGTATGCAAAACCAGATGATTTACAAAATGCTAATCTGTACATCACAGAAGCGATAAAAATTAGCAATCAGTTAAAAATAACAAAATGGCAGCATGAAAGCCTAATGCTTTTGGGGAAATTTTATTTCCAGATTAATAATTATCCCGAAAGTAAAAAATGCTTTGCACAGGTTGTTTCAGAATGCAGAAAACAAAATGACAAAGCAGCACTTGCCTATGCTTTGCTTAATCAGGCATCTTATCAATACGACCTGGATCCTGAAAAAGAAAAAATCCTGAAAGAAGCGGAATCTTTGTACACTGCTCTCGGAAATGAAGAAAAAAAGATCGAAGTAAAAATGAAAATCTGCACGATCTATTTCTGGCATGGAAAAATTAACGATGCTAAGAAAATATTGTATCAGAATATTGCGGCTATGCGAAAAATCGGCTTTAGACAACAGCAATATGGAGAAACTACAATTTCATATATAGAAGGTGTTCAGTACAATGTGAAAAGTGCATTTTACTATGCCCTTAAAAGTGTCACCACCATGGAAAAGACAAAGGACTTCACCTTTGCTGATATTTTTTATATGCGTCTGGGATTAGTTTACCTGCAAATGGGACATTATAATGAAGCTACAAAAATGGCTGAAAAAAGTATAAAATACGGACAGGATATCTACAATAGCGGCAGTTGGTACAAAAGTTTTATAACAGCTACCGCGGCATTATCCCTGAAAGGAAAAAACAAGGAAGCTATTGCTTATTTGAATACTGTAACAAGTAAATATTCTCCTTCGAACAAATTAGATGAAATGCTGATTAATTTTGCTTACGGAAATTGCTACTGGAGATTAAAAAATTACGGCAATGCCGAAAAATATTTTGTAAAAGCAGGAAATGCTGCAGATGCTTTAGATACCCCGCAGATCTACCGTGACGTTTGTAATACCTACTCTTCTATTGCATTGTTTTACAGCGATCGAAATAATCTTCAAAAGACAAAACTTTATGCAGATAAAATCGATGCACTTTCAAAAAAATACAATAAAAAATACGATTCACAGGCACTTCAGGTTTCATTATACAAAATAGACTCGCTCAACGGTGACTTTAAATCGGCTCTAGAACATCACAAATTGTACAAAAAGCTAAATGATTCTCTTATAGATTATGCAAAAAACAAACAGATCGAAGAGCTTAAAATTCAATACGAAACAGCAAATAAAGAACAAAAAATCAAACTACTAGATAAAGAAACTGATTTACAGGAAAGTGCCTTAAAAAAATCAAAACTGTTGAATACCTTATCAATCTGGAGTCTGGTTTTGTTGGTTCTGCTCATTGCATTATTATACAACCGATACAGATTAAAACAACGCAATAATGCCGAATTAGAACTTAAGGAAAAAGAAATCAATCAGAAAAACATCAATCTGAATCATTTACTTGATGAAAAAGAATGGCTTTTAAAAGAGATTCATCATCGTGTAAAAAATAATCTTCAAACAGTTATCAGTCTTTTAAATTCCCAGTCAGCCTATCTTGAAAATGACATGGCATTATCTGCGATTAAAAACAGTCAGAATCGTATACATTCTATGTCTTTAATTCACCAGAAATTATACAATTCAGAGAATATTTCGACCATCAATATGCCCAATTACATCAAAGAACTGGTCGAATATTTAAGAGAATCTTTTTCGCTTGGACAAAGAGTTCGATTTGAATTAAAAATTGATCCGTTAGAGCTAGACGTTGCTCAGGCAGTTCCGCTTGGACTTATTTTAAATGAATCCATTACAAATTCAATTAAATATGCTTTTCCGGAAGACAGAAGCGGAATGATTTATGTCACGCTTGAAGCCACTACTGAAAATAAATATCTGCTGACAATTGCTGATAATGGAATTGGTTTTGATACTGATATCAGTGCCAAAAAAATCAACTCCTTCGGTTTGAGTCTTATTAAAGGATTAAGTGACGATTTGGATGCCACTTTTTCTATGGAGAATAATAACGGAACTATTCTTAAAATTGAATTTTCAAAAGAATTTCCAATTAACGAAAAAAGGAGATAAATGAATTGGCGAAATCTCACTAATCTAAATTTGTTTAGCGATATATAGCGCTTTTAAACTCATAAAAAAGCGCTAAAGCCTTAAGAACAGGCAATATTATTGGCATGGCATATAAATTGGTTTCCTAAGAAAATTAAACCTTAAAACCATTTAACATGAAAAAGTCAATACTACTGTTAATCGTACTCTTTTTAAATTATACTGTTGTAAAAGCCTGCGATAAATGTGTCGCATACAACAACAGTGATTTTAAAATAAAATCGGCCACAATAACCCACAAAGCAGATTTAGGTCTGACAATCTGGGATATTAAGGTTGAAGGAACCGCAGGCAAAACAATGCCTAAACCAGTGGGGCAATTAAATGGCGCTCCGGTTTTGGCATATGTTTTTCCTACTACTTTAAAATCTTCCGATATTGGTTTCGGTCAAGCCGAAGGAATTGTGGCGCTTGCTCTAACCTCTCATCCTGATTTTGAAGATACCCCGCTTTGGGATGAAAATCTGGACGGAAATTACCTTAATGATGGCTTAATCTGGCACGCACACTGGGTTTTATTAGTCGAAGATAAACGCGTTGGCGGCGGACTTTCCGTTAAAGAATTTACAAAGGGAGATCCAAATGTAATATTGCCACCCACAAATCCGGGAATGGCGATGTATATGGATAGTCCCGGTTTTAATATCGTAGCAAAAGGAAATTCTATAAAAGTTATTGTTCCCGATTTTAGAATCAACAATAAAACCAATTTCAAATTTGATGCAGTAAGCTGTTATATGGAAGTAAGCACTGGCGGAGGAGATTCTCATGAAGGTCAGGGAACTAAACCGATGCTTGGTGTTTACAAAGTTTACACGGTTGCCAGTGGTAATCTTTCATTACCCTATACTGTCAAATAAAAAAATTAGCATCATAAAAATAGTAGTAAACGGATTAATCTTTAAATCTATAGTGTATGGAAACTAATTTATTGAACAAAACGGCTTTAATTTTAATTGATCCATTTAATGATTTTCTTTCAGAAGGCGGCAAATTATGGGATACAGTAAAACAAACCGTGATAGAAAACAATGTGGTACCCAATTTGGTTAAGCTGGTTGCTGAATGCAGAAAAAATAAAGTTCAGATTATTTATGCCCCACACAGAAAAACGCAAAAAGGAGATTATTTAAACTGGAATTTTTTATCGCCCTCACACCTCGGAAGTTCCAAATTATCTCTTTTTGAAAAAGACAGTTGGGGCGGCGAATTTCATCCTGATCTACAACCACAACAAGAAGATCTAGTCGCTCAAAATCACTGGACAGCCAGCGGATTTGCCAATACTGATCTTGATTTTCTGTTAAAACAGCATGGCATAACACATATTGTTTTGGCCGGAATGAGAGCCAACACCTGCATTGATTCTACTGCGCGCTATGGAGTCGAATTAGGGTATCATGTCACTTTAATAAAAGACGGAATCGGTGCTTTTAATTGGGAAGAAATTAAAGCAACGGTAGAAACTAATTTTCCAAATTACGGACATACTCTGTTAAGTACCGATGAATTTATAGCCTATTTAAAATGAAACTGTTAGCCGAAAGCACATCCGTTGCTATTATTAATACTCCATTGCAACGAGTCGATTTAACTGAATGGCTTTTTACATTAAAAGATTCAGAATATAAAGCCTGTTCTCCAGATCATTTAGCCGCGGGAAATTCAATAACAGCCGATGGAAAAAGAATGTCTGTAAATGTGGAGCAAATTGCAGGAAATCTGTTAATTCAGCATTATGTAGAAGATATTAGTAAGAGAGATCATTGTCGTGTACAATCAATTTCAGATTCAATTGCAGGTGCGGGCAAAACCAAATTGCAGATTATCTGGGAACTGAAAATAAAAAATATTAATCCGGCAAGCTGTGAACTTTCTAATAATGTTAAGGTGAGCGCAACAACAGAATTTCTTGCTTTAATGAATTCATTAAATGTTACCGATTTACAACCTGTTGCCGATGAAATGCTGCAAAATTTAATACATCACAATAACGAAGAAACACCACTCTTTGCAAAAGACATTGAAGCAAAAGCAATCAAAGGGATTTGGAACTAAAACTTTAAATAACGTTTTAAATATATTGTAAATCAATATTTTACAATAATAAAAATTGTAAATTTAGTTTCACAAATATTCAAAATAATTATGCTTGTACAGGAAAACACCGGACTAATTTTAATTGACGTTCAGGGAAAATTGGCACGTATTGTATACGAAAGTGAAAAATTAGTCATGAATCTGGAAAAACTTATTCGCGGCTGCCAGATACTCTCTATACCGATAATTTGGGCAGAACAAAATCCGAGAGGGCTTGGTTCTACAATTCCTGAACTGGAAAAGTTACTGCCCAATCAACGACCATTCGAAAAATATACTTTTAATGCTCTTGATGATAACGATTTTGAAGAGGCAGTTTTGGTTTCAGGCAGAAAGCAATGGTTAATCTGTGGTATTGAGTCTCATATTTGTGTTTATCAAACGGCATTAGGGCTATTATCGTATAATTTTGAAACAGAGATTGTTACCGACTGTGTTTCTTCCAGATCAAAAGACAGTATTGACATTGCACTGAAAAAATTAGAGCAAAAAGGTGCCAGTTTAACAACTGTCGAAATGTGTCTTTATGAACTTGTAAAAGACTCACGACGGGAAATTTTCAAAGAAATTCTAACATTAATCAAATAATCATGTCAAAATCTAAAACTATTGTACTTATTCACGGCAATTTTGTAAACGACAACAGTTGGACAGAATGGAAACAGTACTACGAACAAAAAGGATATAAAGTATATACGCCTGCTAATCCCGGACACGATGGAAATCCTGCTGAATTAAGAGCAAAAGTGCATCCGGATCTTGTAAAAACCGGTTTTATAGATGTGGTAAACAATATCGACAAACTATTGAATACTTTACCGGAAAAACCTTTGGTAATTGGGCATTCAATGGCAGGAATGGCAGCATTAAAACTAGTCGAACTAGGAAAAGTGGCAGCCGGAGTAAGCATTGACGGAGCTCCTCCAAAAAATGTATTTCCTCCGTTTCAAACACTAAAAACGGTATTACCTGCTTTCGGTTTCTTCTCTACCAATAAATATTTTATGGGAAGTAGAGAATGGTACGACTACGCCTTTTTTAATACAATTCCCGAAGCAGAAAAACAAAAAGCTTTTGACAAACTTGCAGTGCCGGAAAGTTATAAAGTGAGTCGAGAATTGGTTTTAAACTCTTTTTCAAATATTGATTTCAAAAAATCTCACGAGCCTATTTTATTTATTGGCGGTGGCAGCGATCACATCTTCCCTCCTAATTTAACACAAACGATAGCCGGCAAATATAAAGACAATGCGGGACGTGTTGATATTAAAATATTTAGTGGCAAAAGCCATTATATCTGCGGAGAACCGGGTTGGGAAACTGTAGCAGATTATGTTTTAAACTGGTACGAATCTTTATAATTAATATAGTTTAAAGGCGTTAGTTGCAGTATTCTGTCTTAAAAATATATTTTTATTTTTTTGAGACAGAATGCTTCTCTGCCTATTAATATTCTACACAGTAAAAACTAAATACGACATAACAACATTTAATTCAATGAGTTAAGATTATTTTATTTAAATTTACAAGTGTCAGCAAAATTCTTCGCTGATTATTTTGGAATATCGCAGGACGTCCTGAATTTATTACACGCAAAAATTTAAGTGATACAAAATCTTTTGATAAAAATGAGAAATCTTCTACTCCTGCTCTTTCTATTCGTTTTTATTACTTCTTCATTCGGGCAAACAAAAACCGATTCTATTCCCAAAAAAGAAAAGAAAATAGAATTAAGGGTTATGCCTTATCTGAGTTACAATCGTAATCTGGAATTTATGTTTGGTGCCATTCCGATGATGATGTATAAAGTCAACGAAAAAGACACCATTTCTCCAAAATCATTATCAGGAATGTCAGCCATTTATACCACAAACAAATCCTATTTTGTGGCACTATTTAACAGATGGTATCTTAAGGAAGATAAATGGCGCGCAAAATTTTTCTTTTTTACCGGAAATCAGAATTCTCAGTTTTTTGTTGATGATGTCGAGCAACCTGATTTTTATGATTACGGAACCAAAGTAACCATTTTTAGTCTTGGTATTCAGCGCAAAATTGTTGGTAAATTTTACGGCGGACTTTCCTATACCTATTCACATTACAATACAGTTTATGAAGACGATATTTCGCCATCCTCAATTTCGCATAGTAATGCTTTAGTTGTAAATCTTTTGTATGACACAAGAGATGCCGTTTACTACCCTACTCAGGGTTATGAAATTAAACTGGACTGGTCTTCTTATCCAAAATTCATGGACAATGATCTGGCTTCGAATCGTATTTCTATGGAAGGCAATAAATATTTCCCAACACGAAAAGGGAAAGATGTTATTGCTGCCCGAATCTACGGAAAATTTGGTCTTGGAAATGTCGCTTTCGAACAGCAAAGTACAATAGGTAATTCAGACATTCGCGGATATTCTGAAGGAAAATATCGCGGAGACGGACTTATGGATATTCAGGGTGAATATCGCTATAATTTTGGCAAAAAAATGGGCTTAGTAGGTTTTGCAGGTATAGCCACAATTTACGGTTCTGATACACCAAGTTTTGACTGGAAATTATATCCAGGTGCCGGAGTTGGATATCGTTACAATCCATTTAAAAAATCAAAATTCAATGTTGGTTTAGATGGCGCCGTGGGTAAAGGTGACTGGGGCGTTTATTTTAGAATTGGCGAAGCTTTTTAAATAATTACATTAAACCCATTGGTTGAAATTATAATGGCTTCATTAAGCAAAAAAACAATTGCATCTATGTTCTGACGGAGGTAAATAAAAATTAGCGCAGAGTTCGCTAAGGAATTTTAATTCTGATACTAATCAAAATCTATATAGTAAGTTCGCAAAGTTATATCTACACAAAGCTTTGCGAACTTTTTCATTGTAATGATTCTCAAAAAACTTTGCGCTCTTTGCGGTGAAAACGATTCGATTTTTTTATTTTTTCTTCAGAGATTAAAATTCATTCTTATTTAATCATGTAACTATATACTATAACCATATTACCCAACGGATTACATTTATTATTCCGGATTGGCATGAATATCTTTAAACAAAAGCATTTGACCAATCCTGGATGAAGCTCCATCATAAAAACCGGTTTCTTTCGCAAACTCCTTTGGATTACGAAATGTACCAAATAGGATATCAAACAAAGGCAAATCAGAATAATTGTAAGCATGAACTCCTTTCTCATGATGCAAAGAATGCGATTCGGGACGCTGAAAAAAATACCCCGCCCATTGTGGTGTTTTAATATTGGTATGTTGAATTACCGATAGAAATGTTGCGCCATAGATTGCATAAATTGTAGCCTCTACGGTAAATCCGCCAATCCAAACCATGGCAAGACTAGTTAAGAAAGTAAATCCAATCATATCCATCGGACTAAAAAAGAATGTTCCATACGTATCAACGCGTTCTGCACTATGATGCATTTGATGAAAAACCCGCCACAATAAATTGTTTTTGTGCATTGCACGGTGCCATACATATACTCCAAGTTCAAAAAGAAGCAAAGCAACTAAAGCGCCCCAATAATTACCCAAAAATGTCATATCAAACAATTGATAATCTGCCAGATAATTATTCCAGATTAAGGGTAAATAAGACGAAATAAAAAAATAAATAATAAAGGCAAAAATCCCCCTGATACGCCAATATTTAACCGTAGGTAATTTTCTTCCCGGAAAAATAATCTCAACCGTCATTAAAATAAGAAAAATAGAAATGACAATAATTGAAGCGGGATCCATCAGGATTTGCCAGGGCGTCGGAAGTTGCAAGAGATTTTCAAACATACCATTTAGCTTTTAAGAGTTATTTTGGATCGTCATACAGACGATTATAATTTGTAAAACGAAAATAGTTTTCGAGTCTCACAAACGTAGTTCCAATGGGGTGCTAGAGGCGTTTGAATGATATTTAGGCAGAAATTCTGTTGAAGAGTGTTAATAATAAAAGACTCAATTCATTGATTTACAATACTATTACAAATATAATTAAAATTTCACTTTATTTAACGTACTCCATTTAAAATCAAGTATTTATCTTATGTATTCTAATTTAAAATAAAAAGGACTAAATCGAATACCATATTCAATTTAGTCCTTTTTAATACTTACAACATACTAAACCATATTGAAGGTTTAATAATAGCTAAATACTATTTTAGAAACAGCCCGAAAGCATATCCGCATAGGTATACAAATACTAAAAAATAAATAGCAACAAATATAATTTTCAATGGTGATGTTAATTTCATAAATCTATAATATTTGAGTTAATAAAAGGTATATAATCTGAGTAAATGTTATTATATGAATTACTTTACAAATAGGTAGCCATATAAATTATACAAAGAATGTAATAAAGCTGTCAAAATAAAATACCAGGAACTTCTGGATTTACTTTTTATATAAAATGCATTCAAAACTAGAGCACTAAAAAATGTCATTACAACATAAATTAAACTATAAAAATGACACAATCCAAAAAGTACACTGGGCAAGAGTATTTTCAGAACTTCACTTTTTACTTTTAATTTCTCAAGAATCTTATTTGGTGTATACTGCAAAATTCCCGTTTCACAGATGGGGCCAATAATCACAGCTATCGAAAATTTCTCCCAATATGAAAAATCTTTCAACCCATTTTCAGTCGTATTCACATAATGAACATAATTATCATTTATCCAATTAAAAAAATAACCGTTTATGATAGCTAAGAATAAGCAAAAAAGGAATAATTGAATTAAATATTTTTCTTTTTGGAAAACGGAAACTGTAGTATCGTTTATGAGTTCTTTAGTAATCATATTTTTTTAGAAATTGAAAAATTAAATTATTGGCTAATATTCACTATTTTGCCAATGCAGCGCCAAGCAACGCTCCTTTTTCAAAAAACCATATTGAAGCAACTAAAATAAATAAGCTTAGTCCCATTAAAAGCCATAATTTTTTGTTTTTGTTAGTCTTTGTCATAATTGTTTGTTTTAGATTTTATTAAGGATTATTCATACAGCGAGAAAAGTATATAGCTTTAACATAGTCCCTAATCGTGTTTAAACTCATCTTTTATTTGTACTCGTAATATTACAAAAAAGCGCTGTATTTTTTAAACTAAACTTTGTTTTTTCCATAATTCAAAATACTTTTCTTTTTTTTCTAATAAGACTTGATGCTTTCCAGATTCAATGATTTTACCATTTTCAAAACTAGTATTTGATCTGCGTTTGCAATTGTACTTAAACGATGCGCAATAATAATGATGGTTTTACCACGCTTTTTAAAATCCTCTATAGCCTGTTTGACAATCATTTCAGAACTTGTATCTAAAGCTGAAGTAGCTTCATCCATCAATAATATCTCAGGATCTTTATATAAAGCTCTCGCAATCGCAATTCTTTGTTTTTGACCTCCCGAAAGCATAGCGCCATTTTCCCCAATCTCGGTTTCAAAACCATTTGGCAATTTCTCTACAAATTCTGTAATTCCCAACTGTAGATTTTGTCTTTCTCTTTTCCAAGCCCCATATTCATAAAGTATTATTATAACATCTTTTATATCTTCAATAAATGCAAATTTATCTTCTAAAAATATCTCTGAACTGATATAACAGTCTTTCAATTAGTCTTAAATCCTCCGTTATAATTTCTGCATTTCCTGACATTTCTTGCTGAAACGGAATCTTTTTATGATAAGTTGTTTCTAGTTTTTTAGGTAATTGTACATCAATCCATAGATTACCATCTTTATCCGGTGTTAAAGAAATATTTTGAATCTTACCTATTAGCATTCCAAATTGAGTATCTGGAAAATTTGCTAGTCGAATATTTACTTCTTGACCAATTTTTATTTTTCCAGAATTCAAAGCTGCCGCTTTTAATTTTCCTATATACCCATTGTCTATAGTAGGAATAATAGAAAAAATATTATCCCCTGCATTAATGGTTTGATTGGCAGTCCAGATTTGTGAAAAAGATACCTTCCCCGCAACAGAAGATTGCAATACATATTGTAATTCCCAATCTTTTATTACTTTTTTTAATTGATAAATGGCTTGCGTTTTTTCACTTAATAAATTAACTTGTTCCTTCGTTCCATTTATCGTAATGTTTTTTCTGTTTTTTAGATTATCATTTAAATTTGACTTTAATTGCGAGATATTGCTTAATAAACTTCTGTAACTTTTCTCGCTTTGAATATAATTCAATTTCTTGTTTTCGAAATCCTGTGTCGAAATGACTCCTTTATCAAACAAAATTTCGTATCTGTTTAGGTCTTTCTTTTGCAAAAATAATTCACTTTCATTTATTGATTTTTGCTGTTGTAATAGATTCAGCCGGGTTTTAATTTGTGTCGTTTCAATGTTTTGAGCATTTCCTTCTACCTGAAAAGGTTTTAGGTCAATATTTAACTTATAAGCAGTATAAGCAGTATGAAAGTGAGCATAAGTATTTTCAATATCCCCAAGTTGAGTATTTTCCAATTTTTTAAAATCAAAATTGATACCATTTGAATATTCTTTTAATAGTTTTTTTAATAAAAAAATATCTTCATAATTAGCTGAATTTTGTATGATAGCTAGCGGTGTATGTTTTTTAACAATCATTTTATTTGAGATCAAAATAGTTTCAATTTTGCCTGAAGTTCGAGCTATTACTTTTTCTGGTGGAATATTAGTTGTAATAGTAATTTTTGCAAAAACTATATCAGGATATTTTATAAACCAAGAAGAAAAAAGCAACATTAAAATTATTCCAGAAGCAACAACTGTTCCCCAGCGAATCATCCAATTAGGCACACGGGTAAGAATTTCCTGAACCTCTTCACTTCTCAGTAATATATCTTTATTTTCGGACATTATTTCATTGTTTTTTATCTTAATTCCCTAATTGTAACTGGTTCCTCACTAATTCATAATAACTTCCCTTTTGCTTTATTAACTCTATATGATTTCCTATTTCAATAATTTTTCCTTTTTCTAAAACAACGATTTGATCTGCATTTATTACAGTAGTTAATCGGTGTGCAATTACTACTACAGTCTTATTTTTAAAAAAAACATCTAGTTTATGCATGATTTCTTTTTCATTATTAGTATCTAATGCGGAGGTAGCTTCATCAAAGAATAGCATTTCTGGATTTTTATAAACTGCTCTAGCAATAAGTAACCGTTGTTTTTGGCCTGTACTCATTCCAACACCTTCCATACCTATTTTTGTGTTGTAACCTAAAGGTAAACCTAAAATATAGTCATTAATATTAGCCATATCGCATGCATACACCAAACGTTTTTTGTCAACTGAATCACTACCAATAGCAATATTATTGGCTATGGTATCATTAAAAATAAAACCTTCTTGCATTACAGTACCAACATTATAACGCCAAGTTTTTTGAGCTATTTTTTTTAAACTGACCTTTACGTTTTCTCTCTTTGTAAATGTTGGAACGAGATTTATTTCCCCATTAGTAGGTTCATAGAATTTTAAAAGTAGTTTTATTAAAGTAGTTTTACCACTTCCGCTAGTTCCTACAATCGCTGTCATTTTATGGGCAGGAATAGTAAGATTTAAATTTTCCAAAACCGGAGCCTCAGTACCGACATAGCGAAATGACAAATCTTTTATGACTATGTCAGAATCTTTTGGAATATCATGTATCTGATTTTCTTCTTGTTGTATTTCATCATCTTTATCATGAATTTCGGACAATCTTGCAAGTGATATTTTAGCATCTTGTAATTCGTGAGTGAAGCCGATGAGTTGTCCAACAGGACCATTCAAGCTTCCAACAATAGAACTAATTGCCATCATCATTCCTAGTGTTATCTCTCCATCTACAACCAATTTTGCAGATATAAAAACTATAAAAATATTCTTCAATTGATTTATAATTGATGACCCAAGTTCTTGAGTTTGCCCAAGAATCATTCCCTTTATTGAAACACGAAATAATCTTGCCTGTACGTATTCCCATCCCCATCGCTTTTGCTTCTCGGCATTATGCAACTTTATTTCTTGCATTCCATTAATAAGTTCGATCACCTTACTTTGTTCTTGACTTACTTCTGAAAACAGTTTGTAATCAAGAATTTCTCTTCGTTTTAGGAATAAGATGAGCCAACCAAAATAAACTAAGCTACCTCCAAAATAAATAACAAATATTTGTAAATTATAAAATGCTAAAACGCTACCCATAATAAACATATTAACGATAGAGAACATTACATTTAACGAAGAAGTGGTCAAGAGTTTTTCTATTCTATGGTGGTCGTTAATGCGTTGCATAATATCACCCGTCATTCTCACGTCAAAAAATGAAATAGGCAAATTCATTAATTTAATAAAAAAATCTGAGATTAATGAAATGTTTATACGAGTAGAAAGATGCAATAAAATCCAACCTCGAATAAGTTCCAAAAATGTATTCCCAAAAAAAATAAATAGTTGAGCAAACAAAATTAGATAAATGAAATGGATATTATGATTTTGTATTCCAATATCCAAAACACTTTGTGTGAGAAAAGGGGTAATAAATTGTAATAAGCTACTTATTGACAATCCAATACATAGCTGAATTAAAAATGATTTATAACGTGTAACGTATTGAAACAATAGACCAAAACCAAAGCCTTTTTTGTTATCCTTGTCAAATTCAGATCCAAAAAATTTTGGAGTTGGTTCTAGTAATAAAGCTATTCCTTCATTCGTAGTTTCATCTGCATTGTGTCCAATCCATAATTTTAAAAACTCCTCTTTCTTATAATTTATTAATCCAATCGCAGGATCTGAAATAAAAAAGACATCCTTCACGATTTTATATAAAACCACATAATGTATTTTGTTCCAAAACAATAAACAAGGCAATGGCGCTTCTTCTAGCTTTTTTACTGAAATTTTTAATCCTAATGTCCTGAACCCAATTTTTTCAGCAGCATCACTCAAAAACATTAAATTACTTCCTAATCTAGTTGTCTCACTGTAATCTCGTAAATCTTGAATATTTATAATTTTACCATAACTTTTTGCTATAATTTTCAGGCATGTTGGACCACAATCCTTGCTTTCTGTTTGAAGATAATTTGGAAATTTCAATGTTCAGGGTGTTATTCTTTATTATATTTAAAACTTAATATGTCGTTTTTGTAGATATGAGAAAAAGGAAAAATTATATCTCGAAATTGTATTCTCCCTTATTAAAATCATCAATTATTTTTATAGCTTCGTCTAGGTCTTCATCTCGTACTTTTAGAATTGCAGAAGCGTTACCACCTGGAGAAACAGACCATGGTTGAATACTCGACATGTATTCATTTACTATAAAAACTGAAATATTATTATTTTCTAATAAATTTTTCACACCCATTACTTCAATATATGAACCTCTAAAAATTTCTATCATCACTATTTATTTTTTAGCTCCTTTATTCACTTCTTGAATTAATTTTATTATAGAAAAACCATATTTCTTATTCATATAATATAATAGTAAAGAAGAAATTATAATATTTATTCCGATAATGGTGCTATTAAGTATTAGACCGGAAAATTTGTAATTCAGAAATTTGATTAGTATAACAATGGCATTAGTAAAAGAATGCAAAATAATAGTGTACGTAACATTTTTACTTTTAGCATAAACGATCCCGAAGATAATACCAGTTATTGTTGCGAATATTATTTGAACAGGTTGGACATGAATGAGTCCAAATAAACAAGCCGAAATAAGAATACTTTTTCTTTGACTATACTTAGTTAGAAGTGATTGTAATAAAATGCTTCGAAACATTAATTCTTCAAAAAAAGGGGCAATAATTATAGAGCTTAAAATAAAGTAAGGTTTCAAGCCAAATCCACTTATTGGAAAAAAAAAGCGATTGATTGGCATAATAAATAGGGTTTCCATAATCCAAACTATTAGTATAGTAAACAGCAAAAAATTTAAATTGATAGGGTAAATATTATACCTAAATTTTGCTCTTTTTCTGAAATTGAATAGACGTTCAAAGAGAACAAAAAATATTCCAAAACCTAAAAAAAGTAAGTTTGTTGCTAAATCCTGATCAACTAGATTATCAAGCACTAAATATTTTAATGGAACACAAGCAACCATTGATAAAGAAAAACTTAATAAAAAATAGAATATATTTTTCTGAAACATTTTTTTATTGTAATATTAATTAAAGCATAATTACCCTACAGTAATTATTAAAGGTAGGGTAATTATTAAATTTGATATTTAATATCTTATTTGTTTTTTTACTTCAAAGTGATGGTGGGTTGTCCAAAAGTTCCTATGCCAACCTTTACATTATCAGCAACCCACGAAACACCGCTAGCTACTAATCTCACACCATTCGCTACTGCTTGTCCGAAATATAGTAATTCATTCTGCTCATTAACATATGGAGTACCTGCCCCCATTGGACTATTATCGGGCCTTTTATCCATTGGAGCACTACCAGTGTTACCATTTAACCTTGCATCCTTTCCAGCATTTGGGTCACGAACTACAAGTTTTCCACCTATAATATTTGCCATACTATTTCTTGTAAGTATATCTTCAGTGTTTCCTAATTTCATTTTTTCTGTTTTCATAAATTTTATTATTTAATGATTAAACATTTTAGAGTACATATTGCTTAGTTTTAAATGGGTTACTTAGCAACTAAATCAATCCCTTATAATTTGGCCAATTACATTTTGAAAAACAATACAATTCTTGCAGTGACGTCCTACTGTAAAAAATGTCTCACTTTTCTGAAGCCAAAACTAGATAAACATGATATTGCCCACAAACGTTGGCTATCGAAATTCATGAATATCGACACTAAATTCAGGAATTTCATTATTATTTATTTTCAAACACCAACATATCAACAAGTTACAAAAACAAAAAAATATAGTAATAATAATACATTTTCATCAAAGTTCTTCTATTTTTGTAAGAAATAATGATGTATGATTAATGACAGATTAACAAAAGTTTTACTAATACTTTTATTTCCGGTTTTTTTATTCGCTCAAATTGACAAAAATGATCTTAAAAAATTATCTTATGATGATTTGCATGATTTGTATTTTAACAATATAGGGAATCAAAAAAAACAAATACTATATACCAATGCTTATATGGCTAAAGCTATAGAGGAAAATAGTAATATTCGAAAAGCCAAAGCTAATTATCAAATTGCTCTATTTTATTATAAATCTGAAAAAAATAAAGCGATTCAATATCTTGATAGTGTTATAAAATATTCAAAAGGAACGAATGATAAATTTTTCCCTACAGCCGCTTACTGCGAAAAAGCCGATTTACTAAAGTTTCAATTTAAGTTTAAGGAGGCCATGCTTAATTACAATCTGGCTGAAAAAAATGCCCTCCAAACCAATATAGATTATTATTATGTAGTAAGGGAATATATAGGCACAACTAAATCAGAAGACTTAGAAGAATATAATGAGGCATTAGAGATCTATAAAGAATGTTATAACTATTACAAAACTAAAGATTTTAGAGCCCCTAAATTCGCCACCAATTATCAAAGTATCATATTTGGAATTGCAGATTGTTATAAATCAATGATGAATACAGACTCTACTTCTTTCTATAATAAATTGGGATTTAATGAATCTAAAATAACCAATAATGAACAGTATCGCTATCTATTTGTTTTAAATGAAGGAGCAAACCAAGTATTAAGGAAGAATTATAATACAGCATTAGATAGTATTAAGAAAGCATTACCAAAAATGATTAAATATGATGATATTGGCAATGTTCTGGCCGCTTATTTTTATATGGGTAAAGCTTATGACGGATTAGGTAAGAAAGCAAAAGCAGCAGAAAACTTTACTAAAGTAGATTCTATCTATAAAATGACAAATGAAATAAGTACAGAATTTATAGATGGATACCCTTATTTGATTAACTATTATAAGAACTTAGGTGACAAAGAAAATCAATTGAAGTATATATCTGAATATATGGTAATAGACAGTACTCTAAAGAAAAATTATAGGGAATTAAATAAATTGGTTTATCAGGAATATGATACCCCGCGCTTAATTTCTGAAAAAGAAAATCTTATCAGCTCTCTAAACAGAGATAAAATAAAAACCCGCTGGGGACTTAGCTTCTTATTTTTGACAACTCTTGGTGTCGGTGGATTTGCATTGTATCAATATCATACAAAAAAGCAATACAGATTAAGATTTGAAAAATTAATCTCCGCAACAAGTATCATAAACAATCAAAAACTTAAAACCGAAAATGAACTAAAAATTGACAATACTAAAATTGAGGATATTGGTATAGCCGAAGAAGTGGTAAGTCAAATTTTAGAAAAACTAAACCAATTTGAAAAACAAAAGGGATATCTGACATCAAATATAACCATACAAATACTATCCAGCACATTTGAAACTAATAGCAAATATGTATCAAAAATTGTCAATGTATATAAAGAAAAAACGTTTACACAATATTTAAATGACCTAAGAATTGAATATGCTGTAAGTAAATTAAAAGAAGATAGTAAACTTAGAAAATATACTATACAGGCACTTGCATTAGAGTTCGGTTTTAATAATGCAGAATCTTTTTCAACTGCATTTTACAAAAAAACAGGTTTAAAGCCTACTTATTTTATTAAAGAAATAGATTTAGCAACGCAAACACAAAATACTTAAAAACAACAACTTAAACAAAAAACTCAACTCGAAATTCAGGAATTTCGATAAGCATACAAACTTATTTTCTATTATACGAAGTTGAGCCTTTATATTTGCATCTATAGTAATAGATTAAAAATTTATAAAGATGAAAACGAAAAAAGAAAAAAAAGAATCACAAAAATTTGGTCTTGAAAAATTTGAAGTAGCTAAATTAAAAAACACGCATTTAATTAAAGGTGGTGGAGATGATTCTATGGATACTGGAAACACTAAAAAAAAAATGGAGCCTTCAGCTAAATGCTAAAAATTTAAAATTAAATCGAGTAAATAATAATGCCTAATTATTTATTCGATTTATTAATAATTAAGTTAAAATTATAGCATGAGAACAAAAGACAAAAAAGTTCCGTTTTCTGAATTATCTAAATCAGGAAAAGTTTTAAATGTTTACAATGCAATGCAACTTGCCGAAAAAATTAATAAACACAGAAAATAAAAGGTGTGAAAATTACATCTAAGAAAAATTAAACCCTAAATGAAATCCACCTTATTTTTTATTCTATTTCTCTTTTTATTAATTGGCTGTAAAAGCAAAAAAGATTTTGCTGTTTCTTCAATAAATTCTATTAAAACAGAACTCTCTACTCTAGAAATGCAAACATGGTACCAGAAAGACAACGTTTTGGATGGAATTCCTGGTATTTCATTAGATAAATGGTATACTTCAAATAAAAAGAAACCCAAGAGTAAAAGTATCATTGTGGCGGTAATAGATACACAGATCGATTTGAATCATGAAGATTTACATGGGCAAATCTGGGTAAATGATAAAGAAATTCCAAATAATGGAATCGATGATGACCATAATGGTTATGTAGACGATATAAACGGTTGGAATTTTAAAGGAACAAAAAATGGAGGTTACGTCGTGTGGGGGAATTATGAGTACGCACGTGTAGTAAGAGAATGGGAACCATTGTTTAAAGATAAGACTCAATCTCAAATCGATCTTAAAGATTTATATGATTACAACGAATATCATAGAGCTTCAATAAAGTTAGAACAAGAAAATAAATTTTATAAAAATTGGTTGAAGTCACTGAACCATAATGTTGTCATATATCCCATGGTAAAAGATACTTTAAAATATTTTTTCCCTAAAGAAGATTATACATACAAACAATTGGACAGTATGTACAATAAGTATAAAATAAATGATAAAACATACAGACAAAGACGTGATGACAATGACAAAGATTTAGGAGCATTAATTAGCTATATGATGATTAGTCTGGAAGTGGACGAAAAAACTTTAAAAGATGTAATAGACAGACAAATCTATCTTGATTCTGTTGTAAATAGAAATGTAAATAAAGACTACAATGATCGTCTCTTAATAGCTGATAATCCTAATATTTTAGAAAAAGGATATGGCAATAACAATGTAAGTAATAAGCCCGAATATCAATCGATACAGGATCATTCTACTAAAGTTTCGGGAGTTATAGCAGCCAACAGAGAAAATAATAAAGGGATAAAAGGAATTGCACAAAATGTTAAGATTATGCCCTTAAATGTTATTCCAGTAGGTGATGAGCAAGATAAAGACATTGCCATGGCTATATATTATGCTGTAGATAATGGTGCAAAAATAATTAATATGTCTTTTGGAAAAGAGTTTTCTTTGCACAAAGAATGGGTCGAAGAGGCATTTAAATATGCCGAAGAGCATAATGTACTTCTGGTACATTGTGCAGGAAACGATGGATTTGACATTGATAAAAATCCATTCTATCCAAATGACAGTGATTTTGAAAATTTTAAAGAGAAAAATTCCAATTTTCTTAGTGTAGGGTCTATCACGCATAGATTGGACAGTACTTTTGTTTCTGATTTTTCTAATTACGGAAAACATAATGTAGATCTCTTTGCTCCTGGAGATGAAATATATTCTACAACTACAGAAAATAGTCATTATAAATTTGACTCCGGTACTTCGTTTGCCGCACCGATGGTAGCAGGAGCTGCCGCAATAATCTGGTCGTATTATCCTAAACTTACTGCGAAAGAAGTCAAACAAATTATTATGGATTCCGGAACTGTATACTCTTTAGAAGTTATACTTCCGGGAACAAAGGATAAAAAAGTTCCGTTCTCTGATTTATCTAAATCAGGAAAAGTTCTAAACGTTTATGATGCGATGCAATTAGCCGAAAAGGTTAGTAAGAAGAAATGAAACCACAATTTAAAATTTTGCCTTTTTCGCAATATGTACTGAGAACCCCTCTATTTCCTGTTTCGGTTTATTTGGATCTTTTACAAAACTACAATTGTGAAAAGGCAATTGCTACTTACAAAAATCCTTTAGTCAGAGAAGCATTAAATCTGGCATCACCGGAACTGGTAAATGAGCTTAACAAATGGGAAAATTCTAAAGCTGATTCTTTTAATGAAAAAAAATCAGCTTTAGAACTTACATTACTCAAATACATTGCAAGAATAGCTTCCCGTTGTACTCCTTTTGGTTTATTTGCAGGTTGTTCTGTAGGGAACATTAGTTCAGAAACTGATATTCTTTTGGATCTTCCTGAAAAACACAAACGATTTACACAATTTGATATGCAGTTTTGGATCGCGACTTTACAAAATATAGCGAAACGAGATAAAGCCATTTTTAATTTAAAATACTTTCCTAACTCTACAATTTATGAATTTGGCGATTTTTACCGATATATCGAATACAAATACGTCAAAATTAAACGTGAGCACAGTATTACTGCATTAAGAAAATCTGATACATTAAAAGAAATAATTTTGAAAACTAATTCAGGGTTAACAGTAACTGAAATGATTTCACTTATTGCAGCTGATGATACTGAAAAAGAAGAAGCGGAACATTTTATTCTTCATTTAATAGATTTTCAGTTTTTGGTAAGTGAATTAGATACCGCTATAACCGGAAATAATGAATATGACAGAGTTTTATCTGTTCTAAAGAAAATATCCGATTTAAAAGATGAATATTTATTTTTAGAAAAAGTACAAAAACAAACTTTGGCTTTAGACTGTACTTTGACACCAACTGTAAGTCAATATCAAACAATAAAAGATGAAATTCAGAAAAAAGGATTTGAATATGATGCAAAATATCTGTTTCAAACTGATTTAGATACAACTACCTATACCAATAATTTAAGTCAAAATATACTTAAAAAAGTCGCTCAGGCCATACAATTTTTAAACGGAATTCAGTCAAAAAGTCAATCCGGAAACCTTCAGGAATTCATTAGCGCTTTTTCTAAAAGATATGAATCCCAAGAAATACCTTTAACAATTGCATTAGATACAGAGGCCGGATTAGGCTACCCTATTCATCAGGACATGGGAGATTCTCATGAAATACTGGAGGAGTTTTCTTTTACATCAAAAAAGAAGGAAATCGAAAATCAAATCTGGACTCCGTATGATTATATTCTCGAAGAGAAACTAAATGAATCTCTTTCTGGTAATACAAAAAAAATAGAGTTATCGGAAAATGATTTTCCGGATTTTGATCCTGATCCCGAAAATATTCCGGTAACAATTTCGGCTATGATTGAAATTTATAAGGACGAAAAAGTATCTATAGAATCAACCGGAAATCTAAGCGCTGCAAAATTGTTAGGAAGATTTTGCAATGGCAATCCTGCAATTCATCAATTAGCGGCAACAATTATTGAAAAAGAAGAACGTTTTTATCCTGATAAAATTTTGGCTGAGGTTGTTCATATTCCACAATCCAGAACCGGAAATATTCTGCGAAGACCTGCTTTAAGAAATTTTGAAATAACCTATTTGGCCAATTCAGGTGTTGAAAAGGAAAATACGATCCATCTGAATGATTTATTTTTATCTGTTAGGAACGATAAAATTATACTGCGTTCCAAAAAATTAAATAAAGAAATTATACCTTGCCTTTCCAACGCACACGATTATTCCGGCAATTCTCTTCCTGTGTATCATTTTTTATGTGCTTTACAGGAACAAGGTATTAAACCTGTTTATAGCTTTAATTGGGGAGTTTTAGAATCCCATTACAGCTATTTTCCACGAGTAGAATACGGAGGCGTAATACTCTCAAAAGCCCGATGGTTTATTGTAAAAGCAGAACTTACTTCTTTATTGAAAAGTACACAATTGATGGATAGTTTTTCTAATTGGAGACTGACTAAAAATATTCCCCGTTACGTTAATTGGGTTAATTCTGATAATACATTATTGCTAGATTTCGAAACTGAAACCGGAATACAATTATTTTTAAAATCAACTCAAAACCGAAATAAAACTATCCTGGAGGAGTTTTTATTTACAGAAGAACCAATTGTAAAGAATAGCAACGGCGAAGGTTTTAGCAATCAATTTATATTGTCATTTTATAAAGAACGTGTTTAATGCAAAGAGATTTTTGTTTAGGAAGCGAATGGTTGTATTATAAAATTTATACTGGTGTACAGACCGCAGATTTTATTTTATTGGAAAAATTATATCCGATTATCTTAAAACTTGAAAAGAAAGGAATTATCCAAAAATGGTTCTTTATTCGATACAGAGATACAGACGAACATTTCAGGATTCGTTTTTTAATAGAAAATAAGAATCATTTATCAAAGGTGATTAATTCTTTGTTTCCTGTATGGAACGAATTATTACAGAACAATTTATCCTGGAAAATTCAGACCGATACTTATAAACGGGAATTAGAAAGATATGGTGAAAATACTATAGAAGAATCAGAGTTTTTATTTTGGAAAGATTCTCAAATGATACTTCAATATTTGGGGTTAAAAAAAACATTTCTAAAAAAAGAAATGGCACTTTTATTTAGTTTTTACTCGATTGATTCTTTTCTAAATTCTTTCACTTTATCTAATTCTGATAAACTAAACATAATGGACAGCCTTCAGCATTCCTTCAAAAAAGAATTTGATGCTGATAAAGTTTTGAAAAAAGAACTGGATAAAAAATTCAGGGCATTATTACCCGAAATGCAATCCTTTTTAGAAGATAACTCTAAAAATGATTTCCCTGAATTTTTCGAAAATATTAACCAAAAGCAAAATCAAATTGCAGAAAAGAATTTAGAAATTAAAGCTAAAATTCAAATTTCAATTTATGATTTTGTGAGCAGCCACATTCACATGATGGTAAATCGTCAATATACCTCTAAACAACGAATGTATGAACTCATTATTTATGATCACTTACATCGCTATTATAAAACTTTGAATTATAATAAGTAAATAACCCGCTGGGGGTAATTAAAAAAATACTGTTTTAACACATAGAAACATAGCCCTTTTTGTCTATAGAAAGTCGTTTCACTTGCATTAACAAACATAGCTATGTGTTAGAAACTAGTTTCTCTTTAAAATCTTTTTAGTGATATGTAAAATAATCTATGTTTCTATGTGTTGAAAATAATTACACTCAACGAGTTAAATAATAATCTTAAAATATATACTGCAATTAACTATCTCAAAGCCTCAAAAAGTATCTCAACCGGATGCTGCGCTTTTCTACCTGTTCCATCTGCAATCTGATGTCTGCAGCTTGTTCCGGAAGCAGAAATTAAGGTAGCGTTTTCTTCGGAACGGATCGTTGGAAACAAGACCAACTCCCCTATTTTCATTGAAATATCATAATGCTCTTTTTCATAACCAAATGAACCTGCCATACCACAACAACCACTCGGAATATTTAGTACGGTGTAGTTCTTTGGCAGTAAAAGTATTTTCTTGAGGGGAACGAGCGATGACAAACTTTTTTGAAAACAATGTCCGTGCATACGCACACGCTCTGTTTTATCCGTAAAACTTACTGAAGTTATTCGGCCTGCATCGAGTTCGTTTGCTAAAAACTCCTCAATTAAAAAGGTTTTGGAGGCGAATGCTTTTGCTTTTTCCTTTAAATCCCCACGGCACAAATCAGGATATTCGTCCCGAAAAGTTAGTATTGCCGAAGGTTCTATTCCGATTAAGATACCTTCTTTTGGAATTGTTTTTTCGAAATCCTGAATGTTTCTTTCTGCAATTTCTCGTGCTTCTTTCAACATTCCTTTAGAAAGATACGTTCTGCCACTGATTCCGATTTTAGGAATTTCAACACTGTAACCTAAACAATTCAATAGTTTAACGGCTGTTTGCCCAATTTCAACGTCGTGATAGTTCAAAAACTCATCATTGTATAAGAATACAGTGCCATTGACAAAATCTCCTTCCTGATGGTAATTTTTCATCCATTTGGCAAAAGTGATTTTATGCATTAAAGGCAGTTTTCTTTCTGTGGCAAATCCGGTTGCTTTTTTGATTGCATTTCCTAAAACACCTTTCGCAGATAAGTTATAAACCCACGGAATTGCTGCAAACAATTGGTTTATTTTTGGAGTATTTCCAATTAATCTGGAACGAAATTTAACTCCATTTTTATCATGATATTGCTGCAAAGTTTCGGCTTTTAATTTCGCCATATCCACATTCGACGGACATTCTGATTTACATCCTTTACAACTCAGACATAAATCCAGTACATCGAGAAGATTTTCATCATCAAATTTATTTGCTTTTGTTGAGGTTGTAATGGTTTCTCTCAGCATATTTGCTCTCGCACGTGTTGTATGTTTCTCGTCGCGCGTTGCCATATAACTTGGACACATGGTACCACCGCTTTTTTCAGTTTTACGACAATCTCCGGAACCGTTACACATTTCGGCGGCACGCACAATTCCGTTATGTTCAGAGAAATCAAAATAGGTTTCCGGCATTGGTGTTTCCTGTCCGGCTGTATAACGCAAACTGGTATCCATAGGCGGCGTATTCACAATTTTACCCGGATTAAAAACACCCCACGGATCCCACGTTTTTTTTACTTCAATAAATAATTGATAAATCTCATCACCAAGCATCAACGGAATAAATTCCCCGCGCAATCTTCCGTCACCATGTTCTCCGCTTAAAGAACCTTTGTACTTCTTGACTAAATGCGCAATATCGGTTGCAATGGTTTTAAAGAGCGCGGTACCTTCTTTTGTTTTTAAATCGATTATCGGACGAAGGTGTAATTCTCCCGTTGCCGCATGCGCATAATGCACGCAGTTTAAATTTCGTTCTTTTAAAATGGCATTAAAATCTTCAATAAACTCAGGCAAATCATTAACATCTACGGCTGTATCTTCGATTACGGCAACGGCTTTAGCATCTCCCGGAATATTAGACAATAAGCCTAATCCCGCTTTTCTTAATGCCCAGACTTTGTTAGTATCTTCTCCATAAACAACAGGAAAATGATAACCTAGATTTTTAGAGCGCATCAACGCTTCCATTTCTTTTGCAACAGCATCGACTTCTTCTTGCGAATCTCTTAAAAATTCAACAGCCAGAATTGCCTGGGGATCTCCTTTTACAAAAAAACGATTTTTGCTTTGTTCTCTGTTTTCCTTAGTACATTCCAGAATATAATGATCGATTAATTCGACACTATCGGGATTAAATTTTAAGGCTTCGATATTGGCTTTTAGGGATTCATTTATGCTTTCAAAATGAATACAGACCAAAGCTGCGTAAGGTTTTAATGCATCGACTAAATTCAGTTTTATTGCAGTCGAAAAAAACAGAGTTCCCTCAGATCCTGCAATTAATTTACAGAAATTGAATTTTTCCGCTGAATCTGTAAAAGGTTTACTGTCTGCAAGCAAATCCAAAGCATAACCTGTATTTCTTCTCGGAATTGATTTTTTAGGAAAATTAGCCTCAAATAAAGCTCTGTTTGTTTGGGATGATAATAGTTCTTTCGCCTTAAGATAAATAGACTGTTCTAATGAACTTACTACATTAATTCCGTTGCATTTATCTTCAAATTCGGCATTTGTTAAAGAGCCAAAAGTGACTTCATTACCATCGGCAAGAAAACCTTTTATTTCAAGTAAATGTTCACGTGTAGAACCATAAACAACTGACCTAGCACCACATGCATTATTTCCAACCATTCCACCAATCATACAACGATTACTGGTTGAGGTTTCGGGACCAAAAAAAAGTTGATACGATTTTAAATGAAGATTCAGTTCATCACGAATTACTCCGGGTTCTACCCAAGCTGATTTTTCTTCCTGATTTACAGAAATAATTTTAGTGAATTCCTGCGAAATATCGACTATAATTCCGTTTCCAACAACCTGTCCCGCTAACGAGGTTCCGGCTGCACGAGGAATAACACTACTGTTATTTTCCCTGGCAAAAGCAATGATTTTCTGAATGTCTTCTTTGGTTTTCGGAATCGCTACTGCCAAAGGCATTTCTTTATATGCACTTGCGTCTGTTGCGTAAAGCAAACGCATGGTGTGATTGTAAAATAGTTTGCCTTCTAATTGTTTTTCTAAACCTTCTAGGTTAATCAAACTCCCGGAAAGGATAGTTTTATCATTCATTTTTATATTTTATTATATAAATTTTGGCACAAAGGTGCAAAGGTACAAAGGCACAAAGCTTAAACACGATATTGTCATTTCGACCGAAGGGAGAAATCTTCGCGAGAAACTCCGCAATCAAAGTCGCCAATCTTTGTCGAATTCCGAGTGTGATTTACTGCGTCTATTCGCTATCGCTCGAGTCTCCCTTCGGTCGAAATGACAAAACTTTACGTCTTTGCAAGATTTCTTTTGCTACAATTCGCTTAAAGCGATATCTAATAGTCTCACCATTTCATCGGCATTTTGCTTATTGAACGGCATTGGTGGCTTTATTTTTAAAACATTATGCAATGGTCCATCTGTACTTAGTAAATAGCCATTCGCTTTTAGTTTTTCGACTACAATATCTATTTCCGGAACGGCAGGCTCCATCGTTGTTCTGTCTTTTACCATTTCTGCTCCAATGAATAATCCGTGTCCGCGAACATCACTGATGATTGGATATTTTGCCATTAAACCTTTTAATCCCTCCATTAAATGATTTCCTGTTTCTAAGGCGTGTTGTTGCATTTCTTCGTTCTGAATAACCTCTAAAACAGCCAATCCTGTAGTCATGGAAACGGGATTACCTCCAAAGGTGTTAAAATATTCCAGTCCGTTATTGAAAGCATCTGCAATTTCTTCTGTAACAATTACTGCTGCCAACGGATGACCATTACCAATTGGTTTTCCTAAAACCACTATATCCGGAACTACATTTTGCAATTCAAATCCCCAGAAATGATCACCAATTCTACCGAAACCAACCTGAACTTCATCTGCAATGCAAACACCTCCGGCTGCACGAACAAAGTCGTAAGCTGTTTTTAAATAGTTATCCGGTAACGGAATCTGACCTCCAACTCCCAAAAGGGTCTCGCAGATAAATACGGCCGGAGCTTTATCTTCTTTTTTTAAGTCTTCAATTATTCGTTGTACATCGGCAGCATATTTTTCTCCTGCATTTGGTTCCCCATATTTATAAGGTCCGCGATATAAATCAGGATTAATTGCTTTATGAATCCAGGGCATTTGTCCTGAACCACCTTTGCTGTCAAATTTATATGGACTCATTTCCATCGCTACAGTCGAAGTTCCGTGATAGGCATGATCGAGTACAATAATATCTTTTTGTCTGGTAAAATGACGACTCATTCTAATAGCCAAATCATTGGCTTCGCTTCCTGAATTTACAAAATAACAAACGCTTAATTTTTCTGGTAATGTTGCCGTAAGCTTTTCAGCATATTCAGTAATAGCATCGTTTAAATATCTGGTATTGGTATTTAATGTTGCTATTTGCTTTTGCATTTTTCTAACTACAACCGGGTGACAATGACCAACATGCGACGGGTTATTTACACAATCAATAAAGGTTCTTCCTTTGTCATCATATAAATATTGCAAAGCTCCTTTTACGATTTTTAATTTGTCATTATACCCGATACTTAAGTTTCGTCCAATCTTCTTTTTTCGAATTTCAAGCAAATCTGAATAATCATTATCATTGATTAATCCGCTAAAACCACAGGCTTTTCTGAAGGCATCCTGCGCTTTGATTGGGTTAATCTGAATGAGTTTGTACAACAAATCCCAGGCAGGTTTTTCGGTAATAAAATGATGTTCATTATTACTGTCTAATGAGGCATTGTAAGCAGATTGTGTTACGCTGATACAAAGTCTTCCAGCAATTAAGTAATATAATAAATCTAGTTCTTGTTCTGTAAGTGTATACGATTTATGATATCCGGCAACAATTGAAGCTGCAACTGCCAACGGATCTTTTTCGTCAAGCATTGCATACGTGCAGGCAATCGCAAGATTATTGATAAGAGCAGTATACACCATATCGCCAAAATCAATTAAACCACTTACCTTATTTCCCTGAACCAATACATTGTAATCATTGGCATCGTTATGAATATAGGCGTGTCTTAAGCGATGAATTTGTGGTACAACTTCGGTATCAAACTGAAGTAAAAAATAACCTGCAATACGTCTTTTCTCGTGATTTAGAATGTGTTTTAAATGGTCTCCGGCTTCGCTCGCGTGGCTAATATCCCAAGTATAATTACGATGCATTGCCGGATGCGAAAAATTAGCCAAAGCATGATCCATATTTCCTAAAAAAGAACCTAAATTATGGTGTAATTCTGTGGTTTTATTCTTTTCATCCACCCAGAAAGTGCCTTCCAAAAAGTTCAGAATTCTTATGTAATAAGTTTGAGAATCTCGTACTATTTTAGTTAGTTCTTCTCCGTATTTATTTATGCTAAAATGCTGAAAACAATTTGAAATACTGCTTTTGGTAAGATGTCTGATGATGGCTACCTGCGCTTCTAAAAATGGAAACGGATGGCTTTCATTGGATACTTTTAGAATGTATTTTTCATTTTTCTCATTTGATAAAAGAAAATTCAATTCATCATATCCATTTAATGCTTTTACGGTTACGATTAATCCGTAATGTTCTTTTACTAAGTCCTGAATAATTGCTTCTGAAAAAGTCATTGTTATTCTGTTAAAATTGTTTTTGTATGTTTCTGTTATCCTGCAAGGTCTTTTTCTGACCTTGTAGGTATATTAAGATTCTACGATCTTTTCGTTCTCATAACTAATACCTACAAGGTTTTGAAAACCTTGCAGGAATGTTATTAATTTATTTCCAAATAATTGACTGCGCCGGTTCTAAAGGATTTTGTCCAACCAGAATTTTACTTCCCGCAGGAATTGGCAGGTTTATCGGTTCATTGGTGTAGTTTACGCCCACATAAAAACCGTCTCTCCACTCTACATAAACTCCTTTTGGTAAATCTTCGATGGCAATTTTTGCTTTCTCGTAAACAGATCGTACAATTTGTCTTTCCAGATTTCCATCTTTACTTTCTGCGCCAATATACGTAACTGTTCCTTTTCCTAATTTTCTCGTAATTGCTGCTGCTTTTCCTTTATAAAACTGATCTGCATAAGTCGCTAAAACTTCTGTTCCCGCTTTCGGATTCAAAACATCTGCCCACGCATTCCATTTATAAGAATTACTTCCTGCATTTACAGTTCCGTTTACATCTTCAACCAACATATCAAAAAAGTCTACATCGGCTCCAATTAACGGTACGATTGGCGCACTCCAGTTGGCTTCAAAAAAATGTCCGTTTTTATCCTTTTGACCTGTACGGCAGGAAAGGATTAAATTTCCGCCATTTTCAACATATTTTGTCCATTTGTCTACCAGTTTTTGATCGATTAACTGATAAGCCGGAGCAACAATAACCGGATAAGCAGAAAAATCACTGTCTTCTGTAATAAAATCCATTGGTGCTCCAGTCGATTTTACAGCCGAAGTATACGTATTTCTATGTCTCCAGGTATTCCAGAATTCAGTTTGTTTTTGATTTTCTAAATCCCATAAATTTTCATGACTCCATAAAAATCCTGTTTTTCTTTTTGCCAGTTCCTGCGGAATTACTGCTTTTGGATTGTATTCTTTACGAAGCAATTTCATATCCTCGATAGATTGCACAAACTCTTTTCCTCCTGGACTTAAAGTTACACCATCGGTTCCAACAATTCCATCGTGATACATTTCGCTGCTTCCAAGCGGGTGCCTGTAACGGTAGGTACAAGTGAAAGAACAGCCTCCGCCAAAAGCTTGGGAAATCCACATGTGAACAGTTCCCGGAAGTAATTGCGGATTTATACTTGCCCAATTTACTTGTCCCGGCTGCATTTCCATCACTCCGGTAACACCATTTATGGATCTGTAATAGTCATTGGCTTCTGAAATTTTATTTGGATGCCCCATTCTGAAATTCTGACCTCCTAACTGATTTCTTCCGCTTACGGGATACATCGTATAAGTTGCAAAATCCATTTTGTCGGTTCTTCTTGGGTCTGCTCCATAAACCACGTTGGTGTAATTGGTTGTAACCCATTGTTTTGGATCGATGTATTTACGAAGTGTCTCCGCTTGTAAATTCAGATATTCTGCTTGTGAATCTGCTGTAAATCTTTTAAAATCTAATATCGCGTGCGGACTTAATTTGTCTTCAAAATATATCTCAGCATTCGGAATTGCAATTTGCTCAAAGTTATTGTAGCAAATGCTCCAGAAACTACCCAGCCATTCTGCATTTAATTTTTCGATGGTTCCGTATTTGGTTTTTAACCATTTCTGAAATCCTTTTTGTGCCGATGGACTAAAATCATCCGGTGCACCAGGTTCGTTATCGACCTGCCAGCCCATGATATTTTTATTCTTTCCGTACCTTTTTCCAAGTTCGGTAACGATCTTTTCTACAAATTCTCTGTATTTTTCATTCGAAACGGACTGATTGGCTCTGTTACCGTGTTCTCTGCGGCGACCGCTTGCATCCATCAGATAAATCTCAGGATATTTTTCGCCCATCCAAGCCGGAGGTGTTGGCGTTGGTGTACAAAGAATTACTTTTAAGCCTTGTTTTTCGGCTATAGCCAATGCATCATCCAGCCATTTAAAATCATATTTCCCTTCTTCAGGTTCCATGAAAGTCCAGGCAAATTCTGCGAAATGGGTAAACTCAAATCCTAGTTTTTTAATGTTTTTTAAATCTCGTTCCCATTGTTCCCTTGGCCATTGTTCCGGATAATAATAAACGCCGATTTGCATTAAATCCGGTTTTGAGAAAAAACGCTGCGGATCTTTATTTTCTGAAACGGTATTTTTTTTAGTCTGAGCAAAAACTGGTGCCGAATTGCAATTTGCAATCAGCAGTCCTGCCATTACTAATTTTGTGAAAGATATATTGTGGTTGAACATACTTTTGTAGTTGTTGTGTTAATCAATTTAAATAGTTGGTGTTAACTCTTTCTGCATCTAATTTATAAAACTAAATTTAAACACATAGAATCATAGATTTGCTTTATTCTTTAAAAAAAGTGATTTGAAAGAAACTAGTTTCTAACACATAGCTATGTTAATTAATGCAAAGTGAAACGCCTTATTTATGTGCAAAATAAATCTCTGTTTCTATGTGTTAAAAATATTCTCTCGCAGATTTAGCTGATTTTACTTTTTATCTTCCAAAAGCAACATTAAATAATGCGAAGCAGACCAGCTAAAATTAAAAGCTTCTAATCCTTTTCCAGTAATGGGCTGATAGTTTTCTCTAATGGATGTACCTTTATCCAGAACCCCTTCGGCATTGTAAATTAATTTGTGGGCCAGTTCGTTTGCTTCTTTTGTGTAACCGTATTTTTCTAATCCGTTTATTCCGAAATAACTTTGATCTAACCAAACCGGCCCTCTCCAATAACCATTATCCGGTTTAAATTTAGGATGATTTGCCGCTAGTGTTGGCAACGGAACAAAAGTGTTTAAACTTGCCGTATCCAGCATATTTACTTTTGCTGCTTTAGCTTGTTCAGGAGTGGCTACTTCTGCCCAAATTGGCAAATATCCTTCGCATCCCATTGCTTTTATCTGTGTTTTTCCGTCAATTGTGGTGTCGTAAAACCAACCTGTTGCAGCATCCCAAAACTGATTCTGGATTTTAACTTTCAAGGCCTCACTTTCTTCTTTCCATTTTTTAGCTTCTTCTGTCAGTTTTAAAACTGCTGCCATTTTACTTAAATAGTTTTTCTCGGCAAATAAAAACGAATTTAAATCAACGCTTTCCTGATCTAATGAATAGGCTTTTTCTCCGTTTTTCAGGATTTTACTGTCATCAAAACGAACAGCATTATCCATTCCGCTTTCCCATTTTGCAGCAATCACAGTTCCATCTGTTGAGCCAAATTCGCATAAACCATCCTGATCGTGATCGCGTTCTTTATACCACCAGTTGTGATATAATTTCAACTTCGGATAAAACTCTTTTATAAAATTAACGTCTTTCGATTTCTCGTAAATTTTCCAGATTGCCCATGCAGCAAGCGGTGCTTTTGTATTGCGGTAATTATTTTCTTCAAGAAGATTGTTTCTGTAAATACAATCGGGAATAAAACCATTTGGTTCCTGATAATCAAATAAAGCACGCATTTGATTTTTGGCTAATTCCTGATCGTAATTGGCAACGGCAACAGCGTGTTTCCAGCTGTCCCAAGCCCAAAAACCATGAAACCACTCGTAATTGTAACTTGGAAAAAGGCCTCCGTGTTTTAATCCTTCTGCAGCAATTCTGGTATTGTTTTGTAATGTTAAAACCAGTTTTGCTACCAAATCAGAATAAACCGCATCTTTGTAAATGCTTTTCTTTTTGGCAATTAATTGTGCTAACAGATTTTCTTTTTCTTTTTGTGTGTTGTTTAACAGTGTATTAAAAACTGTTTTTTGTATCGTTTCATTTTCCGTTTTCCATGAATACTGTGAAAAAATGAAGGTTTGAGAAACTATAATTTCTTTGGTTTCATTTGGTTTTAAAACCAGTTTTTCTGTTTGCGCTTTATAGCTTTGTTTACTGACTTCAATTTCCGCATTTGATTTTAAAAACTGAATATATCCAGTAGCTGTACTTTTTGAAGAGGTAATTTTTAAAGTATTATTCTCTTTTGATAATTGTAAATCATCTAAAAAAAGTGTGGCATTATAAGACGGAAAAAGGGTGATAGCCTTTGCTGTTTTATTGGTAATGCTTGTTTTTTGTAAAGCTGTATGACCGGATAAAAACACCAATTGTTGTTTTACTTCTACTTTTTCATTCTTAAACTGTTGTTCCAAATGGCTGTTGTAGCTGTTTTGGGTAACTAATGAAGTTTTCCAGTTGATGGCTTCCTGCTTGTTTTCGTCTTTTAGTTCAAGCGAAACAAACGAAGAACTTAACCAGACTCCGTTTTGTTCTGTCATTAAAAAAGGTCCAGAAAATCCTGCCTGAATTTCTGTAGTTTCTAAAAATCCAAAGGCAAACCATGCGCCTTTATCTGAGAATGCCAACGGTTTTCTGTCGGTTGCATTGGTTGGATTTCCTTTGTAATTGATACTGTTTTTGGCAGATTCTAAATTAGGATAGCTTTTTTGTGACCAACCTGATTGTATTATAAAAAGGGATGCAAGAATAAAAAGTATTTTCTTTTTGCTCATGTTGTATCGTTTTTGTGTTGTGTTGTTGTATAGCAATAATATACTAAATGTTTCTTTGTGTTACCTGTTCTCAGAAAAAAGTTTGCCACGAATTCCACAAATTAGCACAAATTATTTTAAAAATAATCAACTTAATTAATTAGTGTTGATTCGTGAAATTGCTTCGCCTGTACGCTATCACTCAGGTCGTGGCAAAAAAACTTTAATTGAATTCTTTGTGTTAACTGTATTCAGAAAAAAGTTCGCTACGAATTCCACAAATTAGCTTAAATTATTTTAAAATAATCAGCTTAATTACTTAGTATCGATTCTTGAAATTGCTTCGTCAGTTCGCTATCGCTTGAATCGTGGCAAAAAAAAACTTTAATTGAATTCTTTGTGTTAACTGTATTCAGAAAAAAGTTTGCCACGAATTCCACAAATTAGCACGAATTATTTTAAAAATAATCAGCTTAATTAGTGTTGATTCGTGAAATTCGTGGCGAAAAAACTTTTAATTCTTTGTGTCACAGAGGACTAATTCGTTTGCAGTTCTGTTAATGGAATTGGGTAAAAATTGTTTTTTGCTGCATCAAAACCAGTACGTCCAACGGCATCAAGTGCATCTTTTGTTTTTCCCCAACGACGTAAATCGTAAAAACGGTAATTTTCAAGAGGGAATTCTAAAATTCTTTCGTGCTCGATTTGTGCTTTTACCTCTGCTCCTGTTGTTCCGGTCATTGCAGGCATATCTGCTCTTTCACGAACTTTGTTGATATACGGAATTGCTTCTGCCGGACGCCCTAGTTCGTTTAATACTTCGGCCTGCATCAACAATACGTTTGAATAACGCATTAAAGGAACGTTGATCGCTGTAAATTCCTGATTCATTTTTTCCTGTGTATTTGGAATAAATTTACGGTATACCGGTTTGTCTGTATCTCCAAACTTTTCATCGTAAGTTGTTCCTAATACCAAAGGATTATCAGGATCGTTAAAATACGGATCTTTGAAGAAAAGTGTACTGTAAATACGGGAATCGTAGTTTCCTGTAGTGGCAATTTTTCCTTCTTTTTTGAATTCGTTTACCAACATTGCACTCGGAATAATCTCATCCCATCCGCCAAGTTCAGCAGCAGCCATCCAATAGTGAAGTGCATTACGGTAGAAAGCACCGTTTGCTGTAGTTTCAGAAAATTGAAGTTCAAAGATTGATTCTTTGGTATTTTTAGTTGTTCCGTCAAACATAGAAACGTAATTTTTCACCAACTCATATCCTTGTACTTTGCCAAATGCGGTAAGTGCTTCATTCAGGAAAGTTTGTTTTTGAGCGGTTTCTTCATACGATCTGGTCAAATAAGCAAATCCTAAATAACTGTTGGCCGCACCGCTTGTTGCGCGTCCTGTTTTATCTGAAGATTGTTTTGCAGGCAATACCGCCGCTACAGCTTTTAATTCGCTTGTAATAAAATCCCATGCTTCTGCACGTGTTGATAGTGGAATGCTTAAATCACTTTCTTTTGTAATGTATTTATTTCTGATATAAATCTGATCCCAGTTTAAAATCAGTTTCATATGATAATAAGCACGTAAAAATCGGGCTTCGGCTTCGATTTGTTTACGGTCTTCGTCGCTTATTTTTGTTGTTGGAACTTGAGGTAATTTATCAATAACCTGATTGGCATTACTAATTCCTCTGTAATTAATTTTCCAATAACTGGTAAACTGACTGTTTCCGTTTGTATACGTAAAAGTCGAAAGTTCTACCCAGTTTTGGTAGTTTAATGCATCACTTCCTAATTCGTTAATGTCTTCGCGATAGGCTTCAACCGGCCATTTTATTTCGGCGAAAGACCATCTGTCTGTAGCGCATTCTAATTGGGAATAGGTCGCAGCCAAAGCAGATTCAGCGTCAGCTTTATTTCTCCAGAAATTATCTGACGTAAGCTGATCTGGGGATTGTTGATCCAGATAGTCATCACAACTTGCTAAAGTGAATAAACCTATGGTGGATAATAGTAAAAATATCTTTTTCATGATAATGTCTTATTTAATAGAATTAAAATATATACTGAACACCAGATACAAATGATCTTGTAAATGGATAAACAAAACGGTCTACACCTGTATCAATTACTGAGTTACGTGAGAATTCAGGGTCAATACCTGAATAATTGGTGATGGTAAACAAGTTTTCGGCACTTATATAAAATCTAAGTTTGTCGATTTTTGCTTTCCCTAACATTTTGCTCGGAATAGTATATCCCAATTGCAATTGGCGCATTCTGATAAAATCTCCACTTTCAAGAAAACGATCTGATTCACGGCTGTTTCCGTTAGGATCCTGCAATACGGCGCGTGGCATATTACTATGATTCTCTGGTGTCCATGAGTTTAATGTTGAAGACAGCATGTTGGTTCCTGAATTCATAGATTCGTAGAAATAACGGTTTCCGTTGTATAATTTATTACCCCATCCGCTTCCTATCAAAGCAGAAAAATCAAATCCTTTGTAGCTTGCGCCTAAACTTAAGTTTACTTCCAGTTTTGGTAATCCTGTTCCCGAATACGCTTTATCACTTTCGTCAATAACACCGTCTCCGTTTAAATCTTTAAAACGAATATCTCCCGGCTGAGCGTTTGGTTGTAATAAAACACCATTTTTATTATGAGCGGCTACTTCTTCTGCAGATTGGAAAATACCATCTGTTTTGTATAAATAAAATCCACTAATTGGGCTTCCTACACGTGCTTGGGTTGGGAAATGTTCGTCTCCGTATTTTAATCCTTCCCCATAAATTGTTTGTCCTTCATTTGCCAGTTCTACTACTTTATTTTTAAGTGTAGTCAGGTTTAATCCTGCATTGTATTTAAAATCTTTAACCTGATCGCGGTAGTTTACTTCAAACTCAAAACCGCTGTTGCTGATTTTACCTACGTTAAGAATCGGATCGTCGATTCCCGCAGATGGAGCCAGTTTTTTTGTAATCAGTAAATTATCCGTTACATTGTGGTAGTAGTTCATAGAACCGCTGATTTTTCCTTTTAACAAAGTATAATCAATACCAATATTTTTAGAATCTGTAGTTTCCCATTGCAGATTTCTGTTTTCTAATGCTGTTGCAATACTTCCCGGCCATGGGTTCCCCCCTACACCTTGCACATAACCACTTTTTAAATCATTTCCAACTCTGATTAATGTATTTGCAGAGTAATATCCTAAAGCAGCTTCGTTACCCAATTGTCCCCAGCTTGCACGTAATTTTAAAGTAGAAAGAATCATATCTTTTGGAAAAAAATCTTCCTGTTCGATTTTCCATCCTAAAGCAACAGACGGGAATGTTCCCCAACGGCTGTCTTCTCCAAATTTAGAAGAACCATCTTTTCTAACGGTTACTTGCAATAAATAACGGTCGTTGTAAGAGTAGTTTAACCTGCTGAAAAAAGAGACTCTGTTGTATTGGTATTTTGAACCATCTGCGGTATAAGTTCCTCCTCTTCCGGCACCGATGGTTTCAAATCCGGGATCAAGAAATCCTGATGGACGATCAATAGAAACCAGTTGTCCGTCTTCTACAGAATAATCTGTTGTTTTTCCTTCAACACTAACTTCATTCCAGTTTGATGCCTGACTGTTGAACGTATTCCCCAGCATTAAACCAAAAACATGTTTCCCGAAAGTTTTATCAATTGTAATGATATTGTCTAAAATTTGCTCGCTCCAGGTTGTTCTTAATTCCGTTTGCATTGGGTAAAGATGTACCTCTTTTGGATTTGCAATGTAGTCTGGAAAATGAGCTGTTTGCTGCGTGTTTTTTACACGATAAGAATAAGCCAGTTTGTATTTTAACCACGGAGCAATGTTTGCTGTTGCTGCAATATTTGCCGTAATGTCCTGTCCTACGTCATTACTCTTTTTAAAGTGTTCTTCGGCAACCGGATTTGTTCCTGCCGGTAAACCATTTTTATTTGTCAGTCCGTAACCGTATTGTTCATTTTCGTCGTAAACCGGAACTAGCGGAGCCATTGTATATACTTCTTTCAACTGAAAATTTGGTAATGCGTTCTGAGTTCCTACATAAGCCATTTTTCCGTCAATATCAAAAATTGATTTTTTGAAACTAACTCTTGCGCTTCCTGTTTGCTGACCAAATTCATTATCAATTACGATACCTTTTTGTTTTACGTAATTTCCGTATAATGCAAATTTAAAATCGCCTTGTCTTCCCTGAATTCCTAAACCGTAGTTTTGTGTAAATCCGGAACGGAAAACTTCGTCCTGCCAATCCGTATTTACATCAGACGGTTCTGTAATATAAGCCGGAAGTGCTTTTGGTGAAGTTGCATATTTATTGTACTCATCGTACATTCTTTTGTTTACGGTACGATAACCATCTGCATCTAATAAGTCTAATGTTTTTGATGGATTTGTAATGCTTAAAAAAGAACTAAAATCAACTTTTACACCTTCTTTCTGTCCATTTTTAGTCGTTACGATGATTACACCATTCGCAGCAACAGATCCGTAAATTGCAGCTGCAGCACCATCTTTAAGAACCTCCATAGATTCTATATTCGTTGGGTTTATGGTATTAATAGATCCCTGAAATCCGTCAATAATATAAAGTGGTTCTGTTGCTCCAAAAGTATTAACTCCACGAATTTTTACGCTCACCGCAGCTCCTGCAACTCCACCGCTTTTTTGCACGTTAACCCCGGCAACTAAACCCTGAAGTGCTTCTGCCGGACTTGTTGTCGCACGGGTTTCGAGGCTTTCTTTTTTAACGGTAGAAATAGCTCCGGTAACGTTACTTTTCTTTTGAGATCCATAACCAATAATAACAACTTCATTTAATTTATTGGTTTCTTCCTGCAGCATCACATTCAATTCTGCACGGTTATTTACTTCTTCGCTTTTTCCTATAAATCCCATATAAGAGAAAACGATTACCGGATTTACTAAAGTTGAGGAATATACTAAAGTGTAATTTCCGTCGATATCCGTTGCGGCATTGTACTTAGAATCTTTGATAGAAATACTCACGCCTGGCAACGTATTATTTTTATCATCTGTAACTTTCCCTGAAATGGTCTTTTGTGCTTGCGCGAAAGTCAGACTTGGCAGCCACAGACATAACAGTAAAGGAATAAAATTAAGCTTCCTACTTAGTTTTTTTTTCATTTTGGTCCTGGTTTTTGTTAATAATTTTTTTTTAGTTTTTTAGGTATTATAATTTCATGCGGGTGCATTTTGCCTGGTAATGTGTACAATACATTACCGGACAAAATGCGGTATTCTCCTTGGGATGACTTTTATACTAAGCTTTAGTTCTGATCCGGCTTATAAGTCAAATTTTATTCCTTGTGCTAAAGGCAAACTAGTGGTATAATTGATGGTATTCGTTTGTCTTCTCATGTACACTTTCCAGGCGTCAGATCCTGATTCTCTTCCGCCTCCGGTTTCTTTTTCTCCACCAAAAGCGCCACCAATTTCGGCACCAGATGTTCCGATATTGACATTGGCAATACCACAATCTGATCCTGAAACCGATAAGAATAATTCGGCTTCTCTTAGATTATTGGTCATAATTGCAGAAGATAAACCTTGTGCAACACCGTTTTGGATTGCGATGGCATCTGCAACGGTTCCCGAGTATTTAAGTAAGTACAATACTGGGGCAAAAGTTTCGTGTTGTACAATTTGAAATGAATTATCTGCTTCAGCGATCGCAGGTTTTACATAACAGCCACTTTCGTAACCTTCACCAGAAAGTGTTCCGCCTTCTACAAGAAGTTTTCCACCTTCTGCTACTACTTTTTCTAAAGCTTGTTGGTACATTTCAACGGCATGTTTGTCAATTAACGGACCTACATGGTTTTTCTCGTCTAATGGATTCCCGATGCGTAATTGCTGGTAAGCCGAAACAATAGCATCTTTTACTTTGTCATAAATATTTTCGTGAATGATTAAACGACGTGTTGAGGTACATCTTTGTCCTGCTGTTCCTACGGCTCCAAAAACGGCACCGATAACGGTCATCTTAATATCGGCATCCGGAGTAACAATAATAGCGTTGTTTCCTCCTAATTCTAATAATGATTTTCCTAAACGTCCTGCAACTACCTGCGCAACGATTTTACCCATACGGGTTGAACCTGTAGCCGAAATTAAAGGTACACGGGTATCTTTCGTTAGTAATTCTCCTATTTTATAATCGCCATTGATTAAGCAGGAAATACCTTCTGGAAGGTTATTTTCCTTGATAACCTCAGCAATAATGTTTTGACAGGCTACAGCGCACAATGGTGTTTTTTCAGAAGGTTTCCAAACGCAAACGTCTCCGCAAATCCACGCTAAGGCTGTATTCCAAGCCCAAACTGCTACCGGAAAATTAAATGCCGAAATAATCCCGACAACTCCTAAAGCATGATATTGCTCGTACATTCTGTGTCCTGGACGTTCCGAATGCATCGTTAATCCGTGTAACTGACGTGAAAGTCCTACTGCAAAGTCACAGATATCGATCATTTCCTGAACCTCTCCGTAACCTTCCTGCAAAGATTTACCCATTTCATACGAAACCAGTTTTCCTAAGGCTTCTTTATTTTTACGTAATTTTTCTCCAAACTGACGTACGATTTCTCCACGCTGAGGTGCAGGCATCAATCTGAATTCTTTGAAAGCTGCGGTCGCCGATTCCATTACTTTTTCGTAATCTGCCGCAGTTGATGTTTTAATTTTTCCGATTAATTGTCCGTCTACCGGAGAATAACTTTCCAGGATTTCTCCGTTTGAAAAATGATTTACTCCTGTTGAAGTTCCGTTGTTAATCTCTTTTATGCCTAATTGGTCAAAAACTTCTTTTATTCCAAATTGTAATCCTGTTTCTGTCATTCCGACTTTATTAATGGGTTGGTTGTAATTTTGCAAAATTTTATTAAACACATAGAGACATAGATATGTATCGCGAACAAAAGGCGTTTCACTTAGCATTAATGCACATAGCTATGTGTTAAGAAATGTGTTTCTTTTTTATTGCCTTTCTCAAAGCAAAAAAAACTATGTTTCTATGTGTTAAAATTAATTGCGTCCAAAAATTTTTATTATTTAGTTTCCTGCAACTTAACGTCTGTACTTTCGAAGATTTTATCTGCTGATGAAGCGACAAATCCCTGATACAATTCTCCGTTCGCCATTGGGTAACGAAGTGCAAACTCATAATAACAAGACGGAATTTCTACCGCTCCTTCTTCAAAATTTACCAGATACAAATCGGCCAATGTGCTTGATTGCTCCAGTAATTGCTCTGGTGTTCCTTTAATTTTTCCTCCTGATGCATTCAGTTTCCATCCGCTTTCTTCTAAGAAATTGTTTAATTCTTCTAAAGTTTTAAACTCTTTTAAAGCATTAGTATTGATTGTAAAGTGATTGGCTCTGAAACCGTACACATACATCCAAGCCGCATATTCAGACTCTTCTAATAAAGTTTTGTAGATTGCCTGAGAATTTCCATTCCAAACTGATCCGCTTAAAACCAATTCCGGATCATTAAAAACCTTCTGATTGCAATTGTCTAGTATATTTTGTACTGTTTCCTGTAATTCTGCAGAACATTTTTCTAATTCTAATTCTGAAATAAAAATCCTTGGAGCATCTTTATCTGTAGTATGCTCGTAGTGTTTAGCATATAATTTTTTACTTTCAAAATTATATTCCCCTCTTGCTTCATATCCAACTTCAAGGAAAGGTTTTTCTAAAACTTCAATATTAACACGCTTATCATTGAAAGTACGAATGGCAATATGATCATTGAAAATTTCCTCGCCTCTGTTTTCTAGCAATTCATGTATTTTTTTTGCAGATGGGGTAATATCAGCATATTGCTCCCATAGTTTTGTAAGTAATTGATCTTTATTCATCTTGGTTATATAAAATAGTGTGATTATGACACAAATCTATATATTAAACTGTTATTATAACAGTATACAAGTACGATTATTTACAATTAGACATATCTTAAGATATATTTTGTATTTTTGACACTTTGAAATGGAGTTTTAACAAAAGAATTGTCAAAATAATAGAATATATAAACCAACTACAACGATGGCGTACGGTAAGAAGAATGAAAATACTGACTATTTAGATAGAGAAATCATCCAGAAACTGAGTGAGAATGCGAGAATTCCATTTTCTGATCTGGCTAAGGAATTAAACATATCCAATTCGTTAGTGCACTTAAGAGTTAAGAAATTACAGGAAGCGGGAGTTATAACCGGTTTTTCTGTAAAATTACAAGCCAAAGAACTTGGCTTTGAAACGATTACTTATACCGGAATCGTGACTAAAGAAGCGCGATATTCCTATTCGATTGCCGAAAAACTAAAAGAAATTCCGGAAGTAATCGAATGTCACTGGGTTTCGGGAAAATATGCTTTGTTTATTAAAATTGTAGCACAGAATAATGAAGAGCTTCGCAAAATTTTATACGAGCAGGTTCATCAGATTGAAGGGGTCGGAAGTACGGATTCTTTCTTTTCTTTCGGGGCTGCTTTTGAGAAGAATTTGCCGGTTTAATATTTCTGTAATTACTGGAAAATTCCAAAATTATAGATAAAAAAAATGTGCAAATATCCCTGAGGCTTTGCACATTTTAATTTTGAAAATAGATCTTTAATTTCTGAACATTCTCGTAAAATGTTCTTATGAAATATTCTTATGATTGCGTCCTCCTAGCGTCCCCATAGTTGAAACTATGGGCTATGTTGAAAAACTATATCTCACGTTTTAGAATCTGCTATTGAATCCTCGCAATATGAACATGCGAATGGTTTCAACCATTGAGACATTTCTTCCCTATTTTATTAATTAATATTCGAAAAAATATTCCTGCAGTTTTTTACTGTCACTGGTTTGCGTTAACCCAAGCATTAATAAAATTCTGGCTTTCTGCGGAATCAAATCGTCTGCTACTATTGTTCCTAATTTCTGATCATCGGTTTCATCCAGAAGCGTTACTCTTCCTGATGGAACTCTTGAAGCTCTGGCAACCACAACACCTTTTTTGATTGCATCTACGACTGCATCTGAGTTTATTTTATTAAGATTTCCGTTTCCTAAACCTCCTGTAATAATCCCTTTTACACCAGCCGCTACGTTGGCTTTGATTGCTGTTGCAGGTGCATCTGCATATAGTTCTACTACTGCTACTTCCGGTAATGAAGTCAAACCTGTAATATCAAAAGGGGTATTTTTGTTTGCTTTTCTGATTTCTTTGGTATATAACTCTACTTTTCCATCATAAATCTGACCAATTGGACCGTTGTTTGGCGCACTAAAAGCATTTAAATGTGTTGTATTTGTTTTTACTGCATCACGGCCTGTAAAAATATATTCATTGAATATCAATAAAACACCTCTGTTTGCCGCTTGTTTAGAAGATGCCAAAGTTACGGCATCGAGCAGGTTTTTTGGTCCATCGGCGCTAAGTGCAGTTGCAGGACGCATAGATCCTGTAATAACTACTGGTTTATCATAACGAACGGTTAACGACAAAAAATAGGCAGTTTCTTCCTGAGTATCTGTACCGTGTGTGATCACAATACCATCTGCTTCATTGTTTTTGTAGATTTCATTGATTCTTTTATTCAATTTAATCCAAATATCAATGCTCATATCCTGACTTCCAACATTGGAGATTTGCTCTCCTGAGATATCTGCCACTTTTTCGATTCCGGGAACAGCATCAATTAAATCCTTAATTGGTAATTCTCCTGACTTATAAGCAGAGCGATCTGCCGAAGCTCCTTTTCCGGCAATTGTTCCTCCGGTTGCCAATACTTTGATTCTAGGCAATTTTTGTGCATAAATACCCGTGCTTAATGCTATCGATAAAACTAGTGTAATTAATATTTTCATAATTCAATTATTTTATTTTAGTTTTTATTTTTCTAATCCGTTTTGCCAGCTTGTAACGTATTCCAATAGAACTTTACGAACATTTTTTCCGAGTATTAAATAACTCTCTGTTGGAAGATTGGCTAATGAAACTCGTATACTCCATTCTGGCCCGGCAAAACCTCCACCGTTCAAAAGTACGATAGCTGTTTTTTCAGCAAGACGAAATAATATATCTACAGGCTCAAAATGAGTCTCAAGCCATTTTGCAAAATCTTCTCCGTGAAAATGTTTTGCGGCTACCATAACATCAATTTCTGAATAATATCCTGCGCGCAACGGGTCTTCAAGAATAGGTGTTTCCAATCCTTCCCATAATAATGCTAAACGTTTTTTAATAATCGATTGTGTCAGTGATTTGTAAACGTCTTGTGTATCTAATAAACAGAACGCAGAAAACAACATCATCTGAAATTGTTGTGGCAAAGATAATCCGGCGGTATGATTTAAAGCTACCTGACGGCTATCGGCTACTAATCTGTCAATAAATTTGATTTTTTCAGGTTCCAGACTCAAAGAGGAATAACGTTCGTGCAGTTCTTTTTTATGCGCAGCACTTAGATTGGCAATTTTTTTGTCGAATATATTATCCTGATGTACTGCTATAGTTCCTAAGCGCCATCCTGTACAGCCAAAATATTTGGAGAAAGAATATACAGTAATGGTATTTTGCGGAATAACTGCCATTAATGATCTGAAGTTATTAATAAACGTTCCGTAGACATCATCTGTAATAATCATTAATTCCGGATTGTGATTTTTTACAATATCAGCAATATAATTCAGCGTTTCTGTGCTCATTGCAGAAGATGGCGGATTACTTGGATTTACAATAAAAGCCACTTTTATCGCCGGATCTTTTAATTTATCTAATTCGGAGTTTGGATATTGCCAGGTATGGAATCCGTTTTCACCTGTTCCGCTTGCTTCCACGTATACGACATCAAACTTATAACGGTCTAATTCTGGAATTTCGATATAAGGTGTAAAGGTTGGCGTAAGCAAAGCAATTTTGTCTCCGCGTTCTGTAAGGTGATTTTGCATGAAGGAATCAAAAATATAACACATGGCTGCGGTACCTCCTTCTACGGCAAAAATGTCGTACTTGCCTTTATCATTACCAATGCCGCACATTTCCTGAGTGAGATAATCGTGTACAATAATTTCCATATGACTTAACATACGATCCGGAACAGGATAATTAAATCCTATTACCGCTTCTATCCATTCGCGAAGCCAGGCATCGCCATCAAAAGCGTGTTTGTCTACACCGTAATGGTATGTTTTCTCTAAGAGTGAAGCTCCGGGTGCCTCTTTATGTGTGCTTAAAAAAGCTTTAAAACGTTCTGCAACGCCACTTTTGTCCTGAACAATTCCTGCCATTATTCCTTGTTCTTCAAAGACATTTCGACATTCATCCAATGCAAATTGTCCGAATAAAAAGAAGGCTTCTCTTGGTACTGTTGCAATCCAGTTTGGATTTCCTCTTCCCGCGTTAAGCGTAATTGCTGTTGATTTCAAAGCACTTTCTTCTGCCAGATGAATTAATTCGTTTTTGATTTCAAACGGGCTAAGAGTCTCCAGTGTTTTTTCGACTTCTCGAGATGTTTTAATTTTAGAAATATCAATTGCCATAATATAGATTTTTAAAGATTTATAGAAATAATAGCATTAACTCATTATAAGAATAATAATCACTCCCCAGATTATTAGTAAAGTGTTCCCCACGGCATAGGTAACAGTGTAACCCAACGCCGGAGTTTTACTTTTAACAGCATCTTGCAATGCTCCTAAAGCTGCGGTAGTTGTACGTGCTCCTGCTGCACAACCTAATGTAATTATCGGATGAAATTTAAAAACGTACCTGCCCAGAAAAAGTGCCAGTATCATTGGTATTGTTGTAGCGACAGCTCCGGCAATAAAAAGTCCCCAGCCCGCTTCCTGAAATCCAACAATAAAACTTGGTCCTGCGGTAATACCTACTACGGCAATAAATATATTTAAGCCTACATTGTTCATGACCCATAAGGCAGGTTCCGGAATTCGTCCAAAAGTAGGATGTTGCCCTCTAAGCCAGCCAAAAACAAGTCCGGAAATCAAGGCTCCTCCGCTTGTACTTAAACTCAACGGAACTCCGCTTACGTGTATGGTAAGCGCACCAACCAATCCTCCCAAAACAATTCCTAAACCTACAAAAGCCATATCGGTACTGTTGGTTGCTCTGTCCGGATAACCAATATGTGCAGCGGCAAAATCAACTTCTTTTTTAGTTCCGACAATTTCTACCATATCACCTTTATTTAGTGCTGTATTAGGTAAAATCGGCATATCAATTCCCGAACGTTTTAAGGTACGAACTACAACTCCGTGCATAAATTTTTCGCCTCTTAATTCTGCTAAAGTTTTGTTTACAACCTCTTTTTTAACGATCATGACGCTTAAAACTTCCACTGGAAAATTTAGTAGTTCTACATCCAGAACTTCTTTCTCGTTTACTGCTACGTAATTCATCATAAACTCACGGCGTCCACCCAAGGCAACAACATCATTTTCTTCAACAAGGGTATCTTGGGTTACGTCTATGATTTCTTTTCCTTTACGAACGCGTTGTATAAATAAATAACGTCCTTTATTTTTAAGCTGTTCCTCGATCTCTGCTACTGTTTTATTGCATGCAGTAGATTGTGCCGAAATTTGATAGGCATTGTAAATTACTCTGTCGTAAGCAGAAGCAAGACTCGGATCGTCACCAATAGAATCTCCTCCAAGCTGAATTTCGAGTTCTTTGGCTTTTTCAACCAAATTTCCTCCCAGTAATTTTGGACCAATAGAAGCTAACAACCAAGCCGACCCTGCTGTTCCAAAAATATAAGTCACGGCATAGGCTACCGGAATTTTATTGATTAAAGCGGCTTTCTGATCTGCGGGAATATTTAGCTGATTTATGGTATCTGAGGCGACACCAATTACGGCTGAAATGGTTTGAGATCCTGCGAGCATTCCGGCAGTCAATCCCATATCATATCCCATTAGTTTACCAATAAAGTAAGGGCATATCAGACATAATACACATACAATAGCAGCGAACAGCATTTGTGGAAGACCATCTTTTTTTAATCCGCCAAAAAATTGTGGACCAACGCTGTAACCAACAGCAAATAAAAACATTAAGAAAAAAACCGATTTTACATTGGGAGAAATAACAATATCCCATTGTCCGACCAAAACTCCAACAAGCAGTACACTTGTGACGGTTCCGAGCGAGAAAGTTCCGATTTTAAATTTTCCTATAAAATAGCCAATCGACAATGTAAGGAAAACAGCCAATTCCGGGTAATCTTTGAGTGTGTGTACAAACCAATCCATAGACATAAATTTATATAAAGTGAAGATAATCAAATTATTACAGAAAAATAAATGAATTTAATCTAAAATTTTCCTCTGTGTTAAACGTGTAATTCTGATATAACAAATGGCACTGTAAAATGCCCATAATAAAACCAAATGCAATAAAGCTCCCGGATTGTCCCACAACCCCGCTCCCGATTGCACAATTCCAGTATATATAGAAATAAAAGGTGTTGTTGGTAAAAGATCTGATATCCATTGCAATAAAACCGGCAACGATTCAAAAGGCCAGCTGTATCCGGTAATTAAAAATATCGGATAGGTCGAAAATGCCATCATTTGCAAACAAACCAATTGCGATTTGAATAAGGAACCTATAAACTGCGCCATCGGGATTAATGTGACAATAAACAATACCAGCAAAATTCCAAGTTCAAAACCGTTTCCGCGCATGGGTAAATTCAGTAATTTGTAATTTACATTTAAAAAGAAAAAGCCATACGAGCAAAAAAGAAGCAAATAGAATAATCCTTTTCCCCAAATACCGTTTGATACGCCACCATTCAGCCATTCGCGTAAGCGTGAATGTTGTCGTTCTCCTGCTACACTTTCAGATAAACCAATCAATAAGGTTTGTTGTAAAATCAGCGCCAGAAGTCCCGGTAACAGAAATGCTCCATAACTTGATCTTTCGTTAAACAAAGGGCGATAATCCAGATTTACCGGCATTACATTATCCATAGAAGCCGTTGTGCTCATGCCTTCGCTTTTTTGAAAATACTGAAGCCGAACTCCCGCGCCTATCGTAAGGCAAATTTGCTGCACATTCATTAACAAATCACTTGATGGTAAAAAGCGTGCGGCATTTACGGCTAAAACCACATTACTTTGTTTTAAACTCAGGAGATTTGTTTCTGTTCCTTCGGGAATATAAAAATAGCCCTGACAATTGCCCTGATACATTTGTTCTTTAGCGTCTTTCAGATTAGAGAAATGTACTAATTGTACTATGGGAGAATTGTCTATATTTTGCTGCAATAATCGTGATAACTGGGAATGATCATCATCTACTACGGCGAGTTTTACTTCAAACTCTTCTTTATTTATATAAATACTTCCGTAGAAAAAAGCATAAAGCAACGGCGCAATAAGAAGCGTAAGGAGCAAACTATGATCCTTACCAACTAATTTGACTTCTCTTAAAAAGAGTTTAATCAAGGATTGCTGTGGCTTCTTTTTCATCTCTCAAGGAATTAAACTGACGTTGAAATAATAAAATGGCTGTGGGAAACATTACGACACAAAACAAGAGCAGTTTCATGAAATCTCCCTGTGCATATTTTAAAGGTAAATTCATATAATACACCTTAAAAAATCCATCTAAAAATGCGGTATAAGGCATTATGAGTGCATAATACTGATCGTACCACGGCATTGCCCAACGCGGAAATGTAAATCCGCTGAATACAAAAGCCGGGGATGTATAAAATAAAGCAGTATCTCCGGAAAGCATTACGTCTTTAAACAGTGCCGATATAAACATTCCGATGCTAATACAAGCCAAAGAAAGCATCGTATAAATTACAAAAAACTTTCCTGTTGCGGCGGGAATACCAATATCAAAAAGAGGAAACACTACAAAGGCAATCAGAATAAAATTAAACCAGCTCACTACAAGATGTGCGATTGTTTTTCCGCTTATAACTGCTATAACAGAACCATTTGCGCACTGGTACAATTCCTGCATTGTTCCGGTGATCCATTCGTAATTTAGTGCCAGCATACAACTAATAATCAGAATCATCTGCATTCCAACTGTAATTAATCCCGGAACCAGATATTCCTGATAATTGTATGTGGCATTGTAAAGCTGATAAGCATTTAGTTTTATCGGATTAGCAAGTGCCATTGCCTGATCGGACTTCATTCCTGTCTTTTCCAGCTTTTGCAAAATTACGCCTGTACTTCCGGTAATTATAACTTCGGCTACAGCCTTATAAACCATTTTTGCGGGAACCAATGAAGCAGCATTGGTATACAAAGTCACTGTACCAGGATGTCTGCTGTAAATGTCTTTTTGAAGGTTTGCAGGAAAATGAACGGCGCCTAAAATCTTTCCTTCCTGAATTAATCGCTTTACCTCTTCTTCGCTAAAAACTCTTCGGGTAATATGCAGGGATTCTTTCTGTGCCAATAAAAAAGTGAGTTGTCTGCTTATAGCGCTTTGATCCTCATCCCAAATTGCAAATGCCAGATGTTTGGCTTCATGCTTTTGATAAATAAAGGCATAAAACGAAAATAAAACCACAGGAATAACGAGCATTACTAAGTAAAATACTTTTAAACTTAGAATGCGTTTCCACTCCCGAATGATTATGTTTCCAATGGTATTCATTAAGGCAGAAGTAATGAAGCGGTCATACCTGAGCGTAAACCTTTTATTTGGGCTAATTTCTCAGGTTTTAATTCGATTGTAAAAGTTCTGAGTTCAAATTCTCCTTTATCTTTTGAAGGAACCCAATTGGCAAATTCCAGTGTTGGGGCGATAGAACTTACAACGACATCAAAAACTTCAGGTTCGCAACCGGGAACTTTTACAGAAGCTTTGCTGCCTACTTTAAGTAAATTTGCCTTGTCCTGTCTGATATTGAATTTTATTATGGTGGAGTTTTTCTTCTCGATCGTCATCATCGGATAACCAATAGAAACGATTTCTCCCTGATGGGTAACCAGACTCGAAATCACACCATCTGCCGGAGCATAAACTCTTGTATTGTCTCCCAGTGCTTTGGTTAACTCATAAGCTTGTTCGGCTTGTTTTACAATCGCGTTGGCTGTTTTTAATAGTTCCGGTCTGGTACCGTCTTTTAGCATTTGTAAATTTAGCTTTGCGGTTTCCATTTCTTTCTTGGCGGCCTGAAACTTAAAATAAAATACATCTTTTTCTTGTCCGGAGATCACATCGGCATTGTACAACCGTTCCATACGATCGTACGTCGTACTAAATAATTTGTACTGTTCCTGACTTATCTGATATAGTTTTGAAGTCGCTTCTATAAGTTCCGGTCTTGCTCCCTGAGTTAGTAATTCCTGTTGTCCTTTTGCTGCATCGATAGCGGATAAAGCTTGTGCTTTTATAGCGTTGATTTCGTTAGAACGAAGTACTGCAACGAGTTGTCCGGTGTGTACGGTATCGCCTTGATTCACCAATAAGGAATCTAGTCTGCCCGGGAACTCTGCCGCAACATCTACGCTTGAAGCATCGACCATTCCAATAAAGTTATTTTCATCGTCATTATTGCCTTTCAGAAAAAAGACCAATGCTATAATCACTACCAAAATTGGTATTAATAGTGCCCAATAATTTTTTAAAATATCTTTCATCTATTTAATAAATTGAGTGATTTTAGTTGGTTCGCCTATACTGTTGAAATATTCTGCGAGTGCGAGATAATATCCAAAAACAGCAGTATAATATACTTTCTCTATATCGGTTTCTACCAATAGTGCATCGTTTACATCTTTGGGGGATGATAACTGATTTTTCATTCTTTCAGTAATCAGTTTACTGGTGGTGTGTGCTTCTTTGCGTGCTGCTTCAAGAGCCAGAACATCTTTCTCAAGAGAATCCATTTTATTCTTGGCTACTTTTGTCTTTACCTTTAGCATCAAACTTGAATTTTCTTCTCCAAGTTTGGCTTCGTCAATTAATTGTTTACTTGCCAATACACGTTTGCTGGTCTGGGCATTAAACAATGTCCATTGCAATTCTAGTGCTACAAACCAATTTGGGATTGCAACGGGCAAATCTTTCTGATATAAATTAAAATTCCCCACGGCAAATATGTTTGGCAATGCTAATGATTTACTGATTTTCTCTGCAGTTTCGGCATAAGCAATCTTACTGTTTGACATTTTATAAAGCGGATTGGACTGCCAGAAATCTTTCATAGGTTCATCCATATTTATAGTATTGTATTTCAGCGTATCAGAAATAACTAAAACAGTATCCAGCTCTACACCCATAAGTTTATTCAACTCAATCTGGGCATTTTTTTTCTCATTTTCAATGGTGTTAAACTGACTTTTTGCCTGAATCAAAACTACATTGGTCCAGTTTTTTTGATAAGGTGGCAAAATCTTGTTTTTGACGAATTCTTCGGCGTAATTTTTATTTTTATCCAAAGCATCTACAATGGTTTCCTGTTTCTTCATTAAGGAGTTGAGGTACAATATTCTTAAATACTGTACGGTAATCAGGAAATCAAGTTCTTTATCTACTGCTTCTACATTAAAGCCGGCAGTATTAACTACAGATTGCGCAAGATCAACTGAGGCGTTTAGTTTATTTCCTAAAAAAAGCGGCTGTCGTACTCCAACGCCTGCTAAAAAATAAGATTGTTCACTTAATGAAGGATTGTAATTGGGATAAATTCCGCCAATTATTGTTTTGGATGTATTGTAAATTTTATCCTGAGCGGCCTGAGACAAGTTATTTCCTGTAATTTCATTATAAATCTGATTGGCCGTATTGACACTTTGTTTGGAAGAACCTTCGACGATTCCATCTTTAACCGATTGCAGATTAATGGTTAATGGTTCGCTTAAGTATGTATAACTAGATAAAAGATCTACTTTTGGGAAATAGGCGTTTTTCTCTGCCTGAAGATTATATTCAACAGTTTTTAATCCTGATTTGGCTTGTTTTAGGGTAAGGTTATTCTGTTTTGCCATCGCAAAACAATATTCAAGTGATGCAGTTTGTGCACTTGAATTGAAAGTGAAAATAAATACTAAAAATAAAATTAAATCAAATCTTAACAATTGGTTACCCATAATAATAATCTTCAGTAGTTTGATTTGTAAATAGTGATGCCAATAAACCTTAAAACAGAAAACTTAAAATGCTGATGTATTTAAAATACTATAAAAGTATCTCATTATTTGGGGGTTAGAAACAAAGTTAGCCATCTTTAGGTTGCATATTAACTTAAACTTTGTTTCATTTTCTAATTTGAAACAAGAAGAATTTACTTATAGAAGCGATTTGATACTTATTTGATTTCTTTTTCGATAATAAAAAGACAAACGCAGTTATACTTTTATTAACTGCAATAATATCTTTTTATATTTGCGCCCTATACAGAATTAGCAATAGAATGACGATACAGGATTTAACAGGTACATATTCGGTTTCAGGAAGTAATCAGGACGAAAGCGCTCAAATCACCTACAAAGGGACTTTAACTTTATCCTTAGATGAAAACAACAGAATTGTGGCGCAATGGCTTATAAATCATACACAAAAGCAAACGGGTCATGGCTTTTTTAAAGACAATATTTTGGTCATTAATTTTAACTACAAAGGGGAGAACAATAAAACATTTAAGGGTGTTGCGGTTTATCGCTGTATTACCAAAGATGTACTGGATGGATTTTGGTCTGAAAAACATGGTGATCCACTCTTTTTGGGAACGGAGCATTGTTTGCGAATAAAAACTTCTGAACGACTTAACTAAACAAAAAAAGCCACTCTAAATTTAGAGTGGCTTTTACAATAACATGAAGTAGTACTAACTTAATTAAAAAAATAACCAATGGTTATTTGAAAAACTCTATTCTTCATATCGTTGTCAATAAAATAATTTGCGTTTCCATCTTTAAAAACATCCGAATACGAAATTGTATATCTTAAGTCTGCATAAAATTTATCCATCAATTGATAGCCTAAACCAAAATTTACAGCAGTATCTATTCCGCTTGAATACTTATACAAATTAAAGCTTTCCTGATTTTCGTAACCTAAAAAGTTATCCTGATAGGTATTGTTAGCTTTTAAAAGTATTCCTATTTGCGGTCCCGCCTGAATACTTAAACCATCAACCACATAATATTTTAACATTACTGGAATATTTAAGTAGTTTAATTTTATTGTACTGGTAAATACAGAATTTGTAACATCAGCATCAGAAAAGGAAGTTTTTACCCCTTGATGGCTGTACAACAATTCCGGTTGAAGGGCAAATTTTTTAGCCATAGGAATTTCGACCATTACACCTCCTGTTAACCCTGTTTTACTTGAGGAGTTCAATTCGCTGTGGTCAATAGTAAGGGTCGAAATATTGACACCCACCTTTACTCCCACTTTTACTTTTTCATTCTGAGCTATAACACTTATACTCAAAAATAAAGTGTATACTATTAATATTATTTTTTTCATAGCATTTATTAGTTTTAAGAATGGTAACTCTCATAAACGAGAGTTACCTTAATTCTATATGTAAATTTGTTATTGCTTGATAATCTTGGCAGTATATTTCTTGTCTTTTACACTGCACTCTAAAACATAAACTCCAGCGTTTAATGTACTGATATTTATATTGGACGGAATACTGGAATATGTTTTAGTATACACCGCTTTTCCATCCATTGCATAAATTTTGATTTGCACTTCACCTTCAGCTTTATCAGCAAGGAAGATGGTTATCTGATCAACAACCGGATTTGGAAATACCCTGAAAGAATTGGTGATTTTTCCAATTAGCATTCCTTTTGAATCAAACGGTGCCGAAATACTATTACAGCCATTACCATTTGTTATCTGAAGACTATAATTTCCTTCCCAGAATGTAATTATAGATTTTTCTATTGCATCCGGTATTGGTCTTCCGTTTAAATACCATTGGTAAGAAGCTGCTTCAACTGAACTTGTCAGTTTTTTATCTCCAACGACTTTAATTTCCGATATTACATCGTTTTTAAGAACTGAAATCGTTGTACTCAAAATTTTACCTATACCATTCTCGTTGTAAACTGTTACATAGTAATTTCCGCTTTCTTTTGTAGTATAAGTTGATTCATCTGAACCATCAAACCACTCATAAGATTTATACGTGCCGGGAGTTAAAACAACTTCAGGACCACAAACTTCTCCACTAACTAATTCTGATTCAAAAACATCAAATCCAGCTCTTATTGTTTCGGTAAGTGTACAGCCATTTTTCATGATAACAGTTACGGTATAATCTCCTGCTTTATCGACTTGAATGGCATTTGAAACGGCTCCTGTGTTCCATTTATACGAAAGAACATCCAGTTTTTTTATTCTAAAATTAGTTTCGGCATCAATGTACATTCCTTTTCCTGCGTAGCCATATACGGTAGGATTATCGAATATTTTGAAATTTCCTGATACTTCCTGATAGATGTAGTTACTAATTTCATTATTGTTTAAAATCTGGTCGTTTTCTAAAACTGCCTTAAGATTAAACATATGCGAATCGCCACTTTTATCTAATTTGGGCTGTTTCTTAAAAGTATATTCGATACTTTCTCCAACCGGAATTCCATTTTCAACTGTTTCTGAAATCGTTTCCAGTGTATTGACATATTTTAAATCTAACTGAACTGCTTTTGGTGCAACTGCAATTTGTCCTTCATTGGTAAGCTTCACTTTAAACTCAGATCCGCCACAAACATCTTTTGGAGACAATATTTGTACTGAAACATCTAAAACTGGATCGGTAATTACTTTTAAATCATCTAAAACCATATAAGAATAACCCGCGGCTTTGGCATGTCTAAATCGCAGCATAACAGATTTTCCTGCATATTTTTTTAAATTAACGATTCCCTTTTGCCATTCTTTATTTGCATAAGTTCCTTGTTTAGTTACACTCCATATTTCATTCCATTGCTCTCCCTCGGTTTTAATATCCACAAGAAAAGCATTGTTATTGTTACTCTCTAATGCATAATAAAATTCTAAGGCAGTCGCTTTATCAGATAACGTATACATTGGAGAAATCAATTCGCCATAATTTGCATAAGCTTCAAGCTGGTTATAAAGCATTTTTGCAGCTGTGTCACCAGTATGATCTACTTTCGGAATAGAAACATATTTATTATCAGGATTCACCACTACTTTCCATGGATAATTTTCATCGCTTTGATTTGAAACATATCCTTTGGTACCGAATAGAGTTCCAGCAGGTATATTTGAGAAAGTTTCTATATCCAGTTCCGGTGCTTTTGCCACAACCTCAAAAGTACCCGTAAGGCTCTCGGCTAAATCTTTTGGCTGTGCATCTACAATTAATTTTACAGTAATTCCATAATTTCCAGGTGCTAATTCAGGAAGACCATCAATTTTATAAACAATAGTCTGATATTGAAACGATGGAGTATTTCTTTCGACTGAAATTGGTTCACCAACAGCAACTCCATTTTGGGTAATTTGATATTCGATTGTAACCTTTTCTACTGTTTTATAAGATAAATTCTTTGCACTTATATAAAACTCATGTGAAGGCAAGTCCTGATAAACCTTTTCAGCAACACTTAAATTAGAAAGTTCTAAATAATCCGCCTTATCCTTAATTACAATATTATCTACTGCAAAACCGGGAGCAAATTGCCCATTATCATCATGTTGAAACGCAAACTGAACACATGATTTTCCTGCATAAGCACTTAGATCAACCTGATATTCAAGCCAGTTATTGATATACGGCATTTTAAATACCGTTTCCCATGTTGTTCCTCCGTCTATACTCACTTTTACGTAACCATCAGTAAGCCTTTTACCATCACCAAAACCATCAAATCTTAAGTGCGCTTCTTTATAATTACTCAAATCAAATACAGGAGAAATCAACATATCGTTTGAAGCATCACAGTCGCAATCCCTGCTAACATTACTGGCCATAAAATGTGTATGCTCTTTAATCCTCCATTCTGGAGATTCCAGTTCTACACTTGTACCATGTCTCCAGCCTATACTATTTTCATTTTCAGAAGTTCTCCATCCTTTATATTTAGTCGCATCTTCAAAATCTATTTTATACGGAAGCACAGCTACTTTCAAATCCTCATTTTTCCAGTTATCATAACTAAATTTGAAAGAATTATTTTCAGGATGAACATCCTTGTTTGCATCCTCAGGAAAAACAGAAACTATTATGGTATTTTCACCAATACTTATTAAATTAATATTTGGAAAAGAGTACGTTATGGTATCCCCAAATTTAGCAAACTGTAATACTGTCTTTTCGCTTTTTGAAAAAACTACATTTTTTGCATTATCCAGAATTTTAATTCCTATTATGACTTCTTCTCCTTTTGTTGCAAAATTATTTACGATTTTAGCCTTTACCGTAACATCATTGTTATTAACAACACAGCTACCAGCGTCTAATTCTGCATCTGTAATTTCTAAGTCATAAGGAGCATCATTTACTTTAATATTATCTATTAAAGCGCCTAAATAACTACTATCATATTTATCTGTTACAATGCGAAAACGAATTGCCGCTTTTTTTCCTGCAAGTTCATTTAAAAGAATCTTATATGGCTGTTTACTAGGTGAATTATTAATTCCGGTAAACCAAGACCCCGATATCAAATTATTGTGATGTACTGTTTCAGGGTAATCAATACCTTCGGCTTTTTTCCAGTTTTTTCCTTTATCATCTGAATATTCTACAATTAGACCATCATATCCTTTTTCAAATAAATAAGTCATATCAAACGCAACATAAGGAGAGTTAACACCTGTAAAATCAAATATTGGTGATTCTAATGTAAAATCGGCATTTCTGGCAATTTTTTCTGAACTTCCCATTTTAATACTTCCCCATAAATATTTTGATTTGATGTCTCTAAAAGAGTAAGAGAAAGCTTGCCATACAAATTTTTGATTGGTAAGAATTGATCTTGAATACCACCCTCCCGGTGTTTCTTCAAAATCCTGGTTATATGGAAATTGTGATATTGTACCATTGTAAACAGCGTTTGTTGTGCTATTGTTTGTCGAAACTGGATCTTTGTCATAGGTTACAAAAGCTTCAAAAGTATGTACCCCTGTTGCAGATAAATCTACCGCAATGTCAAAAGGAATTATCATTTCAGAATTTCCTTTAAAAGCTGTGTCCAGTGTAATGTCTTTCCATACGATCTGGCTTCCTTCGACTTTATTTAAATAGCCAATTTTGAGCTTTTCGCCAGCAGGGATATCCTTGCATCCTAAATTATAAAGTCTCACGGCCATCATATAGCTCGAGCTTAAAGTTTCACCGGTATAGTCTGGAAGATTTAATCCAGCAAGCTGTATGTCAAAATCTTTTTGTGCCGGAAGAACCAGAAAACTGGAAACAAAAGAAACTCCATCTTTTACACCAAACTCTACTACTGGTTTAAAATCAAGTTTAATCTCTACATAGTTTGGATTGGCAGAACTTACTGCATAAGGAAGTTTATCCTGAATCTTTATAATGGCTTCTTCTCCAACTGCAAGATCTTTAGTAAAGGGTGAAGCGATACCATTATTTGTATAAATGGTACTAATTCTTCCACCAAAACCTGTTGTCATTAATCTAAGCTTATAATTGATAGCTTCATTAGCTTTAATTACAGTAGACCCTGTATTTTTTATTTTAATATAAAACGGTTCATCGCCTTTTAATGTACCACAGGAAACAGTTGGTTCTTCTACTGCAACCAACGCTATCTGTTTATCTGCAAAAGCTGCTCCAACTCCTACAGCATACCAGGCATTAGTAACTTGTTTATATTCTTCAGAACCTAATCCGTATAAGTCTTCTGTTGCCATTAATGAAGCCTGGCGCATATCATTAAAGTTCGAAGATGGAGATAGATAATCTGTAAGCGTTAAATAGACAATTTTTTCTGCCTTAGCCAGACTAATCGATTTTATATCATAACTGCTGCCAATATCATTTACTCCTTGTCCTCCTTCGCATAAAAGGTAAAACCAGTAATTACTAACCCCACTATTGATATGTACGCCACCATTATCATAAGTAATATTTAGTGGGTTTGCCCAATTTGTTCCGCCATAAGTATTGGGCTGACCTTGTGCTTTTGGGTTCGGAATGTTTCTCATACTACCATGTTTGTATAATTCATTACCTAGCTGCCAAATATTTTCTTTGGACTCTTTACCAACATAAAATTCAACCGCAATTCCCAACATATCACTGAAAGATTCATTTAAAGCTCCCGATTCTCCCTGATAAATTAATCCGGCAGAGAATTGTGTAACTGCATGCGTTAGTTCATGAGCCGTAATCCCCAAGCCAACATAAGGTGTATTGTTGCCGTCTCCAAACTGTGCCCAGCCACCAGTCCATGAAGCGTTTTCAACATTTGTACCTAAATGCGCAAGACCAATAATGTTCATGCCTTTATTATCTACACTATTCCTGTTGAATTTATTCTGATAATAGTCGATTGTTTTTTGCATACCCCAATGAATATCAATGGCAACTTCATCATGATTGGCGTTGTGCAATTCATTCCAGATATTATCTTCATCTATAAAATCTGTCAATACTTCATCTGAAGCACGTTCTGCATGGTTCATATTCAAAGTGTAAATAGGCACATTGTACTTTCCCTGCAAAGCTTCTAGTCTGTATCCGTCTGCATATTGTTTAGTATTAAAAGTAACATCGCCAGAATAACGCGATTTGCCTCTACCCTGACTTTGAACAGGTTTCTCAATTTTAGTTGCGAAATGAACATCACGATTCAAATCGATAGTCAAAATTACTTTTCCGGAGTTTGCATCAACATAGATAGTCTGACTGGATTGCGGATTAATTGCAAAAACATCATATTTCCAGGCCAGATAATATTCTTTAAGCTGAGAAGAAAAATTAGGTCCAACATAAACCAATTCTCCCTGTGGTTTTGCACTAACTTTTTTGTCAACCAAAGAACCTAGTTTTTTACTTTCCCAGATATACTCATTTGCATTAACCGTTTTTAATGCATTTTCTAAACCTGTCGCAGCATTAATTTTGTAAGCAACAGTAGCTGGTAATTTCTTACTTGTAGAACCAAATGCATCAATCTTGGTTTTATTTTCCCTAACCTTATAAATAGCTCCTTCTACAGGAATAGCATTGTGCATTTGTTGGTAAGTAATCAGAGTTCTGCCATTATTCTCAGAAATTGATTTTAATTGCATTTTATCTGCTCCAGATAAATTAAAGTCGCCTTTTTTTACTTCAAATATATTTTTTGCTGTTAAGCCCGAAGATTTAGCGTAAGATCTAACTTTTGTACTATCAGACGCTGGTGATTTTGTATTCTCTTGATATTGAGCAGTACTAATTTTTTGTCCAAATAGTTTTTGGCTTTCTTTTATTTGCTTTTTTACCGCTTCACTTTCTTCATCCGAAAGGTTAATGCCTTTACTGCCATCTTCTTTTTTTGTGAAGAGATTATTTGCATCATCATTTTTTTCAGTACCCTGATCTTTTTTGACATTAGGATCTTCAATTGCCGTTTTTACATCATCCTTTTTAACATTCTGAAAAGGAGTTTGAGCCATCCCGGAAGAACAGGCAAACACAAACAGCAAAAGGAACAAATACCTGATTTTAAAGTAAATTTGATTCATCTTTTTAAAATTTTGATTAATAATTTGCTAAATAATTTAAATGCTAATTATAGTCTGGAGTAAAGCCATAAAAGCAACTTCTAAAAATCAATGACGGACTTGACTTTAGAAGTTTTCTTAAATTATTTTTCTGTTTTTGTAGCGGACGCTATTTGTTTCTGGTAATTTATAGAAGTTGCTTAATCTTTTTTAGGGATTGATTTTTATTCGTTAAGCCAAATTCGGAAGTGGTAAAAGCAAATATAAATGAAAGATATATCGCAATAAAAAAAAGGACTAATGCAAAAACACTATTATAGAAAAAAAACAACATTAGAAAAACCCTAAAAACAAAATAAAACACTAATTATCAGATTATTAATCAATAAATTATTTTTCAGCTAATCTGTTTTAAATGTATTCAGAAAGGTAGACAGATTAACCTTCTCATTAGTTAAATCAAACTTTTTGCGAAGTCTTGCTCTTGCATTTTCAATAGTTTTAAATGATTTTCCGGTAAGTTTAGAGATTTCTTTTGTACTTAAATCAAGGTACAACAGCGCACACAATCTTCGGTCTTTTGGTGAAAGTGAAGGATGTTCATTTGATAACTTATCAAAAAAGGATTGATGAACCTGCTCAAAACTTAGTTCAAATTCGTTCCATATATCGGTATTCAGATTCTTTTCCAAACGTTTCAGGACTATATCAATTGCTTGCTGCGTTTCTTTACTAAGCATTTTAAGCTTAACTTTCTTTAGATCTGTTACAATTTCATTAATGTCATCTGTACGATGTATTTCAGACATTGCTTTTCCGATAAGAACCCTGTTTTTTGCCTCGAGATTCTCTTTCAATTCCCTTTCCTTTGATTTTAATTTTTCCTTTTCAACCTGATTTTTAAAAATAGTCTTTTTGTATTTTATCAGTAAAATAGCTAAAATCAATATCCCAACAAGCAATACTAAAGAGATTATATAAAATTTAAATCGCTTTTTTTCTTCAATCAGTGCTTTAATTTTCGCGTGTACTTTATACTCTTCTTCTAGTTTAATACGCTCCAGATTTACAGCCTTTTGCTCAATATTTATACTATCATTAATTGCACTGTATTTCTCAAAATAGTAAACTGCATTTTTATAATCTTCTTTAATTGCAAATATCTTGTAAAGCATTTTATTCAGGTTAAGTCCCGAAAAACCATATGTTTTATCTTTATATAATTCTAAAGCTGTTTTTGCATTATCAATTGCAGCATCATATTTTTTTTCCTGCAAATTATATTCAGCAAAAGACTCGTAAACAAAAGCCTTTACTAAAATCCCTATATCTCTATTTTGTAAAGAAAATGCCTGATTAAAATAAAAATCTGCGTTTCTGTAATCTTTTTTCAACGCATAAGTCCGCCCCAGATTGGTATACACATAAACCTTTAAATCATTATTATTTATAGATTTATTTATTAATTGAGCCTTCTGAAAATAATATAATGAAGAATCTAAATTTTTACTGAGATATAAAGTTCCTATGTTATTAAGAACCTTAACAAGCTGAACAGAATCTTTTTTCACTGTTTGATAGTGATAAACGTTTAAGAAATACTTTAATGATTTTGCTTTATTATTTCCCTGCGAATAAATAATAGCAAGATTATTCTCTAGTTTGGAAGCCTGCTCTAAGTTATTATGCCTTTTATAAATCTCGTATGCTTTTAAGTAATATTCTAAAGCAACATCTAAGACGTCTTTTGAGGCATACATCTTACCCGCAGTAAGATAAACAAAAGCCAAGCTTAACTCTGTCTTCTTTGTTTTTTTTGCTTCATTTTCTGCCAACTCGATGTATTTGACAGCCCTATTCCAATCTGAATTCTGCAACTGCACTGCCATTTTTTGACACAATTCGACTTTTTTATCCCGATCACTTGTTACAATTAAACTATCAATTAGTTCTTTTGTTAAAGACTGAGAATAAATACTAGTAGAAAATAATAAAAATAGTGTCGAAAATAGCTTCATAATATCGAAAGAAAAAACTTATAAAAAGTCAAACTTAACAAAAATTAACAAGATTTACACCCGTAAAACTATAAAACTAAGAATGTATATAAACTCACGTTTTTCTTGTTTTGAAGTCTTTTCGATTTTTTTTGGCTCCTATTTTTTAATAAAAAGAAATTCTTGACTAAAATTTCTGCTATATTTTTATTTTCATCCTCTATTTTTTTCAGATTATCTTCACCTGAAAATAAAACCATTGTGAGTACTCGAAAATCCATACTAAAGTGTCAAAGACCATAGCAAATCCGTATAATATTCCAACCTTTTTTTTTAACTTAGCGCACCAGAACTTTAACAATAAGCTTTTGAATAAACTTTGGGTATTTCAACGTATTAATACATAATAAACTACTTATAATCAATACGCTAAATATTTCAAAAAACAACACACTATAAATTAGATAATTTGAAAATTATGAACAAATTTGATTTTGGCATCGTCGGTCTTGGCGTTATGGGACGTAATCTCCTTTTAAATATTGCCAGCAATAAATTTGCAGCAGCAGGTTTAGATTTAGATACCGAAAAAGTCAACTCTCTTCAACAAGAAGCTAATGCAGAACATACTATAGAAGCTACTACAGATGTTAAACATTTTGTAGAACTTATCCAGCAGCCAAGAGCGATTATGTTATTGGTTCCCGCTGGAAAACCAGTTGACAGCGCCATTGCAAGTTTATTACCTCACTTAGATAAAGGAGATATTATTATTGATGGTGGAAACACTTATTTTACTGATACAGACAGAAGATTTTTAGAATTATCTGAAAAAGGAATTCACTTTTTCGGAATGGGAATTTCTGGCGGAGAAAAAGGAGCAAGATTTGGTCCTGCTATGATGCCGGGCGGAGATCAAAAAGCATACGAAAGACTTCGTCCTATTTTTGAAGCAATTGCAGCAAAAGTTGATGGAGAACCTTGTGTAGAATATTTAGGAAATGGTTCTGCGGGTAACTATGTAAAAATGGTGCATAACGGAATCGAGTACGGAATTATGCAATTGATTTCTGAGATTTATGACTTAATGAAAAGAGGTTATAAACTGGATGATGAAACAATTCAAAAAACTTTTGCAGAATGGAACCAAACCGATGATCTTAGATCGTATCTGATCGAAATTACCGGAAACATCCTAAAACAAAAAGATACAGACGGCACACAACTAATCAATAAAATCTCTGATTGGGCAAGATCAAAAGGTACTGGAAAATGGACTTCGCAAAACGCAATGGATTTGCAAGTTCCCGTTCCCACTATTGATGCGGCAGTTAACATGCGCGATATGTCTAAAACCAAACCGGAAAGAATTGAAGCAGCTAAAAAATTAGTTTGGAATGCTGCCGAAAATACTGTTGCGCAAAGCGAGGCTATTGCAGCTTTAAAATCGGCTTTATATTTTTCTATTGTTGTGACTTACGCACAAGGTTTAGCACAACTTCACACTGCTTCTAAAGAATACAACTACGGATTAAATCTGGAAACTGTTGCCAAAATCTGGCGTGGTGGCTGTATCATTCGTGCAACTATATTAGAAGATTTCAGAAAAGCATACGTAGCAAAATCAGATTTGCCAAACTTACTTTTAGACGGCGGAATCGCATCAAAATTAACAGAAAACCAATCAGGAATGAGAGCTGTAATTCAGTTTGCCGTACAACAAGGTTTACCTGTTTCCGGGCTTATGAATTCATTAGCTTATTTTGATGCTTACAGATCAGCAAACCTTCCAACAAATCTAATTCAGGCACAACGTGATTACTTCGGAGCACATACCTACGAGCGTATTGATGCTGAGGGTGTTTTTCACACACAATGGGCTGAATAAGAAACTTAAAGCAACACAACACACAAAATGAGTAAATTCAAAAATATAAATCCAACAATCATTGTTATTTTTGGAGGAACCGGAGACTTAGCAAAAAGAAAGCTCTTTCCCGCATTTCAAAATCTGTATCTCGACGGACGCATGTCAGACAAGTTTCAGATTATTGCTCTTGGAAGAGCAGAAAAAAGCGATGAAGATTTTCGCAGTTATGTCTTAGAAAACCTAAATCTTTTTTCAAGAAGAAAAGGAATTGACGATCCGGAAACTGAAAAATTTCTTTCACATATTACTTATCATAGTCTTGATATTGATAAAGAAGAATCTTATCAGAGTTTAAATGAAAAGATAAATGCTTTTGATGAGAATTTTGGTCAGCGTGCAAATCGTCTTTTTTACCTTTCGATTACACCTTCTTTCATCTCTACTATTTCAAGCAATATCAAGAAAATAGGCCTTGCGGCGAATGCCAAACAAGATCGTATTATTATTGAAAAACCTTTTGGTTACGATAAAACGTCGGCAATTGCACTTAACGAAATGCTTTCGCAGACTTTCAAAGAAGAGCAGATTTATCGAATTGATCATTATTTAGGAAAAGAAACGGTACAAAACATTTTGGCTTTCCGTTTTGGAAACTCGATGTTTGAACCATTATGGAGCCGTAATTTTATCGATTTTGTTCAGATTACAGTAGCAGAAGAAGTTGGCGTTGAAGAACGAGGCGGATTCTACGAAGGTGTTGGAGCATTAAAAGATATGATTCAGAATCACTTGCTTCAGATATTATGCATGACGGCTATGGAGGCGCCTGCATCACTAAACGCAGATGATATTCGTAACCGTAAAGCAGATGTTTTAAAATCGATTCGTCGTATTAAACCAGATGAGGTTGACCACTATATTGTAAGAGGTCAGTATGACGCAGGTGAAATAAAAGGAGTTCCGGTTCCGGGATATCGTCAGGACAAAGGGATTGCACCGGATTCTAATACAGAAACCTACGTAGCAATGAAAATCTATCTGGATAACTGGAGATGGCAGGGAATCCCGTTCTATTTGCGTACCGGAAAAAGAATGGAAGAAAAACAATCTTCTATCATTATTCAGTTTAAACCAGTTCCGCATTCTGCTTTTTCATATGGAAAAGAAGGAATGACACCAAACCGATTGATTATCAATATTCAGCCAGCAATGGACATTAAACTACAGTTTATGACCAAAAAGCCAGGTTTGTCTCTATCATTACGACCAGCTGAAATGGTTTTTGATTATTTCGCTTGTTCCACAATGTCACCGGAAGCTTATGAAACCTTAATCGCAGATGCTCTTGCAGGAGATCCTACCCTATTTATGCGTTGGGATCAGGTTGAAGAAGCATGGGACGCTATTGACACGATTCAGCAAGTTTGGAAAACAACTGCTCCAACCAATTTCCCTAATTACAAAGCAGGAAGCTGGGGACCTGAAGAAGCCGACGAATTGTTGGCGCGCCAAGGACACAAATGGATTCCGAATACACAAACAAAAGAAGAAGTTATAAATGATACAGATTTACAATAACACAGAAGAAATAAATATTGCTGCAACCAACCTTTTTGTCGAGTCTGCACAAAAAGCAATCGCTGCAAAAGGCAAATTTACAGCTGTTCTTACAGGAGGTTCTTCTCCTGCGGGGATTTACAAACTATTAGCTTCTGATGCTTACAAAAACAAAATAGACTGGAGTAAAGTTTTTATCTTTTGGGGCGACGAACGCTGGGTTCCGCTAAATGATGATTTAAGCAATGCAAAAATGTCGTATTCCACCTTATTAAGTCACGTTCCGATTCCGCAGGAAAACATTTTCGAGATGTATAAAGACGGTGTTACACCGGAAGATTATGCGGTTACTTACGAGCAATCTATCAGAACGGTTTTAGGTGAAAAAGGAAAATTTGATCTTATCTTATTAGGCATGGGAGACGATGGACATACTGCTTCTCTTTTCCCGGGTGAAGCTGTCCTGGAAGAACAAACCAAATGGGTTGACGCTTATTATTTAGCGCCTCAAAAAATGCACCGTATTACACTTACTGCTCCGCTAATTAATAAAGCAGAAAAAATTGTAGTAGTTGCTTTTGGAGAGAAAAAAATAAATGCTTTAAAAGAAGTTACAACCGGAGCTTACAATCCAACTTTATATCCAATGCAATTAATTAAACCAGTTTCTGGTGAATTATTGTTTTTGGTTGATAAAATAGCTGCCGGAACAAACTAAGAAATTGTTTTTATAATTATAAAAAAGGTTTGTGCTATCAGTATAAACCTTTTTTCTATTTTTTATACGCCTTCAATTCAACTATCTCTTTCTTGATTTCCTGGTTTTCTTTCTTCATATTTTCATTTTCTTTTTTCATTTCAATTACATAAAGAGTTAATTCTTCTATTTTTTGTAAAAGCTTGATATTCATTTCAGATAAATTAATCCCATCTTTTTGCATTTCTGCGGCAGAAGCTATTTCTGGTAAATGCTTATTTACTTTAATGAATTCATCTACAGATTTAAGAGATGGAAGATTATAACCTTTCTCAAAAACAAAATCGGCCCCTGCATCAACAGTTACTTTTACTTCTCGTGAAGTAATATTTCCAGCAACAGTTAATTTTGAAGTTGGATTTGTAGTACCTATACCAACATTACCATTATAATTCCAAGTCATTACTTGTTGCTCTGGAGTTGATGTAGTATTTTCACTTCCATTTATATATAGATCAAGCTTACTTCCCGTAGTACTCCCTCCTCCATGACCAATTCTAAATTCTGCATATTCATTCCAGCTATAACCATTGGTTCCAGCTCGTGAGAATTTTAAAACTGATTTACTTTCTGCATTTTGCCCATTTGGTCTGCTTTCATTATTTTCCCATAATTGCAAAGCTCCTAGAACAGTTTGGTTTCCTATGAAAGTATTTACTCCCCTTGTTGCCAATTCATTCCATATTGGATTTGTTGAATTGTCGATTTTTCTAAAAAACAATTTATCATTTTCACTGTATGTAGAAGATAATTGCAATTGATAATTATTCGCAGAATTAGCGTGTCTGATAACCAACAAATGTTGCCAATCATGACTATTGTCTGGTGCTTTTCCTATAGCATTAGGTCCTCCATATACTCCTGAAAATAAGGGAGTCGTAAAATCTACTAAGTGAGCTGCATATCCATTTCCTATTTGCTGAGAATAAGAGGAAAGAGTATTAATAAAAATTATTGTTATAACTAATTTTAGCTTCATTTTTTACTATTATTTTTTTATTTTCAAAAGTTCAATTTCTTTATTTTGTTTTTCAACTGCATTCTTCAAATCTTGATTTTCTTTTTTCATTTCAATCATGTAAAGCGTCAGCTCCTCAATTTTCTGTAAAAGTTTTGCATCCATCTCTCCCAGATTAATTCCATTTTCTAAAACCTCTTTTTCACTAGGAATATTTTCTAAATGGCCTTTTTCAACGATGTGTTTTTCAACTTGCTCAAGTGTAGGCAGATTGTATTCTTTTTTAAACACAAAATCTGACCAGCCTGTCAGGTCCACTTTTACTTCTCTGGAATGGATTGTACCGTTTACGTCTAGTTTATTGCTTGGGTTTGGTACACCTATACCAACATTTCCATTACCAACTAAAACCATAACATCATCAGGTTCTTGATTTGCTGAGCCTCCAGCATAAAGTCTAAATTTTAATTTATTATCTGATGGAGCTCCAGCTGTTATTGTCGCGTCAATTCCATGCCAACGATTTGCTAGAGCAGTTTGGCTCTCTAAATCTGATTTGTAACCATACTTTATAACATTATCAAAGGTCCTATCTACTCCACTTAAAGTTAGTTTAGACAGCCCCCCTACCACACTGAGTTTTGAATTTGGATTCTGAGTTCCTATTCCAACATTTCCATTTGATTTGATCGTCATCTTCACACTCTCATTTGCTACAAGATTAATTGCGCCATAGTCCCCGCCTTTTTTATTATTTACGATATTAAGATCAAAATAACTTCCAAATCGTAAGCCCTCCAAAGTATATCCGGAATTAACTTCAAAATCACAAGTCTCATGATAACCAAAACGAACAATACTACTTCCTCCAGTTCCTGTTCCAAATCTAGTTAAAGATGAAATCACTTCATTTGCATTGGTATTAAATGTGTTTGAAACTTCAAATTTTGCGGTTGGAACAGCAACGCCGATTCCTATATTTCTCTCACTGGACATTGTTAATGCAGTACCCCAAGTGCCATAATCAAAATCTAAAAAAGCAGTATCTGCATTATCCCTAGAAACAATATTCCAAGGGCCAGCTGTATGGCGATATGGAGTCAGCATCATACGAGTAATTTGTCCCACTCCAGATGGAGAAACTTGATTACCAATCTTTAATTGCGTATCAAAATTTACTAGACCGGTTGAAGGAACACTGTTTTGTGAAAAAATTAGATGTGTTGTTAATAGTAAAGTAAAAAGTTTAAAATTTTTCATCATTAATTAATGTAGTTTATTTTTAAGCAGTAATATGTCTTTTTTCATTTCAGTATTTTCTTTCTTCATATTTTCATTCTCCTTCTTCATTTCAATCATATACAAAGTCAATTCCTCAATTTTTCGCAAAAGTTTTGCATCCATTTCTCCCAGATTGATTCCATTTTTTAAGACTTCCTTTTCACTTGGAATGTTTTCTAAATGGCCTTTTTCAGCAATATGCTTTTCCACTTCTTCAAGCTTTAACAGATTATACTCCTTTTTAAAAACAAAATCAGACCAACCAGTCATATCTACTTTTACTTCTTTAGAATGGATTGTACCATTTACATCAAGTTTATTCGCAGGACTTACTGTACCAACTCCAACATTTCCAATGATATCAATGGTTAATGCAGGAAGTGCTGAAGATCCATTAAAACTTGTCTTAAAGGTATAGCCATGATAGGACGAGAAAATCATTTTATCTGCAAATGGAACATTAATTTTAGCAAAGTCACTTACAGCTCCAAAATATAAAATAGGATTGTCTCCTGTGGTATAGCTTCCAGATGCCCCAGTAATAAATAAATTCTCTTTCACCTTTGCATTTCCGTTTACAACTAATTTTGCATCAGGATTAAAAGTCCCAATACCAACATTACCCATATAGGGTTGCATTACTATTGGCTTACCTAATATATCATATATTAGAAGAGAATTTGCAACACCATAACTTCTTAAATAAGCATTGTTGGCATCAGAGCTTAATTCGCTGTAATAAGAAGAATTTCCCTCTCTAAACATGGCAGTACCAACAACATCCAATTTACTTATAGGATTTGCTGTTCCAATACCCACATTACCATTAGCAGGAAAAGGATAAGTATTTTGCGCAAAATTTATTTGTGAGGTAAATACAGTAATTAGTAAATAGATCTTTTTCATAATATTATTTTGCTTCGATTTTTTCAATTCTACTTTTCATATCTCTATTCTCTTTTTTTATTTCTGAATTTTCTTTCTTTATTTCGATTACATACAAAGTCAATTCCTCAATCTTTTGTAAAAGCTTTGCATTCATTTCTCCCAGATTAATTCCGTTTTCTAAAACCTCTTTTTCACTTGGAATGTTTTCTAAATGGCCTTTTTCCGTAATGTATTTTTCAATATGTTCCAATGTTGGCAAATTGTATTCTTTTTTAAAAACAAAATCTGACCAGCCTGTAATATCTACTTTTACTTCTTTGGAATGAATGGTTCCGTTCACGTCTAGTTTGTTTGTTGGATTTAAACTTCCAATACCTAAATTACCAGTAGGAGTCAAGGTTAATGCTGTAATTGTACTTACATTTGAACCATTCCAATATGATGTTTGAATTTTTAAACCTGAACCTACCTGCCCGTAATTGCTACCATTATTATCTATAATGGTTTTATAATATATATCATTCCAAAGTTGGTTCAATACTAAACTTGCTCCATCACCTGTCCAAGTGGAACCAATTATATTTAAAACTGCTTGCCCTCCCGCATTTAAAGAGCTCTTTTTTACATCTAATAAACCAATAGGGTTATTTGTTCCAATACCAACATTCCCACTTGCAGGGAAAGGATAAGTGTTTTGCGCAAAATTTATTTGTGAGGTAAATACAATAATCAGTAAATAAATCTTTTTCATAATATTATTTTGTTTCAATTACATGTTATTTTAATGTAGCAAACTTATAAAATTTAAATGTTAAAAAAATTTCTTTCCGGTGAACTAATAATTATTACAAATAAAATCACCGAAACCAAATACTAACATTTATCATTTTTTTTTTAGATAATTTTAAGAACCCTTGCTTTTCAAATTATTATATTTGGCACACTTAAAACAAGAATAAGTCCTGTCTTTTCTAAGAATAAAATACAAAATACCTACTGTGCTGTAAATGAAACCGATCAAGTTCATATATATTATTTTACTATCGCTGCTTACTTTCTTTAGAGGCATCGAAACGTATCAGCAGCCGGTTTCTATTAGCAACTGCATCACCTTAGACAGTGTTGCAGCAGACGACACACTACTCCATTCTTCTGATTTTTCTTCTTCCAAAAACCTGGAAGTTCATTACAAACTAAAGAAGAAAATAAAATGCAGAGCCACTACTTTAGAACAAAGTACCATAAAAGCTCCGTATTTCAGCAACTTAGTAAACTTCAAATTATATAAGAAGAGTTTAATCTATGGTATAGCTTCAATATACCAGGTGCAAAGGCATACCCATCTGCATTTGTACCAATTATTCTAGATTTCAGAATTTAGTTGTTTTTTATAGTGCCGAAAGTTTTCGGTGCAATTTGTCGTGCATTTATGGCATCTTACACAAACTTCCGCAAGCATAAAAACATCTTTAAAGGCTTTCCAAAAAATGGAAATTCCTAAAATATTCCTATTTCATATATTTATTTTGCATCAAAACTCCCTATACTTTTTATAAGGGAGAGGATCTATTTATTCAAAAATTTAAAACCTAATCATGAGTATTTATAAAAATTATTTTCTCTTATGCACGTTAGCTTTATTCGTTTTAGTCTCGTGTGGAGATAAATCCAAAAAGAATTCCACAAACATAAAAACAGTTCCTGTTTACAAAGTCACCTTAAAAGACACTATCGTTTCGAGCAAATTTGTTGCCGATGTACACGCAAAAAACAATGTAGAAATTCATGTACGTATTCCTGGTTTATTGGATAAAGTATACGTAAGCGAAGGACAAAAAGTAAAAAAAGGGCAAATCCTTTTTAAAATAAGTGATGTTGAACTTCAGATTCAACTCCTAAAAGCGCAAGCCGTTTACAAAAGTTCAATGGCCGATTTAAGAATCGCAACTGTCGAGCTTGAGCAAGCCCAAACCCTTTTCAATAAAAAGGTAATTGCAGATAAAGAACTAGAATTATCTAAGGCAAAATATGATGCCGCATCCGCGAAAGTGGCTCACGCTGTCGCAGAAAAAAAAGCGATAGACCAGCAAATTAGTTTCACCACAATCCGCGCGCCTTTTGACGGAACTGTCGACAGAATACCGTTTAAAGAAGGAAGTTTAATCGAAAACGGTTCATTGCTTACAACCGTTTCTCAGCTTGACGATGTCTACGCTTATTTCTCAATTCCGGAAAACACTTATTTCCAAATGATGGAAAATAAAAGTCTTGACAAACAAGGCGATATCGAATTGATATTACCAAACGGACAAGTTTACGGACAAAAGGGCGAACTACGAACTGCCGATGGAGAAATTAACAGAGAAACCGGTTCGATTCAGTACAAAGCAAAATTTCACAATCCGCAAGGTTTTATCAAACACGGAACTTCTGGAAAACTAATTATTTCAGAACCAAAAACCAATGCGATATTAATACCGCAAAAAGCTGTTTTTTCTATTCAGGACAAACAATATGTATTTGTGGTAAAAAAAGATGGAGTAGTTAAAATGACGAATGTTACAATTGAAACCACTCTTGATGATGTTTATATTCTAAATGAAGGTCTTAAAAGTGACGACCTGATTGTAGAAGAAGGAACACAATCATTGAGAGACGGCGATAAAATCAACATCAAACAAATGTAGTTTATCGACCTGTAAAACAGTTATTTAATTATTTATCTAAAAAAAATAAAATGATAGAGTTATTTATCAAAAGGAAAATATTGTCATTAATCATCTCGGTTATGATAGTCCTTTTGGGATTACTGGCTTTGTTTCAGCTTCCCATAACCCAATTCCCCGATATTGTACCACCGTCTGTAACCGTTACAGCAAAATATACAGGAGCAAACGCAGAAGTTTCGGCCAATGCCGTCGCCCTTCCTTTAGAAAGAGCCATAAACGGAGTTCCTGGAATGACGTATATGTCAACCGTAACTTCCAATGATGGATTAACTTTAATTCAGGTTTTCTTTGAAGTAGGAACCGATCCCGATCTGGCCGCCGTAAACGTGCAAAACAGGGTTACGACCATTCTGGATGAACTTCCCGAAGAGGTTATTCGTGCCGGAGTTACAACCGAAAAAGAGGTAAACAGTATGTTGATGTATTTGAACATTACAAGTACAGACAAAACTCAGGACGAGCAGTTTATCTTCAACTTTACCGATATTAATATCCTGCAGGAATTAAAACGTATTGATGGTGTCGGACGTGCCGAAATCATGGGACAAAAAGAATATTCGATGCGTGTCTGGCTAGATCCGCAAAAGATGCTTTCATACAATATTTCGGCAAATGAAGTAATTAATTCACTTCAAAAACAAAACATTTCTGCCGCACCCGGTAAAGTGGGTGAAGGTTCAGGACAAATGAACAATCAATTACAGTATGTAATTAAATACGGTGGAAAATTCTTCGAACCAAGTCAATACGAAGAAATCGCTTTAAGAGCCAATGCCGATGGAACTATCTTAAGATTAAAAGACATTTCTAAAATCGAATTTGGTGCGATGAGTTACGGAATGGTTTCTAAAACCGACGGAAAACCTTCGGCATCGATCATGCTAAAACAACGTCCGGGTTCAAACGCTTCGGAAGTAATTGCAAGTGTAAAAGAAAAAATGACCGAATTAAAAGGCTCTTCTTTTCCTCCGGGAATGGAATTTAATATTGCTTATGACGTTTCCCGTTTTCTTGATGCATCTATTGATGAAGTTTTAAAAACCTTAATTGAAGCCTTTATTCTAGTAGCATTTGTCGTTTTTCTTTTCCTTCAGGATTGGAGATCGACTTTGATTCCCGTATTAGCCGTTCCGGTTGCACTTATCGGATCGTTTGCTTTTATGTCGATGATGGGATTCTCGATCAATTTATTAACGCTTTTCGCTTTAGTACTTTCGATAGGAATTGTCGTCGATAACGCAATTGTCGTCGTCGAAGCCGTACACGTAAAAATCTCCGAAGAGCATATGGCGCCACTCGAAGCTACCATTAGCGCGATGAAAGAAATTACCGGAGCCGTTATTGCAATTACCATTGTTATGTCTGCCGTATTTATTCCCGTTGCCTTTTTAAGTGGTCCGGTCGGAGTTTTCTACAGACAATTCTCGCTAACAATGGCGATTAGTATTGTGATTTCGGGAATCAACGCTCTTACCCTTACTCCTGCCCTATGTGCTATTATGCTAAAGGCGCACGATCCTAATAAAGAAAAAAAATCCCTATTAGATCGATTCTTCCTGAAATTTAATAATTGGTTTGATAGCATCACTTCAAAATATATTAAAGTACTTATCAAATTTGCTGACCGTACTACCGTTACGGTTGGTTTATTGGTTTTATTTTGTTTATTAACCTGGGGATCAAGCAAGTTTTTAGCATCAGGATTTATTCCTACCGAAGATCAGGGAATGGTTTACGTGAGCGTAACAACTCCACAGGGCGCAACGGTCGAACGTACCGAAAAAGCTCTGGACGAAGTAACCAAAATTGCAAAACAAATTAAAGGTGTCGACAACGTAACAACACTTGCTGGATACAGCATTGTAACCGAAATTGCAGGAGCATCTTACGGAATGGGAATGATTAACCTAAAAGACTGGAGTGATCGTGATATTTCTGTAGCCGAATTTATGGCAGAACTTACCGAAAAAACAAAAGGAATTTCTGATGCTCAAATCGAGATTTTTGCACCGCCAACGGTTCCCGGTTTTGGTAATACGAGTGGTTTTGAACTTCGTTTGCTGGATAAATCCGGAGGAAGCATTGCCAACACCGATAAAGTTACCAAAGAGTTTCTTAAAGAATTAAATGCTTCGCCGGAGATTCAGAACTCATTTTCGAGTTTTGACGCCACTTTCCCGCAATATTTAATCCATATTGATTATGATCTTGCCGCTAAAAAAGGAATTTCTGTAGACAATGCCATGAGTACTTTACAGACCATGTTAGGTTCTTTTTATGCTACCAATTTTATTCGTTTTTCTCAAATGTATAAAGTAATGGTTCAGGCAAGTCCGCAGTTTCGTCAAAATCCGGAAAGTATTCTGGATATGTATTTAAAGAATGATAAAGGCGAAATGGTTCCGTTCTCCACTTTTGTTAAACTAGAAAGAGTTTACGGTCCGGAAGTCTTAACCCGTTACAATATGTATATGTCGGCTATGATTAATGGTGAACCTGCTGAAGGTTACAGTTCTGGAGAAGCTATTGCAGCAGTTGAAAAAATTGCAGCAGAAAAACTTCCAAGCCGTTTTGAATTAGAATGGTCAGGTATGACACGTGAAGAAATTCTTTCGGGTAACCAAACGATATACATTTTTGCCTTGTGTATACTATTTGTATACTTATTATTGGCGGCACAGTACGAAAGTTTATTACTACCGTTCCCCGTTTTATTAAGTCTTCCGGTTGGAGTTTTCGGTTCTTATCTGGCACTAATAATGGTTGGACTAGACAATAATATTTATGCCCAGGTCGCGCTCGTCATGCTGATTGGTCTACTCGCCAAAAATGCCATTCTGATTGTAGAATTTGCCATGGCACAAAATAAATTAGGCCAAGATATTACCGAAGCCGCAATTGAAGGCGCCAGACTTCGTTTCAGACCAATTTTGATGACCTCATTTGCTTTTATTTCAGGATTGATTCCGTTATGTATTGCTTCTGGTGCGGGTGCAATTGGTAACCGTTCGATTGGTACCGCTGCTGCGGGCGGAATGTTAATTGGAACTGTGTTTGGTCTTGTGATTATCCCGGGGCTTTACATCTTGTTTGCGAAATTGGAAAAACGAATGAGTAAGTCTTAATGTCAAATTTTTTAAACACATAGGAACATAGTCCCGAAGCTTCGGGATTGAAAGCGCGGAAAGGCGTTTCACTTATTTTAAACAAACATAGCTATACGATAACCACCAAAACTCAAAGTTGAAACTTTGGGCTATGTTCATACAGCTATGTGTTAGAAACTAGTTTCTTTGAATTCCCTTTTTGAGAATAAAAAAACTATGTCTCTATGTGTTAAAATAAAAATTTAGACAGCTTAGAATAAAATAAATTAAAACAATGAAAAACATATTAAATCAATATAAAAACACTGATTTTATAAGGACAACGAAAAGTGCCGTTGTAATAACAGGTATTTTGCTTTTAACGGCTTGTTCTGCACCAAAAGTCAGTACTAAATTAGATGCAGCAAAGCTTCCGGAGAATTTTGATGCACAGAGAAAAGAAACGGTAAACAATGATTTTATTCCGCTTAAAACAGAAACCTTTTTTAAAGATCCAAAATTAGAAGAGTTACTAAAAAAAGCGATAGCCAAAAATCCTGATTATTTAATCATGCAGGAAAGAATCCTGATTGCCAACTCGCATTTAAAAGTGGCAAAGCTGGCACTTCTTCCCTCTTTAGATTTTGTGGCTGATGCTTCGGGAACGCATTATGGAAAATACACCATGGATGGCGTTGGAAACTTTGACACCAATTTTTCTCAGAATATAACAGACAAACAAAGAATCAACGAAAATGTCTCGCCAAACTTATTTTTAGGCGCAAAAGTTTCCTGGGAAGCTGATATTTGGGGAAAACTTAGTAATCGAAAAAAAGCAGCACAACAACGCTATTTTGCATCGCAACAAGGAATGCGTTTATTACAAACCCGACTTTTAAGCGATGTTGCCGATCTGTATTTTAAACTTGTTGCCTTAGACAAGCAAGCAACGATTTACGATAAAAACTTAAAAACGCAGGAAAAAGCCCTTGATATTGTTTCGGCTCAAAGATCTGTCGGAAAAGCTACAGAATTGGCTGTGCAGCAATTTAATGCACAAAACAATAATATTCATGCCGAAGCTTCAGAATTAAAATTGAGCATCGATCAGACCGAGAAAGCTTTACTAACGCTTTTAGGAGAATACGGAGGAAAAATTGAAAGAAGTTCAGACTTTTTATCCGGACATCTGGAAGTCTTAAATCAGAAAATCAGTGTGGATTCTATCATTCACAAAAGACCTGATGTTTCTGAAGCTTACTTTGAATTATTAGCCAGTAACGCCGATGCAAAATCAGCTCGTGCTGCTTTTTTTCCAACGGTAAATTTGGGCGGATATGCCGGTTTTAATTCATTCTCATTCAACACCTTATTTGATGCCGGTTCTTTCGCCTGGCAATTACTGGGCGGTTTAACGGCTCCGGTTTTTAATAAAGGACAAATCAAACAGGAATTTTATGTTTCAAACAGAAGACAGGAAATTTCCTTTCTTCAATATCAAAATACGGTGACCACGGCTTTTAACGAACTAAGCGCATTACTGCACAGAAATGAAGCTTTTGAAGATGTTTTGAAATATAAACTGAAAGAAATCGATCATCTCGAAATTGCAGTAAATGTTTCTAATGATTTGTATTTAAGCGGTTATGCCAATTATCTTGAAATTATTAATGCTCAAAAAAATAAACTGGAGGCCGAACTTGATTTTGCAGATATTCAATTGCGAAATGCAAATTCGCAAGTATTGTTATACAAAGCGTTAGGCGGAGGAATTAATTAGTGTTTATACCGGATAAAATTGGATTAAAATATAACCCGTTGGGTGCAATTATTTTTAACATATCATCTCGTCCGTCAAGGGATAGAAGCTTGCGAAAAGCGTTTCACTTAGAATAATACACATCCCGTTCCAACACCTCATGATCAGGATTATGGTTTAAAGCTTTTTCTAGATAGTTTAAGAGTGCGATCCTAAATTAATATAGCCCAAGGTTTCAACCTTGGGTACACAAAGAGAGGCGATTATCGTTGCGTCCCCAAGGTTGAAACCTTGGGCTACGTTTTTATATGTTGAAGAAAATATTTTTAATTGCACCCAAAGGGTTAAAACATAAATAGCATTACTTGTTGGTCAAAAAATTACTTCTGTTTATAATAGCTCATCGCAGAGGTAATTTTCTATCCCATTTCTATTTTGAAATGGGATTTTTTTTTTAAACTACTACGCATTTTACAGTTTAGTTTTTACCTTTATTCTAAATTACTAAAAACATCATCAATGAATATTTCCAATATTCTGGATTATATACACGAACTTCCTGAGCAATCAAAATTGGCGCTGCAAAATAATATTAGCGAGATAGCTTTTCCTAAAGGACATATTCTTTTAAGAGCCAATAAGATAGAATCGAATATTTATTTGATAAAAAAAGGATTGGTCAGAGCTTTTATAGAAAGAGATAATGAGGTTACTTTTTGGTTTGGAAAAGAAGGAGAAACCATAATTTCGATGAAAAGTTACGTAGAAGATCAGCCAGGATATGAAACTATCGAACTTTTGGAAGATTGCGAATTATACGAACTTAAAACCGAAAATCTTAGAAAACTTTTTAATGAAGATGTACATATTGCCAATTGGGGAAGAAAATTTGCTGAAAAAGAACTGATAAAAACAGAAGAACGTTTAATTTCTAAACAATTCAAAAATGCTTCAGAACGTTATCTGGAACTCATAAAAGACCATCCGGAACTGATTCAAAGAGTACAATTAGGACATATTGCTTCCTATCTAGGTATAACACAAGTGAGTTTAAGCAGAATCCGAGCAGAATTAAAATAACTTCATTTTTTATCATTTGTTAAATTTTTTCTGAATTGGATAAAAGAACTTTGCACCACAAAATTTAACTATTATGAACTGGATTATTTTAATCATCGCGGGCTTATTTGAAGTGGCCTTTGCATCCTGCCTAGGAAAGGCAAAAGAAACATCAGGAAACGAAATGTATTATTGGTATATTGGATTTTTCATTTCCTTAACTATAAGTATGATTTTATTAATGAAAGCTACAGAAACGCTTCCATTAGGAACCGCATACGCAGTATGGACAGGAATTGGAGCGGTTGGAACTGTTTTAGTGGGAATTTTTGTTTTTAAAGAACCTGCGGCTTTCTGGAGATTGTTCTTTTTAACTACTTTGGTGGGTTCTATTGTAGGACTGAAAGCGGTTTCTCATTAATTGAAATAATATACTTTATGTAAACCTTTGTCAAAGTTTTGAAACTTTGACAAAGGTTTTTTGTTTTAAACACATAGAAACATAGATTTTTCCTTTCTCAAAAAGATAATTGAAAGAAACTAGTTTCTAACACATCGCTTTACGATACAGTTTGTCATCCTGACGGAGGAAGGATCACACTAGTGTATCGACAAAGATTGGCGATATACTTTGCGGAGTTTCGCGTGCGATTTACTTCGTCTGTTGCTATCGCTCGAGTCTCCTTACGTCGAAATGACAAGTTTGTGAAAATGCGCACAGTTTGTCATCCTGACGAAGGAAGGATCACACTAATATGTCGACAAAGATTGGCGATATACTTTGCGGAGTTTCGCGTGCGATTTCTCCTTACGTCGAAATGACAAATGTTACGGGAATGTACACAGTTTGTCATCCTGACGAAGGAAGGATCACACTAGTATGTCGACAAAGATTGGCGGTATACTTTGCGGAGTTTCGCGTGCGATTTACTTCGTCTGTCGCTATCGCTCGAGTCTCCTTACGTCGAAATGACAAGTTTGTGGGAATTCGCATAGTTTTACAATTCCGAACTTTGCGTTTTGGATTTTGGAATTTAAAATTTGAGATTTCAAAAAACAACTAATGCATTTTCTGCATCACCTGATAAAAAAATAGCATTTTATGTCATTATTAACTCTTTTATCTTTGTCAAAAATTAAAGCATAAAATAAAATGACATTTAGCCACACCATTAAATCCTTTGACGAATTAACCAATCACGAATTGTACAATATGCTTCGTTTAAGAACTGAAGTTTTTGTGGTCGAACAAAACTGTCCGTATCAGGATTTGGATAATAAAGACCAGAAAAGTTTTCATTTATTATACTATGTTGATAACCAGTTATCAGGCGTAACACGTTTGGTTCCTTCTGGTTTATCTTACGATGAAATCTCTATTGGAAGAGTTGTTATTGCACCATCACACCGCGGATTAGGTTTAGGGAAAAAATTAATGGAAGCGTCAATTTCAGGCTGTGAGAAAAAATTTGGAAATGCGCCAATCAGAATTAGTGCGCAATATCATTTATCAAACTTCTATCAGTCGCTTGGATTTATTGAGCAAGGTGAAGTTTATGATGAAGACGGGATTCCGCATATCGAAATGTTGAGAGCTTAATGTTTACGGAATAATCAATTTTAAAACATTGGCTAAAACCGGATTATGATCTTCCATTCGCCAATTGATATATAAATCGGTTTCCAGTGGTAATTTGATAAATCGAATTCCTGAAATTTCATGAAAAAGATACGAATCGGGTAAGATTGCAATTCCAAGTCCTTTTCGGACCAGAGCGATAATCGCTGAGCCAAATTCGGAATGAAGATAGACTTCGGGAGCATCCTCAAAAGAACGAAACAATCGTTGGATAAGGTCGCTGTAACTGCTGCCTTCGTCATTGGTTGGCAAGATAAACTTTTGAGAAGCAAGCGTTTCTTTGGTCAGATCTTCCGGTGTTTTATAAGGATGATTTTCGGGAACTACAATTGCCAGATTATCGGTATGTATTTTTTCCGAACGAATATCTTTATCAGTATTAATATCTCTTGTAATAGCAAGATCGATTTTATAATTTCGAAGTAAATCCTGCTGATGCTCATAAAGCACCTGAACCAATTTGATTTTAAGTTTTGGAAATACTTCAGAAATACGGGACAAAATATCCGGCATTATAGAAGCCGAAATAGAATCGGGATGCGAAATGGTAATGGTGCCACTCTCTCCCAATTGAATCTGACGGGCAGATTGATGAATAAATTCCAATTTACTCATTTCTACTTCCCATTTTTCTTTTAGGAATTGACCTGCAGCTGTTAGTTTGACATTGCGTTTATTACGTTCAAACAACTGAACACCAAGCTGATTCTCTAAGGACTGAATCTGGCGACTTAATGCAGATTGTGTAATATTCATTTTTCCGGCGGTGTTCCAGAAATGAAGTTCGCGTGATAACGCCAAAAAATATTTAATTTGCTGTAAATCCATTGATGCAATTTACGCATTTATCAAGAACAAAAAACAGGTTTTAATGCATTAATAAAATTATCATGAATACTTTAAAAATAAAAAAAGCAACTATAGACGATGTGACTAAACTGCAATCCATCGGTAGACAAACTTTTTCTGAAACATTTGACGATGCAAATGATGATGAAAATATGATTCTATATCTGGATAAAAGTTTTGCGATTGACAAACTGACTTCTGAACTGATTAACCCTGCTTCATATTTTTATCTGGCAGAATTAAACGAACAAGTGATTGGTTATCTAAAATTAAATACTGGCGATGCTCAAACCGAAAAGCAGGAAAATAATACTTTGGAAATTGAACGTATTTATGTAGCAAAGGAATTTCACGGAAAAAAAGTAGCGCAGGAACTTTATGCTCAGGCGATTCAAACGGCCGAAGAAATAAAGGCTTCTTATATATGGCTGGGTGTTTGGGAAAAGAATTTCAGGGCAGTTAGTTTTTATACCAAAAATGGTTTTGTTCAATTTGACACCCATATTTTCCGATTAGGAAATGACGAACAAACCGATTTAATGATGAAAAAGGTTTTAATTTAAAATTTCTGATTCCCTGACAAATGGAAAGAAAACAACTTTTATTGATTTTACTAATTATTGGAACCGCTTTTTGGGGTGTTTCTTATTCGGTTACCAAAATGGCGATTGGAGCTGATTCGCCCAATACTTTTTTATTTTATCGTTTCTTTCTGGCCGTAATTGTATTAAGTATTATTTTCTGGAAATACGTTAAGGATACTAACTGGGACTATATTAAAACAGGTTTTATTCTTGCTGTTCCGATGTTTTTGGGTATTCAACTGCAAACGGTAGGATTAAAATATACAGACGCTTCACAATGTTCTTTTGTTGCCGGATTAACGGTAATCATTATTCCGTTACTAAAATTGGCACTTTATAAAACCAATGCTTCATTAAAAATATGGATTGCGGCTTTGACTGCTTTAACAGGTTTATTCATCATTGCCATAAAAGAAAAATTCACCATTAACCCCGGAGATTTATTTACTATTGCCGGAGCATTTGCATTTGCGGTTTATTTGATTACGGTCGAGAAACATTCCGCTTTAAAAAACCTTTTATATTGCATTGTACCGATGTTTGCATTTTGTGCGCTTTTTGCATTCTTTCTTGCGCTTGCAGATTCTCAGTCGCAATGGTTTCCAAAAAATGATACTTTCTGGATTGGCGTTATTTATTGCGCATTGTTTTCTACGGCTTATATGTATACGGTTTCGAATATTTCGCAACGTTATTTATCAGCAGAACGTGTGGCTGTAATTTATTTGTTTGAACCAGTATTTGGTGCAATCGGAGCCTTTTTTATTTTGGGAGAAAACCTTTCCTGGCGATTACTTTTGGGCGGAAGTCTGATTTTTGCCGCGACAATTATATCAGAAGTAAATTTAAAAAAAAACAAGCTAAGAGTTTTAATTAGAAAAAATTAATCTAAATCACTTTATTAAACTTGTGCTTACTTCAACAATTTTATTAAAGTACAAACTCTTAGCATACAAACAATAAACTATTCTATTTTAACCAACTGTTTAATTTATCCATAATTATTGCCTGATCTTTTTCAGGGAAATTTTTCACACGTGTTGCATGACTTCCTCCGGGAAGAACCATCTTTAGGGCATCTACATTTGCCTTTGGCGTTGGCGAACAGGAATACCAGGTGTCATAACCACCATAAATGTAAAGAATATTGTTCCCTTTGTTTTCTACATATTTGCGTACTTTTTTAATATACTCCGGATTGTATTTGATCACTACATCTTTTGGCGCAAAACGATCATTTGAAGTACTTTTTACCACTTTTAATAAATCTGCCACCGGAGAAAAATCAAATCCGTAATACCCCAACTCGCTTAAATGCTGATAGTAAGATGGCAAATAATTGTAATACATTTTATCGTTGTAGGTTGCTACACCCACAATTTGATTCAGATAATTAAAAAGTTCTTTTGGAGAAGCACTTACAGAAGGAATTTCATCGCATTTTCCTCCCCATTGCCAAAACGAAAAAGGGAATTCTAAAGTAGCATATTCCAACGCTTCTTCCATTGAAACTATAGTAAATTTCATTTTTTTCTCCGTAGCATAATCAGCAAAAGCAGTCATTACCGCCGCTCTGTTTTCCAGAACTGCTCTTTGAAACGCAGTTACTTTTGCTCTGCATTCCGGTGTTCCAACCGTTTTGGTATGTTCTACTGTTCTGGGATCTTCGCAAGTATTAATCAACGGAGCAACATAAGGCATGGCAACATCTACATCTTTTGGATATTTTGATTTATAGATTAAAGAAGTTTCTCCGCCTTTACTAATTCCGGTAGAAATCCATTTTCCTACATATAGTTTTTTTAATTGGGTAACAATTCCATGATAATCGGCAATGGCCTGATCGTTTGTTAAATATTCCCACGGAATCGGATTAGGTCTTGATTTTCCGTAAAAACGGTATTCTACAGCCACCTGATTTGCATGCAATAAACTGCTTACTTCGCTTTTAATATTTCCGGTATTATAACCGTGTGTTTCAATCACCATTGGTTTATTAAAATCAACATGCGACAAATAAATATAATGCTGAAAAGTTCCTTTTTCTGGATGTTTATGATCCAGAGGTTCATCTAAAATGATCTGATACGATTCTGTATAACTTTCTAAATTTTCTATTGGTGTGATAACTGCTTTAGGAAATAATTCAGTTAATTTTTGCTGTAATCCAGAAGTTGTTTTTACCAATTCCTGTGCCGAAGCAAAAAAGCAATTCAGACAAATAAAAAGAATTAAAGTAATGGACCATTTTTTATTCATTGTAATATCGTTTAATTGAATTTTTAAAATTACATTCATTACAAGGCTAAAACTGATACTATATTATCCCTAAATTATAATATTTTAACTAGTTGTAGTCAAGATACAGCAATCCCGGAATAATAGTTTAATTTTAATGCAAAACTGATTCAAAAATTATGGCGAAGGAATCAGAAATTAATAACATATAAACCTCTAAAAAAAACAAAACAAATGGCAATTGGAGTTGGCGGTTCAACCGTAAGTATCGAATTAGACAAAATACAAAACATGACACTTGATGTCAAACCTATAACAGTAGCAGAGTATCAGTCACGTATTAAAAAAGCGACTGCATTACTAAAAGAAGAAAATTGCAAAGCGGCTTACTTTCATGCCGGAACGAACTTATACTATTTTACAGGAACAAAATGGAATCCTTCTGAAAGAATGGTTGGTGCTTTGGTTTTTGAAGATGGAAGCGTCGAATATATTGTACCAAAATTTGAGGAAGGTACTTTTAAAGCTTACAAACAGGTTGACGGAAATCTGAATTTCTGGGAAGAACATGAAAATCCGTATCAGTTATTTGGCAGTATTTTAGAAAGAAAAGGAATTAAAACCGGAACAATTGCCTTAGACGAATCGGCTCCTTATTTTTTAATTGATGGTGTAAGCAAAACAAATCCGGATTATCAGTTTGTAACTGCACAACCAATCACAGCGGGCTGCAGAATGCATAAATCGGATAATGAAATTGCGATTATCCAACAGGCAAAAGATATTACAATGGTAGTTCTAAAAGCTGCTGCACGTATTTTGCATCCGGGGATTGAAGCTAAAACGGTAATTGATTTTGTAAATAATGCCCATATTAAAGCAGGAATTCCGTCTGGTTCTTTTTTCTGTATTGTTCTTTTTTCTGATGACTCACAATATCCTCATGGTGTAAGTGCTCCGCAAAATTTAAAAGATAATGATATCGTTTTAATTGATACAGGTTGTCGTTTAGAAGGTTATTTGTCTGACATTACCCGAACTTTTGTTTACGGAACTCCAACTGAAGCTCACCGTAAAATATGGAATCTGGAAAAAGCAACTCAAAAAGCGGCTTTTGATGCTGCTCAGATTGGTGCAACTTGTGGTTCTGTGGATGATGCAGCAAGAAAAGTTCTGTCGGAAGCCGGATTAAGCGGAGATTATGAAATTCCGGGATTACCGCATCGTGTAGGTCATGGTACTGGTTTAGATATTCACGAATATCCTTATTTGGTAAGAGGAAATCAAACAATTTTAAGAGAAGGAATGGTGGTAAGTAATGAGCCTATGATTTGCATTCCGGGACAATTCGGAATTCGACACGAAGATCATTTTTATATGACTGCCAATGGGCCGAAATGGTTTACTACGCCTATGGAAAGTATTGATAATCCGTTTGGTATTCAGGAATAATCAGCAAGGAATTAATTACTAATAATTTAACCCGTTGGGCGAAATAGCACGCTGATTAAACAGATTCGCCTTACGAAAACACGGATATTTAATATTCCGTAGGAATATTTCATTGGTAGTAGAAAAAATCATATTATTTTGCATTGTGTTCCATAGGAACACCTAATTAGCTTTATTAATCAAACGTTCCTACGGAACGTATAATCATAATTCAAATTTAATTCTACCGATGAGGCATTCCTACGGAATGAATTATTTCAGAGAACATATTTAAAACAAAAAGAGGTCGTCTAAAAAAACGACCTCTTTTTTTGCTATTACAGAGCTGCAATCTCCAAATACACTGCACTTTTTTAATTGCTTACAGTCTCAACTGAAGGTTTTAAAATAGTATAATATAAAGGGCTTTAGCACAATGTCATTAAGTTAAGTTTTTTTTTTAAAACAAAATTATTCTCGCAAAGGCGCCAAGACGCAAAGTTTTAAACACAATATTGTCTTTTCGAGGAACGAGAAATCGCACAAGAAACTCGACAAAGATTGGCGACAAACTTTTCGGAATCCCGCGTGTGATTTCTCGTTCCTCAAAATGACAAAACCTTTGCGTCTTAGCGCCTTTGCGAGAGATTTATTCTATAAAATAGCATGGCTGTTTCCTTAACTTAATGACATTGAAATTCATCCGTTTTCTCCGGTTAAAACCGGAGGCCACTCCATAAACTAAAAAACTGCCCGAAATTACCTTTCGGACAGTCTTTACTTTTAACCAAATCTACCAAATTACTATTCAATCAATAATTTTTTCTTTTCGGTAAATTTACCATCTGTTGCCACAACGATATATACTCCTTTTCTTAAATGTCCAAGTGTATAAGAAACAGTATTGTGCAATTCTGCAACTTGATTTCCTGTACTATCATAAATAGTTATTCTAACTTTGGAAACATCAATATTGGTAAAACTAAAATTAACGATATCAGAAGCCGGGTTCGGATACATTGCAAATCCTGTTGTAGTAATTGTATCTGTTCCTTCTGCACCGGAACCTGCTGTTGGTAAATTTGCAGTAAATGGAAGACTCCATTCGCTAAATTCTGCTCCGTTTATAGCTTTTACTCTAAATTCATATACTGTTTGAGTTCCTTGTTTTGGAATCCATAAATAATAGGTTGTTGAATTTCCGGCAGACGTCCAGCCTGCAGCAGAATTTAATTGTACCTCGTATGAAGCAGCCTGAGTTGATGTTGCCCATGAAGCATAAAATCCTGATGAATAGACACCCGCTGTTCCAAGATTTGACGGCGTTGGTAAAGTTGCCGGATTTGGAGGAACAACTGTTCCTGCTGTTACAGTATAATCTTCAACTTCTCCGTCTCCTGTACTTCCGCAATTTAAAGTTGGGTTATAATAATATCTCATTACAACGCGCATACGTGTAGTTCCTGTAAATACCTGTGGAGTAAATGTTCCGGTTACTGTACCTTGTCCTGAAACATTATTGATTACTTTTTCTGATTCTTCAAACTGATTGTTTTTATTGTAATCAATCCAAACCGCCCAATATTCCTGATAAGAAGATCCTGAGAAACCTGGTACAAGACTAAAATTCGTACTTGAATTAGGACTTAGTGTAATCACTTTAGAAGTATAATTGGCATAACCTCCATTGTCTTTACCTGAAGTATTTGTAAAACTTCCGATAGTAACTGAATTAATATATTCATAACTATTTGCTCCTTGTGCCGTACATAATGCCGCACTTGGAAGTGCAACAGTAACCACAGTTGAATAAGCAGAATATATTGCTGCTGCTTTTGCTCTAACTCTGTATTTATACGTATTTCCGGCAGTTAATCCTGTATTAGTATACGTTGCCACTGTACTCGCAAGAGTTGCAATTTCTGCATATACATCATCTGTACCCGCTCTTTCCACTATAACATTTGTTGCATTTGTAGCGTTGTTTGTCCAGGTTAATACTACTTCAGGACTTGTTGTACTGGCAGTTGCAGCTAAATTAGTTGGTGCCAATACCGTAGTGCTGCTTTGTGTTCCTGCCTGAATTGGCTCATTTGGTTTTGTATTATAAGCATAATCCAGAACCGTATAACCTACTCCGCCTGCATCCACTTTTACATGGAACCATCCGTAGCAAGTACGTCCACGGTTTGTATATTCAAACCCAACATATCCGGTTTTATTATCCCATGTTGTATAAGTCGCAGTTCTTAAATCTAATTGATTTGGATAAGCTCCCGGCGCAGCAAAATTGCTTGATGCACCAATTGAAGTTCCTTCAGCAACAAAAGTGATATTTCTTGTACCTGCTTCACAAACCAATCTTTTTCCGTAAGTCTCTACTTTTAGAGCCGCCGCTGCGTATTGCCATGCGCCGTATTCTGTATTATCTCCAATTCCTAAATTGAAATATTGCCATGTTGATGCAGCAGATGCCGCATAATCAGGATTATTCACATAAAACACACCATAAGGCGCTTCAAACTTCAAACTAACTGTTTTTGCTGCATTGTCTAATGTTGCGATTCCGCCAGTTATTGCTGCATCTTTAAAAGTAACCACAATTGTTGCAGTACTTGCTACATTATGATCTGTTGCTTTTCCTGTAAAAGATAAAACCGTTTTATTATTTCCCTGAAGTGTTAAAACAGCCGTTAATCCAGCTGGTACACCTGTAATGGTATAGTCAGTTCCAGCTGTAAAAGTTCCGCTGCTTTTAGTAAAAGTTCCGTTATTAGTTGATAACGAAATAGTGGTTGTAGCAGAAACACTTCCGTCATTTAAGTCTGCTTCATATAATGTTGCATCTGATAAAACTACAGCGGTTTTATCTGTTACACCTGTATATATTGGCGTATTTGGCTGAGTATTATAGGCATATTCTGAAATGGTATAACCATCGCCATCTGCATTTACTTTAACTTTAAACCATCCGTAGCAAGTTTGTCCGTCGATTAAATAATCAAAACCTACGTAGCCACTTTTTCCATCCCAGTTGGTATAACTTGCGGTTCTTAAGTCAAGCTGATTTGGATAAGCTCCCGGTGCCGTCATATTACTCGCCGGACCAACCGCAACATTAGAACCTAATAAGGATATATTTTTTGTTCCTGCTTCGCAAACTAATCTTTTAGCGTACGTTTCGATTTTTAAAGCATTGGCAGCATATCTCCAGCCACCAAATCTTGGATCGTCTCCTTTTGCAATCTCAAAATATTTCCAGGTAACCGATGATGATGCTATAACATCCGGCATATCTACAAAAAAGATTCCGTAAGGATCTGCAAATTTAAAATTAAAGAATAGTGAAGTACAGGATAAATCAGTCGTTCCTCCTGTAAAAGCTGCCGGTAAAAAAGTTATACCTCCAGAAGTGCTATTAGTTGCAGCGTGATTTGTTGCTTTTCCGGTAAGTGTAACTGTAATCTGGTTATTTGAATTTACAGTTAAAACCGGTGTAATTCCAGCCGGAAAAGTATGTGTAAAATGTGTTCCGGCAGTCATAGTTCCGGAAGAAAGAGCGAAAGTCTTTGTTCCGTTTATTGTAATTACTGATGAAGCAGTAAATGAACCATCGTTAACCAATGCTTCTTTTAAACTTGTTGCAGAAGCCAGTAAAGTACTTCCAGTTGAATTAACACCAGTATCAATTAAATTCTGAGCTTGCCATAAAGATTTACGTGCAGGATGTTCTAAAGCGGCCAACATACGGCTAATCTGTCCCTGGGTATACATTTTATAGCAGCCCTGGGCGCCATTGTATCCCATATAATTTTCGAAATTTACTTTGTCTCCGGTACAGTTTGTTCCCGGTGTACAGGCCAAAGTATGCTTTCCGTCTTCTGCCGGTGTATCATCCACTTCATCGGTGCCGGAACAGCCACCTTCAAAAGTGTGAATCAAATTCAGGAAATGACCAAACTCATGCGTTAATGTTGCCGAAAACTCTTTACTATATGAGTTATCATATAAATAAGCACCATTAAAAACCACACGAGCTGTATTATTTGCTGTCATATCTGAACTTGGATACCATGCCACTCCCGAATTATTTAATGCACCATCGTTGTACAAATCATTCTGGATATAGACATTCATGTATTTGGTATTGTCCCAGGCATCGGCAGCGATTTGATCATCATAACCCCCACCATTTCCGTAACCATTTTTGGTTGGGTGAAAAATAACACCGGTAGTACAGCCACCTTTTGGGTCTTTTTTAGCTAGTTTAAACTCAATATTCAGAGTTCCTCTTCTGGCCTGAAAAAAAGGTTCGACGGTTTGATAATCGGCATTTCGACCATTGAAATCATCATTAAGCTGCGCAAGGTGATTTACAATTTTTTCGTAGGTAATAGTTTTACCACTTTGTACATCGCCGTAAATATGAAATACTACCGGAATAGTATACGTAGTTGCAACAGCCATTTTTGAAGTTTTAGCTTTACGCTGGACCGCAAAGTTTTTACTAAAAGTTTCAAAGTCTTTTTTCTCCTGAAGTGAATGGGGGTTATTCCGATACACTTTTTCGTTTTCTTCGGTCGTTCTACAGGGTAACCCCTGAGCGCTAATTTTCAACGAACTGAAAACCAGCATGAACAGTAGTAATTTTAATTTCATCTATTTGGGTTTTTTAATTAGTAACAACCAAAGTTACCCAGGTCATGGCTTTTTTTATGATATTATCTTATTCAGAAATAATACATAATTAACAGCTTTTTAACCTTAAAAAAACACATAATAAAAAAATATTCGTAAATAATTCACAAAACAATAATAGCTCAACCCCAGTAAAAAAAGGCAGTGCAAAAAAAAGCCAGCACTTAAAAAGTGCTGGCTTTTAAAAAAAAACTAAAACTAACTCAAAATTAATATTTATCCCAAAAGATCTTTGTTGTCATCAAATCTCCTCCGATTGCTGCAGCAGCAGCTTCATAATTTGCCTTATTCAATGCTTTATCAGTTGTTGAATAAATAGTTCGTACCGGAACCTTGCCTTCTGCTTCTTGTACTGCCGTTGGCGGAGCTACTAAAACCGGGTAATCCAGTCTTCTGTATTCTGTCCATGCTTCAAAACCACGGTTGTAATAAGCAATCCAAAGCTGGTAGGCAATTTTTTGTTTATCTGTTCCTGTCGCAGTAGCAAAATCAACATCACTTCTATTTAAGTAAGTTTGAATATCCGTATTTGCAACTCCCCAAAATTTCATACTTGCTTCAATACCTTTCTTATAGTATGATTCTGCAGTTCCTCCAACATTAAAACCTCTGTTTGCAGCATCAGCCAGTAAAAAGCAGGTTTCTGTATAGTCGAATATAATTCCAGGATTTGTGTCTTTTTTCAATCTCACTCCCGGAAGCGAATAATCTCCGTAATTAACAAGCTGAGCATAAGGCGCTCCTCTATACTTACCTCCTTTTTTTGAAGCTGGATCAAAGAAAAAATCACGTCTTGGATCTTCTTTTGCATTTAATTCGTCTACAAAAAAGCCTGCCACATTAATTTGTTTCTCATTATTCAAAGTACTAAACAACGGATTTCTATCTACAGTTGAAGTGAAGTACTGGAACAAAGCTGTATCAGCTTCTTTAATCATTACGCCTGAACTAAAAGCACTTTCTACCATAGTCTGCGCTTTTGCCGGATCAACATCAGCAAGATGTAGTCCCATTTTCAATTTTACACTATTAGCTAATATTTTCCATTTAGCAACGTCTCCATGAAAAATCAAATCGGCTTTTGGATCAAAACTTGCATTCGTAGTATCTAAAGTTCCAATTGCAACATCTAGACGAGCTGCTAAATCCAAATAAATTGTTTTAGCGTCATCATATTTAGGAAGCGGGAATTTCTTAATATCCATAGCTTCACTGTATGCCACATTTCCAAACAGATCAACTAATATTTGATATGTCATCACAATCTGCACCTCCAGAATGGCAAGCTGATTTTTTTGCACTGCTTCTTCTACCGAACCTAATGCTTTTATCTCTTTAATTTGTTTCTGTGCGTTTACCAAATCCTGTAAAACATCTCTGTAAAGTAATACCGCATGACTACTTCCTAAATTTCTTTTAACCTGATTATAATTCGCTTCCTCTGTATAGGTCGAAGTAGACCACTGTTGTGCATATGCTCTGAAATTATTTGAGTTGACAGAAGCATTTGTTAAGAAAAAAGCGTAATTCACCTGTGCACTTGTCATCAACGCAGAAGGTACTGCTTTTTCATAAGCTTTTTTATTCTGGTTCATATCATCCAGATTATCACATGAAGCTATTGAACATAGAATAACTCCTGCAAAAAATATTGTTTTTATAATTCTCATGTCTGTATTTTTTTTAGAATTGAACTTTCAATGTAAAACTGTACTCTTTTGTAGTTGGCAAAACCCCTGATTGAAAGCCTTGTAAATTACCCGAAGATGCTCCTGCCTCTGGATCTGCGTAAGGTAAATTTTTATGAATGATCCAAAGATTACTTCCGTTTACAGCAAAGACCATATTATTAATAAAGGTATTTGTTAAGAATCTTTTTGGAAACTTGTAGCTTAGTCCAACTTCACGTAACTTAACATAAGAAGCATCATAAACAAATTCTTGTTGTGGCATAGAACCATAGAAATCATATCCTGCAGCACCAGCAATATCTGCAACTACATCATTTGGAGTTCCATCTGCTTTAACTCCGTTTAACAATATACCTCCACCATTTGCAATAGTCTCACGCTGAGGAATTCCATTGTGATTTTTACTAACTGTACTTTCGTAAATTCCTGTTTGATGTCCGTACTGTTGATCTAATGAATATACATCCCCACCTTTTTTAACATCAATTAAGAAGTTGAAAGAAATATTTTTATACGTTAAAACGTTATTAAAACCACCAATCCAATCCGGGTTTACATCTCCTATTATTGCTCCCGCTGTTTGTAAATAATTACCATCTGAGCGAATAATTCTCTGACCATCCTGATAAGTATAACCAGACCCCACAAGCTGACCAACTGGCTTACCAACTTTTGCCACATAACTTACACCCTGAAAACCTCCTAATGAAATCTGATCTGCTTCACCTAAAGAAATTACTTCATTTTTATTTGTAGACCAGTTTACTGTTGTCTGCCAGGTAAAATTATTTGTTTTAATTGGAGTAGCATTTACTGTTAACTCAAATCCTTTATTTTGCACATTTCCGGCATTGATCCATGCTCTTGTATAACCTGTTTGAGTAGGTGTTTCAATAGACAAAATCTGGTTAGTAGTATTTGTTTTGTAATAAGAGAAATCAACCCCTAATCTGTTTTTGAAAAATTTAAGTTCAAGACCTGCTTCAACTCCTTTTGTTAGCTCACTTTTTAAGTTAGAATTACTTTTATCGTTATCTGTAGAAAAGCGAACTCCGTCAGTTCCGAAATTATTATTTTTTGGGTACACTTGAGACGTAACTGCAAACGGAGCATCATTTCCTGTTTCAGCATAATTTAAACGTAACTTACCAAAAGACAACCAATCTGCCTTAATATGATTACTAAAAATATAAGTTCCTGTGATCGAAGGATAAGAATAAGTATTATTTTCTTTTGGCAAAGTAGAAGATTGATCTATTCTGTAGGTTCCCTCCACAAAATAAGTATCCAGATAGGAGAAATTTGCCGTTCCATAAACACTATTAGTACCAATAGTTTGCTCAATTTCAGTAGGATAATTAATTAATTTACTAGAATTTGTCAAAGCATAAATTCCTGGCACAACCAATCCGTCATTTGTTTGAGCATAAATAGTATTAGATACAGAACGTCTTGAGTTACCTCCTATCATTCCATTAAAATTAAGACCTTCAGCAATAGCCGTTTTAAAATTTAATGCTAAATCCAGATTGATCTCACGAAAGTTTTTATCGTATCTTGAGTATTGTCCTTTACCATTTTCTGTTCTTTTTGAACCTACAGCAATACGTTCCTCTTGCAATTGATGATAAAAATCGACAGCACCTCTACCCATAATATCAAACCACTTGTTTACTTCTGTTTTTAAGACTACATTTCCAAAGAAACGATCTCTTGCCATTGTATTATAGTTGTTATAACGCTGAAAATAAGGGTTATCATGAAATAGAACTGTTAAATCTGTAGGAGATTTGACATTCCAAGTAGTATTTTTACCTGTCAGTTCATAAGCTTCTTTTAGATCATTAAAATCAGCATTTGTAGTATACCATTGTCTTACACTACTTAAATAGTTGTTTCCTCCATCACCATATCCAGTCTCATTCATTCCGGTTGCATCTGACTTCAAATAATTTGATGATGCAGAAATTTTAGTCTTTGGTGCAATTTTATAACTGGCAGAAAAATTAAAGTTATCTTTTCTGTTATTACTATTAGGCAAAATTCCTTGCTGTTGATTGTAGTTGGTATAACCAAATCTAAAATCTCCCTGTTCGTTAGCACCTGAAATAGCAATGTTATTAATATACGTTAAGCTGTTTTGGTAAAAGCTGTTTGGATTATTTTTTACCGGTGCATAAGGTGTTGCTTTACCATAAGTTGGCAAGCCAGGATAAAATGAATTCCAATTGTAAACTAACAAAGAAGGATCAAATTTTGGTCCCCAAGCCGCATCATCTGTGGCTAAATAAGGATGAACCCCACTTCCTAAATCTATAGTTCCGTAAAAATCACCGTACCCTCCTCCATATTGGTTTTGATAATCCGGTAAAGTTTCTTTATCTACAACTCCGATATTAACTCCTGTGCTGAAATCTATTCCTAAACCTCCTTTACTTTTACTTCCTTTTTTAAGTGTTACGATAATAACTCCGTTTGAAGCTCTTGATCCGTACAACGCCGTTGCCGCAGCACCTTTCAAAACGTTCATTGTCTCAACATCATCAGGGTTTATATCTGAAGCTGCGTTACCATAATCGTAACCACCTCTGTTACCACTTTGTTTCTGATCGTCAGTATTTGTATTGTCATTGTTTAATACAATTCCATCCACAACCCATAAAGCCTGGTTATTTCCTGTTAAAGAAGTTGTACCACGAATCACAACATTTGTAGATCCACCGATATTATTATTTCTTCTGATTTGTACACCCGCAATTTTTCCGGAGATATTATTAGAAACGTTACCTGTGTTTATTTTAGTAAGTTCTTCTCCGCTTATTTCCTGTGTTGCATAACCCAAAGATTTTTTCTCTCTTTTAAGTCCTAATGCCGTTACTACAATTTCCTGTAATTGATTAGAACTTGTAGCCATTTTTACATTTACGTTTTTATCAGCAGCTGCAACTTCTTTTGTTTGCATACCGATAAAACTAAAAACAAGCACAGAATTCCCCTCTGCTTTTATTGAATATTTTCCATCAAAATCGGTTTGAGAACCAGTTTGCGTTCCCTTAACCAATATACTTACCCCTGGTAAAGGCACCCCGTTTTCATCTGAAACGATACCCGTAACTACCCGCTCCTGCGCGAATGTTAATTGCGCCAACAGTACGAAAAAGAGTACTGCAATTTTTCTAATATTAAGCTTTAATTTCATAAAATGGTTTTATAATTAGTACGGCAAATATTTTGCTTTTTAGATAAATTTTATGATAATATATTACCGCAAAACCTGCTTATATTACCCAATAAATATCAAATTAATAATTTTATACATATTATCTTACCATTTTCGTAATCGAAGTAAAATCAGGCATTCAGCGCTATAAAAGATTAAAAATTAGGGCATAAAAAAAGGAGAGTTTTCATTTGAATGAAACTCTCCTTTTTAATTTGATTATTTTGTTTTTTATTTTGCTCCCGGAGGACAATTTTTTTCAATAAATCGAACAAAAGTATCCGTTAAATGTCTTGCTGTTCCTTCACCTTCATAAATACTGTGAGAACGATTTGGATAGATCATTAAATCGAACATTTTGTCGTATTTGATTAATTCATTGATTAAAACTTCGGCATTTTTATAATGTACATTATCATCACCTGTACCGTGAATATACAATAAATTACCTTTTAGATTTTTAGCATGAGTTACAGGAGAAGCTTTAATATAAGTTGCTTCATTTTCTGCTGGTAATCCCATGTAACGCTCTGTATAAATATTATCATAAAAATGCTGGTCTGTAACTGCCGCAACTGCAACTCCCGATTTGTAAATATCAGGATATTGAAACATTAGGTTTAAAGTCACAGCTCCACCACCACTCCAGCCGTGAATAGCCACTCTGTCTGAATCAATAAAATTCCATTTCAGTACTTCTTTGGCCGCCATTGCCTGGTCGTGCGTGTTTATGATTCCGATATTTTTATAAATTGATTTTCTCCATTGTGTTCCTTTCATTACTGGTGTTCCTCTATTGTCCATCGCAATTCCGATATATCCTTTTGGAATTAACTGACCAATAAAGTAATTAAAATAAGGTTCATCGTTGGCAACTGAAGCCATAGGTTCTCCATATACATAAAAGAAAACTGGATATTTTTTTGAAGGATCAAAATCTAATGGTTTTGCCATTATTCCGTCAATGTCAATACCATCAACAGTTTTTACTTTAAATTTCTCTAAAGAAAAATTAAGTCTTGGAGCGGCAAAAACATCTGTTTCTTTTGGATATATTTTTTTATGACCCGAAAGTGCTACTAATCTAACATTGTAATCTCTTTTTATGTTTGAATTGGTATGTTTTGCGTAAGCTGCATCTGTAGAAAAAACATAAGCATTTGTACCATCAAAAATTTCGGGAGTAACTCTTTTTGTTTTCTTCGAACTTAAATTGGTTTCATACAAATAGCGTTGTGTAGCGTCGGTTGGACTTGCTTCAAAATAGATTGTTTTTGTTTTTTCGTTGTAAGCTTTAAAATAAGCATCAAATTTTGAAGTGGTAATCAATTCTTTTGATTTTCCGTCCAGACCTATTTTATAAATATGCATCCATCCATCTGCATCTGAACTCCATAGAAATGATTTTCCGTTATCTACAAACTGACACGGAAATGTATCGTATTCTCCTGCCGAAACATCAAAAACATCAATCCACGAAGGTGATTCTTCTTTGTAAATAACTCTTGCGTCTCCCGATTTTGCGTTGCAATCGTACATTGTAACCTGATTTTGATTGCGATTTAACTGAACAACCATTATCGATTGGTTGTTTAGCCATTTCATTCGAACTAAATAATTATTATCCGGTTCTCCGGGAATATTTAACCAATTGGTTTTTAGAGAAGCAATATCAACTACTCCAATTTTTACCGAAGAGGGTTTATCTCCTGCTTTTGGATATTCAACAGGAACAATCGTCGGATATAGAGAATCAGTATTATTAATCATGAAATGAAATCGGGTCAAAGTTGCATCTACACGCCAAAACGCAATACTTTTTCCGTCAGGATTCCATCTAAAACCATCACGGGCAGCTAATTCTTCTTCATAAACCCAGTCAAATGTACCGTTGATAATTTTATCTGTTCCATCTGTAGTAAGCGGTGCTATTTTTCCTGAGTTCAGGTTTTCAACATAAATATTATGTTTAGAAACATACGCTACATTTTCATTATCACTGGAAAATTTAGCAAACATCAAAGATGATTCTTCCAGGTTTTTACCCAATTGTTTTCCTTTTCCGGTAGCTAAATCAAAAAACCAGTAATCTCCTTTGGTATTGGCTCTCCAGACTTTTTTTGAATTGGTAAAAATCAGAATTTTAGTTTTAGTATCGTTCCATACCAATTTTTCAATCGCCCCTGTAAAACCAGATCCTGATAATTGTTCTCTGGTTAAGATTGTAGTTTGTTTGTCTAATTTGTCGACATCATAAACCACAACATTGTTTTGTTTATTTACCCAAAAAGAATGCGAATTTGGCAACCAGTTCAGATTGTTGATGTCAATATCCTGCTGAGCAAAAACAGATGTACAAATAAAAAGTACATAAAGGAGTAAATGCTTTTTCATATTATTATTTTTTATTTTGAATTAAACTTTCGATGTCTGCAATTTCGATTGGCAATGCTTCGCTTAAATTAATATTTCCATTTTCTGTCAAAAGGTAATCATTTTCTAAGCGGCAGCCAATTCCTTCTTCCCTGATATAAATTCCGGGTTCGCAGGTTAATACCATTCCTTTTTCAAAAGGTCTGGAATACAAACCAACATCATGAACATCAAGTCCTAAATGATGCGCAGTTCCGTGCATGAAATATTTTTTATACGCTGGATTTTCAGGATTTTGAGAAGCAATCTCATCTTCGGTAATTAAACCCAGTTTAACCAATTCTGTCTCGATTAATTTTGCCATCTGAAGTTCGTAATCTTTAGACAAAACTCCCGGTTTTAGCAATTTTGAACCTTCTTTTAAACAATGCAAAACAGATTCATAAACAGCTTTTTGTCTTGGACTGAAAGTTCCGTTTACCGGAATGCATCGTGTAGTGTCTGAATTATAATTGGCGTAGCAAGATCCAAAATCAATTAAAACCATTTCATTCTCTTTGCAGACATTATCATTACTGTTGTAATGTAGCGAACAGGCATTTTCTCCCGATGCGACAATAGATCGGAAAGCTTGTCTTGACCCCCCGTTTTTTAAAGTTGCGTATGATAATTCAGCTTCTAATTCGTATTCTTTAATATTAGGGCGAATAGCATTTAAGATTCCGTGGAATCCCTGAATACTTATTGCGACCGCTTTTTTAATCAAATCAACTTCTTTTGAAGATTTAATTGGGCGAAGTTCGCGGGTTATTTTTGCAGCGCGGTCGTATTGATGCAATGGGTATTTTTCTTTGCACCATTTAATCATACGATCCTGTCTTGTTTCTATTTCTGAAGTTACTCTTTTAATGTGCTCATTGTGTCCTAAATAGAAAACATCAGCTTCAAAAGCGAAAAGTTGTAAAGTCTTTTCAAATTCATGAACCCATTTTACATTTTTGATTCCTGAAATCGCCGTAACTTCTTCTTTGGTTAAGAAATTTCCATCCCAAAGCAAAGTATGTTCTGTAACTTCTTTTACAAATAAAATGGCTTTATTTTCTTCTTTAAAAGCATCAGGAAAAAGTACCAATATGGTTTCATCCTGATTAATTCCCGATAAATAGAATAAGTCATTGTTTTGAGAAAAGCCCATAACATCATCTGCATTATTGGGCATTACATCATTTGAAGTCAGAATAGCCAGACTATTTTTCTGCATTTTTGCAGCAAATCGCTCTCGGTTATTCACGAATAAAGAAACCGGAATAGAATCGTATCTCATATTTTAAATTTGAAACCTGTTAATATCTACAGACGTACTTTTGCCGGAAATAATTTCTGTTACTATTTTTCCGGTTGCCGGCGCGAGACTTAATCCCATCATGGCGTGTCCTGTAGCTAAGGTCAAATTTACATATTTTTTATCTCTTGTAATAATTGGCATTCCGGATGGTGTACAAGGTCTGAATCCGAACCAGGTGTCTTCTGTTTTTGGCATTTCGATTTTCATATCCGGATAAAAATCATTGATGCTTGACACAATTCCCTGCAATCTGTTTTTGTTTATTTTAGTGTCTCCGGTATGTGTAATTTCCATTGTTCCACCAAATCTAATGTCGTTTGCCATTGGCGTAACAGCTACTTTTCCTTCGCATAAAATAGATGGAATACTTGGTTTTTGCTCTTTATCTTTTAAAGTAAAACTGTATCCTTTTCCGGGTAAAATAGAAATTGAAATTTTTAACTTTTTAGCTAATGACGGACTCCATGATCCTGTTGCCAACACCACTTCATCTATTCTGAACAAACCATTATCTGTTACTATTTTCTCGATTTTATTTCCATCAAAAACAAAATCTTTTACGGTCGTATTGGTGTGAATTTCAACTTTTAATTTTGATAATTCCTGTTTGATAAAAGCCATGAATTTTTGCGGATACAAATGTGCATCACCTTTATAATGAACTCCTCCTGTAATATTGGTTTTGGTTCCTTTTTCTAAAAGTTCAACTTGATGTTTCGAAAGATAATCTACTGCTAGTCCAAGGCGTTCTGCTTCTTTGCCTTCGTGGTACATTTCTTCTTCGACTTTATCACTTTTAAAGAGCATTAAAAGTCCTTTTTCTTCATAGAAAAAAGAATCACTTTCTTTTGCTAAATCCTGATATAACTCTTTACTAAATACAGAAAGGTCTCGCAAAGCCGGCATTGCTTTTTCGACATGACTTGCATTGGCGTGTTTATAAAACTTTAAACCCCATTTTAAAAGATCTGTGTCCAAACGCGGTTTTACATAAAACGGACTCTGACTGTCAAACATCCATTTTATACCTTGTGCAATCATACCTGGTTGTGCCAGCGGTATTATATGCGAAGGTACAATCATTCCGGCGTTTCCGTACGAACAGCCGTCACTCATATCTGAAGCATCAAAAACACTTACTTCATAACCTTCTTTAGCAAGATAATAAGCTGTACACAAGCCTATGATTCCACCACCAATAACACCTATTTTTTTCATAAATTCTAATTAATTAAGAGTTCATTGATGCCGTTTTTTAGACCCATCAATTGATATATGTTTAATTTAAACCCATTGGGCGCTTTTTTAACACGTATAGAAACTCATTCCCAAGGCATCAGGATTGCGTTTCTATACGGGTTAAACATTTTTTTATATGAATTTCATTTTTAAATTACCTGAAATCCAAATGCATAAGGATCATCACTCTCATCAATAATAATATTATTATATCCGTACACTTTTGCCCATCCTTGTATGCTTGGAACAATAGCCGGAATGTCTCCAATAGAAGTTTCTTCAACAACTTTTGCTATAAATTTACTTCCAATATAACTTTCGTGTATAAACTCTTCATTCAGTTTTAACTTTCCTTTTGCGTGCAATTGTGCTATTCTTGCCGAAGTTCCTGTACCACATGGAGAACGATCGATCGCTTTATCACCATAAAAAACAGCGTTTCTTCCTGATGATGTCGGATCAATTGGCGTTCCTGTCCACAACATATGCGTTACATCTCTAATGGTATCATTTTGTGGATGAATGAAATAATCTGGATATTTTTCGTTAATTCTGTCTCGCACTTCCTGACTGTACTGAATTATTTTACTCGCTGTAAAATCCTGAACTCCTGAGAAATTCTGCTGCGGATCTACAATTGCATAATAATTTCCGCCATAAGCTACATCAAAAACAATCTCGCCCAATTCAGGGCAATCTATCGTTAATCCTTCTGCTGCCAGATAAGATTTGACATTCGTCAAACGTACCCAATCTACTTTTTTTCCTGTTTGTTGGTATTCGATATTGACTAAACCTGCAGGTGCTTCCATTTTGATTTTACCCGGAGTTTTAGGAATTACCAGCCCTTCCTCAATGGCAATGGTAATAGTTCCAATAGTTCCGTGTCCGCACATTGGCAAACATCCTGAAGTTTCTATAAATAATATTCCAAAGTCATTTTCGGGATCACTTGGCGGATATAAAATGCTTCCGCTCATCATATCGTGACCGCGTGGTTCAAACATCAATCCTTTGCGAATCCAGTCAAATTCTTTTAAAAAGTGTTGCCGTTTTTCACTCATCGAATTACCTTGTAGATTTGGCCCTCCACCAGCCACAACTCTCACGGGATTACCGCAAGTGTGTGCATCTACACAAAAAAAAGTTTTTTTAAGCATTTTGTATTAGAGATAGTTAGTTATTATAGTTGGTTGTTTATAGTTTAGTAGAGCAGCTAATTCCAAAAGCTTTGAAACCAGCTGCTAAATATTATTATATACTAATAGTTTATTTTAAGCCTGTTGGTATAATTTATTTTAACACATAGAAACATAGTATTTTGTACTTATTGCTAAAAAGATTAAAAAAAGAAACTAGTTTCTAACACATAGCTATGTTTGTTAATGCAAGTGAAACGCCTTTTTTTATAGGCAAAAAATGCTATGTTTCTATGTGTTAAAAGTTTTTCTTAAGATTACACCTAACGGATTATATACTAATAGTTTCTTTTATTAACTCATTATTTACTGTACGTACAATTTGTAACGGATTTTCATTTTGTAATTCAGCCGGCAATAAATCATCTGGCCAGTTTTGAAAACTTAAAGGTCGTACCCATCTGTAAACCGCATGAGTTCCAACTGCTGTAAAGCGCGAATCGGATGATGCCGGATAAGGTCCGCCATGAATCATAGAAGCGCATACTTCTACCCCTGTAGGAACACCGTTAAAAATCAAACGTCCAACACGATTTTGCAATGCTGCAATAACATCAGTATGTTGCTCCGGTTCATTTTCTTCGCCAATGATTGTTCCTGTCAACTGACCTTCTAATTTAGCAACTATTTGTATCAATTGTGCTATATTGTTACATTCTATTATGATAGAAAATGGTCCAAAAACTTCATGTCTTAGCAATTCATTTTTTAGGAAATCTTCGCCTTTTACTCTCAAAATAGTCTGAGCGCCGTGATTTGGCAATACATCTCCCTTAAAATGAGCTACTTTCGAAACTCCGTTTTGTTCTTCCATTGTTTTTATTCCGCTTTCAAAGTCAGCGTGTATAGAAGGGTGCAACATGCAGCCTGGTTCTATCTTTTCGATAGCTTCTGTTAATTGCTCTGCAAATTTGTTTAAATCATTCCCTTCTAAAGCGATCAATAATCCCGGATTAGTACAAAATTGTCCTGCTCCCAGAGTTATAGAACCTGCGTAAGCGGTTGCCCATTTCTGACTGTTATTTTTTAACGCTTCCGGTAAAAGTATAACCGGATTAACGCTTCCCATTTCGGCAAATACCGGAATTGGTTCCGGACGTTGTGCTGCTAAATCAAATAAAGCACGTCCGCCACTGATACTTCCTGTAAAACCAACTCCTTTTACTAAAGGATGTTTTACTAAACTGGCGCCAAGTGTTTTTCCTCCTCCAATAAGGTTTGAAAATACACCTTCTGGCATGTTTGTTTTTTGTGCAGCTTTTATAATGGCAGATGCTACCATTTCTCCTGTTCCGATATGCATAGAGTGACTCTTTACAATAACCGGACAACCTGATGCTAATGCCGAAGCAGTGTCTCCACCTGCTGTTGAAAATGCAAATGGAAAATTACTTGATCCGAAAACTACAATTGGTCCTAATGGTACCAACATTTTACGCAAATCTTCTTTTGGAGCCGGCAATCTGTCTGTAATTGCTGTATCTATTGTAGCCTGAACCCAGCTTCCCTCGGTAAGCATAGCGGCAAACGAATGCAACTGCCCGATCATTCTGCCTCGTTCACCTTCTGCTCTGCCCCTTGCAAAACCGGATTCGCTACAATATTGAACTAACAAATCATCTCCTAAAGCTAAAATCTCATCAGCTATAGCAGTTAAAAATTTTGCTTTTTCTAATCCAGAACATTTTTTATAACTAACAAATGCCTGATTGGCTAAAACAACTGCTTCATCAATTTCTTCGGGAGTAGCTTCTGTAAAAACCCAAGGATTTTCCTTATTTAATACCGGATTAAACGTTTTTACTGTTTTGGTCCCGCTCGCCTTAAGTTGACTTCCTATATAATTTTTTCCTGTAATCATGTTTAATTGTATTAATGAATACTTTGCTTACTTCTTTGAGTATAATTTTATTCAACACATAGGAACATAGTTTTTACAAATTCAAAAGAGGCGTTTCACTTGCATTAACAAACATAGCTATGTGTTAGAAACAAGTTTCTTTTTAAAATCTTTTAGGAATATATAAGCTAATCTATGCTTCTATGTGTTAAAATATTTTTTTAAAATTTCACTCAAAAGATTCTACTTACTTAAAAAAGAATGAAGCAAAGCCAATCATGTGAATATGCTGTTATAAATTTTTGTAATCTGGTAATGTTGGTCTTGTACGTAATCCTTCTGCAATGATCGCCAAAACTCTTTCTCTTTCTGCTCCCTGAAGTGGTAATCTTGGTGCACGAACATACTCGCTGCCAATTCCTGTAGCAACTTCTGCCAATTTAATATTTTGTACCAGGAATGAATTGATATCTAATTCTAATAAAGGTAAAAACCATCTGTAAATTTTTAACGCTTCATCAATTTTTCCGGCTTTAGCCAATTTGTAAATTGCTACTGTTTCCTGAGGGAAGGCGCAAACTAAACCAGAAACCCATCCATCAGATCCCATTAATAAACTTTCTAATGCCAGTGTATCAACTCCTGATAATATTTTTAAACGATCTCCAAAACGGTTGATCATTCTTGTAACATTTGAAATGTCTCTTGTTGATTCTTTTACTGCCTGAATGTTATCATGTTTTAATAATTCTTCAAACATGTCTAATGTAACTTCGATTTTGTAATCAACCGGATTATTGTAGACCATAATAGGAAGAGAAGTATTCTTTGCTACTTCACTATAAAAAGCTACAGTTTCAAAATCTGACGCTTTATAACGCATTGGAGGAAGCATCATTAAACCTTTTGCTCCATCTTGTTCTGCCTGATTAGCAGCCAAAATTGCTCCTTTTGTACTTTGTTCTGCAATGTTCATAATTACAGGCACTTTATTTTCAGTAAGAGAAACAGTGTATTTTACCAGTTCTCTTTTTTCATCTTCCAAAAGTGTGCTGGCTTCACCTAAAGTTCCACCTAAAATAATACCTGATACTCCAGCATCTAACTGAGCTTTCATATTTACTTCAAACATATTGAAGTCTAATTTATCATCTGCAGTAAATTTTGTAGTTACTGCTGGCATAACGCCATCCCATTGAATCGCCATAATATTGATTTTTTATTACAGGCCAAAATTATCTAGAATCAATAGAGCAGGCACTCAATAAATTACCTCAAAATGATATTATATTACCCTATATACCATATAAATAAAAAAAACACAATATTATATTATCATTTTTATGGCGAAATATAATACATTTGATTACCAATTAACTAACTAACCAATGAAAGTTTTCCCATTTAAAATTCCAAAATCTGGAGAGGAACCCCTTATTTATCAAGAAGATATCGAGGTTTCATTTTATGACAAATTACATCAGCATGAAGAAATTCAAATCAGTTATATCGAAAAAGGTGAAGGAGCTGTTTTTGCCGGTGATACGATCTCACAATACCGAGAAGGCGATATATTGGTGATTGGCAGCAATTTACCCCATGTTTTTAGAAGTGATGTGCAGGAAAATGAACTTTCTGTTATGCGAACACTTTTCTTTACTTTTAATTCTTTTGGGAAGGATTTCTTTGAATTACCCACTTTCAGAAACATTCATCCAACTTTAGAAAGCAGTAAAAACGGCTTTATCATTCACAATGCGCCTAAGAAGGTAGCCAAGTATTTTAAGAAATTAAAAGGTGCGGACAGTTATTCTCGCTTTATCTTATTTCTTGATATTGTAAAATGGCTTTCTACTTCTGAAAATGCACCGTTATCTAATTATTTATATCATAAGAAAATAACTGATAATGAAGGGAAAAGAATGCAGATTGTTTTTGAGTACGTAATGACTAATTTTCATAAGAACATTACACTTGATGAAATTGCTTCAATTGCGAGTATGACCAAAAATGCATTTTGCCGTTATTTTAAGGTGCGAACAAATAAATCTTTTTTCCAGTTTTTAATTGAAGTCCGGATCGAGCGGGCGACGAAATTACTGTCTACCAGCGGCGAACTCTCGGTTTTGGAAATTGCCGAGTTGTGTGGGTTCAATAATATTTCCAATTTTAATCGAAAGTTTAAAGAATTAAAGCAGATTTCTCCTTTACAATATCGAAAATTGAATTTGTAATCAAGTTGAAAATGGCACCCAATATTCTGTAGAGACGCACTGCAGTGCGTCTCCGCAACGGATATCCACAATGTGTTAGACGCACAGCAGTGCGTCTCTACAGATATATTTTACGTACAGAATTAAATTCAACGTAACGAATTAAGATTAGAAAAATCTGCGAAATCTGCGAGAGAAAAAAAATATCCGCAAAGGTTAGACGCACTGCCATGCGTCTCTACAGATATACTTCGCAGATAGAATTAAATTCAACGTAACGAATTAAGATTAGAAAAATCTGCAAAATCTGCGAGAGAAAAAAATATCCACAAAGGTTAGACGCACAGCGGTGCGTCTCTACAGATATATTTTGCGTACAGAATTAAATTCAACGTAACGAATTAAGATTAGAAAAATCTGCGAAATCTGCGAGAGAAAAAAAATATCCACAATGTGTTAGACGCACAGCAGTGCGTCTCTACAGATATATTTTGCGTACAGAATTAAATTCAACGTAACGAATTAAGATTAGAAAAATCTACAAAATCTGCGGGAGAAAAAAATATGCGTAAAGGCATTTCAGCAGATTAAATTTAACTTGTTTTTCTGTAATTATAAATTGCCAAACCATTAAGAACAATGGCAAAAATGATAAGATATACCAGTTCTTTTCCTACTTCTGCTAATCCGCTACCTTTTAAAACAATAAGACGGACTACTTTAATGAAATGGGTAACGGGCGTAAATTCTGACATTGTCCTTGCCCAATTGGGCATACTGTCAGTGCTGGTGAAAAATCCGCTCATGAGCATGAAAATCATCATAAAGAAAAACGCAATAAACATGGCTTGCAATTGTGTGTCGGCAAAAGTTGAAATCAAAAGTCCCAATCCTAATAAAGCGACCAAATAAACAGCTGCAAACAAATACAATACAGCCAGACTTCCTTTAGGGAATATTCCGTAAACGAGATACATCACGGTTAATCCCACCGTAAACACAATCATTCCGACAATCCAAAACGGAATAAGTTTTCCCAGAATAAATTGCCATTTCTGAATAGGCGTAACATTGATCTGTTCGATGGTTCCTATTTCTTTTTCTCTTACAATATTTAATGCTGTAATAAAACCGCCAATTAATGTAAGCAGTAATACTAAGATTCCCGGAACCATGTAATATTTATATTCGGCTCTTGGATTGTACCAATTGGTTCCTGATAACGTAATTAACGATGGTGATAACGAAGCAGATTGCTGCGGAATTTTTTTTCGGATATCAAGATCACGACTAAAATCTGCGATTACTACATTTAAATACGCATAACCAATATTTGATTTGGTTCCGTTTATGGCATCAGCGGCAATATATACTTTCTGACTGCCTTCTCTGACTAAGTTTCGTTCAAATCCTGCGGGAACTTCTAAAATTAAATCGGCTTCTCCTGTTTCTATTAGTTTTAAAGCTTTTAAATACGAATCGGGAGTTCCAACAATTTGAAAATATCCTGAAGAACCTATTTTATTTATTAATTTCTGCGAATACGAACTATGATCATGATCTACATAAACTACATTGACACTTTTTACTTCAAAATTGGCGGCCAATGGCAAAATTATCAATTGAATAATGGGCATTGCAAACATCATGGCCAGAATGGTCTTGTCACGGAATATCTGACGGAATTCTTTCTGTAATATAAAAAGTAGCACTTTCATGATAATCTGATTTTAAATTTTTTCAGCGCAATTGTCAATAGAAATACTGCCATTCCTAAAAGTATCAAAGTTTCTTTCCATACAAATTCAAACCCAAGCCCTTTTAGCATTACTGCTTTTACAATAGTGTAATAATATCGAGAAGGAAGAATATGCGAAACCATACGAAATATCCAGGGCATATTTTCTAACGGAAACATAAAACCTGTAAGTATCAGCGTAGGCAGCATCATTCCCATCATAGAAATAAGCATGGCAGTTTGCTGTGAATCGGTAACATTTGAAATCAGCAATCCGAGTGAAAGACAGGTAATAATGAATAGTATACTTTCGGCAAAAAGCAACAGGAAACTTCCTTTTATTTCTACATTAAGAAGATAAACTGAGAGAAATAATATTAGCATAAAGTTGATTAACGAAAGCACCAGATACGGAATTGCCTTTGCAATTAAAACCATTATGGGTTTAAATGGTGATACAAGCAAAATTTCCATAGTGCCCAATTCTTTTTCCCGAACCACAGAAACCGAAGTTAATGCTGTACTAACAATCATAAATATCAAGGCAATAACGCCAGGAATAAAATTAAGCGAACCATTTTGCTGTTCGTTATAAAGCTGTCTTAATTCGGGAACAATCTGGTAATTTAACTTTGCTGTTGGGTTTAGTTGCTGTTGATAATCATTTACTATTGCGGTTAAATAATTGGTTACAATAGTTGCCGTATTAGGATCTGAAGCATCGGCGATTATCTGAATTTTGGCACCTTCAGGCCTTTGCAGATCTGATGCAAAATTAGAGGGAAAAATCACCGCACATTTTATACTTCCGTCCTTAAAACGATTCTCAATATCTTTATAGTTTAAAACCGGAGCTTCAACATTAAAATAAGAACTCGATTGTATTTTTCTGATAATATTTTCGGTATGAATGTCATGTGAATTGTCTTGCATGGCAATACCAATATTTTTAACTTCACTGCTCAGCGCAAAACCAAAAAGAACAATCTGCGCAACAGGAAGTCCGAAGAGAATCAACAAAGTACGTCGGTCCCTGAAAACGTGATAAAATTCTTTTCGGATAAAAGCCAGTAATCTTTTCATATTAATCTGCTGCTCTTTGGGCATTTCGTGCCAGTTGATAAAAAACTTCATCCATAGAATTGGTATTAAACTTCTTTTTCAATTCTGTTGGCGAATCGATAGCTTCAACCCTTCCGTCGACCATAATACTGATGCGATTACAATACTCCGCTTCGTCCATGTAATGCGTTGTTACAAATACCGTTATTCCATTGGCGGCAGCTTCATAAATCATATCCCAAAATTGTCTGCGGGTTATGGGATCAACGCCACCCGTAGGTTCATCGAGAAAAACAATTTTTGGACGGTGGAAAACGGCAACTGAAAAAGCCAGTTTTTGTTTCCATCCCAATGGCAATCCGCCAACCAGTTTTTTGGCTTCTTTTTCTAAACCCAGCGTTTTGACCAATTCGGCGCTTCTTTCTTTTATCTCTGGACGTGAAACACCATAAACACCACCATAAAATTCTATATTCTCCATAATAGTCAGATTATCATACAAAGAGAATTTCTGACTCATATAACCAATATTCTTTTTAATACTTTCCTGTTGTTTGTAAACATCAAATCCTGCAACACTGGCTTGTCCTGAAGTCGGATAAGAAAGTCCGCAAAGAATACGCATTGCCGTCGTTTTCCCGGCTCCGTTTGCGCCCAGAAAGCCAAATATTTCACCTTCGCTGACTTCAAAACTTATTTTATCAACCGCTTTGAAATCACCAAATTGTTTCGTTAAATCTTTACAAACTATGGCTTTATTTTCCATCTTGTATTTCTTTTGATGCTGTTAAATCACTTTGTTCGCGCATTAGACGAATAAAACTATCCTCTATTGTGGGTACTATTTTTTTTGCTTCTAAATCTTCGTGCTGATATTTTTGAGCAATGGTTTTGAGTTTTTCTTCATTTGCTTCTTCTGATACCAGAGTTACATGAATAAATTCTCCAAAAGCATCACAGCTTTCTATTGCTGTATCGGTTCTGAGATCTTGTAATAATTTATAAATGTTTTTAGCTTTGGCCGCAAATATGGGTTTCGGAAAACTGTTTATAATATTCTGCGGTGTATCAACACTCATTATTTTTCCGTTTTGCATCAGGGCGATACGGTCACATAATTTTGCCTCGTCCATATAAGGTGTTGAAACCACTATTGTAATATTCTGTTCTTTCAGTTTAGCGAGCATTTCCCAAAATTCACTTCTGGAGACAACATCAACGCCCGTTGTAGGTTCATCTAAAAACAGTACTTCGGGTTTATGAATCAGTGCGCAGCATAATGCTAATTTTTGTTTCATTCCGCCAGAAAGTTTTCCTGCCCGTCTGTCATTAAAAGGTTTTATCTGATCGTAAATATCTTTGATCAATTCATAATTTTCTTCGATTGTAGTTCCGAAAATAGTAGCGAAAAAAGTTAGATTTTCTTTTACGGTTAAATCCTGATATAACGAAAATTTACCGGGCATATACCCTACTTTATTTCGTATCTCCTGAAATTCTTTTACAACATCATGTCCTTCCACAGTTGCTTCTCCACCTTCTGCAAGCAATAACGTAGTCAGGATTCTGAAAATAGAAGTCTTTCCGGCACCATCGGGACCAATGAGTCCGAAGAGTTCTCCTTTCTTAACTTCAAAAGACACATCATCTACCGCGATAAAATCACCGTACTTTTTTGTAATATTTTTTAGTGTTACTGCTGGCATTCGAGACTTTTTTTTGAACCATATAAGTTATATAAGGTCATTTTTGTTTTGCTTTTTTTAAACCATATAAGTTATATAAGGGTATTTAAGTTTGGCATCAAAAAAACTATACTTATATGATTACTTTTTTGAACCATATAAGTCATATAAGGGTATTTAAGTTTGGCGTCAAAAAAAACTATACTTATATAACTTATATGGTTATATTTTTTTTACTTCTTTACCATTATTTATATGACCTTATATAACTTATATGGTTATCTTTTTTTTTACTTCTTAACCATTGTTTTATATGACCTTATATAACTTATATGGTTAAACTATTTTACTTTGACCAAAGAACTTCTCCGTACATACCGATCTTCAGGTAACCGTCATTTTTTACCCTAACTTTTATGGCATATACTAAATTGGCTCTTTCGTCTTTTGTTGGAATTGTCTTTGGCGAAAACTCTGATTTATTCGAAATCCAGTTTATTGTGCCAGTATATTCTTTATACTTTTTTTCACCCTGATCGATTCTTACTTTTACTTGCTGTCCTATTTTAATTTGAGGTAATTGTGTACCGGTAATATAGGCTCTAAGATCTAATGTTTCCAGATTGGCAATTTTATAAAGCGGTTTTCCTGCCGCAGCCATTTCATACTGCTCAGCATATTTTGCCAGGACAGTTCCTTTAATCGGGTTTACGATAAGACTTTTACTCAATTGATCGTCGACTCCTTTTAACTGAACTCCAACAGTATTTCCTTGTTCTGTCAAATTCTCATTGGTTATGTCAAGGGAACTTTTCTGAGCACTAATCTGAGCTTGTAATGTGGCTACTTTTGCATTGGCATCATCGAGCATTTTTTGAGAAGCTACTCCGCCTTTTACCAAATTGCTCGTTCTGTTGCGGTCGAGAACTGCATTTGCAAGCTGTCTTTTTAAGCTTTCAGTTTGGATATTTTCTTGTGGTTTTCCGCTCAAAATCGCTCTTTTGTTTTGCGATAACTGCATTTTATTAATATGCAATTGTGTACTGTCAATATACCCTACTTTTTGTCCGGCTTCTAATTGCTGCCCCTCTTCAACATTCAATTGTAGAATTTGACCATTTGCCTGTGCGGCAAGAATGGTTTCTACGGCTTCAAAAGATCCGGAAGCATCAAAATCATTTTCAGTATTTTTACATGCTGTTAAACATAGCATTGGCATTAGAAGATATAAAAGTTGTATTTTTTTCATAATATACCGTATTAGTTTCCTTTGATGGTTTGATATTCGTAATTGCTCATCAGCAGCTGAATTTCATGTAACGCTTTTTCAGCACGAGCATTTCCTTCTTTTTCGGTGGCATTCAGTAAGTCAATTAATGGACCTGCGCCGTTGTCGTATTTTAACTGATAGCCTTCACGAATGGTTTGACGAAGTTTTACAATAGCTTCATCATCTTTTAGAATAGCGTTTTGTCTTTCGATGTCAGCTGTTTTCTGATTCATTTGGAATTTTGTATTGAATAAAAAGGTTTCTTCCTGAACATCAATTTTATTTAATTCCTGTTTGGTTAATTCCTTTTCATTGCCATTTTTATACAAGCCTTTTATATCCCAGCCAACACTAAGTCCGGCAACACCAACAGTAGAGATTTTATTATTTCCAAGACTTACTCCGGGTGCCAGTAAAACGCCTGCCCCAAGTAATCCCACTTTTGGCATAAGGCTGACTTTTTGCATATCGGCCTGAGCGTTTATTAAATTACGCTGATTTTCAAAACGCAGTTGTTCCGGACGTTTGATTGTATTATCAAGAGCAATTGTATTGGCAGGTTTTTCCAGTTGAGTCTGGTTGATATTTTTACCAATTAGATACGAAAGCATCGCGAGATATCCGTTTCGGGTGTATTCAAAATCTTTTTTCTGTCGGTTTAGATTTAATTGCTCCACCTTCATTTCATCAACATCTGTTTTATAGGCAAGTCCGTTTTCATTCAGCTTTTTTACCTTATCGATATTATTGTCCAGGATTTTATTTTGTATTTCCAATTGTTTCAGTTGTTCGTCAATTAGCAATACTCCGAAATAAAGCTGATTGACTCTGGAACGTAAATCATAAAGCGAAACTTCTACGGAAGCTTTATCGAGATTAGAAGATGCCTCGATAATCTTTTTCTGGGTTTTGGTCGCGCCACCGTCCCAAATGGTTTGATTTATCTGAGCCAGACCAATAAACTTGAATTTGCTGTCGTCTCCGGATCCCATGCTTGGGAAATCGCCAAAAACATAACCTTCAATTGCGGTTATACTTAGCTGCGGCAAATAAGCTTTATTGGCATTGCTTATGGTATATTCTTTACTTTTTTCAATCAGTTCGTACTGTTTGATTAAGGGATAGTTTTCTACCGCAAGTTTATAGCTCTGTTCAACTGTCAGAGTCTGCGCTTTTACGGTACTAATCATTCCCAGGAGAAATAAATATTTTAGCAAGTATGATTTTCTTCTATTCATCATCTAATAAATTAACTTTCTATACCCATTAGGTGTCCTTTTAACACATAGAAACATAGCTTTTTTTTGCCTATAATAAGGCGCTTCACTTGCATTAACAAACATAGCTATGTGTTAGAAACTAGTTTCTTTTTTTAATCTTTTTAGCAATATGTATAAAATCTATGTTTCTATGTGTTCATAATAATTACACCCAACGGATTAACTTTCTCTATTTTCATTCATTCCACTGAAAACATCAGCTTAATCCAAACCGGAATTTTCTTTTTGCGTTCCTGCATTAAGACATTAAAATCTTCGGTTTGCATATTTCTGCTTCCCATAATCATTGGTTTTGCTATAAATGGAAAAACTACTAATCCTAAAAGGTTCATTAAAAAATGTAACGGATTTGGTTCTGCTATTTCTTTATTCTGAACTGCTTGCTGAAATTGTTTAATAAAAACAGATTCATTAATAATTTCCTTAATGGGAAGTCTTTTTAAAAGTCCGTCCGGATTATTACGTATTTCGGTTAAAATAAATACGGGAATCTCCGGTTCTTTGATAATAAAATCAATATATCTATCCGCTATAATAGCTACTTTTTCTTCTAATGATGTTTTGTCATCATTCAGTATCACTTTTATACTTCCTATAAAGCCTGTAAAAGTTTCCGTCATTATAATTTCGAAAAGCTTGGCTTTACTTCTAAAATAATAATTAAGTAAAGCAAGATTTAAATCTGCTTCTTCAGCAATATCGCGTGTTCGTGTAGCGGCAAAACCCTTCTTGTAAAACACCGTTTTGGCGGCTGTTTTAATCTTTTCTTCTGTAGTTACGTCTTTCTTATTAGACTCTTGCGAACTCATTTTCAATGTTTTATTTGCAAATATAAATAATTCCTTACTATCTTAAACAAAATATTTAATCAAATGATTAAATATTTTGTTTAAATAAAAAACAGCAAAAAAAATACCCCTAAGAAAAATACGTTTTTCAGAGGGGTAATTAAATAATAAGATCTAAAATTATACTTTAACTCTAGCCATTAAATTTTCAATCTTAGAATTTGAAACTTCCGGATTTGCACCAGGCGCTTCAGCAACAAGAGCTCCAACGGCACAGGCAAAATCGATTGAATTCTGAGGTTCTTTTCCGCTTAACAGTGAAGTGATTAAAGCTGCTAAAAAAGAATCTCCAGCGCCTACTGTATCAGAAACTTCAATCGGGTAACCACCGTTTTCATAGATTTTTCCTTCCCACAATAACAAAGCGCCGTGTTTTCCTTTGGTTACACACATTGCTGTTGCTTTTGTTTTTTCTTCAATGAAAGCCATATTTTCTTCCAGGCTTTCAAACGGAGAGTTCATAGCTTTTGCAATTTCGAGCAATTCTTCATCATTAAATTTAATGAAGTTAGCCGATTGCATCAACTGGTTCAGGATTTCATACGAATAATGCGGTTTCCTTAAATTGACATCAAAAACTTTATAAATATCGTTTTGAAGCAATTCTTCCAAAGCACTTCTGGAAACATTGTCGCGACAAACCAAACTTCCGTAAATCAATACATCTGCTTGTGCAACGGTAGTTTTTGCCAAATCATTCAATACTATTTTATCCCAGGCAGACGGATAACTGATTTCATACGTTGCCGATCCGCGCTCATTTAATGTAACGTTTACCAAACCGGTTGGAAAATCTTCGGAAACAACAATAGTATCCGTTTCCAGTCCGAGTTGGTTTACCTGACTTTTTATTGCTTTTCCGTCTTCATCATTTCCTACACAGCTTATCATGGCCACATCGCAACCCAGCGTTTTCATACGCAAAGCCACATTCAATGGTGCTCCGCCAATCTTTTTTTCATTGGCAAAAACATCCCAAAGTACCTCTCCGTATGCCACCGCCTTAAGGTTTTTTCCGTTATTCATTCTAAAATTATTTTATATTAATGTTTATTCGGGTTGTGTTACCTGAAGGTTTGAGATTGTGCTCGTTTGTCCTTCAGCAATTAAACCCCATTTATTTTTGTCTCTTCCGTAAATACGGTTGGTAAGTGCCGCTTTTCCGTTGATGTAAAATACGACAACACTTCCCTCTGCAACGATTTCAATAGTATATTTTGTATTGATTTGAAAAGCAAAAGGCAAACGTGTTACTTCTTGTGAAGCCGAATTATAACCGCTTATTTTACTATTAGCAATATCTAAAACCACTTTATAATAACTTCCCGTATCATTGGTATGAAAAACAAACCCTGTTGTTCCCGAAGCTTTCGCTAAAGTAACTTCTGCTTTTATTTTAACTTTTTTTCCATTGTTTTTAAAAGTTACCATTGCTTTTTCTGCTTCACCAGATAAAGAATAAGTTCCGTTATTGGCAGTTGCGTTCGCCGAAATTGCATCGACTTCTACTGTTGTGTTTTTCTTCGAAAATAAATCCGTTACCGACTTTGGCGATTGGGTTCCTAAGGTTCCGTCAGCATTCTGAGTTAGTTCATGAATGACCATATTTCCAGCCCAATCTTTATTTCCTAAATCATTCTCAGGTGTTTTTCTGGCGTTCCATCCAAAAACATATCTTTTATTTCCGTCAGAAGCTGTTTTTCCTGCATAAAAATACTCTCCGTCAATTCTGTCATTTTCCGGTTTAGTCCACGGACCATTAATTGAAGACGAAATTCTGTAATGCGTTCCTTTGTTCCCGCTCCAATTTTCAGAAAATAGTAAATACCAATAACTTCCCATTTTAAAAATATCCGCACATTCCATCATCAGATAATTATCTTCGGGAGTTGTCGTGTAAATTGGATCCTGAACATCCCATTTTCCCGATGCAGGATCTGAACTTGTAAAATGAAGCAAAACAGCTTTCCTTCCCGGTTCTGTCTGTGTACTTACTAACATCGAATATTTCTTCAATTCGTCATTATAAAATACATGCGGATCTCTGAAATCATAATTATAATAACCCGCCGGAGCTGTTATTTTAAAAGACGTAACTTTTGTCCAGTTTTTCAAATCAGTGCTTGTTGCGCACAAAACACTTTCTCTGGCATTCGACTGAATAAAAGCCTGATTTTCATTATGTCCTGTATAATAAAAGTAATAAAGATTACCCACTTTGACAACAGATCCTGTCCCTACGGCAAAATCAAGTTCGAGTGTTGTACCATACGGAATCATTTGACCTTCATAGGTAAAATGTGCCAAATCTGTACTTTGATATTCATGAATGTCATGAAATCCTTTTCCCGCAGGTTTATTTTGTGCATCGTGCAGAAAGTAAATATGGAATTTTCCGTTGTCGAAAAAAGGCATAATATCTCCCGTGTAACCTGCGCTGTAATACGGATCGTTTCCGCCCATCCACTGTGCAGGCGGAACAGGAAAAACAGCCGCAATTTCGGAATTACCTCCTGAAATTGAACCTCCAATATAATTTTCGTCCTGACTGCAAGAAACCAGCGAAAAGAAAATCGAAGCAATTGTGATTATATTTCTATATTTCATTTTAATTAAATTGAAAGTGGATTATTTTGCCGCTAAATAATTGATACTATTCTGTGTAAGCAATTTGATATTTGCAATAAACTCATTTGCCTGACTTGGCACTCCGCTACTATTGGTTTCATTGTACCAATCGTAAGCTCCCATTGAAATTACAATAACATTTTTATTAGTGCCTGAATTTGGAAACTCTGCAATTGTAACCCTTCCGTCCAGTGCATTATCCCAGGCTTCACTTGCCAGATTAGTTCCTCCTGTTTGGTTTCTCCATCCTTCTCCATTATCATATCCGCCCCATTCCGGCAAAAACCACCATGCAGTATGATTTAATCTGAAAGTTCCGCTTTGCAATAAATTGGCTTTTCCGGTTTCAAAAGTGGTTAAACCCTGAAATATCGGATGACCTTCATGACCAACAAATGACATTCCCCATGAATTTCCATCTACAAATCCATTTGGAGGAAAATCTCCAAAAACATTATTCGGCCCTTTTCCTGACGGAACAATACCTAAAGCATCAACATATTGAGAAGCAAACGAAGTTAAAAGCAGGTTTCCGCCATTTGTTCTGAAGTTTTTCAATGCAGTTGTAACAGCAGGATTATAAGCTACAGAAGGTAAATTTGCAGCCGAATCAAAATGCCACCAGATTACATCAATGTCACTTAAATCTGCGCCGTTTTGAATACTTTCAAAAGAAATGTATTTGGCTCCCGGGAAATTATCAAACAACCAGTTTGAAGCCGTTACTTCATCCATATTTGTAATTCCGGATCTAGTTGCGGCTGTTCCTAAAAATGCAACCGTTAATCCTGTTACCGGAACGCCAACATTTGCGGTATAATTAACGCTTTTTCCGTTTGAGGTTATTACAAAAGTCACTGCATTTGTAAAATCAATTGTTGCTCCAGAAGCTGGTGAAATTGTCACGCCTGTTGTAACTTCTATAACTGGTTTTAATGCTGTCAAATCGGTATTTTCAGGCAGCGTCATAGTAATTGTTTTACTAATATCATTTACAGTTGCTGCAACTCCGTTAATAGTAAAACTCTTAATCGGACTCAAAACGGTTGTTATTACAGTGTAATCTTTGAATAAATTTCCATTAACCACTCTGAATTTTACCGGATTTGTAAAATTCATTGCCGAATTTAATTCCGGATTTGATGTTGCACCTGCTTCAAAAACAACTTCCGGTTTTATGGCCGTTATATCTGATCCGTAAGGCATTACAACATTAATTTTTCCTGTAGTCTGATCAATTTCTCCTGAAACTCCACTTAATTTAAATGAAAGCACATTGGATGGAGAATTCACATCAAATCCGCCAGTTTCAAATCCATTTTCGCAGGCAGTAATCATAAAAATCATTGCCAATACTACAGACACTTTGGTCCAATATTTATTTAAAGCTTTTTTCATATTGCTGATTCTTTAAAGATTAATAACCTGGATTTTGTTTGTACAATCCCTGACTGAAATTAATTTGCTTCAACGGAATTGGGCAATATTCTTCTTTGTGCGCATCAAAAAAGGCATCCTGATAATAGGTACGTTTTGTTTTTTCTTTTGCATAAAAATCATTCATAACCTGATCTGTAATTCCCCAACGAACAAGGTCAAAGAATCGGCTTCCTTCCATTGCCAATTCTAAACGACGCTCCCAACGCAAAGCTTTACGGGCAAAATCCTGTGTCCAGTTACAATTGCCTCCGTCGACATAGGTATTGATTTTGAAGTTGCTCACATAAGGCAATCTTCCTGTACTTTGTGCCGCTCTTTCTCTGATTTCATTGATCAATGGCAAAGCTTCAGCTTGTCTTCCTAATTCAATCAAAGCTTCGGCACGCATCAAAATCACATCAGCATAACGAATCTGAATTCTGTTTTTTGAGTTTCCGTAAAACGGATCGATGTTTACAACACAGCTGCAATTTGGAGCCACGTTTTCTTTTAAAGAAGCAAAATAACCGTAAGTTCCCGGAGAACGAACCCAAGCTTCAACATATAGAAATTCAGGGTCGTATTTATAAGGTAATCCCGGCATCGCTACAGTATGATACAATCTTGGATCGACCGTATTGGCATCTATATTTTTATAATCAAAATCTTCATTATTGTACGTGTCGAATTCTGGCAAACCGTTTGCTCCGGTTTTAAAAGCATTCACCAAATTCTGACTTGGTTTATGAAAATCACAACAGCCTAAACCTTGCGGCGTAGAAAGTACATCCGAAAAATTTAATCTTCCGTATAAAGTTCCGTCGTTATCAGAAAACTGAATAGAAAAAATAGATTCTGGTCCATTTTCATAGGTTCCAGGCAAGAAGTTATTGGCAAAATCAGGTTCTAAAGATGCTTTTCCAATTACGTTATCAGTTGCTGCAAGTACTTCCTGCAAATGCTGCTGATTGATTCCTGTAACTTTAAATGTTTCATCCTGCGTATACGCCTGATACAATCTTGTTTTTGCCAAATAAGCGTAAGCCGCTTTTTTATTGGCACGCCCTATTTCCGGCTGTGTGTCCGGTAAGTTTTCGGCTGCAGCCTGAAAATCTTCTGCAATTTTGTTCCAAAGATCTTCGTTTGAAAGTGCTTTGTTTGAAATTGTTTTATAATCTTCTATCGGAATATCCTCCGTGATATACGGCACATTTCTAAACATGATTTTCAACATAAAGTAAAAATGTCCTCTTAAAAAACGCATTTCAGCCATACGTGTTTTTTTCAGCGGATAATCGGCTTCAGAAATTTGTTCCAATGCTTTCAAGGCTTTATTGGCTCTTGAAACGCCCACATAACTGATGTACCAAAAATTATCCAACTCCCCAAAATCAGGACGGATGTTATTGGAAACTTCAAAAAAGTGAAAATCCTGAATGTCGTTTGTACCGCTTCCGCCTTTGTAAGCATCATCTGAACGAACATTCCCAAAAGGCCATAAACTGTACGGAGAATCATAATGGTCATTTCCTAACTGCGCATAAGCGGCATTCATAAATCCTTCAACAGATTGCGGAGTTACAATATCGTCTTCTGACAATACTCCACGGGGATTATTTTCTAAAAAATCAGAACAGGAAGCGAAGAAACCTATCACTAAAAACCCTGCTATATATAGTATTTTTTTCATTTTTTTTATCTTTTATTATAAAGTAAAATTAAGACCAGCAGTAAAAGTGGTTGGCTGCGGATATCCAAATCCTGCATTTTCCGGATCAACTCCTCTGAAGCTTTTCGAATCAATAATCAGTAAGTTTTGTCCGCTGATATACAATCTGAAATTGTCCATGCTCAATTTTTTCAACAACTCTTTTGGCAGACTGTATCCAAACTGAAGCACTCTAAGTTTAAGATAACTTCCGTTTTCTACATAATAAGTCGAAAATCTGGATTCTGCATTTCTATCAACCGTTGTAAGTGCGGGAATCGTAGAATTTGGATTATCCAAAGACCAGGCATTCAATAATCGTGTTCCTTTGTTTGATCCAACATCATCAACACTCCAGAAATCGGTTTGGTATTTTGTGTTGTTAATCACATCAACATTTCCAGTTCCTTCCCAAAAAGTGGTAAAATCAAAGTTTTTATAAGCTAAGTTTAAGTTGATTCCGTATTGAAATCCCGGATTTGGATTTCCGATCCATGTACGGTCTTTGTCAGTAATTGTTCCGTCGCCGTTTAAATCTTTGTAACGAATTCGCCCAAGTCCTTTTCCTTCCTGAATGGCCGAGTTAACAACCTGATCCTGACTTGTAAATAATCCGTCAGTAACATAGCCGTACATTGAATTTATCGGTCGTCCCAAAATGTTATCATTTAATCCGTCTCCGCCATAATTGTTTTTCACTTCATCCGGCAATTGTGTAATCTTATTTTTATTTGCTGAAATATTCCCCGAAATATCATATTTCAGTCCAAATGAAGTTTCGTCGTGATAACCTAAAGAAAATTCCCAACCTTTATTTTCCATAGAAGCTCCGTTTACCCAGCGGTTTCCGCCTTCTCCAATAACTCCCAAATACGGTGGCAATACCAAAATATCATCTGTTTTTTTGATGTAATAATCGATAGATCCGCTTAATTTTTGTTTGAAAAAACCAAAGTCCAAACCAACGTTGGTTTGCGTTGTAGTTTCCCATTTCAAATCATCATTTCCTGATTGTGTAGCAATAAATCCGGACGGAAGCAATCCGTTTCCGTTTCCTGCAATATCATAAGCTGTTCCGTAAGAAGTTGCCCAAGTCGGACTTCCGCCTGCATAGCTTGCCAAATAAAGCGAGTAAACCGCCGTATTACTGATTTCCTGATTACCGGTTTGCCCCCAGCCTGCTCTTAATTTCAAATCAGAAATAGCGGTTATTTTATCCTTTATGAAACTTTCATTGCTGATTCTCCATCCCGCAGAAACTGCCGGAAATGTTCCGAATTGATTGTTTTTACCAAAACGAGAAGAACCGTCGCGACGAATTGTAGCCGAAACCAAATAACGATTATCAAACTCGTAATCAGCTTTTCCGAAATAAGACATCAAAGAATACACGGTTGAAGTTCCGCTTGTAAAAGATTCTCCTGTTCCTGCATCAGGATACATATAATCCGGCGTTTCGATCAAAAAGTCATTTTTACGTAATGTATTTGTATCGTACGTGTCTTTGTACATCTCCGTTCCGGCCATCAAATTCAAGTTGCTTTTTCCGAAATTCAGACTATAAATTGCCGTATTCGTCCACGTCCATTTATCGCTGATGGATTGATCAATCGTAACCGAAGTCTGATCGTTTTGCAAGTAACCCGATTTGTAGCTTCTTTGTAACGTACGTTTTTTGTAAGAGCCGTAATCCATACCAAAACTGGTTTTGATATGCAGGTTTTTAATGATTTCCAGATCGGCGTAAGCATTACCAAAAAGACGTAAATAATCATATTTATTGTCTTTATTATATTCTAAAAGACGCACCGGATTTTGTCTGTCGTTCATTCCTCCAACCGGACCTCCCCAGCCTATTCCGTCAACGGTATGTACCGGAATAATAGGCAAAGCTCTTAATGCAGGATCTAAAACTCCCGGATCTGTTACTTCATTGGTACGGTTTAAACTAAAATTTTCTCCAATCACCAATTTGCCGTCGAAGTATTTGTATGAACTGTTCATTCTTGCTGAGATTCTCTCAAAATCGGTAGTTTTTACAACGCCTTCATTTCCATAATAACCTAAAGAGAAAACATAATTCCCTTTATCAGAAGCATTTGAAACCGATAAATCATAAGAATTGGCAACTCCCGTTTGAGAAATAGCATCATACCAATCTGTATTTGAAGATTTTAAAGTTTGCTCATTATCTAAATATTCCGGAACCAAAACTTTGTTCAATTGCGGTTTGTTATTATTTACCGACCAGTCAAACTGATAGCGTAAATTGTTATTATTCGGGTTTAAACCGTCGTTAATATTAGCCTGCCAAAGCGCCTGCCCAAATTGGTTCGCATTTAAAACATCTAACTTTCTGGAATAATCAGAAAATGAAGCATACGTACTGAAATTGATTCTCATTTTACCTTCTTTTCCTTTTTTGGTTGTAATAATAATTACACCGTTTGAAGCTCGTGAACCGTAAATACTTGCAGAAGAAGCATCTTTCAGCACCTGAATAGTTTCAATATCGTTAGGGTTCAATTCATGCATTCCTGATTTTGTAGGCATTCCGTCAATTACATAAAGCGGATCTGTGTTGTTTAAAGTTCCAACACCACGAATCACCACTTTTGTATTTCCTCCGCTTGGCGAACCATCTGATGTTACTTTTACTCCCGCAACTCTTCCCTGCAAAGCTTTAATTGGGTTGGGTTCCGGCTGTTTCATAACGTCTTTCATATTTACAACAGCCACTGCTCCGGTAATATCCGTTTTCTTTTGTTTTGAATATCCGGTAACAACAACTTCATTCAATTGATTGTTGTCTACTTTAAGCGTTACATTGATTGTTTTTTGTCCTTTAACAGCAATTGTTTGAGGTGCATAGCCTATAAAAGAAACGACAATAACAGCCTCTGAAGAAACATCGGGAAAGGAAAAATTCCCATCAAAATCAGTCGAAGTACTGGTTTTGGTACCTGAAATAATTACTGTCGCACCAGGAAGCGGCATTCCGTCATCTGAGGAAATTACCGTTCCTTTTATTCCGTTTTCCTGCGCCGTCATAATCAGCATCGGAAAGAAGAAAAATAGAAAATAAATAATCTTACTTTTCATAAATTAATGGTTTTGGTTATATTTAATTGGTTAATTACGTAGTTAGTATTTCGATTGTAATTTTTACACAACCGATCATTTCAGAATGAAGCATAAAAGATCCGAAAGCAATACTCTTTCTAGTGTTTTCAAGCTTTGACTGTGATTTTTTTTACTGATTAAAAAGAATTCCGTTATTCTTTCTTAGTGACTTTTTGCAACATTTAATTCCTGAATTTTAAAATTGTTTATTTCTATTTTCTCTTTTGATGAAATAGAAAGTGCAGAAAATGGTTTGTTCAAGAAAAAGATTTCCGTCATTACTTTTTCACCATTGTTATAAAAGATTTCAATTGAAGTTTTATCTAAAACAATTTTAAATGCAGCACTTTTTTGGCTTCCTTCCAAAAACGCTTTACTTACAGTTGAAGCAAATTTATCTGAGAAATCAATTTTACCGGCTTTAGAACGATCAATAAACAAATAATTCTCTTTGTTGTTTAAACCAAAACTTAAAGATTCTCCGTCTAAATTTGAAAGTCTAAAAGTGTAGTTACTCTGTTTTAAATTTTTTAAATCTAAACTAATAACACTTTGAGTCAAATCGTTGAAACCGTCTTTTACTAATGTTAAATTTCCTTTTCCGTTTAAACTCTTCGCACTAATAGTTTCAGCAACATAATTATCGAGTTCTCTTACCGGCTTGCTTATCAAATTATAATAGTTTCCTTTTTTGATTAATTGCAATTCACGCGGAATCGTTGTGCTGCTTCTCCAGGCCGTTGTTGGAACTTGCTGCGCATAATCCCAATTTGACATCCATCCAATAAATAATCGTCTTCCGTCTGAAGTGGGAACATTATTCCAGGTTACTCCGGCGTAATTGTCTTTTCCATAATCTGTCCAAACTCCTTTTTCGTTTTTTACTCTTTCAGCAAAACTATTATCCATTGTAAATGTTTTTCCGTCAAAATCTCCAACAAAATATTGAACTCCGGAACCTCCGTTTGGTCCGCCCGGATTAAGATTTACAATTAAAACCCATTTTTTCTCTTTTGTTCCCTCTACTTTTATTTCGAAGAAATCAGGACATTCCCAAACGCCGCCGTGAGCACCAATATTTTTTCCAAATTCAGATACAAATTCCCAATTTTTTAGATTTGATGATTTGTAGAATTGTGCACGATCTTGTGCTGCCAAAACCATTATCCATTGTTTGTGTGTTTCATCCCACGAAACTTTTGGATCACGAAAATCACGAATTCCAGGGTTTTTCACGACAGGATTTCCTTCCTCAAATTTCTGCCATGTAATACCATTATCATTCGAAAAAGCAATATCCTGTTGTTCTACATCAATTTTGCCTTCTTTCTCTTTCGTCATATCGTGCAAAGTATAAACTGCGATAATCGGAGCTGTTTTTCCTGTTCCTAAACCGGATGTATTGTGTGTGTCAACCACTGCACTTCCGGAAAATATATATTTGTCTTTATCAGGATAAATCGCAATTGGCAATTCTTCCCATTTAATTAAATCTTTAGAAATAGCGTGTCCCCAGTGCATTGGTCCCCATTTATTTCCGTCGGGATAATGTTGGTAAAACAAATGATAATAGCCATTGGCGAAAAACATTCCGTTGGGATCATTCATCCAGCCTTTTTTTGGCGTAAAATGAAAATTTGGACGATACATTTGTTCTTCAGCTAAGCTTGATACAGTTACTTCAGAAGTTTGTGCAATTGCAGACGTTGGTTTAAATCCAGTTATCGACAGTAAGACGGCACTATAAAGAGCTAACGGCAGATGTTTCTTTGATTTCATTTTTGTGGTTATTTTTGTTAGTTAGTGTTTCACTTAATACTTCTAAAGAGATTCCTTTTGTTTCCGGCATCAGAAAAATTACAAATAGTAACTGCAATACCATCATGAGCGTAAAAATAAGGAATACAACTTCTGGTCCGATTTCTGAAAATAACATCGGAATTAAAGACGGAATAATCGCTGCCAAAACCCAGTGTACAGAACTTCCGAATGCTTGTCCTGAGGCACGAATGTGATTTGGAAATATTTCTGAAATAAAAACCCAAATTACAGCGCCCTGTCCAATGGCATGTGAAGCAATAAACAAGAAAAGGAAAATAGGAACTGACAAACCGCCCCAATTGTAATAAAAAGAAGCCGATACTAATCCGAGCGAAATGATATATCCAACTGAACCAATGTACATTAACAACTTTCTTCCTAATTTGTCAATTAATGCTACACCAATCAAGGTGAAAATAAGATTGGTAACTCCGATTCCGATACTGCTTAATAAAGCTGTATTTTGTCCTAATCCTGCTTCTTCAAAAATTCTTGGCGCATAATATAGAAATGCATTAATTCCCGAAAACTGATTAAAAAATGCAATTAAGAAAGCCAGAATCAACGGGAAACGGTATTTTTTCATGAATATATTCTCGTGTTTGGTAACGCCGTTTTCTCTCGAATCATCCATTAAATCAGTAATATTTGCCGTTGGATCAATTGTATATAAAACCTTGCGTGCTTCCTCATCGCGGTTTTTAGACAAAAGCCATCTTGGACTTTCGGGAATTGTCAAAATAGTCAGAATATAAATAACAGAAGGAATTGCCTGAACGCCTATCATCCATCTCCAGGCATTTTCGCCAATATCTTTTAAAAAATAATTCGAAATAAAAGCAATTAAAATACCCAGTACAATATTGAATTGATATAAAGCGACCAGTCTTCCTCTTTTATCTGCAGGAGCAATTTCTGAAACATAAGCCGGAGCAGCAATGGTTGAAGCACCAACTCCTAGACCTCCGATAAATCTGAAGGCAGCAAATACAAAAGGATCATTTGCAAAAGCAGCACCAATTGCAGAAACAAAATATAAAATACCGATCCAGAACAAGGTTTTTTTCCGGCCAATCTTATTAGTTGGGATTCCACCAAAAATAGCCCCGACTACAGTTCCCCATAATGCCATTGCCATAACAACAGAACCATGAAAAGCATCAGATGAATGCCAAAGAAGCTGCAATTGTTTATCAGCTCCAGAAATAACTACGGTATCAAAACCGAAAAGAAAACCTGCCAGTGCAGCAGTAACAGACCAAATCAATATCTTATTCATTGTACATGTATTAAAAACTTGTTGCTAAGATATCTGCAAAAAAAACAACTTATTTTTAATGATGTTACAATTTATTTCTTTAAATATTGATATATTGATATTTTAAACACAAAACCTTTATTTACAATGCTTTACGAATATTAAAAAACTTTTACGAAAACCTTGTAGTTTCGATTTTGTTACATAACGTTTAAAAATGATACCTGAAATGAATCAATTTCAGAAGTAAATTAATTGGACGTTTTATATTCTTTAGGAGAAATTCCAAATTTATTCTTAAAAGCGGTAGAAAAATAATTTGGAGAAGAGAATCCAAGCGAGTATGCAATCTCTGAAATATTCATTTCATTTGACTTTAAAAGCTCTGCTGCTTTCTCTAATTTGACATTATTAATATGATCGCTAATGTTAATTCCAATTATGGCTTTAACTTTTCTATACAGTTGAACTCTTGATACGCCTAATTTATCCGCCAAATCTTCAACAGAAAACTTCGGATTTTCGACATTCTTCTTAATAATCTCATTCATTTTGGTAATGAAAGTCTGTTCCTGATTTCCGAATTTAGATTCTGGTTCAACTCGATAAATATTGTTTGTATAATAATAACGTAGTTTTTCTCTGTTGAAAAGTAAACTTGAAATAGATTGTTTTAAAATCGAAAGGCTAAAAGGTTTTGTCAAATACTGGTCTACTCCACTTTGTAAGCCTTTTAAAACCGATTCTTTATTGCTTTGCGCCGTTAAAATTATAATTGGAATATGAGAAGAACGTAAGTCTTTCTTTAGTTCCCTGCTAATTTCGTAACCATCTTTATCAACCAAATTAATGTCGCAGATGATAATATCCGGAATAATTTCCAGGGCTTTTTCGATGGCATCGCTTCCGTCCGAATTATAAACTACATATTCGTTTGAAAGTTTGGCTTTTAAAAAATTGACCAAATCTACATTGTCTTCTATGATTAACAGCGAATGTTTTTCGGCATCAGAAATGGTATTTACTTCTTTTAAATCCGGTTCAATACTCAGGTTATCTGTAATCAAACTTGGAATACTAATGAGGTTTTCTACTTTCTGAATAATCTCTCCGGGTTGCAAATGACTGTTTCCTTTTAATAAAGTAATTACAAATTCGCTTCCTTGTTTTGATTTCAATTCAATACTTCCCTGATGCAGGAGAACAAATTCCTTAGACAAATGCAAACCAATTCCTGAACTGTTTTTATTGTTGTTTGAAGCTCTGAAAAAAGGATTAAAAACATTAGAAAGCTCATCGTCGGGAATTCCGATTCCTGAATCTTTAAAATGAATCTTTACTGTATTATCTTGGTTTTCGATAATTGAAATGCTAATTTTTCCGTTGTCAGGCGTAAATTTAAAAGCATTCGACAATAAATTGAAATATACTTTATCCATTAAACCGCGATCGATAAACAGTTCCAGATTTTTGTTTTTACAGATTAATTGAAAATCAATATTTCTTCGGGCAGCTTCACCTTTAAAGTTCGCCATTACTTCATTAGAAAAATCATAAATTTTAGTATTTGAAGCTCTTAGTGTGAATTTTTGTTCTTCAATTTTCCTGAAATCCAGTAATTGATTGATCAATCGCAATAATCTGTTGGAGTTTTTGTGAATCAATTTCACTTCATCGATTAATGCAGTCCCTTTAATTTTTTCATTTTCGATTAAAGATTCCACATAACTCATTATTAAAGTAATCGGGGTTTTAAATTCATGCGATAATCCCGTAAAGAAATTCAGTTTTGCTTCATTACTTTTTGCGGCAATCTCAGCCATTTCCTGAATTTCGTTATTCTGATCAATTACCGTTTGATTGATTCTTTCCAGTTCTTTTTTCTTTTTTGAGATCGAAATCGTCGAATAAATACTGTAAATCGTTAAACTCAAAATAATTACAAGAAAAAAGCTCAGCAGTCGCACTAAGTTATTCTGCGAAGCATATTCTCTTTCCTGTATGTTAATCGCGCCTTGTTGCGACTCGATTACCAATTGCTGCTGATCGACTTTATCCATTTGGTTTTCGATAATTTCAGCATTGTTTTTATCAATTACAATCGTATTTAGAATATTGTTTCTAGCAATTGATTCTTTGTTATACATTTTTAGCGCCAGTTTCAACGCTTCGTTTCCTCCGGTTGGATATAAAATTGTGCCGTCAAGAACGCCGCTTTTTACTAGCTCAATTCCGCCATTTACCGTATTTAATGCATCAACACCAATAAACTTAATTTTTTTTTCTAAACCTAAAGTCTTAGCTGTTTCCCAGGCGCTTAAAGCCATTCTGTCGTTTTGAGCGAAGATATATTCCACATTTGGGTTTTGCAGAAGAATTGTTTTTAAAGGTGCTTTAACCGATTCTTTTTCCCAATTGCCCTGAATAGTATTTACAATCTTAAAGCGTTTGTTTTCATTGATAATCTGATTGAAACCCAATGTTCTTTCGTAAGCAGGAGATGATCCGCTGGCGCCTGTAATTTGTATAATAGTTCCCGAACCTTTACTATGCGAGACAATATAACGCGCAGCGATTCGGCCAATTTCGATATTATCGGCTCCAAGATAAGCGGTGTAACTTTCTCCTTCAATTTTTCGATCCACAACAAGAACCGGAATTCCCGCTTTTATGGATTTTTCCACAACTGCGGTTAAAGGTTTGGACTGAATTGGCGATACAATAATAACATCCACTTTGTTGGAAATAAAGCGTTCTATATCTTCGATTTGTTTTTCGACATTATTATTGGCGTCTTTGATTCTCAAATCTACTTCCGGATGCAGCGAAGCTTCAATTTTTATAGAACTGTTCATTTGTTTTCGCCAGTCATCGGTAGTCATCGCCTGCGAAAAACCAACTTTAATTTTGTCTCCCTGTTTTTGCTTGCAGGAAACCAGACTTAATGATGCTACAAAAAGCAACAAAATATATTTTATAAATTGATACATGAAATTATAATTTATGTAAATGAGTATGGATATGTCTTTCTGAACCAACAGCTTGTCAAAATAATTAGGAAGGATTATTTTGGTGTGACAAGCAGAAAGGATATTATAAGAAGTAAAAGTAAACTTTTATTTTATCTGCACAAAGAAATACTCTTTCTGAGGCCTTAAAACTTACATTCTGTTACTTAAAAGTCTCACAAACTAAAAAGCGGCTGAAGATTTCATCTTCAACCGCTTTTAAAAAACCACATTAAACAAACCACCAAAACCGTATATAAATGTTCCCCAAAATTTAGCTTAGCATTTTTGTTGTTCCTTGTTTATTGTTTCATTTTCATTAGTACTAATTCATTCTATCTAATTGGTCATCTAAATCAATTCCTGCCAAATCCAGGGTTTTGAAAAAAGATTTTACTTTTCGCTTAGCCTGAGTATCTGTTCCTGTATAAAATATTTCGTTCCCCGTATGATTTTGATTTTTATGCAATAGTATATTGGGTTCTACGATGTTCAGTAATTTTACGACATGTGCATCTGGCAAAAGAGATGCTATAATTTCGCTTGATGTTTTTACTGTACTCGAAAAACATTCTGTACTAAAGATCGGATTATTGGTATGTATTATAATTTTTTCACTCATATCCGGCAAATCACTCAAAAAACTCTTTAGATCTTCACGCGGCACAAACAATATTATAATACCAGCTTTTACAGCCTGCTCTTTATTTACCAACTTTACTTTCGATCCCATTTTTTGTACACACTCTCTTATAATATTATTATCACGGTTATGATTAATCAATACATCGTGTCCTGACTGAGCTGCTCTGTTCGCAAAATCCATTGTAATGCTGGATACGCCTACTATACCTATTTTCATACGCTCTCTATTTTTAGTGTGATTGCTACACTAACAAATATAGTGGTATATTATGATTAAGAGATTTATAGTATCGTACCAATAAATCTACATTGTTGTAGATTTAAAACTACAACCCTATAAATTATAAATTATGTTTGCTATGTTTGTTCTTATAAAAGAACTATACCAATCTCATAATGATGCCATTATCACATCTTCGCTATTGTTGTATTTTCCTGTTTTTAACTACAGTTAAAGCAGTTTGTCAGGAAAATTATATAGCCAAATGGTATACGGCTGATAATAATGAGTTACCTCAAAGCAGTGTAAATGCTATCGTTTCTGATAAATATAATTTTATCTGGCTTACAACAGAAAATGGACTTGTTCGTTATGATGGCAATGACTTTCGCACCTTTAATACTTCTTCAACAAATTTAGAATACAGTCGCTTTTTTGATATTTTCGGAAGTATTAAAAAAGACAGTCTGGTTTGTTATAATGAAGGCAAAAAAGAACAAGTTCTGATCAGACAGGGTAAAATTCACATTACAAAAAAAGACAGTCCAATTTTAAACAAAAGCCGAAACGGAAAACACTTTTTCTCGCATGACGGACTTCCTTCCAACAAAACAATAAATCCGCAAGAACCCTATTTTATAAAACTTTCTGACGGAAATCTCTTTTTTATTGATCCCGAAAATGTCGAATTGTGTGATGCTAAAATGAATAGCATATACAAACTAGCGTATAAAAGCAAAACTATATTTCGCTTTTTTGTAATCCATGATACGCTCTTTTATCTTTATGAAGATGGTCGTTATGATTGTTTTTCGAAAAATGGAAAATCTTCAGGAAAGCTGGATTCTGCTCTTTTTACAGGAAAACAAAAACTGTTCTGGAACATTACTACAAGTCAGGTTTTTATTGCTGTAAAAAACAAAATAGCTCTTTTAGGAAATCAATCCGATCAATTAGCAATTACACCTGTTGTAGATTTTAAAGAGTTTGAAAAGAGCAACATTATCTCTGTTTATCTTGATCGCAAAAATCAAAAATTATATCTAGGAAGCAGTACAAACGGATTATGTATCATTTCGTTTCCTGAATTTAATACCGTGAAAAAAGATGTGCAGAAAACAGAAGTGTATTACGGAGCACTGGCTCTTAATGACAGTACAATTGTAACGGCAAAAGGTCAAATTTTCAGTAATAAAAAACTGGTAGACAGTATCTCATTTGACAAAAGTTTTTTTCTGGATGAAGAAATTACAATTGCAAAAGATAGCGATCAGAATTTATGGGTGGGCAGAAACAAAAATGTACATTGCTATTTAAAAAAATCAGCCTATAAAGAACATCTTACGTATAATTTTGGTCAAAACATAAAAACCATATTTCGGGATCAGGATAATACCATCTGGATTAGTGTTGGACAGGATGAATTTCATAAAGCAAAACTTTATTGTGTAAAAAATGGTTCAGTTAAACTAATCACGATTAGTGAATACAATATTAATTTTATAGCACAATACGACTTTAATACTTTGTTTCTGGGTACGACAAATGGTTTGCTAAAATATCAGATCAATTCAGAGAACTTGATTTATGTTAAAAACTCTGAGAAAATAAATATTAGAAGTATATTTATAGACAGCGAAAAAAAGGTCTGGCTAACTACTTATCAAAAAGGTTTTTTTCTGTATTCAGATAATACCTTATATTCTTTCCCGAAAGACGAAAATAATTATCTCAATTCTTCGCATTGTATTATAGAAGACAAAAACGGTTTTTTCTGGATTCCTACCAATAAAGGGCTTTTTCAAATTTCGCGAAAAGCATTATTAGAATACAGTAAAAAGAAAACCCGTGTTATCTACTACCATCAATACAATAAATTTAATGGCTTTTTAACTAATGAATTTAACGGCGGATGCCAGCCTTGCGGTAATTTCCTCAAAAACGATCAAATTGCGCTTCCGTCAATGAATGGCTTTGTTTTTTTTAATCCGTATAAGGTATCTCCTTTATTACCGGGCAAAGTTTTATTTATAGATAAGGTTCTTGTAGACCAGATAAACATTCAGCCCAAAGATACGATTACACTAAAAAATAATTTTCAGAGGGTAACGTTTTTTATCTCTTATCCGTATTATGGCAATCAGGAAAACTTAAATTTTGAAGCCAAACTGGATAAAGCACCAAACAGTCGATGGGAAAAATTAAAAGGTGAAAAATCAATATCCTTCACCACATTGCCTCCAGGCGAATATACACTTACCATAAGAACATTAGCTGGTTTTAATGCTGCTTATGTCTACAAAAAGATTACCATAATTGTACCTGCAAAATTTCACCAAACTTTTTGGTTTACCATTCTTATTTACCTTTTGGCCGCTTTATTTATTCTCTTTATATGGTACATAAGATTGTATTACATTAAACGAAACAACATAAGACTTAAAGAAGTTATTGCGCAAAAAACGAAAAAATTAGCCTCAACTGTTCGTAAATTAAAAACAACAAGAAACAATCTTAAGCAAGAAATTAAGCAACAGGAAACACTGGTAAAAAGTATTAGTCATGATATTAAAAGTCCTTTAAAATTCCTGACCAATTCTATCAACCATTTGGCAGATAATGAAACCATTCAGGAAGACAGCAAACTAAAAAAACAATTAGGAACAATTCAAATGTCGACCATTCAGCTTTATGAATATGTCGAAAACCTGATTAAATATTCTTCGATTTTTATTGAAGGAAAAAAACTGGAAGACCAGCGTTATTCTTTATATGATCTGATTGAGGAGAAAATTCAAATTTTCAGAAAAATTGCTGAAGCCGAAAATATTGAGATTGTAAACAGTGTACATCAGGATCTTGAAATTCGAACCAATAATAAAGCACTCTCTATTATAGTGCATAATTTACTTGATAATGCAATAAAAAACTCCAGTAACGGGCACATCGAATTATTTTCAGGTACAAAAGACAATGTTCTGATGTTAACGATAATCGATAACGGAAAAGGAATGAGCAGGGAACTTATTGAGTATTACCTTGATTTTTACCAAAATCCAATTGCAAAAAACTACCATCTGGGATTGCATATGATTATTGAGCTTTTGCTTATTATTGAAGGAAGTATCAATATACACAGTACACTTAATGAAGGAACTACGATTGAAATAATGGTCGAATACAATTAATATTCGAAGGTTTTAAAGAGATTAATTAATTCAACCAAATTTGTAATTTTAAGTTTTTCAAAAACTCTGGCTTTGTAGGTACTCACCGTAGACATATGAATATTTAGCTTATTTGAAATTTCGAGATTCCCATTTCCTTCTATTAGCAACTCTGCAATCTGAATTTCACGTTTAGACAATACTTCTTTTGGATTTATAGATTTTTGAGTGTGTTTGGTTTCCAAAAGCAAGGCCAGTATTTCGGAAGAAATATAAGTCGAAGTCTCAAAAATAGAGTTGATGGCAAACATCATTTTTTCTTCACTGCAAAGTTTATTCAAATAGCCATTGGCTCCGGCCGAAATATACTTTAATGCATATTGTTCTTCTTCATGGGCAGAAAATACCAGAATTTTCACCGTGGGCTGAATGGCTCTAATATCACTTATCATTCCGGTACTTTTTCCTCCGGGAATATTAATATCCAGAATAATCAGATCGAAAGGAAAATCTTTTAAGAGAGCAATAGCTTCAAAAAAGTCTTCAGCATTTGATATCGCTACATCTTCAATTTGTTTTTCCAAAACCATAGCGACACCGTTTCGTACCACCAGATGATCATCTACTATTAAAATTTTCTTTGTCATAATAAACTAAGTTACTCAAAAATAATAAACATAAATTTAAGCGTTTAAATTTTATTCGTCATTATAAAATAAAATTTAAATACAGCTGATGCTTAAAAAAACTTCGTGTACTCCTATGTTATTTTTTTAACGCAAAGCACGCTAAGGTTTTTTATTTCTGAGGCTAAGCAACATCTATATTTTAAGTTCGCAAAGCTTTGTCTACATAATGCTTTGAGAACTTTTTCATTTTAATGATTCTTAAAAAAAGTCTTTGAGTACTTTGCGCAAAACCTTTGCGTGCTTTGCGGTAAAATCAGCATCCTAATTTTTAACGCAAAGCACGCTAAGGTTTTTTATTTCTGAGGCTAATCAGCATCTGTATTTTAAGTTCACAAAGCTTTGTCTGCATAAAGCTTTGAGAACTTTTTCATTTTAATGATTCTTAAAAAAGTCTTTGTGTGCTTTGCGTAAAACCTTTGCGTGCTTTGCGGTAAAATCAGCATCCTAATTTTTAACGCAAAGCACGCGAAGTTTTTTTATTTCTGAGGTTAAGCAACATCTATATTTTAAGTTCGCAAAGCTTTGTCTACATAAAGCTTTGCGAACTTTTTCATCTTAATGAATTTTAAAAAGAACTTTCGCGCTCTTTGCGTAACCTGCCCCCTAAACTCCTATGTTAATTTTTTAACGCAAAGTACGCTAAGGTTTTTTATTTCTGAGGCTAAGCAGCATCTATATTTTAAGTTCGCAAAGCTTTGTTTACATAAAGCTTTGCGAACTTTTTCATCTTAATGAATTTTTAAAAGAACCTTCGCGCCCTTTGCGTAATCTGCCCCCTCAGCTTCGGGACGGAACTATATTTCTATGTATTAAAAATAATTCTAGTCAACCTCTATAATTATTTGATATTAGGTAAACTATAAAATATATTTTTTCTGCAGAATACAATTTTATTGTAAAAATTTACATCAATAATACTATCTTTACTCTATATAAATTACCCGATTATTTTCCTTTTTTACGAATTCAAAAGAAGTCTATTATTAACTAAAACTAATTTTTAATAGTCCTAAATATGAAGAACAATTTTATTGGAATTCTAATTATTTTGCTTCCCTTGGCAACATTTGCACAAACTGCAACCGAAAAAGATATCAACCATCAGGTGCAAACCTGGGTTTCAATAAATACCGTCACCAAATTTGCAGATCATTGGGGTATAATTGGTGATTTTCACATCCGAAGAAATGATTTTGTAGCCGAAGACAGTTTTTATTTTATCAGAGGCGGAATCACTTATATTCCCAATTCCAATGTTTCTTTCAACCTTGGTTATGCGCATATGTGGCTTGCGCCAACCAATCCCGACTGGAGTACTTTTGCAGACGAAAACAGATTGTATCAACAGGCGCAATTAAACGTAAAGGTGGGCAAAGTGAGTGTCCTGCAACGTTTACGAAGTGAACAAAGATGGCAGGAAAAAATTGTAAATGATGAACCCAGTGGCGAAGTTCGTTTTACAAACAGATTCCGTTATCTTTCCAGTTTTACCTTCCCTGTTTTTGATAACCCAAAGCTTCCGCAAATGGTTATTTCAGATGAGATTCTTTTAAATTTCGGAAAAGAAGCCGTCTACAATACCTTTGATCAGAATCGCTTTTTTGTGGGAATTAAATATGCATTTAACCCAAAATGGAGCTTTGATTTTGGCTATATGAACGTGTATCAGCAAAAATATACCGGTTATCAATATGATATGAATCATACGATACGATTGTTTTTTTATCTGAGTACCAGCATTAGAAAAAAAGCACCATCGACCACTGAAAATTCAGGAGATGAATAATTAATATATTTCCAGCCTATTTATAAACGGGATTATACATTTTGCTAATGATAAAACTGCGAATATCTCGCGGTTTTTCTACTCCGGCCAATCCTTTATTAAATATTTCTTCGGCAATTTTTTCGGCTACATTTATAGAAACTGCCAAAATATCATCGACATGCGGATAAATTAAACCATTTTCAAAATCTTCATCTGTAATATGTTCAGCAACAGATTCTGCGGCTACAATCAACATTTCATCTGTAACACGTCTTGCCTGAGTAGCAAATATGGCGAGTCCCATTGCCGGAAAAATAAACACATTATTTCCCTGCCCGGGTTTAAAAACTTTACCTTCATAAGTTACGGGAGCAAATGGGCTTCCGCTGGCAAAAATAGCGGTTCCTTTACTCCATTTATAAGCATCTTCTGCACTGCATTCAGAATGCGAAGTTGGATTTGAATACGGAAATATAACCGGACGTTCATTTACCAGACTCATATTCTCAATTACCTGTTGGTTAAATGCACCACCAATTGTACTTACACCAATAATAGCCGTTGGTTTTATTCTAAGTACGGCATCGGCAAAATTATCACAAGGCTCACTTTCGTGGGCAAAAGGTCTTTGATGGTCTGCAATATCAAATCTCGATTTAATTACCAGTCCATTAATATCAAACATCCAGATTTGTTTTACGGCGTCTGCTTCCTTCATTCCTTCTTTCATAAATTTTTGCAGCAACATATTGGCAATTCCGGTTGCGGCAGCTCCAGCGCCCAAAAATAGAAAACGCTGTTCTTTAAAAGATTTTTTAAGCAATTTACTTATCGCAATAAAACCCGCCGTTGCAATTGCTGCAGTACCCTGAATATCATCATTAAAAGTACTAACTCTGTTACGATATTTGTTTAGAATACGAATAGCATTGACACCACCAAAATCTTCCCACTGAATGCATACTTTAGGATAACATTCATTTATTGCTACTACAAATTCTTCTATAAAATCATCATATATTTTTCCTGTAGCGCGTCGTTGTCTCAAACCCGGATAAAGCGGATCGCTTAAAAATTCCTCGTTGTTTGTTCCAACATCCAAAACAATTGGCAGAGTATGTTCCGGCGGTACACCTGCACAACTGGTATACAAAATTAGTTTTCCAATAGGAATTCCAATTCCTGAAATCCCCAGATCGCCTAAACCCAATATACGTTCGCCATCTGTTACTACAGCAAAGTGAATATCCGTAAAAGGCCAGTTCTTCAAAATCTCCTTGATGTGCCCTTTTTGATTTATAGAAATAAAGATAGCTCTTGGACGTGTGGCAAGAAGTCCGAATTTCTGACAAGCCTCGCCAACCGTTGGTGTATAAACCAAAGGCAGGTATTTTGAAGGTTTGCTCATTATGGTTTTAAAAAACAAAGTAACATTGTTATCCAGTAAATTCATCAGATACATGTACTTGTTTATAGGTTTGTCAAAATGTTCTAACTGTCTGTCGACCCTAAGAATTTGGTTATCGAGACTTTCTATAGTCTCAGGAAGTAAGCCTTCTAAACCATACACTTCTCTTTCATTGTTGGTAAAAGCAGTTCCTTTATTATTGTTAGGATCATAAAGTAAATAATAACCTTTTGCGTAAGTCTTTTCCATTTTGCCAATCTTTTTAAATTATATTATTGAAGTTTTCTGAATTAAAATTCTAATTTATTCAAGCTAAAAATTTAATGGTGTAGAAACGAAAAAATAACGTTCAGCTGAGTAAAAAAACACCTCAACTCCCCTATTATTATAACCAATTGAAATACAATGAATTATTTTTATGTTTTAATAAAATTATTAAAAAAATTATTACCTTTAATTAAAATTTAGAAAAAAATCCCCAAATCTAAATTTTCCTTTTTTCTAAGCAGTAGGTTTCGAGTCAGTATTGTATTTCTAAAAAATTCAGCAATATGGTTACAACTATTCTTCGAGAACATCCTGAATTAGCTATCTTTTTAGCATTAGCTTTAGGATTTTTATTAGGTCATATCAAAATAGGCACTTTTAAAATAGGTGTCGTCTTAGGAACCCTGTTTGCAGGAGTTCTCATTGGCCAAATTGGTATCGAAATAGATCCTATTGTTAAAACCATTTTCTTTGATTTTTTCCTGTTTTCTACAGGATATAAAGTAGGTCCGCAATTCTTTCAGGGACTTAAGAAAAATGCCCTACCGCAATTGCTTCTTACTGTTGTAATTTCTCTTTCCTGTTTACTGGTAGCTTATACCCTTTCTACAGTATTAGGTTATGATGTAGGAACAGCTGCGGGGCTTCTGGCAGGAGCTTTTTCTGAATCTACTGTAATTGGTACAGCCTCAGAAGCGATAAGCCATCTTGACCTTGCCGACGCCGAAAAAACAAGACTAATCAATAATATACCAGTAGCTTATGCTGTAACTTATTTGATAGGTGCAACTTCGTTTGTGTTTTTTCTAACGGCAATCGCACCAAAATTACTGGGAATTGATTTGGTGAAAGAAAGTGCCAAACTTGAAGAATCGATAAGTGGTGATGTAGAATATGAACCAGGAACATCCAATGCTTATAAAAGATGGATTATAAGAGCGTACAGAATCACAAATGAAAAATGGATTGGTGCAACCATCAGCGAGTTTGAAAAATCAAAAGAAGGACTTAGAATAATTGTACAGCGCATTCGTCATAAGAAAAAATTAATCGAACCAAAACCCAATACCATTATTTGCCAGGACGATGTAATGGTAATTATGGCACAACATGGAATAATTCTGGACGGTATGCCAATTATTGGCCCTGAAGTTCTGGATGAAGAATTACTGAGCTTCCCGTTGGCTAATATGGATATTACGATTACCAATAAAAATATTGCAGGAAAAACAGTCGAAGAATTGCGTAACAGTTCATTCTTTAATGGTTTATTGATTGATCAGATTATAAGAGAATATCACGAACTTCCTTTAGAGCCAAGTACCATTCTTAATAAAGGTGATGTTGTAAAAATCTCCGGTAAAAAATCAAATATAGAGGCCGCAGCAAAAGAAATAGGTTACCTCGATCGCTTAAGCCCTGAAACCGATATTATATTCGTTGGATTAGGGATCGTATTAGGCGGACTTCTTGGTTTACTTTCCTTACCTGTTTTTGGTGTTTCTATCACTTTAACTACAAGCGGAGGTGCACTGGTTATGGGACTTATCTTTGGTTGGTTACATTCCAGAACACCATTTTTTGGCAGCATTCCGGAGCCGGCTTTATGGATCTTCGACAATGTTGGTTTAGCCACTTTTATTGGACTTATAGGTCTGGCAGCGGGGCCAAGTTTTATTTCTGCACTTCGCGAAACAGGTATAAGTATCATATTTGCAGGTCTGGCAGTTGCAATAATTCCGCATATTATTGGTCTTTATTTTGGCCGATATATTCTAAAAATGAACCCCATTATCTTATTAGGCGCACAAACGGGCGCTGGAACCTCAACAATTGGATTAAAAGCAGTTCAGGATGCATCCGGCAGCAAATTTCCTGTATTAGGTTATACCATTCCGTATGCTCTGGGCAATATACTTTTAACCGCCTGGGGACCAATATTAGTTGGAATAATGTCTTAACTTATTCCGATTGATGTTTTTAAAATTGAAAATTATTGCGATTCATAAAAAATAAGTAAAACAATTAAATTTCAATACATTATGTCACAAACAAGAAAAGAACACGATTTTTTAGGTGAATTGGACATTCCGGATCATCTATACTACGGCATCCAGACTTTTAGGGCGGTCGAGAACTTTAATATTACTGGAATACCAATTTCAAAAGAACCTTTATTTATCAAAGCCTTAGGTTATGTAAAAAAAGGTGCTGCAATGGCCAATAAGGATTGCGGAGCATTAGATCCAAAAATCGCTGAAGCAATCTGCTACGGAAGCGATCAGGTTATTGCCGGCAAATTTAATCAGGAATTTGTGAGCGATCTAATTCAGGGTGGTGCAGGAACTTCCGTAAATATGAATGCAAATGAAGTAATTGCAAACATCGGTTTAGAGTACTTGGGACATAAAAAAGGTGAATATAATTTTTTACATCCCAACAATCACGTAAACTGTTCGCAATCTACAAATGATGCCTATCCATCTGCTTTTAGAATTGCCCTTTATCTTAAAATGGACAGTTTTATTAAAACAGTAGAAAAACTGGAAGTGGCTTTTGCGGCAAAAGGAGACGAATTTAAAAGAGTTTTAAAAATGGGAAGAACGCAATTACAAGATGCGGTTCCGATGACTTTAGGACAAGAATTCCATTCGTATGCCACTACAATTGGTGAAGACGTAAGAAGATTAAGAGATGCTCAGAGCTTATTACTGGAAATCAATATGGGCGCAACTGCCATTGGTACAAAAGTAAATGCTCCTGAAGGATATCCGGAATTATGCGTTAAATACTTGGCTAAAGAAGTTGGGATTCCGTTGACTCTGGCTCCTGATTTAATTGAAGCTACAGTAGATACCGGCGCTTATGTTCAGATTATGGGAACCATGAAAAGAACTGCCGTTAAAATTTCTAAAATCTGCAACGATTTGCGTTTATTGAGTTCAGGACCAAGAACAGGTTTAAACGAAATCAATTTACCGGCACGTCAGCCAGGATCTTCCATTATGCCGGGTAAAGTAAATCCTGTAATCCCGGAAGTTGTAAACCAAACTTGTTTCTACGTAATTGGTCAGGACTTAACGTTGACTTTGGCTGCAGAAGCGGGACAATTACAACTTAATGTTATGGAGCCTGTAATTGCTTTTGCGATGTTTACTTCTTTAGACTATTTGTCAAACGCCATCACCGTATTAATTGAAAAATGTATCAACGGAATTACAGCAAATGAAACTCATTGCTATAATATGGTTATGAACAGTATTGGAATTGTAACACAATTGAATCCGATTTTGGGTTACGAAGAAAGTGCCAGCATTGCCGGAGAAGCATTAAAAACCGGAAAAAGCGTGCATCAGATTGCTGTTGTAGAACGAAAACTAATTACTCAGGAAAAATGGGATGAAATTTACTCATTAGAAAACCTTATAAATCCAAAATTCATTACCTCATAAATGCATAACCACACTCAGAAATAAACCAAAATTGTTTAATCAAAAATTGTAACCATGAAAAAAATTATTGTAATCGCGCTGCTATCAGTATTGATGTTACCCATATATGCGCAAACTGCAACAGCTCAAAAAAGAATTATCATTTTAGCTACAGGAGGAACTATTGCCGGTTCTGGAGAATCATCTACAAAAGCGGCTTATACAGCAGGTAAAGTGCCAATTGATGATTTGTTAAACGCCGTTCCGCAAATTCATAATTACGGAAAAATCACCGGTGAACAAATTGCTTCAATTGGAAGTCAGGATATGAATGTAGAAACCTGGCTAAAACTGACCAAAAGAATCAATGAAATCTTTAAAAACAATGAAGCAGACGCTATTGTGATTACTCACGGAACCGATACCATGGAAGAAACTGCCACTTTCTTGGATCTTACAACAATGTATGATAAACCCGTTGTACTGGTTGGAGCTATGCGTCCTTCTACTGCAATGAGTCAGGATGGAAACAGAAACTTACTGGATGCAATTGTCGTTGCTGCTGATCCTGCAAGCCAGAATAAAGGCGTTGTAGTGGCAATGGACGAAAAAATCTTTGATGCAAGAGATGTTACCAAAACCAGTACTACTAATATCGAAACTTTTCAGTCTCGTAATTACGGGCCAATTGGTTTGATTTATGACGGAAAAGTTAAATATTACTACCAGTCTTTAAGAAATCCAGCTAAAAAATTCGACGTTACAAAATTAAAATCACTTCCACAGGTCGAAATTGTTTACGGTTATGCTGATGCCAATGCTAATAGTGTTTATTGTATAAGCAATGCAGGACCTAAAGGAATTGTTTATGCAGGTATGGGTAACGGTAACTTTGGTGCTCCGGTAGGAAAAGCCCTTACTGAAGCTGCTAAAAAAGGAATTATCGTTTGTCGTTCTGCCAGAGCAGGATCTGGAAGAGTTACTTTAGATAATGAAGTAAAAGATGCTGAATTAGGCTTTATTGTTGCCGACGATTTAAATCCGCAAAAAGCCAGAGTATTATTAATGCTGTCTCTAACTGAAACTTCAGACAGATCTAAAATCCAACAAAATTTCTTTGATTATTAATCGTCTCTCTTAAGAGCGTCTTTTGAAATAATAATCTAAAAATTTTAAATATGATTTGGATTGAATTTATAATTCTCATTGGAATGATTCTGATAGGATCACAAATGAAGGGAATTGGTCTTGGCGTTATGGGTATGGTAGGTCTTTTAATTTTTATATTTGTATTTCAATTAAAGCCTACAGATCCTCCATTAGATGTAATGTTAATCATTATGGCAATTGTTACGACGGCTGCTACTTTGCAAGCCTCGGGCGGACTCGATTATTTAGTACAATTGGCCGAAAAGATTATTCGAAGCAATCCTTCAAACATTACTTTTATAGCACCATTTACCGTTTATTTTCTGTGCCTGTTTGCAGGAACAGCTCATATTGTGTATTCCTTATTACCCATCATTTCAGAAGTTTCTGCAAAGAAGAGAATCCGTCCTGAGCGACCTTTGAGTATTTCGGTTATTGCATCACACATTGCTTTAACAGGAAGTCCAATGAGTGCTGCAACGGCTGCTTTGGTTGTTATATTAGCTTATCCGGGCGCATTAGTAGACATTATGAGCATTTGTATTCCGGCAAGTATTATCGGAATATTATTAGGCTGTTTTTCTGTTTTCAAAAAAGGAATAGAACTTAATAACGATCCCATTTTTATTGAAAAAATGAAGGATCCCGAGTTTGCTCAGACCATGAACGCTACGGCCGAAGGAGTACAAGCCGAATTAAAACCGGGAGCCAAAACCTCTGTTTTAATTTTTGCATGTGCAATTGTGCTAATTGTAATTGCTGGTGCATTTCCGGCAATAGTACCTCATTTTGAGCCAGGAGCTAAATCTCTGGCCGTAAATGCAGATGGTTCATTAACAATGGTAACTGTTATTAGTGTCGTTACACTAAGTGCTGCCGCTGCCATGATGTTAATCACCAAAACAAGTACAACAGATGTTACCAAAGCAAGTTTATTTACTTCTATGGCATCTGCTGTGGTATCTGTATTTGGAGTAGTCTGGATGAGTTCTACTTTTATGCATGCTAATAATGATACGATACAAAAAGCATTAGGCGGAATCGTATCAGAACATCCATGGACTTTTGCAATTGCTGTCTTTATAATGGGCGCATTAATGTTTAGTCAGGCTGCTACAACAAAAACCATGATGCCACTTGGTATCGCATTAGGATTACCACCATCTGCTTTAATAGCCATTTTTCCTGCTGTTAACAGTGATTTTGTTTTGCCGGGTTACCCAACCCTATTGGCAGCAATAAACTTTGACCGGACAGGGAGCACCAAAATAGGAAAATTTGTTATTAACCACAGTTTTCTTATTCCCGGTGTTGTAACAATTGGCGTCGCCATTGCAGTTGGATTTTTAATAGGTTCATTTATATTATAACATTTTAAAAATCGTAATTATGAAGAAATATTATATATACCTGATTATCGCCTTGCTTCCCGTTATTGCAATGGGGCAAGGCGACCCAATGCATAAACAAACAGATGAAGGACATACACTGAAATCAGATTCTTTAACTCCTATCATCCCTGTATCAAAACAATCTTTATTGAAAAATATTGATGTTATTTTTAACTCCCGAATGGCTTACAACAGCTATTTTACAGATGGAAATCATGATATTTCGCATTTTAATGTCGATCAGCTTCGATTTGAAATTAAAGGGAAAATTCATGACAAAGTATATTTCAGATTCCGTAACAGATATACCAGAGAGCCTGTACCGGGAAATCTGGACAATATCAGCCGTGCTGTCGATCTGGCTTTTATTCGTGTTGATTTATCACCAAAAACAAGTTTTACGGTAGGTAAATTATGTGCCGATTGGGGTGGATATGAATTTGACTTCAACCCAATCGACATCTTAACGTATAATGATGTAATTGAATATGCCGATAACTTTTTAGTAGGTGCCGGAATTGCACATACTTTAGGAAACGGAAATCATTCCTTATCTTTTCAGGTATTGAATTCAAGAACAAAAACATATGAGGAACAATACGGAACCTCTGCACCACCGGATATTAATCCATCTGAATTTCCTTTAGCAGCAGTACTAAACTGGAGGGGGAAATTTTTTGGTGGAAAATTTGAGACAACCTACAGCTATAGTTTCTTTAATGAAGCACAGGGTGCACACATGAACTATTTAGCCTTTGGAAACAAGTTTACTCCAAGCGATAAATTTGTTCTTTATTTTGATGTTCAATATCGTAATGAAGGCCTTGATCGTTTAGGAATTGTTTCAAGTATCATTAGCAGTCAATATCCTTATGCAGCACAAAAAGTAGTATATTATGAAAACTGGCTTAGAGCCGAATATTTGGTAGCACCAAAATTCAATTTACTTTTAACGGTAATGAACAGTAACCATTCCTGGAATGATAATCCGGATCCTACAGCTCCTTCAAAATTATCTACAAGCTATGGTTTAATTCCAACTGTGCAATACATGCCATTTAAAGATTTGAATTTAAAATTCTATCTGGCTTATACCGCAAGAAAATACAATTATACCAATTATGCCGAATCTGCTTTTGGAGTTAAAGACTATACAACAGGTCTTTTAGCTCTTGGATTTGTAGCACCATTAAACGTTTTATAACGAAAACACAGCTCCAGCAAAAATAAAAAATATCATAAAAAAAGCCGCTTCAGGAATTTCTCGAAGTGGCTTTTCTATTTTATATAAACCTGATCTAAGTTATTTTAAACTTTCAAAATAAAGAGTTGTTTCTTCAATAAGTGCATACATCAATTCTTTGGCTTTTCTGTGTTTTAAGATAGGTGAAATCTGACCGCCCCAAAACAATATCATATCCCATTTTTGCTGATCAAGCGCTGCCTTTCTAAGCGGAGACATAAAAGTTGTCTGCAACGGAAAAGGCGGAATACTTGATTCTTTCCCAATCATATCTTTTGCAATTCTGCTGGTGATTCCGCGACCTAATCTTCCGGTGTAGGCTCGTGATAAAGTAGTGTATTTTGCCGCATCAGAAAATAACATTTCTCTGTGAATGGGCAAAGCATTCGATTCATCGCAGGCTAAAAAAGCAGTTCCTATTTGTGCTGCGCTGGCTCCTAAAGTCAAAGCCGCTGCAACTCCTCTCCCATCTGCAATTCCGCCAGCGGCAATAATTGGCGTTTTAATTTTCTCGCGCATTAATTGCAACAAGACAAAAGTTCCTGTTAAGGATGATTCTGCTTTATCTAAAAAGGAAGGTCTGTGTCCGCCGGCTTCAAAACCAGAAGCGATAATCATATCCACTCCCGCATTTTCCAGCAAAATAGCTTCGTCTAAAGTTGTAGCTGCACCAACTGTCACAATTCCTAATTTTCTGCATTGCTCTAAAACATCGGCTGAAGGCACTCCAAACATAAAGCTAAATACTTTTGGTCGTACATCTAAAATGACCTGCAACTGATTTTCAAAACGGGAACTAAATGGCGCTGGTTTTTCCGGTAACGGAATTCCAACTTCATCAAAATAAGGTTTAAAAGCAGCTGCCGTCTTATTAAATTGTTCGTCTGTAAAACCCGATTGCGGAATATCATGATCGGATACCCAAAGATTAATGTTATAAGGTTTGTCTGTTGCTGCTTTTATCTGTTTATCGGTCTCATAAATTTCCTGAGGGCTTAACGTATAAGCTCCAAAACCACCTAATCCGCCTGCATTGGAAACTGTTGCTGTTAATTCAACCGTTGATAAATTTCCTCCAAAAGGTCCCTGCAAAATTGGGTATTGAATTCCTAATAATTCCTTAGCTTTTGTATTGTACCACATCACTTCAAAATTTTAAATTATTCATTTACATCTGTCAGCATTTTATTCACTATCAGCCATTTGCCATTAATCTTATGGAAAGATAAAAAATCCCGATAATTAAAATCATACATTTTAACATTTAATTCGGCTACGGCTGTAGAATTTACAATTCTTATATCCAAAATTTCACCTTTAAACGGTTTTCCGGAATCTTTTGGGCTTTGTCTGTTTTTTACTCCGTCTAAATATAAATCTATGGTTTTAAAATAAGGCTGACCTTTTACGTCTCCAAACAATAAAGTTCCCGGATGAAAAATACTGCCCAACAGTATTTCGTCACCTTCATAAATTCCTTTAAAATAATAATTCTCAACTGCATCCGTAATTGCCTGTATTTCTGCTTGATTTTTCATTTTATTATTATTTTGAGCTTTAAGTCCCGTTGTTAAACAGGACATTAAAGCTATTAATACTATAGTTTTCACCTTAATTAAGGTTATGTCCTGCTGCTTTACCTCCATCAACATTAATAATGGATCCGGTAATAAAATTACTTTTTGCAACGGTATAAACCATTTCGGCAACATCATCAATCTCTCCTACTCTGTTCAATAAATGCAGACCCGCATTTGCATCGGCTTTATCTCCGTGCATTGGTGTACGAATAACGCCGGGAGCAACCGTATTGAAACGAATGTTTTGTTTCCCGAATTCAGCCGCCAATTGAATCGTTAAGGCATGAATTGCACCTTTACTAGATACCGGAGCAGAAGCCGGCCATCCGCCTAAACCGTGATTTACCAAAGGTGTTCCAATGTTAATTACAACACCATCTTGCTGTTTTAGCATTTGAGGAACCACAGACTGAGTAGTAAAATAAGTTCCTTTAAGATTTGTTGTCAAAAATTTATCCAGATACGCTTCATCAACTTCCAGAAATGGTTTACTGTCAAAGATTCCTGCATTATTAACCAATACATCTACTGAGCCAAATTTCTCGATTGCAATTTTTACCAATTTTTCTCCGGTACTTTTTTTGCTCACATCTCCTGCAAACATTGCCAGATTTTCTCCCGCACCAAATTCATTATAAGCGTTTAGCAATGCACTTTCTGTCAAAGAATTAATGACTACATTATCGCCTCTGTCTAAAAAATATTTAGCGATTCCTTTTCCTATACCAGAAGCTGCTCCGGTAACTATAATAGTTTGTTTTTTCATGATATTTATTTTTTATCGGCAGTAATGCCTTTTTCTCTTAATACTGATACTTGTTCTCCTGCATAACCCCAGTCATCCAGTTCGATTTCCTGAATTACAATATGAGTTAAATGCGGATCTTTATTTAATACTTCTGTAATCAGATTGGTGATACCACTGATTAATTCTTGTTTTTGTTCGCGGGTAACGCCCTCGCGAGTCAATTCGATTTTTACGTAAGGCATGGTTTTAATTTTTAGATGAAAAACTAGCTTCTGCAGTGATGTCAAAATCAAGCTCAAAGTCATTGTAAATTAAAGTATCTCCCAAATCTTTGAAAAAGTTTCCTGAGCGGAATCTGATATCATAAAGTGTACGATCAATAATCAGTTTACCTGCTAATGCAATTGTATCTCTGTTGTTTTGTAATGCAACTTCAAATCCTGCAGGATGCGTAATTCCTTTAATAGTAAGATTTCCTTCAAGATAAAAAGTGCTGCCTGTAATTTCCCTTGCAGAGATAACGTCAAATGATGCTGTCGGGAATTTTTCGATAGAGAAAAAATCGTCTGATGCAAGGTGTCCGGCAAATTGTGTATTGGTTGGAGCATCACTTATATCTAAGATTTTTATAGAAGTGGTATCAATAACCACATTTCCTCCTTTTACTTTTCCATCATTTAAGATGAAATTACCTTCTTTGATACCAATTGTACCATTATGTGCACCGGTAACTTTTCTTCCGGTCCAATCGATTTTGCTTTGTGAGCTAACGATATTAAAATTTATTGTTTCCATTTTTATTGTATTTAAAAGTACAATGCAAAGGAACGGCGGATATGAAAATTGGTTACGTGATGTAGATCACAATCTTTTTTTTTGAGGGACAAAGGGGCTGAGGTTCTGAGGGGCTAAGGTTTTTGTGATTTCTGCATATATAATTGTCATTTCGACAGAGGAGAAATCACACTAGCTTGTCGACAAAGATTGGCGATCATCTTTGCGGAGTCTCTAGTGCGATTTCTCGTTCCTCGAAATGACACAAAATCAAGCAAAAATGTACGCCCAACAAAATCATTTTAATCCTAATAATCTGTGGCTATAAAATAAAAACGTTTTAAGAATTATAAAGTCTGCTTAAAGTTTCTCTGGAAACACCTAAATAAGCAGCTATTAAATGCTTTGGAACTAAATTGTATAATTGGGGATAAAGAGCCAAGAGTTCTTCGTAACGGGTTTTAACATTATTATTCATAAAAGATAATAGTCTTTTTTGTGAAGCAATATATCCTCTATTGGTTCTCCAGCGGAAGAAATGTTCAATCTGATGAAATTCGGCACAAAGCTTTTCGCGGTCTTCGTTTGAAAGACAAAGAACCTCTGCATCTGTAATGCAATCTACATTTATAGTAGCCACATTTTGGGTATAAAGCGCATTATAATCAGATGCCCACCAGGTTGGCATGGCAAACTGTAAAATGTACATTTTGATTTCATCATTAATAAAGAAAGCTTTCAGACAACCTGAAATCACAAAATACTCGCAATTCACTTTATCTCCGGCAGTAATTATAGTTTGTCCTTTTTTAAAAGACAAAGGTTTAAAATGAGAAAATAAGTAATCAAATTGTTCATCTGTCAACGAAGCAGTTTTAGCGATATGTTCTTGTAAAATGGCTTTGGCTTCCATTATTAAAAATTAGGTTTATGGCTTTATAAAAGTCCTCTGTAAAGTTATGAAATCAAATGAACTTATGGATTGTCTATTTGACAAATCGTTTTGTCCGTTTCACCAAATTAGTAATATGAAATCGATTGGATCTGACGCAAATTTGTCCTGTTTAACAACTTAAAAATTTAAAATCATGAATGCAAAAACAACAAAAATTATTTATTGGACAGGTATTATTTTAACTTCTTTATGGTTTGGTGCCAGCGGATTTTTTGAATTAACAACCAACAAACTGGTTTGGGAAATTACACAACAATTGGGTTATCCGTCACATTTTATTTATATCCTGGGTGTGATGAAAGTTTCGGGGGTTATCACCTTATTAATTCCGAATAAATTATTGCGATTGAAAGAATGGGTATTTGCGGGTGTATTTTTCGACATCATTTTCGCTTTCTTATCCAAATTGGTTGTCTTAGGTTTTCCTGCAACTATCGATGCGATTATCGCTTTTATTATGGTAAGTGTTACTTACATTATGTTCAGAAGATTGTATACTGCAACTTATAAAATAAGTATTTCAGAACAAAACTAAGTTTCTTCGTTTTAATCTCGCAAAGCCTTAAAGACACAAAGAAATTTAAATTTAGTGACTTCGTGACTTTGCGAGATTATTTTTTCGCTTTCACAAAATAAAACTTTATCTAAAAAAGAGCTTTGCACATTAGCTTAAATCTGCACCCCGATAGCTATCGGGAGCGTGAAACGAAATACTTAACATCTTAGTGGCAAAAAGTTCGAACTTTTAAACAAATCAATTTGAGCTTTTCAACAAAATAACAACATTCACTTGCAACGTAAATTTGTAAAGAATTTAAAACTTAATTACAATGAATAAAATATGGTTTATCACAGGTAGTTCTCGAGGATTAGGACGTAATCTTACTGAAGCAGTATTAAATAGCGGTGACAGAGTTGCTGCAACTGCACGAGACATTAATCAGTTAGCTGATTTAAAAGAAAAATTTAACGATCAGATTTTACCTATTCAACTGGACGTTAACAATTACGATCAGATTCAGGAAGCAGTTCGCGAAGCCGTTCAGTATTTTGGACGCATTGATGTTTTGGTCAACAATGCCGGATTCGGAATAATTGGTGCAGCAGAAGCTTATACAAAAAATCAAGTTCGCAGCCAGTTAGAAACAAATTTATTTGCGCCAATCGAAGTGACACGCGCTGTATTGCCTTATATGCGTCAGCAAAGATCCGGACGTATTTTACAAATTAGTTCTGTGGGCGGACGCGTTGGAAATCCCGGTTTAACAATGTATCAGGCTGCCAAATTTGGTTTAAGCGGATTTACAGAAGCATTATCTAAAGAAGTTGCTCCACTCGGAATATTCGTTACGAGCGTAGAACCAGGCGGATTCCGTACTGATTGGGCAGGCGCATCTATGACGTACGCCAACGAAATTGAAGGCTATGAAATGGTCAAACAACGTACCGATTTCTTTAAAGGAGGAAATTTTGTTCCTGTCGGAGATCCGGAAAAAGCGGCAAATGTGATGGTAGAACTGGCTTCACATCCAAATCCGCCAATGCATCTTGTTTTAGGTAGTGAAGCAATCGGACTTCTTAAAAATGCTGACGAAGCAAGAACCCAAGAAATGGAAAAATGGATGAATGTAAGTTTATCAACCGATCATCAGGATTCCGGAAGTTTTCTCGATACAGCACAGGGAAAATGGTATACGACTAAGAAAGAATAGGGTTTATTTTGTGGGGTTAACGTAGATGTTTTTTAGTTCAATAACCTCAAAGTATTGTCATTTCGAGGAACGAGAAATCGCACTAGAAACTCTACAAAGATTGGCGACCACTGTTGCGTAATTTCGTGTGTGATTTCTCCTTGCGTCGAAATGACAAACTGATCGAAAAAATCCGTTTATATCAACTTTACTCTTTTAAATCAGCGTGAAAAAAACGTTTAACAAAATCAGACAGCATTCTACAACTTAGAGTGCTGCCTGATTTTTTCTAAATTTGTATTATGGATACTTCAAAACCAACTCAAAAAACATCGCCTATTGCCTACTCTTGCTATTTCAGTCAAAATAGAGAGGGTGAACAATTTTCTGCGGAACATGCTATAAGTTTTCAGATTTCTGGTGTTCTTACTTTAAATGATGGTGAAAAAGAATATGTTTTTAATCCTGGAGATTTTCGGTTTATTAAACGAAATCAGCTTATTAAATTCCTCAAACAACCCGAACCAAATGCAGCTTTTCAGTCTGTTTCTATTTATTTGACTCAGGCTGCTTTGCGTGATTATTCGATACAATACAATCAAAAAACCAATCTCATTAAAAATCCGGAAACGCAAACGGTTTATCAATTGAAACCAACTGCATTGCTAAAAAGTCTGATGGATTCTTTGATTCCGTACATTAATGAAGACCAAATGATTAATAAAGAACTTCAGGCTTTAAAAGTGAATGAAGCGATTAATATCTTATTGCAATGCAAACCGGAATTAAAGGATATTTTGTTTGATTTTAGTGAACCAGGAAAAATTGATCTGGAAGCCTTCATGAAAAAGAATTTTCATTTTAATGTACAACTGGAGCGTTTTGCTTATTTAACAGGTCGAAGTCTGGCTACTTTTAAAAGAGATTTTCAACGTATATTCGATAATTCCCCTAGTCGATGGCTATTGCAAAAAAGACTTCAGGAAGCGTATTATCAAATTAAAGAAAAAGGAAAAACCCCATCAGAAGTATATCTTGAAGTGGGCTTTGAGGATTTATCGCATTTCTCATTTGCTTTTAAGAAACAGTTTGGATTGCCGCCTTCTAAGGTTTAAGAAGTTTGTTTCAGGTTTTCTTTGTTTCAGGTTTTCTTTGTTTCAGGTTTTCTTTGTTTCAGGTTTTTCAAACTACATTCTCTGTCAGTAGCTTGTCATCTCGACGAAGGAGAGATCACACAAGAAACTCCACACAGCATATCGCCAATCTTTGTCGACAAACTAGTGCGATTTGCTTCGCCTGTTCGCTGTCACTCGAGTCTCGTTCCTCGAAATGACAAATTTAAGACTTTGTACTATTGACTACCTATTCTCCAGCCAGCTCAAAAATGCTGTTGCTTTTTCTTTTCCTACCAATAATTTCTCCTCGGTTGGAATAGTCAATTTTAGAATTAATTTTCTTGAGAAATAATGTTCTGCTTCTCTAATCGCAGAGAAATTCACCAGATATTGTCTATTGGTTCTAAAAAACTGAATTGGTGACAATAGTTTATGAACTTCATCAAGAGATTGTGTAATTTGATATTCTGCCTTATCGAAAGTTACGATTGTTGGCGTTTCATTTTTAATGTAGAAAAAGGCAATATTCTCTGTTTGAATGGTTTGGTACTTATTATTTTTGAATACCAAAAAACTGCTTTTCCCTTTATTTTCTCCCGTTCTGGTTAACAAATAATCAAAATCGGGCATCATTTTTTTATTGCGCTGAAAGAAATTCTTCAGTTCTCCTGCTTTCTTAATGGCTTGCGAAATACTATCTCTTGAAAAAGGTTTTAGTACATAATCGATTCCGTTTGCTTTGAAAGCTTCGATGGCATAATCATCAAAAGCGGTACAAAAAATTACGGGAGACAAAACCTCTACATTTTTAAAAATTTCGAAACACAAACCATCGGCAAGCTGAATATCCATAAAAATCAAATCAGGCTGATCGTTCTCTAAAAGATAACTTACAGCGCCGTCGATACTCTGAATATACGATAAAATTTGGGCATCAGGTCTGATACTCAAAATAAGCTGACCCAATGCTTTGGCCGTTTTTACTTCATCTTCAATTACTATGATAGTCATAAATTAGTGGTATTTTAACTTTAAAAATAGTGTCGTTTTTGTCAATTTCAATCTCTTTGTGCACCAAATGCATAAAACGCTGATTAATATTATCTAAACCAACTCCGGTTGATAATACGCCACGTTTGAGCTGAATCGGATTTTCAATTACCAGAAAATCATTTTCAGTATACAATCTGATTTTTAATGGCTTATCCAGCGAAACCACATTATGCTTAATGCAGTTTTCAATTAATAATTGCAAAGAAAAAGGCGGGATTGCCGAATCGTATTGTTTTTCGTCGATCTCATTTATAACTTCAAATCCATCTTCAAAGCGGGCTTTCAGTAAATAAACATATGAATCCAGAATCTGAAGTTCTTCCCGTAAAGGTATCAAATCCATTTTTCTGCTTTCTAATGTAAAACGGTAAAAATCAGATAACTTCAGAATAAAATCGGCACTCTGCGGATCCTGCATTTCTACCATCGATTTGAGTGTGTTCAGACTATTAAACAAAAAATGCGGATTTACCTGTTGTTTCAAAAGTTCGTATTGAGCACCAAGATGTACGGCTTTTGTTCGCTCTAATTCTACACCCATTTGCTGGGTTTGATAATTCTGAAAAAGTAAATGCAAAAACATATAGACAATCAGATTAATCAAAACTCCACGCAATTCAAACATAATCGGCGCATCCATTTTTGAGACCTGAAAAAGTTCCTGATGCGCGATTACCAGTATCACCATCAGCAGAATTCCCATTACGACACTCAACAATAATTTCCAGTTAAATAAGCTTTTATTAACGCGTTGCGAAGAAAATTTAGGCAAACTGTAAATGTTATAATACCATATAAAAAGGGAAAACAACAATGTAATCGAAGAATTGATAACAAGGTCTCCGGGAGTTGAATCAACGTCGAATAATTTAGGCACCGAAGCCAGAATTGCAAGCGCTATAGAACTTCCCCAAATCACTTTAGGCGAAACCTGAAAGCGTTTTACTTTTTCCATAATTGTAATTGTTTTTTTATCCTTCCTGTCAAAGATAAGTTTATTTTGAAAAATTATTTCATGCAGATTTTTTTCTTCACAAAGTTTGTCATTTCGACTGAAAGGAGAAATCGCACTAGAAACTCTACAAAGATTGGCACCATTCTGTACGGAGCTACTTGCGGAGATTTCTCGTTCCTCGAAATGACAAATTTGGTGACGTAAATCGTGAAAACTAATCTGCGAGAAACAAACCTCTAAGCTCGTTTTACTCCTAAAATAGCCCCAGAATTCATATCCTGTACAAATCCGATAATTTCGAAATCTTGCGTATTGTAGTTTTTAGGTAAATGCACTGTTGCTGTTCCTTTTTTGGTTTTGTTTAAATCTACACTTTGCAACTGGCGAACGATTTGATAATGCGACAAAACACGATGCGCATTCTCTCCTCTTTTTACATTACTTTTTGCAGCTTTCTGAACAAAGGCAATCAATAATCGACTGTTTTTTGAATTTTCCTCAACATTGTAATTTACAGCGAGAGTATTATCATTCTGCGTCGCTTCTAAACTTAAACCCGCTTTTGCAGTTGTAGAAAGTGCCGTTTTAATTCCGTTACGAACTATAGTTTCCTGAGAGGCAATAAAATCAGTTTTCCCGTTTATGATAACCTGAGGTGTATAAATAGGCTCTTTCCCCAGAAAATCTGCATAAGCATATTGTCTTTTAGTATAATCAGCATTGCTAAAAATATCTTTCCAGCCTTGTTTGTCCCAATAATCAACATGATACGCAAGAACATATACATTTTTGTCTTTTAATTCATCCTGAAGTTTCCCTAGTAATTCATCCGCAGGCGGACAACTCGAACAACCTTCTGAAGTATACAATTCTAAAAGGGCAAAACCTTTTTTATCTAAACTATTCTGACCGAACATGATGCTTCCGTTTAGAAGAAACAACATTGTAAAAGCGGTTACTATATTTTTCATTTGTTTTATTTTTTTATTTGTTTGTGAAATTGTGAAATTGTGAGATGAAAGATTGAAGATTGAAGATTGAAGAAGCAAGAGGCAAGATTTGACATGAACCTGCTACTTTAATCTTGTCTCTTTCTTCTTGCTTCTTATCTCTTGCTTCTTGCCTCTTATCTCTTGTCTCTAACTTCTTTCTTCTAGCCTCTTACCCACTATCAAAGATTATTTAGTAACATCAATTATTGCCTGAGCAAATGCTTTCGGATCTTCTTGTGGCACGTTGTGTCCGATACCTTTTAATATTCTGTGCTCGTATTTTCCTGTAAATTTGTTGGCATACGCTTTTCCATCCGCGAAAGCGCCATCAAAGTCAGAACCAATAGTAATCGTTGGAACTTTAATTTCTGGTCTTGCTGCCAAACGTTTTTCTAAAGCATCATATTTAGATTCCCCACCTTCAAGAGATTGTCTCCATCTGTAATTGTGAATCACGATTGCCACATGATCCGGATTGTCAAAAGACTGCGCAGTTTGATCGTAAGTTGCTTTGTCGAAATTCCATAGCGGAGAAGCAATTTTCCAGATTAGTTTATTAAAATCGTATGTATTTTGAGTATATCCAACTTTACCTCTTTCGGTTGCAAAGTAATATTGGTACCACCATCCTAATTCTGCTGTTGGAGGAAGCGGTTTTAAATTTGCTTCAAGATTTACCACCAAATAACCACTTACAGATACCAAACCTTTTACACGTTCCGGCCAAAGAGCCGATACTACTACCGCAGTTCTTGCACCCCAGTCAAATCCACCAATTACGGCCTTATCAATTTTTAAAGCGTCCATAAAAGCAATTATATCGCTTGCCAGTGCCGCTTGCTGACCGTTTCTAAAAGTATCCTTAGAAAGAAAAGTTGTAGTTCCAAATCCTCTTAAATAAGGAGTAAAAACGTGATATCCTTTTGCAACCAAAATTGGAACTACTTCATTGTAACTGTGAATGTCATAAGGCCAGCCGTGAAGTAAAATCACCGGAGTTCCTGTTGATGGACCAGCTTCTGTATATCCTACGTTTAATAAACCGGCATTAACTTGTTTTAGAGTTCCAAGAGAACTATTTACTTCGATAGTATTTTGTTTCGGAGCCTGAGCGTTGGTGAAAGTCACATTCAAAAAAAGTACTGCGATTAAAACCAATTTTGCTGAAATGTTGTTTGTAATATTTAATAGCGTTTTCATAATTTTTGTTTTATTGATTAGTTGATTATCAGTTAATTTCTTTGTCAAAGATATCTCGGCAATCCTCGTTTTAAAAGGAGAAAAAAGCTCAAGTGGACAAAGTAAAGGGTGAAATGGACAATGGTTTAGTTATGAATTATAAATTATAAGTTATGCATCAAACGTGCTGATTTAACCGCAAGGTTCGCAAGGCTTTGTGTATAATCTTTCGCCACAGATTATGAGATTAAAAAGGATTTTAAAATCAGTGTTAATCCGTTTGATCCGTTTAATCTGTGGTCAAATTACGCACAGCTTTGCGTAAATCTTAGCGCTCTTTGCGGTTAAACCACCCGTATTTCAACTATTTTTTCAAAGTTAAAATCGGTTTTCCTTTTTCTACAATGTAAGTCGCCAGTTCAGAAGCTTTTACGCTGGTATTATTTCTTGCCGAGTGTACCACTCCAGCCGGAATAAAAAGAACTTCTCCCGCTTTTAGTGTTACAATTCCCTTACCTTCTACTTCATATTCTAATGTACCTTCCAGAACATAAATTACTTCTTCACCCGGATGGTAATGTTTCCCAAATGCTGCATGACCATCAAAGTCTATACGTGCCTGAACGGTTTCATGTCCCGGAATACTTAAATCGTGTTTTTGCAAATCAGTTCGTTTTATTCCTTGCGCCGAAACACCAGTTGAAAATAAGGCCACGAAAGCAAGAATAGCAATAATGTTTAATCCGAAGTTTTTATTTGTTTTCATAATATTTTTATTAAATAAATTATTTGTTATCGTTGTTGTCTTAACACATAGAATCATAGTTTTACTTTGCTTAACAAGGCGTTTCACTTATTTAAATACATCCCGTCCCGAAGTCTCGGGATCGGGACTATGTGTCGAAATCTGGATTTCTTCAAATACCTTTTCTGCGTTGAAAATAAATCTATGTTTCTATGTGTTTAATAAATTACAGAATTAATGTTTCCCTCTTAATCCTTTGAAAGCAGAGCGAAGTTCAACCGTAAAAATTTGTGGTTCTTCCCAAGAAGCAAAATGTCCGCCCTTGTTTACCTCATTATAGTAAGACAGGTTTTTGTATGCTTTTTCGGCCCAGCTTTTTGGCGCTTGGTAAATCTCTCCCGGAAAAACCGTAATGGCAACCGGAATTTTTATATCGGCAGTTTTTTGTTCCAGAGCATTAAAGTTGTTATTGTTATTCTCCCAGTATAATTGCGCCGAAGAATTGGCCGTATTCGTCAACCAGTACAAAGAAATATCATCCAGCATTTCATCTTTGGTAAGTGATTTTTCGGCATTTCCACCGCTGTACGTCCAATCGTTGAATTTATCTAAGAAAAACGAAGCCAAACCAACCGGAGAATCCGTAAGTCCGTAACCTAAAGTCTGCGGACGTGTCACCATCATTCCGGCATATCCGCCGCCTTTTGTGTATAATTTATTAAGCGAAGCAAACGCTGCTTTTTCTTTTACAGATAATCCTGCAGGAGCGGGATCACCATCTTTCAATGCTTTAGCAATATCCGCCGGAACCGTAGCCGGCATATTTACGTGAATTCCCAATAAACCTTCCGGAGCCTGACGTGCCATGGCATCTGCAATTACAGAACCCCAGTCACCACCTTGCGAAACATAAAATTTATAGCCCAGACGTTTCATTAAAACATCCCATGCGCTTCCTATTTTCTCAGGTCCCCAGCCTGTTCCTTTTGGCTTTTCAGAAAAACCGTAACCCGGCATTGACGGAATCACTAAATCAAAAGCATCTTCGGCTTTTCCGCCATAAGCAGTTGGATCTGTAAGCGGACCAACTACTTTAAGAAGTTCAAAAACCGATCCCGGCCAGCCATGCGTAATAATCAATGGCAATGCATTTTTATGCTTCGATTTGATATGTACAAACTGAATATCCAATCCGTCAATGTTGGTTACAAACTGAGGCAGCGCATTTAGTTTATCTTCTGCTTTATGCCAGTCATAATCTGTTCCCCAATATTTTACAAGACCCTGAATCTGATTTAATTTTACACCCTGCGATTGGTCGGTTACCGTTTCTGCATCTGGCCATCTTGTAGCGTTTACACGATTGCGAAGATCTGTAATCGCTTCTTCCGGAACGCTAATATGATACGGCCGTACCAAAGAAGCATCTGTTTTTGATTGTTTCTCTTTATTCTGTGCAAAAGAAGTTGATGCCACCAAAATAAAAGTTCCTGCTGCAAATGCATTTAAAAAAAGCTGTTTGTTTATTTGAAATGTTTTCATTTTTTTGATTTTAAAATTATTGTTATCGGTTAATTTCTTTGTCAAAAGTAGATCGATAACCCTTCTTACGAAATCAGAAAACAGTCCAAACGGACAAACTTCAAGGTGAAATGGACAATGCTTAAGTTATGTTGAAATGTGCGTATTTAACCGCAAAGGGCGCTAAGATATTTTATATACTGCGCCTTTAAAAAAAGTACAAAAGTTCGCAAAGCTTTGTAAATAAAACTTTGCGAACCTAGCGTCTTTGCGGTTAAATTATGCAGCCTTCCATGTTGAATATGGGTAGTTTAACCGCAAAGCACGCTAAGATATTTTATGTACTGTACCTTTAAAAAAGTACAAAAGTTCGCAAAGCTTTGTAAATAAAACTTTGCGAACCTTGCGTCTTTGCGGTTAAATTATGCAGCCTTCCGTGTTGAATATGGGTAGTTTAACCGCAAAGCACGCTAAGATATTTTATATACTGTGCCTTTAAAAAAGTACAAAAGTTCGCAAAGCTTTGTAAATAAAACTTTGCGAACCTTGCGTCTTTGCGGTTAAATTATACAGCCTTCCATGTTGAATATGGGTAGTTTAACCGCAAAGGGCGCTAAGACCTTTTATATACTGTGCCTTTAAAAAAGTGCAAAAGTTCGCAAAGCTGTACGAACAAAACTGAATTAAAATGCACGCAAAGTCGCGAAGTCGCAAAGAATATAAAACTTTGCGGCTTTGCGGCTTCGCGACTTTGCGAGAAAAAAACCTTGCGAACCTTGCGTAAACCTTAGCGTACTTTGCGGTTAAACTTTCAACGTTCCAATTATCAACTTTAAACTTGAAACTTGAAACCTGAAACAAAATTAAGCCAACACCATTCCCCCATCCATAATAAAATCGGCACCGGTTATGAATTTTGCTGCGTCGCTGCTTAGGTACGAAACCATTTTGGCAACATCTTCAGCCTTGCCCATTTCTTTAAGCGGAACTTTCTCAACCACGACATCCATAATACCTTTTACGGTTGATTCGTCTAAACCTACTTTCTTCATCACCTCGGTTTCTGTTGGTCCCGGACTAACCGAATTCACTCTGATTTTTCGTGGCGCCAATTCCAAAGCAGCCGATTTCATAACCGAATTCAAAGCTGTTTTACTCGAAGAATAAACCGAAGATCCAGGTCCCGGCATACTCGCAGTATTCGAAGAAAGAAACACCACCGAAGCACCATCTTTTAAAACCGGAATAAATTTACTCAGCGTAAAAAATGCCCCTTTCAAATTGACATTCATAATACTATCGTACAATTCCTCCGAAGTTTGTTCAATCGTACTCAAACCTGCGATTCCGGCATTGATAAACAGAATATCAACCGTACCAAAATCCTGCTTTACTTTTGCAACCAATTCCTCAATAGCACCAACATTTGACTGATCTGCCACAACCGACGTAACGCCCAATTCCAACGCCGCCTTTTCAATCGCTTCTTTTCGTCTACCGGTAATAATAACCTGAGCGCCCTGCTCTTTTAACTGTTTTGCAGTTGCATAACCAATACCACTGTTTCCGCCTGTTATTACTGCTACTTTATCTTTTAAATTGTCCATTTTTATATGTTTTAAATTAATGGGACAAAGTTAAATCTCAAAACATATTGCTTTTTTAGCGGTATCATCGAGTATACTGTTATAAAATTCTAAAGACAATTTTAAGCTTAAATTTCCATTTCATATATTCGTATATAATTTTAGGAGCTATTTCCTGCTGTCCTTCCAAATCTTTTGTGTTGAACACCACCACAAAAGGATTTTCCTTCCCATCAGGGCTAGGGCACTCATTTTCATAAGAAGATTTTGTGAAAATTTAATTTAGAACCGAATATTTAAAAGTAATATTTTTCTTATTTTTTAAAACATTTTTTGATATCTTTACTGTCCTAAATTACAGAATTATGATATCAAAAAAACTTTTGCCCATGTGGTATGGTGGCGGTATTGGAAACAACCGTAACGCTTCTGTAAGCGTAGGACACCTTAACTACATGGGTTTTATATTTCCTAAATTACAGAGTTATGAGTACCAACACCCTTTCAAAAGAAGCCGAAATCAGGCTAATGAATTTCTTCAACGACAGAATAGATCCGCAGTCTATGGCTAAAGCGCTAAGGCAGGTAAATTTCACCCTCGCATTAGAAGTGATGAACGACAAAGAAAACGTTCTGCAAGAAGCCAAACTAAAAGACAACTTCTATTGGCTCAATGAACTAGCCGAAACCCTAAATCCCTATCTGGATCTAGAATAAGGTTTCTTAAAAAAAAAATTAAAACCCTTGATCTTTTGAAAGAAGATTGAGGGTTTTGTTTTTTTGTTTCGCTCAAGTCTACTATAGTTGTCTTCTTAAAACTTTACGCAATAATTAATTCAAACAAATTTTATCTAAAAACTATTGCTTTCCAATAAGTGGATTTATTCTATTTCTTAATTCGTTTTCTATAAGAGGAATTATTGTATTGTAATTTTTTAGACCAAGATTTATAACACTTATTTTAAAAATTTCATTTTTCATATTTTCTCTAGCCAAAAGTTTCATCGCAAATGTTGTTTTATTTATATCTTTATAAATATGATCATACAACCTCGATTTCATATTTTTAGATTTTCCTATATATAATGGTATCCAATCTTTCAATTCATTATGCGCTTTAATTCTTTTTAGTTTAAAATTAGGTGTAAATTTTCTTAAATAATCTTCATGTTCCCATCTCATTTTAAAATTAGCTAACCATTCTTCAAAATTGGAATAATTATTACTATTTTTTACTTCTAAAAGATAAATACCTGAATTTATCAGTATTTCCCATGGAATATTTTCTAACTTTTCATTTAATTCAAATTGGCAAACCTCTTGAAAATGCAATTCTTCTGTGAATTTTTGAATTAGATTAAGCTGCTTACTTATTTCTTGATCAATAATTTCTATCATTTATTTTTATTTTTAAATTCTTCTATTTCATCCCCTGAAGGAGCATTAGAAAATTGTTTTGATTGATATGTATACATATATATTAAGAAATTTTCTAATTCAGAATCTAATGTGATAATTAATTCCGATTCTCTTACTTTTTCAAGATAATCAATAAAATTATTTAATCCTTTTATAGCATAATCTTTTATATTTAAATCATAATTATGCCATGTTTCTCTATCTTCTGAATACAATTCAGCTTGCTTAATTATTTTCTCTCTTTCATCCAAGTCTTCAAAAATGTTCGCAATACGAATTATATCAATTTTTTTAATAGTTTCTGAAGGTGAGTTTTCAAGAAAAATTTCTGTAAAATTATCATCGATAAATTGCTTAATAATTACCTTAAATTCTTCGAGTAAAACGCCAAATTGAAAAAAGACATAATACCTTTCATAAAAAGCGTTAAAAAAAATTGATAAATCAATAGGTCTGCTTTGATCATTATTAATATCACTATCAAGAACCTTAAATAGAATTTCCTTTATTTTTGACTTTGTAAGGACTCTTAAAGCATTAATCTTTCTTGAACTTATATAGCTTCCAAAATTAATTTCATTTAGTGCCGAAACATTATTAGGTACTTTAGAATAATAAAAACTAAGTTCACTAAGGAATCTTCCGAAAGCATCATTCGAATTAGTAAAAATAATATCTAATAATTCTTCAAATTCTATTTGAAATTTTGTTTCTCCTAAATAAATAATATTAAGAATTTCCAATGCTTTCGAATAGCCAAGCAATTCTTTTTTTAATAAATATATAACTTGTTTATATTGATTAACATCTTGTATATTATCATCATTCGTAATAAAATACTTTATATCACTTTTAATAAACTCCTCATTTTCTTTATTTAACACCTTATCATAGATCAACTTTTCAACATTTATTTCTTCTATAGCACGATATAAATCAGTAAATGAAAAAGATTCATTAAAAACATTATTTTTCAAATAAATAGGGAAATATCTTTTAACATAAATCCTTTTTGGATCATCTACTATATCATCATTTGGAAACATCTTTTTAAGAAAAGAATAAATTATAATTCTATCTCTTTTATCAGTTTCAAGAGGTATGTAGAGACTTTCGATATTTGTTGATTTAAATTTAAGTTTGCTTTCAGTTCCTAACCATGATCCAATTCTTTTTGAAGAAAAATTTTTATACATCCATTTATACTTAAAAAGCAGCAATCTCAATTCTAAATAATCTCCTAAATCTATGTCATCAATTTTTTCTAATGTTCTAATATTTATATACAACTCATTAAAAAACTTTTTCACATCTCTTCTGGATTCGAAGAAAAACGAAGGTACTATATTAAGTCGTTCCAATTCATCAATTTGCAGTTGAGTTGCGTTATCAGAAATGGAATCAAAATATTCATCATCATTATAAAAAATTTCATTAATTGCTTTAATTAATAACTTTTTATCAGCACTATTGTAACCCAGCGAGTTCTCTATTAGTTCATTTAAATAAATAATAAAACTCTTTTGATTTTGATTATTTAAATTAACTTCTAAATTGAATATTTTATCTAAATAATAATTATCAATTTGAGATTGCTGAATAACATATTGCCGATCAAAACCACAAATAAAAATTATGTTTTTAAAATCAGCAATATTCCTAAGTATTCTTAACGTTTCAAGAATTTCAGCTTTATTTAATCTATCTATATCATCTACAAATACAATTATTTTCCTATCGATTTTTTTAATAATATTATTTATCTCTTCATATGAATCTTTTATCGAATCTACATTAGAAAAAAGACCTTCAGTTATCGATTTAAATACATTAAAATATTTATTATCTACTAAAGCAAACATTTCCTTTAAGTAGTTTTCAATAGAATTTTTTGAATCTCCAGAAAACTCGGAAAGCTCCGTTTTTAATTGATTGAAAAAATTATTAATTATCGACTTTTCATCTTGATGTTGCCAAGCATTAAACCAAAAAGAAATAGGTTTACATTCATTTGTATATTGTTCAGATTGTAATTTATACTCAAGTCTTTGCAAAAAACTTGTTTTTCCTAAGCCCCACATTGAATTTATTCCAATTATAAATGAACTTTTGGGTCTTAAATTTAAAATAGCCTTAATAACAACCTCTATTAATTTTTCATTGTCATTAACCTCTGTCTTATCATGTGGAGTATCTTCTATTAAAAATGATGAAAAATTATCTTCTTTACCATCAATCTTAAACCAATTACTTAGAATATCATATAATTTCCCATTCTGAAAAAATAGATTTCGAAGAAATAATAAAAGAGATAAAAATGCAATTAACAGTATAATATCAGCATAATATAAATTATTCTTCACACTCAAGTACGAAAAATATAAAGAATCAGTATTATTAATTCTAAAAGAAAAATAAATTAAAGCTAGATAAAAAACTATGAAATTATTTTTACGCGCAAGTCTATAATTTTTAATTAAAAACCATAAATAGCGGATAAGAATTATAACTATTGATATTATAAAAGCAATTTGAAAATAGTTCTCTTTAGCATTTTGATGATTAATGACACTATTTTCAGCTAAAAAACTTGATATTTTGCCTTGAAAAAGTATTGTTATTAGAACCAAAATTATCCAAGAAAAAATTATGAAAGAATTACTCTTAAAAAAAAATAACATCTTGCTGATTTGTTTTAATAAAATTGATAAAAAAAGCCTCAAACCTGATAAGATAATTGCACTAATTTTTCTGATTGTTAAATTGTAAATTGTCTTCAATTTTCTAATAGATATTTTTTTACTTCATTTTCAATTAATCCAGAGCTTATAAAAAAAGGTTTCTTTATAAGATTAACTGAAATTATTTGGTTTCTGTAAATATAACTTCCTTTAAAAATTCCGATAGGAGTTTTTACTTGAAAATCTCCTTGATTATTATTACAAGTAAGATATCCTTCTTCATTTTTTAAAAGAAGTTGAAGCTTTTCAATAAGTCTTTCAAACGATTTATTGTAGTTTACGGAGAATTTTGGCATAATATTATTCTAAAGTTTCTTCAACTATTTCACCTAGAGTATCATCGATTTTATTAGCTTGTTCTTTTAAAATTTTTTTTGATTTACTATCCAATATTTTTGCGATTTTGGATAATCCAGGAATTTTTTCAAGTTTTTCTACAGCATCCGATAAATTTGCACTTTTTTCTAGGGCATCCATTAATGGATGATCAGATTTATTGTAATCAGAAATTAGTTTACCTGGATTTTCAGAGCTTACGCTCAAAATGTTATATAGTAATTTTACTCTTAGATCATTTGATATATCTTCATTTTCAATTGAATTAATTTGATGCGATAAACCTTCAAAAGTTTTACTCAAAACTTCTTTATGAGTATATTCTTCAATTAATCTTTTCGATAGATTTAATTTTTTATTTGATGAATATGCTATCCATAAAACAGGAATATATAAAGGAATTATTGCAAGTACAAATCTTGGGCTATATTCAATTACGTCAATTAAGGTTTTACCTTCAAAAATAAAAAAAACACTTAAAATAAAAGGAATAATAGAAACTATTACTAATCCCAAAGCAGCCTGTTTAAAATTACCTGCAAATTTCCTACTATCTTTTATTTCACTTTTTCTTTTTTCAGAATAAGCATATGACAAACCAGTAGTTAAAGCATTGGGAAGTAATTTATTAATTTTGTCCAGAACAGAATCATAATCTGTATTCCACTTATTTTCTTTCTCTAAATAGTCAGCTTCCTTTTCTTCTATAAAGGTTTTATAATTATCTAAAGTTTCTCTCCTTATATTCAAAACATCTTTTTCCAAACTTGACAAATCCTCTTCCAATGATTCATAAGTACTTTGGATTTGATCTTTTAATCCTTCAACTCTTGTTTCTACTTCAACGCCTTCTTCATTAGTTTCTTTCTCTAGATAACCAAAAAGTTCCCTATGAAGATTATCAATATCTCTCTTTCTTGATTGAATAGATTTTTGTAAAGTTTCTATTTTACCAAATATTTCTTCTCCACTTTCAAAATGCCCTTCTAATGTTTCAAGTTTTTCAACTAGTATTTCATTATTCTCAAAATTTTCTTCTAATGTAGCTATAGTATCTTCGATCTTTTTTGAACGAATATCTAAATCAACTGTAAATCTGTCAATTTTCTTAAAACTAGTTTCTGATTTAGTTTCTAATGATTTAATATTAGTTAAACAAAGTTTAGCTTCTTTTACCTTTTCAGCTGAAATTTCTGCATTCTGAATCGCTAAATCTTTAGCTTCATTACTTTTATTTCTAAATTCAGAAGCCTTTCTAGATGATTGTTTAGCATCTTTTTCAAAATCAGAAGTTTTCTGTTCTATTTCTTTTTCTAATTGTGTTAATCTACCCCAAAGTTTTACTCTTTCTTCATTTAGATAATTTAAATCATTGGCAATACTAGTTTTATCCATTCAATGTGAATTTTATATTATTTCTTTGGGTCAGAATCCAATACCAAAATAAAAAAAATAAATTATTATTTTTTTACGGAAAACCGTACAGAAGTCTTTTTTTTCAAAAGTAACGATTTGAAAATTTTAAAAATCACGTAGATATACCTGATTAACAAAATTTTCAAAATTTTCATTTTCTCTGCCAGCACAGACGTGTCGCTATTGAACGCAAAGTAACCTTTGAAGTAAAATTCTTCTTTAGCTAGAAACATACTCCACCAAAGAACTGAACTGTCTCTTTCTTCTTTAAGTCACAATTCAAAACACATTCGGCACAATGCAAACCTAAAACCCCTAATCCTCCAATTTTAAATAATTCCCATCAAAACTAATCACCACCTTTTTAAATTGTCCGAGTACATCCTGACCAATATTTCCAAAATTTACTGCACCATAAACACCATAATCATTTTGGTCAATTTCCATTTTTGGGAGTAGTATTCTCTTTTTTCCAAGGTATATTTCCTGGTCTTTTACAACCCATACTTTTGTCGAAACTACTTCTGCTCCGGCACCAGAGGATTTAATTGTTTCTAAACTACCAATACCGTCAAGATTATCTTTGAAGGTTTCATAAAATGTTTTGTTAAAGAGGCTAACCTTTGCGCCGCTGTCAAAATTAAATGGCAGGGTTTTACCTTTATATCCTAACATTACGATGGCTCTCAGTTCATCTACAAATAAGTTCTTCTCGTTTTTATCTGCTTCTACATCTTTTGAGAACGTAAGTTTATTTTCTTCAATGGTAATCGTTCCTAACTCCTTTACGATAGGAAAACCAATAATTCCGTTAATCACATACGCACCATCTGCAAATGTAAATGCGGTGTCGGGATATACTAAAAATATAGCGTTATGAATTTTTAATTCACCCAAAGTAATTTCCGGAGCAACGCCTATTTGAACTTTGTTTTTTTGTCCTGTAAAACTCGCCACCGAAATGTTATTATCGGGCAGGATTTTAATTCCCATTTTTTCTGCCATACCTTCTGTAACACAACTAATTCCAGCTCCGGTATCAAAAACAAAATTAGATTCGGTATCATTTCCCTTAACTTCTGTTGTAATTAAACCCGCCTTGTCTTTTATTGTAGCAAGTGTAACTGTCGAGAACTTCTCGATCTTCTGGGCGCGGGTACTTCTTAAAGACTGCCAGATTCTTTGTGTATTTAATTCGTCGAGAAGTTCGTCTTCTGTGAGATGATCTTTAAATTTTATCGTGAGTACTTTAGAAGCGGTATAAGCCATATTATAATTAAAGAGCTTTATGTAATTATCTCTCTTTAGCTTAGCAAATTCGTTCGTATTAATTAGTTCGTTATTTTTCAAACTGTCCAGATAGGCATTCGACAACTTCGGTTTATTGCACACATTGGCAAATAATCCTTTGTAGAAATAATAGTCTTTACCTTTTTCTATAGTATTAAGACTATCCATTTTAATAAACTGATGCTGCTTACTCAATTGTTTTAAACTGAAGTCTGAATTGTTTTGTCCAAACACTATTTGTGCCGCTAATAAAAAGAAAAGTAGAAGTTTATAATTGCTCATTGATCCCATTTTTTGAAATTACTATCTCATTCTACAAAACAGCTTCAACATTATAAACATATCAAAATAAAGCCATTAAGTTTTCATTATTCCTCTTAAAGGTAAAATTAATTTAGTTATCATGATGTAATGAATAAAAAAATCAGGTCTGGAATTTACTAATCCCATTCCTGATTTTTTTTGAATTAAAATTACCCCTCTACTTTTATTTATCTTCTTCCTCTAAAACCGCCGCCACCGCCGCCTCTAAATCCGCCACCACCAAAGCCACCTTGATGCTGAAAGTTTTGGAAATTTCGGGTTTGCATATCGCCGCGGTCTCTGGACATAGCAGATCGATCAAGATCGTTTGTAATATCAGGACGACCTGCTTCTCCCAGCGGTTTATTTGGTTGTCCTAAAGTTTGCTCTGGTCTATTGAAATTATCGCCTTGTGCTCTGTCTCCCATTCGGGTTTCTCCACCTAAATTTTGATTGGCACCTGGTAAGTTATCACGCTGAATACGTTCTCCTGCTCCATTTGCTCCAAGACCTTCATTTGGTTTATCATGCTGAATGCGTTCCCCTGCTCCATTGGCACCAAGTCCCTGATTTGCTCTATTTTGGATTCCTTCACCTGTTTTTTTGGATGAACCTAAAGTTCCTGCTTGCGTCCAGCCACCATTTCCGTTATTGTAATGGCTCCAGTTTCCGTTAGCGTCTTTTTTATATACATGTCCGTCATGTCCTGCGTATAGGTTATTGTTGGTACGTACGGTTGTTCCTCCGCCACGGTGATGTGTAATTACACCTTCTTTTCCACCCGAAGTTTGATAAGCAACTGCTGTTCCGCGTCGGGTTGTAATATGTCCGCTTTGCGCCCATTGATTTCCATTTGTAGCAGCAGAATGTCCCCATTGCGCATAGGCATTATGTCCTTGATTGGTTCTTGCATAATTTCCTGTATACGGATTATAGGTACTTGCGGCAGTACGACCGCCATACCAGCCTTGTACACTTGCAGAACGTCCGTATCTTCCCGTTGCCGGATTATACCATGCCGAAGTTCCCGCAGCACCATAAGGGCCGTAAACACGTCTTCCGGCTGCATAACCACCCGTCCACGGATTGTAAACCGCTCCACCTCCGTACGCATAAGGATACGGACGGTAAATTGGATATAAGCCACCGTAATACATATAAGGCGGGTAATACCATCCTGTGCCATAAGTCAAGATTGCGCCAAATGTTGCACCAATAATAAAAGCGCCTAAATAGCCTGCAGTAGAACTACTTTCGACTGTTGTATCGGTTGTGGTTTGTGTAACATACGTCACATTATATACGGGAGAACTTGGCGGAATAGTATAAATTTCTTTCGGCACAGAATCGGCTGTTTTCCAAGGTCCGTTAGGACTTGTGGACATAAACCAAACGGCCTGAAAACATAAATAATACAAGTCACCTACTTTTATAATCTTCTCCTGAGTATTGCTTGCATATTGCATTTTTGTACCTTCAATAGGTTTAAACTGAGCTGTACCACCATCGTAGCTTACTTTTACTTTAGCTTCGGCTTCCGATTTTTTCAAAATGGCTGTTGTAGGAACTTGCGCCAGCATTACAGCATCTTTAGCTTCTTGTGTTCCTGGTACAGAAGCCAGGACATTAGCGCGAGGTGAATTTTTAGGAATTTTGGCAAAATCAGCTGGAAGATTATTTCCCGCATAACTCCAAGGTCCCGTAAGTTCTTTCGATTTAAACCATCTTCCTGATAGTAATACATAATACTGTCCATCAGCTTCATTGGCAAAAATATCATTCTCGGTATTGTCAATATACATTAATTTGGTTCCATCAATTTTAATAAATTTTGGATTCCCGTTTACTGCAATTAATTCCGCTGGTTTATTACTGTAGAAAACCTCAGGAGCATTTCCCGAAGACGGTGGCGGAATCATTTTTTTAACATCATCATAATTCTCTCCCGAAGGCAAATTGCTTAAACCCGAAGGCAGTTTGGTTGTTTTTGTCCATTTACCCTGAATATTTTTTGAAGTCAACCAGATATTTTCGGCTAACAAATAATAATCTTTTCCTGTTTTATCATAAAATACATCCCAATTTGTATTGACCACAAATTGAATATCTGATTTATCTATTGGAACCAAAACCGGTTCTCCCTGCACGATCAACAAAATCGACGGATTGGTACTGTAAAAAATGGCAGGAGGATCATTTTTAGCCACGATTCCCTTCGGCGGACTTTTGGTATGACTTAAATCTGCCAGAATACGATCTACAGAAATAGGATCTCCACTTTGTGGTAGTGTTTCTTTAAATAGTTTTTCCATTTCCGGAACTTGTTTTTTGTCCAAAGCAGGAAATCGTATATCAGTTACCTGAAGGTTTTTAATAAAAGCATTTCGATTATCTTTATCTACCAATGTTTCTGCTTTTATAGAAGCCACGCCTACAACTTGTTTTCCGTCTTTTGGAGTTAGGGAAAAAGCCACTCGGGCTGTTATTTCTTTAAAATCCTTCCAGTCATCTACCTGAGGCTGATAGTACACAAGTTTGGCACCATTGTTTTCGGCCTCACGTGGCCAGCCTTTATCGGCAATTAATGTAGTGTCAGCAGTTTCAGACTTCCCGGATTCTGAACTTACCTGATCTTTATCTTTTTTGCAGGAGAACAAAATCGTACTCAAACAAGCTGCAACGATTAGAAAAGCGTTTTTCATAAATTAAAAAATTAGATTAATCATTCAAAATTTATTCTTCTGATATATCCTATAAAATTGAATAGCATAAAATTAAATTCAAGCAATAACTAAAACTACTAATTGGCTGTTTACTTGGTTTCAAATTCTAATTTGAAACCAAAATCCCACCTTTTTCTATAACATTTCAATTTTCAGAGAAAAAAGTTAATGTCCGAAGTTTTGATCTCTTCCCAATAAAATCAATGATTATAAAATATTTTTATAACTACTAAAAATTATTAATTTGATTAATAAACACCTTCCCTATACCTTTGTCTCATCAAAATCAAATAAACGATTTGAACATCTTAAAAAATAATTTAAAACATTAGCAATCATGAAATTTACAAGAAGAGCAAACGCAAACTGGAAAGGTACAGGAATGGAAGGAAAAGGAACTATTAGTACTCAAAGCACCACTTTAGACAATGCACAATTATCTTTTAAAACTCGTTTTGAGCAAGGTGTAGGAACCAATCCTGAAGAATTAATCGCAGCGGCGCATTCTGGCTGTTTTACCATGCAATTAAGCTTTTTATTATCTGAAGCTGGTTTTGTACCGGAAGATTTAGATACAACGGCTAAAGTAACTTTTGAAGACGGAACTATTACTTTAATCCAATTGGAACTTACCGGAAAAGTTCCCGGAATTTCTGAAGAAGATTTTCAGAAAGCAGCTCAAAAAGCAAAAGAAATTTGTCCGATTTCGAAATTGCTGAATACTGAGATTACATTATTAATCACTTTATTATAAATAAATTAAATTCCAATACTGAAATTCCAAATTCCAATTTGACACAAAGTTTTGTCCTCCTGAGCGAAGTCGAAGGACACGATAGAAACTCCTCAAAGAATGTCATCAATCTTTGTAGAGCTACTTGCGAAGATTTCTCCCTTCGGTCGAAATGACAAGATTGCAAAAAAAAGGAATTTCTATTCAATCTAAAATCAACAATCTAAAATCTAAAATTTTTTACACATGAAAACAATATTTAAAAACTATTTCGCATTCGCAGCAATAATTCTTGCTCTATTATTTACATCAGTAAATGCAAACGCTCAAAAAGCAACTCCACAAATTAAAAATGTCGTATTGGTACACGGTGCATTTGCCGACGGTTCGGGATGGAAAGGTTTGTATCAGGTTTTAACTAAAAAAGGCTATAATGTAACGATTGTTCAGAATCCGCTGAGCTCTTTGGAAGATGATGTTAGAGCAACAAATTTAGCTTTAGACAAACAAGACGGACCAACAATTTTGGTTGGACATTCATGGGGCGGAACTGTAATTACTGAGGCTGGAAATCACCCAAAAGTAGCTGCTTTGGTTTATGTTGCAGCTTTACAACCTGATAATGGCGAAAATTCTGTGCAATGGCTTCAAACTGCGCCTCCTGCTCCTGAAAATGGTGTTTTGGCTCCGGATGATAAAGGTATCGCCTATTATGATAAAGCGAAATTCCACGCTGGTTTTGCAGGAGATTTAAGCAAAGAAGATGCTGATTTTATGTATGCTTCGCAAGGTACTTTTTACGCTAAAGGCTTTGGAACACCAATTACAAAAGCGGCTTGGAGAACTAAACCTTCTTACGGAATTGTAGCAACTGAAGATAAAAGTATTGCACCGGAAATTGAACGCGCAATGTACAAACGTTCTAACACAAAAATTACAGAAATAAAAGGAAGTCACGTAGTGTTTATTTCTCAGCCTGAAAAAGTGGCGAATGTGATTATTGAAGCATCTGTTTTGAAAAAATAAATTCCAAATTTAAAATTCCAAATTCCAATATTTCTCAATGTTGGCACTTTGAAGAATGAAAAATTTAAATAGAAACTCTGCATGGATTGGCGACAATCTTTGTGGAGTTTCTTGTGTGTCCTTCTCCCGTCCCGAAGCGTCGGGATCGGGATCACTTAGGAAAACAAAAAATTACATCAGTTTTGTCATTCCGAGGGACGAGGAATCGCACTAGAAACTCTACAAAGATTGGCGACATTCTATCCGGAGTTACTTGCGAAGATTTCTCCTTCGTCGAAATGACAATTTTGCGTAAATACTCGTTGATAATAAAGGAGTGTGTCATTCCGAGGAACGAGGAATCGCACTAGAAACTCTACAAAGATTGGCGATATTCTATTCGAAGTTACTTGCGAAGATTCTTCGTTCCTCAGAATGACAATTTTGTGCTAACATTCTTTGATAATAAAGGATTGTGTCATTCTGAGGAACGAAGAATCTCCACGAGAAACTCTACAAAGATTGGCGACATACATTGCGGAATCCCGCTTGCGATTTCTCCTTCGTCGAAATGACAATATTGAGGAAATATACTTTTGATAATAAAGGTAGTTTATCCAAATTCCAACCTCTTGCAGCAATTGGAATTTGGAATTTTTAACATTGGAATTTAAACCTTTACATAAACTTACTCACTTCCTTAATAAAATAAGGCGAATCGTTCCAGCGTATTTTTCTGTACGCAAAATCTTTTTTGAGTGATTCGGGAAGGCAATTCCAGATGGCTTCGTTCATTTTTTCGAGTAATAATTTCTTTGAAAACGAATCTGAAACCACCAAACTAATTTCTCTTACCGGCATGGGTTCTTTAAAAGGTTTAAAAAGTCCGGATGGTGCGTCGTTTAAAATAGAAAGCTGCGGAATAATCGCAAATCCTAAATGGGCTCGAACCAGATTTTTTAAAGTTTCTATTGAACTGATATCGTAGGTAAATTGTTCTTTTATTTTATCGGATGATTTTAATCCGCAGATATCCAAAAGTTGCGCGTTGTAGCAAAATTCATGATGCAGCAATAATAACTCTGTTTTATCTCCGGGTTGCATTTCGTAAAAAGTTTCATTTGCCAGCGGATGTGTCTGATTTAAATAGGCTACAAACGGTTCTTTAAAAATGGGATGTTCAATTAAATTCGGGTTTCCGGTTGGTGTTGCCATAATAACGACATCAAGCGCTCCGGTTTCCAGATCTTTCATCAATTGTCCGGTATTGGCTTCCTTTATTATAAAATGCACTTTTGGAGCCGTTTCTTTCATCGCATTAATAAACAACGGAATCAGATAAGGTGATAATGTCGAAATGATACCAAGTTTCAGCTCTCCTTCCAAAAGATTCTTTTCGTTGACCACAAAAGTTCTGATTTCATCTACTTCACGAAGAATCTTTTTGGCTTTGTTGATTATCTCGATTCCAAGAACTGTAGGAGTAAGCGGAACTTTATTACGATCAAAAATCTTGATTCCGATTTCTTCTTCGAGATTTTTAAGCTGAATCGTTAATCCGGGTTGCGTTACCATACAAACTTCGGCTGCGCGCGCAAAGTGACGTTCTTCGTCTAAAGCGACAATATATTTTAATTGCTGAATGGTCATTCTTATAACTTTATTTTATAAAGATACACAAAAACACATTTTAGCTTATAAAATAAGGAAGGTAGAAAATAAAAATCTTAACCCGTTGGGTGAAATTACATTTAAAAATGCTCCTTTGAATAAAATAGCACGCGGATAAAACGGATTTACTTCGTAAAAAAGCGGACAAAAACGGATTTTTTTTAAATTCTTTATACAAATCCGTTTTTGTCCGCGTTTTCGTGATAACGAATCTGTCTAATCCGCGTCAAAATTTATACTATTTTAATTGCACCCAACGGGTAAATCTTATATAAATTTTACCGCAGCCAACATAAAGATTTTGCGCAAAGCACGCGAAGCTTTTTTTGAGAATCATTAAAATGAAAAAAGGCCGCAAAGCTTTATTTAGATATAACTTTGCGAACTTAATATAAACTATGATTCGTCTCAGAATTAAAATGCCTTAGCGAACTCTGCGTTTCCCGATCCCGACGCTTCGGGACGGGATTGTGTAGCTTCATCAAAACATGGAAACAATTGTTTTTTACTTTACGAAAACATTATAATTTTACGGAACAGGTTAATTTTAATACATTTTCTACTGCAAAATCAATTAAAAATCTTTAAATTTATGTTCTAAAATCTTACTTTATGAAAAACTTCGTACTATTATTCGTTGCTGTTTTAGCGCTATCTTTTAATTCTTGTAACACGATGAAAGACACTACAAAAACTGCTGATATCTACAATACAACCTGGGAATTGGAATATATTACAGGTCCGCGTATTGCTTTTGAAGGTTTATTTCCGGATAAAAAACCGTATATCAAATTTGATCAGGGAGCGGGACAGGTTTTCGGAAATGCGGGTTGTAACGGATATACTGCTACTTATACTTTAAAAGGACAATCGTTGACTTTTGGCGAACAAGGCCCAACAACTATGATGTACTGTGAAGGTGGCGGAGAGCAGGTTTTTACATCAACAATCAAAAAAATCGATTCGTACTCTATTGACAAAGACGGAAAATTGAATTTAATTACCAACAACGTTCCAATGATGCGATTTAAAAAAGTGACGAAATAATTTCATTTTAAATTAAATGTAAAATGTGAGAAGTAAAATGTATCAATTGTACATTTTGCTTCTCACATTTTATTTTTACAACAAATAATTAATTTGCTCCATCTTTCAACTGAAGCGCTCTTTGCAGAAAACTCTGATGCATGATTTTGTTTTCTGCTTCTTCAATCGCGCGAAGCAAATTATTCTGATTATCGGTGATTTCGGTAAGTACCGTTTTCATTACATCCCAAACCGGTTTCATTTGTTCGATAAGCTCCTGCCCTTTTGCAGTAAGCTGAAGTAATCTTTTACGTTCGTCAATTTTATCTTTTTTAGAGCGAATCAGTTTTTGTTTTTCCAGTTCTTTAAGCAAACTTATAGTCGATGGGTGCGTATACCCTATTTCATTGGCAATTTCGACTACACTCAAAGTATCTTTATGATACAGCGTATAAATTACAGGAAACCATTTGGGTTCAAATTCAATTCCGTATGATTTATAAAACAACGCACCATCTTTTCGCAATTGCTCGCTAAGGCGTTGTAATCGCGTTGAAATGGCCAAAATACCTGATTCGTCTATAATATTCATTTCTTATTTCTTTAAGTTTAAATGACGGAACGTATTATCCGGATGCATTAACGGAAATTTACCCGGAAGTGCGTCTTTCTGAATTTCTACAAATCCATTTTTTTCATAGAAACGCAAAGCTGCATTTAAATACGATACCGTTCCCAAATATAAATCATTGATTTCGTTTGTACGGCAATATTCAATTAAAGTCTCTAATAATTGCTGAGCGATTGCAAATTCTTTTCCGCGGAATTCTTTCTTTACAAACATCTTTCTTATGGCTGCGGCATGAGTATCAAATTTAACCAAAGCGATTGTACCAACTAATTCGTCGTCTATAAAAGCACCCCAGAATCCGCCACCGCCTGCGTGATAAAAATTCTGTATGTTGAATAAATCCGGCTGATCTGCTAAAGTAATCGGAACATTAAATTCTTTTTGCTGAATGTTGATTATTAAATCGGCTACGACATTTTCGTATTTGTTTTCTATGGGAATAATAACTGGTTTCATGGTTCTAAAATTTTACACAACAAAACTACGTAGTTAAATACATAAATAAAAATTTAAAACACTATTTATGATTTTTTTGGCAACAAATAACTGTCGTAGGTTTGGTTTCTTTTTAATATTTTTGTTAGAAGAGTTTTGCCACGAAAGCACTAAGAAACAAAGTTCTCTTCTTGCTTGATATAGATTTTTTATAATTCTTAAAACTAAAATTCCTTACATCACTTATATGGTAGAAAAAACAATCCCAACAGAAAGAAACCAGAAAGAAGAATTTCAGGCGCTTCAGGATACTTTGTATGTTTTGGGCGGAAAATGGAAACTGCCGATCATTAATTCCATTTGTAACGGAAATAACCGATTTAAAGATATTAAGGAAAGTATCCCTGGTATTACGTCCCGAATGTTGTCTAAGGAATTAAAAGACATGGAACTGAATAATCTGGTCCAAAGAACCGAAGATCGCGATGCAATCGTTCCTATTCTTTATCAATCAACTCCATATTGCCAGTCTTTTGGCCCAATAATCGCTGAAATGATCAAATGGGGTATCTCACATCGCAACCATATCAAAAATAAAAATGAGAAACTTTAAGACTCATAATCGCTTCATTTAAAAATAATTCGAAAAAATAACAACAAATAATACCGATTGGTATATATTTGCAGTCTTAAATCAGATTAATCATGGGTAAGGCTGAAAGAACGAAACAATTTATCATAGAAAAAACGGCTCCAATCTTTAATATGAAAGGTTATAGCGGTACTTCTATGAGTGATATTACAGATAGTACCGGATTAACAAAAGGTAGTATTTATGGTAATTTCGAAAATAAAGATGAAGTAGCCATTGCGGCATTTCGATTTAATGTCAAAAAACTACAAGATGCTTTTTCGCAGGAAATTGACAAGCAAACTACTTTTAAAGATAAATTACTGGTTTATCCGAAACTTTATTCTGATTATTCGCATTTAAAGGTTACAAAAGGCGGCTGCCCAATTCTAAATACCGCAACAGAAGCTGACGACACGCATCCTGTCCTTAAAAAATACGCTGAGAGAACCCTTATTTATTGGAAGGAAAAAATAGTATTCTTTATCGAACAAGGAATTTTAAACGGAGAATTTAGAGCCAAAGCTATTAATACCGAAAGAACGGCCTTAACCATAATCGCCTTAATTGAAGGCGCAGTTATGATTAGCAAATTAACCGGAAATTTAAATGACTTGTCGAACGTCATGGTTTCGGTTCAAAAAATTGTAGAAGATTTAGAATAAAGTAACAATGCAAAAATTGTTTTTTTATCTAACAAAACATACCAATTGGTATTTTATAACCAGTTGGGTAAAATGTAACAAAATTTAATTTTAACACATAGAGACATAGTTTTTCTTGTCTACAAAAGGCGTTTCACTTTTTTAAATAAACATAGCTATGTGTGAAAACTAGTTTTTTCTTTAACCTTTTTTTACTTAAAACTAAAATCTATTGTTTCTATGCGTTAAAAAAATAATTTCAACCAACGGGTATTTTATAATAAATAATAAAAAGTGAGTCGAAAGGCTATTAATTAAAAACGAATTAAAAATGAAAACAAGATTACAAGTGCTTCAGGATCACTTAAACAAAGAATTTACAGCATCCCCTTCTCCATTTATGTTATGGATGAAACCTATTGTTTTAGTTGCTGAGCCCGGAACTGTTACATTTAAATATGTAGTACGGGAAGAAATGTCAAACCCAATAAAATCCCTGCATGGAGGCGTTACAGCTGCAATTGCCGACGATTGTATTGGTGCTACGCTTTTCTCATTAGACGAAGAACATTTTTACACGACCATCAATCTTAACATCGACTATTTTGCACCTGCGCACGTTGGCGATACAATTATTGCCAAAACAGCCATTATCAAAAAGGGAAAACAATTTGTAAATGCACAATGCGAAATCTGGAATGAAGCAGAAACCCGATTGATTGCCAGAGCTTATTCTAATCTTTTTAAAACCAATGTGGTAAAAAAAGTGCTTTAATTAAAGCCTTTTTTCATCTCTAAAAATATACCAATCGGTATAAAATATTATTATGACACCTTTACAACGCAAACTCTTAATTTTTACCGTGATCCTTGCTGCGATTATGGAACTTATTGATATTTCTATCGTCAATGTTGCACTTTCGCACATGAGCGGAAATCTCGGTGCAACCTTAGAAGATACTTCCTGGGTGATTACAGCTTATGCTATCGCGAATGTAATTATCATTCCGATTACCAGTTTCCTGAGCGCCAGCCTCGGACGCAGAAATTATTATATTGGATCTGTTATTTTATTTACCTGCTGTTCTTTTATGTGCGGACATTCCTCGAATATCTGGATGCTGGTCTTTTTTAGATTCTTTCAGGGAATTGGCGGTGGCGCATTATTATCAATCTCTCAGGTAGTTGTATTTGAACTTTTTCCAAAAGACAAACAATCAACAGCAGGCGCATTATTTGGAGCCGGAATTTTTATTGGTCCAACTATTGGTCCAACATTGGGCGGATACATCACCGAAAACTATGACTGGCCATGGATTTTCTTAATCAATATTCCGATCGGGATTCTGGTTGCCATTTCGTGTTTCTTCCTCTTAAAAGAACCGCCAGTAAAACCAGAAATTTCAAAAGTAGACTGGACAGGAATTGCTTTATTAGCAATTGGAGTTGGTGCCTTACAAACGGTTTTAGAAAGAGGCGAAGTCGAAGATTGGTTCGAAACACGTTATATTATCGTATTAAGTGTTATTGCCGCTATCGCATTACTTACCTTTATTTACTGGGAATTAAAAATAGATAAACCTGTAGTTAATCTTCGGGTGCTTAAAAGCAAGTCTTTGAGTATCGCCGCCATTTTGACCTTTGTAACCGGATTCGGGATGTTTATTTCTATTTATATTAGTCCGGTCGTGGCGCAACGACTTCTTAATTTTTCTCCATATCAAACGGGATTATTACTTCTTCCCGGTGCAATATTGGCGTTGGTTGCTTTAAAAACCTGTGGTACCTTATTACAAAAAGGCGTTTCACCCGTTATTATAATTGCTTCCGGTTTTCTTTTATTCATTTATTTTAATTGGCGAATGTCTGAAATATCTCTGGATACCAGTGCCTTTGAAGTAGCAAGCGCTCTTATATTTAGAGCATTAGGTTTGGCTTTATTAACGGTTCCGTTAACGATGCTTGCCGTTTCTTCACTTGACGATAAAGATGTTGGCCAGGGTGCGGCACTCAATAATATGATGCGACAATTAGGAGGTTCTTTTGGCGTATCGATCATCAATACATACATTGTTCATCGGTTTGCAGAACATCGAAATGTTTTGGTTTCTAATATAACTTTAGATAATGCAAAAGCAATGAACAGGATTAATGCTTATATCAGTTATTTTCAAAGCAGAGGTTTTGCCTATAATGAAGCAAGATCAAAAGCTCTAAAACTAATGGAAAACATTATTACCAAACAATCTTCCTTATTAAGTTATCGTGATGCTTTCTTTCTGGTTGGCTTGTTTTTCGCTATAACACTGCCTCTGTTACTGCTGGTTATGAACAAATCTAATAAACCTAAAAAAGATATAATTCTCTCTGATCATTAAAAAAATCATAAAAAATTTGTTTTACTGACCAATCGGTCATATATTTGTACCGTTAAATAAAAACGATCATGTCAAAAGGCGAAGAAACCAGACAATTTATCATAGAGAAAGCCGCTCCCATTTTTAATACAAAAGGGATTGCTGCAACGGCTATGAGCGATATTATGGAAGCCACCAAATTATCTAAAGGAAGCATGTATGTGCACTTTGAAAATAAGGAAGTTCTTGCCTGTGCTGCCGTTGATCATAATATGAAAACGCTGAGTACTAAACTTCAGGCTGTTTTGAGTAAAACCAAAACAGCAAAAGAAGCCTTATTTGCTTATATCGACTTTTTTAATAATCCGTTAAATCCGCCTGTTACTGGAGGTTGTCCTTTGTTAAATTTCGGAACAGAAGCTGATGATACCAATCCGGTAGTAAAGGAAAAAGTAAACAGCGGAATCAAAATTACACAGCAATTATTAGTCGGTATTATATCGAAAGGAATTGCTAATGGTGAATTTAATCCGGAATGGAATGCTGAGGAATTTGCAACTGTATCGTTTGCCATGATGGAAGGCGGACATTTAATGTCAAGAATGTCGGGTTCTAATAATAATATGAAAGTGATCACCAAAGCCCTTAAAACGATAATAGACCAAAACAGTCTCTAATTTTTTTTACTATAAAAATGACCGTTCGGTCATATAAAACTAAAATATAAAGCATTAAAAATAATTTAATTACAAACAACATGTCAAAAACAATTTTAATTACAGGAGCATCTAAAGGTTTTGGAAAAGCCTGGACAGAAGCATTTTTAGCAAAAGGATATCAGGTAGCTGCAACAGCAAGAAATATCGAAACTTTAAACGATTTAAAAGCAAAATACGGAGACGCAATTTTGCCTTTACAACTAGATGTAAACAATCGTGAAGATTCATTTGCAACGGTACAAAAAGTACAAAAACACTTTGGTTCAATAGACATTTTAATCAACAATGCGGGTTATGCACTAACAGGCGCTATTGAAGAAGCAAACGAAAAAGAAGCAAGAGAGCAATTTGAAACCAATTTCTTTGGAACTTTATGGTTAACTCAGGCGGTTTTACCTATTATGAGAAATCAAAAAAGCGGACACATTATTCAGGTTTCATCGATTTTAGGTTTAGCAACTTTACCAACAATGGGACTTTATAATGCTTCAAAATTTGCTTTGGAAGGTTTAAGTGAAACGCTGGCAACGGAAGTAAAACAATTCGGAATCCATGTAACTTTATTAGAACCAAACGGTTTTGCGTCAAACATTTGGCATACCGGAATAAGCAGCGAAAGTAATCCGGCTTATGATGGTCTTAAAAAAGCATTCTCTGAAGCAGAAAGTGATTTCGGAAAAGTAGAAGCTACAGCTCCCGCTGTTGTAAAACTTGTTGAAACTGAAAATCCTCCTTTACGTTTACTTTTAGGAAGAGTGGCATTACCTTTTGTAAAACAAAACTACGAACAAAAACTAACAACCTGGGAACAATGGAATGACGTTTCTGTTGCTGCTCATGGTTAATTTGATTTCTGATTTTAATTGAGAAAGCGAGACTATCCTCTTTTAGAGAAACGGTCTCGCTTTTTTTATTTATAACTAACTTTTAGTTAATCCCACTGATTGTTTTTAGAAACGGCAAATTTCCCGGCTCCGGTAAAAAATAATGCTATTGAACCAAAAAGATAAAGCATCAGTAATTCGTTTGCATATCCACCGTGCTCACTAATAGAAAAAATATCTGCCGAATGTGCCACTGCAACAGCAACAATACAAGTTATTGCTAAAAAAACGGAAGCAATTCTGGTACGGAATCCTAGTAAAATAGCCAATGGTGCTAAAAATTCACCAATATAAACCGCATATCCAAATGCGCCCATAGTATCTACAAGAAAAGAAATTCCGTGCAGGATTTTAGCAATACCATGAAAAAGCATTAGACCTCCAGTGCTGATACGCAATACTAATAATCCTAAATCTGTGTTTTTTGAAATCATAACAATTATGTTTTGGTTTTAAAATTTACTTACAATTCTACTTTGTAAGAAAACTAAAATACAACATTTTGTTTCAAAAAAACAAATTGCTTAAAATAATTCCAGATAATTAAACGGAATGTCTTTACAACCAGTCGTTTAAAATTTTATCGCAATTTTCCCAATCGTTTTCCCAGATTCTAAAAGCTGATGTGCTTGTTTCAAATTATCAGCCGTAAGTCCATTGAGTGTTATATTTAAAGTAGTTTTTAAAACTTTTTCATCTAATAAATCGGCCACTTTATTCAAAATATAATGTTGTTCGATTTGATCTTCTGTCTGAAACATTGAACGTGTATACATCAATTCCCACGAAAAAGAAACACTTTTACTTTTCAGTTTATTTAACGTAACCGGTTCGCTGCTTCCGGTAATAGAAGCAATATGTCCCTGTGGTTTGATTAATTCTGCCATAATATCCCAATAGGCATTAGTATCTACAAAATCGAGAATAAAATCAACATACTCAAATCCTGCTTCTCGAACGGATGCAACTAAATCTTTGTGATCTACTACAAAATCTGCTCCCTGATTCTTGCACCATTCTATGGTTTCAGGACGTGATGCAGTAGCAATTACAGTTAAACCAGCCACTTTTTTGGCCAACTGAATTGCTATTGATCCAACTCCACCTGCGCCCCCAATAATCAGAATCGACTTTCCTTTATCTTTTTCGGGATTAATACGAATTCTGTCAAACAAAATTTCCCAGGCGGTTAAGGCAGTTAAAGGAATAACGGCTGATTCTTCATTACTTAACGATTTTGGTTTTCTCCCCACAATTCTTTCATCAATAATCTGATATTCGGCATTACTACCTTGTTTGGTAATATCTCCGGCATAATAAACCGGATCACCAACTTCAAACAAAGTAACTTTTTCTCCTACAGCCTGCACAATTCCAACAACGTCCCAGCCGATAATTTTTGGCGTTTCAAGAACAGTATCTTTTGCTGCACTTTGGCGAATTTTAAAATCAACCGGATTAACAGAAATTGCGTCAATCTTTACTAATAAATCGTGCGCTCCGGGAATTGGTTTTGGAGTTTCAAATGCGATAAAACTCTCTTTTTCTTCTATGCTTAATGATGTTTTAAATCCTATTGCTTTCATCTTTTTTCAATTTTAAATTAAAAGTATACTACAAAGATAAGCAGGGTCAGAATCTTATAAGTGGTATAATTTTATACTATATCAGTACAAATTCTTCATCTATTTTTTTGTTTCACGCTTCAGAGGCCTATGTGTTAAAAATTAGCTTTACTCTTTTTAAATCTCTGCAAAAAAAATATTTATAAGTAAATTTGCTAAACAAAAAGTACTACAAAATGATCATCAGAAAAGCACTCCACTCCGACTCCGCACAAATTGCTCCTATTTTATTACTGGCAATGGAAGATATCATTTATAATTTTATAGCCAAAAAAGAGTACGCTTCCGCGAAAGATTTTCTGCAGTATTTCATCGAAAAAGAAAACAATCAGTATTCTTATCAGAATTGTTATGTGGCCGAAGAAGAGAATGAAATTCTTGGTGTAGTTAATTTATATAATGGTGCGTCTTTAATTGAATTGCGTCAACCAGTAATTGATTATGTGAAAACTCATTTTAATCCTGATTTTAATCCTGAAGAAGAAACTCAAAGCGGAGAATTCTATATTGATTCTCTTGGTGTAAATCCGAAACATCAGGGAAAAGGAATCGGATCAAAAATACTTCGCTTTTTAATTGATGAATTTGTACATAAAAACAATCAGACTTTAGGCTTGCTTGTAGAAGAAGAAAATCCGAATGCCAAAAAACTGTATTTAAAACTTGGATTTAAGCCTGTCGGCGAAAAAACCTTAGTAGGTAAAAAGCTGGAACACCTTCAATTAAACCAGCAAATACTGGGGATTTAATTTTTTTTGTCTTTTTTTTCAAAATTTTGTCCAATTCCAAAAGTTCAGTTGTCATTAGAGTATAAACACTTAAAATTATACAAAATGGAAACTAGAATTAATGTATTCGAAAAAGGTCAAAAAGCAATCTCAACTTTATTTGGTATTACTGGATATTTGAAAAAATCAACACTTGAAACATCTCTTTTGGAGTTGGTAGATTTTAGAATATCACAAATTAATAGCTGTGCGTATTGTTTAGACATGCACTCAAAAGAAGCGATTGCGCACGGAGAAACTACACAACGTTTATTTGGATTAAGTGCCTGGAAAGAAACTCCATATTACACAAAACGTGAAAGAGTTGCGCTTGCTTATGCAGAAGCAGTAAATGCTTGTGATGTTCCTGATGAAATTTACGAAATTGCAAGAGCAGAATTCTCTGAAGAAGAGTTAATTGATTTAACGCTTGCCATTGGTACAATCAATATATGGAACCGCATTAACATTGCTTTTGCCAATACTCCGGGTACTTACAGAGTAGGTCAGTTCGGATAAATAAATGAGCTGTTTTAATAGAAAAATAGTACATTTATGACTTTATTAAAACAGCTTCTCTTTTTTAAAAATCATATAAAAACGCAACAAAATGAATGAATTCATATTAATTTTCAGAAGAGATTTTTCTACAAAAGAACTACAACCTTCTCCCGAAGAATATCAGCAACATTTACAACAATGGCAAAACTGGTTTGGAGGTCTGGCGGCACAGGATAAACTGGCAAGACCCTTACAACGCTGGGACGGACAAGGAAAACTGGTAACTTCTAATAAAGGAATTACCGATGGCCCTTTTGTTGAAATTAAAGAATCTATTGGCGGATTAATTGTCATTAAAGCCAAAGATTATGATGAAGCTGCCGCAATTGCACAAGATTGTCCGGTTTTAAATTTCGGCGGAAATGTAGAAATACGTATGGCGGTCTAAATAATTATGGGTTATAAATTATAAGTTATGAGTTAAATAATTTGCCGAGTACTTTTAACTATAATACTCCATTTGTAACTCATAACTTATAATTCATAATTTATAACTCCCAGCTATGGAACAAGAACTTATCCCTAATTTATTTCGAACAGAATACCAAAAGATCGTTTCGGTTCTTTGTGGTTTGTTTGGCATTCATCATATTGAAATTGCCGAAGATATTGTTAGTGATACGTTTTTAGCTGCTTCCGAAACCTGGGCGATAAAAGGAATTCCTGAGAATCCGACTGCATGGTTGTATACGGTGGCCAAAAATAAAACCAAGAACTATTTTAAACGAAATGATGTTTTTGAAAAGAAAATTGTTACCGAAATAAAATACAACGCTCCGTTAAACAATCCGGAAATCGACATTGATTTATCCGAACAAAATATCGCCGATAGTCAGCTTGCCATGATCTTTACGGTTTGCAATCCTTGTAATTCTAATGAAGCTCAGATTGCATTGGCGCTGAATTTATTATGTGGTTTTGGAATAAGTGAAATTGCAGATGCTTTTTTATCCAATAAAGAAGTTATTTACAAGCGAATAAACCGCGCTAAAGAAAAACTTAAGGAAGAAAATATTCCGATTCAAAACCCAAGTATTTCTCAAATAAAAGACCGAATCGACACGGTTTTAAAAACGATTTACCTACTCTATTCTGAAGGTTATTATTCGACTTCGCAAAATACAACTTTACGCAAAGATCTTTGTGCCGAAGCGATGCGTCTGACTTATTTACTGATTCAGAATGAAACAACCAACTTACCCACTGTAAATGCTTTAATGGCATTAATGTGTTTTCACTCTTCCCGTTTTGAAGCCAGAACATCCGAAAATGGTGAAATTATACTTTATGAGGATCAGGATGAAGCTCTTTGGAACCAGGAATTAATTGATCGCGGCGCCTATTTTCTAAGTAAATCTTCGCAGGGAAATACACTTTCAAAATATCATATTGAAGCCGGAATCGCCTTTTGGCACACGCAGAAAAAAGATACTATTGAAAAATGGAAGCATATTCTCGAATTGTACAATAATCTTATTATTCTGGAATATTCGCCCATTGTTGCCTTGAACCGAACTTATGCTTTGTCTAAAGCAACCAGTAAAAAAGAAGCCATAGTTGAAGCGGAGAAACTACAATTAACTGATAATCATTTTTACTTTTCTTTACTCGGAAATTTATACACGGATATTGACAATAAAAAAGCCTATCAGCATTTTGAAACGGCTCTTGGCTTGGCCAAAACAATTTCAGATAAAAATGTCATCAGTAAAAACATGATGGAACTTTCCTCTAAAATAAAAAATTGATACAAAACAAATCATCTGTAAATCATTATTTTATGGAATATAAATGCAAAAAAAAGAGTCCATTTTTAAATGAACTCTTTTTTTTTAATGAAAAGCTTTAGAATTTCAACGCAAATTCTTTTGCAAAATCTTCTAGTTTAATTTTTCCATCAACTGCTGTTTTATTTTTTAGAAAATCTTCGGCAATTGCACCACTTCGCAGTCCAGTTCCCATTTCGGTATATAAACCTGCCATCTCTTCCGGTAATCCAGCCTGAGCCATTCCGTTTAAAGATTGTTCATCCGTAAATTCAATCCATGGTAATTCCGGTTTACCAATTGCAGTACCCAAAATTTTTGCTGCATCACCAGGAGTGCGAACATCACTTACAATGTAACGAACATTTTTACCCGATCCCATTTTTTGTAATTCTTCGGCCACAGCGCTTGCAATATCTTCGGGATGTACATACGGAATCACCGCTAACGCAGGATAATTTGCCCCCATAATTCCAGCTCCGTTAATCATCGGAACATCATTATAGAAATTGGTAAAGAAAAATCCGGCACGCAAAAAGGTTACAGCTGAATTTTCTAATGTCTCATATATTTTTTCAATCTCATGAAGTCCCGCAATTGGCCCCGTTCCTTTTGGCAAATCGGCACCAATACTGCTTAACATTACAACTCGTTTAATTTGAGCGTCTTTTATCGCTTCCGCGAAAGCGTGACCCGCCGCAACCGTATTAGAAATAATATTATTACCTCCCATATTTGGCGGTGTCATAGCAAAAATTGCGTCAGCTCCGTCAAAAGCATTCTTCAAAAAAGCAACATCGTTAACCGATCCAATTGCCGGTTTTGCGCCTAATTGTTCGATTTCAGAAGATCGATCAGAACTGCTGCTGATAACGGTCACTTCATTTCCTGAAGCGATAAGTTTTTTAACTAATGGTTTTCCTATGTTTCCTAAAGAACCTGATATTGTAATTTTCATAACGGTATGTTTTTTTATTATCTGAAACAAAGGTATATTTGTACTTACTTTTACACAAGTACTTACCCTAAAGTATGCACAATGACAGCAATCAAAGAATCTTCGACAATTCAGGAAAATAAACAATACGCTTTAGAAAAATGCCCCGTAACGTATGTAATGGAAAAAATAGGCGGCTATTGGAAACCTATTATTCTATATCATCTTTCTGGCGGAAGTCAGCGTTATAGCGAACTTAAAAGAGCGATTCCGGCAGTAAGCGAGAAAATGCTTATTCAGCATCTTAAACAACTTGAGGCCGATAATCTTATTATCAGAGAAGCAAAACCAGTTGTTCCTCCGTTTGTAACCTATCGTTTAAGTCCGGCAGGAACCGGTTTAATGCCCGTTATTCAGGCAATGGCAGAATGGGCTTTTATTGACAAAGAAAAGGGGTTTGTTTGAGGGACAAAGGGGCAAAGGTTCAGAGCGACAGAGGCTTTGACTCTTTGGACTTTTGAACCTCAAAAATCATTTTTTTTAATTATTAGACATTTGAGGGACAAAGGCTTTGCCCCTTTGAACCTCTGAAAAAAATCATTTTTTCAACTTATTAGATAAATGAACTGCTGTCAAGACAAATCCATTTTTAAGATATACTTTTTGTGCTGTATTGTTGGTAAAAGCGGTATCTAAAACAACATAATCTTTGTTGAGCGCTATGGCAATTTCTTCGACGTGTTTTAATAATTCTGTCGCAAAACCTTTTCCGCGATAATCTTCCAGAGTACAAAGATCATCAATGTAAATAATGTTACCGCTGTGCAGCGAAGTCATAATTCGATAACCTGCAAAGGCAACAATTTTATTTTGATCTACTATTCCGGCGATGCTATATTTTTCATTTTTCATCATTTCGGTAATAGTGGGCTTCCATTTTGTTTTATCCAAATGCGGTCTTAAAACAAAAGCAACGTCCCAGCATTGTTCAATTTCTAATTCGGTTTCAATTTTTTTGATTTGATAAGTAGCCTCCATAATTTTGTTTTTTATTCAAAATTAAGGGAGTAAGCCAAAACTGAAATAACCCAATTTAAAAATCAATACTAGCCCAACGGAATTATTCTAAGGTGTTTTTTAGAATAGTAAACGCGTTCTCCATTTCATTTTCATTTAAAGAGGCAAAACCCATTCTTATCCCATTTGACTGAAAAAATTCATTCTTGTAAAATTTCCCGTTACTAATCGAAAGTCCATTTTTTAAAGCAGCATCAGACATTTTTTCGATATTAATACTTTGCTCAAAATTTGCCCAAACTGCCAGTCCGCCTTCCGGAGTTTTAAATTCTATCTGATTTTTAAAATCCGATTGAAGAATTGCACAAAAGTGATTTCTGCGTTGTTTGTAAATCTTTAAAGATTTTCTAAAATGACGTTCCATTTCTCCATTTTCAAACATTACGGCAAAAGCTTCTTCCAAAAGAGTATCACCCTGTCTGTCAATCATTTTTCTTAAAGATGCTGCGGCTTCAATAAAAGCAGGTGGTCCAATCATGAAACCAATTCGTAATGCGGGCGCAAAAGTTTTTGAAATTGATCCAATATAAATCACATTCTGATTGTGATCAATACTTGCCAATGGCAAATAAGGTTTATTGTCGTAATGAAAATCAAAATCATAATCGTCTTCAATAATCGCAAAACGATATTCTTTGGCCAGATTCAATAGTTTTAAGCGGCGCTCCATACTCATCGTAACGCCTGTGGGACAATGATGATGCGGAATAATATAAACAGCTTTTAACTTTTTATGTTGCAAAACTTCTTCCAGATAATCCGTGTCCATTCCGTTATCATCAACCGGAATTCGTTCTAAATTGGCACCCGAATATTTGAAAGTTTCATCGGCTGTGGTAAAACTGGAAACTCCAACTGCAATAGCATCATCTGGATTCAAAATTAATTGTGATGCGAGATAAATTCCCATCTGACTTCCTTTTGTAATAATGATATTTTCTGGAGAAACCACCAAACCGCGGGTATTCGAAAGGTAATGACAAATAGCAATTCGAAGATTTTCAGATCCCATTGTACTTCCGTATTTCAGGAAATTTTTGCCATAGAATTTTCGGGATAAACTTCTGTATTCCCGCATTAGCAGATCTATTGGAGCTAAGCGAACATCGGGAAAACCATCATCAATAGTTATTGACGCTTTTTGAATAATTTTATTTGAGATTTCATTTTTGAACTTATTCTGCCAGATAAAACCTTTTTCATCCTTATTTTGATTCGCTTCCGGCAATTTCAGGGTTGAAATGACAGGCAATTTCGAAAGTACAAAAATCCCTTTTCTCCCGATAGATTCAGCCCAACCCTGACTTATTAGTTCTTCATAAGCCAATTTTACCGTATTTCTGTTAATTCCGATAAGTTCTGCTAACACGCGGGAACTAGGCAAAATATCTGATGGTTTCAGCGTTCCGTTTGTAATAAGCGTGATAAAAGTATTGCAAACCTGAATATAAAGCGTAACGGAAGATTTGCGATCAATTTGAATTAATGATTTGTATGGCAACATCTGGGCTGTAGTTTTTATAAAAATTGGTACACAAAGTTACCCAACATCTTTTTACTTTTACATAAAAATCAACACAAATGAAAAATATCTCGTTACAGAATACCGGTTTTATATTAAGACTCTTTTTAGGAATCACCATGCTTTCTGCTGTTGCCGATCGTTTTGGATTTTGGGGTGCGCCAGGAGCGCCGGGTGTAGCCTGGGGAAACTGGGAAAACTTTATTGCTTATACGCAAACCCTGAATTCTTATGCCGGTAAAGCATTAGCCGGGGTTTTGGGTGCGACTGCTACTTTTTTCGAAATTGCGTTTGGTCTGCTTTTAATCATCGGATTTAAAACCCGATATGCAGCTTTAGGAACAGCAGGATTAATGCTCCTTTTTGCAGTTTCTATGACAATCGCAATTTCTATAAAAGCACCTTTAGATTATTCTGTTTTTACCAGTTTTGCCGCTGCATTGGTACTTTCCTCAATTGAGAAAACTTCTTTTGCTTTGAAAAATTAGTTTTTTTTAGCTGCTAAGGGACTGAGGGACTAAGACGCTAAGGTTCTGAGGTGCTTAGTCCCTTAGAATCTTAGTACCTTAGAACCTCAAAAAAAAACTACTCCTCATACATTTCCATCCAAAGGCGGGTTTCTTCAAGATCAAGTTCTTTTTCGATTTTGCGGAAGATTTCTTCATTGACTTCGCCTTTCTTGTGCATGATTTCCAGTTTGGCTCTTTCTACATTCAGCAAATCAATTTGTACTTTGGTAAAGTCGTTAAAAATCTCCCCTCCCATTACTTTTCCATTTCCGAAGAAATTCGCGGGAAGTTCTGTTTTCTGCAAACGGTTAAATTTTACTTCATATTTACTTTTAATATTATGAAGCAATTCGTCATTGAGTAACGAGAAATTATCTTCGATATGAGCAATCGTTTCAGAGACGATTACATTTCTGATTGTATATTCCTCAGCTAAAATCGAATAAGGCTGTAATTTTAATTTTCGAATAAGCCACGGAAGTGTTAATCCCTGAATTACCAATGTTGAAAGTATCACACAAAAAACCAAATAGATAATCAGGTTTCGCAGCGGAAATTCTTCTTTTTCATTCAACATTAAAGGCAAAGCCAAAGCAGCAGCCATAGAAACCACACCACGCATTCCCGACCAGCCAAAAATGATCATGTTTCTATAATCAAATTCTTCTTTCTCGCGTATTCTTTTACTTAAAAATCTTGGCAGTAAAGTTGCCGGAACAATCCATAAAAAACGCACCAAAACGACCACAATACTTATTGTCGCTCCCCAAATAAATAAAGAAGTCCCGGAATAATTACTAATTCCGGTTATAATGTGGCGAAGCTGTAAACCAATTAATATAAAAATTAAACCGTTTAAAATACTGGTCAGAATACTCCAGATAGTTCCCGTCATGATTCGGCTTTCGTGCGTAAAAATAGTACCGGAACGTGCCGATAGAAAAAGTCCTGTAGTTACTACGGCAAGTACTCCGGAACATTCAAAATGTTCTGCAATTAAATAAGAGGCGAAAGGCGTTAAAAGAGTCAAAGTTGCTTCGATAACATCATCGCAAACAAATCTTTTATGAATAAAACTCATTACATAACCCACTCCCAGACCTACTGCAATTCCTAAAGTAGACATGATAAAGAAATTTAATCCTGCCTGCCAAAGCACAAAATTTCCGGCAACAATTGCAGTAAGTGCGTATTTGTAAGCCACAAGTCCACTGGCGTCATTTAGCAGACTTTCGCCTTCAAGAATCGCAATCAAACGCGGATGTAAACCAAGTCCTTTGGTAATAGAAGTTGCCGAAACAGCATCTGGAGGCGAAACAATGGCGCCAAGCAAAAAGGCTAACGGCCAGGAAATATCTTCAATTAACCAATGTGCTGCAACCGCAACCGAAATAGTCGTAAATAAAACCAAACCAACTGCCGCAAGCGTAATCGGGCGAATGGTATGTTTAAACTCTGACCAACTTGTATACCATGCCGCATGATACAATAAAGGCGGTAAAAAGATAATAAAAACCACATCGGGGTTTAAGGTAACAATTGGGAGTCCAGGAACTATACTTATTATAACCCCGCAAAGTACCAGAACTATAGGAACAGGAAAATTGTACCGTTTACTTATTAAGCTTAAAAAAGCAACTCCAAACAGTAACATGATAATTACGGTAATATTTTCCATTTTCGAGATTGTTTTTGGTTGTCTAACTTTTATTAGACCTGGATATGGGCACTAAATTAATATTTAATGAGAACTAAATTAAAATTTCACTAAAAAAGTTAAAAGGGAATTTATTCATTAAAATTTTGTTTATCTAACACAAAAGAGATCCTATTTATTGACTTACATCAAACTTTTCTACTTGAAACAATTCTAGATTTGTCTTTTAAACCAGTTTACAACAATTCAAAAAATATACTAAAATGATAGCTACAGAATTAAGTCCGTTAACAGAATTTGGAATCTCAAGCCGAGAGCGTGTCGAAAATGCTTTGGAACATCTTAAAAACGGAAAAGGGATTATAGTAACCGATGATGAAAATCGTGAAAACGAAGGTGATCTTATATTTTCTGCACAACATATAAATGTTCCCGATATGGCTTTAATAATTCGCGAATGCAGTGGAATTGTCTGTTTGTGTCTCACTAATGAAAAAGCAAATCAACTTGAACTTCCTTATATGGTTAAAGAAAATACAAGCAGTTTTCAGACGCCTTTTACAATTACAATTGAAGCTAGAAATGGTGTAACAACGGGCGTTTCTGCGCAAGACAGAATTACAACTATAAAAACTGCGATTGCATCAAATGCAAAACCGGGAGATCTCGCACGCCCCGGACATATTTTTCCTCTTCGCGCCAGCGACAATGGTGTTCTGGAACGAAATGGTCATACAGAAGCAAGTGTAGACCTGATGAAATTAGCCAAACTACAACCGGAAGCCGTACTTTGCGAATTGATGAACGAAGACGGCAGCATGGCAAAACTGGACAAAATTATTAGCTTTGCACAGCAACACCATTTAAAAGTTTTATCTATTGAAGATATTATCTATTACCGAAAATTCGTAAGAGATTATAAATAAAGATGATATACGAACAACTTGGAAATTACATCAAAAAAAACATCGAAGTTTCGAGCGAGGATTTAAGCACGATTCTTTCTTATTTTAAACCTTTAAAGAAAAGTAAAAATGACCTTTTACTTGTTCAGGGACAAACAAGCCAACAGACTTTTTTTGTTGGAAAAGGCTGTCTGCGCATATTTTTTATTAATGAAGAAGGAAAAGATGTAACCCGATATATTGCTTTTGAAAATCAATTTGCTACGGCATTAGTAAGTTTTATAACAAAAATGCCGGCAGCGGAAAATATTCAGGTTATCGAAAAATCTGAATTACTAACTATCTCGCATGAAGATTTTAATTATCTAATGAAAATTATTCCGCAATGGAGGGAATTTTACAGTAATTATCTCGAAAAAGCCTATGTAAACAATGCCAATCGTTTACTGTCTTTTACTACGATGGATGCTCTGGAAAGATACAATCAGCTTCTAAAAATAAATCCTGCCATTGTAAAAAGGCTTCCGAATAAAATAGTGGCTTCGTATATTAATATTTCGCAAGAAACTTTAAGTCGGCTGAAATCTAAAATTTAAACAAAAACCCCAATACTTTTTAGAAAAAAAGTATTGGGGTTTTTCCTTTTTATTATTTTCCTTCTCAACATTAAAATAACATTAAAATACGCTTAATTAGAAAAATTTCTAGGCGAAACAGGTTGATTTACTCTTTTTAATATTTACATTTGCGTTATTTTTATTTATTCTAAATAGAATTCTAAAAAGAAGATTTAATTACCCTATTTTAAAGGAAATCTAATTGTCTTAAAAATTGTAAAACCCGAAATATGAAAAAGAATATTTTTCTTTCTTTCGCACTGGCTGCCACTTTATTTGTTAGTGCTCAACAAAAAAACGCATTATTAGAGCAATCTTTCTGGAAAACAGCTCCGGATGTAAACGCTGTCAAAGCCGAAATTACTAAAGGAAATAATCCCGCAGAAGCAAATGCAAATGCTTTTGATGTTACTACTCTTGCAATCAATAATGATGCGCCATTGGCTACCATAAAATTCTTATTGGACCAACCAGGTAATCCGGTAAATAAATCTACTCACGATAATCGTATTTATTTGCACTGGGCTGCTTACAAGGGCAATACAGAATTGGTTCAGTATTTAATTGAAAAAGGTTCCGATATTAATCTTGAAGACAGTCACGGTACTACTCCACTTGTTTTTGCTGCAACCAGCGGACAATCTGATCCGGCTCTTTTTGAGGCTTTCTTTAAAGCAGGAATTGATCCTAAGAAAAAATATAAAGACGGAGAAAATCTTCTTCTTTTAGGAATCGCATCTGATAAAGAATTAAAACTGGCTGATTTTTTAACTACAAAAGGTTTATCGCTAAAAGACGTTGATAACAATGGTAACACGGCTTTTAATTATGCTGCCAGAACCGGGAACATTGCGCTTTTGAAAAAACTGTTAGAAAGAAAAGTAAAATATACTGATAATGCACTTTTAATTGCCACTCAGGGAAATCGTAGAGAAACAACTTCTCTTGACGCTTATAAATTTTTAGTTGAAGAACTAAAACTGAAACCAACCGTAACTGGAAAATCTGGAGAAAATGTACTTCTTTTATTGGCTGGAAAACCAAATCAGAAAGAAATTATCGCCTATTTCCTTGCAAAAGGTGTTGATGCTAATAAAGTAAATAATGACGGAAATACTCCTTTTATGATTGCTGCCGGTGCAAGAGAAAATGGAGCTTTAGAATTATTATTGCCTGTTGCAAAAAACATCAATTTAAAAAATGCAAAAGGTGAATCGGCTTTAACAATGGCTGTAAAATCAGGAACTCCCGATGCTATTGCGCTTCTTTTAGGAAAAGGTGCCGATGTAAATGTTACGGATAAAGATGGCAATAACTTAGGTTTCTACTTAGTTCAGTCTTACAGACCAGATCCAAAACAAGATACTTTTGATGCTAAAGCAAAATTACTTCAGGAAAAAGGTTTAAATCTTGCCGCTCCTCAAAAAGACGGAAGTACATTATATCATTATGCTGCTGCTAAAAACGAACTTTCTTTATTGAAAAAATTGGCTCCGCTAAACATTGATGTGAATGCTAAAAACAAAGACGGAATCACGGCGCTTCACAAAGCGGCAATGGTCGCAAAAGACGATTCTGTTTTGAAATACTTGCTTTCAATTGGTGCTAAAAAAGACATTACTACAGAATTTGACGAAAGTGCTTATGCGCTTGCAAAAGAAAATGAGTCTTTGACAAAACAAAATGTATCAATCGAATTTTTAAAATAATATCTTTTAAATTCCAAACTTTAAATTCCAAATTCCAATCTTGAAAATTAAACTTTCAAGATGATAATAAAACAAAAATAAATGAAATCTATACTTAAAATTGCGCTTACAGCTACTCTTATCTGCCTAATCTCTTTTCAGTCAAACGCACAGGCGAACAAATATAAATGCATGCTTCAAATGGCAAATTATATGGGCGAAGGCGCTTATATCGTAGTTTCTTTGATTAATCCACAGGGAGAATATGAGAAAACACTTTATGTAATGGGCGATGATAAAAAATGGTACAAATCATTAAAAGAGTGGAATAAATTTCAAACTCAGAAACCTGCTGATATCAGTGCAAAAACTGGAGCTTCTGTTACTGGCGGAGATCGCAGCATAACGACAATCGAAATTGACGATTCTAAAATTAATAAAGGATACAAACTACGATTTGAATCGGCTGTTGAAGATCAGAAATATTATGTAAGTGATTTAGAAATTCCGTTGACAACTGCCGGACTTGCTGATAAAACGGAAGGTAAAGGTTATATCAGATATGTAAGATTAAACAAAATTTAATACTCTAGGTATATTTTTAAACACATAGAAACATAGTTTTTTGTGTCGAAAAAGAGAATAGAAGAAACAAGTTTCCACACATAGCTATGTTTGTTAATGCAAGTGAAACGCCTTTTTTAAACTTTGAATACTATGTTTCTATGTGTTAAAAAGTTTTTTTTCTTAATTTCAGCCAACGTTTTTTTATTTAACGAAGAACAAAATTTAATACCTTACATCCCTCAACTATATTTGATTACCATTTAGCTTACATTCAATGACTCTTTCTTTTTGGCGTTACACACACTTAGCTCTGGCTTTGTTTTCTTCTTTGTTTTTACTGCTTGCATCCGTAACAGGAATTATACTGGCAGTAGATGCGGTACAGGAAAAAACATTGCCTTATAAAGCAGAAAACTTCGATTCGATAACTTTGGGTGAAACACTTCCGGTTTTAAAAAAGAAGTATGCCGAAATAACCGAAGTAAGTGTTGATTACAATCAATTTGTAACGCTTCAGGCAATTGATGAAAATGGTAACGATATCAAATCCTATGTAGATGTAAAAACGGGAAAACTCTTAGGAACTCCTGCAAAAAAAAGCGAATTTATTCAATGGATAACAGGCCTTCACCGCTCCTTATTTCTTCATGAAACGGGGCGTTTTTTTGTTGGTGTAATTTCTTTTTTATTATTACTAATAGCCATTTCGGGTTTTATGCTGGTTTTGAGCAGACAAAGAGGAATCCGTAATTTCTTTTCGAAAGTAATCAAAGAATATTTTGCCCAATATTATCATGTTGTTTTAGGCCGATTGGCTTTAATTCCGATTTTGATTATTGCACTTACCGGAACTTATTTGTCACTTGAAAGATTCAACTTTTTTATGGGTGACGAAAAAGCAAAACCCGTAAAAACAGAACTTTCGGCGAAAGCCAAAACCGAATCTATATTTAAAACTACTTTATTATCAGACGTAAAAAAAATCGAATTTCCTTTTACTGATGATCCTGAGGAATATTATATCATAGAATTAAAAGACCGCGAAATTGAAGTAAATCAGGTTACAGGCGCTGTAATTTCAGAGAAACTTTCGCCAATGACAGTTCAGTTTGCAGCTTTAAGTCTTGATCTTCATACCGGAAGAATCAATGCAATTTGGGCTGTAATTCTGGGTATTGCCTGTCTAAATATACTTTTCTTTATCTATTCCGGTTTTGCTATTACACTCAAAAGAAGATCAAGTAGAATTAAAAATAAATACAAAGCGCACGAAAGCACTTTTATACTTTTGGCAGGTTCTGAAAACGGAAGTACTTTTCGATTTGCAAACGCCATTCAGAAACAATTAATCGATCACGGACACAAAGCTTTTATTACCGAATTAAACCGTTTTTCTGTTTATCCGAAAGCGGAACATATTATTGTATTTTCTTCGACACATGGTTTAGGAGATGCACCTTCTAACGGAAATAAATTTAAAGCTTTAATAGAAAAACAAAATCAGGAACAAAAAATCAATTTTTCTGTCGTTGGTTTTGGCTCTAAAGCTTATCCTGATTTCTGCGAATTTGCTGTAGAAATCGATCAGCTTTTAGAGCAACAAAACTGGACAGAACGTTATCTTGATATGCAAACCGTAAACGATAAATCGGCGGTTGAGTTTACAGAATGGGTAAAATTATGGAGTGCAAAAACGGGAATTCCGTTAGCGACAACGCCATCATTATACAATCATGTTCCGAAAGGATTGCAAAAATTAATGGTTTTGGATAAAACTCCAATTTCAGAAACGGAACATACTTTTATTTTAACTTTACGTGCCAATGCCCGGGTTAAATTCAGTTCTGGCGATTTACTAGCAATTTATCCTGCCAATGATTCGAGAGAACGCCTCTACTCGATTGGAAATCATTCGGGAAATATACAATTGGTAGTAAAACTGCATCCAAACGGATTAGGTTCGGGATATTTGAATGCTTTAGAACCGGGAAATACGATAAAGGCTAAAATCCTTAAAAATCCAACTTTCCATCTTCCGAAGAAAGCTCCAAAAGTGGCTTTCATCTCCAACGGAACCGGAATTGCGCCATTTTTAGGAATGATCGAACAGAATAAAACAAAACAGGAAATACATTTATACAGCGGCTTTAGAATGGAAACGCCTACTTTGATGGCGTATAAAAAGTTTGCTGAACTCATGATTCAAAAAGAACATTTAGATCATTTTCATGTTGCTTTATCGCGTGAAGCGGAACATATTTATGTGATGGATCTGATTAAAAGAGATGCTGTATTTTTTGTGGAGTTATTAAAACAAGGCGGCGTAATCATGATTTGCGGATCGCTCGCCATGCAGCAAGATGTTGAAGCTATTTTAAATGAATTATGTCTGGCAAACGGAGCAAAAAATCTTTCTGAATATAAATCCAATTATCAGCTCTTAACAGATTGCTACTAAACTATATGAATAGCGCGTTGGGGATTAATTAAAAAACACTTTTAACACATAGAAACATAGCTTTTTTTGTCTATAAAAAAGGCGTTTCACTTGCATTAACAAACATAGCTATGTGTTAGAAACTAGTTTCTTTTTAAAATCTTTTTAGCAATATTTATAATAATCTATGTTTCTATGTGTTCAAATAATTACATCCAACAAGTTATAAATAGTAAATTGTCACTACATAAACTGGTTTTTCTTTTTGTAATCGCATGCAGTTTTTCTCTGCATTCACAAGTATTACGAAAGAAGACAACACTGCTTATGGGCGGACGTTTTGATATTAGTATTGTAGATAAAGATTCCCTTTCTGCGGCACAAAATATTGCTATTGTAATTGCTGAAATTACCCGAATAGAAAATTTAATCTCCGACTGGAAACCGGATTCTCAGGTTTCTCAGGTAAATCAGAATGCAGGAATTCAACCTGTAAAAGTGGATCGTGAAGTGTTTGAATTAACCCAAAGAGCCATTCAATTATCTGAAATAACAAACGGTGGTTTTGATGTGAGTTTTGCCGCAATGGACCGAATCTGGAAATTTGACGGCTCGATGACGGAAATGCCTTCGGCGGAAGCCATAAAAAAATCGGTGGAGAAAGTGGGGTATAAAAACATTATTCTCGACAGCGTTGCATCGACTATTTTTTTAAAACTAAAAGGAATGAAAATAGGGTTTGGCGCTTTGGGCGAAGGTTATGCAACCGATAAATGCCGCGCCATGATGATTGCAAAAGGTGTAAAAGCCGGAATTATAAACGGCTCCGGAGATATGAGTACGTGGGGAAAACAACCTAACGGAAATGACTGGAAAATTGGCATTACAAATCCGTTTAATCCGGATAAACTTTTGGCTGTTGTTCCTTTAAAAGACGGCGCTGTCACCACTTCCGGCAGTTATGAAAAGTTTGTTGTTTTTAATGGCAAACGTTATTCGCACATTATAAATCCTGCAACCGGATATCCCGCAACCGGATTGTGCAGCGTTTCTGTTTTTGGCCCAAATGCCGAAACCGCAAACGGATTAAGTACTTCTCTAATGGTTTTAGGACAAAAAGAAGGGTTGCTTTTACTTCAAAAATTTCCTGGCTACAGTTGTTTGATGATTACTGATAAAGGAAAAGTTATTCAGTCTAAAAACTTTGATAACAAACATTTTAAAGCTAAGTTTTAATTATATTTTATGTCTTCCTGAGCGTAGTCGAAGGATCTCGGCAAAGTGTCTTTCTTTAATGGTTTAATCTCGCAAAGACGCAAAGTCGCAAAGTTTTTTATTTCTTTTTTTGTCCTCCTGAGCGTAGTCGAAGGATCAACACAAAGTATTTCGCCAATTTTTGTCATTTCGACGTAAGGAGAAATCGCACTAGCTTGTCGACAAAGATTGGCGATTTACTTTGCGGAGTTTCGTGTGCGATTTCTCCTTACGTCGAAATGACAAACTTCATGCTTATTTAGCCATTTTAGTAATTAATACTTACTCTTTGCGCACATCCTTCGACTTCGCTCAGGAGGACAAAAAACATTCAACTCAAAACTCATAATTCATAACTCATAATTCATAACTTCTTAAACCCAACATTAAAATTTCTAATGTAAATCTAATAATCTTCTAATTCGTTTATTTAGATTAAATATAAATTATAAATTAAGTTTGCTGTCCTATAAAATCAGTACACTTAAACATGAGAATTCTTTACGCTCTTCTACTTATGACTACTATTTCCGGCTGGTCACAAACCGGGAAAATTACAGGAAAAGTAACTTTTGCAAATAATGAAACCGCTTTTGGAGCATCGGTACAAATTACAGGAACAAAGAAATTTGTTGTAGTTGATGGCGAAGGTCAGTTTGAAATAAAAAGCCTGATGTATGGCAGTTACAAACTGGAAATTTCGTCGATGGAAGCCAAAGCAAAAATGATAAATATTGTCGTTAATCGTCCGTCGCAGCAAATCAATGTTTCACTTGAAAAAATAACAGATCCAAAATCTTTAAAAGAAGTTATTGTACAGAAGAAAACCTTCAAAAAAGAAATAACGGAAAAAGGCTTCGCTGTAAACGTCATAGAAACTCAGGAAGCGGCAAAAAGAAATCTTCAGACTAATGATTTATTAGATCGTTCCGGTGGAGTGAGAATCAGACAAAACGGAGGTTTAGGATCTGCAGTTACGTACAATATTAACGGAATGTCGGGAAATGCCATCAGAATATTTATCGACGGAGTTCCAATTCAGACTTATGGCGCCTCTTTTAGTTTAAACAGTATTCCGCCTGCTTTGATTGAGCGAATTGAAGTTTTTAAAGGTGTGGTTCCGGCTTATCTGGCCGATGATTCACTAGGAGGAGCTATTAATGTGGTTTTAAAAAAAGGAGCTAAAAACAGCTTAAATGCTTCGGTTTCTTACGGATCATTCAATACGGTTCAATCTAATATTAATGCTTCATACAGAGATAAAAAAGGTTTTACCGTCAATGCCAATGCATTTCAGAATTATTCTGATAATGACTATGAAGTTTGGGGAAGGTTTGTTTACAACATCGCGCCAAACGGACGTTACGAACCTATTAGAGCTAAAAGGTTTGAGAGTATGTATCGCTCTTTTGGAGGAAGATTAGAAGCGGGTTATACCAATGTTGACTGGGCAGATAGTTTTTTAATTAGTTATAATGGTTCAGAGGATTTTAATCAGATTCAGCACGGGCAATATATGACAAAACCGTATAAAGGTCGTTTTAGTGAATCTGCTGCGAATGTTATCAGTTTGAATTACAGCAAGAAAGATTTCCTGATTAAAAAACTTGATTTTAATGTTATAGCTGTTTACAGTCACAGAAATGATGTAATCAATGATACGGTAAAATGGAATTATAACTGGAATGGCGAAAAAGCGCTTGGCTTATATGGAGATCCCATTTTAACAACTACTGGCGCGCAACAAGGAGCTCCGACAATCAATAATATGACTTCGAATATTTTTAATACACGTGCAGGTTTAAACTATACTATTAGTGATAACCATAAAGTACTTGTAAATGTGATGACGTACATTTTTGACCGAAATGATTATGATGAAATGAAACCGGAAATCACCCGAAATTTTGAAGTTACGCGAGATTTAGATAAAACGGTTTCTTCATTGGCTTACGAAATGACGGCCTTTGATTCGCGTATGAGAGCCAATCTTTTTGTAAAAAATTACAACCTGAAAAACGAACAACGCGATCCACAAACGGTTACTCAAAATGGTGAAACTATAGTAAATGAAGTTCTTACTTCTAAAAAAACAAATCATACTGGTTATGGTTTTGCAGGCTCCTACTCTGTTACGCCAAAAATAATGGTTATGGCTTCTGCTGAAAAAGCAATCAGAATGCCATCTGAAAATGAAATATTTGGAAATCCGGGTGAAAATATCTTAAGCAACTCTACCTTACAACCAGAACAAAGTAATAATCTGAATGCCGGTTTTAGATTTGGACCTTATGAAATCAATCAGCATAAATTTACTATTTCCGGGAATGCCTTTTGGCGAAATACCGAAGATAAAATTGTTCGCCAGATTAGTGATCGTTTAAACGAAGCTATTCAGGCATCTCCATTTATCAATTTAGGAAAAGCACAATCGGTTGGTTTTGAAGCTTCGTTTCAATATTCATTCAACAACCGCTTTTTTGCCGGAATGAATCTTTCTAAATTTAATTCGCTTTTTAAAGACAAATACGATAAAAACGGAAACATTCTTCCGCATTATAACAAACAATTGCCGAATGAACCGTATTTCAATTTAAACGGAAATCTGCAATACAACTTCAAAAATGCCATTCAGAATAACTCAGAATTAAACCTGTATTACTATTGCGGTTACGTTGCGCCATTTTATACTTCGTGGCTTGAGATTGATAAAACGACAGCTCAATTTCCGCAGGATTTGGGTTTAAGTTATGTTTTTCCGAAGAAACAATTCATTGTGAGTTTTGATGCCCGAAACATTTTTGACGAACAAGTTTACGACAATTTCGCTGCTCAAAAACCAGGAAGAGCTTTTTACTTAAAAGTCAATTATACCATTAATAAATTTTAATCAAATTCTAAATAATTAATTTTCAAATACATTAAAAATGAAAAAGAATACTTTTAAACTATTCACTTCAGGCTTATTGCTTAGTGCGCTTGCCTTGACTACTTCATGCAGCAGTGACGATAATAAAAATACAGAACCTGTAAATCCGGTTACAGAAGGACGCTGGATTACAGTTGCAGGAGCTTTAATGCAAACGAATCCGGGTGACGGAAACGGTGGAACAAGAGTTTTTGCTGTTAGTAAAGAAAATGCTATAAATCCTAATTTTTCTGTGAACGTTTATGAGCAAGGTGTGCCTGTACAATCAAGCAGAACAGCACGTTTACAATCTTCTGTAGATGGAACTACGCTTTTTAATATTACATACACGGGTGCCAACGGAGGTGAATTTATGACCTACAAAGTAAACGGAGGAAATAATTTTGTTGAATCTCAGGCAAAAGTTAATATTTCGCAATATGCAGGATTATCTCCAAGATGGGTAAAACTTTTTGATGGTGATAAAACAGGTGTTGCAGTAAACGTAACAACTCCAATTGTCAATACAAATGAAGACAAAAGTTATAAAAACACAAGAGGAATAGCTACTGTATTGTCTCTGGACATGCAGCAAACTTTGATCTCGGCTTTCAAACAATTTGAAATTCCGTTAACTCCTGAAGAAGAAGCGCAAGGACACCATATTTTCCGTTTGGATGCACCAACACTTAACAAAGCCGGAAATAAATTAATTATCGGAACGTGGATGCGTAAAACAAACCCGGCTTCTCCAAAAGATAACGAAGCTTCATTTACCCGTTTAGGTTCTAAATCTCTTGTGGTAGATTATCCTGCATTAACCAATCCGCAAATTATTACTTCTACAGTTGGATTTGGTGATACAAGCGGTTACAGAAGTTTCAACAGTTTTGTGGCTACAGACGGAAACATTTATCAGGCTACACAAAGAGATACGCAAAAAGGTTCTTATATCTTAAAAATCAATCAAAGCAACCAATATGATAATTCGTATGTATTTAGTTTAGATACAGCTTTAGGAATTAAAGGCAGTTATATTGATGCGTGGAGATATGTTGGAAACGGAATTGCTTATGCTGTTTATACTTATGAAGGTGCAAATGATCAGGGTTTTCTTGCCAGACTTGATTTAAACGCCAGAACGGCTCAAAAAGTAGAAGGAATTACTTATGATGCTGATTTGAATTTTGGACAATACCAAGGTTTTGTTGTTGATGGAAATAACTTTTATATCGCGGTTACACCAGTTGGAAAAGATGGTAATATTTATGTAATTGATATTCCAACAGGAGCTGTTACTAAAGGTGCTAAATTGATAAACAAACCAGGAAACCACTATATCGGTGTATTCTAAAAAATAATAACTATCGTTATTTACTTGAGTTTTTTTTTTATTTTAAAACAGTCCGCTTCAGAATATTTTGGAGCGGATTGTTTGTTTAAAGTCCGTTTTTTAAATGTACTAAATCAAAAAACGCCTCAAATTATTGAGGCGTTTTTCTTTGTCAATTAATGGTGTTTACCATTGGAGTGATCGTGGTCCTTGCTTGACTGTTGTTTGGAATTTTTGTTATTGTTGTCTCTGTGTTCCGATTTCTGATGCTTATTGGATTTATTACTTTTTGATGGTTTTTCTCCTCTGTTTTTCTGAGGTTTTCCATGGTATCCTTTTGGATATTCTGCTCTGTGATTTTTATGATAGCTATAAGGTGTATTTCCTCTATAATCATTTAGGACTACTTTATAACCAGAATACAAATCATAATGTCTGCAAGTTGACGGAAGCCTTTTATCACGCGTCCATTTTCCGTTATTATCATAAATAAACTGACTTTGGTTTACATCATAATATACGTCAATATCAGGCAAATAATAATATCTGCTGTTGTCATTTCCTTGTGGTCCCCAATTTGGCGGCGTGCCAATATTTACATTAATCGAAACCTGAGCTTGAGCAAAGAATACACTCATAAAAAGCACTGAGGCGAATACTAATTTTTTCATGTTTTTAGATTTTAAATATTAATTTCAGTAGATATTAATCTAAAGTAATGCCAATATTTAATTCTGGCGCATTCATTATACGAAGACACAAAACCAATCGACGTACAGTACTTTTCAGCCGATATATCTTTAATAAAAAACTATAAACCGTTGTATGAAATTGAATAAAATAATTTGATTCTCTAAGAAAGATTTAATTAAATCTGCTGAAATCTTTTTGAATCTACGTGAAATACTTTTTGCGCATAGATTTTTTCACGCAGATTTAAGACGATTAAAGCAGATATACACAGATCTGTTATTTCGACTTGCGGAGACTCGGGCGATAGTGACAGACGAAGTAAATCGCACTAGTAATTCGACAAAGATTGGCGACATACTGTATGGAATTTCGTGTGTGATCTCTCCTTCGTCGAGATGACAGAACTATGTGTGGTTCTATTTTTTGTCATTTCTGAAACAGTTGTGAAGAAATCCTTTGCAAAAATTTAAAAATAGAAAAAACAAAACCTCAAAATATACTTATCGTATATTATAGTACAAAAAAACGCCTCATTGCTGAGGCGTTTCGGGGTCATGTTTTATTCAAATAAGGCGATCATCAATCTAATGATTATGATCTTGTGGAACATTATACTATATTATCCCATTTTATCTTATTAATCTTGGAGTTTCAAAAGTAAGTACAATTTTTCATACTTTAAAATAAATTAGACCAACGGTTAAATTGTAGCGACAAACGTACATTTTTAACAATTGAGAATTTTATTTCCAACCTCCTCCAAGTGCTCTGTATAAATCAACCACAGCCTGAAGTTTTTGCAAATTATCATTTACACCACTTAATTGTGCTGCCAAAAGATTTTGTTCTGATGTTAATACATCTGTATAATTGGTAGCCGAGCTGTATTCTAATAATTGTTTCGTAAAATCAACCGCTTTTACTAAAGCTTCAATTTGTTTTGTTCTTGAATCTTCTTTCTCAACCGCCATTTGATAAGTATACAACGCATTTGAAACTTCCTGTCCAGCTGTTAACAGACTTTGTTGGAAATTATTATACGCTTGTAATTGTTGCGATTGTGTAGTTGTCAATCTCATTTTATTTAAGCCCTGATTGAATAACGGCTGTGTTAATCCACCAAGAATAGAATAAAAAACAGAATTTGAGAAGAAATCTTTTAATTCTAAATTCGAAAATCCGCCGCTTGCAGTAAGCGTTAAACTTGGATAAAAATACGTTTTAGCCATATTGGTCATTTCAAAAGCAGTTCTGAAATTAAATTCGGCCTGACGTACATCCGGACGATTTTCCAATAATTGAGAAGGCATACCTATTGCAAGATTTTCAGGAATAATCTGAGATCCCAATTCGCTTCTGTCGATTGGTCCCGGAGCTTGTCCTAATAAAATATTAATGGCATTTTCGGTTTCACGAATGTTCTGCTTTAAATCCGGAATCAATACTTCTGCTGCGTGCTGATTGGCTTCACTTTGTACCACAGCTGCACCGGTAACAATTGCACCTTCTTTTAATTCTTTAATCGTTTCAACATTCTTGATACGGCTTTCTAATGTTTCCTGAGTGATTTTCAATTGCTTATCATACGCCAGTAATCTGAAATAATTATTGGCAATATCTGATATCAATTGTGTCTGAACTGCTTGTTTTGCAGCATCAGAAGCCATGTAAGTTGCTAAAGCGGCTCTTTTAGAACTGCTTAATTTTCCCCAAATATCAGCTTCCCAAGAAGTACTTAAACCTAACTTATAAGTTGTAGTTAAGGTATTGATATTAATTCCCGGAGGAAAATTTAATCCCGCTTCTGATTGTTTTGTATGCGTTGCATTGGCATCCAGATTTAAAGTCGGATAATAGGCCAATTTACTTTGACGCAAAGAAGCACGTGCCTGAACAATATTTTCAATCGCATTTTTAAGATTTAAATTCTGATCTAAACCTTTTTGAATCAATGCATTTAATTTCTCGTCTTTAAAAACACTTTGCCACGGCATATCGGCCATTGTAGTCGAATCGGCTGAAGTTTCATCGCGATACAGTTTATCTGTCGAGAGCGTTGTGGGGCGTTCGTATTTTTTGGTAACCGAGCACGCACTTAAAAGTGCGGCCGTTGTTACCATTAAAATATATTTTTTTGAACTATTAGTCATTTCTCTTTTAATTAAATTTTACTCTTAGTGCGCTTCTGCTAAATGAGTTTCCTCATCATTCTCATCGTCGTCGTAATTTTCTTTAGCCGGACCACTTATTTTCTCCTGCAAAGTCTGGAAAATGATAAACAAAACCGGAATTACGAAAACTCCCAAAATGGTTCCGATTAACATACCTCCAACTGCTCCGGTTCCGATTGATTTGTTTCCTACAGCACCCGCTCCGGAAGCAAACATTAACGGAACAAGTCCGAGAATAAAGGCGAAAGAAGTCATCAAAATTGGTCGTAAACGTGCTACGGCTCCTTCAATTGCGGCTTGTACTATCGGTAAACCTTTACGCCTTCTGTCGAGGGCAAATTCTACAATCAAAATACCGTTCTTCGCCAGAAGTCCGATAAGCATGATTAAAGAAATCTGCAGGTAAATATTACTGTTCAGTTTAAAAATAATCGAGAACAAATACGCTCCCGCCAATCCAAACGGAATGGAGAATAATACTGCAAACGGTAAAATATAACTCTCGTATTGTGCACTTAATAAGAAGTAAACAAATACCAGACACAAGATGAAAATGAATATTGTTTCACTTCCAGAAGCCAATTCTTCACGCGTTAAACCTGAAAATTCGTAACCGTAACCAGCAGGTAAATTTTCTGCTGCTACTTCCTGAATCGCTTTAATAGCATCTCCAGAACTGTAACCCGGTTTTGGTGCTCCAGTAATAGAAATCGACGTAAATAAGTTAAATCTTGAAATCGACTCTGGTCCAAAAACTCTCGTCATATTTACAAACTCCGTAATTGGTGCCATGTTTCCGGCATTGTTACGAACAAATATTTTATTAAGTCCTTCTTTATTTGTTCTGAATTCCGGTGAAGCCTGAATCATAACACGGTATTGTTTTCCGAATTTATTGAAATTCGAAGCATACAATCCTCCGTAATACCCCTGCATTGTTGACAGAATGGTATTTACAGGTACTCCTGCATCTTTGGCTTTCGCTAAGTTAATATCCATCATATATTGCGGGAAACCAGGATTAAATGGTGTTGTCGCATATTGTATTTCAGGACGTTCAGATAATTTAGCTAAGAATTCATTATTAACTTTATAAAATTCTGCTGTTGTATGTCCTCCTTTATCCTGTAACTGGAACTCAAATCCTCCACTTTGTCCAAAACCCTGAATGGTTGGCGGAGAAATAAAGAAAATATTAGCTTCACGGATTCCGCTTGTTTTAGCAAACAATTGTCCAATAACATCATCTACACTTAGTTCACGCTGATCCCAAGGAAGCAATTTTACAATAACCATACTGTAAGCACTACCCGCTCCTGCGGTAAAGTTTTGTCCCACAATACGAAGTGTGTTTTTAACCCCAGGAATGGTCTTTGCGATACTGTCAACTCGTTGCGCAATGATATCAGAACGTTCCATAGAAGCAGATGGTGGCAAACTAATGTTGGCAAAAACAGTTCCCTGATCCTCAGAAGGAACGAAAGCTGATGGCGTAGTTTTCATCATATAAACCAATGCAATACCCGCAAGCACAATTGAACCTAAAGCAATCCATTTTTTTACCGAAAGGAAACTTACAGAACGTTTGTATCGCTCAGTTACATTATCAAATGCAACGTTAAATGAGGTATAAAAACGCTGTAAAAAGCTTTTATGTTTATGATCGTCAGCATGTGGTTTTAAAAGTAAAGCACACAACGCCGGACTTAATGTCAAGGCATTTACTGCCGAAAGAATAATTGCAACCGCCAGCGTGATACCAAATTGTTTATAGAAAACTCCCGTAGATCCGTTGATAAATGTTACCGGAATAAATACGGCAGCCATTACAAGGGTAATCGAAATGATTGCTCCCGAGATTTCATTCATCGCATCTATAGTCGCTTTTTTAGACGATTTATAGCCTTCATCGAGTTTGGCGTGAACTGCCTCGACGACGACAATCGCATCATCGACGACAATACCAATGGCCAGAACCATTGCAAAAAGCGTTAATAAGTTAATCGTAAATCCGAATAAATTCAGGAAGAAGAACGTTCCCACGATCGCTACCGGAACTGCAATAGCCGGAATTAAAGTAGATCTGAAATCCTGAAGGAAAATAAATACTACGATGAAAACCAATATAAAGGCTTCAATCAAAGTATGAATTACTTTTTCAATCGAGGCATCAAGATTTTCATTGACGTCAACCATAATGGTATATTTCATTCCTTTTGGAAAACTCTTTGCCGCTTCTTCAATCAGTTTTTTAGAATTGATGATTACGTCACGAGCATTAGATCCCGGCGTCTGGCTAATTGCCATTGCTGCCGATTCTACACCGTTTGTTTTAATTGTCGAAGCATAACTTAGAGATCCAAGCTCTACTTTTGCAATATCTTTCAGTCGCAACATTTGTCCGTTACCAACTGATTTTATCACAATATCTTCAAATTCTTTGGCACTAGTTAAACGCCCTTTGTATTTAATTACATATTGAAAAGCCTGATCTCCGTTTTCACCAAATTTACCCGGTGCTGCTTCGATATTCTGTTCTGCCAAAGCCGCCGAAATATCACTCGGAATCAGTTTATATTGTTGCATTACATCTGGTTTCAACCAGATTCTCATTGAGTAATCTTTTGCACCAAAAACGGTTACATCACCCACTCCAACTACACGCTGAATTTGTGGCACAAGATTGATCTTGGCATAATTCTGAAGGAAAGTCTGATCGTAGGCTTTATCATCACTATATAAAGAGAAAATCAATAAGTTACTACTCTGACTTTTGGTTACCGTAACCCCAGCCTGCGTTACCTCTACGGGTAATAAACTTGTAGCTCTTGAAACCCTGTTCTGAACGTTTACCGCTGCTAAATCAGGATTTGTTCCTACTTTAAAGAAAATTTTAATGGAAGCATTTCCGTCATTTGTGGCTGTAGAAGTCATGTAAGTCATGTTCTCTACCCCATTAATTTGTTCTTCAAGCGGAATTACAATACTTTTCAATACCACATCGGCATTGGCACCTGTATAACTCGCTGATACGTTTACTGTAGGTGGCGCAATATCGGGATATTGGGAAATAGGTAACTCAATCAGCCCTAAAACCCCTAGAATAACGATAATAACAGATATTACCGTTGAGAGTACAGGTCGTTGTATAAATTTTTTAAACATGTGTTTTTTATTTTAAGTCTGCGTAAACTTTATCGGCACCTTGATTACTGGATTTAATTTCTGTTCCGTCTTTAAGTGTTGCCACTCCTTCCAGAACAATTTGATCTCCAACTTGTAAACCGCTTGTAACTACATAATAATTTCCGGCATTGTTATCTAAAATAGTGATGTTGGTACTTTTTGTTTTCCCGTCTTTCCCTACCACAACTGCAAAAATCTTATCCTGAAGTTCATAAGTAGCACTTTGCGGAATAATTAAAGCGTCTTTTACATCATTCGGAATTCTTACTGTAGTGCTGCTTCCGCTTCTGATAATGCTTTTTGGATTTGCAAAACGAGCTCTAAAAGTAACCGAACCTGTTTCTGTATTAATCAATCCGTTTACGGTTTCAACTCTTCCTTTTTCCGCGTAAGGCGATCCATCAGAAAGTAATAATGAAACTGCCGGCATATTTTGAATTTTTTGCGCCAATGTCGTTCCCGGAGTTGAACTCTGTGTAAAATCTAAAAGTTTCTTTTCGTTGATGGCAAAATAAGCATACACATTCCCAATGCTTGAAACGGTCGTTAAAGCATCAGCCGTATTTGAACTCACTAAACTTCCTAAACGAAACGGGATTGAACCCACAACTCCGTTAACCGGACTTGTTACAGTAGTATATCCTAAATTAGTTTTAGCATTTACTAAACTAGCATTTGCCTGAGCCAAACTTGCCATTGCCGACTCGTAAGTATATTGTGCAGATTCTAAATCGTATTTACTGATAATTCCTTTTTCAACCAATGGTTTTACTTTGTTTACCGCCAGTTTTGCAGCACTAACTTCAGCCTGAGCACTTTTAATACTTGCTGTTGCTGTACGAACTTGCTGCTCATATTCGGGAGCGCTAATTTTAAACAAAGGCTGTCCAACTTTTACAACCGCACCTTCATCAACAAAAATCTTGTCAATGTAACCTTCTACTCTTGGACGTATTTCTATATTTTGCTGTCCCTGTATACTTGCGGGATAATCGCTGTACAAGATTGCAGATTCAGGCTGCAGATTCAGAGTTTTATACTCTTTAATTTGTGGTGCGCCTCCGGCCTGAGCCGATTTATCATTTTTATTACCGCATGATACGATAATAAGTGACGCTGCGAAGATGCTTAAAAACGATTGCTTATTCATTGCTAAAAATGTGTAATTATCTATTTATTAATAAGCAAAAGAACTAAAATAGAATAAGCAAAAAAGCAACAATAGACGAAGAGCAAAAGACAGTCGATAGAGATAACCTTACAATCGATGGTTTTTTATTAGAATTAAACAAGTGTTTAATTTTAAATCTCATCGGCTGTAATATGGTTTTTAAAGACTGTAAATATACTTTGAGCGATTGGTTCCTGATTGTATTCAAATAAAATGTAATATTGTCATTAAAATCACAAAATTATTATGGCAGTAAACATTTCCAGACCTTATTTATTTACCGGACTTCACATTCTTGGCTGGTTTTTGCTTGGGTTTATAATGCTGTTTTACATCCCTTTAACCTGGAATGTAGTCTTACCAACCGCTTTTTGGTATTGGCAGATAATTGTCTTATTTCTTTTAATTATCATTTTTTATACAAATGCCAAAATTGTAGTTCCAAGGACTATTATTAAAGACAATACCTCTCCGTTTCTGCTTTGGGCACTTCTCACCATTTTTGCGATGCAGTTTATAGCCTATATTTATACATCACAAACCGATTTACATGCTAAAATTGCGGAAATCATTGGTTTTAGAAAATACAAAAATCCATACTTTGACAATTATGTTTTAATGCTCACTTTACTGGTTTTAGGTATTAGTACAAGTTGGTCCATGTTACAATACTGGCAAAAAGCGGCACAACACAAGCAAAAACTGGAACAGGATAAAACAATGGCCGAACTTGCAATGCTAAAGGCGCAGATTAATCCGCATTTTTTCTTCAATTCATTAAACAGCATTTATTCCCTTACTTATACGGATATTGAAGATTCTCGAAAAGCGCTTCATACGCTGAGCAGAATGATGCGCTATTTACTTTACAGTACCGAAGAAACAACAACTTTGCTTAAAGAAGCCGAATTTATGAGGGATTTTATTGCTCTGATGAAACTTCGCGCAAATAGTAAGTTGACCATTACAACAGACATTCCGGAAAAATTACACGATCATCCAATTGTTCCGATGTTATTATTACCTTTAGTAGAAAATGCTTTTAAACACGGAGTTCATGCTACTGATAAAAGTGAAATTCATATTAAACTGAGACAAGACGGAAACGATCTTGAATTTGAAGTAGAAAACACCTATTTCGAAAAAGCATCTACTACAAGTGAAGGCGGAATTGGTTTAACCAATACAAAACGAAGACTTCATTTAATATATCCAAACAAACATTCCCTTAAAGCCGGAATTGCTTCTAACGGAATGTATAATGTAAAACTGCAAATAACTTTAGAATAATGAGCCTTTTAAAATGTATAGCAGTCGACGATGAACCATTGGCATTAAAGCTGGTGCAAACCTTTATTAATCAGACTCCATTTTTGGAATTGACTGCAAGCTGCGACAATGCGGTTGAAGCCATGGAATTAATCCGGGAGAAACAGCCTGATGTTGTTTTTCTGGACATTAATATGCCCAATCTTACCGGAATGGAATTGGCGCGACTTTTACAGGAACAACCCGGACCATTGCCAAAAATCATTTTTACCACAGCTTACAATCATTACGCAATTGAAGGTTATAAAGTAAATGCCGTTGATTATCTTTTAAAGCCTTTTAGCTACGAAGAATTTCTTCGTGCGGCTAATAAAGTTTTGCTGCAAAGTCAGGAAACTTCCAATCAGATTCAAACTGTTACGGCAGATGATGAATTTATCTTCCTGAAAGTAGAATATCAATGGGTTAGAATTTCACTGAAAGACATTTTATATATCGAAAGTTTAAAAGATTACGTAAAAGTACATCTTGATGACACTCAAAAAACGGTGCTTTCTCTAATTTCCTTAAAAGCGCTTGAAGAAAAATTACCTTCTACAAAATTCATGAGAATTCATCGTTCGTTTATCGTTTGTCTGGATAAAATAAATGCCATCAGTAAAAACTCCGTCTTTATTGGTAAGACAGAAATTACAGTGGGAGAACAATACAAAGAAGCCTTTAAAACCATTGTAGACAAATGGTTAAAATAAAATAGAATACAATCATGACAAAAAGATCAAACAAATATTATCTGACTTTAAGCCTAAAAGAATACGCAAATGGAGATACCGAACCTGCAAAAGAACTCGGAATCCAGCTTGACAATCACGACGAAATTTTTGGAATTATAGAACGAATTCAAAGCAAAAAACTATTTGATAATCCAGACGAAGCAACTCAGTTTGCAATTGGTTTAAAATTGTTCAGTGAAATAAAACTAAAACACCGCAATAATCCTCTTTTTGATGAATTAAACGATGTTTTTCCTGTCTTTATGAAAAAATTGAAAAGTATATAACTAATAACCCGTTGGGTGTAATTAAAATTGTATAAATTTTGACGCGGATTAGACAGATTCGTTATCACGAAAACGCGGACAAAAACGGATTTATATAAAGAATTAAAAAAAAATCCTTTTTTGTCCGCGTTTTTACGAAGTAAATCCGTTTTATCCGCGTACTATTTTATTCAAAACGAGCATTTTTAAATATAATTACACCCAACAGGTTAACTAAATTATTGTAAATTTGGTCTGTTTAAATTCAATTTTTTGAACCAAAAGAACAGACCAGATGTTAAGACCGTGGCAATTTGAAATTCAATTAGACAAAAAATGCGATAAGGCACTTTATCTTCAAATTGCCGATGCCATTATTCTGGCCATAAAGTCTGGTAAACTCACAACCGGAAATGCTTTACCCGGAAGCCGTCAACTGGCAGGCTTGCTTGAGGTAAACCGAAACACTGTTATTGAAGCCCTTGATGTTCTAATCGCCGAAGGCTGGCTAAATACAATAGACCGCAAAGGAACTTTTGTTGCCGATCTGACTCCCAATTTTCTTTCGAATCAAAAAAATAAAATTGCTGTTCCAATTGTTGCAGAAGAAATAAAACCGCATCTTATTTTTGATGACGGACTTCCTGACAGCAGTCTTGCGCCAATGAATGATCTTGCAAGAGCTTACAGGGAAATATTCAACAGAAAATCCCGCAGGCAAATAATGGGCTACAGCACAGAACTTGGCGATATCGAATTTAGAAAAGCCATTATTCAGATGCTGAATTTTAAACGCGGAATGAATGTTTCTGCCGAAGAAATCTGTATTACCCGTGGCAGTCAAATGGCGATGTATCTTGCAGCACATTGTTTACTTACCAAAGATGATTTTATATTGATTGAAAATCCGGGCTACAAGCCAGCTTGGGAAGCTTTTGAAAATGCCGGTGCAAAATTACTTCCGGTAAAAGTAGAATCTGACGGTTTAGATCTTGAAGAAGTTGAGTCTTACTTAAAAAAATATCCAAACATAAAAGCCATTTATGTTACGCCACATCATCAATTTCCTACTACAGTAACGATGAGTTTAAAGAAACGATTAAAACTTATTGAATTATCCAATCAATACAATTTCACCATTATTGAAGATGATTATGACAATGAGTTTCATTTTGGTCAACGCCCTATTCTACCCCTTTCCAGTTACAGCAATGCCAAAAACTTTGTTTACATTGGTACTTTAAGTAAAATTGTGGCTCCCGCTTTACGTATTGGTTATCTGGTAAGTTCTGCCGAAAATGTACAGAAAATTGGCCAACACCGAAAAATAATAGATGTTCAGGGCGATAACATCATGGAAGAAGCGGTTTTAAATTTGATAAACGAAGGCAAAATCAAAAGACATTTAAAGAAAACAAGTGTTATTTATAAAGCCAAAAGAGATTATTTTGAAACGCTTTGTAATCTTCATTTAAAAGATAAAATTACATTCAAAAAACCGGAAGGCGGTTTGGCATTCTGGATTGTTCCAAAATCGGAAGTTAATCTTCAGAAAGTTTGCGAACAACTACTAAACAAAGGAATTAAGATCATGAATCCCGAGAAATTCAGTTTTGGGAATCCTGTTGCAGGTTTGCGTTTAGGATATGCTTCACTAACCGAAAAACAAATTGAAGAAGGTATTATAGCACTTTCAAAATACTTATAAAAAAAGACCGGAATAAACATCCGGTCTGATTTCTCCAAACATAAAAACCAATTAATTACAGTTTTCCATCTCGATAATCGAAAACCCATTCTCCCGAATTTGATTTTCGATTTCTTCAGGCGCTTTATCGATATGACAAAACCTGCATTCTTTTGAAGTCAGAGACTGACCTGCCTGAGAAACTGTTTCAAGGTACTTTTTACCAAATTCATAAACCTCATTGGCATCGTTTGTATTTTCGTCTACCAAAATATCAAAATGCATAATTTTTCCGTCTTTTCGGGTTACGTAAGTATCCCATACTGCTACTTTCATTGTATTTGTTATTTTATTTAAAGAATCATTTAATCGTTGAATATTATTATTTCAACACATAGAATCATAGTTTTTTGCAGCTTTAAAAAAGGCGTTTCACTAATTTAAATGCACATAGTTTATCTATGTGTGGAAATGTGTTTCTTTTACCCCCCTTTCTTAAGACAAAAAAATCTATGTTCCTATGTGTTAAATTCAGCCAACGGTTCATTTATTTTTCATTGACTTTAACACCGAAACAAAATTACTGTGCATATACGATTCTTAAATAATCCAGTTTTTTCATTTAACCGCCTTTTCTGGTCCAGTTTAAACGTTGCTCTGGACTATCGTGAATATTCAAAACTGGATCTTTAAGCTAATCCTCAGCTTAACTACCTTTGTACTCATGAAAGAGCAGATTATTTACAATTTGAAACAGGTTCATCAACGTATTGAAGAAGCCTGCAAAATTTACGGAAGAGACGTAAACGATGTCAGATTATTACTGGCAACCAAAACCGTTCCTGCCGAAAAAATAAGCTTAGCTATAGAAGCCGGAGAAACTTTAATGGGAGAAAACAAAATGCAGGAACTTCGTGATAAAGATGCCGTATTGCGACAACTGAATATCGAACGTCATTTTATTGGGCATCTTCAAACTAATAAAGTAAAAGATGTACTTAAATATGTAACTTGTATCCAATCTCTCGACCGAATAAGTTTAGCGCAGGAACTCGATAAACAACTGCAAAAAGAAGGCAGAAATCTTGATGTTTTTATTCAGGTAAACACCTCTTTTGAAGAAAGTAAGTTTGGTCTTGCGCCAAGTGAAGTTATCGCTTTTATCAAAGAAATAAAGCAATACAAAGCCTTAAAAATCAAAGGTTTAATGACGATTGGTTTATTAGACGTTGAAAAAGAAAAAATGAGACCTTCGCTTAGATTACTTCGGGAAATAAGAGACGAAATTTATGCTGAAAATATAGAAGGAATATCTCACCTTGAACTTTCTATGGGAATGTCTCAGGATTTGGAACTTGCCATTGCCGAAGGTTCAAATATGGTACGAGTGGGAACTTCTATTTTTGGGAACCGCTTTTTAGGAAAAGAAATCTGGAATGAGAATATTGCAGAATAAAGTCTAATTTTGCACCAAATAAAAACTCAAATGAATCTGTACGAACTGGTTGTAACCGATACTAAAAAAATTGCACTTGATGATTTGCATTTTAGCGAAGAGAATAAAACGGCTCTCGCACAAACCATTAAAGAGCATCGATATATCGACGAATTAAAACAGTACAATCTTAAGGTTGATAACAAAATACTGCTACACGGTCATTCCGGCTGCGGAAAAACGACAACGGCAAAAGCGATTGCAACAGCTTTGAATAAAAAAATTGTGATTGTAAATCTGAGTACTTTAATCAATGCTAAAATTGGTGAAACATCTAAAAACGTAAAAGCAATATTTGATAAAGCAATTTTGGAAAATGCGGTTCTTTTTCTGGATGAATTTGATCAAATTGGAAAAAGCCGTGACAGCGACGATAAAGATGTTGCCGAAATGAAACGTCTTGTAAATACCATTATTCAGTTAATTGATTATTTTCCAACCGATAGTTTATTAATTTGTGCTACAAACTATTACAATAGTATAGACAGTGCTCTGTTACGAAGATTTCAATTGCGTTTAAAATTTGAAATGCCAACAGAAAATGAACTGGATATCTACTATGATAAATTATTAGCCCAGTTTCCGCTTCATCTACAGGAAATTCCAAGAAAATATACTATCTCATACGCAGAAGCCAAAGACTATATTAATACGACAATGAAAAAACAAATCATTGCCGAATTGGAATTTCAGGAAAAACAAAAACTTAGCGAAACTATTTAAAGCTTAACCCATTAGGTTTAATTGTACTTAAAAATGTCATTTGCATAAATTAGAACGCTGATAAAACAGATTTGCTACAGCAAAGACGCGGATTTATACGGATTTTTGTTAGATTCTATATATAAATCCGTATAAATCCGCGTCTTCGTGATAACGAATCTGTCCAATCCGCGTCAAATAGATCATTTTTGAATTACACCCAACGAGTTCAATTAAATGAAAAGTAAAATCAAAAATTTAATTTTTCAGAACATATAGTATGTAAGTTAATTCTTTCTTTTTTAAAAATAAAATGTATCTTCGTATTGTCAAAATACTTTACGAGGAGCAATTCTTAAAATTTATTTTATGCAAAAAGAAAATCAAAAACCATCACAGAACGATGTAATGCCATCCGTGGCAAACTTCCTTTCAAACCTTTGTTTTGAAGGAAATTTTAAAGAACAACCGCAGTATTTACAGGAAATTTTCGAGTTAGTTCTCGAAACCGAAAGCGGTAACAATCTCGAATTAAGGCTCAAAATGTTAAGTTGCCTGCAAACCAGCAGACATTTAGCATCGACTTTAAGTCCGTTTTCAGACAGACAAATTCAGCTAGCCTGCGACAATTTGTCCAATTCAATAAACATGCATTAAAAACCAAAACCCTGCAAATTAGTATTTGCAGGGTTTATTTTTTTTAGGAAATTAAGAAAATAACGCAACAAAAAAACGTCCCTTTTCTGAGACGTTTCTTAACAAATTAAAATTAACCCGTGGGGTGTAATTATTTTGAACACATAGAAACATAGATTATTATGCACATTGCTAAAAAGATTGTAAAAAGAAACTAGTTTCTAACACATAGCTATGTTTGTTAATGCAAGTGAAACGCCTTTTTATAAGCAAAAAAGCTATGTTTCTATGTGTTAAAAGTTTTTTTTTAAATTACAACCAACAAGTTAAAATTATACAATTTAAGCTTTGGCTTTTCTTTTTACAGTACAGCCAATTTCTTTAGTTTGGGTTACAGCAGGTTTTTTACCACTTTTTAAAGAGGCAATAACATCTTCCGCATATTTAGTTTTTTCTGCTTTTGTTCCTTCCGGATCATTGTCAATCGCTCCAACATATTCTACTACATTTCCTTTTGAAGTTTTAGAAACGATAAAAATGTGAGGCGTACGTTTTGCTCCGTATTCGTCTGTGATTTTTTGTCCCGGATCAAATAAATAAGGGAAAGGATATTTTTTCTCTTTCGCCAAATCCTGCATTTTAGCAAAAGTATCTGCCGTTGAAGCCTCAGGATCATTCGGATTAATTGCAATTACCGGATATCCTTGTGGTCGGAATTTTTTATCTAAATCTATGATTCTTTGCTCGTAACCTATCGCGTAAGGACATGTATTACAAGTAAAAACTACGATATAGCCCTTTGCATCTTTAAAAGTTCCAAAAGAAACTTCTTTGTTATCTACATTCTTCAATTTAAAATCCGGCGCTGTGTCGCCTGCTTTAAGCGTTGTACCAGTTTGTGCCTGAGCCAGAAAGGCCGAGAATGCTAATGTTAGCAATAAGATTATTTTTTTCATGGTTTACAGTTTTTTATATTCAGTTAATAATTGTTCATAGGTAAATTCGCTTTCAACAAATTTTCGTTTATCTCCTTTAATAAAAAGCGTTGCGGGAATACTGCCAGACCAACTCGGATCGATTCTGTCAATAAACTCCTGCGGACTACTTTCATTCAGCAGAAAAACTTCATTCTTCAGGTTTTTTCTTTTCACAAACGGAATTACATTCGAAGTCAGTTTTGATTTAAAATCCAGACTTACCAGTAAAACAGCCAGTTTCTCTGATTTATAGTCGGAATTTAATTTTTCAAAATGTGGTAATTCTTTTATGCAGGGCGCGCACCATGTTGCCCAAAAATTGACTACATAGGTACTGTCTTTTCCGTTTTTAATTCTTTCATTAAGCTGATCGATATTTAAAAGCTTTACATTCTGACTGTATGAAGCCGTGGAAAAAACAATTAGTACAAAAAATATAAAAGACTTAATTTTCATCTGTAAAACACTTTAAAATTTGTTTATGCCTTACAAATATAAACTAATGCCAAATTAGTTGTTGTTAATGAAAGTTTAATGATTTTTTTTTAAGGTTCTAAGATGCTGAGATACTAAGGTTCTAAGTTTATTATATTTCGTTACTAGGAAACTATTACATTGGATACCGAATATTACCGACCAGATGTTCCTAACTGAACATTTTTCTTTGATGCCCAATATTTCTACAGATGAAATGTTCCAATGGAACATTCTCTTGGGCCGAATTATCATCAAGATGTTCCGATGAAACATCTATATACGATACCAAATATTTTTAGAGATGAAATGTTATAATGGAACATTATTTAATTCAATTTTTATACTTCTCAAAAACGATGTTCCGGGGGAACATTTTATCGATAACCTAAAACACCATACCAATCCATATCGTCCTGTAGGGACGACTGAAATCGAACAATTTCTAACGATGAGATGTTCCTAACGGAACATTTTCATTTGACATCCGATATTTCTACAGATGAAATGTTCCGATGGAACACTCTCTTGGAGCCGAATTATCGTCGAGAAGTTCCGATGGAACATTATTTTGTTTTGACTTTTATGCTTCTCTAAAACAATGTTCCAGCGGAACATTTTATCGGTAACCAAAAACCTCTCCTATCTATATCGTCCCGTAGGGACGACTGAAATCAAACAATTTCTACTACCGATGAGATGTTCCTAACGGAACATTTTCATTTGACATCCGATATTTCTACAGATGAAATGTTCCGATGGAACACTCTCTTGGAGCCGAATTATCGTCGAGAAGTTCCGATGGAACATTATTTTGTTTTGACTT
>NZ_JAGYWA010000003.1:576926-743377 GCF_018383905.1 Flavobacterium branchiicola
ATGTTCCTAACGGAACATTTTCATTTGACATCCGATATTTCTACAGATGAAATGTTCCGATGGAACACTCTCTTGGAGCCGAATTATCGTCGAGAAGTTCCGATGGAACATTATTTTGTTTTGACTTATATGCTTCTCAAAAACAATGTTCCAGCGGAACATTTTATCGGTAACCTTAAAACCCCACCAACTCATATCGTCCCGTAGGGACGACTGAAATTACAATAATGGTTCCTTAAAAACATATTGCACATCATACTCGACTTCAAAGGCTTCTAACATTTTCTGATATTCCTCCAGAAACGTTTTCTTTTGATGATGTTGTTCCTGATTTTGTATGTAGCGAATCACATTAGGCACATGACTTCTGGAATATGAAAAGGCACCATAACCTTCTTGCCAGGCAAAATTTAAACAAAATTTTTGCTCTTTAATCCATTTGCTGGTTTCTGTTTTTACATTCTGAATAAGCGATGAAACAGATTGCGTCGGACGCATTCCGATAAAAATATGAATATGATCAGGCATGCTATTTATACAAAGCATCTTATGTTGATTAGATTGAATAATCCCTGTTATATATTGATGCAATCTGTCTTTCCATTCCTTATCAATCAATGCTTTTCTATATTTTACCGCGAAAACAAACTGAATATGCAGCTGTGTGTATGTATTTGCCATTATTATCTACTGATGAAACATTCCAAGTAGAACGAAGAAAAACAATGTTTCTTATTTATATTTGATAGATTTTTCTTTCAAAAACAACACACTATCCTTTTTCTTAGTAAAATGGATTTGAGAATATTTTATCTCTAAAAAATATTACGACAACTTTTCAAAAATAATTCGTTCATTTTCTGTCAGTTTTTTAATGATTTTACCATAATCTTCGCTTGGTCCAAAGGTGGTATACATCACGCTTTCCCAGCAATAATCGGCCATTTCCTGAACATCATTTTCTGCGTTAGAATATTCTTTTAGTTTTTCTTCTGTAAAATAATATACTGCAAAGTTTTCTTTACTATCCAACAATAACTTTAAGCCATTTTCATTTGCATAATAAGATATGAAAGCCATATTATGCGGATGTTCCTGCATCGATAAAACGGCATTAATATAGACACTTATCGATTTTTCGGTCAAACCAAATTTCTCCAGAAAAGCGGGTGTAAATTTCTGCTGAACAGACTGATGTTCTCCGTCAACCGTTTGAAAATACGATATCAGAGTGTCAAAGTATTTTTCATCTTTTAATCCTAAGGCAAAAACGGCAAAAGTTGAAGGCATTCCACAATCTTCGGCTTCGAGATTATTGTACCATGCGTACTTCAGTTTTGCAAGATTAATATATTCTAAAATACTCTCGTGCAGGTTTGGATATTTTACTGCTCCGGCAAAAAGATAATGCTGTCCGCATTTAGGAAACCCCTTTATTGGAAGCAATTCTTTGATCTTTGATGAAAAACTAATTTCAAAGCTTTTAGGAAAATCCGTTTTCAAAAGCACATTTATAAAATTTAGTGCTTTCCCGAAACTTTCTTCATTATCGTTTTCCAGCTTAATGGCAATTGTTGCAAAAACATCATTGGCTTTACAACTTAAATCATCGTCTTTGTATTCTGTTATTTCTTTTGAAAGTTTTCCAGTTCCGTTTTTCTTAAGTTGTTCCACTTCATCAGAACCTAATGCTGTAACTATATCAAAATATTGCGTTGCTGTAACAGTTTCGTAACTAGCGCCATATTTAATATGACAAACCGCTACATAACAAACAAAACTTAATAATTCCTTTTCATCACCAGATAAGATTCTTTTTGGCAATTTTTCTGCCGATTTCGGTACAAATATTTTATGATTCGTTTTGGTAACTTCATCAAATTTAGAACAAACTAATTCTCTTAGCTCGTTTCCTAAAACATAACTATAATTATTGAAACCACTTAATTTTTGAAGTTTCTCAAAGAAAGCTATATAAACTTCTTTAGAAAAAGTTCTCGTCTTAAAAAAGTACTTTATAACAGATGCAGGAAGAAATTTTTCACCCGAATCTAACCAATATGGATTTGGATAATCTTTATCTGTTTTACATGAATCACTATTTATTGCTTCAATAAATCGCTCTAAAAGTGTTTCATTGCCTTCTATCGCTACTAAATAATTTAGTTCTCTCATTCTTATTTCGGCTTGTATATATATTTGAAATTCAATTTTTAATCTTCGTCATCTTCATATTCTTCCTCATCATCATAAGAAAGATACGACCAGTCGAGATCTAAACTATCCAGAATTTGATCAAATCGTTCCTGCTCAGAAGATCCTGCAAAAACGCCATTGCAAATGTTTTCTTCATCAAAAGAAAGGCTAATAACAGCATAAAATTCATCCGTATATACTTTTTGATTTTCTCTGCTTATTTCAGGTATCAATGTCCAGTTAGTTTCAATAAATTGTATTGTTTCATCATCAACTTCTCCAAAATAATTTCCGTTGTATTGTAATCCTCCCAATGTGCCATTATATGCAGCCATTAGCAAAAAGAAATCTTCTGCTGTTTCAGTTTCAATCATCCAGTCCGATTTTTCAACAGTATCATAATTTACCCAAATTGGCGGATTCTCAACTTTTAAATCTTCTGTTTTAATTCCCCAAAAAGCCACAACCTGATTTTCTTCATAAATTACCAAATAACCATCATCAGAAAATCCAATTTCGTGATCCGGTTTTAACAGTCGGTTATGTGAATAATTAAGAGTTTCGTGTTTTCCTAATTCTAAATAATAAGCTCTGATTTTTTTAGGTAAAGTCAGATCTAATTGCTTTTCAAGTACAGAAATTTCATCTTCAGAAAATCCATGGTTTTCATTCTCCGGGATATTGTAAAGACGTTTGATCTTTTGTATAAAATTCATTTATTACTTTTTTAATCATACAATTTCGTTACTACTTCAAACAGCTTAGAATCAAACTCTAAACCACTTAAAACGCAGCATTAAAATTGCTTTAATAATAAGGATTGTTTTGTTTTATTTCTCAAAAAAAAGCTCCAGTTGTCTAAAAACCGGAATCAGGGATTTTCCTTTTTCTGATAAATTATATTCAATATGAAGAGGTTTTAGTTTGATGACATTTTTATCCAGAAGTCCAAATTCTTCGAGTTCTCTTAATGCCACGGCAATAGATTGTTTATTTGCTCCTTGAATATCTCTTAAAAGTCCGTTGAAACGGATTGGTCCATCAACAGCTAATAAATAAATCTGAGGTTTCCATTTACCTGATAATAATTTTAAAAGTCCTTCTGCCGGACAACCGCTTTCTTTTTGAGGCAAATTTTCTGTAGTCATATTTTTTAGACTAATTGACTGGTGAATAAATACAAACGAACTTAGCCATAAAAATATAAAAATTTAAAAGCCCAGCGTAATTTTTTAAACAGTTTTTATGAAAATTCTGTCCCTTTTTTTAATCCTGATTTCCTGTATCAGTTGCCAATTCAAAACAAATTTAAAAATGAACGAAAATAAAACAAATCCCTTATTATGTGATCCGGTTACCGGAACTTGTGAAATGCCAATGGGTGAAAAATCGAATGAAACTGCCACAATTTCAACTGAAGAAAAACCGGTGAAAATAATTTATTATACAGATCCTATTTGTTCTTCGTGTTGGGGAATTGAGCCTCAGTTACGAAAACTTAAGCTGGAATATGGTGATTACTTTGAAATTGAATATCGCATGGGAGGTTTGTTACCCGATTGGAGTTACAACAGTGGCGGCATAAGCAAACCAGCTGACGTAGCGGAGCATTGGGATGAAGCGAGTTTACATTATGAAATGCCAATTGATGGAGATGTATGGATTGAAGATCCGCTGAATTCTTCTTATCCTTCGTGCATTGCTATGAAAGCCGCACAGATACAAAGCAAACAGAAAGCAGTAGTTTTTATGCGTATTCTTCGTGAAAAATTATTTCTGGAAAAGAAAAATATTGCCAAATGGGATAACATTGAAGAAGCCGCAAAATTGGCTAATCTTGATATTCAAAAACTGAAAACGGATTATGAAGGAGATGCCAGAAAGCTTTTTCAGGAAGATCTTGATTACGGAAAAAAACTGGGTGTAAGAGGTTTTCCAACGTTATTCTTTTCTGACGGAAATAGTAACCAATTTACCGTTTATGGTTCTAAACCCTACGCTGCGTACGAAAATGCTTTGGTAGCTTTATTTCTTGGGGCAAAAAAGAAAAATATTCCGAATGAAAACCCATTAGATCTTTTTGACATTTATCCCACATTAACAGCAAAAGAATATGCTGTACTCTTAGATAAATCCTATTTTGATGCTCGTATGATTCTGGGGAAATTATACGAAAAAGGTAAACTGAACAAAATATCTACTAAGAATGGTTCACTTTATTTTATAAAATCATGATTTATCAAAGCCACAAAAAATCAACTTTGTGGCTTTTTTTTTCGAATACTTGTATTGATTTTACCGCAGAGAACGCTAAGTTTTTTCGCAAAGGGCGCGATTTTTTTTTTTAAGAATCATTAAAATGAAAAAGTTCTCAAAGCTTTGTATAGACATAGCTTTGCGAACTTAATTTATAGATTATAATTAGTCTTAGAATTTAAAAAAAACCTTAGCGAACTTTGCGTTAATTTTTATATCACCAACAAAACATCATAATTTCAGCCAACGAGAAAATAAAAATCTTGTATTAATTTTACCGCAGAGAACGCTAAGTTTTTTCGCAAAGGGCGTAAAGTTTTTTGAGAATCATTAAAATGAAAAAGTTCACAAAGCTTTATGTAGAACATAGCTTTGTATAGACATAGCTCTGTATAGACACAGCTTTGCGAACTTAATTTATAGATTATGATTAGTCTTATAATTTTAAAAAAAAACTTAGCGAACTTTGCGTTAATTTTTATATCACCAACAAAACATCATAATCTCAACCAACGGCTTATTCCCTTTTAAATTTACTCTGTCAAAAAACGTTTTCGCTATTTTAATATTTAATTAAGAGATCAAATTTTTCATCAGAAAATTTCTATTCGTAAATTAGCATCAACAAAATTTATCCGAATGACAGTACTTACGTTTACCCTGATTATGATTCTTGGTGCATTTTTAGCAGGTTTTATTGGTTCATTATCAGGTTTAGGAGGTGGTATTATAATAATTCCGCTTCTAACTATTATTCTGGGTGTCGATATTCATTATGCAATTGGTGCCGCTTTAGTTTCGGTAATTGCAACTTCTTCCGGTTCTGCCGCTGCCTATGTAAAAGAAGGAATTACCAATATGCGCCTGGGAATTTTTCTTGAAATTGCGACCACAATTGGAGCCGTTTGCGGTGCATTACTTTCTACTATCGCCCCTACTTCCTTTATCGCCGTTTTATTCGGACTTACATTAATTTTCTCCGCTATAAATTCACTTCGAAAGAAAGAAGAACATATTGTTTTAGAATCCAGTCCTCTGGCTAAAAAACTAAGACTAAATGGAACATATCCAACCCACGACGGTGAAGTAGTAAGTTACGGAACCAAAAATGTAATTGGAGGTTTTAGCATGATGGGAGTTGCCGGAATGATGTCTGGTTTATTAGGAATAGGATCTGGCGCTTTTAAGGTAATTGCAATGGATAATATTATGCGAATTCCGTTTAAGGTTTCAACTACAACCAGTAATTTTATGATGGGAGTTACGGCTATGGCGAGTTCTGTAATTTATATTCAGAAAGGATATATAGAACCGGGAATCTGTATGCCTGTTGTAATTGGTGTATTATTTGGCGCTATGGCCGGAGCTAAAATTTTGGTTAGAACTAACCCTAAAAAACTAAGAATCTTTTTTGCCTGTTTAATTTTTGTATTGGCAATTAATATGATTTATAACGGATTAAATGGAAAAATCTAAAACTATGCAACACGAAAAATTTGGAGAAAAAGATTTTCAGACCATTGTTGGAAATTTATTGCGTTACGGAGTTTGGATTTCATTATCTGTAGCGTTTATTGGAGGAATTGTTTACTTAATGCATCACGGAAATGACATTGAAGATTATTCTGTTTTTAAAGAAAATGACCGCAATATTTTTGAAGTTATTGGGGATATTTATAAAGGTGTTATTCGAGGGAATGGGGAATTTTTAATCTTCTTCGGAATTATATTATTGTTCCTGACTCCGGTATTCAGGGTTATATTGTCGTTGTTCTCCTTTATTCTTGAAAAAGATTATTTATATGTTGTTATCACGCTAATTGTTATTCTGATTATTATCACCAGTATTTCATTTGGTTTTTCACATTGATAAACGCTTTAAGCTTTAAGCTATAAGCAGTAGGCTTTTCTAAAAAGCTTATAGCCTACAGCTTAAGGCTTAAAGCAAAAAATAAAAATTTATGGAAATAGGAATCGATAGTTTTGCTTCGGCAATGTACGGCGATAACAACACTTTAAGTAGTGTTGATGCCATGGAACAACTGCTTCAGCGTATTGAATTTGCTGATCAGGTTGGATTGGATGTTTTTGGAATTGGAGAACATCATAAAAAAGAATTTCTGGATTCTGCTACGGCTGTCATTTTGAGCGCCGCCGCAGCACGAACAAAAAATATACGATTATCGAGTGCTGTTTCAGTTTTAAGTGCTGCAGATCCTGTAAGGGTTTATCAAAGTTTTGCCACATTAGATTTGATTTCTAAAGGAAGGGCAGAAATTGTCGTTGGACGTGGTTCTTCTATAGAAGCTTATCCCCTTTTTGGATATGATCTAAATGACTATGATGCTCTTTTTAAAGAGAAACTGGAATTGCTTCTGCAAATTAGAGATAATGAATTTGTAAACTGGTCGGGGAAATTTCGTCCCGCATTAAATAATCTTCCGGTTTATCCGAGAGCTTTGCAGGAAAAACTACCTGTTTGGCTTGGCGTTGGAGGAACTCCGGAATCTTTTGTCAGAGCCGGAAGTCTTGGTTTACCTTTGATGGTTGCCATTATTGGAGGACAAACACATCGTTTTCGCCCTTTAATTGACTTATACAGAGAAGCCGGAAAAGCAGCAGGTTACAAACCCGAAGAATTAATCGTTGGTTTGCATTCTCCTGGTTATGTTGCAACAACTACAGAAAAAGCAATAGAAGACTATTATCCGGGATATGCTGAACTTTGGACAAAATTAGGATACGAACGTGGCTGGCCTCCAGTTACAAAAGGCAAATTTGATAGTTTAATTGATGATCTGGGTGTTTTAATTGTGGGAAGTCCGGAAAGAGCGGCCGAGAAAATTCTGCGTCACAGTGAAGCTCTTGGAGGTGTTGACCGATTTACTTTTCAAATGGATAATGCAGGATTGACACATTCTCAATTAATGAATGCTATAGAACTTATCGGAACAAAACTGATTCCTTTAATTAAAAAAGGATAATACTTTGGGGTTTAGGCCACGGATTTAAAGGATTAAACGGATTTGCACTGATTCATTTCTATGCGTTATATAAAAAAAAGAATCAGTGCAAATCCGTTTAATCCGCGGGCAATAAAAACAAAAAAGCATCCGTATGAACGGATGCTTTCTTTTTATATTGAACTTACGATTAAAACAATTTGTAAGTAACCCCAACTCTAAAGTTTGTTGGTTGTTCTGTTTGCCAGTAGTAAGCACTTAACCATTGGTAGTAAGAACCGCTATAAAGGTATTTATTCAGAATATTAAATACGTTTGCTGTTACTTTAACTTTTCCTTTTTCATAAGATAAACCTCCGTCCAGTTTAAAATAAGATGGCAATTTTTGAAGACCCGGACTCCAGGTATCTGTCTGACGTCCGTCAAGGAAAGTTCCTCCAATAGAAGCTCCAAATCCTTTTAATTTACCATTTTGAACCGTATAGTTTAACCATGCATTTGCAGTATGTTTTGCATAACCTGGTACGACAGAACCTGCCGTAATACTTGGTACATTAGAATCCAAAACAATAGATTCTGTAAAAGCATAGTTTGCAATAAGATTAAGGCCATCAAATAATTTTCCTCTCACATCAAATTCAATACCTTCTGCTCTTTTTTCTCCTAGAATAACTTTAAATACATCATTTGGTCCATTTGTAGGATCTGCAGTAAGTTCATTTTTCTTTAAAATTCTGTAGGCAGATAAAGTAGTAGACCATGATCCGTCAAACCAGTCTTTTTTAATACCAAATTCAGTATTATTACCTGTTAATGGTTTTATTGGATCACCATTTTGAGTAATCCCGGATTGAGGAGTAAAAGCCTGATCATACAATCCATAAACCGCGAAATTATCAGTTATAGAATAACTAACTCCTGCTCGAGGAGTAATATGACTGTCTTCCTGTGTTTCTCCCCAGCTTGACTGGCTAATCCAGGTATATCTTGCAGCAAGAGTAACTCTTAGTCTATTTTGAAAAAATCCAAGTTCATCCTGAATATATCCTGCAGCATACCTAGAACTCATAAGTCCTCCTGCTCTTTGACTAAGTGGAGTCTCGTGATCGAAATTAGGAAAACCATTAGAAGGTGTACCATAATTCGGATTGTAAACATTAAATGGATTATCAACCGTGTCAAGATCGTGAGATTGTCCCCAATCTGCCATATAATCTTTGTTTCCTAAATCTACTCCACCCAATAATTTATGACTTACAGCTCCTGTATTGAATTTTCCGTTTACGAAAATTTGTCCTAAGTACATATTACTTTCTGCATCCCAGATACCAACATTTCTAATGATTTCCCCTTTTGCAAGTGTTCCTTCAGGAGTTCCGTTAAAATCTCTGTCAACATCACCAGGACCAACTACACCAGGCCATGAGCTATATCCTTGTTGAATATATTTAAAATAAGAAGTTTGTGCAGTAAGTTTCCAGTTATCATCAAATTTATGTTCAAATGTAAAGTAACCGCTGTGATCCTGAATATTAGTATCCGGCAATCCTGGCTGAGTCATTGTAAACCCAACTGGTAAAGTTGCATATCCGTCAGATTGTGGTCCAAAAACATAAAAAGAACCTACCTCAGTCATATTTGCATATTGAAAATTGTATTCGGCAGTAATTTTTGTTTTATCATCAATTTGGTATGAAATTACCGGAGCAATTACATAACGATTGTTGTGTTCAAAAGCACGGTGAGATCCTTTATTTTGAGCAGCTCCGTTAAATCTATACAATAATTTTCCTTTTTTATCCAATTTCCCGTCAAGGTCAATACTTACTCTGTAAAAATCGTAGCTTCCACCCAAAACAGAAACTTCACCTTTTGTAATTCCGGTTGGTTTTTTAGTCACCACATTATAAAGTCCACTTGGATCACCGCTTGAAAGCATGAAACCTGCTGGCCCTTTTACAAATTCGATATGGTCTACAAAACTCATATCTTCTGTTAATGGTCCCCAGAAAGAAGAAACCACGTTAAAACCATTACGGAATGCCTGAATTTGAGAACCACGCATCGTAATATTCGTATACAAATCTCCCCAGTGTTCTACACGTGTAGCACCACTTACATTACGAATAACTCCGTCACTCATACTTACAATTTGCTGATCTTTTAAAGTCTGACCGCTTACAATTTGTACGTTTTGTGGAATTTCTAAAACCGGAGTCTGAAGACGTAATGATAACGAAGGTTTGTCTTGTTTGTATTTATTTTTTGTGATAACAACTTCATCAAGATCTTCCTGACTTTCAGAAAGTGCAAAGTTTTTAGTAGTAACTTGTTTTGCTTTCACCACGATCGCATCTTCAGTTGAATGAATTCCAACAGAATGTATACTAATTGTATACGATCCCGGTTTTACATTTCTAATATCGTATTGTCCACTTTCATTTGTAATGGCACTATACTTTGTTCCTTTTAACGCAACAGAAATACCTTCTGCGGGAACATTTCCGCTCAAAGATATTTTTCCAGTTACTCTTCCGCCGTTCTGTCCCATCATATTTAGTGATGTTAAAAAAAGTACAAAAAAGCAGATTTTTTTAATGGTTATTATATTCATTTTAGTAAGATGTTAAATTTCGTTGGCAAAAGTAATTCCTAAAATTCTGTTTTCCAAATTATTTTTAATCATTCTAAATAAAGATAAGAATTTACTCCTTTTTACTTATAAAAAAAATAAATATCATTATTTATTTGACTAAAAATAAGATTCAGCACAGTTATAGAAGCTCAGAAATCTATCCAAATCCCTTTAAAATTTTATCCGAACTATCTACATTGGAACAATTATTCCCTTTAAAAAATTAAAAAAGGAAACGCGCTCTCGTACTTTCAGGTTCATTTTGCAAAATAATCCGAAAGTCTGCTTATCTTTAATCTTCTAATATTCTCCAAAACAAAAATCCAGATATGAACAATACCACTACTACCAGAAAAGTTGCCATTGTAGGTTATAACCGAATTCCTTTTGCAAGAGCAAATACCGCATATTCTAACGTTGGAAACCAGGATATGATGGTAGCTGCACTAAATGGCCTAATTGACAAATACCATTTACAAGAAAAACTACTTGGCGAGGTCGCTGGCGGAGCCGTTATAAAACATACTTACGATAACAATTTGATTCGCGAATGCGTAATGAAAACAGCTCTCGATCCCGCAACTCCTGCCTGCGATTTACAGCAAGCCTGCGATACCGGAATTGAAAGTGCGGTTTACATTGCTAATAAAATTGCGCTTGGACAAATTGACTGTGGAATTGCCGGTGGTGTTGATTCTATTAGTGATATCCCAATGGCAATGAGCGAGAATTTGAGAAAGATTTTATTAGAAGCCCGACAAGCAAAATCATTGGGTGGAAGAATAAAATCTTTTCTAAAAATCCGTCCAAAGGATTTAGTCCCATTAGTTCCGAGAAATGAAGAATCCCAAACCGGACTTTCTATGGGCGGACATACTGAAGTTACAGCCAAATATTATAAAATATCCAGAGAAGATCAGGATCAATTTGCGCTTAGAAGTCATTTAAATATGGCAAAAGCCTACGATGAAGGTTTTTTTGATGATATGATTACGCCTTTTAACGGACTTGAAAAAGATAATAATCTGAGAAAAGACAGCACAATGGAGAAGCTGGCAAAATTAAATCCGGCTTTTGATAAAGTAAACGGAACATTAACCGCAGGAAACTCTACTCCTCTAAGCGATGGTGCATCATGTATACTTCTGGCAAGTGAAGAATGGGCAAAAGAACAAGGACTTCCTATTTTGGCTTATATTACATTTGCCGAAATTGCTGCCATTGAATATGTAAAAAAACAACAAAATCTTTTATTGGCCCCTTTATTTGCAGCCAGCAGAATGCTTGAAAAAGCAGGGTTAAATCTTCAGGATTTTGATTATTATGAAATTCATGAAGCATTTGCAGCGCAGACTTTAGCCACTTTAAAAATTTGGGAAAGTCCGGAACTTAGTACCGAATTAGGTTTAAAGAAAACACTCGGCGCAATTGATCGCGAAAAACTAAATGTAAAAGGAAGCAGTCTTGCTGCTGCACATCCTTTTGCTGCAACCGGAGGAAGAATTATTGGTGTAATGGCAAAATTACTAAATGAAAAAGGTTCAGGAAGAGGTCTTGTTTCTATTTGTGCTGCAGGCGGACAAGGTGTTACGATGATAATTGAAAAGTAAAATTTTTTCAACTAGAATTATCTTTGTCAAAGTTTAAAACTTTGACAAAGATTTTTTTTTAAATTAAAAAGCAAACTCTTCAACAGTTACTAAAGCTTTCGGCAAAGCATTTTCAGCAAAATCAGGAATTGCAGTTCCTTCTACACGAAAAGTCGTTACATCAGTCATTCCTAAAAAGCCTAATACGGTACGTAAATAAGGTTCTGCAAAATCGTAATTCTTATATGGACCTTCAGAAAATATAGCACCCGATGCAATAGATAAATAAACTTTTTTATTCTTAACCAATCCTTTTGGTCCTTCTGCACTATAACTAAAAGTTTTCCCTGCCCTTGCAATCTGATCAATCCAGCCTTTTAAAACTGCCGGAATTCCAAAGTTATACAAAGCCACACTGATAACAATAATATCAGATTCCTGCAAATCTTGTATCGCGTCTTCTGAGTATTTAATTATTGCAGCCTGCTCCTCAGTAGGTATTACAGCATAAAAAGCATTTATTTGAGAATCTGTCAAATAAGGCAATGGATTCTTGGTAAGATCCAGCGTCTGTACCTTACTTTCAGGATTTGCTTCTTTTAATTTTTCTATAACTGCATTCGACAATTTAGTACTAGAAGAATTCTCTCCTTTAGTACTCGTTATTATTTGTAGAATTTTTTGACTCATAATTTTATATTGATTTGTTTTACAATACAAACTTATTTACATTTACTATCTCTTTTATAGTACTATCCCTGAGGATAGCGCTATCCTCGAAGATAGTAAAGCAAAAAACATGAAAACTACAGCAGATATCATAAGCGAAATAGAAGCACAAAAACACCAACCACAAGAATGTATGGCTGCACTTTTACCGGTAAGAGATGCGCTTGAAATTTTAAGCGGAAGATGGAAATTGCCTATTTTAATTGCGCTTTCTAATCGCCCAAAACGGTTTAAAGAAATTTCTAAAGACATAAACGGAATCACAGACAAAATGCTTTCTAAAGAATTAAAAGATCTGGAAATCAATAAACTTGTAACAAGAACGGTTTACGATACTTTTCCGCCCACAGTAGAATATGCAAGAACAGAACACAGCAAATCGCTTACAAATGTTATTATGGCATTAAAAGAATGGGGCGATTTACACCGAAAAGAAATTATTGGAAGGTAATTTTTTTCACGCAGATCAGGCAGATTAAGCAGATAATAATCTGCGTGAAATAAAAATCGCTTTAATTAGTCGCTTTAATAAAATAACAAACCCGACAGGTTTCAAAAATCTGTCGGGTTTAATTATTATACCACATATTTTAAACCGCAAAATAAGGCGACAGAATATCCTCAAAATTATATAAACCTTTCTTTTTATCTTTTAAATTCTCCACCACAAAAACAACTCCGTTTCCAAAAGCTTCTCTCGAAATAGATTCATGAATTAATCGAACCGTTTGATATGGAAAACCGAAAATCACTTCATGCTTCCCAACAATTCCCCCTGCCCTCACTGAGTTTATATTTTCTTTTTCGACATCAAGCGCTTCAGCAATTTTCACAGCAGTTCCCGATGTACCTTTCTTGGTTTTAAAATGTTCTTCATTCACTTCAATATCCACCCAGGGCGCTATTTTCTTCAGAAATTTAGAAGCAAATAACAAATAATTCACGCCAAGCGTAATATTTGGCGACCAAAACACAGTTGTTTTGCGCGCCAGTTTCTTTAATAATTGTAATTCTTTTTCCTGATAATGAGATATTGCCGATATGATTTTAACCTTTTTCTCTGCTGCAAATTCCCCATAAGTATAAATTCCGTCACTTGAAGAAAAATCAATAATTGCATCAACAGGATGTTTCTCCAGCAATTCCTCTGCCGTTGTTGTTGCGCTTGAATAGATTAAGCCGGGTTCGTCTGATTCAACTCCAAAAAATTCAGGCACAGATCTGTGTTCTAAAACCTTACTTTGTCTTAAAACCCATTCCAAAGAAAATTTCTCATTATCTAATAAAATTGACGCTACTGATTTTCCAGTTTTTCCGAATCCGATTAATCCTATTTTCATATTTTATTTTTTTGTTGGACGAAATGTCCGTTAGTAGAAATTGACATTATTTAGAAGTTAATGTCGAAGCAAAAAATAATTATTTGACGTATCAATAATTATCTATTTGAGCTAAAATAGAAATTTTATAACAGGAATTCTAGTAAATATTGCTTTATATAACAATTAGACAAGTCCTTAACAGGAATTATCGTGATAAATAACAAAAGCATTTTATAAAGTTCAGGATCATTTCATTACTTTTTTACAGAAAATTTCTACACCACTTTTCAAATTCCATTTTGTTTACTAAAAATTAAGATTTAGTAGTAAAAAAAAGTAGCAATAATGTATCCCTTAATATATTTTGAGTAGTTTTATCACCTGATTGTCCCCAAACAAAATCAGCATATAATGGCCTACAATAACAATGAATTAATGCGTTTTTTAGACGCACAAAATAAGTTATACCTATCTGCGCTTTCTGAAATAAAAAACGGAAAGAAAGAATCTCCCTGGATGTGGTTTATTTTTCCTCAGATAAAAGGATTTGGTTCTTGTGATAACTCCAAGTTTTACGAAATTAAAAATGCCGATGAAGCAATCGCTTTTTTAGAGCATCCTATTTTAGGAAAACATTTGGTTGAAATTACGTCTGAACTCATTAAAAATGAAGAGAAATCAGTCACTGAAATTTTTGGAAATCCCGACGATGAAAATCTGCAATCCTGCATGACGTTGTTTGCCAGTATTCAAAATACAGAACCTATTTTTGAAGAAGTTTTAGACAAATACTTCGACGGATCGACCGATTTTCATACACTTCAATTGCTCTACAGTAATTTATAAAACAGCACAGGATTATTTGTTAACCTTTATTTATCAAAAGTAAAGATTTTTAAAAATAAGATCTTTATATTTGCAACACTGTTGCGTTTGTTTACTTCAGCATTAATGATTTAAATCTGCCACAGAAATACCACTGAATGAAAAAGAGAATCGTAGTTGTAAATTTCTTAATGTCTTTTGCCGTATTGTTTGCAATGCTGTTTCAGACTTTGCACTCCTACGAGCATGTTTTTAAGCAAATTTCAGAGAAACACTGCGCTCATAAATACACAAAAGGTCAAAAAGAAATCACTCACAGTCATTCTGTTGAGAATACCTGCCACATTTGCCATTTTACCTTTAGTACTTATATTCCAAATTCTTTTCAGGCAGTTACTTTTCAAAAAATAACTATTGAAACCTCTTATCAGTTCTTTTACACAAAGAGTGTTTCATCATTTTTCAAAGGCAGTCTTTTTGCACTGCGCGCACCACCCGCGTTATTCTAATTTACTACATTTTATTTATTCGAAAAACGAATTCCTTTTTTATCTGTTTTGCAAAAACTGATAAAGAGTAAAGCACGTTTTATCGCATTTTTTGATTTGAGTTCTTTAAACACTCCTATTTTTAAACCCTTATTCTGTAGTACACATTTCTCGAAAAAAACAAATTAAAAACCAAGCTTTTACCACTTGTAAAAGCCTGAAATTTCTTTTGTTTCCATTTTAAATCAATTCACTCAAATACATAAAACCAATGCTTACAGCAAGAAATCTCACCAAAAAATATGGTGATTACACCGCTTTGAATAAACTTAATTTAACTATTAAAGAAGGAGAAATCTTTGCTCTGTTAGGTCAGAACGGCGCCGGAAAAACCACAACAATTAACCTGTTTCTGGGTTTTACAGAACCAACATCTGGAGAATTGGAAATCAACAATATTTCAGTTACCGAAAATAATCAGGAAACCAAAAAACATGTCGCTTATATTCCGGAAACGGTAATGCTTTATCCCAACTTAACAGGATTAGAAAATTTAAAGTTTTTCTCGTCACTGGCGGGATTTAAATACTCTAAAGGTGAACTGACTTATTTTTTAAACAAAGCCGGATTGCAGACCAAAGCACATCATAATAATCTTGGTGGCTATTCTAAAGGAATGCGCCAGAAAGTTGGCATTGCAATCGCCATTGCTAAAAAAGCCAAAGTGCTTTTACTCGACGAGCCAACAAGTGGTTTAGACCCAAAAGCTTCCAATGAATTTTCTCAGATTTTAAAAGAACTTTCCGCAGACGGAACTGCTATTCTAATGGCTACACACGATATTTTCAGAGCCCGCGAAGTGGCTTCGCATATTGGTATTATGAAACAAGGAAATCTAGTTACGGTAATCGAAGCTGAAAAAATTTCGGCCAATGAATTGGAAAACTTATATCTACAAACCGTTTAAAGGAAATGTATTTTCCGTACATCAAAAAAAATGAAAAATATATTTTCCTTTATCTTTCTGGTGATAGCCATACCATCTGTACAATCACAGATTACAAACAAAAAAAGTAAGGACAGTCTTGCTCAGGATTCTATTAAAATGGCAAAAAATGAACTGCAAACTGTTGAAATTGTGGGGAGATCTACAAAAAAATACAACAGCGACTATTCGTTTGCAGCAACAAAAACTGCCGCATTAAATAAAGACATTCCGCAATCTATTTCGACCGTAACCAAAGAATTAATTGCAGATAAAGCAGCCTTTTATCTTGCCGATGCAGTAAAAATGGCAAGTGGTGTAATTCCTGCAAGTTATTACAATCAATACACCATTCGTGGAATCAGTCAAAATGAAGAGGGACAGATTATTAACGGAATGCGAACACGTCAATATTATTTTTTGCAACCGCTTACAAGTAATATAGAACGTGTTGAAGTGATAAAAGGCCCATCGAGTGCAACTTTCTCTTCTGTAGATCCGGGCGGAAGCATCAATATGGTGACTAAAAAACCATTGGCAACAAATCGCAAAGAAGTAAGTTTAAGCGTTGGTAGTTTCAGCACTTTACGCGGAACTCTTGATTTTACAGGACCTTTAAACGAATCAAAAACACTTTTGTATCGTGTAAACGGAGCATATCAGGAAGCAAAATCATTTCGTGATCTCGTTAATAATAAATCATTCCTGGTCTCTCCTTCTTTCAGTTATATTCCGAATGAAAAAACGGCCATTAATAGCGAATTAATCCTGAGCAATATGAGTGGAGTTCTCGACAGAGGTCAGCCTATTTTTGGTGCCGTTGCCGGGAAAACCAATTTAAATCAAACCCCAATCAGTTTGAATCTCGGTGCGCCAAGTGATTTCTTTAAATCTAAAGAAATGATTTTAACGACAAATTTTGCTCATAAATTCAATTCTAAAGTTGGATTTAATGCTACATATATGAAACAGACCTGGACTGAGGATCTTCAGGAACACCGAACTACAAATGCTTTTGCTGTAGATATGAACAACCAGCCCGTAACCAATCTGGCAATGATGCAGTTTGTACAGCGTCAGCAAAACTGGGATATTGACAATCTTACCGCCTATTTTAATTTTGATTTCAAAACAGGAAAACTTCATCATAAACTATTAACCGGATATGATTTAAGCAGCTGGAATAAAAATAAAGGAGGCGGACAAAATGCTGCAAGAGGTTATTTATTGAATAACGGTACGGTCGCAAGTTCCTTTGTTCCTGCAAATGCTTCAAACTATCAAACCATGACTATTGATGGTGTTGTACTGCCAAAACCAAATGTAGAATACTTCAATCTGAGTAATCCGAAATACATTATTACAAGTCCGGAAGATTATACTCTAAATGTTCGAACTGCACTGCCATCTGCTTTGACGACTACAAATGCGATTTATATTCAGGATCAGATTCAGTGGGAAAAATTTACTTTTTTATTGGGGCTAAGAAACGAATGGTTTGAAGACATTACCAATTATGAAACCAACAACGAATTAACCGTTAAAAAATCAGCGTTATTACCCAGAATCGGAATCACTTATGCTGTAAACAGTGCCATAAATATTTACACTACTTATCTGGAAGGTTATCAGCCTCAATCGAATACGGTGACTTTAATGCCTCAGACAGGTTCTTTGCCGGGCGGTAGTTTATTTGATCCGCTCGAAAGTGATTTAAAAGAAGTGGGAATAAAAACTTCTTTTTTCAATAATACAATGACTTTTAATGCTGCTGTTTACGAAATCAATCAGCGCAATATTTTAATGAATGCTAATGATCCTGTGCAACCAGATTTATTGGTGACCAGAGGTGCAGAAAGAAGCCGTGGTTTCGAATGTGATGTTGCGGGCTACATTACGACCGACTGGCAGATAAACGCCTCGTACAGTTATATTGACGCCGAAATTACAAAAGACAGCAATCCTGCTTTAATTGGTGCCCAAAAACAAAATACGCCAAAGAACAGTGCTAATTTATGGACGAGATACAATTTTGCTTCAGATTCGGCTTTAAAAGATCTCGGAATTGGTTTTGGCGTACAATATCAAAGCAGCAAAATCCCTTGGTTTACAAGAGATTTTACTCTTCCTGATTTTACCATTTTTGATGCTGCTGTATTTTACAAACCAAGCAAAAGCAATGTACAAATTGCTCTTAATGCCGGTAATTTATTCAATAAAACTTATTGGTTAGGCGCACAGAATTATTTACGATTGTTTCCCGGAAGCCCAAGAAATGCAAGCTTAACGGTAACTTATAAATTTTAATTCGTTGGGTAAATAGAAAACACTTTAAATCATAGAAACATAAATTTTGGACGATTTTTAAAAGGCATTTCACTAGCATCAATTTATCCCGAAGGTTCGGGACTATGTGTGAGAAACTAGTTTCTTTTAATTACCTCTCCCTTAGTAAAAAAACTATGTTTCTATGTGTTTAAAAAAAATACTCAACACGTAAATTTTAATTAATATGAAATTATTACATACAGAACTCCTTATCGCTCAACATTTTCGAAACTCGGTTTTTAAAAATTCAGCGGTATATATTATTACTCTTTTTATTGGTTTATTGCTTTTGTATGCCGCCTTTTCGGGCTGGGACAATTATAGCAGCCAAAACGAAACCAGCGAAAAATACCAACACGAATCACGAGAGGACTGGTTAAAAAATCCGGATAAAAACCCTCATCGAATGGCGCATTACGGAAATTTTGCTTTTAGAAAAAGTACTGCACTGAGCGTTTTTGAATTTGGAATGGAACCTTTTTTCGGGAATGCTATTTTTCTGGAAGCACACAAACAAAATACAGCCAATTTTTCTGAAGCTGGATTTTCCAGCAGTATGCTTCGCTTTGGAGAAATTAGTATTGCAATGGTTTTACAGATTTTAATGCCTTTATTAATCTTCTTTTTAGGATTTAATGCTGTTGCTTTCGAAAGAGAAAACGGAACTTTGAAACTCCTTTTAAGCCAAGGAATTAGCTGGAAACAACTTTTATTTGGTAAAATTCTGGGAATTGCCAGCGTTATTATGCTGCTTTTTATTCCAACCATAATCATATTGGTTTTCGTTTGGCTTTTACTTCAAAACTTTACGATTTCGGCAGATGATACTTTCAAAATGATTTTGTTCATTCTGTTTCATTTTGTTTATCTAATGTTCTTTTGCGTGATCGCTGTTTTGATATCCGCATCAAGCAAAACTTCAAAAAAAGCACTGGTTTCCTTAATTGGAATCTGGCTTATTCTTACTATAATTCTGCCAAGAACGACACAGGCAATCGGCGCATATTTGTATGAAGCTCCTTCTAAAGTGAAGTTCAACAGTGACATCGAAAAAGATATCCTGAAACAAGGCGACAGCCACAACCCAAATGATGTTCATTATAAAGCCATTAAAGATTCTTTGTTACGCGTTTACAAAGTCGATTCGGTACAAAAACTTCCCTTTAATTATTCCGGATTTATTATGACCGAAGGCGAAAGAATCAGTTCAAATATTTACAACAAACATCTGGAAGATTTGCTGAAAATCTATGCTAAGCAAAATAGTTTTTCAAAAGCTGTTTCGTTTTTAAATCCTTATATCGCAATGAAAAATTTATCGATGGGATTATCCAATACAGATTACGATTCGTATATCGATTTTCAAAAGCAAGCTGAATCTTATCGTTACAAAATGGCGCAGAAAATGAACGGTTTGCAAATCAAATTCATCAGCAATAAAAAACCCGGACCAAACGATAAACCGCTTGCAATTGGCAAAGAACACTGGGCTGATCTGGACGAATTTCATTATGAGCCAAAAGAGCTTTCTGCTATTTTAAAGACCGAAATTCTATCCGTTATTTCCATTTCAATCTGGATCATTGTTCTTTTAATACTCATTCGTTTTGCTGCCAAAAACCTTAAAGCCATTTAATTATGTTACAACTTTTATTTAAAAATTTTATACGCTCTAAAGGAACAAAAATTGGATTGCTGTTTTTGCTTCTTATTGGTTTTATTAGTCTTTTAATTGGACGTCAGTTTCAGGAAAAACAACAAAATAATATTGCTGAAACGGCAATTTATCAAAAAGAACATATTGCCAGAAATGCCGCTTTTCATAAAGACGAAATTGGACTTCTATTGTATTACATCAAGTTTTCTTTGGTCAACAAAACCTTGCCCATAAATAGTCTGGCAATTGGTCAGCGCGATGTAAATCCGTCGATTCAGAGTGTTACGATTCGCGGACTGGAAGCTCAGAAATATGATTCAGAACTCAATAATCCGAGTAATCTACTGGCGGGAAATATCGATTTTAGTTTTGTGCTTTTGTACCTCTTTCCTCTTTTGATTATTGCTTTTTCATATAATATTATTTCCGAAGAAAAAGAATCGGGAACCTGGAAAATTGTGGCAACACAAAGTTCAAATACGTTTTTATATATCTTAAAATTATTTTACATCCGCATTCTGAGTTTAATTGCTCTTTTAACTTTAGTGCTTATAATTGCGGTTTTATTGCTTCAGATTCCAATAGACAAATCATTGATCGTTTTTTATGGAATTGCTGTTTTGTATATTCTATTCTGGTTTGCCGTTTGCTTTTTTATTGTTTCACTTCAGAAAAATTCAAACTTCAATGCGGTTATTTTATTGACTATCTGGCTGTTTCTGATTATTATTCTTCCGGCTGCCATTAATACCTATATTATCAATAAATACAAGGTTCCTGAAGCCTTAGAACTGACATTGAAACAACGAAACGCTTATCACGAAAAATGGGATATGGATAAGCAAACAACACTTGATAAGTTCTGCAATCATTATCCGCAGTTCAAAAAATATCCGCTGCCGGATGCTGAATTCAGCTGGCTTTGGTATTATGCGATGCAGCAAATGGGTGACGACGAATCGGCGGTACAGTCTAAGGAATTAGAAACCAAACTGGAACAGCGAAACCGTGCCAGCGAATTAATTGCACAGTTTATTCCAACGCTTCACACGCAAATTCAGCTTAATGAAATTGCAAAATCTGACTTACAGAATCAGCTTTTATTTTTGAAAGAAACTAAACATTTTCATGAAAAACTGCGTTTGCATTTTTATCCGAAGATATTTGATAATGCGCCGGTAAATCAACAAAAATGGGAAGATTTTAAAGTAGAAACGTTTACTGATCCTACAGAAATAAGCTTTGTAAAGGCGTTTTTGCCGTTACTGATTTTCAATGCTTTGCTTATTGGTTTTGGATGGTTTAATTTTAAACGTCGTCTTTAACTGTAGCGTTTTTTTTTAACGCAGAGTGCGCTAAGGTTTTTCGCAAAGAACGCAAAGGTTTTTAACATAGCCCAAGGTTTCAACCTTGGGTACGTAATCAATTGACACAATCATTCTAACGCATGTTGTGGATAATCTTTGTGTACCCAAGGTTGAAACCTTGGGCTATGTTTTACATAGAGTCGCAAGGTTTTTATACAAAGCTTTGCGATTATTATTTTGCCACAGATTATCATGATTAAAAGGATTTTAAATCTATGCAAACATTTTAACATAACCCAAGGTTTCAACCTTGGGTACGTAATCAATTGACACAATCATTCTAATGCATGTTGTGGATAATCTTTGTGTACCCAAGATTGAAACCTTGGGCTATGTTTTATATAGAGTTCGCACGGCTTTTTTATACAAAGCTTTACGAACTTTGCGCTTATATAAAGTCTGGTATATCAAAAAAACCTTGCGCTCTTTGCGGTTAAATCATCCAATTCTGAATAAATTTTATGTAATCTGTCTTTATTTGAATTTTATTTAGAATTAATATAAATAAACTTTTATATTTGCCGCTTTCTGAGCAAATTCTAGTAGTTTTTAAATTTTACTTAATATTGCTTTTCCAAAGTAAATTTTATTTAATGTCCAATAATACCAGTTTCGAATTAGACCTTTTCCTCTCCTTTAAGGAAGGCGACGAAACTGCATTTAAATTTTTCTACGATCAATATTTCAGGAGAATACAATCTTTCAGCTTTCAGTTTGTAAACGATCAGGACGAAGCCGAAAATCTTGCTCAGGAAGCTTTACTGCATTTATGGCAAAACAGAGAAAGTGTAGCATCTATCAACGGAATTCAGGCTTTCTTGTTTACGTATGCCAAATCAAAATGTCTGAATTTAATTCGCCATAATAAAGTAAAGGATAAATTCAAAAACGACCTTTTAAACCAAAAAGAAAAAGAACTGAATATCGAAGTTTTAAATTCGATACAATTCGACACTTTAGAATTGACCGAATTAGAACGTATAATTCAGGAATCTATTAGTGATTTACCACCAAAAACCAGAGAAGTTTTTATAAAAAAACGCTTTGAGAATAAAAAAAATACCGAAATAGCAGAAGAAATGGGTGTTACCTTAAAAGCTGTTGAAGCCCATATGACAAAGGCTTTGAAGATTTTAAAAACTAAATTATCCGATTATTTATTCCTGATTTTTATCCTTATTTATAATAATTAAAAACAAAAGGTAGGGTATTTTAATTCTGAAGTGTACTTACTATAGCGATACGTTTTAAAACGCAATTATGACATCGGAAATATTAAATAAATACCTTTCTAATGAAGCTTCAGAACAAGAAGTTCAGGCACTTTTTGAATGGATTGAAGCCTCAGAAGAAAACAAAAGACAATTTATAAATGCCAAGAAAGCCTGGGTTTTAACCTCACTTACTTCCAATTTATCAATTGATGTCGTTCCGGTTATCCAGATAAAATCTAAAAACAAAATCAGAAAGTATTTGCAATACGCTGCTGTATTTTTAGTGCTTTTAGGTTTAGGAACAACTCTTTTGTTATTTAATAACCAATCTGAATCTTCAAAAGAAATTGTTCTGGAATTGGGCGACGGCCGTTTAGAATATATTTCAGGAAAAAATCAGACGGCTTTGTTAAATGACAAAGGCAATCTGGTGGCTAAAAAACTGTCCAACCAAATTATATACTTTGGTAAAGTTCAGGATGAAGAAGTCATTTATAATACACTTACGGTTCCTTACGGAAAACGTTTCAAGCTTCAACTTTCAGATGGTACTGCTGTGAGTTTAAACTCAGGAACTACACTTCGTTATCCGGAGCAGTTTGGTATTAACGGAAACAGAAATGTCTATTTAACCGGTGAAGCTTTTTTTGAAGTTGCCAAAGATAAAATGCATCCGTTTATTGTTCACGCCAATCAGACAGATATTGAAGTTCTCGGGACTAAGTTTAATGTGAGTGCTTATCCTGAAAACCCTACAGTTAACAGTACATTAATTGAAGGAAGCGTACAAATGTCTGAAGCCGCAAAACCCGAAAATGCTATTTTGCTTCAACCAAATCAAATGGCAACCTGGCAAAATAACACCAAAAAGATTGTTATAAAAGAAGTTGATCCTGCCTTTTATGCTGCCTGGACAAAAGGCGAACTTGCTTTTAAAGACACTCCGTTTTCTACCATCGCTAAAATTATTCAGCGTACTTATGATGTTGAAATTATCAACGAAAATTCTGATTTGGCCAGACAGAATTTTACCGGTACGATAAAAATCAGTGAGTCTAGTGTCGAAAACATTTTAGACCTTCTAAAACGTGACACGCCATTTAATTATTCAATTAAACAAAAAACCATTACCATTACCAATCCTCGATAAATAAACAAACATGACATTTACGATACAACCCGTTTTAAGAAAAATTCTGTTTTTCTTAGCCCTACTCATATCAGGTTTTAAAGGATTTTCTCAGAATAAATTAATTACCATACATGCCAAGAATAAACCTATAAGCCTAATTATCAAATCGATTGAAGAGCAAACTGATTTTAGAATTATTTATAATGCTAAAAAAATAGACACCGAACAATTAGCCGATCTGGATGTGAATAATGCAACTCTGGAAACGACTTTAAAACAGTTATTAAAAGACAAAAACATATCTTATTATATTCAGAAAAAGCAGGTTTTGTTAACCTATTCGGCTCCGGCTCCAACATCGGGCGTAACAACTCCGGAAACGGAAAGATTTATTACCGGAACTGTTTATAATGCAAAAGACAAATTACCACTTCCCGGAGCAACAATTCGCATAAAAGGCACCGGAATGGGCGCTGTAACCGATTTTAACGGAAAATTTGCTTACCAGTTAACCGGAAATAATATCCAAAATCTTGTTCTGGAAGCTGGATTTATGGGAATGCAGAGTCAATCTCAAAAAGCAGATCTTAAAAAAGAATTTACATTCTATCTGGAAGAAACGACAGACGAGCTTAATCCTGTTATTATTACGTCCTCTTACGGAACTAAAAAACTAAAAGAAGAAATCGTTGGAAGTATTTCTACTTTAAACGCCAAAGATATTGCCGTAGAACAAGCCTCAGAAAGTATTGATAAAATGGTTGAAGGTCAAATTGCCGGAGTTTTGGTCGAAAATGTTTCAGGAGTTGGTACTCCGGTTAAAATTAATATTCGCGGACAAGGTACACTTTCTTCATTATCAAACGCAAAAACAGGAACTTCAAGTCAGCCACTTATCATTATTGATGGTTTGGTGATGAGCGAGGAAATGGGAATTGACAACGATTTTTTTGACGGAAATGGAGATTCCTCTGAAAACTTTTCTAATCCGTTAATGAAAATTGCACCCGAAAATATTGAATCATTTACAGTTTTAAAAGATGCTGCAGCCGTTGGTATTTACGGTGCCGATGGTGCAAATGGTGTTATTTTGATTACAACAAAAAAAGGAAAAAAAGGGAAAACACAATTTGGATTTTCTAATCAATCCGGTATTTCATCTGCTATTAATCAGATTAGATATTTAAACGGCGAGCAGTACAATGAAATCAGAAATGAATTTCAAAAAAGCACAACTGCCGGATTTGTTGCTGTTCCGTACAATGGCGTTAACACAGATTGGTTTGATTTACTAAATAATGCCGGATATTTTAATAAATACAATTTGAGTGTTTCCGGTTCAACTTCAAAATTTTCCTATCGCAGTAATATCAACTATTTAAAGATTGATGAGCCTCAGATTGGTAATAACACCAAACAATTAAATCTTGGACTAAATTTAGGCTATCGCTCCGGTAAATGGGATGTTAACTTAATGCTGAATCCAAGTTATATTGAAAAAGATGCACCAAATATTTTTTACAATTTTGCTTACCTGCCAACGATTTCACCTTATAACGCTGACGGAAGCTACTCTAAAATTGGCTTAACAGGAATAAGCGGCGGAAATCCGTTTGCTGCTATTGCTCAAAATAAAAATGAAACCCAAACGTATGGTATTTTAGGAAGTTTGAGCGTTGGTTATCAGATTGCAAAAGGTTTGAAATTCTCGACTCTTTTTGGATTAGATTATACTGATAAAGAACAGGATCGTTATTTTTCGGGCGAAAATGAAAGTGGTCAGTTTAACGGAAGTTTTGTTTTGGACCAAATTACGTATCCGGCATGGGGACGCCGTTTAATCAATCAGCGAAATTCTACCAAATGGAACTGGCAGGGACAACTTTTATTTGAAAAACAATTGAATGAAAATCATGAGATTGACGGAGTTTTGGGTATGGAACTTTCTGAAGATAAAACCAATTTTGATTATGCATCGGCAGCTGGATTTGTAAATCCGAATCAGATTCATAACGTTTCTGAAGCGCTAAAAGATGATAATCCGGACACCGAAATCGATGAGTCAAAAGCAAATCAAAATTATTCGCACGATATCAGTTATAATTCTAAGGTTTCTGCGTTTTCGCAAATCAACTATAATTATAAAAAACGCTATTATTTCTTAGTCAATTACAGACGCGATCAAAGTTCCGTTTTTGGTAATGATTCTGATGTTGCCAATAATGGCGGTGCAGGTTTTAGCTGGATTACAAGCAACGAAAACTTTTTAAAATCGGCTTCGTGGCTTGATTTATTAAAGTTTAAAGTAAGTTACGGAACTACAGGAAATTCCCGAATTGGTTCATACCGATCTAAAGGATTGTATAATATCAAACAAAATGGCTACAACGGCGGCAGCGAAGCTTCTACAACCGAAGCGCCAAACGAACATTTAGGCTGGGAAAAGAATACCAAATTTAATGTTGGTGTAGATTTTAATATTTTTAACCGTGTTGAATTATTACTAGAATATTATTATGATGATTTAAGTGATATTATCACAACACGAGATGTGCCAACCGAAACAGGTTATTCTACTGTACAACTAAATGCATCAAGCATGTACAATAAAGGTTTTGAGTTTACAACCCGAATTAAATGGATAAAAAGTGACCATTTTAAATGGACAACTTCCTTTAATATTTCTACCGTAAAAAATAAAGTAACCGAGCTAAAAGGTTTAGGAAGTGATTATTCTGTAGGAACTTTGGCACTAGCGCAAAAAGTAGGATACAGCACCACTACCCTTTGGGGAATAAACTGGGTGGGCGTTGATCCCGCAACTGGTCGTGATTTACTGGAAAAAGACGGTAAAATATACGACGCTGCAACATACAAATCTTTATACACAAATGCGGATTGGGTGCCAATTGGCGATAAACAAGCCGATGCTTACGGAGGTTTTAATAACAATTTTACGATCAATAAAAACATCGTTTTATCGATTAGAGGCGCATTTCAAATAGGTGGTGATTTTATGGTACAAGATGTTCTTATTGATAAATATTCGAATACTTTAAACCGAAATCTTTCTGTTAATGCCTACGATCACTGGAGACAGCCTGGCGATTTGGTTGCGCAGTCATCTGTAAGCAGTTCTCCTATTAATGCCAATTTGAGCAAATATATTTACGATGCTACTTTCTTAAAAATCAGCAACGTCAATTTGAGTTACAATGTTCCTTTAAAAAACACTTTCCTGGATAGTCTGGCGGTTTTTGCAGATGCTTCAAATGTTTGGTATTGGTACAAAGAAAAAAGTCCGAAAGGAATGAACGGAATCAGAGAGTTTAATTATACGTATCCGCAAGCGAGAACCATCTCGATCGGAATGAACGCTAAATTTTAAGACCATGAAATATTTAAAATATATAACCATCGCAATCCTGATTTTTTCGGCACAAAGCTGCAGTGATTTTCTGGAACAGGAACCCGGAACACAAACTTCTATCGATGAGCTTTTGCAGAACAAACAAGGTATTTTAACGGCTTTAAAAGGACTTTATACCAGTGTTGAAGAAAATGTGAGAGGAGAACGTTTTGCTGCGTATGCCGACTTACAGGGCGGAAATTTAAAAATTACGCCTTTTGAAAGTACCAACAAGGGAGAAATTGTTATACCAACTGCTTTTGCAAAAGTATATTCTTTTGAAGATCAATCTGATATCAGCGAGTTTAAATCATTCTATGATACGAATTACGACAATATCAATCAGGCGAATTTACTTTTAGAATATGTGCCAAAATTAACTGATGCGACTGAGGTAGAAAAAAATCAGATTATCGCCGAAGCTTTGACGATTCGTGCTTATTCGCACTTTTTGTTATCATTGGTTTTCAGTCAGAATTACAGCTATACGCCAGATGCATCACATTTGGGAATCGTTTATACTACCAGCTCCATAAAAAGCGGTGTCAAATATCCGGCAAGAGAAACTGTTGCCAATACGTATTCTTTAATTATCAAAGATTTAAAAACGGCATTAGACAATTACGGAACTAACTCAGGATTAGAAGGTCCGGCTTATTCTTATTTTAACAGCAATAATACCAAAGCCTTGCTTGCCCGTGTTTATTTGTACAAAAAAGACTGGCAAAATGCGTATGATACCGCAAATGATGTTATTACAAATTCAGGAGTTACATTAATGAATTCATCCGATTTGATCGCACAATGGGAAAAAACAGATTTACCGGTTTCTGAAATTTTACTGGAATTTTCAACTCCGCGAGATGCTACAGGTACAACTTCGAGTTCTGTCGCGGCCTATTTTGGTTATACTACTTCTCCTCCACCTGCAAATACGATAACAAATACGGGCAGAAAATATGTGGCATCAAATGATTTACTGGATCTTTATGAAACCAATGATTTACGCAAAAAGCTATTCTTACCGCTTCAGCTTTCTACTTTAATTGCCGGAAATCAAGTCCCAATGCCCTATAATTTTACTAAAAAATACCATGACAACCCGGGTTATGTCGCTTTTAGATTAAGTGAACTGTATTTGATTCGTGCCGAAGCTGCCGCCGAAACCAACAAACCCGATCTTGCAATGGCAGATGTAAATATCATAAGAGCGCGCGCCAATGCCTCTCTATTAACTAATTCATCGAATATTAAAGAAGATATTCTTTTGGAAAGAAGAAAAGAACTGTGTTTTGAAGGTCATTTATTTTTTGATCTTGTTCGAAATCAAAAAGGAATCACGAGAAATGACGGCTGTATTTCCAGCGTTTGCAGTTTAAATTATCCTTCACCAAAATTTATATTGCCAATTCCATTGTACAATACCAATCTTAACTCAAACCTAAAGCAAAATGAATCGTATTAAATTTATATCGACATTAAGTCTTGCTGCAATCCTGCTATTAGCCTCTTGTTCAAAGGATGATTATAAATTAGGAGGAGAAAAAACAGATCCGTTTTTGAGATTCAATTTTATGACCAAGAGCGACAATATACCTTTAGAATATCCTGCAGTCAATGCTAATCTAATTCCCAAAAACAGCTTTGAGAACAAATCGGTTAAAACATTAAAAGTGCCTGTTGCTTTAACTTCATTTACATTAAAAAATGGGGTTACTGCCAATTTTAGTGCTACAACAAACGGAACCAGCGATGGTTTTAGCTTAAATCCAAAAACGGAACTGACGTTTCTGCCAAATAAATTAAATGATACTATTTATGTTTCATTTGATAAAAGATGGAAAGAAAACCAAAGCATTACGTTAAAACTGGAAAGTGCTTCTGATCCTGATATTCATATCGGAAATTTAAATACAGAGGCACCAAACGATACATTCAGAATTGATTTGGGAACTATTTCTACCAATTATACTTTTCCCATTAGTAAAATTGATATCAAAGGAACAAAAGGTGAAATTATCGATTTTAAGGTGAATTTCCCTAACGGATTTTTCCCTTCAGAAATTGATAATCTTGTTATGTTTAAATTCCTGAACGGATTTGAATATACACTGACTCATGATGATTATGGCGATAACCGAAGTTCAATAACGTATCATTTAACGCTTTTAGAAGACATTCAGAATGATGATGTTTATTATGAAAGCTCTATTGCTTTAAACAATACAACAGATTATCCCGCAACAGGAAATACGATTTTGCAAATTGTAAAACCAATAAAATCACCAAGAGATATTCTGGCAAATCCGGCATCAAAATTCTACGATTTGTCTAATCAATTTTATCTGACTTATGGCGAAAACTGGTTTGATAAAAGTGGTACTTGTGCATGGCAGGCTTTTAATGCTTTTACGTTTCCGGTTGTCGTTACAAAAGACAATCCAAATGCTATTTTGTACAGCGACAAAGGCACCACAAATCCTAATGATGATATTTACCACGATGCTTTTAGAATTGGTTTTAATGTCGCCTCAGGAACTTCAACAACTAATTCTTTTAATTTAAAAAGATGGTTTACGAATGAAAGTACGGCCGGAGCAAATTCTCCCGGTTTTAATATTACATCGGCATTAGAATTTTTCCCGGACAACGGTAACAGCAAAACTGCCGGAAAAGTATTGGTGATTCCGCAATATATTACAGTTGCCAGCACGACAAAAAACAGTCATATTATTGCCATTTCCGGTGAAGGAACGTACAAAGAAATAAGTACTGGTTTGTTTGAAATCTCTTTTGAATTAAGATTAACCAATGATGAATTATTTGGAGGAACTGCCACATCCCAATATAAAATTTACAACAACAAAACGTATCCAAAATTAAGCCCAATCAATGAGCCTTGTGCCAAGGAAGTTGCACTTTAAAAAAAGTTTTACGTTTCAGGTTTCATGTTTCAAGTTTCATGTTTCAAGTTTCATGTTTCAAGTTTCATGTTTCAGGTTTCATGTTTCAAGTTTCAAGTTACTGCTGAACGTGAAACCTGAAACTTGAAACAAATCAAAACAAACCAAAAATCAAAAGTCAAAAAATTGAAAAAACTACTCTTTCCAATCCTTTTTCTGCTTTGCCTTTCGGCTTATCAAAGCGTAGAAAATCCTGATTATATAGATATTCAGGAATTACGAAAACTTTATTCTGGCGGAGATACTTCGAAGTGGCCTGTTGCAGAATTGCATGAAAACGTCGATAAATCAAAATTTCAGGATATTGGTGTTCTTCCTGCTGTTCCCTATCCGGCTTATAATCCGTATTCAGCAGAAAAAGAAAGCCTTGGAAAAGTGTTGTTTTTTGATCCGAGATTATCCAAAAGCGGTCAGATTGCCTGTGCTTCCTGTCATAATCCGGAATTGGGCTGGACAGATAATTTAACGCGTTCTTTTGGTCACGACCGTCAAAACGGAAAACGGAATTCAATGACGATTTTAAACTCGGCTTATGCAACTTCTTTATTTTGGGACGGAAGAGCAAAAAGTCTGGAAGATCAGGCACAATTTCCTGTTGCAGATCCGTTGGAAATGAATGAAAAACTGACGATTGCTGTGGATAAAATTGCTAAAATTAAGGGTTATAATGCTATGTTTATTTCGGCTTTTGGAGACAAAAAAGTAACGCTTGAACGCATTCAGTATGCAATTGCCACTTTTGAAAGATCTATTAATAGTCCGAAAAGTAAATTTGATCAGTTTGTAAGCGGAAAATCAGATGCTTTTACAGACGCACAAGTCAGCGGAATGCATTTATTTAGAACCAAAGCACAATGCATCAATTGTCATAATACACCTTATTTCAGCGATAATCAGTTTCATAATGACGGGCAGACTTTATTCGGAACAAAAAATGAAGATTTCGGACGTTATAATGTTACTAAAGAGGTTAAAGATATTGGCAAATTCAGAACGCCGACACTTCGCGAAGTTGTAAATACAAAACCCTGGATGCACCACGGGCATTTTCCAAGTTTGCTGGATGTTGTCGAATTGTACAATTTAGGAAATCCGTCTCCGGTTCAGAAAAAATATCTGGGAACAGCACGGGATTCCTTAATTCCAAAATCAGATCCGATGCTTAAAAAACTGAATTTAAACAAGGAAGAAATAAGTGATTTATTAGCTTTTATAGAAACTTTAAGTACACCTACAAGAAGAATCATGGCACCCGAAATGCCTAAATAATGTTAGTTGCAATGGTTTGTAAATTGTCCCCAAAATCTACAAACCTGCTAAGCCCGTTTCTTTATGGAACGGGCTATTTTATTTACCAAAATCAAATTGCCTTTTTTTAACAGCAAATTTTACAAATTAAAATAAACCTATAGTACATTTTGAAAGAAAATTACTTTATTTGTATGTAAAGAAAAAAAACTTTAGACCCCAAAAACATTCATTTAAACTACGATTTTATGACAACCTTTAAAACCTGGAAAGAAAAACCAACCGAACTTGAAGCTCAAAAAGCAGTTGAAGACTTTTTTGTTTATCTAAAAAAAGGAGAATTAGACAATGCAAAAAATAGCGTAGATCATCTTTATGATGACTGGGAAGAATCTATTCATGTAATTTGGCGTGATCATTATCTTATTCATGAAAGTGCACAGGATGAATCTTTTGAAGGAAAAGAATGGCTGAATAACTTAGAATGGCTAGGCAATTTAGGAATTTTAGATGATTTTATGTGGGGAGATGAAAATGAGAATAACAGATATTTTGATGTAAGCGTAACTTATTTAGAAGAACCTTCGGGATTTGCTGCTCAATTTTATCTGGTAAAAAACGATGATCATTATGTCCTGAAAAGAGGATTAATCGATATGGCCTAATACTGCTTTAAAATACAAAGTCCGTTTCTTCTAAATGAAACGGATTTTTTTATTTTTGAAATAAATAACTTTACGAGAGAATAAAATCACTTGAAATGACCGATTGGGAAGTAAACAAAAAATGGAATCAAATGGATAAGCAGTTGTTTAGAGAAAATCTCTTAAAAACAATTGACGAATTAATTCCAATTCAGACACAATCGGATACTTTCTTTAGATTTATAGTAACAATAAATGAAGAAATTTCAAAGAAACATAATTCAGACGATGACCTGATGAGATTGGTTGTATTCAATAACTACAACATGCCTCAAAAAATTATAGAACTAGACGACGTTATTGATTTACTTGCTCATCCCAGAGTTCGTTTTCCTCTATGGATAAATGTTTCGGTTGAAGAATTTAAAGAGCATTCCATTATCTTTAAACTAGAATCCAGTTCCCGATTTAGAAAACCGTCTCAATTGCAAAACAAAGAAACAAATCATCCACCGTTTAAGGCTGTCTTTTAAAACTGTCTTTTTTTAAAACTTCATCACAATTTACTATGCTTTCATCGAAGTAAAAAATAGTATGCTAGTCAAAATACGGCTGTCATTTTTTAAATTTGAATATCACTCAAAAGAAACTTTTCTTTTATAAAATATACGATTATGAAAATAGATCAGATTCAAATAAAGACTAACGATATTCAAAAAACAAAGGCATTTTATCAACATGTTTTAGGCCTTTTCATTCTGGAAGAGGACAAAAATTCTATCATGATACAGGCGGGAACTTCTATTTTAAAATTTGTTGAAGATCCTCAATTTAATTCCATTTATCATTTTGCTTTTAATATTCCCGAAAACCAGCTTGAAGAAGCCATAGAATGGTGCAAAAATAAAGTGGATTTAATTGTTATTGAAGATCAAAATGTAATTACCAATTTTGAAAACTGGAATGCACATGCTGTTTACTTTTATGATAGTAACCGAAATTTATTAGAATTCATTGCCCGACATGACCTCAATAATGAACAAGTGGGAGAATTTAATGCTGAGTCTATTTTAAATATTAGCGAAATCGGAATTGTAACTCAAAACCCATTAGAACTAGGAAATCAATTAATTAGTGAGCATGATTTGAGTTTCTTCTCTAAAAACAATAATAGTGAGGCTTTTGCTGCAATTGGTGATGATGAAGGCTTGCTGATTCTGGTTCGCCCAAATAGAAACTGGTATCCAACGCAAATTCCATCTGAAAGCAATCCAACGCAAATTATATTAGAGCATAATGAAAGTATAATTGAGCTGAAATTTTAAAACCGGATTGCTTTCTCTATCCTTTAAAGTTTGCTTATTTTTATTCAAAATTAAAATTCCACACTATGCCATTTGTCCGAATCAGTTTGCCTAAAAAACTTTCGCTGCAAACTAAAAATAATATTTCAGAAGCCATTCATCAGGCTTTGATTGCAGAATTTAATATTCCTGTTGATGATTATTTTCATGTAATCGAAGAACTGGAATCACATCAGATAAAATATCCTAAAAGTTACTTAGGCGTTTCTCATTCTGATGAAATTGTATATGTGCAAATTACTGCCGGACAAGGAAGAACTTTGGAACAAAAGAAAAAATTGTATCAGCAAATTGCGGCGAAAATTGCCGCTTCAACCGAAATTACAATCAACAATGTAATCATTGTTTTACTCGAAAATAATGGTCAGGAAAACTGGTCTTTTGGCAATGGCGAAATTCAGGTTTCTAAGCATTTGGAAAAACTTAAATAAAGAATACAAAAAAGCCCAAATCAAATTTGAATTGGGCTTTTAACTATTTTATAATGAGAATTTAAAATTTCATTTTCTGAATTCTTACAGCATTCAAAATGGCTAACAAAGCTACGCCAACATCGGCAAAAACAGCTTCCCACATCGTAGCAAGTCCGCCGGCACCCAAAATCAAAACAAAAGCTTTTACCACAAACGCTAATGTAATATTCTGCCAGACAATCTTTTTGGTCTGTTTTCCTATATTGATTGCCATTGCAATTTTACCCGGTTTATCGTCCTGAATTACAATATCGGCAGTTTCAATTGCGGCATCACTTCCTAAACCTCCCATCGCAATTCCCACAGTACTTAAAGCGATTACGGGCGCATCATTTACACCATCACCAACAAAGGCAATTGTTTCATTTTTGGCTTTAATTTCGTTTACTTTGTTGACTTTATCTTCCGGAAGCAAATCTCCGTATGCTGTCGCGATTCCGAGTTTATCGGCTACAAATTGCACAACATTAGATTTATCACCGCTTAGCATGGTTAATTTTACACCTAATGCTTTTAGTTTAGAAACGGTTTCCTGAGCATCTGCTTTTATTTCATCGGCAATAGTAAGATAACCTGCGAATTTTTCATCAAAAGCAATTGCTATTGTCGTGTAAACTATTGACGCCGGATCAATATCGTATTTTATACCAAATTTATCCAGCAGTTTAAAATTCCCGACATATAGTTTTTTACCATTATAAGAAGCTTTTAAACCGTGTCCTGAAATCTCTTCAATATCGATGAGTTCAACCGAAGGATCAATTTGTCCAACATAATTATGAATAGCGGTTGCCACCGGATGCGTACTGCGACTTTCTAAGGCATTAACCAGTTTGAGTATTTCCTCTTTATCAAATTCAGGTTTAATAACCACTTCCTGAACTTTAAAAACACCTTCGGTCATGGTTCCGGTTTTGTCTACCACAACATTCTGAATGGTCGAAATACTATCCAGAAAATTACTTCCTTTAAACAGAATTCCGTTTTTACTTGCAGCTCCGATTCCGCCAAAATACCCAAGCGGAATACTGATCACCAATGCACAAGGACAGGAAATAACAAGAAAAACTAATGCGCGATACAACCAGTCACTAAAAATATAATGGTCTACAAAAAGCATTGGAAGAATACAAATTGCGATTGCCAGATACACTACAATTGGGGTATAAATTTTGGCAAATTTGCGAATGAATAATTCAGCCGGTGCTTTTTTAGTCGTCGCATTCTGAACCAATTCGAGAATTTTAGACAATTTACTATCATTATAAGCTGTTGTAACTTTTACCAACGCGATTGTGTTCCCGTTTATCATTCCGGCAAGAACGGTGTCGCCTTTCTTTTTAGTATCCGGTTTACTTTCACCCGTTAAAGCTGCGGTATTAAACGAAGCCGAATCTGATATCAATTCACCATCCAAACCTAGTTTTTCACCTGCTTTAAGCTGAATAATGGCTCCAATCTGAGCTTCTTTTGCTTTGATTTTTACAGCTACATTATTTTCCAGAATACTGACTTCATCCGGACGCTGATCCAGTAAACTTTTAATACTTGATTTTGCTCTGTTAACCGCCATTCCCTGAAAGGTTTCTCCAATGGTATAAAACAACATCACGGCAACTCCTTCAGGAAATTCACCTATAGCAAATGCGCCAATTGTTGCAATACACATCAGGAAAAACTCAGAGAAAATATCTCCCTTTACAATGCTTTCATACGCTTCTTTCAAAACCGGAAGTCCAACCGGAAGATAGGCAATTACATACCAGACAGTTCTAATATACCCTGTAAACCAATTTTGAGGAAAATAGTTATCAAAACCAATCCCGATAAGAAGTAAGATTAGGGAAATTATTGCAGGCAGAAACATTTTAAACCAGCCTCCTTCTACATTGTGTTCGTGATCATGTCCATCGTGATCGTGTCCGTCATGATCTGTATGTTCCGGCTCATCATGAGAACAACAGGATGGTTTTGTTTTAATCTTTGTGTTCTTTACTTCTTTATCTTGATGTATCATTATGGCATTTTGGGTTTGTTATTTATAGTTTCTTCTTTGAGAAACTATAAATCAATTAATGCTTTAAATTTAAGCATATTGTGTCAATTCTATTGTTAAAGTTATATAAATATTCTATTAGTATACCTTGTTTATTTTGGGTTTTCGCTATAATAAATTTTATCGTTAAGCTTTAATTTGTATAACACTGAGGCTGAATTTGATAAAAAAATAAGTATCAAATTATACTGCTCCAAATATATTTTTTAACTGAATATATACTTTCTGAAAAAATATGATACGTGGTAAGAAAATTTCGTTAACTTTAACAATAATTAACATTTTAAGTCAACCCAAATTTAAAAAGCAAAAAACCTATTTCATTATAATACAAAAGATAAGCAGAGATTTTCTATAAGAATACCATTAGTACATATTTATTTTTCGCAGTTTAATTAATTAACATTAAAACACTCTCATCAATGAAATGTAATACACTAATATCAGCCTTTTTATTATTATTTAGCATGCAAATTTTTGGACAGGTTTACACCAATAAAATTGTTGGTAAAGCCAATGAGCAACTTAAGGATAGTCTTAAAACAGAAGAATACCCATATGCTCTTCCTATCTGGGGAGAAAAAGTAGCTCAAAAAGGGTATAAATTACCTTACTCTGCGGGATTGTCTGTAAACTGGTTTTGGCAGGAATCTGAAATTGTAATTAATAATCTGGAAGTTGGTTTCAATAACGGAACGATGTACAATCTGGATGAAATTGTACGTTTCGACAAATCCTCCGTTGAAGCAAGTGCCTTAACTATAAGACCGGATATCTGGTTGCTGCCATTTTTAAATATTTACGGAATTTTCGGAAAAGCCAATACTTCTACAAAAATAAACGCCGGGATATGGATTCCCGATGCCGATAATAACTGGTCGGAAATTACTACTTTCAGTACCAGAGCCAATTTTGATGCAACTACATTTGGTATAGGTATGACCCCAACAATTGGTATTGGCGGAGGCTGGCTTGCACTGGATATGAATATGGCCTGGACCGATATTAGTTCTCTTGACAAACCTGCTTTCTCGTATATTTTTGGACCAAGACTGGGTAAGACTTTTAAGTTTAATAAACCGGATGAAAATATTGCTTTATGGGTTGGAGGTTTTAGAGTACATATCGCAGGGGATACCAATGGTGATTTACCGCTTTCTGATTTTATAAATTTGGATAATGCTCAGGCAAAAGTTGACAGTGGTTTAGCGAAAGTCTCAGAGAATCAGACAAAAGTAGATGCCTGGTGGGCAGATTTAACACCAGCAGAACAAAAAAATCCTGTAAACGTTGCCAAACATAATACCGCAAACAGAGCTTTGGAAGGTGCGGGAAATATCTTAACTTCTCTTGACGGGGCTTTGAGTACAGCAGGATCATCATCTGTTCAATACTCCCTTCAAAAAAGACCAAAAGATATGTGGAATTTTATTATTGGTTCTCAGTATCAATTTAATAAACACTTTATGTTCCGTGCAGAATGCGGTTTCTTAGCGAGCCGTACTCAAGTATTAGGAAGCTTACAATATCGTTTTGGACTTTAATTCATTACTTATATGAAAAAGGTTTTACTGGCAGTTATCACTTTCTTTTGCATTTCTACGGCGCACTCACAGGTTTTAATTTCCTTAATTTTTGGAGATAAATTAAATTCTGAGTTTCTGGAATTTGGATTGGAAGGCGGAGTTAATTTTTCTACCATTACCAATATGGATGCTTCAGGAACTAATCCGGGTTTTAATCTTGGTTTTTACTTTGATTTAAAATCCAGAAAAAATCCGGCATGGATGATTAATACCGGGGTAATTGTAAAATCTCCTATGGGAGCGCACGGAATTCCTGTTTATTCTTTAAATGATGAAAGTTTGGATAACATTTATGCTAACGGAAGTGTGAGTCGCGAAATACGTTATTTTAATGTTCCGATATTAATTAAATATCAGTTCAAAAACAATATTTATGTAAAGGCCGGACCACAATTTGGTTTATTAGCCAAAGCATTTGATGAGTTTAAAAGTGAAATTGATAAAGATGATATTATTTACAAGAAAAACATCAGAGATCAAATTCATGTTATTGATGCGGGACTTGCCGCAGGTCTTGGTTATCATTTAAATGTGGGGAACGGACTTAACTTTACAGTTCAGTATTATTACGGTTTGGTTACGGTAATGAAAGGCGACGGACCCAATAACCAATACAACAGATCGTGGTATATTACTGCGGGAATACCTATTGGAAAAGGAAAAGCGGCACAAAGAAAAGCGGAAAAAGAAGCCGAACTTAATAAAGTTATCTTACCGGAAGACGAAGCGCCAAAACCTCAAAAATAAAGTACTACATGACCCGTTGGGTGAAATTATTTATTCTTATATACTTGAAACAGAATAAATCAATTCCCTCCATCTTTAGATGGAGCTACAAGAAACTATTACAAACGTGGCTTTAGCCAAAATTATGCGTTAATTTGACTAAAGCCTGTTTTACTTACAATTCGTAAAATCCCCTAGTTCAAACCAGGGGTTATGGAAATAACTTTAACCCGTTGGCTGAAATTAAAATATTAGAAATTTTGTCGCGGATTAGACAGATTCGTTATCACGAAAACGCGGAGAAAAACGGATTTGTAGAAAGAATTTAAAAAAAATCCGTTTTTGTCCGCGTTTTTACGAAGTAAATCCGTTTTATCCGCGTGCTATTTTATTCAAAGGAGCATTTTTAAATGTAATTTCACCCAATGAGTTACTACGTGTTTATTGCAACAATGAATTGAAGTATTTCCTGTGTATTTAAAATAAAATCAGGATTGGAATACAAAATGGCATTGTTGGGCATAAAAGGCATTTCGGCAGAAAGTGGATTTTGAACTACAATACTTCCGCCAGCAGCTTTAATCGCTTTTAAACCGTCTGTACCATCTGCATTTGAACCTGATAATAAAATTCCGATGAGAGAAGTCCCGTAAACTTCCGCCGCCGATTCAAAAGAAACATCTATACTTGGTCTGCTATAGTTTATTTTTTCTGATGTATCTAATGCCAGAATGCCTTCTTTTTCGAATAATAAATGATAATTTGACGGAGCAACATAAATAAAACCGGGCAAAAGCGGAACCTTATCCTCTACTGGTTTTACTTTTACATTTGACTTAAGCGCTAACAAATCTTCAAGCGTCTGGTCGTCTGTGCTTTTTCTGTGCAAAACAATCACAAGGGCAAAATTATTGAGTTTCACTATCTCAGGCAGAATTTGCATTAAAGCATTAAGACTTCCCGCAGATCCGCCAATTATAACTACTTTACAGTCTGCTGTTATTTTAATTTCCTCCATATTTTATTTTTATCCAACTGTTTGTACTTGTTTGGAGCAACAGAATATTTTATCGTTTCTTTTGTTCCTAAAGCCAGAAAACCCAGAACAGCCAGGCTTTCATCAAATAAATTTATAACTCTTTTTTGAAGTTCGTTATCAAAATAAATCAAAACATTTCGACATAAAATCATATCAAATTCATTGAAGGAAGTATCTGAAACCAGGTTGTGCTGCGAGAAAACCATTTTTTGCGCAAGCTCTTCATTAAATTTTGCGATTCCGTAATTAGCTGTATAATAACTTGAAAAATCTTCCTGACCACCAGCATCACGATAATTCTGTGAATACTCTTTCATCATTCTAAGCGGAAAAATGCCTTTTTTGGCCGTTTCTAATACGGTCGCATTTATGTCTGTCGCATAGATTAAAGATTTATGAAGCAAGCCCGCTTCTTTGAGCATAATGGCCATAGAATACACTTCTTCGCCCGTTGAACATCCCGCGTGCCATAATCTGATGAAAGGTTTTGTACCCAACAAAGGCAAAATTTCATTTCTTAGAATAGCATAAAATGCCGGATCACGAAACATTTCAGTTACATTAACTGTTATTTCGTCGACCATTCTTTTATAATATTCCGGATCTGAACGTACTTTGGAAAGAAAGTCATGAAAGTGTGTAAAACCATCCAGATGAAAAATTCTGTTTACACGTCTCTTTAATGAAGCTCTTGAATAACTTCCAAAATCAAAACCGTAATATTCATAAACCTCATTGATAAGTGTTTCGAGCTCAATATCCTCAATCATAACGCATTTAAATTTTGCTTAAAACAAGCAGTAACTTATCAACATCCACCGGCTTAGAGATATAATCATCTGCTCCGGCTTCTAAACATTTTTCTTTATCTCCTGTCATTGCCTGAGCCGTTACGGCAACAACAAAAGTTGATTCTCGTGACGGTATGGCTTTTATTAACGGAATGGCTTCGTAACCATCCATTTCGGGCATCATCATATCAATTAAAACAGCATCAATCTGTTCTTCTGATTCTAATAATTTCAAAGCTTCTTCGGCACTTATACAAGACAAACAATCAAACGATTTGGCGCGTAAAGTGTTTTCTAAAGCAAAGATATTCCTGGAATCGTCGTCTATAATTAAAAGTCTTTTTTTACTCATTTTATATATTTTATCAGACCTGACAGGTTCTGAAAACCTGTCAGATCTATTTTTTTTTTATACCTTGTCGTAAAGCCATACGCGCAATAGCGACAACAACTGGTCAACATCTACCGGTTTTGTGATATAATCGGAAGCTCCGGCTTTTATACATTTTTCCCGGTCACCCGTCATTGCTTTGGCTGTTACGGCAATTAAAGGCAGATTTAAGAACTTCGGATTTGCACGTATTTTTTCTGCCGTTTCATAACCATCCATATTTGGCATCATCATATCGAGTAAAACAACGTCTGTATCCGGATTTTCATTTAAAATCTTGATGGCTTCATTCCCGTCAAAAGCAGTAATAATATTCATTTTAAAAACTTCTAAAGCCTTTGTCAGCGAATAAATATTACGAACGTCATCATCTACAATCAGTACTTTTTTATCGTGCAGAATATTGTTTAGTAAATTTAGCTTTTTATGTCCTTCTTTTTTATCTTTTCCTTCACTTTTATCTTCTACCAAATGCAAAAACAGTGAAACTTCATCGAGCATTCTTTGGTACGAATGTGCCGTTTTTACAATAATCGAATCCGCATACTTTTTAATTTTTACTTCTTCTTTAAGCGATAAACTCTTCCCGGTAAAAACAATTACCGGCAAGTTCTCTAATCCCGGATTCTTTTTAACGCCATCCAGAATCTGATAAGCTTGCTTATCCGGAATTCCCATATCAAGAATTACACAATCTACTTCTGTTTTATTTAAAGCCTGCAAACCTTCAGAAACTTCACTTTTTATTTCTGAATTAATATTGTAAGTCTCTAAGAAAAAAGCCAGTGCTTTGGCATGTTTCGGATTGTCTTCTATAATTAAAACCTTTTGAGCTTCTTTATTAATGATATGTTCGATTCGTAAAAACACCTCCGGAATTTTCTCAAATGCAACAGGTTTGTCTAAGAAATCGACTGCTCCTTTTAGTAAACTTTCCTGTTTCAGTTTATGTGATGACATAATATGAACCGGAATATGTTTGGTTTGCGAGTTGTTTTTAAGCTCTTCCAGAACTTCCCAACCACTTTTTACAGGTAGTTCGATATCCAGTAAAACACCAGCAGGTTTATAAAGCAATGTAAAGTTTAATGCATGATCTCCACGAACCGCAACAACACCTTTATATCCTTTTTTATGTGCAAAAGTCAATAGTGATTTCGCAAAATTAACATCATCTTCTACAATCAGGATTACTTTATCACCATCTTTTATCGAGGCTCTGTCGTCGTCTACTTCATCGGGAATTATTGGACTAATGTATTTTTTTGCTGGAGATTTTTCTTCTTCAGGTTCTATTTCTGTAAATTCTGTTGGCGGTATTTTTTCAACATTTACTTTATGATAGGCAGCACCAAAAACAGGAAGACACAAAGTAAACGAACTTCCTTCCTGAACTTTACTGTGCAGAATTATTTCTCCTCGCAATAGCTTTGCTAATTCCCTGCTGATTGACAATCCCAAACCTGTTCCGCCATATTTGCGTTTGGTTGAACCATCGGCTTGCTGAAAGGCTTCGAAAACAAGTGGTTGTTTGTCTAACGGAATTCCGATTCCGGTATCTTTTACAATAAAACAAATAATTTTATCATCATCTGTACTTACTTTTATTTCAAGACTAACTTTTCCTTTCTCAGTAAATTTAATCGCGTTAGAAATCAGGTTTTTCAGAATTTGTTCCAAACGCATCTTGTCTGTTTTAATGACAATTGGCGCTTCTTTCGAAATAATTTCAAATTCAATTCCTTTCTCTTTGGCTACCAGATTAAATAAATTCCAAAGTGTATCTGTAATTTCTTTAGTTGAAACATCCAGAAATTCCAGTTCCATTTTACCGGCTTCAATTTTAGATAAATCCAGAATTTCATCAATTAAACCTAACAAACTGTTTCCTGAACTCTGAATCACTTTAGCAAATTCAATTTCTTCATTGTTCATACTCTGATTATTATTTTCAGATAATAATCGGCTTAAAAGCAGAATCGAATTTAAAGGTGTTCTTAATTCGTGTGACATATTGGCCAAAAACTCCGATTTATATCGGGTTGTCAACTCCAAAGCTTCCGATTTTTTCTGAATTTCATTGTTTTTTTCTTCCAATAAAACACTTCTTTCAGATAACTCTTCGTTGGTTTGTTCCAATTCTTCCTGCTGCACTCTAAGTTCCTCTTCTGAAGCCTGAAGTTTTTCCGTCTGAGCTTCTAATTCTGCATTGATTGCTTCGAGTTCACTATGTTGTAGTTGAAGTTCTTCAGATTGTGCTTTGGTTTCTTCGAGTAATTCCATCACTCGTTTTCTGTTTTGAGTCGATCGAATGGCAATTCCAATATTACTTGCAATAGCGGTTAAAAACTCTAAATGCAATTCTGAAAATCCATAAATACTTGCCAGTTCGACCGCACCTTCAATTTTATTATCCAACAAAGGCAATGCAATAATATGCGTTGGTTTTATTTGTCCCAAAGCATAATTAATCTGAATATCATCTGGCGACAAGGTCTTTAATTCCAAAATTTTTCTGGATGTAATAGACTGACCAATTAAGCCTTCTCCTTTTTTAATGCGTTCTCTGTTTTTGCTGGGTATATAACTGTATCCTCCGGCAGCCACAAGATCATCACCATCTACAACATACAAAACTCCGGCGCTGCTATTGGTATAATTACACAAAAACTCGATAATATCTTTAGACAATTTTTGCAATGTTTTGTCCCCCAACATCGTATTATTCAATTCTGCAATCCCAGTTTGAAGCCATTCTTTTTGTGACAATAAATCAAAAGAACTTTTAAGATTTACGCCCATTGTGTTCAGCGATTCTCCTACACTTCCAAGTGCATCCGCTTTTGTATCGTCTACGCGAATGTCATAATTTCCGTTTGATATATTGGTGGCAATTGTACTAATCGCTTCTATTCTCTGAGCCGTTTCCCGATCTTTTTTCTCTAGTTCGTGTTGTAGAGCAGAACGTTCGTTATAATCTTTCAGAATACGGATTAAGAATACAATTGAAATAATAAAAGCAATAAAAAAGGCAATGACTATTAATATCAGACTATAACTTCCGTAGCGTTCCGAATTAGCATTGCGCTCTGCCAAAAGTCCTTGTTCTGTAGTTTCAATTTTTTTAATCACTTCACGCATTGCATTCATCATCTCTCTGCCCTGGTTAAGATCAAAGGTGGTGCTTTCTTTGTTTAATCGTTTTTTAACAATCTGGTTGTTCAGATATTTGAAAAAATTAGAACGCATTTCCCGCAATTCATTCAATTGTTTTTGTTGCGAAGGATTATCTGTTGTTAGTTCATCCAATTTATCAAAATAGCTATTTGATCTGGTTTCAGAATCTCTATATCTTTCTATAAATTGCTCATCGCCTGTTATTAAGTAACCACGCATACTGGTTTGCGCCTCGGTAATAATCGACGAACCTTCGTTTAGATTATAAATAACTTCCTGTGTATGATTTACCCAAAAATTACTGTTGAGCAAACTTTTTATACTGATAAAAGAAGCTACAGAACTTATTGTAAGTACAAACAAAGACACTAATGAACTGATCAGAAGGTTTCTTTTAAAATTATTCTTCATATAGATGCTTTATATTTTATTGGTATTTAAGCGGCAGCACAATTATAAAACTTGCCCCTTTTCCTACTTCGCTTTTGGCGGTGATTAATCCGTTATGTTTTTCAATGATTTTTTTTGCAATGGCCAACCCAATTCCCGTTCCTTCGTAGGTCTGGCGATCGTTTAGACTTTGAAAAATGATAAAAATTCTGTCCAGATAAATTTCATCAAATCCAATTCCGTTGTCTTTTACTGTAATCCTGCAAAATTTTCCATCGGGAGAAGTCGGACTGTCAAACGATTTATCGACAATCAATTCAGACGTAATTTCTATAAGCGGAGCTCCGTTTTGCCCCGAAAACTTAATCGCATTTCCAATTAAATTTTGAAAAACCTGTCGCAGCTGGCTAGGAATACTGTCTATTGTTGGCAATTCTGTAGATCTGACCGTAGCATTTTTTCGATCAATTAGATAATCAAAATCCGAAAGTACTTCTTGCAAAACAACATTAAGATCTGTCGTTTCGGGTTTTACCTGCGCAGACAAACGGGAATATGCGAGAAGATCCGTAATTAAAGTCTGCATTCTTTCTGCCGATTTTATTGTTCGGTTCACATAATCAACTGCTTTCTCATCAGTTGTTAAATACAACTCTTTAATGATTTTTATAAAGATTTGAATTTTACGGATAGGTTCATTCAAATCATGCGAAACCACCCAGGCAAATTGCTGCAGTTCGTGGTTTTTTAATTCTAATTCTTCATTTTTTAAAACCAGTTCCTTTGTTCTTTCAGCAATTTTGATTTCAAGATTATCCTGCGCTTCTTTTCTAATTTTAATTTCTTTAGAGAGAAGATCTTTTATTCCTTTTAATTCATTTTGCTGCTCGTAAATCTTGATAAACGTTTTTACCTTCAGCATTAATAAATCGGTATCAACAGGCTTGGTAATATATTCTACCGCTCCGGTTTCATAACCTTTAAAAATATATTTTTTCTCAATATTTAAGGCCGAAAGAAATATCACCGGAATATCTTTTGTTCGTTTGTTTCCGGAAAGAATTTTGACTACCTCAAATCCGTCAAGTCCCGGCATCTGAACATCCATTATAATAAGACAATAATTTGTCTTTAATATTTTCCTGAGTGCTTCCTCACCAGATTCGGCAGTATCGACATCGATGTTATGCAGTTCTAATGTTTTTTTCAGGGCAATAATATTGGCCTTTATATCGTCTACAATTAATACCATGTCGTTTTTAGGAGTAATACTGGTGAATTAAATTTTGGGTATTTCTGTTTTGAAAAATCTGTACGCAAAATATAGCTGATCCTATAATTTCATTATTACGCACAAACCTTCAAATTTAGTTAAAAAATTAACATTTCTATTCTAATCAAAATAAGATTCGTTACATAATTCCCATGTTTGACCATAAAATTCAGTCTGTTTTTTTTGCGCTACATTTTAATTTCTTTCAGTCAATTTTATCTAATAACCTGTACTAATTTGCATTAACATTAACCTGTTGAGCGAAATTCAACAAAATTCAATTTTAACACATAGATACATAGTTTTTCTTGTCCATAAAAGGCGTTTCACTTTTTTAAATAAACATAGCTATGTGTGAAAACTAGTTTTTTCTTTAACCTTTTTTTATTTTAAAACTAAAATCTATTGTTTCTATGTGTTAAAAATAATTTCACCCAAAGGGTTAACATTAAAAATAATGTCATGAAAAAACCAGTAAATTTTCCAGAGCAAAAACAGGAACTTCCGGGACACGAATATAAAATGAATCCTGAACCGGAAATAATAAGAGAAAACTACACCGGAAGCGGAAAACTTTTGGGCAAAACTGCTTTTATTACCGGTGGAGACAGCGGAATTGGCCGAAGCGTTGCCGTGCATTTTGCACGCGAAGGTGCCAATATTGCCATTGTCTACCTGAAAGAAAATAAAGATGCCCAAAAGACAAAAGAACTCATAGAAAAAGAAGGTCAGCACTGTCTTATTATAAGCGGTGATCTCACTGATGAAAAATTCTGTAAAAGTGCCATCAAACAATGCATTTCTTTATTTAAAACGATTCATGTTTTAGTAAATAATGCTGCCGTTCAGTTTCCTCAGGATGAATTAGAAAAAATTACTTCGGCTCAGCTTCATAAAACATTCGAAACCAATATTTATCCTTACTTCTATATTACAAAAGCAGCACTTCCGTATTTAAAAGAAGGTGATAGTATTATAAATACCAGTTCTGTAACGGCCTATCGTGGAAGTGAGCATTTGGTTGATTATTCAAGTACAAAAGGTGCTATTGTAAGTTTTACCCGATCCTTATCGACTATGATTGCTAAGCGAAAAATCAGGGTAAACGGTGTTGCGCCAGGTCCAATCTGGACACCATTGATTGTAGCCAGTTTTGATAAATTGTCTGATTTTGGAAAAGATAATCCAATGGGAAGAGCCGGACAACCTTCTGAAGTTGCACCTGCGTATGTTTTTCTGGCTTGTGAAGACAGCAGTTATATCACTGGTCAATTTATCCATATAAATGGTGGTGAACTGGTTGGCGGATGATTATTTTTTTTTATTTTATAAAGATTAATTTCAAATATGAATTTTACAGAAATAATTGGGCTTTTTGCAGGTACTTGTGTAACCATATCTGTAATTCCGCAGATTCTTAAAGTTTGGAGGACTAAAAAAGTAAAAGAGATTTCGCTTAAAACTTTTAGTATACTAACGTTCGGAATTCTGGTGTGGATCATCTATGGGATTTTAAAAGAAGATTTTCCAATTATCATCACCAATAGTATTTCGCTGTGCTTAAACTTAATTATGGTTTACTTTCTTATTTATTATGAAAAGGAGAAGTAATTAAATTTCTTTCATAATTAAATTCGCCACGGTATCGATCGCCTGATCGACGATGTTTTCAGGAGTTCCTTTAAATTCGTATCGCTTTGCTATTTCTTTTTTAGGAAGGATGATATGAATAAAAATAGTTCCTATGGGCTTAGAAGAACTTTCGCTTCCTCCGGGCGTAGTCAATCCGGTTAACGCCACACAAATATCAGATTTACTGTAACGATGAAAATTTTGTGCCATAAGTTCTGTTACAACGGCAGACTCGGCAGTATATTTTTCAATTGTTCCCCACGGAATTTGCAACAGATCTTCTTTCATAGAAACATGATAGCACACCATTCCTCCTATTAATATTCTTCCGGAATTAAATACAGTAGAGAATTCATAACACATTTTTCCTGCTGAAGCACTTTCTACAAAGCTCAGAGTTAAGTTTTTTTCGATTAAAGCTTCACAGCAGGTTATAACTTTTTCAGACGCCATATTGCTTTTCATTTAAGTTAGTCACTTCATTATTTTCATTTCAAAAATACATTTATCAAGTTCTAAATGACTTACACAATTCGAAACAATTATTACATCTTGATTGACTGTTAATTATGCAATTTTGAATCGATTTCTTATAAGATAAAGAATGTGGTTTGGAAGTAACTTTGAAATTCAACATTAAAACTAAATAGTATGAAAACTACAGATCATAAAAAAAGTAACAGTACTGATATGAATAGTACAAAATCGACCACAAAAAAAACTACAACGGCTAAAAAAGCAAACGCAAAAACGGCTCCAAAAGACGCTAAAAAATCGTAGTGAATCAGAAAAGACTAATCCTGAATATTAATTATAAAATTATAAATTATGGAAAAGAGACCCAACCAAGATTATGGTCTGTACGACCCTGATTTTATAGAACAGAATACGCCTGCCGACTCCAACGGGAATTATTTCCCGGACGAAGATCAGTATCAATTTCAGGAAGAATTTATTGATGACGGAAGACATCAAACTTATGACCTTGATCAAAATGCAGCCGTTAGAGCTGAAAATATTCCGGATAAAGAACGAATTGTAAACGAAGATAATTTGATTACTAATGACGGTAAAGAAAATGACTGGAACGACAATTCTGATACTGAAGACCTGGATTATGAAAATGATCTTGAAAAAGACGGAGATCTGGATAATGACGAAGAATTAGATGATTTTGATGCTGAACATTATCCCGAAAATCATCCCAGAGAATAAAAATTATTTCTAACTTTATTATGGAAATAGGAACTCAGATTATTTGGCTCGTACTACTTGCTATTCCGATAGCCTGTATAAGCTGGACTGTAACACATGAGGAAATATTTAAAGAGCCTCGTGAATGGTGTGTAAAGCATTCTCAAAATGATCGCTTTTTACTCTCTCGCAAGGCTTTTTATTTATTTACATGCGAATACTGTTTCAGCCACTATGTCACGATCGCTGTTTTGTTGCTTTCTGATTATAAACTTTTGTTAAATGATTGGAAAGGATACATTTTGGCTGGGTTTTCGCTGGTCTTTATGGCAAATATTTACATGAGTCTTTTTGCGCTGCTTCGTCAGGCAATTAAGAAAGAAAAAGTAGAAATAGAAAAAATTGAAAATGAAACCGACAGCGAAAAGCTGTCCTCTTAAATACAAATAAGTTTAATTAATAAATTGTTACAATCATGGAAGATTTAAAATTCATTGACCCTCTATTGCACGGAATTACCCCTTCAAATACAAATAGTTTAGCTAATGTCTCTGTAAAACATTTAGTGTGTGCCGGTTTGGGCTCACTTTTGGCAGGCGCAATTTTAAAGAAAACAGGACACAATACAAGCGCTGCAATTGTCGGAAGTCTTGCATTGCCTTTACTAACAACAGCTTGCTACAAACAAATTGCAAAATCATCTAAAGCAAAAAAAGAAAGAAACGACAGCAGCGGTATAGAATATAACCATTAAAAAAAGTTTCAGGTTTCAGGTTTGAAGTTTCAAGTCTGACGTTGAAACGGGTTAAAAAATTAGCCACGAATTCACGAATTATAGTCTGTTATTATACAGAAAGATTCGTGAATTCGTGGCTTTTTTTTATTTGAGCATAACCTGAAACTTGAAACAAATTTAAACTTGAAACAATTTTAAGCCTGAAACAAAATAACCTACGCAAGATTAATATTCCCTTCTACCCAATTTAAAGCTTTATTAAACGCTTCTTTTTTAAAACCGTGAAATTCACCCGGAACCAGAAAACTAAAGCCATTTGTAAAAGAAATTATTTCTTCAGAATCTGTAATTATAGCAGCTCTGTTCCATTTGCCCAGATGTTTCAAACCAAGTAAAGCGTCCTCAAGCCAGGCGCCTGGACTAAAATTTTCAATATCTGTATCTAAAACCAATAAAAAATTGATTTCATTGGTTTGTTTTACCAAATGCTCAACCGCTGGCGTAACCACGGTTAAAAAATCTTCTTTTGTTACTTGTGCCAATGCTCTAAAAGCAACTATATTATCTGTTGTATCAATTTGATGTATCATGATATTTTTATTTTGAATGTTAATTATATTAAGGCCATTTTTGAGAATTTTAACTTCTCTCTATTTGAATACAAATCCAATCAAAAATACCTCTGGAATAGCATTCAATTATTATATCATCCCATTACAAATTTACAAAATAACTACATCTATATAAGCATATTAAAAATGAATTAGCTTAAAAAACAAATTCCAAAACGGATCAAAAGATCCGTTTTGGAAAATTGTTTCTAACTATCAATTTTATATTGATCTTACGTTATGATTTTTTACCAATTTTAGACTTATCAATTTCGTCAATAAAAGGAATTGAGTCCTGAATGCCACTTCTTATTGTTACCTGCAAATATTGCTCTAATTGAACAAACTTTGCAGCATTACGTCCACCAATCGCTTTTTTAACTTTGCCGTAGGTTTTAGACAACAATTTTTCTGAATCGGCATTGTTTTTTAAATTTGCTTCTGTAAGTTCCGCAGCTTTTACATCATCAAGAGTAGCATAATTACTCGCATAATCGTTTAGCAACTGAATTTTCTTTTGTCCAAGTGCTTTACGATCTACTTCATACTGATCATAGATTTTCTGAAATGCAGCAGTCTGAGTATCTGACAACGCCATATATTCTCTCACCAAATCTGTTTTCGATTTTCCGTAAATATCCTGAAGAAGTGCTACTTCATCTTTTGCACTAGATTGCGCAAAAGAGTATCCTGAGACAAGGATAGCAAATAATAAAATTATTTTTTTCATATTTCTGTTTTTTAGTTAATGACTCTTTTAGAAATATTATTTACTAAAATCATAACTTAAAACAGCACCAAGTCCAAACTGGAATGTTGAAGCATAATCAGTAACTGCTATAGGTCCCCAATAGTAATCCCAGTAGTAATCATATCCAACAGCTGCAGACATTGATTGCAAATAGGCATTTAGATTAATGGAGAATGGTGAATCGGTTTTTATTTTTACACCTCCTTTAATTTCCCATGCAAAATAAGTTCCACTTCCACTTTTAGGTGACTCAAGTATAGCTACCCCTGCACCGGCTCCTAAAAACGGAAGCACTTTTTGAGAACTTCCCCCAAAATAATACGTATAATCTACTAATATATAATTAATAGCTCCTTTATCATCTCCTGCATTAACCTGACTTCCGGCAGGAAGACCAGGACCTAAGGTAATTTTTGTATATAAAGGCATACTGGTATCAAGTCTGTTGTATTTTAATTCTATAGAAGAGTTATCCATTATAAAATATTCCAAACCCAGACCATACTCAAAACCATCCTCCACACGAGCGTAAGAGGAATCAAAATCTACTTTGTCCGAAAAGGTATAACCTCCGTACAAATTAAGCAAAAATGACTGCGCACTTTGGGCCGACATTGTAAGCGATACTAAAGAAACAATAAATAATAAGTGATACTTTTTCATAATCTTGATTTTTTAAATGGTTTGATTTTTTTTAAAACTATTTTATAAATAAAAGAAATTCAATTCTTACAAAAAATAACTATAATTTAGGGTCACTACTTCTAAATTCTAAAGTTAACTCTTTATAATGAAAATGATTATAACTGAATTCCTTTAAGTCAAAATTATTCAAATTGCAAATAATTATGAATAATTTTGTAGGTCTTTTTGGTTTCAAATTCTAATTTGAAACCAAAATGATACCTAAAAACGGGTAATTTTGAGTTCATTTTTATTTTATCCATCAAATCATGCAAAATCTGGTCCTGTAACAGGAAAACAAAACTCTAACTATTTAAGACTAGTTTTTGGTAAAAAACGGAAACCAAACGAACACATTTAGTTTTAATTTTTGTTTTGAATAAATTCTTTTGATATTTAAATTGTGAAGTGTAGAATTGAAAACAGATCTTTAAAATCAGTTCCAGATAAATAACCCATTTTAGCAATGTCGGCCGTTATGACAACTGGCTGTTCGATTTTCAAATTAGGCTTATACATGCCGCCTTTGCTAAAAATGGGTTGGCTTTTTTTTCTTTATCTAAAAATTCTCTTTTAGTTATTCTTGCCAAATGACTTTACGAATTTTATCTTTTGTGTGTCTTAATTTTAAATGTGGTATCGAAGACAAAATAGTTTTTTATTGAAAACGTTCCTCTGTCCACAGTTCTTATAAACGCATATTTTCTTCTTTTGGTATTCAAAATGCCTTTATATCATTGTCTGATAATGTTCTGAATAAATCCTGAAGTGGTAAACGGCTGCAATTTTATCGATTTAAACTCAAAATAAGTTTACCGTAGTGTTACGGAATAATAATGTTTTGTAATTTTGATTATAACATCTGCCCCGAACAAAAACAAACCAAAATCAAATGACAGAATATCAGTCTTTAGTAGATCATTTACAAACCAGAATTAAACTTTCTGATGAAGAAATGAATCAGTTTGTATCTGAATTTAAAATAACTCATATCAAAAAAAGACAGTTTATTGTTCAGCCTGATTTTATAGCAAAATATAGAAGTTATGTTGTAAAAGGTGCTTTAAGAGCCTATGTCGCTGGAGATGACGGACAAGAACATACCATTGCGTTTGCTATTGAAGACTGGTGGATTTCTGATTATAATAGTTACATCTATCAAAAACCTGCTACTATGTTTGTTGTGGCCCTGGAAGATGCTGTAATCCTTCAAATCGATTTTGAAACGGAAACGAAATTAAAACAAGCCAATCCAAAATTTGAAACCTTTTTTCGCATTACTGCCGAACGCACCGCCGCCGCTTTTCAAAGAAGAATTATTATGAATCTTACCTCTTCGGCCGAAGAACGCTACACTAATTTTGTTACTGAATTTCCTTTGGTCGTAAAACGTGTTCCGCAATATACCCTTGCCTCCTATTTAGGAATGACGACTGAGTTTCTTTCGAAAATACGGAACAATAAACTAAAGAATAAAAGTTGATCTACTTCAACCTTTTTTCCTAATCTACTTCATTTTTAATCCCTGTAAACCAGCTGATCTTTGTAATAGAATTTTAAATACAAAGAAAATGGAAACAAATAAAAACACTGCATTAGTAGTGGGTGCAAACGGAGTAATTGGTACAAATCTGATCGATTATCTTTTATCTACAAAAAACTGGAACGTTGTTGGCTTATCCAGAAAAGGCGGAATCAATAAGGAAAATTTACAATTCATTTCCGTTGATTTACTGGATATTGATGATAGCAAAAAACAGCTATCTGGCTTAAATAATGTTACTCATATTTTTTACGCCGCTTATCAGGATCGTCCTTCGTGGGCTGAACTTGTAGAACCGAATATGAAAATGCTTCAAAATGTGGTGGAAGCAATTGAACCGATCGCTCAACATCTGCAGCACATAAGCTTAATGCAGGGTTACAAAGTTTATGGTGCACATCTTGGTCCTTTTAAAACTCCAGCCAAGGAAACCGATGCGGGACATATGCCTCCGGAATTTAATACCTCACAACAACATTATTTAGAAAAAAGACAGCAAGGAAAAAACTGGACATGGAGTGCCATTCGCCCTTCGGTTGTTGGTGGTACTGCATTAGGAAACCCAATGAATCTGGCATTATTAATTGCCGTTTATGCGTCTATTTCAAAAGAATTAAAAATTCCGCTTCGTTTTCCGGGAAAAGCTGGAGCCTATGATAAACTAATGGAAATGACAGATGCCGGATTATTGGCAAAAGCAACAGTCTGGGCTGCAACTAATGCTAATTGTGCTAATCAGGCTTTTAATATCTCCAATGGAGATTTATTCAGATGGACAGAACTCTGGCCAAAAATTGCTGCTTATTTTGGCATTCCGGTTGCACAACCATTACAAATGCAATTAAAAACTGTAATGGCAGATAAAAATACCGTTTGGGAAAATATGCAGGAAAAATACAATTTAGAAAAACACTCGTATGAGAAATTAGTGGGCTGGGAATTTGGCGATTTTGTTTTTTCCTGGGATTATGATTTTTTTGCTGATGGAACAAAAGCCAGACGTCTTGGTTTTTATGAGTTTATTGATACTGAAGAAATGTTTTTCAATTTGTTTGATCAGTTTCGCCAAAACAAAATTATACCTTAAACCCTTTGGGTGTAATTATATTTAAAATGCTTCTTTGAATAAAAGAGCACGCGGATCAAACGGATTTACTCCGTAAAAACGCGGATAAAAACGGATTTTTTTTTAATTCTTTATGCAAATTCGTTTTTGTCCGCGTTTTCGTGATAATGAATCTGTCTTATCCGCGTCAAAATTTATACTATTTTAATTGCACCCAACGGGTTACCTTAAATATTGGTATAAAAGAACTGCTTTATTTTAATCTTTATAAAAATCTTTAAAATTTAGTTGACAAAAGCAACTATTTATTATATTTGCAATATAAACAGTTTCTTTATTTTATATTATGAATACATCAACTTTAAAAATCAGAAGTTTCAACCGATTTTACACTGCTCATTTAGATATTTTAAGCCAGCATTATCTCGAAAGCGATTATTCTCTAACGGAAGTTCGTATTCTGTATGAGATTAGCGAAAGCGAACTGATAACTGCTCAAAAAATAGCAGAAATTCTAAATCTGGATAAAGGTTATTTGAGCAGGATATTAAAACGCTTTTTAAAAGAAAATTTAATCGAAAAAGTAATTGCTGCAGAAGATAAACGTGCATTTAATATAAAACTGACCTCATCAGGAAAGGAGTTAATACGTGGATTTAATGCTAAATCTGAGAAACAAATTGAAAATAAAATGGAAGGTCTGAATTTCATTGAAAAAGAAAATCTGGTAAACTCCATGCAAAATATCAAAAATCTTCTAACTGCCCAAAAGCCAACTCCTGCCGATATTACGTATCGTCATAACATTACTCCCGGCGATATTGGTTATATCATTTATTTGCACGGATTTATTTATGGGAATGAATCTAATTTTTCAAATGATTTTGAAAAGTATGTCATCAAAACCTTTTATGAGTTTTTAGAAAAATATTCTCCGGAAAATGATCGCATCTGGATGGCAGAATACAACAATAAAATTATAGGTTGCATTGCCATTGTACATCAAAGCACCGAAGAAGCACAATTAAGATGGTTTCTGCTGGACCCATCTTTCAGAGGATTAGGAATTGGTAAAAAACTTTTAAACGATTCCATAAATTTTTGTCGCGAAAAAGGATTTAAAAATGTATTTCTTCTTACTACAAGCTTACAGGACACCGCTCTTGGAATGTATAAAAAAGCAGGTTTTCAACTCACTAAATCGGAACAAATAAGTGAATGGGGAAAAGTCTTTAACGAAGAACGTTATGATCTTTCGCTTGAATAAAAATGTTCATAGTAGCATTTTTAATTGCCTCCAGTTTCAACTGGAGGTATTTAAATGCTATCTCTTAAAAAAGGCTTAGCTGAACATAAGGTTCGGCTAAAGCCTGGAATATTGACTTTATTTTTTCCTCCGGATAAAACCCAATGTCATTAAGTTAAGTTTTTTTTTAAATATAATTAATCTCGCAAAGACGCTAAGACGCAAAGTTTTAAACACAGTTCTTTTCGACGGAGGAGACCCGAGCGATAGCGAATAGGCGAAGCAAATCGCACCAGAAACTCTACAAAGATTGAAGACAAACTTTACGGAATCCCGCGTGTGATTTCTCTCCCGAAGCTTCGGGATCGAAATGACAAAACCTTTGCGTCTTGGCGCCTTTGCGAGAGATTTATTCTATAAAATAGTGCGGCTGTTTCCTAAACTTAATGACATTGGGTTAAAACCAGAGGCAACTCATTAAAATAAAGGCTGCCTGAAATCACTTTTCAGACAGCCTTAAATACATTAAAACCTAACTTTTAATGCAGTTAAAACCATTATGGCAAATGGGTTAAACTATTTTTTTATAAAACGCTTGATTGTTTTTACTCCATTATTTTCAAAAACAACAAAGTAAATTCCCTGTCTCAAACCAGAGACATTCAAACTGTTATCTTTTATTTGCTGTGTTGCAATAACCGTTCCCTGAGAATCTATTACGTGAAGATTTCCTCCTACAATATCTAAAGTAAAAAATAACGTTTCAGAAACCGGATTTGGATAAATATTGAATACTGAACTTTCCAATTCTTCATCTTCTGCGATAGCGGCAGCAGCAATTGGAGCTCCGGCACCTACTTTAGTTATTCTGATCCAGTTGATATTCATTCCGGTATTTTGAATGTAGATTCCGAAATTATAGGTTCCTGCATTTACATTTACCGTCTGCGTAACCGTTTGCCAGTTTTGCCATCCTCCGGTATTGGGTACATCAACATTTCCTAAAATAATAGTACCGCCATTTAAATCAGAAGATAATTTTCCTCCTGTAACACCGCTTGCTACGCGATATTCAATTAGATAAGAACCCGTTGTTGGGAAATTGATATTGTTATACGCCAGCCAGTCGCCCGTTTCTGTGTATCCTACGTTAGAGCCTCCACCGGTATCTGTCGTAGCTTCAACCTGAATACCGCTCATGGCTGAATAATCTTCGGCCTGAATTAAAGTAGACGTTTGAGCGCTTGTTGTGGCAATTAATTTCCACTGTCCGCAAGTCTGATTATTGTTGTCCCATTGCTGTACGTTTGCACCATTTGCTGTACTTGCTCCGGCAACCTCAACAATTCTTCCGCTATGACGGGCTACAATTTTATAGAAGCCGTCTCCGGTTGAAACCAATATAAACTGCTGATTGGTTGTACCATTATACGGATATTGTTCTACATTAGTTCCGTTGGCCTTATTAAAACCATTAACATCAATCGATTGTCCGCTATGGTTTGCAATAATCTTATACAATCCGTCGCCTAAATGGGTAAATGTAAATTTCTGATTGTTTCCTGTATTTACTGTTCCCTGCGCAATATTGGCTCCGTTTGACATACTGGCGTTCCAGACATCCATGTTGAGGCCGCTGTTTCGGTTTTGCAGAAAGAAAGTCTGATTTCCTAAAGTGGTAACCCCATTTGCAATGATGCGAATCGAACTTACTTTATCATTCCATGTGGTATTTAAACAGGAATTATCAGAATTAATTACGGTTGAAGTTCCTCCAAAATTATCATCCTGATATAAAATCGCCTGAAAACCCTGAGTGATTCTAAGCGAAGAAATATCATCATTTAAAATGCCCAAAGAATTTAAACGTGCCAGATTATAATCGCCAATTGTTAATCCTCCTGAAAATCCGGTATAATTACAATCTTTATAAACGGTAATTACATCGGTTGACGGACTTATATTGCCGCCTGGCGGAATAGTTCCGGTAACCGAATAACTTCCTATAGATCCGTAAGCAGAATAACCTCCGCTGCCCACATTTCCTGCACCGTTTCCGTCAACGCCAATAAAATATTTACCTGCAGGCAAATTGACATTCATAGAAGCATTCAAAGCAAAAGGATCGGAATTCCAATAGGTTCCCACCTCTGCTCCCGCCGAATTATATAAGCGGATTAATAAATGTAGGTTTCCGTCACGGCTTACTGTATTGGCATTTATAGAAACATTTCCTCCGCCAGTTGTAAAAGTGAAAAAATCGTAGTCTGCTTCACTGGAAATTACTCCGTTTCTCTGACTAATTTGTCCGCTTGCATTATAATCTAAAGTCGCTGCAGACGAGGTATTGTTTCCATAATCGTCTCCGCGATATCCAACCCCAAATTTGGCGCTGGCAATTGTAGCAACATCATCTTGTAAATTATTAGCATAATTGTACTCGCCTTTGCTCCATTGCACAACAGGTCTGTAATAACCTGCCCCCATAATTGGTGCCCAGGAAGTTCCGTCCAGACCTAAGAAATAATCTTCGGCAGGATTGGTGCGTCCGTCATGTCCCAGATCAAAAGTATGCCCAACTTCATGCGCTGAGGCATCTCCACCCGATTTACCCGAGGTAATAAATACCCAGCAAGGTACATCATTGTCCCAATTGAAGGATCCAATATAAGCTACACCTCCTGCTCCCGGAGCCGCAGTATTGGTTGGAGTTACCACCACGCGCATTCTTCTGTTTCTTGGGTAAGAATTAAACACAGCCTCATTTGTAGTGACATTTACACTAAAAGGTCTGTAATCTTCAGAAACTACTTCCCAGTGTTGCTGTACATCGGCATCGCTCATTCCGGATGGCGCGGCATTAATCGCGTTTCCGTTATTCCAGAGATTTCCTGCCGGCATATTGTAACCGTCAAAATCGAGCATTACACATCCTGATGCTCCGGGTAAACTTTGTAAATTAAGCAAGGCCGGAGCAATTGCAGCGGCAGCTGTTTTGCTTGTCGTTTTATTGGTCGATGTAGGCTGATTTTTATAATCGATACAAACTAAAGTATTGATATCAACTTTTTTGACATAAGCATTTCCTTTTGCATCAGAATAATATTTATAGGCTTCTTTTGTTTTCTTTAAAAGAATATGACCTTCGAGTGATTGATCTTTTACTTTGATATAAAAGGAAGATTCTGCAATATTTTTAATTTCTCCAATCAAAAACTCGCTTGTTTCATTGGACTCTTTATAATTTATTTTTCCGCTAAAGTTTACCTGTTCTGCCTGAAGCAAAACTGTTTTTTCGGTACTTTTTGAAGTTGCGGAACTGGTTAATTCTTTCTTTAAACTGTTCATGAAAGTCTTGCTTGAACCTAAAGAAGTCTGCGCGACGGCAAAACTTCCAAAGGCCAAAAATACAAGCAGACTTAAACTAAATCTGTAATTATTTTTCATATGATTTGGGGTAAAAAAGGGTTACGATTTAAACTGTTTATTTTTTAAATGCCTATTATTTAGCCACAGATTAAAATGATTATTCTGCCACGAATTGCACCAATTTTCGCAAATTTCTTTTTTAAGTGATCCGCTAATTAGTGTAAATTAGTGTAATTCGTGGCAACATTTTTTTGTCTCAAATCAAAAGAATTGAGTTTAATCCTTTAATCTGTGGCTATATTCTAAAAAGCTTATTTTTTAATAAAACGTCTTACCGTTTTGATTCCGTCTTTTTCTACTGAAATTAGGTAGATTCCAGATTTTAAAGTCGAAACATCAATACTGTTATTACTTACCGTTTGGGTCGAAACTGTAGCTCCGCCTTCGGTATTTATGATGCTTACATTTCCTCCTGAAACATCAGCGCTAAAGCTTAGTTCGCTTTCCGTAGGATTTGGATAAATGGTCAGGCTTTGAATTTTATCTGCCGGAGCTGATTTTGCCGCCAAGGCAGATCCCGATTTGGTGATTCTGAACCAGTTTAAATTCACCCCCGAAGTTTGAATATAAATTCCGAAATTATACGTTCCTGCATTTACGTTTACGGTTTGCGAAACCGTCTGCCAGTTTTGCCATCCTCCCGTATTAGGAACATTTACTGCTCCAAGCTGAATCGTTCCTGCATTTAAATCAGATGATAATTTTGCTCCGTTAACTGCACTGGCAACTCGGTATTCAATTACATAATTTCCTGAAGTCGGAAAATTTATATTGTAATACGCCATCCAGTCTCCTGTGTCACAATAACCCACATTTAAGCCTCCGCCAGTATCTGTTGTCGCTTCTGTCTGAACACCACTCATTGTATTATAATTTTCTGCCTGAATCAAAGTTCCAGTTCCCGGAGGATTACTTCCTGTAATAACCTGATTAACGGCTGTAAGTAACGATTTTGAACCTGTTGCATCCTGAGATAATTCCCAAATCATAACACCGCCGGCATTTTGAATGGCAAAAGTTGTTTTTTGTTTGATAGTTGGAATTCCGTTGTAATAAATCGTATTTCCTACTTGATCCAGATTTTCTGCACCTGGATATTGCGCTACGATATTGGCGTATGAAATTCCCTGATTGGCCGATGCTCCAAAACCATATCCGTAAAACGGAAGTCCAATAATTGCTTTTGCTGCCGGTAATCCTCTTCCGGTCCAGTAATTAAACTGATTTACCGCCATGCTGTACGGAGAATGTTGTCCCGGATTATTTGGTGCCCACGGGCCTGTTGCATCATAAGCCATGATATTGATCCAGTCATACGCTGCAAAAGTAGATGAAGGTACATTTGCACCACCATATCCTTCTGAAAGGGCTGCTGAAATTAACTTACCATTGGCGTGCAACTTATTGGCCAAAGCAATAACGAATCCGCCATAATCGCCGTTTATTGCAGGACCTTCCAGATCTACATCAACCCCGTCAAAATTATGGGCTACTACGTAATCGTATATTTTTTGCACAAATGCTGTTCTGTTAGCTGGCGTAATCAGATTGAAGTAATTATCGCGAATTGCACCGCCTTCTGAAACTGAGCCTCCGCCAAGGGAAACAAAAACTTTTACATTCTGAGCATGAGCAGCGTTAATAATGGTATTACTTCCTGAGTTGAAACTCAAATAACCATTGGCATCGGGATTTTCGAACGCAATATTAATGTGGGTTAATTTACTGTACTGAATAGTAGCTGAAAAAGCATTCAGATCTACCCAATTGGGAATATAAGCGATAACTTTTTTCTGGGCAATTGATAGGTTACAAACACCCAATACTAAAATGAGAATCCATTTTACCGACATTCTTTTGTAATTGTCTTTCATAATGATTTGTTTAATAGATTAATAAATATTTGTAAAAAATGGGGAAGTTTTGATTTTAGATTTTAGATTTTAGATTTTAGATTTTAGATTTTAGATTTTAGATTTTAGATTTTAGATTTTAGATTGGAATTTGGCTTTGCCAAATTCCAAATTTCTTGATTTAGGAGTCATCACAAATCAATCTAAAATCTAAAATCTGCAATCTAAAATTATTTCTTAATGAAGCGCTTAATCGTTTGTTTACCTTCTTTTTCAAAAACAATGAAATAAATTCCTTGTCTCAAATGCGAAACATCTACACTATTACCACTAATTGGTTTTGATGAAATTGTGGTTCCTGATTGTGCATCAACTATTTTAGCATTTGCTCCGGAAAGATCTGTAGTCAGGTAAAGTGTATTGGTAACCGGACTCGGATAAATATTTAAGGCAATTTCTTCCGACGTTTCTTCAACAGTTTCAACTGAAGCGGTTCTGGCTGTTGCGCCTGCCCCAACTTTTGTGATTTTAATCCAATTGATGTTCATTCCCGTATTCTGAATATAGATTCCGAAATTGTACGTTCCGGCATTCACGTTTACGGTTTGAGAAACAGTCTGCCAGTTCTGCCATCCACCAGTGTTTGGAATATCAACATTTCCTAAAACGATAGTTCCGCCATTTAAATCTGAAGATAATTTTCCACCTGTAACGGCACTTGCTACTCTGTATTCAATTAAATAAGAACCTGTAGTTGGGAAATTAATACTATTATAAGCTAACCAGTCACCCGTTTCGGTATAACCTACATTTGAGCCTCCACTTGTATCAGTAGTCGCTTCAACCTGAATACCGCTCATAGCTGAATAATCTTCGGCCTGAATTAAAACAGAAGTCTGAGAACTTGTTGCAGGAACTAATTTCCATTGACCGCACGTTTGATTGTTGTTATCCCATTGTTGTACAATCGCACCGGAAGCTGTACTTGCTCCAGCTACCTCAACAATTCTTCCGCTATGTCTTGCAACAATTTTATAAAATCCATCACCTGTTGCAACCAAAACAAATTGCTGATTGGTTGTAGCATTGTACGGATATTGCTCTAAACGTGCACCATTTGCTTTATTAAAGTTGTTGATGTCAAAAGACTGACCGCTATGGTTGGCAATGATTTTATACAATCCATCTCCTAAATGCGTCAAAGTAAATTTCTGGTTGTTTCCGGAATTAAGAGCGCCCTGATTAATTCCTGCACCGTTTGCCATACTGGAACTCCAAACATCCATATACAAACCGCTGTTTCTGTTTTGTAAAAAGAAAGTCTGGTTTCCTAGAGTTGTAGTTCCGTTAGCAAGGATTCTGATAGAAGTTACTTTATCATTCCATGTTGTATTCAAGCAAGAATTATCAGAATTGATTACAGTTGAAGCTCCGGTAAAATTATCATCCTGATATAAAATCGCCTGAAAACCCTGAGTAATTTTAAGCGACGAAATATCATCATTAAGAACTCCTAAAGTATTTAAACGTGCCAGATTATAATCTCCAATGGTCAATCCGCCAGAAAATCCGGTGTAATTGCAATCTTTATAAACCGTAATAACATCTGTCGATGCAGGTACTGAAGGTACTGTTCCGGCATAACCTCCAAAAGCAGCAATTACTTTTGTAGGTTGTGGAGAATGCAATGAAGGTGACTGATCTGCAACATCATCATAAGCAAAACCATACGCTAAATTATCAACGCTGATTCCTGGCAAATGCCAAAATTTAGAATAATGATTCGTTGGGTTTACCTGATAGAATTTTGACGCATCGTACCAGTTTTGTTGTCCGGGATTTGCGGTTGTAGTATTTACAACATGTCGATTTATTGCCGCTGTTAATTGCGCCTGAATCACAAGATCCAGATCACCATCAACTAATCTTCTGTCCAGAACACCTTTTCCTTCAAGGGCTTCCTGTGTTGTCGGACGGTTTTGAACTCTTCCGGTACGGCCAACAAATCCACCGGATTGTCCTACCATTTCTAATTGCTCGCCAATAACTCTTCCTTTAAAAACTCCGGCATCTCCGGCATAAAAGATTAAATCTTCGTTTTTGTATTTATTCCAGATCGCATCGATATACGATTTTAAATAATTAGCCTGTGGCCCGACTGACGTTCCGCCTGTTCCATCAGCAAAAGCAGGAGTTTTAGATGGCGCTGTAATTTCTCCGGTTGCATCGTTTACACAGCCTTGAAATTCTGACGGTACATTCGCTTTAAAAGCGGCTACAACATCAGCGTGTTTTTTTAATTCTCCAACTCTTTTTTGGTAACCATTTGCTCCAAACAATTCCAGTCCCATTGGGTATTTATACGAATCTACTCTCGAAGGATTTCCGAAGAAACCGTATTGGTTATTCGTCAATTCGATAATTTCATACAAAATTCCCTGATTCGGATCTGTGGCATTCAACGGATTTGGTGAAGTATATCCAGAAGGAGCTCCGCTTGCACCAAAAAAGTAAAAATACAATTGTTGTCCTTTAGAAATAAAAACCCTGCAACCTGCAATTAATGGCAGTGTAAAGGTTTTATTCGGAATTTCACTCAGTTTGGTAAAACAAGCCGCATATTTGGAGTTTTGCCCCGGCCCGGTATTTCCGCCAATTGTGGGTCCGGTTACTGTATTGTAAGACGAACTCATTGGTAAAACCTGACCTGTTTTGGCATTTACCCAAACGTGATTTCCGGTAGTGTAATCTATACCAACAATGGCTACATACAATTCATTATCGTTAAATGTAGAGGTATTGCTGATCGTAAACGGAATTGGTCCCTGCGCCTGCAGCGCGTTTGAAAACACCAAAAACAGTGTCATCAGAAAATAAAATACTTGTAGTTTAATTTTATTCATATCTAAATAATTTTGGGGGTTACGTAAATAGATTTTAAACCTGAGTCATCTTATACCATTTATATTAATGACTTGTATTATCCGTCAGGTGTAATTAGTGATGCTATTCTTAAATCTAAATTCCTGCAAACTAACCAAGCAGTATTTTTTTTAACTCAAATTACACCCGACGGATTTTTAATTATTTCTTAATAAGCTTTTTGTTCCAGCTTTTTTGATCTGATTTGAAGTTCAGAAGATAGATTCCGCTTTTAAGTTTGCTTAAATCAATCCAACTTTCATTGCTTTCAGCGTCTGCTTTTGTCTGAAGAATTAAGGTTCCTGAATTATCATAAATCGTAATGACTTTATTGCTTAAATTTTCAGGTGTAGAAAGCTGTACATAATTCCCGGCCGGATTTGGATACATCACAAAATCACTTTCAGCAGCTTCTGGTTCTTCAACCGTATTCAAAGCCATTTTTGCCGTTGATGCCGATCCGTATGCTTCAATTTCATATAACGAATATCCGTAAGGCGCTAAAGCTTTTGCGTTACATAAAATTCTAAGGTATCTTCCTGTACCGCTTACGGCTAAATCATCTGTTCCGCCGTCACTTGCTGTTTGTGTATTTAGTGTTTCATTTTCTGTAAACACATTATCCGTAGAAAGCTGGATTTTATATTGCGTCGCAAAAGCGGCTTCCCATTTTAGAACTACTCTGTTAAGGTTATAATTACTTCCTAAATCAACATAAATCCATTCGGTTGCATTGGCAAAAGAACTCGCCCATCTTGTTCCTCCATCTCCATCTGTGGCTTTCGCCGAAGAATAAGTGGCATTTTCTTCTGTCGAAGCTGTAGTGGTTTTCGCTAAAGCTAAATTTACATTCGGATTTGCCGTAATAGTTCTAACCGTAACATCGCTGAAAACTCCCGTTGTCAATGTCCCGTTTGCATGAGATGTAACTGCCATTCCAACATAAATCGTGTTCGCCATTGCCATTGTTTTTGGCGTACCCAATTGCGTCCAGGTTGTTCCGTTATCAGATGAATACGATGTAAATACATTTCCTGATCTTACTAAACGAAGCCATTTTGGAGCTGTTCCTGCCGCAACATCGGCAGTTGTAGTTCCTGAAACTGCATTTCTTGCTAAAAACTCTACTCCCGCTGCCGCAGTGATATCTGTCATGGCATGCTTAGAAGTTGGCGTAAGCGTTTCGCGAAACATTATTCCTGCTTTTGCATACGTATTGGTATTGGTTAAAGAATTTACTTTGGCAATAATTTCAGCATCACCCGTTATTGGCTGATTTACAAATTGAAACTGATCGCTTGTTTCCCAAATATCAGTTCCTGAACCTTTAATTATAAAAGTTCCGTTGGCGTGTGCTGCTTCTCCTGCCGGCGTTACCGCACCAAGATCTGTACTGATCCAAGGCGATGGCAATCCTGCTGGCGGGTTTTCTGTAGAAACTAAATCTACTGCTCTGATATTATCAAAATAATACGTATTTCCGGAACTTGTTCCCGGCTCAAACAAGAAAACAAAACGATTTACTTCGCTGTCTAAAGTTGAAGCATCTGGCGAACTTGCATAAGTAAAAGTTACGGTATGCCACGCATTGGTTTGTTTTACAACTCCCTGATAAATACTGTGTCTTCCCGCAGGATAATTGGACGGAATCGAAGCATTGCTTTCTGCCTGCCACGAAATAACAGAACCAACCGGAGCAGATGTATAAACATCCATCGCGAATTTTTTCACGCCGCCTTTAAAATCTCCAATGTTTGTTAAAGTAGTATTGAACGAAAAGTTATCATACAATTCGGTTGCTTTACGAACATATTTGGCCACGTTTGAAGATGTATTGATTCCGCTTGCACTTGGATTTGCTGTATTTGGCGTATAAGTTCCAATCGCATCTCTAAACGTAATATTGTGCGTGTTTTGATAATCTTCATAAACAACTCCAGGCGTAAAAGTATCCGGTAATTTTGTTGCACCAATTCTGATATTATCAAAATAATACGTATCGCTGGTATAAGAACCTGAATTAAACAATAAAACCATTTGGTTAATTGCTAAGTTTGAAGTTCCTGCATCCGGACTTGAATTGTAATAGAACGTTAGCGTTTCCCACTGATTTTGTTTTGTTGTAATCGCTACATAATTACTGTTTCTTCCTGTTGGAAAATTAGCTGGAAGCGATGTTGCGCTGTTTTCTAAATTCAGACTTACCACTGTTCCAACCGGAGCCGAAGTATAAACATCAATCATGATTTTATTGGTCTGATTTTTCAATAAACCGGCATCTTCAATCGTGCTTTGGGTATTAAAGAAAAGTACATCGTATTGCTCAGTTACATTTCGAACATACTTTGCCACATTCGCGGAAGCGTTAACGGAATTTGATCCCGGATTTGCAACAACAGAATAAGTTCCGGTTGTAGTTCCTTTTATAATTTTATTAATGCCATCATAGTTTTGAAGTACATCTGTGGCTATAATTGGTTTTTCAGGCGCAGCTTTTGTCAACAGATTATCAAAATAATATGTCGCTCCTGAATTTGAATTGGATTCAAAAAGGATAACTACATTATTAATCGTCAAGGCACTTGTATTAGGATCAATCACTTTTTCGAATTCAAACTCAATGGTTTCCCATTTGTTCTGAACCGTTGTAGTCGCTTTAAATCCGCTATGTCTTCCTGACGGATAATTGGTTGCTGTAGTCACTAAACTATTCTCAAGCTGCATGGATATTTTTGTTCCAACCGGAGCCGATGTATAAATATCAAAAGAAAGTTTTTTTCTTCCGTAAACATAATCGTTCGCATTAGTGATCGTTACATTTTTGATATTCAAAACATCATACAATTCACTTGAATTACGAACATATTTCCCTACCAAAGCAGACGTATTAATTCCGGTTGCCGAAGGATTGGCAACAGCTTCTGTTAAAACACCTGTTTTTAACGGATAAAGCACATTACGGTTACTTTGAAAATCTTCGTGTATTTTCTCTACCGGAATTGCAGGTTCTGTCGTAACAGCCAATTTATAGGTATTTGTCGTACAACCCGAAACTGTAGCAGTTGCAGAAATATCTCCGCCTGTTGATCCCCAGTTTACTGTAATTGTATTTGTTCCCTGCCCGGAAGTAATCGACGCTCCCGAAGGAACTGTCCAGTTATAAGTAGCTCCTGCAATTGCATTAACCGAATACGTTTTACTGGTTTCGTTTTGATATACTTTGTTATCTCCTGTTACGGCATATTTAAAACTTCCGTCGTAAACACGCACATAATCAACTTGCAATTTTGCAGGGAAATCTGCCGGAATTGGTTCTACTCCTGCTCCGTTTACACTGGTATAAGGTGTTCCTAAACTACCAACAGCAAGATTTAGAATAATGTAAAACTGCTGATCGTTAAAAGGCCACCCGCCATTAACAGTCGTATTTGGTGTGGCAGTGTGAAATAAGTTTCCATCAATAAACCATTTAATGATATTTGGTCCCCATTCTACCGCATAAACGTGAAATTCTGTAGACAAATCGGTTGGCGAAGAGTAACTTCTTCCTGTAAAATGATAACCACCTCCATCGTAATGAATGGTTCCATCAATAGATTTTGGATTTCTGTGCTTGGCTTCCATAATATCAATTTCACCTGTATACGGCCAGTTTGATGTACCGGCAGGCAACATCCAGAATGCCGGCCATGCGCCTTGCCCGTTTGAAAGCTTCATACGAGCTTCAATTCGCCCGTATTTAATAGCGTACTTTCCTTCTGTAGTTAATTTAGAAGAAGCATACGGTTGCTGTGGAAATGCTCCATCGGGCGCATATTTAGCCTCAATGTTCAGGTAACTGTTTGTTCCTTCTTTTACAATTGTAGCCTGATTGGGATCGTAACGCTGGGCTTCTGCGTTTCCGAAACCGCAAAGCGAGGGACAGCCGTTTCCTGAAATACTCTGCCACTTGGTTAAATCGACTATAGTACCATTAAATTCATCTGCCCAGACTAAGGTATTGCATTGTGCCTGAATTTTGAGCAGTGGCAGAAGTAATAGTGCTGCCATAAAAAATCGCTTAAATAAATAGGAATTGCTTTTCGGTGGTCGGCCGAAAAAAGGGTCATTTTGTTTCATTTTTTTAGTTTTTTGTTAGTAAAGCGCATTAACAAAACAAAAGTCATTTTTGTATTAAATAGACTATATATTTTGCAAATAACGAGGCAATATTAACAAATAAATCAGGCAAGACTTACATTTTGGAGTACGGTTTGACTACGGTGGTCACAAAAAAATACGGGAAACCGTAAAAAAAAAGACATAAAACACTTAGGGTTTTACTTACGAGATGAAACTCGTTTTTTAAACGGCAATTTTAATGTAAAGTCTGCGCAAATTATTCTAAACACATAGAAACATAGATTTTCTTCTTTCTCTTTATTTGAGATTATAAAAAAAGCTCGCTTTCACACATAGCTATGTTTGTTTCAACTAGTGAAACGCCTTTTTTAGACAAAGTAAAACTATGTTCCTATGTGTTTAAATAATAGTCTAAAAATTTAGATTTTCTTCTTCCTTTTTATTTGAGATTATAAAAAAAGCTCGCTTTCACACATAGCTATGTTTGTTTCAACTAGTGAAACGCCTTTTTTTAGACAATGTAAAACTATCCCGAGGCTTTGGGACTATGTGTTTAAATAATAGTCTAAAAATTTAGAATAAATTCGGTGATGTTGGCATCAGACGGAAGTTGTAATTTCTTTCGGATACGGTAACGGGTGTCTTCTACCCCACGAACAGAGATTCCTAAAAGCGGTGCTATTTCTTTTGTATTGAAGTTCATTCGCAAATAAGCACACAATCGCATATCGCGAGGTGTTAATTCGGGATAACTTGTTTTGAGCCTTTGCATGAAATTATCATGAAGCTGATTGAAGATTTCTTCAAACTCATTCCAATGTTTATCGCCCTGCAATTCATGATCAATTAATTTGTTGATTTTAGTTAGTAAACTGAAATTAACATTGGCGTCATTTTTCTTATCCATCTGACTAATCAATTCTTTTATAGAAAGCAGAATTTCATTTAAATGAATAAGATTGACGGTATTTGATGCTACTTTTGCATTTTTAAGATTGATTGTAGCTTCGAGATTCTCGCGTACAATGGCCATATTTTCCTGTTCTAGTGCCAGTTTCTGTTCGTTAAGTTCAGCGCGGTTTCTGAGTAATTCTTTCTCCTGATTCAGAATTAACTGTTCACGTTCGCGTTCTGCAAGGCTTTTTTGATATTGAATAATGGCATAAATTAAAACGCCAAAAAGAATTAAATATAAAATATAAGCCCAGCTGGTTCTGTACCAGGGCGGTAAAATTTCAAAACGAAAAACGGCTTCTTCGCTAACTACATCATAAATATTTTTTGCTCTGATGTGAAAAACATATTCGTTCTCGGGTAAATTAGTATATTCCTTTTCCGTCTGAAGACTATAATCCGACCATTTCGGTTCAAAACCTTCCAGCCAGTATTCATATTGTGTAGCATCGGCTTCATCATAAAAAAGCGAGGCAAAAGAAAAGTGCAGGGCATTATTAGAATACGATAAAACAGGAGATAATTTTTCTTCTATTTCGTCAGCTTTATTTGGCAGTACGTCATATCTGCTGGAAAATAACAAACTGTCTTTCGGGAAAATACATTTCACTTCCGAAATTATCGCTTTATATTTCGTCTCGTATTTTTTATTTCGAACCGTGCTATAATGTATTAAGCCGTCTTGAGTTCCAAAAAACACATCTCCGCTTGCGGTGGTTTGTATGTTTTCAAAACCGGGAACATATAAATATCTCAGTTTTCTAAAAGGCAATTCTTCAACTTCAAAATTATGATTTTTAGTTTCGATAATTCTTCCCGTATTCTCTCCCGAAATGTACCAAATGTTATCCTGATTGTCAGCTTTAAGCAAACGAATATGACTTTCCAGTCCGAGATATTTTTTGAAAAACGGATCAGGAATCATTTTACCTGAAGTTGTATTTTGTTTGTAAACGCCTTTTGTCGTTCCAAAAAGGATATTGTCCTGAATTTTAAACGTATTCAGAAATAAACTAGACGGAAAACCATTCTTTTGATTGTAAAACTGAACCTTTAAAACAGCATCAAATGTTTTAGTAAATTTTAATTTATAGATTCCTTTATAGCCATGTGCCACCCAGATATTGCCATTTTTATCGGTTTCGATTACGCGACTGCTTTCTTCAAAGCCTTTTATTTTATGCTGAAAAATCCACGAGCCATTTATTTTCTTTAAAAGATATAATCCTGTATAACCACCCACGAGCAATAAATCGGGATTATTCGGGATGAGAACGCCTTTCCACGCACCGTCAGTTTTGGCTATCGCTTTCGCGGAATTTCCACTGACTTCAAATACGCCGTTTTTTTCAAAAGCCAAAAGAGAGTTTCCAAAAACACCAATATCCCAAACGTTTTCAGACATTCCGGAAACATAATGAAAGTTTACATTCTCTCGTTTTCCGCTTTTATAAGCTTCCCAATCGAGCCAAAATAAGCCATTATCGGTAGCGATATACAATTTGTTTTGATAAATTTCGCTACAGTATATTTTGGTTTCAGAGTTGGAGCTGTCTACAATTCGCGATAAAGGTGATGAAATCTGAATCAGCGAAATTCCTTCTTTGAGTGTCACCCATAAATTTCCCTCTTTGTCGGTTTTTAAATTGGTTACATAATCATTCTGTAAACCCATTTGTTTGTCGATATGCTGAATCAAATTTCCTTCACTATCTATAACTATCAACCCGGTCTGACGCGTTCCAATTCCGAAATAACCATCAGAAAGTTGTATTCCTGTAGAAATCTGATTTTGCTTCAGCAAATGATCTGCTTCGGTTACAAAAGGACTGATTTTATTTTCTTTATAACTAAAAAGTCCGCTTTTTTGCGTCAATAATAAAAGTCCATTTTTTATAGCGAAGATCTTCCGAATTTTCATTCCTGTAAACTGTTCGCCATTATCAATAGGAAACAATTTATCCACTTTCAGTTTTAAAAGACCTCTAGCATTGTCTGAAACGTACATTTCATTTCCTACTTCGTAGAAATCGTCAAATTTTTTCTCCGAAAGTAAAACTTTGACTTTATTGTTTTTATAAATATAAATTCCCTCGTAAGAGAAAAAAATAACTTCGTTGTTTCGAATGACCGTATGAACAACATCACCAAAATTTCGGGCAGCAGCAGGAATTAATTTCACTAAAGAAGTATACTGATACTGACCATTTGGCAACTGCATAACATAACCAAAATCGCCTTGCGCGCCTACATAGATTTTGTCGTTTTTATCAATCGCCATAGACCGAACCATGCTTCGATTTTCCGGTTGTGTAACAATACTCCAGCGCACACCATCGAACTGCAGGATTCCAAAATGATTGGCAAAAAACATCATGCCTTTTGAATTCTGCAAAACATCCCAGTTCTCTGAAGCTGCTTTATAAGTCTTCGGATTATAATTGGTAATAAACGGAACCCCAATTTTTTTAATTTGGGAACTCAGAATTGGAGAAATAAGCAATAGTAATAGAACTGGAATTCTAATTATAAATTTCTTCATTTTGTTTCTGTCTGTAGGTTATTTTGCGATTTTTGGGAATCACAAACTAAAAAAATGATCCTTTGGGAAAAATCATCTTTCGCTCTTAAATATCCGATTTTTCAGGCGCTGAATTACTAATTTAACATTAATAATACCTCAAAAAAACGAATGCAGAAATTCAAATATATAAAAATTTATTTTACTGTAACAAATTACATTGGAATCTGTTAATTGGAAAATGGGGGAATTTGAGAATTAGATAATGTGACAATTAGATAATTTGTCAATTAGATAATGAATGTATATTGCGTATAAACTTTGTCAAAGTTTAAAACTTTGACAAAGTTGCTCAAACCTTTGTTCCTTTGCTCCTTAGAAGCTTAGAACCTTATTTAACCAATTAAATATATTGGTTGATGATGTTTTCAAACAATTCCTGTTTACCGCTTTGAAGATTTAATTCTCCATTTTCGTGCGCGATAGTATAAAGATCTTTAAGATTTAATTTTCCATCAGCAAAATCTTTTCCTTTTCCTGAATCGAATGAGCTGTATCTTTCTGTTCTTAATTTTTCATAAGGAGAAGAAGTGATGATTTTATCTGCTGTCAATAAAGCTCTTGCAAAAGTATCTGCTCCGCCAATGTGCGCTAAGAAAACATCTTCTAAATCGGTAGAATTTCTTCTGATTTTAGCATCAAAGTTAACTCCACCGCCTTGTAATCCGCCTGCTTTTAAGAAAACCAACATTGCTTCAGTTGTTTCCTGAATGTTGTTTGGAAACTGGTCTGTATCCCAACCATTTTGGTAATCTCCTCTGTTGGCATCGATGCTTCCTAACATTCCGGCTTTTGCAGCAACTTCCAATTCATGTTGGAAAGTATGTTGCGCCAAAGTAGCGTGATTTACCTCGATATTGATTTTGAAATCTTTATCTAAACCATAATTTTTTAAGAATCCAATTGCAGTTGCAGAGTCAAAATCGTATTGGTGTTTAGATGGTTCCATTGGTTTTGGCTCAATGAAGAAAGTTCCTTTAAAACCTTGCGCTCTTGCGTAATCTCTAGACATTGCCAGGAATTGCGCCATGTGGTCTAATTCTCTACCCATATCTGTGTTTAGTAAAGACATATATCCTTCTCTACCGCCCCAGAATACATAATTTTCTCCACCTAAAGCAATTGTAGCATCCAAAGCTAATTTTACTTGTCCTCCGGCTCTTGCCACCACATTAAAATCAGGATTTGTAGCCGCTCCATTCATGAATCTTGGGTTTGAGAAACAGTTTGAAGTCCCCCAAAGCAATTTAATTCCAGACTCCGCTTTTTTCTGTTTTAAGTAATCTGTAATGAATGCCAAACGTTTTTCTGATTCTGCGAAAGTTGCTCCTTCAGCAATCAAATCGTAATCGTGAAAACAGAAATAATCAAATCCCATTTTGCTGATAAATTCAAAAGCAGCATCTGCCTTATCTTTTGCAGCCTGATACGGATCTGATGCCAAATCCCAAGCGAAGTTTTGAGTTCCTGGTCCGAATGGATCGCTACCTTGTCCGCAGAAGGTATGCCAGTATGCAATTGCAAATTTAAAATGCTCACGCATTGTTTTTCCTGCTACGATTTGATCCGGATTATAATATTTAAATGCCAGTGGATTATCAGATTCCTTTCCTTCAAATTTAATCTGGCCTATACCTTTATAGTATTCTTTATCTCCTAAAATTATCATTTGGTTTTTTATTTAGTTGTTAATATTAATTCTAATTCTTGTTTCCATTTTTTATATGCCGTTTCGTATTCCTCTTTATTCTTTAGAGGTAAAAAGGTCATTACGTGATCGTTTGTTGTAATTCCTGAACCAAATTTCTCAAAGTCGCCATCTGTCAAGCCTACCGCTCTCGCCGCTCCTACTGCTCCGGTTGTATTGTAAATTTCTATTTCATGTCCTATTAAAGTTGCAACGGTATTAGAGAAAATCTCCGAACGGAATAAGTTATCATTTCCGGCTCTGATTACATTAATTGTTGCATTATCATCTTTCAAACATTCCATTCCGTACACAAAAGAAAATGCAATTGCTTCTAAAGAGGCTCTGAATAAATGCGCGTTGGTATGAATATTAAAATTCAGGTTTAAAATATGAGAACCAATGTTTTTATTATTGAACATTCTTTCAGCTCCATTTCCAAATGGAATTACAACCAATCCTTGCGAACCTACATTGATCTGAGATGCTTTTTCATTCATTTCTTCATACGACTCATTTCCGATAGTATTTCGCATCCATCGGTATTGTATTCCCGCTCCGTTTATATTCAGTAATTTTCCAACTCTCGGATTTGATTCCGTATAATTTACATGAACGAAGTTGTTTACACGAGTGCTTTTTCCAGAATTTGTTTCTGTCACGGCGTAGAAAACTCCTGACGTACCACCAGTTGCTGCCACTTCTCCCGGACGAAGCACATTTAAGGACAAAGCATTATTCGGCTGATCTCCTGCCCTGTACACAATCGGAATTCCTGCTGGAAGACCAGATTCTGCCGAAGCTTTTTCTGTTACAACTCCCTGATTGGTAAAATTTTCTACAATTTTTGGCGTCAACGACTGATCGATTCCGTAGTAATCCAAAAGCCAGTCTGCTACTTTATTTTCTTTATAATCCCAAAGCATTCCTTCAGACAAACCGTTTTTGGTAGTTGTTACTTCTCCGGTTAATTTCAAAGCAATATAATCTCCGGGAAGCATATATTTAGCAGTTTTATTATAAACTGCTGGTTCGTTTTCCTTCACCCATTTTAATTTCGAAGCGGTAAAATTTCCAGGCGAATTCAATAAATGAGACATGCATTTTTCTTCTCCAATTTCGGCGAAAGCCTTATTACCTATTTCAACCGCACGGCTGTCACACCAAATGATAGAATTTCGAAGCGCATTTCCAGCTTCATCAACAATTACCAATCCGTGCATTTGGTATGAAATACCAATTCCCTGAATTTTAGAAGCATCAATATTCGATTCTCGAATTGCTCTTTTGGTTGCGGTACAAATGTGCTGCCACCAAATTTCCGGATCCTGTTCTGCCCAATCCGGATGAATTGAAAGGATTTCCATTTCGTTCTGAGGCTCATTGAGAACAATGATTTTTTTGCCTGTTTCTGCTTCTACCAAGGCTGCCTTGACAGAAGAACTTCCAATATCATAACCGATATAATACATAACTTACAGTGATTCTCTTATTATTAAATTTGTCGGCACATAACACTGCGTTTCTTCGTCATGCGTAATAAATGCCGCTGCTTTGGTTCCTAATTCATTAAAATCAGTCGATACAACCGAAATTCCTTTGTATATAAATTTCTTCATCGGCGTTTCGTTATAAGACAAAAAACCAACGTCTTTTCCGGGTTCCAGATTCTTCTCTTTACATTGCTCTAAAAAGTGTCCCAAAATCCTGTCGCTTACACTTATATAGGCTACTTCTTTTTCTATATTGAACTTTTTGGCATCGGTAATAACATCAAACTTGAAATTAAAATCGGCACAAAATTTCTCAAAAAAGTCAACAGTTTCCTTTGGATGGTTGGTAAAATCCGGATATACAAATTGTAGTTTTTTATACTTTCTAAATAAATCAACTGCCTCAATCAACGAATTATAAAAGGCATTTCCGAAATCCTGAAAGACATAATTATTATTTGCATTGGCCTGAATATTCCAGTCGATCAAAAGCAATTTGTCATTTGAAATGGCAGATAAAGCTTCACCAATATCGTTATGATCAAAATTCATTACCACATATTTGTAATACTTTCCAACTCCGTTATTGATGATCGTTTTAAAAACATCAATATTATAATGATGAAACTGTACATCGGTAATTACATTATCCGGCAAATTATTGACAAACGAATGGTACAAAACTTCTTTATAAGCTTTGAAAGTGTCTAAAACCAAAAGTACTTTTCTGGTTTCGCCCGAAACATAATAGCCTTTATTCGGCACTGATTCAATTGAATTTTGGTCTTTTAATATCGAATACGCCTTAAAAACTGTATCTCTTGAGAGTTGATACGTTTTGCAGATTACATTTACAGAGGGCAGTAAATCTCCCTTTTGCAAAATATTTTCCGCAATGGCATTCGTGATTCCGTCAACCAATTGCTGGTATTTCGGAGTATCACTTTCATGATTGATAATAAACGTAAATTTTTCTTCTTCTTTTCGCATACCGTTCTGTTCCGTTCTGGTATGCTAAAGTATATAATTGTCTTTTATAAAAAAAATTCTTTTGCTAAAAATTTTGTGATCTTTAAATAAATAACATTTCCTGACTAATCATGGACTAAAAGCCTACCATTTCCTTGTATTATCATTTACTGTACAAAATCACTCCTATTTCGGACTTCTAATTCGCTTTCAATCACTAATTTTATCAGGTTCTATTAAATCAACTAAAAAACATAAACCTATAAATTGTGAAAAACCATTTCTTAATCATCGCAATTCTGACAAGCAATTTTGTCGTCTATTCTCAAAATAAAACAATCACAGTTTCCAATTCTCTGAAGATTGACAGGGAATTTGAAACTATCGAACTCACTAAAAAATCTCTGGGATTAGCTGCAGATTCCAAACTCGAAAATTATGTTGTAAAAGACTTAAACTCAAATTCTCTCTTAGAAACCCAAACTGTAGATAATGATGGAGACGGAACTGCTGATGTATTATTATTTCAGCCTAAAATAAAAGCTTCATCCAAACAGGATTTTGAAGTTTCTATTGGAACAAATCCTGATGCTTCAAAAGTGATTAATTGTTATTCTCGTTTTGTTCCGGAACGTACAGACGATTATGCGTGGGAAAACAATAAAGTGGCTTTTAGAACTTATGGTCCTGTGGCACAAAAAATGGTCGAAGATAATATTGCAGGCGGAACTTTAACCAGCGGAATCGATGCATGGCTTAAAAGAGTCGATTACCCGATCATTAATAAATGGTACGAAAAAGCTACTAACGGAACCGGAACATATCATAAAGATACGGGTGAAGGTCTGGATAATTTTCATGTTGGAGACAGCCGCGGCGTGGGCGGAATTGCAGTAAACGTTGACGGAAAGTATTATTTCTCTAAGAATTTCATTAGTTGGAAAACCATTACAACTGGACCAATCAGAACGAGTTTTATTATAACGTATGCCGATTGGGATGCGAAAGGAAATAAAATAACCGAATCAAAATTGATTAGTTTAGATTACGGAAGTCAGCTTTCTCGTTTTGAAATCAATATTACGGGAACAAAGACTATTGCGGCTGGCTTAACGCTTCACGATAAAAAAGGAACAACTGGAACGAACTTAAAAGAAGGCTGGTTAAGTTATTGGGAACCTATCGACGACTCAGAAATTGGAACGGGTTTGGTTGCTCCAAAAGGTACTTTATTGAGTTTTGATAATCATATCACAAACGAAAAAGATTTAAGTAATCTTTACGGAAATATCTCTGTTAAAAACAACAAAGCAATTTATTATGTTGGTTTTGGATGGAAAAAAGGAAGTCCGTTTCAAACCAAACAAGAATGGGAAAAATATTTGAGTTCTTTCTCAGAAAAAATAAATAATCCATTGGTTGTGAAGGTTAAGAGATAAGATTTGGATCACGGATTTTACGGATTAAACGGGTTTTCACAGGTTCGATTAAAAAAATCTGCGTTAATTCGTTTAATCCGTAAAATCCGTGGCTAAATTTATCTTACTTCCTCGCAGGAAAATAATTCTCTTTCAAAATAATCTCTAAAGGAATATAATGCATGCGTTCAACCTGATCCTGAAGAACTAGTTTTTTATACAAATAGTTAATTCCCATATAACCCTGATCTTCGGGTCTTTGATTGATTAAAAAATCAATTACGTCTTTATTAAGGTATTCGATGTTTTCCTTCAATAAATCGTATCCAATAATCCGAACGCCTTTTATATTATTTTTATCTAAAAATCGAGCGACAATATACGCTCTTGAATTGGGCACAAAAACACTGTTTATACCAGAAAACATTTCTAGACTTAACTGATCGATTTTGGAATCTTTTAAGGTAACTTCCGAAAAAGTAAAATTGGTCAGTTCATCATGATCCTCAAAATAAGAATAAAATCCTTTTATACGCTGGAGATATACCGAAGTGCTTTCGATTTCTCTGGTGATTTTAAAAACCAGAATCTGTCTTTCGTTTTTTACGGCAAAACTTATTAATCTTCCTGCCAAATAACCACTCTGAAAAGCATCCTGTCCCACATAAGCATGATTATTTTCTTCAGAAATATTAGAATCAATCATTACAATAGGAATATTTTTCTTTTGATATTCCTTCAAAAACTGAATCGAATCATCGTGAAAAATGGGCGCGAATAAAAGTCCGTCGCAATCAAACTTCATGATTTTTTTAATAGACTCCTTAAAAGATTCGACATTGTAATCGTAAAAGAAATAATCTAAAACAACTCCGAATTTACTAAACTCCAAAGCTGCTTTTTCGATTCCGTTCACCTGACTTTGCCAATATTCCAGCGTTTCAGATTTCGGTAAAAAAACAGCAAAACGGAATTTCTTATTTAATGCCAGATTACTTGCCAGTATATTTCGTTTATAACCAAACTCTTCGATTATGGCATTTACCTTATCTACTGTTTCCTGCGCCACCTGTCCGCGCTTGTGCATAATCCTGTCCACCGTACCCGGTGAAACATTGGCTAATTCGGCAATTTTTTTTATTGTTATGATATTGATTCCTTTTAAGTTAAAAAAATAAAAGCACTACGGTAAAATTAATTTATTTTATTAAAAATAAGTTGTTTTATAGCACATTTTACATACATTTGTAAAACACCGTGTGCGTACACGCAAAGTTATACAAAACAGAAAAAGAAAAATATTTTTTTAGAAATTTCTTTACTAACAGAATAAAAACCAAATAAAAAAAATTAAAAAATGATCATTGATTCAGTACAAAATGCCGCAAAATATTACAGCTTACATCCTAATTTCAAAAAAGCCTTTGATTATATAAATCAAACTGATATTGCCAATCTTGAAGAAGGTGCATTTGAAATTGCCGAAGGTTTAAAAGTAATTGTAATTATAGGCGAAGGTGCAACAAGAGAACAAAGCATAAAAGGTTTTGAATGTCATGATAAAAATATTGACATACAAGTTGTAATAAAAGGCCCTGAAACTTATGCATGGAAACCAAGAGAAAAATGCGTAAGTCCCAATGGAGATTACAGTGATGAAAGAGATGTTCGATTTTTTCATGACAAACCCGACATGTTTTTTGAGCTGCAGGAAAAACAGTTTACTATTTTATTTCCGGAAGATGTTCACGCCGCAATGATTGGCGACGGTCAATTAAAAAAAATAGTTATTAAGGTAAAAATAAATTGATATTCCAACTTTAGTATAAATTCCAAATTATGAAATTCCAAATTCCAATTATTACTATAGTTTAAATTCCAATTAATGAAATTCCAAATTCCAAATATTACTATACTATGTTTTTCAAAATGGAATTTGGAATTTGGGATTTAAAAATTTGGAATTTGGGATTTAAAAACATTTGAATTTGAACACTAATTCCAATTAAAAACTGAAAATATTAAAACTAAACTATAACTATACTTTACTTTTCAAATTGGAATTTGGAATTTGAAAGTATTGGAATTTGAAAATTAAAAAAAATGGATTCTACATTTAATCTAAAAGGAAAAATAGCTTTAATAACAGGTGGTGCCGGAGTTCTGGGAACCAACTTTGCAAACGTTTTGGCTAAACAAGGCGTTATCGTTGGAATCGTTTCTCAATCGCTGCAAAAAGCAGAAAATACAGTAAAAACCATTCAGGAAAACGGCGGTCAGGCATTTGCGGTTCAGGCTAATGTGCTGGAAAAAGAAGACCTAGAAAAAGCAAGAGATTTAATACTTGAAAAATACGGTCGTCTGGATATTCTGATCAATGCAGCAGGCGGAAATATGCCGGGCGCAACAATTGCCCCGGATCAGCAGATTTTTGACATGAAAACAGATGATCTTCAAAAAGTGATCGATTTAAATATTATCGGAACCATGCTTCCAACACAGGTTTTCTCTGAAATCTTTGCAAAACAGAAACAGGGAATTATTATCAATATTTCATCGGCTTCAGCACAAAGACCTTTAACACGAGTTGTGGGTTATTCAGCTTCAAAAGCAGCAATTGACAATTTCACACAATGGATGGCGGTTGAATTGGCTCAAAAATACGGCGAAGGAATTCGTGTAAATGCTATTTCTCCAGGCTTTTTCATTGGAGAGCAAAATCGTGCTTTATTACTGACTCCAGAAGGAAAATTAACGCCAAGAGGAGAAAAAATTATCGATCATACGCCAATGGGAAGATTTGGAACTCCAGAAGATATTGACGGCGCACTTTTATTTTTATGCAGCGACATGTCAAAATTCGTAACAGGAATCACATTAAAAGTTGATGGTGGTTTTGCTGCTACAAGTATTTAATATTTAGTTTCAATCTCTCCTGCAAGGTTTTCAAAACCTTGCAGGAAATAAAAAATATAAAAATGGAACAAACATTAAGATGGTTCGGACCAAATGATCCCGTTTCTTTACAAGATATTGCGCAAACCGGAGCAACCGGAATTGTTACCGCTTTGCATCATATTCCTAACGGGGAAGTTTGGAGTATTGATGAAATTATAAAGCGAAAAGTCGAAATTGAACACGAAGATGGTGATCCTAAAAAAGGTGCTTCGGGTTTAATATGGTCAGTTGTAGAAAGTGTTCCGGTTCACGAAGACATTAAAAAACAAACCGGAAAATACCTTGAGTATATTGAGAATTACAAAGAAAGCATACGAAATTTAGCTTTATGTGGTATTAACTGTATTTGCTATAATTTCATGCCGGTTCTGGACTGGTCAAGAACAGATTTGTCTTATACAGTTGAAGATGGTTCAAAAGCTTTACGTTTTGACATCAACGCTTTTGCTGCTTTTGAATTGTATATTCTAAAAAGACCAAACGCAGAAAATGAATATTCTGACGAGCAGAGACAAAAAGCAAAAAGCTATTTTGAAGCAATGTCTGCAGAAGATAAAGTAAAATTACAACAGAACATTCTGGCTGGACTTCCGGGTGCCGAAGAAGCATATTCTGTTGAAGAATTCCTGATCACATTAAGCGCTTACAATCATATTGACAGAGAGGCTTTAAAAAACAATTTATTCTATTTTTTACAGCAGATTATTCCGGTTGCAGAAAGTAAAGGTATATTAATGGCAATTCATCCAGACGATCCTCCTTACCCAATTTTAGGTTTACCAAGGGTCGTAAGTACCGAAGAAGATTTGGTAGAATTAATGAACGTTGCTCCTTCTAAATCAAACGGATTCACGATGTGTACAGGCTCATACGGCGTTCGTGCCGATAATGATTTACCGGGAATCGTAAGACGTCACGGCGATAAAATGAATTTTATTCATTTAAGAAGTACGCAACGAGACGAAGAAGGAAGTTTCTACGAAGCTAATCATCTTGAAGGCGACGTTGACATGTACGAAGTCGTAAAAGCGATTTTGGAAGTGGAGAAAAAAAACAACAGCCAGTTACCAATGCGCCCCGATCACGGACATCAAATGCTGGACGATTTAAAGAAAAAAACAAATCCGGGGTATTCTGCTATTGGCCGTTTAAGAGGTCTTGCAGAACTACGCGGACTTGAATTAGGAATTAAGCGTTCCTTATAGTAGGGTTTTGCCACTGAGTCGCAAAGTTTTTTTTGTTTCACGCAGATCTGGCAGATTGAGCAGATTTTAATGAGATTTAAATTTAATAAATCTGTGCAATCTGCTTAAATCATTTTAAATCTGCGTGAAATAAAATAAAACTTGTGTTTTTAATCTCGCTAAGACGCTAAGTTTTTTTTGTTTCACGCAGATCTGGCAGATTGAGCAGATTTTAATACGATTTAGATTAAATAAATCTGCACAATCTGCTTAAATCATTTTAAATCTGTGTGAAATAAAATAAAATTTGTGTTTTTAATCTCGCTAAGACGCAAAGTTTTTTTTGTTTCACGCAGATCTGGCAGATTGAGCAGATTTTAATGAGATTTAAATTTAATAAATCTGCACAATCTGCTTAAATCATTTTAAATCTGTGTGAAATAAAATAAAACTTGTGTTTTTAATCTCGCAAAGACGCAAAGTTTTTAAGACATAAAAGCAAACATAGCCCAAGGTTTCAACCTTGGGAAACGTATCGTGATTTACGTTGCGCTCCAATGGTTGAAACCATTGGGTATGACAAAAAAATCCGCTAAATCTGCGAGATCTGCGAGAGAAAAACCTTCGTTCCTTAGCGCCTTCGTGGCAAATCCCTATAAAAAAACTAACTAACCACAAAAACCACCAAACCATGATTCGCCAAATCCTTCTTATATCCTGCGGTCTTTTCATGAATACTTTACCGGCGCAGGAATTACCTAAAATTATCACTTCGAAAACCAATTATCTTCCCGATTTTAGCTACGCAGGCTATCATTTCGGCGAAAGCCAGATTCCTGAACCTAACGGAAAAATCATTAACGCGGTAGATTTTGGAGTAAAAGCCAATGACGAATTAGACGATTCAAAAGCACTTTTAAAAGCATTTAAAGCCGCTAATGCCGTTGAAGGAAATGTAATTCTGCAATTACCAGCGGGGAAAATTATTCTAAGTGATATTTTGTATATCGAAAGAAGCAATTTTGTTCTTCGCGGTGCCGGTTCTGCCGAAAACGGAACCGAAATCTATTGCCCAAGGCCGATGATGTATCTTAAAGATTCTGAAGTTTTGGCTGAACTTCGCGAATATCTCACCACTTTTGACAAAAGACAACGCGAACCCGAAAACAATATCGATCTTCCTTTTTCGCAATATGCATGGTCCGGAGGCTTTATCTGGACACAAGTTCCAGGTGAACGTGTGAAATCATATCTGGATAAATACGAACCCGAATCGAATCCGTTGGCGAAAGTTAGTTTGGGCAAAATGGGCGAACATACTATTACGGTTTCAGATGTAAAAGGTTTGAAAGTTGGTGATGTTGTCGAATTGCAATTGTTCAATAAAGATGGCGAAAACGGCGAAATCATCAAAGATTTATATCAGGGTGCAAAAGTAAAACCCGGTTCGCATCACTGGAAATTTCCGAAACTTCCAATTGTGAGACAGCAAGTCGAAATCATTAAAATTTCCGCTTCAAAAATCACTTTAAAAACGCCTTTAACTATTTCGATAAAACCAAGTTATCAGGCGCAATTGGTTGAATGGAAACATTTAAGTGAAGTTGGAATTGAGCATCTTCGTTTTACATTTCCCGATATTCCAAGAGTGGCACATCATGTTGAGCCGGGAAACAACGGAATCTTTCTGACGCGTCTTTTTAACAGTTGGGTAAAAGATGTCAAAATCACCAATGCCGATAGCGGAATTTTAGCCGAAGAAGTTGCAAACGTTACCATTCAGGATATTACAACCGATGGAACTCATTTTGCACATTACACGGTAACTTTAGGCGGCGTTCATAATATTTTGGTAAAGAACCTGAAGATTTACAATTCAGCCGTTCATCCGTTAAGTTTCAACACTTTTGCGACTAAAAACGTGTATCAAAATTGCGAAATTTTTACAGATCCGGTTTTAGACCAGCATTCGGGAGCGAATCACCAAAATTTATTTGATAATATTACGGTTCATTTAAAAGCCGATAAAAACAATAGTTACGCGATATTTGGCGGCGGCGGTGCCGATTACTGGAAACCTTCACACGGACCTTTCAGTACTTTTTGGAATCTGAACGTTCAAGTCGAAAATCCAGATGTTTCAAAACCAGTTTTATTGTACGGAATGAAAGATGGCGCTTTAGCAAGAATTATTGGTGTTCACGGAAATGCTAAATTTGAAATCAAATATGACATTGATCCTTATATTGAGTTTTTGAATAAATCAGTTGAGAAGATTCCTTCGTTGTATGATTATCAGCTAAAAAAGCGATTAAAATAATCTCACAAAGTCACTAAGACGCAAAGTTTTTTCTCATTTTTGTCATTTCGACGAAGGAGAAATCTCCGCGAGAAGCTCTACAAAGATTGGCTTATTGCAGCGGAGTTACTTGTGGAGATTTCTCCTTCGTCGAAATGACATACAGTACTTAACTATTTAAATGAACATATAAAACTTTGCGTCTTAGCGCCTTTGCGAGACAAAAAAACTTTGCAACTTTGAATCTAAAAACCCACACTATGAAATACACGAGCGTCTTTCTAGTTTTACTTTTTATTTCTGGGAATCTATTTTCCCAAAATAAATACCGTCTTAAAAATTTCTCTACGACCGACGGGCTTTCGCAGAGTTCTGTCATTGCTATTCATCAGGATAAATTAGGGCAAATGTGGTTTGGAACACGTGATGGTCTGAATAAATACGATGGAAGCCGATTTACGATTTTTAGAAATGATACCACCGATAAATATTCTATCAGCAACAATGATATTTTAGCCATTGAAGAAGACAGCTCTGGAAAAATCTGGGTGGGAACTTACAACGGATTGAACTGCTACGATCCGGTTACGAACCGTTTTACAAGATATCTCCATACCAAAGCCAATCATACTATTAGCAATAATGCGGTTTGGAGCATAAAAGAAATTGGTGACGAAATGTGGTTTGGAACTTCTAAAGGATTAACAATTTACAATAAAAAATCAGGATTGTTTACTTCGGTTTTTCATTCGGATGATGATCCTTCTACCCTTCCTAGCAACAATATTCTAAGCATTTTAAAAACCAAAAAAGGCGATATCTGGATTGGAACTACAAAAGGTTTATGCCAATTAACGAATCGAAAAAATGGGAAATTAATCTTTAAAAATTATCCCTTAAATAATGTCGATTTATTGACTGTTCAATCGGTTATTGAAGAAAAAGACGGTACTCTCTGGGTGGGCACAAAAAACAAAGGACTTTTAAAATTCGATCAAAAACAGAATGCATATGTTTCCTTTTTATCGAATGAAAAATACAATGAAATCAATACGGATATTCGATCTTTAGCAATTGACAATCAAGGTTCTTTATGGATTGGTGCTTACGACGGAATTTATATTCTGGGGCAAGATAAAAGTCTGCAAAAAATAAATAATAGCAATAACAGTAACGGAATCGACAAAGTAAAATCTCTTTTTATGGATAAAAAAGGTTCGATCTGGATTGGCTGTTATTACAAAGGCGTGAATCTTTGGGATGCTTCAAACGTTAATTTCTCCAACTACAATCAGAATTCAAAAAAGATTCCGATGAGTTTTGATGTGGTCAGTTCGATTATTGCCGATAAAAACCAAAACATTTATTTTGGAACTGAAGGCGGCGGAATCACTATTTACAATAAAAACACCGAAGCCGTAAGTTACATCAACAGTAAAACCGGACAAGCCAATAAAAATGATATTAAAGCAATGTGTCTTTCTGATGATCATATTTTATGGATTGGTACTTTTTCGAAAGGATTATCAGCTTATAATACTTTAACTAGAAGAATCGAGGACAACAGAATTGCCACGGATTTAGCCGCATCATTAAAAGAAAACGGCGTTTATTCGCTTAAAACGGAAGGTTCCATTTTATGGATTGGAACTTTTGGAAAAGGCTTAATTCGGTACAATACCACAAATAAGACTTCTGAAATTATCGGCAACGACAATACAAAACCCATTTTCCTAACCAATAATATTGTGCGAACGCTTTTGGTAGACAAACAAAATTCACTTTGGGTCGGCACTCAAAATGGCTTAAATCGTATACCGTTACGAGATTTTAATCCTAAAAAATATACTATACAGCATTTTTTCTATGATCACGCTGCTTTATCCGGTGATGATGTTCTGACCTTGTTTCAGGATTCTCAAAACAAAATCTGGGTGGGAACAAAAGCAAAAGGACTACATTATTTTGATGGAAAAAAATTCAGCCGTATCAATCTTAAAGTCGGAAATTCGGTCATTACTTCTATTCATTCGATTTTAGAAGATGATGATAAAAATCTTTGGATTAGTACTAATCAGGGAATTATAAAATACAGTACCGCTAAAAAATCAATACTTATTTACGATCAAAAAGATGGTTTGGCAAGTAATGAATTCAATGATAATTCGGCTTTAAAATTAAGTTCAAATCAATTTTATTTTGGAAGTCCGTCAGGTGCAACGTTTTTTGATGCAACCAAAATCTCTTTAAATAATTATGCTCCACAGGTTTTAATTACCGATTTGAAAATTAAAAACGAAACTGTAAATGCACATGATAAAGACGGCATTTTAGAACAGAGTATTGGTTTTACCAAAACAATTACTTTAGATTATGACAAGGCCAATTTCTCGATCAGTTTTGCAATTCCAAATTACATTCGATCCAAAAACAATCAATACAGTTATCGTTTAACAGGATTAGAAAATAACTGGACAACGACTAAAAACAGCGAAGCCAATTTTGCAATTCAAAATCCGGGAACGTATACTTTTGAAGTTCGGGGAGCCAATAATGACGGGGTTTGGAATCAGACTCCAACGACTTTGACTGTAATTGTAAATCCTGCTCCGTGGCGCAGTATTTGGGCGTTTTTATTGTATGGAATTATAATAGGTTTGGGGTTATATGGTTTGATTTGGATTATGAAATCGAAAGCCAGACTGAAACAAAAACTCGAACTGGAATATCTGGAAACACAGCGAATTGAAGAAAATAACAAACTGAAACTAGATTTCTTTACCAATATTTCGCATGAATTTAGAACGCCTTTAACTTTGATTTTAGGGCCATTGCAACAAATTCTGTCCGATTACAACGGAACAAACGAAATGTACAAAAAGCTTCTGGTTGTTGAAGGAAGTGCCAATCATTTGTTGAGTCTGATTAATCGTTTAATGGATTTCAGAAAACTCGAAAATCATCAGGTTACATTAGAATCTGCAAACGGAAACATTGTCAAATTCACTAAAGAAATCTTTTTATCCTTTATCGAATATGCCAAAGACGGCGGTTACGATTATACTTTTGAAACAGAAAATGAAGAAATTCTGGTTTATTTTGACCGATACAAACTCGAACGTGTTTTTTATAATTTGATTTCGAATGCTTTTAGATACACTCCAAAAGGTGGTTCCATTAAAGTTAAAATCAACCAAGATCAGCAAAATCTTTTTATTGCTGTTGAAGATTCGGGTGTTGGGATTTCTGAAGAGCATATCGATAAAATTTTTGATTTGTTTTTTGAAATCCCGATGCACAATCAGGTTCAGAAAAACTATAATAAAGGCACTGGAATCGGACTTTCGATAGTAAAAAACATTGTCGAATTGCATAAAGGAAAAATCGATGTTACCAACAAAACTACTGGCGGTGTTATTTTTAAAGTGACTTTACCGCTTGGACGCGAACATCTTTTACACACTGAGATTATTTCTGATTTTAAAATCAGTGATGATATCGAACAATACAATGCTCAATTGGAACCTTCAGAAATAATCGAAAATGATGATATCGAAGATTTAATTGTAAACGAAGAAAAACAAACAATTCTAATTGTTGAAGATCATAAAGTGCTGAGAAAGTTCATGAAAAATCTTCTCAAAAAAGACTACAACATTATCGAAGCTGAAAATGGTAAAATCGCTTTAGAAAAAGCTTTAAAATTTGTTCCGAATATGATTATTTCTGATGTCATAATGCCCGAAATGGTAGGAACTGAGCTTTGTTCTAAAATTAAAGAAAACATTAAAACCAGTCATATTCCGGTTATTTTACTGACTTCGAGATCTTCATTGGTTTACAAATTTGAAGGATTAGAAAGCGGTGCCGATGATTATATCAGTAAACCATTTAATTTAATGGAATTCAGGCTTCGTGTTAAAAACCTTCTGAACACGACCGAACGTTTAAAAATCAAGTTTTCAAGCGAAGACAGTTTTGTTCCGTCAGAAATCACCGTTTCTTCTCTCGATGAAGAACTATTGAAAAAGGCTTTTAAAATTGTTGAAGAAAACATTTCGAATGAACAATTTGATATTCCGTTTTTCTGTTCCGAATTAGGCGTAAGCCGAACCATGTTATTTTTAAAAATCAAAGCTTGGACGAATTGCACGCCAAATGAATTCATTCACGAAATCAGGTTAAAACGTGCGGCTCAATTATTAGAACAAAACAAATTAACCGTTTCTGAAATCAGTTATAAAGTAGGTTTCAACAATCCGAAATACTTTAGCAAATGCTTTCAGAAAAAGTATGGGGAAACGCCATCACAATACGCTGATAAATTTTACAAATCTTCGGTAGTATTTTAAACAATCCTTATTTTTAAAGACTTAAAAAAGGGTATCTGTATTTTTAGATACCCTTTTTTGTATTTCTATTTCTTTTTCGACGTATACATTTGCGATATGAAAAACAAAAAAATGAAATTCTTAGTGCTGCAAATTCTGTTTGTAATTGTCATTATCGGAATGAGTTTATTGCTTTTCTACTTTACTAACTATTAACCTTAAAACCAAAAAATGAATGTTTACAGACCAACAAAACAAATCGTTTAAATGGTGTTTACTGGTATCTTTTTTACTGGTAAATATCATGATGAATGCACAGGAACGAAAAGTTACCGGCAAGGTAACTTCGAGCGAAGATTTACTCGGGCTTCCTGGTGCCAATGTTTATATTAAAAATTCCTCTGTGGGAGCTTCTGCCGATATGGATGGAAATTACACCGTAATTGTTTCAGAAAAAAATGCCGTTTTAGTCTTCAATTTCGTCGGATTCCAAACTGTTGAAGTTCCTGTGGGAACTAAAAGTGTTATCAATGTAAGTTTAAAACCCGACACCAAAAATCTTGATGAAGTCGTAGTTGTAGGATATGGAACCCGAAAAAAGAGTGACATTACAGGATCTGTATCTTCTGTTACGGCAAAAGAGCTTACTGCTTATCCGCTTTTAAATGCAGAACAAGCTTTACAAGGTCGTGCAGCAGGGGTTTCGGTAATGACCAATAATGGTGGTGAACCGGGCGCTCCGGTTAAAATCAGGGTTCGTGGAGGAACTTCTATTAATGCCAGCGGTGATGCTCTTATTGTTGTGGATGGCTTTGCGGGCGTGTCGATGCCGGCACCTCAGGATATTGCTTCAATTGAGGTTTTAAAAGATGCTTCGGCAACGGCTATTTACGGATCAAGAGGTTCAAACGGGGTTATCATGGTAACAACAAAAAAAGGAAAACCTGGAAAACCGGTAATTGAATTCAGCAATTCGACTTCTGTACAATCGGTAAATAACAAATTGCATTTATTAAATGCAGATCAGTTTGCGGCATACCGAAAAAGTTTCACCACGCACACACAAGGTCCTGCAGATACAGACTGGCAGGATGTAATTTATCGTGACGGAATGATTTCGAATACACAATTGTCTTTTTCCGGCGGTTCAGAAAATGTGCGTTATTATTTATCAGGAACTTACTTCAATCAAAACGGAGTTGTAATTAATTCAGGAATTGACAAATACACGATTGTGGCCAATCTTGAGGCCGATTTAAGTGCTAAATTTAAAGTAGGTTTAAACACTTTTACAAGCAAGCAAAACAAAGAAGGAATCGTAAGCCAGACTAGTGCTGGAGGAACTGGTGCTGCAGGTGTAATTGCTTCTGCCTACCGTTTTATGCCAGATAAAGGAATTTATAATGCTGATGGAACGTATACTTCTACCGCACCAATTGGAGACGATATCGACAATCCGTATGCAACAGCAATGGAAAATATTCTTGAAACGGTTTCGATTGTAAACCGAAGTAATTTCTTTGCTCAGTATCAAATTACAAAAGATCTTGATTTTAAAACGACTTTAGGTTTAACCGATAATAATTCACAAACCGGAAGATATACACCTTCTACCTTAATTTCCGGAAAAAACATTAAAGGAGAAGCTTCTGTTAACAATACTAGATTTTCTTCTTTCCTTACAGAGAATTACTTGACTTTTAAGCGTGAAATTATCGACAAAGGAATTTTGACCGTGTTGGGTGGATATTCGTATCAGAAAAATAAAAACGAAAGTTCGTATGCTGCTTCAAGAGGTTTTTTGACCAATACCAATTCGTATCATAATTTAGGTGCCGGAACTGTATTTTTAAAACCGGATTCTAATTTATCCGAAACAGAATTAATTTCGGCTTTTGGAAGGTTGAATTTTGATTATGCCGATAAATATTTACTAACCTTTACAGCGAGACGTGACGGTTCTTCAAGTTTTAGTAAAAACTATAAATACGGAACTTTTCCTTCCGGAGCTATTGGATGGAATATTAGCAAGGAAAATTTCTTAAAGGATAACAAAACGGTTTCCAACTTAAAACTAAGAGCAAGTTACGGAGCAACAGGAAATCCGTCCATTGGCGCCTACTCTACTTTATCAAGATTCTCAGAAATTTATGATGTAAGTGGTGACGTGATTGTAAATGCGGTTCAATTGACTTCATTAGATAATCCGAACTTAAAATGGGAAACCTCTTATCAGCAGGATTACGGAATTGATCTGGGTTTATTTGATAACAGAATCAGTCTTACAGCCGATTATTATAAAACAATTACCAAAGATTTATTGTTCAACAGACCGCTTCCGGGCGTTTCGGGAATTGCATCACAGCTTCAGAATGTGGGCGAATTAGAAAATAAAGGTTGGGAATTGGGAATAAATACTAAAAACTTTATCGGTGCCGAATTTACCTGGTCAACCAATTTTAATATTTCTTCAAACAAAAACAAAGTACTAAAACTGGCAGATAATAAAGACCTTTTAATCAATTCTGCTCCGGGTCACTTTTTGGCAACAGAGTCTCAGATTTTGAGAGTTGGACAACCCGTTGGTTCTTTCTTCGGATTTATTTATGATGGTGTAATTCAACAAGGAGAAACCGTTTTACCGGGGAATTTTGAAACTACTCCGGGTGGAGAAAAATTCAGAGATTACAATGGCGACGGAAAATTAGATTCTCAGGATAAAACGATTATCGGGAATCCAAATCCTGATTTCATCTTCGGATTCAATAATGATTTCACTTATAAAAATCTGGATTTGAATATCTTCTTTCAAGGTTCACAAGGAGGTCAAATCTTAAACTATACTTTGATGGAATTGGCTTCCGGAAATAACAATGCTACAACTGAAGTTTTAGATGCCTGGACACCAACAAATACAGATACTAATGTTCCTGCAAATGCTGCAAGAACAAAAAGAATTACATCACGATTTGTTTATGATGGAAGTTACATTCGTTTGAAAAACATTTCTATCGGATATAGTCTGGATGAAAAAATTGTTTCGAAAATGGGATTGAGCAAAGTTCGTTTTTATATCAGCGGGCAAAACCTTTGGACGATTACCGATTATCCGGGTTCAGATCCTGAAACCAATTATTTAAACGACACTAACTCCAGAAGTAATACCAATTTAGGATTGGATTATGGAGGATATCCAAATGTGAGAACATTTACAATGGGATTCAATATCAAATTTTAGTCTAATTACAACTATCATGAAAAAATATATAGCTTTTCTTTTCTTCGGAACACTTGCCTTTTTTAGCTGTTCTGATCTGGAAGAACATCCGGTGGGAATTATTCGTCCAGACAACTTTTTTAATAATACTGATGATTTACAAGCTGCTGTAAACGGCGCTTTTGCCAACATCGCCCATAATAATTACTGGGGAAGAGAATTTACAATTGCCTTAATGCTTCGCGACGATATGTCTGATATTGGCGACAGAACAACGCAGGCAGCCCGTATCGATGTAAACGATATGAGTATGAACGATACCAATGCGCTTGTAGCCAACTTTTGGCCGCAATCGTATGTGATTATTACGGCAGCAAATCAGGCAATTGAAGGTGCTAAAAAAACACCGGGAGATCCTGCAAAAGTCAATGCAATTGTGGCTCAGGCTTATTTTGCGAGAGCTTTTACTTACTATCATTTAGTGCGCCTTTTTGGCGATATTCCTTATATTGATTTTGTCGTAAATGATGTCAATCAGGTTAATTCGATAACTAAAACCAAAGAAGCTGACGTTTATCCAAAAATCATTGCCGATCTGGAATTTGCAAAACAATGGCTGGATGATAAACCAAAAGTAAAAGCCGTTCCCGGAAAAGGTACTGCAGCAGGATATTTAGCTTCTGTTTATTTAACATTAGGGCAATATCAAAAAGCGTATAATGAAGCAAAATATGTTATTACAAATGAAGCCAAATTTGGTTTAGGTCTTGATGCCGATTTTCAGGATTTGTTTAATGCTAATAAAACGGCTTCATTAAAAGAACCTCTTTTTACTATTGACTTTAACAACTTAACCTCTGGAAATTACGGTCAGGATTATACAGCGTTTTTTACAGGATCGTTAAAAGATGACAGTTACAGTTACGGACAAGGATTTTCGGTTGCTGTTCCTTCCTTAAAAGTATTCAACACTTGGGATCAGAGAGATTACAGAAGAGCCGTAAGTTTTGATACTATTATCAGAAAGAAAACCGGTCCAGGTGGAGCTTTGCAGGTTTATCCTTCAAGCGATAACGAGAAAGCGCCACGTCCGCATATTGCGAAATATTTCCGTTTTCCGGGAAAAGCTGGTGCTAATGGAAGAACTTCGCAACACAATTACATTACCATGCGTTTTGCTGAAGTTTTATTAACCGCTGCCGAAGCTTTAAACGAAATCACTCCGGGAACTACAGAAGCCGATGGTTATGTAAACCGTGTTCGTGCAAGAGCGAGAAACAAAGCAGGAAAATTGGTTTCTTTTCCGGCAAATGTGACTCCGGGGCTTTCTCAGGCCGATTTTAGAAAAATGGTTATTGACGAAAGAAGATTAGAACTGGCTTTTGAATATATCAGATGGTACGATATTAAAAGGCTTAAAAATGGTCCGGAAGTTTTTGGTCCAAATGGCTTAGAACCGCATGCTAATTTTGATCCTAACAAAGATTATTTATGGCCGTTGCCGGGAACCGAATTGGCTATTAATCCGAATTTAAAACCAAATAATCCGGGTTATTAATTGAACGCGGATGACACGGATTTGAACGGATTTGAACGGATTTTTTTTCCCGTTTCGCATAATTGGTTTCACGCAGATTTAAAAAGATTTTAGCAGATAACGCAGATTTATTTTTTCCACAGATTTGGCAGATCTAATTACAATCAATATGTATTAGATAAAAAAATCCCCAAAATCTGCAAAATCTGCGAGAGAATATTTTTTTTTAACGCATTTCAAAATTAATCTGTTTGAATCTGCTAAAATCTTTTTAAATCTGCGTGAAATAAAAAAATCCGCAGAAACCAGCGTCATCCGCGTTCCAAAAAATCACGATTACAAAATATTTACTATGAATAAAGTTAGTTTCATTTGTTTAATTCTTGGGTTTGCATCGCTGACAACAGCATGCAAATCCGGAATTAATCCTCAACCAAAAACAACCTCAGCAACAGAAAAACTGGAAACGCGCTACAAAATGCTACTCGATTATCCAATCGATTCAATGTCGATCCCGAGAAGTATGAATACCAAAACACTGGAAATTCGCAAAGTGCCTTCAAGAGACTGGACAAGCGGTTTCTTTGCCGGAAATCTTTGGCAATTGTACCGACTTACAGGCGATTCTAAATACAAAGAACAAGCAGAAAAATGGACGCCTTTTAGTAAAAAGGAAAGTGTCAATAATAATTCGCATGACGTAGGTTTTAAAGTGTTTTGCAGTTTTGGAGAAGCGCTGAAAGTGGAAAACAAGAAAGAGTACGAAGCGGTAATTGTTAAAGGCGCAGAAACTTTATGCACGAGATTTAATCCAAAAGTAGGTTCAATTCGTTCTTGGGATTTCAATAAAGAAATTTGGGATTTCCCTGTAATCATTGACAATATGATGAATCTGGAATTGCTGTTTGAAGCATCCAAAATATCTGGAAATCCAAAATACCGCAATGTTGCCATTCAGCATGCCAACACCACTTTAAAAAACCAATTTAGAGCAGACAATTCCTGTTATCACGTTATCGATTATAACCCAACTACGGGTGAAGTTCGAAAGAAAACCACGCTTCAGGGTTACAATGATGATTCGGTTTGGGCGCGCGGTCAGGCTTGGGCAGTTTACGGATTTACGATGTCATACCGATATACAAAAGATCCAGCCTATTTAAAACAAGCGGAAGGAACAGCAAAGTTTTTTATGACGAATAAAAACTTACCAGAAGACGGAATTCCATATTGGGATTTTAAAGATCCTAACATTCCTAATGCTCCTCGCGATGTTTCTGCCGCAATGGTAATGGCTTCAGGATTATACGAATTGTATACTTATACCCAAAATAAAAGTTATTTGGCTTTCGCCGATAAACTAATGGCTTCGGTGCAAACAGATCAATATATTTTGGATACAAAAATTAAGGCACCTTTTCTATTTGATCACAGCACAGGAAACTGGCCAAAACACGATGAAATTGACGAACCAATAATTTATGCCGATTATTATTTTTTGGAAGCGTTGTTGAGAAAAAATAACTTAAGGTACTGAGGTGCTAAGGTACTAAGGGACTAAGCCACAAAGATTTCCAGCATCGCAACCTCAGTATCTTAGTCCCTCAGAACCTCACTTTCAGAACCTCAGAAACTAAAAATATCTTATGAAGAACTCATTATATCAAAATAATATCTTTTCAAGTATTGCGCTTTTTGTTTTGTTTCAAATTTGCCTGGGCAGCAGTTTTGCTCAGACAAAGACGAACATTAATGACAATTGGCTTTACCTAGAAAATCATACTTTAAACCTCAACGAAGCACAAAAAGCTTCAAATTGGGTTTCGTTAAACTTACCACATACGTGGAATGCCGAAGATGCTACGGACTTAATGCCAGGTTACCGACGTGATGCCAGCTGGTATCAAAAGCAACTGAATATTCCGCAAATCGATAAAAATCGCCTTTATTCTTTATATTTTGAAGGTTCAAATGTAACGACCAAAGTTTATGTAAATGGCAAAGAAGCCGGATCGCACATTGGCGGCTATATCGGTTTTTCTATAGATATTACGAACTTAATTAAAGAAGGAAACAATGCTATTTTTGTTCGCGTGGATAATAGTTATGATATCGAAATTATTCCGTCTCAAAAAAGCGATTTCTTTATTTATGGCGGGATCACGCGCGATGTCTGGCTAGTTTCAAAACACAAAAATCATATAGAGAATATTAAAATTACAACTCCTGAAGTTTCTGCTAAAAAAGCTTCGGTACAGATCGTTTCCTCTATTGTAAATCCGGATAATTCAAAAGATTTATCGTTAACGGTTACTTTAAAAACTCCGAAAGGAAAAAAAGCAGCTAGTAAAACAATTTCAGTTTCGGATAAAACTTCGACTATCACTTTCGAAAACATCAAAAACCCGGAACTTTGGGATACCGAAAAACCTAATTTATATCAACTGACAGCTACTTTATCAGAAAAAAATCAAATTAAAGACAGCATTTCAGAGAAAGTAGGTTTCAGATGGTTTGAATTTAAAGATCACGGTCCTTTTTACCTTAATGGGAAACGTTTGCTGATTCGCGGAACGCATCGTCACGAAGAACAAGCCGGAGTTGGTGCTGCCATGAGTAACGCACAGCATTGGGCAGACATGAAATCGATAAAAGAGATGGGCGCAAACTTTGTTCGTTTGGCGCATTATCCACAAGATCCAGAAGTTTACAAAGCTTGCGACGAATTGGGTTTATTGGTTTGGGACGAATTGCCTTGGTGCCGTGGCGGAATTGGAAATGAGGTTTGGAAGACCAATACCAAAAATATGCTGCCGGAAATCATCAACCAAAATTACAATCATCCGAGTATAATTATTTGGTCTTTAGGAAACGAAATGAACTGGCTTCCTGATTTTCCTGACGGAGATAATGCTGAAAAAACAAATGCATTTTTAGCCGAATTGAATGATATCGCACATAAACTCGATCCAACGCGAAAAACAGCGATCAGAAAATATTATGAAGGTTCACATATTGTAGATGTTTTCTCGCCTTCGATTTGGTCGGGCTGGTATTCTGGAAGCTACAAAAGCTATCAAAAAGCAATTGATGTTTACAAGAAAGAATACAAACATTTTATTCATGCCGAGTATGGCGGAGACAGTCATGTTGGCCGTCACAGCGAAAACCCAGTTACGGGAGAAAATGTTATAAAAGCCGAAGGCTGGGAAGAAGCAATTGTACAAACGAAAGTCGCGAATATTGCACAAATTGGTGACTGGAGCGAAAATTATATAGTTGATTTGTTTGACTGGCATTTGCATATATCCGAGAATGACCCAACGTTTGTGGGAAATATTCAATGGGCATTTAAGGATTTTGCAACGCCATTACGTCCAGAAGATGATATTCCGTACATGAATCAAAAAGGACTTACTGATAGAAACGGAATTCCAAAAGATGCTTATTATGTTTTTAAAAGTTATTGGGCAAAAGTACCTTTTACCTACATCGAATCGCACACGTGGACAGAACGTCAAGGGCCTGAAAACACGCCAAGAACTATCAGTGTTTTTAGTAATTGCGATAAAGTCACTTTATCTCATAACGGAAAATCATTGGGAGAAAAACAGCGAAATCTTTCTCTATATCCCGCAAATGGTTTAACTTGGGATGTCAATTTTGCAAAAGGTGAAAATATTTTAATTGCCATTGGAAAAACAAAAGACGGTAAAACAGTTTCGGATACTATAAAAGTAAATTATCGCTTTAATAAAAATGACACGGCGGTTTCTTTACAATTATCATCAGAGAAATTGAAAAATGGAAATTACTTGGTAACCGCAATTGCTATTGACAATAATAATTTACGCTGCTTGGATTATGAAGCGAGTGTTTATTTTCAATGTTTAAAAGGTGGAAAAACATTAAAAAATCAAGGAACTCCAACCGGAAGCGAATCGATAAGAATGGCAAACGGAAAAGCTTCTATCGAAGTGATTCCTGACGGTTCTAATACTCCAATCGAAATGACAGCATTGAATCAAAGTTTTAAAGGGGAATATTTGAGGATTTCTGTTGAGTAAACAAGGTTCTAAGTTGCTGAGGGGCTAAGTTTTTTTGTTTCACGCAGATTTTGCAGATTGAGCGGATTTATTTTTGATACAGTTTGTCATCCTGACGAAGGAAGGATCGCACTCGCATATCGACAAAGATTGGCGAAATCCTGTACGGAGCTTCTAGTGTAATTCCTCGTTCCTCGGAATGACAAAAAAACGCGAGAAAAAATAAAAAACTTCGTGCCTTAGCGCCTTCGTGGCAAAACACAAACAAATACAAAAAAAAAAAATGAAAAAAATATTAACTACATTACTCCTAACCTGTTCCATTTTGGGATTTGCGCAAGGTCTAATCTCCAATGTCCCAAACCGAAACACCACTTCGCTAAATGGAGTTTGGAATTATATTATTGATCCCTATCAAACTGGGTTTTACAGTTTTCACTTAGATCAATACGATAAAAGTGAAAAACCAGCAAAAGGAGCGTTTTTTACTAATTATCATGCTCAAAACAAACAAGAATTGGTAGAATATGATTTTGATAAATCACCAACAATCAATATCCCAGGCGATTGGAATTCTCAAGTCCCTGAACTGAAATATTACGAAGGAAATGTTTGGTTTAAAAAGTCTTTCGATTATAATTTAAAAGCCAAGAAACGTCTGTTTTTATATTTGGGAGCGATTAATTACAAAGCTGATGTTTATTTGAATGGAAAAAAACTAGGAACGCACGAAGGCGGTTTTACGCCGTTCAATTATGAAGTGACTACAATCATTCAATCAAAAGGAAATTATCTGGTTATAAAAGTCGATAATACACGTCATAAAGAAGATGTTCCGACTGTAAATACCGATTGGTGGAATTACGGCGGAATAACGCGCGATGTGACTTTAATTGAAGAAGAAGTTTCGTTTGTAGAAGATTATACTATTCAGTTAAAAAAGGGAAATGCAAATGTTATTGCTGGTTTTATCAAAATCAATAATTTAGAGGCTGCACAGAATAATGTTTCAATTTCGATTCCAGAATTAAAAATCAATTTCAAAGGAAAAGCAGATGCACAGGGAATTTTAAACTTCGAAATTCCTGCTAAAAAATTATCGTATTGGTCACCTGAAAATCCGAAATTGTATGACGTTTTAATTGACTTTAACGGACAAAAATTGAAAGATCAAATTGGTTTTAGAACTATTGAAACCAAAGAAGATAAAATTCTACTGAACGGAAAACCGATCTTTTTACGCGGTATTTCTATTCACGAAGAAAATGCCAAAGGCGGACGCGCCAATTCTCCCGAAGATGCATTACGATTGCTAAATTGGGCAAAAGAATTAGGCTGTAATTATGTTCGTTTGGCGCATTATCCGCATAACGAGAATATCATTCGCGAAGCGGATAAAATGGGATTGATGGTTTGGGAAGAAATTCCGGTTTACTGGACTGTGGAATTTACCAATAAAAATACATATCAAAATGCACAAGAGCAATTAACGGCTGCAGTAACCAGAGATAAAAACAGAGCGAGTATCATTATTTGGTCTATGGCAAACGAAACTCCAATTTCTGATGCGAGAAATACTTTTATCAAAGATTTGGTGGCTCATACCAAAACATTAGACACTACCCGATTAATCAGTGCGGCTTTATTAACGCGTCACGCAGACGGCGTTGGAATGATTGATGATGAAATTGGAAAATCGCTGGATATTATCGCTTTTAATCAATATTTAGGCTGGTATGGCGGTAATCTAGAAGATGCAGAAAAAAGCTTCTGGAAAACGCCTTATAACAAACCCGTAATTGTTTCTGAATTTGGAGGTGATGCTAAAGCAGGATTTCACGGAGAGAAAAACGAGCGCTGGACAGAAGAATATCAAGAATACTTATACATTCAGAATTTAAAAATGATCGAAAAGATTCCGCATCTAAGTGGATTAAGTCCTTGGATTCTGGTTGATTTCAGGTCTCCGAAAAGATTGTTACCAGGAATTCAAGACGGATACAATCGTAAAGGTTTAATTTCGAATGATGGCGAAAAGAAAAAAGCGTTTTACATTATGCAGAATTGGTATGCTAAAAAGAAAAACGAATAAGACCATTATCAATTCATTAACAAAAAACAAACTGTATTTATATGATTTTTCTTCATTATTAACTTACTTTTGTAGTTATTCTAAAAATTGTAATCCTATGAAAAAAATTTATTTATTGGCAGTTACATTGTTTGCTGCTTTTACAGTTCAGGCGCAAGATGTGGTAAAATTTGCTCCGCTTGATGCAAGTCCGGTTGATATTTCTTATTTCCCAAACAAAGCAGTTAAATTCAAAAAAACAGATAATCCAAATCCTGTTGTAAAAGTAATTTACGCAAGACCTTCTGTAAAAGGAAGAACTATTTTTGGTGATATCGTAAAATATGGTGAAGTTTGGAGAGTTGGTGCTAACGAAAATACCGAAATCAAATTCTACAAAGAAGTAACTATTGGCGGTAAAAAAATTCCTGCTGGATACTACAGTTTATTTGCTATTCCTGAAAAAGACAAATGGACAATCATTATCAATAAAGAAATTGATTTATGGGGATCTTATGCATATGACGAAAGTAAAGATGTCGTAAGAGTTTCAGTTCCAGTTAAATCTGTAGGCGAAACTATTGAAGCTTTATCTATTGCTTTTACAACTCAGGGTAATATCGCTAATTTAGTTATTGGTTGGGATAAAACAACGGTTGAATTGCCTATTACAATTAAATAACAAATTGAATATTTCGAAACAAAAGAGACACTGCAAAATATCTGTTTTTCTTTTGAACTTATAAATATAGATTTTCAGAATATAGCCCAAGGTTTCAACCTTGGGAGACATGCAGAATCACATGGAAAAATTCTGATTGCGTTCCCAAGGTTGAAACCTTGGGCTATGTTCAAAACTGAATTAAAAAAAGACATTTTTCAATGTCTTTTTTTTTTTTTTGCTAAACCTTAACTGTTTCTATAATCTTATCCAATGTAATAGGTAAATCTCTAACACGTTTTCCTGTGGCATTAAAAACAGCATTTGCAATGGCAGGCGCCATTCCGACTAAAGCCGTTTCTCCCAAACCTTTTGTTCCCATCGGGTTACTAATTGGATCTTTTTTATTTACGAAAAATACTTCCTGTTTTTCAATATCGGCATTTACAGGAACATGATAATCGGCAAAGTTATTATTAATCGGACGTCCGAAACGATGATCAATTTCTAACGCTTCCATTAATCCCATTCCGATACCGCCAACAGCTCCACCAAACATTTGTCCGGCAGACGTTTTCTGATTGATTACAGTTCCAATATCGGCGCAGGAAACTACATGTGCCAATCTGATTTTACCCAAATTTGGATTTACTAATACTTTTACGAAGTGAACTGAAAAAGAGTAAATTGAGTATTTCTTTGCATCTTCTGCAGCTTTGGATAAATTTTCAACTTCAAAATCTTCTATTTTATTAGTACTCAAAAGTGAATCCAGCGTAACCGATTTTGATTTGTCTTTTTTAGAAGAAACTATACCATTTTCAAAAGTCAAATCTGTAATAGCGATTCCTTTTAAAGCAGGGGTTTTACTTCCTAATTCAATTATTTTATTCAACAATAAATTACAGGCATCATGCACGGCAGAACCCACAGATGAAGTTGTTGCAGATCCTCCTTGCGTCGGGCCTTTTGGCAATCCGCTTTTTCCCATTTCGATAATAACATTTTCTGCAGGCAAACCTGTTATTTCCGCTCCAATAGCTGTCATCATCGTTGCCGTTCCTGGTCCCATATCGTTTACACTGCATTGAAGAACCAGATTTCCATCTGGCAAAAATTTAGCTTTTACCGAAGTTGGACTTCTGTAACAACCAAAAGTTCCTGTTCCCATTCCGTAACCAACCAGCCAGTTTCCTTCTTTTACAGAACCAGGTTCGTTTTTACGATTTTTCCAGCCAATGCGTTCCATTCCCGCTTCGTAACATTCTAAAAGAAATTTACTGCTCCATGGTTTATTTTGTTCCAGATCTTTTTCGGCATAATTGCGTTTTCTAAATTCGATCGGATCTAGATTTAATTTATAAGCCAATTCATCCATTGCAGATTCTAAGGCAAAAGAACCAGTTGCTTCACCCGGACCACGCATCCAGATTGGTGTACAAGTATCCAGAGGCACAATTCGATAACGTGTAGAAACATTCGAGCAATCGTAAATAAATCGTGACATGTTTACGGTTCCTTCCATGAAATCTTCATAGCTCGAAGTCATGGCAACTGCTTCATGTGTTAGACCAGTCAGTTTTCCATCTTTCGTAGCGCCCAATCCCATTTTTTGAATGGTGTATGGTCTAAAACCAACATTGGTAAACATTTGTTCGCGATGTAAAACCAGTTTAACCGGACGATTTAATTTTTTCGCACCAATTAAAGCGGCGATTTCGTACGGCCAAGTATGCAATCCCATTCCGAAAGCTCCTCCAAGATATTCTGAGTGTACCTCAACATCTTCAACAGGAACTCCGAAAACTCCGGCAACACTTCTTCTTGTTCCTTCTACACCCTGACTTTTTGTATATAAAATTGGTTTATTTCCATCCCATTTTGCAATAATATTTGCCAGCTCCATTGGGTTATGAACCTCTGTAGGAATTGTATATTCTGCTTCTAAAATAACCTCTGCTTTTTTATATCCGTCCTGTTCTCCACGATGGTAATCGTTTCCTTTATCGGTTTCAACTTTTTTCTCTTTATCCGCAGCTTTTTTTAGTTCAGTAGAATGTTCTTCTTTTAAATAATCGGCTTTAATTAAACTTGCAGCATATTGCATACGCTCAAACGAATCTGCAATTACAAGTGCAATTGGCTGATCGTAATACAATATCGAATCATCTTTAAAAATCTGAAGCGGCTGACCAAAATTATGTTTGTCTTTTGCTTTTTCATAACCTGAAGGCTTATCTACGTTTAAATGCGTTATTACCGCCAAAACTCCCGGTGCCCATTCTGCTTTTTTGGTATCAATGGTTTTGATTCTACCTTTTGCAATTGTGCTTCCTACCAAACAGGCGTAAACAACACCAGCCGTTTTATATTCGGCAGAATAAGTAGCTGAACCCGTTACTTTAGCAAATCCGTCAACTCTGTTTATATTACTTGTCTTGCTCATAATCTACTTATTTTGATGCTGCTATTGTAAGTGCTTCGGTTACTGCATTTGCTCCAAGCGTTAGTTTAAAATCATTATCTCCATATCCTTTTGCGCCTTTCATAGACAAATCTCCTGCTTTTTTAAATGTTTCCTCAGAAACGGTTTTTCCTTTCAGGAATTTCTCTGTTTCGGTCAATCTCCACGGTTTATGTGCCACACCGCCCATTGCCAGTCTTACATCATTTATCGTATTATTTTTTATATCCAGAGCCACTGCAACAGATACCAATGCAAAAGCATAACTTGTTCTGTCACGAACTTTTAGATAATGGACATTTTTAGTGAAATTATTATCGGGAATTTCAACTGAAGTAATCAATTCTCGCTCATCCAATTTATTGTCTTTTTCAGGCGTATTTCCTGGAAGGCGATGAAAATCAGTGAAATCAATTTCTCTTTTTCCTTTTGGACCTTCAACCAAGACTTTCGCATCAAGCGCAGCCAAAGCCACACACATATCACTCGGATGAACGGCAATGCAACTGTCTGAAGTACCAAAAATAGCGGCCATTCGATTTGAACCTCCAATAGCTCCGCAACCGCTTTTTGGAACACGTTTATTGCAAGGCATATCAGTATTATAAAAATAAGAGCAGCGTGTTCTTTGCAACATATTACCTCCAACCGTTGCCATGTGCCTTATTTGCTGAGATGCTCCGGCTGCTAAAGCCAAAGCCAGCAAAGGATATTTCTCTTTTATAGATGCGTCTTCGGCAACCTGACTATTTTTTGCCAATGCGCCTATCGAAACTTTTCCTTTTAAAAATTCAATTTTACTTAAATCCAATCCGTTGATGTCAACCAGTTTATCGGGAGCCACAATGTTTTTCTTCATTAAATCAACCAGATTCGTACCTCCGGCAATAAACATGGAAGAATTGTCTTTTGCATTTCCGGTAACTGCTGACGAAGCGGACAGGACTTTTATTATTTGAAAGTTTTTCATAGCTCCTTTCCTCCTTCCTTCACTTCTGTTATAGCGTCTACAATATTATGATAAGCACCACAACGGCAAATATTCCCGCTCATATATTCGCTTATTTCTTCTCTACTATTGGCGTGACCTTCTTTGATGCAGGCAATTCCCGACATGATTTGTCCTGGAGTGCAATAACCACATTGAAAACCATCATTTTTAATAAAAGCTTCCTGCATTGGGTGCAGTTTTTTGCCTTTCGAAAGTCCTTCTATAGTCGTTACTTGTGCATTTTGTTGCATCGATGCCAGAGTAAGACAGGACAAAATTCTGGTTCCGTTTACATGAACTGTACATGCACCACATTGTCCGTGGTCGCAACCTTTTTTAGTTCCTGTAAGCTGTAATTGTTCGCGAAGTAAATCAAGCAAAGTAGTTCTTGGTTCGATATTCAGATTGTGTTTTTTGCCATTTACTTCAATAGAAAGCGGAACGGTTTCTAAATACTCCGCTATTTTTTCATCCCATTTCTTATCTGAAGCCATTACCAATGAGGGAGGCGTCAGGGCAAGTGCGGTAAAAAGTCCTGATTTCTTTATAAAATCACGTCGGGAATTCGAATCCTCTGGCGTTATTTTATTCTGATTTGTTTTTTTAGAAGCCATTCAGTCTATTTGTTAAATTAGCAAATTTGCTTTTGTCATTCTAACAAATTTAGCGATCTTAAATAACAAAAAGTTATAAAATTCAAACATTACTCTTATTTAGAATAATTACAATTTTGTTTCTGTTTAACCACAAAGGCTCGATGGTTTCGCAAAGCTTTTTATTATTTTTCTCTCGCAGATTTCGCAGATAATGCAGATTTTGAATACTATGAAAAAATTTGTGCAAATTCTTTATGATAGAAATAAATAAAAAATCTGTTTAGATCTGCAATCCCGATAGCTATCGGGAGCGAGAAACAAAAATCATATGCCTTTTACCCAAAAGACCATAATTTCTATTTTTATTAAATCACAAAAGACACGAAGCCCTTATAAAAGAAAATTTCGCAAAGTCGCAGAGTCGCAAAGTTTTTTAAACCATATAAGTAATATAAGTTTTTTTAAGTTTTCTCTTAATTGAACTTATATTACTTATATGGTTATTTTTTGCATTAAACTTTACGGCTTCGCGACTTTGCGAGATTATAAAAGTGTATTTTTACACTATTAAGCCCAAATTATGTCACAGCAAGAAATCATTTATCTTGATAATAACGCTACAACTCGTGTTGACGATCGTGTTTTGGATGCCATGCTTCCGTACTTTACTGAACTGTATGCTAATTCAACGAGTTCTCATATTGCAGGATTAACAGTGAATGAAGCTATTGAAAATGCTGCGTGGCAAACTGCTAATTTGATCAATGCCGATGCCGAAGAAATCATCTTCACTTCAGGGGCAACTGAAGCAATAAATTTGGCGATTAAAGGTCTGGCTGATCAGGAACGAAAACATATTATAACGATTCAAACGGAACATAAAGCGGTACTTGAAACTTGTCGTTTTATGGAAACTATTGGCTTTGAAATTACGTACTTACCAACTAGTTCTGATGGAATTTTAGATATTAAACTTTTAGAAGAAATAATTACCGATAAAACACTGGTTTTCATTATAATGTTTTCTAATAACGAAACAGGTGTCATGCAAAATATGAGCACAATTTCATCTGTTTTAAAAAGCAAAAATATTCTTTTTTTATGTGATGCGACTCAGGCTGCAGGGAAAATTCCGATTGACGTTAAAAATTTAGGAATTGATTTTCTGGCATTATCTGCACATAAATTTTATGGCCCAAAAGGTGTTGGAGCTTTATATATTTCGGCGAAAGCCAAAACAAAACTGATTCCTCAGATTCTTGGAGGAAGTCAACAGAGAAAATTACGCAGCGGTACATTAAATACAACCGGAATAATTGGTTTAAGTAAAGCATCTGAAATAGCTGTAAATGAATTAGAAACTGATAAAAAAAGAATTGAAATATTACGAAATAAACTAGAGAATGGTTTATTACAATTTAAAGGTTCTTTTGTGAATGGAAATATTGAAAACCGAATTTATAATACTTCTAATATTTGTTTTCCGGGTGTAAATTCTGAACAACTAATTCTGGCTTTAAGAAATATTTCGGTTTCAAACGGAGCTTCTTGTTCCGCAGTCACTTCTCAACCTTCGCATGTTTTAAAAGCGATGGGATTATCTGATGAAGACGCTTTGAGTTCAATTCGTTTTAGTTTAGGACGTTTTACTACTTCTGAGGAAATTGATATTACTATTGAGCGGGTTTTGGAGTTGGCAAGACAATTGCGTGCTTAATATTTTTTCACCGTAAAAGAGTTAAAACAGTACTGTTTTAAGTCAAGCTTTGTCATTTCGAGGAACGAGAAATCGCACGCGGGATTCCGCAAAGAGAATCGCCAATCTTTGTCGAGTTACTAGTGCGATTTCTCGTTCCTCGAAATGACAAAAATGCCTTTACCACTCTGACACTTTGAAGTTTTTAATTCAAGAAATCAACTTACTATAATCCTCTTCTGTATCAATATCAACATTTCCTTTTTCGAAAGGAACGGAAACAACATCTTCAGAATGTATTTTAAGTAGCTTTTTTGCTCCTTCCTTCCCTTTTAATTCCAGAAGTTCTTTGAAGTATTTTTGTCGAAACAAAACTGGAGTTCCGAGTGTTTTTGCATACGCCGAGGTTACAATTCCTTTTTCTGTTTTTATTTCTTCGTTAATCAAGTTTTCAAAAACTAAACTGGATATAAATGGCTGATCACACACCGTTAAAATGCATTGTTCACAATTGGAATTTAAAAGTAATAATTCCTGAATTCCTTTTACAATTGAAGAAGACATTCCGTTTTCCCATTCAGAATTAAAAATAAACCGCACCCCTTCTGAATTTGCCTCTTTTTCAATCAATTCGTTATTTGCGCCCGTTACAACGATTACTGTCGAATTTTCTACTTTTAAAGCTTCAAGAATTGTGTTTTTTAAAAGCGTTGTTTCTTTATATTCTAATAATTGCTTTGACCTGCCTAATCTCGAAGAATTACCTGCAGCAAGGATAATAATAGCTGTTTTATTCTGAAATTTTTTCTCCATAATAGATTTCACTATGAATTTTACCTGCTTTGTATTTTAAGGAAGTTCCTAATCTGTTTGTCGCAAAAGCTTTAATTTCGGATACAATTGACAATGCAATTTCTTCTGAAGTTTCGGCACCAATATCTAACCCTACCGGGCTGTAAATTCTTTTAAGCTGCTCATCATTGACGGTAATTCCTTCAAGTTGAAGATCGTCAAGCATTCGGTTTAATTTTGATCTCGGCCCAAGAATTCCGATATACTGACAATCTGTTTCTAATAATGATTTTAAAACTGCCAGATCATATTTGTAGTTGTGTGTCATTAAAAGAAAATAAGTCTGATCGTCAATTGAAATAGTATCTAAAAAATATTCCGGTTTTAGTGTCAGAACCTGATTTGCTTTTGGAAAGCGTTTTGAAGTGGCATGTGTTGCACGTCCTTCTGCAACCGTAATTTTCCATCCTAATAATGCTGCCATTTTTACCAAGGGCTGCACATCATTTCCTGCTCCGGCTATTACAAGCGAAATAGGTGGTTTTATATATTCGATTAATGCTTCATTATTGTTTTCTTCCTGGAGTTTTTTAACAATCGTACTTTTATTTTTTAGTACTTCTTTTACTTCCGAAATCAAATTCAGAGCATCGTTATTATGATGTAATACAGGACTGTCCTTTCTAAAAAAAAGCGCTGTTCCTATTTGAATTGCTGCTCTTTTTAATGAAAAAATAGTCACGATTACAGCTTCTTTTCTTTCTGCTTCTAATTGTTTTAAAAGCTGAATTGGATTATTCGGCTTTTGATCGTCAATATATTCAAACAAAATATGCACTACTCCATTACAGCCCAATTGCAACCCAACTTCGGCATCATCTTCATTACTGGTATTATAGGTAACTATTTTATTTTGTTTTTGATGTATAGCCAAAAGCGCTTTTCGCAACGCATCACCTTCCAGACAGCCTCCACTTATAGCTCCCGTAAGTATGCCATCTTCTGTAACCAGCATACGTGCGCCTGGCTGCCTGTACGAAGAACCTTCAACTTTGACAACGGTTGCCAAAGCTGTTTTTTTTTCTTCCGATTTTGCTTGTGAATAGGCTTTAAGAATTTCGTTGATTTCTTTCATAGATCATTATTCATCAATAAATAGGTACTGATGATTCTTTAACTGCCTAAAAATAAAAAATATTATAAACTTAAATGAATTTACTGCATTTAAGTTTATAATATTCTTCTTTACTCTGTTTGAGTTAAGCTATTTCGGGAATTCTTTATTCGTTTAATTCTAAAAAGTAATTAAGCTTAGATTTGATTACTTTTTTATGGCTATCAAGCATAAAAAGTTTTTCAGGATTTTTGCTGTAATAACCATAATAAACCTGCTCACTTTCTGGTTTGTCCCAATTCAAAATATAAATTGTGCCATCTATATCTTTTTCTAAACCTCGTTCTGTATTGAAATTTCCTTTTTGTGTAAATTGCTTCTCTGATTTTTTTCCGGAATAAATACTGGATAATTCAAATTTATTGGTTTTTGAATCAATTTTTAAAACCGTTTCAATACCACTGCAATCTGCACAGGGCAACGTTCCTTCAAAAATAGAAACAGCAGTTATTGTGTCATCTTCTACTTCGGTACTAATTGTATCTGTCGCAATAATTTCATTATTTTCTTCTTGTTTATTTTTTGAATTACAAGAAACCAGCAGCGTAATGACAGCCAGTAGTATCAATATCTTTTTCATAATTTCTTTTTTTTTATAAATGTATAAATATTTTCTTACTTAATGTAATTAGCTTTAATTTTTTAATTTGAATAGGTAACATTTAACAATCGCTAAACAATTATTTTTTCTTACAATATTAATTGTATTATGAAGTTTTGTATTTTTATAATTAGCAAAGCAAAATATTATCTAATTTTAAAATAAACTAAATGGGAAAATTTGTAATTACTAAAAGAACCAACGGAGAATTTCAATTCAATTTAAAAGCCGGAAATGGTCAAACGATTTTAACCAGCGAAGGCTATACAACAAAAGCTGCCTGCAACAACGGAATCGAATCTGTAAAAACGAATTCACAGGATGATAATCGTTACGACAGAAAAGAGTCGAGCAATGGTAAACCTTATTTTAATCTGAAAGCCAGTAACGGACAGATTATTGGTTCAAGCGAAATGTACGAAAGTGTTGCTGCCAGAGAAAATGGAATCGAATCTGTGAAGAAAAACGCTCCTGATGGTACTGTAGACGATCAAACGGCATAAGCAAAAGATCAAAATATTAAAAAAGCTGTTTCTAAATGTATAGAAGCAGCTTTTTTTTATACCAAATTTTGACTATACATAGCTGAAATAAAAATAATTGCGATTTTTTTTGTATTTTTCAAGGAAGGATAACCCCGAATAGCCGGCTCACTATAAACTTGTTTTTTATGAAAAGTAAAACATATCTAATGGCAATACTACTTGCTCTGACAAGCTGCAAAAGTGACAACAATATTGAAAACATTTTTCTGAATAATGCTGATGAATACTGGAAATATTACACCACAAATTCTAATAGTTCTACTTATTTTCAGTTCAACGAAGATCATCTCAGCCACCGATTTGAGATTGATAATAAAAACCATTTTCATGAAAATAAAGGAGAAGGTGATATTGTTGAAGTTCCTCAAAAATGGTCTGTAACCGAAGATAGCATTATGTCCTGGGGAAATCTCACTTATGATATTGTCAGCTTCAATAAAAAGGTCATTGTATTAAATTATCTTAGTGAGGAAAAACCTTTTACAGGATTTATTTTCCTGATAAAGACCAACGAAAATGAGATCATGAGAGGCCCTGGTTTTTTTGAACAAAAAAGAATTAAAGATCTTGAAAAATATAATTTTAAAAACGATTAAATCTAACTTGTTGAGCGGAATTAGATTAATTAATTTCACTAAACCGAGGATTAAACCACTGATTTAAAACAATATTACATTTGTCCAATCCGAAAAACAAACTTACTTTAGTGATTATTTTTTTTTCAATACAAATACCAGTTAATTCATCCGAAAAATCCGAAAAACATTCAATATATAAATTATAAAAAATTGAACCCAACCACTGAATTTCAAGCATTTTATAAGCATATTTCAAAATTCTCTCCTGTTACAGAAAAGGAATTTGAAAACATTTTATTTTACTTCTCAGAAGTCACTTTCAAAAAGGGCGATACTCTGGTAAAACCGGGAGAAAAAGTACAACATACCTACTGGGTTATCAAGGGTTTGATTGTCTCTAATTATATAGACAATGCCGGAAAAGAGCACATTATTCAATTTGCTAACGAAGGTTGCTGGATCACAGATCAGCAGGCTTTTTACAACCAATCGACCGCTATTTTTGATCTTGTTTGTCTGGAGCCCACAACTGCGATTTCAATTTCGTTTGAGAATAGAGAAAAATTATGTGCAGCCATCCCGAAGATGGAGCATTTTTTTCGAAAAAAAGCCAACGACAGTTTCATCAAACAGCAAAAAAGACTCCTCACCTATATGTCTAATGACGCCACTGAACGGTTTAATCTTTTACTGAAAGAATATCCGGATTTGATTCAGCGGATTTCAAAAAAGAAATTAGCTTCTTATTTGGGCGTATCCAGAGAAACATTAAGTCGTTTGAAAAATTAAATGGCACTCGAAAATTAGTGATTTACGTCACTCGTTCTTATTGTACATAAACTGAAATTTGTCCTGTAACAATAACAAATTCAACCATGTACAACAAATTAATTATCTCAGTACTTATTCTTGCACTTTTATCATCCTGCAAGGATCAAAAAAAAGAATTTCAGCATACAGCATTCGAAGATGCAAAAAAAGCAATCGCAGCAAGTAATGCCATTTATTTTGAATCATTTGTAAAAAACGATTCTTCTATTTTTATTAATCGATATTCAAAAGATGCCTGCATTATGGCTCCCAACTCTGTACAAATGTGTGGTCCGGAAGCTGCCGCAAAGTTCTTCAGAGTCGCTTATGACAACTATGGCATGCGAAATGGCAAATTTATTACCACAGCTGTATACGGCGATGCTAAAGAATTTGTAACAGAAGAGGGTTTATGGCAGTCTTTTAATGCAAAAGGTGAACTGTTTGATGATGGTAAGTTTTTGGTTCTTTGGAAAAAAACTCCTGAAGGCTGGAAAATGTTCCGCGATTCTTTTAGCAGTAACCGGAAATTATAAAAATTAAAGCAGTATCAATCATCATTAATTTCAAGGTTAAATAAAGTAAAACACTAACAAAAAATTAAAATTATTTTATGGAAAATAAAATTGTAATATATGGCGCTTATGGCCACACCGGAAAATTTTTAGTTGCGCAACTTTACCAACAAGGCTATAAACCTATTCTGAGCGGACGCGATGCTGAAAAGCTAATTGCCTTTGGTAAAGTGTATCCGGATTTAATCACAAAAGTGGCAGATATAAATAAACCGCAGACTTTGGACGCTGCTTTTGCCGATGCCGAAATAATTGTAAACTGTGCGGGTCCTTTTCTTGATACTGCCGAACCAATTATTAAATCGGCAATACGACTTGAAAAACATTATCTTGATGTTAGTGCAGAACAAAAAGCGGTCCTGGACATTTTTGAACAGTTTTCTGAACAGGCAAAACTGGCGAATGTTGCTATAATTCCTGCCGCTGCTTTTTATGGCGGTTTGGGCGATTTGTTAAGTACAACGCTTACCAAAGACTGGGATAAAGTGGATGAAATATCCAGTTATATTGGTCTGGATTCCTGGCATCCAACGAAAGGAACTCGATTGACGGGCGAAAGAAATCATTACCAAAGGTTCAGTTTTGCCAATCATAGTTTGCAGCCTGTTCGCGAAGTACAGTCTAAAAGCTGGGATTTTCCCGGTCCAATTTTTACGAAAGACGTAATTACGGTTCCGCTTTCTGAAATAATTACAATTTCAAGACACATCAACGTTCATACCATCAATACGTATTTGAGTCAGAATTCGATAACCGATATCCGAAATAGTGAAACTCCGGAACCGAAAGCTGTCGATTCGAAAAACAGATCTTCTCAGGTTTTCTGTATGGAAGTTATAGCGGTGAAAGGCAACAAAAGAAGAACGATCTCGGCACAGGGAATTGATATTTATGCCGTAACCGCTCCTCTGATTGTTGAAGCTGTAAAAAGAATTCTGAACGGTGAAGTAATCAAAAAAGGCGTTACCACTTTGGGAGAAGCTTTTGATGCGACTGATTTTTTACATTCTCTGGATGTAGATGATATTGTTGTTTCTGAAATCAAAGAGACTGAAATTAGCAGTCTAAACTAAAACAGAAAATCCCCTATTAGAAAATAAAACTATATGAAAAATCATTTTCAAAAATTGAAAGAACTACACGAACAATCCGAACCTTTACTTATTGGTAATGTGTGGAATGCACAGAGTGCAAAAACACTGGAAAAATTGAATTTTAAAGCACTCGGAACTTCAAGTTATGCCATTGCCGAAACACTTGGTTATGCTGATGGCGAAGAAATGAGTTTTGCGGAATATTTATTTGTTATAAAACGTATTGCGGCAACTGTAACTGTACCTCTTTCTGTTGATCTGGAAGCGGGCTACGGAAATACTGCTTCTGAAATTGTTGCCAACATTAAAGAACTACATAAAATTGGTATTTCCGGAATTAATATTGAAGATTCTGTGGTTGAAAACGGCATAAGAACAATTGTAGATGCGACCATTTTTTCAGAAAAAATCAAAGCGGTAACTGAAGCACTTTCTAAAGAAAATATTGAAATTTTTATCAATCTGCGTTCTGATGTTTTTCTGCTGAATATGCCGGATAGTCTTACTGAAGCAAAAAGAAGAATCAGCCTTTATGAAACAACAGGCGTTCATGGGTTATTTTTTCCGTGCATTACAAAAACAGAAGACATCGCTGAAATTACAAAAGCTACCGCACTTCCTGTCAATGTAATGTGCATGCCGGATTTACCGGATTTTAAAACTTTACAAAATGCAGGTGTTAAACGAATTAGTATGGGGAATTTTCTCAACAGCAAAATATATCAGTATCTGGAATCGGAAGTAGCAACTGTTCTGAAAAACCAGAATTTCAGCAGTGTATTTTAAAAAGAAAGCAACTATTAAAAATATACTTTTTTTGATATTTTTATATTAATTAATATAAAAATATACAATTAAGAAAAAACAGATTTTTATAAATGGATAAAAAATTAGAAAAGAAAATCAACTTTTTGACCGGTTACGCAATTATCAGCACGCTTGTTTTTGGTGTTGTATTATTAAGTTCTTTTGTAAAAGAAGACAGAAAAGAAACATTTGATGAAGTTACAGTAAAGAAAATTAACCTTGTGGGGGAAGACGGAAGTCTAAGAATGGTTTTAAGTAATGAAACCAGACAACATTCAGGGAGAATGAATGGTAAAGATTATCCTAAAAGAGATCGTCCGGCGGGAATGATTTTCTTTAATAATGAAGGTGACGAATGTGGCGGTCTGGTCTTTGCGGGTAAAACTAAAGAAAACAGAATAAGCTCCGGAATGTCTTTTACTATGGATAATTATCATGATGATCAGGTCATTCAGATATTGAATAGTGAAGATTATGATAACGGAAAAAACAGTATTCAAAGGGGTTTAATTATAAATGAATATCCGATTGGTTCTAATATTGATACCCGAAATGCTAAATTTAAAGAACTCGAAAAAATTGAAGATGAGAAAATCAGGACACAAAAAATCGAGGAACTTAGAACTAAAGAGGGTTCAAAAAGACGTCTTTTTATAGGAAGAAACAAGGCTAATAATTCCGGAATGTTCTTGTACGATGCTGATGGAAATGCGAGAATGAAAATTTATGTAGATGAAAAAGGTGATCCAAAAATTGAAACTATTGATAAAAACGGAAATTTGAAAAACTTTCTGGAAGCTAAATAAGAAAAGGAGGAGCAATTGCTCCTCCTTTTTTTTTGTAATAACAATTCGTTGGTTTAATTACTTTATTGCATAGAATCCTGTTTTGGTTTATAAAAAGCGCCCTTTATTTAGTGTACACAAATCCTGATTGAAACGAAGTGTGCAGCATTAAATCTTTTTAACTTATTAAAGTTTGATATTTACAGTCTCTCCGTCTTTGATGACTTTATTTATCAATACCTTTTTACCATCTGTTATCGTTATTTTAAGTTTACTTCCTGCTCTTTCTACCGTTATATCAAAATCTTTTTCGAAAGCATGAATCTGGCGCAATTTCATCACTGGCCAGGATTTAGGAAGTCTTGGTGTGAAATCGAAACTGTGCAAACCTGTCGGACGAATTCCGAATAATCCTTCTGTGAAAATTCTGCAATACAAACCGCTTTCTGCTGAAAGGTGACGCTGATCGCCTTCCGGATAAGCTTCAACAGGATACGGAACGTGATCGCCCAATAAACGTCGATTAGAATAATAGTGTAAAAAATCCACAGCTTTGTCTGTTTCTCCCGCTGCCAAAACACCTCTAAGCGCATATAAAGTCGAGCGATCCCAGAATATTTTGTCGCCTGCAACACTGGCAAGACCGTCTTTTGTCCATAATCTAGGCGAAAACAAAGCATCTATAGTTCCTGCTTTTCGATCGTAAATTCCCATTGTAAGCGGTGTACAGATCCAGGCTCTTAAAACATCATTTTCTTTGTAATATTTATAGGTTTCGAAACCTTCTACTTTTGCACCAAAGTATTTTTCTATAGCTGTTTTTAATTTTTCAGCTTCAGTCTTATAAGTTTTAAGTTGTGCACTATTTTTCCCTAAAGCTTTGCCTAAATAAACAGCCGAATTAAGGGCATCATAATATAATGAAGAAGTATTAAGATTGGCTTTTCCGGCAGGAAGACGTCCTTCGAGTTCATCAGAATCTGAAGTTACAATGCCATCTGCGTTTAATTTTCTATGGCAATACTCCAGACACCATTCGATTAGTGGCCATAATTGTTTTGCTTCTTCTGCATTTCCTCTCGAAAGAGCATAACGAGCTGCTCCATAAGCAATCATTGCGCCATCGCCACGATCGCCAGCTCCGTCCCAAATATCAGTTCCTTCGGCAACAATTGAACTCGGAATAGGTTTATACTCTTTGTTCATGAATTTCGCGAACTGAAGATAGGCGTTTAAAGAAGCTTCATTTCCATATTGATATCCCAAATACGGAAAGAAAGGTCCAATATATTCTGCCTGATCATTGGCCCAAATTGCCGCATAATACGATTCTCCTCCGGGACCATGCATAGGCCCGCCTTTGGTTTCAAAAATACTTTCGGAGGCTCTGATTTTGGCAAAAGCAAATTCGGTATTTAAAACCTGATCCGGAGTTTCTAAAATCAGTTTATCCCAGATTTCATGGATTAACTGAATACGTTTGTTTTTTTCTTCTTCAATATTTGCAACCGGAGCAGATTCGTTTGCTTTTACGCCGGAATAAAAAACAGAGAATGTTCGGCTCTGATTGGGCTGCAGGTTAAAACTTCCTGAATTAGAAAGATCAACATGCAAATCATAACTGCCTTCTGTTCCTTTTGCTGCATCTGTGGTATATATTGCATTTGATTTCGGAATCTCAATTATACAACTTTTATCTGCAGTGTTTTTGATCGTGTAAATTTCGCAATAGCCTGCCAAAGTTGTTGATGGAAAAAATTGTCGGGTTAATTCTAAAGTATTTCCGGCGGTACTCTTTACCAACAAGGTTCCGTTGAGCTTTAGTGAAGTTACTTTTTCTGATGCAATTGGTTTGTAATTTACCGTTACCAAATCAAAGGCATCTTGTGCAAATCTGCGTGTTAAACTCGCATGTGTGTTGTTGGGAATTGTTCTAAGCATGGGCCATACAAGGCTACGGGTTGCATGAAAAGAACCATCGGCTGCAACGCCATATCTTAGAACGCAAGAGATTCTTTTGCCGCTCATCTCGATATGATCGTCATGCGGAATACTATTATTTATTTGCCAGGAAATAGAACCATCCTGATCCATTTGCCAACGACGATCTTCCTGAGAAAATGCTTTAGTGCTCAGCAAACAAAAAGCGACAGCTACAAATAGAAAATACTTTTGTTTTTTTCTAAAGGATCTCTTCATTACTTTTAAAATTAAATTAATTGTATCCATTGTATTAGTAGTACTTTGGATGGGTTGTTTTTTTACTGACAAACGGCATCTATTTTCTGTCCGGCATTTACCGGAACCTCAACAAATGTATAAGCGTTTCCATTATCTTCTTTAATATGATTGGCGGTAATTTTTTTGCCATTTACTACTATCGAGTTATAATTTCCGGGAAACATCGCTCTCCATTGTATTGCATTTTTGCCTTTGTTGTGCAGTGTTGTTGTTGTTGTTGTTGTTGTTTGGTTGTTGTGTTTTACAAAAAGCACTGTATTTAATACAGCCAAATTGTCGACTTCTGAAATGCCCTCTTTTTTTCCGCGAAATAGTGTTGTTATTGTTTTTTTTGTGGCATCTGCCTGAATACCCATGTAACCGTGTACAATTCCTTCGATTACACCATAAGAAACCTCCGGATATTCTCTTCTTTTTGTAGCAGGATCTGTGAGATGTAAAATATATTCGTAAGCTTTATCTTCAAATCCATATTTATATAATAAAAATGGTAAATAAGATAAACTCTCAACATTGGTTTTCTGTGAAATAATATGTTCAATTGCTTTTTTTGTACGACCTGCATCTTTTAAAGCATCAAACCATAATAAAAAAAGTTCACCTCCGTCTTTGCTAAACTTTCCGTCACTAGTGTAAATTACATTGTAAGCCGAAGCTTTTTCATCCCACCAGATTTGTTCAATTTGTTTTTGATATTTTGCTGCTTCATCTTCAAAATACTGCGCTTTTTCAAATTGTCCTTTTTGTTTTAAAACAGCAGAATACGTCATCAATCCGCGATAAATAGCTGCGACTAAATCGACTCCCATTATTAAACCCGGAATTCCTTCAGAATAGGATGCCAAACCTCGGCATTTATGAAAATCATCTTTTACATTAAAAGGAACCGGACTGTTCTTAAATTCGGATCTTGCTAGCAACGAATCTGCCTGAAGTGACCAGCGTTCTATGTAATTAGTAGTTGATTTTTCGAAGAAATTCTCAAACTCCGGATTATTAATATAGCTTTCGTCACCTGTCCATAAATACAATCTCCAGCAGGCATACATAACATCAAAATTACTGTTTAGATTGTACCAGAATTCTTTGTCGTTTCTATAATCTTCGGGTGCCGGTTTTCCAAATTTATTGATTTCCCAATAAGAACACCAATCCTTATTTTCTGAAATATTCTGAGCAAATAACGAAAGCATATTTTTGTTTTCTTTACTTAATCCCAGTATTTCAGCGCCAATACTTTGATGTGATACATCGCGCATACAAAAAGCTGCTCTTGCCGGAAGTGCCGCTTCATACCACGGTCCAACCGGATCATTGGAGTCTCCTTTATAACTTAAAGCCATACGTTGTGCACGATCAAAAGCTAATTGTATCGCAGCATCAGAAGACTTGAATGTTGTTGTACTTTGGGCAAATGCATTCAAAAAGAAACAACAATTAACGATTGTAATTATAAATCCTTTTATCATATTGTATCATTAAAATTTTAAAAGCAAACCCACACAACCTATTTGGTGGGCTTGCTTACAAATTAATTAAACTAAATTGTTGCATATAATTTGTTGAGCATAATTTTAACACATAGAAACATAGCTTTTTTTGTCTATAAAAAGGCGTTTCACTTGCATTAACAAACATAGCTATGTGTTAGAAACTAGTTTCTTTTTAAAATCTTTTTAGCGATATTTAAAATAATCTATGTTGCTATGTGTTAAAAATAATTACACCCAACGGGTTCTTTTTAATTATAACCCGGATTTTGAACCAAACTTGTTCTGTTGATTTCATCTCTCGGAATTGGTAATAAATAATGCTGTGGTTTGAAAATTCTCTCCTGAACTTTTGAGTAGGTGTAAGTTCTCGTTCCGTCACTATTTTTAGTGATTATTACGCCCATTAAAGGTTTGTTTTCTGTAACATCGGCAATTTTCCAACGACGAACATCGTAATAACGGAATCCTTCCAGACACAATTCAACTTGTCTTTCGTTGCGAATTTTATCTTCCAAAGCTGTTCCTGTCAATCCTGATAATGGTGCTGTAATTCCTGCACGTTGTCTAAGTGTATTTAAATACTGAATAGCTGTTCCTTCATTACCTAATTTAAATTGTGCTTCGGCATAGTTCAGGTAAATTTCACTTAAACGGGAAATAATCCAGGCTTTGTTGGTTTGTGTCTCGCTGTTATAATTGTAGGTTGTATCACAATATTTACGGAATGTGTAACGGGTTTTACTTGCATTCCACGTATCCCATCCCTGAGGAGAATCTAATCCTCCCTCATAAAATTCGGCTTTGTTTGAACTTCCTGCATCGTAACGATCTTTGCAGAATTCAGGTTTTCCGTATGCACGTCCGTCATATACAATATTTTTGTAAAAACGCGGATCTCTGTTTACGTAAGGTTTCTGTGGATTATAACCGGAAGAAGCATCTGTAATATCTTTTCCATCTGCAGTTCCAAAAGCATCAATTAATCCCTGGCTTGGCGCAAAATTGGCCCAACCATGAAAACCACTTGGAGAATTAAACATTTCTACTCCGTTGAAAGCGCTCCATTGCGGATCTTTACTAGACAAACGAGAAAAAATAATTTCTGAATTATTGGTTGTAAAAAGATCTTCGTATTTTTTATCATAAAGCTGATAGATATTTAGATCCATAACTGCTTTTGCAGCGTCTGAAGCTTTTTTCCATTTTGCCATATCATTAGTAGTATTCCATAACGGACTTGCTGCATAAAGCAATGCTCTTGATTTTATCGCCAAAGCCGCACCTTTTGTAACTCTGCCCAGACTCGAAGCATTTAGAGGTAATAGCTCTGCTGCTTTGTCTAATTCTGTAACAATAAAGTCAACGCATTGATCGTAAGAACTGCGCTCTACAGCAAAATTACTGTTTAGATCAAAAGGAACAGTTACCAAAGGAACTCCACCGTAATCATTGCTTAATTTAAAATAAGCATATGCTCTTAAAAAGAATACCTCTCCTTTTAATCTGTTGCGCCAAGCATCATCACCGGGAACTTTATCGATTCGGGACAAAAAGATGTTACAATTCTGAATTGTGGCGTAAGTTGGTTTCCAGGAATCAAAATTACCTGCATTATCCGGTGTAAGCGCGCCTGAATTAAGGTTCCAGATATCGTAGTCGTTAAAATTATTAAAGGCTTCGTCGCAGGCAGTAGATAAAACCCAGCTGCGGTTTGTTCTGTCATTCCAGTTGTGCTGTGTACTTGGTAATACGGTATAAAGATTATTAGCAAAAGCTTCAGCAAGTTTCAAATCGTTCCATACTGTTGCATCTGTATAAGAATCTAACGGAACTTTGTCTAAAGGATCTTCACTACAAGACGTAAGAGAGGCAATTGCGATACAAAAAGAGGCAAAGATAAAAGCCTTCTTTTTTAGATCTGTTAGTTTATTGGTTTTATAATTTTTCATGTCTGATGTTTTTTTATTGCACTATTATAATTCAATACTCAAACCGATTCTGTAGATACGGGTTTGTGGATAGCTAACTCCTGTTTTATTATCAGTTTCAGGGTCTCTGTTGTATTTTTTCATGTGATCGATAGAAAACAAGTTCGTACCTCCTGCAAAAAATCTCATGTTTTGTACCCCAAATCTTGAAAGCAATGTTTGTGGTAAAGTATAGGATACTTCTAAAGATTTTAATCTAAAGAAAGAAGCGTCTCTTAACCAGAAGTCTGCATCGATATTGTTTCTATTATCAGAATCATTGAAGGCTACAGGATACTTTGAGTTTGGATTTTCTGCTGTATATCTGTCATTGTACAACCAGGTTGGCGGCGCTATAATTGCACCTTGTGCCTGAGAAAGTATCATTTGTTTTGCTTTTGCCTGACCTGTCCAAAGCATGTCTACAGAGAATCCTTTGTACTCTGCTCTAATCGGAATACCATAAGCAATTTTTGGTGTTGCAGATTCCGGGATCAGTACTTTATCATTTGTTGTAATACTACCATCATTGTCTGTATCTTTTACCCAAATATCTCCAGGTTTTGCTCCTTCAAAGTGAGCTGAATTATCCACCTCTGCCTGTGTACGATAAATGCCGTTTGTTTGATACACCATCCAGGAATCAATAGCTTTTCCTGTTGATTTTTGCCATGCCGGAATGTTTGCTGCTTCATCGCGAAACAATACTTCACTCTGAGCATATGTAAAATTAAAACCAATACTGTATTTAAAAATATGAGTGTTATCGGCATAATTTACAGACCAGTCTGTACCTCTGTTGATAGATTTTCCAATATTTTCTTTTGGCAACGCTAATCCTGTATATAATGGTACAGATGCATTTCTTGCTGCTAAAATATCTGATCTTTCATTACTGAAATAGTCAAAAGTTGCTGTTAATTTGTTACCTAAGAATCCGAAATCAAAACCGATATTTTTAGAATCCTGTATTTCCCAGGTAATGTAAGGGTTTGGAGTAGCAGAAAGATAAATACTATTATTCAGGGTAAAATCGGAACCAAAGTAGTTGTAAAGCTGCTGATCTGTAATTAACTGATATCGGGTTAAGAACATATATTGATTCAGGTAAGTAACATTGTCAATTTTTTCTTTTAAATCGTCATTACCCATTCTTCCCCATGAAGCTCTTATTTTAAGCTGGTCAATTGCTTTTATATTATTTTTGAAAAATGGTTCCTCAGAAATTTTCCATCCCGCAGATACTGAAGGAAACATACCCCAACGTGTAGAAGATGGGAAATTAAAAGATCCATTGTAACGTGCCGCAACCTCTGCAAAGTATTTGTTGTCGTAGTTATACCCTACTCTTCCTAAGTAACTTTCTCTTCCGTCCTGATAAGCACTTCCACTTGCATTTTGCCCTTTTGTACTTCCTGTAAAAATCTGATCTAACTGGTCACTTAATAAATCTCTTCTGTAAGCAATCGTTTCTGTTTTGTCAGTTGTTGTTTGTTCGTATCCTGCAAAGGCATTAAATGCATGTTTATTAAATTTACGATCGTAAGCTAATTTTATAAAATATGTATTTTGATTGGTAATTTGCTCATTCTGCAATACACTTGTTATACTTGTACTGTTTCTTACGTTATTATAACTGTCATTTGTTTTATCGTAAGCATAAGCATCCCAAGGTCTGGTGAATTTTTTCTCACTGCGCACATTGTAGTCAAATGCAGCATATCCGCTTAAAGATAAACCTTCCGTAATTTTAGGTAATTTCAGGTCAAATCCAATTTTTGGGTTTACAATTAAATTTATAACCTTATCATAACCCGCTTTCGAAGAAGACATTAAAATTGGATTTTTTCCATTTGCAATACCAGAAGATGGATAACCATTTTTCCAATACGCCGGAATAAAAGGATACATACTTACCGTTTCGTGCATAATACTTGACATACTTGGCGCTGGATAATTTCTGTCTTCTTTACGCGTCGCGATATCCAGATTTACCTTAAAGTTTGAGGTAATATTAACATCAATATTTGATCTTAAGTTAAACTGTCTGTAGCGTTCGTCGCTATCTCTAAGATTACTTTCCTGATTTAAATATTGTCCCGAAAAGAAATATTTTACTTGCTCAGTTCCTCCGTTTACGGACATCGAAACATTGGTTTGCGGAGCATCTTTTCTGTATACTTCCTTAAGCCAGTTTGTACTCGTGTAATTAGGATCGTTTCCTGCTTTATACTTATCAATTTCTGATTGTGCATAAGGAAGTGTAGTTCCTTTATTAGCATTAAGTTCATTATAATACGTCATGTATTGCCAGGAATTAACCCTTTCATCCATTCTCGTTAATTGTTGAATTCCGTAAGAACCATCAACTTTAATAGTTGGCGCACCTACTTTACCTCTTTTTGTAGTAACTAAGATTACTCCGTTTGCAGATCGAACACCATAAATTGCCGCCGATGCATCTTTTAAAACCGTAACCGATTCGATATCATCAGGATTAATTCTGTTTAAATCACGATCCGGAATACCGTCTACAACAATAAGCGGCCCCGTTCCTGATCCAAATGAGTTAAACCCTCTGATTAAAAGACTTGAACTATCGTCTCCCGGTCTTCCTGAACGGTTATTGGCAATTACTCCAGACATACGCCCGGCAATCCCGTTTGAAACGTTTGCAGATGCATTTTGAGTCAGAACCGAACCTTTAATCGAAGCAATTGCTCCCGTTGTAGTCGCTTTTTTTTGTGTACCATATCCCACAACTACTACTTCATTCAACGTCTGATTTTGTTCTTCCAGTTGAATATTCGTTGCCGCATTTGCACTCACTTCTCTAGTTACAAAACCCGTAAAAGAGATTACAAGAATACTGTTTGACTCCGGAACATCTATTGTAAAATTACCATCGAAGTCCGTGGTAACCCCAATTTTTGTACCTTTTACCATAACATTCACTCCAGGAAGCGGTTCTCCTTTTGAGCCTGTTACTTTTCCTTTTACAGTCTTAACTACATAAGATAAAGCATTCGCATTTGTGCTTTTTGATAATTCAGAAAGCGATAAGTTTCCCGTATATAAATCATTTCCCGTACGTGGAAAATCATTTAACTTCAGAGAAAATTTTGCATCATTTGATTCTGTCGCCGCAGAAACCTGTAATGTCATGGCTAATAAAATCCCCGAAGTCAGTTTGGTAACTTTCCAGATTTCAGAAGTAAGCCAATCGTTAGATTGTTTGTCTTTGGTTAATAATTTCATTTTCTAAATGGTTATTGGTTAGTAATGTATATTCAAGTTCTTTGAATTCGTTTCTGGTTTTTCATTTGAGATTGTAATGAAAAGAGTGTGATGTTGAAATCCAAAATTATAAATGTTACGAACTTGTACATACCAGTACCTACTAGTTTTTTATGAAATCCTCAAAGAATTGGTAAAATTTAAATTAATACAAAAATTAAAGTGGATAATATATGAATAAAAACCACTAAACAGCTTTTTATCTAAAAGGGAAGATTTTTCGGATATTTTACAGTTTCAAAAATTACCTGCAAACAGGAGAAGAGATAAAACTATTTCATTCAAAAAAATCAAAACAAAAAATGATAAAACATTGTGTAATCATCTTATAGCCCATTTTTGCAAACTGAACATCTTAAGAACAAAATTGTCTATTGCTTTCTTTAGATAAAAACAACTAATAAATAGAGTAAGGCCTTTCAACCGTTTTTTGTTAAAATGATAGAATCTCACTTTTTAAAAAGTGGATAATATAGTATCAGAATTAGATTTTACTAAATTTACAAGGTCATTTTGACCATAAATACCCAATAAACCATACCAGTGCAAATTGATGGGTTAATATGTAAGACTAAGCTTGCTTAAATTTCCTGTTTTTTGATTTAAGATGTGATTTTTAGGTAATAAAATATCAGAATCATAAAAAAGAAAGTTAATATTACGAATGCAACAATATTTTTAGCCGTTAATTTTTTGCTTCAGATTGATTTTTGGTGGAATTATATCTCAAAAATGAGCTCAAAAAGGCGAATTTCTTTCACTGGTAGGGTTTTCGGTAGTAAATATAATGGCTGATTTATTTTCAAATTATTTTCTTCTTCAAAAAATTCTATCCATTTCAAAATACTATTTTAACAAATCTTATAATCCATTATTCTGGTAAAAAGTTATCCTTGCCAATACAGTTCAAAGTGAGAAATTCTTCGATTTTTCTACTTCTTTTTATTCATTTTTATCTATTCAGGAAAATATACTATTTGTCGCATTTTTTAGAATATTATAAACCTAAAATATTCTTATAATAAGAACGAGTTTTTTGGTGTATCAAAAATAAACTGGTAGGTACAGGTATGTAACAAATTCTGATTTGTTCTACTTTTGAATTTCATAATTTCATAATTTAAGCAACAGAATCTCATATCATAGCTATTTATATTGTGAATTCAACAATATAAAACCCCGAATTGCTACATAATGACATTCTCAATCAATTACATTAATTGATCCAATTTTAGTTTAAAAGTGCCATTGTGCACCTTTCAACTATGCTTTAGAAATTTAAAACCACAATTACAACATACGCTTACTATTACTAAATAACTATTATGAAAAAACTATTTCTACTGGCATTCACCATCTTGTTTTGCAAAGTGCAGGCGCAAGAAGCACAAATTAAGATCGAAACCCAAAACACTGCTTTGATTTTAAAAGCGGCAAAAAACGGATCTCTTTACCAGGCTTATTTAGGGACAAAACTGGAAAGTGACTTTGGATATAACGCTTTATCGAAAGAGAACACCAAATCGTTTGTTATTAATGACGGAAATCCTTTGGTTAATTTAAGACATCAGGCTTACCCGACTTATGGTACAGAGAATTTATTTGAATCGGCAATCAGAATGACGCACAATGACGGAAACCCATCTCTGGAATTGGTTTACGTAAGTCATAATACTGCAAAAATTGATGGGAATACTACTGAAACTATGGTAAAAATGAAGGACCCTGTTTATCCTGTAGAGGTAACGCTTCATTACAAATCTTTTTATAAGGAAAATATTATTGAGCAATGGACGGAAATTGTACATCATGAAAAGAAACCTGTAACGCTTTATAACTATGCTTCATCAATGTTGCATTTTGATGCAGATCAATACTGGCTGACTCAGTTTCATGGTGACTGGGCAAAGGAAGTTCGCATGCAGGAAAGCCAGTTAACGAGCGGTACCAAAGTAATTGATTCTAAATTGGGCGTTCGTACCAATATGTATCAGACTCCTGTTTTCTTTCTGTCGCTAAATGCTAAAGCCGAAGAAAATTCGGGAGATCTTGTTGCCGGGACGATTGCGTGGTCAGGAAATTTTAAATTTGCTTTTGAATTAGACAATAAAAATTCGCTTAGAATAAGTTCCGGAATCAACCCTTTTGCCTCTGAATATAGTTTACAACCGGGAAAAGTTTTTACAACACCTTCTTTTATTTATACTTTTTCGAATAAAGGAAAAGGACAAGCGAGCCGAAATTTACATTCATGGGCGAAGAATTATGGAATTAAAGATGGTGATAAATCCCGTTTGACTTTATTAAACAACTGGGAAACGACATTTTTTAATTTTGATGAAAAGAAGCTAACCGACATGTTTGCCGATTCTAAAACGTTAGGCGTTGATCTATTTTTGCTGGATGATGGCTGGTTTGGAAATAAATACCCAAGAAGCGGCGATAAATCTGGTTTGGGAGACTGGCAGGCTACTAAAACAAAATTGCCAAACGGAATTGGTTTTCTAATGCAGGAAGCAGAAAAAACGGGCGTAAAATTCGGAATCTGGATTGAACCGGAAATGGTGAACCCGAAAAGCGAATTGTATGAAAAACATCCGGACTGGGTTTTAAAATTGCCAAACAGACCCGAGAGTTATTATCGTTCACAATTGGTTCTGGATTTATGCAATCCGCAAGTACAGGATTTTGTTTTCAAGACTGTTGATGATATTATGCAGACCAATTCTGGTGTTGCCTTTTTTAAATGGGATTGTAACCGAATGATGACCAACGCCTACTCTACTTATTTAAAGAATCAGCAATCACATTTGTTTATTGAATATACTAACGGTTTATATAAAGTTTTAGATCGAATTAAAACAAAATATCCGCATTTACCTATGATGCTTTGCGCCGGCGGTGGCGGAAGAACCGATTACGCACTGCTTAATTATTTCACTGAATTTTGGGCAAGTGACAATACCGATCCGTTCAACAGAGTATTTATACAATGGGGATATTCTCAGTTTTTCCCGGCATTTTCAATCTGTAATCATGTTACTTCATGGGGAAATCAGTCTATTAAATTCAAAACTGATGTTGCCATGATGGGTAAATTAGGTTTTGATATTAATATAAAGGAACTGAAAGAAAAAGAATTAAAATATACTCAGGATGCAGTTGCCAACTACAAACGCTTAAGTGAGGTAATCTGGCATGGCGATATGTACAGAATGGTTTCTCCTTATGAGGAAACCCGTGCCGTTTTAATGTATGTAAACGAGTCTAAAAGCAAAGCTGTTTTATTCTCTTATACACTACATCCGCTTTATGATCCGCAATATAATGCTGTTCGCTTTCAGGGATTAGATCCAAAGAAAACATATAAAATAGAAGAAATAAACATAATGCCTGAAGCAAAAAAAACGATTGAAGAATCTGGCGAATCTTTTACAGGAGATTACCTGATGAATGTAGGTTTAAGAGTTTCTTCCTCTAAAGTAGAATCTAGCGTTGTACTGGAAATCACAGAAATATAAAGTTCTATAAGAAACTTTAAAAAGAGCCCCCAAATATTTTGAATTAGTGTTAGTATAAAAGCCTTTCTATGGAGAAATCCATTCGAAAGGCTTTTTTACATTTTAAAATAGCACGCGGATAAAACGGATTTACTTCGTAAAAACGCGGATAAAACGGATTTTTTTTAAATTCTTTATACAAATCCGTTTTATCCGCGTTTTCATGATAATGAATCTGTCTAATCCGCGTCAAAATTTATGTTATTTTAATTACCCCCAACGGGTTAAGATCATTAAAAAAACAAGCTTTAACACATAGCTATGTGCATTGAAATTAGTGAAACGCCTTTTTCTAAAGTTTAGAAAAGCTATGTTTCTATGTGTTAAAACAAATTTCACCCAACGGATTTTTATCAGTATACTTTTTAAGTGGTCTATTTTACTTTTTCCGGTAAAGGCATTTTCCAAACCCCATTAATTACATCGGGTTGTGGTCCGTAAATACGCATTACATACATAAAATTTTCATTTTTAGGCGTAGGCAGCCAATTGCTTTCTTTGTCTTTTCCCGGCGATGTTGCTTCTAAATAAATTATCAAATCTCCGTTGGCTTCATATTTCAGGCCTTTTGTTTTTTCTCCAATAGAATATCTCTGAATTGGATTTGGAACCAAAAAACGTTTAGGTAAATTATACATCGTAATACTCCAGAAATACTTGGCTTCAGGAAGCTGATTTTTTGAAAATCGTATTACATATTTATTATTTCCTGATAAAGGCTGATTGTCTTTATCAACAGCACTTCCAGTATAAACGGCTTCCTCTTTTGTATTACCGTATATTCCTGCAGCTGCGGCAATGGCGCGATTCAAATAGTTATTTTTTAATGCCGCTCTTGTACCAAATAAGCTTGTATAATCTTTAACCTCATTTGTTTTAGTTTCCAATTCCTGTTTCGCTTCTGCGATTCCTTTTTCTATGGCTTTTATGGTTTCTGCGGGATATTTAGAACTATCAAAAGCTACACCCGGAACAATTCCTATTTTAGCAAAACGTTCGCGAAGTCCCTTTTCGCTTTCATCTACACTCGCGTATTGCAATAACGAATTCAATACATTAATAAATTCCGGAGAACTAAAATCGGCTTCTTTCCAGGCAGGAAGTGGCAAATTGTATTTTTTTTCAGCCGGAACAGCTTCTTTTGTGTATTCGTGTAACGGAATCAATTTGTATTGTGCTTGTATTTTTTTAAGATTAGGTATATCTGCAGGGCTATCCAACTCTGTACGACCAATTAAAAAAATTAAATTCGTCTCTGAATGTAAAACTTTATCAATTCCTTTTGGTGTTTCACCTTTCCAGTCCGGACCCGCGATAAGGTATTTTCCTCCCTGATTTCCTGTTGCGCGCGATCCAACATATTCAAAATTAAAAGTATACAAATCTGTCAATTGCATCACAAAATAGCGGTCACCGTCAATTTTTGGAATCTGAAGAATTACAGGTTCATCAGAAACATTAATCGCTGCTGTAGAATATGGAGTATCATTATTTATGGTTACAACCAATGTATCCGCAGGCGTGGCGCTCATGGCAACGCTTCTAAATTTATTAAATCCCATAAATTCTTTTGCATCTTTATTGACTGCACTGGAATATATAGTCTTGTAATTATAAAATATTGGATACCCATAAATCCAGGCTTCTTTTGCAATGGCCGTTATCGAGTCTGAAGAAATATTGGCATCAACAGCATTTGTTGCATCGGCAAATTTTTCTTTCTTGCAGGCTGTTGTTATTAAAAATGCAATAATTAAAATGGAAGTAAGCTTTTTCATAATTGTGGTTTAGGCGGTTTTACAAAAGGTCTGTTTAGTAACATCTTATAAAATTAAATTAAAAAAAAGTACTTCTTTCTTTTCAGGTTCAAACATGGTTGCAAATTATAAGTTGCAACCATGTTTAGTACATTTTAAGTGTCATTTATTATTGAAAAACACTGAAACTAATACCATTAATCCGAAAATGAAGACTTTAAAAAATGTTTAAAAATGCGCTCTTTTTTAAGAAAGTATTTCAACAAAACACAGAAAATAAAAGAATTAAAAGTTTTTTTATCAAATATCTTGTATAAACATGCATAGTTTATTTACCTTTGCGCCCGCAATGGTTTAGCTATACTTATCAAGTTTAGTTAACGAAGAGGGAATCAGGTGCAAATCCTGAACAAGCCCGTTACTGTAAATTCCATGCAACATTTTGGCAGATTTTGTGCTTTTTAAAAGCTTTTAAAATCTAATCTTTTGCCACTGCATTTTTTCTAAATGTGGGAAGGCCGATCAAAATGGGAATAAGTCAGGAGACCTGCCACTGCACATAAATTCAGACTCTCGTGGACCAGAGTTTTGAAAAAAGCACAACTATCAAACTAACATTTGATTTCGATTTTTCCGTTAATAACTATTTAGTTTAAATAGAGTATTTTATTATGCACTTATGTAAACATAGGCGTTATCGCCTGCTACATGGTGGCTTATTCTCATTGGCGTGGATTTTATTTATAAGTCCGGTTTATGCACAGGATAAACCCCATGAGGTTCATAAAGAAGCTGATTCTTTGCAACCTAACCATTTAAAAGAGGTAATTCTAACTACAAGCAAACGCGAGTTTAAGTTAGAATCGCCAATGCCGGTTCAGATCCTGTCCGGAAAACAACTGGAAAAACTCAACAGTCTTACGGTTGCCGATGCGATACGGTATTTTTCGGGCGTTCAGCTAAAAGATTATGGCGGAATTGGCGGTTTAAAAACCATCAATGTCCGAAGTTTGGGAAGCGCACACACAGCAGTTTTTTATGACGGAATGAGCGTGGCAAATGCCCAAAACGGACAAGTTGATTTAGGCAAATATACGCTTGACAATATTGAAGCCATCGAACTATATAATGGTCAGAAATCGACTATTTTTCAGCCTGCGAGAGGTTTTTTTGCTTCAAGTACACTTTATCTCAAAACCAAAACTCCTGTCTTTACTTCCGGAAAAAAGGCAAATGTAAAAGCTTCTGTTAAAACAGGATCATTCGGACTTTTTAATCCTTCTGTGCTTTATCAGCAAAAAATAACTTCTACAATCTCACTTACGGCAAGTACAGAATGGCTTACTGCCGATGGAAAATACAAATATCGTTATCAGAAAAAAAACGGTTATGATACTACAGCCGTTCGGCAAAATGGAGATATTGAGGCTTTACGAAGTGAATTAAATCTTCATGCCAAAGTAGGTGCAAACGGAGAAGCTTCACTTAAAGCCTATTACTACGATTCAGAACGCGGACTTCCAGGTGCCATTCTCGCCAACCGCTACGATTACTACCAAAGACAATGGGACAGGAACTTTTTTGTTCACGGATCGTATCAAAATACATTTTCAAAAAAATACGAATTATTAGCCAATGTAAAATTCAGCAGAGATTATAGTCGTTATATCGATCCGGATTATAAAACGCTTGAAGGCGCACTGGATAATCGTTATTATCAAAATGAATTTTATGCCTCGGTTGTCAATCAGTATACGGTTAAGGATTGGTGGAAAGTATCTTTTGCAACCGATTTTTCTATTAATACGCTCGATGCCAATTTATACCGATTTCCGTACCCGACGCGATATTCTTATTTAGGTGCATTATCTACCGAAATGCATTGGCAAAGACTCGATATTCAGGCCAATCTTTTAGGCGCTTATGTTGATGAACAGGTCAAATATTATCAGCAAGGCGATAGTCAGCATGTTTTTTGTCCGGTTGTTTCGGCTTCGTTTCAGCCATTCGACAGCAAAAACTTCAGAATAAGAGCATTTTATAAAGAATCTTTCAGAATGCCTACTTTCAATGATTTGTATTATACTTTTATAGGCAACAGTTCTTTAAAACCTGAATTTACAACACAATACGATTTTGGAACGACTTACCTAATTGAGCCCAAAAAGTTTTTACAATCCGCATCTTTCCAGGCCGATGTTTATTACAATAAAGTAAAAGACAAAATTGTGGCCATGCCCTCTTCTAACCTTTTTAGATGGACAATGATGAATCTTGGTGTCGTAGATATTCGGGGTCTGGAACTCAATACCAACTTTGTTTTTAGATTTCCAGAGCAAATATTTCTTGATTTAGGTTTGAGTTATACCTATCAGAAGGCAATAGACATTACACCAAAAGGCACTACTTACGGAGATCAGATTCCTTACACACCACGCAATAGCGGCACGGTAACCTCATCTGTAAACTGGAAAAACTGGTCAGTCAATTACAGTTTTATTTATACAGGAGAACGATACAGTCAAAAAGCCAATATACCTGTAAATTATGTAAAGCCTTGGTACACCAGCGATATGGCTTTGATATGGGATGGGAAAATTTCAAAATTCCCAACAAAAGTAAGTGGTGAAATCAATAATGTATTTAACCAATATTACGATGTCGTCCTGAACTTTCCTATGCCGGGAAGAAATTACCGTCTTACATTATCCGTCAATTTTTGATGAGAACATTCAAAACCTAAATAAACAACTATGAAAACAAATTTTAAATTTTGGCTCTTACTCGCTTTTATAGCCATTGGCCTTCAGGGATGTCAGGAAGAGGATCCCATTATTCCCGAAGAAGTCGTTGTGCTTCCGCCCGAAGTTGTCACAACAGTAGATGGTTTTTATCTGCTTAATGAAGGAAACATGAACATGAACAAAGCTTCATTAGATTATTATGATTATGCTACCGGAACGTACCGTCGTAATGTATACGGACAGGCAAATCCTGATGCTACATTAGGTTTGGGAGATGTTGGAAACGATATTGGCGTTTACGGAAGTAAAGTATATGCAGTGATCAATAACTCTAACAAAATTGAAGTTATGGATGCAACGACTTCTAAACGTTTGAAAGTTATTGAGGTAAAAAACTGTAGATACATAACATTTGCAAACGGAAAAGCTTTTGCAAGTGCGTATGATGGCGAAGTAGAACTGGGTGAAAATTCCCCAAACGGATTTGTAGCCGAAATTGACACTACAGCATTGCAAATTACCAGAACAGTAAAAGTAGGCCGTCAGCCTGAGGAAATGGCCGTTGTGGGAGACAAACTTTATGTAGCCAATTCAGGAGGTTATAGTCCGCCTAATTATGAAAAAACAATTTCGGTAATCGATCTAAAAACGTTTACAAAAACCAAAGATATAGAAGTCGCTATTAATCTTCACCGCCTTGAAGCCGATGCCGATGGCGATTTGTACGTAAGTTCAAGAGGTGATTATTATGATATTCCTTCAAAACTTTATGTGATTGATACCAAAACCGATCAGATCAAGAAATCCTTTGATATTGCTTGTTCCAATCTTACTATCGTGGGCGACAAAGCCTACATTATTGGATCAGAATTTAGTTATACCACTTTCGATTATAAGATTAATTATTCTGTGATCGATGTAAAAAGCGAGACTTTACTTTCCGGAAGTTTTTTACCTAAAGCGGTTACAGACGAAATTAAAACGCCTTACGGTTTAGCTGTTGATCCAATATCCTTAAACATCTTCGTTACAGATGCCGGTGATTATGTTTCGCCAGGAAAACTGTATTGTATTGATCAAAATGGTCAAACAAAATTTACTGTAACAACTGGTGATATTCCTGCTCATTTTGCTTTTAAACTAAAGAAAACAATAAAAACTAAAAACCCTTAAATTTTAAAACATGAAAAAAATTTTACTTGCCTTGTCTGTTATCCTGCTTTTGTCAGGATGTTATAAAGATGATATTAACGATTTGAAAAATGATGTTAATGATTTAAAAAGCAGAATGGCGCAGTATGAAAACTTATTAGATGTACTCAACAAACGTTTGTATGTAGTAAGTTACGAAACCAAAGAAGGCAGCTATGTAATTACCATGAGTGACGGAACCAAATTAACGGTTCGCGATACCTCATCTTTTATAAAAATTGGAGAAAATGGCAATTGGTGGATTGATGGTGTAGATACCGGAAAATCTGCAAAAGGAGAAAGCGGTCAAAATGGAGAGAAAGGTGAAACTCCAAAAATTGCTATCGGTTCAAATGGAAACTGGATTATAAATGATGTTGACAGCGGAATATCGGCTTCTGGTCAAAAAGGAAAAGATGCGGCTGAAATTACAGCGGTTTCATTGGCCAACGGTACTATGACTTTTACATTTGCAGATGGTCGCACAATTAGTATTCTGGCAAGTGCTCCCGAAATAACTTTAGCAAGTCCTGCTGGTGGTTTTGTGGTAGATAAAATGCAATGGTTCAGAGTTCAGCCTCAACTGACAAACGCAGCCGGAGCAACTTACAAATGGTTGGTAAACGATGCAGAAGTAGCTGCAACAGCAGATTTATTTTCTATTTTCTCTACTCCGGGAACGTACAATATTGTTTTTAAAGCGAAAAATGGCGTGGGCGAAAATTCTAAAACTTTTACTTTAACTGTAAATGATAAAACGTATTTAAACAGAATTACCAACGTTTTTGATTTCTTCCCTGCACCGGGACAATTTACAAATGCATTACCGGCTGCAACAATAGCAGATACAGATGAAACTATGCGTGTAAAAGCCGAAACTGCTTTAACTTCCGGAAGTATGATAAGCCTTGGCGGATTTGGTGGTTACGTACAATTTGGTTTTGACCATACGATTATCAATAAAGAAGGAAATGATTTTGTGGTTTTAGGAAATGCTTTTACAGACTGGGCTGAGCCGGGAATTGTAATGGTTTCTTATGATGCCAACGGAAATGGAAAAGCGGATGACGAATGGTACGAAATTGCCGGTTCTGAGCACAATAAACCAACTACTATTAAAAACTACGAAATCACGTATTACAAACCAGACGCTGAACCTGTAAACCCGAATGAACCAAATTACATTCGTTGGACTGATAATCAAGGACAAACTGGTTATGTTTCTAAAAACTCTTTTCACAAACAAACGTTCTACCCAATGTGGAAAGGAAGCAGTGTTACTTTTAAAGGAACTTTCCTGAAATCTAATATCTACGATAAATCCGGAAAAGGAAACAACTGGGCAAATCCTGCTTACGACTGGGGTTACACAGACAACTGGGCAAATGCCGACGTTAGAGGTCAAATAGACATAAGCTGGGCTGTAAATGCAAAAGGTGAACCTGTAAAACTAAAAGGTGTTGATTATATCAAAGTGTACAACTCCAACCGCGCCGAAGGTGGCTGGTTAGGAGAAGTTTCTACCGAAGTTTCAGGATTTAAAGATTTGAATTTGTAATAAATTCTGGTTTCTATAAAAGTAAAAAGCCTTCAAGATCATTTTGATTTTGGAGGCTTTTTGCTTTTAAATAATAAATAATAAATTTCTAATTTCGGAAAAATTAACCTTAATGAGAACTAATTGAGCATACTTCAGATAAATATTATTTTTTATATTTATTGAAATTTACGTCATGACTCCAAATACACAAAGCAGAATTTTTCTTCTTATTATCTTCCTTATTACTTGTGGTACTATTTCCAGCCAGTCCGTACAGAAAGATGCAAAACTTGACAGTTTATTTGAGTCTTTACAAAAAACAAAAACATTCAACGGCAATGTTCTGATTGCTCAAAATGGAAAAGTAATCTATGAGAAAGCTTTTGGACAGGCAGATGCCAGTAATACTATTCAATTAAACAAAAAATACAGATTTCACATTGGTTCTATTGCTAAAGAATTTAATGCTGTTGGTATTATGATGCTAAAAGAACAAGGCAAACTAAAGCTGGAAGATACTATCACTAAGTTTTTGCCTGAACTTCCTTTATGGGCAAATAAAATTAAAATCATTCATTTGCTTCAATATACAAGTGGACTACCACAAATAAAATGGAACGAAGTCAATCAGGATTCTGATAATATGACGGAATTAAAAAACACAAAATCTCCTGATTTTGAGCCGGGAACAAAGTATGATTACAATAACAATAATGTGTTTTTGCAAAGAAGAATTATAGAAAAAATCACTAAAATGTCTTTTAACGATTTTGTGGTAAAAAAAATACTTCTGCCAGTTGGAATAAAAAACGGAGTTGTTGATCCTGACGAACAGGAAAAATTCTTCGCCAAATCTTATAATAATACGGGAAAACAAGACAATATTAAATACAATATTTCGGGCTGGACTGCATTAAATTTGGAAGATTTTTACAAATGGTCACAAGCCATAAATGCATTCAAACTTATCACTCCCGAATCTACTCAGGAACTTTTTAATCCTTTTTCGGATGGAAATCAAACGGGACTTGGAGAAGGAAATATTCAACAGGGCAAAGTTGTAAATCACATACACGACGGCGCTGCCTTTAATTATCAGGCTTTGCTTGTTGCTACTACCACTTTCACGATTATTTTAATGACCAATAACAAACAAAATAATTTAGATGCTATAAATACTTCTATACAATCTATTATTAAATAAAAGTCACTATTTAAACAACTCAATAAAGTCTATTTGTAAGGCATCGCACGCTTTTTCTAAAGTTGAAAGCGTTGCATTTGTATTTCCAAAAATGAAAGTTTTTTCCTCAGTTATCATACAAGATAACCTTTTAATGAAAATAACTTAAGAAATTTGAAGCCTCAAAATAAAATAAATAGCAACAATGGAAATCAAAAATTTAGAATACATTCAAAAATTATCAGCACAATATCTAAATAAACTAAAACCGACTGTTGGTAAAACCTATAATACCGAAATCAAAGTACTAAATTATGCTGAGTTGGGTTGTGTTATTACCGAAATGCTAAAATTGTGTATTCTGGCGCTGGATCCCGAAAATGATAAAAAGTCGGCTATAAATGTGGCATTGGTTTTAGAGCAAGTATTACAACTGTTTCCAAGCGATGAATTTGAATTGCTGGATATAATTAATGAGCATTTGGTTTCGGGAACTACATAAAGAAATATTACATTTATTTTACGCATAAAAAAAAGCTCCAGATTTCTCTGAAGCTTTTTTTTATCGTTGTTTACCTTAAAAATTGGTATTCACTTTTTTAGAACGGTCTGCAATATAAGAGATCAACCATGTTACTTGTCCTTCTTTTACAAACAAAATTTTCTTTGATGCTAAATTCGGGATACTCTCTAAACATGACAATAAAATATTGTTTGCAGAGATTAGGTATTTTTGGTCATACGTACTTAAAACTCTCGCTGCCTCTGTATTCGTTTTTGCGTAGGTGGTAAACTTACTGAAGTTGTTCTTTAAAACCGCATCATAATCGATAACGTCTTCCATAGTTAAAGCAACATAATGGTTCTTTACGTTTTGATCGTAATATAATGTTGCAAAAGCCCAAACAGCTCCTCCAGATAAATATATTTTTTCTTTTTTAGCCAAAAGCGGGTTTGCATCCAGCATTTCTTTTACTTTTTTACGTAAAACGGTATTAAAATCAAAAGATTTTTCCTGATATACAGACATATCATTTGCCTGATTTGGGTTTACCACTTTCTTTTGTACAGCATCTGTAAGTGTCATTGTACCAAAATCAAGCTCTAGAGGTACAAACTCTAACTTTCCATCTTCAAGTTCGTCAATATATCCGCCTTTGGTATTTTGAGCTCCAATATCAAGCAAGAAAGCATTATTATAATCAACCGGAGGCATTGCACCTTTAATCAAGGTTTTAGCTTCTTCGTTAACGTTTAATATTTCAAGTTCTTTGGCTGTTAGAACACTGATTTTCTTTTTTAGAGCATCAATATTACGTGCAGATGCAAAAACAGGTGCTGCTACGATAAAGATATTTTCTTCGGGGATTTTAAATTCTTCTTTTATTTTATTCAACTGTGCTACAACAGTAATTCCGGTTCTGGTTAAATCTTCCTGAGAAAGTTCTCCTGTAGCACCAATATGATCCGCAAAAGCAATTCTGTCTGTAGAGAAGTATAATATTTTATAATCGGCTTTTCTGATGTTACTTACATCAAGAACAGAAACTTTGATGGCGCGACGTCCGATTTCAATTCCTCCCCAAATATTTTTTTGAGAAAACGAATTAAGGGAAAAAAATAAACTAAAAAGAATAATGAGTAAAACTTGGGGTTTGTTGTTTTTCAGCATGGTATTTAATTACTATTATAATATAATTTTTGAAGAATGTACGATAATGATTAGCCGTTGTCTTTTTTTATAAAAGCACAATTTTAAAAAAGATAAATGATTGTTTAAAATCTTACTATTTTTCTCGAAAATTGCAGAAACTGGTTTCATAAAAAAGCCTTAAGCCTTTTTAAATTAGCTATAAACCAAAAGATTTAATGAATGCTTATATCCAATTGACATAATGAAAAAGTAATGCTTAACAGGCTAAAATACTGCCCGTAAATGTTGTTTAAAATTGTTGTGCAAATTTATAAAACATATACTAATATAAAGTCTGATATAGAAAAAATATACTATTAAGTTAATTCTGGAATGTTTTGCTGTTACTGAAATAGGATTGTATTTTTATAACCTACTGAAAACGAATTACAATAGCATTCAAATTACTATGAAGTAAATAATAACCTAAACTTAACAAATGATCGGTTTTTAGGCCGAACTAAAGAAAAATCTCTAATTTTGAGCATTATTTAGCGTATTATTTTTTAGAATTCTTAAAAAATAAACTGCTTTTCTGCTCTTTATATCTTGTTTTCGACATTCCAATAGTTGCTTTTATTAGAGTATTTTTTTGAGAAAAGACCTTTGCTATTTAAAATCAAAAAATAGGTTATTTTTTCTTGTGCAAACATGACCCAAAATCACTACATTTATCTGACTTTCAACAAACTTCAAAAAGCTCCATCTTAATAGAAAATAAAAACAATACTTAACAGACGACATAAACCATTTAAAATGCCGTCAAAAATGAGATCATTATGTCAAGAATCTTTATGGCAATAGGTTTAACTATCACTTTTATAAGTTGGATTCTATATCGTCTTATTGTAAAAAGGGACTTAAAGAAAAATTTAAACAATGTATATCTTGGACTCTTTTTTATAGGAACCTGGACACTTTTCTATTTTTTTATTGTTGCGTTTTTTTAAAGCTATCAATCATTATTTGCCGTAAAATATTCTCCCGCTAGCGAGATACTCTCTGGTGAACAACTATATTCTTTATTCTTGTCATAAAATTAAATTCTTTAATTAATGGAAAATTACAACAAAGACGTTACTGCTTACATTGCAAAAATGGCTGATTTTGCAAAATCTATTCTAACTCATTTAAGAGAAATCATTTTTAGTACCTGCCCGGAAGTAGAAGAAAATATAAAATGGGGAACACCACATTATTCGTATAAAGGCGAACATTTGGTTATGATGGGCGGTTTTAAACAACATTGTTCTTTTAGTTTGTATAAAGCCGAACTGATGAAAGATAAAGAAATACAAGCAAGTGTAAAAGCAGGTAAAAAATTTGGTTATATGGACAAAGTCAAAGATTTATCTGAATTGCCAAACGAGAAAATTCTAATTGTCTATATCAAAGAAGCAATGGAATTAAACGAAAATGGCACTGCAAAACCTAAGCCTGTAAAAGAAAAATCGGCAGTAGAAGTTGTTGCTCCTAAAGAATTTACAGATGCATTAAAAAAAGACAATAAAGCGGCTGAAATCTTTGAAAGTAAATCGCCTTCCTTTCGTAAAAACTATATCATCTGGATTGCAGACGCTAAAACAGACGAAACCAGAAATAAAAGGATTGCCCAATCTCTGGAATGGATAGCAGAGGGAAAAGACAGATTTTGGCAATCTAAAAAATAAGACCACAGAAACACATATAATTAAAATGAACGAAATAAAATTTGATTACAAAACCGATTATATTCTAGAGGACGAAACTGTACTTTTAAGACCTCTGAAATCAGACGATTTTCAATATCTTTTAAACTTTTCAGTTAACGAACCTGAAATTTGGGAATTTAACATGGGTGGTGCAAACGGAGAAGAAAATCTATTGAAATATATTGACAATGCGTTAAAGCAAAGAGAGAAAGAAAACCAATATCCGTTTATTATTTTTGATAAAAGAACAAACGAATATGTTGGAAGCACCAGATTTTACAGTATTGTATTGGAATTGAACACCATTGAAGTGGGCTATACTTGGTATGGAAAAAAATATCAAGGCACAGGAATAAACAAAAATTGCAAATACTTAATGTTTGACTTCGCATTTGAGAAACTAGGAGTTGAAAGAATTGGTCTAGGAGCTAACAGTAAAAATACCCGAAGTATAAATGCAATGAAAAGCGTTGGTTGTACTGAAGAGGGAATATTAAGAAGCCGTAGTTTTGATCAAAATGGAAACAGAATTGACTCAACAATTTTGAGTATTTTAAAAAACGAATGGATTGAAACATGGAAGACAAAACTTAAAAATAAAACGATCAGATAATGATCTTCTGGGCACAATATTATGAATATAGCAGTTTTACTATTTGACGACTTTGAAACCTTAGATGTTTACGGACCTGTAGAAGTTTTTGGACGACTTCAAGACTTGTATAAGATCAAGTTTTATTCACTGAATGGTGGGCAAATAAAAAATAAACATGGAGTTTCTGTCTTGACTTCAAAATTCGAAGACGTTAACGAGAACTTGGAAATATTTATAATTCCTGGCGGTTTAGGTACAAGAAAAGAAGTTGAAAATAAATTACTTATTGACAAAATAAAGGAAATAGCAGCATTCAGCAAATTTGTATTGACAGTTTGCACAGGAAGTGCATTACTCGCAAGAACTGGACTATTAGACCATAAAACAGCAACTTCAAATAAACGGGCATTTGCCTGGGTAATTACAAATGGCACTAATGTAAATTGGAACAAAAAAGCACGTTGGACAGTTGACGACAAATATTATACATCATCGGGCGTAAGTGCCGGAATAGACATGACCTTGGGTTTTATAAGTGACCAACACGGAATTGAATTTGCAAAACAAATTGCATTTGAAATTGAATATAACTGGATCGAAGATAAAGACAACGACACTTTTAGAGTAGAATAAAATATCGCTGAGAAAACACAGATTCATTAAAAAAAGCCATCTCAGCAATTAAAACTGAGACGGCTTTTGTTGTTTATTAGAAAGAATATCTTAAAGATTAACCCGTTGGGTGAAATTATTTTTTTAACACATAGAAACAGTAGATTTTAGTTTTAAATAAAAAAAGGTTAAAGAAAAAACTAGTTTTCACACATAGCTATGTTTATTTAAAAAAGTGAAACGCCTTTTATGGTCAAGAAAAACTATGTCTCTATGTGTTAAAATTAAATTTTATTACATTTCATCCAACGGGTTAAAGATTAATCCATTTTAAACTTAACATAAACTCCAGTCTTTATCGAGAAATTCATCTTCTCCGGGCTCTTCTGTTTTATAAGCAATGGCTTCCGGAATAGACGTTTTAGGTATGTTTACATGTATAATGGTATTTTCTTTAATGCTTTCAAGCTGTTTTAAAACATCATCAAGTTCATCGAGACTGTTGACTTCAAAACCTTTGCCTCCAAATACATCAACGAGTTTCGCATATTTCCAACGGTGCATTTCGTTGTAATCATAAACATTGTTTAAATCTGGAATGCTATATTCTACCTTGTCTTCACCACGAAACGGATTTGGATTAACCAGCATTTGTTCGATACCATAAATACCATTATCCAAAACAAAAACAATGGTGTCGTGTTTCAGTTTATTCTGTGTAGAAATGGCTTGACAGGTTTCCTGAAAAGCACCATCTCCAACAAATACTACCGGTCTTTTATCTGGTCTGGCACATTTTATTCCGGTTGCTGCAGGAACAGAATACCCTATCGAAAGCCATGATGCCTGTGCTACGAATCCGTTTGGTTCTGGAATACGAATACCCTGAGCGCCTAATAAAGGAAAACCAGCATCGGCAACTACTATATGTTTCTCATCTATAAAATCATTAATTCGATTGAAAAATGTATCATAAGTTAGCGCCGGTTTTTCTTTTCTCGCTATCGCTACATCCGCTAAAAAAAAGGATTCAGACAGATTCTTTGCATCATACATTTCGTAAGCACTAAAAGCAACTTTGGTAAGTTCTTCTTTCAGGAATATCATAAAATCTCTTAGCGATACATTAGCTATATAAGAAGCTCCAATTCTTACCCCACTGTGATTGGCAAGTACAGTATCTTCCTTCCATACATCAAATCCGCCAAGATTTTTTCCGGTCGTCCATACGCCCAGACCAATTTTTAGCTGAGCTTTTTCAAATTGTTCCTTGACATCTTTTGGTGATGCTTTGCCATTAAAAACACCTTTGAATTTGGGATGATTTTCAGACACGATTGATTTTCCAAGTATAGAGGTCACAAATTCGGTATCGGTAGTTTCGATCAGATCCAGGAATTCCTTTTGAATACCATAGCGCTGAATCTCGATGCCGCCCCAAAAAATAATTTCTTTTCCCTTTGCCATTGCCGCTACTCTTTGAGCCGCTTTGCGTGCACTTGATTGACATTTAGATGCTTCTCTTTCTACTAATGGAGCCACAGGCGGATTACATTCCATTCGCCATACATCTTCAAAAACCTCAAGATAAACCGGTCTTCCGTATAAAATACAAGCATTCAGCACGGCATCAATTTTATAAGGTGCATCTGATGAACCTGTAACTTGTTCTGCCGCGACGGTAACATTTCGGAACACATTGATATTGCTATACATATCACCTGTCATATGTGAGGCCAGCATACCCTGAACAAGGCTTCGCTGCTGATCTTTATTGGTCGGAGCGCCATTAATAACAAGCACTGGACAATGCTCTACGTAAGAACCTGCAACCGAATTAAGTAACGTAAATGCTCCCACGCCATATGTTACCGCAACTGCAGCGAAACCGTTTTGACGTGCATAGGCATCAGTACAATGTCCGGCATTTATTTCGTTTGTATCGTTAACAATTTTGATTTTTGAACTTTTGTCTTCGTGAATCGTATTTAAAAACGGTGCGGTATAATTGCCCGCAATTCCAAATAAATGCGTCAACCCTAATTGTTCCAGACGTAGTTGCAGGTATTTTGCAACGGTGATTTTTTTCTGTACCATCTTAAATTGGATTATTAAGGTTACCCGTATTTTCGTTTACTTCAAGCGCAGTACGAATTCCGGACTCGATAGCGCCTTCAATCCAGGCATGTTTCAAAGAAGTATGCTCACCGGCAAAATGGGCTTTTCCATTCCATTCTGTTGAGATAATATGACGCTGCAATAAGTGTAATTGTCCCGGATTAAATATAGCCGCTTCACCATAAGCATAAGGGTCGCGCATCCAACTTTGTGTGGCTCCGCCGATTAATTTTCCAGCTTTGCCTTTCTGATTCTTGATACTTGAGGTAATTACAGCAAGATCAATAATACGCTGTTGTTCTTTCTCGTCATCAGAGTGCATGATGGCGAGGTTTTTAAGTGCATAAAAATACCTGTCGTCGTCATCCATAGAATCCCAGCGGCTTGCTTCGTCAGACCAGCAATAAGAGGCCAGTACAAGACCATGTCCTTTAGTTCCCAAATCATTACTCGGATAATAAGTAAAACGGTTCGAAAAATCGGTAATTGTGCCACCGCCAACAATATTATAAGGTGCTTCCTGCCACCATTTCTCACGAAATTCCAACAAAATTTTAGTAGCAGAATCGTAGTGCAGTTCACGAATTGCTTTTCGTTTTAACTGTTTGAATTGTGGTGTTACATACACATGTCTTAATGCCGAAAAAGGTATGGTAACAATTACTTCATCAAATTCAAGATCACTTACAGGCGTTTTTAATGCTTTGAATCCTGCATCTTCATAAAACTGGAAGTCACGCTCTACCTCAATATTTACTTTTATCTTTACTTTGTTGTTAACGAGCATCATTTCGGTCATTCTGCAATCAAAATAAGTGTTTTCTTCGAGACTATGCGCTTTGAAAAATGCATTTGGCAACATGTCACTTCCGCCAACAATTTCCAAAAACCGAGTAGAATCTTTGATAATATTTTGTTCTATAAAACTTTGGATAAAATCATACGCCATTCTAGACTCCAGATTTTGCATTACCCCTATCATTTCGATGGCATTCTCTGAATACATCGAATTCTCTTTTAAAAAACGACGCATCGAATATTCTCCGTAACGTTCAATCAGCAAAGGCCAGTTTTTCTCAGGATCTTCTGCTATAAAAGCTTTAAGCGGATTAATTAGATTGGCCATTAACTGGTCGGCACGCATGTTTTCGCTGCTGCCCAGATGAAAGTCCAATAGTTTGTTTACATCGACAACTTTAGTTTTATCTTTTGGGATGTATTCATTCTGGACAACTCGTTTGCGGTTAACGTAGAAAAGAGAATTTCTGGTAACCTCCGGCTCTGGTTTATTAGGATCTGCCTGATGTGCAATTGCCTGTTCTTTATCAACAGACAGATAATAAAAAGGCTCCGTTTTAAGTCCGAGTTTATCAATATATTTTAGTACCATTTGGTGTATGGTCGGGATACGCATCGCACCGGCTTCGCCATAAACACTGTCGTCTTCAAAGTATTTTTTGTCTTCAGAATTTCTGAAAGTCTTGATCCTGCCACCAACACGGGTATTTGATTCAACTATAGTAACATTATGACCAGCCTCTTTTAACAAAGCTGCGGATACCATTCCGGCCATTCCGGCACCAATGATTAATACATCTTTTGGTTTATCCGTGCGCGGGATTCCCTCGTCAATATACTTTAAGTATTGCTGAATAATAACGTCGTTGTCTTCGTCGAGTAAGCCGTGTAAGTAGTTTTCCATGATCAGGTGATTTAGTTAATGGTTTATTCTTTTAGCAAATGAAATTCTTTAACAAATAAACTCAGTAAATTCCTAATTTTTAAGCGTAATTCTACCTGTTTTTATATTGTAGGATAAGGGATTTTTAATTCTGTCGGATAAAAAGTAGTGTATAATAGTAATCTTTAACTTAAATAAAAATAACTGAGTAATGTTTAAATTAAGTATATTCGTACGTCATTTTAAATTACAAATCTGTTAAAAGCCTGAAAAAACTTTATTTGTTACTTCTTTTACTATTCGCCATCTGGATTATTAGGCCTGAAAAATGAATGAAACACATAAATTGAGTTAGCAAAAAATCCGAAATTGACTTAAACTATTTCCTAAATGATTTTTCAGAAAGAGAAAAAAAATTTAAAAAAACTATTGAATTATAAAATATAGAAAATATTCCTGCGCGAGGATAGACAAAAACCCCAAGTGTCTATAAATGATTGGGGATTAAGTAAATTTTTAAACTTTTGTATTATGTTAAAGAAAATTTTAAATTTAAACGGAGCACAAGAATTAACTAAAAAAGAGCTAAAAGCGGTAAATGGCGGAGTAACTGAAGCCTGTGCAAAAGCACTTAGCATTGGAGCAGCCATCTTGAAAAATGGAGCATGTCCGCCGGAATATCCTTTAGCTGGTGGAGGTTGTTGCTTTGCAGATTAAATAATTAATTTCCCCCTACTTGCGCGAGCGTCCCATTCATAAACGAATCGAGACGTTCTCAAAAATGATTAAAGTAAAAAAGCTTCAGAGAAATCTGAAGCTTTTGTATTAGTAATGGGAAACATTCGAATATCTAACCAGTTTTTTAAAGATTTTTATAAAGTTGCAACAAGAATTTGACTTTATAAATTGAATTATTATTTTTTGACAACATCAATTTTATTAAAATCGATACGCAGCACTTAGTCCAAATTTTGCAACTTGGGTGTGGTCCGTTTTATCAGCATTAAATAGTAGTTTTCCCCAACCAATATTTGCTTCGAAAAGGAAACCACTTTTACTGACCCATTTCCAGCCTCCGCCTGCACCGAGAGCAAAATCAATAACATCGGGATTTTCGGTATATATTGAATGATCTTCCGAAGTATATATTTTTTTGCCATCTATAGAAGTCAGCATTCCAAATCCTTCAACAAACCAGCCTGATGCATATTTTTTGCCAAAATATCTTCTGTAATAGGGAGATGCGGAATAATTTAAATCTTTTTCATTCTTTGTGTTGTCAAATATGTAATTAAAAGAAAGTCCAAATGATGAATTATGATTTAAATTTCTTTCGTAACCAAACTGAAAGGATTGCCATAAAGGGGCAAGGACATTTAATTTAATTTCATTATTCTTCTGATAAGGATCGGTTTCATTCTGTGCTTTAGCAGCATAAAAGACAAATAAAACAACAAGCAGCAAATAGTTTTTTTTCATAAAAATTGATTTGAATTATTGAAATCCAAAATTGATATAAGAAAAAATAGAAAAGGTCTCAAAAGCTTAAAAATGGATAAATTGATACCTATTTACAGGTGATTTTATACTCATTAGGTGTTTGTCCTGTATGTTTTTTAAAGGCTTTGTAAAAAGTGGCTTTTGAAGTAAATCCGGATTCCATCCCCATTGCCAGCAGATTGTAATTTTCATAATCAGAATTTGAAATCATTTCCTTAACAGCTTCAACCCGATATTGGTTAATATAATTGGCAAAGTTATCTTCTGTTATTGTATTTATAATTTGCGAAAGATATCCTGCGCTTATTCCCAGCTGTTCTGCTATTTTTTCTCGGTTTAATGTGCTGTCAATATAAATGTGCTGTTCCTTGCAAAGCAGTTCTAGTTTTTGGAAATATGGATTATCTGCCGTGATAGATTCTCTGTATTTTTCTGAGATATTATTTTCTTCTGTTAGGCTATTTTCTGTAATTTGAAAACTAACAGATGAAACAGCTAAATCGTTATTCAGGAAATTATAAATGGCCTCTTTATTTTTGGCCAGTTTGTATTTGTAAATTCCGACATAAGCTGTCCAATGAATTATGAATGTAGCAGATAATCCCAGAACACTCATAATAAAAGAAACATCTGTTTGAAAATACCAGCCAACCAAATAGGTAGTAAGCCAAATAATCAATAGCAGCGACATACCAGTTAATAAAGTAATAACCCATTTTTTTTCTTGAGGATCCTTTAAATGTCTTATCATAAAATAAGAGTAAAGAGGTAGAAAAAGGATGATGATAACGGCTAATAACAGCTGAATCATCCTAAGTATATTAATTAAATAAATGTAGGATTCAGGAATTTTATAAATTCCTGCTACAATGTCAAGACAGACTGCAACAGAAAGAATACTGTTATAGGCAAATGGAATGTAACACAAATAAATTTTCTGTTTATTTTTTACCGTATCATCAATGCGGTTTATAATAAACAGAAATGTAAAAACAGGCAATAGAAATATCCAATCGATAGCGTCTATAAAACGTAATAAAGGATAGGTTTTAAAAACAGCTTCAATTTCAAAAACATAATTTAGTAAAACAATGGAAAGTACAAACAGCAAATAGGCTAGATATTTATTTGAATTGCTATTGAATAAAGAAGACTTTAATATAATTAAGCCTAAAACTACTCCCTGAAAAATCGCAATATTTAAAAGTGTGGTATAAATCAATTTTAAAAATAAAAGTTGTTTTGAATATTTGTTTTTGAATATTATGGTAACTAAGTCATACTTGAAGACATAACACATTTAATTCGCATTAATAGAACTAATTTATGTTAATGCGAATGATTTTCTTTGTGGATTAAGAAATGATTAACTAATAGATAAAAGAACTATCTGAGATTCTTATTTAAGAAAAGAAAAAGTTTGATCGGATAATTTTATTTCGAAAAAGACAAAAGCTTCAGATTTCTCTGAAGCTTTTGTCTTAGTAGTTCGTCGCGGCGAAAACTCGAACCTCTGTCCGCCGCGGTGGATATGAGCCCAAAAACTATTATTTCTTTAAAACAAAAAAGCTCCAGATTTCTCTGAAGCTTTGTCTTAGTAGTTCGCCACGGCGAAGACTCGAACCTGTGTCCGCCGCGGCGGATATGAACCCGCAAATCTTTAATTTCGCTAAAAACAAAAAAAGCTCCAGATTTCTCTGAAGCTTTTGTTTTAGTAGCGGGAACAGGACTCGAACCTGTGACCTTCGGGTTATGAGCCCGACGAGCTGCCTACTGCTCTATCCCGCGATGTTTCGGGTGCAAAGATACACACTAAATACAGTTTTCCAAAGGAAATAATGATTTATTTTAACGAAAGTACTTTTTCAACCGCTAATCCTCTAGTCTAAAGCCTACTGCGTCTAACATTTTTTTTGATTAAATTTTATAATCCAGCAATTCCTGATACGGATTGACTTTTAAACCTAGTAATTTGCCAAAAGCAGGCTCGGTTTTAAAACCCTTTCGTTTTAGTTTTATGATTTCCTGACGGAAGTTTTCGCCTTTTAACTCCAGAATCTGATGTTCGATAAGCATATGTCTGTATCCGTTTTGCTCTTTGGTCGGAATATTTTGCCCGAAGATTTCAATTTCGAATCCATCAATTAAAAAGTTCGCAATTACAGATTCCTGATTATTGATATAGGCTTCCTGAATTTTGAATTCGTTTTTATTTTCAAACAGCAAACGAATCCTGGAAACAAATTCGGCTTTACTTGTCCAGTAACAAATAACATCCAGATCACTGTTTTCAATATCTATATTGATCGGAATTGTTCCAACCAATATAGGATCAAACTCTGAAAGGGTATCTAAAATCTTATTTTCCGTTAAAATCTGGTAAGCCAAAATCTGTTTAGCATTACCTGATTGTAAATAATCAATAGAACTAAAATCGATCATGTTTATTTATCGTAATTTGTTTCTTCTTTAATTTCCTGTTTTAATCGATTATTAATATCGATTTTGGCGTTTGCAAAAACAAAAATGGTGGTTTTGTATTCTCGCGCGTATTTGTTTGTTATTTCACCACTTATGTATCCCGATTGAAAAAACGGACTTGTCTCTTCAAATTCATTGTTGTTTTCCTCAAATTCCTTTACTCTAATCAGGTTTTTGTAATAGATATTCAAATTAAACCAGTTCACATAATCAGCATTAAAAGAAACTGCTTTAATTCCTTTTTTGGTGTAATAATTAATTGCTCCGGCCTGACCATAATTATCACAAAGAACAAGCGTGTTTTCAGATTTAGGAAACATTGCATAAACTGAATCTGTTTTGCAGGCGAGTTCCTTCCACCCCAGCATATCAGCAAAATCCTGAGGTAATTCATGGTCCTTTCCGTCTTCCCAACGTAACATTCCCAATTTCTTATATTTTTCGGGATGTTTAAATATATATTCCGGACTTTTATTTGGGAATGCAAAATTGTATATCGGAATAAAAAACAGCAAAGGAATGGCAATAAATACAGGTTGCAGAAAACGTTTCCATCCAGTTTTTAAAATTTCGCCTAAATAAACGGCACCAAAAGCAATATAAACAGGATACAATCCAATGGCATAATAGGCTTTGGCTTTGAAATAAATAAAGACTAAAAGCGTGAATAGTATTGAAAAGAAAAATAGTTTATATCTCGCAAAAGGTTTATAAAAAAGCAACGCATAAAAGGAAAAAATAATTACCGGAAGGGCACCGATAAAAAACAGCAATTGTTCTTTTAAAAATCCGACGCGATCTACATTTACCAATTGTGTTTCTGCCAATTCTTTCATGTGATGTACAATAGGAAAATGATTGTTGTATTGCCACAAAAGATTCGGTAGAATTAAAATCAATCCCAAAATCAATGCAAAATAGAGTTTTTTTTCCGTAAAAATTTTTCTTTGTTCGGATAACAAAATAGCAGGTAAAAGGCCTATTAACAGAAAAAGGATATTGTATTTATTTAAAAAACCAAACGCAAACACTACTGCACCGATATAAAACCACTTTACTTTTTCGGTTGTTATGTATTCAATTACCACATAATAAAACAGTGTCCAGCATAAAACATCTAAAGAATTTGGCTGATACAACATATTGATTCTTAAAAGTGATGATAATAAAATACAAGTTGCCCCTAAAACTAAGGCATACAATTTTCCTTTTAAAACTTCGATTGTTTTCCAGACCACTATCAAGGTCAATACGCCAAAAAGAGCCGGGAAAAATTTAACCCAGAAAACCGAATTTCCAAGCAAATAGATCAGATACGAAAACCAGGAAGTTACAGGCGGAACAGATAAATAGCCCCAGGCCAGATGATGTGCCTGATCGAGATGCAGATATTCATCCCGTTGCAAATCATATTCAGAATCTATCAGGATATATTGCAAAATAAACTTTAGGAGAACAAATGCTGTTAAAATAAATGTTTTCTTATTCATGTAGATTTTGGTTTCTGAGGTTTGTTTTTTTTGTTAGTGGTTTTCAATTACAATTTGATTCTATAGCTAAGATAGGATTAATTTTAATTTTTCAATATTAGTAAAATCTCTTAAAAAACACACATAACAAACACCTTATCAAGCATTTACATTTAATAAAAATTTATTGAATCAATATTTTTTTTACCTTTAATACCTTCCAACAACTTTTAAAAAAAATATTATGAAAAAAAGACTATTGATTGTAATGGTTTTATTCGGAACCATTTCGTTTGTAAATGCACAAAGTGTAGGAGATATTACAAAAGCTGCCAGTAAAGCATCTACAACAGCAGCTCCTTCGTTTGATGTTGCTAGTATTTCTAATCAGGTTATGGGATTATTGAATCCTAAGTTGAAATTAACCGATGCGCAAAAACCTGCAGTTAATTCATTGGTAAATGAAGCTCTCAATAAAAAGAAAAGTATTTTACCAACAATGGCCACCGACAAATCGGGTTATAACTCAAAAATGACAGCCAACAGAGAGTCGTTTATTGCCAAAATGAAAAAGAATATAAGTCCCACACAATTTACAGCACTGACTGCTTTATTGCCAAAATCAGCTTCTGTAGTATCACCATTGGCACAAATGCTTTATTAAAGTAGTGAAATAAAAAAAGCAAAATAGAATCTATTTTGCTTTTTTTATTTTGTTCTTATTTTGAGAAAATCCGATTCGAAAATCGAAAACACTTTTACATACTTTCTTCTAAATATGCAGCATCAAACTCCATTGTGTCCTGCACTTCGGCAGTTACAGGCTTAGAAGCTTTAAGTGCATTAAATCTTTCCAACATTGCCGTTTCTTCCTCTTCTCCACTGAAATAAGGGAAAACATCCATAATTGGAGATTCTGAAATCGCCGGGATTGAGTACTCTCCCATTGAGTTTTTCATCACGTGAATTGTATTATCAAAAGCCTCTCTAACATCGTTGGCCTGAATCAGCATATACATGTTTGTTTTTCTTTCTTTTCCGCTTTCTTCATCATAGGCAATCAAAGAAACTTTTGATTTAAACCAACGGTCTGCATTTTCAAACGGGTGTATTTCGGCAAAATTCGCCACTTTTATATTGGTGATTTTAAATTCTTCACTTATATAAGCAGCCATTTCTTCATTAATTCTTTTTTCAGCTTCTGTATAAGATATTGCATCTACCAAATACGGCTCTGTTAAAACTTTTTGCCCTCCAGTCTCGTCCGTTTTTCTATATTTTACTTTGCATTCGTACCAAGTTGCGCTCATTTTTTTTAATTTTTAAGGATGCCAAAGATAGATTTTACAACGAAATAATGTCTTAAAATATGAAATAGATATTCACAATTTACAGTTTCAGATAGTAATATTTTAATATTCAGATATTTGTAAAAATTGATAAAAAAAACCTCGCTTACATTACATAAGCGAGGTTTTGTTTTTGAATACGGTTACGTATTATTTTTTTGATTCTTCGATAGAAACTTTTCTGAATTCTTTCAAAAGTTTTTCAATTTCTAAAGTAGCTTTTCTAGCTCTTGGTCCAGCAGCTTTAACTCCTTTTTCAGTTAATGATTCTGCTTCAGTTCTGAATGCGTCAATCTCGGCGTTGATTTTTACTAATAGATCTTTCATGCTTATACTTGTTAAATTAAGGCGCAAAATTAAAAGTTTGCTTGAACTATAACGCACGTTTAGTGTTAAAATTATAACTGTTTTAGCCAATTGAGTTAATAAAAACTTAACCTTAATTCTTTAAATCTAAAAATCAATGGATTACAAAAATCAATACATCACTTTTTTTCGAATATTTTTCAAAATTTACCGCTCATAGTACTTCATATGTGCATTGTGACACCTATTTCTGTCTTATTTCGTAAGAACTTCCTTCCTTTGCAGAATAAGATTCTATAATTTGTTTTAAGGAACTAGCAATCCGTTGATGCTTTCTGTTGATGCTTTCTGTTGATTCATTTCAAAACCGCTTTTGGGCAAAAGAAATTATCTTTAAAAAAAAGTAGGATATTGAGCAACCGATATCCTACTTGTAAAAAATGAATTAATAAACAACTTCTTGTAAAATCAAATTTTCATATGCCTTAACTAAGTTAAATGAAACAGTGCTTTATAAAGATTTTGAAATTGAGTCTGATAAATTGGGGGATTTAAAAAACTAACTTCATTATCCTTATTACAAAAAGGCACATTGCTCTTTAGATACATTTTTAATTCATTTATTATCTCTGGTTTTGTTTTAGCGTTATCCAATACAATTACATTAAGTATCTCATTCAAAAAAGATAAGGTATTATGCAATTGCTTATTAAATAAGCATACCAAAACATTTTTTCCTTTATTTTCTAATTTCAAGAATTGTAAAATTTCAGTTTTATCATAAACAACGAAAATTGAGCGATCATAATGAAACGATTCATTTTCATTTTTCAGCAAAAATGATTCATCAACAAAATCAAACTCATCCTTAAATTTTCTTTTAAACATTTTTAAAAAAACACCTTTGCTATCGCGTACTAAAATTTTCTCTTTTTCCATTATTCCCTTAAAATTTTGTCTTTTTTATTATCCATTAAAAAAATCAAAATATCATTTACAGTATTATTAATCAATAACTTAAACATTATACAAAGGTAAAGGCGAAAAAACCTCTCAAATTGCCCAATAAGACATAAAACAGTCATTATAAGCTTTTTATTCTATAAAACTCTAAATAAACAGAGTACCAATATTTCGTTAAACTTTAATTACAGGTCTTACATTACTATCCACAAAAGCAATTAATTCATCTATATTTCTGCCATTATTCTGCTTATTAGAAATAGAGATTATATAGTTGTTTTTTTCCTTAATATAAAGAAAGAAAAAATCCTTAGTCAAAATTGCATTTTCAATCTGACTCCATTTATGAGTTATGTCACCTAAAGGCGAACGAATGTATATAAATGAATTTGTAAAGTTGAATTTGTATTTATTAAAATACTTATCAATTTTTGCAAGTTTCTTTATTAGTTGAAATATAATTCTGCAGATTGTACTAACAAATGAATACTGAAGTAAAAAAAACAAGATAACGAGCGTAAGATTTCTAATTATCCAGGTAATAAAATCGGTATCAAAACTTAAACTAAAAAAAAATAATACAAACAAGAGTACAAAAGAAAATATCCTGACTTTATCCTCATAAAAGTTTCTAAAATACATCTTATTTAATTTACGTATTTCAACAGGATTTAATTTAAACTCCAAAGAAAATTTAGAATCGATCATATTGATTGCTATTTTGTTGTTCAGTAAATAGTAAAAAACAGTTAAGAGCTTTTTTTTATTTTATACGATTCAAAGTTAATTCTGTCTACCTTAATCGATAAACCCTTAAACATTTTTATAGTATCAGGATAAGACTTTTTGCTGAAATTTTGCTCTCTATCTATTAGAAAACAAATACTGTTTTTTATCTATAAAATTTACTTTTAAAAACACCACGATAAGTCAAAAATATATCACAATAAGACACAATAAATAGCTTATATCTTATTTGTTTACAACAAGTTAACAATAACATATCTTTAATATATATTAGTCAAATATTTAATTACTTTTGCCGCCAAAGTCAACATAAATATAGATAATTTCCTATAAAATGAAACAAAAACAAACCAAGGAAAAACTCAAAGAGAGAGTAAAAGAATTAACCTGTCTCTACGAAATTTCTGAAACGATATCAAAATCAAATTTCTTTGAAGAAACGATCTTAAAAAAAATACTAGAGAGCGTAAAAAATGCCTGGAAATTTAATCATGAAGCAATTGTCGAAATTCAAATCCCTAAATATCATATCACTACATCACCATTACCAGATTACACTGTATTTCAAATTAGCTTGATAAATTCTTCCAATATTGACTCCGGTTATATCAAGGTTCACTATCCTGCCGACCAATTTAATTTAACACATTTTCTCGCAGATGAGCAAAAACTTTTAAATGTAATTGCAGTGGAAATAAGCAGTTACATAGAAAAATTTGAGACTCTAAATAAAAAGGCCTCACTCGAGAGAACCCTTGAACACATTGACAGACTATCTATTCTTCATAAAACTGCAGCCGCAATTGCCCATGAACTTAATACCCCATTGGGAAATATTTTAGGCTATGCAGAACTGATTAAATTAACCAATAATGATCCTGAAATTGACTCTGATATTACCACCATTATCGACTCAGCAATTTATTCTCGTGAAATTGTTAAAAAATTAATGTTTTTTTCCTGCGAAATGGCATATCAGTCAAAAATTCAGGAAATAAAACCTGTCATTACTTTTGCATTCACTTTTCTGAAGCAAAATTTTCAGAAGAAAAAAATAAAAAGTGAATTAATTTTTAATAATACTGTTTCAAAAATAAAAATTGATTCGGTTCAAATAAAGCAAGTTCTTTTCAATTTATTAATAAATGCAATACAAGCATCAGAAGAAGGAAGCAGCATTAAAACGATTATCGAAAATGATACCGAAAATCTATTTATAAGAATTGAAGATCAAGGACATGGAATACCTCTGGAAATCAGACAACAAATATTTGAACCTTTTTTTTCTACAAAAAACAGCAATACGGGCTCAGGTTTAGGTTTAAGTCTTGTTGACGGAATCGTAAAAAATCATAATGGAGAAATAACCATTACAAACAATTACCCCACAGGTACTATTTTTCAAATACGCTTACCGATAACTTAAAATTTAAAATGAAATTAAACAAAGAAAATATACTTATAGTAGATGATAATTTCGAGATGCTAAATATTTTACAACGCACCATAAAAGCATTAAATTATCACACCTATAAGGCTTCGTCTGTTAATGAAGCCATAGAAGTTTTAAAAAGTAACTCAATAGATCTGCTTATAACAGATCTTGATATGCCAGAAATTAATGGTATCGAATTATTAAAGTACACCAAAGAGCACTTTCCGTTTTTATCCAAACTGGTTGTTACAGGAATGCCATCGATAGATAATGTGATAACCTCTTTAAAATCGGGCGCTGTAGATTATATTACAAAACCTTTTACAAACAGCGAGCTTATTACAGCAATTAAAGGTTCTCTCTCAAAACCCATCATTTCTGATAATCCTGTTGTAAGTGAACAAAACTCTTATGCAGAAATTATTGGTCATTCTTCACACTTCAAGAATTTAATTGATGTTATCAAAAGGGTACAAAATAATAATGTAAATATATTAATAGAAGGCGAAAGCGGAACCGGAAAAGAACTTATTGCCAAAGCAATTCATTATCAGGGCAATCTGGCAAAAATGCCTTTTATCTCTGTTAATTGCGGAGGTCTGCCCGAAAGCTTAATGGAATCTGAATTATTTGGACATGTTAAAGGAGCTTTTACAGGCGCATCAGAATCAAAAATAGGCTTATTTCAGGCGGCATCTGGTGGTACAATTTTTCTGGACGAAATAGGAAATGCGCCAATGGCAATTCAAACAAGACTTTTACGTGTATTACAAGAAAAGGAAATCACTCGAATTGGGGCTACAAATCCGGAAAAAATAAATGTAAGAATCATTTCTGCTACCAACAGTAATCTCAATGAAATGGTTTTAAAAGGTACTTTCAGAGAAGATTTATACTATCGAATTAATGTAATAAACATTAAAACCACCCCACTGCGCGAAAGAGAAGAAGATATTTTATTACTCGCAAAAACTTTTATTGATAAATATGCTGTTGAATTTAATAAGCCTAAAATAATATTGGATGAAAAAGTTTCCAGTATCCTAAAGCGCTATGAATGGCCAGGAAATGTACGAGAGTTGGAAAATTTAATACAGCGAATGATTATCATGAGCGATGAAATCATTACCCTTAAAAGCGTACCCGAACACTTAAAATATCATATACCCCAGCAACCCGATTTTTTAAAGTCTTTAAAAGAATATGAAAAAGAGCAAATTGTAAAGGTGCTTAATGCAGTTGGCAACAACAAAACAAAAGCGGCAAAAATTCTAAAAATAGACCGTAAGACTTTAAATCAAAAGATTATCGATTAAATCTATTCTACAAGATACTGATCTTAAAATAATAATAAGGAGGCTTTGTAGTCTCCTTATTTATTTCACATTACAACACTTCGAAGCTATCGCCAAAAACGAGTATAAATTCCTCAACTAAGAGAAATTTCCCTACAATAAAAAAAGACAATACAATTACAAGATATAGTATATCCTTAATTATAAGCAACATAACAAATCTAAAAAGAAAATGGCACTTGTATTGCTAATTAAAGTTTAAAAAACAACAGAATAAGACTACAATTTTATTATCCTGTTACTATTAAAAAAACTAGTTATGACTACTCTACTATATAATGATACTGATTAATTAGCCTTCAAATTGAGTCAAAACATTAAAACCTCAAAATCAACAAATTATAATATTATTAACAAAAAATTATTAACTTTAATACTGCCAAAAACAAATACCTGTGAAAACAATCGAACATTCTTATGGTGCAGATTTATCCTGGCCACAAAATTTAGCTCACCAATTTGGTGGAAAAGTAGAAGGAAACTTCATTATTGTTCCGGAAGATATTCAAACAGGCACACGCTATTTTCTCGAAATTGAGCCTGGCATAGTTGCTTATTATATCGATGTTGAATACAATCGTAATTTACATTTAATACAAAAAAATATCAACAAAGATTTTGTTGGCTATTACTACAATCTCACCGATGGTGAAGCTACAGTAAATACCCATAATTTCATGTACAATGTTAGTCGCTGGCAATATAACTTGTCAATTATTGACTCTTCTTTAGATTCCGATTATAATGTAAAAAAAGGGAGTAAGACCTATGCTTTAATCATATTTGTAAAAAAAGACATTATTGAAAATTACACCAAAAAAAATAATATTCCTTTACCTGATGTCTCTCAAATAGTTGATCCGGCCAAAAATACCATGATTCGATTTGACAGGATGAGCAGTGAAAGTTATCATTTACTTGATGATTTAAGAAAATTAAAGATCGGTGGACCTATTTTTAACCTTCATCTTACCGGAACTGTTCATTTGCTAATTTCTAATTATCTTAAAAAAGTTTCTACGAAACGCATTATTATGCAAACTGTTAATCAACAGGATTTAGCACAAATTATCTCTATACAAATGAGTTTAATTAAAAATATAGAAAATCATTTCCCAAGTATTAAATCTCTTGCAGAAAATGCTAACATGTCTGAATCAAAGTTCAAAAATTTGTTTCATAAAATTACCGGGGACACCCCCAATGTCTTCTTTATGGAAAACAAATTACTTCTTGCAAAAGAGCTCCTGGAAAAAAAGCAATTATCAATATCGCAAGTCTCAGACCAACTTAATTTTACAAACAACTCTTATTTTGCTTCAAAATTTAAAGAGTACTTCGGTTTGTCTCCAAAAATTTTTGTAAAAGAATTATAAGATCGTTTTTCAACTTAATATGAATGAACCCTTATTTATGAAAAAAGTAAATCATTATTTTAGTTTAACACCAGAATGGTTAGAAGTTTTAGCAGAGCAAGTTGATACTCAAGTTATTGACAATAAAATAATTCTTTTCCCGGAAAATATTGGACAGGGTCATGCGTATTTTACCCAAATTAATTCGGGTATCTCTGTTTTTTTTCTCGACTTATCTCTCAATATTCCTTTAAAAATAACCCGTGAAAGCTCTCCTAATGAATTGTTTGTTTTTCATTATGAATTAAGTCAACACGTTAATCTGATTAAAATAAATAATGAAGACTACAAGATTGGTTCTTTTGACCAACTAGACCTTGCGATTATTGATAATGAAATAACAAGTGCTTATAAACCATCTATAAACGAAAGAACATTTGCTGTGCGCATACTTGTAAGCAAAAGCTTATTAGGTGATTTTATTAAAAAGTATCCTAAAATTGAATATAAAGAGGATCGTAAAAACAGATCACCTGAAGCTTTCTACCATTATGGAAATATTGATAGTAACAGCGCGTTATTATTAAAATCTATTAAATCAAAAAATATACACGATTTGTCTTTTGATTCTTATTTAAAAGGAATCTCTTTAAAATTACTAGGTAATTTCTTCGGTAAATTCTATGACACTGAAAATAAAAATGGTTCATTAACGCAAGTTGAAAATGATGCTATTAATAAAACGCGGGATTATTTGCTTTCAAATTTATATGGTCCGTTTCCTTCCGTGATATTTTTAGCTGCTATGGCAGGGATGTCTGAATCTAAATATAAAATGTCTTTTAAGAAAAGTCTTGATATGACTCCAAATAATTTCTTTATCAAAGAAAAGATGTCACTTGGAAGAAACCTTCTAAAAAGTGGTAAATTTCATACTTTAACAGAAATAATGTATGAACTTAATTACAGTAAATTGAGTTATTTTTCATCAAAATATTTTGAACTTTTTGGCTGTAAGCCAATTGATGATTTCGTAAAAAAGTAGGAGTGCATCATTAATATTCTTTCAAAAACTGCTACTTACACTCCCCGATTTTTTAATTCAAAACTGTTTTCTAGCACTTACTTTTATTGCTAAAATTTTGATCTGTTAAACATTATTCGTTTTTATTAGCCTCAAAACAAGGGAAATTGTGGCTATATATAAATAAAGTATTTTTTGTTAATTGTAAGGTCTTTAAAATTGTATTCCTGATCAAATTAACCATCCCCAATAAATTTTTATAAACAAAAATATCCCAATTGCAGGCTAGACCGCAATCGGGATATTTTATTTAACTAATCTATTTTATTTTTATATTTCAGTCTCTTACGTGATCATTTTACCACAGTTATCAACCAAAATTCACATGTCAAAAACTTTTTTTACTACTGTTTCCAGGTAACAATAAACTCAGAACGTCTGTTCAACTCATGCTCTTTCTCTGTACATTTTACACCGTTTGAACATCCATTTATCAATCTTGTTTCTCCAAAACCTTCTCCACTTACTCTGTCAACAGAAACTCCACCATTTATGATATAATCAACTGTAGCTTTGGCTCTGTTTTGAGATAACTTCATATTAAAGTCATCTTTACCACGACTATCAGTATATGAATTAATTTTTATATTAATATTTGGTCTGGCTTTCATCAAGTCAATTACTTTTTTAAGTTCTGCTTTTGAAGATTCCCTAATCTTATATCCATTATAATCAAAATAGATCGGCAGTAAATTAAGTATATCCGTCAAATTGCCTCCATCATCTATAGTAACAAGCTTATCATTAACTACTACTTGTCTTTCATTAAATAAATTAAGTGACACTTCTTTTTTAGCGGCTGGCTGCATAGCCTTTAATTTTACTTCTTTTCCAGCTAAATCTTGTTTGCTATAAACTAATTTAAAATCTTTAAAAGGTTCTGTAAACGCCTTGTATTGTCCCTCTTTATCAGTGTAAAAAGTTTCCACTTTCTCATTATCGATATTGTACACATCGATAGCAACATTTTCAAGAGGTTTACCTGATAAACTGTCTTTAATTGTACCATACACTAGTGGGCGAATGTCAAAATCAAATGTTACAGGTCTGGTTTCTGTAAAACCATAGATATCATCATTTCCTTTTCTGTCAGATGAAAAATAACCTTTTTTATCTTTGTTAACACTATAAGCGAAATCGTCTTCAGTTGTATTTACACCATCTCCAGCATTTACAACATGATAAACACCTTTATCGTCTTTCATAGCTGCAAAAACATCTAATCCTCCAAGTCCAGGATGTCCGTCAGAAGAGAAGAACAAAATTCCGTTTTCATCTATGTATGGATAAGTCTCACGTCCAGGGGTATTAATCTCATCTCCAAGTTTTACAACATCATTTCCAACAAAACCACCTTTCTTAAGACTTACTGTATAAATATCAGAATCTCCAAATTTGTTATTACGATCTGATACAAAATATAGTTGTGTTTCATCCGGGTTTAAAGCCGGGTGTGCAGATGAAAACGCATCACTATTAATAGGAAAACCTAATTCCTGAATATCTTTCCATTCCCCATCTCTAAAACGGGCAACATAAATTTTCAAAAAACTTGTACCTTCTTTATCTGTTCCTAATTTTCCATTTTTGTAATTATTTCTGGTAAAGAACATTGTTTTTCCATCTTTTGTAATGGCAGGAGAACTTTGGTGATATTTGGTATTGATACCACCTTTTAGCATAACTGAATTTGTAAGACCTCCATCTTTTGTAATATCTGCTGAATACAACTTTAAAAATGATTGGTTATTCCAACTGTGCTTACGTTTAAAAATTACACCCGAATCTTTGGCAGAAGCATAAATAACTTTTTCTGTGCCATCAAAAGCAGTTCCAAAATCAGAAGCACCAGTGTTAATTTCGATGTCTTTTAAGATATAACGCCCCGACTGTTTTCCTATATCAGCTTTAAGTTTACTGTTTGTCCAATCTTGCGATAAGTCTTTTTTACCTGCTTTATTATAGTACACTTTCATTACTTCAGCTGCCTGATCGTATTTCTGGCTGTTGTTTAATGACTGTGCATATCTAAAATAGTATTGCGGATCAACATTCGGTTTTGCATCCATTAATTGCGAATATGCTTTTACCGCTTCGGGATACTTTGCATTAAAATAATAGCAATCTCCAAGTTTGGTGTATACTCCAATTGAAGTATTACCGTCTTTTATTAGTTTTTCATACAATTTACTTGCTTCAATAAAAGCGAATTTGTTATACGCCTTATCAGCATTTTCCAATTTTCGATCTTGTGCCTGTAAAGAGCTCATCTGTAAAAACACAGCTAATAAAAGGAACAATACGTTTTTAATATTTTTATAACTCATTTTGTACTTTTTAAATTAAAACGTTATTAGAAGAATCTAGGCGTAACCAATCTGTATTTTGTTCCTGCAAATAAGTCAAAGCGCAGGTAGATCTCATGTGATCCTGAATTGTAATTCCCGATTTTCTGCGTATCATAATCATATGCATATCCGATGTTCATACCTGGAGTAACCTGAAATCCTGCCATTCCACTTACTGCTGCATCCCATCTGTAGGCTGCTCCAAGTGTTAATTTTTCACTGAATAAGAAGTTTGCAGATAAATCAACCGCTAATGGTGCACCACTAACCATTTTAACCATTGCAGCCGGCTTAAATTTCAAATTGCTGTTCAAATCAAAAACGTATCCTCCCATGGCATAGAAATGCATTTTTTTTGAGGCAACAGATTCTTTTACATCATCATAGAATTTAGTTTCTAATATCATTGGCACAGATAAACCAGCGTACCATTTACTTGAGTGGAAGTAAGCTCCGGCACCAATATTTGGAGAAATTTTTGACAATGTTCCGCTTAAATAAGGATCATAGTCTTTAATATTCAATCGGGAATAATCTACGTCAACAAAGTTTAATCCTCCACTAAGTCCCAGAGATAAATTTACATCGGAAGAAAGTTGTATTGGATACGAATAATTCAACATTAAATTTGTTTCCTGAGATGGACCAATTTTATCGTTCATTACAGATAAACCTATACCTTGTCCGTTACTGCTAATTGGAGATTCTATCGAAAAGTTTACCGTTTTTGGTGCACCATCCAGACCTACCCATTGTGTTCTGTACAACCCAAAAACACTTGGTAAACCGCGTGTACCAGTATATCCTGGGTTAATTGTCATTGTATTATACATATATTGCGTGTATTGTGATTCCTGCTGAGCTGATACTTCAAAAACTCCCAAAAACAATATCACCAATAGAGATAAGATTTTTTTCATTAGTTCTACTTAATTTAATTATTAGTTATAAATGATAATTATTGATTGTTTATATACAGGTAGCCTGATTTTTCAACCATTTTTGTACCATTATTATATTTCAAAATATAGAAATAGGTTCCTGTTGGCAGTTTCTCTCCTCTGTTTACCGTTGCACGGCCATCAGAATAACCTCTAAACATATTATCACTTTCATTATATGATTTTGTTCCAAATACTTTTACCCCCCAACGGTTGTAAATTTCCACTTCGTTGTCCGGAAACTTACTAATGTTTTCAATTAAGAAAGCATCATTTTTACCATCATCGTTTGGAGAAATTGCATTGTAAACTACTACATCGAGAACTGGTTCAGGTGCTTTCTTTACCAAAGCAAATGTGAACATTCCGTAACCTGAAACCTTTGCAGTCAATAAATCACTGTAAGGTTCACCCGATGAGGCAGCCGTTTTTTCTCCTCCTTCATTAATCCATTTACCCTGAGTTTCATCCCAGCGTACGATTTTAACCTCTGTATCATCATGAGTATCAAAAAAAGTTTGAGGTGTTGTTGCCTGATCCATTGTAAGACTCAAAACAATATTCTCACTTCCCTGATCCTCCGTTACCGTCCAGTATTCTTTATCATTAATCGAAACAATTTGATCCTCTTTTATAGCATGAGAATGTTTTGTATCTGAATTTTTTAAGAAATACTGAGTGGTATAAATATTAGCCATGTCTGATCCTTCACCATGCATAGAAGGTCTGAAATGAAACTCATCTCCTACAGGAAACTCAAACATGTTTTTTCCCAGTTTTCTAACTCTTCCATCCACAAAACCAGTTGCATTTCCTGCTCCGGTATGTTCAGCATTTTCTTTGAAAATCATAAGACCATCAAAAGTATCTGCATCAATAATACCTTTCTTAAATTCTGCCTTACCTGCAACTGAAATCTCTCCGACAAGTACAAATGGCATTTGCGTTTTTATATTATTAAAGAGGACATTTTGAAAATTAGAAATCTTTTCGTTTTCAATAATCTGTTCTTCAGTACCGGTAAAAAAGGTTTTCCCTGCCAACGCAGGAGTAAACGTTACCAGACCTTCATTGTTCCAGTTTTGGAAAATATGAACAGCTCCATCATTAATAAAGGTACCGGACTGCTGATTGTCATAGTCCATGTAAACTGATACCAGTGTACCATTACTCACCTTCACATCGCCTTTGTTTACAAACTGAGCTTGTGCGTTTTGAGTAGTTAAAGCAATTAGCGTAAAACTCAGAACAAACCCTGAATTTCTTACCATCTTATATGTAATGTTCTTTTTCATAATTAAAGAAGTTATCGTTCTAATAATGACACAAAATTAGAGCTATACTAAAGTTAATTTAACCCGTAAAAGTCTTTAGAATATCATAATAAGGTGAATTAATACCAGGAGAAAAAAAAGCTCTAAAACTGACAAAATACTGATTATCAAAACGTTTAAACAAAAGAAATAACTTACAAATATTTTTTTTACTGACTCATAGTTTGCAACGTCGCTATTGAATGGACAAAAAAAATCCCTACTGATTTAACAATAGGGATGAAAAAAAAAATGATTTTTTATTTTATTCTAAAAGCCAAATTTTCAAATCTTTATTATTTGGGCTTAGTCTGCTTTTACTTCGCAATTTGTTCTATTTCGGCTTGTTGCTTAAACTGAAGCTGCATAGCATCATTTAGATTCTCTTTTGCTGCCGCTCTTTGTTTTAGAACTGCTTCATTATCTGTCGACCCGTTTTTTTTGTACTCGGCATCCTGTTCTGCCATCAGTTTACTAACTTTAGCATTAGTAGCATTTAAGTTATTTTCTAATTCTGCAAGCTTTCTTTTTTTTCCTTCTAGGGCTTGGCGCTCCGTCTTTAACTGTGCGATATAGTCATCTGCATTTTTTTGATCTGCTACAGAACGACCACTTGCTGTCTTCTTTAATTCCGTTTCTTTTAGCTCTTCATCTACGATCGCAGTTTTCTCATCCAACTTTCTATGGCTTTCTTTAGAAACATTTGAGAATTCATTGCTTTTCTGATTTTGCTGTGCGTTTATGAATTGTGTTGCCATCATAACCAATACTACAGCCCCTATTCTTACCATTTTATTCATCTTGTACAGGATTTAAATTGACTTGTAACTTTTGTTTATTTCCAAAATGTCCATTCTGAACCATTGTAAATGCATACCATTTTTTTTGCAGTATCATAACAAATTGTTCCTGGCATTGGCTTGATAATATTAAGATGTGGTGAAGCTACTTTTGGAAGAATCAGGGCTTTGTTTGCCGATTCTAAAACCAAAACTCCGTCTGCACTACTGCTGGTGGCGCCAACAACTGCACCTTTTGTCTCTGCTTCTGGCACATTATCTTGAATGGTTTGATCAAATACACCAGTATGCTTGGATAAATCAACCCAATCCGTTCCGTTGTAATACACCACTTTCTTTTTGGCTACATCATACAGCATTACTCCTCCTGTCAAGGCTGCTCCAGTTGGCAATGTTGTTACCCATGGCAATACAATACCAGACTTTCCGCCTGTCTTAAAATCTACCAGTCCTGAACCATCAGGCATTTTTTTACCAATTACGGCCTGTGCATTTGCAGCTAACCCTGCAAAAATGACACAGATTAAAAAGATGATTTTTTTCATGATTTACTGTTTTTTAGTTTTTTCTGTAACCGCCACTACTGGCAGTTATAGAAAAAAACAATTTATTAATAATCTGGACAGCCTTGCTGTGTTAAGGTATGCCACGTAGAACCGTTATATAATTTAATCACTTTGTTAACCGTATCGAATACAATCATACCTTCTATCGGGCTTGTAATAGCCGCTTCTGGATTTGCTATTCTTGTTAAAACCATTCCTTTATTGGTTGATTCTAATATTAAAGCTCCTGTTCTGGTATCTGCCCAATTTCTAGCAACCGCAGTTCTGTCTAGCGTTGAGATAATCGTTTGATATGATTCTGGTGTTCCTGTCGCAACCCCTGGTTTGTAACAAACCGCACACGCATTATTAAATGAAAGCGTTATAACACTTTGAGGAGTTGTACAATCATAAGCTGGAGAATAAAACTCTACTCTGTACGTACCTGCTACTGCCACATTAGTAGGATCTGCTACCAAAACTCCTGTAGCATTGTACCATCTCGCGATACAATTTAGCGGTATTGGAGAAACCAGATAATCATTAAGATTAATAGTAGTTCCTGTACAAGGCGCTCCTGTTGAACCTGTTAAAGTTGGCGCTACATCGCCCGCCTCACAAGAAAAAAATATGCTATTTTCACTTTCGTAAGTCCCTGGCGTTGAACCAAAGTCCATCGAAATCCCTATACCATTATCTGTACTTGCAGATGTATTAATTGTATTATCAAAAGTCATAAAAGGTCTTGGACTTGCAGATCCTAAATCACTATTCAATAAGTTATAGGCTGCAGAAAAATAGCCGTCCCAAGGAACTCCAGACTTATATTGAAATGCTTCGTAAGAAGGAGTTCTTTTTGTTCCTACTACAAAATTTGGCTTGGCTCTGTCTGTTTCGGGATCCCACTGTCCTATTGTAATACCTGGACCATAATCACTTGATCCTAAATAAGTATCCCACCCATGGGCTAATTTTACTTGTTCGGTATTGCCAGGCGGTATGGTTACCTTATAATCAATTAAGAAATTAGATTCTGGATATACATAGGTATATTTTACCTCAAGCATGTAAATTAAGTCATTTTTGACCGCTGCCAATCTAATTACATTAATAGATGTTTTACCATCAGGCTGCAAAATCTCCGATTGTTTGGTACTGCTCACCGGAATTAATCTGAGATTACTTGTAGTACCAGCAACCAAAGACCCTCCTTCATAAACAGAAGCCCCCACCGAAAGCGCTAGACCATGAAAAGTTCCAGGAACAGCATAGGGACTTGTCGTACCAGCTGTAATATCAGTACCTGAACCATAAATTTGACCAGTCCCATATCTACGAATCTGCATGTTTCCAGCACCCGATAAATTAATTCTGATTCCGTCAGGATTAGCCACCGTATAACTTCTACCTCCATTTGCATTAATGATAGTTTGACCAACGTAATTGCATTCATCATTTACAAAAGTGAAACGGTACAACTGTCCCGTTGCTGGTTTTGTAATGACTGGTCTGGACAAGGTTGTAGAGGTTGTTGGATTAGCAGTAGCATCAGAAGACAGCCATAACTGTTTAACTAGTGGAACCATATCATTATAAATTCCTATTGCTGCCATATAATTAGAGTTCCATTTATTAATTGTTGCGGCTTCTTGATTGTAAATATATTCTACTACATTGGTTCCTTCATATATTTTTACCTCAAAACTAATTACAGCTGCTGGTGCAGTAAAGTCCCATTGCCACTTTTTCCATTCAGCGGTCAACACACGATTGGGAGCCGTACCAGTAGTCTTGTAAAAGAACATTCCTCCATTCCCTCCTAAATCAGCCCATAATGGTGCTAAAACAGCCCCTAAGCCCATAGTTGGTGTAGCTGCATTGGATGCTTGCCTAAAAGAAATCATACCGTTTGAATTGGCATAAAAAGTAGTAAAATCATTGCATCCCATTCTAAAGGTAAAACCAATTGGCAGGGCTGCACTTGCTACATTATCAGCACTAAGATTTGGAACTGCTGATGCGTCAGTTAGCGGTTCATAAGTAGTGCTTTCTGCTTCGAACTTATAAGCTGATGTGACACTTGGTTGTATTACTTGATCCTGCTGCGCCATTATCTTTGATGGAAACCCAAACAGTATAATAAAGAGGATAGCAAAACAGAACATTGTTTTGCTACGATTGTTAATATTTTGTATCATATAAAAAATATTTAAAAAAATTAATTTGTTTATTATCGGTACAAAAACTTATAACACAATGAAAACTAGAATTTTAAAAATATAATCTAAGCTAATGTAGTAAAAATATTAATTAGATTTTCACTTAAAAACAGAGCTAATTCTTGGTTCTTATTGTATTGTATGCTAAACTATTACAATCTAAAACTGCAACTGCATGGACCGGTAGTTTACCTTGTAATTCAAAATTGAAGAAGTAGGCATTACCAGCCTATTGCTGGCAATGTTACTTACCTCTCAAATATGTTTGATTACTTTTTAGCTAAAACAATTTTTTCTAATTTCTCAAGACGCTCATTTAAAGCCTTGATTTCATTATCCTTAGCATCCAATTGTTTTTTCTGTTCAATTGCATGCAGGTATAGTTCCTCTGTTTTTTCTAGTAACTGAACAGATAGTTCAGAAACATTAAACATGTATCCTTCGTTTGTTTTTTGAAGTTCATTTATAGGCGTAATTCCTGGTAAATGTTTGTTTTCTTTTATAAAAGAATCTACATCAGCCAAAGATTTAAACTTATAGTCTGCTTTGATATCTGAGAATCCTTTAAAGTAATCTTCAAAAACGTAATCGGCATAGTAGGAGTTAACTGTTGTAATTGCACCGTTAACTCTTAACTTTTCGTTAAGTGCAGTAGATGGTGTTGTAAAACCACCGATTCCTACCCATCCTTTGAAATAAGCCTGTCCGGTTGTTGTATTGGTCGCACTTGTTGCACCAGCATCTGAACCTGTAAACCATGGTTCGTTTTGCATTGTTGCAGAAGATACTGTTTTTACTATACCAGAAGCATCTCTTACCATTACGTTATCTGTGGCAGCTCCTGTTTGCAATCCTGAAAGGGTTAAAGTATTGGTTGCATCTGTAGTTACCGTTGTAGGCTTAGCTAAAGCACCGCCTAATTGAACATTTCCACTTGTTGCGGTAAGTCCGTTGTTAGCTGTAGCTATTGAATTAGGATTAACTTGAACTTTTTTCCCGTTTATAGTTACCATCGTTTCTGTCTGTGCCATTAAAAATCCACCCTGGATTAACAATAACATGCATATTATTTTTTTCATTTTTTACTTAATTTAAAAGCTATATTATTAAATCACAATACTATAAATTATGGGGGCCGCTGTTCTTTTTGCAAAGGCTCAGCATTTTTGAGCCCCCATTATTATACTTAAATATTATTTTAAATAATCAATCATAATATTATCATTTGCCATAAGTGCGTATGATCCGTTATTTGCTGGATTGTACGTAAGAGTAGTACCTGATACAGTTATTGCATCTTTATCGATACGAACCCCGTTTATGTACAACTTCACTTTAGATAAAGCAGATGGCGTTGCAGTAAGTGTAAACGTTACTTGATTTGCTCCCGCAGTAAACTCATCTATTTGCTGTTGAGGCGCCATTGCACTAAGATCAATCACATTAGCCACAGATTTCTCATCAGTATAAGTCAGCTTTTTAGTTGCTGAATCAAGAGTAAGACTTGTAAGTGTTTCGCTTGCTTTAACAAGACTGCTAATATCAATTACTTTTGTTGCACCAGTAGCATCTATATAAGAGAACTGTTTTGTCGTTCCATCATAGCTTACATTACCACCTGTATTTTTAATGATATTCTCGATAATCTGTTTTACATTAGTATCTCCGGCAATTGTTGAGAAGTTAGTTGTAACGTCTCCAACCACATTGATATTAACCGCTATACCTTTCTCGTTTGTATACGTGTAAGTTCCGTTGTTGTTATTACTTAGCGTAGTAACTGTTTCGCTTAACTTAACAAGATCGCTGATGTTGATCACTTTTGAAGCGCCTGTAGCATCAATATAAGAGAACTCTTTCTTAGTTCCGTCATAGCTTACGTTTCCTGCCGTACTGTTTACGATATTCTCGATAATCTGTTTTACAGTAGTATCGCCAGCAATTGTTGAGAAGTTAGTTGTAACATCTCCTACTACATTGATCTTAACTTCAACACCTTTCTCATTTGTATATGTATAAGAACCGTTGTTGTTGTTAGAAAGCGTAGTAACCGTTTCGCTTAACTTAACAAGATCGCTGATGTTGATCACTTTTGAAGCGCCAGTAGCATCAATATAAGAGAACTCTTTCTTAGTTCCGTCATAGCTTACGTTTCCTGCCGTATTGTTTACGATATTCTCGATAATCTGTTTTACAGTAGTATCGCCCGCAATTGTTGAGAAGTTAGTTGTAACATCTCCAACTACATTGATCTTAACTTCAACACCTTTCTCATTTGTATATGTATAAGAACCGTTGTTGTTGTTTGTAAGCGTAGTAACTGTTTCGCTTAACTTAACAAGATCGCTGATGTTAATCACTTTTGAAGCGCCTGTAGCATCAATATAAGAGAACTCTTTCTTAGTTCCGTCATAGCTTACGTTTCCTGCTGTATTGTTTACGATATTCTCGATAATCTGTTTTACATTAGTATCTCCAGCAATTGTTGAGAAGTTAGTTGTAACATCTCCAACCACATTGATCTTAACTTCAACACCTTTCTCGTTTGTATACGTGTAAGAACCGTCGTTGTTGTTAGAAAGCGTAGTAACTGTTTCGCTTAACTTAACAAGATCGCTGATGTTGATCACTTTTGAAGTGCCTGTAGCATCAATATAAGAGAACTCTTTCTTAGTTCCGTCATAGCTTACGTTTCCTGCCGTATTGTTTACGATATTCTCGATAATCTGTTTTACCTCAGTATTGTTTGCAATTGTTGAGAAGTTGCTTGTTACATCTCCAACAACATTGATCTTAACTTCAACACCTTTCTCGTTTGTATACGTGTAAGAACCGTCGTTGTTGTTAGAAAGCGTAGTAACCGTTTCGCTTAACTTAACAAGATCGCTGATGTTGATCACTTTTGAAGCGCCAGTAGCATCTGTATAAGAGAACTCATTTTTAGTTCCGTCATAGCTTA
>NZ_JAGYWA010000039.1 GCF_018383905.1 Flavobacterium branchiicola
AGCTCGGTGAAATTGTAGTAACGGTGAAGATGCCGTTTACCCGCAGTGGGACGAAAAGACCCTGTGCACCTTTACTATAGCTTAGTATTGACCTTGGATAAATGATGTGTAGGATAGGTTGGAGACTTTGAAGCGGCGTCGCCAGGCGTTGTGGAGTCATTGTTGAAATACAACCCTTTGTTTATCTGAGGCCTAACCCCGAGTATCGGGGGACATTGCTTGGTGGGTAGTTTGACTGGGGTGGTCGCCTCCAAAAGAGTA
>NZ_JAGYWA010000040.1 GCF_018383905.1 Flavobacterium branchiicola
TACTCTTTTGGAGGCGACCACCCCAGTCAAACTACCCACCAAGCAATGTCCCCCGATACTCGGGGTTAGGCCTCAGATAAACAAAGGGTTGTATTTCAACAATGACTCCACAACGCCTGGCGACGCCACTTCACAGTCTCCAACCTATCCTACACATCATTTATCCAAGGTCAATACTAAGCTATAGTAAAGGTGCACAGGGTCTTTTCGTCCCACTGCGGGTAAACGGCATCTTCACCGTTACTACAATTTCACCGAGCT
>NZ_JAGYWA010000041.1 GCF_018383905.1 Flavobacterium branchiicola
AGCTGGTACCTGGAATCCGGACATGAAGTAAAAATGGATTACCAGACCAATACCGCAAACGAGGTAAGGCTTTTTACAGCCAATACATCCTGGGATGCCTCACTGGGATTATATGCCATTTCGTTTGCAAATGCAGGTTATTACAACGCCAATGAGCTCTATAAAACCGTTACTTACGATGAGAACAGCGTAGCCCCTTTATCTGAAGCTAACGGCGCTACAATAGAATTTAAAAACAAAGAAGGACAAGTTGTCC
>NZ_JAGYWA010000042.1 GCF_018383905.1 Flavobacterium branchiicola
GCTGGTACCTGGAATCCGGACATGAAGTAAAAATGGATTACCAGACCAATACCGCAAACGAGGTAAGGCTTTTTACAGCCAATACATCCTGGGATGCCTCACTGGGATTATATGCCATTTCGTTTGCCAATGCAGGTTATTACAACGCCAATGAGCTCTATAAAACCGTTACTTACGATGAGAACAGCGTAGCCCCTTTATCTGAAGCTAACGGCGCTACAATAGAATTTAAAAACAAAGAAGGACAAGTTGTCC
>NZ_JAGYWA010000043.1 GCF_018383905.1 Flavobacterium branchiicola
TATTGCGATGTGTTCTCTAGTGGTTCTTTTCAAATCTTACGATTCTATTACTCTTATTTTATTTGTTCCGATTTTCATCGGAACGGCTGTCAATTCAATATGTCTACGAACGTGTATTTCTTTTTGTCTTTCGCTTGTTTCTCAAAGCGGGTGCAAAACTAAAAATTCTTTTTGTTTCTCGCAAGAAAAATTTAAAAAAATTTGAAACTTTTTTCATCGTCTCTTTT
>NZ_JAGYWA010000044.1 GCF_018383905.1 Flavobacterium branchiicola
TCTCAAAGCGGGTGCAAAACTAAAAATTCTTTTTGTTTCTCGCAAGAAAAATTTAAAAAAATTTGAAACTTTTTTCATCGTCTCTTTTCTCAATCTTTCTTACCATTCTCTCAAGGAACTTCCCGTGTTTTGCGGGGTGCAAAGGTAACGAGCGTTTTTAAATCTCACAAGCTTTTTCTAATCTTTTTTTTTGAAAATTTCTTTTCTCTCAATTAGTC
>NZ_JAGYWA010000045.1 GCF_018383905.1 Flavobacterium branchiicola
CCTCGACTTGCATGTGTTAAGCCTGCCGCTAGCGTTCATCCTGAGCCAGGATCAAACTCTTCATCGTATATTTTTTATATTATATTGCGATGTGTTCTCTAGTGGTTCTTTTCAAATCTTACGATTCTATTACTCTTATTTTATTTGTTCCGATTTTCATCGGAACGGCTGTCAATTCAATATGTCTACGAACGTGTATTTCTTTTTGT
>NZ_JAGYWA010000004.1:0-475193 GCF_018383905.1 Flavobacterium branchiicola
TCGCATTGTCTGAAATCTTTGAAGATTTTGAGAACTTAAAAAAGCAAGTCCAGGAATCTATCTTTTTTTATAATCAAATTAGAGTGCATTTATCAATCAATATGCTGACTCCAAATCAAGCTCATTTACAAAATCAAGTAAAATTGAAAACATGGAAAAAAATAAATCGGAACAAAAGCAATTCTGTTCCGATTTAATTAATTTTATATTATTAATTCAGTCAACCTTTTTCAGGATAACTCAATTTAGATTTATGAGAGAAAATAAGTCTGTGATTTTTGTCTCAATAGGGATAAAAAAGTACTTTATTAAGTAGTGTTTTTCGTATATTTAAAGTCGTTTATCAAAGAATTTTGATGATTAAAAAGTGTTTTTTTAGACTGAAAAATGAAAAAATGAGTAAAATTATAGGTTTTATCTTGTAAAATTTATCTAAATTTTTAAAACAGCGATTAAATTTATGTTAGGAAATCGGTAAATATTATAAGTTTTGTCTTATGATTTTAACTAATTTGGTAAAAAATTGATAAAAATGATGTTTTTTGGATTTATTTTTTGGTGGTATTTTCGAACTTTTTGATTGTTGTCAAATCGCCCTAAAAGTGCATTACTAAAGGGGTTTAGGAGAATTTTTAAATTCGTTAAAATTCGTAAAGTGTTGATTTATAGGGTTGTTTTGTATTTGTTATCTTTGCATCGTAGAAATTTCAAAAGGGTGACAGCGTTTTGAAGAAAAACAATTTATGATAAAGAAATGGTATTTTTATGCGAGTTTGATCGTTATTATTACATTTTTAAGTTTGGGTTTTAAACCCTTCAACATTGAAGCCAAGCCTTGGTTTCTAACAGAAAAAACAGATGGAACAGAATACATGTTCCCATCACAAGAAAAGGATGATTATCCTAATTTAAACTTCCCATACACAGGAAACCATTTAATCGGCTTTAAAGAGGCAGTTGCTTTTAAAGAATCACAAGGAAAATACCGTTTGGTAAATTCACTTGGTTATATGGGGAAATATCAATTTGGAGCAGAAGCTTTAAGGGCTATTGGTATTAAAAACAACAAAAACTTTTTAAAAGATCCGGCTTTACAAGAAAAAGCTTTTATTGCATTGCTATCCAAAAACAAATGGATTTTACGTAATGAAATTCAAAAGTATGAAGGGCAAATTATTAGCGGTATTGAAATTACCGAATCTGGTATCTTGGCCGCTGCACATCTTGGAGGCGCTGGTTCAGTAAAAAACTTTTTTAAGAACAAAGGAAACAGACATTTTAGAGATGCCTACGGAACTTCTTTAAAGAGTTATTTAAAAGCTTTTGGAGGATATGATCTTTCGTATATTGAGGCAGATAGTAATGCCACAGTAAACGATTAAGAATGAAAAGAAAATAAAAAAATCCCGAAATATTCGGGATTTTTTTATTCCTATTAGTCAATTAAGATTTCTAAAATTTGAATGGCTGCTTCACTAATTTTAGTCCCGGGACCAAAAACGGCTACTGCACCAGCATCAAATAAATATTGATAGTCCTGTGCCGGAATTACGCCACCCACAATCACCATAATATCTTCACGACCATGTTTTTTAAGTTCTTCAATTACCTGCGGTACTAATGTTTTATGCCCCGCAGCTAAAGAAGAAACTCCTAAAATGTGAACGTCATTTTCAACTGCTTGTTTTGCAGCTTCGGCAGGAGTTTGAAAAAGCGGACCTATATCTACATCAAAACCTACATCGGCATAACCTGTTGCCACAACTTTTGCACCTCGGTCATGTCCATCCTGTCCCATTTTGGCAATCATAATTCTTGGACGCCTTCCTTCTTGTTTTGCAAAAGCATCTGCTAATTGCTTAGCCTTTTCAAAATTTTCGTCATTTTTTATTGCTGCACTATACACACCGCTAAAGGATTTAATTTGTGCTTTAAATCTGCCGAAAACACTTTCAAGAGCATCGCTAATTTCTCCTAATGTTGCTTTTTCGCGTGCAGCTTCGGTAGCAATTTCCAGTAAGTTTCCTTCTCCGGTTTCGGCACAATGAATTAATTTTTCCAGTGATTGATTTACTTTTTCAGTATTTCTTTTTGCTTTTATTTCAGTAAGTCGTTCAATTTGCTGTTTACGAACCATTTGGTTGTCGACATCTAAAATATGTAACGGATCTTCTTTTTCTAATCTAAATTGGTTGACTCCAACAATAATATCCTGGCCGCTATCAATCTTTGCTTGCTTTCTTGCAGCAGCTTCTTCGATTCTAAGTTTAGGAATTCCCGCTTCGATAGCTTTTGTCATACCACCTAATTCTTCAACTTCTTCGATTAGTTTCCAGGTATTTTTTAGGATTTCATTAGTCAATGATTCAACGTAATAACTTCCTCCCCAAGGATCAACTGTTTTGGTAATTTTAGTTTCTTCCTGTAAAAATATTTGAGTATTACGGGCAATTCTGGCTGAGAAGTCAGTTGGAAGTGCAATTGCTTCATCAAGTGCATTAGTATGCAATGATTGCGTTCCTCCAAATGCAGCTGCAGTAGCCTCAATACAAGTTCTTGCTACATTGTTAAAAGGATCTTGCTCTGTTAAACTCCATCCACTAGTTTGGCAATGGGTTCTAAGAGCTAAGGATTTATCGCTTTTTGGATTAAATTGCTGAATTAATTTTGCCCAGATCATTCGACCGGCTCTCATTTTAGCGATTTCCATGAAATGATTCATTCCAATAGCCCAAAAGAAAGAAAGGCGAGGGGCAAATTCATCAATTGACATTCCCGTGGATAATCCGGTTCTAATGTATTCTAAACCATCTGCTAGTGTATACGCCAATTCGATATCTGCAGTTGCACCGGCTTCCTGCATATGATAACCTGAAATCGAAATAGAATTGAATTTTGGCATTTTTTTGCTGGTAAACTCAAAAATATCAGCGATGATTTTCATAGAAGGTGTTGGCGGATAGATATAAGTATTACGCACCATAAATTCCTTCAAAATGTCATTTTGAATTGTTCCTGACAGTTTATTCAGGGAGACGCCTTGTTCTTCGGCTGCAACAATATAAAAGGCCATAATAGGCAGAACAGCACCATTCATAGTCATTGATACTGACATTTCATCTAATGGAATCTGATCGAATAATACTTTCATATCTTCAACAGAATCAATCGCAACTCCGGCTTTTCCAACATCACCAACGACTCTTTCATGATCTGAATCGTAACCTCGGTGCGTTGGTAAATCAAAAGCAATAGATAATCCTTTTTGTCCGGCAGCAAGGTTTCTTCTGTAAAAAGCATTACTTTCTTCTGCGGTTGAAAATCCGGCATATTGACGAATTGTCCATGGACGTCTAACGTACATTGTTGCATAAGGCCCACGTAAGTTTGGAGCAAAGCCAGCTCCGAAATCAAGAAATTCTAAATCTTCCAGATCTTTTTCTGAATAGTTTTTTTTGATTTCAATTCCTTCTGCAGTGGTGAAGTTATCAGAAGTTGAATTAACTTCCAATGTTTCACGTTTAACTTCGAATTTTATATGTTTAAGGTCTTTTCTCAATTGTAACAAATTTTAGAATAAATTCAAATCACTATCTCTGGACGTGTGAAAAATGGATTTTATTACGATTTTATCTTGATAAATAGAATAATGAATTGCGTACGGGAATATTTTAAAAAATATGATTCTGGTATTGTCGTATTTTATTTGAAACAGTAGTGGATCATTTTTAAGTCTTGTTAAACTTTCCTTGAACGAATCATTAAACTTTCGAGCTAAATTTGAATTAATAACTTTATACCAGAGTAAAGATTTTTTATAATCAGCTTTTGCTTCTGGAATAATTATTATTTTATAATTCATTTTCAATTTCTTTTAAAAAATCATCAATAGCTGAAGCGTTTTTTGGATTTTTTAAATAGTTTTCTGTTCTTTCCCTAACTAGGTCAATTTGCCATTGAGGGGTTTTATATTCGTCACGTTGAATAGGTAAAATAATTACTTCTACTTCGTCTGCTATAAAATCATCAGGTAGAATAACAGTTACAGAATGATTTTTAACTGTTATAATTTGTCTTATTGCTTCCATAATTACTTTAATTTATATTCAATTTGGCGATTCGATAATTTTTATTCAAGTTCTAAACGTTCTTGTTCTAGTTTCTCGGCTAATCTTTTTTCTATTATCGGTGTAATTAATGTTTTTCTTGGTTTAATTTTTACAAAAGGAAACAATTCTAAATCGTGTTTCATCTTGTCTTCTTTATTGGGGTATTTATTCGTTCCTAATAGAACTTCTTTTTTAGAATCGAATAAATCCTGTTCTTTATTAGCGCTTTCCTGAATTTTCTTTTTAATCGTTCCGTCGTTCAGCAGTTTTAAGAATCCTCCATTGGCTTCAATATCTTTAAATAAAGTAAGACTTTTTTCTGCCAGTTGTGTGGTTAAACTTTCGATATAATAACTGCCATCAGCCGGATTATTTACTTTGTCAAAATAACTTTCGTGTTTAAGAACTAGCAATTGATTCCGGGCAATACGATCTCCAAATTCATTGTCTTTATGGTATAATGCATCATAAGGCAAATTGGCAATAGAATCTGCACCTCCTAAAATTGCCGACATGCATTCAGTTGTAGTACGAAGCATATTAACATTGTAATCGTAAATAGTCTTATTACGTTTCGTTGGTGTTGCGAGAATATGACATTTTATATTTGGATTGTATTCCGCAGCAATTAATTTGAAAAGCATTCGTAAAGCGCGAAGTTTTGCAATTTCAAAGAAATAATTCGTTCCAATCGATACCTGAAAAACAATTGGAGTTACAATATTGGGTAAACGATTTAAATATTCGTTTGCATGTGCTAAGCTGTAAGCAATTTGCTGTGTAATATTGGCTCCGGCATTTTGGTACAAACCTAAATCAATACTTAATAGTGAAATATTAGTTGTCGCTTTTGAAATGTTTTCGAGTGTTTCAAAATTATTTTTATCCGATGTGGTAAACCAGTTTCCTTCTCTGGCAAAATGACCAATTGGATCAATATTACAGAAAAAAGTAGCTTTTTTTTGTATTGCAATTGAATCCAGTTTTTTTACGAAATCGATTGAAATAAAACTCAAATTAAAGTAAACGATTCTGTTTTCTAAAGGAAGAGTTTCAAGTAGTTTTTGAATATCAATATTTTCATTTTCTATTGAAAAACGTAAACTTTCAGCACCTCTTTCGATAGTATTTATGGCCCTGTGAATCGATTTCTCGACATCATGAACAAATATATTTTGACAGATAGTAAAATTTGAGACCTGAGTTTCTGCAGATGAAGCACCAGTAAACTCATCGCAGTGATAAAAAGGTTTTACCTGAATATCTTCGGGAGAATTCCAGATAACCGTTTCGTTATAATCAGCTCCATCCAGTTCAAACTGAATTTTTTGTTTCCATTGTTTGGATGAAATCGGATTGAAATCGTTGAACAGGGTAGTGGCCATTGAGTGTTTTTTCTAATTATTCTTTATCTTGAATGGTATCTCCTTCAAATTGTATGATATAAATATCTTCGCTGTCTTTTTTCATAAAGTACTTTTCGCGAGCATATTTTTCTATTTGTTCAGGATTTTTGAGTTGCTTTATCTGTTCCTGATCTTTTTTTATTTCTTGCTGATAATATTTTTTATTATCCTGTAATTCATTTATCTGACCATCAAGAAATCGATGATCAAAATAAGAGTAGTTGTCTAAAAATAGCATCCAGACAATAAAAAACAGCAAAACCCAAACATACTTATTGCCAAGGTATTTGTACCATTTTTTGCCTTTATACGGATTTTTTAATTTCATTTTTAAACGAATATTTCTTTTGAATTTGATTGTTTTTTTTTAGCCCCGATAAAGCCGGTATCCTTTTTATGTCAGCCGCGGCCGACATAAAAAGATAAAGGCGAAAGCGGGACACGAGTGAAACGAATTGGCAAAGCACTCAGCTCCTAATTATTATGGTTTAAATTTACGATAAAAATTATAAAATTCGCTGATTAATTACAGCACGAACCACGTCAATTGCTACTGTGTTGTATTTGTCATTTGGAATGATAATGTCAGCAAAAGCTTTTGATGGCTCGATAAATTGCTCATGCATAGGTTTTAATGTGTTCTGATAACGGTTTAAAACTTCATCAATATCACGTCCGCGTTCTGAAATATCTCTTTTTAAACGACGTATTAATCTTTCGTCTGAATCTGCATGAACAAATATTTTAATGTCGAACATTTCACGTAATTCCGGATTTGTTAAGATTAAAATTCCTTCAACGATCATTACTTTTCTAGGATGAGTTGAAACGGTATCATCAGTTCTGTTGTGTTGTATAAAAGAATATACGGGCTGATCAATTGTTTCTCCGGCTTTTAGCGCTTTTAAATGTTTTACTAACAATTCAAAATCAATAGCACGCGGGTGATCAAAATTAATTAATGCTCTTTCGTCAAAAGACAAATTGGTTGTCTCTTTATAATACGAATCCTGAGAAATTACGCCAACTTCAGTGTCTGGTAATTCGTTCATGATTTGGTGTACTACTGTTGTTTTTCCACTTCCTGTTCCTCCTGCAAGTCCAATAATGAGCATAAATTTGATGTTATATAATTATTTGACAAAAATAATAATTTAAGTGATTTGTATTAACATATTATTTATTTAAACCATATAAGTTGTATATGTAAAAATTAGTAGAAAATTTTTTAAGTAAAACATTCCTTAACTGAACTTATATCACTTAAATGGTTAAAAACATTGATTTTGTCATAAAAAAATCCCGAAAGCTTAACTCTCGGGATTTTGTGCAATCAGTATAGTTTTAATAAAATATTCTGAGTTTAGTAAGCACTTGTAATTATTTATTCTTTTTTGCTTTTATCATCATTTCTAGCTGATCCCAAAGCTCTTCAGGAATTGCTTCTAATAGATTGAATTGTCCGGCACCTTTTAACCATTCGCCTCCATCAATTGTAATTACATCTCCGTTTACATAAGCAGAGAAATCAGAAACTAAATAAGCCGCCAAATTGGCTAATTCCTGATGGTCACCAACACGTTTTAATGGAACTTTTTTTGCCATATCAAACTTTTCAGCAAGATCTCCCGGTAATAATCTGTCCCATGCGCCTTTTGTAGGGAATGGTCCCGGAGCAATCGCATTAGAACGAATTCCGTATTTTGCCCATTCTACAGCAAGACTTCTTGTCATGGCCAAAACTCCTGCTTTTGCAGTAGCACTTGGTACTACATAAGCCGAACCTGTCCAGGCGTAAGTAGTTACAATATTTAAAATCGTAGCCGATGTTTGTTTAGTGTCGATCCAGTGTTTTCCAAAAGCAAGTGTACAGTTTTTAGAACCTTTCAATACAATATCAATAACAGTATCAAAAGCATTGGCAGACAATCTTTCAGTTGGAGAAATAAAGTTTCCAGCTGCATTGTTTAATAAAACATCTACTTTACCAAAAACTTTTAAAGTTTCCTGAAGCATATTTTCTACTTCTTCATAATGACGAACGTCACATTGAAGAGGTAAACATTTTCCGCCAGTCTCATTTTCAAGTTCTGTAGCAGTTGCTTTTAATTTTTCTAAATCTCTTGAAGTTATCGCTACCTGAGCTCCTAATTCCAGGAAATATTTAGTCATAGCTTTGCCTAATCCGCTTCCGCCACCTGTAACAACAATAACTTTGCCTTTTAAAGCATCATCACGTAACATTTTATCTGTATAGCTCATACTTTTCTTTTTTTACAATATTAATTAAAAAAATAGGATGCACGCATAATATTGTTATAAAATTTTAATAAACTTTATATTTCGCACAGTTTTTTTGCGGCACTCTCTAAAGTGAAATTGTCTTTGGCAAAGCAAAAACGAATTAATTTCTGGTCCTTATGATCAGAATAAAAAGTTGAAATTGGAATGGCGGCAACACCATGATCTGTAATTAGTTTTTTACAGAAAGTTACATCATCCTCGTTTGAAATATTGGCATAAGAAGCAACCTGAAAATAAGTTCCTTCACAAGGTTTAAGTTCAAAGCGACTGTTTTGAAGAAGTTTTTGAAAATAATCTCGTTTTTCCTGATAGAATTTCCCAAGTAAGTTTACATCGACAACGTCTAGATATTCGCTAATGGCAAATTGAGAAATACTGTTAACGCTGAAAACTAAAAACTGATGTACTTTTTTTATTTCTTTCATTAAATATTCCGGAGCAATTGTATAACCAATTTTCCATCCCGTAATATGAAATGATTTCCCGAAAGAGGAAACCATTACGCATCGATCGATAAGGAAACTTTTTGTGTGTGCCGAAATATGTTTTTCTTCAAAAGTAATATATTCGTAAACTTCATCAGACAGAACAATAATATCAGGATATTTTTCTAAAAGGATATTTAGCTGAAGAAAATCAGTTTCTGTTAAAATCTTTCCTGTCGGATTATGTGGATTATTGATGATAATCATTCTGGTTTTATCGGAACAGGACTTTTCGATAGTTTCCCAGTTTGGCGTATAATCATTGTTTAAAGGTACACGAACTGGTTTTGCCTTGCAAAGTAGTACCGGAGATTCATAAGAATCATAACTTGGATCCAGAATAATTACTTCATCATTTTCTTTTACCAAAGCCAAAATAGTGGTAAAAATTCCCTGCGTCGCTCCAGCTGTAACCAAAAGCTCTAATTCAGGATGGATAATTCTGTTGTAAGAACTCTGAATTAATTTTGAAATTTGATTCATCAACGGCGGATAACCTGCCATTGGTGTATATTGGTGCACATTTTCTTTTGCTAATCTTGCCACAATATCGGTCAGTCTTTCGTCAACAGGAAAATTTGGAAATCCCTGCGAAAGATTTATAGCATTATATTCAGTTGCCATTTTTGACATTACCGTAAAGATGCTTGTGGTGACATTTGGAAGTTTGCTCATGATAAAATAAAATTAGAATGAAGCTGTTGGTTGAATCGAATATAAGGCTTAATCTTGATAATTATATGAATTATCCATAGGGATCGATAAGTGATAAAGTACCCTGACAAGTCTGTCATTATTAGTTCCAGGAATCCATTTAGGGGCTTTTTTTAATACACGAATTGCTTCGTTTCCTGTGTTATAACCGACGTCTTTAGTTACTTTTATAGTACTCAAAGTGCCATCTTTTTCTACTACGAAATTTACTTCAACTATTCCTTTTACCGGAATTTCTTCTTCGTAATATTTGAAATTATATCTAATAAATTTCTGAAATCTCTCTATTCCTCCCTCAAAATCAGGTTTTACATCAATTGAATCAATATCGTATATTGTGGAGTCTTTTTTTATTTGAACTTCATTATTATTAATAGATTTTTCAACTTTATTGAGAGATTCGTCAAAGTTATTTTCTTTAGCAATTTTCTGTTCTGTTTGATCTTCTTTTGAAATTTTAGTTTTTGTAGAAGAATTACATTGTGTGAAACAGATCAAAATCAAAATTAACATCAAAATCTTTTTCATTCTCTTAGATTAATTACATTTTATGAATAATAAAAATCGTTGGTCGATTATGTAAATCAATTTTTAACTTTTTCCAATCGGCAACTTTCAAAGTTTTGATAAATTCTGTTGGCAAAGTAATATCTGTCGCAATACAAAGATGAGTTGACGGATTTAAAATCTGCAAAAGATCTTCAATAAGTTTATTGTTTCTGTATGGAGTTTCAATGAATAATTGCGACTGGTTTTTATCAGAGGATAATTTCTCGAAATGACGAATTGCCAATTTTTTCTCGTCTTTATCAATAGGTAAATAACCATTAAAAGTAAAACTCTGACCATTCATTCCAGAAGCCATCATAGCTAATAGGATAGAAGAAGGACCAACTAACGGTACAACCTGAATTCCTTTTTCATGTGCTAGTTTTACAATTACAGCACCTGGATCTGCAACACCCGGACATCCGGCTTCGCTCATTAAACCCATATTTTTTCCTTCTAATAAAGGTTTGATGAAATCTAAATGCTCGCTTGGCTCTGTACGTTTGTTAAGGGTAAAAAGAACCAGTTCAGATTGTTTTTTCTCGGGATAAACTGCTCTTATTGATTTTCGGGCCGTTTTGTCGTTTTCTACAATATAATGATCTATTAATTCTATACTTCTTCTTACTGTTTGTGGTAAAACATCCATAGGATCACTTTCGCCCATAGTTGTTGGAATTAAATATAATTTTCCTGGAAGTTTCATTTGATAGTATTTTAGTGTTTAAAAAGAAAATGTATTTCAATTATTACTTTTAATAATTAAAATACATTGAGAATTTATGAATGTTTTTTGATCAGTTTTTGTGCAATAATGTCTGCTACTTCGTTCAGCATTTCGTAGACATTGTCAAAACCATTAACGGCTCCAAAGTAAGGATCAGGAACATCAACATTTTCATCTGGAAATAATTCATTTAAAATCAAATGAACTTTATTCTTGTGCTCCGGTGTTTTAGCAAGTTGAGTGACATCGCGGTAATTTGAATTATCCATGACGTAGATATAATCAAATTCATCAAAATCAGAAGTTTTAAATTGCCTGCCTTTTTGATTGTCGATGCATAAACCATTTTTTTGGGCAACGGCTATAGATCTTTTGTCGGGTGCATGGCCTACATGCCAGGATCCGGTTCCGGCAGAATCTACAATAAATTTATCCTGAGGTAACTTTGATGCTAAAATTCCTTCGGCTAAAGGAGATCTGCAAATATTACCAAGACAAACCATTAAAATTTTTACTGGCATGATTCGCGTTTATAGCGTTAGTTTTTTGTTGATATCTTCGACAAATTTTTTGAATTGTTTGTCTGTAGAAACTAAATTGTCAACTGTTTTACAAGCATGTAAAACGGTAGCGTGATCGCGGTCTCCAATTTGTGAACCAATATTTGCTAAAGAAGCCTTAGTGAATTTCTTTGCAAAAAACATGGCCAATTGTCTCGCTTGTACAACATGCCTCTTTCTGGTTTTAGATTGAAGTGTTTCAATATCTAATTGGAAATAATCAGATACAATTTTTTGAATATAATCGATAGAGATTTCTCTCTTTACGTTTTTAACAAATTTCTCTACAACGCTTTTCGCAAGTTCAATCGTAACTTCTTTTTTGTTGAAAGAAGACTGAGCGATTAACGAAATAATTGCGCCTTCAAGTTCTCTAACGTTAGATTTGATATTGCGAGCAACATATTCTAATATATCTTCTGGCATTTCAACACCATCGCGATAAAGAATGTTCTTTAAGATTGAAATACGTGTTTCGTAATCAGGCTGATGCAATTCTGCAGACAATCCCCATTTAAAACGAGACAATAAACGTTGTTCAATGTCCTGCATATCAACAGGAGCTTTATCTGAAGTTAAAATTACCTGTTTTCCGTTTTGGTGCAGGTAATTAAAAATATGGAAGAAAACGTCCTGAGTTCCTGATTTACCAGATAAAAACTGAACATCGTCAATAATTAAAACATCAATCAGCTGATAAAAATGAATGAAATCATTACGATTATTCTTTTTTACAGAGTCAATATATTGTTGTGTGAAAATTTCGGCAGAAATATATAAAACCGTTTTTTCAGGGTATTTATCTTTTACTTCAACACCAATAGCGTGTGCTAAGTGTGTTTTTCCTAAACCAACTCCTCCAAAAATTAATAATGGATTAAAAGAAGTTCCTCCAGGTTTGTTGGCAACAGCCATACCTGCAGAACGGGCTAAACGGTTTGAATCTCCTTCCAGGAAATTGTCAAAACTGTAGTTAGGGTTTAGTTGTGATTCAATTTTCAGGTTTCTGATTCCCGGAATTACAAAAGGATTTTTAAGCTCTGGATTTAAGTTTTTAAACGGAGCATCAACCTCTTGCGGTTTCATAGGCACTCTGTTGGAACTTGGCAGCTGTTCGGTAAACGGCTGTTTGTTTCCATAAGTGTTTTCCATTTTAATTTTATAGAGTAACTTTGCGTTTTTTCCCAGTTCTTTGGTAAGCGCAACTTTCAATAATTTAACGTAATGTTCTTCCAGCCATTCGTAGAAGAATTTACTAGGTACCTGAATATATAATGCGTTGTCGGTTAGCTCAACTGATTTGATTGGTTCAAACCAAGTTTTATATGCTTGATCTTGAATATTGTCTTTTATAAAGGACAAACAGTTTTCCCATACCGATTGAGCAGTTTTAGTCATAGATTCAGATAAGTTTTTTATTATTGATAAAGATTCTCCTAATAAAAAAGGAGTAAATTTTTTCCGTATTTCGGGATAACAAATATGTGAACAAATTTCTGTAAAAAAAAATATTTTGGACTCTAATTTTATAAAAAAATGTTGTAAGTGAACTTTAAAAATTTAATTTTTTTTAATCTATAAATAATGAAAAATCATCAAACGCAAGTGCGTGTTCGTTACTCAGAAACCGACCAAATGGGCGTCGTTTATCACGGAAATTATGTACCGTATTTTGAGATCGGACGCGTGGAATGGCTTAGAAATAAAGGGATTTCGTATGCAAGCATGGAAGAAAGCGGTATTGGATTGCCGATTGTTTCAATGCAAATTAATTATAAAAAATCAGCGCGTTATGATGAGCTCTTAACAATTCATACCACTTTCAAAAGTCAGTCGTCTGTTAAGATTGAATTTGATTGCGAGATCTATAATGAAGCGAATGAGTTATTAACAACGGCAGTGTTTATTTTAGTATTTATTTCGTTAAAAACAGGTCGCCCAACTGCCCCTCCAGATTACATTTTAGAATTATTTAAAACACTAGTATAATTGTTAAAACGAACTGCGTTTTAATGTTAATTTATATAATTTTAATATCGATTTCAAACATTAAATCAAAAATGTCGAATACTGATTCGGCATTTTTTTTTCGTGTTTTTGTCGTTATTTTGCCAATTGGTAGTCCGGAAACTTCATCAAATTCCATTTCTTGAGAGGTGATTTCCAGTTTCTTTTCTTTGATAACACGCATTACTTTATTCATGTTTTTATAATCAAAAGAGATTAAAAAATGGACGTCAATGGTCTTTTCTACAATTTCACAAACATCAAGAGTCATTTGTGCGGTTGTTTTATAAGCGGTGATTAGTCCGCCAACGCCTAATTTTACACCGCCAAAAATACGAACTACAACTACCAATATATTGGTAAGTCCAAATGATTGTATTTGACCATAAATGGGAGCGCCTGCCGTGTTGCTTGGTTCCCCGTCATCATTAGCCCGGTACGATATTTTAGGCGCGGTTCCTAATTGATAAGCGTAACAATAATGTACAGCATGCGGATGAAGCTTTTTTAAGTCTTCAATAATTGGTTTTACTTCTTCTTCGCTTTCAATAGGAAAAGCATAACCAAAGAATTTACTGCCTTTTTCTTTAAAAAGCACTTCTTCAGATTCAAAAGCAATAGTTTGATACGTATCGTTAAATTCCAAAAGGTAAATTTCTAAATTGTATTTAATGTTTTTTTTTTTGCCGCGAATTGCACGAATCTACACAAATTATTTTAGTAATAATTATGATAAAGCTTTGCGAACTTTGTATTCTTATGAACTCAAACCTTTGGAAACTTTGCGTAAAACTTAGCGCTCTTTGCGGTTAAAATACGCCAAGAATTTAAAAAAAAACATTTTAATCTGCGGTAAAATATTCTTAAGTTATAGTATTTTTTTATCAAATAAATCTACAACATCTTCTTCTCCTACTTGTAAATTCCAAACATTGAATCCTAAAGCAGCAGCCGAATCTGTGTTTTCTTTTTTGTCATCAATAAACAAAGTTCGCTTTGGGGATAGTTCATGCTTATTGATTAAATATTGAAAAACATCAGCGTTTGGTTTTCTCATTCCAATTTCAAATGAAAAGTAGACTTTTTCAAAACATTGATAGAAATCACTGTAAAACGAAACTCCGCTTACATTTTCAAAAGTTTCAATATGAATAGAGTCGGTATTACTTAATAAAAATAGACGATATTTTTTAGTCAGCATTTGTAAAAACTCTAAACGATAGAGAGGAAAGTCTGCCAAAATTGCATTCCATGCTTTTAGAATTTCTTCGATTGAAGCATTTGGAAGTTCTTTTTGAAAGCCCGAAAGAAAATCATCATGTGAAATGTCTCCGGTTTCAAACAAGATATTCAGGCGGTCCAATTCAGAAGTCCACTCCGTTAAGCCTAATTTCTGTAATCCCGAAATAGTGGCCTGTTTATCTAAATTGATAAAAATATCTCCGAAGTCAAAAATTATAGTATCAATCATGATTTCTAAGGTATATTAATTCGTCGTTTTGAATAAAACTTTTGGTTTTAGTTCGCTTTTGAATAACTGGTGCTTTTGTTCCTTTATTAAAAGTAGTTTTACCAATAAAGATGCGGGCTTCATCCCCAATACCTTCGTTGATAAAAGTTTGTAAAGTTTGCAAACCACCTTCAATAATAATAGACTGAATTTGGTTTTGATATAAAACCGCAATGATTTGAGGAATTATATTTTTACTAAAATCAATTACTACAAAGGTAGTGTTTTCTGTGGATAGGTTATTTGACGATTTTGTAAATACAAGCGTTTTTACAGTATCATCAAAAATAAAACTCTCTTTTGAAATGCGATTGTTTTGGTCTAAAACAACTCGCACAGGATTGTTTCCTGCCCAGTCTCTGGTATTTAATTTTGGGTTATCATCAATCACGGTCTGAGTACCAACCAAAATGGCTTGCTCTTCACTACGCCATTTATGAACTAATTGTCTCGAATAAGTATTCGTAATCCAGACAGGTTTACGCTCCTGATCAATTTGTTTTTCGGGTGCGAGAAAACCATCTTCACTTTCGGCCCATTTTAAAATGATATATGGTCTCTTTTTTTGATGAAAAGTAAAAAAGCGTTTGTTGAGTTCGTTACATTCATTTTCTAGAATGCCAACCGTAACATTTACTCCCGCTGCAATTAATTTTTTAATTCCGTTGCCGGCTACTTTTTCATTTGGATCAACAGTTCCAACAACTACGTTAGGAATTTCATGAGTAATAATTAAATCACAACATGGCGGTGTTTTTCCAAAATGACTGCAGGGCTCTAAGCTTACATATATAGTAGCCTTTTTTAATAACGATTTATCTTTTACAGAACGAACCGCATTTACTTCGGCATGTGGTTCTCCTGCTTTTTTATGCCAGCCTTCCCCAATTATTTTATTGTCATAAACAATTACGCTTCCAACCATCGGATTCGGATAAGTAGTTCCAAAACCGTTTTGAGCAAGTTCGATACAGCGCTTTATGTATTTCTCATGTATATTCACGGTACAAAAATAGTTATTTTGTGATTAATCTTCATAGTTATAAGGATTGATAAGACTCTATCGAAAAAGTATTTTTACTTTTGTAGTTATATTACATTAATAAAGGAATATGGAAAATTGGAACATAAGACCAATTAAGAAAGAAGATAATCAGGCAGTTGCCAAATTAATACGATCAGTTTTTGACGAAATGGAAATTCCAAAAGTAGGTACAGCATATGCAGATCCTTATTTAGATTTAATGTATGAAGAGTACAATAAACCAAGATCTGTATATTTTGTGGTAGAAAAGGAAGGGCAGATTTTGGGTTGTTGCGGAATTGCTCCTTTAGAGAATGGTGCCGCAGAAATTTGTGAGCTGCAAAAAATGTATTTTTTACCGGAAACCCGCGGATTAGGAATTGGAAGTCAGATGATGGAAAAATGTCTGGAACAGGCAAGAAGTTTTGGATTTGAAAAATGTTATATAGAGACAATGCCTTTTATGCTGGCTGCTCAAAAATTATATAAAAAATCAGGTTTTGAATATTTAAATGCTCCGTTAGGAAATACTGGGCACAGTTCTTGCCCGGTTTGGATGTTGAAAGTTTTGTAAGATCTGTTGTAACAAATTTGATTTTAACGGACTTATTTAGAAGGAAATCGGCTTTGCTGAAAAATAATACTCAAATACCGAGATGAAAATTAAACAATACCGCACACAATTTATAAAAGAATTATCGCCTTTTTACGATGCGTACGAAGCGGAGAGTTTTTTCTATTTAATATTAGAAGATAAACATAAGTTAAGGCAGATTGATCTAGCGCTTAATCATGAATTAAATTTTGCCGAAAATGATTTTGTAGTTTGGAATTCACTATTAGCTCAGCTAAAAAAGGAAGTTCCGATTCAATATCTATTAGGGAAAACAAGTTTTTATGGTTTGGATTTTGAAGTAAATGAGAATGTTTTAATTCCAAGACCGGAAACAGAAGAATTGGTTGACTGGATCATTAATGAAAATAAAGGGATTGATAAATCTAAAGAAATTAAGATTTTAGATATAGGAACGGGAAGTGGTTGTATCGCAATTTCACTGGCTAAAAATCTTCCGAATGCAAAAGTTTATGCAATTGATGTTTCTAAAAAAGCATTAGAAACAGCAAAGCTTAATGCGATAAATAATAAGGTTGAAGTAACTTTTATGCTTAAAGATGTATTGCAATTAGAAGTTTTAAAGTCTGATTATGATATTATTGTTTCAAATCCTCCTTACGTTCGCAATTTAGAAAAAGTAGAAATCAAAAAGAATGTTCTGGATTATGAACCGCATTTGGCTCTTTTTGTGGAAGATAATAATGCCTTAATTTTCTATAAAAAAATTGCAGAATTAGCTAAGAAAAATCTTTTAGAAAACGGACAGCTTTATTTTGAAATTAATCAATATTTAGGATCTGAAACTAAAGAAATGCTGGAGAAAATGGATTTCAAAAACACAGAACTCCGAAAAGATATTTACGATAATGATCGTATGATTAAATCAAATATTTAGCTTTAATTTTCAGTCAAAGTTTTTTTTAGAATAAACTGTGATTGAGGACTTATTCATAACGTAAAGCTTCGATAGGATCTAATTTTGAAGCTTTAATTGCCGGATATAACCCGGAAACTATAGCAACCATAAAACTGGTCGCAAAGGCAGCAAAAATTGCCATCCACGGAATTACGAATGCAAAATTCATTATGCCTGCAAAAGCAAATCCAATTAAAATTCCCAATACGATTCCTACTAAACCGCCAATTTGTCCAATTAATAAAGTTTCGATAAAAAACTGAACCGAAATGGTTACTTTTGTTGCGCCCAGAGCTTTACGAACACCAATTTCTCTTGTTCGTTCTGTAACAGACACAATCATAATATTCATTAAGGCAATTGAAGAGCCTAAAATGGTGATGATACTTATAATCCAGGAAGCCCATCCCAGGTATTTTGTAATTCCCAGAATTCTATTGATTAAATCATCGCTTCGGCCAATACCAAAATTATTATCGCGAACCGGGCTCAGTTTACGAACTCTGCGCATGGTGCTTGTCGCATTGTCAGCCGCTTCGTCCAGAAGTTCTTTTTTAGAAACCATAACACTTATGGTGTAATTTATATTTGGAGCCGTAAATAAAGAGCGTGCAACCTGAATAGGGATTAAAACCCTTAAATCCTGACTGTTTCCAAAAGTGGATCCTTTTTCTTTTAAAACGCCAATAACTTTAAATCGCGCACCGCGAATAGAGATTATTTTATCAATTGGATTAACATCTTTTAATAAACCTTTCTCAAAATCAGATCCAACAACGCAGGAATAAGTATTGTTGTCAATATCAAACTGATTAAAACTTCTGCCAAGATTTATTTCTAAACCAGAATTGCTTATAAAATGTTCGTCGACACCAACTACAGTAATTTCCGGATCTGTTTTTTGATCTAAATATTTTACTTCAGCTTTTGATGTTGCAGTAAAAGAAAGTGAAGTTTCGGTAAAAGGATATTTGTATTTGTTTTTGAAAGCAACAGCTTCCGGATAAGAAATTATCGGATTGATGACTTCACGTTCCTTTCCGCCACGATTTCTTACCGTATTTTCGTATTGATTGATGTTAAAAGTATTTGCGCCCATTGAGGCAAAATTGGTAGAAACCGTGTTTTCAAGTGCGGTTACAACGGTTAGAATTCCTACCAAAGCAGTAATCCCGATAGCAATAATTAAAACAGTAAGAATGGTTCGCAGTAATTGTGTTTTGATAGAACCAAAAGCAATTCGGATATTTTCTTTAAATAATTTTAGCATCATGACCAATTTGTCACGAAAATACGGTTTTTGTTACAAGTTTGTTTTCGAAGTGTTATTATTTATTTTAAAAAGTAAGATATTTGCAGACGATTTAAATTAAGTCGAAAGTTGGAAAGTCATAAAGTCGAAAGCGCAAGAACCAACAATCAAAAAAATCTAAAAATAAATTAATTTTAAAGGTTTTGTATTTTAGTTTCAAAGAAATCTAAAATCTAAAATCAACAATCTAAAATAAAAGAGATGGCTTCAAAACCAAGTATTCCAAAAGGAACCAGAGATTTTTCACCAGCAGAGGTGTCAAAACGTCAATATATTATTCAGACTATAAAAGCTAATTTCGAGAAATTTGGTTTTCAGCCAATCGAAACACCTTCGTTTGAAAATTCAGATACTTTGATGGGAAAATATGGTGAAGAAGGGGATCGTCTAATTTTTAAAATATTAAATTCAGGTAATTTTTTCTACAATAAAAGTAAGATCGAATTGCCGGAATCAATTGAAGAATTACAGCTAAATTCTGCTGAAAAAATAACTTTAGAGCAAAGAATTGAGTTGAATAAATTCACAGGAAAAATTTCTGAAAAAGCTTTACGTTACGATTTAACAGTTCCGTTTGCAAGATATGTAGTGCAGCACCAAAGCGAAATTGAATTTCCTTTCAAAAGATATCAAATTCAACCCGTTTGGAGAGCAGATAATCCGCAAAAAGGGCGTTTTAGAGAGTTTTTTCAGTGCGATGCCGATGTAGTAGGTTCAAAATCATTATGGCAGGAAGTAGAATTAGTTCAATTGTACGATACTGTTTTTACTTCTTTAGGTTTAGAAGGTGTGACAATCAAAATCAATAACAGAAAAATTTTATCTGGAATTGCCGAGGTAATTGGCGCTTCAGATAAATTAATCGATTTTACAGTTGCTCTTGATAAACTAGATAAGATTGGTGAAGACGGGGTTAAAAAAGAAATGATCGAAAAAGGTGTTTCTGAGGAAGCTTTGGTAAAAGTGCAGCCGCTTTTTAGTTTTACAGGAACATTTTCAGATAAAATTAATCAGCTTTCAGATTTATTGTCAACTTCAGAAGAAGGAATGAAAGGAGTTGAAGAGCTTAAATTTATTTGTGACAATGTGGCGTCTTTAGGATTATCTACAGCAACTTTAGATCTTGATGTGACTTTGGCGCGTGGTTTAAATTATTATACCGGAGCTATTTTTGAAGTTGCAGCACCAAAAACGGTTGCAATGGGTTCTATTGGTGGTGGCGGAAGATACGACGATTTGACTGGTATTTTTGGTTTGAAAAATATGAGCGGCGTTGGGATTTCTTTTGGATTAGATCGAATTTATTTAGTTTTAGAAGAATTGCAATTGTTTCCTGAAACTGTTTCTGCAACATCAAAAGCTATGTTTATCAATTCTGGAGATGCAGAAGCTTTGTATGCTTCAAAAGCAATTCAGCAATTAAGAAAAGAAAATATAAAAGTAGAATTGTATCCTGATAATGTAAAAATGGGGAAACAATTTCAATATGCAGATAAGCGCTTAATTCCGTTTGCGGTAATTGCCGGAGATCAGGAAATGGCTTCAAACTCGTATACACTTAAAAATTTAGTGACAGGAGAACAGGTTTCTGTTGATTTTGACGGATTGAAAAACGCTTTGCTTTAAAATTATATAAAAGTTTTAAGAGTTATAGTTTTGATTCTTAAATAGATTGGTTTTTATCTCTTAAAATCTTTGTAAATCGATAAGAAATAAATTGCCAGTAAAGAAAAAAAGCTTTTAATTTGCGGCCTTGAGTTACGGGCGTAGTTCAAGGGTAGAATAGCGGTCTCCAAAACCGTTGATGGGGGTTCGAATCCCTCCGCCCGTGCAATTAAAATAGTATAAGCATAAAAAAAAGCTTCGTCTCTATAGGCGAAGCTTTTTTTAATATAAGGTAAATTTGAATTAATAATTATTTATAAGGCCTAAGCCAACCCTTAAATTCAACTTTGATAGGTAATAATTTGCCTCTCAAATGTACAACAACTAAAACGTAATAGTCTTAAAATTATAATAAATTTTTATTGACTAGGTTTGCTTTTTAAAGGTCTAATAATTAATAAAGTGACAATTTGACATTTTATAAGATTTGGCAGTACTTTTGCAATCACAAAAAGGAATAAAAATGAAGTTTAAGAATATTTTTAAAAATAAAAGTAATATGACTACGGAAAATACAGAATTCGATCAGGAATTAGACGATGTAACGTTAGAGAACAATGCCAACGGTGAGCAGTTAATTGTTGAAGAATTAAGTGTTGAGGAGCAATTAGCTAAAGACTTGGCGCACGAAAAAGATAAGTTTTTGAGATTATTTGCTGAATTTGAAAATTACAAAAAAAGAACTTCAAAAGAGCGTCTTGAATTATTTAAAACAGCAAACCAAGAAGTTTTATTGGCAATGCTTCCAGTTTTAGATGATTTTGACAGAGCTGCAGTAGAAATCAACAAATCTGACGATGAAAACCTTAAAAAAGGAGTAGAGTTAATTCATGAAAAACTGAAAAGCACTTTAGTTTCTAAAGGTTTAGAGCAAGTTGAAATTCAGGCAGGGGATGCTTTTAATGCTGATGTTGCAGAAGCAATCACGCAAATCCCGGCTCCATCTGACAAACTGAAAGGAAAAATTGTTGATGTTATTGAAAAAGGATACAAATTAGGAGACAAAATTATTCGTTTCCCTAAAGTTGTTGTTGGAAACTAAAATGCAAGTAAGGTTCTGTAGGACAGTTTTTTAAATTGGAATGTAGAATTTTTTAAGTATTGGAATTTAACCTAAATTATGAAAAAAGATTTTTACGAAATACTAGGCATTTCAAAAAGTGCTGATGCTGCTGAAATTAAAAAAGCATACCGAAAAAGTGCTTTAAAATATCACCCGGATAAAAATCCAGGCGACAAAGAGGCAGAAGAAAACTTTAAATTAGCTGCAGAAGCTTATGAAGTTTTAAGTGATCCGAACAAAAAAGCGAAGTATGATCAATATGGTCATCAGGCTTTTGATGGCTCTGGCGGTTTTGGCGGAGGTCATGGCGGTATGAATATGGATGACATTTTCAGCCAGTTTGGTGATATTTTTGGTGGTGGATTTGGCGGTTTCGGAGGCGGAGGCGGAGGTCCTCGTCGCGCTAAAGGAAGCAATCTTCGAATTAAAGTTAAATTGACTTTAGAAGAAATTGCAAATGGAGTTGAGAAAAAAGTTAAAGTAAAACGTAAAGTTCAGGCCAAAGGTGTAACCTATAAAACTTGTACCACTTGTAATGGTCAGGGTCAGGTTATGCGTGTAACCAACACTATTTTAGGAAGAATGCAATCTGCATCTACTTGTCCTACTTGTGGAGGTTCTGGTCAGATTTTAGATAAAAAACCTTCTGAGGCAGATGCACAAGGAATGGTTCAGGAAGATGAAACAGTATCAATCAAAATTCCTGCGGGAGTTGTTGACGGAATGCAGTTGAAAGTTTCTAACAAAGGTAACGATGCTCCCGGAAATAGTATTCCTGGTGATTTAATCGTTGCAATTGAAGAAGTTGAGCATGAATTCCTGAAACGTGAAGGTGAAAACGTTCATTATGATTTATACATCAGTTTCCCTGAAGCAGTTTTGGGAGCTTCAAAAGATATTGAAGCAATCAACGGAAAAGTTCGTATTAAATTAGAAGAAGGAATTCAGTCTGGAAAAATCTTAAGATTAAAAGGAAAAGGAATTCCAAGTTTAAATGGTTACGGAAGTGGTGATTTACTAGTTCACGTAAATGTTTGGACTCCAAAAACATTAAATAAAGAACAAAAACAATTCTTTGAAAATGCTTTAACCGACGAACACTTTGTTCCAAGTCCGGAGAAATCAGAGAAATCGTTTTTTGAGAAAGTAAAAGATATGTTTTCATAATCGAAACTTTTTCTAAGATGTTCAGATAAATATAAAAACCCATTCTAGTGCAAATTAGAATGGGTTTTTTGCGTAAAACAACGCAATTTCGCTTCGAATTATTTACTTTTACACTCGCTGAGCCACAATGGGTAAAGTGACAGAGAAAATCTAAAAAACAAAATGAGCAACTTACTTGAAGTACATAAAGTCGTAAAACAATATGGCGATTATGTAGCGCTTAACGAAGTTTCATTAAATGTGCCAAAAGGCAGTATATATGGACTTTTGGGTCCTAATGGAGCAGGAAAAACTTCCCTTATCAGAATTATAAATCAAATTACAATGCCAGACAGTGGTGAAGTAATTTTGGATGGAGAAAGATTGCAGCCAAAACACGTGCAGACAATTGGATATCTTCCGGAAGAACGTGGTTTGTACAGTTCGATGAAAGTAGGCGAGCAATGTTTGTATCTGGCACAAATGAAAGGTCTTTCTAAAGCCGAAGCCAAAAAACAATTGGATTACTGGTTCGATCGTTTAGGAATCCAAGGTTGGTGGAACAAGAAAATTCAGGAACTTTCTAAAGGAATGGCGCAAAAAATTCAGTTTGTAGTTTGTGTTTTGCATAAACCGAAACTGCTAATTTTTGACGAACCATTTTCGGGTTTTGATCCCGTAAATGCCAATGTGATTAAAGATGAAATTCTGGCATTAAAAGAACAAGGCTCAACTATTATTTTCTCTACTCACCGAATGGAAAGCGTTGAAGAACTTTGTGACCACATCGCGTTAATTCACAAATCAAATAAATTGATTGAGGGAAAAGTTGGTGATGTAAAACGCCAGTTTAAAACCAATAGTTTTGAAGTTGGAATCCTGACAAGCAATGTTGAAGGTTTGATGTATGATATTACACAAAAATTCACTGTTTCTCCGGCTAATTTTAAATCCTTAAACGATGATTTAAAATTAAATATTCAAATTGGAGATGCAACACCAAATGAATTATTGAATATATTGACGCAACGCGGACAAGTAACGCATTTCGTTGAAAAAATTCCGAGTGTAAACGATATTTTTATTCAAACGGTAACTGAAAACAAAGTTTAAAAATTCCAATATAGAAATTCCAAAATCCAAGCCTGTAAAATTGGAATTTGGGATTTGAAATTTGAAAATTAATTATTTATGAGTATCATCTCGTTGATTATAAAAAGAGAATTTATTGCCAAAGTCCGCAATAAATCTTTTGTTGTCATGACTTTTTTGAGTCCGCTTTTGTTTGTAGCGATAGCCGTTTTTATTGGCTATTTAAGTTCAATGAAAGCCGAAACCAAACGTATTGCCATTCATGATGAAACCGGACTTTTTGCGGCCGATTTTTTAAAAGAAAATAAAAAAGGTTCAGAATTTAAATATTATAATTTATCTGAAATAGACGTAAAAGCTTTAAAGGATAGTATTACAAAAGAAAATTTCAGTGGTTTAATTGTTATTCCAAAAACAAATTCAGCAAAAGATTTAGAAAGTAAAATCGAATTTATTTCAAATAACAGCCCGAGTATTTCTTTTGTTGAAAATACACAGGATATTATTGGAGCAAAAATTACAAAGCTGAATCTGGAGAGCGCCAAATTAGATACTCTGGCTATTCAGAAAGCACAATCAGCGGTTAATATTCATTTAGTGAAAGCTTCGGGCGAAGAAAGTCTGAAAGGTTTAAATGAAATTAAAATTGCGATTGGTGGCGCTTTTGGTTATCTGATTATGATGTTTATTATCATTTACGGAAATATGGTAATGCGTAGTGTAATCGAAGAGAAAACAAACCGAATTATCGAAATCATTATTTCATCGGTAAAACCATTTCAGTTAATGATTGGTAAAATTGTTGGAACTTCGTTAGCGGGAATTTTACAATTCATGATTTGGGCTATTATTGGTTTAGGATTAATGTTTGCAGCTTCGGCATTTTTTGGAGTTAATGTTGGTCCAACAGCCAGGATATCACCAGAATTAATGCAATCTGCGCAACATGAACTTTCGGGATCTGCGCAAATGTATATTGCCGAATTATGGAATCTGCCAATTGCCAGTATTATTATTGGTTTTGTAGTTTATTTTATTGGAGGGTATTTTCTGTATAGTTCATTTTACGCAGCAATTGGAGCAGCCGTTGACAATCAAACTGATTCTCAGCAATTTTTGTTGCCAATTTTAATGCCGCTTATTTTAAGTGTTTACATCGGATTTTTTACAGTAGTAAATGATCCGCACGGAACAGTTGCGGTTGCATTTTCAATGATTCCGCTTACATCGCCAATTGTGATGCTAATGCGTATTCCGTTTGGTGTGCCGTGGTGGCAAATTGCAATTTCGGTATCATTATTGTTTGCTACATTTTTCCTTGTTGTGTGGTTCGCTGCAAAAATCTACCGCGTAGGTATTTTAATGTACGGCAAAAAACCAACCTGGAAAGAATTGTATAAGTGGCTTAAATATTAATTTTTTAAGGTGCTAAGGTTCTAAGGTGCTGAGATGCTAAGGCTTCTCTTGAAAAAGCCTCAGAACCTTAGTACCTTAGAACCTCAGAACCTTTAAAAAAAAATGAGTAAAATACTAATTATAGAAGACGAAGCAGCGATCAGAAGAGTTTTGGTAAAAATCTTATCAGAAGAAAATGATTCGTATCAGGTTGAAGAAGCTGAAGATGGAGTTGCCGGACTTGAAAAAATAAAAAACAACGACTACGATTTGGTTTTGTGTGATATCAAAATGCCAAAAATGGATGGTGTTGAGGTTTTGGAAGAAGCGAAAAAGATAAAACCTGAAATTCCGATGGTGATGATTTCCGGTCACGGTGATATGGAAACGGCAATTCATACCATGCGTTTGGGAGCTTTTGATTATATTTCAAAACCGCCAGATTTGAATCGTTTGTTGAATACGGTTCGTAATGCTTTAGATAAAAAACAATTAGTAGTTGAAAATAAAATTCTAAAGAAAAAAGTTAGCAAAAACTACGAAATGATAGGCGACAGCGAATCTATTAATCACATTAAAGTGATGATTGATAAAGTGGCGCCAACTGAAGCGAGAGTTTTGATTACGGGACCAAACGGAACCGGAAAAGAATTGGTAGCGCATCAATTGCATGAAAAAAGTGAACGTTCCGGTTTTCCTTTAATCGAAGTAAACTGTGCGGCGATTCCGAGTGAATTGATTGAAAGCGAACTATTCGGACACGTAAAAGGTGCTTTTACATCGGCAGTGAAAGATCGTGCAGGAAAGTTTGAAGCAGCTGACAAAGGAACTATTTTTCTGGATGAAATTGGTGATATGAGTCTTTCGGCGCAAGCCAAAGTTTTACGTGCTTTACAAGAAAGTATGATTACAAGAGTGGGGGCTGACAAAGACATTAAAGTTGATGTTCGTGTTGTTGCGGCGACGAATAAAGATTTAAAAACAGAAATTGCCGAAGGCCGTTTCCGTGAAGATTTATACCATCGTCTGGCTGTAATTTTAATTAAAGTTCCGCCGTTGAATGAAAGACGTGATGATATTCCGGCTTTGATTTTGCATTTTGCTCAAAAAATTGCTTTAGAACAAGGAAATGCGGTTAAAGTATTTTCGATTCAGGCGATAAAATTATTACAGGAATACGACTGGACAGGAAATATTCGCGAGCTTCGTAATGTGATCGAAAGATTAATCATTTTAGGAGGAAATGAAATTTCAGAAGGAGATGTAAAAATGTTCGCAAGCAAATAGAATGCTTCGCGCTTTAGGCTTTAAGCAGTAAGCTATAAGTCTTTAAAGAGCCTACTGCTTAAAGCTTAAGGTATTGAAAATATAAATAATTTTTGCTTATAGCGTATAGCTTAAAGCTTAAAGCATAAAAAAAATGAAACTAAAAAAAATAAACGAAAAATTACAGGACGCTTTAATTGAAAATGGTTTGACGGAAGCAAATGTTTTGCAGATGGAAACTTTTTCGACCATAAAAAGTGGTGCAGATTGTATGATTATTTCTCCGGCAGGAAGTGGAAAAACAACGACAATTGTTTTGAATGTAATTCAGCAATTGGCTGGACAGACAGAGGAATCTCCACGCGCTTTGATTATTGTGGAAGACAAAGCAAAAGTATTGGAAATGGAAGAACTTTTTGAGAAGTATGGAAAATATACTAATCTGGAAGTTTATGGAGTTCACGATAAAGGAGATATGGATTATGATAAGAATTATGTTTCTACAGGAATCGATGTTCTAATTGGAACTCCAACTAAATTGAGTGATATGTTTTCTACAGCCGGTTATAATGTAAACCGCCTGAAAATGTTTATCCTTGATGATGCAGATCCAATTCTGAAATTACGTCATGAAACTAAGATTATGCGTATTTCAAACAGTATCGCAAAAACGCAACGCATTATTTTTGCTGAGACATTAACGGAAAGAATCGATATTCTAGCAGAAAAAATGCTTCTTGAGCCTTATTTCTTTGATATGGATGAAGAAGGTGAAGAAGAACTTGATGAAGAGGAAGACGACGTTGAAGAAGAATAATCAGGTTTAATTTATTTTAGGAAATGATAAAAACACTTAAATTTTTGACGATTGCGTTACTGACGTTTTTTGTTGTTATTTATGTACTAGTCGTTTCTTATGTTTATTTTAATCAGGTTGGAATGGTTTTTCAGAGTACAGCTCTTGAAAAAGGATATCAATTTGATTATCAAAGTAAGTTCGAAGAATTAAACATTAAATCTTTTGATGGCATAAACTTAAATGGTTTGTTGTTTAAGTCTGAAAATACAAAAGGGCTTGTGTTTTATCTTCATGGGAATGCAGGAACACTCGAAACCTGGGGCAAGATTGCCAAAACCTATACTAATTTAGGATATGATATTTTTATTCTGGATTATAGAAGTTTTGGGAAAAGTGAAGGTGAAATAGAAAATGAAGAACAGCTCAACAAAGATGTCGCGGTTGCTTATAAAAAGTTATGTCAAAAATATTCTGAGAATAAAATTATTATTGCCGGTTATTCAATTGGTTCCGGATTGGCAGCGATTCTAGCTTCAGAAAATAAACCAAAAGCTTTAGTATTGCAGTCGCCTTATTTTAGTTTTACAGAATTGTCAGGAACCAGAGTTCGGTTTTTTCCTGATTTTATGAAGAAGTTTCATTTAGAAACCTACCAATATCTACCAAAAGTAAAAGCGCCTATTTATATTTTTCATGGAATAGACGATCAGTTAATTCCGATTGAAAATTCAATTCGATTAAAGAAAATAATGGGTGATAATGGGCATTTTTATCCTTTAAAAGGACAAGGACATATTGGAATGAATGAAAATGAAAGTTTTCAGGAAGATTTAAAAGTAATATTACGTTAAAAATAAAATATAAGGATTATGGGATTAATGAAAGTGTTCTCAGGAAGTGAAGTTTTAGCAATAGCTTTACAAGAAAGATTAGAAGAAGCCGGAGTAGAAACAGTAAAAAAAGATAATATTCAATCTGCAAGATTAGGCGGTTTTGGCGGTACAGATTTAGCGGTTGAGGTTTTTATTCAGGAAACGGAGTTTGCAAAAGCAAATCCGGTTATTGAAGATTTCAGAATGAGTCTTTAAAATAAATAATCAATCCCAATTTTTGGTCTTAAGAAGATGAAAATTGGGATTTTGATTTTAATGTCAATTAGTATTTAGTAGTTTTTTTAGATTAATTCTGAAAGTACATTCACTAAAACTGAAAATATAAAAAATGCAATATAAAATGATAGTGCTCGACATGGATGATACCTTGTTGACAGATGACCACAGAATTTCTGATTTAAATAAAAAAGTATTATTAGAAGCACAGGCAAAAGGAGTTTATGTGGTTTTGGCTTCTGGCCGACCAACTACAGCAATGACCGCTTACGCAAAAGAGCTGGAACTGGATATAAATGATTCTTATATGATTTCGTTTAATGGAGCAATTGTCAGCAGAGTAAAAGACGATCTTGTTTTATTTGAACAAAAACTAACTGTAGAACAAATTCATGATTTATACGATTATAGTGTGAAAAAGAAAACACACATAATAACTTATTTGGATGATGAAATTATAAGTGAAACAGATTCGGAATTTATTGAAATTGAGAAAGAGATTACCGGTATGGCACATCTTAAAGTTGCCAGTTTTAAAGATACTATAAACAAACCAACAGTAAAATGTATATTACTGGAAGAACCTTCTTATTTGAAAGAATTAGAAAGTGATTTAAAAGCAACAATGCCACATTTAAGCGTTTCAATGTCAAAGCCTTTCTTTTTGGAAGTAGCTCAAAACGGAATTGATAAAGCGGCGAGTTTGAAGTTTTTGGCAAAAAAGCTAAATATCCTTCAGGAAGAGATTATTGCGGTTGGAAATGCCGGAAACGATTTAACAATGATTGAATATGCCGGTTTAGGAGTTTGGGTTGATAATGTAACGCCAGAATTACGTGATAAAGCTGATTTAATTGTAGCTTCAAATAACAATGACGGAGTTGCCGAAGTAGTGCAAAAATATTTATTGAATTAAAATTTTATGAAAAAGCCAATAGAAACAGAGCGTTTGTTTTTAAGAGAATTCCTTGAATCTGATGTAGAAAAGCTATTTGAGATGGAGTCTAATCCAAATGTGCATGTTTTTGTGGGTAAAAAACCTTTAAAGCGAATAGATCAGGCGTTTGAATACATTCAGTTTATTCAACAACAATATAAAGATCACGGAACAGGAAGATGGGCAGTAATATTGAAAGAAACGAATGAGTTTATTGGTTGGTCAGGAATAAAATTTATTACTAATGAAATCAATAATCATAAAGATTTTTATGAAATTGGTTACCGTTTCAATGAAAAACATTGGGGAAAAGGATATGCAACTGAAGCAGGGAAAGCTTTTGTAGATTATGCATTTAATGAATTAAAAGCAGACGCACTTTATGCTTATGCAGATGCTGGAAATGATAATTCAAGAAAAATTCTCGAAAAATTGGGTTTAAAATATGTAAACAATTTTGAATATGAAGAAGAAATGGAAGTTTGGTACGAACTAAAGAATCCAAACTTGTAGAACCTAAGAAATGCGTTCCAAATCTTTGTAAACTTATCTCATTTGAAAATTTACAAAGATTTGGAAAACAGCTCCAAGTTGAAATACTTAAATGATAATTTGAAGTATTTGATATTATTTTTTTGCTACAGAAACGAAATATTTATTTCCATCACCCATTGTTAATTTTACACGCTCGTCGCAAAGATCGATTGCAAAATTTGCACTTTCATAACAGCTGCAAGTTGTGTTTTTGTCTTTAGACATTTCAGTTTTACAGTTGTTGTTTTTAAAAGTTGCTAACTGAGGAGTGTATAAACTAACTAAATCTGTAGAAGCAGTTACTAACGAAATAATACTTGCCGAATTATTGTTTGTAATTCTGTATACAATTCTGTCAGTATAATTTACTTCGTTTACAGTTACCTTACGAATATAAGTGTAAGCAGTAGATTCTGCACCTGGTTCTTTTACTTCAAATTTAAAACCAACAGCACGTATAGCAATATCAAATTGTGACTGCGAATTTAAACTAGCCCAGTTTGTTAAAGTACTAATAGATGGGAAAGGATTAGTTGCCGGAGCGGCAGTTTGAGCCTGTGAGCTGAAAGCGGTTAAGAACATTAGGCAGATCGCGGGTAGAAATAATTTCATTTGGAGTTTATAATTTTAATTTTTTGCCTACAATTATGGGTTTCGGCTTGCCCATCTTTTATTATAACAAAGCAACAACATAACGAGGGAAATTCAAAATTGTTGTGGCTATTTTGTTAGTAAAAATGAATATTTTTTTATTACTATTTTTTCAATCTCAAATTTAGATTTTTTAAAAATTCTAAATCAAGTATAAATGTAAGAAAATTTCAATTTAAATCATAAAAAAATGTATTTAATCGATGAAATGTGTTTTTTGTCGATCGTTTGTCATTTAATTCTTATTGATTTGATTCAGATAAAATTTAAAGAAGAAAATAATTTTAAAAATAAATGCAATTTTTGAGCCTGTTTTTGCTTTTGATAATTAAGTTAATAGGCAAAATGTTGAAACGAAGTGGCTTATTGATTTTCTTTTACGAATATTGTTTGTAAATTTGCACCCTTAAATTTTTTGACAACGATTTCATTAATTTAAGACAAATTATGGAAAATAGAAAAAAAGTTGCCTTTTATACGCTTGGCTGCAAACTGAACTTTTCAGAAACTTCTACGATCGCACGAAACTTTAATGATGAAGGTTTTGATCGCGTAGATTTTGAAGAAGTAGCCGATATTTATGTTATTAATACCTGTTCTGTTACAGATAATGCTGATAAACAATTTAAGCAGGTTGTAAAAAAGGCGATGAAACTCAACGAAAAAGCTTTTGTGGCTGCTGTTGGATGTTATGCACAATTAAAACCGGAAGAATTGGCAGCTGTTGATGGCGTTGATTTGGTTTTAGGAGCTACAGAAAAATTTAAAATCACAGATTATATTCACGATTTAAGCAAAAACGACATGGGTGAAGTTCATTCATGCGAAATTGCTGAAGCTGATTTCTATGTCGGAAGTTATTCCATCGGAGACAGAACTCGTGCATTCCTGAAAGTTCAGGATGGTTGTGACTATAAATGTACTTATTGTACTATTCCGTTGGCAAGAGGAATTTCCAGAAGTGATGCTTTAGAGAATGTACTTAAAAATGCCAAAGATATTTCGGCTCAGAATATCCGTGAAATTGTTTTAACGGGTGTTAATATTGGAGATTACGGAAAAGGTGAATTCGGAAATAAAAAACACGAACATACTTTTCTTGATCTGGTTCAGGCTTTAGATAAAGTTGAAGGTATTGAGCGTTTAAGAATTTCTTCGATAGAACCCAATTTATTGAAGAATGAAACTATAGAATTTGTTTCTACAAGCCGCACTTTTGTACCGCATTTTCATATTCCGTTACAATCGGGAAGTAATGATATATTAAAATTAATGAAACGTCGTTACTTACGCGAAGTTTATACCGATCGTGTAAATAAAATTCGCGAAGTTATGCCACACGCTTGTATAGGTGTTGATGTTATCGTTGGTTTTCCGGGAGAAACGGATGAGCACTTTTTAGAAACTTATCATTTCTTAAACGAAATGGATATTTCGTATCTGCACGTATTTACCTATTCTGAAAGAGATAATACCGAAGCGGTTGATATGGATGGCGTAGTTCCTGCAAATGTGAGAGCAAAACGCAGTAAAATGCTACGTGGATTATCGGTAAAAAAACGTCGTGCTTTTTACGAAAGTCAATTAGGAACTAATAGAACCGTTTTATTCGAAAGTGAAAATAAAGAAGGCTACATTCATGGGTTTACTGAAAATTACGTAAAAGTAAAAACGCCATGGAATCCGGAATTGGTAAATACTTTGAAAGAAATCAACTTGACAAAAATCGACGAAGACGGAAGTGTTCGTTTAGAGTTTTTGAATAAATTGGCAGAAGCTTAAAATTTAGATCTTTATAGCTTTGTCAAAGTTGAAGAATAAAAATATACATAAAGTATTGTCATTCTGAGGAACGAAGAATCACACTCGAAACTCTACAAAGATTGACAATCACAGCATGCGGAACTGCTAGTGTGATTCTTCGTTCCTCAGAATGACAAAAAACAGAAAATCCTCTTTTTAAAAGAGGATTTTCTGTTTTTATTATTTCTGATTCTCTGCAACCACAAGTTTCAAAGAATTGATATAATCAGTATCAAATTCAATAACTCTTATTTTTTCTGGATTAAAACTTAATTCTCCGCCAAACTGACCTCTTATGTCCAGAAAATCAATTAAGAGTTCTTCTTCTGTTAGTGAAATTAATTTTCCTAAATAAGCTGATTTAGCCGATTTTTTAGCAATTTGAAAAACACCATATTTGTCATTTACAAAATTCAAAATCGTGTTTAAATCTCTTATAGGAATAATGTCTTCAGAATTGATTTTTAAACCTTTTAAACGAATTACTTTTTCTGTAAAAGCTAAATCCTGGTCACGATTAACTGCCAGGATATTTTTGTTTTTTAAAATTACAAAACCATCTAAAATATAATCAACCGGATTATTTCGCAATAAGATCCAGTCATCAGAATAGTCAATAAGAAACCCGGTAAAAATTTGCTTTTTATCCGTAAATTCTATTTCGACTAATTGTCTTAAATATTGTTCCATCATAGTAAATTTAAAAATTCCAATCCCGAAGTCTCGGGACAAATTCCAAATTCCAAATGGAAAGTATTTGGAATTTGGAATTTTAGTATTGGAATTTATTTTGTTAAGGATTCGTAGACCAGATACTGCTGTTTTTTACAAATACTCTTCGGTTTAATTTTAACTGAGAAATAATTAGTTCTGCCATATCTTCAGACTGCATAACTTTCTCGGGATTTCCATCAGTTAAATTTAAATCTTTAGCCATATCTGTAGCAACCGTACTTGGCGTTAAAGCAGTAACACGTATGTTGTGTTTTCTCATTTCCTGCATCAAAGAATCAGTTAAACCTAAAACGGCAAATTTAGAGGCGCTGTAAGCACTTGTCAAAGCATTTCCGTTTAATCCTGCAGTAGACGAAATATTAATAATGTCTCCTGTCTGTCTTTCGATCATATTCGGAATAATGGCACGGGTTGTATAGTAGGTTCCCATTAAATTCACCTGAATAATTCTTTCCCATGCTTCCGGTTCTAATTCCAGGAATTTTCCAAAAGAAGCTATTCCGGCACTATTAATCAAAATATCGATATGTTTGAATTCTGCCAAAGCTTTTTCTGCCGCAGCATTTATAGAATTTATGTCAGAAACATCAGCTGCAATAGCCAGAGCTTTTACACCCAAATTTGAAGCTTCATCCGCCAGTTGTTCAATATCTTTTTGAGTTCTTGATACTAAAATCAGGTTAACTCCTTCTTTTGCCAGGGCAATCGCAATAGCTTTTCCTATACCTTTTCCTGCGCCGGTAATAAAGGCATTTTTATTTTTTAAATCGGTCATGACTTTGTTTTTAGCAATGCAAAAAGCATCATTTTAATTCTTACAAAAATAAGCTTTTGTAAACTAAAATGATGCTTTCGAATGTTTTCTTAATCTAAGTTTAACAACTTTTTTGTTATTCTTTCAGGACCATATCAATACACATTACAGCTCCTAAAATTAATTGTCTTAATGGGTTTTCCGGTGCTATGGTTTCTTCAATCTGAAGCACATAATTATCAGCACTTGTAAAAAGTTCTTTACCCATTCCTGCCCATTTTTTACTTACCTGAGCCAATTGTTTATTTTCATGAGAGAATTTAAAATCCCAGCCCGTCCATTTTCCTTGTAATGTTGCAACTGGTTTTTCATTTTTATCCAGAATTTCAAATTTTCCTCCAATAGAAAAGAATTTTTGTTTGAAAGTTCCAATTAGTCTGTCTTTTTCATCCAGAACTTCAACAGTCGATCTGAATATGGCGATTCCTCTCTTTACAGTTATTAATTTTTCTCCGGCTGCGGTCGTGATTTCAACATTAAACGGAGTTGCTCTTTTGTATTCTGTGAAACGTAACATTTTGGTAAAGAAACCTAAATTGTTTTCACGACAATTCATGATAATTTGATTGTTCTCAGGATTATAAATATCGTAATTGTTTGAGGCTTTAAACATTCCGACATGTTCTTTTACTAAAAATAGATTTTGGCTTAAAATTGGGTTCATACGGGTATATAAATTTGTTTTTTGAATAAAGCTCAAATGTAATATAATTTTTATTAATTGTATCGGATGAACTAATAGATAACTGTAATTTTACTTACTTTTTAAGTGTAATAACAATGACACCATTTATACCTTTTTCACCATAAATCAATTTAGCTTCATTCCCTTTTAAGACTTTCATCTCTTCAATATCATTTGGGTTGATTTTAGAAAGTTGTTTCGAATCGGTTACTCTTCCATCAATTATATATAAAGGTTCGTTTACAGAAGATCTTGATGGTGCACAAACTATTATTTGCGTATTAGAATTTTGTTTTTGAATTGTATCTTTTAAAATCGGTTTTTCCTGTGCGATTGACACGAAACCTATAAGCATAGTAAGGGCTAATGAAATAAGTTTTACACTTTTCATATTAGTAAGTTTTAAAATTTAGGTTGAGATTTAACTTTGTCAAAGTTTAAAACTTTGACAAAGTTATGGAGACTATTTTTTCGGTGTCGGTTTTCTTGTTTTTGTAGTAATGATAACAACTCCTTTTTTTCCTTTTTCGCCATATTTAGAAGTGGCTTCCAAATCCTGAAGTATCGTGATTGTTTTAATTTCTTGTTGGTCTAAAGGTGCATACGGGCTTGTTGGATTTTTACCAAATAAATCATTTTCAGAGTAATAAATCCCGTCAATAATGTACAAAGGTTCATCTAAGATTACCAGAGAATCTACATTTTCCGGCTGAACATTAGACAATTCTGCCTGCATCATTTTATCTCTTTTAACATCATCACTATGTGCCATTGCGTTTCCGTTTAGTACAACTAACGGACTGCTTTTTTTAGCTTTTTGTGATGCTGCGGCTGCGTATGCAACTTTTGCCGATTCTCTTTCAGGATAACTGGAGTAACCCATTTGTGGAGTAACTTCTTTTTTTGAAAGTACTTTATCGCTTTCTTCCTCAAAAGATTCCTCTTTTACAGGCTCTGCTACAGCTTCAGTTCCAACGCTAACGGGTGCATAAGATTCTGTCTGCATATTTAGAGCAGGTTCCTGAATTGCTACACTTTCTTTATTTTTTTGGTGATTTTCTAAAATTTTAACCGCTTCTTCATTAGAAACAATTCCCGATTCAGCAGAAGGAATTGTATTTTTTTCATCTAAAACCGGTTGTGTTGCTTTTTCTTTTTCCTGAATAACCACTTCCTGAGTTTCTGTAGCAGCTGTTTTATCTGTTTTTAGGAATTGATAACCCAACGAAATTACTAATAAAAGTGAAGCTGCAACTGCAATTTTTTTCCATAATGCAATGGTTTTTTTGTCTTCTTTTTTATCGAGTTTTTGTTCAACGCGTGACCAGACGCTTTCCATTCCCGGAAAATCTTTGGGTGCTGCATTTTCTGCCGCTTCTTTAAACTTATCGAATATTTTATCTTGATTGTCCATGACTATTTTGCTTTTTGATAATACAATTTATTAACCAGTTCTTTTAGTTTGGTTTTGGCGGCATTTAATTGTGATTTTGATGTGCCTTCAGAAATATTAAGCATCGCTGCTATTTCTTTGTGACCAAAGCCTTCAATAACAAAAAGGTTAAAAACCGTTTTGCATCCATCCGGAATATGGTTTAATAAATTGAGTAAATCTTCTTCTTCCAGAGCGCTCATTTCTTCTGTAAAAGGCTGAGAAAGCACTTTTACATCATCAAGGTACATATTGAAATTGGTGCTTTTTCTGATGGTTGCCAAACAATGATTTACAGTAATTTTTCTGGCCCAGGCTTCAAAGGCTTTTTCTTCCTTGAGTTGGTCCAGTTTTGTAAATATGGTATAGAAAGCATCAGCAAGAGCTTCTTCAATCTCTTCTTCTTTCTTGAGGTATCGTTTGCAAACGCGATACAATTTTGGAGCCATGTCCTCATAAACCTGACGCTGGGCATCGCGGCTCATTTTTTTGCAGCTGGAAATTAGCGTTTCGTTTATCACAATTTTGTTCTTTTAATTATAAAGAGTACTAAAAAGATAAAAAGGTTGGGAAGGGGGTGAAAAAAAATAATTTTTTTTTCAGGTTCAAAGGGGCAAAGTTACAAAGGTTTTATCGTAGAGGCGCACTGCAGTGCGTCTAACGCCAGATTATCCGCAATCTTGTCATTTCGACGTAAGGAGAAATCACACTCGGGATTCCGCAAAGAAAAGCGTCAATCCTTTGTCGATTTTCGATTGTGATTTCTCCTTACGTCGAAATGACATAAAATGCGTTAATCTTTGTAAAATCTTTGCATCATAATTTTATAACAGAGATTTACAAAAAAAACTATTTATCGTGTTCGTTTTTATTTACTGAGTTTTTATACCAGTTTTTTATTCTCTTAACCGATTCTCTATCAGTTTTTGGATTGCAATTTAAGCCTAAGTTGATTTTTGTTTTTGAAATATAAGAATCCATAAAAATTATAGCAAAACCCCCAACATCAGCATCTTCATTTAATAGGGTAGAAGAAAATATGTTCATATAACCGCAACATTTTTTTTTAGAATCTAAAATTGAAATTAAATATTCAACATCTCCCGGTTTTACCCAATTTGCTGGAAACTCTCCTGTCATTGTTATAAAGTTTAATGGTTTTTTATTATGAGCTTCGGTGAAAAGTTCAATAAAAGACTTCGGATTCAAATCTTTTGGAGACCATGTTTTGAAGTATTCTTCTTTAGCTTTATTCTTTTTAAAATTATAAAATAAATACGAACCTGTTAAAACAATAGAAACTATCAATAATGAAAGAATTGTTTTTTTCATAGAAATTGTTTTTACTTAACAGGCAATGTCAATTTATAAATCTTAGTTTCTAAAACTTCAGTATCATTATCTTCACAAAGCAGAAACTCGATTTTGTTGTTTTCTTTTTTGTAGAAAGTCAAACCTTCAAATTTATTGGTTGAGGTTATTTTTTGAGTGAAATCAATTTTCATGGTTTTAAGATCGATTCGGCCAATGAAACTTCCCAGGATTTCGCCATCGTCATAAGTTGATTTCGTGTCTTCGGCGGTTGAAAGGAAATAGATTTTGTCTTCAACCAAAATTGCATCGGTAAAACTGGAACGAACACCTTTTATTTTTGGCAGTTTATAATTGGTTGCCACCAAAGCAAATTCTTCACCCAGATTTTTAGCATGAATCGTAAAAATGGTGTTTTTGTTTGAAATGCCATTTCCGCGATTGAATAAATACCAGTTTTCGCCATCAAAAATAGCACCTTCCAGATTGAAGTCTTCAGGTTTTATAGAACCGAAACTTTGCATGACGCCATATAAATCGACTAAATTGTTTTTTTGAAGAATTGATTTACTTTTAAGATCAAATTCTATCATTTTATTTCTGTTTTCGGTTGAACCGGAACCAAAAACATAAAGTGTATCATTATGATGGGTTAAAGATTCGAAATCAGGTTTTAGGTTTTTGGGAATGTTTTGTGTCGGATTGTCAATTAATGCATGTTGATTTAATTGCTGCTTCTGCATATTGTATTCATATAAAAACCCGCTGTTGTCGCCAATTACGTAAAGTGCATCATTATTATAAAATAATCCGGAAGCAGAACCGATTCCGATAATTTGAAATAGTATTTCTAAAGTGAATTTTTCCATGAAATGTTGTTTTGAAAGTCTATGTTATCTTGACTTTATTTTTTTTAATGTATTGTTTTTTTCTGCTCCTGATGTTGTTTTTTCGAGAATATCAACGATTAATTTACTTTTTAGATTAATGTTGTTTTTGTAATTAATGTTTACAAAGTTTCTTTCTTCTTTTTGTAAATCAAAATTATCAAATTGTTTTTCTGTTATATTTCCGTTTGTAATAAATTTTAAGTTTTGAAAACTTGAATTACTTACGGCTAGTGTATATTTTGCTTTTTTTGACTTTTCTGTAGTTATATATTCAAATGGCTTAACAAGTTCGTTTTCAATTATAGTTTTGTTTGAGAAATAAATTTGCCAAAAAGTATCGTTTTCAAGTATAATTTTTGAGTATTCGTAGCAATAATTAATTTTAGAAAAGTAAGTCTTACTTTTTTCTTTCCAAAAAATATAGGCAGGTTCTTGGTGTAATTCATCCGTACAAGTTTCTTCATCATATATTTTAGAAGAATTATATGTTAACTCACATCCGATACAATAATTTTCATAAATACATATTGTGTCTATTTTTCTGGATTGAAGCTCTTGAATATAATTACTTACTAGATCATCTATTGTAATTTCGGGATTAGTTTGTGCATGTCCTTTAAAACCTAATAAAATGAAAATAACAACTGTAATTTTACTTATCATTATATTTTATTGATTTAGAATTATTAATTAATTCCATAGTCGTTTTATTTACTACTTTACTTATTTTCATTAAAGGATGCGAAACAATACATTCCGCAATACTTACATACACTAAATGATTGTCATCTGTCAAAATTTGATTATCCCGATCGGCTTGACCGGAACTATTCATTCCGTATGTTAAATATATTGGAGTTCCTTCATTATAAAGTCTAATAGCTATTTCTACGGCTCTTTTTAGAATTACACTTTCAATGTTTTTTTCTTTTTCGACATATTCAATTCTTGAGACACATTGGTATAGCGAACAAAATTTCACATCTTTCTTTTCAGGGATAAAATTTATTATCTCTTCAATTGGTTTTAAATCTTTATAGCATTTTCCAAATACTTCAACAAATGCTTTTTCCGGATTTGTATATTCTTCATTTTGGCAGAAAACCTCATGTGTGAAAAGTAAAAAGAACACTAGAAATATATTTTTCATTTTAACTTTATCTTTTGATGAACATATAAATCTTCTTTCAAAGTAATTGTTTAACTCTGACAGCAATTGTAATGAATAACATCTCCAATAGCAATCGTAATTCGTAAAATTACTATATTTATATTACAAAATTTAAAAATATGAAGTCAATAGACCCGAATGATTTTAAGGTTACAGATAAAATTAAATTAAAGAAGATTCCAACTTTATTAAACATCGATGCAGACGATGACGAAAAGGAAGCTAAGCTGGATAAAGTTCAGGCAAAGCTGAGCGACTTGCAGGATGTTATGTATTCGCACAATAAATACGGCGTTTTGATTTGTTTGCAGGGAATGGATACTTCAGGGAAAGACAGTCTGATTAGAGAAGTTTTTAAAGAATTTAATCCGCGTGGAGTTGTGGTACACAGTTTTAAAACGCCAAATTCGACAGAACTGGAGCATGATTATTTGTGGAGACATTATATTGCATTGCCGGAAAAAGGAAAGTTTGCGATTTTTAATCGTACGCATTACGAGAATGTTTTGGTTACACGAGTGCATCCTGAATATATTTTAGGAGAGAATTTGCCGGGAATAAATTCGGTAGATGATATTACGCCAGCTTTTTGGGAAAACAGAATTGAGCAAATCAATAATTTTGAAAAGCATATTTCGCAAAACGGAACGATTGTACTAAAGTTTTATTTGCATTTGAGCAAAGAGGAGCAAAGAGAGCGTTTGCTGCGTCGTCTGGAAGAAGAGAAACACCATTGGAAATTTTCTCCGGGAGATTTGAAAGAACGTGAACATTGGGAGGAATATCAAAACTATTATGAGGAAGCAATTAATAAAACTTCAACTGATTATGCACCCTGGTATATTGTCCCGGCCGATGATAAAGAAATGGCCCGTTATATTGTAGCCAAAATTATCTGGGAAGAAATGCAAAAACATACCGATATTAAAGAACCCGAACTGGATGATAAAGTAAAAGCCAATATAGAGGTCTACAAAAAGCAATTAACAAAGGAGTCTTAAATAAGGCTCTTTTTTTTGCTCTAATGTTAATGTAAGTTTATGAGTATTTTGTATTACTAATTTATTGTTAATTTTTTTGCGCTTTCTGTAGTAATCGTGGTAAAAGTCTTGTTTTTTTGATAATACTCAAGTCATTTTTAGTTAAAATGATGGCGTTTACTTTGTCAAAAAATAAAAACCAATATTAAGCTACATGAAACGAATTATTTTACCTTTAATTATGCTGGGTTCGCTGGTTACATCTTGTAATAACGACTCAAAAGATGATGCTGTAACCACGAGTGTTATCTTAAAAGACCACTCTGTTACGCCAAGTTTACTAAAAGCAAAACCAGGTTTCGAAAATTTAAAAATTTATTCTCTTTTTAGTTCTGATGACGTATTTATTGAAACTCCAAAGTTTGTTTTCGGAGGATCTGCAGATGGTTCAGGTTTATTAAAAAATGCTGATGGTACGTTTACTTTTTTGGTTAACAATGAAGACAACTTTGCTGTTTCTAGAATTACATTCGACAAAACATTTAAACCTACAAAAGGAGAATATTTGTTAAACTCAAACGGAGGAACATGGAGATTGTGTGGTGCTACAATGGCAACTCAGGCAGAACATGGTTTTGGGCCGGTTTATTTAACATGTGGAGAATCTGGTGAAGAATCACGCACGCATGCTTTAGATCCTTATGCAAGTGCAGGCGGAGCATCTGTATCTAAAGAGTTATCAGGATTTGGACGTTTGAGTGCTGAGAATGCTTTACCATTACGTGCTACCGCTTATAAAGGAAAAACAGTAGTAGTTATCGGCGATGACGATTCCGGAACTTATGGCGGACAGGTTTTTATGTATCTATCTAATACTGTTGGTGATTTAACTGGAGGTTCTTTATACATGCTAAAAAGAAATGACGAGAACCAAAGAGAAAAAGATATGGAAGTGAGCAAAACTTATCCGGTATCTTTCGTAAAAATTGAAAACCACACTACACTTACAGGTGCTCAGATTAATGCTGCTGTAAATACTTTAAAAGCGATTAAATTTGGTCGTGTTGAAGATTTAGATTACCGTAAAGGCGGAGACGCTGCTGACCGTGAATTGTATTTTAACGCAACGGGTCAGGCTACAACGGGTACAAATGCAGATGGTTCAAGAACAAAATATGGTAGAGTTTACAGATTAAATCTTGATGTTGCTGATCCTTTAAAAGGAACTTTAGAGGTTATTCTTGATGGAGATAATCGTAGCGGAATTGCTGGTAAATTCCAGAATCCGGATAACATTTGTGTGACTAAAAATTATGTTTATGTTCAGGAAGATGCAAACGGTTACGGTGACGAAACTCACGATGGGTATATTTATCAATACAATATTGCTACAAAGGATTTGAAAGTTGTTGTAGAATTAGATCACCGTCGTACAGAAGCTGATGCTGCAAAATACAACGTTGGTGGCACTTCTAAATTTGGTGACTGGGAATATGGAGCATTGATTGATGTATCAGAACAGTTAGGTATTGATGATACTTTTATGTTAAGTGTTCAGCCACATACCTGGACGGGTGCAAAATACCTTAGCCCAGATGGAGGTACAAATCGTCCTAAAGAAAATCAGGCAAGTCAAATTTTAGTTTTAAAAGGTTTACCAAGATAAAATTTTTAAGTCCTTATAAAACAGTTATCCACTATTTCAATTTGAGGTAGTGGTTTCTGCTTTTCTAAATATTCCTCTTTTAATCGTTATTACATCATGAAAAAAATATATTGTTTGTTGTTTTTGATCATTTTTATTGCGTGTCAGAAAAAAAACAAACATCAGGAAGTAAATGAAATGTTTCAGGCAGATATTACTTCACTTGTTGAAAAAGTGGCCAAATTAAAATATTCAGTACAGGAAGATTCAACCGAAGCCCAAATTCAGAGGCAATTTCTGGAAGCACATCAAAATTACAAAAAGGTCGAAATGATCAGTGAGTATTATTCGCCTTCAGTTTCTAAATCTATCAACGGACCTGCAATACCGGAGTTTGAAGAAAATGACAAAATAACGGTTGACCCGGAAGGATTCCAGGTTGTTGAAGAACTGGTTTTTCCGAAGTATGACAAAAAGAATAAAAAAGAGTTAATTCAGGAATTAGGAGTTTTATCGGCCAATTTAATTCGGTTAGAAAAAGTTTCTAATACAAATGAATTAACCGATGCGCATGTTTTTGACGCCATGAGATTAGAAGTTTACAGAATTATCACTTTAGGAATCACCGGTTTTGATTCGCCTGTTGTGCTCAATTCTCTTCCCGAAGCACTGGCATCTTTAGAAACGATCGAAAAATATTATCAGGTTTATCTTCAGGATCAATCTGTTTCGAATGCTAAACAAGTACTTCAGATTTTAGAAAATGGAAAAAAATATTTAAAATCGAATACCAATTTTAATGCTTTTGATCGCGCTTATTTTATTAAGAAATTTTTAAATCCGTTAAGTAAGGGACTTTTTAAAACGCAATCAGAATTAGGGATTCCGTTAATGAAAGAGCAAAGAGGCTTAAAAGTTACAGCACAAACTTTATTTGATCAGGATGCTTTTGATCCTGAAGCTTTCTCTGGTTTTCCGGATTATCAAACGACATCTGAAAAAATTGCTTTAGGGAAAAAGTTATTCAATGATCCGGTTTTATCTGGAAATAACACCCGTTCATGCGCTTCTTGCCATCATGCCGAAAAGGCTTTTACTGATGGTTTAGAAACAGCAGTTGCACTAGACGGAAAATCGATGATTCAGCGCAATACACCAACACTTACTAATATCGCTTTTCAGCGTGTATTTTTTGCAGATTCACGTGTAAGTTATTTAGAAGATCAGGCAGTTGCAGTTATTAAAAATGAAAACGAAATGCACGGCTCTCTGGAGAAATCAGCTTTGGCGATTCAGAAAAATGCTGAGTATGTAAAAGAATTTAAGAAAGCTTTTCCAAAAGGAGAAATAAACGAGTTTGCAATCAAAAATGCTTTGGCATCTTATATACGTTCGTTAAGTCAGTACGATTCTAAATTTGATCGCTTTATGCAAAACAAAACTACGTTTACCGCTGATGAAAAAGCTGGATTTAATTTATTTGCAGGAAAAGGAAAATGTGCGACTTGCCATTTTATTCCATTAACTAACGGAACTGTTCCGCCAAACTTTGACAGATCTGAAAGTGAAATTCTGGGTGTTCCAAACAAAAACAAAAAGCTTGACGGAGATTTAGGGAAATTTGTGATTACGCAAGCAGCCATTCATAAGCATTCTTTTAAAACGCCAACAATTAGAAATATTGAACTTACTGGTCCGTATATGCATAATGGTGTTTATAAAACTTTAGAAGAAGTAATTGATTTTTATAATGAAGGTGGAGGTTTAGGCAAAGGATTTGATGTTCCGAACCAGACTTTACCGGAAGACAAACTGAATTTATCAGATCTCGAGAAAAAACAATTAATAGCTTTTATGAAAGCTTTGACGGATAAAAAGTACTCGGATATGTAATTAGAAAATTAGCGAATTAGAAAATTAGATAATTTTTAGAACCCGACAGGTTTTTAAGACTTGTTGGGTTTTATTGTATATAAAAGATCTTTTACGTTATTTTCAAACCCATTTTTTTTTTCATAAACAATTTTGTAAATCCCGTTGGTCAAAACAAAAATGTAGTTCATCAAACTAATTTTAGTAGTCATTATGGTTTGTGCTCCTTTGCATCAAATTAATAAAAACTATTATCATGAACATGTACAAATTATTGTTGTTGGCTACTATTTTCTTATTGGGATTAATTTCTCCTAAAATCAATGCACAATCTCCGCTTCCAATCCATTTGGGAATAAAAGGCGGTTCTAATTATTCTGAATTGCCAGTTTCAGACGGTTTCAGCTCGAAGCATGCAGTGGGCTATTTTGGCGGTGTTATGGCTCGATTTGATTATAAACGATTTTATATTCAGAATGAAATCCTTTATAGTGAGAAATCTTCTAAAATTGAAAAAACATCAACATCGGTATCAAAAAATGCAAAATGGAAGAGCATTGAAGTTCCATTGGTTATCGGTTACAAAGTGGTTGATTTTTCTACACTAAACGTTAGGGTTTTTGCAGGAGGAGTTTATTCGTATGTTCTGGATGAAAACTTTTCATCATTAAATCAGTTAAAAAACTCATACAACAAATTTGATAAATCTAATATTGGATATCAGGTTGGAGCAGGTGTTGAGCTTTGGAAATTTACAATTGATTTAACCTATCAGGGCGGACTAAATAATGTGAGTAAAAATTTTAATTCTAAACCCAATTCGTTTAATATTGGTGTTGGCTATTTTTTCTTATAACACGACATTTTATCGTTTATCTATATTAGCAGCAAGGAATCTTTTTGGTTCTTTGCTGTTTCTTTAAAAAATATAGGGCTACTTTTGAATTTAAATTTTCTCAATAAATTATTTATAGATGATTGCAATAAATAAAGACAGACACTGGATGTTTTTAGTTTTTTTCTGGTGTTTATTAGGTTTTACAATTTGGGGGCAACTAATAGAAGATTACAATTTTTTGTCGGCTACTTCTCAGGCTGTTTTAATTTTGTTTTGTTCGACTGCTTTGGCGCATTTTTTAAGTGATGTATTATTGCCTCGGGCTTTAAAGAAAAATAAAATGGCTTTGTTTGCAATACAAGGTGTTGTAGTGGTCCTTCTTTTATCATTTTGTCTTTCTGTAATTTATACCGTTTTTTCAAACCCACAATCAAGAACGAGGGTATATCCTGATGAAACCAGCTTAACCTTAATACAGTTTTTATGGGCACGATTTTATGGTAGTATCCCGGCGGCAATTTTGATAAACGGTACCGCCTGCGGACTTCGGTTTTATCAGGAGCATAATGTTATCGAAAAAAGCCATGCACAACTTAAACAAGTTCATTTAGAGGCACAGATCAAGATTTTGCAAGATCAGATCAATCCGCATTTGATGTTTAATATTTTAAATCATATTCATATTCTGATGCAAAGTAACGTAAAACTGGCTTCAGATTTACTGGTTCAGTTTTCGGATATTTTGCGCTATCAGTTATACGAATGTAATAAAGAATATGTGCCTTTGCATCTTGAAATTAAATACCTAAAAGATTTAATTGCCGTTGAAGAAACCCGATGGGGAAATGAACTCGAGGTAAAAAGTAAATGGAATATTGAAGACGGACAGCTTCAGATTGTGCCTTTACTTTTAGTCCCGCTGATAGAAAATGCTTTCAAACACGTGTCAAGACTTCCAAACCAGAAAGGATACGTGCATTTGTCCTGCAAACAGCGCAACAATCAATTGGATTTTAAAATTGAAAACTCCTATACAGAGCAATATAAAGTACCTTCAAAAAATCAGGGATTAGGTCTGGAGAATGTCAAGAAAAGACTCGCAATACAATATCCTGAAAAATATAAATTAAATATAGATAAAACCGATTCAGACTTTACTGTTACAGTGGTTTTAGATTTAAAATGAATTTTTTGCCACAGATTATAAAATTAATAGGATTAAAAAAGTAATCTGCATTAAACAAAAAAATAAGTACTAAACCTGAAACAAAGTAAACCTGAAACAAAAAAAATATTACGATGAAATGTCTTATTATCGATGATGAACCTATAGCAAGAAACGGAATTGTAGATTTCGTTTCCAAAATTGATTTTCTTGAAGTTGTTGGTACTTGCGCTTCGGCTCTGGAAGCTACTTCCTATCTTCAGGAAAAACAGATCGATTTATTATTTCTGGATATAAACATGCCTTATTTATCCGGATTGGAGTTTTTAGAATCTTTAGAAAACCCACCATTGGTTATATTTACAACAGCTTATTCAGAACATGCTTTAGACGGATATCGACTTCAGGTAGTAGATTATTTACTTAAGCCAATTACTTTTCAGCGCTTTTATCAGGCTTCGTTAAAAGCAAAGCAATGGCATCAAATGATGAGTTCTCCAAAACAAAATCAATTAGATCCTTTTTTATATGTGCGTCAGGAAGAAGGATTTCAGAAAATTTCCTGGATAGATATTTTGTATATCGAAGGAATGCAAAATTATGCTAAGCTTCATTTTAAAGATAAAGTACTGATTATTCATCAAACGATGATTTCATTAGAAGAAACACTTCCTACAGAAATTTTCTTCAGAATCCATAAATCATTTCTGGTAAATGTTACGCACATAGATTCTGTTTCCGGCGGTCGTTTATTTATAAAAGGACAAGAACTACCTATTTCCAGAACCCGCAGAGAAGTATTATTGAAAGAGGTAGTCTATAAAAACTTATTAAGCAGGTAACCCGTTTGGGAAATATCATTAAGTTCTGCGATTTTAGATTGAGGGTTAACAATTTTTGATTTCCTCAGCTATTCTATACAATTTATAAATGAGATTCTAAATCATATAGCCCAAGGTTTCAACCTTGGGTACACAAAGAGAAGCGATTATCGTTGCACCCCAAGGTTGAAACCTTGGACTATATTTATAAATTGTGTTTAAAAAGAACATATTGTTCTTCAAGCGATCAAAGAGTTAAGCCGATAGCGCTAGAATTTCCATTTTAGCGCTATTGCTCCATAAAATGTCGTTGTGAATTTTGGATCTGCAATATCTTTTTCTTTGAAAATTTCTTTAATTTTTCGGTTAGTTGTGGAGAAACTTCTTAGAAGAGTAGTTCCTCCGGTTGGTTCTAAAATCCAGTGTTCTCCAAGTTTTACCTGAGGTCTTAAACCTGCAATTATTTGCTGATATCCCAGTAATGTAGATTTGTTTCCAATTTTGGTTTCGGCTGTCATTCCGCTTAATTCGGCTACTGCTTTCAGATCAAAACGATCAGACATTCGGTAGCCTAATTCTACACCTTCCGGAAAAGTAACTTTAAAATGCAAAGCTCCGGTAGATTCCCAGTTAAAATAAATTCCGGGAAGAACCATTGGTACACCAAAACTATTGGTTAATACAGGCCCTACACCCAAAGCCAGTTTAGGATTAAATTGTTTGATAAAAAGAACTCCACCCTGCAAGAGGACATCATCTTTATTAATCTCCACCATGTCTGTATAAACACCAACAGAAGCCATTATTAATAAAGACCAGGATGGGGAAATAGAGCGTAGATGCTTAACCCCAATTTGTGTATTGAGTAATTCATTAGGAAATCCGCCCTGAAATTCTACAGGAAGTGATTCAATTTCATAATTTCTGTTTTCCATTTTGGCATAACTTCCATTAAAAAATACTGACCAAAGTTTTGGATGATTATATTGATCCATTTTTAAAGAAAGCGGAACTTCAAAAGCGATTTGTGCTCTTTTAAAATTACTTTCGGCATTTGTTTTGGTACTGTCCATTGGGCGAACATATTTAGAAAAAGGGACATAATCAACTTTAAATTCGCCCGAAATTCCCGATTGAGATTGTGCAGCAATAGTAACCAGTAAAAAAAGGAAAAGCTGCGATAAATAAATGACTGTTTTGTTCATGATTCGATTAATTTTTCTGCGAATTACCGCGTTCTAAACCGATCCTGAAAAATCATTTGACTAATTGCAGTTTTGTTTTGACCAATGGTATAAAAAAACAAAACCCGACAGATTATGAGATCTGTCGGGTTTGTTACCAAAAACAAAAAAATAAATTAAACCTTAATTTTTATAAGTCAAAACCATAAGCAACACGCAATGCTACCTGATTGGTTTTGAAATCGTGATAATCTTCGTAACGTACGCTTAAATCAATATATTTATTAGCGTATCCAATTCCCGGAGCCCATAAAAAAGTTGTTTTGTCATAACCGTTTGTTACAGCAAAACCGGCACCCACTTCTCCTAAAACATAAAACTGGTCTTCCCATACAAAGGCTTTAAATCCGGCTTTTGCAGGAATAAAACCTAAATCTTTTACATTATTTCCAAGCTCATCTTTTCCCATAAATAAGTTTGTAAAACCTGTAGTTAAAGTCAAAGATGTTTTTTTAGATAAATCATATTGTAAACGAACATCTCCACCCAGCGACCAGTCGTAGTCGTTATCTGTTGGAATTCCTCCGTTTAAACCAAATCCTAATCTAAAACCCTGATCATAGTTTTTAACTTCGCTATCCTGAGCAAAAGTTGTGTTGGCGTATAAAAAAGCGAAAGCAGCTAGGTAGATCATTTGTAATTTTTTCATGGCAAATATTTTTGAATTATTAATACCGTAAAAGTAAAATGGAGGGGATGCGCCCTTGTTATATAATTTTTAAAAATCGTTACATAATATTAGGGCGTGCTTATTTTTGTCTTAAAATTGGTATATATTTTTATTAATGAGATAGAATTCGTCGCTTCTGATTATCTTTGCCGACTAAAAGGAATAAAAGTGAATTTAAAGCAGTACACCAAAGAGTTTTCGTATAATTTCAGACTGGCCTATCCTATAATTTTAGGAATGGTTGGGCACACCTTAATAGGTATTGTAGATAATATCATGGTGGGTAAATTAGGAAGTACCGAACTGGCTGCAGTTTCATTAGGAAATAGTATGATTTTTATTGCTATGTCATTAGGAATTGGTTTTTCTACTGCAATTACTCCAATTGTTGCAGAAGGCGATGCAGAGAAAAATGATACTAAAATCAGGTCAGCTTTTCATCATGGTTTATTTTTATGCACCATTTTAGGATTGGTACTTTTTACCGTAATCATGTTTGCAAAACCGATTATGGAATTATTAAAACAGCCGGCAGATGTTATTGTATTGGCAAAGCCGTATTTAGGCTGGGTTGCTTTTTCTTTGATTCCGCTTGTGATGTATCAGGGATATAAGCAATTTGCAGACGGAATGTCGTTAACTAAATACTCCATGTATGCCATGGTAATGGCCAACGTACTTCACGTGGGTATAAATTATGTTTTAATCTATGGTATATGGATTTTTCCAAAAATGGGAATTGTAGGAGCGGCTTTAGGAACCGTAATTTCGAGAATATTTTTGGTCATGTTTATGCATATTATGCTTTCGAGAAGAGAGGATCTAAAGCGCTTTTTTGCAGGTTTTAGTTTTAATGAAATAAAAAAAGCAACCATAAAAAAGATTATCAGTATCGGATTTCCTTCTGCCATGCAAATGCTTTTTGAAGTGGTATTGTTTACAGCATCAATCTGGCTTTGCGGAAATATCGGAAAAACCAGTCAGGCTGCCAATCAAATTGCTTTAAGTCTTTCTTCAATGACTTTTATGTTTGCGATGGGATTAAGTGTAACTTCAATGGTCAGGGTAAGTAATCAAAGAGGACTAAATGATTTTAAAAATCTGGTTGTAGTGGCTCGTTCTATTTTTCTGCTTGCCATTATATTAGAAACTGTATTTGCGATTTTGTTTATCGTTTTTCATGATTATTTTCCTCATATTTTCCTGAACATGGAGAATACGGGACAAATTATGGATAATGAAGAAGTTATAGCTATTGCATCAAAATTACTTTTAATAGCAGCCGTTTTCCAAATTTCTGATGGAATTCAGGTAGTTGTTCTTGGAGCTTTACGCGGATTACAGGATGTTAAAATCCCTATGTATATAACTTTTGTGTCTTATTGGGTTATTGGTTTTCCAATTTCATACTATTTAGGAGAACATACAGAATGGAAAGCAGAAGGAGTATGGATCGGACTTTTGGCAGGATTAACTTCGGCAGCAATTTTTCTGTACATTCGCTTTCATTTCCTGACAAAGAAATTAATCGTTAATTCAGAGTCAAATAATTAAATTTGAGAAAAATACAGCCATAAATTTCAAAGATTAACAGGGTTTTAGAAATCTTAAAAAAATTGAAATATTGGGCAAATAATAATAAATATAAAAATTAAACAAAATGGAATTACCTAAATTTTTACTTGGAGACAATACTGATTTTCCGGATGATATTTTCATCATTCACCTTGATTACCCAAGATTTATTATCAATTTAAAAGATGATGAGGTAGAGTTTTTGGAAGAAGCCGAAGATCTTGATGAAGCTGAATTAAATGCAGAAATGGAAGGTCTTATTATTAAGGCTAATGATTTTTATGACCGTGAAATAAACCGTTACGAAGAGTAATTAAAGTCTAAATTCTTCCCTATTATGGATATTAAATGTGATAACTGTGAAGCAGTAAATAATGATACTTCAAAATATTGTTCGGCTTGTGGTTACCAATTGCATAAAATTTCTACTGTTGAGAATAACCAGCCTGAGCAGAGAACTGATAAAAAAGCTTCAGAAAATAAAAAGACTTTCAATATTAAAACAGCTTTGGGTTTTATTGTTGGATTTGGAGTTATGTATGTCATTACTAGTCAGTTTCTTTTTAAACAGCCTTCGCTTAATAACCAGTTGATGCAAACGGCGAGTGAATTAAATAAAACTTGCCCCATAATGGTTGATAAAGACACACGGTTAGACAATTCGGTTGCATTGCCCGGAGACATTTTTCAATATAATTATACGCTTGTCAATTTAGATAAGAAAGATGTTCAAATCGAAAAACTGAAAGAATTTTTGGTTCCGACGGTTAAGAACTTTGTAAAGACAAGTAGTGATATGAAATTTGCAAGGGATAACAATGTAACAGTAAATTATCATTATAAAGATAAAAATGGTGTAGAATTGTTGACTGTTAGCGTGTTGCCAGAAGATTACAAATAAAACTATTAATGCTAAACCTCTTTAAAGAATTCAAATTTAAATGAAAAATATAAGTTACTTAAAACCCATTTTCAATTTTATAGCAATTGGGTTACTGATTACAACTTTAAGCCGTCTGTTTTTATTTTTTATTTTTAAAGATAGAGTAGTCGAGACACCAAATTTCTGGTATATTTTTCCAATCGGTCTTAGAATGGATTTAATATTACTTTGTTATTTGTCTTTCTTACCGGCGCTTTTAATTACATTTTTACCTAATAAATGGCTTAAATTCACCAATAATTTTCTTGTAATTTATAGCTTTTTGTTTTTGTTTCTAATACTTTTTGTAGAATTAGCATCGCCAGATTTTGTAAAACAATACGATACACGTCCGAATAAGATTTTCTTAGATTACTTAATCTATCCAAAAGAAGTTGTCGGAATGCTTTTAAAAAGTTACCTGACTTCTATAATCGTGACATTCCTTATTTTGGGAGTTGTATTGTATTTTGCTTTCAAAAAAGGAAAAAAGTTCTTTCATACTACAAGTACAGAATATAAATTCAAATTAATGGTATTTCCATTAGTTGCATTTTTATTGTTTTTCGGAGCACGTTCAAGTCTTACTTCAAAACGCCCAATTAACGCCAGTAATGCTGTTTTTTCTACAGATCAGTTAACTAATACATTAGGTTTAAACTCATTTTACACCGTTGCTTTTGCTGCTTATTCGATTAAAAACGAAGGAAACACAAAAATGTACGGTAAAATGGATGAAGCCGAAGCCATCGCTCGTGTAAAGAAATATATGATTGCCGGACCAACTGACTTTACAGATGCTGATATTCCGTTTTTGCATGTACAACAACCAGATTCTGTTCAGAAAAAGCCATACAATTTGGTGATATTTTTACAGGAAAGTTTAGGAGCTGAATATGTTGGAATTTTAGGCGGAAAACCATTAACACCGGAATTTGATAAATTATCTAAAGAAGGAACCTTGTTTACTAATTTATATTGTACAGGAACTCGTAGTGTGCGCGGAATTGAAGCGGTTGTTACAGGATTCCTGCCTTCGCCATCTGAAAGTGTGGTAAAACTAGGAAATTCACAACAAGGATTTTTTACGCTTGCTGATGCTTTAAAGCAAAAAGGATATGATACCAGTTTTATTTATGGTGGAATGGCCAATTTTGATAATATGGCTTCCTTTTTTAACGGAAACGGATTTAGCGATATCATCGATCAGGAAGATTTTGAATCTGATGGAAATAAATATGCTTTCAAAGGAACCTGGGGGTATTCAGATGAAGATTTGGTAACGAAAGCAAATAATTATTTCAAGTCAAAAGGAGATAAGCCTTTCTTCTCTTTAATGTTCTCGACTTCAAATCACGAACCTTTTGAATATCCGGCAGGAAGAATTAAACTATACGATCAAAAACCTGCAACTGTAAATAATGCGATGAAGTATGCCGATTTCTCGATTGGGAAATTCTTTGAAATGGCTAAAAAAGAGCCTTATTTCAAGAATACAATTTTCATTGTAATTGCAGATCACAATACAAGAACGTATGGTAAAAATTTGGTTCCAATAAACAAATTTCATATTCCGGCATTTATTATGGGGCCTGGAGTTCCAAAAGGAGCAACTTACGACAAACTCGCAAGTCAAATTGATATTCCGCCAACATTACTGGGTTATTTAGGAATTCCTTTTGAAACACCAATGGTAGGTAGAAACTTAACGAAATTAGATCAGAAAGTACAAGGAAGATCGATTATGCAGTTTAATGACATTAACGCATTTAGAGTAGAAAATCAGGTTGTAATTATGCAGCCAAATTTGAAACCACTGCAATTCGAAATCAAAAATGACACGACTTTAATTCCTGTAAAATTAAACGAAGAGCTGGCAAAAGACGCTTTAGCACACGTTATTACAGCAGGGAATTTGTACAAAGAGAATAAGTATAAGCTTAGAGCTAAATAAAGATACTAAGGTTCTAAGATACTAAGATTCTAAGTAAAGTTTTGCGAAAAAAACTTAGCAACTTAGAATCTTAGTATCTTAGAATCTTTTTTCAAAATATATTTTCAACAAATTAGAAGCAGCTGCAAAAGGTGACATTTCATCATTTTGCACTGCTTTTTTGTTTTGTTCTAATTGCGAAATAATATCGGGTTGGTTATAAAAATTCAGTTTCAGCTGTTCGTTGATGGTTTCCATCATCCAGAACTGATTTTGGTCTTTTCGTTTTTCCTGAAAAAAACCAGTGTCATTGGTCATTTCCACATAATCAGAAATAGTATTCCATACCTCAGGAATTCCTTCTTTGGTATAAGCACTGCAAGTGGTCACTTTTGGCTGCCAGTTTGATTTTTTGGGAGGGAATAAATGTAAAGCCCTGTTGAATTCCAATTTCGCCTGATTGGCCTTTTTTATATTATCGCCATCTGCTTTATTGATTACAATTGCATCCGCCATTTCCATTATGCCGCGTTTGATTCCCTGAAGCTCATCGCCTGCGCCAGAGATTTTTAGTAACAGAAAAAAGTCAACCATACTATGTACAGCAGTTTCACTTTGACCAACACCAACAGTTTCAATAATAATAGTATCAAATCCTGCGGCTTCACATAAAATAATAGATTCGCGTGTTTTGCGGGCAACTCCGCCCAAAGTATCACCCGAAGCGCTTGGTCTTATAAAAGCATTTTCATCTTTCACCAATTCTTCCATACGGGTTTTGTCACCAAGAATACTTCCATGAGAAAGCGAACTGCTGGGATCAACTGCCAAAACAGCTACTTTCTTGCCCAATTGAGTCAGATAACTACCAAAAGCTTCAATAAAAGTACTTTTTCCAACACCGGGAACACCGGTAATTCCAATTCGGATTGATTTATTGGCGTGAGCTAAACAACCATTAATAACTTCATTTGCTTTTGCAGCATGTTCCGGATTTGTACTTTCAACCAAAGTTATGGCACGGCTTAGTGCCGTTCTGTTTCCACTTAAAATTCCATCAATTAATTCAGATGAAGAAGGTTGTTGTCTTCGGTTTTTTTTAATTTGATGAATAGCAGAAACATTGGTAATTTCGGGAGGCGAAATTCCTGCTTTTTCCTGTAAACTGCCTGATTGTTTTTTTGAACTTGACAAAATGTACTTTTTGGTACTGTAAAAGTACAGAAAACAAAAACAGTTTCAAAAAGTTAGTTTTGCCACGAATTACACGAATTGCACTAATTTTTTCAGACACACTGAAAAAAGCAATTCGTGTAATTCGTGGCAAAAAGACTTAGAACCTCAGTCCCTTAGAACCTCAGTATCTTTAAAAAAGAATTAATAACCCGCTGTAAAACGAACCTGGTGGTGTTTTGGAGTTTCAATTTCATCAGCAATTACAACCGCCAAATCTTCTACAGATAAAATGCTTCTTTGTTCGTCATTAAAAACAGGGTTTTCCAAACCTAAACGGTATTTTCCTGTTCTTCCTGTTTTTGTTCCCTGATGCATTTCAAAAGCCGGACTAAAAAATGCCCAGTCTAAATCTTTTTCTTCCTTAATGATATTTAAATAATGTCTTGCAGCGTTTGCACCAGGGAAAATTTCTTTTGGAAAATCTGGAGTATCAACTGCTTGTAAGTCTGGTGCAACAAATAAACTCCCAGCACCACCAATAGTTATAAAGCGTTTAACGCCAGACTTTTTTACCGCTTCCTGAATTGCTTTTGAACCAGCTAAAAAATCCTCGTAAATATTTGGATTGGTCCAACCCGGATTAAAAGCGTTTACAACTACATCATGTCCTTTTAAAACTGTTGCCAGAGATTCTGCATTATAAACGTCTGCAGAAACCCAGGTTGCATTTGTAGTATCTTTTGGAGTTCTTGCGATAGCAGTAATTTCATGTTTTCTGTCTGCTAATTCATTTAAGATTGCTGAGCCAACAAAACCAGTTGCTCCAATAATTGCGATTTTCATAATATATAAATTTATTTAGTAATAAAAAATGTTACAGTTTAGTGTAAAAAAATAGTTTTAGAATTGATTAGAGAAATCTTCAAGAGAAATTCCGTCTAATTGTAAACTAACTTTTTGATTCATATCAGCATATAAAGAACTTAAATTCTGATTGATCTTTTTTCCAACAGGGCAATCCGGATTGGGCTGATTTTTTGCATAACCCAAATTGATGCTTTCAAAAGTCATTTCAAATATTTCTTTTAATGTAATTTTCGAAGGGTCAACAGCCAGTTTTGTTCCGCCATTTTTACCTTCTTTACTTTCTACAATATGATGTGCTTTTAAATTAGCAATTTCCTTTCTTACCAATACCGGATTCAGATTGATACTTCCTGCAATAAATTCTGATGATAAAAAATCATTCGGAAATTTAGTGAGCAAAGTCAAAATGTGAATCGTTATGGCAAACTTACCTGAAATCATACTGTAATAAAATATGTTACAAATGTAAAGTGTTTTTTGAAATAAAAAAAAAATTTTAACTAAAAATTAATTTAAAGGAGTTAAAACGCACATAATCAGGTAAAATTAAAAAAAATATGCACATCATTAAATAGATTGATGTGCATTTTCCTGATTGACTATTTTGATTTTTGATTGATTTCTGATCGAAGAAAAATATACCCAGAGTATAAAAAGAAGCTGCATAGGTATTCTAAGCCATAAATAGGACAGACCTTTTCCGGTATAGTCGGCAGTTTTTAAATTGATATTCTGGCTTGCCGCATAAATATTAGCGGGAAGTAATAAGATAAAAAATAGAATAAGCAGTTTTCCGGTAAGCACTTTGGTATTTGGCAGAAGCAGTCCAATTGCGGCAATTAACTCTATAATTCCTGTGGCGAGCACAATGGCATTTGCGAAAGGTAAAAAGGAAATCATCATTGCCATTCCTTTCGTAAAGGCAAAATGACCGATAGCCGTAAAGACGAGCATAAGTGCCATAGCAACTCTGCCGGAAAATGAGATTTCAAGACGTTTGGTTGTAAGCCAAATAATAAGTAGTGTTGCGATAAAAGCTCCAAAGAGTACAATTAAGGTTTCCATATCTTTTTGTTTTATAGTACAAAGTTGCAGAAGAAAGAAACCTAAAACAATGAACCTGGGTTAATAAATGCGCTTTCTGATTCGGCTTAAGGCTTGTGGCGTAATACCAATATATGAGGCAAGGTATTTTTGCGGAATTTTTTGAATTAGCTGAGGTTGCTCTGTAAATAAATTGAGATATCGCTGTTCTGCAGAATCGTTTAGCAACGACAGTTCTCTCTTTGATTTTTTTAGAAATAATCCTTCGCTTGCCAGTCGGCCAATCGTGTTTCCAATTTTAGTTTCGGCATAAATGTCCTGAAGATCCTTGTAAGAGATGCGCCAAAGGATGGTATCTGCAAGCGCTTCAATAGTGTAGTTTACGGGTAATCGGGTAATGAAAGAATCATAACCGCTTGCAAATTCGCCATCAAATACAAAAGTAAAAGTGAGATCTTTATTTTCTGAAGGAACATAATATCTAACAATTCCTTTTTCTATAAAGGAAAGATAATTTTCAACACGTCCTGTTTCAAGAATAGCTGTTTTCTTTGAAAATTCCTCACGAATGAGTTTTGACGAAAAGGTATTCCAATCTTCATCAGAGAGTTTTGCCATTCGTTCGAAATTGTCTCGTATTTGCTGCATTACTTTTTTGAATTATATATTAAAAGTAACAAAAAACTAAAAGAACCACTATAATTTGTTCGGCACAGCAATTTATAAATTCCTATTTTTGTGCGTAAGCCTTGATATGAATAACTTTATTATAATCTTCTTTTTTTTGTTTTTAGGATTGCTGCTGCAAAGAGTAAAGCAATTTCCAACGCATATCTACAAGACCCTAAATAAAATTGTCATTTACATCTGTCTTCCGGCAATTACTTTATATCATATTCCGAAGATTAAATGGTGCAATGAATTACTGTTTCCAATAGGAGCCGGCTGGATTAGTTTTTTTCTGGCTTTTGTATTTTTTCATTTTTTTGGAAGAAGATTAGGCTGGTCCAATAAACTTATAGGTTGTTTGGTATTAACAGCCGGATTAAGTAATTCTTCATTTCTTGGATATCCGATTATTGAAGCTTTGTTTGGAAAAAAGGGATTAGAAACTGCAGTTTTAGTAGATCAGCCTGGAACTTTTGTTGTAGTTTCAACTTTGGGTGTTTTTGTTGCTGCTTTTTATTCTAAAGGAAGTCCGGATGCGATTAGTATTTTTAAAAAGATTATTTCTTTTCCACCTTTCCTGACATTTGTTGTAGCTTGTTTAATGAATGTTTTTAATTTCGAATTGGCTTTAAATATTCAGTCAGCTTTATTGAAATTAGGAAGTTTAGTAACGCCTTTAGCATTATTCTCAGTAGGATTGCAATTGACTTTTGACCGAAACAGCCGACACTGGAAATTTTTGTGGCTGGGACTTTTCGTAAGGCTTATTATGACGCCGCTTATCATTTTTGTTTTATATGTCTTTATTTTCAACCAACATTCCGAAGCTATAAAAATTACTGTTATCGAAATCGCAATGGCGCCCATGATTACAGGTGCAATTCTGGCTTCGACGTATGGTTTAAAACCAAAATTAAGCAGTATGATGATCGGTTTTGGAATTCCAATTTCGTTCGTAACACTTGCCATCTGGTACTTTATAGTTGGTTTTATTTGATTTAAAATAGTAATTATATCGATAAAGTAGAATTTTAACTTTTTTTAAGAAAATCGATGTTTTCCTTATCCATTTTTTAGTTAATTTTAGAGGAACTAAAAAAATATAATTATGTCAACATTAAGATTAGGCGATATAGCTCCGGATTTTCATGCAGAAACAACAGAAGGACCAATCAATTTTCATGAATGGTTAGGTGATTCCTGGGGAGTTTTATTTTCGCATCCATCAGATTTTACCCCGGTTTGTACAACTGAATTAGGAACCGTTGCCAATTACCTTCCTGAATTTACTAAAAGAAATACCAAGGTTATAGCTTTGAGTGTAGACGGTTTACAATCGCATTTGGAGTGGATTAAGGATATTAACGAAACTCAGAATACAACCGTTAATTTCCCGATTATTGCCGATGAAGATAAAAAGATAGCAACTTTATATGATATGCTTCACCCAAATGCAAGCGATAAATTTACAGTGCGTTCTGTTTTTGTAATTGGTGCCGATAAAAAAATTAAACTAACGTTAACTTATCCGGCTTCTACAGGAAGAAATTTCGACGAATTACTTCGTGTAATTGACAGTTTACAGTTAACAGCAAATTATAGTGTTGCAACACCGGCAAACTGGAAAGATGGAGAAGATGTAGTAATTACTCCAGCCGTTCCGGATAGTGATATTCCTGCAAAATTCCCAAAAGGACACACACCTATAAAACCTTATTTGCGTATGACACCGCAGCCTAATAAGTGATTTTTTTTTAGGTGCTAAGGTTCTAAGATACTAAGTTTTTAAGATTGTGATGAGACAAAATCTCATTTTCTTAGAAACTTAGCACTTTGGTTTTTAGGTTCTAAGCTTTTAAGATTAAGATGATAATAAAACCTCAGTACCTTAGCACCTTAGCACCTTTTATACCGCCTTAACCAGATTAGTCATTTTTTTCTTGTCTCCAACCACCCAGATAATATCATTTTTTTCTAATATGATATTGGATTCCGGATTTAAGATACGGTTTCCGTTTCTTTCTATTCCAACAACTAAACCACCGGTTTTTCCTCTAAACTGACCAATACTTTTTTGAATAAAATCTTCCTGAGAAACTTCTAATTGGCGTAATACAATTTCTGTTTCTTCGACCGATTTTGGCGCTTCGATTTCGTTTTTAGTCAAATAATTGGTGAACTCTGCAATTTGAGCATCGGTACCAATTACAGAAATTTCATCGCCGGGAAACAAACGTTCATTTTTGGTTGGGATTGGAATAGTAACTTCCCCACGTCTGATGTAAGCGATATTAATTCCTAATTGTTCCCTGATTTTTAATTCTTCCAAAGTTTTGCCTGCCAGATTAGATTCTTTTCCAATTACAAAAATAGACATGTGACCATCCCAAGGCATTAAATTGGCGTAACGTCTGTCAATCTTTTTGTTTTCGCGATCGTTCAGGTTTTTTAGAAAGTGGTTTTCAATTTTATGATATTGTTCATTTAATTTTTTAGGGAAAATTTGATAGACTCCAATAGCAATAATCAGGGCAATAAAAGCGACTAATGGAGAGAAGAAAATATTGAGTAAAAATCCAATAAAAAATAAACCAAGGCTCATTCTTATTAGAATCAACATCAAAAGTGCTCCACGATATTTACGCTCTTCCCATAAAGCATCTACTTCTTCTACTTTTATACGGCGTAATGATAATGCCCATAAAAAGGGAGCAATTACAACTAAGGTAATTAATGCCGCCAATGTGTTCCCGAATCGTGTATCTGCAACTAATGGGGCAACAAATCTTGATGATAGTAAGATAATTGCCGTAATAATTATGGTATGAAGTATAATTTGTGTTATTGAAGCTCGCAAAACAATTTGCCAGGTGCTTACCGATTTTATGGCTTGGGCATTCACACTGTATCGGTTAATGTTTTTAACCCATTTTTTTGGCATTTTTGATTCTAAAAACAAGGCAAAAGTTTCAGAATACTTAATTAAAAACGGAGTTGTAAATGTTGTAATTGCTGAGACTGCCACAATTATAGGATACAAGAAATCGCTGGTAACTTTAAGCGTCATTCCGAGTGTGGCAATAATAAAAGAGAACTCCCCAATTTGCGCCAGACTCATTCCTGTTTGTACGGATTGTTTTAATGGCTGACCAGATAGTAAAGCTCCAAATGCAGAACTAAACGCTTTTCCAAAAACAGTAACCAAAGTAATAATCACTACCGGAAGAGCAAAATCAACCAAAGTAACCGGATTAATCAACATTCCTACCGATACAAAGAAAACGGCACCAAATAAGTCCTTTACGGGTTGTATTAAATGTTCTATTTTTTCAGCCTGTGTGGTTTCTGCAATAATTGACCCCATTATAAAAGCTCCTAAGGCTGGTGAAAATCCAACATTGGCGGCAAACATTACCATCATTAAACACAAGGCAAGCGAAATAATAAGCAACATTTCATCACTTAATAAGTGTTTCGCTTTTTTCAGAATGGTTGGAATAATAAAGATTCCACCTAAAAACCATATAATTAAAAAGAAGACCAGTTTTAAAACCGATTGTAATAATGCTGCACCGGAAACCTGATCGCTAACCGCAATTGTCGATAATAAAACAAGCATTAAAATAGCGACAATATCTTCGACTATGAGGGCTCCAAATACAATCCCAACGAACTTTTTTCCTTTCACTCCCAATTCATCAAAAGCCCGGATTATAATAGTTGTGGACGAAATAGATAGCGTTGCCCCGAGAAAAATACTGTCCATTTTTCCCCAACCCATCCATTGACCGACACAATAACCTATTATGGTCATAAACATAATCTGGGTTATGGCGGTTATCGAGGATGTTCCGCCTACTTTCATTAATTTCTTAAAACTAAATTCGAGACCTAAACTAAAAAGTAAAAAGATGACACCAATTTCAGCCCAGACTTCAACACTTTTCATATCGGTGATAGAAGGGAAAAAGTCAAAATGATTTCCAGCCAGAAAACCTGCAATCAGATATCCTAAAACCAAAGGCTGTTTCATTTTTTTAAAAATAAGCACAGCAATTCCGGCGGTCATCAGAATTAATCCCAAGTCGCTGATTAGAGGTTGTAAATGGTGGGTAGTTTCTGCAGCGGCGTTTAAGGAAATCATATAAAGAATGGTATTTTTTTTCGGGAGTTGATCCAGCTTTTCATTTCAAATGAAATCACTGAACTCCGATTAAAATAAAAGTTAAGTGAAGTAATCTGGGCTAGGCTCCGGGTTAAATAAAAAAAGCTATCTCGATAAAGATAGCTTTTTTTGGGAAAATATTTTAGGTTTTTTTTAAATACCTGTGTAATTACAGGGATTTTTAATTTATTCTATTGTAACCGTTCCAAGATTTGAGTCTCTGTAGTAGAGATTAAATGTTGAAATTTTTAATTCCATAGGGACTATAAAAAATAGTTCTGCTTTAAAATTTTTGTAATTAGTCTGACCAAAATATACAATACTTGAATCTGGATTTTTTTTGGTTCCGAACTCCACTGGCATTTCAGAATTGCTATATCCTTCCAAATTAAATTTAGGAAATTGATCTATTTCCATAGGGTTATATTGAGGCAGATTAGAGCTGTAATTTTTATTTTCAGATTTAGTTTTTCTAAAATAATTCCTCTCTGGATTTCCAACTACACCAGCATAACCTAAATAATCTCCTACACGATATCTAATTTTATTTATCGTATCTACTAATGAAAAAGCACTTATTCTGGCATGATTACCTTCTATAGATTTCACTTTGCATTTGACCATAATATATTCATACTTTGTCTCATCGAATGTTATTCCTCTTAAAAGCAAAGTTGAAAAATCAGACGGTCTTTTAGCTTTTAGAATTTCTATCTCAATTCCATTTATGATTTTAATTTGTGAATAAATCGATGCATTTAAAATTAAAAATAAAATGATTGAAAAATGAAATTTCATAGAATTAAATACCTGTGTAATTACTCGGTGTAATTGCCATTAATTCGGCTCTAACAGCATCCGAAACCTCTAAAGTTGCAATAAAATTATGAATCGCATTTTTATCAATCGCTTCATTTGTTCTTGTTAGACCTTTCAATGCTTCGTACGGATTTGGATATGCCTCACGACGTAAAATAGTCTGAATTGCTTCTGCAACAACTGCCCAGTTTTTCTCTAAATCTTCAGCAAATTTACTTTCATTTAAAAGTAATTTGTTCAAACCTTTCAAAGTCGCTTCAAAAGCGATAATGGTATGTCCTACAGGAACTCCAATATTTCTTAAAACAGTACTATCTGTTAAATCGCGTTGTAATCTTGAGATTGGCAATTTAGCTGCTAAATGTTCGAAAATAGCATTTGCAATTCCTAAGTTTCCTTCAGAATTTTCAAAGTCAATTGGGTTTACTTTATGTGGCATTGCAGAAGATCCAATTTCTCCGGCTTTGATTTTTTGTTTAAAGTAATCCATTGAAACATACGTCCAGATATCACGATCTAAATCGATAATGATATTGTTGATTCTTTTTAAACCATCAAAAAAGGCAGCAAAATGGTCGTAATGCTCAATTTGAGTGGTTGGGAATGAATGTTGTAAACCTAATTGAGTTTCAACAAATTTAGTTCCGAATTGTTTCCAGTCGATTTGTGGATATGCCACGTGATGTGCGTTAAAGTTTCCAGTTGCACCACCAAATTTAGCAGCAAACGGAACATTAAATAACAAACGCATTTGCTCTTCAAGACGTTCTACAAAAACCAAAATTTCTTTTCCTAAACGAGTAGGAGAAGCTGGTTGTCCGTGTGTACGTGCAAGCATTGGAATATCTTTCCATTCAACACTTAATTCTTTTAATTTAGATATTAAAGTAATAAGTGATGGCATATAAACCTGCTCAAAAGCTTCTTTTGTAGAAAGCGGGATAGCAGTATTGTTAATATCCTGAGATGTTAATCCGAAGTGAATGAACTCTTTGTGTTGAGATAAACCTAATTTTTCGAAAGCATCTTTTATAAAGTATTCTACCGCTTTTACATCGTGGTTAGTTACTTTTTCTGTTTCTTTAATCCAAAGAGCATCTTCAGTCGAAAAGTTTTTGTAGATGTTTCTTAGGCTTTCAAATAAACCTGAATCAATACCTTTTAATTGTGGTAACGGAATTTCGCATAATGCGATAAAGTATTCCACTTCAACCAATACGCGGTATTTTATTAAAGCTTCTTCAGAAAAGAAAGGCGCTAAATTTTGGGTTTTATTTCTATATCTTCCGTCAATTGGAGAAATAGCATTCAATTCGTTTAGAGTAGTCATTGTTATGTTGTTTTTCGAAAGGTGCAAATATAAGTGATTGTTAAAACTTCTGAAAGTTACTGAAGCTTTATTATGACCAAACTTGCAATTTAAATAATGGTTTTGAATATTTTATCCCAAATGGTAAAGTAAAAACCAAAATTCTGAGATTCATTTTTATGATGGTCATTATGAAATTTGGTTGTCGAAATCCATTTTGTAAAATAGTTTTTATACCAGAAAGCAGGAAATATATCCGTCTTTAAATGGCCAAATATTCCGTATGATAAATTTAAAATAAGATAGATAATAATACTTAGATAATTAAACTGTAAAATGGTAATTGTAAATAACCATATAAAACCAAAGCCTAAAGTTTCAATAGGATGCAATACATACAAGCTATAAACATTGGTTTCGATGTGTGTATGATGAAGTTTGTGAATGGGATACATCCATTTTAAGCGATGAACCAGATAATGAAAAACAAACATCAGGAGATCCATTATGAGTATTAATAATAAAGTGTCGAAGAATATATTTTGCAATGATGCCGAAAAATCGACTTTCATTATTCCGTAACGGTACAATTCAAAACCCACGATCGTGATAAACGTATTGCATATTAAAGTAGAGAGAACCCATTTTTGATCTGCTTTTTTTAATCTCGTATTTTCGGGTTCCATCATTTTTCCGATTAAAACAGAAATATAGACCAAAACTAAATTTTCAATTAAAAAGAAAACAGAGAGCGAAAGCAAATTAAATTGAGCTAATTGCTGTAACCAATTTTCAAAAATCATAGTTCTTTTTCTAATGTCAATAAACGTTCTCTTAAATCTGCCACACCTTCTGAAGCAAATTTTGCAATCGTTTCTACTTTATTACCAATATTTGGTATTGCAATTGGTTTTGGATCAATATAAAAAACAGGTGTAATACTGTACGTATAAGAAATTAATCCTGCGGCTGGATAAACTTGTAATGAAGTGCCAATTACAGCAAAATAATCTGCTTGTTCAACAATAGAAATTGCCTCTTCAAGCGTTGGAACATCTTCACCAAACCAAACAATATGTGGTCGCAACTGATGCCCGTTTTTATCCAGATCTCCGGTAATTAAATCTTCTGTCCAGTCTAAAATCAGGTCGCGGTTTTTTGTACTTCTTACTTTTAATAATTCGCCATGCAAATGCAAAACTTTTGAACTTCCGGCTCTTTCGTGCAAATCATCAACATTTTGGGTAATAATATGTACGTCGAAATCTTTTTCTAATTCAGCCAGAATAAGATGTCCCAAATTGGGTTTAACTTCTTTGAGTTGCTGGCGTCTTTTATTATAGAAATCAAGAACCAATTCCTGATTTTTATGCCAGCCTTCCGGAGTTGCTACTTCCATAACATCATGTCCTTCCCATAAACCATCACTGTCACGAAAAGTTTTAATTCCGCTTTCAGCACTTATTCCGGCTCCGGTTAAAACAACAAGTTTCTTTTTCATATTCTGTTTTAATTAAAGGATAAAAATAGTGATTTTAAAAGCGGTTTGAGTTAAAAAATAAAGCGTATTTCTACGTATTGTCTGGACTTGCGGAATTATTTAGTTTTAATGTGGGATAAAACGAAAAGAAATTTGAAATGATTTTAATACAGTTTACAGGATTATCAGGTTCGGGAAAAACTACATTGGCAGAAAATGTCAGTAATATGTTAGCAGATAATGGTTATCAGGTAAAAATTGTTGACGGAGATATATACCGACAAACCGTTTGTAAAGATTTGGGTTTTTCTAAAGAAGATCGCTGCGAGAATATCAGACGTCTTTTTACTATAAGCCAGGATTTTGTTCAGTCTAAAATTATCGTTTTAATGTCGGTTATAAATCCGTATGAAGAGGTAAGACAAGAAATTGGTCAGTATAAATTTGTTCGGACTGTTTTTGTGGATTGCTCGATCGATAATCTAATAAAAAGAGATCCTAAAGGATTGTATAAAAAAGCATTACTGCCGGATGATGATAGTAATAAAATTAAAAATTTCACGGGAATAAGTGCTGTTTATGAAACTCCATCAAAAGTGGATTTGGTATTAAAAACAGATATTGAAACAGTACCGGTTTCAACTCAAAAGTTATATCATTTTATAGTTAATAATTTATCTGATTTATAAATAAAGTTAAACTCAAAGTATGAATCCTTCTTCCTGTCAGCTTCCGATTTCATTTTCAACTGAAAAGTTGCAAAAAGATCTAGCAATTTGCGAAACCAATTTGTGGACACCTCATTTTAATACTTATCGATATGAGGGTAACTGGACAAGTATTTCTTTAAGATCTCAATCAGGAAAGGTTAATGATATTTTGGCATTTCCAAATGCAACTTATAAGGATACTAATTTACTGGAGAGTTGTTCTTATTTTAAAGAAATTGTCGATTGGTTTCAATGCGAAAAAGAAGCGGTACGTTTATTGAAACTTGATCCGGATAGCGAAATCAAGGAACATGTTGATAATGATACTTCTTATGAAGATGGATTTTTCAGGATTCATGTGCCGATAATTACAAATGATAACGTATTTTTTTATGTTGATAAAAAATTGGTTCCTATGAAAATGGGAGAGTGTTGGTATGCCAATTTCCAGCTTCCGCATAGTGTTGAAAATAAAAGTCAGGAATCCCGCATTCATCTTACACTTGATTGTATACGAAATGAATGGTCGGATGAATTGTTTTCGAAAATAGGTTTTGATGTGAATTTTTCTCCGGAACCGAATCAGTTTTCGGATGAAGTAAGGCAGCAAATTATTGCAGAACTTTCCAGAAACCCTTCAGAAATTAATGCTAAAATTATTGCAGATCTGCAGTCAAATTAAAATTCATAATATGGAAAATATAACGCATTCACTTTTAAACTGGATTCCGATTAAGTTAATTGAAAAGGATAATGAAATCTATTTTGAATGGATTTATCTGGGAGATTTTAATTATGAAGAACCTTTTTTTGATGAAACGATTGCAAGATCCAGACAACATCCTTACAACTCGAGTTGGTTTAAAACGGTGAGTACTTTAGATAATCTTATTGATTGGTCTAAAGAATTGGTTTCCGTCGAATTAAAATCATTGGTTTTTCATGTTTCCCGATGCGGATCTACTATGTTGAGTCAGTGTCTGGCAACATCGGCTGAAAATATCATGATTTCTGAAGCACCAATTATCGATCAGATTTTAAGAAGTGAATCTTTTGATTTAGAAAAAAAGACAGTTCTGCTAAAATCGGTAATTGCTTTATTAGGACAAAAACGATTCCCGGAACAAAAGAACTTAATTATAAAACTCGATGCGTGGCATATTTTTAATGCACCTTATTTGCGATCCGTTTTTCCGGAAATTCCTTTTGCTTTGCTTTATAGAAATCCGGCAGAAGTTTTAAGATCGCATCAAAAAATGACAGGAATGCATATGGTGCCTAATTTATTATCTCCGGATATTTTTGGAATTACTTCAAAAGAAATTGAGGAAAGAAGCTTTCGCCAATATGGAGCTTTGGTGTTAGAGAAATATTATCAGGGATTTTTAGATTTTAATGCGGCAGATAAAAATGTAATAATGCTCAATTATAATGAGGGAATGAGAAATGTAATGGAAAGATTTATATCTTTTATTGCTGTTCAATATTCAAATAATGAGCTGGATCAAATTTATGATCGTCTAAAAAAGCATTCAAAAAACGGAACAAATGTTTTTACTGGAGATTCCTATAAAGATGATGTTTTAGCGGTAGATCTTGAGAAAGTTATTGAACTACATGAAAAACTTAATGCTTGTTTTACTGAAGATTTAGTTGGTTGAAAATAGCGGCTAATTTTTTTCTATTTTATTTATGATGTATTTTTGTTGCAAACACAAATAAAATGATTGATTTAGATTACCTCGCTTTTCTTGAAAATATATTAACTGACAACCGAAAAGAAAGATTTTATACTGTTTTGTCAAATCGCACTAAGTATTTTACAATTGCTGTAGAAGATGTTTTTCAGATGCATAATACAAGTGCTGTAATGCGTAGCTGTGAGGTTTTTGGAATCCAGGAATTAAATGTAATCGAACAGCGTTACGGAAAACGTATTGATAAAGAAATTGCGATGGGAGCTCAAAAATGGGTTGACATCAATCAATATGATTCGATTACAAATTGTGTTGCTACTTTAAAGAATCAAGGTTACCAAATCATTGCAACTACACCACATGAAAATGATTGTTTGCTGGAGGATTTTGATATTACAAAACCAAGTGCTTTATTCTTCGGAACGGAACGTGATGGACTTTCTCAGGAAATATTAGAAAAAGCAGATGGTTTCTTGAAAATTCCTATGGTTGGTTTTACAGAGAGTTTGAATATTTCTGTTTCGGCTGCGATTATCATTCAAAATCTAACAAACAGATTACGCAATTCCGATATCAAATGGCAATTATCTGAAGAAGAAATTTTAGAAAAACGTTTGGCGTGGGCAAGAAATTCTATAAAAGATATTAAAAGAATTGAAGCGCGTTATTACGAAGAAAATCCAAGATAAATTTTTTAGAGGTTCTAAGGTGCTAAGCTACTAAGGTTCTAAGCAAAAAAAAAACTTAGCATCTCAGCATCTTAGCACCTTAGTACCTTTTTTTACTTTTTGAGGAAAAGAATAAAACCTAAAATACTGACAATTAAAATTGACAATGCTGCTAAAACCGTTGCCAAGTCACGAATGTTTTTTCCTGCCCAGTCCATAAATAGAAATTTATGTAAAATGGCAAAAGAATAACCTTCGACTTTATCCGAATTATTAATTACAGCTGCCAATCTTGACGTTGAAGTTTCAATAAAATAAGTGGTTTGTTGAGGCGTATCATAAGCCAGTTTTACAACCGGAAGTCTTTTATTGACAAAACCATATTCTCTGCTTTCAAAATCAGTTAAAACTTTTGATTCTAATAATTTTACATTTTCAAGAGAAGGCTGAGCATCATCTTCAGAAGAAGTAACCATTTCGCAGCAGGAAGCTTTTGGTGCTCCATCTGTAAAATAATAGGCTAAAAATTCAGCATATTCCAAATCCATATTTGGGACCATTTTATTTGTCGTTGCATTGATGTAAACAATTTCAGATTTCGGATTGTCTTTTTTATTCCATTTCGAATCCGATTTTGGTTTTTTGAATCTTCCGGTTTCTTTTTCAAGTAATTGACAACGATAATAAGTAGAGTCGTTGAGGGTAATAATACTCATGTTTTGAAAACGATTCCATTCTAAATTTAGATTATTATTTGCTTCAGGAATTTCTTTCGTTACAAATGTTGGTTCATAAACCATTTGTGATAAAGTGTATGGCGCCCATTTTGTAGTCGCGTGATATGCCCCGCTAAAAGCAAAAGTCAAAGTGAAAAAGGAAACCCAGATTCCAATTTGGCGGTGGTATTTTCTAAGTCCTTTTTTAGGCTGTAAATTATCCGTTTTTTTGAATTGTTTCCAAAGCAAACCATAAATCAATATTCCGCTCAAGGCAGAAAATCCAATTATAGATAAAAGGAAAATCATGGTAATTATTCGAACGCTATTATTAGAAATAGAATCTATAAAAGACCAGTTATGAAAGGTATCAAAAAACCAGATAAAAGCTTGTCTGGAAGTTGGATTGTAGGTTGCCAGTTTGCTTGATGAGGTTTCTACATAAACCTGCATGGCATCCGGGCGATCAAAACTTAATTTGTAAACTGGTAAATAACGGTTTACGTATTTGTATTGCGAAGTAAATTCGGTAACTACTTCACTGTTTTTGACAGCGCTTTTTTGATCGTCTAAGAAATAACGAGAAAGCCATTCAGCATATTTTTGATCTCCGTTTTCGAGTTTTTTAGCTGTCGAAGCATCAAAATACCATAATTCACCCAGAATTGTTTTTACCTGATAATAGGTCATGTTATTAAAGGTTACAATTCTAAAATTTTTGAATTGTGCTATTTCATTTTTCAGCAAAACTTCCTGAATCGAATAATGCAGTTGGTTTTTGTTTATAACAGGCTGTTCGATTTTATCATGAGCAATTTCAGGTTTAAAAAAGTGCGCCATAAAAGGATGCATCAACCCAGAAAATGTCCAGAAAATTACAGGAACAATTGTAATTAACCCAATAACACGATGCCATTTGTACATGTGTTGCTTGATTTTTTTGATGAATTTAGAATCTCTCTTCTTTGAAGATTTTTTGTTTGTTTCTTTACTCATTGTTTGTCTTTTTAGCCCCGATCGCAGCGATATCCTTTTGTGGCGGGGTTCGCCACAAAAGATATAGCGGAGAGCGGGATTAGCTTCTAATAATTATTTTTTTAATGAAAAATTATATTGAATTCCGAATACATACGTTCTTGGCGCAGCTGCTGTGTATGTTGGCTGTGCGTTGGCTGTATTGGCTCTTGAAACATTGTAAGCGTATAATTTATCAGTAAGATTTAGTACGTTTCCGTAAACCTCAATTTTCTTCCATTGGTAACCAATTCTCGCATTAAACAAATTATAACCTGCGTATTTTACGGTATTAATCTGATCCTGATAATAACTTCCAACAAGCTGCCATTCTATGGATGTTCTTAAATTAGGAAGCCAGTTTGGATAATAACTCACTTCTGAATTTACTGACCATTTTGGTGCCGCCGGCATTTCTTTACCATTTAAGTCCTGAACAGGATCTGATGGTTTGTCAGAAAGTTTAAAGTCTATATAAGTATGTTGCGCATAAGTACCACCAACACGCATGTTGAATTGTTTTGAAGGTCGGTATGAACCACCAAATTCGATTCCTTTATGACGAGTTTCTCCGGCAGAACGATAATCTGTTGAATTATCCGGAAGTTTTATATTTAACAACTCATTTTTGCCTTCCATATAATAGAAAGCATAATCAAAGTTTAGTTTATTTTCTAAGAAAGAAAGCCATCCGCCAACTTCATAATTATCAAAAGTGGCAGGCTCAAGATTATAATAGAATTGAGCAGGAACACCTGTTGTACCGCCAGTTCCGGGTTTGGTTCTAAAGATTGATGTAATGCCCGGAGGTGCAAATCCCTGAGAATAATTACCGTAAAATCCGGCATATTCTGCAGGATTATAATTGGCGCCTACCTTAAAAGTGGCTTTGTCATAAACTTTGCTTCCTGAAGAAAGATCAAGGGCATTATCATAATTCACTTTCATATTATCGTAACGACCACCAAGTGTAACGACTAATTTTTCGATTGGGTTAAAACTTATTTGAGCATAACCAGCTGTATTGAAGATGTCCGCTGTATAATCAGCCAGTTTGGCGTCTGGATGTTCAGCGATGATTTCATATGAGTCTACCGTTTGTTTCCCTGGTACTCCCGGATTTAAATTGGCTTTTAAATCAATTACATATGACCAATAGGTTACAGGAGAATAATCATATAAAGCGCCTGCCACAATCTTGGTGTTCAGGAAATCAAATTTTTGAGTGTGTTGTCCGATTGCTCCGTAACTTTTAAAGTTGTTTGAGTTGACTTCACCTTTTGCGGTTGTCGGATTTACAGTTGGACTCCATTTAATTCCGTAAGACGGATTTTGTCCTAATTTATTATCACGCAAATATGCTGTTATGTAACTGCTTGAATTACCGTTCCAGTCATGTTCTAATGTTAAGCGGGTTCTTAAAGCATCCGATTTTCTATACGTAAAGTTTGAAGTGCTTTTGTAAGTTCTGTTATTAAAAGCTTCTTCGTTTACTGTACCACTCATATCAGAATAGTATTTTCCGTACATTGTATTGCTGATCAGTCGGGTAGAAGGGGAAATGTTATAATCAATTCTCGCATTCAGATTGTCTTTATTATAATCGGAATACGTCATCCAGCCGTTCTCCTGCAAACTTGAAATTCCGGCAATATGGAAACCTACTTTTCCAATTGTTGCACCGCCGGCAGCCTGAAATCTTCTGTAACCATAATTGTCGGCCTGAACTCCAAATTTAAATTCGGGATCAACAGGTGGTTTTAATGAAATTAAATTAATTGTTCCTCCAACAGCTTCAGGGCCGTATAAAGAAGAAACGGGGCCCTTTACAACCTCAATACTCTGCAAATTATATTGGTTTATTTCCAGTAATGCATTGTGATTAAAAATTCCCATCGGGCGAATTGGTAATCCATCTTCCAGATATAAATAGTAAGCATTGGTGGTCATTGGCTGACGAATAGACATCATATGTTGTTCGTTTCCTAAGTTAACCATTAATACACCAGGCGTTTTATTGATGATTTCGTAAACTGCGGTTGCTTTAGTTTCGTTAATCGTTTTGGCGGTTAATTTACTTATGGCAACTGGCGTTTCTTTTCTTAAAGTCGCGGTACGATTGGCTGTAATAAAAACGTTTTCAAGTTCCTGTGATTTGGTTGTGTCCTGCGTTGTTTTGTTTTGTGCAAAAACACATTGCCCTATAACTAGTAGGGTAAAGTATATTTTTTTCATTTTATATTATATAAATTAAGCTGTAAGCTATAGGCTATAAACCATAAGCTGTGAACTGTAAGTCTTACAGTCGATACTTTTAAAATTTATATAAAATAGGATGGAGGTCGAAAAGTCGAGGTAGATACAGCAATAGGTTTTTTATCGAATGAAGCGAAAATTTTTGCTTTTGATTCGATAAGTGCTGTTAATTTAAAATTGTTTAAAGTTGAATTCTGAATGTAAACTACTTCTGATTTATCTTTCAGATTGTTTTGCATTCTTTTTTCGTTGTCTGCGTATTTTTTTAAACTTTTTTGAAGTTCACAACGACCATTACAGCTATTAAAAACCATTTTTCGTTGTACACAGATTGTTTTAGAAATCTCTTCCTGATTTAATTTGAATGAGGTATAAACAAAGAAACTGCCAAAAGAGGGAACTAATAGCATGCAGGAAAGAAATATGACGAAAAGTCGTTTCAAAATCTGTTTCGTTGATTATGGGAGCAAAAATACATTTTAAAAATTATTTAAAACAATGATTGTGATCATTTTCAAAAAAAAATCTCAATTATAAATGTAATTGAGATTTTTAGATAAGACAAACCCGACAGGTTTTTAAAACTTGTCGGGCTTACTTATAATATGAAATAAAAATATTAGTTAATCAAAACCCAGGTTCCATCAGCTATTAAGCTTTCTGCTTTTTTGTATTTCATTGTTTCTGTTTTACCAGTAGCAACTTCCTGAACTACAACAGTATCATTTCTGTTGATTTTTGGCATATCTCTAACGATAGTTTCTGTAACCTGACGTTGTTGCGTTTCTCCAGCCTCACGGTTCATGCTTTCGCTGTTTGGAATTTCATCTTTACTTAATTGTAAATTTTCTTTTTGACGAACTTCTCTTGCTTCGTGAATTTCAGAACTTACGTTTTGAGCTGGTAAATCACCTTTGAATAAGAATGAAATAACTTCTTTATTAACGTTGTCCAGCATTCCTCTAAACAAATTGAAAGCCTCTAATTTGTAAATAAGCAATGGATCTTTTTGTTCGTGAACGGCTAATTGAACAGATTGTTTCAATTCATCCATTTTACGTAAATGTTTTTTCCAAGCTTCATCAACAATTGATAAAGTGATGTTTTTCTCGAAATCAGCAATTAATTGAGCACCTTCAGTTTCGTAAGCTTTTTTAAGATCTGTAACAACATTCAAAGTTTTGATTCCGTCTGTAAAAGGAACTACAATTCTTTCGAAATGATTGTTTGGCTCTTCAAAAACACCTCTAATGATTGGGAAAGCTTCTCTTGCACTTCTTTCTGTTTTTTCAGTATAGAATGCTAAAGCTTCTTTGTATACTTTTCCGGTAACTTCAATATCAGTTAATTTTGCAAAATCTGCTTCAGAAATTGGAGATGTGATTCCGAAATAACGAATTAAATCAAATTCAAAACCTTTGAAATCATTTGCAATTTTAGTCTGACTTACGATTAATTCGCAAGTGTCATAAAGCATGTTAGCAATATCTAATTTTAGACGCTCTCCAAATAATGCGTGACGACGACGTTTGTAAACTACTTCACGTTGCGAGTTCATAACGTCATCATATTCTAATAAACGTTTACGAACGCCAAAGTTGTTTTCTTCTACTTTTTTCTGAGCACGTTCGATAGATTTCGTCATCATAGAATGCTGAATCACTTCACCTTCTTGTAAGCCCATTCTGTCCATTACTTTCGCAACTCTTTCAGAACCAAATAAACGCATTAAGTTATCTTCAAGAGAAACATAGAATTGAGAACTTCCCGGATCTCCCTGACGTCCTGCACGACCACGTAACTGTCTGTCTACACGACGAGAGTCATGACGCTCTGTACCCACGATTGCTAAACCTCCTGCAGCTTTTACTTCTGGAGATAATTTAATATCGGTACCACGACCAGCCATGTTTGTTGCAATAGTTACAACTCCGGCTTTACCTGCTTCTTCTACAATTTGTGCCTCTTGTTTGTGCATTTTAGCATTCAAGACGTTATGCGTAACGCCTCTCATTTTTAACATTCGGCTTAATAATTCTGAAATCTCAACAGAAGTTGTTCCAATCAATACTGGTCTTCCAGCTTGAGATAATTCAGTAACATCTTCAATTACTGCATTGAATTTTTCACGTGTAGTTTTGTAGATATAATCTTCTTTGTCAATTCTGGCAATTCCACGGTTTGTTGGAATTTCAACAACATCCAATTTGTAAATCTGCCATAACTCGCCAGCTTCTGTAACCGCTGTACCAGTCATACCACCCAATTTGTTGTACATTCTGAAATAATTCTGTAATGTAACTGTAGCAAATGTTTGAGTTGCAGCTTCGATTTTTACATTTTCTTTTGCTTCGATCGCCTGGTGAAGACCGTCAGAATAACGACGTCCGTCCATGATACGACCAGTTTGCTCATCGACAATCATAATTTTGTTGTCCATGATCACGTATTCTACATCTTTTTCAAAAAGAGCATACGCTTTTAAAAGCTGTGTCAAAGTATGAATACGCTCGCTTTTTACTCCAAAATCCTGAAATAATCTTTCTTTAGCTTCAGCTTCTGCGTCTTTGTCTAATTTTTGTTTTTCGATTGCAGCAATTTCTGTTCCGATATCTGGTAAAACGAAGAAATCAGAATCAGTATCTCCTGAAAGGTATTGAATACCATTGTCAGTTAATTCAACCTGATTGTTTTTTTCTTCAATCACAAAATACAAAGCTTCATCCACTTTATGCATTTCGCGATTGTTATCCTGCATGTATTGATTTTCAGTTTTTTGAAGTAATTGTTTAATTCCTTCTTCACTTAAAAATTTGATTAATGCTTTATTTTTAGGTAAACTTCTGTAAGCTCTTAATAATAAGAATCCGCCTTCTTTAGTATTTCCTTCTTTGATTAATTTTTTAGCTTCTGCTAAGAAACCATTTGCTAACTGACGTTGTTGTGCAACTAAGTTTTCGATTTTTGGTTTCAATTCATTAAATTCATGACGATCTCCCTGAGGAACCGGACCTGAAATAATAAGTGGTGTTCTTGCATCATCAATTAATACAGAATCGACCTCATCGACAATTGCATAATTGTGTTTTCTCTGTACTAAATCGCTTGGAGAATGTGCCATGTTATCTCTTAAGTAGTCAAAACCAAACTCATTGTTGGTTCCGTAAGTGATATCAGCATCGTAAGCTTTCTTTCTTTGTTCTGTACTTGGTTGGTGATTATCAATACAATCAACAGTTAAACCATGGAATTCGAATAATGGCGCTTTCCATGTACTATCACGTTTTGCTAAGTAGTCATTCACAGTTACTAAGTGAACTCCGTTTCCTGTCAAAGCATTTAAGTAAAGAGGAAGAGTTGCAACCAAAGTTTTACCTTCACCCGTTTGCATTTCGGCAACTTTACCTTCGTGCAAAACCATACCACCAATTAACTGAACATCATAGTGAATCATGTCCCAAGTGATATCTTTTCCGGCAGCATTCCATTTGTTAGCCCAAACTGCTTTTTCACCATCAATAGTGATATATGTTTTTGTTGCAGAAAATTCACGGTCTTTTGGAGTTGCGGTAACTTCAATATGTGAGTTTTCTTTAAAACGGCGAGCCGTTTCTTTTACTACAGAAAATGCTTCTGGAAGAATTTCCAATAAAGTTTTTTCAGAGATTTCATAAGCCTCTTTTTCAAGAGTATCTATAGCATCATAAAGATCTTCTCTTTTGTCGATGTCTTCGATGTTTTCTACTTCTGCTTTAAGCGAAGCAATTTTAGCATCTTTATCAGCTCTGGCTTCTTTTATTCTGTCTTTAAAATATACGGTTCTTGCTCTTAAGTCGTCATGAGACAAACTCATTAAGCTAGTTTCGAATGTTTTAATTTTGTTTAAATAAGGTTGTAAAGCTTTGACATCTTTCTGTGATTTATCACCGACAAAGACTTTAATGATACTGTTTATGAAACTCATGATTTATTGTATTTCTTTATTATATATATGTATTTGAACCAAAAAAAAAGTCTCGGTGATGAGACTTTTTCCTTTGGTTTATTTTTTAATATTCATCCTCATTCCAAAGATAATCTTCGTCTGTTGGATAATCAGGCCAAATTTCTTCCATTGATTCATATATCTCGCCTTCATCCTCGATTGACTGAAGGTTTTCTACTACTTCTAATGGAGCACCAGCTCTAATAGCGTAGTCAATAAGTTCGTCTTTGTTAGCAGGCCATGGCGCATCACTTAAATAAGATGCTAATTCTAATGTCCAATACATCTGTTATCTGTTTAGTTTGTGCAAAAATAAATTTTTTACTGAAAAAGACAAGTAAATTTTGATTTATTTTAATAAAATTTAAGAACGTCTCTTGTTAAATTACAAAAATCAAATTCCAAATCCCAAAAAAGGGCTTATTTTTAGTTGGAATTTGGTGTTTTTTAAATTGGAATTTAGGAAAATTTATTTCCTCGGAATCCATTTTACTTCCTCCGCTTTTAAGTCAGACGACAACTTCCGTGCCAAGACAAAAAGGTAGTCAGAAAGTCGGTTTAAGTACTTGATTGCTATTTCGGGAACGTGTTCATTATGGCTTAAATGTACTGCCAAACGCTCTGCGCGACGACAAATACAACGTGTTATATGACAATGTGACACTGTTGGGTGACCTCCTGGTAAAACAAAATGAGTCATTGGCGGAAGGCTTTCCTCCATTTTATCTATTTCATTTTCTAATAATTCAATATCAGAATCAATTATTCCTAAGTTTTTTAAACGTAATTCCCCATTTTTTAAAACTTCTTTCTCCTGTGGAGTTGCCAAAATGGCACCAACAGTAAAAAGGCGATCCTGAATTTCTATTAAAATGGTTTTATAATGCGAATCCATTTCCTGATCACGTATTAATCCGATATAAGAATTTAATTCATCAACAGTTCCGTAACTGTCAATTCTTATATCATCTTTAGGAACTCGAGTGCCTCCAAAAAGAGCTGTGGTTCCTTTATCGCCGGTTTTTGTATATACTTTCATTTTTTTTAAGATGCTAAGGTTCTGAGATTCTAAGTTTTTATTTTATAAGTTATTTAAGCCAAGTTCATTACTCAGTTTTGTTAATTCTTTATAAGCTTTGTCATTAAAAGAATCAGTTTTTATCCCCGCAGTTTTGGCGGTTGACTGAAATTGAGAGCATTCTAAACAAATTTGTGTTTGACAAATTACTTTATTGTCCTTAAAATAAATAAATGCAAGTCTTGGATTGTAACAAGCAGCTGAATTTGGATTTTCAAATGTTTTTTTGTCACCAAGAATTAAATTTAATTTTAAAATTTGATTGTACTCAAGTTTTTGACTGGTTTTTATTGTGTTGATAGATTCTCCTTTTTTATTTATTGGATAAAATGAATGACCATATCCATCAAAACCTATATAATTAACCCCAATGACAGAATCACATTCAAATTCTTTTTCATAAGATAAAAGAGTATCAATATTGACTAAAAAGTCACTACTAGGTGACCAATGTATTTTTATATTCTCAATTTTTGGAGTTACTAATTTAGAATTTTCATTATTTTTTATTGAGGTCTTTTTGCAAGATGCTAAAAACAAAAAAACGAATAAAAAAGATCTAATGAAATGGGTCATTTTTTTAAGGTTCTGAGATTGTAAGTTTTCTTTTTGAATAATCTAAAATCAGAAATTTAAAATTATTTAGTAGTGTCGCTTTCTATTAATCCGTCTCTTAAACGAATTACACGATGTGCATAAGCGGCAATATCTTCTTCATGTGTTACCAGAATTACAGTGTTTCCCTGTGCATGAATGTCTCCAAACAATTTCATGATTTCTACCGAAGTTTTACTGTCTAAGTTTCCGGTTGGTTCATCGGCTAAAATAATTGAAGGTTTGTTGACTAATGCGCGGGCAATAGCAACACGTTGTCTTTGTCCTCCAGAAAGCTGATTAGGCTGGTGATCCATTCGGTCGGCCAGATTTACTTGTTTTAGAACTTCAGTTGCGCGAATAATACGTTCCGATTTTGGATGTCCGGCATAAATCATTGGTAATGCAACATTGTCTAAAGCGGTAGTTCTTGGCAAAAGATTAAAAGTCTGAAAAACGAAACCAATCTCTTTATTTCTAATTCCGGCTAATTCATCATCACGCATTTGGCTGACATCCTTTCCATTTAAAATATAAGTTCCTGAAGTTGGAGTATCCAAACACCCCAATAAGTTCATTAAAGTAGATTTTCCTGACCCTGAAGGCCCCATTAAAGCAACGTATTCTCCTTTGTTGATTTCTAGATTAATTCCCTTTAAAACATAAACGATTTCATTTCCAAGTACAAAATTTCGTTTTATGTCAGTTATCTTAATTAATGGATTTGCCATTTCGTTTTACAATTTTGGTTTTAAAAGTACAAAACACTTTTCAATAAAAATCATTAGTAGTTGAGAAATGATTTTTGTTACAAAACACGTGTAGATTGCAGTTTTACTCGAATAGTACTAAACCATGTTTTGAATTAATTGTGTTGTTTTTAATTGATGTTGATTAATTGTTGCTATTTTTTGTTTTTTATAGATTTAATATGTTTGAATTCTTAAAAAGGTGGTAATAATGTAATTTTAAGCATTTGAGTTTAAGTAATTTTGTTTAATAACTTAAAAATCAGAATTATGAAAAACATATCATTATTATCAGGAATGGCTTTAATCGCATTGAGTTTTACGTCGTGTAAAGATGAAAAACAAGAAAAGGCCCAAAGAACTGTCGACTCTTATGTAACCTACGTCGATTCGGTTAAAAATGTGGCAGCTGCCGATTTAAAAGAGAACTGGAAAACAGTGGAATCTGAATATGATAAAAAAGCTCAGGAAGCAGAATTGGCTTTGGCAGATATAAAAGATAATTCGGCTGCGACCGAAAAAATAAATACAAGTAAAGTAAAGTACGAGGAGTTTAAAAAAGAAATGACCGCCGTTTTTGCCCCACCAACTCCAAGTCCGAAACAACAATTAAGAAATGCTTTATTTGGAGAAGGAAAAATTGGAGATGATATGAGTTTTAGCTGGGTTAATGCTCAAAATATTCACAGTGTTTACCAACAATTTGTACATACAGTTGAAAATAATAAAGACCGTTATTCAAGAGAAGACTGGGATGAAATAAAAGTATTGTATGAAGCATTGGACAGCCGAAAAAATACGGTTGAAAAAGAAGGTTTGACCGCTGAAGACAATAGAAAAATTGCAGGTTTGAAAGTTAAATTTGCCCCTATGTATACCGTAAACAGAATGGGAGCAAAGGCAGAAGAAAATAAAGATGCTAAGAAATAAAGTTTAGAGTTTTGAATTAGTAACAAAAAAGACAATCAGAAAATGATTGTCTTTTTTTTATGCTTTATCTATAAAAATCTCTCTTGTTTTTTGTTAGCTATCTTACTTGTGGATACAAAGAATTATTTGCTAATTAATTTTTCAAGCTTTGCCATCATTTCATCTTTCTCTTTTAGCATACGCTCATATAATGTAATCTTTTCTTCGTGCAATTGAATAATCTTTTCAATCGGATTGTAGTTATTAATTACTAATCCAGTTGCGTAATCATGTGCATTGAATGTACTTGCAATAACATTTATTGCCTGCTCCTGATCGAAATTTTGAAAAGCTTCAACAGGAATTTTTAAAGAATTTGAGATTTGTTTAAGCAGATTATCTTCAATTACCTCTTTTTGTTCCAGCATAGAAATTTTCTTCTGGTTCCAGTCTTCTCCCAAATCATAAGCCAGTGCTTCTTGTTTGATGCCAAGCATTTCTCTGAAGCGTTTTACATTTCTTCCCTGATGAATTTTCTGTTCCATAATGAATGTCGTTTATCTGAAGTTTCAAAGATAAGGTTATCTGTATTAAAAAGTCTGAATTTCAAAGATAAAAAAACATCTCATAAAATATCATCTTTATGCTCTAATCACAAAATGTTCTTTTGGCTGTTCGTATCTAAAGAAAACAAATCCCCATTGAAAAGTATCGATGGTAACTTTTACTTTCGGATGATTTTTGATAATTTCCCAGGCTTCTTCCATTTCTTCTGACCAATGAATATCATCAAAAATCCAAACAGAATCATTGTTGATTGTTTGTAGTAAAACTTCAAAATATTTTAAAGTTGCTTTCTTTGAATGATTTCCGTCAAAATAAATAAGATCAAAAATTGTATTGTGGAGGTTTTCAGAAATAAGGAAAGATTCAAATTCTGAAATTACATTTTCAACATTCTCACAATCAAATTGATCTAAATTCTCTTTAGCAATATTTGCAGTTTGAGGACAACCTTCTATTGTAATTACTTTTGCTTTTGGATTACCTAATGCCAGAGCAGAAGTGGCTAATCCTAAAGATGTGCCAATTTCAAGTATGTTTTTTGGTTTAAAATATGAAGTTACGCGATATAATAATTCAGCTCTTTTTGTAGATATACCAGCTGTTGCCGCGATTTTAGAAATTTGCCGCGTATTGGACTTAAAAACTTTTGAGCCGGCTCCAAAATCGGTTACTTCAATAAAATTTTTATTAGAAAGTAAGGATTTTCGATAATTACTCAGAACAATATAAGCAGATTTTGGTTTTTTGTCGTAAAAACATTTTGTTAATAGACTAAAAACAAAAGGGGAATGTACTCCATGTTCATTTTTAGAATTCCAGAGGAATTTGATGTATGATTTTATTTGGAAGAACATTGTTTTGTTTTTAGTCTACGCTCAATTTATACCTTAAAATATAATTTCTGAATTATTTGTCTACAGAAATTAGGCTTATATCAAAAACAAGTACAGAACCTCCAGGAATACCTCTTTGTGTATATGATCCGTATCCTAAATGTGATGGTACCAATAAAACACCGCTTCCACCTTCTTTAAAAAATGGAATACCTTCTTTCCAGCCTGTAATTACTTCGCTTAGGTTAAAACTAATAGGCTCAGTTCTTTTATCAAAAACAGTTCCGCTTGTGTAATATCCTTTGTAAGTAACTGTAACTCTTGAGTTTGATGTTGGTTGTGCTCCAGTTCCAGCTTCGTTTATAATATAATATAAACCAGAAGCAGTTTTTTGAGCTGTTAGTTTGTTTTTAGCAAGATAATCAACTATTTCTTTGTCGTTTTCCTTAGTATAATCTGTTTTTTGTTCCTGAAGATTGTCATTGCCGGAACAAGAAATAAAAAGCGTCATTGCTATTACAGCAGTTAAAATGTATTTCATGTGGTATTATTTTAGAATCGCAAATATAAAAAATTTAGTTCTCGGTCTTATATATTTAACTTTTGGTTAAAAAAACAAGGCCGATTTCTAAAAAAAATTATCCTTCGATTTTAGCCGAAAGTTCGAACCAGCGTTCTTCTTTGGAATCAATTTTATTAATGATGTTTTGGAGTTCATTTGCTTTTTTCTCAATATCGGCATCTGCTACTTTTCCATCAGAAAATAATTGTTCGATTTTAGTTTTTTCGATTTCTAAATCTTTAATTTCTTTTTCGATTTTTTGATATTCTTTTTGTTCGTTGAAGCTAAGGTTTCCGGTTGGATTGTTTTGTTTCCAGTCTTTCTTTTCGGCTTTATTTTCTTCTTTTTGAGCAACATCGGCACTGTCTTCATAAGCTCTGAAATCAGAATAGTTTCCTGGGAAATTTTCTATTTCACCTTCTCCTCTGAAAACAAATAAATGATCGACAATTTTATCCATAAAGTATCGGTCGTGTGATACTACCAATAAGCATCCAGGGTAATCAAGAAGGAAACTTTCTAAAACGTTCAATGTCACAATATCCAAGTCGTTTGTTGGCTCATCGAGGATTAAAAAGTTAGGGTTCTGAATTAAAACAGTACATAAATACAAACGTTTTAATTCTCCACCACTTAATTTTTCGACATAATCGTATTGTTTTTTAGCATCAAAAAGAAAGCGCTCTAATAATTGGGAAGCCGAAATAATTTTCCCTTTTGCAAGCGGAATATATTCTCCGTATTCTTTTATAATATCAATAACACGTTGTCCCGGTTTAGGATTAATCCCGGATTGTGTGTAATAACCAATTTTGATTGTGTCGCCTTTTACAACACGACCACTGTCTGGTGGAATTGTTCCTGTAAGAAGGTTTAAGAAAGTCGATTTTCCGGTTCCGTTTTTACCAATAATTCCTATTCTTTCTCCACGCTGAAAATCAAAACTAAAGTTATCAAGAATAACTTTGTCTTTAAATTTTTTAGAAAGTTTGTGAAGCTCAATAATTTTGCTTCCCATTCTTTCCATATTAATTTCAAGCTCAACTTTGTTTTCTTTACGTCGGCTTTGTGCTTTTTCTTTAATTACATAAAAATCATCCTGACGAGATTTAGATTTGGTTGTTCGCGCTTTTGGCTGACGACGCATCCATTCTAATTCTTTTACAAATAAGTTTTTGGCTTTGTCAACACTTGCATTTTCTGAGGTAATTCGCTCTTCTTTTTTCTCTAAATAATAAGAGTAATTTCCTTTGTATTGATAAAGTTTTCCGTTATCTAATTCTATAATTTCGTTACACACTCTTTCTAAAAAGAAACGGTCGTGCGTAACCATAAACAGCGTAATATTTTCTTTGGTAAAATAACTTTCCAACCATTCGATCATTTCAAGATCTAAATGGTTGGTTGGCTCATCCAGAATCAATAAGTCTGGACGATTGATTAGGATTATTGCCAATGAAAGACGTTTCTTCTGACCTCCGGAAAGATTTTTTACTTTAAGTTTAAAATCTTCCAATTTCAGCTTAAATAAAATTTGCTTGTATTGCGTTTCAAAATCCCACGCATTGTGCTGATCCATTCCGTCAAAAGCTTTTTGGTAAGCTTCTTCGTCATTTGGGTTTTCAAGCGCTTTTTCATAAGCTTCAATTATTTTAAGCGTCTCATTGTCTGAAGCAAAAATACTTTCTTCAATCGTAAGTTCATCTTGTAAATTATTGTCTTGTGAAAGAAATGCCATTCTGATTCCTTTTCTCAATACAACTTGCCCTGTGTCCGGCTCATCCAAACCATTAATAATGCTCATAATGGTTGTTTTTCCCGAGCCATTTTTAGCAATAAAAGCGATTTTCTGGTCTTTGTTGATTCCAAAAGAAATGTTGTCAAAAAGGACTCTTTCACCAAATGACTTCGATATATTTTCTACAGATAAGTAATTCACAAGAATAAAATTTTTTGCAAAAGTAAACTATTATCTTACTATTTGCGAATTATTTGTGGAGATACGAACCAAGTGCGGATGTTAAATCAAAATAATGAATTTGCTGAGGAACATTTAAAATTGGTTTTCTAACCAAGGCTTCATTAGTTAAAAAATAATGTAAGCCATCTTTTGTGGCGATGCCCTCTATTTGATGAAAACGAAGTTTTAAATCAATTCTTAATTTGTTTCCGGATAAAAAATCATTGTTTTTAAAATTATATAACAGATACAAAAAGGTTTTTCCGGTTTTTGAATAACCACATAACGTTATGATTTTTTTGTCTTCCAGATAAGTTGCACCTGTGACTAAGCCTTTTGTATCAATTGTATTTTTAAATTTTGCTGTATGATTTCCAACCAGATTTGGTAATACATATATATTGGTTTTAGAAGATTTCCATTGTTTGGTAAAAAGATAGATACTGTCTTTTGCAATTATAAAAGCTTCGCAGTCAAAATTGGTTTTGTTAGGTTTTGAAGCAGAAAAATCAATTTGATCGGAGTAGGTAAATGAGATGGTTTCTATTTTAGGTTTTTCTTCAAAGAAAGATTTTTTCTCAATTTTTAAAATATGAAGATCAGTTCGGTTTCCACTATAGTTATTTCCGAAGTCACCTATATATAGATACAGACTGTCTTGTGCTATTTCTTCCCAATCATGATTTATAGCCTGAGTGAGAATGATTTTCTTTTTAATTTTTCCTAAAGTGTCTAATCCGTAGACTGTTTTGTCATGATCATCATTATGCGTCCATAATAGATTGTCAAATGCAATTAATCCTGAAGTTTCTCTAATTGAATCGCTTAGTTTAAAGGAATAGTCAGGTTTTATTTTCTTGTTTTTCTTCTCTGTTTGAGCATTATTTTCTGAATAAATATTGGTGTCGATCTTAGTTTGAGTGTAAGAATAAGAAAATATTAATAAGAAAAAAATGATGTTTTTCATTGTGAATTTTTGGCAGTTTTCAAAGATAAAAATAAGTAAAAAAACCTTTGTTTATAAGGGATGAGGATCGAATTTTTTAGCTTTTTGTCTCTGGAACAATACGGTTAAAATCTGATAGTATAGGACAATTCTGATTTTTAGACTTTTTAGAAGTTATATGATGGGGTACTTTTGCAAAAAAAATCGAGAGTTAATCAATTTGTTTTCGGCTTAACTATTTGGTTTTTAATTTGTTAAGACTTGTTTTTGTGATCTGGCTACTGTGAGTTGGAGCAGCGAAGCTGTGTCAAGATATTACGATTTAACTTTTTTAGATATGAAAATTGGAATAACATTTAGTGCTTTTGATTTGCTTCATGCCGGACATATAAAAATGCTGGAAGAGGCAAAGCAGCAATGCGATTATTTAATTGTTGGATTGCAAATTGATCCAGCATTAGACAGACCTGAAAAAAATAGTCCGACCCAAACTGTAGTTGAAAGATATATTCAGCTTAAAGGTTGCAAGTTTGTTGATGAAATTATTCCCTATGCAACAGAAGTTGATCTTGAAGATATCTTAAAATCGCACAAAATTGATGTACGCATTCTTGGGGAAGAATATAAAAACAAAAATTTTACAGGACGTCTTTATTGCGAAGAAAAAGGAATCCAATTATGCTTTAATAAGCGTGATCATCGTTTTTCAAGTAGTGGTTTAAGAAAAGAGGTTGTTGTAAGAGAATTGGCAAAGGTATAGTGAGTTTTCTGGTGTTGTTTTGATAGCCGTAATTCTAAATAACCAAGGTCAAAATTATATTTTAAAATCTCTTTATATAGTTTTTCGATATGCGTTTGAGCAATTGCAATACTTAGTTCTTATAAAGATTTAAAAAAAAAAGAATAGAAGCATAATCCTAAATCTCATTAAAATTTATTCCAGTTAAAATTTATTTGTAATGTCAAAAAGAAAAATTATTTATACTTCCGGAACATTTGATATGTTTCATTCTAATCATTTAAAAATGATTAAATATGCCAAAGGATTAGGTGATACATTAATTGTTGGAGTAAGTACCGATGAATTGGTTTGTTCTTATAAAAAAGCACCAATTATTCCATTTGAAGAACGTCTGGCAATTTTAGAGTCATTAAAATATCCTGACATAGTAATTCCGCAAAGATCATTGGATCATACAGAATTAGTAAAAAATCTTAATATTGATTCATTTGTAGTAGGTGATGACTGGGTTGGAAAGTATGATTATTTGAGAGAATTCGGTATTGAAGTTTTTTATTTCCCTTATGGAGATGGTATTTCTTCTTCGAAGCTAAAAGAAGAGATTTTTCATAAATATAAAGAATTGAAGAATGTGAGTGATAAACATTCAAATCCGGAAATTATATTAAAATGAAAACAGCATTCATAACAGGAGGAACCAAAGGTATCGGTAAGTCTGTTGGTAAACGTTTACTGGAAGAGGAATGGGATATAATTCTAACTTATTTTTCTGATGAAGAAATCGCAAAAGATTTACAAACCAATCTACAATCTTTATACCCAAAGTCAAAAATTGAAGTTTTAAGGATTGATTGTGGAGATCTAAATTCGATAAATATCATTGAAAATTATCTTATTAAAAATAATATTTATTTAGATGCAATTCTGTTTAATGCTGGTGCGACTGACAGATCTGTTTTTTCTGAAATTTCTGTTGAAAATTGGCAACGTGTTTTTGATGTAAACGTAAATTTTCCAACTTTTTTATTACAAAAAATAATGTCAAGGCTTAAAAATGAATCAAGCATTACTTTTACAGGTTCATTGATGGGATTTCATCCACATTCCTTATCACTGTCTTATGGTGTAACAAAGGCTGCAGTACATGCGCTAGTAAAAAATTTGGTTAAGGTCTTTTCTACTCAAAAAATTAGAATAAATGCAGTTGCGCCTGGATTTGTAGATACTGAATGGCAAAAAGCAAAGCCAAAAGAACAAAAAATAAGTATAAATAAAAAGATTGCCTTAGAGCGTTTTTGCGAACCATCAGAGTTAGCAGATGCATATTGGTTCTTAATTAACAACAGTTACATAAATGGAGAAATCCTTGTTGTAGATGGCGGATATGTCATGTCTTAATTTATAGAATAATATCATGTTTTTAAAAAAGATAAATTTAAAATCTTCCTTAATATCTAATTTTTTCTCTTTGGTAATGTTGCAAGGAGCTAATTATATATTTCCACTATTAACGATTCCTTTTTTGTTTCGAACTTTAGGCGTTGATACATTTGGTTTAATAAGTTTTGCTTCAGCATTTGCACAGTATTTTGTGATTTTAACAGATTTTGGATTTAATTTATCTGGAGTTCAGTTTATTTCTGCAAATAGAGATAATAAAGATTTGCGTGATACATTTTTTGTAAATGTCATAATCTCTCAGTTATTATTGTTTTTTTTAGGTTTAATCATATTACTCTCAGTGCTTTTTATTTTTGATAAGTTTAATCAGGATAAATGGGTTTATTTATTGTCATACCTCACTGTATTTGGTACAGTACTTTTACCAACTTGGTTTTTTCAGGGAATGGAGCAAATGAAATATATAACCAAAATTAATATTGTAACAAGAACCCTGGCAATTATTCCTGTTTTTTTTCTGGTAAAATCTGACGGAGATTATTTATTGGTACCTTTTTTTTACGGATTAGGATCCGTGGCCTCGGGAATTATTGCCCTTTATATAGCCAAAGCCCGTTTTGAAGTGAATTTTTGTTTTGCAAAAGCTTCGTTTAAAGGGATTAAAAAGTGTTTAAAAGATAGTTCAAACTTCTTTGTATCTAGACTTTCAGTTTCTTTATATACAGTAAGTAACACTTTTGTTTTGGGGCTAGTTGCTGGTAATATTGCTGTCGGCTATTATGCTGCGGCTGAAAAACTTTATATGGCAATACAAAGTATGTATGGCCCCTTAAATAATGCTCTTTATCCTTATATGGTTAAAAATAGAAATATTGATGTATTCAAAAAAGTATTTGGATTTGTTGTAATTGTTAATTGTATTGCTTTGCCAATATGTATTTGGCAAGTTGATTTTATAATGCATTTAATTTATAAAAATGTTGCCGTTGAAAGCATAAAAATATTTAAAATTCTTTTAGGAGTCTGTTTGATTTCTGTCCCTTCAATTTTATTAGGCTATCCTCTTTTAGGAGCATTTGGCCATACTCGTTATACTAATTTTACAGTTATTATAGCCTCTGTTTTTCATGTAATAATATTGACTTTATTGATTGTTTTTAATGGCATTACGGTATATTCTGTAGCTTGTTTAGTTATGTTAACAGAATTATTAGTCTTGGGACTTCGATTAAAAGGAGTTTATAAAAGAATATTGAGTGATGAAAATAATAATTAAAATAATGCTTTATTATTTTAAAGCATTAATTCACAAAATTATTAGCTTATTACCTCGAAATAGAAAAGTATGGCTATATGGAGGAGTTGAAGGAAAATTCGTGGACAATAGTAAACATTTATTTATTTATGCCAACTCAAACATACATGGAATAAAACATGTATGGATTACTTCATCAAAAGATGAATTGAATTTTTTAAAAGTAAAAGGTTTTTTATGTTTTTATAGAAATTCAATATCTGGAATTTATTATGGACTATGTGCTAAAGTGTATATTTATTCGTCAGATATTAGAGATGTAACACATTTATCTTTGTCTAGTGGGGCATTCCTTTTTAATTTATGGCATGGAACACCGCTAAAAAAAATTGGTAGAGATAATTATTTGCACGAGATGTACAAGATTGAAAATTCATTAGAACGAATTTTCGTTAAACGCAATGTATTAAAATATATAGAATCAGATGCTGTTTTATGTCCTGTTGAATTTTTTAAAAAATCTTTTATTACAGCATTTGGTTTAAAAGATGAATCTAATTTATGTTTTGCTCCTTATCCACGCACTTTACCTTTATATTTTAGTGAATTACAACTAAATCAACATATTGATCGCTTTGAATCTCCTGAACTAAAAGCTTTTGTTGAACATTGTAAATTATATTCTAAAGTTTGGATTTATATGCCTACATGGCGAGAACATAACCCTAATTTTATTAAAGAAGCAATTAAAGATATTGATGAATTAAATGAGATTTGTTTAAAAAAAGGAATTCTTTTTATAATGAAATTGCATCCTAATTCAAATGTAGATTTTTTAATATCTAAATATTCAAATGTTATTTTGTTAAGTAATAAGATTGATATTTACCCCCTTTTACCTTATACGACTACACTTTTAACAGATTATTCTTCTGTTTTTATTGACTATTATATTCTCAAAAAAGAAGTTGTTTTTTATCCTTTCGATTTGTTGGATTATAAGGCTCATAGTAGAGAGATGTATTTTGAGTATGAAGAATTAGCAAAAGGTAAAAAAATATACAATTTTAATGAATTGCTTAATTATTTGAATTCAGATGATGAGGTTCACATTCAGATAGATGTTAATATGTTTTGCCCACAAGTAGACTGGAAAATTGAAGATATTGAAAAGTATATATTAAGTAGAATAAATTAATTATTGCGATTCAATTTAAATAATAAATTTAATACTCATAACAATGACATTATTAATATACTGTGATGAATATCCTCCTGCGAGAAGTGGTGGAATTGGTAGTGTAACTAAAATTGTAGCAGAAGATTTAGTAAATAAAGGACATAACGTTATTGTTGTTGGTTCATATGAATATGGAAATAAATTGCCATATTTTTCTGTAGATCATGGAGTGAAAATTTATAGATTAACTCATTTTAAATTTTTGCGTTTTTTTCCTTCTCTTATGCATCGTTTGGTTAAAGCAGTTTTTAGAAAAACTTTTATTTTAAGCCAAATTGCCAAATTTGATTTTATTAAAACGGAGGGCATTATAGAGAAAATTATCAAGAATGAAAAAATCGAATGTTTTGAATTACCTGACTACATTCACTTACTTAGTGAAATTAAGGGAATAGTACGATTTAAAAATTTTAAAGTTCCCACGACCTTAAGAATTCACGGTTCAGTTTCTTTTTTAGGGATTAACCGCGGGACAATTAAAAAAAATCAACTTAAAAATGACATTGCACATTTTGGCAGAACCCAGAATCAAACTGCAGTAAGCGACTTTTCAAAACAATTTGTTATCGATCATTTAAATCAAGTTGAAAAATTAATCACTGTTGTGCATAATCCCGTTGAATTTAAGTTGATAAAAGAAAAACCAGATTTTATTAGAAGAAGTAAAACTATACTTTTTTACGGCAAAATAATTAAAACAAAAGGTGCATTTCAAGTGATTAATGCGTTTAATGTTATTGGTAACTTATACCTAGATTGGGAACTATTGTTAATTGGTGGTGGAGAAATTGAAAAGGCAAAATCACTTCTACAACCTAGTTTGCAAAATCGAGTAAAATTTACAGGTTATCTGGATAGAGGGCAGGTTGTAAAAGCAATAGATGACTCTGCTTTTTGTCTTATTCCGAGTCAGTTTGAAAATTTTAGTATGGCACCATTAGAAGTTATGGCTAGAGGAAAGGCATTAATTTACACTAGCGCGACTTCAGGACCAGAAATCATTAGAACAGGTTATAATGGCATACTTGTAGATCCATATAATTTGGAAGAAATTGTAGAAAATACAAAGAAACTTATTGAGAATGAATCTTACACAGAAGAACTGGCTCTTAATGGGTATTCAGCTGTGGCAAATAATTTTACAACCGAAATAATTTCAAAAAAATTAATTTCACATTATACGTCACTTAAGAATACAAAAATTAATTGATATTATTTTGATTAATTATAGATACTCTCAATCTTTTTAGATTTTGGTAATAATGTTAGAAACTTATACTTACATATTTTACACGATTTTTCTTCTATTTTGTGTTTTTTTTTCCCATAAATTAAAAGCAGGTAGAAAGACGTTTAATAATAATTCAGATATTGTCTTTACACAATTTGATGTATATTTTTTAATTCTAATTTATACTTTAGTTGTTGGTTTAAGATATAATGTAGGGTTCGATTACTCGGGATATACCAGATGGTTCAAAGAGCTTAAAAGCACTGGGTATTTCCCTGTAGATAATGATTTTGGTTTTGTTTGGCTAAATAAATTCCTTGTAAATTTTGGATTCGAAAGCTATTCACTATTTATAATCATTGCTTTTTTGCAATTTTTTTTTCTTTTATTATTTCTTAAAAGATTGTCTTTATTACGCTCGTGGTATTTTTATTTTTATTTTACGAGTTTATTTTTCTTTGTTAGCATGAATGCGATGAGGCAAACCTTGGCGTTTCTAATTTTTGCATATTGTATTCAAATTTTTTATGAAAAAAAATATTGCAAAACATTTTTCATCGCTCTTTTTGCTTTATCTATCCATAAAACTGCAATTATGGTATTTATTTTACTTCCATTTTTGAATTTTGAATGGTTTAAGAGTGTAAAAATTCAAATTGGGTTATTATTTTTATCAGTTTTTGTACTACCTACTTTTTTTGCTGTATTACTGAATTATGTATCACCTATTATCAATCTATTAGGTTACGGTTATTATATTGAAAACCTGGATTACATGAAGGAAATTACTGATGAAAATAAAGTCGGAGATGGTTTGTCCATATTTCTTTTCTTTTTTATTGATTTGTTTATAATTATTTTTTATAACAGATTGAAATACAGATTTATGAATTACAATTTTATTAAATTTTACAATTTATATTTCATAGGATTAATCTTGTCAAGAATTTTTGCAGATAATTTTATTTTAGCTAGAATTGCGGATTATTTTATTTTTTTTAGAGTTGTAATTCTTTCATTTTTAATGTGTTATGTTTTTGTAGTTTCTTCGAAAACTGTGGAAAGATTAATAAAACCAATAGCTATTATTATTTGTTTAGGTATGTTGTTGTTTTATTATAAAGCGATATATAATAATGCAGCTGGTATAGCTCCATTTCAATTTTATTTTGATCATGATTAAGTATAGTATTATAGTTTGTAGTTACAACAGATTTAATTTTTTAAGCGAAACTATTTCTTCTATTCTAGATGTTTTAAAAGAGCGTAGTGATTTTGAATTACTGATTATTGATAATAATTCATCAGATGAAACACCATCTTTAAAAGAAAAGTATTCAAAAAATAGCAATGTAAAATATTTTTTTGAGACTCAACAAGGACTTTCTTACTCCAGAAATAGAGGAATGACGGAATCTTCAGGAAATATTTTGGTTTATCTTGATGATGATATTGAAATTGTGGATGACTATTTTACATTTTGTGATGAAATATTCCTGAATGATCATATCTCGATAAGTGGCGGCAAGGTTATTCCTTATAAGGTTAATGTTCCCATATGGTTACCTCAAAAATATTATTTTTTAGTCAGCGTATATGATCTTGGTAATGATCCGAAAGAGGTAAAATATTTGATGGGTGGTAATTTTGCAATTCGACGAAATGCAGCTCTAAAAATCGGTTTCTATGATACAGCTTTAGGTAGAAATGGAAAAAAACTTGCTGGAGGGGAGGAGATTGATTATCAAAATAGAGCTGTTAAATTAGGGTATAAAATGTATTATAGCCCAAAACAAAATATTCTTCATAAAATCAATGAAAAGTTAAATATGGTTTATGTTTTATCATATGCCAGAGAATTAGGAATTTCAGAAAGAATTATTGATCAGTCAACTTCAATTACCAAAGTTTCAAAAAAAATATTTAAATCATATTTAGCAATACTGGGCTCAAATCTATTTAAGCATTTTTTGAGAGATGAAAAGAGAATAACTTATTTAAGAATTATAAATGAATATGGAAAGGGATATCTCAGGAAAAAAGAAAATGTCAATCGGAATTAATACCCAAGGGTAATTTATGGATGTTGTTTTTCCCAAAGATCAGTTTCATGTTTTGGCAGCAAAAATACTTATATGCAATACATGATTTAATTTATATTTCACATCCTCAACTTCAATCGAAAGGATTTATTTTAAAACTTTGAAGTATCAGACTACATTCCAAATCTTATCATTATAGCTTCTTTTTTTTAATCTCATTTTGGGTAATTAAAATGCAAACAAGTTGAAGTTCTTTCTCGCTTTTTTGTCTCAAAAGTTAAAACGAGACAAGAATTTGAGATCACTACATTGAATGAAACTATTAATAAATAATTCTAACCTGATATCTGTAAATATTTTTATCCCAATTACTTTAAAAAAACATGAAAATAAGAATCATAGTAGACGCACACATATTTGATCATTCCTTTCAGGGTACCGCAACTTATATACATGGGCTCTATACCACACTTGTTGAGAATGAACATGTTGAAATTACGTTGGCAGCACACAATATTAACCATTTACGGACTATATTTACGGATTCTCGTTTTAAATTCGTTTCGCTGAAATCGAGCTCATCTTACAAACGTCTTTTATTTGAGTATCCAAAACTTATTAAGGAAGGAAAGTATGATTATGCACATTTTCAATATGTAGTTCCTTTTTTTAAACATACACGTTTTATTAATACCATACACGACGTCCTGTTTCTGAAGTTTAAAGATTTTTTTCCGTGGAGTTACCGCGTGTCTAGAGGTATTTTTTTTCGGTTTTCAGCCAAACGGTCTGATGTCATTCTTACTGTGTCCAATTACTCTCGCAAACACATTGCACATGATTTTAAAATTAAAGAAACATTAATTCATGTAACACCTAATGCCGTAAATTCTTTACCTATCACTACAAGTGAGATTAAGACCAAGTTTGGTATTAGACCTTATCTTCTTTTTGTAAGCCGTTTTGAGCCGCGGAAAAATCATATAGGCTTACTTAATTGTTATCTTTCTTTAAAGCTGTATGAACAAGGACTCGACTTGGTATTTATCGGCAGTAAAAAAGAACAGATTGAAATTGAAGCTTACTATGAAGTAATAGAAATGATTCCGCAAGAAGTTAAAGGTTTTATTCACTTTTATGAAGGATTAGATCATAATACACTTAGCTCTTTTTATAAAGAAGCAACTTGTTTCGTGTTCCCCTCTTTCGCTGAAGGATTTGGGATACCTCCAATAGAAGCAGCACTGGCTGGTTGCAAGGTTCTTTGTTCCAACCTAACGTCAATGTCTGATTTTTCGTTTTTCAAATACCTCTTTAATCCCCATGAAGACGGTGAAATGGAAGAGCAATTAATGAGGGCGCTGAATGATGAGTATTACCCATTTGAAACTATAAAAGAACAAGTGCAACTAGCGTATAATTGGAAAAAGATATCCGAAGATTACTTCAAGATTCTGGAAGAAAATAAAAAATGAAAATGAAAATGAAAATCGCAATTATAGGAACAAGAGGTATTCCTAACAATTATGGAGGTTTTGAACAATGTGCTGAATATCTTGCCGCAGGGTTGGTAAAAAGAGGTTTTGAAGTTATTGTTTATAATTCTCATAATCATCCTTATAAAGAAAAAGAATGGAACGGTGTTCAAATTGTGCACTGTTATGATCCTGAAGATAAGTTAGGAACCGTAGGTCAGTTTATTTACGATCTAAATTGTATTGTAGATGTTAGAAAACGTAATTGTGATATCATTTTGCAATTAGGTTATACCAGTAGCTCAGTTTGGGGATGGTTGATGCCTAAAAAAGCCATAGTAACAACCAATATGGATGGATTGGAATGGAAAAGGACAAAGTATTCAAACTGGGTTAAAAAATTTCTTCGCTATGCAGAGTCACTTGGAGTAAAATATAGTGATTATCTTATTTCAGATTCCATAGGCATTCAGAAATATTTGAAAAATAAATATGAAGTTGACTCTACTTACATTGCTTATGGAGCAACAGTTTTTGAAAATCATGATAGCAGTGTATTGAAAGACTTTAAGCTAGAATCTCAAAAGTACGATATGCTTATAGCACGATTAGAACCGGAAAATAGTATAGAAATTATTTTAGATGGCGTACTGATAGCAAATCTTCCTCGTCCATTTTTAGTAATAGGAAATTGTGAAACACCTTACGGGAATTATTTAATCGAAAAATATAAGGAATGCAAACAAATTCAGTTTGTGGGAAGTATTTACGATATTAATATTCTGAATAATCTACGATACTATTCTAATATTTATTTTCATGGACATACAGTTGGAGGTACTAATCCGTCACTGCTTGAAGCTATGGCATCTAATAGTTTGATTTGTGCAAACGACAATGATTTCAATCGATCTGTTTTAGAAAATGATGCTATTTATTTCAATGACAACAGCGAAGTAGCAAAACACTTGGTTTCTTTAAATTATGAGGATAGTAAATTTCAGTCGATGTTATTTGAAAATAAAAAGAAAATTTTGAATGTGTTTGATTGGGAGATTATAATTGATCAATATGCAAGACATTTTAATGACATAAAAAAATAGTTAAAAATTGTTATGAAAATTTTACAAAAACTATCGGATTATAGTTTTTCCCGATATTTCCAGATTCTATTTATTCTTCTGGATATGATTTTGCTAAACACAGCGATACTTATCTCAGTGTTGTTCAAGTTTGAAAGTCTTAACAGACTTTTTTTAAAAGAAACACAGACGATTTCTTTATTAGCAAATTTAGTCTGGCTAGGTCTTCTTTTGTATAAGGATTCTTACAGGATCATAAGAGTGGAGACTATCGAATCGATTCTAAAAAGAACGATGGAGAAATTTGTCATTCACGCAGCTATTGTAGCAATTTTTGTGGTTTTTTTAAAGTATTCAGATATTTCCAGACTTCAGTTATTTTACTTTTATCTGTTTTTCTTTTTACTACTGATGATCTCACGTTCTTTTTCGATGATTGCTTTAAAATATATCAGAACTAAAGGATATAATTTTAGGAATATTATAATTGTCGGAGCCAATGATACAGGCAAAAGTATGCGTAAAACACTGGCTAAAAACTTAACATACGGTTATCGGTTTTTAGGCTTCTTTGATGAGAAACAAGATGTATCAGATTCAGTTTCCGTAAATATTTTAGGTGGATTTGATGATATTCAAAATTTTATCAGCACTCAACATGTAGATGAAATGTATGTTGCCCTACATATTGATAATGTTGATATTATAAATAAGCTTATTCGCATATGTGAACATCATATGGTTCGAATAAAGTTTATTCCTGATTTTCATTTGTACACAAAGTCCAACAAGGTTGAGATTTCTTTTTATGAGAATACACCGGTATTAATGTCTATAAGAGAGCCTTTGGAGAATACTGCAAATCGATTATTGAAAAAGTTCTTTGATGTTTGTTTTTCTATAATGGTTATCTTTTTAATATTCCCATGGCTATTTCCTATCATTATTGCAATTATAAAAATAGAATCACCCGGACCAGTATTTTTTAAACAAGAAAGATCGGGAAGAGATAATAAAGCATTCGCATGTTATAAATTCAGAAGCATGTATGTAAATAATTCTTCAGATCGTATTCAGGCGCAAAAAGGAGATAGCCGTATAACGAGATTTGGTGCTTTTATGCGAAAAACCAGTATTGACGAATTACCACAGTTTTTTAATGTGTTTTTAGGTAACATGTCGGTAGTAGGGCCACGCCCGCATATGTTATACCACACCAAAGAATATACAGAACTAATCAATAGTTATTTAGTTCGTCATTATGCAAAACCAGGTATTACGGGTTGGGCGCAGGTTAATGGTTATCGCGGCGAAACCAAAAAACTTATGGATATGGAGAACAGGGTAGAATTTGATATTTGGTATATAGAAAACTGGAGTTTACTATTAGATATCAAAATAATCTTTAAAACAGTCTTTAATATTTTTCAGGGAGAAAAAAATGCTTACTAGTTTTCTTCTTTTTTCGTAATCAAAATCTTTTACAATTTTTCAATATTCTGTAAAACAACGTTTTGTTTTTACGGATACATTCAACTTTAAAATTTAATTCCAATGAAATACCACTTTACTTTTTATGTAAAAGCATCATGTTTTTTAGCTTTTATGTTTATGTTTTTTTCTTGTGCTTCAAAAAAAAATGTAGTTTATTATCAAAACATTGATACTTTAAAAAATAGTCAAAATACAAATTCTTATGAAGTTAAAATTCAGCCCGATGATTTGTTAATGATTATTGTTTCGGCAGAAGATCAAGAAGCTGCATCTCCTTTTAATCTCAAGACTTATAGTCCCTCGACAAATAGTAAATTAGACGCTGCTCGCGGTCAGGAAACAGTTCAGTCTTATCTTGTAGATCAAAATGGAGAGATTGATTTCCCAGTATTGGGAAAAATAAAGATTGGAGGATTAACCCGTACTAATGCTTTACAATTATTGCAGACTAAAATTGGTGTTTATGTCAAAAGTCCCATTATTAATCTTCGCATAACAAATTTCAAAATTTCATTACAAGGAGAAGTTAACTTGCCCGGGACTTATTCAATTAATTCTGAAAGAGTGACACTTGTTGAAGCTTTAAGTATGGCAAAAGATTTAACGATTTATGGCAAACGAAATAATATTTTGATTATTAGAGAAGTCAATGGAGAGAAATCATTTAATAGAGTAGATATCACCAAATCAGATTTTATTAATTCACCATTCTATTATTTAGCTCAAAACGATGTAGTTTATGTTGAACCCAATAAAACAAGAGTAAATTCTTCGGCGGTTGGGCCAAATACTTCAGTAATTATATCTGCGGTTTCTATTTTAGTGTCGCTTTCTGTTCTAATCTTTAAATAAAATAAAAATGAAAAAACAAGATTTTTATAATGATGTTATTGATGATGAAATCGAAGAGATTACTATTAGAGAACAATTAGATAAATATATAGTTCATTGGCGTTGGTTTTTAATAGCTATGACAATAGGTATTGGTTTGGCATTTTTGTATTTACATTGTACGACACCGAGCTATGAAGCCTCAACATCTATTTTAGTTAAGGATGAGAAAAAAGGAGGAATGCTTTCTGAATTATCTGCTTTTACCGATTTAGGGTTTGGTGCAGGAATAAGTACAAATGTTGATAATGAAATCGAAATATTAAAGTCGAGAACTTTAGCAGAGAGTACGATTGAAAAATTAAATTTTAATGTTTCTTTATTTGTTAAAGGAAATGTTGTAGATAATGATGTTTACGAAGTGAGTCCAATAAAAGTGACCTTTATAAACAAATCGGTTTTGTTTAAAGAATCTAAAATTGCTTTAAACTGCAAACTTTTGACTCCACTTACGTTTTCATTAGAAATTGAAGGAGAAGAAAAAGAAAATTTTGTTTTGTCTTCGCAAAAAGATTTTAAATATGGTGAGCGAATCCCAACTAAGATTGGAACATTAGTTATTGAAAAAACGGCATTTTATGAAAAAAATCATACAGATCGATTTGAATCAATACTTATCGAAATATCTCCATTAGATGATGTTACGGACGCTTTTCGAAAAAGAATGAAAGTAGAACCCATAAACAAAACAAGTAGTGTGGTCAATATTTCAATATCAAATCCGGTAGCTAAAAAAGCGGAAGTTTTTTTAGATAATATGGTTGAAATCTACAATGAAAATGCTGTAGAAGATAAAAACTCTATTTCTGAAACTACTTCTAAATTTATTGCAAATCGATTATCATTAATTACTCAGGAACTTGATGGTGTAGAACAAAATGCTGAAAGCTTTAAAAAAACAAATCAACTTACAGATATTGATTCTGATGCTAAGCTTTTTACACAAGGTTCAACAGAATATGATAAAAAAGGAGTAGAAACAGAAATTCAGTTGAATGTAGTTAATTCACTACTGGATTTTATAAAAAAAAGCACCAACTCTGATTTATTGCCTACAAATATGATAGCGGATAAAGGAGATACAGGTGGATTAATTTCGTCTTATAATCAGTTAGTTTTAGATCGCAACAGGATTTTGAAATCGGCAACAGAAGAAAATCCGGCTGTATTAAAATTAGATCAGCAAATAGGGGCATTAAAATCAAATGTTGGAGCAAGTTTGAGTCGTATGCAGGCTAATTTGGAGATTCAGAGTCGTGACATTAAAAGCCAGGAGCGTGTTTTGAGTAATAAAATCGGTAAAATTCCGGTTCAGGAGCGCCAGTTTAGAGTGATTGCAAGACAGCAAAAGGTTAAAGAAGAATTATATCTTTATTTATTACAAAAAAGAGAAGAAACGGCTATTTCATTATCGGCAACAGAACCTAATGCCCGAGTTATTGATACTGCTAAAGCAGAAAAAAATCCAATTACTCCAAAAGGGAAAATTATTTATTTAGCGGGAATGTTATTGGGGTTATTAGTCCCTTTTGGAATTATATATTTAGATGATTTACTCGATACGAAGATTAAGAGTAAATTAGATTTAGAAGGAAAAACACAAATTCCTTTTATTGGTGATGTGCCAACTTCTAATAATATTAATGAATTAATTAAGTCTGAAAGCCGAACTAGTTCTGCCGAAGCAATTCGCATTGTTAGAACCAATCTCGAATTTATGCTAAATAAAGTTCCTGATGGTATTGCCAAAACTATTTTTATAACATCAACTTTTCCTTCAGAAGGAAAGACTTTTGTATCAACAAATCTTGCCGCCACTTTTGCCTTATCAGGAAAAAGAGTATTGTTAATAGGTGCTGATATCAGAAACCCAAAGTTTGACGAGTATATCAATGTGCCAAGTTTAGGTTTAACTAATTATCTGTCATCAACAGATAAAAATATACAAGACTATATCATCAAGCATGAAGAGTACAAGAATTTCTATATTTTGCCATCAGGTATAATTCCGCCAAATCCTGCAGAACTATTAATGAGCAATAAAGTCGAAGAACTGTTTACAGATCTTAAAAAAGAATATGATTATATTATAGTTGATACATCACCAATTAGTTTGGTTACAGATACTTTAATAATCGCTAAAAATGCTGATACTTTTGTATATGTAATGCGTGCAAACGTATTAGAAAAACGTATGCTGTCTATTGCAAATACTTATTATAAAGAGAAGAGATTACCTAATATGTGTATCGTTCTCAATGATACTGATTGTACAAAAGGACATGGCTATGGTTATGGTGTAAAAGAACCAGAAAAGCCTTGGTATAAAAAGATTATCTCAAAATAAATGAGTTTGATTTAAGTGAAAAACGGTTCAATTTGAGCCGTTTTTTTATTTCTGAAACTTCTAACAGATTAAAATTTAAAGAATTGATTATTTGATATAGTTTCTTTTAAGACTATAGTAGTTGCATTATCAATTTTTACTTTTTGATGAAGTGAATTAATGTGATTATTATGATGTACATCTGTTCCAACAAAATTATACATTCCTTTTTTTAGAAGTTGTTCTGCAACTTTAGTGATTTCGGTACCATAATATCCTACTGTAGCAAGCAGATTGAGTTGAAACAGACAGCCTGCTTTTTTCAATTTGTCATATTCATTAAAGTTTTTGTGATAAAACAAATATCGTTCAGGATGTGCCAGAACAGGAATATATCCTGCAACCTGCAATTCAAAAAGAATTTTATATAGTTGAATTGGTGCATTCATATAAGACATTTCAACTAGCACATAATTATCTTTTAGAGCTAGTAATTTTTCATCTTTAAAATGATTTTCAAACCAATCATCCATAAAATATTCAGCAGCTGCCCTAAAAGGAATTTTACAATTATTATCTTCCATTAAAAGTTTTGTTTCTTTTTGTTTTTCGATAATAATTTCAGGAGAATTATTCCATATATAATGACTAATATGTGGAGTAGTCGTAATTTGTGAAACTCCTATTTTTTCTAAAGACTTTACAAGTTTCAAGGTGTCAGAAAAATTTCGTGCCCCGTCATCTATTCCGGGGATTAAATGTGAATGAATATCAACATAATTTCCTCCCAGAAGATCTTTTAAGAATGGCTTTGATTTTAAAAATGATAACATTTTGCAAAAATAACGAATAGATTGTAAAAGTTTTAGAGTCAAACGTGTCAATGTCAAATTTATTTTAGAAATAAAAATGGAGTTTCAACTATTATTTTATATTTGTTGCTATCATTTATCCAATTATTTATGAAAATAAAAGAGAATTTATATAGTAAAAGAATTATTTCGATTGACGCTTTGCGCGGGATTACCATTTTTGTAATGATATTTGTAAATGAACTGGCTAGTGTTAAAAATGTCCCGCAATGGATGAAACATATGCCAGCTGATGCCGATGCGATGACTTTTGTAGATTTAGTTTTTCCTTCTTTTTTATTTATCGTTGGAATGTCAATTCCATTTGCTTTTAATGCAAGATTGTTAAAGGGAGATAGTCCAAAAACGATTTGGACTCATACTTTAAAAAGAGCATTAGCATTAGTAATAATTGGAGTTTTTATGGTGAATGCAGAATATGGTTATGATGCTTCAAAAATGCTGATTGCGCCTGCATTCTGGGGACTTTTAGCTTATGCAATGCCAATACCAATCTGGAATAAATATCCGAAAGATTTTCCGGTTTGGTTAAAATGGATACTTCAGTACGGCGCTATTTTAGTTTTGATACTGCTTTATTTTGTATATATTCAGGATACCGGCGAAAGGGGAATGACACCAAAATGGTGGGGCATTTTGGGCTTAATCGGTTGGGCCTATTTTTTTACAGTGGTATATTATTGGTTGGTTTCGGGAAAATTGTGGGCAATGATTGCTTTTCTGGTTTTTTGTGTTGCCGCAAATTCAATTAACCTGATTGAAGGGAATGTACTTCATGAACTTCCAGCATTCAATTTTATTGCCGGACATTTAACACATGCTGCATTAGTAAGTGCAGGAGTAATTATTTCATTATTATTTTTTGACCGAAAAACAGCAACTAAGATTAATTGGCCTGTAATTGGATTTGCAGTTTTGTTTTTTGCTGTAGGTTGTATACTTCGACCTTACTTCGGAATTTCAAAAATAAAAGGAACACCATCCTGGACTATGTTTTCTGCTGCTATTTGTACCGTATTATTTTACTTTTTGTATTGGTTAATGGAAATTAAAAAGCAAACAAAATGGAGTGAGTTTTTTATGCCGGCAGCTGCAAACCCGTTATTGATTTATATTTTACCGGGCGTTATCTATTACTTCAATTTGGCTTTTAATATTCATATTATTCCAGATTATTTCCGAGAAGGAACTCCGGGAATTATTTGGTCGTTAGTTTTTTCGACCATAATGTTGTTAGTAATGAAAATTTGCAATAAGTATAAAATTCAATTGCATTTATAAAAAAAAGTTTCAGGTTTCAGGTTTCAAGTTCACTTAGCAGAAAACTTGAAACTTGAAATCTGAAACAAATAACTTATCGAATCCTTCTAAAAGCTATCGGGCCATTTCTGCCTTTATTATCTTTAAAAGTTCCTTCAAGCGTATTTCCGTCTTCAGATAAAACCAAAGTATGTGTTCCGGCAGTTGCCCAGCCTTCAATAGGTAAAGTGACGTTTACAGAATAAGTAATCGTATTTGCGGTTCTTTTTCCCGTTCCGCTTTCCACAAATTTTTGGCCTTTCCATTCCAGATAATGAGAGAAAATTATTTTTCCATTATGTTCTGAAATAATTGCAACAGCATTTTGAACACCAGAATTAATATCTTCCCAAACCCCATTAATATCAATTTTTTGAGAGGTTGATTTATTTTGGCTATAGCCGAAATTGAAAAATGATGCAGTAATAAAAAGTAAAAGAAAAAGTCTTGTTTTCATATTAGTTAATTTTGAATTTTAACAGATTTGATTTCTAATATTGATCCCGAAATTGGTTTGTAGTTCACAAAATTGAATTTGCATAAATTATGTATGTTCAGAAGTTTTACGTCTGATAATCCGTCTTGTCTGAAGTTTTTCCATGGAATTTTTAAAGTAATAAATCTTTTAGGAGATGCTGGTAAATCTGCCATAGGGTGAGAGCCTCCATGCACGCAGCCCGTTCCTTCTGCATTTCCTTCGCGTGCTTGTAATTTTATAAGCTGAGTAGATTTGTAAATAATAGTCACAAAACCAGAATTATCAGATAAATTTTTCGGAATTCCTTCATTTGTTTCTGACGGGATTATAGTAACATTTAATTCAATTTCTCCCGTTGGAAAATCCTTGGAAGTCACGCGAACAATTCCTTCTTTTTGCCGAACAGTATTTATTGTTTCCTGATTTTCTCTGACTGGTCCTGCAATAAACCAAGTATTTGATTTAACAAGATCAATTGATTCTAAAGGAAGCTTGTTACTATGATTGGAAGTTAAAAAGATAGTTGCAATAGATAGAAAAAACAGCCGAATCATAATTAAATATAGGTTTAATAAATCAATAGTATTTCTCTCAAAGATACTTTTTCTCAGTATTAAATTTTCTTTCTGTAATTCTTTTTAAAAAGATGCTATTGTCTCAATAAAATTTTAAATTTGTGAGAATACATTCTTAAAGTCTTTTTAATGAATAGTTTAAAAATAAAATTTATCTTAATTGTACTTTTTATTTCACCATTTTGTCATTCGCAAAATGATAGTATTTCTGTGGAAAGCAAGGATATTTTAGATGTCATTCATAAAATCTTTAAAAAGAATGATACCATTAATGAGCGAAAGGATAGAAAACTAGCTTTCTCTTTACTACCAGTCCCAGTTGGTGCAAATAATTCAAATGGACTTGTCGTTTCATTTCTAACCACCTTTTATCTGGGCGAAGATCACGAAACAACAAATATGTCGCAGGTTTCTTTTTCTCCTTATTTTAGTTTTAGTAATCAGTATGTATTTCCAATTCAGTCTTATATTTATACAAAAGATAATAAATGGAATTTTATTGGAGATTATCGTTATTTAATTTATCCACAGCTTACTTATGGTTTGGGAGATCATAATTCAAAAGAAGAAATGTCGACTTTAGATTATAAACAATGGCGTTTTTATCAATTTATTACTCGGAAAGTCGTTGGCAATTACCGATTGGGAGTTGGTTTTCTTTTTGATAATTACACCAATATTTCTGAAGAATCATATATTGATGAAGAAACCGATTACGTAAAATACATGAATGGAGATTTTTCAGATGAAACTTCATTTGGGTTTGCTTTGCAGGGTTTGTATGATTCCAGAAAAAATATTGTAAATCCAGAGGAAGGATTATATGTCGAAGCCGATTTAAGAATAAACACAAGCGGCGTAAATGGCGATAAATGGCAGTCTTTATATTTTGATGCCCGAAAATATCATTCTTTTAGTAAATATAAACATCGGGTTTGGGCATCAAGGGCTTTTTATTGGTCTACTTTTGGCGGTAAACCCCATTATCTTGATTTGCCAAGTATTGGCTGGGATCGTGACGGAAAAACGGGAAGAGGTTTTACCAAAAACAGATATAGAAGTAATGCATTGATTTATTTTGAAACGGAATATCGTACCGATATTACGCGAAATGGTTTTTTTGGAGCCGTTTTTTTTACCAATGTTTCATCTGTTTCAAAGTTAGATACTTATAAATTTGATAAATGGCATCCCGCAGTTGGAACCGGAATACGAATTAAATGGAACAAAAAAAACAACAGCAATTTGGCACTGGATTACGGAATAAGTAAAAACGATTGGTCTTTACGATTGGGATTAACAGAAAATTTCTAACTTCCCCAAAAATCATCAGCCCAAAATTTGCATGCAATTATCGGTAATAATTCTCAATTATAATGTAAGATACTTTCTGGAACAATGTGTTTTAAGTGTTCAGGAAGCAATTGCTGCGATTGATGCAGAAATTATTGTGATTGATAATAATTCATCAGATGATTCCTGTTTGATGATGAAAGAGAAGTTTCCTTCTGTGAAACTCATTCAAAACAAAGAGAATTTTGGATTTCCAAAAGGGAATAATATTGGAGTAACAGAAGCAAAAGGGAAATATATCTGTATTTTAAATCCTGATGCAGTTGTCGCCGAAGATACTTTCGTGAAAATTTTAGCTTTCGCAGAAGAAAAAAAAGATCTTGGAATTATTGGTTGCAAATTAATTGACGGTACTGGGAGTTTTCTTCCAGAAAGCAAACGTGGAATTCCAACTCCCTGGGTTGCTTTTACAAAGATTTTTGGGTTGTATAAAGTATTTCCAAAGTCGAAATTATTTAATCAATATTATGCGCAGCATTTAAACGAGAATCAAACAGGAAAAGCAGAGATTTTGGTAGGAGCTTTTATGTTTATGAAAAAGGATTTATATCTTGAGTTAAATGGTTTTGATGAAGATTGTTTTATGTATGCTGATGATATTGATTTATCGTATCGTGCGTTGCAATTAAAAAAAGATAATTATTACTTTCATGAAACGACAGTTCTACATTATAAAGGCGAAAGCACCATTAAAGATGAACTGTATATGAAACGCTTTCAGGATGCTATGAATTTTTTCTATCAAAAGCATTTTAGGAAATCATTGTTTTTTAGTTTTTTTATCCAAATTGGGAGCTTATTTTTTTCATTTATAAAAATGTTTCAGGGTAAAACGAAGCAAAAAATGCAACCGGAAAGTTATATTTTTTATTCGGAAAATAAGTTTTTGTCTGAAAAACTACCTGCAATTTTAAAAAATAAAGTAGCCTTTTTAGATTTCAAAAAAGAAAAAATGGTAAATTCGTGCCTGATTTTAAAGGGTAAAAAGACAGAGATTATTTTGGATAATCAGTATGTTTCATTCAAAAAATGTATCAAAATCATAGAAACTCTTAAAGATAAGAACATTACTTTTAAGATTTTCCCCAAAAATACCAATTATATAATTGGAAGTAATTCACGAAATGACAGGGGGCAAATTATAAAAATCAAGTAAAAATTATATTAAGTGTAATTTATATTTAAATTTTTCAGTAATTTCGCAATATGAAAATCAAAATCACCTTTTAGATTAACAATATGGCAAGATTTGAATTAAAGCTTCCTAAAATGGGAGAAAGTGTCGCTGAAGCAACTATTACAAACTGGTTGAAAGAGGTTGGAGACAAAATTGAAGCTGATGAAGCTGTGCTTGAAATTGCAACTGATAAAGTTGACAGCGAAGTGCCAAGTGAAGTGTCAGGAGTTTTGGTTGAACAATTATTTGGCAAAGATGATTTAGTTCAGGTAGGGCAGACTATTGCAATTATCGAGACAGAAGGCGATGCACCTCAGGCAAGTCCGGCGGCAGAGGTTGTGGTTCCGGTTGAAGCTGTAGAAATTGAAAAAACAATTGAAACAGTAAAAGATGTTGTAGCTGCGCCACAAGATTTCTCCGGATCTGAAAAATTCTTTTCTCCGCTAGTTAAAAATATTGCAAAAGAAGAAGGTGTTTCTGTTGCTGAACTTGAAAATATTCAGGGTTCAGGAAAAGACGGACGCGTAACAAAAGAAGATATTTTAAAATATATTGAAGATCGTAAATCTGGAATAGTACAAGCACCAAAAGTAGTTGAAGAAGCTCCAAAAGCTGTTGTACAACCACAGAAAGTTGCGGAACCAGTTGTTCAGAAAAGTCAGCAAGCAGTTCCTGTTTCAGTTAATGGAGGTGACGAAATTATAGAAATGGACAGAATGCGTAAACTGATTTCAGGATACATGGTAGCATCTGTTCAGACTTCAGCTCACGTTCAATCGTTTATTGAAGTTGATGTAACAAATATTGTAAAATGGAGAGATAAAGTTAAAACCGCTTTTGAGAAAAGAGAAGGTGAAAAACTGACATTTACTCCAATTATGATGGAAGCTGTAGCAAAAGCGTTGAAAGATTTCCCAGGAATGAATATTTCTGTTGATGGTGATTATATCATTAAAAAGAAAAATATTAATTTAGGAATGGCAGCGGCTTTACCAAACGGAAATTTAATTGTTCCTGTAATTAAAAATGCAGATCAGTTAAATCTTGTTGGAATGGCAAAAGCAGTTAACGATTTAGGAAATCGTGCAAAAGCAGGAAAATTAAAACCAGACGATACACAAGGCGGAACTTATACAGTTACAAATGTGGGAACTTTTGGTAGTGTTTTTGGAACGCCAATTATTAATCAGCCTCAAGTAGGAATTCTTGCACTTGGTGCAATTCGTAAAGTTCCGGCTGTTATTGAAACTCCTGAAGGAGATTTTATCGGAATTCGTCAAAAAATGTTCTTATCGCACTCTTACGACCACAGAGTTGTAGATGGTGCATTAGGAGGAAGTTTTGTAAAAAGAGTAGCAGAATACCTGGAAGCTTTTGATGTAGACAGAGATTTCTAGTTAAAACATAAATAAAGCAAAAACCCGAAAAACAATATCGTTTTTCGGGTTTTTTTATTTGTAAGAAAAGGTTAAGATGAATTTCTAATAGTCTTGTTTGAGCGTTAAAATCGAGAATTTAGCTAAATTTTGGTCAAAAAAAATACAAATAGGAGCGGGAAATTCGGCTTTAAAATTTACATTTGTAATCTTATAAAAATTAAAATGGAATTAAAACTAAACAAACCAATTTGCTTTTTTGATCTTGAAACTACCGGAATTGATATTGGTAAAGATCGAATTGTAGAAATTTCGATATTCAAAGTTTTTCCAAACGGAAATAAAGAAAGTAAAACCTGGTTGGTTAATCCAACAATTCCAATTCCTCCACAAACTACGGCTGTTCACGGAATCACTGATGAAAAAGTAGCTAATGAGCCAACCTTTACAGAACTTGCGCCACAGGTGTATAATATGATTAAGGATAGTGATTTGGGTGGTTTTAATTCAGATCGATTTGATATTCCGCTTTTGGCAGAAGAATTACTTCGTGCCGGAGTTGATTTTGACATGAAAAATAAAGTTTCTGTAGATGTTCAGACCATTTTTCACAAAATGGAAGAGCGTACTTTAAGTGCAGCTTTAAAGTTCTATTGCGGAAAAAGTCTTGAAAATGCGCATTCAGCAGAAGCAGATACAATGGCAACTTATGAGATTTTAAAAGCACAGCTGGATCGTTATCCTGAATTGGAAAATGATATGAAATCATTATCTGAATTCACAACCCGAAAAAAAATAGCTGATTTTGCAGGAATGATTGCATTTGACAAGGATAATGAAGAAATCTTTACTTTCGGAAAACACAAAGGAGCAAAGGTTGACAAGGTTCTGGAAACTGAACCTGGTTATTTCAGCTGGATTCAAAACGCTGATTTTCCATTATACACGAAAAAAGTCCTGACAGCAATTAAATTAAGAAAATTAAATACTAAGTAAGGTGTTGAGATACTAAGATTCTGAGATGTTAAGTTTTTCTGGCGTAATTTTCTTAGAATCTTAGTAGCTTAGAATCTTAGAACCTATATAAAAAATGAAAATTATTTGTGTCGGCAGGAATTATGCCAATCATATAGAGGAATTAAAAAACGAGCGTCCAACAGAACCTGTGGTTTTTATGAAGCCGGATTCAGCGGTTTTGTTAAAACAGCATCCGTTTGTAATTCCTGAGTTTTCTGTAGATGTTCATCACGAAATTGAAATAATCGTAAAGATTAATAAAGTCGGAAAATATATTGAGCCAAAATTTGCTCATAAATATTATGATGAAATAAGTGTGGGAATCGATTTTACTGCGCGGGATTTGCAAAGTAAATTAAAAGAAAAAGGTCTTCCTTGGGAAAAAGCCAAAGCATTTGACGGTTCGGCTGTGATTGGTGATTTTTTACCAAAAACAGATTTTGTTTCTGTAGAAAATCTTAATTTTGAATTAAAGAACAATTCAGAGACAGTTCAGAAAGGAAATTCAAGTATGATGCTTTGGAAAATCGATGAACTGATTTCTCATGTATCGCAATATTTTACATTAAAAATTGGCGATATTATTTTTACAGGAACACCGGAAGGAGTTGCGGCTGTAAAACCAAATGACATTTTAGAAGGCTTTTTAGAAGATAAAAAATTATTCAGAATACAAGTAAAATAATGGCTTTAAAGTACAACCTTTCGAAAGTATATGCACTTTCAGATAATGATCCTGAATTTGTAAACGAAATTTTAAATTTATTCGTTACTGAAGTTCCTGAAGATTTGAAACAAATCAAAGAAGGAATAAAGAAAAAGGATCATAAATATGCCTATTCGTATGCGCACAAAATAAAACCAACATTAGATTTAATGGGGTTGAATGTCGCTTTTGAAGAAATTCTTCAGGTTGAAGCATGGACAAAAGCAGAAGGCAAGAAAAAGGATATTATCGAAACTTTTAAAAGTATTAAGATACAGGTAAAAGAGGCGATAAAAGAAATCAAAAAAGATTTTGATTTGTAAAACCCAAAACTGTTTGAATTCTTGTTGTGTTATTACAAAGCAGGAATTCAATCCGTTTTTTTAATCAAAATAAATCTAATCTTCGTTCCGGAAGATTTAAAAACGAATTAGTTATTTACTGCAAAACTATTCAATTTCGGCATCTTGCTAAATCGGAAAAAACAAATAACACTTTCTAATAATGACTTACAATATTGTAAGTGAAAAAATACATTTGCATGAAAGCAACTATCATAACTATTGGCGATGAAATTTTAATAGGTCAAATTGTAGATACAAATTCTGGCTTTATCGCTAAATCATTAGATCGAATTGGAGTTGAGGTTGTAGAAATGATCTCGATAAGTGATGATAAAAAACACATTTTAGATACTTTTGCTCAATTACAAAATAAAGTTGATGTCGTAATTGTAACCGGAGGTTTAGGGCCAACAAAAGACGATGTAACCAAAAAAACGTTTTGCGAGTATTTTGATGATGAGTTAGTCGTTAATCCCGAAGTTTTGGCTCATGTTACGCAATTGATAGAGGGTTTTTATAAAAGACCCATTTCCCAATTAAATAAAGATCAGGCTTTGGTGCCTTCAACTTGTACAGTATTGCATAATCAGGTTGGTACTGCGCCTGGAATGTGGATGAAAAAAGAGAATACCGTATTTGTTTCGCTTCCGGGAGTTCCGTACGAAATGAAATATTTGGTAGAAGAAGAAATAATTCCAAAAATAGTTCGCGAGTATAAACGCCCCTATATTATTCATAAAACCATTCTTACCTATGGGCAGGGCGAGAGTTTAGTTGCAGAGCGTATAGAAGATTGGGAAAATAATTTGCCCGATTTTATTAAACTTGCTTATTTGCCAAATCCCGGACGTGTACGTTTGCGCTTAACCGCCCGCGGAACAAATAAAGAAGAGTTGGAAAAAGCAATTGAAGATAATGTTGCGTCTTTAGACGCTATAATTCATGATATAATAGTTGGTTACGACGAAAATGAAACGATCGAAACAGTAATTGGAAAATTGCTCACAAAGCAAAATAAAACGATTTCGACAGCCGAAAGTTGTACCGGAGGAAAAATTGCGTCACTGATATCGTCCGTACAAGGTTCTTCAAAGTATTTTAATGGTAGTATTGTTTCTTATGCGACCGAAGCTAAAGTCAATGTTTTGGGAGTTTCGCAGGATTTAATAGATCAGTATACAGTTGTAAGTGCGCAAGTTGCATCGGCTATGGCGCTAAGTGTTAAAAAACTGCTTAAAACTGACTATGCAATTGCGACGACTGGTAACGCAGGTCCTTCAAAAGGTGATTCAGATGCTGAAATTGGAACAGTTTTTATTGCTTTGGCTACTCCGGATGATATAATTGTTGAAGAATTTAACTTTGGCCAACCACGTGAAAAAGTGATAGATAGAGCAACTATTAAGAGTTTAGAAATATTACAGAAAGAAATTTTAAAAATTGTGCGATAATTTTTTGCTACAATGGTTTATTTTTCTTTTCTTTGCACCCTGATTTTGAATAACGATAAAAGATAAGTATAATGTCAAGAGTTTGTGACCTTACAGGTAAAAGAGCGATGGTAGGAAATAACGTTTCTCACGCTATGAACAAAACTAAGAGAAAGTTTTCTGTAAACTTAGTTAAAAAGCGTTTTTATCTTCCAGAAGAAGATAGATGGATTACTCTTAGAGTAGCAGCATCTACGATAAAAACAATTAATAAAAATGGAATCACTGCTGTTTTGAAAAAAGCACAGTCAGAAGGATTTATCAAATAATCTTTTCCTAAATAAATATATAGCAAGATGGCAAAGAAAGGTAATAGAATCCAAGTAATTTTAGAATGTACTGAGCACAAGACTTCTGGTGTAGCAGGAACTTCTAGATATATTACAACAAAGAACAAAAAAAATACTCCGGATAGATTAGAGATTAAAAAATTTAATCCAATCTTGAAACGTGTAACTGTTCATAAAGAAATTAAGTAATAATTAGAGATTTTTGTAAATCTCAAATGGTTTGGCCATTCGAGTTTTATAAAAAGTTCAATAACATTTGAATCATGGCAAAGAAAACCGTAGCATCGTTACAAACATCTTCTAAGAGATTATCAAAAGCCATCAAAATGGTGAAATCTCCTAAAACTGGTGCATATACATTCGTAGAATCTATTATGGCTCCTGAAGAAGTTGATGAATTCTTGAAAAAGAAATAATTACAATTACATTATATAGAAAAGCTACTTTCATTCGGAAGTAGCTTTTTTATTACCTATATTTGTCTAAAATTTTAAAGAAGCATCACAATTCGCTTTTTTTAAATATGGATTCCCGCTTTTCGCTGCAATCTTTTATTTTGAAAACCAAAATAAAAGGATTTTCGCTGCAATCGGGGCTAGATTTAAAGCAGTTGGCCTTTTTTAAAGATTTGGATTTCTGACAATCTGAAGTTAGAAGTCTGATAATCAAATAATACATAAAAAAAATGAGTTTTTTTAAAAAATTATTCTCTACTGATAAAAAAGAGACTTTAGACAAAGGTCTTGAAAAATCAAAAACTACTTTTTTCTCAAAGTTAAGCAAAGCCGTTGCCGGAAAATCTAAAGTCGATGATGATGTTTTAGATAATCTGGAAGAAATTCTTGTAGCTTCAGATGTTGGAGTAAATACAACATTAAAAGTAATTTCAAGAATAGAAAAGCGAGTTGCCGAAGATAAATATTTAGGAACTGAAGAATTGAACTTAATTCTTCGCGAAGAAATTGGAGCTTTATTGTCTGAAACAAATACAGGTGAAGCTACTGAATTTGAGATTCCGAAAGATAAAAAGCCTTACGTTTTAATGGTTGTTGGAGTAAACGGAGTTGGAAAAACAACAACAATTGGTAAATTGGCTTATCAATTTAAAAAAGCGGGTCACAATGTTGTTCTTGGAGCTGCAGATACTTTTCGCGCGGCAGCAATTGACCAATTACAAGTTTGGGCTGACAGAGTAGGTGTGCCGATTGTGAGACAAAATATGGGAAGTGATCCTGCTTCTGTAGCTTTTGATACTTTGCAATCTGCAGTTGCTCAAAATGCCGATGTTGTTATTATTGATACAGCAGGGCGTTTACATAATAAAATCAATTTAATGAACGAACTTACAAAAGTAAAACGTGTAATGCAGAAGGTTGTTGCCGATGCTCCTCACGATGTACTTTTGGTTTTGGATGGTTCAACTGGTCAGAATGCTTTTGAGCAGGCTAAACAATTTACTGCAGCAACAGAAGTAACTTCGCTTGCTGTAACTAAACTGGACGGAACTGCTAAAGGCGGAGTTGTTATTGGTATTTCGGATCAATTTCAAATTCCGGTAAAATATATTGGAGTTGGTGAAGGAATTGAAGATTTGCAAGTCTTCAATAAATATGAATTCGTTGATAGTTTTTTTAAATAATTTTATAATGAGTTTGTCTTCTTTAAAAAATATTTCTCCATTAGCATTCTATTTTGCAAGTGTGGTTTGTTTTGTTTTAGCCAATGTTTTACGAGATAATAGTCTTTCTTTTTACTATGTTTTATTAGTTCTTGGAATTGGTTTCTTTTTTGCAGGAATACTTAAAAGAATGAAAACGAAACGATAGTTGATCTGAATAAATATAAAAAAAATTATAAAGCTTTTAAATGAAATGATTTAAACCATTTTATTTAAAAGCTTTTCTTTTATTGGTATAAAGCATTTGTTTTCTTTGGTAAAAAGAAACATCAAAATCAGATAAGATAAGTTTGGTAGTATCACTGGTATTTTCTATTCTGGTTACAATCATTTTCTTGCTTTTCTAATACAATTTGTAGTTTTTTATTTCTTTTGAAATTTATAAGTTTAACTTTGTAGTTCGCTAAAATTTCTGTTGAAACCGGGAGCCCTAGCCCTGATGGGAGCGGCATCCTTTTATGGTCTCGTTTCTTTAACGAGATCATAAAAGATACAGCGGACAGCAGGAATAGCTTCTTATTATTCAACTTTATTTAGAGAGAAGTTAATAGACTTTAATACATATATTATGAAGAACACTTTTATGATTTTGGTTTTATCACTTTTGTTTGTGGGTTGCAAACAAGAAATAAAGCCCGCAGATATTGCAAAACTAAATGGTTATTGGGAGATTGAAAAAGTTGTTTTTGATAAAGGGGAAGATAAGGCGTATGGAATGAATGAGAACTTTGATTTTTTTGAAATGAAAGGGACTAAAGGAACCAGAACAAAAGTAATGGCACAACTTGATGGTACTTTTTTGACAACAAATACTTTTGAGAATGTTTCGGTTCGATTTGCCGGAGAAAAGGCTTTTCTGGATTATAAAACGGATTATGCAAAGTGGAGTGAAGAGTTGATTTCGATTTCGGATAAAGAATTTGTGGTAAAAAATGACCAGAATAAAGAGTATCATTATAAAAAAACAGGACCAGTTAATATTTTAAACGATGGCAAAGAGACTAAATAACCAAAGTACAATTGGCGCTGTTTTGCAGCAGATTATTCAGGTAAATAAACTGCAACCCGGAATGGATCAGATTGATGTAAAAGAAGCGTGGAGACAATTGATGGGGAACGGTGTGAATACTTATACCAAAAATGTAGTTTTGAAAGGAAGTACGCTTTATGTAGAACTCGGATCTTCGGTTCTTAGAGAAGAATTAACTCATGGTAAATCTAAAATTGTTAAAATGATTAATGAGGAACTAGGTCGTGAAGTGGTTACAGATGTGGTTTTACGATAGACTTTTAGACTGACTTAGATTTTTAGATTGCTGGATATTCATAAAAAACAAAACCCGCTTCATAATGTGAAGCGGGTTTTATTATTATGTAATTCTAAGAAATCCAAGTTAGTCTAAAAAGTCTAACAATCTAAAGAAAGTCTTAAATTAGAATTGCTCTCTTCCAGCAAAGTGGAATGCACCTTCGATTGCAGCGTTTTCGTCGCTGTCAGATCCGTGAACTGCATTTTCTCCAATAGAAGTTGCGTATGCTTTACGAATAGTTCCTTCAGCAGCTTCAGCTGGGTTTGTAGCTCCAATTAAAGTTCTGAAATCTTCTACTGCGTTGTCTTTTTCTAAAATTGCAGCAACAATTGGTCCGCGAGACATAAATTCAACTAATTCTCCGTAGAAAGGTCTTTCAGCGTGTACTGCATAAAATGCCTGAGCATCTGCTACAGTTAATTGAGTTAATTTTAATGAAACGATTTTGAAACCTCCATTAGTAATCATTGCTAGGATATTCCCGATGTGTCCGTTTGCAACTGCATCCGGTTTAATCATTGTAAAAGTTCTATTTGTTGCCATTTTATTGCTTATTTTTAATTTTGTGCAAAAGTATACTTTTTTTATGAATTGATTTTAATAAATTCATAATTAAAACACAATGGAATAATGTTTTTGATTAAATTTTGTCATTATACCGTATTAGTAATAAAAGAGAGGTTATTAAAGTGAAAATGATAATGACAAAAAAAAGACGCACAGTTGTGCGTCTCTCCATATATAATGAAACCAATTAAACTTTAAATATTAATTTATTTCTATAGAATATCCATAAAATAAATGTCCAGATCCCCACATAAACTAAAGCGCCAGCAAGTGAGGCTGTCATTGGATTGGTAAAAAATGGCGCAATCCAAAAACGATATAAGTAATCTAAAAGATTGGTTTGTTCTTCCGGATTTTGTGGATTCTGAAATTGTATCATTACCAAGGCCTGCGGAATGATTTGTGAACTAAAGAAAACAATCATTGGGTTGACTCCCCAGATTAAAAATGGTTTGAAGCCTTTTTTGTAATCTGCAATGTCGATTACGAAATATAATATCGTTAAAAATACTGTTGCTAATCCTGTCGTATACAATACATAACTACTTGTCCATAGTGATTTGTTTATTGGGAAAACGATATCCCACATTAAGCCAAAAAAGATTAGTAGAGTTCCTGCGATACCCATTTTTTGTGCTTTTTGAATTTTTGTTGTATTAAGTTGTAGTAATTGTCCAATTAAAAGACCAATAATACCATTTATTATTGATGGAATTGTACTTAAAATTCCTTCCGGGTCCCATGTTAGAGTTTCGCGGTACATATGACCTTTAAGTAAAATGCTGTCAACCCAGGAAGCTAAATTGGTTCCTTTGTCCAGATTCGCCTCTCCAAATCCCGGAACAGGAATTAAAGTCATGATCGCCCAATATCCTAATAATAAAAAGATTCCGGTAAGAATTTGTGTTCTTTGGCTGGTCTTTAAATAAAGTAGGGAAACAACAAAATAAACAACTGCGATTCGTTGTAAAACGCCTGGTAATCGTACATCATGATAAGCTTCGATGCCACTATAAGCTAAAATGAGATAGACAAGTAAAATAGAAAAAGCCAGAATGTTTTTGATTTTTGAACTGAAACTTCCCATTAATGCGTAGCCAACCATTATTGTAATGGCTAAACGACCAATTAAAAGTGGAATACCTTCAAGTCCAAATAACTGAATTTTTCCGAAAAAGTTGAAGAAAATCCCCAAACAAAGCATTCGTAAGGAACGTACCAGAATTTTGTTAAAAGTAGTGCCATCATAAAATTTATCCGGCATTGCGAGTGGAACTGCAACACCCATAATAAATATGAAAAATGGAAAAACTAAATCGGTTGGCGTACAGCCATGCCATTCGGAATGCAGTAAAGGTGCGTAAACATGTCCCCAGTCTCCCGGATTGTTTACAATAGTCATTAATAAAATTGTTAGTCCACGAAAGACATCTAGCGAAATTAAGCGTTCTTTTACCATTGATTTTGGGTAAATTGGTTAGTTAATAATATAAAAATCGCTATTTGGTTTAATCTGTAAAAATCGAGAGAAGAAGGTGGTTATTTGTTTCTCAGAATTATTACGTTTTTTTTACCACCTATTTGGTGGCTGATTTTTTATTTTTTTTAAATGGTTATAATGTTAAAATTCATTTCTAAAGGTTTTAGCTTTTGTAATAAAAGCGGAACCAGTTGATCGCCTTTCTCTAGATAAAACTCAGAAAAATTGCTTTGACGCTCTTGTAAGCTATTGTTCGGAAACAATTCACATTGTAAATCTGTTACACGTTGTAACAGATCACTTAGTTTTCTTTTTTGAGCTTTTAGTAATCGCTTTTCAAGATTTTCTAAACCCTTTTTCTGTTTTATTTCCTGCGCTTTTACAGCTCCCGAAAATGATTTATCGGTTTGATTCGCCAGTTCGTAAAGATATTCAAATTGTTTTTCCAATATCTCTTTTTGCGGTGTTAAATCAATAGGGAAAGGGGATAATTTATGTGTAATAGCATTCACTAAATTGGCGGGTTTAGTAAATAAATCCTGCCAGCTTAATCCTAATTTATCTGCTTTTTGAGCTTGTTTTTCTGTGCTTAACAAAACAGAATTACGAACTAAAAGTATAGGGAAAGTAATGTTTACGGCATCAAAGAAGGATTTCAATTCCAGCCAATATGCAATTTCTCCGCCTCCGCCAATATAACATAAATTGGGAAGTATAATTTCCTGATATAAAGGACGCATAATTACATTTGGACTAAATTTCTCCGGATTATTATTCAGTAGTTTTAAAATTTCTTCTTTAGAAAATGAAATCTTAGTATTGTTAACGATGTATTTATCATTCTCAAAAATGATTCTTTCCCGAAGATTATCTTCAATATAAAATAAATTAATCTCACGAGGATTTACCTGAATGGTATAATCTTTTAGCTCTTCAATTGTTTTTTGGACTGCTTTATAAGAAGTCTGATTCTCTAATTCTTCTTTTATATAAGGGATAAAAGCACGTTTTAAATAAGCATCATCAGCATCTAAAATAACCAGACCGTAAGCAGAAAATAAGCTATTGGCTAAATAACGTGTTGCATCAGCCAGATTATCATGTTTTAGATAAGCATCTTCAAAAAGATTTTTTAAAGTATTTGCATTTGTGCTTGAACCTAATTCAGCAGCATAAATTTCAAAAAATTCGGTCAAACCTTCAGTGGAAAGCCTTCCAACAGGACCTGTACTTTCTTTGTTCCATCTAAACTTTTTCCCTTTAAAATTAAAATAATTAATTTCTTCAAAGTCATGATCTTCTGTTGCCATCCAGTAAATCGGAACAAAATTATAGGTTGGATATTTCGATTTTAATTCTTTGGTTAAATTAATGGTCGAAATAATTTTATATAAGAAATAAAGGGGACCGCTAAATAAATTTAACTGATGTCCGGTTGTAATTGTAAATGTATTTTCTAAAGCTAAAAGTTCAATATTTTGTTTCGTTAAATCTGAAATTTCGATATTTTGATATTGCTTTTTTAAAGTCTGAACCAAAGGAATCCTGTTGTTGGCATCAAAATTCAATTCCTTTTCGGTGATTTGCTTTTCAAAATTTTCCAGGGTAGGAAAATGATTGTATAAAGATTGTAAGCTGTTTTTTTGATCTAAATAATCTTGTATCAAGGTCGAGAAATATCCTGAAGTTTGATAGCTGATACAGTCGGTAGGCATAATTTTAGATTTATTTTTGATAGCTGTAAATTTAATGAAAATATGCAGTTAAAAATGCTTTTAACGATTGCTTATGATTTGATTTTTGTTTTTTCTTTTAAAGGTCATAAAATGAGGTTTTTATTTTAGGCTCTGAAATAAATGTATTTGATGTAAAATGCATATAATTTGTTAAAAAGAACAAGTGTTTTAAAACTATTGGTTTTGAATGTGAATTATTAATAACGAAATTCTATTTTTGTAATCGAAAAAGAAGTTATATCAGTTTTACATGAAAAATGACCCAAATAAAAAGAACTCCTTAAAACATGTTCTTTTTGGAAGCTTAATAGGCACCACAATCGAATTTTTTGATTTTTATATTTATGCCAATGCAGCAGTATTGGTTTTTCCTCAATTATTTTTTCCAAGTGCAGATTCGACAATGGCAACGCTGGAATCGTTAGCTACCTTTTCAATTGCTTTTTTATCACGTCCGTTAGGTTCTGCTTTTTTTGGCCATTATGGAGATAAAATTGGACGAAAATTTACTTTGGTTGCAGCATTGTTAACCATGGGGATTTCTACAGTTGCAATTGGTTTTTTGCCAAGTTATGCCAGTATTGGTGTTGCGGCTCCATTATTGTTGATGTTATGTCGATTTGGACAAGGTGTTGGTTTAGGAGGCGAGTGGGGAGGTGCTGTTTTACTGGCTATTGAAAATGCGCCGCCAAATAAACGGGCCTGGTACGGAATGTTTCCGCAACTAGGAGCCCCAATTGGATTGTTGCTTTCCGGTGGTACTTTTTTATTCTTAACCGATTCGATGGGTAATGAAGATTTTATGAATTATGGCTGGAGAATTCCATTTATTGCGAGTTCACTTTTGGTTGTAGTTGGTTTTTATATCCGTACAAAAATTACAGAAACACCTTCGTTTGAAAATTCAAAAAAAGAACAGGAAGAAGTAAAAGTACCGTTTTTGGAATTGGTTAAATCCTATAAAAATCAATTGATTTTTGGAACATTTGCTGCAATAACAACTTTTTTGGTTTTTTATTTAATGACTGTTTTTACATTAAGCTGGGCAACTTCAGATTTAGGAATCGTTAAAAGAGACGGACTATTAATACAACTCTTCTCTGTACTGTTTTTTGCAATTTTTATTCCGGTTTCTGCTGTAGTGGCTGATAAAATTGGACGTCGTAAAATGCTTATTTTGGCCACAGCAGCAATCGCTATTTTTGGTTTTTTCTTTTCGTACTTTTTAAAGACCGGAAATATATCTTTAGTTACGACTTTCGCCTGTATTGGTATGGCTTTAATGGGATTTACTTATGGGCCTTTAGGAACATTTTTATCAGAGTTATTTCCAACCAATGTTCGATATTCCGGTGCTTCATTGACTTTTAATTTAGCAGGAATTCTTGGAGCTGCTTTTGCGCCAATGATTGCAATTTGGCTGGCAAAGACTTATGATGTAAGCTATGTGGGCTTCTATTTGACATCAGCAGCACTTATTTCATTAATTTCATTTTTTGTCATAAGTAAAGAAGAACATAAATTTTGATTCATTTTTTAGATCGAATATAAAGCAGCAACATAAAAAATTGCTGCTTTTTTTGTCAGTTAAAAAAGTATTTAGATATTTGTCTAAATATATAAATGTAATGAACGATATTTTTAAAGCATTAAATGACGCGACCAGAAGAGAAATTCTGGAACTCTTAAAACAGAAAGATTTATCTGCCGGAGAAATTGCCGATGCTTTTAATATTTCCAAACCAAGTATTTCACATCATTTAGATATTTTGAAACGTGCAGACTTAATTACGTCTGAAAAAAAAGGGCAATTCATCATTTACGCCATCAATACCACCATAATGGAAGATGTTTTGCAATGGATATTAACTTTTAAAAAATAAAAAATGAATCTAGAATTTAAAAAAGAGCTCCCTTTAATTGGAATTGTTTTGATTCCCTTTATTTATTTAGCAACAGTTTGGAACAGTCTTCCTGAAAGAGTTCCTATACATTGGAATTCAAGTGGAGAAATAGATGGATGGGGAAATAAACTTACCTTGATTGCTATGCTTTTTATCCTTCCTGTTTTAACTTATGTAATTATGTCTAGGATTACGAAAATTGATCCCAAGAAGAGAATGTCTTTGATGGGAGGAAAATTGTATCAGCTTAAATTTGTCTTGGTTCTTTTTATGTCAATTTTGGCTTTATTTATTATATACAGTACTAAAAGTCAATCTATTTCCAGCCCAAGTTTTATATTCGCACTTTGCGGCGCTTTGTTTATGATTTTGGGGAATTATTTTAAAGTAATACAGCCCAATTATTTTATAGGAATTAAAACTCCGTGGACATTAGAGCATCAGGAAGTATGGAAAACAACGCATCTATTTGCAGGTAAAATTTGGTTTATAGGAGGCTTAATCGTCATTTTAGGAAGCTTAGTTTTCGAAAGTGCTATTTTCTCTAAAGTATTTCTGATAATTGTTTTTAGTATAACACTTGCACCCATTGCTTATTCTTATTTAAAATTCAAAAGTCTCAAAAAGAAAGGAAGTTTATAAATCAATTAATTATTGACGATGGTAAAAGTTATAGTTGTTCTGGTGACATTAGTTATACGTTATTTTATAAAGTTGTAAAAACAAAAAGGTTCGCATTAGCGAACCTTTTTGTTTTGAGTTAATTATCGTTTCAAAGAAAAATGCCCTCTGTATTCTTTTCCATTTAATCGGGTCACAACAAACCAGTAATCAGATGGAGGTTGTTCTTCACCAAGATAATTTCCATCCCAAGAAGTGTTTTTGCCTAATTCTTTGATAAGTTTTCCATATCGGTCATAGATTCTAATTCCTGTATTGGGAGCTAAATAAGCAAAATCTATTGTCCAGTAATCATTGAAAGAATCATTGTTTGGAGTGAAGAATTTCGGATACGGAAGTTCTTCAACAAAATTGATACAGTCTCCTGTTGTAGCTTCCAGGATATTTATTGTTACCGGTATTCTGTCACTTTCGCAATTGTTAATGGTTTGCGAAGTATAATAAGTGATGCCGTTTTCAAGCAAAGTTGATTCAGCTAAAGTAATTGACGAAGAACTGCTTTCGTACCATTTTGTATTTTGTCCGTTGATTTTGATATCGCTAATTTTTGCATTTTTCTGAATACAGAATTGTTGAGGAGAATCAGCAATTGGATTTTGAGTGTCTTGTACTTTTACGGTGATGGCAAATCTCTCACTTTCACAATTATTAAGAGTTTGTGTGACATAATAAATACGGCTTTGTAATAAAGTTGTTTCTACAAGAATGTCACCGCTAGATGCGGCGTCATACCATTTAAGATTTGTTCCGTTTATATTAAGGTCTTCGATGGTTGCAATTTGATCAATACAAAATTCCTGATTGTTTTTTCCTGTTGGTAATTCGGTATTGTAAACCCGAACTAAAACTGGTGTTCTGTCGCCTTCGCAACCAATAGTTTGTGATGCATAATAGGTTCTGTTATCTTCTAATAAGGTGGTATTTGGTAAGGTTGATGCAGAAAAAGCTGTATCGTACCATTTTATGTTTTGTCCAAGCATTATTATGTCACTCAATTTTGTATTTTCTTTTTTACAGAATTTTGTATTGCCATTTAAGACTGGTGCAGATGGCATGTTTACGATTGAGACTGTAATTCCTAATCTTGGACCTTCGCAAGTATTTATAGTCTGCGAAGCATAATATGTTTTTCCGTCAACGAGATTTGTCGCTTCAGTAAGTAAATTGCCATTTGTAAGTGCATTATACCATTTTATTGATGCTCCGGTAATTTCAAGGTTTTCAAGTGTTGGATTGTTTCCACTACAAATTTGCTGGTTTGTATTTCCTGTTGGAGCCGGAGTGTTTTGAATGTCAATGCTTACAGAAGTTCTTTCGCTCTCACAACCATTTACAGTTTGCGATGCATAATAAGTTTTACCATTTTGAAGTAAAGTAGTATTTGGTAAAAGTGATCCTGCAGTTAATGCATCATACCATTTAATGTTTTGCCCTGTTATCGAAATATTGTTCAGCGTTGCATTTTGCTGAATACAGAATGATTGAGGGGAATTTGTAGTTGGCAAAGGTTGACTTATAATTGTAACCGTTTGATTTTGATGTGAAATATTTCCGTTTCCATCATCATAATTCCAAACGATGATATAGGTTCCCGGCAATGAGTATGACAATGGATTTGTTGTAGTGCCTATAATTGCACCTGCGCAAACATCTGTAGAAGTTGGAACGATATTTACAATTGTATTGCAATCACCAGTTATGGTTGGTAGAGTTGCTAGATCTGGAACAGGAGCTTCTATGTCGCCAATAACAACATTAATTTTTTTAGTATCATCACAACCTTGTGTTCCAGTAATTGTACAGCGATATTCTCCACTATTAATCGCCGTAGCATTTGATATAGTTGGATTTTGGTCAGTTGATGTAAATCCGTTTGGGCCTGTCCAGGAATAATTTGTTCCTCCAGATGCTTTTAGTTCTAGTGCTTTGCCAATGCAGACTGGGGAGTTGCTGGTGGCCATTGGATTTGAAAGACAATCTTGGAATTTTATTAAAAAAGCATCAGCAGTATTAGGGGTATAACTATTAATTCTAGGGTAAAGATTCGGTTGATATGTATCTGGAGTTGCTATATTGGTTGAACTGTTTGTTGCGCCTGCAAGATAAATATTTGACTTGTTGTCTACATATGTGGTCAGAGCATTATCTGCCATTTCCCCGCCAAAGTATGTTGCCCATTCTCTTTGCCCATCGGTATTAAATTTTACGAGATAAGATTCTGTTCCCGTATTTTTATTTTCCTGATATGCGTTTGGTGTTACAGAAAATCCACCTTCATCTCTGCCAGTAAAATATAGAGAACCATTTTTAGTAACAGATCCACCTAATGTTTCTGGGAAAAAGTATGATCCCCAAATTTTGTAACCGTCAGGATTAAATTTATAGATGCAACCACTTTTCGATAGCGCATTTTGGATAAAATTTTCTTGAAAAACACCTGAATTACTAATGTTTAATAGACTATTTGTCTCTCCGAAACTATAAATATTGTCATTAGAGTCTAAACCTATATTAGCAAAATAATCATCACCTTCTCCTCCAAAATATGTTCCCCATACTCTATTTCCATTGGGTGTGAATTTTGCTAAGAAGCCATCTAATTTGTGGTTTGTTTCCTGATAAGAATTTACGCTCGATATATTGTTGTTACTTCTTGAAGATCCAAGAACAATAATATTTCCGTCTGAATCAAATTCGGCATCAAGAATGCCATCTATATCGCTTCCTCCGTAATATGTAGCCCACTGTCTGATTCCACTCGTGTTAAATTTAGCAATAAACCCATCTGGGGTATCATTGATTAAATTTCCGGCATTAATTTGGTGAGAATTAGGCGTAGAAATATTCTCCTTACTACTAGTTTCACCGAAAATATAAAAGTTTTCATTGGAATCAATTAATATACTATTTATGGATTCATTTATTAAGCCACCATAATAGGTTCCCCATTCTCTTATACCATTAGAATCGAATTTTGCAATAAATCCATCAAAATACCGACTTTTAACAGGTTGATGACTTAATGGAGTAGAAATATTGGTAGGACTCAAACTTTTACCGACAATAAAAATATTATCCAGATCTGTTACTTTAATTTTAAAAATTTGATCCATGTAACTCCCACCATAATATGTTCCCCATACTCTTGTTCCATCAGGATTAAATTTGGCAAAAAAGGCATCGAAATCAGCTCTCACAGTTAATGATGTTTGAAAAGCTCCATTTGAAGCAATATTATTTTTGCTATAAGTTACTCCAGCCATGTAGACAAAATCATCTTTTGTAAAAATTGAGTTGCCATAATCAAACTCTGCACCACCGTAATAAGTCCCCCATAATCTAATTGGTACTGGGTCAATAATAACAGTTTTTCCCCTTATAGAATTTGATGTATTAAAACCGTAAACGTTTTTTTTAATTTTATTATATGTAACAGCTATCTCCTTTTTGTTTCCCTTTTCTTCGATCCAACTCGTAGGAAGCGTTTCTTCCATTTTTCCAAAGCGAACATTCATCTGGATTTTATTATCGATTAAATTCGTCTCGGCTCCATTAAATTTTAATTGAATGTCGGAGATTTTTCCTTTTGGATGAATCACAAAATTATATTCAACAACTTTTTTTAGATCCTGGGGTATTGTAAAAACAACATCGATATTTGGATATATATTTTTGTAAGTAATCTGTTTATATTGATGTACGCCAATAATTCCTTCAGGTTTATTGGGTACATTATAATAATTGTCGAAATCTTTTGATTCCTGATCTGTTATAAATTCAACTTTTGAATTTGAGTTTACAAAATCAATATCAACTCTATGAAACAGATATTCTAAATCATATTCTGTGTTATCCTTCTCTGGAATTCTGTCCGGAAGCGTTTTTGATGTATGAGAGTGTGGATTTGGAGTTTTCTTTACTTCATAAATATCATAAGAAAAACCGTTTGTCTTTAATTGAACATTTAATCCATTTGAATTTAATAGATATTTTACGTCATTATTTGTCTTTCCCTTTTGATCCCTAATCTGACCTTTATTTTCTTTAAAACCAATAGCCTGATTCTTGTTTTGAGAAAATAACTGGACGGTAATTATTAAAAATATAAAAAGTAATTTTTGGTTCATCAGGATAATTTGGTTTCTCGCAAATGTAATTAAATATCTACAAAGCAAAACCAAAATTTTAAGCATCAAACCATTCTAAAACCAGACTAAAATCTTTTCCTTAAAAAGTCCACAATAACCCGTATTTTTGCAAAAAAATAATTCCCTTTTGAAAACGAAACTTTTTGTAATTACACCTCCATTTACGCAACTGAATACACCGTATCCGGCAACGGCGTATATAAAAGGTTTTCTTAATACTAAAAATATAGAATCGGTTCAGGCCGATTTGGGGATTGATGTCATTTTGGAATTGTTTTCGAAAAAAGGACTTATCGATTTGTTTGAAGTTTGCTCCGCCAATTCGGCTTCCAGCCTCGGGTCAGGTTTCAGGTTTCAAGTTTTGAATGCCGAAATTTCAGATAATTCTAAAAGAATTTTTGCTTTGCAGGATGAATACATAAAAACGATTGATCCTGTAATTCAGTTTTTACAAGGGAAGAATCCAACATTGGCATTGCAGATTTGTCAGGAAGATTTTCTGCCCGAGGCTTCTCGTTTTGCACAATTAGAAGAACTCGACTGGGCTTTTGGAACAATGGGAACTCAGGATAAAGCAAAACATTTAGCGACTTTATATCTGGAGGATATCTCCGATTTTATTGTTGAATGTGTCGATGAAAATTTTGGCTTTAGCCGATATGCAGAACGTTTGGGACGAAGCGCCAATTCTTTTGATGAATTGTATGAAGCTTTACAGCAACAACCAACTTATATTGATTCGATTTTAATATCACTTTTAAAAGCTAAAATTGAAGTCATAAAACCTACTTTATTTTTAATTTCTGTTCCCTTTCCGGGGAATTTATACAGTGCATTTCGATGTGCGCAATGGGTAAAACAAAACCATCCTGAAATTAAAATCTCAATGGGTGGCGGTTTTCCAAATACAGAATTACGTTCGCTTTCGGATAAACGTGTTTTTGAATTCTTTGATTTTATAACTTTAGATGATGGAGAAGTTCCAATAGAGGAACTTGTTGATAATTTGTCATCCCGAGCGGAGTCGAGGGGCGAGAAGTTATATAAAAGAACTTTTTTATTGGAAAACGGCGAAGTCGTTTACAAAAACAATTCTCTGAAACACGATTATAAGCAAGCATATGTAGGAACTCCCGATTACTCAGATTTGCCTTTGGATAAATATATTTCGGTTATCGAAATTGTAAACCCAATGCACAGAATGTGGAGTGACGGGCGTTGGAATAAATTGACGATGGCACATGGTTGTTATTGGGGAAAATGTACTTTCTGTGATATTTCATTAGATTATATCAAAGTCTACGAACCCGTAGCGGCAAGTTTACTTTGTGACCGAATAGAAGAATTAATAGAGAAAACAGGACAAAACGGATTTCATTTTGTAGATGAAGCTGCACCGCCCGCTTTAATGCGCGCTTTGGCACTTGAAATCTTAAAACGAAAATTGGCTGTAACCTGGTGGACAAACATTCGATTTGAAAAAAGTTTTTCTAAAGATTTATGTCTTTTACTGAAAGCTTCTGGCTGTATTGCTGTTTCAGGTGGTTTAGAAGTAGCTTCAGATCGATTATTGAAATTAATAGACAAAGGTGTTACAGTTGAACAGGTAGCAAAAGTAACCCGAAATTTTACTGAAGCCGGAGTGATGGTTCATGCGTATTTAATGTACGGATATCCAACACAAACCATTCAGGAAACTATTGACAGTCTCGAAATGGTTCGCCAATTATTTGAGGCCGGAGTTTTACAATCAGGGTTTTGGCATCAATTTGCGCTTACGGCTCATAGTCCGGTTGGATTGTATCCGGAGAAATTTGGTGTTACCAAGAAAACAGAAGTTATTGGAACTTTTGCCAATAATGATATTGAATATAGCGATTCGACAGGAATCAATCACGATAAATTTAGTTTCGGATTAAAGAAGTCGCTTTTTAATTTTATGCACGGAATTTGTTTTGATTACGAATTACAAGATTGGTTCGATTTTAAAATTCCGAAAACAAAAATTCATCCCGATTTTATTTTTGATGCGTTGCAGGAACAAAATGATTTCAATACAAAACCAAATGCGAAAGTGGTCTGGCTTGGCGGAAAACCTTCGACAGAGGTTTTTATAAAATCAAAAAAAGGCAGAAGCTGGGAAATGATGTCTTTGACTTTTCATGATAAAAAAGAAAGCTTTAGTGTTCAAACCAGCAAAGACGAAGGCGAATGGCTGCAATCGATTTTGAGCAATATTTCGGTTTCTGGAGTTAAAAATTACACTTTTCAGGAAGTGAAAAATGATTTCGAAACTTCACTGGAGGATTTCGAATTGTTTTGGTATTCAAAGCCGGTAAATACTTTACGTGAATTTGGTTTATTAGTTTTATAAACTAATATTCAACCGCAGATCCATCATTTGGAATCGCAGTTTTAGATAAAAGGTCATTTTCTAAAAGAGCTTTTTTTAATTCTTCCCTAGTGGTCGGACAATGATTTAAAGCTTCGAGGTGATTGGCAAAAACTTTTCCCGGGGCAAGCGCAGTAAATTTCAAAATGTCATTCATTCGCATTAATAAAGGTTGTCCAAAATCTAATCTTGCTGTACCGCAGGCCACAGTTGCAATATCTGGTTTGAGTTCGATTAATGCTTTTTGAACGTCATCTGTAAAAATAGTATCAGAACTAATGTAAACAGATTTTTCATTGGCAAGTTCGATATAAAATCCCATTACATTACCCATTAATTTTGCAACAAAACCATAACCGTGAAGAGCCGGAATTCCAATAATTTTTCCGTCAAGAAAGGGTTGTGGTTCCCAGTAATTAATAGTCTGAACAATATTTAAACCTCTCTTTGAAAGTTCTTTTTCATCTTTTGTACTGCAAATAACGGCGATGCTTTTTCGTCTTAAAAAAACTTCTCCTGCTTTGTCGATATGATCCGGATGTAAATGTGTAATTAAGCAATGTGTTACTTTACTTAAAATTTCTCTGCTGTTTTTGGGTAAAGCGACAAGCGGATTTCTTTTAGGTTTGTAACGAAAAATTGTAAAAGGAGGAATCGTTTTTCTTTTTCCTAACATCGGATCAACTAAAATTACATGCTGATCTGTTTCAATTACTAAGGTAGCATTTCGCAAATGATGTATTTTCATATCAGACTAAATTAGAACTTAAAAATACAAAGATTTTCTAAAATGCATTTACAGATTTTTCTTTATTTTTAACAGAATTGTTAATATTTGAGATTTCAGTTGTATTAGAAAATAGGATGTTATTATTCAACAGAAAACCGAAACCCAATTCCGTGTAAATTTTCAATTGAAATGCCTTTTTCGTTTGTTAAAATCTTACGAAGACGAGAAATAAAAACATCAAGACTTCTTCCCATAAAATAGTCATCTGTTCCCCAAAGTGCGGTTAAAATTTGTTCTCTTTTTAAAACTAAATTTTTATTGTCAAGGAAAAGTTTTAGCAGTTCAGCTTCGCGTTGGGTTAGTCCAATTTTTTCGTCGGTATTAAAAAGGATGAAATTTTTAGTATCAAATTGATATTTTCCGATTTCATAAACTGATTTTTCGACTTTATTATTTTTTTGAGAACGTTTCAGGAAAACTTCAATTTTCAGCATTAACTCTTCAATACTAAAAGGTTTCACCAAATAATCGTCGGCACCTAAACGCAAGCCTTTAATACGGTCTTCCTTTAATGTTTTTGCCGAAAGAAAAATAATTGGAATATCGGTATCCAGTTTTCTAATTTCTGATGCTAAATCAAAACCGTCCATTTTGGGCATCATAATATCAAATATACAGATATCAAAACTCTCTTTTTTAAAAGTTTCCAGCCCCATCTGTCCGTCGCAACAATGTACAACCTCATAATTGTTTTGTTCCAGATTGTCTTTAGTCAAAAAGGCTAAAGTTTCATCATCTTCGGTATAAAGTATCTTGAATTGTTTCATTTTTTGTAAGGAATTGACAAAGTTACAGTAATGCCGCTTTCAGGATTATTTTCAGCTTTTATTTTCCAGTTTTGTAGTGTACAAATTTCTTTTACATAATACAAACCAAGTCCAAAACCATTTACTTCATTACTTTTTTCGTTTTGAACGCGATAAAACTTATCAAAGATAAAAGATATTTTCTTAGGAGTAATTCCGATTCCGTTATCAATAAATTCTAATTTCAAACAATTGTTTGCTTCTGTGAATTTAATAGTAATTTCTGGTTTTTTGTTACAGTATTTCACCGCATTGTCCAGTAAATTGTAAACCAAATTAGCAAAATGAAACCCATCCGTTTCCAGTAAATATTCATTCGAAGAAGTTTCAATTTTTATAGAAGCTTCAGGATATTTTAATTTAATATTAGAGACCGCTTCTTCAATTATCGGAATAATCAAAATATTCTCCTTTTTGAGTTCTAAAGGCGTGTATTCTGATTTCGCAATATTTAGAATTTTCTCAATATGGCTGTTTAGCTTATTACTTTGATTGATAATAATATCGGTATAAGTAAAAAGTTTTTTGTCTTCTTTTATCGGGTTCTGCTCAATCAAATATTTTGAAGCAATGAGAATAGAAGACAATGGTGTTTTAAATTCATGCGTCATATTATTAATGAAATCACGCTGTAATTCTGAATATTTTTTATGTTGTAATAAAGTAAAAATCGAATAAACGTAAATTAGTAAAATCAGAATCAAAGCAGTCGAAAGTATGAACCAAAAACGCATTGAACTGAATAAATAAGTCGTTTCATTTGGAAAACGAACGGCGAAATAATAAACCAGATTTTTATGTTTAGGGAAATAAACGGTTTTTTTGCATTCTGCTTTTTTCTTCGAAAGGGAAATGTAGTCACCGTAAATCATTTCATCGCTTTGACAATTGTACATCGCGTATTCGAAATCTGTGGTAATATTCACTTTTTTGAATTCCGTTTGGAGATAAAATTCTAAAATATCGGGTTCAAATTCATTATCAACATTTACAATATAATAGTCGTTTGCAATCTTCTGAACCGGATTTTGCACCGGAAGTTCATGATTCGTTCCTTCATACAATTTTTTTGCTACTTCAAGTAAAGCGATATGAGCTTTTTGACTCAGTTTTTTTTGTTCTAAAGTAAAAGCTTCTTTAGTCCACAGTAATTGCGCTACCAGAATACTAATTATGGCTAATAATCCTAAAAGGATAATACTATTGAGTTTATTGATTTTCAAGAAAAAGGCATTTTAAAAGTGTAATATTAAGCATTTTTAAGGCTAAAATAAGCGATTAACAAGTCATTAACAAACGTTTGAAACCGGTTAACAGTGATTTGATTTTGTCTGAATTACCTTTGTAATATCAAAATTGAACTATAAACCATTTTAAATATATCCGTTATGAAAATGATCAAAATTTCTATGTTAGCTTTGGCTTTAGGCCTAATGTCTTTTTCTGCAATTGCTCCGGTTCAATCGTTAGCTTCAGAAAATAAAACTTCAGAAACTACCGCTTCAACAGTTGTCTGGAAAGCAGAAACAATTGATGTAGGACAAATTCCTCAGGGAACTCCAAAAGCAATTGTTTATGAATTTAAAAATACAGGAAAAACAGCTGTAGTTATTACAAACGTTCAGGGATCTTGTGGTTGTACAGCTACAGATTACACAAAAGAGCCAATTTTACCTGGTAAATCAGCAAAAGTTACTGCAACTTATAATGCAGCAAACAAAGGTGCTTTTACAAAAACAGTTACTGTTACAACAAGTGCCGAAACTGCTCCAAAAGTGCTTACTTTAAAAGGAACAGTTATCTAAAAGAATTTTAATAGGTTGGTTATATCGTGAAAGCTCCAAATAGGTTATATATTTGGAGCTTTTTTTTGTTCATTTTCCCCTGTTATTATTTTTTGGAATTCATTTTTTTTAAGCAAAAAAATCCTATTTTTATTAAAAATATTATTATGAAAATCTGGTATCCATTCATTGCCATTGTACTTTTTTTAGCCGTAGTTTCATGTAACTCTAAAGCAGATAAGAAAGAAGAAAATCAGACTAAAGTAAAAGCCGAAATACCGGAACTTAAACTTACGATAGACAGCACAAAAATTATTGCTTTTTATACGGCATATCCAAAACTGGCAAAATTTCAGGAGGAGGTTTTGGCTTTATACAAAAAGAATAAATCGACACAGTTATGGCAGGATAATAAAGGAGTGGATGAATTTGCACACACTTTGTTTAATAAATATAAAGGTTTAGAGGAAGAAGGCTTAAAGGCTAATTATCCTTATAAAGAACTAAATACTGTATTTGAAAATAATGCTGATAATAAGTTGTCAAAAGAAGATACAGACTTAATGATTTCGAATCTGTTTTTTTATTATGCGGATAAAGTTTATGCAGGTTTTGATGAGAAAACTACCCGATCTCTGGAGTGGCTTTTGCCGCGTAAAAAGCTAAACTATCAAGTTTTAACCGATTCTATTTTTAAGAAATCAACGATAAGTGATGACCATAAAAGCAAAATGTTTAGTCAGTATTATAAACTGAGAGACGTTTTGAAAAAATACAGAGAAATTGAAAAAAAAGGTGGTTGGAAAAGAATTGAAATTGGAGACACTTATAAAAGTTTAAAAATAGGTGATTCATCACAAGTTATTACTCAAATTAGAGAAAGGCTTTTTATCACCGGAAATCTTAAAGAAGATTCCAAAAGTGCCATTTGCGATTCGGTTTTAATGAAAGCGATGAAGAATTATGAAGTACGTCATGGTTATACACCAAAGAACACCATTTTATTAGAACACATTGATGATTTGAATATTCCGGTATCAGAGAGAATCAAAACCATTATTGTTAATATGGAGCGCTGTCGATGGATTGATCCTGAATTGGAGAAAGGTCAGAAATATATTGAAGTTAATATTCCGGAATTTAAATTGTATTTAATTGAAGATGGAAAAATTGCTTTTACATCGGCTGTTGTGGTGGGAAAAGCAATGACTAAAACCGTTATTTTTAGCGGAATGATGAATAATATTGTTTTTAGCCCTTATTGGAATGTTCCTACAAGTATTATCAATAAAGAGATTAAACCCGGAATGGCTAAGAATAAAAATTACTTAGCACAGAAAAATCTGGAATGGAATAATGGTGCTGTTCGTCAGCTTCCGGGGAAAAATAATTCTTTGGGTTTAGTGAAGTTCTTGTTTCCAAACTCAAGCAATATTTATTTGCATGATACACCTTCAAAAAGTTTGTTTGAAAGAGAAAGCAGAGCATTTAGCCACGGTTGTGTGCGTGTAGCAAAACCACGCGAATTGGCAATTGAATTATTAAAAGTAGATCCAAGCTGGACACCTGCCAGAATTGATAAGGCAATGCATGCCGGAAAAGAAAGCTGGTATACGCTTAAGAAAAAAGTTCCAGTTTATATTGGCTATTTTACTGCCTGGGTAGATCGAAACGGAGAATTGAATTTCTATAAAGATATCTACGACAGAGACGAAAGTTTGATTAAACTCTTAACAGAAGAATAAAGAATTAAATTTCAATTTTTAAATTCCAAATTCCAATCGGGAAACCTCGGAATAAATTCCAAAATTGATTTTAAGTTTTAAATAGCCACGACTCGAGCGATACCGAATTGGCGAAGCAATTGCACGAATTTCCAAGAATTGCAATTTTTAATTTGTGATAATTTGTGCAATTTGTGGTTAAAAAATAAATTAGTGAAGATTCGTGCAATTCGTGGCAAAAAAACTTATTCTGATAAAACATCAATACATTTATAAAAGCGTTTGGTATAATGTTCTGTATCAAGCGCTGTAATGGTAACTTGTTGCGCTTTTCCGGAAGAAGCGTGAATAAACTTTGATTGCATTCCGTTGGCTTCGCAGATAATACCAACATGTCCTACAACGTTTCTGTTTTTATATCCGTAGAAAACTAAAATATCTCCAACCTTAAATTCTTCAGGTTTTAAAGCTTTTCCTAAATTTTTATAACCGCTGGAACTTCTAGGTAATGTTAATCCTGAATTACTGAAAACATAACTCACAAAACCCGAACAATCAAATCCTTTTTTTGGGTTGCTGCTGGCATATAGATAAGGTGTTCCTAAATATTTTTTAGCGTAATTGATAATCGAATCACGATTGATTTCAGTTTGGATTTTAATAGTTTGAACTAAAGTTTTTTCTTCACTCTTTTTTATATTGAAAGATGAAAATAAAATAATGACGAATAGAAAAATAAAAAAACGTGACTTCATTTTGTTTTATAAAAGTGTTGAATTGATAAAGAAAAGCTGCAATTTAAGCATTCTAAAAAGAATACTATTTGTTGTACTTGTAAGAATTAACGTTGTTTAGTTTAGAACTGATGTGTTTATGTGGTGTTTTTTTATTGCTTTTTGACATTTTAGTATCTTTTTAGCTATTCTCTTTCCAATATATTTGTGAATCGTATTTATGTTTTAACAAATAAATTATGTTTCTTAAAAAAATTGCACTTTTAATTTTGGTTTTGCTGATTTCGACAATTTCGAACTCACAAAGTTTAAATTCAGACAAAACTTTCTTGTATCAAGGTCGAGTAGAAAAACTTCAGAATGATAATGTCATTTTGATTGGCACAGCATCATCTGTCTCTTTCAATTTTACAGGAAATGAATGTTCAATTTCGCTTCAAAGTGTAGATTCTTATGAGCATCATAATTATGTTTCCTTAGTTTTAGATGGGAAATATATTGGGAAAATCAGAATTGAAAAAGGAGCAATTCAATCTTTTCCAATTAAAGTTACTTCAAACAAAAAAGAACATACACTAGAAGTTTATAAAAATACCGAAGCGCATACCGGAGGTATTTTATTTGCAGGAACAACGGCAAAACTCACTTCAATAGCATTCAAAAAGAAAAAGAAAATTGAATTTATAGGCGATTCAATTACCTGTGGTGCGGCAAGCGATGGCTCCGATATTCCGTGTGATAAAGGAGAATATATGGATCATCATAATAGTTATTATGCCTATGGTTCAACACTTTCCAGAGCAATTGGTGTAGACTATCTGGTAAGTTCAGTTTCGGGAATTGGAATGTACAGAAACTGGAATGATGAAAATAAAGAGGAAGCCATAATGCCGGATGTGTACCAAAATTTATATCTGACAAAAGACAATTCGAAATCTAAATATGATTTTGCTTTTCAGCCTGATATTATCAGTATTGCTTTAGGAACAAATGATTTTTCTGGTGGAGACGGTAAAAAAGAGCGTCTTCCTTTTAATGTAGAAAAATATGTTTCGAATTACATCAATTTTGTAAAAATGCTTTACGAACACAACCCGAAAGTACAGATTGTAATTACCAATAGTCCAATGGTTGGTGGAGAAAGAGCTGTAGTTTTTGAAGATTGTCTGAATAAAGTTAAAAACGCTTTCGCGAATGATAAAATGCACAAACCCATTTTGATTTTCAAATTCAAACCAATGACTCCACATGGTTGTCTGGGACATCCTGATGTTGCAGATCAAAAAGTGATGGCAAATGAATATGGTCCTTTTTTAAAAAAGCTGATAAATGAAAAATAATATATTTAAGTTTGCTTTCTTTCTGTTGATTTCCACTACTATGATGGCAAACGTCTCTCTTCCGAATATTTTTAGTGACAATATGGTCTTGCAGCGCAATACCGAAGTGAAAATTTGGGGTTGGGGAAATCCAAAAGAAGAAATTAAACTGGTTTCGAGCTGGAACAATCAGGAATATAAAACTGTTGCCAGCAATCAGGCAATGTGGGAAATTATAATTAAAACTCCCGAAGCCGGCGGACCTTTTACAATTTCTATAAAAGGCTATAATGAAGTGGTTTTAAAAAATATTCTGATTGGCGAAGTCTGGCTTTGTTCAGGACAATCAAATATGGAAATGTCGGCAAGTTGGGGAATTGACAACGGAGAAGAGGAAATGAAGAATGCAACAAATCCTAACATTCGTTTTTTTACTGTTCCGAAATTAACTGCTACAAATCCGCAGAATAATTTATTGGGAAACTGGGTAGAATCGACTCCGGAAACCATGAAATATTTTAGTGCGATTGGTTACTTCTTTGCCAAACGTCTTCGCGAAGATTTGAAAAATGTTCCGATTGGTTTAATTTCTTCAAACTGGGGCGGAACTCCTGCAGAAATCTGGATACCGGAAGAAGTGGTAAACAACGATCCTGTTTTATTAGAAAATGCCAAAAAACTCAACGAACAAGAATACGGACCAAGACAACCTGGGCGCGCATATAATGCCATGATTTATCCAATTGTTGGTTATAAAATTGCAGGAACGCTTTGGTATCAAGGCGAATCGAATGTGGGGTCGTTGGTTTATGATAAAACGTTGGGAGCATTAATAACTTCCTGGAGAAAAGAATGGAAAGATGATTTTCCGTTTTATTATGTTCAGATTGCGCCTTATAAAACAGGAAGCAATAATTTTTCGAATGTAACGGTTCGAAATTCACAACGAAAACTTTTAAATGAAATCTCAAAAACCGGAATGGTTTTAACTTCAGATATTTCAGACACAATTGATATTCATCCAAAGAATAAAAAATCGGTTGGGATTCGTTTGGCTAATTTAGCTTTAGCCAATACTTACAAAACCAATTCTAATTTGGTAAACGGCCCACTTTACAAAGACTTTAAAACAGAAAATAACAAAGCCGTAGTTTCATTTGATTACGCTGATGGATTACATTTTACGAATAAATCTGCGAATCAATTTGAAATTGCCGGTGCCGATGGGGTTTTCTATTCCGCCGAGGCATTGATAAAAAACAATCAAATTATTTTAACGAGCAAAAAAGTTCCTAAACCTGAGAAAGTAAGATTTGCGTGGGGAAATACAACACAGCCTGATTTGTTTAATAAAGCAAATTTGCCGGCTTCTTGTTTTATGACGGAGTAGAATAATGGGCCACAGATTTTACGGATTGAACGGATTAGCAATGATTTTTGCTTTTATTATCGTGTAGGACGAAGGATCGCACTAGAAACTTGACAAAGGTTGGCGACAAAAATTGTGGAGCTACTCGTGAAGATTCCTCGTTCCTCGGAATAGCATTATGGTAAAAAACTAAAAGTTCTCATCAACCCGTTTGCGTGAGGGATAGAGGCGGTATCCTTTTATGAAGCGATAGCGAAATAAAAGATATAGCCGAAAGCCCGACCCGCCGCGGCGGGACACGCCCAAAATAAACTTAGTAGCACAGAACCTTAGCACCTCAGGACCTAAAAAACAACCCATGAAAAATAAAAAAATACTAATTATTGGAGTTTTTACTCTGTTTACCGTTGGAAATATGAATGCACAAAAAAAGCCGTATCTGGATAAAAATAAAACTATTGAACAACGTATCGACTTGCTTTTACCTTTGATGACTTTGGAAGAAAAAGTGGGACAAATGAATCAATATAATGGTTTTTGGGATGTTACAGGACCAGCGCCAAAAGGTGGAACGGCGGAATTAAAATACGAACATTTAAGAAAAGGATTGGTCGGATCGATGCTGACGGTTCGCGGAGTGAAAGAAGTTCGTGCGGTACAGAAAATTGCAGTTGAAGAAACGCGATTAGGAATTCCGTTGATTATTGGTTTTGACGTAATACATGGTTATAAAACGTTAAGCCCGATTCCGTTGGCTGAAGCAGCAAGTTGGGATTTGGAAGCGATTAAAAAATCGGCGGCAATTGCGGCTGATGAAGCTTCTGCATCTGGAATTAACTGGACTTTTGGACCAAATGTAGATGTTGCCAATGATGCCCGCTGGGGACGTGTGATGGAAGGTGCAGGAGAAGATCCTTATTTAGGAAGTAAAATAGGTTACGCACGTGTAAAAGGTTTTCAGGGAGAAACGGTTGCCGATTTAGCTAAAGTAAATACCATTGCGGCCTGTGCAAAACACTTTGCAGCGTATGGTTACGTAGAAGCTGGTTTGGAATATAATATTGTAGACATAAGTAATTCTAAATTATATAACTCGGTTTTGCCTCCTTTTGAAGCTACGGTAGAAGCGGGAGTACGTACGTTTATGAATTCGTTTAATACTTTGAATGGTGTTCCGGCAACAGGAAATGTCTTTTTACAAAGGGATATTTTAAAAGGAAAATGGAAGTTTGATGGATTTGTAATTTCAGATTATGCTTCAATTCGTGAAATGATTGCACACGGTTATGCAAAAGATGAGGCTGATGCAACGGCAAAAGCGGTTATTGCAGGTTCTGATATGGATATGGAATCGTATTTGTATGTTGCAAAATTGGTTGATTTGGTAAAAGCTGGAAAAGTAAAAGAAGCTTTGGTTGATGATGCGGTTCGCCGAATTCTGCGTGTGAAATTTGAATTAGGATTATTTGATGATCCGTACAGATATTGCGATGAAAAACGCGAAAAAGAAGTGGTAGGAAGTAAAGCCAATAATGATGGTGTTTTGGATATGGCGAAGAAATCTATTGTTTTATTAAAAAATGCTTGTCCGACGGGGCGGAAAGAGAATTTGCTTCCGCTAAAAAAATCCGGACAGAAAATTGCTTTAATTGGCGCTTTAGCAAATGATAAAAATAGTCCATTGGGAAGCTGGAGAATTGCTGCGGATGATAATACAGCAGTCTCAGTTTTAGAAGGAATGCAGCAATACAAAGACAATCAATTGGTTTTTGAAAAAGGTGTTGATTTACTAAAACAAAAAGCAACTTTCTTAACGGAAACGGTTTTTAATACAACAGATAAAAGCGGATTTGAAGCAGCAAAAACAGCCGCAAAAGATGCTGATGTTGTCGTAATGGTTTTAGGAGAATACGGTTTCCAAAGTGGTGAGGGAAGAAGCAGAACTGATTTGAATTTGCCTGGTTTACAACAGGAATTGTTAGAAGAAATCTACAAAGTAAATCCGAATGTGGTTTTAGTTTTAAATAATGGTCGTCCGTTGAGTATTCCGTGGGCTGCTGAAAATGTTCCTGCAATTGTTGAGGCGTGGCAGTTAGGAACTCAAACGGGAAATGCTGTTGCGCAGGTTTTATACGGAGATTATAATCCGAGTGGTAAATTGCCAATGTCGTTTCCTAGAAATGTTGGACAGGTTCCTATTTATTATAATAAATACAGCACAGGAAGACCAATTGACAGCGATAAAAATGTTTTTTGGTCACATTATATGGATGTGGAAAAAACGCCTCAATTTCCGTTTGGTTTTGGATTGAGTTACACCACTTTCGATTATAAAAACTTAAAACTGAATAAAACATCTTTTGCAAAAGGGGAAAAAGTTGAGGTTAGCGTTGCCGTAACAAACTCTGGGAATTACGATGGAAAAGAGGTTGTACAATTGTACATTCATGATGAATACGCGAGTATTGTACGTCCAATTAAGGAATTGAAAGGTTTTGAATTGGTAAACTTGAAAAAAGGAGAAACTAAAACTGTCACGTTTGCTTTAACCGATAAAGAACTTGGTTTTTATGATAATGAAGGAAAGTATTTAGTTGAACCGGGAACTTTTAAAATAATGGTTGGAGGAAGTTCTGAAAAAGGTTTAGAAAGTGGTTTTGAAATAAATTTCTAAGGGACAAAGCTGCAAAGGGACAAAGGTTCAAAGTTTTTAATCTCGCAAAGACGCGAAGTCGCAAAGTTTCGGGAGCAAAGTTTTTTGAATAGCCCCTAGCTTTAGCTGGGGGATAAAATTTGAATTTGAAAAGGCTTTAGCCAAACTAGCGCTAGTTTGGCTAAAGCCCTTTTAAATCTGTCTATTTTTACATCCAGCTAAAGCTGGACGCAATTCAAACTTAAATATTTTAAAAATTAAATTTTCCGTCTTCGCGACTTTGTGAGATTAAATGACAACAGGAATAATTCTCTCTCGCTCCCGATAGCTATCTGGATAGGAAATCCACAAGATTTTTTTATCTCCTGAATCTGCCAAATCTGCGGGAGTTTTTTGTATTTTTAAAATCTATTAAAACTCCAACTTTTAAATTAAAATAATGAAATATAACAGATGTGGAAGAAGCGGTTTATTACTGCCTGAAATTTCCTTAGGATTGTGGCATAATTTCGGATCGGTAGATAATTTTGAAAATGCAGAAAGTATTGCTGTCGAAGCTTTCGATAAAGGGATTACTCATTATGACCTTGCGAATAATTATGGACCTGTTCCGGGTTCTGCAGAAACTAATTTTGGAAAAATTTTATGGCATAATTTTCAGGGAAATCTTCGTGATGAAATTATTATTTCAACAAAAGCCGGCTACACAATGTGGGATGGTCCTTATGGAGACTGGGGTTCAAGAAAATATCTATTATCAAGTTTAGACCAAAGTTTAAAGAGAATGAAGGTCGATTATGTTGATATTTTTTATTCGCATCGTCCGGATCCTGAAACTCCAATTGAAGAAACGATGATGGCTTTAGACTACGCAGTGAGAAGCGGAAAAGCGTTGTATGTCGGAATCAGTAATTATTCTGCAGAACAGACTCGTGTTGCAGTTGATGTTTTGAAACAATTAGGAACGCCATGTTTGATTCATCAGGCAAAATATTCGATGTTGGAACGTTGGGTTGAAAACGGACTTTTAGATGTTTTGGAGGAAAAAGGAGTAGGCTGTATTGCGTTTTCGCCTTTGGCGCAAGGACTTTTAACGGATAAATACTTAAACGGAATTCCTGAAAATTCAAGAGCTCATAATCCGAACGGGCATTTGAAAGAAGATGAGGTTACGCAGGAGCGCATTCAGAAATTGATTCAACTGAATGAAATTGCTCAAAATAGAAATCAGTCTTTGGCGCAAATGGCTTTGGCCTGGCTGCAAAAAGATAAACGAATTACTTCGGTTTTGATTGGTGCAAGTTCGGTAAAACAATTATGTAATAATATTGATTGTTTGCAGAATACGGAGTTTTCGCATGACGAACTGAATGCGATTGAGAAGATATTAGCATGATGTTTTGAAAATGAAAAATACAATTAGTAAGATATAAATTGATATTCCGGAGGAATATTTCGTTGGTAGAAAAAAAATATTGTTATCCATTGTGTCCTGTAGGGACACTTGTTTTTGCGTAAATAATATAGATTGCTCATCAATCAAACGTTCCTAACGGAACGTAAAATTACAATTCATATTTAATTTTTGCTACCGACGAGACATTCCTACGGAATGAAATTAACAAATGAAAAATATCCCGAAGCGTCGGCATAAAACCTGTCGGGTTTGAAATATATAGAATATCGTTTTTTTTATTTAATAATCATCGCCAATCCTCCACCGCTTGCCAACTTATATTTCAATTTAGTTGTAGAATCAACGGTAATAATTTCTTTTTTATAATCTACAGCTGCTTTATCTGCATTTACACCATCGGAGAAAATCTCGGCTTGGTATTTTTTGCCTTTTTCAAGGAAAGAAAAATCAACTGTAATATCTCTGGAATCCCAATTTGTAATGGTTCCTAAATACCAGATATTATCTTTCTTACGGGCAATTGAAACGAATTTTCCAACTTCACCATCTAAAGCGACAGTTTCATCAAAAGTGGTTGGAACTTTAGCAATAAAATCAGTGCTTTCCTGTTCCTTAATAAAAGCGGTCGGACTATCTGCCATCATTTGTAAAGGTGCTTCAAAAATGGTGTAAAGCGCCAATTGATGACATCTTGTTCCCTGACTCATTGGGTTGGAATGACTTGGTTTGAATTCGCTTTTGGTTGCATTTCGCATTGCGCCCGGAGTATAATCCATCGGGCCAGCCATCATTCTGATAAACGGAATTGTAGTATCGTACAAAGGAACATCATCATTCGGTGTCCATTTATTATTTTCTAAACCTTTTACGCCTTCAAAATTTAAAATATTTGGAAATACTCTCTGAATTCCGGTTGGTTTGTAAATACCGTGAAAATCTAAAACTAATTTATAATTTGCCGCTTTTTGAGCAATATCATATACCGAATTTACCATTTTAGCATCGTCACGATCTAAGAAATCAACTTTAAAACCTTTGATTCCTAAGCTGGCATAATTCTTCAATATTCCATCTGTGTTTTTGGTCAAAGCCATCCACGAGCTCCAAAGAATAATCCCGACATTTCGTTCTTTTCCGTAGGCGATTAAAGCTTCCAAATCAACATTTGGATTATGTTTCATAATGTCTTCTTCCAGACTCCAGCCTTCATCCAAAACCACATATTCTACTTTATTTTTAGAAGCAAAATCAATGTAATATTTATACGTCTGGGTATTGATTCCGGCTTTAAAATCTATATTATAAATGTTCCAGTCGTTCCACCAATCCCAGGCCACTTTTCCGGGTTTAATCCACGAAATATCTTTTATTTTTGAAGGTTCGGATAATTTCTGAACCATATCATTATTCGCTAAAGCGGCATCATTTTCAGAAATCACAATTGCTCTCCACGGAAAAGTTCGAGTTCCTTTTGTTTTAACCAAATAATCTGCCCTTTCGGTAATTAAACGGTTGATATTGTTAAATCCGCCGTTGGTTTCTTTTAAAGGATATTTAGAAAAACGAGATTCAAAACCCGATTTATCTTTGTTATTCGTTACAAATAAACCTGGATAATCTTCGAGATTGGCTTCCAGGAAAACCGCTTTTTTATGGTTTTTGTAATCAATTAAAAACGGAAGAAATGCTAAAGTATCTTTTGCAAATTCACTAATTTTTTTGTTTTCATAATGTGCTTCAAAAGAAGAAATATAAGGATCTTTAGGGTTTCTTAAATCTCTTACATACGGCATTAAAGTATTGTAATCTTGATCAAAATTTAAAACTACTTCTTCCGATTTTACTGTAATATCCTTTTTCTTTCTGGTAATAAAACGATACGCAGCGCCATCATCAAAGACACGATATTCAATACTGAAATCATTTTTGAAGTTTAAAGTCAGTTGATTGTAATGGTTATGAACGGATTTCTTTTTGTAAAGTGGCGTTTCAAATGAAGTATTTAGACTTTCTTTTTTTGAATTTAAAACAACTGGATTTTTTCCTAAAACCTGAATTTCATCCAAAGTTAATGACATTTCAGATGGAGCTACAATCAAATCTTTTTCATGAGAAATGGTCCATGAAATTTTATCATTTACAGTAATCTTAACTTCAATTTTTCCGTTTGGAGAATTTACCGTGAAGTCTTGTTTCTTCTGTGAAAAAGAAAGATTTAAGAATAATAAGCAAAAAAGGATAAAGGTGTTTTTCATGCTGTTTTTTTTAAACCATATAAGTGATATAAGTTTAATTTAGACAAAGTTTAAAGCAAACTTTTATACCACTTATATGGTGAAAATTATTTTTTCTTCAATTCTAAATTGTATTTTTTTACAATTTCCAAAGTTGATTTATCGCCATTAAAAACCGAATTTAATCCTTGTGGTTCCTGTGGCGGATCTGTGGTAAGCGGTTCTCCGGGACTCCATTTTCCGGATTCATTTACCGCTTTTCCTTCGCCTCCATAACCCCAGAAATTTGCCGCTTGTAACGGACCTCCATTTTTATGGCTTTCTACAACTCTGTTAAAAATATAGCTGTAGAACTTGTCTCTGTAAATAGAGGAGGCTCCAGCATTTAAGTTCTCATTTTCTCTTGGTAAACCAAATTCTTCAATAATAATGGGTCTTTTTAGATTATTGGCCACTTTAATATGATCGTCAATATATTTTCCGGCATTTTCTATTGTTGTAGGCATTGTAGCTTCACCCTTATCTGCTTTGAACCAATTCCAGTTTTTAGGCCAAATGTGCATTGTCAAATAATCAATATTGGGATTTTGATGTGTTCTTTCAAAAATTTCCATACTGTCGTTTGAACTGTTTTTTCCTTCAGAACCTGTAGAAACCAAATGATTTTTATCTAAACTGTCAATCAAATCAACAATAGTATTTAGCCATTTAGTAAATTTAATTTCATTTTCAGGAGTAAAAGTTCTTGGTTCATTTCCAACTTGCCAGGCCATAATGGTGTTGTCTTCGTTGTATTTCTTTTTAGAATACGTATTTGTTCTTCCAATAATAAATTTCACATGATTATTTAATGCTTCCATGCAAGGCTCACAACTATGAAATTGCTCTGTATACGACATAAATTGGGGCCACGTGTTAGGTGGAATATTCGGAACCGGAACTGCACCTTTGCCATTCCATTCCAGATATTGAGACATTCCGCCAGACCATTCCCAGTTATTGGTCAGATATAAAACGGCATACATTTTACGTTTGCTCATTTCGGCGATTAAAAAATCTAAACCGTCCAATAAATCTTCATCGTATTTTCCTTGCTGATATTGAAGCGCAGGACGAACAGTAAAATCGTATTTTCCTCCATCTCCACCAACCAGAATTCGTAAATTATCGATTCCGTTTTTTTTCAGGAAATCAAGTTCGCGAAGCAGTCTTTTTCTATCACCAACTTTTTTAGAAGCCAATAAACTTCCGTACCAATAATTCGTACCAATATAACTATAAGGTTTGTCGCCTTTGTAGAATTGAGTGCCTTTTACAGTAATTTTTTCTTGTGCCTGACAAGCAATTGTCGTGAAAATTAAGGCTAAAGAAAGGCTTTTAAAAAGTCTGTTTTTCATAATTTATTATTAAGGAGCTAATCCTGCTATCCGCTGTATCTTTTGTCTCGTTCGAAAAACGAGACAAAAGGATGCCGCTTCTATCAGGGCTAGGGCTTTACGTTATTTTAGGTAGTAATTCGATTTATAAGTTCCAGACATGCTCGGCTATTATGATACGGGCATTTCCAAAATCCGGCTTTATCTTTTTGGATTAGTGAATTATCTTGGTGTATTCCCCAAAACCATTCTCCGTTTTGTTGGTCTAAAATGTGTGTTTTTATAAAGTCCCAGTTTTTCAGTACAATGGACAAGTATTTTTCATCTCCTGTTAATTGATAGGCGTTATAAAAACCAATTAAGGCTTCTGCCTGAACCCACCAGTGTTTTTCGGCAACCAGTTCGTTTTTCTCAGGATCGAATTCGTACCATAATCCTCCATCATTATCTAAACCTTCCTGAGTAACTTCTGCCATTTGAATGGCGTGTTTTTTATATCGGGAAATTAAATTATAATCTTCTGAAATTTCAGCACATTGTAATAATAACCACGCTGCCTCGATATCGTGACCGTATGAAATAACATCAGGCTTTTCGATCCAGTTTTCATCAAAAAACAAACGTAAATGCCCCGTTTCGGTATTGATAAAATGCTCGTCTATGGTTTCCAGCAATTCGATAATATCTTTTTGAAGCGCTTTGTCTTTCCAGACTTTAAATAGATTTGCATAGGCTTCAACAATATGCAAATGGGTATTCATGGTCTTTTTTTCGTTGGCATCTTTATCGCTTAAACGCAAGTCTTCAATAGGTTGCCAGGTGCGTGTGAGCGCTTCAAAATAACCTTTGTTTTCAGAATCGTAACTGTGTTCCTGAATTTTTAAATATAAATTAATGGCTATTTCTAAAGCTTTCTCCTCTTTAGAAATAGCATAATATTCAGATAATCCATAAATGGCAAAAGCTAAAGCATAGATTTGATTTTTGGTGTCTTTTGGTGTTTTATCGACATTGATACTCCAAAATAAACCTCCAAATTCAGAATCATAAAAATATTCTGAAAGAAAAAGAAAAGCTCTTTCTGCCAATTTTTTATGTTCTTCGTTTTTTGTAACCTGATAACTGGCTGAAAACGACCATAAAATTCGGGCATTCAAAACGGCACCTTTTTCGGTATTGGCAATAATATGATCGTTAAAATCAATTTGACCAATAAAACCACCATTTTGGGTATCTATAGTATGTTTTGACCAATATTTTAAAATAGAGTCAAGTTCAGCTGATAATTCAGTTTTAAGTTGCTTTAGTTTTGTTGACACGTTGAATTATATAGTATTATTTTTTTCAATTTGACTTATGATTGTTTCTACAGAACCTGCTGAAATAAAAGTATCTGCGGGTGCATTTGTAACGTAATCAACCAGTTTTGCTACAGAGGAAACAGCAACATGCATTCTTGTATCTGATGATGCGTAGTATACATAAACAGTTCCATCGGCATCTTCAATCCATCCGTTAGAAAACAATACGTTCGATACATCACCAACTCTTTCAATTCCTTCAGGGCCCATAAAATGTCCTGCAGGAACGTGAGTAACTTTTGTAATATCATTTAAATCGGTCATGAACATGTACAAAGTGTAGCGTAAACCTGCTGCAGTATTACGAACTCCGTGTGCAAGATGCAACCAGCCTTTTTCTGTTTTAATAGGAGCAGGACCAAGACCGTTTTTCAATTCATAAATAGTATGGTATTGTTTCCCGAAAATGATTTTCTCCTCTTTTACAATCGGATTCGTCATATCTTCTACATAACCCAAACCAATTCCGCCACCAGCTCCAACATCGATAAATCCGTCTTGCGGGCGTGTATATAAAGCGTATTTTCCGTTTACAAATTCAGGATGTAAAACCACATTACGTTGTTGTCCGGTATTTGAAATCAAATCAGGAAGTCTTTCCCAATTTACTAAATCTTTAGAACGTACAATTCCTGCATTGGCTACAGCCGAACTTGTATCACCTTTTGGCGCCTTTGGATCTTTTCTTTCCGTACAAAAAATACCGTAAACCCAGCCATCTTCGTGATTAATTAAACGCATGTCGTATACGTTTGTATCTGGTTCTTCGGTTTGTGGAATCACGCATGGTTTTTCCCAGAATTTAAAATTATCCACACCGTTTGGACTTTCTGCAATTGCAAAAAACGATTTTCTGTCAATTCCCTCAACACGTACAGCAAGAAGATATTTGCCGTTCCATTTCATTGCTCCTGCATTAAAAGCAGCGTTCATTCCGATTCTTTCTTGTAAAAAAGGATTTGTTTTTTCGTTTAAATCAAAACGCCAGTTTAATGGTACGTGTGCTGCAGTAACGACCGGGTTTTTATAGCGTTGGTATATACCGTTTCCGGCATTTTCCTGGGGAGCATTTTTTTGCTCGATCAGATTTTTATGTTCGTTTTCTAATGCTACTTTTCTATCTTGAAATGTAGTTGAAGTGGCTATTGTTGTCATATTAGTCGATTTCTGTATCTGTGTAATTTTATTTTATTTGATCTCTTTTTTCGTTTAAATCTTGTTCTATTGTTTGAAGTTTTTCTTCAGATAATGGATAGAATACTATAAAGGCTACTGATATTAAAGCTGCAATTGCAGGCAGTATGCTTAACATTAACTGAATTCCGTTTTGGGCAACTGCGGTTTGTTCTACATTAGCCTGAAAGCCATAATATCCTAATAACCATCCTGCTCCGGCGCCACCAATAGTCCATCCAAATTTTTGTGACATTGAAGATGCAGAGAAAACTAATCCTGTAGCTCTTCTGCCTTGTTTCCATTCCGAATAATCGGCACTGTCGGCATACATGGACCAGATTAATGGGAAAATGCAACCGGCGCAAATACTAATAAGAAGCTGAAAAGTCATAATTAAAAGAATGTCCTGTTTTCCGAAGAAATAGAAAATCAAACTTAAAATTGCCGCTAAAGCCATTGCGCCCAGAAAAGTTTTCTTTTTACCAATTTTGTTTGCAATTGGTGTTGCGATAATTACTCCGATAATGTTTGCAGCCTGACCCAATACCAGATAAATAGAAGTTGGCGTCATGTGAAATTCAGTTCCAAAAAGCGAGAAATCAAAATTGATACTGCTGCTTACATAATATTTAAAATAATAAACTGCTGCGCCATCACGAATAGAGTTGAAAACTAAAGCACCAATTCCGGCACCAAGTAAGATCCACCATGGTCTGTTTTTCCATAAATCGTTTAGATCTTCTTTTAAGTTAGATTGCTCATTTTCGATGGGTTTAACTCTTTCTTTGGTGAAGAAAAAACATCCCCAGAAAAAAGCGGTTGTAATAACTCCAAAAACAGATATTGTAGCCAACCATCCGGTTTTAGAATTTAAGCTTCCGCCGAAATAGTTTACTAAAGGTTCGATTAACCAAAGAGCCAAAAGACTTCCTCCAAAAGCAAAAACCATTCGATATGAAGATAAAGTGGTTCTTTCTTTTCTGTCAGAAGACATTACGCCTAATAACGATGCATACGGAACGTTGATTAAGGAATAAATCATCATCATTAAGGAATAGGTGACATAGGCATAAATTATTTTTCCTTTTTCATCAAAATCCGGTGTGTAAAAAGTTAAAACTCCGATTACGGCAAACGGTATTGCAACCCATAATAAATAGGGTCTGAATTTTCCCCATTTGCTTTTGGTTCTGTCAGCAATGATTCCAACAATTGGATCAAAACAAGAATCCCAGATTCGGGTAATTAAAAACATGGTTCCTACGACAGCAGGCGCTAATCCGAAAACATCGGTATAGAAAAATAATAGATACATGCTGAAAATTTTCCAAAACATAGAAGATGCAGCGTCTCCAAGACCGTAACCTACTTTTTCTTTTAAACTAATTTTGTCGTGCATTGCGTTCTTTTTAAGGATTTTAATTTGGATAATTTATTTTAAGGCTTTCTGAAGGTCTTTTTCAAATAAGGTTTTATCAAGATTATAAAAATCGATAAAATCTTTTTCGCTTACTTGTCCGGAATAAGGAACATAGTAATGCATTTTTTGTTCTTTTTCCTGCCAGCCGTGGTTTCTCCACAATAAAACATAAGATATTTTATAATCACCAATAGCATTGTTTAAAGTTCCTGTCCACCATTTTGGGTCCGGAATTGCTTCATATCCAGCTTCGGCAATGGCAATTAATTTGTGTTTTTCTACACCAATTTCATTAATAATTTTAAGTTGTTTTTGCACTTCGGTTGTAAATTTCTTACCGTCTTTGTCATCAGTATTCTGATAACTGTCAAAGCTTAAAATATCGGCATATTCATCACCCGGATATTGATTCAGAAAATCTTCTTTAGAACTGAAACTGCCTGTATTGTAGATGTAAATTAAATTATGAACTCCTTTTTTTTGCAAATATTCGAAGGTAAATTTCCAGATTGCTTTAAATTCCTCTGGAGTTGCGTTTCCTTTTCCCCACCAGAACCAGCCTCCGGTAAGTTCATGATAAGGTCTGAAAAGTATTGGAATGTTTTTTCCTTTTTTATCTTTTAAGGACAGAAAGAAATTTGATGCTTTATCAAGCCATGAAGTGAATTTTTTATGATTTTCTCCTCCCGGTAATATTGTATTTATAGCATTTGACGTATTATCCCATGCATTTTTTCCTGTTGCAGGATTGTCAAAATGCCAACTTATAGTTGAGATCCCGCCTCTTTCATTTGCTTCCTTTATATATTGTTTCATTTTATCAAAAGGAACGCCGTCTATATTATTAACGTCGTCTTTTTCAAGACCAGCAATATCCCATCCATAAATAGCCGGATAATCTCCAGTAACTTCTTTTACATCGCTTTTTCCTTTTTCATATTTCCATTTTACGCCATAAGCAAGGTCGTCCTGATGACCAAAAAGATATCCTTTTTGAGTTAATAGGTTCAGCTTTTTATAAAGTGCAACTGTTTCAGGTGTTGCTTTTTTATCTGAAAGTGACAAATTAGTATCAGTGGTAATTGTTTTGGAAGAACATGATGTTCCTATAAATACGGCTGCTATAAGGGTAAATATGTTTTTTTTCATATGGTATTTATGGTTGTGGTTAAGTCTAAAATACACTAAATCAGTTATTTTTAATGTGTTTTTTACACTTTATTTTTCAATCGAAAATTTGTTACTGTTTTCTATATAAAATTATTAAAACTTTAAAAAGATATTCTATAAAAAATGATTAATGTTTATTATTAATACCGTTTTTAGAAAATTGATAATTCTATTTTTCAAAGATAATTGGATGTTTATCGTCTAATTAATATTATTTTATCAATTATATATCATATTATTGCAATTCAAAAATCACCTAATAGTATATTAAATAGTATTTCAAGATGAGCAGTGCTAAAAATTTTTATAGAGAAATAGCGCCACTTTCAAGTGGAGATAGTTTTTTGGTTTTCGACAGAGTGAAAGATAGTTTTGATTTTCCGGTGCATTATCATCCGGAATTTGAGATCAATTTTATTCTAAACGGAAAAGGAGTGAAGCGTGTTGTTGGAGATAATATAGAAGAAATTGACAGTGTTGAATTGGTTTTAATTGGTCCAAATTTATATCACGGATGGGAATTGAATAAGTGTACGAGCAAAAAAATTCATGAGATTACCATTCAGTTTCATAATGATTTATTTCATGAATCTTTATTGTCAAGACGAATTATGAATCCGATTCGGGATATGTTTAATCGTTCAATTCACGGGATTTTATTTTCTAAAAAAGTGGCAGAAGAGTTAACACCAAGGCTTGTGAGGCTTTCTAAATTGGATGGTATGGACTACTTTCTGGAAATTACTTCCTTATTATATGATCTGGCAAATTCCAGAAACCAGCGTTTGCTTTCTACTTATACAGTAGATTATGATACGTTTGATGATTATGATAAAATGAAATTGGTTTATGAATATGTTCAGAAAAATTTTGCAGACAAAATCACTTTAGAGGATGCTGCAAATGTGGCGAGCATGTCGATAATTTCATTTAACCGATTTATTAAAAAACGCACCGGAAAAACTTTTGTCAATTATATTAATGATATCAGAATTGGGTACGCGGCTCGTTGGCTGGTTGAAAAAGACATGAGTGTTTCTGAAGTAGCTTTTAAGTCAGGTTTTAATAACATTGCAAACTTCAATCGTAGTTTTAAAGCTATTAAAAATTGTACTCCTAGTCAATATAGAGAAGATTTTTCTGGATTAAAGCGTATTTTATAGTGATACTTTTTTTGCACAAACAAATATTATTTTTAACGAAAACGTTTGCTTTTGCCTCATTCGTTCGTTTTTATTTATAATTTGTAGTGATTTTATAGTGTGTGATTGCGAAATACGCAATTTTTATTGGTTTTTATTTTCATATGTGTTTTTTTAAAACGTTATAGTAAAAATATTATCATTAAATGATATAATACTATCGATTTGATGTTTTGTTCTGTTATAGATTTGTTAAATAATTTAGAAAATAAATCACACCCTTTTTTATTACTTGATTATGAGTAAAACAAATTTAAACTAACCAAACATTTATTATGAAAAAACTAATGACTAACTTTATTCATTGGAATGCTAACCACAGAGCAGTTCCTTTGATTTTATTCTTGTTACTGACTAGTAATTTTATTACTGCTCAGGTAAAAGTATCAGGAGTAGTATCTGATGATAAAGGAATGACAATTCCTGGCGCCAACATTTCTGTTGTTGGAACCAAAACTTCAGCCTCTACAGACTTTGATGGTAAGTATACAATTGATGCTCCTGCAAATGGAACTTTATTAGTCTCCTTTATTGGATTTGATTCTCAAAAAATAGCCATTTCTGGCAAAACAAAAATTAATATCTCTTTAAAATCAAGTTCAGAAGACTTAAAAGAGGTTGTTGTAATTGGTTACGGAACTCAGAAAAAGAAGGATGTAAACGGTGCAATATCTTCAGTAAAAGCTGCAGATATTGAAAATTTAAAACAGGTTTCTATAGATCAGATGCTTCAGGGTAAAGCGGCTGGGGTTTCGGTTACGAATAACTCCGGACAACCTGGTGGCGCGGCATCTGTAAGGGTACGTGGAACGACATCTATTACTGGAACAAACGAGCCTTTATATGTAATTGACGGTGTGCCAATTTCTGGAGATGCAACAGGTAAATCGACTAGTGGCCAGACTTTGGTTGGTAAGGATGGATTTTCATCTTCAGGAGGAAGCGGAAATAATGCTATGAGCCCATTGTCTATGATTAATCCAAATGATATCGAGTCAATGGATATTTTGAAAGATGCTTCGGCTACGGCAATTTACGGATCAAGAGGTGCAAATGGTGTAATTATTATCACTACAAAATCAGGTAAAAAAGGAACAGGTAGAATTGCTTACGAAAACTACACTTCGTTTTCTTCTGTAACAAACAAACTAGATGTTTTGACTTTACCGGAATATGCTACTTTAAAAACTAATCTGGCTAAATTATGGGGATATCAGACGCGTCAGGAATTTTCTCATCCTGAATTATTAGGACCTGGAACAAACTGGCAAGATGAGGTTTACAGAACTGCAATTTCTAACAGTCACCAATTATCATTTTCTGGAGCTAAAGACGGAACAAGTTATTATTTGTCTGGAAGTTATTTAGATAACGAAGGAACAATCATTAACTCTGGATTAAAAAGATATACAGTAAGATTGAATTTGGATTCAAAAATTAAATCTTGGTTAAGAATAGGAGGAAATCTAACAGGAGGTATTACAAATGAAAAAATCACAGTGAATCAAAGTTATTCCGGATTGATTTCGAATACCTTATTGCAATCACCAGATATCCCGGTTAGAAATTCTGACGGAACTTTTGCAGGACCTCCATCATCTGAGCAAAGTGTAACGTATTATAATCCGGTTGCTGAGGCTTTGACCAGAGAAAATAAATTGGTTAGAAAAAATTTCTTAGGAAATGTTTATGCGGAAGCTGAGATTGTTAAAGGTTTAAAATACCGTTTAGAAATTGCAGCCAATACTGAGTTTTCTGATAATAGTGATTTTAGACCCTCTTATGCTTGGGGAAGCCAGGTTAATTTATTAGCAGATCTTGATGTAAGAAGTCAGAATTGGTATTCGACCAATATCAAAAATTTATTGACTTACGATAAAACTATCGGAAAACATAAATTTACAATCCTGGCAGGTCAGGAAGCAAATGATTCTCACTGGGAGGGTTTAGTTGCATCTGCACAAGGTTTTAAAACCAACTCCATTCATACTATTAATTTAGCAGATGTTGATAATAATACGATTACACAATATAAAGGTAGTGCTTCACTTTCTTCCCTTTTTGCTCGTGTTATTTATGACTTTAATGACAAATACAGTATTACGGCTTCAATCAGACAAGACGTTTCTTCTAAATTTGACCCGACAACAGAGAATCAAAAAGGAGTTTTTAATGCGATTTCAGGTTCTTGGAGATTATCTAGTGAATCTTTCATGGAAGGAACTCGTAAATATGTAGACAATATTAAATTTAGAATTGGTTACGGTGAAACTGGTAATCAACAAATTCCAAACAATAGTTATTCTGCAATGTTAGGAGCTCAGAATTCAGGATTAGGAAGCGGATTTTTACCTTCAAATTATCCAAATCCAAATTTAGTTTGGGAATCATTAAATCAAACTAACTTAGGTATTGATTTTACAATGCTGAATAATAAACTTTCTGCAAGCTTTGATGTTTACGACAAAAAATCTGAAGGTTTCTTATTTCAGGTTCCATTACCATTATACTTAACAGGTGGCGGAGGTCAGTATGGGGGAATTTCTGCGCCTTATTCTAATTTGGGTACAATGAGTAACAAAGGTTATGATTTAACTATTGGTTATGACATGAGATCTACTGGTAATTTTAACTGGAATGCATCAGCAGTTGTTTCACATTATAAAAATAATCTTGATGAAATTGCCAACGGAATTGTATTAACACAGGAAGTAAATACTAACGGATATCAGCCGGTTGTTGTTACTAATACGACAATTGGAAATCCTATTGGATTGTTCTACGGATATAAAACAGACGGTATCTTTAAAGATCAGGCTGTTTTAGATAAAGCGCCATTGCAATTTGGTCAGCCAGTTGGAACAGGTGCAGGAGAAACGGCTCTTGGAGATGTAAAATATGTGGATACTAATAAAGATGGGAAAATTGATGCAAGCGATAAAACGTATATCGGAAACCCACATCCAAAATTTACGTACGGTTTTACAAACAACTTTAAATACAAAAACATTGATCTTTCTATTTTTCTTCAGGGATCATATGGAAATGATGTAATGAATTTGACAAGAAGAGGTGGAACAACAAATGCATCTTTATATGATAATCAGTTAGTAGAAGCTCTTGATTATTATTCGTCTACAAATACAGCAAGTAATAATCCTAGACCAATTGCAGATGCATCAAATAATAACTTGCTTATTTCTGATCGTTATGTTGAAGACGGATCTTATTTAAGAATTCAGAATATAACACTAGGATATTCATTACCTCAGGATGTTATTTCAAAATATAAGATTTCAAGATTAAGATTGTACGGATCTGCTCAGAACTTATATACGTTTACGAATTATTCAGGTTACGATCCGGAGATTGGTTCATTTAATCAAAATGTGCTTTTATCAGGAATTGACAACGGAAGATATCCGGTTGCCAGAACGTTTTTAGTTGGACTTAACCTAGAATTTTAAAAATTAAAGAAAAATGAAAAAGAAATCTTTTTTAAATAGATATAGTTTGCTTCTTGTAGCAGCAGCATTTCTGACTTTTGGATCGTGTCAGGATGATTTTACAGACAGACCTTCTGAAGATGGTATTAGTTTAGATTCGTATTACAGCACAAACGATCAGGTGGCATCTGCAACAAATGGTATGTATAGCAGAACCTGGTTTCAAATGTATAACAAGTTTTGGTGGGCGCTGGAAGTTGGTTCCGGAAATATGTATTCTGGTTCTCCCGATGTAAGCGGATTAAGAACATTCTCTTTAAACGGAAGTGATCCTGAATTGGTAAACGGATGGTCGTCTTTATGGGCAAATGTGCAGCAATCGAACATGATTATCAACTTTTTGGCTGCCAGAGTTGGGCCGGCTGTTGATAAAAGTGTTTTAGATAATACAATGGGAGAAGCTTATTTTCTTAGAGCGACTGCTTATTTTGATTTAGTTAGACTTTGGGGGCCGGTGCCAATTATCGAAAACCCGCTTGATTATACAAGTAACCCTTATGTAAACACGAATAACGTTGCAGATATTTATAAATTAATCACAATGGATTATTTAAAAGCAATTGAATTATTAGCAGCTAAAAACAGAGGGACTAATTATGCCAGTAACGGACATGTTTCTAAAGGTTCTGCAAAAGCAATGCTGGCAAAGGTGTATTTGTATCAAAAAGATTATGCAAATGCCAGAGCAATGGCTGAAGCGGTTATAAATAGCGGTGAATTTAAGCTTTTAGGTGGTGATTTATTGCCAGGAAAAAGTTTTGCAGATTTGTTTACATATCCAAACAATAATAATGAAGAATCTATTTTTGCGATTCAATGGAAAGGTGATGGTAATTATGGATCTGCAAACAACTGTAATACACAATTTGGATTTGCAGATGGTACATTATCAACTTCTAATGCATCGTATGCAGGAGTTTTTGGACCAAGTCAGGATGTAATGCTTTCTTTATATGGAGAAGGAGATTTAAGAAAACATGAAACAGTAATGGTTGGTGGAGATACTTACCCAAATATTAAAACAACTCTTGGGGTTGGTTTAACGGTTCCAACTGGTAAAGATTTAGCACAGGGTTCCGGCGGAGCGATTAAAAAATATTGTATTGGTGTTGTTAACGGAAATGCAACTGGTCAAATTGACGGTTGGGCTATGATGGATAATAATTCGTATGTAATGCGTTATGCGGAGTTATTGTTGATTCATGCTGAGGCTGTTTTAGGTTCAAATGCAAGTACTACAGATGCTGCTGCTTTGAGTTCAATTAATGCAGTTAGAAAAAGAGCAGGTTTAGCAAATCTAACTTCAATAACTTTTGATGATATCTTTTTAGAAAGAAGAAAAGAATTGTGTTTTGAAGGTGATTATTGGTTCGACTTAGGGCGTATTGATAAAAATAAAGCAATCGCAATTATGACAGCTCAAAATAGAGGTGACAGATATGCCGAGCGTCATTACACACCAATTTACAGTGAAGATCATGCTACAAATGACTTCTATATGGATTATCCGGATAACGAGGTAGCTAAAAACCCTAAGTTGTTGCAAGCACCGGTTCCGTATACTTTTAAATAATTTCTAAAATTTGACTAAAATGAAAAATATAAAAATAAAATACCTTTTGCTAATTATAATGGCAGTTATGGTACTAGGTGTGTTTTCTTCCTGCGACAGCAATGACTCGTCAGATAGTAGCGGAGGAGCACCTGTAATTACAAGTGTAGCATTGTCTGAAGAAGGAGATTTAGTTCCGGTTACGCTTGGTGATCCTAAAAATTATTATATCATTCAGGGAACTGGGCTTTCGACAGTAACAAAAATCTATTTTAATGATTTTGATACTTATTTCAATCCGACATTGGTTACAGATACTGCAATATTTGTTTTGATTGATGAAAAAACACCTTATGCAAATTCCAGTAACAAATTAAAATTAGTTACCAAACAAGGAACAGTTTTGTATGATTTCGTTGTTGCTCCGCCAACACCTAAATTTGATAGTTTTAATTCTATTAATGCGGCCGAAGGAGACGTTGTTACCGTTTATGGAGATTATTTCCTGAATCCAACAGTAAAAGTAGGAACTGTTGATGTACCGGTTATTTCATCTACTTTGACACAAATTAAATTTAAAATGCCTGCTAATGCAACAGATAAATATGTATCGGTTACTAATATTTCGGGTACAACAAGTTCTCAGGAAGCAATTGGTTCAGCATTGTATGATGATATTCTACAAGGTGATGCAGGACATTGGATGTGGGACGGAAAAGATACTTTTGATACGAACTTTAAAGATGATAAAGTTCAGGGTGAAGCAGCAATTAAATTTGTTTTTGGCGGATGGAATGGAGCAGATATGAAGTTTAATTCCAGAGATATATCAAAATACAAAGCATTCAGAGTTAAAGTAAAAAGTGTTTCTACAAATACAGCAGCTAGTATTATATTTGTTTTTGGAGGTTGGGCTTATCAAATTAAAAAGCCGTTAACATCAAAATGGACAACAATTGAAATTCCATTTTCTGATATCGGAAACCCAACGACTTTCGACCAGTTAACATTACAGGAATCTGGAAGTTTTGGAGGAAATACAATTCTTATGGATGACATGGGATTTGTTTTAAAATAAAAAGCAGTTATTTATTTTGAGTTATGTTTGAAGTATTCCCTAATCTACTCAATTAGGGAATACTTTTTTTGTATAATTAATTATTGAAATTTTAATGATGAAAAAGATTATTTCGCTAGTGATTTTGTTTGTGTCAGGTTTAAGTTTTGGACAAGGAAATACACACAATCAAACAGGAGGAAAATTTGAAGGTTTGGCTATGACTCCGCCTATGGGATGGAATTCATGGAATACTTTTGCTACCAATATTGATGAAAAACTGGTAAAAGAAACCGCAGATATCATGGTTTCATCGGGTTTGGCAGCAGTAGGTTATAATTATATTGTGTTAGATGATGGCTGGATGACCAAAGAGCGTGATGCAAATGGAGATTTAGTTCCTGATCCGGTTAAATTTCCTAACGGAATGAAAGCTGTAATAGATTATGTACACAATAAAGGTTTAAAATTTGGTTTGTATAATTGTGCCGGAACTCAAACCTGCGCCGGCTATCCCGGAACTCGTGGTTATGAATATCAGGATGCTCGCTTTTATGCTAAACTCGGAATTGATTTTCTTAAATACGATTGGTGTAATACAAAAGGAATTACCGCTCCGGAAGCGTATACTACAATGAGTAATGCTCTAAAAACGGCAGGAAGACCAATTGTTTTCAGTCTTTGCGAATGGGGAGACAATCAGCCATGGGAGTGGGGTAAACCGGTTGGAAATCTTTGGAGAATTTCCGGAGATATTTATCCTTGCTTTGATTGCGAGTTTAAACATCCGGAAAACTGGTCTTCTTGGGGATTTATGAAAATTGCCGAAATGCGAAAAGACATTCGTAAATATTCAGGTCCCGATCATTGGAATGATTTTGATATGATGGAAGTAGGAAATGAAATGAATGACACAGAAGATAAAGCTCATTTTGCAATGTGGTGTATGCTCGCTTCTCCTTTATTTACAGGAAATGATTATAGAAAAATGTCTAAAGAAACGCTGGCTATTTTAACAAACAAAGATTTAATTGCTATAAATCAGGATAAATTAGGGATTCAGGGTTTTAAATATGCGGCAGAAGATGGACTGGAAGTTTGGGTAAAACCATTGACTGATGAAAATTGGGCGATTACTTTCTTAAATAGAAGCGATGTTTCTAAGAAAATAAATTTCGACTTTAAAAAGAATACTATTAAAGATGCTGATTTTGGTTACGACGCCGATTTTAATAAAGTAACCTATAGAATAAAAGATCTTTGGAAGAATAAGGAGGTTGGAACAACTAAAAAGAGTTTTATTTCAGAACTTGCTTCTCACGATGTAATTACAATTAGATTAATTCCTTAAATCTTAAATATGAAACCAAAAGCGATATTTTTTACTGTTGCATTACTATTTAGTATTTGCATTCTGCAAGCACAATTTGTAAAGAAACATGGGCAGCTAAGTGTTAGCGGAACACAATTAGTAGATAAAAATAATGAGCCAATTGTTTTACGAGGTTTAAGTTTTGGCTGGCATAGTATGTGGCCACGATTTTATAACGAAAAAGCAGTTAGTTGGTTAAAGAAAGATTTTAATTGCAATGTTGTTCGTGCAGCAATGGGAATTGAACTTGGAGAGTATTCTTATATGAAAGATCCTCAATTTTCTAAAGAAAAAATTGAAGCGGTTATAAATGGAGCAATAAAATCAGATATTTATGTAATTATCGATTGGCACAGTCATAATATTAACCTCAAGGAAGCAACAGCTTTTTTTGATGAAATGTCTAAAAAGTATGCAAAACATCCCAATATAATATATGAGGTGTTTAATGAGCCAGATTATGAAACCTGGTGGGAAGTTAAAAATTATGCCGAGGAAATAATTCAGGTAATTAGAAAAAACGACCCAAATAATATTATTTTGGTAGGCTGTCCGCATTGGGATCAGGATATTGATCTTCCTGCTGCAGATCCAATTGTTGGGTATACTAATATAATGTATACCATGCATTTTTATGCAGCTACACATGGCAAAGAATTAAGAGACAGAACAGATGCCGCAATAAAAAGTGGTCTTCCTGTTTTTATTTCTGAATCTGCCGGAATGGAAGCTTCTGGTGATGGTCCGTTAAATATAAAAGCGTGGCAGGATTATATTGATTGGATGGAAGCTAAAAAACTCAGCTGGATTACATGGTCGGTTTCAGATAAAGAGGAAACTTGTTCAATCTTAAAAAAATCTGCGAAATCAGAAGGGAAATGGAAAGATGATGATTTGAAAGAATCAGGAATTAAAGTACGCGAGTTTTTAAGAAAGTATAATGCACAAGAGTAGATAATAAATAGTTTTATATGATAAAGCCTGTTCAGAATATGAACAGGCTTTTTTTTTAAGATGATATAAAATTGATTGTTTGCAATTGAAATGTCATAGTTATAGAGTGTCTGTTAGCAATTGGTTTTGAATCTATTTTTGTAGGAATTTTTACAGTTTGAAATTTGTTTTATGGCTGTATGGTTAATTTAAAGTGCTATTTTTTAATTTTTGTATTTTTTGATTACACCCCTATAAATTTTAGGGGTTATGCTGTTTTAAAGTTTGTTTTATTGGTTAAATAGGGCTTTTTTTGAATGTAAATTTACTTTTAGTATTGTTTTTTGAGTTTTAAAGGCGTTTTTGTGTTGTTGATTTTTTAAAAATGATTCGGTATTAATGTCAAATAAAGATTATTGATGCTTTAATTTTTGTAATCCATAATTCTGCATTCAAAATGCCAAAAAAGTAGTTTTCGATTATTCTACTCATACAAAAGTTAATAAATTCGCTAATGAAAATGAAGAGGTTTTAGGGAGAGATTACCGGTTTTAGAAGTAACAATTTGCTATTTATTGAAGATATATAAAGATTAACTAACCAAAATCAAATAATAACCAAAAACCAATTTACACATGAAAAAAGTATTACACATTTTAGCCGTAATGTTAACGAGTTCTTTTGCTTTTGCCCAAGAAGATAGTGAAACGTCAACTTCTCCGGCAACAACCTGGGGCGGATCAGCGGATGCTTACTATAAATATGATTTTTCTAAACAAATGAATGGATTAACGAGCTTTACCAACTCTCAGGATTCATTTGAATTAGGAATGGCATCTGTAGAAGCGGGGCATACCTTCGGGAAAGCTTCTGTTTTTGTAGACTTAGGATTCGGGAAAAGAGCAGGCGAATTTTCATATAATGAAACAACAGATAAAGATATAAATGCTAAATTTTTAATTAAACAATTATTTTTCACTTACCAGGTAACAGATAAATTCAAAGTTGTTGCAGGTAGTTTTGGAACACATATAGGATATGAAGTTTTGGATGCCGTAGATAATAAAAACTACAGTATGTCTTATGCTTTCTCATACGGGCCATTTTTTAATACCGGAGTAAAAGCACAATATACTTCAGGGAAATTTACCGCTATGTTTGGTATAACCAATCCAACAGATTTTAAATCTGCAATGGATGCCGGATCTAGTCAAAAGACATATATCGGACAAGTTGGATATATTGGTGATACAGGAAGTGCTTATTTGAACTTTACATCAGGAAGCAGTAACCCGGCATCAGATGAAAACAAAACGCAGATAGATTTTGTAGCATCAAAAACGCTGAATGATTCATTTGCTTTAGGTTTTAATGCAACTTATGCAAAAACTAAAAATGATTTTGATAGTGTATTAGATGGTGAATGGTTTTCATTAGTAGGATATGCAAACTATACATTTAATCCATCGCTTTTATTAGCCTACAGAATGGAATATTTTGATGCTAAAGATGCTGCGCCAAGTTTAGGTACTTTAACAGGTTCTAATGTTTTTGCAAATACAGTTTCTTTAAATTATAAAGTTGGAAAATTGACTATAATACCAGAATTAAGATACGACGCTGCTTCTGAAGATATCTTTTTAGATAAAGATGCATTGCCAACCGGTGGTTCGTTCTATGCCTTAATTGCTACAACATACTCTTTCTAGAGATAAAGATTGATATTTTTTTTTTTTTTTGGAGCTGTCGAAACATACTTATGTTTTGGCAGCTTTTTTATTTGTTTCAAGTTTCAAGTTTCAAGTTTGATGGTGATTTGTTTTCTTTTGTAGAGACACACAGCAGTGCGTCTTTTTACTGTGATAAAGAATTTGTCTTTCCGGAATCAAGATCTTGAAATGGCACGGAGATGACGCGGATTAAACTGGTTAGCACAGATGCAAAAAAAACAGCGATAATCTGTTTAATCCGCGTCATCTGTGTGCTATTAAATAGTAGGATAAAGGGAATAAAAAAAAGAGGCTGTTCATTAAAAACAGCCTCTTGTATATTTTTTTACAGAATTACTATTGAACCTGTTTTTTGTAAATCGAATAAATAGTATCAATCGTTTTTCTATCTAAAGTTGCAGTTGCATCGGTTTGAATATAATGCAATTTGAAAGCCTGAATCGCTGCCGAAAGATTCTTGGTGTTATAACCAATAATTCTCAAAGCAGGCTCAATTTTAAAATCAAAAGGAGCTTCTTCTAAAACTTCATCCGGCCAGATGCCAAATCCTTTTTCTGCTAAGGTTTTCCATGGAAATAAAGCGCTTGGATCTTGTTTTCTTCCCGGAGCAATATCAGAATGTCCCAATATATTTTGAGTTGGAATGTTGTAATCTTTTTTCAGTTTTGTTAAAAGAGCAACTAAGCTGCTTATTTGTGTTTCAGTAAAAGGTTTAAAACCATTATTGTCAAGTTCAATTCCAATTGAGCTTGAATTGATGTCTGTGTTTTTCCCCCATGTAGATGCACCTGCGTGCCAAGCTCTTAAATAATCATTTAGCATCTGAACCACTTTTCCATTTTCGGAAATTATATAATGGGCACTAACCTGTGTTTTGGTTTTTGTAAATGTATTTATAGTTTGTTTTAGAGAATCCTGAGCTGTATGATGTATAATAATAAAGCTAGGTTTTCTCAGATTGAAATTAACAGTTCCAATCCATTCGGTATTTATACCATTCAATAAAAGAGTCGAACCCGTTTTAGATAACGTGTCTTTTACAATTCCCAGTTGTTGCGCGTAAGTAGTATCAATAACTACCGGACTAATTGCAGGAATAGGTTGTGGTTCTTTACTTGTAATCTGACCTTCTAGTGTTTTAAGCTGCTGATCGTAAGCTTTTTCGGTGGTCTTGTATGGATTTGTTGAGCAAGAAGTAATGACAATTGCTAAAATCAAATAACTAAAAAGTCTTTTTGCCATGATTTTTTTTATTTAAAGATGGGGTTAAAAACAATTATTCTTTTGGTGCTTCTGTTTCTTGTTTTGCTTCTTCTTTGTTCTCTTTAGAGTCTTTTTTCTTTTTTGACTTAGGCTTTTTGATTTCTTTTAAATCAGCCATAAAATTCGTGTATTTTTCTACCTGATCAGGATTTAAAAAAGCAGTTATCTTTTTAGTAGTACTTTCTCTTAAAGCTTTAATTTGTTCGATTTTTTGATCCTGACTACTACTTTCGTTTTTTAATAAAATACCTTGTTCTCTTAAACTGTCAGCCAAAACATTTGAAATTGCAATAGCCTGAAGTTCATCAAGATTTACTACAGGTTTCATCTGTTCAACAATCATTCCGGCTGTTTCTTCAACAGGAGTTTCTTTAGGTTTAGCTTGTGATCCTTGCGGTTGCTGACCTGGAACCATACTTCTGTCCATTCCGCCGCCTCTTCCGTAGCCACCGCCGTATCCTCCGCCGCCATATCCATTATTATATCCGTTTCCATATTGTGCCGAAGCAGCATTGAAAAAGAATATGGTAAAAACCAAAAGAAATAAAGATTGAGTAGGTTTCATAAAAGTATGATGTCTTAAGTTAACAATTGTTTAGGTAAATTTAAGCAGGTTCTCCGTATAAATCAAATTCTGTAGCCTCAATTATCTTGATATTAACAAATTCGCCCGTTTTTACGTAATGTTTAGAAGCATCAATCAAAACTTCGTTGTCAACATCAGGGCTGTCAAATTCTGTTCTACCTACAAAATGAGCACCTTCTTTTCTGTCGATGATACATTTGTAAACCTGTCCAATTTTTTCCTGATTTAAATCCCATGAAATTTGCGATTGCAATTCCATGATTTCATTTGCTCTTGCTTGCTTAACATCGTCCGGAACATCATCTTCTAATAAATAAGCATGCGTGTTTTCTTCATGAGAATAAGCAAAACATCCCATTCTGTCAAACTTCATTTCCTGAACAAAATCTTTCAATATTTCAAAATCCTCCTGCGTTTCTCCAGGATATCCAACAATTAAAGTAGTTCTGATTGCCATTCCTGGAACAGCAGCTCTAAAATCTTTTAATAATTGAGTTGTTTTTGCCTGAGTTGTACCACGACGCATCGATTTCAAAATAGAATCTGAAATATGTTGTAATGGAATATCAATATAATTACAAATTTTTGGTTCACGTTTCATCAATTCTAAAACGTCCATCGGGAAACCAGTTGGGTAAGCGTAATGTAAACGAATCCATTCGATACCTTCAACTTTTGCCAATTCTTCCAAAAGTTCTGCAAGATTTCTCTTTTTGTAAATGTCAAGACCATAATAAGTTAAATCCTGAGCAATTAAGATTAATTCTTTTACGCCATTTTTAGCTAAACCTTGCGCTTCTTTAACTAATTTTTCAATAGGTTGAGAAACGTGAGAACCTCTCATTAAAGGAATTGCACAAAAACTACAGGGTCTGTCGCAACCTTCGGCAATTTTAAGATAGGCATAGTTTTTAGGAGTTGTAGTTAAACGTTCTCCCAAAAGTTCATGTTTGTAATCTGCTCCTAATGCTTTTAATAGTTGAGGTAATTCAGTTGTACCAAAATATTGATCTACATTCGGAATTTCTTTTTCTAGATCTGGTCTGTAACGCTCAGATAAGCATCCAGTTACGAAAACTTTATCTACAAGACCTTTGTCTTTTTTATCAGCATATTCCAAAATCATGTTTACTGATTCCGCTTTTGCGTTATCAATAAAGCCACAAGTGTTTATTACGATAATGTTTCCTTCTTTTTCTGCAGGAGCTTCATGTTCAACTTCTTTTCCATTAGCACGCAGCTGTCCCATAAGGACTTCACTGTCATATACATTTTTCGAACATCCAAGAGTGATGACGTTAATTTTGTTCTTTTTTAAAGACTTGGTTCTCATACTTTTATAAATTGGAGTGCAAAATTACACTTTTTTATTCAAACACCGCTTATTTAGGTTTCTTTTAGGTGTTTTTTGTATTGCTATTTCCTTTGTTTGTTGTGTTTTTTATGATTTTTGAATGTAAGAACCGAAATTAAAAGACTTGATTTTTGTTAAATAAAAAAAAATCCGTCAGTAAGGTCTGACGGAAATTTTCATTCATCTATTTTGATTCTTAATTACAATTCAAATAATAAAGTCATAGTTACATTATTCAGTTTTGATTGAATGTTAGCGCCATCGGTAAATCCTTTTTCAAAAAAGCCTTGATTGGTTTCTCTTTCTAAAAAAGAGTAAGCTAAATCTATTTTAGTTGCTCCGAAACTATATCCTAAACCTGCAGAATAACTGTTTAAGTCGCCAATTGTAGTTTTGTTTTTATACGGACTTCCTTCAAAACGGTATCCTCCACGTAGGCTTAATCTGTTAATTTTATATTCAGCGCCAATTCTTAATTCACCATTTGAAGTTAATTGGTTGCTCATGTCGTTGTTTAATCCTTTAAAGCCAGGATCGTTTGTTGGTTTGTATTTAGTGTTTCCGTAATCCTTGATGGCGTAATCAACACTAATAAGTCCATATTTTCCAAATACGTATGCACCACTAAATGTAAATTTTCCGGGGGTTTGTAAAGTATAAGAGTCGTAAACGTTTATAATGTTCGGATTTATAAATTCATTTTTCGATTGTCCGCCATTGGCTTGTCTTGTTGTAGATAAGCTTTGAGCTACTTCATCGTAAAGTTCGTACCAAGTATTAGATTCATATGTTACACCAAGTCTTAAAGCTTCAGTTGCTTTTACGATTGCTCCTAATTGAAAAGAAAAACCGTTTCCGTAAGTATGCAGGTCATTGTTAAAACGAAGGTTTGATATTGTTTCTCCAGGTACCAGCGGATTATCATTGTCCTCGTAAAAACTGCTAGAACGTCTGTAGTCTGTAATATGGGCATTTAAATTTGCTCCTAAAAAAAGTCTGTCTTTAAATGATGTAGAAATGTTAAAGCTTAATTTGCTATTGTAGCCACTTGTATAAATGCTGTTTTCCTGATAATAATTGCCACCAGCCGGAACAGCAGAAGTATATTGAGTGTTGTTACTGTCGTTTGGATTCACGGGATTAATTACATATCCCTTATAGCCAAAATAAGCTTGTTGTTCATCATAAAACATATCTCTGTAAGGAATACCGGTAATATCTCCCAAAGGGATTCCATTTGCATAAGCTAAGAAATATTTGTCAACTGAATTTCTTGGGTTTGTTCCTGCTGAGAAAATTTCGTTATTAAAGTTATTTGTGTTTTCATAAGTAGCTCCAATCGCAATTTTTTTCCAATTATTATTTGGGTTATGATCATGAAAAACAAAAACACCACCAGCCTGATTTAAGATAAAAGAGTTTTCTTTATCGGTAGTGTTAGTGCCAAAATAATTGGAATTGTTTTTTATGTTTTGATTGCTAAAGGTGAATCCAATTTGATTATTAGAAAATACAGCAGATCCCGCCGGATTAACTGTTATCGCTGATAAATCGCCTCCAAGTGCTCCAAATGCACCACTCATGGCTCTGAATCGTGCAGTTCCGGTTAGATTGTCTTGGGAATACCTCACAGCGTCAGATACTTCCTGAGAATAGGAGGCGCTAACAGTTAGTCCTGTGATAAGTAGGAAGAATATTTTTTTCATTTTGGTTAATTTTTAATGATTATCGATTTGAGAGGAAAGAATTATCTTCTTCCGCCTCCACCTCCGCCTCCGTAAGATCTTCCGCCACCGCCACCGCCGCCAGACGATCTCATACTTGCACCGCTACTGTTCATTGAACGAGATGGGCTAGGAGAGTAGCTTCTGGAAGAGCTGCTGTTTGAGTTGTTGTAATAACTTCTGTTAGTCGAAGTACTTGGGCTGCTACTAGATCTTCTGTTTGAATAATCATAAGTGCTGTTTTGACCTGAAGTGCTGCTTCTTCTGTTGGTAAATGTAGGGCTTGAATAGGTTCTGCCATTCGCAGAAGAGCTTCTTCTGTAATCTGAATAGTTGGCACTGCTTCTGTTGGTGTAGCTATTTCTATTGGTAGAATAGTCATTTCTTCCGGCATAGTTTCTACCAGCGTAATTTCTTCCGGCATAAGATGAATTTCTTGTGGAATATCCTCTTGAACCGTAGTAAGCTGCAGATCCTCTTCTTCCATAACTATAAGAATAATTTCCGTAATAGCCATATCCGTAACCTGGATAGCCCCAACCTGGGTAACCCCAACCCGGATAGCCCCATCCTGGGTAACCCCATCCGTAATAAGGATAGCCCCATCCGTAACCATAATAAGGGTAGCCCCAACCAAATCCAATTCCAAATGACCACATTGGGTCAGAGTAAACATTTACAGAGACGTCTGAACTGCTACTTCCCCACGCAGGATATGCTGTTGCGGCAGTTTGAGTACTGTCATTTTGGGCATAATTACCGTAGTTGTCAACATCTGTAAAAATTTCAGTTGGCTGACCGTCGTTCTGTAATGATTTGAAGTAATCCTTATATTGATTGTTTGCGTTTGTGGTATTTGTTTGAGTATACGTGCTTGTAGATCCTCCGTAAACTCCATCATTGTCATGATAAGAAGAATTTTGGTAAGAACCACACGATACCAGTAGAAAACTCACTAATCCAATTGCGTAAAAATGAAGTGAGTTTTGGCGGAGATAAGTAGAAGTTTTCATATCTGTAGTGTTTTTTATTGTTGCACATTACAAAAATAGTTAGTTTTGTCAAACTATTTAGTTAAAATTATTAAAACAAAATTTGTGCCAAACTATTCAATATGAGTAAGAACCTCACTACAAGATCAGAAGATTATTCAAAATGGTATAATGAACTGGTTGTAAAAGCAGATCTAGCTGAAAACTCGGGAGTTAGAGGATGTATGGTTATTAAACCTTACGGATATGCTATTTGGGAAAAAATGCAGGCGGAGTTAGATCGAATGTTTAAAGAAACAGGGCATCAAAATGCATACTTCCCTTTATTTGTGCCGAAGAGCATGTTTGAAGCGGAAGAAAAAAATGCAGAAGGATTTGCAAAAGAATGTGCTATTGTAACACATTATAGATTAAAAAATGATCCGGATAAACCAGGAAAGCTTATGGTTGATCCAAATGCTAAACTGGAAGAAGAGCTTATTGTACGACCTACAAGTGAAGCGATTATTTGGTCTACATATAAAGGATGGGTGCAGTCTTACAGGGATTTGCCTTTGTTGATTAATCAATGGGCGAATGTGGTGCGTTGGGAAATGCGTACACGTTTGTTTTTGAGAACTGCTGAATTTTTATGGCAGGAAGGTCACACGGCACATGCTACAAAAGCAGAAGCTATTGAGGAATCTGAGAAAATGATGAATGTTTATGCTGATTTTGTTGAGAACTTCATGGCAATTCCTGTTGTTAAAGGTATTAAAACTGAAACAGAACGTTTTGCCGGTGCAGATGAAACATATTGTATTGAAGCTTTAATGCAGGACGGAAAAGCATTGCAGGCTGGAACTTCTCACTTTTTGGGCCAAAACTTTGCAAAAGCTTTTGATGTTAAGTTTGCTAATGCTGAAGGAAAACAAGAACATGTATGGGGGACTTCATGGGGAGTTTCTACTCGTTTAATGGGGGCTTTAGTAATGACGCACTCTGATGATCAGGGATTGGTGTTGCCTCCAAATTTAGCTCCAATACAAGTTGTGATTGTGCCAATACATAAAACAGACGAGCAATTGGCTGAAATTACAACTGCTGTAAATGATTTAACTGCAAAATTAAGAAAGCTGAAGATTTCTGTTAAGTATGACGACAGAACGACTCAAAAGCCAGGATTCAAATTTGCTGAATGGGAATTGAAAGGTGTACCTGTTCGAATTGCAGTTGGGCCAAAAGATTTAGAAAACGGAACTTTTGAAGTTGCAAGACGTGATACTTTGACAAAAGAAGTAGTTGCTGCAGACGGAATCGTAAATTATATAAATGATTTGTTGGAGCAGATTCAATCTGATTTATTTAACAAAGCATTAGACTATCGTAATACGCATATTACGGAAGTGAATAATTTTGAGGAGTTTAAAGAAATCTTAGAAGGTAAAGGTGGTTTTGTGTCAGCTCATTGGGATGGTACAGCTGCGACTGAAGAGAAGATAAAAGATTTGACAAAAGCAACGATTCGTTGTATCCCTTTGGATGCTGTTGAAGAGGCGGGAACCTGCGTTTTTACTGGGAATCCTTCTTCTAAAAGAGTGCTTTTTGCTAAGGCGTATTAAAAAAATATTGATTTTTTTGCGTTAGGTGTTGCGCAACTAAAAAATAGATGTATCTTTGCATCCGCAATACAGAAGCGCGGTCCGTTCGTCTATCGGTTAGGACGCCAGGTTTTCATCCTGGTAAGGGGGGTTCGATTCCCCCACGGACTACAAGTTATTATACATGTTGAAAAGTTTCCAAACTTGGAAAATTTAGGTCCGTTCGTCTATCGGTTAGGACGCCAGGTTTTCATCCTGGTAAGGGGGGTTCGATTCCCCCACGGACTACAATTTCAATTTTATTTAAATTGAAGAAAACTTAGAAGGAAGCTGGTCTGTTCGTCTAGGGGTTAGGACTCCAGGCTTTCGTCCTGGTAACAGGGGTTCGATTCCCTTACAGACTACAAAAATTAGTTGTAAATAAGTTTTGTAAAATAAGAATTGGTGTCTCGATTTTTATTTTATTAGTTAAAACCAAAGTGATTGTTCTGCAATTGTGGGAGGTTTTTCTTTTTTAACTAGTATTTATAATAATTATTACATCTAAAATTAAAGAAAAATGGCAAATCATAAGTCAGCATTAAAAAGAATCAGAAGTAACGAAAAAAGAAGAGTTCTTAACAGATACCAACATAAAACTACTCGTAACGCTATTAAAGCTTTAAGATTAGCTACTGATAAATCTGATGCAGCTTCTAAATTATCAACTGTAATCTCTATGATTGATAAATTAGCTAAAAAGAACATCATTCATGATAATAAAGCTTCAAACTTGAAGTCTAAATTAACTAAACATGTTGCTAAATTGTAATTAACTACAATTTGATAGATATATAAAAAAGTCCTCTTTAGAGGACTTTTTTTTGTTTTAGAATATCCTTGAATTTAAAGGTTAATTGTTTTGTTGTAACTTTTTAAATTGCCTTGCTTAAAGGTTTTTACTTCAGGTTATGATGGTTAAAAATTAATTTTTTTCTTTAAGTACTCCAACATTTGTTGTGTAATTGGTTTTGAAAGAAAATCGATTATTATTGGGTATTTTTTTGCTTTGGCTAAATCTTCCGGGTCAATTGTGGAAGAAAGTACAATAACATTTGCAGAGTTAAATTCAGCGTAGGCATTAGAAGTAAAATGGTCTAAAAATTCCCAACCTCCCATGACAGGCATATTTAAATCCAGAAAAATAAGTTGTGGTTTTTTGTTTATCCTGTTTTTATCGTTGGTGTATTTTAAAGTATTAAAATGATGAAGTGCTTCTTCGCCATTTTGAGCCGTAATAATTTCACTCGAAAATTCCGATTTCGAAATTACTTTTTTGCATAGCATTAATGTAATTGGATCGTCGTCAATACATAGAATCTGCTCAAGCATATTTGTTAATTTTTAAATGTTATTGTAAAAGTGGTTCCTTTATTGACTTCACTTTCTATGGTAATTAATCCTCCCATGGTTTCAACTTGTGATTTTACAAGGTACAAACCTAATCCTTTACTGTCTGGGTAATTATGAAATCTTTGGTATAGTCCGAAAACTTTGTCGCGATTTCTTTCTAAGTCAATTCCTATTCCGTTATCCTTAAAAGTTAATATTGATTTGTTGTCTATTTGTTCTGCGGTAATAGAAATTTTTAACTTTCTGTTTTCTGATTTGTACTTTATTGAATTCGTTAGCAAATTAAGTAAAATGCTTTCTATATATGCTTTGTTTGTGTTTAATAATGGAACCTTGTCAAATTTAAGTTTAATGATAGGTTTGTGTAATTCAATTTGAAAAGACAACTGGCTAAAAACATTTTCGAAGACTTCTTTTAGAGAGACTTCTTCTTTTTGCATAGAAGGGTTGTCTTTGATGATGATTACTTTAACTAGATCATTGATGGTTTCGTTTAACAAATGTGTCGATTTGGTAAAACCAGTCAGTATTTCTTCAAGTTCCGGATTTTCGATTGGAATATCTTCAATAAGATTCAAAAGACCTATCAAATTGGATAATGGAGCTCGTAGATTATGGGATGTAATGTAGGAAAATTGTTTTAAGTCTTTGTTGTTCTGAGTCAGTTCGCGAATTAAATGTTCTTTTTCTGTTTCTAGTTTCTTTTCTTCTGTGATGTCTCTTTGTATTGAAATCCAGTGCGAAATTTCCCCTTCATTACTGAAAATTGGAATCATCGAAAAGCGAACCCAGAATTCTTCTTTTTTCTTGGTATAGCTGATGGTTTCAATTAAGCATTCTTCTTCATTTTTGATAGCTCTTAACAGTTTCTTTAATTCTTCAGAATCTGATTTAGGGCCTTTGAAGATATTAGGTGATTTCCCTATTATTTCATGAGATAAATAACCCGACATATGCGAAAAAGCAGGGTTTACATAGACAATCCTTGGGATTTTTCGATCAAGCGAATTGGCTTCGGTGATTAAAATAGAATCCTTTGATTGTGTAATTACAGTTTCTAAAAGTTTTAATCGCTGTTCTTCTTCTTTTTGTTTGGTAATATCCTGAATTGCTCCAATCATCCTGATTGCGCGTCCGTTTTCATCTTTCAATAAAAAACCTCTGTCTAATACATATTTGTAAGTTCCGTCAGCACATCTAAAACGGTACTGATCTTGCCATTTTTCAGTTTTTTGCTCAATAAAAGAATATAATTTGATTGACATTCTAATACTGTCTTCTGGATGAATTTTGTCAAACCACCATTTTGAAGTCTTTCCAACATCAGCAGGATTGTAGCCAAAAATTCCTTCTATTCCTTTATTCCAGTTTATATTGTCTTCCTGAATTTTCCAGTCCCAAATAGTATCACTTGTTGCTTTTGCTACAATATCATATTTTTCATTAGATTCTTTGATCTCTTCGTTGGTTTGTTTTAGTTTTTCAAAAACAGTTGCGTTTTTCACTTCATTTTTTGAAACTATGTACTTGAAAAAGACTGCTGTAGTTAAAATAAAGAAAATGTCTTTAATGAAGAAAACATAGAAATATTTTACGTCTGAAAAATAAGTGGTAAGTATTTTATGACAGACTATTGCCATAAATAACGATATGATAATATAGACGAGAGTAATTAAGAGAGTTTTACTTTTCATTACTCAAATATAGTTAAATTAACTATAAATTAGGCTATAGAAAGGGTTCTATTTACACTTAAATTAATACTGTTTTAATGTACTAATTACTTGTCTCTACGCAAACTATCACAGAAACGTTTTTTTTATCAAAATAAAGTGTACCTTTGCACCCATTAAAAATCACAGATGGAATCTATTAGAAACATTGCAATTATTGCCCACGTCGATCACGGGAAAACAACTTTGGTTGATAAAATTATGTATCACTGTCAATTATTTCGTGAAAACGAAAATACAGGTGATTTAATCCTAGATAATAACGATTTAGAGCGTGAGAGAGGTATTACAATTACTTCTAAAAACGTATCAGTTCAATATAAAGGAACAAAAATCAATATTATTGACACTCCTGGCCACGCGGATTTTGGAGGTGAAGTAGAACGTGTTTTGAACATGGCCGATGGTGTATGTTTGCTAGTGGATGCTTTTGAAGGTCCAATGCCACAAACTCGTTTTGTATTGCAAAAAGCGATTGACTTAGGTCTTAAGCCTTGCGTAGTTATTAACAAAGTTGATAAAGAAAACTGTACTCCTGAAGAAGTTCACGAAAAAGTTTTTGACTTAATGTTTGAATTAGGTGCTGAAGAATGGCAGTTAGATTTTCCAACAGTTTATGGTTCTGCTAAAAACAACTGGATGTCTGACCACTGGGAAAATGTAACTGATAATGTTGAAGCATTATTGGATATGGTTGTTGAAAATGTACCTGCTCCTAAAGTTTCTGAAGGAAATCCACAAATGTTAATTACTTCTTTAGATTTCTCTGCATTTACAGGTCGTATCGCTATTGGTCGTCTTGAAAGAGGTATTTTAAAAGAAGGTATGCCAATATCTTTGGTAAAAAGAGACGGTACTGTAACAAAATCAAGAATTAAAGAATTGCATACTTTTGAAGGTCTTGGACGTAAAAAAGTTGCAGAAGTAGTTGCTGGTGATATTTGTGCTGTTGTAGGTGTTGAAGGTTTTGAAATTGGAGATACTATCTCTGATCATGAAAACCCTGAAGGTTTAGCATCTATTGCTATCGATGAGCCTACAATGAGTATGTTGTTTACTATTAATGACTCTCCTTTCTTTGGTAAAGAAGGTAAATTTGTAACTTCTCGTCATATTAGAGAGCGTTTGACAAAAGAATTAGAGAAAAACTTAGCTATGAAGTTAGGTGAAACTGATTCTGCGGATAAATTCATGGTTTTTGGCCGTGGAGTACTTCACTTATCTGTTCTTATTGAAACAATGAGAAGAGAAGGTTACGAGTTACAAATTGGTCAGCCTCAAGTTATCATCAAAGAAATCGATGGTAAAAAATGTGAGCCAATTGAAGAATTAACAATCGATTTACCAGAAAATCTTTCAGGTAGAGCAGTTGAATTCGTTACGCTTCGTAAAGGTGAAATGTTGAGTATGGAAACTAAAGGTGAACGTATGATTATTAAATTTAATATTCCATCTCGTGGAATTATTGGATTACGTAATCAATTGCTTACAGCTACTGCTGGTGAAGCTATCATGTCACACCGTTTCATTGGATACGAGCCTTACAAAGGAGAAATTGCAGGACGTAACAAAGGTTCTTTAATTTCTATGGAAAAAGGAAAAGCTATTCCTTACTCTATCGATAAATTACAAGATCGTGGTAAGTTTTTCGTTGAGCCAAATGCTGAAATCTACGAAGGTCAGGTAATTGGTGAAAACTCTCGTGGAGATGATATGTGTGTAAACGTAACTAAAGAGAAAAAACAATCTAACGTACGTTCTTCTGGAGCTGACGAAAAAGCGAGAATTATTCCTCCGATTATTTTCTCATTAGAAGAAGCTTTAGAGTACATTCAAAAAGATGAGTATGTTGAAGTTACGCCAAAATCTATTCGTTTAAGAAAGATTTACTTAACAGAAACAGATAGAAAAAGATTTAAAATCTAATTAGACTTTAAATTTCAATATAAAAATCCCAAATTCCTTATGGAGTTTGGGATTTTTTTTATGCTCGTTTTGAATTTCTTTAGAGAATATTAGAATTGGTTATTTTAAAAATTTTTAAATCTGGAATTGAAAAATTTAACCCAAGATTGGAATTTGAAATTTATCCCGTGACTTTGAAGATTGGAATTTAATCTCGTTATCTTTTTAAACTAAAATGACCTTTTACCAATTTGCCATTATCAAAAGTTAAAGTAAACCAATAGTCATCAGAAGGTAATTGCTGGCCGTTGAATTGTCCATTCCATCCCGGACTATTTTGATTCATTTGCTTTAATAGTTTACCATAGCGGTCAAAAATGAAAATCTTATAATCTGGCAACTGATCAGAGTTTTCGATAATCCATTCATCGTGATAACTGTCGTTGTTTGGAGTAAAGAATTTTGGATAATCTAATACATAAACCAGAAATGAGTTTGAAGGACCGCAACCATTTTTATCCTTAGCTATAACATTATAGACTCCAGGAGCGACTCCGTTAAATAATGGATCGTCCTGATATGTTTTTCCGTCAAGCGAAAACTGATAAGTTCCGACACCTGTATATTTTATTAAAATAGAATTATCATTTCCTGAGAAATCATTTACAGTAACATCTGTAATAGTTGCCGGTTCTGATAAAATTACTTTAAATTTTTTGGTTTTTGGACATCCATTAGCATTTGTTACTGTTACAGAATAATCGCCTGGAGTACTTACAAGTAATTCATTTGTAGTTTCTCCTGTATTCCATGAATAACTGCTAAATCCTGTTGCTACAGACAATGTTATATCGCTATTTTTACATACATATTTAGATTCATCCTCAAAATTAGGAGGGTCAAAAGTATTTACGACAAGGGTAACTTTTACAACATCATAACAATCGGGACCATTTACAACCCTGCCAAAAATGGTTTGATTAAATGGGATAGTATTTTTGAAAATATTGGGTAACGGATTTATTTCTGCTAAAGCATCATTGGCGGTTAAATAATAGACTGCATTTAAAGTGTTTGGAAGTCCTGCAATAACTATTGGAGTAACTTCTGCATTAAGATCAAATTGATACAATCCGTCCTGAACATTATCACCATCACAGGTTTTTATCGGACTTGGATCTGGAATTGAAGTTGTCGCAATTTGCAACGTTACTTCGGCAATTTTGTAACAATTGTATATATTTTCAATTCGCGCATAAACAATTTGACCGGCATTTTTGTTTATGTACATATCCGGCGTTGCAATTGGATTGATTTTATTTTGCGCATCAGCTAATGTTTCATAATATCCTTTATTAGAAATATTAGCTACATTATTTTTTACGATATTATTTACTTTAGTTAAATCAAAAATTGAAATTCCGTCTGAATTATCATCACATTGTAAAAGAGACGTATTTGTGGATAGAATTTCGGGAGCATAATCAATATTGATTTCACCAGACGAGACACATGTACCACTAATTATTGTAGCATCAATCTTATAGGTTCCGGCATCTGTAACTTCAAAAGTTGAGGCAGTGCCAAGAGTTGTTGCGGGGTCAGTTTTTTTGTACCACTTAAAAGTATAATCAGCGGGATTTAATTTACTGTCTAAAAGTATTTTTTCGCCAAAACATGCAGGATTGTTGGCAGCAATAGTACGATCTTCGCCTAAGGTAATGGTCGATGTGAAACTTCCAGCTTCGAGGAAAATAGCCGATTCCAGATTTCTGTTTCTGTCGTCAGCAATGACCATTTTAACGTGATATTTTTTACCTGGAGTAACATTGGTCTGGGCTGTCATTACTTTGGTTTGTCCTGCGTAATTTACGGGACTGGTATTGTTGTTTAAACCATTAAAGTAATTTTCGTTTGAAGCAGAACACCCTGTGTAAGTTATACCACCTGGTCTTGTCCCCGGCCCAATTATTGGATGAATGTTTACAGAAGAAACTGGTGTACTTGTTTTTGGTAAAACTGCTAAATTTTTATAAGGATCTGCTGTTCCTTCTTCTTTAATTAAAAAAGCAAAACCATCAGAATAAAGACATGGATAATCGAATTGATATTCGTTTGAAGCAAAAATATAATTGAAGCTCAACGAAGTTGCAGAAGCCACAAAATCAAATTCAAGAACTGTTGCGTTTGTAGACTGTATTCCTAAAGTCAAATTAAGGTCATTGTCACCAATCCAGTTTATATTATCACTGCTTACCAATTCGCTTACAAAAGGTCCTATTGCAGTTGTTGCCGTTGATGAAGCTAACATAATGCCTTCAGCAAAAGGAAAATTACTTCCATTAGCATTAAAGTACGCATAACTCTGTTTTCCCGGTCTAAAAGTATCTCCTAATCCTCTAGAATCTGATGCAGAGGCACAAGAACTATTAACCAGAACATCTTCAATAAGTTGCTGTGGTGTTCTTTGGTCATCAATAGTTATGAATTGCGCATTCATCTTTGCAGATAAACAGCACAAGAAAAAGATAATAAGAAAATTTCTTGTTTGATTCATAGTATAACAAATATACTATAAATCTCGACTTTTCAATAATTTGTAAGAAAAATAAACAAACAAAAATGTCCAGATTGCAACAATCAAAACAGGAAGATAATGTACACTATAATCACTATCAGTCTGGATTCCCATTTGGGTTCCAATATTTTTTACCACAGATAATCTTGGTGCAGGATTAACGATCAAATTTGACATTGATTCTAATGGTAAAAACTGTGTTATAAGTTCATCTTTATTGCTGTCAGGAAAAATCTGGAAAGCCAAAACGCCTCTTATAATTGCTTCAAAAATATTCCAAACCAATAAAAAACCCAGTGCAAATGCAGATCGTTTTACCAAAATGCCTAAAAATAAACAGAAAGAAAAGAAACCAGTCAGTTTTACAAAAAAGGCCAATAAATAATCTAAATCAGAAAAGATAATTCCAAATTCTGTATAAGATGAAAAACACAAGCCCAGAATTAAACTCATTACAAAAACAAAAACAGTAGATGTAAAAGCAAAAAGAGTAACGGTAAGGAATTTAGAGAGTATAAACTCTTTTTTGCTTAAACCGTCAATTAAATTTTGTTTTAGCGTTCCGTAGCTATATTCATTAGCCATCATAGAAACAATTACAATAGCCAAAAAGAATTTAAGCCAGGCTGCAACATACGTATTAAAATGCCAGATAAAAGGAAAATTAAAAATTCCCATTTCGGCAAGATGAAATTTAAACGGACCAATGTCAAATTTTATTGACGCAATTAAAGCAATAAATGAAAGTAAGATGAAATAGGTTAATGTCAGGATTCGGCTGGCTTTGTTTTTCCAGATTTTTTGTAATTCTATCGAGATAAGTCTTTTCATGGTTTAGTTTTTTTGGATGGCGGCGTTTTTGGTTAGTTCTAAGAATTGTGCTTCAAGGCTGTTTTTACGTTTTACTAAATGATTTAAAACAATGTTTTTAGAGAATAAAAACTGATTTAAATCGGAAGCTGATAATTCTGATTTCAGATAAACTAAAACTTTTCCATCCTCTTCTTTAATTTGGGAAACAGCCGGATGATCGTTTAAAACTGTTTTTAAAACAAGATTGTCATTTGATGCAATTTCGAAGAAACCTTCATTTGCAGACATGGCATCAACTGAACCGGAATACAATATTTCGCCTTTTCTTAAAACTACAACATGCGAACATACTTTTTCTACTTCGTCCAATAAATGCGATGCCAGTAAAATTGTAGTGCCGTGTGAAGCGATTTCTTTTATAATATCACGAATTTGATGAATTCCCTGCGGATCTAAACCATTTGTTGGCTCGTCTAAAATCAAGATTTCAGGATCATTTAAAAGTGCCGATGCAATTGCCAGACGCTGTTTCATCCCTAGTGAAAAGGTACTGAATTTGCTGTCTTTCCTTTCTGCTAAACCAACTAGATTCAGCTTTTCATTTATCTTGGAGTAGTTTATATTTTTAATTTTGCAAACCAATTGAAGATTTTCCTCAGCCGTCATGTAAGGGTAAAAGTTAGGTCTTTCGATAATTGCGCCCACTTTTTTCAGGGCGTCATGGGTTTGTACTTTTCCTTCGAACCATTTATAATCTCCGGATGTTTTATTAACGACATTTAAAACAATACCCAAGGTAGTAGATTTTCCACTTCCGTTTGGGCCTAAAATGCCATAGACATGACCTTTTTGTATGCTGAAAGATACATTTTTTAAGGCCTGAATACGCCCGTATCTTTTGCTTAAATTCTCAATAGTAAGTATGGTTTCCAAATTTGTTTCGGTTTTAGTTTTTAGTATGACGATTCAACTTCTATATTGTTACGCTAAATTTAATTTTATGCCATTTATATTTATGTTTTAACCCAAATTTTTCTGGTATAATGCCGATGTGATATAAAAATAGTACAATGCAATTGGACTATATTGAATATACAATCGGTATTGTCAGCATATTCATGTAAATTTGTAATAAAGTTATATAAAATGAGCGAACCTTTAATGGTTTTAAAAAAACCTTCATATCCTTTAATTCCATCACTTTTAAGTTATCTGGACAGGTTCGAGCGTATATCGAAGGTTTCTGTTTTTTATGATGATTTATTGCGATTTTCGGGTTCCATCAATGTTTATGATAAAAACGAAACCGATACTTTATGGATTCGGGTTTATTACAGCGAATTTGAAAGAAATGAAATAGACTTAAATCTGAAAAAGATTTATTCACTTTTGCATTCTGATGGAAATAGCGAGATCATTCAGTTTCTAAATGTCGATGCCATTGATTATTGTACTTTCGGAAATTCGAAACCCTTTAGAATAAAAGTTAGAAATATCCTTAACGACAATTACGTTCACTTTTATATAAAAAAAGCCGATGCATCAAGAATCTACGGATTAGAGCTGGAAGATATTCTTTCGCCGGATAAAATCAATTTTCTGGTTTATAATGATACATTGATCGAAGAACATATTATCGGAATTCCCGGTGATGTTTTTATGGATACTTTATTGGATAAATGTACCGAAATGGAAAAAGCGCAGATTGCAAAAGAGTTTGTAAAGTTTAATGAGCGCTGTATGATTCGGTTATTGGGAGATATGAGAGCGTATAATTATGTAATTGTCCCAATTCATGATTTTGATCAGGTAGTATACAAAATTCGTCCGATTGATTTTGACCAGCAATGTTACGAAGGAAATTTCAAAGTGTATCGTCCGCAGTTTTTTAAAGAAAACTATCCGATGATTAAATTAATTAAAGAGAAGTTAGAAGAGCGTTCTATCATTCAATACAAAGATGAAGAAAGGGCAATTCTGGCAAAACGTATTCATTCGGCAGAAAGCAGAATCAATAAATTACTGAATATTATGTGTCATGATACCATTTCGACCAAAGAACATTTAGATCAGCTAAAAATGGAATTGTACCGTTATACTAATGATATGAAGTTTAAAAATGCCAGATCAATGGGGCACATCATGCACGCAGCGTTTGAGTTTATTACACGTAATTTTAAAAACACCAATTTGGTTTAAAATTTACCATATAAGAGATATAAATCAATTTAAGAGCTTTTGGTTTTATGAACTTATATAACTTACATGGTTTTAAAAAATACAATTTTATGAAAAAGTCTTTTTTAGTAGTCGTTTCAATAGTTTTATTAGCTTGTCAGCAGCAATCCGGTAGTGATTTGAAAACGCTTTATACGCTTCCGAAGAAATTAAAAGAAGTTTCTGGAATAACGTATTTTCCCGAAACAAATATGATTTATACTTTGGAAGACAGCGGTAACAAAAATGCTGTTTACGCTATAGATTCTCAAGGAAAATTAGCCAAAACGATTACCATCTCAAATGCGACAAATGTTGATTGGGAAGATATTACAAAAGATAAAACCGGAAATATTTACATAGGCGATTTTGGAAACAACGATAATAAACGTAAAGATTTATGCATTTATAAAGTTGCCAAAAATCAATTGAATAAAGAATTGGCTTCCGCCGAATATAAAATTTCATTTTCTTATCCCGAGCAAACTGAATTTCCGCCAAAGAAGAAAGAACTGTTTTATGATGTAGAAGGTTTTTTTGAGCACGGAGGTTATTTTTATCTTTTTACCAAAAACAGAAGCAAAGGTTTTGACGGAACTGCTTTTGTGTACAAAATCAAGAATGCATCGGGAACTCAGAAAGCAGTGAAAATTGGCGAGTTAAAAACTTGCGGCAATTATAATCATTGTGTTTTAACAAGTGCGACAATTAGTCCTGATGGAAAAAAAGTAGCATTATTAACTCATGACAAAATAGTTTTGTTTAAAGATTTTAAAGGAGATTTATTTCATAAAGGAAAACAAACAGAGTTGAATCTGAATCACTTCTCACAAAAAGAAGCTGTCGTTTTTAAAGACAATACTACTTTACTTATCGCTGACGAAAAAGCCGATAAAATAGGAGGGAATGTTTATGAGTATAAATTGAAATAAGAGTTGTTTTTTAGGAGGGATTTTTACTACATTTGATTTTGCTTCAATAAATAAAGATGAAGTATTATTGGTATGAATACTCTTTTACGATTAATTCCTGTTCTCTTTTTATTTCAATATTCATTTGCCCAAAACGGTGAACTCATTAATAAACAAGCCATTCATTTTAGTTTAAAAGAGGATAAAGACGCTATCGATTTTATTGTAATTGATACGGTTCTGACAACAAAGAAACCTGTTTTTTTATTTTGCCAGGGCTCTTTACCAATGCCTCTTTTTGTAAAGCCAGAAAAGGAATCTATGTGGATGATCGCGGGCGGAATAAGAAATTTTGATATTGCTAAGATTAAAGAACATTATCATTTGGTGATTATTTCAATGCCAAAAACTCCGGTTATTGCTGAAGAAAAAAATCTTAATAAATCCTATTCTTATATTCCAAACCCAGATAAGCCGGAAGATTTTGATCGCGAATTTGAATTGTCAGATTATCTTGAAAATTATCAAAAAAGAGGAAATGCAGTTTTAAAGTTTTTGCAAAAACAGAAATGGGTTGATTCTTCTAAACTTGTAGTTGCAGGTCATTCGCAAGGCTCAAAAGTGGCGTCAGCCCTTGCAGTTAGTAATAAAAAAATAACACAGCTAGGTTTGTTTGGTGCGAATCCGTTTGGGAGAATTGATCAATTAATAAGAGATGACAGAAAAGCAGCCGAGGCTCATGCAATAACATGGAAAGAAGCCGACGAATCTATGGAGAAAAATTATCAAATGCTCCGAGATTCTTATAATGAAGATAAATTAAATACAAAACCTTATTTGCTAGCCTGGAAATCATTTTCAAAACCTCAGATAAATGATTGGCTAAAAATTGAAATTCCAACTTATCTGGCTTATGCAACAAATGATATTGCTTCAGATTTATGTGATTTAGTCCCATTATTTTATATTCAGCATTCAAAAACTAATTTGACTTATAAGCGTTATTTAGATTTAGAGCACAACTTTTTTGAAGTAAAGGAAAATGGAAGAGCAGATCATGAAAAACCACATTGGAAAGAAGTAATGAATGATTTCATAGACTGGACATTAAAATAAAATAAAAAAGGTCTGATTTATCGAAATCAGACCTTTTTTATACTTAGTATCTTAGTAGCTCAGAACCTTAGCAACTTAGAACTAAAAACTATACGCCGCTCCAAAAATAAGTCTTCCAACTTCATCTGGAGATTTAAAATAAGAGATTCTTGCGGTAATAACATTTATAGCATTTATCCAAAGACCTCCGCCATAATCCTGATGCCATTTTTTGGAGTTTTCGCCATCAAGCCAGATTCTTCCATAATCAAAACCACCTAAAATTCCGTAAGTCATTGGTGCAACTGTTCGCTGAATTTTTCCAATGGTTAAACGTAAATCAGAGCTTTGAGAGTAATACGAGCTTCCTAAGAAACGTTCATTTCTATATCCTCTCAAATCAGTATCACCACCTAAAGTTGCGCCCTGATAAAATTCGTAGTTATTATTTAAAATCGCTTTTCCTTTAAAATAAGTGGCCAAAATAAGTTTTCCGTTATGATCAATTTTATGGGTAAAACCTAAGATGCTTTCAAGCGTAGGGAAATTTTGTTTGGTTTCATTTAAATTTGTGGTCCAGGTTCCTGCAATCATAAAATGAATTCCTAAAGTTGGTTTCGCAGCAAAATCGGCGTTTTTAAAAACATATTTTACTTTCAAACCTCCAAAAGTCTGACTATCAAAAACAGCCGGATTTACAATACCCGGAATGTCAATAAATCTATTTTCGGTTTCTTCAACAGTCATTCTCTGTAAAATAGGCTGAAGGCTAAATTCGCTTCCATAACGCCCAACGTGTCTTACAGCTCCTGAAACATTAAATTTGCGGATGCGAACACGATTGTAATCCATTCCAAGTTCTTCGTCGTTATTTGTAGTTTCGTTTCCGTATCCAAAATAGTTCATCGCAAAATTTGGTGTGGTCAATTGCGATTCCACATCAATTACCCATTTACCCAGTAATCCCGGAAAATGTGCCACATAATTAAACTCTAAACCACCGGTTGCAAAATAATAGAAACCGTTTAAAATATGTCTTTGAGTATACGGATTCTGTTTGAAATTGTTTACCGTATAATTTAAATTGAAACCTACTTTTACACCATCATCCGGATTATAACCAATATTTGGAAGTCCAGAAATCACATTGTATTTTGGTTTTTCATAATTATAAAGGTTAACATCGTAATCATCCGTCAATTGAGTATGCGTTTTGGAATCCAGATTGTATGTGTTTTCTTTTGACTTGAAATCATAAACAATAACTCTTTTTCCATTTTCAATGTTATAAGTATCGTTGTTTTGACCACCAATTAAACGAATTTTAATTTTTGATTTCTCATTTCCTTTTACTTCAAAAACATCATTATCATCTAAACCATAAAGCCATAAATTTGAGGTTTTATCATCCGTTACTTTTTTGGTATAAATCAATTCGTCGCCCTCTTTCTTTACTCGGAAAACCTGAATTTCAAGACCTTTTTTAATATTGTGATTGATAACAAACTTATCTTTTTTGTCTGTTCCGGCAATCATTACCGTATGACTTAGTACATCAAAATATTCTGAAGCATATTTTTGAAGTTCTTTTTTTCTGCTTTTTAATTTTTGCTTGATTTCTTCAATAGTTTCATCCTGAACTTCTTTAGGTAAATTCTTAAAGGCACTATCAATATCAGCATCAGTTAAATTTTCCTGAATAAATTTTGCCTGTTCGATCCAGTCTTTTTCTTCGGCAGTTTTCAAAAAAGCCAAATCCATTGGGTAAGGTTCTCTGTTAAGCCATTTTACATTGTCGATTTTATCCTTAAAGCTACGCATATGGCGTAATGCCGGAATATTCATTAAAAGAGAAAGTAATGCACCATCATATTTTACAAAAGCCTGATCTCTGTCTCGCGGAATTGGTTTGTAAATTACTTTATCTCCTGTTTTGTATTCGCCCCAACGCCACTGATCGCTATGTCTGTCCCAGTCGCCAATAAGCATGTCAAACAAACGGGCTTTCATATATTCTTTTTCATCAACCGAATATTTTTCGTCTTTATGAAGGTTTTTGATCATATCATCAGTTCCAATAATATTGCTCGGATTCCCGAAGTTTTTACCATCAAGATGATTATCCGCAGGTCTTTCTTCAACCATATATAACTGATCTCCAAAACTTGAATTAAATTCGCCTAGACCATTTTGCTTCGGAATATAATATAGAATCGGATTTGTGTGCGAAAGGCCGATATGATCAGAAAGATTTCCAACAGCAAACGGGGTGTAAGGATGAGAAGTGGTATAAAAATCCAATAAGAAATTTTCGGTATACGTATCTTCAAAATCATTTACAATATATTGATCTTTAAAAGCAACAGATTGCAAGAATACAGTTGCGCTTTTCTTCATAGCACGCATTACGTATTCGCGTCCTTTTGGATCTGACATTCTTAACGAAACAGATTGATGGCCTCCGCCTTCGCGAATAGGTTTTAAACCGCCCATTAAAGTATCTACAGTTGCTGTTTTGGCTTCAATTGGCATGCTGTAATACTTTCTGTAATGTTGTCCGAATAGAAATTTATGAAGAAAACCTTTGTCGGTCATTTTTGCAGAATAAATAGAAGTCGTCACTTTTGGAGGAAAGTTATTCGGGATATCTGCTGCCCAATTGATTTCTTTGGCTTTTATAATTTCGCGCTCAAAAAGTAACTTCTCTTTATTGTTTTCATTCCCAAAATAAGAAACCTTGGCGTCTCCGCTTTTAAATAAGGTTAAAGTAGCGTAACCATTTCCTCCATACGAAAAATCATTTGGTGCAATGGCACGTGCCGCCTCAGATTTTGATCCGGCGCCACTGATAATCTGCTGAATATTTTCTTTGCTTATATATTGTAAATTGTGGTCATGTCCAGATACTACAATTACATTTTTCTGTTTTTGTAAAAGGGTTTTAATTCTTTTAGCATAAATGGTGTATTGTTTGTTTTGAATGTCCTGCGGACTAACTCCTGATGTTTTTCGTAACAGATTGATAAAAGATCCTATTATCGGAAGCGGAATTTTATTCTCTAAAGGAAATAATTGTTTTTCCATTGAAAATTGACCACCATGCGTTCCATTGCTTAATAACGGATGATGAATGGCAAGAACAACTGTTTTTTCCTGATTTTTGTTTAGAATACTTTCCAGTTCATCAAAAAAATCTTCTCTGGTTTTAATATCGCAATTGTCATTTATAGTAGGGTGATTGTTCCAATCTTCCAGAAACCATTCACTGTCAATTGCTACTAACGTTGCAGTACTGTCAATTTTTACAGATTCTATAGGACATGTTTTTCGTGGTAAAAACGCTTTTTTATCATCCAGATATTTGGTAACAAATTCAGCCTGACGCTCCATGCCTTTAATACCGCTGTACCAGTCATGATTTCCTGGAATAAAAATGGTTTTGCCCTTAAATCCTTTAGTTAATTTCAACTGATTGGTAAGTTTTGTTTCGGCTAAGGCCTTGTCTTCAGCGTTTTTATCACTAGGAAAACCTTTCGGGTAAATATTATCTCCCAAAAACAAAAGTGTAGATTTTTTACCTGATTTTTTTAGCTTCTGATGCAGAAGTTCTAAGGTTTGTTGCGCCTGTTCTTCATCTGCATTTCCGGCATCTCCCACTAAATAAAAAGTATGGGCAATTTTTATTGTATCAGTCGCGTTTTCAGTTTCGATAGCACTTACATTTTTTCCGTATTGCGCTTTATTAGTAGCGCAGGAATATATAAATAGTAATGCAAGAGTTGCTGATGAAAAGTTTTTAATCTTGGCAATAAAATGATTATCCAAAAACAATTTCATAATTTAGTGGTATTAAAATAATTTTTATGAACCTAATAGAACAATCCGAAGACTTCGTTAGTAATTTACTCAAAGATAAACTTTCTAATTTATATTCTTATCATAATTTTAACCATACTTTAACAGTAGTTACTGCAGTAAAAGAGCTGTGTAAAAAAGAAGATGTTGATGACGATGATAAAGAAGTCCTTTTGATTGCAGCCTGGTTTCATGATACGGGATATATCAACGGTTATGAAAATCACGAAGAAAGAAGTGCAAAAATTGCGGCAGACTTTTTAAAAGAAAAAGGAAAATCGGAGGAATTTATTGCTAAGGTTTCCAGTCTTATTTTGGCTACAATTAAAGAATATACTCCTAAAAATCATTTAGAAAAAATAATTAAAGATGCCGATTACGCTCATATTATGGGTGCGGAATATGTTACAACTTGCGAGTTGCTTCGAATGGAATTGAAAAATACCGGAATTATTTCGTTTTCTAATGAAGAATGGGCAAAAGAGAATATGAATTTTCTAATGAACAAGCATCGATTTTATACAGATTATGCGCTTAGAAAATGGCAACCTTTAAAAGAGAAAAACCTTCTGCTGATTCAGAAAAAAATAGAGAAACAGGAAAAGAAAGCGGCAGAAGCCCTAGAAGATGAACTTAAAAAGAAAGAGAAACTGGAGAAAGTTGAAAAACCGGACCGTGGTATTGACACTTTGTTTCGTGTTACATTAGGAAACCATACACGATTAAGCGGAATTGCAGATAGTAAAGCAAATATTTTATTATCAGTAAATGCTATTATTATTTCGATTGCACTTTCTTCAATCATACCAAAATTAGACAGTCCGAAAAATGCTCATTTAGTAATTCCGACTTTTATAATGTTGATTTCTAGTGTTATTACGATTATTTTTGCCATCCTTTCTACGAGACCAAAAGTTACTTCAGGATTTTTTACTCGTGATGATGTAGAAGCCAAAAGAGTTAACTTGATGTTTTTTGGAAACTTTTACAAAATGCCATTGGAAGAATATGACTGGGCGATGAACGAAATGATGAAAGATCGTGATTATCTTTATTCTACCATGATCAAAGATTTGTATTACTTAGGTTTGGTTTTGCAGCGAAAGTATAATTTACTGCGAATCGCCTATAACCTTTTTATGATTGGAATAATCATAACCGTAATTGCATTTGTAATCGCTTTTAGAGAAGTTACTATATAAAGAAAAGCTCAACTAACTTAGTTGAGCTCATCTAATAAATCCTGATAAGTGATTTTTTTTGCTGTGGGATTTACAGTATTGTTAATCACCTTTACACGAATGGCTCTTAAACCTGAAACACCTTGAAGATCTTCGACTTCAAATTGTTCAATGGCAGGTTCAAGTACTTTTTTGTGCTGTAAATATTTAATATATTTTAAGTACTCTGTTTCTTCATTATTTTGAGAATAGACAATTGTAATTTTTTCTTTCTCAGTAATTCGTTCGTTTGTGCCTTTAATATTGGCTTTATCGATACGTTTTTTAACCACTTCGTATCGTGCATTATAAGTTCCGTCAACGTCAAAACGTTTTTCATCCATTCTAAATCGAATGGAAAGCGGAGCGCTAAAAACTAATATTAAAGACGTAACATCCAATTCATAAGGAAGCGATTCTTTAAGCTGATGATGTTCCAGTTCCATTTCGCATAAAGTTTGTAATTGCCATAATCTAAGATTATGCAAATACATGATATCAAAAGGTTTAGTTGGCGAAATAGAAGCTCCAATATATAAATTATGCTCTACGCCATCCGTTTTAAAACGTTCGTAATAATGCGGATAAATCTGTTGCGCTTCAACTTGTTTTTTATCCAGAACCGAAGCTAGTTTTTTGTTGATAATTGACATTGCATTATCAAACTTCTTTCTTTCCTGATAAAACATTCCCGTTTTTTCGTCCAGATTTTCAAAGTATAGCTCTTCTAATTTTTTATTCTTAGAATTCTCCGTTGTATTTTTTAATATAGGATGAATTTCTTCTTCAATATATCTTTGAATGTGTTGTTCTGTATCTGCTTTTAACGGAAATTCTAATTCATTTCGCATCGATTCCAATTCAAATTTTCTTTGTTCCAGAAGAACAAGATTAGAATTTGGCTTTTGATTGTCAAAAATGGCTAAAAGAGCCGAAAGCTGATTTTTTAGATCTGATTTTACGGTTTCGTTTCGATGTTCAGAGGAACTTTTAATATCAATCTGACCATATAAAGGATATACATTTTTGAAAACAATTTCCTTAAAAATATAATCTTTAGTGTGATTAATATTTTGAAAATAATTTTGAGATTCCTTTCTGAATTTCCAGTAAACACTCGGGTGAATAGTTGTGTATTCGCGTTGAATAATTGCTTCAATCTGATGTTGCATATCCGTATTATAACGATCAATAGTATCAGTTAAATAGGGTAGAACCAGTTCAAGTTTTGTTGCGTTAACACTATTTAAAGCTCTTGGTGTTTCAGATACGAGTTCTACAACGCCCAATAATTGTCCTTCTTTAACAACGGGAGCAAAAACACAACTCTGGATACCTTGTTTCAGCAAATGTTCACCTAGTTTTTTATTAGGCGATTCCTCAATGAATTTTAGCACATTTGAAATTACAAAAGGCTCATTTTTATCTAAAAGATTTTCAAAAGAACAGCCAAAAAAAGCATTTTTACAATCTACTTCCTGATCTGTTTTTAAAAGAAAACTTTGCAGCTGATTATCAAATTTTATTGGTCGGATAAATTTTTCTTCTTCAGGATTGTAAATGATGAAACCAACCTTCAAACTTGGAATTTTAAAAATTGATCTAAAAATATCCTCGATAATTTCAGTCGAAGCAACTCTGGTAGAATCCGGTTTTAATAAATTACTTTTTAAGTTTGAGATGGCACTTTCTGTAGTGGCATCAAATAACGACACAATACCAAAACCTTTTAAGGTCCAGCTTCGTGATGGAAATTTAGATTTCCACAAGTCAATATCGTTGTAATTATCAATTAACTGGTCAATATCATCTTGTGTAAGTTCAACTGCTCTTTCAGTTGGAGTAATTTCCATGAAGTCAGCATTGTAAAGAATCCTGTAGTGTTTCTCTATGCCTTCTTCGTCTGGAATATCATAAAAGAAAGGCTTATTAAAATCGATATTTTGTTTGTAATAACTGCTTAGAATCAAACAACAATTATTAATATAAAATTGATGATCATCAAAATCACGAATTTCCATATCGAATTCGTCACCGGCATTTTTCAGAATCTTTTTAAAACGTTCGGTATAATTGAATGATAAATTCTGGAATGGAATTGTGATTGCTTTTATCTCATTATTTGTTAATGCAGTAGGAAATAAGTCGGCAACTAGATTTTTTATTAAGGTCTCGTTGTTTTTGATTGTGTTATAATCACGTATTCCGGTTCTAAATTCCGGATATGCTTCAACCTCTTTTAGTATGGCTTTAGCGTAGTTAGAACGATAATCAACATCTGATAAGGCAATTTGCTCAAAAGACTCAATTAATTTATGAAATGAGATAATCGTTTCGAAAGGACTTTCATTGGTTAAAAGACGATCCATGTGGTATTTTTTTAGAATACAAAATTAAGCATAAATTAAGAAACGACCTCATTTTACAATTTCTTTCATTTATAGTCTGATAGTTATTTCCTTTACAAATAAAGGGTTTAAAAAGAATCTCGTTTATTTTAACTAAAATTTAACAAATTAAATAACGGAACGATCGTTCCGTTATTGTATCTTTGTACCATAATAATTGAATAATCAATAACTTAAAAAATAAATAAAATGAAAAATTTAGAGAATAAAGTAGCAATCGTGACAGGTGGAAACAGTGGAATTGGATATGCAGCAGCAGCTGATTTAGTTTCAAAAGGTGCAAAAGTTATTGTAACAGGAAGAAACAAAGAAGCTTTAACAAAAGCCGAAACAGAATTGAATGTTACCGGAATCGTTGCAGACCAATCGGATTTAAAATCAATTGATAATTTAGTAGATCAGGTAAAAGCCAAATTTGGTAAAGTAGATATTTTATTTGTAAATGCTGGTGTGGCAGCTTTTGCTCCTGTTGATTCTGCTTCAGAAGAACATTATGACAGTATTATGAACATAAATGTAAAAGGACTTTATTTTACGGTTCAAAAAGTGTTACCAATTTTAAACGACGGAGCCTCAATTATTTTTAATACATCAGTAAATGCTCATGTCGGAATGCTAAATTCTAGTGTTTATGCAGCAAGTAAAGCAGCAGTTTTGTCACTAAATAAAGTGTTTGCTGCAGAATTGGCACCTAGAAAAATTCGAGTTAATGCAGTTTCTCCTGGTCCAATTGAAACTCCGCTTTATGGTAAAGTAGGTTTAGAGAAAGAAGAAGTGGAAGGTTTTGGAGCTGCTTTAGGCCAAAAGATCTTATTGAAACGTTTTGGTCAGGCTTCAGAAGTTGCAAAAACAATTAGTTTCCTTGCTTCAGATGATTCTTCATTTATTACAGGAACTGAGATTGTTGTTGATGGCGGTCTTACTGTAAATACAGTATTATAATTTTTTTGACTTATTCAGGAACGATTGTTCCGTATTTTTGTATCTTTGCAGGAAGCAATTTAATTTTGTAGGCATGGCTAGAACGAAAGAATTTAATGAAGATAAGGCTTTAGATAAAGCTATTGAAATTTTTTGGCACAAAGGTTATAACGGAACTTCGGCGCAGGATCTGGTTACGCATTTAGGCCTAAGCCGCTCTAGTTTGTATGATACTTTTGGCGATAAGCAAAAGCTTTTTGTGAAAGCACTGAAAAGATATCAGGAACAAGGTCAGAATTATGTGATTGAACTTCTGGAAAAATCTGAAAATATAAAGGTTACGTTTACAGAAATTTTTAAACAGGCAGTAATTGAGAGTCTGGAAGACCGAATAACCAAAGGTTGTTTTATGGTAAATTCTGCTGTTGAACTTGCTATGCATGATCCTGAAATTGGTAAGATTGTTCATGAGAATCAAAAGATAATGGAGGAGGTTTTCTATAAAGCAGTGAAGAAAGGGCAGGAGTCTGGTCAGATTTCGACAAAACAAGAAGCGAGATCACTGGCACGCTTTATTTTTAATAATTACTCCGGAATCAGGGTTCTAGCCCGCGCTGGTGAAAAAGACAAACAAGTTTATGATGATATACTAAAAGCGATGTTTTCTTTGTTTTAAAGAATCAAAGTCAATAAAAAACGGCAGCTACATTTGTAGCTGCCGTTTTTTGTTTTAAGTAAGTAATAGAAAATGAAGACTTCTTAGCTTTTTTCTTCTTTGTTGAAGTAAACTAAGTAGTAATACATTTGTTTTTCTTCATCCCAACCTTTTTCAACAAATTTTTCTGCACTTTCAGGATTAATAAAATCCATTTTAATCTGAATATGCGTATCCAGATTAATTACATTTTTAATCGATTTTCTAGCGTCAGAAACTGCTGCGTTGGCAATTGGGAACGAGGTTACATCTTCGATGCTGTATTTTTCTCCTTTATCAACTTTATAGTTTTTGAATTCAGGAATTAAGTCAGGATTATCTAGTACTTCATTCAGGAAATTTTGTTCTTCAAACTGATCATTTTTAGCGAAATAATTCACAGATCGGTTCATAAACATTACTTCCTCTTTCTTGTCTTCTGCTGGAAAAACAACATCTTTAGCGAAGTTTTGACAGAATTTTAAATATTTTTTTGTGATGAAGTTTTCATCTTCAAAAGCATCAACAGATAAAAAGTGCTCTAACCAGTAGCGAGCATCATAACGGTTGCTGTCTACAGTTAAAATTTTGTATCCTTCTTCTTTTTTATAATTAAAGATCAAACATCCTTTATCTAATTTGCTCAGGTTGATTCCTTGTTGCAAAATCATTTCAAGGTTGCTGTCTTTTTCTTCAAATTGTAAAAAGTCAGCTTGCAGCTCACTTTTAAAAATTCCGATCGCATCAACAACATTATTGTCGATACTCAGATTAGTCAAATACGTTATATAAACCTCTCCGTTTTTAATATGCGGATGATTTGACTGCTCAAATAAATGTGTAGTGATTTTTTTAGAGATCTCCTGTACATTAGAAGGATTTGCGAAAATTTCCGTTGCATATTTAAACATATCATTATAGTCTAAATCTACTTCATGCGCAAATTGATAATAGTTTTCTTCTTTCTCTCTAAAAGGTTTAAAAAAGTATTCTTTAATCAAAGGAACAATTTCATCATTTAAATTAAATGGTTGTTCTGATAAAAAAATAGCTTCGTTACGGCTTTTGTTTCCTACGCGGTGTATCGAAAGAGATTCGATGTGGGTGTTGAATAAATTGATCATTTATTTTAGGTGCTGAGGTTCTAAGTTGCTAAGATACTAAGGTTTAGTTCTTTCTTTTATCTTTTTTATAAAAGAAACTAACATTCTTTCTATTTCGCGGCTATCCTCATATAAGTTATTAAAATCTTCTTCTTTTAAATAAGATATGTTTTTTGCGATTTCTAATTGCGTTTGCATTTCGAATAATGAACCAACAGAAATGTTTAGAAAGCGTAAAAGTTCTTTATCGCTTTCTCTTCCAAATCCTTCTGCAATGTTACTGGGAATAGAAATCGAACTTCGTCTAATTTGTGAAGTTAATCCGAAGATTTCTTCTTTAGGGAATTTGTTTGTTAAGGAATAAATTTTGGTAATTAAGGTCATTGATTTCTGCCAAACCAATAAAGTTCTAAAAGTGCTCATTACTTATTTTTAAATTAAATATAAAAATAAGAAAAATCCTTCAGATTAAAAATCTTAGAGCCTTAGCTTCTCAGAACCTTAGAACCTTAAAAAATTAATTCCAATTCTCCTCAAATCCATAATCTTCAAAGCTGTCGTCGCCTTCAAACATGTCAAGATCATCTTCGTCTAAATCATCTTCAAATTCTCCGTAGATATCATCGTGCATATCTGCTTCAAAGCTTTTCTCTGTTGCTTCGTCCGGCATTTCTCCGTGAGAGAATAGAGTTTCAGGATAAGTAACTCCAACTTGTTCCTCTTCGATTGCAGCCAGTTCAACTAAGAAAGTCCACATACTGATGAAATCGTAAACGTAGATAATCTTTGTACTTTCTTTATCTAAAATACTAGATAATGGGTAGTCGTTCATGGTTCTGATTTCGCCAGGAACATCACCAGTATCAAAAAGCGGAATCTCATCTTCCTGATTCCAGGTTTCGTCGCAAGTGTAAAACGAAGCTACTTCTGATCCGTCAAAACCAAAAGCATTGAAGATCGCATTGTGTAAATCCTCAAGAGTATCTTCTTCAAGAATTGCAATGTCTCTGAAAATATCTTCTTCAGCGTCTAGAATAACTCTAAATTTATAAACCATAATCTTTGTTTTTATTGAGAGGTCAAAGGTAAAATATAAAAAACGAAATACGAATTACGAATTACGATTTGTTGAAAAGATTTTAATGAATTGTTTTTCTGTGTTTTAACTGAATCTTAATCCTGTAAGGTTTTCAACACCTTGTAGGTTTGATGAATACACAAGTTAATACCTACAAGGTTTTAAAAACCTTGCAGGAATAGCAAAACTATTTTCTAGCCAGTCGCTTTCTGATTTTATGATAATGTTTGTGATACGTACTATGACTCGGATAGCTTCTGCTGGAAGTCATATTATTAAAAATCAAAGCCGTTAAGAACAAAATCAGAACACCAACTAAAACCGGAGAAATGACGTACATGTATCCTAATGATTTTACTTTTTCTGTTCCAATTACAGCAATTAAAGCTGTTGCACCTCCGGGTGGATGAAGTGTTTTGGTAATCTGCATTAAAATTATGGCTATTGATACTGCCAATGGAGCTGCAATATACATAATGTCCGGAACCAGTTTATGAACCGTTACACCAACAATTGCAGATATTACATGTCCGCCAATTAAATTTCGAGGCTGAGAAAAAGGACTCTGGATAATTCCGTAAACCAAAACACTCGAAGCTCCAAAAGAGCCAATTAAATAAACAGCATCACTTCCTGAAAAGTGCATCGACTGTACGTAAGCCAAAAGACCAATTCCAACAAATGATCCTAAAAACGACCAGAAATGTTCTTTATAATCGATTAGAGTTTCTTTATAAAGAATATAACGCGTTTTACGATATCCTCTTTTTATTTTTGGAGTAGGCATAAGTGCTTTAAATATTTGTTGTGGTATTTTATATTGTAGTTTTTCAGATTTCAAGGAGGAATCTGAAAAACTTATTTAATCAAATTTGGTGAATAACTGTATACTGTATAAGGGTATATCATTTTTGCAGTGTATTTAGAAATTAAGCAAACTACAAGAATTGGGAAGAATAAAGTATAATCATTCGTTAATCCGCATACCAGGAATATAGCAGTAAAAGGAGCATGAATACTGGCACTTAAAACAGCCGCCATTCCGATAATCATAAAGTTAATCGGGATTACATTTACATGGAAAAAGCTGTTTAAGAAGGAAGCAAGCAATAATCCTAAGAAAGCCCCAATAAATAAACTAGGTGCAAAAACACCACCATCGCCTCCTGAAGCCAGCGTAATTGAAGTTACAATTGGTTTTAGAATCAATATTCCGATAAATGTAATTGCCAAAGTTACCGTCATAGTAACTTCAGAAGCATTTCCGAAAATTCCTTTTATAGCATGATAACCTTCTCCATACAATTGTGGGAAGAAAAATAATGAAGCACTTAAAACTACAGAACCAATTAGAATTTTATAATAATGAGTATCTATTTTACCAAATTGCGATTTAAAGAATAAAACACAACGAGTTAAGTAAACGGAATTAATACCAGCTAGAATTCCTAAAAGAATAAAGTATGGAATTGCTTTTAAATGCCATGTTACAATTGAAACTGCAAACAAAGGCTCTTCTTTTAAAATCGTTAACAGACCAAAAGCGATCGAAACTGCAATTACATTTGAAATGATAAAGGCTCGTGTTACTTTTCTTGAAATAACTTCAAAAGCAAATAAAACTCCTGCAATCGGACTGCTGAAAAGTGCTGTAACTCCGGCAGCAACACCTGCACAAATTAATTCGGTTTTGTATTGACGAAAGACATTCTTTTTTTCGTGAGCAACAGAACCAATTGTTGCAGTTGCAACTACGGTAGAAACTTCGATTCCTGTTGATCCTCCAAAAATAACAGTTAATAAACCGTTGATAAAGTGAGACGGAATTTTATAAGAAGGAAGATTTTTAGATTTAGAAGCCGTACTTTCGAAAACTTCTTTAATTCCTTTGTTTTCTTTTTTCTTGAAAAGATATTGTCTTAGAAAATAAATAACCGATAATCCGAAAACAGGGAACACAATATAAAATATAGGATGTACCGATACTTCATGAAAGAAAATTTGTTCGTAGTATTCTGTTATTTTTTTCAGTGAAATTCCAAGAAAGGCAGAAAGGAAGCCAATTAAAATAGAAACAATAACTAATTTTCGGAATTTGATAAATTGATGATTTTTTTTGATTTGCGCCGTTTTGTTCATCAGAATAAGTTTAAGAAATCCGCATTTTTGTTTTGCGGATTACAAAATTAAGAATCAAATTCGGTTTTTTCTAGGAAATCTTCATTTTACTGTGTTAAAACCGATATAAACAGGAAAATTCTTTCAGTGTGCTTTATGTAGCATATTGATGAGAATTTGCTCGCAAAGTCGCAGAGTCACAAAGAATTTACTTAAAAACTTTGCGGCTCTGCGACTTTGCGAGATTCAAAAAATAGCTTAATTATCGCTCATAGAATTCTATTGGAAGCAAATCTGGATCAGCAATAAAAGTGAAACGTTTTTCGGTGATTTCATCAATTCTTATGGGTTCCGATTCGATGTTTTTTGTATTTAGAAAAGCAATAGTTTCTTCCAGATTAATTACTTCAAAAGCTAAATGACGCAAACCAACGGCTTCAGGTCTTGAAGGTCTTTGCGGCGGATTTGGAAATGAAAATAATTCGACTACATAAGAACCATTTAAAGCCAAATCTAATTTGTAAGACTGACGTTCTTCACGATAAATTTCGCGAATAATAGTAAGACCTAAAATCTGAGTATAGAAATACTTCGATTTTTCGTAATCGGAGCATAAAATGGCAATATGGTGTATTTTGTTTAGAGTAAGCATTATTTTTTTGATTCAGGTTCCTGATTTAATTTTCGAATTACTTTTGCCGGATTTCCAACGGCCAGTGAATTATCCGGAATATCTTTGGTAACAACAGATCCGGCGCCAATAACGCAGCCTTTTCCAATTGTTACTCCCGGGCAAATAACAGAATTTCCGCCAATCCAGCAATCATCACCAATCGTGACTGGATAAGCATTTTCCAGAGATTTTCTTAATTCAGCGTTAAGCGGGTGTGATGCAGTATAAATTTGAACGTTTGGTGCAATAAAAACATTTGATCCAATATTGACTGGTGCGCAATCCAGCACAACGCAATTGACATTAAAATAAACGTTTTCTCCGCAGAAAATATTATATCCGTAATCGCAAAGAAAAGGAGGTTCAATATAAAGTCCAGATCCTGCGTTCGGTATTAATGTTGCTAAAATTTCTTTTGCTTTTTTGGTCACCCGATATTCTTTTACATTTAAGCTGTGTAGAAGATTTTTGGCGGCGCGACGACCTTTTAATAATTCTGGATCCATGGCATTGTAATATTCGCCAGAGATCATTTTTTCTTTTTCAGTTTTCATATTTACATTTTCGTCTTCGCAATTTTCTCGTGTACTTTTACTGTTTCCTGCAAAGCTGCGGTACAGTACCAAGGCGTTAATTCAGCTTCCAGTAAGTTGGCTTTTATTGCGGGATCTGTTGCGACAAGCGCTTTGGCTTCGTCTACCGTTTCTACATTAAAAATATAAATGCCACGATAGTTTCTGTCATTTTTCATGAAAGGCCCGGCTACAACCAGTTTCCCTTCTTTGGCTAATTTACCAATGTTTGCCATATGACCTTCAAACAATTTTTTAGTTTCTTCTTTTGAAGCCGTTGTATTGGTTCCTGATTTTAAAAGGCAGAAGACATATTTCTTCATTCCGTACTCATCGGCATGAAGTGATTTTGCTAAAGCTTCGTCATATTTAACTTCGGTTTCCTGAGAAAATCCTATTGTACTGAAAAGTAAAAATGCCAGGATAATTAGTGAATTTTTCATAAGAATAATTTAAGTTTAAAAAAGATATTTTTTAAAATCGTTCTCAATTTTTGTCATTTCGACGAAGGAGAAATCGCATTAGAAATTCCGTACAGAATGTTGCCAATCTTTGTCGAGCTACGAGTGTGATTTCTCCTTCGTCGAAATGACAATACTGTAGAAAAAAATCTATAACTAAAGCAATTTCTTCAAAATAACAATCTGCCCCAAATGATACACATCATGCTGAATAATTCCGTGAAGATGTTCATAATACGTATGACCATTACTAACATATATTTTGGCTAAATGCTCATCATTAAAATCTTCAAAAAAAGCATTCCATGATTCCTGAGATTTTGCCAGTGTTTGAAGTGATTGTTCCCAGGCGGCTTCAGAAGGATCTAAAACAGGAACAAAATAGTTATGCCCCGGAGCTTGCACAACTTCTCCCTGCATGCGTTCCAGTATATTTCTTCTCCATTGTATCAGGTGATTTACAATTTCCCAAATCGTATTTAGATTTGGATTTATCTTTTTGTACGCTTGTTCTGCAGTTATATTTTTTAAAGTATTTGCCAAGGTAACCTCCAACCATGGATTTCCATCATAAATGGATTGATATAAATTTGAAATTCTCTTACTTTCTGACATAATTAATTGTTTTTTGCAATTCCTAGCTAAGATACAAATTAGATATTTACAACTCATCCCCGAAATTCTACAATTGGGTTATTTAATATTTTTTAACAAGAATTGTTAAAATACATTTGTCTCATCAAAACCAAAGATGACATGAAAACCAAATTATTTTTTACAATAAATTTTTTATTTTTTACAGCGGTAATTTTTGCTCAGAACACAATTTCTGGTAAAGTTACCGATCAAAAAGGCAAACCGGTTGCAGGCGCAAATATTTATATTGACGGAACTTATGATGGAGCAACAAGTTCTGAAACAGGAGAATTTTCGTTTGAAACTGCTGCAACAGGAAATCAGTCTATTGTAATTAGCTTTTTACTTTTTGAAACTTACAAGAAAGAAATTGATGTTACAAATTTTAAAAATCAAACCATAAAACTTAGAGATAATGTTAACGCCCTTGATGCTGTCGTAATTACAGCCGGAACATTAGAATCGGGTGATAAAGCAAGAGTTTCTGTTTTAAAACCTTTAGATATTGTGACTACAGCAGGTTCTGCCGGAAATATCGTAGCAGCTTTACAGACTTTACCGGGAACGCAAAGTGTTGGTGAAGATGGGCGTTTGTTTGTACGTGGGGGAGAAGCCAGCGAAACACAAACTTTTGTTGACGGAATAAGAGTTGCGCAGCCATACGGAGCAACAACAAATAATTTACCAACGCGCAGTAGATTTTCTCCTTTCTTGTTTAGTGGAATTGCTTTTTCTACCGGAGGATATTCGGCAGAATATGGTGAAGCTTTATCAAGTGTTTTGCTTTTGAATACGCAAGATGAAGAAGACCATGAAAAAACAGATATCGGATTAATGACAGTTGGTTTGACTTTAGCCAATACTCAAAAATGGAAAAAAAGTTCACTAAGTGTAAATGCTGCTTACATCAATCTGGCGCCTTATCAAGCAGTAATTCCACAGAATGTAGACTGGAATAATCCATATCAGTCGCTTGGAGGGGAAACGGTTTATCGATACAATTTTACAAACGGAATCTTTAAACTGTACGCCTCATTTGATTCGGAGAAATTTGATTTGAATCAGAAGAATGTCAATTTCGAGAATCCAATCAGAACAGATTTAAACAATAATAATTTTTATCTGAATTCTTCTTATAAAGGAACTTTTGGAACAGGCTGGCAAATTACGTCGGGAATTAGTTATGGATATAGTAAAAACAATGTGAAATATGATATCAATGATGTTGACAGCAATGAAAATGCAGCGCAATTGAAATTAAAACTGAATAAAAAGATTTCTAACAATTTTAAATTGTCTTTTGGAACGGATTATTTCATTACCAAATTCAATGAAAACTTTGATGACAATATTGCTATTAAAGTTGCAAATGGTTACGATTCAAATATTTTTGCAGCTTATGTTGAAGGGGATATTTTATTCTCTAAAAAATTAGCAATGAAAGTTGGTGCAAGATTTTCAAATAATAGTTTGCTGGACGAAAACAATATTGCACCAAGAGCTTCTTTAGCTTATAAGGTTTCAAAAAACAGTCAGTTCTCTTTTGCTTACGGAGACTTTTCTCAGACTCCTGTTGTAGATTATATTAAATATTCAAAATACCATCAGTTTGAAAGTGAGAAAGCAAGACATTACATTTTAAATTATCAGTTTACAAGACCTGGCCAGACCTTTAGAGCAGAGGTTTATTATAAAGATTACAGCAATTTAGTTCAGTACAATACACGAGATATTCAATACAACTCGGTTTTCAATAATAACGGATCGGGATATGCAAAAGGAATTGATCTATTCTGGAGAGACAGTAATTTGTATAAAAATTTAGAATACTGGATTTCTTATTCTTATATCGATTCAGAAAGACAGTATAAAAACTTTCCAAACATGGCAACTCCAAATTTTATTGCCAATCATACTTTGTCTGTTGTGACGAAATATTTTATTACGGACTGGAAATCTCAGGTTGGTTTCACAAATAGTTTTAGTACAGGACGTCCGTACAACGATCCAAACCAGACACAGTTTATGAACGGAAAAACAAAATCATATAATAGTTTGAGTTTTAACTGGGCGTATTTATTGACAACACAAAAAATCCTTTATTTCTCTGTTTCAAATATTTTAGGAACACAAAATATTTTTGGATATGATTACGCAAAAATTCCAGATGCCAGCGGAGTTTATCAAAGACAAGCCGTAACACCAACTGCTGACAGATTTTTCTTCGTAGGTTTCTTCTGGACGATTAGCCAAAATAAAAATGAGAATCAGTTGAAGAATCTTTAGTGAAAGGTTCTAAGGTTCTAAGGAACTAAGGTTCTGAGGTAATAAGGTAAAAAAACTTAGAACCTTAGCATCTCAGAACCTTAGAACCTCAAAAAAAACAATTCAGTAACCAAATTCGACAACTCGGTATCATTTAATTTTAAAAGAGTAAAAACCGATATACATTTGAAGTATAAATTATTAAGCTACTAAGTTGCTAAGGGACTGAGGCACTAAGGAAAAAATAAAAACTTAAATGAAAAGAGTTTTAATCATCATTAAAAAATCGAGACAATAAGTTGCTAAGTTTCTAAGCTACTAAGCAAAAAAACTTAGAACCTTAGCAACTCAGAATCTCAGAACCTAAAAAAAAAATAACCTTAAAAAAAAGAAACCATGGCCAAAATTATTACAATAATCACATTATTTATTTGCAGTTTATTATCTGCGCAAAATGCAAAATTAACTGTTACTGTTTCAGGTTTAAAAAATGATACAGGAATTGTTAAAGTAGGGTTGTACAATTCAGACAATACATTTCTTAAAACGACTTATAGAAGTCTTTCTTCTGAAATAAAAAATAATGAAGTAGTGGTAACGTTTGATGATCTTCCGACAGGAGAATATGCAATTTCAACGTATCACGATGAAAACAATAACGGGAAATTGGATAGAAATGCAATGGGAGCACCTTCAGAAGCTTATGCTGCTTCAAACAATGCTAAAGGGTTTATGGGGCCTCCTGCTTATAAAGACGCTAAATTTGTTATCGATAAAGATTCAAAAATTGAAATTACATTATAAATAATAACTAAAAAATTTAAAAAATAACCATTTAAACAACTTTTAAAATGAAGAAAATTATCACTTTGATTGCATTATTGGTAGTAGGAATAAGTTCAGCGCAAACACAATTTGAACAAGGAATGGGAAAAGCTTTCGGGCTTTGGAAAGAAGGAAAAAATACGGAAGCTTCGGCAATGTTTGAAAGAATTGCAGCAGCAGAAAAAACAAGTTATTTACCAAATTATTATGTAGCATTAATTAACACTACATCGGCTTTTACTGAAAAAGATATTACCAAAATTGATTTAATGTTGACTAAAGCACAAGATGTTCTGGATGTTGAAATGATTAAAGATCAGAACAATGCAGAATTGTATGTGATGCAGGCTTTAATTTATACGGCTTGGGTTGTCGCAGATCCGATGACAAACGGAATGAAATATTCGGCTAAAGTAATGGAAGCTTATGCAAAGGCAAAAGCAATAGATCCAAATAATCCAAGAGCTGTTTTTGGTGAAGCTGATTACCAGTTAGGAGGCGCAAAATGGACAGGAGTTGATACAAAACCACTATGTGTACAAGTTGATAAAGCTATTGAACTTTTTGCTACTTTTAAACCAGAAACTCCTTTTTCGCCAAAATGGGGATTAGAAAGAGCTTTGGAAGCTCAAAAGAATTGCAAAAAATAAATTTATTTAAGCCCGTAAGATGAAAGATTATAGAAGCTCATTTGCTGATTTAAGAAGTGGAACAATTATTTGTTTGAAGATTTCTATGATTTTTGCAATAATATTTTCAGCTTGTTTAGGAGATGATTTAACGATTAGAAATGTACTCGTCACTTTCTTTATAAGCTGCCTTTATTCTTTCGGACTGGGGTTTGGTAATGGATTTATAAATGTTCTTCTGGATAAAAAATGGGATTGGCTGGAGCAAACAAATCTTAGGGTTTATTTTGGAATTTTAGTGACCATTTTGTACACTGTTCCTGTCGTTCTTGGAATAAATTATTTCATTTTTGTCGTTTTGCAAAACGTGACTTTAGAAGTGTTTTTTGGTGCCAGAATGATTTGGGTTCATCTTTTTTATATTATTTTATCTTTAGGAATTTCGACTTTTTTACAGGCCAGAAGTTTTATGGTAAAATGGAAAATGGCATCTAAATTTGAGATTACACAACAAAAGATTATTGCAGGAACGGCAAATGCCAAGTTCGAAAGTTTAAAAAATCAGATCGATCCGCATTTTCTTTTTAACAGTTTAAATGTTCTAAGTTCTTTAATTGAAGAAAATCCGGATAATGCACAACGATTTACCACTTCTTTATCTAAGATTTATCGCTACGTTTTAGAGCAAAAGGACAAAGAATTGGTTTCGGTAGAAGACGAGTTATCGTTTGCAAAAACGTATATGAACTTGCTGAAAATGCGCTTTGAGAATAGTTTGTTTTATGAACTACCAACAACAGATATAAATCCTGATGCCAAAGTAGTTCCATTATCCTTACAACTTTTACTGGAGAATACAGTAAAACACAATATTGTAAGCGAACAGAAACCTTTACATATTAGAATTTATATTGATAAGGATTATTTAGCGATACAAAATGATCTTCAGAAAAAAGAAGTTTTGCAGGACAGACAAGGAGTTGGATTGCAAAACATAGTAAACCGATACGGAATTATTACCAATAGAAATGTGCTGATCGAGCAGGATGAGAAAAATTTCACGGTTAAGATTCCAATTTTAACGAAACAAATTGCAGTTATGGAAACTAGTGCAGATTATAGTGACGAAAACAAAGCTTATTTTAGAGCTAAAAAACGAGTTGAAGAATTGAAAGGCTTCTATGCCAATCTTATTTCATATTGTGGAGTAATCCCGTGTTTAATTTTTGTAAATTTAACATTCTCTCCTGGATTTCACTGGTTTTGGTTTTCGGCTTTGGGCTGGGGATTTGGAGTGGTAATGCATGCTTTTAAAGTTTTTGGTTATAGCTCAGATTGGGAAGAACGAAAAATAAGAGAGATTCTGGAAAAAGGAAATAACAAACAAACCTGGAAATAATCATGGAAACAAATTGTAATAATGACCGGGAAGAATTTGAGTTTCAACAGACATTAGGTAAAAGAGTAGTAAAGCTCAAATTCTTTTATAAACATGTGTTTATTTATAGTATTGGACTGATCGTTTTTATTTTAAAACGATATTATGGAGTTCCGCTAAACTTTTTTCCATTCAACTATTTAAATTCGGTTGTAATGATTATCTGGACTTCAGTGTTTTTATTTTCTGCAATCGATTTACTTCTTTCTTATACGATTTTTGGAGAAGAGTGGGAGGAACGAAAGCTGAAAAGTCTTTTAAGTAAAAAAACAAAAAAACAAAAATGGGAGTAATCATGGAAATTAAATTTAACGAAGAAGACAGATACTACTTAGCAAAAAAGAAAGTAGAAGGTATAAAAGGGTTTTACGGGAATTTGACAGCTTTTCTTTTTGTAAATGCTATTTTGATTGTAATTAATTTATGGACATCACCAGAATATTTATGGTTTTTCTGGCCTTTATTATGGTGGGGAATTGGAGTCGTTTTTCATGGATTAAAAGTTTTCGAAGTATTTCCGGTATTAGGAAAAGACTGGGAGGAAAGAAAGATCAAAGAGATCATGGATAAAGAAAAATTGAACAGAGATAAGTGGCAATAATCTATTAAAAAAAAATATAAAAAAATGGGACGTTTCAGAAGACGCATGTACGAAGAATATTCACAGGAATTTGGTAACAATAATGATGAACAATTTATAATTGCATACCGAAAAGTAAAGAGGATTAAAGGTTTTTACTCACATTTAAAAGTATATATTTTAGTGAACGTAATTATTATTGCCTCAAACTTAAACAAGGAAATTTTTGGAAGAGGTTTTAATGACGGAGGTTTGCTGGACTGGCATACTTATTCGACCGCAATATTTTGGGGAATTGCTTTACTGGCTCATGCTTTATCTGTTTTTGGGAGAGATGTTTTTTTTAGTTCTGATTGGGAAGAAAAGAAAATTCAGGAATATATGAAGAAAGAGCCATCGAATACCAATAAATGGGAGTAAGTTTACATTAAAAAATTTTCAACTTTTTCAATTTAAAAATGACCACATTAATTATAGAAGACGAAAAACCTGCCGCAAGATTATTACAGCGAAAGCTTGAAAAGCTTGATATTGCAGTAAAAACCATGTTGCATTCTGTAGAAGAATCTGTTGATTGGTTTGCCAACAATCAGCATCCGGATTTGATATTTTTAGATATTCAGTTGTCTGATGGTTTATCGTTTGAAATTTTTGAAAAAATCGACATCAAAAGCGCCATTATTTTTACAACAGCTTATGATGAATATGCACTAAAAGCGTTTAAATTGAATAGTATTGATTATCTGCTAAAACCAATAGACGAAGATGATCTTGAAGTGGCAGTAACTAAATTTAAAACGAGACTGCCTAAATTAGAATCAGAAAGCAGCAATTTGCAACTTGATTTTGAGCAAATACGCAGAATGCTGTCAAATCCTTTCGAAAAGAATTATAAGAAGAGATTCACCGTTAAAATAGGGCAACATTTAAAAGTGATTACTACAGACGAAATCGAATGTTTTTTTAGTGAAAATAAAGGAACCTATATTCATACTTTTGATAATCGAAATTATTTAATCGATTCGACTTTAGAAATCCTCGAGCAGGAATTAGATAGGAAAGATTTTTTCCGCGTAAGCAGAAAATTCATTGTTCCGCTTCAGGCAATAAAAGAAATTCAGGTTTATACCAATTCACGCTTAAAAGTGATTTTACCAACTTACAAAGAAGATGAGGTAATTGTAAGCCGCGAAAAAGTACAGGATTTTAAAACGTGGCTTGGATAGTTTTGCATTGAATCGAAGTCATTAGTTGAATTTGATTTTATTCCATTTTACAAAAGGGTTGCGATTTAGTATTCCGTAGGAATATTTCGTCGGAAGAAAAAGAATAAATTGTTTTATATTGTTCCGTAGGAACATCTGATTTTATATAAATGATCTATTTTATTAATCAAACGTTCCTACGGAACGTATAACCATAATTCAAATTGAATTCTACCAATGAAACATTCCTACGGAATGAATTGTTTTTGAGAATATATTACTGATAAAAAAAAGAGCCATTGGCTCTTTTTTATTTTATAGGTAAATATTTTTATTTACTCAATCTGTGCAACGTATACGTCATAGCGCTTAAAAGGAAAAATGCCATAATCTGGTGGATTAATCCTAAAGCCAATGGTACGCTATATAACAATGTAAAAACACCAAGTAAAAACTGAATGAAAACAAAAATAACTAATGTTTTGATTCCGTTTGCCTGAGTATTAGTAAGCGTATATTTTTTACTTCTAAAGAAAAGGAAAAGAATAATGGCGACTACAACATAAGCAAAAGTTCTGTGTACAAACTGAACACCACTTTTTCCTTCAATTAAATTTTTCACCAAAGAAGACTGTTCAATGAAAACCGATTCGTGAATAAATTCTCCGTCGCTCATTAAAGGCCAGTGATTATGAATTAATCCTGCGTTAAGTCCAGCAACAAAACCGCCATAAATAATCTGAATCAACAAAGCTGCCAAAGCATATCTCGCAATTGTACGAAGCGGAATTATTTTGTTGATGTTTCTTTCCGGATAAATCAAATCAAGCGCCACCCAAAGCGTATAAGCAAAAGTGATAAAAGCAAAAGTTAAGTGTAATGAAAGTCTAAAATGACTTACATCCGGATTATCGATTAATCCGCTACGAACCATAAACCATCCTAGAAATCCCTGAAAAGCACCCATTCCTAAAAGTACGATGCATTTTTTGATTGTATCTGTATCTAATTTCTTTTTGATTAAAAAGTATACGAATGGTACAAAAAATACAAGTCCGATGATACGGCCGATGAAACGGTGAAACCATTCCCAGAAATAAATAAATTTATAATCGGCTAATTGAAAATCGTTGTGAATATTGATTTTCTGATATTCAGGGAATTTCTTGTACTGCTCAAAAGCCTCGTTCCATTTTGCATCTGTTAAAGGAGGGAAAGTATCGGTTACCAAATGCCAGTCGGTCATTGATAAACCTGAATTGGTCAAACGGGTAATTCCACCCACAACAACCATTAAAAACAATAAAACACAACCTGATAGTAACCAAATGATTACTGATTTATTCTCTTTTTTCATTTTATTAAATAATACTTATTTCTCTATTTTTTTTAAGCCCATTTTTTCAGCTCTTTGAATCACAAAATCATAAGCAGCTTGGTATTCATTCGGAATATCGCCTTCTAAAATCGCTTCTTTTACTGCTTCTTTCAAAACCCCAATTTCACGCGAAGGTTTCAAATCAAACATTTCCATAATTTCTTCTCCGGAAATTGGTGGTTGAAAATTACGTACATGATCGCGTTCTTCCACTTCAATAATTTTCTTGCGAACGAGTTCGAAGTTTTTATGGTATTTCTTAAATTTCGCAGGATTTTTGGTTGTGATATCCGCTTCACATAAAGTCATTAAATTCTCAACATCTTCGCCAGCATCAAAAACCAAACGACGAACCGCGCTGTCAGTCACAATTTCATCAGCCAAAACAATTGGACGCGAACTCATGATAACCATTTTCTGAACGAATTTCATTTTATGGTTTAAAGGCATGTGCAAACGTTCGAAGATTTTCTTAGCCATTTTTCCGCCAAGAAATTCATGACCGTGAAAAGTCCATCCTTGTTTTTTAGCGAAACGTTTTGTTGGCGCTTTTCCAATATCGTGTAACAAAGCCGACCAGCGTAACCAAACATCATCTGTGTTTGGGCAAATATTGTCTACAACCTCAAGTGTGTGATAAAAGTTGTTTTTATGCGTATGACCTTCAATTTCTTCCACCTGATTCAATGCGGTTAATTCAGGTAAAATAAGATCAAGAAGTCCTGTTTTGTATAAAAGTAAAAATCCTGTAGAAGGTTTATCTGTAGAAAGAATTTTGTTTAATTCATCTACAATTCTTTCGCCAGTAATTATTTTAATACGATCGGCATTTTTTGTGATCGCATTTAGTGAATTTTCTTCAATCTCGAAATTCAATTGTGTCGCAAAACGAATCGCACGAAGCATACGCAAAGGATCATCAGAATAAGTAATATCGGGATCCAAAGGTGTTTTGATTATCTTGTTTTCTAAATCTGTTAAACCATCAAAAGGATCTAGCAGCTCTCCGAAGTTTTTTTCGTTTAAAGATAAAGCCAAAGCATTGATGGTGAAATCACGACGATTTTGATCGTCTTGCAAAGTTCCGTTTTCAACAATCGGGTTTCGGCTGTCGCGATTATAAGACTCTTTTCGGGCACCAACAAATTCAATATCGGTATCTTCAAAACGCAACATTGCAGTTCCGTACGTTTTAAAAACCTGAACTTTTGGTTTGTTCGGAAGTAATTCAGAAACTTTTAGCGCTAATTCAATACCGCTTCCAACTGCTACAACGTCGATATCTTTTTTAGAACCTCGGTTTAAAAGTAAATCACGAACAAATCCGCCTATTACATAAGAGTCAACGTTTAATTCCTGAGAAGCTTTCGAGATGATATCGAAAATTTTATTTTGCAGAGCAGTTTTGTAGTTTGTTTGTATAGCCACGAATTCACTAATTTTTGAGTAAAAATGCAATTTGAATTTCAGACGAAATAAAATGCATGCAAATTTACAACATAGAAAATGCCTATTATAATCTACAGCGCACTTTTTTGAAGAATTTAATAGTTTTTAGTACTGAATTTTGCCAGAAAGGAAAATGGTTTACCACGAATTACACGAATTGCCCGAATTTTATTTAATGGAGCGTAAATTAATTTGAATAAATGAATTGGGTGAGAAGAAAGGAAATCGTTTTTAATCGTTTAATCCGTGGCAAGAAAAATTAGTGCAATTAGTGCAATTCGTGGCAGAAAAAAAAATATACATCTATAGAACAAATCAATTGAGATAATCTGTTTTTAGAAATTCAATTTGTATTTTTGAATGCTACAAAAACATACAAATGAAAATTGTTATATCTCCTGCGAAATCTCTGAATTTCGAAAAAGAATTACCAACATCTCAATATACTGAACCTTCTTTTTTAAAAGAAGCCCGCATAGTTCATAAAGAAGTAAAACAAAAAAAGCCAGCTGAATTATCAGAATTAATGTCAATTTCAGAAAAATTGGCCGATTTAAACTGGAAAAGAAATCAGGAATGGAAAACACCTTTTACACCAGAAAACGCGCGTCCGGCTGTTTATACTTTTGATGGCGATGTTTATACAGGTTTGGATGCTTATACAATTCCGTTAGAAAAATTGGATGTTTTACAAGATAAACTTAGAATTCTATCCGGACTTTATGGCCTTTTAAAACCGCTGGATTTAATGCAGGCTTACCGTTTAGAAATGGGAACAAAAATGCCGGTTGGTGAATATAAAAATCTTCACGAATTCTGGAAACCAACGATTACAAAAGCTCTAAATAAAGAATTGAAAAAGGATGAGTTATTTGTGAATTTAGCAAGCAACGAATATTTTTCGGCTGTTGATGTAAAAGCTTTAAAAGTGCCTGTAATTACTCCTGATTTTAAAGATTATAAAGACGGGAAATTAAAAATGATCAGTTTCTTCGCTAAAAAGGCGAGAGGAATGATGGTTCGCTACATTATTGATACAAATGCAGAAACGATTGATGACTTAAAAGGTTTTAATTACGACGGTTATCGTTTTGATGCCAATCTTTCTAAGGGAAATCATCTAGTTTTTACAAGATAGGTTTTTTTGAAGGAGCAAAGGTGCAAAGTAACAAAGGTTCAAAGGTTTTCTAAAAGAGTCTTAGACTCGAAACATATTGTAGACAGGGATTTCAATCCCTGTAGATTTGACAAATTTTCACATCGAAATAATCATAAAAAATAAACGCCGAATTCTAATATTGAATTCGGCGTTTCTGCGTATTATAAAATTATTATTATTATTAATGCATTGCGTCGGCTGCACTAATTTTGTTCTTCCCTTTTTTGATAAAGAGAATAATCGGTATGCAACATAAAAACATAATTCCCAGGTACATGAAAATATCCATATAAGCCATTACAGTACTTTGTTTCAAGACTGAATATTCAATGGCCTGATAGGCTTTTTTCAAGGCAACATCGGCACTATAGCCTTTGGCCATAAAAGCATGCTGCATTCCTGCAATACGCTGTTGCACTTCAAATTTGGCAGGATCTAAATTGTTAATCAGATCTACTCTGTGCGACTGACTGAAACGTGTAATGAAAGTGGTAATAATCGCGATACCAAAAGATCCGCCTAATTGACGCATCATTCCTGTAAATGCTGCACCTTCACCAATTTGTTTTCCTTTCAGAGTAGAAAGAGAGAGCGTTGTAATAGGAACGAAAAGTAATCCTAAACCAATACCTCTTAAAATTAATGGCCAGTACATATGTTCGACACCTGTATCTGGTGTCATACGGCTATACATCATAAAGGTAAAGAAGAAGAAAACTAAAAATCCAACTCCTACCATGTAACCTTGCGGTACCCCTTTCTGAATCATATTACCAACAAACGGCATCATGATCGCCGTTGTAATCGATCCTGGAATTAATAATAATCCGGCATCAGTTGCAGTCCATCCTAAAATTGATTGTGTATAAATCGGGATAATTAAGGTTGAACCGTATAAACCAAAACCTAGGATAAAACACATTACGGTTCCAATTCGTAAGTTTCCATCTTTTAAAACACTTAAGTTCACAATTGGATGTTTATAAGTAAGCTCTCTCCAAATAAACAAAACCAATCCAAGAACGGTAACAACACTTAAGGTTACGATTAAAGAATCATTAAACCAGTCGTCTTGTTGTCCATGTTCTAATACGAATTGTAGAGAACCAATAAAAGCGCTCAACAAAATAATTCCCCACCAGTCAACCTGATTGGCTTTTAATTTCTCACCATATTTTGGACTTCTTACGAAAGTCAATGCCAAAATTGTAGCAATAATTCCTAAAGGAATATTGATGTAAAAGATATAAGGCCAGGAATAGTTATCTACTAAATATCCTCCTAAAGGCGGACCTAAAGTTGGGCCTACGATTACCCCCATACCATAAATAGCCTGAGCCATACCACGTTTTGCAATTGGATAACTTTCGGTAATAATGGTTTGAGCGGTTACAAGTAACGCGCCTCCACCCATACCTTGTACGAAACGAAAAGCTACCAGTTCCCATATATTTGAGGCATTACCACACAAAAAAGAGCAGACCGTAAATATTATGATAGAAGCCACAAAATAATTACGTCTTCCAAATTGCTGCGATAGCCAGCTCGTCATTGGTATTACAATAACATTCGCGATTGCGTATGCTGTAATTACCCACGCCACATCAGTCAAAGTAGCACCAAGGCTTCCTCTCATGTCTGTAAGCGCTACGTTTACAATCGTGGTATCTACAATTTCCAACAAAGCACAAAGCACTGCTGTAATCGTGATGATGACACGTCTGAAACCGTATTCTACTAAATCGTCGTCTGCTTGTACTGCTGTTGCCATTTATTTTATTTCAAATGTACGTCTACATCAACATTCATCCCCGGACGTAATAATTTAACTTTTTCTGGATCGTTTGATGGATCTAAACTAATTTTCACTGGTAATCTCTGAATTGTTTTTACGAAGTTACCTGTTGCGTTATCAGGAGGTAATAAAGAGAAACGTGATCCTGTAGCAGGAGAAAAAGAAGTTACAATTCCTTTAAACTCATAGTTTGGATATGCATCTACTTTTAAACTTACTTTTTGTCCCACAATCATTTTGTTTAATTGTGTTTCTTTAAAGTTAGCAACAACCCAAGCCTCATTATTATTGATAATATAAAATAAAGATTGTCCTGGTTGAACTAATTGTCCTGGCTGAATGTCTACTTTAGAAACCTGACCATCAATAGCAGCAGTAACAACTGTATAGCTTAAATTTAAATGCGCAACATCCAACATTGTTTTTGCTTTTTTGATGTTTGCTGCAGCCACTTCAGTTTGTTTATCAGAAACTTTAGATTTTGACTGAATAACCGATTTTTGGTAAGAACTTGCTCTTTGTTGTTGTTCTAAAACACGTACTTGATTTTCAGCTTCTTCTTTTGCAGTTAAAGCCTGCTCATATTGTTGTTTTGTAATAGTATGCGTTTTGTACAAATTATTGTAGCGGTTATAATCGTTTGTAAGCTGTCTCAATCTAATTTTAGCACTTTCGATAGAACCACCTGCAGATTTCATTTGAGCATCTGAAACTGAAATACTTGCATATGCACTTCCAATATCCGCTTTTGCAGCTTCAAATTGTCCTTCTGCACCTAACAAAGCAGCATTTGCTTCATCAATTTTTAATTGATAATCTCTCTTGTCGATTGTAAATAAAGTATCTCCTTTTTTTACAAAATCATTATCTTTCACATAAACTTTGCTGATATATCCTGATACTCTCGGAATAATCGGATTCATTTTTTTCTCGATTTGAGCATCATCCGTTTCTTCGTGTGCCTGAGAGTGTAAGTATTTTGATATTCCGTAAGTTCCGCCCACTAAAACCAAAACGGTTAGTATGATGATGAATTTTTTATTTGTCTTTTTCTTTTCCATGAGAGCTATCGATTATATTTTAGAAAGATTGAATGATTGAGATAATTGTCCTGAGACTGAAAGTAATTCGTAATATTTTTGAATAATAGTTGCTTTAGATAAAGCGGTTTGGATTTTGGCGTTTAAGTGTTCAACGTCAGCTTCTACCAAATCATTGGTGTCAGATAAACCATTGTCAAACTTGTCTTTTACAAGTCTGTAATTTTCTGCTGCCTGCTCAAGTGCTTCCTGATAAACCACACTTTGATTAATAGCTAAATCATAATCTTCAATAGATTTTTGAACTTCAACTTTAATGCGGTCCGTCATAATAGCTTCAGAATTTTTTACTTCCAAAGCTTTGCTTTCTGCTTCTTTAACATGAACGTTGTTTTTTAGAATTCCTGATATGTCATAAGACAAACCAATTCCAAAATTCATTGCATATTTTACAGTTACAATATCTTTAAGATCAAAAGCTGTATAGCCGCCAAGTAATGACACTGAAGGATAATATCCTGCTCTTGCAATTTTAACATTAGCTTCAGAAGCTTTACTTTGAAGTCTGATAGCTTCTAAGTCTTTTCTGCTTTCAAGCGCAACAGCATCAGAAGTTGGTGCATTACTGGTTTTTAAATTGAAGAAATCGTCTTCATTTACCTGAAGTTTTACAGAAGGGTCTAACTTTAATAATGTAGTAAGATAAAAATTGATATTATTAATATTATTATTCGCTTCATCAATAGATAATTGTGTTTTAGAAACTAATAATTGTGCTTTCAATAAATCATTTCTCGGAATAATTCCGTTTTTCTCCAACTCTATAAAGTCAGTAACACGTTGTTTAGCGCTTTTTTGATTTTCGTTTAAAACATCCAAAGTTTTTTGAGCTTTGTATAAAGCAGTATAATAAGTAACTACTTTTAAAGCGACATCTTCTTTAGTTTTTGCAGCATTAGCACTTTCTGCTTCGTATAAATTATCATACGCATCAATGCTGTTCTGAATTTTAAATCCGGCAAAAATTGGTAAACTTAAATTAGCCATTCCAAGCATTGCTCTGTCAGGAGATGCCAATGAAGCGCTTTCTCCCTGATTTGGCATATCAATTGATGCTTTTGTAAGACGTTGATATTGTCCCGAAACTTTGATATCCGGATATTGATTATTTTTTACGGTTTTTAGTTCGTATTTTTTTGTGTTTACCTTAGTATTGGCAAGAGTAACTTCGTTACTTTTTTCCCAGGCCATTTTAACGGCTTCGTCCAAGGTTAAACTTGTTTTTTCTTGTGCTTCTATTGAAGATATTCCGATAAAGAAAACTCCAAAGAGCATTAATTGACTAATTTTCATAAACAAGTAGCGCTTTTATAGTTTGTTGAATGTGCTTTGTAAGACTGGTTCTAATGTAATTGTTAAACGATTCTTCTGTTTTTAAATTCAATAATTCTTCAAAGAAAGATCGATTCATGTGAAAATGAAAAAAGGTTCCAATGATGGTAGGCGTAATAAGCGGAATGATAACATCTTTTCTAAAGACTCCCTGAGCCTGACCCTGAGTAATAATACTTTCGACAGATTTTAGATTTCCTTTTTTTAATTCGGTAAAGGCAATCATACTTTTCTCTCTCTTTTTACTATTAAGTTCAAAGTGTAATACTCTGTAAATCCCTTTGTTAAGGCAAATTCTGCTAATGTAAATTTCGATTAATTTATTGACTTTTTCAAGAGGTTGAATGTTTTCCTGCAATAAATTTTCGAGTTGTAATTTTAAATCAGAAGTTTTGTAAAGAATTAAAGCCTCTAATAATCGCTCTTTTGAACCAAAATAATACGAAACCATGGCAATGTTAATTTTTGCCTCTTTTGAGATATCCCGTATCGATGTACCTTCAAATCCTTTTTCAGAAAAAAGCTTTTCTGCAACTTCTAGAATCTGAATTTTTTTATCGTTTAATTCGATGTGTGACATGGTATTGTTTCTAATCGGATACAAAATTAAACAGTTGTTTAATTTAAACACTTGTTTAATTTTATTTTAACACAATATTAACATAAATCGGTTTCGATAATTTATGTTAAATCGTGCATTAATTAGTTAAAATAAAAAAGCTGAAATACTAAAGTATTTCAGCTATATGAGCTTGTTTTGTCATTCTGAGGAACGAAGAATCACACTAGAAATTCCGCAAACTATGTCGCCAATCTTTATAGAGTTACGAGTGTGATTCTTCGTTCCTCAGAATGACAAACGATATGCTTATTGGGATTTATTTATCGAATCTCCCCAATAAACTCGGCAATTTTTCCACTTCCGCTTTCGCTTAAATGTTTGATAAAAGCGCTTCCGATAATAGCACCTTTTGCATATTTTGTTGCCTGATTGAAGGTTTCTTTGTTTGAAATTCCAAAGCCAACAATTTGAGGATTTTTCAAATTCAGATTTGATATTCTTTCAAAATATTCTTCTTGAACATTTCCGAAACCGCTTTGAGATCCTGTAACACTTGCAGAACTTACCATATAAATAAATCCGTTTGAAACGCTGTCAATAAAACGAATTCTTTCATCTGAAGTTTGAGGTGTAATCAAAAACACATTGATCAATCCGTATTTTTCAAAAATAGCTTTGTATTCATCAGCATAAACATCAACCGGAAGATCTGGAATAATTAAACCATCGATTCCAATTTCAGCACATTTTTGGCAAAACGCTTCAACACCGTATTGTAACATCGGGTTAAAATAGCCCATAATAATTAACGGAATTTTTACGCTTTCGCGGATGTTTTTCAGCTGGTCAAAAAGAATTTGAGTAGTCATTCCGTTATGAAGTGCCTGTGTCGAACTGGCCTGAATAGTTGGTCCGTCTGCCAAAGGATCACTAAATGGAAGCCCGATTTCGATTAAATCGACTCCGTTTTTTTCTAAATCCTGAATAATCTGCACGGTATCATTTAAGTTCGGATATCCCGCCGAAAAATAAATAGAAAGTATCTTTTTATCTTCTTGTAATTTTTGAGTTATTCTGTTCATTTTTAATATCTTTTATTTTTCCTGCAAGGTTTTCAAAACCTTGTAGGTGTTTTTTGTTTACGTAATTTATTTTCATACCTACAAGATTTTGAAAACCTTGCAAGAATCTAAAAAGTAATAATCTTACTTGTCCAATTATCATTTTGATTATCGACCAATAATAATCCAGAATCCGAATCGTTCATTTGTCCGACTAATTCTCCTTTATTGTTCCAAAAAGCACTTTTTCCGCCCGAAGAATATCCCCAAGATTCGCCACTAAAATTCGACATCAAAACATTCATTTCATGTTTTTGAGCATAGTTTTGCAAGTCTCTGTAAGCATTCGGAATTCCGTTTGGCGAAAAGAAAATACTGGCAATATAAATATCAGTTTCTCTTTTCTTAGCATTTTCCGGATGCAGCGGATTATCAATATCAGCACAAATTGCAAATGAAATATTCTGATCTTTAATCGTAATCATCGGATTATAATTAAAAGAAGATTGGAAATATTCATCTTCACCTTCATGCAAAAATTGCTTGGTGTAAATAGAAACCGAATTATCAGGAGAAATAACAAATTCTCCAATAAACATTTCCGCTTCAACCTGAATTGGAGCGCCGGCAACAATGATAATGTTGTGTTTTACTGCCAGTTCTTTTAAGTGTTCAATTCTCGAATCATCTTTTGTAAAAACTAATGATGCAGCATTTTGTCTTTCGTACCCCGTAATAGATAACTCTGGAAATACAACTAAATTGGCTCCATTATTCGCCGCCAATTCTACAAGATGATAATGATCTAATAAATTAGCATGTATATCTTCTCGTTTTGGTTTTGTTTGCGCTGTAGCTAAAATCATTTTTTGATTATTAGTTTTCGATATAAATCCAGGCTATATCTCCCGAATGTAAAGTTACTTGAACTCTTCTGTAAGCATTCGATTCAAATAAATCTACTTTTGCCAAATCTGAGGCTGAAACATTGAACACAACACCATGTATTACGTCTGCGGGGTTTTCGCTGGGAATTACAACAACGTAATCTGCCATTCCAAATTCTTCTTCTATTTTTAAACTTTTGAGTTTATAACCCAGTACCTGATCTGCTGTACCGGTTAATACTCTATTAAAAATTTGCCTTTGAATTTCTTTTGATCTCAATGTTCCGTAAGAGAATAACTTTTCCATAAAGTATTACAATTTAAAATATTCGATATAATTATCTAAATCTTTATCACCACGACCTGAAAGGCTGATTACCACAACATCTGTTGGTTTGAATTTTTTCTGATCCAAAACTGCAAAAGCGTGTGCACTTTCAATCGCGGGAATAATTCCTTCTAGTTTTGTAAGCTGTAAACCTGCATTCATTGCATCATCATCTGTAACAGAGAAAAATTCTCCACGTCCGGTTTGTGCTAAATGCGCGTGCAAAGGTCCAACTCCAGGGTAATCTAGTCCGGCAGAAATCGAATACGGTTCCGTAATCTGTCCGTCCGGAGTTTGCATTAAAAGGGTTTTACAACCGTGAATAACGCCTACTTTTCCTAATTTACTCGTTGCCGCACTATGTCCGCTATCTACACCTTTTCCGGCAGCTTCAACAGCAATGATTCCAACTTCCGGTTCATGCAGAAAGTGATAATAAGTTCCTGCGGCATTACTTCCTCCACCAATGCAAGCTACAACATAATCCGGATTTTCACGCCCTTCTTTTTCTTTTAACTGCCATTTAATTTCTTCTGAAATAATGCTTTGAAAACGGGTTACCATATCCGGATAAGGATGTGGTCCAATTGCAGATCCAATAATGTAATGTGTATCAACCGGATTATTAATCCAGTCACGAATTGCTTCGTTTGTAGCATCTTTTAATGTTCTTGATCCTGAAAGTGCAGGGCGAACTTCTGCACCCAGCATTTTCATACGGGCTACGTTTGGCGCCTGGCGTGCAATGTCAATTTCGCCCATGTAAACGATACAGTCTATTCCCATTAGAGCACAAACTGTTGCTGTTGCTACACCGTGTTGTCCGGCACCAGTTTCGGCAATAATTCTCTTTTTGCCAAGACGTTTCGCAAGTAAAATTTGTCCGATGGTGTTATTAACTTTATGCGCTCCGGTATGGTTTAAATCTTCTCTTTTTAGATAGATTTTGGTATTGTATTTTTCAGATAAACGATTGGCAAAATACAGTGGACTAGGGCGACCAACGTAATCTTTTAGCAATTGATTGAATTCTGCTTTAAAATCCGGTTCATCCATAATACTTAAGTATTTCTGGCGTAATTCTTCTACATTCGGATATAACATTTCGGGAATGAAAGCTCCTCCAAATTCTCCGTAATATCCTTTTTCGTTGACGTTAAAACTCATTTTTTTAAAGTTTAAAAGTTTACAACTTCAAATTTGCGTTTGAAATTGCTTAATAGATTTTTATTTTTTAACCCCGGTTCGATTTCAAATTTACTATTTATATCGACGGCATAAATGGGTAAATTGCTTTTTGAAATTTCTTCAATGGCTTTTAATTCGTTCATTCCGATTCCGCCGCTCAAAAAGAAAGGTTTTTTGGAATTGTATTTTTTTAATATGGTCCAGTCGAAAGTTGTACCGTTTCCGCCAGGTAATTTTCCTTTGGTGTCGAACAGAAAATAGTCACAGACATCTTCAAAAGGTTTTATAATTTCGAAATCAAAATTCTCATCTGCTGAAAAGACTTTTATAATTTCGATTTTTTCAGCTAACTTATTTTTGAGATCTGAACAAAATTCGACAGATTCATTTCCGTGTAACTGAACGGCTTGTAAGTTGTGTTTTATAACTTTTTCCAGAATTTCCTCCTGACTTTGATTTACAAAAACGCCAACTTTTTTAGTTGTACCAATAAGTTCCGGAATTTCTCCGTTACAATATCTCGCGGATTTTTCCCAGAAAATAAATCCCATATAATCGGGTAGGAGTGCACCTACTTCGAGTATGTTTTTGGGATATTTCATGCCGCATATTTTGAGTTTCATTTTTTTTGGTGCTTTAAGCAATAGCAGTAAGCTTTAAGCTCTTTGCTTTGTGCTGATTTTTTTTGATGCTTTTTTAGCTTTAGGCAATAGGCTTTAAGCTTTTAGCTTGATGTTGATTTTTTTTTAAAGGCTTTTATTAAAAGCTTAAAGCCTACAGCTTACGGCTTACAGCTGACTGATAAAGTCAACAGCTGCTTGCCCTGCGTTGTCGGTTTTCATGAAGTTTTCTCCAATTAGGAAACCTTTGTAACCGTAAGGTTTAAGTTCCTGGATCGCTTCGATAGATGAGATTCCGCTTTCTGAAACTTTTACAAATTCATCCGGAATCTGTGACGCCAGTTCTTTGCTGAAATCCAGACTTACTTCGAATGTTTTTAGGTTTCGGTTGTTTACGCCAATCATATCTAAAGTTGGCATAATTGATTTTTCCAGTTCTTCCTGATTGTGAACTTCTAATAAAACTTCTAAACCTAAGCTTTTTGCGAATTCAGATAATGATTTGATTTCTTCACGGGTTAAAACCGCAGCAATTAATAAAATCAAATCGGCTCCATGTGCTTTTGCTTCTAAAATCTGATATTCATCTACAATAAATTCTTTTCGCAACAGCGGAATATTTACTGAAGCCCTTGCTAAAAGTAAATCGTCAAGTGAACCTCCAAAATATTTTCCGTCTGTTAAAACCGAGATTCCGCAAGCGCCTGCATTTTCATATCCTTTTACCACTTCTTCAACCGTAAAATTATTGTTGATAATTGATTTTGAAGGAGAACGACGTTTGTGTTCGGCTATAATTCCGGAATTACTATCTCTTAAATTCTGACTAAGAGATATAGTTTGTTTTCCAAAAAATACTGAAGCTTCTAGCTGAGAAACCGGAATGATTGATTTCTTTAGAATTACTTCTCGTTTTTTGTCTATAATTATTTTATCTAAAATATTCATTTTGTGTTGTTTCACGTTTCACGTTTCATGTTTCAAGTTGTAGAACGTTCAAAACAACCTGAAACCTGAAATTTGAAACAAATTTTAGTTACTTAATTCTTGTAATTTCTTCAATGCCTGATGCCCTTTTCCAGAAAATAAACTTTCTTTGGCTAATTCAAATCCTTCTTGTGGAGAACATTTGTTAACTGTTGCGATTGCCATTGCGGCATTGGCACAAACCACATTATTTTGGGCTTCATTTCCTTTTCCGGAAATGATATTGGTAAATATCTCTGCTGATTCCTCGATTGTTGTTCCGCCTTCGATTTCACTTTGTGCTAATAGTCGAACACCAAAATCTTGTGGATTCAGCATGCCTTCCATATGGCTTGTGATGATTTTTGTTGGTCCTGTTAAAGAAATTTCGTCGTAACCGTCAAGTGAATGCAGGATAGTAAAATTTACGTCGGTATTTTGATATAGATAAGCATACATTCTTGCCAATTCTAAATTAAAAACACCAACCAATTGATTTTGTGGAAACGATGGATTAACCATTGGTCCTAACATATTGAAGAACGTTTTTACAGCTAATTCTTTTCTGATTGGTCCAACATGTTTCATTGCAGGGTGGAATAAAGGTGCGTGTAAAACACAAATTCCGGCCTGATCGATGCATTTTTCTAAGAAGGAAGCTTCATTACTGAATTTAATTCCCATTTTTTCCATTACGTTGCTTGATCCTGAAATGGAGGAAACACCATAATTTCCGTGTTTGGCTACTTTTATCCCGGCGCCGGCGGCGATAAAAGAGGCTAAAGTTGAAATGTTGAACGTATCTTTTCCGTCACCACCTGTTCCGCATAAATCGATTGTATTGTAAGCTGATAAATCAACGCGGATGCATAATTCTAATAAAGCTTCGCGAAAGCCTGAAAGTTCGTCAATCGTAATGCTACGCATCATAAATACAGTCAAAAATGCCGAAATCTGACTCGGATTATATTGACCGCTTGAAATATTAATCAATACGTTTTTGGCTTCTTCTTTAGAAAGCACTTCGTGATTGATTAGTTTATTTAATATTGTTTTCATTTTTTTTAAGATTCTAAGTTGCTAAGGTTCTGAGATACTAAGTTTTTTGTTTCAGGTTTCGGGTTCTGTGCGAACTTGAAACTTATAACTTGAAACGTGAAACTTTTTTCAATGTTCATTTCCTTGATAAATCCACATTGGCTCTGTTTTTCCGGCTCTTTCAAAACCGTTCTTTTTATAAAAATCAACTGATTTTCCGTCAGCTGTGAGCATTTGCATGTGAAAGTGTTTGTACTTCTCCTGCATTTTATCCAAAATCAATTTTCCAATTCCTTTTCCCTGATATTCCGGAAGCACCAATAAATGTGGATAATAAACGGTTAAGAATCCATCGGAAATTGCATTTCCAAGTCCGATGAGCTTTTTGCCTTCCCAAGCCGTTACTAATGTTTCCGAATTTAAAAGACCATTATATAGTTCGTTTGGTTTACTTGCTGAACTCCATTCGTTTGCTTTGTATAAGATTAGAATGTCGTCAATACTTATTTCTCGGGTTTCTGAAATTGTTATTTCCATTGATTTTGTTTTTGGTTGTTTCATGTTTCAAGTTTCACGTTCCAACAACTTGAAACTTGAAACATGAAACAAAAGTTTTTTTAACTGTTAATCCAGTTCTCTAAAATCCTTTTTCCATTTGGAGTCAGAACACTTTCCGGGTGAAACTGAACGCCTCTAACATCATAATTTTTGTGTCTTAACGACATAATTTGTCCGTTTTGGTCTATTGAAGTTGCTTCTAAAACATCCGGCAAATTGGCATCTACAACCCACGAATGATATCTTCCCACTTCAAATTCGTTTCCTAAACCTTCAAATAAAATTTCATCTGAAACTACCGTTTTTACATTTGTTGCAACACCATGATAGACTTTATCAAGATTTGAAAGTGTTCCGCCAAATACTTCACCAATAGCCTGTTGTCCTAAACAAACTCCCAAAATGCTTTTTGTTGGACTGTATTTTTGTATTACCGCTTTCAGTAAACCTGCTTCATCAGGAACTCCTGGTCCCGGAGAAAGTAATATTTTTTCGAAAGAAGCGATTTCGTCGATATCAAATTCGTCGTTTCTGTAAACAGTAACTTCGCAATTTAAATCTTCTAAATAGTGCACTAAATTATAAGTGAAACTATCGTAATTGTCTATAACTAATATTTTTTTCATTTTTTCTTGAGGTTCTAAGTTGCTAAGGTTCTGAGATTCTAAGTTTCATTAACTTGACCCGAGCGATAGCGAACTGGCGAAGCAAACTTGAAACAAAGAAAACCTGAAACTAAATTTTTATTTTTCTCGAACGTACTTTTCAGTAATGATTCGGTTAATGCCTAATTTTTCTACTTTTTCGATTCCTTTTTGAATAAGTGTATCATTTTGAACTTTTACAACAAATTCAAATTTGTTATTTTCCCATTGTCTATTATTAAAAAACTCCAGGTTTTCAGTATAAATACTGTCCTTTAAAGTATATTTTCCGCCTCCGCCAAAAAATACTGCATTGGTTGAATCTTTACCATTATTTAAATCATGATTAAAAAAAGCAAAATGGGAATCGTTTATAATTTTAATCATTTTTGTTTTTGAATTGAAAGTCGAAAAAGTAGAATCTTTTTCGGTTGTTTCGGCAGATATTAGGCGCCAGGTTCCTTCAATAGGGTTTTGCTTTTTATCTGAATTACAAGATGTCATGGTAATGATTAAAATTAAAATAGATACTGCTTTTTTCATGGTTTTTATGGTATTTATGGTTTGTTGTTAATTGTTTCAAGTTTCAGGTTTCAGGTTTGCTTGGCGTTCCAACAACTTGACCCGAGCGATAGCGAACAGGCGAAGCAAACTTTAAACCTGAAACAAAAAAAACTTATATATTTTCTGCCATTTCCAGGGCTGTGTTTAATGCTCTTAATTTATTATAAACTTCCTGCATTTCGCTTTCTTCATCAGAACTTGCTACGATTCCGGCTCCCGCCTGACAATGTAATTGATGATTTTTAGAAAGGAATGTTCGAATCATAATAGCGTGATTAAAGTTTCCGTCAAAATCCATTACACCAATTGCTCCTCCGTAGAAATTACGATTTGTTTTTTCGTAATCTTCAATCAATTGCATTGCTCTGTGTTTTGGCGCTCCGCTTAAAGTTCCTGCCGGAAAAGTATCGGCAACTACCTGCATGGTTGTCGCTTTATCATGTAAATGTCCGGTCACTTTTGATACTAAATGAATTACGTGAGAGAAAAACTGAACTTCTCTATATTTCTCTACATTTACATCATGTCCATTTCGGCTTAAATCATTTCTGGCCAAATCAACGAGCATAACGTGCTCGCTGTTTTCTTTTTTATCTTCTGATAATTCTTTGGCTAAAAGCGCATCTCGTTCATCATTTCCGGTTCTTTTAAAAGTTCCGGCGATTGGGTGAATTTCGGCTTTTCTGTTTTTTACGATAATTTGTGCTTCGGGCGAAGACCCAAAAATTTTGAAATCTCCATAATCAAAAAAGAAGAGGTAAGGAGATGGGTTTATACTTCTTAAAGCGCGATAAACATTAAATTCATCACCTTTAAAACCTTGCGTGAAACGACGTGACAGAACCAATTGGAAAACGTCTCCTCTAAAACAATGTTTTTTTGCCAAAGCTACATTGTGTTTGAATTCTTCATCGGTTAAATTAGAGTAGCCTTCACCTTCTTTAGTAAATTTATATAGAGCAATATTTCTGGATTGTAATAGTTGTTCAATTTCCGAGATATTGTTTCTGTCATCAACACTATGGCAAAAAATGTACGCTTCGTTTTTGAAGTGATTTATGGCAATGATGTTTTGATAAACGGCATAAAACATATCCGGAATTGAAGTTGCAGTATCTTTTTTTGCAATTGAAACTTTCTCAAAATAACGAACAGCATCATAAGAAATGTAGCCAAATAATCCGTTATTAATGAATTTAAAATCGTTTTTCTCTGATTTAAACTGATTCGAAAATTCCTGAATTACTTGAGGAATATTTGTTGAAGCATCTATAGAAATTGTTTCTGATGTTCCGTCAGGAAATGTTTTTGAGATTACTTCATTTTCTATTTTGATTGTTGCAATAGGGTTGCAGCAAACATAAGAGAAACTATTGTCATTTCCGTGATAATCACTACTTTCTAGTAATAAACTATTAGGGAATTTATCTCTTATTTTAAAATAAATACTTACTGGCGTAATGGTGTCAGCCAGAATTTGTTTGTAGTGTGTGTTTAGTATAAAAGGTTTCAAAGTATGTTGTTTTTAGGTTTTAATATTTTCGTTTAAGTTTTGACCAAAAAAAAAGGCTTGTCGTGATGACAAGCCTTTTATATTTATAGTTTTACAGTACCATAGGAAGCTTCGTTCACGACGTTTGACGTAAATTCTTCCACCACCAAGTATTGTTCATTAATGTTTTCATATCTTATTTTGTTATGACAAAGATATAAATGTAATTTGAATTAGAATACATAAAATTTCAAAAAAAACTTTTTAATTTTTCAAAATTTGTTAAATTTTAAAATACAGAAGTACTACAATGCCTTAGTTTCCAATGGCCAGCGTGTTGTTTACATTTATTCTGAAATCTGGATTTCCTTTGATATTTGGAGACGTAAAAAGCTCGGTATTTTTGTTTTTGGTATATTCGACCCCATTACTTGCACTGTTGTAATAGTTTTGAATTGATGCATTACTAGCTGATGATTCACTTGTAATTCCGCCATTGCAATTGTTCACGATTATGTTTTTAAAAGTAAGTTTGGCGAGATTTACATCTCCGTTTCCAATATTTCCTTCCAATAAAACAAATGGTGTAAAACCGGAAACTATACTATTAGATAAATTAAAGAGTGTGTTTTCTCTAACATATACAGACTCACGAACTAATCCCTGATTGTTTTCTTCAAGATTTATCAAAGTAATGTTGCTGGCGTTAATTTTAGTCAGCTTTTTTGACATATCAGTATTACTGATTTTATCATATGAATCCACTTCAAAACATCTTGAACCAGAAATATCAGATGAAAAAGGATGACGAATCGCAATACTGTTATTAATGTTGATTTGTGCACCTTGTGTAAAATCAAAATCATCATCTGTAGTTCTGTACGATACTAAGTTGGTCATGTTTAAATCGCCACCATAACATTCGAAAGAGTCATCATTTGAAAAACTAATTTGTATGTTATTCAATACCGTTTTTCTTCCAACCCCAGCTAAAGAAAGGCCGTTTAATTCTTTTAAAGAACTTAATTTTCTTCCGGCAAATTCTATTCTTACATATTTTAATATTCCGGAATTGTCGTCGGCATCGGCACCACCATAATGATTTAGCATTGGTTCCAGATCAAAAGGTAAAATATGAATACCACCAAGCGTATTTATTGGAGCTTTTCCAAGAACAATAATACCGCCCCAATCGCCTGGTTTTCTTTGTGAGATTTCTTTATTTGAAGTAAAAACAATAGGGTCTGTTTCTAAACCTTCGGCCATAATTTTTGCACCGTTTGTAATAACAAGCGTTCCACAGCTCTTATCGTCACCGCGTATTACCGTTCCCGGTTCGATTGTTAAAACGGCATTATTTGTTACGTACACAACCCCAACTAATTGATACGTGTTACGTTTTAATAACTTGGTGTCTTTGTCAATCGTTCCTGCAATTATATTAGTAGCTTCATTATATTCTGTATTGGCAGGTTTAAAATTGGTCCAGTTGGTCATCCAGTTATTTGTACCAATAATTCCTTTTTGCTGTTGAGCATTAAGAAAAAAACTGCTTAATAGAGTAAATAAGGCAACAAGTATTTTTGTTTTCATAACTATAATTTTAATTTCTAGTTTTTGATTTTTTTTAAGTTCCTCAAAATTAGAGGCTCAATGTTAATCAATACAGCTATAGTTATTATGAAAGCGTTATTTTAATATTAAGAACGTTATGTTTTTGAAAATAAAGCAAAATAAAAAATCCCAATAGATAATTCTATTGGGATTTTTCTTATATATGAATTAGTAAGCCTGAAATTAGAATTTTAAAGCTACTGTTAATTCGAAATCATCATTGATAGTTTTGTCTCCTAAGTTTTCGAAGAAGTTACCAGAGTTGTATTTGATATCGTATTTAGTTCTGTCAACTTTGAATGCAGTTGTTGCAGTGTTTCCAGCTACAGTAATATCAAAAGTTACCGGTTTAGTGATTCCTTTAATAGTTAAATCAGCAGTTACAGTATAAACGTCAGTTGCTTTAGCTCCGATAGTTTTGAAAACTAATTTTGCAGTTGGGAATTTGTCAGTTCCAAAGAAATCGTCCGCTTTTAAGTGACCGTTTAATTTCCCTTGGTATTCTCCAGTTAAGTCAGTAGCAGTTAAAGAAGTCATATCAACAGTGAAAGAACCACCAGTTAATTTTTTTCCTTTGAAAACTACAGCACCATCTTTAAAGTTTACAGTTCCAGAGTGCTCTCCAGTTACTTTTTTACCTACCCATTTGATAGAAGACGCTTTTACGTCGATTTTTTTAGTTTGAGCGTTTACTGAAATACTAGCCGCTGCTACGAATAATGCTATTGCAATTGTTTTTAAATTTTTCATGTTGTTAAAATTGAAATTTGATTAATAAAATAATTATAGAGTGATAAATAATTCTTCTTGTGATTTTCTAACTTTTTTGTAATGTTGAGTGTCGTCCTCATCATGTCTGTAACCTACAGTTGCAATAACTGAAGCGTTTAAGCCTAATTTATCGAAACCTAAGATTTCGTTGAATTGTGCAGCATTGAAACCTTCCATTGGTGTAGCATCGATTTTTAATTCGGCAGCAGCTCCTAATAAGTTTCCTAAAGCAATGTAAGTTTGTTTAGCAGTCCAGGTGTTTTTTGCATCACCTGATAAATTTCCAACTACATTTTTCATCATATCGCTGAAACCTCCTAAAGCATCAACAGGAACACCTCTGGTTTCGCTGATATTTGAGATATATTTGTCTACAGAAGCTCCGTCAAGAGTAACATCGCTTGCAAAAACAAATAGGTGAGAAGCGTCTGTAATTTGAGTTTGTCCCCACGCAGCTCCTTTTAATTGTTCTCTTAATTCCGGATTTTCAACAAGAACCACTTTGTATGGTTGTAATCCGTATGAAGAAGCGCTTAGTCTAACAGCTTCTTTTAAAGTATTTAAATCAGCATCAGAGATTTTTTTTGCTGCATCAAATTTTTTTGTTGCATATCTCCAATTTTGACTTTCTAAAAATGTGCTCATAATATTAATTTTGTTTAGTTCGGTACTTTTCTAATAATTGATTTAATAATTCTAATTCTTCCGGGCTTATATTCTCGGCAAATACGCGCTCATGCTCATCTACCTTCGGATCTAATTCCTTTAAAACGTCTAGTCCTTTTTGCGTAATCAAAACCTCAATTTTGCGACGATTATCAGGGCAGACATTTCGTGTTACGAATTCTTTCAGTAATAATTTATCAACTAATCGGGTTGTGTTACTCGTTTTAGCTAACATACGTTCTTGTATCACACACATATTAGCAGGATTTCCTTTTTGTCCTCTTAATATACGTAGTACATTATATTGTTCTCCGGATAAATCATACGGTTTAATCAACTCGTTGAAATGATCCTGAATCACATTTTGTGTGTACATGATATTCAGAATAACTTTTTTCGCATTATCCATCTTAACTGTACTCTTAATAACCTCTTCAATTGTCATAGTCGTAAGTGTATAATTTGTATATACAAATGTATAACTTTTAATAGTTGTATATACAAGTGTTGTGTTAAATTTTTGTTAATTGAATTAAAGTAAAATTATAACTATACAAATCCTATATAATTAGGGTAAATGTAATGCAATTTCTTTGATTTAAAATAGTGTATTAATGATATTTAACGATTGATTAAAATGAAAAATCTCTTGTGAAGAATTGAAACACTTTAAGACCAGGAATTAAAAAATATAAAACCTCATATTAATAGGGGCGTGCCACCATCCTGATAAGAGGGCAAAACAACTTTGCGCCTATACGCCCTCTTATCAGGATGCTGTCGGGCTATCCGCACTGCTTCGGCAGTCAGCTTCTATCCCTCACGCGAGCCGAATATCATTAAGTTAATAGATTTTTGATTGTAGAATAAAGGTTTTTAAATTCGGATTTTGTGTTGATAAATAAAAAAGATACTTTTTTCAGGTGTTTTGATTGCCCTTTGTATTTGTTTTAAGTATTGAATTTCTCTTTATTAAAATGCGTGATGCTCGTTCTGTCAGGAAATGTAAATTTATTTTGTTGAAACTAATAACTCCCTAACATCGACATCTAATATCTCTGCAATTTTTCGTAAAATTTCGATACTTGGTTGAGCATTATTGTTGCAATAATTCGTTACCACTACATAACTTTTTTCAATTTTTTCGGCTAGCCATGTTTGTGTTCGTCCTTGTTCTTTTAATACTTCTTTGATCCTGTTCATTTGAATATTAATCATTTTTTATAATACTATTTAGTATAGAAAATTATTGTCAGTTAATAACTTTTTTTAATTGTGTTAAATTATGATATAAAAATGTATTGTAAAATATTGTATTTTATTATATATTTGTATCGTAATTCAATATAAAAGTCATGAAGACATATACTAAAGCAAATCTTGAACAGATAGTTATGATGCAGTTGGAAAACCTTAATGCTATGAACGATTTATTATCTATAATGAAATTACAGAATGAATTACTGCACAATGCCAACAAAAAATTAAAAGATGAAATTTCTGAGTTTAAGGAAAAATGTTTTAAATATTCCAATGGTAAACGAAGTAACAAATAATGACATTGCATACGAACCATAATATGATAAAACAACAGTCCGATCCTGAAACTTCAAGATAGGGACTGTCGAGTTTACATTAATTAAGCGCTAAGTACAAAGCAGCTGCTAAACCAGATCCAATTACAGGTCCAATAATCGGAATCCAGGCATAGTTCCAATTACTACTTCCTTTTATAGGTAAAAGCGCATGCATAATTCTTGGCCCTAAATCCCTAGCCGGATTTATGGCATAACCTGTAGTTCCTCCTAAAGATAAACCAATTACCCAAACCAATATTGCTACGGGAAGCGCTCCAACAGTTCCCAAACCAATTGTGGCATCAGAATCTGCTGCGATTTTTAAACTTGGTCCCGCAATATAAAAGATTGTAAAAATTAAAACGAAAGTCGCAATAATCTCACTAATTAAGTTTGATACATTATTTTTGATTGCCGGCGATGTCGAGAAACAGGCCAATTTTGCACCTTCGTCTTGTGTTGCTGCAAAATGATCTTTGTGAGACAACCAGACTAAAAATGCGCCTAACATTGCGCCAATCATTTGAGCGAAAACATAGGAGGGAACTAAATTCCAGTTAAATTTGCCAATCAGTGCCAGACCTAGCGTAACAATAGGGTTTAAATGCGCACCACTAATTGGCCCGGCAACAGTTACGCCTACAAAAACTGCAAATGCCCAGGCAGTGGTAATAACAATCCAGCCAGAATTGTTTCCTTTAGTGTCTTTAAGGACAACGTTTGCGACAACGCCATTGCCTAATAAAATCATTAGCATTGTGCCTAAAACTTCGGCTATAAAAGGAGTCATATCTTTGTTTTTTAGTTTTATTCTTCAATCCAGTTCGATGCCCGGCCAACAGCTCTGTCCCAATTTCTCACAAGTGAGTTTACTTCGGCTTTATCCATTTTTGGAGAAAACACTTTATCTATAGACCACTGTTCCTGCAAATCGTCCATGCTTGACCAATAACCTACAGCAAGTCCCGCTAAGTAAGCAGCTCCCAAAGCTGTCGTTTCTAATATTGTTGGTCTGGTCACTGTAGATCCAAAAATATCCGACTGAAATTGCATTAATAAATTATTTGCGGCAGCCCCTCCGTCAACTCTTAATTCTATTCCTTTATATCCAAAATCAGCTTCCATAGCTTTAAGTAAATCATTTACCTGATAAGCGATTCCTTCTAAAGTTGCTCTGGCAATATGAGCATTTGTTGTACCTCTGGTTATTCCTACTATTGCGCCTCTTGCGTATTGATCCCAATGTGGGGCTCCGAGTCCGGTTAATGCCGGAACAAAATAAACACCACCGTTATCCGGAACACTGCTGGCTAAACTTTCAATTTCATCCGATCTGCGAATCATCTTTGCTCCGTCTCGCAGCCATTGTACAGCAGCACCTCCAACAAAAACACTGCCTTCTAAAGCATAAGTAGTCTTTCCGTTAATTTTCCATGCTATTGTAGTCAATAAGTTGTTGGTGGAGAAAATTGGTTTTTCCCCCGTATTCATCAACATAAAACAGCCCGTTCCATAAGTGTTTTTAACCATTCCTGAATTGGTGCATAACTGACCAAAAAGTGCCGCTTGCTGATCCCCGGCAACTCCGCTAATTGGGATTTTTGTTGAAAATAGAGTAGTACTCGTTTCTCCATAAATCTCACTGCTCTGTTTTACTTCAGGCAACATTGCTCTTGGAATATCAAATAAGGCTAATAATTCGTCGTCCCAATCTAAGGTATTGATGTTAAATAATAACGTTCGACTTGCATTAGAAACATCCGTCATAAATAATTTACTACGCGTTAGTTTCCATATTAGCCAGGTGTCCACAGTTCCAAAGCACAGTTTTCCCTGTTCGGCTTTTTCGCGGGCACCGGCAACATTGTCCAAAATCCATTTTACTTTAGTTCCCGAGAAATAAGCATCCAGAATAAGCCCCGTTTTTTTCTGAATCATTTCAGTATGTCCTTGCGCTTTCAGTTCATCACAGTATTTTGCTGTTCTGCGGTCTTGCCACACAATAGCATTGTAAATAGGTTCACTGGTTTCACGATCCCAGACAATTGTAGTCTCACGTTGATTTGTGATTCCAATTGCGGCGATTTCTCTGCCCGAAATTCCAACTTTTGCAATTACCTCTGCCGCCACACTTACCTGAGAGGACCAGATTTCGTTTGGATCATGTTCTACCCATCCCGGTTTTGGAAAAATTTGCTCGAAAGGTTTTTGAGAAATACTAACGGTTTCTCCTTTATGATTGAAAACAATGGCTCTGGAGGAAGTCGTTCCCTGATCCAGTGCTAAAATTAATTTATTCGGCATAGTTTATATATTCTTTAGTTAACCCGTTGGGTGTAATTATTTTCAACACATAGAAACATAGATTTATTTTAGATATTAATAAGAAGATTTTAAAAAGAAACTAGTTTCTAACACATAGCCTATGTTTGTTAATGCAAGTGAAACGACTTTTTTGAGCTTTGTAAACTATGTTTCTATGTGTTAAAAAGTATTTTTTTAATTTCACCCAAAGGGTTTTAGTTAGTAAAAGTCTATTGAAATTCTTTTAAAAGAAAACCTCTCGAGATTCCTTTAAAATTCGAAATCTCCTTGTGTATCCAGGCTTCGTCATGTCCGAGTTCTTTTGCCAGTAATCGCGCCACTTTTTCTGAGGACTCAATTGCAGCTCTCGCATCTAAGAATAATAAACGTACACGTCTTGCCAAAACATCATCAACAGTTCTCGCCATTTCATATCGAATTGCCCAAACAACTTCGGCCATAGTAAATTCATGATCCGTATGAAGTTTCTCTTTTAATTCGGGGTTGTTTTTTTGTAATTCAAGTATTTCAGGAATATCAGAACCATAGATATACAAATGATTCATTCGATCCTGATTTGTAGTAATCTTATGTCCGTGAATTTCAAGATGTTCCGTATTACAAGCTTTTTTAGGTAATTTGCCTGTACGGATTGCTTTATCAATTATGTCTTCAGAAATTTTTCTGTAAGTAGTCCATTTTCCTCCCGTAATGGTTATCAATCCCGTTTTTGAAACAATAATTTTATGACTTCTTGAAACTTCTTTAGTGCTTTTCCCTTCTTTTTCCGGAGCTGCTAAAGGGCGTAAACCTGCAAAAACAGATAAAACGTCGGCTCTTGTTGGTTTTTTAGCCAGAAAACGTTGAGCAGTTTCCAATACAAATTGAATCTCACTTTCAAGAGCGATAGGTTCAAGACTGTGTTTTCTAATTAAAGTATCAGTCGTTCCTACTACAATTCGATTGTGCCACGGAACCGCAAATAAAACGCGTCCATCGCTTGTTTTAGGAATCATCAAGGCATGTTCGCCGGGTAAAAATGATTTATCAAAAACAAGATGAATTCCCTGACTCGGTACAATATATTTTTTATATACAGTATCGTTTAGTTTCATGATGGCATTTGTAAAAACGCCCGTTGCGTTAATTATGGCAGAGCCTTTTATTTCGTACTTATCACCCGTTTCATGATCTATTGCCTCTACACCAATAACTTGGTTTTTATCATCTTTTAATAAATGTACAACTTTAGTATAATTTAAAATACAAGCTCCTTTTTCTATCGCAGTCTGAGCAATATTTATGGCTAAACGAGAATCGTCAAATTGTCCGTCATGATAAATAACACCACTTACTAAATTTTTTTGTTCAACGGCAGGAAGCATTTCGATTGTTCTTTTCTTCGAAATATATTCTGAACTTCCTAAACTTAATCGCCCTGCAAGGAAATCGTATATTTTTAATCCGATGGTATAAAATGAACCGCCCCACCAATTGTAATTTGGGATTACGAAAGATTGATTTTTAACTAAGTGCCCGGCATTTTTTGCTAGTAATCCTCTTTCTTTTAAAGCTTCTCTGACCAAATGAATATCACCTTGCTCTAAGTAGCGAACGCCACCGTGAACTAATTTGGTACTTCGGCTGGAAGTTCCTTTAGCAAAATCTACTGCTTCAAGTAAAATGGTTTTATAGCCCCTGCTTGCGGCGTCAAGTGCAGTTCCAAGACCGCTTGCACCACCACCAATTATAATAACATCCCATCTTTCAGTATTCTTTAATTTTGACAATTGCTCTGAGCGTTTCATATGGCAGCGATTTGTTTGTTTTTTGTAAGATAACATCTTGTATTGTAAACTTAATGAAACTTAATGAAAGTAAAATGAAGAAATGCTCTTAATAAGAAAATTTGTAATGAAATAAACCTTTAGCTTGTTTTTAGAAATACCAAACCCGATAGGTTTTATATCGTCCTGAAGTTTCGGGATCGGGACTGACGGGTTTATTGTTCTAATAAAACTCTAATGAATTAATTAAATGGAGCATATTAATCTGTAGAAAATATTTTTTGTTTAGTTAGACTATATCAACGATACTATTTAATATTCCGTAGGAATATCTCATCGGTAGAAAAAATTAATGTTGTTTTGTATAATGTCTTCTAGGGACATTTGTTTTTTGGATAATATATTTACCACCATTAATCAAACGTTCCTATGGAACGTATTACCGGAATTCAAATTTGGTTCTACCGATGAGACATTCCTACGGAATGAGTAGCTTTTAAAAAGACAAACCCGAGAGGTTTTATTCCGAAGTCTTGGGATAGAACCTCTTGGGGTTATTTTTCTAATAAAACTCTACTGAATTAAATAGAGCATATTAATCTGTAGAAAATATTTTTTGTTTAGTTAGACCATATCAATGGCACTATTTAATATTCCATAGGAATATCTCATCGGTAGAAAAAAATAATGTTGTTTTGTATAATGTCCTGTAGGGACATTTGTTTTTTTTGATAATATATTTACCACCATTAATCAAGCGTTCCTATGGAACGTATTACCGGAATTCAAATTTGATTCTACCGATGAGACATTCCTACGGAATGAGTTGTTTTTAAAAACAAACAAACCCGACAGGTTTTTAAAACCTGTCGGGTTTATTGTGTTTTCAACTTGAAACTTGGAACCTGAAACAATTTTTTAATGTGGCAATTTATCTTTAATAAGACCATAAAACCATGTTCCGGCAATTGCACTTAATAAAGTCACAACAATTACAGTTGCACCAGTACCTATCTGAGCGAAAAGCGGACCCGGACAAGCTCCAGTGATTGCCCATCCAAAACCAAATAATAATCCGCCGTAGATTTGCCCTTTGTTGAATGTTTTCGGCTGAATTTCAATTTTTTCTCCATCAAGAGTTTTAATATTGAATTTTTTTATCAATTGCACAGATATTAATCCAACAGCAACTGCACTTCCGATTACGCCATACATAAAGAAAGATTCTAAGTTGAACATTTCCTGAATACGGAACCAGCTTATGATTTCGGCTTTTACGAATACAATTCCGAAAAAGATACCAACCAATAGATATTTTAGATTTCCTAATGCGTTTTCTTTTTTCTCGCTTGCGTTGATTCCTTCGCCGTCGATATTTTTATTTTCTAAACTCATTTTTTTAATTTTAAAGTGAAAGAATATAAGGTAAAATCAAAAGTGCCATAACAAAACCACCAATCATAAAACAGATTGTAGCTACCAATGATGGCCATTGTAAATTTGATAATCCCATAATTGCATGTCCGCTTGTGCATCCTCCGGCATAACGTGTACCGAAACCTACCAAAAATCCGCCTACGACAATCATAATAAACCCGCGAAGCGTTAGTAAACTTTCCCAAGAAAATAATTGCGCAGGAACTAAACCGGTATGATCTGTAATTCCGTAAGAAGCTAATTTCTCTGATAATTCCGGAGTAATTACAACCGCATTTGGATTAGATAGAAAATGAGCAGCAATGACTCCGCCCAGAAATATTCCGAACACGAAGAATAAATTCCAGCTTTCTTTTTTCCAGTCGTATTTAAAAAATGAAATATTTGCCGGAATACAAGCTGCACATATATGGCGCAATGACGAACTAATCCCGAAAGATTTATTTCCGATAATTAATAAAATTGGAACAGTTAATCCAATCAACGGGCCTGCAATATACCAAGGCCATGGTTCTTTGATGATTTCTAATATACTCATAATTAATATTAAGTGTTTTTGTTTTTAACCATTAAGGCATTAAGTTAATTAAGTGTTTGCGCTTAATGAAACTTTAAAAGAAGGTTAAGAAAAATTAAGCATTTCAACTTTATGAACTTAATGCCTCAATGGTAAAAATTAATTTTATGCTTTCAAGACCTTACTTTGACAAACGAAATCTGATTTTGGAACATTCGTTTTTGAAATCGCTCCAAAACCGCCTTCCACTTCAGAGAAGTTTCTAAAACCTCTCGCTTGCAAAATAGAAGCTGCAATCATACTTCTGTAACCTCCTGCGCAATGCAAATAAAAATGCTCATTTGGGTCAATGTCTTTTACCCAGTCATTAATATAAGCCAAAGGTTTGCTGTAAGCATCTTCAATATGTTCTGCCTCGTATTCTGTTTCTTTACGAATATCGATAATTTTATCTTCTTTGATCTTTACCTCGTTTGCAAATTGCTCTGCAGTAATTCTATTTACAGAATCAGTTTCAAAACCTGCTTTTTGCCATGCTTCAAAACCACCTTCAAGATGACCAATTATAGTATCAAAACCAACACGACTTAAACGTGTTACGGTTTCTTCTTCAAGACCATTTTCGGTAACCAATATAATAGGTTGTTTTACATTAGCAATTAAAGTTCCAACCCACGGAGCAAAATCACCATTAATTCCAATGTTGATAGACTGCGGAATAAATCCTTTACTAAAATCAGCCGCACTTCTTGTATCAAGAATTAAAGCTCCGGTTTCTTCGGCAACAGCTTCAAAATCTTCTGCTTTTATTGCTTTCATTCCGTTGTTTAAAACAGTTTCAAAACTTTCATAACCTTGTTTATTCATCGCTACATTCATGCTGAAGTAGGCTGGAGGAGGCAATAAACCATCGGTAACTTCCTTAATGAATTCTTCTTCGGTCATATTAGCGCGCAAAGCATAATTTGTTGCTTTTTGATTCCCAATAGTCGAAACAGTTTCTTTACTCATGTTTTTTCCGCAGGCGCTTCCGGCACCGTGCGCAGGATAAACAATTACATCATCAGCCAGCGTCATGATTTTATCTCTTAACGAATGAAATAAAATTCCCGCCAATTGATCCTGTGTCATTCCAGCAGCTTTTTGCGCTAAATCAGGACGACCAACATCACCGATAAATAAAGTATCTCCAGAGAAAATCGCATGATCTTTTCCGTTTTCATCAATTAGCAAAAAAGTAGTGCTTTCCATTGTGTGTCCCGGAGTATGCAAAACTTTTATAGTAACTTTTCCTAGTTTAAATTCCTGACCATCTTTTGCAGAAACACAGTCAAATTCGCAAGTAGCATTTGGTCCGTAAACAATTGGAGCTCCCGTTTCTTTGCTTAAATCAACGTGTCCTGAAACAAAATCGGCGTGGAAATGCGTTTCAAAAATGTATTTCAGCTTTACTCCGTCACGCTCTAAACGATCCAGATAAGGCTGAATTTCTCTAAGCGGATCTATAATGGCCGCTTCGCCATCTGAAGTAATATAATAAGCACCTTGCGCTAAACATCCGGTGTAAATTTGTTCTATTTTCATGATATGAAATCTAAAATATTTGGAATACAAATGTAACGCTGTTTTTTAAAAAACTAGGTGACTAATGTTACAGAAATTGGGTTTTTGTGTAAAAAAATATAGTTTAACCATATAAGTTGTATAAGTTCATTTTAGATCGGAATCTACTCTTAAATTTGCTTTAATTTTAAGCGATATACTAAACTCCAGCTTATAATTACTTATATCACTTATATGGTAGAAAAAAATCTTTGTAATTTTACATTTTTCCAAAAATCACCATCATGAACACACAAGATTTATTAGATCAGATTACTTTTATAAAAGAAATTGATAAAGTAAAATACATTCAGCGCAAGACAAAATTATTCAATAGCGACCGCTGCGAAAATGACGCAGAACACAGTTGGCATTTGGCTTTAATGGCAATTGTTCTGGCAGAACATTCAAATGAGCCGATTGATGTTTTAAAAGTCGTAAAAATGGTTTTGATTCATGATATTGTGGAGATCGATGCCGGAGACGTTTTTATTTACGATACGGTAAAAAATCATTCCAATACAGATGCAGAAAGATTAGCTGCAAATAGAATTTTTGGTTTATTGCCGAAAAACCAATCAGAAGAATTAATTGCGATTTGGGAAGAATTTGAAGCCGGAGAAACCAACGAAGCCAAATTTGCAAAATCTATGGATCGTTTAGAACCTTTGCTTCAAAATACATCTAACAACGGTGGAACATGGAAAGAATTTGATGTACCATATGATAAAGTCTACGAAAAGAAAAGTGTAATTAAAGAAGGTTCAACTTCAATATGGAATTATGCTGAAGGATTAATTAATGAAAGTGTTGAAAAAGGGATTTTGAAGAAATAATTTTTCTTAAACATAATCTTACGTTTAAACCCGACAGCTTTTAAAACCTATCGGGTTTATTATTGCACAAACAATCTTGTCAATTTCGACGAAGATTTAACCCCAGTATAACATAGCCCAAGGTTTCAACCTTGGGTACACAACGGATCTCATTCTACGCGTCCCCAAGGTTGAAACCTTGAGCAATATTCAAATACGATGAAAGTTTCAAACTGTACGCAAAGTATAAAATTATAAGTGTAATCAATACCCTTTAAATTGTTGAAAAGTTTAGTAAATATTGGGATATAAACTTTTCGTTAAGGGCATGAGTTCGGGTTTTAATGGGTAAATTTGTGGAACTTCATAATTACCAAAATACCACTTATGGAAGAAATGCTCTTTTACGACCGAATGCAATTTGCCTTCACTATTACTTTTCATTATCTTTTTCCGCAACTTACAATGGGTCTTTCGCTGATCATTGTTTACTTCAAATGGAAATACTTAAAAACTAAAGAAGAACAATACAATCACGCCACCCATTTTTGGATGAAAATCTTTGCCCTCAATTTTGCAATGGGCGTTGTAACCGGAATCCCAATGGAATTTCAGTTTGGAACCAACTGGGCGAAATTCTCCGAATTAACCGGAGGAATTATCGGTCAGACTTTGGCTATGGAAGGAATGTTTTCTTTCTTTCTCGAATCTTCATTTCTTGGAATATTTTTGTTTGGAGAAAAACTCCTCGGCCACAAATGGCATTTTGTAACCGGACTTTTAATTTGTATTGGTTCCTGGGCCAGCGGATTTTTAATCATTGCCACACATTCCTGGATGCAGAATCCTGTAGGTTATGAAATTCTCGAAAATGGTAGATTTGTACTGAATAATTTTCAGGCATTATTCTTAAATCCTTGGCTTTGGCCTTCATATTTACATAATCAGGCCGCTTCTATGGTAACGAGTTCTTTTGTTGTTGCCGGAATTGGCGCTTTTTATATTTTAAGCAAAAAGAATGTTTCTTTCGGAAAATTGTTCCTGAAAACCGGAGTGATTTTCGGATTGATTTCGAGTATAATCGTTGCAGTTCCTACGGGAGATTTACTGGCTAAAAATGTAGTGAAATACCAACCCGTAACTTTTGCCGGAATGGAAGGAATTTTTCATACCGAGAAAAAAGGTTCTGAAATTGTTTTAATTGGTCAGCCCGATGTAAAAGACAAAAAGCTGGACAATAAAATCGCGGTTCCTAATATTCTGAGTTTCCTGACTTACGGAAACTGGGATCAGGAAATAAAAGGTTTAGACCAGTTTGAAGAAGATTTGCATCCAACTAATATCTCCGGTTTGTATTACGCTTATCATATTATGGTAGGATTAGGGACAGTTTTTATAGGTTTAATGATGCTTTCTCTTTTTCAATTAGTAAGAGGGAAATTATTTGAAACCAAATGGATTTTATGGTCATTAATGTTTATGATGCCATTTCCGTACATTGCTAATACAACAGGCTGGTATACGGCAGAATTAGGAAGACAACCTTGGTTGGTTTATAATTTATTACGAACCGCTTCGGGCGCTTCGCCTACGGTTTCTTCAGGAAATACCTTGTTTACATTGCTTGGTTTTATTGGTTTGTACCTTTTACTCGGAATGTTGTTTTTGCTTTTAATTGGAAAAATTATCAATAAAGGACCGCAGCATGTGGAACTTTCAACAGAAAAAATATAAGTATGGAATTTTTTTGGTACATCGTTTTAATGGGAATTCTGGCCGTTTATCTGGTTTTAGACGGTTATGATTTTGGTGCAGGAATTATTCATTTATTTTTTGCCGATACTGAAAGAGATAAAAAAGTAATCACAAATTCAATTGGGCCGTTTTGGGATGCCAATGAAGTTTGGTTAATCGCAGCCGGAGGAGTTCTGTTTTTTGCATTTCCAACTTTATATGCTTCGTCTTTCAGCGGATTTTATTTGCCTTTGATTATGATTTTATGGCTTTTGATTTTCCGTGCGATTGGTCTGGAAATGCGCGGACAAATTCATAACGAAATGTGGGAAACTATTTGGGATAAAGCCTTTGGAATTGCAAGTTTGCTTCTGGCTTTATTTTTCGGAATTGCTTTAGGAAATATTGTTCGTGGTGTAAATCTCGGAATGGTGCAAAACGGAGTTTCGACTCAGGAAGCGCATTTTTTCTTTTTGCCTTTATGGAATCCAACTTTTAGTCCGCAGGCAGATGAGTTGGGAATTATCGATTGGTTTACACTTTTCTTAGGGATTGTGAGTGTTGTTGCCTTAACAATTCACGGTGCAAACTGGATTATTTATAAAACCAATTCTTCTTTGAATCCGAAGCTTAAAAATGTGGTTTTTAAACTGAATATCGTTTTAGCGCTTTTGGTTTGTATTTCGTTGCAAATCTGGCATTTTATAGAACCGAAACCGTTTCATAATTTTATCGAAAACCCTATTCTTTGGTTTTTTCCGTTGATGACTTTTGTTGGAATTGCGGGATTATTTAAAGTACGATCTTTTAAAAGAGACGGTCACGGATTTATATTTTCGACCTTGTTTTTAGTTGGCGGATTTGCCTCGACAGCGGTTTCGATTTTTCCAAATGTTTTGCCATCAACCAATAAAGTAAATCCGTCATTGACAATTTATAATACTGCTGCGCACGAATACGGATTAAATGCAGGTTTGAGCTGGTTTTTTATCGCTTTGTTTCTTGTGATTATTTATTTTATTATTCAATATCGCGTTTTTAGCGGTAAAATGGATGATATTGGGTATGGGGAACATTGATTTTTTTGTTAGCCACGACTTGAGCGATAGCGAACAGGCGAAGCAATTCACGAATTGAAATTTTGATTTGAATTATGAAATTGGGTTTTTGCCACGAATTGCACTAATTTTCACGAATTAAATTTAGAATATTTATTTAAAATCAATTGCCTCCAGTTTTAACTGGAGGTTTTTTGTTTAATGTGGATTGGGCTTTAGCCAAACTTTATAATTTTGGCTAAAGCCTTTTTTTGTATAGATTTGTTAATCTCCAGCTAAAGCTGGAGGCAATTCATAAATCCCAATATGAAAACAGATAAATCAATTAAAAATATTGTTTGTGCAGCTATTTACAGAAAAGTAATGAATCCTGAAGAATGGCTTTATTCTTCTGTTCATGTTGGGAACATATCAATTGAATTTGAACTTGAAGAAAATGAGCTTCCTATTTTTCAAGTTAATAGTTCAAATGCAAAAACACTTATTACAACTCGTCAAATAATTGAAAAAAGAGATAAAAAAGAAATAATTTCGGTATCATTTGAAGATATTGATAATCTTATTTATGGTGATTTTAAAGGGAAGGTAAATAACCCAGAATTGTCTGTTTTTAGAATAATTGATGTTTATGGTAAGGCATTTGATTTTCAAATGGAAACGGGAAAGGCTTCAATTGGATTTATTAATGTTGTAAATACAATATTAAAATTGAAATCTATAATAACGAAAAGGTCTTTTGATTCTATTTTGCGTTAGGGATAGAAGCGGTATCTCCCGATTTAGAAAAACAAGGCTTTTTAGCCGTAGTTTTTGTTAATTGGGAATTTAGCGGATAGCCCGGCCGAAGGAAACGCCCAAAGAAATAAACTTGTTTAGTCAATATATAGCAGATTTTAGTTTTAGAGTATTAATTGTGCGAAAAATTGTATTTTTGTTTTGAATGCAAATCTTCTGAAAATTGTATTATAACAAGATGGACTTGTATTTTACCAAAACAGAAATTTTTAAAGAATTTTAAATATCTTTGAATAATGAGCACGATAGCAAAACCAAAACATATAGGAAGAAACATAAGCCGAATTAGAGAGCTTAAAGGAATTAAGCAGGAAGCATTGGCGTTTGAAATTGGCATTAGTCAACAGACTGTTTCAAATATTGAAGCGAGTGAAAAAGTGGATCACGAAAGACTTTTAGATATTGCAAAAGCACTTGGCGTTACTGTAGAAGCAATTGAAAATTTTTCGGAAGAATCTGTTTTCAATTTCTTTAATAACTTTTACGACAATAGTGTTAGTCATAGTAATGGTCAGGGAGCATCTGGACCTATTTTTACTTTTAATCCTTTGGATAAAATGGTCGAACTTTACGAACGTTTGGTTCAGGCTGAAAAAGATTTAGTTCAGGCAGAAAAAGAAAAGGTAGAATATCTGGAAAAATTATTGAAAAAATAAAACCAGAGAAATATAAAATACAAATCCGTTTATTCCCAAAAATAAACGGATTTTTTAGTTTCTATACTTTTCCAAAACTTAAACCAAAATTGCAAGAAAGTTTAGTTTTACACAAAAAATAACACAATCATTGTCATTTCGACGAAGGAGAAATCACATTCGGGATTCGACAAAGATTGGTGATTTTGATTGCGGAGTTTCTAGTGTGATTTCTCCTTCGTCGAAATGACAAAAATGCGAAAATCAACTTTAAACTGAAGCTTTTATCAAAGTCATTTTAAGTCTTGGTTTTGAAAAAGATTCTACAAGTGTGAAACTAAAATCAAAAAAAAAATTAGAAAAATCGGCTTAAATCTGCCTAAATCTGCAAAATCAGCGTGAAAAAAACTGACCTAAAATAAAACCTCTTTCGCAATTATATAAAATCCCATTACGAGAACAAACCAACCGAAAAGCGGTTTTAGTTTTGCGCCGTCGATTTTTTTAGAAAACTGGCTTCCTACTATCATTCCTAAAAGTGCCATTCCGGAAACGCTTAGTAAAAACGGATAATCAATTGGAGTTCCTATATACAAATCGCCTGCAAAACCTATTGATGAGTTTATGGTTATAATTAGTAAGGAAGTTCCAACGGCTTGTTTCATTGGTAATTTGGCGAAAAACAGAAGCGCGGGAATAATTAAAAATCCACCGCCAGCGCCCAGAAATCCCGTTATAATCCCCACAATAAATCCTATAAATCCTAATTGAATATAATTGGTTTCGGTACTTTTTACTTCGGGTTGGTTTTTTCTGATCATAGATATTGCAGCTGTTATCATCAAAATCGAAAATACGATCATGATCAGGAAATCTTTTGAAACGGTATAGGATGCAACAGAAAATAGGGTAGAAGCAATTTGTGGAAATATAACTTCGCGGATAATCAGAATCGAAATCACAGACGGAATCGCAAAATACAATGCCGATTTTAGTTTTAGATTTCCCATTTTGTAATGGCTGTAACTTCCGGAAAGTGCCGTTAGTCCGACAATAAATAAAGAGTAAGAAGTTGCCTGCTCCGGATTTACTTTGAATAAATACACTAATATAGGAATAGTAAGTATAGAACCGCCACCGCCAATGAGCCCAAGTGAAATCCCGATTATGATTGAAGCAAAATAGCCTATATATTCCATTGCATTTATTTTGATGCAAAGTTGCTTCGTTAATTAGAAATTTACAGTAACATTTATCACAGAAGTAGAAAGAAAATTTAAACACATAGAAACATAGATTTTTTGCCAAGATAAAGATTATGGAAGAAACTAGTTTCCACACATAGCTATGTCTATGTGCATTGATGAAAGTGAAACGCCTTTTATTGAACCAGAATAACTATGTATCTATGTGTTGAAATTGATTGCAGACGGATTCTACGGATGGAACGGGTTTATACGGATTTTTTATCTCTTATTTTGTAAGTTGTGAATGTCAGGCTGAGCGAAGTCGAAGCCCGCAAAGCATTTCGACTTCGCTCAATGTGACAAACAATAATGAATTAAAAAAAAAACAGCGAAAACCTGTTTAATCCTTAAAATCCGTGGCCGATTAAACTTTTAGTAATTTTTATCTCTTGTTGTATAAAGTTGCCAATGTCAGGCTGAGCGAAGTCGAAGCCCTGCAAAGTATTTCGACTTCACTTAATGTGACAAACGATAATGAATTAAAAAAACCAGCGTAAACCCGTTTAACCCGTAAAATCCGTGGCCTATTAAACGTTTAATAATTCAATCTGGTTTCGGTTAAGTTTAACCAAACCTCTTTGTTCCATTTTTTTAAGTAAACGGGAAACGACTTCTCGCGATGTGTTTAATTCGGTTGCGATTTCCTGATGCGAAAGATTAACTTCAGAACAGCCACAGGCATCTGAATGTCTTTTTAGGTAAAACTCCAAACGCTCATCCATAGAACGAAAAGCGATATTATCAACCACTTCGAGAACTTCTTCAAAACGGCTTCGGTAGGTTTCAATTACAAATTCGTACCACGATCTGTGTTCCATCATCCATTTGTCCATCAATTGTAGTGGAATCATCATAACGGTAACATCTTCAACTACTTTTGCCATAATTTGGCTTTTCTCACTTTTTGCGGTGCAAATCATCGAGATAGCGCAGGCTTGTCCGGGTTGTAAATAATACATTAAAAATTCGCCGCCATCTTCGCCTTCACGGTAAATCTTGATTTTTCCTTTGGTAATTAAAACGGTGTTTTTAATGTATTGTCCGGTACGCATTAAAATCGTTCCGGCTTCAAAATTTTGTAAGCTTCCGTTTTCCTCAATTGTAGCAATAAGGTCGCTGGAGAAATTAGGAAAGATATCTTTTAGTTGCATTATGTTGCTTTTTTTTGCCACGAATTGCGCAAATTTGCACTAATTCATTCGTGAGAATTCGTGAAATTCGTGGCGAATATTTTTATCAAAATCGAATTAAAAATTATAATAATTTGTAAAGATAATAGTTTGAAATGGTATAAATTGTCAGGAAAGTATATTTAAGATGGATTTAAGGCAAATGAAAAAATCCTATTTTCTATCGATTTTGTAGAGTGAATTTTTAAAAATAGTGAGTAAATTTGTAATTCACTGATTATAATAATTTCTCTAAAACGTTTTCTGAGAATAATAATCGAAATCGCATTTGGTACGTTTTTCATAGGTAGAAACGTCGTAATTTTACAAAAACACATTTATTATGAATTTATCACAAGAGGATTGGGTTAATCAATTAGCTGCTGACGAGAATGCAGTTATTCTAGACGTAAGAACTGAAGACGAATTTAATGATGGCTATATTGAAAATGCTATAAACATTGATATCAATAAAGGTCAGGGTTTTATTTATGAAATTGAAGAATTAGATAAAAATAAAAACTACTATGTGTATTGTCGCTCTGGAGCCAGAAGTGCAAAAGCTTGCCAGGTTATGAATGAGTTAGGTATAAATAATGCCTACAATTTACTTGGAGGTATACTAGACTGGGAAGGCGATACCATACAACCATAAAATAGAAGAAAGAGGCACAAAAAGCCTCTTTTTTCATTATAATGCTATTAATAACCAAACATAAATTACCAGATTATGAGTTTAATACCCGAAGAATATCAGATTAAAAACCTGATAAATCAAGATACTTATCTTGTAAATGGAGAATTAAAACATTGGACAGGACAAACCACACCTGTGTTTTCAACTATTTCTTCTACAGAAAAATATACGCCAACTTTATTGGGATCTATTCCTTTTATGGCAGAAAAAGAAGCGGCAGAAGTTGTTGAAGCTGCCAATGCTGCTTATAATAAAGGGCAGGGTTTATGGCCAACTATGAAAGTGGCAGACCGCATTAAGTGCATGGAGAATTTCGTGAAACAAATGAAAGAGACCCGTGAGGAAGTGGTTAAATATTTAATGTGGGAAATTGGAAAATCTCTGGGCGACTCACAAAAAGAATTTGACCGTACAGTTGAATATATTTACGATACTATTGCCAGTTATAAGGAATTAAACGGACGTAGTTCGCACTTTGAAAAAGTACAAGGTGTAAACGCGATGATTCGTCGTGGACCTCTTGGTGTTGTATTGTGCCTTGGGCCATATAATTATCCTTTAAACGAAACTTTTTCATTACTGATTCCGGCTTTGATTATGGGAAATACCGTGATTTTTAAACCGGCTAAACATGGAGTTTTATGTATTTCGCCATTGTTGGAAGCCTTTAGAAGCAGTTTTCCAAAAGGCGTTATCAATATTGTTTACGGTAGAGGACGCGAAGTAGCTTCGCCTATTATGAAGTCAGGAAAAATTGATGTTTTGGCATTAATCGGAAACAGTAAATCGGCAATTGCTTTACAAGATCAGCATCCTAACAAAAACAGATTGCGTTTGATTCTTGGTTTAGAAGCTAAAAATCCTGCGATTATTCTACCCGATGCCGATTTAGATTTGGCAATTCAGGAATGTATTACAGGTACATTATCTTTTAACGGACAACGTTGTACAGCATTAAAAGTATTATATGTTCATGAATCTATAGCAGATGAATTTAACAGAAGATTTTCTGAAAAAGTAGATTCTTTGCCTTTCGGAAATCCATGGGAAAAAGGAGTGGCTTTAACTCCGCTTCCAGAGACCGATAAACCACATTATATTCAGGGATTAATTGATGATGCAACAAGTAAAGGGGCTAAAATCCTGAATGAAAAAGGAGGAAAGCATTCTGATAATTATATTTTTCCGGCAGTTTTATATCCGGTAAACAGCAAAATGCGCGTGTATCACGAAGAGCAGTTTGGTCCTGTAGTTCCAATTATTTCTTTTAAAGATATTCAGGAACCATTAGAAGATATGGCTGAATCTAATTATGGTCAACAAGTAAGTTTGTTCGGGAAAGACATCAAAACTTTGGCACCGCTTATCGATGCTTTGGTAAATCTGGTATGTCGCGTAAACCTCAACAGTTCTTGCCAGCGTGGTCCGGATGCATTCCCGTTTACAGGTCGTAAAGATTCTGCTGTAGGAACTTTAAGTATCCCGGATGCATTGCGTTCTTTTTCAATTCGTACGTTCGTAGCCTCAAAAGATATCGCTTACAATAATGAAATTCTGCAGGAATTGCTAAACAGCAAAGAATCAAATTTCATTAATACCGATTATATTTTGTAGTTATAAAGGTTATATATTAATTGTAGATACCGTCTTTTTCTTCTTAGAAATGGACGGTTTTTTTTTGAGGTTCTAAGGTACTAAGGCGCTGAGGGGCTAAGTTTTTTTTTGGTAATATTCCAATGGTTATCGAGAATAAGTTTTGACGTGTTGTTTAGAATAAAGATTTAATTTTTACTAATTTGTAACATTATTTAAGAAAACATGTCATATATAAATCAATTAAAACGATCAAAATTCAAATTGACTTATGAAAAAAACACCATTTTACTTCTTATTCATTTCATTTTTGTTTCTGGCTCAGCAGGGTTTTTCGCAAGAGCTCTATATGCCCAGAAATATAAAAGAGGCTTACGCAAAAGGTACTCGTTCAATGGACGGGAAACCTGGAAAAAACTATTGGCAAAATCATGGTAAATATACTATGGAAATTACGGTTGATGCCAAGACTAAAATAGTAAGCGGAACTGAAACTATTGTGTATGAAAATAACAGTAATGATACTTTGCATAATCTGCCTATTCGATTTGTAAATAATCTTCATAAACCATCGTCGCCAAGAAGCGGGGCTGTAAACGATGATTTTTTAAGCGCCGGACTTACGATTACATCTTTAAAAGTGGAAGGCGAAGTATATAAAGAAGATGCCAGAAAATGGGGAACGGTAGGAAATGTTAAACTAAATAAAGCAATTCTGCCTCATTCTAAAATTACAATAAATATCGACTGGAATTATCCTTTGTCTAAAGAAAGCGGAAGAGAAGGACAAATCGACGAGACTACTTTTTTTGTAGCCTACAGTTATCCGCGAGTTTCGGTTTTTGATGATTATAATTTTTGGGACAGATTGCCACATACAGATCGTGCTGAATTTTATAACGATTTTAATGATTACACCTATTCTGTAAAAGCACCAAAAAATTATGTGGTTTATGCAACGGGAGATTTATTAAATCCAGATGAGGTTTTGCAACCTGAATTTTCTGCAAGATTAAAAAAATCGTATTTAACCGATGAGGTTATGCATATTGCCAACGAACAGGAAATGAAAAGTGGCGTAGTAACCAAACAAAACGAATGGAATGTCTGGAAATTTGAAGCAAAAAATATTACAGATGTTTGTTTCGGATTAAGCGATCATTATTTATGGGATGCAAGTAGTGTATTGGTAGATAAAAAAACAAATCGTCGTGCAAGTGTTCAGGCGGCTTATGATATAAAAGGAACTGACTTTGTGGCTTCGGTAAAAAATAATCAGAATGCGCTGAACTTTTTCTCTAATAGCTGGCCGGGAGTTCCGTATCCGTTTTCTAAAATGACCGCTTTTCAGGGTTTTGCCGATATGGAATACCCAATGATGTGTAACGATTCTCAGTTAGGCGATCCTAAATTTGCACAATTGGTTCAGGATCATGAAGTAGCACATACTTATTTCCCTTTTTATATGGGAATCAATGAAACGCGTTATGCTTTTATGGATGAAGGCTGGGCAACTACTTTTGAATATTTAATTGGAATTGCTGAACATGGAAAAGAAGAAGCTGATAAATTCTATAAAGCTTTTAGAGTAGAAAATTATATAAATGATCCATCAACAGAGGAAGATCAACCGATTATTTCAATGTCAAGTCAGGTTTCTGATGCAGGTTACGGAAACAACTCCTACGGGAAAGCATCACTTTCTTATTTGGCTTTAAAAGATATGCTTGGAGACGATTTGTTCAAAAAAGCATTGCATCATTATATGGACAACTGGAATGGAAAACATCCAATTCCGTGGGATTACTTTAATTCGATGAATACAGGTTCTGGAAAAAATCTGAACTGGTTCTTTAATAACTGGTTCTTTACTAATAATTACATTGATATTTCGGTAAAAAATGTTTCTAAGAATGTAATTTCTGTAGAAAATAAAGGAGGTTTCGCTATTCCGTTTGATGTAAATGTTGTTTATGCAGATAATACAACCGAAACAGTTCATCAGACACCTGGAGTTTGGCAGGCAAATCAAAAAACAGCTACCATTATTTTAAAAGGAAAAAAAGAAATTAAACAAGTAAATCTTGACGGAGGTCTTTTTATGGATGCCACGCCAGCAAATAACAGTTGGTCAGTTAAGTAAAAAATAAAATTACAGGAAAACCGTCTTTCAGTACTGGAAGGCGGTTTTTTATTATATTTAATAGGACTTTAAAAACAAACGCATTATGATTAATTATGACCAGAATGTTTACAGAAAATTGTTATTACTATTTAGTTTTTTTCTGCTATTAACCAATTTAGGATTTGCTCAGAATAAAACCAAAATCGAAATAGGTACTATTGACAGTATTTCTTCTAAAGTTTTAAATGAAGAAAGAAAGATCTGGGTACATCTTCCAAGAAGTGCACAAAATAAAGGTTTTGCAAAACAAAAATATCCAGTAGTTTATTTACTCGACGGGGATGCCCATTTTAGTTCTGTTGTGGGGATAATTGAACAATTAAGCGAAATAAACGGAAACACCAATTGCCCTGAAATGATTGTTATTGGTATTACAAATACAAACCGTAACAGAGATTTAACTCCAACACATTCAGATATTGATCAGCCATTTGTAAACAAATCTTTGAGTGATGCGTCTGGAGGAGGAGAAAAATTTGCTGAGTTTCTGGAGAAAGAATTGATTCCGTACATTGATGCTACTTATCCAACAGCACCATACAAAACTTTGATAGGACATTCTTTTGGAGGATTAACAGCCATAAATATTCTAACCAATCATACTAATTTATTCAATTCATATGTGGCAATAGATCCTAGTATGTGGTGGGATCATCAAAAATTTTTAGCAGAAACAACCAAGAAACTTTCGACTAAGAATTTGACAAACGTTTCCTTATTTATGGCCGCTGCCAATACTATGGATGATAATATGAATATTGTAAAAGTTAGGAGAGACACAACCGCTTTTACCAAACATATCAGGTCAATTCTGGAACTGAATGATTTTTTGAATAAGAATAAAAAAAGCAACCTCAATTATCAATACCAATATTATAATGAAGATAATCACGGATCAGTGCCATTAATTGCAACTTATGATGCAATACGGTTTCTATTTAAATTCAATCAGCTTAAACTTTCGATATCTGATCGGGTTAATTTTAATAAAACAGTTTTTTCTAAGATCGAAAAACATTTTGAAGACGTTTCAAAACATATGGGCTATACTGTAAGTATACCTGAAAGTACTGTAAACGCTTATGCATATCAATCGCTTGGAAAAAAAGATATGGAGTTTGCGGGTTATTTATTTAAACTAAATGTCGCAAATTATCCACAAAGTCCAAATGTATATGATTCCCTTGGAGATTTTTATCAGGCAAATGAGGACAAGAAAAATGCTATCTTAAATTATCAAAAAGCGCTTGTGTTGGATAAAAACTTCACAGAAACGCGAGAAAAGTTGGATAGACTTTTAAAAAACTAATTATTTCGTGTAATTAAATGATTACAAATAATATCATAATTTATTAATAAGTCAAAGATCAGGTCTTTTTGGTATTAAAATAGCAGGTTTTTTATGTTTTAAGGTCAAAATAATACAAATGTGGAAAACCGTAAAAAAGTTTCGATTTAATGCGTTACGTTTGCAAAAAAAATAAAACAATTAAATTATTAATGAAAAACTACTTTATTGTCTTAATAATTCTACTATCATTTAAGACTTTCGCTCAAAAAGACCCGAAGACTGCATTTCAACAAAGTAGATACGAGTTGGCAGTGTCTTGTTATAAAAAAGATGATTTAAAAAAAGCTTTAGATTTATTTTCTGTTGCATCAAGAATTAAACCTGAAAATGATTTAGGTAAAGAGTCTACAAAACAAGTAGATGCAATAAAAACTATTTTAAGAAAAAATATGATGGATCAGGTTCTTGGTACCTGGAGAATGACAGGCGATAATCCAGTTTGGTCGCAAGCAGCAACTACAGCCGTTAGTCAGTCAGAGACAGAAGAAATAGTAGAAATAACAGCATATAAAATTTTGTTTTATGAAGTGAATAAAAAAACAAAAGCAAAAAAAATGACTAGTTCTGAGGATTTAAAGTATTATAACAAAGACGCTTCAGATGCATTGTTTTCGGATATTATTCTTTCAGACGGAACAATTTGGAACTGTTTGTTGGGTGAAAACGGAGATGTGCTACGTGTTATAAATATTGCTAAAAAAACGGAAACCGGTGTTGAAATCATTAAAAGTGATAATATAGAGCGATACTTTGTTAAAGTAAAATAAAAAAAGGGAATCAAATTTTGATTCCCTTTTTTTTATATGCTGTAATTCAATTTTACAGGAATTTAAAACCAACAGAGAAATTTGAGATTCCGGTTTTAATGCTTCTTCCTGAAGGATCTAGATCTGTAACACCGGCAAGGTATCGGTAATCTATTGTAAATCTCCATAAATCAACTCCGGCACCACCTAGAAAACTGCTGTTGTTTCTCTCCAATGCAATATAGTTAAGACTGTTACTTGCATCTATACTAGAATAATTTTTCCAGTTATATCCCAGAAAAACTCTCACATTTCCAAGTTTTCCTAACGGAATAATTTTAATCCCTGCAATTAATGTAGCATCTGTTCCACTTAAGTCATAATCAGTTTCTCCAATTCCTGTTTGCGATACGCTAAATTTAGATTCTGTATATCCAAATTCACCCTGAGCATAAAAAAGAGCCAGATTTACTCTTACAAACCCTGCAAAACCAACACCTGTGCCAGAACTTTTAGAGCTAAAATCATCAGTAATAACCGAGGTAATATTAGTAGAAAATTGTGGGCCAACTTGTATTAATTGTGCAAAACCATTTACACTAATACATAATAACACTGCTAAAATGAATTTTTTCATAACTGGATTTATTTTTTTGATCCATAAAAATAATTATTATTAATTACAATAGAATGATTTTTCTGATTTATTTTTTGTTATGTTTTTGATAATGAGATATCTGATGTTTTGATTGTCAAGAGAGATTATAATTGCAAAATGCCGTAAATTTGATGAAACTCAATATTATCAGTAAAAATGAAAATCATTGCAATTAAACCTTCGCAAACGTGGCAGATTAGACATGAAGTAATGTGGCCGGATCAACCCTTTGAATTTGTACAATTAAAAGAGGATGATTTAGGATTTCATTTTGGTGTTTTTGATGAAGATAAATTAGTTTCTATAGTTTCCTGTTTTTTTAACGATGATGAAATGCAGTTTAGAAAACTGGCAACGTTAGAAGAATATCAGGGAAAAGGTATCGCTTCAGAACTTCTTAAGTATATTTTTAATTTTGCAAAAGATAAAAATATAAGCAAAATCTGGTGTAATGCACGATCGAATAAAAAATCATTTTATGAAAAATTCGGCATGATTGACACGCATAAAAGTTTCAGTAAAGAAGGTCAGGAATTTACTATAATGGAAATTTTACTTGAAAAATGAAACGGAAAATTTAGAAATAAAAATAACAGCATCAGATATTTACGAATTCTGTAGTTTCTTTGTTTTGTCTTTTTATTTTGATTCAAAAATCATTTTCCATTCATTAATTAGTTACTGTTTAAGCATAAAATCACCCCCATATTTGCGAAATAAAAAGCGAAAAAAATTTGAAAACGTTTTCGTTTAACGCTACATGTTAAGACTTTCTTATTTTATTTTTTTTCTTGCAATCTTTTATTACTTTCGCACCCAAATGAGAAAGTTAATAGTATTTTTAGTATTCATGAATTTCCTTCTGCTAGGCGGAGGGCAATATCTTAGTGCTAATACTTTTTCTAAACATCATAATCTTGAACATAAACACAGAGTTAAGTTCACACGTCAGGATCGCGGAACTTCAGTAATGGAGGATAATGCTGATATCGATCTTGAAGAAGACCTTCTTGGGAATGATGATGCTAATTTGCTTACAAGTAAGTTTTTTGCTGCTTCGTTCAGTTTGGTGGATGCATTGTATCTGGCACTTTCAGATCAATCTGCTGCAAATGATTCCAATCGTTTAAAAATTTCTACGCCTTTCTTTTGGCATTCAAATCCTATCTACATTACTCAGAGAGTATTAAGAATTTGATTTATTAGTATACATCGGTTACCTTGGTTGTAATCCTGCATATCTTGTTGATGTATATTTTTTCTACTTCTTCTTATATGAAAGTTAAGTTATAACTATTTGGTGTCTGATGCATTTTTTCATCTAAAGGAATCACTGTATTCCAAGCATTCAATCGCTTAATTTCCAAACTCAATCATGAAAAGAATTATCTTGTTCACAGGCTTAATTGCCTTTGTGTGCCTTACTAGTTGTACAACTAAAAAAGAAGAAAAAGAAGAAGTGGAAACATTTACGGTAACAAATCCGGTAAAAATTGACACTTCGTTTACCAAAGAATATGTTTCACAGATTAAATCTGTGAGAAATATTGAAATCCGTGCCCAGGAAAAAGGGTTTTTACAAAACATTTATGTTGATGAAGGTCAGTTTGTTAAAGCTGGACAATTGTTGTTCAAAATTATGCCAAACATGTATCAGGCTGAATTGCTTAAAGCACAGGCTGAACAAAAATCAGTTGAAATTGAACTTCAAAACGCTAAACTTTTAGCAGATAAAAATATCGTTTCAAAAAACGAACTTAGTGTTGCTCAGGCAAAACTGCAATCAGCAAAAGCTGAGGTTTCATTAGCAAAATTACACTTATCATTTACAGAAATCAGAGCTCCGTTTGACGGAACAATTGACCGTATTCCTTTAAAACTTGGAAGTCTTATCGATGAAGGCGAATTATTGACCAGTCTTTCAGACAACAGTCAGATGTTTGCTTATTTCAATGTTACTGAGCCGGAATATCTTCAGTATCAAACTGATGTTCAGGATCGTGCAGAGACTAAAGTTAATTTGGTTTTGGCGAATGGAGATACATTTAAGCATAAAGGAAATGTTGAAGTAATTGAGAGTGAGTTTAACAACGAAACAGGAAATATCGCTTTTAGAGCAAGATTCCCTAACTCTGAAAAATTACTTAGAAATGGTGAAACAGGACAAGTTCAAATGTATCTGCCTCTTAAAAACGCTATTGTAATTCCGCAAAAAGCGACTTACGAAATTCAGGATAAAAAATATGTTTTTGTTGTAGACAAGAACAATAAAGTGACTTCCAGAGAAATTACAATTACAGGTGAAGTTCCTGACTTATACGTTATTAAAAGTGGTCTTTCTGAAAATGATAAGATTTTACTAGAAGGCGTTCAAAAAGTAAAAGAAAACGACAAAATTAAATATGAATACCAGGCACCTCAGGAGGTAATGAAACATTTACGCGTAAAAGCAGAATAGATTAGCTGGTTTAATCATTAAAAAAATATAAAAATGTTTAATAAATTTATACAAAGACCAGTTCTGTCGATAGTAATATCGCTGATCATTGTCTTTTTAGGAATTCTGTCGGTATTGAGCTTACCTATTACTCAGTTCCCGACGATTTCACCACCGATGGTAAATATTACTGCAGATTACCCGGGATCTAATGGTGAATTGATGATCAAGGCCGTTGTTATTCCGTTAGAAAGAGCCTTAAATGGTGTTCCCGGAATGAAATATATGGCTTCTGATGCCGGAAATGATGGTGAGGCTACGATAAAAGTTGTATTTAACTTAGGAACAGATCCTAATCAGGCGGCAATTAACGTTCAGAATCGTGTTGCTTCGGTAACAAATAAACTTCCTCCGTTAGTAATTAGAGAAGGTATTAAAATTACAAGAGAAGTACCAAGTATGTTGATGTACGTGAATCTTTACAGTACAGACAAAAATACCGATATGAAGTTCTTGTACAACTATGCCGATATCAACGTACTTTCAGAATTAAAAAGGGTAAATGGTATTGGTTCGGGAGATATCTTAGGAACACGTGAGTACGCAATGCGTATCTGGTTGAAACCAGACCGTATGTTAGCTTATAAAATTTCTGCCGATGAGGTAATGGAAGCATTATCAAGTCAGAGTTTGGAGGCTTCTCCAGGTAAAACGGGAGAAAGTTCCGGTAAACGTTCTCAGGCATTTGAATATGTATTGAAATATTCAGGACGTTTTACAACAAAAGAACAATATGAGAATATTGTGGTGAAATCGAATGGAAATGGTGAGCTTTTACGTTTGAAAGATATTGCAAAGGTTGAATTTGGAAGTTCGATGTATGATATCTATTCTAACTTGAATGGTAGACCATCTGCAGCTATTGTATTAAAACAATCTTTTGGAAGTAACGCAAATCAGGTTATTGAAGAGGTAAAAGCAAAATTGGAAAAAATCAAACAAAAATTTCCAAAAGGAATGGATTATGAAATCTCTTATGACGTTTCTAAATTCCTTGATGCTTCTATAGAAAAAGTAATTCACACTTTGGTGGAAGCCTTTATTCTGGTTGGTTTAGTAGTATTTCTTTTCCTTGGTGACTGGAGATCAACTGTTATTCCTGCAATTGCGGTACCAGTATCGTTGATTGGAACTTTTGTGTTCATGACATTTTTCGATATTTCGTTAAACTTAATTACATTATTTGCTTTAGTATTGGCAATTGGAGTCGTCGTCGATGATGCGATTGTGGTTATTGAAGCCGTTCACGCCAAGATGGAAGAGGAGCATTTGTCTCCATTTAAAGCAACGAAAAAAGCGATGCATGAAATTGCAGGGGCAATTGTAGCGATTACCTTCCTGATGGCGGCAGTATTTATTCCGGTTGCCTTTATGTCTGGTCCTGTTGGAGTGTTTTACAGACAGTTCTCGGTTACTATGGCAACTGCGATTATCCTTTCTGGTATTGTGGCATTAACATTGACACCGGCACTTTGTGCAATGATGTTGAAAAATAATCACGGACAACCTAAAAAGAAAACTCCTGCAAACAGATTTATTGATGCTTTTAATGAAAAATTCAATTTAGCACAAGGCAAATACCAAAATGTATTAGCAAAAATTGTTGATAGACGAGTAGTGACATTTGTTGCTTTAATTGGTTTTTGTATCGGAACATGGATCATTAGTAGTTCAGTTCCTTCCGGATTTATTCCAAATGAGGATCAGGGAATGTTTTATGCTGTTATTCAGACCCCTCCGGGTTCATCATTAGAGCGAACAAATAATATTGCAGAGCGCGTTCAAAAAATTGCTGAAGAAATAGATGGAGTAAAATCAGTTTCTTCGTTAGCAGGATATGAAATTCTGTCTGAAGGTACTGGTGCTAACTCAGGAACTTGTTTGGTCAACCTGAAGGACTGGAGCGACAGAAAAGAATCTGTTGTTGAGATCATGAAGCAAATGGAAGAAAAGTGTAAAGATATTGCTGGTGCAAATATCGAATTCTTCCAACCGCCAGCTGTACCTGGATATGGTGCTGCCGGAGGATTTGAACTTCGTTTGCTGGACAAGACAGGTTCTGGAGATTATAAAAGAATGGAGAAGGTAAATAACGATTTTGTTGCAGAATTGAACAAACAACCGGAATTATCAAATGTATTCAGTTTTTATAGCTCGAGTTTCCCTCAATACATGATGAAAGTCGATAATGATTTGGCGCAACAAAAAGGTGTTTCTATCGAAAATGCGATGAATACTTTGTCAACTCTTGTGGGTAGTAACTACGAAATCAGTTTTATTAAATTCGGAATCAACTATAAAGTAATTGTTCAGGCTTCACCGGAATATCGTGCGCAGCCAGATGATATCCTGAAATTGTATGTAAAAAATGATCGCGATGAAATGGTACCTTATTCTGCTTTTATGAAATTAGAAAAAGTATACGGACTTTCGGAAATTACTCGTCATAATATGTACACTTCTACACAAATTAGTGGTTCTCCGGCTGCGGGTTATAGTTCTGGTACTGCCATTAAAGTAATTCAGCAAGTTGCAGAGAAAAAACTACCAAGAGGATATGATATTGACTGGGCTGGTATTTCTGCCGATGAGGTGGCTCAGGGTAATCAGGCTATTTGGGTATTCTTAATCTGTTTAGGATTCGTTTACCTGGTATTAGCAGCTCAATATGAGAGTTTTATTTTACCATTATCAGTTATTCTTTCTTTACCAGCAGGTATTTTTGGAGCATTTCTTTTATTGAAATTTACAGGATTAGAGAACAATATCTACGCTCAGGTTGCTATGGTAATGCTTATTGGTTTACTAGGTAAAAATGCGGTACTGATTGTAGAGTTTGCGATTCAGAGACATGCAGCAGGAAAATCAGTACTTGAAGCTGCAATGGAAGGAGCAAAAGCGAGGTTTCGTCCTATCTTGATGACTTCATTTGCGTTTATTGCCGGTTTGCTTCCGCTTGCGTTTGCAACTGGTCCTGGTAAAATTGGTAACAGAACAATTGGTACTGCTGCGGCAGGAGGTATGCTTATAGGAACTATTTGTGGGGTATTTTTAATTCCGGGATTGTATTACATATTCGCAAGAATTGCAGAGAAACACAAATTGGTTAAACATGAAGAAGAAAACCCATTAACTGAAGAAATTGACAACAATCATGTATAAATTCAAAACATATCAATATGGCGTTGCATTAGGATTGTGTCTTGTAGTAGCGAGCTGTAAAGCTCCTGTTGCAGAGACTGCAACCGCAAGTGCGCCAGTTCCTGAATCATTTGGTGCTACTGCCACTCAGGACACAACAAATACATCAACTTTACAATGGAGAAGTTTCTTTAAGGATCAAAACCTTGTCGATTTGATTGATGTAGCCCTGAAAAACAATCAGGAGTTAAACATGACGCTGCAGGAAATCGAAATCGCAAAGAATGACGTTAGAGTTCGTAAAGGGCTTTTATTACCTCAAGTTGGTATTCGTGCCGGAGCTGGAGTAGAAAAAGTAGGAAGGTATACCAGCCAGGGGGCTGGTGATGCCACTACTGAAATTAAACCCGGAGTAGAAACACCTGATCCGCTTGGAGATTTTACTATTGCGGCTTATGCTAACTGGGAAGTAGATATCTGGAAAAAACTGCGCAATTCTAAAAAAGCTGCTTTAAACAGATATTTAGCAACAGTTGAAGGAAAAAACTTTGTAGTAACAAATCTTATCGCCGAAATTGCCGATTCTTATTACGAGTTATTGGCTTTAGACAGTCAGCTGGATATTGTAAAACAAACAATTACGTTGCAAAGTAACGCTTTGGAAATTGTAAAAATTCAAAAGCAGGCGGCGAGAGCTACAGAACTTGGAGTACAGAAATTTCAGGCTGAGGTTCTGACTTCAAAAAGTATGGAGTTTGATATTTTGCAGCAAATTAAAGAAGCAGAGAATAAAATTAATTTCTTGTTAGGACGTTATCCGCAGGAAATTAAAAGAACAAACAGCAACTTTTTGACTTTGTTGCCAGCTTCAGTAAGTGCAGGTATTCCGTCTCAAATGTTAATGAATCGTCCAGATGTTAAACAAGCAGAATTACAATTAATCGCAGCCAAACTTGATGTAAAAGTAGCCCGTGCCGAGTTTTATCCGTCACTTGATATTTCTGCGGCATTTGGAGTTCAGGCATTCAAACCATCTTATTTGTTTACGTTTCCGGAATCACTTTTGTATTCGTTAGCGGGAGATCTTGCTGCGCCATTAATTAACAGAAATGCTATAAAAGCCGAGTTTGCGAGTGCAAATGCAAGACAACTTCAGGCATTATACAATTACGATAAAACTATTTTAAACGCTTATTTAGAAGTATCTAATCAGCTTTCTAAGATCGATAACCTGCAAAAAGGTTATGATCTGAAATCACAACAAGTTGATGCATTAAACAAATCAATTGACGTCTCTAACGATTTATTTAAATCGGCTAGAGTAGATTATTTTGAAGTTTTAATGACACAACGTGATGCATTAGAATCGAAATTAGAATTGATCGATACTAAAAAAGAACAACTCAACGCTGCAGTTCATGTTTACAGAGACTTAGGCGGAGGTTGGAAGTAGAATGCCAATTTAATTAGTTATTAGTAGGGAAGACCTTCCAGAAGTGAAATTCTGGAAGGTTTTTTTATGGCTTTTAAGTGAATATATTTTATTAAAAAACAAAAGCCTTTCAATATAGATCTGAAAGGCTTTTGTTTATTTAGGGATAACGATTTTTGCTTTAAAACCATTGTCAGGTTCTGTTTCAAATTCAATAGTTCCTTTAACGACCTGAATACGGTTTTCTATATTTTGAAGACCGTTTTTTGAAATCTCTGTTTTTTTGCACCCTACACCGTTATCTGTATAGTTTATGAAGATTGATTTTTGATCTGTTTCAAATTTTATTACAACAAGATTTGCCTTACTGTGTTTCTTCATATTCACCATTAATTCTTGTAAAACCCGGCCAATTGTAATCTTTTTTATATCATCGATAATTTCCCAGTTTATACTTTCTAAATTAGTGGTCATAATATTTCTGTCGGCCGTATTGTAGGCTGAAAGCATTTCTTTTAAGCTTTTAGTAAAATGTAAGCCAATGTCAACTTTGTTATTCTCTCTGGAAATTCCTCTTACACGTCCGTAGATATCATCTAATTTTTGCAGAAGATTCTCTTTGGTGTTTTCTTTAGATAATGGCTGAGATTCAGCAAAAGCAATTACCTGAAATACATCATTTGCAAGTTCATCGTGTAATTTTTTGGCAATTCGGGTTTCAGTATCATACGAACTTTTAAATTCTATAGCCTTATTTTTATTTTTATAATAACGGATTAAAATGGCGATTAGAATCACCAAAAAGATAAAAACAATTACAAATACAATTCGCAGATATTTTGCTTTTTGTAACGATAAAAGGTTTTCTGCTTTTTCTAAACGAAGTTTTTCGTTTTCATCTTTTTCCTTTTTAGCATCGTATTTAATTTTAGCAGATTTATTTTTAAAGTTATTTCTAACTTTTATAATACTGTCGTTTATTCTAAAATAGTGTTGTGTATATTTAGGGGTATTAGAGCTATTATCATTAGAAATTAAAATTTGGAGCGCTTCCAGTCTTTCGTCGACACTATTTAGTTTTGTGGCCGTATTGTAAGCTTCGAGGGCATTTTGATCTGATTTCAGAACATCTTTTTTAGAATAATAATCCGCAAGATGCAGATAACTTTCAATGCTTCCATAAGTGTCCGTAATTTCATTTCTTAGTTGGAGCGCTTCAGTCATTAAATGGAATCCTTTTTCGTCCATTCCCTTCTTAAAATAAGCGTAACCTAAGTTATCTATAATTATAGATTCTCTAGTAGCTTGAGCTTTATCTTTTAAAGTTTTTTTGGTCAGTAAAGATTTTAAAAGAGTAATTGCTTTATCATATTTTCTTTGTTGAATATAAACAGCTGCAATATTGTTTAAAGGGCCTTGTTTTTCAATAGGATCTATTAATTCATTAGCAGCTTTTTTATAGTAAAATATGGCATCATCATAAAGAGAAAGTTCTTTATCAGCAATGCCTAATCTATTATTTATAGCAGCGATATAAGTTATATCTTTCTTAGTGTAAGGTAATGCCTCGGTCATTGTTTCTTTGCTACCATAATAATCTCCATTGACTTGTTGAATACAAGCTATTTGAATAAGGATATATCCAATGTTAGCGCTGTCTTTTAAAGTTTCATAAAGTTGTTTGGATTTATTAAACTCGTAAAATGAGGTATTAAAGTTTTGTTTTTCATAATTTTTAATTGCTTTATCTCGTAAACGAAGTGCCTCTTTTTGTATAGATTCTGTGTGAATATTAAGAGTTTTTTTTTCCTTACAGGAAAAAAGAAAAAGTAGTATAACAAAATAGAAAAACGGGGATCGTAACATATAAATTTACTTTCCCCGAAAATAGTAATTAATAGATAATAAATCAGATATTTATTAAGGCTTTTTTGGAGGGTTTGCTCCCGTACCAGAATCACCAGGACCATCAGGATTATCAGTACCTGCTTGCAAAGGCGTTTTTGCCTTTTCAATTTTCGTTTTAGGTTGAGTCTCATACTCATCAGGAGTACAAGAAAATATCGTGAATATTAGCGCAAAAGCGATAAAAAGTATTAGTTTTTTCATTTTAATTTAATTTAGAAATTAGACATAGGTATTGCTGTCCGGGATGATCCAGATTTTGGTTAAGACAATACCAAATTGATTTTGGGAAGTAACTTGTGTAGAACTGTAAGGCGTAATTTATACTTCCCGAATAAACCCGGTCTTACGGTTTTCCACAATGATAATTAGAACTAGTTTTATATTTTTGTTTTAGTCTGCAGACAAAACCTGAACTAATTTCTTATGCAAAGAAAAGAAGCTTTTACGCCTTTGTTGATAAGGGATTCCCGGAATTCCCGCGTTTTCCCGAGATTCCCACGAATTCCCAATAAAAGGAATTTACAAAGCCTGATTTTCTATTAAATGTTATTTAATTCTAAACAAATCTCTATAATAATAGATGCAAAAAATTCGACAAAAGTTGGTTGTGAACTATAAAAAAATATAGAAATAGTATAGATTTGAAGTAAAAAAGAGTAGAAGACGAAAGTAAAGGCATAGAAAAAATATTTTGGTGAATAATAAAAATGCAGCGTCGAAAGATGTTTCTAAAAAATACTAAATGAATAATACATTAGAAGAGTACAAAAAAGGAATAAAGATTAAATACGAGATCGAAAAAGAAGGCGAGTACTTCGATTACTTAAATAGCCCTTCACGAGGGAAACTCCGAGATTTATGTTGGTTAATTTTCGAAAGCACCCCAACGCAAGATGATCTGAATGTATTTAAAAATTTATTCTGCTTAGATTTCGATCATTCCAAAAAGAATAAGTTTAAGGAACAGAAAGATAAATTCAGACCTATTGAGACTTTCTTTAAAAGCGAAACAGATCCATCCAATATCGATGCGATCAATCTTGCAGCAGTTATGGTTGATTTTCAGCCTCGGCCTTTTAAAAAGTTTAATGAAAAATGCAGAATTGAAGAAGCAAAACAAATTGAAAGTGTCGGCAAAGAAGTAAAAGCTGAAAATGCAGGCATAGAGAAAAAAGTTTTGGTGAATAATGAAAATGAAGAGTCAAAAGAGGTTCCCAAAAAGGGAAGTCTTTTTTTGAATTTTAAGGAACTATTTTCTAAAAAATTGGCTCAGAAAATATATCCTCGCAAAATAATTACGATTGCAGTTGGAGCAGTTGCTCTGGTGTCATCAGCATGTTTGTATTTTGTGCAGAAAAGAGATTAAAAGGAAAAATTTCGAAATGAAATAAAATAGCATTTTGAAATAGAAAATGCAGGAAGCAGTAAAAAGAATGATTTTTTGAAGTGTAATTTAGGCGTTTAAAAAGTTTGTTTTTCGGCATATATTTACTGTTATTTAGATAATAAAGATAAGAAAAAAAATCCGTTAAACCTAGTAAATATCAGTAAAATAGCGTTTTTTTTACTGAAATAATCGTTTTTTTTTGGCGTTTTTTTGTTGTTGTTAAAAATAATTTTGGAAGTACTAAAACTTGTTTTTCCTGCAACTCAATTGTAGTAATTTTATATATTTATAAAATATTAAAAATATCTTATGAAAAAGCTTCTCCTGTTATTAATTGTTTTATGTGTTTTCGGTTGTAAAAAATATGTTGTTGCTTATGAACAGCCAACAGATATGAAACTGGATAACCTAAAACTCGAAATATTTTTGGATAAAGAGAAAGTACAGGAAATTAACTTAAAAGCAACTGAAGGATTGCCAACTTATGAAACGGCAGATCTTTCGACATCTGGTGAAGGAGAACATCTGCTTCAGGTTAAAGCAAAAGATACTACTTTTAGTTTTGAAGTAAAATATCCTGAGGAAAAATATATTAGAGTAATCACTCACTTAAATAGTAATGGCAAAATAAATATTGGAATCTTAAAGCAGAATTACAAGTTTAAATAGTAAGGATTCTACGATTTCAAAAGGTCAGCTTAACCGCAAAGAGCGCCAGGATTTTTTAACTTAAGTTGCGCATATAAACGCAAAGTTCGCAAAGCTTTGTCTAAAAAAAACTTGCGAACGCTATATAAAACGTAGCCCAAGGTTTCAACCTTGGGTTCACAAAGATTTTCCACAATATGAGTTCCCAAGATTGAAACCTTGGGCTATATTAAAATATTTTGCATTAATCTTTGCTCCCGATAGCTATCGGAATGCAATACAGATTTAAAATCCTTTTAATCCTAGTAATCTGTGGCAAAATAGTAATCGAAAAGTTTTGCTCTAACCTTTGCGAACTTTGCGGTTAAACATTTAAGATAAGAAATCCTTAAACCATAATCCGGAATTTTTGATGGTTCTTTTCTGTGTTTCAAAATCAACGTGAATTAAGCCGAATCTTGCGTTGTAACCTTCAGCCCATTCGAAGTTATCGGTTAAACTCCAGACAAAGTAGCCATCGACATTCAGACCTTCTTCTTTGGCTTTTAAAATCTGTTCCAAATGATCCTGAATAAAGTGAGTACGCTGAATGTCATGCACTTTTCCGTTTTTTATGGTATCAGGAAAGGCAGCACCATTTTCGGTAATTATAATTTTTCGGATGCCTTCGTAGCTGTTAAATCTTTTTAGAATATGATATAAAGCTGGAGGATAAACTTCCCAGCCCATTTCAGTAGAAATAACATTTCTTTTTTCGGCACTAATTAATTCAGCACCAATGTAGGGAATCAGTATAGAAGATTTTACAACTTCTCTGGTATAACATTGTAGTCCGATAAAATCAAAATCGAAAGACAGATTGTTGAGGTCGTCTTGTAAAATGTAATTGTTTAATTTTTTTAAAACCGGCAAATCTCCCTGCGGATAACCAAGTCCTAAAAGCGGTTCTATAAAAGTTCTGTTCAGTAAAGTATCAACGCGTTTTGCAGCTTCGATATCTTTTTGACTTTGAGAGAAAGGTTCAATATGAGTGCAGGAAAAAGTAGTTCCTATATTAGCATTTGGGATATTTTCTTTAATTTTTTTTGCGCCTGCAACCGTTGCCAAAGTAACATGATGCATGGCTTTTAGGTAATTTGTGATGCCTTTTTTCCCCGGAGCGTGAATACCTAAAAAATATCCGGCTCCGGTAAAAACAGAAGGTTCATTAATCACCATCCAGTTTTTTACACGATCACCAAAATGTTTCACACAAACGGCTACGTATTCTGAAAACCAGGAAACCGATTCCCGATTGGTCCAGCCGCCTTTTTCTTCAAGAGCATGTGGTAAATCCCAATGATAAAGCGTAACCCAGGGTTCAATACCTTGCGCCAGTAAAGAATCGATGATTTTATTATAATAATCAATTCCCGCCTGATTTACAGGATGAACGCCAGTTGGCATAATTCTGGTCCAGCTGATTGAAAATCGAAAATTAGGAATATTTAATTCCCGAATGAGATCGATATCGGTTTGGTAAGAATTGTAGAAATCGCAAGCAGTTATAGCGTGATGTCCATTTTTGATTTTTCCTTTTTGGGCTGTAAAAACATCCCAGATAGAAGAACCTTTTCCATCCGCATCATGTGCACCTTCAATTTGGAAAGCGGCGGTAGAAACACCCCACAAGAAATCTTCGCCAAATTGGTTTTTGTTCAGAAATGACTTTTCAATTTTATTCATTCAGGTATACTTTCCTTTATAATATGATTTATTAATGTAGGAAAGAAGATTGCATTGCTCTTAAAAAAAGCCACTCTTTGAATGAAACCAGGAAATTTAGATTAAAGAATTTCATAACTTTTAGTTTTATTCAAATTAATAAAACTAATGTGAATTAATTGTAAAGTGATTATTATCAAATGATTAAATAAGATTTAAACATGCTTTTTAATCTTCCCATCCGCAAAGCGTGAGACCGTAACCTTGTGCTTGTTTTAGGGATGTTTTTACCACTTCGTGTCGACAGGCACTTAATCCACGACAATTTTCATTGTAATGGTATTTTTTTGCTCCAGATGGTCCGCAAATAAATACATTTGATTCAGGAGGCCGAAAAGAAGTTAATAAAACAAATAAAAGAAGCAAAGTGTATTTCATTGAAAAGACTTATTTAACAATTAAACTGTATTCATTCCCATTACTATCAATCGCTTTTAGTTTTCCGTAGGAGATCCATTCTGTTTTAATTTCAATATCTGGGAGACTATCGCTAATTAATACACCGGCACCAAGTTTATCCTGAACATTGATATTCCCAAAAACCGAATCGCCTTTGGTATTGATTCCTTTTACGTCATAATTATACTCATAATGCCCCGGATTTCCTGTTCTGTACTCATAGTGATATTTTTTATCGAGATGATAGGTTTTGGCTTCTTCTGGCGTAATAGTTTTTCGATCATCTACTGTAACTGCCGCTTTGTAGAATGTACTTACTTGCTGCGGCTGCGGTGTAGTAACTCTTTTGCAGGAGAATAAAAACAGTAATAAAATTAAGGTAAAGTAGTTTTTTTGCATAGGCAATGTGAATTATGGTTTTGGTTAGAAAGTCGGAATAAATCTAGCTAGAATTATTTTCCTTGAAATGCGTACTTATACTTGATTTTAATCAGTTTCGTAAAGAGCTGCGGTTTCTAATAATTCTTTTTCATATTGATAAATATCATCAATAGATGAAATCGCAATTTTCGATTCATTTTTATTGTCATTAAAAAGGCTAATGTATTTTTTGCTGCCATTTAAATGAAGTCTTGATAAAGGTTTACGATTGTTGTCATCCAGAAGAATTCCAAAATAAGATTGTGTGTCGCGATAGACAATTCTGTTTGTTGGCAATTTTCGACGTAAAATCGCAACTACAATACGATAAGCATCAAGTTCTTCTTCAGTTGTATTGATTTTAGTATCATCTTCATCTACTGTTATTTCCTGATCTTGTTGTTTAATAGTTTCCTTTGTCAGAGCAGCATTTAAACGATCATTAATTTTATCATTGATAAATTGATTTACTGATTTCTGAACTAAATCTTTAAACTCATCAACCACTTTTTCAGTCAATCTGCCTGTATAAATTTTATTGGCAAACAATTTTGTAAAATCGGTAGAAGGCTCTTCTAATTCGGCTTTAATCAATTTTTTAATTTCTTTAATATATTTTAGGGAACTAGCATTGTTTACAATGTTATTAACATCAAAATTGGCTTTGTGAAATTTTGCAATTTCGTTGATTGTATTTTCTTTAAGATTGCAAATGTCAAATTCCAAAAAAGGCTTTTCGTCCATTTTATTCTGATCGTCCAAATCAGTAAAAAACTGATAGGTAATTCCGTTAGTTAAAAGAGCAAATCTTGTTTTTGTTACATGAAAATAACGGAATAACTGCGAATTATGAACTGTCAGTTTTTCTTTCCAGCTTTTACATTCTACAATCATTATTGGCTCTCCATCCTGAAAGATTGCGTAATCTACTTTTTCTCCTTTTTTTAAGCCAAGATCAGCTGTAAATTCGGGAACTACTTCAAGCGGATTAAAAGCATCATATCCAAGAATGTGAATAAACGGCAAAATAAAAGCATGTTTTGTAGATTCCTCGGTTTCAATTTTACTTTTTAGCTGATTTATTTTGTCTGCTAATGATTTGAGTTGAATGTTGATTTCCATGGGTAATTGATTTGAAATTATAATCCAAAAGTAAACCCAATCAAAACCAGTATTTTACGGAAATCCATAATCCATCAAAATTAAATTTCAGAAATAAAAAAAGCCCCGAAGGAGCTTGTAATAGTAGTGAAAGCAAATTTTAAACGATTCCCATATCTTTAGCAATGGCTACCAAATGAACGGTATTGTTGGCTTTAAAAAAGTCTTTTAGTTTAGACAATCTTTTTTCTATGGCGCTTTTACTATTGGGTTTTATATCAGTGCTTTTAAAAATATCGATAATGTCATCTTGTGAAGTTCCGTCAGCTAATAACTTTAGAATTTTAATATCAATATCGTCAATTTCATAGTTGTTTTTTTCCTTTAAAGCCGATGCCACTTCCATTGAAATAAACTTTTCATCAGAAGCTGAGATTAAATGAATTGCTTTTTTTAGTTCCTCAATACTATTTAAACCTTTTATGACAAAGGCGTCAATATCGGCATTCTCAAAAAGCGATTTAATACGGTAACTTTTATCTTCAACAGAATAAGCCAGAATTTTAATATCAGGCTGAATTTCGCGCACTTTCTGAACCAGTTCGTCGCCATTGGCAATTTTTATTTCGCGATGATCTGCTTTAAACGAAAGATCACTGATTAACAAATCATAAGGTTCTTTTTGATTAATTGCTGCACGTATTTTTAAAAATGCTTCGTCACAATATTTTGAATGTTGGAAATCTACAATATCTAAATCTTTAAGAACTTGTTGAATTCCTAAATTGATCGCATCAAGATCTTCTGCAATTAGTACTTTTTTGAACATAGAAAATTATTTAGGCATGGATATTTTTACTTTGAAACCTTTGTTGGGTTCAGTGTCAAAAGTAATAGTTCCTTTTATGGCCAAAATACGGTTTTCCATATTTTGCAAACCATTTTTTATAATTTTTGATTTTTCGCAGCCTTTTCCGTTATCCGTATAGTCAATAAAAGCCGTTTTTCCGTTGCTTTCAAACTTTACAACAACTAGAGGTGCGTCACTGTGTTTTTTCATGTTGACCATTAATTCTTGTAAAACTCTATAAATAGCCACTTTTTTAATATCGTCAATTACATCCCAGTTTACTTTTTCGATACCATTTATAATAACGTTTGTGTTTTCGCTATTATAAGTTGAGAGCATTTCTTTTAAGTTAATAGAATAATTTGCTTTGGTGTCAATTTCACTATTTTCTCTAGAAACTCCTCTAACGCGGGTATAAATATGATTTAATTTTTGAATTAAATTTTCTTTCACATCTGTATTTGTGAGTGATTGCGTCTGCGCAAAAGTGATGCTGTTAAAAACATCATTTGCCAGTTCATCATGAATATCTTTGGCAATTCTGGTTTCGGTATCGTAAGCCGTTTCTAATTTTATAATTCTTTTTTTGTTTTCATGGTTTTTACTTACAAAAAACAGAACTAAGCCAAGAATTATAAATCCGGAAAGAAATAAAATCTTTTCATTTTCAGATTGTTGAAGCGCAGCTTCATTTTCAGCTTTTTGCAATCGTAATTTCTGGTTTTCCTCTTTTTCCTTTTTAGAATCGTATTTGATTTTGGCAAATTTATTTTTAAAGTTGTTTCGGATTTTGATGATACTATCATTAAGAAAAACAAACTTTTGAGCATATTCAGGGTTTCCGGCTCCTGATTTATTTGTAATAAGAAAGGATAAAGCATCCAATCGTTCGTCTATACTACGCAGTTCTGTAGAAGTTTGATACGCTTCTAAGGCATATTGATTTGACTTTTGAGAATTTTTATCTGCATAATATTCGGCTAAATGCAGATTGCTGGCAATACTTCCATACGAATCGCCTGATTGTTTTCTATTAGTAAGGCTTTCATTCATTAGAGCTAAGCCTTTTTCATTTTGTCCTTTTTTGAAATAAGCAAATCCAAGATTATCCAAAACCCGATTTCTGCTTTTTTTAGAGATTTCTTTTTGAGTAAGGACAGATTCTAAAATAGCAATTGCTTTATCGTATTTTTTTTGAAGCGTGTAGAGTACAGCAATATTATTTAGTGGAGATAATTTTGCAACATCATCATTAGAGTCTTTTAAAGCTTCATTATAATAATGAATGGCGCTGTCGTAGATAAAAAGTTCTTTATCGGCAATTCCGTATAAATTATTAATTGCAGCACTGTAAATATCTTTTTTCTTTACATAAGGAAGAGCCTCAGTAAGGGTTTCTTTGCTTCCGTAATAATCACCATTGATTTGTTGAATAGATGCCATTTGCGCGAGATTGAAAATAATATTTGCACTGTCTTTTATTTTCTCATAGGTGATTTTAGACTTATTGAAATAATAAAATGCATTATTATAGTTTTTTGCTTCAAGTTGTGCAATTGCTTTATCTCTCAGAACGAGCCCTTGTTCTTTTATTTGGTTATTATTGCCATTGGTTTTTGTTTTTTCTTTGCAGGAAAAAACAAATAGTAAAATAAAAATATAAAAAAACGGGGACCGTATCATAAATGGTACTTTCCCCGAATGTAAGAATTTAAAGAATATTATTTCTTTTTATTTGTTATTTTTTTGGTGGCGGAATAACAATTATATCATCTTCCGGACCAGTTGCCTGCGTAGTGTTCGCCGGAATAGGTTCTTTTTTTATCTCTGTTTTAGTTGCAGGAGTTTCTAATTCATCAGCAGTACAAGAAAATAAAGTAGTTGACAATAGGACACACGCTCCCAATAAATATAATGTTTTCATTTTTTTTATGATTTAAAAGTTGAACATGGTATTGCTGTTCAGAACTATTCTGAATCTTGTTAAGGCAACACCAATTTTGTTTGGGAAGTGAAGTGCGTAGAACTATAAAATTTTATTTATACTTCCCGGAATAAACTCCGTTTTACGGTTTTCCGCACTTTTTAATAGAACCAGTTTTGTACATTTGTTTTTGACCTGCAGATCAAAACGATAACTGGTTTTGTTGAGGCAAAGTAACAACCGTTTTAAGCCTGTATCGTTCAGAAAGTCAGGAAAGTCGAATGATTTTTTTTAAAGTCAGTGTAAGTTTTAGAAGGTCACAAAAAGTCGCAAAAAGTCGAGAAAAGTACATTAGAAAAAGTTTTAAAAAGTCAAAAAGCGTATGTCAAACTATACTTTTGAAGATTATAAAAATGCTATTAAAGCAAAATATGAAGAGGAAAAAAATGGAGATTATTCAAATAATTTGAATTCTCCTACATCAGCAAATCTTAGAAATTTGTGTGTAAAAAGATTTGATGCAAATAATAGTAAAGATGACTTAATTGCTTTTCAATCTTTTTTTGATTTTCCATTCGATAAGGATAAAAAAAACTTGTTTGGAGATGATGAGCTGAATAAATTAGAAGCAGTTAAGAGGTTTTTTTTAGGTAGAACTGACAAACCAGCCGAAGACACTATTCAATTAGCGGCAATATTGGTAGACCTTCAGCCAAGACCTTTTAAAGAGTTTAAAAAACAACATGATGCAGAAGATGTAAAAATGTTAAATAAACTTAGAAACAATCTTCCTGAAAAAGAAGTTTTAGCTAATGAAGCTATAGAAGAAAAGAAACCTGAAAGTATTATGGATTCATTTGCAAGTTTTCCTGATGAAGAACCTGAACTGGTAGAACCTGAGAAAATAGTACTAAAGCCAACAACAATACAATCACTTGTTGATATTGGGGAGAAACCAAAACCACCCAAACCACCATCAACCAAATCAAGATATTTTGCAATTGCAGGTGGTTTATTCTTATTGTGCCTTTTAGTATATTACGTATCAACGCAAAACCAATGCATGCAATGGACTGGAGATCATTATGAAAAAGTAGATTGCGATTTAAAAATTGAAGGCATAGGAACAGCAGCTCATATAGAAATTCTGGACAAAAGCCTTGTGAACCTGCAGAAAGTAAATGCTTGTGATACCACAACTTATTTTGATAAAAACGGAACAGCAATTATTTGGTATGCCAAAACAGCAAATGGCATTGATTTTTTTAATAGTCATGGCAGACATCCTGAAAGCGGTAATTCACTTAAACCTGTTACAGAATATATTTTAGGTAAATATGTCTATGGAAAAGGCCTTAAGTGTGAATAGAAAATAAAAAACCTCCAAAAAATATATTTTGGAGGTTTTAAGAAGTTGATTATTCTGTTATTCCTGATCAGATTTATAACTGGTATCCTGAGGAAATAAAATACTGTTTAATCTCGTGTCTCTGTTATAAACATCAGCATAAAAATTAATTTCACCGTCGCGGGTTACCCAGGCGGTAAAATAACCAATATAGATAGGCACTTTTTTAGGAAGCATAAACGGTAATTCTTTTACACCGCCCATAGCCTCATTAATTTTTTCAGTCGTCCATTCCGGATAATCTTTTAGCATAGAAATGGCAAGATCTTTTGCTTTCTCAACATTTATACAACCGTGACTAAAAATACGTTTCTCAAAGCCAAAAAGTGTTTTAGAAGGTGAATCATGCATATAGATATCATTTGGATTTGGGAACATAAATTTTACTAAACCTAAAGCATTGTCAGGACCTGGTTTTTGGCGAACTCTTCCTTTGCTCATTTCCATATTATGATCTGCCAGATAATTTTTATCTTCCGCCATTTTAAGCTTTAGCTCATTATCAACAATACTTTGCGGAACCGTCCAGTACGGACTAAAAACGATTCGGTCTATTTGTCCGCTAAAAATGGTTGTTTTGGTTAATGGCGTACCAATAAAAACTTTTGATACAATATCGAAATTTCCATTCCTAACAAAATAAAGCATAAAAGACGGAATATTGACCATCACATATTCGCTCTGTTTTTCTAACTGCGGAGGAATCCATCGGCAACGTTCCATATTAAGCATCAGTGTTTTAATACGATCTGTAATCGGTTCATTCATTTGATCGATATGCTCTTTTGCAATAATATAATTTGGTGTTAGAGCATGGCGTAATTTGTATTTCATTACACCATCCATTAATTCCTGATCGTAAAAATTACTTTTAGAATCTTTAGCCAAATCACCAATCAAGGCAAGACGTTCCCTAACCTGTCCAATTGTTGCAGAAGTATCATCCGGTCTTAAATCTTTGAACGGAATATCCATTGTAATGGTTTTCCAGCCATTAGTTTTCTGAATGGCAAGATATTTTTTTAAAGCATCCTGAAGTTTATAATATTGGCTAAACAATGCATTTTTGTTTTTATCCAGTAATTCAGGATTCGTAAAAATGGAGTCTAATAAAGATTCGTAAGATATTTTTTTCTTAGGTAAGTACCATTCGATTTTTTTCTGTCCTTCGGCACTCATTCCCTCAAATACATTTTTTGCATATAGAATGTACATCGAACTCAATAAAAATTCAGTATCAGATTGCGAAACTTTTTCTGTTCCTTCTTCATTAAAAATAATATCATATTTTTTCTTATAGGGAATTTTAATTTCGACCCCTTCCTGATAACTTGCATTGAGTTTATTATACAAGAGATAGGCGAACTCCGTTATATCATCTCCATCGTACCAAATAGATTTATAGCCTTTGTCTTTATAAAGCGTGGCAACATCATTTTGATACGGTTTTAAATCAGAATATTTTTTAAAAAAAGCAACTAGTGCTGCATTGTCGATTGCAGGGCCGCCATAATTTACAGGAAGTTCTTTGTCTAAATAGCTAATCGCTTTTTTTAGATCATTGTTGGAATAGGTAAAAGTGGTAACAAAAAAAAGGCTCAGCAAAAGAATTGCTGCTCGGGTAAAGTTTTTCATTTTTTTATGTTTTACGTTACTAAATCTTAGAAAAAAATACAAAACGAAATATAAAAAATGACTTGGGGGCAGGCTGATATTTTAAAGTAGGTTTTCTAAATATCACCCAAATTTATAAAAAATATCTTAATATTTTATTTTTTTATGAGGTGAAAATGGCAGCAATTTTTAGTTTTTTTAGATTAAAAAGTTAAAATGAAAAAAAACTGCTTTTTGGTAATTTTTTAAAAGAAAAATTTCGATTTTCTTTGTTTGGTTTTGCTGCGTATAATTTTAATTTGTTCGATATGAATAATTTAATCAAGTGTAATAAAATATTTGCTACATTTATATTAACTTAGTTTAACATATTTTTTAACAATACTTTTAATTTGAAGTAAAAGTCCTTTTGATTGTTAAAAAGATTTTTTTCAGGCTTTCGCCGAAAGCTGTTAATGCCGCATATCCAGTTGTTTAAATAAAAATAATTAAATGCCAATGAATTATTTTTTAGCGAAGAAAAAGCAATTTAGATGTATCATTTTGAGTTTGGTCATTCTTGGACCTGCTATTGGTTTTGCACAGCTGGAAAATGGAAAAGAAGCAAGAAGCATAACACTTGAAGAAGCAACGTCATTAGGAATTCAGAATAACAGAAGACTAAAAATGGCAAATGTAGATGTTGCCATTGCCAATGAAAATGTTGATCAGGCCAAAATAGCAAAAGTTCCCAGAATAGGTTTAAATGCCGGATACAACTATATCGGAAATCCTGTTTTATATGAGGGATTTTATGAAAACAGAGTTGAGGTTGATTATTACAATCATCAGGGATTTGCCAACATTGTTTCCTCTGTGCCGATTTATGCCGGCGGAGCGATAAATGATAAAATCGACCAACAAAAACTGATTTCTCAAATGCAGGAAACGGTAGTTAAAATGACCGAAGCCGAAGTTAAAAATGCTATAGCCGAGTATTATTTTACGCTCGAAAAATTATACCGTCAGATCGAAGTTACCAAACAAAATATCATTAATACCGATCTCCGTATAAGTCAGTTAAAGTCCAGAGTGGCAAACGGACAAAATCTGAAAAGTGATTTGTTGAGAACGGAATTACAGCAATCTAATTTTAAAGTTTCGGTTTTTAGAAGTACCAATAATGTCGAGCTTTTTAGTAATTATCTGGATATATTAATTGGGCTTCCAACGAATACAATTTTGAAACCTGAAGTCAACGAAAGCATGATTCCGACAGCCGATGTTGATTTACAGCAAAGTCTATCGGAAGCTTTTCAAAACCGAATGGAAATAAAAAGAGCCGAATTAAATGTCAAATTATCAGAGTCTTCTTTAAGTCTTACCAAAAGTGGATTTAAACCCAATATAAATGCGAGCCTTATACTAAATTCTGAATATCCGGCGCAATGGCCAAGTTACCTTAATATTGTTAATTTTTGGGCAGCGGGACTTTCTTTAAATTGGGATGTTTCCAGTTTTTACAATATAAAACACCGTATTAAAGCAGATAAGTTTCAAATAGATAAAAATAGTATTGCCTTAGATGCTACAAAAGATCAGATTGACCGCGAAGTAAAAACCGCTTTTATACGATTTGCTGAGAGCAAAAAAAATATTACAACCTATCAAAAAGATGTGGAATTGTCACTCAGTAATTACAAGATTGTCAAAAGTCGTTACGATAATGATTTTGCTTTAATCAGTGATATGGTTGATGCTGAGCTTCAGTTAAACAATTCAAAAATATCATTGGTCAATGCCAATTTAGATTTAATAATTCAATATTATTCTTTGCAGTATGCAATGGGCAAACTCTAAATAAAAGTAATATGAGCGAAGAAACTACGCCAGGTGAAATTCAGAAATCGGATAAAAAAAGAAATACAGTTTTAACCGTACTGTCTTTTATTTTTTTAATCGCAGGAGCTTTCTGGATTTTAAGCTTGTTTTTTGATTTCAATAATCATGAATCGACCAATAATGCACAGGTTGAGGCTTATATGAATAATGTAACTGCCAGAGCAACGGGGCATATTAAAGAAATTAGGTTTGAGGCCAATCAGCTTGTTCATGAAGGAGATACGTTGGTTATTCTAGATGATGCAGAATATGCCATAAAAGTAAAACAGGCCGAGGCCGATTTGGCTGTAGCCGAAGGAAGTCTTCATTCGCTGGAACAAACTATAATTACTTCGATCTCGAATCAGGCAGCGAGCAAAGCAAAACTGGCGGGAGATCTGGCCAATTTACAAAAGGCAGAAAAAGATTATCAGCGATTTAAAAATATGTATGCAGACTCGGCCGTAACGCGTAATCAGTACGATCAGGTAGTTTCAAAAATGCATTCTGATGAAGCTTATCTCAAAGCCGGACAAAAAGAATTGGAAGCCAGTACTTCGATAACTAAACAAAGCAATATAAATCTGGAATCGGCACGAGCTACTGTTAACCGAAAAAAGGCCGACCTCGATGCGGCAAAACTGCAGTTTTCGTATACCAGTATTATAGCGCCAACAAATGGTTTTGTAGGAGAACGTAATTTGTCAATAGGCGAATTAGTTAATGCAAATCAGATCGTGGCGACTATTGTTTTAAATCAAAAAATATGGGTTTCAGCTAATTTTAAAGAAACTCAGATTGAACGAATAAAACAAGGACAACAAGTTGTTATAACAATTGATGCCCTTGACGGAAAAGAATTTAAAGGAAAAGTAGTCGATTTTTCACCTGCAACGGGCGCGAAGTTTTCGATGGTAGAACCGGATAATTCAACAGGGAATTTTGTGAAAATAACCCAAAGAATTCCCGTAAAAATTGAATTTGAAGCTTCCGCTAAAGATTTAGAAGAAGTAAAACCGGGAATGAATGTAACTGTTGATGTAAAAAAATAAAAGATGATCGCAGGAAAAAAAGGAAGTCTGTTTACCCTTATAGGATTATATGTCCTTACAATTCCTTTTTTTAATGGTATCAACGTAACCTCTTATGATAACTCGCAGATTTTGGGACATTTTGGAGAATCAACAACGGCATTTACCTATTCGTTATACATTCCTATTTTTGCCATGCTGGCTTTTTTGCCTTTAGGATTAAAACTAGGGAAACAAATTCCGGTGCGAACACTTATTTTATCGGCCAGTTTTTTATCTATAATATTTAATACCGCGACATTGTTTGTAACATCGATCGAGTGGTTTACTTTTTTCAGATCTTTATTAGCAGTGGTTTCTGTCGTTGGAATTTTTGCTTCAATGATTCCTATCTTATTAAAGTACAATCCGGTTTTTAATATGGCTTTGCTGTACGGAATTCTTCAGTTTATCCAGAAAGGAAGTCAGCATGTGTATCAATTTTTAGGCGCACATTTTACCAGTTTTTACAATTGGACTTTCGGAATTTACTTTCTCAATATTAATTTTCTTATCGGAATTATTTTGGCGTGGTATTTCTATAAAGCCGATGTTGCGCCCATGAAAGGAAAGTTTCAGTTTGACTGGAGAGGCTGGCTAATCATGATTTTATTTTTTATGGTGATTCTTTTTCTGTGTGCAGAAGGTCAAAGTCGTAATTGGTTAAGCGATCCGCAAGTACAATTGGCCTGTGCTTTTCTGTTTCTGTTGGCAGGAATTTATTTGCTCCATGTTCGTTATACCGAAGATCCTATAATTGATCCTGCTGTTTATCGTCATAAAAATGTAGTGATTGGTGCTTTTGTGATGTTTTATATTGGTGTAATGAACGGGACTGGAACTGTAGTGAAAGGATATATGGATAACGTTCTCGGATTTGATTCTGTAACCAGTTCACAAACACATCTTGCCTTGCTAATTGGTATTTCGATTGCCATGCCATTATCAACATATCTGTTATACAAACGAATTTATCTGGCTACCATTTTTATTACTGGTTTTGCCTGTTTTGGATTATATCACTTCATTCTGTTTTTTAGGTTTTATCCCGGAATCGATACAACCGATTTCTTTCTGCCGCTTATTTTTAAAGGATTAGGAACAGGTTTTCTTTTTCCGATTTCGCTATTATATATTTCAGAAGGAGTTCCGCCAAAACTAAGCGGATCGCGCATGATGAGCGGAATTATTGCGCAGGCAGTTATCGCATCCTTACTCGGGAGCGCCATTTTAGGAACCTACATTTCAAATCTGAACGTACAACATAAAACAGGACTTAGTCAGCAGCTTTCAGGTTTGAATCAGGAAGCTCAAAAACAATTAACAAGTACTAAAAATAAATTTTTATACATGGGATTATCTGAGGCTGAAGCGCAGAAAAAAGCAGAAAAAAGTTTGTCCAATCAAACGGCTCAGGCTTCTGTTTTGCTGGCGTATAAAGATATATATCTGGTAATGGCAGCAATTTGTTTTCTGCCCGTATTTATCATTCTGTTGTTTAGACTTTGGCGCAGACCAATTGGCAGAGTAGAGGTAGAACCAATACCGGTTTAAAAAGTTGAGGTATAAGGTATTTGAATTCTTTTTAATTTAAAATAGAGTTAGAAGTATGGAATTAAAAAATGATCGGTTTTTCTATCGTTTCTGGACCAGAGAAAGTGGTATGAGCTGGATGTTGCTTTTGCTTTTTAGCATGCATTTTATTGCAATTCCTTTATTTGGAAGTTACCTGTCGTTTATGGTAATTCTAAGTGTTTTTTGGATGTTATTTCTGCTCGCAGGAATTGTTTCTCTGGCAAAAGATAAAAAACAGGCGCTCCGCATTTCAGTTATTCCGTTCTTATTTATTTTGTTCGAATTAATCAGCTTTTTTAAGAAAGATGATTTTATTCTAACAATAGATTTTTGCCTGTCTGTACTTTCTATATTTCTTTTGATTGTATTGGTTTTAGCCAAAGTTCTGGAACCCGGTCCGGTAAACAAGCATCGAATTGTGGGTTCGATTGTAGTTTATATGTTGTTGGTAAATCTTTGGAGCATTATGTATCTGTTTATTTTCAATCATATCGACGGAGCGTTTCAAATGCCCGATATCAAATTTGAAATGAACAGTAAGCAGGCTAATTTTTTATATTTCAGTTATATCACAATTACTTCTACGGGATTTGGAGAAATATTACCGCTTCATCCTTTGGCAAGATCACTGGTTCAGTTAGAAGTTTTAACGGGCGTTTTATACCCTGTAGTTTTAATCGGAAGATTGGTGGCTGATGCGACTTTTTCCAGAGATAAAAAGCTAAATTCTTAAGAAACAAACAAATCGAATTATATATCTAATTAAAAAGAATAAAAATGGAAAATTCTAATCTTACCAAACGAAAAGAACTCTTTGGCACTATTTTACAATTGGTTTTTGTTTTGCTTATTGTGGGTTTTTGTTTAATGCTGCTGCTGCCTTTTTTCATGCCAATACTGTGGGCAATAATACTGGCAGTGATTTTTTATCCCTTTTTTAATTTCCTTCAGGGAAAATTAAAAGGAAGAAAATCTCTGGCATCTGTACTTATTACAGTTACAATAGTTGCCCTGATGATTTTACCTGTTATTTATTTTTTGAGTTCAGCAATTAGTAATTTTTTAGAATTAAAAAACAGTTTTGATGCCGGAACACTTAAAATTGCACCGCCGGGTGAAAGTATAAAAGACTGGCCAATTATAGGAAAACCGCTCTACGAGTTTTTGCATTTACTGTCTTCTGATTTGCAAAAAGGAATGGTTAAGTACGATGTACAAATAAAAGAAATGTCAAAAAAAGTGATGGAGAGTGTACTAAGTTCCGGAATGGCTTTTCTGCAATTTATTCTTTCTGTAATTATTGCCGGAATTTTATTAGTTTCAACTGATGCAAGGAATATGGTTATAAAACTGCTTAAAAAAATAGCAGGAAACAAAGCCGAAGAAATTGAAGTAATTACCGTTTCAACGATTCATCAGGTGGTAAAAGGAATTCTTGGCGTAGCGGTTATTCAGACTATTATTCAGGCAGTTGGTTTATATATGGCAGACATTCCTTATGCCGGATTGTTAACGCTGATTTGTCTTATTTTCTCCATTTTGCAAATTGGTCCAATCATTATAAATATTGGGGTGATTATTTATCTTTTTTCTTTGGGAGATTCAGGTCACGCTATTTTCTGGACGATATTCTTTATCGTGAGCGGACTTTCTGATAATGTTTTAAAACCACTTTTATTAGGAAAAGGCGCTTTGGTACCCATGCTGATTATTTTTCTGGGTGTAATTGGCGGTTTTATAATGTCAGGATTTATCGGTTTGTTTGTCGGGCCAATAGTATTTTCTATCGGTTACAAATTATTTATTGCCTGGCTGGATGACCAGCCCGCTGAAAGTAGTTTATAAAGTACTAACTGATTGGTAATTCAGTTGAATTGCCAATCAGTTTTTTTAGACTATTGGAATATAAATATCAAAAATAGCACCTTTATTAAGTTCTCCGGTTGCGGTGATAATTCCGTTATGATTTTCGACAATCTTTTTTACAATTGCCAGTCCAATTCCGGTTCCGGTATATTCGATTTTTCCATGAAGACGCTGAAATACTTCAAATATTTTGGAGCTGTATTGTTGTTCAAAACCAATTCCGTTATCAGAAATTTTAATATGGCAATACATTTGTCCCTTTACAAGTGCCGGATTATTTAGTGCTTCAGCTTTTTCAATTTTACTATTAATTTCGATGCGAGGCAAAACATCCGGATCTGAAAATTTAAGTGAATTACTTACCAGATTATACAACAATTGTCTGAACTGAAACGGAATAATCTTTACTTCGCAGTTTTCTCCGGAAATTATTACAGCATTTTTTTGTTCCAGTTCTTCTTTTAAATCTTCCTTTACATCTTCAATTATTTTAGAGAGTTCCGTTTTTACAAAGACTCTTTCCTGAATATTGGTGCGCGAATAGGAGAGAAGATCATTAATCAGTGTTTGCATGCGCTGTGCTGCATTTTGCATACGCTGAAATTTTTCTTTTCCGTTATCAGATAAATTCTGGTATTCTTTTTCTATAATTTGAGAAACAAAAGTCTGAATTTTTCGAAGTGGTTCCTGCAAGTCATGACTTGAAATATACGCAAACGACTGAAGTTCCTGATTCATCTTTTCGAGCTCCGTATTTTTTTGTTCCAATTCCAAGGCATTCAGCTTTATTTTATCATCGGCTTTCTTTTTTTCCGAAAGATCGTGTGTCACTTTAGAAAAACCAATAACCTGATTTTTTTTATTATGAACAGCCGTAATTACTACACTTGCCCAAAAGAGGGTTCCGTTTTTACGCACGCGCCAGCCTTCCTGTTTTGCTTTTCCCTGTTCGATAGCACGGTTTAAAAGCGTTTGCGGAAGATTTATTTTTCGATCTGCTTCGGTATAAAAAACAGAAAAACTCTGTCCTATAATTTCTTCGGCTTTATAACCTTTAATTTTTTCAGCTCCTAAATTCCAGTTTTCAACAACACCTTCCTGATTAAGATATAAAATCGCATAATCCTGAACTTCTTCAACCATTAAGTGATAACGTTCTTCACTTTTTTGAAGCGACTCATTCATAACAATAAGCTCTCTGGTTCGGGCGGTTACTTGTTGTTCAAGTTCGTGTGTAAAAGCTTTTTCGGTATGAATATCGGTAAAAGCACCAACCCATTTAATGATTTTGTTATCATTAAAAACAGGCTCGCCAATTACGGTATGCCATCTGTAGTTGCCATCATATCTTTTTATACGAACATCACATTTGTAAATTTCGCCTGTTTTTAAACTATGCCCCCAAATTTTCGCATTTTCGTCATAATCATCAGGATGAATCATGGCTCTCCACACTTCTTCTCCCGCGGGCTGAATTCCGGTATATTCTAACCATTTTCCGGAAGCAAAGAGAGAATTTCCATTCTCATCTGTTTCCCAAATTAATTGCGGAATACTTTCCGTTAAGGAGCGAAAACGTTTCTCACTTTTTTCCAGTTCCTGCTGATAATTTTTTTCTTCGGTAATATCTCTTACTGTCCCCAGCAATTTTACCGGATTTTTTTCAGCATCAAAAAAGACTTTTCCTTTGGCCTCAATCCAGTGAATCGACTTATCGCCCCAGATTACTCTTAATTCGTAATTTATTATGCCCGTAACTAGTGCTTCATTGTAAGCCTGATTTCGTACCGATAAATCATCAGGATGAATATAAGTAAGTATTTGCTCGTGCTTTAGATCGATATGGCTTTTATTGCCTGTAACAATTTCAACATAGCGATCAGAATAATGAATCTTATTTTCTTTTAAATTTAATTCCCAGGTACCAAGTTCGCTGGCTTCAACAATAATTTTCAGCCTTTCTTCGTTGAGTTCAATTTTTTTGCGGACTTCAACTTTTTCACTGACTTCGGTAACTGTTACAATTATTCCTGAGATTTCTCCATTTTCTTCTTTCAGCGGATTATAAAGAAAATCAAAAAAGGAAGTCTCCAGTTTTCCAAAGCGTTTTAACGGAACCGGGACTTCGTTTCCATGAAATGGGATTCCGGTGGTAAGTACATTATTCAGAAGCTCATTTACGCTTTCTTTTACTTCAGGCAATGAATCAAATAAAGGTCTGCCAACAAAAGTTTCTTCATCCCGGTCAACCAATTTTAAATAGGCATCATTGGCCATTTCAACCATAAAATCACGGCCACGCAAAATAGTAATTCCTATTGGCGCTTGTTTTACAGTATCTCTAAAACGTTTGTCTGCTTCTTCTATTTTTTTCTTGGCAAGATTTAAATCTGTCAGATCGACTCCGGTATTCATTACGCCAAAGACATTTCCGTTGGTATCATAAAGCGGGGTAAGACTGTAGTTGAAGTAAAAGGTGTCGAGTTTTCCATCGACAACCAGATCTAATGGAGTATTTTTGGTGTGGAACGATTGACCGGTTTCAAACACAGTATTAATTTGTTCAAATACCAATTGATTATCCAACTCCGGAACCACATCTTTAAACGATTTTCCGATTACATCATTTCCTTTTCCCCAAATTTTAATTATAGATTCGTTTGCCAGTTCTACAATCATTTCTTTTCCTGCATATACCGCAATCGGAAAAGGTGCATTTTCTACTAATTGTCTAATTTTTTGTTCACTATCTTCAATCTTTTTTCGACCCAGAATTTGAGTGGTTTTTTCGGTAGTTTCTACTACAGTTACTAAAATTCCACCAACTTTTCCATCTACTTTTTTGATTGGAGTATAAGAGAAATTAAAATAGCATTCTTCATCAAATCCGTTTCTGTTTAATATTAATTTTAAATCAGAAAAACCGACCGCTTTACCGTTCATCACATCGTTGAACATTGGACCTATTGTATCCCAGATTTCCGAAAATGTTTCCCGCGAACTGTTTCCTAAAGCTTCAGGATGTTTATTTAAACCTAAAATAGGTCGAAAAGCATCATTGTAAAGTTGTGTAAAATCGTCACCCCAGGCGATATACATTCCAATAGGATTGTTAAGCATGATAGCAGCTACTGTGCAAAGACTTTGTGGCCAGACGTCAGGATTTCCTAAAGAAGTTTTGCTCCAGTCTTTAGCACGAATAAGTTCTCCCATTTCGTCACCGCCTTCCAAAAAATAGTATTCTTCATTTATACGGCTCATGCTGTTAAACTAATTAAGGTTGAAGAATAAAATGTTCACGTGAAGGTTGTTCTGAACTGTTTGTTTCTGCAATCGCTTTGCCGATTACATCTCGTAATTTATAAAAATCACCAGGTTTACGAATATAATGAGTTGCCCCTTTTTGATACATCAAATCAACAATTTCAGTATCGAGAGAAGTAGAAAAGATAATTATAGGAAGTTCTTTTAATACATCGATTTCTTTAATTTCTTTGAGACATTCATGACCATTTTTACGAGGCATGTTTAAATCAAGAAAAAGAATATCAGGTAAATTGTTTGTCGAATTTTCTGCTAAATAATTCATCAGCTGCACACCATCATTAACCGTTACAAGTGTTACAGGAAGCAATAATTCATCAAGAGCTTCTTTAAAAAAAGAGCAATCGTCATCGTCATCGTCTGCTAGTAAAAGATTATAATGCTGTTTGTTCATTTGGTAGTAGGATGTAATTTAGTTTTAAAGGCGAATTTTTATAAAAAAAAGAGAATAAATTTAAATGTATTCGACTAGTTTACGGGGCTGATTTATTATCAATAAACGGCTTTTTTATCTGCTAATATAACGCTAATTTTTCAGGAAATTATTAATTTTAAGTAGCTATATTAATATATCAGCCATAAAATCCATAATTGAAAGCTTTTAACGTTTGCATTTCCTTTTTAAGAAAAGAAAGAAGTAAGATTATTTTTAGCAATAAAGAGTCGGTTTTTTGCTTTTCATTTTCATTTAAGAGCATTTTTTTAGAGAAATTGTTCGATAATTTAATTTTTATCGTTAATTTTAAAGGATAGTTTTAAATACTTAAATATATGAAAAACAGTACATTAAAAGGGGTTTTGTTGTCAGGTGTTTTAACTTTAATATTAGCCTGTAACACAAAAAAAGAAGAACCTGTTGTGGTTGATAAAGAAGCGATAAAAAAGGAAATCCAGGCTAAGGAAAATGACTTTGCCAGAGTTTATAATTCTGGAGAACTTACGAGTGTGGGCTATTATGCTGACGATGCTATAAGTTACTATCAAAACCACATTCCTTTGGTAGGAAAAGCTAATATCGTAGAATTTTTGAAGGAAAATGTCGGATCAAAATCAGATCAGATTGCATTTAAAACAGGTGAAATTTTTGTGTCAGATGATGGAAATCAAGTAGTAGAAACAGGTGCTTTTGAAGTTACAGATTCTACAAAAACCATTATAAATACAGGAAACTATATGAGTTTGTTTGTTAAGAGAGATGGTAAATATGTCTGTGTAAGAGATATGAGCGTTTCAGATCAATAATATATTGTGTACATAAAAAAAACAGATTGGATGAAATTTAATTTTCATATCCAATCTGTTTTTTTGTGCTTTTATGTTTTATTAGCGTCTGCGTCCTCCGCCGCCTCCGCCAAAGCCACCGCCGCCACTAAAACCTCCTCCACCGCCAGATCTGGTTCGGCCTCCGGAATTAAAATTCGAAGAACTGCGATTTGATGATGATGGTGATGAAAAGCTGCGATCTGATGTTCCTGCCGATGGTCTGCTTGCAGATGAACCTCGATTAGAGCTTCTGTCTGAAGTTCCTGCGGAAGCTCTGTTTGAAGTTCCTGTAGAAGCCCTGTTAGAAACTCCTGTAGAAGCACGATTTCCAGTTGATGCTCTGTCTGATACTCCTGCACCAGCTCTATTGGAAACGCCTGTATTAGTTGCTCTGTTTGAGACACTATTTCCATAACGTCCACCATTGTTATTCCGTGCAACAGTATTCGATCTCGATCTGTTGCTATTGTAATGATTAATGCTGTTTCTGTTATTGATCACAATATTATTGTGTCCGCCATAATGACCTCCGTGATAGCCATAATGCCCACCGTGATACCAATGATTATGACGATAAATTCCTACTGCCAAAACGGTAAAGGCAGCAAAGTAAGGAGGATAATAGCCATAGTAATAGGGTGGATAATAAGGTACATAAGCAGGAGAATATACATATTGAACAATTGGTGCCTGCTCAATAATTACTGTAGTTGCGGGAGAACTTACAGTAACAGGATTATCACCTTTGTAAGCCGGATTTGCAGTTACTGCGGCGACATCTTTTTTGGGTTCAATAACATAATTTTTTCCATAGAGATCTTCATCCCCAACAATTTGTAATGAAACCTTGCCATTTTTATCTTTGTCAACCAATATTACGGCTACGTCCTGATTTTCGCTTTTACTAACTGCGACCTGAAGAACAAAAGTATAGGAGTTGTCTTTTTTGTTGGTAACTACTTTTATAAAATCGACCTTTTTATCAAGGTTGAGATCCAGATTATTAATTCCTGTTTCTTTAAGGTTTAATTTTTTTTCAAAATCTTCAATAGTTTTTGATTTTTGAAAGAGAGCCAATACCGCATAGAGATCTAAGTTATCTCCGGGCAAGCCTAGAGGAGGCTCTGTATCTTCTTCCGCTTGAGAGAATACGGATGGACTAGTTAAACTTATTCCAACCACTAAAAACAAGAATAGAATTTTTTTCATAATATGTGGATTTTTATATTGCTACTGCAAGTTAATTAATATTATGCAGATAAAAAAGCTTTGAATTTAATTTTGAGTAGGTAAGGGTCTTTAAATCAGTATTTTAATTTTCCTCTTTTAAACGAAAGCCAATGTGTAGTGCATTTTTTAAAATATGCGGCTTTTGTAATATGGAACCTGATTCTCTTTTGTTACCTCAAAATGGAGTGTTCTATTAAGATTTTAAACAGGCTTTTATAGTATTTATTTTCATTAAGGCAAAATTAAATAGATCTTATTATGTTGTTTTTTAGACTTTTAAGGTGTCTGTGCTGTTAATTGCTGAACTACATTTGCACCTGAAAATGAATAGCTATTAAGCTTACTTTAAAATTTAAATACCACATTATGAAAATTTTCAATTTTGCCTTATTTATTTTTGTTTCTTTTTTTGGAACTCCAAAAAATATGCTTAACAAAGAAGATTTATCAAGTTCTGATATGGAACGATTTAGCACTCAGCTTACCGAAGTTAAAAAGGTCATCAGTTCCAACCCTTCTTATAGTTCTAAAATTGCTTTTTTTGTTGATATGAAAATCAAATCCGGAAAAAACCGATTCTTTGTTTATGATCTGGTAAATAATAAAATTATAGATGAAGGACTTGTAGCACATGGTAGCGGCTCGGAAACTTCAATTAAAGGAGAATTAAAATTTAGTAACGAACCCAATTCTAATGCCACTTCTCTGGGATGTTATGCTGTTGGGAAATCGTATAAAGGGATATTTGGAAAAGCGTACAAGTTATCAGGTTTAGAAGAAACAAACAGTAATGCCTTTAAGAGAGCTGTAGTTTTGCATTCTTATTCTGCAGTTCCAGAAATGGAGCAGGATTATTATATCTCCAGAAGTAAAGGTTGTCCGATGGTGAGTGAAGTCTTTTTTGAAAGACTCGAAAAAATCATAGACAGTTCAAAATCTAATATTATTTTAAGTATATATTATTAAGCAATTGGTTTTTAACAGTTGCTGGTGAGTTGAGTGTGAAATTTAAAAACAGAGTATATGTAGTGTAGAAAGTTGTTGTGTTTTTTTAAGCCTGTAGAATTATATTTTACAGGCTTTTTTTATGGATTGAATTGACTGACAAGTATTTTAAAACGAAAAAAGGGTAAAAGGTAAATTGTTTTTGCTAAAAAAAAACAAATAATAAAAGAATGTTCATTCATTTATTATTTTATCTTTGTCAAAAAATAAGCTATGAGAGTAAGAGATATCGACAAAGAAAAACTGGTAATTGAAATGGCGATCGATCAGATCGTACAGGAAGGATTTCAAGGATTTAGTATGAATAAGCTAGCGAAGGCTTGTTCGATTTCTGTTGGTACACTCTACATTTATTATGCTGATAAAGATGATTTAATTCAGAAAATAGGAGCCAGTATGGCGCTGAAGTTTTTTACAAGAACAATAAAAGACTTTTCGCCTGAAATGTCATTCGAAGAAGGTTTGTGGAAACAATGGGAAAACCGCGCCAACTTTGCAATGAAATATCCTAAAGAAGTTGCCTTTTTTGAGATCATCAAACATTCGCCGCATGGAGAAATCATTTTAGATTCTATAAAAGAATTTGCTGATTTCAGAGCAATAATGACCCAATTTACCGATAATGCATTACGAAACAAAGAACTTCTCCCAATGAGTTTTGAGGCATTTTGGTGTGTGGCTTACGGACCATTATACACTTTGTTAAACATGCATGCCGAGAAAAAAAGTATGGGCGGGAAACCTTTTGTACTTACTAAAGAAATTATGAAAGAAGCTTTTACAGCTACAATTAAAGGACTTAAACCATGAGAAACTATGGAAACAGATTTAAATACAATACATATATTTAAAACCAACATTAGTGCAATTGACTCCAATTGCGCGGCACATTCCGCACTAAACAATCACGAAGAGATACAACAATGGAGTATTGATTGTGAAGATATAGACTGCGTTCTTCGTGTGGTTTCAGAACAATTAAAACCAGAAGAAATTATAACCTTAATAAGTGATTTAGGCTTTGAATGCCAGGAATTATCTTAAATAAAATTCAACATTAAAAAGTGGAAAAAACTACTATAGAAAGCCCGGCTTTCACCTTACATCAAAAAATAATTATTGCCATACTGGCGCTTTTACAATTTACGGTCATACTCGATTTTGTTGTAATTTCTCCTTTGGGAGATATACTAATGAAAAAATTAGATATGACGACCTCAGATTTCGGTTTTGCAGTTTCGGCTTATGCTTTTAGTGCCGGTATTTCCGGACTTTTGGCAGCAGGATTTGCAGATAAATTTGACAGAAAAAAACTGTTGATTTTCTTTTACATCGGATTCATTATCGGAACCGTTTTTTGCGCATTGTCTTCAAGTTATCATATGCTGCTTATGGCGCGAATTTTTACCGGACTTTTTGGAGGCGTCATAGGTTCGGTTTCATTAGCAATCGTAACCGATTTATTCGTCATTCATCAACGCGGACGTGTTATGGGATTTATTCAAATGGCTTATGCATCAAGTCAGATTCTCGGTATTCCAATGGGATTGTATTTTGCCAATCACTGGGGCTGGCACTCCACCTTTATTATGATTGCCGTTTTAGGTTTATTGATTCTAGCGGCGGTTTTAACGCAATTGCCTGCAATTACAAAACACTTAGAATTACAATCGGATAAAAGTCCGTTTTTGCACCTTTGGCATACCTTGAGCAACAAACAATATCAGGTTGGTTTTGCTGCCATTGCTTTTCTTTCTATTGGAGGTTTTATGCTTCAGCCATTCGGGAGTGCTTTTTTAGTAAACAATATTCATATCAGTCAGGAAGAACTTCCAATGGTATTTTTCTTTACCGGACTTTCAGTTCTTTTTATTATGCCACTTGTTGGGAAACTAAGTGATAAAGTAAGTAAGTTTAAATTGTTTGCCGCAGGATCTGTACTTTCAGTAATTATGATTTTAATTTATACTAATCTAAGTCCCATTCCGCTTTGGCAAGTTGTAGTCTTAAATATGATTTTGTTTATGGGAATCATGAGCCGAATGATTCCGGCTACAACCTTAAACACTGCAATTCCGGAGATGAAAGACCGCGGTGCTTATATGTCAATAACTTCTTCACTACAGCAAATTGCGGGTGGAATAGGTGCAGTAAGCGCCGGATTTATTGTACATCAGCAAACCAAAACATCACCATTAGAACATTATGATATGTTGGGTATTGTAGTGTCAATCGTAACTTCATTTAGTATATTTCTTATCTGGAGAGTTAGTAAACTTGCCAATGAAAAATCTAAAGAAGGAAAGATTTAATTATCATTAACCTGTTGGGTGAAATTCAACAAAATTTAATTTTAATACATAGATACATAGTTTTTCTTGTCCACAAAGGGCGTTTCACTTTTTTAAATAAACATAGCTATGTGTGAAAACTAGTTTTTTCTTTAACCTTTTTTTTCTTTTAAAACTAAAATCTATTGTTTCTATGTGTTAAAAAATAATTTCACCCAACGAGTTATCATTATTAAAATAAACAAAAAAGCTTGTCTGTAGTAGACAAGCTTTTTTGTTTTTTGGACTATTTCTCTTTTAGTAATTTTTCTAAATATTCAAGTTTGTCTTTTTCCGATTGAAGAAGACGCTCGTAGAGTTTTTCATTTTTATCTACAATTTCCATTAATTTATCTAATGGATTGAAAGTGCATTCATTATTATATGCACCATTTCCAAAACTACTGTTTGAAACGGTTTCATTAAAAGTATTAAAATAATTAATCATACCTTCTTCCGAAAAGTTTTTAATAGCTTCAACTGTTACACCAAGTGCTTTAGCCACTTCTATAAGTCTTTCTTCTTCTATAGTTTCGCTGTTTTCTATAGCCGAAATAGTTTGCTGACTAATGCCTAAAGCCTGCGCCAAAGCTTCCTGTTTCATATCACGAAGTTCACGAATACGGCTTATTTTTCGCCCTATATGATTTGGTTTTGTTAGTGTGCTCATAATTCAAAGATAATAATTAAGTGTGAAAAACTTTAACTGGTAAAAAACTTATTTAACCAGTGCAATACCAGCCCAACAGGTTTGGTAAAATACCAATTGTCTTTTACTTCGCTAGACCAAACAAAAGTACGATTTTTCTTAAATAAATATAAAGTCAAATTGTAAAATCACTAACTAAAAAACTACTCTATTATGGAAACCAACGAAATTAAAAACCTGAATCGCCTTAAAGAATTAACCGCTTTGTATTTTACAACACTTAAACCCGCCACCGAAAATCCAAAAGTCCAGACCGCCCAAATCAAAGTCTTAAACTACTTCGAGCTCGGCTGCCTTATAACCGATATGCTAAAACTATGTATTCTGGCACTCAATAATGAAATGCATAACGTTCAAGAGAAGAAAAACGATTCTATAGATGTGAGTTTGGTTCTGGAAACTGTACTTTCAATATTTCCTTTAGATGAAATGGAGTTTTTAGGTTATGTTGGCGAGATTGTTGATTAGTTGTATTTCAAACTCGTATTTCTATTTTTTTAGTATGCAATCTTTTTGGTTGACTAAAAAATGAAGTGATTTGAAAAGATTCTAAGCTATACAAGTTAGGTGACTACGTATAGCGATGATATAAAAATGGCAATTGCAAAAATCCAGAAAAATAATAAAGAAGAATCAAATGAACTTTTAACATGATGAAGAAACATTAACAAAACATAAAACGTTAGTCAGTATTCAAAATCAATCCTATCTTATCATTACGAAATTTAGCCGAACTTTCTGTAAATGAAGGAAAAAAATATAAAGCAAGTCCAAACACAATTAAAAACGTAAAATCTATTTTAAATAGAATTAGAAGGTAAATAAAAATAAATAGGCATAAAAGTAAGCTTCAACATACGTTTAACACGTTTTTAAAGATACTTAACAAATGTGTATGAAGAACGAACAGCAACTTTTCAAGTTGAAAATATGTATATATATTTGAAAATTATTTAGATCTACCTCCTACTGATTTGATAAAATATTTTATTAATCAATGTTAATAAAAGTTCAAAAAACAAAAAAGATCTTGAAAATTCAAAAATATTACCTAATTTAATCTAGTATTTCAAAAATATCAAACTAGGTAAAAATACCCGAATACTGAAATAACTGTAAAATATTCAAATTATGTGCACGTTAATTTGAAATTAATACATACTTTTATCGAGTTATTACAGCGATGAAAATAACTGTTTATCGATAATAAGCTTGATATTAAATGTTTCATAATTAATACGTACATTTGCACCCTTTTAAAAATAAGTAATGTATCCGACAAAAATTACGCCTAATCCTTTAGTGAGTTCAACTATTGAAATAAGATTTAAATCCGAAGTAGAACATGATTCTATATTTAAATTGTTTTATGGTAAATTATCAGATACTTTACCTAAATTAGAAAATACAAATTTTCCCAGAAAAATAAGATTAAAAAATTCTGAACTTAAATATTATCCAGATCATATTTTATCCAATACAGATTATTCGGTTTCATTCAATGAAAATTTTATAAGTTTTGAAAATATAACTGAATACCAATTATGGAAAAGTTACAAAAACAGTTTTAAAAACATCCTAGAACTTATTTTAGAATCAAAAGTAATAGATACAATTGAGAGAATAGGAATAAGATATCAATCTAGATTTGATAACGAAAATTTTGCTGAAATATTAAAAGAAACACCCTCTATGAAAATTGAGGACTTAAAAGAGAATTTTATAATGTACACAACAAAAATATCAACAGATGATTTTGATTTGTTAGTACAGTTAAAAAAAGATATAACCGAAAAAACATTTAATAGCGACGAACCTAAAGGACATTTAATCGATATTGACGTTTTCAAATCTAATAATGTAGCACACGTTGATATCTGTAATTATATTGATTCAGCTCACACATTATTAAAAAGAACTTTTTTCGGATTACTTAAAGATGATTTTATCAAGACGTTAAATCCTGAATATTAACACTATGGTTTATACGCCCGACATTCCTGCTGAGTATAGAACTTTTTCTAGACGCGATTATAAAAGAATTGAAGAACTTCAATCTCAAGGAGTAATTGTGAATTATTCTAATTGCATAGGAGACAGCGAGTTTTTTGAACATACCAACTCATTTAAACAAAACAATGGTGTTCTTCATGAGGGGAATATCTTTGTAATTTTCGATAAAAATTCAGAAAAAAAAATATATTTTGAAAATCTAAAAGTAATTGAGCTTAAAATTCAAGAAGAAATTGAATTATCAAATATTAATAAAGAAGTTTACGCAAGTACATTAAGTAAAATACAAAATGACCTTGCACATCTAACTTTTAATGATATAGCTGTCGAATTCATAAATAATGAATCTATTCATTTCGCATTAAATTTTGATGGCGAGAAATTATTAATGATTGATAAATTTGTCGATCCTGCTCTACATGGATTAAGCGAAAATCAAATCTTCTATTCTTTTTTTATTAACAGAAATCTTATATCTAGTAATGTGGTGGAAATTTCAGACTTTGTTAAAAAATTTCAATCTTACATTACGCTGTAATTATTTGAAAATAAGAGGTTTAATTGATTATCCAGAATCAATTATACCAAAAATAAACTTCTATAAGCAGATAGATTTCGATTTGTTATTGGCATCTAATAGAAATATTTATTTATTACGCAGATCAGAGAAACCATTTGAGCAAACTTTTCAATCATTTGGAAAAGGACATATGTTGCGCCTAAATGCTATTTCAAATGAGAGACTACCTAAACTATCTCTTAATTTGCTTGGAGCATTTTTTAAAAGAGAACACTTAAAATATGTAGTATCTCACAAAAAACCTGGGGGCGACAAGTGGCGTGATTACAAAAAAATTTCATTTAAAGACTATTTTAAAGATTATGAAGTTACGGATGTAGGATGTGAAATATACCTTCATGCAAACAATATTAATGGTAAAACTTTTCCTTTTTCATTTCCATTCAGCAAAGAGAATGCAAGAGTAGTTCGTGATTTTGAAAAAGCTATTGGGGAAGGAATGATAAAACAAGTGACTGACCCTATTGATCCTACAAATATATATTATTTAGTTTCGGGTGTAATAAAATTAGTACATGATCCTTTAGTTTTAAATTACTGGCATGTAGAAATGATTAGCGAAAATTTTAACGGTAAAGAAGTTAAATCAGCTTCACCAGCTTGGACCCAACCATTCTTTGACAGCATGATGAAAAATCTTATCCGAGTTAATGCTTATCCCACTCGTGAAGAAATCGGAACTATAAATCAAAATATCTACCTTAATGTACTCTAATAGCATTTGTGATTCAAACGGCCTTTAATTACCTGTAAAGTTGAGTAAACGCAAACGTTTTCCAAAATAAGTATAATAAAACAACATCTAAATCATTTCCTAAGCCTTAATAAGTTCTTGTTTGAAGAAATTATTTTGCAGGCACAGATTGCAAATCTGCACAATCGGGATTTGGAGAGTTAGTAAACTTGCCAATGAAAAATCTAAAGAAGGAAAGATTTAATTCTAATTCAATAAATAAACAAAAAAGCTTGTCTGTAGTAGACAAGCTTTTTTGTTTTAAACACCATAGTTAAATATTAAAAGTTTTTTCCATAGCCTCTAGTTTCAACTGGGGGATTTAAGTAATTGTAAAAAAAAAAATCAGGCTTTAGCCAAATTGTGTATAGATTTTTTCACTTTCCAATAGCTATCAGTGTAAAAAGGATAAAAACAGATTAAGAATTCCAAATCCCAGTCTTAGCCGTTTCAATAGCATACGCGCTAAAATCTTTGGCTTTTCTGCCTAAAATTTGTTCAATATCAGAAGTTATGTGCGAGTTTCTTCCGTCGAGAACCTGTTCAAAAAGATAATTTACAAGCCAGATATGATCTTCGGGAACCTTATATTCTCTTAGCATTTGGGTATATTCTTCCAGACTTAAACCCTGAAAAGCAATGTTTTTACCGCTTGCTTCGGCAATTTCATTTACTGCATCTTTAAAAGTCAATAATCTCGGACCGGTTAATTCGTAGGTTTTACCGTTATGTTTATCGTCTAAAATTGCTTCTACAATCACATCGGCAATATCATCAGCATCTGTAAAAGGTTCCAGTGCTTCCGCTCTTGGCAAAGAAACAATTCCTGCTAAAATAGGATCCAGAAATATACTTTCGCTAAAGTTTTGATTAAACCAGCTTGCACGTACTATAGTCCAGTTTTTGGCATTTTGTTTTACAACCTCTTCACAAAGCTGTGCTTCTTTTTCTCCTCTTCCAGATAATAAAACCATTTTTTGTACACCGGATTGTGTCGCCATACGGGTAAAATTTTCCAGTGTTTCTTCAGCAGACGGAATGGCTAAATCGGGTTGAAAAGTAATATAAACCGTTTCAATATCTTTCAGCACATTTTCCCAGGTTTCCGGTTTTTCCCAATCAAAAGGAATAGTTTCGGTTCTGGAACCCAAACGAATTTCTACTGTACTATTTGCTGCTAATCTTTCTGCAACTCTGCGTCCTGTTTTCCCATTAGAACCCAAGACTAAAATTTTGGTATTTTTCATATCAATAGTTTTTTAAATGATTACTGATACAAAGTTGCTGAGATTAAAAAGGAATCATTTGTCGCAAAAGAATTAAGATTTGTTTGAAAGGAATTGAAGCCTGACATCATTAGGCCGCATGCCAAATTTTTTATGAAAAGCATTAGAAAACGAGCTCAGACTTTCGTAACCCACCTCCCAGGCAGCTTCCTGAACTGTTTTTTCGCTTTCGCGGAGTAATTCATACGCTTTATGAAGTCGTTCTTCCTGAACATATTTAAAAACCGGAATTCCAAAAAGCTCTTTAAAATTCTTTTTCAGTTTGCTGCTGTTCAGACCAACCATTTTTGATAATTGTGTAATAGAGGGCGGTTTAGAATAACTGTTTGTTACAATTTCCTTCGCCTTAAAAAGTTTGTTTTTATCAATTTCCGAAAAGTCGATTTTGGTTTCTGTCGACAAAAGCGCAAAGAAATGCGCCAGAAGTTCGTTGACCTGACTTTTTAAAAACAATAATCGCGTATTTCCGGTATACGTCGTATTAAAGATTTTCTGAACTGCCAATTGCATATCGAGCGTCATATAATAAGACGGACCTTCAACAAAATGTTCCTTCGGATTTAATAATTCAGGAAGCTGATTTTCAAAAATCTCTTTTTCGGCAGGAGGCAAAGAATTCAGATGTTTTAGTTTGGTGAAAATACTAATAGACTGCAAGGGTTTATCGGGTTCAATTTTATGTGCGAACTCGACTTTTTGATTTCCAAAAAAACAAATCGCCAAACCGGTTGTATTCGTCAAATATTTGGTTTGATTGTTATGTTTTATTTCCAGTTCGACATTGCCCGATCCGTAAAAAGCAAATCCAACGGCATCGCCATCAATTTCACATCTTTGAACAAAAGGTTTTGTCGTGTTAGATTGTTCTATTAAAACAATAGAATCATTCAATTCAATAATATCTGTTGTCATATTGCTTTTGGAATGTTTGAAAAAGAATGAAAAGTTAAGCTTTATTTTTTAATCAGCTTCAAGAGGAGAGAATAATGACTTAAACCGTTGTGAGTAATAATTTTGAACACATAGAAATATAGATTATTTTACATATCACTAAAAAGATTTTAAAAAGAAACTAGTTTCTAACACATAGCTATGTTTGTTAATGCAAGTGAAACGCCTTTTTTTAGGGACAAAAATAACTATGTTTCTATGTGTTAAGAAAGTGATTTTTTATTTACCTCTAACGGATTAACTTAAACAATTCTTAAAATAGGTAATATGTTTTAAATTAAATATTTAGAGTGAATTTTGTAACTAAAAGTTTTAGTAGCGAATGTGTTTTTAAAGACCGATTTTGGCCTTTTTTTATTTTTTTGGAAGCAACTTTTAGTTCAAAAATAACCCATTTTAGAAAAAGACTGTTGATAACTGTTTTTTGAAAATGAGAATAGAGGAGGAGTTCTGCTGTTGATAACTTTATTTAGAATTGTTTTAAATAGCTGTCAATTTGCAGGTTATGATTTTTTTTCTGCCTGTTGATAAGATGTGTTTTTTGAAAGATTTTGGCGTCTTTTTAACTGTTGATAATTGGCCGGATTTTTAACATCAAATTCGGGACAAACAAAGATGTCTGACTTAAATTTGTAAAAATACAAATGTAAAAATACCTCCCCAAGTCGTCATTTTGTATTCTAAAACAGTCACCATTTAATATTATATATCATGTCTATTTTCGATAAAAGAGTCAATTATAAACCATTTGAATACCCAGAGGTATTGCAATTTACAGAAGCCATAAATAAAGCGTACTGGGTACATACAGAAGTTGATTTTACCGCTGATACTCAGGATTTTCATGCGCATTTAACGCTGGCGGAAAAGACAGCTGTAAAAAACAGTTTGTTGGCAATTGCACAGATAGAAGTTGCGGTAAAAAGTTTTTGGGGAAACATTTACGAGCATTTTCCAAAGCCTGAATTCAATGGTTTAGGAAGCACTTTTGCCGAATGTGAGTTTAGACATTCAGAAGCCTACTCACGTTTGCTGGAAGTATTGGGTTATAATGATGAATTCGAAAAATTACTTGACGTTCCTGTGATTCGCAGACGTGTAGAATATCTTTCGGATGTTTTAAAAGACACACGTTCTCAGGACAACAGAAAATACATGGTTTCGTTGATTTTGTTTAGCATCCTGATCGAAAATGTATCGCTTTTCAGTCAGTTTGCAATTTTGTTGTCCTTTACAAGATTTAAAGGTTATATGAAAAATGTGAGCAACATAATTGCCTGGACTTCAATAGACGAACAAATACATGCCAATGGTGGAATTTTTATAATAAATAAGATTAGAGAAGAATTTCCGGATTATTTTGATGAAGAAACTTTAACACTTGTTCGAGAAACAGTAAAAGATTCTATCAAGGTCGAAGCTGATATTCTGGACTGGATATTTGAAGAAGGTGAAATAGAAAGCATTAAAAAAGAAGATCTGGTTAATTTTATGAAATTTAGAATTGATGAAAGTCTGAAACAAATTAATATTCCAACCATTTTTAATGTTAGAGTAGAAGATTATAATGCTTTGGCCTGGTTTGAAGAAGAAGTATTTGCAAACAGTCTGGATGATTTTTTTGCAAAACGACCAGTAGAATATACAAAACACGATAAAAGTATTACGGCAAACGATCTTTTCTAAAAAGTAAAAAATAAATACAATGGATATAAATGAAGTAAATGAACTTCCTCAGAACGAAAATGGAAGCAAAATGTGGTGGAAAAACTCTGAAAGTGAACAAATTTTAAATCGTGGTTATCTCTTAAAAGGTGAAACTGTAGAAGGTGCAATTGACAGAATCTGTACTGCCGCGGCAAGGAGATTATACAAACCCGAATTAAAAGAATCTTTTGTAGAAATGATCGAACGCGGATGGATGAGTATCAGTTCGCCGGTTTGGGCCAATATGGGAACAGAAAGAGGTTTGCCAATTTCTTGTTTTAATGTTCACGTTCCGGATAAAATTGAAGGAATTACGCATAAACTGGGCGAAGTAATCATGCAGACTAAAATTGGCGGAGGAACTTCGGGCTATTTTGGAGAATTGCGTGAACGCGGAAGTGCCGTAACCGATAACGGAAAAAGTAGTGGAGCAGTAAGTTTTATGAAACTTTTTGATACCGCTATGGATACCATTTCGCAAGGTGGTGTGCGTCGTGGTGCATTTGCATCGTATCTGGATATTGATCATCCGGATATTGAAGAGTTTCTGAAAATTAAAAGTATCGGAAACCCGATCCAGAATTTGTTTACCGGAATTTGTGTTCCCGATTACTGGATGCAGGAAATGATTGATGGTGATCAGGACAAAAGACAAATCTGGGCTAAAGTTTTAGAAAGCCGTCAGCAAAAAGGTCTTCCTTATATATTTTTCAGTGATAATGTAAACAAAAATAAACCGCAAGTATATAAAGATAAAAATCTTAGAATTAACGCCAGTAATTTGTGCAGCGAGATTATGTTGCCTTCAACAGAAGATGAATCGTTTATTTGCTGTTTGTCATCCATGAATCTGGAACTTTTTGAAGAATGGAAAGATACTGAAGCGGTAAAACTGGCGATCTTTTTCCTTGATGCCGTATTACAGGAGTTTATTGAAAAAACAGAAGGAGATTATTACCTTTCAAGTGCCAACAGATTTGCCAAAAGACACCGTGCTTTGGGCTTAGGCGTTTTAGGATGGCATTCGTACTTGCAGAAAAATATGATTCCGTTTGAAGGAATGGAGGCCAAAATGAAAACCACAGAAATATTCAAACATATTAGTGACAAAGCTGATAAAGCAACACAGGAACTGGCGCGAATTTATGGAGAGCCGGAATTGTTAAAAGGTTACGGAAAACGCAATACCACAACAATGGCAATTGCGCCTACAACTTCGTCATCGGCAATTTTAGGACAAACGTCTCCGGGAATCGAACCTTTTAGCAGCAACTATTATAAAGCAGGTTTAAGTAAAGGAAATTTTATGCGAAAGAATAAATACCTTAAAAAATTGCTGGAAGAAAAAGGACTGGATAATGAAGAGGTTTGGCGCGGAATTATGCTAAACGGAGGAAGTGTACAACATATGTCGCAGCTTTCTCAACTGGAAAAAGATGTCTTTAAAACCTTTAAAGAAATCAGCCAGCTTGAAATTGTGCAGCAAGCCTCAATTCGTCAGAAATATGTCGATCAGGGGCAAAGTCTGAATCTAAATATTCCGGCAGAATTACCTATTAAAGAAGTAAACCGCTTAATGATCGAAGCTTGGCAATTAGGGATAAAAAGTTTGTATTACCAACGCAGTCAAAGTGTTTCGAAAGAATTGGTGACAAGCTTAGTTTCATGCAGCAGTTGCGAATCATAAAATTAAAAACCGGATCTTCTCCGGTTTTTTTTTGTTTAAGAAAGAAACAAAAGACTTAAACGTATTTTCCGGAATTGCAAATTCATTTTTATATCGAAGATTTTTTTTGTTAAATCATATCGACTAAAATTTCTCAAATTTTCCGTTTTAAGAAATTGGCTACGGCAATTTTATTCGAATTAAAAAAAATATAGTTTTAACTTCACAAAAGTCAAAAAATACCCTTTTGGAAATTCCGTTTTTATAAAGCTAAAAATTAAGTATAGTTTAATTTTTCAGCTTTATCATTTTATTAAATTATGAAATTTTTAAGAAATTTTGTTTTAAGCAGAAAATTTTTAAAAATTTCAGACCGGTTTTGTGTAGGAGAACAAATTAGGATTATTCGATAATAGTAGTAAGTTTGTTGCGAATAATTCAATTCGTCAAAAGCCAGAAATTTGTTGTCATTGTCCCTTAATCAAGATAAAATTTTAATTGATCGTCTTCGTAATGGAGATGAATCGGCTTTGACAGAATTGTACAATACCTTTTGGCAGGCACTTTTTATGTCGGCTTATAATGTTATCAAAGACAAAGAATTATGTGAAGATATTATTCAGGATATCTTTCTAAATATCTGGACCAATCGCGAAAAACTCGAAATTCATATTTCTTTAAAGGGCTATATGTATGCCTGCGCACGTTATCAGGTGTTTAATCATTTGAGAAAAAATAAAGACAAAATTCATGTCGAACTTTTTGATGATTTAGAAAAACGTTTTCAATACACGACACCCGAAACTCAACTAATGCATGAAGAATTGGTGCAACAACTTCATGTAATTGTTGAAACCCTTCCGGAGAAATGTCAGGCCGTTTATAAACTCAGCAGAGAAGAACAATTAAGTCATAAAGAAATTGCCGAACGCCTGAATATTTCAACCAAAACAGTAGAAAATCATATTACAAAAGCACTTCAGACCATTCGTTTGTCAATGGGCAGTACGCTGGGTATGGCAATGATTTTATGGCTTTCTAAAAATCTTTAGAAGAAAGCCGAAATGATTACCAATTATAAGTCTAAACCGTTGTATTTCTTTATTAACAACGGGGCTTTTCTTAAAAAGATAAAAAAAATTAAAAAAAAATACGATTTGGACTAGGGGGTAAATATCTTTTTAGATACTTACTTAATATACTCCTGCATTAATAATAAAAAAAATGAAAAAAGAAGAATTCTTTACGTTATTAAACAGATATCTTTCTGGCGATACTAATCGGGAGGAGAATAAACAATTACTGCATTTTTACGAAAGTTTCCAGACAGCCGAAGAATGGGACGAAGCATTGGGTTCTAAAGAAGAACTGGAACATAAAATGAGAACTCGTCTTCAAAAAGCAATTCAGTCAGAAGAAACAAAAACAATTCCGCTTAAACCATTTTACACCACAACCCGATTTAAGTTTATGGCTATGGCAGCGTCATTGTTGTTGCTGATTTCGATTTCAATAATTGTCAACAAAACCAATCCGCTTAAAATTGAAACACCTGTTGTAGCTCACAAAGAAATCCTGATAGGAAGTGATAAAGCAACGCTGACATTGGAAGACGGTTCTGTAATTACGTTAGGAAAAGGAAAAGCTTACCATAAAGGAAACGCTTCAAGTAACGGAGAAAAATTAGTTTATGATTCAAAAGAAAATAAACCGGCAGGAATTAAAAAGAACTTATTAACGATTCCGAGAGGAGGACAGTTTTTTGTACAGTTGGCAGACAGCACAAAGGTTTGGTTAAACTCAGAATCACAGTTAAAATATCCGGTCGCTTTTGTTGATGGTGAAATCAGACAAGTAGAATTGCTTTACGGAGAAGCTTATTTTGAAGTATCGCCAAGCACTAAACATAAGGGTTCCAAATTTAAAGTAAAAACTCAAATGCAAAATGTTGAGGTTATTGGTACCCAATTTAATATTAAAGCGTATAAAGACGAAACAGCAATTTATACCACACTGGTAGAAGGTAAAGTGGCTGTAAGCAATGCAAACAATAAAGAAATTTTAACGCCAAACGAGCAATCTGTAATTAGTAACAACAACGACCATATTGCCATTGCCCAGGTTGATGTGTACAATGAAATTTCCTGGAGAAAAGGATTGTTTGTTTTTAAAGGAATGCCGCTTAAAGAGATTGCAAAAGTGCTGTCAAGATGGTATGATGTAGATATAGTATTTGCAGATCCGGCACTTGGAAACGTGAAATTTAACGGGGTTTTGAATAAAAATCAAAAGCTGGAAGACATATTAACCACCATTAAGAATATTAATTTTATTAATGCCTATGAGAAAAAAGACGATAAGATTATTATCAAATAAAAAGAAAAGGGATTAAAGTTCAGACCTCTCACCGTACCGCACTTTATCCCTTTCTGTGTATTAATCCATTAATCAGTTTTAACAACCAACCAACCAATTAACATGTAAATTTATGAAATTTAAATTAACCAGTGCCTATTTCTATCTTAGAAAAGGGCTAATTATTAACATTATGAGAACTTTTTTATTCTTGTTTTGTACTACAATTTTTGGTTTTTCGCCCGTAAATCTATTTTCACAAAACACAAAAGTTGTAATTGCCGCTGATAAAACGGTATCTGTAGATGAAGTTTTTGAAATCATTAAAAAGCAGACAGATTATACTTTTATTTATCAGGAAGATTTATTTAAAAAATTGCCTAAAGTACATCTTAAAAAAGGAAAAATCCGTGTGAATGACCTTTTAGAAACGACCTTTTCCAGTAAAGATTTTGATTTCAGTTTCTCCAATGGAAATACAATTATTGTAAAGCAGCGACCACAGGAAAAAGTGGTGGTAATGCAAAATAAGTTAATTGAAATAAAAGGTACGGTTACAAATGATAAAGGAGATCCAATTCCTGGTGTCAATATCAAAGTAAAAGGTACAGGCGCTGCCACTCAAACCGATTTTGACGGAAAATATACAATTACAGCTCCGGAAGACGGACAGATTTTGTTTACTTATATCGGGCATCGTGCGCAAGTTGTAGAGGTTAATAAAAGAAAAATAATCAACATTAAATTGGCTGAACAAAGAAACGAATTAGAAAGTGTTGTTGTAAATACCGGAGTTACTGTTCGTAAAAAGGAATTAATTACCGGAGCAGTTTCGACTTTTAGAGGGGAAGAGTTAAGACAGATTTCTACACAAAACGTAGTTCAGGCTTTAAAAACTTTAGACCCTTCTTTTATTGTTTTGAATAATAATATTGCAGGTTCTAATCCAAATGTTTTGCCAACAATAGAGGTAAGAGGGCAAACAAGTTTAACTGTAAATGACGTAAATGACAAGTTTAAGGAAGATAAAGATCCCAACCAGCCGTTGTTTATTCTGGACGGATTTCCAACTACTTTGCAACAAGTTGTCGATTTAGACATTAACAGAATTGCAAGTGTTACTTTGCTTAAAGATGCAGCTTCTACAGCATTATACGGCTCGCGTTCTGCAAACGGAGTTGTTGTTATTGAAACCAATAAACCAATTCCGGGGAAATTACAGCTTTCTTATGTGTATAATTCGTCTTATGAATTGGCAGATTTAAGTGTTTATAATTTAATGAATGCTGAGCAAAAACTGGAATTCGAAAGAATTTCGGGAGCCTATACTCCAAATGTAGGAACACCTTTGCCAACGGTTTATAAATGGAATGATGTTTATAACCAGCGTTTGGCAGCAGTACGCCGTGGTGTTGATACCTATTGGCTTAACGAACCAATCCAGATGGGATTAACATCCGGACATAGTTTGACTATTGGCGGAGGATCTGAAGAACTTCGATTTAATCTGGCAGGAAATTACAAAACTGTATCAGGAACAATGAAAGGTTCTGAGCACAATACCTGGGGTTATAATGTCAATATTAATTACAAACGTAAAAAATTAAGTATCAATAATAATTTATTCGTTTCGGGAGCAGACAATCAGGAATCTCCTTATGGTGATTTTTCTACCTGGGCAAGAGTGAGTCCGTATTATGAAAAGTATAATGAAAATGGCGTAGCGACTCGTTATTTAGACGGCTCTTCATTACCATTGTCACCAGCTGAACTTGTTATTAATCAGCCTGCAAATCCTTTGTACAATGTTAAATTGAATAGTTTTGACAAAACCGGCGAATTTAATTTTACAAACAACTTTGCACTTAATTACGATTTCAATGCACACATAAAAACTACCGCTGCAATTTCTGTTACAAGAATAGATAAGCAGAGAATAGAATTTATTTCGCCAGATGATACACAATATATATATGATATTCCGTCTGAGAAAGGAAAATATAGAAGAAGGGATTATTTAACCAATAAATGGAATGCAAATATAGGAGGTACATATTCCAATGTTTTTAATAATGTTCATTCGTTAAATTATACCATAAGAGCTTCGGCTTACGAAACAGATTACAATGTTTACGGTTCTATTTTAAGAGGATTTCCTTTAGGCGTTACCGGAAACCCGTCTTTTGCTTTTGGATTTGAAAAAAATTCATTGCCTTATGTCTATAACGAATTAGTTAGAAGTGTTGATTTAACCAATCAGGTCAACTATGCTTATGATAGAAAATATTTGTTCGACTTTACTCAGACCATTTCAGGAGCGACAAATTTTGGAACAAACAAAAAATATTCACCGTATTGGGGTATTGGTTTCGGATGGAACGTTAACAACGAGTTTAAAATGGATCAGGATATTGTCAATATTTTTAAACTTCGTGCCAATTTTGGACAAACAGGAAATCAAAACTTAGTAGGATTTGCATCGCACGATGTTTATGCATACGATCCTAACACTAATATTTTTGGAGCAGGATTAAATATTACCCAATTATCAAATGCCAACCTGAAGCCTCAAAAAACAGAAGATTTATCTTTAGGATTAGATCTGGCAATGTTTAGAAACAGACTTACAGTGACTTTGGGAGCATATAAACGTCAGACTTCACCACAAATTGTTGCTATAGATCTTGCAGCTTCTACCGGAGTAACAGCTTACCCGCTAAACGTAGGTTATATCACTACCCGCGGATTAGAACTAAAAGCAAATTATAATATTATCTACAATTTAAAACAAAACATTGTTTGGGGTATCGGGTTAACAGCAACCACAAACGAAAACGAATTAGGAGGTTTTAATAATGCACTGGCTTCTTTAAATGACGCTGCAAAAAAAACAACCAGTTTGACCCGCTATTATGATGGAGCAAAATCAAATGATCTTTGGGCTGTACCTTCTTTAGGAATTGATCCTGCCACAGGAAGAGAAATTTTCTTAAAGAAAAACGGAGAAACCACTTTTGTATTAGATAAAAAAGATGAGGTTGTAATGGGGAACTCAAGAGAAATAGCCACAGGAGTTGTTTCTACAAGTTTTAATTATAAGAATTTTAATATCGGAGTTTTCATCCGTTATAGTTTTGGTGCAGACCGATTCAATACAGCGCTGTACAACAAAGTTGAAAATATTACTTCAGATAATGTTTTTGACAATCAGGATGCAAGAGCATTTTCAGATCGTTGGACAACACCGGGTCAAATGGCACAGTTCAAGGCAATTAGTATGACCGCTGTAACTCCTATTTCTTCCCGTTTCATTCAAAGAGACGACTACATATCCGGAGAATCTCTTCGTATAGGATACAGAGTAACCAACAGAGATTGGCTGAAGAAATCCGGAATGGCAGGATTAGGATTTAATGCCTATGCCAATGATTTTTTCAAAGTTTCGACTATAAAAGCCGAACGAGGAATTAGCTATCCTTTTTCAAGAATTTTTTCTTTAAGTCTAAGCGTAACATTTTAATACCACTATTATGAATCAGTATTTAAATAAAATTGCATTAATTATCCTGATAGTATTTTCGGCGGCAAGCTGTAGTAATTTCCTCGATGTCGTGCCTCAGGATAAAATTTTAGAATCACAAATATTTGAAAATGAAGCCGGAATGCAAAATGTACATAACGGACTTTATATGATGCTTGCGTCTGATGAACTTTACGGCAGACAGTTAACAATGGATGCCGTAGATATTTTAGGACAGCAGTACAATATGCCAGCATCGCATGCAAAAACTAAAATGGCTCTATACGCTTATGCAGAATCCAATCCGAAAGACGTTTTTACAGGTATTTGGCAAAAAGCTTTTACCACAATTCTGTCGGCTAATAAATTTTTGGAAAGTTTGGCAGAACATGATGGAATTGTTTCTCAGGAAAAAGCAAATCTTTTAAAAGGAGAAACTATTGCAATACGAGCAATGGTGCATTTTGATATGCTGCGATTATTTGGTCCGGTTTACAAAGTAGATCCTTCTTTGCCTTCAATACCTTATTATGATGCGCCTGTGACATCAAATAATCCAATTTTGTCGGCAAAAGATGCCATGAGCAAGATTTTGGCAGACCTTGATACAGCATTGGCATTATTAGAAAAAGACCCAATCCTGAAAACAGGAAGGTATCAGACCACTACAGACTATGATTCAAATCCTTATTATTCTCAAAACAGAGGTATGAGAATGAATTTCCTTGCTGTAAAATGTTTAAAAGCCCGTGCACTTTTATACGCTGGAGATAAAGTAGGAGCATCGGCAGCAGCAAATGAAATAATTGCTTTTACAAAATCGAACACGCTTTTTCCATGGACTCCATTTTTGGATGCTACAAATAGCGCAAATCCCGACAGAATTTTTTCTTCTGAAAACTTTTTTGCTTTAAGTGATTACACTTTGTATAAGACACAAGAAGATTTATTTGATTCAAAGTTACCGGATGCTTCAATATATGCGCCATTATTAAGCAGATTAAATGCTGTTTTTGAGTCGAATGATAATGACTACCGAAGCTTGCCAAGCTGGAAGATTCCTGTTGTGGGCGGAAAAACACAAAAAACATTTTTTAAATATGCAGATGTGCCGGAAAGCAAAATGGTATTTCGCTTGCAGATTTCAATGTTTAAGCTTTCAGAAATGTACCTAATTGCAGCTGAAACAGCAGCAGTTCCTGCAGATGGCATCGCTTTATTGAATACCCTTCGTTTTAACAGAGGCTTACCTAATCTGGCTACTACAGCAGTTTTAGCAACAGAGGTAACAAAAGAATACAGAAAAGAATTTATGGGTGAAGGGCAATTGTTCTTTTATTACAAAAGAAATAATACCGCCGCAATTCCGAATGGTTCCATAGCTTCCGGAAATATTACAATGGGACCACTTCAATATGTGGTGCCTTTGCCGGATGCCGAAATCAACTTTCAATAATTTAAAAAGATAAACATGAAAAAAATATTGATTTTAAGCTTTGCATTTTTATTCTTTTTAGGATTTACTTCATGCAATCAGGAGGAAATAGAGACTTATCACGATACCGATAATATCTATTTTTCGCCATCTGTTTTTACAATTCCGGTAAACGGTGCATTGATAACCACAGATAGTACAGGATTTAGTTTTGCATTAGATAAAGCAGCAATTACAGACCGTATTTATAAAATTCCGATTAGAGTACAGGGAAAAGTAAGTGATGTTGACAGAAAAGTAAAAGTAGCGATTGATTCAAAAAGTACAGCCGTAGAAGGAACTCATTTTAAACTTCCGGATAATATTGTGATGCATGCCGGCAAAGCAGTAGATACCATTGAGGTAAAAGTGTTTAGAACTGCCGATATGAAAACAAATAGCTTTTTACTAGTCTTGAATTTAGAAGAAAACGAATCGTTTACTACTAATATGAAAAGCAAAGTCATTAATTCGCTTACCAACAAAACGATGAGTCATATTTCATACAAATTAGCATTTGATGATAAAATATCACAACCGCAAGGATGGTTTGCCGGGTTTTTAGGAGTTTTTACAGCAAAGAAATTTTTCTTAATGTGCGATTTAATGCATTTAGATCCCAGTATGTTTAATCAGAAATTGGGATCACCAGGATTGTCTATTCCGGATATTCAGTATTATCAAAACTATATGAAACGCTATTTGGCAGATCAAAAAGCGGCAGGCAATATTATTTATGAAGAGGATGGAAAAGAAATGATCTTTCCTTAAAACATTCCTTATTTAAACTAAAAAATATAACACGATGTTAAAATATATAAAAATTCATTTAGCACTTTCGGCATTGCTTGTTTTGGTTTTAAGTTGTGCCGATGATGAAGGAAATTACGATTATAAAGCGATCAACGAAATCAATGCAACCGGAATAGAAGAAGCGTATACCGCTTATACGGGTGAGAAACTAAAAATTGAACCAAATTTAAATGCGACTTTAGATGATAATACAGATCCCGACCGCTATACTTATGAGTGGGTGGCTGTTAATCCGGTAAAACTTGTAATGGAATCTAAAACAGTTCTGGCGACAAGCAAAAATTTTGATTCAGAATTAAAGTTACCACCTGCAAAATATACTATTTATTACACTGTAAAAGATAAAGTTACCGGAGTAACCTGGCAGCATAAGCCTTTTACCCTGAATGTCGTTTCTGCTATTTATGAAGGCTGGATGATTATTGGTGACGCAGATGGAAAACCACGTCTCGATATGATATCAATTCTTCCTGGTGTCCCAGCTCCGCGTATTATTACAGATGTATTAGATGCAGCAGGTTCAAATCTTAAGTTAGCAGGAAAAGCAGTAGATGTAGAATGTTTTAATCAGCCTTTATCATCATCATTAATTTATGGAGTTTATGTAACCACAACAGAAAATGGAACAGCGAGATTAGATCCTGATTCTTTTGGATGGACGATAACGCAAAATTTAGCCTATGAAACCGTAGGAGGATCGCTGCCTACAAATTTTGGAGTCGATTTTATGAAATCGGCTAACAGTGGAGAAAATCTGATTTATAGCAAAGGAGATATCTACTATTTTTATCGAGTAGTGCAGATAAAATACGGTCTGCCTCAAAATAAACTAGAGACTGAAACCAAAACTTTTTATGCAGCACCATTTATAGCAGAGAATGGAGGTTCGCTGGGAACACCTGTTTTTTATGATCAGACAGCCAGACGTTTTGTAAGATACTCTACATCAAAAGGAAGCTGTTCGTCAATGCCTCCTGCTGCAGATTCAGAGGTATCTTTAGATTGGAACAACACCAATTCTGATTTGGTTTACATGACAACTTCTGCGTTTAATCAAGGGGAGAATTTTGCTGTACTGAAGAATTTAGCCACAGGAAAATTTAACTTGCTTCGTTTTACCAAAGCTTTGGCACAAACTTATTACAAACCAATTTTGAATGCACCTGATTTTGATAAAGCAACAAAATTTGCAGTCAGCCCCGATTCAGGATATTTGTTTTATGCAGTTGGAGGCAAATTATATGAGTATGATAACGGAACTCAAACGGCTAAATTAATGCTGGACAAAGGAGCAGAAGAAATCACGTATATCAATTTCAATCAAAGAGCTACAAATAAATCCAAATATTTAATTATTGGAAGTTACGGAACTACAGGAAAGTTAGAACTGTATGAAGTTCCTCCGGTAAATGGTAATTTAATTTTAGTAAACAAATACGAAGGTTTATGCAAAATTGTTGATGTTGCATACCGCGGGAGATAATTAAAAATCTTAAACAAAGCCGAATGAAGAACGAAACTTCATTCTTCATTCGGTTCTTAAAAACCACATTTTATGAAACGTTTTTTTAAAATCGCAAGTGCAGTTTTGCTGCTTGCCTGTCCTTCTATTGCCTTAAAAGCACAAACTCAATCGACTGATGAAAGTTGGGAACAAGCCAAAAAACAGGCACAAACAGAGAAGAAATTAATCTTTGTCGATTTGTATTTTACAGGTTGTATGCCGTGCGCACAAATGGACAAAGAAGTATTTCCGGATCCGAAAGTTGCCGCTATTTTGGGCGCTGATTTTGTCACTTTTAAATCCGACATTCTAAAAGAAGAAATCGGTAAAAAATTATGCATGAAATACGGCGTTACCGGATTTCCGACTTTTTTGGTAATGAATTCCGAAGGGAAAATTATTGATGTAGAATCCGGCTTTCAAAGTGTAGAACAATTAACAGCACTTTTGCAAAAATCGAAAGAAAATGCAAAAAAAGGAATCCTGAAAAAATACAGCGCCAAAGACGAAGTGTATCCGGATTTCTATAGAGAAGCCTATTTAAACGGAAAAAGAAATGTTCCGTTTGAAACTGTTGATGCTTATTTAAAAGCACAGCCATCGTTAACAGCAGAAGTTCCGTTTGTGATTATCACCGGTTTACGAATTGGCCGTCAATACGATGAGTTTTATTTAAAAAATGCCAAACAGCTTTACAAAGATTACGGTTCATCAAGCGTAAATATGCATGTTTTTACTATTCTGCAACGCAAGAAAAAAGAATTTGAAAAAACAAATGATTTAGCTGGTTTCAAAAAACTTCTGGACGAAATGAAACCTCTATATTCTACAGAAGAGTGGACAAAATTCGAGCGTATTTTACTAAAAGATTTTGGTGTAGAAAAGGTCGTTACCAAAAATCCAAATACTGAAAAAGTAGTAAAATGAAAAAAATAATGATCTTGTCGCTGCTGTTTTTTATCTGTTTAGTAAATGGACAGAAAAAAAGTACGGTACAGACAATCAAAGCATTTGAACAAGCTTTTCAGCAGAAAAATTACAGCAGTTTAAAAGATCTTTTGGCACCGGAATTTACCGTTGGAGTAGGAGATTCCTCTTCAAACGAATTTTATCTGAACGGAATTTTCAATGCTTTCCCAGCTTTAGATTCTATTCAGATTGGGAAATCAATGACCATGAAAAATGAAACTTTTACTTCTGTAGATTTTCACTTTAAAGGGAAAGAAAAAAAGCCGTCACAAATCGTTTTCAATTCAGAAAATAAAATTTTGTACGTAACCTTTTTTGATGGTTTGTATAAAGTGGATCGAAATGCTGAGGTTAAAAAAATGGCTAGTATTCCGTTTGAAATCATTGAAAACGGAATCGCCATTAAAATAAAACTCAACAAAGCCAATCGTGAATTTTTAATGCTTTTCGATACAGGCGCAGACGGAATGGCGTTGAATCCGGACAGCGCGTACAAAGCGGGAGTTGTAGTTACCAAAACTAAGTCGGCTTCTGTGGTTGGTGGAAGTCAGCAAGTGCAGTATTCAGCAGACAATACGATTTATATTGGCGATCAGGTGCTGAAAAATCAGGGGTTGGTTATTTTTCCAAAACACAGTGTTTACGATGGCTTATTTGGTGCCAATTTGCTTCGCAATTTTATTACGTCGGTCAACTTTGATACGATGACAATTGATTTGTACAATTTCGGAAATTTTAATTATTGGGAAAAAGCAAAGCCATTCGTTTTCGATTATAAATCGGGACTTCCGGTCGTAAAAATGAACCTGACTTTTGAAGATAAAAAAACAGTCGAAGGCAGTTTCACTTTTGATACCGGAGCAGGTTACGATCTTATCGCTTACGGACCTTTCAACCATAAAAATAATCTGGAGGCAAGTTTAAAAACCGAATACAACTCTGTTAATTTCAGTTTAGGTAAACAAACTAAAATTGTTGGTGGTGCGATTCCAAATGTGGCAATTAACGGAAATAATTTTCCGAACATAACCATTGCTTTACAGGAATATGACGAAGCCAATAAAAACTGGGCTTTCGCCGATGGATCTTTGGGAATCGATTTAATAAAGCGTTTCAATTTTACGATCGATCTTTTGCATAAAACGGTCTATCTGGAACCCAATAAAAGCTTCAATAAAAGACCGTCTTTTTATCTCAGCGGACTTGATTTAGATTTTGATGACAATCAAAACTTAGTGATAAAACGAGTGATCGATCAGCAGAACAAAGAGTTGCAGCAAGTAAAACCAGGAGCTAAAATCACTCAAATAAATGATTTTGAATCTAAAGATTTACTGAAACCGGAAAATCTTAAAAAGCTGAAAGAATCAAAAGAAGCCAAAGATTTTATCATCGAGCAAGGCGATCAATCGATGCGTATTTCAATTTAAAACAATCAAAAAACAAATAACTATCATGAAAAAACACTTTTTTTATTTCATTTTAACCTTCCTTACGGTTCAAATGAGTTTTGCAGCCAGCATTTCTGAATATGCTGTAATTAAAGGAACAATTTCAATTCCTGATTTTCAGGCCAAAGAAGTTACGCTTTATAGCGTTGAAGAAGGAAAGCCAGCGGTTGCTGCAACTGCTAAAGTCAATACACTCGGGGAATTTGGCTTTATGATACCAGTTTCAGCGTCTGGCTTCTATTATGTTGATTACGGACAATTTAAAGGCAGAAACCAATTAATTCGTTTGTACTTAGAATCAAAATTAGATATCAATCTTCTTATTAATAAAGAACATTACGTTTTGAGCGGAAAAAATGTAGGACAGAATGTTCTGGTTCAAAAAGCAAACGAAATTTACAATGAGTTTGCCCCGTTTTCAAGACTGGGAACTAATATTACGTACGTAGATTTTTATCCTTGGATTGACAAAGGCGTGGCAAAAGCAGATGAATTTTCAAAATCAATCAAAACTAAAGACGCAGCATTTAATAAATTATTAAAATTGGCCGTAGCGACCGATGTTGAAGAATTGACTTATACTTTTTTCAGAATGCCAAGAAGTGCATTTCCGGATAAAGATGATCGTCCGGCAATTATAAAAACCTGGGAAACCGACAAAAAATTTACAGATCCTGATTTATTAAAAGTTGCAAATGGTTTATCTTTAATGTCAAATTATTTCTTTTACATAAGCATGAATAGCGCAGCGCCTGCAAGACGTTTAGATATTGCAGAAGCGACAACTCATATTACAGATCCGGCATTAAAAGACGTTTATCTTCGTGATGCGGTTGCCACTTCAAGAATGAAAATTGAAGAGTACGAAAAAATTGCTCCAAGTATTAAACCGTATATGATTTCTGAAGCAAGTAAATCATTTTTAATCGAATATGAAAAAGTACTTCATAAAAACGTAGGTCAGAAAGGATTAGATTTTACATATAATGACATTAATGACAAAGCGGTTTCATTTTCAGATTTTAAAGGAAAACTGGTATACATCGATTTATGGGCAACCTGGTGCGGACCTTGTAAAGCAGAGATTCCACACATGAAAAAAATTGAAGAAGATTATCACGGAAAAAATATTGTTTTCGTAAGTCTTTCGTTAGATAAACCAAAAGACGCACAAAAATGGAAAGATTTCGTTACTAAAGAACAATTAAAAGGAATTCAGTTAATGGCAGATAAAGATTTTAGTTCTGATGTAGCTAAAAATTATGATGTAAATGCTATTCCGAGATTCTTGTTGTTTGATACAAAAGGAAATATTATCAATGCCGATGCTTTACGTCCGTCAAATCCAGAATTGAGAGAACAACTGGATAAACTATTGAAGAGTTAGAAATAATTAGTTCTAAAAATAAAATATTTAACCCGTTGGGTGAAATTATTTTTTAACACATAGAAACAATAGATTTTAGTTTTAAATAAAAAAAGGCTAAAGAAAAAACTAGTTTTCACACATAGCTATGTTTATTTAAATAAGTGAAACGCCTTTTATGCAAAATAAAAAGACTATGTCTCTATGTGTTTAAAATATTTATCACAGTAAAAAAAAAAGAAAACTATGTTTTATAAGAAAAAATCGACACTTGTTTTTTTATTTATGATTGCAAATTTGCTCACTGTTCAAGCGCAGAGTTTCAAAGCAAATGATCCAATTGCGGTCAATCAGAAAATAAAAAAAGGAGTTTTACCAAACGGCATGACGTATTATATTTACCCGACAGATGTAAATAAAAATACGGCAAGTTATTATATCATTCAAAATGTAGGTTCAATTTTAGAAAACGATCAGCAGAAAGGTTTGGCGCATTTTCTGGAGCATATGGCGTTTAACGGAACCAAAAATTTTGAAGGAAAAGGCATTCTGAATACACTTCAGAAACAAGGAGCCGTTTTCGGAAGAAATATCAATGCTTATACGAGCACAGACGAAACGGTTTATAACTTAGACAACATTCCGTCAAAAGATGGGGGAGTAGTAGATACTTGTTTACTGGTTTTACACGACTGGTCTAATTTTTTGTCTTTGACGAATGAAGAAATCGATGCAGAGCGAGGTGTAATTACCGAAGAATGGCGTACCAGACAAAATGCAAGAGCAAGAATTTACGAGCAGTTGGCACCGTATTATTACAACAATTCGCCGTATGCAGAACGTATGCCAATTGGTGATATGAATATTGTAAAAAACTTTAAATATCAGGTTTTAAAAGATTTTTATAAAGATTGGTACCGTCCCGATTTGCAGGCAATCGCAATTGTTGGAGATATTAATGAAGATGAAATTGAAGCTAAAATCAAAAAGCTTTTTGCAGATATTCCGACACCTCAAAATCCTAAAAAACGTTTTGAAATTGCCATTCCGGAAAAAGCAGAACCAACTTTTAAATTGGCTTTAGACAAAGAAATTTCAGCTTCGGGAATTAGTTATATGATTCGTCACGTTGCAGAAAAACCAACAGGAACTTATGCCGACTTAGAAAAAGCAACACAAAGAAGCATTGCATTTTCTATTTTGAATAACCGTTTGGGCGAAATGGCGCAAAAACAAGAATGCCCGTTCAAAGGAGCACAAATTGGCTATCAAAGTTATACTCGTTTGAATGATATCTGGATTTTAACTGTTTCTCCAAAACCGGGAAAACAAGCTGAAGCTTTTGCAGCAGTTATGAACGAATGGGTTCGTGCCTATAAATTTGGTTTCTCAAAAGGAGAAATTGAAAGAGCCGTTACTGAAACCATTTCAGGTTACGAAAATTATTTAGAAAAAATAAATGAGATTTCGCATAAACAAGTAATCGGAATGGTGAAAGACGATTATTTAAATCATGAAGTCATTGCCGATCCTGCAGCAGAATTTGAAATGACGAAGAGCATTTTAAAAAGTCTGGACAGTAAAATTCTTCAGGAGCAAATAAGTAAATTATATACACAGCAAAATCGCGTGATTACCGTAACCGGAGTAGAAGGCGAAGAAAATCTGAATCAGGACAAAGCGTTTGATATTATTCAGAAAGCAGAAAATGATGCTTCGTTGCAGGCTTATGTAGATACTTTTGTTTCTAAATCACTAATGGATGGGATAGATTTAAAACCAGGTAAGATTGTTTCTGAAAAAGAGACGAAAGAAATCAATGCAACAACTTTTGTATTAAGCAATGGTGTAAAAGTGCATTATAAATTTGCTGATAAGAATAAAAAAGAAGTAACTCTTGTGGCAAAAAGTTTTGGAGGCTCTTCTTTATATACTCCTAAAGATATACCATCTCTTGCAGTTACTGCAGATCTGGCAATGATGTCGGGGGTTGCATCTTTTTCGAGTACTGATTTAGAAAAAATGCTAAAAGGAAAAATGGTAAATGCTTCTGCTGGTATAGATAATTTTGTAGAAAGAGTGAATGCAAATGCAAATACGAAGGATATTGAAACGATGATGCAATTAATTTATTTGCGTTTTTCTAAACCAAGATTTGATCAAGATCAATTTGATTTATTGAAGCAAAGAATGCAAAATGCTTTAAAAAATAAACAAAATGATATTTCATCTAAAATGAAAGATAGTTTGAATTTTGCCATTTACGGAAAAAATAACCCAAAAGTGCGTATACTGAATCAGCAATTTATTGACGATCTGTCTTTTGATAAAATGAAATCTTTCTACCTAGATCGCTTTTCTGACGTAAGTAATTTTACGTTTTATATCGTAGGTGACATAAAACTTGAAATTTTAAAACCTTTATTAGAAAAATATATTGCAAGTATATCTGGAATAAAAAGAAAAGAAAACTTTAATGACGATAGAGTTGAATGGGTTTCCAATAAAATAGACAAAGATATTTTTATAAAAATGGAAACACCAAAGAGTTCTGTAAAAATTAAGTTTGAAGATAGTTTTGCATATTCTCAAAAGAATAAAATTTTAGCCTCTTTTTTAGGTGATATTTTAACTCTGAGATACACTGAAAGTCTTCGTGAAAAAGAAGGAGGAACATATGGTGCTCAAGTTAACTCGAGTTTGACAAAACTTCCTAAACCAAATGTCACTCTTACGATAGCATTTGATTGCGATGCAGAAAAAGCAGAACAGTTATTGCCAATTGTATATCAGTCAATTGAAGAAATTCAAAAAGGAAAAATTTTGAGTGAAGATATTGAAAAGACGAGGAAGAACTATATTAAAACAAAAGCAGATCAGCAGAATTTTAATTTTAACAGCATGGATCTGATCTCTAATTACTTTGAAAATCATATTAATATGGATGATCCCAAAAACTACAATGATATCGTAAATGAAGTCACAGCAAAAGATATTCAAGATTTTACAAATGCATTTTTAAAAAATGCCAAATCTTATGAGATAGTCTTCAAACCATTAAAATAATTTTATCAGTTTTTTTATAATAGAGTTTAATTGTTTTTCCCTATCAATTATTATTTTGAGTTAGTAAGCAAATTAGTTGTTATAGCGGATTATCGAGAGGGTTGTTTTTTGCTATTCAACCCTCTTTTTTTAAAATTTAACCCATGAACAAGAACATATTTTTAGGGAGTCTTTTGTTGTTGTTTTCAGTAATAACACAGGCTCAGATTTACAATCCGTTAAAATGGAAGACCAGTATTGAGAAAATTTCCGATACAGAATACGAGTTACAGGCAAAAGCCTTAATCGAACCGGGTTGGCATTTATACAGTCAGGAAGTTTCAGATGGCGGTCCGATTCCTACTCGTTTTACCTTTACAAAATCACTGGAATTTCAGTTAATTGGCGAGGTAAAAGAAGAAAAAGGAAAAACCATCAACGATCCTGTTTTTAAAATGCAGATTAAGTTTTTCGAGAAAGAAACCACTTTTTCGCAGCGCATAAAAATACTTTCGGCAAAACCTTTCAAAATCAAAACCGAAGTTGAATTTATGGTTTGCAATGATGAGAATTGCCTTCCGCCAAGTTCAGATGAATTGGAGTTTAACGTTAGCCCATCCGCGAAAGCGATAACTTTAATTGAAAGTGCTGTAAAGAAAGAAAATAAAACAGCAGAAATTGATTCTTCAGTTGTTGAAGTAAAAGAAAAAACAGAAGAAATAATCCACACAGAAATTGTAAAAACACCCAAAAAAGAACTGAAAAAACAACAACCGGAAACAGAATCAAGAAGTTTATGGTCGATTTTTTTATTGTCGTTCTTCTCCGGATTTGCAGCTTTATTAACTCCGTGTGTTTTTCCGATGATTCCAATGACAGTAAGTTTTTTTACCAAGCAAAGCAAAACCAAGTCGCAGGGAATCAGAAAAGCCATTTTTTACGGGATCTCAATTATCGCCATTTATATTTTTTTGGGTGCAGTTGTAACCTGGGTTTTTGGTGCCGATTCTCTAAACGCGCTTTCAACAAACGTTTGGTTTAACCTTATATTTTTTGTGCTTTTAATGTTTTTTGCTTTTTCATTTTTAGGAGCATTCGAAATAATGCTTCCAAATGCATGGGCAAACAAAGTAGATTCACAAGCCGATAAAGGCGGAATCGTGGGAATTTTATTCATGGCTTTGGCACTGGCGATTGTCTCTTTTTCTTGTACAGGACCAATTGTGGGTACGCTACTTGTTGAAGCCGCTTCGCGTGGAGGAATTGCACCTTTTGTCGGGATGTTTGGTTTTTCTCTGGCTTTGGCATTGCCTTTTACTTTGTTTGCGGCATTTCCGGGTTGGTTAAATTCACTTCCAAAATCGGGTGGTTGGTTAAATTCGGTTAAAGTATTTTTAGGATTTCTGGAAATGGCTTTGGCTTTTAAATTTCTGTCAAATGCCGATTTGGTTTTGCAATTACACTGGCTGGAAAGAGAAACCTTCTTAGCGATTTGGATTGCCATTTTCGGAACTCTGACGTATTATTTATTCGGAAAAATTCAGTTGCCGCACGATAGTCCGGTTTCCAATATTAGCGTTGGAAGATTGGGACTTGGAGTTTTAGTTTTGGCTTTTACCATTTATCTGATTCCCGGAATCTGGGGCGCACCTTTAAAAATGATCAGTGGTTTTCCGCCGCCAATGCATTATAGCGAAATTCCGAATGGATTAAGTAATTCCAATTCACATGAAATCACAGAAAATCTGCCGGAAGGTGCAAAACTTGGACCTCACGATATTATGGCTTTTACCGATTATGATTTAGGGATGCAATATGCCAAAAAAATGGGGAAACCGGTTATGATTGATTTTACCGGACATGCTTGTGTAAATTGCCGTAAAATGGAAGACAATGTCTGGTCTGACGATAAGGTGCAGAAAATTTTAAAAGGCGATTTGATCTTGATTTCATTATATGTTGATGATAAAAGAGAATTGGCTTCACACGAACAAAAGGTTTCTGAACTAACGGGTAAAAAGATCAAATACATTGGTCAGAAGTGGAGCGAATTTCAGACCATAAAATATAAAACCAATGCGCAGCCTTTTTATGTATTGGTTAATAATAAAGGAGAAAAGTTAAACGAGACTTCAGCTTATAATCCGGATGTTGATGATTATTTAAAATGGCTCAATACCGGAATTTCTAAATTCAAAAATGAATATTCGGAAATTTAGAAAACCATTAAAATGTAAAACTGTAAAAGAGATGCTTATCCTGCATCTCTTTTTTTGTGCGCTTAATTTTGTGTTTTCCAAATTGAAAAACTAAAATTTTAAGAATACAGCTACTCTATTTAAAATATTTTAATATTGAAAGGTAATTTGTTACGGTAATTTAAAAAATAAATTAAATTTGTTTAAAACCTAAATATAAAGCTATGAGTTTAAAAGATTTATTGGATAATAGTAAAGACAAAAGTTTATCGGAACAGAAATGGCATATGTTGAGACAATTTATTGTAAAACGACTATTATCTGGTGGAAATTCGACTATTGCGGAACTAAGTGCTGAACTGCAATCCAGCGTTCCAACAGTTACTAAAGCTGTAAATGAATTGCTCGCAGAAGGTTATGTGGTAGATTTAGGTAAAATTACCAATAGTGGCGGTCGCAGACCCTCATTATTTAGTATTAACCCAACTTGTGCCTATTTTTTAGGAGTAGAAGTAGGGTTAACCAGCATGTCAATCGGACTTCAGAATATTAAAAACGAATTGGTTAGTATAGAATTAGGAACTGCTTTTAAACTGGAGAATACTCAGGAATCTTTAAATAAGTTTTGCAGTTTAATTAATTCATTTATTGAAGACAGTTCGGTTGAGAAAAAAATGATTTTGGGAGTTTGCATCAACTTTTCAGGACGTATTAACTCTATGGAAGGTTTTAGTTATAATTACTTTTTTAGCGAAAACAGACCGTTAACCGAAATTATCTCAGAGCAGGTTAATCTTCCGGTTCATTTAGAAAATGATACCCGGGCAATGGCTTTTGGCGAATATTGTGAAGGTGGCGTTGATGATGAGCAAAATATAATCTTTGTGAATTACAGTTGGGGAGTTGCAATTGGTATGATTACAGATGGCAAACTCTATTATGGAAAATCGGGTTATTCGGGTGAGTTTGGTCACAGTACTATTTTTAATAACGAAATAATGTGCCAGTGCGGAAAGTTAGGCTGCCTGGAAACCGAAATCTCCGGCTGGTCATTAATTAATCAGTTTAAAGATGCAATTAAAGATGGTAAACAATCGAAAGTAGTGCTGGATGATAATTCTCCAGTTCTGCAACATCATGCTATTATTGCCGGTGCGGTCAATCTGGAAGACACACTTTGTGTTGATCTGGTTACGCAGCAAAGCGAGAAAATGGGACGTTATTTATCTATTCTCCTTAATATCTTCAATCCTGATCTTTTGGTAATTGGAGGCGATTTTGCTCAACTAGGTGATTATGCCCTTTTACCAATTCAATCTGCATTAAAAAAATATTCACTTGGTTTAGTCAACCGGGATATGAAACTTAAAAAATCAACTTTGGGTCGTCGTGCCGGCGTAATTGGGGCATGTTGTGTCATTAAGGAAAAACTGCTGTTTCCTTTAATTAATAGTTAATTTCAAAAATCAATACCACTTATTAAAATATTTTAATAACTATAGTTGTTATTTTAAAATATTTTATATCTTTACAAAGTGATAATAAATTATTTACATATAGTTTACTTATGAAGATGATGCGTTTTTTGTTTTAAGAATTAAGATTGACACAAATACCAAACTAACCATTTGGATAAAAATATTGTTTTTTGATCATAAAAAAAGCCAGTCAATGCTGTGAACATTGCTGGCTTTGTTCCCGAGAGAACTAATGATTAGGAATAAATAAATTGACCTTAACAAAGTTTTATTAACCAAACCATTACAAAAGTATGAAATTATTGCCTAAAAGTAAACCTAAATCTTGTAGGTTTACTCCTAACCACGTAAAAGTTATTAAACTGACGTCGACATTGCTTTTAGCATTAACGATGCAGTTAGCAACTGCAAAAACGGAAAAAAGCCTTGTGCTTATAGATAAGAACATCAAAAACAATGATCCTGTTCAGAAAAAAGTTACCGGAAAAGTTACTAATGAAAAAGGAGAATCACTTCCTGGTGTAAACATTGTTGCAAAAGGTACAAACATTAGTACTCAAACAGATTTTGACGGAAAATTTACTTTTGAAGTTCCGGATAATGCAACTACTTTGGTGGTAACTTATATAGGTCTGCAAGATCAGGAAGTTGCCATTACTGGAGGGGCATTAAATATTGTCCTAAAAGAAATCGGACAACAAATGAATGAGGTAATTGTGGTTGGATACGGATCACAAAACAGAAGAACTTTAAGTACCGCAGTTTCTAAACTGGATAAAAAAGTACTTGAAAATGTACCTTATTCAAACGTAACACAGTCGCTGCAAGGAAACGTAACAGGTTTGGTGGTTAAAACTTCATCAGGACAACCTGGTAAAGCATCAAATGTAATTGTTCGTGGAGGAACTTCTATCGATAATCCATCCGGAGCAACTCCTTTATATATTGTAGATGGCGTTTTGCGTTCTCAGATTGATGATATTAACTCTCTTGATATTGCTTCTCTTCAGGTATTAAAAGATGCTGCAGCAACTTCTATCTATGGAGCTCGTGCTTCAAATGGTGTAATTATTATCACCACTTCTACAGGAAAAGCAGGAAAATTAAAAGTAAGCTATAATGTATCGACTCAAAACAGTAGAATCAATAAAAAATATGATTTTATGGATGGTGGCGATTATATTAAAATGCAACGCTTAGGATTGTATAATGCAGCAGAACTTGCCGGACTTTCTACTACAACCGGAATTGCAAGATTAGGTCAGTTAACTGGTGCAACGCCAGCAGGAACCGGAAATAATTTGCAAAACAATACGCCGTTTGCAACCTTATTAAAATCAAATTTATCGGCAGAGACAATCGGAACGCTTCAGGCAAAAGGCTGGCAGGAAATGGCAGATCCTTTAAATCCTAGCAGTACTATTATGTACAAAAGTACCAACTGGAATGATGTTTTGTTTCAGGATGCTCTTACGCAAAATCATACTTTAGGTTTTAGCGGTGGTACAGATACAGGTGTATTCGACTTAAGTCTGGGGTATTTAAAAGGAGACGGTATTACCATTTTTACCGGATACGAAAGATTTACAAGTAAATTAAATGCTTCTCTAAAAATAGCAGATAATTTTACGATTAATGGTCGTGTTTTATTTTCCAGATCAAGCAACAATCAGGTAGTTGCCAATAGTGTTGTTTTCAACAGATATTTAGGAAACTCGCCAACTACAAAAATGTATTTGGAAGACGGGACTTTAGCGCCGGGACAAAACAATATCAACGGAAATCCATTGTACCAAATGGGTAAAGTAAAAGGGGTAAACGAAAATAATAAATTGCAGATGGGCGTAGATGGTGAATTAAGACTTGCCAAAGATTTTACCTTCACACCAGCGATGTCTTTATATAGCGAAAATGAAAATGACAACACTTTTCAACAAGCATTTTTAAGCGGAAGCAGTGGCTTGGTAGACAACAGCCGACCAGCAACACGATTGAGTAATCAAATTTATCAGGTACAATACGAAGGAGTTTTTGCTTATAAAAAAGGCTGGGATCAGGTTGGTGATTTTGATGCTAAACTGGGAGTTTCAAAATACGACAGATCGATTAAAACATTTAATGCAGCAGGAAAAGGAAGTCCGTCTGATTTAGCGCAGACTTTAGATTCTTCTCCAATTCCGGTTTCAGTTTACAGTAACAATACAAAATTGGTTTTAAATAGCGTTTTCGGACGTGTAAATTACGATTACAAAAACAGATATTTTGCAACAGCTTCATTTCGTTATGACGGTTCATCAAGTTTAGGACCAGATAACAGATATGGTTTTTTCCCTGGAATCTCTGCAGGATGGAATCTTCAGGAAGAAAAATTCTGGGCGAAAGCAATGCCAAAATTCTTCTCTTCTCTTAAACTTCGTGGAAGTTATGGTGTAAACGGAAACTTAGGAACTCTGGGTGATTTCCAGGCTGGAGGATTATATTCAGGATCAACAAATGGTATAGCAAACAGTTACAACGGACAATCTGCAATTATAAACTCTACAATTGCAAATCCGGGATTAAAATGGGAAGAATCACAAACAGTTAATGCCGGTTTTGATATCGGATTAAATGAAGATAAAGTTAGAATCATCGGAGATTTCTATAATAAGTTAACTTCAGATTTATTGACCAACTTAACACTGGCTTCAAATAGTGGTTTCTCTACGGTATTAACCAACTTAGGAGGATTAAGAAGTAAAGGTTTTGAGTTGGAAGTTCAGGCAAATGTGTACAATCAAAACGACTGGAAAATTAATGTTGGGGCAAACGTTTCTCACAATACCAATACAGTTGAGAAACTTCCATTCAATGGAAATGGAAATAACAGAATTGGAGGAACTGAAATCTGGGATGCAAAAAGCGGAGCGTACAAATATGTTGGAGGTTTACAGGAAGGTCAGAAAATTGGAGATTTTTATGCGCACAAACAATTGTACATTCTTTCTACACAAGCAGAAGCCGATGCTTACAACCTAAAAGTTCACGATACGTATGTAACTAAAACGGCAGCAAACGGAGGAAACCCAGAAGGTAAAAAATTCGCAGGAGATGCTGTTTTTGAAGATACAGATAATAACGGAATCATCGACAGCAGAGACAGAACGTATATGGGGAATATGTTCCCGACATTCGTAGGAGGTTTTAATTTTGATGCCGCTTACAAAGGATTCTCATTAACGGTAAGAACAGATTATTCATTAGGAGCAACAATTTACAACGAAGCAAGAGCACGTTTCTTAGGTCAGTTTCAGGGGAATTACGGTTTATTAGCTGAAAGTGGACAAGCGTGGCAAAAAGAAGGAGATATTACAGATGTTCCTCGTTACCGTTGGGCAGATCAGACGAATCAAAATAACTTATTCAGATCTGAGGCGAGTGGTGCGGCATACAATACCAATATGTTTCAGGGAAACAGTCGTTATTATGAAAGCGGAGATTACTTATGTATCAGAGAAATTACATTCAGTTATAACTTTCCAAAATCACTTATCGAAAAAGCAAGCTTAAACTCACTTCGTTTGTACGTTACAGGAAGTAACTTGTATTATTTTACAAAATACAAAGGATTAAGCCCAGAAGTACAGGGTATTGATGGAGGATCAAGTTTAGGATTAAATGCGGCAGGTTCAACAGGAACTTATCCGGTTCCAAGAAACATTATCCTTGGTTTAAACATCAGTTTGTAAATTTTAATTAAAAAATCATGAAAAAGAAATTTCTTTTATACGCAATATTTTTCTCCAGTCTTTCGCTATTCACCTCATGTCAGGATGATTTAGAATTAACTTCGACGAGTGTGATTACCTCCGATAGTTTCTGGAAAACAGAAGACGACGCCAAAGCCGGTGTAAACGGTATGTATGTAAACTTCAGAATCCAGACACAGCAAAATTATTATTTGCTTGGTGGCGCAAGAAGTGCAGAAATAACAGGAGGAGTTCAGTCTCCGTTAACTTTGGCAAATTATTACAACAATAACCTAACGCCACAAAATATTGATGTAGAATGGGGAGGTTTGTATACCGTAATTCATCAGGCGAATCTGGTTTTAAAATATGTTCCACAAATTCAGTTTAGCCCTTCAACGGTAAACGAACAAAAAAGATATATTGCTCAGGCTTATTCTATCCGTGCTTTATGTTATTTTATAATGGCGCGTTCCTGGGGCGGAGTTCCAATTGTTACTGATCCGACAGAAAACACCAATCAGTCACAATACATAATTCCAAGAAATACAATTCAGGAAACTTTTGCCTTCATTAAATCAGATATTGATGCAGCAATTGCCAACTTCCCTGATGTTGCCAACAATAAAACACAATTGTCTCTGGCGTCTGCGTATGCTCTAAAAGCCGATGTAAACTTATGGACAGCAAAACAATTAAGTGGGGGAACAGCTGACTTAAATACAGCTTTGGCAGCCATAAATGCAATACCGGGGACACCAACTTTGTTACCTGCTTTTAAAGATGTTTTTGCTTTCGATAAAAAAGCAAATGCAGAGGTTGTATTTGCCGTTCGTTATTCATTGGCAGATTTACCTTCTTCTTTAGCAGACAACTGGAATCAGTTTATGTTTGTTGGACCAAGTGATTTTGCACCATTAACATCTGCGCAGGCAATCGCTGTTTTCGGAACTTTAGGTACCGGAGCAGGAAATGCAGGTATTTCGAGAGTACAACCGGATATTACAAGATTCAATTTTGCAGCAACAGATACCAGAAAAGCGGCAACGTATCAAACTTTATACAATGGTACAACTCCTGTTGTTACCGGTTTAGTAAAATACAACGGAACTGTAGATGGTACAATCAGAAGATTTGTAAGTGATATTATTATTTACCGTTGGGCTGATATTTTATTAATGAAAGCGGAAATCAAAAATGCTTTAGGACAAGATCCAACTTCAGAAATGAATTTGGTAATGCAAAGAGCAGATCCTTCGGCTTCATTTACAAACAGCACACCAACAGCAAACGATGATGTAATCTTAAAAGAACGTTTGAAAGAATTGGCTTTTGAAGGGAAATCATGGTGGGATATTGTACGTTTCAACAGAACAGATTTAGTTCCGTCTATGGCAGGGAAAAAAGTATTGTTTCCAATTTCTCAAAACACAATAAACTTCAATCCAAAAATTGAACAGAATCCATTGTAATAATAAAAAGAACAAAAAATAAAATAAACAAAAGTTTACAATCAGGCTGGAAATGTACCTGTTTCCAGTCTGATAAAACAAACATTAAAAAATAAAGTCATGAAAATTCAACATTTACAAGGTCTTATTTCGGCTCCATTTACTCCTTTTGATGAAAGCGGAAAATTAGATGTCAGCTTAATTCCTGCTTACTATTCATTTTTAAAAAGAAACGGAGTTACAGGTGCATTTATCATTGGTTCTACGGGTGAAGGTGTTTCTATGTCATTAGAAGAAAAGAAAACCGTAGCAAAAGCCTGGGCAGATTGTTCAAATCATGATGCCGATTTTAAAGTAATGGTTTTTCTTGGCGGAACGTGTTTAACAGATTGCATCGAACTGGCAAAATATTCGTATGAAATTGGTTTATATGCTGTTTCTATTACTGCTCCATTTTACTTCAAACCAGGAAATGTAGATACACTGGCTGAAATTTGTATTACCGTTGGAGAAAGTGTTCCTGATATGCCATTGTATTATTATCATATTCCGGTTTTAACAGGCGTAAATATCCCAATGTTTGATTTGGTAAGGGCTTTAGACGGAAAACTGCCAAACTTTGCCGGAGTGAAATATACGCACGAAGATTTTATGGATTTTCAGAGTTGTATGAGTTATGCCGATGGAAAATTTGATATGCTTTGGGGACGTGACGAAAACATGTTGTCAGCATTAGTTTTAGGTGCAAAAGGCGCGGTAGGAAGTACATTTAATTATGCTGCTCCATTGTATTATGATTTGATTGATGCCTTTAATAATAATGATTTGGTGAAAGCCAGAAAATTGCAGCAAAAATCAATCGACATGATTCGTTTCTTAGGAAAGTATGGCGGAATTTCTGTTGGTAAAGCTTACATGAAATTGGTCGGACATAATTTAGGCGGATTCAGACTTCCGGTTAAAAACATGAGTGCCGAACAATTTGAGTTGTTCAAAAAAGATGTGGCAGGTTTGAATTTTGATGCATTTAAATCCAAATAAAAAGTTTCGTTTTCCTTAAAACAAACACTATGAATAGGTCTTTTTCTTTCTTAATCCTTACTATTTTAATTATGTCAGCAACAGTTGGTTTTTCGCAAAAAACAAAAATTTCAAAAATCGAATGGAAAAAAGCGGCGCAGCTTCAAAATGCTGACGGAAGTATTTCTTTGGGTTTTGCAGGACCAATAAACGGTGTAAATAATGATGTTATGATTGTTGCCGGGGGAGCAAACTTTCAGGACAAATTGCCTTGGGAAGGAGGGAAAAAGCATTATTCTAAAGAAATACATGTTTTAGAAAAAAACGGAGATCAGTACAACTGGAATAAAAAAACAACGACCGAATTACCGGAACCAATAGCCTATTGTGGCGTTGTTTCAACAAGTTTTGGAATCCTGTATACAGGCGGGGAAAATGAAAATGGCTTATCAAATAAAACACAGTTATTAAGCTGGAATAAAGATAAAAATGAAGTTGAGATAAAAAACCTGACAGATTTTCCAATCGCGATTACAAACATTGCTCTTGTAAATGTTAACAATGTAGTGTACGCCATTGGTGGTGATGAAGTAACAAAAACCTCAGATTTGGTTTTTAGTATTGATTTAAATGAAAGTGAACCAAGTTGGAAAACAGAACCAAAATTACCTTTTGCACTGGCAAATTCAGTTGCAGTTGTTCAGCAGGAAACAGAGGAGGTAAATATTTATGTGATTGGCGGAAGAACAAAAACGTCTTTGGGCATAAGTGATTTACACAATACAACATTAGCCTATAATTTAAAAAAGAAAGTTTGGGAAACCAAAGCGCTGATAACCGACGGAAAACATACGACCAACTTTTCAGCCGGAGCCGGAGTTGCTTTCGGGGACCGATATATTATTATTACAGGAGGCGATAACGGTACTACTTTTCATAAAATAGAAACTTATTTGTCTCAGATTGCCAAAGCAGCTTCAGAAGAAGAAAAGGCAAAATTAATTGCCGAAAAAAATATCTTAAATACAACACATCAGGGATTTTACAAGGATATTCTATTGTTTGATACCTCAAAATATAAATGGACAAAATTGGGTGAATTACCCTTTTTGGCTCATGTAACTACAACTGCCGTATTATGGAACGATAAAATTGTTTTATCAAATGGAGAAATAAAGCCCGGAATTCGTACGCCGGATATTATGATAGGCACTATTAAATAAATTAAAAAAGACCAAAAACAAACCCAACCAAAAAATGAAAAACTCTAAATATTATCCGTGGTTAGTAGTAGCGCTGCTTTGGATTGTAGCCTTACTTAACTACATGGACAGGCAAATGCTGGCGACCATGAGACCATCAATGGAAACGGATATTCCGGAACTGGTTTCAGGCGAAAACTTCGGACGCTTAATGGCTGTATTCCTTTGGATTTACGCTTTAATGAGCCCCATTTCAGGAATTATTGCCGATAAAGTAAACAGAAAATGGCTGATTATTGGGAGTTTATTTGTTTGGTCGGCAGTAACGTATGCAATGGGTTATGCCAAAACCTACGACGAAATATACTGGTTAAGAGCCATTATGGGTGTAAGTGAAGCCTTGTATATTCCGGCAGGTTTATCTCTAATTGCCGATTATCACCAGCAAAAAACAAGATCACTGGCGATTGGTATTCACATGACGGGACTTTATGTAGGTTCGGCATTGGGTGGTTTCGGGGCAACAATTGCAGCACGATATTCCTGGCATTCCACCTTTCATCATTTTGGTATCGTTGGGGTAGTTTATTCTATTGTTTTGGTTTTCTTTTTATATGAGAAAAAAACAAAGATTTTTGATCCGGAATTTAATAATACAAGCGAAAAAGCACCTTTGTTAAAAGGTTTGACTTTATTATTTACCAATATTTCCTTTTGGGTAATTCTGTTTTATTTTGCCATTATAAGTTTACCGGGATGGGCGACCAAAAACTGGCTGCCGACCTTATTCTCCGATAATTTAGGTATTTCAATGGATCAGGCGGGACCTTTGGCAACTATTACAATTTCGTTCTCCTCTTTAGTAGGCGTTATTTTCGGAGGAATATTATCAGACAAATGGGTTCAGAAAAATATAAAGGGAAGAATTTATACTAGTGCGATAGGTTTAAGTTTAACAATTCCCGCACTTATGTTGATTGGATTCGGGCATTCATTATTTCATGTGGTTGGAGCAGTTTTGTGTTTTGGTATAGGATACGGAATGTTTGATGCAAATAATATGCCCATAATCTGTCAATTTGTTTCTCCAAAACATCGGGCGACGGCCTACGGTGTTCTTAACATGACAGGAGTTGGCTGCGGCGCATTGGTCACCTCATTGTTAGGTAAATCAGCCGATACCGGCAACCTGGGTTATGGTTTTTCTTTGATGGCCGGTGTCGTACTGATTGCTTTAATAGCACAAATAAGTTTTTTACGTCCTAAAGTAAACGACTTTCAGGATATTTAAAAGGTATTAATTCAACCCCATTTCACGATTAAAATTGTTAGTTAGCTTTTTGGTTTTTTTATAAGCTTGGGCGGAGCCATGCGTTCTGCCCAGCTCATAATTGCCTCAATTTTTATACGATTTAGAAAAAAATGAGAACACAAAAACAAAATTTATTGCTGCTTGTACTGGTTTTCCTGACATCATTTTGTTTTAAGATGAATGCTCAGAACGCCGTAAAAGTAGCTTGCATTGGAGATTCTGTTACGGCCGGCTATTTATTGGCAAATCCGCAGACAGAATCTTATCCGTCACAATTGCAGATTTTGATGGGCAGTGCATTTGAAGTAAAGAATTTTGGATACAGTGGAGCAACACTTTTAAAAAAAGGAAGTAAACCGTATTATAAAACCAAAGAATGTGCAGATGCAATTGCGTATCAGCCGGATATTGCGATTATTCATTTGGGATTAAACGATACAGATCCTAGAAACTGGCCGAATTATAAAGACGATTTCAACGGAGATTATTCCTGGCTGACAGACACTTTAAAAAAGCAAAATCCGAAAGTGAAAATCTATATCTGCCGAATGACGCCCATTTTTAATGAACATTCTCGTTTTAAATCCGGAACAAGAGACTGGTTTTGGCAAATTCAGGAACATATTGGTGAAATTGCAAAAGCAAATAAGGTACATTTAATTGATCTTCACGAAAAACTATACAATCGTCCGGATCTTTTTCCAGACGCATTACATCCAACAAAAGAAGGAGCAAAAATCTTAGCACAAACCGTTTACGAAAATGTAACACAAGACTTTGGAGGATTAAAATTGAGCCCCATTTTTACTGATAATATGGTTTTGCAACGAAATCAGCCAATTGTTATTTATGGAAATGCAAATGGAGGCGAGAAAGTTGACGTAACTTTTGATACCCAAAAGAAAACGGTAACAACAAACGAATACGGAAAATGGAAAGTTGTTTTTCCTGCCATGAAATCTGGCGGAATTCATGAGGTTACGATTTCAGCGTCAGCTAAAAATATCACTTTAAAAAACATTCTAATTGGTGATGTCTGGTTTTGTTCTGGACAATCAAATATGGCTTTTCCTTTAATAAAATCCGAAGGCGGAATTGCTGAAGTAAAAAAAGCAGGAAACAATACCAACCTTCGATTATTCCATTTTAAAGTGCTTCAGGAAACGGATGAAAAAGCTTGGGATTCTCTTACTTTAGAAAAAACAAATCAGCTAAAATATTTTTCTGGAAACTGGAAAATATCAGATTCTTTAAGCGCCAAAGACTTTTCGGCTATCGCCTATTATTTTGGTCAAAAGATTATTCAGGAAGAAAATGTACCAATTGGTTTAATTGAAGTTGCAGTGGGCGGTTCGCCAATAGAATCCTGGATCGACCGATATACTTTGGAACATGATGATAAAGTAGTCGATGTATTAACCAACTGGAGAAAATCTGATTTTTTACAACCGTGGGTACGCTCCCGTGCAGAGGAGAATTTAAAAAATGCTGTAAATCCAAAACAACGTCATCCTTATCAGCCGTCGTATAATTATGAAGCTGGAATTGCCAATTTTACGGAGTTTCCGATAAAAGGATTTCTTTGGTATCAGGGCGAAAGCAATGCACATAATGTAGAATTATACGAACATTTAATGCCCGAATTAGTTGAAAACTGGCGAAAAGTATGGGGAGCTGAATTGCCTTTTTATTTTGTTCAGCTTTCAGGTATCAATCGTCCGTCATGGCCGGAGTTTAGAGACGCACAAAATAAAATTCAAAAAAAGATTTCAAATAGCGGAATGGCCATTAGCATGGATTATGGCGATCCGGAGAATGTGCATCCCATCAATAAAAAACCAATTGCAGATCGGCTTGCATTATTGGCATTGCGAAATACTTACGGAAAAGCTGTCACAGCAACCGGACCGGAAGCAATAAAAGCAGTACAAAAAGGAAATGAAATTGTAGTTTCTTTTTCGAATGCCAAACAATTAGCAACATCGGATAAAAAAGAACTCACCGGTTTTGAATTAGTAACCGATAAAGGAATCCGGATCGAAGGCAAAGCAGAAGTTTATAAAAATCAGATCAGGATTACTATTCCCGATGGACAAAAAATAAAAACTGTTTTGTATGCATGGAAACCCTATACAACTGCAAATCTGGTAAACGAAGCCAGTCTTCCAGGCTCGACTTTTAGACTGGAAGTGGATTCCGGCACCCACAACTAAACAAACATTTTACTGATTTTTTTTCACTTTAGATGAGCTCTGTCTGCATCTAAAGCGGTTTCACCTATCAACATAACTGAACCTGATATTTTAAATTCAGGAATAAAAATATACAACAAATGAGCTATTTAAATACTGATTTAAAAGAATTAAAAGATTTTTATCAGAACCAATTACTAAATAATACAGTGCCATTTTGGTTTCCGAGATCCATAGATACAGAGCATGGCGGTTATTTATTAATGCGAAATCAAACCGGAGATTTAATCGATACCGATAAATCAGTTTGGTTTCAGGGACGTACAGCATGGCTTTTGGCGACGCTTTACAATACAATTGAACCGAAACAAGAATGGCTGGAAGGCGCTAAATCAGGAATTGATTTTATCAATAAACATTGTTTTGATACCGATGGAAGAATGTTTTTTCATGTTACTCAGGATGGAAGTCCAATCCGCAAACGCCGTTATTATTTTTCTGAAACTTTTGCCGTAATCGCGATGAGTGCTTACGCCAAAGCAAGTGGAGATGAGGTCGTAGCAGAGCAGGCACGTCATTTGTTTGGGGAATGTATTAAATATGCTACTACGCCTGGTTTATTAGACCCAAAATATACTTCTACAAGACCTTCAAAAGGAATTGGTTCGCCTATGATTATGATCAATACGGCACAGCAATTAAGAGAAAATATTGGAGATCCAAGATGTGATGAATGGATCACAAAATGGATTGCTGAAATTGAAAACGACTTTGTAAAAGACGATATAAAATGTGTAATGGAGCAAGTTGCGCCAGACGGTTCGATAATTGACCACATTGACGGAAGAACTTTAAATCCGGGTCACGCCATAGAAGGAGCATGGTTTATTTTGCATGAAGCCAAACACAGAAACAACGATCCGCATTTAATTGAACTTGGTTGCAAAATGCTGGATTATATGTGGGAACGTGGCTGGGATAAAGAGCATGGCGGAATTTTATACTTCAAAGATGTATACGATCAGCCGGTTCAGGAATATTGGCAGGACATGAAATTCTGGTGGCCGCACAATGAGGTCATTATAGCCACTTTATTGGCCTACACCATGACCGGAAACGAAAAGTATGCGGAATGGCACAAAATGATTCATGATTACTCGTACAGTAAATTTCACGATAAAGAAAATGGAGAATGGTTTGGATACCTGCACAGAGACGGAAGTGTGGCGCAAACAGCAAAAGGAAATCTTTTTAAAGGACCATTTCATTTACCACGTCAGGAATGGTATTGTACACAAATATTAAACGAATATCTTGAAAAAAACTAAAGTCCGCTTATTCTGATTATCCGCCTGTACATCAAGTTTTTCGTTATTATTTTTTTTAATGCTTATTAACCAATTTATAACCAAATATTAAAAACTATGAAAAATTTATTACGCTATTATTGTTTGTGTTTGATGTGTTTATGTAGTATAAATATAAAAGCGCAAAGTGGTAAAGTTTTAAACCTTGATGGCACTTCGACTTTTATGACAGTGGCGGATCATCCGGATTTAGACTTTGGCTCAGGTCAAAATAAAACCATAACCTGCTGGATTAAAACCACAACAAATACAGGAACACCAAGAATTTTTGCCAAGAGAAATGGCGCATCCGGAAACGGTTACGAATTTTGGACCGGAAATGGTACAAACGCAGGAAAATTTGCTATGAATATGAGTGGTACGGGAACTCCCGCCAATATTAGTACGGCAGGTTATTCTGCCAATCCTTTCGCAGACGGAACCTGGCATCATATTGCAATGGTAATCGACGCATCAAGTAACCGAACGATGTATGGTTATATCGACGGAGTTTTGGCGAATACAGGAAAAGCATTTACGTCTGTAACTTCAGATTTTTCGAATGCTTTAAATTTCGTTGTTGGAGCTACTTCAGATGCTTCAAACAGCTACAAATGGGCAGGACAAATTGATAATGTCAGAGTTTGGAATAAAGCAATGACAGCGACAGAATTACAAGCCGATATGACAGCAGTTGTAAATGCTCCGGCAACAGATCTTCTGGCGGCATGGAATTTTGAAAATGTAACGAGTACTTCAGTTTCCGATGTTTCAGGAAATAATCATACCGGAACACTTTCGGGAACGGCAATATTTTCAAATGCTTTTCCGATGGTTTTAAATTTAGACGGGATAAATGATTATATGTTAGTAGCAAATCATAGCGATTTTAATGTAGCAGCAGGACAAAATTTAACCATTACCTGTAAAATCAAAACGTCTGATTTTGGAAAACGTATTTTAAGCAAACGTCCAAATGGTTCAGGAATTGGGTATGAATTTATAAATAATACTTCGGCAGGAGGCGGACAATTTGGAGTAAATTTAACAACAAGCGCAGGTGCAGCCGGACCGCCATACGGAACTTCAAATATTGCAAATAACATTTGGCATCATTTGGCAATGGTGGTTGATGTAGCCGCAACGAGTTGTAAGATTTATGTTGATGGCGTTTTACAGCAAACCAAAACAACATCAAATATTAGTGGAACCAGTACGGTTTCAAACACTGGAGATTTGTTTTTTGGAACACTGAGTAATTTTTCTTCCTATATGAATGCGCAAATCGATGACATTCGTTTTTGGAGTAAAGCCATGACTGCAGCAGAAGTCGTAACAGATAAAACTGCAACAATTACAGGAACAGAAAGCAGCTTAATCTCAGCTTGGGATTTTGAAAACATAAGCGGTACAACGGTTCCGGATATTTCGGGACATAATCATCCGGGAACTTTAATGAATGGCGCTTCGGTTATTGCGCAGACAAACGAAATGCAGATCAATTCGGTTACTTTGGTTCAGACCGAATTGCCGACTGGTTTAGGAGATACCGATCAAAGAATCATTGCCGTTAAGGCTTCTGTAAGCGGAAATTTAAATCCTTTAACGGTAAGCGCTTTAAAGTTTACTATGACTGGAACTACGAATAGTAGCGACGTAACCAATATTAAAATATATTCTAGTGGAAGCACAGCGATTTTCAATCCGGCAACCGCGACTTTGTTTGCAAATGTTTCCCCGTCAAGCGGAAATCTTACAGCAAATGGTTCAAAAGTTTTGACTTCCGGAGATAATTATTTCTGGATTACCTATGACGTTTCAGCAACTGCAACAGAAGGAAATTTGCTGGACGCAACCTGCGAATCTATTATTGCTAACGGAATAACCTACAATACAACCTCAAATACAGTATCGGGAAATCGTGTAATTTTATTAGCAAATACGCTTTTATTTACACCGGGAGATGCAGGTTCTGTGAGTTATCGTATTCCGGCAATTATTACAGCTGCTGATGGTTCATTGGTAACGGTAACCGATAAAAGATGGAATGGCGCAGGTGATTTAGCAGCAAAAATAGACCCTGTTGTACGCAGAAGTACAGATAATGGAAAAACATGGTCATCGCCAGTAACAATTGCCAATTTTGGAGCTGCAACAGGAGCAGGAGATGCGGCTTTGGTTTTAGATCAGACAACCGGAGAATTATTATGTTTGGTTTCGGCAGATAAAGGTTTTTTTGCTTCAACAAATGCAGCGCCTGCAAAAGTTTTGGTTATTCACAGTACAGACAATGGCGTAACTTGGGGAACTCCAGTTGATATTACAAATCAGATTTACGGACCAAACCCAAATTGGAAAGGATTATTTGTGGCTTCAGGAAGAGCACATCAATTACGAGACGGAAAAATTGTAGCCGCAATCGCCGTTAGAGAAAATGTTTCAGGAACAGAGCGCATCAGCAATTATTTAATTACAAGTGCCGATCACGGTGTAACTTGGACTGCTTCTACAGGAAGAGCAGAAATAGATGGTGATGAAGCTAAAGTAGTAGAATTAAATAACGGAAATATTATGATGAGCATAAGAAATCCAGGAACACGCCGATTTAATGTTTCGACAAATAAAGGTGCTACCTGGGGAACAGCTTATAATCAATCGAGTATTACAGATCCAAATTGTGATGGTGATTTTATCCGTTATACGTCAACACTTGATGGATATGATAAAAACCGTTTATTACATTCTATTCCGTTTTCGGGCAGCCGTAGAAATGTAAGCGTGCAAATGAGTACAGATGAAGGAGCAACCTGGGGTTCACCAAAAACAATTTTCCCAGGAGCATCAGCCTATTCTAGTCTGACTATTTTGCCTGACGGAACGATCGGAATTTATTATGAAAACGGAGAAAGTTCAACCTATCAAATGTATTTTGTTCGTTTCTCTTTAAACTGGCTTACAAATGGTGCAGATACATTTTTACCTCCGTCAGGTTCATTATCAGCAAAAAAAGTTTCAGAAATAAATGCAATCGAAGATCAGAAATTTAGCGTTGAGGTAAGCCCTAATCCTGTTACTGATACTGTAAAAATTAAAATAAATAATGCTGTTGGAGCTACTGATGTAAAATTATTTGATTTGTCGGGAAAATTAATTCAAACTTCCTCTTTAAATTTGAATGAAAAAGATATTTCGTTTTCATTGGCAGGTCAGCCTCAGGGAATTTATCTTTTAAATATAAAAGATTCAAATACTGAAAGTAGCAGTAAAATAATAAAGAAATAAAACTAAAACATGAAACAAGCAATTGTAAATGCTGTTGTGCATACGGGCGAGGAAATAATTGATAATGGCGTTATTATCATAGAAAACGGAAAAATTCTTTCGGTACAAAATGAAATTCCAAATGACGTTAAGCAAATTGATTTAAAAGGAAATCATATTGCCGCAGGATTTATAGATATTCAGATTAACGGTGGAGAAAAGTACTATTTCAGTCAGACTCCAAACGAAGAAACCATTCAGGATATTTATGATGCCAGTATGAAATATGGAACAACACATGTCTTGCCTTGTTTGATTTCATCTTCAAGAGAAACCATTTTGCAAGGAATTGAGGCCGTTCGCGATTATATGAAAAAGCATCATAATGGCGTAATAGGAATGCATTTGGAAGGACCGTTTTTGAATCCGTTAAGACGTGGTGCGCACAGCATTGATCAGGTTCGAAAACCAACTAACGAAGAGCTTGAAGAAATTATAAAACACGGAAAAGATATTATAAAAGTAATTACAATTGCTCCGGAATGTTTTACAGAAGAACAGTTACAAATGCTGATTGATAGCGGAATTACGATTTCTATCGGACATTCGACAATTACCCATAAAGAAGCGCAGTTTTATTTTTCGAAAGGAATAAATCTGGTAACGCACCTGTTTAATGCTATGACACAGTTTGGTCACCGTGAACCTGGTTTAGTAGGAGCTGTTTTCGAAAATGAAAATGTTTATGCTCCTGTTATTCTCGATGGAGCACATTGCGATTATGCGGCTGCAAAAGTGGCGTATAAACTGAAACAGGAAAAATTCTTTCTTATAAGTGATGCCACATTTTTGGGTAGAAAAGTAGCCAATTTTAAATGGGATAATTTTGATGCTCATTTAGAAAACGGATTTTACAGAAATGAAGACGGGAATCTGGCAGGCGCTACAATATCAATGTTAGAAGCAGTTCAAAATGCCTATAATCATTTAAATGTTTCGGCCGATGAAGCAGTAAAAATGGCAACTACAAGAGTGGCTTCGGCAATTGGTATGCAAGATAAAGTTGGTAAAATAAAATCGGGATTTCCGGCCAGTTTTGTTCAGTTCAATGCTGATTTATCTCAAATAGAAACCTTAAATTTTTCGTAAGCCTATTTATATAATGATTAAAGAAAAATTACGCCAGTCTGTAGATAAATTTAAAGACTGGAAAATTATTTTTGCCGGAATTACTTTTTCATTCTTGTGGGCATCTGCATCAACAGCCACAAAAATCGGATTGCATTCGGCACAGCCTTTTGTAATTTCTATGTTCAGGTTTATCATTGCGGGGAGCATTATGCTTTTTATTTCGCATATTATAATGGCAAAACGTTTGCCTCAGAAAAAAGAATGGATTCAAATCAGTATTTACGGTTTGCTAAACATTACTTTTTATTTGGGCTTATATGTTATTGCCATGCAAAAAGTATCCGCTGGTCTAGGGAGTTTAGCAGTAGCAACTAATCCTGTTTTTATTGTTTTGATCTCAGCTGTTTGGTTATCGCATAAAATCAAATTCAAAAACATTCTTAGTTTGTTGCTTTGTTTTACGGGTGTTTTTTTAGCTGCCTATCCGTTATTACAAAGCAGTTTTGCTACTCCCGCCGGCATACTAATTTTAATTGTCAGTATGATTGCCTATTCATTAGGAACCATTTATTATTCGACACAAGAATGGAATTCATTACATATTTTGACAATAAATGGCTGGCAAACCATAATTGGTGCGTTATTTCTTCTTCCTGCTTTATGCATCACATATGATGGTGATAAAAATAGTTTTGACAGCGATTTTTGGTTCTCGACTTCCTGGCTGGCTATTGCAGTATCTGTTGGCGCGATACAATTTTGGTTGTATCTTATAAAAATCAATCCTATAAAAGCTTCCTATTGGCTTTTTTTATGTCCGATATTTGGCTTTTTGATCGCTTATTTTATTGTCGATGAACCGCTGACTTTATATACTCTTTTTGGAGTCCTCTTTGTAATAACAGGACTATATGTGAGTCTGACTTCTAAAGAATTAAAATAATAAAGATAAAAATGAGTTAATTATAACTACAGTTTTTTAAAACTTTTAAATTTTAAAAAACGGTTTCGAATAGCATCCAAATTAAAACTTTTCTGTCAATAGACTTGCATTTTGCGGGCTTATTGATAGTTTTGTACTAAATATTCCCAAATTTTTTACCTACTAAACCTATGAAAAAAAACAAGCACTATTTTTTACTTGCATTGTTGGCAAGTATTTTTTTTAGCTGTAGCGATCACGATATCGATGGTGATTTGTATCAGCCCAATTATTTGCCCAGCATAGACGCAACAAACCTCCCAAAGGAAAACCGGCCAATGACCATGTTTGAAGATAATGAAAGTTCTTCAAAAATGTATGACAATGCCGATCGTTGGTTTAGAGTCAATCAGCCCCTTCAGATTATTCAAAAAGGAAAAGATTCTGTACAAGTATCGCTTTATTCGCCAGTCGGACTTTCTGATGTGAAAATTTATGCAAAATTGCCTAATTATGAGAAGCGATTTTTAATTTACAACTTTACAAAAGTCCCTGCCTTTCACAGATCGTTTCATAAAATCCCGATGACAACCGGAAAAAATGACTATTTATTAGAAACAGGAAATACCGTTACAATTGACAAAATTGATGGTTTCTCTTCGGGAGCTGTTGAATTTTCTGTGGAATCTGAAGATCCGTTATTTCAGAAATTCAAAAAAATAAAATCCTCGCATTTAGTTCGTTTCAGCGATTCTTATCATATTAATGAGTTAGGAAAATATCTTCCGATGAATCCTGCATTGGCAAAAGAAGCAATCACAATGATTATTAATTATTCTTATGCTTTAAGTCATCCTTTATACTACAGTACTTTTGTTAATTTTGATAAATACAAACAAGAACAGGCTGCAACGGCCGGAACTGCGATAAACGGCGCCTTAAATTGGCATGGAAATGCAGAAGACACAAATGGAGTTTACGATTACCTGTCTAAAGAGGAAATCGAAAAAATATATTTGAATTATCTGGATGGCCGTAACCTGAATATGGCAATGGTTGGCGGTGATTCTGCCTGGGGCGGAGGAGCGTTGGCTTCACAATGGGAATCTGGTTATGTAACCGGACATTGGTTGGGCGAAATGTCGGTTTGGTCGCATGAATATTCACATCATATTGGATTTAGCCATACGAGCAATTTAGCAAATAGTGGTGAAGGAGGAGGCCAGCAGGAAATGCTGACTCATTTTTATAAGTATTTAATTTATTTAAATGATCTTCCATTTACAGATCCTGAGGTTCTAAAAACGTATGCAAAAACAACTTATTTAAACGGAACCTACAAGAAACCAGTATTTACAATTAATCCTAAAAATCCGTTTTTGCTGAAATATAAAGGTGAAGGAAAATGGAAATAAAATATAAAATCAAGATGAAGAATATTTTGCCCTTAATTCTAATGCTTTGTTTTTTTACCAATTGTAGTAAAGATTCTTTAAGCATGGAGCCAACAAATTATGATTACTATTATCCAAGTGATGAAGCCTCTATAACAGAAAAACAAATAGGTGATGGTACCGGAACATTAGACCCAAGAGGAATTGCAGTTTCTAATGATAAATTATATGTTTGTAACGGTGATGTATTGGAGGTTTTTAATGCTGTAACGTTAGCACATTTAAAAACAGTTACCAATTATATAAAAGGAACTACTACGATCCCGCTTACGAATCTAACGTCAATTAGTATTGATAACGGACGTATTTATCTTGGAAGCACTGATTCAAGATTATTTGTAATGGATGAAGCAACTACACTTGGAATTACTACTGTAGGAAACGGACAATGGTGGCAAACTTTTGTACACGTTTTTGGTGTTGTTGTTAAAGACGGATTGGTATTTGTAAAAGAAAAAGAGAAATCAATTAAAGTGTTTGAAACTTCACAAATTACAGAAACAAGCGATTGGAATCTGAAGCCTATTGCTAAATTAAACACCTTAAACGGCTACACCGAAATTTATTCAATGGGAATTATTTCCGGGAATTTGGTTGTTGCAGGAAGAGATGCAAAAAGCTATTTATATTATGATATTGCAAATATTAAGGCCAATGCTGCAGCTTCGCTTACTACACCAATTGAACCTGTAAAAGCACCACTTTCAGAAATAAAACCTGTTTCAGTTTTATTTAATGGCGATTGGGCAATTGCCTCAGAAAATGAAGGAAGTACTTCTTATTTGAGAATTTATCCAAAAGACGAATTCAGTAATAAAAATTACAAAGCAATTATTAATGCTTCAGATGTTATGGGACAAAATCCTTTTGGAACAATAGTAAGTACAGCACAGCTGAACGATCGCATTTTTTTATCGGATAATACGAATAAAAAAATTAGAGTTATTAAACTGAATAAATCTACAATTGCTGAGCAAAAGAACTAGATAGATCTTATAGATTTGATTTTAAAAAAGCCTGTAAACGTATTGTTTATGGGCTTTTTTTTGCAACATATTCCGTCCTAAATATTTGAAAATTTGGCTTCTTCTAATAAATTATTTTCCTGAGCTTTTCAACAAATAAAATTGATTTTTTTAGCAAAGTTCATAGTCTTTTTAATGGGGAAATTTGTATCAGAAATTATTGTTGTTAAACCTACTTTGTAATAGGTCTTCAACAAAATAGAGAAATACAAAACAATTAAAAATTAGAATAATGGATTTAAGATTAAAAGGGAAAAGAGTTTTGGTTACAGGCTCAAGTTCCGGATTGGGAGAGGCTATTGTTAAATTTTTAGCAACAGAAGGAGCAAGTGTAATCGTTCACGGCCGAAATGAAGATCGCGCGAGAAAAGTAAGTGAAGAAATCAAATTAAATGGAGGAATTGCAGACATTGTAATTGGAGATTTAACCACAGATGAAGGAGCAGATACTGTTGCGAATGAAGCGTTAAAGAATGGTCAGATTGATATTCTTATTAATAATGCCGGTGCTACTTCTCATAAATCATGGGGTGAAGCGACTGCTGAAGATTGGGCATATATGTATAATAATAACGTTGTTTCTTATGTAAGGATGGTACAACGTGTGGTTCCTCAAATGAAAAAACTGGGATGGGGCAGAGTAATTCATATTGGTGGAGGTCTGGGAATTCAGCCAATAAAAGAACAGCCACATTATAATGCAACTCTTGCAGCGCGCCATAATATGTCAATTTCATTAGCAAGATCATTAAAAGATTCGGGAATAACTTCAAATGTAGTTTCACCTGGTGCGATAATTAATCCAATGGTAGAAGACTGGCTGGTAAATTCTGCGTCTAAGTTTAACTGGGGGACAGATTTAGAAGAGATTAAATACAAAGCTGTTCAGGAATTAATACCTAACGATACTGGAAGATTTGGCGAGCCTGAAGAAATTGCGGGTGCAGTAGCATACCTTTGCAGCACTTATGCTGATTACATTAGCGGGGCAACGATTAGAGTAGATGGAGGAACAATAAGATGTATGTAATAGAAGAACCGATGAATAAATGATTTCGAAATTCATTAACTAAAAAGCAAAAAGCCTGTAAATAGTATATTTACAGGCTTTTTTGTAAAAATGGAGGAACCTTATTAAAAATTTTTAAAATTAAAGCTAATTAAGCTTTTGTGATTTGTAATTAGTTGTTTTTTAGTGACTTATGCAATGTGTTTTTCACGGGCTTTATTTTCTGTTTTTACGGTTCTTAACTATAGGTTCATTTTAAAAGGTTTGTTTCATTTTCTAATTTGCAACCAAATTCCAGGCTACGCAGGCTACTTCCAGTGCCATTAATTTTAACTTAGATGCACCACTGTTATTAATTTTAAATCAAAAACCATGAAAAAAATCCTTATTGAATGTTTGTCATCGTTTATAATTGTGACCTTCATATCTTCAGAATTAAGAGCCCAGAATGTTTCTAATACCACAAAAAAGGAAGCAAGTTCTTTTACTAAGCAAAAACAAGAAGATTTACTTTCCTATCTTCCATTTAATGATAAAACAGATTATGAAAATGCAAGAAAAGGTTTTATTGCCACATTGCCTGCCGGAGAGATTAAAGATGAAAAAGGTTCAGTGGTTTATAGTATGAAACAGTATGATTTTATTAAAGATAAAGCCCCGGCGACGACCAATCCAAGTTTATGGAGACAAAGCGAGATAAACAGTATTAATGGTTTATTTAAAGTTACGGACGGGATTTATCAGATACGTGGATTTGATTTGGCCAATATGACTCTTATTGAAGGGAAAACAGGATGGATTATTATAGATCCTCTTTTATCACCGCCTACGGCCAAAGCAGGTTTGGAACTTGCTAATCAAAAACTTGGAGCAAGAAAAGTCTCTGCAATTATTCATACACACAGTCATATTGATCACTTTGGAGGAATCAGAGGTGTAGTTGATGAAGCTGATGTGAAAAGCGGAAAAGTGCCAATTTATGTTCCTGAAGGTTATTTTGATGAAGCAATAAGTGAAAATGTTATGGGAGGAAATACTATGGGAAGAAGAGCTTCTTATATGTATGGAAACCTTCTTCCTAAAGATGCAAAAGGAACATTAGGTACAGGACTGGGACAAACAACTTCAACTGGTTTGGCCGGTATTTTGGAAGGAACGGAAATAATAAAAAAATTAGACGGAGAAAAAAAGATTATTGACGGAATAACAGTAGAATTTATTTACACACCAGAATCAGAAGCACCTGCTGAAATGATGTTTTATTTTCCTGAATTTAAATCTTTCTGTCAGGCAGAAGATTTAAGTCATACTTTACATAATTTATATACGCTAAGAGGTGCAAAGGTAAGAAACGGCCAAAAATGGAGTGAATATATTGATTTGTCTCTTCAGAAATGGGGTAAAGATGTTCAGTCTTCTTTTGGGTCTCATCACTGGCCAACATGGGGAAATGAAACTATAAATACCTACTGGAAAAGTCAGAGAGATTTATATAGATTTATTCATGATCAAACTTTAAGATTAGCAAATGAAGGATATACTCCTGTTGAAATTGCTAATATGATAAAACTACCGGAAAGTCTTGATAAACAATTCTACAATCGGGGTTATTACGGTTCAGTAAGTCATAACATTAAAGCGCAATATGATCTTTATTTTGGATGGTTTGACGGAAATCCCGCCAATCTTGATAAGCTGCCACCGGCTGAAGAGGGTAAAAAGTATGTTGAATTTATGGGTGGTGCATCTAGTGTCTTGACAAAAGCGAAACAATCATATGACAAAGGCGAATATCGCTGGACAGCTACGGTACTTAACAATCTGGTATTTGCAGAACCAAAAAATCAAAGTGCACGAAATCTTTTGGCAGATACCTATGAACAGTTAGGATATCAGGCAGAATCAGGTCCTTGGAGAAATTTTTATTTATCTGGAGCTAAAGAACTGAGAGATGGAGTTAAAGTATTACCATCACCAAATACAGCAGGACCAGATATGGTACGTGGAATGTCAACAAGTTTGTTTTTTAACTTTCTTGCAATGAAATTTAAAGGAACTGAACCAGCTGCCGCAGCTATGAAATACAATTTCAATATTACAATGCCCGATGTAAACGAAAAAGTAGCGCTAATTGTTGAGAATGGAGTTGTAAATCCAAGGATAGGAAGTAATGTTTCTGAAGATGTGACAGCCTCTCTTACAATTAATAGAAAGGATCTAGATCGTATAAGTCTTGGAGAGAGTTCTTTTAAAGATCTGGTTGATAACGGAACTATTAAAATCACAGGTGATAAAAATGCATTTGTTAATTTTCTAGGTCAGATAGACAGTTTTAATTTCTGGTTTAATATTGTCGAGCCTTAGTTTTTTCTCGATAACCAGGACAAATTTATTTTTTGTTTTCTAATGAATATTACCCTGATCTTTTATTCTTTTATACGAGGAAAAAATGATCAGGGTAAATCTCAAAGGGTTTAATTCTAATAAGAGAAGGAAAATTGAAAGAGATTTATAAGAAAGAGTGCTGTATAATCGAAAGTATTATCAGATAAACTGAAATAATTATTTTTGAAGGAACTAAATTTTAAGTTCGATTTAATTTAATCCGGTTTTAATAATTAATTGAAAAATGTTAGATTAAAATATGTTCAATAGTTCATTTGTTAATTTAGTTTTGATGGGAATTATTGCCTTATTTCCCGTTGTTAACCCTTTTGGATCTGCTTTTTTAATAAGTCCGTATTTGAAAAATCTTTCTAAGAGCCAGAAAAAAAATGCTGTTAGAAAGATCACAATTTACACATTTTGCTTTTGTGTTAGTATTTTGTTTATGGGACCTTTTATATTGCAGGCATTTGGAATAAGCATTTCAATTATTCAGCTGGGAGGAGGAATAATGATATGTAAAATAGGCTGGGAATTTCTTAATTCAGATGAACAGCAGCGATCAGAAAACACGCTGAAAGAAAATATCACCCAAATAAACATCAGCGATAAATTATTTTATCCAATAACATTTCCTGTCACCGCCGGGGCAGGTACCATTTCTGTTTTATTTACATTAAGTGCCCATGCAGGATCTATGGTAAATAAGTCAAGCTATTATTTGCATTTAGTCGCGATTTTAATTTCGATAACATTTTTGTGTGGTTTAGTTTATGTGTGTTACATGAATATTAGGCGCGTGCTCGATTTTTTGGGACCAAATGGCGGAGATGTAGTCAAACGTATTTTTGCTTTTTTAGTTTTTTGTGTTGGGCTTCAAATTGCATTTACAGGTTTACTTGTTTTATTGAAAATTTGAATGATAGAGAGATGAAACTGTTACTTATAGAAATTAAATCTATGTTAAAAGAGAAATTTTATTTCTATATTAGTTTGAAATTTGTGAAATGTCTAATTAATAAAAAGATAATATGGATATACAGATTATAGAATTGGAAAAAAAATACTGGCACGGAGTTGAAAATGATGATTATGAAACGGTAAAAAATCTTACGCTGTTTCCTTGTATAGTTGCCGGGAAAAATGGTATTCAGAGTGTAAGTGAAGCCGATTTCAAAAAGATGTTTGACTCGGGGCAAACCAATAAAATAAAAGTATTGGACATCTATGATGTAAAAGAAAAACGAATTGCCGACAACACTGCCGTAATAGGATATCTTCTCGACTTTATTATATTAGATGACAGTCAAAAAACACCTATAAAGTGCGCCTGCACGTCTACCTGGATTAAAGAAAACAATAAATGGATGTGTGTATTACATACCGAAACAGAGCTGGACATTGTTTGAGAATAAATTTTCTTAAGAATCAAATAAAAAAAGGAAGGTGCTATACACCTTCCTTTTTTGTGGAGTTGCCGGGATTAAAATAGAACAGCTAATTCCTATATTAATGTTTATAGATAAAATTGACCATATTCTACCTAGAAAGACACGCTATTATTTCACTGTTGACCATAAATCAACAAGAAGAATATCAATTTTAATCACCACACTTAAAACCGTTGTATCGAAAGTTTTAATAGTAATGAGTTGATCTTAATTATAAAAAGATTTTAAAGGTAAAAATTTAAGGCGTAAAAATAGCAAACGGGGTTTTGCGTAGAGCATACTTAGTAATAAATGTTGAACTAAAAACTTGAGAGAAATAAACATCTTTGGTGTAATCACATACCATGGATAATTTCGCTGTATGATTTTTTTAGAAGTCATAATTTACGCTTGGGATGTGAAAAATGCCACTTGGGTTATTTAATATACGTTTTTGGTAATTATTTTGACAATTTTGCCGAATTAACATCTCAAGTATTATTTATGACTTTACCACTTACTATAATTGCTGCCACTAATTTTTCAGCAATAGCAAACAATGCTGTTACGTATGCTGCCGGACTTGCAAAAGCTACCGGAGCAAAACTTATTTTGTTTAATTCGTTTTCCTTGAGTGTACACAGCGCAAATTCACATATTTCTGCAGATGCATTGCAGAAACAAATTGAAAAAGCGATTTCTAAATTGGAAAATTTAGCTAAAGAAACAGCGAATGTTTTTAAAATTGAAACAGAATCAATTTGTACTTATTCTTTTTTAGAAGACGAACTTCCTCGCATTATTGATCAAACAAAAGCAGATGTTGTAGTCATAGGAATGGCAGAACGTTCCTTTGAGCAGGAATTATTGGGAAATTCAACCACTTCGGCAATTAAAAATCTGAAAATTCCTGTATTAGCAGTTCCTGAAAAGGCTCGTTTTCAAAGTGTAAAAAAAGTATTGTATGCTTATGATAATCTGAGTTTTTCGGCAATTAAAAAATTTAGCTGGATTAAAAATGCACTTGGAGATTTGGAGGCAGAAATTGAATTTTTTAGTGTTGATGACAAACTAGATGACCTGAAAGAAGAACAACGCAGAGTTTTAATGTCTTCTAATATCGAAAAAGAGTTTGAAGATGTAAAATATCTTTATAAAACAGTACGATCGAATGCTGTTATTGATGAAATAAAAAAAGAAATCAAAAATTACCAAGCTGATCTTTTAATTATGGTGCCCCAAAAATATGGTTTTTGGGATTCTTTTGTACATAGAAGCAAAACCAGAATTTTGGCTGCCGGACTTGATATTCCTCTTTTATCATTTCCGAATTATTAATAATACATAACTTGATGAAACCGGATTTCTTTTAAAATCCGGTTTCAGTTTTACTGTTGTTATTCTTTGAATTGTTTTTAGATAGTGTTTACATAATTGCAAAGTACATTCAAAATCTAATAAAAAAGGAATAAAAAGCGTTTTAATTAAAATAACAGGAAAACACAACTTCAAAAAAAAGCAAAAAAATGAACGCAGTTATAACAGCTATAGGAGGTTATGTGCCACCATCTATCCTCACAAACAAAAAAATCTCTGAAACAGTCGATACTTCAGAAGAATGGATTGAAAAGAGAACAGGAATTAAAGAACGAAGAATAGCCGCTAAAGATGTTGCAACATCAGATCTTGCTAGTGAAGCTATTGCTAATCTTATAAAAAAATATAAAATTGATCCTCTTGAAATCGAAGCATTGGTTTTAGCAACGGCAACTCCGGATTATATTTTGGCGCCAACGGCCAGTTTGGTATGCGAAAAAAGTGGACTTTTGAATGCATTTGGAGTTGATTTGAATGCTGCTTGTAGCGGTTTTTTGTACGCTTTAGAAATGGCCGCCAACATGATAGAAAGTGGTCGTTATGAAAAAATTATTGTTGTTGGGGCAGATAAAATGAGTTCGATTGTTGATTATGAAGATCGAAATACATGTATTCTTTTTGGTGATGGAGCGGGAGCCGTTTTATTGGAAAAGACAACTTCGAATTACGGATTAATGAAAAGTATTTTAAGAACAGATGGAAGCGGAACTTCGGCATTATTAGTGCCTGCAGGAGGTTCCAGAAAACCTGCAGAAATGAGTAGTATCTTGCACAAAATGCATTATTTAAAGCAAGACGGCTCCTTTGTTTTTAAAAAAGCTGTAGCATCAATGGCTTCAGTATCGCAAGAAGTTATTTCCAAAAATGAATTACAGACAGATGAAATTGACTGGGTAATTCCGCATCAGGCTAATTTGAGAATTATAAACGCTGTAAGCGAAAATCTGAACATCAATTCAGAAAAAGTAAAAGTAAATATTGATCGATACGGAAATACGACTTCAGCAACAATTCCGCTTTGTTTATGGGATTTTGTAGATGATTTTGAAGAGGGGCAAAATTTACTTATTACCACTTTTGGAGCTGGATTTTCATGGGGAGCAACTTGTTTAAAATGGGGAATAATGCGTGAACAAAGAACAGTAAAATCGCGCCGAATAAATGTTAGAAAAAAGAGCATTTTAGTCACACAATAATTGTTATTCCATACAATTTTCAATTTTTATATTTGCGTTCAATTAAATGTATAATTTTAACAATCCATCAATTTTATCAATTTTCATTAAATGAGGTTACGAAGTCAAAATAAAACAACAAAATCCGGAAAGAATTTTTTCTATAAATATTACCGAATCATAGTAATTCCGGCGGTTTTTTTGGTGTATCTGTCTTCGTATTATTTTCTGAATCCGTACAGAAATTTTGAAGAAGAAGGTTTGCTGGATTTAGATCAGACCTTCGATATTTTTATAATTCTGTTGTATTGCGCCATACTTACTGAATTGACCCTTTTTGTAGGTCGAAAATTGAACTATTACATTAGGTGGGAACAAAATCCTGTTTTTAGGGTAATAGCTCAGTTTATTTGCCTGATTGCTGGAAATATTCTTTTGAATTACTTTTTTTCCTGGCTATGGGATTATTTATATCCGTGCACGGCATTAGAAGAAAATGATTTGGTAACCATTTGGCAGTCTAAAATTATGGCAGCTATTATTTCACTTTTAATCAGTGCAATTCATACCGGAATATTTTTATTAAACAGATGGCGTGTAAATGCCGAAGAAACTGCCGAATTAAGAATTAAAGCATCAGAACTTCAGGAAGCGGTAACAAGATCAGAATTGGAATCTTTAAAACTGCAATTAGATCCGCATTTCATTTTTAATAATTTCAGTACGCTGACAGAATTAATTTATGAAGATCAGCAACAGGCCGCATCGTTTCTCGAAAATATTACAAGAGTGTATCGCTATATGATTTCAAATTCAAATAAAGATACTATTACTGTAAAAGAAGAAATTGAATTTTTGAACGCTTATTTTTATCTTTTGAAGAAAAGACTTGGAGAAAAAATTGATTTGAAAATCTTTATTGATGAGTCTGCCATGCCGCTTCATTTGCCGCCATTGACTTTGCAATTATTGGTCGAAAATGCCGTGAAACATAATATGGCAACTTTGTCAAATCCGTTAACGATTGCAATATATTCTGATTTGGGAGATATTATAGTTAGAAATAATCTACAGCCAACAGCAGGAAAAAGCTTGGTTTCGACCGGAATTGGAAATAAAAATATAGAATTTAGATATAAGATTTTATGTGACCGAATGCCTGTTTTTTATGAATCAAACGGATTTTATTTTGTCCGTCTACCATTAATTTAAAAGTTATGAAAATTTTAATTGTAGAAGATGAAAGCATAAATGCAAGTCGTCTTAAGCGATTGTTGGAAGAGATTGAACCTAATTGTCAAATTTTGGGTATCATCGATACTGTTGTTGATACTGTAGAATGGCTAAAATCTAATCCGGTTCCCGATTTAATTACGATGGATATTCGCTTAGCCGACGGATTGAGTTTTTCCATTTTTGATGAAGTAACCATTTCTTGTCCGGTTATTTTTACTACTGCGTACGATGAATATGCGATTCGTGCTTTTAAGGTAAACAGCATCGATTATTTGATGAAACCAATCGAAAAAAATGAATTGGAATATGCTTTGATAAAATTCAAATCGCTGTCTAAAACGAATACTGAAGTTACCAATATTACTGGTATTTTAAAAGATTTAATGCAAAAACCTATTTATAGATTACGTTTTTTAGTAACCTACAGAGACGGTTACAAAAGCGTAGATGTTGCCGATATTGATTTTATATATTCGGAATTTAAAACCAGTAATTTATTTCTTAAATCGGGTGTAATTATCTCGATTCCACAAACGATGGAAGAATTGGAACAGGAACTAGATCCAAATCTCTTTTTTAGGGCAAACCGCCAGTTCTTCATTCGTGCCGAAAGCATCAAAACGATTGCAAATTACTTCAACGCAAAACTTAAAATCCAACTCAAATCAGATCCTGAACGAGAAGTGATTATCAGTAGAGAAAAAGCGCCATTCTTTAAACAGTGGATGGATAGGTAATTTTTTAGGTTCTAAGGTTCTGAGGTGCTGAGGGACTAAGGTTTTTTTGCCACGAATTTCACTAATTTTCATTAATTTTTTCTTATTGGAATGACATTTATAGTCTCATTTTTGTCATCCTGACGGAGGAAGGATCTTCGTTAGAAAGTCTACAAAGATTGGCAAATTCTGCAAGGAGTTTATTTCGAAGATCCTTCCTCCGTCAGGATGACAAATTGTGCGTAAAAAAAATCTTTCTAATCCTTTTTTAACTGTGGTAAAAAACTTTGCGACTTAGCGTCTTTGTGAGATTCTTTTTTAGAACAAAAAAAAACTTAGAAGCTTAGCATCTTAGCCACTTAGAACCTATTAAAAAACATCCGTTTCGGTACCCAAAAATTCCGTTTGGGTAACTTTCTACCCTAAAAAAGCTGTTTTACGCTGTTATTTTGCTGCCAAATTTGAGGTATTCATTTAAAATGAAAAATAAAATGACAAAACAGTTTTTTCAAAAAGCAATTAACAAGATTGCAGTTATATTAATGATAATTTTTCTTTCTTCATGTGGGAAAAGCGGAGCAGATGCGCAAATGGCACCGCCAAAACCCGAAGTTGATTTTTTGCAAACTAATTCAGCAACAGGCGAAGTAGAAAAAAAATATCCAGCAACAGTCGAAGGTGCTGTAAATGTGGATATAAAAGCGCAAGTATCAGGTTATTTGGAAGCCATTTATGTTAAAGAGGGAGATTATGTAAATAAAGGACAATCTCTTTTTAAAATTAAAGGCGATGTTTATGCCGAACAAGTAAACAACAGTCGTGCAGCGTATAAAAGCGCTTTGGCAAATCAGGCAAATGCTAAATTGGAAGTAGAGAAAATCAAACCTTTGGTAGAAGGAAAAGTTTTTTCAGACATGCAGTTAAAAACAGCGCAAGCCAGCTATGAAGCAGCTACGGCTCAGGTAGCACAGGCTAAGGCCGCTTTAGGATCATCTCAGATTAATGCCAATTTCTCTTTGATTACAGCTCCTGTGAGCGGCTATATTAGCCGAATTCCGAATCGTGTTGGGAATTTAGTGACGCCAACAGATGCAGTTCCACTAACTGTTTTATCGGAGATCAATAACGTTTTTGTTTATTTCTCTTTAACCGAAGCAGATTATCTGGCTTTCTCAAAAGATTCAAAAGCAAATCAATCCGTAAGTTTAATTATGGCCGATGACAGCCAGTACGACCAAAAAGGAAAATTGGAAGTTGCCAGTGGAAATATTGATCGTGCAACAGGAACAATTGCTCTAAAAGCCATTTTTCCAAATCCGAATAAACAATTACGTGCCGGAGGTTCTGCGCGAATTGTATTGAACAAAAGTTTGTCTTCTATAATTACAGTTCCTATGGCGAGCGTAAAAGATATTCAGGATAAATTCTTCGTTTTTGTTTTGAAAGAAGGCAATAAAGTTGCCATGGTTCCTATCGAGATTGCTGGAAGCGCTGGAGTAGATTATTTTGTAAAATCAGGTTTAAAACCGGGAGACAAAGTAGCGTTGAATTCTATCGATGTACTTTACGATAGTATGGAAGTTGTTCCAAAAACCGCTTCAAAGGCTGTAAGCAGCAAATAATTTTTCATTCAATAAAAAATAACATTTTCCATGTTAAAGAAAATAATAGACAGGCCAGTATTTGCCACAGTTATCTCTATTGTATTGGTAATATTGGGGATTATAGGTCTTACCAGATTATCAGTTACAAGATTTCCAGATATTTCGCCTCCAACCGTTATGGTAAGTGGTTCGTATCCGGGAGGAAATAGTGAAACCGTTATTCGTTCGGTGGTGACGCCATTAGAAGAGCAAATTAACGGAGTTGAAAACATGCAGTACATTAAATCTACTGCCAGTAACGACGGATCTTTTTCGATCAGCGTGATTTTCAAGCAAGGTATCGATCCAGATCAGGCTGCCGTAAATGTGCAAAACAGAGTGCAACAGGCGACACCAAAATTACCGCAAGAAGTGGTGAGAATGGGTCTTACGACTTCGAAACAACAAAATAGTATGATTGTTATTTTCAACCTGTATACAGATGATAATAACAAATACGACGAATTGTTTTTGCAGAATTATGCCAATATCAACTTAGTTCCTCAAATGAAACGTGTTCCGGGTGTTGGACAAGTTCAGATTTTCGGACAGAAAGATTATTCGATGCGAATCTGGCTGGATCCGCGTAAAATGGCAAATGCAGGTTTAGTTCCTTCAGATGTTACGCAGGCCATTGCAGAACAAAGTTTAGAATCGGCTCCCGGGAAATTGGGAGAAGAATCTACAGCTGCTTTAGAATATGTAATTCGTTACAAAGGAAAAAAGAACAAACCAGAACAATATGAAAATATTGTGGTTAAAAATATCGGAAGCAATGTTTTAAGATTGAAAGACGTTGCACGAGTAGAATTTGGTTCTATTTCGTATAGCGGAGATAATAAATCAAATAGTAAAAACGCTGTGACAATGGCAATTTTACAAACTTCTGGTTCTAATGCCAATGATATTGAAATCGGAATCAACAAAGAAGTAGAAAGATTGTCTAAATCTTTTCCTCCAGGCATTAAGTACGTAAATGTAATGAGTACCAAAGACCGATTGGACGAAGCAACCGGACAGGTAAAATCGACTTTATTTGAAGCTTTTATTCTTGTATTTATTGTGGTTTTTATATTCCTGCAAGACATTCGCTCGACGATTATTCCAGCGATTGCAGTTCCGGTAGCGATTGTAGGAACATTTTTCTTCCTTTTGGTTTTCGGATTTACAATTAACATTCTAACGCTTTTTGCTTTGGTTTTAGCGATTGGAATTGTCGTCGATGATGCGATTGTCGTCGTCGAAGCCGTTCATAGTAAAATGGAGGAAGATGCAGGAATTTCGGCAAAAGAAGCTACTCACAGTGCAATGGCAGAAATTACGGGAGCTGTAATTTCGATTACTTTGGTAATGTCAGCCGTATTTATTCCAATTGGATTTATGACAGGATCTTCGGGAATTTTCTACAAACAATTTGCTTATACCTTGGCAATTGCGATTATCATTTCTGCAGTAAATGCCTTGACTTTAACTCCTGCATTATGTGCTCTTTTATTGAAAAATCACGGATCTATAGATGGCGATCACGAACATAAAACCACTTTTAAAGACCACTTTTTCGTTGGGTTCAATACGAGTTTCGACAATTTAACAGGAAGATATATTAAAGGAGTTCGTTTTCTTATCGGTAAAAAATGGATTGCTGCTGGTTTAGTTACCGGAATAACTGCAATTGCAATTTATATGATGATGTCTACACCAAAAAGTTTCGTTCCGCTAGAAGATGACGGATTTATGGTTTACAGTTTGTCAATGCCGCCGGGAACTGCTTTAGATCGTACAACTGCGGTAGTTCAACGAATGGAGAAAATATTAGAAACCGAAAAAGCTATTGATGTAAATACAAGTATTACCGGATTTAATATTTTGAGTAACAGTGCCAGTACCGCCTATGGTTTAGGATTTATTAAACTAAAACCTAAAAAAGAAAGAGGTGAAGTAAAAGATATTGATGAAATTTTGAATAGTGTTACTGCTAAATTATCGACAATTAAAGAAGGTTCGATCATGGTTTTCAGAATGCCTCCGGTTGAAGGATTTGGGGTAACAAGTGGTGCAGAAATTGTTTTGCAAGACAGAATGGCGAGAAGCCCTGAAGTACTGAAAGCAATGTCGGATAAAGTGATCGCCCAAATTATGAAGCAGCCAGGCGTTCAATATGCTTATACGACTTTTAGAGCAGATTATCCGCAATTGGAGTTGGAAGTTGATGAAGACAAAGCCCGCCAAATGGGAGTAAATGTAAAAGAACTTTTAGGAAACATTCAGACTTATTTTGCAGGAGATCAATCGTCAGATTTTACTCGATTCGGAAAGTTTTACAGAGTGAATGTAAAAGCCGATGGAATCTTCAGAATGGATCAGGACGCATTTAATGAAATTTTCGTAAGAAATGCTGATATGCAAATGGTTCCAGTTAAATCGATTGTAAGATTCCATAAAGTGTACGGACCAGAATCGGTAAACCGTTACAACCTTTACAATTCGGTAAATATTACAGCAATGGCATTGCCAGGTTATAGTAATGGTCAGATTATGGGGAGTTTAGAGAAAGTTTTAGATAAACTTCCATCTGATTATAGTTACGAATGGACGGGTTTAAGTTTGGAAGAAAAAGCAGGAGGAAGCCAGACCGTTGCCATTTTTGGATTGTGTTTACTATTTGTATTCTTCTTGTTGGCAGCTCAATACGAAAGTTATTTACTGCCACTTGCCGTTTTGCTTTCTATTCCAACAGGAATTTTAGGAGCATTTGCAGGAGTTAAAGCAGTTGGTTTGGATAACAATATTTACGTTCAGGTCGGATTAATCATGCTGGTCGGATTGCTCGCTAAGAATGCCATTTTGATTGTTGAATTTGCATTGCAAAGACGATTAGCCGGATTAACGATTGTGGAGTCAGCAATTGAAGGAGCAAGATCAAGGTTAAGACCAATTATCATGACTTCGCTAGCCTTTATTGTAGGGATGATTCCGTTGATGTTTGCTTCAGGAGGAACTGCTGTCGGAAATCGCTCAATCAGTGTCAGCGCGGCGGTAGGAATGTTTAGTGGAGTTGTTTTGGGAGTTTTTGTAATTCCGTTGCTTTTCATTGTATTCCAATATTTACAAGAAAAAGTTTCAGGTAAGAAAATTGCAGTTCAGGTTCAAACGATAAAAGAATAATAATGAAAACACTATATAAAATAGGAATGCTTTTGCTTACCGGAACGATCATGACATCATGCGTGGTAGGAAAAAAATATTCCCGAACAGATTTAAAAGCTCCTGAAAAATACCGTGAAGAAGTTGCGGTAACAGGAGACACGGTTTTACTTCCGTGGAAAAGTTATTACAAAGATCCGCTTTTGGTAGGATTGATTGAAAAAGCACTTGTCAAAAACAATGAAGTAATCATTGCCATGAAGAGTATGGAACAGCTCGATCTCAGCTATAAACAAGCCAAACTATCGTTATTACCCACACTGGATTTCGATGCCGGGGCGAGCCGTTCTTATCAATCTAAAAACTCTTTAAACGGATCGTTGAGTGCTCAGTTTATTGGTAAAGATTATATGGATGATTACAATGCAAATCTTCGTTTATCTTGGGAAGTTGATATTTGGGGAAAAGCCGCCATGCAGAAAAGAGATGCAAAAGCAGCATATTTTAGTCAGAAAGAAAATCTTTCGGCATTAAAAACCCGAATTATTGTTCAGGTAGCACAATCGTATTACAATCTTTTAGGTTTAGACGAGCAGCTTAAAATTGCTGAGAAAAATATCGAATTGAGTAATAATACTTTAAGTATGATGCAATTGCAATACAATTCGGGATCAGTAAGTTCTTTGGCAGTAAATCAGACCGAAGCCCAAAAGAAAACGGCCGAATTGTTGGTTCCTTTAGCAAAAGCGAATATTGCGGTTCAGGAAAATGCGTTACAGATTCTATGTGGAGAATATCCGGATAAAATTGAAAGAGCCGGAAATATTGATGCTGCGAATGTTTCGGTTTTATTTCCAACCGGAATTCCTGCTTCGCTTTTAAGCAGAAGGCCAGATGTAAAAGCAAGCGAATATGCAGTTATGTCTGCAAACGCAAAAACGGGATTAGCAAAAGCAACCATGTATCCAACTTTAAGTTTGAGCCCGTCAATTGGAGTAAATTCATTTGAATTTGAGAATTGGTTTAATTTTCCGGGTTCTGTTACCAAAGCAATTGCAGCCAATTTAGCACAACCGATTTTCAGAAAAAAAGAATTACGAACAGCTTATGAAGTAGCAGTTATAGAACAAGAAAAAGCGGTTGTTCAGTTCAAGCAATCTTTTATTACAGCGGTTGGAGAAGTTAACGACGCCATGTCAAGATTGAAATATGCAGACGAGCGCATTATTTTAGCCGAAGAGAAAGCGCAGTCTTTAGAAAAAGCAACTTCTGATGCTTCCTTGCTTTACAAAAGCGGAATGGCAAATTATCTGGAAGTAATTGCAGCTCAAAACGGTGCACTTCAAAATGATTTGGATGTTGTAACAATTAAACTTGAAAAACTAAATGCTGCAATTAATTTATATCGTGCTTTAGGGGGAGGAGTAGAGTAGCAGAGTAGCAGAGTAGCAGTAAAATTTATATTCACCATTTTCTGTAAGTGATTACAAGGATGGTGAATTTTTATTTCATTTATAGCTTCTTTAATATTTGTGGACTAAATGGGTGTTAATTTTATTTTTGTAGACCACTTTCGAAGTGTATTTTCGGATTCCAATAAACAATTAATTGACCTTTTTTCATAAAAAATGTCTTGTTTTTTTGTGGCAAAATGGAAGGCTACTGCATTTTTCACTTAAAAGAAAAATAATTCTTAGAAGTCTATTTCTAGCTAATCTGTTACAAATTATGATTGTAATTTGAATAATCAATCTTATAAAAATTAAAAAATAATTGTTGTGCTTATTTTAAAGGAGCGAGAAAAAAAAATAGGAATAATGCCATTTTAGAGTTTGAAAAAGAATCTATCGAGAGGATTAAATAAAAAAAGGAAGGTGTTCTACACCTTCCTTTTTTTGTGGGCTTGACGGGATTACAATCGAACACTTAATTCCTATTTTAATGTTTATAGATAAGGTTGAAAAAAAGGTGTAATCCTTTATCTTTAAAGGGTTTTGTTAAGGTTTTTTTTAGATTTTTTAAGCCGTGTTGCCTTTTATTCTTTTAGTTAGTTTTGCTAGAATTGATGTTACTATTTAGTTCAAGATGATAGAAAATTAGAGATTAAGGTGTTCGATAGTCGAACTCCTTTAGAAAGCTATTTTTTTGGTTTGCAATAAATGTAAACGTTAGCTAATTCTTCTTAATTTATGCCTATTAATGAATGATAAAATTATTTTACTTCATTTCATTAGACAAAATATTCAGTATCTCGTATTAAGAATACCTTTTAAATGCTAAGAATTCTCTTCAAAGTATCCTGCATAGCTATTCTAAAAGCATCATCTTGAGTTACTTTCTTGTATAGATTAAGCTCCATCTTACGTTGTTGTGCCATCACATCATCAAATATTTTTTTGAAGGCTATTTCCCTATTTTGAATATCTGCATTTTCAGAATATTTTTCTACGAAATCTGGATGTGCTTGAATATTTTTAGCTAAACTGACAAATTTGACTCTTTGATCTTCAGGTGTTGCTTCCCAACCTTGAAACCACTTTTCATTGAAACTATTAATGATTAAATCCAGTGGATTCTCATCCTTATCGCTCCCGTGCGCACCTCTTGGGTTCGGATTTTGTGGATCAAGTTCCGTTTCAGAATCATCCAAACTTATTATTGTATTTAATTTGACACGTTCTAGACCATAAGTTGATAAATCAACGGAGTTTAGAAGTTCATCTAAAGCATCTATGCTCGTATCGACAATTATCAACTTAGGTATTAAAAATTTTAAAAACCAAAATAGCTTTTCCCAATTCACAACTTCGTAAGGCAAAATAGAAGCCATTTGACCATATATTTTGACAAACTGTTTTGCTTTGATTTTAAAATCAGCTTTTTCACTGTCTTCTAATTCCAATTGTAAATTGAAGCGATCAGCTGCTAAATCAATTATTGGACTTAAAAATTGCGCGTCTACCTTTTTAAAATATTTATCTACAAAATCTTCTACTTCGCTCCATTCATAAACTCCAACATTATCTAAAACAGCTTTAATTTCGTGCAACACATTTACATCTGTGGCTTTGTTTAACGATGTTGCCGTATAGAATGGATCAAAAGCATCCTTCATATCTTCTGAAGAATTGAAAAAATCAAGAACAAATAAATCCTCTGTTTTCTTTCCTAATTTATTAGCTGAACGATTCAATCTTGATAATGCCTGAACAGCCAAAACACCTTGTAGTTTTTTATCAACGTACATTGCGGTTAATTTAGGTTGGTCAAATCCAGTTAAATATTTGTTGGCAACAACCAAAATTTTGTATTCATCGCTATCAAACCTGTCTTTTGTATCTTTTTCCGCAAAACCATTAATACTTTCTTCTGTATATTCTATTCCGTCAATTGTTTTTTTGCCTGAAAAGGCAATTACCACTTTAAAAGGATTTCCTTTTTCTTTTAGTATTTTTTGAATAGCGAAGAAGTATTTTATTGATGATATGATACTTTGTGTGACTACCATTGCTTTAGCTTTCCCTTTGAGTCTTTTGGTATTAACAATTTTACTGATAAAATGATCAACAATAATATCGGCTTTGATAGCAATGGTTTGCTTATCCTGCTCTACAAATGCCCGTAATTTTTTTTGAGCTTTTTTGGTATCAAATAATGGATTATCCTCTATTGATTTTTCAATCTCGTAGTAACTTTTGTATGTGGTATAATTAGCTAGAACATCCAAAATGAATCCTTCTTCGATTGCCTGTTTCATTGAATATAAATGAAATGGCTTAAATTTTCCATCTTCTTGTTGTACTCCAAACTTTTCAAGAGTATTTGATTTAGGAGTAGCTGTAAAGGCTAAATAAGAAGCGTTTTTACTCATCTTACGTGAACGCATTATTTCGATAATCTTATCTTGAGGATCTTCACTTTCTTCTTCATTATTACTTCCCATAGCACGATTCATATTATCTGCTGCAGAACCACTTTGGCTACTGTGAGCTTCATCAATAATTACAGCAAAACGTTTATCGCTTAAATCTGCAATTCCATCTACAATAAAGGGAAATTTTTGAATAGTAGTAATTATAATTCTTTTACCGCTTTCTAAATTTTCTTTTAATTCTTTAGAAGAATAAGCTGGAGCAACAATATTTTTTACTTCCGAGAATTCCTTGATATTTTCGCGTAATTGTTTATCTAGCAATCTTCTATCTGTAACTAGAATTACAGAATCAAAAAGTGGGTTTGTTAAACCTTTGCTTCCTGGTGTAGTTTCACTTTCCGGATACGTTTCTATTAGTTGATAAGCTGCCCAAGTAATAGAGTTTGATTTTCCTGAACCTGCCGAGTGTTGAATTAAGTATGTTTGTCCAACTCCATATTTACTGGCATCTGCGATTAATTTGCGTACCACATTCATTTGATGGTAACGAGGAAAAAATAAACTCTTTTTATTAAGAGGATCATTTTCTTTGCCATCAAAACGAACAAAGTGCTGAATAATATTGGCTAAACTTTCGCGCGTCAAAACTTCATCCCATAAATATGATGTTTTATGTCCAAATGGATTTGGAGGATTTCCTTTTCCGTAGTTATGCCCTAAATTGAAAGGTAGAAAGAAAGTGTTCGCACCATCTAGTTTTGTTGTCATATAAACTTCATCTGTATCAACTGCGAAGTGTACAATACAGCGACCAAAGTTTAATAATGGTTGTGTTATGTCTCTTTTGGTTTTGTATTGGTTTTGCCCATGAACTTTAGCATTTTGACCTGTCCAATGATTTTTGAGTTCCATTGTAGCCAAAGGAATACCATTTACAAATATCACCATATCGATTTCTTCCCTCTGATTAAGTAAAGAATACCTAATTTGTCGAGACACACTAAATTCATTATTTTCGAAATTAGCTTTAGCAGATGCGCTACTGCTGGCTAAAGGCAAGACATATAATAATGTAAAATGAGCATCATCAACCTCTAACCCTTTACGAAGCAAACGTAAGATGCCATATTTTTTTACCAAACGATCAAAACGCTCCAGAATTTTTAGTTTCCAGTCATTTTGTTTTTGAAGTTTTGCAAGTTCTTCTGGTTGTGTCGTTTCTAAAAAATGCCAAAAACGAACTTCATCAATAGCGTATTTTGTATTGAAATCTGAAGCATACCCAATATAATAGCCATTACCGGAACGATACAATTCTGTTCGGTCTTGAATATTTCCTTCTTGCTTTAAATCTTCTAAACAAGAACCTGTAAGTTTTTTTTCTATGGCTGATTCTAATGCTTGTTCGTTTGTTTGGCTAGGCATTGTTGTAATGTTTTATTATTTTTTGAATCATTTTTTCTTCATGTATTCCAATTTCAGTCGTACTCCAATCTAAATCAAAACTTTTAAAAATATAAAAAGATTTCAACGTGTCAAAAGAATCTCCCTTTTCATTAAACATAGAACGTTTTACATTTACAGATTTATTACTGTATTCTGAATTTTGCGCTACACTTAAAAGAACCAAATTTCCAAATGAATGTAAAATAGCATCATCAATTTTTGGATGTTGAACTTTGTTTTCAGGGTCTTGAGGATAAATGTGTTCTACAGAATTTTTAGACATAATTCTAAAATTATTAAATTTTTCAGTTTTATCAAACTCCCAATTTTTCCAGAGTATATATTCTAATTTCTGGAACCAATAATGTTTAAACTTTGTTCCTAAACTTGATTCTAAATATGATTTTATATTAAAATCTTGTCGATTAATTGATTTGTTTTCAAGTAACTCCCAAGACAATTCCTTATCCGTAGTGCTTTTTGTAGTTGAAAAAACATTATCAATACTTTCTAAATAATCTAAATGTGTTCTTTCTGTTGGAGATAAATTAGCATGATTTTTTAAAAGATAGCCCAAATAAGTTGTAAGCCAGTATTGCCTTAAATAGTCTCCTGTAAAATACAAAACACTTTGCAACATCAGGCTTGAAGATTTTTCATATTTCGACCTACTATAATAACTTTCTTGATTTCTATTGATGTTAACTAATTCTAATGATTCCGTTTTTGTGTCAACATCAGTTATCCATTTTACTATGTATTTGTCAAATAGATATCTTACTTCCCAAAGCAAAAGAATAAAACGTTTTATTTCATCAGGATTATTTCGATCTTCAAGTTTTTTGAATATTTCAATTATCCTTGACACATGAAATGTTCCGTCAAAATCTTCAATTCCTTCTTTTCTTAAATGAATTCGATAAGTATGTAAAAGTAATTGACCAAAATTTATGATAGATCTACAATAAATTTCATCTGAATTTCTTTTTTCTTCACTTAAGACAATTTTCTTTGGAGACTGGTATTGCGGAATTGAGTTTAAATCTAAATTATCAATTGAAAATATAGTTGTATTTGAATCAGGATTCTCAAAATCATTTTCATATTTAAAAATAGAATCATCAAATTCAACTAGTTTTTCAAAGTATATCTTACTCCAATCGGAAGATGGAAATGAAGTTCTGGCATTTCTTTCAAAAAAATTATTCATGTTTTCACATGTTTCCCAAATTTTCCCAAATTTAACTTTATGATCAATAAGACTTAATAGATTTGCTTTTACAATATCTGTTTGCTCTAATTGAACACCAGCACTATTAATAGTAGAAAACAATTTGTTTAAATCGGTATTTTTTGAAGTTGTATTCTTGATCAATTTTACATTCGTATAGATATAATTGCCAAATGATTCTATTTTATTTTCAGGGATCTGTTTCATATATCCATTAATAAAAACCAATGCTGTAGCAATATTTTTTAAATATGGATATTCAATTATTAATTTACTGTCGTAAATTTTCTTAGAAACAGATTCATCCAAAAGTAAGGACTCTAGAAATTCGCTCACTTCTTTTCTTATTTCAAATCCTAATCGTAATTGCTTATCCTTTTTTAAGAATTTTGCGATATGAGAGTGAGGACTAATGCTATTTATTACAAAAGATATTAACCAAAGTGTAGTAAATCGTTGCTGACCATCTATTAATTCTGCATGATATTCTTCTTCTTTAGTTAAAAAGTTACTCACGTAATATATAGCATCTTTTGATTGTAGAAAAGTAGAATAAAAATCATCTAATATTTTTTTTAACTGCTCATCACCCCATACATATGGCCTTTGGTAAGTAGGTATTGAAAAATTATAATTTTCAAGGGATTCTAAACTAACTATTTCTGTTTTAAATTTAGTATCCATTTTTTTTCTTATTTATCATTAATGCTATTACTTCCATTAATTTTTTATCAAAATTTTTCGGTTTGTCTTTAAAATATTCTATGGTTTCAAAATCAGTAAAATATCTTTTTAACGTTTTGATGTGTTTTCCTTTAGAAGTTGCATCTTCTAAGTTTTCATTATTTAATGTGTAAGTAAATTTTTTTAGATATAGAAACAATTCGTCAGGTGTAAACACTTCCAATATATTGTCAATAAATTGGTTGTCATACACAAATTTAAATACACTATCTTCTCTCACATTTCTAGCGTGTGAAACTCGCAATGAATATATCATTCGGTATAACCATAAGGAAGCCTCAAATAATCTATGAAAACCAAATCTACTTACATAAGCGATTGTAGCCATTTCAAATAGCTCTTTTAAAAATAAGGTACCATCATAACCATGTATTACTTTATTTCTAAATTCATAAAAAGCATCGTCTATTCTATGATCATTTATTTTACCAAATAGTATCTCTTGCAAATGAATATAATCATTTATATAATCGAGAGTGTTGTTACCATTTGCCAATGGCTGTTTTAGTTGCTTATAAGAGCTCTCATGCATTTGAAGTAATCTGCCATCTTCATTTTTAACAGCACTATAATAATAGGATATATCGAATGTATTGTTCGTTTTTAGGGTATACTCATCAATAATTGCATTTTTTATTCCTCTATTGTCTCTGTAAAATGGGAATTGTTTCCATTTTCTATTGTCCCAAAAACGCATTTTAGTTAACAGTTGTACTACATATTCTACCTTGTTACTGTCAATTGTTTCCCATCTTCGTGCTTGATAATTAATTGTTTTTTTACAATTAATAGCCCTTAAATGATGTGCTTTTAAAATGTCACTTCCATCTAAACGAACACCACCTGTGTTTTGCGTTTCAAAAAAAGTATAGGCTAAATCTTCTGTAGGTGTTACAATGAGAGTAACATTAATTATATTAAAATCTATATAGTCAAAAACATCAAAATCCCGATAGTCAAATATATCTTTATCATTTATACTTTTTAAATAGGATAAATTATAGTTTATATTTTCTATACTGATTCCTGATGAATAGGTTATACCTGTTTTTGCATTGGGGTGTTTTATTTTTTGCAAAAGTAAAGAAGTAGTGATTCTCTGTTGACCATCAATAATTTTTAAAAAATTTCCATCTTGATGCAAAATAATACTACCTAAATAGTACATAGGTTTTTCATGTATTTCAGAAGAATTATGTTCTATAATGCTATCTAATAATTGATTAATTTGTTTTTCTTTCCAAATATAAGGGCGTTGATATTCCGGAATATGCAATTGACCTTTTATATCTGTGCTTGGAATTGCATTAATATTTGAATTCAGTAATTCTTGGAGCGTACAACTAACAACTTTTATTTCCATTTTTAATTCTTTAACTAAATTTATAAATTAAGTTTATAAATTTATTTATTAGGTTTTATGTATAACAACGTTCCATCTGGATATTTTTTTAAATATTCAATTTCTCCATCTGGAAGTTGTAAAATGGTATTTGTGTCATTAGTTTTGATAAGACTTTCTATAACTTTTTTATATATCCCAATTTTAAATTCGCCTCTACGAAAATATCTTGATGTAATGAAAAGTCTAAATGCACTTCCATACTCTTCTGCAAACAACAATAAACGCATAGGTCGTTCTACCCAATAAATTGGATTATTTTTATCTGTTTCGGTATCTAATTCATAAATTGGATCATTTTCATCTTGAATTGGAGTGATAATTCCTTCATTTAAAATAGATGTAACTCTATCAAAATCTCCAACCAAATAAAACCACGAGGCATAATGTAATTTTATCAAAAGTGCAGTATCTTTTCTTTCAGCGCATTTTTTTTCAATCAGGGCATAATTGATAGAAGATTTTATATCTGTAGGAAGCGGTAAAGGACTATGGTCATTATTGTTTTCAAACTTTGTGCAGACGGGCAAAGCGTAATCAAAACATGGGCGCTCGACAGCATCTATTTGTTCCATAGCATCACTAAGAAAACCATATTTCCCTGATTCTGTTCCTGTCATTGTTCCTTTAGACTCAAATAAACCAATTTTATCTCCTGTTCTATTTAAAACTACAAAATCTGGAGTTTTTCCAGATGATTGAATTCCTAGAGTATTGATTGTTTTTTCTTTAGCTAAATCAAAATCAATTATATAAGGAAAATCGAGTCTTTTCGCTACAAAAAGAGCGTTAACGCCTTGAGCCATTTCACCAATTCGTGTATTTTTTGAAAAATCTCTTAAACGTTTATATCTTGACTCACTAAGTAAAAAGTTTGATGTTGTTGAATCAATAAAATTTAAATGACTTAACATTGATGCTAATACATCAAAATATAATTCTTTATCTGTTAAATGATAAGAACACAAAGTTCTGGCTGTAGAATATGATAGGTCAATTATGTCTAAAGAAAAATCTTCCTCAATAATCCTAGAATTTTTATAAAAACAGTCAGGAAAATACTGATTTACTCCTAATGAATATTTTTTTAAATTAAAACTTCTTTGATAAGGTGGTAGAAATGAATCAATACTTATATCTAGTAACATATTTTTTCTTTTTTTCTTAATAAACTTTTACTTTCCCTGTTACAACCCCATCTATCAAACTCATTTTGTACTCCTTTAATTTCTCGATCTCTTGCTGTTTTAAGGAAATAGCTGTGTCAATTTTTTTTGTAGAATTATCTAAATAATTTACTATTTCTAATTGTTCGTTTTTTGGTGGAACTAGAATTGATAATTCTTTTAAAATAGATTGAGTTATACTATAAACTTTTACACCCTTTACCTTTGCTTGTATCTGACTTCTAAAAACAAGTGAGTCAAATTCATAAGCAATGAATCTAGAAATTATATTATCACTTGGTCTTGCAATTACTGTATGATAGCCTGCAAATACTTGTTCTTTACTATTTAAATATGTGAAATTTCCAGATCCTTGTAAATCTTCGGATGTGTCTGCAAATACAAAATCACCTTCATTTATTAATGAACTTGAATTATTTATTAAGTAATCTGTATGAACATATTTCAGTTTATGGATTTCTGGATTTACTTCAAAACCAAATTTTGAATGTATTTCTCCATAATTAACACAGAATATCCCTTCGTCAGTTAAATTTTCCTTTGTTATAGTTAATCCTTTGCCAAGTTTGAAAGTGTTTCTAAACCTCTTAACTTTCCAATGCTCCGGAATCTCCCCAATCCATTCCACACTGCTGTCTTTCAACTTTACATCATTATTTAAGCCTCTAGTAACTGCTTTATGAATAAGAATTTGTCTACGTTCTTTGAGCAGTTCTATTTGTTTTTGTTTAAGAGTAATTGCTTGATCAATTTTGGCAGTTTTATCATCAAGGAAATTGGCTATCGAGGTTTGTTCCTCGACTTTTGGAACAGGTAAAAACGAATATGATAATTCAGGAAAACTAATGTTCTTTCCTTCTCTAATCCCAACCACACTTGTTTGTAATTCAGAGATGAATGAAAATGACTTAAATAAATACTTGTAATATTTTTCGTTAATTTTTCTTTTGGTTTTTAAAACTGTATATGCAGGACTTATAATACCATCGTGATGACAATATTCTAATCCACCTTCAAAAGATCTTAAACTTATTGCAAAGTCACCTTTTTCAATGAATTTAAAAGATTCTAATGCACCTGAAGGCATCACCATTCTATTTTCAACCCAAGTTCTTGGGACAACACCTTTGTTTTGAGTAACAGATAATAATTCTTCATTTGGCTTATTTTTTTCGGAATGGTCTTTAAATAAATGTTTCATTCGGATAAAATCCCATTGCTCAGGAATTTCTCCTAACCATTCAACACCGCTATTTTTATACTTGTCGTATTTTTTCATTATTTACAAGTTTAAAATTTCGGCAATTAATCCATCGCTGAGTTTTTCTAGATCAACAATGTCTTTGGTAACTTCTACAATATCACGTAAAGGTTTGTGTTGATAAAAATATTTATTAAAACTTATTTCATAGCCAATTTTTGTAGCATCAAGGTTAATCCAAGCTTCTTCAACATGAGGTTTTACTTCACGCAAGAAATAAGAATAAATGGCTTCTTTTAGCGGAATATTTTCAGTGTCACGTAAGTCGCTTTCAGTTTCATAAATGATGTATTCTCCTTTTTTATCAGTTGTATAATAACCATAAATAGGCAATTCACTTTCTGTACAATCCAAGTGTTCTAAAATCTTTTTTAGTTTGTCTCCAGTAAGTTTTACAATTCCTTTTACGACTTTTTCAGCATCAGTATCATACCAGCTTACCGCATTAAGAATTGCATTTTTCTCTGAAGTAGACAATTTTAATTTTTCAGTTTTAATAACGTCATCTACTTGTGTGCGAAATATATTGAAATCAGTGAATTCTTTCGTTCCTATTTGTTGTAGTAATTGTAAGCCATTGTCTAGTAAAAACTTTTGTTTTTCCCACAAAGCTTTAGTTGTTAGAGCCGTTTCTTGTTTGCTATTTAAATTAAGTTCCTGCTTTTCTGCCCAATGTATAAGCTCTTTTTTATATTTTGCAATATCAGTATAAACTTCCTCGCCATAAGTTTCATAAGCATAAACCATCGCTTCTTTTAGCGACTTATCGTATCGTAGTTCTTCAATTTTTTCTTTAGTAAACTGAGCTTTTAAACGTTTCGGTCTTTCAATAGTCACTTTGTTATACCCAAAATCACTATTGTCGAATACTTTTGAGGCAATTCCATTATCTGTTTTGCGTTCAATAGCTTCTATATTGGTATAGGTCTTTACAATTTCTGTAATGTGCTCTGGAGCAAACTCACAATTTTTATTTCCTAAATTCTTTCGGAGTTTTCGGTATAATTGTCCGGCATCAATAAGTTGTACTTTTCCTTTACGGTTAGCCTTTTTGTTGTTGCTTAAAATCCAGATATAAGTGGTAATTCCTGTATTGTAAAATAAGTTGTTAGGTAATTGTACAATTGCTTCGAGCCAATCATTTTCTATAATGTGACGACGGATGTTACTTTCACCTCCACCGGCATCTCCGGTAAATAAACTGCTTCCATTATGAACAGAAGCAATGCGAGTTCCTGTTTTACTATGCGATAGCGGTTTCATTTTGCTAACCATTTCCATTAAAAACAATAATTGTCCATCGGATGAACGCGGAATAGCATCAGCTTCTTCTTCAATTCCCCAGTAGTTTTTCAATTTTATCTTAAAACGGGAATCGATTACATCTTTTCCGTCCTTAATGTACTTTTGTTCACTAGCCCAAGATTTTCCATAAGGAGGATTTGATAACATAAAATCGAAAGTAGTTCCTGCAAATTCATCTGTAGATAAAGTTGAACCAACGCGAATATTCTCAGGATTATTACCTTTAATCATCATATCTGACTTGCAGATCGCATAAGTTTCATCATTTATTTCTTTTCCATATAAATAGACATCACCATTTGCCCGAATTTCTCCATCTTCATCTTTAATGAAGTTTTGAGATTCTGTTAGCATTCCACCGCTTCCGCAAGCGGGATCATAAATAGTCATTACTGGAGGTAAATTATTTTTGATTGGGTCAAAAATAATATGTGTCATTAGGTCAATTACTTCACGTGGAGTAAAGTGTTCTCCCGCTTCTTCATTGTTTTCCTCATTGAACTTTCTTATTAGCTCTTCAAATACATAACCCATTCCTAAGTTTGATAGCGCAGGAAGTTTACGTCCATTACTGTCGTTTTTCTCAAAAGGAGTTAAATTAATGTCTGGAGAAGTAAATTTTTCTAATACATCAAGCAAAACATCTTTGCTTGCCATATGCCTAATTTGACTTTTTAGTTTGAATTTTTCAATGATTTCCTTAACATTATTGCTAAAACCATTTAAGTAATCTTCAAAATTTGCTTGTAACAATTGCTGGCTATTGGTCGCCGTATCATGTAAACGTTGTAAAGTCCACTCACTTGTGTTATAAAATACATATCCGGCAGCAGCGCGCAACCCATTTTCATCCCATTCTGTAAAACCTGCTTCGTCACGTTGAAAGAATAATTCTTCCATTACAGCATCTTTAGTTGGTTCTAATAAGGCATCTAATCGGCGTAAAACAACCATAGGTAAAATTACATCACGATATTTACCTCGAACGTAAACATCTCGCAAACAATCGTCTGCTATTGACCAAATGAAGGAAACTAATTTATTGTGTACAGATTGATTCATTAATTATTTTGTTATTCTTGTAATTTATTATAGAAAATGTAAATCTATAAATTTCGAGGTTGTTAACCTAAGTATGTTTATATAGATTAGTCTTGTTTGTAAAAATAAGTTTTAGTTTTTATTCTAATTTACGGTTTACCGTAGATCGGTTACTTTTTAGTTTTTTTTTGTAGATGTTTAATAGCTTTCATAAAACTTTCACAAAATATGATAAAATGAAAAATAAGAATAACCGTTCCTATTTAAATCATCATTTCTTAATCATTAATTTAAAATGAAATCGGAAATTTGATTAAGTAATTTCTTTAAATACTTAATGGAATATTATTATGAAATCAAGAAGTAGTAAGTCATTAAAAAAAGTAGAAGAAAAAAGAATAGAAGAAGAAAGAAAAGAAGAAGAAAGAAAAGAAGCTTTAGTGAGATGGTTTGTAAAGGTAATTGTGGCACGTACATTAAAAGAGCTTGAAGAAAAACGAGAGGAAGGATCGAAAGATTAAGCTTCAAATTTATAAAGAAAATCAAATCTGTCGAACACTTTTTTAAGTTGTTGTTTTTTAATGCTTTAAGGTGTTCGATTCTCGTCAACTAGTTTTTTAATTTTTATTATTCTTAATATGCTAAATAGTAATTTTTGTTAAAAAAATAAGAATAATGTCGTTTTAAAGTTTGAAAAAGAATCTTTTTTGAGGATTAAATAAAAAAGGAAGGTGTTCGACACCTTCCTTTTTGTGGAGTCGCCGGGAATCGAACCCGGGTCCAAACAAGCAACTAAAGAGCTTTCTACACGTTTATTTCCTGATTAGATTTTCGTTGTTAAGCTAGGCCAGAAACAGCCACCGAACACTTATCTTCTTAATTTTCGAAACCCACCCGAAGCTCATGGATATCTAGGTTTATTTTTACGGTTCCCCTTGACGGAACGCCACAAACCAAGGCTTTCCAGGAGAATCCAGCTTCTCTACCTTGTAGAGACGTGGCGCAATCTTACTATGATTCGGATTATGCAGCTAAAGCGTAATTATTTTCGCCGTGTAAAAGTTTAAGATCTTATATTTACGAGCAAGGTCTCAATGCTCGACGTGCTTACTGTTCAATTCGACTTGCTGTCAAAACCAGTCGACCCCAAAAATAAGTTTGCAAATTTATACTATTTGAAATTACTTTCTATTAAAAATTTCAGAAAAATTCCTATTAGTCAAAAGTCGTAAGTCAAAAGTCTTAAAGTTCAATACTTTTGTATTTTCACCATTTGGTACAATCTAAAGGCGCAAAGTTAATTTTGCAAAAGCTTTACCACTTTACAACTTTACGACTTTCGACTTTATGACTAAAATATCATTCTTCATCTTTAAAATTAAAAGGGTAATCTCCAAATATTGGTGCCAGTTTACGAACTGCATAAGTATTTCTGGTCATTTTATTAGATAGCGCAATAATCGTAACGCCCTCTTTCTTTAAAGTAATATAAGATGAGGTATTTCCGTGCCACCAGCCATTATGAAAATAAAAATTTTGCCCGGTTTCCCAGTTAATCATTCTAATTCCTAAACCATAATTTTTAGTTCCTTTACGCTCATTACTATAACCAGTATAAACTTGTTTTAATAAGGCAGGTTTTAAGAAATCTGGTGATTGTCTTGCTCTGTCAAATTTTAAAAGATCACGTGCTGTAGAAAAAACATTTTTGTCTCCATAAACATTATCTAAATAATCAAAACCAATTTCTGCACCATTTCCTTTATAAGAAGGAACTATTTTTTTTCTGTCTTTGTCATCATCAAAAACATAAGTATGTGTCATACCCAAAGGTTTAAAAATCATTTGAGACATGGCCTCTTTAAATTTTAAACCTGTTATTTTTTCGACAATTAAAGCTAACATGGCATAATTGGTATTACAATAGCTAAAACGTGTTCCGGTTTTAGACTCTAGGCCAATATCTTTTGTTGCCAGAATATTTAATATATCCTGATTAGTAAGCTGATTATGTCTGTCCCAAACCGATTTATCATGATCTGTAAAATAAGCATAATTACGCATTCCGGTACGATGGCTTAAAAGCATTCTAATTGTACATTCTTCGTATGGAAAAGTCTTTAAAATAGTATTTACTTTTTGATCTAAATCAATTTTACCGGCATTTACCAATTTTAAAACTGCCGTAGCCGTCAGAACTTTACTTACAGAAGCAATTTGTACAGGTGTGTCGGCTGTTATTTGAGTGCCTTCATTTTTATTGGCATAACCATTATATCTTTCAAAAATTATTTGTCCGTTTCTGGCAACCAAAAAACTGCCATTCATAGTATTATTTGGCCAGTTTTTGTTGTAAAAATGGTTAATTCTGCCTGTTACTGAATTTTTATAAGCCTGCGATATTTTCTTTTCGGGACCTAAAGGCTTCATTTTAGGTAATGTATCTTCAACTGCGGGAGTGGTGGCTGTGTCTGTTTTTTTGTCTTTACCACAAGAGCTCAAAACTAGTATTGAGAAAAGTATTTGTGGTATCTTTGTTTTTTTAAGGAAAATCATTTGCATCGTTCTTTAAAAACAAATATATCGAATTCAATTTTGATGTTTTCGCATTTTAGATACTTAAAAACACCTCTTTAACATAGTTTTAACTATTCTATCCTATAGTAGTTTGTTTTTCAGTCTATAATGGTTTTGAAGCATTCTAAATAATAAATAAAAAATAAAACTTTAACTAAATTTGTTATATTTGAAACAAATACTAATAAAAAAGTTATATTGTTAAAAATAAAAAGACCGTATAAATGAAATTTGGAATAATAAAAGAAAGAAAAAACCCGCCAGATCGTCGTGTGGTATTTGCTCCGGATGAGCTTGCAAAATTAAAACAACAATATCACAATGCTACTGTTGAAGTAGAAAGCTCTGATATCAGAATATTTTCTGATGATGATTATAAAAACATGGGGATCACGATTACTGATGATGTTTCTGATGCTGATGTTTTATTTGGAGTAAAAGAAGTTCCGGTTGAAAATCTGATTCCAAATAAAGCGTATTTCTTTTTTTCACATACCATTAAAAAGCAACCACATAACAGAAAGCTATTGCAAGCAATTCTGGAAAAGAATATTGATTTGTATGATCATGAAACTATTGTTAATGAGCACGATCATCGATTAATTGGTTTCGGGAAATATGCCGGAATGGTTGGCGTTTACAACGGAATTCGTGCTTTTGGTTTGAAATTTGAATTATTTAAACTTCCAAAGGCTGAAACACTTTCAGGAAAAGAAGCTTTGATTATGCACTTAAAACGTATAACAATGCCAGCTCTAAAATTTGTTGTTACCGGAACCGGAAAAGTAGGGAGCGGAGCAAAAGAAATTCTGGATGCCATAAAGATTAAAGAAATCACCGTTGATAATTATCTAAGTAAAAAATATACGCAGGCTGTTTATGTTCAGCTAGATGTTTTAGAATACAATAAACGTAAGGACGGACAAGTTTTGGACTTTAAAGATTTTGTGTCACATCCTGAAGAATATGTTTCAGATTTTGAAAGATTTACCAAAGTTTCGGATATCTATTTTGCCGGGCATTTTCATGCGAATAATGCGCCAATGATTTTGACTCGTGAAATGCTAAATGCAAGTGATTGCAGATTGAAAGTGGTGGCAGATATTTCGTGCGATGTAAATGGGCCAATTGCCTGTACAATTCGTTCTTCGACGATTGCTGAACCTATTTATGGCTATTTCCCTCTTGAAGATAAAGAAGTAGATGTATTTCATCCAGCTGCGGTTGCTGTAATGGCAGTTGATAATTTACCTTGCGAAATTCCAAAAGATGCAAGCGAAGGTTTTGGCGAACAATTTATGGAATTTGTCATTCCGGCTTTCTTCAACGGAGATAAAGATGGAATTTTAAAACGTGCTAAAATCACCGAAAAAGGAAAACTAACAGAGCGTTTTAGTTATTTACAGGACTATGTAGACGGGAAATAAAATTTGTTTCAGGTTTCAAGTTTCAGGTTATAAAAAAGGAGAAAATTTAATTTTCTCCTTTTTTAGTTAGTAGTTTTTATCCGTGAAGTATTTTCAACATGAAACATGAAACCTGAAACCTGAAACCTGAAACAAAAACCTAATCTATACCATCTCCTCCGGTTTTACCGAGGCATCAAAATCTTCGGCAGTTACGTAACCTAAACGTACTGCTTCTTCTTTTAAAGTTGTTCCGTTTTTGTGAGCAGTTTGAGCAATTTCTGCGGCTTTGTAATACCCTATTTTGGTGTTTAAAGCGGTTACGAGCATTAGAGAATTATCTACTAATTCTTTGATTCGTTTGTAATTTGGTTCGATTCCCTGAGCGCAATGTTCATCAAAAGAGACACAAGCATCGCCTAATAAATGTGCAGACTGTAAAAAGTTTGCAGCCATAACAGGTTTGAAAACATTTAGTTCATAATGTCCCTGCATTCCGCCAACAGCAATTGCCATATCGTTTCCTATTACTTGTGCGCAAACCATGGTTAAGGCTTCACATTGTGTTGGATTTACTTTTCCGGGCATGATGGAAGATCCAGGTTCATTTTCGGGAATGTGAATTTCTCCAATTCCGGAACGCGGACCAGAAGCCAGCATTCTAATATCATTTGCAATTTTATTTAAAGAAACAGCTAATTGTTTTAATGCACCATGAGTTTCTACAATGGCATCGTGTGCTGCCAATGCTTCAAATTTATTCTCTGCGGTTACAAAAGGATGATTGGTGAATTTTGCAATATACTCTGCTACCTTTACATCGTAACCTTTTGGTGTGTTTAATCCGGTTCCTACTGCAGTTCCTCCAAGGGCAATTTCAGATAAGTGCGCCAAAGTATTTTTTATAGCTTTTACTCCGAATGCTAATTGTGCGGCGTAACCTGAAATTTCTTGTCCTAAAGTTAATGGCGTTGCGTCCATAAGGTGCGTACGGCCAATTTTGACAACATCTTTGAATTCTGTTGCTTTTTTGACAAGAGTTGCATGTAATTTTTCTACTCCGGGAATTGTGGTTTCTACTACCATTTTGTAGGCTGCAATATGCATTCCGGTCGGGAAAGTATCGTTTGATGATTGTGATTTATTAACGTCATCATTGGCTTTAATGAATTGTTCGCCTTCGCCAATTTCAAAACCTTTCAGAACCTGTGCACGATTAGCAATTACTTCATTGACATTCATGTTACTTTGCGTTCCTGAACCAGTCTGCCAGATTACCAACGGAAACTGATCGTCTAATTTTCCTTCGAGAATTTCATCACAAACTGCTGCAATGGCGTCTCTTTTTTCGATTGGCAAAACACCTAAATCATAATTGGCATAAGCGGCTGCTTTTTTTAAGTAAGCAAAACCTTCTATAATTTCTTTTGGCATAGATGCCGATGGTCCGATTTTAAAATTATTTCTGGAACGTTCTGTTTGTGCACCCCAATATTTATCGGCAGGGACCTGAACTTCGCCCATGGTGTCTTTTTCTATACGATATTTCATTTTGTTGTTTATAAAATGTTATTTGAAAAATGTATTGGTCTTATCTTTTGAAAACGAGTTCTCTAGCCCTGATGGAAGCGGCATCCTTTTATGCTGGGGTTCAGCATAAAAGATATAGCGGACAGCAGGAATTGGCTTCTAAAAATTATTATGATTTTCTATGAAGTCTTTATTTAAAAGGTCTCGCATTCAAAAAAAAAGCTTATTTAAAATGAGTATAAATATACGGATAAATGTTATTTCCTGAAAATTGATTTAGATTTTATTGCTGAGAAACAATATATAACCTACATTTGTCGTAACATTCAAAAATTCCGGAAAACATGTTTGAATTTTCACAGTACTTAGGCTTTTTACTTTTCTTAACCATTCTTACTATAGGATTTTGGTTAATGTTTTTCTTAGTTGGTTTCGTATCTTATTGGGTTACGGGAGCAAGCTGGGAAATGTTCAAAGAAAAGAGAGCTAAAAAAAGACAAGAAGAACAATCTATTTAATTTTAGATTGATGTCATAAAAAAAGGACCCGTTTTTACGAGTCCTTTTTTTTATGCAGGAATAATTTTCAATTTTTAAAATTCCAAATTCAAGATTGTGAATTTTAAAAGAATTATAAACCCTACAGGTTTTAAAAACCTGTAGGGTTTGTTGTAATTAATCGAAAGTTCTGTTGTTTGCATTCAAGTAAAAAATCCAAATTCTATTTTTAAAATTGGAATTTGGATTTTTAGATATTGGAATTTCCATCAACAAGGTTGGAATTTGGAATTTCTGATATTGGAATTTAACAAAATTTATCCCGGATAATCTCCGCCGCCATCACCTTCTTTAGGTTGTCCGCCTTTTTCTCTTTCACTTTTTGGTTTGTTGAAACGGTAAGTGAATGATAAGTTGAATTGGCGTTTACGAAATTGCATTTCACTATAAGATGTCTGACTTTCAAGTGTTGTAGCATTTTGAAGATAAGTATACGATCTCATGATTCTTGAGTTGAAAATATCGCTAATGTTGAAAGCAATTGTTCCTTTGTCTTTCATGACATCTTTACTGAAAGCTGTATTCATGCCAAACTGACCTAAGTTTTTTCCCTGAGCCGTTTTTTGTTCGCCATTATAAGTGGCATTTAATTGCCAGTCTATTTTGTATGGTAAAGTTAATTTTGAGTTGATTCTGGCGAACCAAGTGTTGGCTTGATTGTCGAGATTTTGTACAACTGTATTATCATTAAAATCAATATAAGTATTTTCTCCTGTTGTTTTTACATTGTAAAGATTGAAGTTACTGTTTATTCTCCAAATTTTGAAAGGGGTATAATTGAATGTGAATTCAAAACCAAATTTTTGCTCTTTTCCTAAGTTAATTGGTCGGTTTAGAATTACGGGAATTCCATTTACTACTTCTCCGTTTGGAGTTCGCACAAAGCTGAAAACATCTTTTGTGTCCTCAAAATATGCAGATGAACTGAAAGTTACTTTGTCCCAACGTTTGATGTATCCAATATCATATTTATCGGTTAAGGATGGATCTAAGTCCGGATTTCCCTGAAAAATATTGATGTTACTTGAATAGTTAACTGCAGGATTCATAAAACGTCCTCTCGGTCTTGTTAAACGTTTGCTGTAACTTGCTGTAAAATTACTTTGATCTGAAATTTCGTAGCTGATAAATGCGCTCGGAAACAGGTTGTTGTATTTTTTAGTATTGAAATCATTCGTTTCCAATAAATTTACATGAATGTTTGTGTCTTCCCAACGTAAACCGAATAAATAAGAAAACTTGTTTACTTTAAGACCGTACTGTGTGTAAATTGCATTGATGTTTTCTTTGTATTCTAAAGTATTTGATAAGTTTGGGTCTTTTTCTCCATTCTCATCTGTTACAAAATACTCATTATTTAAATCTCCAAAACTACCTTTATATCCGGCCTCAAATTGACTTCCTTTTCCTAATGGTAAAACATAGTCGGCTTGTAATAATACTTGTTTTTGAACCTGGTCATTCAATGTAGTATTGTAGTTTGGTGAAGCTGTAATGGTGCTGTTACTGTCATCATCATTTTTTGAGATCGATAAATCGGCAGTAAGTTTATGTCCTTTGTCGTTGAAGTTCTTGATTAGATTAGAACTGTATTCTACGTTTTGACTTCCTGTATCACCATTGTTTAAACGGAAAGAGGTTCCGGTAAAAGCATGAGCAGCATCATAATTATAGTAATTAATTAAGTCACGTGTATCGCCTGAGTTTTTTTGATAATTGATGGCATTTGTCCAAAAGGTATTTGGTGCCACAGTCCATTCGATTCCTGCTCTTCCGTTAAAACCGTCAGAAGTTCTTTTGGTATCACGATCTTCGTCTAGATATCCTTTAGGTGTTCCGTCGGCGTTTACATATTCAGTATTTGTTAAACCTGCACCTTCATTGGTTCTATGGTTGTATCCCATAGTTGTAAAGTAGTTTAATTTTTCTGTTTTATAATTTAAGTTAGCACTTAAGCCGTAAGCTTCAGGAATTCCTGTCGAGGCAATAAAAGTCCCGTTGAAACCCTGATTTTTACCTTTTTTAAGAATGATATTGATTAATCCTGAGCCTCCTTCAGCATCATAACGAGCAGATGGATTGGTGATTACTTCAACTTTGTCGATTGCATCGGCAGGAAGCTGACGTAATGCTTCGGCAATATTTATTGCTGTTGAAGGACGTCCGTCTATTAAAATTCTAATGTTGTCACTTCCTCTTAAACTTACATTTCCTTCGGTATCAACAGAAACTGAAGGAACATTATCAAGAACATCACTTACAGTTCCTCCTTTTACCATCATATCCTGGCCAACATTGTAAACCTTTTTGTCGAGTTTAATTTCTACTGTTGATTTTTCTGCACGAACAACTACTTCGTTTAATTGTGCAGCATCTTCTGAAAGATTTACAACACCAAGATTTGTATCTCCTGAGATGTTTTTTCCTTTTATTTCGGTTGCTTTAAAAGAAATAAACTCAACTTTTATATCGTATGTTCCTGGTGCAACTGCTACTTCAAATTCACCTTTTGGATTGGTAATTCCGCCTGCTATAACTTTAGTGTCATTTGGAGCCATAATCGATATTGTAGCATATTCCAGAGGTTGTTTGCTTACTTTTTCGAAAACTTTTCCGGTTACTTTTACCTTGTTTTTACCAGGAGGAGCCTGTTGTGCATAGTTGTAAAAACTTGTAAAAAATAACACAAGCAGTACAGCAAATTTCAATTTTTTCATTGTGATTTTTGGTTTCTTTTAATCTTTAGACGACAAATGTAGCTTTTGGTTTAAAGAGCCGAATCATAAAAAAATGTTAATTTGCCTTTTTATAATCAGTCTAAAAAGGAGGCAACAAGATCTAAATCTCTTCCAATAATGGCTTTTCCGTCTTTAATAACTATCGGGCGTTCAATTAAAATGGGATGATCTGCCATTGCCCGAATAATTTCGTCATTGCTCAGATTTTTGCCTTTGTAATTTTCTGTCCAGATGGCTTCTTTAACACGCACTAATTGAATTGGGTCCAGATTTAGTTTCTCCAGTAATTCTTTCAGTTCGCTGAAACTTGGAGTATCTGTTAGATAAGGAATGATTTCGTATTCTTGTTTTGTCTGATCAATAAAAGCAAGGCAGCTTCTCGATTTGCCACAACGTGGATTATGATAAATTTGTATCATTTTGTTATATTTTAGATGTTCTACGATTGATAAAATAAAAAATTGGTATTTTAGCGAGACCAAAAATAAGATTTAGTTATTAAATTGCATTCTCATTTAAAATTTAAAATTTATGTTTTTAGAACAAGGGATTAAGGCTCAGAATAAATTTTGGTTATATCTTCTAGGGTCGGTCTTAATTATTATCGCTTCTTTTATTGGCCAAATTCCTTTTTCAGCGGCAGTTTTATATTCCAGTTTTATAGATAAAAAAGAAGTTCCGACAGATAATGAAGCTGTAATGAAAATCTTCGAACCCAATCTCACGTTGTTTTTGGTAATGATTTCATTTGCCTTTGCTTTGGTTGGAGTTTATTTTGTGGTAAAATATCTTCATCATCAGACATTTTTGTCTGTTACTACTTCCAGAAAAAAAGTAGATTGGAAACGTATTTTGTTTTCATTTACGTTGTGGTCTTTTTTTTCTGTATTGAGTTTTGTAGCAGTTTATTTAAAATCACCAGAAAGTTTTGTTTGGAATTTTAAGCTGGTTCCCTTTTTAGTTTTGTTGCTTGTAGGTTCTATATTGATTCCCATACAAACTACTACAGAAGAATATGTATTTAGAGGATATTTAATGCAGGGCTTTGCTAATTTGGCCAGAAACAGATGGTTTCCACTACTAATGACTTCGATTATTTTTGGAAGCTTGCATATATTTAACCCCGAAGTCGAAAAAATGGGATATATCGTAATGGTTTACTACATAGGAACAGGCTTGTTTTTAGGAGTGATTACGCTTATGGATGAAGGAATGGAGTTAGCGCTTGGTTTTCATGCAGCTAATAATTTGATTGGTGCATTACTTGTAACGTCAGATTGGTCGGTTTTTCAGACGCATTCTATTTTTAAGGATATGTCTGAACCTTCAGCAGGTTTTGATGTAATATTGCCAGTTGTAATAGTTTATCCTATTTTACTTTTTATCTTTAGTAAAAAATACAATTGGACAAACTGGAAAGAAAGATTAACGGGAGAAATTAATGTTTTGGAATCTTAAAAAGAAATAAATACCATGTTGGAGTTAACACATAAAAAAGTACACAACTATTTCAAATTAAACGGTTATCATTTAAATGCAAAAGACTTATGTCGTGTAGGATACAGTTTTATAAAAGAAGGTGATGCCTACGAAAGAGCTATAGGAGAATTTTTTCTGGATTGGTTTGATCATAAAGATTATATCGAAATGACTACTTCCGGAACTACTGGACTTCCTAAAGTAGTAAGATTAGAAAAACAGGCAATGATTCAATCGGCATTGGCTACTGGGGATTTCTTTGGTTTAGAACCTGGAAATAAAGCATTACTTTGTTTGCCTACCCAATTTATTGCCGGTAAAATGATGCTTGTTCGCAGTTTGATTTTAGGATTAGAATTGGATGTTGTTGTTCCTAGCACAGAGCCATTAGCGTATAATAATAAACAATATGATTTTGTTGCGATGGTTCCGCTACAGGTTCAGAATTCTATTGGAAAGCTGAGAAATATAAAGAAGTTAATTATTGGCGGAGCAAAAATAGACAGCGTTTTAGAAGAGAAATTGTTACCATTAAAAACAGACATCTACGAAACCTACGGAATGACTGAAACCATAACGCATATTGCTGCTAAAAAAGTTGGAACCAAAGCTTTTTCGATTTTGCCAAATGTAAAAATTCAGAAAGATGATCGTGGTTGTCTGGTAATTCATGTCTCGTCGATTTCTGAGGAGCCAATTGTTACCAATGATTTGATAGATTTAGTAAATGATAATCAATTCGTTTTTTTAGGAAGAATTGATAATGTAATAAATAGTGGAGGAGTGAAGCTGATTCCCGAACAGATAGAAGCGAAACTAATTGGTAAAATCACGAATAGATTTTTTGTAACCGGAGTTCCTGATGCAGTTTTAGGTGAAAAATTAATTTTGGTTATCGAAGGGGATAAACAAGATTTTGCTTCTGATTTTTTTGATGTTTTAGGAAAGTTTGAGAAACCGAAAGAAATTGTTTTTGTTCCGAAATTCAAAGAAAATGAAAACGGAAAATTGTTAAGAAAGCCAACTTTACAGGAATAAAATTCTAAAATTTCAATATTGAAAATTCCAAATTCCAATAGTTTGTGTTTAGAACTTTGACAAAGTTGAACTGGTAAAAATAAAAATCCCAAGTTTCAATAACTCAGATTGAAATTTGGGATTTTTAATATTAAGTAATTCCAAGAATTGGAATTTGGAATTTAAATATTGGAATTTAAATTTTTAGGCTTTACGTTCTAAAAGCGCCATATAAAATCCGTCAAAACCAGATTCTGAAGCTAAAATTTTACGATCCTGAAGGAATGTAAATTGCTTTCCGATTTCTGTTTTTAAGAATTTTTCAATTTGCTCCTGATTTTCAGATGGTAAAATAGAACAAGTAGCATAAACTAATTTTCCGCCTGGTTTTACAATTTTAGAATAGCTTTCTAAAACTTCACTCTGAACTTTACGAATGTTATCGATAAATTCAGGTTGTAATTTCCATTTAGAATCTGGATTTCTTTTTAAAACACCTAAACCACTACAAGGTGCGTCAATTAAAACACGGTCTGCTTTTTCATGTAGTTTCTTGATCACTTTTGTAGTGTCAATAATACGGTATTCAATATTAAAAGCGCCATTTCTTTTTGCTCTTAATTTTAATTGCTTTAGTTTGCTTTCGTATAAATCCATTGCAATCAATTGTCCTTTATTTTCCATTAAAGAAGCAATGTGTAATGTTTTTCCACCTGCACCTGCGCAAGTATCAACAACACGCATTCCTGGTTTAACATCTAAGAAACCGGCAACTAATTGTGAGTTTGCATCCTGAACTTCAAAAAGACCTTGTTTAAAAGCATCTGTTAAAAATACATTTGCTCTTTCTTTTAAAACTAAAGCTTCTGGCTGATCTTTTAAATATTCTGTTTCAATATTTAAATCCATCAAAGTGTTTCTCAGATTTTCTTTAGTTCCTTTAAGTGTATTAGTTCTTAAAATAACTTTTGCAGGTTGGTTTTGAGCGGTAATTTCTTTTGCCCAAACTTTTTCGCCAAGTTCTTTTACACCCAATTCATCCATCCAGTCCGGAATAGATTCTTTAAGTGCTCTCACTTTTGAAAGTTCGTCAAAACGACCTTTTATTTTTCTTTCTGGTGTGCCTTCTAATTGTCTCCAATCCGGAATCGGATATCCCCTTAAAACAGCCCACACCGCAAACATTCTCCATAAATTATCTCTGTCGTAAGGTTCTTTAACCTCTGCGATTTCTGCGTATAGACGTTTCCAACGAACAATTTCGTATATTGTTTCAGCAACAAACTTCCTGTCAGAACTTCCCCAACGTTTGTCTTTTTTTAAGGCTCGTGCTACCACTTTGTCTGCATATTCTCCTTCGTTGAAGATAGCATTCAAAGAGTCGATGGTAGTATAAACTAAATTTCTGTGTAATCTCATTTCTATAATTTGAGTTGCAAAGGTACTATTAATTGATTGAAAGTTAAATTTTTAATTTCTGATTCTTATTTAGCTTTCTTTTAAAAATAAAAACACTCTGATAAAAGTTTTAAAAGAGTGTTTTTTTATGATATTCCTGCAAGCAGTTTTTATTTTGTAATTCTTGTTAATCCGATATTCTCCGGAGCATGAAGTACCATTGGGAATTTCTCTATTTTCACCGAGCTGCTGTCTAATCCAAAAGCTCTTTCTTCAGATAAACTCAGTTTTTTGATGAAGAAATAAGAATTCATGATAATATTCTCATGCCATCTTAGATCATTGTCATTCGAAAGGAATTTCTCTGACAATACAAATTTAAAGTCACCAATAATATTGTTTTTATTCAATGATTCGTAACGGCTTGTAATATCTACTTCACCACGTTTTACCATATCACGAATTACTTCTCTAAACATTAAATTGATTTTAGTAGGTTCTCTAAATCCTAAATTAAAATCGATTCTGTAAATATCGTCTTTAGCAATTTCGGTAACTTTATATTGTGTTTTATAAGGCTCAGTAAGAATGTTAACGTGTACAAACCAGTAAATATCAGCTCTTTTTGGTCGTTTTTGTAAAATCGAATAAATAACTTTTTCTTCCAGTTCATCAACACGACTTGCATTAGTCATATAAACTAAGTGAGTAGCATATTTTGGGATTGTTAAGTCTTCGCTCAACTCCATTAATACTTTTTTGTAATCATCAATTTTAACCACTTTAGTGTAGTTTTTGTTGATTTTCTTAGCCAGATACCAAATCGTCATTATCGAAATAAGTACAGTAGCAATTATTAAAGTTACATAACCACCTTCTGCAAATTTTGTGATGTTAGCGAATAAGAAACTGAATTCAATCAACAAATAAATAGTGATTAACGGTACCATAAAGTACAGTTTTACACGTTTCATGATTAAGTAATAGTTCAGCAAAATGGTTGTCATAATCATACATAGGATGATAGCTAAACCATATGCATGTTCCATATTTCCTGATTTTTGAAAATGCAGAACGATTCCAACACAACCAAAAAACAATAACCAGTTGATAGAAGGAATGTATAATTGTCCTTTTACTTCGGTAGGATATTTGATTTTTACTTTAGGCCAGAAATTCAAACGCATAGCTTCGTTAATCAATGTAAATGATCCACTAATGAGAGCTTGTGAAGCAATTACTGCAGCTAAAGTTGCTACGACAATTCCGAATGGAAGAAACCAGTGAGGCATAATCAAGTAAAATGGATTTCCATTTTCTCCCCCTAATTGTTGTAACGTACTTCCTTCGTGATGTGTTAAGTAAGCAGCCTGTCCGAAATAGTTTAATACTAATGTTGCTTTTACAAATATCCAACTGATTCTGATGTTTTTTCTACCACAGTGTCCCATGTCTGAGTACAAAGCCTCTGCTCCGGTTGTACATAAAAATACAAAACCAAGAACAAAAAAACCATCTGGATGAATTGATAATAAATGGTAAGCATAATATGGATTTATAGCTTTTATTACTTCAGGATAATGAAATACCTGAATTGCTCCTAAAGTTCCTAACATGGCAAACCAAATTAGCATCATTGGTGCAAAAAACTTTCCAACTAGTTTGGTTCCAAACTGTTGAATAGTAAATAAGACAAATAAAATGGAGATAACGATATAAACAATCGTCTCAGTTTCCATTGTAGGATAAAATGCCCTGATTCCTTCTACAGCAGAGGAAATCGAAATGGGAGGTGTTATAATTCCATCGGCTAGTAAGGCGCTTCCTCCAATAATGGCGGGGACAATGAGCCATTGAATCTTCGTTTTTTTAACTAATGCATATAAGGCAAAAATACCTCCTTCACCATGATTATCGGCGCTTAAGGTTATAAGGACATATTTTATTGTAGTTTGTAAAGTTAGAGTCCAGAATACACAGGAAATTCCTCCTAAAACAATGTCAGCATTAATAATGTGTTCACCAAGAATGGCTTTCATTACATATAAAGGAGAAGTACCAATATCTCCGTAAATAATTCCTAATGTGATCAATAAACCCCCTATAGACAACTTACTATGTAAGTTTTTATGCGATGCGCTCATGTATGTTTTAATAAAAGACGGTTGCAAATTTACTGTTTTAAAACAAATTAGCGACAATTATCATTAAAAAGATAAAAAAAAGCACAATCCGTAAATTGTGCTTTTGTTTCTTATTCTGTATTAGGGTTTTATTAGCCTCGTCTTCCGCCACCTCGTGATCCGGAACCACTTTCTCTTTGTGGCTGACTGCTTCTGCTTTCCTGACTTACTCTGGCAGATTCTGAATGTTGTGAACTTTGCCCTCCGGCATTTGATCGGTTGTTAGAATAACCTCTTGATGTTTCGGCTCTTTGTGGCGCTTCTTGTCTTGGCGTACTCATTCTGTTTTCAGAATAATTTCTGGAAGACTCCGATCTTTGTGATGTTTCTGGTCTTGGTGTACTCATTCTGTTGGAATAGGATCTGTTTTCTGAACTTGCTCTTGGTGTAGAAACAGTTGAACTGTTGCGGTCATAATTTGTTGACGGAGTTCTTTGATTATTTTCAGTTCTTGATGGCGTATTTACAGAACCGTAATTTTCTTTGTTTCCAGTTGAAGAACGATTTGTATTGCTATAAGTTCTGTCTGTTGTAGATCTGCTTGTATTGTAATTTCTGTTATCAGACGGAGAAACTCTGTTTGTACTAGTTCTGTTTGTGCTGTAAGTATTTTGAGATCTGTTATAATCTCTGGTTGCAGTTCTTCTTTGATCTAAATCATACCTGTTGCTTACATTAGCGTGTCTTTGTTCAAAGCCATAATTAGGTCTGATTCTTTCGTAACCATAAGTACGTCTTGATTCATACATAACAGGAGCTCTGTAGCTTCTTCTGTAGTTAACGTAGTTGTAACTATTGTGTACATTTATACACACATTTATGTTATTTCTATATCTGTAAATCGGATACGGATTCCATGCCACATAATAAGTTGGGTAATAATTCCAATAATAAGTAGAGCAGTAAGGTCTGTAGTTGGTAACCCAGAATGAAGAATAAATTACAGGAACAACGTTATAAACCGGTTCGTAAATGTAATTTGTTCCATATAAATAGGTGTTTCCAACAATTTGCACACTTACTTTGTTGTAATTATCTCTTTCAACGTCAAGTGTTGCAACATCCTGATAAACGTCACGATCCAAAACAGCCTGAATAATTACAACGTGTGTTCTATCTTCTACAGATTCGATTACACGAAGATAATCAACTTGATTATCTCCATTTAAGTCAAGGTTTGAGATTTGGTATTTAGGGTCATTTAATCTTCTTTCAAAATCCTGAAGATTTGATGATTCACCAAACATTGAGGCAACAGCTCTTAAATCTAAATTGTCGCTGATATCTGAATTTTTTGCGTAAACGGTTGTTTGACTCTGAACAGAACAAGAGCTTAATCCTATCGTAAACAATGCTAGTATGAGTAGTTTCGCTTTCATGGCAAATAATATTAAAAATTTATTATTGTCAAATATCCAATTACTGTGCCAAAAAATGATACTGGTTTTATTTTGGATTTAAGACGTTGGTTTTTAAATTGTTATGTTTTTAGTTAAAAAAGTTTGATTTTGGATTTGAAAAAAAACCGCCCTTAAAATTATTAATCATAAAAAAACGAAACCTATTTTATTTGTTATAAATAATTGTATTTTAGCATCACCTAAATCTATATTCAATGAAAAAAATAATTTTGTTTTGTGGCGCTTTTGTCTTATTTGTATCTTTTAAATCTTTGACAAACAGAGAAGAAGAAGCTGTGAATGGTGGTTTTGTTTCTATGCAGACAGAAGTTTTATTTCAGGATAAAATTAGTATTCGTGCTATTGCAATAGATAATAATAGAGTATGGTATGGGGCAGATAATTCTCGCTTTGGTTATTTTGATTTAAATAAAAGAGAAAAATTTGAAGATCATATTTATCGTGATACTTTAAATTTAGAGTTTAGAAGCATTGCACAGACTTCCAAAAGTGTGTTTTTATTAAGTGTAGGAAATCCGGCTTTATTGTATCAGGTTTCTAAAAAAGATCAAAAAGTAAAATTAGTTTACAAAGAGGTTCATTCTAAAGTTTTTTACGATAGTATGCAATTCTGGAATGATAAAGAAGGAATTGCTATTGGAGACCCGACCGAAGATACTTTTTCTATAATTGTTACTCGTGACGGAGGAGAAACCTGGACTAAATTATTATCGGACAAATTACCTACCAATACCGCAGGAGAAGCTGCTTTTGCTGCTAGTAATACCAATATTGTAATAAAAGGAAATGATACATGGTTAGTTTCCGGAGGAAAAAAAGCACGCGTTTTTTATTCGCCAGATAAAGCAAAAACATGGAAAGTGGTGGAAACACCTATTGTTCAGGGAAAAGAAATGACAGGAATTTTCACAGCCGATTTTTACGATGCTAAAAACGGATTTGCAGCTGGTGGAGATTATGATTATCCTACTTTAAATTCAGATAATAAGATTATCACCAAAGATGGAGGTAAAACATGGGAATTAGTAGGGCAAAATCAAGGATTTGGTTATGCTTCTTGCATACAATATGTTCCGGGAGGTAATGGTAAAGAATTGGTTTGTGTTGGAGCCTCTGGTATTCAGTATTCTCAGGATAGCGGTGCAACATGGAAACAGTTGTCTGATGAATCTAAACTTTTTACAATTCGATTTCTTAATAAAAACACTGCTATTGCCGCAGGATATAATAAAATGATCCGAATTACTTTTATATAAAAAAAATAAGAACCCTAAATAATAAAGTAAGTATTATTATATAGGGTTCCTATCGCTGTTGTATTTTTAATTAATCTTTACCGGATTTATCTCTGTATTGTTTTAATAATTTTCGATAAAAATCGTCTTCTGATTTTTTTAGCTTCAATATTTTCTTAGCTGAAAGTATTTTTTTGAGGTTTGAATTGTATTTATCACGCAAAAGATAAAGTTCTTTATCTGTACTTTCCATTTGAGCAAGTAAAACAGCCGCTTCTTTTTCTGAAATAGAATTGATCTTATCATCGTCAAGCTGTTTCATGTAAGTTTTCATCTTTTGATGTTTCAGTTCAAATTGTTTGTCATCATAAGCGTTGTAAATTGGCCAGAATTTCTCCGCTTCTGTTGGAGTTAATTCTAGTTCCGTCGTTAAAAAAGAAACTTTGTAAGCTTTAATCTTTTCGCGTTTTTCATCTGTTTTTCCATTTTGAGCGTAAAATGAAAAACTTACTAAAAATAGAAGTATCGGTAGTATATTTTTGATTTTCATATTTTAAGTTTTATTTTTTATTCAGAAATTAAGTGTTCAATATTTGGATTTGTTGCCAGAATATCTTCCAGAGTTTCATCTTCGATAGCAACATTTTTGCTCAGTTTTTGAATGTCTTTTGTGTCCATATTCTGAATCAGATCATATTGGTTCAGATTTGACTGATACGATAAATACGTTTCCAGGGTAGCTTCATCAAGTTCTTTTGATGTTGCGTTGTAGTTATTTACTATCGGAATCATTAAGGCGATAAAAACAACAGCTGCGGCTGCCATAGTAAGTACATTTTTACGTTTATAAAACGGAATTACTTTTACTTCTTTTTCATTATCTAACTGCTGTAAAACTTTTGCCGAAAAATCATCAAAATAATGCTCCGGAGAATTAAATCCGGATTTGATTTTTGGCTCGTTTTCTAATTTAAATGCTTTCATAATATCTATAAGACAGGTTTTGTTACAAAAGGTTTAATTTGATGTAACATAAATTTCAATTTTTTTTACTGCGTGATGATAAGATGCTTTTAATGCTCCAACAGATGTGCCTAATATTTCTGCGATTTCTTCGTATTTTAATTCTTCAAAATATTTCATTTTAAAAACGAGTTGTTGCTTTTCGGGTAACATTACGATCGCTTTTTGAAGTTTGATCTGAATTTCATCTCCATCAAAATAAACATCAGATTTTAAATTATCGATTGTTTTATTCTGAAGTTCTTCTGATGAAATCCCTTTTAATTTGGCTTTTTGACTCAAAAATGTCAAAGCTTCATTTGTTGCAATTCGATACATCCAGGAAAAAAGCTTGCTTTCTCCTTTAAAGTTTTTTAAATACTGAAATACTTTTACAAAAGTGTTCTGCAAAACATCATCTGTATCGTCATGATTCAAAACAATGTTTCGAATATGGGAATACAAAGGTCTCTGATAATCAGATATGAGTTTTTTAAACGCTGTATTTTGCGTTTGAGGGTTTAATAATTGTTGTATAAATTCCTTTTCGTCTCTCAAACTTTTTAATTTATCAAGCTTTAAAAAGTGTTAGAATGAATTTTATACAAAAGGTTTAATTTTCGATATTAAAATTCTGATTCTTCTTCTTTTGTAGTAGTTGGAGCCGCAGGTTTTGGTGCTGCAGGCTTTGGAGTTGCAGACTTTGCAGTCACGGGTTTTGTGATTGCAGGTTTTGGTGCAGCTGCTTCTGTTCCGGTTTCAGTTTCTGTTTCCGGTTCAGATCCATAAACTGGTGTTGCAACAGGAGCAGTAGTTGCAGGAACTACTTTTGGTTTAATTGGGAAATAAACTTCGGTTACTAATTTCGACGGACTTTTTACATCTAATTTACTTACAGCTAAAACCTCAAGATGCGACCAGTTTAAATCTGGAATAATTTTTTCGTTATTGATGTAAGCTTTAGTTTTTGTAATAGCTTCACTAGTATGAGAATAGTCGCCTGTTAAAGTTGTTTTAACAGCATCAAATCCATTTAATTTTCCAGCCAGAATATCACTTCCTGAGCTTATTGAGATTTCTTTGTTGATAGGTAAACAGATTGAAATTTTTGCTAATCCGCTTGTAGTATCGTAAGTATGGTAAATTATAAATGGCTTTCCGGTAATACTCAAGCCATTTGTCTCGCTAAACTGAATAAGTTTCGGAATTACAATTCTTGCGTTTTTGTTTACTTTTTGAATTTCGCTTGTAAACGTTTGTTTGATATAAGCAGTTTCATTTTTTTGGACAACTCCATCTACTTTTACTGTAAATGTTTTCATCTCGTAATTCAGATTTTTGTCAATGTTTACAAGTGTTTTTTCATAAACTGTTCCAATAACGTTATCAGAACCTCCATTTAAGGCTGTGTAAATTTTAAATAAAAAGCTCATGGTTCCTTTAGCTTTCCAGGTTACTTTAGTTTTTCCGCCCAATGTATCTTTAAAAGTCCAGTTAACATCAGCTTCTGTCCCATCATATTTTATTTTTTGGTCAATACTTTCTCCTTCTTTTGCTTTAAGAGTAATAGCACTTCCTGCACCTTCAGTTCCTGTCCAGTAAAAAGAAGCTCCGTTTCCGCTTGTTTTATTTGGATAAGTCATTTGAATAGAAGAATCTTCAAGCGCCCACGATTCAAAATCTTCGTAATTTCTAAAATCATTTACATAATTATATACAGTAGCTTTTGGCGAATTGATTACCTTACTTCTTTCTACAGAAAAAACTCCCTTTTGGGTAGCGACAAAAACGGTAAGAGCAACTAGGCTTAATAATGCTAAAAGAAATAAATATTTTAGAATCTTCATTGGAGTAGATTATTTGGTGTCGTAAAGTTATAAATTTTATCACTGGCACTATTATTAACGCCAAAAAATAAAGGTATTGTATTTAATTGTATTCTAAGTAAATTAAAACGTTTGTGAAATGTATTAATTGTTTACTTCTTAAAAATAATCTATTAGAATTAGTGTTTAAGAAAGATTTTTATCAGAAATAAAATTACTATAAAAAGTAAAAAACCAATTAACACCTTATAATTTCCTTTGTAAAATATTTTATGAAGTGCCAAATCTTTTCGATATGCAAATATCATAACGATTACAAAGGCGATAAAAAAACAGACTGCAAATATTAATTGTCCCTGACTAAACATACTTTAAATAATTTTTGACAAATTTAGAGAATTGTATATGAATAGTTGCTAATTTGCCACTTCATTTAATCAATAAAAAATCATGAAGAAACAACTTGATGCAGTTACTGAATTTCATACTGCTTTTAGAATAGGTCACAGCCAAAGTCCAATTGCTGATTTGGGTGCAACAAAAAAAATGCTTCGTTATAATTTAATGAAAGAAGAAAATGAAGAATATCTCGAAGCAGTTCTGAATAATGATTTAGTTGAAATTGCTGATGCATTGGGAGATATGATGTACATTTTGTGCGGAACTATTATTGAGCACGGTTTGCAGGATAAAATCGAAGCTGTTTTTGATGAAATTCAACGAAGTAATATGAGCAAGCTTGGAGAAGACGGCCAGCCAATTTACCGCGAAGACGGAAAAGTAATGAAAGGGCCAAATTATTTTAAACCAGATTTTTCTAAACTTTTATAAAATATTTACCGCAAAGAGCGCTAAGTTTTTTTGTAGTTCTTATGAAAACATAAAGTTCGCAAAGCTTTGTGTTATTTTTGTCATTTCGACGAAGGAGAAATCACACGCGGGATTCGGCAAAGATTGGCGATTTTGCTTGAGGAGTTTCTAGTGTGATTTCTCCTTCGTCGAAATGACAAGATTGTGTTCAATCATATTAAATAAAAAACCCGATAAATTTTAAATCTATCGGGTTTTCGTTTTAATATGGTTTTGGAATTATTGAACCTTAACAGTCCATCCAAAAGTATCTTCAGAAAGTTTATTTTGAAGACTAGTAAGTTTTTCTTTTAAAAGAGAAGCATAAGAATTCTCGATTGGAGTCATTTCGTAATAAACATCCTGATAAGAGAATCCTTTAATTACACTGATTACTGCTGCAGTTCCAGCTCCAAAGATTTCTTTTAATGATCCGTTTTTAGCAGCTTCAACTAATTCTGAAACTAATACCGGACGAACCTCTACATTAAGACCTTCTTTTTTAGCCATTTCGATCAAACTTTTTCTGGTAATACCATCTAAAATTCTTTCGCTTGTTGGAGCAGTCATTAAAGTATCGTTAATTCTAAAGAAAACGTTCATTGTTCCCGCTTCTTCTAGTTTTGTGTGCGTTGCATCATCTGTCCAGATAACTTGTTGGAAACCATCTTTGTTAGCTAGATTTGTTGGGTAAAATTGCGCAGCATAGTTCCCTGCAGCTTTTGCAGCACCAATTCCTCCGTTTGCAGCTCTACTATAATGTTCAGCAATAATTACTTTAACCTCACCACCATAATATGATTTTGCAGGAGAAAGTAAGATCATAAATTTATATTCATCAGAAGGATTTGCAATAACCCCAGGGCCTGTAGCAATCATAAAAGGACGAATGTACATACTCGCTCCGTTTCCTCTCTGAATCCAGTCTTTGTCAATTTTTAATAATTCATTTAAACCTTCCATGAAAACATCCTGAGGAACTTCCGGCATAGCCATACGAACCGCAGATTTATTGAAACGCTCATAGTTTTCATCAGGTCTAAACAACCAAACATCATTATTTTCATCTTTGTAAGCTTTCATTCCTTCAAAAATAGCTTGTCCATAATGAAAGACTTTAGAAGATGGATCCATTAAAATAGGAGCATAAGGCTTAATGACCGGAGTCTGCCATTGTCCGTTTTTATAATCACATTCAAATAAATGGTCTGTAAATACAGCACCAAAACTTAAGTTTTCAAAGTCTACAGAGCTTATCTTAGACGAATCAGCTTTTCTGATTTCAATTTTGCTTGTTTGAGTTGTACTCATAATTATGTAAAGTTTTTATCTAATTTGTATTCTCTCAGATGAAATTGTAAAGCAATGATCTGGTGAAGAATAGGTTTTGTTTAATGCAAAATTACGGAAAAATATATAATTTACTTGGTAAAACTGCATTAATTCCTGCTTTTGATTGAGATTTGTTTATCTTATAATAAACCTAAAATTTTGGCGAAGTTTTATAAAGAATTTATGAAAAAAGTGTCGTTTTTTAAGGCTTTACGCATTTGTTTTGAGTAAATTTGACTGAGAAAATGAATCGGAAAAAGGTAAAAAGTCATTGTAAAATTCGAAATTGTGAAAAGAGAAATAATTAAAACGCTAGATGGTTCAACCACAATTCATTTGGAAGAGTGGAATGAAAGTTATCACTCCAAACATGGCGCAATTCAGGAAGCTAAGCATGTATTTATAATGAATGGTTTATCACTATTCGAAAATAATCCTGTGACTATTCTTGAAATTGGTTTTGGAACAGGTTTAAATGCTTTTATCACTTTTTTAGAATCAGAGCAAAAACAACAACCAATAGATTATGTTGGAGTAGAAGCCTATCCGGTAAATGCGGAAGAGGTTTTGGCGATGAATTATGTTGCCGAATTAGAAGCATTGGAATTTGATAACATTTTTGAAAAAATGCATAAATGTGAATGGAATGAGAAAACCGAACTTAGCAGCCGTTTCTCGTTAACCAAAAGAAAACAATTTTTTGATGAAATCGACGATTTTGAAATTTTTGATTTGATTTACTTTGATGCCTTTGGATATCGCGTGCAACCAGAATTGTGGAGTACTGAGATTTTTCAGAAAATGTACAATAGTTTAAAGCCTAATGGTGTTCTGGTAACATATGCAGCGCGCGGAGTTGTTAAAAGAAGTATGATTTCGGTTGGGTTTACAGTCGAAAAATTAGCAGGTCCTCCGGGAAAACGAGAAATGTTTCGTGCTTTTAAAAAGTTATAACTTAGCTATTTAGAAAGATTCTAAATTGATATATGTTTACTAAGAAAACGTATTCGTTTATAAATTTTTTAAAAAAATAAGTTAAAAATAATCTTTATATAGCATATTTGTTTAATTTTGGTGCGAGTTTGAAAATATAGATAACCCCCGAAAATCTTATTTTATTATGTCAAAAATGATGTTTGATTACACGAAATCAATACTTGAGAGAGTTAGTTTCGATCCGATACTTTTCTGCAAAGAATTAGAAAAAGCTATCAAAACACTGTTACCTTATGAAATGGAACAATTGCAAGAATGGTTGTTAAATTTTATAATTGAGAAACCAGAATTAAAACAAAGTCTACTACTGATTAAAGTATAGAAAAAAGGAGCCAATTGGCTCCTTTTTTTATTTTATTTCTTTTGTAGTGGACTAATGATTTGAACATTTTGAAAAACAATGGCTCCTTTTACTACTCCGGAGATTGTAGATCTTAATGCATCAATGATTTGCATTTTTAATTCGCTTTTAGGGTAAATTAAACTTACCTCGCGAGCGGGTTTTGGTTCCTTAAAGTTACGCAGTTTTAGCTTATCGGATTCCTTTAGATCCAAGGTGTGCAAATACGGAAGTAGTGTTGTACCAAGACCTTCATCGGCTAATTTAATTAAGGTTTCAAAGCTTCCACTTTGAATCTGAAAATTATTTTGATCGATATCAGAAACGTTTTTGCATAAATTTAAAATTCCATCTCTAAAACAATGTCCGTCCTGTAAAAGTAAAATTTCATTTAAGTTTAGATCCGTCACTTCAATTTCTTCTTTCTGAAAACTTGCGTGGTGCTCCGGAATATAAGCTACAAAAGGTTCGAAATAAAGGACAATTTCTTTGATTTTTTCATCTTCAAGTGGCGTTGCAGCAATGGCAGCATCAAGATGACCATTTTTTAGTTTTACAATAATTTCATCTGTATTAAGCTCTTCAATTAAAAGCTTAACTTTTGGATATTTTTTAATGAAATTATTCAGGAACATTGGTAAAAGCGTTGGCATAATGGTCGGGATAATACCCAAACGAAATTCACCTCCAATAAAACCTTTTTGCTGTTCTACGATATCTTTAATTCTATCCGCTTCGTTTACAATATTCTTAGCCTGATTTACAATTTTTTGACCAATATCGGTAAGCTGAATAGGTTTTTTACTTCGGTCGAAAATTAAAATATTAAGCTCTTCTTCAATTTTCTGAATTTGCATGCTTAATGTTGGCTGCGTCACAAAGCATTTTTCGGCAGCAAGGGTAAAATTCTTATGTTCGGCAACTGCTAATACATATTGTAGTTGAGTTATAGTCATTTTGATAGTAATTTTTGATGCAAAAATAAGAAAATATAATTTTTTTTTATAATTTTTTTGAAGAAGTTCCCTTAAATTTGTAGTAAACTTAGTTATAAAAAAAGAAGATTATGAAAACGAATATTTTAGGATTACCTGTAAAAGAGTCAGAGTTATTAGTAAAAGAGTTAAATGTTTTATTGTCTAATTTTCAAGTTTATTATCAAAATTTGAGAGGAATTCACTGGAACATCCGTGGAAAACGCTTCTTTGATTTACATGTAAAATTCGAAGAATTATACACAGATGCTCAATTAAAAATCGATATGATAGCTGAGAGAGTTTTAACTATAGGAGGAACTCCATTACATACATTTGAAGATTATATTAAAAACAACAAATTAGCTGTTGGGAAAAATATTTCAAATGACGAAAAAGCAGTGCATTTAATTGTGAATTCATTGTCAGATTTGTTGAAAATTGAGAGAGAAATATTAAATCAATCTGCCGAAATCAATGATGAAGGAACAAATTCTATGATGAGCGACTTCATTGCAGAGCAGGAAAAAACAATTTGGATGATGAATGCATGGCTTGAAGAAGAGCTTTAATGTGTTGTAAATAAATGAATTAAAAGCAGAATATTCTCTTTAGATTATTCTGCTTTTTTATTTATGTTAAATTTCTATAAAAATTTTTGCTTCACGCTTTGATTTTATTTGTTAAAACTTATTTTTGTTGCAATGAAATTAGTTGCTCGCATATTATTATTCATATTCATTGCTTTCTTATCGACGCCTACAATTGTAACGTTGATTAAGAAAAACAGTGATACGTCTATATTTTTCAGTTTTTCTGAAGAGGAGCACTCACATAAAGAACTTAAGGCTGCTGTTTATCCAGCAATACTTCAACATGAAGTAGTAATGCCGGTTTATATTGAAAAAAAGACTATAGTGTCTGAAAATATTGTAAAACTAGACAATATTTCTCCGAGCATATTTGCTCCACCTCCAAACTTGGTATAATACTTCCGATTATTTTGAACCTGAACTGCATTTGAAGAAGTGCGGTTAATCTTTAATGAATAATTTTTTTAGTATTGTATTATGACAAAAAAAATCAATCTTTTTGCCAACCTTAAATCTGATTTTGCTTCAGGTTTAGTGGTTTTCTTGGTGGCTCTTCCATTGTGTTTAGGTATTGCAATGGCTTCTGGAGCGCCTTTATTTTCTGGAATTATAGCGGGTGTAGTAGGCGGTATAATAGTTGGGTACCTGAGCCAATCGCATATTAGTGTTTCCGGACCAGCTGCCGGATTAACAGCAATTATATTAACAGCTATTACCGATTTTGGAGCCTTTGATGTGTTTTTACTGTCAGTATTTATTGCAGGATTAATTCAATTAGCATTAGGGTTTTTAAAAGCCGGAAGTATCTCAAATTATTTTCCAACAAATGTTATTGAGGGAATGCTTGCAGGTATCGGAATTATTATCATTCTGAAACAAATACCACACGCTTTTGGTTATGATGCCGATTTTGAAGGAGATCAGGCATTTATTCAAAACGATGGCAGTAACTCTTTTTCATTCTTGTTTGATTTATTAAATCATATCCAGCTTGGTGCCGTTGTTGTTTCATTGGTTTCATTAGTTATATTGATTTCATGGGATAAAGTTTCTTTTTTAAAGAAATTAAAACTTGTGCCGGGAGCTCTTGTAGCTGTTATTGTGGGAGTGTTGTTGAATGAGTTTTTTGTTTCGACAGGAAGTTCTCTGGCAATTGCAAAAGAGCATTTGGTTTCCTTACCGGTTCCAAAATCTTTTGACGAATTCAAGGCAATTATTGTAACACCAAATTTCTCGGCAGTGACAAACCCACAGGTTTGGGTTGTTGCCGTTACAATTGCTATCGTTGCTTCTATCGAAACGCTTTTATGTATTGAAGCTTCAGATAGAATGGACGTACAAAAACGTTATACTGATACCAATGTGGAGCTTAGAGCGCAAGGTGTTGGTAATATAATAAGTTCACTTTTAGGAGGTTTACCAATGACATCTGTTGTGGTAAGATCATCAGCAAATAATAATGCTGGTGCAAAATCTAAAATGTCAGCAATTATTCACGGTGTTCTTTTGTTAATCAGTGTTTTATCTGTTCCGGCTATTCTGAACAAGATTCCATTGGCAACATTAGCAACCGTTTTAATTTTAGTAGGTTATAAATTAGCCAAACCAGCAACCTTTATGCATTTCTGGGAAAAGGGTAAATATCAATTTATTCCTTTTATTGCAACCTTGGTCTTTGTTGTTGCAACAGATTTGCTAAAAGGTGTTGCGTTGGGCATCATTATAAGTATTATTTTTGTTTTAAGAGGAAATCTAAAACGAGCTTACAACTTTAAAAAAGAAGAATATGAAGATGGAGACATCATTCACATTGATCTGGCTCAGGAAGTTTCATTTTTGAACAAAGCTGCTATAAAGCAAACTTTAAGCGAAATTCCTGAAAACTCAAAAGTAATTATCAATGCTCACGATACTGAGTATATTGCTCATGATGTTTTAGATTTAATTCGTGAGTTTAAAGAAACGCGTGCCATTGATGATAATATCAAAGTAAAGCTTAAAGGTTTTAAAGAAGCGTACGATTTAGAGAATACTCCAGAGAACAATAATCACGTTACTATCGAGCATTATTATGATGTTGCCAAAAGAGCTTTGGTGAAAAAAGAAACTTTAAAAGAAGAGTTTTAAAACAATTTAAATAAATTATACGATTTCTATTGCGTCTAGACTGTCAAAATTTAGGTAACTTTACACTAATCTTTTGATATGTCTAAACGTATAGAGATTCCATTAAAAAAATAAAAAAATGAGAAAATTTTATGAGCAGTTATTAGAGAACAATAAAAAGTGGGTGGAGACTTCATTAGCAAAAGACCCTAATTATTTTTCTGATCTGGCAAAGGGACAACAACCTCCATTATTATGGATTGGATGTTCTGACAGCCGTGTTCCTGCAAACGAAATTGTTGGTGCAAAACCAGGTGAAGTTTTTGTTCACCGTAACATTGCAAACATGGTAGTACATTCTGATATGAATATGCTAAGTGTTTTGGATTATGCAGTAAATGTTTTAAAAATAAAGCATATTATTGTTTGCGGACATTACGGTTGTGGTGGTGTAAAAGCAGCAATGGGTAATCAATCTGTTGGAATTATCGATAACTGGATTCGTCATATTAAAGATGAATATCGTTTGCATGATAAATACCTTAATTCAATTGAGGACGAAACAGAACGTTTTAATGCTTTTGTTGAAATTAATGCTAAAGAACAAGTTTATAATTTAGCTAAAACTTCAATCGTTCAGGGAGCATGGAAAAACGGACAGGACCTAATGCTTCACGGATGGGTTTACGGATTAAATTCAGGATTTGTAACCGATCTAAATGTAACAATTAGTTCGAATGATGAATTAGATACCGTTTATCAGTTAGATCTATAATAGAAATAAAAAAAATCGCCTTCAAAAAAGGCGTTTTTTTTTTATTCGTTTTCATCCAGATTTTCATTAAAAGCAGATGGTAACATTGTTGGGATAAACTTTATTAAAATAGGCAATAATAAACTGCCGCCCGGAAGTAAAAATATAGTCAGTGACGGAATTGTTTTGCAAATATCCAAAAGCTGTTTTTTTACTTTTTTCTTTTCTTTGGCATCCAGATCTCTTGTGGTAGAATAAGCCAAAAGAACCATCAATTCTTTACTCTGAACAATTTCTTTTACCAGTCTGTTTTTGTTTCTTATAATCAATTTTACAACCGTGTGGGTCATTTGATCATAAAAATGTTTCACCGGATTGGAATAATTGAAATACGGGATTTTCTTTTTATGAGTAGTAATAAATTCATTTGTCGTTGCAATACTATGACTTACAAATTCATCTGAAACATGCATCATAGAGCCCAATGAATATAAAAAGTAAGCTTCTTCATTTTCTACAACGCCATCACTCCATAAAGCCATTCCGGCCATATCGATCAAATAGTATTGCTCCAGTTTATTGCTAAAGTGCTCCAATTGTAAGGTTTCCAGAGTTTCAACCGTAACTTTAGAGAATTTAGAATAACGTATGGAAGCTTCAAACAATTTAATTAATAAATCATCGTGTTGTGATTTTATGGTTTTGGTTTTTAATGCCAGACCCACAATACCAAGTACCGTTTCTTCAATTCTTTTTAAATATTTTTCAGGAATATGACCATGTTCTAAATATTGTCTGAATGCTAAAACATCAATAAATAATAAAGCATTAGTCACTAAATGTGAGAAGTTTTTACTAATGATGCTGTCATTAGTCTGAACTCTTTGGTCAATGATGTTTTCTAATGAAAGTGAAGGAGTGTCTTTTGGAAGTAAAATTTTAAACAAACTAAATCCTTCAGGATTCATTTCTTTATAGAATTTTAGAACTTCTGAAATAAAGTTATTCGGTTCAGAACTTCTTTTTTCTAAACAAAAAACATGGTATAAGGTATTTAATAAGGCAACTTTAGAAATTTCGGTTTTAAACCAGCCTTTTATCGAAATAGGAATTTGGGAATCAATAGCAATGATATGACCGTAAATGAACCCGGTTTCTCTCACTTTATAGTAGAACGAATCTGCAGTTTCAAAAGGAATTGCTTCTGAATACTTCTGCTCGCTAAAAAACTTATCTATCCAGCCTGGTGCTGATGCATTAATCATTAACTTTAATTTGAGGCTACAAAGCTACTTTTTTTTCTTGTTAAGAATTGACTTAAAATAAAATAACCACTAGATTTTGTGAAAATAGTGGTTATTATATGATTTTTTATTTGATGATTCCTGCACAAGCTACTCTTCCGCCTGCGTTTCCTGTTGGCTGAGTAACAAAATCATCTGTACCCTGATGCACAATCAGACCTTTTCCAAGAACATCTTTGGTTTCGTCTCCACAACCAACGCACCATTCATCAGTGGTTAATGTGATAGTTCCGTTACCTTTTGCATCAGCAGTAAAGTTTCCGATATCACCTTTGTGATATTCTGCAGAACCCCATTTCCCGTGTTTTTTAAACGTCGGATTCCAGTGTCCTCCGGCAGAACTTCCGTCTGCTGCAGAACAATCAGATTTTTCATGAATGTGAATGGCATGAACTCCGGGTTGCAGACCAGCTACTTTTGCAACAAATGTTACTTTTCCGTTTTTCTCAGTAAATGTAGCCGTTCCGCTAACAGTACTGTTGCTTTTTGGCTCTAAATTTACGGTCAAAGTTTTGGCATCATTTGATTTTGTATTGGTCTTACAGCCAATAATTAAGGCTGTAATTATAGCGAAAGAAACAATTGCTTTTTTCATAAGTGAGGCTTTTAAATTAAAGATTAAGTAAATTTAACATAAAAAAGCCGATATAAGAGGTGTTAAAAGTTAAATAAATCTAAAACTATTACTCGCAATTTAATCTGATTTTCAGTTGAGAAGACAAAAATATTGTTTAAATTCGTATACGTTTTTAACGAAAATTTTCCCAAATACAGTTTTCTAATTCATTAATTTTTAATACTTAATATTATGATGAAGAATTTTTTAATACTTGTTTTCTTTAGTAGTATATTAATTTCCTGCAAATGCAAAAAAGATGATTCACTGTCAAAACTGGAAGGAAATTGGGAACTAAATTATATCGCCGAACCCACAGTTGATTTTGATGCTTTTTATCCAAATAAGAAACCGGCCATTAATTTTAATGTAAAAGAAAATCATGTTTCCGGAAATAATGGTTGTAATTCATTTAATGGAAAACTGAGTGTAACAGGAAACAAAATAGATTTTACCCAGCCAATGGCCGTTACCAAAATGATGTGCATGGATGGGAAAGGAGAACAGGTTTTTATGAATACACTGAAACGAGTAACTTCATATGATGTCACAGATGATGGAAAAACCTTAAATTTTATTTCGGGCGATATTGCTACGATGCGGTTTACCAAAAAATAGAAATACGTTATTTAACTCTATTAAATTTATAAGTTATGTCAACTAAACTAACTATTTTATTAGTGTTATTTTGGTTTTTGAATTTTCCGGCAATAGGACAAGAGAAGACTAAAAAAGAGCTTAAAGCGGAACAACAGCAGCAAAAGCAAAAAGAAATTGAAGCCTTAATTGATGGCAAAAATTTCGTGTTTGAAGCGCAAAAGGCAACGCCGCAAGCAGGACGGCTTCTTCATCTGGATTACAATACGTATTTCTTGAAGTTTAATACTGAAAAAACAACTTGTGATCTTCCTTTTTTCGGACGCGCTTATAATGTGGCTTATGGCGGTGATGGCGGAATTAAATTTGAAGGCGTACCTGAAAATATAACGGTGGAGAAAAAGAAGAAAAACTACATTTTGAAAGCCTCGGTAAGAGGTAAAGACGATGTATATGATTTATTATTTACTATTTTTTTTGATGGAGGAGCATCTCTGTCGGTTAATAGTAATAACAGGGCTCCGATTTCATACGATGGTGAAATTGAAGCGCCAAAAGCAGAAGAAGTTAAAAAATAAGAGTTGTAGTTTTTTTATTGTATCGCCAATCCATTTATGTATGCCAAAAAAGACATTTCTAGTTTTGCCAAAAATTTATCTTTATGTTTCGCTTCTTTTTTTATTTAAAAATCTCGCTTACAGTCAGGATTTAGAACCAAGGGTTTATGCAAATGTGCCAAAAAAGCTTAATGTTGCTGCAATTGGCTATGTCTTTATGGATGGAAATGTTCTCACAGATCCGTCATTACCAATTTCTGACTTTAAACTTCAAAGTCATAATTTGGCAGCAAGTTATGTTCGAACTTTTGGCTTAGCCAACAAATTGGCGCGTATTCAGGTTTCACTCCCTTTTTCTTTTATGGACGGTTCCGCAATGGTAAACGGTGCAATGCTTACAGGTTCGCGAACTGGTTTTGCCGATATGAAAGTCCGTTTTGGAATCAACTTATTGGGATCTCCAGCACTTGATAAGATGAATTTCAGGAGTTTTGAGCAAAAAACAATTCTAGGGGTGAGTCTTGTAACTTCGGTTCCTACCGGAAGATATTATGGCGATAAACAAGTTAATATTGGTACCAATCGCTGGGGAATAAAACCTGAAATTGGTATTTCGAAAAAGTTTGCTCATGTTTATGCAGAAGCCTACGGCGGTGTTTGGTTCTATACCGATAATAATGATTTTTTAGGGAAAAAGATGGAACAAAAACCGACTTGTAGTTTACAGGCGCACGCGAGTTATTATTTTAAAAATCATATGTGGGTTGGTTTTAATACCAATTGGTTTTTTGGTGGTAACACAATTGTAGACGGTGTTTCTCAGGCAAGCGAGATTGATAATTGGCGGGTAGGAGGGACTTTTTCGACTCCTGTAGGAAAAGGCCAATCGGTAAAATTTCAATATCACGTGGGAGCTTATACAAACAACGGTTTGAATTATTATGCTTTGTCTGCAGTATATCAGTACTCGTTTTTTTAAAGCCGTGAATTTAATTTAAAATACTTAAAATCAGTATATTTGAGAATGTGTAATTATCTAGAAACAAATCTAAAAATCAAAACTATGAAAAAATTAAGTCTTATTCTTATTATGGCGTTTGCCTCATTTTCAGTTAATGCTCAATCTCCTTTTAAAGAAGATGTGGAGGTTTTGCAAAGTGTTTACGGAAAATCAAAAAGTGAGTTGGTAACGCAGTACATGAATTTGTCTGATGCGCAAGCAACAGCTTTTACAAAGGTTTATGATAATTACGAAACAGAGCGCAAAGCATTAGGACGAACTAAGTTTCAGCTGCTTAACGATTATGCTGCAAATTATTCAACCTTAACAGATGCAAAAGCCGATGAATTGGCCAAAGCAACTTTAAAAAACCATATTGCTTACGAAAAGTTATATGAGAAAACATATAATCAGGCAAAAAAGGCAGTAGGATCAATAAATGCGGCAAAATTTATCCAGCTTGAAGTTTATCTTCAAACCATTATAAAAGGAGAGATTTTAGAAGCGATTCCGTTTATTGGAGAATTAGACAAAACGAAGGTTCAATAATTATTCTTCAAAATAAAAAAAGGCAGTTATTTTTTAGATAACTGCCTTTTTTTATTTTTGATGTAAATCTATTTTGCTGTCTTAACTTCATAAATAGCATTCACCATTCCGTCTCGGGTTTTATCCAGAGTAAGTTCCCAGAACATAATTCCGCCTAGTTTTTTAGCTTTAGCATATTCTGCTTTAGCTTTAATAGATTTTAAATCGTCTGATGTTGCAAAAGTTTTTGTTGCAGCATTGTACCAATAAGGTGCTATTGCTTTATCATCCCAGAAATATTTCCATCCGTTAGCTTCTGTATACGTTGTATCGAAGTTTTTAAAATCAACACCAGGGATATGTTCACCAGCCTGATATAAACCATTATTAATATTCTCAACGTTTTTCCAGGTTCTGGTATAAAAAGCTCCACCAATAACCAGTTTTTCAGCAGGAACTCCAAGTTTTAATAAAAACTCAACCGCTCTATCTGTAGATTCTTCTTTCGGATTTGTGCTGTACAATGGAGTATGATGCCCCGTCACTTTAGAATATCCGTTTACCAAATCATAACTCATAATATTAATACGATTTACATAAGGTGCAACAGCTTTCCAGTCTATAGATTCGTCCAGACATTTTTGAAAACCTCCTGCAGCAAAACTTAGTTCGTATTTTTTTCCTAATGTTGAGCGTAAAATTTTAAGAAGTTCAGTAAAATTTTGTTTGTCTGCTGCCTGATATAAATGACCAGGGAGACCTTCAATAGAAGGGTATTCCCAATCGAGATCTAAACCGTCAACTTTATAAGAATCACTTAATTCTTTTACAGATTTTGCAAATTTTAAACGTCCTTCAACTGTAGAAAAAGCTTCAGAACAAGGTTCGCAACCGCCCCATCCGCCAAGAGATAAAATGATTTTAAGTTGCGGATTTTTCGCTTTAAGCGAAACCAAATGCTTAATAGTATTAGAATCTTTATCTGAATCAACAGTTAATTTTCCGTCTTTTAGGTGACAAAAACTAAAAATGATTTGATTTAATTTATTGACTTCGTATTCGTTAATTAATTTATCATCCCCTGTATAATAAGCGATAATATCCATTTTTTTATTTTTCTGAGCGAATGTATTTGCGGTACAAAAGCACAATAAAAATAAGGCAATCAGACTGATTTGTTTCATTGTTTTAGTTTTTTGAGTTTTTTGAATGTTAAATATAAAGTAATACAACCGATACTTAACTATTCTTTGCATCTCAAAAAGTAAATTTTAACGAAAAATTTGCAAATCATTGCAAAAAACTTGCGTTTTGTTGTCCTGTGTCTTTCATACAAGAGTATAAAAAAATAAGCCCGCGCAGTTTCGGACTTGCGCGGGCTTAAACAAATTAAAAGCTAAAAACTATTTTGATATTAGAAGCAGTATGTATTTTCTGCAACTAATTTTTCTGCGATTTTTTCTCTTAGTGCCACAACGTTTGGCATGTTAGTGTATTTTGTGAAACGTTTAAGTCCCATTAACATCATACGTTGCTCATCTCCTTCAGAGAAAGAAGCGATTCCTTCTTTTCCTCTTGAGTTTACGATATCTACAGCTTTGTACAAGTATAATTTTGCCATTGCAATTTGCTCTTGTACTTTATCTTCACCTTGAGATTTTGCTAATTTTTCAGTTCTCAAGATTGTACTTTCTGCCATGTAGATTTCGATTAAGATATCAGACGCAGCCATCAATAATTGTTGGTGAGAATCTAAATCCGGACCGTATTTTTGTACAGCGCTACCAGCAACCATTAAGAAAACTTTCTTAAGGTTAGCAACGATTCCTTTTTCTTCTGCAAATAATTCAGAGAAATCCGGAGTATCAAAAGATGGAATACCCATTAATTCTTCCTGAACTTTCATTGCAGGACCAAGTAAATCAACGTGACCTTTCATTGCTTTTTTGATCAACATACCTACAGAAAGCATTCTGTTGATTTCGTTTGTACCTTCGTAAATACGAGCGATACGAGCATCTCTCCAGGCACTTTCCATCGGAGTATCTTCAGAGAATCCCATTCCACCAAAAATTTGGATTCCTTCATCAGAACAAGATTGAACGTCTTCAGAAACTGCTACTTTCAAGATAGAACACTCGATAGCGTATTCTTCAACACCTTTCAATTCAGCTTCCTGATGCGTTGTACCTTCAGCTTCACGAGCAGCGATTCTGTCTTCGATATCTTTTGCAGCACGGTAAGAAGCACTTTCTCCTGCGTATGCATTAGTTGCCATTTCAGCCAATTTAGAACGAATAGCTCCAAAAGATGAAATAGATGTATTGAACTGAATTCTTTCGTTAGCATATTTTACAGCTCCTGAAGTAACTCTTCTTTGAGCATCAAGACAAGCAGCAGCCAATTTAATACGACCAACATTTAAAGCATTCATTGCAATTTTGAAACCGTTTCCTCTTTCAGATAACATGTTTTCAACCGGAACTTTTGTTTCGTTGAAGAAAACCTGACGAGTAGAAGAAGCACGGATTCCTAGTTTATGCTCTTCTTCATTCATAGAAATTCCATTTGAAGGATCGTTTTCTACGATGAAACCAGTAATATTTTTATCATCTCCAATACGAGCAAAAACGATGAAAACGCTACAGAAACCTGCATTCGAAATCCACATTTTCTGACCTGTAATAGAGTAAGTTTTTCCGTCTTCAGATAAAACCGCTTTTGTTTTTCCTGAGTTAGCATCAGATCCTGCGCCTGGCTCAGTTAAACAGTAAGCACCAAACCATTCTCCAGAAGCTAATTTCGGAACGTATTTTTTCTTTTGTTCTTCAGATCCATAAAGTGTAATTGGCATAGTTCCAATTCCTGTATGTGCACCAAAAGCTGTAGAGAAAGATCCAGTTGCTCCAGAAATGTAGTCACAAACTAACATTGTAGAAACGAATCCCATTCCTAATCCGCCGTATTCTTCAGGAACTGCAACTCCTAAAAGTCCTAGTTCACCTGCTTTACGCATAGAAGATTCTGTATAAGCGTAATCTTTCTTTTCAAAACGATCTTTATGCGCCCATAATTCTTTGTCAACGAACTCTTTTACAGAGTCACGCATCATTAACTGCTCTTCTGAGAAATCTTCTGGAGTAAAGATGTCTTCACATTTTGTTTCTTTTACCAAAAACTGACCACCACGAGTCACGTTTTTTTCGATTGTATCTGCCATTTTGTTTTTGTTTTTTATGAAAGAAAATAGAATATAGAGTATAGAAAATAGACTTTTACTTTAGTCCATTTTGAAAACCCATTGTCATTCTTTGGAATTCTTCTATTTTAATTTCTAATTGGTTAAATTGTATCTCGTTTATATATTTTCTATGTTTAGCAATCAATAATTGTGTAATTAGTTCAAATGAAGAGCCAAGAGAAATGTCTAAAAAGTGACTGAAAGACTTATCAGTTCTTGAAGATCCTTCAGCAATATTACTAGGCATCGAAACCGAACATCTGCTTATTTGAGAACTCAAATCGTATCGTTCATGTTTGGGAAATTCTATTAATATGTCTGAAATTTCATTAGCAATCGCAATTCCGATCTTCCAAATCTTTAAGTTCTTATAATTATGTCTCATGTTTTTTTGAGTCAAGGTAAGAAAATAAAGTAAAAAGTAAGAATATTACTATTTTTATTTATTTTTTATTTATGCTTTTTATCATTCCAAAAAGTATATCTCATTACTCTCAAAGAAAACATCTATTCTCTTTATTCTATATTCTATTCTCTTTTTAAAGAACCTCGTAAATCCCAGCACTTCCTTGCCCAGTACCTACACACATAGAAACAATTCCGTACTTATTACCACGACGTTTCATCTCATCAAATAACTGAACTGAAAGTTTCGCACCAGTACAACCAAGAGGATGTCCTAATGAAATTGCTCCACCGTTTACGTTTATAATATCCGGATTGATATTTAATTCGCGAGTTACTGCTAAAGCTTGAGAAGCAAAAGCTTCGTTTAGCTCGATTAATTCGATATCGTTTAATGTCATTCCCGCTTGTTTTAGTGCTTTCGGAATTGCTTTTACAGGCCCGATACCCATGATTCTTGGCTCAACACCAGAAGAAGCAAAGTTTACCAAACGTGCAATTGGCTCAAGGTTTAATTCTTTTACCATTTCTTCGCTCATAATTAAAACGAAAGCAGCACCGTCACTCATTTGAGAAGAGTTACCAGCCGTTACACTTCCATCTGCAGCAAAAACAGGTCTTAAACCAGCTAAAGCTTCTTTAGAAGTTCCAGCTCTTGGGCCTTCGTCTTTATTTACAACATAAGATTTAGTTTCTTTTTTACCATTTTCGTTGATGAAAGTTTGCTCAACAGTAATTGGAACAATTTGTTTGTCAAATTTTCCTTCTGCCTGAGCTTTCAAAGCTTTCATATGAGAATTGTAAGCAAACTCATCCTGATCTTCTCTAGAAACGTTGTATTGTTTAGCAACCGCTTCGGCAGTTAAACCCATTCCCCAGTAATAATCTTCGTGACCTGCAGCCGCAACTTTATAATCAGGCGTTGGTTTGTAACCTCCCATCGGAATATAACTCATACTTTCTGCTCCACCAGCGATGATACAATCTGCCATCCCTGATTGGATTTTAGCTGTAGCCATACCGATAGTTTCTAATCCAGATGCGCAATAACGGTTTACCGTAACTCCAGGAACGTCTTCTACTTTTAATCCCATCAAAGAGATCAAACGACCAACGTTAAGACCTTGTTCTGCTTCTGGCATTGCATTTCCAACCATTACGTCGTCAATACGTTTTTTGTCAAAATCAGGCAGTTCATCCATCATAAACTGAATGGTTTCTGCAGCTAATTCATCAGGTCTTTTAAATCTAAAAACCCCTTTTGGTGCTTTTCCTACCGCAGTACGATAAGCTTTTACTATATATGCTGTTTTCATTTGTTTTGTTTTTTTAAGATTATAGAAAATAGATCATAGAAAATAGACTATTACTTTGTCTCGAAATCTATATTCTTTTCTCTTTATTCTATTTTTTAAGAGTATAGAAGATAGAGTATAGAAAATAGACTTTACTAAGCCTTAAAATCTATATTCTATTCTCTTTGTTCTATTTTCTAGTTTCTCAACGGTTTTCCTTTAGTCAACATGTATTGAATTCTCTCCAAAGTCTTACGCTCTGTACATAAACTCAAGAAAGCTTCTCTTTCAATATCTAATAAGTATTGTTCAGAAACTAAAGTTGCTTCAGATAAATCACCACCAGCCATTACATAAGCCAGTTTGTTAGCGATTTTCTTGTCGTGCTCCGAGATATATTTTCCAGCTTCCATTTGGTCAGTTCCAACTAAGAACATTCCTAAAGCTTGTTTTCCTAAAACCTTAACATCAGTTCTTCTGATAGGTTGTGTATAACCAGCTTCTGCCATTAACAATGCATGTTTTTTAGCTTCAGCGATCTGACGATCTTTGTTTACAACGATAATATCTTTTCCATGTTGAAGAAGTCCAGTGTCAAAAGCTTCATAACCAGAAGTAGATACTTTTGCCATAGCGATAGTTAAGAAATACTCTTGAAGAACATTTAATTCCACATCATTTTTACGGAATAAATCTGAAGCTCTCAAAGCCATTTCTTTAGATCCACCACCACCAGGAAGTACACCAACACCAAATTCAACTAATCCCATGTATGTTTCTGCAGCAGCTACAACTTTATCAGCATGTAAACTCATTTCGCATCCACCACCAAAAGTCATTCCGTGAGGCGCAACTACAACTGGAATTCCAGAATAACGAACGCGCATCATTGTATCTTGGAACAATTTAATAGCCATGTTCAATTCGTCGTATTCTTGTTCAACCGCCATCATGAAAATCATTCCGATATTAGCCCCAACAGAGAAATTCGCAGCTTGATTTCCAATAACAAGACCTTGATATTCTTTTTCAGCTAAGTCGATTGCTTTATTGATCGCTTGTAGAACATCGCCACCAATTGTATTCATTTTAGACTGGAATTCTAAATTTAAGATTCCGTCTCCTAAATCTTCAATAATGGCTCCACTGTTGCTCCAAACTTTTTTGCTTTCGCGAATGTTGTTTAGAATAATAAATGAATCTTGTCCAGGAACTTTTACTTGTGATTTTGTTGGAATATTGTAGAAGAAAGTAGCACCTTCTTTTACAGTATAAAAACTGTCGCTTCCAGAAGCCAACATTTCGTTCACCCATGCAGCAGGCTCTAAACCTTCTGCTTTCATGATTTCGATTCCTTTGGCAACACCAATAGCATCCCAGATTTCGAATGGACCATTTTCCCATCCAAAACCAGCTTTCATAGCGTCGTCAATTTTGTATAATTCGTCTGAGATTTCAGGAATTCTGTTTGATACATAAGCAAACATTCCTGCGAAACTCTTACGGTAGAATTCTCCCGCTTTGTCAGTTCCTTTTACTAAAACTTTAAAACGATTAATAGGTTTGTCGATCGTTTTAGTTAATTCTAAAGTGGCAAAATTTGCTTTTTTTGCAGCGCGGTATTCAAGTGTATCTAAGTCTAAAGAAAGAATATCTTTATCTACTTTTTTATAAAAACCTTGTCCAGTTTTGCTTCCTAACCAATTATTTTCCATCATTTTGTTGATGAAATCTGGAAGTTTGAACAATTCGTGTTGTTCGTCAGTTGGGCAGTTTTCGTAAATACCGTTGGCAACGTGTACCAAAGTATCTAAACCAACAACGTCAACCGTACGGAAAGTAGCCGATTTTGGACGACCAATTACCGGACCTGTCAATTTATCAACTTCTTCAATCGTTAATCCCATTTCTTTAACTAAATGAAATAAACTCTGAATTCCGTAAATACCAATTCTGTTTCCAATAAACGCCGGAGTATCTTTAGCAACAACCGAAGTTTTTCCTAAGAATTTAGAACCGTATTCGTTTAAGAAATCCAATACTTCAGTTGAAGTTTTTGGGCCCGGAATAATTTCAAATAATTTTAAGTAACGCGCAGGGTTAAAAAAGTGCGTTCCGCAGAAGTGCTGTTGAAAATCTTCGCTTCTTCCTTCGCTCATAAAGTGAATTGGAATACCAGAAGTGTTTGAAGTAACCAAAGTTCCCGGTTTACGGAATTTCTCGATTTGTTCAAATACTAATTTCTTAATATCCAATCGTTCAACTACAACCTCAATAATCCAGTCAACAGTAGCAATTTTTGCCATATCGTCTGTCGTATTTCCAGTCGTAATTCTGTTTGCAAATTTCTGACTGTAAATAGGAGAGGGTTTCGATTTTAATGAATTCGCCAAATGCTCGTTTACCACACGGTTGCGAACGGCTTTACTTTCAAGCGTTAATCCTTTTTTAGCTTCAGCTTCTGTCAACTCGCGAGGCACGATGTCAAGCAGTAAAACTTCAACACCAATGTTGGCAAAATGACAAGCTATACCTGAACCCATAATTCCGGATCCAATTACAGCAACTTTTTTAATTGTGCGTTTCATAATTTGTTACTATTTGTTTGTAGAAGAATTTGAATTTTCTTAAAAAAGATTATTCATTTTCTGTTTGATTAAATATGTTTTTGTCGTGAATCAATTCATTAATGATTTCAGCAACTTCGATAAAATGATTCAGCTTTTCGTCTGAAACATGTTTTCGAACTGATTCATTAAACTTCAGGACAGTATTTTTAGATAAATCTCTTTTTTCTTTTCCAAAATCGGTCAGGTAGATTAAAACACCACGGCCGTCACTTGGATTTTTTTTGCGAACAATCAAACCTTTGTCTTCCATAGATTTTAATGTTCTGGTAAGGCTGGTGGCTTCCATTCCCATTCGTGGCCCTAAAGCGGTTGATGGAGTTCCTTCTTCCTTGTCCATACTTAAAAGAGCAAATCCCGTTGCCATTGTAGCATCGTATTTTGCAGCTTCTTCGTTATACATTCTTGAAACAGCCTGCCATGTCGCTCTCAAAATATAATCTATCGTTTTATCTTTCATAGGTAACTATATCGATTTCAAATATAATCAAAAAATACTATGCATGCATATTAATTTTGAATAAATTTTTGGTTAATTAAAAAATGTCTTTGATTTATAGGGGTTTAGAATTAAATTTTAACTGAAATATACTATTCTTTTTTGAAATTTTAACATTTTTAATGCTTTAAAAATTGTTTTATCGTTTTAAAAATAGTTTTAATTCTTCTTTTTGTAAAAAATTATAGATTTAATGCAGTATTATTATCAGATTCGTACTTGTCTAAAGCGCCTTTTATGATTTTTTGCATCCTGTTTCTAAGATATTCAGGTTTTAAAACTTCAAGTCCGGAGCCAAAGCCTAATAAAAGTCTTTCCATTTCGTAATTAGGAATCAGGAACAAATTAATTACAATACTTCCGTCCTCATTTTCTTTAATAAGTCGTTGCGACGAATGCAAAGGTTTCGTAATAACATAAGGTGCATTTGTGGCATCTACCCAAAGCTCAAGTCGTCTAGGCTTTAAACCTGAGTTTACCGTAACACCAATTACATTCTTATAATAAGAATCTGCGTCAAAATCTTCTTCTATATAAGGAAGATTAAAATCGTAATCTATAGAAACAATTCTATCGAGGGCCAAATTGGTAATGGGTTGCGTAGCTTTCTTTTTTCCAATTAAAAACCAGCGATTATTAAATTCCTTCAATATAAAAGGATGAAAATGAAATTTCGTTTCTTCCTGCGATTTAAAAGATTTGTAAGTAATAATCAGAACCATCTTTTTAATAATCGCCTGATAGATTTCATCCAAATAATGCAGACCTTTTAGATTTTCATTTTTATCCAAATAAATAACCGGTTTGGTGTGCGACTTCTCGGCATAGATTTTATCTTCCAGTCGTTGCAGAATATCCGATACATCATTAAATAAAGAGAAATCCTTAAACTGTTTCAACATCGAAACCGTTTCGGTCAAAACATTCATATCGGTTTCCGTCAGCGGAATATCGGTTATCGTGAAATCTTCGTCTTCATATTTATAATATTTTTTGTCGTAAACTACGATTGGTGCATTATAACCCAATTTTTCACTTCGCATTAATTGAATATCCATTTGAATGGTTCTTTTACTAATGGGAATATCGCGGCCTTCATATTCAGATAAAGCTTCAGAACAGCATTCTATTAAATCTTCCAGCGTCCATTGTCTGTATTTATTCTGCAGACATTTGTCGATTACTTTATATCGTATTAAGGCGTTTTTGTTTTGTGACATGTTGTGTGTGGTTTTTTTGGCGTGTCCCTCCGGGTCGGGCTTTCGGCTATATCTTTTATGAAAGTCCCGATAGCTATCGGGACTTTCATAAAAGGATACCGCCTCAATCCCTCACGCGTCTATGTTGTTATAAGAAGATCTTTTTATGTTTTATTTAATGATTTATTTTCCGTTCCAATTTTTGTAGAGGCGCACTGCAGTGCGTCTAAGACATTGTGGATATTCGTTGCGTAGACGCACTGCAGTGCGTCTCTACATATGTACGTTGTCGATTAAACCCGACAGGTTTTAAAAACCTGTCGGGTTTAACAACGAAATTACGTTAGTAAAGAAATCTCTTTCTCAATATTTCGTCTTGCCAGATCTTCATATAAACCTCTGAATTCATTCGTTTGGAAAATAAATTCATATTCCAGAAAATGTTTCAACGCTTTAGCGCGTCCGGGTTTATAAAGAAAATCAGGATAAATGCGATATTCTTTTCGTATTTGTTCAAAATAGATTTTATAATCGTCCCAGTTTTTGGCGAGAATTTTCAAATCAAAATCAATCAACCAATTAATATCTTCAATTTTATTTTGAGCATGAAGCTGTGTTGCGCAAATGGCATCAAAAACCAATTGACTATTTATCGTATGATTTTCGGGTAGAATCGACAAAGCAAACTCAGCACTTTTCAATTCATTATCTTTTTTTGAAGCCGAATACACAATATCATGATAAAAAATAGAAAATAATATTTCGTTCGGATTCTGAATACGATCAAAATACATTTCAAAACTGGCAATCATTTCTTTTAAGTGAGTAAGATTGTGATAATGTCTTGATTTCTTGGAATATGCTTTTTCTAAAACGATCCAGTGTTTCTGAGTTTCCGTCTCATTAAAACCAATATTTAGAAGTAAATCAGTGTAGATTTTATGAAGATTCATCTTGTTTTTTACTCAAATTTATAATTTCTTTTTTACTGCGCAAAATAATTGCGTAGTAGTTTTGAAATCTTTGTTCAGGAAATAAAATAAACAGTATTTCTAAAAAATAAAACAAAATTTTCACTACGCAGAATAATTGCGCACTAGTTTAGAAATCTTTGTTCAACAAATAAAAACAACGTTCATATAAATAAAAAATTGAAAAAAACAGGTCAAGTTTAAGTTACTTCGAAACACTTTCCACGTACTACTTACACCATTACCTTTTTATTCAATATTTGAAGCAGTAGCTCAGCGGTTAGAGCAGGTAGTTTTGAAATTATCCTTAAAAGGTCAATCCAAACTTACTTCGTACACTTCTAATGTCCGGGTCGTGGGTTCGAATCCCATCTGCTTCACTATTAATGGTCAATTAAAACTTACTTCAGACAACGGATACTTTCGGTTCGAATCCGAACATAGTTTTAAAATCATCATTAATAAAAAACGAGGGTCAAGATTAACTTACTTCTTTCGCGGTAGCCCGCTCCATTTTAGCTTAGTTAATTCATTACACTCGAATTTCAGGTCAAGTGCTTCTTACTTCAAACACTCTTTTAGGTAGAACTCAGAAGCACCATTATCTAAATTTTAAAAATTAAAAAAAATGAAAACAGCAGCATTATTAAAAATCAGTTTACGTCAGAATGCGATTTTCATTCCATCAGAAATGGTTGCGAGTGATAACAAGAATTTATCAGGAATAACATCGGTTTTTGCAGCCAATGTTTCAAAATTGGGATATACATTTTCTGAATCTTTATTGCATGCTTTAAATAATGTCAACCCAAATTATAAAATCGAAGTTTTAGAAGTGCTGAGAGAAGTTTTAGGAACTGATAAAAACTGGACTCCATTGGTGAAAGAATGGAATGTGCCAACAAATGAATCTGTTTTGGATCATATTATCACGTTTTTCGGAAATGTTTTCCAAACTAAAAATGGAACGACTTTACAATGCGGACATATAATTCCAGATCATACTTTTCCATTGGAGAAATACAACGGTTGTCCTTTCTGCGGAACTCCGTTTGAATTTGGTAAACTGGAAAACATCGGTCAAGGAAGCAAATTAAAAATGCTTGAATTGTGGAATGAGAAAGATTTAGAGAATTTTTACATTTCGTTATTACAGTCAAAAACAGCATTAGACGCTACTCAGGTAGATAGTTTAAAAATGACGATGAAATATTTGGCTTTACCGAAAACCGAAATAGCAATGAAGGAAACTTTAATGCTTGTGATCGATCTTTTGATTGAAAACGGAAATGAAGATTTGGCTTCTCAGTTTTTGAAAACGCCAACAGATATTTTACGATATTTATGGTATAAAAATACCGGAATGTTGCAGGTTATCGAACCAAAAACAATTATTAAAAGAGCGATTAAAAACGGTCAGCATTTTCATAATTCTTTAGATACAAGCGTTCAGTCCAGAATTGCTTCTAAAAAAGATTTGAAACTAAAATATTCAAGAAAAGAATGTTTGATGGTGGCAAATTGGTTAAACAACATGAATTTGGATGTCGAAACAATGTGCGAAATCATGCATCCAAAAAGAGGAATGTGGGTTCGTTTTATCCGTGCCTTGCGTTTGGCAGAATACAGCAAAAGAAAAGGATTTGAGAAATTGAATTTTTTAATGGATGTATTCTACAATCAGGTTTATGATGTTTGGCAAAGCAAAGTAAATTCGTCAAGATTGAAATTTGATGCCGATAAAACATTTGTATTGTTGAAACAACGTCCAGGATTGTTTGCTCGTTCTTTATTTTCGAACATGCTATGGTTTGGAGCCGATGAAACAATTGCTCATTTTGAAGAAATTATCGATAAAGTTCCTGCAAGATTGGTGTTTACATTAAACATGTATGCGCAAAATTACTTTGATGTAAACATGCAGAGAAGCGTGAAACCTTTGGGCGGAACAAACAAACGAATTGCATCAAATCAGTTGTTGAAGTTGTACGATGATGCACAATTGGAAACAATGAAAAATCAAATCGAAGACTTGACTATTTTGGCTATGAAAAAACGATTTGCGTCGGTTTCAAACCCAAATAAAACAATTTATATCGATCCGCAATTGTTTAATATTCCGGTTTCTATAGGAGATCGAAGCGAGACCATTCAGGATTTGCCAGTTGCTTTAATGGGAACACGTTTCCCGGTTGAAGGAAACGAAGTACGATTGTTTATGCAATGGGGTAAGGATTTGCCAGCGCAACATTTAGATATGGATTTAAGCTGCCATATCGCTTACGAAGACCGTTCAGATATTTGTTCTTTCAGTCGATTAACAACTTTAGGTTGTCAGCATAGCGGTGATATCAGAAGTATTCCGAATAAAATTGGAACGGCTGAATACATCAATATCAACATCGACGAATTAGCGAAAGCTAAGGCAAAATTTGTAACTTTTACTTGTAATGCATACAGCAACGGAAGTATTACGCCAAATCTAGTTGTAGGTTGGATGAATAGTAAACATCCGATGAAAATTTCGGATAAAACTGGTGTTGCGTACGATCCGTCGTGTGTAGATCATCAGGTTCGTGTAACGCAAAATGTTGCCAAAGGTTTGGTTTTTGGAGTGTTGGATGTAGCCAAAAGAGAAATCGTTTGGTTAGAGATGACTTTCGGAGGTCAGGTTGTGGGTGGTTTGGATTCTAAAGGAGTTCAGGCATTATTGGCAAAATTGAACAGCAAATTGAATATTGGTAATTTATTACAACTAAAAGCGGAAGCTCAAGGTTTAACAATCACCGAAAATGAAATCGCTGATGAGGTGTACACAGCGCAATGGGCGATGAACCCAGCGGTGGTGACACAATTGTTAATTGATTAAGGAAGGTGCTGAGGTACTTAGGTTCTGAGGTGCTAAGGTTTTGTAGGGGCGCACTGTTGTGCGTCTTTGCAAAGCTTGGTAAATCTAATCTCGCAATCCCGATAGCTATCGGGACAGAGTCGCAAAGATTTTATTTTTTAAGCCACAGATTATGAGGATTAAAATGATTAGAAAAAATCCCTTAAATCTGCGCAATCTGCGAGAGAAAAAACTTTGCGACTCTGCGATTTTGCGAGAAATAAAAATCTACGCAGTAGTAAAAGACCTTTGTACCTATGAACCTTTGAATCTTTGTCCCTTAAAAAACAAAAATATGAAAACAAATTTTCCTTACCCGTATTATGTTTATGGTTCTGACGATTCTACAGATTTAGATGTAATTATCGTTATTTCAAAAGAAGAAATGCCTGAAAAACAAGAGGACAGAAAAAATAAAGTATTGGCACTTTTGAAAGAATATGATTTGAATTGGAACGCAACTTTTGCAGTAATTAAAAACGGAAAAATTTCAGATACAATTTTTACTAAATCATGGATTGATTCGCTTAATAATGCATTGCTCGAAACCTATCCTTTACACGAACAAAAACATGAATTATTAGTAACGGAAAAACAGGTTCGAAATAAGACTTTAGCAATTTATAAAGCAGTTCGTACCGTTTTGACAATGTTGACCAGAACGGAATATAGAACTCAAATTCGTCCGATTTTAAAAGGGATTCATGATTTTAATTTAAAACTAGAAGCGCTTAACAATATAGATTTTGTTTCGATTTCTCAGTTCAATCAGAAGAATACTGATGATATTGATATTTGGAAAATCATAGCTTTTTATGTCGGACAAAATATCGCTTTAATTGAAAATAATGTTGAAATATATACTAAGAAAAAATTAGTAAGCCATTTCAAAGATTTGGAACCTTTTATTTATAGAAAAGCAATTGTAGAGGAGGATAAAAAAGTATTGCAAAATTATATCAACCATTGGCTGTCGCTAATTCACAATTTTGGAAAGTTTCAATCAGAAAATGGTTTTTTGACTTGTAAAAATGAATGTATAGATATGTTGAATGAAAAGTTTTAAGAAATGAAATTACCAATCCATCAAATATTCGGTTCTGAAAATTCTCTCGATCTCGATTTGGTTTTCGTTGTTGAAGAAATGCCGGAAACGATTTTAGAAAAACTTTCGTTATCCAAAAAACTCAGTGAATCTATAACAAAGTTTTATTCTGAAAAGAAAATCAATGCGAATCTAGCGGTTCAAAAAAACGGTCATTTAACGGAGGTTTACAAAGGCACAACAGACGAATTGAATAATGCATTGTTTTATACGTATCAAAATCATCATCAGAAATTCGACAATCAAATTACGAAGCTTTTGGCGAGGGATGTTGATTTGAAATTTTTGAGAAGTGCCAGAATGATTTTATCTTTTTTGAGCAAAACAGAATATCGTTCAATAATAAAAAGTGCTTTAAAAGGCGATTTGGACGAACAGATTAAGGCATTAGAAAAAATAGATTTGAAACAACTTTCCTCTTTTGGAAAAAATACGAATCTTTTAGATATTATAAAATCAATTGCATTTCAACTAGGGCAAGCAATTTCGCTTCATGAAGGGAAAGAATTGTACACCAAAAATGAAATTGCAAATGCATTTCCAGATTTGAAAAAATATCTCTCTAGAGAAGAAAATACCGATTTTGAAAATCTACAAAAATGGCTTTTCAGTTTTATAACGATTCTCAAAGACAGAAGCTCCAAAATGAAAAATAAATCGGAGTATAAATATGAAGATGAAAATAAAATTTAACTGCGCAGAATGATTGCGCAGTGGTTTTTGAATATTTGTTCAAAGAAAAGAACTAATGAATACAATCTTATTAAAAGAAATGATTTCGCAGAATTATGTCAAGGTAAACAAACACCCTGAACACGATTTGTATATTTACAACTATACTCAAAATGCACAATTTGAGAGAGTTTGGAACGAAATTACAATTGGCTGCCGCGGAATTATCTTAGATGGAAATAATAATGTTATAGCCAGACCTTTTCCTAAATTTTTTAATTTGGGCGAAATGGAAAATCAAGTTCTTCCTGATGCTACTTTCGAAGTTTTTGATAAAATGGACGGTTCGTTAGGGATTTTGTATTGGCTGAATGACGTTCCTTTTATTGCAAGCCGTGGTTCATTTTCAAGCGATCAATCAGATAAAGGAAATGAAATGCTTCACGAAAAATATAAAGATTCATGGGCATTGCTCGACAAATCGAAAACTTATTTGTTTGAAATTATTTATCCAGAAAACCGAATCGTTTTAGATTACGGAGCAACAGAAGAATTAGTTTTGCTTGCCATTGTTGATACGCTTTCTGGAGAAGAATTTCCTCTTGAAGATATTGGATTTCCAATAGTTCAGAAGTTTGACGGAGTAAAAGATATCAAAACGTTATCGGCGTTAAATCAGAATAATAAAGAAGGTTTTGTGATTAAATACGCCAATAATTTTCGGGTAAAAATTAAATTTGAAGAATATCTTCGATTACACCGAATCATTACTCAGGTTTCTAATTTGAACATTTGGGAATATTTAAAAACAAATCAGTCATTTGAAGAAATTCTGGAATGCGTTCCTGATGAATTTTTCAGCTGGGTGAAACAAACCAAAACAGATTTAGAAAATGATTATAAAGCCATAGAAGACCAATGCAAATTGAATTTCAAAGTATTGGAAACAAGAAAGGAAACTGCTTTTTATTTTCAAAACTGTAAATATCCAAAAGTCTTGTTTTCGATGCTTGACAAAAGAGAATATGCAGAACTAATCTGGAAAATGATTCGTCCAAAATTTGAAAAGCCTTTTAATAGAGAAGAAGAATAAAAACAATTTTTAACTGCGCAAAATAATTGCGCAGTAGCAAAGCTATATTTGTCAAAGAAAAAAATAAATGCCATGATTATAAAAGTTAAATCAGATAATAAATACTTTTTGGATATTCTTTATAAAAACCCAAATACAGACAAGGGACTTTATTTGAAGGAATTGAAAAACGGAATTGTAATTGGAAATGTAATCGCTGAAAATGAATATCACTGTGTTTTTCTAGATGGAAAACACAGTTATTTGCCCGAAGAAGGAAATCAGATCGATTTTCAAAGCAACTGCAGTCCTTTGTTGGCATTAAATATGGCGACGGAATTTTTTAATCATTTATATAAAGAAAATAAAGTTTTAGACAAAACGCTGATTCCTTGGTTAGATAAAAACTATGATGAGGTGGATACAGAGAAATGTACGATCAAAGTTCCAATATTTTTTATAGACTCGAACTGGTACAAAAACGAAAAGTACCTTTTGTCAAAATACATAGACGGAATTACATTGGTCAATAAAATTGGCAATAATTTCGAATTAAAAATTGAAGGAGCAACGGTAAGAGAGGCTATGCAGAAATTTTCGCTAGTAGCATTATTTTCCCATTTTACCAACAGATATGCAGTTTATACTTTTATCGATGATTATTTTATCCAGAAGCATATCACGATGTTTACCAATCTTACTGGTGTTCCGTATTTTGTGTTTTATCTTTTTATAAAAAGAATTATGCGTTCTCCATCACAATTTGAGAAATTTAAACCACAGTTGGAAGCTTATTTTGATAACGGAGTTCAGTTTGTGTTTACAGATACACATCAGTCAAGAAAAGAATTTATTTGTAGCAGAATTAATTTTGAAGAACCACTTTTAGACTTTGGTTGTGGAGAATTGCAGTATTACAAATTGCTGAACAAAAAAGGATTTACAGAAGATTATTATGCATACGACGAAGTTGATTTTAAACATATCGCCGATAAAATTCAGGAATCGGACAGAACAGATAATTTGATTTGGACAGATAATTTGGAAGAACTTAAAGGTTTTGAAGGACAAATTATTTTAAGTGAAGTGATTGAGCACAATTCTGTTGAAGATGCAAAAGAATTGCTAATCTGGATTAGAGACAATACCAAGTTTACCCAATTATTTGTGACGACACCAGACAAAGAGTTTAATGTAAATTATGAATTAACAGAAGAATTTCGTCATGACGATCATGATTTTGAATTATCAAATACAGAGTTCGTATCATTTATAAATGAAATTTTTCCAAATCGTAAAGAATTTCACGGAGTAGGAGATTGTGTAAAAGGAGTTTATCCGACAAGTGCAGTAATCATTCAAAAAAAATAGAAAATGTTAGACTATAAAATAAGAAACAGAATAGAGTGGTTTTGCGAAAATAAAATCAATGATTTTTCGCCAACCATTTCACCTGCACCAAAAAATAAAGAAAGAAACGAAATTGAAAGTATCGAAAGCGCGATTCATTATTACATGCACCATGGCGTGACCGAATTTGTAGTGCAGAAGAAATACATGGGTTCGTATTGTACCATTTATCTAAAAAGAAATATCGAAGAAACATATTTTGTTTCTAGAAATGGTTTTAAAATGGATCATATCAATACAGAACAAGCTATTGAAAGTTTGAGAGATTTGCATGCCAAAATGCTCGTAGATTTCCCTTATTTTGAAATCCTTATGATTGCTTCTGAATTATTGCCTTGGAAAATTTTGGGAGCTGGATTGATTGAAAAAGAATTTATAGGATATTACGATGCTTTACAGAGGCATAAAGACTATTTGAAAGATTCCGGTTTGATTGAAAAATTAATTAGTATTAAAAACGAAGAAGCTTTTACGACTTATGTTTCAGATAAAACACAGCTTTCGAGAAAGGAATTCTCTAGCAAATACAAAATGCATATTATACGTCAGTATGATGCTTTGGAGTTGGTAAAAATTCCAAATTTAGATAAACAGCAAGAATCATTAAACGTATTTAAAAACCAGATTGATACTTTTGGAACAGAAGGCGAAATCTATTTCAAGCCTTTTACGATTTTAAAAGAAGTAAAAATTTCGGGAGAAGAAATTTTACCAAATAGCAATTTGACTTACGAATTAATTAATGATGATCTGTTTTTGCATTTGGAAATTACAGCTTTAAATAAAGAAGAAAAGCTAAAAGAAATTTATGCTTTTTTTGAAAAATTGACAGAAGCAAATGAAGAGGGAATAATGATAAAACCAGTTCAAAATTACTTAAAAGGTCTTCCGCCATGTTTTAAAGTTAGAAACAACAATTATCTTACAATGATTTACGGCGTGAATTTTCATCAGGATTTTGACCATTATTTAGATAAAAGAAACGTAAAAAGAAAATTAGAACAATCTATAAACGGCTGGGAAATCAATCAGAAAATGCTTCAGATTCCGTATAAAGATTTACGAGGCGAGAATTATTTAATGCGTTTGCTTCTATTGAAAAGAATCAATAATGAAGAGATAGAAAAAACATTAGATCCAAGATTATAACACTTAACAAAAATGAAAAAGATACCAACATTAACGATATTAATAGGCGCTCCGGCATCAGGAAAAAGTACGTTTGCCGAATGGAAAGTGAGAACTGAGGTCAAAACCATGCGAATTAGTCGTGATGAAATCAGGTTTTCTCAATTTCAGGAAGTGATGGATAATTCGGTAGAAAGTATGATTTCAAAAATTATAAACGTGCAAATTAAAACGTTGCTTTCTAACGGATGGAATGTAGTTTTGGATACTTGTAATGTGAAGTACGATTATATCAAACAGCCTATCGATAATTTTTCGGAACAAGCCAATATCGAATTTAAAGTGTTTGATTTACCATTGGAAGAACTTTTTAGTCGAAATGATAAAAGAGAACGTAAAGTTCCGGGAAAAGTAATTGAAAACATGTATCATCAATTGCAGAAAACAAAAGCGAAATTTGATTTCAAAGAGATTAAAAAAGTAGAAAAAAATCTAGAATACTGCGATCAAAACTCAGATTTGCCAAAAGCGATTATCTGCGATCTTGACGGAACGCTGGCTCTGATGAACGGAAGAAACCCTTTTGAAGCAAGCAAATGTGACGAAGACGAAATCAATAATCCAGTGGCAAATGTGTTGAGAAATTACAAGAAATTAGGATATGAAATTTTGCTGGTTTCTGGAAGAGAAGATCGATATAAAGAACCAACATTGCGTTTTCTTCAAAAACATGAAATTGAGTACGATGATCTTATCATGCGTAAAACCAAAGACAGCCGTAAAGATTCGATCATCAAAACCGAAATCTATAATGAATTTATAAAAGATAAATACTTCGTAGAATTTGTGTTAGACGATAGAAACCAAGTAGTAGATACCTGGAGAAATGATTTGAAGCTGCCATGTTTCCAAGTGTATTACGGAGATTTTTAGTTTTTGAGGCACAAAGTAACAAAGTAACAGAGTAACAAAGGGATAAAGGTTTTCTAGACGCACAAATTGTAGAGGCGCACTGCAGTGCGTCTAACATGAAGAGTATCCAAAAGACGAAGGTTCAAATCCTTCCTGTGCAGCTAATAAGTCGCGGTAGTTTAGCAAGGGAAAACAGTTGGATTTTAATATAATTTAAAGTTTGTTTCGATCAGATTAAAATCATTTTAATCCTATAATTTGTGGCAAAAAAAACTTTGCGTCTTAGCGACTTTGCGAGATTAATAAAATAATAACAAGTACAAAGAAAAAAACTTTGTGTCTTAATGCCTTCGTGGCAAAAACAAAAAAATGAAAATATACATAGATATCGGAATTAATTTGACCAACAAACAATTCCAAAACGACATAGACGATGTTGTGCAAGACGCTCAAGATGCCGACGTATCGCAAATGATACTCACAGGCACAAGCGTACGAAATAGCGAAGAATCGGCAAAGATTGCGCGACAATACCCAGGCGTGTTATATGCTACGGCAGGAATTCACCCGCATGATGCGAAGAGTTTTGATGCGCAGAGCATCTTGAAACTAAAGAATTTATTACAGCAGAAACACGTGGTTTCTGTTGGTGAATGCGGACTCGATTTTGATCGTGATTTTTCGCCCCGAAACAAACAGGAAGAATGTTACAGAGCCCAGCTTGAATTGGCGATTGAAGTTCAGAAACCTTTGTTTTTGCACGAAAGAAGCGCTTTTAGTTCTTTTATGAATATTACAAAAGATTATTTGCCGAAACTGCCAAAAGGCGTTGTGCATTGTTTTACAGGAACGCTGCAAGAAGCCAAAACCTATCTCGATAACGGATTTTATCTGGGTTTTACGGGTGCGATTTCAGATGCCAAACGTTTCAGTCATTTAAAAGAAGTGCTACAGTACGTACCGCTCGACCGAATGATGATTGAAACCGATGCGCCGTTTATGCTTCCTAAAAATGTCCCGAACAGCCTTTTGAAGAAATACCACGAACGACGATGCGAACCGTCTTTTCTTCCTTATGTAGCGGGAACAATCGCTCAGTTTAAAGGAATTGCTTTGGATAAAGTTGCGGAGGAAACGACTAAAAATTCCAAAAGTTTTTTTAATATTTAGATCACAATTGAAATAGAAAAGTTTTATCAATGACAAATCTCAAAAACCGAGGAAAAGAAGCTAGCGATGATGTTTTGTTTGGAACTGAGAAAATGCAGTTCAAACTAAAAGAAGCTGTAACCGATATGCATTATTTTTTAAGCCGAGGTTATGGCGAAAAATCGACCTTGGCTTTAGTTGGAAACCGTTATCGCTTAAATGCGCGTCAGCAACAAGCGGTTCGCGGAATTAGTGCTTCTCAAGAACAGATTGAGGACCGAAAAGCAAAAGAAATTGAAAGTCAGGATCTGGAAGGAAAAGAGATTTGTTTTGACGGATTTAATGTTCTGATTTTACTTGAAAGTATTTTATCAAATGCCTATGTTTTTAAAGGACAAGACGGTTTTATCCGTGATTTATCAAGTGTTTATGGAACTTATAAAAAAGTAAAACAAACTTCTGAAGCAATTAAGTTGATTGGAGATTTTTTTAGAAATGAAAAAATAAAAAAGGCACTTTGGTTATTTGATAAACCCGTTTCAAACAGCGGAAAATTAAAGCAAATGATAGAAGAAATTACTTTAAACCATAATTTCAATTGGGAAGTACAATTAGTAAACAATCCCGATAAAGTAATGGCTGAAAGTAATTACATAGCAGTAACTTCAGACGCTTGGATTCTGGATAACGCTTCTGCTAATTTCAATTTAATGAAATATATACTCTCGCAAATGAGTGTGAAAGAAACCGTAATTTGCCTTGAATAAAAATGAAGCACAATCTTTTTAACGAAATTAAATCGGTAATTCCAGATCTTGATAGAGAATGGAAAGAAAAATATGCTTTGTTTTTGACAGATGAAAATCTAGAGCTTTTTTCAGAAAACCTTATTTCATTTCACAATGAGAAATCAGAAATTTCGAGACTGCCTTATTTTAAAGATGAAATTGTAGTTTCGTTGCAAGATGCTGTTTTTTATTTTAAAGCTGTTTTAGAAGATTTTGAAAATGGCTCCAGCCATTTGCGCGAAAGTTTGATTCAGACATTTGAAGAAACTCCATTTGAAAAAATATTGCTTATTTTAGGACAGCGTTTAACTTCGGCAAGCCAGCGCAATGAAAACGGAATTCCGCCAGCAAAAGAAATTCTTTTAGAAAGCTGTTTTGAACCTTTCAATAAAGAAATTTCAATTGTAGCAAGAGCTTGGGAAAAACATGTTGGTAGAAAAAAGGACAGTATTTTTGGAGAAATAAAAGGAAATACAATCCAGAAAAAAGAGAAAGTTGAAGAACTGATTCATTACATTATATGTCACAAAACATGGTGGAATATTTTCTATCATTATAAACATGGTTTGGTGTACGAAATAAGAGTGCAAAATGGACAAGGATTAAGATGGTCTGCAGATGGAAAAAAGTTCATCGGATTTTTAGAAGATTTTCTGGAAGAGTAATTTTTAAATAATAATACTTTAATGGCAAAAAAAGCTAGCTTTTAAATCATAGGTTTGTATTTGGTTTGAAGGCTTCTTGATTAAATATATTTGGTGCAATTATGAAAGAAAAAATACTTGAAAAATTAAAAGAAATAGAGAAACAAAAAGATGTAGAAATACTTTTTGCTGCCGAATCTGGAAGTCGTGCATGGGGATTTGCTTCTCCAGACAGTGACTATGATATTCGTTTTATATACAAACACAAACTTGATTATTATTTATCTCTTTGGGAAAAACCAGATGTGATAGAATTTATGACAGAAGAAGATCTTGACGGTTCTGGTTGGGATTTACGAAAATCCGTAAGGTTATTAGCAAAATCAAGTGCATCTTTGATAGAATGGTTGTATTCGCCAATTGTATATTATGAAAATGAAGATTTTGTAAAACAAATGCGTGAGATAGCTAAAGAATGTTTTTCGCCTATAGCAGTTTTACACCACTATTTGGGGACAACAAAGAATTTTATGGAAGTCTGCGAAATGGAAGAAGTAAAACTAAAAAGTTATTTCTATGCTTTGCGTACTGCATTAGCTGGAAAATGGATTATAGAAAACAATACTTTTCCGCCTGTAGCTTTTTCTGATTTATTGCCAATTGCGCCGAAAAACATACAAGAAAAAATACTGGAATTGCAAGAAATAAAAGCGACTCAAGACGAAAAATATTTACATCCAAAAGAAAACTTGATTACTGAATTTTTATTAGAAACGGTAAAATTTAATCAAGAGAATACAGGTGCTTTAGGAAGTGGAAAGAAAATGAGCGAGGAATTGGATTTGTTTTTTATTGAAGAAATTAAAAAGATAATTGAATAAAAAATTTTAATATGGATTTGAATAAATTTCCTTTGTTTTATAATAGAGAACCATTGATTTTTATTAATGATTTTGAGAAAAGTAAAAAAGGAGTATTAAGAAAATCAAAAGCATTTTTAGATGGAATTGATGATGTAAAATTATTTAGTAATAAAAAGAATTTTAGAATTGAATATGATAGATTTAATATAGGCCAAAGAAATTTTGGAATAGGGAAACAAATTCAAAATGTAAAATTTGATTATGCAGAAAAAAAAATAATATTTAAAAGTCTTTTTATTGACAGATGTTCAAGTGAAAATACGGGAGGGTCCGTAAACCAAATATGTAGTGAAGGATTTTCAAAATCAAAAAGACAATATTTTAAATTAGTTATTCCAACTTCGGAGTCATTGGATTTACATTTTCAAATTGAGAATGTTTTATTTTTAAATGATAGTGGCAATACTTCAGTTGTAGCTACAAAAATTAATTTAGAAGATGATGAAATATTTATTTTAGAAGATAAGGATGAATTTAAAAATCGTTACATCATAATCGAATCTAAAAAAAAACAAACTTATGATGAATTTAGTAATAAAACTTTTTCAATCAGGGTTGCTTTAGGGTATGTGATTGGTTATTTTCCAGGGAATAAGGGATACTTTTTTTCATATTCAAATCAAAAGAGAGAAAAATTTAACAATTTTTATTTTTCAACTTTAAGAGAGGATATTAAAACAATAATGAATCCGATTAATATCAATGCATACACTAGGTTATATGAAAGACCTAAACAGGCTGAAAAGTATTATAAATCAGGAATATTAAAGAAACTTAAGATAAAAAGCTTTTCTTTTTTGTGTAATAAACTGCTCACTGATGATAACTTTTTAGCAACGATTTTATTAATCATTGAATCTACTAAAGCAAGTCTCATTTTTCGACCAGGTGGATATTCAATTGCTTTAGAAACTTTGTCTGATGTTATAATTGGAAATGAAAAGGTAAAAATCGCTCCTATAAGTTCTAAAAGAGATTTTAAGGAACTTAGAAATGAACTTATTGAAGTTTTAAATAAACATTCAAAAAAAGAATCTTATGAGGATGTAAATACTTTAAAGGTAAGATTAGAGAATCTTAATCAAATAACTAATTTAGAAAGTCTAAAAAAGCCATTTTCTATTTTAAATATTAATTTATTGGATGAAGATATAAAAGTGATTAAATCTAGAAATGATTTTTTGCATGGAAGAGTGCCTGATTTCAAAAATGCAGGAGAAAATCGTTCAATAGAATTAAAAGATTATGATTTATTTTATGCGAGTGTTCGGCTGTATACTTTGTTAAATGTTTTGATATTTAAAATGATTGGTTTCGATAATTATATTTTGAATTATCCTAAAATTTATGAGAAGGATACGAAATATAAAGTAAAAGAAGCTTGCTATAGAAAAGTTTAGATAAATAAAAAATGTTTTAAAGAATAGATGACTATCCAAGATTTAAAATCCAAAAACCTAATCCTTTTCGAAGTTATTTCGGGAAGTAAATCTTTTGGGTTAAATACACCAACATCCGATACCGATATTAAAGGAGTTTATTATCTGCCAAAAGAAAAATTCTTTGGGTTAGATTATATTCCGCAAGTTAGTAATGAAACCAATGATGAGGTGTATTACGAAATTGGTCGTTTTGTAGAATTGCTGCTTAAAAATAATCCTAATATTTTAGAGATTTTAGCTTCGCCGGAAGATTGTATTTTATACAAACATCCGTTAATGGAGAAGTTAAAAATTGAAGATTTTTTATCGAAACTCTGCAAAGATTCTTTTGCAGGTTATGCAGTAACGCAAATCAAAAAGGCAAGAGGCTTAAACAAGAAAATTGTAAATCCGTTACCGAAGGAAAAGAAAAGTCTTTTAGATTTTTGTTATGTTTTAGAAGATTATAAAACAGTTTCAGTTTTAGAATTTTTAGCCGAAAATAATTTAAAACAAGAACAAATTGGTTTGGTAGATTTATCCAATTCAAGAGGAATGTTTGCGATGTTTTATGATCACGAAAAAGCTTTAGGTTATAAGGGAATCATTCAAAAAGAAAATTCTAACGAAGTTTCTCTTTCGTCTATTCCTAAAAACGAAAAACTAATAGGTTATTTATCTTGTAACCAAGATGGTTATTCTAAATATTGTAAAGAATATACAGAATATTGGAGTTGGATTGAGAAACGAAACGAAGATCGATATAACACTAACCAAAAACACGGAAAAAATTACGACAGCAAAAATATGATGCATACAATCAGACTTTTGCAAACCGCAGAACAAATTCTTTCAACAGGAAAATTAAATATTAGAGTTTCAAATCGAGAGGAATTATTAAACATAAAAGCAGGAAATAAAGAATATGATGATTTACTTGAAATGGCAGATAATTTAATTGCTTCAATAGAGAATCTTCATCAAATAACAATACTTCCTGAAAAACCGGATGAACAAAAAGCCATTCAAACTTTAATAGAAATTCGAGAACAATTATATCACAATTAATAATCTCTATCTTTGTTTTTCTTTTTGATTTACCATTAAAACACAAAAAAAATTAAAAAGTAAGTTTTTTCTTTCTTTTTGAAATAAAAGAATATCTTTGCGATGCAAAACAATCAAAGGAGAAATCCTTAAAACTTTTTTAAGTTAACATAAACGAATACCTCGTCACGGTGAAGGAACAGGAAACTGTCCTAAATCATTCCTTTGAATGTTTTGCACACCTAAAGCGAGGTATTCGTGCATCTAAAATTTTCTATTATGCAAAAAGAAAATCAAAAACCAACACATCGTGATGTAGTGCCATCCGTACTTAATTTCCTTTCAGACGAAATGTTTGAGGGAGATTACAAAGAACAGCCATTGTATTTGCAGGAAATCTTCGAGCTACTCCTGCATACAGAATTTGGCGACGATCAGCATTTAAGGCAAAAAATGCTAAGCTGCTTAAGAACAAGCAGAAATCTGGCAGAAGCTTTAGCTCCGTTTTCAGACAAGCAAATTTATAAGGCTTGTAGCAGTATAAAAGGCTAAAACAAAACCATTAAACAACCAAACCCTGCAAATATCTAGTTTGCAGGGTATTTTAATGTTATAATTCAGTAATAGAATAATTCGTATCTTTGAACTTTAAATTTCATGAAAAATGAACTACAAAATATCATTTCAGGAAAGAGCCAAGTTAGGCATGGAAATTCTATCCAAACAATCTCCCGTTACCTTAGAAAAAGCAAGAGCGCAGGCAGAGAGACTGAGTCAAGTAAGCAAATCAAAAGTGAAGAAACAACGTTAATAAAACAATTCTGTGACAGGAATGGTTTTTGGATTACTTCAATCAATATAAATGCTTTTATTTCTTCAGGAGCAGAGCAAAAAGTTTACCTTCAAAATAAACATAAAGTAATAAAGCTAAATGACAGTATTTACTACGAAACTTGGGAAGATTATTTCAATAATTTATTATTAAATAATTATTTTTTCCCTGATACAGCATATCAATTAATTGGATTTTTTGAACAAGAAGATGTACTTTTTGCTGTAGTTGAGCAAAAATTTGTGGAATCTGATAGTGATACGGAGCTAAAAGATGTAAAACAATTTTTAATCTCAAATGGCTTTATTAATACTAGAAACAACGATTATTTTAATCCCCAATTAGGTATTATCCTTGAAGATCTTCATGACGAAAATGTTTTGACTTTTCAAGACAATTTATTTTTTATAGATACCGTTTTCTATCTCACTGAGAATTTTTATAAATAGAAAAAAAACTAAAACCCTGTAAATATCAAGTTTGCAGGGTATTTTTTTATCACAAAAATTGAAATTCTAATTCTGTAAAGGATATACAAATAGTAAACAAGTTCCTTTTTGCGCAGGAACGATTTTAAAAGTACCTTTTATGGCTTCCATTCTTAGGGACATATTGGTTAAGCCATTTCCCTTTTGAAGTGTGTCTGATAATCCATTTCCGTCATCTTTAACTGTGATCTGAAAATTAATTTCGGTTTGCTCAAATGCAATATTCATGTTATTTGCCTCGCTATGTTTATACACATTATGAACGGCTTCCTTTATTGCCAAAAAAAGATTTCGTCTGGCTTTTACAGATAAATTAGTTTCTTTTTCGGGAACGGTCAAATTAAATTGCGAATCGATATTGGTTTTACTCAGAAAGCGTTTGATGTACAAAGTGGTATATTCTATAAAATTTCCGACTGTATCATTCTGAGAATTTAAGCTCCAGAGAATTTCGCGCATGGCTAAATTCATCTCTTCAGATGTATTGATGATAGCTTCCAGATCTTCAGAATAATTTTCCTGGGGCATTTTATATTTTAAAAACTCAGCCTGCAATTTTATAGCCGAAATTCCGGCACCCAAATCATCGTGCATATCTTGCGAAATACGTTCTCTCTCGAGCTGAATTGCTTTTTGGCGTTCTAATTCTTTTTGGAGCAATTGGTTCTGAAATTCGCTTTCTTTTATTTGGTTTTTCTGCTGCTGAATGAGTTGTTTTTTGTTGTAGATAAAAACCATCATAATAATAAAACACACAAAGAGCAGCATTATCATCATGGCGATAATAAAGGTTAGTTTTATAGCTGGGTCCATTTGTCTGTTTTTTTTATGTTTTTTGAGATTGTTTCGTATTTAAGTAGCGCTTTAAAAAATAGAAGATACATGATACAGTTGATAGCAAATAAAAAATCTATAAGTAAGTCTAAAAAAGGGTTGTCTTTATTTTTTAAGAAATATCTTGGAATAACTCTAAATATAAAATAACAGCTCCAGAGGAGTAAACCTGTTGAAATCCAGAAATTTGGATCATCTGTGATTTTAGTTTCAGATGGTGAATTAATTTTATGATAAAACCACAACATCGTATATAAAATATAAAATAGTGGTAAAACGGTGAATATCTCTGATTCTAATTTTTTTCCTAAGAATATTGTTGAGATTAAAATATAAATCAAAGGAAGTAATGATAATTGGACGATTTTGTTTCTTAGATTTTTGTCGAATAGTCTGGAATAATAAAACAAAAAAAATAAAATGCAGAATGTACTGTAAACAAAATAATGGAAACTGTATTGGGAGTCTGGATTTCTAAAAAGAATTATCTCTGATATTAGTTCTACCAGAAAAGTAGCAAAAAGATATACGAACAAATAGTTTTGGCTAGAAAGACTAAATTTTCTAACCAAAACTATTGATTTGTAAAATGTTAAAAGTAATATTACTTCATAGATGTAATTCATTAAGGTTTAAGGTTTCCTAGATCGTAACCTTCGCTTTCACCATATAGGCCATTTTTTTTATTAAATATGGCATGAACGCAAAAAGCAATTCTATTCTTTCTCTCTGTAAAACGATCTGAAAGTTTAGGGTCTTTATTAGTAGGTGAATACTTAAACATATTGAATTTTAAACTATAAATATCAGGGATGTTTAGTCTCATTTCTTCTAAGTAAAAATTAATTTCGTTTAAGGAATATGAAATTAAAGTGTCTTTTTTATTTTTAGGATGAGTTGGTAATTTTGCTCCTATTCCATTCACAAAATCAATTTTCATTTCTCTGAAATCTTTCTTTGTTATACTATCATTTTCTAAGATATATAAAACATCATCGTCAATAAGATTGTTTGCTTTTATATCACACTCTTCATTATCAGAAAACGATAGACCCAGATTTAGAGCTCTACCTTTTTGAATGAAATAAAATTTGCAAAACATCTTACTTTTATTATTTTTAAGTATTTCTTCAAATGTTTTTAAATCTAATAAAAAACTTTTGGTTAGTTCTTCAATCCCAATATTTTTATAGTTGTCCATAAAAATTTTTTCGATCTCTGGATCAATTTTTTTGACAAAGTCAATTGTATCAATACTTTTTTGTTGTAATTTTTCTAATTCCATGATTTCTAGTTTTTGGGGTTAAATTTGTTAATAGCTTCAATTTTATTGTTTACTTGTAGTTTTCTGTAAATATTGCCAATGTGTTTTTTTATGGTGTCGATTGTAACGTTTTTTTTATCTGCAATTTCCTTGTAAAGCAGTCCTTGCGCGAGGAGTTCAAGAACTTCTTTTTCGGTTATAGTCAATAATGACAATGTTTGTACTTGTACTTTTGATTCCTGAAAATGTTGTAAAACGCGTTTTGCAATTGTAAAACTCATTGGTGCGCCGCCGTTATGTGCTTCGAGAATGGCCTGAATAATTTTATCAAGAGGATCGCCTTTTACGAGATAACCGCTTGCACCGGCACGCAAAGCCGAAAAGATTTTTTCGTCGTTTTCAAAACTGGTGCACATTATAAAATGAGTTCCTGGCATGAGTTCTCTTAACTCAAAAACAATATCAATTCCAGATAAATCCTGCAGGTTTATGTCCATTAAAACCACGTCTGGTTCTAAGGCTTGCAGTTTTTGCAAAGCGGTTTTGCCATTAAAAAATTGGGCAGTACATTCCATGTCTTTCTGAAAATCGATTATGTTTTTCAGAGCCTGACTATAATTTTTATCGTCTTCTACTATGGCAACTTTTATTTTCATGTGCTAACATTTTCATCACAAAGTTGTACAATATCCCTACTTCTTACAATTACCCTTTTGGGTGATATTCGCAATTAAGCTTAATATGGATAAACTTACAAAAAAAAGATATAGGATTTCATGAAAAAAATATCACCCGAAAGGGTAATTGATTGATATAGTGTTCTCAGAATACATTTGAAATGTTTAACCAAAAACATTAGAAATCATGAAAACAACATTATTTAACCTATGCTTTTTAATTTTTGGATGTATTAGTTATGGCCAAGTAACTACCAAAAATATAATTATCGATTTGAATAAACCGCATGTCGATATTCAAGCCTGCGAAGATTCATCATGCAGAACTTTTGCAAATACCAAGTGTAAATGTAAAGTTATAATTAAAACGCAAAACACTGCTGAAACAAATGAAAGTGACTCTGGAAACGATCAAAATTCACCCCCAAAGACAACTGCAACTGCAACTTCAACTTCAAAGCCTGCAAAAAGTGCGGATACAATTTACGAATGCAAGAGAAAAAGTAAATGGCTTTCTATACAATCTAGGGATTTGCTTGCTATAAAATTGATTAATGGTAACCCTCTAAAATATACTTATAAAATTGACACCAAAAATCTCTCTTTTTTTAATGATAAAAATATAAATGCTGAGGAAGTAAAAGAAGAAGCGAAAAATGGAGGTGGCTCATCGAAAGGATTGACTAAAAAGCCTCTGAAAGAAATTCTAACTAATAATGAAGAATTAATTAAAGCTATTGATAATTTAAATATCGAAGTAGAAAGCTTGTATAAAATTTTAACCCAAAAAAACACTCTTCTTGAAAGTGATTATGCCAAAAGAGAAAAGTTTCTTACTGACGCAAAAGAAAATTTGAAACGAAGCTATAGTTTAATAAATGACTTAGAACAATATAAAACTAATTCTCAATATAAAAAGACTAACGAGAAATTGCTCCTAACAAAAGAAAAAGCAGAAAAAAGTGTCGATGGTATTATACAGAAATTCTATACTATAGATTTAGATGTTCATACTTTACCAATTGATGTACAAGGAAAAAACATTGATGTTGTAGAATTTAAACTACATCGTTTTGATAAAACAACCAAGGAAGAGGATATCAATTTTGCTCCAAATCCTTATAATATTTGGATCAGAGGCGGTTTAAAAATTGATGTTAGTGCTGGAATATTTTTTACTTCGCTGTATGATGAAGAATATGATAAAAGAGATGATCCAGCAATTCCAGATAACAAAATAATCACTCTAAAAAATAGTGGTGATTATGATATTGCGTTTGGTACTACAATAAATACCTATATCCGAATGAATTCGTGGGTAGTTCCAACACTTAATTTTGGGGCGGTATTAACCAAAAGTGAAAAGCTACAGGTGCTTTTTGGAGTTGGTGCCATATTAGGAAAACAAGAACGTATAATTTTTTCCACAGGCGTTTCTATGGGGAAAGTAGATAGAATTGCAGATTCTTACACAAATGGCGGTTCTTATAATTTAGGAACTACAGGAACTGTACCCACACAAAGCCAATTTGATTTTGGACACTTTTTTGGAGTAACATACAATTTATCTAAAGTAAAGAAAATCAGTCTCGATAAAGGAATTGAAGAAAATTAATAACTACAAACCATTCTCAATTTCTTAAAACAAACAATCCTAATTAGGTTGTTGCACATAAAATTTTAAAGTTTTACAAATCAAATTTTTAATCATTAAAATCAATTGCTATGAACTGCACCCAATACCTATCAGTACTTGCAGCAACAATTATATTTGCAAGCTGCAAAAGTTATCAAGAGATAACAAAAAAACCGGAACGTTTACACGAAGATGTCGAATTGCCTTCTTATGAAAGTAATTTTGCTCTAGCATTAAAGGTTGACTTAACTACTCTGGAAAATAAATTAAATGATGTTTTAAAAGAAGGATACAGCGTTTCTGAAGATGGTACGTTTCAGTACAAATCTTGGATAAAAACCAAAGATCCGCTCTATAACCCAAGTAAGACAATAAAAACGAATAATCCCTTATATCATCCTAACGAATGGTTTAAAACTAAAGATCCTTTATATCATCCGCATAAATGGCAAAAGAAATTTGGAATCAAATTTAAATGTCCTTTCTATCATCCAAATGAATGGATTAAAACCAAAGACCCATTGTATAATCCAAATGAATGGATAGAGACCAATAATCCTTTATATCATCCGAACGAGTGGATAGAAACAAAAGGCCCGGCAGTAGCAGTTGGTTATAAATATGATGTTGATTTTAAACTGAAGGGCGATATAAAACTATCTTATGTTGATGACAATACCTTAAGAATATCTGTTCCTATTTCATTTGATGGAGTTGTGGGGTTACAAGGGAATATTCCTGCGGCTCTTCAATTTGATAGAAAGAATTTTGACGGCGAAATTGAGTTTTTTGTTAATACAAGTTTTTCAGTCACGCCAGAGTGGTGTCCTAAAATTGCATTAACTGTAACGCATTCCTGGATATCAAATCCGCAAATTGAGATCTTGGATAATATCTATATTTCCCTGACTGGAATTACGGATAAAAAATTAAAAGAAATTGAAGGTAATGTAAGTAAGGTAATAGATGAGCAGGTTAAATGCGAAATGATCAAAGACATTGTTGCAGACAAATGGAAATATTATGGTGTTGGTTTGCCAGCTCTTGCCAATGGAAAACAATACCAATTGAATATCAATCCTTCAAAAGCGGCACTTTCTGGTTTAAAAGTTTCTAAAGATTCTTTGGCCTTATACGCAGGAATAAAAGGGAATATTAGTTTTAATGATAATATTGTCAATACAACTGGTTCGCTTCCTTTATTAGAAGTACAGTCAGAAACACCAAGTGAAGTAAAAGCTTTTCTTCCGTTGCTAATTAAGTACGATGATATTGAACATACCGCCAATAAGTATTTAAAAGATAACTCTGTTGTTTTAAAACCAGAAATTGTTTTGAAGAAAAAAGCTGAGGTAAAATTGCTCGAAATGAGCTTATATCCAAATGGCGATGAAATTGTTGCAGGTGTAAAATTAAAAGCCAAGCTTCCAGGAAATATTTTGCCAGTAACGGGATGGGTTTATTTGATAGGAATACCTGTCATGACAGAAAATAAGAAATTTGAGCTTCAGGATTTGGATTTTAGCATGACTGTAGATAATAAATTTTATCCTGCTATAGCAACACTTTTTAAACCTTTAATTATTAATGAAGTTAAAAAACAGACAACGCGTGATTTAACTAAAAATATTACAGACGTGAAGAAAAAAATAATTGAAAAAGCAGGTTCATTTCAGCATGATAATTTTGGATTTTCTATGAGTAATGTTGATTTAGGAATTTACGATATTGTTTTAGATAAAGATGAAATAGCCATAATTGCTGATTTTAATTCGAAGTTTAATATCTCTTTAAAAAGTAAATAATAAAATCTAAACCCTGCAAATAGCTAGTTTGCAGGGTATTTTTTTTATAACAAAACCAAATTTTAATTCATAAGATTTTCTATATTTAAAAGATTAATAAAAAAAAATCCGTTTAAATCCGCGTTTTCGCGAAAGCGAATCCGTAAAATCCGCGTCCAATTAACGCCTCAACTATTTTAACTCAAACCAACAAAACGTCAATTTCAAAAAAATATAATTTTAACATTTAAAAGATGTTATTTTAAATCAAACCTGCTTTAAAATTCTTACTTTACAGCTTCAAAGTAAAAGCCACTAAAGATGAATATAAGCATCTCCATTAAACAATTAGGAAAAAAACATCCGCTCCTTCAGGAAAAAAGTATCGCCTTAGCAATAGAAAATCCTGTTATTACTACACAAAAACTCATAGAATCGATTGTAGATCATCAGGTACAATTGTTCCGCGCATCTTCATTTGAGTTCGAAGACGAAGACAAAATCCATCTTCCAAAAGAACATTATTTACCCATTCTTACCGATACCGGAAAAGTGGGTTTCGGCGCACTGTACAATCACAATCAGGTAGATTTAGCCAAAGCGCAGGAAAATGCCATTCAGGCTTTCGAAGACGGTTTGTACGCCATTTTCTACGGCGACGATCAGCTGGAAAAGCTAACCGAACAAATCGATTTATCTCAAAATAAAAACCTCACTTTTTTAAGGCTGACCTTTTTGGCGGGAAGCTACTGGTAGTTGGAAATCTCAATTTTTTAAAATTCCAAATTCCAAATCTTTGAGTGAAATCCTTCGACTACGCTCAGGAAGATACAAAGTATTAAAATTTTAAAAAATAAATTCCAAAAAATAAATTCCAAATTCCAAAACTTTGTGTGAAATCCTTCGACTACGCTCAGGAGGACAAAATGAGGATTAAATTTTTAAAAAATAAATTCCAAATTCCAAAATCCAAATCTTTGAGTGAAATCCTCAACTACGCTCAGGAAGACACAAAGTGAAGCAATCTAAAATCTAAAATCAACAATCTAAAATAATCCCCATGACGATAGAAGATCTTTTAAAAAGTAAAGTAATTGAAAATCCTATAAAGAGATTAAAAAAAGAACTGGAAGAAATTGTAAACAGCAATTTGCTTTCTAAATTACTTTATAAAACAAAACTTAAAAAAGAAGTGGCAGAGTTCGGTCTGGAACTGCTGAAACTTCAGGACAGTTATTACAGCAATTATATTTCGCTTGGTTCTAAAGAAGCCGAGAAGTTTGCCGCTTTGGTAAAAGAAAATATCTGGGAAGATAAAAATTACTACGATTTACTGCTTTTCTTTTTTGGCGAAGAAAATGCGGCTTACGTAAAAGAAGCCTGGAGCAGATTGCCGCACAAAATGTATCAGACGGGTTATACCCGAAGAGCTTTTAGAGGGCCAAACCACAAGAGTTATTTATTGATAAATCAGATCAATTTTCTGCGTTCTTTACTCAACGCGACGTACAAATACAATTATCAGGACAGCACGACTTTTTATTATGATTTGAGTATTGAAGACGAAATTCGTTACGATACCGAAGTTTCAAATACCATTAATAAATTTATGGTTTGGTCTGCCGCGTTAGATTCGGGGAAAGAAGGTCTTTTTCAATTGTTTGAAGATATTATTTTCAATAAAGATCCAAGAGGAAAAGTGTCCAGAAATATCATCAAAGCACTTTTAAACAGCGAAAAACAAGAAAACTGGGAGTTGGTAGAAAAATTGCTTCTTGCGGCTCAGCGTCAGGAAGGTTTGCGCCAAACGATTCTCGAAGCGCTGGACGAAACGAGTATTGGCGCTTTGCAATACATGATAAAAGTAATTGTAGATAATAAACTAACCCGTTTTTCATCTGTAGTGAGAGCGATCGATACCTGGACAGGTTTGGGCTGGGATTCTGAAAAAGAAACTACTGTTCGTACTATTATCGAATTAGCTTCGGGCTATTTTGCCAAACCAGAAACGATTGCCAATGGCGTAAAAAGCAAAAATAACAACGAAGTCTATATGGCGCTTTGGGTTCAGGGCGTTTTGGATGTCGAGAAAACAATTCCGTATTTGCATGAATTGGTAGAAAAAGGTTCGGTCGAAAAGAAATCTCTGGCGCTGAAATTTGCCGGAGAAACAAGCGATCCGTATCTGGAAATGCCGCTTTATTTTAAAGCCATAGAAGATGATAATTTACAGGTTTTGGCATTTGCTGCTCCAAGAATGAATGATTTACTGGAGGCGAATACAAAATCTAAATTCTATATCGAAAATACAGATTATCCGAACTTTTTTGATAAAGTATACAATCTTGCACAATCTATTACCGAAAAAGAAAAAACCTTTGAAGGAAAAGTGTTTTCGTGGCTGAATGCAAAGTTCGAAAGAGATACGCTTTATGCTGCAGCCATTAATTTGGTGGGCGATAACAACGAAAGATTAGAATTGGTTTTAAGCCATTTTGAAGGTTTTGCGATTAATTTAAGAGAAAAACTGACGAGAAATTTATTGGGCAATTTTTACAGTTATTCTTTCCACAGTCATCAAAATAAGAATGATATAAAAGAACCAACCGATTTTCAGAGAAGTTTTGCGTTGCGTATTCTTAAAGACAGGGGAGAATCTCTTGTGGCTTCGGCGGTTAATGTTTTAAATAATCTGAGTTTAACGGAAGACGAGTTGGCTATTTTTCAGGAATTATTTAAACGTAAAAATGCTACTTTAAAGAAAAACCTAACAGCAATTCTGATAAAACAAGAAGATCAAAAAGTAGTCAATTTTGTCGATCAGACTTTAGAAAAAGGAGATTTAGAACAACGTATGTCTATTTTAGATTTGATGTTGCAGCTTCAGAAAAATAATAAACTGACCGACAAAGTAAATGACTGGGTAAAAGTCTATTTGGAAAGGCCAAAAATTACCGAGAAAGAAACCAAATTTATTGAGCAATTAGAACCTTCAAAAAAGAAAGATATTTTAAGTGCAGAAAACGGTTACGGCTTTTTTACGCCAAATGAAATTTCAGCTTACGAATTGCCAAAACCAAAAGCAGATTCGCTGTATGCAAAAGCGGTTAAAATAGAACAATACGGTTTCTCAAAATCGATGGCGCATATTAAAACCGAGATCGAGAAGCTTTATAAACTATTTGAAGAAAACAGAGATTACGAATACGAAATTGAAAACTACGACAACAGCAGATCGACTGTTTTATTGGGAAATACTTTTAGATCATTAAAAAACCTGAAAGACGAAAAAGACTCCGAATTAGTGGCAACAAATTATCCGTTGTACGAAGTTTGGGCAAATTGGTTTGAAAATTCTGGTTTAAGCGAAAGAGATTTGTTTTTGATGACTTTGGTAAGTAATTGTGATAGAAAAATCTGGAGAGATTTTCTGGAGAAACATGTTTTTTATTATAAAGAATTATTACCGCACCAAAACAAAAGAGGTTACGATTGGGATAATGCGATTTTGAATATTTTGAACGCTTTGCAATTAAAATATTCGTTTAATGAAAAAGCCGATTTCTTAATTGACGCTTGCAGTACATTGTATGCCGATCTTCCAGAATCGGTAATTGAGTTTGAATACAAACCTTCTAAAGATGAATATTATTACAATAACAGCAACGGAAACGGCTGGCAAAGTCAGGGCTTTTTTGATATTTATCTGAATAAAATTGGTTTGCTTGATTTAACCGAAGAACAAAATACGAGAGTATGGAATCTTCACAGATGGAGGCAACTCAACGGTTTAGAAAAAAACAGGTCTTTTGCCAAACCGCCAATTCACTTGTATTGCGTGGCATTTGAGCAAAAATTAATTACCGAAGGCGAATTGTACGAAGGTATTTTAGAAAGCGAAAGAATTTCTGTTCTTACGAGCGAAACTAAACATTACAGACATTTTGGAAGCGAAGAATTAATTAAAAAGTTTCCGTTTCTGGTTCCGATGATTGATAAAATCAGAGAAACGTTTTTGGATCTTGAAGTAAAAAGGGGCGATTCTAATACTTCGGTTACGCATTTGGTGCAGAGTTTTCAGAAGATTTTTGGCGCAAACCGTTTGGTAGAATTGATTACAGCACTTGGAAAAGCAAGTTTGTACAAAGGATATATTTATTCGTGGAGTTATACCGATTTAACAAAACAGAAATTATTCAGTTTCTTATTAAAAAGATGTTATCCGTTGGAAACCGATACGCAGGAAAGTTTTAATGCTTTAATTAAAAAAGCTAAAATTTCTGAAGAAAGATTGATTCAAACTGCAATTTATGCGCCACAATGGCAAAAGTTTATCAGCAGTTATTTAGACTGGAACGGATTGGACGAAGGAATCTGGTGGTTTCATGCGCATACAAAAACTGCGTCTTACAGTGCGACAAATTCAGAATTAGAAAGTGAAGCGGCTAGATTTTCAACTTTAGATTTGCAAGATTTTAAAGATGGTGCTGTCGATAAAGATTGGTTTACATCGGCTTACAAAAAATTAGGAAAAGCAAAATGGGAACTTTTATACGAATCTGCCAAATACGTAACAGACGGAAACGGTCACAGACGTGCGAGATTGTACGCCGACACGATTACAGGCGATTTAAAAATTAGAGAAGTTACCGCAAAAGTAAAAGACAAACGCGATCAGGATTATCTGCGAGTTTATGGATTAGTTCCGTTAAGCAAAGCGAGTCCGGAAAAAGATATTTTGGCGCGTTACGAATATTTACAGCAGTTTAAAAAAGAAAGTAAAGAGTTTGGTTCGATGAAACAGGCGAGCGAAGCTTTGGCGATTCGTGTAGCTCTTGAAAACCTGGCAAGAAATGCTGGATATCCAGATCCGGTTCGTTTGACTTGGGCAATGGAAACGAAGCAAGTTCAAAATATTTTATCAAAAGAAACGGAAGTGGTTTTAGACGATGTTACGATTAGTTTGGTCATTAATAAGGAAGGGAAAGCCGATTTGGTTACTTATAAATCAGGAAAAGAATTAAAATCGATTCCGCCGAAATACAAAAAAGACAAAAGTATTCTGGAATTAACGAATTACAGAAAAACCATGCGCGAACAATGGACACGTTCTAGAAAAGGTTTAGAAGAAAGTATGATTCGTGGCGATGAGTTTTTATTCGCAGAAATGCAAAACCTTTTCGAACATCCCATTATTTCAAAACATCTAGAGAAATTAGTTTTTATTTCGAATGACAATCAGATTGGTTTTTATGTCGATGGAAGTTTAGTGACTGGTTTAGGCGAAATGATTTCGTTAAACGAAAAACAGACTTTCAGAATCGCGCACTGTTTTGATTTGCATAAAAACAATGTTTGGGTTGATTATCAGAAATATTGTTTTGATAACAAATTACAACAGCCGTTTAAACAGGTTTTCAGAGAATTGTATGTTCCAACGCCAGACGAATTGAAAGAGAAATCTATTTCACGACGTTATGCAGGACATCAGGTACAACCGAATCAAACTTTGGCTTTGCTGAAAACAAGAGGCTGGAAAGTAGATTATGAAGAAGGATTGCAGAAAGTTTTTCATAAAGAAGGCTATCAGGTTAAAATGTATGCGATGGCCGATTGGTTTTCGCCAGCAGATGTTGAGAGTCCGACTCTAGAAACAATCGAATTCCATTCTTTAAAAGATTATAAAAACATTGCTTTTGAAGATATTAATCCGAGGATTTTCTCAGAAGTAATGCGCGATATCGATTTGGTAGTAAGCGTTGCGCATGTTGGTGGCGTAGATCCTGAAGCAAGTCATTCTTCTATCGAAATGAGAGGTGTTTTATTGAGAGAAACATTGCGATTGTTTAAAATTAAAAATGTCGAAATCAAAGCTAACCATGCGATTATAAATGGTAAAATGGCCGATTACAGCGTACATTTAGGAAGTGCGGTTGTGCATCAGCTTCCGGGTAAATACTTATCGGTTCTGCCAGTTCATTCGCAACACAGAGGACGTTTGTTCCTTCCGTTTGCAGATGAAGATCCGAAATCGGCTGAGGTAATGTCTAAAGTTTTATTATTTGCTAAAGATGATGAAATTCAGGATCCAACGATTTTAAGTCAGATTGATAAGACCTATGCGTAAAAAACAAATATTACGTTTCCCACGGTTGAAACCGTGGGCAATGTTTTAAATAGTAAGTCAAAAAAATAAAATCCGTTTAAATCCGCGTTTTCGCGAAAGCGAATCCGTGGAATCCGCGTTCCATTTGCGATCCAATTATTTTACCCAAACCAATAAAACGTTAATTCAGGAAATTTATAATTTTAACATTTTTATCTATTTTTATTAAATTATGAAATAAAATAGTACATTTGTATCTGTAATTAATAAAGAGAAAAATACATATGAAAATTTCAATAGCACAATATTTTGACAGCTTAGCCGGATCACTTCCAGCTGAAGTATCAGGGTGCAATATGTATTTTTATGAAATTGAAATCTAAATTTTAGAGTTTAAGCTCAACATAAAAATATAAAAGCGTCCTCAAAGTAGGGCGCTTTTTTTGTTTAAAGCACTTCTCCCGAAGCCTCGGGATCGGTCAGTGTGACAAGAAAAATGATAAAAAATCAAACCATAACTAAAAAAAAACTAAAAAAATAATTGACCCAATGTTTAATGAGTAATCAAAATAGCGAAATATAGTCTTGAAAAGTAATCTAATGAGTAACAGTCATTTGATAAAAAGATAAATCTGCACCAGTTTGCGGAGAGGTATTTCTTTGTCTTTGTTTTAGGTTTAACTAATTGATTGTCAATAAAATAATGTTAAAAATAATTTGGAAATATGATTTTTTCGTCATTATCTTTGCCAGACAAAATCTCAGCAATGAGTTTTAAAATAACAACTACAACAACAACAACAACAACAATGATTTCAAAATATAATACAATAAGTAAAATGAATTTTAATACTAACATACCTTACGCCAAAAGGTTATTAGCGAGTTCGGATCGTGAGGGGACAAACATGTCGGTGCATCAATATAGGCAATAAGATAATTATATCGTATTTGTTATGAAGCACCTTTAATCGGGTGCTTTTTTTTTGTCTAGGTGCAAAGGTACTGAGTGGCAAAGGCACAAAGGTTAAAAAACAAAAAGTACGCAAAATAATTGCGTAGTAAAGGCTTGAATTTGTAGAAGAAAACAGGTCAGTTAAAAGAAAACTTTCATTAAGTGAAAATAAAAACTATTAGCATTAAAAGTTGATAGTTTAAGTTAAATAATAAAAAATTTAAGGATGAATCAAGAAATAGTATTTGCGTCCGGGTATTCGGCCCAAAGAGATATAGTTGAGTTTAGTGAGGGTTTTGCCATAATTAAAATAATGGATTTAAAGCTCGCTGACCAATGGAATAGGAAGGTAAATTTTAGGGATAAATATATCATATAGAGAGAACGCTCTCTGATAAAGGCAATGATGCTTTTTAACTTTTGTGATATTGGATTTCCCGGAATTCCTTCGGTTCCCTGAGATTTCCAAGAATTACAAATAAAAAAAGAACATCATGCAAAACAATACATTACAACAATATAAAAAGGCGATTCAAGCTAAATACGACATAGAGAAAAACGGAAAATATTTCGATTACTTGTACAAGCCTTCTCGTGGAAAGCTACGTGATTTGTGCTGGCTTATTTTCGAAAACACCCCAACACAGAACGACTTGAATGTTTTCAAGAATCTATTGGAGTTGGATTTCGATCACAGTAAAAAGAACAAGTTTAAGGAAAAGAAAGACAAGTTCAGACCTATCGAAACGTTCTTTAAAGGAGAAACAGATCCGTCAAACATCGATGCTATAAACATGGCAGCTATTTTGGTTGATTTTGAACCACGTCCTTTCAAAAAGTTTTACGAAAGTCCTAAAATTGAAGAGCCTAAGAAACTTAAAAAGACGGAGAAAGTTAAAGCGGTTTTTGAAAAGAAGGACACCATAAAAAAAGAAAAGCCTGAAAAAAAATCTAAGAAGAGAAGTTTCTTCCGAGATTTAAAAAGTATGTTTTTCTAGAAGAAACACATACTATTCAACAGAAACCATCAGTATAAATCTGGTGGTTTCAATTTAAAAAATTAAAAAAAATGAAAACTACAGATAAAATTATTATTATCGATTTAGAAGCCACATGCTGGCAAGGTGCGGTCCCGAGCGGACAGCAAAATGAAATTATTGAAATTGGTTTGGCTGTGTTAGACACAGAAACCGGAGAAATTTCGAAAAACAAAGGGATATTGGTTAAGCCGCAGCGCTCGAGTGTTAGTTTATTTTGTACTGAATTAACCACAATTACACAGGATTTACTGGATCAAAACGGAGTACGTTTTGAAGAGGCTATCAATCATTTGATTGACGAATATAATCCTGATTTGTATACCTGGGCGAGTTACGGTCAGTACGATTTGAATATGATTAAAAAACAATGTAAATCCTTTGGTATTCCGTATCCAATGGGAGAGGAGCATATCAATGTAAAAGAACATTTTGCCGAAAAATTTGGTTTGGTTAAACCAACTGGAATGAACGGTGCATTGCAAATGTTGAATATTCCGCTGGAAGGAACACATCACAGAGGTATTGACGATGCAAAGAATATCGCTAAGATTTTGAATTGGTGTCTGAAAAATTAGAATTTAATTTGTTAATTGCAGTTATCAAAAGGATAGCTGATAACTGTAGAAAACTGTAAATCATTGCATTTACAGTTTTTCGTGTTTTCTGGAAGTATCTAAAATTAAAGCCATTCTCCGGCTGCATTATGATCATCCGGAAGATAGGTAAGATATTGCACCATTCTTGGATTTTCGCCTCTATTGGGCGTTGCACAGTGGGGGAGCGTATTATGCCAGATTATAAAATCGCCGGCATTTCCTGTAATTGGTTTTGGCTGTAAAGTTTTTAGGGCTTTCTCTCTTGGGTTTTCATGAGGTTCAAGTTCGTCCAGCCATTGATTAATTTGGTTATGAAATCCTGAAACACAATGAAAAGCACCATCATTTGGACCGCAGTCTGTTAAATAAAGCATTCCCTGAAATGTGACAATGAGTGGCTTTTTTAAACTCATATCCCAATGTAACTGACTTCCCATAAAATTGAAATCATCTGTTTCAGGCGGATTAAAACTTACTTTATCAATCGTTTTATAGATTTTGGTGGTTTTATAAAGCTGTTCGTAAGCCTTTTTTACTCTTGGCGAAAAACGGTTACGGTTTAAAGTTTCGTGATCAGAAAAATTAAGCATAAGTCCTTTCTGATCTTCATGACGATTGTACCAAGTTTCTTTTTCATTCGGATTCATTTTTAAATACTCCCAAATAGCTTTTTGTGTGGCTTCGCAATCTTCTTTAGAAATGGCATTTTTAACTACGATATAACCGTTCTCTTTCCAAAAATCAAGATCTTGCTCTGATAGTACATTTTCGATTACCTCTTTGGTTTCAGGAGCCGTATCTCGTTTTCGGTTATTGATCCATATTTTAAATGTTTCAAAATCAGGTTTTTCAAAATATAAAAAGTGCAAAACATCTTCCATACTAATACCCAATTGATATAGGGTTTTTATTTCGTTGTTCCAGTTTTTAGAGGCTTTGGTTGTATATTCGGGAGCTACAGCGCGTTTCCATAATTGTTCGAGAGCGATCCAGGGCATAATTATTCCGTTTTAAGTTGAGGTATAACCAAAAGTACAGGATTTATAGTTGCGTAATGACAGTAGAAATACCCGTTTTTATGCGTAAAGGATGTAACAGAAATTATGCTGAAGCTGAATTCTGAACCGCATTTGGCGTTTTTACAAATTTAATGTAAATGAGAAACTCAACAAATGGAATTAAAAGAAACAACAGGAAAAAAAGCAGTTCATGTTTCAGTATTTCGTGAAAAACAAAATCCTGTACAGACTGTAATTTTCTTCCCATTTCGGATTGTAAGGAAAGTTCAATTTTTTGAGGTTCGATTTGATCTAGTTTAGCCAAAGTCGATTTGAATTCGGCATAATCAATGTTTTTTACATTTTTCATATCGGCTTTATCGTCAACCGCTTTCATGAAACCGTATATACAGGCACTGTAAACATCCGATTCGTATTTTTGAAGCAAGTACGAAGTCGAAGAATTTTTGAAGTTATCCAGAGCGCTTAATCCGCTATTGTTTTGTTTGATATAAACCGCAAATGCTTTGGTCATCGATTTGCTGGCATCGTCTGAAGAATTGGACAGCATCTGTACGGCATGTAAAAAATCTTTCTTTTCTTTTTCAGATGAAAATGTGGTTCCGAAGGTGTTAGAATAAATTTGAGCAGCAATGTTTTTATTTTCGTTGCGCAAAATTGAATGTGTTCCGTAGAATAAGCCAATCATGGTCATAAAATACAATATAACAATCATGAAATACGGAATCCAGAGTTTGGCAATCCAGTTGTAATATTTTTTATCGCGCTCAAAGAAATTTTTTCGGTATAAAAACACATTGAAAACAATACCCAAGATGATTCCCAAAACAATAAATAAAACAATCCAGAATATAAACCAACCTATGTTTGGCAGGATAAATTGTTTTGAAAATTCCCAAACTTCTGACCAATTTATACTGTCGATATATTCTTTCATATTTTGTTTTTAGTAGATTAAAAATAATTAAAAAATTATTTCATCTAAACATATGTGCAAAATAAATTTTATGATTTTTAAGTTTTAAATATTGTCTTAGAAGTGCCCCTTGTTATTTTGATTAATGTAGAAAAATCTTGCATAAATTTCTAAGAATCTTTAAAATATAATTACAAACTATTTTTTAGGATATTGTTCATAGTACTCTTTAATCTTTTTTCCATTCTTTTTATTTATTAAGGTAAATTTGCAAGGTCCAGTGCCTAAACAACCACTTTTAAAAAGAATTGTATTTGGATAATCCTCAATTAACTGGTAACCCAATCGGTATGTGTAGGCATAGAAATTAGCCTTTAAAACATCTATAGTAATTTTAGATTTATTTGGTTTTTCTAAAGTCAGCCATATTTTATCACAATTGAATTGCCAATAAAGATTATAATTGTTTTTTAATTGAATCGTGTCACAATCGACTGTTGCTTCATTCATTAATTGATTATTTTCACAATAACATTTCTTATTTTGTGCCCAACAAATGTTTATTTGGATTAGGATTAGAAATAAAATCTTTTTTACCATTTGGTTTTATCTTAGGATTTGGCGATGCTAAATTGATAGTGAGCTACAGAACAGTTTAGGAATAGCAATTGCTGCAGAATCAAATAAAAGATCACCACCTTTTATATTCGATTTTTTGTTGGTCTTCTATTTTTCCTGAACTCAAATTTAAAGTCTTCGTAAAAATCAACCTTCCATCATCATCGTATCTGTAGTATTTTTTATACTTTATCATTTGGCTGCTTGGATAATCAATAAGATCAACCTCCATCTCTTTTAAAAAATTACCAGCAATCTGTAATTCCATTCTTTTTATAGTAGTACCAAATATAAACGGGGAAAATCTGGCATTTAATAAATTTACATCTATATTTAAGTTGATTTCTAAATGTTTAGAATTACATTTATTGCGTCAATATAAACGAAGTCTTGATCAAGTAAATTATATTTGTTTTGGTATGGAATCCTTGTATGAAATTTTTCGAAATAGCTGTAGTAATCATCTGTGAAAATATAGTCATCCGGTATTTTATTATTTGAATCATATGAGAAATTTGCTTCACTTATTAACTTTCCCATTTTGTATTTTTGTGATTTTAGTAATAAGGTATCTTTATATTTAAAAGAAATAGAATCATTTTTAGATGTAGTAACAGCAATAAGCTGTTCTTTTTTATAGTAGAACTTACCTTTATTATTAATTGTAATTATGACATTATTGTTATTATGTAAGCTGCAACTTATTAGTATAAAGTGAAAAATAATTATTATTTTTTTCATTTGATTATTCCTTAGTTTTTTCAATATAATTAACTTCTTTCCAGAAAATAGTTAAGCCATATTGAGTTGCGGATTAATCTTTATCTAATAAGTTCCTTATAGAGTCAATATCTGTTCTTTTATACTTTGAAAAAGAAAAACTTTTGTCAGTATATTTAAATGTTTTTGTATATTGTTTCCAACCCCAAGATTCAACACTTAAACTATCTACATAAAAATCATTCTGCTTAAATGAAACATAAGTCTTTGTATAATAGCCACTATTTCCTGTAAGATCTTTAAATATAATAAAGCCGCTTTTATTAATTTTTATTTCTTCGTAATAAACGGGGGTATTACATTTTAAAATGTTTTTGTAAATTTTAAAAATTTTACTCTTTTTATTTATAGTTTTGCTTATCAAAAGTATGGGGAAATCAAATTCTGAATTATCAGGAAAACACTCGTCTTTACTACTTTCATAATAAGGTTTTAAAACAGCAATTGTATCTATAGTTTTACTATCATCAAAATCAAGACTTAAAGGTTCGTCTTGGTAATAGTTAGAAAATGTTATACCATATCTATCTTTATAACCCTGAATTTGCTCTAAACAATTCTTCTTTACAGCAATGTTTTTAGGTGTCTTAATAGTATCCTTTGGAATATCTTCAATATTCTTACTGCCAATTTTATTACAAGAAATAAAAACCAAAATAATTGTAAATATGTAAAATGGAAATTTCATAGTTTCTAAATTTTAAATGTTGTCCAAAATAATGTACCTGATTTAAAACCAGTTGAGTTTAAACTTTCATGCACTGCATTGTTGTTTTGAGAATTTGTCCTTGCACCAGAAAAAACACCATTTTCATTCAAAATTGATCCATCTGAAACATTTTTAAGAGCATATTCTTCTTTAGAAAAGATAGGGTTAATTGTAGCGTTTTTGTTAATTTTAGCTCTATTAGAATCAATAGACCAAAAATCAATAGCTAAATCTAAATGTTCTTTCACAATATTAACACTTCTATATTGTTTAAATTTTGGATGAGTTAATTCATCTTTTTTAGTGAAAAAATCTAATCCATCCCAAAAATATGAACTATTAGTAGGATCGTCATCTCCTCTTAAAACACTAATCATTGCAGCACGGGCAAAACAATGATTTTTACCATTTGAACTTGTAGGTATCGCTTTTGTTTTATCAGCTTTATCTACCGATGAATAACCTGTTTTAAATAATGCGTTAAATGTTTTTTCATCTCTGTTATATCTTTTATTATTCAATGCGTTATTTACAGTATGTGCAATCCATAAAGCTGTTTCTTTATTTCCTGTAAAAGAAGCTTCATGGTGAATTAAATACGAATTATTTGCGAATTTTTCATGCCTTATATTCTCATTATTTTCTTTCAATAATTTAGTGTTATTATAAGTTACAAAATCATTTCCATTTTTATCTTTTTGAGTAGATTTTCCATCACAAACATAAACATCCTCAACACTTCCATCATTTTCAGGTTCATTTATTTTTCCCTCAAAAGTCCCATCTTTATTATAAAAATGCCCATTTATGTATATAATACGATCTTCTTCCTTTTGAGAGGGATAATAAGGTGGAGCGTTTGAAATATAAGATACATTCCAATGTTTTATGAAATCTTTTGTAGTGCCATAATTTTGAATCGCAGGTGAAATGGTTAAAACAGTTTGCATATTTTCAGTTCCATTTGCATAAAATGTTTCCGAAAACTGAACTATAAAGGCATCATTAAATTTATATTTTTTTATCGGAATATCATCTTCTCCTTTGCTAAAAAAATGTATTTCTCCTTTTTCCATTCTTTCTGTTTCATTCTTTACTTTTTTAGTCATATTATGAAGAAAAACACCGTCGTCTTCGCGTGATACAAAGGCCAGAGTAATTAATCCGCCTTCTATTTCACTAGTCGGAGAGCCGTTTCCGGAAGTAGATTTGTAATAATTGGTATCAATCCAAAGTAATTCTCGTTCTTCTCCTAATATAAATAGTTTGGCAGATGTCATATTCTTTTTTTTATATTATCAATTTCTTTAAAAATAAAAGAAGAATAATCGAGAGTACGACCCTAAAAGTTTTTTAAATATTAGAATAGGACAGTTTTTTAAAAGAAAAAAAATAGGCTTTTTTTGACTTTGAAGAGAAAGGGAATTAATGTGATAAATAATTTTGAATAGAAAACCAGTTTATAAAAACTAAAAAAGGCTGTCTAAATATAGACAGCCTTTTCTGTGGTTAAAATTATTTTGATTCTTAATTATTCCCGTAGATTTTAACGTAAAGATTTTTGTAAATTTCTTTAATGATTTTACGTTTTAGTTTAAGAGTAGGAGTAAGTTGTCCGCCATCGATAGACCAGACATCCGGAGTTAACTCAAAACGTTTAACTTGTTCCCAGTGACCAAATTTTTTGTTGATTCCTTCTACTTCTTCATCAATTCGTTTAATTACATCTGCATTTGAAGCAATTTCAGCATCTGTACTTCCTAAAGTAATTTTATGGATTTTTGCCCATTCTTTCACAAACTCAAAGTTGGGCTGAATAAAAGCTCCCGGCATTTTTTCGCCCTCACCAATTACCATAATCTGCTCAATAAAACGAGATTGTTTCATGGCATTTTCGATCATTTGCGGCGCAATATATTTACCTCCCGAAGTTTTGAACATTTCTTTTTTACGATCGGTAATTTTCAGGAATCCTTCGCTGTCAATTTCTCCAATATCTCCCGTATGGAAATACCCGTCTATAATTGCTTCGGCTGTTTTTTCAGGATCTTTATAATAACCTAACATTACGTTTGGACCTTTTAATATAATTTCACCGTCTTCAGCAATTTTAACTTCAACATTGCGAATTGGTTTTCCAACCGTACCAATTTTAAAACCTTTGTTTCTTTGATCGTTCACGGCAATTACCGGAGATGTTTCAGATAAACCGTAACCTTCCATAACCGGAATTTCTGCCGCAGCAAAAACTCTTGCCAAACGTGGTTGTAATGCCGCACTTCCGGAAACCATTAAATCTAAATTTCCTCCCAAACCTTCTTTCCATTTGCTGAAAATAAGTTTGCGGGCAATTTTTAACTGAAATTCATACCATCCACCATTTGCACCGTATGGTTCATATCTTAAACCTAAATCAATAGCCCAGAAAAACAGTTTTTTCTTGATGCCTGTTAATTCAGCTCCTTTTGCATAAATTTTATCGTAAACTTTTTCTAAAAGTCTAGGAACAGCTGTCATAACAGTTGGTCGTACTTCTTTTAGGTTGTCACTGATTTTATCAATCGATTCTCCAAAATATACCGAAACACCATAATATTGATAGATGTACAAAATCATTCTTTCAAAAATATGACAAATAGGCAAGAAGCTCAATGCGGTACTTTTTCCCGGATCAAACGGAATTCTTGGCGCGCTGTCTAATACATTTGAAACAATGTTTTTGTGCGAAAGCATAACACCTTTTGGTCTTCCTGTAGTTCCCGAAGTATAGATAATTGTAGCTAAATCATCCGTATGGATGCTTTCTTTTCTGGCTTCAACTTCTGCCTGATTGCTTTCGTCTTCACCTTGTAAAAGTAAATCTGTCCAGTGTTTACAACCCGGAATTTCATTAAAAGAGTAAACCTCTTTTAAAGTAGGCACATTAGCTCTAATGGCTTGTACTTTTTGATATACTTCGTCGTCAGAAACAAAGACATACATACTGCCACTGTGATTCAATATATATTCGTAATCTTCTTCTGAAATAGTAGGGTAGATTGGAACGTTCTGTGCTCCGGTCTGTAGAATACCAATATCCATGATATTCCACTCTGTACGGTTATTAGAAGTGATTAAAGCAATTTTATCATCTTTCTGAATTCCCATGCGCAATAATGCTCTTGAAACAGCATTTGCTTTAGCAATATATTCCTGGCTAGATGTTTTTTCCCAGACCCCGTTTTTCTTTGTTGCCAGAGCAACCGGTAGGTTATAAGTTTCTTGTTGATAATAGGGAAAATCAAAAAGACGTGTGATTGAAACCATGTTTGATATATTGAATTTTATCGCAAATTAAATAAAAAATAGGTATAATTTTTAATTTTGTGGAATTTTATGGGAAAAATTATAAGTACTCTTGAAAATCAACGAAAACGTTTTCTTTTTTGTAATAAAAGGATGCTAAAACGATAAATTATTTATTTGAAGGGGCGTTTCCCATGTCATTATAATCTTCATAATCTTTCACACGCTCCCCCATAATGAACATTTTCTTCTTTGCAAAATGTATAGAAAGCTGCGTATAATTCCATTCGTCGCTGTCGTTTGTTCTGTACCAAAGTGTATAAGAAGCGCTATTGAAACCTTCTTTAAAAACCGGAATTCCTTCGTCTGTGCATTCAACACCCCAGTTGATCTTCTTTTTAGATAAATCTTCGTATTGATAAACACCTGTTCCGTCTGGATTTAGGATAATAACTGGCTCTTTTTTTCCTGTTGGAGCAAAAGTTCCCGGAACCGGATAACCAACAGTAGTGGTAATAAAACGTTCGCGATCTCTGTAAGTAATAGGATTTACTTCAACTTGTGAATATGATTTTGCAGTAAAAAATAATAGGGTAAAAAATAATAAACGAATTGCTTTCATTCTATGTAGGATTTAATGTTTTCGGGGCTTAAAAAATTCAGTGGCGGGAATTTTTTAGGCGAATATACTCTAAATTTTCCTTAGAAAAATAAATCCGAATTACAAGAATGAGTTTTTTTTACTTTTTTATTTACTGTATAATTTATTCTGTCGAAAACTGATTTTCTAACAGTTTTTCTTTAAAATCTGATTTAAAAGTATAGGCAAATGTCAGCATTAAGGCACGCGTGTCTGATTTATTTGTTCGATTATTGCTGAATAATGCGGTGTTGTTTTTATAACCACTTTCCAGAGTGTTAAACATATCGGTTACCACCAATCCTATACGGGCATTTCCTTTTCCTAATTTCTGCTGAAATCCCATATCAACATTATAAACCGGAATTCTTTTTCCTTGCGGAGTAGCCAAAGCCGAGTTATAATTCCCGATGATTTGAAGTTTGCCGCCTTTCCACGGTACAAAATTATTAATGATTTTTCCGTACCAGCTAAAAGCATTACTTACAATATCTTCTCCTAAATTTGAAGCATTTATATTTTGCTGAAAAGCGGTTAAACTTATATTGGCATCGTAAAAACCAACTGGTTTAAAGCTAAATATAGTTTCTAAACCATACGTTACCATACTTCCAATATTTTTTGGCATTAATAACACAACACCATTATCTTGTAATTCGGCATATTGTCTGATCGTATTTGTTGCATTTCTATAGAAAGCATTTGTTGAGAACGAATATTTGTCCCAGTCTTTATTGTAACTCATTTCGGCAATATGAATAATTTCCGGTTTTAAATATGGATTTCCACTATGCGGATTCAAAGCATCAGTAATATCTACAAACGGATTTAAATCATCTAAATCCGGACGGTTGATACGTTTGCTGTAACCAAGTTTTAGAAATTCATCTGAAGCCAGATTCAATTGTAAAGAGGCCGACGGAAAAAGTTTTAAATAGTCATTGTTAAAGCGGTCACTATTATTTTTTGTTGCACCCGTATTCGAAACATTCTCTGCGCGCAAACCTAAATTGTATTTCCATTTTGGATTTTCGGTCTCGCCAATAAAAGAATTCAGCATTCCGTAAAAAGCATTGATTTGTTCGTTGTAATCAAACGTATTGCTTGCAAGTGGATTTACAACATAATCATCATTAATCATTGTTGCGCTTTCAAACTCCGAATTAAAAAATCGGAAAGTTCCTTTATAGCCTACTTCAAACATTGATTTTACAGAAACGGGAAATGCATAATCTACAATAGCATTTGATATATTTTCGCGCTCGTAATTGTGTGTTCTTTGCAGTAAAACATCGCCAATTTGTTGCCGATATTCATCGTAATTATAAGTGTCGATATTGGTATTTTCTTTATCTCTGTTAAAAGAAGAGGTAATACTTGCATTAAGGCTTTTTTGGGAATCAGAAAATTTCCGATCATAATTAAAGGCAAATTCGGCTACTTTTGAGCGTTCCAGTTCCAGTGAATGTCTTTTGTTGTTCGAGAAAAATTGATTGGTATTTGTATTTACCTGCGTATATAAAGTCTCATCATTATCCTGAGTTTCCAGGTTGCCTAAAGCTTCAAACGAAAAAGTGTTTTTATCATTTGGTGCAAAATCAACATTAAATTTCAAATTTTGTAAACCCTCAGTACGTTCGTCATTTCTGTTTTGATGAATGAAATGTTCATCGTCAATAAAATAATTAGTACGGTCAGATTTTACTTTTTTTGTACGACCTGCAAAACGATTGTCGTAGCCCAGGCCAATATTCCATTTTTCGGTTTTGTTGTTTAAAAGTACCGAACTGTTTACTCTGCCTTTTGCACCAAAGCCGGCGCCAAGGGCTACCGCACCATTTAATCCGTTTTGATTGTTTTTTTTAAGTTTAATATTGATGATGCCACTTTCTGCATTGGCATCATATTTTGCCATTGGATTGTTGATTATTTCGATACTTTCGATACTGCTCGCCGCAATCTGATCCATGCTTTTTATGGCCGAATTTTTACCGTTGATTAGAATCATGGGTGATTTCCCTCTTAACGTTATTCCGCCTTCAGCATCAACGGCTACGGTTGGGATACTTTTAAGCATGTCGGTCGCTGTTCCTCCGGATTGCGAAATATTAGAAACAGCATTAAAAACAAAGCCTTCCTCTGTTTTCTGAATTTGTTTTTTTTGAGAAGTCACCACAACATCATTTAGTAAATTAGTGTCGCTTTGCAAAACAATATTTCCAATAGAAACAGGTGAGTTTAAAACTTTGATATGTTGCGTTATGGTTTTAAATCCAATTAATTTGAATTGCAATTGATATTCTCCTGAATTGATGTTTTCTAAAGCAAAATTCCCTGCCGCATCTGTTACGGCAAAACGGGCTACTTTAGTTGAATCTGTTGTTGTTTTTAAAAGTACATCAACGAATTCTACAGGAAGTTTTCCGTCGCTAATGTTTCCTTTGATAGAAGGGCTTTTTTGACCAAAAGAAAATTGGCTTATACTGAATAAGAGAATTAAGGCGGATATACTTTGAATACTTTTTATCATAACACAAAGATATTTATCCGAATGTTTATGCTTGCTTAAGCTGTCTTAAGATACCATTAAATTAATCTTAGAATACTTTTAATTAAAATAATCAATATAAAGTTTGTCATCTCGACGGAGGAGAGATCACACACGAAACTCCTCACAGTATGTCGTCAATCTTTGTAGCGTTTTGTGCGGAGATTTGCTTCGCCTATTCGCTATCGCTCGGGTCTCCTTCGTCGAAATGACACAGAAATAAAAAATCCGTTTAAATCCGCGTTTTCGCGAAAGCGAATCCGTAAAATCTGTGTTCTAATTTCAATGACCAATCTTTGTCGAGTTTCTAGTGTGATTTCTCCTTCGTCGAAATGACAAGATTGGCGAAAGAAAACAAAAAAGCGCCCCATAAATTCGGGCGCTCTTGGTAAAAAAATGTTTTCTAGTTGTTCTTAATATATTTTTTGCAATTACAATTACTTCATATTTCTGCGAAAATTATTTTATTGCAAATTGGTCAGTATAGGTCTTTTTTATTTCTGCAATTTCCTCAGATTTTTTAATGTTTTTTTCGCAACCAATACCTTTTTTATACATCGTAATAAGTTCATCAAATGCCTTTGGTTCAAAGTAAGTTCCGTTTTTATAATATTGATGCAATAATGAAGCTGTGTAGTTTGTATTTAAAATACTTTTATGATACCACTCCATTGCAAATTCTTCATTTTTTTTGAATTTATACTTTACGTTTAGTTTTTTATCTCCAAATATATTTTTCTGATAAATTTCACCTAAAGCATACATGGCGTTAGGGCTTCCGTTTTCGGCAGCTTTAGTAAAATAATAAAGTGCTTTCTCAGGATTATTTCCTTTTGCCTTGGTATTAAAATAATTTGCAAGAATAATCATGGCTTCAACATTGTGGTTGTCTTTTGCTACACTTCCTAAGGTGATATTTTTGGTGTACTCTTTATTGTTTCTTGTAAAAGTAAGATCAATTTTATCTCCGGGTTTAAAACTTCTAATCAGTTTGTCTATATTATCAATATAATTATTATTGATTTTTAAAACAATATCCCCTTTTTGCAGACCACCACTTAAAGCGGCAGTATTTTCGAAAACCTCGTCTATTTTGTATGATAGTATATCTTTACTAATGGTTTTCTTTTTAGATTTTGTTTTAATTGTTTTCTTTTCAATATCCCAGCTAATGCCTAAATAAGTTCTGTATTCTGTTTCACTATTTGCAATTTTCTCTAGTATTTGTATCGCTTGATCCGTTGTTAAGCCTAAGTCATAATTGAATTTATTAAAATTTAGACCTAATGTTTTACCGGCAAATACTGTGCTGACAAATTTATTGTTGTTTTGTACAGACTGATTCATCCAGGTTTTCCATTCAGGAATCATATCCCTTACGTCATAGTTGTATTTATCGGAAATATAATTATCCATACCCCAAATTACGATATTGGATCTATCCACCTCGTCTGTATTTTTTAATTTTTGCAGTACCGTTTTTTGAAAATCTATTTTGGCATTATTTTCATTTTCTATTTTCTTCTGAAGTTCTATTTTTCGATATTCTTCAGCTCTTTTTTCTGCTGCTATTCTTTCTTGTTCTTTTTTTGCTTTTTGTTCAGGAGAAGCTGAAAACAAGTCAATTATCGCTGTTGTGGCTTCTGCAAGCTGTTGCCCTTGAACATAACTATTTAAACTACTAAGGTTGGAAGCTCCGGATGTAGAACCGGAATCAAGTAAAGAGCCTATTAAAACTGCAGAATTTGCCAATAGATTTGCGGTACTGGCATCATTGCCTGTAACTGCCGGATTTGAAACTCCGCCAAGTTTTCCGGAAGATGTGGCATTTGGTGCTTCACCCATTATTCCCCATTCAGGCTCTTTGTTTAAATAGTCGGGGCAACAATAGGGTTGCCCCATGTTTATAATGTTTTGTTTACATGCAGAAATCAAAGTGCCCACTTTACTAACATCTTCACTTTTTACGCAGTATTTGGCGCTACAAAAATAGAGCGCTAACATTCCGCATTGTGCACAGCCCTGCGGGTCCTGAGTTTGTGAAAGTCTTTCATATTTTGCCATTTCTGAATCTTTTGCGGGTGTACATTGGGCAAAAGAGAAATGATAATTGAAAATAAATAAGGCTAAAGTTAGTTTTAAGTAATTTTTTAACATATGTCTAATTTTTTTTAAAGTTGTTATACATTTTTTTTTGAAGATAAACAGTTGTAACTCTTTGTAAGAGAAGCTTTAGTTTTAAAAGTTTATTTTTCAAATGTATAAACATTTGTTAAACAAAAAAAAACGTTCAGAATTTTCTGAACGTTTTTAGTAGTCATATGTTTTGTTGTATTCTAGTTCTTTTCAATCCATTTTCTGGCGTTTACAAACGCTTCATGCCAAGGAGAAACTTCGTCGTTTCTGTCTTTTGGATAGTGCGCCCAGTTCCATTGGAAAGTAGAACGCTCAATGTGAGGCATCATAACCAAATGTCTTCCGGTTTTGTCACACATCATTGCCGTGTTATAATCAGAACCATTTGGGTTTGCCGGATATCCTTCGTAAGCATATTTAGAAACAATGTTGTATTGATCTTCTGCATAAGGCAATTTGAATTTACCTTCTCCGTGAGAAACCCAAACTCCTAAAGTGCTTCCTGCCAAAGTTGACAACATAACCGAATTGTTTTCCTGAACTTTTACAGAAGTAAAGATACTCTCGTGTTTGTTACTTTCGTTATGGTGCATTTTTCCGTGAATTTCGTGCTCTGGATTAATTACTTCTAATTCCATAAACAATTGGCAACCGTTACAGATTCCAACAGATAAAGTGTCTTCTCTTTTGAAGAAGTTTTTCAATGCCGTATTTGCTTTTTCGTTGTATTTGAAAGCTCCAGCCCAACCTTTAGCAGAACCTAAAACGTCAGAGTTAGAGAATCCACCAACAGCTCCAATAAACTGAATATCTTCCAATGTTTCACGGCCAGAAATTAAATCGGTCATGTGAACGTCTTTTACGTCAAATCCGGCTAAGTACATAGCATTTGCCATTTCACGCTCAGAATTACTTCCTTTTTCACGAATAATAGCTGCTTTTGGTCTCGCGGCTCCAGCTGAGATTACAGGTGCTTTTCCTGTAAAATGTGCAGGGAAAGTATAATTTAAAACTTGATTTTTATAGTTTTCGAAACGTGCCTGAGCTCTTCCGTTTTTAGATTGTTTTTGATCTAATAAATAAGAAGTTTCAAACCAAATGTCTCTATAAGTCGGAATATCCAATTTATAAATTCCAAATTCCAAAACTGCAGTTCCCTGAACTGAACCTAATTTGAAGAATTCGATGTTGTTAGCATTTAATTTAGCTTCAATAGCTGCGTCCGATTTTGCCTGAAATACAATTCCGATGTTTTCTGCGAAAAGGATTTTCAATAGATCTTTTTCTGTGAATGTGCTGAAATCAATTTTTGCTCCAAGATTTACATCAGCAAAACACATTTCTAATAAAGTGGTGATCAAACCACCGCTTCCGATATCGTGTCCGGCTAAAATTTGGCTTTCGCCGATTAATTCCTGAAGTGTATTAAATGCATTTTTAAAGAAAGAAGCGTCTTTAATAGTAGACGTTTCTTTTCCGATTGTATTTCTGATTTGTGCAAAAGAAGATCCTCCTAATTTGAAATCATCCTGAGATAAATTGATATAATAAATTGATTCTCCGTTTTTCTGTAAAACAGGTTCAACTACTTTTCTGATATCAGTACAGTTTCCTCCAGCCGAAATAATAACCGTTCCCGGCGCGATTACTTCGTCGTTTGGATATTTTTGTTTCATCGAAAGTGAATCTTTTCCAGTTGGAATATTGATTCCCAATTCGATTGCAAATTCAGAACAACCTTCAACAGCAGCGTATAAACGAGCATCTTCACCTTCGTTTTTACAAGCCCACATCCAGTTTGCAGACAATGAAATTCCTTTCATTCCGTCTTTAATTGGCGCCCAGATAATGTTTGATAAAGATTCTGCAATTGCATTTCTAGATCCTGCAACAGGATCAATCAAAGCCGCGATAGGAGCGTGCCCGATAGAAGTTGCGATTCCTTCTTTTCCTAAATAATCCAAAGCCATTACACCAACATTGTTCAATGGCAATTGTAACGGACCTGCATTTTGTTGTTTCGCAACTCTTCCTCCAACACAACGGTCCACTTTGTTGGTCAACCAGTCTTTTGAAGCAACAGCCTCTAAACGTAAAACGTCTTTTAAATAACTTTCGAAATCATTTGCTGAATACGAAACATCAGCATATTTTCTGTCGATCGTTTTATCAGTCATAACCGTTTTTGGAGAACTTCCGAAGAAATCTTCTAAAGCGTAATCCATCGGTTTTGAACCATTTGATTTCGATTGAAAAGTAAAACGGTGATCGCCCGTAACATCTCCAACCTGATACATTGGCGAACGCTCTCTGTCAGCAATTCTTTGTAAAGTATCGATATCTTTTTGACCAATAACCAATCCCATTCTTTCCTGAGATTCGTTACCGATAATTTCTTTTGCAGAAAGAGTAGGGTCACCAACAGGCAATTTATCTAAATCGATCAAACCTCCGGTTTCTTCCACCAATTCAGAAAGACAGTTTAAGTGTCCGCCCGCACCGTGATCGTGAATCGAAACAATTGGGTTATTGTCGCTTTCTACTAAACCACGAATGGCGTTTGCAGCACGTTTTTGCATTTCCGGGTTTGAACGCTGAATTGCATTCAACTCAATTCCTGAACCGAAAGCGCCTGTATCTGCAGAAGAAACTGCAGCACCACCCATTCCGATTCTATAATTTTCTCCACCAAGAATTACGATTTTATCACCTTCTTGTGGTTTCTTTTTTATCGCTTGATTTAATTTTCCGTATCCAATTCCGCCCGCTTGCATGATTACTTTATCGTAACCAATTTTACGGTCGTTTTCTCCATGTTCGAAAGTTAAAACAGAACCTGTAATAAGCGGCTGACCGAATTTATTTCCGAAATCAGAAGCTCCGTTTGAAGCTTTGATCAAGATATCCATTGGAGTTTGGTACAACCATTTTCTTTCTTCAAGAGCATTTTCCCATTTTCTGTCATCGTTCAAACGAGAATAAGACGTCATGTAAACCGCAGTTCCTGCTAATGGCAAAGAACCTTGACCACCTGCTAAACGGTCACGAATTTCTCCTCCAGATCCTGTTGCAGCTCCGTTAAAAGGTTCAACTGTTGTTGGGAAATTGTGTGTTTCGGCTTTTAAAGATAAAACCGAATCAAATTCTTTTATTTCGTAAAAATCAGGTTTATCAGCCGATTTTGGTGCAAATTGCTGCACTTTTGGTCCTTTTACAAAAGCAACGTTGTCTTTGTAAGCAGAAACAATATCGTTAGGATTTTCCTGAGATGTTTTTTTGATTAATTTGAAAAGAGAAGTTTCTTTTTCTTCACCATCAATTACAAAAGTTCCGTTGAAAATTTTGTGACGACAGTGCTCTGAATTCGCTTGTGAGAAAGCAAAAATCTCAGAATCAGTTAATTTTCTTCCTAGTTTAGTCGAAAGATTGTTTAAGTATTCAACTTCTTCTTCGCTTAAAGCTAAACCTTCAACTTTGTTGTAAGTAGCGATATCATCAATCTCCAAAATTGGTTCTGGCTGAATGTTGATAGTGAAGATTTCCTGATCTAATTCGTTGAATTTTTGAAAAAGCATCGGATCAAAATCATTGAAATCAGCCGTTGCAGGATGAAATTCTTCAATTCTGATAATGCCCGGAACACCCATATTCTGAGTGATTTCTACAGCATTTGTACTCCATGGTGTGATCATAGTGGCGCGTGGACCAACAAAAAAACCCGTCAATGCGGATTTTTCGATCATATTAGAGTCGGCAAAAAGCCAGTTTAATTTTGAAATGTCTTGAGCTGAAATTTCGTTTTGCGTTTGTACGGCAAAAACAGTTTTGCTTTGGTTTTCAAAGAAATGGATCATTTGTGTAGTTTGTTGTTTTGAAGGTGCAAATTTAGTGTAAATAAATAGTAAGCGCAAATTTGAAAACCATCTCTTTCAAAAAAAAATAAAGTTGCCTTTTTCTTGCATTTTTTTTACCAAAAAGTCGCAAAATCAAAAGGTTTGTGGCTTTCCTGAATTTTGTAAATTTTATTAAAAAACGAAGAGTTGCATCATCTGCTATATTGCTAAATCTGCGAAGAAAAAATAATATTTAAGAAATAAGAAATCAAAATTCCAGTTTGATATTTTCGCGTTTTGAGTAGTGTAAGTCTGCAAAATTATCGAAATCTGAAAGTACATAAAAAATCTGTTTTTGAGAATATTCTCTCATGGCAATAAAAAAAAGCGGCAATATTGCCGCTTTAAATTTGGTAAGCACTCATTTTTTAATTAGTCGATGATGATTTTTTTACTGAAATTATCAGAACCTTTACTAATATGAACAATGTAGATACCTTTTGGTAAATTATTTATCGTTGATAATGAATCTGCAATATTTGATTTCTCGAATATTTTTTGACCTAATAGTGAAATTATCTCGATAGAATAGGGTGCTTCTGCATTATTAAAATAGATCGTGAAGTTGCCATCTGATGGGTTTGGATAAAGCAAAATTTCGTTTGAAGAATTGATGATTTGCTCTTCTTCGATTTCGGCTGTTTGTGCCATTTTGCTAGCCAGGTTATTACAAGTATCTGTAGTATAAGAATCCCATTGTGAACTTAAATTGAAAGTGGTGCTTGGAGAAGTTACGGTTGATTTACGTCGCAAAGTAACATCAATCGCAAAATTAGCTGTCCCGCCGTTAAAAGTTCCGATGATGTCTATTAAAACGCCATTCTTGAATAGACCTACAGCATCATTTCCGTTAAAAGTCAATTCAGTTGCGGTTGTCGAAATATTGGCTGAACTTGTAGAAAAACAGCTTGAAGAAATAGAACTGTTTACAATTACAAATTTACTTCCGGTTGCCAAAGTTCCGCTCAAAGCTAAACCTGTGCTCCATGAACCAGCTCCGTTGGTTTGTTTTTTTATAGTGTAAGCAGATAGACTTACAGAACTTCCGGTATTATTGGCAATTTCTAAAGCTTTATTGTTTCCTGAACCTTCAATATATTCAGAGAAAAGTAAATCTGTTGCTGTTCCTGTTCCGCTGCTGCTGGTCGTAACCGAAATTGTATTGCTAGAAGAAGAAGTATTTCCAGCTGCATCTTTTGCTTTTGCGTAAATGGAATATGTTGTTGAAGCTGTTAAGCCAGTTATTGTAGCGGTTGTTCCAGAAACAGTTGTTTTTAAAACACTGTTAGCATAAACGTCATATCCTGTTACCGCAACATTATCTGTTGAAGCAGTCCAGCTAAGTGAAACAGAAGTTGCTGTATTTGATGTTGAAGCCAGACTCGCTGGTGCAGTTGGAGCCTGAGTATCTCCAGATGGAGTGCCTCCCCAAATTTGATTTACATATTCCGGATGATCGATATAAGGATTTCTATTGCCTTGACGTGCATAGATCGCATTGTTTCTTGTAATTTCTCTTGCGCTTACAGGATCTTGTGCGTTCCAGGCTAAAAGAAGATTTAAAAATGCAGTCGTAAACACTTGATTACTTGTGCCGTTAAACATTGCATATGAATATCCGGCAACAGTATTTTCGTAACGTGTTGCAAAATAAAAGTACATTCTGGCAATATCACCTTTGAAAGCATTTACAGGTTCAAAAACAGTTCCCGAATATCCGGATACCGAACTTGATCCTAATTTGCTTCCGTTTTGAGAGGTGTAAGTGGCAGAACTTACCGTTCCGTGCGGATAATTAGAACGTATTCCGTTTACTTTTCCATCAGTTGGAGTTATAAAATGAGCATCGGAAACCATTGGAGATTGTTCGTTAAAAACTGATTGCGGAATAATGTGTTCCCTGTTGTAGCAATCGCCTTCAACAGAATAACTTCCGCATCTTTGCGTGCTTCCTGTACTGTAATTGTAGGGATCTGAACCTGATGGATTTTCAGAATACATATCTAAAACAGTTCCGTCGTTTTCGTAAAAATTGTCAACATCAGAAGTTTGATAAGTCGTGTATAAACCCGCATATCCATTATCAGTATGACCTTTGATAATGTTGTATAATTGGGTTTTTAAAGTGTAACCAGTTCCGGTTGCTGTATTGTAATAACCGGAAGGAATTTGAGAAAAACCAATTGCTGTGGATAGCAATAACAGTAAAAAGTAGTTTTTTTTCATAATTTATAGTTTAAGATTTGGGTTGTTTTACTTGTTTTAAAAATCTGATTTTTAGAAAGTTAATTCAAGTATTATAACAAATCTACTATTTTTATGAATACGTTGCGTTAAGCAATGTTTAATTTTAGCTATATTTTCTTACGGGTGGTTTTTGATTGTCACGAAGGCGCGAAAGCGCTAAATTTTGTATACAAATTTAAGTTTATAAACTGGGATTGTATTTGGCTCGCAAAGTCGCAAAGGCGCAAAGTTTTTTTTAAAGTTATGCATGAAATCTTGGCGCCTTTGCGCCTTTGCGAGATTAAAACCTTCGCGTCTTTGTGGAAAAATAAATTACTTCGGGAAATCCTTACTTTGATATGCACCCAAATCCGGAGGAGAAGTTCTGGTGATTCCTAAAATGTCCAATGGAATTAAATACGCCTGATTTCCTTTCGCGAAAGCGGCAGAACTTTTATCAATGTTGAATTTGTTCTGCGCAGCATTGTAAAACTTAGGATTTTCATTCAGAATAATATTGTTGTAATGCTCTGTATCAGTTTTAAATTGATAATTAGGATTTGTGGTTGAACTGCTGAATTTTAGTAAACAATTGTTTAGTTGAAAGACAAATGCTGCATTAGTGTTTTTGTCTACATTGAATTCATTTGTTGCCGAACCATAAATGATACAATTATTAAAAGTAGCCTGAGTCAGCGGATTTGTCTCGGGAGTTGCTCCGGCAAGACTATTACTTAAGTTCACGGCAAATTGAGAATTACTTTGCCAGTTGTTATTGAAAGTAGAATGTGTAAAACTGTAAGTACCGCCATAAACGCAGGATAAACTGGATAAACCTGCATAGTTTAGAACTAAGTTTTCTCCTGTAATTCGGGCATTTTTGGCTAAAATTCCGTACTCGACACAATTGTAAATTTGTGTGTTTTTAATCTGAATGGTATTGATGGTATTCCTAATGTCTAAACCAACGACAGCATTTTTTAAAGTCAGATGATTTATCGAATGGTTATTGCTTCCGTTTTCTAAAATTATAGAATTCCATTGCCCCGGAATATCAGCGTAAAGAGATTCTAAACGATCGCCTTCAAAAATCACTTCATTTTCCAGTTTATCAGATGTTGAAACGTCTCCGTTAATTTGAAGAGCTGCTTTATTGCCAACATATAAGCCCGAATTGGTATGAAAATAAACCCGTGAACCAGCCTCAAAAGTTACGGTTTTGTTTTCCGGAACTCCTGCATATCCATAAATTACGTAAGGCTTCTGTTTTGTAAAAAGTAACTCATTTCCGTTTGTAGGATCATTTTCATTCAAATAAAATCCATCAACATCTTTATTGTCAATTTTGATTTTTTCTTTTGTTCCATCAGGATTTTGGTTTGGATACAGGAAAACAGCATCCTGAATCAGTGTAACCAAAGCGACTTCTTGCAAATTTGCGCCGCTGTCAAACTGAATTTCATCGGTATATAAAAAATCAGTTGGGTTGGCATCTGTAACATCTGCGGTTGTTTCAATAAAAATATACAAGCTGTCTTTTGCCAGAAGCGTAACGTTGTTAAAAATCTTTCCGTTATTACCACTCATTCCGTCAACAGTCATTCGGTATTTTGAACTCAATCCTTTTTTGAATTGAACCGTTGGAATCGAAATATCATTTTTGCTTCTATTGTAAACTTTTAACTGATACGTGCTGGAACCAATGTTTTTAAAAACAGTATCCAGATACACTGTATCTTTTGAGAATTTTAAATCTCCGGTACTCGCAACAGTATCAAAATCAGTTCGACAAGAGCTGAAAGCCAAAATTATTCCGAAAATAAAAAATATAAAGTATTGACGCATTTAAATAGTTTTTTGCTACAAATTAAGTGTTCTTTTTGCCACGAATTACGCCAATTTCCCGAATTTAATTTGTGCAAATTCGTGTAATTTGTGGTAAAAAAAGTTTAACCCGAGATTTTGATAGTTTTTGTAAAAATAGCAAAAAACTTACAGGTTTGAAGTTCAATTTTAATTTTAAAATCTGATTTTTAAATTTGTGTCTTATCTTTCTTTAATTTTACGTTTTTAAAGTCCATTTTAATGAATTATACAAAAGAACAGATTTTAGCACGATGCAATGAGTTTTCTAAAAACACTTTGATGGAAACGCTAAAAATAGAATATATTGACGCCGGAGAAGATTTTTTAACTGCAAAAATGCCTGTAAATCCAAGTGTTCATCAGCCAATGGGGTTGTTGCATGGCGGTGCTTCTGTTGCTTTGGCAGAAAGTGTAGGCAGTGCGGCTTCTTTCTTTTTTATCAATCCGAAAGAGCAGGAGGTAAGAGGAATCGAGATTTCGGCAAATCACCTAAAAAGTATTCGCGAAGGTTATGTTTTTGGAACCGCCAGAATTATTCATAAAGGAAGAAGTCTTCATTTATGGGAAATTAAAATTACCGATGAAGAAGGGAATTTGATTTCGCTTTGCAAATTGACGAATATGGTTTTGGACAGAAAGAAAAGTGAATAAATTATGAATCCATTTTTCTTAAAAATTAAAAATCATAAAGAACAAAATTTACCTTTTGTACTTTATTCAAAACCCAATACTTCCAATCTTATTGGGATTTTGCAGCAAAATAATACTTTATACAAAGTTTCTGATTACAGCGAAAAAGGATTTGTTTTTGCTTCTTTTGATGAAAAGCAACTGATCTTAATTCCTGAAAACGAATCTGAAATTATTACGGCTGAAAAAGAAATAACTTCAATTGAGCCAATCGAAATTGATGATTTGAATTTTGATCGTGAAGCTAAATTTCAATTTGAATATTTGGTGGCGCAGGGAATTCAGGCGATAAAAAATGAAGAATTCAAAAAAGTAGTTTTATCGAGAAGCGAAGAAGTACCTTTGAGTGACTTTGACTTTGTTGAAACTTTTCAGCATTTGGTTCAATTATATCCGGCTACATTTTGTTATTGTTTTTTTCATCCAAAAATTGGACTCTGGATGGGAGCAACGCCTGAAAAACTTTTAAAAGCTAATGGAAATGTTTTTGAAACCATGGCTTTGGCGGGAACGCAGAAAGATACTTTGCAATCTGAAATTATCTGGCAGCAAAAAGAAAAAGACGAACAGCAATACGTAACTGATTTTATCGTAAAACGACTTAGGGAATTTGCGGCTTCTGTTGTAGTTTCTGAGCCTTATAGTTTGAAAGCCGGTTCGATCTGGCATATTAAAACTGATATTTCGGGAGTTTTAAAAGAGAATTCGACTTTAGAAGAAGTAATCGATACTTTGCATCCAACTCCGGCGGTCTGTGGTTTGCCTAAAAAGAAAGCAAAAGCTTTTTTAATAGAAAACGAAAATTATGACAGAACGTTCTATACCGGATTTTTAGGAGAATTAAACAGCACTTTTGATGGTGGTAATGCAAGCTCTGATTTATTTGTAAATTTACGAAGCATGCAGATTCAGGAAAATAAAGCCATTTTATATATGGGCTGCGGTATTACAAAAGAAAGTATCCCGGAAAATGAATGGGAGGAAAGCGTCAATAAATCAATGACGATGAAAAGAGTATTACGAAAATAGTTTAAAGTTTCATAAGCAGTGTCACCCTGAGCGAAGTCGAAGGGCGTAAAGGGCTTCGACTCCGCTCAGCCTGACATATTGGCTAAGAAAACTTGAAACCTGAAACAAAATAAACAAACAAAAAGCAAAAATGAAATTAGATATATTAGCCTTTGGTGCACATCCGGATGATGTAGAGTTGGGTTGTGCCGGAACGATTTTAAAAGAAGTTTCCCTTGGGAAAAAAGTAGGTATTGTTGATTTAACGCGTGGCGAGTTAGGAACGCGTGGAACGGCAGAAACAAGAGATCAGGAGGCGAAAGATGCAGCGAAGATTTTAGGGGTTCTGGTGCGTGAAAATTTAGCAATGCGTGATGGCTTTTTTGTAAATGATGAAAAGCATCAGTTAGAAGTGATAAAAATGATTCGCAAGTACAAACCAGAAATTGTATTGTGTAACGCAATTGATGATCGCCATATTGATCACGGAAAAGGAAGCAAATTAGTTTCTGATGCTTGTTTTTTATCTGGACTAATGAAAATTGAAACTTCGATTGATGGAGAGCAACAGGAAGCCTGGAGACCAAAAGTAGTTTATCACTATATTCAGTGGAAAAATATTGTTCCTGATTTTGTTGTAGACATTACAGGATTCGAAAAAAAGAAGGTTGAAGCGATTTCGGCTTATAAAACGCAATTTTATGATCCGAATTCAAGCGAACCAGCTACGCCAATTACAAGTAAAAACTTCTTTGAAAGCCTGAATTATCGTGCGCAGGACTTAGGAAGGCTTGTTGGGAAAGATTTTGCTGAAGGTTTTACTGTTGAAAGATGTTTGGCAGTCAATAGTTTAGAAAATTTATTGTAAATTTTTCATTTTTTTCTTTGTAGAACTCAACCTTTGTTCTATATTTGCACTCGCTAAGCAGAAAAATGGTGGTTGTAGCTCAGCTGGTTAGAGTAGCGGTTTGTGGTGCCGCGGGTCGCCGGTTCGAACCCGGTCAGCCACCCAGATTTAAAGCCTTGAAGAAATTCAAGGCTTTTTTTGTTTTCAGTCGAAAACAAATTCCAATATTTTCAAATTCCAAATCCCAATAGCGCTCTAATGTCTAAAAGTATTAGTTAAATTATTAATGCTTTGTTATTGTTTTTGAAATCTATAATAGAAGAAGGAATTTGGAGTTTGGAATTTTTTTATTGGAATTTATCTCAAAGAGATTGGAATTTGGAATTTAAAATATTGGGATTTAAAAAAAGCACAACTGCAAAGTTGTGCTTTTAATGGTTATTATATTTGGTAGTGTATTATCGAATTTCCTCAAAGGTAGTGCCTTGTTTAATGTCGCCGGTTTTAAGTCCTTTTTTAAACCAATACATTCTTTGTTCTGATGTACCATGGGTAAAAGAATCCGGAACTACTTGTCCTTGCATTTTACTCTGTATTGCATCATCACCAACTGCGTTTGCTGCACTTAATGCTTCTTCTATATCGCCTAAATCTAAATTTTCCTGATTGTAATGCGTCCAGACTCCGGCATAAAAATCGGCCTGAAGTTCTAGTGCCACAGAAAGTTTATTAGCCTGAGCTTCGCTTTTTCCTTCTTGCGCCTGACGCATTTTTGCAGAAGTTCCTAGTAGGGTTTGTATGTGATGACCAATTTCGTGTGCTATAACGTACGCAATGGCAAAATCACCACCCTTGGCGCCAAATTTAGTTTTTAGTTCCTCAAAGAAACCTAAATCTATATATACTTTTTGATCGCCCGGGCAATAAAATGGTCCGGATGCAGATGATGCTCCGCCACAAGCCGTATTTACAGAACCTCTAAAAAGGACCAATTTTGGTTTTTTGTAGGTCATGCCATTTTCTTCAAAAATTTTACTCCAAATGTCTTCGTTATCAGCCAGAACAACTCTAACATAGTTACCCATTTCTTCATCTTCCTTGCTTAACGGAGCTGCGGCTTCAGTTTGAGTTTGCTGTCCGCCTTGCATTTGTTCTAAAATTGGAGCAATCTGCTGGCCTGTTTCACCGCCAAAAACATTTAGCAGCAAAATTATTATTCCAATAATTCCTCCTCCTACGGCAACTTTTCCGCCAGAAATTGATCTTCTGTCTTCTACATTATCACTTTGTCTTCTGCCTTGCCATTTCATAGTAAATTGAATTTTAACTTATTGTGTATTATTTAATACGAATTTATATATTTTTTAGGAATTAAGGCTTTTTTAAGATGATTTGTTTTCAACTATTTGAGCCATTTTCGCAAAGCTTCTTCTACGGTGCCCCGAATAATTGGTTTTGAAATGTAATCGTTCATTCCTGAGGCTAGGCATTTGTTTCTTTCTTCTTTTTCTGCACCGGCAGTTACGGCAATAATCGGGATAGACTTTCCAATTTTAGTTACTCTGATTGCTTTTGTGGCTTCATAACCATTCATAATTGGCATTTGAATGTCCATGAATATTAAATTCGGATTAATCGCTTCTATTTGCTTAACGGCCTCATAACCATTTTCGCATTCAAAAATGATAGAATTGATATTTAAGTTTTTTACGATTGTTTTTAGCAGAAGCATATTTACTTTGTTGTCTTCTACAATCAGAATGACTACTTTTTTCTGATTCGAATTATAACTCAAAGCATATTCAGGATTGTTTCTGTTTATGATTTCTCTGAACTTTTCATTGATTGTTTCGTGGCTTATTCTTAGATTCAAATCAAAATAAAAAGTACTTCCTTCATTGATTTTACTTTTTAATTGTAAGCGGCTTTCCATCAAAGCGAGCAATTGGTTCGAAATGGTTAATCCTAAACCGGTTCCGCCAAATTTTCGCGTTGTAGAGCTATCTTCCTGCGAAAAGGCTTTGAAAATTTTCTTTTGATTTTTTTCTAAAATTCCAATTCCGGTATCAACTACTGAAAAACGAATGATATAATTGTCATCTGATTTGTTTTCAAGAGTGGTAACATTCAATTTTATCGAACCTTCATTGGTGAATTTTACCGCATTGGATAAAAGGTTGATAAGGATTTGTTTCAAACGAACAATATCGGTCCAAATGTATTTAGGCACATTTGGATCTATATTTAATTCCAGTTGAAGATTTTTTTGATTGGATTCGTATATAATCAAATCAAATATTTGCCCCAATATTTTTTGAAGATCGTACAAGTCGATAAAAAGTTCCAGTTTTCCGGCTTCAATTTTAGAAAAATCCAGAATATCATTGATAATTTCAAGCAGCGAGTGCGCCGATTGATTAATGGTTGTCATGTACTTTTCCTGAATTTCTTCAAGATTGGTTTTCATCAATAAATGCGTAAATCCGATGATTCCATTTAATGGAGTTCGAATTTCATGCGACATATTGGCTAGGAAATCTGATTTTGATTTGTTTGCAGCTTCGGCCAGTTCTTTCGCTTTAATAGCATCTTCACTTTCCTTGATTTTTGCCTGATTTCGATTTCGGTCTAAAGCCGAAGAGATGTTATTGGCTAATGTCTGGTAAATATTAATTTCATCATCTGTCCATTTTCTTTCTCTGGTACAGTCATCAAAACCAATAAATCCGGAAAATATATTATTGGTATATAACGGAAGAATTAATATCGATTTAATATCATTTGCAACTAATAATTTTTTGAAAAAAGTATCTTCAAGATTTTTAGTCAGTGTCTTTAGAATTTTTTTGTTTTGCGAATGAAGGGTAATTTCTTTTAAATCTTCTTCAGAAAAACTTTGTAATTCCGTTATTTGATGCTTAACTCCATCTCTCGACCATTTGTGCTTTTGACTGATTAGATTAGTTTCAAGGTCTTTTTCATAATAAAAAATGTGATCTACTTTTGAAGCTTTTCCAACAATTTCGTAGGTTTCCTGAAACATTTTTTCCGGACTCTGACTCAATAAAAACTTTTCTGTACAAAGTGCCAATGCCGAAAGCAGCTCGCTCTTAAGTTCGAGTTTTCTTTCTGCTTTTAAGCGCATTTGCGAAGATATAGCCAGCGAAATTACATCGGCAATAGTTTTGGCGTAATTGATATCTTCATTATCCCATTCTCTTTTTTCTCCTGTACTTTCAAGACAGGCAACACCGGCAAGTTGTCCATTTAAGAAAATAGGAACATCAAGCATTGACTTGATTTTATTTTTGGTGAAATAAATTTCCTGAAACTCTGAGGTTTCCAGTTTGTCAAAAACATCTGGAGCGTTAATAATTGCTTTGCTTTTTAGCGTTTCAAAATAGATTGGGTACGCTTCTTTGTCCAGAATGTTTTTATCTTCTAATGTTTGATTATCTCTGCTAAACAGATTTTTGCAGGCTATAATATCATTTGAAAATTTCCAGAAACTTACGCGATTTGCTTTTGAAACTGTAGCCGCTTCTTCAATAATAAAATCAATAACCGTCTGAAGGTTATCAAATTCTCTAAAATCGGTTGTAGAGAGTTTTTTGGTCGAAGAATTATAGGCTTCAATTTTTTCTAAACGTCTTTTCTTTTCGTTTTCGATGTTTTTTATTTTTGTAATATCTCTGGCAATTCCGGCAAAACCTGTTGTTTCGCCCAAATCATTTTTGCGAATAATTACTTTTTGAGAGATCCATAATTCCTCGCCGTTTTTCTTTAAAACCGGAATTTCAATTGTTGGATAATGACCCACATTTTGTTCGAGATTTTCATAGAAATCTACGGCATTTCTAATGTAATCATCATGAATAAAATTAGAATAATGTTTGCGAAGGATTTCATTATCAGAATAACCCAAGATTGCATAACCAAACTCATTTATAAAGGTGAAATGACCTTGTATGCTTATTTCGAATATAATATCTGTTGCAGTCTGAATCAGGTTTTTGTATTGATCCTGAACAATAATTTGCTCTGTGACATCCTGACCAATACTAATAATTAGTTTGTCAGAGAATTTTTTATCCTTCCATTGAATGTATTTGTATTCTCCTTTTTTATTCTTTAATTTTCGGATATATAATCTATTGTCGATATAATTATTGTGATAATTCTCTCTGCTGAATTCAGAATCTTCAGTAAGTCGCCAGAATTCCATTCCCATCATTTCGTCCGGATGATAGCCTAAAATAGAAATGACAGTTTCGCTGCAAAACAGCAGATGTCCATTTTCGTTTGTTGCAATTGTCAGCGAATTTCCTTTGTGTACAATCTCATTAGTAAACCTGAAATTATCTCTGTTATGCAATAAAACGGCATATTTTACCTGATTTATAACAAATATTAAAATGCAATAGTTAACAAGTAAAATGGATGATTTTAAAGGGATTAATTTGAAAACAATTGTAATAGTCAGAAACACAAAAGTAAGCCCCACAAAGACCCAGTATACTTTTATGGGTTTTAAAATGCTGTACGAAAAGAAAAATGAAATTAAAAAGGTAATTATCGGGATAACATCATGTGGCAGGTATATGATATTATGAACAACATATAGGATATATATGAAAAAACCAATTATAAAATTCTTCTGAATACTTTCGCTTAGAAATTTTACTTTATCTGTTAAGAGGTAAATAAATAAAACAAAAAAGCCAATAGAAACATTTGTGGTTAATAAGCTGGCAGGTCTTATTTTGAAAATTTCATTGATAATTTCGATTAAGATAATCGCAATTCCAAAGAATAAAACATAGAGTTTGTATTCTTTGTTTATGGTATCATTTTCGCGTTTCTTTTCGATGAAATTCCCAATACGGGTTTTAATTTTAAAGAACTGGTAAATTAAAATACTTAGAAAACTAAATAAGGATAATCCTAGCAGGATAAGTTTAGGATTGTTGTAAAAAATAATATCAGGCGTAAGAACATACCAGCTTGTAATAATAGATCTCAGGGTATCACCAAAACTGGCAATTCCTGAAATCAAAGTATTATAAAAACTATAGCTTTCTACCATAGATTTTGGGGTATGTGTGGTTTAGTAAATAGCATTTTTTTGAAAATTCTAAAAAGAGTAGGTTAAGCTCTTTTGTTAATTTCGAATTTTCGATTTTTTACATATCGTCCCATCGGCCGATTGAGTCAATTGAATCTTCTTTTTCTTCAACTGTAAAAATGGCAAAATAGGTTGCGTATGTCATTGATGTATTAAAAACAAGTGTAAAAAGTATTCCAACGCAACAAGCAAAAAAGCCAACTGCTGACCCTATAAATCCGATTAGGAACACTAAAAAGATCATAAGAGGATTTCTGGCAACAACTATAATACTTGATTTAATAGCATCTAAAGCTTTTAAATTTCCGAAAATGATTAATGGAATACACAGATAAGTGAAAAAATTAATACAAGCTGAAAGTGCAGGCCCAAAAAAGATAAACCCTGTAGTTTCAAGAGCGTTTGAAATTGCTGTACTGACTGCGGCTATAATTAAAGTAGCAGTGAATAACTGAATAAAATAAGGTGCTTTGTAATAGCTGAAAATAGTAGAAACATTAAATTCTTCATCTTTATCTGCACAATCTGCCATTTTTAGAAACCCGGCTCCAAAAGGCGCTAATAAAGCTGTTACAAAAGAAACTCCAACTGTAGAGATTAATATTTCGGCATAAGACAGTTTTTGAGTTTCAAGATTCTCAAAAAACTCTTGTGAGATACTTTCTGCACCATATACAGCAGCTATAATTCCAATAATTGCAATTCCGAAAACGAATGAAAAAACAAGTATAATTAAAGCGGAGTAAAGTGATATTTTTTTGAAATTTTCGAAAGCGTGATTGAAAACAGCTGAAAAATCAAGGTTGTAGCCATTACTTTTAATGTCTTCGATTTGGTCAAGAGTAGATTTCATTTTTTTCGTAGAATTGTTTTATATTCTGGTGATTTTAGTGTGATACTTTTGACGTAAATATAATATTTTTTATCAATCCAGTATTAAAATCTATAAAACATTACGAAATTGTTTTCGCTGCTTATAACCAGTCTAATAAACGCTTAAGCGAAGTTAATTTGTCTTTGTAAGGAGCATATCGCATAGGCAGATCTAACCAGTTTGCTTTTTTTACAATTGCTTTATGATGTGAGAATATATCAAAACTCAACTGACCATGATAAGCCCCGATTCCGCTATGACCAACGCCGCCAAAAGGCAGTCGTTTGTTTGAGAAATGAACCACAGTATCATTGATGCAGCCGCCTCCAAAAGAGTAAGTGGTAATTAGTTTTTTTGCAAATGTGTCATTTTCGCTAAAAACATAGAAAGCCAGAGGTTTTTCATAACGGTTTACTACATTTTCTATCTCTGCTTCAGTTTCGTAAGTTAAAATAGGAAGTATAGGTCCGAAAATTTCTTCTTTCATCACGGCACTATCTAAATCAGGATCTTCAATTAATGTTGGAGAAATATAAAGATTGGCTGCATTTGTTTCTCCTCCAAAAATTACTTTGTCACGGTCGATCATACTATCCAGACGAAGCCAGTTTTTGGTGTTTATAATGCGGGCCAAATCGGGAGATTTGTCTATCTTTTTTCCGTATGCTTTTATGATCTCTTCCATTAAAAATTTAATGAAATTTACTTTCATGTTTTTTTGAACCAATATATAATCAGGGGCAATACAGGTTTGTCCGGCATTCATGAATTTTCCCCAGACAATACGTTTGGCAGCCAGTTTTAAGTTGGCAGTTTCATCAATGATACAAGGATTTTTCCCACCTAATTCTAACGTAACCGGAGTAAGATGTTCTGCTGCAGCTTTGGCAACAATTTTTCCAACAGAAACGCTTCCGGTAAAGAAAATATAATCCCAGCGTTTTGCCAGTAATTGATTTGAAACTTCGACTCCGCCCTCAAAAACTTCAACATGATTGATGTGAAATGTTTTTTCGATAATTTTAGCAATAATAGCAGAAGTATGCGGAGTAAGTTCTGAAGGTTTTAAAACTACTCTGTTTCCTGCTGCAACTGCAGAAATTAATGGGCATAAAGCCAATTGAAACGGATAATTCCAAGGCGCTATAACCAAAACATTTCCATAAGGTTCTTTATAAATATAATCTGTAGATGGAAAATTAAGTAATGATGGGAAAACATTTTTTGGTTTTGCCCACGTACGAAGGTTTTTTATAGTGTCCTTCAGTTCTGAAATGACATAATTAGTTTCAGTTAAAACAGCTTCAAATTCAGGCTTTTTAAAATCATCATACAACGCTTTTACAATTAAATCCTCGCTTTTTTGAATGTTATATAACAATTTTTTCAGCGTTTCTTTTCTGTATCCGATGTCGTTTTTATAGTCCATTTTATGATAAGCTTGTTTTTTTCTCTATGCAAGTTAATCGATAAAATTTAAAAAATTAACAATTAAATCATAAAAATCAAACCGCGTTCCAAATTGTCTCGTCAGGTGTTGGCGCTATGATTGTTATGTTTTCTTTAGAAACCGGGTGAACAAAAACAAGTTTTCTGGCATGAAGGTGAATACCACCATCAGGATTGCTGCGGTCGGCACCATATTTTAAATCGCCTTTTATTGGCGAACCAATTGTAGATAATTGTGCTCTAATTTGATGGTGGCGTCCTGTATGAAGATTGATTTCGAGTGCAGTATAATTTTGAAGCTCTTTGATTATTTTGTAATCAAGACTCGCCAGTTTACTATCCGGAACTTCTTTTAAGTGCGCTTTTGAAGTATTATTTTTTTCATTTCTTTTTAAAAAATGAACCAATTTGGCAGTTGCTTCCACAGGTTTATTTTTAACCACTGCCCAATATGTTTTTTTTGTTTCACGATTACTGAACAATTCGTTCATTCGTGTTAATGCTTTACTGGTTCTGGCAAAAACAACAATTCCTGTTGTAGGTCTGTCAAGACGGTGAATTACTCCCAAAAAAACATCGCCTGGTTTATTGTATTTGTCCTTAATATATTCTTTCACAACATCAGATAACGGTTTATCACCTGTTTTATCTCCCTGCACAATATCACCCACGCGTTTGTTAACCACAATAATGTGATTGTCTTCGTGTAATATCTGGAGGTTATTTTTGTCAGAAAGAATTTTCATTTTAGACTTAGTTAGATTTTTAGACTTGCTTAGATTTGTTAGACTTTTATATTTTAAGTGTTGATCTGAATTTTGAAATCATTTTAACTATTTCTTCTAATTTATCGGTTAGAAATTCAAGTTTGTCAGAATTTAAAAATCCTAAATCAAAAGAAATTAAAAGTTGCGTTTCGATTTCATATGCAGAACCAATTGCGATTTCAAGAAACCTCGAAAAGTCTTTATTTGAATTCCTTGAGGAGCCTTCAGCTATATTGGATGGAATTGAAACTGATGCACGACGCAGTTGATTTGTTATTCCAAATTTTTCATCACCAGGAAAAGTCGATGTTATCTGATAAATTTCAGAACAAAACAATCTGCTTTTCTTCCAAATCAAAAGTTCTTTAAATTGATGCATATGTATAGAATATTAGATTTAAAGAAAACTTAAACTTCTTAGATTTATTTCGATTTGTACAAAATAAATCTAAGAAGTCTAATATTCTGAAATATCTAAGAAGTCTACGTTAGTATTGTTCACTAGAATTAGGAAAATCACTTGCTTTAACATCGGCAGCATATTGACCAATTGCTTTTGTCATTTCATCATAAAGATTTAGGTAACGACGTAAGAAACGCGGACTGAATTCATTATTCATTCCCAACATGTCATGAATAACCAAAACCTGTCCGTCAACACCACCGCCGGCACCAATTCCGATAACAGGAATCGAAATGCTTTCTGCTACTTTTTTAGCTAAATCAGCTGGAATTTTTTCAAGAACAACTCCAAAACAACCAATTTTTTCCAGCATTTTAGCATCTTCAATTAATTTTTCTGCTTCTTCATCTTCTTTAGCGCGCACACTATAAGTTCCGAATTTATAAATAGACTGAGGAGTTAAACCCAAATGTCCCATAACCGGGATTCCAGCGTTTAATATTTTTTTGATAGATTCTTTAATTTCTTTTCCACCTTCTAATTTCACTGCATGTCCGCCACTTTCTTTCATTATTCTGATAGAAGAACGTAAAGCTTCTTTAGGATCTGACTGATAACTTCCAAATGGTAAATCTACAACTACCAAAGCTCTCTCAACAGCACGAACTACAGATGAAGCATGGTAAATCATTTGATCTAGCGTAATTGGTAAAGTCGTTTCGTGACCTGCCATTACATTTGAAGCCGAATCTCCAACTAAAATAACATCTACACCTGCGGTATCGACGATTTTTGCCATTGTATAATCATATGCTGTAAGCATAGAGATTTTTTCTCCATTGCTTTTCATTTCGATCAATGATTTGGTCGTGATTCTTTTATAATCTTTTTTTGCTACTGACATTTTTTTGTTTTTTTGATGATGTAAAAGTATTGAATAATTGTAACTTGAGAATCAGCAATAAAAGAATATTTCGACAGAAAAAAGTTTTCCATCTTTAAATTGTATTCTGAATTGACTGTCTTCTACAGCTATAGAATAAATATGTGGTGATTTTATAGAGGCATCAATGTATGTTCCGTATTTTTCAATGAAAGCATTTTCGGACATTGAATGATCCAGAACTGTATTTTGATTTAAAATGAATTTATTGTTTTCGTTGATATAAACTTTCACAACTTCGGCTTGATTTTTCTTTTCATCAACAGAAATTTCCAAATCCGGATAATAATAAAATAATTCGCTTAAATAAAGACCGCAGGCATCATCAATGGTCACTCTTTTAGGTGGTTTTCCAAATACTTTGGTCAAATCAGTTTGTGATAAATACAAAGATTTTGTTTTTGTTCCTTTCAAAATAAACTCTGCTTTTTTAGAAAAAGCAGTAATTTCTTCAGGTGATTTATGTTTGGCTAAACCTTTGGCTATCGCCATATTCATCTCTGTTTCGACGATCAATTTAGGATCGTTGATTTGTTTTACGACTTCATAATAACGTTTGTAAGCCGGAGCCAATTTAGAATTCTCGCTATTCCAGGCAAGTTCGACTAATCTTTCGCTGACTGTTTTACGTTCACTTAAAGCGTTGATATCAAGTTTATCGAAATCTTTTAGTAAAACGTCAAAATCAGGTCTTGCACCAATAAATTTACGTAAAGTATATTGTGCGTACTCTTCGGTAAAATTACCATTAATATTAACCCATTCTTCCTGATTTATCGGTAGATAATTGACCGCAACGGGATCTCCGGTAAATAAAATTTCTTTGATTTTTGAATTTCTGTCCGGCAATGCTCTGGCTTTTAGACCCGCAACCAAAACAAAAAGATGATTGCCTCCATAATAAGCGTCGCCACCTTCTAAAATAGGATTTTCAATATCTTTTGTTTTAACATCTTTGGCATTTAACCGGGTCGCGAGGAATTTTTCGGGAACAAAACCTTCGTTAAAATTATCAGCCTGAACCTTAAACCAGCCGTTTTGATTTTGAGATAGTAAACGGACTTCGGCACCATATTTAAAATAGCCTAAAAAAGAAGCTGAAGTTCTGGGTTCTGTATATAATCTTGTATCTGAATTAAGAAAATAACGATCTTGCGAATGCAGTAAAATAGAGCTAAATAGAGCAAACAGAAAGTAGAGTTTTTTCATGAACTAATTCTTTGCGAAGTTTTTTTGCCACAGATTAAAAGATTTTAGCGGATTTTAATCTTTTTTAATCCCTTAATCTGTGGCATAATAATTTTAAAATTTTAGCAATCTGCCATATTTACGGCAATTGCAAGTCCACCTTCTGAGGTTTCTTTGTATTTAGAATTCATGTCTTTTGCCGTTTGCCACATGGTATTAATTACTTTATCCAATGGTACTTTTGCATTTTTTGAATCGGTTTCAAGAGCTAATTCTGCGGCATTTATCGCTTTTATAGCGCCCATAGTATTTCTTTCAATACAAGGAATCTGAACCAAACCGCCAATCGGGTCACAGGTTAAACCTAAATGATGCTCCATGGCAATTTCGGCAGCCATTAAAACCTGAGCAGGAGTTCCGCCCATTAATTCGCAAAGTGCAGCCGCAGCCATTGATGACGAAACACCAATTTCGGCCTGACAACCTCCCATAGCAGCAGAAATAGTAGATCCTTTTTTGAAAATACTTCCAATTTCTCCGGCAACCATCAAAAATTGTTTGATTTCTTTTTCGCCTGCATTATGGTTTTCAATTACCAGATAATACATTAAAACTGCAGGAATTACACCAGCACTTCCGTTGGTAGGCGCTGTAACCACACGTCCTAATGAAGCGTTTACTTCGTTTACAGCAAGAGCAAAACAACTAACCCATTTTAGGATCTGGCGAAATTTAACCTCCGTTTTTCTGATTTCTTCAAGCCAGGATTGCGGATCAGTATAGTTGGATAATCCGATAAGATTTTGGTGCATGTCAAAAGCTCTTCTGCGAACGTGTAAGCCGCCCGGAAGAATTCCTTCTGAGTGACAACCAATGTACATACATTCAAGCATTGTATTCCAGATGCGCATTAATTCTGAATGAATTTCTTCTTCAGGACGCATTGATCTTTCGTTTTCGTAAACAATCTCAGAAATAGATTTGTTTTCGGAAACAGTATAATTTAAAAGTTCAACTGCATTTTGAATAGGGAACGGAAAAGCACATTTAATCACCTCTTTGATTTTTGCATTTTCGCGCTCTTCTTTTACCACAAAACCACCGCCAATAGAATAAAAAGTAGACTCGTACTCAGAATCGTCATTTTTATAAGCTGTGAATTTTAATCCGTTGGCATGAAAAGGAAGGAAATCTTTATTGAAAACGATATCCTGTAAAAAAAAGAAAGGAATTTTACGTTCATTAGCAAGATTGATTTCGTGTGTGTCTTCAATATTTTTGATAATCCCGGCAATATTTTCAACCGGAATATATTCAGGATCCTGACCACTTAGTCCCAACATAACAGACAAATCTGTCGCGTGGCCTTTACCAGTCAAGGAAAGAGAGCCGTACAAATCGACTTTTACTCTTTTTACCTGATCTAAAATAGCTTCACTTTTCAGCTCCTCCAAAAAGCGTTCGGCGGCCCTCCAGGGACCCAAAGTGTGTGAGCTTGAGGGCCCAACACCAATTTTTAGCATATCAAAAACAGAGATACATTCTTCCATTGTTCAATTTTTATACAGACAAAGATAATTGAATAATGCAATGATAAATGGCTTTTGATTGTTAATGTTGAACTTTTGTTAAAAAAGGTATTAAATTTTAATAATTTGGCAATGAAATAAATTTAAATCTTTAATATCGTGTTTTCGTAGAAAGTTAGCCTTTTTTCGGTATTTTTGTAAGGAAGCAAGATAGTTATTGACTAATTCTTGTTTCTAAAACTAATACTTCATGGATTTTGTTCTAACTCTGAAATGTCTTTTTACGATTAATTGCAATACCACAAGAAGATAAAATTACAATATGATAGAATTTTTTAAACATTTTATACAGGAATTCGAATTACCATTAAGCAATCCAGTATTAATTTTTTCATTAATACTTCTCATTATTCTACTTTCTCCAATTTTACTCAAAAAAATAAACATTCCCGGAATTATCGGACTTATTATTTCTGGTGTTATTATTGGGCCTCACGGATTAAATATTCTGGCAAAAAACTCGGCAGTAGACTTATTCTCTACAATCGGACTTTTGTACATTATGTTTATTGCGGGTCTCGAACTTGATATGAATGAGTTTAAAGCCAACAGAAATAAGAGTTTATTATTCGGGTTTTTTACTTTTATTTTACCGCTTTCTATTGGTTTTCCTGTTTGTTTTTATTTATTGAAATACGATTTTAATGCCAGTTTTTTAACAGCGAGTATGTTTGCAACACATACTTTGGTAGCTTACCCAATTGTTAGTAAACTTGGAATCGCAAAAAATCAGGCGGTTGCTATAACCGTTGGAGGTACCATTTTAACCGATACAGCGGTTTTGATTATTCTTGCGGTAATTATGGGAAGCAGTCAGGGAAATTTAAATCAGGCTTTCTGGATAAAATTAACCGTTTCATTAGCTATTTTCTCTGCCATTATGTTTTTGGTTATTCCAAGAATTGCCAAATGGTTTTTCAAAAAACTGGAGAGTGAGAAACATGCCCATTATATTTTTGTGCTTTCTGTGGTTTTCTTTGCAGCCTTTTTGGCCGAAGTAGCAGGAGTAGAGCCTATTATTGGAGCATTCGTTGCCGGTTTGGCTTTAAATCCGTTAATTCCGCATTCTTCTGCTTTAATGAACAGAATTGAATTTATTGGAAACGCTTTATTCATTCCGTTTTTCCTGATTTCTGTTGGAATGCTGGTTGATGTAAGTGTGATTTTAAGCGGTCCAACGGCTTTAATTGTAGCAGGAACATTGAGTGTTGTGGCTATTTTTGGAAAATGGATCGCAGCGTTTTTTACTCAGATTGTTTTTAAATATACTAAAACCGAAAGACAGCTTATTTTTGGTTTGAGCAGTGCGCACGCAGCGGCAACTCTGGCTGTAATTTTAGTTGGATTTAAAGCTAAGATATTAGACGAAAACATCTTAAACGGAACCATTATTTTGATTCTGATAACCTGTATTGTAGCTTCATTTGCAACTGAAAAAGCAGCAAAAAAAATTGCGATTTGCGAAGAAGAGGTTTCTCATGAAGATGCAGATAAAGATCAGATTTTAGATGAGCATATCTTAATTCCGTTAGCCAAAAGTTCCGCTACTTCAAGTTTACTGGATTTTGCACTTTTAATTAAAGATAAAAAATCACTTAATCCGGTTACTTTATTAACGATTGTTCCGAATAACGATCAGGCGGAAAAGAATATCTTAAAATACAGAAAAGCAGTTGATAAATTTGTAATTCAGGGTTCTGCTTCAGAAGTTAAAATAAACACGATTGCCAGAATCGATCATAATCCGGCGAGTGGAATTGCGAGAACTTCTAAAGAAATAATGTCTGATATTGTAATTGTAGGCTGGCCTAGAAAAACTGGTTTTCTGGATAAAATCTTTGGAGAGAATGTAGATTCGATTATCAATAATGTTGATAAAAGTTTATTTATATGCCGTTTCCAGAAAAATTTTATTGAAGATAAAAGATTGGTTTTCATCTGTCCGCCATTTTCTGAAAGAGGAGTTGGATTCCATCTTTTATTACAGAAAATATGCAGATTATCTCAGGAACTGAGTATTCCGATTGTAATTTATGCCGAATATAAAACGCATCAAACCATTCAGCAAATAGCAAATCATTTGCGACTGAATGCAAAATTAGCTTTTAAAAGTGTTTTGGAATGGGATGATTTTGAAGCAATTTCTGATGAATTAAAACCAACCGATTTAATCGTTTTTAATTTATCGAGAAAAGGTTCTGTTTCTTATCAATCCATTTTTGACAGATTACCTCAAAAATTTGAAAAATCATTTAGCGATAACAATATAATCTTAGTTTATCCACAGGATGATCGTAAAGAAAGTGCGATGGATGCTTACGAAGATTTTACTGCTACTCCTTTAACCAAAAGTCTGGAAGCAATTGAACAAATTGGTCGCGGTTTGGGAAGTATCTTGAAGAAGGGATGATTATAAAAATCTTTTTAATTTAATTTTTCAATTCAATATGACTAGAAAAGAGATTTATTTAGTAGTTTCAATTGCTTGTATATTTATTTTTATACCGACTTGTCTATTTTTAAATACTTTTATTAAATCAACCATTTCTGATGATATTTCTAAATGGGGGGCATTTGGAGATTACTTCGGAGGAATTCTAAATTGCTTAAGTCTTTTTGTTACCATTTACATAGCAATTAAAATATCTAATATTGAAGATAATAGAAATAAGGAAAATTTAAAATTTGAGAAACAGAAGCTATTAAGAGAGTTTCGAGAATCAGAATATAAAAGGATTAATTTAGAATTACAAAAAGTTTGGTTGGGAGTAACTGAGACAGATAAAAATATAGCTGAAAGCATAATTTATGCTGTTATGATGCAATACAGATATTTTACCACATCAAATAGACATTTGTTTGATTTTTTAGAGGATAGAGAAATTTATGATTTAAAAAAATCTATAGATGAAATCTTTAATGTGTTAAGAAGAGATGATAAATCAAATCTGAAAAGTACTATAGTCGATTTTGGTGAAAATCTGGACAAGTTTAACCATAAGTGTCAAAATTTTTTGTTAGAGAATTAAAATGAATCACAATATAAAATCAATCAGACCATTTATCGGCTCAAAAAATTTCGAAATATCGCGAAGCTTTTATCGCGATTTAGGTTTTGAAGAAGGTGTTTTAGAATCTAATTTTTCTGTTTTTAAAAGTAAAGAAATCGCCTTTTATCTACAGGATTATTATGCAAAAGAATGGATTGAAAACACCATGATTTTTGTTGAAGTTGATGATGTCGAGCGTTATTACGAGGAATTATCAGCTTTAAATCTTCCGGAAAAATATGAAGGAGTAAAATTAACTCCCATTAAATATTTAGATTGGGGAAGTGAATGTTTTCTTCATGATCCGTCCGGGATCTTATGGCACTTTGGAAAATTTAAAAAGTAAAGTATACGTCGCCACGAATTACACGAATTTGCGCAAATTTTATTAAACGAATCTAATCAGAATTGGTGTAAATTCGTGTAATTCGTGGCAAAATAATCAAAGAGTAAAATCTGCTAAATGTATGGTGTTTTGTTCTCTTTGATACCAGTCATTATAAACCAATTCTAAATTTTCAACTGTAAATTCCCCAAAATCATAATTACGGAACTTATCGGTAATTGCAATTAATTTTTCAGGATCATGAATTGGTTCCTGAAAACGCATAATTGTAGCGTGCGCTGTACTAATTGTATATCTGCTGTCGATACTTTGCTGTAAACCCGAGTTCTTGAAATTCTCACGTAATTTGTTTCGTAAATTATCCAGTGTTTCATCAGTTGGAAATCCCTGAATCATTATAGCAGAAGGAGAAGCTGTTAGGCCTTTAAACTGTATTTTAATTTCATTGGTCTGAATCATACTTTTGCAAATAAGCTGAACATAATCGTTTGGTGAAATCTGATTTAATTGAAATTCCTCAGAGCATGAAATTATAGACAAAACCGTAATATGAATATCAGAATCAGGATAATAATATTGATTAGGTTCGGTTGTCTTTAATTCATCAATTAGAGACTGAATATTGGCTTTAATTTCGGCATTGGGACGAATAAGTAAGGTGATCCCAAATCGTTTATCTGATTGATTTGTAATTTGAGAATCGATCGAATATTTTCCTGTCGAAATTGCTTCGGCAGAGGTTTTGTAGAGTTGGTTGTAATGTTCTTGTAAATTCATTTTTGTCTATTTTTTGGCTTCAAAAATTGATTTCAGAAGCGCTTGTAAATCATGTTTGTTGTTTTCGCCGCCACCTTTCCATTTTCCAATGATGATTCCGTTTTTGTCAATAAGGATCTTATGCGGAATTCCGTTTACAAAATAATCCTTATCCATTGTACTGCCGTTTTCAGCAAGCGAAATATGTTTCCAGTATTCTATTTTTTCTTTTGCAATTGCTTTTCTCCATAAATCTGATTTTTCATCTTTAGTGATACTAATAACTTCAAATCCTTGTGACTGATATTTCTGGTAAAGCTCTTTAATATAGGGTAATTCTTCCAGACATGGAGCGCACCAACTTGCCCAGAAATCAATTAAGACATAATTTTTATGCTGAAAATCAGCAAGTGAAATAAATTTTTCGTTACTGTCTTTTAACGAAAACTCAGGAGCAGGACTACCAACTTTACTTTGCTTAAAGTATTTCAGCTTTGTCTCCATTTCTTTTCCTTTTTCTGAATTTCTGATTTCCGGAGTGAAATTTTGAAAAGCTTCTGCATAATTGTCGTAAAAATTCATTCCGTAAAAACGACTCACATGTCTCATTAAAAGCTTAAAAGCTGCTGGTGAATCAGGATGCTTTTTAACGAAAACAAAATCCAGTTTTAATTCATTTATTCCATTTTGATCTTTCTGATTTTCTAAAGTATCAAGACGCAACTTTAACTGCTCTTTGACGTCAGTATCTTTTTCGACTTCAATTTTTGCATAGACTTCTTTTTGCAGTTTAGCGAGAGAGTCCTGGATTCTTTTTGTTGGCTGATGCAATTCTAAAATTTCTTTTTCTATAGTTGCTTCATCCTGAGCAAAACTTAAATGGCTTAGTAGAGAAATAAAAGCGAGAAAAAGAAATTTGATTTTTGTCATTGATGGTTAGGTTTAGGTTTTTTTATAGTTGTTTTTGAAGATTTATTTCTTTTTCGGTTTCTCAAGATTTTCTTTTACTCTGAATTTTACAATTTTGGTGATTAAATCATAAGGCATCGGATCTTTTAAAGGAAACTGAACGGAACCTTTTCCTGATTTGTATTTCGAAAGTTCTTCGCTAAAAGCTTCATGTCCGCTTGGTAAAGCATAAAGTCCGATATGATTTTTAAAAGCAGCAAAATATACCACTATTCCGTTTTGTTCAAAGGCAGGCATTGAATAACTGATCTTCTCTTTGGCATCCGGCGCCGCTTTCTGAATCGTTGCTCTTATCTTTTCTAAAATCTCCTGAACATCATTTGGAAATGTTCCAATATATTCGTCGATATTTTTGGGTTTTTTAACTTCCATGGCTTTTATGTTTTTTTGTTTCAGGTTTCAAGTTGTTAGTGAGAATTTGGCATGTGTTTTATTTTACCGCAAAGTGCGCTAAGGTATTTTTATTCTGAGCGTAAGCATAATCTATATTTTAAGTTCGCAAAGCTTTATCTACACAGAGCTTTGTGAACTTTTCATTTTAATGACTCTTAAAAAAAACCTCGCGTACTTTGCGTAAACCTTTGCGTTCTTTGCGTAAATTTTATTTTACCGCAAAGTGCGCTAAGGTATTTTTATTCTGAGCGTAAGCATAATCTATATTTTAAGTTCGCAAAGCTTTATCTACACAGAGCTTTGTGAACTTTTCATTTTAATGACTCTTAAAAAAAACTT
>NZ_JAGYWA010000004.1:475200-735080 GCF_018383905.1 Flavobacterium branchiicola
AATTTTACCGCAAAGTGCGCTAAGGTATTTTTATTCTGAGCGTAAGCATAATCTATATTTTAAGTTCGCAAAGCTTTATCTACACAGAGCTTTGTGAACTTTTCATTTTAATGACTCTTAAAAAAAACTTCGCGTACTTTGCGTAAACCTTTGCGTTCTTTGCGTAAATTTTATTTTACCGCAAAGTGCGCTAAGGTATTTTTATTCTGAGCGTAAGCATAATCTATATTTTAAGTTCGCAAAGCTTTGCGTAAATTTTATTTTACCGCAAAGTGCGCTAAGGTATTTTTATTCTGAGTGTAAGCAGCATCTATATATTAAGTTCGCAGAGCTTTATCTACACCAAGCTTTGTGAACTTTTCATTTTAATGACTCTTAAAAAACTTCGCGCACTTTGCGTTAACCTTTGCGGTTAGATTAAGTTCAAAGTAAAGCAACCTGAAACTTGAAACATGAAACAATTTTTTCTACGCCAATCCTTTCGGAAAACGATCTAAAACTAAATTGAGCTGTAAATTATGCTCTAAATAAGCTTTTGCACCAGCTAAAACTAACGTAAAACCTTCTGTTGAATTGCGAACCTGATCGATTATTTTATCGACATCTCCTTTTAAACCGGAGTTTGTAATACTCACAAAAGTTTCATTTTCATTTAATGGACTAAAAACCCATTCCACCAAAGTAAGTTCGTCGGGATTTCCCCATTCGATTACAATTTTTTTGTTTTCCTGCAAAACCAATGTCGTTACAGTAAGCGAGAAACCATACATTTCCCATGTCCAGTCGGTTTTTTGGTTTTCTTCTAATTTTCCGGAACCTTTGGTAAACCAAAATTTACTGGTTATTTCCGGATCAATAAAAGCCTGAAAAACTTCTGAAACAGGTTTTCTAATCAGCATTTCGGCTTTTGCGTATTTGTTGTTTTCTGTTTTCATGATTTTAGATATAAAATTTGAGAGATGAAAAGAGAGTTGTTTTTTTGGACTCCTAATGTAAGAAAAAATCTTAGAATACTGGGCTAATAAAAAATCCAGATAAACGAAATTTATCTGGATTTAGAAGTATTGACTGAGTTTGTTAATCTCTTATAGTTGTTTTGTCGTGCAAAGCAATTTCGGCAATTTCATCCTTACGCTTAAAACTCACTCCCTGATGTTGTTGCATGTATCGAATGAGATCGTTTGCCGCTTTTACCATTTGCGGGGTTCCGCCAATACGATCATGAAAACTAATTGACATTTGTCGGCGTTGTGTTTCGCTTTCAGCATATAATTGATCAAATTCCATTTTAACTTGTTGTAGAAACTGATCTGCTGAAAAGTTTTTTCCTTCAATTAAAACAATATCATTACAACGAATAGTATACGGAACTACGGCAAAATCTTTATTTTTTACCTGAATTATAAACGGTTCATCGCGACTAAGGTCATCAATATGGTATTTAAAACCAAGTTCTTGCAAGATGTCAAGCGTGTTTTGCCCTCTTCGCAGCCAGTTTGCATTATAACCAACGGGAGTAAAACCTGTGACTTTTTTTATGGCATCAACTCCGTCTTTTATGAATTTCTTTTCTTCATCATAAGGCATTGTATATTGAGTGCTCCAGCTCATTCCGTGTGCGGCCGCTTCATGACCTCTTTGCACAATTTCTTTGGCTAGTTCCGGATTTTTTAAAACGGCAGTTCCAACCATGTGCGAAGTAACTTTTACACCCAGTTTATCCCAGTTGTCCAGCATGCGCGGAACACCTTCTTTATATCCGTATTCGTACCAGGTTGCTGCGGGAAGGTCAATGTAACCTTTTTGTATATTTTGAGGAAAAGGACTTTCGGCATTTTGTGGTTGTCCTCCGGCTTCAAATTGCATAGAAATAGACACAATTAATTTGGAACCGTCTGCCCATTTTGTTTTTTGCGGAGTAAAAACCGGAGCATTTTTTGAAACTTCCGAAAATGTTTCCAGTGGATTCATCATTCCAACCATGCCAATAATACCAGTTTGTTTAATAAAATTTCTTCTTGAGCTCATGATTATTATTTTTTAATTAAAGTATCAATTGCCCAACTATTATAAGCAACAAAATGCAGTAGTAAGGCAAAAATAGCAATGTGAATTAATTGTGACGGAATGGCTTCCCAATTCTCAATCATTGAGGTGCCAAACAATAACGCCAGCATAACAACAGCTCCGGCAATTAAAGAGGGTCTTGTAAATATACCTAATAATAAGCAAAGTCCGATGGCAAATTCGGCTATAGGTAAAATGTAACTAAAAGGTGTTACGATAATTTTTGGCAGCATTGAATTTTCAAAACTACCAATCATCCAGTTGCTAAAAGTAGTCAGTTTTGGTAGTCGGACTAAGCCGTGGCCAAACATACTGATGGCTATAGCGACACGTAATAATAAAAAAGAGGTTGTTTCCATTTTGTATAATTTTATAGTACAAAGTTGCAGATAACATCTTTCTTGTATTTGTATAATCATTGGAATAATTTGTATTTTTACAGGATGGAAATTCGAAATTTATATCATCCTTTTGAACTGCAATTTCTGGAAGTTTCAGAATATGAAGCTAAGGAACGTAAAAACACATTTTTTGAAATGGTTTTTGTTTTGGAAGGCAAAGGAGTTCAGATCATCAACGATCATCGGTTACCTTATGCTGAAAATAAATTATTCTTGATTTTTCCACAGGATACGCACAGTTTTGAAGTTACAGAAAAAACAAAGTTTTTCTTTATCAGGTTTCACGACAGTTATCTAAAAACTCAAAGCAACGACTGGATTCAGAAGCTGGAGTTTATTTTTCATAATCACAATCATCTTCCTGGTTGTATTTTAAAAACAATATCAGATAAACCTTTAATCAGAGCGATGATTGAAGGTTTAATTAGAGAAGAAAACAATAGATTTCCGCAACAGCAGGAAGTAATCAAACAAATTCTGAATACGATTATTACCATTGCTGCACGGAATATTTCGCTTATTACACCTCCAAATACAAGTTTACCGAATATAACGCCAAATTTAGATTTATTGAATTATGTTCATCAGCATATCTATCAGCCCGATCAGTTGAAAGCGTCGAATATGGCAGCTGTCTTTAATGTTTCCCCAACGTATATAAGTGAATATTTTAAAACTAAAACGGGTCAAAGTATTCAGCAATATAGTATTGCTTATAAGATAAAATTAATCGAAACGAGATTAAAATATACTAATATGCAAATCAACGAAATTGTGTACGAATTTGGTTTTAGCGATGCAAGTCACCTGAATCGACTGTTTAAGAAATATACAGGCTTGAATCCTAGTGACTATAAGAAACAGGTTAAAAGTTAATAGTTATGAATTATGAGTTATGAATTATAATTGTATTTAACTCTTGACTTATCACTCATAACTCATAATTCAATTTTAAACTTTATCCTTCTCAATCCATTTTCCAACGGTTGGCGGGGTGTAATTTTTCATTTGGTTTAATAAATCATCTATATCTTCACTTACCAAAAGCATCTTTTGATTGGCTTCTTTTAATAAACCTTTTTCGGTCATGGTTTTTAGTAATTCTAAAAGTGCATCATAATAGCCGTTAACGTTTAAAACCGCAATTGGTTTTTTATGAAGTCCTAATTGCGCCCAGGTTAGCATTTCAAAAAGTTCTTCAAGCGTTCCAAAACCTCCGGGAAGCGCAATTACGCCATCGCATAAATCATTCATTTTAGTTTTTCGTTCGTGCATGCTTTCTACCAGAATTAATTCGGTTAAGCCTTTGTGCGCAATTTCTTTAGATCTTAAAAAATCCGGAAGAACACCAATTACTTTTCCGCCTGCGTTTAATGTTCCATCCGCGACAGCGCCCATTAAACCCACATTGGCACCACCATATATTAAGGTTATATTTTGCTCAGCAAGAGTTTTGCCCAATGCTACAGCTTGTTCTTCATAAATTTTGTCTGTGCCAAAACTTGAGGCACAAAAAACAGTAATGCTTTTCATTTTTTATTTTTCTATTTGATAAACAAAATTATAACGCGAAGGCTCATTGTAATAAGCAACTTCTAATTCGTCAATTTTTTTTGCACCTAATTTTTCAATAGCTTTTTGAGAACGGTAATTTTCTGAACCAATATGAAAATTCACTTTGTCTACAGACTGAAAGGAATAATCCAGCATCATTTTTTTTACCTGAGCATTAAAACCTGTTCCCCAAAATTTTCTTCCATAAAAAGTGTAGCCAATAAAAATACTTTTATTCTCAGGCTCATAGTCATAAAAACGGGTACTTCCGGCAACTTCATTTGTAGCTTTATCAATAATAAGAAACGCGCCTTTGCTTTGCATTGCACCTTCAAAAAAGTTTAGAAACACCTCTCTTTCATAACGGTTTTTATTAGGATGTTGTTCCCAGATTAAAGGATCTGAAGCAACTTGATAGAGTTTTTCAAAATCAGTTTCTTGTAACGGAACCAATTTTACAGCTTCATTTTCTAATATTTCCGGTTGTAGTTTTAGTGTTGATGTTTTCATTTTTTTTAGTTTTTGTGTTTTTTCCGAAGATTAACGGATTAAAACAATTTAAATTTGTTTGATCTGAACACAGGAAACATTTTCCATTTTGATTTTCCCCCCTGTCTTTTTAAGCATTCCGGTTGTTGTGTTTCTTCTAAAAACAATTACGTTTCCTGTAATAACATTGGTCGCAATTAAGAATTTTCCGCTTTCATCAATTGCAAAAATTCTCGGATGTTTTCCTAAAGTCGATTGATAGCCAATGTTTTTCAAAAGACCATTTTCAGCAATAGTAAAAATAGCGATATTGTTTTCTTTTCCACGGTTTGTGGCGTATAGAAATTTTCCGTCGGGAGAAATATGAATATCAGAACTTTCAAAACCCTCTTTTATTTGGTCAGGATGCGTATTAATTCTTTGGATTTTTTTGAGCGTTCCGTTTTCATAATCGTAAACACTAATTGCGCCTGCCATTTCTTCAATACAATAACCAAATTTCTGATTGGGATGAAAAGTAAAATGTCTTGGTCCGGCTTCTAAATCAGTTTTGGTAAAAGGGTTTTCTGTTTCTTTTAAAGGTTCTTTCAGAGTTTCATCAAATGCATAACAACGAATTTTATCTGCACCTAAATCGGGTAAAAACAAGTAATCGAACTGAGGCGAAAATACCGCCGAATGAACATGCGATCTTTCTTGTCTTTCTTTGTTCACGCTTCCGTCGGTATATTGAAAGTTTTGTGCCAAAGCACCAATTTGTCCATTTTCTAAAATAGGATGAACAGAAACACTTCCTTCGGTATAATTGGCATTTACCAGCCATTTCCCATTTTTATGTACCGAAACATAAACCGGGTTTTCGCCTCCACTTGATTGTTTATTCAAAAAAGTTAAGGTTTTATTCTCAGGATTAAACTCAAAACTGCTGATACTTCCTGCGTTTGGTGTTTTGGTTTCTGTGCACGCATAAACATATTTTCCGTTTGGAGAAAGGGTCAGATACGAAGGATTAATGACATTTTTTACCGAAGTTACTTTAATTAGTTTTCCTTTTAAAGTATCCAATTGATAAACCTGAATCGATTCTGTTTCTTTATCACGGTTATAAGATCCCAGAAAAACATACGTATTTTGAGAAAATAGATTAAAAGTGACCAGAAAGGCAATGGCAAAAAAGTTGATTTTTAGTTTCAATGGTTTGTTTTTTTGGATATTATTATTTGGAATGAAGCGGAAATCTAAAGCCAAATACGGCAAGTTCGCCCTGCATAAAGTCAAGATTTTCATCTCTTTTAAAACCAATATTTTCATACATTGCCCATGCAGTTTTCATGGCTAAAGTAGAATGAATAATAATTTGTTTTCGGTTATTTTCGGTCGCTTTTCTAATGCATTCCAATGTCAGAAGTTTGCCAATTCCTTTTCCTCGAGTGTTAGAATCAACGCCTAGTAATCGAAATCCTGCTGAATTTTGTTCTTTTGTTGCAATGCCGCCCGAGCCATAATATTGCATATCATTAAAATAGACAACAGCGCCCGCAATGGTATTGTTTTCATCAACTGCTACTAAAAGTTCTGTTTCGGGATATTCGGTAAAGGCGCCAATATTGGCCAGCATTTTATAATAATTCGGTTGCTCGTTTTCTTTCGGGAAACCGTCTAATTGTGAATATACACGAATAAGTAGTTTTCCGATTTCTTCAAATTCTAATGGATTTGCATTTCTAATAGTATATTTAAATGTACTCATAGTATTTTTAATTTATCCCTTTCCACCACTGTTTAAACTCTTGCTTTTCGTTTTTTAGTTCCACTTTTTCCCCAATCATTGGCGTAATTAATGGGATCGGATTTGGGGATAAGCTATTGAGTTCGGTTACATTTACCAAAGGTTCGTCCCAGGAGTGTAGTGACAAAGCAAATTTGGAAGAGTGAACCGGAAATACTCTTTTTGTATTTAAATCTTTCATAGCTTTTATAACATCTTCGGGCATGTTGTGAATGTATTTCCAGTTTTTGTTGTACTGGCCATTATCAATTAATGCAATGTCAAAAGGACCGTATTTTTCGCCAATTTCAGCAAAATGAGTATCGTAACCGCTGTCTCCGCCCAAATACATTTTGAAGTTTTTGCTTTGAAGAATAAAAGAAGTCCAGAGTGTATTACATCTTTTAAAACTTCTTCCAGAGAAATGTCTTGACGGAGCTGTATGCAAGGTTAAGTTTTGATCTAGTTCTATTTTTTGATACCAGTCTTTTTCGATGATATTTTCTGAGGCAAAACCCCAGAATTCAAAATGCGAACCAACGCCAAGAGCGGTAATTACTTTTTTTGTTTTAGGTTTCAATTTTAGAATTGTATCATAATCCAGATGGTCGTAATGATCGTGCGTTATTAGTAAATAATCAATTTCCGGTAAATCTTCAACAGTGTAAATATCAGTTCCTTTAAATGACTTTGTGGTGCCGGGAATAGGAGAGGCGTTACCACTGAAAACGGGATCTATTAGAAAGCGCTTTCCTTCCAATTGTATAAAATAAGACGAATGTCCAAACCAAATTAAAATATCCTGATCTAAAGGGAGTTCTAACAAATTGGTTTTTACTGACGGGATTAAATCTTTCGGCGTTTTTCTGTCTACTTTTTTAAAGAAGAATTCAGTTAAAACTTCAAAATAACTGGCTCCTTCGGCAAGATCGGGTGTAAAACTTTGATTTTCGAATTTTCCGTTTTTATACTGAGACGATTTTTGAATTAAAGCTAATCTTTCGCCGGATGGCGCTTTACCAAATTTCGGATGCTGTAAAAAGCTGTAAATAAGAAGAACTATTACTAATACTAGAATTAAGAATGTAACCATTTTTATTTTTGGGGATATAATTTTTGAACTTCTTCAATTGAAACTGAAATGATTTTTTTTAAGATTTCGATATCAATATCAGCTAATTTCTTAATATAAATACATGCTTTTGAAACTTTGTATTTGCCCAGATTTAAAAAAAGTTCTTCTCTTTTTTCTTCCGACAAATAAAAATAAACGGTTGTTGCTGCTTTTCTTGGAGAAAAAGCTGCCAATGGCGCATCGCCTTCATGTCCGGTGGCATATTTGTAATGGTAACTTCCAAAACCAATAATACTTGGTCCCCACATTTTAGGCTCAAAACCGGTAATCTCTTTCATTATTTTTACCAGTTCAAACGTATCATTTCTTTTTGCTTCGCTCTCTACAGCATTTATAAAATCGATAATGCTGCTCTCGGTTTCTGTGGTTTTATTTTTTGCCATTACTTTTATTTTTGATTCAATAAGCCGCTTTTTAAGAGTATATCTTTGATTTTAAATTCAGATATATAAAACAAATCAGAATTTGCATTCATTTGATTTTCTAAAGCAATTATGCTCACATCGCTTTCCGGATAATATAAATTTACAGAAGAAAATCCATCGCCTAAGCCAGTATGTCCGTAGTATTTTGGAGTTTCTTTATCTACAACTCTAAGTCCGTAGCCGTATCCTACTTTATCTTTGCCAAAAAGATTATGTTGCGCTAAAATATCGTATTGCAACATTAATTTATAACTCTCCGGTTTTAGGATTTTTCCATGATGAAGGTTTTTGTTCCAGATGGTAAGATCATTTACAGTTGAGATAATTCCGCACGAAGGTGCTTTGTAGGGCGTTATTAAAACGTTTTCCGCTTTTTCTAACTTATTATTGTTATTGATATAACCTGAAACTAAATTTCGGTTATGGTCTTTCAAATAACAAAAAGTATTGTTCATTTTAAGTTTTTTAAAAAGCGCGCTGGTCAATTCCGGATATGTTTTTTTAGATACAGCTTCAAGAATCTGACCTAATATCGGATAACCTTCATTGCCATATTTAAATTGGGTCCCGGGTTTAAAAAGCAAAGGTTTTTGTAAATCAACGATTCCGTGTGTATGATTTAATAGTTGATGAACGGTTATTGTATCTGCCCAGGTTTGTTTTAAATTGGGTAAATATTTTTTTATTGGAGCTTTAAGATCAATTTTGCCTTGTTCCAATTCTTTCAAAATCAAAACTGCTGTAATTTGTCTGGTGTTTGACATGATTTCGAATTGACTGTCTAAATCTAAAGGTTTTTTGGTATCAAAATCTGCAAAACCTTTTGCTTTAGAATACATTATTTTTCCGCCTTTTGAAATCAAAACCGCACCATTAAAAATTGGAGTGGTATTTTGAATTAAACTGTCAATTTGTACCGTATAATTGTCTTGTTTTTGTGCCGAAGAATTACAGCTTAAAAAGATAAATGTAAGAGATAATAAAGAAGAGAATTTCAAAAGAGGGCTCATTGATTTTTGTTTGTAGTTTATCGTTTATTGTTTATTGTTTGTTGTTTTGTGGGGATTTTCAACTTTGATTGAAAACGTAATTAGAACATTCCGTGTTCGTTAATGGTTTCTTTTGGAATGGGTTGCCCTAAATCCCAAAGTTCTACAATTTTTTCTCCTTTAAATTTTAAGATATGAACTACGGCAAATCCTAAATCTTTGGAGTTTTGTTTTAAATGTGAATGAACAACGACCAGGTTTCCATCTTCTAAAATATGATGAATTTTAAAAATCTTATTTGGGTTTGTTCTGGATGATTCTTCCATTGCCAGCATCAGCGTATCGGCGTCGCCTTTAAAATAAGCATTATGATGTTTGAATTTTTTGCCCACATGTATCCGAAATGCTTCATGAGAATGCCCATTTGCAGCGAGTTTTAAAAAGTCCTGGGCAATTTCTTTCCGGGTCATAATCGTTAGTTAAAAAAGTAAACTAAGTTATGAAATTTTGAAGTATGTTTTGAATTAAAACAAAGTGAAATCCTGAAAGTTTTTTAGTGTGTTTCTGGGTTAATTTCAGATAAATCGATTCCTAATTTCTCGAATTCTTTTTGTCCTAAATCTGTGATATAAAAATGTTTGTCGGCAGGGTTTTTTCTGGCAATCCATCCTTTTTCTTCAAAAGTTATGGCGAGCAATTGACCAAGTTTTCCACCAATATGGCTGTAACACATTTTTGCGGGTTTAACAGCATCTAATTTCTTACTCATTATGCTAAAGTTGGCTTTTTTGTGCAAGTTAATTTCAAGGCAAGATAGGCCATCGGAATATAAGCAAAAAGCAAATCGATCACTGTAAACAATATTGGCGACGGCAGTGAACAAACACTAACTATTCCGCCCAGTAAAAAGAAAGCTCCGATAACCAGCGCCAGCTTTTTTTTATGATTAAAAGCCAGTAACGCGGTTATCGCAGCTCCTGTAAATGTTCCTATAGCGTGTGCCAAAAAAGGAAAAAGAAAGTGTTTTGCTTCAAATAAATGCATGGTGGCTTTGAGGCTTTCCATTGTTGAATTATCAGCTCCTTCCGGAAGCGGAATAATTGAACCGCTTATTAAAATTATACTCATATTGACAAGACTTCCAACAATAATTCCGGCAAAAACAGCCAGTGTATTTCTTAAAACAGGGTTCATAAACATTAATTTTTTAATTGCACTAATTTATGAAATAAAGTAATTGATAAACTAAAATTTATTATTTGAACTTTAATTAAAGGATTGTCTGAATTCTAATGGCGAGGTATTTGTTTTAGTTTTAAACAATTTACTAAATGATTGCTGATGCTCAAAACCCAATTCAAAGGCAATTTCACTAATTGATAAATTGGTCGTCGAAAGTTTTTCTTTAGCTTTTTCGATCAGTTTGTTATGAATATGTTGCTGTGTAGTTTGACCTGTCAGCATTTTTAATAATGCACTCAGATAATTGGGTGAAATATTTAGATTTTCTGCAATGTAATGCACAGTTGGTAAACCTTTTTTAGCCAATAAATCATCTGAAAAGTAATCATCAAGTAATTTTTCTAAACGCGCAAGAATTTGATGATTGCTGATTTTTCGGGTAATGAATTGACGATTATAAAATCGCTCCGCATAGGTTAGAAATAATTCAATTTGGGCGATAATAACGTCCTGACTGAACTTGTCTATGTTGGATTGGTATTCGTGCTGAATGTTCTTAATAATATCGATCAGCATATTTTCTTCTTTATCAGAAAGATGAAGCGCTTCGTTTACTGCATAACCAAAATAATCGTATTGTTTGATTTTTTGTGCAAGTGGTGTATTCCATAGAAAATCAGGATGAATCAATAAAGACCATCCTGTGTGCTGCATTTCGGCATTACCTTCTACAGAAAAAACCTGTCCAGGCGAAAGAAAAATCAAAGCCCCTTCTTTAAAATCATATTCCTGCTGGCCATAACGCATTATTGCATTAGCATTTCTTTTTAATGCAATGGAATAAAAATCAAGCATTAAACTTTTTGGTTCCTCTTTATTGAGAAACTTAAGATCTTCAAAATTATAAACACTCACTAAAGGGTGTTGTGGTTTTGGCAAATCCCGAAACTGATGAAATTCGCTTATCGATTTAAATCGAAGTGGTTGTTGATTTGCCATACTACAAGGTACTTATTTTTGGTTATAAATTTCAGCAAATTCTTTGGCATAATCAGCCAGTTTTGTTTTCCCTAAAATGGCAGGTCGGTTTTGTTTATAATCTTCTCCAAGTAAACCATTGTTTAATGCGGCGTACATTTCAACCAAACCTTTAGCGATTTTGGGCTGTATCCCGATAGAAATTAATCCGTTTAAAACTTCATCATCACTAATTAAAATCCATTTTAAATCTGGAACTCCAATGGCATCACCAAGAATTTTTGCAGTTTGATCTCCCGAAAGTTCTTCGCTAGAAACGTAACGTATTTTTCTTCCGTCAAGCGGAGTTGCCAATTCTTCGGCAATAGCTTCTGCAATATCATTTGGAGAAACCCACGGAATTAATTCATCTGCACCATAATTTACAGCAATACATCCCTGTGTTTTTATCATTGGAATGTAAGCCAGCAAATTGTAATAAAAAGAAGTTGGACGCATAAATGTAATGGAAACATCTGAAAGCTGATTTAAAACTGCTTCAATTTCATTATAACGTTCAATAATTCCTGAATTTTGTTCTAAATGAGCTCCAATACTGCTTAAAAATACGACACGTTTTACGCTGGATTTTGTGATCGCTTCAGCATAGTTATGACCAATTTCGCGTGTAAATGCATCCAGATCAAGATTAGGATCGAAATAATTTGCACGCGGAATCATGCAATATACGGCATCTGCTCCAGTGAAGGTTTGAGTTAAAAACGACACATCATTTACAGAACCAATTGCGGCAAAAGCACCAAGTTGTTCAATTTCTGGTTGTCTTTCGATGCTGCTTGCGATTACTGTAACAGAATGCCCCTGATCAATTAATCTTTTAGCTAAAGGCTTGCTAATGTTTCCTAAAGAACCTGTAATTATAATTTTCATACTACTATTTTTTTGATGTTACAAAGTTGCAATGCATCAGTCAAATAGATGTAGCCAAATCTATGATTAGCTTAGTCGAAAATTGGAATATGATTTTATATTTTATTTTGATGATAGTTTTTTCTCGTTTGCAGTTTGTGGTTTTCCCGTTGCATTTGGATTGCCTTTTCCGGTTTCAATTAGATTTTTTAAACTCTTCTCAATATAATTGGTCCAGCCGCCTACGCAAATTTCATAGCACTCGTATTCTGAGGTTAAGCCAAAATGTGTAAATTTAAGTTCTGTTTTTCCATTTTTTTCTGAGATCTCAAATGTTGGTTTTGTATTGGTCCACTCGGTTTCGTCTTCTGTAAATTTGAAATAGTTGTGTTCTATTAACCAAACAATCTTCTGATTTGGAATTACTTCAATCAGTTTTACTTTACAGCGGTGAACATCTTCATAATGATATTCAAATTCGTCGTTGAGTTTGGCTGTATTTCCTTCTATTTCTTCCGACCACCAACCGCGAACATTTGTTATTGCAGTAAAAACTTCTGCAGGAGACTGATTGACTAGTATTGTTGTAGTAAAATCTGTTGCACTCATTTTTCTTGATTTTAGAAATTAGTTATACAAATTTACTTCCTTATTTTCAATATGTTAAGGTGTGTAAAAGACAAAAATAAGGGGTGATTCAGACAAAAGGATACGATTCTAAGCGAAATAGCTTTTAATGTTGGTTATAATTTCTTCAATTTTAGAAAGATGATCCGCCATTACTTTTTCAAGTTCAAGAGTTCCTCCCAAAATCAGCATTTCTTTATTCTTAAAACGTTTTCCAAGACGATCTTCCAGCATAATGTTTTCCATACTTTGAGCAATTTCAATTTCAACTAAAAAATCATTTGGATGACCAGCAGTGCAAATAACTATTCCGCAGGGAATGGTTTTCATTTTAGGATATTGCTCAGTTTGTCCGTACGCATAACCAACAGAATATACCCGATCAAACCAGCCTTTTAACTTTGCCGGGCAATCGCTCCACCAAACCGGATAAAGAAAAATGATACAATCTGCTTTTTCAATTTTTTGCTGTTCGCTTAATACATCTGCCGGAATTGGAAGCTGAAGTTTAGCAAATCCTTCTCTGTCATATTCTTCTTCAGACATATCACTCTGAAAATTAGAAGCATATAAATCGGAGACTTCTAAATTCCAGTTTTGCTTTAAAATAATGATTTTTAACCGCTCTAAAATCTGAAATGTGTAGGATTTTTTACTTGGGTGGCTGTATACGATTAAAATGTTCATAAGGAGTAGTTTTAGTTTTAGAAAGTTTTTTAAAACAAAAAAAGCTATATTAAAATTACGAATAATATTCAAAAGTTATGAAACACAATTTACTTTAGCCGAATTAATTCTCCTTTGCGTTTTACGATGTTTTTATAATCCCATTGAATCGTTCTTGCTTTCTCGAGCCATCTTTTTAAATCTTCAATATTGATTTGGTCAACATGTGTAAAACGAGCTTCGGCAGCCTTGAAACTTCCTTCATTTTGGAGTCCGCTTTCATCGAAAGACTGACCGCTCCAAAATAATAACCTTACAGAATCTTTTAGTTTGCTGTACCCCACAACAGGATTTCCATCTAAAAACCAAACGGGATGCCTGTGCCAGATTTTATTTTCTGCTTCCTGCAAAAAGGCATTGATTTCGGTACTCAGCACATCGCATATTTTTTTGTCTTCAATGCTCTGTAAATCGTTATAGGCTGTGATTTCAGGATTCATTATTTTGATGGTTTAAGTTTACTAAATAGAATGTAAGTTCCGTTCTCTGAATTTCCTTTTTCTTTTGCTGCAAAACCTTTTCTTTCATAAAATGCTACAGCTTTAGTATTTTTTTCGAGACATTTTAAACTAAGTGGATATCCAATTTTATGAATTGTTTCTTCTAATAATTTGGTTCCTATTCCTTTGTCCTGATAATCCTGATCAATATATAAATTATGAATAAAATTCGTTGGCATCCAGATCGAAATAAAACCAACCGGAATAGCATCCAGCAGCGCAACAAGAATAAATTCTCCCTGAGTATGTTTGTCAAAATCTTCCAGCGAAAATGCTGAAATATCAAGCCAGGTAAACGTGTTTTGTCTTTCTTTCAGAAATAAAACCCTTAAACGATCGCAATCGTCTTTTCTAATTTCTCTTATTTCTATTTCAGAATTAGATTTGGGGTTTTTATTTAAATAGTTTTGATTCATTTTCGAGCATTTTTTCGATGTTAAAATAAATGCCGTCGACTTGATACTTTCCTTTTTCAAAGCTTAGATAATCGCAATGATCTACCAAAGATTGTGATTTGGACTCTACGTCAAAAAGCTGTAAAATAACATATTCGTGTTCTACTAATAAGACATGAAATCCGGTTTCGCATTTTTTGCCATCACCCGATGAGAAAATGGCGTTTATAATATTGTGAAATTTAAAAGCAGTTACTTTAGCCGCATTTTCGTCTCCTTTTAGATGATAAATGTAGGTAAGGTAATTAAGCTGACTCAGATCAAATGGAAATTCACTTAGAGAATGATTTGCCAATTTGATAATTTCATCATAATCTGCTGTGTCTAGTTTTTCTTTATTGTAAAACTCTTTTAGTTTTTTTTCGTCTGAAGATTTCCAAAATGCATTGTATTTGGGCTGAAAAACATATCCAAAGTACAAATGGCGAAATTCTTCCTGATTTAAAAGTGTGTCATTTTTAACTAAGCGATCCATTAAATTAGGATAAAAGAACGCCGATTTTTTATCGTTAATTACTTTTTCAATCGCTTTATAATCCGGAATAGAAAAACCCGGCGCTTGTTGTGCTAAACATGTATTGGTAATAATAAAAACAAGTAGTAACGCAATTTTTCTGATCATACTTTACAGGTTTAAAATGATAATGGTTTGGAATGAGTTAAGTTACAAAATATTTAGTCTCATTTTATTCTATTATCCATTTTCCTTGTTCTTTTGCAAGATCGATTAATTTCTGTCCTTGTTCGGTCATTAAATTTTCGGCAATCATTCGTTCTGCTCTTTCTATATTTGGTTTGCTCCATTTGCTGGTTTTAGGATTGCGGTGCGAGAAAGTTAAATAAAAGCTTTCTCCATCACGTTTTTTGCACAAACTATCGATCCATCCAAAACATAAAGCTTCTTCTGTGGCTTCGACTAAATTGATGCTTGGAGTTTTGCTTTTTTTATGAAATAAAATCAGCCAAACCGATTTTTCATTGGCGCTGTTTTCTGTTAGCCATTTTCTCCATTCCGCTCTGGTTTCAGCATAAACAGCCAGTTTTCCGTCTTTTGTTTCCATACCTTAATTATTTTTTTGGTCTAAAATAGTCAGGTAATGTGTATTGGTCATTATTCCCAGAATGTTACCGAACGGATCAATTACCGAGGCAGTTACAAAAGCCATTTTACCACCGCTTCTGTCAATTACAGGTTCGTAGATTGTGGCACCTTTTGAAAGAAGGATTTCGAGTGTTTTTTCTAAATCGTCAACATGCCAGTAGGCTATAGCTCCGCCTGGATTTTGAGAGGCATTTTTTGGAGCATAGTTGCTGTCGATAATTCCTAATTCATGTTGATAATCTCCAAGACGAAATTCAACATATCCCTGTACTTTAAAATAAGGCTCTATATTTAAAAATTCGCTGTACCATTGTGCTGCTTTTTCGACATCTGCGGCATAAAAGCTTATGGTAGATAAACCACGTAATACTGTTGTGTTTTCCATTAGTTCAATTTTTTAATTTTATATTTTATAAAGGTAAAATGAGCTTATGACAACTGTTTGTCAGTAGTAAAAATAATATTAAAATATTGAATATTAGAATTATAAGTTTTGAATGTAAAAAAAATCGGATCTGTTTTGCAGATCCGATTTTTGAATTTAAGGATTAAAAATCCTAAAGCTGAGTAACTTTTCCTGTGTGTACATCGTATCGCATAGAAACAACTGTTGCTTTATGTTCCTTTACAATAGGATTGTCCTGAATTAATTTTGCCGAATGTTTGATATTAGCATCAATTGCGCCTAAATAGTTGGTGGCTTTTGGAGTTGCTTTATCAGCTTCAATTTCTTCGCTTTCGTTTGAAATCGTTTCTACAATATCATCAATATGCGAAAAATGTTTTTTGTAAGCACCATCTTTATCGTTGATATAAGCTTTAACGGCACCACATTCTGTATGACCCAAAACCACGATTAATTTTGTATCCAGATGTTCAATTGCATATTCGATGCTTCCCATATCGATGTTCGAAATAAGATTTCCCGCGTTGCGTATTACAAACAAATCTCCAAGTCCCTGATCAAATACAATTTCGGGAGAAACTCTGCTGTCTGAACAGGTAATTATTACGGCAAAAGGTTTTTGGCTGTTTTGATTATCAAGTACCGCAGTTTTGTTTTGATGGGGATGAAGTGTTTTTTCATTTAAAAATCGTTCATTGCCCGCTGTCAACTGCTCTAAAGAAGTTAAAGTATCTTTCTGAGTATTAGAATTTATTTTCTTTTCGTTTTGTTTTTTACAACCAAAAGCAGAAAAAACAATAAGAGCTACTAGTATAATTTTTGTTTTCATGTTATGATTTTTTAGTTTATTATCAATTATCAATTGATTCCTATTGATTGAATAAGCTGCAAAATTATTACGGTTCTTAGGTAAAAAAGGGCACTAGAAGTTTTTTTTATATTATAAAAGTTCGTTTTTAAAGACGTTGAAAGTGTGGGTAAGTTGTGCTGTAAAATCGTTTGTGTATTTGCCAGTCGTATCTAAATCGGGATCGAGAATAGTGATTTCTAGTCCGGTTAATTTTTTACTTTGAAACAAATAGGAGGTAAGTTCATTAAATTCGTTATAGGTAAGTCCGTCCGGAGTTCTGCTGTCTACGCAAGGCATTACAGCATCATTTAAAACATCAACATCTATATGAAGCCAGAATCCGTCAAGATTTTTATTTTCTATTTCTGATAAAAATAATTCAACCGTATTTTTGATTCCTCGTTTTCGTAAAGAATCCAAATTGATGTACGTTGCAGAAGATTTTATGATTTCGTTTTCGTATTCATCATCATATTCCCGATTACCCACACACCAAAGATTTTCTTCTTTTATATAAGGCGATAAATTAAGGATGTTTGTTAATTTATCATGTCCGTTTCCGGTAACTATAGAAGCTGCCATTCCGCCAACGCCGCCAGTTTCGGATAAAGAAACATCCATGAAATCGGTATGACCATCAAGATAAAACAAACCATAATTACCTTTTTGTTTTAAAGCCATGGCCACTCCTAAAAGAATACTGCAATCGCCGCCAAGTATAAAAGGAAATTTATTCTGCGAAAGTAAATTATTAATCAAAAAAGCCTGTTCTCTGGCATAATCAATTAAAGCATTTGTATTTAGAATTTTAGTTTCGGGATCGCGGTCGCTTTTGTATTTTGGAGCATCAAGTCTAATAATTTCTTTTGGATTAATGACTTTATGCAAATTATGTTTCCGAAACCAATCGGGCAGTTTTTTTACACCGGGTTCTTTTCCGGGTTGAGGTTCTTTTAAACCTAAATTTGATGGAAATTCAACAATGTATATTTCTTTCATAATCAGAAGAATAATTGTAAAGTTATGAAAATATAAAGTTTGCTTTTGCAGAATAGATTCAAATAAAAAATCCGACTTGTTGGTACAAATCGGATTTTTATTTTTTATTCCATTTTTTTGGTCATCTGAAGCGTTCCTTCCTGTAAAGCTTTATAATAATCGCCTTTTTTTAGTTCCGGAATTACATAGGTTGAAACAATATTACGCATATCCTGATCGGTCATTTTTGAACGTATTTTATCGGTTCCCTGAACCTGAATTTGTCTTAGTTGTTTACTGATAACAATTAAAACGGTGGTGTCTAATTTTAATTTTGAAAGTAAATGTTTATCTAAATCCATTGCATAATCGGTCAGATCTGTGTATGGTTTTATTGATGCCGTAGTTACAATAAGAATTTTATTTTTTGTTTTTGCTTCGTTTGCTTTCAAAAAATCATTTAAGTTTTTGATTTGCGCCGGAGTAAGAATTTTTTCGAAATCATTTACATTATCATACGATTTTGCAAAGATGTTTTGTGCTTCGGTTTTTGTTTGCGCAAAAATTGAATGTGATAAAAAAAGAGTAAGGGTTAAAACGAACAATATTTTTTTCATGGCAGATTTGTTTTGGGACTGCAAAAATAGTGCTTTATTATTAAAAATGAGTCTTCAAATTGTTATCATAAGACAATATTTATTTTTGATTGAATTGAGTCATGTTTCAGACTGTTTAAAGCAAGTTTTGGTCATGAATTATGAACTTAATTTTTTTCAACAGTAATAGTAAGTTTGTTTTTCTTTTGTTGAATGAGTATCATTTTACCTTTGCTAAAACCAAGTTTTTCAAGCCATTTGCCTTCCAGTTTTATTGCAGGAATAGTTGTGCCGCCATAAGTTCGGGCCTGATATTTTGCATGTATTTTTAGTTTTCTGAGATCTTTCATAGACTTTATAATTATGTATTTTTAGACAAAGCATTGTCATTTCGACGTAAGGAGAAATCGCACTAGAATTTCCGTATAGTGAATCACCAATCTTTGTCGAGTTTCGTGTGTGATTTCTTCAACCCAATCATTATCCTCATTATTATGTCATTTCGACGTAAGGAGAAATCTTCACGAGAAACTCTACAAAGATTGGTCATACGTTACGGAGCTACTTGCGAAGATTTCTCCTTACGTCGAAATGACAAAACAGACTCATTTTGCAATAAATCAAAGGTCTAACGAATAGTTGAGAATGTTGTCATATAGTAATATGACAAACGGAAATGTTATTAACAACTTTGATATTAATGATTTATAAATTGAAATGATTTGGAATAAAACATAATCTCGGAGAAAAAAAAATCCGGTTTACTTTCGCAAACCGGATTTTGAATTTTTATTGTAGTAATGGAAATAAATGATCCCAATTAAGATTTTTAGCAAAATCTAAAGCCGTTTTTCCACTTTTGGTTTTTGCCTTTATATCGGCGCCCGATTGTAAAATTACTTCAACCGAAGTACGGTTTCCTGCAATAGCTTCGCGATGTAAAAACGTATACCCTAAATCGTCCTGACCAGTAACTTCGGCCGGATTGTTTTTTAAGAACTCAATAAGACTTTCTTTCATGTTTTTACTCATTGGGTGCTCGATTAGGTTTTCCGGATTTTCAGATTGCTCATAAACAATCTGAATGTCATTAAAATCGCCAAAGTCTAATCCCCATGCTTCATCGTGTGCTTCTCTTTCTTCGTCGCTCATTTCAGATCGCATAGCTTGTATGGTAAAACCTCCGTAAGTTATTCCTTTGGTTGCAAATAACCAGTCGCTAATTTGATTAATCGGAATTGCTACTTCATCTCCGTTATTTACATTGGTTAGTGAGCCCGGATCATTAATCAGAATACCATATATATTTTCTCCATCAAAGTTAATGTCATTAATCCACATGTGTTCTACAATGGTTTCATTGTCTATTTCCTGGGTAAATGCTAGTTTAACACATGCAACATCCAGTGCGGGTATAATGCGTCGATATTCCCATGATAATTCTCTCCAGAAATATTTAAATGTTTCCTGTGCTTTTTTGTAGGCTTCTATCATTTTTGGATTTTCTCCGTCGGCGTAAAATATTGTGGTATTTTCCATGTTTTAGATTTTTATAAAAATTTGAATATTTTTAAAAATAGTATTTTTACTATATTTTATAAAAGTATTTAACTTTTAATTGTAAAAAAAATCCGATTTACTTTCGCAAACCGGATTTTATAAATTGAAAATTATATATAACGCTGTAAATACGAACTAATGTACGTTTCTACATTGTATATTTTACAAGTGAATTACTTCGCCGTAAGCATCAGCCACAGCTTCCATAACTGCCTCGCTCATTGTTGGGTGAGGGTGGATAGATTTAAGGATTTCATGACCTGTAGTTTCTAGTTTACGAGCTACAACTGCTTCAGCAATCATATCTGTAACACCAGCACCAATCATGTGGCATCCTAACCATTCTCCGTATTTAGCATCAAAAATTACTTTTACGAATCCGTCTGGAGTTCCTGCCGCTTTAGCTTTTCCTGAAGCTGAGAATGGGAATTTTCCAATTTTTAATTCGTAACCTTTTTCTTTAGCTTGTTTTTCTGTTAAACCTACAGAAGCGATTTCCGGAGTTGCATAAGTACAACCAGGAACGTTTCCGTAATCGATTGGGTCTACGTGTAAACCAGCAATTTTCTCCACACAGTTGATTCCTTCAGCAGAAGCTACGTGAGCTAAAGCCTGACCTGGAGTAACGTCTCCAATTGCATAATACCCAGGGATATTTGTAGCATTGTAAGCGTTTACTAAGATTTTATCTCTGTCTACAGCGATACCAACTTCTTCTAAACCGATGTTTTCAATGTTAGTTTTAATTCCAACTGCCGAAAGTACAATATCAGCTTCAAGAACTTCTTCACCTTTTGCAGTTTTAACAAATGCTTTTACTCCTGCACCAGTTGTATCAATACGCTCAACAGATGAATTAGTCATTACTTTAATTCCGGCTTTTTTCAAAGAACGCTCAAATTGTTTTGAGATATCTTCGTCTTCTACAGGAACAACGTTTGGCATAAATTCTACAATAGTAACATCTGTTCCCATTGAGTTATAGAAATGAGCAAACTCAACTCCAATAGCTCCAGAACCTACAATAATCATAGATTTTGGTTGTGTTGGTAATGTCATTGCCTGACGGTATCCAATTACTTTTACACCATCCTGAGGTAAGTTTGGCAATTCGCGAGAACGAGCACCAGTAGCGATGATAATGTGATCTGCGCTGTATTCTGTAACTTTATTATCTTTATCTGTAACGTCAAGTTTTTTTCCTGGTTTTAGTTTTCCAAAACCTTCAATAACGTCAATTTTGTTTTTTTTCATCAAAAACTGAACTCCTTTGCTCATTCCTTCTGCAACACCACGACTACGTTGTACAACTGCAGGGAAATCTTTATCGAATTCAGAAACTTTCAATCCGTAATCAGAAGCATGTTTTAAATAATCAAAAACCTGAGCTGATTTTAATAATGCTTTAGTTGGGATACACCCCCAGTTTAAACATACACCACCAAGGTTTTCTTTTTCAACTACGGCTACTTTAAAGCCTAATTGAGAAGCTCTAATTGCTGTAACATATCCGCCAGGACCACTTCCTAAAACAATAACGTCGTATTTCATTTGTTTGGTTTTTAGTATTTATTTCCGAAGATGAGGTTTATATTTCCGAAACTCATTTTCCGATTAATCTTTTTGTTATTTGTGATTGCGAATTTAAGGATTTATTTTAAATGAATACTCCAAAATTTATTTTTAAAGACTGTGATCTTGGTCTTTTCACAGAAACTGAAGTAATTGTTAATTGTAAATTGTGAATTATGAATTGATTTTTGGGATTTTGCAGATAAATCTGAAAATAATGGCGATGTCAAAAAAGTAATGTCAATGTCAAAAAAAACAATGTCAATGTCAAAAATCAATGGTAATGTCAAAAATCAATGGTAATGTCAAAAAGTAATGTCAATATCAAAAAAAAAATAAGCCACAGATTATAAGGATTAAAATGATTTTGAAAATCGGTGTTAATCTTTGTAATCTGTGGCTATTATAATTTTGATCGGGCTTCGACTACGCTCAGCCGGACAAAGTTGAAATCATTAATAATTAACCATTAACCATTAACCATTAACCATTAACAATTTATAATTAAACTTTTACGTGTCCCCAGTTTTCTCCGCTGGCAATTCGTCGTATTTGCATTTCGCTTACACCAAATTGTTTAGCAATCATTTTCAGACGGGTTTTTTGTTCCGGTCTGGCAAGGATTTTCTTGATCAGCATCACTTTTGTGGTGGTCAGTTTACGTCCGTCGGCTTTTAAATTATGTTCTATAAGATTCTTTTTGGCCTGAATAACGCGTGGACTTTTACGGCTATGTGCCATCATTTCGGCTTTTGTGGCCCACCGCAGATTGCTAATATCATCGTTGCTGCGGTTGTAGTCCATATGCAGGACGTAGGTTTGCTCCTCAGATTTTTTCGGAAGGAAATACTGCGCAACTAATTTGTATAAGAAAAGGTATTTATTGACGATTTTATCGTCTTTTTTAACTTTAAATCTAAAGGTTGGATATCCATCACTTAAACCTCCTTTTAAGAGGCGTCCATTTTCAATTTCATCGGTGAAGCTTATAAGTCGGCCTCGGTTTGAAATGGCATATTTTAATTGTAATGAAGCATTTATTTCTATTTCTTTGAACTGTTCGTTTGGATAAAATCTATTTTGTGGCATTTTCTTTTACATTTGATTTCTATATTCTCAAAGATAACGATAAACCAAAAATGAATGTTGTGCTACTGGCTGTGAAGTATCAATTTTATGATTCTTATAACGCTTATTTAACGTTTTAAAATGATTTTGACAGTTTTTAAGTCAGTTTGAAACTACAAATTGTGAATAGTGCAGTTTTTTACTTTTCGCAAAAGCGTGAATTTTAAGATAAATTTGGGTTAAATTATTGGTTGAGCTGATGTTGAACAACTATGTTTTTCCTGAAATTTAAAAAGCAATTCTAATTTTAAACTTAGTTGGCTACAGAAAATTGAGAATCGTATAAGTTTCTGTAATAACCATCGGTTTTGTTTAATAATTCCTGATGCGTGCCTTGTTCAACAATTAAACCTTTGTCCATAACCACAATTTTATCGGCATTTACAATCGTTGCCAATCTATGTGCGATGATTATTGAGGTTCTGCCTTTGGTAATGGTTTCTGTCGCGCGCTGAATCAATTCTTCTGAATAAGTATCAATCGAAGAAGTTGCTTCATCTAAAATCAAAATACTCGGATTACTAACATAAGAACGTAAAAAAGCAATTAACTGACGTTGACCGGACGAAAGCATTACACCACGTTCTTTTACATCAAAATCATAATTATCCGGAAGGTTCATAATAAAATCATGAACGCCAATTTTTTTGGCGGCGTCTAAAACCTGCTCTCTTGTAATTTCAGGATTATGAAGTGTAATATTATTGTAGATCGTATCGGCAAACAAAAAGACGTCCTGCAAAACCACCGCAATTTGTTTTCTTAGAGAAGCCAGTGTATAGTTTTCGATATTTTGTCCGTCAATGCAAATGGTACCGCTGTTAATTTCATAAAAGCGATTCAGTAAATTTATGATGGTAGATTTTCCAGCGCCTGTAGAACCTACAATTGCAACTGTTTGCCCGGAAGCAACAGATAAGTCAATTCCTTTTATAACTTCTTCTTCGGGAATATAACTAAAACGAACGTCTTTAAATTCGATACTTCCTTCAAAAATTGGTGCTTCGAGTGTTCCAGTATCCTGAATGTGATCCTGAGTATCGATAATATCAAAAACACGATTTGCTGCAATCATCCCTAATTGCATCTCGTTAAATTTATCCGCAATCTGACGTAACGGATTAAAAAGCATTCCAATAAACATCGTATAAGAAAACAAATCTCCAAAAGTGGTAAAGTGATCTCCGTTTAGAATTTTAAATCCGCCAAAGACAACAACCAATCCTAAAGTAATAGAAGAAATAATATCGGCTATCGGGAAGAAGATAGAGTTGTATAAAATTGTTTTAATCCAGGCAACTCTGTGTTTGTCATTTATGACTTTGAAATTTTCAGCTTCAATTTTTTCACGATTAAAAAGCTGAACGATTTTCATTCCGGTAACGCGTTCCTGAACAAAAGAGTTCATGTTGGCAATCTGTGTACGTACTTCCTCAAAAGCAACCTGCATTTTGCGCTGAAAAATACGGGTTATATAAACCAGAATAGGCATAGCGACAACTACAATCCAGGTAAGCTTCCAGTTCATATAAAACATAAAAATCAAAACGACCAGCATTTTCATTAAATCGCTTATAATCATAAAAAGCCCCTGACTAAAAATGCGGGCAATGGATTCAATATCCGAAACGGATCTGGTCACTAATTGACCAACCGGAACCAGATCAAAATATTTCATTTTAAAACTTAAAATATGTTTGAAAAGTTTTGTACGAATGTCTTTTACAATATCCTGCCCAAGCCAGTTGGCCCAATAAACAAAATAGAATTGGGAGAAGACTTCCATTAAAAGTACCAGACCCATTAAAATGATGTACATCAGTAAACCATTCTTGTCATGCGTCTTAATATAGCCGTCGACCGTTTGTTTTAATAAATAAGGACGAAGCGCTGCAAAAATAGACAGCGAAACAGCAAAAACAATAACGCCATAGTAGCGCCATTTATAAGGTTTTGTATATTTTAAAATTCTTTTGAATAATCCAGTATCAAATGCTTTTGCTTTCATTTAGTTTTTTAAGCTTTAAGCTATAGGCTTTAGGCTTTAGGCACAAAGTAAGTAGCTTATTGCCTATAGCTTATAGCTTACAGCTATAAATAATCGTAATCTATTTTGGTTAAATATAAACCATGCGCCGGAACCGAAAATCCGGCTTTCTCTCTGCTTTTGCTGGCAATAATGTTTTCAAAATCTGCCAGCGTAATTTTATGTAAGCCAATATTAATTAAAGTTCCTACAATGGCGCGAACCATATTTCGTAAAAAGCGGTTTGCCGAAATAGTAAAAATCAATTTATTATTTTCGTTTTTCCAGTACGCCTCAAAAACCGTGCAATCAAATGTGTTGACATCTGTATTTACTTTAGAAAAGCATTGAAAATCGGTATGCTTCAACAGGATCTTTGCAGCTTCATTCATCAAAGCTACATCTAATTTTTGATTTACGTACCAGCTGAGCCCCTGCAAAAACGGATTTTTAACAGTATTGATATGATATTCATATGTTCGTTTTGTAGCATCAAATCGGCAATGAGCATCGTCGTGAACCAAAATAATATCAAAAATTGCAATATCCTTCGGTAAATAAGAGTTGAGTTTATGCACTAAAACCGGTATATCTAACTGATTTTCAAAATCAAAATGTCCATACATTTCCTCAGCATGAACTCCAGAGTCGGTTCTGCCGGCACCCATTACACTTATTGTAGTGTTTAATAAAACCGAAAGTGCTTTGTTTAAAGTTTCCTGGACTGATGGAGCATTTGGCTGAAATTGCCAGCCATTATAATGTGTTCCGTTATATGCAAATTGAATAAAATATCTCATTTTAAGGGACAGAGGTTCTAAGATGCAAAGGTACAAAGGATTTTTTGAAGATGCTAAGGTTCTGAGGTGCTAAGGTTCTAAGTTTTTTCTGTAGAGATGCACTGCAGTGTGTCTGAAATGATAGTAATAAACTTTTTTAGTAAAATTAAAAACGGTGAAACAAAGTCTTAGAACCTTAGCATCTCAGAACCTCAGAACCTTTCTTAAAAAACGTTAAAACCTAAAATGCAAATCATAGTTGACAGAGGAAAAAATCGTGTCAGAAAATGACAATTCCAACGTTTTAATTTGAATATTTTTTTAACATTTTTTAATAAAAATGGCCAAAAGTTAATTTTTAAGATATTTAATTTTAACAGGAACTATTTCTACTATGTTTGTAGTCTAAATATCAAAAACTATGAATGAAATTACTTCTTACTGGTGGATAATTGTAATCTTATTTGCCTTTATTTTTTACAAATTTATTTTGCGTGTTTTCTTTGGAATGGTGATTGTTCCGGAAGACAAAATTGGTTTAGTAACCAAAAAATTCGTTTTGTTTGGTCAGGACAGATCCCTGCCTGATGGTCGTATTATTGCAACAAAGGGTGAAGCAGGTTACCAGGCGCAAACACTTGCTCCGGGTTTGTATTGGGGAATGTGGATCTGGCAATACTCTATAGATATGACTGGCTTTACCATAATTCCGGAAGGTAAAATTGGATTGGTTTTAAGTAAAGACGGAAAGGAAATTCCAACCGGACGAATCTTGGCAAGAAAAGTAGAAAGTGATAATTTTCAGGATGCTACTTCTTTCTTGAACAACGGAGGACAAAAAGGACGTCAGACAGCGTTTATTACGACAGGATCTTATCGTATTAATACATTCTTATTTGAGATTGTAGTAGCAGATCAGATCAAGATTTACGAAAACATGATTGGTATTGTAACGGCTCTTGATGGAGAACCAATTCCGCAAGGACAAATTGCCGGAAAATTTGTTGATAGTCACAACAATTTTCAGGATTTTGATAAGTTTCTTGAGCATGGCGGAAATCGTGGTTTACAACCTCAGGTAATGTTGGCGGGTTCTTATTATATTAATACGTGGGGAATTTTAATTGAACAAAATCCAATGACTGATGTGCCAATTGGTTATGTAGGTGTTGTAATTTCATACATTGGAGAAGATGGTCAGGATGTTACAGGAGATACCTTCAAGCATGGAAACATTGTTTCAAAAGGACAACGTGGTGTCTGGATGGAGCCTTTTGGACCAGGAAAATATGCGTTGAATAAATATACAACCAAATTAGAAGCTGTACCAACAACAAACCTGGTTTTAAACTGGGCAAATGCTAGAAGCGAATCGCATGATTTAGATAAAAATCTTTCTACAATTACAGTTCGTTCAAAAGATGGTTTCCCGTTTAATCTGGATGTTGCGCAAATTATTCACGTTCCGGCTGCAGAAGCTCCAAAAGTAATCGCACGTTTTGGAAGTATGAATAACTTGGTTTCTCAGGTTTTAGAGCCTACAATTGGTAACTATTTTAGAAACTCGGCTCAAGATAGTGACGTGATTTCATTCTTGACTACAAGAAAAGAACGTCAGGAATCTGCTAAGAATCATATCAAATTAGTATTGGACGAATACAACGTAAATGCTGTTGATACTTTGATTGGGGATATTGTACCGCCAGATTCATTAATGAAAACTTTGACAGATAGAAAATTAGCCGAAGAAGAACAAAAAACGTATCAAACCCAAAGAATGGCGCAGGAACAACGTCAGGGAATGGAGAAAGAAACCGCAATTGCTGATATGCAAAAAGAAATTGTTAGAGCTTCACAAAGTGTCGAAATTGCGCAAAGAACGGCAGATGCAACGGTAAAAAAAGCAGAAGGAGACGCAACAAGTTTAAAGCTGAATGTAAATGCCGAAGCTGAAGCTACCAAAATGCGTGCAAATGCAGAAGCAGAAGCAACAAAGGCAAGGGCAGGAGCACAGGCAGAAGCAACAAAATTAAATGCAAGTGCAGAGGCAGAGAGAATTTCAAAAACAGGTTTGGCTGAAGCAGAAAAAATTATGGCAATTGGTAAATCGACAGCCGAATCGTATCAGTTGCAAGTTACTGCAATGGGAGGTGATAATTTTACAAGATATAAAGTTACCGAAGAAATTGGTAAAGGAAATATCAAAGTAATTCCGGATGTATTGATTTCAGGAAATGGTGGTTCAGATGGTTCTATCAGTGGTTTGTTAGGATTAAAACTAATGGAAATGATGGATACTAAAGAATTAAAAGAAGGAAAAAATCCAAAGAAATAATAACTATTGAAACAAACCAGAGAGATTTTTAAACCCTGTTTGGTTTAAAATTAAAAAGGTCTAGAAAACCGATTTGCGAAAGTAAATCGGTTTTTTTTATTAGTGTTTTTCTAATGTTAGCTGGGTTTTAGTACAGTTTTATAGAAAAAACTTAGAATTTTAGCAACTTAGAATCTTAGCATCTTTTGGAAAAAATCTCAGTATCTTAGCGCCTTAGAATCTTAGTAGCTTAGAATGAAAAAAATCCTCCTCCTTTCCGATACGCACAGCCATATTGACGATACTATTTTAAAATATGTGGCACAAGCAGATGAAGTATGGCATGCCGGTGATATCGGGGATTTAAGTGTTACAGATACCATTAAGAAGTTAAAACCGTTGCGTTGCGTTTATGGTAATATAGACGATGCAAAGGCAAGGTTGGAGTTTCCGTTGCATAATCGTTTTATGTGTGAAAATGTTTCCGTTTGGATCACTCACATTGGAGGTTATCCTGGAAAATACAATCCTGCTATTAGAGAAGAAATGGCTTCAAATCCGCCAAAATTATTTATTTGCGGACATTCTCATATTTTAAAAGTGATGTTCGATAAAAAGAATAACTTATTGCATATGAATCCCGGAGCGGCAGGTAAAAGTGGATTTCATCAGGTTCGTACAATGCTTCGATTTGTAATTGATGATGATAAAATTAAGGATTTAGAGATTGTTGAGATAGGAAAAAAATAGCTGTTCCTTAATGCGGTAAAGGGATTTTAATTTTTATTACGGTGCCTTTTTCTGCTTTTGAAATTATCTCAAAAGTTCCTTTGAATTTTTTAACACGCGCTCTTATTCGGTTTAATCCAAAGCCTTCCGTTTCATCTATTTTTTTAGTATTAAAACCTTTTCCGTTATCTTCTATTTTAATACAAAAACAGTTTTTGTTTTCTTTTAAACTTATTTGAGATTTAGTGGCTTTACTGTGCTTTATAATGTTATTGAATAATTCTGATACAATAAAATAGATCTTCATTTCAAATTTTTCAATATATCTTTTATCAGTCTCGATTGTATTCGAAAATTCAAAATCTATATCGATGTTTGAGTTTCTTTCGCATAAATCTTCTAAAGCGTAAAGTAAGCCAAAACGAACCAGAAGGCTGGGAACAAGGTCATGCGAAAGGTCTCTTAATTGGTCATGAGCTTCGGCTAAAATTGTTTTTGCTTTTTGAATTTCTGCTGACTGTATATTGTTTTGTGTGGTAAAGGTATTAAGGTGTAGTCCAACAGATGATAATAGAGAGTTGACATTGTCATGCAAAAAAGAAGCTATTTTTTTTCGTTCAATTTCCTGGCTGTCAATTCCGGAATTAATTACATCTAAGAGAATTTTCTGTTTGATGTCTTTTCGTCTTATTTTTTGTTTTAGTTTATTATTTTGATAAAAGAAATAAAATAAAAAAAACAAAATAATAATAAGAAGTATCGATAGACTTACCACTTTTTTGTTTCGTAACTGATCTAGTTTCTTTAGTTCAGCAGTGCTTGTTTTCTTAGATGTTTTGTATTGCTGATTGTTTTCCTTTAAAGTTCCCTGTTGTTGACTAAAAACAGGAGTGTTATTAAAAGAAAGAATAAAAGACAGCAATATTAAGATCCTGAAAAACAGCATAGGAGTAAATTTTGATGCAAATTTATTTTGAAATTAAGGATTGATGAGATTGTTTTTTAAAGCATATTTAACCAGTCCGATCGTATTTTTTGTCTGCAGTTTTTTCATAATATTTTTTCGATGTGTTTCAACAGTATTTATGCTTATAAAAAGCTGCTCGCTTATTTCTTTTCCGCTGTACTCAAGTGAAATCAAAGTGATTATTTCAATTTCGCGAGGACTTAAAATTTGGTTCTCAGTATAAATGTTTTTGTTTAGTTTTGGATTGTTTTGTGTAAGGCTTTTAAAAACCTTTTCTCTAATTGCATCAGAAAAATAATCTTGTCCCTGATATACTGAATGGATTGCTTCGATGATATTTTCGCCAGCACATTTTTTTGTCAGATATCCTTTTGCTTCCAGTTTCATTACTTCTTTAATGATTTTTAGATCATCATAACTCGATAAAATAATGATCTTGCAAGGGCTTTTTTTTGCATTAAATTCCTGAAGTACTTTGATGCCATCTTTTTCTGGCATACTAATATCTAAGATTAAGATATCAGCGTTATTTTGAAGAACTTCGTCGTAAACATTGTTTCCATTTAAGGAACTGCCTACAACTTCAAAATTTTCAACTGTTTGTAATAAATTGGTCAAACCATCAATAAGTACTTGATGATCATCGGCAAGGTGGATTTTTATTTTTTGCGTCATTGTTATTTGTGATCTAAGCGCACAAAATTAACAGAAGATAGCTATATAAAACTGCTGTTGAAGGTTGATTTATAATAATATAGGGCACAAAAAAACCCGAATAAAAATTCGGGTTCTCTTCGCACAAAAAAATTAAGTTTATAGGTTTATCTCAAACGATCTACAGATTTTACGAGATCTTCGTCCTTTTTGATGGCCTTATTAGCTAAAACTAATAATACGATAGCAACAATAGGAAGAAACATCCCAATACCTTTCTCTGAAACTGCAGCAGCAGTTTCTCCAGATAAATTTAGAGATCGGTAAACAAATAATCCTAATAAAATTAAATTTAATATCATGTTCAGTCTGTTCATCACAAACTGATTTTGTCTCTTTTTATATGAAATAATGCTAACAATACTAAGCATTGTACTTAAACCTAATAAAACAGTGTAAAACTGATCTTGCATAAAATAGAATGCTTTACCTCCATTTAATGTCCAAAGCGGAACAAAAAACATAAGTACCCCTGTTACGACAAAGGTAAGAAATAGATATACAGTCTGAATTCTTTGTATCATGGTCTAAAATTGTTTTACAAAAATATATTTTCTTTTTTTAAAATACTATTGTATGATAAAATTTTATTCGTATTATTGCATCATAATACCGTAAGCACTTCATACTGCGGTCAATCGAAAACAATTATCTACCTATTCTTTTTACAGTATTTCCTTTAAAATAATTAAATTCATAGAACATTCATGTTTGATATTTCTGCATTAAAAGAAATGAAGCTTTCTGAGCTTCAAGAAATAGCTAAGTTAGCTAAAACTATAAAGTTTAATGGCGTTAAAAAAGAGACTCTGATTACTCAGATCTTAGCGCATCAGGAAGCGAGTGCTACACCGCCAGTTTCTGCTATTGCCGAAAAAGAAATAACAGACGATAAACCAAAGAGAGCCAGAATTGCTCCTGTTAAAAAAGCAGCAAGTCCAAAAAACGCTCCAGTTCTGGAATTTGATCAGGTTGAGGAAATCCATGAGAAAAAGGAAGCTCCGACACCAGTAAAAACAAAAACTCAGGCAACGCCTAAAATTCAGGCGACTCCAAAAATTCAACCCGCTTCAAAAATTCAACCGACGCCAAAAGTGGAGGAAAATGTTGAAGGTGCAGAAGTTGCTGAGGAAAAAGTTGTAGAGAAAAAAGAGCCTAAAATCGTAAAATTTAATAAATCTGCTTACGAGAAAAAAGTAGCGCTACAAAAGGAAAAAGAAGCTGTAAAAGAAGTAAATAGTGAAGAAGAATCTTCAGATGCTCCAACTGCAATAGTTGAAAATGCTGAAACAACTGCTCCGGTAAAAAAAATAAATCCGAATCAGAACAAAAATCAAAATCAAAATCCGAATCAAAACCAGAACGTAAACCCAAATCAGAATCAAAATGGGAACGGTAATGGAAATAACGGAAATCAAAATCATAAAAATAAAAAGAATAATTTCAGAGATTCAGATTTTGAATTTGACGGAATTATCGAAAGTGAAGGTGTTCTTGAGATGATGCCGGACGGTTACGGATTCTTACGTTCATCAGATTATAATTATTTAGCCTCTCCGGATGATATTTATTTATCAACTTCACAAATCAGATTATTCGGTCTTAAAACCGGAGATACTGTAAAAGGAGTGGTTCGTCCTCCAAAAGAAGGCGAGAAATTTTTCCCTTTAGTTCGTGTACTTAAAATTAATGGTCACGATCCGCAAGTAGTTCGCGACAGAGTTTCTTTTGAACACTTGACACCGGTTTTCCCTTCAGAAAAATTCAAATTAGCCGAAAAAGGCAGTTCTGTATCAACGCGTATTATCGATTTATTTTCTCCAATAGGAAAAGGACAACGTGGTATGATCGTTGCTCAGCCTAAAACGGGTAAAACAATGCTTTTAAAAGATATTGCAAACGCAATTGCTGCTAATCATCCGGAAGTTTATTTGATTGTTCTTTTGATTGATGAGCGTCCTGAAGAGGTTACAGATATGCAACGCAGCGTACGCGGAGAAGTTATTGCTTCTACTTTTGACAGAGAACCGCAAGAACACGTAAAAATTGCTAATATCGTTCTTGAAAAAGCAAAACGTTTAGTAGAATGCGGACATGATGTAGTAATCTTATTAGATTCGATCACGCGTTTAGCAAGAGCTTACAATACAGTACAGCCAGCTTCTGGTAAAGTTTTAAGTGGAGGTGTTGATGCAAATGCATTACAGAAACCAAAACGTTTCTTTGGAGCAGCAAGAAATGTCGAAAACGGTGGTTCATTAAGTATCATCGCAACGGCATTGACAGAAACAGGTTCTAAAATGGATGAGGTTATTTTTGAAGAATTTAAAGGTACTGGAAACATGGAGCTTCAATTGGATCGTAAAATCGCAAACAAACGTATTTTCCCTGCAATCGATCTTACTTCTTCAAGTACACGTCGTGATGACTTATTATTGGATGAAAAAACATTACAAAGAATGTGGATCATGCGTAAATATCTATCTGACATGAACCCGGTAGAATCTATGGATTTTGTAAACGATCGTTTCAAGAAAACCAGAAACAACGAAGAGTTTTTGATTTCTATGAATGATTAAGAAAAGGTTCTAAGGGACTAAGGTGCAAAGGTCCAGAGGTTTTTCTTTGGAATCTATATAAAAAAAAGGGATGAGTTTTACTCATCCCTTTTTTTGAATCTTAGTACCTCAGAACCTTAGTCCCTCAGAACCTTTGTAACTTTGAGCCTTTACAGCTTTGAACCTATTTCTTATCAACTACTGGTCTTTCGGCTCTATTAGCTAAATCCCATGCAACTGAAAACGCCAATTGTGTTCTTTTTGTCAAAGCATCGTATTCGATTTTTTCCGGAGTATCATCTTTTCCGTGGTAATCTTCGTGAACTCCGTTGAAGAAGAAAACAGAAGGAATACCATGTTTTGCGAAGTTGTAATGGTCAGAACGCTCATAAAAATGGTTTGGATCTTTAGGATCATTAAATTTAAAATCTAAGTCCATTTTGATGTATTTATCGTTTTGAGATACAACAGCATTGTGTAAATCAGATGATAATCTGTCAGCACCAATTACGTATACATAATTATTAGTTTTAGAATGCTCAACATCGCGACGTCCGATCATATCAATATTGATGTCTGCAACTGTATTGGCAATTGGAAATAACGGATTTTCAGAATAAAAGCGAGATCCGTGTAAACCATGTTCTTCACCAGTTACGTGAAGAAATAAGATAGAACGTTTTGGTCCGTGTCCTTGTTTTTTTGCTTTAGCAAATGCTTTAGCCATTTCCATAACCGCCACAGTTCCCGAACCGTCATCGTCGGCTCCGTTGTAAACTTCACCATCTTTAATTCCAACGTGGTCATAGTGTGCAGAAATTACCAAAATTTCGTCTGGTTTTTCAGAACCTTCAATATATGCCCAGATGTTTTCAGAATCAGGTAAATTTTCGTTGCGTCTTGCGTTTAAGAAAGCAGCAGGAATGTGTTGGTAATAATCTGAAGCACCTTTTGGAAAAGAGATTCCGCTTTTTTTGTATTGCTCAATCATATAAAGACCTGCTTTTTTCTGTCCTTTTGAGCCAGTTTCACGACCTTCCATTTCATCGGAAGCAATTGTGTAAAGCATTTTTTTAAGATCTTTTTCCGAAATCGCTTTAATGTATTTTGTAGGATCCGAATTGTCTTTGGATGCTGTCGACTGCGCAGTTTTACAAGAGTACGCAGAAACGATTAGTAATAAAAGGAGTAATTTTTTCATTCCTATAGTTAGTGTAAATTAATAAAGGTGTAAAGAACGTAAATGGTTAGTAAAAATAGAATAAAAAGCGAGTTAATTATAAATAAGAAAACACTTTTAATAAAGGATACTATTCTGGATTCGCCATAAAAGCGATGATGAGCAGGATAAAAATAATAGCACATCCAAATAGTTCCAACAAAATTAATAATGCTGGATATATATGACAATGGACTATCTTCTCCAAATAAACCTATAATTCTGTCTATGATAAACATAATAAGGAAAATAAGAAGTAAGAAAGAAAAGTAATGAAGCGTGAAAATTCCGTGATCAAAATAATACCATTTCTTTTTATTATGAAAAAGCCACAAGAAAAAAGCGAAAAATGGCATAATAATAAATAGAATTTTAGGAAGATTGTGAAAGAAAGCTTCTACGAACTTAACATAAATCTCTTTTTTAGTATATTTCTCAGTGACGTGGCTTGCTTTTTCGACAAACCAATAGCTAGTTGTATTTAGCTTGTCTTCTTCTTTTCCATATTTCTGGACAGAATCAATTTTCTTCATGTTCAAAAAATGAAAGTATTTCTTGTCTTCTTTTTTAACATTCAGATCTTTAGAAGCTTTTTCAATTTCCTTATTTAATGCTTTTTCACTTTTATCAATCTCGCTGCCTACTTTACTTGGAAACATTGCAATCAGTAAAAATGTAATAAAGCTGATAAAAATATATAATCGGACTGGTGCTAAATAAGACAAACGCTTTCCTGAAAGATATTCTTTGGTCAGTGTTGAAGGCTTAAAAAGAAGATTTTTAATTGTCTTCCAGAAAGCATTTTCATAATGCGTCAGATCTTCAAAAAAATGGATAAACAAATGGTGAAATGTTTTTCGGCTATCTGTATTTTCTTGTCCACAATTGGGGCAATATTTTTGTTCAACAACATGTCTGCAATTTAAGCAGGTTTTATCTTTTCTAATCGGACTATGTGACATTGGTTATTTAGTTGATTTGGTTTTAGTTTTTTAGTTTAGAGATGGTAAGGGTTTAAACTAGCTTGTGCTTTTTTGCCACGAATTACACGAATCATCACGAATTAATTACTAAAAATCAGTGTCAATCTGTATCATCTGCATAATCGGTGTGCTATTTTTTACCCACGGATTTTACTGGTTTAAACGGGTCTGTCACGGGTTAAAATATTATCAAAATTATCTGCTGATATGTTTTAGCCACGAATTCACGAATTAATTGTATTAAAGATCGGTGTCAATCTGTATCATCCGTTTAATCCGTGTGCTAATTTTTGTCCACGGATTTTACTGGTTTAAACGGGTTTGTCACGGATTAAAATATTATCAAAATTATCTGCTGATATGTTTTAGCCACGAATTCACGAATTAATTGTATTAAAAATCGGTGTCAATCTGTATAATCCGTTTAATCCGTGTGCTATTTTTTGTCCACGGATTTTACCAGTTTAAACGGGTTTGCCACGGATTCATGAATTAGGTTTGTTAAAAATCAGTGTTAATCTCTATAATCCACGTCATCCGTGTGCTGTAAAAAATATTATTTCTTCAATACTTCATCAAGAAAGAGCTTCAAATGTTCAAAGGATCTTTTTGCAGCAACAGCATTATAAGCAGCTCCTTTAGAATTATCATTTCCTGCTTCCGGATTAGTAAAGGAATGAACAGAATCTGCATAATAAATCATTTGCCAGTCTGCTTTTCCATCTCTCAATTCCTGTTGGCAGGCTGCAACTTCTTCCGCAGAAACATACGGATCATCGGCTCCGTGACAAATTAAAACTTTGGTTGTAATAGGTGCTGTTTTTCGGCTTGCCTCTTTTCCTAAGCCACCATGAAAGGAAACAACTCCTTTTACATTCAAATGACCACGGGCAGCTTCAAGAACTCCGGTTCCTCCAAAGCAATATCCAATAATCACAATATTATCTGCATTTGCACCAGATTTAATTAATTCCTGCAAAGCAGCATTGATTCGTTTTTGATACGCTTCATAATTAGTTTTGTAGAAACCAGCTTGTTTCCCGGCTTCGGTTGTATTTTTTGGATAATTTCCTTCACCATAAATGTCGGCGATAAAAACATGATAGCCCAGTTTTGATAAGCTTTCGGCATATCCTTTAGAAGCAGTGTCGATTCCAAGCCAGGCCGGAAGGATTAGAATACCCGGATTCTGACTGCTTTTTTTAGCCGATTTTATAGAAAGACCGTTTAAAGTTGCATTTCCTTCAGAATATTTTACTGGTTTTAATTGTGCGTTGATTACGCCAGAGAATAATATAGTTGCAAAAATAAGTGCAGTGGATTTTTTCATTTTTTTACAATTTTTAACAAATATCAGAAATATTATGTTACAAAAAAACCTCGAAAGCTATTTCTTGCGAGGTTTTTATTCTTAAAATTGAAAGAAAATGGTTTTTGTTTATAAAGACACATTCCGTTTAAATGCACATCCTAATTCTACCATCGAATCCGTTTTGGCAATTCCGGGAATGTTATCGATTTTTTCATATAAGATCTTACGCATGTGTTCGTGGTTCTTTGCAGTAATTTTTAAATACAAAGTATAAGAACCGGTAACAAAATAACATTCTGTGATTTCGGGAATTTCTTTTAAAGCTTCAATAATTCTTTCTGAGTCAGAATCTTTATTAAGAGTGATTCCTGTAAAAGAAGCCCAGTCATAACCTACTTGTTTTTCATCAAGAATAGGCTTAATTCCAGTTATAATGCCTTGCTCAAATAGTCGGTTTATACGCTGATGAACCATAGTATTTGAAATTTTCAGGTTGGTTGCTATTGTCGAAAAAGCAATTCGGCCATCTTTTTCTAATTCTTTGATAATTTTTATGTCAAATTCATCTAAAATATCCATGCTTCATTTTTTGTTTGGTGTAAAGATAAAAATAAGTCTCATTTTAGATTTAAAAATCAGGATTTTAAAATGACTTAAATCTGTGTAAAAATAAGTTAATTTCGCTTAAGATTTTAATATTGAAGTTAATTTAATTGTTTTTAGTGGTTAAAATAAATAATTTTTATATTTTTGTTTAAATAAAAAGAAATTATCGTGGCAAATACTAAAGAAATACTTTCATCGAAATCGGAGGTTTTGATAGAAAAAGAGAACAAATACGGAGCTCATAATTATCATCCGCTTCCTGTGGTTTTAGAAAAAGGTGAAGGTGTTTATGTTTGGGATGTTGACGGAAAAAAATATTATGATTTCCTGTCTGCATATTCAGCAGTTAACCAAGGACATTGTCATCCGAAAATTGTAAAAGCGATGGTTGATCAGGCGCAAAAACTGACTTTGACTTCTCGTGCTTTTTACAACGATAAATTAGGAAACTATGAAGAATTTGTAACCAATTATTTTGGTTTTGATAAAGTACTTCCAATGAATACGGGAGCCGAGGCTGTAGAAACGGCTTTGAAAGTTTGCAGAAAATGGGCGTATGAAGTAAAAGGAATCCCTGAAAATCAGGCGCAGATTATTGTATGTGAGAACAACTTTCATGGAAGAACGACTACTATTATTTCTTTTTCAAATGATGAAACTGCCCGTAAAAACTTCGGACCTTTTACAGACGGATTTATAAAAATTGAATATGATAATCTTACAGCACTTGAAAACGCTCTGGAATCATCAAAAAATATTGCTGGATTCTTAGTAGAGCCTATTCAGGGTGAAGCTGGGGTTTATGTACCATCAGAAGGATATTTAGCGAAAGCAAAAGCTTTATGCGAAAAACATAATGTTTTATTTATTGCCGATGAAGTTCAGACGGGAATTGCTCGTACAGGAAAATTATTAGCGGTTCATCATGAAAATGTGCAACCGGATATTTTAATTTTAGGTAAAGCAATTTCTGGCGGAGTTTATCCAGTATCGGCAGTTTTGTGTAATAATGAAATCATGAATGTGATTAAGCCGGGACAACACGGTTCTACATTTGGAGGAAATCCTGTTGCAGCGGCAGTAGCAATTGCAGCTTTGGAAGTTATTAAAGATGAAAATCTTGCTGAAAATGCAGAACGTCTTGGAGTTATTCTAAGAAAAGGATTAAACGAAATTGCAGAGAGAAATAACCTGATTACTTTAGTTCGTGGAAAAGGTTTACTAAATGCAATTGTAATTAATTGCGGTGAAGATTCTGATTTGGCTTGGGAAATCTGCCTAAGATTCAGAGACAACGGATTATTAGCAAAACCAACTCACGGAAATAAAATTAGATTGGCTCCGCCATTAGTAATGACAGAAGCTCAAATTCAGGAATGTCTTGAGATTATCGAAAAGTCATTGAACGATTTTAGAGATTAATTAATTCTGCTTACCTTTATTATATAAAAGGCGTTCGTCGCGACGAACGCCTTCTGGTTATAATTACTTAAAATATCAAAAAAAGTAACTATTTCTTAAGAGTTGATGTACAAGCTGCATCAACTCTTTTTTATTTTTAGAATCTAACCTTTTTAAGTTCCCATAAGGTTTTTATAAAAGTATCAACATCTTGGGTTGTGTTGTAAAAAGCCAGAGAAGGACGAACTGTAGTTTCAACTCCCATTCTACGCAAAATAGGCTGAGCACAATGATGTCCGGTTCTTACTGCAACACCTTCTTTGTTTAGAGCTTGTCCGACCTGATCGTTTGTATAGCCTTGCAAATTAAAAGAAAGTACACTCGCTTTGTCTTTTGCAGTTCCTATTAATCTCACGCCCGGAATTTCTTTAAGCAGTCTGGTTGCATATTCTAATAAATAATGTTCATACTGCCCAATGGCGTCGATTCCTATTTTTGTTACGTAATCAATAGCGGCACCAAGACCAATTGCATCGGCAATATTTCCGGTTCCGGCTTCAAAACGATTAGGTGCTTTGTGGTATTTTATTTCCTCAAAAGTTACATCCTGAATCATGTTCCCGCCAGCCTGATACGGTTGCATTTCGTTTAACAAATCTTCTTTTCCATATAAAGCTCCAATTCCTGTTGGTCCAAAAAGTTTATGTCCGGAAAAAACTAACCAATCCGGATTCAAATCCTGAACATCAACTTTCATGTGTGATACAGATTGCGCTCCGTCTATCAAAACTTTTGCTCCGGCTGCGTGTGCCATCTCCGTTATTTTTTTGGCTGGAGTAACTGTTCCAAGCGCATTCGAAACTTGTGTAAAAGCAACTAAGCGTGTTTTCGAATTCAGCAGTTTTGCATATTCATCAAGCAAAATCTGACCGTCATCATCTACCGGAATTACTCGCAGTTTTAAACCTTTTTTATCCGCCAGCCTTTTCCATGGAACAATGTTTGCGTGATGTTCCAGATTGCTCACAATGATTTCATCGCCAGCAGATAGATTTTGTTCGCCCCAACTTGAAGCTACTAAATTTATTCCTTCTGTAGCACCGCGTACAAAGACAATTTCATTTACCGAGCTGGCATTCAAAAACGTTTTTACTTTTTCTCGCGCAGCTTCATAAGCATCAGAAGCTCTGGCTGCTAATTCGTGTGCAGCACGGTGAATGTTTGAATTTTCATGCTCATAGAAATACGCAATACGATCAATAACCGATTGTGGTTTTTGGGTCGTTGCTGCGTTATCAAACCAAACTAATGGTTTTCCGTTTACAGTTTCTCTTAAAATTGGAAAATCTTTTTTGATTAATTCAGCATTAAAACCAGAACCTGTTATTCCGCTTATTGGGTTTGTTCCATAAGAATTTCCAACTATTGCATTTGTATTTTGCTGATGAGCGAACGGATTCTGATTTAAAAAATAATACGAATTTTCACTTCCGCCTGACGGAAAATCAGTTCTTTTTCTGAAAAACGTGTCCACCGTTTCTAAGGCTATTTTTAACTCAGCTTCAAAAGAAGAATTTTCAGTCTGAAAGGGCAAATATTGATCATTTAAAAGTAATGAAGAAAATAATGATTCCTCATTAAGCTGTGGCGCACCACTGTTTTTTAAATTGATATCATAAAAGCCTGTTTGCGGATTATTAATATTTAAACCGTTGTCGTGATGAATTCCGGCAAAAGAATCTTCACTTTGAGGAGAAAATCCTGCACCGGCATTTGGATACAAAACCGAAGCGCCGGTATTTCCATAATTTGCAACAGAAGGCGAAGCTCCAAAGCCACTAAAGGAAGGAAGCGCAGGCGAAACAGTTGACGGACTATACGCAGGAAATGCATTTATTGCATTTACATTTCCGGCCTGCAGCACTGTTTCTGCAATTTTAGTGGCACGAGGATGTTCCGTTTTATCGGGGCTTAGCGAAATTTCTTTTGGAAATTCGTTCGGTAAAGCACTGAACAATTCGTTGGCTAAATTTTGCAGTTCGTCAATGTTTGGCAAACCGTTGGTGTTAGTATTTGTACTCATGATACTTTCCTATTTCGACATCTTCCAGAACTGCGATGGCATCATCAACCAAAACAGCTAAAGAACAATAAAGTGAAACCAGATATGAAGCAATTGCTTTTTCATTAATTCCCATAAAACGAACGGATAATCCAGGAGATTGTTCGCCTTGTAATCCCGGCTGAATTAATCCAATTACACCCTGACGGCTTTCACCCGTACGCAATAAAATGATTTTTGATTTTCCTTTATTGATTGGCAATTTATCCGAAGGAATAAGTGGAATTCCTCTCCAGGTTAAAAACTGAGATCCAAATAAAGATATAGTGGGAGGCGGAACACCGCGACGTGTACATTCGCGACCAAAAGCAGCAATTGCCAAAGGATGCAATAAAAAGAAGCCTGGTTCTTTCCAAACTTTAGTTAATAATTCATCCAGATCATCCGGAGTTGGAGCTCCAGTTCGTGTTTTGATAATTTGCGAAGGAGCAACATTGCTTAATAAACCATAATCTTTATTATTGATTAATTCACTTTCCTGACGTTCTTTAATTGTTTCGATTGCCAGTCTTAATTGTTCCGAAATTTGATTGTACGGTTTGCTGTACAAGTCAGATACGCGCGTATGCACTTCTACAATAGTTTGCACTGCTGCAAGATTATATTCTCTGGGATTTTCGATATAATCAACAAAAGTGTTTGGTAAAACCCTTTCGTCGCGCGCAGAACAATCGACTTCGATATGACTTGCGTTTTTAACTTTATTTAAACGAAATACACCCGATTCTACTGGTGTCCAGTGCAAAAGATGCGTTAGCCAGCGTGGTGAAGTAGTTCCTATTTGGGGTACGGTACGTGTTGCGATCGCGAGTTGTCTTGCTGCAACATCGCCCAATGCGGTCTGTTGTTGTTTTGATTCTGCCATTTTTTGGTATTTTTAATAGATTTATAATTTATTTTTTGCTTGCTTAAAGTTATTCATAATTTTAATCAAATAGCTCATCTACAGATAAATATCTTTCTCCTGTGTCGTAATTAAAAGTCAGGATTACAGCATTTTCCGGAATATCTTTTAGCTTTTTAGATATGGCAGCAAGTACAGCTCCTGTTGAAATTCCGGCAAATATTCCTTCTTCTTTGGCTATTTTTTTAGTGAAACTGTATGATTCGTTTTTATCTACCGTTAAAATCTGATCGACATATTCGCGATTAAAAACTTCCGGAATAAAGCCCGCTCCAATTCCCTGAAATGGGTGAGGAGAAGGAAGTCCACCACTTAAGACCGGCGACAAAGCTGGCTCAACAGCAAAAGTTTGCAGGTTAGGAAAGTGCTGTTTCAAAATTTTAGAAACTCCGGTAATATGTCCACCGGTTCCAACTCCTGTAATTAGGTAATCAATGCCATCCGGAAAGTCTGCAAGAATTTCCAAAGCCGTTGTTTTTTCGTGAATCGCAACATTCGCAGGATTGGTAAATTGTGATGGAAGAAATGAATTTTTGATTGTTGCCGCTAATTCTTTTGCTCTTTCTACTGCTCCTGAAGTTCCTTTTTCTCGTGGAGTCAAAACGAATTCTGCACCATACGCATTTAAAATTCTTCGGCGTTCAATACTCATGGATTCCGGCATTACCACAATTACTTTATAACCTTTTACGGCTGCGACTAATGAAAGTCCGATTCCTGTATTGCCCGAAGTGGGTTCAATGATAGTGGTTTCTTCATTGATGAGTCCTTTTTGTTCTGCATCTTCAATCATAGAAAGTGCGATACGGTCTTTGATACTCGATCCAGGATTCGATTTCTCCAGTTTAATCCAGACTTCGTGCGATTTAAAAAGTTTGTTTAATCGAATGTGCGGAGTGTTTCCGATTGTTTCTAAAATGTTTTGATATTTCATGTGAGTTTTGATATTTTAAATAGAATAAAAAATAGGCGCAGGAAAAGGATTGTTATCCCTGATTTTAATTTCGTTTTTATGATAAACAACCGAATTGGATGGCACAGTATAAGTTAGCCAGACGTTTCCTCCAATAATAGAATCTTTTCCCACAGTAGTCTGACCGCCAAGAATAGTGCTGTTGGCATATATTATGACGTTGTCTTCAATTGTTGGATGTCTTTTTATAAATGCTTCTTCCTTTTTTACACTTAATGCGCCCAGCGTTACGCCCTGATAAATTTGTACATTATTGCCAATAACGGTTGTTTCGCCAATCACGATTCCGGTGCCGTGATCAATTGCAAAATCGCTTCCTATTTCTGCTCCTGGATGAATTTCTATACTCGTTTTGATATGCGCATATTCTGAAATTGTTCTTGCAAGAAGTTTTAAATCCTGTTCCCACAATTGATGTGAAAAGCGATAAACCGAAATGGCAAAAAAGCCAGGATAGGAGTATAGCACTTCTTCCAGAGATTTTGCAGCCGGATCTTTTGCATAAATGGTTAGTGCATCATTTAATGCTTTTTTGTGTAAATGAGGGACTGCTCTAAAAAAGATTTCAGTTTGTTGTTTCTGATCGCTTTTTGGTGAAAAATCTAAAACTAGTTCATCAAATTGTTTTTCCAATAGCTTGAATTTATATTTGATTGTTTCCTCTGATTCAAATGATTTAGAGGTATTTGAAAACAAAATAATAAACAGGTCATCAATAAACTGATGAATTAATTTCTTTTCAGGCAGTATTACTAAATCCTGATGCTGTTTTGCTATTTCTTTGTAAAATGAACTCATAATCGATTGTTTTAGAGTTAGAAATTTGTTTTATTTCTTAAGTGCCGCCCCGCCAGGCATTGTCTCTGGTTTAAGCTTGAATTTACTATATTCAACAACTCCGGTTTTATCTGCCCATTCAAAATAAGAAGCCGAAAGCTTGTTCACAATTCCCGGATTTTGTTGTGCAACATTTGTGGTTTCGCCACGATCTGTTTCAAGATTATAAAGTTCCCATTCGTAAGAAGGATAAATAGAAACCAATTTCCAATTTCCATCACGAACGGCTCTGTTTCCTGCTCTTTCCCAAAATAATGGTGCGCCTCGGTCAACCTCAGAAACATTATCAAATAAAACAGGAAGCAGACTTTTCCCCGGAAGCGGATTTGCCGTTACACCATTGTATTCTTTTGGATATTGAATTCCTGCCAGTTCATAGAAAGTAGGAGCAAGATCAATAATATGTCCGGTTCCTTTATCAATTCTTCCCGCTTTTATTTTTGATGGAAACCATGCAATAAACGGCGAGCTGAAACCTCCTTCGTGCATATTATTTTTATATTGTTGTAAAGGTGTATTCGATAAATAGGCCCAGTTTTGTTCCTGATAATCAAATGATCCCGAAGTTCCAACCGGTCCATCATTTCTAACCAAACCTCTTCCTAATGGGTTGTAGGTATTAAATCCGCCCTGAGCGCCATTATCTGAGATAAAAATAATCAGCGTGTTTTTATCTTTTTTAAGTGCTTTTAATTTCTCCAGAACTTTACCCACATTTTGATCCATATTATCCACCATTGCAGCATAAACTTCCATTTTTGCTTTCCAGAATTGTTTTTCGTCATACGTTAGTTTGCTCCATTCTGGAACTTCAGGATCTCTTGGACCAATAGTTTGATTGGGAGGTAAAATACCGCTGGCTCTTAATTTCTCTATTCTTTTTTCTCTTAAAATATCCCAGCCTTCATCAAATTTGCCTTTATATTTGGCAATGTCAACTGGTTTTGCCTGCAAAGGCCAGTGTGGAGCGGTAAATGCCAAATAAAGAAAGAAAGGTTTGTTCTCTTTATTTTGTTCGTCTAAGAAAGTGACTGCATTATTTCCTATTTCATCTGTAAAATAGTACGAATCGTCTTTTGGATGCAGTTCTTCATTGTTACGAATTAGTTTTACCGGATAAGGTGTTTTTCCAAAAGGCAAAGGCTTGGTATCAAAATAATTGGAGGCGCCTTTTAAGATTCCATAAAATTTATCAAAACCTCTTTGATTGGGCCATTGCGCCTGATCTTCAGAACCTACATGCCATTTTCCAGATAAAAGTGTGCTGTAACCGCCTGAACGGAAAACTTCTCCTAAAGTCAAAGATTCTTTGTTTAAATAACCTTGATACGCTGGCAATCCAAGATTTACATCAAAGAAACCAACTCCTGCTTTATGTTGATATTGACCTGTTAATAATGAAGCTCTGGTTGGCGCACAAATAGAATTGTTGTAAAATTCGCGAAGTCGCAAACCTTCTGTAGCTAATTTATCCAGATTTGGTGTTTTAATTTCTGAACCATAATTCCCTAAATCAGAATATCCCATATCATCTACCAGAATAAGGATAACATTTGGCTTTGCTGAGTTCTGTGCATTTATTTGTATAAAACTGACCGCTCCGGTAAGGAAAGCAGAAAATAATAATTGTGTAATTTTAGTATTCATTTTAAGATGCTTTTTGTTTTTGTTGTTTAAGCGATAAATGTTCTTTAATCAGATGGTTTCTGTTGCCGCAGAAATTATTTTAAGCTTTTTTAAAATATAATTATAGCACAGCATCGTGTGATACGAACTGAATCAGATAGTTATAAATAAGCGAAATTTAGATGAAAATGATGAGTTGGTTTCGAGTTTGAGTTAAACCAAGTCATACCGAATGAATGCGAGAATTAACAACAGCTGCACATATAACAAAAGCTGTTGTATGTGTATTTTTTAGGAAGAATGTAAGACGTATTAAGTGCTGTTGTTTTCAAAATGTAAGTTTTAAATATTAAACTCTACTAATTCTATAGACAAAGTTATATTTAATATTGTAATATGCAAATGAAACTGTATTTTTTTTTGATAAAAAATTAATACGAGAAGTAAAGATAAGATTTTTATGTATTTAATTCATTGATTATTAGCTGTTTGTTTTGTTTTTTGTAAAAGAAATAAAACAACAACAATTTTATAATTTAATTGTAATAATTAATCGCAGAATTAGCTAAAAAGCAAAAAGGCAATTATCAACGTAATAATCACATTAAATAATTGTGCAATCAAAAAGGCCAACAGAGGTTTCCTGCTGTTGTTTTGGAATAAATCCTTAAAGTTAGTTTCTAAACCAATACTTGTAAAAGCTAGTGCGAACCAAATTCCTTGTAAATTCTTCAAACTGTCTTTAACAGTATCCCGAACTTCGGGAGTTATAAAAAAAGAGAATAGGAGCGAGGCAGCAATAAATCCAATGACAAATTTTGGAAAACGTTCCCAAATTACACTTAATGTTGGTTTTGAATCTACAGCCTCTGCCGATTTGTTATGTGCATAAGTCCAGTAAACAGAAATTGTAAAAGCAGCTAATCCAAGTAAAACATTTTGAGAAAACTTTACGATAGTACTTATTTTTAATGCTGTTTCGCCAACCAAAGTTCCGGAAGCCACGACCGCGCCAGAAGTGTCAATACTACCTCCGAGCCAGGCCCCTGTTACTTCATCGGGGAAATTAAAATAACGGGCAATTATGGGCATAAAAATCATCATGGGAATTGCAGTTACCAAAACGATAGAAATTACATAGGATAATTTTTTAGAATCGCCTTTTATAGCACCAGATGTTGCGATAGCTGCCGAAACGCCACAAATAGAAACTGCACTGGAAATCATCATGGTTAATTCATCATCAACTTTTAATTTTCGGCAAAGCCAAAAGGCAAAATACCAAACAGAAAGTACCACAATTAAAGCCTGAAATAATCCTAGTAAACCTGCTTTTAGAATGTCTGAAAAGATGACACTGGTTCCTAATAATATCAATCCGATTTTTACGAAAATTTCGGTAGAAAGCGCAGAACGAAACCAATCAGGAAGCTGAAAGAAATTTCCAATTATTAGACCAATAATAAGACTGAAAATTACGGCTTCTAAGTTGAGTGCTTTTATTTCTGAATTTCCGGCAATTAGCAACGCAATAAGCGTTAAGAAATAAACAACAGGAAAAGTAAAAAGGAAATATTTTACTGATTTTCCAATTAAAAATGCGCCGAGAGCTCCAATAGAAATTAGATATAGGAATTGTAAAAAGAGGATTTTTAGATTTTCAAAATTAAAGACTTTTGTCGTTAAATCGGAAATAGCAGACCAGCTGAAAACAGAAACTTCAGGAAGAAAAATAAAAAGGGAAATACCAATAATTAAAAATCCCAAAATTACGACTGTCCAGTCTTCGTGTAGGGTAAATTGTTTTGTTGTGGCTGACATTGTAGTTTTTTATTTCCTGAAAGGTTTTCAAAACCTTGTAGGTATTAGTTATAAGTAAAGTTATTGAATAAACAAACCTACAAGGTTTTGAAAACCTTGCAGGATGCTTGTTTTTAATTTACAAATCGACAAAATATTTTTGTTTTCCAAAATCGAATTCATAATATGTCAGGTTAGGCCAAAGCGGCTTTATCAATCCTTTTTCCCAATTTTGAAGAGCAGTTTGTAATTCTTTTACTTTTTCCGGATTTTTCGCAGCTAAATCTGTTGTTTCCGATTTGTCTTTTGCCAAATTGTACAGCCAAGTTTCGTGTGTTTTACCACTGACAATTAATTTCCATTCACCACTTCTGATTGCTTTTGCATCGCCGGAACGCCAGTATAATTCTTTATGCGCTTCTTTGTTGTTATTTACGACATCAATTAAATTGACTCCGTCATAAACCCGATCTTTAGGTAAACCAGAATGTGTAACTGCAGCAATTGTACTGAAAATATCCAAAGTACTTACAGGCGATTTATATACTGTATGAGGTTTAATTTTCCCCTTCCACGAAAGTGCAAATGGAACATTTACACCGCCTTCAAAATGCGAAAATTTACCGCCTTTTAATGGCGCATTTGTTGTCGCAAAAGTATAATCGGCACCACCGTTGTCGCTGGCAAAAATGATGATCGTATTTTCTTCAAGACCTTCTTTTTTTACCTTCGCTCTGATTCTTCCAATTGCATCATCCAATGCGCTGATCATGGCAAAATAAACACGTTTGTTTTCGTCTTTTACATTTGGGAAACGGTCGTAGTATTTTTTACGAACCTGAAAAGGCGTGTGAGGCGCATTAAACGGAACATAAAGCAGGAACGGTTTTGTTTTATTTTTATCGATAAAAGCTTCGGCTTCATCAGCAAATGTTTCGGTTAAATAGGCTTTATCTTTTATGATGGTAGTATCTCGGCGAATTTGTCCGATTCCGACGCGACCATTTCCCCAAATCATTTTATCAGTAAAATCTTTATGATGGTGATTGATAATATCCGGATTATCATCTTCTGGTGTGTAAAGTGAAAATGCCTGATAAAAGCCATAGTGATAATCAAAACCTCTGTCTAATGGGAAAAATCCTTTGTTATGCCCCAAATGCCATTTTCCAATGATTGCTGTGCTATAACCTTGTTTTTTGGCTAAATCGGCAAAAGTAATTTCAGATTGTGGCAAACCTTGCGTTGCTATTGAAGCTTCATTTGGATAATTGATTTTATCATTTAATCTCCAACTATTAGTGTTGATCAAATACTTGAAAGCATAATATTCCAGATTGTTTTTTGGATATCGGTCGCCTGGCTGATATTCATGTCCGAAACGTTCCTGATAGCGCCCCGTAAGTAATCCGGCTCGCGATGGTGAACAAATTGAAGCGGATACATAACCATCGGCAAAAGTAACTCCGGAAGCTGCAAGAGAATCAATTTGCGGTGTTGGTGTTGCTTTTCCACCGTAAAGCGAAATATCATATTTTCCTAAATCATCCGCCAGAAGAATAATGATATTGGGCTTTTTTTCTGAATTTAAAGTGTCTTTTTTTGCCAGAAATACTGCTTTTCCTTCGGCTAATTTTTGGTCTGTTTTTATTAAAGTTCCGTCTGTATTTATTGGCCAGAAAAGAAATAAAGCTAACAGAAAAAGTACAATCAGAATGGGTATAACTATCTTTTTATTGAATTTAAATTTTGCCATAGTTCTTGGTTTGTTAGTTTTAATTAAGTTTTTAGGGCGTATTAATTTGTCATTTCGATCCCGAAGCTTCGGGAGAGAAATCACACTAGAAATTCCGCAAAGCAAGTCACCAATCTTTGTCGATAAACGAGTGTGATTTCTCCTCCGTCGAAATGACAAACTGGACGTTTTTCAGCCATTTGTATCAAAAAAGATCACTTAGCCAAAGCCACATCGACATCATTTTTCAAATTTTCAAAACCTTCTTTTTTGAAAATAATTTTGCCGTTTTTGTATAAAATCAAAGTCGGAAAAACTTTTATGGTTTTTAGATCTGCAATAATTTGTGTATTATCTTCTAAATCAATTTCTACGATTTTTAGATTTTCGCCATATTGCGCTTTTATGGTTTCCAAAACAGGTTTTACTTTTTTGCAAGCGCCACAATAAACAGATCCAATATCAACGAGAACCGTATTGTTTTCGGTAACGATTTTGTTGTATTCTGCTAATGTTAGTTTGCTTTTTGAATTGGCGAAATAAGGTTTTCCACCGCCAATCCAGTTTGCAATTCCACCTTCCAGACTATAAACTTCTTTAAAACCTTTTTTTAATAAATCGTCAGCAAGCCAGACGCTTCTTCCTGCGCCAATAGAGTAGGTAAATACAGGTTTTGATTTATCTAAAGCAGCAATTCGTTTGGCATAATCTTTAGATTCTAAATTAAAGTTTACAGCACCAATAATATGATTCAGTGCAAACTCTTCAGGACCTCTGGCATCAATAATCTGCGGATTTTTTTGACCTTGGATTTTAGTGTAAAATGAATCTAAAGAGACCGTATTTCCACTTTTATTTTGCGAAGAGACAGCAATTGTAAATAGAAATACAATTGCTGTTATACTATTTTTTAAAACTCGGTTTTTCATAATTAATTTTTAAGATTGTACCTGTTCTAATTCTAATACTGGTGTAGCTATTTCTTCAGCCAAAATTACTTTTGGTTTTACTGGAACCGATAGAACTCCATCAGCCAAGGCACTTCCCTCTTTTTTAGATTTAAATATTGGCCATAAAAACTGCGCGTACCATTCTTCTTGTTTGTATGATTTCATACCGTATGATTTTGGGAATTTTCGCGTAATTAATCCTGTTCCGAAGATCATATCCCAGATAAAAAACATATTCCCAAAGTTTCCTTTAAAATGCCCAACACCGTCTCCGCTTGTATCTGCGTGATGCGCGTGATGCGTTGCCGGAGTTGAAATTACTCTTTCTAAAACCCATGCAATTGGATGTAAAACTTTGTATTTGTAAAATGGTTTGTCCCACGCAATGCTCGAATGTGCACCCAAAGTGATGAAACTTTTGATAACCAAAACAAACAATGCAGGCAATCCTAAACCTAAATACGTTAAAGTTGCAGTCAAATAAATTTGAGAGAAGAAAACGGTGTAAATAAAGTTTTGTCTTGAAGCCATCGCCATTCCCATATAAGGAGCAGAGTGATGTGTTCTGTGAAAACGCCATAAAAACGGAACCTGATGGTGCAATCTATGGTACCAGTATTGTGTTAAATCATCGGCAATGGCAATTAGGAAAAATCCTCCCCAAAACGGAACCCATGAAAGTGAATTCTCGAGATTCGGAATTAAATAAGGTAAAGCGGTTAAGCTGAAAAAAGCAATAATAGGTGGCAAAAGTAATTTTGGCGCTAAAAAGGAAACAATATCAATTTTGCGTTCTTCGCCTGTCCATTGATCATCGTATAAACCTGCTGCAAATTCTATAATTCCCAGGACGATCATAAACACTGTTAATCCCCAGGTTCTGATATTTGCAAAAGCAGGTTGTGCAAATTCTAAAAAGGATGGTATTTCTATATGTGAATCGGCAATAACGCCGTTGCTTAATTTAAAATAAAGATATATTGCCACCACGGGCAAGGAATAAATGAAGAAACTAATAGTCAAGTCTCTTGTTAATTTAGAGTTTTGTACTGTTGCCATGATTTTTTTATTTTAAAAATTGATTAATTAGCGCTAATCCTCCGGCTAAAATGGCCAGCGGAACTAAAAATAAAATTGCCCCAACGACAATTTTTTTTCCTATAATTTCATAATCTACTCGTTTCATAATAGTTCGTTTTATGTTCTGCAAGGTTTTCAAAACCTTGTAGGTATGATTTTTCAATCTTTAAATCAATTAAAGTTTTTGATGAATATTTTGAAACCTACAAGGTTTTGAAAACCTTGCAGGTTGGGTATAAAAGTTAATTAGAACTTCCTCCAGGTTTTGTTGCCTGTTTGATTAAATCGGAAACTGTTTTGTTTTTATCAGCTCCGGTATTGTGGATTCTTCTATTGTAAACATCCTGCCAGTCGATCAATGGATAAACATTGTTTTCTTTGGCTTGTTCATCAAACAGTTTCTTAAGTTCGGCTAATTTTTCAGGGTATTTTTTAGCAAGATCATTACGTTCGTTAAAATCTTCGTTTAGATTATAAAGTTCCCAGACATCAGTATCAAAATTACTTGGGGCAGGTTTTTCATTATTTCCAAACGATTTTTTTACAGCAAATGAATCTGGTAAATGCGCCGCTCCGGCTTTCCATCCGTCTTTATAAATAGCTCTGTTACCAAAAATATAGTAGTACTGAACTTTGTGCAATGATTCCGCTTTTGGATTATCTATAGATGCTTTAAAAGTTGAACCCTGAATAATATCTTGTTTAATTTCTTTGATGTATTCCGGTGCTTTAATTCCAACAATATCTAGTGTTGTAGGAAGTAAATCGGTTACGTGACTGTATTGATTTCTAATACCACCTTTGTCTTTAATTCCGTTTGGATAAAATACAATCAAAGGATTACGAGTTCCGCCTTCAGATTGTGCGTCTTGTTTCCAGTTTTTGAAAGGAACATTCGTAGCCTGAGCCCATCCTAAAGGATAATTAGTATTTAAACCTTTTGCAGTTCCAATTTCTCCAATATTGTTTAAGTTGCTTTGAAGATTTTCTTCATCCGTTTTTCCCTGAGCAAATAAATTTTGGTTGATTGTACCTTGTAAAGTTCCTTCTTTACTCGCTCCGTTATCACCAATGGCAACAAAAATCAAAGTATTGTCAAGCTGACCACTTTCTTTTAAATAGTTTACAACTCTTCCAATTTCATAATCAGTATACGTTAGGAATCCGGCGTAAACTTCCATGAATCTTGCATACACTTTCTTTTGTTCCGGGCTTAGTTTTTTCCAATCTGTAATAAGCGGATTACGCTCCGGAAGTACTGCGTTTTGTGGAAATACACCTAATTTCTTTTGGTTTGCCAATACTTTTTCACGGTAAACATCATAACCTTCGTCAAATTTTCCTTTGTATTGATCACTCCATTTTTCAGCAACCTGATGAGGTGCGTGAACTGCTCCCGGAGCATAGTATAAAAAGAAAGGTTTTCCAGGTGCGGCTTTTTGTTGTTTTTGAATATAACTGATGGCTTTATCCGTAATTAATTCATTCAAGTGGCGTCCGTCTGGTTTAATATGAACCTGATCTTCTACTAAATCCGGATTGTACTGATCGGTTTGTGAACCTAAGAATCCATAGAAATGATCGAAACCTTTTCCGGTTGGCCATCTGTCAAACGGTCCTGCATCGGTTGCATCTTCATCCGGAGTTACACCATATTTTCCAACGGCAAAAGTATTGTAACCGTTCTCACGTAAAATCTCTGCAATTGTTCCTTTATCAGAAGGAATTCTTCCGTCCCAACCCGGAAATCCGGCTGATAAAATAGTATGAGAAAATCCGCTTACGTGAACTCTTCCTGAATTTCTTCCAGTCAATAAAGCAGCACGGGTTGGAGCACAAATTGCTGTTGTATGGAAATTAGTATAACGTAAACCGTTATTTGCAAGGTTATCAAAAGTTGGCGTATTGATCAAACCTCCAAAAGCGCTTGATGCTCCAAATCCTACATCGTCTAATAAAATCCAAACAATATTTGGTGCGCCTTTTGGTGCCTTTACAGGCTCTGGCCAATATTCCTTAGAATCTGCCAAAGTTTTTCCTATTGTACCTTTAAACTCTTGTTTTTCTTGTGCTATTCCTAATTGTGCAATTAGTAAAGCGGTAATCAAAAGCCCTTTTTTCGGACTTTTGATTGCGATGCTATTTTTAAATTTTTTCATTGTTTTATAGTTTTAATAGTTATATAATCTTTTTATCTTAGGGCTATTTTCAACACATAGAAACATAGTTTTTGCAATTGATGAAAGGCGTTTCACTTGTTTAAATGCACATAGCCAATCTATGTGTGAGAAACGAGTTTCTTTCTAAACTCTTTATTAGTCAAAAAAAAAATCTATGTTTCTATGTGTTTAAAAATTAATATCCAGGGTTTTGAGGTAAACCTACCGGATCAATATTTCTTTCACTTTGTGGAATCGGATAAAGATTATTTCTTTCTGAAACCGAGTTTTTAGCCGTCACTTTTTTCACTTCTGTAACCAGAGTTCCCCAACGTACCAGGTCAAACCATCTTTGCCCTTCCTGAACAAATTCTTTTTTGCGTTCTTCCTGAATTGCCGCTCTAAAAGTGGTTTGATTTAATCCAGCTAAATCAACTGTTGCATCTGGCGTTGTAATTGGTTTTGCAAAAGCTCTTCTTCGTACCTGATTAATCAATTCGTACGCTTCGGCAGTTGGTCCGCTTTGTTCATTTATCGCTTCCGCTAAAGACAATAAAATGTCTGCATAACGTATTACCGGAAAATTGATTGCGACATTGGCTGGAGTTGCCAGATTGCTTATGTCCAGATATTTTTTGAAGATTGGTTTCGGGAAAGTGTATAAGGTTCCGGTAGCAGGATTCAGTAATTGTTTCCCGTAACTTACATCTCTTCGGATATCGCCAGCAGCATAAATATCATAAAATAAAGCTACATCTGAAATAATATCGGCAGGTTCAGTAGCAGTAAATCCAGTGAAAGATGTTGCCTGAAAAGTACTTCCGCTAGAACCATTTCCGGCCTGATTTGGCTCAAACTGTACAGAGAAAATATGCTCTTTTCCGTTTTTCTTCGTTTTAGTAAAGATGTCCTGAAAGTTTTCAAACAAAGCATATCCGTAACCACCATTGATTACTTCTTTGGCTTTTGTAATAGCATTTGGCCAATCTTTTCTTGTCAGATAGACTTTCGTCAAAATCGCTTTTGCAGCTCCGGAAGTGGCTCGTCCGGCATCGGCAGCAGGATAAGCAGCAGGCAGACTTTCAGCATCTTTTAAATCTGAAATAATTTGCGCATAAACTTCATCAACTGTCGCTCTTTTTGATTTTAAACTTTCTAATTGAATAGAAGTTGGCTCATGCAAAACAATTGGAACACCGCCCCAAAGACGAACTGCTTGAAAGTACAATAACCCTCGAATGAATTTTGCCTCGTTTACTAATCTTGTTTTTACTGCTTCTGTTCCGGCTACTTTCGGTACGTTATCAATTGAAACATTCGCTCTGTTGATTCCAGCGTAAATTTGTCTCCAAGCTACTTGAACACGATCAGAGGTTGCATCATGTGTCAAACTGCTCAAAGCCCTAACTTGAGGATTTGTTGCAGAAACTCCGGCTGCCGCATAATCAGTAGCCATATCGGTCAGGAAGTATAGATTTCTTCCAAACAAACTTTGTTCTCCCGGATCTAAACTTAAGGATGCATAGACTGCAGTAACGCTGGCAACGGCATCGTCCTGAGTTTTAAAATAATTGTCTTCGGTTACAAAAGAGGTTGGTGTTACCTCCAGATCGGTGCACGAAATAAAGAGTCCTGCACTTATTATTAGTGTTATTAATATCTTTTTCATTTTATATTTTTTTTTACTTAGAATGTTACGTTCAGACCCGAGATGAATGTTTTTGAGTTTGGATAAGAACCAAAGTCAATTCCCGGATATAAGTTATTTTGTTCGTATGAACTTACCTCTGGATCATAACCAGTGTATTTTGTCCATGTAATCAGGTTTTCGGCAGAGACATAAAATTTCACGCTTTTTGTTCCCAGTTTTTTAGAAACACTTTTTGGCAGCGTGTACCCAAGCGTGATTAATTTTAATCGTAAGAAAGAAGCATCTTCTACATAACGCTCAGAAACTATTCCTAGAGGAGAACTTGATGCTCTCGGGATTTCATTGCTTGGGTTTGTTGGAGTCCAGCGATCTACAAGAGCTTCAGAAGCGTTTGTTCCTAATGTTGAAATTTCCAATTGTTGGTTTAAAGCATTAAATATTTTACCTCCATAAGATCCCTGAAAAGAGAAATTTAAATCGAAATCATGATAAGAAATTGTGTTGCTGAAACTTCCAACAAATTTTGGCTGAGAAGTTCCTAAATCTCCTTTGTCAAGAGCAGTAATAACGCCGTCTCCGTTGGTATCGACATATCTTCTGTCTCCAACTTTAGTATTCGCTAAACTGTTTATTTTTGGCTGTGTATTAACTTCTTCCTGAGTCTGGAAAATGCCGTTTGTTTTATATCCCCAGAAAGTACCGAGAGGCAATCCGACTTTTACAATTACAGGTTGTTGTTGTAATAAAGAACCGTTTGGAACAACTGGAAAAAACTGATCGACACCATTTCCTATTGCGACAACTTTATTTTTATTGGCAGAGAAAACAAAATTAGAATTCCATGAAAAGTTTTCTGTTTTAATGTTTTCTGTAATCAAACCAATTTCAATCCCTTTATTTTCAACACCTCCAATGTTTTGAAGCACTGTAGCATAACCAGAAGTTAATGGAACCGGAACGTTGATTAATAGATCGTTTGTTTTTTTGTAATATGCATCAAAAACAAAGTTGATTTTTCGGTCGAATAAGGATAAGTCTAAACCAATATTGTACTGATTTGTTTTTTCCCATTTCAAATCCGGATTGGCCAGTCGGGTAGGAGCAAGACCCGTTTGTAAAGTTCCTCCAAAGGCATAATTAACAGAACCCATTGAAGCCAATGAAAGATAGTTTCCAATTTCCTGATTTCCTGTTGTTCCTGCTGTAATTCTTAATTTAGCTTCGGTTACGCCTTTTATATTTTTAGCGAAATCTTCATCGGTAATATTCCATGAAAATCCAGCCGATGGAAAGTATCCCCAAAGCGATTCTGAACCAAATCTTGACGAACCATCCGCACGGGCAGAAAGTGTTAAGTTGTATTTTCCTCTATAAGAATAATTAACTCTTGCAAGCCATGATTTTAATACACTTTCAAATGCATCACTATACGGTTTTACAGCAACACCATCCTGAAGCGCATTATAAGTATTAGCATCATTTACAAAAGTATTTGATCCCGCATTTACTACTTCACCTTTAGTGTATTGTAGTGTATAACCTCCCAAAGCTGAGAATTTATGATCTTCACCAAAAGTAGTATTGTAGTTTAGGGTGTTTTCATTCAATACCGTACTTACTGTTCTTTCGCCGACAGAAGCCAAACCTTTTGTTCCTGCACCTGTAGTAGTAGTTGATGGAGCGTAGTAATTTTGTTTTGTATCAATAACATCTCCACTTACAGCAACTTTTGCAACCAATTTTTTGGTTATTTTATATTCACCAAATAAACTGGTTAGGATTCTGTTGATTTTGGTTTCGTTAGTAGTGTTTTCCAAATCATTAATTGGATTTCCTATAATGCCATTTACAGCTGTCGAATATGGATTATTCGTTAAATTATAACTTCCGTCAGGATTTTTAATTGGTACTACAGGTGGCTGATACAAAGCAACAACTAATGGATTGGGCTGACGTCCGGCGCTTGCTCCGCCATTAGTTCCAACTCCGTTTGCAGTTGAATTGGTATAGTTTGCATTTACTCCGAATTTAAAGGCCTGAGAATAGTTTTTTTCGTAGTTAGCACGCAACGAAATACGTTTAAAATCGGTAGCAATTACAATTCCGTCCTGATCAAAATATCCCGCAGAAATCGTATATCTTGAGCGATCATCTCCACCTGAAAATGTCAATTGATGATTTTGAACTGGTGCCGCAGTTCTAAACACAGCCGATTGCCAGTCATAACCTCCTGAAGTTTTTAGTGCTTCAATTTGTGCCGGAGTAAAAGAAGGCGCTTGTCCAATACTTGCCTGAACGTCATTTCGTAAACTTGCCCATTGGCTGGCATTCATTAAATCTAATTTTTTAGAAACATTTTGAAATCCGAAATAGCCCTGATACGAAATGTTGTCTTGTCCTTTTGTGCCTTTTTTAGTCGTAATTATTACAACACCATTTGCTCCTCGTGATCCATAGATTGCCGTTGCTGAAGCATCTTTTAAAACTTCAATCGATTCGATATCAGCAGGATTAATAGTAGAAAGTACGTTTATTGTAGCTCCCGCATTAGCAACTCCTGCCGTGCTGTTGCTATTATCATTGTAAATCAAAATACCATCTAATACATACAGTGGCTCATTACCCGCTGTGATTGAGTTTCCACCTCTAATACGTACACTTGAAGATGCTCCGGGACGTCCCGAACTTTGCGTAACTACCACACCAGGAATTGCACCTCTAAGTAAATTATCTGCCGATGAGGTTACTTGTGCTAAATTGGCTTTTGGAACAGAGGCAACAGAACCCGTAATGTCTTTTCTCTTTTGAGTTCCGTAACCCACAACTACCAATTCGTCTAATTCCTGACGTTCTTCTTTTAGGTGGATAGTGACTGGGTTTTTATCAACAATAATTTCCGTTTTTTTGTATCCAATGTAGCTTACGATTAAAGTGTATGGAAATTTTTGACCGGTTTGAAAATAAAACTTTCCTTCAGCATCCGTCTGAACTCCGTGCGTAGTACCTTTTATGACTACCGATGCACCTATAATGGGTTGATTTGTAATATCATCTACAACTGTTCCGTCAAGTTTGGATTGAATAAGGGGTTTTGTATTCTGAGCATTAATTCCCGCCGTCAGTAGCAACAGAAATAATATTGAATATATTTTTAAATTTTTTTTCATTTCTTTGTAATGGTTTAAGTAATTAACAAGGCGCCTTGAGAGCTGATTTTTCAACCCTCTGAGTGTTTCCTTGATTTAGTGATAAATATTCTTTAAGCCTCGCCATTTCTGTTGCCGCAGAAATGGCTTTTTTTATTTACAGCAACAGCTTTGCATTTTTTTCATTTTAGTTTTTTTAATTGGTTAATTATTTTCTTTTTAAAATATAGGTATATTCAAAAACCTTTTTAATGCAAAACAAGCATCAATCAGATTGTTGTAATTCGATAAAAGTAATCTTGTGGTGAAATTTAGATTTCGTTTCCAGATTTATAAAATCAATCTGCATAACGAAGTAATTGCGTTGGGAATTAGCAACAGAAGCACATATAACAAAAAGTGTTATAAGTATATTTTTTAGGAAGAATGTAATACGATATGCTTTCGGTTGTTTTCAAAATATAGTTTTTTTGGTTTCAAAAATTATTTTAAACTCTACTAATCCTATAGACAAAGTTAATTTTAATATAATAAAAACCAAAAATTTATAGCATTTTTTTTGAAATTCAATTTTGAAATTAGAAGAATACTATAATGTTTTGTTTTTAATAAGTTGAAAATTAAATAGTTGTGTTTTGTTTTCTTTTTTATTAATGTTAAGATTTAATATTTATAAATTTCAAAAATGTACTATTTTTCATTTAATTTCCTTACTTGTAATAATTTAGGACATAAGAATTAAAGCTTTAAAAGCATAAAAAACGCCAAATTAGATTCTTAGATTACGATTTTCTTCAAAAAAGAATGTATTTAAATTTAGATTAAAGATAAAAAAGTCTTTACATGATATATATCATTCTTTGTAGGAATTTAAGACTATAATTTTGCTTGGATAATTGAGAGAATATATTCTCAATATATACAAGTAATCTTAAATGGTTTTTTATGAGTTCCTTATCTCAATCTCACCGAATCTTATTTCTTAACACGCTTGCTTTTACAATATGTTTTGCCTGCTGGACACTCAACGGTGTTTTAATTACTTTTCTGGCCGACAAAGGAATATTCAGTTTTAATGTTGTAGAAATTGGCTGGCTTTTAGGAATTCCTATTCTTTCAGGTTCTGTATTCAGACTTCCTATAGGTATTTTAACCGATAAATATGGAGGGAAAATTGTATTTTCTATCTTACTTTTATTATGTTCAGTTCCACTTTTTTTACTGCCTTTTGCAAGTTCATTCTGGAGTTTTGCCGTTTTAAGCTTTTTCTTCGGATTGGTAGGAACCAGTTTTGCAGTTGGAATCGGTTATACTTCTATATGGTATCCTAAAGAATGGCAGGGACGAGCACTCGGAATTTTCGGAATGGGAAATGCCGGTGCAGCTATTACCACTTTTATTGCACCTACTTTATTAAATAATCTATCAGAAAAAGATCCGCTAAACGGATGGAAAATGCTTCCAGTCATCTACGCTGTTACTCTTGTTGTTATTGGTATACTTTTTATCGTTTTCGCAAAAAACAAAACCAATCAGGGCGTTTCAAAAACGATGGGTCAATTAATGTCACCGCTTAAAAAAATGAGGGTTTGGCGTTTTGGAGCTTATTATTTTTTAGTCTTCGGTTTTTTTGTGGCCTACTCACAATGGCTTCTTCCTAATTTCATGAATGTTTACAAGACAACTCTGGTAATGGGCGGAATGTTTGCCACCATGTTTAGCTTGCCATCAGGTGTTATCCGAGCCTTTGGAGGTTATCTCTCAGATAAATTTGGTGCCAGAAAGGTCATGTACTGGGTTTTGGGTTCCTCCATCATTATAAGCTTTTTATTAATGTTTCCTAAGATGGAAATCTTCACAGCAGGTTCGGGAGTAATGTCTGCAACCAATGGTGTAGTTACAGAAATTTCGGCAGATAAAGTATTTGTAAATGGTAAAGTACATCAAATCAATTCCAAAAAAGAAATTCAGGATAACAAAGAATCTGTTTTTCCTGTAAAACAATCCTGGCAGGAAGTTGTGGTCAAACAAAATCAGGAAGTTAAAAAGAAAGAACTGTTGGCACACGGGATTACGCAAATCAACTTCAGCGCTAATCTCTGGGTTTATGTGGTTTTGGTAATCCTGATAGGAATCTCATGGGGAATTGGAAAAGCAGCGGTCTACAAACATATTCCGGAATATTTTCCTAATGAAGTAGGTGTAGTAGGAGGTATGGTTGGATTGATTGGCGGATTAGGCGGATTCTTTGGACCGATAATCTTTGGGTATCTCCTTAATTATACCGGACTCTGGACCAGTTCATGGATATTCATATTCGTCGTGTCTGTACTTTGTTTAATATGGATGCACAGAACAATCATAAATGCAATGCGAAGTAAAACGCCTGATTTTACAAGAGAAATAGAAGACAAATAATTAAATAAAATAGATATGAAAACTTGGTTAGATAAATGGAATCCTGAAGATGATGCATATTGGAATTCTGACGGAAGTAAAATTGCCTGGAGAACCTTAATAATTACAACAATTACACTAGTATTATCATTCGCGTCTTGGTTTATGATGAGTGTTATAGCTGTTAAATTACCAGGATTAGGGTTTAATTTCAGTAAAGATCAGCTTTTTTGGTTAACAGCTATTCCAGGATTAGCGGCTGGTTTTTTAAGAATCATTCACACGTTTCTGCTTCCAATATTTGGAACACGACATATTATATCATTTGCAACGGCAATAAAATTAATTCCTGTAATTGGGATTGGTTTTGCAATTATGGATGTAAATACACCATTCTGGGTTTTTGCAGTTTTGGCTTTTACGACAGGTTTTGGTGGAGGAGATTTCTCGTCTTATATGCCAAGTACAAGTTTGTTTTTTCCACAGAGATTAAAAGGAACCGCCTTAGGCATACAAGCAGGAATTGGAAATTTTGGAGTTTCTCTGGCACAATTTGTTACTCCTTTAATTATTAGTGTTGGAATTTTTGGAGCATCAACTGTATTTACAAGTATCGACCCTAAAGAGACTTTGGTTGTTTTTCAAAATTCATCAATCGAAAAACAAAAAGAAGTTTTTGCTGCCCTTGACACCGATGTTCAAACCAAAATACTTTCTAACGTAAAGAAAAATGTAATTGATTCTGTAAGCACAGCCGTAAACTCTAAAGATAATGTAGTGCTGTTTACTTCGCTTCCGGTTAAAGCAAAAGCCAAAGCAATTGCTAATGCAAATCCAAAATTGGCTGAAAAAATAATAAATAACATCAGCGCCGAAAACACAGCAGTAAAAAACAAACCAATTTACCTGCAGTCGGCAGCATTTTGGTTTGCACCGTTCCTAATCATTATGGCTTTTGTAAGCTGGTTTTATTTGCGAAGCATCCCAATGAAAGCTTCAGTAAAAGAACAATTAGATATCTTCTCTAATAAACATACCTGGTATTGTACTATTACGTATGTTATGACTTTTGGAACTTTTGCCGGATTATCAGCTGCTTTTCCTTTAATGATTAAATTTCTATACGGAGATTTCCCAAATGCACCAGATCCTTTGGTATATGCATTTTACGGCCCATTAATTGGTTCAGCAAGCAGAATTGCTTTCGGATTTGTTGCTGACAAAGTTGGTGGAGCTATCTTAACAACTATTACAGGTTTGGGAATTTTAGCAGGATCTATACTATTGGTAACTGAGGGATTGGTAGCGCCAACAAGTATGGAGCAGTTTCCGCTTTTTGTAACCGTGATTTTAGCAATGTTCTTTTTTACCGGAATTGGTAATGCAGGTACATTTAGACAATATCCGATTATTTTTAAAGAAAATGCACGTCAGGCTGCCGGAGTTATTGGTTGGACTGCTGCAATTGCCGCTTTTGGTCCTTTTATCTTTTCTAAATTAATAGGAAATAACATTTCTGCTAACGGAACTGTAAATCAATTCTTTATTGGTGTTGCTTTTTTTACTATATTAGCTACAGGTATCAATTGGTGGTTCTATAATCGTAAGAATTGTGAGAAACCAAGTTAAATAAGTAATCATTGAATTTAAATCCAGGATGAAAAACAAAACATATAATACCAAGGCCCTTCTTATTGCTACATTAGTTTCTGTACTTACAATTTTATTTGTGTTTTTAGGTTCCAGACAACTTCAAAACTTTGATGCAGCACTGATTACCTATTTATTCGGAACTCTTTTCGCTTTCTTCGGAATTGTGTATCGATACACAGTCTGGTTACAGCGACCACCAACATGGATGTATTTTAAAAGAAGTATTAAATTTCTTTTTACAGGAAAAGTGTTTTCTCATTTATGGTTCTTAGGAAAAGAATCAGTACAAAATATTGCGTTGCAGAAATTCATTTATCCCAGAAGTAAATACCGCTGGTTTGCCCATTTTTGTATTGCTTTGGGATGTTTATCTGCTTTTGCAATCACCATTCCGCTTACGTTTGGATGGATTCACTTTTCACTGGCACCAAATTCAATTTCAATCTACGAAGCGCATTTCTTCGGATTCAAAATGATGGATTTCGAAATTGGGTCGTTTTTGGCCTTCCTGATATTTCATGCTTTAAACTGGTCTTCATGGCTGGTGATAATAGGTTCAGTTTATTATTTAAGAAGAAGATTAACCAATCCGGGATTAATTGCAACACAAACATTTGAAGGTGATTTATTGCCGCTAATTTTATTGATTGCCATATCAGTAACAGGATTATGTCTGACTTATTCTTATCAGTTCATGAAAGGATTTGCATATGATTTCTTAGCCGTAATTCATGCCGTAACGGTTATTATGTTTTTGATTTGGATTCCGTTTGGAAAATTCTTCCATATCATTCAGCGTCCTGCGCAAATTGGAGCACATATCTATAAACAAGAGGGAATCAAAAAAGGAATGGCGGTTTGTCCGCATACAGGAGAAGAGTTCGCAACAAAACTTCATATAGATGATCTAAAAACCGTAACCAAACAATTAGGTTTTGATTTTACACACGAAGATGGAACATCGCACCTTGATTTAAGTCCCGAAGGAAAAAGATCACGCCTGGCACAAGCACATTTAAAAGCCAGACTAGAAGGCGGAAATTTATTTGGATAATTTTTAAAAGTTTCAAGTATCATGTTTTACGTTTCAGGTTTCAGGTTTCAAGTTTCAAGTTCTCACTCAAACGCAAAAGAAAAAAAGTTTCAAGTTCTGCGAATAACTTGAAACATTAAACAAAAATATAGTCTCAAGTTTCACATTCCAGGTTTCAAGTTCTTCAAATAACTTGAAACTTGGAACATGAAACAAAAAAACAAAAAAAAGCATGGCAAAACTACCCGTATCAATCGAAAAAATTATTGAAGATTTTGGACCACACAAAAACTATGCGCCAGTTGATGGTTATGACGGAAGAGATGAACCGGATGAGGTAGTAAAAACGCACTGTTGTTTCTGCGGAATGCAATGCGGAATTCAATTAATGGTAAAAGAAAACAAAGTAGTTGGTTTTGAGCCCTGGATGGAATTTCCTTTTAATGAAGGTCGTTTATGTCCAAAAGGAGTACAACGCTATTTACAAAATAATCACCCTGATAGACTTTTGCATCCGATACAAAGAGTAGAAGGAAAAGGTTTTGAAAAAGTTTCCTGGGATGATGCAATGGATAAAACCGTTTCTGAAATAAAAAGAATTCAGGAAAAATATGGTAAACATGCTTTTTCGATGTTATCGGGAGTTTCATTGACCAATGAGAAAAGTTATTTAGTTGGAAAATTTGCCCGTGTAGCTTTAAAAACAAGAAATCTGGATTACAACGGAAGGCTTTGTATGGTAAGTGCAGGAGCCGGAAATAAAAAGGCCTTTGGTTTAGACCGTGCTTCCAATAATTATTCAGATTTAGAATATGCAGAAGTTATTATCGTAACGGGAGCAAATGTTAGTGAAACTTTTCCAACCTTGACACACTGGATTTGGAAAGCAAGGGATCGCGGCGCCAAATTGATTGTAATTGATCCAAGAATGATTCCGCTGGCAAGAACGGCTGATGTTCATCTGGATGTAAAACCCGGAACAGACTCTGCTCTTTATGGTGCTATGCTAAAATATTTAGTAGACCACGATATGCTTGATCATGATTTTATCGACAATTATACTTCAGGATTTCAGGAAACTATAGATGCCGTAAAAGAGTATACTTTAGAATGGGCAGAAGAAATTACCGGAATTGATAAAGAAAAAATAAAAGCCGCAGCCGAATTATGGGGAAAAGCAAAAACAAGCTTTTTACTGCATGCGCGTGGTATCGAACATCACTCAAAAGGTGTTGATAATGTTTTAGGCTGTATTAATCTTGTTTTGGCTACAGGAAGAATCGGTAGACCTTATTGTGGTTACGGAACCATTACCGGACAAGGAAATGGTCAGGGAGGAAGAGAGCACGGACACAAATGCGATCAATTGCCTGGAAACAGAGATATCGAAAATCCGGAACATCGTAAATATATTTCTGAAGTATGGGGAATCGATGAAAAAGATATGCCTGGAAAAGGGCTTACAGCTTATGAAATAATCGAAGCCATTCACAGAGACGAAATAAAAGGATTAATCTCCATTTGTTTTAATCCGTTGGTTTCACTTCCAAATAATAATTATGTGCGTTCTGCGCTCGAGAAATTAGAGTTCTACGTTTGCATTGATTTCTTTTTGAATGAAACTGCAAGACATGCCGATATTGTTTTGGCAGGATCTTTACAGGAAGAAGAAGAAGGAACAACAACTTCTGCAGAAGGTCGTGTAATCCGTATTAGACAAGCCGTTACACCTCCGGAAGAAGCGAGAACAGATACTTCGATATTATTGGAGCTTGCCAAAAGATTAGGAGAAGAAGATAAATTTACTTACGATACCAGCGAGGAAATTTTTAATGAATTGCGCGTTGCTTCAAAAGGAGGAACAGCAGATTATTTCGGAATTACTTATCAAAAAGTAGAAGAAAATATGGGTGTTTTCTGGCCTTGTCCAACAGAAGATCATCCGGGAACTCCAAGATTATGGGAAGATAAAAAGTTTAAAACTCCTGATGGAAAAGCCCACTTTAATCCCGCCCCATACAAATTACCTGGAGAAGTTACAGACGAAGAATATCCGATAACATTAACAACCGGACGTGTAGTTTCACAATATTTAAGTGGAACTCAAACCCGAAGAATCGGAAAATTAGTCGATCAGTTTCCGGAACCAATGGTGGAGATTCATCCCGAAATGGCGGCACATTATAAAATCAAACAACGAGAATTGGTAAAAGTGGTGACCAGAAGGGGAGAAGGAATTTTTCCGGCCAATATTGTTGAAACCATTAGAAAAGATACTGTATTTATTCCGTATCACTGGCCCGGACATAAATCAGCCAATCAATTAACACCGGGAACTTTAGATCCAATTTCTAAAATTCCGGAGTTTAAAGTATGTGCATGCCAATTATTTCCGCAAGGAGATATTGCACCGTCATCCAAAGAATCTGAAGCTTATGCAAGTGTTTAATCTATAAAAAAAGGACCTTATGAATTTAACCAATTTTAATACAAGTGAAGAATTTTTTGTAGACATGCAGCGCTGCATTGGCTGTAAAGCATGTGAAATGGCCTGCGCCGAATGTGAAACAAACGGTCAGCAAACTTTAATCAGTGTGAATTATGTAGATCGTGCAGCAACGATACAAACTACCGTTCAGGTTTGTATGCATTGCGAAGATCCGGTTTGTGCCAATGTTTGCCCGGCAGATGCTATTTCTCAGGATGAATTTGGAGTTGTGCACACCGCAAGTACAGAAAGATGTATTGGTTGTTCCAACTGTGTAATGGCTTGTCCTTTTGGAGTACCAAAAAAAGTCGAAGAATACGATTTGATGATGAAATGTACCATGTGTTACGATAGAACAAGCGTAGGTAAAAAACCAATGTGTGCAACAGTTTGTCCAAGTGGAGCTTTATTTTACGGTACAAGAGAACAAATCGAAGAAATGAGACCAAACAGTACACCAATCAATAATTTCATCTTTGGAAAAGAAAAAGTAAAAACAAAGGTCAATATTATGATGCCGAAAGGAAGTACAGAATTACGAATTTATTAAATGCCGAGTCATGTCTAAAGAAGATAATTTAAATCAAAACTGGAAAAAAGATTTCCCCATAAAAAAACAAGAATCAACTCAGGTAAGCCGACGCGATTTTGCTAAATTCCTAACGTTTGTTTCCGGAGGTTTAATGGTAGGAAGTGGATTTGTAACTGCAAAAGCCTTCTTATTACCAAAAGAAGAAGTTCAGGGCGAACATTTTATTTGTAATAAAGAAGATGTTCCTGTTGGCGGAACGAGAGGTTTTGTTTTAGAAGGAAGCACAATTCCGTATATTTTAATACATCTTGAGAGTGGAGAATTTAGAGCATACGAACAAAAGTGTACACATCTTTCCTGCTCTGTATTTTATAAACCCGGAACCGGAATTATACATTGCCCTTGTCACGAAGGTTCTTTCGATGCTATGACAGGCGATGTGATTGCCGGGCCACCGCCGCGTGCTTTACCACAATTAGAAGTAATATTTAAAGAAAATGCTGTTTTTGTAAAAGCATTAATTGAGAAAAAAGAAAGCTAATTTAAACGTAGAATTATGAGTACTTTTAGACGAAGTCAAAATCGCGCAAATCCTAATAAGTTGAATAATATACTTTCAACACTGATCTTTATTTTAATTTTAAACGTCAGCATTCAGATATGGCTTTTATATGCTTCCTTGAATAATGCATTAGATAATAATAAAGAAATTTTAATTCCAGCTTTTATAGCTTCTGCTGTCCTGTTTTTTATAGGTTTTGCATGGCTTTATTATCTTCCGAAGGGAAATTTCAGAAAGAAATAAAATCAAATCGTTAATTTCAAAAAGCTATTTTGGTTTTTTCTGAATCTATTTGTATTAATTGTACTAAATTTATATTTTTTAAAGAATTAAGTTTATTAATGATTTTGACTAAGTAAAAATACTTATATTTGTAATAAGTATTTTTTGCTTTTAATATATACCGGTAATGATTAAAGTTGAAGAAGCCATAGCAATTATTGAAGCGAACAGTACAAAAATGCCAACAAAACGTATTGCTGTTAGTAAAGCTTTAGGATACGTTTTGGCAGAGAAAGTGATTTCGCCTATTGATATGCCGCCCTTTCGTCAGTCAGCGATGGATGGATATGCGTTTACGCACAGCGTTCGACATCAATATGACATTGTTGGGATTTCTCAGGCAGGAGATCATTCAAATATAAAATTAGAAGCAACTGAAGCGATCCGAATTTTCACAGGCGCTTACGTTCCTGATGATGCGGATACAGTAGTAATGCAGGAACATGTAATGGCAAATAAAGATTCAATTTTGATTGCCAGCATGCCGGAAAAAATGGCAAATGTTCGTCCAAAAGGAGAGCAAATTGGCAAAGATGATATAGTTTTTGAGGCCAATACTTTTATAACTCCTGCAGCAATCGGATTTTTAGCTTGCTTAGGAATTACAGAAGTTGAGGTTTATAAAAAACCAAAAGTTGCGATTTTAGTAACCGGAAATGAATTAGTTCAGCCTGGGAAGAAGCTAAAAAAAGGAAAAATTTTCGAAAGTAATTCCGTTATGCTTGAGGCAGCGCTTCAAACAATTGGAATTAAAAAAACGAAAGTTTACAGAGTTAAAGATAATCTGAAAGCAACGAAAAAAGCTTTAAAGGATATTTTAAAAAAATTCGATATCGTTCTTATTTCAGGTGGAATTTCAGTTGGAGATTATGATTTTGTAAAAGAAGCATTATTGCAAAACGATGTAAAAGAGCTTTTTTATAAAATTAATCAGAAACCCGGGAAACCAATGTTTTTTGGCTCTAAAAATGAAACGTTAGTTTTTGCACTTCCGGGAAATCCGGCTTCATCACTGACTAATTTTTACATTTATGTCGCACCGGCAGTAAAGAACAGAATGGGGTTTGCAGAAATTTATAAGCCAAAAGTAGTTCGAAAATTAAATTCAGAAATTAAAAACAGTACCGGAAAAACATTGTTTCTAAAAGCAAAATACGACGAAACAAATGTTACTGTTTTAGACAGCCAAAGTTCCGCAATGCTAAACACATTTGCAATTGCCAACAGCTTATTGATTGTTCCGGAAAATGTTGAAAATTATAAAAAAGGCGAGTTAGTAACGTTACTGCCGATTGATTAGAATTTAGATCTTGAGATTGTTAGATTTTGAGATCTTTAAGAAAATAGAATAAAGAGTAAAGAGAATAGAATTTTAAGGTAAATGATGAAAAGCGCTGTATAAATAAAAACATATAGCTAAGCAACTTGAAACTTTAAACCTGAAACAAAAAAACAAATAAATAAAAAATGAATCTCCTAAGTTCCGAAAATATAATCCTATTCAGTTTTGCCTTAATTGTCATTGCATTTTTATATTCAAGCGTAGGACACGGCGGAGCATCTGGATATTTGGCTTTGATGAGCATTTTTGCTTTCCCGATTTCGGTGATGAAACCATCGGCTTTATTGTTGAATTTGTTTGTTTCGAGTATTTCGTTCTTATTTTATTATCGTAAAAATTATTTCAAACCCAAACTGTTTTATCCTTTTGCGATAGCATCAATTCCGGCAGCATTTATTGGCGGTTTTATAACATTGGACAATACGATTTATAAAATAATTTTAGGGATTGTATTAGTTTTTGCAGCATTAAGATTATTTGGAGTTTTTAATTTTAAAGAAAAAGAAGAAGTAAAAATCAATCTTCCGTTTGCCTTGACAATTGGTTTCGTTATCGGATTATTATCAGGAATGTTGGGAATTGGCGGTGGAATTATATTAAGTCCATTTTTATTATTTTTAGGATGGGCATCAGTTAAAGAATCGGCGGCAATTTCGAGTTTATTCATTTTTGTGAATTCATTTGCCGGAATGTTAGGATTTTTATTGGGAGGAAAAATAATTCCGATAGAAAGTTTTTATTTAGTTCCAATTGCAGTTGTAGGAGGAATGTTGGGAGGATTTTACGGAAGCGGCTCTTTTTCAAATAAAACATTAAAAATGGTTTTAGGAACAGTTATTTTAATGGCAAGCATTAAATTGATTTTTCCTTAAATAATTTAGATTAAAGAATGACAAGCATTGCGTACCCAAGGTTGAAACCTTGGGTTATATTAAAATCGAAAACGAAATGTTATGAACATAGCCACTGGTTTCAACCATTGGAACGCAAGATGAGAAAAACTTGAAACTTTGAAACTTTGAAACTTGAAACCTGAAACAAAAACAAAATGAAAACAACAGTATTTATTCTTTGTGGAGGAAAAAGCACCAGAATGCAATCTGAAAAAGGATTGGTTTTGTTTCAGGAAAAACCGTTTATAGAACATATAATTCAGGCGATTTTACCTATTACAGATAACATAAAGCTGATTACAGCATCAAAAGAATATGATTATCTGGCATATGAAAAAATACCGGATTTGATTGTAGATAAAGGTCCGTTGGGCGGAATTTACACTGCATTATCAAATTCTGAAACCGAATTTAATTTGATTTTAAGCTGTGATATTCCGTTAATTTCAACCGAATTATTACAGGAATTAATTTCAAAACATAATACAGAAGCCCAAATCACGGTTTTTGCTTCAGAAAGCAGATTACATCCTTTAATTGGGATTTATTCTAAAAAAGTGTTGCCTGTTATCAAAAGCGCAATTGATAACGACGATTTGAAAATGATGAACTTGCTTGCGAATATTCCGCATCAAATCATCCATATTGAAGAAAGTGAAAACTTTCATTTAACCAATATTAATTCGGCTGACGAATTAAACGATCTGAATATCAATTTAAGTTAAAAGAGTATGCAAAGTTTAAAAACACCAAAATTAACGATCGTAGGCGCAGGTCCGGGTGACGTTGAATTGATTACACTAAAAGCGATAAAAGCTTTAGAAAATGCAGATGTCGTTTTATACGATGCTTTGGTAAACGAAGAATTGTTAGAATACGCGGTAAATGCTGAAATTGTTTTTGTTGGAAAACGCTTAGGCTGCCACGCCTACACACAAGATCAGATTAACGATTTGATTGTTTCAATGGCAAAAAGCTACGGACATGTTGTGCGTTTAAAGGGTGGTGATCCGTTTGTTTTTGGAAGAGGAAGCGAAGAAATTGAATTTGCAGAAGAACATGGAATCGAAACAGCAATTGTTCCCGGAATCTCATCTGCTTTAGGAGTTCCAGCTTCAGTTGGAATTAGTTTGACACAACGAAAAGTTGCCGAAAGTTTCTGGGTTATTACAGGAACAACTTCTGAACATAAATTATCAAAAGACGTTCAATTGGCTTCAAAATCGGCAGCGACTGTGGTGATTTTAATGGGAATGCATAAATTAAACGAAATCATTTCCATCTATCAGGAAAACAGAAATGACGATTTACCAATTGCTATTATTCAAAACGGAACAAAAAATTCAGAGCAAAAAGTGATTGGAACTATAAACACAATTACTAAATTGGTATCCGAAAAGAATATTTCATCTCCGGCAATAATTGTAATTGGCGAAGTTGTTAGAAATACTTCAAGTTGGATTTCGTATTTTCAGGAACATTTTGAAGATGAATTCATTTTTCAAAATTTAAATTTATAAAAATGATCGAGGTTAAATATTTTGGGGCTGTCGCTGAAAAAACAAAATGCGAATTCGAGAAACTATCTTTTTCTGAAGAACTATCATTGCAGAAACTTTTGCAGGATTTAAACGAAAAATACGAGTTCGAATCACTGACTTTTAGCGTTGCAGTAAATCAAAAAATAGTTTCAAAAGCAGCTGATTACACTTTACAAACAAGTGATATTGTCGCTTTATTACCACCGTTTGCAGGCGGTTAAGTTGAAATTTGAAAAAAAATATTTTAACACATAGAAACATAGTTTTTTGATTCGAAAAAAGAGAGTAGAAGAAACAAGTTTCCACACATAGATAGCTATGTGCATTTAAATTAGTGAAACGCCTTTTTTAAAGCTACAAAAAGCTATGTTCCTATGTGTTAGAATGAATTATACTTAGCGGGATAATTAAAATAGTAATGAAAGAATCAACGAGATATAACCGACAAACAATTCTTCCTGAAATAGGGGATGAAGGTCAGCAAAAATTAGCAAAATCAAAAGTTTTGGTGATTGGTGCAGGAGGTTTGGGCGCATCAATTTTACCATATTTAGCTGCGGCCGGAGTTGGCGAAATCGGAATTGTCGATGATGATGTAATCGAAGTTTCGAATTTACATCGTCAGGTTATTTATAAAACTTCGGCTGTTGGAAAATCTAAGGCAGAAGAGGCTAAAGTGATGCTTTCAGAATTAAATCCGGAAATAAAAATCAATACTTTTTTTGAGAAATTATCAGGAAAAAACGCCCTTTCGTTATTCGAAAAATATGATATTATTGTTGACGCAACAGATAATATTTCGATAAAATATTTGATAAATGATGCATGTTTGGTTACGAATAAGCCAATGGTTTACGGATCAATTTTTAGGTTTCAGGGACAAGTTTCGGTTTTCAACTACCAAAACGGACCAACATACAGATGTTTATATCCCGATGAAAACACGAACGTTCTAAATTGTGAAGACGCTGGTGTAATCGGAATTTCGGTTGGAATTATTGGAATGCTTCAGGCCAATGAAGTCATAAAAATGATTCTCGGAATTGGAGAGGTTTTAAGCGGAAAAATATTAGTTTACAATATTCTGAAAAACGAACAACAGAAATATGATTTTGATAAAAATTCAAATCTTCAATTAACAAAAGAAGATTTCGAAAGAAAATATAATTCAGAGGAAAATCAAATTCAAGAAATATATTTTGAGTCTATTTTAGATGAAATCAATAACGATGAAGTTTTGTTTTTAGATGTTAGAAATGAAGATGAAGTTCCGAAAATTAAATTCAAAAACAGTATTCAGATTCCGCTTTTAAATTTGGAAAATGAATTGGGAAAGCTAAATAAAAACCAACTGATTTTTGTTTTCTGTCAATCCGGAATAAGAAGTAAAATTGCAGTTGAATTGCTCCAGAAAAATCAATTTCAAAAAGTAAAAAGTATTTTGGGTGGAGTTTTAGAAATGAAGCAATTATTAAAAGAAGAAAAAATATAGCAGCAGATTACACAGATTAAAAGGATTTAAGTGAGGTTGTCACCCTGAGCGGAGTCGAAGGGCGTTCCAATTGGCTTCAGGCTTCGACTCCGCTCAGCCGGACAAAAGCAAATGAAAATCTGCTCAATCTGCAAAATCTGCGAGAGAAATAATTCGTGATCCCGATAGCTATCGGGAGTGGCGGAAAAAAAACATAAAAAAATGAGTAAAAATGTATTTGTAGAAGGGCCGATTTCTCCTGAATTTATAGCAGAGTCGATTGCAAAACACCAATCTAAACACACGATTGGCGCACATAATATTTTTCTGGGACAAGTTCGTGCCGATGTAATTCATGACAATACCGTTGTTGCGATTGATTATTCAGCTTACACAGATATGGCAAATGAAGCGTTGCATACAATTAGAGAAAAAGCTTTTGCTAAATTCGACTTGACCTGCATGCACATTTACCACAGTTTAGGAGTTGTAAAAGCAGGCGAAATCTGTTTGTTTGTTTTCGTTTCGGCAACACGTCGCAAACAAGTTTATGAAGCGACAGAAGCCATTGTAAACTGGATAAAAACCGATGTGCCAATTTTTGGTAAAGAAATGTTTGAAAACGATACATTCACCTGGAAACAAAATACCTAATAAATAAAAATGGTAGATATTACGCATAAAATAAGCACTTTAAGAGTCGCAACTGCAACTGCAATTGTAAAAGTCAGTAAACAAGAAACAATTGATGCTGTTGTAAACAATTTAGTGCCAAAAGGGAATGTGCTGGAAATGGCAAAAACCGCGGGATTGTTTGCGGTTAAAAACACACATTTATCTATTCCCGATTGTCATCCGCTTCCTATTGAATTTACTTCGGTTGAATATAATATCGAAGGTCTGGAAATTCATATTATTTTCAAAGTAAAAACGGTTTATAAAACTGGAGTTGAGGTTGAAGCCATGCATGGTGCATCGATCGTGGCATTGACAATGTACGACATGTTGAAACCGATTGATAAAGAAATCGAAATTTCGACGATAAAATTGATTAACAAAGAAGGCGGAAAATCGTCTTTCAAAAATAAATTTCCGAATGCAATTAAAGCGGCTGTTTTTGTTTGTTCCGATTCCATTTTTGCAGGAGATAAAGAAGACAGATCAGGAAAAGTGATAGTAGAGAAATTGGACTCTTATGGAGTTGAAACTTCTCATTATGAAATTATTCCTGATGAATTGGACATTATTCAGGAAAAAACAAAAGCTTTAGCTAAAGAAAATCAATTAGTGATTTTTACGGGCGGAACTGGATTGTCTCCAAGAGATGTTACGCCGGAAGCTTTGGCACCATTATTAGAAAGCCGAATTCCGGGAATTGAAGAAGCAATTCGTAATTACGGGCAGCAAAGAATGCCGTATGCCATGTTATCACGAACGGTTGCAGGAACTTTGGGCAAAACAGTAGTTTTAGCTTTGCCGGGATCAACAAACGGAGCAAGAGAATCTATGGATGCTGTTTTTCCGCATTTGTTGCACGTTTTTCATATTTTAAAAGGAAAAAATCATGACAGTCTCTAACACTATTTTAACGGATGGTTTTGGGCGCAAACACAATTATTTGCGCATTTCGCTGCTGGAAAAATGCAACCTGCGTTGTACGTACTGCATGCCTGCTGACGGAATCGCGCTTTCTCCAAAAGCCAGTTTAATGACGGCTGATGAGATTTTTGCAATTGCTCAAACTTTCGCAGAAAATGGTGTTGACAAAATACGATTAACTGGAGGCGAACCTTTGCTTCGAAAAGATTTCCCAGAAATCGTTTCTAAATTATCAGCATTAGGAATTTCTCTTTCTATAACTACAAACGGAATTTTAATTGATCGTCATATAGACGTTTTAAAGCAGTTTAAAGTCAAAAAGATCAATTTGAGTTTAGATACACTTATTTCGTCAAAATTTCATTCTATAACGCTTAGAAATCAGTTTGAGAAGGTTATTGATAATCTACACTTGCTTTTGAATAATGATTTTGAAGTAAAAGTGAATGTGGTTTTAATGAAAGGTTTTAATGATAACGAAATCATCGATTTTGTAAAACTGACACAGTTTCTTCCAATTTCGGTTCGTTTTATTGAATTTATGCCTTTTGCAGGAAATGAGTGGGATAGGAGTAAAATGGTTTCTCAGCAAGAGATTTTGTCTTTAGTTGAAACAGAATTTTCATCAAATGAAATTCAGAAATTAGAAGATGAAAAAAACTTTACAGCAAGAACCTATAAAGTAAAAGGTTTTCAGGGTAATTTCGGAATTATAAGTTCTATTACCAATCCGTTTTGTGACAGTTGCAACCGCATCAGACTTACAGCAGACGGAAAAATAAAAAATTGCCTTTTCTCGAATTCTGAAACCGATTTATTGACGGCTTTTAGAAATGGTGAATCTATTGAAAACTTGATTTCAGATTCTATTCAAAATAAAAAGAAAGTCCGCGCTGGAATGGTTACTATTGATGAAATGGATGATCCGGCACTTCATTTTGATAATCGTAGTATGATTGCGATTGGGGGATAGATTTTGTCTTTAAAAATCTTTGTCAAAGTTTTAAACTTTGACAAAGATAAGCGTATAGTTTGTTAGGATGACAAAAATGGGGATGCTCTTTGCGTCCCAAAGCTTCGGGATTGTGCGATTCCTAGTTTCTCAGCAATGACAAAAAACAAAAAAGGCTCAACTTTACGTCAAACCTTTCTTAATATTATTTTTTCTTTTTAGCTTTTGCTTTCTTTTTAGACTTTGCTTTCTTTTTTGCAATTTTCTTAGCTTTAGCTTTTTCCTTTGCTTTTTTCGCTTTCTCTTTTTTCTTTGCTGCAGCTTTTAGTTTTGCTTTTTTAGCTTTTTCTTTCTGTTTATCTTTTTTAGCTTTATCTTTTTTCTTTGCTGCTTTCTTTTTGGCTTTTTCTTTTTCCTTGTCTTTCACTTTTTTCTTCTTTTTATCGTTAGACTTATTTTTAGCTTTTTCTTCAGTTGCAATAACTTCCGTTGTAGTTTCTTTTATTTCAACAATTGGTTCAATAACTGCTGGCTTTACTACAGGAGCTGTTACTTTTTTTGCAGGAGTTCTGCTTACTGTCGGTTTTACTGTTGCTGCCGGAGCTGCTGCTTTTGTAACTGGTTTTGCCGGTGCTTTTGTTGCGGTTGGCTTTGCAGTAGTTGAAGTTGTAGATTTTGTAGCTGCGGGTTTTGCTGTTGTTACAGGTTTGGCAGCCGCAGGTTTACGAACAGGTGTTTTTGCAGGAGCTGTATTTACAGGTTTTTCGGTAACTGGCTTTGCAGTTTCTGCTGCCGGAGAATCGATTTTCTCAGGAGTAGTTTCTTCGGGTTTATTTTCCATATAAAAGTGCTTTTGATAAGTATTTTACTAGCAATGTAACTAAATTGTTAATTCTCAGTTAAGTAAAGATAAATATAAAACAAGCTTCTCAATGTTAAGTTTTTCGGTTATTTTTCAAATTAAATAACTGATGTCTAAATGTTTAGCATTTTTTCTGAATTTTTAAACTGAAATCTCTTAACAATTCTACATGAAAAAATGGAAGAATTTGCTGTATAATAAAAAAGGGATAGACGAATTATTTCTTTTGAAAATGGATGCCATAGCCCCGATGGAAGCGACATCCTTTTGTTTTTTTCTTTAAAAAACAAAAGATACAGCGGACAGCGGGAATAGCTCCTAATAAATATTCTAAATGTTGTGATTAACTTTTTACCAATTCCAAAATTCTGAAATTGCTTTTTGGGGCTTCACAAAGAGAACAGCAATAAGTGTCGGATAAATCGGTGAATAGAAGGCCTTTTGGAATTCCCTGGCTTTCGTCTCCGTATTCCGGGTTATAAAGCGATAAGCATTCCTGACATTGGTAAATATCTAATTGTGGTTTTTCTTTTTTCTGCGGACTTTCTGTTGTTTCTAATGCAGCATTTCCGAGTTCGTCGAAATATTTACGGCTTAATTCAATTAAAATCGTCGGAAGTTCCAGCTTATCAATGTCTTGTGAATGCACAATGTATTCGCGCGTGTTTGGGTCGAAATTCTTCGCAAACAAAACATTGTAAGTATCTCTGATTTTAATGGATTCTAAAGCCGCCGGAAGTTCGTTTTTTTCGATGACAATCGAAGTGAAATAATGTCCATCGCGATTGTATTCTGAAATCCCGAAATTTAATCCGTATGTACTGATGTCGAATTGATCTAAAGTTCGAACCAGAAATGTTTTCAGGTTCAAAGCCCATTCCATTGCAACAGGTAAATGCCAATTTAATTCCAGTAAAGAATGACGAACATTGATTCCGCGTTTACCTAAGAATTTTTCCCATTCGAGTTTTCGGTCTTTTGGGATTCCTTTTATGATAAATGATTTCCAGGGCGTAATACAGATTTTCCCAATTTTGCATTCAAAACACAAATCGCACATTTCTTTCAGAAAATCTAAATCATAGAGATTATTACGCCAATACAAACCCAACCAATATTGATCGATTCCCATTCGGTTCATTCCTTCGTAATACGGAAATGGATAAAACGGAATATTAAGAGGTTTGTCGATTGTTCTGTTATTAGTATCTAAAATTTCACTTACCATTGAAAAAAGCAATTCGATATCTACAGCATCATCTTTGGCAATTTTCTCAATTTCGTAATAGATTTTGGCTAAATCCCAGCTGTAAATCAAAACAGGATACATTTCCATTTTTTCCCATTTTGGGAGGCGAATGTATAAATACCAATAATCTTCGTGTTCTGAAGCGATAAAATTCAATTGCCCCGTAAACAAAGGAACCAACTGCTGTTTTGGGTCAGTTATGTTGACTTTAAGTTTTGGCTGTTCTTTAAATTCTTCTAAAATATATAAAAAACGATTTCCGGTAAGCCAGTTTGTATTTCTGAAAATATCGGTTGAAACATAAGAGGAAACGATATTATTACCGCTTTTTTGGTCGGGATAAACAAAATGATGTTTACCTAAAGTAGTTTTGTCCAAAGATTTAAAACCTTGAGGGAAAATAATATCTTGTCTTGAACCAAACGAAATCGACTCGAGACCTTCTTCTAAAGCAATATTAACTACCTCACGTAATTCTCCTGGTGAAATAACGCCTCCTTTTACTATTAATCTTGTTAACTCCATTTGTTTATTTTGTTTCAGGTTTTCTTTGTTTCAGGTTTCACGTTCCAACAACTTGAAACGTGAAACCTGAAACAAAAGAAACTATTTACACTTAGCGAGTATCTCTTTTACTTCTGTTTTACAGCTTCCGCAGCCTAAACCTGCGCCTGTGTTTTTGCATAAATCGGTGAAATCGTTTACACCGCTTTTTATTGTTTCTTCTATATTTCCGGCTCCGACCTGACTACATGAGCAAACCAATTTTCCTAAAACAGGTTTTGCTGTTGAGCTTCCTCGAAGTAATAAATTTCGTTTGTCAGATAATTCGATTTTGCTTTCGATCATGGTTTTGAATTCGGCAAACTCGTTTTTATCGCCCATTAAAATCGCTCCGACCAAAAGATCATCTTTTACGATGCATTTTTTGTAATAGCGTTTTTTGAGATCCGAGAAAATAATTTCCTCGTAAGAATCGTCGTTTTCCGGAATTTCAATATCGCCAATACTACAAAGATTAATGTCTTCTAGTTTTAGGATATTCATTAAAATCGAACCTTTGTAATAACTGCTGATGTCACCCGCTAAAAAGTTCGCCAGAATATCAGCTTGTTCTTCGGCGGCAGAAGTGATTCCGAATAACTTATTATTGAATTCAGCTATTTCTCCAATCGCAAAAATATCTGGATTTGAGGTTTGTAAATACTGGTTTACTTTAACGCCTCGTCCGCAAGACAAACCGCTTTCTCGGGCAATTTCGATATTTGGAATTGTTCCGATTGTGTATACAATTGCATTTGCCGTAATGATTTTTCCGCTTTTTAAAGCAATTTCAATTTCGTTTGGATTATCAGTTTCAAAAACGGTACTAACTTCATTATCAAAGTAAATTTGAATATCACGAAGTTGTACTTCTTCGGCCAGAAGTTTGCTTGAAATCAAGTCCAATTGACGCTCCATTAAACGCGAAGCTCTTTGAACTATAGTGGTTTTTACTTTTTTATGTTTTAAAGCCGCAGCTAATTCCAAACCTAATAATCCACCGCCAATAATGACCACATGCTGTTCTTCTGGCGGAAGATTGGTGCTGTCCAAATGTTTTTTTAATCGATCAGCATCCTCTTTTTTTCTAACCGTAAATCGGCCAGGAAGATGTAACTGTGCATTTTCGGGAACGAAAGGACGGCTTCCGGTAGCTAAAATCAAGGAATCAAAAGTGTGAAATTGTCCTTCACTGTCGATGATTGTTTTTTGTTTTGGATCTAATTTCTCAATTGCAACTCCGGCTTTCATGGTAATTTTTAGTTTACTGAAAGCTTCGCCGTCTTTTACTTTTAAAAGTTGTTCCCAGCTAAATTCTCCCGTCATATATTCAGGAAGTAAAACGCGATTGTAAAACGGATTCATTTCATTTGAAAAAACGATAATCTCGTCGGTGGTATTGAATTCACGATAGTTCTGAATAAATCGGAATGAAGCCGCTCCGGCGCCAACAATAGCAATTTTCTGAAATGGTTTTACATATTTGGTAATCGAAACGGTTGTGTATTTAAAATCCGGTTCTTTTGAAACTGGATCAACAACAGTGTTCGTTAAATTATTCGTTCTGTTTAAATCATTTTCGAGCTGTTTTCCCCAATGCATTGGTAAGAAGAGCACTTTTTCTTTGATAGAATCTGTAACTTTTGCTTTTACACGAACTTCGCCGTTTTTACTGGTTACCGTAACAATATCTCCGTTTTTAATTTCATTTTTGTAAGCATCAATCGGATTTATTTCTAAAACCGGACTTGGTATATGGGTTAATAATCTCGATACTTTTCCTGTTTTGGTCATCGTATGCCATTGATCGCGAATTCTTCCTGTGGTTAAAATAAAAGGAAATTCGGCATTGGGTTGAACCGATGTATTTTCGATAGAAACAGGCAGATTGAAAATTGCTTTTCCAGATGGCGTATAGAATTTTTTGTCTGTAAATAATCTTGGAGTTCCCGGGTGTCCGTAATCAGGAACTGGCCACTGAAAAGTTCCTTCGGTTTTTAAACGATTATAATTTAAAAATGAAATATCAATATTGGTGTTTTTGGTGAGTGCGCAGTGTTCTTTATAAATTTCTTCGGCACTGTTGAAATTGAACCCGTTGAAATTCATTTTTTTAGCAAAGCGAATTAAAATTTCGATGTCCGGAAGTGCTTCGCCCGGCGCGTTAATTCCTTTGGGCAAATACGAAATACGACGCTCTGAATTGGTCATTGTTCCTTCTTTTTCCAGCCATCCGGCAGCCGGAAGTAACAGATCGGCAAATTTAGCTGTATCTGCATTATGCGAAATATCCTGAACGACAACGAATTTAGCATTTTGAAGTGCTTTTTCAATTCTTCTTGAATCGGGTAAACTCACTAAAGGATTGGTACAGATAATCCAAACGGCTTTCATTTTTCCGGATTCTAAGGCTTCAAACATTTCTGTTGCAGTTAACCCTGGTTTGTCTGAAATCTCGTCAACGCCCCAAAAATCAGCAACTTCTTTTCGGTGCGTAGGATTTGCTATGTCTTTGTGTGCAGCTAGAAGTGTTGCCATTCCGCCCACTTCGCGTCCACCCATTGCATTTGGTTGACCGGTAAGTGAAAAGGGTCCGGAACCTGGTTTTCCTACTTGTCCGGTTAATAAAGACAAATTTAATAAAGCGGTATTTTTATCTACGCCAACGGCACTTTGATTTAATCCCATTGCCCAAAGCGAAATAAATCCTTTGGCTTTTCCGATAATATCGGCAGCTAGTTTAATATCGTTTACCGAAATTCCGCAAAGTTTAGAAGCTTTTTCTAAAGAAGTGCCTAAAACTAAATCTTTATATTGTTTGAAATTCTCTGCATTGTTTTTTACAAAATCATGATCTACATGTCCTTTTTCTATAATGCGTCTGGCAATGGCGTGGTATAAAATAATGTCAGAGCCCGGAATAATTTGTAAATGTAAATCGGCGAAAGCTGCTGTATCGGTGCGTCTGGGATCAATTACAATTACTTTTATTTTCGGATTTTTCTCTTTGTGTTTTTCTAATCTTCTGAAAAGAATAGGGTGGCACCAGGCAGGATTTGCGCCTGTGATTAAAAAAGTATCCGCCAATTCGATATCATCGTAAGCAATTGGAACAGAATCTTCTCCGAAAGTCTTTTTATAACCGACAACGGCAGAACTCATGCAAAGTCTGGAATTGGTATCGATGTTGTTTGTTTTCAGAAAACCTTTTACCAATTTATTGACCAAATAATATTCCTCGGTTAAACATTGTCCTGAAATATAAAAACCAACACTGTCTGGTCCGTGTTTTTTTATGATGGATGAAAAAACAGCCGCTGCACGGTCAAGTGCGGTGTCCCAGCTTACGCGTTCGAGCGGGTAATTTTTGCTTCCGCGCATTTCAGGATATAAAATTCGGTCTGAAGTATCGTTAACTACGTAGTGCAAATTCATTCCTTTAGAACATAACATTCCTTTATTTACCGGATGATCTTTGTCGCCTTCAACCATTACACCATTTTTAGCATCGTTGGTTACGATTATTCCGCAGCCAACGCCACAATAGGAACAGGTAGTTTTGATTTTGGTACTTTGCATTATAGTTTGGTTTTGGATACTATTTTACTAAATGAGTTTTGATTTTAAATAAATCACGTACTTAACTCAAAACAAAAATAAGTATTATTTACGTATTAATACTTAATTTTTGAATTTATTTTTTTATTTTTGATGAAAAGAAATGAGGAACAACAAATACGTTTAATGCTGAAAAATTGAACTCATGAAAGAAGAACAAGCTATTTGTTATAGTTGCACTAATGAAAATTGTTTCATTAAAAAGCATCTGCATTTGGAGCAAATGAAACAATATGTTTTGAAGAAGCATAGTTTTGTTTGCAAAAAATCGCAGCAATTTATTACGGAAGGTGCGCCGTTGCAGGGACTTTATTTTATTTGTTCAGGAAAAGTAAAAACGGTAAAAACCGGAATTAACGGTCGTGAACAAATTGTGCGTTTAACTACAAATGGTGATACAATAGGTTTTCGCGGATTCGGAACGAGTAAACGTTATTTGATTGGTGCTTACGCGTTGGAGGATACTGTTTTGTGTAATTTCAGTAATGAAACCATGATGGAAATTTTACAGCACGTTCCCGAGTTTACCTATGCTTTAATGTTGTTTTATGCTGAAGAATTAAATAAAAGTGAAAACAATATTCGAAAAATTGCACATATGAATGTCCGCGAACGTGTGATTGATTTGCTGCTTTATATTCATCGAAAATTTGGGCAAATTAACGGTTTAATTGATATTGAGCTTTCGCGAAAGGAAATTGCAGATTTTGCCGGAACTACAGAAGAACAAGCAATTCGTATTTTATCAAGTCTAAAAAAAGAAGGATTGATCAAAGCAGAAGGAAAACGTGTTGGGATTTTGGGAATTTCAGAGTTGAGAACTGAAATTATGGAGCATAAATATTTTTAAGGTTCTAAGTTGCTAAGATTCTAAGAGGCTTAGGTTTTGCTGTGTATTCTTTAAGTACATTTATTGTAGAGACGCACTGCAGTGCGTCTCTACGTCGGGTGGGTTTTATTTTTTTCTTCCCACAAATCGAATTACAGAACCGGTTCCGTTATGGAATAAACCTTCACTGAGTTCGATTTCTTTTTCTTCCAGTTCGATGATTTCGTAGTTAGGAAAATCTGCTTTTATTTCTTCTATTGAAAATAAAGATTCGATGTCTTTTGGTCCGCCTACTTTTTCATTTTTGGTAACGTATTCCAAATGCTTTTTACTGAAAGCTTCAAAAATAATAATACCGTCTTTTCGTAAAAGTTTATCCAATTGTTTATGAATATCCGATTTTATTGCTGCCGGGAAATGCGCATAAATTAAAGCGATCACATCAAATTGTTCTTCATAAAAGTCTAAAACTTCTAATTCGCCAACTTGGTAATCAATCGAAACATTGTTGCTTTCTGCGAGGCGAAGTGCTTTGTTTCTGCCTTCTTCACTAATATCAAAAGCAGAAGCTTCCCAGCCTGATTTTGCTGCAAAAATGGCATTTCTTCCTTCGCCTTCTGCAGGGAAAAGAATGGTTCCGGTTTCTAGTTTTTCAATTTGTTGTTTTAGGTAATTGTTAGGTTCTTCGCCGTAAGCAAACTCTTCAGTTTTGTAACGGTCGTCCCATCTTTGAGTCCAGTTGTTCATTTAGTTTATATATTAAATTTGATTATTAAAGGTTTGTGATCGCTGTGCATCGTCCAGTCTTGATAATTTCCGATTTCGACATTTTCTAATCTTTCTATAAAATCATTTGAGGCAAAGCAATAATCAAGATGATACGGTTTGTTTTCATGGTGATACAGATACCAGGTCGGATGCTGTTCTTTACCTTGAATTTGATTGAAGTATTTATGATAGGTACTAAAAATATTTTTTTCTGCCAATTTATTTACTACTGTCGTATGATTTCCTTCTCTTCTCGGTTTATCCCAAATGGTATTGCTGTTGAAATCTCCAATTAAAATGGTTTTGTTTTCTTGGATTAAATTGTCATAATAATTAATTGCTTTCCAAACCTGAGTTACGTAAGCCCCATCTTTGTCTGATGGATTATTTGCCCAAACAGCAAATAAAGTAAAATCAATTTTTCCGCCAGTTACAGCAATTGGAAGAATGTTTTTAAAATCCGGATTATGACAATCCATTAACTGAAATCGATAATCACTATAAGAAAAAACGCCAAGTCCTTTATGCGGATTTGTTCCATACCAAAGAATATCTAAAGGTAATTTTGTGTTGTCCGGAAATTTGAGTTTATCAGGACTTTCACACTCAGAAATTACAGCAATATCAGGATTGAAAGCTTGAAGATACTGAGCTTTTTTTCTGAATGCCATGTTGCAATTCCAAGCGATGAGTTTCATATTTAATTGTCTTTTGAGAAATCAAATTAATTGAAAATGACTCATCAAATATACCTATTTAAAAGCAAAAAAACACCCTTTTTCAAAATGCGAAAAAGGGTGTTTTTAAAATTTTATATAGATGAAATTTCTATTTCTTATAAGTGAAAATTCTAGGATCTACAGAGATCATTAACCAAGCCCAGTTGTTAGAATGACTGGTATCTCCGCCTTTAACAATTTCCATAGTTTTTGAACCAAACATTTGAGAATAACCTCCGGAAAGCGTAATATTCTTTTTGAAATTATATCCAAATGTAGCATCAATCTCCGTTCCTAAATACGAATCCATTTTTTCATTTAGAGGTGTAACAACATCTGCAGCTGATAAGAATACATGCGGAATTAAAGCAAATTGCCATTTGTTTACATTGTAATTCAGTTTAATGAAAGCGTCTTGTAAACCAACATTTTTTAAGTGGTTTCCAACATAAAAATAATCCATGTAACCATTGAATCCGTGGTTGGTTCCGAAAATAGGGTTAAATGATTTTATTACTGTACTTCCGTCATTAGAATCTTTTCCAGATAAGAATTCATAACCTAAACCAGCTTTAAAACTATCAGTAATATTGTATCCAAAATTTGCTGCGATATTATAGGCACTAACTTGTAAATCGGTGCTTTTTCCGGTTTGTCCGTAGAGCCAGAAGTTAGTATCGATTTTACCTTTTTTATAAGTTAAATAAGGTCCGAAGGTTTGTGTATAATCGACCAATAATTTATTAGCAAGATTAGTATATTCGTAACCTGTATTAAGTGCTAAAAAGCTTAAACCAAAATCGCTGTTGAATTGATTGTGGTACCATGCATATTGCATTGCTTTATAATTAGCAACGGTGTAAGGTGTCTGTACAACGTTTTCTGCATTTGAATTATAGGCACCTCCAAAATCTAATTTTTGTTTTTCGCTATGGTAAGAAACAGTTAAGGCATCATGGCTTTGACCTTGTTGTGCCCAGTCCATTTCACCTAGAATACGCTGGTTGTCATAAGAAAGAACCTGACGCCCCATTCTGGCACTCCATTTTTCTGTGAAGTTATATTGTGCCCAGGCTTCAAAAACGGCAACACCATTTTTATCGGCAGTTGTTGCGGGAGCTACATCGCCCCAGGTTCTGGTGTTTTGAAAAGTTAATTTTACAATAAAATCGTCTTGTTTGTAGTTGAAATTTAAACGCGAACGTTGTGAAATTTGCGATGTACCTTCCTGGCCATAAAGTAAAGGTTGTTTGTAGCCATTTCTGTATTCAAATCGAGGCCTTATTTGCAGATTTACATCTAATTCCTGTGCCTGAAGTTCAAAGCTGATTCCGACAAGTAATAAAATAATTAATTTCAGTTTATTCATGATTCATGGTTTTAATTATGAGGCAAATTTATAAGATTTTTTCCTTTAAAAATGTGATTAAAATCATATTGTTGTTATTTATTGTGCATCCAGTGCTAAAACCAATTCAGGTTGTTTTTTTGGTGCCATTTTTAAAATAGTATAGTGCATCCAAACCAGACAAATAGTTGAAAACAGGAGAATAAAAATCCATGAGCTTGACCAGATTCCGGTTGCAGTAAGTAAATATCCGAAAATAATTGGGCCAAAGAAACCTCCTAAACCGCCAATCATTCCAACCATTCCACCTACAACACCAACTTCTGTAGGGAAGTATTCCGGAATATGTTTGTAAACCGCTGCTTTTCCAATTCCCCATGAGATTCCGATCAGAATTACTAAAATCAGGAATACCCACATATTGGCGTCAAATTTTATAACGGTTACACCTTTTGCGATCAATTCTTTTTTTGCCACATTTTGATTGTTTGCTACAACCACATCCTGCCAGCTTGAAGTTGTTGGAAAAATGGTGTTTTCGCTTGAGTTTATTTTCTTTTGCGCAATTGGATATTCTTTGTCTCCAACTTTTACGGTTTTATCACTAATTTGATTTACAACTCCTTTTTTAGCCGCTAATATTCCCGGCCCCGAAGTCATAATTTCCATTTTTGGAATTGCTAATAAAGCACTTAAAACAACGGAAGAACTCAATACCCAATACATAACTTTTCGGGCTCCGAACTTATCAGATAAATATCCTCCAAAAGCTCTGATTACACCAGAAGGCAAGCTGAACATGGTTGCAAATAAACCGCCCATAACTAAACTCGTTTGGTAAACATTCATAAAGTTTGGTAACAACCATTGAGAATACGCGACAAAGCATCCGAAAACTAAGAAATAATAAGCTCCAAAGCGCCAAACTCTTTCTGATTTAAGCGGTGTAAGCATTTGGGAAATAGTTTTGGTATTGTTTTCTAATTTTTTGTTTTTAGCGAAAATTAAAAAGGCAATGCCAATTACAACTAAAGAAACAGCATAAATTACAGGAAGTATTTTCCATCCATTTTGCGGATCGTTTATTGAAAAATGATTTAATAAGGAAGGAGCTAAGAATGTAGTAATTGCGGCTCCGGCATTTCCCATTCCGAAGATTCCTAATGCGCGCCCTTGCCATTCTTTTGGATACCAGATAGAAGTGTAGCCAATTCCGACTGCAAAACTAGTGCCGACCATTCCGAAGAAGAAACTAAGTACAGCAAACATAAAAAAGCTGTCAGCGTAGGGAAGGAGGAATAACGGAATTGAACTGAGTAATAATAAAAGAGAGAAAACATATTTTCCGCCAAATTTATCTGTTAAGATTCCAATTGGCAAGCGCATTATAGATCCTGTCAAAATCGGAATTCCAAGAAGCCATCCAACCTGAATAACATCCCAGTGGAAAATTCCGTTATCGACTAGAAAGGTTACTAAAACCCCATTTAAAGTCCAACAGGCAAAACACACTGTAAAAGCCAATGTGTTCAAAAATAAAATTTTGTGTGATTGCGATAGTGAGTTTGTATTTTTCATAGTACTTATATTTTTATGTAAAAATAAGTACAACAACTTAGTTAAAACCTGCTAAAACGCAGTTTTTGAAAAATAATTACGTATTTATACGTATTTTTTAAATCAATGAATACTCAGCCGCTTTATTAGAAAGTTCCATTAAGTTTTTTACTTTCAGTTTTTTCATCAGGTTAAATCGGTGCACTTCGGCAGTTCGTTTACTGATATCAAGAGCTTCGGCGATTTCTTTATTTCCTTTTCCAGATAATAAAAGAGTAAGAATTTCTTTTTCTCTTTTGGTAATCATCATTTCTTCGCCTAAAGTTTGTTTAGGTTCTAATGATGTTGCTGAATTTGTAAGTTGACCAATTAAAATAGAAGAAATATCGCCACTGAAATATTTTCCTCCAGCAGAAACGATATGTAGTGCTTTCAAGAATTCTTCTTTGCTTGAACCTTTAAGTAAATAACCATCGGCTCCGGCTTTGATAGATTTTAAGACATATTCTTCTGATTCGTGCATCGAAAGCATAATGATTTTTACGTTGTTACCTTCGCTTCTAAGTTTTTCTACTACCTCGATACCGGTTAAGTTTGGCATACGAATATCTACTATAAGTAAATCAGGTTTAGTTGCTGCAACAACTTCCAGCGCATCTGCACCGTCAATTGCTTCGCCTGCAACCTCGATGTTTGCTTCGTTTTCTAATAAAGATTTGATTCCGTCTCTAACAAAAACATGGTCATCTGCCAGCACTACACGAATGATATTACTCATAGTTTACTTAATTTTGATTCTGGATTTTTACGTATATTCATCTAAAAAGAAGACGCTAATATACGTACTTTTTTAAAAATAAATTCCAAATTCCAAGATTAAAAAATCATTAGAAAAAGAGGCAATTTCAATAGCAATGACAATGTCAATTCGAAATCGTAAAAGTCAAACGTTTGTCAGGCTGAGCGAAGTCGAAGCCCATGCAAAGAGACTTCACAATCTTTGTCGATTTATTGTGCGGTCCTTCGACTTCGCTCAGGAAGACAATAGAAGTGTTTCAACTTTGTCAAATTTTGAAATTTTGACAAAGTTTTTACCCCTCTAGTTTGTCATCTCGACGAAGGAGAGATCGCACGCGGGATTCTACAAAGATTGGTGATTTAGATTGCGGAGTTCCTTGTGAAGATCTGCTTCGCCTGTTCGCTATCGCTCGGGTCTCCTTCGTCGAGATGACAAGATTGTGTTGAGTTTATACTCAACTTTGTCAAAGTTTGGTTTTCAATTGCCTCCAGCTTTAGCTGGAGGTTTTGTAGATGAATTAAAGGGCTTTAGCCAAATGCATAAGTTTGGCTAAAGCCCTTTTTAGGACTTATTTTAGATACCTCCAGCTAAAGCTGGAGGCAATTGATTGTTTTTTTTACTTATTTAAGTACGGATAAATTCTAAACTTCTTCTGAAACCGTTTACCCGCGAGAGGGATAGGAGCTGGCTACCGAAGTAGCGCGGATAGCCCGACAGCATCCCGATAAGAGGGCGAATAAAGATAACGTATATTAGCCCTCTTATTGGGATGGTGGCTCACCATTATTAATTAGATAATTAGAGAATGTGTCAATTAGAAAATTATTTGACCACCCAGTTTGTCATCCTGAGGAACGAAGGATCTCACGCGGAATTTGACACAGATTTGCGGTTTCCTTTGCGGAATTTTTAGTGTGATCTCTCCTTCGTCGAGATGACAAAAGTGCGCAAAATTGGAATTTGGAATTTTAAAAATTTGGAATTTATTTTAGAATCGGAATATTAAAAGTAATCCTCGTTCCTTCACCTGGAATGGAGTTCATGAAAACGCGACCATTAATGTATTGGATTCTTTCTTTCATGAATAAAAGTCCCATTCCCGATTCGCTGTTTCGTTTTTTGTCGACTGAATTAACGTCAAAACCTTTTCCGTTGTCGTCTACGATGATGCTTAAAAGTGTTTCGCTGTGAGAAAGTTGCACAATAATATGCGACGATTCAGCGTATTTTATGGCGTTGTTGATGGCTTCTTGCGTCAAGCGATAAATATTGATTTCGATTAACGAGTCTAAGCGCTGGTCAAAATCGGTTTTGTTGTAGAAGAGAATTTCTTTTCCGGTTAATTTGGAAAGTTCCTGTGTTAGTTTTGAAAGCGATGAAACGATTCCATGATCGCTTAATTCCGGAGGCATCAGGTTGAAAGTTGCTGTACGAACCCCTTTGATAATATCCAAAGAAAGTTTCTTTAAGTACTCAATTTTTTGTTCTGATTTTTCTCTGTCATCGAGATTGATGCTTTCTAAACTGAATTTTAAACCCGTTAGCATTTGACCAATTCCATCGTGAATTTCTTTGGCGATTCGGTTTTGTTCGTTTTCTTGATTTTCAACAATTTTGCTCGAAATAATCTTCTGTTGATTGATTTTTTCTGTTGTATTTTCAAGGTTTAAACGTTCGACTTCGCGCTGTGCTTTTTTACGTTCTGTAATGTTGAAACAAACGATTAAAAGTTCGAGCTCATCTTTTTTGATCATTACAGGAACCATCGATAAATCGAGCCAGATTTCTTTTTCATCTTTGTTTAAAATCTTCATTTCACCCTGCCATCCGCTTCGCTGCTTTTCGAAAATTAAGCGATCAAAATTGACTTGTTCTTTTTCATCAGTTGTAAGTACTTCTGAGAATTTTTTATTAGATGAAAACTTGGTGTAATTTAAAAGTTTAGCAAATTTTTCTCCAATATGAATAATCGAACCGTCTGGTGAAATTCGACAATACAACAAAGTGTTTTCCATCGCATAATTAAGCGATTTTAATTCTTTTACCGAGTTTTCTTTGATTTCGCTTATGATTTCAGTGTCGTAAGCGAGTTTTAAAGCTTTCTTTTCTGAAGATAAAAGTTTGGCAATTAGCTTTTCTATTTTCTTATTGGTTGGTTTGAAAATGAAGAAGAATTCTAAAAGCAATACGAGTAATGTGAAACCAAAAATCCAGTATTCTATTCGGCGTTGTTCTGTTACTTTTTCGTGTGCTTCAAGATCGTATTGTGTTACGATTTGATTCATTTTAGAAAGGAAAATGCCTTCGTTTTCTAAAATTATCTGAACCAGTTTTTGATTTTCAGAAGTATGTTTTTTTTGCTGTAAATTCAGCAGAAATAAATCCGTTGTTTCCGCAATTTTACTAAAAATCGGATTTATTTCAAGATATAATCTATTGAGTGTTTCGCTTTTTTCTTTTGGAAAAGCGAGACTGTCATTTCCGTTTTCGAGCGCATTTTGGTTTTTTTTCCACAGCGCTAGAACTTCTTCTAAATGCGAAGTTTTTTTGGCTGTAGCCGAATCTGAAACGTAATGTAAAATCAGAACTTCTTTGACGATTTTCTGGCTCAGCATTCTTTGCTTACCGGAAAAATTAATGATTTTAGAATCGCTTAATTGCTGATTCAGATTGTACTGCACTAGAAACTGACTTATAATTATGGTTAAGGCAATAGTAAGAAGCGCAAAAAAATACAGTCGTCGTAAATTTTTGAAAGTGATTTTTTCTGCAGCTTCCTGATTGCTTTTCTTCATATTTTATTTACAATCCTAAAGAAGCTTTTATTAGGTTTAAATTTTCTTCGGAATAATTGATTTTTAAAGCTTCCTGATGTCCTTTCTCAGACATTTTATCCCAGGTTTTTTTGATGATGTTTTTCAGCTTTTCTTCATCGTGTTTCTGAACGAAAGGCTCTAAGTAATAGTCTAAAAAGACCAGACAAATGACATCTTCAAGTAATTGCGTTTCGGCATCTTTTTTTAGTAATTTCTTTTCAATTAAAAACGAAACGCGATCAATGAAAGTTTGTTCGTAACCTGCTTTTTCTAAAATTGTTGCAGTAGTTTTTGCGTGGAATTTTTTCAGTTCTTCTCTCCATTTCAAATAGCCAACACGATCCATAGGATAAGATTCGCGGGCTACTTTCCATCTGCAAATATGCTGTGCTTTTGAGGCAATCTGAACTTCTTCTGAAGCGTTTGGTTCAAACTGTAAAAGTTTTTCGTACATCCTGTTTGAATATAGTAATTCTTTTGGATATTCGGTGTTTTGATCTAATTCGATGTTCGGATCCTGTGCGTTTTCGGCATCAATCCATTCACTTGCTTTTTGAAAAGGTGTATTCATTTTTTTGGTTAGGTGATAGATTTCAAAGATAGGGAATTAAAGTTTTTTTTCGCCACGAATTCACGAATCATTGTTTTGTTTTTTGCCGCATATTAAAGTTTTTTAGCCACGAATTCACGAATTAAAGCGAATTATATTAGTGAAATTAATGACACAAATTGAACACAATGATTCGTGAATTCGTGGCAGAAAAAGAGTTTTTACACAAAGAATCACTCCAGTTTTGTCATTTCGACGAAGGAGAAATCTCCGCAAGTAGCTCCATAAAGTAAGGTGTCAATCTTTGTAGAGTTTCTCGTGGAGATTTCTCCTTCGTCGAAGATGACAAGATTGTGTGAACTTAGTCTATGAAACCAACAAAAACCTCATTTTCAACAATTTTAATCGGGTAGGTTGCAATGCTGTATTCTTCACCGTTTAGGTTTGAGCCGTCAACAAGAGAAAATGTTTTTTTATGCATTGGGCAGGCAATTTTCGGAATTTCGTCTGCAGAACCCGTCATTCCTCTTGAAAGTACCATTTCCATTTTATGCGGGCAAGCGTTTTGGCAAGCGTACCATTCGTTACGGCGCGCAAAATTGAAAATCGCGATTTGTTTGTTTTTGTATTTAATGCAGCCGCCGCGGTTGGTTGGAAAATCTTCTACTTTACCTGCTTTGAACCAAATTGTTGCATCACTTGCGTGTACAGTTTCGTATTGACTTAAGATTTCTTCCATTTTGATTAAGTTTTTTATTCCTGTTTCTTAGCCCTCTTTTTACAATCATGAGAGTTATGATGGCGCAGTAAAAAAGAGGGTAAGAAGGACAGCAAACGTTTAATGATTTTTTTTTCTTTTTTTGGAGCTTAATTTTTTAAACACATAGAGACATAGATTTTTTTGTTTGAGAAAAAGAAAATTAAAAGAAACTAGTTTCTAAAACATAGCTATGTGATTGTATGTAAGTGAAACGACTTTTGTTAAGTCTTCAAAATCTATGATTCTATGTGTTTAAATATTTTTTATGACCATGCTTTTGGCATTTTTTGATCTCTTAGTGGTACAAAAGCAATGTTATCATCTTTCTCTTCAGAGTTAACAAAATGGCTAAAGCGTTTTAATAATCTTGGTTTTTCCAGTACTTGTTTCCATTCGCATTCAAAAGTGTTTACCATCGTTTGCATTTCGGCTTCAAGAGTTTCGCAGATTCCTAAGCTGTCTTCGATAATTACTTCTTTTAGATAGTCTAAACCGCCGTCTAGTTTTTCTAACCAGGTTGAAGTTCTAATCAGCGGACCAGCCGTACGGATGTAATACATTAAGAAACGATCCATGTATTTGATTACAGTTTCTTTGTCGATTTTCTCAGCCAATAAAACAGCGTGTTTTGGATTTGCTCCGCCATTTCCTGCGATGTATAAATTCCAACCGCCTTCAACAGCGATTAATCCGAAATCTTTTCCGCGGGCTTCGGCGCATTCGCGAATGCAGGCAGAAACTCCACCTTTTAGTTTATGAGGAGAACGAATTCCTTTGTATCTGTTTTCTAATTCGATAGCAAATCCGGCGCTGTCATCCATTCCGTAACGGCACCAGGCGTTTCCAACACAGCTTTTTACAGCACGAAGTGATTTTCCGTAAGCGTGACCGCTTTCAAAACCATTATCAATTAAAACTTTCCAGATTTTTGGCAAATCACTTAAGTGCGCTCCAAATAAATCAACTCTTTGTGCTCCGGTAATTTTAGTGTACAAATCGAATTGTTTGGCTACCTCACCAATTACAATTAATTTCTCAGCCGTAATTTCTCCTCCTGCAACTCTTGGAACAACAGAATAAGTTCCGTTTCGCTGAATATTAGCCAAAAATCTATCGTTTGTATCTTGCGTAGTTACGTGTTTATTAGCAGTGTCATTATAAATACTAGAGAAAATTGAAGCTACAACAGGTTTACAAACTTCGCATCCATCACCTTTTCCGTGATGATCGAGAACATCGTAGAAATTCTCGTATTTATTGATTTTTACCAAATCGAATAATTCCTGACGTGTATAACTAAAATGTTCGCAGATGACTTCTTTTACTTCTTTTCCTAAAGATTTCTGAGTTGCTTTTACTAAATCTGAAACCATTGGTTTACAACCTCCACAACCAGAAGTTGCTTTTGTTGCTTTAACTACATCTGGAAGTGTAGCACAAGATTCGTCCAGGATTTTACAACATATCGCACCTTTAGTAACATTTTCGCAAGAACAGATTACAGCAGTGTCCGGCAAATCCATTACGCTTCCAAGGGAAGAACCTTCAGAACCATCTCGAGAGCCTAAAATAAGATCTTCCGGATTTTTAGGCAAAGCCATTGCGTTATTGTAAATCTGAAAAAGGGAATTGTAATCGCTGGAATCACCAACTAAAATTCCGCCAAGAAGTGTTTTTGAATCTTTTGTAACGTTGATTCTTTTGTAAACTCCGCTTAATTTATTCTCATAAATAATAGCAGTTACTTCTTCATTTTCGATAAAAGGATCACCAAAACTCGCAACTTCAACACCAATTAATTTCAATTGTGTTGACATATCGATGGTTTCTCTCATGGTTTTATCACCATTTAAGATTTGCTCAGCAGCAACATCGGCCATTTCGTAACCTGGCGCAACAAGTCCGTAAATGTTATGATTATAAAGTGCTGCTTCACCTATGGCAAAAATAGAAGGATCTGATGTCTGCATTTGATTGTTTACCACAATTCCGCCTCTTACGCCCACTTCAAGTCCTGAAACTCTTGCTAGTTCGTCGCGAGGTTTAATTCCGGCAGATATAACCAACATGTCTACTTTTAACAATTCGTCGTTAGCAAACATCATTCCCGTTATACTTTCTTTTCCGTCAATATATTGCGTTGCTTTGTTAAGATGAATTCCGATATTTAATTCTTCGATTTTTGACTGAAGCATATCGCTTGCGCCCTGATCCAGTTGTCTTGGCATCAAACGTGGAGCGAATTCCACAACATGCGGATTCAATCCTAAATCACGAACTGCTTTTGCAGCTTCAAGTCCTAATAAACCACCTCCTAAAACAGCGGCTTCTGTAGCGCCTTTTTGTTTTATTTTTTTAGCGAAAGCCATGATTGCATCAAGATCTTCGATGGTTCTGTATACAAAAACACCTTCTTTTTCTACGCCTTCAATTGGTGGGACAAAAGCAGAAGAGCCGGTTGCTAAAACTAAGTAGTCGTACGTATGTGTTTTGCCTAAATGTGTATGTATTGTTTTCTCATCACGATTAATATCTGTAATTAATTCAGATGTGTTTAGAATAATATTGTTTTCTGAATACCAGTTAGTTGTTGATAATGATAAATCATCTGCTGTTTTTCCTCCAAAGTATTCACTTAAGTGAACACGATCGTAGGCGCGTCTTGGCTCTTCGCCAAATACAGTTACCTGATACTTTTCCTGTCCTGATTTTGCAACAAACTTTTCGCAAAATTTATAACCAACCATGCCGTTTCCAACTACTATTACTCTAATCATGATTTCTTTAATTAAGTATTACTACGCAAATATAAGTATTTATACTTATTTATATACGTAAATTATTTATTTTTTATCTAAGCAATAGATTTTTGTTTCTAAGTATTTTGCTTAATCTTTTACGTAGTGCGGGTTTGGAATGAATTTGGTGGTCTTCAATTTTTTTAAATTTGAAAAGATTCTAAATAAGCGTTTCAAAAAAATATCGTAAATTCATAAGAATTTTATAGTGTTTTTTCTAGTGAAGAACATTTTTAAACAGAAATCTTATGAAAAAAATACTTTTAATATTGTTGTTGTCTGTTTGGGCAACAGGCTGTAAATCTGTTGCAGGTAAGGATTCTGGGGGAACATCATCCGGAAGTTCTACCGAAGAAGATTTAAAATATTATTTTAAAGCAACAGGAAACGAACCTTTTTGGGGAATCAAAATAGGGAATGAGCAAATTGTTTTTACATCATTAATAACAGGGAAAGAGAATATCATTTTTCCGGCTGTTGAACCGATTAAGGCGATGGATGCGAATGTAAGAATGTATAAAGTGAGTAACGAAACGGCTTCAGGAACTATTACGATTCAGCAATTGGATTGTCAGGATTCGATGTCCGGAGTGATTTCTCCTTATAGTGTAAAGGTTGAGATTAAAAACAATTCGGAATTACAAGCAGAAAAACTAAATGGCTGCGGAAAATATTTGACGGATTATCGACTTCATGATATTTGGGTTCTGGAAGAATTAAATGGCTACAAGGTTTTTGTAACCGATTTTCAAAAGGAATTTCCACGTATTGAAATTAATGCAGCCGAAAATAGATTTATGGGATATGGCGGTTGTAACTCTGTAACCGGACAAATCTTTTTTGAGAAAGATCTTTTGCGTTTCACTAAAGTAGTTTCAACTTTAATGGCTTGTCCCTCCGGAAATAAAGAAGGGGAATTTTTAAAAGCATTGCAAAGCGCTACAAAATACTCTATTGAGAATAATAGATTGACGTTATCTAATCCTTCTGCTAAGCTTTTAGTTTTTAGAAAAGTCGATTAATTCCTGAATTCTAAAAATGTCTTATAATAGTTTAAAAATGACGTCTAGTAATATATGTTGATATTAAGTCCGGGATATTTTTGTAAAATAAAACTTATAATATTTATTTTACATGAAAAGGATTTTAGTGCTATTTATTGCAGTAGCGATAACCTACAGTTGCAAATCGAGTAAAACTGGGAATTCTGTTACAGCAACCGAAAACTCAATTGAAAAGAAATTACAACAAACCTGGATTTTAGAAAACTTAAACGGAAAAGTAATTACTGAAAAAGATTTTTCAAGCTTTCCAAAGATCCAGATGTCTTCATCTAGTTTTTCAGGTTCAACAGGGTGTAATGCAATAAAAGGAAGTTTGGTGTCAAAAGATGCAGGTAAACTTCAGTTTCCAAATCTTACAGCAGAAACTAAAAAATGCGAAGCAAAAAAAGAAGGCGAATTTTTACAGTTGCTAAGAACAACATCCGGGTATTCTATTGCAAATAATAAGCTTACGCTTATCAATCAATTTGGACCAACTATGACTTTTAAAAAAGGTAATTAATTCAAAAAAGGCTTCAACATTGTTGAAGCCTTTTGTTTTTCAGGTTACTATATTTATTCTGTTAGTTCCTTTGGATCTTCGTTTTCCTCTCCTTCTATAAAATCCAATTCTAAAGCTCTTACACTCTGAACCGCATTTCCTGCAATGCCACGAATTGAGCCGTACATTCCTAATGTATTGTGAACTACTTTTTCAATTTGTTTTTCGCGTTGTTTCCAAATTCTCTGCATGGCTCTTTTTTCAGAATCCAAGTCGCTTTGCATTTGAGTAAAGCCTTCTACAATTCCTTCAATTTGTAAACGGAATTCATTGCTTGTGAGGAAGTCATATAACATCGACATTTTATCTCCTTTATTTTCCTGTGCCTGAACTGCCTGACTTACCTGAATTAAAGATTGACGCAAAACAGCGCTTAAACCTTTAAATTCTTCGTAGGTGCAAATCCAGATTCCGTCGCGCATTCCCATTCTTTCCATTCCGGAAGGCATAACTTCGGTAACTAAAACACCAATATTGGCTCTTTTGGTTCTAATATCATTTTTAAATTTTTCGATCCAGGTTGGTTGAAAAGCTTTTGTTCTTTTACTTTCGTAGTAAATAGAACCACAGTTCTGCAATTCGCGTGTGTTTACAATCTGAAGACAGTCTGCACCATTTGCACCTTTTTTAATTTCATCGATGCTGTCAAGAGGGAAATTATTTGCAAGCCATTCTTCAATTGCCAATTCCATAACTTCTCCCTGCAATTGCATAGAACCTTGTTCCTGCTTGCGCTTCATTTCTTCAATCAGCTTTTTCTGATCGTCAGATTGCTTTTGGTATTCTTTTATTTTAAGCTCGTTTTTTTCTTCTTCCTGTTTACGAATTTTATCTCTCTCAAGAACTAAAGTAGCATTAAGTTGCTTTTGGGCTTCGGCTTCGATTGCTTCTTTCATTTCCAGTTTTTCACGCTGTAGTTTTGCAATTTCACCTTCCATTTTATTTAGTTCACGAATCTTTTCCGATTTTTCAGAGAGTTCTTTCTCCATCAATAAGAGACGATCTTTATTTTCTTCCTCTAATTTGGCTTTTAGCTTTTCAGATATCTCTTTTTCTGCTGCTTTTTTCTCTTTTTCAAGACGTTCAATAAAAAGCTCATTTTCTTGTTTCTTCTTTACTTCAAATTCAGCTTTGGCTTTTTCAAATTGTTCATTTTTAAGTTCCAGTTCTTTATTTTGAAGATTCGCTTTTTGTTGAAATTCCTTACGGATACTATCTTCCAATTGATGTTTTAAAACATCATTAACGTCGATAGGAGTTCCGCAATTCGGGCACTGAATTGATGATTGTTCAGCCATTTTTTGTTGATTTTATTAGATGCAATTATAATTTGCTAAGATATTTAAAAGTTCTGTTTTTACGATGTGGATTACTGTACTAAATTGTAACGATTTTTTATTATAGCCACGAATTGCTTCGCCTATTCGCTATCGCTCGGGTCACGAATTTTTTTTTCACGCAGATTTTAAATGATCTATACAGATTTCACAGATTTTTTCGCATAGTTTGTCATTTCGACGAAGGAGAAATCCTCGCGAGAAACTCTACAAAGATTGGATTCTCTGTGCGGAGTTACTTGTGGAGATTTCTCCTTCGTCGAAATGACAAAAAAACTCATCGTTTTTTCGCTAACAAAAAATCAACAGCAGCTTGCGTGATTTCTGAATGATCTTCTTTTGAAGTAATTAATGAAACATTGGTAAATAAATTAACCTTCTTCAATTCAATAAAACCAATTTCAGGATCCTGATTGTTTTTTGCAATATTCGATGGAACAATCGAAACGCCTAAACCGTTTTTAACCAATTGTACTATCGAATTAATATTGTTTGCTTCGTGGATAATCTGTGGCGTAAAACCATAAAAGGCGCAAAGCTCTAATAGTACTTCATGATAATGCGGAGCGTAATCTTTATTGAAGAATATAAAAGTTTCCTCTTTTAGTTTTAAAATCTCATTTTCCGATTTTATTTGAATCGTTTTTTTATTGTAAACCAACGAAAATCCATCTTTAAACCATAAGTGTGATTTTATTTTGGGCGAATGTATGGGCGATCTGATGATTCCCATTTCAATTTTACCTTGTTCTAAAGCATCAATTTGTTTTGTGGTTGAAATTTCGAATAGTTTGAAATTGACGTATGGAAACTGTGCTTTCAGATGTTTTATCAGATCGGAAATAACAGAGGAATTAATCGAACTGATATAAGCGATTCTGAATTCGCCGGAAATGTTTTCTGCAATCTTTTTTGTTTGCAGAGAAATACGTTCCATATGCTGAAAAATTTCTCTAACTTCTTTCTCAAAATATTTTCCGGCTTCCGTAAGTTCAACTTTTTTATTATTTCTAATGAAAAGCTTTGCATGAATTTCTTCTTCTAATTCTGCAATTTGCCTACTTAATGGCGGTTGAGAAATAAAGAGTTTTTCTGCGGCTTTGGTAAAGTTCAGTTCTTCGGCTACAGCCAGAAAATATTTTAAGTGACGTAATTCCATGATACTTTTAAAGTATTATTAATTGATAAAAATAGTATTTTTAAAGTATTTATGAAAGAGGTAGTTTTGAAATATAAAAATAAACCTCTCGCAGATTTAAGCAGATTCAGCAGATTATTAATTTAGATAAATCATCTTAATCATAATAATTTCCCGATCATATAATAGCAAAAAGATTCACTTTATCTGCCCGATCTGCGAGAGAATAAAAGAAGCAAAAAACAAATGCCATGAAAAAATCAACTATCACAGAGATCAAAGAACGATTTGACAATGATGTCGAACGATTTTCAAATTTAGAGACAGGACAAGTCGCAACTATCGATGCTACAATTTCTTTAGAATTAATTACCGAAGCTTCAAAACGAATTGTTCCAAATGCTAAAAACGTTTTGGATGTTGGCTGTGGAGTAGGGAATTATACTTTAATGATGTTGTCTAAAGTGCCGAACTTAAATTGCACTTTGGTCGATTTGAGTTTGCCAATGCTGGATCGTGCTTTTGAAAGAGTTGCAAACGAAACAAATGGAAAAGTAGAGATAAAACAAGGCGATATACGGGAAGTAGATTTAGAAGAAAACAGTTTTGATATTATTTTGGCAGGCGCGGTTTTGCATCATTTGAGAGATGATCAGGATTGGGAAACGACTTTTGAAAAAATGTTTAAATTATTGAAGCCAGGCGGTTGTTTTATGATTTCTGATTTGATTACTCAGGATACTGAATTATTAAATGAATACACCTGGCAGCGTTATGGTGATTATTTAGAAGGAATAGGAGGGGCCGAGTATCGCCAGAAAGTTTTGGATTATATTGAAAAAGAAGATTCTCCGAGATCTATGAATTACCAATTGGATTTGATGAAAAAAGTAGGTTTTTCAAAAGTTGAAATTTTGCATAAAAACATGTGTTTTGGTGCTTTTGGAGCAATAAAGTGATGTTTTTAATTATATAGGATTTTTAAGATAAAGCGGTCTTTACAGACCGCTTTTATTATGCTTTAGGTTTAATGTAAAGGTTTGAAAGTAGCTAATATATAATTATTTTACAATAATATAATATCAATTACTTGCAGGTTAGTTAAATAGTTTTATGAAAAAAAGTGTTTCATATAAAATTTAATAAAAGATAGTGAAAAACGAAATCTTTTAACAGAATTTATATGGACTGACAAAACAACTAATCTAAAAAACTATTATTTTGAAAAAAAACTATTTTTTTACTGCAGTTTTTCTGCTGCATTGTTGTGTGATCTTTGCACAGAACCAAACGGGATGTGGAACCCGATTATCTCAAAAGGAGGAAGCTGCTTTTGTGAAATCACTATCAAAAATTAAAACATGGAAAAAAGCGAGTACAAGTAAAATGACTTCAGCTCCTTATATTATTCCGGTGGTATTTCACATTCTCGCTGACGGTACTAATATTAATAATGCTTTTACAAAAGAGCAAATGAAATGCAGAATTGATGATGCATTAGTTACCGTAAACAAAGATTTTAATGGGTTGTTTCCGGAATATGCTACAACAGATCCGCGTTTCAATAGTGTTAAAAGTAAACTGAATATTCAGTTTGTTCTGGCAACTGTTGATCCGGATGGAAATCCGTTAGAAATTCCAGGTTTAGACTGGCATCCAGAAGCGCATATTGTGGATGGTTACGACAATAAGATTTTTGATTATATATGGTTTGGTAAAAACAACAGATATTATCTTGATGTTTTGGTGGTTGATGAGCCAAATACCGGACAAGGATCTCTTGGTTCTGGGCATGCCTTTTTACCTATTCAGGATGCAATTCCGCGTGTTGCCTATAACCACAGATATATTGGAAGTACATGTGGATCTCACGCCAGCGCTACTTTTGCAAAAGTGATGACGCATGAATTTGGTCATTATTTTGGTTTAAAACATACTTTCCAGGATGATTGTGATCCTGTAAATGATGGAATGGCAGATACTCCTCCAACAAAAATGGCCGAAGGTTGTGCCAGAAATGTATTAAACAGCTGTGGCGTTTATCCGAATGCAGAAAATCATATGGATTATAATACAGACTGCCAGAATATGTTTACCAAAGATCAGACTAATGCAATGACATATTGGCTTGATGATACTTCTGTAGCAAGTTACCCGCGTGGGGTTTTATGGCAGGATAGTAATCTTGTGGCGGTTGGAATAATTAAATCTTCTCCTATTGCCGATTTTAATTCTAGTACAACATCAATATGTTCCGGTAAATCAATTGTTTTTAAAGATCGTTCTTTAGGTTTACCTGATTCCCGCGTTTGGACATTTGAAGGTGGTTCTCCGGCTACTTCTACAGATTTAAGTCCAACAGTTGTTTACAATACTTCAGGAAAATTTAAAGTAACATTAGAAGTAACCAATTCTCTGGGAACAAGTACAAAACAGCTTATAAATTATATTGAAGTAGATCAAAAAGCTACAACAAATCTGGTTGAAAGTTTTACAGGTGTTTTTCCTCCTTTGGGATGGGAAATTACAAATCCTGATAATGGATTGGCATGGGAAAAACGAAAAGGTATTGGACATAATGATACTTCCTGTATGATTATGAATAATGCCGATAATGCGGTATCAGGAGCTTTAGATTATATTCGTTTGCCCTATTTTGATTTGACTGCGGGACAAAACAGTCAATTGTTTTTTGATGTTGCTTATACCAAATTTGATGATGTAAGTCCTGATGTTTTAAAAGTACAGGTTTCTACAGATTGCGGACAGAACTGGACTGATGTTTATTCTAAGACACATACTGTTTTACAGACGACTCAAGTGCCTACAGCTTTGGCAAATAATTGGATTCCGACTACAGATGCCAACTGGAGAAAAGAAGTTGTAGATCTTACTGCATATCAGGGAAATAATAATGTCTCTATTCGTTTTGCAAATGTTTCGGGTTACGGAACCAGAATCTGGATCGATAACGTAAATGTTGCCGTTACTCAAGCTGCAACTCCTGTTTCTGATTTTGCTTCAAATGTTAGAGGTACAAGATGTACAAGTATTGTAGTTCCTTTTTTAGATGTTTCAACAGGAAATCCTACTTCATGGAACTGGTCGTTTCCAGGCGGAATACCTTCTAGTTCTACAGAGAAAAATCCGGTAGTAACATATGTTTCTCCTGGATCTTATGCGGTAACACTTTCTACTACAAATGCAAATGGTGCAGGAACAACAGTTACCAAAAATAATTTTATAACAATTGTAAATCCTGATAAGGTTTCTTATACAGAAGGTTTTGAGAATTCGTTTCCTCCTGCAGAGTGGGAAATCGTTAATCCGGATAATAAATTAACTTGGGAAAAAAGAGCTAATGTTGGTCACAATTCTTCTTCCTGTATGATAATGAATAATGCAGATAATGATAAAGTAGGCGCAATTGACGAAATAATTTTAAAACCGGTTGATTTATCTGTTGGTGTAACTGATTTTTCTTTTGATGTTGCTTACGCTAAATTTGATGCCGTAAGTCCTGACGTTCTTGAAATTCTGGCATCAAAAGATTGTGGAGTTACCTGGGAAAGTGTTTATTTAAAAACACATATGCAATTGGAAACATTTGTAAGTACAGATCCAAATAATTGGGTTCCGAGTACAGATTCACATTGGAGAACAGAAAGAGTTTTATTGTCACAATTTAAAGGTTCGTCGAATGTATTATTTAAATTTAAAAACACTTCAGGTTATGGATCAAGAATATGGATTGATAATATCAAATTTACTTTTGATAGTAAAGCAACTCCAATTTCAGAATTTGTAATAGAAAGCGATAGAATTTGCAGCGATTTGCCAATTGCATTTAAAGATAATTCAACAGGAGAACCAACTTCATGGAACTGGTCATTTCCGGGGGGAACACCTGCTAATTCTACAAGTAAAACACCTGCTGTAATCTATAATACGCCGGGAACTTATAATGTAACTTTAACTGCTTCCAATTCATACGGAACCGGATCTGTTATGCAAAAAACAGGTGTAGTGGTTGTAAAAAGTAAAAATAGTGTTCCGTTTTTAGAAAATTTTGAAGGAAGTTTTCCTGTTCAGGACTGGGAAGTTATTAATCCTGACGATGATGCTATTGCATGGGAGAAACGTTCTGATGCTGGTAAGGGAGATTTGTCTTGTCTAGTAATTAATAATGCCGATAATCCTACTGGGAAGATTGATGAGTTGATTTTAAAATCAATGGATTTTTCTTCTTCTGCAACTCCATTTTTGTACTTCGACTTGGCTTATACACAATATTTAAATGCGGTTGATCCGACTCCGGCTCCGGATAAAATAGATATATTGGTGTCTTCAGATTGTGGAGTAACTTGGACAAATGTATATTCTAAAAATCAAATACAATTACAGACTGTTTCACCGGCAATTCAGGATGATCCTGCAACAACTGCTGCTAATGAAACCAACGATTGGATTCCGACTCAGAATTCGGATTGGAGAACTGAAAAGATTGATTTAGGTATTGTAAAAAATCAAAAGAATGTTTTGGTTAAGTTTAAAAACACATCAGGATATGGAACCCGTATTTGGTTTGATAATTTAAAAATTGATAATGGACCGAATTTAGGAGTAGCAAAATCGAACAAAGTAATTAATTTAGAGGGAGTTCAGGTTTATCCAAATCCGTCTGAGAATGTGTTTTACTTATTAACTCCGGGTTCTACAGATAATTATACAGTTACAGTTCACAATGCAGCCGGAAAAATGATTTATACAGAAACGTTTAAAGGAGAAGCTAATACAGATAAAGCGATTAATTTATCCGGAAAAGCACGAGGAGTATATTTTCTTAATGTAACATCTTCGGGAAAGAAAACTTATAATCAGAAAATTATAAAAAAATAATTTTAGAATAATTGAAAAAGAGAGACTGTATCTTCATTGATGCAGTCTCTCTTTTTATGTAGTGTTATTCTATTTCTGAAACGTTTTTTAACTTCGGTGGAGCGAACTTATTTTTTAAATCAAAAACCAGTTCTGAAACACCGTTTTGTTGCAGGTAATCCAATTTTTCCACTGCTTCTTCCATCGTTGGAATATGTCCTTTTGGAATCCACCACATTGCAGTATGGGCTTTTCCGAATTTAAGAAACCACTCTTTGCGTCGTTTTAAAAACTCGCTGTGAAAAGTTTTGTACATGTAATGTTCTAATGTCTCCACGTTTTCCCAAACAGATACATTAATGATAACTTGTTCATCATTGTACGGATTCAGATTTGTGGCATTATAACTGTCATCTTTTAATCTCCAGACGAAACCTTCGCTGTTTTCGGCTAAAGTATTTACAAGCTCTAAATTATCTACAAACTCTTTCATGATAGGATCGTTGATGTCGACTCCTTTCATTCTGGCAATATTAATTTCGGCTAGATGATAATTGCTCATATTTGTATGTTTTTGAATAGGAGGCAAGTTAGCCTTTTTTGAACAACTTATTTTATAGATTATATTATATCTGCCCGTTCGGTGTAATTAAAATAGTATAAATTTTGACGCGGATTAGACAGATTCGTTATCACGAAAACGCGGACAAAAACGGATTGGTTTAAAGAATTTTTAAAAATCCGTTTTTGTCCGCGTTTTTACGAAGTAAATCCGTTTTATCCGCGTGCTATTTTATTCAAAGGAGCATTTTAAATATAGTTACACCCAACGGGTTATATCTATTAAATTATATCTATAACAATTTTTCCGTTTGCAGATCCATCGCTAACCGCTTTGTGAGCATCTATCGCGTTGTCCAGAGTAAATTTTCTGGAATCAATAATTGGTTTTAGTTTTCCATCTTCAATTAGTTTTGCAGCTTCTTTAAGGATTTCTCCGTGGTGTTGTCTTCCTTCGCCACCAATCATTGGTCGCAAAACAAAAACGCCATGTATACTTGCATTACGAAGAGATCCCGGCGCCAGTGTATGTGTACCAAAAGCATAACAGCTGCTAATTTGTCCGTAATGACGAATCGCTTTTAATGAATCATCAAATGACTGACCACCAACAGTATCATAAATAATATCAAATCCTTTTCCGTCTGTATATTGATTTACATATTCTTCGACAGTTGTTGTCTTATAATCAATAGGAGTTGCTCCATACGATTTTACAATATCCGTTTTTTGAGAAGAAACAGTTGCAAATACATCAGCCCCAAAAATTTTAGCAAGTTGTACTACCATATGGCCAACGCCGCCGGCTCCTGCATGTACAAGAACTTTATCGCCTTCTGCTACTTTTGCACGATCAATTAAACCTTCCCAGGCAGTTAATAATACTAAAGGAACTCCTGCGGCTTCTTTCATGCTTAAGTTTTTAGGCTTTTTTGCCAATAAAGAAGCATCTACTGCAGTATATTCGGCTAAAGTTCCCTGAAGTCCGAGAACACCTCCCGCAAGTCCGTAAACTTCATCTCCAATGGTAAAATCAGTAATTCCCTCTCCGATTTCTTCAATAACTCCGGCTAAATCAGTACCTAAAATTGCCGGTAATACAGGTGATGCATAAGGAGAAAGTCCTAAACGTATTTTATTATCGATTGGATTTACGCCGCTTGCATGAATTTTTACCAGAACTTCTCCTTTTTTTGGAGTTGGTTTTTCAGTTTCTGTAGTTACAAAATCCGATTCGTATGTATTGGTGAATAATGCTTTCATTGCTTTATAAAATTTGAACCGTTTTGTAAACCTGAACAGGAGCAGCTAAAAAGGCTTCGCCTTTTGCTATAAAATCAACTAAATAAGGCTGACTATTGTGTAAATCCAGTCCGTCCTGATCTTTCCATTCTTCCCAAATAATAAAAATATTTTCGGTATTATGAAGATCATAACGTACGCACGCAGCTTCTTTTCTGGTTTCAGTAACCAGATGTGTGATCATATTCTGAATTTCGGTCAGATGTTCTTTCTTGCTTTTAATAATTGCGGTGATAGAGATCATAATTATAAAGTTTTAAAAGTTTCTTCTAAGTGTTTGGTATATTCATCTTTAAAGATAACGATATTTTCTGGTGTTGCCCCTTTTTCGACATCATGAAAATGAAAACCGTCTATTCTTTCCATTCCGGTGAATTTATTCATTTTATGAAAGCCAAACATTACGCCATCATCAACAGAAGTTTCTTCAAAGAATTCTCCCGGAAGTGTAAAAGCAGTTTTTGGAGCATTCCAGCTTGTAGTCAGCATATATTTGCGTCCGTGTAAAAGTCCGCCAGTTCCATAATTGATATCGGGATTTACGCGGCTTCTACCATCGTTTTTATAAATTCCGTTGCTATGTCCTTGAGTAAAAACATCATCAATATATTTTTTGAAAAGATTCGGAATTTGAAACCACCAAACCGGCGTATGATAAATAATTAAATCTGCCCAAACGAATTTTTCCACTTCTTCCTGAAGGTCGATTTCGTTTTCGATATGTGTTGTTTTTATTTCGTAATTGTTGTTTTTAGAAAAGAATTCAGTTGTCCAGTCCTGAACGGTTTGATTGAACTGACCTCCTGAATGTGCGAATTTTTGTCCGCCGTTGATTATAAATACTTTTTTCATTTTTAAGTTTTTATTTGTTTTTAACACATAGAAACATAGATTTTTTCTTTCTCAAAAAGGGAACTGAAAGAAACTAGTTTCTAACACATAGTTTTCAAAGTTTGTCATTCCGAGGAACGAGGAATCTTCGCGAGTAACGCTACAAAGATTGGCGGCAAACGTTATGGAAACCCGCGTGTGATTTGCTTCGCCTGTTCGCTATCGCTCGGGTCTCCTTACGTCGAAATGACAATATTGTATAAACTATGTTTGTTTTTTTTTTTTGCAAGTGAAACGCCTTTTTAAAGCTTTTAATCCCGATGGCTATCGGGAATGTTTCTATGTGTTTAAATATTTATTTTATTTTAGCAATTGCCTGATTGATAAACTCTAATTCTGAAGCTGATAAATCGAAATCCATTGTTTTGGCGTTTGAAATCGCTTGTTCTGCATTTCTTGCTCCTGCCAGAACTATCGAAATTCCTTTTTGTAAAGTAGTCCAGCGAAGAACCAATTGAGAAATCGAAATGTGTTTAGAATTTGCCAAAGCGCTTAATTCTTCGATTAAAGTTTTTACCTTTTGAAGATCAAACTGCCCGAAATAACCATTACGGTGATCGTTTTCTTTTAATTTACTGTCTGTAAAATACTTTCCGGTTAATAAACCTCTTTCCATTGGACTGTAAGCTATGATTCCGATATTTTCAGCGATGGTGAATGGAAGTAAATCAGCTTCTATTTTACGATTCAGCATACTGTAAGCAACCTGATTTGAAGCAATCTGAACTGTTTTTTGTGCTTCCTGAATTTGAGGAATACTATAATTACTTACTCCAAATGCTCTGATTTTTCCTTGTTGAATTAAAGTTTCAACAGCTTCCATTGTTTCAGAAATTGGAGTAGTGGAGTCTGGCCAGTGAATTTGTAATAAATCAATATAATCGGTTTGAAGGCGTTTTAAGCTTTCTTCAATTTCTTTTATAACACTAGCTTTTGATGAATATTTGTAAACCGGAATTTTCTTGCCGTTATCATCGGCATCAAAAAAGAAATCGCCTTTTCCGTTGTTGCTTCCGTCCCAAACCAGACCAAATTTGGTTAATAACTGAACTTTAGAACGATCCTGAGTTTTAAGAGCTTCTCCGATCATTTCTTCGCTTAAGCCAAATCCGTAAAAAGGAGCGGTGTCAATTGTAGTAACTCCATGATCGATTGATGCATGAATAGAGTCGATAGAATCTTTCTTTTCATTTCCGCCCCACATGTTTCCGCCAATAGCAAAAGCACCGTAAGTAATTGTTGATAATTGAAGTTCTGAATTACCTAATTTTCTATATTCCATGGTTGTAATTTTTTCTGTTTTAATTTTATAGGGCAAAATTATACTGTTTTTACGAGTTGTATTTGGTATATATTTGTCTTTTTTAGGTATATTTGCATTTTAAATTAATTTTTGTAAAAATGAAAAAAGAAAATTTATACGAGCCTTTTACAGTTTCTTTTGAAACGCTGGATGAATATCCGGATGTAGGCGATCGCCATAATTTTTTTGAGTTAGTTTATATTTTGGAAGGAACTGGAAGGCAGTGTATCAATAAAAATATTTTTGAATACGATGCCGGACATATGTTTTTATTAACGCCTGAAGATTGTCATAATTTTACCATCGAGACTAAAACAAAGTTTTTCTTTTTGAGATTCAATGATATTTATTTGAAAAATTCGAGTCTACAGAATGAAAACATTCAGCGATTAGAATATATTTTACAAAATGCCAATCATCAGCCGGGTTGTATCCTGAAAAATGAGGCCGATAAATGTCTGGTAAAAGTGATGGTAGAAGCCGTTATTCGCGAATACGAGGATAAAGATGTTTATAATCAGGAATTGATTCAGCAATTGGTAAATACTCTTATAATTATCGTGGCCAGAAATATTGCTAAATATCTTCCCGAGCAGGTAAGTATTGGTTGTGAGGCAAAAGCAATGGATATTTTACAATATATTCAGAATAATATTTATTATCCTGAAAAGATTAAAGCAGAATCAATTAGTGAATATTTCGGAATTTCTAATACGTATTTAGGACGTTATTTTAAGAAACATGCCAGCGAAACTATGCAGCAATATATTAGTAACTACAAAACTAAACTAATTGAGCATCGCTTGCAGTTTAGTGATAAACGTATCAATGAAATTGCTTATGAATTTGGTTTTACGGATGAAAGCCACTTTAATAAATTCTTTAAAAAACAAAAAGGGAATAGTCCTTCGGAGTTTAGGAAAACAATTCGATTGAGTGCTTAAAATGGCTCGAGATGACGCTGATTTGAATGGATTTTTATCTAACTATCGTAGTTTCTGTTAGTTTAATATCTTCTGGTTTTGCGTTTTTGTTGCTAAGTAGTAACTGATTTATTGCACTAAATTCTGCACTTCTTCCAGCTATTTTTATGATGCTTTCGTGAGATAGGTTGTTAAAGCGCTTTTCTGAGATGTGAAATATTATTTGATATGATTGAGTGTTTTTAAAACTCTTTTTTGTTTCTTTTTTGTTTGAATAAATTTCATTATAGGTTGGACTCCAATTTATTTTTGGAAGAAATAGTCGAACAAAGGCTATCGGGAGAAAGATGTAAATTTCTTGAGCTTCAAAAACGTTTTCACAAATCCCACATATTTTTTCATACAAACTATCTTCATCAAAAAAATCTTCTGAAGAACTCATAAGAAGGATTGATTTTTCAACTGAATTTGAAAAGCTTTGGGATATTAAATCTTTTGACTCGCTTGTTTTTGTTTTTTGGAGAAAATCAAAAAATCCCATATTTAGGTTATTTGAAAAAGTTAGATAATCTTCTTAATCACACGAAGTTTGTGTGTATGCTTATTTATTTCCGGATTGTAAATTCCCGTATGGTCTAAACGGTCAATACGTACTTTTCCACTTGCGTGAATGATGTAATTGTTTTCCATTATAATACCAACGTGAATAATGTTTCCTTCGTCATTATCAAAAAAGGCCAAATCTCCCGGTTCACTTTCTTCAATAAAACTTAACGGGTCTCCTTCAAGAGCTTGTTGCGAAGCGTCGCGGTGAATTTTGTAACCATTTAGTTTGTAAACCATTTGTGTAAAACCGGAACAATCAATTCCGAATGGTGTTTTACCTCCCCATAAATAAGGCGCATTCAAATACATGAACGCAGTACTTATAAGAGCATTTTTTGGTTTAATACCGCTGGTTTTTGTTCCTTCAAAATCAAAATTTGAAGTATTGATTTCGCTGTTGTTTAAAAATGATAGTGAAGCTCCTAATGGAATTGGAAGTAATAAATTATCCGGTGCAGTGATATAATCAATTAAATCAGCGTTTAGTATAATCGCTTCATTACTTAATTGTTTATACTGTGCCTCAGAAATTATCTGATATTGTTTAGAATCTACCCAGCCTACGTAGTCATCAAATTGAATTTTTATACGTGCCCATTGATTCTGGCGCTCTAAAATTTCGATATGTTCGCCAAACAACAATTGCGTAACGATTTCACTTCTGTCACTTGGTTCAGATCGAACGGGTACTATGGCTAGATTGCAAATTCCGAACATTTAGGGTAATTTATTAGTTGAAAATCAGGAGTAATTAATTTCTAATAACTCCTGATTTAGTATGATATTGTTTAAGCTCTTTCGATAACAATTGCAGAAGCACCACCACCACCATTACAGATTGCAGCAGCTCCGGTTTTTGCATTGTTTTGTTCCAGAACATTGATTAAAGTTACGATAATTCTTGCTCCCGAACAACCAAGCGGATGTCCTAAAGAAACAGCACCACCGTTTACGTTTACTTTATCGTTATCAAGATTTAAGATTTTTGAATTAGCTAAGCCAACTACAGAAAAAGCCTCATTGAATTCGAAATAATCAACATCTGAAATAGAGATTCCAGCTTTATCCAACGCTTTTGGTAATGCTTTGGCAGGGCTAGTAGTAAACCATTTTGGTTCCTGTGCAGCATCAGCATAACCTTTTATGTAGGCAAGAGGTTTTAAACCTAATGCTGTAGCTTTTTCTTCAGACATTAAAATTAATGCAGCAGCTCCGTCATTAATAGTAGAAGCATTTGCAGCAGTAACAGTTCCGTCTTTTGTAAAAACAGCGCCTAAAGAAGGAATTTTATCTAATTTCACATTAGTATATTCTTCATCTTTTGAAAAGATAACAGGTTCACCACGTCTTTGAGGAACTTCGACAGGAACAACTTCATTATCAAATTTTCCGGCATCCCATGCTTTTGCACTTCTTTCATAAGACTGAATAGCGAAAGCATCCTGTTCTTCACGGCTGATGTTATATTCAGTTGCACATAAATCAGCGCAAACTCCCATTGCGTTATTATCGTAAGCATCTGTCAAACCATCCTTCTGCATTCCGTCAAGCATAGTTGCAGGACCAAACTTATTTCCGGCACGCATTTGTACGTAATGTGGAATCAAGCTCATACTTTCCATTCCACCCGCAACTACAATTTCAGCGTCTCCGCATGCAATTGCCTGCGCGGCAAACATCACAGCTTTCATTCCCGAAGCACAAACTTTGTTTACTGTTGTCGCAGCAACTTCTTCAGACAGACCGGCAAAAAGTGCCGCCTGACGTGCAGGAGCTTGTCCAACTCCAGCCTGAATTACGTTACCCATGAAAACTTCATCAACTAATTTTGGGTCCAGGTTAATTTTTTGAAGGGCTCCTTTTATAGCGGCAGCGCCTAATTTTGGTGCGGGTACGGTAGATAAACCTCCCATGAAACTTCCGATAGGTGTTCTAACGGCAGAAACGATAACAACTCTTTTGTTCATTTTCTGTTTATAATAGTTAATCTAGCAAATTTACTGTTTATTTGAATAAATTCAAATTTTGTATTGAAACGTGTTTATTTTAAATTTAGATGAAATTTTTATTATTTCTATTTGTTTGATTGTGAAGTATTTTGAAAAAACTTTTAAAAAAAGATGAAAAAAAGCTTGAAAATAGTTGTGAGATATGGAATGTTGTCTTACATTTGCACTCGCAAAACAGAACACGTTTCTTGAGCTTGGAGAGGTGCCAGAGCGGTAATGGAGCAGATTGCTAATCTGTCGACGGGTAACCGTCGCCAGGGTTCGAGTCCCTGTCTCTCCGCTTAAATTTTGCCTCGGGGTGTAGCGTAGCCCGGTTATCGCGCCTGCTTTGGGAGCAGGAGGCCGCAGGTTCGAATCCTGCCACCCCGACTAAACTTTACCATAAGTTTTAAAAAAAATGGTTCCATAGCTCAGCTGGATAGAGCAACGCACTTCTAATGCGTAGGTCGAAGGTTCGAATCCTTCTGGGATCACAACAAAAGCCACTCAATTTGAGTGGCTTTTTTGTTTTACACAACTTTAGTTTCTTCATGAATCTTTCATCCAGTACTTGCAACCTGTAGGCTGGATAAAATTTGACCGAACTGCAGATCAGATTAAGGTAAATGATTATGATGCTGTATTTATTCCGGGTGGAGCTTGGAATCCGGATAATCTTCGAAATGATAAAGATATTATCAAGTTTGTTCAGGATTTTAACAAATCGGGAAAACTAATAGCGGCTATTTGTCACGCACCGGTAGTTTTAGCATCGGCTGATATTTTAAAAGGAAGAAAACTAACCGGTTACTGGAATATTCAGGTAGATTTGAAAAATGCGGGAGCAACTATAGTAGAGGCACCTGTTGTGACAGATGGAAATATAATAACAAGCAGACATTCTATAGATGTAGCAGATTTTTCTAAAGCTGTTGAAAACTGGTTGCTTAAAAAGTAATTAAAATTCATAGATAGGAAGATGTAAATATGATTTGATAGTGAAGAAGATAATTTTTCATCACTATCAAAATCATTTATTATGTAAGTTGATTTTTAATGCTTAAATTCCGTATGTATTATTTAAGAATGATTATTTATAAAATAGTAGTATGAAAGCACTGGTTATTGGAGCGACAGGCGCAACAGGAGATTTTTTGGTTGATGAACTTCTTCTGGACAAATATTATACATCAGTTACAATTTTTGTGCGAAAGCCAACAGGAAAGCAAAATCCGAAACTCACGGAGCATGTTATTGATTTTTCAAATATTGAGATTTATAAGGATTTGATTGTTGGAGATGTTTTCTTTTCTTGTTTAGGAACTACATTAAAAGCTGCGGGTTCTAAGGAAAACCAATGGAAGATAGATTATGAAATTCCTTCTGCTTTTGCTTCGTTAGCCCGTGAAAATGGAGTTTCTTCAGTTGTCTTGTTATCTGCGTACGGAGCTTCAGCACAAAGCAGTGTTTTTTATTCTCAAATAAAAGGTAAACTCGAGGATAAGATTGCACAGCTTAATTTTGAACAGTATATTATCTTTCGGCCAGGTTTGCTCTTAAGAGAAGGTACAGATCGATTTGCAGAGAAAATTTCCGGTTCTGTTCTAAAAGGGCTGAATGCAATAGGTCTGTTTAGTAATTTTAAGCCATTACCAACCGATCTTTTGGCTGAAAAATTAGCAAAAGCGCCAAACGTATTGCCTGATGGCACCTCAATAATTGAATTGGAAAAAATATTCACATTGCGGGATTAGATTTATCTGGCAAAAAAAAGGAAAATTTACAGGGAGATAAGAAATTAATAAATTCTGTCTATAAATGCAGAAATGATAATAAGTTTAGATAAATATTATTTTTAAAGAAAAACCGTCTTGATGTAAAAATTTAGACGGTTTTTTTTTAGATGAAATAGAATAATAGGATAAAATATTATTTGAAGTTTAATTTATTGTTATTCAGCTTGTTAAAATTTAATTTAAAGAAAGGTGAAAGAATTATTTGTACTATTTTTACTAGATTTTCTAAGTATGGAATTTATTTGATATAAATATGAAATAGGGCTGAGTGAGATAAGTTTTATAACTCTTAGAAGCAGAAGGCGGGTTAAAAAGTAAAGTATTGTTAATAATTAATAGCGACATTATGGAAAAAGAAACCAATGCACAACAAGCGAATTTAAATGTTATTTTAGATGATTATCCTTCAACGTGGCCACAAGACGGACCTATTGATTTAGAACTTCATGATCTGCCTCATAAAGGATCAGTAATTGAATGGTGGTATCAAAACTGCCATGTTGTTTCAAAAGAAGGTAAAAGGTTCTCGCTTTTTGCTTCTTTTTTTAGATTAGCTATAGCAAAAGATGGTGAACCGGATAATAGTATTTATACTCATTCAGTAATTTGGTCATTATCTGATATTTCCAACGAAAAATATTATATGGATTCTCTGGTAGATCCTTTGATGCCTGCCGAAGCATTAAAAATGATAGCGAAAAATACTGAGAAAAATGTTGGAAATAAATTAATACGGCGTGCATTAAAAGAGGTTTATGAAAAAGGAAATGTACCGCTGCCCGACCGACTTCTGAAACAACCCGCTCATATAGGAGTGAAAAATCTTTCACTGGAGTATGATGAGAATTCTTTTAAGAAAGGAGAGAAAGAGCATTATCATTTAAAGCTCGAAAATCCGTTAAACGATATTGTTTGTATACTTGATTTTAATCCTTTAATAAAACCAATCAGACATGGAAATGACGGAATGGTAAGAGGAGTTAGAAACGAGGATATGTTTTATTATTTCATTCCGAAATGTGAAGTGACTGGTGAGATTCATATTGATAATGAAGTTTATGAAGTAAAAGGAAATGGCTGGTATGATCACGAATTTAGCAGACCGGCAGATGAAGATACCACATTTGAATTTAATCGTGATATGGCCTGGAATTGGGTTGCATTGCAATTAGAGAATGGTTATCAGGTTTCGGGATATGATCTTTTTGATAATACAAATAACGGAAGTCCTGCTGGTGGTGTAATGATTATAATTGATCCCGAAGGAAATAAAGTTAGTGCAGAAGATTTTTCATTTAGTCCCAAAGATTACTGGACAAGCACCAAAACCTTTGTATCTTATCCTGTATCGTGGAAATTAGAAATTCCCCGACTGGATATTTCCCTTTCTATTACGGCTAGTTTTCCGGAACAGGAATTTATTACCATTCTGTCTGCTCCTGCAATATGGGAAGGCAGCGTAAATGTGACAGGAAGTTTTGACCATTCTGAAGTCTCCGGAGTGGGCTATATTGAGAGAAATGGTTTTAATACCAAGGAAAGTATCGAAAGTTTTTTAAAAGCAATTGGTAAAACCACGCAGAAATCGATAGAATCTTTACTTCCTTTAGAACCCAATAATCAACAGTTTAACAGACTTGTTAATAGTTCAATGGGGGTTTCTTTTTTTAGTGAGGCAGATAAAGAACAATATATTTCTTCTGTAATTATTCCTATTAGAGAAGTTGTAGATCGAAGCAAAAAAGCATGGAGATCTTATGTTTTTCTGGCCTGCATAGATATTGTTGGTGGTAACTCGCAACCATTTATAGACTGGCTTTCAATGCCAGAATTAATACATACGGGGTCATTAATTGTAGATGATGTACAGGATAAGTCCGATACACGTAGAGGAGGCGTTGCACTGCACCATATTTATGGGGAAGCCCTGGCCATTAATACTGGTAATATTTGTTATTTTATTGGAGAGTTGTTTACGCAAGAACCACAACTGCCAGAAAACATTAGATTAAAAGTATACGAACTTTATTTTGAAATGATGCGTGTAGCCCATGCAGGTCAGGCACTGGATATTAGCGGATTTCATTTGCTCATGCCAGATGCAGTAAAAAGTGGAGATAGTAGTGTACTTGAAAAAAGAATTTATACGACACATCGTTTAAAAACGGCAGCACCGGCCTGTACATTGGCAAAAATGGGAGGAATAATAGGAGGTGGAAAACCAGAAGAAATAGAAGCGTTAGGTGATTTTTTTGAAGCTATTGGTGTTGCTTATCAGATTATGGATGATGTTTTGAATTTAGAAGGTTATGATGGTAATCTTAAAGATAAAGGAGAAGATATTACTGCCGGAAAAATAACCATGCCAGTGGCTAAAGCAATGAGTTTATTGCCTCTTGAGAAACGCGAATATGTATGGACAACAATTCAAACATTACCTAAAGAACAAAACGTGATAGCATCTGTAATTGGTTTGTTGCAAGATTGCGGAGCCATTGATGCATGCCGGAAAGAAGCACAAGAACTAATGGAAAATGCATGGATAAAAGTAGATCAAATAATGCCGGATTCATTCTTTAAAATAAGATTACGCACCTTTGGTTGGTATGCCCTCAAGATTGAATGAAGTTAAAGTTTTGATGCATTGGTAATTAGTGGGATAATGAATAAGAATGGTCAGTATTTAAACTGACCATTCTTATTTTAATTTAGAATATTGGTTTTACTTTTTTTATTTGATCAAAGCATTTGGCATGAATTGCAACTCCCTCTTTGTACTCTTCCAGAGTCATTCCATACTTAGAAAACAGAGTACTGGCAATTACATTTGTTATTTTTGATTTGGTCTGTGGTCTATGCTTTTTCAATCTGTTTTTCTTTTGCATTTTTTTATTTTTTACGAAGCATAAAATGATGAATTGATTCGGTAATGTTTCATTCTTTCTCAAAAGAAGTTAAAAGCTTAATTCTTTCAATCGCCTCTTTATTTTCAAGGGCCACTTCAACCAAAGCTAGCAGAATGTCATTTCTAAAAATGGTTTTGTTTCTTACATTCCGGATTAAAGCTTTGTTTGGTGCTGTTTGTCCCTTTTTTTGTAAGTAGCAAATAGTTAAGTCGACGTATGTGGCGGGTAAGTGCTGGTCGATAAACTCATATGCTTTTGTATTGTGAGAATTATCTTCCTTTAAATTGTTATTTTTGATTAATTTTGACATATATTTGCTATTTATAATTTAATCTTTCTATTATTAATGTAAATGTAGGAAAAATATTATATTTTAAACGTATTTTAATGTTAAATGATGTATCCTGAATACACTTTATAATGATTTCAAATAATGACATATAACGAAAAATTAAGCACATTCTTTAGAGCTAAAGGATTGAAGCAAAAGGAGGTTGGTGAGATTTTAGGATTTAGCCCAGCTATGATTGGGAGATATTTTCACGGAACTGCCAGTATCGGATCTGAATTTTTATTGAGTTTAAGCAGAAACTTTCCTGATGTAGATTTAAACGACATGTTTGCTCCGGAAAATGGACAAGATACACTTAATGAACCTGCTGCAGTGTATGAGAAAAAAAACATTCTTAACGATTTACAAGAAATCGAAGAGCGTATTCACAAAATACGAGTACAGCTGGAAAATAAAAATTTTACAGAATAGATTAATGTTTTGGGATCTTAGCGTTTTCCTTAAAAGATTAAAAGTAAGAAAATATTTTTTTATTATCTAATCTTTTGTAACCATGTGTTTTAGCTTTTTTTTGTTAAATTTGATATAAGAATTTCTAGCAAAACCAAATAGCATGGAAAAATTAAAACGCCCAGTTTACGTAAAAGCTGGTACCGATGATTTTTTTAAAAAGTTGCGCACAGAAGTGAACGAGACTGTTTTACAAAATTCATCCTTGTACCTGTTGAACATTATTAAGTCTCTAGGACTTGTAATTCTCTATTTTTTATTTTACTCCTGTATTTTACTGTTCGGAAACAGTACTCCGTTATTATTTCTTTTTTATATTCTCTGTGGTATTACCATGATTGTGCTTTTTATAAATGCCTTTCATGATGCTGCACATGGGGCACTTTTTAAAAAAGCAGTGTATAATGAGCGGTTTATGTATATTCTGGAGCTTTTTGGAGGTAATCATTGGCTTTGGACCCGCAGACATATTAATCTTCATCATGCCTATCCAAATGTACCAGATTGGGATATTGATATTAAACAAAGTGATGTAATCAGGATTTTTCCAAATAGTCCGCTGTTTAATTATCACAAATATCAACACATTTATATGTGGATGATCTACCCGTTATACAGTTTGAATTGGATTTATATTCGTGATTTTAAAGACTTCTTTGGAAAGAAAAATAACTACGTAAAAAAAGTCGTAGACAAAATCCCTACAATTGAAGTTTATAAATTGTTTGCTGCAAAAATTATAAATCTGGGTTATATGCTTTTTATACCGATGTGGTTTTTAAATCAGCCTTGGTATATGATTTTAGGAGCCTGGTTTGCCATGCATTTGTGCGGAAGTGCTTTGGGTGTTGTGGCGCTGGTATCGACACATGTAGACGAAGATGCACATTTTCCCGGAACAGATGAAGAAGGACATCTTTCTGCTACATGGGCATTGCACCAAATGATTGTAACAAAAGATTTTAGTACTAACAGTAAACTGGCAAATTTTTTATACGGAGGTTTTACGCATCACGTTGCACATCATCTTTTTCCAGGTGTTGCTCATACCTATTATCCTTATATCACTCCAATAATTATGCGCTATGCAGAAGAATATGATCTTCCGTACACCTCATATCCATTTTATCATGCCGTACGCTCGCATTTCAGAATGCTTAGAGACAAAGGAGTTCAGGAGAATATCATGGCAATGGGAGAAATATAAACATGAAAAAGCGGTAAAAGACCGCTTTTTTTATCTCACATCTCACTTTTTACTTCTTACTTATTTCTTTTTCTTCCGGAATCTTTGCATTACTCATTTTAGTATTTAAATCTAGCAGAAGAGAGTCTTTCAGCACAATTTTAAAATTATCTTCAGCAAAAACAGTTAGTTTAGCTTCACTGAATTTGTAGATATTGATTTTGTTGTTTTTGGTATCAATAAACAAATCATAAGAGTAAGTACTGCAATCGTGTTGTTTGCAACCACTGGCATGCAAAATATCCCCTTGTTTGGTAAAAGGGGTTTCAGTATTCCAGTTTTTAACCATTTCGTCATAATCAGAACCCAGCAATGTTTTTAATCTTGGTGTAACACTGCTTTTTGATAAAAAGTTACTTCCAACCACACTTTTACCTACCAAAGTACTAAGTGTATCTAAAGGATGAGTTATAGTAGAATCTGATTTTAGCGATTCGGTAATAATCGATGTTGAATCAGTTGTTGGAACACTCTTAATGGCATCTTTTTTACAGGAAGAAAACATAAAAAGACTCAATGCAGCTATAAATAAATGTTTCGTTCTTTTCTTCATAAGATCTGAATTTTTGAATTAAATATTTGATTTATAAATTCTTATTAAGCTAATTTAATGAAAAAACATCAATTTATGGTGTGAAAACAAAAGGGAATTAAGATGTAATTGCGAAAAAAGAATGTCTTTTTTTAGCGAAAAACGTATCAAGTATTTTAAAAATGGCGAAATATAAAATAAGAGATTGCATTTTTTTGATTAATTTCAATTTTCAAATGAACCATCTTATGTTACAATTTTTCAAGACCACATTTCTTTTAGTTTCTCTTTTCTGTATCAATCTTTTAAATGCGCAGAATGAAGCGTATACAAGTCCGGTAAAACAAACAATTTCAGATACAACCTTTGTCAATTTAAAAGATTATAGCTCAGATTTTATATATGATATGAAATATGCGACCGAAGATAATTTTTTAAAAGCTAAAGTGTATGACTGTGCGGAATGTTTTTTGCGTTTAAAAACGGTTCAGGCATTGATTGCGGCAAATAATGATTTTAAGAAAAAAGGATTTAAAATAAAATTGTACGATTGTTACCGACCATTGTCAATACAGAAAAAAATGTGGGAGATTGTATCTAATCCTGAATACGTGGCAGATCCAAAAAAAGGCTCCATCCATAATAGAGGAGGAGCCGTAGATATTTCTTTAGTAGATCGTAATGGTAAAGAAGTGGATATGGGAACCGCTTTTGATTTCTTCGGAAGTAAAGCCAGTCATAATTATACAAATCTTTCAAAAGAAGTAAAATCAAACAGAAAGTTTCTAAAGAAAATAATGATCGAAAACGGTTTTAATTCTTTTGATTCTGAATGGTGGCACTACAACTTAAAAACAGGTTTAAAAGATAAAGTTTCCAATCAAAAATGGAAATGCGAATAATTATTCAACACATCTGATATTCTGAATAAAATAAGTATCAGGATTGGTTACTTTTCCGTTCATTTCAGAAGTTAATTCATTTTTAACGATATAATCTTCAATATCGGTAAGGTATTTAATTCGCATAAGCGATATTGGAGACTTTTTAAGTTCTTCAAAATTATCTTTCATAAACATGAAGATTCCTGTATTTACACGATTATCAAATTCCCCATTGTGTATTAGAGTTCCGCAGTTTTCCTGATTAATGTGCATTAAGGTTACTACTTTTCCGTTTTGTAATTGCAAAAAGACTCTTGAATTTTTGTCAAAACATTTCGCTTTTATAAAATCTTTGCTTTTTTGGATAAGCTGTAAATTTAATGTTGGCAAACCATCTGTTTGCGCCAGTGAAAAAAAGATATAATTTGAAGTTGCTCCAAAGTTTTTCTCACTCATTAAGTATTCGTTTGTTATTTTGTAACTACCAATAGAGTCAGTTACATTGGTACTGTATTCACATGGTTTTTGCGAAAATGCGGTAAGCGTTAATAGAAAAAAGGTTAGCGTAATTAGTTGTTTCATTTTTAAGTTATTTTTCTGCAAATTAAAACTATTTTGTTATCATTTTTATCAGTTGTAAAAAAACAATAAATATTTCCTCCATTTTTTATTTTCCACTTTTTTCGGATGTTTTCTACCGTTTCAGGAAAATTTCGGGTCGTAATATTGGCTTGCTTGTTTAAGAGCTCGGTTTTCATCTCGTTTTTACTAAACGCAATCCTCTTTTCGATTTCAAAAACTCTTCCCGGAAAATCAATTAAATCTTCTGAAGTATATAAATGAGAATGTTTATGAAGTTTATTTATTTTGAAACCCGAACTGACTTCGTCAAACCCACCGGATTTCATGATGGCAGCATTAGGTTCATAAAGATATTTCTGAGGCAAATGATACGATGGAAATTCACTTTCATTATCCAGAACAAAATCAAAAGTCTCCGTTTTTTCTTTTAGAATATTGGCTGTTTTTAAGGTAATTATGCCTTTATAATCTTTATGGATTTCAAAAAGCAATTCTTTTACTTCATTTTCCAGCGCAATAATATGAATGTTTTTAACGAACTTCAATTCAGATAAACCTGCAGAAATGTCCAATAAAGGAGCGGTTTTTATTAAAATGGAATTCGTTTTTTCAAAATAAAAATCTAAAGAATCAGGAACATTCGGCAAACAGTCTTTTAGCATAAAAACTTTGCCTTTTGCATCGTTTCTTCTGGACGGATCAATATAAATCCAATCCCATTTTATTTCAGATTCTTTTAGAATATTGGCAGAATCACCGGCATAACAAAAACAGTTTTTTACATTCAGTTGCTGTAAATTATGCTTTACAATCGAAGATAAATCTTCATTGATTTCACAATGCGCAACGGTTTTAAACTTTTTAGAAAAGTAATAATCATCTACTCCAAAACCTCCCGTAAGGTCAATTAAGGTTTCACCTTCAATTAAGGAAGATTTGTAAGCCGCCGTTTTTTCAGATGAGGTTTGTTCAACAGAAATTTTACTTGGATAAATAATATTCTCAGTAGAAAACCAGGTTGGCAGTTTCTCTTTTGCCTTTGCTTTGGCTTCAATCTGATTTAAAATCAAAATCCAGTCTACTTCGGGAAAAGGATTTTTCTGAAGCGCTAATTTTGTAATTGATGCACCACAATTTTGAGAGATAAAATCCTGAATATTCTGGTGCAGAATTGAAGTGTTCAATGTTAAATTCTTTCGGTTAATACGGAGACAATTTTGTTGTCAGGAAAAAATTCTTTTAAAATTACTTTCACCATTGTAAAAACCGGAATGGCAATAATCATTCCCACAATTCCAAAGGTTATACCACTGATTAAAGTAACTAAGAATATTTCTAACGGGTGCGAATTTACACTTTTTGATGAAATTATTGGCTGACTAATATTATTATCAATTGCCTGTACCAATAAAAATCCAATGATTACATAAATTGTCGTAGGTAAAATTTCTGATTGAAAATCTTTACCAATTAAACTAATCATCGTTAAAATCCCAGCTAATATAGTTCCGATAATTGGACCAATATAAGGTATAACGTTTAAGATGGCACACAAAAAGGCAATCACAAAAGCATTTTGATTTCCAAAAATCATTAAGACAATTAGATATAGAATAAAAACTACGGTTAATTGTAAAAGTAAGCCTATAAAATAGCGGGTTAAGAAATGATTTATCTTGGCAATTGAGTTTAAAATTTTATCCTCGTTGGTATCGGGAAGAATTTTTCTCGCACTTACTTTAAAGGAGTCCTGATCTTTAATGAAGAAAAAAGTGATAAAGAAAACAGAAACTAATCCCATTCCCATATCAGCCATAAAACCTAAGATTGAGTTTAGAAAACCGGTAAAATAAGTGAAATCTATTATAGAAGTGATCTTAGAATCTTTTAAAACTTTATTTAAATCGACATGCTGAATATTGAAATAAGTTTCAATACTACGTTCTGTCTGAATAAATTGATTTTGTAAATTATTGGTGTCCAATAAAGATAAGTTATTAGCCTGAGAAATTATTAAGGGCACAAATAATAGTATAAACCCAACTATTGCAAATATAAACAAGATAAGTGCCGTTGTAGCCGCCAGCGAATTACTGAATTTTAATTTATTTTTTAAAAACTGTACTAAAGGATTCGCGATCAAACACAGTATTAGTGAGATACACAAGTAAACGATCACGGTTTGTATTTCATACAGAAAATATAAAATGATTGCGATAACAAGTATTGAAGCTAAAGCTCTTAAAATTCCGTTTGAAATAATTTTCGAAGTTATCATATTTTAGTTTTAGAGCATAAATATAGGAAAAAGCTTTGAAAATTTTTATTCAAACAAAAAAAAGCGAGATGTTTAACATCTCGCTTTTATATGGATTTCTCTAGCTGTTATTGAGCAAAAGAATATCTTGCGCCTCCACTTGTAAAAATTGCAGAAATTCTGCTTTTTTGACCGTTTGAGAACATGTACATTGCATTGTCGTCTACATAATCCATATAGTTCATTGTCATTTCAACCGGAGTTCCTGAACAAGTACTGTAGTGAGGATAAGCTGGTACACCATAGTTAGCAGTATTATGAGTTGGAGTATCAGCTACTAAATCGCTTCCGCAAGTTGCATCTCCCCAAATGTGACGTAAATTCATCCAGTGACCCACTTCGTGAGTAGCAGTTCTTCCTAAGTTGTAAGGAGCACTTGCAGAACCAGACAAACCAAAGTATTTAGAGTCAATTACAACTCCATCTGTCGCAGAAGCTCCTCCAGGAAATTGAGCATAACCTAAAATTCCACCTCCAATAGTACAAGCCCACATGTTAAGCTTAGTAGTAGGAGAAGTTGGTGCTAGACCACCTTGTGCCGTTTTTTTCATGGCATCATTTGTTCCCCAAGAAGTTTTTGTAGTCGATTTTCTAATTACCTGATCTAGTACAAATGTAATTCCAACATTAGCTTTTACACCTGCAAAAAGTGCCGGAACACTATTGTAATCAGAATTTAGGGCATTAAAATCTTTGTTTAAAACATCAATCTGAGATTGAATTTGTGCGTTTGAGATATTCTCTGCTGTTGTTTTGTACAAAACGTTTACAACAACCGGAATTTCAATTTTACCGTTTACTAAACGACCTGTCATCAGTTGTTTATTTGTAAAAGCTTCAATTTCATTCATTCTGATTGCCAACATTGGATCAGCTTTTAATTGAGCTTCTAAAACATCCTGGCTTGCGCAAGTACGGAGAGTTGCTTTTGCGGCTGCTTCAGAGTTTGAACCGTCTGTTTGGTCGTTTTGACAAGAAAACAGCACTAATGCTGTAAATGCGGTAATAAAAATTTTTTTCATAATAATTTGGGTTTTTGTTATAAAAAATTATAATTGGTTAATTATGTGGCAATTTTATAACAAAAATATTTTGTAGAAAAATATTACAAAGATTATTTTGTGAGAAATTTTACAATCCCTTACAAACATTGATTCCTACAAAAATTGACTAAAAAATATTAATAAGTTTTTTCTTTCTTATTGTTTTTTTTAATGCATTACGTCTTGATTATTTGTAGTTTATCGATTTTTTTGTGTCAGCTGAATCAATAAATTGGTCGTGTAAATGAAAATAAACGGTTTTAAAAGTGCTTTTACAAAGATGTAATCTCATAAAGTGCAATACTCGCGGCTTGAACCACATTCATACTGCTGTTTTTGCCAAACATATTGATATGCACTATTTGATGTGAAAGTTTTAGCAGTTCTTCAGATATTCCATTAATCTCGCTTCCAAGTACAAGGGCGATTTTTTTGTTTTCGGGAATAATAACTTCTTTTAAAGGTTTGCTGTTACTTGCAATTTCAAGGGCAATAACTTCAAAGTTGTTATCTTGCAGATAAGATACAACATCAGAAGTTTCTTCAATAATAGTGTGCGGTACATGAAGATGCGTACTGCGTGAGGTTTTGTTAATTTTTCTGGGTGTCAGCGGAATATCTTTTCCGAAAAAGATAATATTTTCAACTCCAAAAGCTTCACTTATTCTAAATATTGAACCAATATTTTGCTGAAAGTAAATGTGATCGCAAACCAGAGTTATTGGAAAAGTTTTTCTTTCAAATTGATTTTCGTCGTGAGTAAGCTGCACTTTGGTCGTTATTAATTGGTAAAAATATAATTGATAATATTGGCGCCCATTTTTAAGGCTCTGTCTCTTACATTCACAGGATCGTTGTGAACTTCCGGATCTTCCCAGCCATCACCCAAATCGCATTCGTACGTATATAAAAGAACCAATTTGTTTTCTACAAAAATTCCGAATGCCTGAGCACGCGTACCGTCGTGTTCGTGAATTTTCGGTAATCCGTTTGGAAAAGGATACGGTTTTTGAAAAATAGGATGATTGGCAGGAATTTCGATTAAGTTATTATTAGGAAATATTTTTTTAATCTCTTTTCGAATATATTGATCCATTCCATAATTATCATCAATATGAAGAAAACCTCCCGCAGTAAGATAATTTCTTAGATTGGTAACATCAGAATCACTGAAAACAACATTTCCGTGTCCCGTCATATGTACAAAAGGATACGAAAGTAAATCAGGATTACTTGGCTCAACTGTTGATGGTTTTGCTTTAATTCGGGTATTGATATTCGAATTGCAAAAACGAATTAAGTTGGGCAATGAAGTTGGATTTGCATACCAGTCACCGCCACCGCTGTATTTTAGTAAAGCGATTTCTTGTGAAAAAGAAGAAACAGAAAGCAATAAAAACAAATAGAATATTTTTTTCATAATCAATGTTTTGTCATTTCGACGTAAGGAGAAACCGCAATAGTAATTCCGTTATCAATATCAAGCTTTGTCAAAGTTTAAAACTTTGACAAAGCTTATAAACTAGTTTGATGTTTCATTAAAAAAAACAACGCTATGGCAAGCTACAACTGCCGCAGTTTCTGTTCGTAAACGTGTATTCCCTAAAGTTACCGGCTGAAAATTATTTTCTAAGGCAAGAGCAATTTCTTTTTCAGAGAAATCACCTTCAGGGCCAATTAATAAGGTAACATTTTCGTTAGGCTTTAAAACTTCTTTCAATGATTTTTTATCTGTTTCTTCGCAATGCGCGATTAACTGTAAACCTTCGTTTTTTTGTTTAATGAATTCTTTAAACGAAATTGCTTCATTTAATTTTGGAAGGAAAGTTTCATTAGATTGTTTCATTGCCGACAATATGATTTTTTCAAAACGGTCAGCATTGATTACTTTTCGTTCCGATCTGTCGCAGAAAATAGGTGTTATTTCCTGAATTCCAATTTCAGTTGCTTTTTCCAGAAACCATTCAAAACGATCATTCATTTTGGTTGGTGCAACAGCCAGATGCAAGCGGAATTTTGGTTCAGGCGATTTTGTAATAGAAAGTATTCTAACAATACATTTATTGTCTGAAGCCAATGTAATTTCAGTTTCAAACAATAGCCCTAAACCATTTGTAACATGTAAAATATCAGAGTCTTTTTTGCGTAAAACTTTTATTATATGACGGCTTTCTTCTTTATCAAAAGAAAAAGTTTCGGTAGTTTCGTCTATATCGGGATTGTAAAATAACTGCATAAATTAAAATTGAATTCGCGCTTTAGAAACTACAGAAGAATCTTCAAAACGACTTGATAAATATTTCTGATAACCCACAATTCCTATCATTGCAGCATTATCTGTAGTGTATTCAAACTTAGGAACAAAAGTTTTCCAGCCAAATTTGCCTTCGCTTTCTTTCAGTCGGGTTCTGATGCCTGAATTTGCAGAAACTCCTCCGCCAATGGCAATTTGTTTAATTCCGGTTTCTTTGACGGCCAGTTTTAATTTATCCATCAAAATTTCAATAATAGTATATTGAATAGAAGCACAAATATCATTCAGGTTTTCTTCGATGAAATTTGGATTCTCTAGTTTATTCTTCTGAATGAAATATAAAATGGCAGTTTTTAATCCTGAGAAACTAAAATCCAACCCTGGAACTTTAGGTTTTGTAAAGGTAAAAGCTTTCGGATTTCCTTCTTTTGCATGTTTATCAATCAGTGGACCTCCGGGATAAGGAAGTCCCAGAATTTTGGCACTTTTATCAAAAGCTTCTCCAACCGCATCATCAGTGGTTTCACCAATAATTTCCATATCAAAAAAGCTGTTTACTTTTACGATTTGAGTATGTCCGCCACTAATTGTTAAAGCTAAAAAAGGAAATTCAGGTTTGTCAAAACCTTCTTCATCTATAAAATGAGCTAAAATATGTGCATGCATGTGATTTACAGCAATAAGCGGAATCTTTAAGGCAAGCGATAACGATTTACTAAAAGAACTTCCTACCAATAAAGAGCCCATTAAGCCTGGACCTTGCGTAAAAGCAATGGCAGTTAGCTGTTCTTTTTGTACATTTGCTTTGCGAAGTGCCGCATCAATTACAGGAACAATATTTTGCTGATGTGCTCTGGAAGCTAATTCCGGAACAACACCTCCATATTGATTATGAATTAACTGATTGGCTACAACATTTGAGAGTACTTTGTCGTTATGTAAAACCGCGGCGGCAGTGTCGTCGCAGGAACTTTCGATGGCAAGAATAAAAACCTCTGAATTTTGCATATAAAGGCACAAATTTTGAATTATATTTGACAAATCAAATTATTACATTTATTTGATTGTAAAGAGAAGCCAAAATTAAAGAATTTTTATCAAAAACAGGCGTTCTTTGCCTGTTCAAAATTATTATAAAAGAAAACTAAAATAAAGCAGCTATCAGAAAAGTAAAGAAAATAGTATCCAGAACCTTAATTGGGTTAATTTTACTTTTGTTAGCTCTTGCTATCATACTGTCTTTGCCTGTCGTTCAGACAAAGATTGCGCGATACGCTACAGACTCGCTTCGAGAAGATTTTAATGCTAACATTACAGTAGGTAAAGTGGCCATCAATATTTTTGGTGGTGTAAAACTAAAAGACGTATTGATTCTTGATCATCATAAAAAAGTGATGATAGCGTCTGAGATTATTAATACAGATATCTTGAGTTTTAAAAGATTAATGGATGGCGATTTGATTTTTGGGGATCTTCGTTTAACGGGCTTGATCTTTAATTTAAAAACCTATAAAAACGAAGACGAAAACAATATTAATAAGTTTGTTAAATTGTTTGAAACGGGAAAACCATCTAAATCAAAGAAACATTTTTTACTGACTGCGCGAAATGCGTATATTTCAAAAGGATTCTTTTCTGTTGTTGATGAAAATAAAACAACGCCTAAATTTCTGGAGTTTACAAAGTTAAATGCTTATATAAGTGAATTTAAACTTTATGGGCCTGATGTAAATACGACCATTCACCGATTTTCATTTCAGGATCACCGTGGTCTTTATGTTTCTAATTTTGCCGGAAAATTCAGTTATACCAAAAAGCAAATTAAAGTTGAAAATTTGGCTATTAAAACCAAAAGATCTTCAATCTATGGTTATGCAATCTTAAATTATAAAGTAGAAGATTTTCTTCATTTTACAGATAAAGTAAAATTTGATGTTGCTCTTGATTCGGCTTCAATCGCATCAAACGATATACGATATTTTTATGACGGATTAGGTAAAAATCAGCATTTTAAAATCAAAACTAAATTAAAAGGGCCGTTAAATAATCTAAACTTGCATAGTTTAAGATTAAGTGATACCAATGGTTCAAGAATTGTCGGGAATATTAACTTCAAGAATCTTCTTGGGGATAAAACGCAAAAGTTCTCGATGGAAGGAAAGTTTGATAAACTTGTTTCCAGTTATGATAATCTGGTTGTTTTATTGCCAAATGTTTTGGGCAAGAAACTTCCAAAAGAACTTCAGAAAATTGGGAAGTTTAATATGGCCGGTAAAGCAAAAGTTTCTGTAACTGCGTTGGAAGCAGTTTTTAAAATGCAAACCGATTTAGGTAACGGAGAGGCTGATGTTCATTTAAATAATATGGATTTTATTGACAAGGCTTCTTATTCGGGGAATATTATTCTGGATAATTTTAATGTAGGAGCTTTATTAGGAAGAAAAGATATTGGAAAAACAACATTAAATATAGATGTTGATGGTGTTGGTTTTACCGAAAAATATCTGAACACAATTATAAAAGGGGATATAGCTAAATTAGATTATAATAATTACACCTATAATAATATAGTAGTTAACGGGAATTTTAAATTACCTTATTATAAAGGTCAGGTTTCTGTAAACGACCCAAATTTAAGTCTGACTTTTGATGGTCTGGTAGATTTAAGCAAACGCGAAAGCAAATATGATTTTCATATTAATGTAGAAAATGCCGATTTACGTAAACTGAAATTCATAAATGATTCGATTTCTCATTTTAACGGAGATGCGGTTGTTCAGGTATCCGGAAACTCAATTGAGAACCTTCAGGGGAATATTTATATTAAAGATGCGGTTTATCAAAATCCAAAATCAACTTACGCTTTTGATGAAATTACAATTAATTCAAATTTTGACGAAGATCGATTACGTACCATTACAATAAGTTCTGCGGATGTTGTAAAGGGGAACATTGTTGGGAAATTCCGCTTTGATCAATTGGATAAGTTGGTAATGAATTCCGTTGGAAGTCTTTATACCAACTACAAACCTTATAAAGTCAAAAAAGGGCAGTTTCTTCGCTTTAATTTTCATGTTTACGATAAAGTTGTCGAAATGCTTTATCCGGAAATCAATATTGACTCGTCAACTGTTGTTCGTGGAAAAATAGATTCAGATTTACAAGAGTTTAAGTTTAGATTTAATTCTCAGAAAATAACGGCAGCAAAGAATACATTTGATAATATCCGTATTAATATCGATAATAAAAATACGCTATATAATGCTTATGTAGAATTAGATAGTATTAAAACTCCCTATTATAAAATAAGGGATTTTAATTTAATTAACGTAACGGCAAATGATACCTTGTATGTTCGTTCTGAATTTAAAGGAGGAGACAAAGGGGAAGATTATTTCAATCTCGATTTATTTCACACTATAGATAAAAACAAGAATAATATCGTCGGGATTAAAAAATCGGAGATGAAGTTTAAAGATTATTTATGGTATTTAAATGAAAATGCAGAAAAAGACAATCAAATTGTTTTTGACCAGTTCTTTAAAAATTTCACCATAGATAATATTGTTTTATCGCATGAGGATCAGAAAATTGATTTGAATGGGGTAATAAAAGGAAAAGATTATAAAGATCTCGTCCTTAATTTTGAAAATGTAGATATTAATAAAATTACGCCTGTAAATTCCAAGTTTGTTTTTGATGGTAATTTGAACGGAAATGTAAATTACAAACAAAATAAAGATGTATATCAACCAACTGCGTCAGTAGTAATTGATCATCTTGTTATGAATAAAACCGAATTAGGAACTTTAAATTTTGATATTTCAGGTGATGAAAGTTTTAAAAAGTTTACGATAAACTCTTCAATTCAAAACGGGTTTACAGAATCATTTAAAGCAAACGGAACTTTTGCTATAGAAAATAAAGAAACATTCCTGGATCTGAATTTAAAGCTCGAAGGATTTAATCTGGCAACTTTAGGCACTGTTGGAGGAGAGGTTATATCGAATGTAAGAGGTTCTGTTTCCGGTAATGCAGCGGTTGTCGGGAATATCAAAAAACCTGAAATTAACGGAAGGTTATATGTTGAGAAAGCCGGAATGACGATTCCGTACCTGAATACGGATTATGAATTAAGCGACCGAACTGTTATTGATTTAACGGATGAAAAATTCTTATTTAGAAATAATCAGTTAACGGATACTAAATACGGTACAAAAGGATTATTGAACGGAACTATTGAGCATCATAATTTTGGCGACTGGAAACTCGATTTAAATATCACTTCTAAACGATTATTGGCACTGGATACCAAGGACAGTGAAGATGCAGCTTATTTTGGTACTGCGTTTATCAACGGTACTGCAAGTATTAAAGGACCAACTGATGGTTTGTTTATTAAGGTTGATGCAAAATCCGAGAAAGGTACAGAAGTTAAGATTCCTATTAATAATGCCCAAAGTGTTGGGGAAAGTAGCTGGATTCATTTTGTGACACCAAAAGAAAAATATAATTTAGAAAACGGTATTGTCGAAAAAACCAGAAATTACAATGGACTTGAGTTAGAGTTTGATTTTGATATTACCCCGGATGCCGAAGTGGAAGTTATCCTGGATCGTAATTCGGGTCACGGTATGAAAGGTAAAGGGTATGGTTCATTGCTATTTAAAATTAATACATTAGGTAAGTTTAATATGTGGGGAGATTTCCAGGCATATGAAGGAACTTATAACTTTAAATACGGCGGATTAATCGATAAGAAATTTGCAGTAAAAAAAGGGGGATCTATTATTTGGGAAGGAAACCCAATGAAAGCGCAGCTGAATTTGGAAGCCATTTATAAAACTTCTGCAAATCCTGCCGTACTTCTGGAGAATTCTTCATTTAATAAAAAGGTTCCGGTTGAAGTGGTTATTGGTTTGCGCGGAGATTTAACCAGTCCTGATCCTAATTTTGATATTCAGTTTCCATCTGTAAGTAATGTTTTAAAGTCTGAAATTCAATATAAACTGGATGATAAAGATGTTCGTCAGACACAAGCTTTGTATTTGCTTTCTACAGGTTCGTTTATGAGTCCTGATGGATTTAATCAAAGTGACTTGTCCGGAACATTTGCCGAGACCGCAGCTAGCTTATTAGGAGGTATTATAAAGTCAGACAGTGATAAGTTTAATATCGATTTGAACTTTATATCTGCAGATAAGAGAATTGGTCAGGAAGCCGATGGTCAGTTTGTGGCTAATATTTCCTCTCAGATTAATGAAAAGATATCTATCAACGGGAAAGTGGGTGTTCCGGTTGGAGGAGTTAATGAATCAGCCATCGTTGGAGATATCGAGATATTATATCGTGTAAACGAAGACGGATCGATGAACCTTAGATTGTTTAATAAAGAAAATGATATTAATTATATAGGACAAGGAGTTGGTTATACACAAGGAGTTGGTATTTCGTATGAAGTCGATTTTGATACTTTCAGTGAACTGGTAAATAAACTCTTTAAAAGCCATAAATTAGAAAGAACGATCAAGAAATCAACAGATGATATACAAGATTCTAATTTAAATCCTGACTATATTAACTTCAGTAGTAAAAAAGACAAAGACAAGGATAAAAAGACTCCTGAAAAGAAAGAAGAGGAGAAAAAGCCTGTTCCACAAAATAATCAGGGTCTGATTCCTGATAACGACGATTTTTAAGCAATTGTTAAAAAAGTAGTAAATCTAAAACCATTATTCTCATAATGGTTTTTTTTGTGCTAATTTTAGATGTTTGAACTTTTTTTGCGAAATGAAGACTTCCTCACAATTTTATAACACTTCATTTATGTATTGTTAATTTTAAGGATTTAATTAAAATAAGCTCCTTTTATTATTTTATCTGAATTTTTTGCTACAGAAAAACTTATTAACGAAAACGTTTGAATTTAACATATTTTATTAATTTATTATAATCAGAACCCGAAAAGTGGTGAATGTTTGCTAATTTTACAACTTAATACTTAAATAATGCCAAAAACAATAAAAAAAGTTGGTGTTCTTACATCAGGAGGAGACTCCCCAGGAATGAATGCCGCAATACGATCAGTTGTTCGAACATGCGCTTATCATAATATAGAATGCATAGGAATTTATAGAGGGTATCAAGGAATGATCGAAGGAGATTTTAAAGAAATGGGCCCTCGAAGCGTTAATAATATTGTAAACAAAGGTGGAACGATCTTAAAATCGGCTCGTTCTGTTGAGTTTAGAACCCCGGAAGGTAGAAAAAAAGCACACGAAAATCTTTTAAAAGCAGGAGTTGATGCTCTTGTTGTTATTGGAGGAGACGGAAGTTTTACCGGAGGATTACTATTTAATTCAGAATTCGGTTTCCCGGTAATGGGAATTCCGGGTACAATTGATAATGATATTTTTGGAACAAGTTTTACCCTTGGGTATGATACTGCCTTAAATACTGTTGTGGATTGTATTGATAAAATTAGAGATACTGCAAGTTCACATAATCGTCTGTTTTTTGTAGAGGTTATGGGTAGAGATGCAGGGCATATAGCTCTTAATGCTGGTATTGGTGCTGGTGCCGAAGAAATCCTTATTCCTGAAGAAGATTTAGGTCTGGACAGATTACTGGACTCACTTCAAAAAAGTAAAGCTTCAGGAAAATCATCAAGTATAGTAGTTATCGCTGAAGGTGATAAAATTGGTAAAAACGTATTCGAATTAAAGGATTACGTTGAGGCTAATTTGCCTGAATATGACGTTAGAGTTTCTGTTTTAGGACACATGCAGCGTGGTGGTTCACCATCTTGTTTTGATCGTGTTTTAGCAAGTCGTTTGGGTGTAAAAGCAGTTGAGTCTTTAATTGAAGGAAAATCAAATTATATGGTTGGACTTAAAGAAGATAAAGTGGTTTTAACTCCGCTTGAGCAAGCAATTAAAGGGAAATCTGAAATTGATAGAGAATTGTTGAGAGTGTCTGACATTATGTCGACATAATATATATAAATATAAAAGTTTAAAAAGGGAGAAGTTTATTGTGAGGAAATTAGACTTTGAATTAGTATAATAAAAACAAAAGCAAAAAATTAGTAAAATGTCAAAAGTAAAATTAGGAATAAACGGATTTGGACGTATCGGAAGAATCGTTTTTAGAGAGTCTTTCAATAGAGATAATGTAGAGGTTGTTGCAATCAATGATTTATTAGACGTAGATCACTTAGCTTATTTATTAAAATATGATTCAGTTCACGGTCGTTTTGATGGAACTGTAGAAGTAAAAGAAGGAAAACTTTATGTAAACGGAAGAAATATCCGTATCACTGCAGAAAGAAATCCTGCTGACTTAAAATGGAATGAAGTAGATGTAGATGTTGTTGCTGAATGTACTGGTATTTTCACAACTATCGAAACTGCAAGTGAGCACATTAAAGGTGGTGCAAAAAAAGTAATTATTTCTGCTCCTTCTGCAGATGCTCCAATGTTTGTAATGGGAGTGAACCACGAAACTGCAAAAGCTTCTGATTTAGTTGTTTCTAATGCTTCTTGTACTACAAACTGTTTAGCACCTTTAGCTAAAGTTATCAATGATAACTTCGGAATTGTTGAGGCTTTAATGACTACAGTTCACGCTACAACTTCAACTCAAATGACTGCTGACGGACCTTCTAGAAAAGACTGGAGAGGTGGACGTGCTGCTGCAATCAATATCATTCCTTCTTCAACAGGAGCTGCTAAAGCGGTTGGAAAAGTTATTCCTGAATTAAACGGGAAATTAACTGGTATGGCTTTCCGTGTTCCTACAGCTGACGTTTCTACTGTAGATTTAACTGTGAAAGTGGCTAAAGAAACTTCTTATGAAGAAATTATGGCTGTGTTGAAAAATGCTTCTGAAACTTCATTAAAAGGTATTTTAGGATATACTGAAGATGCTGTTGTTTCTCAGGATTTTATTTCTGATAAAAGAACTTCTATCATCGATGCTACTGCAGGAATTGGTTTAAATTCAACTTTCTTTAAATTAGTATCTTGGTATGATAATGAGTACGGATATTCAAGTAAATTAATTGATTTGTCTGTTCATATCGCAAGTTTAAAATAATATTATATATTTTTGCAAAATCCCGTTATTTAAAAGTGACGGGATTTTTCTTATTTTGTTGTTTCTTTAATTAATGTAGAAAGTACACTTTTTATTTTGTATGAAGAAAAACTAATCCAAAAACTAAAATAAAAATGAAATTAATAGTTGATAGTGGATCTACTAAAGCCGATTGGATTGCAATTGATGATAATGGAAAAGTATTATTTACCACGCAAACTTTAGGGTTAAACCCGGAAATTCTTGACGGACCGGAAATTATCGAAAGATTAAACGACCGTTTTGATATTCTGCAAAATAAAAAAGAAGCAACGCATTTGTTTTTTTACGGAGCTGGTTGTGGAACTGATCGTATGAAGCAAGCTTTAAAGATAATCTTCCAGGATTATTTTACAAATGCAATTATAGATGTTCAGGAAGATACATATGCAGCTGTATATGCTACAACTCCAAAAGGAGAAGAAGCAATTGTATCAATCTTAGGAACAGGTTCTAACTGCAGCTATTTTGATGGTAAAGTATTGCATCAAAAAGTACAATCATTAGGATATATCGTAATGGATGATTGCAGCGGGAATGTTTTTGGAAAAGAATTAATCAGAAAATACTATTTTAATAAAATGCCTAAAGAATTGGCTGTTGAACTTGAAAAAGAGTATGACGTTGATCCTGATTTTATTAAAAACAAATTATACAAAGAGCCAAATCCAAATGCTTATTTAGCAACTTATGCTAAGTTTTTAATCAAACATAAAGACACAGAATTCTGTAGAAAAATAATTTTCAAAGGAATGAAGTCTTTCGTTAAAAACTACATCAAGCAGTTTGATAATTGTAAAGAAATTCCAGTTCATTTTGTAGGTTCTATTGCGTTTTATCTAAAAGATGAATTGCAGGAGACTTTTGATAAGTATGAGCTTAAATTAGGAAATGTTTTAAGAAGACCAATTGATGGTTTAATTGCGTACCATGTTGCCAATCAATAGTTCTGGATTTATGGAAATTGCGATCATTGCACATGATGGTAAAAAAGCTGATCTGATTGATTTTTTGATCAAAAATGCAGATGTACTGCATAATGAAAAGATTAAACTTATTGGTACAGGAACAACCGGAGGAAAAGCGGAAGCAGCGGGATTTAAAACGCAAAGAATGCTTTCGGGGCCTTTAGGTGGTGATGCACAAATTGCCGGAAGAGTGGCAGAGGGAATAACTCAGATGGTGTTCTTTTTTAAAGACCCTTTATCGAGTCATCCACATGAAGCTGATATTAATATGTTAATTCGCGTTTGCGATGTACATAATGTGCCGCTGGCAACAAACGAAGCAACGGCACAATTATTATTAGATGCTATTGCACTGCAATTATAGAGATCTCTACATTTACATTTTTTGGCAAACAAGCCACTTGAACCGTTTCACGAGCTGGAGCGGTTTTTTCGTTAAAAAAAGATCCGTAAACCGTATTTATTGCACCAAAATTATTCATATCCATAATAAAGATTGTTGCTTTAACTACGTTTTCAAAAGTCATGTCTGCAGCTTCCAGAATTGCCGCAATGTTTTCCATAACTTGTTTTGTTTCGTCGTTGATGTTATCCGTTACAAGCTCACCAGAAGCTGGATTTATAGCGATTTGTCCAGAAGCATAAAGCGTATTTCCTGATAATACAGCCTGATTGTATGGACCGATAGGAGCCGGGGCTTTTTCGGTAAAGATGATTTTTTTCATAATGAATTATTTTTATTCGAAAGTAGTTTATCGATTAGAAGTGCTTCGTTTATTCCATTTGATATCACTTAAGACACCAGATTTAATTCCAATAAAGAAGTTCCAGTTTGAGTTTGTTCCCAGAGGAGTCCAGTTAAAAGCCATTCTCCAGCTTAATAAGTCTCTTTCAAAACGGAATTGTGTAAAAGTAACTCCTTTTTGTACAAAGTCGTAACCGGTTGAAATTCCACCTTTCCATTTTGGAGTAATATCCATATTGGCAGAAATCATAATAGAGTTTCCGGTGATTTTATTCTCCCTGTTTACGTTAGAGTAGGTTAGCGAGTAAGCCATTGTCATGTCCCATGGAAGCTTCGAGCTAAAAAACTCGCTTATAACGTCTGTATCATCGTCTTTCTCATTGGCAAACTGACTGTTTCGGCTATCGTTAAGATCTGTATTTGTTCCGAATAAATCATCATTACGTCCACCGTTCCGTTGGCTTTGAGTGTTCTTTTGATCTTTATCCTTGGTTCCCTTATTGCTGAAAGAGTAATTTAAAGTTACATTGGCACTCGTCATTCTGAATAAACTTCCACCATTGTCAATATTAAATTTGTCTATTTTAGTTCCTGAGTTGTCAATTGCATAAGGATCTAATACAGCACCAAAATTCACATTCATTTTATTGTCAAAAAACTGAGTTCCACCACTTACAAGTAAGGGTTGCCATGCTAAAACTTGTTTTCCGTCTGCATTAAAGTTATAACTGGTACTAAAATTTAAGTTGTTTAACAACATCATTTTCTTAGGTTCAGTTTTAGTACTGTCGCTGTCTCTGACCTTTGCTTCAAAAGTATTGCTTAAAGCAAAACCAACAATGTTTGAGTTTTCTTTTCCAGGCGCTCCATAAATACCACCTTCAAATCGAGTGTATTCTGTGGTAATTCGTCCTGAAGCGTCAACAGCGTAACTGTTGTAGTATTTTTCGAAACTAGGCGTATAGGCATACGTAACAGAAGGACGCATAACGTGACGAATCGATTGAATTTTTTTGTCATCACCAAAATTAAAAGTACCATAAATTGTGGTTCCTAAATTGGTGCTGAAATTGTATGTTCTAAAAGCGTCAAAACCATTCACAGTTGTAGTAACTACCTTGTTTACGCTTTCGTCATAATTTTTTTCGATTGTTTTGGTAACCCACGTTTCCTGATAGTTGGTAGAGGCTCCTGCACTGAAATATTTGAATAATTTAAAGTTTGTACTCAACGGAATTGTATGTTGCATCCCAATTTGTGCATCTCTAAACATTTGAGGTTTAAAGAACAAAGAATCTGTTGTTATAAAATTGTTTTTACCACTTAAATTATATTGTAAGTTGATGTTTTTAATAAACCCTTTTTTTACACCATCTTTTCCAACAAAAGGATATACACGGTCGATACTTGCCTGAAGCGATGGAAGCGTCATGTTAATGACTTCGGTTTGGGTATTTTGTGAGTGTGTTGCTGTTAAGGAAATCCTTGCCTGCGGGATAGTATTAAAGGTTTTGTTGTATGAGATAGAGGAACTTAAAGTATTGTTTAAGTTAGATCCAACGTTGGCCTGATTAATAGACTGCTTAAAGTATTTACTACTACCCATATTCACGGAAGCAGAGAAACTTGAATTCGGACTTGATTTAGTGTCTTTAGAGTGTGTCCACTGAATGTTGTAAATGTTTTGTTTCGAATAATCCGGATAACCTCTTTCGCTGTTGATCAAATTTTCAAAACGAATATTTACGTTACCTCTGTATTTATATCGTGCCGCATAAGCAGATTCAAAACGCATTGCGTAACTACCATTTGTATAATAATCCCCCAAAACGGTTAAGTCATAATTATCGCTTAAAGCAAAATAGTAACCTCCATTTTGTAAAGAAAAACCTCTTGTGTTAGAGTCATTATAACTAGGTATAATAATTCCGGAAACACTTTTTTCTTCACTCATTGGAAAATAAGCAAACGGAAGCGCAAGCGGAGTAGGAACGTCAGCAATAACCATATTGGTTAAACCGGTAACAACTTTCTTTCCGGGAACAAATTTTACCCTGTTAGTCTGGAAATAATATTCCGGATTATCAACATCTTTAGAAGTTGTAAAACGTGCTCCTCTTAAAAAATAAACAGAGTCATTTTCTTTTTTGGTAACAGCTGCTTTAATTTTAAATTCTCCTTGTTCAGTTCTTGAATTGTATATTAAGGCTTTTTTTGTTTTAAAGTTAAAACGAATAGAATCCGGTTGTACTTCACTGGCTCCTTGTTTAAAATTTGGATACTGAACAAGAACTCCGGCAGAATCCTTTATTCTTCCCGCATAAACTTCATCTTTGTCATAATCCAATACAATTATACCCGATTTTAGCTCTACATCCTTATAATATAGCTCGGCTTCATTATATAAGGTGATCAGTTTTTTCTTCTGATCAATTTTAGCGTAATCTTTAGCTTTGTATTTTACTTTTCCGTCAAGAAAAGTCTTAGTAGGTTTGATGCTGTCTACTTTAATAGTGTCAACTGTAGCAGTTTTTTGTTTATCTGATTGTTTTACAGTTGATAAAGGCTTTTTTTTAGGTTTTATCTCTTGCGAATATACATTACCACATCCTAGAGTTAGGAAAAATGATAACAAAACGATATTAAATAAGTTTGTATGCAAAGGTTTAAATGCTATTTTTGTAAAAGTATGGCTTGTTTTTTGACATGTCAAACTTACATATAATTTTTTGGCAAAAATAATCAATTGCAAAAATTATAGCAGTTGCATTTTATTAAAATTAACTTTTAGATTTATGAACATATTTAACAAAACTAGGCTATTCTTTAGTTTTTTTCTAACGATAATTTCTTTTTGTGCTTATAGTCAGGGGAATGTTTTTAAAGTAACACTTGATGCGGGACACGGAGATCACGATTTTGGAGCAGTTTATAGTGGCAGGATTGAAAAAAATATTGCCTTAGCAATTGTACTTAAAGTGGGAAAAATATTGGAAGCTAGTCCAAATGTTAATGTTATTTACACTCGTAAAACAGATGTTTTTATTGATTTGGTCGAAAGAGCCAACATTGCTAACCGTGCAAATTCGAATATTTTCGTGTCAATACATTGTAATGCTAATAAAAATACGGCAGCAGACGGAACAGAAACATATGTAATGGGTTTGAGTAAAGTTGCATCGAATCTTGAAGCAGCGAAAAAAGAGAACTCGGTTATTACTTTAGAGAAAGATTATAAACGTAAATATGAAGGTTACGATCCAAATTCTCCGGAATCAATGATTGGAATGACTTTAATGCAGGAGGAGTATTTAGATAACAGTATTTCTTTGGCAAGTAAAATTGAGGAGAACTTTGATAAACTTGGGAAAAAATTGAGACATGGCGGAGTAAAGCAAGCACCGTTTATGGTACTTCATAAAGCTTATATGCCTAGGGTTTTAGTTGAAACAGGGTTTGTTTCAAATCCAACGGAAGGAAATATTCTGAATTCGGAAGAAGGACAAGATGATATCGCAAAAGCTATTGCTGAGGCTATTTTAAGTTATAAAAGCGAATATTTTGGTTCAGGAGTTCCGGAATTGGCAGATGTAAGACCAGCAAAAGATACATCAACTCCTAAAAAGCCAAAAGCTACAGAGCCGACAACAGCAGCTAAAAATGCTGTAAAAGGAACGTTTTTTAAAGTACAGCTTATTGCAAGTATCAAGAAAACCCCTTTGGACCCAAAAAACTTCAAAGGTTTAAAAAACGTAACGATGCTTTATGAGAATAATATTTATAAATATTTCTATCAGGAAACTTCAGATTACGAAGCAGCAAAGAAATATTTGCAAGAAGCTAAAGGTAAAGGATATGGTGCTGCATTTTTAATTGCAACTAAAGATGGAGAAAAAATCAGTATCCAGGACGCGACTAAATAAAAGTCACAAGTTCGAATATTTATATTATTTTTGTACAAACACTTAGAATTTTGAAACTAACAAGAGAAATTAAAACGGCTATTTTAGTCATCGCGGCAATTTTATTATTTATTTGGGGCTATAGTTTTTTAAAAGGCAGAGACCTTTTTACAAATTATAAAACATTATATGTAGAATACGATAATGTTGAAGATTTAGGATCTTCGGCACCGGTTACCATAAACGGATTGTCAATTGGTAAGGTTAATAAGATTACAATTAATGAAACTACAGGTAAATTATTAGTTGAACTTCAGTTAAAAACAGATTTTCCAATCTCAAAAACAAGTACGGCTGCTTTATATTCTCCAAGCTTAATTGGAGGGAAACAAATTAAAATTATACCAAATCTTGCAGATAAAGACCCTATAGTTGATGGTCAGACATTAGCAGGATCTGTTGAACTTGGATTAACAGAATCTTTAGGAGGTAAAATTGAGCCAATTCAGCAAAAACTGGATAAAATGCTATTAAATATTGATAATCTTGTTACGGGATTAAACAATACACTGGATAAGAATACACAGGAAAACTTAAAGAAAACGATAGCTGAGTTGAGTCAGACAATGGAGCAATTCCATAAAGCTTCAGGTAGTTTAAATTCTATTTTAGATACTAATAAAGGTCAGATTAATAGCGCAGTGACAAACCTGAATAAAATGACGGGTAATTTTAATAAAATATCTGATTCTTTAAACAAAGCCGATTTAGGAAAAACAGTACGTAGTTTAAACCAGACTTTAGCTAAAGTTGATGGTTTAATGACTAATCTGAATTCAGGAAAAGGTACAGCAGGAAAATTATTAAATGACGATGCTTTATATAATAATCTGGCTAAGACTTCAAAAGAATTAGAGTTATTATTGCAGGATGTTCGTCTTTATCCAACTCGTTATGTAAACGTTTCGCTTTTCGGAAAGAAAAACAAACCTTATGTAGCACCTGCAGAAGATACTAATTCAAATACTAAAAAATAATAAGAATGAGTTATTTAGATAATATTTTATTCGCCATACTTCTTGTAGTAGGTTTTGGTTTTTTTGCAGCGAGCGTAAAAAAAATCATCCGAAACGTTAATTTGGGAGTTGATGTTGATAGAAAAGATAATCCGAAAGCTCGTTGGAAAAACATGGCATTGATTGCTCTAGGACAATCAAAAATGGTGAGACGCCCTGTTGCCGGAATACTACATATCTTTGTATATGTAGGTTTTGTAATTATTAATATTGAACTACTTGAAATCATTATTGATGGATTGTTCGGAACGCATAGAATTTTCGCACCTTATCTGGGTGTAGTTTATGATATTCTGATTGCTTCTTTTGAAGTATTGGCAATTCTGGTAATTTTTGCTGTAGTTGTTTTCTGGATTAGAAGAAATGTAATAAGACTAAAGCGTTTTATTAATAAAGACTTAGACGGATTCCCGAGAAGTGATGCAAATTATATTTTGTATTTCGAAACCGTTTTGATGATTTTGTTTTTATTAATGAATGCATCTGATTTGCATTTACAAAATGTTCCAGGCGGATATTCTCATTTTCATAAAGCGGGAAGTTATCCAATAAGTCAATTTTTGGCGCCAATTTTTAATGGTACCTCTAGTGAATTAGTTGGACTTTTATTTGAAGTATTTTGGTGGTTGCATATTGTAGGTATTTTAGTTTTTATGAACTACTTATATTTTTCAAAGCACTTGCATATTCTTTTAGCGTTCCCGAATACTTATTTTGCAAACCTGAAACCGGAAGGTCAGTTTGATAATTTGGAGTCAGTTACCAAAGAAGTGAAATTAATGATGGATCCAAATGCAGATCCTTTTGCTGCTGCTCCGCCAGCAGATGAAAATGCTGCACCGGCTAAGTTTGGAGCAAGCGATGTTCAGGATTTAAACTGGGTTCAGTTATTAAATGCTTATACTTGTACAGAATGTGGACGTTGTACGTCTTCATGTCCGGCAAATCAAACAGGAAAGAAATTGTCTCCTCGTAAAATTATGATGGATACAAGAGATCGTCTGACTGAAGTTGGAAAAAATATTGATACCAATAAAGGTGTTTTTGTTCCGGATAATAAAACATTATTAAACGACTATATTACACCAGAAGAATTGTGGGCTTGTACATCTTGTAATGCCTGTGTAGAAGAATGTCCTGTAAATATTAGTCCGTTGTCTATTATTATGGATATGCGTCGTTATTTGGTGATGGAACAAAGTGCTGCTCCTATGTCACTAAATGCAATGATGACTAATATTGAAAATAACGGAGCGCCTTGGCAATACAGCCAACAAGACCGTTTAAACTGGAAAAACGAGAATTAAAAAAGTTTAATTGGTTAGTTGCTTAACCGTTTAATCGATTAAATAAAAATAATTTCGGTTTTGGTTTTTGTTCTTCTTTGATAAAAAACGATTGCCGATTTAACAAAAGTGAGAGAAATGTCAGAAAGTTTAGTAGTGCCAACAATGGCTGAAATGCTAGCCCAGGGAGTACAACCGGAAGTTTTATTTTGGGTTGGTTGCGCCGGAAGTTTTGATGATAGAGCAAAAAAAATTACTAAAGCATTTGTACGTATTTTAAATCGTACCAATGTTTCATTTGCGGTTTTAGGTACTGAAGAGAGTTGTACCGGAGATCCTGCAAAACGTGCCGGAAATGAATTTTTGTTTCAAATGCAGGCCATGATGAACATCGAGGTATTAAATGCATATGAGGCTAAAAAGATTGTTACGGCTTGTCCGCATTGTTTTAATACTTTAAAAAATGAGTATCCTGAATTAGGTGGACATTATGAAGTTATTCATCATACAGAATTTTTGAAATCATTGATTGATGATGGAAGACTGACTGTAGAAGGCGGACAGTTTAAAGGTAAAAAAATTACTTTTCACGACCCTTGCTATTTAGGACGTGCAAATAAAGTGTACGAAGCTCCAAGAGATTTAATTCAGAAACTGGATGTTGAGTTAGTTGAAATGAAACGTTCTAAAGCAAACGGTTTATGCTGTGGAGCCGGAGGAGCACAAATGTTTAAAGATGCAGAACCTGGAAATAAAGAAGTAAACGTACTTCGTACAGAAGATGCACTGGAAGTAAAACCGGATATTATTGCTGCAGGTTGTCCGTTCTGTAATACGATGTTAACCGATGGTATTAAACATCAGGAAAAAGAAGGCTCTGTTAAAGTAATGGATATCGCAGAATTAATTGCAAACGCACAAGATTTATAATCTGAGGTTTAAAGTAACAAAGATGAAAAGGTTCAGAGTTTTTTAACTTGAAACTTTAAACCTGAAACAAAAAAAAACAAAAAAATAAAATGTATATACCTTTTGAAAATTTACCTGGTGAATCAAGAATTTGGATTTACCAATCGAACAGAAAGTTTTCTGATGGGGAATTTTCTGAAATTGAAAATGATTTAAAAGCTTTTGTTGAAGAATGGGCGGCTCACGGAACAAGTCTTGAAGCTTCGTTTTTGTTGAAATACAACCGTTTTATAATATTAGCTGTAAATCAGGAAGTACAGGCTGCAACTGGATGTTCTATTGATAGTTCAGTAGAATTTATTCAGAGTTTGGAGAAAAAGTATGATGTTGATTTGTTGGATAAAATGAACGTTACTTTTAAACTTGGTGAGCATATTGCACATAAGCCATTAATTGATTTTAAAAAGATGGTTAAAGATAAATCGGTATCTGAGAATACGATTGTTTTTAATAATCTTGTAAACAATATTGAGGAATTTAATGAATCGTGGGAAGTTCCTGCTGCCGATAGTTGGCACAGCAGATTTTTCTAAGAGAAATTTTTAGTATAATTGAAAGGCATGAAACTTAGGTTTTATGCCTTTTTTGTTTTGTTTCAGGTTTCAAGTTTCAATTTTTACGTCTGAAACCTGACAGGTTTTTAAAACCTGTCAGGTTTGTTATGTGTGAAAAAATTAGAAAAAAGAGGAACGTTATAGGATTTACGTTCGCGTCCTTTTTGGTTGTATTGTTTCTGGTTTTATGGCAATCTTGTCATTTCGACGTAAGGAGAAATCGCACCAGAAACTCGACAAAGATTGGTGCTTCTCTTTGTCGATAAGCGAGTGCGATTCCTCGTTCCTCGGAATGACAAAGAACAAGAAAAACTCACTTTTGAAAATAAAATCTTCTTATCTAGCCCCGATGGAAGCGGCATCCTTTTATGGTCTCGTTTCTTTAACGAGACCATAAAAGATATAGCGGACAGCGGGACGGAACTTCTTTTGAAAACAGATTTTTGTGCTCCTTATAAAAAGTTAGAATATTTTTTGTTTCGAATTCTAACAATCTAATACTCTGATGAATCCAATATTTACAAAAATCTAACAATTTAAAGGGTTATTTAACCACGATTTTTGAGTATTTTCGTAAGATTAAATTTAATCCATGAAAATAGCTATAGTTTGTTATCCAACGTTTGGTGGTAGTGGGGTAGTAGCCACTGAGTTAGGCCTTGAATTAGCCAGACGCGGACACGAAATACATTTTATTACTTATAGTCAGCCGGTTAGGTTGGCACTTTTGAATCCAAATGTTCATTATCACGAAGTAAACGTTCCTGAATATCCTCTTTTTCATTATCAGCCTTATGAATTGGCTTTATCGAGCAAATTGGTTGATATGGTGAAATTATATAAGATTGAAGTACTTCATGTGCATTATGCAATTCCGCACGCTTATGCGGGTTATATGGCGAAGCAAATGCTGAAAAATGAAGGAATAGATCTTCCGATGATTACGACGCTTCATGGTACCGATATTACGCTGGTAGGAAATCATCCTTTTTATAAGCCTGCAGTAACTTTTAGTATCAATAAATCAGATTATGTGACTTCGGTTTCTCAAAGTTTGAAAGATGATACTTTGAAGTTGTTTAAAATCAAGAATAAAATTAAGGTGATTCCGAATTTTATCGAGCTTGATAAAGTTAAGAAAGATGTAGATACTCCTTGTCATCGTTATGTGATGGCGAAAGAAAATGAACGCATTATTACTCATATCAGTAATTTTAGAAAGGTAAAACGTATTCCGGATATTATTAAGATTTTTTATAATATCCAGAAAGAAATGCCGGCTAAGTTAATGATGGTAGGTGATGGTCCGGAAAAAGAAAAGGCAGAAATTTTATGTATGGAATTAGGGATTTACGACAAGGTAATTTTCTTTGGTAACAGTAATGAAATCGATAAGATTTTATGCATGACTGATTTATTCCTGCTTCCTTCTGAAACGGAAAGTTTTGGTTTGGCAGCTTTAGAAGCGATGGCGCTTGGTGTTCCTGTGATTTCAAGTAATTCAGGTGGTTTGCCGGAGGTTAATTTTGATGGTGTTTCGGGGTATTTAAGCAATGTAGGAAACGTTGAAGAAATGGCTGCAAACGCAATTAAAATTCTGAAAGACGATGAAACTTTGCTTGAATTTAAAAGAAACGCATTAGAAGTTGCCAAGAAGTTTGATATTAAGAATATACTTCCAAAGTATGAGGCATTGTATCAAAGAGCAATTGATGACTACAAAAACTAAAATCATAATTTTTTAAATTTTATCTAAATGAAGAAATTAATTTCGATCTTAATAGTTTTTGTTTTGGTTTCCTGCGGAGCTAAGAAAACAACTAGTTCTACTGCTTTGTATGAAGTTTTGACAGAGCAAACTGATGGTGGAGGAAATATTAAGTTTTTTGAGATTTTGACAGAACCAAATGAAATCAAAATGCTTGAAAACGACCCGCTTTTGGCCGACAAAATGAAACAGGATAACATAAGTAATTCTAATTATGTTATTTTGAATATGGGCGAAAAAAATACCGGTGGTTATACTATTGGTATAGAAAAAGTTGAAGAAACAGATAAGAATATTATTATTACGGTTAAAGAAAACAATCCCGCTGCAGATGCAATGGTAATGCAGGTGATTACTTATCCGTATACAGTGGTTAGAATACATTCTAAAAAAGAGATTATTATTAAGTAATTCCTTAAATTAGATAAAAAAAAACCTGTCGTTATTGCGACAGGTTTTCTTTTACAATTATTTTTTATTTTTATTTAGAATCTGAATTTAACTCCAAATCCGACGTCAAATCCAAAATTGTCATCATCATAATATCCAGAACCAATTTCAGGTCTTGCATCCAATGAAAGTGTAATTGGCACTTCTTTAAATCTATATTCGATACCAATATCTCCAGCAGCAAAAACGTAAGTTCCGCTATCGTTGTATTTGTAATTATTGTTGTAATAATCGTGATCCCAGGCAGCTAAACCACCCCCAACACCAGCGTACCAGTTAAATCCTCCGTCAATGTTCCAAACCCATTGGTAAAGTGCAACAGCTTTAATTGCGTCAACGTCGCTGCTGTTTCTCCAGCCTAAATCAAATTCAAGTCTGTTTTTTTGGTTCAGTCCTAATTGGTATGATACTTCACCCCCAAATCCGTTGTTGTCTCCTAAACGTAATCCTAAAGCGTTTTTTGAAATTTCTTGTGATTGTGCCGTAAATGCAAAACCAAAAAGCATAATGGCAGATACTATTATCTTCTTCATAAAAATGGTTAAATTAATTTTTTTCAAATGTATTATTACAGTTATGTATATAACGTATAAAATTTTTGAAAATTGTTATATAATTCACATTTCTAAGTAGAAAAAAATCGACTAAATCCTATAAAATCTGGCGCTCAGGGCTTTCAGTTGAATTATAATTTGTTTTTTGCTATAATTGAAGTAAGTAGTTGAGAGGTTAGATTATCTTCCATTTCAAATAAATTTTCTTCTTCGGTAAAATTACTTTCAGCATAAGAATATAGTTTCCAGCGCTTTTTGTGGTATTCTAAAGCAGTTAAATTTTCAACCCAGTCACCTGAATTCAGATATAAGGTTGATCCGTATTTGTTTTCTTTGGTAATAATTTTTGGTTCATGAATATGACCGCAAATTACATAATCGTATTTTTTTTCGATGGCAAGATCTGTTGCTGTGGTCTCAAAATCAGAAATAAATTTTACCGCTTTTTTTACGCTGGCTTTTATTTTTTTAGAAAAAGAATAAGGTTCGCGTCCTAATTTAGAAAGGCACCAGTTTGCAAATCGGTTGGATAATATTAAGTAATCGTAGCCTAAACCACCCAATTTTGCAATCCATTTGGAGTGTTGTACAGAAGCGTCAAAGACGTCTCCGTGAAAAATCCAGGCTTTTTTATCGTCTAATTCTAAAACTAATTTATCAACAAGTGAAAAATTCCCAAGATTCATATCGCTGAATTTTCGGAGAATCTCATCGTGGTTTCCGGTAATATAATAGACTTTTGTTCCTTTAGATGCCATTCCGATGATGCGTTGTATAACGCGTAAATGAGCCTTTGGGAAATAAGATTTTCGAAATTGCCAGGCATCAATTATGTCGCCATTTAAAACTAATGTTTTAGGTTTAATGCTTGATAGGTAGTTGTTTAGTTCTTTGGCATGGCTTCCGTAGGTCCCTAAGTGAACATCTGAAAGAATGACCAACTCGACGTTTCTTTTTTTCAATTTTTACTGATTTGAAGTTTAGCAAATGAATGAAACTCCTTTCAGATTTATTTTATCAAATGGTTATCAATTTGCGCTCAATTTTAATAAATTATGATTTTTGAACTGTTTAAGCTTTAATTAATAATCACAATTTTATATTTTTTAATTTAATTCATAAAACTTACATTTGCTAAAACAAATAACATGGCGGGAAATAGCTACGGCACATTATATAGAGTTACAACATTCGGAGAATCTCATGGTGAAGCTTTAGGCGGAATTATAGACGGTTGTCCATCAGGAATACAACTTGATTTAGAAGCGATTGAAGTTGAAATGTCCCGAAGAAAACCGGGACAATCAGCAATTGTAACCCAAAGAAAAGAACCGGATGCGGTTCAGTTTTTATCTGGGATTTTTGAAGGAAAAACAACCGGTACTCCAATTGGGTTTATTATTCCAAATACCAATCAAAAGTCTGACGATTATTCTCATATTAAAGACAATTACAGACCAAGCCACGCTGATTATGTGTATGATCAGAAATATGGTTTCCGCGACTATAGAGGTGGAGGAAGAAGTTCTGCACGCGAAACAGCAAGCAGAGTAGTAGCAGGCGCAATTGCAAAACAAATGCTGCCAGAAATTAAAATTAATGCCTACGTTTCTTCTGTTGGTCCAATTCATTTAGATACTCCTTATCAGGAATTAGATTTTTCAAAAATAGAAAGTAATCCGGTTCGTTGTCCTGACGAAAAATCGGCTGCGATTATGGAAGAATATATTCGTGATATCCGCAAACAGGGAGATACTGTTGGTGGTGTTGTTTCATGCGTTATTCAAAATGTTCCGGTTGGTTTAGGCGAACCTGTTTTTGATAAATTACATGCCGAATTAGGAAAAGCAATGCTTTCTATTAATGCCGTAAAAGGGTTTGAATACGGAAGTGGTTTTTCTGGTTCTGAAATGAAAGGAAGTGAACATAATGATTTATATAATCCTGACGGGACTACTAAAACAAATCTTTCAGGAGGAATTCAGGGTGGAATAAGCAACGGAATGGATATTTATTTTAGAGTAGCCTTTAAACCTGTTGCAACTATTATGCAGACTCAGGATTCATTAGATAATAAAGGAAATATTACACCAATGACGGGTAAAGGTCGTCATGATCCATGTGTAGTACCTCGCGCAGTGCCAATTGTTGAAGCAATGGCAGCGATTGTTTTGGCTGATTTTTATTTAATCAACAAAACATATTAATAAAAATTAAGACAGTGAGGGTCTTAATATTTTAATTTAAAACAGAAAATTAATGCAAGTTACAGAAACCAAAAAAAAATCATTTCTTTCAGGATTAACAGGCCAGATTATTATCGCTATGGTCCTTGGTGCCACTTTAGGAATCATATTACATAATTATATTTCGCCGGAGGCAGCACAATCGTTTAGTAATAAAATAAAAATGCTGGCAACCATTTTTATCCGATTGGTTCAAATGATTATTTCTCCTTTAGTATTCACTACGTTAGTTGTTGGAATTGCCAAACTTGGAGATATAAAAACAGTAGGTAGAATTGGAGGAAAAGCTTTAGGCTGGTTTTTTACTGCATCATTTATATCATTATTAATTGGTTTGTTTTATGTGAATATTTTACAGCCCGGAGTAGGTCTGAAATTAGATCATGTTGACATGGCTGCTGCATCTGAAGTGACTGCAAAAACCAAAACGCTTTCTGTAGAAAACTTTGTAGAGCATATTGTTCCTAAAAGTATTTTTGAAGCAATGGCAACCAATGAGATTTTACAAATTGTAATTTTTTCTATCTTTTTTGGATTGGCTGCAGCTTCATTAGGAAGTCCGGTTAAACCAGTTATTAATGCTTTAGATAAAGCCTCGCATATTGTCTTAAAAATGGTAAACTATGTAATGAACTTCGCTCCAATTGGAGTATTTGGAGCCATTGCAGGTGTTTTTGCTATTAGAGATGCAGAGGAATTGGTTATTACGTACTTTAAATTTTTCGGTTCATTTTTAGTTGGAATTAGTACATTATGGGTGGTTTTAATTGCAGTTGGATATATTTTCTTAAAAGGAAGAATGACTGAATTATTAAGACGTATCACTGGACCATTGGCAATTGCCTTTGGAACAACAAGTAGTGAAGCGGTTTTTCCTAAATTGACTGAGGAATTAGAAGAATTTGGTGTAAAAGATAAAATTGTATCATTTATGTTGCCATTAGGATATTCATTTAACCTTGATGGAAGTATGATGTACATGACGTTTGCCAGTATTTTTATTGCACAATTTTATGGTGTTCACCTTGATATAGGTACTCAAATGGTAATGCTTTTGGTTTTAATGTTAACGAGTAAAGGTATTGCAGGGGTGCCAAGAGCAAGTTTGGTTGTTGTTGCAGCTACTTGTGGTATGTTTGATATTCCGGTTGAAGGAATTGCGCTAATTTTACCAATTGACCATTTTTGTGATATGTTTAGGAGTGCAACCAATGTTTTAGGTAATGCTTTGGCGACTTCGGTTGTTGGTCAATGGGAGAATGATAAAGAGATTAATACCGAAATACAGGAATAGATATAATTAATATAAGTCATCTGATTGATTTGTATTAGGTTGAAAAGAATAAACAAATGCTAAAGAAGCTGTATTTTTAAATGAAATACAGCTTCTTTTTATTTTTAAGTGTATATTTGAGAAATTTCCCGATTTATGCCCCGAATGCGGATTTTTTTTCTATTATTCATAGTTCTGAATTGTTACTTCAATTCGGCCACAGCGCAGTCTGAAAAATTATCTGAAGGTAAAGTGGACAAGCTTGTAAAACAGGCATTACAAGAGTATCGCGAGGCGTACTATGAAAAATCCCTAATTACTTCCCGTGTAGCTTTAAACTCTGCTACAGCTATCAAAGCAAATGCTTTAATTTCGCGCGCCTATACCATTATTGCGGCTAATTACAACGAATTAATTGAAGTTGATAAAGCCATCTTTTTTTATCAGAAAAGTTTAATCTATGCTAATAAGACAGACAATGATTCGATAAAATATAATATTTATAATAATCTGGGGAACATGTATTGTTTTGAAAAGAAACAATTTGACATTGGTATTCATTATTATAAAAAATCGATTGCATACGGTCTGAAAATTAATGACCCGAGCCAGGTTTTTTTTACAAACGTAAATATTGCCTGGGCCTATTTTGATGTTGGGAATTTTAAAGAAGGATATCCTTATTTAAAATTTATTACCAGCAATAGTGAAAAATATGGTGGAGACTCTACAAAAGTTATTGTGCAGATGCTTAATGGTATGTATGCGAGTTATCTGAACGAAAATGATAAAGCCAATACTTATTTTTTGAATGCAATTGCAGCAGGTAATAGTGGCGATGAAAAATCGGACTTGTCTTATGCGCATCTGGAATATTCTAAATTCCTGACCAAAATTAAAAAGTATAAGGAAGCCTATCAGAATCTTACTGATTATAACAGGATTACAGAAGAATTATATAATCTCGAAAAAATAAAAAAAGCATCAACAGCCGGTTTTAACCTTGAACTTGATGAATATAAAAGACAGCTTGATAAAATTGAGAACGAGAAAATTTCGCAATATCAAAGTTTAAAAAAATCAAGAATTATTGTAATTCTGTTTATTCTTATTTCACTTATTCTTTTGTTTTTGATTGTAACCCTAATCAAGAATATCAGATTTAAAAAGAAACACAATTTAGAGCTGCTAAAGGCAAAAGAAATAGCAGAGGAAGCCTCATTGCTTAAAACGCAGTTTATTTCGACTATAAGTCATGAATTGCGTACGCCTTTGTATGGTGTGGTCGGAATAACAAATATGTTGCTTGAGGAGCATAAAGAGTTATCAAGAAGTCCGCATCTGAGTTCATTGAAATTTTCTGCAAGATATTTATTGTCACTTGTCAATGATATTTTACAGATTAATAAAATAGAAGAAAATAAAGTTGTTCTGGAAAATCTGACTTTTAATATTTCAGATGAAATTACGATGATCAAAAATTCACTTTCATTTTTATCTCAGAAGAATAATAATAAAATGAATGTTTATGTCGATCCGGAAATTCCTGAATATCTGATCGGAGATAAACTCAGGTTAGCTCAGATTTTGATGAATTTAGTTAGTAATGCACTGAAATTCACAAAAGACGGCGAAGTTGAAGTAAAGGTCGTTCTTAGTCATGTAGTAGGGAAAAATCATTATCTTGATTTTTTGATTAAGGATAATGGAGTGGGAATTGCAATTGTAGATCAGGGGAAGATTTTTGAAAAATTTGTTCAGGTTGGCAGAAAAGATGAAGATTATCAGGGAACCGGACTGGGATTAAGTATTGTAAAGAGATTGTTAGGGCTTTTTGGAAGTACAATTACCCTTGAAAGTGATTTGGGTCAGGGAACCTCATTTTCGTTTGTTATTCCTTTTGAACACGACCCTGCGAGAACTAAAAAAATTATAGATGAAATTGAAGTTGATCTGACTTCAAATGAAGTTCATAAAATTTTAATTGTCGAAGATAATCTCATTAATCAATTAGTAACAAAAAAAATTATTGAGAAAAATAATTATATCTGTAAGGTTGTTGATGATGGTTACGGAGCATTAAAAATTCTGGAAAAGGAGCATTTTGATCTTATTTTAATGGATATAAATATGCCTTTAATGAATGGATTTGAAACCACAAAAAGAATTCGTCTTAATGGAATTAAAACTCCAATTGTAGCATTGACAGCTTTTGATAAAGATGAAATTACAGACGAAGCCATTTCCTCGGGAATAAATGATATTATCATTAAACCATTTGAGCCGGTTAAGTTGTTTAAAATTATAAGCTACCTCATAGAAGAAGCAAAAAACGCTGGTTAATACCAGCGTTTTTTATTTTGTTTAGAAGCATTTGATTTTCTCGATTTATGAGCGCCACCGCTTCTGTTTGAGCTTTTAGGTTTCTCTCCGGCTTCCGGACTTCCCTGATGCCATTGATAAGGATGATCTGTAATAGTTTTTACATCCACTTTTATTAGTTTTTGAATGTCTTTCCAGTAAGGATGTTCATCTTTTCCACAAAAAGAAATTGCAATACCACCATTTCCTGCACGTCCTGTACGGCCAATACGGTGTACATAGGTTTCCGGAATATTTGGTAAATCAAAATTGATTACATAAGGTAATTGTTCAATGTCAATTCCTCTTGCTGCGATATCTGTAGCGACCAGAACACCAACTTCTTTATTTTTGAACGCGTCTAAAACACGTTGTCTTGCGTTTTGTGATTTGTCTCCGTGAATTGCCTCAGCCGGAATATCTTTTTTACGAAGTGCTTTTACAACATTATCTGCTCCATGTTTTGTTCTTGAAAAAACCAAAACGTTTGATAGATTTTCTTCTTTAATCAAATGATAAAGCAGGTTTCTTTTTTCTGTTTTATCTACAAAATAAATGCGTTGTTCTACATTTTCTGCTGTTGAGGATACTGGAGAAACTTCAACTTTTTCAGGATCTTTTAAAAACATTTCAGCCAGTTCGCGAATAGCAATTGGCATAGTTGCAGAAAATAATAAAGTCTGACGGTTTTTTGGTGTTAGCTTTACGATCTTTTTTACATCGTTGATGAATCCCATATCAAGCATTTGATCGGCTTCGTCTAAAACTAAAGTATGCAAGTGGTCAAAATCAAGAAATCCTTGTTTGTGTAAATCAAGTAATCTTCCTGGTGTTGCCACTAGAATATCTACTCCTTTTTTTAAGGTTTCAACCTGAGGATTTTGAGAAACACCTCCAAAAATGGTCAACTGCGTTAAATTGGTATATTTACCATAAGTGTCAAAACTTTCTCCAATTTGTACCGCAAGTTCGCGTGTTGGTGTTACAACAAGTGCACGAATTTGTTTTGCTTTTTTTGACGAACCTACAATTCGGTGTAACTGGTGTATAATTGGAATTGCAAATGCAGCAGTTTTTCCGGTACCCGTTTGTGCACAACCAATTAAGTCTCTGCCCGATAAAATGATCGGAATAGATTGTTCCTGAATTGGAGTGGGGTTTAAGTAGCCTTCTTCAAATACAGCTTTTTGTATACTTTTTGAAAGTGATAAATCTTCGAATAACATATCTTAGGAATTAAGAATTTAGTTTTAAGTACTAAAATTCTGTGCAAAGATAGGTTTATTCGGTTAATCCTTTAATTGAAATTTAGTTTATTTAGAAAAACTATTGATTTTCAGTCTCTTGTGTTTTAATGTAGTTAAACCTTTTCGTTGTTGGCTTTAATAAAATCCGTTACCAGATATCCAATTAATTTTCCAATTAAATTATTGTTTGGAGAATCCGCTAAATCTGGTGCCCCTTCGCAAATATGTAAATAGGTGGCATTTTTGTGCTGTCCGAAAAAGGATATAAACTGACGTAATTCTTCTACAGAAAAACCGCTAATAGTCATGGCGCTGCTGGCAATATTAGGAATAGCGTCCAGATCAATTTCAATTCCAAAAGAATCACTTCTTATAAACTCTAAAGCCAGAGCCATTTCTCTGTCAAAATCTTTTTCTTTACGGATGTTTACGCTATCGTATGTATTGTAACGAACGCGATCTTCAAGCTTTTTAATAATATCTAAAACGCTTTTTGATGTGTAGTTTTCATGTAAACCGAAGATGAAGTACTTTTTTAAAAAACCTTCTTCATAAGCGTATGAAAAGCCGTTTCCGCTGTGGCGTCCTTCTAGGATCCTAAAATCAGAATGCGCATCAAAATTAATGGCATTTATAGGTTTTCCTTTGGCAAGTGCAGATCCTTTAATATTTCCGTAGGCATTATTATGACCTCCGCCAATAATTATAGGTGTTTTTCCTGCTTTTATAATAGTAAAGATAATATGAGAAACTTCTTTGTCAATTTTTTCAACCAATTGGCTTAATTTAGAACGATCATCAATGTCATTAAAGTCAAGATTTTCGACATCTTTCATTTCTTGAGATACATTGATTTGTCCTAAAACTATAATCTGACTTCCTTTTGAAAAACGATTATGCTGAATGTTGGCAATGCTCTTTATAGCGCTTTCCCATGCCGATGCAGCGCCAGGTCTTCCGTAATTGGCACGCACGCCAATATCTTCAGGAATTCCTAAGAGCACGTATTTAGCCTCACTTTCGGTTAAGAATTTGATTTTGTCGGCTCCTTTAGGAATGACAATCATTTTCTCACCAAACTTTATTTCACCACTTCTGTGATTGGTAACTTTTGCTAAATCATTTACAGTAAAAGGGATCAGTTTATCCATAAAAAAAAATTATTGCTCAAAAATAATATAATTGTAACAACTTACGTTATTAGGATATATTAATTCTTAAATTTGTTTTTAAAGAAAATTATTCAATATGGAAAACCCAAAGAACAACAACTCAAGTCTAAAGGCTATAATTGCCGTTTTAGCAGTCCTACTGATTGGTAGCTTAGTGTATATTTTTAAATTATCTTCTGATACAGAAGTGGTTAAAACTGAACTGACAACAACAATGACAGAAAAAGAATCTGTTATGAAAGATTTGCAGGAATTAAAAGCAACTTATGATGCTGCAATTGCTGAAAATACTTCAATGTCTGATGAATTGATTCAGGAAAGAGATAAAGTAGTGGCTTTAATGGATGATTTGAACAAATCAAAAGGAGATGTATCTAAATACAGATCTCAAGTTCAGGCGATGCAGGGTAAAATGAAAACGTTAGTGGCTGAAAACGACGAATTGAAAAAACAAAATGGAGTTTTAACAGTTCAGAGAGATAGTACTATTGTAGTTTTAGGAGAGTCTAAAAAATACAATGAAGTATTAGTAGGTCAAAACGAAGAGCTGGCAAAAACAGTAGAAAAAGGGTCTAAGTTATCAGTTTTAAATACTAAAACTATAGCTTACAAAGTAAAAGGTTCAGGAAAGCAAATTGAAACAGATAAAGCAAGTCGTGCTGATGTCTTGAAAGTAAGTTTTACAATTGCTGAAAACCAAATTGCTAAATCTGGAGATAAAACGTATTATGTACAGGTTATCGATAGCAAAAACAATGTCTTAGGTGACAAGAAAACGGAAACTTTTGGTGATAATACGTTAACTTACAGTTTTAAAACTACAGTTAAATATGAAAACAAATCTGTAAATGTTTCAGAAGATTTAATTGGTAAAGATTTCGAAAAAGGAACTTATTATATCAATGTTTTTGATAATGATGAAGTAGTTTCTAAAACTAGTTTCAGCTTAAGATAAGTAGTGCCAAAAGGATAATAATACCACTTTGATATTAAAGGTCTGTGATTTTCTCACAGACCTTTTTTTATGAATATATGTTTTTGTTTATTTTAAAATTTCTCCTTCAATAAAAACACTTTCAATTAAATTGCTTCCAAAAGCATAAGGAATTTGATAGTAAGAAGAAATAGGTTTAGTTAGGATTAAATTGGCCTTTTTTCCTTTTGTAATACTTCCATGAGTTGCTGAAATTCCCATAGCATACGCGCCATTTATTGTGGCTGCATTAATAGCTTCCTCAGGAGTCATTTTCATTTTGATACAAGCTGTAGCAACAACAAAGTTCATATTGCCCGATGGAGTAGAGCCAGGGTTAAAATCTGTTGCCAAAGCTAAAGGTAAACCTGCTTTTATCATTTCTCGTGCCGGTGTATATGGAATACTTAAGAAATAGGAACAAGAAGGTAATGCAACAGGCATTGTTTCTGATCCTTTTAAGGCTTGAATATCTTCCGGTGTCATAATTTCTAAATGATCAACAGAAAGAGCTTTAAATTTAACTCCGGACTGAATTCCGCCAATAGAATTGAATTGATTCACGTGAATTTTTGGTTTTAAACCAGCTTCAATTCCTGCGTGCATGATTTTTTCTGTTTCTTCTACAGAAAAATAGCCGCTTTCGCAGAAAACATCTATATATTCAGCTAAATTGTTTTTTGCTATTTCAGGAATCATTTGAGTTATAATTTCATCAATATATCCTGTTTTATTTTCTTTGTAGTGTGTAGGGAAAGCATGTGCACCAAGAAAAGTAGCTTTAATCGAGATTGGATAATTTTCTGCCAGTTTTTTAATAACGCGCAACATTTTCATTTCGCCTTCAATAGTCAATCCGTAGCCTGATTTTATTTCTACGGCTCCGGTTCCCAGATGCATAACTTCTTCTAGTCTCAATTTAGATTGCTCGTAAATTTCTTCTTCAGATGTTTCGTTTAGTTTCTTGGCAGAGTTTAAAATTCCACCACCGCGATTAGCAATTTCCTCATAAGTAAAACCATTAATTCGGTCTACAAATTCCTGTTCACGATTTCCCGCGTACACAATATGAGTATGGCTGTCGCACCATGTTGGAAGTACTACCCGACCAGTTGCATCAATAATTTTATCGGCATTTATTTTTGGAAGATTGTCCATCGAGCCAAAATCAGCAATTAAATCATCTTCTAAAATTAAAAAAGCATTTTTTATCGTTGGAAGCACGGCCATTTCTGATCCTGAAACTTTAGGAATTGATGTTTCACGAACCTGAAGCAATTCTTGTATGTTGGTAATTAAAGTAATCATTATTTTATGAGATAGGTTTAAAAACACAAATTTCACAAATTATCACGTAATATTATGTGAAACTTGTGAAATTCGTAAAATTATTTGTTTTTGATTTATTCTGAAACGGTAATTTCAAACATCTTGCTCCAGTTTTTACCAGTTACAAAAATGGTTTTTGTTTTTGGGTTGTAAGCAATTCCATTTAAAACATCATCTTTTGTAATGTCAGTCATGGATTTTCGTAAACCAGACAGATCTAAAATTCCTTCAACAGCACCAGACTCCGGATTTACAACTGCAATAGCATCTTTAAACCATACATTAGCATAAATTTTACCATTAATCCATTCGATTTCATTAACTGCTTTAATTTTTGAAGCTCCAGAGTAAACATTGATATAATCAATCATTTTTTGAGTAGAAGGGTTTACTTTCCAGATTTTTTCAGTACCATCAGTCTGGTAAATGTGTTTTCCGTCATTTGTCATTCCCCATCCTTCGATATCTTTTTCAAAATCAAAGGTTTTTTCAAGTTTTAATGTTTTTGCATCGTAGATAAAACCTTTTTTGTTTTTATAAGTTAACTGGAATAATTTACCATTAATAAATGTAATTCCTTCTCCAAAGTATTGCTGATCAAGGTCAATTTGCTTGAAAACTTTACCAGTTTTATAATCGTATTTTTTTATAAACGAAGCGCCTTCCTGTCCGGTACTCTCATATAATGTGTCATTGTAAAATTCCAGTCCTTCTGTAAAAGCTTTTTTGTCGTGAGCAAACGTGTTTACAACTTTATACTTTAATAATTTAGGTTCAATATCCGAAACCACTTCAATTCTTTTAGTAGCATCAGAAGAATCTCCGCCAAAATAAACAGAAGCTTTTATGTATTGATAACCTAATTTTTGATCTAATAATTCAAATCTAAAATCTTGAGCGCCTTTTGTGCTTCCGGCTCTTTGATCGTTTACGAAGTAGACAACGCTGTCGATTTCTTTCGAATTTGGGTTTAAAATTCCGATTGAAAGCACTTCTTTTTGCGTAAGATGGGCAGGAAAAGCAGAATCATCTATAGTAAATAAAGAATTTTCACCTTTATTTTTATCTCCACATCCAATTAATGTAATTCCTAATAAAATGAAAGCTAAGAAGTTATGTTTTTTCATAGTGTAAAATTTGAATAAGCCAATATACGACGATATTTTAATTGCAACAAAGGTCTTGCAAAAATATAAAAAGATTGTATATTTGCACCGGCAAGTCCTACACGACCAGCTCCTGCAGACTCCCCCAGGATGGGAACATAGCAAGGGTACGTGGTTGAGCGGTGCGATGTAGGTCGCTTGCCATTTTTTTTTTTTTTTTTTTTTGTTACATAAATTCTTTTTTTAGAATTCATATAAAAGTAGTCTTCCTTCGGGGAGATTTTTTTATTTTTGGACTTATCAGAAGTTAAATGTTATTGGTTAGAAGTTGCAAATTGAGTGTTCTGCTCAAAAATAAAATTATCCCCAAGAACTTATAACTCATCACCTATAACTTATAACTAAAAAGAATGAGTAAAGTCGTTTTAATTACCGGAGGATCTTCAGGAATTGGAAAATCTATTGGCGAATTTTTGCATCAGAAAGGTTTTGTTGTTTACGGAACAAGTAGAAATCCGGAGAAAGTTTTAAATTCAGTTTTTCCTTTAGTTGCTTTAGATGTCCGAGACGCTGAATCTATCAAAAATGCGGTTGCAAAAATTATTACAACTTCCGGTAGATTAGATATTGTTATTAATAATGCCGGGGTAGGAATTACAGGACCTTTGGAAGAAATTCCGACAGAGGAAATCAGGAATAATTTTGAAACCAATTTTTTTGGACCAATCGAGGTTATGAAAGCGGTTTTACCACAAATGCGTAATCAAAAATCGGGCTTAATAATTAATATCACGTCAATTGCCGGTTATATGGGGCTTCCTTACAGAAGTGTTTACTCAGCATCAAAAGGGGCTTTGGAGTTAATTACTGAAGCATTAAGAATGGAAGTTAAATCTTTTGGTATTGAAATTACAAATGTAGCGCCAGGGGATTTTGCAACGAATATTGCGGCTGGACGTTATCATGCGCCAGTTATTAAAGATTCGGCTTATGAAAAGGTTTACGGTGATGTTTTGGCTACCATGAATGATCATGTTGATGCAGGAAGTAACCCGAACGAAATGGCTGAAGCTGTTTTTAAAATTATTGAGACCAATAAACCAAAAGTGCATTATAAAGTGGGTGCTTTTATGCAGAAATTTTCAATTGTTTTAAAGCGTGCGCTGCCGGATAAAATGTACGAGAAAATGTTAATGAATCATTATAAACTTTAAAAATGGTGTCAATAACAAGATTTTACACATAATTGTCAAAATGCTTTAGATTTTGAAATTGTTATTGGTATTGATTTTGTAATTTTGCACCGAATTTTTTCAACACACAATTAAATATATAGATTATGAAATTTTTTATTGATACAGCTAATTTAGCTCAAATTAAAGAAGCGCAGGCTTTAGGTGTTTTAGATGGTGTAACCACTAATCCATCATTGATGGCAAAAGAAGGAATTACCGGAAAAAACAACATTTTGAAGCATTACGTTGATATCTGTAATCTGGTAGAAGGTGATGTAAGTGCTGAAGTGAATGCTTTGGATTTTGATGGAATGATTAAAGAAGGTGAGGAGTTGGCTGAATTGCACGACCAAATCGTTGTAAAATTACCTATGACGAAAGAAGGTGTAATGGCTGCGAAATATTTTTCAGACAAAGGAATTAAAACAAACGTAACTCTTGTGTTTTCTGCAGGACAAGCTTTATTGGCTGCAAAAGCGGGTGCAACTTATGTTTCTCCTTTTATTGGTCGTTTAGATGATGTTTCTACAGATGGTTTAAACTTAATCCAGGAAATTAGAGAGATCTATGATAACTACGGTTATGAGACTCAAATTTTAGCAGCTTCTGTACGTCATACTATGCATATTGTAAACTGTGCTAAAATTGGTGCAGATGTTATGACAGGGCCACTTTCTGCTATTTATGGTTTATTAAAACATCCTTTGACTGATATCGGTTTAGCACAGTTTGTTGCTGACTTTGAAAAAGGAAATAAATAAGAATCAAGTTATTATAATTTCAAATCGTCTTTTTTTTATTGAAAAAAGACGATTTTTTTTTTACTTTTATGTGAACGTAAAAAAAAAGCTTATGAAAATTATATTGGTTTTAGTTTCGTTTTTCGCTGCAAGTCTGTCTATAAATGCACAAGCGGCCAAGATTTTGACAAGTGTAAATGATGCTGGTGATGTGGCTACTTACGAGCTGGATTGCACCGTGAAATTTCAAACTTTGGCAAAAGGGTTGCGATATAATATTACGCGCCATGAGTTTAAGGGGCCGGAAATGAAAAATAATTACCGTTTGTTACTGGTAATGGATGGTTTTTATTCTAAAACTTTAAATGATTCCATGAAGATTTCTGCTGTTTTGACAGATGGAACTGTTATTGAAGCGCGAAAAATAATTGAAGATGACGGTTTTTTTGATGGAGCGTGTACTTTAAAAATAAAAGATCCCAAAGCTTTATTAGAAGCTAATATTGACAAAGTCGTTGTTCATGCTGACAAAGAAGTTGTTTATAAGATTTCGGATCAAAACAGGGCTGTTTTTAAGAAGAATTTGAGTAATATTATTGAGGCTAAGTAAAGTCGCTAAGATTCTAAGATGCTAAGGAGCTAAGTTTTTAGATGGTCTACTTATAAAAAAAAACTCCCATTTATTAAATGGGAGTTTTTTTTATGTTTTATTTTTAGTGTCCGCCGCCTTCGCTTTCTACGTGACTTATTCCTTGTCTTTTTAAGATTTTAGGGCAATAGAAACCGTAGAATCCTAAGTAAGCAAAACCAAGAAGTGGTACGATGTAAGAAAAGTGAGTCCAGCTAATTCCGAATATTCCACCCGGACTTGTTGAGTCGATATCACAGATACTTCCCTGGATTAACGGAATAACTCCACCTCCAAGAATCATCATAATTAAGAAAGATGATGCTTTTCCTGTGTTTTTTCCTAAACCAGCAATTGCTAAATCGAAGATAGAAGGCCACATGATAGATAAGAATAAACCTCCAGAGATAAAGAAGAATTTAGCAATTTCAGGATTTGGATAAACTAATCCGGCAACCATCATTACTAAACCTGATATTCCGAAAAGCATTAAAGTTTTCCCAGCATTTTTTCCGCCTACAAAACTTACTGCAATGAATAATAAAATCCAGATTGGGTAAATGTAGAATGATCGAACATCATGTGCAGCAAAAATATTAGCTCCAATAATTACTCCAAATGCTACAGCTGGTACAATGAATTTTAAAGCTGTATTGATCAGGTTTGAAGTGTTGAAAACGTTAACACCACCATTCCAACGGCCAATCATTAAACTTCCCCAGTATAAAGCGATAAAAGGAGCAATAGCATCTTCTAAAACGTTTCCAAATTCATTTGTGTGTAATAAAGCAGGTAAATTACTAATGATTGTAACTTCGGTTCCAACATAGATAAAGATTCCTAACATACCTAAATAAAGTTGCGGGTAATCTAAAATGCTGAATTTATTGTGTTTGTGCTCTATTTGAGCTTCTTCCTCATCTGCTTTTGCAGGATCTTCAATTTTAGAAAAATACATGAAGATTGCCACTACAATAAACGCAAGACCTAAAATGATAAAAGGTAATTTGATGTCTTCTAAAGAAAGGTTTGTTTTTTTGTTGTCGCCCATTCCAAATAATGCAATTCCTAATAAGATTGCGCCGATAGTAGTTCCGAAAGAGTTTACACCTCCGGCTAAAGTTAAACGGTGAGCTCCGGTATTTGGACTTCCCATTTTAATGGCTAGCGGGTTAGCAACAATTTGCTGAATAGAAAACCCTAAACCTACAGTAAATAAAGCTGTTAAGAAGAATGGGAAGCTTTCCATTGTCGCAGCAGGAACGAATAAAAACGAACCAAGCGAAGAAAGAAGTAATCCGGCAGAAAGTGTTTTTTTGTATCCGAATTTTTGTAAAACGTCTGATTTTAGAGATATTAAAAAGAATATAATTGACCCTACAAAGTATGCCGCATAAAATGCCCAGGCTACTAATTGTGATTGTACTTGTGATAAAGTAAATACTTTTTTGAATACTGGAATCAGGATATCATTGGCAGAACCAACAAAACCCCAAAAAAAGAAGACGATTATCAAGGAGATAAACTGCCCCCATTTGGTTTGTACATTTTCTGAACTCATAATTGTAATAAGGTTAATTTTTTAATTTTATTGTTTTTTGAAGACCGTAAATATATTTGTTACGAATATCAAAAAAAAATAAAAAGGCACAAATAATGTTAAATTTAAACCAACGACATTATTTTTTCAACAATGTGTTAGTTTTAACTTAGTTAGAAAATGGGATTATCGACGAGGGTTATTCCAGAATTTTATTTTTTACATCCTTGCTGTAGTTTCTGCCTATCGGAATAGTGTACGATTGTATCTGAATGCGGTTTCCTTCTATTGATTTTACCTTATTCAGGGCAATCACATAAGATTTATGAATGCGTAAAAAACGATCGGCTGGCAATTCTTCAGATAGAGAAGTTAAAGATTTATGTGTGATATAGGTTTTATCGGGAGTAACTACTTTTATGTATTCTTTCATTCCTTCGATAAATAAAATTTCTTCAATATTAATTTTCATCATCTTTTTATCTACTTTGATAAAAATATGAGAATCACCTTTGGCAGTTTCAACTTTTATATTGTTTTTGAGATTAAATTCTGTGGTAATTTTATTAATACATTTTATAAATCTTGGCAGTGGGATTGGTTTTACTAAATAATCTAAAACATCGAGATCATAACTTTCTGCAGCAAATTCTCTAAAAGCAGTTGTAATAATAATTTTAGTTTTGTTTTCGATTAAGCTAATCAGTTCAAAACCTGTCATCATAGGCATGTTGATATCCAAAAAGACAGCGTCTACAGGAGTGCTGTTTAAGAAATCAAGTGCTTCTAAAGAATTATTGAATGTGGCAACAACTTCAAAATCTGTAAAATTCACAAAGTAATTTTGCAGGACTTTGATAGCTAAAGGTTCGTCATCAATCAATACGCATTTAATCTTCATTATGAATAGGTATTTGCAAACGGATTATATAGTAATTTAATTTAGTACTGGATTTTAAGCTAAAATTATTTTTGTAAATTAATTTCAATCTTTTTTTTGTATTGACTAATCCAATTCCACCTTTTGAATTAAGATTTTGTGAAATTACAAAATTATTTAGGATTTCAAAATCTAACAGTTTATTGTCAATAACTTTACAATTGATTTTTATTTTTAAGTTTTGATTGTTTAATCCACCGTGTTTAAAGGCGTTTTCAACAAGTGAAATAAAAATCAGCGGGGGCACTACAATATCTTCAATGCTTGATTCTACATTAATTCTCGCTTCGACATTAGTAAAACGAAGTTTCTCTATTTCAATATAATTCTGGATGTAATCAATCTCTTTAATAAGCGGAACAAACTTTGTTCCTTTTACATCATACAATACATATTCCATCAAGTTTGAAAGTTTGATGATTACATCAGGAACTTTGTCTGATGATTCCAGAGATAAAGCGTATAGATTATTTAAGGTGTTAAAGAAGAAATGTGGCTGGATTTGATTTTCCAGATATTTCAGTTTGATTTTAAATTGGTTTTCTCTCAATGAGCGATTTCGTTCTCTTTCTCTTAACCATGTCAAAGTAAGATAAACAGAAGATGCCATTGCCAGAACATACAATTCTCCAATACAAACAGCTACTATATGATTAATCTCAAAGGGATGGTATTCGCGATTAGCTTCCGGCCAGATATTTTCGGATATAATATAAAAGGTAAGTGCTGTTTTAATTAAATAAATAGCAAACAGACTGAGTAAAAGTGAAAATGTATAGGTTTTGTATTTCTGTTTTAATACATATTTGGGAACTAAAACAAAAAGATTGAAATAGACTAAAGGGATATGCAGAGAAAATTCGATCAGGTTTGATTTGAATGAATAAGCATAATCGTTAAAGTAAGCTCCCCACCTTAAAAAATTTAAAGTAAAATAACTACCCCAAAACCAAACATGATTTTGAAGTTTAATATTGAATTTTAGTTTTTGAATTTCGTTCAACTTGGTTTACTGGTTTTTAGCTTTTTTTTGGGGTAATATGCTTTAAATATTGTGCAACTTTAAACAATTAGCGGTTAAAACGCAATTCTTTTGAATAAAAAAATACAAAAAAAGTGAAATTATGGTTTATTTTTTGAAAATAACGTTTTCGTAAAACATAATGTTGAATGATTTGTGTTGTTGGTTTATAGTTTTTTGCTGTTTGTATAAATTGTTTTATTTAGGATAATATTAACAATATATTTATCACATAACTAAAAAAAAACATAAAATAATGAAACAAATTGTATTAATCTTTATGATTTTTCTCGCCTCGCACTTGAATGCACAGGTGAAAACGATCAAAGGTTTGGTAAGCGATGAAAACGGATTACCGTTGCCAGGAGTTAGTGTACTAAAACAAGGTACAAAAACGGTTACCCAATCTGATTTTGACGGAGTCTATACGATTCAGGCCTCTACAGGAGATGTGCTTGTATTTTCGTATATTGGAATTAAAACTAAAGCTGTAACTGTGGCAGGTTCAACTACCTTGAATGTTGTATTGTCACAAGATACTCAAAATCTAAACGAAGTAGTAGTTACTGCTTTAGGTATCAAGAGACAAAAGAAAGAACTGGGTTATGCGGTTCAGGATGTTAAAGGAGATCAGCTGAATAAAGTAATCACAACCAATGTAGCAACGGCGTTATCAGGTAAAGTTGCCGGTGTTGATGTATCGATTCCTGCAACAGGAGTAGGAGGAAGTACAAGAGTTATTATTAGAGGTATATCAAGTATAGGTGAGAGTAACCAGCCACTTTATATTGTTGATGGTGTTCCTATTGATAATTCAGGTTTGTCTAATGATAATGCAGCAACAAGTAAATGGTTTGATGGAAGAGATAGCGGAGATGGTATTTCGAGTATTAATCCAAATGATATTGAAAGTCTTACGGTTCTTAAAGGTGCAGCAGCGGCAGCATTATATGGTTCCAGAGCGTTAAATGGTGTAATCTTAATTACAACTAAAAAAGGAAGCAAAGGAAAATTACAGGTCGAATTAACCAGCGGTGTAAGTTTTGACAGAGTAAACGCCAAATACAATGACTACCAGACAGAATACGGAACAGGATCAAACGGAATTTTACCAGATCCTAATAAAGCTCCTGCCGAAGTTTATCAATATACTACAAGTGCATGGGGACCTAAATTTTCAGATGCCGTTGGTCAGCAAGTAAAAATATTTGATGGTTCTATGAGGCCTTATGCTAAAGTAAATAACAATATTCAGGATTTCTTTAGAACAGGCTTTACGACATCAAACGGGATTTCTCTTTCTGCAGGAAGTGAGAATGCAATTGTTCGCTTTGGATTTAATAATCTTAAAAATGATGACGTAATTCCAGAATCAGGTTTAGAAAGAAACAATGCCAGTTTGAATGCGACTATTAAATCTGAGAAATTTACTTTGGATGCAAACGTAAATTATATGGTTGAAAACACAGATAACCGACCAGGTTTAGGAGATTCGCCAAATAATGTTGGATATTCTTTAAGTGGTTTGGCGCCAAATATTGATCAGGCATGGCTTAAAAACTCTGTTAATCCTGAAGATGGTTCAATGTACCCATGGAATAACAATGTATATTCATTGAATCCGTATTGGGTTGTAAATGAGAATCATAATTCAAGCAGAAAAAATCGTTTTACAGGAAATGTTGCAGGAACTTATCAGCTAAAAAATTGGGTTGCTTTGACGTTTAGAACAGGTTTAGATACTTATAATTTTGGTTCTAAGGATTTTATGGCTTGGGGAAATACATGGCCAGGAAGAGACAGTGGTTATCTTGGACTTGAAGATATTAAGGTTTCTGAAATGAATACGGACTTGATTGCAACATTTTCAGGTATTAAATTGTCTGAGGATGTTACATTTTCAGGAATATTAGGAGCAAGCAGAAGAGATTTTAGAAGAGAGCAAAGTTCAAGATTCGGAACCAATATTATCGAGCCGGGAACGGAGTATATCAGTAATTTTTCTAATCAGACAGAAAATGCACCACAAGATACCAGAACAAGAACAAATTCAGTTTATGGTTCTGCAAAATTTGATTATAAAGGTTATTTGTATGCAGAATTTACAGGAAGAAATGATTGGTTTAGTGTAATTAATAAAGATGCATTTTATCCGGCAGCTTCATTAGGTTTTATCTTCTCTGATGCATTTAATATCAAAAGCGATACTTTTTCTTATGGAAAATTCAGAGCATCATGGGCAGAAGTTTCAAATGCACCGGGAGCGTATAAAAATGCTTTAAATTATACCACATACTCTTCTTATAATGGAGGTAGTGTTGTAAACATTAAAAATACTTCGGCACCAAACCCTAATTTAACTTATCAGTCAAAAACCGGAATTGAGTTTGGATTGGAGACCGCTTTCTTCAAAAACAGATTAAAAGCAGATATTACAGTTTATCGTGAAGATACTTCAGATCAGACAATCGATTTACCATCTTCTGCAACTTCCGGATATGAGTTTATTTCTGTAAATGCGGGTAAACTTCGTAATGAAGGTATTGAGATCTTTTTATCAGGAACACCAATCAAAACAAAAGATTTTGAATGGGGAATTGATTTGAACTTTTCTAAAAATAAAAACTCGATTCTTTCATTGCATCCGCAAATTGATACTTATACTATTTCTGAAGCTCGTTGGGCTGGTGCGGCGATTGTTGCGCAAGTTGGAGGACAATACGGAACTATTATAGGTAAAGATTTTCAAAAATCGCCTTCTGGAGAAATGATTGTTGGAGCAAATGGACTTCCTGTTTACACAGATACAAAAGTGGCTTTAGGAAAAGGTCTTCCGGATTGGGCAGCAGGTTTAACAAACCGTTTCTCTTATAAAGGCATCACGCTTCAATTTTTAATTGACATGAAATTTGGAATGGATGTTTTTTCTATGACAAACTCTTTAGCTGCACAAAAAGGACTTCTTGATGTTACTACAGAAGGAAGAGATGCCTACAATGAAGCAAGAGCACAGGCTGTTGCAAATGATCCTAATTTCAGTCAGGCAACCTGGATTCCTACAGCGGGTTACGTGGCAAACGGAGTAGTAAATACAGGAACAGAAGCTAATCCTGTGTATGTAAAAAATACAACTCCTGTAAATCCGCAAGATTATTGGAATTCTGTATTTAACAATACACCGGCACCATTTATTTATGATGCATCTTATGTGAAATTGAGAGAAGTAAGTTTAGGATACCAAATACCAAAAAGTGTTTTTGAGGGAGCAAAAATCAACTCCATATATATGTCGGTATTTGCCAGAAACTTATTCACTATCAATAAAGATTTACCAAACATTGATCCGGAGTCTATGTATACCTCAGGAAATGGACAAGGTTTTGAATATGGTTCGTTGCCATTTAGAAGATCATATGGTTTTAATCTTAAAATTACATTCTAAAAAAAGAAATTATGAAATTTAAAGAAATTATAATAGCCTCATTAGTAGTTCTTACGTTATCAGGCTGTACAGAAAACTTTGATGCACTGGAGAAAGATCCGGTTGCGTTATCTGCGAATCCTGCAGGACAACTAACCTTTACCCAATTGTGTTTGTCTGGTGATGGATATTATCAATGGAGAGCTAATTTGATTTATTCCGGAGGATTTGTGCAACATTATGCCGGAGCATGGAACGTGACAGAATTTGGAAGTAAATTCAAAAAAAATGATGATTATGCTACCGCTTTATGGAGAAATGGATATGCTAATGAACTAAAAAGCGCAGTTGATATTATTGAAAATACATCTAAAGATCCGGCTCTTGTAAACATGAATGCCGTAGCAAAAATCATGAAGGTGATGATTGCACAGCGTATTACAGATTTGTATGGAGATGTTCCTTATTCCGAAGCTGGTTTAGGTTTCTCAAAAGGAATTGTAACCCCTAAATATGACAAGCAGCAAGATATTTACAATGCCTTCTTTAAAGAGTTGGAAGAAGCGTTTGTTCAACTAAATGATGGTGGCGGTACGGTAAAAGGAGATCAGTTTTATAATGGGGATATTTCAAAATGGAAAAAACTGGCCAATACTTTGCGCTTGCGTCTTGCTATGAGAATTTCAGAAGTAAGTCCGGCAGAAGCTGAAAAGCAAGCAAAAGCTGCCTTTCAAAATGGTGTTTTTGAAAGTAATGCTGATAACTGTTTGATGAAATGTCTGGATTATCCTTTTAATGATACTCCGGGAGCACTTGATTTTAGAGGAAACGGATTATCCTATGCTTTTATCGGAAACGAAAATGGAGATCACTTCAGTTCGCTGATGATCGATTTTTTAAGAAACAATGGCGATCCTAGATTAACAATGCTTGCAACTCCTAAAACAGGAGGAGCAAATGGAGGAGCTCCTGCTCCTGGAGAGGAATTATATGTTGGAAATACTCCCGGAGTTTTTCAATGGGAAATGCAAGGTGGATCTACTGCAATTTCAGGAATTCAGCCATATTTAAAATTAAAAACAACTCCTTTTTTACATGTTAGTTATTCAGAATCACAATTATTGTTGGCTGAAGCTGCCTATAGAGGATGGGTTACAGGTTCTGCAGCCGATTATTATAAAAAAGGAGTTGAAGCGGGGATCAGACAACTTGTAATTTATGGGGCAGCTTTGCCAACTCAAGGAGCAATAGATACTTATTTAAACAGCAAACCTTTAGTTGCCGGACAAGAAAAAGAACAAATTGCAACGCAGCTTTGGGTTACTTATTTGTTAAACAGTATCGAAGCATATTCAAACTGGAGAAGAACAGGATTCCCTAAATTATTACCAATAACAAATCCTGATTCAGAAACAGGCGGAGTTGTTCCAACACGTTTATACTATCCAAATGATGAAGCGCAGAAAAATGGAGCGAATTTCCAGGAAGCTTTAGATAGAATGGGAGGTAAGAATGAATGGACAAATAAAGTTTGGTGGGATGTAAACTAACGTAAAATCTCAAAATAAAGCTATGCCTAATACGGTATTATTTCAATCTAATTAAAATTAAAAATTATGATCAGTAATAAGGCCTTATTAGGCATTCTTTTCTTTATAAATTCGCTATTATCAGTTTACAGTAGTCCTGCTAAAAAAGGAAATGATGTTACAGATTTAAAGCCAAAAACGGCTAGAATAGTGGGGTATTTATCGGTGGATAATTTTAGTAAAATGACTTCAATTCAGTTTTGCAAATTAACACATCTCAATATTGCTTTTGCAAATCCTGATAAAAATGGAAATATCATTTTTACGGGAGATATTGATGCTCTTGTTAAATATGCTAGATCGGCCAATCCTAATATTATAATAAGTATTTCTTTGGCAGGAGGCGTAATTTCAGAAGAACAGGCCTCAAATTGGTCTTGGCTTATAGATCAACCAGAAAACAGACCAGTTTTAATTCAGAATATTATAAATTTTGTTGCGCTTCATCATTTAGATGGTGTTGATATAGATCTTGAATGGAATGCCGTAACAATTGGTTATAGTGATTTTGTAATTGAATTAAAAAAAAGTCTTTCAGAACATAAAAAAATTATGACGGCGGCATTGCCTAATACTACCAGATTTGAAAACATCAGTACAACAGCTTTGGATGCATTTGATTTTTTAAATATTATGGCTTATGACAGCACTGGGCCCTGGACACCAAACAACCCTGGCCAGCATAGCTCTTTTGATTTTGCCGTTAATGGAATTGATTTTTGGCACAAAATGCAAAACGTTCCCAGTGAAAAACTGACGCTTGGTGTACCATTTTATGGTTATAATTTCACATTTCCTGATGTTACAAGTTCAACTTACGGACAAATTGTAGAAATAGGAAAACAATTTGCTGATCTTGATGAATTAGGAAAGATATATTATAACGGAAGACCAACAATTTCTAAAAAGGTAGAATATGCAGTACAAAATACCGGAGGAATTATGATTTGGGAACTCGCTCAGGATTCTTTTGATGAATATTCTCTTTTAGAAGTTATTCATAAAAAATTTAATTCGATGAAAATTAAAACTACAGGCCTCTGCAATAATTAATATTTAAACCAACGACATTTATTTTTAAATAATCTGCAAAAGTTAAAAGGAGTATAGAACTAATGTTTTGTTAAAATAATCATTTAAAAGCGTTTATTGATGCTTTTTATTTTGCTAAAAGGTTGTTTTGTAAGTAGTTGTGAAATTTTATTATATTCACTAAATAAGTGGATTTGTTGAATATAATATTGAATAATGCTTAAAAAATAAAAATATATCGATTTGAAAACGTTTTCGTAACGCGCATTATTGAATGTTTTATGTCGTTTGTTTAAAGTTTGAAGCTGTTTGTATAAATTATTTTTTTTAACAATCCCTTAAGAATAAATTTACACCATAACTAACAAAATAAATAAACATGAAAAAAATTTTCTTAATCTTTATGATTGTTTTTACTGCGCAGGTTTCGCTTGCTCAGGTAAAGAATGTTAAAGGTGTGATTACAGGTTCTGATGGGATGCCGTTGCCAGGCGCATCTGTTGCGGTACAAGGAAGTCAAAAAGGGGCTAGTACTGATTTTGACGGATTGTTCACAATCGAGGCACAAAAAGGACAAACATTGGTTTTCTCTTATGTAGGTCTTGAGTCACAATCTATAGTTGTAGGAGATGCTACTACAATTAATGTAAAAATGATTCCGGCAGCATCTAATGCATTAAATGAAGTTGTTGTAACTTCTTTAGGTCTTAAAAGATCAAAAAAGACGCTTACTTATGCTGCGCAAGAAGTAAAAGGTGAAGAGGTAACAAGAGTTAAAGATGCCAACTTAATGAATAGTTTATCTGGAAAAGTTGCAGGTTTAATTGTTGGAAAAAGTTCTGCTGGAGCTGGTGGTGCAGTAAAAGTAACTATTCGTGGTAACTCATCTGCTACAAACAATCAGCCATTATATGTTGTTGACGGAATTCCGTTATTAAACTCTACTTCTGCTATGGCAAACCAGGTTTTTGGTGATACAGCCGGAGGTAACAGAGATGGTGGAGATGCAATCTCAATGATGAATCCAGATGATATTGAATCTATGACAGTACTTAAAGGAGCTTCTGCTTCTGCGTTATATGGTTCTCAGGGAGCAAATGGTGTTATCTTAATAACAACTAAAAAAGGTAAAGAAGGAAAAGTAACAGCTAATTATAATGCAAGTGTATTTGTAGATAATGTAGTTTCTTTACCGGAATTTCAAACTAATTATGGTGCAGATGGCGCATCTGATAAATCTTGGGGAGCAGCAAAAAATTCTCCTGATCATGTTAAAGGTTTTTATAATACTGGGGTAACAATGATTAACTCTGTCTCAATAAATGGTGGTAATGAGAAAGCAACAACTAGCCTTACTTACGCAAACACTAACGTTGATGGAGTAATACCAACAAACGAGTTTAAGAAAAATAATATTGCACTTCGTCAAAGTGTTAAATTGTTTGATGATAAAGTAACTGTTGATGCTTCATTATCTTATGCTGAACAAAAGATCAATAATAAGCCAACAAATGGATTATATTTTAACCCATTAACAGGAGTTTATTTGTTTCCAAGAGGTAACGATTTTAATGATTACTACAAGAATTATGAAGTGTTTGATCCTTCTAGAAACTTAATGACTCAAAGATGGCCATCAGCGACTTCAGATATTATTCAAAATCCAGGCTGGATTTTAAACAGAAACGCTTCTATCGATAAAAATCAATCATTAATTACTTCTGCTGCTATTACATATAAAGCAAACAACTGGTTAAATGTAAAAGCCAGAGGAGGTTATAACAGATTGTATAATACATTTGATAAAAGAATGTATGCAGGAACAAATGAAACATTGGCTCCGTCTACAGGTAGATACATCTATTCAGATAGTGAAAGTTATCAGTTATATGGTGATTTAATCGCTACTATTAATACAAAATTCAACGATGATTTCTCATTCAGTGCTACGGTTGGTACGAGTTTAACAAAATCTACAATTAATGATGCTTTTGTAAGTGATTCAGGTCAAAAAAATGGCCTAGTAAATGCAAACTGGTTTAATACTGGTAACTTTGTATCTGCTGAAAGAAATGCACACACAATTGGTGGTAAAAAAGAAGTTCAGTCTGTTTTTGCAAGTGCAACTATTGGTTATAAAGATATGGTTTATCTTGATGTAACAGGAAGAAATGACTGGTCATCAACATTGGTTAATACAGATAATTTAAGCTTCTTTTATCCTTCTGTAGGTTTGTCAGCTATTTTAAGTCAAATGGTAACATTCCCAGAGGCAATAAGTTATGCAAAAGTAAGAGGTTCTTATGCTGAGGTTGGTAATGATGTTGCTCCTTTTTTAACTACACCAGTAAATACTTTGGTTGGTGGTATTGTGACAGCTCCAAATGTTGGTCCAAAACCAGGAACTTCTATAAAACCGGAAATGCAAAACTCTTACGAATTTGGTACAGAGTGGAGATTCTTGAATAATAGAATAGGATTTGATTTTACTTACTACAGAAATGAAACTAAAAATCAATTAATTACTGCTCCGGCTCCAATTCCTAATACTACTGGATATCAAAACTATGCATTTAATGCTGGTAGTATCGAAAATAAAGGTTTTGAGATTTCTGTAACTGCTAAAGCAATTGCAAATGATAACTTCTCTTGGGATCTAGGATTAAATTATGCTTCAAACAAAAATACAGTACTTGATTTAGGTACAGGTGCAAATGGAGATGTTAGTACAGTTATCTTGACTAATGGAGATCCAAATAGTTACAGATATGTTATGAAACAAGGACAACCATTCGGGACAATTCAAGGGAAGAATATTTTGAGAAATGAACAAGGTCAAATGCTACTTGCTGGTACTGGAGCTGCAGCTGTAGCTCAAAAAACGGACTGGGTAGACATGGGAAGTTCAAACCCTGATTTCATGTTAGGTTTTTCAAACTCTTTCAAATACAAAAAATTAACTTTAAATGTACTTATTGATGGTAGATTTGGTGGTAATGTAATGAGTTTAACTGAGGCTATGATGGATTCTTATGGTGTATCTAAAGCGTCAGGTGATGCAAGAGATGCTGGAGGAGTTAAAGTAAACGCAATTGATGATAAAGGAAATCCGGTAACTGTAATGACTGCAGAAAAGTACTACGGTTCAGTTGGAGATAGAGCTGGTGCTACTGGAGAGTATATGTACAAAGCAACAAATGTTAAATTAGGTGAGCTTTCATTAGGATATACTTTCGACTTCAGTAAAGAAACAATCTTTAAATCAGTGAATCTTGCACTTGTTGGTAAAAACTTATTTTTCTTCTACAAAGATGCTCCGTTTGATCCAAACGTAACATTAAGTTCTGGAGAAGGATTACAAGGTGTTGATATTTTTGGTGCTCCATCAACAAGAAGTATTGGTGTTAATTTAAATTTAACTTTCTAAATAATATAATAAAAGGACAAAACCTTTTGGTTGTTGTAAGAGAATCTTGTTTGTTGATTGAATGTAGAAAAATGTAAAACAACAAACAATTTAGCCCTAAATGGGTTGGCTTATAAATCAATAAAAATGATTTTAATTAACGATAAAAATTCACAGATGAAAAATAAATTATTAATATTTGGTTCAGCTTTAGCTCTTGCATTTGCCAGCTGTACAAGTAACTTTGAGGATATAAATACTAACGAGACTGGTTTTAGTAACGGTCAGATAGAACAGGATTTTAATCAGGTAAAGGCGCCTCTTAAAACAATGCAAAGAGGAATGTATATCCTGGTTGCAGATGATTGGCAGGGAGATATTCAGTTTAACTTAAATGCAGATATCTTTTCGGGATATATGGGGACGCCTCATGATTTTGAAGGTAATGCAAACAACTCTACCTATGCTTTACTAGATGGTTGGAATGGTGCTGAATGGGTTCAGAAGTATCAAAGAGAAATGGTAAATGCTTATAATCTTGAGAAATTAACAAAAGAAAAATATCCTCAGTTTTATGCCTGGTCTTTAATCTTAAAAGTATATGCAATGCATAAAACAACTGATTATTACGGACCAATTGTATATTCCGGTTTTGGAAACCCTGACGGAACAACTCCTTACGATTCTCAAAAAGCAGTTTATGATCAATTTTTTGTTGAATTAAAAACAGCTGTAGATATTTTAAATACTAAAATTGCTGCAGAACTTGCTGCAGATCCAGATAAGAAAGCTGAAAACGTAACTTTCTTCACAGATATTAATGATCCAACAGATGGTACTACAGCTAAAGGTAAAGTATTGAATTGGTTAAAATTTGCTAACTCTTTACGTTTGCGTTTAGCAATGCGAATTTCTAACGTAGACCCGGCTAAAGCAAAAGCAGAAGGTGAAGCAGCTCTTGCAGGTTATGGTGTAATTACAACAAATCTTGAGAATATGGCTTATTTAGCTGAACACCCTGTTAAAACTTATACAGGTCCTTGGGCAGATATCAACGCAGGTGGAGCAATTACTTCTATTATGAATGGTTATAATGATCCAAGAAGAGCAACTTTCTTTCACACAGGTACCGGAGGTATTTACCAAGGTATTAGAATGGGATCTATTGTTGATGCCGATTATAGAACAGCTAAAGCAGATTTATTCTCTAAAGTTGGACCTATTGTAGAAAATGACATGATTCCTTGGTTTAATGCATCTGAATCTCACTTCCTGAAAGCTGAAGCAGCATTAAAGGGATGGAATGTTGGTGGATCTGCTCAATCATTTTATGAGTCAGGAATTGCAACTTCATTTGCACAACTTGGTGCAGGAAGCGCATCAACTTATACTAATGATGATGTTGCATTACCAGCTGCTTTTACAGACCCATTAAATGCTACAAATAATATTGCTGCACAAAATTTGGTAACAGTAAAATGGTCTGATGCTGCGTCTAACGAAGTGAAATTGCAAAAAATTATTACTCAAAAATGGATTGCTATTTTCCCTGACGGACAAGAAGCGTGGGCTGAAACAAGAAGAACTGGATATCCAAAATTATTTTTACCTGCAAATAACTTCTCTGGAGGAAAAATTCCAGATGGTACATTTGTTAGAAGATTGAATTTCTATGTAAATGAGAAAACTTCAAACCCAGCAGGCTATGCACAAGGTGTGAGTCTTTTAGGAGGAGTTGATACTGGAGCAACAAGACTTTGGTGGGATACTGGAGTTAATAAATTCTAATAATAGAGAGATTACAAGAATATTTAAGTTTGGTTAGTAAATGGTATAAGCAGTGCAAATTGCTTATACCATTTTAAAAAACCAAAATTGTACATACCAAAAAACCAAAAAGAAATGAAAAGTGCTTTAGAAATAAAACCTGATATTAGTTATAAGAGCGCTGGAAAATTTGAAGAGACCAGATTTGAAAAAATTCATAATGAAATCTTTAAAAATTCTGCCGAAGCTTCAGTAATTGTAGCACAGGAAATTGCGCAATTGATCAGATCTAAACAAGAGAAAAACAAATCTTGCGTATTAGGTTTAGCAACGGGTTCTTCACCAATAAAAGTATATGCAGAATTAGTTAGAATGCACAAAGAAGAAGGGTTGAGCTTTAGCAATGTAATTACTTTTAATTTGGATGAATATTATCCAATGTCAAAAGAAAACAATCAGAGCTATCATTATTTCATGCATCAGCATCTTTTTAATCACATTGATATTAAACCTGAAAACGTTAATATTCCTGATGGTACAGTTTCTATTGATGAATTGAATCAATATTGTATCGATTACGAAATGAATATTAAAAGTGCAGGAGGATTAGATTTTCAGTTATTAGGAATCGGTCGTACAGGTCACGTAGGTTTCAACGAACCTGGATCGCACATTAACTCAGGTACTCGCATTATTACTCTAGATCATATTACAAGAGTAGATGCTTCATCAGATTTTAATGGTATAGACAACGTTCCTAAAAGAGCCATTACAATGGGAGTTTCTACCATTATGAGATCCAAAAGGATTGTATTGATGGCATGGGGACAAAACAAAGCAGAAATTATTAAAAGAACCGTTCAGGGAGATATAAGCTCAGAAGTTCCCGCAACATTTTTACAAAATCATCCTAATGCAACTTTTGTTTTAGACCAGTCTGCAGCGTCAGAATTAACACGTTTTAAAACACCTTGGTTAGTAGGAGAATGCATTTGGACACAAGAATTAAAAAGTAAAGCGATTGTTTGGTTGTGCCAAAAAACAAAACAAGCGATATTAAAATTAACAGACAGAGATTACAACAACAATGGAATGTCTGATCTTTTGGCACAAGAAGGTTCTGCCTATGATTTGAATATTAATATGTTCAACGTATTGCAGCATACCATTACAGGATGGCCGGGTGGAAAACCAAACACTGACGATTCGCATCGTCCGGAAAGAGCCAATCCTGCTAAAAAAAGAATCATTCTTTTTAGTCCGCACCCAGATGATGATGTTATCTCTATGGGAGGAACTTTTTCAAAATTGATAAAACAAGGGCACGATGTACATGTAGTATATCAGACCTCCGGAAATATAGCAGTTACAGATGATGAGGCATTAAAATTTGCAGAAGTAAGCAACGATTTTGTTGGCGAAGCTGTGGCAGATATTAACTTCAAATCAGTAATTAAATTCTTAAACAATAAATCAGGAAACCAGATTGATTCTTTAGAAGTTCGAAAATTAAAAGGACTTATCAGAAGAAGAGAATCTTATGCGGCGACCCGATACATTGGATTAACAGATGAAAAAACACATTTTTTAGATCTTCCGTTTTATGAAACCGGACAGGTGAAGAAAAATCCTTTAGGACCGGAAGATATTGCAATTGTAAAAGATATTATTGCTAAAATAAAACCACATCAGGTATTTGCAGCAGGAGATCTTGCAGATCCGCACGGAACACATGAAGTTTGTCTGAATGCAATTTTCGCAGCAATGGGAGAATTGAAGCATGAAAAATACATGGATGACTGTTGGTTGTGGCTGTACCGTGGAGCATGGCAGGAATGGGATATTAATGAAATTGATATGGCAGTGCCGCTTTCTCCATCAGAAGTATTACTAAAACGTCATGCAATTTTATACCACCAGTCTCAAAAAGACAGAGTGATGTTTCAAGGAAATGATTCAAGAGAATTTTGGGTACGTGCAGAAGACCGAAATAAAAATACTGCAATTCTGTATGATGAATTAGGTCTTGCAGAATACGAAGCAATCGAAGCCTTTAAACGTTTTGATTACTAAAATAATTTTATGATTCGGGGTTAGAGGCGAATCATATGCAAAATTCAGATTGATTTATAGCGATTAGTGAGGAATCACTAGAGATCATTCTGAGTTTCTTTTATCTATTTATTAATGTTGTCTCAGGATAACATCATTACAAAAAAACTAAAATGAAATATTTATTTGTCCTACTATTAGCGGGTTTAACATCTAATGCTCAAATTCAAAAAGAGCAATTAAATCTTATGCCGTGGCCTCAAAGTGTTGTTTTAAACGATGGGAATTTTGCTTTAACCAAAAATTTTAAAGTTAACATTACCGGAAACCCAAATCCAAGAATTTATGGAGGAGTAACTCGTTTTTTACGTCGCTTAGATGGCAGGACAGGTATATTTTTTGAACAAGGTTTTATCGAAAAATTAAATGAAGTACCAACAGCAGAACTTCAGATTAACTGTACTAAAAGCGGAAAAATTGGTCTATATGAAGATGAAAGTTATCATTTAGATATTAAACAAAACAAAATTACAATAAATGCAACGAGCGATTTAGGGGCTTTACACGGTCTTGAAACCTTATTGCAAATGTTGCAGAATAACAATACATCATTTTATTTTCCGGTTTCTCAAATTTCAGATTTTCCAAGATTTACCTGGAGAGGTTTAATGATTGATGCTTCAAGACATTTTCAGCCAATTGATGTTATCAAAAGAAACATTGACGGACTGTCAGCAATGAAAATGAATGTTTTTCACTGGCATTTAGTAGATGATCAGGGATGGAGAATTGAAATGAAAAAGCATCCGAAGCTAATCCAATTAGCGTCTGATGGAATGTATTATACACAAGAGGAAATTAAAAATATCGTAAAATATGCCGATGAGCGCGGTATTTTAATAGTTCCCGAAATAGATGTTCCTGGTCACGGTTCGGCAATACTTACAGCATATCCGGAAATCGGAAGTAAAGTAATTACATTGACTGGAGGAACTTCCGAAAAAAATATTCAGGGTACAGCAATATCTACCTATGGAATTGAAAGAAATGCAGGTATTTTTTCGCCAACATTAGATCCTTCAAATCCTAAAACATATCAATTGCTAAGCGAAATTTTTGATGAGGTTTGTCCATTATTTACCGGAGCTTATTTCCATATTGGTGGAGATGAAAACGAAGGAAAAGACTGGGATGCAAATCCAAAAATTCAGGAGTTTAAAAAGAAAAATAATTTAACTACAAACCACGAATTGCAGACTTATTTTACGATGCAATTGGTGCCGATGCTTAAAAAACACGGAAAACAATTAATGGGATGGGAAGAGATTTTGACAAAAAACATGTCAAAAGATGCTATTATCCATTCATGGAGAGGACCAAATGAAGGAGTTGTTGCAGGACAATCGTTGGTTGATGCAGTGAAAAAAGGGTATAAAACAGTACTGTCAAACGGTTATTATATTGATTTAATGTATCCGGTTGAAAGTCATTATTTAAATGACCCAATGCCAAAAGGAGCTACTTTATCAGCTGAAGAAAAGGCTAGAATTTTAGGCGGAGAAGCTACAATGTGGACAGAGCTTGCATCATCAACAACGATAGATTCAAGAGTTTGGCCAAGAACCGCTGCAATTGCAGAAAGACTTTGGTCGGCAGAAGATATTACTGATATTGCCAGTATGCGTAAACGTATGGATTATAATTCATTCAGATTGGAGGAATTGGGATTAACACATATTCGTAATAAAGCAGTGATTTTAAGAAATATTGCAAATAACCAAAAGATTAATGCCTTAGAAGAATTTTCAAATGTTTGCGAACCATTAAAAGGATATACGCGTAACAAAGGCGGAACAGAATATCAAATGTATTCTCCATTAACACTTTTTGCTGATGCCTGCGGACCAGATGCAAAAGATGCACTTGCTTTTGATGATGCAGTAGCACAATATTTAAGCAGTAAAACGCCGGAAAATAAAGCTAAAGTAGCAGCATTTTTCAATAAGTGGATTGCTTTAAATAAAGAATTAAATGAATTAAGTGCAAATGCACCGCTTGTACAGCCAGTTCTTCCATTAGCAAAAAAAATAAGTAATGCATCAGAACAAATGCTACTGGTTTTAGACAATAAAACAACTTTAAAAGTTGATGATTTGAAAAACTTAATTGAAGAATGCAATACAAAAGAGCATGCAGATGTTGAGTTGGCAGTTTATAAAAGCCTGAAAAAACTATTATAAAATTTGGTTTGAGTTAGTGATGTTTAGTAAGTTTTGTGATTAGATTATCTGAATTTAATTTATCTCTACCAGAGTTTTTTGGTAGAGATAATTTTAACAAAACACAAAAAAAATCAAACCCGATTTTAAAAGAAAAAATAATTTTAGAACACAAATAACCATAGTAATAACCCTTTAAAACCAAATAGAAAGAATAAAAAAACATGACAAAAAAAGTATTTAAGATTGATGAGTTATCCCCAAATTTATCTGCTTGCGTATTTTATATTAATTTTTTGAAAAAATTATAAATAAATATTTAACCAAGACTATTTGCTATTGATTATGACTAGTTAGTAATAGTAATATTTATCTATAGAATGTAATTTGAGTTTATTTCCAGTCGATTGCAGACTTCCAATTTGCGATTGAGCGAAACCCGGTTGCTTTTTTAGCAGCTGTGGCCCAATTATTTATTTTCTATTAACCAATATTTATTAATTATGAAACATTATTACAGATTGCTCTTTTTGTTACTGTTTCCCTTACTCGCGTTAGCCCAGCCGGCTCACGGAAAAAAAGTAGTGGGGTATTATGCTCAATGGTCTATTTATGCCCGGGATTTCAATGTTCCGAAGATAGATGGAAGTAAATTGACGCATCTAAATTATTCTTTTTACGGGACAACTTACGATCCCGCTCATCCCGAGAATACAAAGTTAAAATGCCTGGATACCTATGCCGATTTTGAGCATATGGAAGGTGGAATTCCTTGGGATGCTCCTGTTAAAGGTAACTTTTATGATTTGAAAAAATTAAAAGAAAAGTATCCACATTTAAAAGTTTTAATTTCTGTAGGCGGATGGACAAAAGGCCAAGATCTTTCTCCGATCGCAGCAAGCCCGGTTGCAAGAGCAGCTTTGGCAGCAGATATGGCAAACTTTATTGTTACTTATCCTTTTATTGATGGTTTCGACATAGATTGGGAATATCCTCTTTCTGGCGGAACCGACGGTACTGAAATTGTGAATGGAGCACCTGTTCCTCCACAAAAATACAGTCCGGATGACAACAAAAATTTAGTGCTTTTATTGAAAGCAATGCGTCAGGCAATGCCAAATAAATTAATCACTATTGCTGCAGGAAACAATGTTAGAAATGTTTCTAAACAGTATTTAGGACCAAATAACAGAGCACAATACGGAATGAGTGAAGATATTTCCACTTACTGCGATTATATCACTTATTTCGGATATGATTTTGGAGGAAACTGGTATGACAAAACATGCTATAATGCTCCTTTATACGCAAGTGGAAATCCAAATGATCCGTTGTATGGTGCAACACAATCAGAATCATTGGACGAATTAACTAATCAATATTTAAATGTAATTGGTTTCCCTGCAAATAAATTAATCATGGGATTACCGTTTTATGGAAAAAAATTCGATCACGTTGCTACTAACTCAACAAACGGATTATTCGTTTCGGCTCCAAGAGATATTGTTGGAGGATGTACAAATCCACAAAATCCAACAGGAACATGGGATGGTGCCGGAGCTTGTGAAAAATCGGGAAGTATCGAGATTTGTGATTTAGTCGGAAATCCGGTTACCAACTCACATGCTTACTTAGATCCAAATACAATGCAGGTAACAGCAAGTGCTGCTTCGGCAGGATGGGTTCGTTATTTTGACAATACTACAAAAGTTCCTTACTTATATAATGCTACTTTAAAACAGTTTATCAGTTATGAAGATAAGCAGTCAATGGATTTAAAAGTACAATACATTAAATCAAAAAACCTTGGGGGAGGTATGATTTGGGAATTGTCTCAGGATACAAGAGGTTCAATTCCAAATTCATTATTAACTCAGGTTGATACTTCATTTGGAAGCGTTGTTCCGGGAACAGTAAGTATTTCTGGTTCTGTAAAAAACGGATCAGCTTTAGTTACAGATGTTACAGTAGAATTACGTGATGCTGCAAATACGGTATTGCAAACAGTGGTTTCAACAACTGGTAACTTTACTTTCAATAATTTAACTTCTGGACAAAATTATAATCTTACAGCTGCAAAAGCGAGTTATACTTTTACTCCGGTAACATTAATAAATGTTACTCAAAATCAAACAGCAGTTATCATCAACGGATCACAGCCAACTTACACCGTAAGCGGAACTGTACTTGACGGAACAACTGCAGTATCTGGAGTTACAGTTTCTGCAACATCAGGTTCAACAGTTTTAACTGCGGTTTCAAATGCAAGTGGTGCTTATAGCATTGCAGGTTTAACAGCGGGTCTTAACTTTACAATTACTGCTGCAAAAACAGGATTTTCATACACACCAACTTCCACAGTTTATAATGCAATTAGTGCAAATAAAACGTTGAATTTCACACAAGGTGCAGCAGTAGTTTATTATACAGTAAGCGGAACAGTTTTGAATACTACAACTCCGGTTTCTGGCGTAACAGTTACAGCATCTTCTACAGGAGGAAATATTACTGCTGTAACAAATGCAAGCGGAACTTATTCATTAAGTTTACCAGCTGCAGGAAATTATACAGTAACAGCGGCTTTAAGCGGACAAACTTTTACACCGGCTTCAACAGTTTATTCTAATCTGAATGCTAATAAAACACTAAACTTCGCACAAGACGTTATTGTAACGACAAGTAAAATTAGCGGAACGGTTAAAAACGGATCAACTCCTGTTGTGGGAGCAAAAGTAGAGCTAGTTTTACCTTGGACAGATAATGCACACAACTGGAAAAGTGTAATTGCAACTACTGACGCACAAGGAAAATACAGTTTTGATAATTCTGTTACAGACGGTTATACTACTGTTACAAGTTTAAAATTAAACACTTGGTCAAACGGAGAAGTAAATTATTACCCAAACAATCTGGCAAACTTTCCTGTTCCGTCAACTCCAACCGTTTACAATTTTAATACAACTTCAACGGCAAGAGTTGCATTAGCGGCAGCGACAAACCTAATCAGCGGAACAGTTAAAAACGGAACTACTCCTGTTTCTGGTGCAAAAGTAGAAATCGTTTTACCTTGGACAGATAGCACACACAACTGGAAAAGCGTTCTGGCAGTAACAGATGCATCAGGAAATTATACTTTCGATAATTCAGTTGTAGCGGGTTATACACAAATTTTAAGTTTGAAACTAAATGGATGGGAAAATGGCGACGTGACTTATTATCCAAATAACTTAGCCAACTTTGCAGTTCCAACAACTCCAACAGTTTATAATTTTAATAGAGAAGCGGTGGTTGCGACTAAACCAGTGGTTACCATTACAGCGCCAACAGCATCTGCGATTGCTATAAATTTAGGATCGGCAATTAATTTTGTTGCAAGTGTTGGATTAAGTGCTACAGATGCCACTACAATTTCATCTGTTGTATTTAGTTTAGATGGACAAACTATAAGTGCTACAAATTCTTCAGGAACTTATACATCAGTTTGGACACCAGTTGCAAATCAGTTTTCGCTTTCTCATACGTTAACTGTTACAGCTACTGCATCAAACGGAACAACAGATTCAAAAACATACAGTTTTACATTAACTTGTTCTGGTGCAAATTGCCCAAATTCGTTACCAGTAATTACTTGGAATTCACCATCAAATACTACTGTAAACCAAAGTACTTTTCAGGTTGTGCCAATTTCAGTTACCGCTGTTGATAGCGACGGAACGGTTTCAGGAGTTACAATTACAATAAACGGAGGTACATATAATATGACAGCAGGAACAAATAATACTTATTCGTATAATTTTACACCAACTGCTTATCAGGATTATCCGGTTGTAATAAAAGCAACAGATAATAAAGCTGCCGTAACTACATTAAACAATACAATTAAAATTGCGACTGTAAGTACTAACAGATTCATTCCGCTTCCATCTAAAGTTCTTTTAGGATACGCACATTCCTGGGAAAATACAGGTGCACCATTTTTATATTTTTCTCAAATGGTGGGAAGTAAGTTTAACGTAGTTGATTATTCTTTCGTAGAAACTGTTAATCGTGATGGTTATACACCAGTATTAACTACAAATGATACTAGATATTTGACCAATGGCGTTTTCAATAAGCAATTGTTGAAAAATGATATCAAATCATTAAGAGATAGTGGAGTTCCGGTTATTGTTTCTATCGGAGGTCAAAACGGTCACGTTGTTTTAGACAATGTAACGCAAAAAAATATTTTTGTAAATGGTTTAAAAGCGATTATTGACGAGTATCAATTTGATGGAGTTGATATTGATTTTGAAGGCGGATCGATGAATTTTAATGCAGGAGGTTTAAGAGATATTTCTTATGCGGGTATTTCTGCTTATCCAAGATTAAAGAACGTAGTAGATGCTTTCAAAGAATTAAAAGCATACTATGGCCCTGGCTTTTTATTAACTGCAGCTCCGGAAACACAATATGTACAAGGTGGATATTCTACTTATACAGATACTTTTGGTTCTTTCTTGCCAATTATTCAAAACTTACGTAATGAAATGGATTTGTTAGCAGTACAATTGTATAATACAGGTGGAGAAAACGGATTAGATGGCCAATATTATGGTTCAGCTAAAAAATCAAACATGGTTACAGCCCTAACCGATATGGTTATAAAAGGGTATAACATTGGTACAACAGGAATGCATTTTGATGGCTTACCAGCTTCAAAAGTTCTTATTGCATTACCAGCATGTCCAAGTGCAGCAGGTAGCGGTTATTTAACTCCGACAGAAGGAATTAATGCCATGCATTATTTAAGAACCGGAACTACTTTTACAGGAAGAACATACACAATGCAGCCAGGCGGACCATATCCTTCTTTAAGAGGTTTAATGACTTGGTCGGTAAACTGGGATGCATCTTCTTGTGGTAATTCATCTGAATTGTCTAAAGCCTATGCCGCTTATTTTGCTTCGCAATCAGCAGCAAAAACATTAGCGCTAGATGATATTTCTTCAAACAGCAGTGTTACAACAGCTTACTTTAAAGGAAGTGCATTGTCTGTAACAAACGATTCTGAAGATATTGCTCAGGTTGAAGTATTCAATACAATCGGACAATCTGTAGCAAGTCACAGAAACGTTCAAAATAATAAAGAAGTAGTGCTTTACAATCAAAGTTTCTCAACTAAACAATTGTTTTTAGTTATTGTAACTGACAAAGCAGGACACAAAAAATCATTCAAAGTAATGAACTTTTTAAACTAAGGTTTTAGTACGATGAATGCAAAATTTAGAAATAAAAAATTGGGGAGGTTAAAATTGAGTTTGGTTATTTATTTTTTAATCTGATTTTATATTTCGAATAAATGCGCAAACTGAGGTGATTTGTTATTTGGTTTTCACCTTGGGGAACGCATTATAAGCCCGACAATTTTATTGTCGGGTTTTTTTTGTTTGTAACAAATTCTAATTTTAAACTTCAAAATAGGGGTCTAAAACTTCTGCAAGTTTATTGAGCCAGTAAAAATTATCATCAATATTCTTTATTTCAGATTTTATGTTTTCATGATCTCGCATGGTAGATAATGAAAGCGCGTAGTTTATTTCGCGTATCATTTTTGCCATTTCTTTACAATCAATTTCATCTGTAAAAAGATTGTTTAATCTAGTCTGAATTTCATTTGAAAGGTTTTGTGTAGTCATAATCTTATGTTTTTTACAAATATATTATTTATGACACAAATTTGTGTCATGTTTCAAAAAAAATATTATGACTTTTGAAATATGAATATTTCAGAAGAAGTTTTTATTACAAATCTTGGGATTCACATTAAGAAATTACGTGAAAAAAAAGGATTATCTCAGCAGAAATTAGCTGATTATTGTGGTATTCCAAGAAATCAGATTGGTAGAATTGAAAGGGCTAAAATAAACACTGGTATAAAAACACTTATTAGAATTGCAAATGCTTTGGATATTGAACTTACTGAATTGCTCAGTCTTCAATCCAAATAAAGAAAAAACCTTAGCGAACTTTGCGTAAACCTTAGCACCTTAGCGGTTAAAAAAACTTTCACTACTTTTGAATTCAAATACAATTGTTTCAGAATCCATGCAGAAATTCATCAGTTTAATTACACTTCTTTTCATATTCACAATAAGCACAGCTCAAAATAAACTCGGAAATCCCGAAGTAGATCCAATTCAAATTCAAAAAACTTTTAGTGATTGGTCTGTTTATCAAAGCAAAAACATTATGCTTTCAAGAGATTTTACGGCGTTGGATGTTCTTTCAAAAGAAATCTCAAAAGAAACATTTTTAGATCAGCTTGCAAACGGAAACTTCATTCCAGTCCGATTAAAATCTGAGCCGAATATTTATGTTTACAAACTATTCAAAATTCAGCCAAAAACAGATACCAGCATAAAAGCAACCATTAACCAAATTGGTTTTGATGCTTATAAAAACTTTAAAATGGAAGGGACGGCATTTCCGCAATTTTCATTTAAAGATTTAAACGGAAATTTGGTTACGAATGAATCAATGAAAGGAAAAATCATTGTTATAAAGTGCTGGTACATTCATTGCACGCCATGTATCAGAGAATTTCCGCAGGTAAATAAATTAGTCGAAGAATACAAAGACCGAAAAGATATCGTCTTCATGAGTTTAGCCGAAGATTCCGTAGAGCAGTTAAAAACGTTTCTGGCAAGAAAACCACTCTCATATTCTGTAATTCCAGACATGAAAGAATACATGAATAATGCTTTACAGTTGAATTCATTCCCAACACATTTTATTTTAAACAAAGAAGGTATGATTTCTAAAGTGCTTCCAAATTTTGAAAGTTTAGAAGTGGCTTTGGCGAAAGAAAGTAAGTTGTAAATAGTTAAATGTTAGATGCAAAAAGTTAGGTGTTTTCTCATTTTTTGTCATTTCGACGAAGGAGAAATCGCACTAGAAACTCTACAAAGATTGGCGACAAACTTTGCGAAATCCCGCGTGCGATTCCTCCTTCGTCGAAATGACAAGATTGGGTAAAATAATAGGTATAAAGTAGAATTTTAATCTTTTATTTCGATAGCTATTAAGAATGAAGTCGAAAAGTTTTCAGGCAAAGTAGCCCCATTTTTGTCATTTCGACGAAGGAGAAATCTCCACGAGAAACTCGACAAAGTATTTACATTTTGCAATTCAACACAATCTTGTCATCCTGACTAAGGAAGGATCTCCACGAGAAACTCCATAAAGATTGGCGACATTTCTGTAGGGAGCCACTTGCGAAGATTTCTCCTTCGTCGAAATGACAATATTGGGTAAAATAATAATTATAAAACAGAATTTTAATTTTGTATTTCTATAGCTATTAAGAATGAAGTCTCAACGTTTTTAGGCAAAGTAACCCCGTTTTTTGTCATTTCGACGAAGGAGAAATCGCACTAGAAACTCTACAAAGATTGGCGACAAACTTTGCGAAATCCCGTGTGCGATTTCTCGTTCCTCGAAATGACAAGATTGGGTAAAATAATAGGTATAAAGTAGAATTTTAATCTTTTATTTCAATAGCTATTAAGAATAAAATCGCAATGTTTTCAGGCAAAGTAGCCCCATTTTTTGTCATTCCGAGGAACGAGGAATCTCCACTAGAAACTCTACAAAGATTGGCTTATTATTACGGAGATACTTACGAAGATCCTTCCTTCGTCAGGATGACAAGTTTGTGTGATAATACTTGTCTTAAAAAAAACTTTGCGTTTTCGCTCCCGATAGATATCGGGATTGCGAGAAACACTATTAACAATAAAAAAACTTAGCACCTTAGCACCTTTGCAACTCTGAACCTTTTTCCTTACTTTTGCACCAAATTAATTAAAAAGACATTCATGTTAACAGTCAATAATTTATCAGTTCAATTTGGCAAACGAATTTTGTTTGACGAAGTAAATACCACATTCACTCACGGAAATATTTACGGCGTTATTGGAGCCAATGGTGCTGGAAAATCAACTTTTCTAAAAATCATTTCAGGTGATATGGACCCAACTTCCGGGCATATTCACTTAGAACCGGGAAAACGTATGTCGGTTTTAACCCAAAATCACAACTTGTTTGATGAACATACGGTTTTGGAAACGGTTTTGATGGGAAATAAAGTTCTGTACGCTGTTAAAAAAGAAATGGATGAACTTTATTTAGACTACAACGACAAAAACGCTGATAGAATAGGGGAGCTTCAAGTTCAGTTTGAAGAAATGAACGGATGGAACGCCGATTCTGATGCTGCGGCAATGTTGTCTAACTTAGGAATTTCAGAATCAGATCATTATACATTAATGTCTGATATGGAAGGAAAAATGAAAGTACGTGTGCTTTTGGCACAGGCACTTTTCGGAAATCCTGATGTATTGATTATGGATGAGCCTACCAACGACTTGGATTTTGAGACCATCGCTTGGTTAGAAAATTTCTTGGCAAACTACGAAAATACTGTAATTGTGGTATCTCACGACCGTCACTTTTTAGATGCGGTTTGTACACATATTTCTGATATTGATTTCGGAAAAATCAATCACTACTCAGGAAACTATACGTTCTGGTACGAGTCTAGCCAATTGGCGGCAAAACAACGTGCGCAGCAAAACAAAAAAGCAGAAGAGAAGAAACAAGAGTTGGAAGAATTTATTCGTCGTTTTAGTGCAAACGTGGCGAAATCGAAGCAAGCAACTTCTCGTAAAAAAATGATTTCTAAATTGAATATTTCTGAAATCAAACCTTCAAGCCGTCGTTACCCTGCGATTATCTTCGATCAGGATCGTGAAGCTGGAGATCAAATTTTAAACGTAGAAAACCTATCTGCATCTGTAGATGGAGAAGTTTTGTTTAAAGATATTAACTTGAATATGGCAAAAGGCGATAAAATCGTTCTTTTCTCTAAAGATTCTCGTGCAACAACGGCTTTCTACGAAATCTTAAACAACGAACAAAAAGCAGATTCTGGAACTTTTGACTGGGGAATTACAACAAACCAGGCGTATTTACCAGCAGAAAACCACGATTTTTTCGAAAATGATTTAAGTTTAGTAGATTGGTTACGTCAATATGCTAAAACGGAAGAAGAGCGTGATGAGGTATTTATTAGAGGTTTCTTAGGAAAAATGATTTTCTCTGGAGAAGAAGCTTTAAAAACATCAAGAGTTTTATCAGGAGGAGAAAAAGTACGTTGTATGTTGTCTAGAATGATGATGGAGCGTGCTAACGTTTTAATGCTTGATGAGCCAACAAATCACTTAGATTTGGAGTCTATTACAGCTTTCAATAACTCTTTGAAAAACTTTAAAGGTTCTGTGATTTTTACAACACATGACCACGAGTTTGCTCAAACTGTAGGTAACCGAATTGTAGAATTAACGCCAAACGGAGTTATCGATCGTTACATGACATTTGATGAATATCTTGATGATGAAAAAATTCAGGAACAAAGAAAAAAGATGTACAATCTTTAAAATTTAAAATTCCAATTATAAAAATCCCAAATTCCAAAAATTCCAATTTTGATCTTACAACTTTGTCAAAGTTTTAAACTTTGACAAAGTTCAACATCCATAAAAAAAATCCCAAACTCCGAGTTTAAATTGGAATTTGGGATTTTTTATTTGTTTATTTTATTATTTGCTGCCGAAAACCTTGGCAATGATGAAAATAACTATCGCAATAATAAAAATTACGATAAATATCCCGAATCCCATTCCGGCTTTAAAAATGTCTCCTATAACTTCGCAGCTTGTAAATGAAAACAGTATTACAAATACCATTAACAATCTTAGTATTTTATTTTGCATGATTCTGAGTTTTTAAATTCAGTATTAAAATTACTTCAGGAATCAGGGAAATGTGTTACAGAATTTTTGGGAAATGTTTTAGGATTTGGAGATGAAATATAATTTAGAGGGGAAATTTATTTCATTGCTTTTTGAATTTTTTCCAATATTTCGATTAGTTTTAAATATTTGTTATTCAAATTAATTTCTTCAGTTTCTAATTCAGCTGTAAGTTGAGTCAATGTTTGGCAATTTGTAAATTTTGAAGATTTGGCATGGTGAAAATTAAAAATGTCTTGAAAATGTTCTTGAAAGTGATCTATGTTTTTTGTTAAGATTGCATATTCAGTAACAATTTGGAAGTATTCAGCAATATTATCATCCAATTTTGTTTCCGTTTCTCTTTGTTGTTGCCCTTTTTCATAATGTTTTTTAAAATCATCTTCATCATTACCAATTTGATACGCCCTTAAGTAATATTGCTTATGAACTTTATACATTGCCAAATCTTTTAAAATTTGGACTATTAAATAAGTTTTTGCACGTCCTCTAGAAATAAGTTTTTGCTGGTTTATCACTTTTTCTTTGCGATTTTTCCATGAATCAATTAATAACTGTGTAACTAATGTAAGTGCAGATCCGATTAATAAGGGACCTATAATATTCCAAATGGAATTATTGTCTTCTTTTTCTTTAGTTAGTTTTTCGACTAATTGGTCAAATGACTTATTAATAATTTCAACTTTTTGTAATGTAGTTTCTTTTTTTGTTACGTTAGGGGTTGAGTTAGAGAAAGATAAGTAAAAGGGAAATATGAGTAATAATAGTAATATTTGTTTCATAAAAATTACGTTGAAATGTTTGGATTAGTTTAAAGATTGTTCACAATTAATTTGTTTTAAATTTAATGTTTTTTATAAATGCAAAATCATCTCTTTGTTTAGCTAAAATATATTTTAATCTCATAAATTACAAAAAGTTAGTAATAAACCTTAAAAGTACGATATTAATCAAAAAATATTTCCAACCCCAACACCCCAACAAATAAAATCAGATTCCGTATATTTGCCCGACCAATCATTACAATTAATTATGAGCCAGAAAGTATTACTTAATTCAAAAGAAGTTACTATTATACTTCACCGTTTGGCTTGTCAGTTAATCGAAAAACATCTTGATTTCTCCAATACTATTTTAGTGGGAATTCAGCCAAGAGGCGTTTTTTTGGCAGAACGTTTAAAACAAATATTAGAAAACGAATATCAGGTTCCGGAGATTTCTTTGGGTTATTTGGATATCACTTTTTTTAGAGATGATTTTCGTCGTACAGAAAAACCACTTGAAGCCAACAAAACTCAAATCAATTTTATAGTCGAAGACAAAAAAGTCATTTTTATAGATGACGTATTGTTTACCGGTCGAAGTATTCGTTCTGCGTTAACAGCCATTCAATCTTTTGGAAGACCTTCAGAAATTGAATTGTTAGTTTTAATAGACAGACGTTTTAGCCGTCATTTACCAATTCAGCCCGATTATCGCGGTCGTCAGGTAGATGCTATTAATGGCGAAAAAGTAATTGTAAGCTGGCAGGAAAATGATGGTGAAGATGTTGTTCACTTAGTGACAAATTAGTTTAATCGGTTAACCGGTTAATTGTTTAATCGGAAAAACCAAACGATTAAACGATTTTAGAAATAAACGATTAAACAAAATATATAAACACACAAGATGAAAGAATTAAGCGTAAATCATTTATTAGGAATCAAATATATCAACGAGAATGATATTAACCTGATTTTTGAAACGGCAGATCATTTTAAAGAAGTCATTAATAGACCGATTAAAAAAGTTCCTTCATTACGAGATATTACCATTGCCAATATTTTCTTCGAAAACAGTACCAGAACCAAACTCTCTTTTGAATTAGCGCAGAAACGTTTATCTGCTGATGTGATCAGTTTTTCTGCAGCTCAGTCATCGGTTAAAAAAGGAGAAACCCTGATTGATACTGTTAATAATATCCTTTCGATGAAAGTGGATATGGTTGTAATGCGCCACTCCAATCCCGGAGCGGCTTATTTTTTATCTAAAAATGTCAAAGCAAGTATCGTAAACGCAGGCGACGGCGCGCACGAACATCCAACTCAGGCTTTATTGGACAGTTATTCTATTAGAGAAAAACTAGGTGATGTTGCCGGAAAAAAAGTAGTTATTGTAGGTGATATTCTGCATTCTAGAGTTGCCTTATCCAATATATATGCTTTGCAAATGCAAGGTGCAGAAGTAAAAGTCTGTGGACCAAAAACATTGATTCCGAGATATATTGAATCGCTTGGTGTTACAGTCGAACCGAATTTAAGAAAGGCCTTAGAATGGTGTGATGTTGCAAATATGCTTCGTGTACAAAACGAACGTATGGATGTAAACTTCTTCCCATCAACTCGTGAATACGCACAACAATACGGAGTAGATAAACCGCTTTTGGATTCGCTAGGAAAAGAAATTGTAATCATGCACCCGGGACCAATCAATAGAGGAGTAGAGATTACTTCTGAAGTTGCTGATTCTGATCATTCTGTAATCTTAAATCAGGTTGAAAATGGTGTAGCGATTAGAATGGCGGTAATTTATTTATTGGCTTCGAAAATACAATAGATTTTTGTTTCAAGTTTCGGGTTTCAAGTTGCGTAACGTTTGTCATTTCGACGTAAGGAGAAATCGCACTTGTTTGTCGATAAAGATTGGCTCATACTTTGCGGAGTTTCTAGTGAGATTTCTCCTTACGTCGAAATGACAAACTGTGTGTACACAAAACCTGAAACTTTAAACCTGAAACTAAAAACAACAAATAAAAAAACTTCGTACATTAGCTGTATAAATTATAAGCCCCACTTATTATAAAATGAAAGTAGATCAAAAAGGACATACCGTTACTATTAAAGATACTCAAGGAGATGTAAATGCTTTCTTGGAAAAAGTAACGCAACAAATTAAAACCTTTGAAAAACACAATATTATAATCGATTTATCTTCGGATGCTGCATTGACAGAAAAAGATTTGAAACTTTTTCTTCCTCTTTCAAAGGCACAGAAAAAAGCAAAAAAGTCGTTTGTAATTGTTGTTTCTGATCTTGATTTTAATGCTATTTCAGATAAATTACTGGTGGTTCCGTCACTTTTGGAAGCACACGATATTATCGAAATGGAAGAAATAGAAAGAGACCTCGGATTTTAAATATTGGTTTAATTGTTTATTCGTTCAACCGTTTAATCGATTTGATTTAATTTTAGACGATTAAACGATTTACCAAATAAACGAATAAACAATTGAGACTAACAATACTTGGCTGTTATGCCGCTACTCCCAGAACTATTACTAACCCGACTGCGCAGGTTTTAGAAATTAAGAATCGTTTATTTTTAATTGACTGCGGGGAAGGAACACAGGTTCAGCTTCGAAAGAACAAAATTAAATTCTCAAAAATTAACCACATTTTTATTTCCCATCTTCATGGGGATCATTTGTATGGATTAATTGGAACCATTTCGACTTTTTCTCTTTTGGGAAGAACTACCGATTTGCATATTTATGGGCCAAAAGGAATCAAAGAACTTATTCTTCTTCAGTTAAAATTAACGGAATCCTGGACGACTTATAATTTGTTTTTCCACGAATTAGAGTCTAAAGAAAGTGAAGTTATTTTTGAAGATAAAAAAGTGATTGTAAAGACAATTCCGCTGAAACATCGCGTTTATACTAATGGATATCTTTTTGAAGAAAAACCGGATGAAAGAAAGCTAAATGTTGAAGCAGTTCAGAAATATGATATTCACGTTGCTTATTATCAAAAGATAAAAAACGGAAGTGATATTACACTAGATAACGGAACTGTAATTGCAAATGAGCTTCTTACTTTTGATCCTGAAAAGCCAAAAAGTTATGCGTTTTGCTCTGACACTGTTTATCACGAAGCTGTACTACCGATAATCAAAGATGTGGATGTGCTGTATCATGAGTCTACTTTTTTGGAAGCGGAAGCTGCACTGGCACAAAAAACATTGCATTCAACGGCAAAAGAAGCGGCAAGAATAGCATTAAAAGCAAATGTAAAGCATTTGGTTTTAGGGCATTATTCTACACGATATGACGGTATTGAACGTTTTAAAGAAGAAGCTCTGGAAGTTTTCCCAAATGTACTTTTAGGAAATGATGGAGTGAGTTTTGAATTTTGATTTTAAAAGAGACTAAGGTTCTGAGATGCTGAGGTTCTAAGTTTTTTTGGATTGTCAGGCTGAGCGTAGTCGAAGCCCTCGTTTGAAAATTAAATCCTGTAACAAAAGTCCTTCTCCCGAAGACTCTGGATCGCTCAGGATGACAACGTGAAAAACCTAAAACTTGAAACTTTAAACCTGACCCGAGGCTGAAAGCCGAACTGGCGAAGCAAACAAAAAAATCTAAGAAAGTCTAACAATCTAAGAAAGTCTAAAAAATGAATGATTTAAGCAATTATAGAAGATCTTACGAGAAAAGTGAATTACTGGAAACCAATATTCCGGAAGATCCAATTAATCTTTTTAACCGTTGGTTTCACGAAGTGGAAGATTTTGGAGGAAGCGGTGAAGTAAATGCCATGACAGTTTCGACGATTGGGCTGGATGGTTTTCCGAAATCGCGTGTTGTTTTGCTGAAGAAATTTTCTGAGGAAGGTTTTATATTTTACACCAATTATGATTCAGAAAAAGGAAAAGCGATTGCCAATAACCCAAATGTGTGTTTGTCTTTTTTCTGGCAGGAAATGGAACGTCAGGTAATTATTAAAGGTATTGCAGAAAAGACTTCTGAGAATATTTCAGATGGTTATTTTGATTCGCGTCCGGATGGAAGTAAGTTAGGTGCAATTGTTTCGCATCAGAGTGAAGTGATTCCGTCGAGAGATTTTTTAGAAGAAAACTTAAAGAAGCTGGAAGCTGAATTTGAAGGAAAATCAATTCCGAGACCACAAAACTGGGGAGGATTTATTGTGACTCCATTGCAGGTTGAATTTTGGCAGGGAAGGCCAAACAGACTGCATGACAGAATACGTTATACAAGCCAATCTGACTTTTCGTGGAAGATTGAGCGTCTATCTTCTTAAAATGTAAGATTATTCTATATTAAAATAAAAAATACGTGTAGTTCGTCGATTAATTTTGTAGTTTAACGGTAAAATGAATATGTTTGAAATAGAAAAACAAAAACTATTCATTTAAAAATAAATTTAAAGGATTTGCCCCAACATTTACTTTAAACCGCTAAAATGCTGTTGATTATGAAAAAGATTATGCGCACCATGTTGTTCATTGCGATTTTAGTCGCAATGAACGCATGTTCTGCTGACACTGCCGAAGGTTCTACTACTGATACTGCTTCAACTGAAGCTATGGTAAAAGACTATTCTTATAATGATTCTGAGGTCGAAACGATGCAATTAATAAATGATTACCGCGTAAGTGTTGGTCTTAATGCATTGCAAAGAATAAACCATATTTCTTTTAAATGTGAAGAGCATAACGATTATATGATTGCGAATAATGTTGTCGATCATAATGATTTTGTATCCCGTTCTGATAATATGATTAAAGTTCTTGGTGCCAAAAAAGTAGGTGAGAATGTTGCTTATAACTACAAAACGTCTCAAGCTGCTGTGAAAGCCTGGTTAGAAAGCCCGGGACACAAAGAAAATATCGAAGGAGACTTTACGCATTTTGGTTTATCTGTTACGGTTGATGCTAAAACAGGTAAAAAATATTATACTAATATATTTGTCAAAATTTAAGATATTAATTTAAAGACTGGTTGGTTTTTAGTGATCGTTGTAATTCTTAGGAATGCAACGATTTTTTTGTATAAAAAAAGCTGCCCTGAGAGACAGCTTTTTATGGTTTATAATGATTGTGTAATTAACTAAAGCGCAGTGATTATAAATTCACTTCGTCTGTTCATTTGATGTTCTTCTTCGGTACACGGTACATCATCAGAACATCTGTTTACAAGTTGTGTTTCGCCGTATCCTTTTCCAGTTAATCTATTGGCAGAAATACCGTTGCTTATTAACCATTTGATAGTAGATTTTGCTCTTCTGTCAGATAAGGCTTCATTGTATTGATGTGTTGCTCTACTGTCTGTGTGTGAACGGATATCAAGTTTCATTCCAGGATAATCATTCATTACTGCCAGTATTTTTTCTAAGTCTAAAGCAGCTTCACGACGAATGTTTGATTTATCAAGATCGAAGTAAATCATTTTTATACCGAAGCATTTTCCAAGATCATCACCAACTGTTACACGACATTTGCTTTTAGCCAATGCAAGGGACTGAGTTGTTTTTCCTGAAGTTTTGTCGATGGTTACGCTCACTTCTTTGGTTTCGTAATTTTCTTTTTCAGCTCTTACATTATAGGTTTTACCACATTCTACAGGTAAAACATAATTTCCTGACCCGTCAGCAATAGTGGTGCTCAAAACTTCCTGATTATCATAAAGCGAAACTTTTGCTCCCGGCAGCGGTTCTTTGGTATCAATATCGGTAATCGTTCCGTTTAATTCCTGAATACATTTCAGACGTCTTGTTTCAAGGAAGGTATAAATATCATCAGAACCAAGTCCGCCATCTTTATTTGAACTAAAATAACCTTGTCGTGTCGTAGGGTCAATAATATAAGCGAAGTCATCTTTAGGAGAATTGATATCGGCACCAAGGTTTTGGATATTGCCTATTTTGCCATTGCGATCAAACTCTGCTACGAAAACGTCCAGACCTCCAAGTCCCGGATGACCATCTGAGGCGAAGTAAATTTCGCCATCGTTGGTAAGATACGGGAATGTTTCTTTTCCTTCGGTATTAATGCCAGCTCCTAAATTTTCGGGAGTTCCAAAACTTCCGTCCGGGTTTATACTTACTTTGTAAAGGTCAGATTGTCCAATTGATCCGGGCATATCTGAGGCAAAGTAAAGTGTTTTTTCATCATCACTAAGTGCCGGATGTGCTGTACTGTATTTATCACTTGTAAATGGAAGCGCCGTTACATTGGTCCATTTTCCATTTTCATTGGTGGCTTTATATATTTTTACTAAAGTAGCTTTGTTATCATCTTTTCCTTTTTTTCCATCTAAAAAATTATTTCTTGTAAAGTAGATTGTTTTACCATCTTTTGTAAAAACCGGAGAAGCATCATGAAATTTGGTGTTCAGAGCATTCTTGATTTTATTTACTTTAGAAGGTGTATTGGTGCTTTGATCGATATCGGCAAAGTAAAGATTGGTAAAATATTCGCCTGTCCATTTGTGTTTTCTCTGAGAGAAATTCCCTGTATCTCTGGCAGAGGCAAAATATAGTTTATTGTCGTATACAAAGGAACCATAGTCGGAATATTTGGAGTTAATGCCTGCATCCTGAATTTTATAGCGTCCTGAATTGGCTTTAATCTGATCCAGATAGTTTACATCTTCTTTATACAGTTTTGCTCTATTGTCTGTTTTGAACTTGGCATCAAATTCATCAAGAATTTTATTTGCTTTAGAAGTGTCGCCAATTGATTTTAAGGACTGAGCATATCTGTAATAATATTCAGGTTCTACTTCAGTATTCATGGCAAATAGTTCGTTGTACCATTTTGCAGCACCTTCAAAATTAGAATTAAAATAGTAAGAATTTCCAAGTTTTTTAAACATGTCCTCAGATTTATACCCTTTTTCTGCTACTTTTTCGTACGTTTTTATCGCGTCAACATAAGCGTAGTTGTCATATTTTTTATCGGCAGCATTTATTTTTGATTGCTGCGAATAACTTTTAAATGAAAAGACACTTATAAATGTTAGGCAAAGGAAAATACAATTTTTCATAATAATTATTTTTAGAAGAAACGAGGAGTAGTAATTTTACCATTGTTTTTGAAGAACTCGTAGCGCAGGAATATCTCGTGAGATCCTGAGTTATAATTATTTAAGTTTGTGGTTTCACGATCGTAACCATAACCTAAATAAAGACCGTCTGTGATTTGAAATCCAACCATAGCACTTAAAGAAGCGCTCCATCTGTAAGCTACACCCACCATAAATTTATCGTAGAACATAAAATTGGCAGAAAGGTCAACTTGTAATGGTGCTCCTTCGACCATTTTAGTTAAAACAGCAGGTTTGAATTTATAGTATTGATATTTATCAAGATCAAATACATAACCAGCCATAAAATAGTAATTGATTTTATCTTTGTAAATAGCGACATCATTATCGTCGTAGCGATTTGTTTCGATAAAATTAGGTACAGATAAACCAAGGTATGCTTTGTCTGAGTGCCAGTAAACCCCGGCTCCAACATTTGGAGTAAACTTGTTGTCCAGATCCTGAAATTGTGGATCTCCCTGATCTGAAGGGTTTAATTTGGTTACGTCCAGATTGAATATATTGGCTGTTCCTTTGATACCAAATGACAGTTTGAAATCTGCAGATGTTTGTACTGTGTAAGATACGTCTACAGAAATATTATTCTCATTTGTAGGTCCAATTTTGTCATTTACCAATGAAGCTCCTACACCCAGATTACTATTGTTTATTGGTGTATTTACAGAGAAACTGCTTGTTTCTGGTGCGCCATCAAGTCCAACCCATTGTGTACGGTATAAACCAAATACACTTAAAACTCCACGAGAACCTGCGTATGCAGGATTTATGTTTATTGTGTTGTACATGTATTGCGTATATTGAGCGTCTTGCTGCGCATGACCTGCAATTGTTACAAACAGAATGACGAAGTAAAATAATTTTGTTCTCATAGTAGATATTTATTATTTCAATTATTACTATTGATTATTTATTAATGAAAGCCTCTAAAAATCTTACAAATTTGTGTTTCTCAAATTTAAGGATTTTTCTTGTTCTTTTTCTGTAACAGGCTGATATATTGAGACTTATGTCAGCCTTTACAGTTTTTACTTATTTTGAAAGATAGAGGTATCCGTCTTTTTTGTTTTCGTGAATTACATTATTTCCGTCTAAAGATTTGTAAGTAACAATGTAGAAGTACGTACCTGTAGGCAATCCGTCAGATTGTTTTACAGTAGTTCTGCCTCTTGAAGTTCCGTCGAAAGCATTCGTTGTATTGTTGTAATCAGTAGTTTCAAATACTAATATTCCCCAACGGTTATAGATTTCAACAGTATTACCAGGGTAGCAGGTAAGGTCACCGATGCTATCAATTACGAATACATCGTTTATACCGTCTCCATTAGGAGAGAATGCATTATGTACTACAACATTTCCGCACTCTAATACTTTACAGTCATCATTTACAGTCATGTTTACAGCTACAGTTCTTGGGCAATTTTCATCACTTATTCTGTACTCTAGTAAATAAGTACCAAGAGCAAGTCCAAATGGATTGAAAACATTTCCTTGCACTGTATTGGTATTGTTTGTATCAACCCAAACTCCTGTTCTTGGTGTATCTGCAGGTAGCAGTGCAAGTAAGTCAACCAGTGTTGAGTCGTCTGTACATGATGTGCTTTGAACTCTGGTAATGGCATTTGGTGCTACAATTATGGTAATTTTACCGATTGCACAACTTTCCGGACTTAACTTGTCACAGATTTGATAGGTGTAGTTATAAGTTCCCGCAGGAGTTAAACTTGGCACTCTAACATTTCCTAATGCGTCTACAGTTATATTTGGATCTGTTTTGGTATTGCTGTTTTCAGCTGCTACAAGCAATGTAAAGTTGACTAGTTCTAGAGTTACCGGAACGTTGCCTTTAACGTCATTGCTTAAAACATTTCCAACCAATCCAAATCTTCCGCATCCAATATTATCATAAGTGTCATCTCCGGCAATAAGAGGATCAGATACAATTACGGTAACAATTGCAGTGTCACAGTTTCCAGCGTCGGCATTTTCACAAATTTGGTATGTAAGTGTGTAAGTACCGTTTGGTGTGTTTGGTGCTACAGATACCGTTCCGTCAGGGTTCAGAGTAAGAGCTCCTTTTGGATCTGGTGTAACGGTGGTTAATGTTAAATCACTTGGATTTACCGGATCACCATTTAAGGTATCATTAGTATATACACTTATAACATTTGGTATTCCCGGAAGTCCTGAAACCGGGCCTGCATTATCATCATTGGCTAAAATTTCAAATGTTGGTCGTGCGATACAGAATGGATCAGCTGGTGGGTAATTTACTGTTATTGTTTCACTTGGATTAACAGAAATAGTCACGTTTGCTGTTGGGCGAAGTCCTTCAAATCCATCAGGAGCCTGAATCCATTTATTATCCTGGAATACCCATCCTGGCCAGTCTACACCATTTCCTGCCTGATCTACTACAGCTCCAGGCCATAATACTCTACCGCTTAATGGTAAATCTGTCATTGTGGTTACCACATTGTTGTTACTGTCTGCCCAGGCAATTGTTACGCCATTTATTGGAGTAAAGTTTGTCGGAGTTACCACATAATCAAGGTAAGGAACGTCGTTAACACAAATTGATGTTGCAGTAACAGTCATTGTTGGAGCTTCGATTGTGATGGTTACAGTTGCTGTATCACAATTTGAAGTTGCATCGGCTTCACAAATTTGATATACCATTGTTAATGTTCCGACAGGAGCATTTGGTAAAATATCTACAGAACCATCAGGGTTTAATTGTAAGAACTCATTTGGAGTTACTGTAGTTATAATTACTTCCGGTGCTGTTATTGGTGCGCCTTCAAGTGTATCATTTGTTAATACATTCAATACATTTGGTGTTGTATGATTCACTCCAGGGAATGGCCCTGCACTGTCATCATTGGCAACAATATCTTTGAAGTCTTTACAATTTACTCCAAAGTCAATATCTAAATGAACCAAATCTTCTGGTGTTACATTTACAATATATCCGTCGGCACTGGTAACTGTACATACCGTATGCATTTGTGTTTTACCCGTTTTAGAGGTAATTTTTCTATCTGTAATTGATGGTAATACTTTAACTAGTCCTGTAGCTCCTATAGCAGCTGCAGCAGCATCAAAGTTGGCATCTTTAACCAATTTTACTTTGTATTCGCCATAAGGATTTGCACTTTCTGGTCTGTTTCTCCAGAATCCCTGAATTCCAATAATTACTTCAGCATGATATCCGTTTGGACCATCAACAAAAACATTAGGGCTAAGTGCATTTCCGAATCCACCGGCATTTAATTCACCTGCGTTTTGCGGACCTGTGTAACTTCCGTCACCATTAAGGTCAAGCCATTCCCATTGACTGTAATTAATAGCGCCTTCGCTGTCCGGAATATTTTTAGTTACAACACCATCATTATTGGCATCATACCATTCATCCTGAATTCCGTTACTATTAGTGTCATACCAAACATAATCTCCTAAAACCGGTAGGTCTGATTTTCCATATAAGAAATCGTGTACCTGGAATTTACATTCTTCAAGTGTGGTAAAGAATAAACTTGAGTCTACAGGATATAATTGATAGGCACTGTTTAAGTTGGCATCCTGAACCTGAACTAAGTAATCTCCTGCAACCATTCCAGAGAAGCTGTAAGCTCCATCTGCACCAGTTATACGAATTAATATTGGACCAGGTGTTGTACCTTGTGGTATTAATGTAACCGGAACATTTGCAATTGGAGTATTAGTATCTACATTAATGATATGTCCGGATATTTTAACTTTATAATTTGGTTGCGTTATAGTTACTGTTGCAGTTGCAGTACATGTTTGACCGTCACCGTTTACAGATGATGTGGCAGTAAGTGTATAAGTTCCTGCTGGTAAATTGGTGTTTCCGACAACTTCATTATTAGCATTTGTGATTACAACTGTAGAACCAGGACTGCTTGTTACTAAGATTGAACCGTCTGTTCCGTCAAGACAAGATACGTTTGTTGGAACTCCAGACACAGAAACTTTGTTATCTACAGTAAAGGTTTGTACAAGTTCTGTTTTGTTACCTGCGCAATCTGTTAATGTATAAGTTCTGGTTAAGATGTACGCATTTCCGTCGCAACCGCTTGCTCCGTTATCAGAGTCGCTTACAGTAACTTTTACTGTTCCGTTGCAATTATCGGCTTCATCTGTTATGTCTGCCGGATTTGCTGGTGGAATATCAGCTATGCTTTGTAGATTTGCTACATCAGCCGGAGCAGTTCCAGTTGGCGGAGTTGTATCTCTAACGATAATAACCTGAGTATGTGTAGTAGTGTTTCCTGCACAATCGCTGGTTGTCCATTTACGAGTTAAAGTATATTCTGTTCCGCATTCGTTTTTAACATCACTTTTTACTTCAGAAAATACAATTGGTAAATCTTCACTGCAATTATCAGAAACCTGAAGTGTAGCAGCTGCCGGAACAGCGTCGCAAGAAACTGTAATGTCAGATGGAAGATCTCCGGTAAATATTGGAGCAATAGTGTCCTCAATAGTTATAACCTGAGTAAAAGAGGAAGTGGTATTTCCGCAATCGTCTTTTGCAATCCAACTGTTGGTGTAAGTTCCTTCATTTGCACAATTTTGTGATGGTACAAATGGACCTTCTGTTTTAGTATAAGTAACTACGGTACAATTTGCACTTGCAGTTGGTGCCTGATTTTGAGCGGCATTTAAACCTACAGTATCATTACATTGTAATGTAACATTAAGAGTGCCAGGAATAGTAACCCATTTTGGAGCTGCACTATCCTGAATTGTAATTACTTGTGTGAATACAGTTGAAGTGTTGTTACAAACATCTTTAGCAACCCATGTATTAGTATAAGTTCCTGTGCTTCCGCAAGCTCCTCTTTGTAATAGACCAGCTGTTTTGGTATAAGTTACAGTTCCTCCGCAATTATCAGTTGCAACAGGAGTTTGAGATTGTGCAGTATCTAATCCCTCTGTATCACTACATTGTAGCGTTACATTAAGAGCACCGGCAACTGTTGTCCATTTTGGAGCAGTAGTGTCCTGAATTGTAATTACCTGAGTAAAAGTAGTAGAAGTATTGTTACAACGATCTGTAGCTACCCATGTATTAGTGTATGTTCCCGCATTTGCACAATTGGCATTTACTACGAATGTTCCACTAGATTTAGTATAAGATACATTTCCTCCGCATTCATCAGTTGCAACCGGAGCATTTCCTTGTGCAGTGTTTAATGCGTTGGTGTCGCTGCATTCTAAAGTTACATTTAATGCATTTGCACTAGTTGTCCATTTAGGCCCAGTTTTATCCTCAATTGTAATAACCTGAGTAAAAGTAGTAGAAGAGTTGTTACAACGATCTTTGGCTACCCATGTATTAGTGTATGTTCCTGCATTTGCGCAATTTGCACTTGCCTGGAATGTTCCGCCAGATTTAGTATAAGTAACATTTCCACCACATTCATCAGTTGCAACCGGAGAATTTCCTTGTGCTGCAGTTAATCCGGCAGAATCGGTACATTCTAAAGTTACATTAAGTGCACCGGCAGCTGTTGTCCATTTAGGTCCAGTTTTATCTTCAATAGTGATTACCTGAGTAAAAGTAGTAGAAGTATTATTACAACGATCTGTAGCTACCCATGTATTAGTGTATGTTCCCGCATTTGCACAGTTAGCGTTTACTACGAATGTTCCGCTAGATTTAGTATAAGATACATTTCCACCACATTCATCAGTTGCAACCGGAGCATCTCCTTGTGCAGCAGTTAATCCGGCAGAATCAGTACATTCTAAAGTTACATTTAATGCATTTGCACTAGTTGTCCATTTAGGGCCAGTTTTATCTTCAATTGTAATTACTTGAGTAAAAGTAGTAGAAGTATTGTTGCAACGATCTGTAGCTACCCATGTATTAGTGTACGTTCCAGCATTTGCGCAGTTAGCATTTACTACGAATGTTCCGCTAGATTTAGTATAAGATACATTTCCTCCGCAACCATCGGTTGCTACTGGAGCACTTCCTTGTGCAGCAGTTAATCCGGCAGAATTGGTACATTCTAAAGTTACATTAAGCGCACCTGCAGCTGTTGTCCAATTAGGCCCGGTTTTGTCTTCAATTGTAATTACCTGAGTAAAAGTAGAAGAAGTATTGCTACAACGATCTGTAGCTACCCATGTATTAGTGTAAGTTCCAGCATTTGCACAGTTAGCGTTTACTACGAATGCTCCACTAGATTTAGTATAAGATACATTTCCTCCACAGCCATCGGTTGCTACTGGCGCACTTCCTTGTGCAGCAGTTAATCCGGCAGAATTGGTACATTCTAAAGTTACATTAAGCGCACCTGCGGCAGTTGTCCAGTTAGGCCCTGTTTTGTCTTCAATTGTAATAACCTGAGTAAAAGTAGTAGAAGTGTTGTTGCAACGATCTGTAGCTACCCATGTATTAGTGTATGTTCCTGCATTTGCGCAATTGGCATTTACTACGAATGTTCCACTAGATTTAGTATAAGATACATTTCCTCCACAGCCATCGGTTGCTACTGGAGTACTACCTTGTGCTGCAGTTAGTCCTGCAGAATCGGTGCACTCTAAAGTTACATTAAGATCACCGGCAACTGTTGTCCATGTAGGACCTGTTTTGTCCTGAATAGTAATTATCTGAGTGAAAGTTGCTGAAGAGTTATTACAAACATCTGTTGCAATCCAGGTATTGGTATATGTTCCCGCGCTTGCACAATTGGCATTAACCTGAAACGTACCACTGGATTTAGTATAAGCTACTGTTCCTCCGCAATTATCAGTTCCTACCGGAGCATTTGCCTGAGCGGTCGCTAAACCAGCAGAATCGGTACATTCTAAAGTTACGTTAAGAGCAGTTGCACCTGTTGTCCAGGTTGGAGCAGTTTTGTCCTGAACTGTTATCGTTTGTGTTTTTGTTATAGTGCCACAGCTTGTTACCACTTTAAAAGTTCGGGTTACAACTATTGGACAGGTTCCAGTTGCAACATCGCTGTAAGATAGTGTGTAACTACCTATGTTGGCGCTATTGGAAATTGAACCTCCGGCAGTAGTTAACTGCGCCAGTGTAATAGTTGTATCTGTAGTTTTAAAAGCCAAGCCTGTAATAGCTGCAGTGCTGCATCCTTCAATGGTCGCATCCTGCGGAGCTACAAGGGCAGCAGCCGGACTTATGGTGACATTTACAGGAGCAGAGGTTAATTCGCAATTAGTAGTACCGTTTTTAACTTTTACTTTATAAGCGCCAGATACAGTAACTACCAATGTTGAATTTGTTTCACCATTTATCACAACATTATCTTTGTACCAAACATAAGTTGGTGAAGTAGCATTTGTATTTGCTGTTAATGTTGTAGTACCGCAAGCATTAAGTACCCCTGTAACTGTTGGAGCACATGGTACAAAATAACTTGGAGAAGTTATTGCTGTTGATGCATCACTACAAGATGAGTTTTTGTAGTTTAAAGTTGAGGTACTTACTGTTTGAGTTCCACAAGCACTTCCGGTTGGAGTTAATTGATACGTTAGCGTTATTTTCTCAGCATTTAAGAAGTCAGTATTCCAGGTTATCACCTGACCGGCTGCTGAAGCTGTTCCTTTGGTAGTAGTAATTCCGCTAATAGTAAAGCCGGCAATAACCGTTTCTTTTTCAATCAGACTTTGAGCCACCCAGGATAATTGAGTCGCAATCTGGTTATAAATAGCAGTTAAATTGGCACCGCTGTTTGTAATAGAAGCTTCACTTCCCTGAATTTTATCCAGCGTATATTTAGCCACATTTCTGTCACTTCCTTCTGTATTAATATTTCCGGAGATACCTCCAAATAAACCAACTGCAAAAACCTGATTGTTGAATACGACACTATTTTTAGTAGTTACTTTAGCGTCTGTTGCTGCATTAATGGCGTCTGTAACGCATTGAGAATTTTTAGCAACATCACAGTCTGTGTTTCCGTTGTTACCGGTTACATTTGTAACCCCATCAGTTAGAAGAATAATACTTCTACCGGTGCTACAGTCAAATCTGCCATTGGCTTCCAGTTCCGTTTCTGCTCTTTTAATACCCGCATAAATATTAGTTGAGTTTGTTGGTTGCAAAGCGTTTATTTGCGCTTTTACTGCATTTACGCCATTAAGATCCAGAAAGGTAAGTCCTATTTTTAGTGAAGCAGTAGTACTGTAAGCCACAATCGCAATTCTGTTTTGCGGATTGGCTTTAGCCTGATCAACAAAAGCGAGAGCAGCTTCTTTGGCATAATCCATTGATGTTTTCATATCACCAGTAATGGTAAACCCCATACTACCAGAGACGTCAATTGACAATATTATATCTGAATTTCGTACAGAAGGATTTGCACCGGTTATATCCAGTTTTACGTCTATAACCCCACAATTAGTCGCATTTGCTGTAATTGTTTTATTCGTAGTAACACTCGGAGCCTGACCTAAAACGAAAGATGTCGAAAATAAAAAGAATACAGCAAAGTATACTTTTTTTATGTCTCGTAAATTATTGCTGAAAGAGAGTAATAGTTTTTCCATTTTAAATTATTTTAAGGGAATACTTAATCTGTTGTTAATCATTAGCCGGGTTAATGACGAAAGTGTGTAAAAGACTGTCAACAGAATAGTTGGTACAGCTTTTTGAGGTTGCAGTAATTTGATTACAAGACCATTTTTCTACAGGAGCACTTGCAGGAATCGTAATATGAATGTAGAAATTCACAGATTCACCTGCATTTAAAGTAATCTCGCTGATAGTACTTTTGGTTGAATCGATAAAATCGGTACCAACGACAATATTTCCCGAAGTGCTGCTTCCGTCTGTATTACTGCAAGTACTGTTAACATTCTTTGCAGATAAAACGTAAGTGTCGGTCGATGAGCCATTATTGGTCAGGATCATAGAGTAGTAAGTTCCGTCTGGTGGAGTATTCCTAATGTTTCCATTATTCTCTACAACCAAAGTAGCCTTACAGGAACCAGATTGAGCAAATGAAACAGTTGTAAGCAAACAAAACAGTATGGTGAAAATGTTTTTTTGAAAGATGTTTTTTCTAAAGGAAAAAATGTACTTACAATTGTTTACAAATTTTACTGCTTTTTCAAGAGTAGATTTAGTTTTCATAACTTAAGATTTAGTTTTGTAGTATTTATGAAATTTTAACAGAATCAAAATTATATTAGAGTTTTCCTAATTGATTTTTTTTCTCTGTAACTAACCTAAAAACTCGTTTAACTACTCTTTTTTTGCTAAATATTGCCTCAAAAAAAACTTTTTTTGACCGATTTTTGCAAAATTGAAGAAGCATTTTTCTTCCTTTTTTGATCAAATTCGCAGTTTTTAATCGGGTGTAAATGATTAATAATCAAGTATTTGGTTAAAATTTTGCAAATTTGCAAAATATCGACAAACTGACAGATTTAATAGATGAAGTACACAATTTATAAAAAGTGGGTTTTGGACTTTTTGAGATTGTTAAATTTTTGAGGATTCTATATTCTTGTTAAAATTTTCATATAATGTTAACAGAATTAAAAAAATGAGGAGTATTAAAAATTCTTTTGTAAATTAGAACTTAGAAAATATTTTCAGCAAGTGTACTTATTTTTAAATCATCTCTTTTTATGAAAAACTTAATTTTAATACGACACGCAAAATCAAGTTGGGAAGCTCCTTTAAAAGATTTTGACAGACCTTTAATGAAAAGAGGTATTCTGGATGCACATGAAGTATCTTCACATATTTCGAAATATCTTCCTAAAACCTATATAATATGGAGTAGCTCTGCAGCAAGAGCTTCAGAAACTGCACTTATTTTTGCCCAAAATATTTCATACCCCATTGAAAGCATCATTTACAAAGATGATCTTTATACGTTTGATGAAAAACAACTCGAAAAAGTTATTAAATCGTGTGATAATAGTTTCGAAAGCGTTATTCTTTTTGGACATAACGAGGCTATTACAAATTTTGTTAATAAATTTGGGGATGTTTTTATAGAAAACGTCCCGACTTCAGGTTTTGTATCGCTTCAATTTGATTCGGAGAGCTGGGACACATTAAATAAAGGCAAAACACATAAAACAATTTTCCCCAAAGATTTAAAATAAATAAAGTGTACGAACAGAAATATATCGATAGAGAAAAAAGTTGGTTAGCGTTTAATGCAAGAGTGCTTCAGGAAGCAGCAGACAACACAGTTCCACTTTTAGACAGACTGCGTTTTGTTGGAATTTTTTCAAACAATTTAGATGAGTTTTTCAGAGTTCGATATGCCGCCATTCGAAGATTAAGTCTCTCGGGTATTTCTGGCGAAAAATATTTAGGAGGTATTTCTGCCCATCAGTTAATTAAGGATATTACCGAAATCGTAATTCAGCAACAATCTGAAAGTTTACGTATTTTAGGAAATATTGAAGCCGAACTGGAAGGCGAGAATATCTTCATTATAAACGAAAATCAAATTACAAAAAGTCAGGAAGCTTTTCTTAAAGACTTCTATATGCAGAAGTTAAGCCCTGAATTAGTGACGATTATTTTGAATGATCTGGCGGTTTTTCCCGTTTTAAAAGATACTTTAGGATATTTGGCAGTTCGTTTGGAACTCGCAAATGATGAGGTTCGTTATGCATTAATCGAGATTCCTAAAACCATCAATAGATTTGTTGTACTTCCATCAGAAGATGACAAACAGTATGTTATTTTAATTGATGATGTAATTCGTTATAAACTAAAAAACATCTTCAATATTTTTGATTTTAAAAGTGTTTCGGCGCATATGATCAAAATTACAAGAGATGCGCAATTAGATATTGATAGCGATTTAAGTAAAAGTATGCTGGAGAAAATATCTTCATCTGTAAAAGACCGAAGAATTGGAGAACCTGTTCGTTTTATTTACGATAATTTAATTGAAGAAGATACATTGCAGTTCTTTTTGGATAAAATGAAAATTGTTGATTCAGACAGTATAATTCCCGGAGGAAGATATCACAACCGACGTGATTATATGAGTTTCCCAAATTTAGGACGTTACGATTTACTTTATAAACCAAACGAACCTTTACCAGTTCCGGGTTTAAGTATGGACGGAAGTATTCTGGAAAAAATCAGTAAAAAAGATTATTTATTACACGCACCATATCAGTCCTTTGCTTATTTAACTAAGTTTTTACGTGAAGCCGCTCTGGATCCAAAAGTAACCAGCATCAAAATTACATTGTATCGTCTGGCAAAGAACTCTCAGATTATCAGTTCATTGATTAATGCGGCTAAAAATGGTAAAAGAGTAGTAGTACAGATCGAACTTCAGGCGCGTTTTGATGAAGCTTCAAATATTTCGTATGCAGAGCAAATGCAGACAGAAGGAATTGAGTTAATCTTTGGAATTAAAGGTCTTAAAGTGCACAGTAAAATATGTGTTATCGAGAGACTTGAAGAAGGTAAGAATCGCCGTTACGGATTTGTTTCAACAGGAAATTTCAACGAAGCCACAGCAAAAATTTATACAGACGTTACACTTTTTACCTGCAATCAGGGAATCTTAAAAGATGTATCTAAAATATTTGAATTTTTTGATATCAATTACAGAGTTCACAGATACAAACATTTAATTGTATCGCCTCATTATACAAGAACTAAATTTATCAAACTCATTGATCGTGAAATTCTTCATGCATTGGCAGGAAGAAAAACGCATATCAAACTTAAAATGAATAGTTTGTCTGATTTTAAAATGATCGATAAATTATACGAAGCAAGTAATGCCGGTGTAAAAATTCAGCTTCAGGTAAGAGGAATTTGTTCTTTAATTCCCGGAATACCAGGAATGAGTGAAAACATCGAAGCAATTAGTATTGTAGATAATTATCTGGAACACTCAAGAGTTTATATTTTTGGAAATGCAGGTTTAACCGAAGTTTACATTTCATCTGCCGATTTTATGACCAGAAATCTTGATGGAAGAGTAGAAGTAACCTGCCCGATATACGACCATGAAATTAAAAAAGAATTGATAGACAATTTTAATATTGCATGGAAAGGGAATGTTAAAGTGAGATACCATTCTTATAAATTAGATAATAAATATAAGCCTCGAAATCATCATGCCCCATTTAGAGCGCAATTTGAAACCTACAAATATTATCAAAATAAGATTGAGATAATGGAACAGGTTCCGCAAAAAGTAAAAAATTAAAAACCAATTTCAAATCATAAGTGAGCATGATTAATATAAGGAAGTTTGCAGCAATAGATATCGGTTCAAATGCCATGAGGCTTCTGATATCCAATGTTGTAGAACAGGATGGAAAAGAACCGCAGTTTAATAAAAGTTCGCTTGTGCGTGTGCCAATTCGTTTGGGACAAGACGCCTTTACAGTAGGCGAAATTTCAGCAGAAAATACAGATCGAATGATAGATGCAATGAAAGCATTTAATCTTTTGATGAAAGTACATAAAGTAGAGCGTTACATGGCATTTGCAACTTCGGCAATGCGTGAAGCGTATAATGCAAAAGAAGTAGTGGCTTTGATTAAGAAAAAAGCCGACATTAAAATCGAGATCATCGATGGGAAAAAAGAAGCCGCTATTATTGCGTCTACAGATTTACATCATTTATTAAAAACAGACGAAACCTATCTTTTTGTTGATGTTGGTGGCGGAAGTACAGAATTTACACTGTTTTCTGATGGAAAAATGATTAATTCAAGATCTTTTAAAGCCGGAACCGTTCGTTTGCTTAATAATATGGTTTGCGATGTTGTTTGGGATGAAATCGAAAAATGGATTAAAACCAACACAGCAGATTATGATGAGGTTACTCTGATTGGTTCTGGAGGAAACATCAATAAGTTATTTAAGATGTCCGGAAAACAACAGGAAAAACCACTTTCATATATTTATATCAATTCGCAATATGCGTTCTTAAACTCATTGAGTTACGAGCAAAGAATTGCCGAATTAGGATTAAACTCTGACCGTGCTGACGTTATTATTCACGCTACACGTATTTATCTGAATGCGATGAAGTGGAGTGGAGCACGCCAGATTTATGTTCCAAAAATCGGACTTTCTGATGGTATTGTAAAAGCAATGTACTACGGTAAAATTTAAATTTTCAGCCGCAAATTTTATGAATTGTGAAATTTGTGGCTAACTTTTTTGAATGAATATATAATTAAAACAAATAATAAATGAATAAAACCAGACTCGAAGCCTTTAGTGATGGTGTTTTAGCAATCATTATTACCATCATGATTTTAGAAATTAAAGTGCCCGAGGGACATGAGTTTGGCGATTTAAAACCGCTTATTCCTAAGTTTTTGAGTTATGTTTTAAGTTTTATTTATGTTGGAATTTACTGGAACAATCATCATTATTTAATTCATAGTCTAACTAAAATCAACGGAAAAATACTTTGGGCAAATCTGCATTTGCTATTTTGGTTGTCTTTAATTCCCGTTGCTACAGGTTGGATGGGTGAGCATATTTTCGCAAAAGCCTCTATGGCTTTATATGGATTTGTATTGCTTTTATGTTCAATCACTTATTTTATTCTGCAAAGAACAATTATTGTTAGCGAAGGTAAAAACTCAGTCATTTCTAAAGCAATTGGTAAGGATGTTAAAGGAAATGCTTCTTCTGTTTTGTATATAGTAGGAATAGTGTTTTCGTTTTATAATGTTTGGATTTCGGGTGCAGCTTATTTTACCGTAGCAATGTTATGGCTTATTCCTGATAAAAGAATCGAACGCGTTTTTGCCTCAAAAGAATAATCCTTCCTAAAATGAAATCTGTATTTCAGTCTATTCAAATCATACCTCAAAACGAATTAGATCAGTTAGATGATTTAATTACAACCCGTACACTCAAAAAAGGCGAACTTTTACTAAAAGAAAATCAGATTAGTAAAGAGATCTACTTTATTAAAAAAGGAATTCTTCGTTCCTGTTTTTTCAATCATCAGGGAGATGAAATCACAAATTGTTTTGCTTTCGAAAACGAATTTATGGCTTCATTCTCAAGTTTTATAACCCAGAATGTTGCCGAAGAAAACATTCAGGCTCTGGCCGATACAGAATTAGAAGTTTTAAGCCGTGGAAATTTGCTAAAACTTTATGAATTGGGACCACACTGGCAGGAAATCGGTCGTAAATTAACTGAAATGGAATATGTAACACTTCAGAAACGCATGATTTCATTTCAGAAATTATCAGGAACACAGCGTTACGAAGAACTTTATAAAAACCATCAAAAGTATTTGCAGTTAATTCCGTTGCAATATTTAGCTTCCTATTTAGGCGTGACGCCAAGACATTTAAGCCGGATTCGTAAAGCGATTTTATAGGACATTTGTCCAGTTATCTAAAGCTATTACCTCATTATTTTTGCTGAAAACAATATATAATAATGAGAAAAAATATTTTAGTAATCGGAGGAACCGGATTAGTTGGCAAAGTTATATTGCGTATTCTTGAAGCAAGAAATCCTGATTTTAATCTTTTTATAGGAAGTCGCCAATCGGGAAAAACTACTAACAGTTTAGTAATTGATGTAACCAATCCAAGAACTTTTGATACTATTACAACCAACAAAATTGACCTGATTGTATTATGTACAAAAGATAGTAATAACGAAATTTTAGAGTTTGCAATAAAAAACAAACTTGATTATATAGATATTACAAAACCAACCCCGGAGTTAACTGTTGCATATGATTTTGCTAAAACAAAAATGCCAAAAGCAGAAAGCCGTATTGTTTTTAGCTCCGGCTGGATGGGCGGTATTGTTGGTAGTTTGGTCGATTTTGCTGAACCGGAAAAAAATAAAATTCAGGAAACCAATATTTATATCTATTATTCTGTAAAAGATCAGGCTGGGAAAAGTTCAGCCAATTTTTTAGCCGAAAATGTATGTAAGCCATTCATTGTTTATAAAAACAACAGGCCACAAAAAGTCAAACATTTTTTGAATTCAGAAAGATTTAATTTTTCATTTGAAATCGGATATCGTCAGGTATATAATTTAGATGTTCCGGATTTGTTTATTTTAAATCAAATCGAAAAAATACCAACCGTCTCTGTAAAGGTGACATACAATTCTAAATTTATAACCTGTTTAATGGGTTATTTTCAATCGCTTAAGATTTTTAATATCATGTTTTTAAGAGAAAGACAATTGTTGTTTGGCTCCAGTGGAAACGGTGACCAGACTGCATTTGAGGTGGTAATTAAAACTCAGGATAAAACCAAGCGAATTAGTCTTCAAAGTTTAAAAGGTCAGGCCGAATTAACTGCATTTTCTACTGTTTTGCATATTGAAAGAATGCTGGAGGGAATTTTGTATGACGGAATTTATTTTAGTCATCAAATACATTCTCCGGAAGAAATTTACGAGGCATTAAATAGTTACAGCACAATCAATCTTAAAATAAGCAAATAGTACTATGAAAAAAATACTGATTATAAACGGACATCCAAACCCCGCAAGTTTTAATTTTGGAATTGCAGCATCGTATAAAAATGGTGCAATTGCATCTGGAGCACAAGTGGAAACCATTACTATAGCCGATTTAAAGTTTAATCCGAATTTACAATATGGATATCAAAAACGAACGGAATTAGAACAAGATTTACTAGACTCCTGGCAAAAAATAAAAAATGCCGATCACTTGGTATGGATTCATCCGGTTTGGTGGGGCGGACTTCCTGCCATTACAAAAGGATTTATTGATCGTTTATTTTTACCCGGTATGGCTTTTCAATACAGAGAAAATTCGGTTTGGTGGGATAAATTACTCAAAGGAAAAACCGCACATATTATTACTACTTTAGATCAGCCGGGTTGGTATTACAGATTGTTTTTTGGGAGACCAAGCGTAAATCAATTAAAAAAGTCAACTTTGGAATTCTGCGGTGTAAAACCAGTAAAAGTTAGTTATATAGGGGTTATAAAAACGGCCGATGAAAACCAAAGGAAAAAATGGCTCGATAAGGTGTATGATTTTGGCTTTCGAAATAAATAAGGTCATTTATTTAGTATTCCAGTTTGAGGAACGAGTTTAGTAATTCTGTGAATTAAAAAAAGGGATGAAAAGTGTGTAAATAAATTTTGCTAGAATTGTTGAAATTCGAGCAAAAAAACAATTAAGCTTGTAAATCGAGTCCAAATGTTGCGCGTAAAAGCTCAATGTTTGGATTGATTTCAAGTAAACGATTATATCTGTCCTGATCGTTTAAACTTCTTTTTGTTTCAATTGTTTCATTTACAATGATTTCAATAGTAATATCGTGATTATGTAAATGTCCTTTTAAGTGCCCTAAAAGTCCATTAAGCTGACTTTCAAAATCTAACTTCGAACCTTCATTTGGAAGTTCTAAAGTGATTTTTGTTCCATCTAGAGTCGGGTCGTTAATTAAAAGTAAAGACTCCATGATTCTTAATCCTTTTTGTCCTAAACGTTCAGCATATTTGTTCCATTGAAGACGCATATCAGTTTCATTAAATTCTTCAGTAGGCAATTCAGAAGTAGGTTTAACGTAAGTTTTACCGCGTTCTTCCAATTCCTTTTTCTTGCGGATACTTGCTAAAGAAAATGCTGAAACCTTTGCTTCACCGCCAATTTGAACTCTTGGAGTTTCGGGAGTTTCAACTTGTGGTGCTATTTCAGTTTTTTGAGAAGACCCAGTTTCTGATGAAGGATTTGAAATTTCTTGTTTTGATGAAGTTGTTTCTGCTTCTTTTGGATTCTCAGTTTTAGAGGTGGGAGTTTTTACTTCAACAATAGAAAAGCTTCCATTTTTAAAGTAAACGGGTGGAATTATGAATTGCTCAGCTTTTTTTTTTCTCCATCAAAGTTGATAGAGGCCAATTGCATCAAACATAATTCAACTAAAAGACGCTGATTCTGACTTAATTTGTACTTTAAATCACAGTCATTGGCAATGTCAATCCCTTTTAATAAAAAGTCCTGCGAACATTTTTGAGCTTGTACACCGTACATTTGTTGCGCTTGTTCTCCAACTTCAAGCAAAGCGATTGTTGCCGGAGTTTTGCTTACTAATAAATCTCTAAAGTGAGAAGCCAGTCCGGCAATAAAATGATGTCCGTCAAAACCTTTGGCAAGAATATCATTGTAAGCCAGTAAAAGTTCCGGGATTTTATTTTCTAAAAGTAAATCGGTAATCGCAATATAGGTTTCGTAATCTAAAACGTTCAGGTTTTCGGTTACAGCCTGACGCGTTAAATTAGTTCCGCAGTACGAAACCACACGGTCAAAAATAGACAACGCATCACGCATTGCACCATCTGCTTTTTGAGCAATAATGTGCAGTGCATCGTCTTCAAAATTGATTCCCTGACTTTGAGCAACATCAGCCAAATGTTCTTTGGCATCTTTTACTGTAATTCTTTTGAAATCAAAAATTTGACAACGAGATAAAATCGTCGGAATAATTTTGTGTTTTTCTGTTGTTGCTAATATAAAAATAGCATGTTTTGGTGGTTCTTCTAATGTTTTCAGAAACGCATTAAAAGCGGCTGAAGACAACATATGAACCTCGTCAATGATATATACTTTATATTGCCCCGTTTGTGGCGGGATTCGAACCTGATCGATAAGGTTACGGATATCATCGACCGAGTTGTTTGAAGCAGCGTCTAACTCAAAAACGTTAAAAGCAAAATCTTCATTTGGATCATCATATCCGGGTTGATTAATTTTTCTCGCCAGAATACGTGCACAGGTTGTTTTACCAACTCCACGCGGTCCGGTGAATAAAAGAGCCGAAGCAAGGTGATTACTGTCGATAGCATTCAACAAAGTGTTGGTAATGGCTTTCTGACCCACAACATCCTTAAAGGTCTGCGGGCGATACTTACGAGCCGATACTACAAATTGTTCCATATTCTGTTTTATTCGATAGCAAATATAGAGTATAATTTAATGATTTAAAAATTTAAAAATTGAAAGATTTTTAACTGGTTGAATTGTAGAAAGAAAAAAATATTTTTGATTGAATTGCGAAAAAAAGTAGTAGTTTTATTTCAAAATAATTAATAGAAATTTACAGAAAATGAATGCAAAACAAATTGTGAGATTAAGTAATATTATTGGAATTACGTCTATACTTTTATTAGTTTACTGGGTATTTACGTTTATCACAATTGAAGTATTTGGATTGAAAGTTTTCAGGGAAAATATGACTGAAACATTCTATCTCAGTGTTGTTGGTATTTTAGCATTAATGACCGGTTCTTTGATTCTTAATTTAATGTTCAATTTAACCCGAATTGCCGAAAAACAAGATCAGGAAACGCTAAATCAGAAATCGGGTAAACTTAAAATTGTGATGCTGATTTTGATTTTTCCTTTAATATTAATTGTTCTTTTTGGCGGTAATTATTTAACCTCTTCCAAAAAAGAAAAGATGCTTGTAGAGTCGGCAAAATCTATTATCGAATCAAATAAATCCAACAGTGAGAAACTGGTTAATTATTCCTTTACAAAAGAATACATCAAAGAAACTGCTGAAATTTTAAAAGTATTATCAGATACTGATAAAAATTTTCCAAGTATAACTTTAATTGTAAAAGACTCTATAAAGGGATCGCCGGTTTATTTAGGGTTTAATGAATATTATCGCGAAAACCTGAAAGATACTATAAAACCTGAAAAAGCAGAATATATTTATCAAACAACAAAAGAAGAGAGAGTATATTTAAATACTGTTTTTGAGAAGAACAGTAACGAGTTCAGATACAGTTCTCATAATGGAAACTATGAATTGTTTTACCCTTATAAAAAGAATGGCAAAACGATCATAATTTATTTTTCTGAACAACAACGATATGGTAAAATGGGAAGTTAAAAATTATAAGTTATGAAGAAATGTTTTTTAATTTTAGTTCTACTCACAACATTTGCTGTAAAAGCGCAAAACGCGACTCAGACAAGTCCGGTGTTTCAATTGCGTATTTATGAGATTTTTGAGAATAATAAAAAAGAATTTCATGAACGTTTTCGGGATCATGCTATGCGCATTATGAAGAAATATAACTTTAAGATCATTTCGATTTATGAGTCAAAATCAGATAAGAAAACCGAGTTTGTCTATTTTCTGGAATGGCAGGATGAAGCCACAATGAAAAAAGCGTGGGAAGATTTTAAAAAAGATCAGGAATGGATAGATATTAAGAAACAATACACAGCAAAATATGGTGATGTAGTGGGGAATATTGAAGATCGGGTTTTAACGAAAGTTAATTATTCGCCTCATTAATAATGGTTTGCAGATGGTTTGAAATCTGTATAATTACTAAAACCTTAAATTGAAAAGTTTAAGGTTTTTTTATACGCTGGTTTTAAGAAATTAATAAGATTTAAAATTGTAGGATTATTTTGTAATATTTAATTGTTTTATTCGTTAAATTAGAGGATTAATTAATTTAAAAAATATCATTATGAAAATCAAATCAATTTTATTAGGAATGAGCCTTGCTTTAACATTAGTAGCTTGTGGTCCTAAAGATGCAGATATTCAAAAGGAAATTGCTGCAAAAATGGGTGATATGCCCGGAATGGAAGTTACGGTGAAGGATGGTGTTGCCACTATTTCTGGTATTTGTAAAGATGCTGCTTGCAAAGAAAGTTGTGAGAACATCGCTAAAGGAATTAAAGGTGTAAAATCTGTGGTAAACAACTGCGAAATTCAGGCTCCTGAACCTGTTGCAACAACAGCTCCGGTTGAAATTAATGCTGATAGTGTTTTGAATACTTCTGTAGGCGAGGTGGTAAAAACATACAGTGGCGTAACGGCTTCAGTTAAAGATGGTGTTGTAACACTTACCGGAGATATCAAAAAAAGCCAATTGCCTAATTTGATCAAAAGCATACAGGAATTGAAACCTAAAAAAGTTGAAAACAAATTAACTATTAAATAAGAGGCTATGAGTTTACAAGATAAATACAACGAGTTAACCAATACAGCTGCTAATTTGGGCGTAGCTAATTTGCAGGTTAGAGAGCAGGATAATGTATTGTATATTGATGGTACAGCAAAATCGGCAGAGGATAAAGAAAAACTTTGGGATCTTTACGGAAAGCTGGATCCTGAATTTAGATCTGCTGATGTTGTGATGAATATTGAAGTAGCAGAAGGAGTTACGACTGATTATACTGTTGTAAGTGGCGATTCATTATCAAAAATCGGAAAAGCACACGGAGTTTCATGGCAGGCGATTTATGAAGCTAATAAAGACGTTATTAAAAACCCTGATGTGATTCAGCCAGGTTGGAAGTTGAAAATACCTACAGCGTAATTTTATTTTTATGTTGTTTATGGAAAGCCTGTCTGAAAATGACAGGCTTTTTTTTGAGAACATTTTTCAGTAGCCCCAAAATCTATATTAAATTACTTTTACTCCATTTCATAATACCTTGCAAAAGTTCAGATAGTGTTTTTCCTTTTTCTGTTAAGGTATATTCTACTTTTGGAGGAACAGTGGGATAAGAAATTCTATTTATAATATTTTCATTTTCTAAATCTTTTAATTGCTGAGAAAGCATTTTTTGAGTAATCCCGCTAATGGCTTTATCAAGTTCGTTAAAACGCATAGTTCCATTTAGTAGCAGAAGCCAAACAATAACAGGCTTCCATTTTCCTCCAATTTTATCCATAAAAATTGTTATGGGACATTCTGTAGCCTTTTCATATTTTTTTTCAAAATTTTCCATTTGTTTAAGCTTTGATTGAAGCAATTCCGTTGTTTTGGTAAGTAACTTACTTTCTGGTACGTTCTTGTGGTAAAGATAACAAGTAATTAGTTTTGTACGAAATTTAATAAAAACGAAATGAAAAAAGTTATAGTTATTACCGGAGGAACAACTGGAATTGGCTTTGCCTGTGCAGAATATTTGTTGGATAATGGATATGAAGTTATAATTACAGGAAGGTCGCAAACCAATATGGTGAATGCATTAGAAAAACTAAATCAGCGTGCAACGGGAATAGTTTCTGATGTTTCTAATTTGTCTGAGATCGATGAATTGGTAGAAAAAGTCAGGGTGAGATTTAATAGAATTGACGGCTTATTTATTAATGCAGGAATTTTTAAATCGGCTAGTTTGGAAAATACTACAGAGGAAATTTTTGATGAAACAATGAATATTAATTTTAAAGGTTCCTATTTTATGATTCAAAAATTTATTCCATTATTAAATAATCCATCAAGTATAGTTTTAAATACTTCAATTGTTGTATTTAAGGCTTTTGCAGATACAAGTGTTTATACGGCAAGTAAAGCGGCACTTGAAAGTGTTGCAAAAGTTTTTAATATAGAATTGGCTTCAAAAGGAATTCGGGTTAATACTTTAAGTCCGGGAGTTACGGAAAGTCCAATTCAGCAAAAATCAGGGATGAATGATGAAGCGATTCAAAATTTGTTAACTCATTTCTCTGAAAATTCTCCAATTGGCCGCATTCTAAAACCGAATGATATTGCACCTGTTTTGGAATTTTTAATTTCGGACAAATCGCTGGTATTAAGAAATGAAAAAATTATTGTTGATGGAGGGACAACATTGTGAAGAAATTTTTATTCTAATTTTATGTCATTTCAACAAAAGAATAGATTACGCTGTAAATTTCAATTTGTTGAAATGACATAGATTATTGAATAATTTTTTGTTCTCATTTGTTTTACCTGATTTTGGAAAAGATTATTTCTTTTGAAACCGATTGCCCTAGCCCTGATGGGAGCGGCATCCTTTTGTGGTCTCGTTTTTTTCTAACGAGACTGCAAAAGATACAGCGGACAGCAGGTTCCCGGCTCCTTAAAATTATCTTCCTCTAATGCTTAAATCAAATAAAAATTTTGCTGTTTCCTGATCTGAATCGGCTGAAAAGCCAGCAACATAAACTCCTTTCTTGCCAGAAGTCGACTTAATTCCGTATACAACTGCCTCATCGCCAGGGTCCGAATCCCCTTCGTATCGATACACATGAACAATTTCAAATTTCTCAGGATTTTTTTTAATTACATCTGCATTTCGATTAAAATCGCATGTAAATCCCTTTTCATTCAATTGATCTAAAGCCTTTGAGACAGTTGCGTAATGATACATTCTTTTCATAATAAACTGAATTTAAAAATTATAGAATTTTAAAGATAACTAATTTAAAATTAAAACGTTATGATAAAACTCATAAAATAGGAAATTTAAAATCATTATTCTTAGTTCATAAAACCTTACTTTTGCACCGCAGACCGCCTTATCGTCGTCCCGATTCATCGGGAGGGAGGAAAGTCCGGACACCATAGAGAAGCATAGCGGGTAACACCCGTCGGTCTTAGAAATGAGGCAAGGACAAGTGCAACAGAAAGTATGTACAGGTAATGCTGTAGTGAAACCAGGTAAACTCTATGCGGTGAAATACCAAGTATATCAGCATTTAAGGGCTTCTCGTCCGTTGTTGAAGGGTAGGTAGCTTGAGTTCCGAAGTAATTCGGAATCTAGATAAATGATAAGGTATTGTCTCGTTGCAAAATGAGACAAGAACAGAATCCGGCTTACAGGTCTGCTTTTTTTATGTATTTATGAAGTTTGTTAGTATGCTTTATAATTCTTCTCTCTAATTTTTATGAAACTGAATTTAGTATAATGAATACTAAAACTCATAGTAATGTGTTTTTGATTTCATTAGAAAAAAATATAAAATGGTTATGAAAACAAGAATTGGTATTTTGGGTCTTGGAGGTGTTGGAGGTTTTTTTGGCGGACTTTTGGCGAAAGCCTATCAGGAATCTGAAGAGATAGAAATTGTATTTATTGCACGCGGAGAAACTCTTAAAATAGTTTCAGAATCGGGTTTGAAAATAATTACGAAAGTATCTGAAACTGTAGTTTTTCCGAAAGTTGTTTCAAACGATCCCGATGTAATTGGCAAATTAGATTATTTAATTTGTGCCACCAAAACGTACGATATTGAAGAAAGCCTTTTAGGTTTAGCAAAATGCATTAAAAAAAGTACTGTTATTCTTCCGTTATATAATGGTGTTGATGCAACAGAGCGTATCAGTACAATTTATCCTGACAATGAAGTTTTGCAAGGTTGTGTTTATATATTTTCAATGATAGAATCGCCAGGAGTAATCAATAATGTTGGATCATTACAACGATTGTTTTTTGGTTCAGAAATAGCTTCAATGAGCAAAATGAAAGCTTTGCAGGCTATTTTTAAAAATGCAGAGATAGACAGTTATCTGGTCGATGATATAGAAGATACGGTTTGGGAAAAGTTTGTTTTTATTTCTGTACTGGCTTCAGCAACATGTTATTTAAATTATAATATTGGTGAAATTCTGGAAAGTCAGGAAGGCAGGCAGATATATGTTTCACTAATGAATGAAATTACAATGCTGGCAGCCGTAAAAGGATTGAAGCTTCCTGAAGATATTATAATGCAAACGATTTTAAAACTAGAAAAAACGCCTCCGGAAACAACGTCATCAATGCATCGTGATTTGCTTGCAGGGCGTAGTATTGAAGTAGCATCGTTAACAGAATTTGTTGTTAACGAGGGTCTTAAATATGAAGTTGAAACGCCAACGTATCAATTGGTTTTAGATAAATTGACGATTAATAGTTAACTAAGATTCGTCTTTTGTTGCACGAACTAAACTAATTCCGGACATAAAGAATACAATTCCTAAAATCCCATAAATAATCAGAGATTTAATATCTCTTGTTTCTCCTGATGTGCCGGCAAAAATTACGGCTGTATAGATTAGTCCTGCTATTCCGAGCATTGTAAGTAATCCTCCGAAAAATCTTTTTAGGTTCATGATTGTTAGATTTAAAATTTCTCTAACAAATTTATTGTTGAACGGTCAAAATGTTGTTACACAATTGTTTTGCTAAATTATAAGATTTGCAGGAGTTTATTTTTCTATTTTAAATTCCAATCCAATATTGCGTACGCTTTCAATTTTAATTTTGGGATCAGAATTAAAATATTTCCGAAGTCTGCTGATAAAAACATCCATACTTCTTCCTGAGAAATAATCGTCTTTTTTCCAGACAGACATTAAAATTTGATCTCTCTTTAATAATTGATTATGGTTGAGATATAAGTATTCAATAAGAGTAGCTTCTTTCTCTGTGAGTTGCTGAACGTGATTTTTATTATTTAAAGTTAAACGTTCGTTATCAAAAATATACGAACCAATTTCGATTATATTATTTCCTTCGAGACTTCTTTTTTGTTCAATTCTCTTTAATATATTCTGTAAACGCAAAACTAATTCATCGACTTCAAAAGGTTTCGCGATATAATCGTCTGCACCAAGTTTTAAACCAATAATTTTGTCTTCTTTTAACTTTCTTGCTGTTAAGAAAATAAAGGGAGTGTCAGGATTGATGTCAATTATTTTTTCGGCCAATGAAAATCCGTCCAATTTGGGCATCATTACATCAAAAATGCAAATATCAAAAGTTTGGTTTTTAAAATAGTCTAAAGCTATTTCGCCATTTTCTGCCCAGATTACCTCGAATTGGTGCAATTCTAAATATTGTTTTAAAATGGTAGCAAAATCGAAATCGTCTTCGGCTAAAAGTAATTTTTTCAAAATAAGGTAATTAAACTTTTAATAAAATAGTAAACTGAGCTCCTTTTCCTAAATCACTGCTAACATACACAGAGCCCTGATGCGCTTTTACAATCTGACTAACATAATACAATCCTAAACCTAAGCCTTTTGTGTTATGAAGATTTCCTTGTTCAACACGATAGAATTTATCGAAAAGGAACGATTGTTTGTTTTTGGGAATACCAATTCCGTCATCTTCAAAACTAATAGAAAATTGATTCTCAATAATTCTGGTTTTGATTGTAATTGTTTTGGAACCATATTTTACAGCATTTTCCAATACATTCAAAAAAGCTGTTGTGAGATGGAATTTATCCAGTGCTAAAATGGTTTTTGTAGTTTGGAAATCGGTTCTTAAATGGATTTTCGGAAACGTAATTTTAAAATCATTTACAATGGAAAGCAGGAAATCTTCTGTTTCAATTTTTTCTTTCTGCAATTCGATTTCGTTTTCGGCTAATGAATTTGCCATAACCTGATCAATCAAATTCTGAAGACGATTGTTCTGGCGTGAAATCGTATTGACAATGGCATTAAAACTGTCGTCGTTGTCACGAATGCTTTTTTGACCTAAAATCTTAGTTGAAATACCCAAAGTAGCCAAAGGCGTTTTGAGTTCGTGTGTAATATTATTGATGAAATCGGTTTTTACATCACTAACTTTTTTCTGTTTTATTAAAGCTTTAATGGCGATGACAAAAAGACTAATTAAAGTTACAATCGAGAATAGAGAAAGAATCAGAATAAAGGTCATTCGCCTCAAAATAATCATTTCCCAATCGATAACCGAGACGTACATGGAGTCTTCGGTGAGTAATTTATAATCCTGATTTTCGAAACTTCCATTTGTGGTTCCGACATAATTTCGAACTAAAAAAGCATGATTTAATGAAATAAGATTGCCGTATAATTTATTCTGGATAAAAGGTTTTTCGGAGAAAATGGTATCGGCTTTTTTTGTGTTTTTGTACAGAATAAATTTATTAAGTACAATGGCAAAGTCAATTTTGAAGTTGGGTAAATCGCGTTCAAATTTTTGCTTAATTTTCTGCGTCAGTGCACTTTCATATTCATTTTCAAGAAGTCCGTTTTTAATGTCAGATTTAGTGTTTTTGCCAAGAATGTAGTTTTCAGATAGTTTCTTGTAAAGTGCTTCTTTTTTTGCAACCAATACTGAATCAATATCACTGTAATTATTAGTAATCTGAGCAATTTCATTTTTTATCTGAGTATGAAACTGAGCCACTTTATAATCGTAAGTCGTTTTTACCAAGTAACATTGTACCGTCGTCAACACAACAAGCGCTACAACAGAAAATGCGATTAATAAATTGATTCTTTGTTTCATTTATTTAAAATTACAGCTCACAGATAACGTGGATCAGGCTGATTTGCACAGCTTACTTTTCAATTACATTTAAAAAATAATCAACAGCCAGCACAAATCCGTTCAATCCGTAAAATCTGTGGCCCTTTTTTGTCATTAATTTCCACTTCAAAAATACTGCTTTTAAGGATCAAAATAGAGATTAACGCTGCATTAACCTTCAATTAACTTTCAAAACTAGTTTTTCGAACCATTTTTGCAGCATTGTTAATCAAAATTTCTTTTCAGAATATGAACTATCTGCCCACAAAACTTTTTCTTACGTTACTTTTCTTGTTCTTGTCATTTGTTTCGAATGCGCAAGATGAGACTCCAAAAGATTCTATTTCAAATGAATTAAACGAAGTTGTAATCAATCAGGATAAAAAGACTTTTACAAACTCAAATGGAAATATCAAAGTTGATGTCGCCAATTCTGTTTACAATACAATTCCAAATCCTTTAGATTTACTTGCAAAATTACCAACAGTTTTGGTTAGTTCAGATCGTGAAAAAATTTCAATTGTCGGAAAAGGAAATCCGTTGATTTATATTGACGGTCAAAAAGTAGAAATGAACGATTTAAATGCTTTGGCTGTCGCCGATATCAAAACAATTGAAATTATCCAGAATCCATCTTCTAAATATGAAGCTGAAGGCCGCGCCGTGATTTTAATTACAAGAAAATTAAGCAGAAAAGACAGTTTTAGAACTGAAATTTCTGAGGTGGCTTCTTTTAAGAAGAATTACAATAATTACTTGGGATTTAATTCCAGTTTTAAAAAAGGTAAATTAGAATGGAAAGCCAATTTTAATTACAATCGTCTTAATCCGTGGGAAAATCACAGTATTGAGTATCAGATTCCGGAAGCCTCAATTGTTTCTAATTATGATGTTACGGCCAATACTAAAAGAAATAAATATGTTTTTGGAGGCGGTTTGTTCTATAAAATTAATGAAGATGATTATTTCTCTGTGAATGTGAGCGGAAGACTGCAAAGCGATACTTTTGATATCAACACATTTACTTTTAATCAAAATCAGAGTGAAATAAATAATGTTTTTACTTTTAGTGATAATTCTAGTAATAAGAATTTTGTAAATTCATTTCTGAATTATTCCAAAAAGATAAAATCAATAAATACTGTATTGTTCGCAGGTTTTCAATACTCTAATTTCAATCAGCATTTATTGAGTTTGGTAGAGAATAATTTTAATGAAACCGAATTTGAATTGTCGCAAAATCGGGATCAGAAATTTAATGTTGATGTTTTTTCCGGAAGAATTGATTTAGAAAAAAAGTTTAAAAATGAAATGAATCTCGAATATGGCGGACTTTATTTACAAGCCAATTCTAAATCGGATACTGATATTTTTGATTTTGAAAATAATGAAACTACCGGCTTTAATTATGATTTTAAAGAATCAAATCTGGCAGCTTATACGCAGCTTTCCGGAAAGATTAAAAAAGTTGATTTTTCCGTTGGATTACGACTTGAAAATACCAAAGCTAAAGGAAAGTTTTTGACGGATATTTTGCCTTCAATCGATAAAAATTACACGAATCTTTTTCCGAAAGCGCAGTTGACATTTCCAATCGACAGTACTAAAAGTATTGTTGTAAATTATGCCAAAAGCATTATAAGGCCAAATTATTCCTCATTAAGCCAGATTGCAACTTATATAAATCCTTATTTTATTTATGGCAGTAATATTAATCTAAATCCAACATTTACTGATGAGATTTCTACGGCTTTTCAGTATCATGATAAATCAGTGAAAATCACTTATTATCAAAATAAAAATCCGGTTTATGGTGATTTTATATATGATAGTCAAACTAATATTATGACTTTTACCGAACTTAATTTTGATAAAGAAACAGGTATAAATATTGATTTTACTTTGCCTTTCACGTATAAATTCTGGACAACAACAAATTCCTTAATTTTTATAAAGAATAAAATCGAAGACGATTCTGCATTGTATAATTCCTCAAAACCTTATTTGTATTATTATTCAAACAACACTTTTAAGCTTCCTAAAGATTTTACATTTGCTTTTACTTTTTGGGGAATGACAAAACAAAAAGAAGGTGTTTTTGAGCGAAGAGCCAATTTTATTTTTGATATGTCTCTGGCAAAATCTTTTGGCAAGGATTGGAATTGTACTTTAAACTACAATGATGTTTTTAAAAACACGATTTATGCCGAAAAGTTTACCATAAGTGGTATAAGTTCAAAATCAAGATATTTGGTTGATGCCAATGAAATTTCAATTGCAATACGATATACTTTCGGAAAAATAAAAGAGAGTGAATTTAAAGAGAAAACGGTTGATGAGAATGAAAATAGAATTAGATAAAAATAGAAACAGTGTAACTGTTTAAAATCACAATATTAAAATATAGCCCAAGGTTTCAACCTTGGATTCGCAACGATTATCTCTTCTCTTTGTGTACCCAAGGTTGAAACCTTGGGCTATGTTTTTAAGGTCTGCATTAAAAAAAGCAATAAAAAAAATCCCAAATTTCAATCCCGACGCATCGGGAGGAATTTGGGATTTGCATTTTTATAATATTGGAATTTGGAATTTCAAAAAATTGTTTTTTAAAACTATCCTTCATCTTCTTCGTTTTCTTTTTTAGAAACATCATGAGGTAATTCTTCATCGTCATCTGTCGAATTTAATTCGAAGAAACTAAAATAAGAACCACCATAACTTTTTTGAAATGAAAAATTACTCAAATGATCCAGTTTGGTATATTTTGAATGCTCAATGATCATCATTCCATCATCTTCAAGTAAATCTCTTTCAAAAACAGTCAGAACAATTTTTTCAAACGTTGCCTGATCTAAACCGTAAGGCGGATCGGCAAAAATAATATCGTAAGTTGTTTTGCAGTTTTCCAGAAATTTAAATACATCACTTTTTGTTGCAGCAATATCAAAATCATATTCTGATGAAACTTGTTTGATAAATTTCACGCATCCAAAATCACCATCAACAGAGGTTATTGGTGCACTTCCACGTGAAGCAAATTCAAAGCTAATGTTTCCCGTTCCCGAGAATAAATCCAAAACCTTTAAACTGTCAAAACTAAAATGATTATTCAAAACATTAAATAATGCTTCTTTACTCATATCAGTTGTGGGTCTAACAGGAAGGTTTTTTGGTGGAAAAATGCGACGTCCTTTGTGTTTTCCTGAAATAATTCTCATGATTGGAATAAGATATAATGTTTTTTGTTTTCTGCAGTAGAGAAGCTGTTTTTTTGCTGTAAAGTGCTTATATCCATAAAAGATATATTACGAACGTATTTGTATGCAATGGCATAAAACGGATCGTTTTGGTCTATCGTGCCCAATAATTCGAGTTGAAAAATCTCAGGGTTTAAATTCGATTGTTCGGCAGTAAATAGTAGGTAGTAAATAAAATCTTCGGGAGTTTGATATTCAAAAGAATTAAATAATAATAACTTTTGATTTTGAACCACGATCACTTCAAAATGACCGGATTTAAAGTTGACAACCATTTTCTTTTCGTCATTATTTCTGGAGTTGTCCAGAATTTTTTCGACCAGAATACTATTGGCGTGTTTATAATCAAAAGAGCCAACATTGTCAATCAAAAAGTTATTGATGTTTACATACGGAATGTAAACAGAATTCATTTGATAGTTGGAAATGTGATCAAAAGTAAAAAAATCGGTTTCAAATACCTTTGTATTATACTGTAAGTAACTTCCGAGATAATCTTCATCAAATAAAGCAGTTGGGACAAAAGTGGAAAGATTATTGTCGTGAATAACCAGTACTTCGTCGTAAGTGCTTTTTAATTCAGGATTATTTTTGAAAGCTTCACTAAATAAATCTTCAATTTTTTTATTTGAAGTATCAAAAGTTATTTCTTTAAACGAGGTAATAACATTATTTAAAGTATCAAAACAACAAAATGAAAATCCGGTCAGGGAAACCTGAATGGAAAGCTTTTTGTAATTTTTAGAAGTGATGTTAGTATTTTGCAATGACATATTTGATTTACAATTCGTTACCTGTTTTGAATCAAGAAAGAATTTAAGGCGACCACAAACTTACAAATTAAAAAGCAACAAATATAATTGCAATTTCAAAAAACAATTTTACAGTGAAGTTAACAAGAAGTTGTGTTAGCGTTAATTTTTTAAAACCATATAAGTGATGTAAGTAATTAAAGTTACGTGTGTGTATTAAATGAACTGATATCACGTCTATGTTTGATTTGGTTTTTGATATTTTCATTGCCATTGAAATTGTTATTGAAATTGAAATTGTTATTGAAATTGTTATTGAAATTGTTATTGTTATTGAAATTTGAAATTTGAAATTGCCATTGAAATTTGATATTGATTTTCTAAATTGTAATTGCCATTAAAAAAGCCGAACTTTGTATCACAACTTTATCCTATGAATTCAGCATCTTTTTACGGCACTTTACAGAAAAGATTTCCTTTTGCACCAACTTACAAACAAGATATTTTTTTTCAAAAAATTGCTATTTTCTTAACCGAACCTCAAAACGATACGATTTTTGTATTGAAAGGATATGCAGGAACGGGAAAAACAACCGTCATTTCTACCATTGTAAATAATCTTGGCGATATTAATAAAAAGTTTGTTTTGCTGGCGCCAACAGGACGAGCGGCGAAGGTAATTGCCAATTATTCGAATACACCGGCATTTACAATTCATAAAAAGATCTATTTTCCTAAAAAGTCATCGGGCGGAGGAGTGGCTTTTACCAAACAGGTTAATAAACATAAAAATACGGTGTTTATCGTCGATGAGGCTTCGATGATTTCAGATAGCACTTTAGACAGTGGTTCTTTGTTGGATGATCTGATCAATTATGTGTATTCTGGAACTAATTGTAAAATGATACTTTTGGGAGATACAGCTCAGTTGCCTCCGGTAAATTTAGATATTAGTCCGGCGTTGGATATTCAGACACTTGGAGTTCATTATGATAAAGAAATAGAACATATAGAACTAGACGAAGTAATGCGTCAGGAAGAAAGTTCCGGGATTTTATATAATGCAACAGAATTACGTGAATTGCTGAAAGAAAGTTTTATTACAGAGTTTAAATTCAATGTAAAAAAGTTTAAAGATATTGTTCGATTAACAGATGGATACGATATTCAGGATGCCATAAATACAGCCTATAGTAATTATAGTATTGAAGACACTGCTTTTATTGTTCGATCTAATAAAAGAGCAAATCAGTATAATGAACAAATCAGAACCCGAATTTTATTTAAAGAAAGCGAACTTTCGGTTGGTGATTTTTTGATGGTGGTAAAAAATAATTATTTCTGGCTGAAAGAAACAGACGAAGCCGGATTTATTGCCAACGGAGATATTATTGAAGTTCTGGAAATGTTCGGAATCAGAGAATTATACGGATTTACTTTTGCTAAAGTAAAAATCAGAATGGTCGATTATCCGGATCAAAAACCTTTTGAAACGGTATTGCTTTTGGATACTATAAAAAGCGAATCTCCATCTTTAACGTACGAAGAATCGAATCGTTTATACGAAGAAGTGATGAAAGATTATGAAGATGAACCGACTAAATATAAGAGATTTCAAAAGGTAAAAGAAAACGAATATTTCAACGGATTACAGGTTAAATTCTCGTATGCAATAACCTGTCATAAATCGCAGGGAGGACAATGGAATACGGTTTTTATTGAGCAGCCTTATTTGCCAAACGGAATCGATCGCGATTACATCAGATGGCTTTATACTGCTATGACACGTGCTAAAAATAAGTTATATTTGATAGGATTTAAAGACGAGAGTTTTGAGGAATAAGACTTTTCGCCACGAATTACACAAATTCCACTAATTTGAAAGCTTAAAAAATTCGTGCTGATTCGTGAAATTCGTGGCAAAAAAATATTTTAAGCAATGACAACACTAAACGACTTACATTCGATTTCATCTTCGTTTTCGAATACAGATAAAATGCCGGTCTTGTTTTTAGGACATGGCAGCCCAATGAATGCAATTGAAGAAAATCAGTTTGTGACTGGTTTTCGAGATTTGGCTAAAACTTTACCCCAGCCAAATGCCATATTATGTGTTTCGGCACACTGGTTTACAAACGGAACAAAAGTTACATCTATGGCAATGCCAAGAACCATTCATGATTTTGGAGGTTTTCCGCAAGCGCTTTTTGATGTACAATATCCGGCAAAAGGAAGTCCAGAACTGGCTTTGGAAACTAAAAAGTTATTAGATCCTGTATTGGTTGATTTAGATGAACATTGGGGTTTAGATCACGGTGCGTGGAGTGTTATAAAACATCTGTATCCCAATGCAGATGTTCCGGTAATTCAGTTGAGTATTGATTACACTAAATCAGGGCAATATCATTTTGAATTGGCGCAGAAATTACAATCTTTAAGATATAAAGGTGTTCTGATTATTGGAAGCGGAAATATTGTGCATAATCTTAGAATGGTAGATTTCAGAAATTTCGATAAAGATAATTATGGTTACGATTGGGCGATAGAAGCACGCGAAACCGTTAATAATTATTTATTAGATGGAAATTTTCAGCCTTTGATTGATTTCGAAAAAATGAATAAAGCCGTTCAATTAGCTGTTCCAACCCCAGAGCATTATTTGCCACTTTTGTATACTTTAGGTTTAAAAGATAAAACCGATGAATTGGATTTGTTTAATGACAAACTTTTGGCAGGTTCGTTGAGTATGACTTCGGTAAAAATACTATAATAGTATTTGTTTTTAGTTTTCCCAATTGTTTTCCATTTATGTTATAATGGTCTAAGTTTATAATTTACAAAATTTGTTTAAAAAATAAATTTGGTGAGGTAGTAAAATGTTTCGTTAAAATTTGTTTATTTTTACATAAGTAATTGTTTGTCAGTTGATTGTTTGATTTATATCTTCTTTTTAAGTAGTTTTTTTAAATGCCTTTTGTGATTAACTGGTGATAATTTAAAAATTGATAGAAGATGTTTACAAATTAAGTAAGAGTGCGGCATCAGCACTATAATCACTGATAAAACTAAGATGAATCCAAACAAAGCATTATGGGAAAAAGGCGATTTTACGCGCGTTGCAGAATCTATGAGAGAAAGTGGTGCGGAATTGGTTGCCAAAATTGGAATTAGAGAAAATCTTAACGTTTTAGATCTCGGCTGTGGCGATGGCACTACCGCAATACCTTCAGCAAAATTAGGAGCCAATGTTTTAGGCGTTGATATAGCAAGAAATTTAGTTGAAGCTGGTAATCTTCGAGTAAAAAAAGAAGGACTGGTTAATATTGTATTTCAAGAAGGTGACGCAACTGATTTAAATGAACTAAAAAATCAATCTTACGATGTTACGATGAGTATTTTTGGGGCAATGTTTGCACCAAAGCCTTTTGATGTTGCTAAAGAAATGGTGCGTGTCACACGACCTGGAGGTAAAATTATTATGGGTAATTGGATACCGGGAGATCCAACGTTGATTGCACAAATTTTGAAAATTAGTTCTGAATTTACACCTCCGCCTCCTGAAGGTTTTGTAAGTCCAATGCTTTGGGGTATTGAGGATAACGTAATTGAAAGATTCACAAATGCGGGTGTTCCTAAAGAAAATATTTCTTTTGAAAGAGATACCTTTACGTTTAAAGCTGCATTTCCACCTTCGGAGTGGCTAAATCGATTAAAAAATTTCTATGGCCCAACGATGAATGCTTTTGAGGCTGCTGAACAAAATGGAAAAACTTCGGATTTGTATGCTAAACTTGAAGGATTAGTTAATAGCCAAAACCAAAGTGATGACAAAAATTCTACATCAATTCCCGCAACTTATCTTCGTGTTACAGTTTTGGCTTAATTTTTTGTCTTAATAGATAAGGCAAGAAGGTTTTTACCGATGAGCTAGATTTGTTTAATAATAAATTATTAGTAGACTCATAAAGTATGACCTCAGTAAAAATAATGTAATTATAACTTAGTGAATCTCTGCGAAAATCTTTGCGTGACATTGTGTAGCAATTCTGCCACAGAGATTCACTAATAGAATTATTCACCTTTCAAATTATAAGCATACAAATATCCATCTGCACTACCAAAATAAGCAGTATTGTTATTTATAAATGGTGAGGAAACAATTGGTCCCAGTTTATAAAATTCATCCATTACTTTAAGGTTTTCGGGATAAATCGTTAAATCTGCATCTTTAGAAGCATGTGCAAAATCAAGATGGTTGTTATTGAGGATTTCGGTAGCATATTTTTCTCGGTTCTCAGTACTTACAAAAGAGGATTCTTTTCCGTCTGAAAGTAGATTTAAAGCGAAAAAGTTACCAGTAAAATCCCCAAAATAGGCTGTATTTCCTGATATTGCTGGTGAAGAATAGATATAGCCATTTCCTTTAAATCGGTATTTTTCCTTTCCTGTTTTCGCGTCAAGCGCTAATAATGCGTATGTATCAGAAGTTCCAACATAAATGGTATTATCTTTTACAACCGCCGAACTCAAAATCCATGAATTTTCAGCATTGTATTTCCAAGCTAATTTTCCGGTATCAGCATTAAGTGCAAATAAATAAGGATCTCTTGCTCCAAAATAAACTATTCCATTTGATACTACAGCAGAAGCCTGAATGCCTTTAAAACCAGTTTTAACGTCAGTTGAATAGCGCCATTTTTCTTTTCCTGTTTTACAATTTAAAGCATAGAAAATCCCGTCCCATCCGCCAAAATAAAAAATTTCTTTTTCGATAACAGGAGTACTATGAATCGGTTCATGGGTTTTGAAAGTCCATTTTAAAGCACCATTTTTTGAATCTACTGCATAGATATTTCCGTCGCTGCTTCCAAAAATGGTCAAGGATGTAGTGTTGTTTTTGAAAATAACAGGAGATGATAAATAAAAATCCCATAAATCGTTCATTAGCATGTCATTTGGTTTCATTCCCCACATTCCAACCTCTCTGTACCAGTGTTCACCTTTGGTTTTGAATTTCCAGATTTGCTTTCCGGTTGTTGCATTTACGGCATAATAATACCCGTCAAAACTTCCGAAATAAAGGATGTTTTCAGAAATGGATGCAGAGCTATGAATGGCTCCATTTGTTTTAAACTTCCATTTTTGTTTACCGGATTTCTCATCAATTGCATAAAAGAAACCGTCTTCACTTCCGATATATACAATTCCGTTTTGAGCAATAGGAGAAGAAAAAATCTTGCCATTGGTTTTAAATTTCCATTTTAAATCTGCCAGTGGCTGATATCCTTTTCCGCTAAAAAGTCTGTCTGAGAATGCATTGATTGTTTTGTTTTTATTTTGGCTTAAAGCCGAATAATTAAAACCTAAATTCACTAAAAACAATAATAAAATCAATGCTTTTTTCATGGCTTCTTTTTTCTTATAAATATAATGTATTTTTTAAAATGCTGCCAATCAGTTTTGTAACGATCTATTTGAATTATGTTTTTTATCTAAGATTTGAATACTTACATTTGTTTGACTTTAAAAATTGATTTATAATGAAAATAATAGCGGTTATTCCGGCGCGATATGCTTCAACACGTTTTCCTGCAAAGCTGATGCAGGATTTGGGAGGCAAAACGGTAATTCTAAGAACATACGAAGCTGCGGTTTCGACAAATTTATTTGATGATGTGTTTGTTGTAACGGATTCTGATTTGATTTTTGATGAAATTGTATCGAATGGCGGAAAAGCAATTATGAGTATCAAAGAACATGAATCAGGAAGTGACCGTATTGCAGAAGCAATTGCTAATCTCGATGTTGATATTGTAGTAAATGTGCAAGGTGACGAACCTTTTACAGAAGCCGCACCATTAGAACAAGTTTTGTCTGTTTTTAAAAATGATAAGGAGAAAAAGGTTGATTTGGCTTCGCTTATGCGTGAAATAACAAATGAAGAAGAAATCAATAATCCTAATAATGTAAAAGTTGTGGTAGACCAATCACAGTTTGCTTTGTATTTTTCAAGATCAGTGATTCCGTATCCAAGAGATAAAGATGTTGGCGTTCGATATTTCCAACACATCGGAATTTATGCTTTTAGAAAACAGGCTTTGCTGGATTTCTACAGTCTGCCAATGAAGTCTTTGGAAGCTTCTGAAAAGCTAGAGCAATTACGCTATTTAGAATTCGGAAAACGCATCAAAATGGTTGAAACAACGCACGTTGGAATCGGAATTGATACGGTTGAAGATTTAGAAAAGGCGAGGGCTATTTTGGCTTCTAGATAGATTGCGTGAAATAGCACGCGGATTAAACGGATTCGCTTTCGCGAAAGCGCGGTTTTAAAACGGATTTTTAATATTAAACGCATTTCGTGTCATTTCGACGTAAGGAGAAATCTTCGCAAGAAATTCTACAAAGATTTTCAATATTTTTATAATTTAAGTCTTAATCAAAATTTAGAAAATGGACGGATTGGAGGAAATTTTAGGTAAAAAAGACAAAATTATTATTGTTGTTATGTTGGTTTTTGTTTTTGCTTTCATTTTTATATTGAATGGTTTTGGATATTTTGAAAATCAAAAAATAGATGAAGTATTAAATGAAGAATTTGAGACAATTGTAATTGATAAATATATCGATAAGTCAAATCATATGACACCAAAAGTTAAACTCTCTAATGGAAATGAAATGATAAATTTCTTTCCGAAAAGTAATGTTGAATTGAGTTCAGGAGATAGTTTGGTGAAGAGAAAGAATTCAACTGATATGCTTGTTTTTAGAGATAAAAAACTTGTTTATAGTATTAGTATGCTTGATAATTAGATTTCTCCTCACGTCGAAATGACAAACTTTGCGTTAAATCACAAAAAAAGCTCCAAATTTTGGAGCTTTTTTATATTTACAATCGAACTAAATCCTTAATATAAACTAGGATATTTAGAAGGATTAACTTCATTCATCATGCTGTAGATTTTTTCAAAAATATCTTCGGCAGAAGGTTTAGAGAAATAATCTCCATCAGTTCCATAAGCTGGTCTGTGGGCTTTTGCAGCAAGAGTTTGCGGTTTACTGTCAAGATATTTGTAAGCATCTTGTTCTTCAAGAATTTGTTGCATGATGTAAGCAGAAGCTCCACCAGGAACATCTTCGTCGATTACTAAAAGACGATTTGTTTTTGCAATACTTTTTACAATATCTTTATTTACATCAAAAGGAAGTAAAGATTGAATATCAATAACTTCACAGTCAATTCCTAAGTCTAAAAGTTCATTTGCTGCCTGATGTACCAATCTTAAAGTTGAACCGTAAGAAACTAAAGTAATATCGGTACCTTCTTTTAATGTTTCAACAACACCAATTGGCGTTTTAAATTCACCAAAGTTCAAAGGTGTTTTTTCTTTTAAGCGGTAACCATTTAAACATTCAATAACTAAAGCCGGTTCATCACACTCTAAAAGTGTATTGTAGAATCCTGCAGCCTGAGTCATATCTCTTGGAACCAAAACATGAATTCCGCGAATAGCGTTGATTATCATTCCCATTGGTGAACCAGAATGCCAGATACCTTCTAGACGGTGTCCGCGTGTTCTGATGATTAATGGTGCTTTTTGTTTTCCAACAGTTCTATATTGTAATGTAGCTAAATCGTCACTCATGATCTGAATAGCATACAATAGATAATCTAAATATTGAATTTCAGCAATCGGACGTAAACCTCTTAATGCCATTCCAATTCCCTGACCTAATATGGTTGCTTCACGAATACCAACATCGGCAACACGAAGCTCTCCGTATTTCTCCTGCATTCCTTCCAGACCTTGGTTAACATCTCCAATGTTTCCAACATCTTCACCAAAAATTAAAGTTTCAGGATATTTAGAAAACAAAGCATCAAAGTTATCACGAAGAATCATACGACCGTCAGAATCTGGTTTTGTATTTTCACCATATTCAGGAAGTACTTTTTTTACAGAAAATACATTTTTATCTGAAGCAGAGTGTAAATTACTGCTGAATTTCGGCTGCGTAATTTCAATATAATTGGTAATCCAGTCCGCTAATAAAGTCTTGCTATTTGGAACTTCGATGAAACGTAAAATCTTACGTGCATAAACCAGTAACTCCTTTTTTAAAGGCGCTTTAATAGCATTTAATTCAGAAATGTATTTTTTAATTCTGTCTTTATGGTTGATACTTGCTTCTGCAATTTGTTCTAATAAAGCCAGAAGATTTTTTTGATCTTCAATAATTGGATTAATAAAGGAGTTCCAGGCCTCTTTTTTAGCCTGCATTACTTCATTCTTTAATTCAAAATCAATTTCAGCAAGTTCTTCAGGAGATGCAATATTGATAGCGATCATCCATAAACGCATCTGACGGATACAATCAAAATCTCTTTCCCAAGCCAGTCTTTCTCCATTTTTGTAACGTTCGTGAGAACCAGAAGTAGAGTGTCCCTGAGGTTGAGTTAATTCATTTACGTGAATTAAAACCGGAATATGTTCTTCACGCGCAATAGCTCCGGCTCTTTCATAAGTAGAAACCAGTTCGGCATAATCCCAACCTTTAACTCTGAAAATTTCGTAACCTTTTGCATCCTCATCTCTTTGATATCCTTTTAAGATTTCAGAAATGTTTTCTTTTGTTGTCTGGTGTCTTGCATGTACAGAAATCCCGTATTCGTCATCCCAAACACTCATCACCATTGGAACCTGTAAAACTCCGGCAGCATTTATAGTTTCAAAAAACAAACCTTCAGATGTACTTGCATTTCCTATAGTTCCCCATGCAACTTCGTTTCCATTTACAGTAAATTTGTCTTTGATGGTAATTCCGTCAACGTTTCTGTAAATTTTTGAAGCCTGAGCCAAACCTAATAATCTAGGCATTTGTCCGGCTGTAGGAGATATATCTGAGCTTGAATTTTTTTGTTTTGTTAAATCTTTCCATGATCCGTCTTCGTTCAAACTGTGCGTTACAAAGTGTCCGCCCATTTGTCTTCCCGCAGACATTGGATCAAAATCTAAATCGGTGTGACCGTATAAACCAGCAAAAAATTGTTTTGGAGTCAATTCTCCAATCGCCATCATAAAAGTCTGATCACGATAGTATCCGGAACGGAAATCTCCATTTTTAAAGGCTTTTGCCATGGCAAGCTGCGGTACTTCTTTTCCGTCTCCAAAGATTCCAAACTTGGCTTTACCAGTTAGTACTTCTTTACGACCTAAAAGACTACATTCACGGCTAGTTACTGCAATTCTGTAGTCGTTCAATACCTCAGTTTTGAAATCTTCAAATGTTAAAGTAGTATTGTTTTTTTCTTTTATCATAATCTTGTAGGGTCATGTTGAGACTGCGAAATTACTTAAAAACAATCAATAATCATAATTCTTTAAAATAAATATAATTTAATTATTTGTATTTAAATTCAAAAAACTACGTATTTTATTTATGTTATTGTTGTTTAAATTTTAAAATTACTGAGAATAATTCAAGGTTTTTTCTAAAATTTATTCGATTAAAGCCATTTTCGAGTAAAAAGATTGACTAATGTTTTTGGTGAGAAAGTGAGAACAAATCTAATTTTTTCGTTGTATTTATTTTGAGTAATCTCCCATCCGTTATTCGAATAAACCGGAAAATAAAATTCAAAGTAATCCTGAACCAAATTTAAACGGATTCCGCTGTCGTAGGCAAAAAAGTCTTTTTGATGCTTATTTTTTAAGAAACCAACATCGCCATAAACTTCAATCCAGTTCCAAATGGCATAGCTTCCATTTAAAGTTGCCATCCATTGATTGGCATATGCTGGTTCTAGTTTTGATTTAAAACCTCCTTCGGCCATAATATATTGCTGACTAAAGAAACCTGTGCTTTCAGACCTTCCGTAAAAATTGTAATCAAAAAGATAATCAGTTGGTCGGTCTAAACCAAAGCTAAAATAATCTGAATTAGTGCTATTATACAAGAAACTTCCGGCGTATAAACGCACATTTAATTTTCTGTTATTTTCAAATAATCTTCTGTATTCTACTTCACCGGATAATTTTCCGAAATCACCGGAAAATTGTACATCAGTCATAAAACTAAAATGATCTACCAATTCTGTTTTTGTGTTAGAATAGCGGGCATTGAAAACAGAATAATTAGGTTTAGAATTATCAGTAATAAAGTCACTTTCTTCTCTGTTTACAATAACCTGTCGTAATAAAATAAGCTGCTTTCTATTGTCTCTGAAGTTTTCTTCGCGAATGCGAAACTGAACCATCGGATTTAAACGTAAATAAGTAGCATCTGGAGCGTAATGGTAATAATTTTGACTAATAGAATATTTTACATTATAAAGTGTACTATTGCGATAATACTGACTCCATGAAAAAGCCGAAGAACCAGATATTGTTCCGGCTTTAATTGAATATGCAGGATTGATATCAAAATTAAAAGGTTTGTCCAGAATCGTCTTATTGTGAAAACGAATTCCGGGAGTAAAACCGTCATAGTAATTATACGTTAATGTAGGTATGTATAATATCTGATTGTAATAAGGATCTTCTAAATCTTTTGCAAAATTGAATTTTATCGGACGATTGGTAATTGCAATGCTTTTTAAAGACTTCCAGTTGTTTCTCTGGTTAAATTCGGGAACTTCGTTATCGTAGTTAATAACAATTTTATCTGCATTTTTTCGGTCAAATTGATAAACAGAATCCGCTTTTGTTGGCTCAATCCATTTTTTAAAAACAACCTCTTTCTTTTTAACACCATAAATTGGAATTGGAGCATAAATACCGGTTTTGTTTTTTATAGAAAATTGAACACTGTCAGCCGTTCGGGAAACGTGCCCAAATTTGTAGTCAATAATATCTCGTGAATCAATAATAGTTTTAAAGAACCAGTCGATGTTTTTTGGAGATTTTTTGATTAGAATATTTTCAAAATCATAACGGTTTGTCTGTTCTGTTTTATTCAGATTATAAAATTCAGAAATACTTTCCGGAACAATATTATGATTTAAATAATCATCTAGATAGCTTAAACTTAAACCTGCACGATATTTACTCGCAATTTGTTCGTTAAACTTTATCAAAGTATTTTTTGGGTCTCCCAAAGGCTGATCTAGATTTTTACGAGCCATTAACATATAATAATAGCTGTATTGCTCATTAAAAGTCAGATTGGTTATATTATAACTTTTAAAGAGTTTTATTTCAGAAAGTCTTCCCAACATTTTTTCATCCAAATGATTTTCCTCCATATATTTCATCATGGCAAAAATCTGAATCCCGTCATAAACCCAATTGTCTTTTCGTGGATCCAGTCGCAAACTATTCTTTAGATAATTATTCAGATACGTTTTGAAGAAAGTAATTTCAAACATAAACTCATCTGAAAATGGACTGATAAATGAAGGAAGCTGATTTAATCCATAGAATGGATTTCGGTCATAATCTGCTTGCGAAACTGTAATTTTCTGATGCGGATATTGACCGATAAAATCATTAGCAAATTTTGCAACTCTGTCTATAACAACTGCTTTTTGTATTTCACTGATTTTTTTATTCTTCAAATCAGATAAAACTTCAATTGTCCCATTGTCGTAACTCCTGAAATTATTTTGTTTTTCAATGATTAAACTAAAATCGGTTCTGTTTTTTCCTGAAAATAAATAATTGGTAAAAGTTGAATTTGATATGTCTTTTGAAACGGAATTTAAATCTGTTGTCACAGAATGGCTGTTCGGAACTTTTATTTCAACATCATAATCCATTACGGCATTGGCAATGTCATCAAGATTAAAATTACTGTATTTAATAAAACTGTGATCCTCAAAACGGGCAGGGCTTAAAAACCAGTTTTTTAAGTTCATTCCATTTGCATTAAAACCATAATGGGTAAACTTATCACTTGGAATTTTCAGAATATAAGTAATATGCAAATCGATTTGTTCGCCCGGTTGCAGTTTTCGATTTAATTTTACGGTAATATAATCAGGATTTTTCTCTGTTCTTTCCCATTCAAGTGCTGTGAAATTTGAATCGGTCAGACTTAAAATAGTTGTATTTCCTCTTTCCGTTTCTTTTGCTAAATGAAATCCTCGGTAAAACTCATCAGAAAAACGTTTCGCCAAAGGTGTATTTTTATTAGAAAAAGCATTGTTCCAATCATTCAGAACAATAGAATCTATGCTGTCATTAGAAGTATTGTAATAGGTAATATCTTGTTTTACATTTAATGTTTTAAGTTCAAGATTTACCGCCACATCCATCTTTGACTGATGTTGTGCGTATTGTTTTATTGAGTGTAATAAAACAACGCATAGGATTATAATTTTGTAAATTGATTTCAAATAATGGCGTAAAAAATTATAAATCTATCTAAAGTTACGATTAAAATATTGATTCGGTTTTTGTAAAAATAGCATAAAAAAAGCTGTTTTAAAAAACAGCTCTTAAATTTTAACCATATAAGTGAGGTAAGTACTTGTAAATAAAGTTATTTTGCTCTCTATTTAAATTACTTAAAGCACTTACGTGGTTTAATATGTATTTTAGAAATTTGGACTTAAATCGTATTTCTTGTAGAATTTATCCAAAACATCAACTACTTCGTCTTCTGTGTCAACAATTTTAAATAAGTTCAAATCTTCAGGACTTACAGTGTGCATTTTTTCAACCAAAACTGTTTTTACCCATTCAAATAAACCTGACCAAAATTCAACTCCAACCAATATAATTGGGAATTTTCCAATTTTCTTAGTCTGAATCAAGGTAATCGCTTCAAACATTTCGTCTAAAGTTCCAAAACCTCCAGGCATAACCACAAACCCCTGAGAATACTTTACAAACATTACTTTTCTCACAAAGAAATAATCAAAATTCAGGTTTTTATCATGATCAATATATGGGTTAAAATGCTGTTCAAAAGGCAATTCGATATTTAAACCAACAGAAGTTCCGCCACCTAAATGTGCACCTTTATTTCCAGCTTCCATAATTCCCGGGCCTCCTCCCGTAATTACACCATATCCTGCTTTACTAATTTTAAAAGCAATTTTTTCAGCCAGTAAGTAATATTTATCATCTGGTTTTGTACGTGCCGATCCAAAAATAGAAACACATGGGCCAATACGTCCCATACTTTCGTAACCGTTTACAAACTCAGACATAATTTTAAAAATTGCCCAGCTGTCATTGGTTCTAATTTCATTCCAGGTTTTTTGTTTTAAACTGTCCTGAATTACTTTGTCTTCATCATTATCAAAATCTTCTAATCTCATTTTAGGTATTTTAATTTATTATTTTATTAAGCTGTCATTATTACGTATAGTTAGATTTAAGGAGCTAATCCTGCTGTCCACTATATTCCCGATAAACAAAAACTACGGCTAAAAAGCCTTGTTTTTCTAAATCGTGAGATGCCGTTCCCATCAAGGCTAGGGCAGTTGGTTTCAGTTAAACAAATGAGTTTAATTGAAGTATCTTTTTTTTAATTTTAGTAAAAAAAGCGGGGGCTAAATTAACTCTTTTTTCCAGAACTCTTACAAAAAAGGGAATTTATAATCTAAATGTAACATTCAATTATTACCGTTCTTTAGTTTTTGATTCAGTATCAATTGATTAAAAAGTAGAATAATCTATTAAAAAATGTATCGTTTCAATGGGACTTAATTATAGACACGCCAAAATCTTCAACGAATTTCAATCCGTCGAAAATAAAACGTAAAAGAAGTAAGAACTGTTGATTCTCTTAAAATAATAACGGGATGAATTGAAAAATTATCCCGTTATATAATTTTTACTCAAGTTCTTTTTTCAAAAACTTAGCCGTATAACTTTTTTTGTTTTTTGCTACTTCTTCTGGAGTTCCTTTAGCAACCAATTGTCCGCCACCTTTTCCTCCTTCTGGACCAATATCTATAATGTAATCGGCAAGTTTAATTACATCCATATTATGTTCGATAACCAGAATTGTATTTCCTTTATCAACAAGTTTGTTAATTACGTCCATTAAAACCCGAATATCTTCAAAATGCAAACCTGTTGTAGGTTCATCAAGGATGTAAAATGTATTTCCGGTATCTTTTTTAGATAATTCTCCAGCTAATTTAATACGTTGCGCTTCACCTCCAGAAAGTGTAGTACTTTGTTGTCCAAGTGTTATATATCCTAAACCAACATCCTGAATGGTTTTTACTTTTCTGTAAATCTTAGGTATATTTTCAAAAAACGGAACCGCTTCATCAACCGTCATATCCAAAACGTCTGAAATAGATTTTCCTTTATATCTAATTTCTAAAGTTTCTCTGTTAAAACGTTTTCCCTGACACGTTTCGCATTCTACATAAACATCCGGTAAAAAGTTCATTTCGATTGTTCTTACTCCAGAGCCTTCACAAGTTTCGCAACGTCCGCCTTTAACATTAAAACTGAAACGACCTGCTTTGTAACCACGAATCATACTTTCAGAAGTCATCGTAAAAAGATTTCGGATTTCAGTAAAAACCTCTGTGTAAGTTGCCGGATTTGAACGTGGAGTTCGCCCAATCGGACTTTGATCGATATCAATTACTTTATCAATATGTTCTAAACCTTCAATCTTTTTATAAGGTTGAGGCTTTTTTACGCCATTAAAATAATAAGCGTTCAAAATAGGGTAGAGCGTTTCATTAATCAAAGTCGATTTTCCGCTACCTGAAACTCCCGTAACACAAGTTAATTGGCCTAAAGGGATTTCTATTGAAACGTTTTTCAGGTTATTTCCAGTTGCTCCGGTTAGTTTTAATGATTTTCCATTTCCTTTTCTTCTCTCTTTTGGAATCTCTAATTTCATTTTACCATTCAAATATTGAGCGGTAATTGTATTCGATTTCAGCGTTTCTGCAGGACTTCCGATACTAATAATTTCGCCACCATATTTTCCTGCTTTTGGACCAATATCAATTACGTAATCTGCGGTTTCAATCATGTCTTTGTCGTGTTCAACAACAATAACTGAGTTTCCGATATCACGTAATTGCTCAAGTGAATGAATTAATTTTTCGTTATCTCTTTGGTGTAAACCAATACTCGGTTCATCCAGAATGTATAAAACACCAACCAATTGCGAACCAATTTGTGTCGCCAGACGAATACGCTGTGCCTCACCTCCGGAAAGTGATTTTGAACTTCGGCTTAAAGCCAGATAATTCAAACCTACATTCATCAGGAAGTTTAAGCGATCTTTGATTTCTTTTACAACTTCAGAAGCAATTAAAAGTTGTTTATCGGTTAAATGACTATTTAAATCCTGAAACCAGGCTGTTAAATCAGAAATATCCATATCACACAATTCGGTGATATTTTTTTCATTAACTCTAAAAAATAAAGCTTCTTTTTTAAGACGTGAACCTTCGCAAACGGGACAATTTATTTCATCCATAAAATCCTTTGCCCAGCGCTTTAAAGCTGTAGAAGAACTTTCGTCATATTGATTTTTAATGAAATTCGAAATTCCTTCAAAATCTATTTTGTAATCTCTCGCTACGCCAAGATCTTTAGAACTAATTGTAAACTTATCTTTTCCGCCATGTAAAATCATAGTCATGGCTTCTTCCGGAATTTTTTCAATCGGATCGGTTATTTTGAAACCGAATTTTTCTCCAATGGTTTCTAATTGTTTGAAAATCCATGAAGATTTATATTCGCCTAGTGGAGCAAAACCGCCAGCTTTAATCGATAATTTAGGATTTGGAATAATCTTTTTGACATTGATTTCATGAACAGTTCCTAATCCATTACAATGCGGACAAGCTCCTTTTGGTGAGTTAAAAGAAAATAAATTCGGTTCCGGATTTTGATACGATATTCCTGTTGAAGGACACATTAAATTTCTACTGAAATAACGCACTTCATTAGTATCCTGATCTAAAATCATCAGTACATTTTCGCCATGATGCATTGCAGTATTAATACTTTCCGCTAATCTTTTTTGATTATCGGCAGTATCTTCAATTTGCATTCTGTCAACAACAATTTCGATATCATGGGTTTTATAACGATCCAGTTTCATTCCCGAAACTAAATCCTGCACATCACCATTTACGCGAACTTTTAAAAATCCTTGTTTGGTAATTTGCTGGAATAATTCGGCGTAATGGCCTTTTCTGGCTTTAATAACCGGAGCAAGAATATTAATGCGTTTCCCATTATAATCCTGAATGATAAGATCTTTAATTTGCTCATCAGAATAAGAAACCATTTTTTCGCCTGTATTATAACTGTATGCATCTGCACCACGAGCGTACAAAAGACGAAGGAAATCGTAAATTTCAGTAATTGTTCCAACTGTAGAGCGGGGACTTTTACTGGTTGTTTTTTGTTCAATTGCAATTACTGGTGAAAGTCCGTCAATTTTATCTACATCAGGACGTTCTAAGCCACCAAGGAATTGTCTGGCATAAGCGGAAAAAGTTTCAACATAACGACGCTGTCCTTCGGCATATATGGTATCAAAAGCCAAAGAAGATTTTCCCGAACCAGATAAACCAGTAATTACAACCAGTTTTTCACGCGGAATAGAAATGTCGATATTTTTTAGATTATGAACTCTTGCACCAAGAACTTCAATAGTATTGTCTTTATCTAGCATAATTTTGAGCAAAACGCAAAGTTACCACTTTGATTTGTTCTTTTTGTGCTCGATCGCAAAAGTTTATGTTACAAATAGTAACAAAAAACGCTGATGATTATCAGCGTTTTCTTTTTCGGGTTGCCATATATTCTTCGATAGCTTCTTTGGTTGTAAACCAGTTTCGTCCTTCTTTGTATGCGTCTATTTTTCCGGTTCTGGCAAGTAAACTAACATATTCCTGACTATATGGAGATTCTGGTTCACTTACAATATTGATGATAGGCTGAAAATCATAATTGCTTCCTGGCATCGCATTTAAATAAATATTTAAAGTACGCTCTAAAGCCTGACACATCAAAAGGGTTAATTTTTGATAATTGCCATTGTTTGCCTGATTGAGCGCTTCATAATATTTTTTCCTGTCGTTTTTAAGGATAATTGCCGGCGGAAACCCGCAACGCATTAATAACAAATTCATGCTCAAACGCACTGTACGGCCATTTCCATCAAAAAATGGATGTATCCAAACGAGTTTGTGATGATAAATAGTTGCCAGTTCTATATCATTTAAACCTAACGGATTTGTATTGATAAAGTCAATTAATTCATCTAAATAATCGGATACTTTATTGGCATTTGGGGGCATAAAATTGGCTCCTGAAATTCGAACACCACCGTTTCTTATTCTTCCTGCAAAATCATCTTCAATGGAACGTAATACCAAACCATGAAGCGATAGTATATCAATGCTTCTAAGTTTATAGTTATCATCTACAATTGAATATAAATAATCAATGGCTTTGTCATGGTTATGGGTTTCAAAATGCTCGCGAAGTGATTTTCCTTTTATGGTAATTCCTTCCTGAATGACCATTTGTGTTTCACGCAAGCTCATAGTATTTCCTTCAATACTATTTGAATTGTAAGTCCATTCCAGAGATAGACTTTCTCTGATTTTATGCAAAGCGATATTGGGCAATGGTCTGCTGTTTTGCAAATCAAGCCTTTTTTGGTACAATCTGTCAAATGTTGATTGAAATTCTGTTCTGTATGTTAGGTCTATATTCCACATTAGACCCCAAAGGTACTTCTTAATATCGGATAAATAAAATTTTTAACTTATCCGATATTAAGGTTATTCAATTGTCATGGAACGAAGTTTCATTCTGTAGGCTTCAAGTGCTATTGATTTGGAAATAAAGCCGTAATATTTTTCATTTCGTAAAACAGGCAGAAAAGCTGATTTTGATTTTTCGAATTTACTCATTACAATTTCCATGCTGTCATACGATGAAATGGTTGCCGGTGGCGTTTTCATAACATCTTTAATCAGAGTATATTTTACACGATATGCATTAAAAATAATTTCACGAATATCATTAAAGTGTACTACACCAACAAGATCTTTTTCATTATTAACGACAGCAAAAACAACCTGATTGGAATGTGAAATAAGATCAACTAATTTACTTAAGTTTTCTTCGGGATGAACTGTTAGGTAATCACATTGAATGATAGAATCAATATCTAAAGTAGATAGAATATTAGAATCTTTATTGCTTGTAAATGCGTGACCTTTCTTAGCGAGGTTTTTAACATCAAGCGAATATTTTTCGAAACGTTTTGAAATTGCAAAACTTATTGAAGATACAATCATAAGAGGAATCATAAGTCCGTAACCTCCTGTTATCTCTGCGATTAAGAAAATAGCAGTTAGCGGAGCATGAAACAATCCGCTCAAAATTCCGGCCATTCCTACCATTGTAAAATTACTGATTGGTAATTTTGATAAACCAATCATACTAACGAATTTCGAGAAAAAGAAACCTAAATAAGAACCCAAAAATAAAGACGGTGCAAAATTACCTCCGTTTCCTCCACTTCCAATAGTTAGTCCGGATGCAAACACTTTTACCATCATGGTACAGCCAACAAATAGAAGTAAAACCCACTGATTATTTCTGAAATCTCCAAATAATGTATTATCAAGTATTTGCCCCGGGTCTGATTCTGATAGTGTTTTAATGCTTTCATAACCCTCACCAAAAAGGGTTGGAAAAACAAAAATAAGAAGTGCTAATAACGAAGAACCAATTAATGCTTTTTTATAAGGTCCCATTTTTAACTGAGCAAAATAATGCTCCACTCTTTGGAAATTTCTGGAGTAATAAACCGCAATAAAACCAGTTAATATTCCTAAAATTACATAAAAAGGAATGTTATGATAATTAAAAGTTTCTTGCTTCTTAAAAGACAATAAAATCGTTTCATCTAAAACAATAGCTGAAACTAAGGCTCCGGTTGCCGCTGAAATCATAATAGGGGTAAAAGCAGAAATACTGACATCAACCAGTAAAACTTCTATGGCAAAAAGAACTCCCGCAATTGGAGCATTAAAAGCAGCTGCAATTCCGGCAGCGACACCACAGCCAATAAGTAAAGTTCGGTCTTTATATTGTAATTTATAATTTTGAGCAAAGTTAGATCCAAATGCTGCACCCGTAACAACAATAGGGCTTTCAAGACCGGCAGAACCTCCTAACCCAACAGTTAAGGAGCTCGTTACAATTTGAGCATACATTTGTTTTCTGGGAATTATACTGGCCTTTTTTGCAACAGCATACAAAATTTGTGAAGTTCCTTTCTCAATAGTTCCGTTAAGTACTCTGTCAATAACAAAAACAGTAAGCACAATACCAATAATAGGTAAAATACTGTTGATGAAACTTAATTTTAAAATTCCGTTTATATAAGTTGCGAAAGAAAAAACGCTGTGAGCAAAAGTTTTTAAAACGATTACCGCCAATGAGCATGAAATTCCGATAAGCACGCTTGATAAAAAAATAAACTGCTTTGGTGTCATTAAAGACTGAGCCAAAGCAATAATGCTTTCCAGTTTTCTAAAATATTTCTTTAGCATTCTGTTTGTAAAAAGTTAGGGATAATGCAAATTTAGGTTTTAACATTCGAAATTGTATAATTTTCTGTACAAATCTTTAGTAAAAATTAAAAACCGGCAGCAGTATCATCGCCTCTAAAGTCCGCGCCACCTTCAAGAGTTTTGTTTGGCAAGACTAAAATACAGTCTAATTTTCCAATTACCGGAGTTGTTTTTTCATTAATTAAATAACCTTTTGCCTTAAGTTTATCGATAGTAATATTATCAAAAGCATTAGGCTCAAAAGTAATTAAGTCAGGTAACCATTGATGATGAAAACGTGGTGCATTTACTGCTTCCTGCATGCTCAGATTATATTCATAAACATTTAAAATAGCTTGCAAAACCGATGTAATAATTGTAGAGCCACCCGGTGAACCAACAACCATATACAATTCGCCATTTTTCTCCACAATAGTTGGGGTCATAGAACTAAGCATTCTTTTTTGTGGTGCAATGCTGTTAGCTTCATTTCCAACTAAACCAAACATATTTGGAGAGCCTGGTTTGGCACTAAAATCATCCATTTCATTATTTAGGAAAAAGCCCAATTCATCACAATAATATTTTGATCCAAAACCATCATTAATGGTTGTAGTTGCTGCAACGGCATTTCCAAATTGATCAACAATGGAGTAATGAGTTGTCTCTGTACTTTCGTTGTAAGTTACTTTTCCTTCTTTTATTTCTGAAGAAAGACTCGCTTTTTCGGGATTGAAATTTGACATTCTTTCTTTTAAATAGGTATCAGATAAAAGTCCGTTTACGGGGATTTTTACAAAATCAGGATCTCCCAAAAACTGACTTCTGTCGGCATAAGCTCTTCTTTCTGCTTCAACAATTACCTGAATTGATTGTTCTGAGTTATGTCCCATTTTTGAAAGATAAAAAGGCGATATCATTTTCATGATTTGTGCTAAACAGATTCCACCACTGCTTGGCGGTGCCATTGATGTAACTTTTAAATCTTTATAATCAAATTGAAGAGGTTTTCTCCATTTTGCCTCATAAGCAGCCAAATCTTTAAGCGTAATGATTCCGCCTTTTTTCTGAAGATAAGTAACTAATGTTTTTGCAGTTTGACCTTTATAAAATTCATCTTTTCCATTTTTAAGAATTCGTTTTAAAGTCTGGGCAAGTGCAGGATATTTAATAGTATCATTTTCTTTAAATCTTCCGGCCATTAAAGTATTCGGACCATTTATTTTTACAATAGCATCATGATACGATTCAAGTTGTTTTTGTTGCTTTTGAGTTACAATAACACCTTTTTCTGCAAGAGCAATAATAGGTTTCAGAATTTCTGACATTGGCAGGGAACCTAATTTTTTATGCACTGCAAAAACGCCGGCAATTGTTCCAGGAACTCCAATTGCTAAAGCTGTTTCTGTACTTTTTCCTTTTATTACATTTCCGTCTTTGTCCAAAAACATATCTTTTGTTGCGGCAAGCGGTGCTTTCTCACGATAATCAAGAGAGCCAACTTCGCCATTTGCTTTTCTGTATACCATAAAACCACCTCCACCAATATTTCCTGCATACGGATAGGCAACTGCAAGAGCCAGTTCTGTTGCCGCCATTGCATCAAAAGCATTTCCGCCTTTTTTCATGATTTCAACTCCTATTTTTGATGCTTCGGCTCTGGCCGAAACTACCATCGCTTTTGAAGCAACCAATCCTGTTGGGGTTGCAGATTGCTGTGCAAAACCTGAAATAGTGATAAATGCGAATAATAAGGTAATTTTCTTCATAAGTACACAATATTAAGTTCGATAAAATCAAGTAGACTCTAAAGGGTAAGTAATTTTTGTTTGGCTTGTTTCTGGATATCTTCAAAAAAGAGGGTGAATTCCTGTTCAAATTCAGTATAAAATTCTTTTAGCTCTTCTGTGGCAAACTGCATTTTCGAAATATTTTTTGATCTTCGGTCCATTTGTGTCAGGATATGTTGAATTCCTTCTGTTGTTCTATAACTAAAAAGCCAGTTTTCTCGGGTCATAACAGGCATTAGACCTTGCGTTTTTTCAGTTAAAATAGAATAGTTTTCATCCAAAGAATTATAAAATCTGTTAACAAAATCTTCCAGATTTTCATCAGAATATTTAGACCAGTTCTTGGCTAAAAAATGATCATAAACAATATCTACAATAACGCCTGCATAATGATGGTATTTTTCATGTAAACGCTTGGTACTTTGTCTAAAAACATCGTGAGAATCTGTATAAGTATCAATAAAACGATGCAGGAGTATACCTTTTTGTACATCTTTAGGAAAATGTTCAAATTGTTTACCACGAATGCCATCAGCCATAAAATTGCCAATTTTTATGAGATCATTATCACCTGAAAGATATATATGGGCTAAGAAATTCATTTTTTTTAAGTTAGTGAGGTTCTAAGTAGCTAAGAGACTAAGTTATTTTAGCAAAGTGTTTTTTTATTCTTAACCTACTAAACAATCAAGACTGTAAGCTTATTTTAGTAAAAGTATGAAAACTTTTTGACATCGTTTTTAGAGAATGACAGATAGCTTTAAACTTAATCTTTAAAAATCTTAGAACCTTAGCTACTTAGTATCTTAGTAACTTTTCTATATTTGTAACTCAAATAACCATAACTCAAAAAAATGACTTTAATAAAATCTATTTCAGGTATAAGAGGCACAATTGGAGGTAAAGTAGGAGATAACCTGACTCCTGTAGATGCAGTAAAATTTGCATCGGCGTACGGAACTTTTATGAAAAGCAATAGTAAAAAAGAAAAATTAACGGTTGTAATTGGTCGTGATGCAAGAATTTCCGGACCAATGATTCATAATCTGGTGGTTAATACTTTAATTGGTTTAGGAATAAATGTAATTGATTTAGGACTTTCTACAACTCCAACGGTAGAAGTTGCGGTTCCCTTGGAAAAAGCTGACGGAGGGATTATTTTAACAGCGTCTCATAATCCAAAACAATGGAATGCTTTAAAATTACTAAATGAAAAAGGAGAGTTTTTAAGTGGTGCCGACGGTGCAAAAATTCTGGAAATTGCAGAAGCAGAAGCTTTCGATTTCTCGGATGTTGACAGTTTAGGCGAAATCACTTTGAATGATGCTTATATGGATATTCATATCGACGAGGTTTTAAATTTACCTTTAGTAGATGTTGATGCAGTAAAAGCGGCTAAATTTAAAGTAGTTGTTGATGGTGTAAATTCATCAGGAGGAATTATTATCCCTAAACTATTAGAATTAATGGGCGTAGAAGTTGTAAAATTGTACTGTGAGCCAAACGGACATTTTCCTCACAATCCGGAGCCATTAAAAGAGCATTTAACTGATATTTCTGAATTGGTTGTGAAAGAAAAAGCGCATTTAGGAGTTGTTGTTGATCCGGATGTTGATCGTTTGGCATTCATCAGCGAAGACGGAGAAATGTTTGGAGAAGAATATACTTTGGTTGCTTGTGCTGATTATGTTTTAAGTAAAACTCCTGGAAACACAGTTTCGAATATGTCATCATCTCGTGCTTTGCGTGATGTAACTGTTGGACACAAAGGGAACTACGAAGCTAGTGCAGTTGGAGAAGTAAACGTAGTGGAATTAATGAAAAAGAATAATGCTATTATTGGAGGGGAAGGTAATGGCGGAATTATTTATCCTGAATTGCATTACGGAAGAGACAGCTTGGTAGGAGTGGCTTTATTTTTAACGCATTTAGCAAATAAAAAAATGTCAGTTTCTGCTTTGAGAGCTTCTTACCCGGAATATTATATGAGCAAAAATAAAATTGAATTGACTCCGCAAATTGATGTTGATGCAATTTTAGCAGCAATGACAGATAAATACAAAAACGAAGATATTTCGACAATTGATGGTGTAAAGATTGATTTTGCTACAGAATGGGTACATTTAAGAAAATCAAATACAGAACCAATTATTCGTATTTATACTGAAGCGCCTTCGCAAGATGCTGCAGATAAATTAGCATTACGAATTATTGATGAAATAAAAGTAATTGCAGGAATTTAATTACTGATTTTAAATACAAAAGCCTCTTTTGAAAATATCGAAAGAGGCTTTTTTTGTAGTTATTTGAAGAGGAGATTATTCCACTTTGTGTTTCCATCTTTTATGCGTCCATAAATAATATTCAGGAGCTTCAAGTATTTGTTTTTCGACTTCTTTTAAATACATTTCTGTAATTTCAAAATCATTATATTCTTTGGGATCGTCAGCAAGAGAAATAAATGTTGCTTCATAATATCCTCTTTTTAGTTTTTTTACTTTTACCATTATAACAGACAAATCATATTTTTTTGCCAGCATTTCGGCTCCCGTATGCACCGGAACTACAACACCCATAAATTTACCTGAATGAAAAATTCGATCCAATTTTGGCGATTGATCACTTGCTAAACCATACATACTCAAAACACCATCGCGCTGATTTTGAGCCATTGTTGGAATTGCTTTTTTGGTCTCAACCATTTCAGTTTTGTATTTTGAACGAATCTTTCGAATCAATTTATCAAAATAAGGATTTGCAATTTTTTTATAAACGGCAACTCCCTGAAATCCAACTTTAGGATTAATTGTCATAATCCATTCATAACTCGCATAGTGCGAAGCCATAAGAATAACACTTTTCCCTTTTTGTGCATAATCTAATACCAAATCGATATTGGTAACATGAAATCTTTTTTCCATTTCCTCAGGAGAAATGCTCATAGTTTTTATCATTTCCAAAAACATATCACACATATGTCTGTAGAACTTTTTCTCAACGACTTTTCTCTCCTGATCACTTAAGTGTGGTAGCGCAAGTGCAAGATTTTCACGAACCACTTTTTTGCGATAGCCAATAACATGATATACCAGAAAATATACGCAATCTGAAAACCAGTAAAATATTCTAAATGGAAGTATGGAGATAAGCCAAAGAAAAGGATAGGCTAAAATATAAACGAGAAATTGCATGTAATTTTTTTTACAAATATAAAAGAAAAATGAATAACCAGCGATATTTTGGCTTCTTGCTAACTTGTGTTTAAGAATGACTATATTTACATTTCACAATAAATATTTTTTATGAATACCATTTTAATTGGGATTATAGTTGCCAACGCTCTTATAAGTTACAAAGGGTTTAATGATTACGCATTTTTCAGAAAATATGAATTTCATATTGGGAGTATTCGTTCAGGAGAACAAGTAAGAATGCTTTCTTCTGGTTTTTTGCATGTTGATATAATGCATTTGATCTTTAATATGTTTACACTTTGGTGTTTTGCACCCGTTGTTACACAATGGATGGGAGAGTTTTCTTTTGCTCTAATATATTTTGGAAGTCTTATTTTCGGAAATCTTCTTACTTTAATGTTTCATAAAAACGATTATAGCTATCGTGCAGTCGGTGCTTCCGGTGCAGTTACTGGAGTTTTGTATTCTGCCATTTTACTAGAACCGGGTATGACGCTGGGAATTTTTGGCGTAATTCCGATACCGGCATATCTTTTTGGAATTTTATATTTACTGTATTCAATTTACGGAATGAAAGCCAAAAATGACAATATTGGTCACACTGCACACTTTGGAGGCGCTATAGGAGGGTATTTGATAACTTTAGTAAAAGAGCCATCCTTAATTGTAGATCATAGTTCGATGGTTATTCTGTTGGCGATTCCAATAATTATACTTTTTGTTCTGGCTAAATTGGGGAAATTATAAGGTTGGCATAACTTTTGAAAGATGCTTATCAAATAACTTAAATATAACAAAAATGAAGAAAGTAGTATTATTTTTAACAATCATGTTTATGACTATGTCTTACGCTCAGGAAACAAAGCAAATACCTCTAATTAATGTTAATGGAGAAGGAAAAGTAAAAGTAGCACCTGATCAGGTTTGTATTTCGGCTACAGTTGAAACAAAAGGGAATAATGCTAAAGACGTCAAAAAGCAAAACGACGAAAAAATGGATGCGGTTTTAAAATTCATTAAAAAAATGAATATTCCAACTGCAGACTTTAAAACAAAACAAGTAGCATTGAATCCTCAGTACGATTATGAGAAAAAGAAAACGTCTTATAATGCTACGCAAACAGTAGAAATTGTAGTAAAAGATTTGTCTAAATATGACGAATTAATGGAAGGTTTAGTGCAACAAGGTATTAACCGTATAGACAGAGTATCTTTTGAATCATCTAAAGAATTACAATTACAGGCTGAAGCTAGAAAATTAGCGATGAAAGATGCTAAAGCTAAAGCAGATGATTATGTTTCTGTATTAGGTCAAAAAGTAGGTAAAGCTTTTGTAATTTCAGATAATTCGCAAGTGTATCATCCACAGCCAATGTATGCTGCTATGAGAATGAAAGAAAGTTCAGATGCAATGGGAGCTTCAAATGAAACATTAGCAATTGGAGAAATTGAAATTACGGCAAATGTTAGTGTAAGTTTTGTTTTAGACTAAACGTTTATAAATCTCAATATTTAAAATCCAAATTCCAAGTTTAAATTGGAATTTGGATTTTTTATTTTAGCAATAAATCATTTAAAGATTACTTTGTTGATTAGGTTAAAAAAGTAAGACCTTTAGCTTTAAAGTTACTAAACAAAACTTGTTTAGCAGTGCTTACAGTTTCTTCTGTTTTGTAAATACTACACCAAAATTTGATTTGCAGCTTAAATTTACCTTCAGAAATAGAGTTGTAATATATTTGTGGTGTTTTTGTGTTATTTACCATATCCATACTATTCAATGCAGATAATATAATGGCATTAATATCATCCGGATTTACATCGCCATTGATTTCGATAGCAATATCTACAAGTTTATAATTATCAGTATAAGTCCAGTTGGTAATATTTTGAGATAATAAATTACCATTCGGAATAATAATTTCCGCTCCGTTTGGAGCATTGATTTTTGTAGTACGCAATCCCATAGTTTTTACGCGTCCCGATTCTGAACTGATATCAATCACGTCTCCAATTTGAATTGGTTTGTCAAAAATCAAAATAATACCTGAAACAAAATTGTTTACCACATTTTGAAGCCCAAGTCCAACACCCACACCCAAAGCGCCTAATAATATACTTAATTTATCTAAAGGCATTCCCGAAGCTGAAACCGCTAAAAGATATCCCACTATTAATACCAGAAGTCTTGTGATTAATAATTTAGAATGTTGTCTTTTGTTGATGTTTTCTTCATTTTCATCATCAATTTCTCCAAAAAAGTAAGCAACATATTTTTGTAATAAATGGGCAGCCCAAATAATTATAAAAAATAAAACAATATTACCTAATGTAAAGGTTATACTTCCGACAGTATTAGGGCGATCGAGCAAAGTAGTCAGGGAAGTCCTTAAAGATTCCCAAATATTTAAATTGGATGCAATTACAACCAGCCACATATAACTGATTATAATAATGAAAGGTTTTTTTAGTGTATCGGATAAGCTCTCGTAATCAAATATTTTTTCGATACCGCGTTTTACTCTGGTCGTATAGATTTGTAATAGTATAATTTCTAAAATTATTTTAAGAAGAACACTTAATGCCACAATCTGAGTAAGAGATATAAAAGCAGTTAAAGTGAGCATGTTTGAAAGAGAGACTCTTCCAAAAATATTATAAAGAATGGATAAAACATTCAATACAATAAAAATGTTGCTTGCCCATTTAAAAAAAGCTTTAATATATAATTGATCCTTCATACTCTTAATCTGAACCAATCCATATCGTATACCAAAAATATTAATGACAATAAAAGAACAACGTTGAAGCAATCCAACGCCAATAAAAAGATCCAGAAAACAAAGTGCGGTAAACAATCCTAAAAGCAAAATCCAATTTCGCATAGAATTTCCTGACCAGTCCTTTTTAAAAATTACAGTTAAAACACCAAGAAGTAATAGTTGTAATAATTCAAGAAATAAAGCAGGAGCATACAAATTTGTTACAACCGCTATGTTTAAACCTATAACGGCTACAGGTAAAATTACTCCTCTATTTAAATATTTAAAGTTAAAAAGCGAAAGATTCTCCAAATGGCCATTACTCTTTAAGTATTTTAAATTACGATAAATGTACCAGGCCAATAGCCCCATAAAAAATAAGAGTGTAATTAAGCCTCCGGATTTGTAGCTCAAATAATAAGCTGCAATGTTTTCTTCAATAATAATTTTTGACTTAATGTTTTGCGACACCACTTTTTTAGTAGCTGTATCAGCATTCCATATTGAAGGATATTCTTTTTTTAAAATACTGATTCCCGATTTTTCAAGCTTTGTTTCTACAGTTGCCAAAGCATTAGATACATCAATTTTGTGTTCAACAGTCAATCTTTTTTTGTCATTTAAAACGCCCTGATTTTTGGTCATCAGACTGTCTGTTTTTAAATAGGTTTTTTTAAGATTAGCTAATTCGGTTTTAAATTGCTTTCTGCGAATAGTATCCTTTAATAGCGTAAATAAAGTTTTGTCTTTGCGCAGGTCAATAATTCTGCTTTTAATTTTTTCAAGATTAGCATTATGAGAATTGATGGCTGTATTCTGTTCGTTTAATTCCTGTTCAATTTCTTTCAGAACAACACGATACATTTGTTGATTGCGCACATTTGGATTAGCTCCTTTTAAACTTGCCAGAATCAAATCAAGTTTGCTTTGCGTTCTTTTAATATCACCAAAAAGATGGAATGTAGTTCCGTCAAAATCGGCATCATTAGCAGCTGACTCCAATACTTCTGCTACTTTTTCGATAGCGATTAAGTATTCACTGTCTGTGGTGCTTTCTTCAAAAAGTTTAGAGCGATTTTCAGTTTTAATGGTTGGCGTTTGTGAATAAGAAACCGATGTATAAAACAACATCATTAGTAAGGCGAATAAGTGAAGATAACTTCTTTTTTGATTCATGATTTTTGGGGATTTAAGGTGCGCAAATTTACTCGTTTTTTTATAGAATACATTCAAAAATGGAATGCTAAATGTGAAAACTTACTCTGTTTTCTGGACGAATAGCTTTGAAAAAATCCTGTAAAATGATTCCGTGATAATCTAGCTTTTTTTACAAGCAATAGAGTTTAAAAGTGGTCTATTTTTTAATTCAGTCTTTAAGACTTAGAAAAATTCTTACATCTTAAGAAAAGAACTGAAAAAGGGTAACTATCTTAATTTTAGAAAATTAAAGTTGGCTAAAAATTTTAGTTAACATTTTTTTTGCAAAAAAATTAATTAAAATTTTTGAGTTCATATTTTTAATATACTTTTGTTCTATCAAATTAGTAGAATTTAAAAACATGAAAGATTTAAGCAAGTGAAAGCAAGCAGATCTTTGGAATTATTTGACTTACGGCTTGTTATAGTTCAAAATCCTCTCTCTCTAATTCTTGAAAATTTTGCTAAACCCAATCCATGAAGCATGGTAATTGAAATCTTATAAAGACCAAATCAAATAATAATAATCCAAAATAAATGAAAATGATAAAACGAATGTGTAGCAGATAAAAACCATTTCTGCGGGAACAGAAATGATGAAGCTTAAATAAATTGTACATCTCTGAAAGGGAAGCAAAAGTGGACGAAATCCTTTTTTGGCTTGCCTTATTTATTAAACTAAAACAAAGTAATGAAAAAAAAATTAGAAAGATATACGTGGTTATGTATTTTGTTGATTTCCATTGGAGTTAGCGCGCAAGAGACGAAACCACTAATCCAGTCCAAACTTGAGGGAACTGTAGTTGATGCAGTAACAAAAGAGCCTATTATAGGTGCTTCTATAAATATTAAAGGGACAACGCACGGAGTTGTAACAGATTTAGATGGGAAATTCTTTTTCCAGACAGGACAGAAACTTCCTTATACTTTAATAGTAAGTTATCTTGGGTATAAGAAAGCAGAAGTTGTAGTAAACGAAAATCCAATTAAAATTAGCCTTACACAAGAGCAGAACGCACTTTCAGAAGTAGTGGTTACGGCTTTGGGTATTTCAAAAGAAAAAAAATCTTTAGGATATACGACTCAGTCACTTAAAAATAAAGATTTGGTAAATACAAAAGAATCCAATTTCTTAAATAGTCTTACAGGTAAACTGGCGGGAGTACGTATTACGAACTCGCAGGGAGATATGGGATCTTCACGTATAATTATTCGTGGAGAAACTTCTATTGCAGGAAATAATCAGCCGTTATTTGTGGTAGATGGAGTTCCGGTAGATAACTCACAATTAGGGAGTACCGGTGGAGCTACTCGTGATTTTAGAAATGCAATTGCTGATTTAAATCCGCAGGATATTGAAACTTTGACCGTATTGAAAGGCCCTAATGCGGCAGCTCTTTATGGTTCTCGTGCTGCACATGGTGTTGTTTTGATCACAACAAAATCAGGAAAAGGTCAAAAAGGACTTGGCATAAGTTTTAGTTCTGGTATAACACTTTCTCAGGTAGCTACTTTGCCTTCTTTCCAAAATTCATTCGGACAAGGATCAAACGGAAAATTTAGTTACGTAGATGGTAAAGGAGGAGGGGTTAATGATGGAGTTGATGAAAGCTGGGGACCAAAATTAGACGGTCGTCTTATTCCTCAATTTTATTCAAATGGTCAGGCAGTGCCTTTTGTAGCTCATCCGGATAATGTAAAAAACTTTTTTAATACAGGTCTTACTTTTGATAATAGTATTTCTGTGGCCAAATCAGATGAGAAATCAGATTTTCGTTTAGGAGTAAACAATCAAAAGCAAACAGGAACAGTACCAAATAGTGAGATAAACAAAACAAATTTTACCATTAGTACGAATTACGAAATATCTAAAAGTGTAAAAGTTGGTGTAAATGCAAATTATATAGTTACCAATGCTCCGGCTCTGCCAGGTGGTCCGTCGGGTGGTCGTGCTGCAGGAGTAATGCTTCAGTTTCTTTGGTTCGGTCGTCAGGTAGATATCAATGAACTTAATAATGACTGGAACAGAAACTGGAACAATAGTTATTATAGCAATCCATATTGGAATGCGTATTATAATACGACAAGTCAGCAGCGTAATCGTTTAATAGGAGATATCCATTTAGATGCAAAGCTTGCTGAGGGACTTAATTTTAAATTCCGTACCGGAGTTGATTATTATAATGATCGTAGAAAGTATACTATTAAGTACGGTACAAATGGAACTCCATTTGGGTCATATGCTGAAGATGCGTATACAGTTAATGAGCAAAATACAGAAGGTATTTTTACTTATACAAAGAAATTAAACGATGACTTTAGTCTCGATGCACTTGCAGGATTTAACATCCGTAATCATAGCGATGCAAACAATTATCAAAAAGCACCACGTTTGGCTGTGCCTGATTTATATACACTGACCAATTCGCGAGATCCGTTAACATCATCAAATACATTATCAAGATTAAGAGTATATAGTGCTTATGCTTCGGCACAATTTGGGTATAAAAATTATGCCTTTTTAAATGTGACTGCTCGTAATGACTGGTCGTCAACTTTGCCAAGCAGTAACCGCTCTTATTTTTATCCTTCTGTTAATGGTAGTGTAGTATTATCTGATGCTTTGAATTTAAAAAGCAATACGCTGGATTTCTTAAAATTGCGTGGTGGATGGTCTGAAGTTGGTAATGATGCAGATCCGTATCAATTAGCAACAGTTTATAATTTCCAAACCGCATTCGACGGAAATCCTATTCAAACTTCTTCTCAAAAGAAACTAAATGAGAATCTGAAACCGGAAACAACCCGTTCGACAGAATTTGGATTAGAAACTTCTTTTTGGAAAAACAGATTGCATTTTGATTTTGCTTATTATAAAACCAATAGTTTAGATCAGATTCTGGAAATAAAAACAACGACTGCCAGCGGTTACAATACACAATTAATCAATGCAGGTAAAATAAACAATCATGGTGTAGAAATTCAATTGGACGGAAACCCTGTTCAAACTCAGGATTTCAAATGGAATGTAGCGGTGAATTATTCAAAGAATATTAGTAAAGTAGAAATTCTTGATTATGATAAACAGATTCAAAACTATACAATTGGTTCTTCAGGAGGGGTTGATGTATTGGCATCTGTCGGTCAGGCTTACGGAGCACTTTACGGAACAGCATATCAACGTGATGCAAGTGGAAATATAGTAATAGGTGCAAACGGTTTACCAAAAGCTGATCCGCAAAAGAAAATATTAGGACATTATACTCCGGACTATTTAGCAGGTTTGACCAATACATTAACGTATAAAAATCTTGAATTTTCATTCCTGATTGATGCAAGCGTGGGAGGTGAACTTTTCTCAGGAACAAATAGAACAGGAAATTATACTGGTGTATTAGAGCAAACTATGCCAGGACGTGATGCTGCCAATGGTGGATTAAGTTACTATTATCCGGCAAACAATACTACTAATCCGAAAACATTGGTAACAGGAGGAACTGCTCCAAGTGGGGTGACGGTATATGATGATGGAATGATTTTTAAAGGTGTATATGCCGATGGAACTCCAAATACTCAGTTGATTACTGCACAGGAATATTACAAAGCATCATATAATATCAGTGAAGCTTATATCTATAGTTCGACTTTTGTAAAAATGAGAGAAATAAAATTGGCATACAATTTAAATAAATCATTTGCTAAAAAACTAGGATTAGATGGAGCAAGTATTACGGCAGTGGGTCGTAACTTATTCTTTATCTATAAAGATGCACCAAATATTGATCCTGAAACAGCCTTCAATACCGGAAATGCACAAGGTTTGGAGAGTTTAGCTTTGCCAACTACAAGGAATTTTAGCCTTAATGTTAATCTTAAATTTTAAAAACACAGAATCATGATAAAAAAAATAGTCTATATAACGCTGTTTGCATTGTCACTCGCTTCTTGCAATGATACACTGGACGATATTAATAAAAATCCAAATGCAACTGAAACGCCATTGGCACCTTACCTGTTAACAGGAACATTAAAGCAAGGAGCCGATTTATATTGGGGAGCAGATAATAATTTTAACTCTTCTTTGTTATTTGTTCAGCATTGGGCAAAAATTCAATATACCGAGCCAGACAGGTATGATGTATCTAATACTTCTTTTACCTCTTTATGGAATACAGGATATGCAACTTTAATTACAGATTTGAATACAATTATAAATTTCCCTGAAGCACAGGCAAATTCAAATTATAAAGGAATTGCACTTACTTTACGTTCATGGACATTCTTATTATTGACTGACGCTTATGGAAGTATTCCTTATAAAGAAGCAGGTCTAAAAGTAACACCGGCATATAATACTCAAAAGGAAGTATATACAGGATTACTTGAAGATTTGAAGCAAGCTCAATCTTTATTAAATTCAGCAAATGGTGCTGTAACGGGTGACTTAGTTTACAAGGGTGATATTGCAAAGTGGAAAAAACTGGTAAATTCACTTCGTTTGCGTATAGCATTGAGAATTTCAGACAAAGAACCGGCTTTAGCAAAACAAGCTGCGATTGATGCTACAAACGATGCGGCAGGAGTAATTAGTAGTAATAGTGAAACCTTTAAGTTTACTTATATTAGTTCTCCTCAGCAAAACCCGGCTTCGGCTTGGTTTGAAACCCGTGATGATTTCCGTATTTCAAAAACAATGGTCGATAAATTAAATGAGTTATCAGATCCGCGTTTGCCAGTCTATGCTCAGTTACCATCAGATGCAAGTGTAGGTAAATATGTTGGAGGAGCTAATGGATTATCAAATAGTGATGCCAATAGTCAGGGATTTGCTAAAACGTCAAAACCGGGGACTTATTTCCTGACTTCGACATCGCCGGCTGTAATTGTTTCTTATTCTGAAACATTATTCAATCTTTCAGAAGCAGTAGCTCGTGGTTATATTTCAGGAGATGCAGAACAATTGTATAAAAGTGCAATTACAGCATCGTTCAACCAATTTGGAGTAACAGATGCAACAATAATTTCTAATTATCTTAATCAGACAACTGTAAAATATGACGCAACAAATTATGCGAAATCTATCGGAACTCAAAAATGGATAGCTCTCTTCGGACAAGGTCTTGACGCTTTCGTTGAGTGGAGAAGATTAGATTATCCAGTATTGAAAGCGGGTCCAGCTACAGTTCTGGACGGACAAATACCTTCCCGTTTCTTTTATCCGGGTACAGAACAATCATTAAATGGTAATAGCTATCAGGCAGCAGTATCCGTTCAAGGAAAAGACTTGCTTACAACGAAACTATGGTTTGATGTAAAATAGGTTATAAGGAATTTAGAAAGTATGTTTTTAAGTATACATTATATATAAGTATAGAAAGCTTACCAAGCGAAGTTCGAAGTTCTAATAATATATAGGTAGTATAGTTTTTCTTTACTAGTATATATAGTAGTAAAAACACATTTCCAACCCGACAGGTTTTCAAAACCTGTCGGGTTTGTTTTTGAATGCATATATAATATATAAGAGTAAGATGTGCGGCTGAGCGAAGTCGAAGCCTTTTATGTTTTGTAATTTGTAATTTTAATATTGAGTATTGATAATAATAAGGAGCTAGATCCCGCTATCCACTTCAATCTTTTTGTTTTGAACCCCAAAACAAAAAGGATTTCGCTGCTATCGGGGCTAGGGAGTGAGTTTTCAGAAGAAAGAAAAGGAAAAACTTAGCGACTTAGCGCCTTTGCGAGATTAAAACGAGAGAAGAGAAGAACCGAAAACACTAAATAAAGCGAAGCAAAGTGAGAAAAAGCATAAAACACCACCCGTAAAACGGGCAAAAATTACCAAAATCACATCTAAGACAAGAAAAATCGTACACAGAATCAAAAAAAGGTGATCTGTAAAGTATGTGTTATCAGAGTATTAAGAAAAAGGGAGAAAAAACATTAAAAAAAGGGGATTAAAAAGCTTGCGCAACTGGAATTGTTGTGTACTTTTGCACCCGCAACAACGCAGACGTTCACAGAAATACTGACAAGAAGACTAATTGAGAGAAAAGAAATTTTCAAAAAAAAAGATTAGAAAAAGCTTGTGAGATTTA
>NZ_JAGYWA010000005.1 GCF_018383905.1 Flavobacterium branchiicola
AAATTCTTTTACGACCTTCCTTTTAAAGACCTCACTGAAAGTTTGGGGAGGCAATGGATTTTTAGAATGTTTTCTTTCTGTTGACATAATTACATCTATTATAGTCAACTTTTTTCAGGACGAGACAAATTATAAAAAAACCGCCTCAATCAAGAAGCGGTTAAGTTAGACTTAGTGTAGCGGTATTATATTTTTATTTATTTTTCAATAGATCTCTAATTTGTGTAAGCAATTCTTCCTGAGTTGGTCCTGCTGGCGGAACAACAACTTCTTCTTTCTTTTTGGCGTGATTTATCCCTTTGATGATAATAAACAATACAAAAGCAACTATTATAAAGTTAATTACTGCTGACAGAAACAAACCGTACTTAACACCTCCAAACGCAGTTAATTCTTCGATAGTTGATAAATGAGCGGCATCTAAAGCAGGCTTCAACAATAAAGGAGTAATTACATCCTCAATAAATGAGCTTACAATTTTACCAAAAGCAGCACCAATGATCACACCGACAGCTAAATCAACTACGTTGCCTTTCATTGCAAATTGTTTAAATTCTGAAAAAAATCCCATAATTGTTACGTTTAAGTTTATAAATATTGATACCGAAAATACGTAATTTTCCTTAAAAAAACCACATTTTTCATTCACATTTAAACCACACAAGTCATATAAGAAATTATAAGCCCTGTATAATTGAAATGCATAATCAACCAAAAAAAGAAACAAGTCCAACTAAAATGAACTTATATCACTTATATGGTTTAAAAATAATGCTATCTAAAAAATACCCGCTTCACACGCTGCGAAATACTAGTCATTATCTCATATGGAATCGTTTTTAGTGCCGCAGCCATCTCAACAACTGTAGGGCTTTCGCCGAAAATAATCACTGAATCGCCTTCTTTACAATCGATATGACTTACATCTACCATCAGCATATCCATACAGACACTGCCTACAATATTTGCTTTCTGATTTTTAATAGTAACAAAACCAACTTCATTTCCCCATAATCTCGAAATTCCATCAGCATAACCAATTGGTATTGTAGCAATTTTTGTTTCTTTCTGAGCCATAAAACGACGTCCGTACCCTACGCTGTCACCACTCGGAATAACGCGAACCTGAGAAATAATCGATTTTAAAGTTCCTACATTCTCCAGGTATTTTTGTTCTGTCGGATCATTAGAAACGCCATACAAACCAATTCCTAAACGAACCATATTAAATTGCGCATTCGGGAAATTGCTAATTCCGGATGTATTTAAAATATGACGAATTGGGTTTATATTTAATTCTGCTATTAATTTTGAAGATAATTGTTCGAATAAAGCTATTTGCTTTTCAACAAATCCAAAGTGTTTTGGTTCATCGCTTGTCGCCAGATGTGATAAAACACTTTGAACACGAACGCTTGAATTGTGTTTTAAAGTTTCAATTAATTCCTCAATTGTATTTTCTTCAAAACCCAAACGGTGCATTCCTGTATCTAATTTAATGTGAATTGGAAAATCTTTCAGATTCTTTTCTTTTGCAATTTTCAAAAAAGCGTTCAGTCCTTTTAAACTATAAATCTCCGGTTCTAACTGGTACTGAATAATCGAAGGAAAACTGGTCGATTCAGGATTTAAAACCATAATAGGCAATTTTACTCCGCCATTTTTCAATGAAATTCCTTCATCGGCGAAAGCCACACCTAAATAATCTACTTTATGATGTTCAAGTAATTTGGCAATTTCCAAACCTCCGTTTCCGTAACCAAAAGCTTTTACCATCACCATGATTTTTACATCACTCGCCAGTTTTGATTTGTAATAATTTAAATTATGACTTATAGAATCCAGATTGATTTCGAGTACTGTTTCATGTGTTTTTTCTTCAAGAAGCGAAACAATTTCTTCAAACTGAAATGACCTTGCTCCTTTTATCAAAATCGTTTCATTACTGAAGTTTAGATTTTCAATTTCTGCTATAAATTCGGCCGTATTTTCAAACATTATACTGTTTGGGAATTTACTCTTAAAAGAAGAAATCGTTGATCCAATTCCAATCATTCGGCTTATTTTATTATCTGAAACCAGTTGCGCCAGTTTAGAATACAACTCTTCATTTGAAAATCCGCTCTGGAAAATATCCGATAAAATAATGGTTTTCGTTGCGTTCTTTTTTTGCTGACTTTCTAAAAAATCCAAAGCAATTTTGAGCGATTGAAAATCAGAACTGTAACTATCATCAATTATACTGCAATTATTTATTCCGTTTTTAACCTCCAGGCGCATGTGCACCGGATATAGCATTTTGACTCTGCTTTGGATCGTATTAAAATCGTATTTAAAATAAAGCAAAACCAGCAAACAAGAAATGGTATTTTCTACAGAGGCTGAATCATTAAACGGAATTTCTAAATCGAAAGTTTCATTCTGATACTGATACTGAATGAATACATTATCGTTTTTAGTTTCTTTTTTCAGAATAAAAACATCTGCAGTATTATCTGTAAAACTCCATGAAAACAGCACTCTTTCTTTAACTAAATATTGATTACAAAAAGTTTTTAGACTTTGATCTACCAACTGCTCTTTTTGATAAATAATTACGCTCGATTCTTTAAAAAGCAATAATTTCTCCTGGATTTTTTGCTCAAGATCATCAAAACCTTCATCATGCGCAGAACCAATACTGGTTAAAACTCCAATGGTTGGTTTAATTATTTTTTCGAGATTAATCATTTCGTTAATCGTCGAAATTCCGGCTTCAAAAATTCCTAAATTATGTTTCTCATTGATCGCAAGAACCGATAACGGAACGCCAACCTGAGAGTTATAACTTTTGGGACTTCTGATAATATTATAATCAGGGCTCAATAAAAAGTTAAGCCATTCTTTCACTATTGTCTTTCCATTACTTCCGGTTAAACCAATAACCGGAAAATGATATAAATCGCGATAAAAAGCGGCCAACTGCTGAAATGCACTTAAAGTATTTTTTACCACCAAAAAATTGGCTTTGTCTTTTACATTTTCAGGAATATATTGCACCACAAAATTCTGAACTCCTTTTTCAATAAGTTCAGCAATGTATAAATGAGCATCATTATTTGCACCAGACAAGGCGATGAATAAAGTTTGCGATCCGTTTTGCAACGAACGACTGTCGATTGAAATGTGATCTACAAAAATATCCGTTTCATTACCCAACCATTTGGCATCAAGAACCGGGACAAGGTTTTTAAGATTTATGCTCATTTTAGAAATTCTTTTTGTCAAATTTAAAAAAAGGTTTGCCACGAATTGCTTCTTTAGAGGAAAAAGTTTGCCACGAATTACACCAATTTCCTCTAATTTTATTTTTTCCTTTGCCACTGATTTTATATCTCTTTAATCCTCTTATCCCGATAGCTATCTGGAGTAGCGAAAAATAAATCAAATGTTAATTAACAAAAATCAAATTCGGGAAAATTCGTGTAATTCGTGGCAAAAACCATTATTTGATTATATTTGTTTTTACACCCTTAAATACCGCATTTTGAAAAGAATCCTGCCATTATTCTCCTATATCTTACATCCTGTTTTTATTTCGATGTATGCTACCTTATTTTACCTTTTTTGTAAAGATGATGCATTTACCAATCAGGAAAAATACTTTGTATTGTTTCAGATTCTTATTATTACGATTCTGGTTCCTGTTTTATTTTTCCTGTTGCTAAAATCAACCGGTCATGTAAGTTCAGTTATGGTACATGAAACTTCGCAGCGCAAAATTCCGCTTATTTTACAATGCTTTTTGTATATTTTATTGGTAAAAAGAAGTATTATTATAGCACGTTATCCAGAATTGCATTTCTTTTTTCTGGGGGCTTTATTCAGTACTATTTTGGCTTTAGTCTGTTCTTTATTCAAAATAAAGGCAAGTTTACACACTTTGGCTATAAGTGGTTTTGCGATTTTTGTAATTGGTCTGAATATGCATTTGCAAATGCAAAACCCATATTGGCCGGCATTATTAATCCTTCTAACAGGCGTTGTAGCTTCATCAAGATTAGAAATGAATGCTCACACGCCCAAAGAAATTGTTATTGGTCTTGCAATTGGAGTAATACCGCAGCTTTTATTTTTGTATTTGTGGCTATAAAATGTAGAAGATCAATCCGGCATTTAGTGTTTTTAATTTGATCTCTTCGCCACTTATAGTTCTAACCGATTTATACAACGGAGCAGCTCCGTAATACACATAAATATTCCATGTATTAAATCCTGCCGAAAGATAAGGACCATATTGAAATTGATTAATATTTGGGTTGTTATTTATCCTGTATTTTGTTTCTCCGTCATCTAAAAGAGAAGAACTTGAAAACACATAACTTAATTTCACACCCAAATATACCCTCCAAAACTTAGTGCTTTCAAAGGTTGAAGTACGCCATCTAAACTCGATAGGAACATCTACAGAGTATTGTCTGTATCGATTAGAAACAAACTCTCCATAATCGGAAACACTATAAACTATTTGATCTGATCCGTCTCTGGACACCGTCAGGTTTTGGTAATAATTTTGATAACTCAATCCAATACCTGCTGCAATTGCATATGTACGGGCTTTATTGATGGGCATATCACGCAAAAAACCTCCAGAAAGTCCGGCTGAGAATTTATTTTGCTTGAAATTATCCGGCAAATTTGTAAACATATTATACGTTACCGTGAAATAAAACTGATCTTCACGATATAAAGAATCAATTTTAACGACTGGTTTTACTTCGGGTTTCACCTCATCCTGAGAAAAAGCATTGAAAAACGAAACTAAAAACAAACAACTAAAAAGTATTCGCATATCGTATTTTGGTTTAATGGAAGTTTTCAAGTAAACGTTTTTTGGGGTTGATTTATTTTACATACAAATATAATATAATGCTAGTTCAAGATGAGATTTGAAAGCAATAATTCTCTTTTTCACGACGAACAAAATCTTTTGTTGCACTTTTTTCAATAAATCAGTAATAGAATTAAAAAAATGAACCACTTTTTCATTGCTCTTTTATACCTTTGTCCTTAATGAAGAAAAAGCAGCTCATAATAAGTCTTTCTATGGCGCTGACAATATTGTTCTCAATATTGTTTCAGTCTGTACATAGTTATGAGCACATTATAAAGCAGCTTTCAGAAAAACAATGTCATCACGATTACAATGATCCAAGCGGAGAAATAACGCATCAGCATCATAATTATGATCTTTGTTATGTTTGTAATTTTGCTTTTGGAAGTTACATTGTTCCTGAAAACTTTTCCTTTCAGTTTTATACTTTTCATAAAGAAATCCCTTATTTCTTTGCCTTTTCAGAAAATATAGATTCATTTTCAGAAAGCGCTTATTTCTTACGTGGCCCCCCAACTGCTATAGTTTCTTAAATTTTCGGAATATCCGAATACAACAACATCTTTAAATCTGAATTTAAAATCACGACGAGTTTCCTCATCCTATTTACTAATTAGGATCAGAAAGCTTAGACGTCTGTTTTATATTCATTTTGAAAGAAAATCAATTAACTATAGCATCATTTTCAAATGAAAAAAATAATATTAGCCCTTATTCTGGGGTTTTCGAGCCTTTTATCTGCTCAAAATTCTGTAACAGGAATTGTTACCGACGTTCAAAATAAACCTGTACCGGGTGTTTCAGTTTATGCCCCGGAATTACATAAAGGAACTACAACAGACGAGAACGGAAAATATGAACTAAAAAATCTGCCAAACGGAACTTTGCGTCTTGCTTTTTCTTTCGTTGGATTTGCTCCTCAAAATAAAACAATTGCAAAATTAGTAAAGCAAAACACCTTAGATATTACACTTTTAGAATCTATTCTGGAAATGGATGAAGTGGTAGTTTCAACGCCTTTCAACAAATTGCAATCGCAAAACGTAATGAAAATTGAGCATGAAAGCATCAAAACATTACAACAAAAAGGAACTTCAACTTTAATCGAAGGTTTAGCCACAATTCCTGGAGTTTCTCAGATTTCTACAGGAACTTCCATCGGAAAACCTGTTATTCGAGGACTTAGCGGAAATCGTGTTTTAGTGTATTCTCAGGGAGTTCGTATCGAAAACCAACAATTTGGAGATGAACACGGTTTAGGTTTAAACGATGCCGGAATCGAAAGTGTTGAAGTGATTAAAGGTCCTGCTTCTTTATTATATGGTTCTGACGCGTTGGGTGGGGTTTTATATTTTAATCCTGAAAAATTTGCTGATGCCGGAACTTTTAAAGCTAATTTCAGTCAAAAATATTTTACTAATACACAGGGAAGTAATTCTTCTATCGGATTAAAAACATCTACAGATAACTGGAAATTTTTAGCGCGTGGAAGTTACAACACGCATTCTGATTATAAAATTGCAGATGGCGATCGCGTAACAAATTCACGTTACAATGAAACCGATTTTAAAACCGGAATCGGATACAGCAACTCCACTTTTTCAAGCGTTTTAAGATACAATTACAACAAACTGGACATTGGAATTCCGGAGGATGGAATTGCAGAACAATCTTCAAGCAAAGACACACAATTTCCAAGACAAGGCATATTCAACCATTTATTGAGTTTGAATAATGTTGTCTTTTTTGAAAATTCCAAACTGGATGTTGATTTAGGTTATATCGCAAATGACAGAAGTGAATTTGAAGACAGTAACGACGCTTCTCTTCACATGAAACTGAATACTTTCAATTATAATGCAAAATATCATTTTCCAAAATTCGGAAAAATCGAAACTATTTTAGGCGTTCAGGGAATGCATCAAACGAATAAAAATTCGGGTGAAGAGTATTTGATTCCGGATGCCACTACAAATGATTTTGGTGTTTTTGGAACTGCAAATTACGAATGGAACAGCAGTGTTATTCAGGCTGGATTACGTTTTGACAACCGGAATATTAATTCTATTGCACACGGAACAGCGGGTGAAGAAGGCTATTTTGAGGCTTTGGACCGATCTTTTGACAGTTTTAATGCTTCTCTGGGGTACAAAACTAAATTAGCTGAACCTTTAACGCTTCGTTTAAATATAGCAACCGGTTTTAGAGCTCCAAACTTAGCTGAATTAACTTCTAATGGTGTTCACGAAGGAACAAACCGATATGAAATTGGAAATGCTGACTTAAAGACAGAACAGAACGTTCAGACCGATCTAAACTTAGAGTATAAAAATACGCATTTTGAGTTCTTTGTTAATGGATTTTACAATCATGTAAACAATTATATTTATACTTCACCAACCGGAGAAACTTTAGACAATAACGATGTTTTTGCTTATATTCAGGATAATGCAAAATTGTATGGAGGAGAAGTTGGTTTACACTTTCATCCGCATCCTTTGGATTGGTTGCATTTTGAAACTAGTTTTGAAACCGTGACCGGTAAAAAAGACAACGATGATTACTTACCTTTAATTCCGGCTAACAACTGGAACAACACACTTCGAACTGAATTCAACATTAAAAACTGGTTAAGTGAAGGTTTTGCTTCTTTGAATGTTTCCTCAACTTTTAATCAGGATAATGTTAGTGGTTTCGAAACGGCTTCAAAAGGATATACTTTGGTAAATCTGGGCTTTGGAGGAACCGTAAAATTGGGAAAAACAGCTTTTGATGTCAACTTAAACGGAAACAATTTATTCGATAAAAAATATATTGCACATCTTTCGAGATTAAAAACAGACGGTATCCCGAATATTGGAAGAAATATCGTTCTTGGAGTTAATTTTAACTTATAATTTCCTTTACCATATAAGCCATATAAGTACACTTAATCAAGACTTTGCTAATATTTACTTATATGACTTATATGGTTTAATTTTTCAAAACAAAAAGTGCTATTTTTGTTAAAAACCGACAAACTTATTTATGAAAAAAACATTTTTACTAATGGCCATTACTACTGCAGGAATTTCATTTGGACAAAATAAAATTCAATATCCGGAAACCAAAAAAGGAGAAACTGTCGATGTCTATTTTAATACAAAAGTAAGCGATCCTTACCGCTGGCTTGAAGACGACAAATCTGATGAAACCGGTGCCTGGGTTAAAGCCGAAAACAAAGTAACATATGGTTATTTAGAACAGATTCCGTTTCGCGAAGAACTTAAAAAGCGAATGGAAAAGCTTTGGAATTATGAAAAAATTGGCGCTCCGCATACCGAAGGAAAATTTACTTATTATTCTAAAAATAACGGTCTTCAGAATCAATCTGTTGTTTACCGAAAAGATAAAAGCGGTAAAGAAGAGGTTTTTCTTGACCCAAATACATTTTCTAAAGACGGAACCACTTCACTTGGTGGTTTAGATTTTTGTAAAGACGGCAGTAAAGCCGCATATTCAATTTCTGAAGGAGGAAGCGACTGGAGAAAAGTTATTATTATTGATGTTGTTACTAAAAAAGTTTTAGAAGATACTTTAGTTGATGTAAAATTCAGTGGCATTTCATGGCACGGAAATGAAGGTTTTTACTATTCTAGTTACGACAAACCAAAAGGAAGCGAATTATCTGCCAAAACAGATCAGCATAAATTGTATTTTCATAAGTTAGGAACTTCTCAAAAAGAGGATAAAGTTATTTTTGGTGCCGACCTAAAAAGAAGATATGTTGGTGGTTACGTTACTGAAGACAGCCATTATTTAGTCATTACAGCGGCGAATTCTACTTACGGAAACGAATTGTATATTAAAGATCTAACGAAACCAAACAGCCCTATTGTCACAATCGTAGATAACTTTAATAGTTCAAATTCTATCATTGAAAACGAAGGTACAAAATTGTTTATCGAAACTGATTTTAATGCTCCAAACGGACGTGTTGTTACTGTTGATGTAAGCAATCCGAAACCTGAAAACTGGAAAGATTTTATTGCTGAAACACAAAATATTTTATCTCCTTCTACTGGTGCTGGTTATTTCTTCGCTAATTACACGAAAGATGCTGTTTCATTTGTGCAGCAATATGATTACAACGGAAAATTAGTTCGCGAAATCAAACTTCCTGCAGTTGGTACAGCAGGCGGATTCGGTGGAAAAAAAGACGAAAAGACATTATACTACAGTTTTGCAAATTACACCACTCCGGGAAGCATTTACTCTCTTGAGGCAAAATCCGGTAAATCTGAAGTGTATCAAAAGCCAAAAGTGGATTTTAAAAGTGAAGATTATGAGTCTAAACAAGTATTCTATACTTCAAAAGACGGAACAAAAATCCCGATGATTATTACCTACAAAAAAGGAACTAAATTAGACGGTAAAAACCCAACTATTCTTTACGGTTACGGTGGATTCAACATTAGTTTAACGCCAAGTTTCAGCATTGCAAATGCTGTCTGGATGGAAAACGGAGGTGTTTACGCTGTTGCCAATTTAAGAGGCGGTGGTGAATATGGCAAAAAATGGCATGACGCAGGAACAAAATTGCAAAAACAAAACGTATTTGATGATTTTATCGCTGCTGCCGAATATTTAATTGCTCAAAAATATACATCTTCTGATTATCTGGCTATTCGCGGAGGATCTAACGGAGGTTTATTAGTTGGTGCAACAATGACACAACGCCCTGATTTAATGAAAGTAGCTTTACCTGCGGTTGGTGTTATGGACATGCTTCGTTACCACACTTTTACAGCTGGTGCGGGTTGGGCTTACGATTATGGAACTGCTCAGGATAACAACGAAATGTTTGAATATTTAAAAGGTTATTCTCCGGTTCAAAATGTTAAGAGCGGAGTAAAATATCCTGCAACAATGGTTACAACTGGTGATCATGATGATCGTGTGGTTCCGGCTCACAGTTTTAAATTTGCTGCCGAATTACAAGATAAGCAAGCTGGAGATAATCCTGTTTTAATTAGAATTGATGTTAAAGCTGGTCATGGTGCAGGAAAATCTGTTGCGGCTACAATTCAGGAAAATGTAGACATTCAGGCGTTCACACTTTACAATATGAACTATAAAGCTTTACCTAACAAGTAAACCTTTAAACTATTTTTTTAGCCGCGAATTCACGAATTATTTCTGAATATCGTGGCTTTTTTTGTTTCACGCAGATTCAGCAGATCTAAGCCGATTTAATTTAAAAACTGTACTCATCTTTTCAAATATGCGTGAAAAAATAATTCGTGAATTCGTGGCCATCTTTTTCATAAGAAATTAAGTGGATTAAAAAAATCTGCACATATCTGCTAAAATCTTTTTAAATCTGCGCGAAATAAATTCGTATAATTCAAGCAATTTAGTACCACATTTTTAAACATGCAGATTAAAAAAATTCGTGAATTGCTTCGCCTATTCGCTATCGCTCGAGTCGTGGCTAACTTTTTTCTCTTAAATTTGAGAAACTTAAAAAACTTAAAATGAAAATTATAAAATGGGGAATTATAGGCTGCGGGAATGTAACCGAAGTTAAAAGCGGGCCAGCATTTCAGAAAGCTCCCAATTCTGCCTTGGTTGCCGTGATGCGCCGTGATGCAGCACTTGCCGAAGATTATGCCAAACGCCATAACGTTCCGAAATGGTATTCTAACGCAGAAGATTTAATTAATGATCCTGAAGTCGATGCCGTTTATATTGCAACTCCGCCTTCTTCACATAAAGAATATACCATTTTATGCGCCAAAGCCAGAAAGCCTGTTTATGTAGAAAAACCAATGGCTTTGACTTTTGAGGAATGCAACGAAATGATCAGCGCATGCAAAGAGCACAATGTTCCTTTATTTGTGGCCTATTACAGAAGAAGCCTACCCAGATTTTTAAAAATTAAAGAAATAATTGACGAGGGAAAATTAGGCAACATCAGACACGTAAATTGTGTTTTATATCATCCTTTTGAAGAACGTTACGATGACGAAATAAATCTTCCATGGACCGTTTTGCCACATATTTCAGGAGGAGGAATATTTGTTGATCTCGCCTGCCACACTTTAGATTTTCTGGACTTTGTTTTAGGTCCGATAAAATCGGTTCGCGGACACGCAACTTCTCAGCTTAAAGCATATCCTGCCGAAGATTCAGTCTCGATGTCATTTTTATTTGAAAATGGAATTCACGGTTCCGGTTTATGGAATTTTGCCAGTTTTGAACGATACGATAATACCGAAATTGTAGGTGACAAAGGAAAAATTTCTTTTTCAACATTTGGAAATGATCCAATACATATTCAATATACCAATGGAGAAAAAGAAAGTATCACAATCGAAAATCCGCTTCATATTCAACAACCTTGCATTGAAACTGTTGTTGCTGAACTTTTAGGTAATAATGATGTTTCGCCATCTAAAGGAACTTCCGGCGCGAGAACAACCTGGGTTATTGATGAAGTTTTGAAAGAATTTAGGGCATCGAAGTAAAACCCTGTCATTTCGACGTAAGGAGACTCGAGCGGCAGCGAATAGACGAAGTAAATCGCACTCGGGATTACGCAATGAGAATCGCCAATCTTTGTCGAGTTTCTAGTGCGATTTCTCCTTACGTCGAAATGACAAAAAACAAAAAAAGAGGATATTCTTTCGAATATCCTCTTTTAAAAACTATAAAAAAAATGGAAAATTATAGGCTATACTTAACTCCTAAAGTTAATCCTAAACCAGAGATTCCAACATAAGAGCTTAACTCATCCATTGGTTTATCTTTGTTTACACCATTAGGATTAGTTAATGCGTTGTTTGAATTAACATCTAAACCATCTCTGTAGTTTGTATGAATTTGAGCTGTTGATCTTGTAGCTAAAGCATCATTACCATTAACTGTAAAATCTGTTGTTTCTTTAGTTTTTCCGTGTACTGTGAAGTTACGGTATTCTAATTCAGCGAAAGCTGAAATATGTTTTCCTAATTTATAAGAAGTTCCCATTGCAGCTGTAAATCCTAAAGTAGGATTAGGCTTCACTTTATCAACACTATGAACATTACCAAAAGCTGTTGGAACTCCTGTTGGGCTAAACGCAATTGGAGCATAGGCATCAGAAGTAATTTCTAAATCCCCATGAATAGGAACTAAAACACCTACTTTTGTATATGGTTCAAAACCGTGAGCTTCACCTAAAAACATTACAAGGGCAGGAGCTACATCAAAAGCAGTAATTTGACCTACTGATTTAAAGCTATAAACACCAGCTGGTGTAATAGGTAAATCTGAAGTTGTTTGGGCCATTTTCTTATCATTACTAGTGTAGTAATTAACACCTAATTCAACACCTAAACGTACTGAAAAACGGTATCCAGCTGCTATACCCGTTCTAAAACCTTGTCCAAAAGAACCTGTAACACTTTTTTCAGATACTAATTTTCCTCCAACATAAGTTCTGTCCATTGCGTCATGTCCTCCAACAGTTGGAAATTCAGTTGAAGCAGTTTGGTTGAAATAAGATCCACCCAATTTAAAATACCAGCTTTCTGGCTTATCTGCTTTTTCTGTTTGCGCCATTGTGGCCATAGAGCAAACTAATAATCCTAATAAAAATAGGTTCTTTTTCATAATTCTGATTTAATTAATTTATGCAAACATAAAATATTTTAACATATTCTTAAGGTCTGCAAAGTTAGACTTGGTACGAAAACGTTGTAATTTCGGGCAATATTACTAAAAAACTATTATGCATGCATAATTTTAACATAAAAATTTTCAATATTTCTAAATTTTAACTGTTAAAATTTAATTCAGCTTAAAGTTTATCTGCATTTTTTCTAATTCCTGCAATAATTCCGTTGAAATTCTTATCTTAAGCCTACGACTTGGCATAGTCAATTTGGTAACAACTTTTACCTCTTCTACCTCTTTTACTTCCTGCATTTTAGCTTCTCCGGAAACTGTTTCATTGTCGTCATTTTCATCAACAAAAACAGCATCTTCGTTATCTTCAAATTCACTTGTGGTTTCGACTTCTATTAAACGCTTTACGTTTTCGATTTCCATGATTTCAAAAGTCACCGAATTATCGCCTTTATTCTCATTAAATAAATGACTTAATCTATGAATAAATTCCGTTTGAAGATCTTTAATATTTAATAATAAAACTAATTTTTTAGCAAAAAGCCCTAGTATATCTTGTAGTTGTTTTGCGTCTACAAATTGCATCCTCGGATCTGATTTTTTACCAGTATCTCTATTAACCCAACCGTCTTTTATCAGAATTTTAAAAAAAACGAAATTATTAGGTAGTAAGTATCTATGAAAGTTTAAATACTCTTCTCCAAAAATCTTAAATTCAAAACTCTCATCATAGCCTTCTAAATTAAAAGAAGCCCATTCTTTACCATTCTTAGCGACACGTCTTTGTACATTCGAAACAATACCCGCAAAATTCAAATTTTTCCCAACATAGTCATTCATGTTTTTCAACATTTCCAAGCGAGAATTACAGAAATATTTCATCTCAAATCTAAAATCATCAAGTGGATGACCCGATATATAAATTCCAACAACTTCTTTCTCTTTTGCTAGTTTTTCCATTGTACTCCAATCTTCACATGCAGGAATAATTGGTTCTTCAATCTGCACTTCACTTGCTTCTCCAAACAAACTTACTTGTGAGGAATTTTCATTTTCCTGAAACTTCGATCCATAACGAATTGCTTTTTCATAAAACGTAATCCCGTCGCCATCATTATGAAAATATTGTGCTCTGGTTGTTCCTTCAAACGAATCAAAACCTCCTGCAAGCACTAAATTTTCAATCGCTTTTTTGTTGGCCGCACGCAAATCAATTCGCTTCGCTAAATCAAAAATCGATTTATATCTTCCGTCTTTTCTGTTTTCTACAATCGTTTCTACTGCTCCCGAACCTACACCTTTGATCGCCCCCATTCCGAAACGAACGGCATAATCATCGTTTACCGTAAATTTATAGTAGGATTCGTTTACGTCTGGACCCAAAACTTGTAATCCCATACGTTTACATTCTTCCATAAAAAACGAAACTTGTTTAATATCGTTCATGTTATTCGAAAGTACCGCTGCCATATATTCTGCAGGATAATGCGCTTTCAAATACGCCGTTTGGTATGCAATCCATGCATAACAAGTCGAGTGCGATTTGTTGAAGGCATAACTCGCAAAGGCTTCCCAGTCTTTCCAGATTTTCTCCAGAATTTTGGCATCGTGGCCTTTTGCAGCTGCTTGCTCGACAAACTTAGGTTTCATTTTATCTAGGACTTCAATTTGCTTTTTACCCATTGCCTTACGTAATACATCGGCATCACCTTTTGAAAATCCAGCTAAAGATTGAGACAAAAGCATTACCTGCTCTTGGTAAACCGTAATTCCGTAGGTTTCTCCCAGGTATTCTTCGCAAGCATCTAAATCGTATTTGATTTCTTCTTCGCCGTTTTTTCTTCGAACGAAAGACGGAATATATTCAATTGGTCCTGGACGATACAAGGCATTCATCGCAATTAAATCTCCAAAAACCGTTGGCTTCAGGTCTTTCATGTATTTCTGCATTCCGGGTGACTCGTATTGGAAGATTCCAACCGTTTCTCCTCTTTGGAAAAGTGCATAGGTTTCTTCATCATCAATTGGGAAAGTATCCGGATCCAGATCAATGTTGGTTCTGTATTTTACCAGTTTAACGGTATCTTTTATCAGCGTAAGGGTCTTCAGACCCAAGAAGTCCATTTTTAGCAGTCCGGCACTTTCTGCAACCGAGTTATCGAACTGAGTTACATATAAATCAGAATCTTTGGCAGTCGTAACAGGCACATAATTGGTAATATCCGACGGCGTAATGATTACCCCGCAAGCGTGAATTCCCGTATTACGCATCGATCCTTCCAAAATTTTTGCCTGCTGAATGGTTTCTCCAGCCAAATCATCTTCATTGGCAATGGCGATTAATTCTTTTACAAGTTCAAATTCATCAGCACCTTTTAATGCTTTTTTAACATCATCCTCTGATTCAGAAAGGAAACGCGCCAGATTCCATTTTCCCGGCATCATTCCCGGAATCAGTTTTGCAATTCTGTCGGCTTCAAACAAAGGTAAATCCAGTACACGCGCCGTATCACGAATTGCCGATTTGGTTGCCATTTTACCATAAGTGATAATCTGAGCCACCTGTTTTTGACCGTATTTATTGATTACGTAATCCATCACACGTCCACGACCCTCGTCATCAAAGTCGATATCAATATCGGGCATCGATATACGGTCAGGATTTAGGAAACGCTCAAAAAGTAAGTCGTATTTAATCGGATCAATATTAGTAATCCCAAGACAATACGCAACGGCAGAACCCGCTGCAGATCCACGGCCGGGACCAACCGAAACGTCCATTTTTCTAGCTTCGGCGATGAAATCCTGTACAATCAAGAAATAACCCGGATATCCTGAATTCGAAATCGTCAGTAACTCAAAATCCAAACGTTCCTGAATCGATTCGGTAATTTCACCATATCTTCGTTTGGCACCTTCCATAGTAAGGTGTCGCAAATAAGCATTTTCACCACGAACACCATTGTCTTTTTCATCTTCAGGATCGACAAACTCTTGTGGAATATCAAATTTTGGAAGCAGTACATCTCGGTAAAGCGAGTAAATTTCTACTTTATCGACAATTTCCTGAATGTTAATAATAGCTTCGGGAATATCAGAAAAGAGTTTTTTCATCTCATCCTGAGACTTATAATAATATTCCTGATTTGGAAGTCCGTAACGATAACCACGACCACGTCCAATTGGCGTTGCCTGTTTTTCACCGTCTTTTACACACAATAAAATGTCGTGTGCATTGGCATCTTCTTTATTTAAATAATAGGTATTATTGGTTGCAATAAGCTTTACATTGTTCTTTTCGGCAAACTCAATCAGGGTTTTATTTACACGATTTTCATCTTCCTGATTATGGCGCATCAATTCAAGATAAAAATCATCTCCAAATTGCTCTTTCCACCAAACTAAAGCTTCTTCGGCCTGATTTTCACCAATGTTCAGAATTTTACTCGGAATCTCCCCGTATAAATTCCCGGACAAAACCATGATGTCTTCCTTGTATTGTTCAACAATAGCACGGTCAATCCTCGGAACATAATAAAATCCGTTGGTAAAGGCAATCGAAGACATTTTTGCCAGATTGTGATAACCATTTTTGTTTTTGGCTAATAACACAATCTGATTTCCGTTGTCTTTTTTGCTTTTGTCTAAGTGGTTTTCACAGACATTAAATTCACAACCAACAATTGGTTTAATTTCTGTTTCTGTTGGTTCTTCTCCGGCTTCAACCAAAGCTTTGTTTTTTCCGGAAGCCGCTTTATTATGATTCATAACAGCGCTCACAAAATGGAAAGCTCCCATCATGTTTCCGGTATCCGTCATTGCAACGGCCGGCATTCCATTTTTGGCTGTAGCCGAAACAATATTTCCAATTCCGATAGTCGATTGAAGAACCGAAAACTGCGTATGATTGTGTAGATGCGAATATTTTGCGGCTTTAAAATCTGCTCTTTCTGAATCTGAAACAGCAGGTTTTTTATCATCAACCTGTAAAGCTTTAATCTGCTCTCTGATTTTATCAGAAGCCGCTTTTAAATTGATGTGTTTTAAACCAATTAAAGGAAATTCCTGTGGATTTCTTTCTTTAAATTCTTTAAAATATTCCTTCGGAACATCCAGTTCTTCTTTCGTAAAAACTTCTCTTCTTACTAACTCTAAGAAACAACGCGTAGTTGCCTCGACATCGGCAGTTGCGTTGTGCGCTTCGGCGAAAGGTTTATCGAAAAGATAACTGTGTAATTCTGTTAATGTTGGAAGTTTAAATTTTCCTCCACGACCTCCCGGAAGCTGCAATAATGAAGCGGTAACTTCGGTACAAGTATCAAGAACAGGCATAGAACTCATTTGAGACTCTACTCCCATTCTATGAAATTCGGCGCCCATAATATTAACGTCAAAACCTAAATTCTGACCTACAATAAATTTGGTTTTGCTTAATGCGATGTTGAATTTCTCCAAAACCTCAGCCAGCGTAATCCCATCGGCTTCAGCCAATTCCGTCGAAATTCCGTGAATACGTTCGGCGTCATACGGAATATTAAATCCATCTGGTTTTACCAAATAATCCTGATGCTCGATAAGCTGCCCCATTTCATCATGAAGCTGCCAGGCAATCTGAATACAGCGAGGCCAGTTATCTGAATCGGTGATTGGCGCGTTCCAGTTTTTTGGTAATCCGGTTGTTTCGGTATCGAATATTAAATACATAGAATTGTAAAAAGTCAAGTTTTAAAGCTCCAAACTCCAAGTCATTCCTGTTGCAAAATACTGACAACATGAAACATAACAAAATGCGAAATGAAAATGGAAGGAATTCAAATTTACGCTTTTTTATCAGAAAGAAAATGGATAATTTCTTAAAAAGACATTCTTATTTTTTTATCAGATTTTCTCTTAAAATTCATAAAATTTAATAAAAAATCACTTCTTGGATGTCGTAGTATTTTGGCGTTTTATTGATTCTAAATAAGACGAAATAAAGCCTCTTTCGAGCTTGAAAAAACAAAAAGAACATCACTTTACAATAGAATTCAAAAATAACAATTATTACTATTTTTACTCCTTTTGTTACATTTTTTCAAACAAAACACTCTATTTGATAGTGATTTTAAGATAAATTTGCCAACTATTAAAATTAAAACAAGTGAAGCAAAATTTAAATTAAAAAAGAAAATCAAAATTAATTTATGTTTTATTTTTTGATCAAAATTCAAAGTACAAAACTGTATTCGCAATTTGTATTTTAGTTTGGGTATCGTATATAATGAAATATTGAAATTGACGCTTTTGCATCTTTTTTTACTTTTGTTTTGCTATTATAATGAACAGGGAATTGCTGTGGTTATAGAAATTACAATTAAAAAAAAATAAAAATGAGTAAGACATTATTTGACAAAGTATGGGATTCACATGTTGTGCGTAAAATTGAAGATGGACCAGATGTGTTTTTTATTGATCGCCATTTCATTCATGAAGTTACGAGTCCTGTTGCTTTTTTAGGATTAAAAGCCAGAGGCGTTAAGGTTTTATACCCAGAGCGTACTTTTGCAACTGCAGATCACAATACCCCTACTATAAATCAACATTTACCAGTTGAAGATGCACTATCGGCAAATCAGCTTAAAGCACTTGAAGATAATGCTGCCGAATACGGAATTTCACACTGGGGATTAGGTCACCAAAAAAATGGAATTGTACACGTAGTTGGTCCTGAAAACGGAATTACATTGCCAGGTGCTACTATTGTATGTGGAGATTCACATACATCTACTCACGGTGCCTTTGGAGCTATTGCTTTCGGTATCGGAACTTCTGAGGTTGAAATGGTACTTTCTACACAATGTATCATGCAGCCTAAACCAAAGAAAATGCGTATTAACGTAAACGGACAACTTAGTAAAGGTGTTGGTCCAAAAGACGTTGCATTATATATTATTGCTCAGTTAACTACTTCTGGAGGTACAGGTTATTTTGTTGAATATGCTGGTGATGTTTTTGAAAACATGACCATGGAAGGCCGTATGACGGTTTGTAATTTAAGTATCGAAATGGGTGCTCGTGGAGGAATGATTGCTCCTGACCAGACTACTTTTGATTTCCTTGAAGGAAGATTATACGCTCCAAAAGGAGAAGCCTGGACTAAAGCTGTTGAATATTGGAAAACACTTAAAACTGATGCCGATGCTGTTTTTGATGCTGAATTAAACATCAAAGCTTCGGATATTGAACCAATGATTACTTATGGTACTAATCCTGGAATGGGAATTGGTATTTCTAAACATATCCCAAGTGCAAAAGAAGTTGAAGGTGGTGAGGAAACTTACAAAAAATCTTTGGCTTACATGGGCTTTCAGGAAGATGATGTAATGATCGGAAAACAAATCGATTACGTTTTCTTAGGAAGTTGTACAAACGGTCGTATTGAAGATTTTAGAGCTTTCGCTGAAATTGTAAAAGGAAGAAAAAAAGCAGATAATGTTACGGCTTGGTTAGTTCCGGGTTCTCACGTTGTTGAAGCTCAAATTAAAGAAGAAGGAATTTTAGACATTTTAACAGAAGCTGGTTTTGTATTACGTCAGCCTGGATGTTCTGCTTGTTTAGCCATGAACGATGATAAAGTTCCTGCTGGGAAATATGCAGTAAGTACCTCAAACAGAAACTTTGAAGGTCGTCAGGGTCCTGGTTCAAGAACGCTTTTAGCAAGTCCGATTATGGCCGCTGCAGCTGCTGTTACAGGAAAATTAACAGATCCGAGGGAATTATTCTAATTCTCGCTGTAAGCTTTAAGCAATAAGCTTTAAGCTAAAAACACAATACATAATACAACCTGTAGGAAAAGTCTAAAGCTTAAAGCCTACAGCCTAAAGCAAAAAATAAAATGGCATACGATAAATTTAATATACTTACAAGCAGTGCAGTGCCACTGCCAATCGAGAACGTAGATACGGATCAAATCATCCCGGCTCGTTTCTTAAAAGCTACAAAACGTGAAGGTTTTGGAGATAACCTTTTTAGAGACTGGCGATATAACGGAGACGATACTCCAAAAGCTGATTTCGTTTTAAACAATTCAACTTACTCTGGAAAAATCCTTGTTGGAGGAAAAAACTTCGGTTCAGGATCTTCAAGAGAACATGCTGCATGGGCTGTTTACGATTACGGATTCCGCGCTGTAGTTTCTAGTTTCTTTGCCGACATTTTCAAAGGAAACTGTTTAAATATTGGTGTTTTACCAGTTCAGGTAAGTCCTGAATTTGCTGAAACTATTTTCAAAGCTATTGAAGCTGACCCAAAAACAGAATTAGAAATTAATCTTCCAAACCAAACGATCACTTTATTGCCTACCGGACAACAAGAATCTTTTGCTATTAACGGATACAAAAAGAACAATATGATTAATGGCTTTGATGACATTGATTATTTGCAAAATATTAAAGAAGATATTGTGGCTTTTGCCGATAAGCTTCCTTACTAACAACCAACCTAAAAAAAGCAGTTACTCAAGACTCAACTTTAAAGGTTGATCTTGGTAACTGCTTTTATAATTTAAAAGTGAATTCCATCGAAAATTAATACCAACCAATTAAGCACTTACCAAAAATGGATGACAATCGTATTGAATTACCCAAATCTTACTCAGATATCAAAACTGATTCTGAAAAAATTTCATTTTCAATGCCTTCAGATCTACAAACAGGAAGTCTTCTCAGAACATTGGTTGCAACAAAAAAAGAGGGTAATTTTTTAGAATTAGGAACCGGAACTGGTTTATCTCTTGCATGGATAGCGGATGGAATGTGCGAAAATTCAAAATTGACTTCTATTGACAATTTACTAGAATATCAGAACATTGCAAAAAAACACATTCAAAATCCAAACATTTCATTTGTTTGTGAAGATGCCGAAAAATGGATTTTAAATTATACAGATTTAAAGTTTGATTTGATTTTTGCCGATGCATGGCCTGGAAAATACTCTGTTTTAGAAGAAACGCTAAACTTGCTGAATTCGGGCGGGATTTATTTGATTGACGATATGTTACCGCAATCAAACTGGCCAAAAAATCACGGTAAAAATGTCGAAGTTCTTATTCAGGATTTAGAAAAGAGAAAAGACATTCAATTAACAAAAATGCGTTGGTCAACGGGCTTAATTCTGATCACCAAAAAATAAATAGTAATGAACTTGTAGATCATTAAAGCTTACAATATAATAATGGAAAAAAGAAAAATTGAAATAATGGATACGACGCTTCGTGATGGTGAACAAACCTCGGGAGTTTCATTTTCTGCTGCAGAAAAACTGACCATTGCACAATTGTTGTTGGAGGAATTAAATATTGACAGAATCGAAATTGCTTCAGCACGTGTTAGTGAAGGAGAATTTCAAGCCGTAAAAGGCATTACTTCGTGGGCTGAAGAAAAAGGATACATTAATAGAATTGAAGTGCTTTCATTTGTTGATGGAGGTGTTTCTATTGAATGGATGAAAAAAGCCGGTGCCAAAGTGCAGAATTTATTGACCAAGGGCTCAATGAACCACTTAACACATCAATTAAAAAAAACTCCAGAACAGCATTTTTCCGAAATTGCACAAATTATTGCATCAGCAAAAGAGAATAATATTGAAACTAATGTTTATCTGGAAGACTGGAGCAACGGAATGCGAAACTCTCCTGAATATGTTTTTCAATTTCTGGATTTCTTAGCAACACAACCTGTAAAAAGAGTTTTACTTCCTGATACATTGGGTGTTTTAATTCCGTCTTTAGCATTTGAATTTATTTCTAAAATCAGAGCCAGATATCCTCATATTCATTTTGATTTCCACGCACATAACGATTATGACTTAAGTGTTGCCAATGTGATGGAAGCCATAAAAGCCGGTATAAACGGACTTCACGTTACCGTAAACGGCATGGGTGAACGTGCCGGAAATGCACCGCTAGAAAGTACTGTTGCCGTAATAAATGATTATCTGCCGGAAGTTAGCATCAACATTAAAGAAACATCTTTGTATTCTGTAAGCAAGTTAGTAGAAACTTTTACCGGTTACAGAATTCCAGCCAACAAACCAATTGTTGGTGATAATGTTTTTACGCAAACTGCCGGAATTCATGCAGACGGAGACAACAAAAACAATTTATATTTTAATGATCTTCTTCCGGAACGTTTTGGAAGAAAAAGAAAATATGCTCTTGGAAAAACTTCGGGAAAGGCCAATATCGAAAAAAACCTTCAGGAATTAGGCTTAAAACTGAACAACGAAGATTTGAAATTGGTTACCCAGAGAATTATCGAATTGGGCGATAAAAAAGAAACCGTAACCAAGGAAGATCTTCCATACATTATTTCTGATGTTTTGGACAGCCACACTTACGAGGAAAAAATAAAAATCGAATCTTATATATTAGTTCACTCAAAAGGAATGCGTCCGTCAACTACTTTATCCTTAAATCTTAATGGAGAAATTATTGAAGAAAACGCACAAGGAGACGGTCAGTTTGATGCTTTTATGAATGCTTTATCTAAAATTTACAAAAGCAAAAAACTAACACTTCCAAAACTGATTGACTATGCCGTAAGAATCCCACCGGGAAGTAGTTCTGATGCGTTGTGCGAAACCATTATTACATGGGTAAACAACGGAAAAGAATTTAAAACCCGCGGATTAGATTCAGATCAAACCGTTGCAGCAATTATTGCAACGCAGAAAATGCTTAATATAATTACCTAAGGCACTAAGAGACTAAGGTTCTGAGGTTCTAAGATTTTTCTTTGACCTAAGAACCTTAGCAACTTAGAACCTTTAAAAAACTAAGCCCTAAAAACAAAACCTTAGCAGCTTAGCAACTCAGAACCTTAGAACCTTTTTAAAAAATAAAAAATGAAATTTAACATAGCCCTTTTAGCCGGAGACGGAATCGGACCAGAAGTAATAAACGAAGCTGTAAAAGTATCTGATGCTATTGCAAAAAAATTTGGACATGAAATCACATGGAAACCAGCTTTAACCGGTGCTGCCGCAATTGATGCAGTAGGCGAACCTTATCCAGACTCAACACATGAAGTTTGCAAAAATGCTGATGCCGTTCTTTTTGGAGCGATTGGTCACCCAAAATACGATAATGATCCTTCTGCGCCTGTAAGACCAGAACAAGGTTTACTAAAAATGCGTAAAGCATTAGGCTTATTTGCCAACGTAAGACCAACTTTTACATTCCCATCTTTATTAGATAAATCTCCTTTAAAAAGAGAAAGAATCGAGGGAACTGATTTGGTTTTCTTAAGAGAATTAACAGGCGGAATTTACTTTGGCGAAAAAGGAAGAAAAGACAACGGAGATACTGCTTACGACAATTGTGTTTACACAAGAACAGAAGTGCAGCGTTTAGCTAAAAAAGGTTTCGAATTAGCCATGACACGTTCTAAAAAATTATGCTGCGTTGACAAGGCAAACGTTTTGGAAACTTCTCGTTTATGGAGAGAAACTGTTCAGGCAATGGAAAAAGAGTATCCAGAAGTTACGGTTTCTTATGAATTTGTTGATGCGGTTGCTATGCGTTTAGTACAATGGCCAAACTCTTATGACGTATTAATTACTGAAAATTTATTTGGAGATATCTTAACAGATGAAGCTTCAGTAATTTCTGGCTCAATGGGATTAATGCCTTCTGCATCTATGGGAGCTGAAGTCTCTTTGTTTGAACCTATTCACGGTTCATATCCACAAGCTACAGGATTAAACATTGCAAACCCAATGGCTACCATTTTATCAGCTGCTATGATGTTTGAAAACTTCGGATTAATGGAAGAAGGAAAAGCAATGAGAGATGCTGTAAACAAAGCTTTAGAAGCTGGAATAGTTACTGAAGATTTAGCTGATGGCGGCAAAGCTTATGGTACTAAAGAAGTAGGTGACTGGTTAGCTGCGAACATTTAAAGTTATTTTTGTTTCAAGTTTTCAGGTTTCAATCCCGATAACTATCGGGACTGAAACTTGAAACAAATAAAACCTGAAACAAAAAAAGGGATCAACTTTCGTTGATCCCTTTTATATTTTAGAAAAAAAATATTAATATCCTCCTCTGTTTCCACCACGGTCGTTTCCACCACGGTTGTTTCCGTAACCTCCGCGGTCATTTCCACCACGGTTGTTATTGAAGCTTCTTCTTTCTCCTTCAGGCTTTGGCTCAGATTTATTAACCACAATTGTACGACCTTGAACAGTAGCTCCGTTCAATTCATCAATTGCTTTTTGAGCTTCAGCATCGTTTGGCATCTCTACGAAACCAAATCCTTTGCTTCTTCCAGTAAATTTATCAGTGATAATTTTAACTGAATCAACTGCTCCATAAGCCTCGAAAGACTCTCTTAAATCTGCTTCCTCAATACTGAATGGAAGGCTTCCAACAAAAATGTTCATATGTACTTATTTATAATAATGTAGCAAATGTACTCTTATTTTTTTCTAATCTACTATATATTAGTTAATTTATGTTTTTATTTTGATTTGAAAAAACATTTAATAAGAATGAACGAATTCATAGTTAAAGATTAGAATTCTGCGTTGGAATAACCGGAATCTTATAAAAAACACCTTCTGTAAAATTGCGTGTTGTTTTTTCAGTATCAGTAAGATCTTCGTTTACTGCAGTAAATTTGAATGTCCCTGAAATAGTGTTAGTTTGTGTATTAAACTCTGTAATTACAACTTGTCCGCTCCCTATATTTTCTGCTGTCGAAAAATTCTCCTTTTGCTCCGGAAGAATATTAATATAAGATGCTTTTGACACATCATCAACTCCCAATACATACGTTTTTGGGGTTGGCGAAGCAGTCTGCAAAACAATTTTCTCATACCCTAAAAAACCTTCAATAACCATATTACCATTTGTGTTTAAGTAAGCCGTGTAACTGGTCGATCTCCAAAAAACATTATCTTTTAAAGTTTGAAATGCAGGATTATTAAACTTTATTTCATCAACACAGGATGTAGCAATAAAAAATAGTGATAAAAGAAAGAAGTGTTTTTTCATAAGAGTATGAATTTTAATGCAAAAGTACTGCATTTGAGATCATTAAGTAAAAAATTTAGTTTAAATCACCAAAAAAACGGTAAAAAGCTCCTTGGAAAAGATTTAATATGGTTTGGAACGTGTAATTGATAAAAAAATTATATCTTTGCGCCCTTAATTAACGGAGGTCGAGTACCTCAAAATTTAATCATAAGATTATGTCAGTAAAAATTAGATTACAAAGACACGGTAAAAAAGGAAAACCTTTTTACTGGGTTGTAGCTGCAGATGCACGCTCAAAAAGAGATGGTAAATACTTAGAGAAAATCGGTACTTACAATCCAAACACTAACCCAGCAACTGTTGAGTTAAACCTTGACAGTGCAGTTAAATGGTTACACAATGGTGCACAACCAACTGATACTGCAAGAGCAATTCTTTCTTACAAAGGTGCTTTATTGAAACACCACCTTGATGGAGGTATCCGTAAAGGAGCTTTAACTCAAGAACAAGCTGATGCTAAATTAGCTGCTTGGTTAGAGTCAAAAGCTGGAAAAGTTGATGCTAAAAAAGATGGTTTATCAAAAGCGCAAGCTGATGTTAAAGCTAAAGCTTTGAAAGCTGAAAAAGAAGTAAACGCTAAACGTGTTGCTGCTGCTGCTCAAGCTGAGGCTGATGCTATCGCTGCTGCAACTGCTACTGAAGAAGTTGCTGAAGTTGAAGCTGCTACTGAAGAAGCACCTGCTGCTGAAGAGAATAACGAAACAACTGAAGCATAATTTTATTTAGCGAGAATGCGTAAAGAAGAATGTTTTTATTTAGGTAAAATCGCTAAAAAATTTAGTTTCAAAGGTGAAGTTCTGATCTATTTAGACACAGACGAACCTGAGTTATACGAAAATCTGGAATCAGTGTTTGTTGAACACAACAAACACTTGGTTCCTTTTTTTATTGAAACAAGTTCTTTGCACAAAAACGACTTTCTTAGAGTTCGTTTTGAAGACACAAACACCGAAGAAGATGCAGACGCCTTGATTGGAAATGCAGTTTATCTTCCTTTAACAATGTTGCCAAAACTTTCCGGCAACAAATTTTATTTTCACGAAGTTATTGGTTTCGAAATCGAAGATCAGCGTTTAGGCGTTTTCGGCAAAATCACTTCTATTAATGACTCTTCTGCTCAACCTCTTTTTGAAGTTTTAAATGGCGAAGTAGAAATCTTAGTTCCGATGATTGATCATTTCCTTGTAAAAATTGATCGTGATAACAAAAAAGTGATCATGAATCTTCCTGAAGGATTGGTTGAAATGTACCTTTAATTAGATTTTTAGACCTTTTAGATTCTTGGATTTTTAGACTGTTGTAATCTTTCAAATCCATTTTTAACTTTAATCAAAATCAAAATGTTTCAATTTAAGCAATTTTCTGTGAAACAAGACAAAACTGCTATGAAAGTGGGAACCGATGGCGTTTTACTTGGTTCGTGGGCTCCAATAAATCATAATCCGTTTAGTGTTTTAGATATTGGTGCAGGAACCGGAATTATAGCTTTGATGCTTGCGCAGCGTACTCATGCGGAACAAATTGATGCTCTTGAAATTGACGAAGATGCTTACGAACAAGCTGTTGATAATTTCGAAAATTCTCCTTGGGGAGATCGTTTATTTTGTTTTCATGCCGGTTTGGATGAATTTATTGAAGAACCGGAAGATGAGTACGATTTAATTGTTTCAAATCCGCCTTTTTATGCTGAAGATTATAAAACCGAAAATGAGCAGCGTGATTTAGCCCGTTTTCAGGATGCAATGCCTTTTGAAGAAATTGTTGAAGCTGCAGATTTATTACTTTCAGAAAATGGAGTTCTGGCTATCATCATTCCTTTCAAAGAAGAGGAAAAATTTATTGCTTTAGCCAAAGAAAACGAATTATACCCTATCAAAATTACACGTGTAAAAGGAACCCCAACATCTGAAATAAAACGCAGTTTATTAGCCTTTAGCCGAAATGAAATTTCAGAAATAGAAATCGATGAACTAATAATCGAAATTGACAGACACATCTACACGCCTGAATACATTCAATTGACTAAAGATTTTTATTTAAAAATGTAATAACTCAATGCAATATTTGTAAAAAAACATCAAACTTGTTCGAAAATGCTTTTAAATTGATACAGCACTCTTTCTATTAATCGTAAATCTTCAGTCACAATTTCTGCACTTCCTTTCATTTCCTGTTGAAATACAATTTGTTTTTTATAAGAAGTCTCCAATCCGTTTGGTAATGCAACGTCAAGCAATAAATTTCCGTCTTTATCAGGCACCAGTGAAATATTCTGAATCGTGCCTCTTAAAACACCAAACTCCCTGTCCGGAAAGTTAGCGAGACGAATATTTACTCTTTGTCCGACTTTTATTTTTCCTGAATTTAAAGCTGGGGCTTTTACTTTCCCAATAAATCCATTTTTTGCATCCGGAATAATTGAAAAAACATTATCACCCACATTTATGGTCTGATTTTCTGTCCAAACCTGTAAAAAAGTCACCACGCCACTTACAGAGGATTTTAGTGTATAAGCCATTTCCCAGTCTTTTATCACTTTTTTGAGCTGATAAAAGGATTGTGCCATGTTGCGACCAAGGTTAACTTCTTCTTTGGTACTGTTTATATGCGAATTCTGACTTGATTTTGTATTATCAATCAAAGACGACCTTAATTGAGAAATTGACGACAAAAGGCTTCTGTAATTCTTTTGCGCTTGCAGAAAACTAAGCTTTTTAACTTCCATTTCCTGAGCTGAAATTATTCCTTTATTGAATAAAATCTCAAAACGGGCAAGTTCATTTTTTTGAAGTTCGAGTTCACCTTCATTGATTGCTTTTTGCTGTTGCAAAATATTTAATCGTTCCTGTATCTGAATTTTTTCAGAAGATTGAGCGCGACTCTCTACTTCAAAAGGATGTAAATCTTCATTTAGTTTTTGTGCCTGATAATCTTTTTGAAAAACAGCATAAGCGCTTTCTATTTCTCCCAATTGGGCATTTTTCAATTTTGAAAATGGAAAATCGCTTTTTGGATCATTAATATTATAAGCATTCACTATACTGTTTAATAAAAACACATCTTGATAATTGGCTGTATTTTCTATAATTGCAAGTGTTGTATTTTTAGGCACTGTCGCTTTATTCTTTACCAAAATTGCTTCTATACGTCCGGAAGATTTTGCCACGATTTTCTCTGGTGGAATATTCGTTGTAATTAAAATTTCGGTATTAACCACATCCGGGTATTTTACAAACCAGGAAACAAAAAACAACATGACTATAATAACAAATATTAAAATAGTTCCCCATCGAATCATCCAATGCGGCACTTTGGAGAGGATATCCTGAACCTCTTCACTTCGTAACTCAAATGTAGTAGTATCTTCAGCCATATATTAATTCCCTAATTGCAGTTGATTTTTCACCAGTTCAAAATAATTCCCTTTTTGCTCTACCAGTGTTGAATGATTTCCTATTTCAATAATTTTTCCTTTGTCCAAAACCACAATTTGATCTGCATTCATTACCGTACTTAATCGGTGTGCAATTACAACAACTGTTTTATTTTTAAAGAATATATCGAGTTTTCTCATGATTTCTTTTTCATTATTGGCATCCAGAGCCGATGTCGCTTCATCAAAAAATAGTATTTCAGGGTTTTTATAAACGGCTCTTGCTATAAGTAATCGTTGTTTCTGTCCGGTACTCATTCCTACCCCTTCAGAACCAATTTTAGTATTGTAACCAAGCGGTAAACTACTAATATACTCTTTTATATTTGCCACATCTGCAGCATATAGCAAACGTTGTTTGTCTACTTTATCTACACCAATTGCAATGTTATTGGCAATTGTATCACTAAAAATAAAACCTTCCTGCATAACAGCTCCAATGGTAGATCTCCAGGCTTTTTGAGAGATATTTGACAGTTGCGTATTGCCAATAGTAATTTCGCCCTTATCCGGATCATAAAACTTAAGAAGTAATTTCATTAAAGTTGTTTTTCCGCTTCCACTTACACCAACAATGGCTGTAACTTTATTTGAGGGAATTACCAAATTTAAATTTTTAAGAACCGGAATATCAGATCCCAAATAGCGATACGACAGATTTTTTATTTCAATATCAGAATCATACAAAACATCATTTGTCTGATGAACTTCCTGTTGCGTCTCATCTTCTTTTTCATGAATTTCAGATAACCTCGCCAGGGAAATTTTTGCATCCTGAAGCTCTCTCACAAACTCAATAAGTTGCGTAATTGGTCCGTTTAAACTACCAACAATTGAACTGATGGCTAACATCATCCCTAACGTTATAGAACCGTCAATTACCAATTTGGCCGAAAGAAATATTATAAAGATGTTCTTTAACTCATTTATTACTGAGGAACCAATTGTTTGTGTTTGTTCTAAAATCAATCCTTTTATCGAAACTCTAAAAAGTCTTGCCTGCACATATTCCCATCCCCATCGTTTTTGTTTTTCGGCATTATGGAGTTTAATTTCCTGCATGCCGTTTATAAGTTCAATAACCTTGCTTTGCTCTTGAGAAATTTCGGCAAATCGTTTGTAATCCAGAATTTCTCTTCGTTTTAAGAACAAAGTGATCCAACCAAAATAGACTAGACTTCCGACAAAAAAGACAAAAAATATCTGAAGATTAAAATAGGCCAGTACGCCGCCCATTACAAACATATTAATAACCGAAAAAAGAACATTTAACGATGATGTGGTCAGGATTTTCTCGATTCTTCGATGGTCATTAATTCGCTGCATGATATCGCCCGTCATTCGTACATCAAAAAAGGCTATTGGCAGATTCATTAATTTAATAAAGAAATCTGAAATCAATGAAATATTTATCCTGGTGGAGAGATGAAGCAAAATCCAGCTTCTGATTAATTCTAAACCTGTTCTTCCGGCAAAAAGAAATAATTGTGCAAAGAGAATTAAATAAATAAAATGGATATTCTGATTTTGTATCCCAATATCAACTATACTTTGGGTTAAAAACGGAAAAATCAACTGCAGCAAACTGCTCGCCAACAATCCTATACTTAATTGGATCAGAAATGATTTATATCGTAAAACATATTGTGACAAAAGTCCAAAACCTAAAGCCTGATTATCTTCTTTGTCAAAATCTGATTGAAAAAATTTTGGTGTAGCTTCAATTAATAATGCAATCCCTTCTTTAGTCTGATCGTCTGCATTATTTCCGATCCAGAATTTTAAAAAATCCTGCAGATTATACTCTATCAAACCAAAAGCAGGATCTGAAATATAATAGATTCCTTTTTTGATTTTATAAAGTACTACATAATGATTTTGGTTCCAGTGCAAAATGCATGGTAAAGGAGCTTCTATTAAACGTTCGCTGCTTAATTTTACTCCCAAAGTCCTAAAGCCAATTTTCTCGGCAGCATCGCTTAAAAAAAGCAAATTACTTCCTTCACGAGTTGTTTCGCTTATGTCTCTCAACTCCTGAATATTGATTGTTTTGCCGTAGTGCTTTGCTATAATTTTTAAACACGTCGGACCACAATCCTTATAATCTGCCTGTTTATAATTGGTGAATTTTTTCAACTATGATTTGGTTTATCTTACAACAATATTATACAAAAATTCTTAAAAAAAAGAAAAAATCATTGTCTAATATGCTAAATATAAATTTTATTCATAATCGCTTTAATCACTATTCACAAGTAGCTTCAAGTCAATATATTGAAACAGGAACCTGATACTGTCTGTGATAACTATCGAAATATTTTTTAATCTTGTAAGAATCAATAAGTAATTTTTCTAATTCTTCAGGCCTAATGTTTTTTCTAATAATCTCTCCTTTACTATTAAGAAGATAATTAGTGGGAAATGAGAAGATTTTTTCTTTAGATGCAAAGACAGCATTCTCATCAAGATAATTTTTCCAAGGTATCTGTTTTTCGATTATTCTTTTCTGCCAGTACTTTTCTATGTTTTCTGTTTTATCTGTAGAAATACCAATAATATTAAGTCCATCTGTGCCGAATCTTTGGTAAAGATCCACCCATTTCGGTATTTCTTGTAAGCAAGGGAGACAACGGCTAAACCAAAAATCAATTAAAGTATATTCCGCTTCTGGTATCAGTACTAATTCCGGGATTAAATCGATATTTTTTAAAACTATTTCTGGAAACTTATGATTTACTTTTATCTTGATATCTGAAAGTTCCTTGTCTAAAATTTTCCAAAGTTTTTCATTTTTCATCTTTTTTGAAAAAGAATGCAGGCTTTTTTCATATACTTCATTATATCCCTCTAAATTAAATCTTCCGATTAGAAACCAAAGGGCAACATAGGAATCGGGATTCTCATTGATATAACTGTATAACTTCTTATCTAAATTTTCATCAAAATTGTAAAAATTAAAACTTCCTTTTTTTTCTTTAAAAACATACGGAATAAATTTTTCTAAAAATTCTTCATTAGTTACTCCATTTGATTTTTCTAGTATGTAACTAGAATCAAAAGTTATTTCAGTTGTAGTATTATCAATAAAACAACAATCAATTCTAAATCTACCACTATTTTTTTCACTATCTAGAGCCAACATATACATTTGTGGATAAGGAGAACTAAAATCTAAATTGAATATATTATTAGTAATTTTTGCTTTTAGAACCTTATTTTCATAGTATTTCTCGCCAGAAAACAAACCTTCCACAAAAGTAATACTATCGTTTATGGCTTCTTTTGCCAAAATGTTTCCGTGTACTGTAACTATAGCTTGCGAATAAATCAAACTACAATTAAACAGATAAAAAAGTATCGCCTTCTTTAACATCTTCTAATTTTTTTAAACAAATTTCACTACAGTATTGTAGTAATTAACTCACTTCAAAACTACAGAACTTAACCTATAGTTTTTGCTATTGTCTAGGATTATTTTAGGATTTTATTTACAAAATAAATATTTTAGTTATCTTTCTCTTATGTAAAATGGATCTTAAACTTAAATTATGAAACAGGAAAAACTAAAAAATATTAGAAAAGAGAAAGGACTTTCACAGGTTGAAATGGCGCAAATGGTAGCAATGGAACAAACAACCTATTCAAGAAAAGAAATAGGAAAATCGCCAATTAAAGATCATGAATGGTTAAAATTTGCAGAAGTACTAAAAGTTTCTGTAAAAGAAATAAAAGAAGTAAATACCACTTTAAGAGAAAATAATCCTGTTTTAGTGGAAATAACGAAACTTAAAAAAAGTTTTAATAGCTGTCAAAATGCATTTGACATTGCTGTTAAATACAATAAAATACTTGAAACAGAGAATGAAATACTAAAACGTGAAATTTTAGATTTGAAACATCAATTTAAAAGAAAATAAAAATGCCTTTTTGGGAAATATTAATTTAGACAAATACAAGCTTACACGGTATTTCAAACAAAAAGGCTTTGTTAAACAACAAAGCCCATTTTTATTCAAATTTATTTAAAAATTAGTGATCCAGTAAACAGCTCTCTTCAATAACCGACTGGCAACTTTCACCTTCATTTACATGTATAACTCCTGCAAAAGAACCATCAGGACAATAACATGCCTCAATACCGCCTCCACCTCCAAAAATACTTTTCTTTTCAACAACACTTAAAACTTCAACTCCAAATAAATCTTTTAATTTTTTCATAATTTGTTTTTTTGATTTGTTATTGCTTCAATCCTTCTAAGACAGTCGAAGCCTCTGTCTTATCATTTTTCATTATAATGCTTGTTGGGTAAAAAAGAGAGAGGAATAAAAAATTCCTCTCTGAGATTTGTAAACCATGTCAAAAATTAACAAGTTCACTGTATTTAAAACGTCTATTCACATGGCTCATTAGGATCGCTTACGCAAATCCAATAAGCTGGTGAGGTTGCCGTTCTTGGACATCTTTTTGCAGTAGTATTTTCTTCGCAAACTGGCGCATTACCACCATTAATTCCTTTTTGTTCTTCTTTGCTTAATTCAGCAGCTCCATGTAATTCAAAAATTTTCTTTAACATAATTTGTGGTTCTTTTGTTTTTTGTTAATGCTTCAATCCTTTTAAGACATTTGAAGCTTCTGTCTTTTCAGTTAAATTGTAGTTAAAAAAAAAGCAGCCAGAAATTCTTTTCTTACTGCTTATAATTATTTCAATTATTTTCACTTAATTTCTCTAGGATCTGCCACTGGTTAACCCTAACCAATTAAAATCAACACAGCGGCTAACTTCCTGAGAATCCCGACACCAATCATCAATGTGGGGATATTTGCTCAATGTTCCACGATCGAGCGCCTACAAATTAAAAAAAACATGACTAAATTTTAATAAGGCTTAATATTGTACTACTAATAAATTTTTACTGTTAAAAAAACTTAGCAACACAAGCGGTTTGTTCCACATATTCCAGGGGTTGTCTCTACAGGACAAATCCCACCGGTTGGTATTAAAACACAACCTGCTTCAATTGCAAAAACCCAGCATTCAGGAATTCCACCCGACATGTTTTTTTGCTCAGCTTTTGTAACTTCCTGAGCATTTTCCAGATTTAATATATTTTTTAACATTACTATTTAATTAATTTTTAATCCTTTGAGAGTTCTATCTTCCATTACACTGCTTGATAGTGAGCCGGATCATTCAAACAAACAATTTCACTTGTATACCATGCCGTATAACCACATATTGGTTCTTGAGGATATACTTCACTATTAATATTTTTTTTCTCATTTATTGTTAATTCATGAGATCCTTCCAGATTTAAGATACTTTTCACCATAACAATAGTTTTTTATTTGGGTATACCTCAAGCTTTTAAAGACATTTGAGGCTTCTGTCTCTTACTTTTAAGCTATTTTTTCAAGAACAGCTTCCTTTTCATCTGTTAAATCATTTAAAAAATACTTTAACTCACTTAATTCATATTCACTTGGAAATAATTTTTCATTTACAATCCTTACCGGGGTATAGTTAAAATTATTCTTAGAACACCATTCGTATTGTTTGTTTATTTCCTGGCCCACCATCATACTCACATTCTCAACATGCCATTTCTTTAGCCACTTTTTCAGATTCATTTTTTTAATATGCCAATCTGATATTGCTTCGACCGTTTTTCCCGGAGTTGATCTGTTAATGGTCAACAATCTTTCTACCACAACCTTAAATGGATTTTCGGTATTATCAGGATTTATATTAAATAATATATTTAAATTCACTTTTTCCGGAAATTTCAAAACCATATCAAAAGCTTCCTGAAATGTTTTATGACAATGTCCGCAGCTAGGACTTATAATTATGGTTAATTTCACTGTCGCATTTCTATTACCAAAATTTAATCCTCTTAAATTTTCAAATCCATTTGTGAAGGAAACTTTTTTTGATAAAAAATTTAATAATGAATAATTCCTCTTAAATTTTTTCAAATCCTTTAAGCTGTTTTCGGTCTCCAAAACTCCTTTTAACATTGATTTAGCCACTAACCAAGTTGGTAACAGAACCGCAAATGAAAATACAAACGGAAAGATACTTTCAAAGCTAAATGTCAATGTAAAAAGATCGGATGCAAACCATACAATACTTTGCACTAAAATTAAGAACGAAACTGCCAGACACATCATGCACCATTTTTGAATTTCAAACTTCTGAATCCAAATTGACGATACAATTACCGGAATTGTCAATAAGCTCAAAAAACCAATAAAAACGGCAGATTCTAATGGCTGTATTAAAACTGCAATAACACTTGAAGCGAAAAACAATAACGGCAAATCTGAAAAACTAAATAATCTGTTTTTATTCTCCTCTTTATAATTTATAACTGAAGCACATGATGAATTTGAAGTTAGATTACAAAACTTTGTAATGATACTATTTTTAAACCCTAACTTTTCCTGTACTATAAAAACACTGACTATAAGTCCTGTTATAGACGTTGTTAAAAAAACAAGACTAAACAAATCAAACGAGTTATAAAAAAGAGCCAACCCAACTATTAGGATAAAAGGAAAAGAATACTTTAACCAATTATACTCAATTTTAAAATTCTCTTTTGCAACAGCATTATTTGGCTCAATTGCTACAATTACCCCATTCCAGTCTAACAGAAATTTTTCGTACGAAATTTTTTTGCTTCCTTTTTTTATTGTTGTTATACGAACATCATTTTTAAATTTTTCAACCAACGTAAGTTCCTCTTTAAAATAAGCGAGAAAATTTGTTGGCAGATCAACTATCTGTTCTTTCGAAACTCTGACAGCTGCATTTTCTATTGCTAATAAATCTAACGAATCTGTTATCGCAAATAAACTTGGATAATTAGGATGAGAAAGAAATAAATCTTTAAACTCATTTTTAATTTCCGAGTATCTATTTATTTGGAGAAATTTTTGAATAAGTTTTAACATCTTTTTCGAATCGTTTAATTCATAATTACACTGCAAAGATTGCTGTTTTTATTGATAAAATTCTCGTGACAGCAGACATTTTATCAATTATACTACATACAATTTATAAATTATGCCTATCAAAACAAAGTGTTAATCACCTGAAAAATAAAGCATTACGTCGATAAAATCTTCTTCAAAACCCTCAAAAGCCAAATCTCGACCAAGCGTTTTGCTTTTTATCTAGCTTTGACATATCAGTAATCCAGACAAGTTAAAAGAGGGAAAAATTTATAGTAAAATACTAGATCTCTTTTGAAATAAAAAGATCAAAAAAGACGAAAATTCATATACTGAAACGAGTTTTAAAACGATATAATTTATAAGTTAAAAACTACAAATTATAAAAATTTTTAACTCCAAAAAAACGAATAACTAACCCCTTTATATCTCAAATTAATAATTAATCAACATCAAAAATTTGAAAAATATGAGGAAAAAAGTGAACAAAAAGTAGTTTAAAAAAGAAAGCCGCGGAATTACAACATGGCAAAAGACCCCAAAAATAGCGTAAAAAACAGCTATTATGTTTTACAAATAAATCAATATATAACTATAATCTTATTATCATGACAACTAACAAAATGACATTCGACAATTTTCAAGCCGAAAAACTAACTAAAACGCAACAAAAAACGGTACGTGGCGGAGATACCGTAGTCGTAGATCCAACAGATCCAAAATATGATCCTACTAAAGGTGGAGGCGCTGGAAATGGATAAATAGTAGCCCCAAACCAAGTCAGATATTTTCGCAAAAGAACTGGAATTCCCATTTCTTTTGCGAAATATTTTTTTAACCAATAATCAAATATTGCTTGCAAATTGAGCGGGAGAAACACCGGTTCTTTTACGAAATGATTTTGCAAACGAAACGGCATTTTTAAATCCGACACTTTCTGCAATTGCCTGGGTCGAATATTTGCGATACATATGATTGGTAATCATTTCATTGATTACGTAGTTGATTTTTAATTCATTCGAATATTCCCCAAATGATTTTCCAAATCGTTTATTAACAACGTATGACAAATAGGTAGTGTTTGTTTTTATTTTTTTCGCTACGTATGGCAAAGTAAAATCGGCATTTAGGTATTCTAATTTACTTTCGAGTGCTAGTAACTTTTCGACAATTTTATTTTCTTTGGCTTCATCAATGCTTAAATTGACATTTTCTTTTTTAAGCTGAACATCTTCCAGTTCTTCTTTTTCAATTACGACTTCTTCAATAACCTCATTTTCCTTTTTCTCCAAATTGGCTTTAAATTCTTCAATTAAAGCATTCATTTTTTTATGGGCTTTATTTTTATCCCGTATATTTTTTATGAGTAAAAATATTATTCCAACAACAAGTAAAACATAGAATACTTTGAGTGCCTTATTGAGCAAAACTTCCGTTTTATATTTCTCCTGAATAGTAACCATTTCGGTTCCCAAATCTTCCAGACCTAATTTATAGTTTACCTCCAGAGCTTCATCTCTTAGCTTTGTTTCAGATTTTTCATAACTATCCAGATAAATCTTCGAATGCTTGTAAGCCTGTTCAGGCTCATTCATTATATTATAAATCTTTGCCTGCAAATAATTTGACTTCAAATAACTGGCATCCAAAACTTTATTCTTTAACGAAATAGAATCTACTTTCCTGAAACAAACCAAAGCTTTATCGTATTTCTTGTTCCAAAAATACAAGTCACCTAAATTATAGTTTGCAGCCTGAAACAATTGCTCCGAATTATTTTGCTTAGATAAAAACAAAATGTCAAAATATGTTTTTTCAGCATTCACAAGATCATTTTTTATTAAATAAATGTTCCCTAAGCTCATTTTTGCAGAAATCTTATTGGTCACAAAATTTTCTGAATAAGTAACTGCTTTTTTATAAAAGTATTCAGCAGAATCAAGTAAATACATCTTATCGCGATTCTTCATATAATAACTTTCATATGAGCCTGCTAAATTCATATTAATGTTACTTTTACTATTTTGAAACTGTTCTTTTGTGTAAACACTTTCATTTTTATTAATGAAGTCATTATTTTGCCTCAAATTCTTGATTGACAATTGATAATTTCCAATCTCTTCATTAATTAAAGCAATATTACTTTTAAATTTTACCATTTGAACAACATCATTCACTTCTGTCGAAAACTTGATGCCTTTTTGATAATTATCGAGTGCTTTGCCCAGGTTTCCTCTTTTCCATTCTGATAAGCCTTTATAATTATAGAGATATCCTGTTACTTTTGTTTTCTCAGGAGAGGCTGGCATTTTATCTAAATATTGAAAAGCTGTTTTGGAGGCTTGATCAGATTTGGCAACATTACCTTTCAGTTGATATAAATACGAAGCTGCGCCGTTGGCAAAAGCCAAATGCCCGTCATTAGTAGATTTCATCAATTCTTTAGTGTATGCAAGACCCTGATCGAAGTTTGAATTCATACTGAATCGAATCTTGTCCTGCAACTCTAAATATTCCTGCTCGCTTATTTGAATTTTTTGTGCAAACCCAATTGTGAGAACATGAAAAAGTAAAAAAGAGATGATTAGCCTCATTTATTTGTTTTTGGTATTCAAAAATAGTTCATATATTTTCAATAAACTAAAATTAATTTGCTTATCCATTGTTAATTTTGTTACAAAATTAAAATAATACAACAATTTTACTTTGTTTTGTTATATTTATATTACGTAAATTTGTTTTGAAAAATCTTATACAAAATGAAACCAGACTTATTTCAATCTCCAGATTATTACAACCTTGACGATTTATTAACAGATGAGCACAAATTGGTTCGCGAGTCTGCACGTGCATGGGTAAAGAGAGAAGTTTCTCCTATTATAGAAGAATACGCTCAAAAAGCAGAATTCCCAAAACAGATCATAAAAGGTCTGGGAGAAATTGGCGGTTTTGGCCCTTATATCCCTGTTGAATATGGTGGTGCAGGTTTAGACCAAATTTCATATGGTTTAATCATGCAGGAAATTGAGCGTGGTGATTCTGGTGTAAGATCAACTTCATCCGTACAATCTTCTTTGGTAATGTATCCGATCTGGAAATACGGCAACGAAGAGCAACGTATGAAATATTTACCAAAATTAGCAACTGGTGAATACATAGGTTGTTTTGGTTTAACAGAACCTGATCATGGGTCTGATCCCGGAAGCATGATTACCAATTTTAAAGACATGGGAGATCATTATCTTTTAAATGGTGCAAAAATGTGGATTTCAAATGCCCCTTTTGCTGACATTGCGGTAGTTTGGGCAAAAAATGAAGAAGGCAGAATTCATGGTTTAATCGTTGAGCGCGGTATGGAAGGTTTTACAACTCCGGAAACACATAACAAATGGTCGCTGCGCGCATCAGCAACCGGAGAATTGATTTTTGACAATGTAAAAGTTCCGAAAGAAAACCTTTTGCCAAATAAATCAGGATTAGGCGCACCACTAGGATGTTTAGATTCTGCACGATACGGCATCGCGTGGGGAGCAATCGGAGCAGCAATGGACTGTTATGACACCGCTTTGCGTTACGCAAAAGAAAGAATCCAGTTCGGGAAACCAATTGGAGGCACACAATTACAGCAAAAGAAATTGGCTGAAATGATTACCGAAATTACAAAAGCACAATTATTAACCTGGCGTTTAGGCGTTTTAAGAAACGAAGGAAGGGCTACAACAGCTCAGATTTCGATGGCAAAACGTAATAATGTCGATATGGCTATTCATATTGCACGAGAAGCAAGACAAATGCTGGGCGGAATGGGAATTACGGGCGAATATTCAATTATGCGTCATATGATGAACCTTGAAAGTGTAATAACTTACGAAGGAACTCATGATATCCATTTGTTAATCACGGGAATGGATGTAACTGGAATTCCAGCTTTTAAATCATAAATAACTATTAAAATATATACAAAAACAATTTAAAAAGCTTCTTCTAAACAAGAAGCTTTTTATCTTTGCACTAAAATTTACATATTCATGAATATTGAAACTATACACAATAGCATTCAACCTCAAAAAGAGCAACTTTTAAAACATTCATTATACGGTAAAATCCAGACACTTGACGATCTACATAGCTTTGTAGAAAATCACGTTTTTGCAGTTTGGGATTTTATGTCCTTATTAAAAGCATTACAAACTAAACTTACCTGTACAACAACACCTTGGTTTGCTACTAAAAACCCTGAAACAAGATATTTAATCAATGAAATTGTTCTTGCCGAAGAAACCGATTTAAGTATCGACGGAAGAAGACAAAGTCATTATGAAATGTATCTTGAAGCCATGCAGGATTGTGGCGCAAATACAACAGAAATTGATAAATTCCTAAGCGAAGTAAATTCGCTTCATAATATTTTTGTTGCCATAAAACAAAGTTCATTACACCCGGAAATAAAAGCATTTCTTGATTTTACTTTTAGAGTTATTGAAGAAGGAAAACCGCATCAGATTGCCGCTGCCTTTACTTTTGGAAGAGAAGATCTTATCCCGAGTATGTTTACTGAAATCCTTAAAAACTTTCAGAAAAACCTTCCGGAAGTCGATTTGAAAAAACTACTTTATTATTTTGAAAGACATATAGAGTTAGATGCAGATGAGCACGGGCCAATGGCAATGCAAATGATTACAGATTTATGTGAAGATGATGCACAAAAATGGAAAGAAGTAGAAGAAGTTTCGATTCTTGCCTTAGAAAGACGTATTGGACTCTGGAATGCTATTGAAGAAGAAATTATTATGAAAGCAGAAATGGTCTAAAAATGATAACGAGGTATTTTTTACCTCGTTTTTTATTTTAAAAACAAACCAAATTGTTTTCCGTATCTTTGGTATTCCCTGATTGTAAACCAGATACAACATGAAAATTGTAGATTTCAGTCCAACAGAACCATTAAAACCTTTCATAAAGACGTATAGAATTATCGAAAGTCAGGACGAATTAGTTAATCGGGTTTTGCCTGGTACTTCGCTTACAATCGCTTTTAGATGCAAAGGAGATGTTAATTATATCACCGAAAATCATCATAACAAACTACCCGTTTCTACCATTTCGGGAATTCGCAAATCAGTACGTTTAATTCAGTATGCTAAAGATACAACCACTCTGGTTGTTCTATTTAAAGAAGCCGGAGCAACAGCCTTTTTTAAAGAACCGCTTCATGAATTATTTGAAGAAAGTGTTTCACTTGATAATTTTATTCCGCAGCAAAAAATAAACCTGATAGAAGAACTTCTGGCCGAAGCAAAAACCAACAATCAAAAAATTGCCATTATAGAACAATTTCTATTATCTAAATTGTACAACTATAAACCAGATCAATTAATTTCTGCCGCTATCTCAATCATTCAGGGCAAAAAAGGAATTGTCAAAATAAAAGAACTCGCCGACACGCTTTTTATCAGTCAGGACGCTTTCGAAAAAAGATTCAGAAAAACAATCGGATCATCGCCAAAACAATTCTGCAATGTTATTCGGATAAAAGCAATTATCGACCAGAAACAACATAATAAAAACCTCATCGATCTGGCAATTGATGCAGGATATTTTGATCAGCCGCATTTTAATAAAGATTTTAAACTATTTACAGGACAAACTCCAACCGAGTTTTTCAGCTTTCCTTCTTTTTGGTAAATCAATGATTTTTTACAATGATTTAGTTTCCACAATTCTCAATTTTACTTCAACAAAAATGGAGAACTATGAAAACAAATCTTTTAATCGGAATCGTCTGTCTGAGCTTATTTAGCTACAAAGCAAATGCACAAACAGCAAGTATTAATTCACAAACTGAAACCAAAAAATCAGAAAACATGAAACAGATCTTTATTGATAAATTTATCGTACCCGAAAAATCCAAACAAGAATTCCTGAAAAGAGTAAGCATTAACAGAAACATCATAAAACAAATAAATGGATTTATAAAAGATGACGCTTACGAACGTACAGATGAAAAAGGAAATCTAATTTATATGACCATTGCAATTTGGGAAAACGAAATTGTTCTAAAAAAAGCAAAAGAAATCGTTCAGGCCGAATATAAAAAAGAAGGTTTTGATATTGCTGAAATGTTTACAAGATTAAACATTACTATAGAAAGAAATATTTATAACGAAGCCGGAAAACCATAACGAGCTATTTAACGTAACTATTTGTTTAAAATGGCCTTACAATTAATGCATCAAAATCATGAAAACTCATTTCACACAAATAGTTACGATACTACTTTCAGTATTTTTATTGAGTTGCAGCAGTGACGATTCAAACTCAGAAAATTCAGGAACTCCCAAACCTGTAGATCCGCCGGTTAATCCTGTTTCAAAATCAATAAATTATCTGGCATTGGGCAATAGTTACACAATTGGTCAAAGCGTTTGCGAAACCTGCCGCTATCCGGAGCAACTCAAAACAAGTTTAAAAACAACTTTTCCTGAAACCTCTTTTTCATTAAAAGTAATTGCAACTACAGGCTGGACAACGGGCGACTTAATTTCGGCAATTAACAAGCAAAACCCTGACTCAAATTATGATTTAGTAACGCTTTTAATTGGTGTTAATAATCAATATCAGCATTTAGACTTTTCTGTCTACGAAAAAGAATTTCCACAACTATTAAACAAAGCAATTGCCCTGGCAAAAGGCGACAGCAAAAATGTAATTGTACTTTCGATTCCCGATTATACTTATACGCCATTTGCCGCAAATTATACCGATGCAAACCGAACAAAAATCTCTAATGAGATAAATCACTACAACGCTGTTGCCGAGACTTTCTGCATAGCTAAAAACGTCACTTTTATTTCTATAACAGATATTACAAGACAAGGATTCAATAATTCCGGTTTAGTGGCTTCAGACGGCTTACATCCTTCTGAAAAGGCTTATAAAATGTTTGTCGACCGCATGCTGCCAAAAGTAAAAATGATTCTTCAGGATTAGTTTTTCTTTTGTTCAGGAGCAGAATATTCCATTTACAAAACAAGTTTAGTCCCGCTATCCATTATATCTTTTATGATCTCGTTAAAGAAACGAGACCATAAAAGGATATCATTCCTATCGGGGCTAGATTAGATGTCTTGGTTTTTTCAAGAACTTTAGTTAAGTCCTAATCCTTACTTTCAATTTAAAAAACCATTAACACACCACTATTTTAAAATTAGGTACATTTGTTAATCAACAAAAAACCATGCAAGTCTTACCAATAAAAGAACTAACGCCTTATATCAAGCATTATCTTTTTTTAGAAAATAAAGGCAGTATCCAAAAACTCCGCTTATTTTCTGATGGTAATACTGGTGTTGTATTTACGCTAAAAAGCAAATTAATATCTGGTTCTGTCAATTATAATGCACAAAATTGTTTACCAAGTTCTTTTCTATACGGACAATTAAATGGCTTTAAAGACATTTATTCTACTGAAGAAATGGCAATTGTAATTGTCGTTTTTCAGCCCAACGGTATCAATCATTTATTAGGAATTAACGGCAGCGAATTACGAGATTCTATCATTAGCATCGATGCTATTTTTGGCAAAAAAGCTGTTGAACTTCAGGAAAAATTAGCCGGACAAATTACAATTCAGGACAAGATAAATCTCCTGAATCAGTTTTTTTATCAGCTTGAAACAAAAAAAGCAACAACCAATCAACTTATTGCAAATGCTTCGCTGGATTTTATAACCAAAAACAACGGACAATTTTCTTTAAGCCAATTGGTGAATTATACCGGATATACAGAAAGACATATTGAACGAAAGTTTACCGAATGCGTGGGCTTAAACCCTAAAAAATTTGGCAATATTATAAAATTACATCACTTTTTAAAACTCTTAAAAAGTAAAGAACAGGAAACCAGCCTTACCTCACTTTCTTATCAGACAGGATTTTCTGATCAGTCACATTTAATCCGGGAATTTAAAAAACATACCGGAATAACTCCAAAAGAATATTCTAACAATACCGGAAAACTAGCGAACAACTTCATTGAAACCTTTCCGAAAAACAAACTTTAAAATGTCGGTTTTATACAATTTATAAAATACGACAAGCACTATTTTTGAATTTCATTAATAGTGAATAAAATGAAAAATCTAAAAATAGCAACCGCACAATTCGAAAACAAAAGCGGTGATAAAAAGTACAATTTATCTGTAATCGAAAAACTTTCTAAAGAAGCCTCAGCTAAAGGCTGCGATGTAATTGCATTTCATGAATGCTCTATAACGGGATATACTTTTGCCCGAAAATTATCAAAAGAACAAATGCTTGATTTGGCCGAATTTATTCCCGATGGAGACAGTATTTTAAAACTTACCGAAATTGCCAAAAACAACAACATCACTATATTGGCAGGGCTTTTTGAAAAAGATGAAAACGACAATTTATTCAAAGCTTATGTTTGTGTCAATAAAAATGGTTTAGTGGCAAAATATAGAAAACTACATCCTTTTATAAACCCACATCTTACTCCCGGAAATGAATATTGCATTTTTGAAATCGAGGGCTGGAAATGCGGTATTCTTATTTGTTACGACAATAATATTATCGAAAATGTTCGCGCTACAAAACTTCTGGGCGCCGATATCATTTTTATGCCGCACGTTACGATGTGTACACCTTCTACCCGTCCCGGTGCAGGTTTTGTTGCTCCTGAACTTTGGGAAAACCGAGAAAGCGATCCCACTTCACTAAGATCAGAATTTGACGGAATGAAAGGCCGCGACTGGCTAATGAAATGGCTCCCGGCAAGAGCTTACGACAATGCCATTTATGCTGTTTTTTCGAACCCGATTGGTATGGATGACGACCAGTTAAAAAATGGATGTTCGATGATTGTTGATCCTTTTGGCGACGTAATTGCCGAATGCCGTTCTTTTGAAGATTCTTTTGCAACTGCAATACTTACTCCAGAGAAATGCACACAGGCTGGAGGAAGCCGTTATATAAAAGCAAGAAGACCAAATTTATACAAAGATATTATTGGACAAAATCATCACTCAGAGCAAAATGTGGTTTGGTTAAATACCGATGAAAAAAGTTAAAACTAAAAATTAAAAAGACTTTTACTTCTCAAAAATCTATCTTTGGTAATAGAATAATTTACAGAATAAAATCCCCTACAATGCAATTCCTTAAAACAACAAATACTGATATCGATGCTGTTTTCGATATTTATAACAAAGCTACATCTTATCAAAAAACAGTCAATAATAAGAGTTGGAGAGGTTTTGAAAAATCGCTGATTGAAAAAGAAATTGCCGAAAACCGTCATTTCGTAATCAAAGAAAACGACGAAGTTGCCTGTACTTTTGTACTTACTTTTAATGATGCTATTATCTGGAAAGAAGCTGCTGCAGATCCGGCAATTTATTTGCATCGAATTGCAACAAACCCAAAATTCAGAGGGCAATCGTACGTCAAAAAAATTGTTGAATGGGCAAAAGTTTACGCCAAAGAAAATGGTAAACAATATATTCGTCTGGATACACACAGCGGCAACGAAAGAATAAACAAATACTACACCAGTTGTGGTTTTGAATACAAAGGAATAAGCACAATAGAATGGACGCCAGAATTACCGGAACATTACAAAGAAGGTTCTTTTAGTTTATTTGAGATTAAACTTTAAAAATACATTCAAATCAAAAAAACCTTAAAATCACTTTTAAGGTTTTTTTATTTCAATCTAAAATTGACGTTTATAAAACTCATTTTGCTTCCCAAAAGCAGCGTTTAGGAGAAACTATTAAACCTTCATCCTTCAGCTTTTTCATTGCTTTATCTACTTCTTTACGATCCAGTTTTGTTAATTCAACTACTTTACCTGCATTTACAGGCTGTGCCGCTTTTTTTATAGCGTCTAATACTTGATTTTTGATTTCCATAATTCTTTCGCTTTGATAAAACGTAAAAATAGTAAATATTTTCTTATAAAAAATAATATCAAAAAACGTATTTTTGTATCAATAATGAAAACCGTATCTTACAAATACAAGCCTGTTTTTTACTAAAATCTATTTTTCTCTAAAATTTTAAATATCTTTGATTTATGAGCGCAACAACAAAACCATATCATATAGGGCGAAAAATAAGCCGCATTCGTGAACTTAAAGACATGAAACAAGAAGCTTTAGCACAGGCTTTGGGAACAAATCAGCAAGCAATTTCAGCTATGGAAAACAGCGAAACTATTGACGATGAGAAACTAAAACAAGTTGCAAAAGCTCTTGGCGTAAGCGTTGAAGCAATTCAAAATTTTACGGAAGAAAATATGATTAATTACTTCTCAAGTTTTTATGATAATAGCACTAACTCTGGAGCCATACACGCAAATCACTGTACATTCAATCCACTTGATAAATTGATTGAAGTTTATGAAGAGAAAGAAAAACTTTATGAGCGTTTGCTACAGTCTGAAAAAGATAAAATAGAGTATTTGGAGAATTTACTGAAAGGGAAATAAATTCAAAAATAGAAACAAAAAAGCGATCTTATGTACAAGATCGCTTTTTTGTTTATTCAAATAAATATCTTTAATTATTTAATTATTGAAAAACAACATAGTTACAAAAAACCCTACAAGCTTCTACTTGTAAGATTTATTAATTCAAATAATGAATCTTTAGTTTTTCGATTCTTCTCATACCTAAAATATAAATATTCATCTGTAAAAATATTATTAAGTTTAAAATCATCCAGAATCATTTCATCAGGAATGTTATGAACCATTCTATAATCCGTTAAGAAAAAATTTCCTTTTTTTTCTTTTCTATTTTCTATTATCTTTTCTTCCCAAGCATCTCCAAATCCGGCAATCCAATTATAATACAAAAGAATCTGTTCATGATTTGACATCATAGATCTCAAAATTCTCAAATAATCTCTTTTTGATTCATAAGATACTATTGATTCATTTTGTTTTACTACAAATTTAACCGTTTGAAATAGATGCCTGTAATAATGGGCTAAAATTGATTGATGTCCAGTAAAAGGCTTAAAATTAAAACTCAGCATAAGTTCATTTTTAATTTTTTTATTTGTCTTTAAACCTTTTATTAAACTATATCCTGTAATTTTTTTTATGCCTTTCGTGTGCCCATCTCTTTTTGCTTTTAATTCTTTTATGAGCTTATCAATTAAACCCTCACATAATAATCCTGTATTATCTTCTTTTAAATGTTTTTTCATTGTTTTTTTACACAATGTAGCCCCATTAAAGAAACAGCTGTAAGCACTTCCAAAAATTAATTGACTGCCAGTATTACTTTCTAATATTGATATCTTTTCTGGTTGATTTTTATAGTAACTAAAGAAAATCTTTTCACTTATAAAATATAAAGCTTCAAATTCCTTTAACATAGTTACAAAAACCTTCTTTCCCGAGGTAATTTTTTCTTTTTTTGATTTAGGATCTCCTTCTTTACTTTTGTCATCATCAATATATTCGAAACTGTAACCTTCAATAATCATTTCGTTAAGATTTTCTCTATGCAAATGAAGCATTTCATAAAATTGACTTTCAAACTGTTGCAATGTAAATTGTTCTTGCACTAACTTATTTGCATCATATTGTGCGTAAAAAGCAAATCCTGCCGCAAATACTGCAAATACTGCTATTAAAGGATTTAGGAGTCCTCCTATATAATCACCTGATGAACCAAGATTAGAATAATCTTTAATTTTACTTAATTCAATAATGCCATTGTATAAAGTAAACCCAAGTAACAACAAGAAGACAATTACAAAAAAAAGAGCCGCTTTTAACAATCTATTATTGGATTTAAAAAATAAAATATAAGAAAACACAACCACAATAATACTCGTCAAAAATATAATTATCGAAACAAAACTCATTTTTATTTAATCATTAGATTTATAATAAACTTTAGAACAATCTTGAAGTCATCAGAATTAAACCTCAAAAGAAACATATTAAATTAAAAAACATAAAAAAACCCTACAATTTTATTTTCATGAAATTGCAGGGTTTTATTTTGCAGAGAGGAAGGGATTCGAACCCTCGATACAGTTACCCATATACTAGCTTTCCAGGCTAGCTCCTTAAACCACTCGGACACCTCTCTAATTAGGTTTGCAAATAAACCTAAAAAAAGTGACTTACAAAAGTAAAATACAATAATCCTTTAGATACTTTTTCTAAATTCTTCCATAAACAGCTTTACAGCCTTTTTTTGGTATCCTTCCATCGTTAACATAAACGAATCTCGTCGTGTTGCAACTCCCGTAATTTGTATCGCTTTAAGATCGTCCCAGCCTTTTAGTGCTTTTTCGGCCACTATAGTTGCCCAATCGCTGTCCTGAACCATTTGCAATAAAGCATGAATCGAATTTAATTCAATCGAGATTTTAGGTTTCATTTTGTTTTTTGCAAACAGCTCCTCCACAAATTCTCTCGAATTTGAACCTTTTCCCGGAAGCACTAGCGGAATTTCTTCTATTTTCTTAAAAGCAATTTTATCTAAGCTAGCCAAAGAATGTGATTTTGAAACCGCCATGACCATTTGTGAGGTAAACAAAGGCACTTTCTGAATTGGAAGTCCTATTTCGTGAGAAGAAATAACTAAAACCAAATCGAATTCATTGTGAATTAATTTCTGTTCTAATGCTTCTGTAGTGCCATATTCAACCACAATTTTAAGGTGCTGATAGGTTTTAGCAAACGCATTGATAACAGGCAGAATCAATAATCCGAAAATGTAGGTAACTCCTATTCGCAATTCGCCTCCAATCATTTCATTCAAATCTTCGATCGCCTGTTTTCCATTTTCTACATTTTCGACCACTTTTTTGGCGTGAATTAAAAAAACAGAACCGGCTTCTGTAAGCTGCACTTTTTTTCCAATCCTAAAAAACAAAGGCATTCCCAGTTCTTCCTCTAGCTTTTTAATTTGCTGCGAAAGCCCTGATTGCGTTACAAAACACAATTCGGCGGCTTTGGTAAAATGCAAAACCTCAGCCGTTTTAATAAAATATTCTAACTGATATATTTCCATATTGATAAGTTTTACTACTTATTATCAGTAAAATTATTAATTTTTCTAATGTAATCATAATCCCGACCTTTGTATTAAATAATCCGGGTCATGTTTAAGGCGTTAAAATCAAAAAATTTCAAGTTATTCTTTTATGGGCAATCCGTTTCGGTAATCGGAACCTGGTTGCAAAAAACCGCTGTAAGCTGGATGGTTTACAGTATTACGGGTTCTGTATTTTTATTGGGTTTAGCTACGTTTTTAAGTATGATTCCGTCTTTGTTTCTGGCACCTTTGGCCGGAAGTATTATTGGCCGTTATGACCGACACAAAGCCATGATTTTATTGCAATCCTTGGCGATGCTTCAGGCTGGAGCTTTGGCTTTGCTGCTTTATTTAAAAATCTACAACATCAATTTTATTCTGGCATTAAGTCTTTTTCAGGGAATTATCAATGCTTTTGATATGACCTGTCGCCAGACGATGATGATTGATATTGTAGACAATAAAGAAGATCTCCCAAATGCCGTTGCACTTAATTCTACTCTAAACAACTTTGCACGTATTGCTGGTCCTGCTTTAGCCGGAATTATTCTGCACAATTACGGTGAAGATATTTGTTTTATTGGAAACTTCCTGAGTTATATTCCGGTTTTGATTTCGCTTTTGATGATGAAAATTACACCGCACATCAAAGCTGAGGATAAATTTAAAATGCTCGATGATTTTCTTGAAGGTCTGGATTATGTGAAAAAAGAAACCGAAATGGCTAGAATGCTTTTAATGTTAATGTGCAGTAGTTTATTTGTTATTTCTTTCAACACATTAATGCCTGTTTTTGCTAAGGATATCTTTAGCGGAAATGCACAAACTTTCAGTTGGTTTGAAAGTGCTGCCGGAATTGGTTCGATTATATCAGCAATCTATCTGGCAAATCTTAAAAAAGCCGATAATATGAATAAAATCATGATCGCTGCGAGTTTATTATTAGGTTTTAGTATTATCATTCTTGCTTACTCAAACAGTTTAACCATTGCGCTTATTTGCATGGCCTTGAGCGGTGTGGGAATGATGGCGCAAACCTCATCGATAAATATTTTTGTTCAGACACAAAGTTCTGTAAGCATGCGATCCAGAAGTATTAGTTATTACTTAATGGCTTATCAGGGAATGATTCCTGTGGGAAGTTTAATTATCGGATATGTTTCTCACATTATCGGAACACGTCATACGGTTGCGATTCAGGGTGTAATTTGTATTATTTCGGTGATTGTTTATGTGTATTATAAAAAACACAGTTCTTCAGAGGAATTGGAGACTTGTCCGGTTCATTATAGAAATCCGAACTTGGAAAAGTAAATTCCAATACAAAAAATTCCAAATTCCAATTGTCCGCAAACTTGTCATTTTGACGAAGGAGACCCGAGCGATAGCGAACAGGCGACTGCTCAACTTTGTCAAAGTTTTAAACTTTGACAAAGTTATTGACCGCAAACCAATTTGGAATTTATGTTTACGATATTTCCCCACGAAGTGCGGTTTCAAAAACGTCTTTGAATTCGTTTTGCGGAATATTATGTCCCAACAAATACATTAATTTGGTAATTGCGGCTTCTGTCGTAATGTCTTTTCCGGAAATAACTCCTAAAGATTTCAAGGCTGTGCTTGTTTCGTATTGTCCCATGTTCACGCTTCCGCCAGAACATTGAGTTACGTTTACGATATGCATTCCGGATTGGATTGCTTTTTCGATTAAATTTAAAAACCAATCTTCGGTTGGAGCGTTTCCAGATCCGTAGGTTTCTAAAATAATTCCTTTTAAATCTTTAATAGACAGAATCGAAGCCAAAACGGTTTCGCTCATTCCGGGAAACATTTTGATTATCGCAACGTGATTGTCTAAATTTTTATGGACAATTAATTCGGCGTCTTTTTTTACGGGAAGAAATAAATGCGAATTTAATTTTAAATGCACTCCGGATTCTACCAATTCAGGGTAATTTGGCGCTGTAAAAGCTCTAAAATGTTCGGCATTTACTTTTGAAGTTCGGTTTCCGCGGTATAATTTATATTCAAAATACAAACACACTTCATTGATAACCGGTTTTCCGTTTTCCTGAAGTGAAGCAATTTGTATTGCTGTAATTAAATTTTCTTTAGCATCGGTACGTAAATCCCCAATTGGCAATTGAGAACCTGTAAATACGACCGGTTTTGCTAAATTCTCCAGCATAAAACTCAATGCTGAAGCAGAATATGACATTGTATCTGAACCGTGAAGTACCACAAAACCATCAAAAGAAGTGTAATTTTCTTCGATAAGTTCTGCAATTTTTGTCCATTCCTGAGGATTCATGTTGGATGAATCTATAGGCTCTTCAAATGAAACGGTTTCGATCTCGCAATCTAGTTGTTTGATTTCGGGAATCTTTTGCAATAATTTACTAAAATTAAAGGCTTTAAGTGCTCCGGTTTCAAAATCTTTGCTCATACCAATGGTTCCACCGGTATATATCAAAAGTATATTCGCTTTAGATGACATCCTGATATTTCAATTTATTCACAACCGGATTGGCATACATTGCTAAAAATCCTTGTCTTGTTACTGGATTATCGCTTCCGATACGCATTTCTAAACGACGCTCAAAAAGTGATTTTTCACTGTCTTTGTATTTGTGAGCAAATCTATCTGTCTTGTTCAAAATATCGTAAGCAATAAAATTAGTTGGCCATAATTGGTAATTCTTTAAAACCGAATCATCAATTGCCTGAGCTAATGCCTGAACTTGCTTGTTGGCGTTATCATTCTCGGCAACAATCTGGTCAATTTCTGTATCCAAAACGTCTCCAACTGAAATATGTATTCTTTTCTTAGTTCCCATAACACCACTTAAAATGGTCATGAAATCTTCGTTTTTTTCTTTAATGTAAACTTCGTTATTTGCTTCTGCCATTAATTGTGGCATTTTTAGAACATCGGTAGGATCATATTCGTAAGAGATAGAAACCGGAACGATTTTTAATTTCTTGAAGTAATCCATTAAATTAGGTTCGTCAGATCCCATTCCGATCATTTTTAAAACTCCGGGATTGGTTTCGTCATTTCCGTCTTTTGTTCTTCCTTCTCTTTGAGCAATCCAAACCGAACGGTTTTCGCGAAGCAATAATTGTCCGATGTATTCTGAAAGTAATTTAGAACTTTGCAACATTTCACGAGGTGTTAATCCTCTTAAAACCAAAAAGTTTCTGTTTAATTTTGCTAATGTTGACAGGAAAGCTTTTTTAACCAGGTTGTCTCCAATTGCCGAAGCTGTCATAACTAAACCGTGCTCAAACAAACAGACGTTTAGTAAAGTAGTATCTAAAAGAATATCTCTGTGATTGGAGATAAATAAATAAGACGTGTTTTTTTCCAGTTTTTCAAAACCGGAAGTTGTTAAGCCTTCAGAACTTCTCTCCAGAACTTTCTGAATTGTATTGTAAATAAAGTTGCACTGAAAATCACGTATCGAATGTGTTTTCTTAAGCTGATCCTTCCAAACCTCATCTTCTACTTCCGGAAAAGTAAAATTCATCATGGCCTTCATCATCGGATGATTGACAACACCATGAAGTGCTTCATTTATTTCGGAATCATAAAACGGTCGAATGGCATCAAATTTCTGCATTATTTATTTGGGTTTAAGTGGGCAAAAGAACAAAAAAAAAATTAAAGTTTTGTAAGGTCATAGTTAAATCCCAAAAACGTCTTTTGAGTTTTGAGTTGTAATTGCTGCAATTTCTTCGGCAGAAACATTATATATATCGCTCAACTTGGTTATAACATTGACCAGATAACTGCTTTCATTTCGTTTTCCTCTGTACGGAATTGGCGCTAAATAAGGCGAATCTGTCTCGAGAACGATATGTTTTAAATCGATTTGATTTAAAAACTGATCAATTTTTCCGTTCTTAAATGTAACAACGCCACCAATTCCTAATTTCATATTATAAGAAATCGCTTGCAATGCTTGTTCTAAAGTTCCGGAAAAACAATGAAAAATCCCAAATAAATCTTCAGATTTTTCTTCTTCAAGCACTTCAAAGATCTCATCAAATGCTTCACGGCAATGAATTACAATAGGTAATTTGTATTGTTTTGCTAATTGAATTTGTCTTTTAAAAGCAATTTGTTGCTCTTTTAAATGTGTTTTATCCCAGTATAAATCGATTCCGATTTCTCCAACGGCGTAGAATTTTCGTTTAGACAATTCGGCTTCAACATGCGCGAGTTCGTCCAGATAATTGTCTTTCACGTAAGTGGGATGCAAACCCATCATCAGGAATATATTATCAGGATAGTTTTTTTCTAAATCGTACATTGATTGTGTCGCTGCAGCATCGATTGCAGGAACAAAAAAACGTGTAATCCCGGCATTTATAGCACGCTGAATCATTTCATCGCGATCCTGATCAAATTCTTCAGAATATAAATGGGTGTGTGTATCGGTAATTATTGGTGTTGAATTCAATTGTCTAAATTTTAAAGCGGTCAAAATTACGACAATATTAAAAGAATAGCAATTTCGTGTGAAATGGGACACGGATTTAACGGATTCACTTCGTGAAAACGCGGATTTTAGCGGATTTTTTTCTTTATTAAAACTAAAAAAACCTTTGTAAAAGTTTAAAACTTTGACAAAGGTTTTAGAAAACAAATTTAGAATTTGGATTTTATTTATTGGAATTTAAAAATATTATTTTCCACTTTCGATAAACAGTAAAGCGCGATCTAGAACCTCGTCTTTTCCTTCCTGAATTCCTTTTATGGTTGGTTTTATTTCAATATCAGGAACAATTCCAATTCTTTGTGTTTCTCTGCGGTCTGGATAGTAAACACCTAGTCCCGTAAATCTTGAATAAAAGGCTTTCATTAAATCAAAATCACTGACATTTCCATCTGCACCGGCAGTTTGGCTTCCAATAATAGTCGTATTTTCCGCTGTCTGAAAACACATTGCAGTCCATTCTGACTGACTTATTGAGCATTCGTTTAATAAAACTATCACTTTACCTTTGTAATTGTTTTTATTATTTGCGCCTGATTTTGTTCCTTCTACCCATCTATATTTTCCAGGATAATTCAAATATGGTGCGGTGTAAATGGCAAATAGTTTTTCTTCATTATTTAAAAATGATGAAACCTCTTCGAAAGTTCCATTTGGATAGTTACGCATATCAAATACAATAGCTTTGGCCGACATTAATTTTTCAATCATTAAAGGAACATGTATCGTTTTTAAATTGCCCATGTTGACATAACCAATATTCTTATCCAGCATTTTAAACTTTACTTTTTTAGGAGCGCTTTTCATGAACTCATTTCTATGAGAATCGCGATATTCATAATATTGTAATACTCTTGAAGAGTATTTTGAATCTTTTAAAAATTCTAATTTCGCAGAAACTGTATATCCTGATTCAATTAATTCGGCAACATCTTTTAAATATCGGGATTCATTTGAAGCACTTACATTTAATCGGTGTTCTGCAATAATTTCTGCAATCGTTTTATCATTCACTTTAGTGATAACATCACCAACATTTATATTCTCCGCCTGAGCAAGACTATCAGCCAAAATTTCTGTTACGACCAATTTTTCATCAATAATCTTTGACTTAAATGGAAAAAATTTTCTTTCTTTTTTTTCATCTGAATATCGATTAAAAACAACATGACTGTCATTAAGTCTGGCTGACAATTTTTCCATTGCATTGTAAAACTCCTCATCATTTTTTGATGCTATAAAAGCAGGTAACATTTCTGTTAACGATACATCCCATTTTTTATCCATATGATATTTATATGGAAAATAATATTCTATTAAATTCCAATACATAAACATCCCTAAAAGCCTTGAATTTAATTCATCATACTTTAAATTTTGAAAATCTTCATTTTTAACAAAAATATTATCTGCGTCATGTTTCTCAACATAATACTGTGAACCCTGAAATCTATTTTCTTCGATAAATTTTAGTTTTTTTGAAAGTTTTTTAGAAAATACTTTATTATTAAACCAGCTTAAATCGAAGTTTTTATCAAAAATTTCCACCTCTTTTGGAATGATGATTGGCGCAATTTCTTTTATCGCCCCCAAATCGTCAATCCAATTTTCTAAGATTAAGGAAAACTCTTCTTTGGTTTGGGCTTTTTCAATTTTAGGAAGTTTTTCCAGAAGCTGTTCATCCCAATTTACTTCTCCGCCAGCAACTTTTGGATGATAATATTTCAGGAATCCCCAGACTTTGCAGGTTGCGGTGAGTTTTTCGGTTTCGGTAATTTTGGTAGTGCCAAAGAGGGCTTGATAGAATAGAATAAGGAAAAGTAAAATAGCTTTTTGCATTGAACAAATAGGATAAAATAATAGTTTGTTTTTGGTTTGTTAGTGGTATAAAATAAAAATCGAATTTAGATTTAAAAATCCAAATTCGATTACGGGTTTACGTAAAAAAAGTATGTTTTTTTTTACTATTTTGTTTTCAACTTTATTATAAAGAGTTTCTAGCCTAAAGCATCTAAAAGATCCTGAACTTCATCATAATCTTCATAATTCTGAGAAATGGTTTGCAACAGTCTTTTGCAGGAATCATAGTCTCTTTGTTTTAGTTTGGATAATGCCAAATACCAGATTGCTTTTTCTTTGTAAGGAGAATCTCCTGATTTTAATTCATTAAAAACTTCTTCGGCTTTTAAATACTGACTTTGCTCTAATAAAGAGATTCCGTAGAAATATTGTATTTCGGGTGTTTTCCCTTTTTCGAGAACGGCTTCAAAATGCGGAATTGCCAACGAATATCTTTTACTGTTAAATTCCATTTCTGCTTGTTTTAAAGGGCCGCCTTCACTTCCTCTTTCGGCAAATGAAGCTTGTTCGGGATCGTTGTAATCTGCAAAAACCGGATTCTGGTTGTAATTAAAAAAGAATAATCCGAACAAAATAATAATCGATCCTGCAACCGCAAAATACCATGGTTTTAAACCTGCAGCTTTTGGCTTCTTGTTAAAATGATTTTCTGAAATCTCGGCAAGATTTTCTTTAAATGCTTGTCTTTCCTGCTCAAATCCAGCTATATTTTCTGTCTGAAGTTCAAAATCTTCAGTCTGGGTAATTAATTCCAGTGCCGATTCATTTATAGAGATCACATCTTCATGAACTGTTACACCTTCATTAGATATTTTTTTAAACTCTTTGAGCCATTTTCTTTTGCATAATAAGAGAAAGTAAGTATCAAATGAACATTTCAGATTTAATCCCTTTGATTTAGCCTGATTAAAAAGCAGCAACAAAACTTCTTCTACTACTGCTTTGGCTTTTTCTTTATCACCGGAATTATTGAGAACAAAAAAAACGACTTTGGGCACAAACTTCTCATAAATTGATTCTATAATTTCTGAATCATTTGAAGCGATTCCATCAATATACTTTTGGTCGCTATGTGTTTTAATTTTATCCATAAAAAAACTTTTGATCTTATAAAGTTAAAAAAGAATCTTAAATAATTTTAAATATGCGATAACATTTACTAAATCAGCTTTGTATAAGATTTAAAAATACTTTTTTCGGTTTTATTTTTATGAAGAAAAAATCAGGAAATTATATCTATTATATCGCTAGTTTTTTGATTCTAATTGGCTTATTTTTGATATTCAATCATTATCTAAAATGGAAAATCTTCACGCAGTTCTCAAAAAAGAGAAATACAAAAAAATAAAATTTAAGGTTACCAAAACGCAGCATCTTCAGATTAAAGCCAAAATCAATGGTATATCCGGAAATTTCATTTTAGATACAGGAGCTTCAAATACCTGTATTGGGTTTGAAAGTATTGAACGTTTTGAACTGGCAGCAAAAAAATCAAAAACCAAAGCTTCGGGCGCTGGCGGAACGGGAATGAAAACACAAATTTCTTCTGAAAATAAATTGCAATTGGGAAGCTGGAAAAACAAAGATTTCAGTATTGTAATTTTTGATCTTTCGCATGTAAATGAAGCTTTAGAATCCTTTAAAGCAAAACCGGTTCACGGTATTATTGGTGCTGATGTTTTATTGCAGGGAAAAGCGATTATTGATTATTTTAACCATTATCTATACCTTAAATAGAAATTTCAAATAAAAAGAGTCTTCATTATAATGAAGACTCTTTTGTTTATACTATTCTTATTTGTTGGTTTCTACTTTTGGAACTGTATGTTTTTTTAATGAAAAATAAGCAACTAATGTACTTAACAACATCAAAAATCCACCTAAAATAAATGGTGCTCCGGCAAATTTAAAAGGCGCATCACTGTGGGTAAAAAAGTAAAAGGTATTGGCCATCATAGGCGGACCAATTATAGAAGATGCACTCATTAAACTTGTTAAAGTTCCCTGAATTTCTCCTTGTTCACTTGGTGATACTTTACTGGCTACTACAGATTGTAATGCAGGACCAGCGATTCCGCCAAGGCAATATGGGATTAAAAACACAAACATCATCCAGCTTTCTGTTGCAAAGGCGAATAATAACATTCCGATTGTATATAAAGCTAAACCAATGTAAATACTTTTCTCGTTTCCTATTTTTGGGTTGATATATCGAACTAATCCTCCTTGCACTACTCCAACTAATAATCCTATAATTCCTAATGAAATTCCGATCATTCGTTCATCCCAATTAAATTGGTATATGGTAAAGAAACTCCAGTTACTTTGTACGGCATGCGAACCTACATACAAAAGGAATATTGCAGAAATTAATCCGATTAATTCCGGATGTTTTTTTAAACCTAAAATCGCTCCGACCGGATTGGCACGTTTCCAGTCAAAATCTCTTCTGTTTTCTTTTTTAAGAGATTCTGGTAAAATGAAAAATCCATATAAAAAATTAACCATACATAAAACGGCTGCTGCATAAAACGGAACTCTTGAACCGTACTGCCCCAATAAACCACCAATAACGGGACCGATAATAAATCCTAATCCGAACGCGGCTCCAACTAAACCAAAGTTTTTCGCTCTGTTTTCAGCTGTACTTACATCTGCAATATAAGCAGACGCTGTTGTTATACTAGCTCCGGTAACTCCTGCTATAATCCTACCAATAAACAACCAAAGAATTGTTGGTGAAAAAGCAAGCAAAAGATAATCCAGAGAAAATCCAAAAAGTGAAATCAGAATAATAGGTCTTCTTCCGAATTTATCGCTCAGATTTCCGATAACGGGTGCAAATACAAATTGAGTTATCGCATACGCGAAGGTTAACCAGCCACCAATTTTTGCGGCTTCGCTAATATCACCATGAATTAATTCTTCGATTAATTTTGGAATTACAGGAATAATAATTCCCCATCCGGTAATGTCAATTAACATGGTTATGAAAATGAAACCAATTGCCGCAGATTTATTTTTTTGTAACATAGTGGTATTAGTAAGGTGATGCAAATAAACGAAAAAGCCGATATTTAATTTAAATTCCAATAAAAAAAATCCAAATTCCAATTGTACGAAACTGACAATTTCATTAAAACTGCTTATAATTTTTTCACGCAGATTTAAAAAGGATTTTAGCAGATAAACAAAGATTTTTTCTAATGTAATCCACGTGAAAAAAATTAAAAAAATCAATAAAAAAAATCCCAAATTCCAATTAAGGAATCTGGGATTTTCAAATCAAAATTAAATCAATTAGTGCGTATGTTTTGGGTTAAAACCGTCTTCGCTTAATTCTGTATGCACATAGTCTGCATGCATTTCAGCTTCGTAGTCGATTTTTTCTCCTTTAGAGAATTTATGAATTAATTTCTCCATGATATTATAAATTACAGGAACTACAATCAGGGTTAGGAATAAAGAAGAAATTAATCCTCCAATAATTACCCAAGCCAATCCGTTTTTCCATTCAGCTCCAGCTCCAGATGCTAATGCAATTGGGAACATACCAAATACCATCGCAATTGTTGTCATCAAGATCGGACGTAAACGAGCGTGATTCGCCTGAATTAATGCCGTTCTGATTGATTCACCAGCTGCTCTTCTTTGGTTGGTATAATCGACAAGCATGATCGCATTCTTACATACCAGACCAATCAACATAATGATACCTAAAATGGTAAAGATGTTTAAAGAGTTGTTTGTTAATGCTAATGCCATCATCGCACCAATAAACGAAAGCGGAATAGCAAACAATACTACGAATGGATGCGCGAAACTGTCATACAAACTCACCATTACAAGGTAAACCAAAATAATAGCGGCCAATAAAGCGATTCCTAAAGTACCAAATCCTTCCGATTGGTTCTCCTGGTCACCACCCCAGATGTAGTTTACTCCGGCTGGTTTTTTCAATTTATCTAATTTCACTTGCCATTGCTGAACAATTGTTCCAGAAGGAACCCCAACGTTTTGCCCTTTTACGGTTACAGACGCAGATTTATCTCTACGCTCTAACTGAGAAGGTCCAGAACCTTCGGTAATATCAGCAAACTGAGACAATTTAATTTGTTGTCCTGCAGCATTGATGAAAATCAAATTACTAACGTCAGTAATACTTTTTCTGTCGAATGCATTGTATCTGATGTTGATATCGTACTCGTATTCTCCAGCTCTGTATTTACCATCTGTGTTTCCACTAAAAGCAGTTTGCATCGTTAAACCAACTGTTTGAAGTGTTAAGCCTAAAGCAGCCATTTTATCACGGTCTACTTTAACGTTAATTTCAGGATTTCCGTCCTCAACCGTTAATTTGATCTCTGTTGTTCCAGGAATTGTACGTAATTCTGCTTCCGCTAATTTAGCAAATGCCATTGCTGCTTCTGTTGAAGGACCCGTTACAATTAATCCTAAAGTTGCATCTTCGGCAGTACCTAAGATACCTACAGGAACTGTTTTAACTTTTGCTCCAACTAATACTTTTTCTAACTTACGTTTGATTTTTGCTGCATAAACGTTCGCGTCATCAGTACGGTCTTTTTGCTCAATCATTTTTACGTCGATCTCTGCTTTGTAAGCCGTAGCTTGTGATGCTCCAAAACCTTCAGAAGTTTGTCCTACCGTTGTAATTTGACTGTGAACATATTCCTGAGCTTTCAAAAATGCTTCTGCTTTTTGTGTCATGAAGTTGGTTTGTTCTAACGAAGCATCTTTTGGCATCTCGATTTGAACTAAGAACTCTCCACTATCAGAAGAAGCAAAGAACTCTCCTCCAATGAAACCTCCACCCATTAACCCAACGGTTGAAGCAAGGAACAATATAATTACGACAATAAATGTTTTTACATAATGATCTAAACACCAAGTCAACAAATGAGAAACCCAATCCGTGAAACGTGTTAAATAGCTTTCGAAACCAAGAATAATTCTTCCAAATAAATTCTTTCCTTCAATATGCTCTAATTTTCCGAAACGAGATGATAACCAAGGAATAATAGTAAACGAAGCCAACAATGATAACATCGTTGAGATAATTACCGTAACACAGAATTGTGTAATAATGTTTGATACCAATCCAGAACTCATCGCGATCGGCAAGAATACCACCACAATTACCAATGTAATCGAAGTTACTGTTCCTCCAATTTCTGCAGTTCCATCATAAGACGCACGGATTCTGCTTTTACCCATTTCCATGTGCCTGTAAATATTCTCTAATACCACAATCGCATCATCCACAAGAATACCAACAACAAGAGATAATCCTAATAAACTCATTAAGTTTAATGTATATCCCATTAAATAAATTCCGATAAACGTTGCAATCAACGATGCAGGAATAGATACCATTACGATCAACGAGTTTCTAATACTGTGCAAGAAGAACAACATTACAAATGCTACCAGAATAACTGCAATCAATAAATCGTGAACAACAGAATCTGCTGCTTCAAGCGTAAAGATTGTACTGTCTTTTGCAACTTCTAGCTTAAGTTGATTCTCTTTATAATCTTTTTCAAGAACTGCAATAGTTTTCAACAAGTGCTCACTTACCGCCACCGCATTTGCATCTGATTGTTTTACAATTTGTAAAACGATGGCACTTTTTTGATCTACACGTGATATTTTTTCAGCAATTTTTTGTGTATCCTGAACATCGGCAATATCACTTAAACGAATTTGAATTCCGTTTTGAGAAGAAACTACTAAGTTTCTTAATTCTTCAACGCTTTTATATTTACCCGCTAAACGAATTAATATTTTCTGATTACGAGTCTGAATGTTTCCTGTTGGGAAATCCAGATTTGAAGTCAATATATTTTGTTGTACCTGAGGAACAGAAAGTCCGTAACCCTGCATTTTTACAGCGTCAAGATTTACCTGAATTTCACGCTCAGAACCACCAATAATATTTACCTGCGCCACACCTTGTACACGAGACAAAATTGGAGCAACTTTTTTATCAATTAAGTCATAAAACTCCGCTTCATCCATTTTACCATTGGCACCAAGGGTCATAATTGGTAAATCACTCAGCGAGAATTTAGTCAGTGCCGGTGTTTTTACATCATCTGGCAAATCACTAATTATGGCATTAATTTTACGCTGCGCATCATTTAGTGAGAAATCGACTTTTGCATTTGATGTCAATGTTATCGAAACAATAGACAAACTCTCATAAGATTTCGAGTCAATCTTTTTTACATTCTCTAAGGATGCAATCGCATCTTCAATTTTTTTGGTTACGGTATTTTCAACCTCACTTGGAGAAGCTCCAGGATAAACAGTAGAAATTGTAATAACGTTTTGTTCAAATTTTGGGATCAGCTCGTAGCCCAGTTGGCTGTAGCTGAACAATCCACCAAGAGTCAGAATTGTAAACAATACAATTACTAACGACGGACGTTTTATGGATATTTCGGCTAATTTCATTTCTTTGGCTTTATGCTTTAGGCTTTAGGCAATAAGCTTATGGCTTATAGCTTACAGCTTACGGCTTATTTAATAATTTCTACTGTATTTCCGTCTTGTAAGTTAATCTGACCTGTAGTAATTACTTTTTCACCATCAGATAATCCGTTGATGATTTCTACCTGATCTCCTAAAATTCTTCCAGCAGTTACTTTTTTCAATTTTGCAACACCGTTTTCAGCAACAAAAATTTCATTACTGCTTACACTTCCTACGAATGCATTTCTAGGAACCACCATAAGGTTTTGTTTTTGCTGTTTAGACGCAAAATTTGCTGTTCCGTACATACCTGCTTTTAAGTCGTTACTTGAATTATTGATAATTTCAATTTCAACCGGGAAGTTTAAACTTTCATCTGCTTTTGCTGCGATAAATGTAATTTTTCCTGTAAATGATTTATCTGGATAAACACTTGCTGTAACATTAATGTTATCTCCCTTTTTTAAACTTGCAACCTGATTTTCGTTTACAGTAACTGTTAATTTTAATTTAGAAACATTTACAATATCAAACAAAGCTGTTGCAGGCATTCCAGTAAGAATTGATCCTGGCTCGATATATTTTTTATTGATAAATCCGTTGATTGGTGCTTTTACTTTTGTATCTCCAACATTGATGTTTGCTTGTTTTAAATTAGATTCTGCATTAGTTAAAGCTAATTTTGCCTGATCTAATTGTTGTCTTGTAACACCACCTGTTTTAAAAGCATTTTCATATCGTGCATAATCAGACTTTGCATTTTGATAAACTGCCTGAGCTTGTTGTGCACTTACATTAATAATATCACCTCTCATTGTTAATAAAGTCTGACCAACATGAACGTAGTCACCTTCTTTAGCTAAAACACTAATTACTTTACCTGATTTCTCAGCAGAGAAAGTCAATTCCTGAATTGGAGCAAAGTTTCCGTTTGCAACGAAATCTAAAGAAACTTCTTCTGTTTTTACAGGAGTAACTTTTACAGAAACCGCAGCATTTTTCTCTGCAACAATATCAGTTTTCGCCTTATTTTCTTTCTTATTGTTATTTAAAACATATCCAATCACACCCAAAGCTGCGATTATGATTACGATTGTTATAATAGTTTTCTTCATTGTAATTAGTTATTTAATAAGAGTTTTTAGTTCGCCTTTTGATTTGATTAATGCCACTTCGGCAATTTTATAATTTAATACAGCTCTGGTATAATTATTCTGAGCTTCCTGATGTGCATTTTCTGCATCTAATAAATCGGTTAAAGATGCTAAACCTTGCAGATAGTTATTTTTTGTATCGCTCAAAATTTCACGAGCTAAACGCATATTTTCTTGTTGATTTCCAATAGTCACAAGGTTATTATCAATTTGTGCCATTGCATTTCTATAATCCAGATCAAGAGATAGCTTGGTATCTTTCATATCTTCCTGAAGTGTTCTGATATCTACATCAGCCTGTCTTACTCTTGCACGAGTTCCAAAACCTGTAAAGATTGGCACACTTAAATTCAATCCGATTCCTGAATAATCTGACCAGTAAACACCTGAAGACGGTTTCGCAAAAAGAGGAAACTCAGGACCCTGACCAATAAAATTATAACCTGCAGTCAAAGAAAGTTTTGGATAATACTCAGCCTGAACTGCTTTCTTTTGAAACACTAATAATTCTTCTTGTTTTTTCAAAAGCAAATATTCAGTTCTGTTTTCAACATTTGGAACTTCTGTTAATGCTGCCGGAACTGCTTCAAATTCTTCTTTAGGGATCACGATTTGAGTCTCAATCGGCATACCCATATAGAATTTCAATGCATTTTCCTGTAAAGTAATTTGATTTATAACTTGTTGACGGTCTGTATCAATATTTGATAATTTTACCACGATACGATCTAAATCAATCTTTTTAGCTAAACCATTATCAAATTGTCCTTTTACAATATCATGAACTTTAGTAGTATTTAAGTAAGTACTATCTAATAATATTAATCTTTCGCGTTGTACATAAACTGAGTAATAATTGTTTGCTACTCTTTCAATTACTTGTTCTTCTGTTAACTGATCGTTTATTTGATAAAATTCACGTGTAGATTTTGCAGCTCTCAATCCGGTAAAAACAGATTGATCAAACAAAGCTTGTGTCAAATTAACCCCTGCTCCCGATGTCCATTTTTGACCAAAAGTTGCCTGAATACTAGTTCCCGGCTGACCAAAAGACCCTCCATCAATTACACTGGTTTGTAAAATTGGATTGTAAGTCAGATTTCCGTTTGCATGAATTTGTGGCAAAGCTCTGGAACGAATTTCCTGAATTTGGTATTCGCTGTTTTCAACCTGTAATTTTGCCTTTTTAGCATCGGCTTTATTTTGAAGCGCATAATTAAGCGCGTCTTTTAAGGTTAAAGTGACTTGTGCATTGGCTGACAGGCCAAGAGTACACAAAAGTATTACAATTATTTTTTTCATAAATTATAGATTGACGATTAAGCGGTAATTTTTTTAAGTTGTTTTTCTAATTCCTTTATTCCTTCTTCAGTTGCCATAGCTCTGGTGTGATATTCAAGAGCTTCTAATTCTATTTCCTGTGCTTCTTTTTCTGAAATTGTAGTTTCGTTAATATGAAAAATTAAAGTGTAATAAAATTTAACATAGATATCAATATTCAAATCCGGACGATACAATCCTTCACGAATTCCTTTTTCTATATTAACTCTAAAATACTGTGTACATTGCTCAATTTCGTATGACAGTACATTTTGATAGATTTCCGGATAATGTTTTTTGAGCTGATAAATCGGAGAAGTGTCTATATTGTTTTTAAACATATCACGAAACATTTCTCTAATTTCAAAATTCTCCTGAATTGAATTGTAATCTTTGGCCACAATAGTTCGAATTATCTCGTGCACTTGCTTGTGAACCATTGAAGTACTTTCTTCAATTAAAACTTCTTTATTGCAGAAATATTTGTAAATCGTTTTTTTCGATATACACATTTCTCCTGCAATATCATCCATTGTAACACTTTTAAAACCGAGCTTTAAAAACAACTCGCTCGCTTTTGATATGATTTTATCTTTCATTTTGACTTTCCAATTGTATTGCAAATATACTTCGGAAACTAAAAGCTAAAAAATAGTTTCCACTATATTTGTAATAATTTTACATTAACTTATTCATTCTTTAAGATTTATATGCTAAATTCTAAATTTGCAATAAGCTTAATATCTCTTCCAAGTGCCAAGCCTCCGTTGTGATGAAATGAATTGTAGTCTAAACCAAAATCCTGACGTTTAATATCTCCTTTAATTTCAAAAGCCACTTTTCTTTCTCCGTTGTAAGTATTAACCCCAATAAATTCGGCATCAAGTTCCACCACTTTGGTAACATCTTTAATTGTTAAATCACCTTTAAAAAAATTGATATTATTATTGATTTTTTGAAAAGAAGTCGATTTAAAACTAATAATCGGATGCTCATTTACATCAAAAAAGTCCTGAAGTTGTAAATTAGTATCTACTTGCTGAAAACTGTCAATCTTATTATTGATATCTAAAGAAAATTCTACAGACGCATCTTCAATTTCATTGTCTTCTATGTTTACATAACCACCAAATTTATTAGTAGTTCCTCCCATATAAGCAATTATAGAATGTCGCATTTTAATTAAAACATCTGATTGACTAGAATTTAAAGTCCATGTTGTTTTCATAAGCATTTGATTTTATTGAGTTTATAAATTCTCGAAATCTTTCACGGAAACTATTATAGTGTTTACAGTTTCCGTTTAACGGTGCAAATATAGACAGGAAACTCAGAATACCAAAAAAGTTTCCAAGTTTTTTTTAAAATATTTTAACCGATTAAAAATGAGAGTTCTCTAAACTATTTATTAAATCATTATCAGCATTTAACTTTTAAGAAGGAATTATTCATAATTGAATTGTATCTTTGAGCCTCATAAATCAGAATTTCATTTTATGCACGATATTAGTCAGTACCAGGATTTTTTTATTACTTATTTAAAAAAACAAAGCATACGAAAAGAACCTAAAAACCTTTACGAACCAATTGAATACATTTTAGGACTTGGAGGAAAAAGAATGCGTCCGGTACTAACTTTAATGGCTGCAGAGGTTTTTGACACCGATTATAGTACAGCACTTCCCGCAGCAATGGCTGTTGAAGTTTTTCATAATTTTTCGCTTGTTCACGACGATATTATGGACGACGCACCTTTGCGAAGAGGAGAAGTTACCGTTCATGAAAAATGGAATATTAATACCGGAATTTTGTCTGGCGACGCTATGCTGATTCTTGCTTATCAATATTTTGAGCAATATGAGCCGGCTGTATTTAGAGATTTAGCCAAGTTATTCAGTAAAACTGCGCTTGAAGTTTGCGAAGGCCAACAATGGGATGTTGATTTTGAAGAAAGAAACAATGTTACCATTCCGGAATATCTAAAAATGATTGAATATAAAACAGCCGTTTTAGTTGCAGCAGCCATGAAAATGGGTGCTATTGTAGCCAAAACAACTGAAAAAGAAGCTGATTTAATCTATGATTTTGGACTAAATTTAGGATTAGCTTTCCAATTGCAAGATGATTATCTGGACGCTTTTGGTGATCCGGAAACTTTTGGAAAACAAGTTGGCGGCGACATTATTGAAAACAAAAAAACGTATTTATATCTAAAAGCATTAGAATTTTCAACTCCTGAAAAAGCTACAGAATTAGAAAAATTATTCCGCTTGCAATTAGACGATAATTCTGAAAAAATAGAAACTGCCAAAGCCATTTTTAACGAATCAGGCGCTTCAAAAGCGACGCAAGACGCGATTGAAATGTATACTTTTAAAGCATTTGAAACTTTAGAAAAAATGGAAATTAATACTGAAAAGAAAAGTATTCTAAGGACTTTTGGCGAAAATTTAATGGGAAGAAAAGTTTAAAAAAACACGATAACAATGTCAATGACAATATCAAAAATCAATCAAAATTGAAATACCTTAATTTAATTTTGAAATTGAAATTGTTTTTTTTTAATTGTTATTGCCATTGATATTGATTTTTAATATTGAAATTGATTTTTGAAATTGAACAATTATGTTTGTAGCACCAATTAATACCGAAGCTTTATTAGCGCAAGCACAAGCGGAGACTTTGTATTTAAGTCTGATTGAGCAAATTAATAAAGATTTCAATTTGGCCAACGAAGGAATCGATTTCCCTTTAAGCATTTCGCCCGACGAATTAAAAATTCAGCTGCACGAAAAAATCTACCGAATGATTCAGTATAAATTTGCTGAATATTTAAACCTCCTTTACATTATTGACGTTCCCGAAAATGACATCAAACAACTCGACGGATCGGATTTAGTGATTCTTGCCGAACAAGTTGCTTTTTTGATTTTAAGAAGAGAATGGCAAAAGGTTTGGTTTAGAAATTATTACAAGTAAAGGTTCTGAGGTACTAAGATGCTAAGGTTCTAAGTTTTTTTTTCATTGGGACGAACTATATTGTGCAATTTATCTAACTCTGTCCATAGCCCAAAATACTGGGTATCAATTTTACTTCCGATAATTTGAAAACGACCGCATTTAAAACAGATTTTTGCTATTCCAATCGTTTTTTCTTTCTTTTTAAAAATGAAGATATCACGATACTCTGCGACGCATGCATATCCGTCCATTTGTAAAGAATCTTGTACGCTGAATATATTTTCAATTTCCTTTTGCTGTTTAATTGTAAGATCAGATTTCTTATAATTATGACTTAGTAAAATTTCTTCAAAATCCTTAGGAATGCTATCAGGGAAATACCCCATAAATAAACCTTCAAACTCTTGATGCTTTTTTGACTTTCTACTTTTTTCCTCAAAATTAATTATGCTTTCAAGAGTATAATTCACATAATAATGATCAATTTCATCAGAATCAAAAAAAGGTCGCAATTCTTTTTTCGCAACCTTTTCATTGTTAACATCTAATTTCTTTGAATTATTACAGCTTAAAATTATAATTGCTGTAAATACAAAAATAAATTTCTTCAAATTTCTACATTTTAAAAACCTTAGTCCCGAAGCTTCGGGATACTATCTCAGCAACTTAGAAACTTAGAAATAAACCCTCACAAAAGGCATAAATCCAGATCCGTATAAGCTTTTATTAGGATTGTACAAAACATCGTAACGCGCACCAACAGTAACATTCTTTGTCCTATAACCTGCCCCAAGATACAAAGCTGTATTCCAATAACTATCTGAATACGGAGGATAATAATTTTGATAAACATCATATCTTGCTTCATATTGAGTATCAACTCTTACTTGTTCTAATTCCGCAGACAACTGGATTTCCGGAATTGGATTTACTAAAGTTATAAGACTTCCTCCCCAAACGAAAGATTCGTAATAATTTTTTTGATATAAATAACCAAACTGCAGACCTGCTCCAACAGCTACAATTTCATTAACATTATAAATAGCACTCGGCATAACCGAAATATTGGTATACCCGGAACCGAAACCTAATCCGAGTCCACCACCAAATTGTACTTTGTCCCAAAAATGATTGCTATTGTCAATTACGTATTTTTGCTGTGCATTTCCAGAGTTGGAAAATAAGAGAAGCGAAATCACAAAAAAAGAACTGAAAACGATTGAAATTTGATTTTTACTCATAGTTAACGTTTATTTTAACAAATTTTTACGTAAAAGTACGTAAAAAAAGGATTTAAATAAAGGCGATTGTTGTACTTTTGCGATTCTATTTAACAAAAAGTATATTCACTAATATTATGGATAGGTTTTCATTTTTAAATGCAGCGCATACAGAGTTTTTTGCACAATTATACGATCAATATTTAGTAAACCCAGACAGCGTTGAGCCTAGCTGGAGAAGTTTCTTTCAAGGTTTTGACTTTGGACAAACAACTTATAATGACGAAAATCCGGTGCAAACGATCGTTGAGTACGTGACTAGCCCAAGCACAGACGACAGTCAGGTTTCAGAAAAACTAAAGAAAGAATTCAACGTTTTAAAATTAATTGACGGATACCGTACTCGCGGGCATTTGTTTACTAAAACAAACCCTGTTCGTGACCGTAGGCAATCTTCGCCAACTTTAGAAATCGAAAACTTCGGATTATCAGCTGCTGATCTTTCAACTGTTTTTGATGCTGCACAGACAATTGGAATGGTACCTTCTTCTTTACAAGATATTGTAAATCGTCTTAAAGCTATTTACTGTCAACATATCGGTATTGAATATATGTACATCAGAAATCCTGGCGTTGTAAAATGGATTCAGGATAAATTAGCTGTTAATCATAATCAGCCAAATTTTTCTACAGACGAAAAGAAAACAATCTTAAATAAATTAAACGAAGCTGTATCTTTTGAAAACTTCCTTCATACTAAATATGTTGGACAAAAACGTTTCTCATTAGAAGGTGGAGAATCAATCATCCCGGCTCTTGATGCTTTAATCGAACAAGCTGCTGAAAAAGGTGTTGAACAATTCGTAATGGGAATGGCTCACCGTGGTCGTTTGAACGTTTTGGCAAACATCTTCGGAAAATCTACTCAGGATATCTTTGGTGAATTTGACGGTAAAGATTACGATCAGGAATATTTTGATGGTGATGTAAAATACCACTTAGGTCTTACGGCTGACAAAAAAACAAGATCTGGAAAAAGCATCAACATCAATTTAGCACCAAACCCTTCTCACTTAGAAACTGTTGGAGCTGTTATTGAAGGAATTACCAGAGCAAAACAAGATAAATATTACAATGACGATTTCTCTAAAGTATTGCCAATCGCAGTACACGGAGATGCTGCAATCGCAGGTCAGGGTATCCTATACGAAATCATTCAGATGGCTCAGCTTGATGGTTACAAAACTGGAGGAACTATCCATATTGTAATTAACAATCAGGTTGGATTTACAACAAACTACTTAGACGCTCGTTCATCAACTTACTGTACAGACGTTGCCAAAGTAACACTTTCACCAGTATTACACGTAAATGCTGATGATGCTGAAGCTGTTGTACACGCTGTATCTTTTGCATTAGATTACAGAATGCAGTTTGGACGTGACGTATTTATCGATTTATTAGGATACAGAAAATACGGTCACAACGAAGGTGATGAACCTCGTTTCACTCAACCGGTTTTATATAAAATCATTGCTAAACATAAAAACCCAAGAGACATCTACGCAGAGAAATTACTTTCTGATGGCGTAATCGATGCATCTTATGTAAATGGTTTAGAAAAACAATACAAATCTGCTTTAGAGGAAAACTTAGAAGCTTCCCGTAAAAAAGATTTAACAATCATTACTCCATTCATGAAAAACGAATGGGAAGGATTTGTTCAGGTAACAGATACACAAATGTTGGAGAAAGTAGACACTACTTTTGACAAAAAAGGATTGGATTCTATCATTAATACAATCTCTACATTACCATCAGACAAGAAATTCATCAGTAAAATTTCTAAAATTGTTACGGATAGAAAAACAGGATACGATAATAACACAATTGACTGGGGAACTGCAGAAGCATTAGCTTACGGTTCACTTTTAACAGAAGGATTTGATATTCGTATTTCTGGACAGGACGTAGAAAGAGGAACTTTCTCTCACCGTCATGCCGTAGTTAAAGTAGAAGATTCTGAAGAAGAAGTAATTCTTTTAAATGGAATTGAAAACAAAAAAGGAAAATTTGGCGTATTCAATTCACTTTTATCTGAATATGGTGTTCTTGGTTTTGATTACGGATATGCATTAGCAAACCCGAAAGCTTTAACAATCTGGGAAGCACAATTTGGAGATTTCTCTAATGGAGCTCAGATTATGATTGACCAGTACATTTCTTGTGGAGAAGACAAATGGAACAACCAAAATGGTATTGTTTTATTATTACCTCACGGATATGAAGGACAAGGAGCAGAACACTCTTCTGCAAGAATGGAGCGTTACTTACAACTTTGTGCAAGACATAATATGTATGTTGCAGATTGTACAACACCAGCCAACTTCTTCCACTTGTTAAGAAGACAAATGAAAACAAACTTCCGTAAACCTCTAGTAGTTTTCTCTCCAAAAAGTTTATTACGTGATCCAAGATGCGTATCAACAGCTGAAGAGCTTGCAACCGGAAGTTTCCAGGAAACAATTGACGACAATACTGTAGATAAGAAAAAAGTAAAAACTTTAGTTTTTGTTACTGGTAAATTCTACTACGATATTGTTGCAGAAAGAGAAAACAACGGAAGAAATGACGTTGCTGTTGTTCGTATCGAACAATTATTCCCTTTCCCAATTGAGCAAATCAAAGCAATCATTGCACAATATCCAAATGCTGATGATTATGTTTGGGCTCAGGAAGAACCTAAAAATATGGGAGCTTACAGCTTTATGTTAATGAACTTTGATCTTGTAAAATGGAGATTAGCTTCGTTAAAAGCTTATGCAGCACCAGCATCAGGAAGTTACACACGTGCAAAACGTCGTCATGCAGATGCAATTAGAATGGTATTCGATAAAAACTTATTTAGATAAAAAAATGTTTCAAGTTTCATGTTTCAAGTTTCAAGTTTAACAACCTGAAATCTGAAGTCTGAAACCATAAAAACCTTAAACAAAAACAAAGATGATTTTAGAAATGAAAGTCCCATCACCAGGGGAATCAATAAAAGAAGTTGAAATTGCAACTTGGTTAGTAAAAGACGGAGATTATGTAGAGAAAGATCAGGCTATTGCTGAAGTTGATTCAGATAAAGCTACTCTTGAATTACCTGCTGAAATGAGCGGTGTAATTACATTAAAAGCTGAAGAAGGTGACACAGTAGCAGTAGGTGCTGTAGTTTGTTTAATTGATACAGATGCCGCAAAACCAGCAGGTGGCGCAGCTCCGGCGGCTGAAGCTCCTAAAGCTGAGGCTCCAAAGGCAGAAGTAAAAGCTGAGGCTCCAAAAGCAGCTCCAGTTCAGGCTCCGGCAGCAACAAGTTATGCAGCTGGAACTCCATCTCCTGCAGCAAGAAAAATATTAGACGAAAAAAATATCGCTCCGGCAACTGTTTCAGGAACTGGTAAAGGCGGAAGAATCACTAAAGATGATGCTGTAAATGCAGTACCTTCTATGGGAACTCCAACTGGTGGAAGCCGTGGAACTGAGCGTACAAAATTATCAATGTTACGTCGTAAAGTAGCAGAAAGACTAGTTTCGGCTAAAAACGAAACTGCTATGTTGACTACTTTCAACGAAGTAAACATGACGCCAATCAACCAAATTCGTAACGAATACAAAGATGCTTTCAAAGCTAAGCATGGTGGTTTAGGTTTAGGTTTCATGTCATTCTTTACAAAAGCAGTTACAAGAGCTTTACAATTATATCCTGATGTTAACTCTATGATGGATGGTGACTACAAAATCGCTTACGATTTTGCTGATATCTCAATCGCAGTTTCAGGACCAAAAGGATTAATGGTTCCTGTTGTTCGTAATGCTGAACTTTTAACTTTCCGTGGAATTGAAGCTGAAATCAAAAGATTGGCTTTAAGAGCTCGTGATGGTCAAATTACAGTTGACGATATGACCGGAGGAACTTTCACAATTACAAATGGTGGAGTTTTCGGAAGTATGTTATCTACTCCAATTATCAACCCTCCTCAATCAGGAATCTTAGGAATGCACAATATTATTGAGCGCCCAATTGCTGTAAACGGAAAAGTTGAAATTCACCCAATGATGTATGTTGCTCTTTCTTACGATCACAGAATCATCGACGGACGTGAGTCAGTTGGATTCTTGGTTGCTGTTAAAGAAGCTTTAGAAAATCCATTAGAATTATTGATGAATGGCGACGCTAAACGTGCTTTAGAGTTGTAATTCTAAGTAATTTTTCACAATAATAAAAAACCTGTTCATTAATTTGAGCAGGTTTTTTTGCTTAAGATTAGCTTAATTTTGTCTTAAGATGTTAATTCTTTAAAGAAATGTAAATTTTACCCTTTAAAAAATATTTTATTTAGAATAAATAAGAATAGCTTGTGTGATTAACGATCAAATCCTAAATTTGCGTTATTAAAATTAATTCTAAATAAAAATGAAATTAAAGTTTACAATTTCTTTTTTGGCTCTGTGTTTTGTTTTGTTAGCAGGTACTTCTGCTTTAGCGCAACAAAAAGCTACAATTAAAGGTCAAATTAGTTTAACAAATAATCACGCAGCAGATAATGTTTCAATTGTACTAAAAGGAACAAAAATTGGAACTAATACAGATAATGACGGTAACTACGAAATTAAAAACGTAAAACCGGGAAATTATATTCTTAGAATTTCAGCAGTAGGATTTACTTCTAAAGAAAAAAGCATCACCTTAAATGGTGGTGATGAAATAGTTGAAAATTTCACGATCAGTTCAAACTCTGAACAACTAGACGAAATTGTAATTAACGGAGTGGCTAAAAAAAACACTTTCACTCGTAAGGAATCACAACAAGTATCAAGATTACCACTTAAAAATCTTGAAAACCCACAAGTATATTCTACAATTACAGGAGAACTTTTAAAAGAACAAGTTGTTACCAATATTGATGACGCGCTAAAAAATGCTCCAGGAATAACACAGCTTTGGTCTTCTACAGGACGTGCAGGAGACGGTGCAGGATATTTCTCTTTAAGAGGTTTTGCAGTACAGCCTACCATGATCAACGGCTTACCAGGTTTAACCAACGGAAGTTTAGATCCGGCAAATATTGACAGAATCGAAGTTATAAAAGGACCTTCGGGAACATTATTTGGAAGTAGCTTAATATCGTACGGAGGATTAATCAATATTACTACTAAAAGACCGTATGATCATTTTGGCGGGGAAATTAATTATACTACCGGAAGTTATGGTCTAAATCGTGTAACTGCCGATATAAACACTCCTCTTGATGAAGAACACAAAGTAAATTTAAGAGTGAATGCAGCTTACCATAATGAAGAAAGTTTTCAGGATGCAGGTTTTAAAAAATCATTTTTCATTGCTCCATCTTTATCGTATCAGGTAAATGACAGGTTATCATTCTTGATTAATACTGAATTCATGAATAGCGAAGCAACAAATCCAACGATGTTGTTTTTTGACAGAGGTGCTCCTTTAAGAGTCCATAATGTTAAAGAATTAGGTTATGACAATAAACGTTCTTACACAAGTAATGAACTAACCTTAAAAACACCTTCATTCAGTCTTCAGGCACAAATGAATTACAAACTTTCTGATCAATGGACATCTCAAACTGTAGTTTCGAGAGGTTCATCAAAATCTGAAGGTTACTATACTTACTTATACGAGAGCACTCGATTTTATCCTTCAATCACGAAAGGAGTTGTTTTGGGCCGTTCTTTAAACTATCAAAATGCAACTGATTTAACGACAGATATCCAACAAAATTTTATTGGCGACTTTAAAATTGGAAAAATGAGAAATCGTATGGTTGTAGGTGTTGATTATTTTAACAGAACACAAAATGACAACGGAACAGGTTATGTTACCAACGGTGATGTATATATTGGTAATGATGATTTAAAAACAGTTAACGACAGTGTGTTTAAAATTTTCAATCCTAAAAATTACATCACTAACGGAGATAGCGGAAAATTATCAAAAGCTGGTGTTGATGCACTTTTAGCTGGTGAAAATGCAAATCATAATAAAACAAAACAAGAAGTATACAGTGCATATGTTTCGAATGTACTTAACATTACTCCCGCTTTGTCTGCAATGGCAAGTTTACGTGTAGATCGTTTTATGAATAGCGGTGATGTAACCATAAGTGAGGATAATTTTAACCAAACCTCTTTCTCTCCTAAATTTGGTATCGTTTATCAGCCAATTATAGACAAGGTCTCTATTTTTGCAAACTATATGGATGGTTTTACAAATACAGCACCAAAATCAGATCGTGTAAACGGAAATCCAGTTCCAAGAACATTTGATCCGGAACATGCTAATCAATTTGAAGTGGGTACAAAACTGAATATATTCAAAGATAAATTATATGCTACTTTTAGTTACTATGACATAAAAGTAACCGATCAGGTTTATAGCATTTATAGCGATAGCGGAAATCCGGCGATTCCAAATCAAACCTCTTATCAGGATGGCGCACAAAGAAACAAAGGTTTTGAAGCCGAAATTGTTTCTAACCCTATTACAGGTTTAAACCTTGTTTTTGGATATAGCTATAATGATGCTCTTTTAACAGCTGGTGATCCTGATTTCGTAGGACACAGACCAGAAAGTGCAGGACCACAAAACTTAGCAAACTTTTGGGCAAGTTATAAATTTACTCAAGGCGATTTACAAGGTTTTGGTTTAGGTTTTGGAGGAAATTATGCAAGTGAAAATAAAATCATGAATAGAACTGTTACCGGAGCATTTACAATTCCATCTTATACAGTTTTAAACTCATCTGTATTTTACGGAACAGAAAAATACACCTTAACATTAAAACTTGATAATATTGCCAACGTAGATACTTACGATGGCTGGTCAACACTTCATCCTAGAAATATGAGAAGTCTTGCCGCAAGTTTCTCTTATAGATTTTAACAAAAAACAAACACCTTTCTGCACAATCAGGAAGGTGTTTTTAATTCTGTAAATTATGATAACAATAGCCAGTCTTGCCGTTTTTTTAGCTTTTTACACACTTTATTACACCTCAAAAAGAGCCGCTTTATCGTATGATTTAGGCTTTGAAAAATGGATGCAGAAAAATCCAAAACAAACCAAAATCACAGGGCTTTTGCTTCTTTTATTAGCCTATAGTTTATGGTTGTTTACACTTTCTTTAGGTTGTGGCACTTTGATGTTTTTTGTTCAGCTCATGACCATTGGAAGTTTAATTATAATACTAACTCCATTAAAAAAAGTAAACAGTAAACTATTATTAGCTATTCTGATTTTTGCAGCGATTTTAGAATTTTATTATTACTAAACCTAAACCTCTTTAACCAAAACCAATATGCCGGCAAATCCAAAATATTTAACCCCCTCTTTTTGGCCACGTTTTACCAAAATTACTGCTGCTATTTTAGGAGGATACTTTGTTTCAGTAACTTTTCATCTGGCTTTGGCAGCATGGTTCAATCGTGCTGATGTTCTTATAACCATGGCTTTTACTGGTTTTATTCTTTGGGTTGCCTTAATGGTAATTGCATTTCTGGCAAAAAGCGGTTGGAAAATATGGGGAATTTATATTCTGCTAACCTTACTTTTTTGTCTTTTTATATATCTCGGCCAAACCTATAACCACACCACGAACTAATTTATGAACAACCGTCATTATAATATTTATTTTCATACACATACTGTCAGCGGTATTGTTATTAGCGTAGTACTATTTGTAATTTTCTTCGCTGGGTCTTTTTCTTTTTTTAAAGATGAAATCATCAATTGGGAAAGAAGTGAATCTACAGCCATCACAAAAGAAATTCAACTAGACTATGACAAAGCGTTGCAACATCTTGATAAAAAATATATTTTACACGGCAGAAACATTACAATTTCTAAACGCGCCATAGAAGAAAGAGTTGCAGTTTACATGGAAGCAACCAAAGATTCTCTGGCTCCGGAAGAACAAAAAAAATCGGAGTTCTTTTATTTAAATAATAAAAACTTCAAATCATATACTTACGAAGAGTCGTACTCTTTAGGAGAACTATTATATCGTCTGCATTTCCTGGCACAAATACCTTATCCCGTTGGTTATTATTTATCTGGATTGGTAGCTTTGTTTTTCTTATTTGCGATCGTTACGGGAGTTTTACTTCATTGGAAAAAAATTGTATCTAACTTTTATATTTTCCGTCCAAAAGAAAAATTAAAAACACTTTGGACAGATGCGCATACTGCATTAGGAATGATCGGATTACCTTTTCAATTTGTTTATGCTGTAACAGGCGCATTTTTTATGATTAAACTTCTGATTGTCGCTCCCGCAGTAATGGCTTTGTACGGTGGAGACGAAGGCAAGCTTTATAAGGAACTCGAGTATACTGATGCAGATTACAAGTTTGAAAACAAAAAATTAGCCAATCCTTTTAATATTGATCAATTGGTTGCAAAAACCAAAAAGAAATGGTCAGATTTTGAAATCAAACGTGTCTATATACAGAATTATGGAGATGCCAATATGCATGTTTTAGTCGAAGGTGAGCTTTTGAACGATAAAAAATTCACCGGAATTGGAAAAGTAGTTTACCGTATTGCTGATGGAAAAGAGGTTGCTAAAAAAGATCCCGTTTCTCAAAACAACTATTTAGATGTTGTAAAAAATGTTTTATACCGAATTCACTTTGGTGATTATGGCGGATATGCTTTAAAAATAATAAGCTTTATCCTTGGAATAATAACTTGTTTCGTAATAATCTCCGGAGTTATGATTTGGTTAGTGGCAAGACAAAAAAACAATTTACCGGAAAAGAAAAGACGTTTTAACGCAGCAGTGGTTCGTATTTATTTGGCAATTTGCTTAAGTATGTACCCAATTACCGCATTGACTTTTATTGGATCCAAGATATTCTATCCGTTAAGCAAATCAAATCTCTTTGCCATTTATTTTGGCGGTTGGTTACTTCTTGCCATCTTCTTTATCATCAAGAAGAATGATTCCTTTACGAATAAGTTCTGTTTAATTTCAGGAAGCATTTTAGGCTTTTTAATCCCAATTACAAATGGCATTGTTACCGGAAACTGGTTTTGGAATTCTTTTATGCAGAACAAAATTCAGATTTTTGTTATTGATGTTTTCTGGATTTCTCTGGCTTCAATTTCATTATATGTGGCTTATCATTTAAAGCCGAAAAAAGCGGTTTCTTAAAAATTAGCTTAAATAATTTGCCCTCTATTGATTTAGCGTATACTTTTACGCTTTTAATCAAAAAATGGGATTTAAAACTCAAATACGTTTTCTACATAAATGGCTCGGATTAATTTCCGGGCTTATTGTTTTTATAGTTTGTATTACGGGCTGTATATTCTGTTTTCACGACGAGATAAAAGACATTACCCGAAAAGAATGGCGTTTGGTTGAGCCTGAGAACAAACCTTTTGAACTGCCGTCTGTTTTACGGCAAAAAGCAAAAGAAATCCTTCCGGACTATAAGCAGTCTATGATTTCTTTTTATGGAAAAAACCGATCTGCAATTGTATACACCTATTCCGGGTCAGAAAACCGATACCTTTACTTTAATCCTTACAATGGAAACTATCTAAAAACGGAAGATCCTGACACTGATTTTTTTATCATCGTCGAATATATTCATTTGTATTTACTTCTTCCGGATTATATTGGTAAACATATCGTAGGCGGAGCAACGATTATTTTTATTCTATTATTAATTTCAGGAATTATTCAGTGGTGGCCAAAACGTAAAAGCGATATTAAACGAAGTTTTACTGTAAAATGGTCTGCTAAGTGGCGTCGCGTAAATTACGACTGGCACAATACCTCCGGATTTTATATTGCAGCAATTGCACTTATTATTGCCATAACAGGATTAAATTTCACATATGAATGGGTGGGAGACGGTATTTATAAAGCTTTCAATTTTGGAGGCGATAAAGCCCTCGAAACAAAAGTCCCGGTAATTGATACAACAAAATTTGAATATAACAGTTTTGCAGCAATAGATAAGGCGCTTTATCAAACGATGAAGCGAAATCCAGATGGTGAAATGTTTTATGTAACACTGCCTCAGCAAAAAGGCGACATAATTAATACCGGCGCATATCCACATACTTTGCGATACGATCATCAAAGTAATTATTATTTTCATCCATACGACGGAGAATTGATTCAGAATGACGAATACAATTCAAAAAGCTTAGGCTTACAGGTTGTTGAAATGAATTACGGCATTCACACAGGACAAGTTTTAGATTTCCCCGGAAAAATAATTGCTTTCACTGTAAGCTTACTTGCCTCTGCTTTGCCTGTTACCGGTTTTGTAATTTGGTATGGCCGAAACAAAAAAACTAAAAAAACGAGCATAAAAAAACCGTCTCGTTTTTAACGGGACGGTTCTTCTATAATTTGTCGAAATCAATTAATTTCTGTTTGCCAAAGCATTTTTCTGTAGGTTTTTAACGGAACTAACTTTGCTGTCTACATAAGCTACTTCTTTTAAAGTGTCTTCATTAAAGAAAATCCATTTTCCAGTTTTCACTCCGTCTGTGTATTCTCCAACGGCTTTTTTATTTCCTTTTTCGTCATAAGATACCCAAACACCATCAAGCTTACCATCCTTAAAAAAGCCTTGTTGCTGTACATTACCATTTTCATAATAATATGTAGCTTTTACCTTGTTTCCAACAGCTTCCAATTCTGGTTTCACTTCTTGTGCAAATAACATTCCAGAGAACAACATTGCAGCTAAAATTATACTCTTTTTCATATCGTTAGGTATTAATGTTTTAGAAATCTTTATCAAATATAGTTATTTGTTTACATTAAAAAAACTTTTACTTAACAATTTGGTAACATTGGATAAAAGCTTAACATTGGAAATTTCTACAAAACAAAAAAACCAGCGCTTAAGCACTGGTTTTACTGATATTTCTCTAAAAAAGAAGTTTTACTATAACGTTATCGATTTTATACTAAATTACTTTAATAATGTATTTAATTGTTCTTCAAGTTTTGGATCAGACGGTCTTGAAGCATCTGAACTTAAAACATTTCCCTGAGGATCAATTATAATAAATCTCGGAATTCCGGTTACTCCATAATTTACAACAAACTCAGATTCCCAATCTTTATCTGCAAATAATTGCACCCCGCCCAGTTTTTTATCCGTTACAAACTTTTTCCATTTTTCGTTGTCCTTTGCTTTATCAATAGAAATGCTCACAAATTCAATGTTTTTACCGTGATACTTTTCCTCCATCTTTTGCAAATAAGGAATTTCAGCTCTGCAAGGTGCACACCACGTTGCCCAAAGATCGATATAAATGTACTTTCCTTTTAAATCGGCCAATTTTGTTTTTCCACCTTTAAAGTTTTCATAATCAAACTCTGGAGAAGCTTTTCCATTCATTTTATTTGCCTTTGCAGCTCTTTCATATTCCTCAGATGCATATTGATTAAAACTTTCGAAACTGCTTTTTAATGCTGTTTTAAATTCAGGATCAAAATCTCCTTTTTCCAGATTTTCAATATCTGTCTTTTTCTTTGTTTCTAAAAGAGCAGCAAATTCAGTTGCTTCTTTAGTAAAAGCCTCGTTTTGAAATTTTTCGTCTTTCAAAGCTTGTTGTGCCATAAAATTACTTTCATTAACACCTTTTCCTTTATAAACGATAGTTTCATCAAATTCCTTAGCATCCATTGTCAGGTTAATTTCAGAATTTGGTTTTAAATATAAATTTGAAGATTCTGTTCCGTCAGAAAAAACATAAAATCCTTTTGGAGCATCAAAAGAAGAAGCAAAAACACCTTTTTTATCAATTGGAATAACTTGTTTGAAACCGTTTCTTGATTTAATAACAAGTGTATCACTATTTCGGTTAGCGATTTTGGCCGTAAATTTTATTTGATTTTTGGTTTGTCCAACAACATTCAAAGTGCTAAAAATCAAAAGGCCAGCAACAAAAAGTTTTTTCATAAGTATTAAAGTTTGTTTTCAGTAACTCAAATCTAAAGAAATAACCGCTTTGAATTTTCAGAATTAACAAAATATTTAAAATTTATGAGCATCAGATTGCTACTTTTCTATTATAATTTGAATTTTGTGTTTACTTTTGCAATCTAAAATTTAGATCATGTATAGAAGTCATAATTGCGGCGAACTTAATGCCTCAAATATTAATACGGAAGTTACACTTGCTGGCTGGGTACAAAAGTCACGCGATAAAGGATTTATGAATTGGGTTGACTTACGTGACCGTTACGGAATTACACAGCTTATTTTTGACGAAAGCCGTACTGATAAAACCGTTTTTGAACTAGCAAAAACTCTTGGAAGAGAATTTGTAATTCAGGTAAAAGGAACTGTAATTGAGCGTGAAGCTAAAAACAAAAATATCCCTACTGGTGAAATCGAAATTTTAGTTACGGAATTGACTATTTTAAATTCGGCTTTAACTCCTCCATTTACAATCGAAGACGAAACTGACGGTGGTGAAGATATCAGAATGAAATACCGTTATTTAGACATTCGAAGAAATCCGGTAAAAAACAGTTTATTATTCCGTCACAAAGTGGCAATGGAAGTTCGTAAATATTTATCTGATTTAGATTTCTGCGAAGTTGAAACACCATATTTAATCAAATCAACTCCAGAAGGAGCAAGAGATTTCGTTGTACCAAGCCGTATGAACGAAGGTCAGTTTTATGCTTTACCGCAATCTCCACAGACTTTCAAACAATTATTGATGGTAGGTGGAATGGATAAATATTTCCAAATCGTGAAATGTTTCCGTGACGAAGATTTACGTGCAGACCGTCAGCCAGAATTTACTCAGATTGACTGCGAAATGGCGTTTGTGGAACAAGAAGACATTTTGAATGTTTTTGAAGGATTGACAAGACATTTATTAAAAGAAATTAAAGGTATTGAAGTAGATAAATTCCCAAGAATTACTTACGACTATGCCATGAAAACATACGGAAACGACAAACCAGACATTCGTTTCGGAATGAAGTTTGGAGAATTAAACGAATTCGCTCAACACAAAGAATTCCCTGTATTCAATGCAGCAGAATTAGTTGTCGGAATCGCTGTTCCTGGAGCAGGAAATTATACTCGTAAAGAAATCGACGTATTAATTGACTGGGTTAAGCGTCCGCAAGTTGGAGCATCTGGAATGGTTTACGTAAAATGCAACGAAGACGGAACATACAAATCGTCTGTAGATAAATTCTACGATCAAGATGATTTAACTAACTGGGCAAAAGCAACAGAAGCAAATCCTGGAGACATGATTTTTGTACTTTCAGGTCCAGCAAATAAAACTCGTGCTCAATTATCTGCACTGCGTATGGAATTAGCAACTCGCTTAGGATTACGTAATCCTGAAGAATTTGCTCCGCTATGGGTTGTAGATTTCCCATTATTAGAGTTAGACGAAGAAAGCGGTCGTTACCACGCAATGCACCACCCGTTTACTTCTCCTAAACCAGAAGACATGGCTTTGTTAGAAACAGAACCAGGAAAAGTTCGCGCAAATGCATACGATATGGTTTTAAACGGAAATGAAATTGGTGGAGGATCAATTCGTATTCACGATAAAGCGACACAACAATTAATGTTCAAATATTTAGGATTTACCGAAGAAGAAGCAAAAGCTCAATTCGGCTTCTTAATGGATGCTTTCCAGTTTGGTGCACCACCACACGGAGGACTTGCTTTTGGTCTTGACAGATTGGTTGCTATTTTAGGTGGACAAGAAACAATTAGAGATTTCATCGCTTTCCCTAAAAACAATTCAGGACGTGATGTAATGATCGATGCACCAGCTGCAATTGATGATGCACAATTGAAAGAATTACATATTAAAATTGATGCTATCTAAATTTTAGCATTTTAAAATAATCCAAAAAACAGCTGAAATTTCAGCTGTTTTTTTTATGCGTTTTAAGATCAAAAAACAAATGCAAAATTCACATTTGCAAATTAAAAAATTCTTACAAGGTTTCTTTTTTTATATTCTTACAATTAATGATTCTCAAATTAGGGTATTTCATATAAAAATAGATGCAATAAACCACGTAAAAACACTGTAAATCAATAATTTTTACAAAAAATTAACACCTTAGTGTCTTTTGTATGAATTTATATATTACATTTGCTTTATTATAAATTATTATTACAATTACAATGCGTACAGGTACAGTAAAATTTTTCAATGAATCTAAAGGTTATGGATTCATTACAGACGAAGAAACAGGAAAGGACATCTTCGTTCACGCTTCAGGAATTAACGCGGAAGAATTACGCGAAGGTGACCGTGTAAGCTATGAAGAAGAAGAAGGAAGAAAAGGGAAAGTTGCTGCTAAAGTAGCAGTAATCTAAGAAAAATATAAGCAATTTATTTTTTTTGCCTCTGAATGGTTTTCAAAACGTCCCGATACATCGGGACGTTTTTTTTTGGTCATTTCTTAAAAAAATATTAAAAAAAGACCATCTTATTTATAATCAATAAAAATTAGACATAAACGCCGATTCACAACCTACTTATATCTCCCTTTAGTTTGTGATTTACATACTTGAAAGTTATCTTTGTGGCTTATTCTTTAAGTAAAAACCCTAAGTTTATGCAATCTGATCAATACAGTTACATTCCTATTCTAATGCAGTTCATTCTGGCTGTTGGTTTTGTGGTAGGAACAATCATTATTTCCGGAAAATTAGGCCCAAAAAGAACCTCAGAAGTTAAAGATAAAAACTTCGAGTGCGGTATCGAATCTGTTGGTAACGCCCGTATTCCTTTTTCAGTAAAATATTTCCTTGTAGCTATTTTGTTTGTATTGTTTGACGTAGAGGTTATTTTCCTTTACCCTTGGGCAGTAAACTTTAAAGATCTTGGTGTAGAAGGAATGCTTAAAATGGTCGTTTTCATGGCTTTACTTTTAGTTGGTTTTTTCTATATCATCAAAAAGAAAGCTTTAGACTGGGAATAAATACGATTTTAGGTTTTAGATTGCTGATTTCAGACTTTGTCTCAAATTAAAATTTAAAATCTAATATCAATTGAATTTAATACTGATTTAAAAAATTGATTTTACTTTTTAAGATTTCCAAAAATCTTAATGTTAAAATCAGAAATCTAAAATAAAAATGAGCGATTCAAAAGTAAATATGGTTGCCCCTCCTGAAGGTGTTGTTGGAGAAGGCTTCTTTGCTACAAAACTAAATGACGTTGTAGGTTTGGCACGCGCGAATTCTCTTTGGCCTTTACCATTTGCAACTTCTTGTTGCGGAATTGAGTTTATGGCTACTATGGCATCACATTACGATTTAGCAAGATTTGGTTCAGAGCGTGTGAGTTTCTCTCCTCGTCAGGCCGATATGTTATTAGTAATGGGAACTATTTCTAAAAAAATGGCGCCAATTTTAAGACAAGTTTACGAACAAATGTCTGAACCTCGTTGGGTAATCGCTGTTGGAGCTTGTGCTTCTTCAGGTGGAGTTTTCGACACTTACTCTGTTCTTCAGGGAATTGACAAAGTAATTCCGGTAGACGTTTACGTTCCCGGATGTCCTCCAAGACCAGAACAAATCGTTGATGGTGTAATGAGATTACAAGATTTGGTAAAAAGCGAATCTGTTAGACGCAGAAGCTCACCAGAATACCAAGAATTATTAGCTTCCTATAACATTTCATAAGATGGCTTTAGACAATACCCTGATTCAAGATAAACTTATTGAGACATTTGATACTAATGTTTTCAATTTTCAACAAGAAAGAGATATTTTTTCTATAGAAACTACTGCTGACAAAATCACAGCTTTGATTCTTTTTTTGAAAAATGATGCTGACTTACAATTTCACTTCTTAACAGACTTATGTGGTGTTCACTATCCGGACAACGAACAAGATCGTCAATTTGCGATAGTTTATCATTTACACAACTGGATCGAAAACAAACGTATCAGAATCAAAGTTTATTTAGATGGTGAAAAACCAGAAATAAAAACAATTTCAAATATTTTCTTAAGTTCAAACTGGATGGAAAGAGAAACATACGATTTCTTCGGAATCAATTTTATTGGTCACCCGCAATTGAAACGTATTTTGAATATGGATGAAATGGTGTCTTTCCCAATGAGAAAAGAATTCCCAATGGAAGACAGCGGAAGAACTGATAAAGACGACAGATTCTTTGGAAGAACAACAACAAATTGCTAAAAAATAATTCAACATTATAAAATGTCAGAACTATTATTATCACCAGAGCATCGTTATGCTAAAATAATTAAGGAGAAACTTAATGAAGACGGAAGTGAACTTTCGGTACTGAACTTAGGTCCTACTCACCCGGCTACTCACGGTATTTTTCAAAACATCTTATTAATGGATGGTGAAAGAATTCTTGAAGCCGAACCAACTGTTGGTTACATCCACAGAGCTTTTGAAAAAATCGCTGAAAACCGTCCTTTCTACCAAATTACGCCTCTTACAGACCGTATGAACTATTGCTCCTCTCCTATTAATAATATGGGATGGTGGATGACTTTAGAAAAATTGTTAGGTATTGAAGTTCCAAAAAGAGCGCAATACTTAAGAGTTATTGTAATGGAGTTGGCACGTATTACAGATCACTTAATCTGTAACTCGATTTTAGGTGTAGATACTGGTGCTTATACTGGTTTCTTATACGTTTTTCAATTTAGAGAAAAAGTTTACGAGATCTACGAAGAAATTTGTGGAGCACGTTTAACTACAAATATGGGGAGAATTGGTGGTTTTGAAAGAGACTGGTCTCCGGAAGCTTTTAAAAAACTAGACACTTTCCTTGAAGAATTCCCTGTTGCATGGCAAGAATTTGTAAACTTATTTGAAAGAAACAGAATCTTCCTTGACAGAACTGTAAACGTTGGAGCTATTTCAGCTGAACAAGCAATGGCATACGGATTTACAGGACCAAACTTACGTGCTGCCGGAGTTGATTATGACGTTCGTATTGCACAGCCTTACTCCTCTTATGAAGATTTCAATTTTGTAGTGCCTGTTGGAAAATCAGGTGATACTTACGATCGTTTCTGTGTTCGTAATGCAGAAGTTTGGGAAAGTTTAAGCATCATTCGTCAGGCTTTGGAAAAAATGCCGGCTGGAAATGAATATCATGCCGAAGTTCCTGATTACTATCTTCCTCCAAAAGAAGACGTTTATAACAATATGGAGTCTTTAATCTATCACTTTAAGATTGTAATGGGAGAAGTTCCTGTTCCAGTTGCAGAAATTTACCATCCTGTTGAGGGAGGAAATGGAGAGTTAGGTTTTTATTTAGTTACAGACGGAAGCAGAACACCATACAGATTACATTTCAGAAGACCATGTTTCATCTATTATCAGGCATATCCTGAAATGATTAAAGGATCATTACTTTCTGATGCAATTGTGATTTTATCAAGTTTAAATGTAATTGCAGGAGAGTTAGACGCATAAAAAAGATTGCAGAATATAGATTTCAGATTATAGATTGAAAAATCTAAAATCTATCCCGATAGCTATTGGGACTAAAATCCAAAATAAAAATGGAACGTAAACATTACAAACAAGAAATAAACATGACAGAAGCATTGATGACCCGCATCAATGAATTGATTAGTCATTATCCTGAAGGTAAACAAAAATCGGCTTTATTGCCTGTTTTGCACGAAGTTCAGGATGCTCATAACAACTGGTTAAGCATTGAATTGCAAGATAAAGTTGCCGAAATTCTTCAGATTAAACCAATTGAGGTTTATGAAGTAGTAACTTTTTATACCATGTACAACCAAAAACCAATTGGAAAATACATGTTTGAGTTTTGCCAGACTTCTTGTTGCTGTTTAAATGGTGCCGAAAATTTAATGGATTATACTTCTGAAAAATTAGGCATTAAAATGGGTGAAACAACTCCGGACGGAATGTTTACCATTGCTGGTGTAGAATGTTTAGGTGCCTGCGGATACGCTCCGATGATGCAGTTAGGAGATTTCTACAAAGAAAAATTGACAGAAGAGAAAATCGATCAGTTAATCGCTGATTGTAAAGAAGATAAAATAATATTACACGATAAATAAGATGTCACAAAAAATATTATTAGATAAAATCAATATCCCTGGAATTAAAACCTACGAAGTTTATCGCCAAAATGGTGGTTATGCTTCTGTAGAAAAAGCTTTAAAAACATTAACTCCGGATGAAGTTACTGAAGAAGTAAAAAAATCAGGTCTTCGTGGTCGTGGAGGTGCAGGTTTCCCTGCCGGAATGAAATGGAGTTTTATTGACAAGAAATCAGGAAAACCAAGACACTTAGTTTGTAACGCCGACGAATCTGAACCAGGTACTTTCAAAGATCGTTATTTGATGGAATATATTCCTCACTTATTGATCGAAGGAATGATTACTTCAAGTTTTGCTTTGGGCGCTAACCTTTCATACATCTACATTCGTGGAGAATATATGTGGGTTTTCAAAATATTAGAAAGAGCAATCGCCGAAGCAAAAGCTGCCGGATGGTTAGGAAAAAATATATTAGGATCAGGATTTGATCTTGAACTTCACGTACATTGTGGAGCTGGAGCATATATCTGTGGAGAAGAAACTGCATTGATCGAATCATTGGAAGGTAAAAGAGGAAATCCTCGTATTAAACCACCTTTCCCTGCGGTTTCTGGTCTTTGGGCAAATCCAACTGTTGTAAACAATGTTGAAACTATTGCTACGGTGCCTTGGATCATTAACAACTCTGGTGATGATTATGCAAAAATCGGAATTGGACGTTCGACAGGAACTAAATTAATTTCTGCTTCTGGACACATTAAAAATCCTGGTGTTTACGAAATTGAATTAGGTTTGAGTGTAGACGAATTCATGAATTCTGATGAATATTTAGGGGGAATGTCTTCTAGCAGACCTTTAAAAGCATTTGTACCAGGAGGTTCTTCTGTGCCAATCTTACCAGCTGAATTGATTTTCAAAACAGCAAATGGAGAAGATCGTTTAATGACTTACGAATCTTTAAGTGATGGTGGTTTTGCTACCGGATCTATGTTAGGTTCCGGAGGATTTATTGTTTACAACGATACTGCTTGTGTTGTAAGAAACACTTGGAACTTTGCTCGTTTCTACCACCACGAATCTTGCGGACAATGTACGCCTTGTCGTGAAGGAACAGGATGGTTGGAAAAAATCTTATGGAGAATTGAAAACGGTCAAGGCCGTGAAGAAGATATCGAATTACTTTGGAGTATTCAGAGTAAAATTGAAGGAAACACAATTTGTCCGCTTGGTGACGCCGCTTCCTGGCCAGTAGCAGCAGCGATTCGTCACTTCAGAGATGAATTTGAATATCACGTTCGTTTCCCTGAAAAAATCAAAAATAGAGATCACTTTGTTGCTGAGCCTTTCTCACAAGTTAAGCATTTAGTAGGCGGTAAAGTAATCGTATAAAAATAAAAAGCAGAAAGTTATAAAGTTCAAAAATGTTTAAAAGGACAGCAATTCTTTTCAATATTCCGACTTTCAACAAAAAAGTTTAAAATAGTTTAAAGTTTCAAGTTTTTTTTAGTTTCAAGTGAGAACATGAAACGTGAAACCTGAAACTAAAAAAACAAAATAAAGAGATGAAAGTAACCATAGACGGTCAAAGTATAGACGTAGAACCAGGAACAACAATCCTGCAGGCTGCACGTATGATTGGTGGAGATTTGGTACCGCCAGCCATGTGCTATTACTCAAAATTAAAAGGGAGCGGTGGAAAATGCCGTTGTTGTTTAGTTGAAGTTTCTAAAGGAAGTGAAGCTGACCCAAGACCAATGCCAAAATTAATGGCATCTTGTGTAACAGGATGTATGGACGGAATGGAAGTAAACAGTAAATCTTCTGCAAGAGTTACGGAAGCGCGTAAATCTGTTACAGAATTTTTATTGATCAACCACCCATTAGACTGTCCAATTTGTGATCAGGCTGGTGAATGTGATCTTCAAAACTTAAGTTTTGAGCACGGAAACCCAAAATCACGTTTTATTGAAGAAAAAAGAACATTTGAACCAGAAGATATTGGTCCAAATATTCAACTACATATGAACCGTTGTATCTTATGTCAAAGATGCGTACAAGTTGCAGATCAATTGACAGACAACAGAGTTCACGGAGTATTAGATCGTGGTGACCACGCTAATATTTCTACCGGAATTTCAAAAGCTATCGACAATGAATTCTCAGGAAACATGATTGATGTTTGTCCGGTTGGAGCCTTAACAGACAAAACTTTCCGTTTTAAATCTAGAGTTTGGTTTAATAAACCTTATAACGCGCACAGAGAATGTACAACTCCGGGATGTTGTGGTAAAACAACAGTTTGGATGTTTGGTGGAGAAATTCAACGTGTAACTGGTCGTAAAGATGAGTACCATGAAGTGGAAGAATTCATTTGCAACAGCTGTCGTTTTGATCACAAAAACGTAAATGACTGGGTTATTGAAGGACCAAGAGAATTTGAGAAAGATTCTGTAATCAACCAAAACAATTACACTCAAAAATTAGAGAAAGTTGAAATCGATACTGAAAAGAATATCCTTTTAGGTAGAGATATTGACCGTAAAAAGATTAGTATGGCCGCAATTCCATTAACTGATAAAGATAAAAAATAGTAAGAAATGGAAAGTGCATTTATTATAGAAAAGAGTGTTGTTATTGTTGTCGTTTTTGCGATAACAATGATTATGGCAATGTATTCTACCTGGGCTGAACGTAAAGTTGCAGCTTACTTGCAAGATCGTGTTGGGCCAAACCGTGCCGGATGGGGAGGATTATTACAACCTCTTGCAGATGGTATGAAATTATTCTCAAAAGAAGAATTTTTCCCAAATACGCCAAACAAATTTTTATTTGTTGTAGGACCTGCAATTGCAATGAGTACGGCATTAATGACAAGCGCAGTAATTCCGTGGGGAGATAAACTTCATCTTTTTGGAAGAGATATTATTCTTCAGGCAACCGATATAAATATCGCTTTATTATACATTTTTGGAGTTCTTTCTGTTGGAGTATATGGTATCATGATTGGTGGATGGGCTTCTAACAATAAATTCTCATTAATGGGAGCTGTTCGTGCAGCTTCGCAAATGGTTTCTTATGAAGTTGCAATGGGATTATCCATGATTGCTTTATTGATGATGACCGGAACAATGAGTTTAAAAGAAATTTCATTACAACAACAAGGAATGAACTGGAATGTTTTTTATCAACCAGTATCATTCTTAATTTTCTTAATTTGTTCATTTGCTGAAACTAACAGAACACCATTCGATTTAGCAGAATGTGAAAACGAATTAATTGGAGGTTACCATACTGAATATTCTTCTATGAAAATGGGATTCTATTTGTTTGCTGAATACGCGAGTATGTTTATTTCTGCAACTATTATTTCTGTATTGTTCTTTGGAGGATACAACTATCCAGGAATGCAATGGATGGTAGAAAATGTTGGTGTAAATACAGCTAACTTACTAGGAATCGCAGTATTGTTTGTAAAAATATGTTTCTTCATATTTTTCTATATGTGGGTACGTTGGACAATTCCAAGATTTAGATATGACCAATTAATGAACTTAGGTTGGAGAATTTTAATTCCGCTTTCGATTATTAATATTATGATTACGGGCGCTGTTATCTTAAGACATGATATCGCAGCAGCTTTAGGATTCTAAGAAACGTAATTAGCTTCAAATAAAAATAAAATAGATTTTAAATTTGATTCACCTCAAATTGTAAATCATAAACTATAATAGTAAAAATGTCAATAGAAACTATATCATTATCGGGTAGAAAAAAAGTGGTCTCTAATAAAGAGATGTCTTTTATTGAGCGATTGTATCTTGTGGCGATTATAAAAGGTTTGGCTATTACGCTTAAACACCTTTTTAGAAAAAAAGTTACGATTCATTATCCTGAACAAGTTCGTGAAATGAGTCCGGTTTATCGTGGTCAGCACATGTTGAAACGTGATGAGCAAGGTCGTGAAAATTGTACTGCCTGCGGATTATGTGCTTTATCATGTCCTGCAGAAGCAATCACAATGAAAGCTGCCGAACGTAAAGCTGATGAAAAACATTTATACAGAGAAGAAAAATATGCTTCGATTTACGAAATCAATATGCTTCGTTGTATTTTTTGTGGTTTGTGTGAAGAAGCTTGTCCAAAAGACGCTATCTATCTAACGACTTCAAAAGTTTTAGTTCCTGCCAGTTATGAAAGAGAAGATTTCATTTTTGGAAAAGACAAATTGGTGATGCCTCTTGAAATGGCTATCAAAAATGCTCAACTTAATAATGCTAACTAAATGATACATATTCCTGATTTTGCACACGCAACAACTGTACAAATTATATTTTGTTTCTTAGCGTTTATTACGGTAATCACCGCTTTCCTGACTATTTTCAGCAGAAATCCAATTCATAGTGCTATCTATTTAGTAATTTGTTTCTTTTCGATTGCTGGTCATTACTTATTATTGAATTCACAGTTTTTAGCTATTGTACATATAATAGTCTATTCCGGAGCGATTATGATCTTGTTCCTGTTTACGATTATGTTAATGAATCTAAATGAACAAAGAGATGTACATCGACCTAGAATCACTCGTTTAGGTGCTATTGTTTCTTTTTGTTTGATTTGCATTGTTTTAATTGCAATTTTCATCAACTCTAAACCAATCGTTGGCGAATACGATTCAACAGGAGAAGATTTCCAATCTATTAAAGTTTTGGGTAAAATATTATTGAACGAATATATGGTACCATTTGAATTTGCATCAATCTTACTTTTGGTTGCAATGATTGGAACTGTATTATTGTCTAAAAAAGAAAAATTAAATAAATAATGGGTAATATATTAAATCAAATAGGTATTGAAAATTACATCTTTTTAAGTGTTGTACTTTTTTGTATTGGTGTTTTTGGTGTATTGTACAGACGAAATGCTATTATCGTTTTCATGTCGATCGAAATCATGCTGAATGCAGTAAACCTTTTATTTGTTGCTTTCTCAACGTACCACCAGGATGCGCAGGGACAAGTTTTCGTATTCTTTTCGATGGCAGTTGCCGCTGCAGAAGTTGCAGTAGGTCTGGCTATTTTAGTTTCTATTTTTAGAAATATTGGCTCAATTAGCATCGATAATTTAAAAAATTTAAAAGGATAAAATAGAAATGGATACCAATTTAGCTTTAGTTTTAGTTTTAGCTCCTTTTTTAGGATTTTTAATCAATGTTTTCTTTGGAAAAAGCTTAGGAAAAACAGTTTCCGGATTTATCGGAACTGCTGCCGTAGCTGTTTCTTTTGTAGTTACTCTTGTTCTTTTTAATCAAATTACATCTACAGGAAAAACAATTCAGGTTACTTTATTTGACTGGATTCAAATTAGTAATCTAAAAATCAATCTTGGATTTTTATTAGATCAGTTATCTGTTCTTTGGTTATTATTCGTAACCGGAATTGGATCTTTGATTCACTTATACTCTATCAGTTACATGCATGATGATGAGAATATGCACAAGTTTTTTGCGTATTTAAATCTGTTCGTATTCTTTATGATTACACTTGTAATTGGAAGCAACTTATTAGTTCTTTTCATTGGATGGGAAGGTGTTGGACTTTGTTCTTACTTATTAATTGGATTCTGGCATAAAAACCAGGATTACAATGACGCTGCGAAAAAAGCTTTCATCATGAACAGAATTGGAGATTTAGGTTTATTAATCGGAATGTTCATCATCGGAACGATGTTTTCAACATTAGATTATGCAACTTTAAAAACTGCAATCGCAGGCGCTTCAAACTTAAATTTACCATTACTTTCTTTAGCAGCTTTATGTTTGTTTATTGGAGCTTGTGGTAAATCTGCTCAAATTCCGTTGTACACTTGGTTGCCAGATGCGATGGCGGGACCAACTCCGGTTTCTGCTTTGATTCACGCGGCTACAATGGTAACTGCTGGTATCTTTATGGTAACCAGATTAAACTTTGTTTTTGATCTTACACCAGATGTACAAACCGTAATCGCTGTTATTGGAGCAATCACTTCATTAGTTGCTGCTACAATAGGTTTGGTTCAAACGGATATCAAAAAGGTATTGGCTTACTCTACCGTTTCACAATTAGGATTAATGTTTTTAGCATTAGGATTTGGTGCTTATGAAGTAGCTGTTTTTCACGTTATCACGCATGCTTTCTTTAAAGCTTGTTTATTCTTAGGTTCAGGTTCTGTAATTCACGGATTGCACGGAGAACAAGATATGCGTAAAATGGGTGGATTGCGTAAAGCAATGCCAATTACTTTCTGGACAATGTTGATTTCTTCATTAGCAATTTCAGGAGTTCCGTTTTTCTCAGGATTCTTTTCTAAAGACGAAATTTTAATGACAGCGTTCCACCACAGTATTCCATTATATGTTGTTGGATCGATTGCTTCAATTATGACAGCTTTCTATATGTTTCGTTTAATGTTCTTAACTTTCTTCAAAGAATTTAGAGGAACTGAAGAGCAAAAACATCATTTACACGAAAGCGGTTCATTAATTACTATTCCACTTATCATCTTAGCTATTTTAGCCACTTTTGGTGGATTAATTAGTTTACCTGGAAACAGTTGGTTAAATGAATATTTAGCTCCTCTTTTCACAAAAATAGCTGGAGAAGAACATCATTTAGGAGCAACTGAATACACTTTAATGGGTGTTGCAGTTTTAGGTGGATTGTTAGGAATTTTAATTGCTTACGTAAAATACTTTAAACAAGATAATGTTCCTGAAGCTGACGAAAACATTACAGGTCTGACAAAAGTTTTATACAACAAATATTATGTTGATGAAATCTATGATGCAATTTTTGTACGTTCTGTAAACGGATTATCAAGATTCTTTAGAGATTATATCGAAACTGGATTATCTGCCCTTGTTTTCGGATTAGGAAAAGCAGCGAATGAATTAGCATTCCAAGGAAAAAAATTACAAACAGGAAGTATCGGATTATATCTTTTTGCTTTTGTGTTAGGTCTTTGTGCCATTGTATCTTATATATTTTTAGCTCAATAATTTTATAACTATGAACGTTTCTCTTATATTAATTATTCTTTTAGTTGGTGCATTTATCACCTATTTTTCTGGTGACAAACTCGCTTCAAAAGTAGCTTTGTTCTTTAGTTTGGCAGCTTTGGGCTGTTCGGTTGTATTGTTGAATCATTTTTCTGCTGGTGAAAATATCAGCTTAATTAATGCATGGATTAATCAGCCTAAAATTTCATTTGCTCTAAATGCTGATGGTTTAGGTCTTGCAATGCTTTTGCTTACAACGGCTTTGACTCCTATTATTATATTTTCTTCTTTCGGGAATGAATATAAAAATTCAAAAGCTTTTTATGCTTTAATTTTGTTTATGACTTTTGCAATGACAGGAACTTTCCTTGCTGCAGATGGTCTTTTATATTATATTTTCTGGGAATTAGCGCTTATTCCAATCTATTTCATTGCTCTTATTTGGGGTAATGGCGATGCTGAAGAACGCAGAAAAGCAGTGGTTAAATTCTTTATTTACACACTTGCCGGTTCATTATTCATGCTAATTGCTTTTATTTATTTATATCAAAAAGCCGGAAGCTTCTTAATCGAAGATTTATACAAACTAAATTTATCTGCTTGTGAGCAATTCTGGATATTCTTAGCTTTCTTCCTTGCATACGCAATTAAAATTCCGATTATTCCTTTCCACACATGGCAGGCAAATGTGTACCAAAAAGCTCCAACAGTTGGAACAATGCTTTTATCTGGTATCATGTTAAAAATGGGATTATATAGTGTTATTCGTTGGCAATTACCAATTGCGCCACTTGCTGCAAAAGAATACATGAACATTTTTATTGCTTTAGGAATTGCCGGAGTAATCTACGGTTCAATCGTAGCTTTAAGACAAAAAGATTTAAAGAAATTATTAGCTTATTCTTCTCTAGCGCACGTTGGATTAATTGCTGCAGGTACCTATACTTTAACTATTGATGGTTTCCGCGGAGCAGTTTTACAAATGATCGCTCACGGTTTTGTTGTAGTTGGATTATTTTACGCTGCTGAAATTATCTACAGAAGATTTGAAACAAGAAATATTGCTGAATTGGGTGGAATCCGTACTCAATCTCCAAAATTTACTTCAATGTTCTTAATTTTGGTTTTAGCATCTGTTGCCTTACCAACTACTTTTAATTTTGTTGGAGAGTTTACTGTATTATATAGCCTTTCTCAAATTAATATCTGGTTCGCAGTTTTAGGTGGAACAACTATTATTTTAGGTGCATATTATATGTTGAAGATGTTTCAAAATGTAATGTTAGGAGAAACTAATTCAAAAACTTTTACAGATGTTTCTGTTAACGAAGGAATTTCATTGGTTGCAATTATTGCTGTTTTAATATTCTTTGGATTCTATCCAAAACCTATTACAGATTTGATTACACCAAGTTTAGAAACGATTTTAAACGTTATCAATAAAAATTAAGATTTTAGAATAGAGATTAACGATTTTTGATTTCAGATTTTATCTGATGCTTAATGTTAAGCTTCTAAAGAAATAAAAATACATTTTAAATAAAATAAATTAGGGCGTTTTAGATTTCCTAAATCAAAAAAACAAAAATGAATACATTAATAGCTATAACAGGATTGGGTATTTTTTGCCTATTGTTTGAAATTCTTAATTTAAGAAAAGGCATCATTCCATTTACCATTGTTGGTTTATTGGGCGTCTTAGCACTTAATTATTATGAATTTGGTTCTACGGCAAGTTATTACAATAACATGATTGCAGTGGATAAATTCTCGACTGCGTTTTCGTCATTGTTTATCATTTTGACTATTTTCCTTGTAGCATTAAGTCATAATTTTTACGAAAATCATCAAACTAAAATCTCAGATTTCGTTGCTATCAAAATATTTTTATTAGCAGGAGCGGTTGCGATGGTTTCTTTTGGAAATCTTGCTATGTTCTTCCTTGGAATTGAAATTTTATCAATCGCGTTATATGTTTTAGCAGCAAGCGATCGTACAAATATTAAAAGTAATGAAGCTGGTATGAAATATTTCCTAATGGGATCTTTTGCATCAGGAATTATTTTATTCGGGATTTGTTTGATCTACGGAGCAATGGGAACATTTGATGTTACCGAAATTTTTGAAAGCTCTTTATCTGCTGAATTGCCAATCTGGTTTCCTATTGGAATGATCTTAATGACAATTGGAATGTTATTTAAAGTGGCTGCAGTGCCATTTCACTTCTGGGCTCCGGACGTTTACGAAGGCTCACCTGCTTTGACAACTGCTTTAATGAGTACTTTAGCAAAAGTAGTTGCAATTGCAACACTTTATAAATTAGTAGCGGGATTAAATTTAATTCCATCATTAGAAAATCAAGATATGCTTGGAACGTTTGAGCATATTATTGTTGTAATTTCAATTGCATCTATGACAATTGGAAATATTATGGCATTACGTCAGGTAAACGTAAAACGTATGCTTGCCTATTCAGGAATCTCACATGCAGGTTTTATGTTAATGACATTTTTAACGATTGCAACATCTGCAGGAGTTTTATTGTATTATGCTGCTGCTTATGCATTGGCTGGAATTGCTGCATTTAGTGTTATTTTATACGTTTGTAAAAATCAGGATAATGAAGATATTACAAACTTTCACGGTTTAGGAAAAACAAATCCATTATTAGCTGCAATACTAACGGGTTCATTATTATCTATGGCAGGTATTCCTATTTTCTCCGGATTCTTTGCAAAATTATTTTTATTTAATCAAACAATTCAATCTGGATATATCGCTTTAGTTATTGTTGCGGTAATCAACTCAATTATAAGTGTTGGATATTATTTCAAACTTATTTTGGCTATGTACTCTAAAGAACCAAATGAGGAGCGTACAGGAAAACCATTTCTTATTTATGCAGTTGCGATCATTTCAATTACTTTAAATATTGCTTTAGGATTATTCCCATCTTTAGTTTTAGATTTATTGAAATAAAAAGATTTCTCTTTATATCATAAAACCATTCGTTAATTCGAATGGTTTTTTTATTTTAAAACAATTCTATTTAGAAGAAAAAATCATGTTAAAAATTTAACGCAAACAAGTACTCTTCAAAAAAACTCCATATATTTGGATACATTTAAAAGTATAATAAATATGAACTTCAATTCAAAAAATCCATTTTTAAGCGACAAGCGTTTCTCGTCAAATGCTGTTTCAAAAGCTGATGAAGTACACCACGCACAAATTATTGACTACAATCAAGAAATGACGCTTTCTGGTACGATCAATAAAACAGCTATTTTGTTTTTATTATTATGCGGATCAGCGATGATAACCTGGTGGATGGCTTTTCAACAAATGAACATAATGCCACTTGCATTTGGTGGTGCTATTATCGGACTTATTTTAGTTGTTATATCGGCATTCAAACCTCAGGCTTCACCGTATTTAGCACCTGGATATGCAGTTTTTGAAGGTCTTTTTATTGGAGGGATTTCAGCAATCTTTGAAGCTCGATATCCTGGAATAGTTATGAATGCAGTTGCTGCAACTCTAGTTACTTTTCTGGTATGTCTTGGATTATATAAATTTAAAATTGTAAAAGTTACTGAAACATTTAAATCAGTCGTTGTAGCTTCTACTTTGGCTATTGCAACTTATTATTTAATTTCGTGGGTAGTTTCGATGTTTACAAGCTGGCAGCCTGTTCACTATGGAAATTCTATGATGAGTATTGGTATTAGTGTTTTTGTAATCATTATTGCAGCTTTGAATTTATTCTTAGATTTCGATCAAATCGAAAAAGGAGTACAACAAAGAATGCCAAGGTATATGGAATGGTTTGGTGCAATGGGATTGATCATTACATTAGTTTGGCTATATATTGAATTCTTAAGATTACTATCAAAATTATCAAGCAAAGATTAATTTCTTTTAATAAATATCTAAGGCCTTTTTGAATCATCAAAAAGGCCTTTTTTTATGCCAAAAAAGTAATAAACAGTTCTTTTTGGATTACCATTCCTCCTTCAAAAAACACTCTGAAAGACATTATTTAATTAGAAAACAGATTCACTTAATAAAAATAAAAGACTTTATCCCCTTCCTTTTACTCTTCAAAATTTTTAATACTTACCCAAAAAAGACTTTTTGTAAGCATTTAAATTTCTAAAAGCGTGTCGTTAAAATAATCTATTTCTTACTTTAACAAAATTCCTCAAAATTTTTATAAATCTTTAAAAATTAAAATTTAAAAGAGAATTCTCACACAACGCATTATAAAAAAGAATAGTAAAAATAGCACCTCACATCATTTTTTACAATTATGTAATAAATTACAATCAATGCAATTTATTACATATTTACAATTTCAAAACTAAAAAAATTAAATTATCCGTTTTTTATTTACGAAATAATTATCAAATTCAAAATATTGTATACTTTTGTGTAATCGATTACAATTAACCACTGTAAAAGATATTCAAAAATTACTTAACAACTATTGCTAACTTTTTAACCAAAACAATTATGAAAAAAAACCTACTTTTCGTAGCTGTCTTTTTTATGACAGTTCAGTTATGGGCACAAACTGTCCAAATTAATGAAGCTTCAGGCTGGCTTGAATCTGCCTTTGTAAAATGGCAACCTGTAAGCAACGCACAAACCTACAATGTTTATTATTCTGGCGGGGGACTTACCGATAGAAAAATTGACGATCAGCTTATTAGAAGCTACGGATCTTATTTTCGTGCTGATATTCCGGGATTAGCAGCGGGATCTTATACTATTAAAGTAAAACCAGTAATTTCTGGTGTAGAAGGAACAGGAGCTACAACAAGTACATTAACCGTTTCAGCTCAGGATAGAAACGGATTTGCTTTTGAAAGCGGCAGAGTCCCTGGAGGATATAAAGCAGATGGAACTCCAAAAGACAATGCTGTAATTCTTTACATTACTCAAAACACAAAAAATACGATATCGATGAATATTACAGGCGCTAGTGCTAATCCTTGTGTTGGTTTACAAAACATCTTGTATGCTATCAAAAAAGGAAAAGATACCCGTCCTTTTATTATTCGATTGGTGGGTAATATTACTGATATGTCAGTTATGGAAGGTGGTGATGTTGTTATTGAAAACGCCAACAACGCATCTAGTTATGTGACGATTGAGGGTGTTGGAAATGATGCTGTAGCTAATGGATGGGGAGTTCGTCTTAAAGCAGCTTCTAATATTGAAGTTAGTAATATCGGTTTTATGAATTGCAACTCTACTGCTGGAGATAATGTTGGAATGCAACAAGATAACGACCACATTTGGGTTCACAATTGTGACTTATTTTATGGAAATGCAGGAAGCGATGCCGACCAAATAAAAGGTGACGGCGCTCTTGACAACAAATCTTCCACTTATATCACTTTGTCTTATAACCACTTTTGGGATAATGGAAAAGCAAGTCTTTTAGGATTAAGCGAGGGAACTACAACTGGTTTGTACATTACGTATCACCATAACTGGTTTGATCATTCTGATTCTCGTCATCCACGTGTTCGCTACTATTCTGCACACATTTACAACAATTATTATGATGGAAATGCCAAATACGGAGCTGGTTCAACTTTAGGATCTTCCCTTTTTGTTGAAGGAAATTATTTCCGTAACGCAAAACATCCAATGATGACTTCATTACAAGGTACTGATATTTGGGATGAAGCAAATCAAGTGAACAATGCCGGAACTATGGGAACTTTCTCTGGAGAAGCTGGAGGATTCATAAAAGCATTTAATAATACTTTTGATGCTTCAAACGGAACAAATAATATGCGTTTTGTAGCTTACAATGACCCAAATCCGTTATATAATATATCAGGAAAAATAAGTTCTGTTACAGATTTTGATGCTTATCTAGCCACTTCAAGAGGCGAAACAGTAAGCAGTTCTATTAAATCTAAATCTGGGGCAAATTCATATAATAACTTTGATACTGACGCTTCATTATATATCAAAAACCTAGTTATTGATCAACCGGCAACTGCAAAAACAAAAGTAACACAATATGCCGGACGTGTTTCAGGAGGGGATTTAAAATGGACATTTGACAACAGTGTGGACGATTCATCTTCACTTGTAATTACAGCTCTTAAATCGGCACTTACAAACTATACGGGAACGTTAGTTTCTGTTCAGGGCGAAGGAAATCCACCAACAAGTTCACAAACCTTAACTTCTACAGGTAATCAAAATCAAAGTGTAACAAGCGGAACAGCAATTGCGTCAATCGTATTTACGTGGGGCGGAGACGCTACAGATGCAACTGTAACAGGATTACCTGCATCTGGAATTAGTTTTGTAAAAAATACAACTGCAAAAACAATCACTATTACAGGAACTCCAACGGCAACTGTTTCTTACTCTATTGCAACTACAGGAACTGGAACTCCTGCAACGGGATCTGGAACAATTACGGTTACAGCAGCGGGAACTCAGACTTTAACTTCAACCGCTAATAATAATCAAACTGTAACTAGTGGAACTGCAATAAATTCTATTGTTTTTACTTGGGGCGGAAATGCTACTGATGCAACTGTAACAGGATTACCTGCATCTGGAATTACTTTTGTAAAAAACACATCGGCAAAAACAATCACAATAACAGGAACTCCAACTGCAACTGTATCGTATTCGATTGCAACAACAGGAACAGGAACTCCTGCAACCGGATCTGGAACAATTACAGTAAATACCGGAACACCAAGTGGAAATGAAATCCATAATTTTACAACTTCAGGAAAAACCAGTTCTTTTTACTCTATTACAGGAAACATGAACTCTACTGATGGTTCTGTAACTTATGCAGGATTAACATTAACAAAGCGTTTAAAAATCGAATCAAGCACATCTATAACCTATACAACGACTAGTGCATCTACGTTAACACTAGTTTTTGACTCAAATTTTACAGGAACAATTAAAGTAAATAATGTGTCGTATACCGCTTCTGCCGGAATTGTTACTGCTTCAATTCCTGCTGGCTCAAACACTATTACTAAAGGATCTGTTGCCAATTTATTCTATATCGCTACTGAATATACAAGTGGAGCAACTTTAAGAATGGCTCAAACAGCTGAACTTACAGAAGAACCTCAAGCTGCAAAAGTAGTTCTATATCCAAACCCGGTTTCTGATGTTTTATATGTTTCGAATGGAACTCAAACTATTGAAAAAGTCTTAGTGTACAATATGTCCGGAACATTAGTAAAAAGTACCGGAAAAGATACAGAAAGCATTGACGTAAGCGGATTAATTCCCGGAACTTACTTAGTAAAAGTTTACACAAATGATGGTTCATTCAATCAAACTATTCTGAAAAAATAAACTACACCCATAACTTAACTAACTTATTTTTAAAGTAAAAGGCTTCCGAATTTGGAAGCCTTTTTATCTTTTTAAAATCTCAAATAATATCTTTTAACAATTTACCAACTGGCCTTCGGAAGCGTTTCTACAATTGTATCCGGATTATCACTTGCAAATAACATTTGTCGTTTCAATTTAAACTCTCCTATTTGATGTTCACTAGGTAAACTATCGTGCAATGTATTCGTCACTTCATGATCATATTTGCCAGAAATAAGATCGTATTCACTTGTGAGCCAAGAACCGGCACCACTATGAAAAGTCCCTATACTAACAATAACTAATTTATCATTTATAAATTTATATGTAGCTTCTCTATTCCCAACAGGTCCCATTCCTTCAAGTAAAATATGCAATTTCCTTTCAGAATCTATAGAAATATCACCGAGTCTATGGTAATCTGGATATTCTGGACCTACTGCTTCCCATGAAAGTTCCTGCAATTTATATCCTCCTCCTTCTTGCTGCAAAAGAACTAAAGTTGCTCGTGAATCTTCACTATTATTACTATTCTGCAAAACAATTACGATGTCTTTAAGGTTGTCATCATTTAAAAATCCTTCAGCTTTCATTTTTATTTCACAAGGTTCTAAAACAAAATCCTCAACATTTTTCCCTGTTTTTGGAAATTGAAGTTCCTTTAAACTCAATCCAGATTCCTCTCCTTCATATTCTTCCTCAAAAACATTTTTATTCAAAGTATCTTTAACCGATACTATCGTTTTTACATCTTTTTTTTTATTACAACTCAATATAGAAATTGTCAAAAGCAACAAAAATATTTTTCGATTCATCTGATACAAATTTTTCAATCAAAAATAAGTAAACTACTATAAATTCAAAATAAAAAAACCGCTATTTCATTAATTTGAAATTAGCGGTTTTCAATGAAATTATTTAAATATTACAAATCAAATTTTATCCCCTGTGCCAAAGGTAAACTTGTAGTATAATTAATTGTATTTGTCTGACGACGCATATATATTTTCCATGCATCAGAACCTGATTCACGGCCACCTCCGGTTTCTTTTTCTCCACCAAAAGCACCACCAATTTCAGCTCCGGAAGTTCCGATGTTTACATTGGCAATTCCGCAATCTGAACCTACTACAGACAAAAATCTTTCTGCTTCACGTAAATTGTTCGTCATAATTGCAGATGATAATCCTTGTGCTACTCCGTTTTGAACTTCAATAGCATTCTCAACCTCTCCAGAATATTTAATTAAATATAAAACCGGGGCAAAAGTTTCGTGCTGCACAATTTCAAATGAGTTTTTAGCTTCTGCAATTGCAGGTTTTACGTAGCATCCGCTTTCGTAACCTTCTCCTGAAAGCACTCCACCTTCAACAAGAATGTTTCCTCCTTCGGCTACCACTCTATTTAAAGCTGTTGCATACATTTCAACTGCATGGGTATCAATTAGTGGTCCGACATGATTATTTTCATCAAGCGGATTTCCAATTCGCAATTGCTTGTAAGCAGCAACTAAAGCGTCTTTTACTTTATCATAAATACTTTCGTGAATAATTAATCTTCTAGTTGAAGTACAACGCTGACCTGCCGTTCCAACAGCACCAAACACAGCACCAATTACAGTCATTTTAATATCAGCATCCGGTGTAACAATAATGGCATTGTTTCCGCCTAATTCTAATAATGATTTACCTAAACGACCTGCTACTGCCTGAGCCACAATTTTGCCCATTCTGGTCGATCCTGTTGCAGAAACTAGTGGGATACGAGTATCCGCAGTCATCAATTCCCCTATTTTATAATCTCCATTAATCAAACATGAGATTCCTTCCGGAAGATTATTTTCTTTAATAACCTGAGCAATTATATTTTGACATGCAATCCCGCAAAGAGGTGTTTTTTCAGAAGGTTTCCATACACATACATCTCCGGAAATCCATGCTAAAGCTGTATTCCACGACCAAACTGCAACAGGAAAATTGAAAGCGGAGATAATCCCAACAACTCCTAATGAATGATATTGTTCGTACATTCTGTGACCTGGTCTTTCAGAATGCATTGTTAAACCGTGCAACTGACGTGATAATCCTACTGCAAAATCGCAGATATCGATCATTTCCTGAACTTCTCCATATCCTTCCTGCAATGATTTTCCCATTTCGTAAGAAACCAATTTACCAAGTGCTTCTTTATTCTGACGTAATTTTTCTCCAAACTGACGCACAATTTCTCCACGTTGTGGTGCAGGAATTAATCTAAAACTTTTAAAAGCTTCTGTTGCAGACTGCATTACTTTTTCGTAATCCTGAGCTGTTGACATTTTTACCGAAGCAATTAATTTTCCGTCAACCGGCGAATAACTTTCTAAAATTTCTCCAGAAGAAAAATTCTCTAAACCCGTCGATGTTCCTTCATTTATCGATTTGATGCCCAATTTTTCCAGAGCCTCATTCATTCCAAATTGCGATGCTATTGTTGTCATTGTAACTTTTTTAGTTAAAATTGTTATATTTTTATGTAAAGATATTATTTCAAGCCGAATTTTAATTAAACCCCGCTGTTAAAATCAAAGTAATACCATTTAGATTTATATTTTAATCTAATGTTTTCTGGTATAATGCCGATGTAATATGAAAATAGCACAATGCAATTGGACTATATTGAATATACAATCGGTATAAATTTAGGGTTAATAAATAGGATTAACTCTTCTTTGGTACAATTTATTCCCATTAAATGATGAAATTTGCGGAAACAAAATTATATAAATTATGAACATTTTTTCACGGTTCGCGCTCTGCATCTTATTAATTTCAGCAAATGCATTTTCCCAAAAAGAACAAAAGGCTTCTTTTCAGGTAGTTCCTTTGGGAATAAAAGGCGGAATCGATGAAAAAAACCTTTCGGCTTATTTACTCGCACCTATTAACACGAATGATTATATAAGTCTTGATGCCGGAACCATAAATGCAGGAATCGAAAAAGCAATCGAAAATAAAGTCTTTAAAGTTTCAACCAGCGAAGTTTTACGTAAATATATTAAAGGTTATTTTATATCGCACGCGCATTTAGATCATGTTTCAGGGTTGATTATTAATTCACCCGCAGATTCATCTAAGACGGTTTATGCTACTGAAAAGTGTATGCAAATGATGGAAAATCATTATTTTAATGACGAAACCTGGGCTAATTTTGGTGATAAAGGTCCCGGAAAGCCACTAAAAAAATATCATTTTCAAACGTTAAACTTGGGCGAAGAAACTCCCGTTACCAATACAACAATGACGGTAAAAGCTTTTCCGTTAAGCCATGTGAATCCGTTTAAGAGTACGGCATTTTTAGTTAAAAATAGTGATTCTTATGTTTTGTATCTCGGTGATACAGGCCCTGATGCAGTAGAAAAAAGTAATAATCTAAAAGATTTATGGACTGCGGTTGCGCCTTTAATAAAAAACAAACAACTTAAAGGAATATTCATTGAGGTTTCTTTCCCAAACGAGCAACCTGATCAGTTTTTATTTGGCCATTTGACTCCAAATCATTTAATGAAAGAATTGCATGTTTTAGAAGACTTAGCCGGGAAAGATTCTTTAAAAGGTTTTAAAATTATTGTAACACACTTAAAACCTCCAACAAAAAATATTGTAAAACTTAAAGAACAGCTTAAAAATCAGAATGATTTGGGAGTGAAAATTATTTATCCGGAACAAGGAAAAAAACTTGAATTCTAAGATTTTTTTTATACCTATTTTACTGATTGAAACTATGATTTACTTTTCTTGATTAATCCTTCTTTCTCTAATTTGAGAAGCATTTCTTCATGTGTGATAAAGTTACCTTCTCGAAGTTCCTCTTTCCCTTGCTTGATTTTTGCCTTAAGTTCAAGTAAAAATGTATCTTCATCACTTAGCTGAGTGCCTAACTGTTTATTTTTTTCGAGATTCATTTTCAAAATTATATTAAACTATTCAAATCGTAAACCCGACAGGTTTTAGAAACCTGTCGGGTTTCGTATATATTAAATACATTATTTTTTAGCTGTAAATCTTGGATCAGTTTCCATAACAGTTCCGCAATTATTACAAGTTCTTAATTCTTCTGAATTGTAGAAATGCTCGAAATGCGGAAAAAAATCTTTCTCAATGTTATGCAATTCAAAATAGACTTCATACAATTTGTGATTGCAGTTATCACAATGCCAAAGCAAACCATCTGTATATCCTAATCCGGCACGTTTACGTTCGATTACTAAACCTATTGAACCTTCTGAACGAACTGGAGAATGAGGGATTTTTGCAGGATGAAGATACATATCTCCTGCGCTTAATTCCATTTCTTTGCGTTCGCCATTTTCCTGAATCACTACTTTTATACTTCCTTCTAACTGATAAAAAAGTTCTTCTGTTTCATTATAATGATAATCTTTACGCGCATTTGGTCCTGCAACAATCATCACAATATAATCGCCGGAATCAACATATAGATTTTTATTCCCAACGGGCGGTTTAAGTAATTGTCGGTTTTCTTCAATCCATTTTGTGAGATTGAAAGGTTTTGCTATAGCCATTTTTAAGAATGATAAATTTTATGAGAAGCTAATTTAGTGAAAGTTTTCTGTAGAGACACACTGCAATTCATCTCTACCGTTGATTTTCTTTTATTAAATAAATATAAACCGGAAAATGGTCGCTAAAACCGGCTTCTGTAATTGTATTTCGTAAAGGATATCCTTTATATTTTCCATTAGTCTGAACCAAATAAGGTTTGTTAAAAATCCCTGCTTTCCACAACATAAAAGTCGAAAAGTCCGATTTTATAAGTGATTCTGTCATTATAATTTGATCAAAAATATCCCAGGAATCCCGAAAAGCAATTGTTCCCATGCCTTTGTTCATCATTTCTTCAAACGGATTAAATATTCCAAATTCCGGAACTTCTGCTTTCTTTCCTTTTGCTCCCAATGCAATTTTTATGCTTTTGTTAAATGGTCCGTCATTAAGATCGCCCATCGTTATCACTTTTGCATTTGGATTTATCTGCTGTAGAGAATCAATTATTTTTCTGTTTAAAGCTCCTGCAGCTTCTCTAAATTTACTCGAAGCTTTTTCTCCACCCGATCTCGAAGGCCAGTGATTAATGATAATATGAATTTCCTCATTTTCCAAAAAACCGGTCACTAAAAGCTGATCTCTTGTAAAAACACGATTTTTAATTGTTTTAATTTCTACATCTCCCAGATCTTCATTTTTATCCTCCGGAAGAACAGGATTGTTTTTGTAAATTAATAATGGAATGTTCGAAAAAGACGTCGGCCTGAAATACTTTTTTTTATACAGAAGCGCAACATCAATTCCACGCTGATCTGGTGAATCAAAATGAATTATTCCATAATCTAAATCTGCTAATTTTTGCTGTTTTAGTAAATCCTCAAGAACTCCTCTGTTTTCGACTTCAGAACAACCAAGTAAAGTGGGTGAACCTGAATTTTCAGGCGTTCCTATTTCAGAAATTACCCTTGAAAGATTTTTTAATTTTTGCTCATATTTTTCTTTTGTCCAATGTTGTGCGCCTGTCGGTGTCCATTCATCATCATTTGTACTCGCATCGTTTATAGTATCAAAAAGATTTTCGAAATTATAAAAGGCCACCGTATGAATATTGTATTTCTTAGATTGTGCACATAAAATCGAAACCGAAAAAAAGAAAAGAAAATAAAGCTTATTCGTTGTACTCATTATATTATTCTAATTAAAAGTACAATTTAAACAAATTAATTATTTGTAAGAAATTTATATTATTTATTTTTCATATTTATATCTTTGTTACTTTAGAAATGTCTTGTACCTTGCTTACAAAATTTGGTAATTTATTAAATGAAAAAAAATCTCCTTTTAGTCTTTTTAGTAAGCTTTATAAGCAATATTCAGGGTCAAAAAAACAGTCAACTGGCAGACAGTATCAGAATAAAATATAAAATTCCGGAATTAGCATACGCTGTTGTTTCGTCAGATTCTATAATTGAAATTCAAGCTTTGGGTTATCAGCGTTATAACTCTTCTTTTAAAGCAAAAATGAATGACAAATTTCGCTTAGGTTCTATAACAAAAACGGTTACCAGTTATATTGCAACGCTTTTAGTTAAAGAAGGAAAGATAAAATGGGATACCAAATTCTTCGATTTATATCCGGAACTAAAGGCAAAAAGTAATCCTGCGACTTATAATTTTACATTACAGGATTTTTTGACTTTACGGGCAGCGTTAGCAGGTTGGTCGTACGGAAATAAAACGCCAACTCAAAACGAAATCAAAGGAAACAATCAGCAACAACGTTATGAATTTATTGCCTGGTTTTTTCAGCAAAATCCGGTTTTAGAAAAACAACCTATCTATTGGTCTAATCCCAGTTATGTAGCAGCTGGATTAATGCTTGAAAAAGCAACTGGAAAAACGTACGAAACTTTAGTTAATGAATTAGGAAAAGCATTAAATATTGATTTTGATTTTGGTCAGCCGAACTTGAAAAACAAAAATGAACCATGGGGACATGATGAAGATTTAAATCCCGAAAAACCTGCTTTAAACTACAAACTAAACTGGCTTTCATCTGCTGGAAATATAAACTGCAGTTTACCTGATTATTGTAAATTTACTCAGATGCAACTTCAGGGATTATTAGGAAAATCACAATTACTGACTTCCGAAGAATTCAATTATATGCATTTTGGTTTTCCTGATGTTGCTTTTGGATGGTATTCTGAAATAAATGAAAAATCAGGTCTAAAATATTCATTTCATTATGGAGATCCCGGAACATTTTTAACCAAAGTGTATATTTGCAAAGACATTAATAAAGCCTTTATATTATTTGCGAATGTCAAGGCAGAAGAAGCCGATAAAGGTTTAATGTTACTTTTGGCTGAACTGCAAAAACAATATGGAGGTTAAATTACCCATCCTTAAAAATTAATTTTATAAATTTAAGCAAAAGAAAAAAATGAATAAAAACTGCTTTGACTATATAAAGAGACATTTTGCCTTTTGCAAACTCACATTTCTTATTTTTGCTTTACAATCATTCAACTGTCAATCTCAACAAAACATGATAACACCACCTTATTTACAAAAAGGAGATACCGTAGCGCTTTTGGCAACTGCACGAAAAAATATCGACGATAATTTAAAACCAACTATAGATTTACTTAAAAGCTGGGGTTTAGAGGCTGTTGTTGGAAGTACAATTGGATTAGATTACCACCAATTGGCCGGAACTGACGAACAGCGTGCTGCTGATTTTCAGAAGCAATTAGATAATCCGAATATAAAAGCGATTTGGTGCGTTCGAGGCGGTTACGGAACTGTTAGGATGTTGGATTTATTGGATTTTACAAAATTCAAACAACATCCAAAATGGGTTATAGGTTTTAGTGATGTCACGGTTTTGCACAATCATTTAAACACGATGGGTTATAAATCGATACATGGTGTTATGCCAGTTACGATTCCGCGTGCTACTCCGGCTGCGATTAGTTCAATGAAGTCCAGTTTATTTGGTGAGCCTCTTTCCTATTCTATTGAACCAAGCAGTATGAATCGTTTTGGTAAAGCAACTGGCGAATTAGTCGGTGGAAATCTTTCTATATTATATAGTTTGTTGGGTTCTCCTTCTGCAATTGATTGTAAAGATAAAATCTTGTTCATTGAAGATTTAGATGAATATCTGTATCATATTGATCGTATGATGATGAATTTAAGACGAAACGGCTGTATCGAAAATTTAAAAGGAATTATCATTGGCGGAATGACCAAAATGAAAGACAATGAAGTTCCGTGGGGGAAAAATGCATTAGAAATTATTGACGACGTTACTAAAAAATACAATATTCCGGTAATCTTTAATTTTCCGGCAGGCCATATTCAGGATAATCGTGCTTTGATCATGGGAAATACAATTTCTATTGATGTAAATGCATCAGGAAGTACGGTTACTTTTCAGAAATAATATACTCTGATCCTTTTATTTAAGGAAATCTAAAAAATACCACATAAAAATCTCGCAAAGACGCGAAGACGCAAAATTTCAATTCTACTTTGTGTCTTCGCGTCTTTGCGTGCAAAAAACTTTAAACATCAAACGTGAAACTTGAAACAAAAAAACTATGGCAGAACATAATGAACTAGGTAAAAAAGGAGAAGAACTTGCTATGGAATATCTGGAGCAAAATGACTATAAAATTTTAGATCGAAACTGGACTTTTCAGAAAGCAGAAATAGATATTATTGCTCAAAAAGAAGATGTTTTAGCCATTGTTGAAGTTAAGACAAGATCGAGTCTTGATTTTGGTTCTCCGCAGGATTTTGTCAAGTCAAAAAAAATTCAGCTGCTCATTAAAGCAGTAAATGCCTACATAAACGATAGGGAAAAGGATTTTAATGAAAATTTAAATATTCGTTTTGACATCATTGCCATCCATAAAACCAAGGAAACATTTGCTATTGAACATCTTACTGACGCTTTTTATCATTTTTAACATATTTTTTTTATTGTTATAATTGTAACAATTTGTTTTTTTATTTATCTTTGCAGAGATTTATAACATCAAATTAACTAAACCAACCCAATTAAGTTACAAAAAAAAAGAAAAAAAACTATGAAAACCGTTTCTTCCATCGTCGAAAATTACATCAAAACAAAACCTTTTTTATTAAATGCGTTATCGCTTGGAATTATAAACCTTACTTCTCTTTCGCGGAATATTATGACCGAACTGGAAAGTGAATTTGGCAAAGAGGTAAAACAAGGTGCTGTTGTAATGTCACTAAAAAGACTTACCGAAGAACTGGATTTTAAACTAAATCATAAAATCAATAAAGTAATTAAGAATATTGGTGAAATTACAGTTCGTTCTGAATTGACAGATTACACCTTTTCTGCTTCAGAAACTGTTTTAAACAAACAAGCTGATTTAATCTCGGACATTAATGCTTTATCTGATATTTTTTATACCTCATCTCGTGGTGTAAATGAAACAAATATTGTTGTGAGCAGCAGTGTTAATCACTTAGTTGAAAAGCATTTTATGCGTGAAAAACTAATTCAAAAATTAGATAATTTAGCTTCAATTACTGTAAAACTTCCAAAAGAAAACATTGTAGTTCCCGGAATTTACTATTTCATTTTTCAACGTTTAGCCTGGGAAGGAATTATCATAAACGAGGTAATTTCTACTTCAAATGAATTTACAATTCTTGTTGGAGAAGATCAGGTTGATGTTGCTTTTAAAGTAATCAAAGACCTGAAAAACTAATTATATAAAATTTAATTTTTAAATCTTATTAATATTCAATTTTCAAAATCCTTTTGTCTTTTTAAATTAAAAAGATAAAGGGGTTTTTTATATAAAATTCAAAAAAGTAAATACAATTCCTGACGTTTTAAGCGTGTTATAAATTACTTCTGAAATTCACGGCTATTTTTTTAAAACGAATAATTCAAAGCAAACCCAAAATCATTTTTTAAGGTAATATCATTTTTTATTAATGATGGTTTAAGAGCTAACTTTTCGCTTACATTAAATTGAGATAAAGCCGCATCAACATTGGCGTCTATGATATTTAAAACATAAAAACCAACAATAAATAAAGCCGATAAATCCCTGTTTCTTTGAAATTGCTTTTGAGCAGCAATCAATTGGCTTTCGCTTAATCCCGACAAAAAAGCTGAATTACCAGTATTACCTTCCAGTCTGCTTTTGTATTCGTCTCTATATAAATTGTACTTTTTCTGATTGTCGATATACAAATAAGTGCTTGTACCAATTGCGGCATACACTAACGGAACTTTCCAGTATTTTTTATTGTAAATCTGACCCAATCCCGGTAAAATAGCCGAATAAAATGCTGCTTTTGCAGGACGAAGCGGATCGTACGTTTCTGATTTTAAAGAATCATTTGAAATGAATTTCGTTTTTTCCTGAGCAAAAATTGATGATAATCCTAAAAGTAAAAAAAGAACAATAAATTGATTCTGCATAAAAGTGGCTTTGAAAATTTGATTCAAAGAAAACTTTTTAGTTCTAAGATTTTTCTTAAATGAAAGATAAATAAAACTTAAATTTAAAATTACACTGACAACCAATAATATATAAATAATACTAACCCGTTGGGTGAAATTAAATAAAAATTGAACCTGAACATCTTATTTTGCAAGGCTTTTACAATGATTACTATATTATATATTCTCAGAAATAATTCATTCCGTAGGAATGTCTGCTCGGTAGAATTAAATTTGAATCGCGATTACACGTTCCAGAGGAACGTTTGATGCATAAAGCAGAGCCGCCATTTCTATAAAATCAGGTGTTCCTCCGGAACACAATACAAAACTATATATTCTACCGACGAGATATTCCTACGGAATATTAACGCATCAAGCTTATTAAAACAATGTAATTATACTTTTAGGAAAGGTGTTTCTGCTACGAATTCTTTTCTGCAGAGCTTTTATAATGATTGCCATAATATAATTCTCAGAAACAAGTCATTCCGTAGGAATGTCTGCTCGGTAGAATTAAAATTGAATTGCGGTTACACGTTCCAGAGGAACGTTTGATGCATAAAGCAGAGCCGCCATTTCTATAAAATCAGGTGTTCCTCCGGAACACAATGCAAAACAATATATTCTTTTTCTACCGACGAGATATTCCTACTGAATATTAAATGATAAATCATTGGTAAAATGGAATAAAATTAATTCGTGCCCAGACCGACAGCGAACGGGTGAAGCAATTCGTGGCAAACTTTTTTTTACTCTCCCAACAATTCCATTAATTCCAAAGCACGTTTAGTCGATTTTACATTCTCAAAAGTCAATAAAAGTCGTAAACCATTTGGCGTTTGTTTTTCCTTCATTTGACAAAGATTACTGTGTTTTTGCACAAAATTCAAAACCTTTCTAAATTTCGAAGACTGATAATAATCTGATTGTTGATCGGATACGAAATAACCAATCATTTTACCTTTTTTCATGACCAGTTTTTCAATACCAACTGCTGTAGCAATCCATTTAATGCGAATACTGTTCATAAGCGCATTAGCGCGCGGAGGCAATGGTCCAAAACGGTCGATTAATTTGTTTTGAAAAAGGACTAATTCTTCTTCATTTTTTACAGAACCCAATTCGTTATACAAACTCAAACGTTCTGTAACATTATTGATATATTCATCAGAAAATAAAAGCTCAAAATCGGTATCGATTTGTAGATCTTTTACATATTCTTTGGTTTCAATATCATTTTCTTCAGGATATAAATCTTTAAATTCGTTTTCTTTTAATTCTTCGATGGCTTCGTTCATGATTTTTTGGTACGTATCAAAACCAATTTCATTAATGAAACCGCTTTGTTCACCACCTAATAAATCTCCCGCTCCACGAATCTCCAAATCTTTCATGGCAATGTTGAAACCACTTCCCAATTCGCTGAATTGTTCCAAAGCCTGAATACGTTTTCTCGCATCTTCGGTCATTGATGAATATGGCGGACAAATAAAATAACAGAATGCTTTTTTATTACTTCGCCCTACACGCCCGCGCATTTGATGCAAATCTGATAATCCGAAATTATTGGCATTATTAATGAAAATCGTGTTCGCATTCGGAACGTCCAATCCGCTTTCGATGATTGTGGTTGCCACCAAAACATCAAAATCTCCGTTCATGAAACCTAACATCAATTCTTCGAGTTTGGCACCGTCCATTTGTCCATGACCAATTCCGACTCTTGCATTTGGAACCAAACGCTGAATCATTCCTGCCACTTCTTTTATGTTTTCGATTCTATTATTGATAAAGAAAACTTGTCCGTTTCTTTGAATTTCGTACGAAATCGCATCACGAATAATTTCTTCATTAAAACCAACAACATTTGTTTCTATCGGATAACGATTTGGCGGAGGCGTTGTAATTACCGATAAATCGCGTGCTGCCATTAATGAAAACTGCAAAGTCCTCGGAATTGGCGTTGCGGTCAATGTCAATGTATCAACATTTGCAGCAATCGTTTTGAGTTTATCTTTTACGTTTACACCAAACTTTTGTTCCTCATCGACAATCAATAAACCAAGGTCTTTAAAAACCACATTTTTGTTTACCAATTGATGCGTCCCGATGACGATATCAAGTTTTCCTTCGGCTAAATCCTTTAAGGTTTGTGTCTTTTGTTTTGCCGTTCTGAATCGGTTTAAGTAACCAATTGAAACCGGCATATCTTTTAAACGCTCTGTAAAAGTTCTGTAATGCTGATACGCCAAAATCGTAGTCGGGACTAAAACAGCAACTTGTTTACTATTATCAACGGCTTTAAAAGCAGCACGAATCGCAACCTCGGTTTTTCCAAAACCAACATCACCACAAACCAAACGATCCATCGGGCGATCGCTTTCCATGTCGGCTTTAACTTCTGCTGTCGATTTGGTTTGATCTGGTGTATCTTCATAAATAAATGAACTTTCCAATTCGTTTTGAAGATAACTGTCTGGCGCAAACTGAAACCCTTTTTCTAAACGTCGTTTTGCATACAATTGAATTAAATTGAATGCAATATGTTTAACGCGTGCTTTTGTTTTCTGTTTTAAAACCTTCCAGGCGTTCGATCCAAGTTTATAAATTTTTGGAGGCGTTCCGTCTTTTCCGTTGTATTTGGATATTTTATGCAGCGAGTGAATGCTCACATACACAATATCATTATCGGCATAAACCAATTTTATGGCTTCCTGCGTTTTTCCTTCTACCTGAATTTTCTGCAAGCCACCAAACTTCCCAATTCCGTGATCGATGTGCGTTACATAATCACCAACAGAAAGTGCGGTCAATTCTTTAAGCGTAATATTCTGCTTTTTAGAATAACCGTTTTTAATGTTGAATTTATGATAACGTTCAAAAATCTGATGATCGGTATACGCCGTAATCTGATTTTCTTCATCAATAAAACCTTGGTACAAAGGCAATACAATAGTGTGATATTGCTTTCGGATATTCTCTGAATTGGCTTCATCCAGCGTTTCAAAAATATCATGAAAACGTTTTGCCTGAGTTTCATTCGAACAGAATAAATAATTTTTATATCCGTTAAAATGATTGTCGCTAAGATTATTCAGCAATAAATCAAATTGTTTATTGAAAGACGGCTGAGGCTGAATATGAAATTCAAATTTCTTAGCCGTTTTATAAACCGGTTTTGACAATTCTACAACCGAAAAATCCAGCGATCGTTTTATAAACGATGCCTGATTTAAAAATAATTGATCCGGTGTGGCATGTTTTATTTCTTTCGAAAGTTTCTCAAAAGCTTCTTCTGCTCTTGCGAATTGTTTGTCTAACTGACTAAAAAGTCCTTCTGTATTTTGAATAAAAAGAACGGTTCTTTCAGCAATATAATCTAAAAAGCTTTCTCGATTTTCCTGAAAAAGCTTGTTCTCAACATTCGGGATAATCGTAATTTTTTTATGGGTCTGAACAGATAATTGTGTTTCTACATCAAAAGTTCTGATGCTGTCTACTTCGTTACCGAAAAACTCAATTCTATAAGGATGATCGTTTGAAAAAGAGAATACATCGACAATTCCTCCACGAACCGAAAATTCTCCGGGTTCTGTAATAAAATCGACTCTTTTGAATTCGTATTCGAACAAAACTTCATTGATAAAATCAATTGAAATTTTATCATTCAAAGCCACTTTTAAAGTGTTTTTATCCAGTTCTCTTCTCGTAACTACTTTTTCAAAAAGTGCTTCAGGATAAGTAACAATTATGGCTGGTTTTTTTCTTGAATTGATTCGGTTTAAAACCTCAGCACGAAGCAAAACATTGGCATTATCTGTTTCGTCAATTTGGTACGGACGACGAAATGAAGCAGGATAAAACAAAACATCCTGTTCGCCGATCATCTGTTCTAAATCGTTCAGATAATATGCAGCTTCTTCTTTATTGTCTAAAACAATCAAAAAAGGCAATTCGGTTTTCTTGAAAACAGAACGTATGATAAATGAAACAGCAGATCCTAGTAATCCGCTAATGTTCATTTTTATCTGGTTTCCTTCCAGTAAACTTGTGGCAATCTGCTGTGCTTTTGGCAGATTATCGTAGGTTGTATATAAGGCGTTTTTACTCAACTTTAGGCGAATTTTTGTCTAGATTATGCATTCTGGCCGGATCAACAGGCGTACTTTGAATGGCGCGGGTTGTATCTAACATTCTCAGGAAATCTGCTTCTCCTTCTTCTTTTGGAATCTTGGCTTTCTGAACAATTTTGTCCATTTGTCTTTCCAGCGAAACAATTTCTTTGTTAATATCTCCAATTAAAAAGGTTACTTTTTCATCTGGAATTGCACTTAAATGAATGAACAAATCCATCATTTTTACCTTGGTTATCAAGATAGAAATTCGGCTTTTTATGGCTGGCTGATTTAATTCTGCCGGAATATTATTATTTAAAGCAACTGCTTTTTTTGAAATCGCTTTTGACTTTTTCTGAAATGCCCCAATGGTTTTTCTCGGTTTATCTCCAAGTTCTTTTAAAAAATCTCTCCACTCATTCCATGAGCTCACTTTTTGTTCTGCAATCTCATTGATTGGTTCATCTATAAAAACCCAGGCTTTATTGATATTGTTAAAAATCTTTTCATTCTTTTTTGCTTCTTTTTCATTTTCAGCACGACGCTTTTCGTCTTCATTCTGGCAGGATTGCAATACAAAAATTAAAAGCAGAAAAAGAGATATTTTATATTTCATTTGGTAAAACATTAAGCTACAAAGTTACGAAGTAAATTTACAATTACGAATTCTGTTTTTTGCTAAAGATTCTATAAATCAACGTTAGTTTTTTGCCACTGATTAAAAAGATTTACACCGATTATTTCTTTCAAGAATACATGAAAAAATCCTTTCTAATCTTTTAATCTGTGGCGAAATTCCTCCACTATATCAATCTTGTATTAATGCACTCACAACGAATAATCCAAAAAACAAACTTCATCCTTATTAAATTTATAATTTATGATTCTGAAAAGTAAAATTATTTGCGAAAACGTTATATTTGCGTTACTAAAAAACAACACAAATGAATCCAAAAATATTGATCATTGGCGCATGCGGTCAAATTGGGACGGAACTGACCCAAAAACTTCGCAAATTATACGGTACAGAAAATGTTATTGCTTCTGATATTCGAAAATTAAATACTGATGTTGTTAATTCTGGTCCGTTTGAGGTGGTCAATGCTTTAGATTTTAATCAGATTGAGCATCTTGTTGAAGTTCATAAAATTACCGACATTTATTTGATGGCGGCTCTTTTATCTGCTACTGCCGAAAAAAATCCTGCATTTGCCTGGGATCTGAACATGAATTCTTTATTTCACGTTTTAAATTTAGCTAAAGCAAAAAAAATCCAGAAGATTTTCTGGCCTTCAAGTATTGCCGTTTTTGGACCAACAACTCCAAAAGAAAACACTCCGCAATATACCGTAATGGAGCCTTCTACAGTTTACGGAATTAGTAAACAAGCTGGTGAAAGATGGTGTGAATATTACCATAACATTTACGGCGTTGATGTTCGCAGTATTCGTTACCCTGGTTTAATAAGCTGGTCTACGCCTCCGGGTGGCGGAACTACAGATTATGCTGTTGATATTTTCTACAAAGCTATTGCTGATAAAAAATACGAATGCTTTTTATCTTCTGAAACCAAAATGCCAATGATGTACATGGATGATGCTATTGATGCAACAATCAACATTATGAAAGCACCAATTGAAGAGATCAAAATACATTCTTCTTATAATTTGGCTGCAATGAGTTTTACACCAACTGAAATTGCTGCCGAAATTAAAAAACATATTCCTGAATTTGAGATTACTTACAATCCTGATTTCCGTCAGAAAATTGCTGACAGCTGGCCTGCAAGTATAGACGATTCATCTGCAAGAGAAGACTGGAACTGGAAACATACTTTTGATCTGGAAACGATGACAAAAGATATGATTGAACATTTGAGTTAAATTCTTTTTTAGTACAATTTCACATCTTATCCAGTAAAATAATTCAATTGCCTCCAATTAAAACTGGAGGCTTTTTTGTTTAACATCTGAAGGGCTTCTATTAGTTTGTTATTTCGACTGAAAGGAGAAATCACACTCGTAAATCGGCAAAGATTGGACATACTATGTGGAATTTCTTGTGTGATTTCTCCTTTCAGTCGAAATGACAAAAATGGTGAGAATTTCTAAATCTAAATCTTTAAAAGAAGCCTATTGTTTGTATCTAGCCCCGATAGAGGCGGTATCCTTGCTGGCCCGACGTCGGGCAACAGCGAGATATAGCCGAAAGCGGGAACCATGTTTATAAAAATGCCTTTTGTGATACTCCTGACAATTAAAACAAAAGTCCCGATTAGAATTTCTAATCGGGACTTTTTTATGTAACTATTTTGAAGATTACTTCACTTCAAAAACATTATTTGCTTGTTTCACATCAGCCATTAATCCGCTTGGATCGATAGTGATTTTTTTGATTGCCGTTTTAGCTTTATCAATTGTAAAACTATAATTTTGTTGTGCCCATGCCCAGTCTGCCAAAACATTTCTTTTCTCATTTGGATTTGGGTTTGGTTTGATAAAGTTCATCATTCTTAAAGGAACATAAAACGTTTCAGAAGTTCCATCAGTATACTCTACTTTTAAATCAATTGGCATTGGCATTCTTCCAATTCTTTCTAAAGTAACGGTTGTTTTTCCTGAATTATCAGCAACATCCTTAATTCCGTAATCAATAGTATTGGTTGTTTCTGCCCAGTCAATTAAATACCAATCCAATTCTGCTCCCGAAACTCTTTCTGCAGTTCTCTTGATATCATTTGGAGTTGGGTGTTTGAATTTAAAATCGTTGTAATATCTTTTTAAAGTTGCATCAACATTTTCTTTTCCAATTACATATTCTAATTGAGAAAGGAAAATACTTCCTTTTACATAAGATGAAATACTGTACGGACGGTTTTCGTCGTAACGATCTCCGTGAGTTGTTTGCGGTTGTTCTTTTCCTGAATTAACCAAACCGTAATAAGCTGTATAGTTTCCTTTAAACGGGTTTACTTCTTTTTTATCTCCTTTTAATTCATTCAAAGCACTGTCTTCAATGTAAGTTGTAAAACCTTCATCCATCCAAGGGTGTTTTGATTCATTTGAAGCCAAAATATGTTGGAACCAAGAGTGTCCTAATTCATGTGTTGCTGTTCCAAGAATTCCCTGAAGCGTTCCGTTTCCTAACATTAAAGTACACATTGCATACTCCATTCCTCCGTCGCCACCTTGAATAAATGAATATTGTTTGTATGGATATTGCCCTACTCTGTGGTTATAGTAATCCATAACTTTTACCATTAAAGGCTCTAACTGTTTCCAGTTTTCTGCCACTTTTGGGTTGTTTTTGTAAAAGAAATGCAAATCGACATCATTTGGTCCTTTTACAATATCGTGTGCATATTCTTTATCTGCAGCCCATGTAAAATCATGTACATTTGGCGCGATAAAATGCCAGGTTAATGTTTTTGTCTTTTTAGGATAAACTACAGTTACACCAGCATCTTCATAACCATGTCCGATTGAATTTTTATCTTGTAAATATCCAGAACCTCCAATTGTATAATCTTTGTCGATTGTAATTTTTACATCAAAATTTCCCCAAACACCGTGAAATTCTCTTCCGATGTATGGATCTGCATGCCATCCTTCAAAATCAAATTCAGCTAATTTTGGATACCATTGTGACATAGACAATTCGATACCTTCTTTATTGTTTCTTCCTGTACGACGAATTTGTTCCGGCACCTGACCGTCAAAATCTAATGTAAAAGTCGTTTTAGAATTTGGCAAAATTGGTTTAGCCAAAGTTACTTCTAAGATTGTTCCTGAAACTCTTGTTTGAGCCACGACACCATCTTGTTTGAAGTTTGTGATTTTTAAAAAACCAATTTCGTTTGGTTTTAAAGTTTCAATACGGCTTTGTTTAATATCTTTTCCATCGGCGTCTTTTACTTTATTAACCATTCTTGCATCTGGATCTTTTATAGTATGCAAACGAGCATCCATTTCGCTTCCTGGTTGAAATGCATTTAGGAATAAATGATAATAAACCTTTCTTAAAGTATCAGGAGAATTGTTGGTATAAACCAATTCTTGTTTTCCTTTGTACTGATAGTTTTTTACATCCATAGCCACCTCCATTTTATAATCGACATGTTGTTGCCAATAAGGAGCACTTTGTGCAAAACCAGAGTTTAGACCCAAACTCAGAAAAGAAAGTAATAAAATTTTTCGCATGGTAATTTTAATAAAAATGGAAGAGCTGCCGCCCTTCCATCGGATTACTATTTTTTAACTTATTTATTTTTTTGACATTTTTTCAGCCATTAGTAAAGCATTGTAAGCGTTTACCATTTTAGCAGTCTTTGATGATTCTACAGAAGAAACTGCCACCGGTTTTTCATCCGGATTTGGATTTTCACCCAAAACAACTTTTGAAGGAAGCGCCACTCCAGAGTCCATTAAAATCTGTTTTACCTGAGCGGCTTTTAATTTTGGATAGTATGAAAATATTAACGCAGCAACTCCGGCAGCATTTGGAGACGCCATAGAGGTTCCTTGTAAATATTTGTATTTATTGTTTGGAACTGTTGCGTAAATTTCTTCGCCCGGAGCAAAAACGTCTACATTTATTTTTCCGAAATTAGAGAATCCTGCTACTACGTTTTCTCCATAAGATTTATTAATTGCTCCAATTGTGATGACATTATTAGCAAATTCTTTTACATTATCTTCCGAGTCATTCGGGTAATTAATATTTTTTTTCTCATCAATATTATATCCGTCATTTCCGGCAGCATGAACAATTAAAACGTCTTTTTTTGCAGCGTATTTAATTGCGTCGTAAACCCATTGTTTGTGTGGAGAAAAGCTTTTTCCGAAACTTCCGTTAATTACTTTTGCACCATTGTCTACTGCATAACGAATAGCAAGAGCGATGTCTTTATCGTACTCATCTCCATCTGGAACAGCTCTTACTGTTAAGATTTCAACATTGTTGGTAATACCGTCTCCACCTAAATTATTTCCACGAACCTGAGCAATAATTCCGGCAACGTGAGTTCCGTGAAGTGCTTTTTCTTTGTCCGGTCCAAAAACTACATTATTTCCATAATGATTGTCTTTAATGTCTTCAGGATTATCTCCTACGATTTTTCTTCCGTCAAATTCTTTATTCAGATTATAGTTTAGTTCATCATAAACCTGTTCTCTGTATTCTTCAAAATCAGCTTCAGGGTCAAAAGTTGGTCCTGCATTTGTAAAAATCGTTGTCATGATTTTTTTACATTGCGCAACTTTTGGATCTGTTGAAGTTACAGCACTTAAATCTTCAATTTTATACGTCTTTTTATTAAGTTCCTTTTTGATCGTATTATGAACATCAAGTAAAAAATCTACTTGTTCTTTATCTTTTATTGCTTTTTCGTATCTCTCATTATATTGAGCCAAAGCATTTTTATATTCAGCAGAACCGTCGTCTTTCTTTTTAATAACACGTGTCATTTCAAGATTTTCATGCACAGCTTCCCCCAGAAAGTTCCATCCATTTATATCGTCGATAAAACCATTTTTATCATCATCGATTCCGTTACCCGGGATTTCTTTAGGATTGGTCCAGATCATTCCTTTTAAATCTTCATGCTCGATGTCGACTCCAGAATCTACGATACCAACGATTACTTTTTTACCGGTTTTTCCTTTCAGTAATTCTGCATAAGCTCTGTCTACACTCATTCCCGGAATAGAATCTTTTATTAGATCTAAATGACTCCATCTCTTTAACTCGTTTTCACTGACCGGTGCTTTTTTTACAACAGCAAGCGGAGCTGTAATAAAATTTTTGGAAGTTGATTCCTGCGCTTGTAAGCTTGCGCTGCTTGCTAAAACTAGTAAAGCAAAAGCAGATAATTTGAGTGGTATTGTATGACTCATGTAGTCTCGATTTAATATAAAGTTAAAGATGGGCCTAAATTATGATATTTTGTTACAAAAAACTAACAGTTAACACTGTGTTATGAAATTTATTTGCTTAAAATAATTCACAGAACGTATTCTGGAACCTTTTAAACGAGAGAATTGGATAATTATATCGCAAAGATTTTTATCAACATTGGCTTTCTGACTTTAACACATTTATAGGAAGATTAATAAAACAACATACCAGTACGGTTTCACGTAAGGAATCTTCATATTTATTGCCTACTCTTGCGCGATCTAATTTTAAACTCGTTCTATGAAAACAAAACTACTCTTATTGTTATTATTAGCAACTTTTTCTATTAACGGACAAACCAACTTGGTCCCAAATGGAGATTTTGAAACATGGACTTCGTCTTCGCAACCAGATAATTGGTTTCGTTATTTTAGCGGTTTTGTTTCCCAAAGTGCAATTGCCCAAAACGGTAAATCGAGCACTAATATGATGATTGCAAGTGGCACAAGCAATTTTATTAACACTGGTTATTTTGCTGTTACTGCAAAGAAAACTTATCGTGTAACGATGTATCACAGACTTGCAAAAGGTACTTTTACTTCCATTGATTTAAGTTTATTCCACAAACCAAGTACTTTTAAGGAAGAAATATTCAAAAAATCGGATGCTACTTTTTCTACTACCGAATGGAGAAAAATTGAGTTTGAATATACCCCGACTGTTTCTGAAAATATTGAATTAGATATCTGGACAACAGGATCTCTTAATGCTGAAATATTGGTGGATAATGTATCTATGGTCGATATTAATGATATTCCTTTGCAATATACCTCGATTCCGGATATTGAATTCGAAAAAAAATTAATAGCATTGGGTATTGACACTGGTGCAACAGATGGAAAAGTACTCACGTCTGCTATTAAAACGGTTAAATCATTAACCCTTAACACAAGAGTGATTTCTGATTTAACAGGAATTCAGGATTTTACAGCTTTAGAAACCTTAACTGCAACCGGAGCTAATTATAATACCAGTACCCTGGAAACTGATGGTTTACTAAAAACATTAGATGTTTCTAAAAATATCAATTTAATATCTTTAAACTGTTCCATAAATAAATTGACCACTTTAGACGTTTCTAATAATACAAAATTGACCTCTTTAATCTGCAGCGAAAATAAGATAGCTGCAATTGATATCAATAATAATCTTAATTTAAAGACATTATCAATTGATAATACTTTAATCAATACAATTGATATTACAAAGCATTTGGCTTTAAACACTTTTACTTGTTCAAATACAAAAACTACTTCTGTTAATGTTAGTAATAATACAGAATTACTTCTTTTAAATGTTGGCACTAACAAACTAACAACATTAGATGTTTCAAAAAATACAAAACTATTCACTCTATATTGTGAGGTAAATTTATTAACATCAATTGATCTCTCTAAAAATTTAAATTTAGTTAATGTCAGCTGTTTTAATAACCCATTAACAGCTTTGGATTTGTCTAATAATCTTTTGTTGAAAACTTTAAACTTTTTGGGTACCGCAATAACAACTATTGATGTTTCTAAAAATGCCGAACTAACATCACTTACTTGTGGATCAGATCAATTAACCGCCATTGATGTTTCTAAAAATTTAAAATTGAACTATTTTAATGCAGGTCTTAGTCAATTTAAAGCACTGGATCTTTCTAAAAACATTAATTTAACTACTGTATATTGCCAATATAATCCAGTATTAACTGAAATAAATCTAAAAAACGGCAACAATACCAAGATTACGGACTTAAATTTAACAGGAAATACCAATTTATATTGCATACTGGTTGATGATGCAACTTATTCTACTCAAAAGTGGACAAAAAAAGACGCATATGTAGATTATACTTCTACAGCATGCCCAGTATTATCATACACACTTATTCCTGATAAAGAGTTTGAAAAAAGATTAATTGAGTTAGGTATTGATTCCGGTACACCAGATGGAAAAGTATTCACTCCAAGAATTGCTGCTGTAAAATCATTAGAAGTAGACCCTACTTTAGTTGCCGATTTAACAGGTCTTGAAGACTTTACCAAATTAGAAATGTTACAATGCAGAAACAACTGTATTTCATCTGCGGGAGGTGGCTGTGGAAAAATCACTAAACTGGATGTTTCTAAAAACACCGCGTTGACACAATTATATTGTGAAGGCAATCAACTGACAACTTTAGATGTGAGTAAAAACACAAAGTTGATAAATCTATACTGTTCTGTAAACAAATTAACATCGATAGACATTTCAAATAATCCAGATTTATCCGGATTTGGTATTTCTTACAATAATTTGACAGAGCTTAATATAAGTAACAATAAAAAGTTAACTCAAATAAGTTGTACAAATAATAAATTAAAAAATCTTGATGTAACAAATACCAAATTGTATCTTCTATCTTGTGAGAGCAATGAATTAAGCAGTCTGGATCTTTCTAACCAAAACGAATTGATGCAGTTATATGTTGAAAACAACAAATTAACTACATTAGACATGACTAATAAGCCAAACTTGAGTTATTTTAATTGTAGTTCTAATTTATTGACCAGTTTAGAGGTAACCTCCCTAAGCTTAACAAATTTAAATTGTTCAAACAACAAGTTAACTAGTTTAAATGTTACCCAAAATACCAATCTAAGTGTTCTTTCATGCGGTACTAATGCACTAACAGGATTTGATATTACAAAAAACCTAAAACTTAGGGAATTAGAATGCTCTTCACTTAAATTAAGCGAATTGGATGTTACATTTCTACCTGAATTAAAAAAATTAAACGCTACTAATAATAATTTATCAACTATTGATTTATCTAAAAATCTAAAGATAGTTGATGTCTATTTATCTAAAAATCAACTTACAGAAATAGATGTAACTAAAAATCTGTTGCTAACTAATTTACTTGTTGCAAATAACAAGCTAAAAGTGCTAAATCCTGTAAATAATTTAGCATTAGAATATGTCGATTTTTATAATAATCAATTAACCACTTTTGATATTTCACAAAATAAAAAAGTACGTTATGTAAATTGTAATAGTAACAAACTAACCAATTTAAATTTACAGAATGGAATAAAAGACTTTTATATCAATATTGAAGTTCCTAATTATAAAAACAATCCAGATTTAAAGTGTATTCAGGTTACTGACGCAAAGTATGCCAGATCAAACTGGACTTACTATGCCGATGCGAATGTTCGATTTTCTGAAGATTGTGCCGGACCTCTTACTCTTTTTGCAGATAATTTTGCCGTAGAGACCAAAGGAGAATCTTGTTTTGGTGAAAATAATGGCGCAATAAATATAACCGCAAAAGAAACTCATGCTTATCAGGCAAAAATTAATGATAAAACATTTCCGTTTACAAACAATGCTTTAAATTACACCAATTTATCTCCTGGAAATTACACTATTTTAATTAGTATTCCCGGAGAACTTTTTGAACAAACTTTTAATGTGTCAATTACAAAAGCAGCAACTATTTCAGGAAAATCTGTTGTAACAGATAAGAAAGTTAATGTTGAAATTATTGACGGAACTGCTCCTTTTACTGTTTTTGTTGATGGCAAAGCACAATTTGAAACAAGTGATTCTAATTTTTCATTAGACCTTAACAAGTCTGGTTTAATTGAAGTTTCAACAGCGAAAGCATGCGAGGGGACTTTTTCTAAAAAAGTTACTTCTACCGAAATTGGAACAGTACTTTCTGCATATCCAAACCCAACATCTGACTTTATTGAAATTGAAATTCCAACAGCTAAAACTGAAGTTGTGATAGAATTATTCAATTTTGGAGGCCAATTAGTTTCTAGTGGAACTTATAATATCGAAAGCGGAAGAGTAATCTTAAATCTTGCACATCAACCAGCAGGAATTTATGCTGCCAAAATCAATTTGGAAACTCCGGAATATATTAAAATTATAAAAAAATAAAAATGAAGAATCTTATCTATCTTTCACTAATCAGTGCTTTGTTTATTTCTTGCGGAGGTGGCTCAGATGATGATACGCCTGCAGAAAATGTAGCTCCAACTGTACCCGTTTTAACTTCACCGTCTGATAATAAGCTTTGTGTTAGCAACACTGTTTCTTTTCAATGGGATAGGGCTACAGATGCAAACAACGATGCTCTTACCTATCAAATTCAGGTTGCAAAAGACAATACGTTTGCACAAATTGCAACAACATTTGATGGAGCAGAAAATACTGCATCTTTTGTTTTAGATAAAAACACCGCTTATTACTGGAGAATTAAAGCAACAGATGCTAAAGGTTTAGCAAGTGCTTATTCATCTGTTTATAAATTTTATACTGCAGGTGAAGTAGTTTTAAATCATTTACCTTTTGCTCCGGAAGCAGTTTCGCCACTTGTAAATGCTGCTGTAAATGCACCTACTGTTTCCTTAAAATGGAATGCAACAGATGTTGACGCAACAGATGTACTGACTTATGATGTTTATTTTGGGACGACAAATCCACCAACAGAAAAAGTAAGTGAAAATAAATCTGAAAAAACATTTGATGTTACAACAGTCGCTGCCAAAGAATACTTCTGGAAAGTTGTTGTAAAAGACAATAAAGGAGGAGAAACTGTTGGACAGGTTTGGAAATTCAAAACCAACTAACTTTAATAATTACAATTAGTTAAACCAAGAAATCTCATTTTCATTCAGTTGAAAATGGGATTTTTTTTATGCTTTAATTGAATTTAAAGAACTTCCTCGCAAGTAAAAACTTCTTTTAATCGAACGCCTTTTTCGGTGTGTTCAACCGTTATAATTTGATTATGTGCATCATGCTCCAGAAATAAATAATAATTATTGTCTGCTGCTGCGTTCAGGAATTTTGACTTTTCCGGCATTGTCAATAAAGGTCGTGTATCATACCCCATTACATACGGCAACGGAATATGTCCTGCAGTAGCCAATAAATCAGCACAAAAAACAATTGTTTTATCCTGATATTTAATATGTGGAATCATTTGTTTTTCGGTATGACCGTCAACATAAAAAATTTCAAAACCCAATTCCTTCGAAAATCCAAAGTCGGTGTTTGGTCTTTCAATAAAATTCAGTTGACCACTTTCCTGCATTGGTAAAATGTTTTCCGACAAAAAAGAAGCTTTCTCGCGTGCATTTGGCTTTGTGGCCCATTCCCAATGATTTTCATTGGTCCAGTATTTTGCATTTTTAAAAGCTGGTTCATAACCTGTTTTATCAGAATTCCACTGAACACTTCCTCCACAATGATCAAAATGAAGATGCGTCATAAAAACATCGGTAATATCATCCCGGTGAAAACCATATTTTGCCAATGATTTATCTATAGAATGCGAACCCCAAAGTGAATAATAACCAAAAAATTTCTCCGATTGTTTATCTCCCATTCCGGTGTCAATTAAAATCAAACGATTATTGTCTTCAATGAGCAGACAACGAGCAGCAATATCAATTAAATTATTGGCATCTGCAGGATTTGTTTTATTCCAGATTGTTTTAGGAACAACACCAAACATAGCGCCTCCATCTAATTTAAAATTTCCGGATTCAATTGGGTAAAGTTTCATAAGAATGTATTTCTAGTAAGAAAACAAAGCTAGGAAATACTATATCTATATGCTAAAAAATCTTTTAAACTTTTGCAGTAACTATTCTAATGTTATGGAAGAACTTCCCATGATTTCTTGTTTATCGAAGAAATTAACAAAATAAGTACCTTTTTTAAACTTGTTTTCATCCCCATTCAAAACACCGTAAGCATTGGTTGTTTTCCCCTGGTAGTCAACAGCGACTAAAAAACTGTAAACTAAAGCTTTATCATTTCCAAATTCGATCAATTTGTTCTCTCCTAAAACGGTATTCTTTTGATCTAATACTTGAACGTAGTACACTTTTTTTCCGGTTTTAGCAACAGAATTTCCACTAACAGAAAAACTGATTTTTAATTTTTGAGTGTTCTTTGCTTTAGCTGTTTCCAATTCCTTTCCAGAGCTTTTTTCGCGAAAAGCCATTACCTTAAAATTTCCCAAAGAAAGTTTTGAAGCATCTTTTAAAGTAGATTCCAACTTTTTTTGTTTAGAAATCAACGTATCATTTTCGGCCTTTTGTTTGTACATAACAACGTTCTGGCTCTCTATTTCAGTCAATAAATTTTTATTCTGAGATTTTAGCTTTTTAACTTCAACAACTTTTGCATCCAATGAAGCTTTTAAATCTGAAAGTTGTTTACGATAAATTTTAATTTGTTCTGCCGAAGGATCTTTTGAAGCTTTAATAATCTCCATCAGATTCTCAATATTCTTCTTTTCAAGTTCTAATTCTTGCGAAAGTGCTGTTTTTTCAAAAATGGCCACATCATAAGCCAACTTTAAAGTGTTTAAAGAATCCAGAATATTCTCCTGATCGTGAGACGTTTTATTGGTAGTTCCTACAATTTCTAAAGTATCATTTGTAGGTTTATCAATAATAAGACTTGGTTCATTGCTAAAAATAAAATATGTAGCACTAATTCCAAAAACAAAAACTACTGCAAAAAGTGCTTTAATCCAGTTATCCCTGTAATTTTTCTTCATAATTACTCCTAATTTTATGCAAAAGTACCACAAAATCACATTCAAGCACAGGTAAAAATACGGTATTTTAACTATTAAGTCGTATTTATTGATAAATTAGCAGTTTTTGCCTTACATTTTTGTAAGTTTCTTTTTAGTTCTTGCAGAAAAAAGAGATTTATTACAAATTTCTATCATCAAAATAACTTCTATCTATTTTAACATTTGTTATAATAATGTCAAGCGTTATGGAAAAAGGTTTTTAAGTCGTATCTTTGCGGATAATTTCATTTCAACATTGACAGACAGCACTTTAAAATGTAATAATTTAATTACTTTTTAATGTATAATTAAGGAATGTTGAAAAGATAAATACCATAAAAAAAAATGATAAAAGTTTCTGATACAGCCAAAAAGAAAATCATTGACCTGATGACTGATGATGGTTTTGATGCCACTCATGACTATGTACGTGTAGGTGTGAAAAGCGGTGGATGCTCTGGTTTGTCTTATGATTTAAAATTTGACAAAACCAAAGGCGACGACGATAAAATATTCGTAGATAACGACATACAAATTGCAGTTGAAAAAAAATCATTTCTATATTTAGCCGGAACAATTTTAGAATTCTCTGGCGGATTAAACGGAAAAGGATTTGTTTTCAATAACCCAAATGCTAGCAGAACTTGTGGCTGCGGAGAATCATTTTCTCTTTAGTCAAAAGCCGAAAGTTATAAAGTCGTAAAGACTGTTTCGTGACTTCCCAACTTTTGACTTTAAAACCTTAAGACAACATTAAAATATAATGAGCAAATACACCGAAGACGATTTAAAAATCGAACTGGAAACAAAAGAATATGAGTACGGATTTTATACTAATATAGAATCTGAGACTTTTCCTATTGGCTTAAACGAAGATATTGTTCGCGCAATTTCTCTTAAAAAAGAAGAACCGGAATGGATGACGGAATGGCGCATCGAAGCTTTCCGAGCATGGAAAGAAATGATTGAACCAGAATGGGCAAATGTTCATTATGAAAAGCCAGATTTTCAGGCAATCTCTTATTATTCAGCTCCAAAACAAGTAGATCCTAACAAAACTTTGGACGATGTTGATCCTGAATTGTTGGAGATGTACAAAAAATTGGGGATTTCTGTTGATGAACAAAAAATGATGAACAATGTCGCTATGGATATTGTTGTCGATTCTGTTTCTGTTGCAACAACTTTCAAGAAAACTTTAGCCGAAAAAGGAATTATTTTCTGTCCAATTTCTGAAGCAATTAAAGAACATCCAGAATTAGTAAAAAAATATTTAGGTACGGTTGTTCCTCAAAAAGATAACTTTTATGCGGCGCTAAACTCAGCAGTTTTCTCTGACGGAAGTTTCTGTTATATTCCAAAAGGCGTTCGTTGCCCGATGGAACTTTCAACTTATTTTAGAATTAACCAAGCAGGAACCGGACAATTCGAAAGAACTTTAGTTATTGCTGATGCAGGAAGCTACGTTTCTTACCTTGAAGGATGTACAGCGCCAAGCCGTGATGAAAACCAATTACACGCTGCTGTGGTTGAATTAATCGCTTTGGATGATGCTGAAATTAAATATTCTACAGTTCAAAACTGGTTCCCTGGAAATAAAGAAGGAAAAGGTGGGGTTTACAACTTTGTAACTAAAAGAGGTCTATGCGAAACAAACGCTAAAATTTCTTGGACACAAGTTGAAACGGGGTCTGCTGTAACTTGGAAATATCCATCTTGTGTGCTTAAAGGAGATAATTCAGTAGGAGAATTTTATTCTATTGCTGTTACTAATAACTTCCAACAAGCAGATACTGGAACAAAAATGATCCATTTAGGTAAAAACACTAAATCGACTATTATTTCTAAAGGTATTTCGGCTGGAAAATCACAAAATAGCTACCGTGGTTTAGTGCAGATTTCGCCAAGAGCAGAAAATGCAAGAAACTTTTCTCAATGTGACTCCTTATTAATGGGTAATAATTGCGGCGCACATACTTTCCCTTACATCGAAAGTAAAAATCCATCTGCAAAAATCGAGCACGAAGCAACTACAAGTAAAATTGGAGAAGATCAGGTTTTTTATTGTAACCAAAGAGGTATTCCGACTGAAAAAGCGATTGCCTTAATTGTAAACGGTTTCAGTAAAGATGTATTGAATAAATTGCCAATGGAATTTGCTGTTGAAGCGCAGAAATTATTAGAGATTTCTTTAGAAGGTTCTGTAGGATAATTTTAAGATGGAAAATAAAAAAGTCATCATTTTAGGTTCTTCCAGAAAAAACGGAAACACTACAAAAATTGTGGATGCACTTTCAAAAGAACACAATATAGATATCATTAATTTAAGTGATTATTCGATATCCTATTATGATTACGAAAGCAAAAATATAGAAGACGATTTTCTGCCTTTAATCAGAGGAATTCTTGAAAAATATGACACTTTAATTTTTGCAACACCGGTTTACTGGTATAATATGAGTGGTATTATGAAAGTCTTTTTTGATCGTTTTTCAGATTTGATCCGAATTGAAAAAGAAACCGGAAGAAAACTAAGAGGAAAGAAAATTGGAGTGATATCAAACTCACACGATGATGCAATTGAAGATGGTTTTTACTTTCCTTTCAAAAAATCAGCCGATTATTTAGGCATGGAATATTTAGGACACGCACATTACAATGCGAACATCTTAAACCAACAAACAAAAATAGAATTGACATTTATATAAAATAAAGAACAATGTTATCAATAAAAAACCTTCACGCCGCAATTGGTGATAAAGAAATCCTTAAGGGAATTAATATAGAAGTTAAAGCTGGAGAAGTTCACGCGATAATGGGACCAAACGGTTCTGGAAAAAGTACACTTTCTGCTGTTATTGCAGGAAACGAAAATTATGAAGTTACAGAAGGAGAGGTAATTCTTGACGGAGAAGATCTTGCTGATCTTGCTCCTGAAGAAAGAGCACACAAAGGTGTTTTCCTTTCTTTTCAATATCCGGTAGAAATTCCTGGAGTTAGTGTAACTAACTTTATGAAAACTGCTATCAACGAAACTCGTAAAGCAAACGGCCAAGAAGAAATGCCTGCAAACGAAATGCTGAAAGTAATTCGCGAGAAATCTGAATTGTTAGAAATCGACCGTAAATTTTTATCTCGTTCTTTAAATGAAGGTTTTTCTGGAGGAGAGAAAAAAAGAAACGAGATTTTCCAAATGGCAATGTTAGAGCCAAAATTAGCAATCCTTGATGAAACCGATTCAGGTCTTGATATCGATGCTTTAAGAATTGTGGCTAATGGTGTAAACAAATTAAAAAGCGACAAAAACGCAATTATCGTTATTACACACTACCAACGTTTATTAGATTATATCGTTCCAGATTTCGTTCATGTTCTTTACAACGGAAGAATCGTAAAATCAGGAGGAAAAGAATTGGCTTACGAATTAGAAGAAAAAGGATACGACTGGATCAAAGCAGAAAACTAAAACAGTCGTAAAGTCGAAAGTCTAAAGTTATAAAGTCCAAAAACTAGATGAGTAAGTTCAGATCGTTTGAAGAAATAAATTCTTGGCAAAAATCTCGAATCTTCAACAAAAAAATATATTTGATTACTGAGAATTCTAATTTTAAAAAAGACTTTGATTTTGTTAGACAAATAAGACGTGCATCACTTTCTATATCATCAAATATAGCAGAAGGTTTTTAGAGAAATACAGATAAAGAGTTTGTTTATTTTTTATACGTAGCCAAAGCATCTGCAGGAGAAGTAAGATCTCAATTATATTTAGCTTTTGATTTAGAATATATTATAAAAGAAGAATTTGAAATGCTTTTAGAGTCGGTTACAGAAATATCGAAATTATTAAGCGGTTTCATTAAATATTTGAGCCCAAAGTCATAAAGTCGAAAGTCATAAAGTCTCCAACTTTATGCTTTAAATTTTTAACCTTTTGGCAAAAACAGTCGGCAATCCAAAGTCTTTCGACTTTCGACTTTCGACTTTAAGACTAAAAAAAGAAATGGATTTAAAAGAAAAATTAGTATCGTCTTTTATGGCTTTTGAAGAGCGTGTCGATGTGCATTCAGACTTGCACGACGTACGTACAGCAGCTATAAAAAACTTTGAAAATAAAGGTTTCCCAACCAAAAAAGATGAAGCATGGAAATATACATCGCTAAATGCCATTTTAAAAAATGACTTTACGGTTTTTCCAAAGCAGGAAAATGCAATCGAATTCAATCAGGTAAAAAAATACTTTTTACATGAAATTGACACTTATAAATTGGTTTTTATTGATGGTGTTTTTAGTTCGCATTTGTCTTCTACAACACATGAAGGAATCGATGTTTGCTTGATGTCTTCGGCATTGACCAAACCAAAATATAAAATGATTATTGACAAATATTTCAATAAAATTGCAAGCAAAGACGAAAGTTTGACTACGTTGAATACTGCTTTTGCAATGGAAGGTGCGTTTATCAATATTCCGCAAAAGAAAGTAGCTGATAAACCTATTGAGATCATGTATTTTTCAACTGGAAACGAAGCTGCATTATTGGTTCAACCTAGAAATTTGATTATTGTGGGTGAAAATTCACATGTTCAAATTATCGAGCGTCACCAAAGTTTGAATGAAAATCCGGTTTTAACGAATTCCGTTACAGAGATTTTTGCACAAAAACGTGCCATTGTTGATTATTACAAAATTCAAAACGATAATAGCGAAGCAAACTTAGTTGACAACACTTACGTTTCTCAACAACAAGAAAGCCACGCTTACGTTCATACGTTTTCATTTGGAGGAAACCTTACACGTAACAACTTAAACTTTTACCATTTCGGAGAAAGATTGACAAGTACCCTTAACGGAATCTCTATTTTGAATGACAAGCAACACGTTGACCATTATACTTTGGTAAACCACGCACAGCCAAACTGCGAAAGTTTCCAAGATTATAAAGGAATCTTCTCTGATCGTTCGACAGGAGTTTTCAACGGAAAAGTTTTGGTTGAAAAAGAAGCTCAAAAAACAAATGCTTTCCAAAAAAGTAACAACATTTTATTGAGTGACAAAGCTACAATCAATGCTAAACCACAATTGGAAATTTTTGCTGATGACGTAAAATGTTCTCACGGATGTACAGTTGGACAATTGGATGAAACAGCAATGTTCTACATGCAATCTCGCGGAATCCCGAAAAAAGAAGCTAAAGCTTTATTGATGTACGCATTCTCAAATGCCGTAATCGAAAGCATCAAAATACCAGAATTAAAACAAAGAATTACTAAAATCATCGCTACGAAATTAGGCGTGAATTTAGGATTTGATTTGTAGTCTAGGTTTTACCGAAAAGACACAAAGGTTACGCAAAGTTCGCAAAGTTTTTATTTAAACTTTGCGAACTTTTTGTATTTGTATCTTGCGTCTCTCCTGCGAGGTTTTCAAAACCTCGTAGGTATCGAAACTCAAAACTTTATACCTACAAGGTTTTGAAAACCTTGCAGGAATAGACAACTATTTCTTAACACTATCAATAACTTCCTTCAAAAAACCATTAAAATCAAATCCTGGTTCTTCTTCCCTTACTCCCATTCTCACAATTACCATATCTTTTGATGGAATGATCGCTACCATTTGACCTTGGTAACCACTGCAATAAAACATATCACGAGGAACATCCGGGAATTTTCCACCTGCGTTTAACCAAAATTGTGCCCCATATTTTCCTTCAGAAATATTGGTTGGCGTTGCAGTGTATTTCACCCAGCTTTCATCAAGAATTTGTTCTCCATTCCAGTTTCCTTTATGCAGATATAATAGTCCAAATTTTGACCAGTCGCGTGGAGTTGCCCATCCGTAAGAAGAACCTACGAAAGTTCCGCTCATATCTTGCTCAACAATCATCGAGTTCATTCCGATTTTGTCGATTACGGCACTGTACCAAAAATCAAGATATTCTTGTTGTGTTTTAAATTGTCTTCTTAAAATCAGAGATAATAAATTTGTCGTTCCGGAAGAATAATTCCAGTGTGTGTTGGGTTTGAATTGTGCTGGTTTATCCAATTGTACTTTTCCCATATCTTCGGCTTGAAAAAGCATTTTTGTAGCATCGCAGATTGTGCTGTAATTCTCTTCCCATTCTAAACCGGAATTCATATGAAGCAAATCATTTATTGTAATAATTTTACGATCGTCATTTTTCCATTCTACAACCGGAGCAGGTTTATAAATATCAATTTTTCCTTGTTTAGCCAAAACCCCAAAAGCAGAACTTGTAATACTTTTTGTCATTGACCAACCTAAAATTTTGCTGTCTTTATTGAATCCTGTATCGTATTTTTCAAAAATCAATTTGTCTTTATATAAAACAACAACGGCGCGGGTTCTTTTCTTTTTTCCTCCATTTTTATCAAAAGAATTTTCAACTGCCAATTTCAATTTCGAATAATCAACATTAGAAAAAGCAGTATCTTTTGGTTCATTGTTTCCGTATGGAAAAGGGAGATTATTTTCTAATTTTGTTCTTTTTGGAAGCAGATACGGTTTTGAAATATCAAAATTATCATCAATCAAAGTTGCTCCAAGTCCTTCACGATAAATGGCTTTTCGTTCTTTTAAACCATAAACAGAGGCAACAGCAAACTTTCCGGCATTATCAATTGAGTTTTTAGCCAGATCAATCATATCGATATCATTGTCTGTTTTCTGAATTAAATCCAGCGGACGATTATCCAAAAAATGTCCCGATGCGACACTCTTAGCCGAAAAACCAGAAATCAAATCCAACTTCGGATAAGTTGTAAATCCGAAATACAAAAAAGCAAGAACCAAAACAAGCAAAAGTACTTTGAGAAATTTTTTCATGATATATTAGATATTTTTAATGCAATATAAATAATTTATCTTCACCATTTTAGAAGTCAAATTATAAATCTATTTCAGATAATTCAAAAAATTGAATTGAATTTTACAGAATCAGCATTTACACTAGCGAACAATGGCACCATAAAAGGAAATTATAGAATTGCAGTATAATACAATTTTGTTTTAGTACTTTTGTAAATAGAATTTTTCTAAATAAGACATGTTAGATATCCAAAAAATAAGAGCAGATTTTCCGATACTTTCTCAAACTGTAAACGGAAAACCATTAGTATATTTCGACAACGGAGCTACTTCGCAAAAACCACAAGTTGTAATTGATGCGGAAGTTAAATATTATCAGGAAATCAACGCCAATATTCATCGTGGCGTTCACACTTTAAGCCAATTAGCAACTGATGCTTACGAGGTTTCTCGTGGAAAAGTAAAAGAACACATCAATGCAAAACATGCTCACGAAGTACTTTTTACTTCTGGAACAACACACGGAATTAACTTGGTTTCAAACGGTTTTACTGCTATTTTAAAACCAGGTGACGAAGTAATTGTTTCTTCTTTGGAACACCATAGCAACATTGTGCCTTGGCAAATGTTATGCGAAAAAACCGGGGCGATTTTAAAAGTAATTCCAATCAATGAAAATGGAGAATTAATCATTGAAGAGTTTGACAAACTGCTTTCTGATAAAACAAAAGTGGTTACTGTAAATCATATTTCAAATGCTTTGGGAATCATAAACCCAATTAAATATATTATTGATAGAGCTCACGCTGTTGGTGCTGCCGTTTTAATTGATGGTGCGCAGGCTGTTCCGCATTTAAAACCGGATGTTCAGGAATTAGATTGTGATTTTTATGCTTTTTCAGGTCATAAAATGTGTGGTCCAACCGGAACTGGAATTTTATACGGAAAAGAAGAATGGTTAAACAAACTTCCTCCTTATCAAGGTGGTGGTGAAATGATCAAAGAAGTTACTTTCGAAAAAACAACCTATGCAGATCTTCCTCATAAATTTGAAGCCGGAACTCCAAACATTGCTGGCGGAATCGTATTAGGAACTGCAGTTGATTATTTAAATAATATTGGATTCGAAAATATTCAGGCATACGAGCACGAACTTTTAGAATACGCTACAAAACGTTTATCTGAAATTGAGGGTTTAAGAATCTACGGAACCGGAAAAAATAAAGCATCGGTAATTTCGTTTAATATTGACGGAATACACCCTTATGATGTGGGTTCAATTATTGACAAACTAGGAATTGCGGTTAGAACCGGACATCATTGTGCTCAACCCATTATGAATTTCTTCTGTATTCCGGGAACCATTCGTGCTTCATTTTCTTTTTATAATACTAAAGAGGAAATTGATTTAATGGTTGATGCTGTTAAAAAAGCGCAAACAATGCTAAGCTAAAACATTTTTTATGAGACTATTATCCCTACTATTTTTGTCCATCTTTATTGTAACCGGTTGTTCAAGCCAAAAATCAGCAGATATGACAACTACGAAAATTGAATATTCTGCACTTTCAAGAGGGTATTATAAAAAAATTGTGGTTCAAAATCAAACCGTTTCTGTTGTAAACGGAAGAGATCAGCAACCTGTTGAAAGCAAAATTGATAATGCAAAATGGAAACAAATTGTTTCTGAGTTTTCAAAAGTTAATTTAGAAGAAATTCCAAATTTGAAAGCACCAACCGAAAAACGTTTTTATGATGGTGCTGCTATTGGAAATTTAAAAATAACTCAAAATCAAAAGACCTACGAAACTAAAGGTTTTGACAATGGTACTCCTCCAAAGGAAATAGAAAAACTGGTCAATTTACTAGTTGATTTTGTTAAAGAATAATTATGACGATAAAAGAAATACAAAACGAAATAATAGATGAATTTTCGATGTTTGACGACTGGATGCAGCGTTATGAATACATCATCGAATTAGGAAAAAGTCTTCCGTTAATCAAAGAAGAATACAAAACTGAAGAAAACTTAATCAAAGGATGTCAATCTAAAGTTTGGTTGCAAGGTGAACAAGTCGATGACAAAATTGTTTTCACCGCAGACAGTGACGCCATTTTGACAAAAGGAATTATTGCGATTTTAATTCGTGCTTTCTCGAATCAAAAAGCAAAAGATATTCTGGATGCCGATGTTGATTTTATAGACGAAATCGGATTAAAAGAACATTTATCTGCAACACGTGCGAACGGTTTGGTTTCAATGATAAAAAACATCAAAATGTACGCTTTGGCTTTTGATGCTAAGAATAAAAATTAAAAAAAAAATTAAACCATTAAGACATTAAGTTTCATAAAGCGTCGCGCTTAATTTCTCTTTAAATAATTAAAAAGGAAATTAAGCTTATTCGCAAAACTTAATTTCCTTAATATCTTAATGGTAAAAAACTAGATATAAAAATGGAACAAGAAATAGACACAAACGAATTAGGAGAATCAATCGTAAAAGTTTTAAAAGGAATTTACGATCCTGAGATTCCTGTTGATATTTACGAATTAGGATTGATTTACGATGTAATGGTAAACACCGATTACGAAGTGAAAATCTTAATGACACTTACTTCACCTAACTGCCCGGTTGCAGAAAGTTTACCAAGAGAAGTTGAAGAAAAAGTAAAAACAATCGAAAACATTAAAGATGTTGATGTTGAAATTACTTTCGATCCGCCTTGGAGTAAAGATTTAATGAGCGAAGAAGCAAAATTAGAATTAGGAATGCTTTAATATTTGTTTCAGGTTTAAAGTTTCACGTTACAGGTTACAACTTGAAACGTGAAACTTTAAACTTTAAACCATTTTTCATTATGGAAGAAATCGTTAATAAAGTTGCCAATAGCGCTTTAGAAGTTTTTGATTTAGAGGATTATTATCCAAAAGGGATGCGAGTTCAGATTGACATTTCGCAATGGCTTTTGGAAGGATTTTTATTGAAGGAAAAAGACTTTAGAGAACACCTTAAAAATCATGACTGGTCACAATATCAAGACCAGTATGTTGCAGTACATTGCAGTACCGATGCGATAATTCCGGCTTGGGCATTAATTTTGGTTAGCGTTCATTTGGCACCTTTTGCCAAAAAAGTTGTTAACGGAACTATTGAAGATTTAAACGCAAGTCTTTATGAAGAAATCCTAAGCAAAATTGATTATTCTGTTTACAAAAGTAAACCTGTTATTGTAAAAGGCTGCTCTAAAAAGCCAGTTCCTATGCGAGCTTATATTTTAGCTACGACTTATCTACAGCCATTTGCAAGAAGTATTATGTACGGCGAAGCATGTTCTGCTGTGCCATTATATAAAGAGTCTAAGAAATAACCTGCTTTTAGAATCAATTAGCCCTTAACATTTTATTGTTTTTAGTATATTTGTTTATACACTTCTAAACTAAAAACCATGAGAAAGCTAACCTTATTACTTTTCATTTTAGTAAACTTCACATTTGTACATGCCCAAAATTCAGAAAAAGAGTTAATTCAAAATACTGAAAAAGCAGTAAAAAAAATTAACGACACCATAGAAGAAGAAGGGTGGAAAGCAAAAGGAACCGTATCTCTTTTATTAAATCAATCAAGCTTCAATAACTGGATTGCCGGTGGTGAAGACAGCTTCTCAGGAACACTTGGAATCAATTATGATTTCAACTACAAAAAAGATGATATAACCTGGGATAATAAAGTCCTGGCATACTACGGTTTATTGCAAACTAAAAATGCCGATTTTGAGAAAAAAACAGATGACCGTCTCGAATTTAACTCAATCGTGGGGAAAAGAGCTTTTGGAGAATGGTACTATTCTTATTTTCTAAATTTCAGAACGCAGTTTACGACAGGTTATGTTTACGGACAAGATGCAAACGGAAAAGAAATTAGAACCGAAAACACCAAGTTTATGTCTCCTGGTTATTTAACAACGGGTCCTGGTATTTATTGGTCGAAAGATGAAAATCTTAAAATAAATTTTGCACCATTAACTTCAAAATTCACATTTGTAGACAAAGCTTACACTTCCGGCATCGATCAAAACACAGGGTTACCTTATGTTAGCGAGGACTATTTTGGTGTCGACGCGAACAAAAGTATGCGTTATGAACTCGGATTTTATGCTTCTGTCTATTACAAATTGGCCATTATGACCAATGTGACAGCCGAAAATACTCTGAATTTATATTCAAATTATTTAGAAGACCCACAAAACGTCGATATCAATTACTCGCTTAATATTGTCATGAAAGTAAATAAATTTCTCTCAGCAAATTTTTCTTTCCAAGCAATCTATGATGATAACGCTTTTCAGGGATTTCAAACCAGAGAAGTATTTGGTTTAGGGGTTAACTTTGGATTTTAGTCCATAAAACTTAAATAAACAAAAAGGCCGCAAAAATTATTTTTCGCGGCCTTTTTGTTTATTTATAAGATTACTTATTTATTTCATTATGAGTAGATCTAATATTTAAAGTGTTAAATTTATTTAAGAGTTTTTTCCCTGCCTCAACAAGACTTTCTCCATCTTCTTTTTTCAAGCCATTTTTTATTAATGCCTCTCCTTCAACAATAGTTTTTTCAGGTTGATCAAGATATAAATAAATTTTAGCAAGATTATAATGTACAGAATATCGTATAGTCTTATTTGTTTTACTTGATCCTGAATATTTTTCTTTCAGTGATTCCAGATATTTAATAGAAGGTTCTAATTCAGTAACAACAGTATTAATTGGAGCATCTGCTTTCATTTCAGAAAGCTTCTTTGCAACCTGATCAATTGTTGTTTTATAAGTTTCCCCTTCTTCCTTAGAAACCAATATCAAAAGTTGTTCATTTAGGCTTAAGGCATTAAAACCAAATTTGTCGTTTAGTTTGTTTTTAACCTGATTTAATGAACTTTCTACATACTCACCTAATCTTTTATTATAATAAGCAGTTTCATTCTTTTTATTTTGTGCTTGTAAATAAGGTAAATCATGATTTTCTACCGATTTATAAGGAATCGTTTTAGAAAAGTTTAATTCTTCATCAATTGCTATTTTTTTTGAATCCTCTAACTTGTAATAAGTAATTTTAGCATTTCCGTTTCCTGTATAATTTGTAATAATAGTGAACATCTCAAATGCTCTTTCTAAAATTCCATCCCTATTTTTTTCTTCAACCGTTTTCTTATCGATTTCTTCATTTTTTTTCTGAAAATCCAATAAGTTAACCTCTACATTTACTGTTGCAGAATCTGTTACTCTTTTCCAGCCGTATAATTTAATATAGTCGGCCAGTTGTTTTGTATTTTTAAAACTTTCAATAGCGCCTGCGGTTTTAACTTTAACATTAAATGTTCTAAGCGCTACCGGAACATATACCGAAGGAAGATCCTGATAATTTACATAAAACTCTACAGGGGTTAATTCTGTTTTTTGGGCATAAATAGAAGTGCAAAACAAAAGGAAAAGAAGCGATATTTTTTTCATGAGTTGTATTAAATTTATTATTAATTAGCAATCATAAATATAACACTATTTAAAAAAAACACGCAAGTTTTAAATAATTTAACTTATTTCTTACGCTTTATTCTTCTTCTTTCTCAATTGCATCTTTATAATCCGGGTACAAAAATTTATTGTAAGGAAATCGGGTTATGTGAATCTGACGAACAGCTTCATAAACGGTTTCTCTAAATTCTTCGAAATTTTCCTTTTGTGTTGCCGAAATAAACAAAGCCTTATCTTCTCCAACATTACTCATCCAGGTTTGTTTCCACTCTTCAAGTGTGTAATGTTTTCGGGTTCTTTCGGTAATTAAATCATCTTCATCAATAGTCAAATGTCTGTAAGCATCGATTTTATTAAAAACCATAATTACAGGTTTATCATTGCTTTTAATTTCCAGCAAAGTCTGATTTACAGATTCAATATGATCTTCAAAATCCGGATGTGAAATATCAACAACATGCAAAAGCAAATCGGCTTCACGAACCTCATCAAGTGTACTTTTAAAAGAATCTACCAATTGTGTTGGTAATTTTCTAATAAAACCAACAGTATCAGAAAGTAAAAATGGTAAATTTTTAATTACTACTTTACGAACTGTAGTGTCTAATGTTGCAAACAATTTATTTTCAACAAAAACATCACTTTTACCAATGGCATTCATCAAAGTCGATTTACCAACGTTGGTATAACCAACCAGCGCCACACGAACCATTGCGCCACGGTTACTACGCTGAATGCTCATTTGTTTATCGATTGTCTTGATTTTATCTTTCAATAACGAAATTCGATCACGCACGATACGTCTATCTGTTTCAATCTCAGTTTCTCCGGGACCACGCATACCAATTCCTCCTTTTTGGCGCTCAAGGTGCGTCCATAAACCGGAAAGTCTTGGTAATAAATAAATACATTGCGCCAGTTCAACCTGAGTTCTCGCATAGGAAGTTTCGGCTCTTTGCGCAAAAATATCCAAAATCAAATTCGTTCTGTCAAGAATTTTACAATCTATAATTCGTGAGATGTTTTTTTGCTGCGATGGCGACAATTCATCATCAAAAATTAAAGTCGATATATCATTTTCTTTTACAAAAAGATTGATTTCTTCTATCTTACCCGTACCCATAAAAGTCTTCGGGTTTGGACGTTCCATTTTTTGCGAAAAGCGTTTAATAACCTCACCACCGGCGGTAAAAGTCAAAAACTCTAATTCGTCAAGATATTCGTTAAGTTTTTCCTCACTTTGATTTTGAGTAACTATACCAACAATGGCAGTTCTTTCAAAATTTATAACTTCTTTTTCTAACATAGCTTTGAATAAGGTGCAAATTTAATGATTTGTAAGACACTAACCCTTATAGAATTTTGTTTTACGCTCTAAATATTGATTAATTTTATAATTATGGTATATTACAAAACAAATTTTATAAAAACATCTCAACTAACGCGAGTTTCTATCTAAAATATGTTTAGAATTACCTTAAAGACTAATCTAACTCATGAAAACCCTGCTTAAATATCTGCTAGCCATAATAATTATAACTTTCACTTACTCATGTACAAGTACAAATGAAAATTCTGATCCCATTAGCCCAAATAATGATTATATAAAATTCGTATACCCAGATCAAACTTCTTATTTTGAGAGTAAAATTTTAACCAATTTTACTGGAACAAATAAAACCGCTTTAATTTTCGAACAAAACTTATATATGTTTGATATATCACTGGTTACAGAATTTGAAATTTTAGATAATACTCCAGTTATAATATCCACGGGAAAATCACTGGGTTTTATGAAAATTGAAAATAATAAAATTGAAATTTATAAAAGTAACTTCCGTATCAAATCAACCGAATTTAATGAAACGATTTTATTATCGAATTCTCTGAAGAAAAAAACATTATATAAGATAGGATTTAATAAAACAATTAATGGAGTGACCTTTTTCTTAAAAGGCGGTGATATTTCATTTGAAAAATACTATGGAGTTGATGATGACGTATTTCAAAATGCGATGAGAGGACAACTTTTTTTTGAAGTTCATTCCGGCAATATTAAGGTTTATAAATCTTATACCAGTTCTAATTACAACAAACAGCCCAAAGTAAGTATATATGGAGATTCTTTTGTTGAGGGTGTTGATTTAAAAACTTTTGGTTCAAGTTTAAACAATCGCTGGTGCGTAAAGTTTGCCAATGAAATAGGCATAAATAACTGTTTCATAGACGGAAAAGGAGGAGAAAGTCTTTCTAAGGAATGGCTTAATCGTATGAAACTAGAGAACACATGGTTTAAATCTGAATATGTAATTCTTTGTTTAGGAACCAATAACTATAAAACTATTAATGATTACATAGCGTATATGTCACAGGCAATAACTTATTTAAAAAATAATAATCAAGTACCAATTCTTGTAACGGTTACGCCACATCCCGATTTCGAATATAATTTAACTGCTGGCAAAATTAATAACTGGGTTATTGCATCGGGAGAAAAATATATTGATTTTCATAAAGCATTAACCAAATCAGACGATGTTTCTCAATGGGAGGATAGATATATCCAGCCTGATGGCATACATCCAACAGTACTAGGATATAATGCAATGTATAATCAACTTAAAAAAGATTGTCCCTATATATTTGACGACATTTAATAAGTCTTGCAAAAAAAAACAGAGTACATTTTATTGTACTCTGTTTTTAAATTCAAAAATGTTTTTAAACTATAATGAGATTATTCGTAAATAAATGTTTTTTCAGTTTTTACGATTCCATTTTCTTCAATTTGAGAACAGAAAATCGGAAAGTTTAATTTGTTGTATTTATACTTTCTGCTTACAGCTACCAGCGCCGTAGATGAAGGGCTAAAATTCATTTCATTGTTATAAGATATATCCTCAAAAGTAAATTCATCTTCGTGATACGAAATCATCGGTACAATTACTTTATAATTATCACCAAAAAGACTCTGAACGATTAACTGATCTACCGATTTTTTGTCATCATAAGTAAATGTTTTAGAGATTTTATCTCCAACTAATCCTTTATGTTTCGAAACATTATCGTTAACGTAAACATATTCGATTTTACCAATAATTTGTTTGTTTTTGTCGCGTGAAGTACGTCTTACAATGATCCCGTTTTCAACAATATATTCAATATCGTCAAGCAAATTTTGATGATTTGTACTCTTTTTTGTGGTAACTTTTATCCTTGCTCCTTCATAACCAAAAGTCACTACTTTGGTAATGTAATCAGGGCCTTCCTGATATTTTTTAACAAATTTAGTGATATTATTATCTGCATTGTAAGTGTAGTTTATAACCTCTTTCCAGTCACTTCCAACTTTATCTTTTACAGTCATATCTAGTAAACCACTCTTATTGTAAAAAAAGTGCTGCACAACATCAGAAGTAGTGATGGTTTGTATCTTCCCGTCTTTAAACACAACGGTTTTGTTTACAATTTCACCATCTTTAGAGTTTTGGTAGTTTGTTTTTATAATGTTGATTTGCTTTAATCGAACAGGGGCATCTTCCTGACTGTGTAGCAAAAAAGGAAATACCATCATTATGATGGCAAGAAAGTAGGTTTTCATTTTGTTTTTGTATTGATTTGGGATGACCAAAATACAAAATTCTTCCAAAATTAACAGTTTAAATCTGAAAATTCGCTTTCTTTTTTACATTTTGCGCCAAATGCAGAGCCAATTTTACATTCTTTACAACAAAACAAGTTTATTTTTCTCCAAAAATTTTAACGTCATCAACCATAAATGCTCCATTTAACGTTTTATCTTTTCCAGAGCCCACATATCTAAATGCAATATGAACATTTCCCTGATAAGCTGATAAGTCTATTCCGCCAGAACTAATAAAAGCTCTTGAAGGTGTAGATAATGAAGGTACTTTTGCTTCCAGTTTTGTCCATTTTGCTTTAGTAATACTGGAACCATCAAAATTTGTTGAGACGTAAACTTCAAGTGTATTTAAAGGCGAATCGACTTTTAAATCATGTTGTGCACTTCTAAAAGACAGTGTAGCATTTTTATAATTGGTTAAATTAATTTTTGGAGAAACCAGCCACGCAATATTTTCTGCGGCCGTAGTACTCGTAGTATTAAACTCTGCATAACCATTTCCGGCATAAACCATACTCTTCCATAATTTACTCGCTTTCTCTACAATATTACTCCAGCCTAGTAGTACAAAATTCACATTGTTTTTAACGGATTGAAAATCTTCAGCAAAAATTGGTGTGTTTCTTTTTCCATTCATTACAATATCACTTTCAGATCGAATCATTAATTGATAATCAGAACTAAACTTAGTTAGAATTCCCCTCACTTTTCCACTGCCCTCGGGAACAAAATGATCTGCAAATTTTGCATAACCACTTGTTCTGAAAATAATTTGGTAGCCTGATTTGTCTCTTAAATTCCAATTGGTTGACCCACCCACATTATTTGATTCTTCAAAATAATGACGACCCAAAGCGGCCTCTGTAAACTCAACATCGTTTAGTTCTATCAGAGTATTTAACTTACTGTCAGAAAGCGCTTCTTCGACAGAAAGCGATTCTACTAATTCATTTTCATTTATAGAAGTGCACGATGCATTCAATACCTCTTTAATTTCATTCTGCGAAATTCTCCCAATTGTGGGATCTCCTGCATTACTTACATATAAAGTTCCTATCCTTAAACCTCCAAAGTATAAATCGGTAAATTGGTTTTTAAGCTTTATGTAAACTTTATTCCCAATTCTGTAATCAATATAACTATTTGACATATCAACGGGAACACTAAAACCAATTGCAGAATTTTGTGAAGATGCTTTTGTTTGAAAAGAAATACTTTTGAAAAAATTTCCCTCTTCATCACTTGAAACAACAAAGGCTTCTATAACATCATCATAAGAATATTGTTTTGCAACATTTCCAGAAAGCTCGTAAACTTTTTCAACTGTTTTGTTTACTGCAAAATCTGGTTGTGTGCATTCTAACTTAGGATTTTCAATTTCATTATTGCAACTCCAAAAAGACAGTAAAGACAAGATAAAAAATGATTTTAATAGACTATTTTTCATGATGATAATTTTTCAGTTTTATAACCCAATTGTAAGATTTAGAAAATAAGTTCGTCCGTAACCATAATAATATTTAGGCCCAAAAGAAGGAGTTCCACTAGAAACATCCTGATTTAATGCTCTGAAATTTGCATTTCTGGCTTGCTCAAAACCTCCCGTTTTATAAGTTAAATCCAAAGCATTATTTACGCTGGCAAAAAGACCAATATACTTTTTATGAATACGCCAGGATTTACCTCCATTTAGATTTAGCAAAGTCACAGGATTAAATTTTTCCTGTTTTAGTAATTCATCTCCCCTTTCAGAAGTTGCCTCTGGAAACGGAAAACCATTTATTGAATTGATATAGAATTGTCGCGTTCTGGAAATTGGAGAGACATCAATATAACTTTCTGCCAAATAATTAATATTGGTTCCTATCCACCAAAATTTTGGATCACGGTATTCTAATCCTAATGAAAAAGCTTGTTGCGGAGTTCCCGCTTGTTTGTAATCTTTAAGATATGACGGCCCAAAATCAAAAGTTACCGGCGTATTGGTCTTGGCTAAATTGGCATCATTTGTAATGGTAACATTTGGATTACTATTATAAATATAACTCCCGTATGCGACTGAAAAAGTCGTTTTTAAAGTGGACAACATTTGATATTCGAAACTTAATTCTGCTCCACTATTTTTTTTATCCAAGTGTGTTAAAGTCTGACTTACAAAAGCATCCACAGCATCGTAACCAGCTCCCTTATCAAAGATTCCTTCAGCATAAAAAAAAGAGGTTTGTGAGGCGTTTTTAATTAAAGTATAATAAGTCGATAAACGCAATTTCAATTTTGGGGAATGATAAACATAATTAAGCTCGGCGCTACTAATGTTTTCACTTTCAACACCATCAATGACCGTATTATTTAAGCGTGAATTAGAAAACGTATTTCGTAATGAAGGTGCTCGGGTAAGATGAGCTCCATTAAAAAACAACAATTGTTTTCCTGAGATTTTATAGGTAAAACCGCCTTTAAAACCGAAGTTTTCAAAATTGACTTTTGCGCTTTTTCCTAAAGAATTTGTCGGATAAAGTCCGTTTTGATACAATCCTTCCCTTTGATAATCGGATATCGAATACAATTGTGCCAAATAAAATTCTGTTTTATTATAGGAAAATTTAAACTGTGCAAAAGCATCCAGAACATTTGCCAAAAAATTATAATTATAGCCATATGTATCCCCTACTTTTACTTGTCTGTTAGGATTTTGCAAATCAGATTGCGAAAGACTTCCTTTATAAAAAGGATCAATATCATCAAAATATGCTCCACCAAGAAGATCCAGTAAATACTGAAAATTATGGGATTTTAGATTCCGAAAAGTAAATCCTCCATCAAAAGAAATATTAGGCGTAATTTGTTTATTTAGATTAGAATTCAGTGCAAAAGTTCGATCATCGGTTCTGTCTTCGTACAAAACATAATGACTTTTTGCAGGTTCAAAACCGTTTTTACCAGGTTTTTGATTTGCCAGATAAATTTCGTTCCAATCAATTTGAGGATTAGCGAGAAATGCAATTCTGTTTTTCTCTGCCTTTTCATAATCCGGAGTAAAATCACCTGAAAATTCCCCCTTGTCTTTTGCGTAAAGAGAGCTAAAATAACTCGGCATCTTTTTATAATAAACAGGGTCCGGACTATCTGCATTTTGATAATCTAAATTACTGTTTCCCACTTTTCCGAATTGATACATCGCACTCGAATTCAGATTTGTTTTATCATCAATTTTAAAATAATGATTTAACATAAACAGTGGCTCTTCGATATTTTTCACTCTCGCATTTCGTTTTTTATCATTCTGATATCCCCAATACGAATTGTACTTTTCCCCCATTAAACTGGTTACTTCATTTGTATTGGCAGAATTTTTAGCGCGGGAATTTGGCGTATAGAATCCGGTAAAATTTAGGGATTGCCTCTTATTTAATTTCTTTTCTACGCTAATAAAAAAAGAATCAGCATTAAAACTTGTTCCCTCAAAATAACTTTCGTCAGCCCATCTTTTACCAGCCGAAATTGCATATGCCCAACCCGACGCATTCATTCCCGATGCATAGGTTCCAATTGCCCGCCAGGAATACGTTGTATTACTTCCTGAAAACGTAAGTGAAACTCCTTTACGATATAAAGAAGCTTGCGTAAAAATTTGTTGTGTTCCTAAAATTCCACCGAAAGTATAATTTGAAAATGCTGTTCCTACTGAAAATTCCTGATTACGAAGAACACTATTTAAACCTCCCCAATTACCCCATTGTGGTCTTCCGTCATAAATTTTATTCATGACCATTCCGTTGAGCATCATGGTACCGTTTTCACTATCGAGCCCGCGAACCCTAAATCGGGTCTGTCCCCAATTAAATGCCGACGCTTGCATAAAAGCATCTTTTGAAGATTGCAAAAGTCCAGAAGTCATTTCAGATGAACTGCTGTCATCCGAAAAATCACTATCAGACAACGTAATCAATGCTGCCGGAACTTCGTCTGAATATGTATCTTCTAGTTGTAAAATACCAAGATCTATATTTTGTCCTGAATTAGACCGTACTTTTAAAAGGAAATCTTTATAACCCTGACTTCTCAGCAAAAGTAATTGCTCTTTTTTGGGAAATATATGTAGTTCAAATTTCCCTGTTTTTGATGTGAGGCCCATCACAGCAGTATTTTGTATCGTCACCACTACATTTTCCAACGGATTTTGAGTTCGGGTATCAATAACAATTCCGGTTACAGTGATTTCTGTTTGTGAAAAAGCAGAATTAAAGAAACATGTAATAAAGAAAAAGACTAAGTATTTTTTAACCATTTAAAAATCCAATTTACTTTGAAAATAATTTTAGGATGATAATCCTTTATTCAAAAGATAAAATTGGCTTTTGGAAAAGTGATATTGCTATAAATTCAAATATAGGCAAAATATTTAATATTAAATAAATTCTTACAAATTTTATTGAATATTAATCAAAAATAAAAAACAAGAAATGAGCGGGTTTTTCAGAAATTAGATTAAGATTACTCCATCACTTTATATTTCTTTTGTGGGTTTTATTACTATCATATCTTTCATGACAGTAATGGTTAAGTCTTTATCGACGATAAATCCCGCTCCCTGTAACCAATTGCCACAAAGACGAATTAACGGAACTACTTTAGGTTTGCGATTGTACATGTCTGTAGAACGCGATATTCTATGAAAAGAATATGTTTTAATACGGCGAACAGATAAGATTTCGGATGTTCTTTTTAGGTCAGAACTTGCATTTGTGGTTTTCGATTTCTTTGCTTTTTCTTTGTGACTCATTTTCACTTCTTTTTAATGACAGGAAATAAAACCGATTCCGGTCTTTTCCGTTAAATAATTAGCACACGAAGCTACGAAGCTTCGCTCTGCCTTTTCATGAAAGTGTAAGTCATTGCGAAAATACTAAAAACTAAGTAAATTCCTATAATTTTATTAAATATTAATCAAAAATGAGAAAAGCAGAATTATGCTGTTACTCTAATTTTAGAAACCATAAAAGCAATCAGAACACCAAAGATTCCGATAAAGGCAAAAGAAAACTGGAGTCCAAAGTTTTGAGCAATATGACCAATTACCGGTGGCCCCATTAAAAAGCCAAGAAAACTTACGCTCGAAACTATTGTTAAAGCTTCTCCTGCTGGAACGGTCGGGTTTTTTCCTGCCAAACTATAAACGGTAGGAACAATAGTAGCAACACCCAAACCAACAGCCATAAAAGCAATAGTACAAGGAATAATATAAGGAAGAAAAACGGCTGTAAAAAGTCCGGCAGAAATCATAACGCCACTAATTTGCATAACACGCTCACGGCCAAATTTATTAATAAGACCATCGCCTAAGAATCTTCCGCTCGCCATCATGATCATAAACGAGGTATATCCTAAAATTACCAATGGTCCGGGAGCTTTTACAATATCTTTAAAATAAACACCGCTCCAGTCAAACATTACGCCTTCGCTTGCCATACTGCAAAAACCAATAACGCCCAACCAGATTAAAGTAGCATCCGGTTTTGCGAACAATTTCTTTTTCTCTGTTTTATGCTTAATTTTTTCTTTGGCTTTGACCAAAAATTTAAAGTTAAAGGCAACCATTAGCAGGACAACCGCTCCAACGATTATAAAATGATGTAACGGAGTTAGATTTAAAGCCAGCATCCCTAAGCCTACTAAAGCTCCCGTAAATCCGGCAAAACTCCACATGCCATGAAAAGAAGACATGATTGTTTTTCTAAAAAGTACTTCGGTATAAACGCCTTGCGTATTTACGGCTATGTTGGCTAAATTCCCAAATAAACCAAACAGAAATAAGCCAACAGATAATTGAAAAGCTGTTGTTGCCAAGCCTAAATTTGCCAGACACAAAACGTACATGATTAAAGAGAAAACCAGGATGCGATGACTTCCAAATTTGGTAACCATTTTTCCCGAAAAAGGCATAATAACCAATTGCCCCATTGGCAGGGCAAAAAGTATCGATCCTAAATCACCTTCGGTTAAATGCAAAGCGGTTTTAATATCGGGAATTCGGCTTGCCCAGGTCGCAAAACTCAAACCCATACCAAAATAAAACATTCCAACTGCAAAACGAATTCGATTTAAATAAGAGGCTTTTGCTTCTCTGTAAACTTTCTTGATTTTTCCTTTGGTCTGAAAAAGTTGTAATGGATTGAAATTTATCAAAATGATCTCGTTTTGGGATTATATCATAAAAGTACAAAAATCCTTTATTATATAGTTACACAGCTTAGTTCTTCGCTTATTTATATCGTTATTGTTTATAATTAAAGACTTTCTGCACTAAAGAAACGTTTTATAAAATCCTTGTATTGCTATTGCAAAAACTACTTCTGCAATTATATTATTACTTAATATTCATGAATTATCTAATTGTCTAATTATCTAATTAAGATTACTTTTGCCTTATGATAAAATGGATAACAAAACTGTTTTCATCACCACAAAAAGAAGAGAACATAGACTATATGAAACCGGAGGTTCACGAACACCAAAAAAACAATATAAAAAACGTGAGTAAAAAATATCTAATCGTAGGACTTGGTAATATTGGTGCCGAATACGTAAATACAAGACACAACATTGGTTTTAAGGTACTTGATTTTTTAGCCAAAAAAGAAGGCCTTTCTTTTGAAACGGTAAAATTGGGTGCTTTGGCGGAATATAAATTTAAAGGCAGAACTTTTTTTCTTCTGAAACCAAATACTTATATGAATCTCAGCGGAAAAGCGGTAAAATACTGGATGGATAAAGAAAATATTCCTCTGGAAAATATTTTAGTAATTACCGATGACTTGAATTTGTCTTTCGGAACTATCCGAATTAAACCAAAAGGAAGTGACGGAGGTCATAATGGCCTAAAAAACATCAATTTGGTATTAAATACACAACAATATACCCGTTTTAGATTTGGAATCAGTGATCAGTTTAAAAAAGGGCAACAGGTTGATTATGTTTTAGGTGAATGGGACGAAGAGGAAAAAGCAAAATTGGCAGAACGTCTTGAAGTATCGGCAGAAATTATAAAATCATTTGGAACTGCCGGATTGGAAAACACGATGACGACTTTTAATGGAAAATAAAGATTTACAAGCATTTAAGACTTTAAAAATCGAATTATAAATTTATTAAATTGAATAATAACGAAATAGTATTTTCAATTCCAAAGTTAAATGTCTAAATTTGGATAAATTATTATAAATCATAAAAATCATAATATCATGGCTTTTGAATTACCACAATTACCTTATGCATATGATGCATTAGAACCACATATTGATGCTCGTACAATGGAAATTCACCATTCTAAACATCATAATGCATACACAACAAATCTTAATGCTGCTATTGCAGGGACAGATTTGGAAGGAAAAACAATCGAAAATATCTTAATCAACTTAGATAAATCTAATGCTGCAGTTCGCAACAATGGTGGAGGTTTTTACAACCACAATTTATTCTGGACTGTAATGTCTCCAAACGGAGGAGGATTACCAACTGGCGATTTATTGGCAGCAATCGAAGCTTCTTTTGGAACTTTTGAAGAATTTAAAGCAAAATTTGCTAAAGCGGGAGCTTCTCAATTTGGTTCTGGATGGGCTTGGTTAACAGTTCAAAAAGGAGGAAAATTAGAAGTTGTAGGTACTCCAAATCAAGATAATCCATTAATGCCAGAAGTTGCTGGTCACGGTGGAACTCCAATTTTAGGAATGGATGTTTGGGAGCACGCTTACTACTTAAACTACCAAAACAGAAGACCAGATTACATCGAAGCTTTCTTTAATGTAATTAACTGGACAGAAGTATCTAGAAGATTTGCTTTAGACAAATAAGAAAATAGAATATAGAGTAAAGAAAAAAGACGGATGGCCTGATTGCTATCCGTCTTTTTTTGTTTCCATATAAATTATGTTCAACAATCTTTATTCTTTGCTCTATTTTCTTTCTTCTGAACATAAAATAAAAAAGGCGAAATCTCTTTCGCCTTTTTTGCCCCAAATCTACCATAAACTTAACCTACTAATGTTATGGTTCTGTAAATGTATGACAGCTATTTGTAGCAAAAAAACTTTTTAGATGAATGGTAAATATATCCGATAAAGGGAACACTTTGTTTTGTAGAAAGTAAGAGAGGTATAAAAAATAAAAAAGGCGAAATCTCTTTCGCCTTTTTTGCCCCAAATCTACCATAAACTTAACCTACTAATGTTATGGTTCAGTAAATATATGGCGACTATATGTAGTAAAAAAACTTTTTAGATGAATGGTAAATATTTTCGATAAAGTGATTCTAGTAATCTCTTTTGTAAATACTTATCTGAATAAAATAAAAAAGGTGGAATTGCTTCCACCCTTTTTGCCCCAAATCTACCATAAACTTAACCTACTAATGTTATGGTATTTCAAAAGTATCATTGCTTTTCATTTTCACCAAACAAACAGGATGAACGGCAAAAAAAACCGATGAAATGCACAAATTAACCTTTTATTAGTATTTTATTAATACGCTCTGGCGTCTTTTCCTTCATAAAAATTCATAAAAGCTCTGTTTACAACTCGATTTCCTCCTGGTGTAGGATAATCTCCTGTAAAATACCAGTCACCTAAATTTTTCGGACATGCAATGTGCAAATCTTCTACTTTTTGGAAAATAATTTTCACTTCTGCATTAATTTCAGGAGAGCTTAACATCTCAGCGATTTTATCTGAAATCTCTTCTGGTGTAAATTGATCGTATATTGCAGTTACGTAGTTTACAACATCTTTATCATCAAAGTTTTCCTGTGCTTTACATTTAGCGTAAACCTCGTCAACTATATAATATAAGTTTCTTTCTTTTAATAAAGTCAATGCAGCTCTAAAAGCAACAAGTCCTTCTAGTTTTGCCATATCGATTCCGTAACAATCAGGATAACGAATTTGTGGTGCCGATGAAACAATTACAATACGTTTAGGATTTAAACGATCCATCATTTTAATGATACTCATTTTTAATGTCGTACCACGAACAATACTATCATCAATAATTACCAAATTATCGGTTGGTTTAATTACCCCGTATGTAACATCATATACGTGCGCTACTAAATCATCACGGCTACTATCTTCTGTAATAAACGTTCTAAGTTTCGCATCTTTAATTGCAACTTTCTCTGTACGTATTTTTACAGCTAATAATTCCTGTAATGTTTCAGCAGTTAGTGTATTTCTGTTTGCTAAAATATAATTGTTCTTTCTTTGATTTAAGAAATCCTGAGCAGCTTCGACTAAACCATAAAATGAAGTTTCGGCTGTATTTGGAATATAAGAGAAAACAGTATTATCTGTATCGCTGTCAATTGATTTAAGTACTGCCGGTAAAATTAATTTACCCAGATCTTTACGCTCCTGATAAATCTCTGCATCACTTCCTCTTGAGAAATAAATTCTTTCAAATGAACACGCTTTTTTAACGGTTGGTTCAAGGATTTGCTCCATTGATACTTTTCCATTTTTCTTAATAATCAAAGCATTCCCCGGATCGATTTCCTGTACGCTTTCAAAAGGTACATTAAATACCGTTTGAATAACAGGACGTTCAGAAGCCACAACAACTACTTCATCATCCTGATAGAAGTAAGCCGGGCGAATTCCTGCAGGATCTCTAAAAACAAAAGCATCACCATGACCAAGTAAACCAGCCATTGCATAACCTCCATCTAAATTTTTAGCAGAGCGGTGTAATATTTTTGCAATATCCAAACGTTCTGCAATTACTGGAGAAGCCTCTCTTTTTGAGTAGCCTTCTGCTTTACAGTCTTGGTATAATTGCATTACTTCTTTGTCTAAGAAGTGACCAATTTTTTCCATTACCGTAACAGTATCAGCCATTTCTTTTGGATGTTGCCCAAGTTCAACCAGATTTTCAAAAAGTTCTTTAACATTTGTCATATTAAAGTTTCCTGCCAAAATCAGGTTACGGTGCATCCAGTTACTTTGACGTAAAAATGGATGTACACTCTCGATGCTGTTTTTTCCAAAAGTTCCGTAACGAACGTGACCTAAGAATAATTCTCCTATATATGGAATCTTTTCTTTAAGCTCTTTGATATCATCACCAAGTTCCGGATATTCTTTTAATTCTTCGCTAATGCGTTCATTAATTTGTTTAAAAACATCTTGTATTGGCTGAGCATGATTAGAACGAACTCTGCTTATGTAGCGTTGTCCAGGTTCAACATCCAATTTTATACTTGCAAAACCAGCTCCGTCTTGTCCACGGTTGTGCTGTTTTTCCATCATCAAATACATTTTCTGAATTCCGTAAAAAGCAGTTCCGTATTTTTCTTTATAATATTCAAGCGGTTTAAGAAGTCTAACTAAGGCTATACCACATTCGTGTTTTAAAGCGTCGCTCATTGTTTTTGTTTTTGTGTGTTGTTGTAAGTTGTGTGTATTAACGTAATAAAAAAAGCCCCGTGTTATCGAGGCTTTTGGGCATTATATTTCTATGTCAAACTGAGTTAACGACTTAAATTGCTGTAATCGAATCGCTACTTCTGCTTTGCTTAATGTTTCCATCCTTTCAGTTCCAAATTTTTCTACACAGAATGAAGCTAAATTTGAACCGTAAATAATTGCATTCTTCATATTGTTAAATGAAATATTTTCACTTTGTGCAATAAACCCAGAGAAACCACCTGCGAAAGTGTCTCCTGCTCCTGTTGGATCAAAAACATCTTCTAATGGTAAAGCCGGTGCAAAGAATACTTCTCTGTTGTGGAATAAAAGTGCTCCGTGTTCTCCTTTTTTGATCACCACATATTTTGGTCCCATATCCTGGATTTTGGCAGCTGCTTTTACTAATGAATATTCACCAGAAAGTTGTCTTGCTTCTTCGTCATTAATTGTAATTACATCTACACGTTTGATAACGTCTAATAATTCAGGAAGAGCGCAGTCCATCCAAAAATTCATTGTATCTAAAACAACTAATTTTGGTTTTTTCTCCATTTGATCTAAAACACTGCTTTGTACTAACGGATGTAAGTTTCCTAACATCACAACATCAGCGTCTTTGTAGTTTTGAGGAACTTTTGGCTGAAAATCTGCCAAAACGTTTAATTCAGTAACTAAAGTATCTCTTGAGTTTAGATCATTATGATATAAACCGCTCCAGAAAAAAGTTTTACCACCTTTTACAATTTCGATACCAGAGATATCAATATTTTTTGAAGTCAATAAATCTAAATGTTCTTGAGGAAAATCGTCTCCAACTACAGAAACAATAGCCGATTGCAAGTTAAAAAAGGATGCTGATAAACCAATGTATGTTGCAGCACCACCTAATATTTTATCTGTTTTTCCGAAAGGAGTTTCAATCGCGTCGAAAGCTACTGTTCCAACAATCAATAATTTATTCATTTTATGAATTTCGAATTAGGGTGCAAAGATACTTCATAAGTTACAATATTGCAACGGTTTAGACTCTCAAATTTTTCTTAAAAAAAAGACAACGATTTCGTAGTAAAATACCTGTAAATGAGGTTTTTAAAATTGATTTGCTGAAGATCTTAAAATATGTTTTATGAATTTAAAAAACAATTTATTTTTTAAAAAATGTTTCGAATTTTATTTAAGTCTTTTAAAAGAAGATTTTTTTCTTTTACCACTTAAAACACCAAGAATAGTAATATGATATCTTTTTACTTTAAACACAATTAGCCAAGTTTTGTAATTGACTTCTCTGTAAATTTTAGTTTTTGTGGGGAGATTTTCACATTCAGAATAAATGAGGGGGTCATTAATTATTCTGTTCAAAGTTTTGTTTATTCCATTACCAATTTTAATTGCATTTAAAGGTTGCAACTTTTCAAAAGCGATATAGTCAACAATTTCTTCTAAATTTTGAAAATAATTCTGTGTAATATCTAATGTATATTGTTTTGAATCTTGAGTTTCTTTTCTTCCCATTTCTCGTTAAACTTTTCCAAAGACATTGTTGGTGATTTTTCGGCATTTTCAACCCACTTTACAAAGTCTTCTTTAGATAAATCATGTTTGATTTGATCAACTTCATTATTGAAATCGATCGATACTTTCAATGATTTTCCAATGTATTTTTTTGGAATTTCAATTGAAAGATTAACAATTTTATCCTTAGGAGTAATGGTCTTTTGTATCATTTTTTTAATTTAATGTTACTGACACAAAATTACAAATAAAATAATTAAAAATTAAATATGTAGGAATATTATAGTTGATATTTTTTCTTTTACCACCTAAAACATCTAGAATAATAGTGTGATATTTTTTTTACTTAGGATTCTTTAACTTACTTGTGTTTTTTATCCAATTAATTGCATCCCTCATAGGTTCGTCAGAATCTGAAAATGCTGTGTTGTGCCCCAAGTCTGGAAACAATTTATATTCATAATGTTTTCCTTTAGATTTTAATTTCTCGAGATATTCCATTGATAGTTTCACAGGAACTTGAATGTCTTTACCTCCAAAAATCCAGAATCCTGGAATTGATAATTTAGAAAGAATAGCATTGGTATTTGTATCAATAAACTCATATCTGTCCGGATCATTGAATATGTGTTTTCTCGCCTCTTCCTCTGAGTGCGTATCCCAAAAATTTTGATCACCATTTGTATAAAACTGGAATCTCAATTGTTCTTTTACTGTTATAAGTGCTCCGCTGAATATCGTCATAAATTTGACTTTTTTATTTTTTTCTGCAGCCAATGGAATTATCCATCCGGCTTGACTACCTCCTGTTAAACCAATTGGTATTTGATCATTTAATAAAAATTTAGACAAAGTATTTACGGCAGTGCTAACGTCTAAAGATAAAAGATTCAGGTTTGCGAAATCAACATTGTTGGTTCCTACTTCAGGACCGGCATATACGCCTCCAGATTCTCCAACTCCGCGTTTATCATACGTTAAAACTGCAATTCCATTATTGGCTAGAATTGTTGCAAAATCTATCATTCTTTTTTCTTGTCCAGATCCATGAACAATTACAACGGCTGCCTGTATTTTATTTGGTGTAAAAATAGTTCCTGCAAGTGAAACTCCTTCACTAACAAATTTTATTTCTTTAATAGTAACGTTTGATGAAATTGCAAATACACAACTAGGTACAGAAAATAATAGCATTAAGAAAAAATAAGTGAAGACTATTTTTGCTCTTAAAATGCTTTTAAAATGGCAGTTTATTTTCATTTTTTTTCTTTAAAATGATATTACAACTGATACTTCTTATCAAAATAATTTTTCAAAACCCCAATCTGGATCAATATCATAAAAGGAACAATTAAAATTGCATATAATATGCTTTTTGAAAAATGTACTCCTGAAAAGATTGCAGAAATTTTATCTGAGTACACTTTACCTATTTCCAAATTGTTTTCTGCGCCAGCAAAAAGAATATTGTAAACAACTAGAAGAAGAACTGCACTTCCAATAAATACCCACATCGATTTTGAAATCAAGGGTTTATAAGGTTTAATTTTCGCTTTTTCCGCAACAAGAATTTGCGACATCAAGTTCGAAGTAAAATCAGCAGATGGCGATTGCAAAGTGTTTTCGGCCATCATTTTATCAATAAGATTTTCTAAATTTTTATCGCTCTCTTTCATAACACTCAATTATTTCGGGTTCTAACTGCTTTTTTAAAATGGTTGCTAATTTCTGTCGGCTTCTAAATAATTTTACCTTGACATTATTAGCATTTATATTCATGATTTTTCCAATTTCTTCTAAATTCTGATCTTCAAAATAAAATAAAGTCAGCAAAAAATTGTCATCACTTGGTAACAAATTTAAACAATTCTGAATAGCCTGCTTTCGTTCTTTGTCTTCTAAAGCACTTAAAGCGTTATCCATTGTTTTAACTAAATGTGAAGAAAATTCATCTATCGAAATAGTATTATCTTCTTTTTTATTTTTCTTCACACGATCTAAACTGGCATTATAAGCAATTTTATAAATCCAGGTCGAAAATTTAGAATCTCCTTTAAATTTACTTAAAGAATTAAATGCTTTAATAAAAGTATCCTGTGCAGCTTCTTCGGCTTCTTCCCTATTTTTGACTATCTTGAGCGACAAAGTAAAGATCATATCTTTATAACGATCAACCAGCACGGCAAACAAATTTGTTTCGCCCTGCAGAATTTTATCGATATAATGCTGATCATTTAATGTACTCATATTATATAGGACGACATGTTGTTTGTTTAGGTTACAAGAATTAGAAAATTAAATTTCAAATTTTTAAATTCCAACTTGAAAGAAAATCTCAAAATTTAAATTCCAAATTCCAATTGATGGAACTATAAGTGAACTTTGTCAAAGTTTAAAACTTTGACAAAGTTGTGATGTTGAAAATAATTTTATTATCAAAAGTAATTGATCATCAGCGACTTTTGGAATTTGGAATTTAAAAATTTGAAAATTATTTCACAAAAGCTGTAACCTCAATCAAAAAGATGTCGTCATATGGAATATCAATCAATTAAAAAATATAAATCATGGGTCCAGAAGTATTAGTACCATTTAGTTTTTGTGCAACAATCTTTGGGATTGTCTATCTAATTTATTCAACAAGAAACCGAGAGCGCCTGGCTCTTATAGAAAAAGGTGTTGATGCCAGTATATTCTTAAAAGGAAGAGGTAAAGGCGGTTCTATCTGGAAAATTTTTGTTGTAAATCTTGCTTTCTTATTAATAGGTAGCGGCGTTGGAATTTTTATTGCTTTATTAATCACCACTTATACGTCATTAAATGATGGGGCGGTTTATCCTTCAATTATTTTTATAATGGCCGGTATTGGACTTTTAGTCGGTTTTAAAACTGCAAAAGACATTGATAAAGAAGAATAAAAACTTAAGGAAATAAAAAAAAAGCATCAAATATTTGATGCTTTTTTTTTATTCTTTAGATCCGATTGTTTCGTAATAAACATCTATAGAAAGTTTCGGCTGTTGCGATGCCATTACAGCCAATTGATCGCAGCGTTCGTTTTGAGGATGATTGTTATGACCTTTTATCCATTTAAAATCAACCTGGTGTTTGCGATAAGAAACTAAAAACCTTTTCCACAAATCGGGATTCTTTCGGCCGACAAATTTCTTTTTCTCCCAGCCCAACACCCATTTTTTATCAACAGAATCTACCACATATTTAGAATCAGAGACTACTAAAACTTTCATATTGGGTTTCTTCAACTTTTCTAGACCAACAATTACAGCCAAAAGCTCCATTCTATTATTGGTTGTTAGGCGAAAACCTTCGTAGAATTCTTTTTTATGTGGCGTTCCAACCAATTCCATTACTACGCCATAACCTCCATTTCCGGGATTTCCTTTTGCAGCGCCATCTGTATATATGTGTACTTCGTGGGTCATTTTAGACTTCTTAGATTTTTAGACATTATAGATTTCTTAGATATAGATCGTTAGATTTTCTAAGAAGTCTAATGATCTAAAGCAATTTATTGCTCTAAGATAGTCCTGATAATTTCCGGAAAATGTTTTTGTTCTAATTCATGAATTTTTTCGGCAACAGTTTCTGGTGTGTCATCCTCTGTTAACGCTACATTTGCCTGAAAAATAATCCCGCCTTCATCGTAATTTTCGTTTACATAATGTATTGAAATTCCGGTTTCCTTTTCCTTATTGTTAACGATAGCCCTGTGTATGTGCATACCATACATTCCTTTACCTCCATAATTAGGCAAAAGCGCCGGGTGAATATTAATTATTTTGTTAGGATATTGTTCAATTATGTTTTCTGGAAACTTCAATAAGAAACCGGCAAGAACTATCAAATCCGGGTCGATTTCTTGTATTTTTTGTAGTACATTTCTCTCTAAAAGTTCGTTTTTTGAGAAGATTTCGACTGGAATTTGATGATTTTTTGCTCTTTCGATAACTTTTGCCGAAGCATTATTTGTAAAAACAGAAACAACCTTTCCAATTTCAGTATTCGAAAAATACTTTATAATGTTCTCCGCATTAGTTCCTGATCCTGAGGCAAAAACGATAATTTTTTTCATAAAAGAGTTAATTTTAATACTGCAAAAAACGGAATAAAAATCGAAAATAAATAGCTTTAAATCGGCTTTCTTGAAATTAATTTTATAAATTAGTGTTACATTTATAAACTAAATAGTTGTTTTAAAATAAAGTTTTTTATTTTTGCCAACAAATTAAATTCTAAAATTAAAGATTATGTCAGACATTGCATCAAGAGTAAAAGCGATTATCGTAGACAAATTAGGTGTTGACGAAAACGAAGTTGTAACAGAAGCAAGCTTCACTAATGATTTAGGAGCTGACTCATTAGACACTGTTGAGCTTATTATGGAATTCGAAAAAGAATTTGATATTCAAATTCCAGACGATCAAGCAGAAAACATTGCTACTGTAGGTCAAGCTATTTCTTATATCGAAGAAGCTAAAAAATAATAATACCACACCCGAATTTTAAAAATTCCAAATTTGAATGTCCAAATTCCAAAATTGGGATTTGTTTTTTGAAAAATTGGATTTTCTAAAAATCGGGTGTTATTATTTTTTTTAAAATTTAAATTTCGATTGATTTTCAATCAAAAAGATATATTTATATTGTAATACCCATGGCTCTTAAGTAACAATAGTGTTAAGAAAGCGTGGGTTTTATTTGTTTAAAGTACAAAACACATATTTATGGCATTAAGGCGAGTTGTTGTAACAGGATTAGGTGCACTTACTCCTATTGGAAATAACATCCAGGAATATTGGAATGCACTTGTGAATGGGGTTAGCGGAGCGGCTCCTATTACATATTATGATACAGAAAAGCATAAAACGAAATTTGCCTGCGAAGTAAAAAACTTCAATATTGAAGATTACATGGATCGCAAGGAATCTCGCAGACTGGATAAATTTGCTCAATATGCAATTGCTGCCAGTGATGAAGCTATTAAAGATGCTGGACTTACAAATGATAATATCGACAAAACTAGAGTTGGTGTTATCTGGGGAGCAGGAATTGGAGGTTTAGAAACTTTCCAGGAAGAAGTAATTTATTATGCTAAAGGCGATGGAACTCCAAAGTTCAATCCGTTTTTTATTCCTAAAATGATTGCCGATATCGCTCCTGCGCATATTTCTATGCGTAATGGCTATATGGGACCAAATTACACTACTGTTTCTGCATGTGCATCTTCTGCAAATGCATTAATCGATGCCTTCAACTACATTCGTTTAGGAATGTGTGACGTTATTGTTTCTGGTGGTTCTGAAGCTGCTATTACCATTGCCGGTATGGGAGGTTTTAACTCTATGCACGCTTTATCAACAAGAAATGAAAGTCCTGAAACAGCTTCAAGACCTTTTGACGGAACCAGAGATGGTTTTGTATTAGGTGAAGGTGCAGGTGCTTTGGTTCTTGAAGATTACGAACATGCAAAAGCCAGAGGTGCAAAAATTTATTGCGAAATTGGAGGAGGCGGAATGTCTTCTGATGCATACCACTTAACAGCTCCACACCCGGAAGGAATTGGTGTTATCGCAGTAATGAAAAACACATTGAAAGATGCAGGAATGAATCCTGAAGATATTGATCACATCAATACTCACGGAACTTCTACTCCATTAGGAGACGTTGCAGAATTAAAAGCAATTAGTGCAGTTTTTGGCGAACATGCTAAAAACATCAATATCAACTCTACAAAATCAATGACAGGACACTTACTTGGTGCTGCCGGAGCTATTGAGGCAATTGCTTCAATCTTAGCAATGAAGCACGGAATTGTTCCTCCAACGATTAACCATACTGTTGTAGATGAGAAAATTGATCCATCTTTAAACCTTACTTTAAACAAACCTCAACATAGAGAGGTAAATGTTGCAATGAGTAACACTTTTGGTTTTGGTGGACACAATGCTTGCGTATTGTTTAAAAAAATTGCTGAGTAATTTCTGTTTATGAATATTATCAAAAAAATATTTTCTAAATCCCGTTCTCTAGAAGACGGGATTTTTTTTGACACTATTCAGAAAATTCTTGGTTTTAAGCCTTCAAATATCGAATTTTACCGAAAAGCCTTCACTCACAGATCATCAAATAAGCTTGACGAAGCGGGTCATCCGATAAATTACGAACGTTTAGAATTTCTGGGAGATGCTATGTTAAGTGCCGTTATTGCTGCACATTTGTTCAACAAAGCACCTAATGGCGATGAAGGTTATTTAACAAAAATGCGCTCAAAAATTGTAAGCCGTGAACACTTAAACGAACTCGGTAAAGATTTAAATTTGGTGCGTTTTGTAGAAAGCAAAGTTCCTGTGCAACACTTTGGAGAAAATATTCATGGTAATATTTTTGAATCGCTTATTGGAGCAATTTATCTGGATAAAGGCTATTCTTATTGCGAAAAATTTATTCAAAAAAGAGTAGTTACACCTTATGTCGATATTGCAAGACTTGAAGGAAAAGTAATTAGCTATAAAAGCTTAGTTATAGAATGGTGTCAGAAAGAAAAAAGAGTTTTTCATTATGACATTTTTGAAGATAACGGCATTGACGGACAACGCTTGTTTGGTGTCAAATTAAGCATAGACGATAAAGTAATCGCTAGAGCGCGAGCAACTTCGAAAAAGAAAGCAGAAGAAAAAGCATCCCAACGTGCTTATTTTGCATTTCAGGAAAAAATTGACAAGAAATAATTACAAAATTGCTGTAATTTTCTCAAGGCTATATCGTTTTCGTTTATAAATTAACAAAAACATACCGTTTATAGCTATTGATGCTCCGTTAGAAATAGTATATTTACAACTTGATTTTTCATGACATGGCTATTCATAGATTGGATTTAGACGAATTTGACGAAATTGATTATTATTTAATGGCAATTCATACTTCATTAGAAGATTATAGATTGGCCTATTTTATCAATAAAAACCTTCCGATTAACTTAAGTAAGAGCAAAAACGAGATCCATGCTCAAACAAAAGAAGGCGAGGCAAATTTTTCGAGATTTTATTATTATGATTCTGAAAAGGCTGTTTCATGGAATTTGATTCAGAATAAAAATGAAATCATTTCCGTGAGTACAAATGATTTCCAGAATTTGTTTTCTAATGAAACAAGTGAGGTTTCTACAACAATTCATTTACTTCCTGAATTCAAAAAAGTAGATTTTTTCCTGAAAATTGAAAACAGCGAAGAGGCTGTCGATTTTTCAGAAATTCAACAACATTTAAATTCAATAGAAAGTGTTGCAGCTGTGTATGCTGTTGACACCAATAAAATAAAATCAAAAAACAATCTAATTTTTTAAAAAAAATGTTAACAAACAAGAAAACCAAAATTGTTGCTACACTTGGTCCCGCATGTAGTACGAGAGAGATTATCAAAGATATGATCGAGGCAGGGGTTAATGTGTTTAGAATCAATTTTTCGCATGCTGATTACGAAGGAGTAAAAGAGAAAATCGATATTATTAGAGGCTTAAACGAAGAGTTTGGTTATACTACTGCAATTCTTGGTGACTTGCAAGGGCCAAAACTTAGAGTTGGTGTAATGGAAGAAGGAACAGTTGTTCATGATGGTGATAATATCACTTTTACAACTGCTGAGGATGTTATTGGAACTGCTCAAAAAGCATTCATGAAATATCAAAATTTCCCCAATGATGTAAATGTTGGAGAGCGTATTTTGCTTGATGATGGTAAACTTATTTTCGAAATTGTTTCTACAGATAAAAAAACAGAAGTTGTTGCTAAAGTTATTCAGGGTGGAGAATTAAAATCTAAAAAAGGGGTTAATCTTCCAAACACAAAAATCTCTTTACCGGCTTTAACTGAAAAAGATATTGCTGATGCTATTTTTGCAATTGAACAAAAAGTAGACTGGATCGCACTTTCGTTTGTAAAAACACCTCGCGATTTACAAGACCTACAAGAATTGATTGCTAAACATTCTGATGTTAAAATTCCGATTATTGCTAAAATTGAAATGCCGGAAGCTCTTGAGAACATGGATAAAATTGTAGCTTATTGTGATGGTTTAATGGTAGCTCGTGGAGATCTTGGAGTTGAACTTCCGGCTCACGAAGTACCATTAGTTCAAAAAGACCTAATCAGAAGAGCAAAAACTGCCAGAATTCCGGTTATCGTTGCTACTCAAATGATGGAAACAATGATTACAAGTTTAACACCAACAAGAGCAGAGGTAAATGACGTTGCTAACTCAGTAATGGATGGTGCAGATGCTGTAATGTTGTCTGGAGAAACTGCAACAGGAAACTATCCGGTGCAAGTAATTCAGAGAATGGCACAAATTTGCGAAGCTGTAGAAAACTCTCCGCTTATTCAGGTTCCACAAAATACACCACAAATTAAAACAAAACGTTTTGTTACTAAAACAGTTTGTCACCAAGCAGCTTTATTAGCAAATGAAATTGAAGCTAAAGCAATTTGTACGTTAACAAACAGTGGATATACTGCTTTCCAAATTTCGGCATGGAGACCATCTTCTGCTCATATTTTAGTATTTACTTCAAACAAAAGAATCTTAACACAATTAAATTTATTATGGGGAGTAAAATCATTCTTCTATGATAATGACGAAAGTACTGATGATACTGTTACAGATGTAAATAGAATTGCAGTTGAAAAAGGCTATGCTACAAAAGGAGATTATTTAATTAATCTTGCTGCAATGCCAATTAAAGATAAAGGAATGGTGAACACTATGAGAGTATCTGAAATCGAATAATTATATTTCTAAATATCTATAAAAAGCCACTTTTAACAAGTGGCTTTTTTATTTTATAACGCATTCCAAAACTTTATCGTTGCAAAAAAAAAGCAATAACTTCCTACAATAACACATCAAAAAGTCAACTCAAAAAAGAGTCAGATGCTGTTTTTGTATGTTTTTTCCATCAAGAAAAGATCCTTCTTTATATAAATAATATACTTTAAATACCCTTTTGTTTATTTTTTTTTTCAAAAAAGCCAACAAAACCTCTTAGTAATTGATAGGTCTCAAACCTTCCAACAAAATACATAAACACTTAATATTCAAATTTTTACACTGTTTCATTTTACAATATGAAACATTTTGGTGCAAATTTTAAAATTTTGTTGTTTCATTTTACAAAATGAAACAAGCTCAGTCCGATAAAACACTATTGTTCGCTTATTTATTAGTTAAATTTGAGAAACCCAACAAAAAGTTAAAAATCGTTTCGTTCCAAATTTGAATTAAAATGAATTTGAAACATATCAAAAAAATGCAACATGCTAAAAGATATGTTTTTAAAATATACACGTTCCACATTTATTTTTTTGAATTAATACCACTCATACATAACAAGAATTATTAACGAATTTTTTTATCATGAAACAAATCAAATCAAAATGCGGATTTAATAATGCAATTGTAGCATTTGCGTTATTATTTTTTTCGGTAACTTCTATTACAGCACAAAGTAAAAAACAACCTAATATCTTAGTCCTCTGGGGTGATGATATTGGAATTACCAATATAAGTGCCTATAGTGATGGTTTAATGGGCTATACCACACCCAATATTGATCGTTTAGCAAATGAAGGAATGAGATTTCTACATTATTATGGAGAACAAAGCTGTACTGCCGGTCGCGCGGCGTTTTTAACAGGTCAGCACGGTATTCGTACCGGACTTACAAAAGTAGGTTTTCCTGGTGCGCCAATGGGAATGAGTCAGTTAGATCCATCAGTTGGGGGAATCATGAAAAGCTTAGGCTACGTAACAGGTCAATTTGGTAAAAACCACGTGGGTGACCGTAATGAAAGTTTACCAACTGTAAATGGTTTTGACGAATTCTTCGGGAATCTTTATCACCTGAATGCAGAGGAAGAACCAGAATTGCCGGATTATCCAAAAGATCCTGAATATCTGAAAAAATTTGGCCCAAGAGGTGTTTTAAAATGTGTAGCAACAAATGTAGACGATGCAACCGTTGACCCTCGCTTTGGGAAAGTTGGAAAACAAAAAATTGAAGATACAGGAGCCCTTACCAAAAAAAGAATGGAAACAGTAGATGATGAAACATCTGCAGCTGCAATAGACTTTATTAAAAGACAAAGTAGTTCTGGTAAACCATTTTTCTGCTGGTTTAATGCTACTCGTATGCACCTTCGTACACATGTTAGAAAAGAACACAGAGGCAGATATACTCACGGAGACAGTGAATATATTGATGGTATGATCGAACACGATGAAACTATTGGAAGCATCCTAAAAGCATTAGATGATTTAGGAATTGCCGATAATACTATCGTTGTATATTCTACAGATAATGGTCCTCATATGAATACATGGCCTGATGGTGCGATGACTTCTTTCCGTTCAGAAAAAAATACAAACTGGGAAGGCGCTTTCCGTGTACCTTGTATCGTAAGATGGCCAGGTCACATTAAACCGGGAACAATCACAAATGAATTAATGAGTCATAATGACTGGATTCCAACTTTTTCTTCAATTGCTGGTGAACCAGATATCGTTAACAAACTTTTAAAAGGATACAGTGCAAACGGTAAAAACTACAAAGTGCATTTAGATGGTTTTGACCAGACTAAATTATTAGAAGGCGGAAAAAGTGTAAGAGACAAATTCTTCTATTCTGATGATGACGGTTTATTGGTAGGTATGCGTCAGGGCGATTATAAATATGTATTTGCTGAACAACGTAGTCCAGGTACCATGCAGGTTTGGGCTGAACCATTGACAGAATTACGTTTGCAAAAAATATTCAACATATTTCAAGATCCTTACGAAAGAGCTGATATAACTTCAAACACATTCTGGGATTGGCAGCTTAACCATGTTCAGACCATGTACGGCGTAATGAACGAAGTTTTTGTTTTTGCAGAAACTTTTAAAGACTATCCACCACGTTCATTCCCACCAAGTTTTAATCCAACTACGATTTTACAGCAGACTCTAAAAAGCATAAAAGCTCAGGAGTATGTTGAGAAAAATGTGATGCCAAAAATCAAAGAAGAACAAGAGGCAGCTTCAAAAAAGAAAAAATAAATAATCTAAGAGATTCAGGTTGAAAAACCTGAATCTCTTTACTTAATATAAGAATCATGAGAAAAAATATATACTCTTTGTTTATAGTAGCTTTGCTTTTCTTATCGTGCAAAAAATCAGATCCTGCAACTTCTTCGACAACAGATAACAAACAAACCGAAGCTACCACAAATGGTGATCCATTGCCAAGCTGGAATGATGGTACTTTAAAAAGTGACATTATTGCCTACGTAGAGAAAGTAACCAAAAAAGGAAGTCCTGATTTTATTCCGGAAGAAGATCGAATTGCCACATTTGATAATGACGGAACGCTATGGGCAGAAAAACCTTATGTACAAGAACTTTTTGCTTTTTACCAAGTTCAAAAAATGGTTGAAGCAAAACCAGAACTGGCAAAAAAACAACCTTTTAAAGCCGTCATTGAAAAAGACAAAGCTTTTTTTGAAAAAGGAGGAGATAAAGCCCTCATAGAACTTGTAGGCGCAACCCACACCGGAATGACCGAAGAAGCATTTGAAACTGCCGTTAAAGATTTTTTTGCCGGAGCAAAGTATCCGGGAAAAAACGTGCCTGTTAAACAAATTCGTTATCAGCCACAATTAGAATTATTAACTTATTTACGCGCAAATGGTTTTAAAACCTATATCGTAACCGGAGGAACCATAGAAGTAGTCAGAGCAATATCTCAGGACTTTTACGGAATTCCAAAAGATCAGGTTGTTGGAACTTCTTTCAAATACAAATACGATGCAGTTAATAATGCAATACAGCGCGAACCAGCTCTTGATCATTTTAATGACAAAGAAGGAAAACCTGTTGGAATCCAGTTGCATATTGGAAAACGTCCTGTCTTTGCCTGTGGAAATGAGGGAGGATCCGGTGATATAGCAATGTTGCAATATACGCAGGGAAATAAATATCCATCTTTCCAATTACTGGTAAACCACAATGATTCTATAAGAGAATACAGCTATCAGGAAAAAGACAATGCTTCCTTAAATGCTGCCGCAAAAAACAAATGGCATGTTATTGACATGAAAAATGACTGGAAAAAAGTTTTTGCGGATCAATAGATTTTAGATTACCATCTGAATTAAAATTCTACACTTCCTTTACTTTAAACGTATTACTATTATTCTATGAAAAATTATTTTTCAAATACCACCAGAAAAACATGGTACATACTAATCGTTCTGCTGTCTATTCCATTTTCAATTACTGCACAAGAAGAAGATCATAAACCAGGAAGCAGTCCTCAGGAACTTGCAGATAAACTGGCAAATCCTGTAGCAAGTTTGATAAGTGTACCACTTCAGAATAATTTAAATTACGGGATTGGTCCTTACAACGGGACTAAATATACCGTTAATGTACAACCCGTAATTCCGTTTAAATTAAGTGATAATCTAAACTTAATCTCACGCTACATATTCCCTATTGTCGATCAACGAAATATTACGGGACTCAATACGCATGAATTTGGATTAAGTGATGCTACTATAACCGCTTTTTTTGCTCCTAAAAGCGAAAAACTGATTTACGGAATTGGTCCGGCTTTTTTAGTCCCAATTGCTACCGAAACGTATTTAGGAACAGAAAAATTTGGTTTAGGCCCAAGTTTATTAATCATGCATCAGGCACACGGTCTTTCAATTGGTTTTATAGCCAATCAAATTTGGTCTGTAGCAGGAAATAGTGATCGGGCCGATGTAAACCAGTTTTACACTCAAATGTTTCTTTCTTATAGTTATAAAAGTGGAGCAAGTTTAGGTGTAAATGCCGAAGTGACCCAAAATTGGGAAGGAAATACAACACTCATTTCCTTAAACCCAACTATTGGCGGAATAACAAAATTTGGAAAACAGGCAGTACAGTTTTCAGTACAACCTTTAATTCCAATTGTTGGGCATCAAAATATAAAACCAGATTGGGGATTAAGAGCCGTTGTAACGTTTGTATTCCCGGAATCTTAAATATTTGATACACAAATCAAAATAATACCACGCCCGAAATCTAAGCTTTTTGTTTCCTAAATAAAACAAACGTTATGTCAACTGATTTCAAAGATACCACTGAAAGCAAATTTGATCCGGTCGCCTCAAAAGCAGAGCGATATGAAAAAGGTAAATCTATTAGAAAAAAAATACCTCTTTCTTCACATCAAAAATGGAGTTTATTTAAAAATAGAAAAGATCCTGTAGATATTCTCATTCAAACCAGCATCGGAAGAGTAGAAAGTTTACTACCCATTCGATACAGCAGAATGATGGAATCTCCTTTTTCTTTTTTTAGAGGAGCTGCTGCTATTATGGCGGCAGATTTGGCTCATACTCCAGTTTCAGGAATTAATCTACAACTTTGTGGTGATTGTCATTTAATGAACTTTGGAGGATTTGCCACCCCTGAACGCAAATTGGTCTTCGATATAAATGATTTTGATGAAACTTTTCCCGGACCATGGGAATGGGATATAAAAAGACTGGCAACCAGTTTTGTTATTGCCGGAAGATGGCGAAAATTCTCCAATAAAAACTGTAAAGCATTTGCATGGCATGTTGCAGACAGCTACAAAAGACATATGCTGGAGTACAGTAAATTATCGGCACTTCAAATTTGGTACGCCGACCTTGATTTGGCTGAACTTATTGAATTAGGTCACGATAAAGAGCTCAAAGAATTTCAGCATAAAAGAATCAAAAAAGCATCTGAATATACGGCTCATGAAAAAGAATTCGCCAAAATGACGTATCTCGATGGAGCCAGAGCACGCATAAAAGACGATCCCCCTTTAATATTTCACCCAACTGGACCCGAAGAAAAACGAATTTTTAAAGAAGGCGAAACAATTCATAAACGATACATCGAATCATTATCTGATGAAAAACAGATTTTATTAAGCAGATATACACTCCATGATCTCGCTATAAAAGTAGTAGGCGTAGGTAGTGTTGGCACACTTTGCGGAATTAGTTTGCTAATGTCTGCAACCGGCGAACCTATTTTTCTACAATTTAAAGAAGCCAGACAAAGCGTTTTAGAACCTAACTTAAAACACAAAGGAAAATACACCCATCAGGGCGAACGTATTGTCATGGGACAAAAATTAATGCAATCTGCCTCAGATATGTTTTTGGGCTGGACAAATGACGAAAACAACAAATTTTTCTATATCCGTCAGCTTCGGGATGCCAAAATAAAACCTGTCATTGAAATTATGAAATCCAAGAATATGGAAGACTATGCAAAAGCATGTGGATGGGCGCTTGCAAGATCTCATGCACGTTCTGGAGATCCTTCATTATTATCTGGTTACATGGGCGAAACTAATGAATTTGCGGAAGCAATTGCTGAATTCTCGGTTTTATATGCCGAACAAAATGACGCTGACTACGATAAAATGCTTAACGCTATAAAAGAAGGAAGACTACCAATATCCCAATAAAAAACACAAAACCTTTTTATTTTGAAAGAAAAAACCTACATTTATATTTTAAACCCAATTTTATACATTATGAAGAAATTAAAAATCATTCTGTCCTTATTTCTACTGGGAAGTGTTTTAAATCTGGAAGCACAGACAAAACCAAACGTTATTGTTATAATGACAGATGATGTTGGGTGGGGAGATTTAGGAAGTTATGGAGGCGGAGTTATGAGAGGTGCTCCAACTCCTAATCTCGATCGTATGGCCACAGAAGGTGCCAGATTTGTCAATTATTACGGTCAGGCAAGTTGTACTGCCGGGCGAGCCTCATTTATTACAGGAAGAATACCTGTGCGATCTGCCCTTTCATCTGTATTAGTACCCGGGGATCCTAATGGATTAACAAAAGAAACTCCTACAATTGCAGAAGCAATGAAAAAAGCAGGATATTCAACAATGTTTACGGGTAAATGGCATCTTGGTGATAAAGAGGAAAATTATCCTACATCGCATGGATATGACGAAATGTATAATATGTTACCCTATTATGCAGGAGTTTATGCTTATGATGACAAAACTTTGCATCCAAATTTCCCATCTGAAGATACCGAATTTCTAAAAGTATGGAATACTATTAATCTTAGTGAATTTGAAGGCAAAGCGGGACAAAAATCAAAAGTAGTAAAGCAAAAAGTAAACTTTGAAGACTTAGCGACTGTAGATGATGATATGCGCATTACTACAGTAGATTATATTAAAAACCATGCTAAAGATAGCAAACCTTTCTTTGTTACAGTATGCTTTGAAAAGCTGCATAACCCGAACAATCCTACACCGCGCTGGAGAGGAAAATCTCCGGGAGGGGGAAAATATCTGGATGCCTTAATGGAAATGGATGATAACTCCGGACAAATTGTACAAGCAGTTAGAGATGCCGGTATCGAAAAAAACACATTGATTATCTGGACTACAGACAACGGTGCATGGCTAGATGCATGGCCAGATGCTGGTTACACACCATTTAGAGGTATGAAAGGATCTGTATACGAAGGAGGATTCCGCGTACCGGCAATAGCCTGGTGGCCGGGTCATATCAAACCGGGAACTATTAATACAGATATGTTTTCACATATGGATTGGTGGCCAACTATTGCCTCAATAATTGGACAACCGGTACCTCCTCATGAGTGGAAAGACAATAATGGCAGTCCGATTATTTTTGACGGACTTGATCTAAGTGCCTCTCTGTTAGGAACAGGGCCTGGAGTGCGTCAGGACTTTTTCTATTTTGCAGGAATGACCTTTGGCGCAGTGCGTGTTAAGAATTTTAAATTTCTTTTTACTGCAAAGGATTCCTGGTTAGGTTCAGACAAACCGCTTAAAGTTGCAGCAACCTATGACTTATTATGGGATCCTGCAGAACAATATGATATGACATTTAATGGTGCATCACCAGATAATGGAAATTCACCGGGACATTACAGCGGAACCGATAATGGCTGGGCAGGTATGTATATGGCTCCACGACTTATAAAGCTATTTGAAGAAATGAAAAAAGCGCCAAACAAAAAATATATACCATTTGGCGAAGGATTAACTAAAATTATTCCTGAAGATCACAAGTAATATTTTTTAGAAATAGTAAATAAAAACATATCAATCATTTACATTCAAAATGGTTGATGTGTTTATAAATAACATGCCAAAGTAAGTATGAATAAAAAGATTCTGTTTTTGTTTAGCTACATTATAGTGACTATCACTGCACAGAGCCAAACACCTCGTATCGATTCGAGCGCTGTTATATATTAAACCGAACCACAGAATCATTGCGGTATACCAAATCATGCTGTGTTAAAATCGTTGCAACTTATGATATTTCCAACGAAAGCCCCAGAAGTTTAAAACACTTCATGAACGAAAAAGTTTTCATTTAAGTTTCGGATAAAATAAAAATCACATCTATGGAAGATATAGGAAACAGAAGTTTCAGTTATGTAGTTGTACAAGGAAAATAAATTTCAAAAACAATAAGGAAGTCAAAATAATCCACCATTTTAAAGCAAGATTTTTTTTACTTCTTTATGTTAATTAAATAAAATAATATATCTTTGAGAGAGCAATAATCCACTGTTTAATAGCTATTTGTAATTATTTTACAATTATTTAACACAATTTATCGTTCATTCGAGATTTATACAGATTTTAATCCATTCGAGTTACAGTTTAATTATAAATTTAAATATCAAAACATGAATATTAAAAGAACAAATCTTCGCCTTTTCCCATTATTATTTTTGGGCTTACTTTTCGGCTGTGCGCCAACAGTAAAAGTAACAACAGATTACGATCACGCAGCAAACTTTAGCGAATATAAAACCTTTACCGTTTACGACCTAAAAGCTCAGGAAGGTCAGGTAAATCAACTAAATGCAGATCGCGTTGCAAAATCAATTCGTGCCGAAATGACTGCAAAAGGATTTAAAGAATCATCAGACAATCCTGATTTAAAAGTAAATGCAGTATCTATATTAAAAAACAAAACACAGGTTTCGGCCGATACTAATTTCTATGGTTATGGCGGTATGTACCGTCCTTACGGATATTGGGGTGGTGGCGCCATGATGGGCGGTGGCACAACAACATTCAACACTTATGATTATGTTGATGGCTCTCTTGTAATAGATATTGTATCTACAAAAACAGGAAAATTAGTTTGGCAAGGTATCGGAAATGCACAAATAGACAGCAAACCAGATAATCCTGAAGAATTTATTGCCGGTGCTATCAAAAAAATTCTGGAAGGGTTCCCTCCTGGATTAGCAAAAAAATAACCTACAATACCTCATAAAACCGAATACTTACTCTAAAAACGACTAAGTATTCGGTTATACAAAACTGCCCCTCCATTTTACTTTCTTTTAAATTCATTTTGAAGAAAGAGCCTACATTAAATTAAATTTTAAGCCTATAACATATGCTGGATATAGTACTTTCTCTTTTCTTTTTTATTGCAACAATGGTTGGTTTTGCAACATCATTTATGATATTGTTCTCGCGAAAAAACTACTCAAAAAATTTTTTCCTGGGACTATTCCTGTTTAGTCTTGCCGTTGTAAGCATTTACAATTTTTACTTATCAGCAAATGTTTTTAAAGCGTTTCCCGATCTGTTCATGATCACAAAATCATTCATTTTTCTGGTAGCACCAAGTGCCTTTTTATATGTGCGAAGTGTTTTATTCGAGACTCGTTTGTTTCATAAATACGACTGGTTACATTTCTTGCCATTTCTAATTTATTTTAGCTTAACGTTATGCGTCTGGGTTGGAAGTTTTACAGACGTACAATTATTAGAATTTCTTTCCGGTAAAGTACATAGTCCTTTCTCGATGTTAAGCCTTTCAATTTGGTTAATGTATGCTTTCTGTCAAACGATGATGATCTTAAACTATGATTTAAAAAAATTCAAAGAAAATCATTTCAACAGAATAAAAGTACTCAGCTGGATTCGTCTTTACAACCTGATGATTTTGTTTTTATTTTCTACACTTTTTGTACATTATTTTTTAATGAACAAAGTAGATAGTGTCGATTTTTCGTGTTACATATTAATTTCATCTGTTCTATTATTTACTGTAGGCTGGTTGTATTTTAAACCGCAAATTTTTTACGACAATAATGAAACAAGTGAAATAGAACATGCATTTGAAAATTTTGATATTGTCGAAGAGCAGCCAATAGTCATCAAAATAAATGAAACCAAAAGTACCCTGCCTTTACCAAAAGAATTAACAGATGAAAAAAAACAACTTTATCTGTCTAAACTCGAAAGCATTTTTGCCTTAGAAGAACTCTTCCTGAAGAAGGATTTAGTAATTCGTGACATTTCTAATGCCACAGGAATTCCGGTACATCACATTTCAAGTTTAATCAATTCAGAATTCAATCTTCATTTTCAGGATTATGTTAATCTGAAAAGAATTGAATATTTTAAAGAAAAAATAAACGATCCCGAATGGAAAGAACTTTCTCTGGAAGGTATGGCCTGGGGATCTGGTTTTAAATCAAGAACGACTTGTTTTAGGGCTTTTATAAAACATACAGGAAAATCTCCATCAGAATACTTTAAAGTAATCCGGATTAATCCTGATGATGAAAATACCTATTATTTAAATCAATCCTCTAATTGACATACAATTAGTTTACATGTTTCGTCCTAATTATTTCTAAAGCAATAATAAAATAAAAATGATGAACACAAAAACTGTTATACAAACTCGTAAATCTTTTCTGTTATCAATTTTAATATTGATTAGCTTTTGTGGTCAGGCGCAGCTAAAAGGAGGCCATATTCTTGGCTCAATGGGATTACAATCGGGGACACAGACACCTGCAAATACCCTGAGCCTTTATATTCCCGGATACATTTACACGGCCAATTCTTTGCGGGATGCCAATGGAGATAAATCTGTCGAAAATCCGGATATAAACATGTATGTAACTGGTTTGGGAGCATCCTATGTAAGCGACTTCAAAATTTTGGGAGCCAATTATGGCGCAACCGTTTTACTGGCTTTTGCAGCAAATACCATTCAGGGAAACAGTACAGAAGTCGATAACTCAATGGCACTCACAGATACTTACATTGTTCCTGTACAATTGGGCTGGCACCGCAAAAGAGCCGACTTTGTTTTTAGCTATCAATTGTATTTACCCACCGGAAAATTTACAGCCGGAGCCTCAGACAACAGTGGTTTAGGTATGTTCATGAATGAATTTTCAGGTGGAACAACCTTGTATTTTAATGATAAAAAAACCTTTCATTTTTCAACTTTAGCTTCTTATGAAATAAACGGAAAAAAGAAAGATACCAATATAAAAACCGGAGACATTTTAAGTATTGAAGGAGGTTTAGGGAAAACATTTTACGCCATGAATTCCGAAAAAACCGCTCCAACCGGAATTTTTAATGCCGGCTTAATTTATTATCTCCAATACAAAGTAAGCCACGACGAAATCCCGGTTCCCGTTCTTGGAATTGTTCAGGGACATAAAGATCGGGTTGGCGGTATTGGTGCCGAAGTAAATTACTTTCACATAGGCTGCAAAACTTCGGCAGGATTTAGATGGATAGCCGAAGTAGATGCCATAAACAGATTTCAGGGAAATACCTTTTTTATCACTTTAGCACACGTATTTAGTTTCAAAAAAGAATAGTTACACGATTATTTAAATACCACTTTTTTATTCGCACAATAAATTTTAATACAATTTAGGATGGAAAAAAATATTCGACTTACCACCGATAAGAAAAGAGCAAATTTCCTCCGGAAAATTATTCTGATTAATCTTCTTTTACTTTTATCATCGAGTATGATGGGGCAAAAAATGAAAGTCAGTTTAAAAGATTCATTAGACGGAGCAGTCGATTTGAGTGATTTTCTTATTTACGCCAACGGATTTATTGTAGTTCCAACCATTATTACAGAACCAGCCGTGGGAGGATTTGGTGGTGCGGTCGCCCCTATTTTCTTAAAAAAACATGCACCGGTTATTGAAGAAGACGGAAAAAAACGTTTTATAAACCCCGATATTACAGGAGGAATCGGAATGTATACTGCAAACAAAAGCTGGCTTGCCGGCGGTTTTCGTTCTGCAACGCTTATAAAACCAAAAATATTATACCGCGTTTTTGCCGCTTATGGCGATATGAATTTATCCTTTTATGCCAATAATAGACCCAATCTTGCAGATCAGGAATTTAAGCTCAATTTTAAATCGACCATTTTTTATACCCAATGGCTCAAACAATTTAAAAATGCAAAATGGAGCGCGGGACCGCAGTATTTACTTTTAAATTCTAAAATAAATCTGCCCGACTTTAATCTCCCGCCACCATTTGTAGACCCAAAAGATATTAAAAGTACAGTCAGTCAGCTTGGGGGAGCAGTTCAGTTTGACGGACGCGACAATATATTTACCCCCGATAAAGGAATACGGATACAATCTGATTTTTTCTGGTCAGACAAAGGGTTAGGCAGCGATTATAATGCCTGGCGTATCAATTTGTCTGCGATAGGATATTATCCAATAAGTGAAAAATTAATTGGCGGGCTCAGGATAGAAGGAGAGCAGGCGTTGGGGAGTCCGCCTTTTTATCTTAAACCGGGAATTAATATGCGAGGAATTCCCGCAGCAAGATACATGGGCAACACCAGTATAGTTACCGAAGGCGAATTACGATGGGACTTGTACAAACGCTGGAGTTTAATGGGCTATGGCGGCGTAGCAAGCGCCTTTGATGATTGGGACAAAGCCTTTGCAAAACCAGTCGTGTACAGTTACGGAACCGGTTTTAGATACCTATTGGCGCGAAAATTCAAACTTAGAATGGGTATTGATGTCGCCCGGGGTAACGAAGAATGGGCCTATTACATTGTTTTTGGCAGCAACTGGATGAGATAATCCATCTAAAAAAATAACCTAAAATCCCCGACAGCATTTCTTGTAGGGGATTTTTTATTTTTAGTACTAATTAAGTATTTTATTTCAGTTATTTTCAGCTTATTGACTTAAAAACAGTTTATTCTGATTTTGCTTATTTTGTAAGTTTTTAATGCACAATAAAAATATTATATAAAGATTAACTGTTAAATAATAGTTTCTTTACCGAATATTTAATTGTTTTGTAACAAAAATAAATTTCTGGCTACTAACTAGTCAACTATTTAAATTATTGATTATGTATAAAATTACAATTAAATCAGTTTTCGCAGCATCTGCTTTTTTAGTAGGTGTAAGCAGCTGTTTTGCACAAGACGTTTTAGTTAACTCATTAAAGCTAAATGCAAGCGATAAAAGTAAAGAAGCTTTTAAATTTACCGAAGTAGTAAACTTAGGAACTACATCTGTAAAAAACCAGGGTTCATCTGGAACTTGCTGGAGCTATTCTACAAACTCATTCTTAGAGTCAGAAATGATTCGTTTAGGAAAACAGCCTGTTGAGCTTTCTCAGGTTTTTTCTGCAAGAAACGTTTATGTAGAAAAAGGAATTAACTACGTACGTATGCACGGAGCAATTACTTTGGGTGATGGTGGTGCTTTGCACGATGTTACCAACATGTACAAAAAATACGGAGCTGTACCTAGAGAAGTTTACACAGGATTAAACTACGGTACCGATAAAAATAAATTTGGTGAAATGGCAGCACTTATCGAAGGTGTATTGGCTGCTGTGGTTAAAAACCCTAACGGAGAATTAACGCCAAACTGGCAAAAAGCATACGCTGCTGTTATTGATTCTTATTTAGGAAAAGTGCCGGATAACTTTACTTACAAAGGAAAAAACTATACGCCACAATCTTTTGCTAAAGAAGTAGTAGGAATTAATCCAGATGAGTATATCGAAATGTCATCTTTTACAACCTCTCCATACTACCAAAAAACAACCATGATGGTGCCGGACAACTGGTCTCTTGATCAGGTTTACAATGTAAAAGTAAATGACATGACAGATGTTATCGACAATGCATTGAAAAAAGGATACACTGTAGCTTGGGCAACAGACGTAAGTGAGAAAAGCTTTAGCTGGAAAAATGGTGTGGCTTATGTACCAACAAAGAAATTTGATGATATGACTGCCGAAGAAAAAGCAGACATGTTTAACGGACCAAAAACAGAACCGGAAATTACTCCAGAAATGCGTCAGGCTGCATTTGATAACTACACAACAACAGACGATCACGGAATGCACATTATTGGTCTTGCAAAAGATCAAACCGGAAAAGAATATTATATCGTAAAAAATTCTTGGGGAGAATCAAACGACTACAAAGGTTTCTTGTTTGTAACCAAAAATTTCGTAAAATATAAAACTACTGCATTACTAGTAAACAAAGGCGGAATTCCTGCTGATATCGCTAAGAAATTAGGGGTATAATTTAAACTAGTTTTACAAAATAAGAAAGCGCCGCAATTTTTGGATTGCGGCGCTTTTTGCATAAAAAATTGTATAATTAAAATTTTTAAAGAAAAAAAAGGTATATTTATTTTTTATATTTTTCACAAAGAAATACTTAAAAATTTGAAAACCATTTCTTTGTATTTTTGTCTTAGCTCAGTAAATTAAAGAATAGAATCAACTTTTAACTATGGAAATCTTAAACATCATTACATCATTAGCAACTATATTTTCTTTTATACTAGCACTTTTAGTATATAATAAAGTAACTAAAATTGATAAGAGTTTGAATGTAAAAAAAATAAAAAAGGAAAAAAATAATACAGTAAAAGGAGATCATAATATTGTTTCAGGCAGAGATTCTAATATTAAATCATGAAAAATAATTCTGTAGACGGCAATCAAAATATTGTTGCTAATCGAGATAATATATTCTTGACACAGGCAGTAAGTCAAGAAATTGAACTTGGTGTAATTAATAATATATTCGATTTTGTAATTGAAGAAGCAAAAAATTTAGATTTAGAAAGTAGTAAAAAAGCTTTTACATCAGATAGGCTTGTTCATATAATGAAAAAAATTAATATTAATTTTTCTGAAAAAGAGGAAGTTGAAGAAGTAAAACGGTATTTCACTAATTTATATTCTAAAATTCACAGTGTTGAGAAATCTTTTCAGACTCTTAATGAAGATGATCAAGAATCTATTCATTTTTATGTTTCTAGTAAATATTTTGACCTTAAAAGGACTGAAATGAAACCTATAGAAATTCTAAAAAAACTAGCTGACATTTTTATCCCACCGCTAAATATTAAAAACCCTACTTATGTTAGTATTGCTCAATCTATTATACTTTTTTTCTTTGATGACTGCACTATCTTTGAAAAGACATTTGATGAAGGAAAACAACAAGATCTTTTTGCAGATTTATAATTATGTTATTACCAACTAAACATCAAGATTTAAATAGCAATATTCTAGTATTGGGTGCGGACATTTTATTTTTTTTAAAAAAAGATAGTTACACCCCAGAAGAAATTTTTCAAAGGCTCAAAAAAGAAAAAAATGTTACATTAGAGTATTTGTTCGATGCCTTAACTTTTTTATGGCTAATTGAAGCTATAACTTTTACAGATAATAAAGTCGCTAAATGTATTTAGAAAAAATTTATTCCGAACCAGACGGTCTTTTTAAAACAACAAAGTTTAGAAATGGACTTAATATTGTATATGGACAAAAGGAACAGCAAAGCCCAAAAGACTCTCTAAATAGTATTGGAAAATCCACATTTTTGGATTTAATTGATTTTTGTCTACTAGCGTCTTACCAAAAAAATCATAATCCAAGATTATTTGCTGCAAAGCACTTAATGGCAGGTTTTAATATTGTCTTGGAATTTTCTATAGGTGAAGTTAAATACATTGTCAAAAGGAATGTAGATGATCCAAATGTTGCAGAATTTGGGAGATTTGGAGAAGAATTAGGGCTATATTCGATTGACAATTTAAAGGTAATTTTTGCGGAACTGATCTTTTTCCAAAAAAAATATCCTGGAAAATTTAATCCAAAATGGTATAGGCAACTTATATCTTTTTATATAAAAATTCAAAAATTTAAGCAAGCAAAATTTTTAGATCCAATAAAATATATTCCAGAACTTTCGGAAGTTCAATTAAATATATTTCATTTCTATTTGCTAGGTTTAGACAACACGATCCCTTCTAAATTATTTAGATATAGAACTGATCAAAAGGGTTTAGAAACTTCATTGGCAGAAATTAAAAGATACGCAGAAGAGAAGTATGATTTAAAAAATCTTAAAGATACCCAAAACGAAATAAACAGATTAAAAGTTGAAATTACAAAGTTAGAAATAGCAATTAGCAAATTCGAATTAGGAGAGCAATACAGCGATGCAGAAACTGAAGCCAATAAACTCACAGAAGCAATTAAAAATAATTTATATCACAGTTTTGTAGATAGAGAAAAGATTAAATCTTATGAAGAAAGTTTTCTGTTGCCTGAAAAAGTAAATGTACGAAGAATAACTTCGATGTATAAACAAGTTTCAGAAGATCTATCTATTAAAGTTAAAAAGACAATCCAAGAGGCAATAGCATTCAGAACTGAATTATCTAATTCAAGAAGAGAATTTATTAGTAATGAAATTGATAGATTGAAAGAATTCATCAAAGATCGAGAAGAGATTCTAAAAGATTTAGAAGAAAAAAGAACAAAATTATTTTATTTTTTGTCTGCGAAAGAAGCTATTGCTGATTTAACAGAAGCGTTTTTTAATTTAAGTGACAAAAAATCTAAACTATCAGAATTAGAATCGAACACTAAAATCTTATTCGACTTGACAAGAGAGCTAAATGAGATAGAAGCAGAAATCAATAAATTAAAAAATGAGTCATTAAATTATATAGATTCAATTGCAAATATTATTGCAGATTTTTATAAAAATTTTAATGATGTATATAATTCGATTTATATCGGAAATAGCGAATTTTCTAGATTTTCAATAACGCAGAATTTAAAAAAGGATAGTTTAATAGAAATTGATATATCATTGCCAGATATGTTTGGAAAAGGAAAAAATCAAGGCAGAACTTTAATTTATGATTTATCTATTCTTATATCAAATATTATAAATACCGAAAATTTTCCAAGATTTTTAATTCATGATGGTATTTTTGACGGAGTAGACAAAGCTCATTTTGTATCTGTTTGTGAATTTATTGATGGTTTTTCGAACGTAGGAAAAAAAATACAATACATTACAACTATAAATGAAGAAGGAACTTTGACAGCAGACAAATTTGGAGACATTGATCATGTGGATCCCAAATATATTGAAGAAAACTCTATCCTAATTCTATCACCGAAAAACAAATTATTTGGTAATGATTTTGGACAATCATCTTAACTGAGAATTGTCTCTCTCTAAATATTTATTTCTTATTTCCCTCCCATCAACTTCTCCAAATACTCCACCTTATCTTTCTCCGCCTGAACCAAACGCTCATAAAGCTCTACAACTTTATCAAGAGGATTGAAAGTTGGCTGAACATTTATTCCATTAATAGTTGAGTTATCATGACTTGTAAAAGTATTATTGATAATATTCAAAACCACTTCTTCAGAGAAATTTTTAATTCCTTCAGCAGAAACACCTAAAACTTCGGCAATTGCCTGAAGTCTTTCTTCGTCTATAGTTTCACTGTTTTCAATAGCCGAAACAGCTTGCTGGCTTAATCCTAAAGCCTGCGCCAAAGCTTCTTGTTTCATGTCACGAAGTTCACGAATACGGCTTATTTTTCGCCCTATATGGCTTGGTTTTGTAAGTGTGCTCATAATTCAAAGATATTTAAAAATTCGCGAAAAAGTATTGGTGTCGTAAAATACCATTGCACATTTGTACAATACATTTTCTGCTTTTTCGAGACAAGACAAAAATACAATTTTTCGCACAGTAAATAATAAGCCTAAAAACAATTTACAGTTGCCCAAAAAGTAAATCGTACGCTTTGTCGTATTTATACGCCATTCATAGTAAAAACAGGGCTAACAGCAACAAAATCAATACCTTTATACTACACAAAAACACAAACCCACTTAATCGAATTCTAATGAAAACTTATGCAACACTTTTACTAGCGATTGTATTTGTTTTTCCTTTTACCTGTTTTTCTCAAAAACCAAAAAACGCAACTAAAAGCCCAGAAAACGGAAAAGCAATACTAACACCAAATAACAAGGACGATGACGCACCTGTTATAGCAGCTTATTATGTTGAGGAAACAATCAATATGACCTTCGGGAGAAGGATAACCAAATACGAGGTTTCGAAACTCGATATGGTTAACACATATGATCTCGGCCCGAACAACACCAGAACCGTAACTCCAATTTACCGAAAACCAAAAGCAAAACCCACAGAGGTTCCTTTAATGGCCAAAATAGTAGTAGATGTGCCCAACGAAACGGTTAAACCCGTTAAGGTAGAAGTGGCACATGTAAAAGAAGCGCCAAAATACATCGACATCGATATATCGCGCACCTACGAGAAAGTTTTAGACAAAGGGTACAAATCTCCCGACATGCTAAGAAAAGTCGCTGACAAGTCTTATTTTGACGGCGATATGGATGAAGCCGCCAAATACTACGGAGAACTCCTTAACATGACTCCAAATATGGAATCTATATATTACTACCGATACGCCGAAGCTTTGAAAGCAACTAATCAAACAGACAAAGCCAATGAAATGATGGTACTGTTTGAAAGTAAAAATACAAACAGCAAAGTAGCCGCTAAAAAATAGTAAAGCTAGATTTAAAGCAAAAAAAAAAGACTATCGTTGCGATAGTCTTTTTTTTTAAGCTCCCCCTCTTTCCCGATAGCTATCGGGAGAACCAACCCCGAAAGCTTTCGGGGCTCTGATTAACAGTCAGTATATTTTTCCAAGAGTTTCTTTGATATTTCAGGATATTTAAGCAAGTTTTCGACATACACTTTACTCTTCATATTCTTGATATGTCTTTCTATAGAAAGTGCCTGAGTTTTGCTTGTACAGCTTAAACTAAAAAACAATACCCAGTCATTTGCATTTGCTGTAAATTTATTTGGAGGTGAATTTCTATGAAATTCCAATCTTACATCAAAATTAGAAGTATAACCTATATAATATCGATTCAGCTTTTGAGAATGTAAAATATATACAATATGATTAATCATTGTCTTTCAAAAATATCCATTTACAATTTATTGATCTTATTTATAAAACTCCCCTCTTGAGCTCGAACCAACCCCGAAAGCTTTCGGGGCTCTGATTAACAGTCAGATGCTCTAACCAACTGAGCTAAGGAGGAATCACCTTAAAGGTAAATATGTTTGCTAAAAAAAGTTGCTCCCCCTCTTTCCCGATAGTTATCAGGAGAACCAACCCCGAAAGCCTTCGGGGCTCTGATTAACAGCAATTACTCCAAAAAAAAATACCACTTACAAATTGTAAAGAATATCTATTAAACTTCTTCTCTTGGGCTCAACCAACCCCGAAAGCTTTCGGGGCTCAGATTAACAGTCTTTACAGTAAAAAAACCACTTACGAATTGCAAGGAACATTTATTAAACTTTTTCTCTTGGGCTTAACCAACCCCGAAAGCCTTCGGGGCACTGATTAACAGTTATTACTCCAAAAAAAATACCACTTACAAATTGTAAGGAATATCTATTAAACTTCTTCTCTTGGGCTCAACCAACCCCGAAAGCTTTCGGGGCTCAGATTAACAGCAATTACTCCAAAAAAAAAAATACCACTTACAATTCGTAAGTGGTATTTAATAAGCTCCCCCTCTTGGGCTCGAACCAACCCCGAAAGCCTTCGGGGCTCTGATTAACAGTTATTACTCCAAAAAAAAATACCACTTACAATTCGTAAGTGGTATTTAATAAGCTCCCCCTCTTGGGCTCGAACCAACCCCGAAAGCCTTCGGGGCTCTGATTAACAGTTATTACTCCAAAAAAAAATACCACTTACAATTCGTAAGTGGTATTTAATAAGCTCCCCCTCTTTCCCGATAGCTATCGGGAGAACCAACCCCGAAAGCCTTCGGGGCTCTGATTAACAGCAATTACTCCAAAAAAAATACCACTTACAATTCGTAAGTGGTATTTAATAAGCTCCCCCTCTTGGGCTCGAACCAACCCCGAAAGCCTTCGGGGCTCTGATTAACAGTTATTACTCCAAAAAAAAATACCACTTACAATTCGTAAGTGGTATTTAATAAGCTCCCCCTCTTTCCCGATAGCTATCGGGAGAACCAACCCCGAAAGCCTTCGGGGCTCAGATTAACAGCAATTACTCCAAAAAAAAATACCACTTACAATTCGTAAGTGGTATTTAATAAGCTCCCCCTCTTGGGCTCGAACCAAGGACCCTCTGATTAACAGTCAGATGCTCTAACCAACTGAGCTAAGGAGGAATCACCTTAAAGGTAAATATGTTTGCTAAAAAAAGTTGCTCCCCCTCTTGGGCTCGAACCAAGGACCCTCTGATTAACAGTCAGATGCTCTAACCAACTGAGCTAAGGAGGAAGTTGTTGCTCTTTTTAGCGAGTGCAAATATAATCGAATTTTTAGTTTCTCAAAAATATTTTCACTCTTTTTATTAATTTTTTTTTCTACTTCATAATTGCCTTATAAATATCGTTCCCATTTGCGAACAAAAGCAGCGCTATAAGTAGTACGAAGCCAACCATTTGGGCGTTTTCAAGGAATTTATCGCTTGGTTTTTTGCCACTAATAATTTCGTATAATAAAAACATCACATGACCACCATCAAGAGCCGGAATTGGCAATAAATTCATAACTCCAAGCATAATTGACAGCAAAGCGGTAATTGACCAGAAGACTTCCCAACTCCAAGAACTCGGAAAAATATTATAAATCGCAGCAAAACCACCAACTTGTTTGTATGCTTTTGTCTCTGGATTAAAAATCATTTTCAATTGTTTTCCATAACCTACCAATTGATCTTTCCCTTTTTGAAGCCCAACCGGAATTGATTCTGCAAAACTATATTCTTTTGTACTTATTTTATAGTAACCTAGTTTTTCTAAAGATTGCATGTCTAAACCACCAGCCATAACTTCTAAAGTTCCTTTTGCAGAAACTTTTAACTCAAGTGGAGTTTCTTTTAAATCGCGTAAAACAACTGCCGGAATTGATTTTCCTTTATTAGCTGCCAGGATTGCTTTAGCTTCATCAAAATATTTAATCTTTTGTCCGTTAAGAGAAAGAACTAAATCTTTTGCTTTTAAATTTTGATTTGGAGACTCATCAGTAATTTTTCCAATTGCAAAAGGTCTGCGAATATCAATAAGAATCCCTTTATCTGTTTTAGAAAGCTGATCTACAAAATCAGTTGGCATTTTGATTGTTTGCTGTTGTCCGTTTCTTTCAATCAAAACTTCTTTTGCCATGATGACATTCATATTCATCTCTTTGTCAAAACTTTCAACAGGTTTACCGTCTATAGAAATAATTTTATCACCGGTTTTAAAACCCGCTTTAATCATAACAGGATTATCTATCGCAACTCCGTCTTTTAAATCGGCGTTTGCAATATAAGTATCACCGTAAGCAAAAGCCATTCCTATATATATAATAAAAGCCAGTATAAAGTTTACAGTAACACCACCAAGCATAATAATCAAACGTTGCCAAGCTGGCTTAGAACGAAATTCCCATGGTTGTGGTGGCAAAGCCATTTGTTCCTTGTCCATACTTTCGTCGATCATTCCGGAAATTTTCACATAACCTCCCAGCGGCAACCATCCGATTCCGTATTCTGTTTCGCCAATTTTCTTTTTTAACAGAGAATATTTAACATCAAAAAACAAGTAAAATTTTTCGACTCTGGTTTTAAACAATTTTGCAGGGATAAAATGCCCTAATTCGTGAAGAATAATAAGTAAAGATAAACTCAATAGAAATTGAGAGAGTTTGATAACTATATCCATTTTAAAATTTTAGTTCGTATTTAACGCACAAAAGTAACGTTTTCTATTTTAATTTAAGCCCGCAATATAATACTTAAGGTTTTAAATGTTTGTTAATTAATAAAGATTTAGATTTCTCCTTTTATAAGGATGCCGTAACTTTACTTTTTATAAGGTTACCTATTCAATTGGTAGCACAAATCCCTTAAAAGTTACAATTATGGCCTCACAATTATTTTCTCCCATAACTTTAAAAAACGTCACTTTAAAAAATAGAATCGTTATTTCGCCCATGTGTCAATACTCTGCAATCGACGGATTTGCAAACGACTGGCATTTGGTTCATTTGGGAAGCCGCGCAAGCGGAGGCGCCGGACTAATTATTCAGGAAGCAACAGCGGTTTCTCCCGAAGCCCGAATTTCTCCTGCCGATTTAGGAATCTGGAAAGACGAACATATCGAAAAACTGAAACAAATCAATGCTTTTATCATTTCACAAAATGCGATTCCCGGAATTCAATTAGCACATGCGGGACGAAAAGCAAGTGTTTCGGCCCCGTGGCTTGGTAATAAAAAGTTGGATTTCGTTCAAGGCGGATGGCAAACAGTTGCCCCAAGTGCCATCGCATATCACGATAACGAACCTTTTCTTCCCGAAGCTTTGGACAAAAACGGAATTCAAAAAGTAATTTCCGATTTTAAATCTGCTACAAAAAGAGTGGTTGAAGCCGGATATCAGGTGCTGGAAATTCATGGTGCACACGGTTACCTTTTACATCAGTTTTTATCGCCTCTTACCAATATCAGAACCGATGAATATGGAGGAAGTTTTGAAAACAGAATCCGTTTTACACTTGAAGTTTTAGAAGCCGTACAATCAGAATGGCCTTCAAACCTGCCACTAATAGTCAGGATTTCAGCAACAGACTGGGCAGAAGGTGGCTGGAATTCAGAAGAATCTGTAGCACTTTCGAAAATATTAAAAGAAAAAGGAGTAGATTTAATTGATGTCTCTTCTGGAGGATTGGTTTCTCATCAAAAAATTACGCTTGGACCGGGTTATCAGGTTCCGTTTGCAGAAAAAGTAAAAAAAGAAGCAGACATCTTAACCGGAGCTGTTGGTTTAATTACTAATGCAAAACAAGCCGAAGGAATTCTAACGAAAGGTCAGGCCGATTTAATATTATTCGCAAGGGAATCATTAAGAAACCCGAACTTACCTTTGGATTTTGCCAACGAATTAAAAGACGATATTCAATGGCCAAAACAATACGAAAGAGCTAAACTTTAATATTTCATTAGCCACGAATTGCACAAATAAGCACAAATCAGTGCACATAAAAAATTTAAATTCGTGAAAATTCGTGCAATTCGTGGCAACAAAAAAACAAAACAATGCAAAAAATAAGAACAGCATTATTATCATATGGAATGTCGGGAAAAGTTTTTCACGCGCCTTTCTTAGACATTCATCCCGGATTTGAACTATTAGGATCTTGGGAAAGAAGTAAAAAACTCATTCAGGAAGATTATCCTGAAGTAAAAAGCTACCCTTCTATAGATGCTTTATTAGAAGACGATATTGAACTTGTTATTGTAAATACACCCGTAGGCACACATTACGAATATGCCAAAAAAGTACTTTTGGCCGGAAAACATGCAGTTGTAGAAAAAGCATTTACAACAACCGTAGCAGAAGCAGAAGAATTAACTCAAATCGCAAAAGAGAAAGGACTAAAACTAGCCGTTTTTCAGAACAGAAGATGGGACAGTGATTTTAAAACAGTTCAGAAAATAATTAACGACGGCGTTTTGGGCGAATTAGTAGAAGCCGAATTTCACTTTGACCGCTACAATCCCTTATTAAGCGCAAAAGCACACAAGGAAACCGCAAATGACGGAGCCGGAATCCTGAAAGATTTAGGTCCGCATTTAATAGATCAGGCCGTTTGTTTATTTGGCTCTCCAAAGTCGGTTTTTGCTGATATCAGAATCACACGAGAAAATTCTTTGGTAGATGACTGGATTGATTTACTATTGATTTATGAAGTTTTCAGAGTTAGATTGAAAGCCGGATTCTTTGTACGAGAAGCCAATCCTGCTTATACCATTCACGGTAAAAAAGGTTCTTTCTTAAAACCACGCGGCGATGTTCAGGAAGATGAATTAAAAATTGGAGAAAAACCTAATTTAGAAAACTGGGGAACAGAATCTGAAGATTTACAAGGTCTTTTACATACTGAAATTGACGGAACACCTGTTCGCAAAAAAGTTCCGACACTACAAGGAAATTATTTTTCGTTTTTTGATGGCTTTTACAATTCTATTACCAACAACACAACAGAACCAGTTACCGGACAAGACGGTGTTAAAGTAATGCAGATTATCGAAGCCGCAATTGCAAGTAACAACGAACAAAGAGTTGTTGACTTGTAATTTGTTAATTAGATAATTTGATAATTTGATAATTTGATAATTTTACAACAAAATAACTTAGTATATCAACATCTTAGAAATTAAAAAAGATAAAAAGGACTTCGACTTCGCTCAGTCTGACAGCAGGACAACAATTTTAATCGTAAAAAACTCGTGTACGTTTGTCTCCCTGAGCGGAGTCGAAGGGCGATCCAATTGAAACAAAGGCTTCGACTTCGCTCAGCCAGACAGAAGAAAACCTTAGTACTTCAGCACCTTAGAAACAAAAAAAGCCCCAATCTTGCGATTGGGGCTTTTTGTATAGAGTGAAAAAAATTATTTTTTCTTTCCTTTTGCAGGAGCTTTTGCAGCTTTTGCAGCTTCTTGAGCAGCTTTCATAGCAGCACGAGAAATTCTTACCTGAGCAACAACAGTGTTCTCTGGGTGCATAATTTTGTATTCTGGTTTTCCAACTTTAGTAACATATAATTTGTTACCCATTTCAAGTGGAGTGATGTCAGCTTCAACAAAATCAGGAAGATTTGCTGGTAAAGCTTTAACTTTTAATTTACGAGTGTTAAGACGTAAAACACCACCTGCAAGAACACCTTTAGATGTACCAACGATTTTCACAGGAACTTCCATAGTGATTTCTTTATCATCAAATAATTGGAAGAAATCAATGTGTAAAATTTTGTCAGATACCGGGTGAACCTGGATATCTTGTAAAATTGCGTTGAATGATTTTCCTTTTCCAAGCTCAATCACAACTGTGTGTGCGTTTGGAGTGTAAACCAAGTTTTTGAACGCTGCAGCGTCTGCTGAGAAGTGTACTGCCTGATTTCCTCCGTATAACACGCAAGGAACCGCTCCAGCATTACGTAAGGCTTTAGTTGACACTTTGCCCACGCTTTCTCTTTCTGATCCTTTAATTGTAATCGATTTCATTGTAAAAAAATATAATTATTAATAAATATTATTCTTTGTTGTAAGCTTTAAGCAATACGCTTTAGGCTTTTTTTAATGATTTTTTTGCAAAATGCTTAAAGCTTACCGCCTAAAGCCTATTGCCAAAAATTACATTATGAATTTTCCACTAATGGAATTGTTGTGGTGCACCATGTGCATAACTTCTGCAAAAAGAGGTGCACAACTCACGACTTTTATTTTGTTTGACTGTTTCTTTAACGGAATAGAATCGGTAACGATTAACTCTGTTAATTTTGAATTTTCAATTTTCTCATACGCACTACCAGATAATATGGCGTGTGTGCAAATTGCTCTTACGCTTAGTGCTCCTTTTTCGATCATTAGATCTGCAGCTTTCGCCAAAGTTCCTCCTGTATCGATCATGTCGTCCACTAATATTACGTTACGTCCTTTTACTTCACCAATTAGCTCCATAGTGTCGATAACGTTGGCTGCTTTTCTTTGTTTGTAACAGATTACTACATCTGATTCTAAAAACTTAGAGTAAGCATATGCTCTTTTTGAACCTCCCATATCCGGAGATGCAATTGTCAGATTTTCTAACTTTAAACTTTCCACGTATGGTAAAAAGATGGTAGATGCAAATAAATGATCTACTGGTTTTTCGAAAAACCCCTGGATTTGATCTGCGTGTAAATCCATTGTCATTACTCTTGTCGCTCCGGCAGCATCTAATAAATTAGCTACTAATTTTGCTCCAATCGGTACTCTTGGTTTGTCTTTTCTATCTTGTCTTGCCCAACCAAAATAAGGCATTACAGCTGTAATATGTCTTGCCGATGCACGTTTTGCTGCATCAATCATTAATAACAATTCCATCAAATTATCTGCAGTTGGAAATGTTGAGCACACGATAAAAACGCGTAATCCTCTTATTGATTCTTCGTATGATGGCTGAAATTCTCCATCGCTATACGTTGACATCGTTACTTTTCCTAACGGAATTCCGTATTGTTCTGCAATTTTTTCTGCAAGATAAACACTTTGTGAACAAGCAAAAATTTTAGCTTCTGGTTCTAGGTGCGACATTATAATTGTTGTTTTTGCTCCGTTGCACTTAGTACAATTTTACTTTATCCTTTTAGATAAAGCGAAACGCGTATAAATGCCTCGGGTGTAGTTAGTTGTGTGTGCGTCGTTTTAACGAGGTGCAAATTTATAAAATTTATTGAACACTGAAAGGAAATATTTAAGTATTTTTATTAGAATGTTTAAATTTATTTTTTACATTTGCACCGTGTTAAAGGAATGACAGTATTTATGACTTCATTCTATTGCGTTAAAATGATCGTTTAGATTGTTTTTTCGTCTGCTAAGCCCGGATGGCGGAATTGGTAGACGCGCTGGTCTCAAACACCTGTGGGAAACCGTGCCGGTTCGACTCCGGCTCCGGGTACGTAAAACCTCTTCTTAACGGAAGAGGTTTTTTTATACCCAAAAGTCTATAACTTTTAGAATAAAAAACATACGACCGTTCTGTAAAATTACAACAAAACAACCCAAAACTTATACCTACTGTATGAAAACCAGATTATTACTCCTTTTTTTATTAGTATCATCAATTTCAATTGCCCAGAAAATCAGATGGGATAATTTAAACGTTAGAAGAGAAATACAACCTTCATTATTTTTAAAGGAAGATCCATTGGATGTTGGCTTTTTTTACACTTCAACAGATCACGAATTTTATGCTGATCCAACTATGCATTATAATGTATCAGATGCTGGTTTTTTGTATAATACCTATATTAGCAATAATCTCGGATTTCCTAAACTGGTTGCATTATTAGAATATAAATATCAACCGGCAACTTTACATTTAATTAAAAAAGATTTAAAATATCAGGTGGCTGTAGTTTCCCATATATATGCGAATCTGATTTTAATTGATCCCGAAAAAGGTGTTTTTGATGTTCAGGAAATCAAATTAGGCGATATTGACCTGGTTAATCCTGTTGGAAACATAAAAGGATTTAACTCTAATCTGGGTTATCTTGATTACCCAAATAACCTAAAAACCACATTATTAAGATCTGATTTATCAGAGTTTGAGGCCAATCAATATAGAGATCCGAAAAACACTACTCTACCAAGAAGTACAGATGTTAAAGAAGTAGACCAAATACAATTGGCAAAATTATGTTTTAAAGTGGGGAGTCTTCTTCATGGTAAATTTCACGTTCATGGAAAATATTCCTCGCTTTCATTTAATTATTTAAAAGACGATAAAAATTTTAATAGTGACAATTTCAATAAAGCCTCTCAATTAATCAATGCGGGAATTGATCCAATTGATGAATCGAAAGTCAGACAAGCTATCGAAATTTGGAAAACGGAAGCACAGTCCATCACTAATCTAGAAGACAAAAAGAATAAGAAATACTACATCGCTATTCAGGAAAACATTTTACAAAGTTATAATGTTTTAAGAGATTTCACTGAAACTGATGAACTTGCAAACAATCTTAAAACCATAGATACAAAGAATGAAATTGCCGATGCATTAATTTCTAATAAAAAGAAAAATGCAGTTCCCGCAGAAAAAAAGGAAATTGTTTACTCTCCGGTTCCACAACGTTTTGCGCAATGGGATATTACTCGTTTTTTAAAGAAAAAAAGCAACCAGATTAACCCTTTAATTCATTTGCCACCCGGAAAATTCGACATCAAGTTAAATGATATGAATCTTTATAAAAATGCAACTATATTATTTAAGGAAACCAAAGCTGATTCTGAAAATTACAACAAATTAATTAACATATTCCTTCAGATTACCACATACGAACGTAATTCCTCAAACTCTGCACTCCCAAAAGAAGCAAACGAAAGTGTTATTAACTTTAATTTATTTTGCGAAAAAATACAGGATGAGAAAAAGAAATTTGATGCAACATTCGATTTTAAGAATGACGCTAATTCCTATCAATTCAAATTAAAAAAACACCTCTTAACTCTTCATAAAATAGAAGAATTTACCGTTTTTAATGATGCTTTATCTATCGCTATAGATAAAACAATACTACATACAAAACCAAACAATATTGCTCTGGCACATGATTTTGCAGATTTTAATACAGCAGTTACTCTTAAAGGAGTAACAAATTCAAATAAATATGACAATACTATTGATGAAACATTAGCGCGTATCAACACTTATTTAAACGAAAAATATCCTGATCAAAATCTGGAAGCTTTTTTTGAATTTAAAAATATGTGCAGATTGATTAAAGAAAATAAAAAATTTACACCTCTTGAGATGAGTTATTTCTCTAACACTTTACGCTATATTTATACATATTGTTAAGTCGGGAAAATCACAAAAAAAACCTTTTCAGAATGAGAAGGTTTTTTTTGTGATTTTTTTGAACCATTTAAGTTATATAAGTTCATTTAATTCTATGGCCTTACCGATACAATGTTATATTTACTTATATAGTGAAGACCTCACAACTCGCATTATGCAAAACAGGAAAATTGCAGGAATTAGCAATAAAACACAATTGATTTGCTTTAAAATGTAACTCTAAAGCCAACTCTACTTTATCTGGGTTTACAATTGTAACTTTTGGATTTAAACACACTTCTATAATACGTCCGCTTCCATCTTCATTTACTTCAAGAGTTGCTTCTGCATTGTCTGAATAATTAATGACTTCTATTCCGTTTTGGGAGCAGACATATAAATACGACATCATGTGGCAGGAAACTAAACTGCTTAACAACAAATCTTCGGGATTGTATAATTCCGGGTCACCTTTGAAGCCTTTTGCTGCCGAAATGTCTAAAACTGGTTTTCCTTCAATTTTAATTTGATGGGTTTTGCTGTAGAATCTTTTGGAAGAATCTGCTGCATTTTGTTTGGAAGTCCAGTTTAATTGTGCTTTGAATAGATGTTTGAATCCCATAACTTATTTGATTATTGTACTGATTCTATTTTCTCAATAAACCATTTTGCGCCTATCTTTTTTAAAGAATACTTATAGCTTCCAGATATAGGTAAAACAAATTTAATCTCTGAATTAAACTCATCCTTTTGATTTACAACATATTTACTTTTATCGATATTTGAAAGATCTTCCTCAAACGCTTCTTGTGTGAGAAAAAAATGATCATAATCAAAACCATAAGGTGGCCCATCATTTTCTGGATTTTCCTTATAATATTTGTCTGCTTCTAAAAACAATGTTTCTTCGTTTTTAAGAAGATTATCCGTCAAAAAATCACTTTTTTTCAATTCCAAAATATATTTTTCAGCTTCGTTAAAATCTACATAATAATTCTCAGCCTCTTCGTTTTCTTTTGTATCTATTTGTCCTCCTCCAACAACTTCATATTTACCCAATACATCTCTATTTTTAATATACCATTTCATGAAGTTTTTGACTAATTCAATTTGCTCCTGACTATTATCAGATATATCTGAATTTTTGCCTGAATCTACTTTAACAATAGAACTTTTCTCTTGCTTACTTTTATCTTTATTTTCACAGCTTTGAAGAAATAAAAGAGATAATAAAATATAAATAATTTTCCTTTTCATATTACAATTTTTCAGTTATCTAAAATGAAATTAAGTTCGCTAAGTTAAGGTTTTATAAATCTAGGGGAATTAATTTCATTTTAAAACAAAAAAACCTCAAAAGCCACAACTTTCGAGGTTTTTAGAAAATTACTAAATTAATAAACAGATGCTAAAACTATTTCTGCACAGAGAATTTAAACGTAGTTTTAGTTTTATAATTTTCTCCCGGGTTTAAAACCGTTGTTGGGAAATTTTTCTGGTTCGGAGAATCCGGATAATGTTCTGTTTCCAGGCATAATCCTGTTCTGTGTGCAAAAGTTCCGCCGTTTGGCATTGGCAATGTTCCGTCAAGGAAGTTTCCAGAGTAGAACTGAATTCCAGGTTCGTCTGTTGTCATTTCCATTACTCTTCCGCTTGCGGCGTGGTATACTTTTGCAATGATTGTTTTTCCTTTTTCAGGATTGTTCAATACCCAGCAATGGTCGTAACCCTTTCCTCTTTCTAATTGCTCGTTTTTAACAGCAATATCTTTTCCAATTAATTTTGGCGTTCTAAAATCGAAAGGAGTTCCCGCAACATCATCTAATTTTCCTGTCGGAATTAAAGTCGCATCAACCGGAACTAATTTATCTGCATTTAAAGTCAATTCGTGATCTAAGATTGTTTTTGTAAAATCTCCGGATAAATTGAAATAAGAATGTTGCGTCAAGTTAACAACCGTTTTTTTATCTGTTGATGCTTCGTAAAGTACTTCTAACTGATTGTTGTTTGTCAATGTATAAGTCACAATTACTTTTAAGTTTCCCGGATAACCTTCTTCCATATCTTTACTCAAATAAGATAATTTTAAAGAAGCTGTTTCACCAGATTTAACCTCATCGGCTTTCCAAACTACATTAAAAAATCCTTGCGGACCTCCGTGCAAAGCATTTGGAGCATTGTTAATTGCTAACTGATATTCTTTTCCGTCAAGCGAAAATTTACCTTTAGCAATTCGATTTCCGTATCTTCCGATCAAAGCTCCGAAGAAGGGATTTTCTTTTTCGTATTGTGCCAAATTACTAAATCCGATTACTACATTTTCTGAAACACCTTCTTTATTCGGCACTTTTAAATCTGTGATTCTTCCACCAAAAGTGATAATATCAACTTCCATCCCTTTTTGGTTTTTCAGTTTATAACTCTCGACTTTTTCTCCTTTAGCGGTTGTTCCGTATTCTGATTTTTCGATCGTAACCTTCGCTTTTTGATCCGAAGAAACTGCAGTGGTATCCATTTTTTTATCGTTTTTGCATTGAACAGAAATCGCAGCCAAACTCAAAAGACTCAGGCCGAAAACACAACGTTTTAATACATTCATAATTGATAATTTATTTTTTGTGAAATGTGAAATGTTAGATGTAAAAGCTAAAAATAAGAAAAACTTAGAACCTTAGCAACTTAGAATCTTAGCATCTCAGACTAAAGTCCGTGTTGAAACAAATGGAAATAAGCTTCGTTGGCATTGATTTTATCTTTGAAATCTCTTACTGTAGTTTTTTCATCAATAACCAACAATTCGATTCCTGCGATGTCTGCGAAATCTTCCATGTATTCTGTTGTGATTGATTGGCTGTAAACCGTGTGGTGTGCTCCACCAGCTAAAATCCAGGCTGTTGCTGCCACTTCCAAATTTGGTTTACAATCCCATAAAACTCTTGCAACTGGAAGTTTTGGTAATTCTGCCATTGGTTTCACCGCTTCAACTTCGTTCACGATCAAACGGAAACGAGTTCCCATATCCACCAAAGAAACATTAATTGCATCACCTGCAGGAGAATTGAATACCAAACGAGCCGGATCTTCTTTTCCTCCAATTCCTAATGGATGCACTTCACAAGAAGGTTTTCCGTCAGCGATTGATGGACAGATTTCTAACATGTGAGAACCTAAAACATATGATTTTTGTGGTGTGAAATGGTACGTGTAATCTTCCATGAAAGAAGTTCCGCCTTCCAAACCAATACACATTACTTTTAAAGCTCTTACCATTGCAGCGGTTTTCCAGTCTCCTTCTCCACCAAAACCATAACCATCGGCCATTAATCTTTGTGTTGCGATTCCTGGTAATTGTTTCCAAACGCCAAGGTTTTCAAATGTATCTGTAAAAGCACCAAATCCTCCTTCTTCAAGGAAAGCTCTTAATCCTAATTCGATTTTTGCTGCTTCAACTAATGAACTTCTTTGCGCTCCGCCTTCTTTTAAAGAATCAGTTAAGTTATAAGAAGACTCATAAACTGCTAATAAATCAGCTAATTGTTTGTCTGTTACTTTCTCGATATGTTTGGTAACGTCTGAAGAATCGTATCCGTTTACCGACATTCCGAAACGAATTTGAGCCTCAACTTTATCGCCTTCTGTAACGGCAACTTCACGCATATTGTCGCCAATACGAGCAACTTTTAAGTTTTGAAGTTCATCCCATCCAAGAACTACTCTTGACCAGATTCCCAATTGTTTTTGAACTCTTTGATCTTCCCAGTGTCCAACTACAACTTTACGTTTTTTACGCAAACGAGACATGATAAAACCAAATTCACGATCTCCGTGCGCCGATTGATTCAGGTTCATGAAATCCATATCGATACTTCCCCACGGAATTTCAGCATTGTATTGTGTATGTAAATGACATAATGGTTTTTTAAGAATGCTTAATCCGCCAATCCACATTTTTGCTGGAGAGAAAGTATGCATCCATGCAATAATTCCGATACAGTTTTTAGCTGAATTCGCAGCCAAACAAACATCTAAAATTTGCGAAGGAGATTTTACTACATCTTTATAAACCACTTTTACCGGAATTGAAGAGGAAGCGTCTAATCCTTTTGCAATTATCTGAGAATGTTCTGCTACTTTTCTAAGTGTTTCTTCACCATATAATTCCTGGCTTCCTACTACAAACCATACTTCTTTTTGAGAAATGTCTATCATTGTTTTTGTTTATTTTGTTTCAAGTTTCAGGTTTCACGTTATTGGAATCTATAAACTTGAATTGTTATGTTATTATTTTTGTTTTCTTTGTTTCACGTTCCAACAACTTGAAACTTGAAACAAAGAAAACCTGAAACAAAACTATTGTCCGTAGTACGAATCTTTTCCGTGTTTACGGTTGTAATGTTTTTTTATTAAAGAATCTTTTAATCTTGGTGCGTTTGGGTTTATTTGTAAAGTCAGGTATGCCATTTCTGCTACCACTTCTAAAACTTTACTGTTATAAACCGCTTTTGCAGCATTTTTTCCCCACGCAAACGGACCATGATTTCCAATTAAAATCATTTCTACTTCTTCATAAGAAAGATTTTTTTCTTTGAAGCAATCCAAAATCTGAATTCCGGTATTGTGTTCGTAGTTTCCTTCAATTAAAGAATCTGCCATTGGAGGCGCGCACGGAATATCTGCTGTTAAGTGATCGGCATGCGTTGTTCCGAAAATCGGAATATCTTGCTGCGCTTGTGCCCAAGCCACAGAATAGGTTGCATGTGTATGCGCCACTCCACCAATATTTGGCCAGTTTTTATATAAATAAGCATGCGTTTTTGTGTCAGAAGACGGACGCATTGTTCCTTCGATAACATTGTTGTCAAAATCGACAATTACGATATCTTCAGGTTTTAAATCTTCGTAAGGAACACCACTTGGTTTAATCGCAAACACACCATTTTTTCTGTCCACAGCGCTTACATTCCCGAATGTATACACAACCAGATTCAATGCATTTAACTGCATATTGGCTTCGTAACATTCCTGTTTTAAATCTTTATAAAGAGAACTCATTTTGCGAAATTTTAATGGTTGGATCTGCAAAAGCGCTTAGTTGCTCATAAGCAATAAGGAGTTTATTATAAGCGGCAACTTTATCTAATTGAGGAAAATATTCTCCGTCAAAATCACTTCCGATTTTTTGGCTTGCTTCGATTACGTTTGGATAAATTCCGGCTGCAACTGCTGCATAAATTGCTGCGCCTAAAGCAGGAGTTTGGTCTGAAGCTGCCACTTTAATTGGCTTGTTTAAAACGTTAGCCAAAGTCTGCATGATGAAAGGCGATTTACGAGCAACACCACCGATTCCGATTACGCTGTCGATTTTCACTCCTTCTTCTTCAAAACGATCTACTATTTTCTTCGCTCCAAAACAGATTGCGTTTACTAAAGCTTTAAAAATATGAGGTGCTTTTGTACCTAAAGAAAGATTTGAAATCGCGCTTTTTACTTCCTGATTGGCATCTGGAGTTCTTCTACCATTAATCCAATCCAAAGCAATTGGAAGACTTTCGGAAACTGGAATTTTGGCTGCTTCTTTCGTTAATTCAACAATTAATTTATCGCTGAACTCTTCTCTTAATTGTTCTTTTTGAGTTTCATTTAAAAGAGATGAAGTTCCTAATAAATGTTCTGTCGGCCACATTAGTAATTCTTTGTACCAAGCCAATAAATCTCCAAATGCAGATTGTCCTGCTTCCAGACCAATAAAACCTGGAATTACAGATCCGTCAACTTGACCGCAGATACCGCGAACGGTTTTTGTTCCCACTTCATCATAAGAACCAACCAAAATATCGCAGGTTGAAGTTCCCATAACGCGAACTAAAGTATTCTCTTCGATCTTAGCTCCAACTGCTCCTGAATGCGCGTCGAAAGTTCCAACCGCAATTACTGTTTCTGTTGAAAGCCCTAAACGATCTGCCCATTCTTGGCTTAAATTTCCGGCAACTAAATCTGATGTATAGGTCTCATCGTATAAATTACCACGTAAAGTCGCTAAATACGGATGCAATTTTTCTAAAAATTCAACTGGCGGAAGTCCGTTCCAGTCTGCATGCCACATTGCTTTGTGACCTGCTGCGCAACGGCTTCTTTTGAACGTTTTTAAATCTTTATCTTCGATCAATAAATATGTCATTAAATCGCAGTGTTCCATCCAGGTGTATGTTGCATTTCTAACCGCTTCGTCTTGTCTTGCAATGTGAAGGATTTTGGCCCAAAACCATTCCGAAGAATAAATTCCTCCAACGTATTTTGTCACGTCTTCTCCGCCCCAGCTTACTGCCAGTTCATTGATTTCGTTTGCTTCATTTATAGAGGTGTGATCTTTCCATAAAACCATCATCGCATTTGGATTTTCTTCAAAACCTTTTGTCAATGCTAATGGCGTTCCGTCTTTTGTAACGGGAACCGGAGAAGATCCTGTTGTATCGATACAGATTCCGCGAACCAATGACGGATCAACTTTGCTTTCTTTAACAACGGTTTGAATTGTAATTTCTAAACCTTCTATATGATCTAAAGGATGCTGACGAAACTGATTTATCGATGCATCGCAATATTGCTTGTTTTTCCATCTTTTATAATGAGAAACATTGGATGCCAACTCTTGCCCATTTTCAGTGTCTATTAGCACCGCTCGAACAGAATCTGTTCCATAGTCCAATCCTATTACGTAATTTTTCATCAGAAATTTATTTTATAATAATGACAAAGATAAATATAAATATTTTATAAGTGTATAAAAAACACTTAATAAAAATACACTCCTGAATTTTTACAAATAATGCATCAAAACAGCAGTTTAATATCAAAACAAAAAATAAATGTCAATGTTACATTTATTGTGTTGCGATTATTTCAACTTAATTTTTAACACGGTTACAGAATAAGCCGGAAAATCATATTGAACCTAACTTCCACTCACTTTAAAATCGCTTTCTCTTGGGCTAATTTTAGTTGGTATTGCAAATGATTTTTCGCTATTACTATTTGGAATTTTTAGTTAAATTCAAATATTGGCGTACCATTTTTATCAAATTTTAATTTCATCATTCTCGCATGACGATTAGGATCATATAACGGATCTTCAATAATTTCTTTCAACGGTCTTTTATCTGTCGCAGGCACAACTTTTGGATCACCAACCGCTTTTTCGTAATCTCTTGCATGATAAATTACTAACGGTTCTCCGTTTTCATCTACTGTAAATGAGTTATGGCCCGGCCCGTAAATATGTTTTGCTTCGTTGGTTTTTAATACTGGATATCTGGATTTTTTCCAGGAATTTCTATCTAGTAAATCAGCATTTTCATCTGCTTCCATCATTCCCATACTATAACAAGAACCAGTCGCACTTGCCGAAAAAGTAATGTAAATTTTTCCTTTATTTTTAAGAACCGCTGGACCTTCATTTACCCAAAAACCGATGCGTTCCCAATCATAATCGGGAGTTGTTAGCATGAATTGAACTGTTTTTAGTTTTACGGGCGATTCCATTTCGGCTAAATACAAATTAGAAGCCGCGAATTGTCCGCCTGTTTTTTCTGCCCAACAGAAATAGCGTTTATTTTTATGCTCAAATACAGTTCCGTCCAGAGAAAAATCGGTAAAACTTTTTGGATCTGCGTCAGCCGCCTGCATTTGTCCAAGTTCAATCCACTTGTCATGTAAAGGATCCTGACCTGTGCACTGCAAAACATAAGGTCTTAATTTCCAGATATCGTCTTCCTGGCTTGCTGCAAAATACACGTACCATTTTCCATCTAAATAATGAATTTCAGGAGCCCAGACATGACGGCTCATTGGTCCGCTTTTATGTTTTTCCCATACTCTAAAGGTTTCTGCATTTTGAAGTTCATCAATAGATTTTGCACGTCTTAACTCTATAGCGTCGTAGGTTGGTACCGATCCTGTAAAATAATAATACCCATCTGTATGCTTGTAGATAAAAGGATCTGCTCTTTGCAACACAATAGGTTTGTTTGTTAAGGTTGTTTTTGTAGTAGTCACTTCTTTTTTAGACAGTTCTTTTTCTGCCTTTTTATCTGTACAAGATGAAACACTTATAAAAACAACGGCTGAAAGTGCCCAATTTTTTAATACGTTTATTTGCATGTTATTTTTGTTTATTTACATTTCATTTATTGGTGAGGAATTCAATTTTTAAAATCAATCCACACTTTCATTTTTCCAACGCCTCGATTTGACCAGGAATAATATGGAATGGCCTTGAATTTTGAGTTTTCGATTACATTTACGCCTTGTAATAAATTTTCTTCTTTTTTTACTTTAAAAGTATCTGAAGATGAAATATCGATTTTATCAAAATTGGTTTTGTTGTCAATTTCTTCAACCGCATAAACCAATGGACCGTACTCTAAAGACACTTTGTTTTTATTGGTTTCGACTTTCGAATTGGTTTCAACTTCCTGAACTTCCATTGGGAAATTAAGTGCGATTTTGTCTCCTTTTTTCCAAGTTCTTATTACATTGAAATAACCATTTTCAGGCTGAATTGCTACAGCTTCTCCGTTTATTGTAATCGTAGGTTTTTGAGTTGAAGCCTTTTTATAGGTGTATAAATCTCCAGGAAGGACTTCGTTTCTTGCCCAGCCAGGAACGCGTAGTTTAATTGTGAATTTGCCTTCTTTTTTTGGATTAACCGAGATTCCAACTTTACCGTTCCACGGATATCCCGTTTGTTGTGCAATCTGTAAGTCTGTTTTTCCTAGTTTAAAAGAGGCATTGTTTGAGGCATATAAATTTACGTATAAAACATCATTTGTTTTCGAATAAATCAATCCCGGAATTGAGGGTATAAAACGAATCAAATTAGTTGGACAACAGGAACAATCAAACCAAGCCTGACGCGTGCAAGATCCTCTGTTTGATTTATAAACGCCATCGGCTTCTAAGGCATTTGGATAAAAAAATTGTTTTCCGTCAAGCGAAATTCCTGAAATTAACCCGTTGTACATCGTTCTTTCGATAATATCAAAATATTCTGATTTTCCATATAAATTATGCAATCTATGATTCCAATAGACATCACCAATTGCGGCACAAGTTTCATTGTAAGCGGTTAGATTTGGCAATTCGTAATTTACTCCAAAAGCTTCCCCATCATGTCTTGATCCGATTCCACCTGTGATGTACATTTTTTTGTTCACCATATTATTCCATAAATTATTTACGGCATTTTCATAAGCTTTATCTTTGGTCATTGCCACAATATCAGTCATCCCAGCGTACATATAAACCGCACGAACGGCGTGTCCTACAGCTTCTTTTTGCTGAATTACAGGGATATGATCTTGAGCATATTCGCCATACAATTTATGATTGTTAGGATTTCCGCGATTGTCCAAATAGTATTTTGCCAATTTCAGATACTCTTCTTTTCCTGTAATCTGGTACAATTTGATTAAACCCGTTTCTACAATCTGATGCCCCGGAACACCTTTTACCTGCTCTGGATTATCTCCAAAAGTTCGCACCAGCATGTCTGCCGCTTTTATGGCAATATCTAGAAAATTGGTCTTTCCTGTTGCTTCGTAATGTACGATTGCGGCCTCAATTAAATGCCCAGGATTATACAATTCATGGCTAATCTGCAACGATTCCCAACGTTTTCCTTCAATTACAGGAACCCAAGGTGCTGGCGGTTTTGCTGGATTTATCGTTCTCCAAGTGGTAATATATCCGTCTGGTTCTTGACCAATTTTTACAATGGCAATCATAGAATCCAAAACTCTTTCCAATTTCGGATTTGGAGCACTAATTAAAGTATTCGAAGCGCCTTCAATAATTTTATAAACATCCGTATCATCAAAAGGCATATCACCTCTTGTTGTTCCCGTTTTTTGTTTTCCCGCAACTAAAAAATTCTCAAAACGGCCTTCTTCATCACATTTTTTAATCGCATATTCGATCGTTACTTCCTGCACTCTTTTAATAATTGGAAGCCAAAAAGAATCGGTTAGTTTTACATTTTGAATGTTCACTGGTTCGATTTCATAACCTGCTTTTAAAACGGATGTCTTATTCTGCACGACATTGTTTTTGGTCTCTTTACAGGAAGCCAAAAACAGAAATGACATGAAAATCGTTAAAATTGGTAAGTTGTATTTCATCATTATTCTCGTATTCTATTTTAAAACAGGCCACAAATCGGCGTCCCATTGCATTTCTCGAACTACTAATTTTGGCGTTCCGTTGGTTTTCTTTTCGTAAGCGTGGTAAAACATAAAATCTTTTCCGTCGAAAGTATAAGCGCTGTTATGTCCTACTCCGAAATAGTTTTCATCACCTTGAACGACTAAACTTCCTCCGCCTTCATTTAATGATTTTCCATCTTTATCCAAATAAGGTCCCGTCACATTTTTAGATCTTCCAACAACAACTTTATAAGTGCTTTTTTCTCCGCGACAGCATAAATCCCAAGAAAGAAATTGGTAGTAATAACCGTTTTTCTTGAAGATAAAAGGAGCTTCAAGTGCACCATCTCCCGGGTCAGAATCGGCTAATTCGAAAGTTCTTTTGCGTTTTGAAATCGTATGCCACTCCTGAGGTTCTGCAATCGACTTTAAATCAGAATTCAATTTTACCAATTTCAATCCTTCCCAAAAAGAACCGAAAGAAAGCCAAGGTGTGTTATTTTCGTCAAAAACTAAATTCGGATCAATGGCATTCCACATATCACGATTTGGCTGTGATTGAATGACAATTCCTTGATCGACCCATTTGTAATTTTTGTCTTTTGGGTCTAAAGTTGTATTCGTCGCTACTCCAATTGCCGAAGTATTTTTAGCGAAAGCGGAAACTGAATAATACAGATAATAAACATTATTATGAAATGAAATATCTGGCGCCCAAATATGGTTTTTGAAATCGGCTGCAACACCATCTGCCCAAACGGGTTTGTCTGCAAAAACCTGTGGTTGTTTGTCCCATTTTTTTAAATCTTTTGAACTGAAAACACTGATTCCGTTTCCTGTGCAATACAAATAATAGGTATCTTTCTGTTTGATAACCACAGGATCATGCACGACAATTTCCTGCGCCATAACCACTGAAGTTATGAGCATTAGAAAAATTGAAATTGCATATTTTATGTTTTTGTAAACCATATAAGTGATATAAGTAAATTTAAGTTCAAACCTCAACTAAAACTTTTTTAGAACATATAAGAATGCTTGAAACTGATCCCGATAGCTATCGGGAGCGACTGAGAACTATTGAATTCCTTCAGATGTCATAACAACACATTTCATTGTTCCGTCTTTGTTATAAAATAATTTGTCTACGCAAACCGATCTTCTAAAACTTCCTCCATGTGGAATTGATGCGCCATTGTGATATATGAAATACGATTGTCCTTTAAAATCAATTATCGATTGATGATTCGTATTGCTGTTTCCTGCTAATTCATTCAAAATTCCTTTAAATTCCCAAGGTCCTGTGATTGATTTGCTCATCGCGTAGGCAATTTTTTCAGGAAATTCATAAGCATATGATAAATAATACCATCCGTTATGTTTGTGAATCCAAGGGGCTTCGGTGAAATTTGGCAATTTTATATGATGAATTTCGCCTTCTATTTCCGTCATGTTTTCTTTTAATTTAGCATAATGACAGGCGGTATTTCCCCAAAATAAATAAGCTTGTCCATCAATATCGATAAAAACTGTCGGGTCGATATCGTCCCAGCTTATATCGCTAAATTTGGTCATATCGTTGGTGATTAATGCTTTTCCTAATGCATCTTTAAAAGGCCCAAGCGGATTATCTGCTACAGCAACTCCAATGGATTTTCCGGGAACTGTACCATGTTCAACTGTTACGTACCAATAAAATTTTCCGTTTCTTTCTATTACTTGCGAAGCCCAGGCATCACTTTTTGCCCATTTAAAATCGGTTACTTTTAAAGGCACGGGATGCGATTCCCATTTTTTCATGTCTGATGAAGAATATACGACCCATTCATTCATTTTATAAAAATTAAAATCGTTTGGCGCTTCGTCATGACCTGCGTACAAATACACTTTGTCTTTGTAAACCAATGCAGCTGGATCTCCAGTATATTGATCTTTGATAATTGGGTTATTGAATTTTACCGATTGCGCAGTTGCTGCAATCGATAAAAGCAAAACGGATAGGCTTGTAAATAGGTTTTTCATCATTGCTGTTTTTTTTTTGCCACTCCCGATAGATATCGGGATCACGAATTTTAACAAATTATAATTCGTGAATTCGTGGCTATTTTTTTTCTCGCAGATTTAGCAGATTGCGCAGATTTTATTTTTAATTCCTAATGCTTGGAATTTGGATTTTAAAAAAATGGATTTTTTTAGTTTATTTTCTTGCCCCAAACCGGTAATCCAGCAGCGTTATAACCAGAATAACTCAAGGTTACTTTTCTGGTTGCCAGTTCCCAATCCCAAGAATCTGATACATTACATTTTACTCCATTTACCGTCAGGATTTTTTTGGTACTGTCATACGACCAGGTTCCTGTTACGTCACCGCTTACTTTTTTATCAGCAGTCAGGTTGATTGTTCCGGATTTCTGCATGGTTTTGTATTGATAGTTCATTGTGATTTGTTCCCAAGTTCCTACGAAACTAGCATCAGAAATTGTTGTTGCTGGTACTCCTGCATAACGTTCTGCTTCTACTACAGGCCAGCCATCTTCTGTCCACTGAATGGCGCGAACGTGTCCCATCATTACGGCATTTGAAGCTGCAATTCCGGCAACACCTTCAGGCAAACGCGCCTGCGAGGCATAATACCATTGTTTTGTTTCCGGGTTTTGAAAAACAGCACAATGCGAGAATCCAACCCAACCTGTATGATTTTTAAATTGATACGGATGTGTAACCATTGGAAAACATTCGGCACCGTTTGTAATACTGCTTCCGCTGATAGTCTGATATGGTCCTAAAATACTTTTTGAACGTGCTACGCGTGTATTATAAGCAACTGATAATTCATCATAGGCTAAAAACAAATAGTAATACTGTGTATCCGGATTGTACATGATTTCTGGTCCTTCAAGCGCTTGCCAACGGTTTGTACTGATGTTTCCGCGACCGGCAATTCGTGTTCCGTAATCGTCTATTGTCTTTAATTTATCCGGTTTTCCAGTTGTTGGATTTAATTTTAAAGCTGCAATCCCAGAATGCCATGAACCATAAATCAAATATTGATCACCTTCAGGAGTCTGAATAAAACTCGGATCAATGGCGTTAAATTTGAAATAAGCATCCCAATCGTTTCCTCCATTTCTCACATAACTTTTTACGCCGTCTGGTTCAGAACAAACTACCATTCCTTTGTCAACCCAATTGTTTGAAGCCAAATCTGTCGTTTCTGCCAAACCGATAAAAGCGCGTTCTGTCCAAGAAGTATTAGTATCTGGTCCAACAATTGGATTTGTAACCACAATACTGTAATACATTCTAAAAACATTTCCCACTTTACGAACACACGGTGCCCAAAATCCGTAATTTGGATTTTCTATCGGAGGAAGTGCCGGACTCATTCTCGCTCTTTTATTATTTAAAGAATCTTTTACCCAAGCCGGAGCCTGAGTCATTGACGCTCCCATGAATTCCCAATTGATTAAATCTTTTGATCTTCTGTAGAAAAAATGTCCGTTGCCTTCATGCGCATTTCCATAGGATGCATCGGTTTGGTACATATAATAATACTCTCCAGATTTCTCTACCGACGGATCGTGCACGTTAGCCAAATTCCATTGTGTTCTGTTTCCCCAAGATGAAATTGAAGTATAATTATCTGCATATGTTGGCCCCGGAAATGCCGGTGTAACCACAACTGGCGGAACTGGATCCGGATCTGGAGTTACAGGTGCATCCGGACTGTCACTGGAACAGCCGAAGACTAATAACATGCCTAAAAAAAGCCCTATGTACGGAACCATTTTTAGAATGGAATTTGATTTTTTCATGTTTTTCTCTTTTTATTTTCCTTCTAAAACAACAACTGAGAAAGGAGGAATTGTAATTTCAAGTTTTCCTTTTTTGTTTTCGAATCCTTTAAAAACTGTCGGAACAATTTTGTTTGGTGTATCGAAAGAATTGTAATCTTGTAATTTAGAAGATGTAATTACAGTTGCTGTGAAGTTTTTCACACCTAAGTCTTTTACATCAATTTCGATTTTGTTTTTGTTTTTTGCGTCTACGTTCACTAATGAAATATGAACTGCACCGCTTTTGTCTTTTGAAGCTGATGCTGATACTGCAGGAAGTGTTTCTCCATTAAAAGTATATAATGGCGATTGAAAACTTACTGGCAATAATTTAGCATCTTGATGTACAGCGTACATTTTCATTACATGATAGGTTGGCGTTGTAATCATTTTTGCTTTATCAGTAAGGATTACGGCTTGTAAAACATTCACACATTGAGCCAAGTTTGCCATACGAACTCTATCTGCATGATTATTAAAAATATTTAGCGTTGCTCCCGCTAAAACGGCATCTCTCATTGTATTTTGCTGGTATAAAAATCCAGGATTTGTTCCTTTTTCTACTTCATACCATCCTCCCCATTCGTCTACCATCATGGCTACTTTTTTCTCCGGATCGTATTTATCCATTATCGCAGAATGCTTGGTTACAAGCTCTTCCATTTTTAAGGCTGACTGCATAGTTTTGAAATATCCTTCTTCGGTAAAATCTCTGTCGTCTCCTTTTTTACCCCAATCGATTACAGCATAATGATGTACTCCAACTCCGCCTAACATGTTTAGCGGAATATTTTTCATTAAAACTTCTGTCCAGTTATAATCGGCACTATTTGAACCGGAAGCAATTCTTGTAAGTCCGCCAGTATTTTCCCAATCAGACATAAACGTGGCAAATTTTCGGTATTCTCCTGCATAATATTCGGCTGTCATATTTCCACCACATCCCCATGCTTCATTTCCAACACCCCAGTATTTTACTTTCCAAGGCTCTTTTCTTCCGTTTTTTTGGCGCAAATCACTCATTGGGCTTTTCCCTCCAAAATTGGTGTACTGCACCCAATCTGCTAATTCCTGAACGGTTCCGCTACCAACATTTCCTGATAAATAGGGTTCAGCTCCAAGAACTTCACATAAATTAAGGAAATCATGTGTTCCAAAACTGTTGTCTTCTGTTGTACCGCCCCACCATTTGTTTACAATAGTTGGTCTTTGTTCCTGCGGTCCAATTCCGTCTTTCCAGTGGTAGGTATCCGCAAAACAACCTCCAGGCCATCTTAAGTTTGGAATTTTCAACTCTTTTAAAGCAGCGATAATATCATTTCGAACTCCTTTTGTATTAGGTATTTTTGAAGTATCTCCCACAAAAAATCCTCCGTAAATACAGCGACCTAAATGTTCTGCAAAATGCCCATAAATGTTTTTGTTGATTGTTGGTGCATCGGCAGTATTTTTTAAGGTTACAACTGTGGTTTGATTTTGGGCAAAACTAACCTGATTACAAAGGGTAATAAGAAAGGTGATTAAAAGTGCTTTTTTCATAGTGGTTTTTATTGTAGAGGAAAGCCCGGAGACTTCCCTCTGAATTTTTAGTTTTTAATATGATAATGTTGGCCATCCTGATGACCATGTAAAATATACGATTTCCATTTTTGGATTTCCACTGTCGGCTCCGTCATAATAATGAACGGCTCCTTTTTGAGTTCCGGTAATTCTTGATAAATGCCCCGGGCCTATATAATTTCCCTGAGTTGCTAAAACAGTTGTACCGCCATTATTGGTCAGTGCCACTCCGTTTTTGTCAACAAAAGGTCCAAACGGACTTGTTGATCTTCCCACTACAATATAATACGTACTGTTTACGCCATTGCAGCAAGTCCCTCTGTTTACGAACATATAATAATAACTTCCTTCTTTTATTAAACAAGGAGCTTCCCATGAAGCACTGTTTCCGCCTGCTACTATAGTTTTACTTCCGGTGGTTTTTCCAGTTGAAGGATTAATTTGAATTACTCCAATTCCTGCATGCCACGAACCATAAGCCATATACACATTACTTCCGTCTACTAAAATAGAAGGATCAATCGCATTTACATCTGAAGCGCTTGAAGAAGAAACTACAACGCCTCTATCTGTCCAGGTTGTTCCTGCGCTTTGCGAAATGGCTGGTGTTGTAACCAATCCGATTGCTGATGTTGCCGAACCAAATGTTGAGCAAGAATAATACATATTCCATCTGTTATTAAACCAAGCCACATCTGGAGCCCAGAAGGTTTTAACAAATCCCGGAACATATCCTGTAATCCAGCCTGGTGTTGATGAGAATACTGATGTTCCCCATGTCCAGCTGGTCAAATTTGTTGAATAAGTCATTGGGATATTATCACCTGTTGTAAAAACATAATAGTTTACGCCGCTTTTTACAATGGTACTTGGGTCGTGTGACGGAACATTTCCGCTCACTGTTTTTGCTGTTAAATTTGTTACCTGAGAATTTTGAGTTTCTGCAACTGCGACAACCTCATCATTCGAAGGGATTATAGTATCTTCATTCTGACAACTTCCTAATAATACTGCTAATAAAACCAAACTTGTAATTGTTTTCATTTGTTCTAATTTTTAGTGAATGTTTAAATAATACTTGTTCTATAACCTCATTCTTTTTTTAACATAATATCACATGACGGATTTTTTTTTATCTGCCATATGATATTATGTTTTCAAACTAACTCAAATAAATATTCTTAATAACTGTCATTTTGGATTGTTCCGGGATTATTGTCCATTTCTAATTGCGGAATTGGATAATATTCTCTTCCTTTTGTATAAGAGTTAAACTCTGCATCTCTTGCTTTCAACCAAGCTAATTTAGTTGGGTTGTCAAGCCATCCCCAACGACGAATATCATCAAAACGGTGTCCTTCAAGCGGGAACTCTAAGAATCTTTCGTGACCTATTTGTTCTCTCATCTGGTCCTGGCTCAATCCTGGTTTTGTGGTTGCTAAATCTGGCAGGTTTACTCTGTTTCTAACCATTTGAATGTAAGTGTAAGCACCCGGAGTATCTCCTGTTTCGTTTAAACATTCGGCATACATTAAAAGAACATCTGCATATCTTAACAAACGCTCATTAATTCCTGAACGCCAATCGTATTCATCTGCAAACTGACCATCTGAATTTTGGTATTTTCTGCAGAATATGTCGTTTAGATCTGCCGGACTTGCTGCATAAAAAGTCGCAAAATCTTTCCCGTATAATTGCATCCCGCCTGGTTTGTTGTAGAAAATAGTTGCTTCTAAACGCGGATCATCTTCTCCTGTTTTTGTTTTTTCTTCTTTAAATTCATTAAATAATGCCCATGAAGGCTGCACATCTGTCCATCCAAAAGCTCTTGGTGCATAAGTAATAGCACGCGCAGATGTTTTCCCCCAGCCTGAAGCCGGAGCACCGCCCCAACCTAAATCTACACCACCGGCATCTCTGCTAAATTGTACCTCAAAAAGAGATTCAGAGTTGTTTTCATTAGCAGTAGTAAAATTGTCACGGTAATTGGAAACCAAAGAGTAAACTCCTGAATCTATAACTTGTCTAAAGGTTGCTTTTGCGTTTGCAAAGTCTTTTATAAACAAATATGTTTTTCCTAAATATCCTAAAGCTGCTCCTTTTGTAGCACGTCCTTTTTGGTTGGAATCTAATCCTGAAATTCCGCTATAAGAATTTGGCAATAATTCAGCTGCTGCTTTAAAATCGGCAATAACCTGAGCCCATCCTTCTGCCTGTGTTTTTTGCGGATAATAAACTGCTAGTTCTGTTGGCAGAGGTACGTTTTTAAACATGTTTACAGCATGAAATAAATACAATCCTCTTAAAAAATAAGCCTGTCCTAAGATTCTATTTTTAAGTGCTGCATCTTCAAAATCAATTCCAGGAACATTTGTAAGAACCTGATTGGCACGATAAACTCCCTGATAATAGGTTTCGTAAGCCCATCCATAAATTGAGGCATCGGCTACATTGGAGTTAAAGTGACCTGCATTGTACATGGAACCCCACGGACTATTAGTACGCGCATCATCTGATCTTGCATCAAGCAACAAAGGTGTACTTCTCATGTACGTTCCGTCTGTTAACAAACTTCCGTAAGCGGCATTTACACCTTCAAGTGCGTCTTCATCTGTTTTCCAGAAACTGTCAACAGCATTATTGTTTGGGTCAAGTTGCGTCAAATCTTCGTTATCTACACAACTTGTTGTTACCAACGCTAGTGAAAAGAAAACGGCTATATAGTTAAATATTTTATGTTTCATTGTGATTCTTTTTTAATTGGTTAAACCAGATTTAGAAATTTACTTCTACTCCCAAAGAAATTGTTCTTGGATTTGGGAAAGATCCTGCATCATATCCTCTTGATATTAATCCGTCGCTTGTAAAATCAGGATCGTAACCTGTATATTTTGTAATCGTCCAAAGGTTTTGTCCGTTAAGATATACTCTTGCTTTTTGGATAAATTTATCTTTCAACGGAATATTGAAACCTACTTCCATTGTTTGCAATCTCACATAATCACCGCTTTCAATAAATCTGTTAGAATCTCTGCTGTTTCCGTTTGGATCACCAATAACCGGAGCCGGAATATTAGTGTTCGTATTTGTTGGAGTCCAGTAATTCAGTTCGTCTGTACTGTGATTTCCGTATTGTCCGGCCATTAAATTGCGGTACATCGCATTAAATACCTTATTTCCTCCTGCACCTTGCCAGAACATTGAGAAGTCGAAATTTTCATAACTAGCACTAAAATTTAATCCAAAGCCATATTTAGGAATTGCTACTCCCTGAAAAGTTCTGTCAGCATCAGTAATAATTCCGTCATTGTTTACATCTCTAAATTTCACATCTCCAGGCGCTGCACCAGTTTGAGTTGGCGAAGCTGCAACCTCAGCCGCGTTTTGAAAAATACCAATCGCTTCCCATGCAAAAAGTTCTCCTGCAGATCTTCCAACTTCTGTTTTTGATACTGCTCCGTAAATTGGATTTCCGTTTACGCCGATTTTTGTAATTTCATTTTTAAGCGTACCTACGTTTCCAGAAATATCATATTTAAATTTATTATGGTGGTTGCTGTAAGAAGCTGTAAACTCAAAACCACTATTTTGCATATCTCCTGCATTTGTAGTGATATTGGCAGGAAAAGCTCCTGTTGAAAATGGTAATGGAACTCCTAACAATAAATCAGTTGATTTTTTAATGAAATATTCTCCTGTAAATTGTAAATCATTGTCAAAAAATCCTAATTCCAATGCAATGTTTTTACTGGTTGTTTTTTCCCATTTTACATTAGGGTCAAGTGCCGCTACAACGGTTGTTCCGGAAGCAAGCTCATTATTAAAATCATAACCTGCAAAACTGTTTACCGTTGAAGCAAAGAAGTACTGCGGAATTGTATTGTTACCCAATGTACCGTAACCTCCTCTAAGTTTAATATTGCTTACCCATGCTGGTAAATGAAGAAACTTTTCGTTACTGATTTTCCATCCTCCTGAAAAAGAGTAAAAGTTTGCTGAATTATTTTTTTCACTAAAAAGAGAAGTTTTATCTTGTCTGAAATTAGCCTGCAATAAATATCTGTCATCGTAAGAATAATTTAATCTTGTGATATAAGATATTCCGGTGATGGTATATTTATATTCGTTAGTGTTTCTTGCATCTGCAAACTGCAACATTGGAATTTCTCCCGGTTTGTATCCCACACCTCTCATCCAGTAATCCTGATGATCTCTTTTTTCCTGAATCCATCCGGCAAGAGCATCAATTTTATGTTTCCCAAATGAAATTTCATAGGTTAATAAATTATTCAGGAATGTTCTTAATTCATTTCCGGTAGCAACATCCAATGAAGCTTCGTCATTTGTAGTAATGTAATACCATCCTAAATCACTTGGCGGCATAAATTTTCTGGTTTCCCAATCGGTTCTGTCATAACTTACATCCAGTTTATATTTAAGACCTTTTACGATTTCAATCTCTGCCCATACATCGCCAATAAAACGGTTTCTTTTTCCGTTGTTGGTAATCAAATTATTGTATCCAATCGGATTCATCGAGATTGCTCTTTGCGTAAGGTTATCTGTACCACCGTAACCACCAAGTCTGTTTGCATCATAAACCGGCATTGTTGGTACCGCATTAAGAATATCACTAATTACCGTTTGTCCGGTATTATATTCGTTAAAAATCTCTTTGTCAGATTGTGTGTAAGCGATTTTTGCTCCGTATTTTATCTTTCCTTTTTTACCATTTAAGTTCAGGTTTGTTGATAATCTTTCGTAATCCTGAGGTGTTCTTACATAACTTGAGTTCTTAAAATAATCAACATTAAAACTATACGCTATACTTTCTGCTCCACCTGTAAATGTAAGCGCCTGGTTTTGAACAACACCTGTTTGTAAAGCCTCTTTCTGCCAGTCTGTATTTACATCAGTAATATAAGATGGACTAGTTGGATCATTTCCTGGTGCAATACTTACCGGAACACCTGCTCTGACATCTCTGTTTCTTTCTGCTTCACTGGTAATTTTTTGGTAGCCTAAACGATCCGTTACATCCCATTTTTTAGTTACATTCTGAAGACCTACGATCGATTTAAATTTCACATCCGTTTTACCGGCTTTACCTTTTTTAGTTGTAATAATAACAACTCCATTAGCTCCACGTACACCATAAATTGCTGCCGAAGAAGCATCTTTTAAAACCTGCATCGATTCAATTTCGCCCGGTGCAAAGTCATAAGGTGCATCTACCATAATACCATCAATAACAAAAAGTGGATTATTATTACTGAATGAAGTTATTCCTCTAATTTTGATATTAACAAAACCTCCCGGTTCTCCTGACGATTGTACTGTTACTCCCGGAACCTGACCCTGAAGCATTTTTGCAGCATCATACGTTACTGTTTTTTTTGCCGATTCGATGTTTACAACACTTACAGATCCTGTTAAGTCAGATTTCTTTTGTGTCCCGTAACCAATAACTACGACTTCATTTAGTTTGTTGGTATCTTCTCCTAAAACTGCATCAACTTTTGACTGATTTCCTATTGTTATTTCTTTATTCTGAAATCCTATAAATGAAAAAACTAAAACATCATTTGGAGATGCTTTAATCGAATATTCTCCATCAAAACCGCTTGTAGCAACAGTTTTGGTTCCCTTTATCATAATATTCACACCCGGCAAAGGCAGTTTATCTTGTGCCGAAGTAACAACTCCGCTAATCACTTTGCCTTGAGCCGACATTTGATTCGCAGAGAATATTAGCATAAGTAATGCTAAAAGCCATTCTTTTTTTGGCAATAAAAAATTGCAATAAAAAAATAATCGTTGGTTTGTTATCATATTGGTTAAATTAAGTTGGTTAGTCAAAGTTATAAGTGTTAATTTTACATTTGTAAATTTAAATAAAAAAAAAGCTTAAAAACAAATTAAAATCACAAAAAAAAGTACTCAAAAAAATACATATCATAAATTAAGTGTGAAAAATACATTAATAATTTGAGGTTATTTTCAAAAAAAAGGTTTTTTTATTAAGTTATTTGTGTAAAATCTACACTTTTAATCAAAAACCAGCTTTTTACTCAAAATTTAAAAGAGGAAAAAAAATAACAAATCGACTGTTTTATAATAAATTAAAGGTCAAAAAAGCATTGTTTTTGTAAAAAAAATCCTGTTTAGAGTTTGTAATTTTTCCTTCAAATTTGCCCAGATTTGAAAAATCTGACTTACTTTTGTTCCGAAAACGTTTGAAAAAGACAAAATCGGATCTAAAATGCTCATTTTAAATCTATTTTTTTAACTCTCCTTTAGTAAATAATTTATATAAGTGTAAAATATACATTAATAAATTATGATTCATATTAGGAAGTTTATATATTTACCAATAAATAATTGATTATGCTAAACAGTTATAGCTCTGCGGATAAAGCATTATTAGCAGTAGATTGTATCATTTTCGGATTCGACAATGAAGGTTTAAAAATACTTTTGATTAAAAGAGACTTTGAGCCGGAAAAAGGTAAATGGTCTTTAATGGGAGGTTTTTTAAAGCGTGATGAAGTATTAGATAATGCCGCAATCAGAATTTTAAATACATATACAGGTTTAAACGATATTTATATGGAGCAGCTTTATGCTTACTCTGAAATTAATCGTGATCCTGTTGAACGAACCATTTCGGTTTCCTATTATGCTTTGATTAATATCGAAAATCATAATGCTGAACTGATAAAGAATTATCACGCCCAATGGTTTAGTATTGCCGATGCTCCCAACTTAATTTTCGACCACAACCAAATGGTGGATCATGCCATAAAAAGATTACGTTACAGAACTTCTATAAAACCTATTGGTTTTGAATTGCTTCCGGAGAAATTTACGATGCGTCAGTTATTAGAATTGTATGAAGCAATTTTGAGTAAGGAATTAGATAAACGTAACTTTATCAGTAAAATTAATTCATTAGAAATTTTGAATAAATTAGACGAAAAAGACATGCAGTCATCCAGAAAAGGTTCTTATTTGTACACTTTCAACAAAGAAAAATACGAAGAAAAATTACTTAACGATTTTGTTCTGAATTTATAATATTTGGAATGCGGATGACGCGGATTATACGGATTTATATTTTTTTTATAAAAATAAATCTGTGCCAACCCGTTCAATCCGTGGGCAAAAAAACAAAACCCTGAAAGCCACAAACTTTCAGGGTTTTTTCTTCAATAAAACTAAAAATTATTCTTAAGTATATCAGACCACGGATTGAACGGATTGAACGGATTAACGCAGGTAATAAAAAATCAGTGAAAACCCGTTTCATCCGTAAGATCCGTGGGCAAAAAAACTAACTATTTCCTTTCTGGTAATCTGCTAAAAATTGTGCTAAACCAATATCTGTTAAAGGATGTTTTAGTAAACCTTCAATTGCACTTAATGGTCCGGTGATTACATCAGATCCGATTTTTGCACAATTGATAATATGCATTACATTTCGAACAGAAGCTGCCAAAATCTGAGTTTCATATCCGTAATTATCATAAATCAATCGAATATCTTCTATAAGTGTCATTCCGTCTGTAGAAACATCATCCAGACGACCAATAAACGGCGATACATACGTTGCTCCGGCTTTTGCAGCAAGTAATGCCTGTCCTACTGAAAATACTAATGTGCAATTGGTTCTGATTCCTTTATCGGCAAAATAACGAATGGCTTTTACCCCGTCTTTTATCATCGGAATTTTAACTACAATCTGTGGATGTAAAGCGGCAAGTTTTTCGCCTTCGGCAATCATTCCTTCAAAATCTGTTGAAATAACCTCGGCACTAACATCACCTTGAACCAATTCACAAATTTTTATGTAGTGCGTCAAAATATTGTCGGCACCTGTAATTCCTTCTTTTGCCATTAATGAAGGGTTTGTGGTTACACCATCTAAAACGCCTAAATCATTGGCTTCTTTAATATCTTTTAAATTTGCTGTATCTATAAAAAATTTCATCTTTCTATTATTTTGATAGGTTATAATTTTGTTCTTCTAAATATTTAAGGATTTGTTGAGAGGCATTTTTACTTGTAAATCCAAATTTTTCATCTAAAACTGACGCAGGTGCCGAATAGCCAAAATGTTCCAGTCCGAATACTTTTCCATTTCGTCCTGCAAGATTTTCCAGATTTACCGGAAGTCCGGCTGTAAGTCCAAAAACCAATCCGTCTTTCGGAATTACATTTTCCTGATAAGCCACTGATTGCGATCTGAAAAGTCCTTCAGAAATAATTGAAGCTACATTTATTTTTATTTTAATGATTTGTTCCAGTTCCTTTGCCGCGGCTATTAATGTCGCTACTTCAGATCCGTTTGCAATTAAAGTAATATCCGGATTTTGATGTTCTTTTACCAGATAACCTCCTTTTTTGGAATTTGAAGCTTCTTCAAAACGAGATTTTCCATTAGTCGGAAGGTCTGCAATTTCTTGTCTGGAAAGAATAAGACCTGTTGGGGTTTTCTTGTTTTCAAGTGCCATTTGCCAGGCCACAGAAGTTTCGACAGCATCTGCCGGACGAAGCGCCAGTAAACTCTGCTCTCCTGAATGGTTTTTAATTTTCTCCAATAAACGTATCTGTGCTTCCTGCTCAATTGGCTGATGCGTTGGTCCGTCTTCCCCAACTCGAAAAGAATCGTGAGTCCAGACATATTTTACTGGTAATTCCTGAATAGCAGATAAACGAATTGCAGGTTTCATATAATCTGAAAATACAAAAAATGTTGCCACAACCGGAATGACTCCGCCATGAAGTGCGATTCCGTTTGCAATTGCCGCCATTGTTAATTCGGCTACACCTGCTTGCAAAAAGCCTCCGCTGAAATTATTCTTTTGTAAAACAGATGATTTTTTTAAGAATCCGTCTGTTTTATCACTATTAGATAAATCGGCAGAAGAAACAATCATGTTCTCTACATTTTCAGCCAAATATCCTAAAACAGCTGCCGAAGCATCTCGTGTTGCTGCATTTGCTTTTTGTACAACAGAACTAAAATCTAAATTGGGTAAATCACCTGCAAAAAACTGTTTGATCTTTTTTGCTAATTCTGGATTCTTGTTTTCCCAAACCAAAAATTTAGCCTTTCTTTCTGCTGCTTTTGTGGTTTTATTTGCTAAAACATTTTTATAGAAATCGGCAACCTCTTTATAAATTGCAAAAGAATCTTTAGGATCTGCTCCCAGATTTAAAAGCGTTTTTTCAAAATCGGCTTTTGTGCCACCAATAGGTTTTCCGTGCAATTCACATTGCCCTTCGTACTTAGAACCGTCAGCGGTAACACATCCTTTTCCCATTATAGTACGACCAATAATCAGAGTTGGCTTTTCTGTTTCGGCATTTGCAGCGTTAAGCGCAGAACGTATTTCATCATGATTATGAGCGTCAATTGTTATCACTTTCCAGCCCCATGATTCATATTTCATTGCTGTATCTTCGTTTGTAACCTCATCGGTCATTGAAGAAAGCTGCACATCATTTGAATCATAAAACATAATAAAATTATTCAAGCCTAAATGCCCTGCGATACGTCCTGCACCCTGAGAAATTTCTTCCTGAACTCCACCATCCGTAATAAATCCGTAGATTTTATGATCGAATAAATTATCAAATCTGGCCGATAAAAACTTAGCAGCAATTGCAGCTCCAACTCCCATAGCATGTCCTTGCCCTAATGGTCCGGAGGTGTTTTCGATTCCTCTTTTTACATCAATCTCAGGATGTCCAGGTGTTGCTGAACCCCATTGTCTGAAGCTCTCAAGATCGGCTTTCTCATAATTTCCAAGTAAATAATACTGGGCATACATTAAAGCCGAAAGATGTCCGGCATCCATAAAAAAACGATCTCTAAAAATCCAGTGCATATCGCTTGGATCGTATTTTAAATATTCTGTATATAATATATGCATGAAATCTGCGCCGCCCATCGCTCCTCCCGGATGGCCAGAATTGGCTTTTTCGACCATAGAAATGGCTAAAGCTCTTATGTTATCTGCGGCTGATTGGTCTATTTTATTGTTCATCTCTAATTTTTAATTTTGAAATTTATTAGGTTTGATAAAGAGTAGTTTTTGATTCATTTTCATTGAATTTCAAACAGAAAGGTTTCATTTAAAATGAAACAAATAATAAGTGTAAAATTTACATTTACAAATGTATGTAAAATAATTCCATAAAAACAAAAAAATTGTTTCCTTATTTTTTTAAATAAAAAAATGGCGATTTATCAAACAAAATCGCCATTACTTATATAATTAAAAGAAAAAGAAGAAAATCTTCAGATAAAAAAGCTACAATGAATTTCGCATAATCAAAGCCGATTTATTTTCAATTTGCTCCTTTTTTCCTTTTAAAACCATTTCTGCCAAAATTTTTCCCATCGTTTCAAAATGAGTTGAAATTGTCGTGATTCCATTTGCAACAATTCTTTTTAAGGGAGTTTCGTTATAAGAAATAATTCCAAAATCACTGCCTAATCTTAGATTGTGATTTCTGGCATTTTCAATAACATGAACCAGTTCACGATCAGTTGGCGTGATATACACATCGCCTACGCTAATTTTTCGGTCTTTAAATTCACTAACAATCTCATAATCAAAATTATAATTTTTACAAAAAGCCTCAAACCCCATTTTCATACCTGGCGGTTCTCTGAATCCCGGAAAAATTAAGATCAGTTTTTGATATTTACTCAATCTTGCTTTGGCATTGAATAAACCTTCAAAAATATCTTTTTCATGATTTTGATAAATTGCCGGAAAATCTTTTAACGCTGCATTGGTCTGATCCAGTATGATAACTTCGTTTACTGGTAGGGTTTTTATAGAATCGGTTATATCAATTAAGTTGGTTGGCATAATAATATATTTGGTATAATTCCCATTACTGTCATTTATGAGCTTTTTAAAAACCTGAACATTAAAATGATGGAAAAATATGTCGACCTGAACATTCTTTCCAATGTTTTTTAAAAACGAATTATAGATATCTTCTTTAAAAATATTTAGCTCATCAAACAATAAAAAAATCTTCTGCTTAATTGTAGTTTCAACACTTTTAACGTAATAGCCTTTACCGGGAATGGCATAAATGATTCCTCTTTTCTTTAACTCATCATAAGCGAGTAAAACGGTATCACGAGATAATGAAAAAGCCAGACAGACTTTATTTACAGAAGGGAGCCTGTCGCCTTTTATCAATTTTTCTTCATCAATAGCTTTTTCAATTGAAAGAATAATCTGTTTATACTTTGGCAAACCAAGATTATTTTGAATAGAGATAATGTTCATGAATTGCGGTTTTTTTGTGCAATATACAAAAACTGGTAGGTACTGGTATGTAAAAAGAGAAAATGTTTCTATTTTTGAATTTCACTTTTGGCAAAAATAGTATGGAAATAAAACATATCTCTCAATTTGAAGACAAATCTGCTTGTAAATCTTTTGGTTTAACGGCTGATAACGAAGAAATTCTTTCTTTCGAATTATCAAACAAAAGCGGAATGAAAGTTCAGTTAATCAATTATGGAGCAACTGTAACTTCATTAAAAATACCTGTTGACGGAAAATTGGTAGATGTTGTTTTGGGTTTTGATACTTTAGAATCTTATTTGGATTCTTATAATTTACCGAGTGCTCCTTATTTTGGAACCACTGTTGGCCGTTATGCCGGAAGAATCAATAAAGGTATTTTTAGTTTAAATGATACAACTTATCAATTGGCAGGAAATAACAATGGCAATGCATTGCACGGAGGAAATGTAGGTTTTGGAAAAAAAGCATGGAATGTAACTGATTTAACTGGCGGCGAAAATCCTTCTATAACATTTAGTTTGTTGAGTGAGAATCTGGATCAAAATTATCCTGGTGCTTTACAGGTCGATTTAAAATATACTTTAACAGAAGCAAACGAATTGCAGTTGGAGTATAAAGCAACCACAACAGAAGACACGATTATAAACTTAACACATCACAGTTATTTTAATCTAAACGGACATGATTCGACTGTTTTGAACCAGGAAATGGCTATTGTTTCAGATAAAATACTGGAGACAAATTCAGAGAATATTCCAACCGGAAAATTTACATCGCTTTCTGATCACGCTTTCGATTTCAGAACGGCAAAAAACTGTCCGGCTTCTATTGATAATTCATTTGTTATTGAGCCTTCAAATCAAGTTGTAGCGACTTTATACAGTTCAAAAACAAAACTAAAAATGAGTGTTTATACAGATCAGCCAAGTGTACATATTTATGTAGGCGGAAATTGTTTTGATATTTTGAAAGGGAAAGAAAATGCGGTTTATCATCCTGCAAGCGGTATTTGTTTTGAAACTCAAAATTTTCCCGACGCGCCAAATCACAAACATTTTCCTAATTCTATTTTGAAAAAAGGCGAAGAGTATCAGCAAAAAACGATTTATAAATTTGAAACTTTAGATTAGTTCTTAAATTTAAAGAACTAAAGAAAATACTATTACAATCACAAAATAATGAATGAAATTCTAATACAAAATACCACTTCTTTTTTTGAAAAGTCTTTTGGATCTGCCCCACAAAAAATTGTTCTTTCTCCGGGAAGAATCAATATTATTGGTGAACATATTGATTATAATGATGGTTATGTTTTACCGGCTGCAATCGACAAAATAATTTGTTTTGCTTTTGAAAAAAACAATACTACAAAAGCCAAAATAATTGCCATCGATTTAAATGAAGAATTCGAAATTGATTTGACTGAAGAAGTAGCATTAAACGATGCCGTTTGGACCAATTATATTCGTGGTGTTATCAAACAGCTTCAGGATAATGGTTTTTCTTTTGAAGGTTTTAACTGTGTTTTTAGCAGTAACATTCCGGTGGGATCCGGATTATCTTCTTCGGCAGCTTTAGAGTGCGGAATGATTTTCGGAATTGCGGCACTTTTTGATTTAAAAATTGAAAGGAAAGACATCGCATTATTAGGGCAAAAAGCAGAGCATTGGGTTGGTATTAACTGCGGAATTATGGATCAGTTTTCAAGCGTTCACGGTCTTGAAAACAAAGTAATTCAGTTAGACTGCAACACCCTGGATTTTGAATATCACAATGCCGATTTCAAAGATTATTCTTTGATTCTGATGGACAGTAATGTAAAACATTCGCTTTTTACTTCAGAATATAATACTAGACGAATTGAGTGCGAACAAGGGCTGGCGATTATAAAAACGCATTTTCCGGAAGTAAAAACGTTTCGGGATTGTAAAGAAGAACAACTTTTAAGTATTCAGGATAAAATTGATCCAACGGTTTTTAAAAGAGTGCATTTTGTTGTAAAAGAAATCAATCGTGTTATCAAGGCGTGTGAGGCGCTGGATAAAGGAAATATAGAACTTTTAGGACAATTACTTTTTGAAACACATTATGGCTTATCGCAGGAATATGCTGTAAGCTGCGAAGAGCTGGATATGCTTGTAGATACTGCAAAAGCTGATGATGCGATAATTGGTTCCCGCTTAATGGGAGGCGGATTTGGTGGCTGCACTATAAATTTAATTAAAAAAGGTCATGAAAATGAGGTAAAAAGTAAGTTTTCAAATCTTTATTTAGATACATTTGGAATTGAATTAAAATTCTACGATGTAAAAATCTCAAACGGAACAAAACTACTTTAATACCACAACAAACAAAAATGAAAAATTTCGACATTAACGAAGATCCTCACAGACGATTTAATCCTTTATTGAACGAATGGGTACTAGTTTCACCTCATCGTGCAAAACGCCCATGGCAGGGACAAAATGAAACCATTGCCACAGAAACTTTGCCAAAGTACGACCCAACCTGTTACTTATGTCCGGGAAATGTACGTGCCAATGGAGTGAGCAATCCGAAATATGAAAGCAGCTTTGTTTTCGAAAATGATTTTGCTGCCATGAAACAGGACGAAATTATTTTTGAAGAAGATATTAAACATACTTTTTTTAAGGCAATACCAGAACAGGGAATTTCAAGAGTGGTTTGTTTTTCACCAAGACACGATCTTACTTTACCTGAAATGGAAGTTGACGGAATTGAAAACATCATTAAGACCTGGCAAAGAGAATATACCGATTTAGGAAATATTAAATACATCAATCACGTTCAGATTTTCGAAAATAAAGGAAGCGTCATGGGCTGCAGCAACCCGCATCCACACGGGCAAATCTGGGCACAATCTTCTTTGCCAACTCAGGTCGAAAAGACACAAAACAATTTAAAAGCGTATTTTGATAAAAACAACAGAACGCTTCTTAAAGATTATCTGGATGCCGAATTAAAATCTGGCGAGCGTGTAGTAATAGAAAATGATCATTTTGTTGCTTTGGTTCCGTTTTGGGCAATCTGGCCTTATGAAACCATGATTGTAAGCAAAAGAACTTTTGGTAAAATCACCGATTTAACCGCTGATGAAACTACCGCTTTTGCTAAAATTCTGAAACAGCTTACAACGAAGTACGACAATTTATTCAGCACTTCTTTCCCATATTCATCCGGAATTCATCAGGCGCCTACAGATGGCTTAGAACATCCGGAATGGCATTTCCACATGCATTTTTATCCGCCATTATTAAGATCAGCAACGGTTAAAAAATTTATGGTAGGTTACGAAATGCTGGGCGAATCACAACGTGATTTAACTCCTGAAAAAAGTGCCGAAGTTTTAAGACAACAATCAGACGTTCATTATAAAAGATTATAAAGCACATACGAAAAATAAGAAAAAACGGTGGTATTTTAAAATTTAACATAATAATCTGTTTATAAATGTAAAAAACACATTTAAAAATAATGTCTATATAGAATTTTATTATACTTTTGGCTTTTGTTCTTATTTTCATAAAAAAATAACAAAATAAAAACACATATTTTATTTTAACCAATATAAAATAGCATAAACCGGATTTTGAAATTTTTAGATTTTTAAGTCTTTCAAAAATCAATATTAAACAAACAATCACCTATACTAATTTTAAAAAATACTACTAACAATGAACCAGAACCTCGCTATCGCAGATTATGCGGTTTTTATTATTTATTTTATCGTAGTTTCTGCCTACGGTTACAGCGTTTACCGCAAGCGTAAACAAGACGAACACGATGCCAAAGCTTACTTTTTGGCTGAAGGAAATTTAACTTGGTGGGCTATTGGAGCTTCATTAATTGCCTCAAACATTTCTGCAGAACAATTTATCGGAATGAGTGGTGAAGGTTTCTTTTTAGGAATCGCTGTTGCGGCTTACGAATGGCTTGCTGCTGTTGCACTTATTATTGTAGCAGTCTGGTTTATTCCTGTATATCTTAAAAACAAGATTTACACGATGCCACAATTCTTAAAAACACGTTACAACGAATCTACTGCTTTGATTATGGCGGTTTTCTGGTTGTTCTTGTATGTTTTTGTAAACTTAACTTCTATTTTATATTTAGGAGCAGTTGCTATTAATGGTTTAGCAGGCGGAGAATACTTGCACGTAATCATGATTGGATTGGCTGTTTTTGCTTTATTCATCTCTTTAGGAGGTATGAAAGTTGTCGCTTATACAGACGTTATTCAGGTTGCTGTTTTAATTATTGGAGGTCTGGTTACTTCATACATTGCACTTACAACAGTGGGCAGATATTTTGGAGTTGGAGAAAATGCAATTGAAGGTTTCAAAGTTTTAATGAGAGAAGCTCCTGAGCATTTCAAAATGATTATCCCAAAACCAACTGCTACCTCATCTCAGCTTGAAATCGATAAATATTTAACTTTCCCGGGCTTGATGTCTTACCTTGCCGGTATCTGGATCATCAACTTAAACTACTGGGGATGTAACCAATACATTACGCAAAGAGCTCTTGGTGCAGATTTACAAACTGCACGTACAGGAATTTTATTTGCCGGTATGCTAAAATTATTAATGCCGCTTATTGTTATGCTTCCTGGTATTGCTGCTTACGTTTTATACCAAAACGGGCATTTACCTCAATTAGTTGGTGGAAAAGATGGTGCATACTCTGCAGTTTTAACTTTCCTTCCAACAGGATTAAAAGGACTTTCTGTCGCTGCATTAACAGCTGCAATCGTAGCTTCTTTGGCTGGAAAAGTAAACAGTATTTCTACAATCTATACATTAGACGTTCATAAAAAATACATCCAGAAAGAAGCTGGAGAAAAACAACAAGTAAACATTGGTAGAATTGCAGTTTTTGCTGCGATGCTTTTAGCTGTATTATTTACATGGAATGACATTCTGGGAATTGGTGGAGTTGGTGGATTCACTTACATTCAAAAATATACAGGTTTTATTAGCCCTGGGGTTTTTGCTATGTTCTTCCTTGGTATGTTCTGGAAAAGAACAACTGGAACTGCTGCAATCGTGGGTGTAATTTTAGGATTTGCATTATCGGTTTTATTCAACGAATATGCTCCAGCTTTATTCGGAAACGAAACTTTATTATACACGGCTTATCCTAACGGAAAAGGAGCTTTCGAAATTCCATTCCATATTTGTATGGGATTATCATTCTTCTTTACCATGTTAGCGATGATCGGAATTAGTTTTGCAGGTCCAAAAGTAAACCCTAAAGCGTTTGAAATTGACTCTGAAATGTTTAAAGTAAAACCACAAACTACAGTATTAATCGTAATTACATTATTGATTATTGTAGCATTGTACGTTAAATTCTGGTAGTATAAATTTTTTACTATATTATTTTTTGAAGATTAAAAAGGCCGTCTGTTAGATGGCCTTTTTTTTGAGGTTAATGATTATAAAAATCTTCCAATAAAAAAAGCCCTGAATTATTCAGGGCTTTGTTCTTTTTATATGTTTAGTAAATTAAAAAGCTTATTTCAGCTTCATTAATTTCTCTAAATATTCGACTTTATCTTTTTCCGACTGAACTAAACGCTCGTAAAGTTTTTTATTCTCTTCATAAGATTCAACTAATTTGTCTAAAGGATTAAAGTTGCAAATATTCTGATTACCAATTGGCCCCTGATTTATACTATTGTCGCTAAAACTATTAAAATAATTAATCATACCTTCTTCAGAAAAACTCTTAATTGCTTCTACAGTTACGCCTAAAGCTTTTGCAACTTCAATCAATCTTTCTTCATCAATAGTTTCACTATTTTCAATAGCAGAAACCGTTTGCTGGCTAGTTCCTAAAGCCTGCGCCAGGGCTTCCTGCTTCATGTCTCTCAGTTCACGAATACGGCTAATTTTTCGCCCTATATGATTTGGTTTTGTTATTGTGCTCATAGCTCAAAGATAATAATTATGAATAAAAATAGAACAGGTATCCTACATTATGATACTTGTAAAATACCACTTAATGCATTCAGACAAACAAATATCTGAGGTAACAAAAATACAACTTTTCAGACATGTTTAAGTCTTTTTTGGGGTCATTCGGGTCTTTTACTTTTCGGCTTACTTGTATTGCAAAACGTAGCGGGTTTGTTTCGGCATCGGTCAGGTGTTATTCTTCGGTTGTGAAACTGAGGTCTAATACCCCATCAAGACCTACTTTTTCTTTTTTTAGAAGCAATTACTCTTCACCTGGCAAAGAAATCCCATCACCTTCTATTTTTGCTTGTTTCCATTGCTTTTCAAATTCCGGAATATTATAATAATTTTTAAGCTTAAACTCTTTAGAGTACTTGTTATCTGAATCGTTATATTCTGCAAATTTTCCCATAAAGTTTTCTATTCTATAATCTTTAGCGTGACTATAAATAAAGCTTTGTATTTGGGCAATTATTTCGGCTTTTTGTGAAAAAGTGAGTTCACTACTATTTTTATCACTTAATAACCAATCCATATAGTCATATCTTATAAGCTCGTAAAATTGAGTTGCTTTTGCTTCATCTTCAACAAGTACATTTAGCATTTGCCGATCGAAAACTATTTTTCCATCACACTTTTTATTATAAATGATTTTGTTTACCTCATCTATATTTTTATTAGTAAATTCTGTTTTATCAACTACCCACTTTACTAACTCTTTATCATCATAATAACCAAAAGTTGTTACTAAACTTCGCATGAAGATTTCATCATTTAAGATTAGCCATTTAAAATAAGCACGACTATCGTTGAATAAATACATATTGCGAGCAACTAAAATTTGGATATTTTTTTTTCGTAGTTCAGCCAGGTCTTTGACATCTTTCCATTGGGATGCCCGAATCTTAATATTTTCAATTTTATCTTCTATGATAATATCATCATCTTCATATTTTTTTAATTGTGGAAATATTTTTTGATAATCAATTATTTCTGGAAGTGGATAAAAATAAGTAATGAATTTACTTGATTTAGTTATATAGAGATATTGTGCATCAACAGAAAATGGATAATATTCTAATTTTCTGTTGCAAATGTTATCTTTGTATGTATCAACCTTTAAATATGGAATCTCTGATTTTTCATCAATTACTCTTCCAAAAATATTTTTGATTTTTGTTGAAAAATCTTCATTGCTTATTTTTTTATATCCATTATTATTTAATATTGTATCTATAATTTTCACAGATTCATCTAAATCACTTTTATCATAATCTATGAACGCACTGTATGTTTGATCATTTCCGGCTTCAATCTGCTTTGTTAATATTTTTATTAAGTTCGCATCTTTCATAATACTTTCTTTTTTAATAAATCCATTTTGATTATTGATATTTGACTCATCCTTTTTTTGGCAACTGACAATATTTACAATTAGGATACATAATATTATACTTCTTATTTTCATTTTTAATATTTTTTTAATCATCTTTTTCCCCTGAAACAGTTTTAACTTCTCCTAATCCAATTTTTTTATTAGCATCATCTACACTTAAATAATTATCGGATTCTGTTAATTTGTCTATATTCTTTATTTCAAAATCTATAGGTTTAAAAAAGCCTATAAACTTTTTATATATTTCTCTCTTTCTTTTAGAACTATAATGGCTATAAAAAACATTACCACTACAATCATAAGGAGAAACTTTTATCATGCCTCCCTGATTCCCTCCTAAAACAGCATATTTCTCATCTGCTAATTTTCCATAAACAAAAGTTACATGTCCAGAACTTTCAACAACTCCATCTTTGCTACAATCAGAAAATGTTGCAATTGCACCAAAAAAAACTTCTGATCGTATAACTGTTTTATGATCAATAAATGACCTAGAACCTGCTGAATGTGGGGAATTATATTTAGGACTTGAATTTTCCAAGCACCAACATGCAAAAGAGGAACACCAAGCATCAGTACCTACATTATAATTAGCCCCTTCTTTATGATATAAAGTTACTCTGGATTGAATAATATCTTGTTTCTTGCCCCCGTATTTCTTTGCCTCTGTAACCGCAACCTCCATCCATGGTGCTCTACCAGATAACTCAAGATTAGTTGCATTTCTACAAGAGCCAATAAATATTTCATTTTTTCCAGGTATGTAATGATCTTCTGTTACTACTTTGGTTACTTCCCACATATAGGTTTTTCCATTTTTAAATCCGCGTCTGGTTTTATAACTTTGTGAACTGTAATGCCAAGCTTGTCTTGAATTTTCATGTTCACCGGTTTCTTTCATAAAAGGAGCATTCGAAGCATATCCATATTTTGTAACCCAAGGGTGTTTTGTTATGTTCGCTTTTCGTTTTTCTAAACTGCTTTCGATACCATTATCTGGAACAGTAATACTTTCATTAAATACTATATAATTTGGTTCAGAACCATGCCCAACATGACTAGGTAGGAGTACTTGTAAATAAAAATCTGTAAGCGTAGTCATCTTATCTTTATTTTGTTTAAGGTATTTTTCAACATATTCCAATTGTTTTATAAAGGTCATTTCTCCCAAAGCATCATATGTGGTGCCCAATGATTGAGCTGTAGTAGCACTAAATTGAACCAAACCTATATATTTGGTTCCAGACGAACTTACTCCTTTTTGAGAAGGACTAAATGTTTTTCCTGTTTCTAAGTGCATAATTGACATAAGCATACTAGCCTTTTCTATTTTATTTTCTTCTCCCCAGATATTGGCGCAAACTTCTAAAACTTTTTTTCTTTCATCGCAAGTAATTCTTGAACTCCAATAAAAATTATTTTCTTTACAAGCACAAACTTCATTTGTTTGAACCTCTGCCATCTCCAGATCCACCATTATAGGAACAGTACAATTTTCAATAGCTTCCTCGGTTAAAATACCTTTTTGCACCATCAACGCCGTATTTTTAAAACAAATGAGTTGTTTTCTTAACTCTATTTTCTCTTCTTTGGTAAAAGATGTCCCATCTTGTTTGGTGGCTTTTATACCTACACTTTTCATGTCTGGACTTCTGACTACTCTGACATTGGGGTGCGGGAGTATAACCAATTGATCATCTTCAAAAACATAAACCTCTTTTTTGTCATCATTCGGGTCTTTTACTTTTCGGCTTACTTGTATAGCAAAACGGACAGGATTTGCTTCTGCATCGGTCAGGTCTTTTTCTTCGGCTGTAAAACTCAGTTCTAATAATCCATCATTACCTACTTTTTCCTGATAACTTTTTATGCTTTGCAGTGCTGTTATGGTGCCGTCTTTTTCTTCCATGCAGTCAGAATGTACAAAAGCCATCACCTCAACTCTTAGCTCTTCTTCCTGCATATTGGCGGTATGCACCCAGATTTTGTGTTTTTTGTTTTGATGGGTTAGGGTTTGCTGTACGCCTTTACCATCTTCGGTGGAGAAAAATATTGATTTTATGTTTTTATTGCTGGTTACAGCAAGTTCTTCGTTACTGTCTAATACTTCGATGAATTTTGTTCCTATTACGGGTTTGCCATTTTTTATAGCCATATCGTCAGGCAAGGTTATTGCTCCTTGACTTCCGGTGGGCATTTCTACCGTAAAAATCAAACTTATATTCGGGTTTGGTGTCTCGGTTGTTGAAGGAAGGGCTTTGTTTATTTTTTCTTTGTATTTCTCATCGGTTGTAATTTTAAAAGAACCTTTGCCTTTGTTATCAAGGGTTATCTTTTTTTCTTCGAGAAGGTAGGTTTCCGGTTCTAAATAAAAAGATTCGTTTGTGCCTCTTACCCAAACTTTTATGGTAATGGCTTGATTTTCTAATCCGGTAATTTCTACAAAGGCATGGGTTTCCTCTTTATAGCCTGTTTCGATACGTTTATAACCTGTACCATAAGCCCATAAAGCACGTTTTAGCTCTGGGGCTGCAACTTTTATTTTTGCTTTTACGTTTGTGTCGAGTGTTTCATTTCCGGTAAGACAGGCGGCTATTTCAAACGCTCCTTCACGAGTAAAAGTCAGTGTTCCGTCGTGGTTATTTACTATGCCTTCGGGCAGTTTTAAATTGATTTCTTCAAAACTTTCCAGCGGCATTATTTTAGCCGAAAATTCATATTTTACTTTTGCTCCTTTAATTATAGAGGCGGGTAAAATTATTTTGTCTGCGTGGTTTCGTATTACCTCAAAAGAAAAACTGTCTGACCCTAAAAAATTAGGTTCTCCCGGTTTTGCATATCCTTCAATTACATATTTACCATAACAGTTTGCACTGCGGTTGGCATCAAATAGTATGTCCTTAATGGGTTTGTTGATGCTTTTTTCCTTCGAAAGATCAGAGCTTTCAAAAGTTCTCAATCGTACTTTATCTTTTTGTAAATACCATTGCATTTTGTCACTATTGACTGGCAGGAAATCGACATTGTATTTTGAAACCTCTACTTTTAGGTTTTCATTGTATCGAAGAAGCTGGTTACAAGTTGCCTTTACGGTATTTATGCCTAATGATTCTAAAACTTTAAGCGTTATTTTTATAGGTTTTGTATTATCTGGTGATGTATAAGCTTCGATTTGGTATTCACCGGGATTTCTGAATGAAAAAACGGCCAATGCGCCTGTTTTTGCTTCTACTTTTACCAGAGTTGAATCTTGCTGGTTCTCGCTGTTATAAATTACGATTTTCTCACTTATTATTCTCCAGCTTGCAATTGGAATAACATTTTGAAACATGGAGCCTGAAAAGTTGAGCGTTTTTAGTTTGTCTATAATGGTGGTGGCCTTAAATTTGACTGTGAGCGGGATGAGGGTGTTTTTTAATAAAGTGTTCCCCGGAGCTGTAATGCCTTCGACCCTGTCTTTTAAGTAATCGATAAGGATAAAACATTTCTCTGATCCGGGAATTTTACAATAGGCTTCAATTCTGTAAACGCCTTCTTCCTGATCTTTAAAAAGTTTTTCGAGAGCAAATGAAACATTCGCTCCAATGCCTACAAAAGTCTTTACCTTGTCTTTTGTATTTTCTCCTTTAAATAAAGCCCACATTATTTTTGTTGGGTCGCCTGTGTAGGTTGCCTTTAAGTTTAGTTGGGTTTCTTCTGCCTGCTTTTGGGCTGGTGGCCAAGGTACTGAATGTGGAAATGTGGAAGTTGATGGTGTCCCTGCAGGATTTACCGCTTTTTCTATAAAATAGTATTTCCCTGTTGGTTCTTCTTCTACAAAAGGCAAAGTCATGCTGATTTTAGAAACCGAATCTCCTTTAGTAGGATTTGGGACTTCCCATTGTCCAGAAATATTGGTAACGGTAAAAGGATCGGCTTCTTTTACATCTATTGTATTGGCTCCTTTTTTTTGCCCGGTGGTTGCAAATTCAATATTGCCAGTTACACCATAGCCAAGGCAAGTACCTGTAGATATATTCAGCAGTACTTTCATGCTTTTATTAAAATCTACATTCTCGTAATAGTTTTTGTATGTAATTTTACAATTTGGTTTACATGGGTACGATTTATTGTCAGCCCCTTTACATTCCCCAAAGCCATCCTCTGCTCCAAAGGATTTTGCTGAGTTATCAAGATTGGTTGCAATGGGTTTTTCCTGTGCGAAGTATTTGTTGGCTTTTAAGTTTGCAATCTGGCTTTTTACTGCCAATGGTACCGTTTTGGACTTGTTATTGTTAACAACTGCTCTGGAGCAAAAACATTTAGCTCCTTCAACTATTATTTCTCCTTTTGCCATATCCGTTTTATTTATAAAAATAAATGTAAGGTTATTTTTATAAATAAAATAATTAATTCGTAAAAAAGAAGCTTTTATCTTATAAAAAATATTTACAGGTCTGTTTTCTTATTTAAATAAAAAGCCCTGATTATTCAGGGCTTTGTTCTTTTTGCATATTCAGTAAATACGCCATATTGGCTATTACGTGATCGTGTTTCTTGACAAACGGGTTTTCCTCATTCCAGACATAACCCGCCAAAACCGCACATATTTTTTCTTTTACCTCAGGATTTTCAGGCTGATGAAAAAACAATGTTTGCAAGTTTCCTGTATACCATTCCTGAACATAAGTCGTGAAAACCGCAATTCCGCGTTTCATATATTGAGTGAATTCTACCTCCCAATCAACAGGAATTCCTTGTGACTCTTTCAGATATAATTTTGCTGCCAGCATTCCGGATTCCGTCGCAAAAGCAACTCCCGATGAAAATACGGGATCCAAAAATTCAGAACTGTTTCCTGTTAAGGCAAAACCATCTCCGTACATTCTTTTTACCGCTCTCGAATAATTTTCGAGTTTTACAGGTTCAAATAAAAACTCTGTTCCGGCAAATCTCTTGATATAATAATCCGATTTCTGGATCGCATTTCGCAACGCTTCAGCATTATCTTTATTTTCAGAAAGTGAATTGATAAAATCGGTCGGACCAACAACGCCCAAACTTGTATTTCCGTTCGAAAACGGAATTACCCAAAGCCAAACTTGCGTTTCCAGAATATCAAAAGAAATCTGAGTTCCCTCCTCGCCTTCTTCTCTATTAATATCTTTTACGTGTGTAAAAATCGAAGAATGCGGATCTAGTTTTGAAGGTGTATCCAAATCTAAAAGTCTTGGCAATACACGCCCGTATCCGCTGGAATCAATAATAAAATTGGCGTGGATTTCTTTTAAGTTTCCAGCCGCATCTTTTACAATTGTTTTCGATTTTTTTCCTTCAAAAGAAACTTCCAGAACTTCACTTTCAAATTCCAGATCAATTCCTTTTCTTATAATTTCCTGCGCCATTGTGTTATCAAAGTCGGCTCTTGGAACCTGCCAGGTCCAATCCCAGCCCTCTCCAAATTTGATACTGAAATCAAAATTGCAGATTTCTTCTCCCCTTATAAAACGAGCTCCTAATTTCTTTTCAAAGTTCATTGCATCAAGAGCGTCAAACAATTCAGCTTCAGCAAAATGATCCATAACCCGAGGAATAAGGCTTTCACCCACTACAAGTCTTGGGAATTTTGCTTTCTCTACAACTTTAACCTTTACCTTATTTTTATGTAGATACGATGCCGAGACACATCCCGAAGGTCCTGCACCAATCACTAAAACATCAACAAACTCCTTTGTCATAATAAAAATGTTATGAATTATTAACTTACATTTGCCATCATCAAAATAACTACATTTATTTTGATTAATAAAATTAAATTAGCACAACCAAAAACGATTTAATGAATACAATTAATGAATATTTAAGTTTAGCAGAATTCGAATCTATTATATTTGGAAATAACAAAGTTGCAATCAGTGATGTAGTTTTAAACCGGGTAAACGAAAGCTTTAACTTTCTGAAAGAATTTTCGGGAAACAAAATTATATATGGTGTAAATACAGGCTTTGGTCCAATGGCTCAATATAGAATTAAAGAGTCAGACCAAATTCAGCTGCAATACAATTTAATAAGAAGCCACTCGTCAGGAACAGGAAAACCATTAAGCCCTGTTTGTGCAAAAGCGGCAATCCTGGCAAGATTAAATACGCTGTCGTTAGGAAATTCAGGAGTTCATCCTTCTGTTATTCATTTAATGGCGGAGTTAATCAACAAAGATATTACTCCCTTAATCTTTGAACACGGAGGTGTTGGAGCAAGTGGAGATTTGGTACAATTATCACACTTGGCTTTAGTCTTAATTGGCGAAGGCGAAGTTTTTTATAAAGGCGAAAGAAGACCAACTCCGGAAGTTTTTGAAATTGAAGGTTTAAAACCAATTCAGGTAGAAATTAGAGAAGGTCTGGCTTTGATAAACGGAACTTCTGTAATGACAGGAATTGGCGTTGTAAATATTCACCATGCTAAAAAATTATTAGACTGGTCTTTAAAATCGTCTTGCGCTATCAACGAATTAGTTCAGGCTTATGATGATCATTTTTCTGAAGAGTTAAACCAAACCAAACGTCATAAAGGACAACAAGAAGTGGCTGCGCAAATGAGAAAAAATCTTTCGGACAGTACTTTAATCCGTAAAAGAGAAGACCATTTATATTCTGGAGAAAATACTGAGGAAATCTTCAAAGAAAAAGTTCAGGAATATTATTCTTTACGATGTGTGCCTCAAATTCTTGGACCGGTTTTAGAAACCATTAATAATGTTGCTTCTATCCTTGAAGACGAATTTAACTCGGCAAACGACAACCCAATTATAGACGTAAAAAACAAACATGTTTATCACGGAGGAAATTTCCACGGCGATTATATTTCGCTTGAAATGGATAAACTGAAAATTGTTATCACAAAATTAACGATGCTGGCAGAACGCCAATTGAATTATTTATTAAATTCAAAAATCAACGAATTACTGCCTCCATTCGTAAATCTTGGAACTTTGGGCTTTAACTTCGGAATGCAGGGAGTTCAGTTTACTGCAACCTCAACAACTGCCGAAAGTCAAATGCTTTCAAACCCAATGTACGTACACAGTATTCCGAACAACAACGACAATCAGGACATTGTAAGTATGGGAACAAATGCTGCTGTAATTACATCAAAAGTAATCGAAAATGCTTTTGAGGTTCTGGCTATCGAAATGATCACTATTGTTCAGGCAATTGATTATTTAGATCAGAAAAATAAAATTTCATCGGTTACTAAAAAATGGTACGACGATGTTCGAAATATTATTCCGGAATTTAAAGAAGATCAGGTAATGTATCCTTTTGTTCAAAAAGTAAAAGATTACCTTATAAATAGTTAATTATTTATTTCACATATTAATATTGAATCTTAAAAATCATGAAAAAACCGCTTATTTTTTTATTGCTAGTATTCATTCAATCTGTTAATAGTCAAGAACTGGCATTAGTTAAAAAGAATTCAAAAATTGGCTATCTGTCTAAAGACGGATCTTTTGCCATCGAGCCTCAGTTTAAATCTGCCAAAAGTTTCTACGAAGGTTTAGCTGCCGCTGAAAACGGTGGAAAATGGGGATATATCGACACAAAGGGAAACTTTGCAATTCCTGCTACTTTTGATAATGCTAAAGATTTTAACAGCGGAATCGCTATCGTACAAAAAGATAAGAACTGGGTTTATATTAATACGAAAGGAGAGATTCAAAAAGCACCCGATTCAGAGAAATTATTTGACTTTAATTATGGTGTGGCTTTTATTAGACAAAATAACAAAGTGGGATTAATCAATCCAAAAATGGAAATTGTTCTACAGCCAAAATACGATCAGATTAAATCTTTTGAAAATGGTTTTGCCAGAGTTGAAAACAACAAAAAATGGGGAATCATTAATACCCAAGGAAAAGAAGTCGTAGAAGTTGCTTATGACGAAGTAGGTAATTATTTTAAAAATGTAGCCTGGGCAAAAAAAGAGAAAACTTTTGGTCTGGTAAATTCAGGGAATTTTATTCCGGTAGATGGTGCCGAAAAAATCTGGGATTTTGAAACACAAGATTTGACATTTGCCAAAAAGAATGGAAAAATCGGATTTATTGACCTTAAAGGAAACTGGGCTATTTTGCCTATTTATGATAAAGGAAAAGCTTTTTCTAAAAATTTAGCTCCGGTTTTAGTTGGAAAAAAATGGGGATATATCAATTTAAAAGGTGATTTTATAATTGAACCAACTTATAATGATGCCGAAGTTTTTGGCTCAAATGGTTTGGCTCCGGTTAAAGAAAGTAACTGGGGATTTATCAATGAAAGTGGAAAACTGGTAATTCCGACACAATACGGAATCACAGCAAACGGAATTGTGGCTATGTTTATCGATCAGGATAAAGGTTTTATAAATGGTGTTGCGAGAGTAAAAAATGAAGGAAAATGGGGATTTCTTAAACCAGACGGAACAGTTTTAGCCAACCAATGGTTTGATAACGCAGAACTTTTCTCTAAAACAGCAGAGAAAAAAGTAATAGCTGAAGCTCCTGCAGAAAAACCAAAAGAGGAGACAAAAACGGCAAAAGCTGCACCAAAAGCAGTAAAAAAACCGGCTAGTAAAAAAAAGTAATAAAATAGCTTACGAATAAAGAATAAATATGAAATGTGTATTAGTAACAGGCGGTTCAAGAGGAATTGGAAGTGCTATTTGTAAAAAATTAGCCGTTGAATCTAATTATCATATTCTGATCAATTACCATTCAAACAAAACCGCCGCCGAAGAGACACTTCAGGAAGTACAAAAATTAGGCAAAACTGGAGAAATCTTAGGTTTTGATGTTTCTAATTTTGAAGAAGTTCAGAACGTTTTAACAAAATGGCAGGAAACAAATCCCGAAGCTATTGTTGAAGCTATTGTAAACAATGCCGGAATTACAAAAGACGGTCTTTTTATGTGGATGACTCCCGAAGACTGGAACGGTGTTGTAAACACAAGTCTAAACGGATTTTTTAATGTAACGCAGTTTTTTATTCAAAAAATGCTGCGCAATAAATATGGCCGAATCGTAAATATGGTTTCGGTTTCGGGAGTAAAAGGAACTGCCGGACAAACTAATTATTCGGCTGCAAAAGGAGCAATAGTTGCTGCAACAAAAGCTTTGGCACAAGAAGTTGCCAAACGTAACATTACAGTAAATGCTGTAGCACCGGGTTTCATAAAAACAGACATGACAAGCCAGCTTGACGAGAAAGAATTATTAAAACTAATTCCGGTAAATCGTTTTGGCGAAGCAGAAGAAGTAGCCGATTTGGTAAGCTTTTTGATCTCTAAAAAATCAAGTTATATCACTGGCGAAATTATTAACATAAACGGAGGAATATATTCTTAAGAATACTATGTTTGCATATTATTTTTAAGTTTTAACTAAAAATAGTCAAAATTGCTCACAATCCCGATAACAATCGGGAGCCAAATCGCAAAGTTTAATTAAACTAAAATTTAAATAAAATAAAAACTTTGCGCCTTTGTGTCTTTGTGAGATTAAATATTAAAAACCTTTGTGCCTTTGTTTAAAAAATTACTTTGAAAGATGATGAATAAGAGAGTTGTAATTACTGGAATGGGAATTTATTCTTGTATCGGAACTTCTTTAGACGAAGTAAAGGAATCTTTGTACGAAGGAAAATCCGGTATTAAATTTGACCCAGAACGAAAAGAATTTGGTTTTCAATCTGCCTTAACTGGTATAGTTCCGAAAGCAGATTTAAAAAATTTACTGACACGCAGACAGCGTATGAGTATTGGTGAAGAAACCGAATACGCATACATGGCTACTATAGAAGCATTGAAAAATGCCAATATCAACGATGCTTTTTTTGAAGAAAGAGAAGTTGGAATCATGTACGGAAACGACAGCGTTTCTAAAGCTATTATTGATGCTACAGATATTGTTCGCGAGAAAAAAGACACCGCTTTAATAGGTTCTGGTGCGATTTTCAAATCGATGAATTCTACTGTTACCATGAATCTTTCTACTATTTTTAAACTTCGTGGTATCAATTTAACGGTTAGTGCAGCCTGCGCGAGCGGCTCACATTCTATAGGACTGGCTTATTTTTTAATCAAAAGTGGTTTTCAGGATATAATTATTACCGGAGGAGCGCAGGAAATTAACAAATATGCCATGAGCAGTTTTGATGGTTTAGGTGTTTTTTCTAACAGAGAAAGTGATCCTGAAAAAGCTTCAAGACCTTTTGACGCAGGTCGCGACGGATTAATTCCGAGCGGTGGCGGTGCAACTTTAATTTTGGAAAGTTATGAATCTGCTATTGCCCGAGGTGCCAATATTATTGCCGAAGTTGTAGGTTATGGTTTCTCATCAAATGGCGGACATATTTCGACTCCAAATGTCGAAGGCCCGTCTATAGCCATGCAACGAGCACTTGACGATGCAAAATTAACAGCTTCAGACATTCAATATATAAATGCACATGCTACCTCAACTCCCGTTGGTGATGCAAATGAAGCAAAAGCAATCTTTGAAGTTTTTGGAGAAAAAAATCCTCCTGTAAGTTCTACAAAATCAATGACAGGCCACGAATGCTGGATGGCTGGGGCCAGTGAAGTCATCTATTCTATACTAATGATGCAGAACGATTTTATCGCGCCAAACATCAATTTAGAACATCCGGATGAAGATGCATCTAAATTAAATTTAGTTAAAACTACGTTAAACAAAAAATTTGACATATTTTTGTCCAATTCTTTCGGTTTCGGAGGAACCAACTCTGCGTTGGTGGTTAAAAAGTTTAAATTAAACAATGAATAAAGAAGAGATTATAACGAGAATTAATGGTTTTTTGGTTGATGAGTTTGAAGTAGACAATGATGAAATTGAACCAGATGCTAATTTAAAAGATACACTTGGGTTAGATAGTTTAGATTATGTTGATTTAGTTGTTTCAATTGAATCTAACTTTGGTGTAAAACTGGTTGAAGCAGATTTCGTTGGAATTGCGACTTTTCAGAACTTCTATGACCTGATTGAAACCAAGATAAAAGCTAAAACTGCTTAATGAGTCAATGGGATGGCAAATCTAAAGGAACAGTTTTAGGCTATAAAATATTCGTTTTTTTAATACAAAAAGCGGGTGTTAAGTCTGCTTATGTCTTACTTTATTTTGTTGCTACCTATTATTTCCTGTTTCTTAAAAAAAGCAATCAGGCGATTTTTTATTATTTTAAGGAAAGACTTAATTACTCTAATTTCCAATCCAAAAAAATGGTTTTCAAAAGTTACTACACTTTTGGACAGACTATTATTGATAAAATTTCGATTTCGGCTGGTCTGCGAAATAAATTCTCCTATGAATTTGACGGAATCGAAATTCTGAAAAAACTTTTGGAAGAAAAAAAAGGCGGTGTCCTAATTAGTGCACACGTTGGAAATTTTGAAATCGCCGAGCACTTTTTTGGCGATATTGATCTTGATTTTCAGATTAATTTAGTTACAACAGATTTAGAACATTCGGCTATTAAAAATTATCTGGAAAGCGTTACTCAAAAACCTAATGTAAAGTTTATTATTATCAGAGATGATCTCTCTCATATTTTTGAGATTAATGCAGCTTTAGCGAATAATGAATTAGTCTGCTTCACAGGCGACCGTTATTTTGAAGGTACCAAATCTCTTTCGGCAGAAATTCTGGGTAAAGAAGCCAATTTTCCGGCTGGTCCGTTTTTAATTGCTTCCCGATTAAAAGTTCCGGTTGTGTTTGTTTATGTTATGAAAGAATCCAATCTTCATTATCATTTATACGCCCGCGAAGCCATAGTAAAACACCGCGACGAAAAAGCGTTATTACAAGAATATGTAAAAAGTGTTGAAACTATTGTAAAAAAATACCCTTTGCAATGGTTCAATTATTTCGATTTCTGGAATGATTTGAAATAAAAAATTGCCACGAATTTCACGAATTTACACCAATTACTAGACTTCTTTAGATTTGTGAAATTGCAAAATATCGATTTTAAAAGGTTTTTTTTCTGCGCTTGTATTTACGAAAATTCGTGAAATTCGTGGCAAACAAAAACAAGAAAATTCGTTTAAATAAATTTACCTATTTTTGCTTGCAACCAAAGCAAATAACCCTAAATGAAAAATGTTCTCGTTATCTTTTATTCTCAATCCGGGCAACTGGAGTCTATTGCTCGTAATATTGCCAAACCCTTTTTAAATTCGGAGGATATAAAAGTAACTTTTCACGAAATTCAATTAGAAAAACCCTTTCCCTTTCCGTGGAATAAAACCACTTTTTTTGATGCTTTCCCGGAATCTTTTCTGCAAATCCCAACAGCTTTAAAACCCGTTTCAGATGAGATTTTAAACACAAAATTTGATTTGGTTCTTTTACATTATCAGGTTTGGTATTTATCGCCTTCGATTCCTATGAATTCATTTCTAAAAAGTCCCGAAGCAAAATCCATTCTCAACAACACCCCGGTTATTACCATAAACGGTTCAAGAAACATGTGGATAATGGCGCAGGAAAAAGTAAAAGTTTTATTGAAAGAAGCCAATGCAAAACTGGTAGGAAATGTAGCGTTGGTTGATCGCGTTGGAAATTTAATCAGTGTGATTACGATTGTAAACTGGATGTTTTCGGGTGTTAAGAAAAGGTATTTAGGCTTTTTCCCTTTACCCGGAGTTTCAGATAAAGACATTCAGGAATCGGATAAATTTGGAGAAGTTATACTTTCAGAATTCAAACAAAACAAATTAGACACTTTACAGCCAAAACTAGCCGAAATTGGAGCCGTAAAAATCAGTCCATATTTAGTTACCGTTGACAAAACAGCTAACAAAATATTTAATAAATGGTCTAATTTCATTCATAAAAACAATAAAAACAGAAAAGTACTTCTTAAATTATTTTATGTTTATTTATTCCTTGCTATATGGTTAATCTCACCAATAGTATATATATTGCATGTTATTACCTATCCATTAAAGTTCAAAACCATAAAAAGACAAACTCAATATTATCAGGGAGTTTAGAAGACCATATTTAGATTATGTTTGACGTATATATTACCAAAGCCGCAAAGTATTTGCCAAATGAAGCTGTTTCAAATGATGAAATGGAGAATTATTTAGGGCTAATCAATGACACCGCTTCAAAAGCAAGGCGTATTATTTTGCGCAATAATAAAATTACAAGCCGATATTATGCTGTAGACAAAGCCGGAAAAAGCACACATACCAATGCGGAGCTTACCCGAAATGCCGTTTTACAGTTATTTGATGAAAAATTTACAGATCAGGATCTAGAAGTACTGTCTTGTGGTACCTCATCACCGGATATTTTAGCACCTTCGCACGCTGCAATGGTTCACGGATTATTGAAAAATAAATCTGTCGAATTAAATTCATCTATGGGAATTTGCTGTTCTGGAATGAATGCCTTAAAATACGGTTTTCTTTCTATAAAATCAGGAAACTCAAACAATGCAATTTGCACAGGATCTGAAAAAGTTTCTACCTGGCTTTCTGCACAAAAATACAATCACGAAATCATCAATTTAAAAAATCTGGAAGAGCAGCCTATAATTGCCTTCAAAAAAGATTTTTTAAGATGGATGTTGTCTGATGGCGCCGGAGCATTTTTATTGGAAAATAAACCTAGCGGAGAAATTTCATTAAAAATTGAATGGATGGAAGCTTATTCGTATGCTTACGAATTAGAAACCTGTATGTATGCCGGAGGAGACAAACAAGAAAACGGAGATATAAAACCTTGGAGTAATTACGGACCGGATCAATGGTTAAACGAATCTGTGTTTGCCGTAAAACAGGATGTAAAATTATTGGACGAATTTATTCTGCCAAAAGGGGTTGAAAGTATGAGTGATGCTATGGCAAAACACAATATTACGGCTCAGGATGTCGATTACTTTTTACCACACGTTTCCTCTCACTTTTTTGTTGAAGGACTTAAAAAAGGATTAGACGAAAAAGGAATTATCATTACAGACGAAAAATGGTTTATGAACCTTTTAAGAGTTGGTAATGTTGGATCGGCTTCAATTTATATTGCACTTGAAGAATTAATGCATTCAGGAAAATTAAAAAAAGGAGATAAAATTTTATTATCTGTTCCTGAAAGTGGCCGTTTTTCATTTGCTTATGCCTATTTAACGGTTTGCTAATGAATATTTCTTTACTTCTGGATAAAGAAGCAGTCGAAAATCTGATTCCGCAAAAGTTTCCTTTTGTTATGATAGATCGTATGTATTCTTATACAGAAACGACATTAGTTTCCGGATTCAATATTAAGGAAGGAAATATTTTTTTAGAAGGAAACTCTTTTTTAGAAGCAGGTTTAATCGAACATATGGCACAATCTGTTGCCTTACATACCGGTTATCAGTTTTTTTTGAAAAATGAAACCGCTCCAACCGGATATATTGGCTCAATTAAAGAGATTGATATAAAAAAATTACCTGAAATTGGTGACACGATTCTATCAAATGTTACCATTTTACAGGAATTTGCAGGAGTTACTTTAGTTGATATTGTAACTTTTTTAAACGATGAAGAAATTGCTAGCGGACAAATGAAAACCGTTTTAGCTAAATAAAACAAAATATGACGGCTGGTGTTGAAATACAAAATTACTTACCTCATCGAGCTCCCATGCTCATGGTCGATTTGATTTTAGATATCGATACTAACTTCGTAGAAACTATTTTTTTAATCGAAGAAGACAATATTTTTGTTGATAACGGGATTTTTACTGAAGCGGGATTAATCGAAAACACAGCTCAGACTTGTTCTTCGATCGTGGGTAAAAAATATTTTTTTGATGAAAACGGCACAGAAAATGGAAACGTAAACGTTATTGGTTTTATCAGCGCCATAAAAAATCTAAAGATATTTTTATTGCCAAAAGTTGGCAACACAATAACAACAAAAGCAACTTTAGTTTCAAAATTTGTCGGCGATGATTATACTTTATGTACAATGAGTTGTCAGAGTTCAATCGAAAATAAAACACTTTTAGAATGCGAAATTAATTTGTTTATTCAAAAGACGATTTCAGTTTAATGAGTTCAAAAAAAATCCTTTTACATTTAGTAACCCGAATTGGGATTTTAATACTTTTATTTGGATTGGTTTTCTTATTTTGGTATTTCACTAATGATCCTCATAAACATTGCGACGGAAATGGACACAGACATTTTGATAGTGGTTTAGGATTTTTTATTATGGAGTTAATGATAACTCTTGCATTTTATTCGGGATTAGTAATTGAAATGCTTTATTTATTTGTGAAAAAACAAGAACGTTTAGCTTTCGCAAATCTTGGTTTTTTAATATTTAGTATATCTGCAGCATTGGCTTGTATGTATCTAATAAATTAAATTTAGTATATGGAAAAGGATAATGTACCACAGCACGATGGAAATTTAAGCAAAAAGAATCTTAAAGAACTGGTTTACGCCACAGACGAAAACGGTGAATATACAACCGCTTTGAGTACAGGCTGGGAACCAAAAGCAATCGCACTTTCTAACGCGATTGACGACATAAAAGAACGCGCAGAAGAAGCAAAACAGCAAGTTCTAAACGGAGAATTAAGTCCGATTTGTTATTATATGGAACTTAACAAAATGGATCTTTCGATTCTTGCCGGTTATGTAGAAATGTGGAAATGGCGTGTAAAAAGACATTTTAAACCGTCTGTTTTTGCTAAATTAAACGACAAAACTTTACAAAAATATGCTGACGCTTTTGATATTTCAATTGCCGAATTAAAAAATAGTATCTCAAAATAATGCAAGTTACTTTTACACATCATCAATCTGCTCATTGTGAAAACGGAGTAGCTTCAAACCTTTTAAAAAATAGCGGACTCAATATCAGCGAACCGATGGTTTTCGGAATTGGTTCGGGACTTTTTTTCGTGTATTTGCCTTTTTTAAAAGTAAATCATGCACCGGCAATCAGTTACAGAACATTGCCTGGACAAATTTTTAATAAAGTCGCAAATCGTTTAAATCTAAAAATAAAAAGACAAAAATTTTCTTCGGTAAGCAATGCCAATAAAGCGTTGGAAGAAAATCTAAAAAATAATATCCCAACAGGATTACAAGTTGGTGTTTACCATTTAAGTTATTTCCCTGACGAATATCGTTTTCACTTCAACGCGCACAATTTAGTCGTTTACGGAAAAACCGAAACCGATTATTTAATCAGTGATCCGGTAATGGAAACCGTTACTACTTTGACACATGAAGAAATGGATAAAGTACGTTTTGCCAAAGGTGCTTTTGCACCGAGAGGTCAAATGTATTATCCAATTCAGATTCCAAGCAATGTTGATTTGAAAAGTGCGATTATCAAAGGAATCAAAAATACCTGTCGCGATATGCTGGCACCAATGCCAATTGTTGGTGTTCGCGGAATTAAAATGGTTTCGCGCCGAATTCGACAATGGCCTAAAAAACACGGCGTTCGAAAAGCCAATCATTATTTGGCTCAGATGGTTCGTATGCAGGAAGAAATTGGAACAGGCGGCGGTGGCTTCCGATTTATTTATGCGGCATTTTTACAAGAAGCATCGGTTATTTTGAATAATGAAGAATTGAAAAATCTTTCTAAAGAAATGACAAAAATTGGCGATTCCTGGCGTGATTTTGCCGTTGAAGCTTCCCGAATTTATAAAAACAGAAGTGCCAAAGAAGATGCTTACAACGCAATTGCCGATGAACTTCTGGACATTGCGAATCGCGAAGAAATCTTTTTCAAAAAACTAAAAAAAGCAATCAGCTAATTATATTTTGAATTCCATTATAAAAATAGAATCTCTTTCTAAGAAATACAAAGAAGCAGAAATGTTTTCTTTGAACGATGTTTCGATGGAGATTAACGAAGGACAAATTTTTGGTTTGCTTGGACCAAACGGAGCCGGAAAAACAACTTTAATTTCCATGCTTTGTGGTTTGGTAAAACCCACTTCCGGACATTTCACGATCAATGATTTAAGTTATTCCAGTCATTCGCTTAAAATCAAAAAAATTATTGGCGTTGTTCCTCAGGAATATGCCTTATACCCTACTTTGACGGCAAGAGAAAATCTGCACTATTTTGGAAGTATGTACGGTTTGAAAGGTGCCTATTTAAAAGATAAAGTAATCGAAACTTTAGATCTTTTGGGCTTATTAAAATTTGCCGACAAACCGGTTCAGACTTTTTCTGGCGGAATGAAACGCCGTGTAAATCTGATTGCCGGAATTCTGCACAATCCAAAAGTTTTGTTTTTAGATGAACCAACCGTTGGTGTTGATGTTCAGTCAAAAAATGCAATTTTGGATTATCTAAAAGTTCTGAATCAAAACGGAACTACAATTATTTATACTTCTCATCATTTGGCCGAAGCCGAAGATTTATGTGATACTATTGCTATTTTAGATCAAGGTCAGATTTATGCAAAAGGAACTCCGAAAACCTTAATTGATTCTACAGAAAATGCACGAAACCTGGAAGACGTTTTTATTTCATTAACCGGTAAAGAACTGAGAGATGATATATAAAATTTGGATGTCAATAGTAAAAGAATTTCTTTTATTAAAAAGAGATTTAGGCGGTTTAATTATTTTATTTATCATGCCTTTGGTTTTGGTAATTACGGTGACTTTAATTCAGGACAGCACTTTTAAAACCATCAGCGATAATAAAATTCCCATTTTATTAGTCGATAATGATAATGGTTCCGTTTCAAAAACCGTTTTTGATAATCTGGAAAAAAGCCAGTTGTTTAGTGTTGTAACGCAAATTGACAATAAACCAATCACGGAAGAAATTGCCAGAGAAAATGTATACAAAGGAAAATTCCAACTAGCAATTATAATTCCGAAAAATTTAAGCATTGATCTGCAAGCAAAAGTTGATCAGAATGTAGAGAATATTGTAAGCAAAATGGGCTTCACGGATTCAATTGCAAAACCTGAAAAACCAAAAGCAATTCAGCAAAAAGAAGTGAAATTGTATTTTGACCCGGCGGTTCAGTTGAGTTTCAAAAACTCAGTCATGAGTTCGATTGACAAAATGATTTCTCAAATCGAAACCAAATCAATTTACACGACTTTTCAGAATCAGTTAGGCGAAGAAAATACTCAATTTGATCAAAAGAGTTTTATTACGTTCAAAGAAATAATTCCGAAAATAAACAACAAAGAAGTATTACCAAATTCGGTACAACATAACGTTCCGGCCTGGACACTTTTTGCGATATTTTTTATTGTGATTCCGCTTTCAATCAATATTGTAAAAGAAAAATCACAAGGAACTTTTGTTCGATTATTAACCAATCCGGTTTCAAATTTGGTTGTCATTATTGGTAAAACTATCACTTATTCTGTAATCTGTATGATTCAGTTTTATATGATGGTTGCCGTTGCGATTTTCCTTTTCCCACATATTGGACTTCCTCCATTAAATATTGAAGGACATTTATTTTTAATGAGTGTCGTAGCTTTATTTTCAGGTTTTGCCGCAATTGGATTCGGAATTTTATTAGGAACCGTTGCCAGCACTCAGGAACAATCGGCACCATTTGGCGCAACGAGTGTTATTATTCTAGCGGCAATTGGCGGAGTTTGGGTTCCGGTTTTTGCCATGCCAAAAATTATGCAAATCATTGCCAAATCATCACCTATGAATTGGGGATTAGAAGCTTTTTATGACGTTTTATTGCGTAATACCTCTTTCCTTGAAATCATTCCAAAAATAAGTTTGTTATTTTTGTTTTTCATAATCACAACTTCCATCGCATTATTTTATGACAAAAAGAAAAGAACAGTATAACGAAGCCACAGACTTGACGGTTTCTCACGAAATCAGAATTCGTTTTAACGAAACTGATCCGTTGGGGATTGTTTGGCACGGCAATTATATTACCTATTTTGAAGATGGACGTGAAGCTTTTGGGCGTCAACATGGTCTTACTTATCTGGATATTGCAAAAACGGGATATACAACACCAATCGTAAAATCAAAATGTGAACATAAATTGTCGCTTCGTTACGGCGATGTTGTAACTATCGAAACAACGGTTGTTGATACACCAGCCGCAAAAATGATTTACCGCTTTAAAATTATTGATGCTAAAGGTGACGTGGCTTGCACTGGTGAAACAGTTCAGGTTTTTTTGGATAAAGAAGGAAATTTAATGCTGACAAATCCTCCTTTTTATGAGGAATGGAAACGAAAAGTTGGGTTGTTGAAGTAAAACACGTTTCCTGCAAGGTTTTCAAAACCTTGTAGGTATACATAGAAATCAAATAAATCAGCTTAATCTGCAAAATCTGCGTGAAACCTTTTTCATATAAAGCTCTAAAATAAAACACCTACAAGGTTTTGAAAACCTTGCAGGAAATAAAACATAAAATGATACGAGAAATATACATTACCGAAACAAATTGTATCACGCCATTAGGTTTTGATGTGGAATCCAACATTGAAGCAATTCTTCGTGGCGATTCTGGAATTCAACTTCATGATGAAATTTCTTTAATGCCGAATTCATTTTATGCTTCTATTATTTCTGATGAAAAAATAAACAGTGCTTTTACAAAAATCAGCAATGAAACGAAATATTCCCGTTTAGAGAAAATGATGATTTTGGCTTTAGAACCAATTGTTAAAAATTCTAAAATTGAATTAAACTCAAAAACTGCTTTTATACTTTCTACTACAAAAGGAAATGTAACAGCTTTGCAAAATCAATCTGAAGAAAATTTCAATAACGCACATTTAGATGTTTTGGCAAAAAATGTTGCAGACTTTTTCAAGTTTCAAACACAGCCAATTGTCGTTTCAAATGCTTGTGTTTCTGGAATTTTAGCCGTTTCAGTTGCGAAAAGAATGATTCAGTCGGAGCTTTATGACAATATTTTTGTTGTGGCTGGCGACGAAGTTTCCGAATTTGTTTTGTCTGGTTTTAATGCTTTTCAGGCAATGAGCGATTTGCCTTGCAAACCGTATTCTCAAAATAGAACGGGTGTAAGTTTGGGAGAAGCAACGGCTGCGGTTTTAGTTTCGGCGGAAGCCAGAAATGCTAAAATAAAAGTAATTGGAGATAGTTCGATAAACGATGCAAATCATATTTCTGGTCCTTCAAGAACAGGCGAAGGTTTGTTTAGAAGTATTCAAAATGCTTTGAAAGAAGCTCAAATTGAAACCAACAAATTAGATTATATATCAGCACACGGAACCGCAACGCCTTTCAACGACGAAATGGAAGCGATTGCCTTAAATCGTTTAGATTTGCAAAATGTTCCTATCAATAGTTTAAAAGGATTTTACGGTCATACGTTAGGCGCATCGGGATTGTTAGAAACGGTAATTGCAATAGAATCTGCGAATCAAAATATGCTTTTTGAATCAAAAGGTTTTGATGAAATAGGCGTAAGCGAAACTATTAATGTGATTGAGAAAAATCAAGAAAAGAAAATTGATTATTTCCTGAAAACGGCTTCGGGATTTGGAGGTTGTAATACGGCTGTGGTTTTTGAAAAGGTAAGGTAGTATGGAAAATCAAACGAATTGGACACCGTTTCCTGATGATAATTTATTAGGTTTAACAGATAAAAATCAAATCAACGAAATTGAAGCGATAGGTATTGCTAAAGCTGAACTTTATACTTTTGAATTAGAAGTTGATGTTGAAATCTCTACAATGCTTATTCTTGAAATTCATAAAATTGCTTTTGAACAACTTTACGATTGGGCTGGAAAATGGAGAAAAACTGAAGTTTCAGTTGGGCAACTTATTCCGCCAAAACCTACTTTAGTTTTACAAGCCATGTTTCAATTTTTGGATAATTTGAATTTTAAAATTTCCATTTCTAAAACTCAAAACGATCATATTGAATGCTTAGTTTATGCTCATTATGAGTTTATAAGAATACATCCGTTTAATAATGGAAATGGAAGAACCGGAAGGATTCTTATGAATCTTATCGCTTTAAAATTTGGATATCAGCCATTGGAATTATATCATAGAGAAGGCGAAAGCAGAAAATTTTATATTAACGCCATGAAACTAGCTGATAATGGAGATTATAAATTATTAAACCAATTAATTACCGAAGAACTGATTTCCTTTTAATTCTTTTTCTTTTAAAATGGCATCGACAATTTTAACAACTTTACTTTTCGAAACTTGCTGCTCTTCTAATGACATTGTAGAAAATACGGTATCAGCAAGCACCTTTGATAAAAAAGTCTTGTTTTTTAATTGTGGATATTTTTCGTAGAATTTCATAACTTGACAAAGTTAGTTAATTTTCAACATAAGTAACATATTAAATGAAACTATCAAAATTCATATATATAACTCTAATTCTTCTTTCTCTTTTTGGATGTAAAAAGAAAGAAGTGTTTGACGAATCCAAATTTGGAACAGATGTTTTGAATAGTGTCTTTCTCGAAATTGTAGATTCAGTTTATATGGATAGAAGAACTATGCTTCCTCCACCAATGCCAAGATTAGATTTTAAAACCAATAAGGAAGATACTACTGGATATCATGACAATTTAAAAAGGTATAATTTTGAACAAGACAGTATTAAAAAAGATAAACACAGAATTTTAATTGGTGTTCATGATTTTGTGGTAAGCAATGGAATTAATGATAGCAAATTTGATTTAACTCCTTTCAAAAACAATAAAAAATTTGATTTTCAATATATCTCTAAATTTCCTCCAGAAAGACTTTGGGATATCAATGATAAAAAAAGCAAAATGCCCGTCGGCACTATTACCGTTCACAGAATTAATTTTAATAAAGAAAAAACATCCGGAACTTTAGATGCAAGTGCTTCTTGTGGCGGAGGAAAATGTGGGTGCGGATTTACAATTAAAATTGAGAATAAATCCGGTAAATGGCATATTACAAAAATTTATAGTACTTGGGTTTCATAAATTCAAGTATACAATAAACAAACAATGACTAAAAACAAAACATATATTCATTCCTACATCAAAATAGAAAACAACGAAATTGTTCTCAACGGGACTTCTGTATTCAAAATTGAACCAACCGATTTTGCCGATTTTTCTAAACAAGCATATCGAAATTTCGAAATTCAATATCCAAAGTTTTTCAAAATGGATGCTTTGAGCAAACTGGCTTTTTTAGGATCAGAACTGCTTTTGAGTCCGATTGTTTCTGAGGAACAGGAAAATAATATTGCTTTGGTTTTGGCCAATAAATCGTCAAGTTTAGATACCGACGTAAAATATCAGGAATCGATTTCAGACAAAGAAAACTATTTTCCGAGTCCGGCGGTTTTTGTTTATACGTTGCCAAATATTTGTCTGGGCGAAATAAGTATTCGTCATCAGCTGAAAAGTGAAAATTCTTTCTTTATATTTGATGCTTTCAACGCTGAATTTATGTCGAACTATTCAGATATTCTCTTAAACACAAACAAAGCCGATATGGTTTTGTGTGGCTGGACAGAATATTTTGATAATAATTACAAAGCTTTTCTTTGTATTATTAGCAAGGAAGAAAACACAGAATATACAAAAGATACTATCAATACATTATATAATAAATAATCATGGAAGCATTAAAAGAAGAATTAAAAAATAAAATCATTACTACTTTAAACCTTGAAGATATTGCAATTGAAGACATTGCTGATAACGATCCTTTGTTTGGAGACGGTTTAGGTTTAGACTCGATTGATGCACTTGAATTGATCGTGATTCTGGATAAAGATTACGGAATTAAATTAGTTGACCCGAAAGAAGGAAAAACAATTTTCCAGTCTATCGAAACTATGGCAGCTTATATTAGCGCTAACAGAACTAAATAAGACTGCTTGGACTGGCTTAGATTTTTAGACTTTTTAGACAAGTCTTTCATCTAAGAAGTCTAAAAATCCAAAAATCTAAGAAGTCTAAAATGAAAAAAGGTGTTGCAATAACGGGCATGGGAATTATTTCTTCGATTGGGAATTCAGTCGAGGAAAATTATATTTCTTTGATCGAAAATAAAATCGGTATTTCCCGTATTGAAAATATTCCGACGGTTCATGCTGATGTTATAAAAGTTGGTGAAATCAAAAAAACCAATGACGAACTGATTGCTGAATTACAGCTTTCTGAAAATAATAATTTTTCGAGAACCGCTATGATTGGTACTTTGGCAGCAAAACAAGCTGTTGAAAATGCCGGAATTTCATCAATAAACGAATTCAGAACCGGACTTATTTCAGCCACTAGCGTGGGCGGAATGGATATGACGGAAAAACATTATTATGATTATTTCGAAAAACCGGAATTGGTAAAATTTATCACTTGTCATGATGGTGGTGATGTAGCGCAAAAAATCGCAGACGAATTAGGTTTAAAAGGAATCGTTACTACTATAAGTACCGCCTGTTCGTCGGCAGCAAATTCAATTATGTTGGGCGCAAGACTAATCAAAACAGGGAAATTAGATCGAGTAATTGTGGGCGGAACAGATGCTTTGGCAAAATTCACCATCAACGGATTTAAGACTCTGATGATTTTATCTGACGATTACAACAAACCTTTCGACAATACCAGAAAAGGTTTAAATCTTGGAGAAGCGGCGGCTTTTTTAGTTTTAGAATCGGATGAAATTGTGGCTAAGCAAAACAAAAAAGTATTAGCAAGAGTTTCCGGTTACGGAAATGCAAACGATGCTTTTCATCAAACTGCTTCTTCAGAAAATGGAGACGGCGCTTATTTGGCGATGAAAAAAGCTTTTGAAGTTTCGGGTTTACAACCTTCTCAAATTGACTATATCAACGTACACGGAACGGCAACTCCAAATAACGATTTATCTGAAGGAAGAGCTTTACTTCGAATTTATGAAAACGAAAAAGTACCGGATTTCAGTTCTACAAAGCCTTTTACCGGACACACTTTAGCGGCCGCAGCTGCAATTGAAGCCGTATATAGTGTTTTGGCAATTCAGAATAATGTGGTTTATCCGAATTTGAATTTCGAAACTCCGATGGAAGAATTTGATCTTCAACCGCAGACTTCCTTAAAAAACAAAAATATCGAACACGTTTTATCCAATTCTTTTGGTTTTGGAGGAAATTGTTCTACCCTTATATTTTCAAAAAGCTAATGACAAAAAAAACATATATAAATGGAGTAGGCTGTATTTCGACTCAAAAAACATTTGATACTGTTTTTTTAGAAGAAGCCATTGTAAACCAAAATGAAACAGTACTTTCTATCGTTTCACCGGTATACAAAGAGTATATTTCTCCCGCTGCTATCAGAAGAATGGCAAAAGGGGTAAAAAACGGAATCGTAGCTTCGGCTTTGGCAATGAAAGATGCAAATGTTGAAAACGTAGACGCGATCATTACCGGAACAGGTTTGGGCTGTATAGAAGATTCTGAAAAATTCCTGAAAAATATTCTGGATAATAACGAAGAGTTTTTAACTCCAACTTCGTTTATTCAATCGACTCATAATACGGTTGGTGCTCAAATTGCACTTTCTTTACAATGCAAAGGCTATAATTTTACGTATGTAAACGGTGCGGTTTCTTTTGAATCGGCGCTTTTGGATGCCAAAATGCAGATTGAAGAAGACGAAGCCAATTCAGTTTTAGTTGGTGGTGTTGACGAAAATGGAGATTATACAATTTCACTTTTCAAATTGGCCGGAAGAATTAAAAAAGAAAATGATCTTCCATCTCAAGTTTTAAATGCAAATTCAAGTGGTATTGTTTATGGTGAAGGTGCTAGTTTTTTTGTTTTAGAAAATGAACGAAAAGAAAACACATATGCCGAAATCTTAGATGTTGACATACAAAATTCATTAGAAGAAAATGAGGTTGAAACTGCCATTGTCAATTTTCTAAAGGCAAATAATTTAGAAATTTCAGATCTTGACGCTGTTGTTTTAGGTTTTGACGGAAACGCAGATTCTGATTTTTATTATAAGAATCTTGCCGAAAATACTTTCATAGAAACACCTCAGCTTTATTACAAACATTTAAGCGGCGCATACGACACGGCTTCGGCTTTTGCTTTGTGGATGGCTTCTAAAGTTTTAAAAACGCAGGAAATTCCAGAAATTATAAAAGTAAATTCGGTTGCAAAATCAGAATACAAAACCATTTTACTATACAATCAGGTAAATGGAAAAAATCATAGTTTTACGTTGCTTTCAAAATGATAACGCATAAAAACATCTCACTCTTTTTTATTTTTTTATTGCTTATTCTGAATCTACTGAATCTTTATACGGCAATTAACTTTTGGTGGTTTGTTTTGATTATTTTGATTTGGATCGGAATAAATGCTTTCGGTTCTGCCCGAATTTCTTCCAATTATCACGTAAAAGCCTTCTGCAATAATCCATCGGAAACCGAAAAAAAAATCGCTTTGACTTTTGATGACGGTCCGAGCATTTATACTTTAGAAGTTTTAGAACTTTTAAGAACGTATAATGCCAAAGCCACTTTTTTCTGTATTGGAAAAAATATTGAAGCTCATCCGGAAATTCTTCAAAAAGTGATTGATAAAGGTCATTTAGTTGGAAATCATTCTTATTCGCATTCTAAATTTTTCGATTTTTATCATGAAGCGAAAATAACTGATGAACTTCGTAAAACAGATAAATTGCTGGAAAAATTTACTTCTGGAAAAATAAACTTCTTTCGTCCGCCTTACGGAGTTACTACTCCTTCCATTCGCAGAGCTTTAAAAAAAACCGGACACAAAGTTATTGGCTGGAATATCCGTTCGCTTGATGGAGGGATAAAAGATGAAAAACTCATTTTGAATCGGATTAAAAAAAGGGTTTCTCCCGGCGGAATTGTACTTTTGCATGATACTGCTCCACATTCTGTTTTGGTACTGGAACAGTTTTTGCAATTTTTACAGCAAAATAATTATGAAGTTGTTTCTGTGGAAGAACTTTTGAAACTTAAGGCTTATTTAACTGACTCTGATAAAAGTAATTTATTAGATTAATATATAGTTATACGAAAATGGCTGAAGAATTATATTTTTTAAAACTAAACCCTAATGTAGCTAAAATTAAATTAGTTCATTTTCTTAATGTTAAAGATGAATTTTCATATCGAGAATACATTAATAAACATTCGAACAAATCATTGATTTTTGATGATATTTTAAAAAAAATTGAAGTCAATATTGAATTATTATCAAGGGATGAATTTATGAGTATCTTTTATTGGTTTTACAGAAGGATTGAATCTCTAAATTCTAATTTAAATTATACAGACCAGGAAGAAAAACTTCATAATCAACTGAGTAATTGCGGAATGGAATTGTTTTTTGAAATACCTTCTAAAACACCAGTCAGAAAATTTCATAGTGTTTTAAATGATTACGAATGCCAAAAAACAGATTTAAGTTTTATATGTAAATCAGAAGAATTTAATGATTTTTTAAAATATGGGATCTGTTTTACAGGAGAGTTATTTCTTTTTCTTAATAAATATTACTATAAAGATGAAAGTGATACAGAAATTCAAAAAGAAATTGAAAAGATAAATTTAAATTACGGAAAATCTTATCATGAACTAGCTTTAAAAGAATTTATGATAACCTATGAATTTAATATAGAAACAATAAATCTATTACCATCATTATTAGAATTTAGAAGAAATACCATGCATTTATCTTCTGTTTCTTATCCAGATGAGCTTAGTGATTTATTAAGTCGAGAAGATGATTTAATTAATTTAGCAAGCATTTATTACTATTTCTTAGATCTAAGAGAAAAGTTAGATAATTATTCTGGTACAATTTTAAGGTTGCATTCTTTTTAATAATTTTAAATCAAGCAGGTTTTAAAATCAAATATCTGTCAAACAATTTATAAAAATATGAAAACTAAAATAGCGCTATTAATTCTATTTATTTCAGGCAGTTTGTTCGCTCAGGAACAAAAAATGACGGATGCTGAAATTGCTTCTTTTAAACAAGATGTAAATGTAGTGGCCAAAAAAATCAAAACTTTAAGTACCGATTTTGTTCAGTACAAACATTTAGATTTTTTATCGAAAGACATTGAAACTTCCGGAAAAATGGTTTTTAAGGAACCGGCGTTATTGTCATGGCAATACAAAAAACCATACAATTACAGTATTGTTTTTAAGAACGGAAAAATCCTGATTAACGATGAAGGAAAGAAAAGCGCGGTTGATATTGGCAATAGTAAAATATTTGCCCGCATCAACAAATTGATTATTGGAAGTGTTAGTGGAAATATGTTTGATGACAAAGAATTTACGATTTCGTATTTTAAATTAAAAGGTCAGAATCTGGCAAAATTTATTCCTAAAGATGCTACGCTGAAAAAATACATCAAACAAATCGAGCTGACATTTGATAAAGAAGAAGCAACTGTAGTTCAGGTAAAATTATTAGAATCATCTGAAGATTATACCCGAATTGTACTTAAAAATAAAGTGATCAATGCAAAAATCGACGATTCAGTTTTTACTAATTAATTGTTTTCTGGCAATTGTTTTAGTTTCTTGTGGCTCGGTCACGAAAAATTATACGCCTAAAACATTAGATAAAACCAAGATTGAGATTCCTTATTTCTCTGACGCCAAAACAGATTATGTTTATAAAACCAACATTACGGTTTATGGTCATGAAATGTCCGGAATTTTTATTGCCAAGAAAATAAACGATACTACACATCGTGTTGTTTTTACAACTGAATTCGGGAACAAATTGATGGATTTAGAAATTTCGCAGAACAGTTTCAAAGTCAATTCAATAGTTGCTGAACTCGACCGAAAAATTCTGATTAATACGCTGGAAGAAGATTTCAGACTGCTTTTGAAAAACGAATATTTAATTCAGGAGCAATTCGAAAATGAAGAAAATAACATTTATAAATCGGCAGACGGGAAACGCGACAACTATCTTTTCTTTTCGAAAAAAGATCAGAAATTAGAAAAAGTAGTGCGTTCTTCTAAAACAAAAGAAAAAATAACATTTACTTTTACTTTAGAAAACGATACTTTTGCTAAAAAAGTTGTCATTTTGCATCAAAATATCAAGCTGAAAATTGAGCTGAATTATTTTAAATCAGAATAAAAAACCAAATTAAACCCTACCAAACATGAAAAAGATAAGCTTAATTACATTCGCTTTATTTGCGGCTCTAATATCATCACAGGCACAAGTAAAAGTTAGTCCCGGTTTAAGAGGTGGTTTAAACCTTGCGAGATTAACTAATATTGATGATAATAATGTAAAATCTGATTATTACATTGGTGGTTTGGTCGAAATAAAATTCAATAAATATTTTACGCTTCAGCCTGAATTAACGTATTCAAGACAAGGTTCTGAAGGAAGAGAATATACTATAAGTCCTGATGATTATGTTTCTTTCAGACAAGTAAAATATGATCTAAATTATATTACTGTCGGTGCTGTAGCAAAATTTAATTTCCACGGAAGTGGTTTTCACATTTTAGCGGGTCCATCGCTTGATTTAAAAACAGATGACAATTTTGGTCGTTATGGTTATGATCCTATTGATGTTGATCTTGCATTCACGGGCGGAATTGGATATACATTACCAAACGGTTTAACTTTTGAAGCACGTTTTAAACAAGGTTTAATCGATATTTACGGTTATGATGATCTTGATTACCACAATAATAATAACGATTATTACTATTATGATAATGTAATTCTAAACCAGGTTTTCCAGTTTGGAATTAGTTATACGTTTAAAACAAAATAAAAAAAATGGTTTTAAAAGACTTTTATAAAGTTCTTTCAGAAGAAAAAACGGGAGATTCCAAGCATACGATTACTATTCTGGTAAACAAAAATCATGAAGTTTTCAAAGGGCATTTTCCTGGAAATCCAATTATGCCGGGTGTTTGCATGATTCAGATTATTAAAGAACTTACTGAAAAAATTACAGAGAAAACTTTAATGATTCAGACGCTTGCCAATGTAAAATTTATGGCATTGATTAATCCGGAAACAAATCCGGAATTACGTTTGGAACTGGACATTACCTCAACCGAAGAAAATTTGGTTAAAGTAAAAAATACCACTTATTTTAATGATACTGTTGCTTTAAAATTGAGCAATGTGTACAAAAAACTGGAACTATGAAACTGTTACTGACTTTACTTTTGTGGGTAAATTTTGCCGCTACTCCAGATCTTGGAACTATTAGAAAATTGTATACCGGCGTTACAAAATCGGAAAGCAATGCAAAAGAATTCTCAGAAAAAATGGCAGGTGTTTCTAACAGTGATGATAAACTTTTAGTAGCTTACAAAGCGGCTTCGATTTTGTTGGATTCAAAGTACGAAAAGAAATTACAGGACAAAATGGATCGCTTTAAAGAAGGTGCAAAATTACTTGAATCGACTATAAAAAGTGAACCAAACAATATCGAAATCAGAATGATCCGATTGAGTATTCAGGAAAATGTACCCGGAATTACAGGTTACAAAAAGAATATTAAAGAAGACAAAAAATATCTAACAGAGCATTATGCCGAACAAAGCAATGCTTTAAAAGAATATTTAAAAGACTTTATTTTACAATCTAAAAGTTTTTCTGAAAAAGAGAAACAGTTCGTGAAGTAAGCGAAAGCAAAACTCCAGATGAAATCTATTTTAACCCCACACGACTTTCTTAATACCACTTCGTTTTGTGTTATTGTACCAACATACAATAATCAGAAAACGTTAAAAAAAGTATTGGATTCTATTTTAGATTTCACTTCAGATATTATTATCGTCAATGATGGTTCGACAGATGAGACTTCGCAAATTTTAAAACAATATACTCAGCTTACACAAATTCATCATCCTAAAAACATAGGAAAAGGAAGAGCGCTCAGAAATGGTTTTAGAAAAGCGATCGAACTCAATTTTGAATATGCTATTACGATCGATTCTGATGGACAACATTTTGCATCAGATATCCCTGTTTTTATTGAAGCAATTCAAAATGAACCCAATACTCTATTGATTGGAAGCCGAAATATGACGCAGGAAAATGTGCCGAAGAAAAGTAGTTTTGGTAACAAATTCTCTAATTTCTGGTTCAAATTTGAAACTGGAATTGTACTCGAAGATACTCAGTCCGGCTTTAGATTATATCCGTTACGATTACTCCCAAAACAATTTTACACCAATAAATTTGAGTTTGAAATTGAAGTTATTGTGCGTGCGGCGTGGAAAGGAATTGTGGTTAAAAATATTCCGATTCAGGTTTTGTATGATCCGGCAGAACGTGTTTCGCATTTTCGTCCGTTTCGGGATTTTACCCGAATTAGTATTTTAAATACTGTTTTGGTGACCAATGCTTTACTGTATATTAAACCAAGAGATTTTTTTAGAAGAGCAAAAAAAAAAGGTTTTAAAAAATTCTTTCTCGAAGACATTTTAGAGAGCAAAGATTCGAACTTTAAAAAAGCAGCAGCAATTGCTTTAGGTATTTTTATTGGCCTTTCGCCTTTTTGGGGATTTCAGACTATTTTGCTTTTTACATTCGCGGCCTTATTTAAGCTTAATAAAGTTATCGCTTATCTAACTTCAAATGTGAGTTTCCCGCCTTTTATTCCTTTTATAATTTATGCTTCACTACAAATAGGGAGTATTTTTGTTTCAAGCGATGCGCCTTTAATTTTAGACAGTTCGATAACATTAGACGATATTCAGAAAAATGCTACGCAATATATCGTAGGAAGTCTTATTTTAGCATCCGTTTCTGCGCTTATTGTTGGTTTAATAAGTTATTTACTTTTGACTACTTTTAGCTCCAAAAATAAAACGGATATTTAAAAAGTTTTGCCACTCCCGATAGTTATCGCGATAAATGATCTACAAAGTTTTTTTTGCCACGAATTTCACGAATTTTCACCAATTAAAATTGTAATCGTTGCAACTTAAACTAAACTAAAGTCATTTTTAATACTTTAATCTATAGCAAAAAGACAATTTCATAATTTTTGTAATAATTAATTCGTGAAAATTCGTGAAATTCGTGGCTGAAAAAAATTTAAGCAATAATCATGCATCAATACTTCTACGCCATTCATTTATTTGTAAATAAAAGAAAATCACTTTCGGTTTTTTTGGCTTTTTTGATGCTTTTTATATTTGGCTTTTTTGCATCTCAAATCAAGTTTGAAGAGGATATTACCAAACTTATTCCAACAAACGATAAAGCAGATGCAACAGCAAAAGTCCTCAAGCAATTAAACTTTGCTGACAAAACCACTGTAATTTTCAAGCTCGAAAAAAACGGTTCTGAAGAAGATTTAAAAGAAATGGCAGCCGCTTTTTCGGACAGCGTTTCTAAAACCTGCAAACCTTACATTACCGGAATTCAGGGAAAAGTTGACGAAGAAAATATTCAGGAAACTATTGATTTTGTTTACAATAATCTGCCTCTTTTTCTGGAAAACAAAGATTATAATACCATTCAGAATAAACTACAAAAAGACAGTATTGCAGCAACCGTTGAAGGCAATTACAAATCGATTATTTCTCCATCCGGATTTATTACCAAAGATTTTATTCTGCAGGATCCACTTGGGATTTCTTTTATCGCTTTAAAAAAATTACAACAACTAAATATTGGTGACGATTTTACGCTTGACAATGGTTTTGTCATGACCAAGGACAAAAAGAAATTATTGCTTTTTATTACTTCTGATATTTCGTCAAGCGAAACAGAAAAAAATACACTTTTTGTCGAAAAACTAAAATCGATTCAGGAAAATTTAAATCATAAATTTAAAGGCAAAACTTCTGTAAGCTATTTTGGATCGGCTTTGATTGCGGTTGCAAATGCTACTCAAATCAAAAGTGATATTGTTTTGACAACAACAATCGCAATGATCACGCTAATGTTGATTCTGATTTTATTCTATCGAAAAATATTAATTCCGCTGATTATTTTTCTTCCAACCGTTTTTGGAGCCTTGTTTGCAGTTGCCTTTTTATATTTCGTAAAAGAACAGATTTCAGCTATTTCACTCGGGATTGGTTCTATTTTACTCGGAATTACGATCGATTATTCCATTCATATTCTTACACATTACAAGCATAACAGCGATGTAAAAACATTGTACAAGGATATTACGATGCCTGTAATTATGAGCAGTTCTACTACGGCTGTTGCATTTTTATGTTTGCTTTTTGTAAAATCTGATGCCTTAAATGATTTAGGGATTTTTGCAGCTGTAATTGTAATGGCAACCGGAGTTTTCTCTCTTTTAATTGTTCCGCATTTGTACAAACCAAAAGAAAACAATTTTGAGCACAAGAAAAATGTGATTGATAAACTGGCACATTTCTCCTTTCACAACAATAAATTCCTGATTGGGTTTTGTGTTTTAATTACGATTGTTTGCTGTTTTACTTATAACAATGTTGGTTTTAATAATGATTTGTCGCAATTAAATTTTGTTCCAAAAGACATTAAAGCGGCAGAAAAACAGCTGGAAGAAAGCACCAGTTTAACTTCCAAAACCATTTATGTGGCTTCGTACGGAAAAAGTATGGACGAAGTTTTACAAAACAACAGTCAGTTTTTTACCGATTTATCCAAAGAAAAAGAGCAAAATAAAATCTTAAACTTTAGTTCTGTCGGAGGAATTATGCTTTCGCAGAAACAACAACTTGAAAAAATCGCAAAATGGAATTCTTTCTGGGATGCCAATAAAAAACAGCTTTTACAATCACAGTTAATTTCTGAAGGTTCAAAACTTGGCTTTAAACCCACCACTTACACAGCCTTTTTTGAGCATTTAAATTTTGATTTCAAACCGATTTCTGCCAATGAATATTTAAAAATTCAGGCGCTTCAATTGAAAGAATTTGTAACTGAAAAAAATGGTTTTTATACGATTTCGACTTTAGTAAAAGTAAAACCGGAACAACGTGATGCATTTGTAAAATCTACTTCAGCCAAAAATAATTTAATTGCTATCGATCGTCAGCAAATGAATGAAACCTTTTTCAGTACATTGAAAACCGATTTTAATTCGCTTGTTAATTATTCTTTCGTTGCTGTAATTCTGATTTTGTTTTTCTTTTTCCGAAGAATTGAATTGGTAATTGTAAGCTGTATTCCAATTGCCTTAACGGGAATTGTAACTGCGGGAATTATGGGCATTTTTGGCATTCAGATGAATATTTTCAGTATGATTGTCTGTACCTTGATTTTTGGTCACGGAGTCGATTTTAGTATTTTCATGACCAGTGCTTTGCAAAAAGAATATACCACCGGAAAAAATGAAATTGCGATTTACAGAACTTCAATTATTCTGGCTGTTATTACCACTATTTTAGGAATTGGCGCCATGATATTTGCTCAACATCCTGCTTTGAGATCTATTTCGTCAGTTTCATTAATTGGGGTTTTTGCCGCACTGATTATTACGTTTATCTTCTACCCGATTCTTTTTAAAGTGTTTTTGTCCAACAGACCCAAAAAAGGAAATGCCCCTTTTGAGTTACGAAGTTTAATCTCGGGAGTTATCTCCTTTTCTTATTATGGTCTTGGCGGATTGGTAATGTCGCTTTTCAGTCTAATCATCATGCCGATTCTTCCGATAAAGGCAGAAACAAAAATGCGCGGTTTTAGATATGTTATTTCAAAATTCATGAAATCGGTGTTGTATTCAAATCCGTTTATTACTAAAAGAGTCATTAATAAATTTAATGAGAATTTCGAAAAACCAGCAATCATAATCGCTAATCATTCTTCGTTTGTCGATATTTTATCGATGGGAATGCTGAGTCCAAAAATTATATTTCTGGTAAACGACTGGGTTTACAATTCTCCAATTTTTGGCGCAACAGTTAGAAAAGCCGGTTTTTATCCTGTTTCTGACGGAATCGAAGGCGGTGTAGAACACTTACGTCAAAAAGTAAAAGAAGGTTATTCGTTAATGATTTTTCCTGAAGGAACACGATCAGAAAGTAATCAGATCAAACGTTTCCACAAAGGCGCTTTTTATCTTGCCGAAGAATTTAATTTAGATATCCTTCCGGTTTTAATTCATGGTGCTTCAGAGGCAATTCCGAAAGGGGATTTTGTAATTCATGAAAGCCATCTTACGGTTTCAATTCTTGAAAGAATCACTCCCGAAAACCTTTCATTTGGAAAAAATTACGCCGAAAGAACCAAATTAATCAGTGCGTTTTTTAAAGCAGAATTTAAAAAAATTCGTCAGGAATTAGAAGGCCCTGATTATTTTAAACCAATGTTACTACATAGTTACGATTACAAAGAAATTGAAATTGTAAACAGTGTAAAAAAAGATTTAAAAATACATTTAGAGCTTTACTTTGAGCTTAACAAAGCTATTTCGGCGAAAGCCAAAATTTTGCATTTAGCCAATGATTATGGGCAATTGGATGTGTTATTAGGTCTACAGGAACCACAGCGAAAAATAGTTTCGTTTATTGCTGATGAAGAAAAACGAGAGGTTGCCAAAACAAATTATATCGGTAAAAAAAGGAAAATCTTGTATGCTGATACTTTAGAAATGACATTGGACGATCAATATGATGTTGTTTTAATTTCTAATGAAAACTATAAAGACAATATTCTAAAAATTGCTGCTTTAACTTCTTGCGTAATTTTAGTGGATTGTTCTCATTTAAAAAACACAATAACTAACTTTGGTTTTGATTCTGTTTTAGAAGAAAACGGTCTGATTGTATTTAAGAAAAATTAAAAAATGAAAGAACATTACGATGTAGTCATTGTAGGCAGCGGTTTGGGCGGATTGGTTTCTGCTATTATTCTGGCGAAAGAAGGCTACAGCGTTTGTGTACTCGAAAAAAACAATCAGTATGGAGGAAATCTCCAGACTTTTGTTCGTGATAAAACTATTTTTGATACCGGAATTCATTATATCGGGGGTCTGGATGAAGGTCAGAACTTACATCAATATTTCAAATATTTAGGAATTATCGATAAGCTAAATCTAAAAAAGTTAGATGAAAATGCTTTTGATATTATTTCTTTTGATGATGATCAAACTGAATATCCGCATGCTCAGGGTTATGAAAATTTTATACAGCAACTAAGCAAATACTTTCCGGAAGAAAAAGAAAATATTGAAAAATACTGCGAGAATTTAAAAACGATTTGTAATTCTTTTCCTCTCTATAATTTAGAATGGGAAGGCAAATACGATCCTGAAATACTGACTCTTAATGCAAAAGAAACAATTGATTCATTTACTGAAAATGAGAAACTAAAAGCCGTATTGGCGGGTTCTAATTTTTTGTATGCGGGTATTCCTGATAAATCTCCTTTTTACGTTCATGCCTTAATCGTCAATTCGTATATTCAAAGTTCGTGGCGTTGTATTAACGGAGGAAGTCAGATTACGAAACAGCTTTTAAAACAGCTTAAAAAATACGGCGGAGAATTTTATAAACGCAGAGAAGTTACTCGTTTTGATGTCGAAAACCACAAAGTAAATTTTGTTGAGATGAAAGACGGAACTCAGGTTTCCGGCACTTATTTTATTTCGAATATCGAACCCAAAACGACTTTGAAAATGGCAGGTGAAGAAAATTTCAGAAAACCATTTTTTAATCGAATTCAAAATCTTGAAGGCGTACTTTCTGCTTTCAGTTTATATCTTGTTTTTAAACCTGAAACGTTCAAATACATTAATCATAATTATTATCATTTTAAAAATAGCAGCGAAGTCTGGACGGCACACGAATACGATGAAAATTCCTGGCCAAAAACATACATGGCTTCTATGAACGCTTCTAAAGAAGATGAGATCTGGGCCGACGGAATGACTTTTATAACGTACATGAAATTTGATGATGTTTTACCCTGGACAGAAACCTTTAATACCACTGTCGAAAACAATGATCGTGGCGAAAGTTATGAAGAATTCAAATCCAGAAAAGCGGCTAAATTTTTAGACGAAATAGAACTAAAATTCCCCGGAATAAGAGATTGTATAAAATCAATTCATACCTCTACTCCGCTTTCTTATCGCGATTATATTGGCGGTGATAACGGAAACATGTATGGTTATGTTAAAGATTCCGGAAACCCAATGAAGACTTTGATTCCGTCTAAAACTAAAGTAGAAAATCTGTATCTTACAGGTCAAAGTATTAATATGCACGGGGTTTTGGGCGTGACAATTGGAGCCGTTGTAACCTGTTCTGAAATTGTTGGAAAAGAATATCTGATCAATAAAATTAATCTGGCGACTGAATAAGGAATTATGAAAAACCGAATTACATATTTATTCATTATCGGTTTTTTGGGAATTCTGGTTTCTTGTGGTACAGCAAAATCAAAAAATCATCAACCCGATATTTCCAATTATAATGCAGAAAAACCTGTTGTAACCAAACTTTCAGACAGCAGTTTTATTTCAGGAAATAATTCACTTTTAAAAAACAAACAGGGAATCTGGGAATTATATGTTGAAGGCGATCCTCTGGAAATTGGTCTAAATACCGGTGCTTTATCCGATTCGCTTTTGCAAAGACAAGAACAGATTTTTTTCTCGAAAATTAAAGATTTAGTTCCGTCCAAATTTGAGCAAAAAATGCTGCGCTATTTTCTAAAATGGTACAATCGAAAATTATATTCGAATGTTTCGGCAGAATATCAAACCGAAATTTTTGGAGTCTCACAATATACTTCACATAACTTTGACAATATCGCACCGCAATATCAGCGTGGTTTATATTTGCATGCGGCGCACGATATAGGACATGCGCTGCAGGACCTGGCCTTAGTAGGCTGCTCATCTTTTGCTGCATGGAATGAAAAATCTGAAGACGGAAATTTAATTCTCGGTCGTAATTTTGATTTTTATGTTAATGACGCTTTCGCGGAAAACAAAATCGTTGCGTTTATAAAACCGGAACAAGGCCACAATTTTATGATGGTTTCCTGGCCCGGAATGATTGGAGCTGTTTCCGGAATGAACCAGCAAGGTTTAACGGTTACGATTAATGCGGCAAAATCGGAAATTCCGTTAAGTGCCAAAACACCAATTTCAATTTTGACTCGCGAAATTTTGCAACATGCAACAACTATTGAAGAAGCCATTTCTATTGCAAAAAAAAGGAAAGTCTTTGTTTCTGAATCGATTATGGTAGGAAGTGCATTAGATAATAAAGCAGTTTTAATTGAGGTTTCTCCCAAAAAATTGGATGTTTACGATGTCCCAAACAGTAATCAACTAATTTGTTCGAATCATTTTCAGAGTGACGCTTTTAAAAATGACGAACGAAATAAAACACAAATTGCAGAAAGTCATTCTGAATATCGTTTTGAAAGAATGCAGGAACTTTTATCTGAAAACAAAAAAATCAATCCGCAGATTGCTTCTCAAATTCTTAGAAATAAAGAGGGTTTAAATGATATTCCGCTAGGTTTTGGAAATGAAAAAGCATTGAATCAATTACTGGCACATCACGGAATCATTTTTAAACCAAAGGAAAAACTCGTTTGGGTTTCGGCAAATCCATATCAATTAGGCGAATTTGTTTGTTATAATCTGGATTCTGTTTTTAAAGAAAATAAATTGAATAAGGCGATTTCATTCGAACTGGAAAATTTAAATATTGCAAAAGATCCTTTTATAAAAACAGCCGCTTTTCAAAACTTTAAAAAGTTCAAAGCCGAAAATCATCAAATGGATTTATATCTGAAAAAGAAAGAAACCATTTCTCCTGAATTTATTCAGCATTATCAATCGCTAAACCCGGATTATTGGGTTGTATATTACAAAGCAGGGTTGTACTTTTATCACAAAAAACAATTCCGCGCTGCTCAGACTAATTTTGAAAAAGCACTAACGAAAGAAATTACCACTGCTCCTGAAAAAGCAAAAATTGAAAAATATTTAAAAAAACTCAAAAGAAAATTACAATGATTCCAGCAATAGAAAAAAATTCTTTAGAAGAAATTAAAGTTTTTCAGGAACAAAAATTAGTTGAACTTTTACATTACATCAGCGAGAATTCGCCTTTTTATAAAAGACTTTTTGCCGGAAGAAATATTGATATTTCAACAATCAAAACACTGGAAGATTTACACTATTTACCCGTAACCACTAAAGAAGATTTACAGCAATACAATGATGATTTTTTGTGTGTTCCGCATCATAAAATCATTGATTACGCCTCAACTTCAGGAACTTTGGGTGATCCTGTAACTTTTGGTTTAACCGATTCTGATCTGGATCGACTGGCTTATAATGAAGCAATTTCTTTTGCCTGCGCCGGAATTGCAGAAGGTGATGTTGTACAATTAATGACTACAATTGATAGAAAATTTATGGCTGGTTTAGCCTATTTTCTGGGATTAAGAAAATTGAAAGTAGGTGTTATCAGAGTTGGTGCCGGAATTCCGGAAATGCAATGGGATTCTATTTTAAAATATAATCCAACGCATTTAATTACTGTTCCTTCTTTTTTATTGAAGTTAATTGAATACGCCGAAATTCACGGAATCGATTATAATAATTCGAGTATAAAAGGTGCGATCTGCATTGGAGAATCTTTGAGAGATCAGGATTTTTCAATGAATATTTTATCTAAAAAAATTACAGATAAATGGAATATTAAGTTGTTTTCGACTTATGCTTCTACCGAAATGAGCACCGCTTTTACAGAATGTGAACATGGAAAAGGCGGACATCATCATCCGGAATTGATTATTGTCGAAGTTTTGGACGAAGACAATATGCCGGTAAAAAATGGTGAAGCGGGCGAATTAACTTTTACCACTTTAGGTATTGAAGCAATGCCGTTATTGCGTTTTAAAACCGGAGATATTGTTCAGCTTCATAACGAACCTTGTTCTTGCGGAAGAACTACTTTGCGCGTTGGCCCGGTTATCGGACGCAAAAAACAAATGATAAAATATAAAGGAACTACACTTTATCCGCCTGCAATGAATGATGTTTTGAGCGGTTTTGATAATATCGAAAATCATATTATTGAGATTTCTACAAACGATTTAGGCACCGATGAAATCGTAATTAAAATTGCAGTAAAAAATCAAACTACGGAGTTTCTGCAAGAAATAAAAGATCATTTCAGAGCCAAACTGAGAGTTACGCCAAAAATAGAATTTGCCTCAAAAGAAACTTTAAACCCTTTAGTTTTTAATCCGATGAGCCGAAAACCAATTCGTTTTTTTGATTACAGAAATATCATATAGAACTTTTTTTTACCATATAAGTGATATAAGTTCATTTAACATTTGTGTAAATGGCAGAATGTAAAACTAAGTGCATATAAATTAGTGAAACGCCTTTTTTGAGTCTCAAATATCTATATCTCTATGTGTTGAAATATTTAGGTTCAATTTTAAATGAACTTATATCACTTATATGGTTTAATTTCAGCTTCTTAAATGTTTTGCTGTGAATTAAACTAAATGTTGTAATTTTGCAAAAAATATTGAAGATGGTCAAGATTGGCAACATAGAATTACCCGAATTTCCTTTATTACTCGCACCGATGGAAGATGTTAGTGATCCGCCGTTTCGCAGATTATGCAAAGCGCATGGAGCCGACATGATGTATTCTGAATTTATTTCGTCGGAAGGATTGATTCGTGATGCTATAAAAAGCCGCATGAAACTGGATATTTTTGATTACGAACGTCCAGTTGGAATTCAGATTTTTGGTGGTGATGAAGAAGCAATGGAAATGTCGTCTAAAATTGTTTCCACCGTAAAACCTGATTTAGTAGATATCAACTTTGGATGTCCGGTAAAAAAAGTAGTTTGCAAAGGTGCCGGTGCCGGAGTTTTGAAAGATGTTGATTTGATGGTGCGTTTAACACAAGCGGTTATCAAAGGAACTGATTTGCCTGTAACCGTAAAAACACGTTTAGGCTGGGACGAAAACTCCATTAACATTGATGAAGTTGCCGAAAGACTTCAGGATATTGGTGTTCAGGCTTTAACGATTCACGCCAGAACCCGCGCTCAAATGTACAAAGGCCACTCTGACTGGTCGCACATTGCACGAGTAAAAAACAACCCGAGAATTACAATGCCTATTTTCGGAAACGGTGATATCGATAATCCTGAAAAAGCATTAAAATATAAAAACGAATACGGAATTGACGGGATTATGATTGGTCGTGCGGCTATTGGTTATCCGTGGATTTTCAATGAAATTAAGCACTATTTCAAAACCGGCGAACACTTACCTGCTCCAACAGTTATTGATCGTGTAGAAGCTGCCAGAAATCATTTGCAATGGTCAATGGACTGGAAAGGCGAACGTCTTGGAATTGTAGAAATGCGTCGTCATTATACCAATTATTTTAAAGGGATTCATTCGTTTAAAGAATTCAAACAAAAATTAGTTACAACCGATGCTCCTGAAGATTTATTCGCAATCATGAAAGAAATCGAACAGGTTTATGCAGGATATGAATTTGCTTAAATAAAGAAGGAGAAGTTTAAAACTTCTCCTTCTTTATTTTACTCTTTATTTTCAATCTTTAATAACCTTTTCTCTATATCAACAAGTTTTATATTTTCTTCTTGAAGTTTTTCAATTTTATTATTTTGCTCAATAGCATAAAGAGTTAATTCTTCTATTTTCTGTAAAAGCCTGGCATTCATTTCTCCTAAATTAATACCACTCTTAATAACTTCCTTTTCACTTGGAATATTTTCTAAATGACCTTTTTCTGCAATGTGTTTTTCAACCTCTTTAAGTGTTGGTAAATTATATTCTTTTTTAAAAACAAAATCTGACCAATCTTTCAGTTCCACTTTTACTTCTTTAGAACGAATTGTACCATTTACATCAAGTGTATTCCTTGGATTTATTGTACCAATACCCATATTACCATTTTCAGCAATTCTTACTTTTTCGGTCAAATCACCATTATTATCTGCCTTGGTCCAAAAAGTTAGATAACCTGTATAAGCTCCTCCTGATCTGGGCATTCCAATTCTTGCTATTTCACCATATGCTTGTTTAGCACTTATTCGACCTACATCAACAAACTGTCCATCATTTCTATTGCTTCTCAAAGAAATAACAGCTGGCGTTGTGTCTGAATTATAAATTTCCAATTTTTCAGTTGGATTTGAAACTCCAATTCCAACATTACCCGTTATCGTTTGATTCCCTGAGAAATTATTTGCACCTCTGGTTGCTAATTCATACCAATTTGGATTAATTGAAGAAGTATCACCAGATGCTAATTTTCTGAAATATAATTTATCATTATCAGCTATCGATGAAGCTATCTGTAATTGATAATTATTATTTAGATTTGGATGTCTAATTACAAATAAATGCTGCCAATTATTTTCTGGTATCGAACCAGTTGGATTTAGACTACAGTAAGCTCCTGAAAGAAGTGGAACTGTAAAATCATTTATTCCATTAGCTAATCCGTTTCCTATTTGCTGAGAATGTATAGTCAAAGCAAATAGACTGGCTACAATTGTAATTTGAATTTTCTTAAATTGATTTTTCATTATTTTAAAATATTATATTTCAGAAAGCAAAAGTAAGATTAAAGCTATACCAATCCTTGAAGTAATACTAAATTTTTGAACAAAAAACGCCTTCAACATTGAAAGCTTTTTTTGCTTCATTACACCTGAACTCTTTTCCACTTTCCTCTTTTATAGAAAACGATTCCTGCTAAAGTAATTGCAGTTTCTGCAACCGGAATAGCAATAAAAACTCCTGTTGGTCCCATGTTAAAATGTTTAGCCAACACATAAGCCAAAGGTATTTGGAACAACCAGAATCCGAAGAAGTTAATTCCTGTTGGTGTCCAGGTATCGCCTGCTCCATTGAAGGTATTAATTAAAACCATTCCAATTCCGTAGAAAACAAATCCAATGCTCATTGTTCTTAATGCTTCAGCAGCAATGTTTTTTACCATTTCATCATTCGTGAAAAAAGAAATAATATAATTTCCGAAACATAATGTAATAATCATAATCGATGCCATGAAAATCACATTGTATTTTGCAGTCGTATAAACTGATTTTTCTGCACGTTCTATTTGTTTGGCACCTAGATTCTGCCCCACCAATGTGGCTGCGGCATTACTTAATCCCCAAGCTGGAAGAATGAAAAACATCATAATTCTTAAAGCGGTCTGGTAACCTGCAGAACCATGGTCACCTCCTGTTGTTGCAACTAACTGTGCCAGAAAAATCCAGCTGCAGGAAGCAATTACGAATTGTAATATTCCGGGAGCAGCAATTTTTACTAAAGCTTTTATTTGAGGAAAATCCGGTGCAAAATATTGAATCTTGATTTTTAAAACTCCGTTTCCAAAAAACAAATGATAAACCTGATATAAAACTCCGACACTTCTTCCAGCTGTTGTTGCTAACGCTGCTCCAACTAAACCAAAAGCAGGAATTGGTCCAAAACCATTTATTAAAATTGGACATAAAATGATATTGCAAATATTGGCAATCCAAAGACTTTTCATTGCGATTGCAGCATTTCCTGCTCCGCGAAAAATTCCGTTGATTAAGAACAAAAGCATAATGCATAAACTGGAACCAATCATAATTTGTGTGAATCTGAAACCATGTTCAGCCGCATCAACTGAAGCGCCCATAAGCAGTAATATGTCTTTTGCATAAATAATTCCCAAAATGCTCATTACACTATTTACTGCTATTGCAATAATAATAGCCTGCATTCCGGCTTTTGCAGCTGCAACCGGATCTTTTTCGCCAATGCGTCGGGCAACAACTGCGGTCGCTGCCATACTCATTCCTATTGCAAGGGAATATATAATTGTTAAAACAGATTCTGTCAATCCAACGGTTTGAATGGCAAAACTACTGTGTTCTAAATGCCCAACGAAATATAAATCGACCAAAGCAAAAACCGATTCCATCATCATTTCCAAAACCATCGGAATTGCTAATAGAATTACAGCTTTTTTGATACTTCCTGAAGTATAATCAAAAGATTCGTCTCCTTTTAATGCTTGTTTTAAAGTGGTATAAATTTTAGAAAATAAACTTTTCTTTATTGTTGTTTCTGTCATGATATGTTAGGATAAATAATAATATTGGTCCAGATCTAAAGATCTGAACTCGAGAAAAAAAACGTAAGTATCCTAATTATTCAAAAAATAAAATAGGATTAGGCAGAAACAATCATAAACTGTAGATTTTTAAGACGATAAATATAAGTAATATTTTTTAGGCAGAAATATTAATCCAGTAGCTTTTTACTAACACGGCTGCAAGCTATTAAAGAAGCCAGAAAACCAAGTGAAACTATGGTTCCTAATACGATTAAAATATTCTCAACCGTAAACACAACCGGAAATGCCAAGGTTGGCGTGATCATAATGAGTTCATATCGTTGCTGTAACAATACTAAAATTACTCCTAAAATCAATCCAATTATACCGCCAAAAACGCTTAATAAAGTTCCTTGAAGTAAAAATATTTTTCGCAGATGACTGATTTCTGTTCCAAGATTAAAAAGGGTTTTAAGGTTTCCTTTCTTCTCTAAAATCATCATAATTAAAGCGCCAATTAAATTAAAAAGTGCTACAATTATTACTAAGGTAAAAATCAGATATACCGCTATATTTTCGGTATTAAGCATTTTGTAGAGCGACTCATTTAATTGCGCTCTGTTTTTTAAAGTAACTTTATTTTTAAAAATCTCTTCCAGCTTTGATCTGATTGCATTTTCATTGGCATTTTCTTTCAGATTAAATTCTAGTCCCGAAATTTGATTTGGCTTGTAGGTTAATAATTCCTGCACCAAACCTAAATCGGCAAAGACATATTTTGAATCTAAATCTTCACTGATAGAATAGGTTCCAACGGGTAATACATCTGTTTTTGCAAAAGCATTTTCAGGATTTTCGATTGCACCTTTTCCAGGTTTGGGTGCAAAGATTTGTAAAGGGTTTTCGAAATCCAGAATTCCTAATGAAAAATCACGTGAAATTCCATAACCAATCACAACCTGATAGGTGTCTGGTTTTAACCATTGTCCGTTAAAAAGCTTTTTCTTGATATCGTTAACTACAGGATAATTACGATCTACGCCTTTCAGGTACGTTACTTTTTGTTTGTCTTTAAATAAAAATAAAACCCGTTCTTCGATTATTTTGGTATACGAAACAACGCCATCCATTTTTTTTATCTGACTTTCCTGATCCGGAGTAATCAAAAATGATTTTCCGAGTGTACTGGTCAGTTTTAAATCAGGATCAATTTCATTTGTAAATGAAAGACTAAAAACTTTTAATCCGCTAAAAACGGACAAAACCACAAACAAAGCCATTGTACCAACGATGATTCCCATGCTGGCGATACGGTTAATAATATTGATAGCATTGTTTTTACTTCTGCTAAAAATATAACGTTTGGCTATGTAAAGGGGGAAATTCAATTTATGATTTTCTTCTTTTTTCTAAAAGATCACGGTTTTCAATTGGATTTTCTCTGTTTGATAATGCATTATCAATCTTCTCAATATAATCTAAAGAATCATCTATAAAAAACACCAAATTGGGTACACGACGCAATTGTAAACGTACGCGCTGTGATAAATCATGTTTAATTAAAGTTGAATTCGATTTTATTCCGTCTAAAGTTTCTTGTGCTTTCTCCTGAGGAAAAATACTTAAATATACTGTTGCTACAGATAAATCTGTAGTTACACTAACTTTGGATACTGAAATTACTAAATTGGTAATTCCGTTTTTTCGCACTTCACCTTGCAAAATATCAACCAAATCTTTTTGGATGACACCGCCTATTTTTTTCTGTCTGTTTGTTTCCATAGTGCAAAAATACTATTTTTAAATTCAATCGATACAATTTCAAATAAACAATAAAATGATTTTTATATCGATAACTTCTTTTCTTAAAATTAATTCTTGTTTCGACTCTCCAAATACCCAATTAAAAAACAACTAACAATCTTATTTACAACAAGTAAAGATGATAAAAATCATATTATATGTTTCCAATAATTCTCAACTTTGATAGAAACATAACAACTTATTACCATGAAAAAAAGAGAACCAATTAGTCACATTATGACCAAAACGGTCGTGACTGCAAATGAAAAAGAAGATTTGAAAACTGTAGTTGAAAAGTTAAGAAAAAATGCAATACGCCATATTCCAATTGTAAAAGGCAAAGAAGTAATTGGAATAATTAGTAGAACAGATATTAACCGACTCACTTTTGGTGCTTTATTTGAAGGTCAGGAAGGTGCAGATGAAGCAATATTAGAAATGCTAACAATTTCTCAAGTTATGACTTCGAAACCAAAAACTGTTGCCTCGGACATTACTGTGAGGGATTTAGCTGAGATTTTTGCTAAGGAAGAATTTCATGCTTTACCAGTTGTTGACAACGGAGAATTAAAAGGTATAGTAACCACAACCGATGTTATTAAATATTTTATAGAACAATATGATTAAATAAAAAAGGGAGCTATATAGCTCCCTTTTTTATTATCTGTTTTGTAACCATCCTTCCGGATTATTGTTTGATGTATTCTGAAGAATCAGGAATTTGATAATCGTTTTTCCGGTATCTCCACTAGTTCTTACTTTTCCGATAACTTGTTTAACTTTTACTTTATCTCCTTGCTCTACCGAAACCTGACTTAAGTTTTGATATACGGTAAAATAATCTCCATGCTGAATAAAAACAGCTCTGTTTACAGGAGACAAGGCTATAACTTTTGATACTACACCTTCAAATACGGCGCGTGCGCTTGCTCCTTGTTCTGTAGTAATTTCTACTCCGGAATTATGAACTGTAAGTGTTGGATATATTGGATGAGGCTGATCTCCGTAACCAAGAGATATAAATCCTTTTTCTACCGGCCAAGGCAATTTTCCTCTGTTTGCTTTAAAATCGGCAGCTAAAATTTTACCTTCTGGTGTTAATGTAATTCTGTCTGATGAATAACTTTTTGGCGCTGCGGCTTCTGCTTTCTCTGCTTCGCTGGCTTTACCTTCTGCGATTCTTTTTCGTCTTTCTTCTTCGGCTCTTTGATTCGCTAATCTAATTTGCTCACGAATAAGCTCCTTAATTTTAGCATCAATTTTTCTCGATTCCTGCTGTTTAGCCCTTGTATCGGCAATAATTTTACTTTTATCTTTTTTAATCGAATTAACGAGTTTTTGCTGCTCCTTCTTTTCGGCTTCAAGACTTACTTTTTCTTTCTCGTTTTCTGCAATGATTTTTTTCTTAACCTGTCTCTGTCCGTTTAATTTTGCATTAAAATCTACCAATTGATTTGATTTAGACTGAATTTCTAAACCTTGATTTTTTCTAAAATTGGTATATTGTTTTAGATATTGTGCTCTTTTGTAAGCTTGTAAAAAACTTTCTGAAGATAAAATAAACATGGCTCTGCTTTGCTCCGATCTGCTTTTGTATGATTTTAAAATCATCTTAGCATAATCTGCTTTTAAAATTTCCAGTTCTTTTTTTAGTTTATTAACCTGAACCTGGTTTATATACATATCGTTACTTAAAACTTTCTCCTGCTTAGCCGTTGTATTAATCAGTTTTTCTTTCAGCTTAATTTTATTAGCCTGAATTAAAAAAACATTAACTGCTGATTTTTCTTTTTTCTTTACAGACTGCAACATTTTTTCGTTATCTCTAATTTCCTGCTGAATCTGAGCTTTACGTTGTTCAAGTTTTTCTTGCTGCGAATCCTGTGCCCACATAAAAGTTGTGGCACAAATAAAAATTAGGCTTAGGAGAAATTTTGGCATGTTTCTATTTTCTTTTTTGCAAATTTACTTAATTATAACATTTTTATATCCACTAGGAACACTATATGGAAAAGAAAGTTCTTCATTAAATGAAATCGTATTATAATTCAAACTGATATTTGTTTTTCCTTTTGGCTGAACTGCATTAATTTCAATACTTGTAGGAAGTGTTCCCTGATTGAAAACTTTACTATCAGAATAAACAATGTCCAGCATTATGTTTTCTGAAGTTTGAGAAATCTCTTCTTTCTGAATTAAATATTTTTCTGAATCCAGGTAAAATACTTTCTTTATTTTATCTTCTTTTTGATCTTCTAATCTAAAAAGGTTTTCTACGATTGTTTGCGTATATTTTCCTTTTCGCAAATCATCCAGAGCTTCACCAACCAACAAATTCTGTACTTTACTGTAATTTAGTTCTGTACCCAGCCATTTACTTAAACTGGTAAAATCACCTTCATAATAAGTACCCTTTATTTTTTCGTAATAACTAACCGTTGTTGGCGTAATCAAAGCTTTTGCCATTGTGATTCCAAGAAAACGAACGCTTACTAAAATTTGTTTGTCTTTTTCTATCTTAATTTCTGCTGTAACGTTCTGACTTTGTTTTTCGTCAACGTATTTTGCACTTGCTTTGATATATAATGTAGAAAAATCTAACTTATTGTTATAATGTTTCTCAACTACTTTTTTATCTTCTTTTGGTGCTTCTTCAGTCTTATCGGTATTATTTTGTACTGCGACAGCTTTTGATTTACATGAAATCACAAAAACTGAAAGCAATAGTATTGTAATATATTTTTTCATTTTTTACTTCTTTTGTTTTAATAACTCATTGGCCTTCAAAAAGTATTCCTCTTTTTTCTTGGCATCTCCTAAACCATTATATGCCTCTCCAAGCTGAATATTAAAACCTGCTTCAAGTTTTTTGTCATCAACAACATAATCAAGTCCCATTTCAAGAACGGTTTTTGCGTTCTTAAATTGTTTTAACTGATTGTTTCCCAGTCCTGCATAGTAATAAAATTGCGGCTGACTAGGATAAACTTCTATCATATTCATCGCTCTTTTGGTCATGGGATCAAATTGTTTTGCCTGTGTATAAGCTTCAAGCAAAAGCAAATTGGTTTCACGATCTGTATCTGAATGTGCTTTTAAATCTTTTTCATAATATTTAATTGCATTTTCAAATTGATTTTTACTGTGATAAAATTTTCCAATTTCTTTTGCAACATCAACATTCGGATCGTTGTCAAAATATCCAATCGCTTTTTCTAAATCTGGAGCGTATTGTGGATTTTTCGTCACATAAATCAAAAACTCATTTAAAGTTCGATGTTTTATTTTTGAATCAATTTTTGAACTTGATAAAATTACATTCATCGATTTAATTGCTTTGTCGGCTTGATTCGCATCTAAATATACTTTGAACAAACTTACCTGTGCCCATTCAGAATTCGGAACTTCTTTTGCTAATTGTTTTGCAACTTCCAGCGCTTTGTCTGTTTCATCTGTTTTTGAATATAAAAAAATCAGATTTACATAATTTGATTCTTCTTTTGGATCTTTCTTAATCTGTTCAATCAGATTGGTAATTTCGGTATTTTGATATTTTCCCTGAGATAAAATCTGCTGTTTATATCTTTCACGATCTTCAGATTTACCAAACTTATCGTTCATTTCGTTAATCGTAAAAAGCGCTTTATCAAATTGACTTGTCAGCATGTATAGCGAAATCAGATCGTCTTTATATTCTTCGTCAAAGGGAATAATCTTTTGAATTGTTTCAATCGCCAAAGGATAATTTTTGGTTTCGAAACTTACATCGTAAATTCCCAACCAATACCATTTATTTTTGGGATCTAATTGTGTTGCTTTTTCAAAAGAATCCTGTGCGCTTGCATATTGTTTTAAGGATAAATAGTTTTTTCCTAATTCGAAATATGCAACAGCATCATTAGGTTTTAGTTTTATACATTTTTCTAATGAAACTATGGCTTTATCATAATTCTCAATTCCCTTTTGTTTTAAAGATTCATAAAAAGCATCCTGATATTCATCTGTCGCCATAGCAATATCTTCCGGTTCAGTCTGAGCCAAAACCGAATTTGAATTGCCAAGCAAAACAAAAAATAAAATTACTAAAACGCCTTTTTTCATTCTTTATATAATTTCATTTTTAAACCAAAAAGAATCCTGAAAAATTCTTTTTATTCTAAAACCGAATAATCTCCAATACTAATGCTCGTAAACTTACCATCATAACTAACGTGATTTCCAATCATCGCATTGTCTAAGTTAGCATTTTTTATCTGAGAATACGTTTGAATTAAACTATTTTTGATTACACTGTCTGTTACATGACATCCTTTTCCTAACGAAACATTTGGTCCAACGGTTGTGTTTTTCAACACTACATTTTCGCCAATAAAACAAGGAGGTATAATTGTTGCGTTTTCTAACTGAACACTATAATCTACTAAATGTTCTCCGTCGTTATGCAAAAATCCAAGCATTCTACTGTTTGTCTCAACTGTAACATCTTTATTTCCGCAATCCATCCATTCGTCAACGCTTCCTGTTTTAAAAACTTTTCCGTTTGCCATCATGGCTTTAATTCCGTCGTTGATTTGATATTCTCCACCATTTTGAATATTGTTATCCAAAACACCCTGAAGTTCTTTTTTCAAATCACCAACTTCTTTAAAATAGTAGATTCCGATAACGGCTAAATCACTAACAAACTCTTTTGGTTTTTCAACTAACTCGATGATTTCGTTATTTGAATTTAATTTTACAACTCCAAAAGCTTCCGGATGATCCACTTGTTTTACCCAAATTACAGCATCTGCTGCAGGATCTAATTCAAAATCGGCTCTGATTAAAGTATCCGCGTAAGCGATAACTGCAGGACCTGATAAAGATTCTTTTGCACACATAATCGCATGACCTGTACCTAAAGGCAAATCCTGACGATAAATAGAAGCTTTTGCTCCAAGACCTTTGGCTAAGCTCTCTAAATCTGCCACAACATCATCGCCAAAAAAAGCTTCATCGCCCAAAATAAAAGCAACCTCTTCAATTGGTTCTTTTAATATTTTGGCAATATCTTCAACTAATCTATGTACGATAGATTTTCCTGCAACCGGAATTAATGGTTTAGGAACAGTTAATGTATGTGGTCTTAATCTCGAGCCGCGGCCCGCCATTGGAACAATTATTTTCATTTTTATTCTTTATTTTTTTAGGAGAGGATTCAAAATCTTCCTGGTTTGGTTATTTTTTTATAATGCAAAGATCACAACGGATTTTGCGACCTATTTATTTTACGCCTGTGCTTCCGAATCCGCCGGCTCCTCTTGAAGTTTCTGAAAGTTCTTCTACTTCAATCCACTCTGCTCTTTCGTGTTTGGCGATAATTAATTGTGCAATTCTTTCTCCGTTTTCAACTACAAATTCTTCATTTGATAAGTTTACCAAAATCACACCTATTTCACCTCTGTAATCGGCATCTACAGTTCCCGGAGAATTTAAAACGGTAACTCCTTTTTTTGCTGCCAGTCCGCTTCTAGGTCTAACCTGTGCTTCGTAACCAATTGGCAATTCAATAAAAAGCCCTGTTTTTACAATTGTTCTTTCTAAAGGTTTTAACGTAATTGATTCTGTTAAATTGGCGCGCAAATCCATTCCTGCCGAAGCAATTGTTTCGTAGTTTGGCAAGTCGTGTTGCGATTTATTGATAATTTGTATTTTCATTTTTATTTTAAAAGATTAAAAAGTATGGTTACTTTCTATTCATAATTCCTTTGATTGTATCTTTTTCGTTATGATAAACAAAATACATAAAGCCTAGTAATAACGGAATTCCAACAAAATAATTTTCTCTGAATCCATAAAATGAAATAGCCGAGAATAAAATCGAAATTCCTAAATAGGCTGAAATTTTGTTCATATCATAAGGTATCGGGTAATATTTATTTCCTAAAGTATAAGAAATCAACATCATACTTCCGTAAGCAGAAATTGTCGCAATAGCAGAACCGTAATAACTGTATTTTGGAATTAAAAAGTAGTTTAAAACCAGTGTTACTATTGCACCAACAATTGAGATATATGCTCCGATTTTTGTTTGATCTGTTAGTTTATACCAAACTGATAAGTTGTTGTAAATTCCTAAAAAGAAGTTCGCCAAAATAATTAAGGGAACTACTTTCATTGCTTCCCAATATGATTTATTGTCTAGTAAAAGAAACTTTAAAATATCGGCAAAAACAATTACTCCCAACAAAATCAAAGAACCTAAAATCACAAAATATTTTGTAATTACGGCATAAGTCTGTGGAGCATTTTCATTTTTTGCATGACTAAAAAAGAAAGGTTCAATTCCGAGTCTGAAAGCTGTTGCAAACAAAACCATAAACAAACCTAGTTTATAACAAGCAGAATAGGCTCCAACTTCAGATTTAGCTAGGTTTTCGGGTAACAAATATCCTAAAAGAATTTTATCAAAATGTTCGTTAACTGCAAATGCAAGTCCGGCAACTAAAATTGGCAGACCGTATTTCATCATTTTTTTCCAAAGTACAGGATCAAATTTTCTTCCAAGTGAAAGATAATTTGGCGAAAGCACAATAAATGTTGCTAAGCTTGCTAAAAGATTCGCAATGAAAATATAGGCAATCTGGAAATTCTGAATGTATAAGTTATCCCAAACTGAATTTGGACTTGACGCTGCAAGTTTAGGTAAATACATCAAAAAGAAAATATTCAACAATAAATTGATAATCACATTTCCAATCTTAATTGCTGCATATACCATAGGTCGCTGGTTGGCTCGTAATTTAGAAAATGGTACTAAAACCAAAGCATCCAGAACTAAAATCCAAACAGAATAGGTAATATATTGTGCATCTACTTCTGCCCAGGTTGCCAGGGTATTTCTAAAAATTAAAGCGACAAACAAAAAGATGATTGATGACCAGAATATTGATATTGTAGAAGTTGCAATTACATTTTTCTTATCCTCTTCGGCACTGTAAAATCTAAAAAATGCCGTTTCCATTCCGTAAGAAAGTACAACATTAAAGAAAACCATCCAGGATAAAACAATCGAAACTTCACCATATTCTGCAGTTGGCAAAATACCTGTATATAGTCTCACCAATAAAAAACTTAGCATTCTGGGCAAGACTGTCGCTAGTCCGTAAATTGCTGTTTGTTTGAATAGATTTTTATATAATCCCAAAATAATTTTATAATAAAGTTCGTGAAACAAAAATAACCAATTCTTTGGTTTATTAATGATTTTGCGGGTTCAATAAAAAAAGTTGCACCCTTTTTTATCGAGTTAGTTTATTTTCGTCTAAAACTTTGACAAAATGAAAACCTTTTGGTCCATATCCCTGATTGTAATAGAAACGATGCGCTCCAAAATTTCCGGTAAAAGCATCTAAAACGATACTGCTGCAATCGAGATCTATTGCTTTTTTTTCAATATAATCTGTCAGTAATTTTCCAATTCCTTTAGATCGATGTTCCGGATTTACAACAAAATTATCGATCTCAAGATATTTGCCTGTCCAGAGTTTTGTTGCAGACCAGCAACCGGTTATACCTACACAAACACCATCCTCAAAAACTCCAATCTGAATATAATTATGCGGCAACATCTCTAAAAGAAATGATTGATATTTTTCGATCGAAAGGTTTGGATAAAGAAATCGCATAGTCTCAATTTGAGCCAGCATTTCTTCTATAGTAGTAAGTTCCTGAATTTGCAATTTCATTTTGTAAAAAAATAGACTTCAAAAATACTTATTTTTTTTCAGTTATATAATTAGCAATACCCTTATGTGTGAAATGTATAATAAAGAGTATAAATTATATAATTTCTCAAGAGGGCTTCTACAGTAACTTTGTATCACAGGGAATGAGCAAAGCTAAACTACAACCCTTATAAAAAGAGAGCATTGGGACTAATAAAGCTTGTTTGTTCCCACAAAAGACAAAGCAAACAGACGGTGATAAATCTGTTCAAATAATTTTATAAAATGGTATTGATTCTCGGTTTTTGGATAAATTGAGAATCACCATTTTATAAGTTTTTAATCTGTACATACTCCAAAAAAATAAAACGAGCCAGTAGTACTACTGGCTCGTTTTTTTATATTTCTTTATCTTTCATTTCGAGATTAACTTTTTGTTCTGTCTCTTTTGGTTCCGGAATGTCTTCTTCGGTAAGGGTTTTCAAAACTTTATTGGTTACTTTCTTTAGTTTGACAATTCGGTTTGCCTGATTCTGAACACACTTCTCAAATAAATTTCTAACTACTCTCGCATTTCCAAAACTTTCATTTTTGCTTTCGTATAATAATTCAAAAGTATCTGTTAGTTTTTCTTTTGCTTCTTCCGAAATAATAAAATCCGACTTTGAACAAAACGATTCAAAAATTTGAAATAATTCTGCCGGACTAAAATGACTAAAATGAAAATATCTATTGAAACGGGAACGCAATCCTGGATTAGATTCAATGAAAATTTTCATTGGTTCTGTATAACCTGCAACTACAACAGCCAGATCTTCACGATGATCTTCCATTCGTTTCAGCAGCGTATTTACAGCTTCCGCTCCATAATCATTCCCAAATGCATTTTGAGTTAAGGCGTAAGCTTCATCCACAAACAAAACGCCACCAAGGCTTGACTCAACTGCGGCATTAACTTTTGTTGCCGTTTGTCCTACATAACCCGCTACCAAACCTTCTCTGTCTGTTTCATACATTTGACCTTTTGATAAAAAACCCAAATGTTTAAAAATCCTGCTTAAAAGTCTGGCTACAGATGTTTTTCCTGTTCCGGGCGGGCCTAGAAAAACAGTGTGTAACGTAATTTCAACATTTTTTAATCCTTGTTTGGAACGCTTTTTTTGTATCTCTAACAAATTGATAAGTTCCGAAACATCTTTTTTGACTTCAGCTAAACCTACTAATTCGTTTAATTCTTTAAGTACTTTTTCCAGCGTATCTTCCTCTGGAAGATGATCAATCTCTTTTTTATCTGTTTTGGATTTACTTAAACCTAAATTAGCCGTAAAATCCGCTGTATTTTGAAACTTTTTATCAAATACAAAATGAATGAAGTTTTGATATCTAATTAGAATTTCTTCTAAACGAGGATTCTTTATTTCAGATAAAACTTCCGGAAGCAAATATTGATTTTCTTTCGGATCTGAGAATAGAATTTTGTTCTCTTTTTTTATTTTGATCAAATGATTTTTGAAGTTTTCTGTAAAAACCAGCTGATTCAATTCATTCACCGAGTTTTCATCTGCAAAATGTTTGTTACGCAATGCATCATAATAATAGGCCAAAACAAATTCTTGCTTTTCGCTTTTTTTCTCCTTTTCTCTTTCATAAAGGTCAATGATATCCGAAAGAAAAAAATGTTCTGCTTTTAGCAATAATCCTTTTGAAAAAGCAGGATTTACCTTTTCATTTATTTTTTGAATAAAAGCTGTATCCTGATTTAAGACACTGCAAATTTCAAGAATCTGCTTGGTTTCTTTTTGCAGTTCTATAATAAGTGAAGCCGTAAAAACGGCTTCACTTGTAGAAATGTTTGTTTCTAAATATTTTTTCAGAGACAAAAATGATTCTTCTAAAATCGATATCGGATTGTTTTTCTTTGACATATTCTAATTTAAGAAATCATCATTTGATGAATAATTTCTTTTGATAATTTTAAGTGATCGTCGCAATATTCTTTCCAGGATAATCCCATATCCCTTAGATCGTATTTGGCAACAATAGTTCCGTAATGTTCTTGTTTTCCATTAATGGTAGGATATCCAATTACATAAATAGTTTGTGCTAATTCGATTGCTAATTCAATATCATGTGTAGAAAAAATAACCGTATTAAACTCTGATGAATTACCCAATAATTCAAAAGATTTTTTTACTTCTTCAATATTTCCAACATCTAATCCCGAAAAAGGTTCATCTAAAACAATAAACTGATCTGACGAAAACAATTGTTCAATAATAGCCGTTCTTTGTCTTTGACCTCCGGAAAGTTCGTTAGGATATTTATCTGCGCAATTTTCCAGACCCCATTCTTTTAAATATTTTTTGATTTTTTCATCCTTTTCAGTATTCGAAAGTGTTGTTTTTCTTAATGAAAATTTCAAAGCCTGGGTAACTGTTTTATGTCTGAATAAAGTATATTTCTGATCTACAAAACCAATATCGCCTTCATTTACTGATTTAGCGGCATTCGGTTCTTTGTTTTCAAAATCTCTAATTAATATTTTTCCTGTATTGGTTGGGATTAATCCTGTCAATGCTTTAAAGAAAGTTGATTTTCCTCTTCCGGATCTTCCCACAAAAGCGATAACTTGTCCAGTACAGTCTTCTCCTTCGCGAACTACATCTTTTTCTACAAGATTTATATCTTTTATAATAACAGTATCATCGTAGGCAACGCTAAGATTTTCAACATATAAAAGCGTTTCTTTATATTCGTGTTTCATGATTATATTTTTGAATATCTAAATACTGCTTTTCTCAAGAAATTTATTCCCGCATCTAAGCCAAGACCTATTAATAAAATAATTATTTGAAGTGCAATAATTCGTCCTGTATTCATGAATTTATCAGAGTTTTTAATTAAAAAACCTAATCCTCCAGAAGCCACAACAATCGACTCAACGGTTACAAGCATCATCCAGGTAATGGCAAGATTTTGTCTTATTACATCAATTACATAATCTATTCTTCCTAAAATAATAACTTGCCACAACACTTCCAGTCTTGTACATTTTAGCATTTTGGCATGATCAAATTCTTCCTGCGGAATATCTTTGATTACTGCAATTAATGATGTTGTCAAAAAAGTAGTCAGGAAAATTACTAAAATCCAGACCTGCATTGATCTCGCATCATGCACTACCATTGTGATATAAAATGAAAGTCCGGTAAATGGTAAAAATCTAAATTTTGTAACGAATTCAGAAACTGATTTCAATAACGGGATTGGCCATGCATAAGCAAAAAGTAAAGAAATTATCGTAGCTAAAAAAATCGATATAAAACATAAAGACAATGAATTGAAAATATGTACTACCAAACCTTCTTTATACAAATCTTGAAAACCAGTTAAAACCTGAGACGGAGACGGGAAAAGATGTTTTTCACCAGATGTGGCCACAAACCAAATAACAATCAAAAGAACTAACCAACCTGCTAAAATCAAGGTTCTGTTCAGTTTTGATATTTTTTCAAAAGGGGTTAAAAATTTTACCATGTTTATAAGAAAGAAAAGGCTATCTATTAAGATAGCCTTTTAAATATTTATTTTATTTTAATAAAGTAATAACAACACGTCTGTTAGCTGCTTTTCCTGAAGCCGTGTTATTGTCAGCAATTGGGTTATTCTGACCTTTTCCGTCAACTAACTGGAAACGATTTGCAGGGATACCTTTTTGTTTCAAATAATTTACAACTGCTTCTGCTCTGCTTTTTGACAAAGCTAAATTAGCATCAGCATTTCCAACATTATCTGTATGTCCAACAACAGTTAATTTTGTGTTTTCTGCCTGAACTAAAAGGTTGTAGATTTTTTCAACTTCTTTACTAGAGGAGTTTGAAATTTCTGCACTTGCTGTATTAAAATTAATTTTCCATTCTCCCGAAGCTACAACTTCAGTTGCTTCTGTACTATAATCTGCTTTATCTGCAGAAGTTGATTCGATATCATTAATGTTTTTCAGGAAAAACAAGTTTACCGCCTGATCGTAAGGAACAACTGCGCCAACATTTTCGTTAAATCCAAACGGATTCAATTCTGTTAAATATCCTGAAACCTGATTGTAAACTGATTTATATCTGTTAACACCATCAGACAAACCGTAATATTGCATTGCATCAGCATAATTAAATACTTTTGAACCTCCCATATTATAAGTCAATCCACCTTTTGTTCCTTGTTGCCCTTTGAACATTTTATACCAATATTCAGGAGTTTCAAGTTTATAAGTTGCAGCAACTGCTTCTGAAGCTCTTACTTTCCAGTCTTCATAATTTTTCATTTGGTTTGAAGCCGTCAATGCCGATTTCAAAATATTTGAAACAATGTCCGGATTTTTTTCAGCCCATTCTTTCACACCAATAATTGTAGTTGGCATTTGATTGTTGAATTCTTTTGTAGAAACAATATCAATAAATCCAGTCAATTTATCAAAAACTGTTTTATCACCAGGAGTCCACGTTGCACAACCGTCAATTTTTCTGTTAACAGATTTCCCGGTTAACTTTCCGTCTACAACTTCTTTCAAACTTACTGTCCAGCCCGTTGTTTGCGATTTAATTAATTCTTCAGCCGATTTAATATAATCGTCATTTTCTGAAGGATAAATATTTACTGCTTCTGCATCATAAGTTGTTGGATCAGGATTTACTTTTAATCCATTTGCAAAGCAATAGTTAACTGTTGTAACCCAGTCACCATCTCCAAGAACTGCAGAAATTACAGAACCTTTCATAGATTTTGGATTTGATTTCCAGCTTGGAGGTCCAATTAATTTATCTTCTCCATAACTCATACCTACAGCTCCCATTACCTGCAAGTGATATTTATCTTTTCCGTATTTTTCGTCAAGTGATTTTTGAACAGAACTAATGTAGAATGGCGCACCATCACCCATAATAATAACTGCAAAAACACTTTTCTCTGAAGATGGAAAAGCTTCTCCTTTATCAAATTCTTCAATAAATTTCATTTGCATGTTACGCAATTCTGAAAGCCAGTCCTGACGGATGATTTCAAGATTAACTCCGTTTTTTTCCATCAATGATCCTTTTGTTGTTCTTGGACCACCATTAGAAACAATAATTCCCGACTGCGCATTCCATGCATATGCACCAATTCTAACTAAAGGTTTATTGGCAACTTCTGAAGAAAGTTCTGTTGATGGAAGCGGAATTTTCGCCGCGTTAGTAACATTATTAACATCAGTCTGATTTAACTCAATACCATTTAATTGCTTTGATACTGCAGTTTTAATCCCTGGAGATAAATAATAAACTCCTCCCAAGATTACTCCAATTCCAACAATAACGATTAATAATTCAGAAAGCGTTGTTAACTTTTCTGTACGTAAAATTTTTCCCATTTCTATTTATAAAATTAAAATTATTGTATTAAAAAATATCTCCAAAACCACCACTAGACAATTTATCATCTTTGGTCATTTTATAATTTGGACTCGTATATTTTGTTGAATCCGGAATTGTATTATCACCCGTTTTGATTTCATCTGCTAATGAATCTAATCTTGAATAAAGCTCATCATTATCAACAGAATATTTAGAAGTCAGGGCATCAATATCGATTAAGTTTTCAGAAGTTTTAGCAATATCCTGTGCAATAGTAGATGTTACAACTTCAAGAGCATATTCTAATTCCCAGTCTTTTGTAAACAACATGGCACTTTTTGCACTTTCTGTTGCTTCTTTAGCATTTCTTGCAAATTCATATTCTTTCTGAAGCATTTTTACCGTTACATCAAAATCGGCAATTTTAATGTCAATTGCAGTTCCTGCTAAAGTTAGTTTACGATCCATTTTACCCAAAACATTCGCACGAACTCCATATTTCTGAATAAAACCTTTGCTTTGCTCGTACTGTGTTGAAACTCTTTGAGAGTCGCTAAGTTTTCTGGCTAATTCACTTTGCAGCGCTACATACTCATCTGTATCTTTTGCAGCAACACCGTTTATCTTTACCATTTCATCCATTGCAGATTTCAATCTTTCAGATTGACGTTGTAAACTCAACACATCTTCCTGAAATTGTTTTGCTTCTTTTTCAGATTTATTGGCTTCAATTTCCATTTCATTTTTAAGACCTTTTAGTTTTGCTTTAGTGTTCTTAAAAACTTCACGGTTTTTGATCATCTTTTGTTTTTGCTCTTCTAATTCATTAAAAGGATTACTTTGTATTAATGCTTTATGAATATTTTTTGTTGCAAAACGCAATGCTTTCATTATTACAGGAGCCATCATTACCAAAAAAACCAAAAATACTCCAGTCGCAGATAAGGCAATTGCCTGACCAAGCATTGTAAATAATGGTGGTATAATATAAGTCCAGATTAAATAACCTCCTACTCCTAACAGACCAAGCGCCAAAGCCAGAAATAAAGACTTCTCTCCTTTTTTAAGTGTTCCTGATTTTAACGCGATTTCACCCTTTGACTCGTCAAAATGTTTTAGTATTGGCAATGTCAAAAGAGTGCTTCTTTCTTGTTCGAATTTGTCCATTATAAGTATTGATTAATTCCTGTAATTACAGTATTGATTGAGGTTAGTATTTTTTGTTTTGCCAAATTGTTAGCTTCCATTTTTAATTGAATTTCCGAAAGCTGTTCCATATTTACTGGATCAATTTTTTGAAGTTCTATTTTTTTCGCTTCCAATTCTTTTTGAAGTTCAAGGATTTTCGCCTCCAAATCGGCAATACTTTTAGATAAATTGTATTTATCTTTAGTAATTGTATTGTCTAATTCGGCTTTTTTAGTTTTCCCAATAGTGTCATATTTGGCGTAAACTTTCTCAATTTCTGTAATATAAAAGCTTCCTTTTTGTAATAGAAATTCTTTAGTTAAGTCCGATTTTATTGACTTACCCATAGTAAAAGCCATCTGATAACTTTGTGGATTATTTACTCCAACTGCTATGACAGATTTATAAAGTTCAAAAAAATCAAAACCTGATTCATTCAAAGATTCAAAACCTTTGTCATAAACTTCAAAAATTTCATTTAAAAAAGGATTCGTCAATGCGCCAGTTGGAATAGATTCTGCTGCGTGATCCGGAAATTTAGTATCCGATTTTGGTAGAATAGGCGCTGCCGGCTGAACTGGAGCCGTACCTTCTGAATTATTTGTCTCATCATTTATGAAAAGACTTTTCCAATTAAAACTTTCTTTTGCCATGTTTTTAGTTAATCTATTTTTTAATAACTTTTTGGTTGTTAAATGTTATACGTAGGAAATGTTAAAAAGTTACTAATTTCAAATGCATAAATATATACTTTTTACAATTAAAAATGTAACTATTTCATATCAGGTCAGTTAATTCTCATTTAAAAATCAAAAAAAAATCATTTTTTTTACTCCTTTTATTTTTATCTCATTAAAAACATAGCTTTCAAAAATACTTAATAAAAAATGGATTCTCTCATAAAATTTTATAATTTGTAAGTTTTTTATATTTGTTTTTAGTTTGTGCTTTTGAGAGAAATATTTTAAGCAAAAAAAAAGAGCCAACATAAAGTTGGCTCTTTTATATAATTTCTTAAAATAACTTTTATCCGTTCAAAGCTTCTGCTCCACCAACGATCTCTAAGATCTCGTTTGTAATAGCTGCCTGACGTGCTTTATTGTAAGTTAATTTCAATTGGTTTCTTAATTCTGTTGCGTTGTCAGTTGCTTTATGCATAGCTGTCATACGTGCTCCGTGCTCTGAAGCGAAAGAATCGCGAATACCTTTGTATAATTGAGTTTTTAATGACTTAGGAATTAAAGTCAATACAATTTCTTCTTTTGAAGGTTCAAAAATATAATCTCCAGCCGAAACAGAAGCATCAGATTTAATTGGTGCTAATGGTAAAAATTGCTCAGTTTGAATAATTTGAGTTGCAGCATTTTTAAACTGATTATAAATCAATTCAATTCTGTCATATTCTCCAGATAAGAATTTTTCAGTTAAATTGTCCGCAATACCAGCAACATTTTCAAAAGTTAAATGATCAAAAATAGCATTATGATGACCAAGTACATTATGAGTTTTGCTTAAAACATCATTTCCTTTTTTACCAATAGCAAAAACGTCAACTTGTTTTCCGGCATAAAAATCTGTACGATTTTTAATTTCTTTAATTACGTTTGAATTGAATGCACCACATAAACCTCTATTAGAAGTTATAGCTACAAGCAATACTTTTTTTACTTCACGTTGTGTAGTGTAATCTCCTCCAACTTCACCGTCAAGTGTAGCAGAAAGATTTTGCAATAACTCCGTTAATTTCTCGGCATAAGGGCGCATCGCAGTGATTGCATCTTGTGCTTTCTTCAGCTTTGCAGCAGAAACCATTTTCATAGCCGATGTAATCTGCATCGTCGATGAAACGGAAGTAATTCTATTACGGATTTCCTTTAAATTTGCCATCTATTAATTAGAAAATGTGACAATTTGAAAATTAGATAATTAGAATAATGTTTATACATTCTCTAATTATCTAATTTACCAATTATCTAATTAGTTATATTTTGCTGAAATTTCTTTTGCTGCTTTTTCGATAACATCAGTAATGTTGTCATCCAATTTACCAGCTTTCAACGCGTTAAGCGTATCTTTATGTTTACTGTTTAAGTAAGCGATAAAATCAGCTTCAAATTCTTTTACTTTATTTACAGGAACGTTTCTTAATAAGTTTTTAGATCCAGCGTAAATAATTGCAACTTGGTTTTCAACAGGATAAGGATCGTTTAAACCTTGTTTCAAGATTTCAACGTTTCTTTTTCCTTTTTCAATTACGTTTAATGTAACAGAATCCAAGTCAGAACCAAATTTAGCGAAAGCTTCTAATTCACGGAATTGAGCCTGATCTAATTTTAAAGTTCCAGAAACTTTTTTCATTGATTTAATCTGTGCATTACCTCCAACACGAGATACAGAGATACCTACGTTAATAGCAGGACGAACTCCAGAGTTGAACAAATCTCCATCAAGGAAAATCTGACCATCTGTAATCGAAATTACGTTTGTTGGGATATATGCAGAAACGTCACCAGCCTGAGTTTCGATAATTGGTAAAGCAGTTAATGAACCACCACCTTTTACGATACCTTTGATAGAATCTGGTAAATCATTCATGTTTTTAGCAATTCCATCATCAGCAATTACTTTACAAGCACGCTCTAATAAACGAGAGTGTAAGTAGAAAACGTCTCCAGGATAAGCCTCACGTCCCGGTGGTCTTCTTAATAAAAGAGAAACCTCACGGTAAGCAACAGCTTGTTTAGATAAATCATCATACACGATAAGTGCAGGACGACCTGAATCTCTAAAGTATTCCCCAATTGCAGCACCTGCGAAAGGAGCGTAAACTTGCATTGGAGCTGGGTCAGAAGCATTTGCAGCAACAATAACTGTATAAGCCATTGCACCTTTTTCTTCTAACATTTTAGCGATTCCTGCTACAGTTGAAGCTTTTTGCCCAATTGCAACATATATACAGAATACAGGTTTACCTGCATCATAAAATTCTTTTTGATTTAAGATTGTATCGATACAAACAGTTGATTTACCTGTTTGACGGTCACCAATTACAAGCTCACGTTGTCCACGACCAACCGGGATCATAGCATCTACTGCTTTTACTCCTGTTTGTAATGGCTCAGTTACTGGCTGACGGAAAATAACTCCTGGCGCTTTTCTTTCTAAAGGCATTTCGTATAAGTCTCCACCGATTGGTCCTTTTCCATCAATTGGAAAACCAAGCGTGTTAACTACACGTCCTACCATTTGCTCACCTACTTTAAGAGAAGCAATACGTTGTGTTCTTTTTGCTGTTGAACCTTCTTTGATTCCAGTTGATGGTCCTAAAAGTACCACACCAACATTGTCTTCTTCAAGGTTCAATACAATAGCTTCAAGTCCGTTATCAAATTCAACTAACTCACCGTATTGTACATTAGATAGCCCGTAAATACGAGCAATACCATCTCCAACTTGAAGTACCGTTCCTACTTCCTCTAGCGTAGCACCAGATTCAAAACCTTCTACTTGCTTTCTTAATATTGCTGAAATTTCAGCAGGTTTGATTTCCGCCATCTTAATTTATAATTTAGACACTTTTATGTGTAATAAAACTAATTACTTAACTCTCTTTTTAATACTTGTAATCTGTTTGCAACAGAAGCGTTGTATTGATTATCTCCTATTCTCAAAATAAATCCTCCAATAATTGCAGGATCTACTATATTTTCAATTGTAATTTTTTTATCTGATAAAGTTGCAACTTTAGCCAAAACTTTAGCTTCTAATGCTGCGTCCATTGGAATTGCTGTTGTAACTTTTGCTACTTCAACACCATTGCTTTCATCAAATAATCTTTTGTATTCTATTGCAATAGCTTCTAGAATTTCAAATCTTTTGTTTTCAAATAATAAATGAAATAAACCTTTAGTTACTCCATTTACACTTGCAAAAACTTCTAAAAGAGCACTTTCTTTAACTTCAACTTTTGTAGTTGGGTTTTGAATAAATGTACTCAGTTCTATATTCGATTCAATTGCTTCAGCAATTGACTTCATATCGTTATTTACAGCTTCGGCAACACCTTTAGAGTTTGCTAAGTCCAGAATTGCTTTTGCATAACGAATTGCTGCTCTTGTACTTGCCATAATCTTAGTTTAACTTTACGTCACCTAACATTTTCTCTACTAATTTAGTTTGAGATTCTTTGTTAGATAATTCTTCTTTCAATAATTTTTCAGCGATGCTTAATGATAAAGTTGAAACCTGAGATTTCAATTCTGCCATTGCAGCATTTTTTTCACTTTCGATAGCAGCTTTAGCTTGCTCAATCATTTTTTGACCAGCTTCTTGTGCTTCGTTTTTAGAATCAGCAATCATTTTCTCTTTCATTTCGCGAGCTTCTTTTAACATCGCGTCACGTTCTGCACGAGCTTCATTCAAAATTCTTTGATTGTCTGCTTGTAAATTTTCCATTTCTCTCTTTGCATTTTCAGCAGAAAGTAATGCATTTTTAATACCTTCTTCTCTTGCAGTAATAGACTCCATAATTGGTTTCCATGCAAATTTTACTAAAAGCAAAATTAATACTAACAAGATCAAAGCTTGCCAAAAGAATAAACCGAATGAAAAATCGTTAATTAACTTATCCATTTTATAACTATATTAAATATTTAATTTCTTTTTAAAGTAACAACACCTTTAACCAACCGTCAAAGATGTTGTTATTTTTTTCTTTATTATTTTCCTAAGATCAAAGCAGCAAATGCTAAACCTTCTAATAAAGCCGCGATAATAATCATCGCAGTTTGGATTTTACCAGCAGCTTCTGGCTGACGAGCAATAGCGTCCATAGCAGATCCACCGATTTTACCTAAACCTAAACCTGCACCGATTACTACTAAACCAGCACCTACTAAAGTTGGAATTGTTCCCATAAGTATTTATATATATAAAATTAAACTTCTAAATTAAATAATTGCATTTTCTTCATCATGTCCGTGATCATCATGGTGGTGATCCTGAACTGCCATACCAATAAACAATGATGATAACATTGTAAAGATAAACGCTTGCAAGAATGCAACTAAAACTTCAATAACAGAGATAAACAATGTTAATCCAAAAGAGATTGGTAAATCTGCTGCTAAATTTTTTCCAACGAAAATCATTCCGATCAAACTCATAACTACTACGTGACCTGCAGTAATATTTGCGTACAAACGAATTAATAATGCGAATGGTTTTGTTAATGTTCCTAAAATTTCAATTGGAGCTAAAATAATTTTCATTGGAACCGGTACTCCTGGCATCCAGAAAATGTGTCCCCAATAATCTTTGTTTGCACTAAATTGTGTAATGATGAAAGTAAATGCTGCTAAACAAACAGTAATAGCAATATTTCCTGTTACGTTAATTCCAAGTGGAGTCATTCCTAATAAGTTCAAAATCCACACAAAGAAAAATACTGTCAAAAGGTACCCCATATATTTACGGTATTTTTTCTCTCCAATATTTGGAACAGCAATTTCGTCTCTGATGAAAATAATAAGTGGTTCTAAAACTCTTCCAAATCCAGTTGGGATTGGTCCTTTTTTATATGATCTTGCTAAACCAGTAAACATAAAGAATAATAGTACTGAAACAAGAAGCATTGCAAAAACATTTTTTGTAATAGAAAAGTCTAAAGGCTTTTCATTTTCAGGATGACCGTGCTCATTAAAAGTAATTGTTCCGGCTGCATCTGTTTTGTAGATTTTACCGTGAACCAATTTGTAGAAGTTTCCATCAACTTCTGCAACTGCTTCACCGTGGTGTAATTTTGAAGAAGAGAAAATTTTCAAACCTCCGTCAATTAAAATAACTGGTAATGGAAAACCATAGTTTTTATTTTCCTTTTCATCTGAAAAGAAAATGAAGTCATGAGAATCTTGTAAGTGGTGATCAATAAAAGCATCCACTTTTGCTTTTGGATCAAGAGCTGCATGCTCTCCTTCCGCTGGAGCGTTATGTGAAATTACTTTCTCTTCATGAACTGTTTCAGTTTGAACATGCGTTGAATCATTCTCTGAGTTTGCAAAACCCATAATTGGCAGAGAAGCTACAAAAGCTGCAAGAATAAAGCTGAGTGGTTTGTTTGAAATCACCATATCGTGGAAAATCTTATTTTTTTACGTTTCTAAAATTTGGTGCAAAGGTACATTTTTTATTAATATTCAAAAGGATATGAAAAATTATTTTTGAACCTTGTTTTAAAGAATCCTTATTTTAACGCTTTTCATTTAATAATCGGACAGTTAAAAGCGTCTCAAATAACAAAAACAAAATAAATGTTATAAAAAAACTGACTTTTTCAACAGCCACTGTTTCGGACTTGTTTTCTAAAATTGGTCTCAAAATTAAATATCCTAATAACATTTGAGTAAATGTTCCGAATAAGAAAGCCATTCCGACGATTTCAAAATTCTTCTTTTTTACTATTAATAATATTAGGTATAATAAGGCAGATAATCCGAAAAAAATTAAATATAGAAATTCGATACTATAATAAAAATTCCGGGCATTGATATCTAAAGCAAAAAAAGCACCTTTATGCAAGATACAGGCAGATAAGGCAAAAATGAATAACGATAAAACAGGTTTGTAATTTTTTGAAAGCATATGAGATAATTTTATGCAAAGATGCAACTTTTATCTAAAGCTCCCAGAAATGAAAAAATTACTTATTAATATCGTTAACCTGGCGTATAACATTATATAATGCAAGGCCAACACCGGCCATTACAAAAATTGTATTATAATAAACTTTTGGGCTTGGATGATTCTCATCAAGCCAGGTGCCGAAATAAGAGAATAAAAAGATAATAACTCCCATTTGAAAGGGAATATTAATGAGCGCAAGCCATTTATTCCTTTTATTATTTTTCGGTTCCTTTTCCATCTTCTAACATTATTACCTGATTAGAATTGGTTAACATAGTACAGGTTGCTGTAAAATCTGCCCCCGGCTCTATCGAAAGTTTTCCAACCGCTACATCTCCATGAATACGTGCTGTAGCCTTTATATTAAGGACTTCTAAAACTTTTAATTTCCCTTGAAATTCTCCCTCAATATCAGCATTATGACAAATTATCTCCCCTTTTATAATGCCCGAAGCTCCAATTACCAGTTTTCCCTGTGAAGTGAAATTACCTATTAATTCTCCATCCAATCTAAAATCGGCTTTTGAAACAATATCTCCAACAATTGAAGTTCCTTCAACAATTCTGTTGGTTTTTCCTAAAAGTTCTGTACCGTTTTTTTTAACTTTATCAAACATTATTTATGGGGTTTTGGGGGCTAAATATGCATCAAGATTTTTCTTAATTTGTATTACCTTATAATTATCACTTGATATAATAACCGAAGGATTCGAGATTTTATATTTTTTATCATCTCTAAAAACACCTGAAAGATCTCTGGCATAAGCTTCAGATTTTAAACCATGAATAACTACAAAACTCTCTGTTTTATTGTATTTGTCAATAGAAGTTGTTAATCTTTCAAAATTTTCAACCAATAAAAAGACTCTGATCGCCTCTTGAATTTTTTTAATTGATTTAGTATCATTATTGGCAACCGGATATAGAATTTTCCAATTTTTTCCATCAACTGCCGTAAAATCAAGCTTTTCTAATTCAGGAATTTGTTTTTCTAAAATTTCACGAGCATTTTTACCTTCTTCACTATTCGGGTAATTATCAGCTACATTTTCCAATCCTTTTTTATAAGCCGCCAAACCATATACTTTTCCTAATGTACTCGCTTTCAATAACTCATATTTAGAAATAATATCTTCACCAGAATACTGATTAATCAAGTTATCTATATTATTTAAGACTTCATCAAACTGTTCATTCTCAAATAATTTATACCATTTTTGATATTCTTTATCTGCAGAGGCCAAATCTTCTGTATTCGTATTGTTTAAAATAAGAGCATATCTTGAGTTTGGATAATTTGTTGTTATATCCGATTTTATACTTTCTGCCTTTGCCGGATTTGTAATCTGATAAATTTTATACAAATTATACATTGAAGGTAAAATCAATTTCTCTTCAGGATTATTGCGTAATAATTGCTCCAATTTATCACTTGCTAAGTTATACTCTTTAAACTTTTCTTTATAAATAAGTCCTAATTGATAATAGGCAAAATTGCGTTCTTTACCAATACTATCCATTGCAATCTGGCTTGTTGGGAGTTGTTTTTCGTAAAAAGCGGTTGTATATTTTTCAACTACAACAGAATCTTTCAATGCATTTATAGAATCCTGACGTAAATTTAAAGAATCTTTTAAAGTTGGGTTGATCGTTGATTTTGAAGAAACAATTCTCCAATTACCAGCCAAAGATCTATTACCCCACATTTTTCTAAATTGCAGTTTCCCGTACGCAACTGTACTTGGATTGTAGAAATAAAATGTGCTCGCAGCATCATTTCCTGACGGCGGATTAAGCGCACCTGGCGGCATTATATCACTTTTTCCAAGCGATTGTGGGTTTACAGCTACTGGTGCATTACCTGAAGTTGTATTGCGCTCAATGTTTTCAAGTTTCTCTTTTTCTTTTTCTTCAGAAATTCGTTTTGCTTCGTCTTTCTGTTTAAGGTCAGCTATGTAATTTTCAAAATAAATTCTTCTTTCTTCGTCAGACAAACCTTTTACCCTAATTATGCTATCGTTGCGTTTGGCAATTCCTTCATATTTAATTACGTTGTCTAAGTTTTTTCTGTTTTTTTCAATAAATGCAAACTCTCTGGTTTTCGGGTCCAGTTTTACCAATGTACTGTCATAATATTTAGCAGCCATTGTATAATCTGTATTTTTAAAATACATATTCCCAATATTTCGATAAGTAGACGCTACTAAATAAGGATCTTTAGATTTTTGGTGTAATGATCTGTTATAAAACTCAAATGCATTATCCTGCTCTTTATTTTTATCGAAAAAAACAGCTATTTCATAAAAAAGGATATCATAATAAGGTCGGTTTTCACGATCGTTAACCAGTTTGTTGTACGTTTCAACAAACATATCGTGGTTTCCATTTTCATAATCAAACATCTGTGCTTTTTTGGCATACGCCTGCATCATATATTTTCGATCCATTTTTCGATTCATATCGATTACGGCATTATAAAAATATATGGCGCTGTCTCTTGCTCCAACTTCCTGGTACAATTGTCCTAAAATAAAACGGTATCTGGCGCGCTGGTCATTTATTTTTGTGAATTTTTCTGCAATTCTAAGTTTTGCAACTGCGCTGTCTCTTTGTTCTAAATTTAAAAAAGCTTCTGCTAATAAAGCATTTGCATCCGAAAAAGTCTGCTTATCCAGATCGGTCTTTTTTAATAATAGGTTAATATTTTTTACAACAATGGCATCATTTCCTAAACGCATATTGGTTTTTTCGCGCCATATTTTTGCTGTATAAATATTACTGCTGTTAGGATATTTGTATAAGATGTAATTGAATGCTTCAAGGGCAGGAATAAAACGCTGATCATAATATCTGGCTTTTCCAAGCATTAGGTACGCCTCATCTATTTGATAGTTTTTTTCTCGTCCTCCAATATTCATGGAGTGTTTCTGAATTGCTTTTGTTGCTTTGGTCTCCGCTAATTCAAAATCAGGATTTTTTGTTTTTTCTCCTTGTGAAAAATTTTCATCAAATTGCATTTTTTCAATTGGAAGCAGTTTCCAGAAATTATCCTGGTTATTGGCCTGAATAGATTTTAAACCTTTATCTAATCCTATTCCTCCATTGTACAAAATATTATATTTTGTACTTAAAGCATGGGAATTTCTGGACAAAAAGGTGTTTTTCTTGGTAGAACATGCTATCAAAAAGATCGAAAAAACAAGAAAAAAACTATATATACGAGTATTCTTTTTCAATAGAACAGATTTTAAAGCATAAACTTCTAAAAAACAATTTTAGTATAATGACTTGTAAAAATACGCTTCTTTTTGAAATATAGAAATTTAAACTGCAAAAAACGATTCCAGTTCTTGTAAGGTTTCTTTTGAGGTTTGAATATCTTTTACAATTTCGCCTTTATTAAGCGCCACAATTCGATCGCAAACCTCTACAGTGTGTTGTAAATCATGACTTGAAACCAAAATTGTAACGTTTGGATCATCAGCCAGTTCTTTAATAATTTTCTTTAATCGACTTACAGTCGTTGGGTCTAAATTGGCAAAAGGTTCATCTAATATTACAACTTGCGGATTTCCTATTAATGTTGCAATAATCCCAACTTTCTTCTGATTTCCTTTAGATAAATCGCGCAAATACTTTTTGTTGTTTAAAATTTCACCATTAAAAAACTCTTCATATTTTGCTAATAATACATCAATATCAGCTTTATTCTGATGACGTAAATCTCCAATAAAATAGAAATATTCTTCTGGAGTTAAATATCCTATAAGAAAGCTTTCGTCTAAGAACGAACCTGTAAAAGATTTCCAGTTTTCGCTAGTATTTACCTCAATATCATGACTTTTAATATTCCCGGTTGTGGGCTGAATCAGATCTAAAAGCAAACTGAAAAAAGTTGTTTTTCCCGCTCCGTTATTTCCCACTAATCCAAAACTTTGCCCTTTTGGAATTTCAAGATCATTAATATTTAAAACCGTTGTTTCGTTATATTTTTTTGAAAGTTGATTTACTACTATCATAATAATTTTAGATTTTTATTTTTTGATTAATTTTCTAATTGACACATTGGCTAATTATCTAATTAATTCTTTTGTTTATAAGCACTTATCGTACGATATTTTTCTCTTTTGTATATTTTTTCGATTAATGAAAAAACTTTGTCTTTAAAAACAAAACCTAAAACACCCGCTACTGCAACCAATGCAAGCCCAAGGTTTTTATTGTCAAAATAAAGACCAATTCCATAAAGTGCCAATGGAAGGAAAATTTTTGGAAGCGATAACAACATTGCATTGACATTGAATGCTTTTTTATCGCCAAAAGCTCCTCCGGCGTTACTTAAATCGATAGGAGTTTTTGTAAACGCTCCGCCCAAAAGAACTAAATGAGAATTAACGCCAATATTGTAAATTGCTCCAACAACGATCGTTAGATAAACTTCCCATCCATAAAAAAGATAAAACGAAGCCAAAATTGTTGAAATAAGTGTACCTATCACAATCAGCCACCATTTTGAAGTAATATATCCACGATACGGAATATTCTGCGTCATCATAAGCTGGTAATAAGAACTGTCCCAGCTTGGTACAAACTGACCAAAGACAAACAAAAATCCACCAGAAACGAATATTCCGGCAAAAATTTGCATCGCGACCGGCTGGTGTGTATTTCCAAAAAAGATAAGTCCGTAAAACAAGAAAACAATACTCATTACAACTGTCGTTTTTGATCGTTTATTTCTCTTAATTAATTTGATATCGTTTTTAAGAAAAGTTCCCAAAGTCCCGAATTGATTCAGCCACGACAAGTTTTCTGTTGCTGCAATATCCTGTTTTACAGAAAGTCCGGCATCTAAAAACAAATTGTTTTTTAAGTATTTAAAGCTAAAAACATACAATCCAATTAACACAAAAACCGGAATTAAAAATAACCCTTTACTTTCATAAAGTCCATGAAAAAATGGAGTCGAAAAAGCTGTAATATCAAATAACTTATAATATTGCGCAGCTCCAAAAGCAATAGCAAATGCAACAAAAACAACAAACAATTTATCGATATTGCTTAAAATAATATTCAAAAAGTTGTTGATATATATCAAAGCAAAAATGGCCAAAAACCAAAAGATAATTCCAACAACATCATATCCTTCTAAAAGAAGCACAATTGAAAAAGGAATAAAGAAAAGTCCATGAATCCAATTAAAAAAAGACAACATTGTTTTTCCCAAAGAAAAATGTACAATGGTTGGCTTTTTAAAAGGTAAAATCAATAATGATTTAATATTTAAAACCGGTATTGATTGCAATAACAATCTAATTACTAAATCAAGGACAAAATAATAGATTAAAAATTTGTTGACTGTTAAAAGTGGTTCAAGTTTCATATCTTTTAAGATATAAAATGCGCCAACACCCATTCCGATAAAAATTAATGAAAAATATAGTGCAATGAAACCAATTAAAATCTTCATTGCCAAATTTTTACCAAACGATGCAGATCTTGAAAAGGCCTTCCATTCGAGATAAATAAACTTCTTAATCATGGTTGTTTTGGTTGTTATTTTCTAGTAAGAGACCAAATGTAGGAAAACGTTACAAAAAAAGTTAAAAAAAATATTTAAGTAAGTGTGAATTACTAAGTGTTTGCTATTTTTGCAAAAAAAATAAACTATGCCTTCATTCTTAAAACTTATAATTAAAGAGGTAAAACGCGAAACTGCTGCTGCTGTTTCGGTACTTTTTAATGTTCCGGAAGAACTTAAATCTGACTATAAATTTATAGCTGGTCAATATATAAATTTAAAATTAACTCTTGATAATCAGGAAATTCGTCGTGCTTATTCTATTTGTTCTTCACCAGAAAGCGGTGAATTAAGAATTGCTGTAAAAGCCGTAAAAAACGGTTTGTTCTCTCAATTTGCAAATACAAAATTAAAAGCCGGAGATGTTCTTGAAGTAGGTCATCCGGAAGGTAAATTTACTTTTGAACCAGATCCTGAAAGACAGAGAAACTATGCCGCTTTTGTTGCGGGAAGCGGAATTACGCCTGTTCTCTCTATCTTGAAATCGGTTTTAAAAAATGAACCAAAAAGCTCATTTGTATTAGTTTACGGAAATAAAACTCCGGAAGAAACTATTTTTCACCAGGAATTGCACGATTTACAATTGCAATATGTTGGTCGCTTTTTTGTACATTATGTCTACAGCCAGACTAAAGCCGAAAATGCTTTATTTGGAAGAATTGACAAATCGGCTGTGAATTTTGTTTTAAATAACAAACACAAAGAACTTCAATTTGATAAGTTTTACTTGTGTGGTCCGGAAGAAATGATCAACACTGTTTCTAATATTCTGAAAGAGAAAAATGTAAAAGAATCTGCAATTAAATTTGAACTTTTTACTTCTTCTACTCAGGAAAATGAAATTCACGGATCTCAGGAAGGACATACAAAAATTACAATTTTGGTTGATGACGAAGAGACTACTTTTGAAATGTCTAAAAAACAAACTATTCTTGATGCAGCACTAAAACAAGGTGTTGACGCTCCGTATTCTTGTCAGGGCGGAATCTGCAGCAGCTGTTTAGGACGTGTTACAAAAGGAAGTGCAGAAATGACAAAAAATTCTATTCTAACCGATGGTGAAATTGCTGAAGGCTTAATTTTAACTTGCCAGGCACACCCAACATCAGAAACTATTTATGTTGATTACGACGACGTGTAATCCTTAAATTCCAAATATTTAAAATTCCAAATTCCAACTTTAAAACTGGAGTTTGGAATTTTTTTTATTTTTGAGATCTTTTGCCAAAGTTTAAAATTTTAAATTAAGATGAAATCAATTCGAGAAATATTTAGAAATAAACAATCGCTTTTGGAAGAAACAGAAGTGATGCAGCTTGTTGATTATTGTTCAGAATTACAAGATGAAATTGTGGAACTCAAATTTCAAAAAACAGATAATAAAGAACTTGCGATGCTTGATATGCTCAAAGAAGTTATAAAAGGTTGTGAAGCTCTGGAAAAAGAGCAAATGGAACATGAGCGATTTGGTTATGATGCTCCAGATTATCAGCACACAATCTCCAATCTTAAAAACTATATTTATAGCCGATGTAAGGATGAAAAAATATGGTTATAACACTAAAATATCTCAATAAAAAAAATCCAAATTCCAACTTTAAAGCAGGGATTTGGATTTTTTTTGTTTGATAATTAAAGATAAGTCATTATTATGGTGAAAAGATTCTATTATATTTGAAATTACAATAAAATAGATTTTTAGCTAAAATTTTGCTGAATTTTTATTATATTAGTGGTGAAATGAAAGTAATCGCAATTTCATAGTTTTGTTCTGGATCTATAGAACTAAATCAAATTTGTCACACATTTAAACCCTAAATATTATGACAATGCATCACATCCTTCGTTTATCATTTATAGCACTTTTTGTAATAACTTCTTTTGTTTGTGTGTATTTTATAATTAAAAAACACAGAAATAAAAAAGGTCCAAAATTACTTAACAAAGAAAAATATACTGCAACAGCAAGCGGGAAAATGACTGAAATAGCACTTTCCGACAAAAATATTTTTAATATCTGGCCGTATATCAGTAAATTAAAAAGTGCTAAAATATTGTCACATAAAATCAAAGAATCACAATTGGTGCATAAGGTCTATAGAAATTCAACCGCCGATTTTGAACACATTTTACTGTCTACAGAAAAAGAAAATCATTTTGTTGTAATTGTAGCTGACAGAAACAAAAAGAAAACAGTTGGGTATTTTCTATATGATTTAAATGGCTTATATGCTTAACAGTATCTTCTGAACAATTTTCTTTGGAGATATAGTTCTCATTGCATCTTCATAACCTTCAACAATCTTGTTTCCGTAAACAGATGTTGGTAGTTTAGGATATTCATTTCTATCTGATGTTAATGCATTATCTAAACTCTGATTAAATGGCAAGAATCCGGCATAAGGATGCGTAGCGCCCCAAAGTGTAATTACTTTTACTCCCAGCATTGCTGCAATGTGTGCATTTCCGGAATCCATAGAAAGCATGACATCCAGATTGCTTATTAGTTTTAATTCCTGCTGAAATTTGATTTTTCCAGCTACATTGATTACATTTTTATATGGTGCTGAAAGAGAATCTAAAATTTCAATTTCTTTTTTTCCGCCACCAAAAAGTAAAACGGTATGATCTTTATTTTCAGCCAGTTTTGTAATTACTTCCTGCATTAAATCTATAGGATATACTTTAGAATCGTACTGTGCAAAAGGTGCTATACCAATTAATTTTTGATAATTCTCTCCAATTAAATCTGTAATTTCTGCACTTAAAACGGCCTTTTTAGGAAATTCTGGATTAGATAAATCTAAAGAAAAACCAAGTTCTTGAAACACTTTTACATGTCGTTCAAACATAGTTGGCAATTGTTGGAAAATCTTATTTTCGGCACGGGTTAATTCTTTTTTTCCTTCACGACCTTTATCAACCGTTGCTCTTTTTTTTCCGCTTAAAGCGAAAAGTAAACTCACAACTTTAGATCGCAAAACATTATGAAGATCTGCAAAAGCATCAATTTCAAGTGTTTTTAAATCTTTGTATAATCGTAAAAGTCCGGGAAAACCTTTATGTCTTTCTTTTTCATCAAAAGCAAAAAATTCCAGATTCGGAATTCCATCAAAAAAAGGTTTAAAAAAAGGACGCGAAACAACTGTAAGTTTCACGCTTGGATACTGTTTTACAAAAGCTCGTAAAACAGGAACCGTCATGGCGACATCTCCCATTGCGGATAGTCTCATGACGGCTATGTGTTTTATTTTGGTGGACAAGTCTGCCAAATTATTTTTTATTTTGATATAATACCGGGTTCAATTCATCATCATTGTACATTTTCATTTGTTTGTACACTTTCATGAATTTGTCACCATTTTCGATATCAGTAAGTAAATCATCAATTGCTGTAGATAAGTCACTTCTTTGTTCTAAAAGTACATTTAATTTTTCCTGACATTTATCTCTGTGCTCTTGTGAAGCCTCAGCACGTGTAGCTTCTTCGTGCATGTGATAAATTTTTAACGCCAAAATAGACAATCTGTCAAATGCCCATGCAGGACTTTCAGAATTGATTTTTGCACCATCTTTTACTTTTACATTACTGTATTTTTGTAAAAAATAACTATCGATATATTCTACCATATCAGTACGTTCCTGATTTGAGGCATCGATTCTTCTTTTTAAAGTTAAAGCTGCAACCGGATCAATTTGCGGGTCACGAATAATATCCTCAAAATGCCATTGAACAGTATCGATCCAGTTTTTTAGATATAATAAATGCTCAAATTTATCCTTCGGATAAGGATTGTTTATTGGCTGATCAACATTATCAAACTGGTGATAATCTTTGATGCTTTGTTCGAAAACAGAATATGCTAATTTTGAAAACATGTCTTTAATTATTAGAGAGACAAAGATACTTTTTATACTTTTATACTGCGAAAAAAAGAAAGTATTTTTCGTTTTTAAACTTTTATTCGTTAATAAATTAAATCTTTAATATGAAAATTCATTATTTATCAGAAAAAAACAGCGTTTTAAATCATTTTCTGGGACAAATCAGGAATGTTAATGTTCAGAACGACAGCATGCGTTTTAGAAGAAATATTGAACGTATTGGAGAAATTATGGCTTATGAATTAAGTAAAATTTTACCTTATAAAGATGTTGAAATTCAGACTCCGCTAGGCATAAAAAGAACAACAGAAATTGAGAGTGATTTAGTATTATGCCCAATCTTAAGAGCCGGATTACCATTACATAATGGTTTTTTAAATTATTTCGATCATGCCGAAAACAGTTTTGTTTCGGCCTGCAGATTTCATCCAAACAATGATGATGAGTTTGAAATTTTAGTTGAATATCAGGCAATTTCGGATTTAAATAATAAAACTGTTTTATTACTTGACCCTATGTTGGCAACTGGCCAATCGATTGTAGCTGTTCATAAAAAGTTAATTGAAAATGCTACTCCAAACGAGATTCATATTGTAGTTATTATCGCTGCTCCAGAAGGAGTTGCTTATCTTGAAAAACACCTTCCGGATAATTGTCATTTATGGGTTGCCGCTTTAGACGAAAAACTAAATGAGAAAAATTACATCGTTCCGGGTTTGGGCGATGCCGGAGATCTTGCTTACGGCAGTAAATTATAATTGAGAAAAATAGGTAAATAAACTGCAGCAAATAAGTACATAGAATACAATCTCGTTGTTTAGTTTTTGCTGCACATATTCTACATGACTTGCCGCCATAATGGTTAAAGGCGTTATACTAAACAATAGTAAATCGTTGCTTTTATTTGGTGAAAGAATAAAAACAAAAGCTGCTATAAAAAAACAGGCTACCACTTTTTTGTATGAAGTATGTACAATTTGTGGCCTGTTTGATAGTGTTGTTAACATTGACACTACAAAAAATAAAGCAACTGCTACATAAATTGAAAGCGCACCATTTTCGTAATTATTTTTAAAATAATCTATATTTAAATCGATTACTGCTCTTTTTTCGAAGAATTCTATAGCATTAAAATGAAAGATAAGTGATACCAATAAAAAGATTATTGCTACAGCTAAAAGGGCTATAAATGGTAAAACCCAGTTTCTATAATCACGCGAAACGTGAAAAACAATCGAGATAAATACCAAAATTAGGAATAGAATACACCAAAATTGAAATAAAGAAGCTACTAAAATCCAAAAAGAAGCATCAAATATTTTTTCTTTTGAAGCTTTTAAGGACTGCAGAGAAATCAATCTTCGAAGTGCCAATAATAGAAAAAAGTTGGCATACAAAACGTTTGGATCATTAAATATTGTGGGGAAAAACAATATAAACAACAAGTAGAAAAATATCGAATATCCGTTGTCTTTACTGAGCCCGTTCTTTTTTACAATGAAATTAACCAGAAAAAAAGAAGCTAGTAAAAAGCAAAGTAAACTCACTTTTTGGAATGCCAAAAAAGGAACCGTTATCCAGGATGGTTCCTGAATTTGATAGAGAAAAAAGAAAACCAGTATTAAAATTACAACCAAAGAATAATTTAATGGCGTAGATTTTTTAAAAACACTTGTTATCATAAGGATATTTTATACTTTTGTGATTGTAAATATAATACTTGTTTAAAAGGAAAAACCAACAAGTTGAAAAAGATTCTTTATTTGAATTTTACTTCAATGCGTTAAAACAATAATAACATATAATTTTATAAATTATGACAGCTTTTTTTGAAGGAATACAATACTTATTCGTTAACATTTTGTTTGCTCCTCTTGACTTTTTACGTCATTTGGAATTAATTACATGGTTTGGTGCAAACACTATCAACTGGATTTTCATGACCATCTGTGCATGTGCAATCGTTTATTGGATTAAACAATTACGCATTTTTGATGACGCCGGAACAGAAAACCAAGATACTACAGCTCATTCATTTTTAAAATAAAAAACCAAACCCTTTAATTAAAAAGGGCTTGTGCATTTATTTTTTAGATTAAATCGAAGCCGATATCTTTTCTAAAATACATCTTATCAAAGCTTAGTTTATCTATGTTTTGGTAAGATTTTTTTATGGCCTCCTGGAAATTATCTCCGTATGATGTTACTGCAATTACACGTCCTCCATTAGTAACGACATTTTCGCCATCTAATTTTGTTCCTGCGTGAAAAACAATAGAATCTGTAATATTTTCTAAACCTGTAATTACTTTTCCTTTTTCGAAATCTTCAGGATATCCGCCAGAAACCACCATAACAGTTGTTGCACTTCTTGGATCAACCTCTAAATTAAAGTCTCCTAATTTCTGATCTGCAACAGACAAAAACAATTCAACTAAATCTGATTTTAATCTCGGAACCACAACTTCAGTTTCCGGATCTCCCATTCTTACGTTGTACTCAATAACGATTGGCTCATTTTTTACGTTGATCAAACCAATAAATACAAAACCTTTATATTCGATTCCGTCTTTTTGAAAACCTTCGATTGTTGGTTTTACGATTCGTGTTTCAATTTTTTCCATTAAAACAGCATCAACATAAGGAACTGGAGAAACTGCTCCCATTCCGCCTGTATTTAATCCTGTATCACCTTCACCAATACGTTTGTAATCTTTTGCTGTTGGAAGAATTTTATAATTTTTTCCATCCGTTAAAACAAAACAGCTTAATTCTATTCCGTCCAAAAATTCTTCGATAACCACTTTTGAACTCGCTGCTCCAAATTTTGAGTGAACCAACATGTTTCTTAATTCCGTTTTAGCTTCTTCAAGATCCTGAATAATCAAAACTCCTTTTCCTGCTGCTAATCCGTCTGCTTTTAAAACGTATGGAGGTTGTAAGGTTTCTAAGAACTCACATCCTTTTTCAACTGTTTCAGCAGTAAAACTGTCATAAGCTGCAGTTGGAATGTTGTGTTTCATCAAGAATTCTTTTGCAAATTCTTTACTTCCTTCTAATTGCGCTCCAAGTTTTGATGGCCCAATAACTGGGATATTTTTTAAGCTTTCGTCATTTTTAAAATAATCGTAAATACCTTTCACCAACGGATCTTCAGGCCCTACGACTACTAAACTTATATTTTCTTTAAGTACTAAAGCTTTTACGGCTTCAAAATCTGTCGCAGATATTGCTACATTTTCAGCAATTGCAGCAGTTCCTGCATTTCCAGGTACTACAAAAAGTTTTTCGCAAAGCGGACTCTGAGTCATTTTCCATGCAAAAGCATGTTCTCTTCCTCCTGATCCCAATAATAAAATTGTCATGGTGTTGTTGTATTTAGTTGTGGTGCAAAAATACTTGCTTTTGCACGTAAAAAATAATTAAATCTTTAAAAAGTTGTTGGTTCTATACTGTTAGTAATTCCTAAACATTATTTTTGATGAAAATTATTCTTAAAAATGATTCGCCTTTTTGATCTTACACTTCAACTAAACGGTTTTCCAATAAAGAAAGCTAAAGCAGAATTTGATAAAATTACTGCTATTCCAGAGGAAAATTTTGACGCCTATATTGAGCAGAAGAAAATCGAAATCGTCAATTATCATTTAAACAATAATAATTTTTACAAAGAATTAGCAAACATCAATTCTTATAAAAACTGGTCTGATCTACCAGTATTAAACAAAAGAAATCTACAAAAACCTCTTATTGAGAGACTCTCAAAGGGATTTTCTCAAAAAAATGTCTATATAAATAAAACTTCGGGTTCAAGCGGAGATCCAATGGTTTTTGCGAAAGATAAATTTGCACATGCTATAACGTGGGCAGATAATATACATCGATTTTCATGGCATAATATTGATTTCAACTTTTCTTTCCAAGCCAGATTCTATGGTATGCCCTTGAGTTTTTTAGAAAACAAAAAGCTCCGTCTTAAAGATTTTTTAAGCCATCGTTATCGTTTCAATATATTTGATTTATCGGATAAAAAATTAGAAATAATTTTAGAAAAATTTCAAAAAAGTAAATTTGATTATATAAACGGCTACACAACAAACATTGTTTTAATGGCTAAATATTTGAAGAAGAAAAATAAAGTACTAACCGAAATTTGTCCTACTTTAAAATCTTGTGTTGTTACCTCTGAGATGCTTTTTGAAGACGACAGGGTTTTACTCGAAAAACATTTAGGAGTTCCGGTTATCAATGAATATGGATCATCTGAAATAGGATTAATTGCTTTTGAAAATTCTAAAGGAGAATGGCAAGTTAACTCTGATACTCTTTTTGTTGAAATTGTAGACGAAAATGATCAACCCGTTCCTCTTGGGCAAGAAGGCCGAATTCTTATCACCAATTTATATAATAAAGCACATCCGTTCATTAGATATGAAGTTGGTGATTATGGTATTTTAGATGAAAAGAGTACCCCTAAAAAGCCGATTCTTAAAAAATTAATTGGAAGAAACAATGATGTAGCCATATTACCAAGTGGTAAAAAATCACCAGGTATGACTTTTTATTCGATTACCAAAAAACTCTTTGGAGACGATGGAAATGTCAAAGAATTTATAATAAAACAGACCAAAACAGACACTTTTGAAATTGAATATACCAGTGAAAATGAACTTAGTAATTTTGAAATTGATAAAATAGAAAAAGTGTTTTCAACTTATTTAGAACCTAATTTAAAGTATATTTTTATTCGAAAAGACAAATTAGAAAGAAGCAAAAGCGGGAAATTAAAGCAATTTACATCTTACTTTTAATATAAATAAAATCTTACATTTGTTTTTTTTAATTAAAAACTTATGGACGATCATTCTTTACTTTCTGAAGAAACAATTTCTAATAAAATATATTTTATTCGTGGACAAAAAGTAATGCTTGATCGTGATTTGGCCACACTTTATGGTGTTGAAACAAGAATTCTAAAACAAGCTGTTAAAAGGAATATATCACGATTTCCCGAAGACTTTATGTTTGAACTTAATAGATCCGAATTCGAAAATTGGAAATCACAAATTGTGATTTCCAATTCTGAAAAAATGGGTTTGAGGCATCTACCTACTGCATTCACTGAACATGGCGTTTTAATGCTTTCAAGTGTCTTAAAAAGTGATAAAGCCACTCAAACTAATATTCAAATTATGAGAATTTTCACGAAAGTGAGACAAATGCTTTTGGACACAACTGAAATTAAAATTGATATTCTTCAGATTCAGAAGAAGTTAGAGAATCATGATAAAAATATAGAATTGGTATTTTCTTATTTGGATGAATTAACTGAGAAGAAAGAAAATGAAACCGAAAGAATAAAAATTGGGTATAAAAAGTAATTTTTTAAGGTCGCAAATTGCGGCCTTAAAAAACTTGAAGTCACAATTTGTGACCTCAAGTTTCTATAAATATTCAAAAGTTGGAGGTCGCAAATTGTGAACTCCAACTTTTAAGCCTTCATTGTATATCAAGTTCAAAAAAATAAAATTTAAAACATTAAGAAAATATTCTAAACTATCTAAAATCCAATTTAAACTTTACATTTGCCGAAAGAAATCTGAAAGAAGTTTTTCCTTAAATTATTGAAACCAATCTATGAAAATTACGATAATTGCAGGTGCAAGACCAAATTTTATAAAAATAGCACCCATTATTAATGCAATAAAAGACAAACAAAATGAAGGTTTTGATATCTCATTTCGTTTAGTTCATACAGGTCAACATTATGACAAGAATTTAAGCGATACTTTTTTTGAAGAATTAAATATCCCTAAACCAAATATTAATCTCGAGGTAAAAAGTGGTTCTCAAGCAGAACAGACTGCAGCCATTATGATTGCTTTTGAAAAAGAATTAATTGAAAATCCAACTGATTTGGTTTTGGTTGTAGGAGATGTAAATTCGACGATGGCATGTTCTATAGTAGCAAAAAAATGCCATACAAAAGTGGCACATGTTGAAGCAGGAATTCGATCCGGAGATTTATCAATGCCTGAAGAAATTAATAGAATGCTAACGGATAGTATAACTGATTACTTTTTTACAACCTCCCCGTCGGCTTCAGAAAATTTACTAAAATTGGGCTCAGATCCTGAAAATGTTCACTTTGTGGGCAATGTCATGATCGACACTTTATATCAAAATATCAATAGAATTTCTGCTCCAGATTTTTGGAACGAACATCAATTAAAGGAGAAAAATTATATCATTTTAACTTTACATCGTCCTGCTAATGTTGATGAAGTATCTTCGCTAATAAAATTACTTCAAGGAATTGATTTATTAGTCAATGATAAAAAGATAATCTTCCCTATCCATCCAAGAACTCAAGCAATTTTGAGTGAAAGTCAAATTGAATTCAAAAATATCTCTTTTGTTTCTCCCCAGGGTTATTTAAACTTCATGTTTTTAATTAAAAATAGTTTTGCGGTCATTACAGACAGCGGGGGAATTTCTGAAGAGACTACCGTTTTGGGGATTCCATGTTTTACAATGCGTGATAATACAGAAAGACCTGAAACAGAAACTATTGGATCTAACACCATTGTAGGAACTTTATTAGAAAATTTAGAAAAAGTATTTGGTCAGTTTTTACAAAATGGACCTAGAAAAAGTGGTATCCCTGAATTATGGGACGGAAAAGCATCGGAAAGAATTATTTCAATTTTACTGGATAAAAAATAATGAGAAATGACATTTTAATTATATCTAATTATTATCCACCCGAAAAAGGTGCGGCAGCCAACCGAATTGAACAACTTGCACTGAAATTAAATCAAAATGGATATGAGGTTTCGGTAATTTCTCCTTTGCCCAACTATCCAAAAGGGGAATTATTTCCAGAGTATAAAGGGCGATTTTCTGTTACTGAAAAGATTAAAAATATTACTTTAAAACGACTATGGATTTATCCCAGCAATAGTCCTAACATTTTTAAAAGAATTATTTCAATCTTATCATTCTCGACCACTTTATTTTTTTATTTGCTGTTTGCCAAAACCCCTAAAAAAGTTATTGTACAATCACCTCCATTATTACTCTCATTTATTTCTGTTTCTGTACTTTGGCTCAAAAGAAAAACTATCATTTTAAATGTTTCCGATCTATGGCCAACAGCTGCCATTGAACTTGAAGTATTAAAGAAAAATAGTATTTCACATAAATTTTTACTCTTTATTGAGCGTTTTATTTATAAAAAATCAACTCATATTTTTGGTCAGTCAAACGAAATAATTACTCATATACATTCTATATTTCCTCAAAAAAAGTGCTTTTTATATCGTAATTATCCCGATCATTTTATTGAAGATTCTTTACAAGAAAAAGAGAATTCTAATGAACCCGTAAAATTATTCTACGCAGGATTACTGGGGGTTGCACAAGGTGTTTTTGAACTTATTCAACAATTAAATTTAGAAAATCTCAATGTAGAACTGCATGTTTTTGGAGATGGTGCTGAAAAAAATCAGATTGAAAAATATCTCCAACAAAACCCAAACAAAAAAATAATTTTCTATGGAATGTTAGAACGAAACATTCTACATGAAAAATTAAAAAATTTAGACATTGCACTTGTTCCGCTTAAAACCCGAATTTACGGTTCTGTACCTTCAAAAATATTTGAATACAGTGCTTTAGGCTTCCCTGTTCTTTATTTTGGAGGTGGCGAAGGAGAAAATATTGTTGAAGAAAACAAGTTAGGATGGGTCGTTCCTGTTGAAGATTTCAAAGCTTTGAATACGACTTTGTTACAAATTTCTGAACTGGGAAAAAATGATATTCAAAAGATGAAAAATACTATTTTAACTCACGCAAAAAATCATTTTAATCTCAACACACAAATAAAAGAACTAATTGAAAATAATGCTTTTTAATTGACGTAGAACAAATATCATTAGTCTTTCAGTCATTAAATATTGTTCTTAAAACTGAAATTAATATGCTTTTTGATCTCCTTTAAAAATATTTATTACTGTTTGAAAAATTATTTTCAGATCCAGAATCAGTGACCAGTTTTCGATATAAAAAACGTCAAATTTTATTCGGTTTATCATATCTCTTTCCATCTTAATTTCGCCTCTGAAACCACTTACCTGTGCCAATCCTGTAATCCCTGGCTTAACACAGTGACGCATCATGTATTTTTTTACTTTATTTCCGTACTCCTTGTTTTGTACCCACAGATGTGGCCTTGGCCCCACAACAGACATATCTCCTAGTAAAACATTAATAAATTGCGGCAATTCGTCGATGCTGGTTTTTCTCATAAATCTCCCAACAATTGTAACTCTCGGATCATCTTTTGAGGCTTCTTTTTCTGTTGTTTTATTAATCTTCATTGAACGGAATTTATAACATACAAATTCATTTTCATCCATTCCAGGTCTTCCTTGTTTAAAAAGCACAGGGCCTTTAGACTCTAATTTTATTAAAATTGCTAAAATTGGATATAGCCATGACAGCAAAAAAACTAGTATAAAAAAGGAAAAAACAATGTCAAAAAAACGTTTAAAAAACTTTATAGCTGGCTCATTCAGTAACGTTTGTTTTAATGAAAGTACCGGAAAAAAATCATAATAATCTATTCTTAGATTTTTGGAAAAAATCTCTTTTGTGTCGGGAATAAATTTAATTGTTTTGTTATTCTCATCGGCAAAATCAATCAGATCTTTCAAATAATTGTTGGATACCTCATTTAAAGAACAGTAGATTTCATCTACCTCATTTTCAACTATAAATGGTTTTAAATCTGATAATTTCCCAGTAATATTTTGATTCGTTTTTTTATCCGAAAAATATCCCAGGAAACGATATCCGTAATCTTTTCTTGTTTCAAAAAGATCTTTTAAACGAATTGCTTCGGGAGTAAAACCAATGATAACAGCATTTCTATAATTACTGCCTGTTAGTATTCGGTATTCTTTTAAATAAAAAAAGAGCGAAAACTTAAAAATAGTAATAAACAGAAGGATCAAAGAAATAAAAACAGCAATAGTTGTTTCACTAAAAATTGCTTCTCTCGAAAACGGAAAAAATGCAACTACGGTTAATAAAAACAAAATTCCTTGTTTCAGAATTTTAGATGCAATTTCGATTGGTGTTGTAAATCGATAAATAGCATAAAATTTTATGCTGTAAGCGATTAAACCCCAACTAACAATTTGATAAAAAAGCAATAAAAGAATATCTGAAACCAGCTCACTAAACAGCAAAAAACTTATTACAACAATAATTATCAGATCAATTAAAATACTAATTGGCCTGATATATTTGGAGTATCTTCCTATTTGAGATCTGGTCATAATTGCTTTTAATGCTAAAAAATAACCTTATTTTATGTAACTTGAGAAATCTTTATGCTCCTCTTTAGAAAGTTCTTCTTTAGAAAGTGATCTAAAATAATCGTACGTAATTTTCATTCCTTCAGAACGGTTTACTTTTGCTTCCCAACCTAACAATTCTTTAGCCTTTGTTGTATCCGGCTGACGCTGTAATGGATCATTTATTGGTAAAGGATGATAAACTACTTTTTGATTCGTTCCTGTAAGTTTTATAATTTCTTCGGCAAAATCTTTAATTGTTATTTCATCAGGATTTCCAATATTTACCGGATAAACATAATCTGAATGTAATAATCTATAAATTCCTTCCACCTGATCATCAACATAACAGAAAGAACGCGTTTGCATTCCGTCTCCAAAAATCGTTAAATCTTCCCCACGCAATGCCTGACCAATAAAAGCTGGAATAACACGACCATCATTTAGTCGCATTCTTGGTCCGTAAGTATTAAAAATACGCACAATTCTGGTTTCTACACCATGAAAAGTATGATACGCCATGGTTATAGATTCCTGAAAACGTTTTGCTTCATCATAAACGCCTCTTGGCCCAATTGTATTTACGTTTCCGTAGTATTCTTCGGTTTGAGGATGTACTAATGGATCTCCATATACTTCAGAAGTCGATGCAATTAAAATTCTGGCTTTTTTCACGCGTGCCAAACCTAATAAATTATGAGTTCCAAGTGATCCAACTTTTAAAGTCTGAATTGGAATTTTTAAATAATCTATAGGACTTGCAGGAGATGCAAAATGCAAAATATAATCTAAATCACCTGGAACATGAACAAATTTGGTAATATCATGATGATAAAACTCAAAATGTTCCAGTTTGAATAAATGCTCAATATTTTTAAGATCTCCTGTTATCAAATTATCCATTCCAATAACATAATAGCCTTCTTTGATAAAACGATCGCACAAATGTGATCCTAAAAAACCCGCTGCTCCGGTAATAAGTATTCTTTTCATAATGATTTTTTGACCTTTTGTTTTTGATAATCTCTGCAAATATGCACAAATGTAATAAAATATACGGCCTTTGAAATGACTAAAACTTGAAGTAAAAGAGAGATTTGTTTTTTATTTAATATTAATTGGTTTATTTTACTTTTACTGAACTAAATTTATCTGTTTTGAAAGTTGTACATGTTGTTGAAGCACTAGAAGGTGGCGTTTATACTTATTTTAAAGATCTTTCATGGTTCTTTGGAAGTGAAGAAATACGTAAAACTGTCGACACGACAATCATTTACAGTGGTCATCGAAACGGGGTAAATCCCGCAAAAGTACAGAAAGAATTTTCTACCGGAGTTCAATTACTGCATATAAGTATGGTTCGCGAAATTTCGCTGTTTAAGGATTTAAAATCACTTTATAAATTAAACCGTGAACTCAAAAAAATCAATCCGGATATTATTCATCTGCATTCTTCAAAAGCAGGAGTTTTGGGGAGAATAGCTGCTTTTGCCTTATTAAAAAAAAAGAAAGTTTTTTATACCCCTCACGGTTATGCCTTTTTAAGAACCGATATTTCAAAAGCATCACAAAACCTTTATTTCACAATTGAGAAGAGTTTTCAGCAAGTTTTTGGCGGAACAACCATTGCTTGTGGTGATACAGAATTTGAAATTGGTAAAAAAATCGGGGCTTCAAAACTCATTAGAAATGGGGTTGACATAACAGAAATACGTCAGTATTTTTTACCTCATCAAAACTCAAAACTTACAATTGGTATTTTGGGCAGAATTACTGCTGCAAGAAATCCCGAACTATTTAATGAAATTGCGCTTCGTTTTCCCAATTTCAATTTTATATGGATTGGAGATGGGGAGTTAAAACATCTTATTACAGCTCCAAATATTCAAATCACTGGTTGGATTTTAGATAAAAATGTCGTTTTAAATGCTTTAAATGAAATTGACATTTATCTTCAGACTTCTCTTTGGGAAGGATTACCAATTGCCGTTCTTGAAGCTATGGTTTTGGAAAAACCAGTAATTGCGACGAATATTGTGGGGAATAAAGACATTGTAATCCTAAATGAAACCGGATTTCTTTTTGATGATATAAGCGAGTTAGAAAATTATTTTGAAACTCTAAAAGATCCAAATACCAGAGTAACTTTTGGAGAAAAAGCATTCAAAAGATGCCAGGAATTATTCGATATCAATCAAAATTTTAAACAACTTCAGGAGCTGTATTTGGAATAGATTTCTTTTGCATCCAATAACTGGCAAAAATTGAAAACCATAATCCGCTGAAAGCAATGCCATCAAAACGAAGGAGAAAATCGTCTGTTAAGTTTGAGGCAAAAAAGATGAAAAAGAATGAAAATATAATCGCATTTTTAAGATCATAACCCAAATATCCAATCGTGAAGATATAAAACAAAGCCACTATAGGACCCAGAATTCCAAATTTTAGTAAAAAATCAAGAAACTGATTGTGCGTAGGAAGTTTGTATTTGGCTAAAAAATACTGATTAGTTTCGGCAAAATATTTATTTAATTCCGGTTTACTATCTGCTGCTCCAACACCAAAAGGAAGATTTTTTACCGACAATTCCCAAGCCGATTTCCAAATAGAAACTCTTGTTACCAGTGAATTATAAACCTTTATTTCTGGATGATCAATTTCATCTAATTTGCCCACTTTATCCATATAAGCAAATGTAGTCGAAGTATACTTCTCTTTCATATACGGATTTTTCTGAACGAAGAAAAACAACGTTACGCCCAGCAAAATCAAGGCAATTGTACTCGTTAAAATCATTTTTCTAATATTGATTCTAGCGCTGATTTCAAAAAATATCACAATTAAAAAACCTGCCAATACATTTAACAATGCCATTCTGGTATTCACAAAAAGAACAAAAAAGAAAGACAAAACAAAAACGGTAAGCCTAACTACCTTTAAGCCCAATTTTTCATTGTTCCTAAAGCTGTAAAAAACAAAATAAAGTGCACAAACGGATACAAATGCCAAATGCATATTTAAGGCCGGGGCATGAATACCAAGCGTTTCTGAGAATTTATATCCCATTTCAAACAAATCAATTCCGCTTAAATATTTCTGCATCAATTCGGGATAAACAACATTAAACCTGATGAAAAAAAATAATATTATTGCTGCGGTTACGGCAGAATAAGTCTGCAATAATTTAAAAAAATAGATACGCTGATAATTTCCAATAATAAAAACCGGAAACAATAACAAAGAAATATTCTTTTCAAGCGATTTAAATCCTTTGGAAAAAGAATCATTAGCCCAAAAAAGTAAAATTTCAAGTAAAAGTGGAGACGCAATACAAACCACTAAAATAAATGCTGTCTTGTCAAATTTTAATTTCCGAACAAAAATCAAATTAAAAACGCCAAATAAAATGATAAGCAATGTACATGGTTTTCTGAAAATCATGGTAACCGCTATCAGGCACAAGAAAATATGAAAAATTCTATTGAAGTTCTTTTCGGAAAGATTCATAATATAAAGCAAAATAAATTAAAGGAAAAACACCTATTTTGTGTCTTACAGCGGTTCCTAAATCCGGCTCAAAAACTCCTTGTACGATAAAAAAAGCAAAAATAATAAGCAGCACCAAAAGCTCTTTGGAGTATCTTTTTCTATTTGTCAGACATTTAGCAAAACGTACCAGTAAAATATAAAATAACAGCAGCTGCCAGATTATAAAAATAATAATTTGGGGAGATAGAATATGTTTTAAACCGTTTATTGGAATATTTACAGTAAAAAAGCCATAAAAGATACCTATCGTTTCTCCATACCATGTATTAGTTTCTATTGGTGAAATTATTATAGAATTGGCATCTGAAGAGCCAACCCGATCGCTGTTTACTACTTCCCTGCTAATCTCAGAAAGGTATTTCCCTTTTAAAACTCCATGGCTAAAGGATAAAAAAACAGCAATCAATAAACCATAAAATATGGTGGTTATGGTTTTGTTTTTAAAAGTCATTAAACTTAACAAATACATACCAACGCCAATAACAGGAATTAAAAGATAATAGGGTCTAAAAAACACTCCAAAAATTAATAATAAAAGTATAGAGTACCAGATCGTTTTCTTTAAAGAAATCTCTTGATTTATACACATAAAAACAATTGGTGAGACATATAAAAAAGTGATAAATTCCTTTGAAGGCATTGACATAAAAATGGCAATCATTAAGATTCCCATATAAACCAATACATTCTTAACGTTTATTTTTTCAAACTGATCCGGAATGCCGATTTTATATAAAATATACATTAAAACAGGAAACTGAATCAAGGCAATAATAGGAAATGGTAAATAACGCAGTCCTGAAATTTTGTATAGTAAAATTGAAAGTGGATAGCTACCAAAATAACCAATTTCATTTCCCTTATCGTAAGCTATAATAGCCGCATCATAAAAAAACTTAGGCGGTAAAATAAAAAAAGTAAGCACTGCAACAAGCAAATTTGCCGCTGCAATCAGTAAAAATGCTGCTTTACTTTTTTTTATTTTGGTGTTCATATTAAAACTCGCTTTTTAATGTAAAAAAATAAAGATTTTATCTTTTCTATATATAACAATAGCTGAAATGCAATTCCAAAAAAAAGCACTCAAAACGTACGCAATTGCACCGCCGGTCATTCCGTAAATTGGAATTAAAAATCGGTTTAAAAGAAAATTAATTACAACCGCAGCAACTAATATAATTTGAAAAATATGTTGTCTTCCGGTCATATTTAAATAAACGGGAGCAGAACCAAATAACGAACAAATTCCTTGTCCGATAATTAAAATTAAAAAGGCCTGCTGCGCCACAATATACTGATGTCCGAAAAAAGACAAAACCTGTTCTGAAAAAATACTGATTAAGAAAATTACCGGAAAGGTAATGTAGAAAATTAACCGGGAGCTGTTTCTCATAACTTTCTTTAATTCTGCCATATTTTGGCTCGAAAATAACTCCGCAATTTTTGCCGAAACAGTAATATTTACTGTCAAAATAATAACTGAAACAATGGTCATAATTTTTACTCCAACAGAATAAAATGCAACTGCTTCGTCGTTTCGGTATTTTTTTAAAAACATAATGTCAAAACACATTAATAAAAACATTGCCATTCCGCTTATTGCAATTGGATATGATTTTATAAAAATTTCCTTTTTAGAAAAAATTTCCGGTGTGCCTGCTTCCACTATTTTATTAAAATAAATGAAAACAAAAATTGAACTTAAAATTGCTAAAACAACAAATCCCAATAAAAAAACATCTACTAAATAAGTTTCTTTATGCCAATAAAATAAGACTATAGAACCTACAATAAGCGGAATATATTTTAAGATATTTCTAAATAACTCTGCGATATATAATTTATCTAAAGCTCTAAAAACTTCAGTATTAAAGAGTGATAATCCGTAGAAAAATAATGTTGCTGCACCTTTTAAAAGCAGGGTATAAACCTCATCATCTAAAAAATAGTTATTTATTGTTTTTTTATCAATACACAAAATGATAAGGAAAGCCAATATCGAAGCTATCAAAAGCATCATTACCATTTTACCATAAATTTTTTTGAGCTGTTCAAGTGCATTTTGGCTCGCCAAAAAACCTTTAAAATATAAAATAGACTGATCAAAACCAAGCATACAAATACATCCTGCAGCCAGTAAAAATGATCGTATAAAATCATATTGTCCAACCAATTTTGGAGTATAGTTTTTAGTTAAAAAAACGGTGAAACCAAACAATAAAAGAACGCCAAATATTCGCAGCAGCAAAGTGCTTAAACTTTGCTTTATAAATGGATTTTTTGAAACTCTTTCAAAGATTTTGTTCGTTTTCAAATGAATGTTATTTAACCTGCGATTTCAAAAGCTGTTTACGATAAAACTTTTTGAATAAATGAACTAAAACAAAAATTAAAAGAAAGAAAACCGGAAATAAAATTTTAAAATTCCCGTTTGTAATTTTCGTGTTATTAATGTTTAAAGTTGTATTAATTTCTTTAATCGCTTTATCATAATTCACCAGTTTTAATCTGTTTTTTCCCTGATCTGTTATTAAATACTGTTTTGTTTTAATAATGTCATTCAGCTGTGTATTTTCATTATAATAAACTAGCTTGTCATTTCTAGATCCGTTTTTTACCGTGTTCGAAAAGCCGTTTAAAACCTGGTCAATTTGATATATAATAGTATCATTTTGTACAATTTGCTGCTCCAGATTTTTGTAACCAATTTTTTGAAGCGCTTTAAAATATTCAGAGCTATTCAAATATTTCATCAAGGGTTCAACAATTTCTTTATCGTCTGTAATTTTGTTTGATACAAACGAAATAGTGTGAAAAGTATAGTTTTTACTCGTTACATTATCTTCCAAAACTTTGTTGACTTCACCAACTTCAGCCATTAATTTTATAAGCTCAAAATTTTGCTCTTTGTCTTCAATAAATTTGTAGACATCGGCAATTGGTTTTATTTCAATTTTTTTGATTGTTTTTGGGTGCTTTATTCCAACAACAGTCTTTAAGAAAACAGTATCACCTGAAATAATTTTAGAATCTATTAAATTAATTTTAGAATAAAGATAATCGACACTTCCAAAATTTGGAGTTACAATTACTTCATTTTGAAATGTTTTTTTACTAGAATCCAAATACCATCCTAATCCAGATCCAAGGATTATTAAAATTAAAACAATAATCCAGTTTCTAACAAAAAACTGGATTGAATTAAAAATAATTGAATTTATCCTGTCAAAAAAATTGCCGATACTTTTCGAAAGCTGGAAAATATCAATTTCCTGATCAGAATTATTCTGGGGTACTTTTGTACTCATTTATGAATTTATTTTACGTTGAAAATTTGTTCCAAAATTTTAATAGTAATCAAATAAGTTGGTTTAACACCAGTTGTTCCAAGTCCGCCGGAAGCCAGTGTACTTCCTGTTTCCAATGGATTATCTGATGCATAATACGCGTAACGAACTTTAATATCGTGCGGAACGCTTTTTCTAATTTTTGAAGCAGACTGAATCGCTTTTTGGTAATAAGAACCCTCCATTTCCAGACCAATTACACCCCAGGTTGATTCGTGAAAAAATTTCAGCAAATCTCTGTTTTGTAAAGACGTTCCTAGAACGGTAACCATTGCACCTTCAAAAACAGCAATGTCATTTCCTTCAAACATTGCCCCTGTTAATTCATTTTCGAAGAAGTAATTATCTGCCGTTCCTTCGTTGATATGTGCCGTTGGGATCATGATATCTCCCTTTCCACCTTCCAGAATTCCGGCTTTACCCATAATCGAAACTGATTTTACATTCAGTAACGTTTCTTTTTTAAATGGTTTTAAAAGTTCGTCGATTGTCTCATAAGCCTGCTCGCCAAAAGCATAATCCATTACAATAATGACCGGTTTTTCTTCGCCTACATTTGCGTTTGAAAATGCCGTTTTAGACCAGTCAATTTTAGCAGTATCAAAAATCTGAACGTCAATATTGGTTCCTGAACAATCCGGAAGCGAAATCATTCCGTTTTTCAGAGCTAAATCTTCAACCTGACTTCTGATTTCTTTTGATCCAGAACTACTTAATTCTTCATAAATAAAGAAATCTGTTTTGTTTTTATATTTTGATGTTAATAATGGCGTTGCAAAAAGCGAGTTCATTACACTGTGCATGTTGGCACTAATAACGTGAATTGGACGCTTTAAAAGATTATTCGCTTTTAAAACTTCCTTGATATTAGTTGCCCAGATTTCTCCGTGAATATGATGTCCCAGACGTTCACGCAAAACCGGACTAAATGTAATTGTACGTTTATTGTTTTCAACAATTTCTTCAATTGCCAATTTTCCTAACCAATAAATAACGTGCAGGAAACGATCTGGCGCATTTTCTGAACCAAAAGCGTCGTAAATATCCAAAACCTCTTCGAACGTTCTTCCTAAAATATTAGCTACATGCGAAATTGCTTTTTCTTTTTCGATTAAAGTCAATTTTTTAGTTTGCATTACAGCTTGCTCCAATTTCAGCCAGTCTCGAGAAACTTCACCTCCATCATCAACTAAAACTCTATTTTTAATTTTATGGGATTCTATGAAAATAAAAGTCAAATGCGTCAGAATATCATAAATGTCCGAACGTCCGCGTGTGATTTCTACATTCATTTGTTCCTCATCTATTCGGTAACAATTTCTTCTTCTTTTTGGAGGAACTATAGCTTGAAAATGCGATTTAGAATACCCTTCATCTGAAGTTAAATTGATAAATCTACATTGTTCAATTCCTATCGGAAGACGTTCTATTACGTATAAAAGTCCGTTTAGTTCTACTTTTTCTTCTGCAATATTCCCGTAAATTTCCGGACGTAATGCCAATAATGATTCTCTTAAACTGTCACCAGAAACTCCCATTGGTTTATAAAAACCACGGTTAAATAAATGGCGCATTGTTATGTACATTTTTTCGATAGCTGCAGATGATTCCTGCGCTCTTGATCTTGATATATGTTTGGTTTCTTTCATTCTGTTTTATTTTGTAAACTCAAATGTAAGCAAATACAAGGCATCCCATGTATCTACTACATTATTTTTATTTTGATTTATCTTCTCTTTTAAATTTATCCTTTGTCCAATTTTCTGGATTTGAAACAATGTAATCAGAAATTCTTTGATATTGATTATTGTCTCTAATGATATTATCGTAAAATAATTTTTGCCATTGATGCGGATATCCTAATCTATTGGCATGTTTAGTTACAGCAGATTTGTAGGATCCAACAATAGACGAAATGGTATTTTTTCCAATATTTTGAAAACGTTGCGAACCTGGGTTCGATGATAGAGACAGGACATGCCCTGTCTCTACACCATCAACGTCATTCATATTATTTACGTTTTCCAAATCAATATTATTCAATTGTTTATCAATAATCAAAATTCCGTGAATATGATTCGGCATAACCACAAAATCACCCAATTCAACATTATCATGGTGCATGGGAATTTGATGCCACAATAAATCGGCAATAATACCAACCTGTGATAAAACCATTTTATTATTTCGAATTTCTCCAAAATAATGTACTCTGTCTTGTGTACAAATTGTTATAAAATACGCTCCATTCCAACCATAATCCCACCATTGTGCTCTTATTGAAGAAATACGGTATTTATTTTGAAATTTTCCTTGACTCATTAATTTTCATTTACTTATCCGTCTAAATTCATTGGATAAATAACTGTTTAATCTTGGAAATATTATCTTTATTTTGTAAGATTATCCGCAATATCCCTATTATTCGACAATCTAGGAATTTTATTTTGTCCGCCTAATTTTCCTTGAGATTTCATGTATTCTTGAAAACCGTTTTTTGAAACTTTGGTTACAACTACTTTCTGTAACACATTTCCGGTAATTAAATCATCGTAATATATGTTTTGCTTTCGCATTGAATCGTCTATGGCTTCGGCGAAAGCCTGAAGATTTTCGGGCTCTTTTTCAAATTCTATCAGCCATTCATGATAGGGTAATCCGCTGGCTGGTGTGATTTGCGGCGCGACGGTAAATTCGTTTATTACTATATTGGTTTCGGAAGTTGCTTCTTTCATCGCGTTTTCGACTTCGTTGGCAATAACATGTTCTCCAAAAGCGGAAATATAATGTTTGATACGTCCTGAAACAATAACTCTGTGCGGAAATAAAGTAGTAAACTTAACCGTATCACCAATATTATAACGCCAAAGTCCGGCATTTGTAGAAACAATCAAGGCGTAATTAACTCCGATTTCTACTTCACCAATTGTATAACTTTTTGGATTTTCTTCAAAGAATTCATCGGCTTTAATGAATTCGTAGAAAATACCAGAATTCAGCAATAAAAGCATTCCTTTTTCTTTCTGTGAATCCTGATAAGCAAAAAATCCTTCAGAAGCTGGAAATAATTCGATACTATCTACCTTTTTGCCAATCATTTGTTCAAATTTGGCGCGATACGGTTCATAATTCACTCCACCATAAATAAACAGATTAAAGTTTTTGAATATTTCGCCAATCTTCTTCCCTCCGCTTTTTTCCTGTAAACGTTCAAAATACATCTGAACCCAGGAAGGAATTCCAGAAATCACCGACATATCTTCTGTGATCGTTTCGGCTACGATGGCATTTACTTTAGTATCCCAGTCTTCAATACAATTAGTTTCCCAGGATGGCATTCTGTTTTTCTGCAAATATTTGGGAACAAAATGTGCTACAATTCCAGAAAGTCTCCCAAAATTAATTCCGTGTTTTTCAGTCAAAATAGGACTTCCTTGCAAGAAAATCATTTTGCCATCGACAAAATCAGCCTTTCCCGTTTCATGAACATAATGTAAGATTGCATTTCTTGCAGCCTCAATATGATAAGGCATTGACTCTTTGGTAAGCGGAATATATTTTGCCCCCGAAGTTGTTCCGGATGTTTTGGCAAAATAAAGTGGTTTGCCTTTCCAGAGAATATTTTCTTCACCAATTTTAACCTTATCAACATACGGTTTTAAATCTTCATAATCGCGTACTGGAACATTATTTTGAAAATCGGCAATCGTTTTAATGGTACCAAAATGATGATCTTTTCCAAATTCTGTTTTGTTAGCATTTTTGATCAGGCTTTTAAAAACTTCCTGTTGGGTTTCAACCGGTTTACTCGACCAACCAAGTGTCTGAATGTATATTTTACGGGCAAACAATTTTGCCGCTATAGCTTTAATTGACATTTTTTGCGATATTATTTTTTGTCACTTTTCTTTTTCTTTGCCGTGCTTTCGCCCTGCTCCTTCTCTATTTTGGCAACTTCTTCTCTTAATTTCATTTCTTCTTCTGAGGCTTTCATATTAACTTCTGATGGCTCATCGACATCGGCTAAAATGGAATCTTTATTGAATTTTGCGTATTCTAGTTCCCCTTTCAAAACTTTCTGAACTCCTTTTATATAGGCTTCATTTTTCTTTAAAGCATTCTCGAGCGAATCTGATTTTATAGCCAGTTCTGTTGCGTTTCTTTTTAATTCTGATGACGAATAACCCGGAATAAATTCCCGTAGTGGTGTAAAAGCAATAATAAAAGTAGTAACTAAAATTAAAAATATTCCGCCTAAAGTAAATATTACAAAGACATTCATTAAAGTAAGTCTAAATGAAAAAATTTCCTCAAAAGTGTTTTCATTCAAAATTACCAATCTGTTTTTGATGAATAATTTCTTTCTAAAATCGAATTTTTTCTTCGCCATTTTGGTTGTTTGTACGAGCAAATATAGTGATTAATCGTATTGCTATTATTGGAGAAAAAACGACAAATAAGGTAATTTTATTATTTTATAAAATATTTAACGCTGTAATAAACAAATATTTTAATCCAAAAGCTCTAGTTGTTCGTATATTCTATATACCTTTGCGGTGAAAATGAAAATCAATTTGCTTCGGCATTAAATATACAATCATGGGAAGATTAGGTCTTACAGAAATCCTTGTAATAGTAGGTATTGTGATATTACTTTTTGGAGGTAAAAAAATTCCAGAATTAATGAAAGGTTTAGGAAGCGGAATTAAAGAATTCAAAAACGCTGCTAAAGACGATCAACCTGCGGCTAAAAAAGAAGAGGAAGAAACAAAATAATAGCCTTCAAAACTTATTAAAAAATCCCAAACTGCAAATTGTAGTTTGGGATTTTTTTATTTCTTTCTTTTTAAAATTTGGTATTTCAAAAATTGATTTTTCTAAAGTACCATTGTCAATTGAATTCTCTTTCTATCTTCATCAACCTCCGTAACCTTAACATCAACATGTTGGTGCAATTTCACTACTTCATTTACGTCACTTACAAAACCAGCTTTTAACTGTGAAATGTGAACCAATCCACTTTCTTTGATTCCGATGTCAACAAAACAACCAAAATTGGTAATGTTATTCACAATTCCCGGTAAAATCATTCCGGTTTTCAAATCTTTGATGGATTTTACATTCGCATCAAATTCAAAAACCTTAGCCGATTTTCTTGGGTCCAATCCAGGTTTTTCAAGCTCTTTAATGATATCCTTTAGCGTAAGTAAACCAATTTCAGGTGTAATATAGTTTTCGGCCTTAATAAGGGCTGTTTTCTCTTTATTTGCAATTAAGTCGTTTACTGAAAGTTTCAAATCTTTCGCCATCTTTTCTACAACCGGATAAGCCTCCGGATGTACTGCCGAATTATCCAACGGATTTTTAGCATTTGAAATTCTAATAAACGCCGCTCCTTGCTGATACGCTTTATCTCCTAAACGTGGCACTTTTTTCAGTTGTTTTCGGTCTTCAAAAGGACCATTTTCTGAACGGTATTGTACAATGTTTTCTGCCAGCTTCTCCCCGATTCCACTCACATAACTTAGTAAATGTTTACTTGCGGTATTGATATTGATTCCAACCGAGTTTACACAACGAATTACCGTATTATCCAATTCCTCTTTTAGTTTAGTCTGATCCACATCATGTTGATATTGTCCAACTCCAATTGCTTTTGGATCAATTTTTACCAATTCTGCCAACGGATCTGAAAGTCGTCTTCCGATAGAAACCGAACCACGAACCGTTACATCATAATTAGGAAATTCTTCTCTGGCAATTTTTGAAGCAGAATATACTGAAGCTCCAGCTTCAGAAACTATAAAAACTTGTATTGGTTTATCGAATGCGATTTTTTTGATGAAAAATTCAGTTTCGCGAGAAGCTGTCCCGTTTCCGATAGAAATCGCATCAATTTGATAAGCATTTACCATCGAACGGATTTTTTTTATCGCCATAGTTTCCTCGTTTTGAGGTGCGTGCGGATAAATAGTTTCGTTGTATAATAAATCGCCTTTTTCGTCCAGACAAACTACTTTACAACCACTTCTAAATCCTGGATCTATTGCAAGAATTCGTTTTTCACCCAACGGCGGAGCTAATAACAACTGCCCTAAATTATTGGCAAAAACCTGAATAGAATTGGCATCAGCTTTTGCTTTTGCTTCCTGTAAGGTTTCATTTCCAATTGCTGGATTCAATAAACGTTTGTAACTGTCTTCAATCGCTAGCTGTAAATGTGCTGTTGAATTATTTTGTTTTTTAATGATAATTTCGTCGATAACATCGTAAGCATCATCAATATCAACATCGATTTTCAGTTTAACAAAACCTTCATTTTCAGCACGAAGCATTGCTAATAATCGGTGCGAAGGCGCTTTTGTTAAATTTTCATCCCAATCAAAATACTGACTGAATTTTTGTGCTCCTTCTTCTTCCGCTTTCTTTTTTACAACTTTAGTTCCAATAGTTGCTTTTCGCTGATACAATCTACGAAGTTGTTTACGAACATAAATATTCTCATTGATCCATTCGGCAACAATATCTCTAGCTCCTTGAATAGCAGCTTCTTCATTAACTACATTTTCATTAATATACTGCGTCGAAATAAAATCAATATCCGAATCACTTTCAGCTATAATCAATTTTGCTAAAGGTTCTAATCCAAATTCGCGAGCTACATCAGCTCTTGTTTTTTTCTTCTTTTTATATGGAAGGTAAAAATCTTCAATTTCTTGTAAATCAAAACTATCTTCAATTTTTTTCTTCAATTCTGGCGTAAGTGCCTTTTGCTCTTCGATTGATTTTAAAACTGCTTCTTTACGTTTTATAAGTGTATCATATTCTTTTTGAAGCTTTGCAATCTGCTCGATTACAACTTCATCAAGATTTCCGGTTGTATCTTTTCGGTAACGCGAAATAAACGGAATCGTACAATCTTCTTCTAGTAATTTTACTGTATTCTGAATGTTGATTGCAGCTGTTTGAACAGTCTTTGAAATGAATTGAATGTTAGTCATTTTATTTTACTATTTAAAAAGATGTAAAAAATGCGAGATTTTACGAGAATCTCGTATTATTTACAATTTATAAGATTTTAGAATTTTATTAAACTGTTTAGATTTAATAAAATTGTGTTTTATTTTATTAACTTGTATTTTCTCTAAAAAACCTAAATTTTCAAGATTATTCAAATCTGTTCTAGCCGTAAAATTTGAAATTCCAAATCTATTTTCGATTTCTTTACTACTTAAAACTCTATCTGAATCTTCATTTAAGATTTTTAAAATTTGAGCTTGACGTTCATTAACATTTGGTATTTTAATAAATTTTGCAGCTTGAATTACTTCATTTTGTTTTCTACCTATATATTCCTTTAATGCAGTAAATGCTTTCTCCATTGTCTTTATATGATAGGTTATAAAATAAGTCAGATCATTTTGATCAATTTCTGAATATAAAAAAGCTTTTTCATATTGTACTTTTGTATCTTTTATAATCGTTGAAATTGTTAGATATTCCGTAAGCCAGTAACCATTCTTAAGCATATACCAATAAAATAATGCACGTGCTGTTCGTCCATTACCATCAGAAAAAGGATGTATCCAACCTATCATAAAATGAATTATAATTCCCTTAATAATTGGGTGAATAAAAGTTTTTTGTTCTTCATTAAAAAATAAACATAAATCACTAATCAGCTTTTGTAATTCTTCATTTTTTGGTGGTGTATGTACTACTTCGCTATTTGAATAATTTACTACATAAATATCATTATTCTCTCTATACTTACCTTCATCTTCAACATCTTCTAATGTATTATTAGATATAAGTTTATGAATGTATAAAAGATTCTCTGGTGTCAAATTATCATTTTTGTGTTGAACAATATATCTCATTGTGAGATAATTATTCATTATCATCTGTTCTGACTTATTTTTTGGTTTTCGTTCTTTTTGAATCATTTCTTTTGCAGCCTTTCTGGTAGTATTTGCACCTTCCATTTGACTACTAGAAATAGCTTCTTCCATTATTGAACTTATCAGAAATTTATTTTTATCAGTATCTGTTATACCAATATTACTTCCCAAATTTCCTCCAATATGTAAATCAAAGTGATGTAAAAGTCTAAGAATATAATCTGTTACATTAAAATTAAAAAAATACGTTCCAAATAAGATGTTTTGTTTGTTTAACGAACGTGATAATTTAACAACATTCCAATATTGTTCAGGCTCAATAGATTTTGCTTTATATTTAATTTTATCCCAATATAAATATTCATCATTGATTTCCTTTAATTCACCTGACAATGTAAGCTCAGTAAGCAAGTTTATAGTATTATTGTCATATTTCGATATAGGAGGACTTTCTAACATATAACTTTTTTATGCTAAATTAGTAAATAATGCGAGATTCTCGTAAAATCTCGCATTATTTACTAATTTAAATTTTTTTCGTCAAATTTTATTAATATTGATGACACTAAAATAATATATTTGTGAGATTTTTTTTAATAATTATGAGAATTTTATTACTTTATTTTTTAATTGTAAATTTCTTCGTTTTTATTCTTGCCGGATATGATAAATATCAAGCAAGAAAAAGTAAAAGAAGAATTCCCGAAAATACCCTGTTTTCTCTTGCCTTAATAGGAAGTACTCCAGGTTTATTAACAGCGATGTTATTATTTAAACATAAAACGAGTAAAACTTCTTTTATTGTGAAATTTGTAGTTATTCTAGTAATTCAGATTACACTTATAATTGCTTTTCTAAAGTATAAAAACTAGATATTAACATTGTTAATAACTCAAAAATAGCAGATTGTATAATAATAAAAAACATTGATATATAATAATTTAAATAAAAAACCGAACAAATTAAAAAATCTGCCCGGTGTGTTTATTAATAAGTGCGAAGCACTGAATTTTTTTGCTATTTATGCACAAGCAATTTTATTCACTCTGTTTTGGTGTCTTCCACCTTCAAAAGCGGTATCTAAGAAAGTTTCAACGATTTCAACAGCTTGATGAATTGATGTAAATCTCGCCGGAATACTCACAATATTTGCATCATTGTGTAAACGTGTTAAATACGCGATTTCTTTAGTCCAGCATAAACCAGCTCTAACTTTTGGGTGTTTATTAACAGTCATTGCAATACCGTTACCGCTTCCGCAGATTACGATTCCAAAATCAGCTTTTCCTTCCGATACATCATTCGCAACCGGATGTCCAAAATCAGGATAATCTACAGAAGCATCTGTATCTGTACCATAATTAGTTACTTCATATCCTCTTGCTTGCAACATTTCAACAATTGCTTTTTTATATTCTGGACCAGCGTGATCGTTTCCTATTGAAATTTTCATTTTTAATACTATTTAGTTGTGTTCTGCAAATTTACTTAATAAATAGATGTTTGCCACGAATTGCACTAATTTTCACAAATTTTTTTCTTTTTGAACGCTATATCAACAACTCAATTATAATTAGAATACATTCGTAAAATTTGTGGTATAAAATTATCATTCTATAACTATCTTTATTTCAAATATTTAACAGTTATCAACAATATTAATAACTCTATAACTCTCTCACAATCAATAAATAATAAACAGAATATTTGTTAAAATTTTGCAGTGTTAATAGCAGTTCGTAATTCGTTGATATTCAATTAACTTTAAGTTAACAGAAAATGTTAATAAGTTCGAAAAGAAAATAAGAAGTTTTTTTTGGTTGTTTCAAAAAATTACCTAATCCAAAACTGTAATTTAATATGCAAGAAAAGTTTCGTGAATTTTTGGAAAAGTTATCAATATCAAAAATGCAATTTTCAACAGAAATCAACATATCAACTTATCTACAAAATGAATTCATTTTTGGTTGTTAACCGTTGTTAATTAAAATCCAAAAAGTCTTAAGAATTAAACTTTTAACCCAAAATAACTATGTTGATAACTCCCAATAACTAAGAGAAACTTCATTTCAATACTTTTAAAAATAAATTTATTCGACATATTAACACACTATAATAACCAACAAATTTTTTTAAATTTTTAAAAATCTTTTTTGTTGTATTTAATATATGTTGAAAACTAAAAAAGTTGAAAAGGAAAAAAAATTTAATTTGAATTGACTTTTGAATTGAATTGAGTTTGTTTTGAATTTTTGTTTCAGACGATTTTGAGAGGATTGTTGAGATTGTCCAGAATTTCCTGAACTTGTTCGAAATCGTCCGGATGAATTTTAAGACGGATGCCACCCAGTGCTGCAGAATACATTGGGGCGACTGAAAGTGTCATTTCGTTTTCAAAAAAATAAGGGATTCCTTCCTGTTCCAATAAGTGTTTCAGGACAACAGTTTCGTGCTGATAATTGAATATTGCAATGGTTTTAAAGCTTTCCATAAAGGTCTTTTTGTAAATGTACGAAAAGTTATAATTTTAATAATTCTAATTGTTAAAATCTATATTCTGATATCTTATTTGTAATTTTAAACCTTATAAGAAAAGATATATGAGTAAGAAAATTAGAAAGCCGATAAAAAAAGAGAAAGATTTCTCTAGTAAGATAGTAAAAATTTTATCGCAAAGTGCTAATAAAGCATTCAATTATAAACAAATAGCAGCAAAGTTAGAACTTGATGATACAAAAAGCAGAAACCAGATTATAAAAGATTTAAAAATTCTGGCTGCTTCAAAAAAAATAATAGAAACAGAACCTGGTAAGTATTTAGTTAAAGCAGAAAGTCAGGATTACTACGAAGGAACGATAGATATGACGAGCAGAAAAACGGCCTATTTTATTTGTCCTGATTTTGCAGAAGATGTTTTTATCCCGACCAATAATTTAAATCGTGCATTAGATAAAGACAAAGTAAAAGTTTATGTTTATAACCGAAGAAAAGGTAAAAGACCTGAAGGTGAGGTTATTGAAGTTATAGAAAGAGATAAAACAGAATTTGTTGGAGTTATTGACATTCAGGCCAATTTTGCTTTTGTTTCCACTGCAAATCCTAAAATGTATACTGATATTTTTATTCCAAAGGATAAAATAGGAGAGGCAGAAAATGGTGATGTTGTTTTAGTTAAGATTGAAGACTGGCCAAAGAGAGCTGATAGTCCGTTTGGATCAGTAATTCGAGTTTTAGGAAAACCTGGAGAACATAATACGGAGATTCATGCTATTTTAGCTGAATACGGTTTACCAGCTGATTTTCCGGTTGAAGTTGAAGTGTATGCACAAAAAATAGATACTTCGATTCAGGAATCTGAGATTGCAAAACGTCGTGATATGCGTGATACACTTACGTTTACGATAGATCCAAAAGACGCAAAAGATTTTGATGATGCCTTGTCTTTCAAAAAATTAGAGAACGGAAATTATGAAATAGGAATTCATATTGCCGATGTTTCGTACTATCTTGAAGAAGGAACAATTCTGGATGATGAAGCCTATCAAAGAGCAACTTCGGTTTATTTGGTAGATAGAGTAGTGCCAATGCTTCCGGAAGTTTTATCTAATTTTGCATGTTCGTTACGTCCAAATGAGGAAAAATATACTTTCTCTGCTGTTTTTGAAATTTCGAAAGATGCAAAAGTTATTAACCAATGGTTTGGAAGAACAGTAATTTATTCTGATCAGCGTTTTGCTTACGAAGAAGCTCAGTATATCATTGAAACAAAAGATAATATTATTCCGGTTGATGTTTCAATTACCGGAGTATCTTATGTTGTTTCAGATGAAATTACTCAGGCGACTTTAAAATTAGATGAATTAGCAAAGATTTTAAGAAAGAAAAGAATGCAAAATGGTGCTATTTCTTTTGATAAAGTTGAAGTTAAATTTAATTTGGATGAAGAAGGAGAACCAGAAGGAGTATATTTTAAAGTTTCTAAAGATGCCAATCATCTTATTGAAGAATTCATGCTTTTAGCCAATAGAAAAGTGGCGGAATACATTGGAAAACAAAAGAAAACATTTGTTTACAGGATTCACGATGAACCAAATGAAGATAAATTAATTGCGATGCAAACTGTAATTGCTAAATTTGGTTACAAGATAGATTTTAGAAATAAAGGTGATATTTCGAAATCATTAAACGCTTTAATGGAAGAAGTTAATGGTAAGAAAGAACAAAATCTTATTGATACTCTTGCGATTAGAAGTATGAGTAAAGCCAAATATTCGACTGATAATATTGGTCATTATGGTTTAGCTTTTGATTATTACAGTCACTTTACATCGCCAATTCGTCGTTATCCTGACGTAATGGTACATCGTTTGTTGCAATATTATTTAGATAATGGCGCTTCTGTAGATGAAGAAACTTATGAAACGAAGTGTTTACATTGTTCAAACATGGAAAGTTTAGCTACAAATGCTGAACGTGACAGTATTAAATACATGCAGGTTAAATACATGCAGGATCACCAGGATGAAGAATTCCTTGGTGTTATTTCAGGAGTTACTGAATGGGGAATTTATGTTGAAATCGTTTCAAATAAATGTGAAGGAATGGTGAGAATCAGAGAGATAAAAGATGATTACTATACTTTCGATGAAAAACAATATGCATTGGTTGGAGCAACTTCTAACAGTTTATTGCAATTAGGAGATGAGATTTATGTTAAAGTAAAAAATGCTGATCTAGTTAAAAAACAACTTGATTTTCATTTTTTACGAAGAGCTGAATAAGTGTTAATTAAAAAAATAGAAGTATGAAAAAGTTAATTATAGGAGCGGCAATTTTATTTGTACAAATGTCTTTTGGTCAGGTAGTCAAAGAATTAGGAGATTTCGATACCGTTAAAGTATTTGATAAACTAAGTGTAAAAGTAGTTCAGGCAAATGAAAATAAAATTGTGATAAAAGGAGCAAGGGAGGCAGAAGTTGAAGCTGTTAATAAAAATGGTATTTTGAAATTAAGAATGCCTTTTCCTAAACTTTTATCAGGAAACGATCTAAGTATTACTTTGTATTATAAACATATAGAGCTTATAGATGTTAACGAAGGCGCAACTGTAACAAGTAATGAAGCTATCAAAGCAACTTCGTTTAAAGTAAGTGCACAGGAAGGCGGAGTTATTAATGTTGATTTAGATGTTGATAAGTTAAAAGTGAGCTCAGTTTCAGGAGGTTCTATTACTTTGACAGGTAAAGCTGAAAATCAGGTTGCAAGTTTAGGTGCAGGTGGTTATTTGTTAGCAAGTAAATTAAACACGTCTCAGACTACTGTTAGCGTTTCTGCGGGCGGAAAAGCAGATGTGAATGCATCAACCCTTGTCGATGCAAAAGTGAGCGCAGGAGGCTCTATTTACATTTATGGGAAACCGAAGCAAATAAATCAGAAAACAGTTTTTGGAGGTAAAATAGAAGAAGTAAAATAACAAATCGTATTTAATGATAAATGATATTCTGGCTGGACTGCCATGGGGACTCGTTCTTAGCTTTATGGTAGGTCCGGTATTTTTTGTTTTATTAGAAACCAGTATTACAAAAGGTTTCAGATCTGCAATTGTTTTTGATTTAGGAGTAGTGCTAGGAGACATTTTTTTTATAGCTATTGCTTATTTAGGAAGTTACAGATTGATTTCAAGTTTAAAAGATGATCCGGCTCTTTTTATTTTTGGCGGAATAATTATGCTTTCTTACGGTATTATTTCCTTTATAAAACTTAAGAAAGAAGAAAAAATAAACGATGAAGAAATTGATCGTGATATCTTAAAAAGAAACTATGGAAGTTTATTCGTAAAAGGATTTTTACTGAATGTTATTAATATTGGTGTTCTTGGTTTCTGGCTTGCTGTAATTATTTCTGTAGGACCAAAATTAGAAATGCAGACACCAAGAATGATGACATTTTTTACTGCCGTAATTATTACTTATTTGTTAGTTGATTGCATTAAAATTGTTTTAGCCAAACAATTAAAAACCAAAATGACACCAACCAATATTCTTAAAATTAAAAAAGGAATTAGCGTTGTTTTAATGGTTTTCGGATTTGCTTTAGTAATTCAAGGCTGGTTTCCAAAAGAAAAACAAATGGTTAAAAATGCTTTTGAAAAGATTGAAAAGTAGTTGTTAATAACTCAAAATTATAAAATTAAACCTCTGAATTTCAGAGGTTTTTTTGTGTTTATAAGTGTGGTGAAATAACAAACCCGACAGGTTTTTAAAACCTGTCGGGTTTACTTTTGTAATAAAAAATTAAGCATAAAAACCTCTAAAGTAATTTAGAGGTTTTGAGGTATCGTTCGGATTCGAACCAATATTTTTAATTAATTTTTTCTAAAAATTAGACATAAAAAAAAGAGATACATTTCTGTATCTCTTCTTGAGGCATCGTCCGGATTCGAACCGGAGTAGGAGCTTTTGCAGAGCCCAGCCTAGCCGCTCGGCCACGACGCCATTACTTGAACGGATGGCAAAAGTAACTAAAATCTTTAAATTTCAAAAGTTTCGAATGAAGTATTTTAAAAAAATACAATTTTAATTGTGGTAATTACTTTCTAATTTCCGTCATTTTTATTGTAACTGATTCTACATCACCACCAATAGGAGGATTTATTTTAGAAACCCAAACTGTTGTTTTTTCTACACTTTCTATCTCTGCAAGCACACGATTATTGATTCTTTTAGCAACATGCTCTAATAAATGGGAACGAATTGCCATTTCTTCAGCAATAATTTTGTTCAAATGAACATAATCAACAGTATCCAAAAGGTGATCTGTTTGTGCTGATTTCTGTAAATTGGTTTTGATTTTAAGATCTACTGTATAATCAGATCCTATTTTTCCTTCTTCAATTAAACATCCGTGGTAAGAAAAAGTACGGACATTTTTTAGTTTTATAACTCCCATTTTTTGTATTATAATTTAATTCTTGTAGTGTTTGGATCTTGATAATTGGATGTTACAGCTTGTATAGAAACAATTTTTTCGTCTTCATTGACTGTAAAATGAATTGTGTAAGGGAATTTTTTTAAAGGTAACGTACGAACAATGTTGTATTTTTCCTCAAAAAAAGGCAATTTTTTTAATGTAAGAGCATAGTTTTTAAACTCTTTATAAAATAATTTGCCCAAGCCTTTTCTTATAGATTCATAATAAAAAGCTGTTTCATCTACTTCTAATTTTGCTCTTGGAAGAATTACGGTTTTATAATTTTCTTCTAAAGCCATTTTTTATCTAACTCTTTTAAAGCATCCTCTAGAGGAATATAATCTTCTGGTTTAGCATTTTTTATGCGATCTAAAACCATTTCTTGTTGCCATAAAGGAATTTCATTCGCTGTATTTTCATTTATAGAAACGTCAGGAATATGTTTGAAAAAACTAACAAAAGTTTCGTAAAAATCGTCTGGAATTGTAACAGTTAATTGTCTCATAATTCTGAATATTTGTACAAAAGTACTAAATATATTAATTTCAGGTACAACGTTTAACGTTTCAGATTTACTGATAAGTTTCCAAAGAAAACCATAAACTATAAACCGTAAACTATAAACTTTTTTATCTTTGCTAAAATTACTATAAAATAATGGCATCAGAAGAGAAATCACTCAATTTTATCGAACAAATCATAGAGGAAGACGTAAAATCAGGTCTTTCAAATACTAAACTTCGCTTTCGTTTTCCACCAGAACCTAATGGTTATTTACACATTGGGCACGCAAGTTCTATTGCGTTAAATTTTGGTTTAGGAATTGATTATCAATCTCCTGTAAATTTACGTTTTGATGATACAAACCCTGAAAAAGAAGAACAAGAATTTGTTGATGCTATTAAAAAAGATGTAGAATGGTTAGGATATACCTGGGCAGAAGAACGTTATGCTTCAGATTATTTCCAACAATTATATGATTGGGCAGTTTTATTAATTAAAAAAGATAAAGCGTATGTTGATAGCCAATCATCAGAAGATATGGCGATTCAAAAAGGAACTCCGTCAACAACTGGAACAGATAGTCCGTACAGAAATCGTTCCGTTGAAGAAAATCTTGATTTATTCGAAAGAATGAAAAACGGTGAATTTGAAGCTGGTACACATATTCTTCGTGCAAAAATTGACATGAAATCAACCAACATGTTAATGCGTGATCCTATCATGTACAGGATTTTACATAAACATCACCATAGAACTGGAGATGCCTGGAAAATCTATCCAATGTACGATTGGGCACATGGGCAAAGTGATTATTTAGAACAAATTTCACACTCATTTTGTACTCTAGAATTTTTACCTCACCGCGAATTATACGATTGGTTTTTAGACCAAATTTTTGATGATAATAAACTACGTCCAAAGCAAAGAGAATTTGCAAGACGTAACTTATCACATACTGTTGTTAGTAAAAGAAAATTACAACAACTGGTTAAAGAAAAGCATGTTAACGGTTGGGATGATCCAAGAATGTCAACAATTTCTGGATTAAGAAGACGTGGTTACACCGCTGCTTCATTACGTAATTTTGCAAATACAATTGGTATTGCAAAACGTGATAATTTGATTAATGTATCAGTTTTAGAATTTTGTATTCGTGAAGATTTGAACAAAATTGCACCTCGTGTAATGGCGGTTTTAGATCCTGTGAAAGTGGTAATTACAAATTATCCAGAAGGAAAAGAAGAATGGTTAGAAGCTGAAAATAATCAGGAAGATGAAAACGCAGGATTCAGAAAAGTACCTTTTTCACGTGAATTATACATTGAAAGAGAAGACTTTTTAGAAGAAGCTCCAGCTAAATATTTCCGTTTGACTTTAGGAAAAGAAGTACGTCTTAAAAATGCTTATATCATTAAAGGAGAATCTGTTATAAAAGATGCTGAAGGCAATATAACTGAAATTCATGTTACGTATGATACTGATTCTTTAAGCGGAAGCGGAACAGAAGCAAGCCAAAGAAAAGTATCTGGAACTTTGCATTGGGTTTCTATTCAACATGCAGTTGAAGCAGAAGTTCGTTTGTACGATCGTTTGTTTACAGATGAAGCTCCAGACAGTTATAAGGACAAAAATTTCTTGGATTTTGTAAATCCAAATTCGTTAGAAATTGTGACTGGATATGTTGAACCAAGTTTATCAACAGCTCAAAACGAAGATAAATTTCAGTTTCAACGTTTAGGATATTTTACTGTTGATAAAGACTCAACTGCTTCAAAATTAGTATTTAACAAAACTGTTGGATTGAAAGATGCTTGGGAAGAAAAGGGAAAAAAAGAAGAAAATAGCCTTAATAATTCTTTGAAAGATATTAACAAATATTTTAAAGTTGAAACTAAAGCGGAACGTATTGCAATTGAAAGTGCAATAGGAGAGAACATCGCAACTATTTCTAGTTTCTCTTTGATTCAGAATTCATTAAAGAAGAATATCAACAATAATAAGGCTTCATTATTGTTTTCTCAGTTTATTTTGAAGTATTCAAACTGGAAGTCTACAGATTTTGAACAAGAAGATATTAAGAAATTATATTCAATGTCTTTAAAAAGTGAATCGACTTATGTAAGATCAAAAGCACTTTTAAATTTGAGAGATTTAGAAAATGAAAGTTTCAGAAATCAATTTGATGATGAAATTTTAAAATTATATTCAAATCCGCCAAAAAATGCTTCAGAGAGAGAAATTGAAATTCTTTCGGAAATGGTAAAGAAGTAATATCAGATAAATTTATTAAAAGCGCTTTTATAAGCGCTTTTTTTTATTATATAATATGTCTATTATTTTTAAATATTTTATAGATTTTTTAAATAAAAAACAGCTTTCATAAATTGATTTTAAAAGAGAAAAAAAATATGTTGGATAACTTATTCCTATTTTAAAAGTTGATTTATTAAAAGTCTTTATTTCAATTTTACTCTTTTTTTCCTTGATTTTAGGCTAATTTTTAGAAAATGAAAATTTTGTACCTAAAATAGTCTTTTTGCCAGGTTTTTTGATTATAGATTTTAGTGATGATAAAAAAATATTTTTATAATAATTGGTTATTATTTACTTTATTGATGGTTTTAAAATTTTAAATTGTTTTTATTTATTAAAAATAACCTCTATATATTGATTTTAAGCTATTTTTTTTACTAGGTCGATAGATTATTCATTTTTTGAATTATTGTTTAAATAGCGTCTTTATTTAACTTTTTACTGTCGTTTTTGTTAGTTTAACGGGTTATTAACATACAATTGTTTATAAATCAGTACTTTTATGACTATACCAAAAGTCAGAGATGATTTTATAAAAATTAATTTTTCCGAAGAGATTCTAAATTGAATTAGGCCAAAGTTTAAAAATGTAGATTTTTGTTTTGGTGTTTACTTCAAAATTGAATTCTTGAGAAGACAATTTTATGTTCTAATTTTTATTGTGATTTAGTTTTGATAATATTTCGCGTAAAAGGTATTTTTCAGAATTAGTTCAGAATTACAAAATTCCATAATGAGATTCTTAGGTTGCTAATTTTTATATTTCAATCTGATCAGTTTTAATTTTTAATTTAAATCTAATTATCATGAAAGTATTATATTTTACGCTAGCCTTATTATTTGCAAATATTGCAATTTCTCAAACACATCAAATTACAAAACACAATGGTGAACAACTTGATGTTAATTTTATAAAAAGTGAAAATGATTTAATTTATTATTCATTTGACGGAAGTTCGGAAGAACAAAAAATTAGCAAATATGCTGTTTCACAAATAACAAATAAGCAAACGAATCAAACTCAAAAAATTTCTGATAAAATAATAGTTGATTCAAATGACGATTACAAAATGGTAACTGTTTTACCACAAGAAAAGACAATAGGTTTAAAACAAGTTGCTAATTTTTCTGGTGTTTCTACAAAGACAAAAGGGGAGCCGCCAATTGCAAATCAAAAGCAAACTGCAATGAGAATAAAAAGTAAATCGGCTTCAAATGGTTATCCGTTTGTTAGCATAATCGAAAAATCAGATGGTAAATATGAAGCTGTAGCTTATGTGTATTAATTGTATTGTTAATTTTTTGTAAATATCATTTAACCAATATTTTATAATTTAAAAAAAGAGTACCTTTATTAATCATTTAAATTTAATTATTATGTCAAAGAACTTAAATACTGCTGCTGCTATATTAGCTGCTGCTGCTGCAGGTGCAGCGATAGGAATTTTGTTTGCTCCAGATAAAGGATCAAAAACTCGTGCAAAATTGAAAGAAGGTATTGACGATGCAAAACATAATTTGCAGGATTCACTTTCAGCAGGTTCTGAAGTTCTTCGTGAAAAATTCAAGAGCGCAAAACATAATATGGATGGAACTTATGAAGAATTACTTTCTAATATGAGTTACAAGACAGAGGAAGTAATTACTTTTTTAGAATCTAAGTTGGCAGATTTAAAAGCTCAAAACGCTAAACTTCAGAAATAAGAATACCGAAGCACAAAGCTTGTTTTGATTTTGAGGTTGTATTTGGTTTATTTTATTTAATTTTAAAATGAACAAAATACAGTTTTTTAATCAACTTGTTTTGTGCTTCTTTTTTAAAATAAATTTTGGAATTATGGCTTTTGAAGAATTAAAAGAAAATACTGAAAACATTCAGGATCAGGCTAAAGAGTATATAGACAGTCATTTAGCGTATTATAAACTTTGGGGTTTTAAAGTTGCGATGAAATCAACAACTTTAATATTTAAGTTTACTTTGATTTTATTATGCTTTAGTATGGTTTTACTTTTCGGATCTTTTGCTGCAGCTTATGCTTTTGGTACCTTGTTTGAAAGTACAGCTTTGGGATTTTTGGCAGTAGGAGGGATCTATTTATTTTTTACAATTATACTTTTCTTTGTAAAAGATAAGTTTGTTGAAGGTCCAATTTTGGAGAAATTTTCGGAAATCTTTTTTAACGATTAAGGAATTATGGAAAAGAAAAAATACTCATCGTACGCAGAATTAGATAGAGATCTGGAAATTTTGAAGTTAGAAAAAGAGATCAATTATCAAAAATTAGTTTTAAGTTTTCAGAGAACTAAAGAAAGTATTACACCACAAAAAATTGTAAATGGCTTTATTTCATCTTATACAGATTACTTTTCAAACTCATATGTAAAAATTATCCAGTCAGTTTTACCGTATATTATTGGTTGGTTTATGAATAAAAAAAGAGGCAATTAAGCCTCTTTTTTCTTTTATATATTATTGTATTTCCGGTTGAATATCATCTTCATAACCAGATTGAGGATGGTTCGGTTTATGTTTTTCTACTTTTTTATTGGTCTTTTTCATCATCTCACCAACTTGGTTTGAAGCAGTAAATGAAGCAACCATATTATTCAGCATGTCGCTTCCGGCTTGTGGAGAATTTGGAAGAAGAATTAAGTTTGAATTTGCATCAGCTCCAATTGCTTGTAGTGTATCATAATGTTGTGTAACAACAATCAAGGCAGAAGCTTCCTGAGAATTAATCCCAACATTGTTTAAAACTTCAACACTTTCTACTAAACCTCTTGCAATTTCACGACGTTGATCTGCAATACCTTGTCCTTGTAAACGTTTACTTTCAGCCTCAGCTTTTGCTTTTGCAACGATTCTGATTCTTGAACTTTCAGCTTCAAATTCAGCAGCCGTTTTCTCTCTGTCTGCAGCATTAATTCTGTTCATTGCATTTTTTACCTGGATATCAGGATCAATATCAGTAACCAAAGTATTGATAATATCATATCCATAAGTAGACATTGCTTCGTTTAATTCACGTTTTACTGCAACAGCAATATCATCTTTTCTTTCAAAAACATCATCTAGTTTTAGTTTTGGTACTTCGGCGCGAACAACATCAAATACATAAGAAGTGATTTGATCATGTGGATATTCTAGTTTATAAAAAGCTTCATATACTTTTTCCTGAATTACTTTAAACTGAACTGAAACTTTCATTTTAATAAAAACGTTGTCTCTAGTTTTAGTTTCAATGATGACATCCAACTGCTGAATTTTAAGATTTACACGTCCGGCCAATCTGTCAACCAACGGAATTTTAAGTTGTAATCCCGAATTTCTAACACTTTGAAATTTCCCAAATCTCTCGATTATTACAGATGATTGTTGTTTTACTGTAAAGAAAGACGACAGTAAAATAAATAATCCGAAGACTATTATAATAATAAATGCTGTACCCATGGTAATATTAATTTAGTTTTTATGATCTGGTAAATTACGAAAATTCTTCTAAAATAAAATTATTAGATATTAAAAAAACGCTAAGAACATTTTTTAGATGTTGCTTAGCGTTTGTTTTTTTGAACCATTAAGGTCATTTAGAAAATTAAGGTAAAAGTTTTGTCAAGACAATTAAGCTTTATGAACCTTTTTTTTTCTATTAAGTTGAGCTTGATAAACTTAATATCTTAATGGTAAAGTATTTTATAAAGTTGAAATTGCTTTCTGAATTCTCGAAATAGTTTCTTCTTTTCCGATGATTTCAACAATATCAAATAGGTGAGGACCTTTTAGAGCTCCAACCAAACTTAAGCGGAAAGGTTGCATTACTTTACCCATACCAATTTCATTTTTAGTCAACCAGTCTTTTACGATTGCTTCAATATTTGCTGAATCAAAACCTTCAATATATTCAAGAGTAGAAATCAGTTCCTGCATTAAAGCTGGAGTTTCTTCTTTCCAGTTTTTGCTTGCTTTTTCATCATACGACGTTGGCGCCTGAAAAAAGAAATCAGTTAAATCCCAAAAGTCAGAAACAAAATTAGCACGTTCTTTAATCAAAGAAACGATTCTTGTAACATCATATTTAGAAATATCAACACCTTTTTCTTCTAAAATAGGAGAGAAGTCTTTCGCTAAATCTGCATCATTTTGTTTGATAAGATATTGGTGATTGAACCATTTATTTTTCTCAGGATCAAATTTTGCTCCTGCTTTATGAACTCGGTTTAAGTCAAAAGCTTCTACCAATTCTTCAAGAGAATATAATTCTTTTTCAGTTCCATCATTCCAGCCTAACAAAGCAAGGAAATTTACAACCGCTTCCGGGAAAAATCCTTTCTCTCTGTAACCAGATGAGATTCCTTCTTCCGTTTTCCATTCTAAAGGAAACACAGGAAATCCTAATTTATCACCATCTCTTTTAGATAATTTTCCATTTCCAATTGGTTTCAATATCAAAGGCAAATGTGCAAATTCGGGAGCATCCCAACCAAAAGCTCTGTACAATAAAACGTGAAGAGGCATAGAAGGCAACCATTCTTCACCACGAATTACATGTGAAGTTTCCATCAAATGATCATCAACAATATTAGCTAAATGATACGTTGGCATTCCATCACTTTTAAAAAGAACTTTATCATCAAGTAAGCTTGTTTCAAATTTTACATCACCACGAATGATATCTTTTAAATGTAAAGTTTCATCAACCGGAGTTTTAAAACGTATCACATAATGTTCTCCATTGGCAATTCTTTTAGCAACTTCTTCAGCAGAAATTACCAAAGAGGTATCTAGCTTTTCACGAATTGTATGGTTGTAAATAAAAGTTTTTCCATCCGCTTCTTGTTCTTTTCTCAAAGCATCAAGAGCTTCAGGAGTATCAAAAGCATAATAAGCCCAACCGGAATTGATCAATTCGTCAGCATATTTTTGGTATAAGTCTTTACGATCGCTTTGTCTGTATGGACCAAATTTCTCATTTTTTCCAACAGTTTCTTCTGGTGAAATTCCTAACCATTCTAAAGCTTCCATAATGTAAGCTTCTGCACCAGGAACAAAACGAGTCTGATCTGTATCTTCAATTCTTAGATAGAAAACACCGTTATGTTTTTTTGCAAATAAATAATTAAATAGGGCAGTACGAACTCCGCCAATATGTAATGGTCCTGTTGGACTTGGTGCAAAACGCACCCGAACTTGCTTTGACATTTTGTATATATTTTGTTGCAAAGATACAACTCTGAATTAGAAAATTAGAAAATGAGTTTAATGAGATAATGTCTTAACCATAGCTTCATTGACTAATTTTCTAATTGATCATTTTCTAATTATAATTAGTACTTTTATGGGTTACAATCAAAAGAGATTTTATTTTGAAAACATCATCGGCAATATATCAAAAGTTAGAAGGGTTTATTAAAAAGTATTATACAAATGAATTGATAAAAGGAGCACTTCTTTTTATTGGTTTTGGGTTATTGTATTTTCTATTCACGCTTTTTGTTGAGTATTTTCTATGGTTAAAACCTGCAGGAAGAACCCTTTTATTTTGGTTATTTATTGGAGTAGAAGTATTCCTGTTGTTTCGATTTATCTTGTTTCCGATTTTTAAATTGTTAAAACTTCAAAAAGGAATTGATTATAATCAGGCTTCGGCAATTATTGGAAATCATTTTACAGAAGTAAGTGATAAACTAACGAACTTTTTGCAGCTTTCTTCAAATGAAAATTCAAGTGAAAGTTCAGAATTAATGTTAGCTTCAATAGAGCAAAAAGCTAATTCTTTGCAACCAATCCCTTTTGGAAACGCAATTAATTTTAATACTAATAAGAAGTATTTGCCATTAGCAATTATTCCGATTTTACTTTTTGCTGTGTTTTATATTTCGGGAAACAGTACAGTAATATCTCAAAGTTTTAATAGAGTAGTACATTTTAATGCTTCATTTTTACCGCCGGCTCCATTCAAATTTGTAGTTTTAAATGGTAATCTTCAAACAGAACAAAACAAAGATTTTGTTGTAAAAGTAGAAACCGATGGAAAGGTAGTTCCAGAAAATGTCATGATTCATATTGGTAGCGAAAGTTATTTTATGGAATCTTCTCAGCCAGGAAAGTTTGAATTTAAAATTGAGAAGCCAGTTAGTAATGTTGCTTTTTCTTTTGAAGGCAATGCAGTTTCATCTGATGAATATGAATTAAAAGTTATTACAGTTCCATCAATTGCCAACTTTGAAATGGTTCTGAATTTCCCGGCATACTTAAAAAAGAAATCGGAAACAATTCAGGGAACAGGAAATGGTATCGTTCCAGAGGGAACTACAGTGACCTGGAAAATGAATACACAATCAACACAAGAGATTGTCTGGAAGGATGAGAATGCAGTTTTAAGATTTACAAAAGCTGAAAATGAGTTTAAACTGGTAAAAAATATCAGTCAAAATACAGAATATCAAATTCTTACTTCAAATAATAAGGTCAAAAACTATGAAAAATTAGATTATCAGCTGTCTGTTATCAAAGATCAGCATCCAACAATCACAGTTTCTCCAGCACCGGATAGTTTAAAGCTGGATAAAAATTATGTTTTAGGAAGAATGGGTGATGACTATGGTTTATCAAAATTGCAGATTGTTTATTACGAAAGAGGTAAACCTCAAACAGCAAAGCGCGGAACTATTCCGGTAAAGCAAGCTGTGTTTGATCAGTTCGTTTTTAATTTCCCAAGTAATCTTGCTGTAGAAGAAGGAGTATCTTATGAATACTATTTTGAAGTTTTTGATAACGATGCGCCTCATCATTTTAAGAGTACAAAGTCTTCTGTGTTTTCAGACAGAGTTTCTACTGCCGATGAGATTCAGGATGCAGAATTGCAACAACAAAATCAGAATATAAATAGTCTGGAAAAATCATTAAAGAATCAGACCAAGCAGATTTCTGAAATGGATAAGATTCAGAATACCGGAAAAGAAAAAGATAATTTAGAATTTAAAGATCAGCAGAAGATCAATGATTTTATCAAACGTCAAAAACAACAAGACGAAATAATGAAACAGTTTGCTGAAAAGATGAATAAGAATTTAGATAAATTCAAAGACGAGAAGAACGATAAAACTGCTGAAGATTTACAAAAACGTTTAGATAATGCAGAAAAGGATTTAGAGAAAAATCAAAAATTATTAGATGAATTAAAGAACTTAAACGATAAATTAAATAACGAAGATTTGTTTGATAAGATGGAAAAGTTCAAACAAATCAGTAAAAACCAATCTCGTAATTTAGAACAATTAGTTGAATTGACCAAGCGTTTTTATGTTTCTAAGAAGGCAGAACAGGTTGCTGAAAAGTTGAATAAACTTTCAGATCAGCAAGAACAGTTATCAAATAAAGAGAAAGAAAACACGAAAGAAAAGCAAGATGATATTAATAAGTCTTTTGATAAAATACAGGAAGACTTAAAAGATTTGAAAGAAGAAAATAAAACATTGAAAGCTCCTTTGGAGATTACGCAGGATGCTTCAAAAGAAAAAGACCTTGATAATGATTTGCAAAAAGCTTCAGAAGAGTTAGAGAAAAAGAATACTTCTTCGGCTAAACAAAAACAGAAAAGTGCTGCTCAGAAAATGAAGAGTATGGCAAAGCAAATGGAGTCGAGTATGGATGGTGGAGAACAGGAACAATTAGAAGAAGATGTTGCAATGCTTCGTCAGGTTTTGGATAATCTTCTTGCATATTCTTTATCTCAGGAAGATGTAATGAAACAATTTAAATCAATGAAATTAGGTTCATCTGCTTATACTAAGAATATAAAAATCCAGCAGAATTTAAAACAACAGTTCAAACATGTTGATGATAGTTTGTTTGCATTGTCATTAAGAAATCCAAAAGTAGCAGAAGATGTAACGAAGGAAATTGGAAACGTGCAATACAATATAGATAAAGCAATTGAAACTTTGACCGATGTTCAGATTCCAAAAGGAGTTTCGCACCAGCAGTACGCCACTTCATCTGCAAATAAGCTGGCCGACTTTTTAAGTGATTTATTAAACAACATGCAAATGTCTATGTCTAAACCGGGATCTGGAAAACCAAAACCGGGTGATGGACAAGGAATGCAATTACCTGATATTATACAAAAGCAAAAAGGTTTAGCTGATAAAATGAAGGAAGGAATGAAAGAAGGTAATAAACCCGGAGATAGTCAACAAGGTCAAGGAAGCGAAAGTAAGCAAGGTCAGGGTAAAGATGGACAAGGTAAAAACGGTCAGGGCAAAGAAGGACAAGGAAACAAAAACGGAGGAAAAGGAAATGATGGAAAAGACGGAAATGATGGAGAAGGAGATGCTGAAAAGATTATGGAGATTTATAAAGAACAAGTAAAACTTCGTGAAGCATTACAAAATGAATTAGCTAAAAAAGGTTTAGACGGACAAGGTAAATCTGTTATTGATCAAATGAAACAATCCGAAAAGCAACTTTTAAATAAAGGATTTAAGAACGAGAACCTTCAGAGAATTTTAAATATTCAACAAGAATTACTAAAATTAAACAACGCAGTTCAGCAACAAGGTCAGGATACGAAACGTCAATCTGAAACAAATAAGACTGAATTTTCTAATAGAACAAATGCTTTACCAAGCTCATTATTAGAATATTTAAATAGTGTAGAAATTTTAAACAGACAATCGTTACCTTTGCGCTCAAATTTTAACCAAAAGGTTCAAGAATATTTTAATACAAAATGATCAATTTTAATTACGAAACAGATTTTAATTTAGATAACGAAGAAGCCTTTTCTGATTGGTTGAGTGCTGTAATTGTTTCTGAAAACAAAAACGAAGGAGAGATAAATTATATTTTTTGTGATGATGAATATCTTCATAAGATTAATGTAGAGTATCTGGATCACGACACACTAACAGATATTATCAGTTTTGATTATACAGTTGGGAATGAATTAAACGGAGATATATTTGTTTCTGTAGAAAGAGTTGAAGATAACGCAAAGGATTTTAATGTTTCTTTTGAAGAAGAATTAAAACGTGTATTAGCTCACGGTATATTACATTACTGTGGATACAAAGATAAATCAGATGCAGATGCGGATTTAATGCGTTCTAAAGAAGATGAAAAAATAGCAATGTTTCACGTGGAACGCTAATTAAACATCTATTAAAAGTTTAAAATATATGTTCCACGTGAAACGTTTAAGATTTTAAATCTAATAAAATGTTTCACGTGGAACATGTGAGTTTAGTTGATATTAGAAATTACTAAATTTTGTTCCACGTGAAACAAAATTTTAAAAGTTAAGATTTATAAAGTGTTTCACGTGGAACGTTTGTTTTAGATCGTGATTATAAATGTAGTTTTTATTTTGAATGGTTTTGAGTAGACTGTCGATGTGTTCCACGTGGAACTTTAATCGGTTTGATTAATTTGAAATTTGAAACCTGAAATAGAATTGAAGTTCCACGTGGAACAAAAGAAGAAAAAGTTAATTCTGAGAATCGCCTTAAACGGTTTGCAGAGAATAATAAAACAAAATGTTTTTAGAAGAATACGATGTTATAGTGGTTGGAGCCGGCCATGCTGGTTCAGAGGCCGCGGCAGCGGCCGCAAATTTAGGTTCTAAAACTTTGCTGGTTACAATGAGTTTGCAGAACATTGCACAAATGTCTTGTAACCCTGCAATGGGAGGAATTGCAAAAGGACAGATTGTTCGTGAGATTGATGCACTCGGAGGATACTCCGGAATTGTTTCAGATAAAACGGCGATTCAATTTAAGATGTTGAATAAATCGAAAGGTCCTGCAATGTGGTCGCCAAGAGTTCAAAGTGATCGAATGCGTTTTGCTGAAGAATGGAGAATGATGTTGGAGGGAACTCCAAATTTGGATTTCTATCAAGAAATGGTGAAAGGTTTAATTATTGAGAACGGAAAGATAAAAGGAATCAGAACTTCGCTTGGAATTGAAATTCGATCGAAATCTGTTGTTTTGACAAACGGAACTTTTTTGAATGGTTTGATTCATATTGGAGACAAACAGTTCGGTGGAGGAAGAGCTGGTGAAAGTGCTGCAACAGGAATTACCGAAGATTTAGTTTTGGCAGGTTTTGAAGCAGGAAGAATGAAAACGGGAACACCACCAAGAGTTGATGGACGTTCTTTGGATTATTCTAAAATGAACGAAGAAAAGGGAGATGCAAAACCGGATAAGTTTTCTTATTCTGATTTGACAACTCCTTTAACGCATCAGAGATCTTGCCACATGACATACACGTCTTTGGATGTTCATGATATTTTGAGATCTGGTTTTGATCGTTCGCCAATGTTCAACGGTCGTATAAAAAGTATCGGTCCAAGATATTGTCCTTCGATAGAAGATAAGATTAATCGTTTTGCTGATAAAGAGCGTCACCAGTTATTTGTTGAACCGGAAGGTTGGAATACTTGTGAAGTTTATGTAAACGGATTTTCGACTTCTCTTCCGGAGGATATTCAGTTTAAAGCATTACGTACTGTTGCCGGTTTTGAGAATGTGAAATTCTTCCGTCCGGGTTATGCAATAGAATATGATTATTTCCCACCGACACAATTAAAACATACTTTGGAAACAAAGCTTGTTGAAGGTTTATATTTTGCCGGACAGATTAACGGAACAACAGGATATGAGGAAGCAGCATCTCAAGGTTTGATGGCCGGAATAAACGCGCATTTAAAAGTGCATGAAAAAGCGCCTTTGATTTTAAAACGAGATGAAGCATACATTGGAGTGTTGATCGATGACTTGATTACGAAAGGAACAGAAGAACCTTATCGTATGTTTACATCAAGAGCAGAGTATAGAACATTGTTGCGTCAGGATAATGCCGATTTCAGATTAACGCCAATGTCGCACGAAATTGGTTTAGCTTCAGAAAAGCGCTTACGCAGAATGGAGCAAAAATTAAACGAGTCTGAAAAGATGGTTGCGTTCTTTAGAGAAACGAGTGTTTCAGTTGCAGAGACCAATCCAATTTTGGAAGCGAAAGAAACTGCTCCGATTACACAAGGCGATAAAATGTTTAAAGTGTTTTCGCGTCCGCAGATTGATTTGGATGATATGCTGAAATTTGAAAAAGTAAAAGAGTATATCGAATCAAATGATGTGGATCAGGAAATTTTAGAGCAAGCAGAGATTCAAGTGAAATATTCAGGATATATTGAGAAGGAAAGAAATAATGCGGATAAACTAACTCGTTTAGAAGAAGTGAAAATTCCGGAGAATTTCGATTATAACAAAATCAAATCAATGTCGATTGAAGCAAAACAAAAACTAGGTAAAATTCGCCCGGTTACAATTTCGCAAGCTTCAAGAATAAGCGGAGTATCACCAAGTGATATTTCCGTGCTTTTGATTTATATGGGAAGATAACTTATACTTGTTTATTTTGTTTCAAGTTTCAAGTTTCAAGTTTCAAGTTTTGATTGAGATGTGAAACCTGAAACTTTAAACTTGAAACAAAAAGCAAATTGTTCCACGTGAAACTATTTTGAAATTTGTATTATGAAGATTATTCAAAAAGATAAATTATCTGTAGAAGAAAAAGAAGTTTTACGAGAACTTTGGAATAAGGAATATTCAGTAAAATTGATATATAAAACTACTGAAGATTTTGATTTTTATTTAAAGGGACTTTTAAATATAAATCATTATTTGTTGGTTGATGATTCAAATCAGGTCAATGGCTGGATTTATACTTTTTTGAGAGAAGAAGAAATTTGGTTCGGATTAATTCTGGATCATAAAATTCAAGGCAAAGGGAATGGTTCTGTTTTGCTCAATGAAATAAAAAGTAAAAATACAAGTTTGAATGGTTGGGTGACCGATCATGAAAATGAGATAAAACAAGACGGAACATTTTATAAATCTCCGATGCAGTTTTATCTTAAAAATGGTTTTGCAATTATTCCGGAAATTAGAATTGAAAACGAAAAATTGTCGGCCGTAAAAATAAATTGGAAACAATAAAAGAAAAATATAAATATTAAAAACAGAAACCCTAAAAGCAATTATTTTGCTTTTAGGGTTTGCTATGAAATTAAACCAAAATACCTGTAATTAAAAAATGGACGTTTTAAACAAAAAACATTTTCTGACTGTAAAAGATCATTCAGTTTCTAAAGAAATTTTTGAATTGTATTATGATGAAAATCTGGATATGCTAATTACATCTCCACAACCGGATTTAGAAAATCTTGGAAGATATTATGAAAGCGAAGATTATATTTCGCACACAGACAACAAACGTTCATTGTTTGAAAAAGCATATCACTTTGTAAAAAATATTGCTTTAAAAAATAAACTGAATTTGATTAATTCAGAACAAACCAAAAAGGGTAAAATTTTAGACATTGGTGCCGGAACAGGAGATTTTTTATTAACAGCAAAAAATAACGGTTGGGAAACTGTTGGAGTAGAACCAAGCGAACGAGCAAAAAATATCGCCAAGGAAAAAGGAATTTCATTTGTTGAAGAAATCAGTGAACTTGAAAATAATTCTTTCGACGTAATTACGATGTGGCACGTTTTGGAACACGTTCCAAATTTAGAATTTCAAATTCAGGAATTGAAGCGTTTATTAAAGCCAACTGGAACATTAATTGTTGCGGTTCCAAATTTTAAATCTTTTGATGCAAAACATTACGGAGAATTTTGGGCAGCTTTTGATGTGCCAATTCATTTTTGGCATTTTTCAAAAAAAGCAATTAAATCACTTTTTGAAAAAGTTGATATGAAACTGGAAAAAGTATTGCCAATGAAATTTGATTCATTTTACGTTAGTTTATTATCTGAAAAATACAAAAGCGGAAAAATGAATTTCATCAGCGCATTTTTTATCGGTTTAAGATCAAATTTAAAAGCGGCAAGTACAAAAGAGTATTCGTCGCACATTTATGTCCTAAAAAACAAGTAAAACGCAAAGTAAGCGCATTTAAAGCACTTTTTTGTAGTAATTGAGGGTTTGTGTTGTCTTTTTAGAGAAGATTGCTTTAAAAAAGGCTGTGAAAGTCACTTTTAATAGTGATATTTTATAGTAAAAACACCCTCCATAAATAAAAACAATATTGAAAAAACAGTGTGAAATTTCGAAATTTTACGCTGTTTTTTTGTTTTTAAATTTTAGCTGAAAAAAATTGAAGATAAATTGAAATGCAAATTTTTTAGCATTTTTTAAAACGACGAAATTTTAAATTTTTATCAAATTTTGAAAATTGCAAAATTAAAAGGGTAAATTATGTTCATTCTTTTTTTTGATCACTTCAAAATTTAAAGTTTCGACCACAAAAAGATTTCGTTGGAGATTTTAATGCTAGAAAACGGTTAAAACTTAAAATAAGCGTATTTAAAGCAAGTTTTGAGTAGTAACGAGGGTTTGTGTTGTCTTTTTTTAGAAAACCGCTTAAAAAAAAGCTATGAAAGCCACTTTTAATAGTGAGATTTTATGGTTTAATTTTAGTCGATAAATAAAACTAATATCATAAAATTTGGGCATTTTTTAAACTTTATGTTGGTGCTATTTATTTTTTTATATTTTTGTCTTCAATACTTAAAAAAATTAGAAATTTAGAAAATGAAAAAAGCATTAGTAATTATCGCACTTTCAATTTCGGTTGTTTCGTGTAATAAAGCAACAGAAGTTAAGGAAGTAAAAACAGCTTACGTAGATACTTCGGTTTTAATGAAAGAGTACACCGAAGCGAAAGACCTTGAGGCTAAATACAAAGCTCAGGCTGAGGAAAAAGGAAGACAACTGCAAGCTGAAATTACTCGTTTTAAACAAGACGCTGCTAATTTTCAAAGCCAGGCGCAGGCAAATGGTCAGCAATGGGCACAACAAAGAGGTGCTGAGTTACAAAAAAGAGAGCAACAATTAGGATATGCTCAACAAGCTTTATCTCAGCAATTACAACAAGAAAGTGGTACAGAAATGGATTCTCTTGTAAGTGGAGTTAAAAAATTCATTAAAGAATACGGTAAGAAAAACGGTTACGCTTACATCTACGGAACTGGTGATGCTGCAACGATTTTGTACGCAGAAGACAAATTTGATATTACAAAAGATATCATTAAAGCTTTGAATGAAAAATATCAGGCTGCTCCAAAAACAGAAGCTAAACCAGCTGTAAAAGAGGAAGCTAAAAAATAAACTGCCCAAAAAACTAACTATTTTAAAAACCTAAATCTCATAAGGATTTAGGTTTTTTCTTTTATAAAAATGCGCTAATTTTAGCATTTAATAAACGCCTAATGCAAAACGTTTCAGAAGCTGCAGCTTACACTTTACAATTCATAAATCAAACGCAAAAATCAATATTTCTTACCGGTAAAGCGGGTACAGGAAAGACTACTTTATTGCGCGAAATAATCGCTACAACCCATAAAAGTACTGTTGTAGTAGCTCCAACGGGTATTGCGGCGTTAAATGCAGGAGGAGTTACGATTCATTCTATGTTTCAGTTGCCATTTTCGGCTTTTATTCCAACCTATCAGGAAAGTTCTCAGTTTACCGAAACCGTAAAATTTGAGAATAAAGAATCACTTCGCAGGCATTTTAAAATGAATAATGTAAAGCGAAATGTGATTCGAAGTATGGAATTACTGATTATTGATGAAGTCAGTATGCTTCGCGCTGATTTACTGGATGCTATAGATTTTATGATGCAGACTGTTCGTAGAAGCACCCAGCCTTTCGGTGGCGTTCAGGTACTTTTTATTGGAGATTTACTGCAATTACCACCGGTAATTCGGGATGAAGAATGGCGAACTTTGCGTAATTATTACAAAGGGAAATTCTTTTTTCATTCGCATGTAATGCAGCAGAATCCGCCTTTGTATATTGAATTATCTAAAATTTATCGTCAGAGCGATGATGTTTTTATATCTGTTTTAAACAATCTTCGTAACAACCAGATTACCAAAGAAGATGTTCAGGTTTTAAATCAATATGTAAAACCGGATTTTGATTTAAAACTGAATCCCGGATTTATAACGTTGACAACACATAATGCAAAAGCAGATGCAATCAACGAACAAGCAATCAATGATTTATCAGGAAATGAATATGCTTTTCAGCCTTTTGTTGTTGGTGATTTTCCAGAGAAAATTTTTCCTGTTGAAGAAAATCTAAAACTTAAAGTTGGTGCGCAGGTCATGTTTGTAAAGAACGATCTCTCTTTTGAAAAGCGTTATTTTAACGGAAAAATGGGGGTTATAAAATCACTTTCGCCCGAAGAAATTTTTGTTCATTTTCCGGAAGAGAACAAAACAATCGAAGTAGAAAAGTACGAATGGAAAAACATTCGCTACAAGGTAAATGAACAGACAAAAGAGATAGAAGAAGAAGTTTTAGGAACATTTGCACATTATCCGCTCAAGCTCGCGTGGGCAATAACGGTTCATAAAAGTCAGGGTTTAACTTTTGAGAAAGCTGCGCTCGATGTATCGCAAGTTTTTCTGCCCGGACAGGCATATGTTGCACTTTCACGTTTAACGTCCTTAAACGGGCTTATTTTGCTTTCTCCGATACAAATGAACGGACTTTCGAACGATCAGGATGTAATGGATTATGCTTTGAATAAAGCCACCGAAGAAGTTTTGAAAAATTCGCTGCATTTTGAAACCAAGAATTTTATTCATAACTATTTGGTTAACAGTTTTAACTGGACAGATCTTGCGCAAGAATGGCGCAATCATCGTTTTAGTTATAATGAAAATGCAACTGGTTCAGAAAAAGGTAAACATGCGGTCTGGGCTCACAAGCGACTGGAGATTATTGACGGACTTGTAGATCCGTCGCAAAAATTCATTCAACAGCTTAATAAAATCTTTAGTAAAGAGGCTGTTGATTTATATTTTGTTCAGGAAAGAGTAGAGGCAGCCTATGATTATTTCTTCAAGCCAATGGATAAACTGGTTTCGGATCTTTTGAGTAAAATGGCTGAAATTCAGAAATTTAAAAAAGTTAAAGAGTTTTACGAAGAACTGACATTTTTGGATGATATACAAACTAAAGCAGTTTTGCGTCTGATGAAAGCAAAACTGCTGATTGAAATTGTGGTTTCACATGAAACAATCTGCAAAGAAAAATTAACGTCTCCGGCCATCAAGAATTATAAAACTGATAAAGTTTCAAAAATTCGCGAAGAGCATAAAATGACCAATACAGACATTTTTCAGGTTGATGAACCCGTAACACGGTATACAGCTAAAAAAGTTGATAAAACAGCTCAAAAAGGCCCAAAAAAGACGACTGTAGAAGAGACGCACGATCTCTGGTTAGAAAAAAATTCTGTTGAGGATATTGCACGCATCAGAAAACTGACGGTACAAACTGTAGAAATGCATTTGATAAAACTTATTCAGGCTAGAAAAGTAGATATTGCAGAGGTGCTTCCAGATGACAAAATTCTGGCGCTTCGTGATGCTTTCGAGTTTTATCAGGAGGAATCTCTAAACGGATTAAAAGAAAAACATGGAGATGAATTTACCTGGGATGAACTTAAAATGTTCAAGGCCAGTATAAATTAGTTTTTCAGATTTTGTAACTTAGTGTTTTCATTTTCAATATACTATAAAAACATTATGTAAAATAGAAATTTTATGAGAAAGCTAATTTATTCCCTGTTTGTTGTTTTTTGTTTCAGCAATAGTTTTTGTCAGGACTTGAAACCGGAGTACAAAACGATCATCGAAACTTTTATTAATACTATTAAAACGGATAACAAAGAAGCACTCGGTGAGATGGTTTCTTATCCGCTCAAAAGAGAATATCCAATTCCCGATATTAATGATAAGGCAGATTTTATAAAACGATATTCTGAGGTATTTGACACTACATTAAAAAATGAAATTGTAAAATCTGATCCTTTAAAAAACTGGTCAGATATGGGGTGGCGCGGCTTAATGCTTAATCAGGGTGATATTTGGCTGGATATTGATGGAAAACTGATCGCAGTAAATTATCAGTCAAAATTTGAAAATGATCTTAAGAGCAAACTCAATGCCGATCAGAAGAAAAAGTTGGACCCAAGTATTGCCTTTTTTCAAAGTCCAATTTGTGTGTTAGAAACGTCCAAATTTAAAATCAGAATTGATAATTTGGGGAACAATAATTACCGTTATGCATCCTGGTCGATTAAAAAGGAAATGACTGAAAAGCCTGATTTAGTGATAAATGGTGGTGAACTTGTGGTCGAAGGGTCTGGCGGAAATCATCAGTATGAATTTAAAAAAGATAATTACTTGTACGAATGCGCGATCATCGTTTTAGGCGAAAAGAATTCTCCATCTGCAAGGTTAGTTATTTATCAATCCAAGAAAGTAATTCTTTCACAAGATGCGAAAATTGTTTCACGATAAACAAAAAAACCTATTCAGATGAATAGGTTTTTTGTTATTATGATTGTCTACTTATCTTTTCGAGTTTCTTCTGCTGGTCAATTTTTTTAAGTTTAAGTTTCTGAATTTCAAGTTCGTTTTCTTTTAACTTTATTTGTTGTTTCTGGGCATCTTCGACAGAAAGTGTACTGGTGGTAATTCTGTTTGAAACCTTTTGATTCTGAGCTTCTAATTTTTCAATTTTTTTGCTCGTTTTTTCAATATCTTTTTGAGCGCTTTTTAAATCCTTTTGATATTTTTCTGTTTTGTTTTGCTCTTTTTTAAGCCTTTTTTGTTCATCTTCGAGTTTTTTAAGATAATCCTGTGATGATTTCATGCTTTCAGTATCAGATTTTGATAAAGCGATTTGCTGAGCCCGCTCTGGAGTCATTGCTTGTTGAGAGAATGTAAAATTTGAGACTAAAATTAGTACTAAAGTGAAAAGTAATTTTGCTATGCATTTCATTGTTTTGTTCTTTAAAGATTTAGAACAAAAATAGATATGGGTTTATAAAACAAGGGTTGGATTAGGTTTTTTTAAGGACAGAATAAGTCACAAAAAAACCTATTCTTTACGAATAGGTTTTTTGTTTTTTATAAATTTTCTACAAGAATCCAGGCTTCTGGATTTTCGCCTCTCTGTATTTCTTTTTGTGCTTTTTCAGCTTCAGACATTGTTGCATAACTTCCGTATAACACCGGAAATAATCCATGTTTGTTTTCAGGCAGCATTCGGGCTTCATAACCATCTTTTATCAATTGGTTATAAGCTTTTCTTGCATTTTGTTCGCTTCTGTATGCACCAGCCATAATGTGATAGGACATTACTTTAGTTTCTGCAACGGCTACTTTCGCTGAATCAACTGATAAAGTTACAGCCGGCAAAGGATTCTGAATAAAGAAAGTGGCTTCCTGAATTTTGTTTTGTACTTTTTTCTGAACAGCACTTTCAACAATTAAAGTTTTAGTGTTAATTTGATTTTGGTATAATGGATAACCAATGCTTCCTGTAATTCCAAGACCAAGAATAAAAATTGCAGCGTATTTTAAGAAAGAATTTGACGATTTTCCTTCTTCATCGCCATACAAATCGATTGGTTCTCTTTCTGAAATTGCTTCGATTGTTTTCTCGAAAATTTCCTTTTTAAGCATCGGAGAAACAAACGGACTTAACCCGAACGAAGTTGCTAAATAATTGATTTGATCGTTAGGAGTGAATATGATATTTTTCTCCGAATTAAAACGAATTTCACCAATTCCCTTTAGAAAAATAGTACCGTTTTCTTCCAGAGTTTTCTTCCAGTTAGCCACTTCAAAAGCAATAGCACTTACAGCAAAACCATAAGAAGTTTTTTCTGCATTTGCGATATGGTTAGCCAACAAGCCATCATTATTTTTTAAATGACTGTTGAAAGAAATCATTTTTTTCGGTGGAAAAAAAGAATTGGTGCTTTCATTCAGCTGTGCCGACTGAATTTCTGTTAAGAATGCTCCAAATCCTGGAACCGTTACACACTGATAACGATACAATAACTGTCCGATGTAGGTTTCAATTTTCATAGTAACAAAGTTAGCTAATGAATATAGTTATCAAAATTTTATTCACAATTTTTATTAACAATTGATCTTTTTTTATATACAATTAGTTTCCAGAAGTTTAGTATTTATGTTATTAGTTTTTCAAGATTAATGGCTACTAAATATTATCTATTTATTAAGAAATTACTTTATTTTTAGCATATTTGCAGTTCTGAAATAAAACTTTTTTCTATTCTATTTTACATAATATTTTAAGCCAATGTCAGATCAGGAATTATACTATTTATTAGCACTACTAAAAGTGGATGGAGTCGGGGATATTATGGCCAAAAAGTTATTAACTCAATGCGGAACTGCTGAGGCGGTTTTTAAAGCAAAATCAAATCAAATTGCTGCTATAGATGGAGTTGGTACTGTTTTATTAAAGAATTTAAAAGATAAAACGATTTTTGAGAAGGCAAGTCTTGAATTAGAATTTATTAAAGCTGATGGATTAAAAGTCTCTTTTTTTCAGGATCAGAATTATCCGGATCGTCTTAAACATTGCATAGATTCGCCTGTTTTGCTTTTTTCATCGGGAAATATCGATTTGAAAAATAGAAAGATTATTAGTATAGTAGGCACACGACAAATAACATCTTATGGAACTGAGTTTTGTCGAAAATTTATTGAAGATCTCGCGCCCCTTGATCCGGTTATTGTTAGTGGATTTGCTTATGGAGTTGATATTGTGGCACATCAGTTGGCAATAGAAAATAATTTGCAAACTATTGGTGTTCTGGCACATGGACTAAATCAGATTTATCCCAAAACGCACAAAAAATATGTAGCAAAAATGGAAGAAAACGGCGGTTTTATTACCGAGTTTTGGAGTTCTTCAAATCCGGATAAGGAAAATTTTGTTCGAAGAAACCGCATTGTAGCGGGAATGAGTGAGGCAACTATTGTAATCGAATCTGCAGATAAAGGAGGATCACTTATTACCGCAAATTTGGCCAATGATTATAATCGGGATGTATTTGCCGTTCCTGGCCGCGTTACAGATCGCTACAGTCAGGGTTGTAATGACTTGATTAAAACACAAAAAGCAAGTGCCTTAACAAGCGCCGCAGATCTTATTTATGTTTTAAACTGGGATATTAATAATAAGCCGAAACCTATTCAGAGACAACTCTTTATCGAGCTTGAAGCTGATGAACAAAAGATTTATGATTTTCTGCTAAAAAACGGAAAAGAGATGATGGATATCATTGCACTTGAATGTGATTTGCCCATTTTTAGAATTTCGGGAACCCTTGTAAATATGGAGCTTAAAGGAGTTATACGTCCATTGCCCGGTAAAATATTTGAAGCTGTTTAATTAAAATAAATGACCAGTAATTTTACTTATGAGATTTTAAAATTGCTACAAAAAACAAAAGTAAAGAGAGTACTGAAGTAACTAAACTAGCGATAAAATTTTCGAAAGACATTAAAGCTAAAGTAATGATAATGAGTTCAAAATGTGCTAAAGAAATGTAGAAACTGGTTTTTCGTTTCAGAAGAAAAATTATTAAATAGCCAAGGATAAAAATAATTTGAGAGAAAGAAAAAATGAGAGAAATTAGTACCTGATTATTAATTGAATAAGCCCAACCAACTGTTTTATTTATTCCGTAAGATTCCATATTTCCAAATAAATAGGCTAATGTAAACCCAAGCGCAAAAAGCACTGTGAGCAGAAGAAACATATATTCGGTGAATATTTTTTTCATGTAGCAATCTGAATGAAAGGTAGTTACATAGTTATTAATTCTTTCGGTTTTTAGAAATTTGATGTTTTTTTAAATAAAAAACCCGGCAGATTTTTGATTTTCTGCCGGGTTTAGTATCGTTTTTACTTTTCAAATCCAAGAACATTTCTAACTTTTGCTAAAGTTGCGTCGGCAACAACAGATGCCTTTGCTGCGCCTTTTTTTAGTAAAGTATCCACTTCTTCAAGATTGTTGATATAGTAATTATATTTCTCTCTTTCTGTTTTAAATTTTTCAGTAATTAATTCAAAAAGAGCTTGTTTTGCATGTCCATAACCATAATTTCCGCCTAAGTAAAGAGCTCTCATTTCGGCAATCTGAACTTCAGTTGCCAATAAAGAATAAATTGCAAAAGCGTTACAAGTGTCTGGATTTTTAGGATCTTCAAGAGGAGTACTATCAGTTTCAATGCTCATAACCTGCTTACGTAAAGTTTTATCATCCAGGAAAATATTGATGATATTATTGGCAGATTTACTCATTTTCCCTCCGTTTGTTCCCGGAATTAGCATGATATCTTCACGAACTTTTACTTCGGGTATTACAAATGTTTCCCCCATCTGGTGATTGAAACGAGATGCAACATCACGAGTAATTTCTAAATGCTGCATTTGATCTTTTCCAACAGGAACAAATTCTGCATTATAAAGTAAAATATCAGCCGCCATTAACATCGGATAAGTAAAAAGTCCGGCATTTACATCATCAAGACGATCGGCTTTATCTTTGAAAGAGTGAGCCAACGTTAAACGCTGAAATGGAAAAAAACAACTTAAATACCAGGTTAATTCTGCCGTTTGAGCCACATCAGATTGTCTGTAAAAGGTAACTTTATCAGGATTTAAACCACACGCAAGCCATGCAGCTGCAGTACTATACGTGTTTTCTCTTAATGTTTTACCATCTTTAATTTGTGTGATCGAATGTAAATCTGCAATAAACAAAAATGATTCGTTTGCGGGATTATTCGATAATTCAATTGCAGGGATAATTGCTCCCAGTAAATTGCCTAAGTGTGGCGTTCCTGTACTCTGAACACCAGTAAGTATTTTTGCCATTCTAGTTTTTTTCTTAGCTGCAAAGGTCGTGAAGTTTTTTATAACCGCAAAGGGCACTAAGTTTTAAGCGCAAAGTAAAGTGAAGTTTTTTTATTGTGCTGGTATTACGCAGAGTTCGAAGAGTTTTTCTCGCAAAGTACGCTAAGTTTTAAGTTTTTTGAGGTCTCAAAGAGTTTGTCTATAAGTTGTTTGCGACTCTTCTAATGCCGTTTTTGAGAAGTGCTTCGTTAAAATTTATTAATAGTCCAAGTTTATAATTTCCCAATCGTAAGTAGGTTAATGTTTGAGCTAAATGATTTACGGTTAAAGATTCAACTGCTTTAATTTCGATTATAAATTTGTTTTCAACCAATAAATCAATACGATAACTGGAGTCTAATTTGATTTCCTCAAAAATTAAGGGTATTGATTTTTCTTTTTCAACTTGAAGACCACGTTGCTTAATTTTGTAAAACAAACATTCTTTGTAGACATTCTCCAATAATCCGGGGCCAATTGTTTTATGTATTTGGATAGCGAGACCAATTATTATGGTTGATATTTCATTTTCGTTCATAATAGAAATTTATAAATTAACGAGTTTTTACTTATAAATATAATTAATATTACCCGAAGATTGTGTATGTTTTGTCGTAAAGTTTTGGATATAAAAAAATTAGGGAAAAAACAGTAGTCAAAGCTCTGTGAACTTATGCTTTTGCATTTTCTCAAAAAACTTAGCGTGCTTTGCGAGAAAAACTCTGTGAACTCTGCGAAATAAAAAAGAACAGAATTACTTTTTGACATTAAAATAGTAACAAAATATTCATTTCTCTTTATTACTTTTGAAACTATGAAAATATTAAAGATTGCTTTTTGGGTTTTATGGCGGGTTTGGTTTTATGTTTTAATGGCCATTCCGATATTGATTATGCTGCCGTTTTTGCTAATTTCTATTGCGTCGGAAAGGGGATATCCCTATTTTTTCAAAATGGCCCGCATTTGGGCTAAATTTATCCTTTTCGGCATGGGGTTTTACTACACAGTGAAGCGCGAACAAAAGCTTATTAAAAATAAAAGCTATATGATTGTCGCAAACCATACTTCGATGACAGATATTATGCTGATGCTGGCTGTTGTTCGAAATCCTTTTGTTTTTGTTGGAAAAAAAGAACTGGTAAAGATTCCGTTATTTGGATTTTTCTACAAAAGAACCTGCATTTTGGTTGACAGAAACTCTTCAAAAAGTAAAAATGAAGTTTTCAAAAGAGCACAAAGCCGTTTGAATCAAGGTTTAAGTATTTGTATTTTTCCTGAAGGAGGAGTGCCGGATGATGAATCGGTTTTGCTGGATGAGTTTAAAGATGGCGCTTTCAGATTGGCAATTGAACATCAAATTCCAATTGTTCCGATTGTTTTTGCCGATAACAAAGAGCGTTTCTCGTATACTTTTTTAAGCGGAAGTCCCGGTAAAATGCGTGTTAGAATCCTGCCTTTTGTAGAAACTGCTCATCTCACAAACGATAACAGAAAAGAACTTAAAGATCAGGTTAGACAGAAAATTTATAACGGATTGTTAGCGTTTGGAAAAGAAGATCTCAAGGAAGAATCCTTAATAATAAAACCCGGCAAAATTTAATCTGTCGGGTTTTTTTTGAATTAAAATAACCCCTTATTTATATTCAAAATTTTTATCTGTGTATTATTTTTTCTGAAATAAAACGTAATACTTTTTTAAACTTTAGTCTTGTTTTTTTTCGGTTTTTATTCACCAGCAATTCTATTTTCTCTTTCATGGTTAAAATATTATTTGGTTGATAATAAAGAGTTTAATTATTTAAACTCAAGTTAACGTCACATAATATACAGAGAGTAAAAAATGAAAATGGTTGCGTTGAAAACCTGATTTTGTTTGAAAAAAAATTAAAAAAATCCGTTAGCCCTTGAAAACTAACGGATTTTAATTAAATAACAAACCAAATTTATTCTAAAAAAAACCGCGAATGCTACTCCAAACAAATCGCATTTCTTTAATAGATGAATGCTTTTTAAAATGGTTGCGTGTTTTTTTTACTTTTTTTCAATAAAAAACCCGATTAGATTTTAAAGTCCAATCGGGTTGTGATAAAAATACTGTAAAATACAGATTTATATAGTTTTAAGCATTTGCTAGTTCTTTGATGTGTGCTTTAATTTTAACTTCTAATTCATCAGCTAATTCCGGATTATCTTTAATTAAAGATTTAACCGCATCACGTCCTTGTCCTAATTTTGTATCTCCGTAGCTAAACCAAGATCCTGCTTTTTTAACGATTTCAAATTCAACTGCTAAGTCAAGAATTTCACCTGTTTTAGAAACTCCTTCTCCGTACATAATATCAAATTCTGCCGTTTTAAAAGGTGGTGCTACTTTGTTTTTTACGATCTTAACTTTAGTTCTGTTTCCGATAACATTTTCTCCGTCTTTAATTTGAGAAGAACGACGAATATCTAAACGAACAGATGCATAAAATTTCAATGCGTTACCTCCGGTTGTAGTTTCAGGATTTCCGAACATTACACCAATTTTCTCTCTCAACTGGTTGATGAAGAAAACAGTACAGTTTGTTTTACTAATTGTTCCTGTTAATTTTCTTAATGCCTGAGACATCAAACGAGCGTGAAGACCCATTTTAGAATCTCCCATTTCTCCTTCAATTTCACTTTTTGGAGTTAAAGCTGCAACAGAGTCAATTACCACAATGTCGATAGCTCCAGAACGAATTAAATTCTCGGCAATTTCTAAAGCCTGCTCACCATTGTCTGGTTGAGAAATAATCAGGTTTTCGATATCTACGCCTAATTTTTCAGCATAATTTCTGTCGAAAGCGTGTTCAGCATCAATAAAGGCAGCAATTCCGCCTGCTTTTTGAGCTTCGGCAATAGCATGCAGGGTTAATGTAGTCTTACCAGACGATTCTGGCCCGTATATTTCAATAATTCTTCCTTTTGGATATCCGTTTACCCCTAGAGCTAAATCAACACCAAGAGAGCCAGAAGAAATCGTTTCTACCTCCACAATGGCTCTGTCGCCCATTTTCATTACGGTTCCTTTTCCGTAGGTTTTGTCAAGTTTATCAAGCGTTAATTGTAACGCTTTTAATTTGGCTTCTTTGTCTGAACTCATCTTTTCTTAATTATCTAGATTGTTTTTTTATCTTCACTTGAATTGGTAAAAATACTTCTTTTTTTGAAGTTTCATCATTTGTAATTGTTCCAAATTGTCACAATTTTCATTATAAAAACAAAGCCTTTAATTCTGTTGCATCAGAAGGTTTCATTTTTCCTGCAAGTACTAAACTTAGCTGTTTACGACGCAAGGCTGCTTCAAAACGCTGAATTTCTAATTCCGTTTGCGGTATAATTGCGGGCACTTCTACAGGTGTTCCGCTATCATCTACTGCTACAAATGTATATATAGCTTCGTTGGCTTTGGTTCTGCTTCCTGATTCGCGGTCTTCTACCCAAACATCAATGAAAACTTCCATAGAACTTTTAAAAGATCTGGAAACCTTTGCTTCTATTGTTACTACGGCTCCAAGAGGAATTGCTCTGTTGAAAGCAACGTGGTTTACAGAAGCTGTCACTACAATTCGGCGCGAATGTCTGCGGGCTGCAATACTTGCTGCACGATCCATACGGGCTAATAATTCACCACCGAAAAGATTGTTTAATGGATTTGTTTCACTTGGTAAAACTAAATCTGTAAGTATAGTTACTGATTCTGAAGGATGTTTTGGATTCATTTTTTTGATACTAAATTTTGTTTTTGCAACAGATTTAAAAGTATTAATATCTGTGGCTTATTTTTTAAATTGAAGTTGATTAATTCAACCAGTAAACTGCCATAACAGCAGGAATAAAATAGATAACGATGGTTCTTGCGCCATCATAATCTTTTACTAATCGTTGTCCAAAAAGCATCATTAATAAACTGATGCATGAAAAAATAGCACCGTAAAAACCAAATTCACGACCGCTGTTTGTTAATAGTTGAATAGCTCCGACAACAGATAAAATTCCGGAAATTAACTCCAGAATGAGCAAGTGCAAAAGAGCTAGCGGAACCTGATTTTTTAATGGTGTTTTGGCAAAATGTTCTTTTAGCCAGGTTACATTATCTTTCCAGTAAAAAATCTTTTCATAGCCTGATTGTAAAAATGTTAAGGCTAAAAAGACTAATAAAAAAATGGAGGCAACATTATTCATTTTAGGTTATTTTTTATGAATTAAACGTGTTAGTTTTATAGATAAATCGGTAAGAATTATTTTTGCATTTCCGTTTCTTTCAATGTGGTACATAGCATCCGAAAGTTCCTTAAAAATTTCGTGAATGTTATTTCCATTTACAAAAGGCGCAAAATTTTCAAGTTTAAATTTGTCCACCTTTGGTTCAATATAAACCAGACCTGGAGCCTGATAATTGAGTAGAAGTGCCTGTCTGAACATTTCGATACAAAACTGAATGAATTTTTTCTGGCTTTCACGTCCAAGCGCAGCGATTTCTTCGCTCCACGAAATTAAATCCTGAATGGCTGCGGCATTTCCTTTTGCTCTAAAAGCGGCTCTTACCCAATTGACAAACCATTGCTCAAAAGGATATTCTGAATCATCTTCTTTTAACAAATGCAAAGCTTTGCTGAAATTTCCCTGTGCCTGATGCGCAATTTTTTTGGCTAGATTCGCATCGATATTTTCTCTTGAAACCAGTGCTTCAGCAATTACTTTCTCGGGAAGTCCGTTAAAGTGAATTACCTGACAACGAGAACGTATGGTTTGAATAATATCTTCTTCGTTTTCAGAAATTAATATAAAAATGGTTTTGTCTGAAGGTTCTTCAAGTAGTTTAAGCAACTTGTTTGAAGCGGCGATATTCATTTTATCTGCCATCCAGATAATCATGATTTTGTAACCACCTTCGTAAGATTTTAAGGCAAGAGATTTTAAAACTTCCTGGGCATCTTCAACCCTGATTTCGCCTTGTTTATTCTGAACGCCTAAAACTTTATACCAGTCAAATAATCCGCCGTAAGGCATTTCTTGTATAAAGGCTCGCCAATCCTGAATAAAATCTAAACTTTTGGGTTTAGTTTTTACATCTTCGGTGGTAACGGTAGGGTAAATAAAATGCAAATCGGGATGCGAAATGTTTTGAAATTTCAAATTACAGGAATGATTTCCGTTTTCATTTTCATCTCCGGTATTTCCGCATAAAATGTACTGGGCGTAAGCAATTGCGGTTAATAAAGTTCCGCTTCCTTCTGGCCCAATGAATAATTGCGCATGTGGAATTCTGCCTGAAGCTGCACTTTTTGTCAAGTGGCTTTTGATGTAATCCTGACCTAAAATTTCTGAAAATTGCATGAAGCAAAGATAGAAGAAAATGGTCGAGTCAAAAATTTTAGAGGGAAAGTTTGTAAGAGGCTTTTTATTTCTGAGAAATTGAAATTTTTTGCTGCAAATCTTTCACTTTGTCAACGGATTTTTGTTAATAAATGCTTCAACCTGAGGAGATATTAAGACTTTTTTGTTAATATTTTTTTTCAAAAAGCGACCAACGTACGTTTTTTTTGGTTATTAATGTAAAAACAAATATATTTTTAATAGCTTTTGTCTTACAGTAGTTCTTGGACTAATTTTAACAAAAACGTCGTTAAAACGCACATTTTCTCGACATAAGACCATTTTTTAAGTTTTTCTTAAGCTTTTTTTTTGAAAAAAGAAATCATTAAAGTTGCAATTTAAGTTAATTTATATATTTTTGTTTTCATCAACAACCAATTATAATTACAGAATCTATGAAAGGGAAAATTATTCTATTAAGTACACTTTTTTTCTTGACAACTGGTGCTGTTTCGGCCCAGGCAAAAAATGCTCCAAGAAGCATTATTAGTACGACGGCTCTTATTCGCAAATACCATGATCAAAAAGAATTGAGTGGTATGCAAAAAGGTGAACTTTTGGAATTATACATTGAGCGTATTAAAGTTTTGGTGAAAACCCTTCCTTACATTGCTTTGGTTACTAAACCGGGTGTTACTATGGCCGACTTAGGTATTCCGGACGATAGTGAACACAAAAAAGTATTGGATGCACAGGCTGTTGGAACAACAACTTTCTTAGATACTACAGTTGATTTTCAGAGAAAAATGATGCCTTATTCTGATAAGGGTAATTTGATCGCTGCAATTTTATTTTACGAGAGTACATTGAAATCATTACACGAGTTCAACGATTTGAACGAAATGTAATTAATAACTATAATTTTTAAAACTTTTTTGAAGGTGTTTACGTAGATGATTTAGATTTTACAAAAACAATGTTTTAGAAAAGCTAATAAAATCAACTCGTTCCCGATGTATCTGATGATTCAGAAAAACCGGGATGAGTTTTTATCATTTACGCATACCCAAATTTATTATTAACCTAATAACACCCCTTTATCATGAAAAAAATTACTCAAATGATCTGCGTCCTTTTGACCGTTACAAGTATGAGTGCTCAGCAAGAAAAAGGAATTATGGGCTACACCAATTGGTTAAACAACTGGACCGAATTTAAGCCTAACAAAGTAGAGTATGGAGAAGCAAACCAAATTTTAGCAGGAAATATTTCTGTTAATACCAAATTGCTGAAAAGGAATATTTATGTTTTGCAAGGAAACGTATATGTTACAAATAATGCCGTTTTAACAATTGAACCAGGTACATTAATCATTGGTGATTTTGAATCAAAAGGAACATTGGTAGTTACAAAAGGTGCACAAATTGTTGCAGATGGTTTAGAGACAGATCCAATCGTATTTACTTCAAACCGCAGCCAGAAAAAAGCTGGAGACTGGGGTGGAATTGTTCTTCTTGGAGATGCTCCAATCAATAAATTCGGAAACGTTGGTTCTTATAACTTAGATCTTGATCCTACACTTACTACTTACGGTGGTGACAATGCTGCAGGAAATTCAGGAATTTTAAGATTTGTAAGAATAGAGTTTGCTGGAAAAAAAGTAAAAGGTGTTGATACTTTCAACGGACTTACAGTAGCTGGTGTTGGTAGTAAAACAATCCTTGACAATGTAATGGTAAGCTACTCTGGTGGTGACTCATTTGCTTTCTTTGGTGGTGATGTAAATGCTTCTAAATTAGTTTCTTACAAGTCAATCAATGATGATTATAAATTTACTCAGGGAGTTCAGTGTCGTTTATTTAACTCTTTAGCAGTAAGATCATCTTACTTATCTAGTAACAAAGACGGTTCTCGTTGTATGGAGGTAAAATCTTACGAAAAGAAAAACGAAACAGACTTTACTAAAAAACAAACTCTTGTTGTTGCAACAAATATTACAATGCTAAATGACAGTGATAACATTAAAGCTGATATTCAGGCAGGTTTAGTTAAAGAAGCAATTTATGTTGCTGAAACAGCTTCTCTTGAAATGAAGCGTACTGTAATCTCTGGGTTTAATCCTGCTGTATTATTAGACAGTAAAACTGAGATTAATGATGCCAACCTTAAAAAAATCAAATTTGAAGAAATGTATTTCAACCTATGTAACGGAAATATCTTTACAGAATACAATTCAAACAATGAAGATTTAGAGAGCTGGTACGGTAATAGCGTGTTTTTTAACGTGATGTCTCAAAGTGATAACAAAGAAACATTCATTGATATTTACAATGCTAAAAAGCCTGATTTCAGATTACAATTAGGAAAAATTACAGCGTCTAGCGGAAACAAATAGATTATTTCGATTTTTATTTCAGCGTAAATTTTATTAATAAAGTCCCCAGACACAATTTATGTCAGTCTCGTACAGGACCAAATAAAGATCAGAACATAATGGCCCCAACTATAAAAAAATATTTTATTTATATTATATTTTTGGTTTCGCCTATAGCAATAAATGCACAGAATTCAACAGGAAAAACAGTAGTTTCTCCAGATTCTTTATGCAAAGCAATGGCGTTTAGCAACAACCAAAATAACAATTCAGCTGGTGTTTCTATCAGCAAATTAGATCATTCTAATCAGCCTATAGTAGGGCTATCCACCCCCGAGGATAGCCTTATTATCGCGCCTGGTGATAAGAATCTATCTACAGAGTGTAACGAAAACAAATTACTTTCTGCAACGTATTCTGTTCTTGCAAAAGACATTATCGAGAATTACAAGTATGATTTTTCGGAAACATTTATTGATATTTTGTTTTTTGAGAATATAGATTTAGCAAGAACACGCACTATATGATTCAGAAAACTACTTTGTCTTTTTCTAAAATTTTATTTCTATTTGGTATAATTCTGTTTACTAAATCGAGCCTGCACGCGCAAACAAAATCAATTAGCCCTCAACAATTAGGCTTTGACAGAATTTGTGCAGGCCCGGATGGAAACGATTATAGCGCTACTTTTACCTATGCAGGATTTCCGGCAGGAACAGTATTTGTTGTCGAACTTTCGACCAATAATTTTACAACTATTGTTACCACAAATACAATTAGTGTTTCTGATCCGGCTGCGAATCAAAAAACGATTAACTTTTCTGTTCCTACAGATTTAGCCGGATCAGATAGTTATAGTCTTAGAGTTTCAACTACTGGTTTTTCAAGTCCTAAGTTTGTTTCTTTTGGATTAAAAACGTCTTTCCCTATCTATTACAGAGCACATAACAATCAATACACTATTAATAATTTTAATGGTACAGCTACTTTTTGTGCTGGTGGTAGTTATTTGTTAAGTATCGATGCTGATTCAACAACCCCGTTAAATGATTCTCCTTTAAAGTTTAAGTTTTTAACTTATAACTGGTTTAAAGATAATGGACCTGTAACGCCTCCAACCCTTGTGGCTGGAGCGACAGGATCAACCTATGCTGTAACTGCAGAAGGAGTTTATTACGCAGAAACAAATTATGGTACTTGTACATCAGAGTCATATTCAAACCGTGTTACGGTTAGCTCTTCGGCTTCTGGTTCTGCAGTTACCATCAACTCAAATTTAGGAAACCCATTTTGTTCTACAGGTTCAGGAACTATTTTAACAGCTACAGACGGTAATAAGTTCTTGTGGAAAAAAGATGGTGTAAATTTCCCTGGTGGAACAACACGCAGTATTACAACAAATGAGGCTGGAATTTATACAGTAGAAGTAGATTTTGGTGGTTGTGTATCTTCTGGTTCAATTGATTTAAAAAGTAATAGTTTTTCAGCTAGTATAGATGTCCCGGATACTAGTTCGATAGACGAAGGAGAAACGATTAATGTTTCTATAACTACAGATGCTGTTAGCCCGACTTTTGAATGGTTTTTAAACGGAAATGCCATTGCTGGCGCCAACGGCAATTCATATGTGGTAGCCGTACCAGGTAATTATAAGGCAAAAGTTTCTCAGTCAACAGGTTGTTCAAGTTCTAAAGAATTTGATTTTAAAGTTACCGGACCGGCGCAGCCAACATCAGTAATTCAAAACATTGTCAAGTTAAGCGGCCAGCATCCATATTGGAACATTCCGGACGTTTACAAGAACGAAAACACCAAAGTAATAATATTAAGCTCCAATGGCGATAAAGTTCTAGATGTTGTCAATTATCAAGGTGATTGGCCACAAAATGCAATTGATTTTAAAAATGTAAATCCAGTATATTACTATGTCATTCAAGCAGACACAGGTGAAAAAAAAGGATCAATAACTGTGATAAAATAATATGAAGAAAATCCTACTATTCATAACTTTATTTTACGGTTTTTCAAATGTACTCTATTCCCAGGATAAAACTGAGAATGGAGTTGTTTCGTTTTCATTACCTATAAGAAATTCATTAAAGTTTAATCGATATTTAATTAACCCTGCATTTAGTTTTGTGAGAGAAACTAACGCTTATGCAAGTTTCTATAACAAAAGACAATGGGTACAATTTGAAAATGCGCCACAAACGTATTTGGTAAATTACTCCGGTCGTTTTAGAGAAAATGAAGCATTCGCATTTGGTTTATTTCAGCAGAATTATGGTTTAATGACTGTTTTTGGCGGAATCGGGAATTTTGCTCACAACATTGTTTTGCAGGAAGACAGTAATTTAACTTTTGGTATGAACGTCGGAATCTACCAAAGTGGTCTTAACAAAGGAAAAATTGTATCTGATGATGTTGAAATTTTGAATGGAGATTATCCTTCAAATACTTTACTTACTGTTAATCCAGGTATCAATTACGGAACTACGTTTCTTGATTTTGGATTATCGGTTAACAATTTAATTCTTTACAATTTTGGTTCAGGTGTAGTAAAAGAAGATCCGGAAAGAGCGATCGAATTACACGCAATGTATACAGGATATATTGATACTTATGGTTTCTTTGACAGAAGTAAATTTTCCGGTATTATAAAAACGGAAATCAAAAAAGATAAAACAGTTATTTCCGGACTAGGTATGCTAACGTTACAACAAGGAGTTTGGGCGCAGGCAGGTTACAATACTTTATACGGAGTTTCAGCAGGTTTAGGGGTTAATATTTCACCTAGCATTGCAATTGAATATAATTATGAAAGAGGAATGGGCAATTTTGCAAACATGGGACCTTCTCATGAATTTGCAATTGCTTACCGATTTAAAAATAGAAATTACTATTACGGAGATGAAGAAGAAGGTTCTATAATAGATCCATCGAGACCAAAACCGGTACCAGCAAAACCAAAATCGGCTGCTACGCAAGTTGACAGAACTGAGATCGCAGAAAAGAACAGACTTGCTGCAGAAGCAAAAGCGGTAGCCGATGCAGAAGCAAAACAAGCACGATTAGCAGCTGCTGAAAAAGTTAAGGCAGATGCCGAAGCTGCGAGATTAAAATTATTGGCAGACAATAAAGCAAAAGCGGATGCTGCCGAAGCTCAAAAATTAAAATTAGCTGCAGATTCAAAAGCAACAGTTGATGCTGCTGAAGCACAAAAATTAAAACTAGCTGCAGATGCAAAAGCAAAAGCAGATGCTGCTGCTGCTGCAAGAACACAAACAGCGACAACAAACAGAGCAGTTGGTGCAGAACAAAAAACGCAAGCACAATTAGCTGCAGATAAAGTAAGAGCAGATGCTGAGGCACGCAGAATAAAATTAGCTGCCGATAATAAAGCAAGGGTTGATGCTGCGGCGGCTGCAAGAGCACAAGCAATTGCAAACAAACCGACAGCAACAGCAGAACAAAAAGCACAAGCACAATTAGCGGCTGATAAAGTTAAAGCCGATGCTGAGGCGCAAAAATTAAAACTAGCTGCAGATGCAAAAGCAAAAGCCGATGCTGAAGCAACAAAAGCACAAGTAGCTGCAAATAAACCAGCAGCAGCACCACAAAAAACACAAGCACAATTAGCAGCAGAAAAAGCGAAAGCCGATGCTGAAGCATTAAGAGTTAAGTTAGCTGCAGATGCAAAAGCAAAAGCAGATGCTGCCGAAGCGAAGAGAAAAGCAGATGTAAAAGCAAAAGCTGAAGCTGCCGATTTACAGTCAATTTTAGCTGCTGATGCAAAAGCAAAAGCAGACTCAGATGCTTATCAGGCTAAACTTGCTGCTGAAGCTAAATTAAAAGCCGCTGAGACCGCAAAAACGAAAGCGAATATAGATGCGGCCAACAAAGCAAAATTAGCTGCTGACGCGAAAGCTAAAGCGGCAGAAGAAGCTGCATTAAAAGAAAAATTAGCTGCTGATGCAAAAACAAAAGCAGATGCAGAAGCAAGACAAGCTCTTATCGCTGCAGAAGCATTAAAATCAAAACAAGCCGCTGAAGCAAAAGTTAAAGCAGAAGAAGATGCACGTCAGGCTAAACTTGCTGCCGATGCAAAAGCCAAAGTAGATGCAGAAGCATTACAAGCAAAACTAGTTGCCGATGCTAAAGCTAAAGCTGATGCGGAAGCACTTAAGATAAAACAAGCTGCAGAGGCAAAAGCAAAAGCTGATGAAGATGCAATTCAGGCAAAATTAGCTGCCGATGCAAAAGCCAAAGCCGATGCAGAAGCATTACAAGCAAAACTGGTTGCTGATGCAAAAGCAAAAGCTGATGCTCAAGCATTACAGGCTAAGCAAGTTGCAGACGCAAAAGTAAAAGCAGAAGAAGATGCACGTCAGGCTAAACTTGTTGCTGATGCGAAAGCAAAAGCCGATGCAGAAGCATTGCAAGCAAAATTAGCTGCTGATGCCAAAGCCAAAGCAGATGCAGAAGCGCTTAAAGTAAAAGAAGTACAGGAAGCAAAAGCAAAAGTGGAAGAAGAAGCTCGTCAGGCTAAATTAGCAGCCGATGCAAAAGCTAAAGCAGATGCTGAAGCATTACAAGCAAAATTAGCTGCAGATGCGAAAGCAAAAGCGGATATGGAAGCATTACAAGCAAAACTAATTGCAGATGCAAGAGTTAAAGCTGATGCAGAAGCAACTGCAAAAGCAAAAGCCGATGCCGAAGCGAAACAATTACAGTTAGCTGAAGAAGCACGTCAGGCGAAATTAGAAGCTGATACAAAAGCTAAAGCGGATGCAGCAGCATTACAAGCAAAATTAGCAGCCGATGCAAAAGCAAAAGCAGATGCGGAAGCACTTAAAATAAAAGAAGCTCAGGAAGCAAAAGCAAAAGCAGATGAAGAAGTTCGTCAGGCGAAATTAGCTGCAGATGCAAAAGCAAAAGCTGACGCAGAAGCATTACAAGCGAAATTAGCTGCCGATGCAAAAGCTAAAGCCGATGCGGAAGCACTTAAAATAAAAGAAGCTCAGGAAGTAAAAGCAAAAGCAGATGAAGAAGTTCGTCAGGCGAAATTAGCTGCGGATGCTAAAGCCAAAGCTGACGCAGAAGCATTACAAGCAAAATTAGCTGCCGATACAAAAGCAAAAGCTGATGCAGAAGCACTTAAAATAAAAGAAGCTCAGGAAGCAAAAGCTAAAGTTGAAGAAGAAGCTCGTCAGGCGAAATTAGCTTCAGACGCAAAAGCAAAAGCGGACGCAGAAGCATTACAAGCAAAACTTGCAGCTGATGCAAAAGCAAAAGCAGATATGCAGGCATTACAAGCACAATTACTTGCAGATGCAAAAGTGAAAGCCGATGCTGAAGCTACTGCAAAAGCAAAAGCCGATGCTGAAGCAAGAGAATTACAATTAGCTGAAGAAGCTCGTCAGGCAAAATTAGCCGCCGATGCAAAAGCCAAAGCAGACGCAGAAGCATTACAGGCTAAACAAGTAGCGGATGCAAAAGCCAAAGCAGATGCTGTAGCATTGCAAGCAAAACTAGCAGCCGATGCAAAAGCCAAAGCAGATGCAGAAGCATTACAAGCAAAACTTGCAGCTGATGCAAAAGCTAAGGCAGATGCTGTAGCATTGCAGGCAAAATTAGCAGCAGACGCAAAAGCGAAAGCCGACGCAGAAGCATTACAAGCGAAACAAGCAGCTGAAGAAAAAGCAAAAGCGGATGCAGAAGCAGTACAAGCAAAATTAGCAGCTGATGCAAAAGCCAAAGCAGATGCTGTAGCATTGCAAGCTAAACTAGCAGCCGATGCAAAAGCAAAAGCGGATGCAGAAGCATTACAAGCTAAACAAGCTGCAGATGCTAAAGTAAAAGCAGATGAAGAAGCTCGTCAGGCTAAATTGAATGCCGATGCAAAAGCAAAAGCAGATGCAGAAGCATTACAGGCGAGACTTGCAGAAGAAGCAGAATTAAAAGCAAAATTAGCAGCTGATGCTGCTGCGGTTGCCGCAGCAAAAGTAGCTTCAACGCCAAAAGACGATACAGCAAAAGCAATAGATAATTTAACACTATCTATAGAAAGTGCAAGTAAAACGCAAAAAGATTTATTGGCACAGTTTAATACAACTGTAGCTAGTAAACAAAGAGATTTGAATGACTTGAAGGAAGAGAATGATTTAAGTGAAAAAGGAATCTACAAAGAACCAAAACCATTTAAAAGTGTTGCTGCAGAAAACAGTCAGTTAGAAGCTTTAAAAGCACAACTTGCAGAGGCGAACAAAAATCAAAAAGATGAAATTGCCCGATTGACAAACCTGTATAATGACAGACTTAAAAAAGTTCCTAATAAAAATGATGCATTAAACAGAGCGTATCTTGAAAAGATAAACGAATTGAAAGCTGCTCAGTTGAAAATGGAAGAAGACAGTGCAACGTTACTTTCGAATTTAGAGCGTATTAAAACGGAAACTGAAATCGAGAAAAAACGTAGAATTAAACGTGCTGCTTACGAAAACGATCAGGGAAGATACAATCAGGATATTGCAGCCCTTAAACGTATTAAGGAAACTACAAAATTGAGTAGTACACCACTTACAGCAAGAGATTTTGATTTTGGAGAAGACCAGTCAAATATGCAGATTATCAAGAACATTAAAAATTCTGAAAATGGATATTACATGATTGTTGCAGTTCATAATAGTATTGAGAAAAGAGATCAATTCCTGACAAAAGCCGTTGCGGCAGGACGTTCAGATATTAATTTCTTTTACAATGTAACAACAAGTAAATATTATATCTACTACGAAAAATTCGATGGTTTGCAGGAAGCAACAAAAGCATTGGAGGCAAAAGGGAATAAGCCATACAATAGTAAAATGGCCATCGTAAAAGTGGAGAATTAATAGAATATATATTTAGAAAGCTCGTCCTTCTTAATTTTTGAGAAGGACATTTATAATAAAAGTTTTAGAACGCTCTAGTTTGTTTTTTAATGCCCCTTAGAAAACAAGCGAAAAGCCCAAAACAAAAAGAAGACTATGAAAAAACCTACTATTTTTAAAGCATTAATTGCAGTCGTATTTTTATTGTTAAGTTTATCTTCCTATTCTCAGGTAAGAGAAGGTTTCAAAACAGAATATAGCGCCAGTTTAAATGGAGATATTTTGGTGATTGGAAACAACATCTTAAACAGAGATGAAAATAAAAGAAACCAGCGTGCAAATGATGCCTTCGACGATGTAAGTAAGGTGAACGACAATTTCGAAATGAAATATATCGATATTGACGGCGATGGCAACACCTTTAATTCAAGTTCTGCGACACTAGTAATTCCCCAGGCTAGTCGAACTTGTTACGAGATTGTATACGCTGCTTTGTATTGGGCAGGAACCTATCAGGGTGCCGACCGTAGCAAAATTGCTAATGTGAAATTAAAAACACCTAAAGCTGGTGCAGCCTACAAGCCCTTAACAGGTACAATCATTTATGATGAAGGAAAACCCGGAGTGACCAATGTATATGCTTCAAAACCATACGCGTGTTTTAAAGAAATTACAGATGAAGTTAAAGATGCTAAAGACGGTGTTTATACCGTAGCAGATATAATGACTTCTGAAGGAAAAGTGACACCAGGAGGTAATTCAGGTGGATGGTCTATTTTTGTAGTTTATAAAGATCCGTTATTACCAAACAAGTTTATCACAAGTTTTAATGGTTTTGGTATTATCAGAGCGAGTGATCCACCGTTGGTGATTCCTGTTTCTGGTTTTAGAACGAATCCGTTTGGAGATGTAAATGCAAAACTGGCTTTTGCTGCGTTAGAAGGTGATGCTTCTTTAAAAGGAGACGGACTTAGTATACAAGGTGCTAAATCTGCAACAGCAGGTAATATTTCTTCACTGGTAAGACCAATTGCACCAGGTACTCCAGGTACACCAAACTTTTTTAATAGTACAATTACCGATGGTGATGTTATTTTGGCGGGTCGTACCCCTGGGAGTATAAACACTTTGGGTTATGATACCGGTGTAGTAAAAATTGACAATACAGGTAATACGATTATACAGAATAATGAAACAGATGCTAATCTTACGATTAACACTTCTCAGGATTCTTATTATATGTTTTTTACTGCCTTATCAGTAGAAATTATTGCGCCAAAAATTGTATTGCGCAAAAATGTACTGGATACAAATGATAAAAATATCGGCGCTCAATCAGTAAATCTGGATCAGGAACTTCGATATGAACTTAAGTTTAAGAATGAAGGAAATGATAGTGCTAAAGGTTTTACAATTACCGATGTTCTCCCACAAAATGTAATTTTTAATGGGCTTTCAGACATCATGGTGATGGATAAAAATATTACCGCAAGCTATGATGCTGCTACCAGAACACTTTTGTTTACAGTACCAGACTATATGGTAGTTTCTAAACAAGCTGGTGGTAGTGAGTATACCATTAAATTTAAAGTTCGTGTTGTAAAAGATTGTAATGAACTAGTTGATGCTTGTTCTAACGAGATTAAAAATACGGCAGTTTCTAAATATTTTGGGGTTTTAAATACAACCAAAGAAGGATTTGGAGAGGGTAGTTATTCAACAATATCTGAGTGTAATGTTGGAGAACCTACATCAACCAATTTCTTAGTAGGTATAGACAAATGTTTATTTAGCAGAGATGTTTCTTTATGTGGTACTGCTGTTTTAACAGCTGCGTTGGGTTATACTACTTATGTATGGAAAGACCAAAACGGTGTTATTTTCGGTGGTAATAACAGACAGGTTACTGTAAATAAAGAAGGAGTCTATACCGTTGAGAATAGCGGTGCTGTAAATTGTAAACCAATTAAGCAGACTTTTAATGTAACGGACTACCTTAAAGGAACAATCAAAAATCCGATAAAAGGAGATAATATTGATCCTGCAACAGGAGAAGCTTATGGTTGCGTTAGGGATAAGAAACCTTTCCCAAAAATTTTCTTATGTGGTTTAAACGATAAGAGATTTATTGACACTAAAATTGTTGGTGCAACAAGTATTACATGGCAGGAAACAAAAGATGTACCGCCGGCAAGTGATCCTAATCCGGATAGCTGTCCTTACGAGGGAGCTACAAACTGGACTACTTTAGCAACCGGACCTACATATACTGTTGACAAAGCAGGTGTATTTAGACTTTTGGTTAATTACGGTAACACTTGTGTGGTAATGCATTATTTTAATGTTTACCAAAACTTGCTTGATCCAAAAGCTGAAAAACAAGATATAATTTGTGATACAAAAGGACAAATTAGAGTTACAAACCCGCCAGAAAATTCAGGATATGTTTATAGTCTTGACGGTATTAATTACCAACCTGAAAGTACTTTTAATAATGTTGCTGAGGGAAGTTACAAAGTTCAGATTAGACAATCTGAATTAATAAACGGTGTAATTTCTACATGTCCGTTTTTTGTAGATGTAGATGTTGAAAAGCTTGATTTAGTTACAAAACTAGAAGTTACAAATCCTATTTGTACAGGTGATTTAGGTACTATCAAAGCTAATATTGAAAATGTTCCTGGTGATTATAAATTTATCCTTAGAAAAAAAGGAAGTACAGTTGAGATTGAAAACACTGGATTCATAAAAAATAATTATAAAGTATTCACGGGTGTTGAACCAGGTTTTAAGTATGAAGTTTTGATGTCTACGACTCACAATGGTTGTGCCGAGACTAAAGAAATAGAAGTATTTGATTACCGTTTAACAGCTAGTGCTAAACTTACTAAAAACCTTTCTGCATGTGGTGACGGACAAATTACCGTAACTGTGACTGGAGGAACTCCAAGACCAGGACCACCACCATATTATATGTACTATGTAAATGGTAATCCGGATTATTTTACAACTCCTGATATTCCTGTAACACTTGCAACTCTTCCTGCAGATGGAAAATACAATATTGTTGTAGTAGACGATAAAGGTTGTAAGGTTACTATACCTACAATCACTGTAGTTCCTATAGCAAAACCAACTATTACAGTTACTCCAAGTGAGGTTTTCTGTTATGGTGCAAATAGCGGAAACATCAAAGTAGATGTTACTCCGGCAGATTCTGGTTATACCGTTTCTTATAGCATCGATGGTGTTAATTTTAACTCAATTTCACCAATTACCAATTTAACTCCTGGAGATTATTCTTTAATAGTTAAATATTCTTATGACAATGTAGAGTGCGTTGATCCGGCAAGACCTGTTACGATCAAAGGCCCAGCTTTCCCGTTAACAGCTTCTGCAGGGGTTTCTGAACTGGCAGGTTGTGGATTGCCAGGATTTGAATATCAGGGTAAAGTTAGAATTACTAATCCACAAGGTGGAACACCTTTTTATAAATATAGTTTCGACGGTCAAAAAACTTGGATTGATGAAAATGAAGCTTATGTTAATCCGGGAACACATACTTTATATATAAAAGATAGTAAAGATTGTATTTATGCAATGTCGGGTGTTGTTTTAGATCCTAAACCAGCCGACCCTACAATAGCACTTGATCCAACCGTTTATAATTGTAACGGAACAGGAAAAACTACTGCAACTGTTACTAATAGCGGTGGTAAAAATTATACTTACGAGTACTATATTGATGGTAAACCAAATACACCAATTACAAATAATGTATTTGATAATGTAATTACAGGTTCTCACACAATATCTGTAAAATATAAGTTAGTCTCTGTTCCAACGTATAGTAATTTATTACGTGAAGATTTCGGAACAGATTTATTTACTTACACAGCCACTTCATCTCCAGATGGATCTTCGCCTGGTATTAATCCTGCTTTTTGTTGGGAGCGACAAATAGAGGCTACGAAATGTAATGCTGATAGATTATTTGCTAATGGTGAATATACAGTTACGAGTAGTTTACGAAATAATCCTTATCACGGGTGGCAGAATCCAATTGATCATACTAGTAATAGTAGAACTGGTGGTAGGTATTTAGCAGTTGATGCGGGTACTGCAATTCCAAATAACGCAGTTCTTTATAGAAAAACAATTAAAGATATTATTCCGGGGCAGCCTATTCAGGTTAAATTCTTTGCTACGAATTTATTGAAAGTAGGGAATCCACAACCAGATGCTTCTTTGACAGTTGAATTACAAAATGCTGCAGGAGTACCATTATCATCACAATCTACCGGAAAAATACCTAAAACTAATGGTTGGGTAGAATACAACAGAACAATTGATCCGGGCAGCAACTCAACTTTAGATTTTGTATTGCGATTGGAAATTTCTCAAGTAGACGGAATCGATTTTGCTGTTGATGATATAGAAGTATATCAATTACCTAAATCATGTGTTACGGAGAAAAAATTCGATATTATTATTGATAGTAATAAAGCGTTTAAACCTTCAGAGCCTTTAGTTGATGATGCAACTTGTAGCGATAAAAACGACGGAAAAATTACCTTAACAGTAGAAAATTTTGATACTGTAAATGGTTATAAATATTCGATTGATAATGGTGTAACATGGAATACAGCTACTGTTTCTCCATTTACTATTTCTGGATTAGGAAAAGGAATCTACAATGTTATTATTAAAAATGACGATGCAGGTTTATGTTCAAGCAGTTTCAGTAAAGAAATAAAAGCGCCGTTGACTCTTACAACAACAGCTAGTATTACGACGCCTCCAACTTGTAAAAAAGGAGCGTCAATTACAGCAATCCCAGGTGGAGGAACACCTAAATACCAATACGAACTACGTTTGGCAGATGGTATTACACCATACCGAGCTTTCCAGGATTTAGCTACATTTGACGATGTACCTGACGGAACTTATACGGTAGTAGTACGTGATAAATCAACTTGTTCTTCTACGGCTTCAGATGTTGTAACGGTTACTTCACCTGTTAAGCCAACAATCGAATTGGATGTAACATCAGACTTATGTTATGATGTAGCAAACAAAGCGACTTTAATTGTTAAAGTAAATGGAGGAAAAGCTCCATTTAATTACAGTCTGGATGGTCAACCATCTCAAAAAACTAATACATTTATAAATGTTGCACCTGGTACGCATTCAATTACAGTAATTGATGCTAATCTATGTGAGGCAGATGCTATTACAGGAATTCAAATTGGAAAACCAATAGTAGTAAATACAAAAGTTACTAAACCTATTGATTGTACAGGAACGCCTGACGCTGAAATTACAGTTACTGCAACAGAGGGAATTGCTCCATATACTTATGAAGTTTCTACTGATGGCGGAACTACTTTTAACCCAATGTTAACTAATGTTTACAAAACACAAACAGTAGGAAGCTATATCTTTAAAGTTACAGATTCAAAAGGATGTTCTGCTACAGGTACAGCAGTTAATGTTGTTACTAAATTAGAGCCAACAGGTTCAATAGTAAGCCAAACAAATCCAAAATGTAATAATGATGCAAACGGACAATTTACAGTTTCAGGATCAGGTGGTTCAGGAGCTCCATATGAGTTTAGTTTTGACGGAGGTGGTTTTAGTACAACTTCAACATATTCTAATTTAGATGCTTTCGTAGGTGCTGTAAACAGTAAAAAGTATACATATCAGGTAAAAGACAGTAAAGGTTGTTTGTCACCGGTTTATGATGTTATTTTAAACAACCCTACAAAAGTAGAAGCTTCGGCTACATTCCCAGCCAATACAAATTGTAGCAGTACAGTTATCATTACATCAAAAGGTGATGGTGGTTCTGGTACTTATACTTACAGTTTTGGCGGAAGCACAACTTATACTGGCGTAAATACATTAACAGTAACCCTTAAAGCTACTACACAGGATATTACTTATTCTGTAAAAGATGCACAAGGTTGTATTGATACAGATAAAATTACAGTTCCGGCATTTAATGCGCCAACAAAAATTAATTTCTCTGTACCGGCAGCAATTACTTGTAACTTAACATCAACAAGTATTACATTGACTACTACTGGAGGTATTGCTCCATACAAATATGAAATTACAGCAGGACCGGTTACCGGAAACAATACTACTGGTATATTTACTGGTTTAACTCCTGGAAGCTATTCATTTAAAGTAACAGACGCAAATGGTTGTTCTATTACAGATACTAAAACCATAAATGGTGCCACTACAATTTCTGCTTCAGGCTCAAAAACTGATGAATTATGTGTGGGTGACAAAAATGGTACAGCAACGTTTACAGTTAATGGTGTAAGTAGTACAGGTAATTTCACATACACTTTAACACCAAATGCTGGAACACCAAGTCTTACAGGAAACGTAGTAACTTATACTGGTTTACCTTCAGGAACTTATAATTTTGAAGCTATAGACAAAACAACAGGTTGTAAAACAGATTCTGAAAAAGTAGTTATTGATGCTGCAACAGCTATCGATTTTACTGTTACAGCTTCAAAAATTAACTGTTCAACTACAGTTTCAACATTAGATATTACTGGAATAACTGGTGGAAGACCTGGATATGAATATGCATACGCAGCGAGTCCGTCTACAGTTCCAACAACAGCTTACGGTACAACTTTAAAAGTAGACACGGCAATTTTAACAACTTCAATTGATGTTTATGTTAAGGATTTAAACAATTGTTTTAAAAAGAAAACAGTTACTGTTTTAGCAGAAGACGCTCCTAAAATTGATCCTGTTGCAACACAATGTTATACTGGTACCCCAATTTCAGTAACTATTACTGGTACATATGTGGGAACAGCTACATTTAGTAAAGACGGAGTTAACTATGGTACATCTAATACTTTTAATTTAACACCTGGTACTTATACATTATCTTTAAAAGACGGTTTTGGTTGTCCTGCCTCAATTTCTTATACAGTTGCAGAAAAATTAACAATCACTCCTGAAGTTGTAGAAGATATTGCATGTACACCAAACACAACAATTAAATTAACTTCTGCTGGAGGTACAGGAACACACACTTATGCGGTGTCGTTCAATAATGGTACTTATACAACAACTACAAGTCCATATACTGCGACAGTAGCAGGAAATTATAAATTTAAAGTAACAGATTCTGCTAATCCTGCTTGTAGTGCAGAAACTGCTGTAATACCAGTTACTTTAAAACCAACTGTTTTAACTATTAAAGTAGATAAAACACACGTAAAATGTAATGGAGGTTCTACAGGTACTATTTTAGTAACGCCAACTTCTGGTAAAGCTCCATATACATATACTATTACAAGACAAGGTACACCAGCAACTGTATATACAGTGAATAACCCTTCAGGAGTAACTGAGGGAGTTTATGACATTGTAGTTAAAGACGCTATTGGTTGTGAGGTTACAGATCAGGTAACTATTACTGAGCCAACGAAATTAGTTGTTACGGCAAATGCTAATCCGTTTACTTGTGATGTTACTAATACAAAACAAGGAACATCAGTTATCATTGATTTACCAAATACAGGAACTGCTCCATATACCTACAGTTTTAATGGAGGATCGTTTACAGGTGTAAATACTTTACCAGTTACTGATAATGGTGCAGACCAAATTATTAAGTATGCTGTAATGGATGCTAACGGTTGTACTGCGTCAGGTCAATTAACAATAAACAAACTTGATCCGCCAAAAATTACAAAAGTAGATGTAACTCCAATTTATTGTAATCCAGCAACTAGTCAGACTAGTACTGCGACAATTTCATTATCTAGAGCAATTTTACCAACAGATTCATTTGTAATTGTTGCTGGACCAGTAGTTAATACAACTGGTGCAACAACAGGTGTTTTCACCGGACTTACAGCAGGTAACTATACTTTTAGAGTTATTGCAGGTAATAAATGTTATGATGACTTCTTTAAAAATATACCTCCGGTAGATCCGTTTACTGCGATAGCGACAAAACTAAACGATGTGTATTGTTTTGCTACTCCAAAAGAAACTACAGGAAATATCAGATATAATGTAGGTGGATTTAAAACAACATACAGCTATACCGTAAATGGTGGAACAGCTGTAACAGGTCAGACAGCAGCTATTTTTACATTGCCAAATCTTGGAGAAGGTAAATATGATGTTGTATTTACAGATGAAACAACATTATGTATTATTTCAACTTCAATTACAATTACGCAGCCAACAGATGCTTTAACATTAACGGTTGATTCTAATAAAAATGCAAACTGTAAAGTTTCTACAGCGACTGTTACAGTTAGCGCGACAGGAGGTACACCAGATTACAAGTACGCTTTTGTACAAAATAACGTAACTCCTTTAGATACAGATTATAAAGGATTAACAACGGTTAGTCTAAATCCGGCGATCACTACAGATTGGGATGTATGGGTTAAAGACAGCAAAGATTGTACTTACAAAGTAGATCTTAAAATTGCTATGGATACTAAACCAACAGTTACGGTTAAAGTACCAAATCAATGTACTGCATCAGGAAATACATTCCAGATCGTAGCTACAGGAGCAGATGGAGTAGCACCATACACGTATTCAATTAGTACAGGTGCTGCACCAAGTCCGGCAGATACATTTACAGTATCAGCGGGTACTTATACTATCACGGTTACAGATGCTAATGGTTGTACAGGAACTATTCCGGTTACGGTTTACGATGCTCTTGCAGTGCGTGCAGATCTTGATAAAGATTTAACTTGTACGGCTCTTGCACCGACAGATGCTACAATTACTGTAAAAGTTGTTTCTGGAGGAAAAGCCGGATTCAGCTATAAAGTAAAATTTAACGGAGGTGCTTATTCTGCAACAGGAACAGCTTTCGCCGGAACATCATTCCCTTATACAACTTCTGCAGCTGGTACTTATCAATTTGAAATTACAGATGCAAATGGTTGTACAAAAGAAACTGCTGTAATTACAGTTTCTACGCCAGATACAGTAACTGCTTCTGCAACACCAAAAAATCCTACTTGTAATGGTGATACAGATGGTTCTGTAACGCTTAAAGGACTTACAGGAGTTGGACCGTTTAAATATATTTTTAACGGAAGCGCTTTGTCAGACCAAACTGTTTATGGTGGTTTAGCAGCTGGAACTTATTCTTACACTGTAAGAGATGCTAAAGGCTGTGAAATTATCGGTACTGTAACATTATTACAACCAGCTAAAATTGATCCGATTATAAAGCCATGGGGAATTACATGTAGTAGTACACAACCAGGTAGTATTGACGTATCGTTAAGCACTTCTTCAGGTGGTACTGCTCCGTTTATTTATCATTTGTATGATAATAACATGAAAGAAATTGGGAGTTATACTGCCAATACAACAGCAGATGCAAATGCAGTTCATAATTTCCCAGCTTTACCTTTTGGAGATTACTACCTTAACATTGTAGATGCAAATGGTTGTAAGTTTGAGAGTAATGCAATAAGAATTGAGCCTCTTCCGTATTTGAAATTTAATGCACAAACTATTGGAGCAAATTGTACCGATGGTGTTTCTGTTAAATTAGAAGTTACAGGTGGTACTGCGCCATTCATATATTCAATTTATGGTATTGGTACTACATCAGGTTCTACAACTGCTACTGATTATACATTTATTAAATTAGATCAAAATACAAAATACACTTTCTTAGTAGTAGATAGTGGTGGATGTCCATCTTATTTAGATTATACCACAGGTAAAATTTCAGATGTTACCGTTACTGCTACAACAAAAAATGTAACTTGTTTTAATGCTGCAAATGGGGAAGTAACATTCTCTGTAAAACAGCCGGGTGCAGGTGTTACTAACGTTTATTATGAGCTTAGAGATAATCTGACAAATAAACCATTTATTCCGGGTATTGATGGTACAACTTTACCGGCATCTCCGTTTGATGGTACAATTACCAATTTAAAACCAGGTAACTATACACTTTATATTAAAGAGATAGGTGGAACAATGTGTTCAACAACGACGATCTTCAGAATCACAGAGCCAGCTTCTGAGCTTACTGCTGATTTTGATGGTATAGTAAACGCTAATTGCCGTAGTAATGCTTTTGTAACTATCAAGGCAAAAGGTGGTACAGGTCCTTATACTTATGCTGCAGCACTTGCACCTACAGTGCCAAATCCTGGTGCTTTAGACACAAGTAATGTATTGGAGCTTCCTTATGATGCTGCAACAAGCAATAACTTTAACATCATCGTTAAAGATGCAAACGGATGTACGTATCCTTTAACTTTAGTGATTACAAAAGACGAAAGCCCAATTATCGGTTTATCAGTGGCAAACAAATGTGCTGCTGAGGATAATTATGGAATTGTGGTAGCGCTAAACAATGTAGGAGTAACTCCATATGCTATAAAAGTGGATAGTGGTGATTTTGTAACTTATACAGGAACATTCCCTTATACTATTACAGGATTACATTCAGGAGATCATACAGTTACAATTAAAGATAAAAACGATTGTACAGATACTAAAACAATCAAAATTGATGCTCCGCTATTAGTAGTTCCAGAGATCATAACGCATCCTGATTGTGGTACAAGCAACGGAGAAATTTTACTAAAACCATCTGGAGGTTCAGGAAGTTATGCTTATAATATATTTCCACCAGATCCAAGTATAGTAATTACAGGAAATAGCATTACAGGTTTAAAATATGGTAAATATACCGTAACAATGAGCGATGTTAACAATGTAGGTTGTTCAACTACAGCAGACTTTGAATTGAAAGAAGCAACACCAGTAACTTTTGATGCTGTTGTAACTCATCCTCTTTGTAAAACTGATGCCAACGGAACTATAACAGTAAACCTATTACCAGGTAATGACGAACCAACATATACGTATGTTATTACATCAGCGACTGCGACACCGCTTCCTATTGGAATTACACAAGCAGACAATGTGTTCTCTAATATTCCGGATGGAAAATATACTATTACAGTAACTTCTGGTAAAAAATGTTTTACATCTCACACTTATGATGTTATTGAACCAGCAGTTGCTTTAGGAGCAAGTGTAGTGTTTAAAGATTTTGGATGTACTACAGGTTCTACACCAGATCAGGCAGTAGTAACAGTAACTGGTACAGGTGGAACAGGTCCTTATGCATATAATTTTGACGGAAGTGATATATACACTAATGTTAATAGTATATCGGTTAGTGCCAGCGCTTCAGCGCAAACAGTTAACTATTATGTAATAGATAAAAATGGCTGTAAATTCTCAGGTACTCAGAATATTGCTGGATTCATACCATTAGATGATATTAAATTTGATGTAACAACAGCACCAACGTGTCCGTTAAAAGAAACTACTATTACATTAACAGTAGTTGGAGGATATGCAATTTCGAAATACGAAATGATTTCTCCGGTTTACAAGGATAACGGAACTTCTGCAGTATTTGCAAACTTAACAGCAGGTAACTACATGTTTAAAGTTACAGATGCACGTAATTGTTCTATTGAGAGACCTTATAAAATTGAACCTCTTAATCCAATTGACATTGTTAAAACTTCTTCACTTAATGTGAGTTGTAACACAGCAAACGGAACAGATAACAATGGAGAAGCTACATTTACAGTGTCAAGTTTCAGCGCAAGCGGAAATTATGATGTTGTTGTAACAAGTACACCGGCAGCATTGCCATACAATACGCCAACAATTGCAACAGGTGTTACAGCAGATGTTATCACTGTAACAGGATTGGTACAAGGAACGTATACAGTAACAGTAACAGACAAAACTACATTATGCTCAAAAGGCGATAATGTCACTATTACTATGCCGGCAGCAATTGATTTTACACCAAATGCTACGACAGTATATTGTTCTCAACAAGATTCTCAAATTACCGTTACAGGTATAACAGGAGGTACACCAAATTATAAATATGCAGTAGTTAAAGCAGGAGATCCAAAACCAACAACTTTTGGAGATATTAGTGTACCAGTTACAGTAGCGACAGCTTTAACTGATTTAGATTGGGATGTTTATGTACAAGATGCAAATGGTTGCGTTTCGTTAGCGAAAACAGTATCGGCACAATACGATGCAGCACCAGTTCTTAATGTACCGGCTCAACAATGTTTTAAAGGTACAGATATCACAATTGATTTTGCTGATGCTTTAATCTCTACAACGTACAATGGTAATAAAACATTTACAGTAAATGGTTTAGCAACAGGAAGCAGCATCACATTTAAAGATGCTGGAAAATATACAATCGTTCTTACAGACGATCATGGTTGTTCAGCTACAATCGATTATATTATTGAAAAAGAATTAACGGTAAGCGCAACAATCAAAAAAGAATTGTTCTGTACAGGTGCAGTAGATGCAATAATTGATGTTGAAATAAAAGGTGGTAAAGGATCCTACCAATATCAAATGTACTATAATGGTGCTGTGTCAGGTGGTGTAACAAATACCGCTGGTGATTTTAGTGTATCAGTTAGTTTAGCTGGAGATTATCATTTCGAAATTACTGATAGTAATTCACCAGTATGTCCGGCAGTGAGTTTGCCGGTTACAGTTGAAGCTCCGGTAATACCAAAATTAACGCCATCACAAATCAACGTGAAATGTTTTACTGATAGTAATGGAGAATTAACAGTGGTACCTAGCGATGGTGTTGCACCATACACATTTACAATTACAGGTCCAGTTAACCATACAGGTGACACAAGCGGAACTTATACAGGTTTAAAAGCTGGTTTTTATGATGTAACAGCAACAGATGCTAAAGGATGTTCTAATACAGTTAATATAGAAATTACGGAGCCTAAAGAACTTACTGCTGATGCTGCATTCCCGCCAAATACTACTTGTAGTATTGCAACGGTAATTACCGTAACAGGTCACGATGGTACACCAACAGGTATAGGAACCGGATATTATTATAACTTTAATAATACAGGTTATGATACCGTAAATACATTTACTGTAAATGACGATGATAACGGTACAGTTCAAACAGTTTGGTATACTGTTAAAGATAAAAATGGTTGTGAAACAGCTCCACAATCAATAGTTGTTCAACCATTAAACAAACCATCTGCTCTATCATTCGCAGCAACAGCAGTTACATGTGCAGCGGCTACAAGCGATGTTACAGTGACGGCTACAAATGGTGTAGGAGCGTTAGAGTTTAAGATTATCGAAATTAATGGAGTTACAGGTACATATACTGCGATTTCAACAACAGGAAATGCAGTTCCGGCTGTATTTACAGGATTATTACCTGGTGACTATAAATTTATGGTAACAGATAGTAATGGTTGTTCTTATACTGATTCATTTACAGTAAAAGATGTAGTTAAAATCCAGACAACTGGTCAGGCTACAGATAAAACTTGTGTTTACACAGATGATGGAACAGCAACATTTACTGTTTCTGATTTCGAAGGAACGTACACATATACAATTACTAAAAACACTGGTACGCCTTCGGCTCCAGTTACAACATCTCTTACTGAAATTGTTTTAACAAACTTAACAATAGGAGATTATAAAATTAGTGTTGTAGATGATGCTACACAATGTCCATCAGAATTTACGGTGACTGTAAAAGACCCAATTGCGGTAACAGTTACAGAAGAAGGAAATGTTAATGCAAATTGTACGACTTTCGCAACTGTTACAGTTGCTGGTCATGGAGGAATAGCAGATTATACCTATTCATTTGTTCCTGCAGGGGCTCCTTATGGTACATTTACAGATGAGGCAACAAGAAAATTAAATCCGGCAACAGCAGCATGGTATGTTTATGCTATGGATCAAAAAGGATGTATTTCTGCTCCTATAACAGTAAACATTACAACAGATCCGTTACCAGCAGGATTTACTGCAACGGTAACAACACAATGTGCTGATGCTTTAGGTAATTACGAAATTGTAGTTACTCCTGGTACAGGAATGGGACCATTTACTTATAGTATTGGTGGTGGATTCCAGTCAGAATTAGAATTCATTGTAAAAGCACCTGGAACTTACGATTTAGTAGTTAAAGATAAATTTGGTTGTCCATTTACATTTACTGCAGCGGTAACAATTTTACAACCAGTAGATTTAGTTATTGATAGTAAAGTATTGCCAACTTGTAAAGATGGTGACGGAGAAGTAACAGTAACTGCAACAGGAGGAACTGGAAACTTTAGCTACACTATTGATGGAGGTATAACAGTTACAACAACACCGGCAGTATTTGATAAGCTAACAGCTGGTTCACATACAATTATAGTGACCGATTTAGGAGCTAATAACTGTACGGACAAAGTGACGTTTGAATTAAAAGCTGCAACTGAAATTACAGGATTTAAAGTAGTTGCTACTAATGTTTCATGTTTTAATGGTAACGACGGAACTATTACGGCAAGTTTAGATCCAACAAGTGATGGAGTAAACGATAACCCGATTTACATGTACAGTATTGATGGCGGAACACCTCAGGATGATCCTGTATTTAAAGGATTAATAGCTGGAGATTACATTGTAAGTGTAATTTCAGGAAGAGGTTGTACTGATGATTTCCCGGTTAAAATTACACAACCAGATCTTATTGTAGTTCCAACTCCAGATGTGGTTCAATATCTATGTACTACTGATAATGTAAGCAACTTTGCAACTATTACAGTAAATGGTGTAACCGGTGGTACAAAAGATTATACTTACACATTTATCAAAGCCGGAACACCAACTCCTGTGTACGTAGGACCTAGAAATTTCTATACAGAAACAGATTATGCTGGTGGAACTTATACTATAACCGTTACTGATCGTAATAACTGTTCAGGTGCTGCTGTTGGAACATTCACGATTGATCCATTTATTGCGATGGATAAAGTAGTAATCGATGTAAACCAACACATAACTTGTGCAGTTAAAGAAAACATTACAGTAACTGTAAAATCAAAAGCAGGTGTTAATGTACCGGGTACATTCAAGTACACACTTACAGGAATTAACGGAACTGTATATGGACCGATTGATACCACCGATGGAATCTTTACAGGTTTAGAAATTGGTAATTATTTAGTTACAGTTTTAAATACAGTAACAGGATGTACAATTCAGAATGTTCATTTCATCTCTGATCCAAATACATTTGAGATCCAAGCCGTTCCTGTTGCAAGTAAAATTTGTTATGGAACTAGTGATGGTAAAGTAGTATTAACTTTTGTTGATAATCAACTTAATCCGAGCAATGACGCAGGAGCATTCGATTATACAATTACAGGGGTTACGGCTACTGGTCCGGTTACGCTTACAGGATCAACAACAGATGCAGGTCCATTTGAAATTGGAAGCCTTAAAGCGGGGACATACAATGTTATTGCTAAATTAAAAGGAACACCAACATGTGAAGTAACAACTGTATTTACAATTGACCAACCAACAGCAGAGCTTATAGTGACAAAAACACAATCAGAAATTACTTGTCTTGCAGGTAATAACGATGGAGTAATTGTAGCTTCAGCAACTGGAGGATGGCCAGGTCAATACTTATACCAATTAGTAGATGCTACTACTAATGCTGAAGTTAGACCATACAGCGCTTCACCAGTATTTGACAAATTAATGGCTGGAAACTATAAAGTGAATGTTATAGATGGTTTCGGTTGTATAGCCTCTGTTAATGCAAGTTTAGTTAATCCAACACCAATTAGTATTACAATTAGTGCTACACCAATGCTTACTTGTTTCGACAACGAAGACGGAGTACTAACAATCAATACAATCAATGGTGGTTCAGGAAACTATATCTATACACTACACGGTGTATTGGTAGACGGAACTGTAATTACAGCTAAATCACAAGGAGCAAAACAGTTTACAGATCTTAAAGCAGGAACATATTATATTACTGTAAATGATAGCTGGACTTGTACAAACGATTCTAACAAAGTAACTATTGCAGAGCCAGCATTGGTAAAAGCAACGGTGGAAATTTTCTCAACAGAAACTTGTAAAAATCCACCGGTTATTATATTGAGAGCTTCAGGCGGAACACCACCTTATACGTATAGTGCTGATGGAATTAACAACTTAGGAACATTTGCTTCATTTACTACTATTACATTGCCGGTGACAAATGCTAAAACAGAATACAAGTATTTTGTACAAGACTCAAAAGGATGTAAGAGCTATGTGTCTAACACTACAGAATTCTTACCAGTTCCTGAGTTAGGATTCGAGCGTGAAAGCAAAATTGATATTAGATGTAAAGGAGGTTCTACAGGATCTATTACTGTACTTGCAAAAGGAGGTTTAGGAAACTATATCTATACGTTACAAAATGGTGCAGGAGTAAATATCACTCCGGCTCCGGTACAAACGACGCCAGGTTCATTTACAAATTTACCTATCGGTGACTACATTGTAAAAGTAACAAGCTTAGATTGTTCTGTGCCATCAATGTTATTCAAGTTAACAGAACCAAATGCTCCATTAGAAGCAACAGCAGTTCCAACTGATTTAACTTGTAACGGATTCAATAATGGTAAAATAACAGTAAACGCTAAAGGCGGAACAGGAATTTATAAATACGCTATTGAGCCGGAATTTAGACAGTTCTTTGATAAAAACGTATTCGAAAACCTTAAACCAGGATTCTATGATATCTTAGTTCAGGATGAAAACGAATGTTATATCTTCCTTAAAGATGTTGAAGTAAAAGAACCAGGATTGCTTATTGCAACCGAAATTCCAAACTCAATGATCCCAGAGGTATGTGTTGGAGACAAAAACGGTGCATTCAGTATTGAAATCACTGGAGGAACAGCTCCTTATACAGAAAGTCTGGATAACGATAAAGGACCTTACCTTCCGGTAACAGGAAACACAAGAGACTATACAGGTCTTACAGGAGGTATGCATACCGTTTACATTATCGACAGTAAAGGATGTACTAGCGAAGTAGTAATCGATATGCCATTACCGGTAGTACTTGATCCAACTGCTGAAGTAAATTATGACTGTGTTGACAATAAAGCGGCAAACAGAGTTACAATTACGGTAGACGAAAGCATTACAGACCTTTCAGAGGTAGATTACCAATTGGATGGTACAGGTGCTTTCCAGACAAGTAACATCTTCATCAATGTTGCTCCGGGTAATCACTTCGTAGTGGCGAGACATACAAACGGTTGTGAAGTGCCAACGGCAAGTTTCAACATCATTGGATATGAGAAATTAGTATTATCATTATCTGAAGAAAAAGGAGTTTGGAATGTTATTACAGCTACAGCAGTAGGTGGAGGTGGTGACTATATGTACAGTATTGATGGCGGAAGCTTCACTACAGAAAATAAATTTAAAATTTACAAAACAGGTACATATACAATCACAGTAAGAGACAAAAACGGATGTACAGATACTAAAGAATATTTCATTAAGTATGTAGACGTTTGTCTTGACAATTACTTTACTCCAAACGGAGATGGTGTTTACGATACTTGGGGACCTGGTTGTACAAATATTTACAACAACCTTGAATTCTCAATCTTCGACAGATACGGTCGTGTAATTGCTAAATATCACTATGGTCAAAAATGGGACGGAAGATACAATGGAGAGGAATTACCTTCTGGTGATTACTGGTATGTTCTTAAACTAAATGATGAGAATGATGGAAGAGAGTTTGTTGGACATTTCACTTTATACAGATAACAGATTAGAGCCCCAAATTATGTTATCTAAAAAATTTATTACAATGAAAAAGTTTATTTTATCCTTAGTACTCATGGCTGTAACAACAAGTTACAGCCAAGAGCTAAACCTACCGGTATTTACGCAGTATTTAGCTGATAACCCTTTTGTACTTTCACCTGCTTATGCAGGTATTGGAGACAATCTTAGAATTCGTGCAAATGGACTTACACAATGGGTTGGGATTAAAGACGCACCCGAAAACCAGTCGTTATATGCTGATTTCAGGATTTTAGATCGTTCGGGAGTTGGACTTTCTGTTTATAATGATAAAAACGGATACACAAGACAAACAGGTGCCAAGATATCTTTTGCGCACCACCTTATTTTGAATTATTATTCAAAGCAATACCTGTCTTTTGGTATTTCGTATAACTTCAATAGTTTTAGAATCGATGTTGATGAATTCAATAATACAATAGAACATCCTATTCTGGATCCGTCGGTTACAGATAATCGTTATACAGCAAATAACAACTTTGACATTAGTGCTTTGTACCGAAACAAGAACTTCTATTTAAGTTTCAATGCCAATAACGTATTAAAGAAAAACACTGATAAATACCGTGGAGTTGAGCCTAACTTGCTTTCCAATTATCAGGTTTACACCGGAATTGTTTTAACTGATGGTGAAAACAGACGTATCGAGTACGAACCATCTGTTTACTACCAGTACTTTGCCAGTGATAAACGTTCTACAACCGATTTCAACTTCAAATACAGACGTTACAATCGTTACGAAGATTATTATTGGATTGGAGTTTCGTACCGTTTCTTAAACGATCAATTTCCAAAACCATTATCAGTTGGGCCAATGGCTGGTTTCATGAAATCCAGATTTTACTTCGGATATTCTTATCAGGTTATGTTCAACGATCTTGGAAACTACAATACAGGTACTCATTCAGTAACTATAGGTTTTGATTTCTTGCAGTCAATAAGTAATTGTCCTTGTACGCAGAGTCCGGTTCACGACTAATCAAGATGCAAAACCATTTTTAAAGGCAAATAAGCCCTTATCATAAAGCGAGTCGCAACATTATGTGTTTTTACCGCAATAATTTGAAATAAACTGGCAATAACATTAAATTTGAATACTATCAATTGTACCTTCAAAACGATAGCGATCAAATTCGATTTATGAAAGCAAAATTTTCACTTTATGCGAAACATATAGTACTGTGCCTCGCTTTTTTATTTTTGCCGTATGCCTTCACATCGACAAATACTATTTTTTCGTTGCCGCATTTGTACACCAATGCACACGATCGTATTTACTTCTTTATCTATTTTACGCTCCTTTGCTTTTTCTATTTTAACTATTACTACTTAATTCCTAAGTTATATTTCACAGATAAAAAGCTCGTTTACTATGGCATCATCGCCATTTTTCTATTATTTTTTCTTTGGATTTCTACCGTTCTGGATCATCCAAGCCGAAACTTTTTAGACTTTAGAGACCAGCCCGTTCATTTTACAAATATGCATCGAATATCTCCCGATGGTTTTCGCCCGCCGCCACAAATGGAAAGAGAAATGCCATTTGAATTTAAAGGAGGCCCGCCAACACAATACAGTCATACAACTTTGGTTTATTTAATCGGAGTTATTTCAAGTTTGCTTTTTGCCATTTCCGGCAGACTTCAAAGTGTAGAAGAAGAAAAAGTAAAATCGGAACTCGCATTTTTAAAAGCCCAGATAAATCCCCATTTCTTGTTTAATACCTTAAACAGTATTTATGCTTTGGCTTTAAAAAAAGACAATAAAACACCCGATGCTGTAATTCAGCTTTCAGAATTAATGCGGTACATCATGACCAATTCAAATGATGAAGTTATTGATTTACCCAAGGAAATAAATTACATCAATAATTTTATTTCACTCCAAAAAACACGTTTAGGGAATACCGTAATTGTAGATTATAAAGTAACCGGAAATAGTTTTGGAAAACAAATCACACCGCTTATTTTGATATCGTTCATAGAAAATGCCTTTAAGTATGGTGTAAATCCCGATCAGACTTCAGAAATTTGTATTAGTATTGATATCAAAGAAGATCAGCTCATTTTATGGGTTTCCAATAAAAAAATCGACTCAGTTTATTCAGAATCCGGAATTGGACTCCAAAATACGATCAAGCGACTAAAATTAGTATATCCCAATAGACATCAGCTTAAAATTATTGACACTCCGGATAAATACACCGTAAACTTATCTATAAAACTGGCATGATAAAAGCAATTGCATTAGATGACGAGCCATTGGCATTAGAAATTCTTCAGAATTTATGTGATACGATCGATTACATAGAACTGACCAGAACCTTCACGAAATCTGATGAAGCCTTTAAGTACCTCAAAAAATATCCCGTCGATTTATTGTTTTTAGACATCAATATGCCATCGATTTCCGGTTTAGATTTTTATAAAAAGCTGCCAGTTAAAACCATGGTTATCTTTACAACCGCACATTCAGAATTTGCTGTTGAAGGTTTTACACTCAGCGCAACCGATTATCTTTTAAAACCCATTTCGCTAGCCCGTTTTCAGCAGGCAGTAGAAAAAGCATCTTTACAATTAAAATTACTGAGCCAGAACATTGAGCAGCAATACCTTTTTATTCGTGCCGATTACAGTTTGATTAAAATCCTGTTTTCTGACATTTTATATATTGAAGGCTTAGACGATTATCTTAAAATTCATATTCAGAATCAAAAGACTGTTGTGGCAAGAATGACCTTAAAAGCCATACTTCAGAAATTACCAGAAACAGAATTTATTCGCGTGCATCGCTCGTTTATTATTCCCGTTTCTAAGATTGAGAAAATCAGGAACAAAGTGATCTTCATTGACAATGCCGAAATCCCGATTAGTGCAAGTTATGAAGAAGCCTTTTTTTCAATTTTAGATCAAAAACAAAATCAACAAAAATAAAATTTTTACTACAAAACAAACTTTTTCTTTCGTTCACCGCATAAATTTTAGCCTTTACCTCAAACTTTTCTGAACGCTGTAATTTCTAATAATTTTACTTGAAAATAACTGTTAATCATTCAATTGAAATAACATTTAAATCAAAAAGAAATGAAAAGAAAAGAGTTTTTAAGAGGTTTGGGTTTAGTAGGAATTGGCTCTTTGGCCATCCCGATTATTAATTCCTGCAGCAAGGACAATGATTCTTCAGACACTTCTACAGATACAGGTTCGGGTTCAGGATCTGGTTCCGGTTCTTCATCTGGTGATTGTTCCGTAACGCCGTCAGAAACCGCCGGACCTTTCCCGACAATTACACCATCTTCACTGGTAAAATCAAATATTGTAATGGACAGAACAGGTGTTGGTTTTACGATCAACATTACAATCAAAAATACAAAAGCAAATTGCGAAGTTTTAAAAGACGCTATTGTAGATATTTGGCATTGCGATAAAGACGGCTATTATTCAGAATACGGAGGAACCGGAATGCAATCTGTAAATTATACTTCTGTACACTTTTTAAGAGGCAGACAAACCACAGATACAAATGGTTTAGTAACCTTTACCTCCATTTTTCCTGGTTGGTATTCCGGCAGAGCAACGCATATTCATGTACACATTTATAATGCAAGCGGAACCTCATTATTAGTAACCCAAATTGCTTTTCCCGAAGGTTCAAATAGCGCAGTAGCTTTAGTAAACGCATCTTCAGCAAACGGATATACTAAAGGATTAAGTGGTTATACTTATAATACATCCGATAATGTATTCTCAGATTCGACAACAAATGAAATGGCAACCGTTACCGGAAACATAACCGAAGGCTTCGTTTTGGCACACACCATAAACGTGGCAAGTTAGATTTAAACAACACAAAATGATAGCGCAAATTCCAGCTCAGATCTATAAGTCAGATACACGAGGTATTTTCCATTCAGAAAAGCACAATTGTTTCGCGACTTTTAATTTTGAACATTACCATGATTTATTCAGAACAGCTTTCGGAAGTTTAAAAGTTTTAAACGAAGTAATATTGGCGCCCCAACAAGCAATCACAAGAGAAATTAGTGCAAATACAAATGTGATTATTTTACCGCTGTTTGGCGGTGTTGAGTATAAAGATAATAATGGTAATGAGGAATTTTTGCGCTTAGAGCAAATTAGGGTTATGGCTGCCGATGATGATTTGTCTATTGAAGTTTTTAATCCGTATGAAAGTGAAAATATCAGTTATCTCGAAATTAATTTCCAGATGGGAAAGCAATATTTTAAAAATTACTTTCAACAATATGAATTTGATTTCCATTCGCGAAATAAACTAAACAACTTATTCGAAATCGAAAAAGCAATTGGTTTTATTGGCGTTTACGACGGAAGAAAAGAAGATTCTTATACATTGAAAAATCCGGAGAATGGCGTCTTCGTTTTCATAATTCATGGTGCTTTTGAAGTCGAAAATCGATTATTGGAAGCCAAAGACGGTTTAGCGCTCAAAAAAACAGAAGCCATAGAATGGGAAGCACTATCTGAAAACGCCGTTTTGTTAGTAATAGAAGTTCCATTAAAAGATGAAAATTAAAAACATTAAACTGGCTTATCGAATTGTCCTTGACAACACATCAACATTTTTATGGGATAAATATGTGTTTGAAGATACTTTCAAAGAATATCAAATGCAAAGTCAGCAATTTAATTCAGTTGCCAATCCAAAAAATACGTTCAGAGAATTATTAGCCGAAAATGAAAAAGCCCAACAATTGCATTTCTTAACCGGAATTGCCGCAAACAGTTATGTAGAAGAGCTTAAAGGTAATTTTCACAGAGTTACCGATGTTTTGGGCAATAATTATTTTCCGTTTATCAATTATCAGCTCGATATTATCAATACAGACAGTACAGATATTTCGAAACATCGAATCGGTATCACATTTTATTCTCCTTTGCTAACGTATTTCGGAATCGTTGAAGGAAATTACCTTGTTTCGAAAAATAGCGATGATACCAATGAATATGAAACGCTTATGTTTCCTGTACAAAAGAATTTGTCTATCTGCTATATCCAAAAAGAGTAGCGAGACATAAAAACCAAAAACAAAAATAATTCGTTTCATTTTTGCCTTTTCTGTCAGTCTGTAGGCAGGAAAGGTTTTTTTGTAATAAGAAGCCTGACCAAATTGAGAGCAGAAATTGTGTTTAATATTTAATAAACCAATTTATTTGTGAAATTATAACGTTTTCGTTGTTTTAGTTAACGATTTTTTGTTTTTTTCGAATTTATTACATCAGTAAAAGGTCTATATTTGTTGTTCTTTCTAAAAAATTAAAAAAAACTATCAAATGAAAACTTTAAACGATTTCGATTTCAAAAATAAAAAAGCAATAATCCGTGTTGATTTTAATGTGCCTTTAGATGAAAATTTCAATGTAACGGATGCAACACGTATTGAAGCAGCTAAACCAACTATTGACGCTATTTTAGCGCAAGGCGGAAGCGTAATTTTAATGTCGCATTTAGGAAGACCAAAAGGCGCTGAAGAAAAATACTCTTTAAAACATATTTTAAAAACAGCTTCAGAAATTTTGGGTGTTCAGGTTAAATTTGCTGAAAACTGTGTAGGTGAAGCTGCTCAGACTGCTGCAAAAGATTTAAAACCAGGTGAAGTTTTATTATTGGAAAATTTACGTTTTCACGCAGAAGAAGAAGCTGGAGATGTTGCTTTTGCAAAAGAATTAGCTTCATTAGGAGATATTTATGTAAATGATGCTTTTGGAACTGCACACAGAGCGCACGCTTCTACAACTATTATCGCACAATTTTTTCCAAATGATAAATGTTTCGGAACATTATTGGCTAAAGAAATTGACAGTTTAAACAAAGTACTTAAAAACAGCGAAAAACCGGTTACTGCTGTTCTTGGAGGATCTAAAGTTTCTTCTAAAATCACCGTTATCGAAAATATATTAGATAAAGTAGACCATATGATTATTGGTGGAGGAATGACTTTTACTTTCGTTAAAGCACTAGGTGGTAAAGTTGGAGATTCAATCTGTGAAGACGATAAACAAGAGTTAGCACTTGAAATTTTAAGATTAGCAAAAGAAAAAGGAGTTCAGATTCATATTCCGGTAGACGTAGTTGCTGCTGATGATTTCTCAAATACAGCAAACACACAAATTGTAGACGTAACAGCTATTCCTGACGGATGGCAAGGTCTTGATGCAGGTCCTAAATCTTTAGAAAACTTCAAAAAGGTAATTTTAGAATCTAAAACTATTTTATGGAACGGTCCTTTAGGCGTTTTTGAAATGGAAACTTTCTCTAAAGGAACAATTGCATTAGGTGATTATATCGCTGAATCTACTAAAAACGGTGCTTTTTCTCTAGTTGGAGGAGGAGATTCTGTTGCAGCTGTAAAACAGTTCGGATTTGAAGACAAAATGAGCTATGTTTCTACTGGTGGCGGGGCAATGCTGGAAATGTTAGAAGGCAAAACACTACCGGGAATAAAGGCAATTTTATAACAGAATAGGACAATTAACATTTTTTTACCTATATTTAAGCCCTAAACTTTTTAAGTTTGCAGAAATATAGAGACTATAATTGTCTGAATTATAGAATTTTAAATTAATGTTATATGATTATAAAGAAAATATCCATCTTAGCTACTGCACTTTTTTCGGCAACTATGTTTGCACAGGAAAGTGCAGTTGCAAAGCTGGAAATTAACCCCGAAGTAAAATTATCGTATTTAGATTCTGTTAAAAGTACTTTCAAAAAAAACGAGATGGCTGCAAAAGCAGACAGTCTTTGGATGAAAGAATTAACCAGCCTTGATATTTACGACGATTTATCAAAAGACATCCAAACCATAAATAAGGATGTTACGGTTGATGAAGAATTGCCAACAGAGTTGTTAAAGCAACGTTTACAGGCAATGAACGAAAAGTCACCTTTTAATATTGAATACAATCAAGGATTAGAAAATATCATAAAGTCATTCCTTAAAAATCGGAAAAAATCGTTTTCCAGATTAATGGCTTTATCAGAATACTACTTCCCGATCTTCGAAGAGTCTTTCGCAAGACACAATATTCCTTTAGAAATAAAATATTTAGCCGTTGTTGAATCCGCTTTAAACCCTAAAGCAGTTTCTAAAATGGGCGCAACCGGTCTTTGGCAATTCATGTACGGAACCGGAAAACAATACGCACTTAAAATTGACTCGTATATTGACGAACGTAGTGATCCTATGAAAGCTACAGCAGCTGCGAGTGAATACATGACCAAAATGTTTGATGTTTTTGGTGATTGGGAACTTGTTTTAGCTTCTTACAATTCAGGCCCAGGAAACGTAACAAAAGCAATTCGTCGTTCTGGCGGACAAACAAAATACTGGGATATTCGTAATTTCCTTCCAAAAGAAACACAAGGATATGTACCAGCTTTCTTAGCAACAATGTATCTTTTTGAGTACCATAAAGAACACGGAATAAATCCGGAAAGAGCTGTGGTTAAAAACTTTGAAACCGACACACTGAACATTAAAAGAGAAATGACATTCAAGCAAATCGCAGATTTGTTAGACATGCCGCAATCTCAAATTCAGCTTTTAAATCCATCTTATAAGTTAAATGTAGTTCCTTATTATCAGGGAGAGCAACATGCTTTACGTTTGCCAAAAGATAAAATAGCAACATTTGTTTCTAATGAAGATAAGATTTATGACTATGTTGCGTATCAATCTACAATAAAGTCTATACCAGCAAGACTGGCAATGAAAATTGCTCCAAAGGTTAGACCTCAGGTTCAGTCGGAAAAGGCGATAAACACCGATTTGCAACTGTATAAAGTGAAAAAAGGAGATAACTTAGGCGCAATTGCAGATAAATACAATGTTAATGTTTCGGATATTAAAAAATGGAACAATCTTAAATCTAATGCCGTTGCATTAGGAAGAACATTAAAAATTAAATCTGATGTAGACCCGGTTAAAGCTTCAAAAGAGATAAAATCAATTCCTGCTGTAGAGAAAAAATCTGAAGAAGCAATTGCAAGTACAGATGATAAAGACAAAAACGCAGGTCAGCCTCAGGAGTATGTTGTAGCTGCTGGAGATAATTTAGGCAGCATTGCTAAAAAATTCGGTACGACTATTGCGGAGTTAAAAGAATTAAATAATTTAACGTCTAATAATATCGGTTTAGGAAAAACAATAGTGATTTCTAAAGATGTTCCGGAAATTCAAGAAACTTCAACAGCTAATACAGCTATTGCATCAAATGCTTCAATTGATTCTTTCAAGAAAAGTGCAACATCTGCAAAAAGCATCAGCGAAGATTATTACGTTAAAAAAGGAGATTCTTTATACAGCATTTCAAAAAAATATCCTGGAGTTACGATTTCGGATATTAAAAAATGGAATGGTATAAAAGATGGAGATATTAAACCCGGAATGAAACTTAAAATAAACGGATAGTAAAAAAAACATCTAAATTTGGGTTTTATTTCATAAATTAAAAAAATGAATAAAACCCATTTTTTGTTTCTAATAATACCGTTTTTGCTTTTATCATGTCTAAAAACCGATAAGCAACCACAGCCTGTATCAGGAAAAACCAATACGATTTCGATAATTATCGATGATCAGTTGTGGTACGGAGAAGTTGGCGACAGTATTCGTAATAAATTTGCCTCGCCCGTTTTGGGACTTACTCAGGAGGAACCACTTTTTACAATAAATCAATATCCTGCCAAATTACTCGAAGGCTTCGTGACCGATAGCCGAAGCATTATTATTGTAAAAAAAGCAGCAACAGAAAAGTTCGAATACATTCGAAGTAAAAACCTTCCGCACAATACCTTTCGCATTTACGCAAAATCAGTAGAAGATATAATTTGCAGTCTCGAATTAAATTCGGCTCAGATTATCAAGATGATTAGAGACTCGGAGATTCAAAAAATTCAGGAGGACAATAGTAAATCATTACTGCATCCTGCAATTATCAAGAATAAATTTCACATTAATATTCAGATTCCGGTTGGTTATGAATATATGCTGCATAAAAAGAATTTTATCTGGCTTAAAAAAGACATCATCAGCGGAAACACCAGTTTACTTATTTACCAGATTCCGCTTCATAACTTTAAAAAAAATAACGTAGTCTCAGACATTATCAAAATGCGTGATTCTGTTGGTTATTATATCAAAGGCAGAGAACCCAATACCCGTATGATTACAGGCGAAGCTTATGCCCCTTATTTCTCTACGATACTTTTAGACGGAAAGAAAACCTATGAAACAAAAGGAACTTGGGAACTCAAGAACGATTTTATGGCAGGCCCTTTTATTAATTATGCTATTGTAGATGAAAAATACAATAGAATACTGGTGATTGAAGGTTTCTGTTATTCGCCTTCCAATCAGGAACGCGATTTAATGCTGGATCTTGAAGCGATTATTAAATCGGTTAAGATAGATAAAAGATAGTTTTATTTGTTTCAAGTTTCAGGTTTCAGGTTTTTTGCGTTGTTTGATTATTGATGTCTTTCTTAGCGGCAGTTGTTCTAACTTGAAACGTGAAACCTGAAACTTGGAATCTAAAACAAATGCCTTTATAATTTTTCTTACTTTTGTTTATAACAAACATAAAAACAAATAGTTATGAAAAAGTTAACCGCAACATTAGTAATTTTAGTATTGTGTTTTATTTCTTGTAAAAAAGAAGAAAAGACCGAAGTTGTTACAACAAAAGATTCAGATAGTATAAAAACAGAAGAGCCGGTTGCAGAAATACCTGTAGATTCTGCCACACAAGCCAAAGCATGGCAAGCTTATGCCACTCCCGGAGAACCGCACAAATTATTAGCAGATGAAGTAGGAACATGGAATTGCGACATGACTTTTTGGTACGAACCAAATGCAAAACCAGAAAAAGCATCTTCGGTTGCTACGGTAAAAATGCTTCTTGGCGGACGTTATCAGGAAACAGATTATAAAGGAACTATTATGGGCGCCCCTTTTGAAGGAAAAGGAACAGTCGCTTACAACAACGCAAGTAAGGAATATACCAACACATTTATCGATAACATGGGAACCGGAATGATGGTGGGCATGGGAACTTATAATGAGGCCAACAAAACAATGGAACTGAAAGGCGATGTTGTAAACCCAATAACAGGAAAAAAATCACCATATCGTGAAGTATATACGATTGTTGATCCAACCACACGAAAATTGGAAATGTACGATACAAAAAATGGTGCCGAATATAAAAGCATGGAAATTATCATGAAAAAGAAATAATTTTTAAAGGCTCAAAGTAGCAGAGGTTCAAAGGGACAAAGTTTCTCTTCGCTTTTGTCTTCCTGAAGAAGGCAAGATCACAAAATCACCCGATTGCAATTTGTAGTCGGGTTTTTTATTTGGATTCAGCATTTTTTATACCCAGAAAATAAAAAGTTAACTTTGCGACTTAGTGCCTTTGTGGCGAAACTTTAGTTAGAATGGAATTAAAATGGAAAATAAAGCCTTTTGAGGCATTAACTGTTCATGAGTTATACGATTTGCTTAAAGTAAGAAGTGAGATCTTTGTAGTGGAGCAAAACTGCGTTTATTTAGATCTTGATGGTAAAGACAAGAAAGCATTGCACTTACTTGGCGAATATGATGGTAAAATTGTAGCTTATTCCCGCTTATTTGATGCCGGAATCAGTTTTGATAATGCCTCAATTGGAAGAGTAACAGTTCATGCAGATTATCGCGATAGAAAATGGGGACATGATTTAATGCGTGAAGCCATTGCTGGAATAAAAGCAAATTTTGGAAAAGATAAAATTACAATTGGCGCACAGTTGTATTTAAAAAAGTTCTACGAAAGCCACGGTTTTGTTCAGTCAAGCGAGATGTACCTTGAAGACGATATCGAGCATATTGAGATGATAAGAGGATAATAATACTAATCGTAAAACCCGACAGGTTTTTAAAACCTGTCGGGTTTGCTCATCAAGTTTTGTCATTTCGACGTAAGGAGAAATCACACTAGAAACTCGACAAAGATTGGCGATCCTCTTTACGGAATCCCGCGTGCGATTCCTCGTTCCTCGGAATGACAAGTTTGCGTGAAAAATGGTAGTATGAAATTATACGCAATCTTGTCATCCTGACGAAGGAAGGATCTCCGCAAGTAGCTCCACAAAGTAAATCAAAAGCAGTTTCCGCTTAGTTTTGTCATTTCGACGAAGGAGAAATCTCACTAGAAACTCGACAAAGATTGGCGATTCACTTTACGGAAATTCTTATGTGATTTCTCCTTACGTCGAAATGACAAAACTGAGTGTGTAATTCGCTGCGGAAAAACTTTTCAGGATTGCTTGTGGTGAAGCTTTAAGTGTTTGCTATCTCTCAAGTTTCTCTACAATATTGTCATTTCGAAGTAAGGAGAAATCCTCGCAAGTAACTCCTCACAACTAAATTAATTCTTAACAGCAACTTTGTTGCAATAAATATTTTTAAAGCTGTAATAAGTTAAATTACAAGAGAATACCAGTATTTCTTAAAGTAATACTTTATGTCACTTTGCTATGTTTTAGGATTTAAAGCTTTAAATTTTGGTAATCAAAAACTCTACACGGCGATCAAAATTATCTCCCCTTCCCAGCGGATATTTATTGCCACAACCCTGATATGACATTCGGTTTTTAGAAACTTTTTTCGAGCTCAAATAATTGAAAACAGTTTTGGCGCGATTCCAGGAAAGTCTTCTTTCGTTGGTGTCTTTGTCGATTCCGTCGCTGTAAATTTCGGGAGTGCAACATACGTGACCGCGAATCTCAAATTTTAGATTCTTTTGCGTTTGCAGTTTAGTGGCAATTTTATCAAGTTCTTTTTTTGAAGACGGAGTTAGCTTTGCGCTTCCAATATCAAATAAGATGCTTTCGAGATAGATTTTATCGCCAACTTTCAGATTATCTTTAAACGAAGTGTAAATGCCTTTTCCAAAACTGTTACGTTTTACCACGATCAAATCAACCCGACGATTTTTGGTTCTCGTTTCGTGAAGATTTTCTACAGTGTCGGGTTTTACGACTATGCGGCCTTTACCTTCCAGAATGACTATTTTGGTTTCATTGAATCCGGCAGAAACCAATAGATTCTGAATCGTATTGGCGCGATTATTAGATAACGCATAGTTATACTCATCGTTACCACGATCATCGCAGTAGCCATAAATTTGTATCGACTCTACTTTTGTAGTGTCAATAGATTTAATAAAATTAGTTACAATTTCGGTTTGTTTGGGAGTCAGATCATATTTGTCAAACTCAAAATAAATGGTTTCAATGGGTTTTTGTTGTGCCGATAAATTGTAAATAATAAACAGAAATAAGGGTAAACAAATTTTCATTTCTTTTTTTACATTTTTAAAATCGTTTTGTACTCAGTTTGATTATTTAAAACGTTGACTGCTTTTTTAATTTCTGAATTGTTTTTGATATAAAATTGATATAAACCTTCCTGATACTGATATCTTTTGATTAACTCTTCCTGAATCAGATTTCGGATTTCTTTTTGATTTTTGTCTAATAAAGTGTTTTCGCTCTTTTCTAAAGCCGCAAGTAACTGCTGATATTCCGGAGCGATTGTTTCGTCTATTTTTTCGTTTTTAGCTGCGTTAAGCGTGTTTTTTAATGCAATCTCGGTCTCTGTATCAAAACTGATTTTATTTGTTTTTAAATACTGCTTAAAACTCGTGTAATCGGCATCACTTACCACAGGGATTTTATCTCCAAGATTTGGGTTTTTGTAATAATACGTCGTGGCATAATCAAAAATACCATCGTTTTTTAGCAATGCTGTCGTAATTGGACTCATTTTGGTTTCGTCTAGTTCAATATCCGGCAAAACGCCACCACCGTCATAAACGGTTCTTCCTTTTCTGGTTTTAAACGCATTAAAGTTTTTAGCATCTGTTTTTTGAGCCACTCCATTTTTATCTTTATGAGCATAATCCAAAGCCTGAATACAACGACCAGAAGGAGTATAGTAGCGGGAAATTGTAACTTTCAGTTGAGTTCCGTAAGTTAAATCAACAGAACGTTGCACCAGACCTTTACCAAAACTACGGCTTCCTAAAATTACGGCACGATCAAGATCCTGCAAAGCTCCCGATACAATTTCGGAGGCAGAGGCACTTCTTCCATTTACTAAAATGGCCAGCGGAATTTGAGTGTCAACTGGTTCTTTGTTTGTTTTGTAAGTGTTATTATGTTTTTCGATTCTTGATTTTGTAGTTACAATAACCTCATTCTTCGGAACAAATAAATTACAGATATCAATAGCCTCATTCAACAATCCACCCGGATTTCCTCTTAAATCAAGAACGATTTGTGTTGCTCCATCTGCTTTTAGTTTTTCTAAAGCTTCTTTAACTTCACTAGATGCTTTACGACTAAAATGTGCTAAAACAATATAACCAGTTTTATCATCGATTTTTCCGTAAAACGGAACAGATTTAATATCAACTTCATCCAAAATCAATTCAGTTGTCATTGTTTTTCCCTGACGAAGGTATTTTATCGCAATTTTGGTATTTTTAGTTCCCTTTAGTAATTGCGAAGCATCATCTTTAAAATCGGCAATTAAAACATCACCAATCTGTATGATTTCGTCTCCGGCTTTTAATCCGGCTTTGTCGGCAGGATAGTTTTTGTACGGTTCGCGAACAATTAATCTGTCTTTCTTCCTGGCGATCATAGCACCAATTCCGGTATATTCGCCCGTATTGTTGATTTTGAAATTAACAACATCCTGCTCATTAAAATAAACCGTATAAGGATCCAGACTTCCTAACATGCTCTTAATGGCTTTGTCCATTAAATCGCCCGGATTAGTTTCGTCTACATAATTTGTATTGACCGCTTTAAACAGCGTTGTGAAAATTTCTATTTGCTTGGCAATTTCAAAAAAATCGTCTTTGAAACTAGTTCCAATAAATAAAAACCCTGCCGCAACAGTGGGTACAATGAATCTCTTTTTTAAATATGGATACATGATTATTCTTTTTTTCTTCTTTTTAATCTTTTTCTAATAAAATACGCAAATACGACAAATAAAACTATAAACGGCCAGGAACTTAACAATGAAAGCAATAAATCGGATAAAGTGTAGAATCCAGATTTAGTAGCATTCCAAAGTTTAGAACCGTATGAAATTTTAATGCCTTCTTTTTCGGGTATTGTTTTATAAAACTCAATAGTAATTGTACTCTCAGAAACACGGCTTTCCAAATATTTTAATTGCCCTTCTTTGGATTCAATTTCTTCACGAATAGCAGAAATTTGTTCTTCGATTTCTAAAATTTCACTTACTTTATTGGCTTTCTTTAAAATTTCGAGATAGCGTTCTTCGAGTTTTTTCTTTGTTTTTAATCGGGAAGTTAAATCGATAAATTCTTCTGTAACATCATGTGCTGATATATTTTTAACTTCAAAATAAGAAATACCTTTAGAAACATCATTTATAAAACGATCAAAATTCTGGCTTGGTACTTTTATCGTAAGATTTCTAAAAAGAGTTCCAAAATCTTTTCCTTCAGAATCATTTATAATTCGAGCTTTATTATTTGTAACCGCTTTTTGAATTTGATTAAAAGAGTTTTCTAAATTATCGGTTTCAAATTTTAAAGTCGCTTCTTTAATTATTTTTTGCTCGATTTGCTCTTTGAATTTCGGAGGTGACGGTGGTTCTGGAGAAGAAGGATCAGGTTTTTTGTCATAAGCAACGTTTTCTACTTTTGCAGGCATTTGAATAGAAGAAACAACAATATTATCTTCGTTTGAAGCTCCAGTTTTATTACAGCCAGAAAGAACTAAGACAAAAACAACTAAAAAGAGAAGATGTCGCATAAAGTTTCAATTTAGAGCTAAAACTACAATTTTTTTATAATTTTCTATCTAATTTGAGAAACAAAGTTGTGTTTGAGAAAACTAAGACTCTTTTTTAGTTTCAGAATCTGGAGTTTTGTTTACTTGCAGTAAAAATTTTTCAAATAACTGAATCGTTTTGGTATTGATTTCTTCGTAAGATAAACGGTCTTTACTTTGGTAAAAAAACATTATAGAATAAGAACCTTCTGCGTTATTCCAAAGTATATGTTTGTTAAGTCTGTAGGTTTCTCTCAAGACTCTTTTGAAGTAATTTCGGTCTACGGCTTTCTTGAAATATTTCTTAGAAACCGAAACACCAAGTTTGATTTTTTCTCCCGAATTATCTTCCTCCTGACGATAAACCAGACGAAGTGGATATTTTGATACCGATTTTCCTTCAGAAAACAGTAATCCAATCGTTGTTTTGCTTTTTAAGCGTTCGTTTTTTGGGTAAGTAAAGTTCATTTAATTCAGAAAAAATTTGCAAATTCTGTGGCAAAGGTACAATTAAACGATAAAAACCGTTATTGTTTTCAATTTTTATACGGCTAAAAATTAATTTATTACTTTTGGCAATTAATTTTTTAAGCATGCAAAAGATAATTTCGTATCCCATATCCGTTATTTATTATTTATGTTTTGGATTGTGTTTGGTGGTTTTTCATCCAATACAATGGATTTGCTTAAATGTTTTTGGTTATCAGGCACACAAAAAAAGTGTTGATTATCTGAATTTTTGGCTTTTAAGATGTACTAATCTTGTTGGAACTACTTATAAAGTCACTGGAGTAGATGATATTCCGAAAGGAGTTCCAATTATTTTTGTCGCAAATCATCAAAGTATGTACGATATCGTGACAATGATTTGGTACTTTAGACGTTTTCATTGTAAATTTGTGAGTAAGAAAGAGTTAGGAAGCGGAATTCCGAGTGTTTCTTTTAATCTGAAACATGGCGGATCTGTGCTTATTGACCGTAAAGACCCTAAACAAGCTATCCCGGTAATTAAAGGCTTGTCTGAATATATCGAAAAAAATACCAGATCTGCGGTTATTTTTCCTGAAGGAACACGTAGCAAAACTGGAAAACCGAAAGAATTTGCACAAAGCGGTTTAAAAATCCTTTGCAAATATGCGCCCTCAGCTTATGTTGTTCCGGTTAGTATAAACAATTCCTGGAAAATGGTGCGCTATGGTATGTTTCCGGTTGGTTTAGGAAATCACCTGACTTTTACAGCACACAAAGCTATGGCTGTAAAAGATTATGATTTTGCCGATTTGATGGCTTTAACAGAAAAGGCTGTGGTAGAAGGAGTAAACGAGTATAAATAGATTTAATTTTTAGTTGATCTAAAATTTAAATCCCAAATCTAAAATAAGTAATGTCTATAAAAAACATTAGATTAGAAGTGATGCAGTTTTTGGAAAAAAACGTTGACAGCTTCGTTGAACAGTATTTAATTCCAGTGGAAAAAATTTGGCAGCCGTCAGACTTTTTGCCTAATTCTGAAGGAGATAACTTCTTTGAAGAGGTAAAAGAATTACGCGAAATTGCTAAAGAATTACCATACGATTTCTGGGTTACGCTTGTTGGTGATACTATCACTGAGGAAGCTTTGCCTACATACGAATCATGGTTAATGGATGTGGAAGGTATAAACCAAGTGGAAAACGGTGGCAATGGATGGTCTAAATGGATCAGACAATGGACCGGAGAAGAAAACCGCCACGGAGATCTTTTAAATAAATACTTGTATTTGTCTGGTCGTGTGAACATGCGTGAAATCGAAATGACAACACAGCATTTAATCAACGACGGTTTTGATATTGGAACTGGATCTGATCCGTACAAAAACTTTGTATATACCAGTTTTCAGGAATTAGCAACTTATGTGTCGCACAACAGAGTAGCTCAAATGGCTAAGAAGTTTGGTGACAATAAATTGTCTAAAATGTGTAAAATGATTGCAGGTGACGAAATGCGTCATCATCATGCTTATAGCGAATTTGTTACCAGAATTTTTCAGGTAGATCCAAGCGAAATGATGTTGGCTTTTCAATACATGATGAAGCAAAAAATCGTTATGCCAGCTCACTTTTTAAGAGAATCTGGACAAAAAATAAGTACTGCATTTGAGCAATTCTCTGATTCTGCACAACGTATCGGTGTTTATACAGCAAATGATTATGTTGATATCATGCAGAAATTAATCACCAAATGGGAAATTGATAAAATCTCTAATTTGACTGATGAAGCAGAAAAAGCACGTGATTATTTAATGAAATTGCCGGCTCGTATGGCAAAAGTATCTGAAAGATTAGTAATTCCGCAGGAATCACACATCTTTAAATGGGTTGAACCAGCGAGACTATAAATTTTAGATTGCAGATTTTAGATTTAAAATTGATTTTTGTAATTAATATTGATATTGAAATTTTTGTTGATTGTTGAGGTTTCAAAACTTTGACAATCAACATTTTTATTTAAAAGAATACTATTTCTTAACAGTAAATACCACGGAACAATTATGAGTAATCCTGCTTTAATACATAAAACAATCTCTTTTGTAAAAGAAAAACTAAATGATGCCGAAGGCGGACACGATTGGTTTCATATTGAGAGAGTTTATAAAAATGCACTTTTAATTGCAAACGATACCAATTGTGATTTGGTTGTGGTACAGTTAGGCGCATTGCTTCATGATATTGCCGACAGTAAATTCCATAATGGCGATGAAGCTATAGGGCCAAAGACAGCCCGTGCGTTTTTAGAAGCCGAAAATGTTTCTGAGGATACAATCCAGCATGTAGTCAATATCATTGAAAATATCTCTTTTAAAGGCGGAAATTTTGAAAAGAAGTTCTCTTCTGTCGAATTAGATATTGTGCAGGATGCCGATCGCCTAGATGCGATAGGAGCAATTGGAGTGGCAAGAGCCTTCAATTATGGCGGATTTAAAAACAGAGCATTATACGATCCGGAAATTGCTCCCATGACAAATATGACAAAAGAGGAGTACAAAAAGAATAATGCCCCGACAATAAATCATTTTTACGAAAAGCTTTTACTCTTAAAAGATAAAATGAATACAGAAAAGGGTAAAGAAATCGCTGCAGAAAGACATCGTTTTATGGAATTATTTCTTGCTCAGTTTTATGCCGAGTGGGAAGGGGTGAAGTAAATTTTTATTAAAAATTTAGCTGATATATTTATACATCATATAGAAATAAGTAATTGTCGCAGCGCATAAAAAACCTAATGTAAACCACAGTAATCGGGCAACTCTGTTGTCTCTTATTATTTCCATTCTATCTTCTTGTGTCATTTTAGATAAGTTTTAGAAATCAAAAGTAACGACAGAAAATATACAAACAGGTCATTTTAGGCTTTTAAAATAGCAGAATAAGACATTTTTATACCTTCAAACAAAAAAGCTTCAGATAGATTTTAATTTCTATCTGAAGCTTTTTTACTTTGCAGCTATGAACCTTTGCTTCTTTGTTTCTATCTTTTTAAGAACATCCACAATCAGTTCCGTTACCGCAGTCTTTTTTCTTTTTGGATTTCCAGAAGAATTTTTTGATCAAAAAAGCAACTGCAAATCCTAATATAGCAAAGGCAATAATTTCCTGTATCATAACTTTTTATTTTAAGAATTGATAGGCTAATAATGCTGTAAAGTAAGCCAGACCACTCATAAACACAAGTTGCATTGCCGGCCATTTCCAGGAATTAGTCTCTTTTTTAGTGATTGCCAGTGTACTGGCACATTGCATGGCAAAAGCATAAAACAGCAATAAGGATATTCCCGTTGCAAAATTGAATACTTTTTGCCCATTTTCAGGATGAATTTCCTGCTGCATTTTACTTTTTATGGTTGCTTCGTTGTCACTGTCACCAACACTATAAATTGTGGCAAGCGTTCCAACAAAAACTTCGCGGGCAGCAAACGAACTAATTAACGCAATCCCGATTTTCCAATCGTAACCCAAAGGCGCAATTGCAGGTTCGATTGCTCTTCCCATTAAACCGATATATGAATTCTCTAATTTTTGAGAAGCCACTTCGTTTTCAAACTGAGCTTCATCAATTTTGGTGTCTGCGAATCTTTCTTTTACAATAGTTTCCGCCTCATTAAAATCTTTTCCCGGACCATAAGAAGCTAAGAACCATAAGATAACAGAAATCGCTAAAATGATTTTACCCGCACCAACCACGAATGCTTTGGTTTTCTCGACAACATTGATTCCCACATTTTTAAAAAGGGGTAATTTATAACTTGGCATTTCGACCACGAAATACGTTTTTGAGTCCAATTTTAAAACCTTATTTAAAATATAAGCCGATATAATTGCTGTAGCAAATCCTAAAACATAAAGAAACATCAATGTTAATCCCTGAAGATTTAAAATTCCAAAAACACGTGTACTCGGAATTACCAACGAAATGATAATGGCGTAAACAGGTAATCTTGCTGAACAAGTTGTGAATGGCGTTACCAAGATCGTAATAAGGCGTTCTTTCCAGTTTTCAATATTTCGGGTTGCCATAATTGCCGGAATTGCACAGGCAGTCCCCGAAATTAAAGGCACAACACTTTTACCCGAAAGCCCAAATTTGCGCATAATTTTATCCATCAGGAAAACAACACGGCTCATATAACCGCTTTCCTCCAGAATGGAAATAAACAAAAACAAAAAGGCAATTTGCGGAATAAAGATTATGACACCACCAATTCCCGGAATAATTCCCTGCGAAAGCAAATCGGTCAAAATACCACTTGGTAATTCTGCTGCTGCCCAAGCGCTTAAGGATGCGAAAGTGCTGTCAATAAAATCCATTGGAATTGTTGACCAGCTAAATATCGACTGGAATATTAAGAATAAAATAGCAAAGAAAATAACGTAACCCCAAACTTTGTGCGTTAAAACACGATCCAGTTTAGCGCGAATGTCTTTTGCCATCGAAGCATCGACTTTTAAACCTTCTTTAAGAACCTCATTGATAAACTGATAACGTTTAATAGTTTCCTTTTGCTGTAATCGTTTTAATTCTGAATGCGATTTGGTAAAAGTACTTCTGATTTCATTTCGGTCTAAATTCGAGAAATTAACGTCTTGTGTAATAACAAGCCATAATTTATATAAAAGCTGATTCGGAAAAGCATGTTGCAACTTTTCAAAATACGGTTCATCAATTACTGAAGCATTTAAGCAAGGTTCATGCGGAATCGTTTTATAAGAAACAATAAGGTTTTTTAATTCTTCAATTCCCAAACCTTTACGTGAACTTACAAGAGCTATTTTAGTTTTTAGTTTTTCTTCTAAATACGGAATGTCCAATGTAATTCCTTTACGCTCCATACGATCAGACATATTGATTACCAGAATTGTCGGAATTTCAAGGTCTTTTATTTGAGTGTAAATCAGCAGGTTTCTTTTCAGATTTTCAACATCTGTTACTACAACTGCTACGTCTGGATATAATTTGTCGTTTTTGTTTAGTAAAAGTTCAATTACCACACTTTCGTCCATTGAACTGGCGTTCAAACTATACGTTCCGGGTAAATCCAGAATGTTGGCTTTAATGTTATGAGGTAATTTACAAAAGCCCATTTTTTTCTCCACCGTAATGCCGGGATAATTCCCAACCTGTTGATTTAAACCGGTAAGCTGATTAAATACAGAAGTTTTTCCGGTGTTCGGATTCCCAATCAGGGCAACGTTAATATTCTGAATGCTCATTACAAATTGGTTTTGATAAGTTCAACTTCAATTTCACGAGCAGTTTCTATACGAATAGCGACATGCGAACCGTTTATGTCTAAATATAAAGGATCTCCAAAAGGAGCAATTTGAAGTAATTCGACCAAGCTGCCCGGCAAACAACCCATTTCTAATAACTTTAGAGGAATAAGATCGATATCAAAATCTTTGATAATGGCTTTTTCGCCTTTTTTCAGAGTGTGAATTGTATTTTGCAAGCTTATTTAGATTGAATTTAGATTGCAAAAATAGACAATTATTCTTTATTTCAAGGCATTTAACACCTTTGAAAATGCTAAATCTTTCTAAAAATAAGGGATTTTACTCTTTACACAAGAAATCGATGTCTTCCAAAAGACGTTTGATTTCTTCTTTGTTTGTTCCGTCATAAAAACCACGAACACGTCTTTTTTGATCTACCAGAACAAAATTCTCAGTATGAACCATATCATATAATTGATCCGGACGACCTAACTTAACCGCCAGATAAGATTTTCTGGCCATGGTATAAATGTCTTTTTTATCGCCGGTAACCAAATTCCACTTACTGTCAACAACGCCATATTTTACGGCATAAGCTTTAAGTACAGAAACGCTGTCAACTTCCGGGAAAACAGTGTGTGAAAGCAACATCACTTTTGGATTGTTTAAGACTGCTTTTTGAACATCAACCAGATTGGTAGACATTTTTGGACAGATAGATCCGCAGGTTGTAAAAAAGAAATCGGCAACATAGATTTTTCCTTCGTAATTTTTTTGAGTAATGGTATCGCCATTTTGATTAACAAACGAAAAATCGGCAATAGTGTGATATTTACTTTTGTATTGAACCGTACTGTCAACCAATTCCGGATTTACATCGGCAGGATTATAAATTGGTAATGTTTTTTGTGGCTTTAATGCAGAATAAAATAAAGATATAGTAACAACCGAAAAGACAATTAAAACAATAAAGAATTTGCGGTATTTATAAAGAAGCGATTTCATAAAAATAATTTGGCGCAAAAATACGAAAAGAGCATTTTAAAAGTCGCAATTTTAATGCTTTTTAACAAGTTAGATTTTTTATTAATCTCGCAAAGTTGCAGAGTCGCAAAGTTTTTTATTTAAGTTAAAGATCGCTGATCTTTAAATCATTCTATTGATAAACTTAAAACGCAAAGCTTAGAAAATTTAAGTTTTGCGACTCTGCGACTTTGCGAGATTAAAAAATCAACGAAATGAAAATTCCTTTAAACTTTTGGTTTTCGGATGGATTTATTAACCAGATATATTCCGGACAAGGTTACAATACTGCCTATAATAATAGCCTGCGTGAGCATTTCTCCAAAAATAAGCGAACCTAAAATCATAGCTACAATTGGATTGATGTATACATAAATGCTGCTGATTTCTGTTGGAAGATGTTGCAACGTATAAATGAAGGCAATAAAAGTAAGTACAGAACCGATAATTACCAGATAAGCAATTGCCCACCAGGAAACGCTTGGTATTTTATCTAAAGAAATGTTCATACCCAAAGGTTCTGTAATGCCGTAAAGTATAAAACTCGAGATAAGCATTTGAAGTCCTAAACTAAAATACGGATTAAAACTTGCTGCTTTTTTCTTTGTATGTAATATTCCGAAAGCCCATGTAATGGTTGAAACAATAGTTAACAGAATTCCGAATTGAAAATCGGGTTTAAAAAACTCTGTTAAATGATCCATGAAAATAATACAGATTCCGCCAAAACTGATTAAAATTCCGGTTAGTGCCAGTTTTGCTACTCTTTCGCCTTTAAAGAAATTAATCATAATAATCCATACAGGAAATATAGCGCTGATAATAGCGCCCAATCCCGAGCTGATGTATTTAACTCCCCAGGTACTTAAACCATTGCTGCACACAAAATTTAAAAAGGTAAGAATCAGGATTGTTCCCCATTGTTTTCCTTTTGGCCAAGGTTCTTTTTTTAAAACGAAATAGGCAACATACAATATTCCTCCAAAAAACTGACGAATCGTGGCTAATTGAAGTGCCGGCATATGTTTTACACCTTCTTTTGAGGCAAGCCAGGTCGTTCCCCAGGCAAAACTTACCCAACATAATGCGAGAATTGGAAATCCAATAGCTTCAATTTTTCCTGAAAAGGCATTCTGAATTTTTGCTTTCATCCTGATTTAAATTCGATTAGCAAATATTCCAAAAACAATTTTATTTATTGTAAGAAAAGTAAAAGTTAATTCATGAAAAGATTTAATGATTTCTATTAATCGGGTGTAATAAAAATACTTCTTTTTGTCTATTAGAAAAATTTTAACATATAATATCAAAATTTAACAATAAGTTTGTATTCGCACTAAAAACTTAAATAATAATGAAAAGACAACTAAGCAAACCATTGTTTTGTGCTTTTTCGGTAATGTTTTCATTAACTGCCGTTAATGCTCAGGATACAACTTCAAAAGAACCGGGTATAAATGTTTCTTACATGGATACTAAAATTAGTCCGACTCAGGATTTTTTTAAATATGTAAACGGAGCCTGGCTAAATAAAACGGAAATCCCGAGTGACAGAACAACCTGGGGAAGTTTTAATGAGTTAATTAAAAGAACAGACAAAGATGTAATGGCTGTTTTGAAGGAAGCTTCGAAAAACCCAAGTTACAAATCGAATACAGATCAGGGAAAAGCGATTAATTTATTCAATACTTATCTGGATTCTGTTGGAAGAAATAAAAGAGGGATTGAGCCTTTAAAACCTTATTTGAAAAAAATCGACGCAATTAAAAATGTTACTGATGTTCAGAAATATTTAGTCGAAATGGAGAAAGAAGGCGGTTCTGGATTTTTTGGAATTTACATCGGAGCTGACGACAAAAACAGTTCTAAAAATTCTGTAAACCTTGCTCCAAGTCAACTTGGACTTTCAGATAAAGATTATTACGTTTCTGATGAAAAAGATTCTAAAGAAAAGCGTGCTAAATATGAATTGCATGTAGCAAGAATGCTTCAGTTTATTGGAGAATCGCCAGAAAAAGCAAAACAAAGTGCTGCTGAAATTTTAGCTTTAGAAACAGAATTGTCTAAACCAAGATTAAACAGAGTTGAAAGAAGAGACAGCCGTTTACAATACAACCCAATGACAGTTGCTGATATTCAAAAGTTGACTCCAGCGATAAAATGGAACGATTATTTTACAGGTTTAGGAATTACGAAATTAGATACTGTAATCGTTTCTGAACCTAAATACATGACTGCTTTGGAAACTGTTTTTAAAGAAAACAAAGTTGCACAATGGAAAGAATATTTAAAATGGGATTTGTTAAACAGCGTTGCCAGCAAATTGACAACAGAAATTGATAATGCAAATTTTGATTTTTACAGCAAAACATTAAGAGGTGCAATTAAACAGCTTCCTGCTGAAGAAAGAGCGCTAAATGTGGTTAATGGATCAGTTGGTGAGGCTCTTGGGAAACTTTATGTAGAAAAAGTTTTTCCTGCTGAAGCTAAAAACAAGGCAGTTGATATGATTCATAATGTTATTACGGCGTACCAAAACCGTATTAATAATTTAAGCTGGATGTCTAAAGAAACGAAGGTAAAAGCAATTGAAAAACTTAATAAAATTACAATTAAGGTTGGATACCCAGATAAATGGAAAGATTATTCTGCTCTTGAAATTAAAAGTGTTGCAGAGGGAGGAAGTTACATTGAAAATGTTAAAAACATATCGAGATGGAATTTTAAGAAAAGCATAGATAAATTGTCCAAACCAGTTGATAAAACAGAGTGGCACATGTCTCCACAAACTGTAAATGCTTATTACAATCCATCTTACAACGAGATTGTTTTCCCGGCAGCAATCTTACAGCCTCCTTTTTACAATTATCAGGCAGATGAAGCTGTAAATTACGGTGGAATTGGTGCAGTAATTGGACATGAGATTTCACATGGTTTTGATGATTCTGGTGCACGTTATAATGCCGAGGGAAATCTTGTTGACTGGTGGACAGAAGATGATTTAAAACAATTTACAGAACTTGGAACTAAATTAGCAGATCAGTATAGTGCTTTAGAGCCATTACCTGGAATTCATGTAGATGGTAAATTTACTTTGGGTGAAAATATTGGTGATTTAGGCGGAATCAACGCTGCTTTTGATGGTTTACAATTGTACCTGAAAGCACACGGACGTCCGGCATTAATTGACGGATTTACTCCGGAACAAAGATTCTTTATTTCCTGGGCTACCGTATGGAGAACTAAAACAAGAGATGAGGCACTTAAAAATCAAGTAAAAACAGATCCGCATTCTCCGGGAATGTACAGAGCATATGTTCCAATTCAGAACGTTGATGCTTTTTACGACGCTTTCGCAATCAAGAAAGGGGATAAAATGTATATTGAGCCAGAAAAACGAGTTAAAATCTGGTAGACTTATATTAAAAACGGCGCTTATTAAGCGCCGTTTTCATTTTTATTCAATAGCGATATAAATATCAACTTCAGCATTTTCAGGGTTGTTGGCTTTTTCTCCATAAACTTCAAAATCAGTTGTAAAAGATCTTTTTAAATCTGAATTCCAAATTTTTATCCATTCATCAAAAACGATTCCGTCAGAAAGTCTCCCATTTACAATATATCTTTCGTAAGAGGTTTGTTCAATTACTTTTCCTGTCATTCCTTCCGGAATATCATTTAAACTTTTTACGGCACATCCAATAATCGTTGTGTAAGGTTTGGTATGATCTTTTTCATAATCAGTATAAAGGCAAATGATATCTTGAGAAGTTTTATTGGGAATTTTTTCTGCAATTGCTTCCGTTATAAAAGTATTCCAAAGTACTGGAATGTCTTGTCCTGATTGTCCGTTTTCATTTGTTGTTCTAACCGAAATACCAATTACATTGAATTTTTGAGTATACATTTCTTTAAATTTATGATTAATGAATCAAAGTTAAAATGAACTGGTGACAATGGTATGTCAGTAGTTCGTAAAGATTTTAAAATTTAAGGCATAAAAAATGGCGCAAATCTGCACCATTTTTATTTGAGTAATATAAATTAGTCAATTATTTCAAATTACTGTAAATATATGCTTCAATTGCTTTTAATTCATCATCAGACATTGCCTGAGTTATTGGCAGATTGGTTTTCATTACCGAAAACTGACTTGGGTCTACAATTGGTTCAGCATTTCCTTTTAAGAAAGTAACAATATCACCCTTTTTGTCTTTGTATGTTTTCCCGATTTCTTTAATGCTTGGTCCAATAACTTTTTGATCCGGCTGATGACAGGAAACACAGTTTCCGCTTCCTTCAAAAATTTCCTTTCCTAAATCTTCCGGTGTTTTGGCTTTCGCTGATTCACCTTCAGAAGAATCAGTTGTAATTTCAGTTGCTTTTCCAAAAGGTTCCTGACTTTCTTTTTTACAAGATGCAAAAGCTAAAACTGCTGCTAAGAATACTATTTTTTTCATTTTATCTATTTAAAATTACAGCAGCTTCTTTTGCAAAATAAGTAGAGATAATACTCGCTCCCGCACGCTTAATGCAATAAAGTTGCTCTATCATAATTTTGTCATGATCTAACCATCCTCTTTCTGCTGCGGCCTTTACCATAGCGTACTCACCAGATACCTGATAAACTGCAACTGGCACATGAACGGCATTTTTTACCTCACGAACAATGTCTAAATAAGCCATTCCCGGTTTTACCATAACGATATCTGCACCCTCTTCAACATCTAATAATGCTTCGCGAATTCCTTCAATTCTGTTGGCATAATCCATTTGATAGGTCTTCTTATCTTTTGGGATATTTTGAGAATCTACCGGAGCAGAATCTAAAGCATCACGAAATGGTCCGTAAAACGCAGAAGCATATTTTGCGCTGTAACTCATAATACCAACATTATGGTGTCCGTTTTCTTCCAATGCTTTTCTAATAGCCAAAACCCTTCCGTCCATCATATCACTTGGTGCCACAAAATCAGCTCCAGCTTCAGCATGACTTAAACTCATTCTTGTTAAAGCATCAACAGTTGCGTCGTTTATTAATTGACCATTTTCAATGATTCCATCGTGACCATAAATCGAATACGGATCTAAAGCTACATCTGGCATTACAATCATTTCCGGAACAGCATCTTTAATTGCGCGGATAGTTTGTTGCATTAAACCATCTTTATTCCAGGCTTCAACACCTTTATTATCTTTTAGACTGTCGCTTACTTTTACGTAGATATTAACGGCCTTAATTCCTAAATCCCAAGCTTCTTTTACTTCTTTAATCGTATTGTCTAATGAATGACGATAAATTCCCGGCATTGACGGTATAGCAACTTTTACGTCTTTTCCTTCGGCAACAAACATAGGAAGCATAAAATCCTGCGGACTTAAGCTGGTTTCGCGAACTAAAGATCGAATAGATTCGTTGGTTCTTAAACGACGGTTTCTCTGTAATGGGAACATAATATTTTAAATTTTAATTTTTTATACGGAAGATTATAGCGTTTTAGCGGGCTCTATAATCCTATTTTATCATTTACTTTATCATAAACTTGTTTCACTTTTTTTGGCGGATCAAATCGATATCCTACAGAAAGTTTTAAAGTAGCAATATTGTCATTTAATCTCGGGTCAACTTTATCATCCTGAAGAAAACTTACTGAATTAAGAGTCGCAAAACCAAAGAAACGATCATTATTATAAGCTAACTTTAAATTGAAATCTGCCTGATACAAAGCTGAGGTATCTCCGTCAACATCATTAATTCCGGCACCAAATGCAAGTCCGGCACCAATTAGAACCCTGTCGCTAATGACAAAGTTGTAAAAATAAGAAGGAGCCAATGTAAAAACATAAATATCACCGGGTGATGAATTTGGAGTGTTTAAGTCCAGATTGGTATAATAGAAAGAAAAAGTCGGAATAAAACTTCCGGAACTTTTTGTTTGCCACTCATTTTGACTTACCAGTGTTTTAAAAGAGAATTTATCATTGAAAACATAAGCCGTAGATCCCCCAATTTTTGTGGTGCGCATATGCGGCAGTTGAACAGTAAAATTATCATCACTTACATAAAATCCTTTTTGATTGATAAAAGTGAACGACTGAATCCATTTCTTGTAATAAAAACGGGTATTGAAATTGAAATGCTTTGAATTGGAATCGCCTTTGTTTTTTCCTAGAAATTTAGGAGCAAAACCAACAGTAACATCAATGATTTTATAGTTTAGATTAAAACCAATCTGTTCTCTTCTGTTCGGAATTAGGTTAAGATATATTTTAGGCTCCTGATTGTCTGAAGCAATCTGAAAACTATTTGAAGTGTCCAGATAATAAACACTGGCGGTAATTTTATCGCTATAAGATTTAAAATACGGATTCTGCAAAGTATCGTTTTGAGCAAAACACCCAAAAATACTGGCAAAAAATAATATGTAAATCAACTTTAGATCCATTCGCGCGGATTTTCTAATACGTTTATCAGTTTTTCTTCTTCGCTTCCAGCTTCCGCGTGATGATCGTAAACCCATTGTACGTGCGGAGGAAGACTCATTAAAATACTTTCAATTCTTCCGTTGGTTTTTAAACCGAATAAAGTTCCCTTGTCATGGACCAGATTGAACTCAACATAACGGCCACGGCGAATTTCCTGCCAGGTTCTTTGTTCCGGTGCATAAGGGAGATTTTTTCTTCTTTCCACAATCGGTACATAAGCTTCAAGGAAACTATTTCCAACTTCGGTTACAAAATCGTACCAGTTTTCCATAGACATTTGCTCATTTGCTTTGCAATAATCAAAGAACAAACCACCAAGTCCGCGGGCTTCATTTCGGTGTGCATTCCAAAAATAAGAATCACATTGTTTTTTATATTTTGGATAAAATTCCGGATTGTGTTTATCGCAAGCCGTTTTACAAGTTTGATGAAAGTGGATTCCATCTTCTTCAAACAAATAATAAGGTGTTAAATCTTGTCCGCCGCCAAACCATTGTTGGATTATATTTCCTGATTCGTCGTACATTTCGAAATATCGCCAATTGGCGTGCACAGTAGGAACCATTGGGTTTTTCGGATGAAGAACCAAACTTAATCCACAGGCAAAGAAATCGGCTTCACCAACATTGAACATCTTTTGCATTGTTTCCGGAAGTTTTCCGTGAACAGCTGAAATGTTTACACCGCCTTTTTCGAAAACTGCACCATTTTCAATAACACGTGTTCTTCCACCACCGCCTTCAGGGCGTTTCCACAAATCCTGACGGAATTTTGCAGTTCCGTCAACCGCTTCTAGTCCCGCACAGATTTGATCTTGTAATTGTTGTATGTAGGCGTAAAATTTATCTTTCATAATTTTGTTTTTCATTTTCAGGCAGACTATCATAATATTTGAATGCAATATTCATATCAAATACTATTGTAGTATCTTTCTTAAAGATCTTTATAAATCTTGAATTTGCTTTTTTTGATATTGAATCACCTATTTCAGCTTTTTCCCAAATAATCGAACCAAATATTTTGCTTGAATCCTTTAATGTAAATTTAGGGGACATATGGTTATCTTTATCTAAATATTTTTTTACAATTAATCCAGAAAATTTTTCACCAAACATCCTTCTATATGCGTCTTTACTCATTTTTGCTTCGTTTGAAAAATAGGAACAGGTGCTAACAAATATTGAAAAAAAGAGCATAATAAAAAAACCTTGATATATTGGGCTTAATTTTTCAAATTTAAAATCAAGAACGGCTGTTAAAATATTTTCAAATGACGACATTGATTTTTATTTCATGATTAAATATTCTGATTTAAGCAAACCGAAATAAACAGTATTTTCCAAAGTACCGTCACCATTTCTAAATTCGTCTCTTAAAATTCCTTCTTGTTTAAAATTGTGTTTTAATGCAACACGCTGACTGGCGAAGTTTATTTCAGATGTACAGATAAAAACCTTGTTCATCATTAATTCATTAAAGCAAAAATCAAGCGCATGAGCAACTAGTTTTGATGTAATTCCTTTGCCTTGGTAATCTTCATCAGTAAAATAACCGAGCTCACATTTAGAAATGCGATAATGGATTGATTTTATGCATAAATAACCAATCAAATTATTGGTTTGGACATCTCGTGCATAAAAATGAAAACCTTCTTTCTTTTCCTCTTTTTCAAGGCTGACTGAAATGAAGTTTTCTGCTTTTTCTAAAGAATCAGAATTAACTAATGTTACGGGAAAAGTTTTCTCGATATGATTTATATTCTTATCAATTAGTTTGTAGAACTCTTCTGGAAGAATATTTTCAATGCGTTCTGTTTTCCAATCCGTAAAACTCATTTCTATTTGTTTTTTAGTGAAGTAATCTTAGTATTTATCCCAAAAGAGAAAACTTTGCTTTCTTGCTGGATATATTGATAAATGGCTAAAACTTTATTTTTCAAATTATAATCGGATTTTGAAAATTCTAATAAAATATCTCCGAATTGTTCCAATTGTTCCCAATCAAAGTTAAGAGGAATTAGTCTTGTGATAAAATCTTCATTAGAATTATCAACTAAATCCCCAATATTTAAACCAAATTCTTTTAATTGATTTTCAATTTCTGCCTTTTGCAAAGCATTTAAGGGATAAGGGACAAAAACAAGTGTTCGTAACGTTTTGAGAACGTTATCGATTCTAATTTTTTCTTCGTCTCTTAAACCTTTGTTGAGCATAATTGTTTTTTTTCGTTTTCCTGCAAGGTTTTCAAAACCTTTTAGGTATCAATTGGTTGCTGTATTTAGAGAATTTTCTTATTTAGATCTACAAGGTTTTGAAAACCTTGCAGGACGAAACGAGATCATTCAAAAGTATAAGTTTCATTTAAAAAATCATTCTTTTGATTATGACAAAAGATAAAGTTTTCAATGTCGCCAAATAAATTTATAATTTCTTCTCTTTCTATTTTTGTTTCTTTATCCGACAAATACGCGTGATAAGATGAAAACCTGAAACTTCTGAAATCTAAATCAAAATGATATTTAGGATTCAAATGAACATAAATGATCAGTCGTTTTAAATAAGTTTCGTCATTTAGTTTTATTCTTTTGAAATGCTTTTCGAATAAACTTCCTGTTCTATTGATCTGTTTGTTGAATGCTTTTGCATACGAATTAAATAAATTTGAAAATGCCTGAGTAACTTCTTTTTCTTCAACATTCAAACGAATAACCAAATGAAAGTGATTGTTCATTAAACAATTAGGCAAAAATTGAAATTTTATTTTCTGCATATTTGGCTAATTGTTTTAAGAAATAGAGCTTATTTGAATCATTTTCAAAAATAGTTGTTCCGTTAATTCCTCGATTATAAATATGATAATAACAATCCTTTTCTAAAACTTCTAACTTCATATTGCAATTCTGTTACGCAGGTCCTGCAAGGCTTTTAAAACCTTGTAGGTCTTCATCATCATAATTAAACTTCGCAAATTTATACCTACAAGGTTTTAAAAACCTTGCAGGAACGCAAAATATGTTTTAATTCCCGTATTCCTTCACAGCGTCAATAAACGCTTTTGCGTGATCTACAGGGATATGTGGTAAAATTCCGTGACCTAAATTTACAATATATTTGTCTTTTCCGAAATCGTCGATCATTTCGTGAACCATTTTCTTAATAGTCGGAATTGGAGAAAGTAATCTTGACGGATCAAAATTTCCTTGTAACGTAATGTTTCCACCAGACAAGTAACGCGCATTTCTTGCCGAACAAGTCCAGTCAACTCCTAATGCAGACGCGCGGCTTTTACCCATGTCGCCAAGAGCAAACCAACATCCTTTTCCGAAAACAATAACCGGAGTAATATCCGCTAAAGCGTCAACAATCTGGTTGATGTATTTCCATGAAAATTCCTGATAATCAACAGGAGAAAGCATTCCTCCCCAAGAATCAAAAATCTGAACAGCATTTACTCCAGATTTTACTTTTTCTTTTAAATATAGAATAGTTGTATCAGTGATTTTTTGTAATAAAGTATGGGCTGCAGCCGGGTTTGAAAAACAGAATCCTTTTGCAATATCAAAACTTTTAGAACCTTTTCCTTCAACCGCATAACAGAAAATTGTCCAAGGTGAACCTGCAAAACCAATTAACGGAACTTCGTCGTTCAACATTTCCTTTGTCAATTTTACTGCGTCAAAAACGTAACCTAAAGTTTCATTCACATCTGGAACAAATACTTTGTGAACATCTGCCAAAGAACGAATAGGATTTGGAATGATCGGACCTAAATTGTCTTTCAATTCTACGTGAATTCCCATTGCGCGTGGCACAACCAGAATATCTGAGAATAAAATTGCAGCATCTGGAGCAATTCTGCGAATTGGCTGAACGGTGATTTCAGCAGCTAATTCCGGAGTTTCGCAACGTGTGAAAAAATCATATTTGTCGCGCAGTTCTCTAAATTCAGGTAAATATCTTCCTGCCTGACGCATCATCCATACCGGCGGACGTTGAACTGTTTCTCCTTTTAATGCTCTTAAAAATAGGTCGTTTTTTAACATCTCTTATTTTCTTTATCCTGCAAGGTTTTCAAAACCTTGTAGGTGTTGTTGTTGATTAATATAGATACCTACAAGGTTTTGAAAACCTTGCAGGAAATCTCGTTTGTTATTTATATTCGTGTATTACATCTTCGATCACGTCTTCAATTGTTGGCTGATCTGCTACGATGATGTTTTTGGTAATTTTTGATAAAGCTTCTGCGGTTGTGTCGCCAATACAGAAACAGATTTCTTTTTTGATTGTATTATCTTTTAGATAACTCTTAACACCAGACGGGCTGAAGAATAACAACGCTTCCGGGTTTGCTTTTATTTTCTGAGGCTGTAAAGAGGTATTATAAACTTCAATTTCGTTGAATTTTATTCCCGCTTCTTTCAAAGCATCCGGCAAAGTATCTCTTCTTAAATTTCCACTGAAAAAAGTAAAGCTTTCATTCGCATAAATTAAAGTGATAATTTCAGCCAAATCAGAAGCGTAACCTGTGTAAGCCACAACATTAAAACCATTATCGCTTAATAGCGTTTTGGTTTTAAGTCCAACGCAATACACGTTTTTTTTCTTTAATTCTTCTGACTTTGGATCGGATAAAACACTATGAACAGCATTTTGACTTGTAAATATCAGACTTTCGTTGAGGTCTTTTAATTCAAAAGGTTTGTTTTCGGTTTTGATAAAATCAGCTTCGATTAATTCAACTCCGTATTTCATCAACTCTTGTTTATGAAGAGGAGATAATATTTTAGTAGATAATATTTGAATCGATTTTGCCATTATTTTTTCAGGGATTCTTTAATTTTCTGCATTAATTCAGTTCCGCCATTATTCAAAATCTCCTGAGCTGAGTTGAAGCCTAGTTTTTTCCATTCTGAAATGTCAACTGTTTTGTTGACTTCCAGTTTTTGTTTTCCGTCAATAGATAGTAAAACACCTTGAAAATGTAAAGTATCTTCATCTTCATTATACGTTACCAAAGCTCCGATTGGCGCTGTACATCCGCCTTCGAGCGTTCTTAAAAATTGACGTTCGATATGTGTACAAATTTCAGTTTCAATATCATTAAGCTGAGAAAGTGCATCTAATGTGTAATTATCATTTTCCATTGCCACAACCAACATGGCTCCTTGTGCCGGCGCCGGAATCATCCAATCTAAATTGATAAAATTCTCGGGTTTCAAGTTGATTCTTTCCAAACCAGCCGCTGCAAAAACAGCTCCGTCCCAGTCGTTATCTTTTAACTTTTGCATACGCGTATTTACGTTTCCGCGTAAGTCAACTACTGTATGATTTGGATATTTGTTAAACCATTGTGCCTGGCGACGCAAACTTCCGGTTGCGATGGTACTTGGATTGGTAAAATCAGGATTTCCTTTATGGACTAAAATATCTAAAACATTGGCTCTTTCTAAAACCGCAGCCTGAACAATACCTTTTGGTAAAGCTGTTGGAACATCTTTCATAGAATGCACGGCAATATCAATATCGCCATTGATCATTGCAATGTCTAAAGTTTTAGTGAAAATTCCCGTAATGCCGAGTTCGTAAAGAGGTTTGTCCAGAATAATATCACCTTGAGATTTTACGGCAACAATTGAGGTTTTATAGCCTAAATCGTTTAGTTTTTTTTCTACCGTGTGTGCTTGCCAAAGTGCTAATTCGCTATCGCGAGTTCCTATTCTGATTGTTTTTTCAGCCATGTTTAGTTTTTTGAACCATATAAGTTATATAAGTAAATTTAAGCAGTTTGGGTAAAACAGAATTTTAAATAAACTGAGATAACTTGGTTTTATTTTTGAGCCATATAAGTTATACAAGTAATTTAAGAGGTTTGGGTAAAACACAGTTTTTAAATGAACTTATATAACTTATATAGTTTAAATTTTGATTTAAGATGCTTTTATTTTGAAGACTTTTTCGATCCATTCGATGCTTTCATCGACCATGGTGCTGTCGTCTTTTAAATGATTTGCGAAATGTGTAGTGATTTTTTGAATGATTCTATTACTGATGATTTCAGCTTGTTCTTCATTAAAATCGGCGATTTTTTTACTTTGGAAATCCAATTCCGAAGCTTTGATCGCGTTTAGTTTTTCTTTTAAGGCGTTGATTGTCGGAGCAAATTTTCTGCCTTTCATCCAGATAACAAATTCTTCTTTGATTTCTTCAATGATTCCTTCTGCTGCCGGAATGTGTAATTTTCTGTTTTCCAAAGTTTCATCTGTCAATTGAGACAAATAATCCATATGAATTAAAGTTACACCTTCTAATTCCTCGACATTCTCATGAACGTTTTTCGGAATAGATAAATCCAGAATCAATAAAGGTTTTTTAAGATTTAAAATTGCTTTGTCAACCGTTGGGTTTTGCGCGCCCGTTGCAACAACTACAACATCGGCCTTTTGAAGTTCCAAATGTAATTCAGAGTAATCTTTAACAATCAAATTTAATTTTCCTGCTAATTTCTCTGCTTTATCTTTAGTACGGTTTATTAAAGTAATGTGTTCGTTTTTAGTATGTTTTACTAAATTTTCGCACGTATTTCTTCCGATTTTTCCAGTTCCGAAAAGCAAAATGTTTTTATTGCTGATATCTTCTACATTTTTAAGAATGTATTGTACCGATGCAAAAGAAACCGAAGTAGCACCAGAGCTAATTTCAGTTTCGTTTTTAATTCTTTTACTTGCCTGAATTACCGCATTTACCAATCTTTCCATAAAAGTATTGGCCAATCCTAAAGATTTTGAATGTGCAAAGCTGGTTTTGATTTGAGATATAATTTCGAAATCACCTAAGATCTGACTATCTAATCCTGTTCCAACACGAAACAAATGATTAATAGCTTCCTGATTTTTGTAAACGAAACCAACTCTTTGAAATGCGTCAACAGATCCGTTACTGTTATCGCAAATCAATTTTATTAATTGAAATGGGTGTTCTGCAAAACCGTAAATTTCGGTTCTGTTGCAGGTTGAAGTTACAATTAAACTTTCTATTCCATCGTTTTTAGCTTGTTCAAGCAAACGCGTTTTTGCAGTTGCATCCAAACTAAATTGACCTCTGACCTCAGCATCAGCTTTTTTATAACTCAGACCAACTGAGTAAAAATAAAGGTGTTTCGGTACATTATTGTTTTCCATAAAATTCACTTCATATAAAGTGCTACAAAATTATTACTATAGTGTTTATAAAAGTAACGCTAAAAGTACTTTTTATATCGCTGTATGTTTTTTTGAACCTAAATAGGTGTTTTTGAGCAAAAAGAACTACTTTTGTAGCAAAATCAACTCATTTCGAGTGATTTGTTTAGAGTGATTCTAAATAAGATTGGAGGTTTGTTTTGATTTTCTTTTCAAAAAAATATCGCTATGAGTTCTCAGGAAATTATAAAAATTGAAGACGACTTTACGCTAATCCGTTTTCAAAATGACAGTTTAGAGTCTTTTTCTGCCCAGCATGAAATAGGTACTGGTCTGATACAGTTTCACTTCGGGATAAAAGGAAATGCAAAATTCTTGTTCAATCAGGGTAGTTATGCTTTAGATTTGAAAGAAGAAAAATCATTGCTTTTATACAATCCGCAGAAAGAATTACCGCTTAATTTAGAACTTGCCCCAAACTCATGGGTCATTTCTGTAATTGTTTCCATCAAGAAATTTCACGCGTTGTTTTCTGCCGAAGCCGATTATATTACCTTTTTAAGTCCTGATAATAAAGATAAAAAGTATTATAACGAAGGAAATATCAGTCCGTCGATGGCAATTGTGCTCAGTCAGTTGTTTCATTATAACCTTCATCCGTCTATAAAAAATCTTTATTATAAAGGAAAAGGATACGAATTGTTGAGTTTGTATTTCAACAGAACCGAAGATCCAAATGCAGAACAATGTCCGTTTTTAATAGATGAAGACAACGTTTTAAAAATCAGAAAAGCCAAAGAAATTATCATCGCCAATATGGCTGAACCGCCAGGGTTACAAGAGCTGGCAGATGAAATTGGTTTGAATTTGAAAAAACTAAAAATGGGTTTCAAACAAATTTATGGCGATACGGTTTATGGATTTCTTTTTGATTATAAAATGGATTTTGCCCGAAAACTATTAGACAGCGGTTCGTATAATGTAAACGAAGTAGGACTGAAAATTGGTTACAGTACCGGAAGTCACTTTATTGCAGCATTCAAGAAAAAGTTTGCAACAACTCCAAAAAAATATTTGATGTCGATTAATGCGAATGTTTAAAATTTTTTTGCCACTAATTTCACGAATTTACACTAATTAATATCTGCTAAATCTGCGGGAGAAATTGATTTTAGATATTCAACAATAATAAAAAAGTAACAATTATCATATTTCAAAAAAGAAGCAAGTTCTACTTTTGACGAAATTTTTAAAAACAAATAAAAGCTTAAAGCCTAGCGCTTAAAGTCTAAAGCAAAAAAAACAATAATGAAAGGCGTATTATTAGTAAACTTAGGATCTCCGGAAAGTCCAACTCCAAAAGACGTAAAACCATATTTAGACGAATTTTTAATGGATAAATATGTAATTGACGTTCCATATTTATTAAGAGCATTGTTAGTTCGCGGAATTATTCTAAGAAAAAGACCAGAAGAATCTGCACACGCTTACGCGAAAATCTGGTGGGAAGAAGGTTCTCCATTAGTAGTTCTTTCAGAAAGAATGCAGAAAAAAGTTCAGCCTTTAGTAAATGTTCCCGTTTCTTTGGCAATGCGTTACGGAAGCATGACAATCGAAAAAGGACTTCAGGAATTAAGCGATAAAGGAGTTACAGACGTAATGCTTTTTCCATTATATCCACAATATGCAATGGCTTCTACTTTGACCATTTTGGTTAAAGCCGAAGAAGTTCGCAAGAAGAAATTCCCTCACATGAAATTTACAGATGTGCCGGCATTTTACAATAAACCGGATTACATCAAGAATTTAGCAGACTCAATCCAGAAACATTTAGTTGGATTTGATTACGATCATTTATTATTCTCCTACCACGGAATCCCGGAGCGTCATATTCGCAAAACAGATGTGACAAAATCACATTGTAAAATTGACGGTTCATGTTGTAATACGCCGTCTCCGGCGCACGAATTCTGTTATCGTCACCAATGTTACGAAACAACAAAACAAGTCATTAAATTATTAGGACTTCCGGAAGATAAATACAGCTTAACTTTCCAATCTCGTTTAGCGGGAGATAAATGGTTAGAACCATACACGGATGTTGAAATTGATAACATGCCGGCAAAAGGAATCAAGAAATTGGCAGTTGTTACTCCGGCTTTTGTTTCGGATTGTTTAGAAACTTTAGAGGAAATTGCAATGCGTGCCAAAGAAGATTTTGAAGCAAATGGAGGAGAAGAGTTCTTAGCAATTCCGTGTTTAAATGACGACGACGAATGGTGTCAGACGGTAAGTAACTGGATTAACGACTGGTCTAAATAATAGTAATTGTTACAATACATAATAAAATGAAAAAAATTTCGGTTCTGTTTCTTGCTCTAATAATTTTGAGCGGGTGTAAAAAAAGAGACACTTTTGAAAATAACACCTTCCTTGATAAAACTTTCAATTGGGAAATGAGTATTCCCGATGATTATGAAAAAGTTGATGTGAAAGAAAAAGGAGAGGTTAAAGGAGATTCAGCTATAGTTAAAAAAGAACGTTCTATTGTTGCTTTTAAGAGAGATAAAACCAATTATTTTTCAGCAAATTATGAAGATTATTCGGGAGATATTCGATCAACCGACTTGAAGATGAGATTGAAAGATTTTCTTCTTTTAAAGAATGTTGGTCAGGTTTATCCAAAAGGTAAATTGGGAGATTATGCGGTAAGTACTGAAAGTATTTCCGGTCTGGAGTTTAGAAAATCTACTATTGCAATAACTGAAGACGGAAAAACAGTCGCAACATTAGTTCTTTTTTCAAGAACTTTTATAGATAAAATCTTTATCGCATCGATAGTATATGAAAACGAAGAGTACGGTAAAGAAATGATTGATCTTTTTAAGAAATCTACATTTAAATAATAAATGGAATATTATAACTATCTAAAATCGCTGCATCTTATTTTTGTGATTACCTGGTTTGCAGGTTTGTTTTACATTGTGCGTTTGTTTGTATATCAAATAGAAGCAAATGAAAAACCATCTCCCGAAAAGGAGATTCTGCAGGCACAATACAAAATAATGACCTATCGTTTGTGGTATATCATAACGTGGCCATCGGCAGTTTTGGCAAGTGTTTTTGCTTTCTGGATGCTTTTTTTTACCGATTTAGGAAACGCCTGGCTGAAAATGCCGTGGATGCATGTAAAATTGTGTTTTGTTTTCCTGTTGTATTTATATCACGGAAAATGTCATCAGATTTTTAAACAATTGCAAAATGATGAGGTAAAATATTCGAATAATTTTATGCGTTTATGGAATGAAGGCGCAACGATTATTTTGTTTGCCGTTGTTTTTTTAGTAGTTTTAAAAAATGCCATCAACTGGATCTATGGCGTAATCGGGATTATTTTATTCTCGGTTTTAATTATGCTGGGATTCCGGTTTTATAAACGAATCCGAGAAAAAAAATAGTTTTTTTAGTTTCAGGTTTCAAGTTTCAAGTTGCCTATTGCAACGTAACCTGAAGCTTGAAACCTGAAACAAATCAAGCAAAACAAAAATGCTAAACAACTTCAAAATGTCAATGCTTTCGCTTCGTACCAGGATTTTCCTGTCGATGATTGTATTGATTGTTGTAGCCTCTTTTTTATTAGCTTCAATTTCGATTATTCAGTTTAAAACCGAGGCTAAAGAATACCATCAGGAACGTTTAGAACGAAAAGAAAATGCAGTAAAAGAACATATCAATTACGTTCTTTCTACTACCACTTATCCGCTGAAAACCCAAAATCTTGATTTAATCTTCAAAGATAAAATCCACGAATTAGCGCAGATTCATAAGATCGAAATCAATATTTACAGTCTTGACGGTAAATTACTAAAATCGTCAAAAGAATCTTTTGCGGTCGATAAAGCGCCGCCGCCCATTCCGGAATATATCCTGAAATTGGTTCGATCTTCAATCGAAAAACGTTTTGTAGATATTAAAACTATCGATGGAATCAAAAACAGATCTTCCTATAGTTTAATAAAAGATGAAAAATTCAAACCACTCGGAATTCTAAATTTACCTTATTTAGAAGACGATGGATATTATGATAATGAGTTAAATACCTTTTTAATTCGTTTAAGTCAGGTCTATTCCTTTATGCTGATAGTGGCTTTTGGACTAGCTTATTTTCTTTCGACCTATATTACAAAATCACTAAAAACGATTTCTGAAAGACTGGAAGAAACCAATTTAGATCAGAAAAACGAAAAAATCGTTATTGAGGCGACCAGTAAAGAAGTTAACTTTCTGATCAAAGCTTATAACGGAATGGTGGATAAATTGGAAACCAGTGCCATTAAACTTGCTCAAAGTGAACGTGAAGAGGCCTGGCGAGAAATGGCAAAGCAAGTAGCACATGAAATTAAAAATCCGCTTACGCCAATGCGATTAACGGTGCAGAGTTTTCAACGAAAGTTTGACCCGAATGATCCGGAAGTAAAGCAAAAAATGAACGATTACTCCGAAACTTTAATACAGCAAATTGATACCATGACCGCTGTAGCTTCGGCATTTTCAAACTTTGCTTCTATGCCGGCACAACAAAACGAGACCTTAAACGTGGTTTCGGTTGTTGAACTTGCGTTAGATATTTTTAATGAAGATTATATTGTTTTTGAAAGTGACGAAGAAGAAATTATTTCAAAAATGGATAGAACACAGCTGATCCGTGTGATTACCAATCTGGTTAAAAATGCGACTCAGGCAATTCCGGAAAGTCAGTTTCAAAAATCTATTCTGGTAACGGTGAAACGAAGAAATGATCATGTAGAAATTGCAGTAAAAGACAACGGAATTGGAATTGAGAAACAAGATACCGACCGAATTTTTGAACCAAAATTTACTACCAAAACCAGTGGAATGGGTCTTGGTCTCGGAATTATTAAAAACATTATAGAAAATTACAAAGGAACAATTACCTTTGAGTCAACTTACGGAAAAGGAACCACTTTTAGAGTTTCTCTACCCATCACCAACTCATAAATATTAGTGTCATGAATTACGAAAATATTTTAATTGCTATTGAAGAGAAAATAGCAACTATTACTATCAACAGACCTGCAAAATTAAACGCTTTAAACAAAGAGACGATTAGCGACCTGAGTAAAGCGATCAAATTATTGGGTAAAAATGATGATGTTCGTGTTATTATTTTAACTGGAAGCGGAGAAAAAGCATTTGTAGCTGGAGCTGATATTTCGGAATTTGCTAATTATACGATTATTGAGGGCGCACAATTGGCCGCCGAAGGTCAGGAATCTTTATTTGATTTCATCGAAAATCTTAAAAAACCTGTTATTGCAGCTGTCAATGGTTTTGCTTTGGGCGGTGGTTTAGAATTGGCAATGGCTTGTCATTTTAGAGTAGCTTCAGACAATGCAAAAATGGGACTTCCGGAAGTAACTTTGGGATTGATTCCTGGTTATGGAGGAACACAGCGTTTGCCTCAGTTAGTGGGTAAAGGCAAAGCAATGGAAATGATTATGACTGCTGCTATGATTTCTGCTGATGAAGCAAAACAATACGGATTGGTAAATTATGTTGTTCCTCAAGCTGAACTTCTTGATTTTACAAACGGAATCGCTCAGAAAATTATAAAAAATGCTCCATTTGCTATAGCAAAAGCAATTAAAGCAATAAATGCCAATTTTGAAGATGGTAAAAACGGTTTCGATACTGAAATCAAATCATTTGGTAAATGCTTCGGAACTCAGGATTTTAAAGAAGGAACAACTGCCTTTTTAGAAAAACGAAAAGCAGAATTTACAGGAAAATAGTTATTTCACAGAGTCACACGAAGAAAGCACAGAGCTTAACAAAGAATTTAAACCTTTGTACCTTTGTCTCTCAGAACCTTAGAACCTAAAAGAAAAAAAATGTACGAACCAATATTTGCCCTTTTTTGTGAACGAGTTAGAGAAAGTATCCAGGCCGGAACTTTCGCAAAGCTTACTTTGGCAAAGACAATGGGCGACACAGAGATTAAAAATATCTATTTTAGACTGGTATTGAATGAGGATGATACTTGTTCTATATCATTGACAACCCGTTACAAAACCGAAGAGATTGAAAGTATTCATACTTTAGAAGAAGCCTTACTGGTTTTAGGAACTTATATTAAGAATCCATTTTTAACGGCTTTACTTTTTACAACGGATAATGACATTACCTTCAAAGTAAATAAAAAGAACGCGGGAAGTATTATCGAGCAGCCTCCAACGTTTAAAAATGCTTCACCGGTAATGTTGGAGATGATTGAAAAAGGAATTGTTTAAATAATGTTTTTAAGAGTTCATATCTCTATATAACTGCCTTGTCAGGCTGAGCGAAGTCGAAGCCACGTTTGCTGAATCACTTTGCGGGACTTCGACTTCGCTCAGTCTGACAAAAAATAAAACTTTTGCAGTTCTGTATGTTTCTGTGAAAAATCTTCGCGAATCTCTGTGAAATAAGTCTTCTAAACCAGCTTTACAAACAAATTAGAGGCAATTTTATTCGAAATAGATAATTCCCTTTCATTGACTTTAATTTTTACCGATAAATCGAAAGATTCTTTAGAAAGAAATTGGATTTTAGAGCCTAAAGCAATTTCCTGTTTATCCAGATATTTCAAAAATTCAGAGGAAGTATCTTTTACACCAACACAAACTCCTGTCTGATTTTCCTCTAATTCCGATAAAAGCTGTTTCTCGATTTTTACGATACGACCGTTTGCGTCCGGAATTGGATCACCATGTGGGTCTTCTGTCGGATTTCCCAGAAAATCATCCAGACGATTAATCAATTGCTCCGATTTGATGTGTTCTAATTGTTCCGCAATATCATGAACCTCATCCCAGCTGAAGTTTAATTTCTCTACTAAAAATACTTCCCATAAACGATGTTTTCTAACAATCATTTTGGCGGCTAATTTTCCGTTTTCGGTTAAGGAAACCCCTTGGTATTTTTTATAATTCACCAAATCTTTTTCCGCCAGCTTTTTAAGCATATCAGTAACCGATGAAGCTTTGGTTTCCATCATTTCTGCAATGGCATTGGTGCTCACTTCAGTTTCTAAAGCAGCAGTTAAGTGATATATCGATTTTAAGTAGTTTTCTTCTGAAAAAGTCATTCTTTTTAAGGTTCTAAGGTTTTAAGGGGCTGAGGTTCTAAGGTTTTTTTTAAAGTTTTGAAGAAACCTTAGAACCTTAGCAACTCAGTGCCTTAGCACCTTTTATTTAACAATCAACAAAGGTATCGAAATTTTATGTCTTAATTTGTCTACGGTTGTGCCAAAAAGAATGTCTTTTAAACCAGTGTGGCCGTGGGTTCCCATTACCAAAACATCAAAATTACCGGCATTGATGATTTTTGGTATTGTTGTATTGGGTTTTCCAAAACCAAGTTCAGTTTCTATTTTAAACCCTTTTTGAGTCAGCATCTCCTGATATTCCAGAAGCAATTTCTCGTCTATCGTAGTTTCGTGATCGTGCGTTTCGGTGCCATACATTAAAGCGCCAACCGTTTCAACAATGTGAATCAGGGTGTATTGCGTTTCCATTCCACCCAATTCGAAAGCATGATTAAGTGCAGCTTCATCAGCATTAGAAAAATCAACAGAAATGGCAATATTCTTAACAGTCTGACTTGCTTTTGCTGTAAATTGAAGGTTTAAATTGTGTGGCGAATGATTCGTTATTTTCGATTTGGCTTTTGCTATGAAAGGTTTAAAAACAATGTATAACAATAATGCTAAGAATCCGAAAGCTAATGGAACTACAGTTAGCCATATAACAGTTGGATTGCTTGAAGCTTCAAGCCATGAAGTGATTTCGTCGTAAACCAATTTTGCATTCAACGACACAATAATTAGGGCAATTATCCAGGAAACAATCTGAGTGGTTGTCGTAATATGAAAACCTTTCATTTTTGATTTGTCGCTCACAAAGTGAATAAGCGGAATAATGGCAAAACCTAGCTGAAGACTTAGTATTACCTGACTTAAGATTAGTAGTTTTCCAGTCACGCTTTCGCCATAAATATAAATTACGATTAAAGCCGGTACAATGGCGATTAAACGGGTTATAATACGACGCACCCACGGCTGAATACGTAAATGCAAATAACCTTCCATTACGATTTGTCCTGCAAGCGTTCCGGTTACTGTCGAACTTTGTCCTGCGGCAATCAAAGCAACGGCAAAAAGAATTGGCGCCCATTTGGTTCCCAATAAAGGTTCAAGAAACTGATGTGCATCCTGAATTTCGGCAACCTCAAACATTCCGTTTTTATGGAAAGTTGCTGCAGCAAGAATCAGAATTGCTGCATTTACAAAAAAAGCTAGATTTAAAGCAATTGTCGAATCGATGAGGTTATATTTTAGAGCCTGTTTGATTCCAGCCGGTGTTCGGTCGAATTTTCGGGTTTGCACTAAAGAAGAGTGCAGGTAAAGATTGTGGGGCATTACTGTCGCACCAATTATACCAATAGCAATATATAAAGCGGCTGAATTTGGAATTGAAGGCACAAGTCCGCCAATTATTTTATGGATTTCGGGTTCAGCAAAAATCATTTCAAAAATGAACGAAAAACCAATAATTGCGACTAATACAATAATAAAGGCTTCCATTTTTCGAATTCCTTTGTTGATTAGAAATAACAACAGAAAAGTATCCAAAACGGTGATCAGAACGCCTTCAAGCAGCGGAATTCCAAATAAAAGATTGATTCCGATTGCCATTCCAAGAACTTCGGCCAAATCACATGCGGCAATGGCAATTTCGGCCAAAAAGTATAAAATGTAATTGATATATTTTGAGTAGGTTTCTCTCGATGCCTGAGCAAGGTCACGTTGTGTTACAATTCCCAAACGGGCACTTAAACTCTGCAAAAGCAAAGCCATCAGATTACTCATTAGCAAAACCCAGACAAGTGTATAGCCAAATTGACTACCACCGGCAATATCTGTCGCCCAGTTTCCGGGATCCATATATCCAACGCTTACTAAGTATGCCGGGCCTAAAAAGGCTAAAATTTTCCTGAATCCTGTTTTTTTATGCTCTGTGGCTACCGATTGGTTTACCTCTTCTAAAGATTTGGTCATTGCTAAAATATTGATTTTCCAAATATATAGAAAAATTATATTCGCTCAACAATATTTTTAGACAAGTCTAAAACTTAAATGTTAGAATTTAAACAATTCGGACATAAACCTGATAAAGTAAAATTGATCTCTTTTATTTTGTAATTGTGCGGCATAATATAACTTGGTTTTACATTCTCCAGACAAGTTATTTCATGGCAGTTTTCACAGCTAAAATGAGCGTGATTATGTATGTGCACACGTTGATGAGAATGATTGCATTTTGCATATTTTACCGTGCCGTCAAGATTAGATATTTTGTGAATGATATCATCGTTTAATAAACGGTCAAGGATTCTGTAAATGGTAACGCGGTCACACAAATCGTTTATTTGTTTTTGAATTTCGGCGTGAGACAAGGCGGTCTTAGATTTCTCAAAAATCTCTAAAACGGCTGTCTTTGCTGCGGTGTTGCGTGCTATTTTCATTTTATTAAATTAAAAAATTTTAACGCAACAATGTTGCGATTTTGTTTTTATATGTATATTTGCAACAATATTGCATTAAACAAATGTACAGAAAATGAAGAAAACCACGACATCTTTTTACGATATTTTAGGAGTTTCAAGTGCAACCATTTGTTTGGTTCATTGTTTGATTTTTCCGCTCTTAACAATTCTTCCCTTCGGGATAATTCATAACCCCGTAATAGATTTGCTTTTTGCTTTAATTGGGTTATTTGCGGTAATCAAAATTATAAAAAAATCGTCTCTTTTAGTCTCGTCCATTTTGATTGTTTCAATGAGTTTGATTTGGATAAGCGTTTTGAGCGATCTCTTTTTTGAGATTCATCTGGACTTAATTTATTTTGGAGGAACCGGAATGATCATCGGACATTTGATAAACTACAAGGTACATAAAAAACAGCATCATTAAAAAAGTTTATTATGAATAAAAGTAATTTCGAAGTGATTATCATTGGCGGCAGTTACAGCGGTCTGTCCGCGGCAATGAGTTTAGGACGTTCTTTGCGTCAGGTTTTGGTTATCGACAGCGGTTTGCCATGTAACAGGCAAACCCCGTATTCTCATAATTTTATAACACAAGACGGTGAAAAGCCCGCTGCCATTTCGGCGAAAGCCAAACTTCAGGTGGATCTTTACGAAACGGTTCAATTTTATAACGGACTTGCTGTAGAAGCTGTTAAAGTTAAAAATGGTTTTGAAGTTAAAACCGAATCCGGTGCTGTGTTTGCTTCAAGAAAAATATTATTCGCAACCGGAGTAAAAGATCTCTTTCCGGAAATTCAGGGATTTGCCGATTGTTGGGGTATTTCGGTTTTGCATTGCCCTTATTGTCATGGTTATGAAGTGAAAAATGAAAAGACAGCCATTATTGCCAATGGAGAAATGGGATTTGAATATGCAAAACTAATTTCAAACTGGACCAAAGATTTGAGATTATGCACCAATGGAAAATCAGAATTGACTTTGGAACAAACCGAAACTTTGAAAAGTCATGGTGTTTTGATTTTAGAAGAGGAAATCGATTCGTTTGAACATAGCGACGGATATATTTCGAATATTGTTTTTAGAAATAGAGAAAAGATTGAGGTTAAAGCTGCTTATGCAAAACCTCCCTTAGAACAACATTGTGAATTACCCGCAATTTTGGGTTGCGAACTTAATGAACACGGATTACTTAAAGTCGATTTTATGCAAAAGACAAGTATCTCGGGTATCTATGCCAGCGGAGATTGTAGTACTCAAATGCGTTCTGTGGCTTTGGCGGTTTCTTCTGGCTCTTTTGCCGGAGCAGTTATTAATAAGGAACTCATTGATGAGGATTTTAAGTAAGCCTATGAAAATCGCTCGCAAAGGCGCGAAGTCGTCATGTTTTATAAAAAAGCTTTGCGACTTCGCGTCTTTGCGAGATTAAACAAATGCTTTGGATTCTTAAAAATAAAAATCTAACATATTGAAATCATTCAGTTTGAAAATTTTTCTTGCAGAATAATTATTTATCAAATTTAATTTTTAGTTTTGTCTAAAAATTATTTTAATAAAATGAAACATTTATTTTTGATTATATTAATACTTGCTGTAAAGAACTCTTATTCACAAAATATATCGGGTAAAGTATATGCAGATATTCCTCCGGCACAGGAAATTAATGTGGTGTTGTTAAATACAAACTTTAAAACACAAACTGATTCGCTTGGTTTTTATCAATTCAGCAATATTCCGAATGGCTCGTATAAAATTGAAGTTACGTCGACAGGATTTAAACCGGTGATTAAAAGAATTTCAATTTTAGAAAATCAAAATTTAAATCTGGATTTTGAATTAAATGAAGATAAAAACGAGCTAAACGAAGTAGTAGTTTCAGGGACTTTAAAACCAGTTAAAAGATTAGAAAGTGCCGTTCCGGTTGAGGTTTACTCTCCGGTTTTTTTTAAAAAAAATCCAACCCCAAGCATTTATGATGCGCTTCAAAATATAAATGGCGTTCGGCCACAGCTTAATTGTGGTGTTTGTAATACGGGAGATATTCATATAAACGGACTGGAAGGTCCCTATACTTTGGTTTTGATTGACGGAATGCCAATTGTAAGCAGTCTTTCAACAGTTTACGGATTATCCGGAATTCCGAATTCTCTGGTGGAGCGAATCGAAATCGTAAAAGGTCCTGCTTCTTCTCTTTACGGAAGTGAAGCGGTTGGAGGTCTGATTAACATTATCACTAAAAACCCAACAAATGCGCCCGTATTTTCTGCGGATGTTTTTACAACAACTTATCTTGAAACCAATGTTGATTTGGGAATGAAATTTAACCCAACCAAAAAATCAACAACACTTTTAGGAATTAATTATTTCAATTATAATCAGGTAATCGACAAAGACCATGATAATTTTACAGATGTAACACTTTCTGATCGAATTTCGATATTCAATAAATGGAGTTTCCAAAGAAATAATAATCGCCTTTTTACAATCGCAGCACGCGGAATGTATGAAGACCGTTGGGGCGGAGATGTTCGCTGGGAAAAAAAGTACCGTGGTGGCGATGAAATTTATGGCGAAAGTATTTATACCAAAAGAGCTGAATTAATTGGAAGCTATCAATTGCCTTTTGAGGAAAAACTGATGCTTTCGTTTTCAGGAAATGTGCATTATCAGGACAGCCGATACGGAACAACATCTTATATCGCCAATCAGAAAATTGGTTTTTTGCAATTGACCTGGGATAAAAAAATAGGAAGAAATGATTTATTGGCAGGAATTGCAAGCCGGTATTCTTATTATGATGACAATACAACGGCGACCAAAGAAGCTGAAAGTACCTGGCTTCCCGGAATTTTTGTACAGGACGAAATTACATTTTCTCCAAAAAGTCAGGTTTTGTTAGGAATGCGCTACGATTACAATTCAATTCATGGCTCTATCTTTACTCCAAGATTTGCTTTTCGATTTAAAGCCAGTGAAAACACCATTTTTAGATTAAATGCAGGAACCGGATTTAGGGTTGTGAATTTATTTACCGAAGATCATGCTGCTTTAACAGGTTCAAGAGATGTTGTAATAGCAAATAATTTAAAACCGGAACAATCTGTAAATGTGAATTTAAATTATATTCAGAAAATTAATTTCGGTAACGGAACCTTTATGGGTATCGAAACAACCGCTTTTTATACGCGATTTAGCAATAAAATCATTTCAGACTATGAAAGTGACCCAAATAAGATTATTTATGATAATATCGACGGATATGCACTTAGTCAGGGAATAAGCACCAATATAGATCTTAATTTTCCATCGGGGCTTAAGTTTATTGTTGGCGCAACCGTTTTGGATAATAAAAATGTTCAGAATGGCATTTCTGAGCGACCTTTCTTAACAGAGAATTTTACCGCAACCTGGAGTGTTTCTTATAAAATTCAGCCTTGGGATTTATCAGTAGATTATACCGGAAATGTGTACAGCCCAATGGATTTGCCTTTACTAAGCGAAACAGATCCGAGAAGTCCTAAATCGCCTTGGTATAGTATTCAGAATATTCAGTTTACTTATTCAGGCTGGAAAAATTTTGAAGTGTACGGCGGTATCAAAAATTTGCTGAACTTTACACCAATGCAAAAAAATCCGTTTTTGATTTCGAGAACAAATGATCCGTTTGATAAAAATGTGCAATACGATTCGGCTGGAAAAGTAGTAGTTACGCCTGATAATCCATATGGTTTGACTTTTGATACGACTTACGTGTACGGACAAAACCAGACAATTCGTGGCTTTTTTGGATTGCGATATACTTTTAGATAATTTTTTTCAACACATAGAAACATAGTTTAATTTTGTGTAAAAAGGCGTTTCACTTGCATCAATGCACATAGCTATGTGTGGAAGCTAGCTTCTTCTTTTATCTTTTTTGTAGAAAGAAAAAATCTATGTTTCTATGTGTTTAATTAATATTAGCCACAGATTAAAGAATTAAAAAGATTTTATTTTGTCAGGCTGAGCGGAGTCGAAGCCCCGTTCCAATTGGAGCGCCCTTCGACTCCGCTCAGGGTGACAAACGAAGTAAAAAATCCTTTTATCCCGATAACTATCGGGAGTGGCAAAAAGACAAAAAAATGAAAAAGCTATTTCTATTTCTACTTTTCTTCGGAATAACTTCAACAGGATTCTGCCAGTTAAAAAACAGAACCTTTGAAGAAGTAGATAGCTTGCAGCACATTCAAAAGCGAAAAATAATTATTTTCATTCATACCGATTGGTGTCAGTTTTGTCAACATATGAAAGCGACAACTTTCAAAAATCAGGAAATTATCAATAAGCTAAATTCAAATTTCTATTTTATTGATTTTAATGCTGAAGAGAAAAGAGAAATTACGTTTAATAACCGAACATTTAAATATCAGCCTTCAGGAAATGATGTGGGTGTTCATGAACTGGCCTTGCAACTCGGAACAAATAACAAACAGCTTATTTATCCGGCTCTGTGTGTTTTGAATGAAAAAAATGAAATCGTTTTTCAGTCCAGCAGCGATTTAAGCGTAAGCGATTTTATAATTCTTTTAGGAAAACTGGAAAAATAAAATTGCTTATTTTTGAGAATGAATTCTTCGCAAATTAAACATTTCGATTACATATTTACAGGAACTGGCCTCGCTTCTTTGATGACAGTTTATAAAATGGTTTTATCTGGGAAATTTTTAGGAAAGTCTATTGTACTACTTGATCAGGATTCGAAAAAAACAAACGACAGAACCTGGTGCTTTTGGGATAAAAGTGAAAATGTCTGGGATTCGATTGTTTCAAAAAAATGGGATTTGGCTTTGTTTGCCAATAACGATTTTAATCGTAATTTAACGTTGAAGCCTTATCAATACTACCAAATAAAGGGAATTGACTTTTATAATTTTATTTTTGAAGAAATTTCAAAACACCCGAATATTGTTTTTCTAAATGAAAAAGTAACCGATATTAACGAACTTGAAACGCATGTTTTTGTTGGTACAGAAGAAAATCGATACAGCTGCAATTATTTATTCAATAGTATTTATACAAAGGCTTTTGCCGAAGGACAAACCAAATTTCCGGTTTTGAAACAGCATTTTACCGGCTGGTTTGTAAAAACTGAAACCGAAGTTTTTAATCCGGAAGAAGTTACTTTTATGGATTTTTCGGTAGAACAAAAAGGAAATACAAGATTTATGTATGTGCTGCCAGTTTCAAAAACAGAAGCTTTAGTTGAATATACTTTGTTCTCAGAGAAATTACTTTCAAAAGAAGAATACGAAAATGAGATTCAGATTTATCTGGAGAAACTCGGCGTAAGCCAATATCAGATTTTAGAAAAAGAGCAGGGCAGTATTCCAATGACTTGTTATCCGTTTTGGGAGAAAAATACCAAACGTGTACTTAATATTGGTACGGCAGGCGGATGGACCAAGGCAAGTACGGGCTATACTTTTAAAAATTCAGATAAGAAATCTTCAGAATTGGTAAAGTTTCTTCAGAAAGAAGGGATTCAAATGAAGGACTTTCATAAAAAAAACAGGTTTTGGTTTTATGATTTACTGCTTTTAGATATTCTGTATCGCCATAATGAATTGGGCAGTTCTATTTTTTCTTCCTTATTCAGAAAAGGGAGTCCAAAACTAATCTTCAGGTTTTTGGATGAAGAAACTACTTTGGCAGAAGATTTTCAAGTGATTCTGAAATGCCCTAAAGTACCTTTCATAAAATCCTTATTTCGAGTGTTGTTCAAATAAATGTTTATTTCACTTGGTTTTTCGTGATTTTGGAAATCTTCAGATTAAAATCTGGTTGCTATTTTTTTATCGTAAAAAATAGTTCATAATATAAAAACTCTGGCTTATTATTCTGTTTTAACGACTTTTACAGGTAGTTAAAAGACTTTGTTGAAATTAAATTTGCACTTGGTAAATAATTTGCAAGTTTATGGGAATTACAAAGCGTTTAAAATTTGATATAGAAACAGAAGCATTAGGGAAAATCTGTAAGGCGCTTGGACATCCTACGCGTATTCAGATTATGACTTTATTGTGGAAAAGGGATAATAGAACCTGTGGTGAAATTGTTGATTTGATTCCGTTGGCACAATCGACAATATCCAAGCATTTATTGGAATTGAAAAAAGCAAGTCTGGTAAATATAAAAAACGAAGGAAAAAAAGTGATTTATTCTATAGAAGCTGATAATATACAAGTGCTTAAGAAATATTTTTCAAGTTTTCTTTCTACAATTGATCTGCCAGAGAAAAGTAAGTCAACTGTTATGGGAACTAAAAAATGGATAGGGAGAAACAGCCATTTAAAACAATACAATTATCAATTCCCAGACAGAAAAATCAAAAATTTGGTAGTTTAAATTCTACATGAGATGACACATCTTCATTTTGCATAAAAAAAATAGTATTGAACTATAACAAAACTTTATACTTCAAATTAAGTTGTTGCGGGTAATCTTTGTAACTTTGCAGTTCAAAAGTAAAATTTAAAAAATAAAAATATGTATCCACAAGAAATGGTAAAACCAATGGAGGCTGAATTAACATCTGCTGGTTTTCAAGATTTACATAGTGCTGAAGCTGTTGATAATGCTATCAAAGCTGAAGGTACCACTTTAGTAGTTGTGAACTCTGTTTGCGGGTGCGCTGCAAGAAATGCACGTCCGGGAGCAAAAATGAGTTTAGAAGGAGCTAAAAAACCAGATCATTTAATCACCGTTTTCGCTGGTGTTGACAAAGAAGCTGTTGATGCTGCAAGACAACATATGTTTCCTTTTCCTCCATCATCGCCAAGTATGGCTTTGTTCAAAAACGGAGAATTGGTTCACATGTTAGAGCGTCACCATATCGAAGGTCGTCCTGCTGAAATGATCGCTGAGAATTTGCAAGACGCGTTTAACGAATATTGTTAATTTTTGAGGAACAAAGGCTCAGAGTTACAAAGCGACAAAGCAAAAAAAAAGCACTATTTTAAATAGTGCTTTTTTTTATAATTAGTTTTTAAAACCTTTGTCGCTTTGTAACTCTGAGCCTTTGCCCCTTAAAATTAAAGATTCCATCCCCCGCCAAGTGCTTTATACAATTCAACCATAGAACTTAGTTGTCTTTCTGTTAATTGCGCCAGACTTAATTGTGCGTTAAATAAATTTGTTTCTACATCCAGAACTTCTAAGTAAGAAACATAACCGCTATCATATCTTTCATACGATAATTTATAGTTTATTTGTGCAGCCTGAACTTGTCTGTTGCGGGCTTTCCATTCTTCCTTATAGGTTTTTATATTCTGAATAGACTGTTCAACTTCAGATACAGCGGTGATATACGTTTTTTGATAGTTAAACTTGGATTGTTCTGCTATTTGTCTGTTTATTTCTACTCTTCTTTTGTTTTTTCCAAAAGCAAATATTGGACCCGCAATTCCGGCAGATGCATTTTGAAGATAGGAGCTTCCCAAAAATAGGTTGCTCAAATCAGCACTGGCAAAACCTGCAATTGCAGCTAAGTTTAAAGAGGGAAAACGCATTGCTTGTGCAACACCAATTCTTTCATTTGCGGCTTTATAACTTAATTCTGCAGCTTTTACATCAGGTCTGTTTTCAAGTAATGCCGATGGGATAGATAAAGGAATTTCACTTACAATTTGCAATTCGGTATTGCTTTTTCCTCTTGGAATTTCAAGAGGAAGTTGTCCCGTTAGCAACGCAATTGTATTCTCCTGATAGGTTATTTGTCTTTGAATGTTTGGAATTGCAGCTTCTGCAATAGCAACTTGTTGTTCAATTTGCACTTTATCTACTTCAGAGATATAACCACTTACAAACCTTTGATTTATTATTTCATAGTATTTCTCTCTGGTCTTAAGCGTTTGCTTTGTTATTTCCAATTGATCATCAAGATTTCGCATCTGAAAATAAGCAACGGCGATACTACTCACAATTTCTGAAAGTACCACTTTTCGGGCTTCTTCGGTAGCGAGAAGTTCGTTTTGTACCGCATTATTTTCGTGACGGAATTTCCCCCAAAAATCAAGTTCCCAGGACATACTCGCTCCGGCGTTTGATGGGGTTAAGTTCTTTTTGTTGCTGTTTATTGTCGCTCCGTATTGAAAAGTAGGAAACAAATCGGCTTTGGTGTAACCTAATTCCGCACGAAGCTGATCGATTCTCGAAACAGCAATTTTAAGATCATAATTGTTTTCCAGTCCTTTTTTAATCAGGTCTTTTAAGATGTCATCATTAAACAAATCAAACCATTTTAGGTTAGTGACCGACGCCAGACTGTCTAAGTTTCTTTCATTTTTATAAGATTCTGATTTTTGTTGTTCCGGTTTAGCATATTTAGGACCCACCATACAACCAATTGGTAATAGTGCGAGTATAAATAAAACCACGATTATTTTATATCTCTTACTCATGGTCTGTAGAATTTGATTCGACATTATTTCCTTCAGTTACGATTGTGTCATCTTTCTTTTTTCCGATATTTTCAATCATTACAAATAAGCCAGGTACGATTAATACACCCAAAACTGTGGCGATTAACATACCACTAAATACCGCCATTCCCATTACGATACGTGCTTGCGATCCTGCACCAGTAGCGGTTAATAACGGAACCACTCCAAGAATAAATGCAAAGGCAGTCATAAGAATCGGACGGAAACGAAGTTTTGCCGCAACCATTGCCGATTCATATAGAGGTTTACCTTTTTCATATTCTTCTTTGGCAAACTCTACGATAAGAATAGCATTTTTGGCAACCAGTCCAATTAATAAAACGAGCCCAATTTGCGCAAATACATTGTTGACATAGGCATCACTTCCAAATCTTGCTAAGAGTAGCCCTAAAAAGGCCCCAAATACAGCAAAAGGAGCACCGAGTAAAACGCTGAAAGGTAATTTCCAGCTTTCATATTGCGCAGCAAGAATTAAGAATACAAATACAAGTGCCATTATAAAAACAGAACTACCTCCCGGAGAATGTTTTTCCTGATAAGAGAGGTTGATGTAATCGTAACTCATATCTGCAGGCAAAGTCTGTTTGGCAACTTCTTCTAGTGCAGTTAAGGCCTGGGCACTACTATAACCATCATTTGGACTTCCGCCTATTTCGGCAGATCGGAATAAATTTAGACGATTGGTAAAATCAGGACCTGCGACTTTTGTTGCCGTAACCAGTGTTGATATAGGCACCATGTCACCTTGATTATTTTTTATATAAATCAGGTTTAGATCTTCCGGACTTACACGATTAACGGCTTCTCCTTGCAAATAAACTTTGTATTGACGTCCAAAGCGGTTAAAATCATTTACATAGGTTCCTCCCAAAAATGCACCAAGCGCTTCGGTGACTTTAGAAACGGGAATGCCTAGTTTCATGGCTTTATCATTATCAATATCTAATTTAATTTGTGGGGTACCGGCATTAAACGTAGTGTAAATTCGTTTTATTTCCGGACGTTGTTGTGCGGCAGCGATAAAGGCTTGTGTTTGTTCAGCCAGATATTGTGCCGTATTACCGCCTCTGTCCTGTAACATCAAACTAAAACCGGCAGATGCACCAAGACCCTGAATGGCTGGAGGACCAAATGAGAAACAAGTTGCCGTAGTAATTTGAGTTGCAAGCTTTTTATTAAATCGATCTACAAATTGCTTAGCCGTTTCTGCGCGGTCTTCCCAAGGTTTTAATGAGATAAAAACAAAAGCATTATTTGGCTGATAGGAGTTAGTAAGCATACTAAATCCATTTATTGTCGTATAAGAGAGAATAGATTTTTCTTCTTTCAGGAAGCTATCTACTTTTCTGGAAATTTCATCGGTACGTTGTAATGAAGATGCTGGTGGTAAAGCAATATTTACCAAAACATATCCCTGATCTTCTTCTGGAATAAATCCTAAAGGAATTTTTTTACCTAATAAAACAATGGCAACAATTACAACTGCAAGCAAAAGAACAATTCGAATTGCTTTTTTTGCAAAGAATGTCGCTCCACTAATATATTTTCCGGTAACTTTTTCAAAAATTCGGTTAAATCCGGCAAAAAACTTCGCCAGCCATCCTGTTTGTTCCTCAATGGGTTTGGTTGGTTTTAAGAGCATGGCGCAGAGCGCGGGACTTAAAGACAATGCCGAAAATGCCGAGAAGGCGACCGAGACGGCAATGGTTATGGCAAATTGCTGATAAAAACGACCTGTAATTCCGGGAGTCATCGCAACAGGAATAAATACCGCACACAAAATTAAGGCTATGGCAATTACAGGACCCGATACTTCCCGCATGGCCTGAATTGTTGCTTCTTTTGGCGTTTTTCCGTGTTCTATGTGATGAATTACGGCTTCAACAACCACAATGGCATCATCTACCACAATACCAATTGCAAGAACTAAACCTAGTAAAGACAATGTATTGATTGAAAATCCTAATAATGGAAATACGGCTATAGTTCCCACCAACGAAACCGGAACAGTAATTAAAGGAATTAAAGTAGCACGCCAGTTTTGAAGAAAAATGAACACTACTAAAATAACAAGCAAAATAGCTTCAAAAAGGGTGTGCACAATATCATCAACTCCTGCGGTAATGGCCAGAGTGGTGTCTAGTGATTCCTGGTATACGATGTCTTGTGGAAATTTTTCGCCAAGCTGCTTCATGGTGCTTTTTGCTGTTTCGGCTACATCAAGTGCATTACTACCCGGCATTTGATAGATGGCCACAACAGCACTTGGCGAACTGTTTCTGCGCGCTGTAGAACTATAGTTTTCCGTTCCTAATTCAATACGGGCAATATCATCCAGTAAAACCTGGGCTCCGTCTTGTTTACTTCTAACTACGATATTTCCAAATTCTTTTTCAGTAACTAAACGATCCTGTAATGTTACTCCATAAGTAAATTCAGTTTCAGGAGGTGCCGGCTCTGCACCAAACTTTCCTCCCGGGCTAATCATGTTTTGAGCGTTCAGCGCATTTTTAACATCGTCTACTGTTACGCCCAGTTTACTCATCATATCTGCTTTTAACCAAATACGCATTGAGTAATCACTTCCTCCAAATAGTGTAACCTCACCAACTCCTTTTATACGGGCTAATTGATCTACAATATTGATACTCGCATAGTTATTCAAAAATTTAGCATCATATTTTGGATTGGTTGATGTAACCGTGAATAACATCATTGGAAATGATAGTGATTTTTTTACCACTACACCCTGTTGTTTTACACTTGAAGGCATAAATGGAGCCGATTGGTTTTGCCTGTTTTGCGTAAGCATGTTGGCATTGTCCAGATTGGTTCCCACATCAAAAGTTACTTCGATAGTACAAGCTCCATCAGAGGTATTGATGGACTTCATATATAGCATGTTTTCAACACCATTTACTTTTTGCTCAATAGGAGTTGCAACTGCCTGTTCAACATTTAGTGCATTTGCTCCTGTAAAAGTTGTAGTAATTTTTACTACGGGCGGATTGATATCCGGATACTGTGAAATTGGTGTTTTTTGTAATGCCAGTAATCCAAGTATTACAATAATAATACTGATTACAATAGCAACGATCGGTCTTCGGACGAAAAATTCTCCCATAATACTATGTTATCTAGATTATTTAGTTGCTACAGTTTCATTGTCACCCAATTGCCATTGCACAATTTTGGGTGTAATAACACTTCCATTTTTCAATAATGAAGTACCTCCCATGGCTATCTTATCTCCTGCTTTTAAACCTTCTTCGATAATATAACCGTTTTTAACAGTTGGGCCAGGTTTTACAATTTTCATACTTACTTTGTTGTCATTGCCTACAACATAGACCTGAAAGATTCCCTGAAGTTCAATTACAGCTCGCTGCGGAATTACGATTGCATCTTTGCGAATGTCTGTTAGTAATGCAATTTTTGCGTATTGCCCCGGACGAAGTAATTTATCCGGATTCGGAAATGCCGCTTCAAATGTTATTGCACCTGTTGAAGGATCTATTTGTCTGTCAGTAAAACTCACTTTTCCTGTTTGAGGATAGATTGAGCCATCTGATAATTTTAATGATACCGATGCTCCGGAGCCTTTTAACGCCGAATTTGGTTTTTGGAATTCTCTGTAAAGTTTTAGAAATTCCTGCTCGCTCATTGTAAAACGAACTCTCACATCTCCTAAATCAGAAATAGTATTAAGAATAGAGATCGCACCCGGGCGAACATAATCGCCAACTCTCACTTTTGAAATTCCGATTAATCCGGAAATTGGAGCAATAATCTGGCAGTAACCCAATTCGATTTTTGCATTTTGTACCGATGCATCCGAAGCTTTAATCTGTGCAATAGAAGCACTATAAGCAGATTTTGCCGAAATAAGTTCTCGTTGGCTGACTGCATTCATTTTGGCTAGTGGCGTTATCATATCCAAATCTGATTTGGTTTTAGATAAACGCGCCTGTGATTCTGCAGCTGCACCTTCTGCTTCGTTAAGTTTTGCTCTGTAAGGTAATGGATCGATAGTGTACAATAATTGCCCTTTGGTGACGAAGCTACCTTCTTTAAAGTTCAGGCTTTCGATAATGCCGTCGACTCGGGGATTTATTTGTATATCAGATTGACCAAAAGTTTGCCCAGTATACTCAGATTCTATTCTTACATCTTGCTGCAATACGGTAGTGACTGAAATTTCTAAAGGCTTAGGTTCCGGTGGTGTTTCTTTTTTACAAGAAAACATCAAAAAAAGTAAGAAAATTGCTGGGGAGTAAATTTTGTTCATTTTTAATTTTTTATTAAATTATGTTTAAACTCAACTGACTAAAAACCAAATAAATCCTAAGCTAAGTTAACATTTTTTTAATTAAATTTTTAAATATTATTTCCATTTTGGTTTTTTTTCTAAATTTATATTCATTTGATATTCAATAGTTAAAAAATCGACGAAACGCCATAAAATAACGGTAAAATGCATTATTTGTAGGAATGAATATTTTAAAAAGAGCGCATATTAATTTTAAACAAGTTTAATTATGTCGAAAAAGGATAAAAAAAAGGGACATGACTTGGATGCAGGTCCCGGTAATTTAAAATCACTTAATAAAAAAGAACTCCTGCACAGGGCTAAGAAATTCTCTGAACAATATTGTATTGGAGACGATAAAGAATTCACCCTCAAAGGCAGGCCAACTTTAGATTCATCAGATGAAAAAAAATCGGTTGTAAAAAAGACACTGGAAATGGGGGTAAAGGCATTGGCTGCCATGCAAGACACGCTTTATGCCCAGGATAAATGGTCTGTTCTTCTTATTTTTCAGGCCATGGATGCTGCCGGAAAAGATGGTGCGATTAAACATGTTATGTCTGGTATAAATCCGCAGGGCTGTCAGGTTTCCTCTTTTAAAAGTCCAAGTTCAGAAGAGCTGGATCACGATTATTTATGGCGCTGTCAAAAACACTTGCCGGAAAGAGGACGTATAGGGATTTTCAATCGATCGTATTATGAAGAAGTTTTGGTAGTGCGGGTTCATGAACAAATACTAAGAGGTCAAAAAATTCCTGAAAAATTGGTGACCAAGGATATTTGGGAAAATCGGTTTGAAGATATTCGCAATTTCGAAAAATACCTGAACAGAAACGGAACAATTGTAATTAAGTTTTTTTTGAATCTTTCTAAAGACGAACAAAAGAAAAGATTTATAGAACGTGTTGATAATCCGGACAAAAACTGGAAATTCAGTGCCGCTGATGCTAAAGAAAGAGGATATTGGGACGACTATATGTTTGCTTACGAAGAGCTAATTAAAAACACATCAACCAAAAAATCGCCGTGGTATGTTATTCCTGCCGATGATAAGTATCATGCGCGAATTGCAATTGCTTCGGCAGTAATTCATGCTCTAGACGAAATGGATTTAGAATATCCGAAAGTTAGTGAAGAAAAAATTGCTGAATTAAACGCAGTAAAGCAGGCGCTATTAGATGAAGATAATTAATTTTTGAATGAGATTAATTATTCAAAATAGGTTTGAAACTAAAGGGAATTAACCAAATGCACAACCAGTTTTAAATTATGGCTTCTAAACTTTTACCAGTTACAGACTGGATTAAAGAATATAATATTAAAAGCTTTAAGAGCGATTCTTTAGCCGGATTAACTCTCGCTGCATACGGAATTCCGGTTTCTCTGGCTTATGCTACTCTGGCGGGATTACCTCCTCAATATGGAATCTACGGTTATCTTATTGGAGGGATATTTTATGCTGCACTGGGAACCTGTAAACAATTGGCAATTGGTCCAACGTCGGCAATTTCATTATTAGTCGGAACCACCATTGCCGGTATGGCTCATGGTAATCTACAACGTTGGTGTGAAATAGCATCGCTTACCGCATTGGTCTTTGCCGTTATGGCGATAATAGCTTATTTGCTGAGGTTGAGTGGTATTATTAATTTTATCAGCGAAACCGTTTTGGTAGGATTCAAAGCTGGAGCCGCAATAACAATTGGTTTAACTCAATTGCCCAAATTGTTTGGAGTACAAGGAGGTGGAAATAATTTTATTGAACGTATTGTCACTATTTTTCAGCAAATTCCAGAAATGAATACTATCGTTTTTATTTTTGGTATAAGTGCTATCATATTATTAATTGTTGGTGAAAAAATGGCACCCGGGCGACCAATAGCAATTCTAATAGTTATTTTGTCAATTATACTCATTTCGACAACATCATTAGCACATTGCGGATTTAAAACTGTCGGAGTCCTTCCAACAGGACTTCCTAAACTTTACTTACCTTCAATAAAGATTCGTGATGTAGATGGTGTATTGCCTCTTGCAATGGCCTGTTTTTTATTGTCTTATATCGAAAGCATTTCTGCAGGAAGAACATTAGCACAAAAAAATGGCTATGTTATTGATCCACGTCAGGAATTGCTGGCTTTGGGAATCGCTAATGCAGCCGTGGCGCTTGGACAAGGTTATCCAGTTGCGGGTGGACTTTCACAATCGGCAGTAAACGACACGGCAGGCGCTAAAACGCCGTTATCTCTTTTATTTTGCTCGGCAGCTATTGCCATTTGTCTGTTGTTTTTATCAGGATACATTCAAAATTTGCCAACTGTAATTTTAGCATCGATTGTTTTGGTTGCCATAAGAGGACTTTTTGATATAAAGGAAATGAAATATCTCTATAAAATAAACAAACAAGAATTTAGCGTTGCGATGATTGCTCTTGTTGGTGTACTTATTTGGGGAATTTTAGCAGGTGTTTTGGTGGCTGCGATGGTAACTTTGTTATTGCTATTAAAAGCTGCTTCAAAACCCAATGTCGCTTTTTTAGGCAGAATTCATGGTACCCGAATTTATACCGACATGGCAAGACATCCGGATAATGAAAAAATTGAGAACGTATTAATTGTCAGAATAGAATCTTCTATATATTATTTTAATGTTGAATATATTAAAGAAAAGATTCTGGAAAAAATTTACCTCGAACAAGATTCTATAAAAACAGTTATACTGGATCTTAATTCTTCTCCGCGAATTGACATTGCCGGAGCCAGATTTTTAAAGCAATTGTTTGTTGATTTAAAGGCCAGGAATATTAATCTAAATATTGCCGAAGCCCGCGCAGAAGTTCGAGACAGTCTTCGCTCAGAAAATCTGGAAACTCTTTTTGGGCATATCAGTCGCTCTGTTTCGGTTGATGATTTAGTAGTTCGCGCCATTCAAAATAAGCAATAAAAAGATAACTGTTTTGTAGCGATGAAATTTACGTTGTTGAGGTTATATAATCCTCATCGGTTTTTTAAGAGTTGTTAAAAAAATCAGATAATTAGCTCAATACAATTTTTAATCTCAAAATAAACCCTAAATTTGCCGCAGATTTTAGAGAAAATCTAAAAAATATACATTCTTAACTTAAAACTGTTTATAGCATGCAACTGTATAACACTTTGAGCGCAGAAGAAAGAGCCATCATGATTGATGATGCAGGTCAACAACGTCTTACGTTGTCTTTCTATGCGTATGCCAAAATTCAAGATCCCAAAAAATTTCGCGATGATTTATTTGTAGCCTGGAATGCACTCGATGCGTTAGGTCGAATTTATGTTGCCAACGAAGGAATAAATGCTCAAATGAGTGTTCCTGCCGAAAATTTTGAAGCTTTCAGAGAAACGCTGGAAGTATATGATTTTATGAAAGGCTTACGATTGAATGTCGCTGTAGAACATGATGATCACTCGTTTTTAAAATTGACGATTAAAGTAAGACACAAAATTGTTGCCGATGGTTTAAACGACGATACTTTTGATGTTACCAATATTGGCGTTCACCTGAAAGCCAAAGAATTCAACGAAATCCTTGATGATCCAAATACAATTGTAGTAGATTTTAGAAATCACTACGAAAGTGAAGTTGGACATTTTAAAAATGCAATTACTCCAGACGTTGAAACTTTCAGAGAAAGTTTGCCAATCATCAACGAACAACTTCAAAATCATAAAGAAGATAAAAATCTGGTTATGTATTGTACCGGAGGAATTCGTTGCGAAAAAGCAAGTGCTTACTTCAAACACCAAGGTTTCAAAAATGTGTTTCAATTAGAAGGTGGAATCATCAACTATGCAAAACAATTGAAAGAAGAAGGTTTAGAAAGCAAATTCATTGGAAAAAATTTCGTGTTTGATAACCGCTTAGGCGAAAGAATTACAGACGATATTATTTCGCAATGCCACCAATGCGGAAAACCTTGTGATAATCACACCAACTGCGAGAATGATGGCTGTCATTTATTGTTTATTCAATGCGACGAATGTAAAGCTGCGATGGACAATTGCTGTTCTACAGAATGTCTGGATATTATTCACATGCCATTGGTAGATCAAGTTCGATTAAGAACAGGTCAGCAAGTTGGAAATAAAGTATTCAGAAAAGGAAAATCTGAAAATTTAAAATTCAAACATTCAGGCGACTTGCCGGAAACTGCTTTGGCAACTGCACAAAAAACAGCAGATATTCGTCAGAAAATAAAAGTAAAGAAAGTACTTCTTGGAAAAGCAGAACATTATTATGTAAAAGCACAAGTGGGACAATTTACTGTTGAAAACCACGAATTAAACGTCGGTGATAAAATCCTTATTTCTGGTCCAACAACCGGTGATCAGGAATTGGTTATGGATAAATTCATTGTTGACGGCGCAGAAACTCAATCTGCTAAAATTGGTGATAAAGTTACTTTTGAAGTTCCATTTAGAATTAGATTGTCAGATAAAGTGTATAAAATTGTAAATTAGCGGCTTTATTAAAACGCTAATTTACAATGTCACATTCTTTTACCAAATTGTGGATTCACGCCATTTGGGCAACCAAAAATCGTAAGGAATTAATTGATTATTCAATTGAGAAAAACGTATACGATTATATTTACAATGAATTAATTGATTTTGACTGCCCAGTTAGAATCATTAATGGAATGCCTGACCATATACATGTTTTATTTTTATTGAATCCTCAAAAATCTATCGCAGATGTAATTCGTCAAGCGAAAGGAGGTTCTTCTCATTCTATAAATGGAGAAAATTTAATTCCTGAAAAATTCGCTTGGCAAACCGGGTATGCGGCTTTCGCAGTAAGCGAATCTCAGCTTGATGGTGTTTATAATTATATAAAAAATCAAAAACAGCATCATCTCAAAAAGAATGGACAGCAGGAATTTGATGAATTTGTAAAACTGCATGGGTTTGAAAATTCAATCGATCTCAAGAGATAAAAAAATACCACAATTTATATAGAACATTGCCCACGGTTTCAACCGTGGGTACACAATGTAAATCCTCAACGTTACATAACAATACGTTTCCCACGGTTGAAACCGTGGGAAACGTTTGATAAAGATTGCGTAACGATTGTTAGGCATTGCCCACGGTTTCAACCGTGGGTACACAATGAGAATCCTCAACGTTACGTAATAATACGTTTCCCACGGTTTCAACCGTGGGTACATAATGTGAATCCACAACGTTACGTAATAATACGTTTCCCACGGTTGAAACCGTGGGCTATGTATGATAAAGATTGCGCAATGATGTATGCATTGCCCGCGGTTTCAACCGTGGGTACACAATGAGAATCTTCAACGTTACATAACAATACGTTTCCCACGGTTGAAAACCGTGGGCTATATTAATAAAATACACTTCCACGAATAATTTTTAAAATATTTAGACCATGATAAAAATCATAGGAATCTAATCTATGCCATATTATTTTTGCCAATTGTTAGACGACTAGATTCGAAAAATATATCATTGGAATAATAAATTAAAAATGACTACTACCAACAAAATCGAACTTATGGCGCCCGCGGGGAACTTTGAGTCGCTTCAGGCTGCCTTAGACAATGGTTGTGATTCTGTATACTTTGGAGTTGAGCAACTCAATATGCGTGCAAGATCGACGGTTAATTTTACTATCGAAGATTTAAAAGAAATCGCGAATCGTTGCGAAGCCAAAAATGTTCGAAGCTATCTTACTTTAAACACCATTATTTACGATCACGATTTATCGGTTGTAAAGACATTATTGAATAAAGCTAAAGAAGCAAATATTACAGCCGTAATTGCATCAGACCAAGCTGTAATTGCCATGGCAAGATCAATTGCGATGGAAGTTCATATTTCAACCCAACTGAATGTTACCAATATCGAGACCATAAAATTCTACAGTTTATTTGCAGACACTATGGTTTTGAGTCGCGAATTGAGTCTGCGCCAGGTAAAGAATATTACAGCTCAAATTGAGAAAGAGCAGATAAAAGGTCCCAACGGAAATTTAGTTGAAATCGAAATTTTCGGGCATGGTGCACTATGTATGGCGGTTTCAGGAAAATGTTATTTGAGTCTGCATTCTCATAATTCATCTGCAAATCGCGGTGCTTGCAAACAAAACTGCCGAAAAAAGTATACCGTTATCGATCAGGAAACAGGTTTCGAAATCGAATTGGATAACGAATACATGATGTCGCCAAAAGATTTATGTACGTTGGATTTCTTAGATCAAGTAATAGATTCTGGAATCCAGGTTTTAAAAATCGAAGGCCGCGGACGTGCACCTGAATATGTTGCAACAGTTATTAAAACGTATCGTGAAGCGATTGATGCTTATTACAATGGCACTTTTTCAAAAGAGAAAACAATAGTTTGGATGGAAGCTTTGAATACCGTTTACAATCGAGGTTTCTGGTCAGGATATTATTTAGGTCAGGAATTAGGAGAGTGGAGTGATATTCCGGGTTCGGCGGCAACACAAAAAAAGGTTTATGTTGGTAGAGGAACACATTATTTTCCAAAAGCAGAAGTCGGACAATTTAAAATTGAAGCTTACGATATAAAAGTCGGAGATAAAATTTTGGTTACCGGACCAAGTACAGGAGCGCAGGAAATGATTATTGATCAAATGCTTGTAAACGATCTTGAAGCCGAAAAAGCAACAAAAGGTGACGATTGTACTCTTAAACTGCCATTCAGAATCAGAATGTCGGACAAATTATATAAAATTGTTGAAGCGTAATGGTTATCATCACTCTACAAAGAGATAAATGCATTGGCTGTAATTATTGCGTTGAAATGGATCCGGTGCATTTTCAAATGTCAAAAAAAGATGGAAAATCGGTATTACTTCATTCGCAGAATGCCAAAGGATTTTTTACGTTAAAATCTCCAAATCATGCGATTGTAGAAAGTTGTGAACTGGCTGCGAAAGCTTGTCCGGTAAAAATTATTACGGTTAAGGAAACGTAGAAATGTATAAAAAAAAAGCCCACAAAAAAGAAAGAATTTAGAACTTATATTACTGATTGCCTAAAGAGGTCGGTTTTGAAGATCTTTTGTATGTTACAACCGTTTTTGTATCCCAGGAAATAACAAGAACATCGTCTTTCGGGTTTTTAATTACTCCAATATGTACTTTTTCAGGCGTATGTACCAAAATCGTGTCATTTTTATATTCGCAATCATAGACAGCGCCAGTTTTATCATTGCTGAAATACTTCGAATTGAATTCTATTTTATTGAAATTTCCTTTTATTTTAGATTCCCATTTTCCATAAAAATCAGATAGAATTAAAGGTTTTGTTACTTCTCCAAAAGTTAAATTCAAAGAGTTTTCCCGTAAAAATTCGTTTAGCTTTACAGATGAATTTTGGTTTATTTTTTCAAAGAATGTCTTTTTGTTATATGTTTTAATGGTTTTTCTGGTAGTGTCAAGTACTGAAATTTTGAAGTTTTCAGGAAACCCGATTTGTTTGTCATAATAAGTTAAAGGCAATTCAACAGTAGCTGATTGGTGAATGTCCAGAACTAATGGTTCTATCACACTTTTCTTTTTAATAGTGTTCCATTGTTCGTTTATTGAGTTGATTATGCTAATGGAGTCTGTTTTGTTAAAAACATATCTTTTGTCATCTTTGTTGATTTCTTTATACATTTCTATTGTCTGTAAAATCCCTTGTTTTTTATATACATCAATTTCTTTTTCAGAGAATTTAAAATCAATCAGAACGATTAACTTTTGATTGGTTTCATTATTTAAAACCAATTGTATATTTTCCTTCACATCTTCAAACCTTGGTTTTTGCGTAGTAGCAATAAAAGAGAAACAGGAAATTAGTAAAATTAAGGATAGAAAAATGGGATTTAGTTTTAAAACAGAATGTTCTTTTTTGAGCGATCGAAATGAAATAAAAACACTTATAAGAGCTATATTATCGGAGAAATCGACGACTCTGTAAGTTTCCGTAAAATCGACAAAAGCATCTGAGAAATGGCTTTTCCAAAAGATAAAAAACAGAACGATGCCTAAATGAATTTCTTTCGTTTTTTTGGGAAAAAGAACACTCCAAAAGAAAGGAAAAGCAAACAAACCGGCAAAATCAGACAATTTTCCTGTAATGAAATTATGAAAAGCGGTTTTAAAAAACCAATCGTTAAGGATAAGAATAGTCAGGGAAAAAAGAAAAATGGGTTTTCCTAAACGGTTTAAGTTTCTTGTCATGTAATTCTGAAAACTTTGGTTTAAATAAATTCAAAATAAAGATTGCTCTTGGTCATTATTCAATTTTGATGCCCTAATTACAGATTTTATTCAATTTTAAAAGCAAATTTTTATTAAAGGCAATTGGCATCAAACTATCTTCTGCAGTATTGTATTCATAAAGTTCTTTTTTAGAAGGGTCAAAAGTATATCGCGCAATTGTAGGCATTCGGTCAGGATAGGTTTCATGAAGATTTAAATCATAAGTTTCAGAATAATCCAATGCTTTGTCGATTTTAGGATTAGGACTTCCTTCAACTGTAATTCCAATAGAAGTACCGCCATTTTTTACAACAGCTTCATATAAGCCTTTTGTGCCTTCGATATAAGAAGGTGAGGTTGTCAGGATTTCTAAAACAACATCAATACAAGCTATCGAATCCCTTGATTTTTCAGTTTGCACTGATTTGGTAGTATCTTTTGCAATGGCTTTTTTAGTAATAGAAGTTTTCGGACTTTTAATGGTTTCTTTTTCCTGACAGGAAGTTAGTACCAAAACTATTATTGTTATTATCAGAAAGTGTTTTTTATTCATTTTTAGTTTTTCGATTTTTCATTAGTGGTGTAATCAAATTTAAAACCAAAGAAACGTAAATAAATTCATATGAAAAATAAATTTGTTTAAAGGAATTGGAATTTATGGTATTGGAGGCACATGGCCTTATTTCTATCGATTTCAGGAATATTAACTTTAAAAGCAAAGCTTTTTTTTATTTAACAACCCTTTAGAACTAATCCATAAATAGCAAAATAAAAAAAATACTATCTTTACCGATCAAACGTTTATGAACTTAAGTTGCATTTTTGCGACACTACATATATAATTATGGCATGTACAAGTTGTTCAACCTCAGATGGTGGCGCACCAAAAGGTTGTAAAAATAATGGGACTTGCGGCACCGATAGCTGCAATAAATTGACGGTTTTTGACTGGCTTTCTAACATGAGTCCGTCTAATGGAGAGGCGATTTTTGATTGTGTTGAGGTTCGTTTTAAGAACGGACGTAAGGAATTTTTTAGAAATTCAGAAAAATTAACTTTAAGTATTGGTGATATTGTAGCAACTGTTGCTTCACCAGGACATGATATTGGAATTGTTACACTTACAGGAGAATTGGTTAAAATTCAAATGAAGAAAAAAGGGGTTAATCCTGAAAGTAACGAAGTACCAAAGATTTACAGAAAAGCATCTCAAAAAGATATCGATATTTGGTCTGTGGCACGTGATCGCGAAGAACCAATGAAAGTTCGTGCGCGTGAATTGGCGATTCAGCATAAATTAGAAATGAAAATTTCTGATATTGAATTTCAGGGAGACGGATCAAAAGCTACGTTTTATTATACAGCAAATGACAGAGTCGATTTTAGACTTTTGATTAAAGATTTTGCGAAAGAATTCAGTACCAGAGTAGAGATGAAACAAGTTGGTTTCCGTCAGGAAGCAGCTCGTTTAGGTGGAATCGGTTCTTGCGGACGTGAACTTTGCTGTTCGACCTGGTTAACAGATTTTAGAAGTGTAAATACGTCAGCAGCTCGTTATCAGCAATTATCACTGAATCCGCAAAAATTAGCCGGACAATGTGGTAAGTTAAAATGTTGTCTGAACTATGAGTTAGATACTTACATGGATGCATTGAAAGATTTTCCGGATTATGATACTAAATTAGTAACAGAAAAAGGAGACGCTGTTTGCCAAAAGCAAGATATTTTTAAAGGATTAATGTGGTTTGCATATACCAATAATTTCGCAAACTGGCATGTTTTGAAAATTGATCAGGTAAAAGAAATCATTGCTGAAAACAAACAGAAAAATAAAGTTTCATCTTTAGAAGATTTTGCAATTGAAGTTACATCTGAGCCGGAAAAAGACTTTAATAATGCAATGGGTCAGGAGAGTTTAACTCGTTTTGATCAGCCAAAAAGAAAGAAAAAACCAAACCGTAAACGTAAGCCAACTGCTGAAAATGCTACGGTTGCAGCTGCACCACAAAAACCACAGCAAGCAAATAACAACAATAATAAACCAGCTGGGGGGAATCCGAATAAATCAAATAAACCGCACAATAAAAATCATTCGAATAAAGGAAACAAACCAAATGAAAATAAGTCGAATGATAATAAACCCGCAGAGCCTAGAAAACCAATAATTATTACTAAAAATGAGAATAAGAAATAACGTAATTCTTCTTTTGGCCGCAATACTTCTTTTTTCGTGTGATAAAAAACGAGTATTTGATGAGTATAAATCGGTGGGAAGTGCGTGGAATAAAGATAGTGTAGTAACCTTTGATCTGCCGGTTTTAGATTCTACAAAAAAGTACAATTTATTTGTAAATTTGAGAGATAATAACAATTATCCGTTCAATAATTTGTTTTTGATTGTTGCTATTGAAACACCAAGCGGCTTTACAAAAGTGGATACTTTAGAATATCAAATGGCAAATCCTGACGGAACTTTGTTAGGAAATGGTTTTTCAGACATTAAAGAAAGCAAGCTTTATTATAAAGAAGATGTGAAATTTAGAGGAAAATATAAAGTTCACATCAAACAAGCCGTTAGAGAATCGGGTAAAATTCCTGGGGTTCAGGCTTTAGAAGGTATTACAGACGTTGGTTTTAGAATAGAACAAAAAGATTAGAAAATAGTTATGGCTGCTAAGAAAAACAATCAATCAAATAGCGTTAAAGATATTAATTACTACAAAAAGAAATTCTGGCGGGTTTTTGCCTATACCTTACTGGGTATTTTAGCTTTCTTTTTATTTGCCTCTTGGGGATTATTCGGTTCAATGCCGTCTTTTGAAGATCTAGAAAATCCGGACTCTAATCTGGCTACCGAAATTATATCTTCGGATGGAGTTGTAATTGGTAAATATTTCAAAACCAATAGGTCACAACTTAAATATTCTGACTTACCAAAAAATCTGGTAGATGCTTTAGTTGCAACGGAAGATGCACGTTTTTATGAACATTCAGGAATTGATGGTCGTGGTACTTTACGTGCTGCTTTTTCTTTAGGAACCAATGGAGGAGCAAGTACATTAACACAGCAATTGGCAAAACAATTATTTCATCGCGGAGGTTCTAATTTTTTACCCTTTAGAATAGTTCAAAAAATAAAAGAGTGGATTATTGCGATACGTTTGGAAAGACAATATACCAAAAATGAGATTTTAGCGATGTACTGCAATGTGTATGATTTTGGAAATTATGCTGTTGGGGTAAGTTCGGCATCTCAGACCTATTTTTCCAAAGAACCAAAAGATTTAACCATTGACGAGTCAGCAATTTTAGTTGGAATGTTTAACAATTCATCTCTTTATAACCCGCTACGTAATCCTGTTGGAGTAAAAAATCGTCGTGATGTTGTACTGGGGCAAATGGTTAAAGCCAAGATGATTACACAATCTGAAAAAGAGAAATATCAGGCATTACCGATAGCTTTAAAATTTAAACTGGAAAGCCACCGTGAAGGAACAGCAACTTATTTTAGAGAGTATCTTCGTGATTACATGAAAAAATGGGTAGCTGAAAATAAAAAACCAGATGGTTCTGATTATGATATCTACAAAGATGGTTTGAAAATTTATACTACTATCGATTCAAGAATGCAATTGTATGCAGAGGAAGCAGTTTCGGAACATATGAAAAATCTGCAACAGCAATTTTTTATTGAAATGAAAACCAATAAAAACGCTCCTTTCGTAAACATCACACAAGCAGAGACTGATCGTATCATGATGCAGGCAATGAAGAATTCTGTTCGTTGGGCTCAGATGAAAGAAATGGATAAGAGCGAAGATGATATTATTGCTTCATTCAAAGTAAAAACAAAAATGCGAATATTCACCTGGAAAGGAGAGCGTGATACAACAATGACACCGCTTGATTCTATTCGTTATTACAAACACTTTTTGCAATCAGGTTTAATGGCAATGGAGCCTCAAACCGGAAATATCAAAGCGTGGGTTGGTGGAATCAATTACAAATATTTTCAATACGATCACGTAGGCCAGGGAGCAAGACAAGTTGGTTCTACATTTAAGCCATTTGTTTACGCAACGGCTATCGAACAATTGAATATGTCTCCTTGTGATTCTATTCTGGATGGACCTTTTATGATTCATAAAGGACGTCATCACGTGACAGAAGATTGGGAGCCAAGAAACTCAGACAACAGATACCGTGGAATGGTAACTTTAAAACAAGGTTTGGCGAATTCTATCAATACCGTTTCGGCTAAATTAATTGACAGAACTGGTCCTGAAGCTGTTGTTGAATTGACTAAAAAATTAGGTGTAAAAACAGAAATTCCAGTTCAGCCTTCAATCGCATTAGGAGCTGTTGATATTACAGTTGAAGATATGGTTGCAGCATATAGTACATTTGCTAATCAGGGAGTTTATGTAAAACCTCAGTTTTTGAGCCGTATAGAAAATAAAAGTGGAGAGGTTATTTATGAGCCAATCCCTGAATCTCATGACGTTTTAAATAAAGACATCGCTTTTGCGGTAATTAAATTGCTGGAAGGTGTAACTGAAACAGGATCTGGAGCACGTTTACGTACACAAGGTGGAGGAAGTGGAGATAACCGTTGGACAGGATATCCATATATGTTCAAAAACCCAATTGCCGGTAAAACAGGAACAACACAAAATCAGTCTGATGGTTGGTTTATGGGAATGGTTCCAAATTTAGTAACCGGAGTTTGGGTAGGTTGCGAAGACCGTTCGGCACGTTTCAAAAGTTTAACTTACGGACAAGGTGCTACGGCAGCTTTACCGGTTTGGGCTTACTTTATGAAAAAATGTTATGCAGATGAAAATCTTCAGATTTCAAAATCAGAGTTTGAGCGTCCGGCTAATCTTTCTATAAAAGTAGATTGTTACCAAAGACCGGCAGTTGTAAAAGATACAACGCAAACAGAACAAAATACAGACGAGTTCGAACTATAAGTTTTAGCTTTTTTAAAATAGAAAATATCCTTTTGCACCATCTTAAACAGAGATGATTACAAAAGGATATTTTTTTTTGCTTTATTGCCTTTTTTATTTTTTACGAAATCGTTATAAATTAATCTAAAAATCTTATTTTTATCAAAAATATACAGTAATAAAGACCCTTTGTTATGATAACAAAAAAAGTTAATAATGTTCAGGAAGCAATAGAAGGAATTACAAGCGGAATGACCATCATGTTTGGTGGTTTTGGTTTGTGCGGAATTCCAGAGAATACTATTGCAGCTTTGGTAAATTCATCAACTTCAGATTTAACTTGTATTTCGAATAATGCAGGAGTTGATGATTTTGGTTTGGGATTGCTTCTTCAGAAAAAACAAATCAAAAAAATGATTTCTTCCTATGTTGGGGAAAATGCTGAATTCGAACGTCAAATGCTTTCAGGAGAATTAGATGTTGAGCTGACTCCGCAGGGAACTTTGGCAGAACGTTGTCGTGCAGCTCAGGCCGGAATTCCTGCTTTCTTTACTCCGGCAGGTTATGGAACCGAAGTTGCAGAAGGAAAAGAAGTGCGCGAATTCAACGGGAAGATGCATATTATGGAAGAAGCTTTTAAGGCCGATTTTGCGATTGTAAAAGCCTGGAAAGGTGACGAAGCAGGAAATCTGATTTTCAAAGGAACAGCCAGAAACTTTAATGCATGTATGGCAGGTGCTGGAAAAATCACAATTGCTGAAGTAGAAGAATTGGTTCCTGTTGGGACATTGGATCCAAATCAGATTCATATTCCGGGAATTATGGTGCAACGTATCTTTCAGGGAGAAAAATTTGAGAAGAGAATTGAGCAACGTACAGTAAGACAGAGAGCTTAATTAGAGAATTGAGATAATGAGGCAATTAGATAATGTTTTGCAGTACGTTTGAATTATCTAATTATCAAATTAACGAATTGACACATTAGATAATTGAGATAATGAGGTAATTAGATAATGCTTTAGATTGCGTTTAGAAATTATCTAATTATCAAATTAACGAATTGACACATTAAATAATTGAGATAATGAGGCAATTAGATAATGCTTTGCAGTACGTTTGAATTATCTAATTATCAAATTGACTAATTGACACATTTAAATAATGACAAAGTTTTTTTATGCCGCTCTAATTTCATGTTTGTCATTGCAGACTTTTGCTCAGACAACAAATGAACTTCGACAAGAACTGAGTAAGATCATTGCAGATAAAAATGCAACAGTCGGGATTTCTGTAAAAAGTATTGAAGATAAAGATACTTTAAGTATAAACGGAAATTTAAAAGCTCCTTTAATGAGTGTCTTTAAATTTCATATTGCTTTGGCTGTTTTAAGTCAAGTCGACGAAGGTAAGCTTTCACTAACGCAAGAGATCTTGATCAAAAAGAAAGATTTGCATGAAGATACCTGGAGTCCGATGAGAGAAGAATATCCGGAGGGAAATATAAAACTGACATTAGATAAAGTGTTGCGTTATACGGTTTCGCATAGCGATAATAATGGATGTGATATTTTGATCAAGTTGGTTGGCGGAACGAAAGTAGTACAGCAATTTATAAATAAACAAGGAATCAAGGACTTCGTTATTAAGGTAAACGAAGAGCAGATGAAAAGCTGGAAAAATTTATATATAAACACAACCACTCCGTTGGCAACAACAGAATTGTTGGAGAAATTCTATAAAGGAGAGATTTTAAAAGAAGCAACAACAAAGTATTTGTATCAGATAATGGTAGAAACATCAAGAGGTCTTACCTGGATGAAGGCGGGACTTCCTGAAAATACGGAACTGGCGCACAGAACGGGGATTTCGGGAACAAATGATGATAATTTGAGAGTTGCGATGAACGATGTAGGTATAGTAAAACTTCCAAATGGAAAGCATTTTATCTTATCTGTTTATTTAAAAAACATAACCGAAAAGAAAGAAGATACCGAAAAAATAATCGCAGATATTACAAAAGCGGTCTGGGATTATTTTACCAAAAAAGACAGAACCAATTAGATAATTAGAAAATGTGATAATTAGATAATTTATAGAGATTGCGCAAAGTAGGCATTATCTAATTATCTAATTTCCAAATTGACACATTAGAACGTATGTTAACAAAAGAAGATATTGCAAAACGAATTGCGAAAGAAGTAAAAGACAGGTATTTTGTAAACTTAGGAATTGGTATTCCGACCTTGGTTGCAAATTATGTGCGTGAAGATATTGCTGTTGAATTTCAAAGTGAAAATGGTGTTTTGGGTATGGGACCATTTCCTTTTGCAGGAGAAGAAGATGCCGATATTATCAACGCGGGAAAACAAACTATTACAACGCTTCCGGGAGCAAGTTTCTTTGATTCGGCTTTTAGTTTCGGAATGATTCGTAGCCAAAAAGTTGATTTAACCATTTTGGGCGCTATGGAAGTTTCTGAAAACGGAGATATCGCCAACTGGAAAATTCCGGGCAAAATGGTTAAGGGAATGGGAGGAGCAATGGATTTAGTAGCTTCTGCCGAAAATATTATCGTGGCGATGATGCATGTAAACAAAGCAGGAGAATCTAAGATCCTAAAAAAATGCAGTTTGCCATTAACAGGCGTTGGTTGCGTTAAAAAGGTGGTAACAGAGCTTGCAGTACTCGAAGTGACAAAAAATGGTTTTAAGCTCTTAGAACGAGCGCCAGGTGTTTCTGTTGAGCATATCATTGCATCGACCGAAGCAGAATTAATTATTGAAGGAGATATTCCGGAAATGGATATTAGATAATTTTAGAATTACCTATAAAAATATAATGAGGCCAGCTTTTAAAAGAGCTGGCCTTTTTTTGTAGGAATAATTTAGATGTAATTAATTTTCGGTGAGCTACCGTTACAATGAGTTTTGAAGCTTTGTTTTTGCTGTAATGTATTATATTTCAATAATATAATTAGTTTTTGGTTTGTTTTTGTGAGAATTTTATATTGTTTGTTAAATAAAAATGATATTAACACAAAAAATGTTGCATTTCATCGATTAACGGCATATTTCATCGATTATCTAACATAAATAAAATACTTTTATCACGAAATAGAGTATTTACTTACATTAAATATTTTATTTGTAATCATTTAACCAAACTTAAATACCACATTATTATGGAAAAAAAATTACCAAAAATTATGGCAGCTTCTGTTGTTATTCTTACATTTTCTGTAGCTGGATTTGCCCAAAACACTGATAAAAGGGTAAGTCAGAAAAACGTATCAGAAAACGGACAACCAAGTTTAATTACATTTAGTGACAAGTCTACTTACAAAGGATCGGACTTTAATACTGTTTTTAAAGAACAATTGGGCTTAAAGGATAATCAGAGTTTTGCACGAGTAAAAACAGATTCTGATAAAGAGGGATTTGTACATGAAAAATTTCAATTGTATGAGCAAGGAATCAAAGTAGAATTTGCAAATTATACTTTACATTCAAAAGCAGGGAAGTTAGTTTCGATGAATGGAGAATTTTATGCTCTTGAAAATGTAAAAACAACGCCCAAATTATCTAGCCAGGCTGCCTTTGCTAAAGCAATTGCATATACCGGTGCAAAACAATATTTATGGGAAAGCCCGGAAGATGCCGCTGCAATGGATTACGAAAAACCAAAAGGGGAATTGGTTTTACTGCCTGCAATGGAAGAACAGGGAGAGGACAGAAAATCTGATAAAGTAAGATTGGCTTATAAATTTGATATTTATGCAACTTATCCATTAAGCAGAGGTGATCTTTACATTGATGCACAAACCGGAGAAGCTTTGTTTTATAATGCAACTATTAAACACCTTGGTGAAAATAGTCATGGAAGATCAATTTCGGCTACAGCCAAAGATCAGAACAATAGTTTAGCTTCTAAAAAAAGTATGGTTGCCGCAAATGCAGCAACTCGTTATAGCGGAACACAAACTATTCAGACTACTTTAAGCGGATCTTCTTATATTTTATCTGATACAAGTCGCGGAAACGGGATTCAAACTTATAACTCGGCAAGAACTGCAACATATCCAACAACTAATTTTACAGATGCCGATAATAACTGGACAGCTGCTGAATATAATAATACTAATAAAGACAATGGTGCATTAGATGCACATTGGGGGGCTGAAATGACTTATGATTATTGGTCAGCAGTACACGGAAGAAATAGTTTTGATAATGCAGGAGCAAAAATCAAAAGCTATGTTCACTACAATTTAGTAGCAGCCGGATATCCAAATAATAATAATGCATTCTGGAATGGAAGTGTTATGACCTACGGTGACGGAACAGGAACAGGAGGATTTGATATTTTAACAGCAATGGACGTTGCAGGTCATGAAATTGGTCATGCCGTGTGTACCTATACCGCAAATCTTGCATATCAAAAAGAATCTGGAGCAATGAATGAAGCTTTCTCTGATATTTGGGGAGCTTGTATAGAATATCGTGCTGCACCAACAAAATCAACTTGGTTGGTTGGGGAAGATATTGAAAGAAGAAGTGGTCATCTTGCTCTACGCTCTATGAGTGATCCTAATTCAGAAGGACAGCCAGATACTTATGGTGGAACGTATTGGGTAAACGTAAATTGTACGCCAACAAATAATAACGACCAATGTGGTGTTCATACCAACTCTGGAGTTTTAAATCATTGGTTTTATATTTTATCTGTGGGTAAATCAGGAACAAACGATATTGGAAGTGTTTATAACGTAACAGGTATCACTATTGATAAAGCTGCAAAAATTGCTTACCGTTTAGAGAGCGTTTATTTAACAGCAAATTCAACTTATGCAAATGCAAGAACTTCAGGAATACAATCTGCAATAGATTTATACGGTGCAGGTTCTGCTGAAGTTATCGCAACGACAAATGCATTTTATGCAGTAGGTGTAGGTGCAGCTTACGCAGGATCAGGAGATACTGTTGCGCCATCGGCTCCAACAAGTCTTGCTGCTTCAGGAACTACCGGAACTACTACTAATTTGGCATGGACAGCTTCTACAGATAACGTGGCAGTTACAGGTTATGACATTTATCAAGGTACAACATTAAAAGGATCATCTACAACAACAACCTATACAGTTACGGGTTTAACTGCTTTAACAGCTTATACTTTTACAGTTAAAGCTAAAGATGCTGCAGGAAATGTTTCGGCTGCAAGTAATGCTGTAAATGTTACTACAACTTCAGCTTCTGTAGCATATTGTACATCTCAGGCAAACAGCACCGCAGATGAAAGAATCGGTAAAGTGGTTTTTGGAACAATCAATAATACATCGACAGGTACAGCAGGTTACGAAAACTATACGGCACTTTCTACAAATGCAAGCAGAGGAACTGCTTACACCATTACCATTACTCCAAGTTGGACTTCTACTGTTTATAGTGAAGGATATGCTGTTTTTATAGATTACAACCAAGATGGTGATTTTGCAGATTCAGGTGAGACCGTTTGGACAAAAGCAACTTCAAAAACAACTCCGGTAACAGGAACAATAACAATTCCGGCAACTGCAGCTCTTGGAACAACCAGAGTTAGAGTTTCTATGAAATACAACGGAATCCCAACATCTTGCGAGGCTTTTTCTTATGGACAAGTAGAAGATTATTCTATCAACATAACAGCTTCGGGAGCGATTGCTAGTGAAGAAATCAATACTGGTTTACTTGAAACTACAGAAACATCAAGTTTTGCATTGTATCCAAATCCGGTTGAAGATGAACTAAACGTTTCATTTTTGAATAGTACAGGATATACATTCAGAATCACAAACACATTGGGTCAGCAAATTAGTTCAGGACAACTTTCAGGAAGCCCAATTAACGTTAGTGCATTAAACACTGGAGTTTATATCATCGAATTGAATAATGGCGGTAAAAGAGTCGTTAAGAAATTCGTAAAGAAATAAGATATTTTGATTGTTAGTAAGGCTTTGAGGATTAAATACAGATCTTTTATGAGCAAAGAAAAACCGCCTGTATGGGCGGTTTTTTATTGATATGTCTCGTCCTGAAAAAAGTTGACTATAATAGATGTAATTATGTCAACAGAAAGAAAACATTCTAAAAATCCATTGCCTCCCCAAACTTTCAGTGAGGTCTTTAAAAGGAAGGTCGTAAAAGAATTT
>NZ_JAGYWA010000006.1 GCF_018383905.1 Flavobacterium branchiicola
TATAACTTCTTAAGGTGGTTATTGCGGCGGGGCTCACCTCTTCCCATCCCGAACAGAGTAGTTAAGCCCGCCTGCGCAGATGGTACTGCAGTTATGTGGGAGAGTATGTCGTCGCCTTTCTTTTGAAAACCCTGTTTCGTGAGTTACAGGGTTTTTTATTCTTACTTTATTTATAGTAATATGAATAAATAAAGGTACCTTAGCTCAGATGGTAGAGCAATGGACTGAAAATCCATGTGTCCCTGGTTCGATCCCTGGAGGTACCACATCCGCTCGGATGGTGAAATTGGTAGACACGCTGGACTTAAAATCCAGTGAACAGCAATGTTCGTGCGGGTTCAAGTCCCGCTCTGAGTACTAAAAACTTCAATTAGCTTTTGCTGATTGAAGTTTTTTTTTGGAATTAAATGTAGCATTTTTGTTAAGCTTTCTTTTTAAAGTGGTTTTTGGGAGTTTTAAGTGCCTGTTTTTTTATTTTGCATTCATTTGTTGTGAACGTGGTTCTTTTCTTCGCATTATTAATAAATTTGGTTTTAAATATTTATGGTATGGAAGAGCTAATTGACATTATAAACAGTTTTCAAAAGTTGGACAACGAAACTGAAGAAGCTATTCGGAAGTTTTTTATTGTTGAGAAATTTGAAAAAAACGAATTTATCATTGAAGAAGATAAAATTTGCAGAAAGGTATATTTTATTAAATCGGGTGCAGTTAGAAGATTTTGTTTTGAAAACGATGAAGAAGTTACCAAGTGGATTTATACTGATAATCAATTTGTAACTTCGATGAGTAGCTTTTTCGAACAAAAACCTTCTTTTGAAATTTTTCAGACTTGTGAAGAAACCATTGTTTATTCGTTATCTTATTCTGATGAACAACTTCTATTAGAATATCCTTTATTTTTAAAATTTCACCTTAAACAGCTTCGATATTATCTTTCTAAAATTAATGAGTTTCATCATTTATTCCGGGTAATGACTGCTGAACGAAAATATTTATTTCTATTAGAATCCTTTCCTCAAATTATTCAGAAAACTAAACTGAAACATATTGCGTCTTTAATCGGTGTGAGTCAGGAAACATTAAGCCGAATTCGAGCAGGGATTATTTGATGTTAGGTCAAATAATTTAATTTTCTTTTTTTCAATATTTGCTTTATTGCTAAAATTTAGAATATTGAAAAATACTGACATACACAAGAAGGCTAATATTGGGACAAATGTTCAGTTTGGTAATTTTATTACTATTGAAAATGATGTTGTAATTGGAGCGAATACATGGATAGGGAATAATGTTTCTATTTTAAGCGGTTCACGAATAGGGAATAATTGCCAAATTCATTCTGGAACTGTAATCGGGGGAATGCCTCAGGATTTGAAATTTAAGAATGAATATACTTTAGTGGAAATAGGTAATAATAACATCATTAGAGAAAATGTTACTATAAATCGTGGCACTTCTTCAAAGGGAGTAACGCGAATTGGGAATTCTAATTTAATCATGTCAAATGCTCATATAGGCCATGATTGTTTTATTGGGAACAATTGTATTATTGGTTTTAGTGTTGGTATGGCGGGTGAAGTAATTGTAAATGATTGGGCTAATATAAGTGGTCTTACTGCGATTCATCAATTTTCCAGAATTGGTAGCCATTGTATGATTAGTGGTTTGAGCAGAATTGTTAAAGATATTCCTCCTTTTATAACAGTTGCCCATGAACCATTAAGATATGCTGGTTTAAATATTACAGGTTTGAAAAGAAGAGGATTTACTTTAGAGAAGATTAATGAGATCAAATCGATTTACCGGATATTATTTCAAGAGAAGAGAAATACAAAGTTAGCATTGGATTATATCGAACTCAATTTTGAACAAAGTCATGAACGTGATGAGATTCTTACTTTCATTAGATTATCTGAACGAGGAATTATCAAGGGTGTTTTATAGTATTATGAGAAATAGAAAGACTCCATTCTACAACTTTAGAATGGAGTCTTTTAATTAAATATGAATTAATAATTTTGTTTTAAAAGGGATGACTAACTTTTACTCATATTTTAAATATTTCAAAACATCTGTTTTTGTAGCTATGTACGCTCTCGATAAAACGATTAGTAAAGTCAGAATTAGTAAGATTGTAAATCCAATGAAAAATGGGAGTAAACCTATCTCTATTCTAAACGCAAAGTTCTCGAGCCATTTATTTAGTAGATAATAAATAGGGCACAATGCGATTGTAAAACCGATGATACAATATAGAATGTATTGTTTTGATAATTCTTTTATTAATACATTGGTTTCTGCTCCAAGAGTTTTTCGGATTGCAATTTCTTTCATTCGCCTTTGTATTGAATAAGAGGCCAGAGAAAATAAGCCAAAAAGGGCTATTAGAATTACTATTACATTTAACAGCGAAAAAAGATTTTTTTGTTTTGTATAAGCTTCATAAGTTCTAGCATATTGTTTGTCTACAAACTCGTATTTAAAAGGATATTCTTTGTCAACATTTGTTGTCCAAAAATTTTCTATGTCCGAAAGTGTATTTTTAATATTCTGAGATTTTAATTTTACATAAACGACATTCATATTTTCAGCTAAATGCAAGGTTTCCATATGAAAAAATGTCATTGGTGGCACTTTGACTTCAGGACTTAATAAATTGAAATCTTTTACAACTCCAATAATTTTTAACTTTTGATTTCTAATTAGAATTTCTTCTCCAATAGGAGTTTTCATATTCATCAATTTTGCAGCAGTTTCATTTATCATTATGGAATTTGTAGTGTCAGAGGCAAGTTTTCGATCTAACCCTCTGCCTTTTGCCATTTTGATTTGCATCATTTCGAGCATTCCAAAATCAACTCCAATATGTTTTGCTTTAAAAAGCACATCATGATATAAAAGTGGTGCTAACGAATTGTCTGAACCATCAAAAGATACAAGTCCTGTTGAAACATTTTCAACTCCTTCAATTTTTCCTAATTCTTGTTTTATTGTATTGTATTTGTTGAAAATGCTTTTGTCAATGTTTTCACCTTCGTAATATGAAGGCGGTAGATTTAAGTCTATAGCGACTAACTGGTCTCCTTTAAAACCAAGATCCCTATCATTTAAATATTTTACTTGTTGATAGACTATATGGGAACCAATAATAAAGAATGTTGCAATCGCAAATTGAAAAATCAACATTCCGTTGCGCAGCCAAACTCCATTTTTGCTTCTTGCAAAATTACCTTTTAATACTTTTAACATTTCAAAATTTGAAACATAAACTGCCGGAAATATTCCTGCAACCAAAATGGTAATAACAAAAACCAGAACTAATTGTAAATAAAACTGACTTCCATTAATTATTAAATTCTTGTTTAAAAAATTATTGTAATAAGGTAAAGTTAATTCTACAACGACCAAAGCCAATAATATTGAAAATAAACTTATCAGAGTGGTTTCAAATATAAATTGATATATAATGTTACTTTTTGATGCACCAAGAATTTTGCGAATTCCTACTTCTTTAGCTCGTTTTATCGCATTGGCAGTAGCCATATTTATATAATTGACAATAGATAAAATGAGAATTAAGATTGACAATCCCGCCATAATTATTAAAAACTGATAATTACCACGGCTTTCCGGATAACCATCTGTGATTGACTGCAATCTTGCTGTTGAAAGAGGTTCCATGAAAACGGTAAAATGACCTACTTTTTTTGTCATTTCTTCAGGAGTAAAACCAGCTTGTTTGGCCTCTCTCACGATGACTTCTTCATAGTATGTCTTTTCGAGCATTCTTCGTGTTTGCTCTACTTTTGATGGATTTTTAACTTTCAAAAGCATTTTTACAGCAAATAGACTTCGGCTTTTATCAGGGTCAACAAGATCCTTCATTCTATTTACTACAACATTTGGAGCAATCGAAGAATTGCCTGGAATGCGGTATACCGCACGAACTACAAACAAATTATCAAGACAGTGAATTTGTTTGCCAATTGGATTTTTGTTGCCAAAAACACGCTTAGCAAGATCTTCTGAAATAGCAATACCTGATCCATCTTTCAACGCATTGACAGCATTTCCCTGAGTGATTTTAAATGGGAATAAAGAAAAGAAATCACTTTCTACATTGATTATTTTATCAACGAATTCTTTCTTTCCATTATAAATTATTTTACTTTTTTGATACCAACTATCTGCGAACACAATGTTTTCGACATTTGAATCTTTTTCTAAATAAGCTTTGAATCGTACAGGATGATCGGTGCCAACAGGCGTATCTGTCAATTGAACTAATACCTGATAGACATTGTCTCTTTCCGGATTCCAGGCATTGTAACTTTGTTCGTCGTTCCAATAAAGCAAAGCGAAAATTAATCCTGAAATTCCAATTGCTAATCCCAGAATATTTAAAGCTGTAAAAAGCTTGTTTTTTTTAATTTGGTAAATAAATATATTGGTCCAGTTTTTTAACATTATTCGTATTTTAAATATTGTAAAATCTCCACTTTTGTTACTTGATAGGCTTTTGTTAAAACAATGGTCAGTGTTAGAAATAATAAAAAGAAAAATGCTACTACAAATGTCTGAATCGATATATCAATTCTATACGCAAAGTTTTCCAACCATTTTTGAAGTAATAAATAGGCAGGCACAGTTCCTATTAGAAAACCAATTATGCAGAAAATTACGTATTGTTTCGATAATTCTTTCAATAGTGTAATGGTTTCAGCGCCGAGTGTCTTTCTGATGGCTATTTCTTTCATTCTTCTTTGAATGGAAAAAGAGGCCAATGAAAAAAGTCCAAAGAGAGCTATTAGAATTACAACAACATTCAATAAAGAAAACAAATTCTTCTGTTTTACATAAGACTCATACGTTCGTGCATATTCCTTATCGACGAAATCATATTTAAAGGGATATTCGTTATCAACTTTTGACCATAATTTTTCTATGCTCGCAATTGTATTTTCTGGGTCATCCATTCTTAATTTTATGAAAACTTTGCTGATGTTGCGTGCCATTCCTAAAGTCTTTAAATGGTAGAAAGCCATAGGAGGTACTTGCATTTCCGGGCTTAATAAATTAAAATCCTTTACAATACCGATGATTTGTAATTTTCGCTCTCGTACTATAAGTTCTTTACCAATCGGGCTTTTAATATTCATCTGTTTTAAAGCGCTTTCATTTATAATAACTGAATTGATAGTGTCAGAAGCTAGTTTTCGATCAAAATTTCTTCCTTGTACAATTTTAATATTTAGCATTTCAAACATACCATAGTCTAATGCAATTGTTCGTTCTTGAAAAAGTTCATTATTATAGAGCACCCCGCTGACAAAATTGTCAGAACCATCAAAAGCAATAAGACCTGTTGAAATTTGTTCAACACCTTTTATTTTGGTGAGTTGTTGTTTTATGAGACTATATTTGCTGTAAATATTTTTTTCTACATTTTTATCTTCATATTCTACTGCCGGAAAATTCAATACTACAGAAATTACCTGATTTCCTTTAAAACCAAGATCTTTATTTTGTAAATATGTAATTTGTTCATAAACAATATAGGAACCAATTATAAAGAAGGCAGCAATTGCAAATTGAAAAATCAACATTCCGTTGCGTAACCAGATTCCGTTTTTACTTCTTCCAAAATTTCCTTTTAAAACTTTCAAAGTTTCAAAATTGGCTACGTAAATAGATGGAAGCAGGCCAGCTGTAAATACTGTAATTATAAAAATTAGCATTAATTGCCAGTAAAATTGACTACCGAGCAGGATGAGATTTTTGTTTAAGAAATTGTTGTAAAAAGGCAAGGTCATTTCTACAATAACTAAAGCCAGGATTACCGAAAAAGAAGTTGTTAAAATCGTTTCAAATATGAATTGATAGATAATATTCGTTTTGGAAGCACCTGTAATTTTTCTCACGCCAACTTCTTTCGCTCGTTTTATGGCATTTGCTGTAGCAAGATTGATATAGTTAACAATTGATAAAATGAGAATCAAAATTGATAATCCCATCATAATTATTAAAAATTGATAATTGCCTCTTCCTTCAGGATAACCGTCTGTTATTGAATGTAATCTGGCTTTCGAAAGTGGTTCGATTACGACATTAAAATGACCTACCTTTTTACCCATTTCTTCAAATGAAAAACCTGCTTCTTTTGATAAACGTTTAATGAAATCATGGTTGTAGATTCGTTCCAGTTTTTTTCGTGTAATTTCAATCTTTGTCGGATCTTTTACTTTAAGTAGTAATTTAAAAACAAATGGATTGTTAATATCTGAATTGACTACTTCCTCCATTTTATTGATTATCACATTTGGAGCGATTGAGGAGTTTCCCGGAACTCGATAAACTGCCCGAACAGAAAAAAGTTGATCAAGACATTTAATTTGTTTCCCAATTGGATTTTCATCGCCAAAGATTCTTTTTGCAATACCATCAGAAATTGCAATACTAGAGTTGTCTTTTATTGACGAAATCGCATCTCCCTTTATGATTTCAAAAGGAAAAAAAGAAAAAAAGTTGTGTTGTACATTAATTATTTTATCTACAAATTCCTTCTTCCCTTTGTAAATAATTTTATCTTTTTGATACCAGTCGTCTCCATACATTACGGTTTCGATATTGGGATCTGCATCCAGAGCTGGTTTTAAAAATAAAGCGCAATTTGACCAGGATGGCATGCCACTCAATTGTACTAAAACTTGATATACATTGTCTTTTTCAGGATTCCATGAGTCATAATTTTGTTCGTCGTTCCAGTTTAGAAGTGCAAAAATTAATCCTGAAATACCAATTGATAATCCTAGAACATTCAGGGCAGTAAAAAGTTTATTGTGTCGTATTTGGTAAATAAATATATTGATCCAGTTTTTTAGCATGTTATTCGTATTTTAAATATTGTAAAACATCAACTTTGGTAGCCTGATAAGCTCGGGAAAGTACTACTGCAAGAGTAAGCAGTAATAAAATGGTAAAACCGGTTAAAAATGGAAAAACAGAAATAGAAATTCTATAAGCAAAATTTTCTAACCATTTATTTAATAAATAATAGGCAGGAAATAAAGCGATCGTAAATCCTATAATACTAAAAAGAACATATTGTTTACAAAGTTCTTTCAATAAAATATTTGTTTCGGCACCAAGTGTTTTTCGAATAGCAATTTCTTTCATGCGTCTTTCGATAGAGTAAGAAGCCAGGGCAAATAAACCAATTAGAGCAATAATAATAACAATCACGTTTAGTAACGAAAAAACATTCTTTTGTTTGACATAGCTGCTATACGATCTTTTGTATTCTTTATCTACAAAATCATATAAAAAAGGATATTCTGAATCAACTTTCTTTATCCATAAACTTTCTATGTCAGTAATAGTCTGCTGCATGGTTTTGGGATCTGCGGTTACATAAATATTGTTCAAAAGATTAGTAAACCACGGTATACTTTTAAAATGAAATATTGACATTGGAGGGACGGCTTCGCCAGGATGTCCGAGATTAAAATCTTTTACAACACCTACAATAATTACTTCTTTTCCATCCCAGTTTATTTTTTTTCCTATAGGATCTTTTTCGTTTAATAATTTTAAAGCGGTTTCATTAATTAACATCGAATTTATAGTGTCCTGAGAAAAATTAGGATTAAAATAACGCCCTTTCACAATTTTTATTTTCATCATCTCAAGAAGTCCAAAATCTACAGGAATACAACTCCCGTCTATATTTATGTCTTTGTAATGATATGAAATTACAGATTTTGCACCTCTTCCCATAACAAAGCCACCGCCTGCAACTTGTTTTACGCCTTTTATGCGAAGCATTTGGTTTTTGATACTGTTATATCTGCTAAATTGATTTTTATCTGTGATTTTTTCGCCATATATATTTCGATAGGAGATATTAAGAATCTGGTTTCCGTTAAAACCTAGATCCTTCGAATTCATATAATCGATTTGCTGATATACAATATAAGATCCGATGATAAAGAAAGCAGCCACAGCAAATTGAAATATCAACATTCCGTTGCGAAGCCATACACCGTTTTTACTTCGAATAAAATTTCCTCGCAGCACTTTTAAAACTTCAAAATTCGAAACATAAACTGCAGGAAATATTCCGGCAACAATTACAGTAACAATAAAAATAACAGCTAACTGCAGATAGAATTGTTCACTTTGAAGAACAAGGTTTTTTTCTAAGAAAGCATTGTAATAAGGAATTGAAAGTTCAACAATTACAAGGGATATCAAAATTGAAAACAATAAAATTATAGCAGTTTCAAAAATAAACTGTTGTATAATATTGGCTTTAGAGGCTCCAATAACTTTTCGAACACCAATTTCCTTTGCTCTTTTTACAGCATTTGCTGTAGCAGAATTTACATAATTGACAATAGACAGTATGAGAATTAGGATTGATAAACCACCAAAGATCAATAAGAGTTGATAATTTCCGTTGGTTTCAATAAGTCCACCCGTTTTGGTATGTAACCGAAGAGAAGATAAAGACTCTAAATGAGGTTTTACTTCTCCAAATTTTTTAATGAACTCTTCTGGATTCATGCCCTGAGATTTGGCACGGGGTACCGTCATGTTATCATAATAAATTTTAGTCAGGTTCTTTATGATTAATGCTGTATCAGTTGGTTTTTTTAGTTTTAATAAAAGGATAAACTGAAAATTTCCCCATTGCTGGATCGTATTTTTTACTCGTGAATCCATAAAATTGATTACACAAGAAGGATTAAAAATCGACTTTTTGTCTAGTTTATAAACGCCTCTAACAACCAATACCTGATTCTGAAAAACTATTTTTTTGCCAAATGCACTTTTGTTTCCAAAAAGTTGCGCAGCCAAATCTTCAGATAAACAAATACTATTTGCATCTGGTATACTTGTCTTTGGATTTCCTTCGATAAATTGATAGGGGAAATAGTCAAAAAAGTTTTTTTGTGCAATAAGAATTTTATCAGACTGTATTTTTTTACCGTCATAATGAATAATTTCATTATCATAATTTCCGTTTACATAGCAATAAGATTCGACTTCTGGACTTATGTTTTTTATTGTAGGTCCTATTGGAGCCGAACTTGAAGCCCAATATGTAGTAGGATCCATTTGATTTGCAACTAAAAAAACATTGTCCTTATTTGGATTCCATTGATCGTAACTTTGTTCGTCGTTCCAATACAAAATCGCAAAAACTAATCCTGCGATTCCGATGCTCAAACCCAAAACATTCAAAGCCGTAAAGAATTTGTTGTTTTTGGTGTGATATATAAATATATTAATCCAGTTTTTCAGCATGACTCTAATTTTTAGAAGCTACCAAAACGTCTACATTTCTATGATTTACTTTTTCAGAAAGAATAACTCCGTCTTTCATTAAAATGGTTTTTTGCGAAAAAGAAGCATCATAATCAGAATGCGTAACCATAAGAATCGTTGAGCCGCTGGCATGAAGATCAGTTAGTAATTCCATAACCTCATTTCCGTTTTTACTGTCCAGATTTCCGGTTGGCTCATCGGCAAGAATAATTTTCGGATTATTGATTAAAGCTCTTGCAACGGCTACACGTTGTTGTTGTCCGCCCGAAAGTTGCTGCGGAAAATGTTTCAGTCTATGAGAGATTCCCAAAATTTTTGCGATTTCATTTACTCTGGATTTTCTTTCGCCAGAAGGAACATTATTATAAATCAAAGGCAATTCGATATTATCAAAAACAGATAATTCATCAATTAAATTAAAGTTCTGGAAGATGAATCCGATGTTTTCTTTTCTGGCTTTTGATTTTGCTTTCTCCTTTAAACCCACCATTTCCTGATCCAGTAATACATAACTTCCATCTGATGCGCTGTCCAGAAGTCCGATGATATTTAATAAAGTCGATTTTCCGCTTCCGGATGGTCCCATGATCGAAACAAAATCGCCCTGGTTTATAGTTAATGAAATTTCGCTTAATGCTCTGGTTTCTAATTCCTCAGTTCTAAATACTTTTGAAAGCTTGTTAATGGTAATCATAATAGATTGTTTTTAGTTTTGATTGATTTTCTTTTATAAATATTATTCCTTCGGAAGTAAAAGAAACACGTCTGAAAATTAAGATAATTAACAATGCGATTTTTTGTTATTTTTACTTTCGAAAGAGGTTAATAATTAATGATTTACCACAACAAATGTGATTTTCATGCCAAAAATTTAAACCTTGTAACTGCTTTGTTTTTAAGATTTTATTTTCTAAAAAAAAGCTTCACTGTCCATAAGTGGACACCATTCGTCCAAAACCGAACAAAAATGAAAAAGACAAACGCTTCAATTTTAATCATCGATGATCAGGAAGACATCCTTTTTGCGTCGAAAGTCTACCTGAAAAAGTATTTCGAGAACATTTATACACTCAATAATCCGAAAAATATTGTCGAATTATTGGCAAAAAATACCATCGATGTAGTTTTGTTAGACATGAATTACAGAATAGGTTTTGAAGATGGAAGAGAAGGTTTGTATTTATTGAAAGAAATAAAAACACTTTCGCCAAAAACAGTTGTGATTTTAATGACCGCTTTTGGTAAAGTCGAAACAGCCGTTGAAGGATTAAAATCGGGTGCTTTTGATTATATTTTAAAACCCTGGGAAAATGTAAAACTACTAGAATCGGTAAAACAAGCCGTTGAAAAAGCGAGAAAAGAACAAAAGAAAATTAAAAGTCCGGAAATTGCCGATGACTTTTTTATTGGGAATTCTGAGATTATAAAAAAGGCCTATTCTTTTGCGGATAAAGTGGCAAAGACGGATGCCAATGTTTTGATTCTTGGTGAAAACGGAACAGGAAAATTTGTTCTGGCGCACCATATTTATTCGCAGTCCGAGAGAAAAAATCAGCCTTTTATCAATGTCGATTTAGGATCATTAAATTCTAATATTTTCGAAAGTGAATTGTTTGGTTATGCAAAAGGTGCTTTTACCGATGCAAAGGTTGATACGCCGGGACGCTTTGAAATGGCGCAAAACGGAACGATTTTTCTGGATGAAATAGGGAATGTTCCGCTTCATTTACAGTCCAAATTATTGCAGGTTATTCAAACTAAAACCGTAACCAGATTAGGCGAAACAAAAGCAAGACCTCTAAATGTTAGAATTATTACGGCAACAAATTTGAATTTAAAACTTGAAGTTGCCGATAAAAATTTCAGGGAAGATTTGTATTACCGAATCAATACAATGGAAATTATTTTGCCTCCGCTGCGCGAAAGAAACGAAGATAAAATTCCGCTGGCTGAATATTTATTAGAAAAAATCAGTGAAAAATACGGAAGAAGCCAAATTACTTTTGATAAAAAAGTATTGGAACAAATCGAGAAACACGCCTGGAACGGTAATATCCGCGAAATGGAAAATAAGATCGAGCGTGCTGTTATTCTCTGCGAAAACAATAAAATCACAGTTTCCGATTTAGATTTAGAGCAAATCACCGAATACGAAAACCCGGATGATATTCAGCTTTCTTCGGTTGAAAAAGCTACTGTCGAAAAAGCACTTTTAAAACACAATAATAATATTAGTAAAACCGCCGAAGAACTAGGGTTGTCAAGAGGATCTTTGTATCGCCGTTTAGAAAAATATAATATCAGTACCAATTAATATGCTTAAATCTTTCAAAACATATCAACTCATTTTCCTGCGTTTACTTTTGATTTTGGCGGGAATTGAGTTTTCTCTTTATCTGCATAAAATCAAATTTGTTTTTGCACCTGTTTTTGGTTTTCTGATTGTTTTTTTTCTAATTATCGAATTGTATAATTATATAAAAAGCATCATTTTATTGTACGACAAAACTATTTCTTCGATCATACAAAATGATTTTAGTTCTGATTTTTCGAAACATAAATCCAATCAAAATGATTTATTTCAGTTGTATGATATTTTAAAAAACAAGCGAAATGAACAGGTTTCAAAAGATATTATTTACACCTCAATTTTAAATAATATAGAAACCGGAATTATTATTCTGCAAAAACAGGAAAAGGATTGGAACGTTTTTTTAATGAACGATTATTTTTCGACTCATTTTAATGTACCTAAATTTTCAAAATGGAAATACCTGAAAAGTCATTTGCCTTCGCTTTGCGAGATTATTGACAAAGATGATTTTCAGGAAATAAAAACTTCGATCGAAATTAGTATCAATCAGGAAAATTCGCAAACTTTTGTTTTGCAGGCTTCGCGAACAGAGATTTTTGAAAATGATTATTTTATTGTTTTACTCGATTCGATTCAGAATGTGGTGGAGAAAAAAGAGAAAGACGCCTGGATTAATTTGATGAAAGTGATTTCGCATGAACTTTTAAATTCCATAACGCCAATTCGTTCTATTTGCCAGAATCTGCAGGATTTAGTTGAGCAGGATTCTTTGTCTTCAGAAGATTTAGAAGACATTAAAAATAGTGTTGGCACGATGTTGAGACGAAGTGATCACTTACAGAAGTTTGTTGAAGGTTATCGAAAACTGGCAATGTTGCCTTCGCCTAAAAAACAAAGAGTCGAGCTGCAGGATTTGATAAATAATGCGCTTCAAATTATGGAGCCCATGTTTAAAAAAGAAAATATCGAAATTGTAAATGCAATTTCTCTTCATTATTTAATTAATGTTGATGCGCAGCAAATCGAACAGGTTTTGATTAATCTTTTAACAAATTCAATTCATGCGTTGAAAAGCGCTAATCAAAAGCGGATTTTTATTTCGGCGGAAGCCAAAGAAAACAGAACTTTTATTAAAATTGCCGACAGCGGAAACGGAATTGAAAAAGAGATCGAAAACAAAATTTTCCTTCCTTTTTTTACTACCAGAAATGAAGGCGCCGGAATTGGTTTGACTTTATCCAAAAATATTATTGAAGCGCACGGCGGTTACATCAATTATAAAAATGAAAGTGACAAAACAGTTTTTGAAATTTGTTTAATTGAGGGGTAATTTTCTTTTTAAGTTTTAGAGATAAATATTGTTATACTTAATGAAAAAATTATGGAAATAAATAGAGACTTAGTTCAAAAAATGATAAATGATTCTATAGGGGATGATTTTGTTATTCATGAATTTATAGACAGTTCTAAATATGTATTTATAACATATAAGCATAAAGAATTTGATGAAGATGATGAGAGAGGAAAATTAATTGGACCTGGACCGATAGTTTATAATAAAGAATCAAAAGAATATAAAACTAGTGGAAGTGGTGATTTTGTTTGTGGAGAATATTTTGGCTACTTGAATGATGGTGACGAATATATTGAAAAAGAGTTATCTCTTGAGGAAATTAAAAGTAATATACTGCGAAGAAAATTTGTGAACCATGATGATATTTGGGATCTAGAAATTATTTATAAAAATAAAAAAGGAGATTTTAAATCATATCTGACAAAAAATAGAAATTATAATCTTATGTTGCATAGTATTTATTGTTCGGAAGATTTTGATTCTGTAATATATTTTGAAAATTTATGGATAGAACTCAAATTAAAATATGAAATGATAAGCCCTAATGAGATTTTATTGTGGAAAAGTTATTCTGGAGATTTGTTTGAGAAGTAGATTTTATCTTTACAAGAGAATAGCACATTACTTTTAGCATTAATTTATGTTAGCAAATAAAAAGATTTTTATAAAATGATATTAGCCTTCGACACGTATTATTACGACAATAAAGCCAAAACAATCTGCATTGAATTTACAGAGTGGAACCAGAGTACAGATTTTAAAGTTCACTCCCAAATTATTGATAATGTCTCAGAATACATTCCGGGAGAATTTTATAAAAGAGAATTGCCTTGTATTTTAAGTTTATTAAATAACATTGATTTAAAGTTGGTTGATATCATAATTGTGGACGGTTTTGTATATTTAGATGACGATAAAAAATACGGTTTAGGCGGTCATTTATACGAGAAACTAAACAAAGAAATTCCGATTATTGGTGTTGCCAAAACTAATTTTGCCAGCATCGAAAATGATAAAAAACCTTTATTGAGAGGCGATAGCAAAAAGCCATTGTTTGTTACTGCTATCGGAATTGATTTGGAAGATGCTTTTAAGAAAGTGGAAAGTATGCATGGCGAATTTCGAATGCCAACTTTATTGAAAGAAATGGACAGGTTAACAAAAGAACTTTAAAATATTTATGGATAAATCTCTTTGGTCTGAAATTGAAAAATTTGATTTAGACAATCCGGGAGAAGAATATGGTTTTTCGACCAGGCTGGCATCTGAAAACAGCTGGACAACTTTTTTTACCAAAACAGCCATTGTTGAATATAAAAAATTCATGTATTTGGCAGCAACCTCTGGCGAGATGGTTTCGCCTTCAGAAATAGTAGATGTAGTCTGGCACCAGCATCTACTATTTACAAAATCATATTCTGATTTGTGTGCTATTTTATCTAAGAAAATAGAACATATTCCTTCGACTCATAATAAAGCCGAATTTGAGAAATTTAAAAAAGCAAAAGAGGCAACAAAAAAACTATACGAGTTAAATTTTGGAAACCAGCCAAAGGAAATATGGGAGTATAATGATCCGTTAGATACCCTTCAATTAGAGGTTTCAAATCTGGATCTCGCCGTAATTAAAATACTGTTTTTAGGATGTGCTGTACTTTTTATTTTTCCAATTTCGCTTATACTTAAACCTGTTTTAATCCAAATTGGCAATCCGGATTTTGCCTATTATTATGTTTTTCTGTATGCCGTTGGAATTGTTTTATTAATGCAATTTGTAAAGAAATCTTGTGAGAAACTAATTGAAAATTTAAGAACTACATTTTTAATTCGGAATCTTACACCATTCGAATTACTGTTTTTGCAAAAAGAAAGATTGGATTTGGTTATTCACGGAGTTGTAAATAATTTAATTGAAAATGGAAGGATAAATGTTATAAGTGGTAAACTGACTTTGATTGATGAAACTCTGACAGCAAATCCATATGAAAACTGTGTTATCGAAGCCATGAAAGGACAAGATCTGATTACTTACTGGTATCTCAATCAATTAGTAAAAAATAAACCATTATTTGGGAATCTGAAAAAATCAGTTGGAAAAATTCGGGAAGCAATTGTTAATTCCAAACAGTTTTTATGGATTTTTAAAATTGTATTATTTGTTTTTGTATTCCTTTTAAATATCGGGTTTAGTAGAATTTTTATTGGATTTTCGAGAGGAAAAGCTGTTGGCAATATAATTGGTGTGATGATTCTCTTAATTATAATTTCGAATTATTGTTTTAAGAAAATGATCAATTATATATTTCTTAAAGCGGTATATTTAAGTTTTAAAAAAGAAAGACCTGTTACTGCAGTAGAACAAGATTGGCAGTGGAATTATTTTTTATATGGAGGACTTGCTGCTTCCTTTCTTCCATTGACCGGACATACAAATTCTAATTTTAGTTTTTCAAGTAATAGTTCAAGTAATAGTTCTGGATGTGGAAGTTCATGCGGAACCTCGAGTGACAGCTCCAGCAGTAGCTCCTGCGGAAGCTCTTGTGGGAGTTCTTGCGGAGGTTGTGGTGGTGGCGACTAAACTATTTTATATATAAATAATCATGAATCTAATAATCCAATCACTTTTACCGGACGATTCTGTTTCGCATTTTGTTCACAGCTTTTGGCTGGTTGAGAATAAAACAGGTTCAGCTATTCCAGGAACTATTCTTCCAAACGGAATGGTGGATATGACGCTCATGAAAATGAATTCGGAAGATTGGGAAATGTCAATTCGCGGGCTAGATACCGTACCAAGTCAGGTTATTATTGCCAAAGAGGCTAAAATATTTTCGGTTGGATTTAAGCTTTTGGCGGTAGAATATTTATTTGGCGATTCTGTAAAAGATGTTTTAAATGGCGGAAAAGAACTTTCAAATGACGTTTGGCAATTTGAAGAAAGTGACTCAGAAAGTTTAGAGAATTTCCGAAAAAAAGTAACGCAACAAATCAATTCGATTTCTGCTAAAGTTATTGATGAAAGAAAAAAGAAATTGTTTGAACTGATATATTCTTCACACGGAACCATTACAGTAAAAGAACTTTCGGAAAAAGTGTTTTGGAGCAGCCGCCAGATTAATAGATATTTTAATCAGCAATTCGGAATTTCGCTAAAAGAATATTGCAAGATTTTGCGTTTCGGATCTTCGTTTAAAGATTTAAGCGAAGGCAGACTTTTTCCGGAACTGAACTTTACAGATCAGAATCATTTCATTAAAGAAATTAAAAAATATTCGGGTGTTACACCAAAAGAGCTAAGCAAAAATACCGATGATCGTTTTATGGATATTCTGGCCATTAAAAAATTACCTCCCGAAAAAAACGACTGATTTTTACTATTTCAATAAAGACCTTCTTCGCAATTTTGTATCGTAATTAAACAATACAAAATCATGTTACTACACAATAAAAAAATAGCCATTATTGGAGCCGGACCTGTTGGTTTGACTATGGCAATATTACTTCAGCAAAAAGGAATCGACGTTACGGTTTACGAAAGAGATAAAGATGCCCAAACCAGAATCTGGGGCGGAACACTCGATTTGCATAAAGGTTCTGGACAAGAAGCGATGAAAAAAGCAGGTTTATTAGAACGTTATTTTGAACTCGCGATCCCGATGGGCAGAACCATTGCCGATGAAAAAGGAAATATATTGGTTTCTAAAAAAACGACTCCCGAAGAAGCGCAGGATAATCCCGAAATTAACAGAAATGATTTAAGAACTTTATTGCTAGAAAGTTTAAAACCTGAAACAGTAATCTGGAACAGCAAACTAACTGAACTTGAAGAAAAGGACGTAAAATGGCTTCTGCATTTTGAAAATGGAGAAACTGAAACTGCCGATTTTGTTATTGGTGCAAATGGTGGAATGTCGGCCATTAGAAAATATATTACCGATGCCAAAGTCGAAGAAACCGGAACCTATATGATTCAGGGCGAAGTTTCTCAGGCAGAAATAAAATGCAAAGATTTTTCTAATTTATGCGATGGTAATATTCTAATGACTTCTTATAACGGTAATTTATTGGTCGCAAATCCTAAAAATAAAGAATCATTGAGTTACAATGTAATTTTTAAAACACCTTTGGACTGGATTTCAAATGAGCTTGATTTTAAAAATACAGAAAGTATTTGTTCATTTCTAACAGAGAGATTTTCAGACTGGGACGAAACCTATAAACAACTATTTCGTGCAACATCCGTTTTTATGGGATTACCTACGCGAAAAATTTCATTAGATAATTGGCAAAAAAAGCGCCCTTTACCCATTACACTTATTGGCGATGCAGCGCATTTAATGCCACCTTTTGCAGGACAAGGCGCTAATATTGGTTTGGTTGATGCTATGGTTTTGGCAGATAATCTTTTAAACGGAAAATTTGATACGATCGAAAGTGCAATTTTAGATTACGAAAATCAAATGTTTGTTTATGCAAACCAAGCCCAGAAGGAAACAAGAGAAAACGAATTGATGATGCAGGAAGTTGGTTTTTCTTTTTTAAGATTTGCAGAATAGTTTTTCTCTAAAACCCTAACGCCATTTTGTACTGGTCATCTTTTGTTTTAATTTTGCAAAGCTTTTGTGTGATGCAAAACGTTGATAATAAAGAGAAATAAAAAAGGTGAAAAAGAAAGAAACATGCTGGACGATTTGTGAGGAATGTCAGGGACTTGGTAAAAAAAGCCAAAGACTGAGCAAGAAAGTACGACTTCGTTACCAACAGGAATTAGAGCAATTTGAAAAGTCCGATAAACAAGGAATTGAACCAGTCAAACCAAAGGCGCATAAAATTGTGTGTCAGAATTGTTCAGGTTCCGGATTGATTGCTTCTGTAAATTTTCCCGCAGCAGATATTGAAAATTACCCGCATGTTGCTATTATTGGTGGCGGAATTGGGGGTGTAGCTCTGGCAGTGGCTTGTTTGCACCGAAAAATTCCTTTTACTTTATTTGAACGCGATCTTAATTTTGAAGCCCGTTCTCAGGGTTACGGACTTACACTGCAACAAGCCAGTAAAGCCATCAACGGATTAGGAATTTTTGCTTTAAAAGATGGCGTAGTTTCTACCAGACATTTGGTTCATACTACAGAAGGAAAAGTAATTGGTGAATGGGGCGTTCGAAAATGGATTCCGTCTGATGCAACAACATTTCAAAAACGATCAAATATACATATTGCGCGACAATCGTTGCGTCTGGAATTGCTTGAGCAACTTGGCGGACATAATGTTGTGCAGTGGGGACATCAATTAATAGATTTTGAGGAATCTGAAAATAATGGTATCGAATTGAATTTTCTGGTAAACGGAGAAACAAAACACTACAAAACTGATCTTGTGGTTGGTGCCGATGGTATTCGAAGTGTTGTACGCAGATTGTTGGTTGGTGAAGATACTTTTCCGTTGCGCTATTTGGGCTGCATTGTAATATTGGGTATTTGTCCTTTGAGCGCGATCGAAGGTTTAAATAATTCTTTGTTAGATTCGGCAACAGTATTTCAGACTGCAAATGGCAATGAGCGAATTTATATTATGCCTTATAAATCAGATTCTGTAATGTGGCAATTAAGTTTTCCGATGTTGGAGGAAGAAGCAAAAGCATTAAGCGCTAAAGGAACCAAAGCACTTAAAGAAGAAGCGTGCCGAAGAACACAATGGCATGATCCGATTCCTCAAATTTTAGAAGCCACGCACGAAGCTCAAATTTCGGGTTATCCGGTATATGATCGTGAATTGCTGAATGCAGAGGTTTTGAAGAAAGCAGGAAAAGCAACTTTAATTGGAGATGCCGCTCACCCAATGAGTCCGTTTAAAGGACAGGGCGCAAATCAGGCTTTATTGGATGCGCTTTCGCTGGCACGAACAATTACCAAAGAATGCAGACCTTTGTCTAAATGGAGGGAAGCCGGACTTAGAGAAAGTGTATTGAATGTGTATGAAGCCGAAATGCTAAAACGAAGTGCTGTAAAAGTAAAAGATTCCGCAGCTGCCGCTGAGTTTTTACATTCGGATATTGTACTTCATGAAGGCGATGAACCACGAGGACGTTGTTTGAAGAAAGGAAAGTTATGATTGATTTGTATAAAATGTAACAAATTTAAAAGGCATGAGATATTTATTTACATTACTTTTTGCATTTATACTTTTTGGATTTTCAATTGAGTCTAACAAATCCGGAATTGAAATATATACTGTAAAAGAAGGTTTTAAAAAATCATTAAAAGATTGCGAATATTGTTTTGATGAAAAAACGGTAGAGTTATCTGACAAACCAATTTTAGATGAAAATGATATAGAAAATTTTAATTGGAAGAATCAGAAGATATCTCTAAATATATCTGGAAAAGAAAAATTGAAGAAACTTAAAATTGAACTTTCGGGATTACCAGTTGTAATGGTTTTAAATAAAAAGAGAATATATGGATTTTGGTTTTGGAATCTTTTTTCTTCTTTTAGTTGTGATCGAGTTTATACTTACCCGGACAAGGATTTCAAAATTAAATTCGGATTACCGGAGAAATATGCTTTTGGAAAAGATCCAAGATTTGATAAATTATTGGAGAAGTATGTTGTAGAAAAATATAAACAAAATTAGTCGCAACTTAAACTTTGTAGAGTTATTCGATTTGGGGTAATATAATAAATACAAAAAGAGACCCGAAAGTCTCTTTTTGCATTATATATCTTTTATAAAAGGTTATTTTCCTTTTAATAATTTTTCTAAATATTCTACTTTATCTTTTTCAGATTGAACTAAACGTTCGTAAAGTTCAACTACTTTATCAAGAGGATTAAAAGTGCAGTTGTGGTTAGTACTTGCAAAGTGGCTATTATTTACAGTGTCATTAAAAGTATTAAAAAAATTAATCATATTTTCTTCTGTAAAATTCTTAATAGCGTCTACCGTTACACCAAGTGCTTTTGCAATTTCAATAAGTTTTTCCTCATCTATAGTTTCGCTATTTTCTAAAATAGAAATCGCTTGCTGGTTTGTGCCTAAAGCCTGTGCTAAAGCTTCCTGTTTCATATCACGAAGTTCACGAATACGGCTTATTTTTCGCCCTATATGATTTGGTCTAGTTAGTGTGCTCATAATTCAAAGATAATAATTAAGTATAATAAACAGGAGCTGTAAAAAACATAATTTAAAATGTGAGTTACAGTAGTTCAACACAAGTGTAAAACAAAAATACAATTTTTCGCACAAGCGACAAACAAGAAGTTAAGATTACGAATTAGAATCAAAAAAATAAAAGACTGCGCTTAATCCATTCGATGAAATGAAATAAAATGATTACACTCAACGGCTATTGGTTATTAATTTTTTTTCCATAGCCCCTGGTTTCAACCAGGGGATTTCAGAAATTGATAATACGGGCTTTAGCCAAAAATGCCAAATCTGTACCATTTTTGGCTAAAGCCATCTTTGCACTGATTTTATATAACTCCATCTAAAGATGGAGGCAACTGATTTTTTTCAAACTTAAATCAAAATAAGTAATTCCATCCAATGCAGGTTTTAGTTGCTTTTTATTCTTGTAAACTACTGTAAAATAACGTTTTGTAATTACTCGTACGTGCTTTGAAAATTATTCGCACCTATTTTTTTAAACAAATGCGTTCGACTTTTTTTACTCGGTCGCACACCGGTGGCTTCTTTCGCAAATTTGTATCGAAATAAACTTCTAACCTTAAAACACGATACAATGAAAACTTCATTAAAATTTTTAGCAACACTTTTAGTAATAAGCAACTTTACTTTTGGACAAGATATTACCAAAAAAATTGATTCGATAGTAAACGTTCATCATCAAAAAAATCCTAATGTGGGTATTAGCGTTGGGTTTATCAAAAACGATGAAGAATTTTATACTTCTTATGGAAAGTTGAATTCTGCAGGTACAAGTAAAATTGATAAAAACTCATTATTCGAAATTGCATCGATTACCAAAATTTTGACTGCCAATTTAATGGCACAAGCTATTTTAGAGCACAAAATAAAAGCCGATGATTATATCGACAACTTTTTGCCGAAACAATATGTATTGCAGGAAAGCTTAAAAAACAAAATAAAAATTTCAGATCTGGGTTCTCATCAGTCTGGATTACCTGATATTGATTTCGGAAAATTAATAGAACTTAATCCGCAACAACCGGTAAGTAATGTTACTGAGAAAACATTGGCAGATATAGTTAATACTTGTACAGAGTTGAAAGATTATGGTAAATACAGATATTCTACAATTGGTATTACTTTGTTGGGACAAATATTAGAAAAAGTGTACAATAAAAGTTATGACGAAATTATTAGAGAAAAAATAATAGTACCGTTGAAAATGAAAACGACACTGACTAAAGATTTTAACGTAAAAAACAAAACAGAAGCTCATAATCCTGACGGAGGAATTCAGGAATTCTTTAACTGGAATGTTACTGCACCGGCAGGATTAGTAAAATCGAACGCTGTGGATATGGTTAAATATTTAAAAGCAGTTTTAAATAAAGAAACCAAAGTGGGTAAAGCAGCTTTAATTACAGAGCAAATTTTTTATAAAGATGAAAAACGCGAATTAGGATTAGCACTCAACATTGTAACCGATGATAAAAATACGCTGTATATGAAATCGGGAGATTCTATGGGACAATCTTCAATTATATGTTACAACAGAGCTAAAAATTGGGGAATCATCATTCTTCTTGACCAAAGAAATTCAAAACTAAGACAAAATATGTTGAATGAAATTTGCGATACGGTTTTAAAATAAATATAAACAGGCAGACAATTATTGTGGTCTGGTTTTAAAAGACAAAACTCCTTAAGAAATTAAGGAGTTTTTTTATTTTAAGCTGTATCGAGCAAAAGCTTCAATCGTAAGACTTTGGAGAATGTCTTTTATGATTTTTTTTACTTTGTATTTATTTTGCTTTTAAAAACTAAATAATCAGTACATTTGCAATGTTAAAGTATAGACTATACTCTATACTTTATTGTTTTTTTATTAAAGAATAAAACTATGCTTATAAACGAATTATCAAAGAAAACAGGGCTGTCAGTTCATACTATTAGATATTATGAAAATTTAGGAATGATTAAAGGATTGACTAATGAAGAAGTGAAATCAAATAATTATAAATATTATGATGAAAATGCTGTTGAGCGTTTAGAAATTATTATTGAAGCGAGGGAAGTTGGTTTTAGCTTAGCAGAAATAAAAAAAATATTGACTACATGGTTTGAAGGTACTGACTCGAAATCAGAAACTCTTGAACTTTTTCAAGCTAAAATCAAAGAGATTGATGATAAAATGAAATATTTCAAACAAACTAAGAAGCTTCTCGAAAAAGTATGCGAGAAATTACAAAGTAATGATTGATATTGGATTGTCGATTAGTTGAATCTTAAAGTATAAAAATCATAGGAAATCTGTTAATATGCAAATTCGTTTAATTCTAAGTAACCGATCTTTAATCATAGTATTTTTTTTATTCTTAGTTCAAGTTTTATTTGGGCAAAATAATAGTGCTTCATCAGATGATTGGGATAAAATCATTATCATAGATAGTAAAGGAGGTTTTTCAAGTTTTGAAAATAAATTTCAAATTCAGAATCAAAAATTTTGGCTTACACCGTTAGAGAAACCGGATTCAATAATCAAAAAAGTTGATTCTAAATTGGTTTCCGAATTGGTGAGATTGCTAACGCAAAAAGATTCGGTTTCTTTTGATCAACCTTTGGTTTCTTTTGGAAGAGATTCTTTATGGCTTGTTTCTAATGCTGAAAAGCTTTGGAAAGCATATGCAAAGAAAACGAAAACCACCGAAATAGATTCTATAGCAATTAGCATAATTAAAGATTATGAGAAAGCGAATAAAGTTGCTTTATCTCTTCAAGGCTCAGTTTGGACAGATGATTATCCGCTAGTTGTTGTAAATGTGATAAAAGAAAAAGATACACTTTCAGCATATTCATTTGGACAATATCCCTATATGCTTCCATGGATTCTTAAGAAAAGAAAAGTTTACAATTCAAAAATTCCGGAGGTGATCGCTGAATTATTGCCTGATATATTTCCAAGCAATAAGGAAAGATTAAGTGGGCAAGATTTTGACAATTCGTTTATTGGAGGAATTTATGGAGCTTTTCTTGCTGATAAAGAAAGTTATTTAGAAGCCAGGAATAAATATCCAAGAACTTTTAGGGCTTTAAAGAAAGAGTTTGAAATAACTAAGGCGGAAATTATGGACATGTCCTCAATCGAGTGGGGTGGAGATTCTGGTCGTATGTGCCTTGAGATGTATTTGAAGGATGTGGAAATTTCAAAAAATATTCAATTTAATACAATTTCAGGGGCAAATGAATTATTAGGAACTAAAAGATCAATAATTTATAAAAAGGATAATTTAATACGTTTGTTGCAGGATAATCCAGTATACAAGTATACTTTAAGTTGCGATACTTGTTTGGGAGAAATACATTGGGTTAAGTCTAAGTCATTAAGTTTAGAAGCACAAAATAATTTCAAAGAAGATTTAGAAGAAAACGGAATAGATAAAAATAAATACGACGGGCAGTACAAAGATGCAATCTTTTATGAATTGACTGAACATACAGATTCGAGAAAAAGTTTTTCTCGCTGGATCTTTCTTAAAAATGGAACATTAATATTATGGCAATTGCAAGGGGATTATCTAATGAATTTTCCAAAAGATTTTTTTGATAAGAAAGGCTATATCTGTAAAGAAATTAAATTATGAATTGAGATTAACAATGATGAGAATCCGATATCAGATACGTGCTTATAGTAACTCATAATATAAGGCATAAAAAAAAACTCCTTAATTTCTTAAGGAGTTTCTTGGTGGGCGATGAGGGGTTCGAACCCCCGACCCCCTCGGTGTAAACGAGGTGCTCTGAACCAGCTGAGCTAATCGCCCTATTTTACTAGGTTGCTATCGTTTGTGATTGCGAGTGCAAATATACGCTTGTTTTCGAGTTCTGCAAAGAAAATACAGAAAAAAATCAAAGTTTTTTTCATGTATTTTCTATCTTGCTGATGCAGAATTTGTTATAAAAGTATATTTTTTGGTTGTTTTTTATTTTGAGACCGACGGAATGTTTCTATAGATGTAGTCGCCGTGTTTTCCCGTGAAAGATTTCTCCAGTTCATCAAAAAAAGCATCCGCATCTTTCTCATTAGGCCAGGTTGACTTGATCAATTCATCTATTTTATCATTCGATTTTTCCATATCGGACAGCGAATCATAAAAAAAGGCTTCCATAAAATCGGTGCTGTTAGATCCCCACGCATGACGAAAAGGATAATAAGCTTTTATAAACGGATCCTTGAAAGTGATTTTTTCATTAAACTCTTTTGCATTTTTACCATTTCCTTTCATGCTCATCTGCGATTTTCGAATGTAAACAATCATTGGCTTCTTGGTTTCATCCTTATACGGCTTTTCGCCAACGGAAGTAACGCTCTGATAAATTTCATCAGAATGCAGGGGAGTATAAAATGCGTTGTATTTATCAAAAAAGGCTTTCCGTGCTTTTTCGTCCGGCCATGCTTTTTCAGCAAGTTCATCACTTATTGCATTTGCTTTCTCGATATCTTCCCAGGATTTGTAAACACTAACCAGAACAATTTCGGTATTGTCGTCTGTGTAGTAATGAGTCAGAATTTCCGAACCAATAATAAGATCATTTTTGCTGGTCACTTTATCAAAGTATTCCTGCTCTGCCGCTTTCCAGTCTTTAGCCTTTGCATCGAGACTGCGATGTAGCGTAGTCATGGTGATAAAGACTGGTTTTTCTTTTTCCTGTGCATTTCCGGGAATGCACACCAGAGTCATCCATAGGACAAGCCCCAGAAGTTTTCTTCTTTTTTTCATGATAATAAATTTGTTTGGTTATTAAAAAAACTTAACAAATTTAAAACATTAAAAATCAAGCTTTTACGGTTTTTAAATAAAGTTTTACTCCCAGTTTTGGGTCAAATTTTAATTGTCTTATTTTAAAGGGAGTTCCGCTACTACAAACGTACTTCCGCCTACATAAATAAAATCGTTTTTTGTAGCGTTTTTCTTTGCCTCATGAAAAGCTTTTTCGACCGAATCGTATTTTTCTCCCAATAAATCATGCTTTTTAGCAGCATCCTGCAATATTTCGGTACTTAATCCCCTTGAAGAATCGGGTCTGCAGAAATAATATTGTGCTTTTTTTGGGAAGAGCGGTAAAATAGAATCGAGGTCTTTATCGTTTACAACACCAAGAACAATATGTAAATGATCAAATGTTTCTTTCTGAATCTGATTCATTACAACCGCCAATCCGTGTTTGTTATGTGCTGTGTCGCAAATAATTTTTGGGTTTTCACCAAGTTGCTGCCATCTGCCTTGCAAACCGGTATTTTTCACCACATTTAATAATCCTGATTTTAGGCTTTCTTCAGCAACTTTAAAGTTTGTTGTTTCGTTTAAAATCTGAATAGTTTGCTGAACGGTTTTTTTATTGTGAAACTGATAATCCCCAATCAAATCCGACGGGAAAACTTCAGCAATTAAATCAGCAGCAAAATAAATCGGTGCTTTCTTTTCTTTGGCTTTAGCTAAAAATACAGGTTGCGTTTCATAGGTATATTCGCCAATAACAACAGGGATTTCAGGTTTTATAATTCCGGCTTTTTCTCCTGCAATTAAAGCGGGTGTATTCCCTAAAAACTGAGTGTGATCTAAATCTATATTTGTAATTACAGCAACCAAAGGAGTGATAATATTTGTAGCATCAAGTCTTCCGCCAAGGCCAACTTCAATAATTGCAATATCTACTTTTCTTGAAGCAAAATAATCAAATGCCAGACCAACAGACATTTCGAAGAAACTCATATCATTGGCTTCAAAAAAAGTTTTGTGTTTGTCTATAAATTCAATCACAAAATCCTCTGAAATTTCTTCACCATTTATCTTGATTCTTTCTCTAAAATCTTTTAAATGCGGCGAAGTGTATAATCCCACTTTATATCCTGCTTCCTGCAATACAGACGACAACATATGCGAAGTAGAACCTTTTCCGTTGGTTCCCGCAACGTGTATGCATTTTAACCCATTTTCAGGATTACCAAGATGTGCTGCCAGTAATTTAATATTGGTTAAATCTTCTTTGTATGCCGAAGCGCCTTGCAACTGGTACATTGGGAGTTGATTAAACATCCAATTGGTAGTCTCTTGATAGTTCATTTATTTTGGATAAAATGGTTGTTGATTGAAATAATTTTCGATTTTTGTAGTTTAATAGTACAGCGAAAATTATCTTTAGTGCAAATTTCAAATAATTTTTAGAATTAATCATAAAAACAAGAATTAAAATATGTTTAGCTACATTCAATTACAAACAGATACCATCGCAAACGCAGCATCTAACGTAGTTATCGAAAAAATCGCTCCAAATAACGAAATCTCAGTTTTAGGTTTTATCCTAAAAGGAGGTGTCTTCCTGATTCCAATTGCTATTTTATTGTTTTACACTATATATGTTATCTTCGAGCGTTATATGTACATTAGTAAAGCGTCAAAAATTGACAGTAGATTAATGCAGGATGTAGGAGATAAATTGAATGCAGGAAATATTGAACTGGCAAGAACAATTGTAGAAAGAAGTAATACTGCAGCCGGAAATATCCTGAAAGAAGGTGTTCTCGTAATTGGAAGACCAATTGCAGAAATTGAATCAAATATGGATCGCGCTGCCGATATCGAAATTGGTGAAATGGAAAGACGTTTAGGTCATCTCGGACTTATTGCCGGTATTGCGCCAACGCTTGGTTTCATCGGAACAATTTCGGGAGTTATTAAAATTTTCTACAGCATTTCGGTTACAGAAAATATCAGTATCGGGAATATATCGGGAGGTTTATACGAAAAAATGATCAGTTCAGGTTCAGGATTAATTGTAGGTATTATTGCTTATAGCGCCTACCACTTACTGAACGGAAAAATTGATGATTTTGCTTTAAAAATTCAGAAACAAATTTTAGAATTTGTCAATATAATTCAAAGAGCATAAAGTATGTCTATTAAAAGAAAAAGAAGATTTCATGCTGAGGTAGCAACTTCATCTTTAAGTGATATTATGTTTTTCCTGTTGTTGTTTTTTCTTATTATTTCAACACTGGCAAATCCTAATGTTATTAAAATGACATTGCCAAAAGCCAAAGCAAACGAAAAAACAAATAAGCAACTCATAAGTCTATCGGTTACAGAAGACAAGAAATTCTATATTGATAAAGAACCCGTAGATTTCGAAAATCTGGAAACCAGTTTAATGTCAAAAATTGGTACAGACAAAGAACAAACCGTAGTAGTTCGAATTCCGTTTAATTTGCAAGTACAAGATTTAGTCGATGTTCTGCAAATAGGAGTAAAGAACAATTTAAAGTTTGTCATCGCTACAAGTCCGAAATAAAATAATAATTAGGGCGTGACCAGAATAAAAAAATGGGCCAATCAGCATAACGTTGATTCGCCCATTTTTTTATTCTGGTCGAGCTATACGCGTCCGCCGCGGCGGATTGCTTCTATCTCTCACGCAAACGGAAACACTACAAGTTTTGTTATTTCGAGAAATGAAGCAATTGCATTTAATTTTGCTAAGTTTGTGATTTCTAGGAACGAGAAATCACACTAGAATATTCGTCGCAATTTTATCGATCGAAGAAAGAAGACTCTCATGACAGACAGCGAACAGGCGAAACAGATAGTGCGCGGAAATGCGCCCTGTAACCGCAATATTGTCATTTCGAGGAACGAGAAATCACACTAGAAACTCCACAAAGAAAGTCGTCAATCTTTGTCGATTTGCGAGTGCGATTTCTCCTTACGTCGAAATGACAAACTAGCGTATAAAAAAAGGCTTTCAGTAAATCTGAAAGCCTTTTTTGTGTATTTGAGTTTTATTTTAATTCAAACTAAAATTGTAAATAATTTTCCCAACCTGTTTTACAGGAGCATCGCTGTCAGATTCCCATTTGGTGTTCATGGCAGCAATTCTCGCCTGGTCTAATAAACAACTTGCTTTGTTTGTAGTTCCTTTTATTCCGGCAGTTGCACTTACGGTTTTTCCAGTTTGATCTACCGAAACTTCAACTACAACGGTTCCTTCTTCATTACAAGTATATTTTGGTGCAGGTTTAGATAATGCCTTTCTGTTTCCTAAAGAATATCCAGATCCGCCTCCTGAACCACCGCCGCTTCCGGCTCCGTAACCGCTTCCGGTTCCAATTCCATGTCCGGTGCCGTTACCGCCTCCGGTTCCTCCGCCAGAACCACCGCTGCCATAATAACCGTTAGATCCTAAACTTCCGTTTGCTTTTCCTTTATTTCCTGCAACTTTATCATCTCCGTCGCCACCTTTATTAGAACCTTTCATAATGCTCGCTAAAGCATCGTTTGTTGAGTTCGAAACTTTTGGCTTCTCCGGAACAGGTTTTTGTACCGGTTTTTCAACAGGAACAGGTTTTTTAGGTTTTTCCTTTGTCGGAATAACAACATCATTTTCTGCAGTTGTGTTTTCCTGTGATATTATAGCTTCTTCTTCCGGCCTTGATTTTGCCGGAGCTTGTTTTACATTATTTTTTACATCCAGAACTTCACTTTTATAATTCGCTCCCGAACCTAAATCGCTGTCACCAAAATTTACAGTTACACCACCGCCGCCACCGCCGCCTTCGGCAAGAGCGACATTATTCTCCGGATTATAAGGAGGCCAAAAACGTATAAAAAACAGCAATATAAGTATGGCTGCATATATAGCGGTTGTAAAGAGTAATGATTTCTTTTGATCTGCAGAAATAGAGGAACTCATTTAATTCTGAATTTTGTAATTGTATTATTAAAAAACGTTTAAAAGTAGTAAAAATTGTTTAGAATGGAAGTGATTGTTTTACTTTGAGATTAATGTTTTTTAGCTCGCAGATTTAGCAGATCATGCAGATTTGTTTTATGCAATGGATTTTAATAGATCTTCGTGATCTTCGTAATCTGCGGGAAACAAAAAAGGACCAAATTAAATTTGATCCTTTTGATATAGAGTAGAATGTATAGTTTTTACACTAACTGTTTCAAAGCAATTTCAAAAGCAGTTGCACTAATATTTGTTTTAGATGCACTTAAAGCATGTGCTTTAACAATTGCATTTTTTATAGTTTCAGAAGTGTCATTAAAAATAGCCTCATCTGTCATTTGAACTTTTTTCTCCATGAAATAAGCAAAAACTCTCGCCATTCCGCAGTTTGAGATAAAATCAGGAATCAAACTTACTTTATGATCCACTTCTTCCATAATAGATCCGAAGAAAATTTCTTTATCTGCAAAAGGAACATTCGCACCACATGAAATTACTTCAAGTCCGTTTGCAATTAAATTGTCAATTTGTCCCTGAGTTACCAATCTTGAAGCTGCACATGGTGTAAAAATTTCAGCGCCAATTGTCCAGATTTTAGAATTGATTTCTTCAAACGGAATCATATTATCAGCAACTAATTTGTTACCATCTTTATTTAAAAATAAAGTTCTGATTTCTTCAAAAGAAAAACCTTCTTCTTTGATTAATCCTCCGTCACGGTCAATAATTCCGATAACTTTTGCTCCCATTTCAGCTAAATAAAATGCTGCTGCAGAACCCACGTTTCCAAAACCTTGTACGATTGCTTTTTTACCTTTTATTTCTCCACCATAAGTAGCGTAGAAATGGCGAACAGCTTCCGCAACGCCATAACCAGTAATCATATCTGCAACAGTATATTTTCTGGTAACGTCCGGAGAGAATTTCGGATTTTCGATTACCTTGATAACACCTTGACGTAATTGACCAATTCTATTGATTTTGTCTGCTTCTGTTGGTTTAAAATGTCCGTTGAAAACACCTTCCTGCGGATGCCAAACACCACATTCTTCTGTCATTGGGATAACTTCGTGAATCTCATCAACATTCAAATCACCACCAGTTCCGTAGTAACTTTTTAATAAAGGAGAAACAGCTTTGTACCAACGTTGTAAAACTCCTTTTTTGCGAGGATCATTCGGGTCAAAATTTATTCCAGATTTAGCGCCTCCAATTGCAGGTCCGGAAACTGAAAATTTAACTTCCATTGTTTTAGCCAGAGATAAAACTTCGTTCATATCTAAGCCTTTTCTCATTCTTGTTCCTCCACCGGCAGCTCCTCCACGAAGTGAGTTAATCACAGTCCATCCTTCGGCTTCAGTTTCAGAATCTTTCCAGTTAAACACAATTTCAGGTTCCTTATTTTCAAATTGTTGTAATAAATCTTTCATTTTGTTGAGATATGTTTATTTTGCGTAAATATATAAAATAGAATAATGCGAATAATGTATTTTGTTTCAATTTTAATGAAGAAAAAAAAGAAAGCCGAAAACTATAAGGTTTTCGGCTTTCGAATTTCGGATCTTTTTAAGAATTCCTGAATTATATTCCTAATAAATGTTTTTTCAAAGTTTCGTCAACTGGTTTGTCAGAAAGCCAGATTCCAAATAAGGCTTGTTTAAAATCAAATCCAGGTACTTTTCCTTTTACAACATCATTTTTAATAACGTTTATTGTTTGGTCAAGTGGATTATACCATAATATAAAAACATCTTTTTCTGTAATAACATCGCTTAGATACGTTTTGAACTGCTCAATTCTTGGACGTAAGGATTCAAGATTACTTCCCGCAGATTTTTCAAAACCTGCATTCATCGCTTTTGTTAATTTGTTTGAAGAAACCATAGCTGAGGTAATTTCAATTCGCACAGCCATTTCAGTATCACTATCGATAATGAATTTTGGATCCTGGCTTAATTGCGATAAATAAAGCGCCTGAACATAAACTTCCAACCACATTTTTGATCTTCCGCCGGCACCATTTAATTGCATTGTTTTGTTTTGTACTTCAATTTTTCTTGGAACTGTAACGCCGTTTACTTCTAATTGAGTTTGCGCAGAAACAGTTGAAAATTGAAAACTAAAAAGGAATGTAAGTAGTAGTAAAGTCTTTTTCATATTCTATCGAGGTTATTTTTTTTTAGGCAAAAATACTTTTTTTTCTAAATTCTGAACTCTTAAAACGCATGTTTTTTACATTAAAGTAACATTTTTTTAATTTGTATTTATTTAGTAATCAAATTAGTAAGAGTTGTTTTACGTACATTTACAGGATTGATTGCGGACTGCTTTTTTTGTCGAATTTATTTTACTAAAACTTTAGAAAATTGCTTTTTTATGCACAATTATATTCTTAAATTTTAAAGAAAACCTTGCGTTATTAATGCAAGTTGGTGAAAATTTCCGAATAATAACGAAAACGTTATCGTAATTATTGCTGATCTATTAATTTTATATGCGTGCATTGTTAATTTGAGTTATAAAAATTATCTTTGGGAGCCTTTTTCAAAAAAAGAACAATTAAAAAAATAACGACCAAAAACAGCTCTGTTAACAAAGTTTTTGATTTTGGTTATCAAAAAACAATAAAACGAACAAGACTATGGATTTTAATCTAACTGAAGAGCATTTAATGATTCAACAAGCCGCTAGAGATTTTGCTCAAAACGAATTGTTGCCTGGGGTTATTGAACGCGATGAGAAACAAATTTTTCCAACCGAACAAATAAAAAAAATGGGGCAACTGGGCTTCATGGGTATGATGGTTGATCCTAAATATGGAGGAAGCGGACTGGATGCAATTTCATATGTAATTGCAATGGAAGAAATCTCTAAAGTTGATGCATCTGCTTCTGTAGTGATGTCTGTTAATAATTCATTAGTTTGTTGGGGTTTACAGGAATTTGGTACAGAAGAGCAAAAGCAAAAATATTTGCCAGGTTTAGCTTCTGGTGAAATTCACGGTGCATTTTGTTTAAGTGAGCCAGAAGCTGGTAGTGATGCAACTTCTCAAAAAACTACTGCAGTTGATATGGGAGATCATTATTTGGTAAACGGAACTAAAAACTGGATTACCAACGGAAATACAGCTTCAGTTTATTTAGTGATTGCACAAACGCATCCAGAATTAAAACATAAAGGAATCAATGCATTGATCATGACCAAAGATATGCCAGGTTTCTCTATTGGACCAAAAGAGCAAAAAATGGGAATTCGTGGTTCTGATACACACTCTTTAATGTTTAGTGATGTAAAGGTTCCAAAAGAAAATAGAATCGGTGAAGATGGTTTCGGATTTAAGTTTGCAATGAAAACACTTGCTGGCGGACGTATCGGAATTGCTTCTCAGGCTTTAGGAATTGCTTCTGGAGCTTACGAATTGGCTCTTAAATATTCTAAAGAACGTAAAGCTTTTGGAACTGAAATTTGCAATCATCAGGCAATTGCTTTTAAATTGGCAGATATGGCTGTTAATATCGAAGCAGCGCGTCATTTATGTATGAAAGCAGCTTGGGATAAAGATCAGCATAAAAACTATGATGTAAGTGGTGCAATGGCAAAATTATTCGCTTCTCAGGTTGCAATGGATACTGCTGTTGAGGCTGTGCAAATTCACGGTGGAAACGGATATGTAAAAGAATATCATGTTGAACGTTTTATGCGTGACGCAAAAATTACTCAGATTTATGAAGGAACTTCTGAAATTCAAAAAATTGTAATTTCAAGATCAGTTATAGCAGGATAAGCTTAAACCTTTATTAAAATACAGACAAAACCCTTTCAGCTTTTTTAGCCTTGAAAGGGTTTTTTAATTTTTTTTTGCTACTTTTCAGACAGCTAATTAATTAAATCAATATTCAACTTTATAATATTAAGCTTTCATTTTATGAGAAAACTATACTTTCTACTTCCTTTTGTAATGTTCGGTTGTAAATCTAATAATTCTACAGTAGTAGAAAAAACATCGAACACAAGTGAAAAAGCTGCGGAAGTTAACTATAAAGTTTCGCAAACCGATGTTTCAGATTTCTTAAAATACCTTTCGTCAGATGAATTAGAAGGGCGTGAAACCGGAACAAAAGGAATGGAAAAAGCTGCTGTGTTTTTGGAAAATTTCTTTAAAAAGAATACTATCAAACCTTATTTTTCTTCTTATCGTGATACTTTAACCAACTTTAATTCTCCCGCTTATAATATTGTTGGGGTTATTGAAGGAACAGATCCTGTTCTTAAAAACGAATATGTTGTTTTGAGCGCCCACTACGATCACATTGGTTTAGAGAATAAGAAACAGGATGATGTTATTAATAATGGAGCAAATGATGATGCATCGGGGGTTACGGCAGTTGCTCAAATGGCAAAATATTTTGCAGAAACAAAATCTAATAAGCGAAGTATTCTTGTGGTATTTTTTGCCGGAGAAGAAAAAGGATTGTTAGGGTCTAAAAGTTTGGTAGAGAAACTAAAAAAGAAGAACTTTAATTTATATGCACAATTGAATATCGAAATGATAGGTGTTCCTATGAAACGTGATTATCTGGCTTATATAACCGGTTTTGATAAATCGAACATGGCGGAGAAAATAAATGAATATACAGGTAAAAATACTATTGGCTTTTTGCCAAAAGAAGCAGAATATCAATTGTTTTACAGATCTGATAATTATTCGTTTTTTCAGGCTTTCGGAAAACCTTGTCAATCTATAAGTACGTTTGATTTTGAAAATTTTGATTTTTATCACCACGTTTCGGATGAATTTAAGCTGATGGATATTGCCCATATCACTTCATTTACACAGGAACTACTTCCTGCTGTAACGCGTATTGCGAATTCGGCAACACAAGAAATTACAATGAATAAATAATAGAGCTATAATTTTGGTTTTGCTTATTTTTGCTGCATGAAAAATATTATTGTTACAGGATCGAGTAGAGGAATTGGTTATGAACTGGCTTTGCAATTTGCAAATGCCGGAAATCAGGTTTTGGCTATTTCCAGAAAAACACCAAAAGCGCTTTTAGAACATCAAAATATAACGTGTCTGTCTATTGATCTGGCAGATGAAAAATCGCTGGATGTAGTGGATCATTTTCTTTCTTCAACATGGAAAAAAGTTGATGCTGTTGTGCATAACGCGGGAGCATTATTATTGAAGCCTTTTGCAGAAACCACTCAAGCTGATTTTGAAAGTATTTATAAAGTGAATGTATTTGCAGTTGCAAATCTTACGAGAATTTGTCTTCCGTATTTACAAAAAGGAAGCCATGTTGTAACTATTAGTTCTATTGGCGGTGTAAGAGGAAGTTTGAAGTTTGCTGGTTTAGCAGCTTACAGTTCAAGTAAAGGTGCTGTAATTACATTAACTGAATTGCTTGCTGAGGAATATAAAGAAAAAGGAATTTCGTTTAATGTTTTGGCGCTAGGTTCCGTTCAGACTGAAATGCTAAATGAAGCTTTCCCGGGTTATCAGGCGCCAATTTCTGCGGAAGGAATGGCAACTTATATTTACGATTTTACGCTTAACGGAAATAAATATTTTAACGGAAAGGTTTTGGAGGTTTCTTCGACTAATCCGTAAATTAGTTATGAATTATGAATTTTGAGTTATGAGTGAGAGTATTGTGAAAGCCAAAAGTTTTGAATTAGCCGTAAGAGGAATTAATTTTTACAAATGGTTTGTATCTGAAAAAAAGGAATTTATAATTAGTAAACAATTTTTGCGTTCAATAACTTCTGTCGGAGCCAATGTTCGCGAAGCCGTTAATGCACAAAGTAAACCTGACTTTATACATAAATTATCAATAGCCCAAAAGGAATGTGATGAATCAATGTATTGGCTTGAAATTTTAAAGGAAACGAATTATATTTCAGTGATAGAATTTAATTCAATTCATCAACAATGTACCGAGGTTTTGAAAATAATCAGAAGCATAATAATCACGTCCAAAAAGAAACTTATAACTCATAATTCATAATTCATAACTTATAATTGCTTTGAGCGAAACTTTAGCCAAATATATTCCGGAGCATGCTGTAAAGCCTGTTTTTGATTTGATTGTTGCCAATCAGGTTCATCTTAAAATCGTAAATGAGCGTCAGACGCGACATGGCGATTACAGGCGCGGACATACTGGTAAACATGAAATCACGGTTAATGCAAGTTTGAATAAGTACAGGTTTCTGATTACACTAATTCATGAGATTGCGCATTTGGTTGCTTTTGAAAAGTTCGGACGAAATATTAAACCGCACGGGAACGAATGGAAGCATACATTTCAGCGTTTAATGATTCCATTTATAAGACCGGAAATATTCCCGGGACAAATATTACCATTACTGGCGAGGCATTTTAAAAATCCGTCTGCAAGTAGTGATACTGATACAACTTTGTCTTTAGCTTTAAAGCAATATGATAAAGAAAACGATAAAAATTATGTTTTTGAAATTCCTTACGGAAGTGTTTTTAGAATCAAAAACGGAAAAGTATTTAAGAAGCTAGCCGTTCGAACAAAACGTTTTGAATGCATCGAAATTAGCTCAGGAAAAACATACCTTTTTAATCCAAACGCAGAAGTAGAATTAATCAATATTCAATAAAAAAATCCCAAATTCCAATTGTATAAACGTTGGAGTTTGGGATTTTTTTTTATTGGGATTTCAAAGGGTTTTAACCCTTCAAATATGCTTCTCTAACTTTTTTGAATAAGTTTGAAGAGTAAACAAATTTAACAATGTCTTTGTTATCCGTTCTGAAGATTTCTTCTTTAGTTCCCTGCCAGGCTTTTAATCCTTTTTTTAAGAATACGATATTCTCTCCAATTTCCATCACCGAGTTCATATCGTGGGTATTAATTACAGTTGTTATGTTGTACTCTTCTGTAATTTCTTTGATCAGATTATCAATAAGCGTTGAGGTATTTGGGTCCAGACCTGAGTTAGGTTCGTCACAAAATAAATACTTTGGATTGTTTACAATTGCACGGGCAATTGCCACACGTTTTTGCATACCTCCGGAGATTTCAGAAGGCAGTTTTTTATGTGCATCAATCAGATTTACTCTTTCTAAAACAAAATCAACACGTTCCTGGATTTGCGCTTTATTATTATTGGTAAACATTTTTAGCGGGAAAGCGACATTCTCCTCAACTGTCATTGAGTCAAATAAAGCACTTCCCTGAAAAACCATTCCAATTTCGGTTCTTAATTCTCTTTTTTCTTCCGGATTTAATTCAGAATAAACTCTTCCGTCAAATTCAATAGCTCCAGAATCAGGAGTATGAATTCCCAATAAAGTTTTTAATAAAACTGTTTTTCCAGATCCACTTTGTCCAATAATCAAGTTGGTTTTTCCAGTTTCAAAAACGGTTGAAACGCCTTTTAAAACTTTACTGTCACCAAATGATTTTTCTATGTTTTTTACTTCTATCATTATCCTAATAATAATTGAGTTAATATATAATTAAAAAGAATGATACAAACCGATGTCCATACAAATGATACAGTACTTGCTTTACCAACTTCTAATGCACCACCTTTCATGTAATATCCGTGAAAAGATGGGATTGTAGCTAATAACATTGCAAAAATTAAAGTCTTAATAAAAGCATATGTAATATGAAAAGGAATAAATTCCATTTGAGCACCCTGAATAAAATCCTGACTAGTCGAGAATCCGCCATATGCACAAGCCATCCATCCGCCAAAAATTCCTAAAAACATACTAATTCCAATTACAAAAGGATACATTAATAAAGCTACAATTTTAGGAAAAACAAGATAGTTTAATGAATTAACTCCCATAACTTCTAGCGCATCAATTTGTTCTGTAACACGCATGGTTCCAATACTGGATGTGATATAAGATCCCATTTTTCCGGCCATAATTACCGAAATAAATGTTGGGGCAAACTCTAAAATTACAGATTGACGTGTAGCAAAACCAATTAAATATTTAGGAATTAAAGGATTAGTTAAGTTTAATGCGGTCTGAATGGCAACAACTCCTCCAATAAAGAATGAGATAAAGCAAACAATTCCAAGTGAGTCAATAATAAGATCATCAATTTCTTTGAAAATTAAGTTTTTCATAACAGGCCATTTAGTCTGTTTATTGAAAATTTCTTTCAGCATTAAAAAATATCTCCCTATTTGGGATAAATAACGAATTAGCATCATAAGTTTTACAAATATTGGCTAAGGTAAAAATAAGTTATGAGTTTTGGGTTATGAGTTCCCGTTTTTCGGTTTTTTTTACCAATCAGATTAACTTTTGTTTCATTTTTTGAAAGCGGTACTTTCTTATAAATTTAGCTTGGTCAGGAGTAACTAATAAAGGGGTTTTCGCTTTTTTTGCTTTCAAAAAACCTTTAATATAGTCTAAAAACAGAAACGGTTTCTTTTTCATCATAGCCAATTTTGCCGATGCAATTGCTGTGATCCAAAAACCATATCCTAAAGTATAAAAAGCTTCGCCTTGTTTATAACGGGCTGTTTTATTGTAATTAGCTCCTGTAGGTTTTAGGTGTTTTACATGTAAAGATTGGTCTGTAACTATTTTCCAGTCGTAAAATTTACAAAGCAGTTCATCTACAGTATCCCATCCCATTGCAGGTTTTAACCCTCCAATTTGTTGAAATGTTTCTTTGCGATACGCTTTTAAAGCACCGCGAATATGATCCTTATCGGTTAGGTTTTCCAGTACCCATTCGCCATTTTTATCAATATAGCAGAACCCGCCGGCCATTCCAACTCTTGAATCTGATTTGAAATGATTGATTATGGTTTCGAAATAATTAGGCGGAAAAATTAAATCACCGTCAATTTTTACAATAATATCATATTCTGAATCTAAAGTCTCGAAACCTTTTTGAAAAGCCTGAATAACTTTACTTCCGGGCATATGTATGGCATCTGAAGTTTTGTTTACAATAGATATAAACGGATTTTCTTTTGCAAATCCCAAAACAACTTCTTCTGTTTTATCTGTAGAATTATCATTTACAACGACAACTTTTGCTGGTAAAACAGTTTGCGAAACCAAAGACTGCAAAGTCAGGCCTATAAGATCTTGCTCGTTGTGCGCGGGTATAACTATGTAGTACTTCATAAATTTTTAATTTAAAATCCAATTATTTTAAATTCCAAATTCCAATCAAAACAGGTTTAATTGGAATTTGGAATTTTATTTTTGAGCTTTCCAAATTTGGAATTTGGAATTTTTTTATTGGAATTTGCCGTTAGGCTCTCTCAGCAACAACAATATAATATCTTGGAGTGAAATATCGTAATAAAGGTCTGAATCCAAACTTTTTTACCGGATGTGTAAATTGCATTCTATCGGTTATTTTCCAGCCTGTTTTTTCTAAAAGCCAGTCCAGTTGCCAGTCTTCAAATTCATGATAATGTCTGTCCCACATATCTGTTTTAGATCGATACGCCGGAGAAAACCACAAACGTAACGGAATTGAAATTAATAATTTATCGCATTTTACATTTTCTAAAATAGTGTATGGATTTAGCAAATGTTCGAAAATTTCAAATGCAGTAAAAACAGTATATTCTTCAGTTTGTAGCGCCGTTTGATCGTTGTCTAAATCTTCACCTTTAGTGTTTTTTACGGTATAACCATTTTCTTCCATTATTTTAGAGAACGGATTTGGAACTCCAAAATCAAAAATGGTTTCTGATGTGCTAACGTGTTTTTGTAAAAACTCTAAAGTAAGTTTGAATCTTTTATTCGGAAACGTTTTTTCGTACATAGTCTTGCGAGGAACGAAACAATCTCTCGTTCTTGATTTTAATTAGGTCGCAAATATACTAAAAAAGTAATCAGTGTTCAGTTTTTAGTGTTCAGTTGCGGTGCTAAGTTTTAAAATGAATTTCTCGCAATCCCGAAAGCTATCGGGAGCGAATTCGCAAAATATTGATCAAAAAAATAACCATATAAATAATATAAGATATTTTAAGTTTTCACTTAATTGAACTTATATTATTTATATGGTTTAAAAAACTTTGCGATTTCGTGTCTCTACGAAAATATTTTATTACTTTAAAACAAACTTAATTTGTCTTAATATCTGTAAACAAAAGCATTAACATTCATTCCTGCTCCAACAGAAGCAAAAATAATTACATCACCTTTGTTAATTTCATGGTTTTCAATTTTGCCTTGTAGAATCAAATCATACAAAGTAGGTACAGTTGCAACACTACTGTTTCCTAAGTCGTGAATACTCATTGGCATAATGTCTTTTGGAGGAGTTTTGTCGTATAGTTTGTAAAAACGAGCAATAATGGCTTCATCCATTTTTTCGTTTGCCTGATGAATTAAAATCTTTTTTACTTCATCAATAGCAATTCCGCTGTTGTCTAAACAACTCTTCATTGCGCAAGGAACGTTGCTTAAAGCAAATTCGTAAATCTTACGTCCGTACATTTTGATGTATTTAATATCCGGATCTAAATCTGGATTATAAGATTTTCCGAAGTAAAGATAATTAGCTTCATCATTTGCATAAGTAGCACTTTCATAAGATAATAAACCAGCTTCATCTGTTGATGCTTCCAGAATTGAAACACCGGCTCCATCAGAATAAATCATAGAATCACGATCATGATCATCTACAACTCTTGATAAAGTTTCTGCTCCAATTACCATTACTCTTTTTGCCATTCCGGATTTGATGAAAGCATTTGCCTGAAGCACACCTTCAATCCATCCAGGACATCCAAAAAGAATGTCGTATGCTACACATTTTGGGTTTTTAATACCCAATTTGTTTTTAACTCTTGTCGCTAAACTTGGTAAAATATCTGTTTGATGCGTTCCGGTTTTCACGTCACCAAAGTTGTGTGCGAAAATAATATAATCTAAAGTTTCGGCATCGATCCCTGCATTTGCGATTGCTTTTTGAGCAGCAAACAAAGCTAAATCAGAAGCGGTATATTGTGGTTCGGCATAACGGCGATTCTCGATTCCGGTAATTCCTTTGAATTTTTTAATAACGACTTCGTTCGGATAACCAAATGGAGTTCCATCTTCATTTAAAAAAATATGTTTGTCAAAGTCTGTGTTCTTTACTTCTAAATTAGGAATGTAACTCCCAATACCAATTATTTTTATTTTCATTTTTCCGTTAATTATCCGATAAATTTCATGCTAAAATAGAAATAAAATCATGATAACTATCATAAAAAATACTATGCATGCATATAATTATGAAATAATTGTTTTTCAGGTAATATATTGGTTATTTTCTAATGATTTTTTAATTTTTCCGAGATTTCAAACGATTGAAATAATTAGGGTATTAGGTTTTTTCTGATGTTTAATTGAGGAGTGGGTAAAAAATACCCCGATTCTGAATTCTCAGATCGGGGTACTTGGTATAAAAAAGAAAACTATTTTTTAGTTCTCCATATAAGCTTCAATAGGAGCACAGCTACAAACTAAATTTCTATCTCCGTATGCATCATCTACACGACGAACAGATGGCCAGAATTTATTGTCAGCAATATATTCTAATGGATAAGCTGCTTTTTCTCTTGTGTAAGGGAAATCCCAGTTGTCTGTAGTTAACATTGCTAATGTATGAGGTGCATTTTTCAATACGTTGTTTTTATCATCTGCTGTTGATGCTTCGATTTCTTTTCTAATAGAAATAAGAGCATCACAGAAACGATCTAATTCTGCTAAATCTTCAGATTCTGTAGGTTCAATCATTAAAGTTCCAGCTACAGGGAAAGAAACCGTAGGAGCGTGGAAACCATAATCCATTAAACGTTTTGCGATATCACCAACTTCGATTCCGTTTTCTTTAAATGAACGACAATCTAAGATCATTTCGTGAGCCGCTCTTCCGCATTCTCCTGTGTAAAGAATTTGGTAGTGACCTTCGAAACGAGATTTCATGTAGTTTGCATTCAGGATTGCGTGCTCAGTAGCGCTTTTTAATCCTTCAGCACCCATCATTGTGATGTAACCGTAAGAAATCAAACATACTAAAGCAGATCCGTAAGGTGCAGATGAAATAGCTGTAATTGCTTGTTCTCCACCAACTTTTAAGATTGGGTTTGTTGGTAAAAACGGAACCAGTTTTTCGTTTACGCAAATTGGTCCAACTCCAGGTCCACCACCACCGTGAGGAATAGCGAATGTTTTGTGTAAGTTTAAGTGACAAACGTCAGCGCCAATTGTAGCAGGATTTGTTAATCCAACTTGCGCGTTCATGTTTGCACCATCCATATATACTAATCCGCCATTATCGTGAATTAATTTAGTGATTTCGATAATTGAAGATTCGAAAACTCCGTGAGTAGAAGGATACGTTACCATTAAACAAGATAAATCATCTTTGTGTTCAATCGCTTTTTCTCTTAAATCTTCTACGTCAATATTTCCTTCCGGAGTTGTTTTCGTAACGATGATTTTCATTCCCGCCATCGCTGCAGAAGCAGGGTTTGTTCCGTGAGCTGATGAAGGAATCAAACATACATTACGGTGACTCTCGTTTCTTGATAAATGGTAAGCACGAATAGCCATTAAACCAGCATATTCTCCTTGAGCTCCAGAGTTTGGTTGTAATGTTGTTCCTGCAAATCCGGTAATTACATTTAATTGTTGCTCTAGTTTTTTAAGCATTGTGATATAACCTTCAGCTTGCTCAACAGGTGCAAACGGGTGGATGCTGTTCCAGTTTGGCATTGATAAAGGCAACATTTCTGAAGCTGCGTTTAATTTCATAGTACAAGAACCTAAAGAAATCATCGAGTGATTCAATGATAAATCTTTACGCTCTAATTTTTTGATGTAACGCATCAATTGACTTTCTGAATGATGATTGTTGAATACATCATGCGTTAAGAAAGATGAAGTTCTTTCTAATGAAGCTGGTAATTGACTTGAAGCGGTTAATTCAGAAACAGTAACAGTTTCTTTTCCTAAAGCTTCAGCAAAAATGGCAATAATTTGGTTAACATCACCAATTGAAGTTGTTTCGTTAAACGAAATAGAAATCGAATCGGCATCAGGATAGAAAAAGTTTACTTCGTTTTTCTCAGCAACAGCTTTTACTTTTTGAGCATCTGCTTTTACTAAAATAGTATCAAAGTAAGCAGTGTTGGTTTGGTAAACGCCTAATTTATTTAAAGCTTCAGCAGTAGTAACCGCCGATGCGTGCACTTTGTTTGCGATATATTGTAATCCTTTTGGTCCATGGTATACGGCATACATTCCAGCCATAACTGCCAATAAAACCTGAGCAGTACAAATATTTGAAGTTGCTTTTTCACGTTTAATGTGTTGCTCGCGAGTTCCTAAAGCCATACGTAAAGCACGGTTTCCATTTACATCAATAGAAACTCCGATAATACGACCTGGCATAGATCGTTTGTATTCTTCTTTAGTTGCAAAGAAAGCAGCGTGTGGACCACCGTAACCCATTGGTACACCAAAACGTTGTGTAGTTCCAACTACTACAGCAGCTCCCATTTCTCCGGGAGAAGTTAAAGTAGCTAATGATAAAATATCGGCAGCAAAGGCAACTTTGATTTCATTTTCTTTTGCTTTAGCAACAAAAGCACTATAATCGTTTACCTGACCATATTTTCCAGGATACTGTAAAATAGCTCCGAAGAATTCATTTGAAAAATCGAATGTTTCGTGGTTTCCAACAACTAATTCAATTCCGATTGGAGTTGAACGCGTTTGAAGGATTGATAAAGTTTGTGGTAAAATTTCTTCAGAAACGAAGAATTTGTTTGTATTGTTTTTCTTTTGGTCACGAGTACGAACGTCAAACAGTAAAGCCATAGCTTCAGCTGCAGCAGTTCCTTCATCTAATAACGATGCATTAGCAATTTCCATTCCGGTTAATTCAATAACAGTAGTCTGGAAATTCAAAATAGCTTCAAGACGACCTTGAGCAATTTCTGCCTGATAAGGAGTATAAGCTGTATACCATCCCGGGTTTTCAAAGATATTTCTTTGAATCGGAGCAGGAACGATAGTTGGATGATAACCCAAACCAATATAGGATTTAAATACTTTATTTTTCTTTCCTAATTCCTGAATATGATTTGCGAATTCGTATTCTGTCATTGCAGGATCCAAATTCAAAGGAGCTTTTAAACGAATATCGTCCGGAAGGGTTTCGTAAACAAGTTGTTCAATCGAGTCAACTCCAATAGTCTTCAACATGTGTGGAAGATCTGTTTCTCTTGGGCCAATGTGTCTTAAAGCAAAAGCATCTGTTCTCATTTGTAGCTATGTAATTTTTTAAATTAATGTGTTCGTGCACCATTTTGCTGTACGAATCACATTTAAAATTAAATGTGTTGTTTTTTTGTCGCGCAAAATTAAGTATTATTAATAATTTAATAGGTATTTTTAACTTCATTTTTTATCAATTTTATAATCAAAGACTTAGTTTGTTAATAAAAGATTAGTTTTGAGGTATGATAGTACTAAAACGGTTTTTCGATTTTTATTTAAATAGCAGTATTCACGTGGCTTTATCGTGTTATGCTTTGGTACGAATTACATTTCATGTGTTTCATATTCAATACGATGAGCCAATGGCGCTTTTTGTTTTTTTTGGAACAATTGTAGGATATAATTTCGTAAAATATGATGCGTTGGTGCGGGTAAAGAAAAATCCCATCGGAACACAGTTGAAAATAATCGCCGTTTTGAGCTTTATTTCGATAATTTTAGTGGGTTATTATTTTTTCCATTTAAAAAGGATCACACAAATCGTCTCTGTCGGAATTTTTGCTATAACCGCACTTTACACTTTGCCGTTTTTTCCCAATAGAAGAAATGCCAGAAACTGGGCAGGAGTAAAAATTTATATTGTAGCACTTTGCTGGGTTGGCGCCACTTTGGTTTTGCCTTTAATAAATGCCGAAATTCCGTCTACAACAGATTTCTTTATAAAATGTATTCAGCGATTTATTTTGGTTTTTGTACTGATTTTAGTTTTCGAGATTTTAGATTTAGCGAATGATGATCCGCATTTGCAAACCGTTCCGCAAACCATCGGAGTCAAGAAAACCAAAATTTTAGGATTTTTATTATTGATTCCGTTTTGGTTTTTAGAAGTTTTTGTTTCAACATTTAATATTCATGATGCCATTATAAATTTGATAATGGTCACCATATTGATGCTGTTTATAGCATTTGCCAATACAAACCGTTCGAAATATTATACTTCTTTTTGGGTAGAAAGTGTACCAATTTTTTGGTGGCTAATGGTTGTTTTTCTTTAATAATGAAATTAATTTGGGCGTGCCACCATCGCGATAAAAGGGCTAATCCACGTTGCGCTTATTTGCCCTTTTATCGGGATGCTGTCGGGCTATCCGTTTCAAGTCCTCGCTCTTCCTTCGTCAGGCTGTGGGCTTTCCACTTCTATCCCTCACGCATATCTTAAAACGAGAAATTCGTTTTCAAAATCTATATTCCTCAATACACGTTTCCCAAGGTTGAAACCTTGGGCTATGTTTGAAATTTAGTATCTTAAAAATTGAATTTGATTTCAATGTTTTTGAATTGCCTCCAGCTTTAGCTGGAGGTTAAAGAGAAACTCTAATCAGGGTTTTAGCCGAATGATAAAGTTTGGCTAAAGCCCACAACATTTATTCCATTTCTCCTCCAGCTAAAGCTGGAGGCAATTCATCCTTTATTTTTTTCTGAAATCTCTTTCAAAACGTTATTCCTTTCTACAAGAAAATTTATCAAATGCTTTTTCAAAAATAAAACATCAAATAACTTTCCGAAAATTCCAAACGGAGTTTCATATTGCAATTTATCTTTCATAATTGTAATTCCGTTTTCTTCTTCAAAAATATGTTCATGTTTGAACGATTTGAATTTGCCTTTTTCCATTTCATCCACAAAATAGTCGTAAAGATTCATTTCGGTGATTCGACTTTTGTGTGTGAGATAAAATCCGAAATGTTTGCCGCGCCAGGTTACCGTTTCATTTAAATTAATTAAGCCCGAAGTTATTCCGGCAATTGCCTTTTCATTTGATGGACTTGCCGATTGTTGGTGAATATCAATATTTCTTGAGGCATCAAAAACAATTTGTTTTGGTGCTTTTATTTTGGTGGTTAAGTTTATTGTTGTCATTTAGATGAGTTTTAACTTTGTCAAAGTTTCAAACTTTGACAAAGTTTTTAGTGAGTTAGATTCTTAAAAGCCTCATCAATATTTCCAAATTTAAATCGAAACCCATTCTCCAAAAGTCGTTTCGGAATCACATTTCTACTTTTCAAAATCAATTCTGTTTCTGTTCGAATGAGAAAAGAACCAATTTCCAAAAGAAAAGTATTTAACGGAATTCCAAATGGGGAACCAATTGCTTTTCTAAGTTTTTCCATGAAATCTGCATTTCTGATTGGTTGAGGAGAAACAACATTTACAACGCCAGTCATTTCTTTTTGAATTGTAAAATCAACTGCATTTGCAAAATCTTCTTCATGAATCCAGCTTACAAACTGATCGCCGCTTCCTTGTTTTCCTCCAAAACCAATTTTAGTCAGCGTTTTTAACGGAATAAAAGCGCCGCCATTTTTCCCTAAAACTATAGAAGTTCGCAGAGCCGTTTTTAAAGTTCCTGGAGTTTCGGTTTTAAAGAAAGCTTTCTCCCAAGACAAAGCCACATTTATAGAAAAGTCATTTCCAATTTCGCCGTCAACTTCATCCATTTGTTTGTCTAATGAAAAACGATAAATAGTTGCTGTTGATGAATTGAGCCAATGTTTCGGTGGATTCACACACTTTAAAACTGCTTTATTCAGAATTTTGGTACTGTCAATTCTAGACCACAAAATTTCTTTTTTGTTTTCTTTCGTGTATCGACAATCAACAGATTTTCCAACTAGATTAATTAAAACTGTTGCGTTTTCTAATTCCTTTTCCCAACCCGAAAATGTTTTGGCGTTCCAGTTTACATAATTAATTCCGTCAATAGTTTTTGATTTTCCTCGAGTCAGAATTACAATCTCGTCAAATTTATTTTTGAAATGATTTACTAAAACTTGTCCTAGAAAACCAGTTCCCGCTGCTATAATTAGTTTCGTCATTTGTATTCGGTATTAAACCCGACAGTTTTTTAAAACCTGTCGGGTTTCGTTATAAATATTAAGCTTTAAAAACCAATCTTTCTTCCTGTTGTGCTTCTTTAGCTTTTCTTTTTCCTCTAAAAAAGAAATACAAATTAAAGAATAACATGATACCAAGATAAATAGAAAACCCTCCAATTTTATAGCTTAGATTTTCGATTAATTCCTGATAACTATCTCTGCTTAATTGTAATTCCAGAATCATTAGAGCAAAGCCAATATTTAAAAGATAGAACCCAGTTTCAAAAAGTTTATTTGTTGCCTGGGCAATATCTTCTCTTCCTTTAAAAATATCGAGCATAAATATTTTGCCATTTTTAAAAAGTGTTTTAGAAACGTAATAAGTTAAAAATAATGCAACAGGTAAATAGATTCCGTAACCAATTAAGATTTTTGTAGTTTCCATGATATTTAATTTTAGTTGTTATTTGATTAATTTTTGAATGTATTTAGTGATAATTATAATGTTGAGATAATGAAGCGCAGATATGATAAAAATAATGACAGCAGTCTTTATGCTAATAGTTTCAATTAATTGAGCTGATGAAGTTATTTTCTGCCAGGAAATTAAAGTCATGGCGCAATACCCTATATTTAAGAGATAATAAGCCATTAACAAAACCTGATTTATTTTGTGGCAAATAGCTTTATGATTTGGAATCAATTCTGAAACATAGATATTTCCATTTTTATAACAGATTTTGCCAACTCTTAGAATAATGAAGATTGTAATGCTGAGGTAGATTAAATACCCAATAATATTCAGATTCATAATTTCTTGGTTTATAAGATTTAATGCATTTCTTTCAGAACAGAATTAGTCTGAAGTTTTCTTTTATTCTTAACTGTAATTTTAGATCCTTTTGCTAAGAATACAGAAGCAGGATTTTGGTTTTGTAGAAATTTAAAATCATTTCCGTAGGTTTTTCCAAAGTCAATATCAATTCGATGATTTAAAACCTCAAATTGTTCCCATCTCGGATGGGTAACTTCATATTCAAAAGTCGTTTCTTCGTTGATTTTTGTATATCCAAAATAATGTTCCGTAATAAATTCTGGCTCAGAATTGACTTCAATTTCGCTTAAAACTTTTTTAGTTGCGATTTCAATTGTATTCCATTTTTTATCCTTTTTCCAATGATAAATAAAAGTATTGGTTTCTTTATTTTCAATGATTTCATGTCTCATCTTTTGGGTTTCATAATGTTCCTGATACAAAGTATTGGCAATAAAAGTGATTGCTTTTTTAGGAACAATTTCTTTAATGAAAACAACTCCACGTTTCCATTCTCCATTCTCGAATCGTTTGACATAAAATCTCAAATTCACTTCTTCAAAATTGATATGAAACGGAATTTTCAATCCCAAAACTTTGGTATTTTTAAATATAAAACCGACAAGGCTCACATAACATTTTTTATTCCAAACATCAATCTCAGTTCCAGCTGGAGCATATTTTTCTAAAACCTCACGGTCAACTTCATAATTGAATAAGGCTAAATTTTTCCATTCTGCTTTTAAGAAATTCATTTGTGTGCTTTTTTATAGATTAATATTGAAATATAAAAGGCTAGTATTGCCGGTATTCCCGTTAAAAAATAAATTTTAAGATCATGAGATGAAATTGGGTTAATACAAATTATAACAAAATATAAGACTACTCCGACGATGTAAGTTTGAAGATGTTTGTTTTTAGGTTCGTCAGATAACATACATCCTCCAATAGTCACTTGAAATAATCCTGTTAGTATGCTGAATAATAATCCAAATACAGTAAAATCAATGATTTCTAAGAAAGCTAGCAGAAAAATTAATGCTGGTATACCAACAAAGAAATAATTTAAGTAATTAATGTTTTTCATAGTTATTGTTTATTTTAAACTTTCAGAAATAATTGAAAGTTTTAATTAAATTTTTTTATTTCATTATTTTTATAATTAGTTTTCCAAGCCAGTTATCATTAAACTCAGTCATTTTATCCAGCATATTATCTGCTTTTAAAACAAAGTCGTACAATTTTGTGGTCTGATCTACAAAGTGTTTTTCTTCTGCAGAATCTTTTGCTTCAATTGTCGAAACTTCTTTTAAGATTTTAAGAGCAGGTTTGATTTCTCTTTTACTTCTTTCTCTTGAAATTTTTACAGCCAATTCGTCTAAATCTTTTTCGGCAGTAAAGAATTCTCTTCTTTCACCAGCTTTAAATTCTTTGTAAACAATTCCCCAATCCATAAGAGCTCTAAGATTCATACTGGCATTTCCGCGGGAAATTTGTAATTCTTCCATAATGTCTTCCATAGAAACAGCTTCGTTAGAGACCATTAATAATGCATGAATCTGTGCCATGGTTTTATTAATTCCCCATTGAGAACCTAATGCTCCCCATGTCTGAACGAATTTATTTTTTGCTTCTTTGAATTCCATAGTTCAAATGTAAACAAAAGTTTTTAAACTTTCAAAAATATTTGAAAGATATTTAACGAATAATAAAGTTATGTTAATTCAACTCTTGAAGTTTTGATTAACTAATGATACAGTTATTTTTGTAAAAATCACTTTTATGGAATTATACTACACTTTTTCAGTACTTATTGTACTGGCTTCTTTCTTCGCCTATTTAAACCTAAGATTTTTAAAACTTCCGGGAACTATTGGAATCATGATTATTGCCATGTTGGTTTCTGTCGGAATTCGTCTTTTAGGAGATTCTTATTTTCCATCTACAACAAGACATTTTTTTGATTTGATAAAGGAATTTGATTTCAATGAAATCTTAATGGGAGCAATGCTTAACTTTCTTCTGTTTGCTGGGGCTTTGCACGTAAATATGTCTGATCTGAAAGAGCAAAAAGTTCCTATAATGATGTATTCTACAGTAAGTGTTGTACTATCAGCTTTAATTATTTCGGTGTTGCTTTATAATATTGCACCACTTTTAGGAATAAAAATCCCTTATATATTTTGTTTGGTTTTCGGAACCTTAATTTCTCCAACAGATCCAATTGTGGTTTTGGGGGTTTTAAAGCAAGCAAAAGTTCCTAAACGTATAGAAACTAAAATCGTGGGTGAATCGTTGTTTAATGATGGAGTAGCGGTAGTAATGTTTGCTGTTGTATTAAGAATGGCAACCGATCCGACATTTGATGTGAGTTTTGGTTCTATTGCATGGTTGTTTGCAAAAGAAGGAATCGGCGGACTTTTATTAGGTGCCGTTTTTGGATTTACGGCATCAAGAGTTATGAAAAAAATTGATGATTATAAAGTGTCGGTTTTAATTACACTTTCGATTGTAACAGGAGGTTTTTTGGTCGCTCAGAGTTTACATGTTTCGAGTCCGCTGGCGATGGTTGTTGCCGGATTGATTATTGGAAATTATGGTAAAAAAGTAGCCATGAGCGAAGTTACTAAAGATTACCTGGAAAAGTTTTGGGAACTTATTGACGAAATCCTGAATGCTGTTTTATTTTTATTTATAGGTTTTGAATTATTATTGTTGCCAAATTTGGACAAACAATTATTAATAGGCTTTGTAGCAATTTTTATAGTACTTTTTTCAAGATTAACATCTATAGTTTTACCATGGAAATTCTTCGATATCTTTAAATTTTTCGGAATTAGGTCGGCTTACAATAAAGGCTCTTTAATGGTTTTAGTTTGGGGAGGAATCCGTGGCGGAGTTTCTATTGCATTGGTACTTTCTATGCCTGAAGGAGAATATAAAAATTTATTACTTGAGGTAACTTATATTGTTGTTTTATTCTCAATTGTAGTTCAGGGATTGACTGTTGGTAAATTGGCTAAACGAGTTTTGGAGAAAGAATAAAGAATATAGAGAGTAGAAAAAAGATTTCTATTCTTTGTCTCTAAGTTATAACTAAAAACCCTGCAAGTTCTTTTGCAGGGTTTTGTTTTTTATCTCTTATCTTCTTTAGAATAATTAGATTCGCCATTAATATTAATTTCTCCACCTAAAAAATGCGGCTCGCGATTTCTTAAAACATCAAAAAAGGATTTGAAAATAGAAAGGCATTCTCTAAAACGAACATAATTATAACCCAAATATTCTCCCTGATTTGCAGAATAACCAACCGATTTTATACCTAATTTATTTCCGATGTAAATCGCACGATTTAAATGATATTCCTGCGAAATTAAGGTTGCTCTTTTTGTCTTAAAAATGTGTTTAGCGCGGTACATGGTCGAATAAGTATCAAAACCGGCATAATCAATAAAAATCTTTGTAGTATCAACACCGTTATTATAGCAGTAATTTTTCATTACTGTTAATTCATCATATTCGTCACGGCCATTATCTCCCGAAAGTAGAATTTTATTAATGCGTTTTGCTTTCCAAAGTATAATTCCGGCATCAAGACGGTCTTTAAGATATTTGCTTGGCTGATTTCCGTTGATTCCGGCACCAAAAATAATTCCGACATCATTCTTAGGGAATTTTTTTGCCGAATAATATATTTTAGTTTTGGTTGAAGATTTTACGTAATAATTGACAGAAACAATGGCAATCAATCCAATGATGAAAAGATAAAGTGCTATTTTAAAGTATTTTTTCACGGCTTGTATTTGTAAGATTAAGATTTAAAAACACGAAGATAACTAAATTTACTTTCAGACAAAATCAAATAAAAAAACCGAAGCAATAAAGCCTCGGTTTCTAAAATATCTAATTTTCTAAGAAGTCTAAAAATCTAAGAAAGTCTATAATAATCCCGCTCTTTTCAACAAAGCCTCAGGTTTTGGTTCCTGACCTCTAAAACGTTTGTATAACGTCATTGGGTGTTCTGTTCCCCCTTTAGAAAGTACATTGTCTTTGAATTTTGAAGCTATTTCTTCGTTGAAAATACCATTTTCATGGAAATATTCAAAAGCATCAGCATCTAGAACTTCTGCCCATTTGTAGCTGTAATATCCAGAAGAATATCCACCTTGGAAAATATGAGAAAAAGCAGTACTCATAGCATTTTCTTTTACATCTGGATACAATTGTGTATTCGCAAATTGCTCTGTTTCGAAAGTTTTAAGATCTGTAATGTTAGTTGGATCTTGCCCGTGCCAAGCCATATCCAACAATCCGAAACTTAACTGGCGTAATGTTGCCAAACCTTCTTGGAAACTCGCACTTTCTTTAATTTTCTGAACATACTCAATTGGAATAATTTCTCCCGTTTCGTAATGATTCGCGAACAAAGCCAAAGCTTCTGGTTCGTAACACCAATTCTCCATAATCTGACTTGGTAATTCTACGAAATCCCAATAAACAGAAGTTCCAGATAAACTTGGGTAAACCGTATCAGCTAACATTCCGTGCAATCCGTGACCGAATTCGTGGAATAAAGTGGTTACTTCATTAAAAGTCAATAATGAAGGTTTTGTTTCGGTTGGTTTTGTGAAGTTGCAAACGTTAGAGATATGCGGTCTTTCGTTTACGCCATCTTTTACATATTGCGATTTGAATGAAGTCATCCAGGCACCGTTTCTTTTTCCTTTTCTTGGGAAGAAATCAGCGTAGAAAATCGAAACTAAATTATTATCAGCATCTTTAACTTCATAAGTTGTAACTTCTTCGTGGTATTTATCAATGTCAAAAACTTCTGTAAAAGTTAAACCGTACAGTTTTTTCGCCACCGTAAAAGCACCATTTAAAACTTTTTCTAATTGGAAATAAGGTTTTAGTTTTTCGTCATCTAAATTAAAAAGCTGTTGTTTTAATTTTTCAGAATAATAGGCGCCGTCCCATTTTTCAAGTTGTTCAATTCCGTCTAGTGCTGTAGCGAAAGCGGTTAATTCAGCAAACTCTTTTTGAGCTGCAGGTTTTGCTTTTGCTAATAAATCATTTAAGAAAGAAAAAACTTTTTCCGGACTTTCTGCCATTCTTTCTTCCAGAACAAAATGAGCGTGTGTTTTATATCCTAATAAATTCGCTCTTTCAAAACGAAGTTTAGCAATTTTTAGAACATTTTCCTGATTATCGAATTCATTATTCTGAAAAGCTTTTGCTCCAAAAGCAATTGCCATTTTTTTGCGCAATTCGCGATTATCGGCATAAGTTAAAAATGGAACATAACTTGGATGGTCTAAAGTAAAAATCCAGCCTTCTTTTTCTTGGTTTTTTGCTAATAATCTTGCCGCTTCGATTGTTCCTTCTGGTAAGCCTGATAAATCGTTCTCATCAGTTAAATGCAATTCGAAATTGTTGGTTTCTGCCAAAACATTTTCGCCAAACTGCAAACTCAATTTCGATAATTCTTTGTCGATTTCTCTTAATTGATTTTTCTTTTCTTCTGGTAAATTCGCTCCGTTTCTAGAGAAACTTTTGTATTTTTTATCTAATAAAGTAGTTTGTTCCGGGTTGAGGTTCAAACTTTCTTTTTGATCATAAACCGCTTTTACGCGCGCAAATAATTCAGCATTTAAGCGAATGTCATTTCCGAATTCTGAAAGCCAAGGCGAAACTTCCTGAGCAATTTTCTGCATTTCGTCATTTGTTTCAGCTGAATTCAAATTGAAGAAAACACTGGAAAGACGATCTAAAATATCACCCGAATAATCCATTGCCACAATTGTGTTTTCAAAAGTAGGTGCTTCCGGATTATTTACAATCGCATCAATTTCGGTTTTTGCCAAAGCAATTCCTTCCTGAAAAGCAGGAACGTAATCTTCGGTTTTAATTTGCGAAAAAGGTGCGGTATTATGTTTGGTGTTAAAATATTGTGTTAATACGCTCATTTTAAAATATAATGTTTAAAAATATAGACTATAATTATAGTTTGAATTTCTCCGGACTCTGAAAATTATTCCAAAAACGAAGTAATTCTAAGTTGCTGTTATTAATGCGGTAAAAAAGTGAAATGTGTTTGGTAATGACAATTTTATAAACGTTTTTGTAATTCGTTTTGATAAATAAAACATTGTCATTTTGTAAAAGTGTAATCGTGGTATTTACTTTTTCAATAAAATTAAAAGCAACTTTTTCAGACCATTCTGCTTCCAAATAATCGATGTTGTTCCAAAAGTCTTTTTTAGCTTGTGGTGCCCAAATTACATTCATTATTTAAAATATTTAGAATAACGATTTCTGGTTTCCTCCATAACAACATCATGTTGAATTCCTTCATTGTTTTCTAAAGAATAAATGGCTTCGTTGATTTTGGTTTTCTGCTCTTCGGAAATGCTTTCTTTAGATTGGATAAAATCAACAATTTCCTGAATCAAGTCAGGATTATCAATGTCTAAAACAATTTTAGCCAACTCTATTTTAGAAGTTTGAATGTTCATTTTGCTTTTTTCTCAAAGTTAAGTTTTTCTTTTAGAAATTTTTATAAGGAATAGTTAATAATTCTGCGACGAATTATTTCAGGAAGATTCGCAAAGAAAAAACACAGAGATTCACAAAATTTTGCGTGCCTCTGTGCTTCTTCGTGTATCTCTGTGAAATTACTTTTTCAATCCTTCAGCCGCTTTATTTACCGCAGTTTTCAATTCTTCTTTATAAGCAATAATCGTATCTAAAACTTTTTTGTCATGGCTTCCGATGATTTGTGCTGCCAAGATTCCAGCATTTTTTGCTCCGTTTAAAGCAACAGTTGCAACAGGAACTCCGCCTGGCATCTGTAAAATTGATAAAACAGAATCCCAGCCATCAATTGAGTTGCTTGATTTTACCGGAACTCCAATTACAGGAAGAGGAGACATAGAAGCCACCATTCCCGGTAAATGTGCTGCACCGCCCGCTCCGGCAATAATTACCGAAATTCCGCGATTGTGTGCATTTTTGCTGAAATCGAATAATTTCTCTGGCGTTCTGTGTGCAGAAACGATATCTACTTCAACTTCTACATTAAATTGTTTTAATATGTCGATTGCATCCTGCATAACTGGCATGTCTGAGATGCTTCCCATTATAATAGCTACTTTGCTCATGTTTTTGTTTTTGTTGTGTTTTGTTTCAGGTTTAAAGTTTCAAGTTTTGGAAACTGTAAACTATTTATTCTATTTCTGGAATCATGTTCCAAATGTCAATACCAAATTCTTCCTGAATAGCTCTTAAATATTTGATTTGTCTAATATCATCTTCAATAAGCATTTTGAAAAAATCTTCAATGCCATCTCCCCATTTTTCTATTTCTTTTCTTTTTCGGACTATAAAATCTCGTCTTTGTTCAATTTTTTCGGGTATATTTAATTCTAGAAAATCTATGAGGTTTTTAACTTTTATATCTGAACTTTCCTCAAAACGATATTCGCCAACTATATATTTTAGTTTTTCTTCAAAATCATTTCCACAAGGTTGTAAAATGTCATCAAACTGGATGTTCTTTTTTTGGAATTCTAATTCCTTTAATCTTTTTCGAAAGTTAACTTTGTTTTTAACTTTGAACCAATTTGAATATGAATCGTCATCCGAACATTTGAAATCTGGATTAAAATGTTCAATGTCATTAGAATCACTAATTGGATCGATAAATTCTTCTGAATAAGCACAGAAACTTTTTTGTTCTTTTAGAAGAATAGAGCCTAGGACACTATTATTTGCTCCCTTTTTACAATTGTATTGTAAAACATCAGTAATGATTTTGGAACTATTGTAGTCTTTCTTTATTTTTTTCATCTAAAACAAAATTATACTGATTGCCTAATTTAGACGCTTCCAAAAGATATTTTTTCTTTAATACTTTATTGCTTTCTGATTTTACTTTATCTAATAATTCTAAATATTCTTTAAACTTTTCTTGTACATCATCATTGTAATAATTTACACCGAAATCATTAAAAAGCATGTCATTCGGATCATCTCCAATAGGAGAGATACCTCTACGAACTTCTACTTTTCCTTCATCATTAAAATATAAAATAAAACGTTCGTCTGGCTCAAAAGATGCAGCTATAAATGGGGAATGCGTCGCAACAATAAATTGTGCATTTTGTCCGAGATTTTTATAATAATCCATTAATTCCATCTGTATATCTGGATATAATGATCTTTCAGGTTCGTCAATTAAAATTATTGAATCCTCAGTGTCGAATTTATATAATGGTAGTAATAATGATATTAAAAGCTTAGTTCCTGTGCTTAGAGAGTTTACAGGTACAAAGTTATCAGTATTAGAATTCTTAATTTTTAAAAAGGATAGTGTATTATTTATGTCTACTTCTAAGTTTAATTTTTTTAGGACAATATTTAATTTTGTGGCAAATTCTAAGTTCGGATTTGGATTTTCTGTCATCCAATGGTTAAGATCAGAAAGGAATTTATTTTTATCAGAAGAATTACTTAAGAAATCAGAGGCTTTTTTTAAAATACTTTCTTGGTATTCTACAAAGTCATTTGCGATATATTTATAAATTTCATCGTAGTTTTCGTCTCCAAGTTTAAATTGGTTATATTTCTTTAAAAAAAGTTCTTTATCCTTGTTATTTAAGTTTTGAATTCCTTTAGGTTCAAGGAAATTGATTATTTTGCTAATGTTTAATTCTGAAGGGAAAAAGATTTTTTTTGTCAAATCCTTTGTGTGCAGTTTTTTGTCAACGAAATAATTGATTAATATTTCTTTGTTTTTAATGCAAAACTCCTTTTGCTCATCATTAAATATTACACATAAAGAGGCTTTAAGTTTTTCTAATGAAGAATGATGTTGAAATTCTATTGGATAATCAATATATGAATTATTATGAGTTTTTATATCAATTAATTCTAATAAACTGGTTTTTCCTGTGGCGCTTTGCCCAATAAAACATATTTTATCTAAAGGTTTTCCTCTTTTTTCTTCAATATGAAAATCATTTGGATAAGTAAAATCAAAAGTAAGATTTTCTAATTGCCTAAATTGTTCTATATGTAATTTTGAGATTTTCATTTATCGATTTTTTTTACAAATCTAATTAAAATATAGTTGTTATTGTAAGCTATGATTGAGACTAAGCACTGATTACTCGAATTGTATTCTTAACTTCTTCAGCAATTCTTCTAGCTTCCTGCATATTCTCATTTACAATCGTCACGTGGCCCATTTTTCTGAAAGGACGAGTTTGTTTTTTACCGTAAATATGTGGTGTAACGCCATTCCATCCTAAAATGGTTTCGATGTTTTCATAAACTACATCTCCAGAATAACCTTCGGCACCAACTAAATTTACCATAATTCCGGCAACTTTACTATCTGTGTTTCCTAAAGGAAGATCTAAAATAGCGCGTAAATGATTTTCGAATTGTGAAGTATAACTTGCTTCAATAGAATAATGTCCAGAGTTGTGCGGACGTGGTGCAACTTCGTTTACCAAAATTTCGTCGTCTTGCGTTTGGAACATTTCAACAGCTAAAAGTCCAACGTGATTAAATTTTTCAGAAACATTCAAGGCAATTGCTCTGGCTTTTTCGGCTACTTTTTCGTCGATTCTTGCTGGGCAGATTACGTATTCAACCTGATTGGCTTCTGGGTGAAATTCCATTTCTACAACTGGATATGTTTTAATTTCTCCTGATGGATTTCTGCAAACAATTACCGCTAGTTCGTTTTTGAACGGAACCATGGTTTCGGCAATACATTCTACATTTGGAAGAGTATCTAAATCTGAAATCTGGCGAATAACTTTTACGCCATTTCCGTCATAACCAAATTCAGTGCATTTCCACACAAAAGGCATCTCGACTCCGCTCGATGTGACAGCGAATTTTAGATTTTCTAAATTTTCGAATCTTTCAAATGGTGCAGTAGGAATATTGTTTTTTGCGTAAAATTCTTTTTGAACACCTTTATTCTGAATTCCTTTTAAGGTTTTTGGAGACGGATATACTTTTAGTCCTTCATTTTCTAATTGTGTTAAAGCTTCAAGATTAACCAATTCGATTTCAAAAGTCAAAACATCGACTTGTTTCCCAAAGTTGTAAACGGTGTCATAATCCATTAAATCGCCTTGAAAGAATTTGTTGCAGGCAATTTTGCTAGGCGCTTCGTCGCTTGGATCAAGAACGTAAGTTTGTATATCAAATTTTCTGGTGTCGAACAAAAGCATTTTGCCTAATTGTCCGCCGCCTAATATTCCTAATTTAAAATCAGAAGAAAAATAATTCATTTTGTGTTGTGTTTTTGCAAAGATACTTTTTAATCTTTTTTCAGCCAAAAAATCATTGTGTGCTAGTTTTTTTCGCCACGAATTAGGCTTTAAAGTTTTGCCACAGATTAAAAGGATTAAAAATGATTTTATAGCTTCTTTTTTTTGCCACGAATTACACAAATTCGCACGGATTTTTTAAAAGCAAAATTAATTAATGAAAATTAGTGTAATTCGTTGCAAACAAAAAATCATTCTAATCCTTTTAATCTGTGGCTGAAAATAATCATTTCTCGATTTTTTTTAATACTTCTCGTGCAACGGCTTTGTAAGCTGCAGAATGATCTCCGTAATCTTTGTTTAAAATGACCTGAAGTTCCGGGTGAATCCAGTCGTAATGATTTCCTAATATATATAAGGTTCTTATAGAATAGGCTTTTGTAGCCACTTTGACATCATTAATCAGCCAGTCAAAACTAGCTTCGATACAATCCTGGAGATTTTCTTCAGATAAAGAAATGCTTTTTTCCTCTTTTTTGTAATGAGATTTTACCAAAAGCTGAGTCACTTTTGCGATAGGACGTATGGAACTTTCGTCTTTTAAAATTTTTAAATTCGAAAAGAAAAAATCAAGATGCGGCTGGAGCCAAAGTAATTCTTCATAAGATACAAATTCTAAAATCCAGCAGGCTTTATGATTGTTTTTGTCTTCAGGAGAAAAACAAATCGAAATCAATTCGTTAAAAAGTGACGGATTTTGAAGAATATCTTCCGCACATTTTAAACGATTTTCTCTATAAGCTTTAACGTAATCCAGTTTTTCTTGTAGCTCAGAAGACATTTTTTTAGAATTTGATTAATAAACACAAATTTAGAACCATTTTTCGGTTCTCAAATTCCAATTCTGTATCTTTGTCCATTATTTTAAATTTAAAAATAATGATACAACTTCACGATAAACAATTTGTTCCGTTTATTTCGGCTAAAGAAATTGATTTTGCTTTAACAAAAATGGTGGCTCAGGTAGAAGATGATTTTGGAGATGATACACCAATTTTTATTGGGGTTTTAAATGGTGCCTTTATGGTTGTTTCCGATTTTTTGAAAAAATATAAAAAACCTTGCGAGGTTTCGTTTATCAAAATGGCATCTTATGAAGGAACTGAAAGTTCGAATTCTGTAAAGGAATTAATAGGAATCAATCAGGATTTGTCGGGTAGAACGGTTATTATTCTTGAAGATATTATCGATACAGGAAATACGCTGGAAGAATTAAAACATTTGTTTAAAGCACAAAATGTAAAACACTTTAAAGTGGCTACTTTATTCTTTAAACCTGAAGCTTATAAAAAAGATATTAAGATAGATTATATCGGAATCAGAATTCCGAATAAATTTATTGTAGGATACGGACTGGACTATGATGGTTTAGGAAGAAACCTGACTGAGATCTACAAATTGGCAGAATAATTTAAAAACAAACAAACACAACTATATATTCATTTCAAACTTCTTAGAAAATAAGGAGTCACAACACTTACACTTATTATGATTAACATTGTTTTATTTGGAAAGCCAGGAGCAGGAAAAGGAACTCAGGCAGAATTTTTAAAAGAAAAATACAATTTAACACATCTTTCTACTGGAGATATTTTTCGTTTCAATTTAAAAAATGATACTGAACTAGGTAAAAAAGCAAGAGTTTTTATGGACAATGGAGAATTGGTTCCTTGCGAAGTTACTACTGCAATGTTAATTGATGAGGTAAACAAACATCCTGATACAGCAGGATTTTTGTTTGATGGTTATCCAAGAACAATTGATCAGGCTGAGGCTTTAGATAAATTCTTGCCAACAATTGGTTCAAGCGTTACTGCAACAATTGCTTTAGAAGCCGATGATGAAATTTTGGTAGCTCGTTTACTTGAAAGAGGAAAAACAAGTGGAAGAGTGGATGATCAGGATGAAGAAAAAATTCGTGTAAGATACCAGGAGTACAATGAAAAAACGGCTCCATTAATTGGATATTATAAAGAACAAGATAAATTTAATGCCGTTGATGGTATTGGAACAATTGAGCAAATTACAGAAAGATTAACATCTGTTATTGATAATTTGTAGAAATTATCCAGCTTAACATTATATCCCGATTGCTATCGGGACACAAAAAAAACTATTTTTCCACACCATAAAAAGTAGCTTCTCCTGATGCTTCGGGAGTTTCTGTTTTCTGGGAGGAAAAATTAGTTTTTTTAGCTCCAGAGTTTATTCTGGGCTAAAAAATAAATAAGATTGCAACATAACGAACCAAACGAATAACGAATCTACTAAACATTGGAAATACTAATAATATTTTTTCTAATACTATTAAACGGAGTTTTCTCTATGTCTGAAATTGCCCTGATTTCGGCTAGAAAAAACAGACTTGAAACAGCGGCCAAAAAAGGAAATAAAGGAGCAAAAATTGCGCTGGATCTTGCCAATTCTCCAAATAAATTTTTATCAACGGTACAAATTGGAATTACCTTAATCGGAATTTTGACAGGTATTTACAGTGGTGATAAAATAACAATAGATGTAGAAAATTTTGTTGCAGGATTTACAGTTTTAAAACCTTATGCACATTCAGTTGCAGTAGGAATTGTGGTTGTGGTTTTAACATTTTTCTCTTTGGTTTTGGGTGAATTACTTCCAAAACGAATTGGATTAAATTATCCTGAAGCAATTGCAAAAATGTTTGCAATGCCAATGAAGATTATTTCGATTGTTACAGCTCCATTTATTTGGCTTCTAACTTCGTCGACAGATTTTCTATTGAATGTTTTGCAAATAAAACCAACAGCTGACGGAAAAGTTACCGAAGAAGAAATTAAAGCTATAATAAAAGAAGGAACCGAAGTTGGTGAAGTTCAGGAAATAGAACAAGATATTGTTGAGCGCGTTTTTCATATTGGAGACAGAAAAGTAAGTTCGTTAATGACGCACCGAAAGTCTGTAGATATGCTTCCTTTAAAAGAAGACAGAGCGAAAATCAAAGAATTGGTTGTTCAGGATTTGCACGCTGTTTATCCAGTTTACAAAGACAATTATGATGATATAGTTGGAGTTGTAACGTTAAAAAATATTTTTGCCAATATAGAAAAAGATGATTTTGATTTGGCTTTAATTATGTCAGATGCGCCTTATATAATGGAGCAAACAACGGCTTATAAGGCGTTAGAAAATTTCAAAAAAACTGGTGTTCATTACGCTTTAGTTTCTGATGAATATGGTGTTTTTCAGGGAATGATTACTTTGAATGATATTTTGGAAGCTTTGGTTGGTGATGCATCAGAATTTTATAAAGACGAATTTCAGCTTATTGAAAGAGAAGATGGTTCGTGGTTAGTAGACGGACATTATTCATTGCATGATTTTTTAACTTATTTTGAGTTGGATGAATTGACAAATGATTACGAAGTGAATACAGTAAGCGGTATGATTATGACCGAGCTTTCGCATATTCCAAAAGAAGGCGAGAAACTTGTCTGGCAAAAATTTGTCTTAGAAGTTATCGACATGGATGGTGTTAAGATTGATAAAGTGCTTGTGAAAGCATTGAAAGAGTAGAGAGAATTTTGTTTCATATTCAAAGTTTAAAGTTTCGGGTTATTGCGTTGCGCAAACCTGGAACGTGAAACCTGAAACCTGAAACTATACATAAACAAGAAAAAATGACAGAAGGAAATTTTGTAGATTACGTTAAGATATATGTTTCGTCCGGAAAAGGAGGGAAAGGATCTACGCATTTACATAGAGAGAAATTTATTGAAAAAGGTGGCCCTGACGGTGGAGATGGTGGTCGTGGAGGGCACGTTTATTTAGTTGGAAATAAAGGACTCTGGACATTATTTCATTTAAAATTTGCTCGTCACATTAAAGCCGGTCACGGTGGAGATGGTGGAGGAGACCGTAGTACCGGTGCAGATGGAGATGATAAAATAATTGAAGTGCCGTTAGGAACTGTTGTAAAAGACAAAGAAACTGGCGAAACGCTTTTTGAAGTTACTGAACACGGAGAAAAAAGAATTCTTGCAAAAGGAGGAAAAGGTGGTTTAGGAAACTGGCATTTTAGAAGTTCTACCAATCAAACCCCTCGATATGCTCAGCCAGGTTTGCCAGGTTTAGAAATGGATGTAATTCTGGAACTTAAAGTTCTGGCAGATGTTGGTTTAGTAGGTTTTCCTAATGCTGGAAAATCCACTTTATTGTCTGTTTTAACTTCAGCGAAGCCAAAAATTGCAGATTATCCTTTTACAACTTTAAAACCTAATTTAGGGATTGTTGCTTATAGAGATTTTCAATCTTTTGTAATTGCTGATATTCCAGGTATTATTGAAGGAGCAGCCGAAGGAAAAGGTCTTGGACATTATTTCCTGCGTCATATTGAACGTAATTCAACGTTGTTGTTTTTGGTTCCTGTAGATACTCCGGATATAAAAGCAGAATACGATATTTTGGTAAATGAGTTAACAAAATATAATCCTGAAATGCTCGATAAAGAACGTCTTTTAGTAATATCTAAATGCGATATGCTGGATGACGAACTCAAAGCGGAATTAAAAGCAGAATTAGACGTTTCTTTTAAAGATGTTCCTTATATGTTTATTTCGTCTGTAGCTCAGCAAGGACTTACAGATTTGAAAGACAAACTTTGGAAAATGCTGAACGAATAAAAACGTTTTTATATAAATAATAAACCCGACAATTTTACTTGTCGGGTTTTTTGCTTTTTAACGAAAAAAACAAAGAAATTAAGATTCTTTAAATCTTAAAATTATAATCCGAAGTTTTTAGAAACTCCAATGCTGAAAGTTTTTCCGAAATTAAATCCAAAACGTTCTTGTCTTGGATCATTTTTTCCATCAAGATTGTCGTAGTTGATGCCGCCAATAGAGAAATTCAAACCAAATCCTCTTTTCATATTGATGAATAAAGCTGGCGTTAAACTTGCATACATTCCCTTTGCATCATTTAAATTTGTGCTTTGGTAACCAGCTCCTAAATCTCCGTAAATAGCAAATAAGTCAGAAAGAGGCACTGCATAACGAACAAAACCACCAATTTTGTATTTTTCTGTAGTTTCTAATCCTGAAGCTTTTACATTCATAATTGAGCCTTCAACACCAGCTGTCCAATTATCTGTAAACTGATATCCAACTTTAGGAGAAAATTCAAAATTTTCAAGTTTTGATTCGCCAATTTTTTCGGAAGAAAATCCAACGTTTCCACCTACTAAAACTGAACCTTTTTGTGCGCTTGCCATAGCTGTTACTAAAAGAACAACTGCTAATACTAATTTTTTCATTTTTTTATTCTTTTATAATGAACTGGCAAATTTATAATATTATTTATTGTAAGAAATAGATTATGATAAATAAATTAAAATGAAAGTTTATTTTTATAAATATTAGAAAGATTGTTTCGCAATCTATCTTGATTGTTGTTTTTTTGGGTTATTTATTATGCTTAATTCAGTATTTTTAGAATTATAGGTTTGTTTAGTTAAATTATGGATTTCGCAAAATGATGTTTGCTTTACTTTGATATGTTTTGTTTTTGGCCGAAACACTTATTTTTTTTGCGAAAATGAGTTATATTCGCAGTACTTAAACAAAATAACATGAAAAAAATAGTTTTATTCTTGACCATGTGTCTGATGGCGGTACCAGTAAGAGCCGATGAAGGAATGTGGTTCTTGATGTTTATCGAAAGATTGAACCATAGAGATATGGAGAAAATGGGCTTGCAATTGACAGCCGAAGAAATTTACAGTATTAATCACCATAGTTTAAAAGATGCGATTGTGCAATTTAACGGAGGTTGTACAGCTGAAATCGTTTCTAAAGACGGATTAGTTTTAACCAATCATCATTGTGGTTACAATGCTATTGCTGAACTTTCATCTGCAGAGCAAAACTATTTGAAAGATGGTTTTTGGGCAAAAGAAAGAAGTGCCGAAATGAAGCCAAAATCTTTATACGTTCGTTTCTTTGTTCGTATGGATGATGTTTCTAAAAGAATTTTATCTAAAGTAAACGATAAAATGACAGAAACTGAAAGAAACAAAATCATTCAGCAAGAGATTGCTTTGATTGAAAAAGAAAACAACGAAGGCGGAAAATATACCGTTTCTGTTCGTCCTTTCTTTCAGGGAAATGAATATTACTATTTCGTTTACCAAGATTATACAGACGTTCGTTTAGTTGGAACTCCTCCTGAAAGCGTTGGTAAATTTGGTGGAGATACAGACAACTGGGAGTGGCCTCGTCAAACAGGAGATTTCTCTATGTTTAGAGTTTACGCTGATAAAGCAGGAAATCCAGCAATTTATTCTAAAGATAATGTGCCTTTACAGCCAAAGCATTATTTACCTGTAAGTATTAAAGGTGTAAAAGAAAATGATTTTGCCATGATTTTAGGTTATCCTGGAAGAACAAACCGTTGGATGCCAGCTGGAGGAATTGAGCAAAACGTAAAATTTGCTTATCCTGCATGGGTTGAAGGTGCAAAAACCGGAATGGACCAAATGAAAAAGTATATGGATAAAGATGCTACAGTACGTTTACAGTACGCATCTAAATATGCTTCTACAGCAAATTACTGGAAAAACCGTCAAGGTATGATCGATGCTTTAACAAAAGCAGGAACTGCAGATACTAAAAGCGCGCAGGAAGATAAGTTTTATGAGTGGGCATCTAAACCTGCTAATAAAGAAAAATACGAAAATGTAATTCCAACAATCAATGATTATTACAGAGAGACTAATACAAAAGCAACTCACGATAATTATTTAATGCAACTTTTGCGTACATCAAACTATGCAACAGGACCAGCAAACTTAGGAAATGCATTAATTGCTTACTATAATGAAAATGATGCTAAAAAAGCTGAAATGTTACCAAAAATCAATACAATGATTGATAACATTTATGGAGAATTTTATGCACCATTAGAAAAAGATGTTTTAACTGCACAATTAAATTTATACGCCGCTAAAGCTGCTGAATATGGACTTGCTCCGGAAATCGCAAAAATGAAAGCTGCAAATAATGGCGACTTTACTGCAGATGTAACTAAAGCTACTGAAATAAGTTATTTTACTACTAAGGAAAAAGTATTAGCATTTATGGCTAATCCAAAACCATTGGCAATTGTACACGATCCTTTGTATATTATTTCTAATGATCTTTTGACAAAATACCGCGCAAAAACAGATGATCAGGCAAAAGCTGACGATGGTTTTGCAATTGCTTACCGCAAATTGGTTGAAGGTTTAAGAGAGTCTAAATTAAATGCGATTCAATATCCTGATGCAAACTCAACTTTGAGATTGACTTATGGAAAAGTTCGCGCTTTACCTGCAGATCCTCGTAACGATGCTAAAATCAATAACTATACTACAATGGAAAGTATGGTAAAAAAATACAAAGCAGGAGATCAGGAATTTGATTTACCAGCTCGTTTATTAGAATTGAATAAGAAAAAAGATTTCGGACAATATGCTGACAAAGCTGGATATATGCCGGTAAACTTTTTAACAGACAATGATATTACAGGTGGAAATTCTGGTTCTCCGGTTCTTAACGGAAAAGGTGAATTAATCGGAATTGCTTTTGATGGTAATATCGAAGCTATGGCTGGGGATGTTATTTTTGATCCTAAATTACAAAGAACTATCAACGTTGATATTCGTTATGTACTTTGGATTATTGACAAATACGCTGGAGCTAAAAACATTATTGACGAATTGACGATTGTAAAATAATCTCAATTTAGTATAAAAATCAAACCCGACAGATTTAAAAACCTGTCGGGTTTATTTTTTTTGGAATTTGGAATTTAAAAATTGGAACTTGTTTCTCAATTTACCTTCACTCGAATTCCTTTTGTATGACTTGCAAATTCAGGGGCATACATACTTTGAATAGTTGTAATGCCATTTGAGAATTCACCTTTGTTGTTTACTCTAATATCATATTCCAAAACATAAGTTCCTTTGTTTATTTGGTCAAAGAAGAAATGTGTTGCGGCATCTTTTGTACTTCTGTAATAACCTAGTCGATCTTTGTATTCATATTGCGAAAGAACATTCACAGGTTCAAAACAAGAAGCGCGCATATCTTTCAAATGAACATATTCAGTATCTTCTTTTGCGGTAATAATTAATCGTACCGTAACCAAATCGCCTGTTTTTAAAGGATTTTTAGTTGTGATTCTTTCCAATTGATCACCTTTTATGGTATTCTTCTTTAAGTACAATTCTTTCGAAACAGATAAAACGGCACCAGTATTATTTTTGATTTTATCTAAATCTTCAAAATATTGCCAATATGCGCCGCCAAAACCAGGAACTTTTGATTTGTTTTGAATTTTGATTGAAGCCATTTCTTTCTTCACTTCATCTGCTTTCCAGTTTAGTTTGATGTAACCGGTTTCTGCTTCTTTTTCGTTTTCGGCTAATTTTTTGGTTATGATTTTTTCATCTCCAATTTTTATAACGGTATTATCTTTTACAGAAAGCCAATCGGTTCCTTGCATTAGCAGTGCATAAATAGCTTCTGTTGTTGATTTTGTAGTTGGCCAGTTTTTGGATTGTTTGTTTTTTAGTAACCAAACTTTCATGGCATCCACAGATTTTGTGTCGTTATTCACTTCGGCGAAAGCCTCAATCAATAAAGCCTGAGTTTCTATAGGTGCCTGATACCAATACCAGCCTGATTTATTTGCAATCCAGTACATTCCCCAATCTTCATTGTTTGATGCTATTTCTTTTAGACTTTCTATAATTTTTTTAGCATTTTCTTTTTCTCCAAAGCGATTTAATGCTAAAGCCGCCAGACCTTTTTCATAAATTGAATAATTAAGCCATTCCTTTTTAGCCGTTTCCAGATATAATTTGGTTGCTTTTTTAAGCGTATCAGACAAAGGATATTTCTCTAAATAAAAACTTCTGGTGTATAAATAATGTAAATCAGAATAAGGATTAATCCAAATAAGTTTGTCAGTTGCTTTTAAGTTTTTAGTTTTCGATTTGTAATAATCTAAAAATTTATTGTCTAAAAAGGAAATCCCGGATTTGGCTATTTCATCGATTTTTGAAGTATTGCTTTTACTTAATTTATCTAAATGACCTAAACCTGCCAGAATATGTCTTGTAATATATTCGCTTTCATTGTTTCCATCAAACCAGCCAAAACCGCCAGATGCTTTTTGTTTTTGTTTTAGTTTTTCGAAAGTTGCTTCCTGAGACGTTTTCATTTTTTCTAAATCAAACAAAAGCGCCATGTTTTTTTTCTTTTCATCTTCATTTTGAGCATCATTTAGCCAAGGCGTTTCGGCTAGAATTAATGATTTCAATTCTTCGTTTTCTTCTAATTTAGAATTTGGTTTTCCACTTTTTCTCCAATTTTCAAAAACAGTTGCAATCTTCGGATTACTAGAAATAATTTCTGAAGCCAAAGCATTTGCATAATAACGTGCAAAAGTCTGCTCGGCACATTCATGTTCATATTCCATTAAATAAGGCAACGACTGAATCGCGATCCAAGTTGGATTGGAAGTGTATTCAAATGTAAACTGATGGTTTTTTAAAGTGGTTGATGTATTGTTTTTCAAGTTTGCAAAAGTGTATTCTTTTGTAGCATTCTCGCGAACCCAAATAGGAATGCTTTCTGTAATCAACATATTATTCGTCAAAACAGGAATAATGTTTTCTTCCCCATCAGAAAAATTGCCCGCTTTAGCTACGATTTTATATTGAATTCCCTGTAAACCTTCAGGAATTGAAATTGTCCAGTTTGCTGTTGTGTTTCCGAAAGCAGGAACTGTAAAGTTTTTAATGTTTTTTGCATTCAGCATTTTGGCATCAATTGGCTGCATGGTTACGGCGTCAAAAAACTGTAAACTTGCGATTCCGGTTTTCGCTTCAGCGGTAACATTTGAGATTTTAGCACTGATTACAATTGTATCTTTATCTCTAAAGAAACGGGGGAAATTCGGCAAAACCATTAATTCTTTTTGCGTAATAACACTTTTCTCTAAATAACCCGAAACAGCATCTTTATTGTGCGCCAATAAACGAAGTTTCCACGCCGTTAAAGCTTCAGGAGAAGTAAAATTGAAACTTACTTTTCCTTTCGAATCGGTTTTTAATTTTGGAAGAAAAAAAGCAGTTTCTGAAAGGTTCTTTCTGGCTTTTACTTGTGTTAGTTCTTCCAATGCTTTTTTGGTTGTAATGATAATAACACCATTTGAGGCTTTATTTCCGTAGAGCGCAATGGCTTTGTCTGAAGTCAAAAAATCAATATCCAAAATGTCTTCAGGACTTATTTTATTAAAATTGTCTTCTGACGACATTTCTCCATCAATTACATACAATGTTGACTTATTGATAGCCATATTGGTTAGCCCTCTGATGATTTTTTTACCTGGATAAAATTTTACTTTATTTGTCTGAAAATAATATTCAGGATCTTCTTCAGTTACTTCTTGTGCTTTAGCAACAACAGGTTTAACAAAGCGCACTCCATCTAGTTTCACTGCAGCAGTGTTGTAAACCTGATTATCTTCTTCAATAACGGCTGCTGCTCCGCTACCCACCGGTTCATCAACTGTTAAAACCGCATCTGGGTCTCCTTTTATTGTTTCGCTTCCAACTTTTTTGTCTTTTAGCTCTGCAATAGTAATACCATAATCGCCATATCTACTATTGTAAAAGTTAAAGCCAAACCATTTTAATCTGGTTTCTTCATTTTCGAAATCCAATTGTGGAAATCTTTCATTAAGATTTTCTACAGAAGCATAATTAATATCAAAACCTAATCTTGTTTTAAAATTTGTGCCATTGCGATAATAATTGTTAAATTCTAAGGATTCCCAGTTTCTCACAGAGAATTGATCTAGTGAACTGTCGTACATTGAAGCCAAAACTTCAGCTTCTTTTTTTGTATTAAAACCATTCAGTTTAAACGACCAGCTTTCGTTTGTTCCGGGTTGTATTTTATTTCTAAAAGTTTCAACTGTCCATTCTAATTTTGGTTCCGGGCTTTTTAAGGAAACTTCGATTTGATCTGTAAACGTATCGTTGTCAAATACACACTGGAAAGTTACCATCATTTGTTTTTCAAATTCATTTTTGAGCGGAATTTTAATGATCGCTTCATGATTTTGCAAATGAGTAATATCTTCAAAATAGTTTTTATTCTGATAGTTTGCGTTCGCTAAAATATATAGCTCCGGAATAATAGATGTAATTTTCACCAAAACAAAACCATCTTTTTTAGGATCACTGTTAAGCTGTTCAGAATTCAGTAATATACTTGGATTAAATTTGTCTTTACTCTGCTTAATTTTGAAATTTGATGTGGTTTCAATTGGGTTGTCAAAACTATCTTTAGCCGAAAATACAATTTTGTAATTACCGGATTTATAATTTGATATAAAATCCAATACTAGTTTTTTGTCTTTTTGGGTATCTATATTTTTTGTGAATAATAACGTTTCTGATGCATTTTTGCTCGTATCCTTTTCTGAAACTTCATAAGGAAATAATCTTTCGAAATCTTCTGCTGAGATGGTTTCAATTTCTGGTTTTCGCAATTTTCTTGGTTTGAATTTATTAGAAAGCGGACTTAAATAATACAATTTTATTTCACCTTTTACAGATAAAAATTCTCCATTTAAATTGGTACTGCTTAACGTAATTTCGTTTTTGTTTTTAGTTTGAATAAAAGGTAACATTTGAGTATTCAAAATCAAATCGTGATAACCCACTTTTACATTTGTTACAGCAGAATGTGTTTCACCATTTATATCGGTAACTGTTGCTGAAATTTCATAATTAAAAATAGGCAGATTTTCTTTCGAATGGTTTTTTGATGGTACAGCTGTAAAATCGACAAGAAAGTTTCCTGAGTTATCCGTTTTGGTCTCGCCAATAGCTAAAACTTCGTTTTCTTCACGGCCGTAATAATTTCTAAAATAAGTAGTGTATCTCGTTACAGTATATTTTACGGTTGCATCAGATATAGTACTTCCTGCAAAAGCTTTAGCGGTACCTTTTATTTTAACAGGCTGATTAACTTGATAACTTTCTTTTTTAGCATCAAAAGTAACTTCAAATTTAGGACGCTTGTATTCTTCAACTCGAAAATTTTGTGTAGAGCTGTTATAACTTACATTATCCCAATATGCCAAATCAGTTTTGGATTTATTCTCTGGTCTTTTTGCACTAATAGTATAACTGCCGGTTAAGCCTATTTTTGGTAAAATAAATTCACCATAAAAAGAGCCATAATCGTTTGTTATTAAATCAAATTCGTTTATAGGTTGATAGTTTGCGTCGTTTACAATAATTGTGAATTTTGTGTTGGCAGTGACACTGGTCTTGTTTTTGTTTTTTTGAATGGCAATCCCTTTAAAATAAACTGTTTGACCAGGCCTGTAGATAGCACGATCCAGATAGAATTCGACTTTTCCATCCAGTCTTTCATTTTCAGATAATTTATATTCCTGTGTATAGGAAAGATAGTTTCTATCTACTAAAATAGTATCATTGTTTTGTGTAAGTTTAATAGGGTCATTATAGTAATAATTGTCATTGGTTTCTATTTGAAATGTCGCAATTCCGTTTAAATCTGTTTTTGCAATTTGTTTTCTATATTCTACTGAAACATCTTTTAGTGGCTTTCCGGTTTTTCGGTCTAATGCCTGATAGTTTTCAACTTTATCTTTCTTAGATGCAAGAACTGAAATGTTCGAAATTGTTAGAATTTGATAACCGAATGCTTTTTCGTCTTTTGAATCTGAGTCGCTTTCAAAATAAGCCAAATAATTTCCGATTGGTAATTTTGGCAATGCTACTTCTGTTGAATACGTAAAGTGATTTTCTTTATCAATCAAATTGTAGTTTTCTGTCCTGACTATATTTTGTTTTTGTAATAGGGTATTTACTAAAGAATCTTTACGAATTTCATTTAATGTATCTAGTTGCGCAATTTGTAAAATATCAATTTTGCAAAAAGAAATTTTAAATTTATTTACGTTTTTATAATTAAGGAAAACTCTTGTGTTTTCACTTTCGTAACTGTTTTTTTGAAATTGAATCTCTAAAGATTTTGATAAAATATCATATTTCTTAGAAATAGCAAGTTTTGCATTGTTTGAGTTCTCTTCAATTTTAATAACTTCATCTAATACTTCTAAAGCTTTATTATTGTTATTTGGATATAATTCTTTTGAAGCCTGTTCTAACAGAATTTGGGCTTGCTCTAATTTTATATTTTGAATAAGATTTTTATCCTGAGTTTCTTTCTCAATTTTGTTTAAATAAACACTAAAATTCTCGTTTGATTTTAATAAATATTCCTGACAAAATTTTGCACGTTCAAATTGGTTTTTCAATGATGAATTATCGGATTCTAATTTTTGATAGAGTTCCAAGACCCTTTTAACATTTGGCTCTTTTATAAAATCAAGATTGAGATTTAAAAATGTAGCCGAATTTCCTAGAAGTTGCTCTTTGTAAACTAAGAAATCACTGTTTTGGATTTGCCAAGGTTTAATTTGTTCTGTGAAAAAAGTAATATTTTCTTTTAATAAATAATTCCATAAGTTTTCGTCTTTAAACTTTTCTAAATCAGAATAATCAAAAATATCTTTGTACTTTATTAGAGATGTGGCTTTTAAAACAGCTTCGTTTTCCAATGTTTTATTGAATGTAGAAACAATATCATTTTCAGTCGTAATTTCTTGTGGAATATAATTTGAATGAGGAATTTCTACTGAATCAATTTTGGTAACTTTTATTCCTGTAACTGAAGCTGTATCAATTGTTGCCGCTGCACTATCTATCATTACTGCGGCGCTATCAACAACCATATAGTCGTCATAATTAGAATAATCTTTTAGATATTTCGCATAAATTAGATTCAAAATTGCTTTTGAAGGGATAGAAACGCGATTGATATCTTTTTTCAAATTGATTATAATTTTACTTTTTGCATTTTCATCAACAACTTGCAAATATTTTGATTGATAGAAAAAGCATTTTATCATTTGTACTTCATCTTTTCTGGCAACAGCTTTCTTGTAAATTTTAGTAACTACTTCATTTGCGGATTTGATTTTACCATCATTTTCGTAATTAATAGCTTTAGTCCATTTTTTATCGTTTTGTTGTGCGAACAAGGTTGTAGAGAAGAATAAGAAAACAAAAAGTAAATTTTTCATAAGTTGGTTTTAGTTTATGGAGTACTTTTTTGAAATAAGGGTTGGAAAATGATTAAAATAATTTTCGTACAAATTACTAATTTCTCAACAAATCTTAATAGAGAATCTATATTTCCTTATTTTTGAAACATGAAAAAACTATTGTTTCTTTTTTTAATTGTACCAATTTGTTGTTGGTCGCAATCTAATTTCGAAAAAGGAGAGAAGTTATTTCGATTAAAGAAATATGCTGAGGCGCAAGTGATTTTTGAAACGGTTTTAAAAAGTAATACTACAGATATAAAAACATTAGAGTACTTGGGAGAGATTGCGGCACATCAGAAATCATGGGTAAAAGGTGCAGAGTATTTCAAAAAACTTAAGGAATTAAAACCTACTGTGGCAGATTATTTTTTTAAATACGGAGGTTGTCTGGCAATGCGTGCTGTAGAAGTTAATAAATTCAAAGCTTTTGGAATGGTTGGTGAAATGAAAACAGCATTTGAAAAAGCAATTGAACTCAATCCAAAGCATGTTCAGGCCAGATGGGCGTTGATCGAAATCTATTTACAATTGCCCGGAATTTTAGGAGGTAGTGAATCTAAGGCAATTTCGTATTCTAATGAGTTGGCGCAGTTTTCGCCTGTTGATGGTTATTTGTCCAGAGGAAGAATTGATGAATATTTTGAGCGGTACAATTCGGCAGAAAAAAATTATAAGAAAGCAGATGAAATTGGCAATTCAAAAGTCACATTTCAAAAATTATATAATTTATATTTGAACAAATTAAAAGACCCAAAAAAGGCCTTAGAATTGAAACAAAAATTTGAATCATCATAACCAATTTTTAATAGTTGTATTTTGGCAATCATTGAATTTAGGTATTAAAAAAATAAGAATTTAAATGAAAACACATTTCATCGCTATTGGCGGAAGTGCTATGCACAACTTAGCATTAGCATTGCATAATAAAGGATATCAGGTTACGGGAAGTGACGATGCTATTTTTGAACCATCAAAATCGAGATTAGAGAAAAAAGGTATTCTTCCTGCTGAATTAGGTTGGTTTCCTGAAAAAATAACCGCAGATATTGATGCGATAATTTTAGGAATGCATGCCAAAGCCGATAATCCTGAATTGTTGAAAGCGCAGGAACTTGGACTGAAAATTTATTCTTATCCTGAATTTTTATACGAGCAATCTAAAAATAAAACTCGTGTTGTAATTGGTGGTTCTCATGGAAAAACCACTATTACGTCGATGATTTTGCATGTAATGCATTATCATAATATTGCAGTTGATTATATGGTGGGAGCACAGTTGGAGGGTTTTGATACGATGGTACATCTTACGGAAGAAAATGATTTTATGGTTCTGGAAGGTGATGAGTATTTATCATCGCCAATTGATAGAAGACCAAAATTTCACTTATACCAGCCTAATATCGCTTTAATTTCCGGAATTGCCTGGGATCACATCAATGTTTTTCCAACATATGAGAATTATGTAGAGCAATTCGAAATTTTTATTGAGAAAATTACCAACGGCGGTATTTTAGTTTATAATGAAAATGATCCTGAAGTAAAACGCGTTTCTGAGGTAGCAACAAATCCAATTCGTAAACTTGCTTATCATACGCCGGAATATACCGTTAGTGATGGCGTTACTTTGTTAAAAACTCCGGAAGGCGATATGCCAATCGAAGTTTTTGGAGCACACAATTTAAATAATCTAGCCGGTGCAAAATGGATTTGCCAAAACATGGGTGTGGACGAAGCCGAATTTTATGAGGCTATCGCTAGTTTTAAAGGCGCATCTAAACGTTTGGAAAAAATTGCCGAAGGAAAAGGTAAAGTGGCTTACAAAGATTTTGCACATTCGCCAAGTAAAGTTGCGGCGACAACAAAAGCTGTAAAAGAGCAATATCCAAATAGAACTTTGGTGGCTTGTTTAGAGTTACATACTTATAGCAGCTTAAATGCTGAGTTTTTAAAAGAATATGAAGGTGCTCTGGAATATGCTGATGTTGCAGTTGTATTTTATTCTCCAGATGCAGTAAAAATTAAACAATTGGAAGAAGTGACTTATGAGCAAATTGCGAAAGCCTTTAATCGTGAAGACCTTATAATTTATACTAATCCATTTGAATTTAAAGAATATTTGTTCAATTTAAATCTGGATAATTCTGCACTTTTATTAATGAGTTCCGGAAATTACGGTGGCTTAAATTTTGACGAAGTAAAAGGGCTGATAGAATAATTTGTCAATTAGAAAATTAGATAAAGTGCCAATTGCTATGCATTGGCACTTTTTTTTAAGTTTATTTTTTATTTGAACGATTTTTCTTTCTTTTTAAATATATTCGCTTTTTAAAAAATCGTTTAGTTTATGAAACAATCTCATTTTTCAATTAAAGATTGGTCTGATGATGACAAGCCTCGTGAAAAATTAATAGTTAAAGGAAAAGATTCTTTAAGTGATGCCGAATTACTTGCAATCTTAATTGGATCTGGTAGTCGAAATGAATCTGCAGTAGATTTGAGTAAACGCATTCTGGCAACTGTTGGAGGCTTAAATTCGTTGGCAAAATTATCTCTTACTCAATTAATAAGTTTTAAAGGAATAGGCGAAGCAAAAGCGGTTTCAATTATTGCTGCACTTGAATTATGCCGACGCAGGGGTTCAGAAAAAGGAACGGAAAAGATTAAAATAACCTCTAGTAAAATTGTTTTTGATCTTATGCGACCAATTATTGGAGATCTGCCCCATGAAGAATTTTGGGTGCTTTTTCTGAATAATTCGAATAAAGTAGTTTCTAAGTCTCAATTAAGTAAAGGTGGTATTGCGGGAACAGTTGTAGATGTTAGACTGATTTTTAAATTAGCTTTAGAAAAAAGTGCTACTGGCTTGATTTTGTGTCATAACCATCCTTCGGGAGAGTTAAAGCCTAGTGAAGCTGATAAGCAGATTACCAGAAAAATTCGTGAGGCAGGAAATAAGTTAGATGTTAAAGTTTTAGATCATTTGATTATTACTGAAACAAAATATTATAGTTTTGTAGATGAAGGAATTTTTTAAATTATGAATACCACAATTACCGACGTTTTTTTTGATTTAGATCATACACTTTGGGATTTCGATAAGAACTCAGAAATGGCTTTTGATCGTATTTTTAAAAGTAAATATCCAAATATAAATACTTTGGATTTTATTGAAAAGTATGCGCCAATAAATCAAGCTTGTTGGAAGCTATATCAAAATGATCAAATAAGTCACGTTGAGTTGCGTTATAATCGTTTAAAGTTTTCATTTGATGCACTGGAATATCAAATTTCAGATGAAAATATTAATGAGATTGCCAATGATTATATCGAGTTTTTAACCGATAATAATCACCTTTTTGATGGAGCTATTGAAGTACTGGAATACTTAAAACCTAAATATAGACTTCATATTATTACGAATGGTTTTGCGAGTGTTCAGGATAAAAAAATTAATAATGCTTCACTTGGCGGATATTTTAATACAATCACAAATTCAGAATTGGCTGGTGTGAAAAAACCAAATAGTATTATCTTTGATTATGCAGTTAATTTGGCTCAGGCTTCAAAAAGTAATTGTATCATGATTGGAGATTGTCTCGATGCCGATGTTAACGGTGCATTGAATGCCGGACTGGATGCTATTTTCTTTAATGAAAAAAACATAGAGGTTTCTCAGGATATAAAACAAATACAACATTTATTAGAACTTAAAAATTATTTATAACAATGAAAATAAAATTTCTACTTGCTGCATTAATTTGTTCCGTTATTGGATTTGCACAATCGGTTAATGATTACAAAGCTGTAATCGTACCATTAAGATACGAGTTTACTAAAAGTGATAATCAGTATAGATTATCAACGATAAGTAAATCAAATTTGGTTAAAGCTGGTTTTCCTGCTTTTTATTCCAATGAAGTAATTCCTGCTGAGTATAATGATCGTTGCCAGATTTTATATATGGATGTAAAAAGAGACAATGCATTTTTGGTTACTAAACTTTTTGTAGAGTTTAAAGATTGTTACGGAAAAGTAATTTATACCTCAGAAGTAGGGAAAAGTAAGGAGAAAGATTATGAAGCTGCTTACAAAGAAAGTCTTGATAATGCTTTTATTTCTATAAATGCATTACATTACAAGTACAGTGGAAAAACAGTTCCAAGTGAGGCGAGAGTGGTTACCGCAGCAGCAATTCCTGCTACTGTTGTAGTGGCGCAGAATACTACAGTTGCGACTCCGGTTGCTAACATGGCAGATCCTAATTTATTGTACGCACAACCAACTGAAAATGGATATCAGTTAATTGATAAAACACCAAAAGTGGTAATGAAATTGCTGAAAACATCACGTCCGGATTCTTTCATCGCAATAAAAGACGGGGTTCAGGGATCTTTAAATGCAAAAGACAATCAATGGTTTTTTGAATATTACCAAAACGACAAATTGGTTTCTGAAAAAGTTTCAGTTAAATTTTAAATATAAAATAGGGTTTTAATAACCATATTTATCTTTCCAACGGTTCTTTAAAAATTCGCGGTTGCTGTTCTCTCTAGAATTGCTTCCCGGATTGTAAAGAACCGTTTCTTTTATAGCATCTGGCAGAAATTCCTGTTCAGCAAAGTTATTTGCGTAATCATGCGAATATTTGTAATCATCGCCATAGCCTAATTCTTTCATAAGTTTGGTTGGCGCATTTCGCAAATGAATTGGTACAGGCAGATCTCCAGTTTGTTTTACCAGCTGTTGTGCATTTCCAATTGCCATATACGATGCATTGCTTTTTGGAGAAGTTGCCAGATAAATGGCACATTGACTCAGAATAATTCGACTTTCGGGATATCCAATAGTAGTTACGGCCTGAAAAGTATTATTGGCCATGATAAACGCAGTTGGATTTGCATTTCCAATATCTTCACTCGATAGAATTAACATTCTGCGGGCAATAAACTTTACATCTTCGCCACCTTCAATCATTCTTGCAAGCCAATACACAGCTCCATTAGGATCGCTTCCTCTTATTGATTTAATAAAAGCGGAAACAATATCATAGTGCTGTTCACCCGTTTTGTCGTATAAAACAGTGTTCTGTTGCACAAGTTCCAAAACACGTGCATTTGTTATAGTAATTTTGTCTTCTGCAGAAGCATTGACGACAAGTTCAAATATATTGAGAAGTTTTCTGCCATCACCGCCAGAAAGTCTTAACAAAGCTTCAGTTTCTTTTAATGTAATATTTTTTGAAGCCAGATATGAGTCGGTTTTCATTGCTCTGTGAAGCAATGCTTCCAAATCATCTTTTGTGAAAGCATTCAAAATGTAAACCTGACATCGGGATAATAATGCAGGAATAACTTCAAAGCTTGGGTTTTCGGTAGTTGCACCAATAAGTGTGATCCATCCTTTTTCAACAGCAGCTAAAAGAGAGTCTTGTTGTGATTTGCTAAAACGATGAATCTCGTCTATGAACAAAATAGGATTTTTGGCAGTAAATAAACCACCGCTTTGTTTTGCCTTTTCGATTACATCCCGAATATCTTTGACGCCAGAATTTATTGCACTTAAAACATAAAACGGACGTTTTGACTCTTGCGCAATAATTTGTGACAAAGTAGTTTTTCCTGTTCCTGGTGGTCCCCAAAATATTAAAGACGGAATTATGCCCTTTGAAATTTGTTGTGTTAATGAACCACTTGGCCCAACTAAATGACTCTGGCTAATATAATCTTCTAATGTTTGTGGGCGAATACGCTCGGCTAAAGGTGCTTCCATTCTGTAAAATTACTATTTTCAGCTTTATTTTAATTGTTTTAAGCGTTAATTACTTCATAAAGCTGACAAATTATCAGTAAATTGTATTTGGATAGTTTTTTGATATTATTCTATAAATTTTTAGAAGTATGAATGATAATCATTTTAAATTTTCCTACGCAGTAATTGGTCTTCCTGTTTTTTTTGTCCTCTTTTTGTGGATTGTTTACTGGTTTCAAATTCGTTTTGATTTCGACTTTTATCAAAATGGGATTTATCCAAGAGATTTTTCAGGTTTGCAGGGTATTTTGTTTAGTCCATTTATACATGAGAATATAAGTCATTTATATAATAATTCTATTCCACTTTTGGTTTTGCTGGCGGCTATGCAGTTTTTTTATCCTAAACAGACAGTTGCAGTTATTGGCTATGGAATTCTTTTTTCGGGACTAATTACCTGGATTATTGGCCGTGAGAATTATCATATTGGAGCAAGCGGATTGATTTATGTTTTAGTTAGTTTTATTTTCTTCAAAGGAATTCAAACGGGGTATTATCGGTTAGTGGCACTTTCACTTTCGATTATTTTGCTTTATGGAGGTATGATTTGGTATGTGTTTCCAGATGTAGATGCTACAATTTCCTGGGAAGGACATTTAGCAGGTTTCATAACAGGATTTGTTCTGAGCTTGTTCTATAAAACGCCGGAATACGCAAAGCCAATAGTTTACGATTGGCAAAAGCCTGATTTTAAACCCGAAGAAGATGCTTTTATGAAACACTTTGATGAAAATGGGAATTTTGTAAATACAAAAGTTGAAGAAGTAGAGGAGGAAACCTTATTTTCTTATTTTAGTTCTAATGTTCCTGTTTATTACGATATTACAAAAAAGGATTCAGAAGATAAGCTCTGAAGTTTTCTGTTTAATTAATTAAAATAGGCTAAATTTGTTAGAAATGGTTTAATTTTTTATTTGGAGACTATGAGGAATTTAATTTTATTAGGCTTGATTTTTTTTGGACTTATGAGTTTAGAAGCCTTTGCTCAGTGTGATATAAAAAACAGAGTATCTGCAGATGGAAGTATGATGTATTATTTTGATCCGGCGGTTTTCTATACTACAAAATCCAAATCTTTAAAAATTAACGTTCTAACAGATAAAGAACATTATTATATCGCATTACAGCCAACACCATTTCCTTCTAAGAAAGAGGGGAAGAAAATTAAAGATGATCTGATCATTCATTTAGCAGATAATAAAGTATATAAGTTATCTCATTACGATACACAGTATATGAACAATGACTCTATTATGCAGATACTTTATCTTATTGATGATAAAGATCTGGAGTCGTTTTCTAAGTTTGAAGCTCTTGTAGCAGAAATTCGATTAGAAGGGACAGAATTTGTTAGAGATTATAACTTTAAGCTACATAAAGATGCTATTCTGGAACAGCTTATTTGTTTTTTGAAAAAGGAAGAAAATTAGAAGTTAATCATCAACCTGAGTTTCGGGTTTTTGAAATAATTTTTTCTGCAAGTTTTTAAATAGATTGTTGAATGTTATATTTAACGATGCTGCGTTTATATTTTTGTTTTGAGTACTTCTGGGTAGATATTCGTTTGCATAAGTTAATTCTACTTGTATGTCATCTGTAAATAGATATCCTGCGCCGATATTAAATCTGTTTCTGTCAAAAAAGCTATTTCCGGTAACTTCCGCTTTGGATTTTATGTAAACTTCATCGGAAGCAATTGCGTAAACAACGCCCTGTCTTAGTATTTTGCTGTTAAGCGGCTGCATATATTTTATTTGTTGACGGTATCTCAACACATTTTCATAATCATCTTCTTCGTTTTTCATGTGTCTAAATTCAAGTCGCATTCTCGTACTTAAAGTATAGCCTGTTTTATGAAAGAAGTAGGTTCCCTGAGTGGTAAATCGCCATTCAGGTGATTCAAACTGACCAATTTCAGGAACATCTTTATTGTTGTAATAAGCTAAGGAAGCAGATAGTTTCCAGCGTGGCGTTAAATAGTAATGTGCCCAGCCTCGAACGGCTCTCTGTATATTTTTGTCAAAAAGATTTGACGAAGAATCGGTACTGCTATAGGTTCCTTCCAGATCCAGTTCTGTAGACCATTTTTTGTTTATCGTTCTGTTAAACTGAAGCTCATTCCAAAACTGATTGTAGTGAATCGATTGAGAATAGCTAATACTTGTAACTAAAAAGAGTACAAGTATTAGACTTATTTTTTTGAATGATATGTTTTGAACAGAACTTATAGGCATTCATTATTTTTTAAATTATTACCTAGATTCTCAATTTACTAACTTCTTTGACGAACGGTTTCATATAAGAAAGCTCCGCAGGCAACAGAAACATTTAATGATCCAATAGATCCAAACATTGGGAGTTTTGCTTTTTCATCTACAATTTTAAGAACAGATGGGTTTATTCCTCTATCTTCAGATCCCATGATGATTGCCAAAGGTTCGTTTAAAGATAAATCGTAAATGTTTTGATCTGTTTTTTCGGTTGCGGCTATTGTCTTAATACCAGAACCTTGAAGGTAAAAAATGGCATCTTTGATATGCTCAACTTTACAAATAGGAACATTAAATACCGCTCCGGCAGACGTTTTTACGGTGTCTCCATTTACGGGTGCCGATCCTGCTTTCTGAACTATAATTCCATTAACGCCTGTACATTCTGCAGTTCTAATAATAGCACCAAAGTTTCTTGCATCAGAAATTTGATCTAAGATTAAAAACAAAGGTTTCGCTCCCGCTTCTATTGTTGATTCAACAAGATGTTCTAATTCGATAAATCCTATTGGAGATATTGTAGCGACTGCACCTTGATGGTTATTTGGTGTAAGACGGTTTAATTTTTCAACAGGAACATAGGAGAAGTTAATGTTAGCACGTTTCATTACTTTCATTAAATCTTTCATTAATTCTCCGGAAATCTCTTTCTGTATAAATACTTTATCAACTTCTTTTCCAGCCTGAATTGCTTCTATGATGGCTCTAATGCCAAATATTTGATGTTCTTTTTCCATGAGACAAATATAGGTAATATGTTTATATAAAAAAACCACCCCAAATTAATGGGATGGTTTAATGATTGCTTATACTAAATATTTATTAGTATTCGTCTTCGTAGAAACCAGTTCTTTTGTGACCTTCATAAGAGTAGATAACTCCTGGCTCACTGCTGAATTCTGCTTTAAAAGAGATTTTGTTTACTGTATGCCCTCCTTTTGAAGTAGCAGCATCTTTTTCAACTTTACCAGCTGTAATTGTAACAGTTCTTGCATTAAAGGCATTAGCAGCAGCTGTTGCTGTAAATGTACCGTCAGCATTGAAGTTTACTTTAACTTTAAACTTTTTAGACGCAGCAGTATTATGATCATCTAACCATAATGTGTTGTCATTAGCAGCAGTATTGTAAGTAGAAAACAAAGCGTGATCTATAATTACTGTACCAGCCGGGTTTGTTGTAGAAACGAACCAGTCTCCAGCAAGTGCCTCAGCTGTTGTTCCTCCTGGATTTATGTCTCCAACTTCATCGCAAGATGCAAACGAAGTAAGTACTAGTACCGCTACGGCAATACGAGCTATTTTTAGTTTTAATTTTTTCATTTTAATGTTTTTTAATTATCGTGCAAATACTCTATCAGCTGTACCAAATACTGCTGAAGCATAAATTACCCATTTCCAGTGATCTTTGTCTGTAATAGTACCAATATTGCTTTCTGCAGAAATTCCTGATGCAGAAGCATTTTCTTGATAAGGAGCATAAATTTGTTTATCATCTATGTTATAGAATTCCAAAGTTAACATATCATTAGCCACACTATATCCAGTTGCATTATCACAAATATACTTTCTGTCTCCTCCTCCTGCTACTTTGCTTACTACGTTAGGGTTTCCACTTCGTAGAAAAGTACCAGTTAAATCAATTGTACTAGGTTTGTTACTTAAAACTACAACTGTACGCGTTAAATAAGCTGGGAAACCATCGCTGTTTACTGCAGAGTATTTGATTTTGTACATTGAAGGTTTGCTTGTATCTACTGTACCATCAATTTTTACTTCAAGTGTTTTTCCATCAGCTTCAGCTTCTACACCTTGCTCAGTATATGTTTCTCCTTGAGTTAAAACAACTAGTTCAGGTCCGTTCATCGATAGGTTTGCGTAAGCAGTTACTGCAGACACACCATCAGTAGAGTCTCCTTCACAAGAAGTAAATAATAGTCCTGAAACTACCATTAGAGATATAAAAATTTTTTTCATTTGTATAATTTTTTAGTTAACATCCCACCAAACAGGATCAGTAATTTTCTTTAAAGCTGGAGCATTAGGATTTCTTGATTTTACTGTATTAGGCAAAATAATTCTTCTTGGGAATTGGTTTGCTCCAAGTACAGTCTCTACAGATGTAGCAAGTTGTCCAGGAATGTATGCTTCGTCAGTTTGTTCAACTGTAGATTCTTTAGGGAATCCAGTTCTGTTTTGCTCTAAAAATGATTCGTAACCGTTTCCAGGGAAACTTGAGATCCATTTTTGAGTGATAATTGCTTCAATTTGAGCAGTAGTTCCTGCAGCAGGGAATTCATATTTACCACCTGGAGCTACAAATGATGCGCCACTTAGAGAGTACTTCGCAAAGTTAGCCTGAACTCCTAAGTCGTATTTTTCTTTAGCACCAGCACCAGCAAAATATCTTGTAAGAGCTTCTGCTTGTAAGAAGTAGCTTTCTTCTGCACTAATTAAATATACTGGAGTTTTAGCATTTAAAGTTACTAATGAAAGACCAGTTGCAGTATTTAAGAAATCTCCTTGTGGGTTTGGTTTTCCAGGGCCATAATATTTGTCTTTACGAGTATCAACATTAATATCTAAATAGCTGTACAATGTTACACTAGCTCTAAGGTTTAAAGTAGTGTTTAATTGTCTTCTGTCTGATTCGTACAAAGGGTTACTTCTGTCAGCAGCATCTTCAAATTGAGTCATTGCAGCATCAACATCTAAGAACTGAGCACCAGAATTGATTAAAGTTGTGATTCCTGATTGAGCAAGAGTAGGGTTAACCTGAGTTAATCTCATATGAAGTTTTAGCAACAATGTATTACCATACTTAGTCCAGTTTTCCATGTTTCCATTAAAAATGAAATCATCTTTTCCTGGTTTATCACCTACAGATGCAGATTGATCTTTTGATAAAGCTAATTTTAAATCAGCGATCATTAAATCGTAAGCTTCTTTTCCAGTATTAAATTTAGGTTGTAAGAATGCTGGATTGTTAGCTTCTGCGTAAGGAATATCACCATATAAATCTGCCATTACCTGAGAAGCTTGAACTTCAAGCACAGTAGAGATCAAATAGTAATTTGTATTTCCTTCAGCTAGTGCTTTTGCTTTTACTACTCTAATGTCGTTTAAAGCATCGTACATTGCTGCCCAGCCTGCCTGGTAGTCATTTGTTCCAATACTGTACTGGTCAATATTTTTGTATTGGTTTGAAGTATTGTTTTGAGTCCAAAATTGAGACCAGAAACCACCAATTAGCGCATAGTAAGATCCTTGTGCTCCTACAACACCAGCAATACCAGCTGGTAGAATTGTTGCGTATGCTTGCCCAGGAGGCAATAGATCTGGATCTCTATTAATGTCAAATGTATCATCACATGACACTAATAAGAAAAGAGCTGTTATTAATGTTGCTATTTTTTTCATTTTTCTATATTTATTATTAGAATGATAATTTTAAAACTCCTCCAATAGATCTTTGAGAAGGGTTAGCTGCAAATTCTCCTACATCAGAAAGTACACCTGTTCCGTAAGTTCCAGTTTCAGGATCTGTATAAGGGTTGCTTCCAGGAGTCCACAAGAAAAGGTTTCTTCCGTAGATTCCAACAGTGATTTTGTTTAATCCCATGTTTTTACTTAAAGCAGATGGGAAATCATAGTTTAAGTTGACCTCTCTTAATCTGATAAAAGTTTTGTCAATTACGTGAGTAGATTCAATTCCAGGGTTGTTTGTAGTGTTGTAGAATGATGATACGTTAGCGAAAGTAACCGGAGTCATGTTTTCTGTATACGTAACAGCACCTGCAGCATCTACGTGCTCATTAACAGAGTTAGGAATGATGAATGTGTTTCTGTCATTGTAAACAGTTTCTGCGCCATTTCCTGTAAAGTGTGATAATCTCTTAGTATAAGAATAGAATTCACCCCCTTGTTTCCAATCCATTGAAAAGCCTAAGTTAAAGTTTTTGTATTTGAAGGTATTTTGTAGACCCATTACGAAATCACGTTGTGAGTCTCCAATACGTTGGATGTCAGTGCTTGTTTCGTACATTCCAGTGTTAGGGTTTACAATATATTGTCCTGCATCATTTGTTTTTGGCACAAGAGAATAGAATGTTCCAATAGGTTGTCCTTTTGTAGCTCTGTAAGTTACACCGTAAACAGGCGCTAAGTCAATATCATTAAATCCGTCAGCTAACTTAGTAACTTCATTAAGGTTTTTAGTGAATGTGTAAGTTATATTCCAAGTGAAGTCTTTGTTTTTAATTGGACTACCTGAAAGAGAAAGCTCGATACCTTTGTTTACTACTTCAGCAGCATTGATGTATTTACTTAAGAAACCTGTTGAAGGATCTAATGGTAAGTTAACGATCAAATCAGAAGTTGTTTTGTGGTATAATGCAATATCATAGCTAATTCTGTTTTTCAAGAATGATCCCTCAGCTCCAACTTCGTATTCAATTGTAGATTCTGGTTTCAATTCTGGATTTGCTAGTCTACTTGAAGCTTCATAGTAACTTACGCCTCCCATTGGAGATGCAATGATACCAAAGTTAGCAGCTGCAGAACCAGGAATATATGAATTTTCAGTCACATAAGGTTGTGTGTCATTTGCAATTTTAGAAGCAGCACCTCTTAATTTTAAGAAAGTACTTCCGTTGTCAATTACGATAGCACCAAGAGATAATGCTGGGTAGAAATAAGCATTGTTTCCAATTGGTAATGTAGATGTAGCATCTTCTCTACCAGTAAGTGTAGCAAAATATCTGTTTTTGAAAGCAAATTCAGCAGAAGCATATACAGCAGCATTTCTTCTTAATGAATTTGTTTGTGTAATAGTTGGTCTGTTTGGTGAGTTAGATAATTCGTAGTAATTAGCTATACCAAGATTAGTAATTGTATTAAACAATTCGTCAGACTCTCTTTTGTTGTAGTTTAAACCACCTAAAAGGTTTAATGTCCAGTCTTCACTTAAGTTTGTGTTATAATTAATGTTGAAGAAGGTATCAAATTCGCTGTACTCAGATCTTCCTTCTGTAACACCACCAACAACTTTGTTAGCTCCAGCAACTGCTTGAGGTGTACCTGGATCGTAATCTACGATAGCACCGTAACTTTTAAATCTTTCAGATCTAATGTTACCACCCACTTGCCAAGAAGCAACGATTTTGTCAGTAATTTTGTAGCTTAAATTTACGTTTCCAAAAACGTTGTTTCCATAAATTTTAGTGCTGTTCTCATTAATAGAGAAGTAAGGGTTTGCAGCATATGGAGTAAAGTAATAATCTGGAGTATTGAAGATGTTACCTTTGTAATCTTTCAAATCTACGATACTTACGTCTCTAGGGATTTGTAATAAATCTTGTTGTAATGTAGAACCTTGTCCAGCGTCATCACCTTGTCCTGTGTTAACAACACTTTGGTTTTTGTATACATAGTTTAATGCAGTTCTTAAAGTAAATCTTTTACCTTTTAATCCTCCATTGAAACCTAAAGATTGTTTTTTGTATAAATCAGCATCAGAAGGTACAACTCCATCACTGTTTACATTTGAGAATACTAAAGAGAAATCTGAAGTATCACCACCACCACTTAAGTTTACAGATTGTGTAGCTAAAGATCCAGTGTTGTAGAAATCTCTAACGTTATCATTTAAACCTACATAAGATTTGATTTGTTGAGTATTGTTGTATACAGTACCCCATGGTCTAACTTCTCCATTGAATGCAGGTCCCCAAGAACCATTTTCATTACTGTAAGAGTTAGATCCTGAATATCCAACACCATTCCATCCTTGTCCGAATGAATTTTGTAAGTGAGGAACTCTAGCAACTTCACTGAATTCAGTTGAAGCTAAAACGTCAACTTTAATTCCAGAGTTTGATTTTCCTTTTTTTGTTGTAATAAGGATTACACCACCACCAGCTCTTGAACCATATAAAGCAGATGCAGCAGCTCCTTTAAGAACTGTCATACTTTCAATGTTGTTAGGGTCAAGGTCACTGATACCGTTACCAGCATCGTAAGATCTAGTTGAAGATGCAGTTCCATTATTACTAGTACCAGTTGCAGTATTGTTAATAGGAGAACCATCAACAATGTAAAGCGGTCCAGCATTACCTGTAATAGTGTTCAAACCACGAATAACCACTTTAGTAGAAGCTCCTGGTTGAGACGGTGCTGTAATATCAACTCCGGCAATTTTACCAGAAAGTGTTTCAAATGGGTTTGTGTTAACTACTGCAGTAATTGCTTCTGCTTTCAAAGTTGTTGTTGCGTAACCAAGAGATTTTTTCTCTCTTTTAATACCAAAGGCAGTTACAACAACACCTTCTAGTTCTTGTGCACCTGCATCAGCTAATTTTACATTTACTGTTGCAGAAGTAGCTGCTACTTCTTGAGTTTTCATCCCAATGTAGCTAAACACCAAAATTTGGCTTGAAGATGCTTTAATAGAAAATTTACCATCAAAGTCTGATTGTGTTCCCGTTTTAGTTCCTTTAACTAATACACTAACACCTGGTAAAGGCATTCCTGCATTGTCAGAAACTGTTCCAGAAACAGCTCTTTCTTGCGCAAAAGAAAGTTGCGCGACTAGTACCAATAACAGTACTAAGAATCCATTGAACTTTAGTTTCATTTTTAAATATTTTGAATTAGTCCGACAAAAATCTTAATAATTTGTTAATCTACCTAATATAAAAAGCTTTTTTTTTAGTTAAATAATGATTTTGAGGTTGGATTTTGCTGTTTTATCGATTAAAATTAGCTTAAAATTACAAATCCGTAATTTTTAGTGTTAAATTTGATAATAATTAAAAATTTCGTCAACCCTTTAAATGTTAAATTTATAGATGAAGGGTATTTAAATGTTTTTTTTATAACTTTTATCTTAAAAAAATTGATTGGCTCAACTGCTAAATTTTGTTAAAAAAGTCATGAATCTTTAATTCTCAGTGTTAATGGATATATAAAGTTTTTTATGTTGCGATATTATTTTGAAAATTTAACAAAGTATTTTGTTTGAAAAATGTGGATCATTTTATATGCTTTTTCAATATTTTTATATCACGTATTTTGATGCGATTATTATAGAATTAACTTTCATGTAAAATTAAAGTTAATAGTTTTTTAAAATTAAAAAGCGGTTACAAGATTTCTTGTAACCGCCTTTTGTTTATTCTAGTTAGAAATTATTAGAATTTATCCCAAAATAATTTGGTTTCTACTGCATCGCCACCAATTGCAGCACTTGCATCTGTATAACTTGCTTTATTTAATGATTGTTCAATAATTGGATAGGTATAACGCATTGGAAAACCGGAAACAGCCTCTGCTGGTGCAACTAAAACTGGGAAATCTAATCTTCTGTAAAATGACCATCCTTCAAATGAATTGTTGTAAAATGCAATCCAGCTTTGTGTTCCTATTTTTTGTTTCCATGTTCCTTCAGCAGTTGTATAGGCCACGTCAGGATTTGCTAAATATGTAGTAGCATCTGCCTCTGTTCCTCCCCAATCTAATATAGAAGCTGTTATGGCTGCGTTATAGTGTTCTTCTGCATCTGCGGGTGAACCGTATAGCGATCTTTCCGCAGCTTCTGCTAATAAGAATTCAGCTTCAGCGTAATCCAGAATTGTTCCCGGAAAGTCTGGTGCTTGCATTGTTGGAGTAATATGGCTTTTTTGGCTAAATGAATTAGCAGTTCCGTTTTCTCCACCAATATATTCAATTTCTGGAGTAGAAGGGTCGTCTACATTATCGTCGAAATATTTTGCGCGTCGCGGATCTTGTAATGTATTCATTAGGTCTATTATTGTATTTGTTGGAACAAAATCGTCACGGCCACTTGCAACAAGATCAACATATAGCGGATTTGTATTCGGTGTTGCTGTTAAATATTTAAGATCTGCATTGTCTAGGTTTGATGTGAATACTAATGGAGCGGCACTAGAAACAGTTGCTAATGCCAATGCGCTTTCAGATGGAATATCTGAAATTGTAATACCCATTCTTAGTTTTAGAGTGTTTGCAAATTTAATCCATTTCGTGACATCACCATTATACATTCTGTCACTATCCCCAAAGCTTTTGCCGCCTGTATTTAGTTTGGTAATTGCATTATTTAATCTGTTGATTAAATCTTTGTAGATTGTTAAGCCGTCATCGTACTTTGGAGTTTTAAAATTTAGATCTAAAGCTTGTGTGTATGGTATGTTGCCAAATGTCTCAACTAATATTGCATAAGTATAAACATTTAAAACCTCTATAATTGCAAGTTTGTTTTGTTTGTCTAATGGGTTCTCTGTTAGTCCAATTGGGGTGTTTGTTATGTTTTTAGCACTTTGATCCAGATCTTTTAGTACGTCTTTATACAAGAACTGCCAATGTTGTTCTGGAATTGTTCTAGTAACTAAATCATAATTACTTTCGTCAGTATATACTGTTTCAGTAAAATACTGATCAATTAACCTGATGATGTTATTGTTAACGTTTGTGCTTGTCATTTGGTCGACCAAACTTTTTTGAGCACTGGTGAATAGAGCTTCACCAGGTACGTTTGATGGGTCCTTTACGTTTACATTTAATTTTTCTATATCATCAGAGCAGGACGAGAATGTTACTGCGGTGAGGATGATTATAAATATTTTTTTCATGATTTCTTATTTTAGAATTGGATTTTAATGTTGAAGCTAACATCTCTTGTAGATGGTAAAGATCCTGTTGAGTAGCCTTGTAAGTTACCGGATCCTAATCCTGATTCTGGATCTGCGTCTGGTAAATTCTTGTGTATAATCCAAAGGTTTGTTCCAACAATACTGAAGCTCATTCCATTCATGAAAGTATTTTTTAATATTTTTTCTGATAAAGAATAGGTGATTGCTGTTTGTCTTAATTTGATATAACTTGCGTCGTATACAAATGCTTCGTCTGGTAAGCCTCTTCTATAACCTTGAGCGCCAAATCGGCTTGCTTCAATTCTGGTTGTGTTTACTTTTCCATCAGGATTTACTCCCGGGTTTATAAAGCCTCCGCTATCAGATCCTGAAGTTAATGGGTTTCTAATAGGATTTCCTAATTCATTTATAAATGCTGTGTCGTCTGGCAATCCTGTTGCTAAACCATAGTAGCGATCTAGTGAGAATATTTGCCCGCCTTTTTGCATGTCGATTAAGAATTCGAATGAAAAGTTTTTATAGGTGAATTTGTTGTTTAAACCTCCTGTGTAATCTGGATTTGCATTTCCAATAGGGTTGTCAGATGTTGAAGTTTTGACATATTGACCATTGCTTGGGTCAACAACTGGTTGTCCGTTTAAGTAAGTGTATTTTGTTCCGTATATTACACCGTATGGCTGTCCAACTGCGGCATTTATGGTTACACCACCTTGAAAAGATCCAAGTTGTAGATTGTCGATTCCGTCTAATAGGTTTAAAACTTTATTTCGGTTTCTCGCGAAATTTAAATTAACTTCCCATGAAAAAGAATCTGTTTTTATAGGTGTACCATTTAAAGATACTTCAATTCCTTTGTTTTCGATTTCTCCGGCATTAATTAATTGAAATAAATATCCTGTTGAAGAAGTTACTCTTAATGGGATTATTTGGTCAATTGAGTTTGATTTATAGTAAGAGAAATCTAATCCCAATCTCTTTTTAAAGAAAGAAAGTTCTAAACCTGCTTCGTAACTTTTTGTACGTTCTGGTTTTAGGTTGGGATTATTCTTCGTGTCCTTAACTGATGCGGATGCTGCTCCAAATGCGGTGTTAACTGCATAGGTGTCTAGAATTCTATCAAATCCAGGGCTGTTTCCAACTTCAGCATAATTAAGTCTTACTTTTCCGAAGGATAGCCAGTCTGCCTCTATGAATTTAGAAAATACAAAACTTGTAGATACAGAAGGGTAGTAGTATGAGCTATTTGCTTCCGGAAGAGTAGAAGAGTGGTCTCTTCTGATTGTTCCTTCAAGATATAAGTAGTCTTCGTATCCAAAAGAAGCACTTCCGTAAATACCATCAACTCCTATAGATTCATCTCTTTCTATAGGTGCTAATAGAGGGCTTTTTGTGTTTTGCAAGGCATATAACTTAGGTATAGCAAGTCCGCCGTTGGTCGCAGCAAATATTGAATTATAATAACTTCTTCTAATATTTACACCGACAACACCTTTTAAGTTTAATTTTTGTGTGATATCTGTGTTGTAATTTAACATGAAGTCATAATTGTACTCGCTAAAGCCAATGTTTTTACGTGTATAGCCTGATGATGCAGGGCTTCTGTTAGTGGAGCCGTCTCCTCCGCCAGTTCCGATTCCAAAATTCACTGGTACACTTCCGATTGCTCTTCTTTCTTCTTGAAGTTCGTCGTAGGTGTCAACTGACATTCTTCCGAAAGCATCTAGCCAACTTGTAATCTTGTAGTTTAAAGAAATGTTACCAATAAATCTGCTTCTGCTGTCCGATTCGTAATTTTCATAACGCTGGAAGTATGGGTTGTCCCAAAATGCCGGAGTAGGGTCCTGGTATGATTTAGGGTTCCATGTTACATTGCGACCAGTAAGATCATAAGCTTGTTTTAGACTTTTTAGATCAACATTGGTTTGCCACCATTGTCTAAAATTACCGGCAATATTGTCATTGTATCCTGTGCTGTTTCTACCAACGGTGCTTGTTTTGGTAAAGTTTCCGTATCCAGCTATAGTTAACCTGTCGTTGATTAATGTGGATGCGTTTAATGTAAAAGTGTTTCTTTTTAAAGTACTGTTTGGCATTAAACCATTTTGATCCAGATTGTTGGCTCCTAATCTTAAGTATCCATTTTCTAAACCTTTGTCTATCGATATAGAATTGGTAAGTGCTACTGGTTTTTCAAAAAAAGTAAGTGGACCATTTTTTGCTGCAGTCCAAGGGGTAGCTTTCAAGTAATTTGGTGACTCAGGATAAAAAGCATCCCATTGATAAACCATTAAATTTGGGTCAAAAGCTTGTCCATAAGAAGCGTCTTCAGTTAGTGGAGTTACATTGTCAAGTACTCCGTCTCCATTTATATCAATATGATCCAAATAAGAGTCTTCGTCTGGGCCATAATAAGGTCCGTAACCACCACCATATTGATTTTGATATTTTATAAAAGTGCTTTTATCTACAGAACCAATAGTTACGCCCGAGTTAACGGTAATAGAGTAGCCTTTTGCTTTTTTGTTTCCTTTTTTTGTTGTTATTACAACTACACCATTAGCTGCTCGTGATCCATAAAGTGCACTTGCGGCAGAACCTTTAAGGACGTTTATTGATTCGATGTCTTCTGGATTGATGTCAGATGCAGCATTTCCGTAGTCGAAACCAGCTCCGGATTGTTCTTGATCTCTTGAGTTTGAGTTGTTGTTACTTACCGGAACACCATCTATAACAAATAAAGCCTGATTGTTTCCTGTTAAAGAGGAGTTTCCTCTAATTACAATATTTGTAGAGCCCCCAAAATTTGTTGTTCTTTTTACTTGAACTCCAGAAACTTTTCCTGAAATAGCGTTTACGAAGTTGTCACTTTTAACTGCGGCCAGATTTTCTCCTTTAACTTCCTGAGTTGCATAACCAAGGGATTTTTTCTCTCTTGATAATCCTAAAGCGGTAACTACAACTCCTTCTAATTGCTGTGCATCGCCAGATAATTTAGCATTAACTTTTGTTGAGCTGGCCGGAAATTCCTGAGATTTCATTCCGATGTAGCTAAAAACTAAAACTTGGCTTGGTGTTGCTTTGATAGAGTATTTTCCATCAAAATCGGTTTGCGTTCCAGTTTTTGTTCCTTTTACTAGTACACTTACACCTGGTAAGGGCATACTTGCGTCGTCGGTAACAATACCTGAAACAGTTCTTTCTTGCGCAAAGGTTAGCTGCGCCATTAGTGCTAACAAAAGCACTAAGAATCTGTTTAACTTTGGTTTCATATTATCAAATATTTTGGATTAGTTATGTAATATTCGTAATTACTTACTAAAATTCCTAATATTTTGTTAACATATTTTTATAAAAGGTTAAAATTTAACATTGTAACAGATTGTAAGGATACTGTTATAAAATTTTATTTCGGCTTCGTTTGTGCTTCCATTTGCTACTATTATCTTTAGTAAGCCGTTTTTTGTTAGTAGTCCTAAACCTACGCCAGCACTAATTAAAGTGTTGAATTTTTTGCTATTTTTTATTGAAGTTTGGTCTTGGTAAATTCCGTAATCGAGAATAGTATGGATGTATAAATTTGGACTAAGTAAATATCTGTACTCGGTAATAAATAGATTTGCAATATTTCCTTGTAAACTATTTTCTGAAAAACCTCGAATTGAATTTAATCCTCCAAATCTGAAAAGTTCATTTGTGATATAATTGTCACTTTTTAAATATAGATTTTGAGAATTGATGTAGAGAAAGTTTTTTTTGTTGAGTTCAAAATTATACGACAGATTTAGGTTGGTGTAAAATTGTTTGATTGTTTCAGTGGTTTCGGGAGTGTTATTTGTGGTTCTTTTTCCGTAACCAAATAATAGGTTTGCAAATGATTTTCTGGGGAATAGATAGTTGGAATGATTATTCTTTTTATATTCTAGAGTAGAAGTAATGTATGAGTTCTTAAAATCACTGATTGTTGTGCTATTGGTATTTTGAATATCGCTTGACTCTGTTGATTGGTAGCCAAGATATATTTTGGAATTATAGTTTAAATAGTAGCCTAAATCTATTGCTGTTTTTGTGTTTTGAAATGTGCTGTCTTGTTTAAAAATATTTAGTTGGGCCTTTATTCCTAATGCAGTTTTGAAGATATAGGGGATTTCGAGTTTTGTATTGAATGTTGTTTGTTTGTTGCCGTCGCTTTTCCAGTATAGGGAAAACTGTTCACCTGCATGAAGTGTGTTTATTAGTGAAATGTCTAAGTATCCGTTAAGATGTATTTTTTTGCTTTCATCGTTTGAGAATCCGATGTAACCGTCAAAAGTATTGGCTTTTCTTTTTTCTATATAAGTATATATTTTGGTAGAGTCGTTTGTAAAGAGAATTTCCGGATATTTTACCTGATTTACAAATTCATAGTTGTTTAGATCTTTGTAAAGCTCTTTGGTGGTTTCCTGGTTAAAAGTTTTGTTTAAATATTTTTTGCGAAGTTGTTTCAGGTGGCTGTCAGGAAAAAAGTTTTTCTCATTTTGATTCGCATAGTTTAGAACGATTGAGTTTATGCTACGTTTTTTTTCGGTTTTAAAGCTTAAGTCTGCATAAATTGTGGATTTCTTTTTTTGAATATTTTCAAGTTTGATTTTACTAAGCGCAAAACCTGATTTTTCAGCTTCTAGTATTTTTTGATTTAAGTAATTCTCTACCTCGTTATAAGGAATTATTATAGTGTCGTTTTTTGCTTTTTCAGTTTTAAAGAGCTGATTATTTGCTCCTATATATATATGTATGTATTTTGTTTTTTCATGTAATGATATTGTAGTAGTGTAGGTACTGTCGTTTGCTTTATCGGTTTTTAATGTTTTATTGTTGAGAAATCCAATTTTGGAAAGCTTTTCACGAGTGCTCTTTGTTTCGTTTAATAATGATTTTAAATTAAGATGTATGTGATTATAACCTAGTGAATCGATAATTTTACTTTCAATATTGTTGGTTCCGTTTATTTTTAAGTAAAAACTTTGTGCATAACCAGAAATGCTTAAGGATAAAAAAAAGAATATTTGTATTAAGTGTTTCAAGGGCAACTGTTTCATTTGTTAAAAGTATTGCAAATATCTATTGTTTGTTTGTAAAATCATAAGTCTAAATAATGTTATTGAAAATTAATGATTTAACGTTTGTATAGTGAAAAATATTTTATACATTTGCAACCCCGTAAAAAGCGGGAATTTAATAAACATAATAATTTTTAGTATTAATTATGCCAACAATTCAACAATTAGTAAGAACAGGAAGAACTCAGATCACTAAGAAGAGTAAATCGGTTGCTTTAGATTCTTGTCCTCAAAGAAGAGGGGTTTGTACGCGTGTTTACACTACTACACCAAAAAAACCAAACTCTGCAATGCGTAAAGTTGCGCGTGTACGTTTGACAAATGGTAATGAAGTGAATGCTTACATCCCAGGAGAAGGACATAATCTACAAGAGCACTCGATAGTATTAGTGCGAGGTGGAAGGGTAAAAGATTTACCAGGTGTTAGATATCATATCGTTCGTGGAGCGCTTGACACGTCAGGAGTTGCAGGAAGAACGCAAAGAAGATCTAAGTACGGTGCTAAACGCCCAAAAGAAGCAAAAAAGTAATTTAAAACGTTAAGAGTTGGAGGTTAGGAGTTGAGGGTTGAAGCGTTTTGTGTAAACAAAAGTCGATATCGCAGCATTTAACGGATAACCTATAACTTTTTATTAAAAAAAAGACATGAGAAAAAGAGCGGCAAAGAAAAGACCACTTTTACCAGATCCAAGGTTTAATGACCAATTGGTAACACGTTTTGTGAACAACTTAATGTGGGATGGTAAGAAATCTACAGCTTTTAAAGTATTTTATGATGCAATTGATATCATTGAATCTAAAAAGCAAAATGATGAAAAGACTTCATTAGAGATCTGGAAAGATGCTTTAACAAACGTTATGCCTCACGTAGAAGTACGTAGTCGTAGAGTTGGTGGAGCTACATTTCAAATTCCAATGCAAATTCGTCCAGACAGAAAAATTTCTATGGCAATGAAGTGGTTAATACTTTATTCTAGAAGAAGAAATGAAAAATCTATGGCACAACGTTTAGCGTCAGAATGTTTAGCTGCTGCTAAAGAAGAAGGTGCTGCGGTTAAGAAAAGAATGGATACTCACAAAATGGCAGAAGCTAACAAAGCATTCTCTCACTTTAGATTTTAATTCATAAAGAAATGGCTAGAGATTTAAAATATACAAGAAATATCGGAATTGCTGCTCACATTGATGCTGGTAAAACAACAACAACTGAGCGTATTCTTTTTTATACTGGAAAGTCACATAAAATTGGTGAGGTGCACGATGGTGCTGCAACAATGGACTGGATGGCACAAGAGCAAGAAAGAGGTATTACAATTACTTCTGCTGCTACAACTTGTACTTGGAATTTTCCAACTGAGCAAGGTAAAGTGTTACCAGAATCATTGCCATACCACTTTAATATTATTGATACTCCTGGACACGTTGACTTTACTGTAGAGGTAAACCGTTCTTTACGTGTACTTGATGGTTTGGTTTTCTTATTTAGTGCTGTTGATGGTGTTGAGCCGCAATCAGAAACTAACTGGAGACTTGCTGATCAATATAGAGTTCCTCGTATGGGATTCGTAAATAAAATGGACCGTCAAGGTGCTAACTTCTTAGGAGTATGCGGACAGGTTAAAGATATGTTGAAATCGAATGCGGTTGCAATTACTTTGCCTATTGGAGATGAGGCTGATTTTAAAGGTATCGTTGACTTAGTTAAAAACCAAGCTATTGTTTGGCATGACGAAACTCAAGGAGCTACTTTTGATATTGTTGATATCCCTGCTGATATGGTAGACGAGGTTAGACAATATCGTTCTATTCTTATTGAAGAAATTGCTACTTACGATGAAAATCTTTTAGATAAGTACATGGAGGATGAGAACTCTATTACTGAAGAAGAGATTAATAATGCATTAAGAGCTGCTACAATCGACATGGCAATCATTCCTATGCTTGCTGGTTCTTCTTTTAAAAACAAAGGAGTTCAATTCATGTTAGATGCAGTTTGTAAATATTTACCATCTCCTTTGGATAAAGAAGGTATTGAAGGAATTCATCCTGATGATGCTGATTTATTAGAAGAAGATCAAACTAAGATCTTACGTAAACCAGATGTAAAAGAGCCGTTCGCTGCTTTGGCGTTTAAAATTGCTACTGACCCATTCGTAGGTCGTTTAGCTTTCTTCCGTGCTTACTCTGGACGTTTAGACGCTGGTTCTTATGTTTTAAATACTCGTTCTGGTAACAAAGAGAGAATTTCTCGTATTTACCAAATGCACGCTAACAAACAAAATCCAATCGAATTTATTGAGGCTGGAGATATTGGAGCTGCTGTAGGATTTAAAGATATTAAAACTGGAGATACTTTATGTGATGAAAAGAATCCAATTATTTTGGAGTCTATGAAATTCCCAGATCCAGTAATTGGTATCGCAATTGAACCTAAAACTAAAGCTGACGTTGATAAAATGGGTATGGCTTTGGCTAAATTAGCTGAAGAAGATCCAACGTTTACTGTTAGAACTGATGAGGCTTCTGGTCAAACTATTATTTCTGGTATGGGTGAGCTTCACTTAGATATCTTAGTTGATCGTATGAAACGTGAGTTTAAAGTAGAGGTTAATCAAGGTGAGCCTCAGGTTGAATATAAAGAAGCGTTTACAAGATCTGCAACGCATAGAGAAACTTACAAGAAACAATCTGGAGGTCGTGGTAAATTCGGTGATATCGTATTTACAATTGAGCCTGCTGATGAAGTTGATGGTAAAGTTCCAGTTGGATTGCAGTTTATCAATGCTGTAAAAGGTGGTAACGTTCCTAAAGAATATATCCCTGCTGTTGAAAAAGGATTTAGAGAAGCTATGAAAACTGGTCCATTAGCTGGATATGCTGTGGATAGTTTGAAAGTTACTTTAACTGATGGATCTTTCCACCCTGTGGATTCTGATGCATTATCTTTTGAATTAGCTGCAAGAATGGGTTATAAAGAATCTGGACGTGCTGCTGGAGCTGTTATTCTTGAGCCAATCATGAAAATCGAGGTTATTACTCCAGAAGAAAACATGGGTGATATCGTTGGTGACTTGAACCGTCGTAGAGGTCAGGTTAATGACATGGGTGATAGAAATGGAGCTAAAACTATTAAGGCTGATGTGCCTTTATCTGAAATGTTTGGTTATGTTACTACATTAAGAACATTGTCTTCAGGTAGAGCTACTTCAACAATGGAGTTTTCTCACTATGCAGAAACGCCTTCTAATATTTCAGAAGCGGTAATTAAAAAAGCAAAAGGTAACGCTTAATTCTTAAGAAAATGAGTCAAAAAATCAGAATAAAACTAAAATCTTACGATCACATGTTGGTAGATAAATCTGCTGAAAAGATCGTAAAAACAGTAAAAACTACTGGAGCAGTTGTAACAGGTCCAATTCCGTTGCCAACTCACAAAAAACTTTTCACTGTATTACGTTCTCCGCACGTTAACAAAAAAGCGAGAGAGCAATTTGAAGTAATGTCATACAAGAGATTGATTGATATTTATTCATCTTCATCTAAAACTATTGATGCTTTAATGAAACTTGAATTGCCAAGTGGTGTTGAAGTAGAGATAAAAGTATAATTTTATTATATTTTTTATATAAAAAGCGAGGCATTTTTGTCTCGCTTTTTTTTGTTTTTTAAGGTGTGGTTTTGGTTTGTAAAATTGATTTTTTTGCAATTTTTATAATCTTGATGATTTATATAATTTCCTTTGTTTTAGGGTGGTGCGAGAATTTTTTGTTATGATTTTATTAATTAATTGTTGTGTAGAAAATGTTTGGAAGTTTGAAAAATCGTTTTAATTTTTAGTATAAGAATGGTTTCTTTTGAGGATGTTTTGAAGCTTGGATTTTGATTATGAGCGATTTAATTTTTGTAACTGTTTGGTATATTCAATTTTAATGTCTACTTTTGCACTCCCTGTTTGGAAATTTCTGTTATTTTCAAATTGAAGGGAATTTTAGTAATTAATAATTAATATTTATGTCTGGGTTAATTGGTAAAAAAATCGGCATGACTAGTATTTTCGACGAAAACGGGAAAAACATTCCTTGTACAGTAATCGAGGCTGGGCCGTGTGTTGTTACCCAAGTCAGAACCAAAGGTGTTGACGGGTACGAAGCGTTGCAACTTGGTTTCGATGACAAAAACGAGAAACATTCTACTAAAGCTGCTTTAGGGCACTTTAAAAAAGCTGGAACTGTTGCTAAGAAAAAAGTCGTTGAATTCCAAGATTTCGCAACTGAACAAAAATTAGGAGATCTTATTGATGTTTCTATTTTTGAAGAAGGAGAATTTGTAGATGTACAAGGTGTGTCTAAAGGTAAAGGTTTCCAAGGTGTTGTTAAGCGTCACGGTTTTGGTGGTGTTGGACAAGCTACCCATGGTCAGCACAACCGTTTAAGAGCGCCAGGTTCTGTAGGAGCTTCTTCTTATCCATCTAGAGTATTCAAAGGAATGCGTATGGCTGGAAGAATGGGAGGAGAAAATGTAAAAGTTCAAAACCTTAGAGTTTTAAAAGTAGTTGCTGAAAAGAACTTACTTGTTATTAAAGGATGTGTTCCTGGACATAAAAACTCTTATGTAATCATTCAGAAGTAATGGAAGTAAAAGTATTAGATTTCAACGGAAAAGATACTGGAAGAAAAGTTCAACTTTCTGATTCAGTATTCGCAATTGAACCAAACAATCACGCTGTATATCTTGATGTTAAGCAATATCTTGCTAATCAAAGACAAGGTACTCATAAAGCTAAAGAAAGAGCTGAAGTAACTGGTAGTACACGTAAGATTAAAAAACAAAAAGGAACTGGTACTGCTCGTGCAGGAAGTGTTAAGAATCCTTTGTTTAAAGGTGGAGGAACAGTTTTCGGACCAAGACCAAGAAGTTATTCATTTAAATTGAATAAAAGCTTGAAAAGATTGGCTAGAAAATCAGCTTTCTCAATTAAAGCAAAAGAGGCTAACATTGTAGTTCTTGAAGACTTTAATTTTGAAGCGCCAAACACTAAAAATTTCATTAACGTTTTGAAAGCTTTAGGGTTAGAAAATAAAAAATCTCTATTTGTATTGGGTGAGTCAAATAAAAACGTATATTTGTCGTCACGTAATTTAAAGGCTTCTAATGTTGTAACTAGCTCAGAATTAAGCACTTACGCAATATTAAATGCTAATAATTTAGTGCTTTTGGAAGGTTCTTTAGAGTTAATTGAAGAAAATTTAAGTAAATAATAGGAATATGAGTATCATTATCAGACCTATAGTAACGGAAAAAGTAACCAAAGAAAGTGAAGTTCTTAACCGCTTCGGATTCGTTGTTGACAAAAAAGCAAACAAAGTTCAAATTAAGAAAGCTGTTGAGGCTGCTTATGGAGTAACTATCGTTTCTGTTAACACAATGAATGTGAGACCAGACAGATCTACTAAATACACTAAAAGTGGTTTAATCAGTGGAAAGACAAATGCAATTAAAAAAGCGATTGTTCAAGTACAAGAAGGAGAAACAATTGATTTTTACAACAATATCTAAGATAGAAAAATGTCAGTAAGAAAATTAAAACCTATTACCCCAGGTCAGCGATTTAGAGTTGTGAATGGTTATGACGCCATTACAACTGATAAGCCGGAACGCTCTTTGATAGCACCGATAAAAAACTCTGGAGGTAGAAATAGTCAAGGAAAGATGACCATGCGTTATACGGGTGGTGGTCACAAGCAGAGATATCGTATTATTGATTTCAAAAGAACTAAAGACGGAATTCCGGCTACAGTGAAATCAATCGAATACGATCCAAATCGTACTGCGTTTATCGCTTTATTAGCTTATGCTGATGGAGAGAAAACTTATATTATCGCTCAAAACGGATTGAAAGTTGGTCAGAAATTAGTTTCTGGTCCAGAATCTCAACCAGAGATTGGTAATACTTTACCTTTAAGCAGAATTCCTCTTGGAACTGTTATATCTTGTATTGAGTTACGTCCAAGACAAGGAGCAGTTATCGCTCGTTCGGCTGGAACTTTTGCTCAGTTAATGGCAAGAGATGGGAAATATGCAACAATTAAAATGCCATCTGGTGAGACAAGATTAATCTTGTTAACTTGTTCGGCTACTATTGGAGCTGTTTCTAACTCTGACCACCAATTAGTTGTGTCTGGTAAAGCAGGTAGAACAAGATGGTTAGGAAGAAGACCTAGAACTAGACCAGTAGCGATGAACCCAGTTGATCACCCTATGGGAGGTGGTGAAGGACGTTCTTCTGGAGGGCACCCACGTTCAAGAAACGGATTGCCAGCTAAAGGTTACAGAACTCGTTCTAAGAAAAACCCGAGTAACAAGTATATCGTAGAACGTAGAAAGAAATAATAAGATATGGCACGTTCATTAAAAAAAGGACCTTTCGTTCATTATAAATTAGACAAGAAAGTTCAAGAAAACGTAGAAAGTGGTAAAAATGCAGTTGTTAAGACTTGGTCTAGAGCTTCAATGATTACTCCAGATTTCGTTGGACAAACTATCGCAGTTCATAACGGTCGTCAATTTGTACCAGTTTACGTAACAGAAAACATGGTAGGTCACAAATTAGGAGAGTTTTCACCAACTAGATCTTTTAGAGGTCATGCTGGAGCAAAAAATAAAGGTAAAAAATAAAAGAAGCAATGGGAGTTCGTAAAAGAGAAACAGCAGATGCGAGAAAAGAGGCTAATAAGTCTATCGCTTTCGCAAAATTGAATAACTGCCCTACTTCACCTAGAAAAATGCGCTTAGTAGCGGACTTGGTAAGAGGTCAGAAGGTAGAAAGAGCACTTAACATTTTAAGATTCAGTTCTAAAGAAGCTTCAAGAAAATTAGAAAAACTATTATTATCTGCAATCAATAACTGGGAGCAAAAAAATAGTGAAGGTAATTTAGAAGAGGCTGGATTATTTGTTAAAGAGATCAGAGTAGATGGTGGAATGATGTTAAAAAGACTTCGTCCAGCTCCACAAGGTCGTGCACACAGAATAAGAAAACGTTCTAATCACGTTACAATCGTGCTTGGAGCTATCAATAACACACAAAGCAATTCTTAAGCAGCATGGGACAAAAGACAAATCCAATTGGAAATAGACTTGGTATCATCAGAGGATGGGACTCAAACTGGTATGGTGGAAATGATTACGGCGATAAATTAGCTGAAGATCACAAAATCAGAAAGTATATCCACGCTCGTTTATCAAAAGCTAGTGTATCTAAAGTAATCATCGAGAGAACTTTAAAGCTTGTAACCGTTACTATCACTACTGCTAGACCTGGTATCATTATCGGAAAAGGTGGTCAAGAGGTAGACAAGTTAAAAGAGGAACTTAAGAAAGTTACTGACAAAGAGGTTCAAATTAACATCTTTGAAATAAAAAGACCTGAATTAGATGCTTATCTTGTGGCGACAAGCATCGCTCGTCAAATCGAAAGCCGTATTTCTTACAGACGTGCAATCAAAATGGCTATTGCTGCTTCTATGCGTATGAACGCTGAAGGTATCAAAGTTTTGATTTCTGGACGTTTGAATGGTGCTGAGATGGCGCGTTCAGAAGGTTTCAAAGAAGGTAGAATTCCTCTATCAACTTTCAGAGCTGATATTGATTATGCTTTGGCTGAAGCTCACACTACTTACGGTAGAATGGGTATCAAAGTATGGATCATGAAAGGTGAAGTTTATGGAAAGAGAGATCTTTCTCCACTTGCAGGAATGGATAAAAAACAATCTGGTACTGGTGGTGGTAAAGGTGGAGATTCTCCAAGAGGAGATAGAAAACCCTTTAATAAAGGTGGTAAACCAGACGCTCGTAAAAGAAAGTAAATTTTTAAACTAAAGAAAAATGTTACAGCCTAAAAGAACAAAATACCGTAAGGTACAAAAAGGTAAGATGAAAGGTAACTCTCAAAGAGGGCATGAACTTTCTAATGGAATGTTTGGTATTAAATCTGTACATGAAGATGGAATGTTCTTAACTTCTCGTCAAATCGAAGCTGCACGTATCGCTGCAACTCGTTACATGAAGAGAGAGGGACAATTATGGATTAAAATATTTCCAGACAAACCTATTACTAAGAAACCTCTTGAAGTACGTATGGGTAAAGGTAAAGGAGCAGTTGAGTATTGGGCTGCTGTTGTTAAACCAGGAAGAATTATGTTTGAAGTTGGAGGAGTTCCTTTGTCAGTTGCAAAAGAGGCGTTACGTCTTGCAGCTCAAAAGCTTCCAGTAAAAACTAAGTTCGTCGTTGCTAGAGATTTCGAAGCATAATTTATATTATATTATGAAACAATCAGAAATAAAAGATCTTTCTGCAGCGGAGTTGCAAGAAAAACTTAGTCAAACTAAGAAAATATATGCTGACCTAAAAATGGCTCATGCTATTTCTCCAATTGAGAACCCACTTCAAATTAGAGGTGTAAGAAGAACAGTTGCAAGATTGGCTACAGAGTTAACTAAAAGAGAGTTACAATAATTGTATTCTGCTGAAAGATGGAAGAAAAAAGAAATTTAAGAAAAGAAAGAATAGGTGTTGTTACTTCAAATAAAATGGATAAGTCTATTGTTATTGCTGAAGTAAGAAAAGTAAAGCACCCATTATACGGTAAGTTCGTGTTGAAAACTAAGAAATATGTTGCACACGACGAAACAAACGACTGTAACATTGGAGATACTGTAAGAATTAGCGAAACGCGTCCTTTAAGTAAAACAAAATGTTGGAGATTAGTTGAAATCTTAGAAAGAGCTAAATAATTATGGTACAACAGGAATCAAGACTAAAAGTAGCAGATAACACGGGAGCAAAAGAAGTTTTAACTATCCGTGTTTTAGGAGGTACCAAAAGAAGGTATGCCTCTGTTGGTGACAAGATTGTAGTATCTATTAAAGATGCAACTCCAAACGGAAACGTTAAAAAAGGAGCTGTTTCAACTGCAGTTGTTGTACGTACCAAAAAAGAAGTGAGAAGAGCTGATGGTTCTTATATTCGTTTCGATGATAATGCATGTGTTCTTTTGAACGCTGCAGGGGAAATGAGAGGAACTCGTGTTTTTGGTCCGGTAGCAAGAGAACTTCGTGAAAAACAATTCATGAAAATTGTATCATTAGCACCAGAAGTGCTTTAATTCGTTTTAAGATGATAAAGCTAAAAATAAAATCAGGAGATATCGTAAGAGTTATTGCTGGAGACCATAAAGGTGCTGAAGGTAAAGTTTTACGTGTTTACCGTGAGAAAAATAAAGCGATAGTTGAAGGTGTAAACATGGTTTCAAAACATACAAAACCAAGTGCTAAAAACCCTCAAGGTGGTATCGTTAAGAAAGAAGCTTCTATTCAAATTTCTAACATTGCTTTAATTGATCCTAAAACTAAGGAGACAACTAGAGTAGGTATTAGAGTAGAAGGAGATAAGAAAGTAAGATTTTCAAAAAAATCTAATCAAGTACTATAGTAATGGCATATACACCTAGACTAAAAGAAGAATATAAGAGTAGAGTAATCTCTGCTCTTAAAGAAGAGTTCGGATATACAAACGTTATGCAAGTTCCAAAACTTGAAAAAATCGTTTTGAGCCGTGGAGTTGGTGCAGCTGTATCTGATAAAAAACTTATTGACTATGCAGTTGATGAGTTAACAAAGATCACTGGACAAAAAGCAGTATCTACAATTTCAAAGAAAGACGTTGCGTCATTCAAATTGAGAAAGGGGATGCCTATTGGAGCAAAAGTTACTTTACGTGGTGAAAGAATGTATGAGTTTTTAGATAGACTTATTACTTCTGCTTTGCCACGCGTTAGAGATTTTAGTGGTATCAAAGCTACAGGTTTCGACGGAAGAGGTAACTACAATCTTGGAGTTTTGGAGCAAATCATTTTCCCAGAAATTGATATTGACAAAGTAAACAAAATTTCAGGAATGGATATTACTTTTGTTACTACTGCAAAAACAGACAAGGAAGCAAAGTCATTATTGGCTGAATTAGGATTACCTTTTAAAAAGAATTAAGACATGGCTAAAGAATCAATGAAAGCCCGTGAGGTGAAAAGAGAGAAAACGGTAGCTAAGTATGCTGAAAAAAGAAAAGCTTTATTAGAAGCTGGAGATTATGAAGGCTTACAGAAATTACCTAAAAATGCTTCACCAGTTCGTTTGCACAATCGTTGTAAATTAACAGGTAGACCAAGAGGTTATATTCGTCAATTTGGTATTTCTCGTGTAACTTTCCGTGAAATGGCTAATAATGGATTAATTCCTGGTGTTAAAAAAGCATCTTGGTAATCTCGTAATAAGTTATTACTTTTGCAAACCAAAAAATAATTTTAATTGATTAAAGGTTCGGGAGACGGGTGTCTCCCGAAAACCATAATCGCAATCAAATACATATGTATACAGATCCTATTGCAGATTATTTGACTAGAGTTCGTAACGCTGTGGCTGCAAACCACAAAGTTGTTGAAATTCCAGCTTCTAATCTAAAAAAAGAGATAACTAAGATCTTATTTGATCAAGGTTACATCTTAAGTTACAAATTTGAGACGAACACTGTTCAGGGTTCGATCAAAATCGCTTTGAAGTATGATAAAGATACTAAAGAGCCTGTAATTAAAGATATCCAAAGAATTAGTAAACCTGGTTTACGTAAGTACGCAGGTGCTGCCAAATTACCGAGAATCCTTAACGGATTAGGAATTGCTATTGTTTCTACATCAAAAGGTTTGATGACTGGAAAACAAGCTAAGCAATTAAATGTAGGTGGTGAAGTAATTTGCTACGTATACTAATTTTAAACACTAGATAAAGATGTCAAGAATAGGTAAAAGCCCAATTGTAATCACTGCTGGTGTAACTGTAGAAGTTAAAGACGGTATTATTACAGTAAAAGGAAAAAAAGGTCAACTAACTCAGGAGTTTTCGGACGTAACTGTAAAAGTTGAAGGCGATCAAATTTTAGTAGAAAGATCGTCTGATCATAAAGACCAAAGAGCAAAACACGGATTATACAGATCATTAATCAGTAATATGATTGTTGGTGTATCTGAAGGTTTTACTAAAGAACTAGAATTAGTTGGAGTTGGTTACAGAGCTTCAAACCAAGGTCAAAAGTTAGATTTAGCTCTTGGATATTCTCACAATATTGTTTTAGAAATTGCTCCAGAAGTATCTTTAGAAACAATATCTGAAAAAGGTAAAAACCCTATCGTAAAGTTAACATCATTTGATAAACAACTTTTAGGTCAAGTTGCTGCGAAAATCAGAGGTTTCCGTAAGCCTGAACCGTACAAAGGAAAAGGTGTTAAATTTGTGGGTGAAGTATTAAGAAGAAAAGCAGGTAAATCAGCTTAAAAAATAAGATTATGTCATTAACAAAATCTGATAGAAGACAGAGAATTAGATTCAGAATTAGAAAGTCAATTAGTGGTACTGCTGCTAATCCAAGATTATCTGTATTTAGAAGTAACAAAGAAATTTACGCTCAACTTATTGATGATGTAAATGGAGTTACTTTATTAGCTGCATCTTCAAGAGAAAAAGAAATAGGAAAAGGTACTAACGTTGAAGTAGCTGCTGCTGTTGGAAAACTAGTTGCAGAGAAAGCGTTAAAAGCTGGGATCGATACCATCACTTTTGACAGAGGTGGATATTTGTATCACGGTCGTATTAAATCATTAGCAGAAGGCGCAAGAGCGGCTGGACTTAAATTCTAATATATTATGTCTAAATACAAAAATGTAGAATTGGTAAAACCAAGTGGTCTTGAACTTAAAGATCGTCTGGTAAGTGTTAATCGTGTTACTAAAGTTACAAAAGGTGGTAGAGCTTTCGGTTTTTCTGCTATTGTAGTTGTAGGTGATGAAAATGGAGTAGTTGGTCATGGATTAGGAAAATCTAAAGACGTTTCTGAAGCAATTGCGAAAGCAGTAGAAGATGCTAAGAAAAATTTAGTAAAAATTCCTTTGAATGGACAATCAGTTCCTCACGAACAAAAAGGTAAATTTGGTGGTGCGCGTGTATTCTTAATTCCTGCTTCTCATGGTACTGGAGTTATTGCTGGTGGAGCTGTTCGTTCAGTTCTTGAATCAGTAGGTATTCACGATGTATTATCTAAATCTCAAGGATCATCAAATCCTCATAACGTAGTGAAAGCAACTTTTGATGCTTTATTACAAATGAGAAGCGCTCACACTGTTGCAAAACAAAGAGGTGTTTCTTTAGAAAAAGTTTTTAAAGGTTAATTCAAGGAAATTATGGCTAAATTATTAGTAAAACAAGTAAGAAGCAAAATCAACTGTCCTCTTTCTCAAAAGAGAGGTTTGGAAGCTTTAGGTCTACGTAAAATGGGACAAGTTGTAGAGCATGATTCAAATCCTGCTATCCTTGGTATGATAAACAAAGTTAAACACTTAGTTTCTGTTGAAGAAGCTAAATAACAAATACTGTTATGAATTTAAGTAACTTACAACCAGCTGAAGGATCAACGCACAATCAAAATAAAAGATTAGGTAGAGGAGAAGGTTCTGGAAAAGGTGGCACTGCTGCAAGAGGTCACAAAGGAGCAAAATCTCGTTCTGGTTATTCTAAAAAGATTGGTTTTGAAGGAGGGCAAATGCCACTTCAAAGACGTGTACCTAAGTTTGGTTTCACAAACATCAATCGTAAAGAATACGAAGGTGTTAATTTAGATACGCTTCAATTATTAGTAGACAATGGTGTGATTACTGATTCTGTTTCTATGACAGATTTCGTAGCAAACCGTCTAGCTACCAAAAATGAAATCGTTAAGATTTTAGGTAGAGGAGAGTTGAAAGCAAAATTAAAAGTAACTGCTCACAAATTTACTGCTACTGCAAAAGCTGCTATTGAAGCTGCTGGAGGAGAGGCTGTAACAATATAATTTTTCTATTGTATGAAGAAATTTATTGAATCAATAAGCAATGTTTGGAAAATCGAAGAACTGAAAAACAGAATTCTAATTACTTTAGGATTACTTTTAGTATATCGTTTTGGAGCACACGTAACGCTTCCTGGAATTGACGCAACTCAATTGATGGGGTTAGCAGGACAAACTAAAAATGGTTTAGGATCTATCCTAGACATGTTCACCGGAGGTGCATTCTCTAAAGCTTCAGTTTTTGCTTTAGGTATTATGCCTTACATTTCTGCTTCTATTGTTGTTCAGTTAATGGGAATTGCTATTCCTTATTTGCAAAAACTTCAAAATGATGGAGAGAGTGGTAGAAAAAAGATTAACCAAATTACACGTTGGTTAACTATTGCTATTACATTGGTTCAAGGTCCAACTTATATCTACAATTTATACAGAACGTTACCTGGAAATGCATTTTTACTAGGTTTTAACTCTCCTGAGTTTTTATTTTCGTCTGTTATTATCTTAGTTACTGGTACTATTTTTGCTATGTGGCTTGGAGAAAAGATTACAGATAAAGGTATTGGAAATGGAATTTCATTATTAATTATGGTGGGTATTTTGGCTCGTTTACCACAAGCTTTTATACAAGAATTTAAATCTGTTGTTACTAATAACGCTGGAGGTTTAATGTTAATGGCTATCGAAATTATCGTATGGTTATTGGTTATTATTTCTTGTGTATTATTGACAATGGCAGTACGTAGAATTCCAGTTCAATACGCTCGTCGTACTACAACTGGAGACTACGAGCAAGATTTAGCAGGTGGTAACAGACAATGGATTCCTCTTAAGCTTAATGCTTCTGGAGTTATGCCAATCATTTTTGCTCAGGCAATTATGTTTATACCTGCAGCTGTAGCTGGATTGTCTAAATCAGATACATCACAATCTATCGTTGGAGCATTTAGCAATATGTTTGGTTTTTGGTATAATTTTGTATTTGCAACTTTAATTATTGTATTTACATTCTTTTACACTGCAATTACTGTACCTACAAACAAAATGGCTGATGATTTAAAAAGAAGTGGTGGTTTTATTCCGGGTGTTCGTCCGGGAGCTGAAACTTCTGAATTTCTTGATAAAGTGATGTCTTTAATAACTTTCCCAGGATCTTTATTCCTTGCTTTGATTGCTGTGTTCCCAGCCATTGTTGTAAGTATTATGGATGTACAACAATCTTGGGCAATGTTTTTTGGAGGTACCTCATTAATAATTATGGTGGGAGTTGCAATAGACACGATTCAACAAATCAATTCATACTTGTTGAATAAACATTATGATGGTTTAATGAAGACTGGTAAAAATAGAAAAGCAGTAGCTTAATATATTTATGGCAAAACAATCAGCAATAGAACAAGACGGATCAATCATTGAAGCATTATCTAATGCGATGTTCCGTGTAGAGTTAGAAAATGGACATATTGTAATTGCTCATATTTCTGGTAAAATGCGTATGCATTACATCAAATTATTACCTGGTGATAAAGTGAAACTAGAAATGAGTCCTTACGATTTGTCAAAAGCAAGAATTACTTATCGATATTAAAGGATAATTACTATGAAAGTTAGAGCATCAGTAAAAAAGAGAAGTGCCGAGTGCATTATCGTGCGTAGAAAAGGGAGACTGTACGTAATAAACAAAAAGAATCCTAGATTTAAACAAAGACAAGGATAATTATGGCAAGAATAGCAGGGGTAGATATCCCAAAAAACAAAAGAGGTGTTATCGCACTTACCTATATCTTCGGATTAGGAAGAAGTAGAGCTATTGAGATTTTAGAGAAAGCTCAAGTAAGCCAAGATAAAAAAGTTCAAGATTGGAATGATGACGAGATCGGAGCAATTCGTGATGCAGTTTCATTTTACAAAATTGAAGGAGAATTACGTTCTGAAGTTTCTTTGAACATCAAACGTTTAATGGATATTGGTTGTTACAGAGGTATCCGTCATAGATCTGGTCTTCCGTTAAGAGGACAAAGAACTAAAAACAACTCTAGAACAAGAAAAGGTAAAAGAAAAACTGTTGCTAACAAGAAAAAAGCAACTAAATAATAAGTAATATGGCTAAAGCAACTGCAAAAAAACGTAAAGTTATCGTTGAATCAACGGGTGAAGCTCATATTTCTGCCACTTTCAACAATATTATCATTTCTTTGACTAATAAGAAAGGTGAAGTTATTTCTTGGTCTTCAGCTGGTAAAATGGGTTTCAGAGGTTCTAAAAAGAATACTCCGTACGCAGCTCAAATGGCAGCAGAAGATTGTAGTAAAGTAGCTCTTGAGGCAGGACTTAAAAAAGTAAAAGTTTATGTAAAAGGACCAGGAAACGGACGTGAGTCTGCTATCCGTTCTATTCATAACGGTGGAATTGAAGTTACTGAGATTATCGATGTTACTCCAATGCCTCACAACGGATGTCGTCCTCCAAAAAGACGTAGAGTTTAATACTCAAATTTATTATAGTATAACCTAGATAGAATATAGATTATCGAAGGATAAGACCTGAATTCATAATCTCTATCTTAAACAAATTAAAATGGCAAGATATACTGGTCCTAGCACAAGAATCGCTCGTAAATTTGGCGAAGCAATCTTCGGAGATGATAAGTCTTTCGAAAAAAGAAATTACCCACCTGGACAACACGGGATGGCTAAAAAAAGAGGAAAAAAATCTGAGTACGCTGTTCAGTTAATGGAAAAGCAAAAAGCTAAATATTCTTACGGAATTTTAGAAAAACAATTCAGAAATTTATTCGAAAAAGCATCAGCTACTAAAGGAGTTACTGGTGAAGTTTTATTACAATTATGCGAAGCAAGATTGGATAACGTAGTTTTTAGAATGGGTATCGCTCCTTCTAGAAGAGGTGCACGTCAAATTGTATCTCACAGACACGTTACTGTAAATGGTGAAGTTGTTAATATTCCTTCTTACCACCTTAAGCCTGGTGATAAAGTTGCAGTTCGTGAAAAATCTAAATCTTTAGAAGCTATCGAACGTTCTTTATCAAATTCAAGTCATGTTTATGAATGGATTACTTGGAACAATGATCTTAAAGAAGGAACGTTTGTTTCTGTACCTGCAAGACTTCAAATTCCAGAAAACATTAAAGAACAATTAATCGTAGAGTTGTACAACAAATAATAATTGACTTAGTCGAAATTTATGGCAATATTTAATTTTCAAAAGCCCGATAAAGTTATCATGATCGATTCAACCGATTTTGAAGGTAAATTCGAATTTAGACCTTTAGAACCTGGTTATGGATTGACTGTTGGTAATGCACTTAGAAGAGTTTTGCTTTCAGCATTAGAAGGTTATGCAATTACATCGGTTCGTATCGAGGGTGTAGATCATGAGTTTTCTACTATTTCAGGTGTTGTTGAAGATGTTACCGAAATTATCCTTAATCTTAAACAAGTACGTTTCAAACGTCAGATTGAAGATATCGATAATGAAGCAGTTACAATTTCTGTTTCTGGTAAAGATCAGTTAACAGCAGGTGATTTCCAGAAATTTATTTCAGGTTTTCAAGTTCTGAACCCAGATCTTGTTATCTGTAATTTAGATTCTAAAATCAAATTGAACTTCGATTTAACAATCGAAAAAGGTAGAGGATACGTTCCTGCTGAGGAGAACAAAAAACAAAATGCAGCAATTGGTACTATTTTTACAGATTCTATTTTTACTCCGGTAAAAAATGTAAAATATGCAATTGAAAACTTCCGTGTTGAACAAAAAACGGATTACGAAAAATTAGTTTTTGAAATTAAAACTGATGGATCTATTAATCCTAAAGATGCTCTTACTGAGGCTGCTAAAGTTTTAATTCACCACTTCATGTTATTTTCTGACGAAAGAATTACACTCGAGGCTGACGAAATTGCACAAACAGAATCGTATGATGAAGAGTCATTGCATATGAGACAATTGCTTAAAACTAAGCTTGTTGATATGGATTTATCTGTTAGAGCATTAAATTGCTTGAAAGCGGCTGAAGTTGATACACTTGGTGATTTAGTATCGTTCAATAAAAATGACCTGATGAAATTCCGTAATTTCGGTAAAAAATCTTTAACTGAACTTGATGAACTTGTTGCAGTGAAGAATTTAACTTTCGGAATGGATTTAGCTAAATACAAATTAGATAAAGAATAATTTACTTCATATTTTGCTCTCCATAGTGGATTGTAGCAAGATGAAGATAAAAAAAACACGTCATGAGACACGGAAAAAAATTCAACCACTTAAGCAGACAGACTGGACATAGAAAAGCTATGTTGGCTAATATGGCTTGTTCTCTTATTGAGCACAAACGTATTAACACTACTGTTGCTAAAGCTAAAGCGCTTAAACAATTTGTTGAGCCTTTAATTACAAAATCAAAAGAGGATACGACTCACAACCGTCGTATTGTTTTTGCTTACTTACGTAGTAAATATGCTGTAACTGACTTGTTCAGAGATGTAGCTGCTAAAGTTGGTGACCGTCCAGGTGGATACACTCGTATCATTAAAGTTGGAAATCGTTTGGGAGATAATGCTGATATGGCAATGATCGAACTTGTAGATTTCAATGAACTTTACAATGGTGGTAAAAAAGAAGTTAAAAAAGCAAAAAGCCGTCGTGGTAGTAAAGCTAAAAAAGCGGAAGGTACTCCTGAAGCTCCAGCAGCTGAAGCAGAAACGACTACTGAAGCTTCTGAATAATTATGAAAGTAATGATTCTATAGAAATCAAGGATAAGCTAATTTTTAGTTTATCCTTTTTTTTTGATTTTTTTGAAAGATATCAAAATCTAACTTATTTAAACTGTTAGGTTTAATTTTTACCAATGAAATTTTTAAAAAATCTTGGAGGCACTCTTTTAAAGAAGTAAATTTGCAAAAAAATCTAATTACAATTGAAGCGAGTCTGACTGGTTTCACAGATTATAAAAACAATACAATTAAAGAATGAAATACACAACACGACAAAGCGCCATTTTATTACTAAGTGATGGAACTATTTTTCACGGAAAATCTATCGGAATTACCGGTAAGACTTTTGGTGAAGTTTGTTTTAATACTGGAATGACGGGATATCAGGAAATATTTACAGATCCTTCGTATTTTGGTCAAATTATGGTTGCTACTAATGCACACATTGGAAATTACGGAGTTAATGATTTAGAGATTGAATCTGATAGCATTAAAATTGCTGGTTTGGTTTGTAAAAACTTTAGTTTTAACTATTCTCGTGAAATGGCTTCCGGAAGTTTGGAAGATTATTTTACAAAGCAGAATTTAATCTGTATTTCTGATGTTGATACGCGTGCGCTTGTTAGCTATATTCGCGATAATGGAGCTATGAATGCTGTTATTTGTACTGACGGTACTTCTATTGAAGATTTGAAAAAAGAATTGGCTAATGTGCCAAACATGGAAGGTTTAGAGTTGGCTTCAAAAGTATCGACTACTGAGCCTTATTTTTTTGGGGATGAAAATGCTAGATATAAAGTTTCGGCTTTGGATCTAGGAATTAAAAAGAATATCTTAAGAAATCTTGCCAAAAGAGATTGTTACATTAAGGTGTTTCCATATAATTCGACTTACAAAGATTTAGCAGAATTCAATCCAGATGGTTATTTCTTATCAAACGGTCCTGGAGATCCAGATCCGCTTTTTGGTGCTATCGAAGTTGCAAAAGATATTCTGGCAAATGATAAGCCTTTGTTTGGAATTTGTCTGGGACATCAGGTAATTGCTTTGGCAAATGGTGTTCAGACTTATAAAATGTTTAATGGACATAGAGGGATCAATCACCCTGTGAAAAACATTATAACTGGAAGAGGGGAAATTACTTCGCAAAATCATGGCTTTGCTGTAAACAAAGAACAGCTAGATAATCATCCGGAATTAGAAATTACACATTTACATTTGAATGATGGAACAGTTGCCGGAATGCGTATGAAAAATAAAAATTGCTTTTCTGTACAATATCATCCGGAAGCAAGTCCCGGACCACATGATTCGTCTTATTTGTTCGATCAGTTTGTAGAGAATATAAAACTATCTATCGCTAAAACGATGTAGTTAATAAATAAAGGTGTTTAATGTATTAAATAGGTTTTAAGTATTAAATATTTTTATAATTTCGAAAAAAAAATATAATTTACTAATAAAAAAACAAAAATAATGAGTATTATAATTAAAGTTCACGCAAGACAAATTCTTGATTCTAGAGGTAATCCTACTATTGAAGTTGATGTAGTAACTGAAAATGGAGTTTTAGGAAGAGCTGCTGTTCCATCTGGAGCATCAACTGGAGAGCACGAAGCTGTTGAATTACGTGACGGAGGTAAAGCTTATCTTGGAAAAGGAGTTTTGAATGCAGTGAACAATGTAAATACTGTTATTGCTGAAGAATTAGTTGGAACTTCTGTTTTCGAACAAAATACAATTGATCAATTAATGATTGATTTAGATGGAACTCCAAATAAATCTAAATTAGGAGCAAATGCTATTTTAGGAGTTTCTTTGGCTGCTGCAAAAGCTGCTGCTAATGAACTTGGATTGCCATTATACAGATATGTAGGAGGTGTTTCTGCAAATACATTGCCTGTTCCGATGATGAATATCATCAATGGTGGTTCTCACTCTGATGCGCCTATCGCATTCCAGGAATTCATGATTTTCCCTGTAAAAGCGACTTCTTTTACACATGCTATGCAAATGGGTACTGAAATTTTCCACAGCCTGAAAAAAGTTTTACACGACAGAGGTTTAAGTACAGCTGTTGGTGATGAAGGAGGTTTTGCTCCAAACTTAGCCGGAGGTACTGAAGATGCTTTAGATACTATCAAATTAGCAGTTGAAAAAGCTGGATATAGTTTTGGTGACGAAATCATGATCGCTCTTGATTGTGCTGCTTCTGAATTTTATGTAAATGGTAAATACGATTATACTAAGTTTGAAGGTGAAACTGGTAAAATCAGAACTTCTGAAGAGCAAGCAGATTATTTAGCTGAACTTGCGGCTAAATATCCAATTATCTCTATCGAAGATGGTATGTATGAAGATGACTGGAACGGATGGAAATACTTAACTGAAAAAATTGGAAATAAAGTGCAGTTAGTAGGTGATGATTTATTTGTTACTAATGTTGAGCGTTTATCTACGGGTATCGAAAAAGGAATTGCAAATTCAATTTTAGTAAAAGTAAACCAAATTGGTACTTTAACAGAAACGATTGCTGCTGTAAATATGGCTAAAAATGCAGGTTATACTTCAGTGATGTCTCACCGTTCAGGAGAGACAGAAGATAATACAATTGCAGATCTAGCGGTAGCTTTAAACTGTGGGCAAATCAAAACTGGTTCTGCTTCTCGTTCTGATCGTATGGCAAAATACAATCAATTATTAAGAATTGAAGAAGAACTTGGAAGTACTGCTTACTTCCCTGGATTAAATGCTTTCAAAATTAAATAATTGTAAGATATACATTGAATTTAAACCATTCGCCTTTGCGGATGGTTTTTTTTTGGACTTTTAACAAATTCATAGCAGTATTCTTTTTTTAGTTAGTCTTAAATTCCTTAGATTTGATAAATTATTATTTTATAGAATTATTCCCGATTATATTATGTCAAAAATAGCTACACTAGAAGTAGATGGCAAAAAAATTGAACTTCCGGTTATCACAGGAAGCGAAAATGAATCTGCTATCGATATTAACAAATTACGTGATTTAACAGGTTTTATTACAATTGATCCTGGATATAAAAATTCTGGATCTTGTACAAGTGAAATCACTTTCTTAGACGGAGAACTTGGAATTTTGCGTTACAGAGGGTACTCAATTGAAGATTTGGCTGAGAAAGCTAGTTTCTTAGAAGTATCTTATCTTTTAATTTTTGGAGAATTACCTACAGTTGCTGAATTAGAGCAATTTGAAAATGGTATTAAAAAACATTCTTTGGTAAACGAAGAAATGAAAAATATCATTGATGGTTTCCCTAAAACGGCACACCCGATGGGAGTGTTATCTGCTTTAACAAGTGCATTAACTGCCTTTAATCCTAAAGCGGTAAATGTTGATAATGAAAAAGAAATGTACGAAGCTATTTGTAAAACAATGGCTAAATTTCTTGTAATTGCAACATGGACCTACAGAAAATCTATGGGTTATCCATTGAATTATTATGATAATACAAAAGGATATGTAGAAAGTTTTATGCAATTGATGTTTAAATTGCCTACCGGGCCATATGCAGCAAATCCTGTAATTGTTAATGCTTTAGATAAATTATTCATTCTTCATGCGGATCATGAGCAAAACTGTTCTACTTCGACAGTTAGAATGGTAGGTTCTTCACATGCAGGTTTATTTGCTTCTGTTTCTGCAGGAGTTTCGGCACTTTGGGGGCCACTTCACGGTGGTGCTAATCAAGCTGTACTTGAGATGCTTGAAGAAATTAACAAAGACGGTGGTGATACAGATAAATTTTTAGCAAAAGCAAAAGATAAAAACGATCCTTTCCGTTTAATGGGCTTCGGTCATAGAGTGTATAAAAACTTTGATCCAAGAGCAAAAATCATCAAAAAAGCAGCTACAGAAGTATTAGAAACTTTAGGTGTTGAAGATCCAATTTTAGATATTGCAAGAAAATTAGAAAAAGCAGCACTTGAAGATGAGTATTTCAAATCAAGAAACTTATATCCAAATGTGGATTTCTATTCTGGGATTATTTACAGAGCATTAGGAATTCCAACTGATATGTTTACTGTAATGTTTGCTATTGGTAGATTACCGGGTTGGATCGCACAATGGAAAGAAATGCGTGAAAATAAAGAGCCAATAGGAAGGCCAAGACAAATTTATACTGGGCATCCATTGAGAGACTTTAAGTCTAACAAATAAAAAAAATTAAAGCTTCACTTAACTGTGAAGCTTTTTTTATCTTTGTTCAAAATATAATAAAGTTATGTTGCAATTAAATATAAAGAACGAAACTTCCAGACTGCGTGCTGTTGTCTTGGGTTCTGCAGTTCATAATGGGCCAACTCCTTCTTTAGATGAAGCCTACGATCCTAAATCATTGGAACATATAAAAGCAGGAACCTATCCGATCGAAAAAGATATGGTTGCAGAAATGGATGCTTTTAATGCCGTTTTTCAAAAATACGATGTTAAAGTATATCGTCCGGAAATGATTGAAAATTATAATCAAATTTTTGCAAGAGATATCGGTTTTGTTATAGATGATACGTTTGTAAAATCTAATATATTACCAGATCGTGAGCGTGAACTTGATGCAATTCAGTACGTAATAGATCAAATGGATCCGTTAAAAGTAGTTCGTCCACCAGAAGAAGTTCATATCGAAGGAGGAGATGTAATGCTTTGGAATGATCATATTTTTATTGGAACTTATAAAGGAAGCGACTATAAAGATTATATTACCGCACGAACGAATATGCACGGTGTAAAATATATTAAAGAATTATTCCCAAATAAAATTGTTAAGGAGTTTGATTTGGTTAAATCTAAATTGGAAGCTCGTGATAATGCATTACATCTTGATTGTTGCTTTCAGCCAGTTGGAAAAAATAAAGGGATTATATATAAAAGAGGTTTTCGGGAGGAAGCGGATTATACTTATTTGGTAAATCTTTTTGGAAAGGAAAATTTGTTTCATATCGAAAGAGACGAAATGTATAATATGTTTTCAAATGTGTTTTCCATAGATGAAAATGTAGTGGTTTCAGAGAAAAACTTTACTCGATTAAACAATTGGCTTCGCGCAAATGGATTTGTTGTTGAAGAAATTCCGTATGCGGAGATTGCAAAACAAGAAGGTTTATTGAGATGTTCAACTTTACCTTTGATTAGAGACTAAAAAAGATGATTTCAGGTTTTAGTTGTTAAAATTAAAAACTTGATGCAAATAATATAGAATATGAGACAAACAACAAATGCAATTGTAATGATTCGGCCTGTTGCTTTCAGAATGAATGAACAGACAGCTGTAAATAATTATTATCAAAAAGTTTTAGATGGTTTATTGCCAAGTACAGTAAATGCAAAAGCACAACAGGAATTCGATGTTTTTGTAGAAAAACTTAGAACGGTTGGGGTTGATGTTACTGTAATCGAGGATAATTTGGAAACAGATACACCAGATAGTATATTTCCAAATAACTGGGTTTCTTTTCATGAAAATGGAGATGTAGCACTTTATCCTATGTTTGCTGAAAATCGTCGTCAGGAACGTCGCGAAGATATTTTGGATACTTTGGAAGAAAAAGGTTTTGAGATTTCAAATATAATGGATTATACATCAGCAGAAGATGATGGGTATTTTCTTGAAGGAACTGGAAGCTTGCTTTTAGACAGAGAAAATGCAAAAGCATATTGTGCATTGTCTCCTCGTGCAGATGAAGAACTATTTATTGAGTTTTGTGAAGATTTTGATTATGCTCCAGTAATATTTGAGGCTTTCCAAACGGTGAATGGTGAACGCAAGTTAATTTATCATACAAATGTTATGATGTGCCTAGGTGAAACTTTTGCGGTTATCTGTGCAGATTGTATAGATGATAAAAAAGAACGTAAAATGGTTTTGGAAAATTTAAAAGATGATAAGAAAGAAGTTATTCTGATAAGTGAAGATCAGGTAAATAATTTTGCTGGTAATATGCTGGAAGTTCGAGGAACTAATGATAAGAGATATATCGTTATGAGTGCTTCAGCTCATCAAAGTCTGACTGCGAAACAAATTGAACAGTTAGAAAAACATGCAGAAATTTTGAGTTCAAGTTTAGATACTATCGAAGCTTGCGGCGGTGGTAGTGCAAGATGTATGATGGCAGAGGTTTTTTTACCAAGGAGCTAAGTCAAGAAATTTTAAAAATAAAAGGGATAAAGTTACAATGTAATTTTATCCCTTTTATTTTTTACTAATAACTATTAGTATTAAAAATTTCCTTTTATAATATTTACAATTGCACTTACTATATATTGAATTCCAATAGAAATAACTATGAAACCAACTATCCTGGAAATTGCCACAATTCCGGATGCTCCTAATATTCGTGCTAAATAATGAGCGCTTTTTAAGATGGCAAAAATAGCTACGGCAATTGCAAAAATGGCTAAGCTTGAAATCGCAATTTCTTCCATTTGATGATGTTCTTGGTAGAAAGCAATCAATAAAGAAATTGATCCAGGGCCAGCCAACATTGGAATCGCTAATGGAGTTAATGCGATATCATTTCTTTGTTGAGCTTCATTTTCTATCTTTTTATTAATTCCTCGTTTTTTATTGAATTTACCAGATAATAAAGAAAATCCGGAATTTACAATTACAATTCCGCCGGCAATTCGCAGGGCATCAATGCTTATTCCGAAAAAAGTTAAAACATATTGTCCTATAAAAAAGGAGACTATTAAAATGATGAAAACATTTATGGCTGTCCAAAGTGAAATTCTTGAACGTTCCTTTTGAGAATCATGTTGCGTTAGTCCAACAAAAATTGGAACAGTGCCTATTGGGTTTAAAACAGAAAAAAGTGCGGCAAATAAATAAATGAATAAATCCATATTGTTTTGGTTAGTAAAGTAAAAATAATCAAATTTTAGTACTTCAGAACATATTGGTATTAAGTTATTATCTTTTTTTGCTAGTAATTCTAAATCAATATCATAGAGTTTGCTCGGACTTTTTCATTACTTTTGCGCTAGATATTGAAAAAATGAAAAACAAAAAAACTTTAGTTCTTGGTGCTACCACAAAGCCAGAACGTTACGCTTTCAGAGCAATTAATATGTTAGTTCAAAAAGGGCATACAGTTTTGGCAATCGGTCAGAATAGTGGTGAAGTTGCAGGTGTAAAAATTCATACTAAAGCTATACCTGTTAAAAATATAGATACTGTTACATTGTATTTAAATCCTGCTCGTCAGCGAGATTACTATAATTATATTATTGAAGCACAACCTAAAAGAGTTGTTTTTAATCCGGGGACTGAAAATCCGGAATTGTATCAATTATTAGAACTAAATAATATTAAAGCCGAAGTTGCTTGTACATTGGTTTTATTGGCTACAAATCAGTATTAGTTTTTTAGATATATTTCACTCCATTGAATTATTTAATTTGAAAGAATCGTATTGCATAAATATGAGGATTCTTGGCTAATATGATTTCTATTATAAACAAGCATTGAATTTACTTGTCTCTAAGATGGCTGAACCATTAAAAGTGTTATTTTTGTTGCCATGGAATTTTCATCAAAATTAATAGAGAAAGCAGTCAATGAAATGTCGCAGTTGCCTGGAATTGGGAAGCGTACGGCATTGCGACTGGTTCTTCATTTGCTTAAACAACCAAAAGAACAAACCGGTTTTTTGTCTCAGGCATTATTAAATATGCGTGAGAATATTAAATTTTGTGAAAGTTGTCATAATATTTCAGATACCAAAATGTGTGAGATCTGCGCCAATGAAGGAAGAAATCATCAGACAATATGTGTGGTTGAGGATATTCGGGATGTTATGGCTATTGAAAATACTGGACAATATAAGGGGATATATCATGTTTTAGGGGGTAAAATTTCGCCTATTGAAGGTGTAGGTCCAAGTCAGTTGAATATTTCAAGTTTGGTTGGAAAAGTCAAATCTGGAAAAGTAGTCGAAATTATTTTTGCTCTTAGCTCAACAATGGAAGGAGACACGACAAACTTTTATATTTACAAACAAATTGCCGAGTCGGAAATTGTAATTTCTACAATTGCAAGAGGAATATCTGTAGGAGATGAGCTGGAATATGCTGATGAAGTAACTCTTGGCAGAAGTATTATACATAGAGTTCCATTTGAAAAAACATTCAAAAATAATTAACTAAAACCCCAATAAAATATAGATTTTTTAAAGATTAAAGGAAAAACTATATTTGCCGATAAAATTGAAATAATGACAAAAAAAAGCATTTATATTCTACTATTAATTAGCTCATTTTTTACCTCATGTATTCCCATTAAAGATTTGGTATACTTACAGGATAAGAATTCAACAGGAGAGCAAAATACAGTTGCAGCAGTAGAGTCTAAACCGTATAGATTGCAGGTTAATGATGTTTTAAGCGTTAATATAAAAGCAATAGATCCTAAGCTGGTATCTATTTTCAGCAAAACAGAAAGTGCCACATCAGCAACAGGTAGATCTGAGGCTGCCCTATACTTTGACGGATTTACAGTAGATGATCATGGGAATATCAGAATGCCAATTTTAGGTGAGATAAACGTTATTGGTTATACTCTTGAAGAAGTGAGAGGTATGATTGAGAAAAAACTGCTTGAAGAATACTTTAAGAGTGAAGCAAATATTTTTGTTACGGTTAAATTAGCAGGTTTTAGATATACTATAAATGGAGAAGTTGGTAATACAGGTACTAAAACATTGTTTCAGGAACATGTAAATATTATGGAGGCGATTGCTAATTCGGGAGATATTACTACAGTTGGAAATAGGAAAGCTGTGACGGTGATACGACAAACTCCTACAGGAGTGCAAATGCATGAAATAGATCTGACAGATGCTAACGTAATGAAATCACCTTATTATTATTTACAGCCAAATGATTATATTTATGTGAAACCATTAAGGCAAAAAACTTGGGGAACAGGTCAGACTGGTATACAGTCTATAGGCACAATAATTACATTGTTATCTCTTGCGACAACTGTTTATCTAATTATCAAAAATTAAAGCTAAGATATAAAGATGTTAGATATAAAAGATTTTTCCATTTTTGAAAATCATTCCAATTTTGATTTTAAAGGGTTCTTACTAAAAATTGCCAGTTATTGGAAATGGTTTTTAGTTAGTTTAATTATTGCATTTGTTATTGCATATCAGGTTAACGTTCGTAAAGAGAAAATTTATGGAATGGAAACTGTTATTTCTATTAAAGAAGAAAGCAATCCTTTTTTTACTTCTAATACAAGTTTGGTTTTTAATTGGGGCGGAATCTCTGATCAAGTGACAGGTATTTCTACAATACTACAATCCAGATCTCATAATGAACAAGTAGTTAATAAGTTGCAGTATTATATTGATTATCTCACTCAAGGAAAATACAATTTAGTAGATTCTTACGGTGCTGTTCCGTTTTATGTTAATATAGATAAGACGAAAGGACAATTAGCAAATACCTTAATTAAAATTAAATTTTTAAGTCCAGACGAGTATGAAATTCGTATACCGTTTGAAAGTAATTCAGTATCAATAGTAAATTATTCTGAAAATACTTATTCTAGTACGGCGGTTCAGCCAGTAGAATACATTAAAAGATTTAAAGTTGGCCAACAAGTTTCTATACCTTTTTTAAATTGGAAATTGGAAATAAAAGAAAATCCCGGGTTCTATGTTGGGAATGAATATTTTGTTCAATTTAATGATTTTGACGGTACTGTTTCTCGTTACAAAGGAATAAGTATTGATGCTGATGACAAAGGAGGTTCTATTTTAACTTTGGGAATGCACGGGACTAATAAAGCAAGGTTGGTTGAATATTTGAATTCGACAGTTAAAATGTTAATCAAAATTCAGTTAGATGGAAAAAATCAATTTGCCAATAATACCATAAGATTTATAGATAGTACCCTTGTTGCAATGGAATCGCAATTAAAGCAGACTGGAAATGAACTTAAAACTTTTAGAAAAGATAAAAATATCTATGAAATTGAAGGAGGAGGAGCAAAGGTTTCTGATAAGATAATGGATTTTGATCTTCAAAAGGATCAGGTTACAAGGAAAATCACATATTATAATTCTTTAAAAGCTTATCTGAGCAATAGTGTTGATTATTCGCGCTTACCAGCACCATCTGTTGCGGGAATTGAAGATCCAAATATAGTGGCTAATGTGTCAAAGCTTATTGAGCTTTCTGCACAAAGATCAGAAATGAGTTATGCTGTTAAAAGTGAGAAAATTTTCAAAGATTTCGATAGCCAAATGCAAGCAGTAAAGAGCGTTTTGTTGGAAAATATTGCTTCAGCAAAATCTTCCTTATTGTATGATTTGTCATTGGTAAATGCTAAAATTGGAGAGGCTGAAAGTACAGTTAGAAGATTGCCGGAAGAACAACAGGAATTATTGAAAATCAAGCGAAAATATGATCTAAATGATAATATTTATACAGAGTTTCTTCAAAAACGTAATGAAGCCGAAATTGTTAAAGCGTCGAATTTATCAGATATTCATTTTATTGATCCTGCAAAAGATATTGGCGGGGGCTTAATTGGTCCCAAAACTTCGGTTAATTACATACTGGCATTGTTTTTAGGCATACTGATTCCTCTATTAGTTGTTTTTGGAATTTTCTTTATCAATAATTCAGTTCAAAATGCTGATGATATTAGTAAAGTAAGTCAGATACCATTAATCGGAGTCATTGGAGTTAATAAGGATGCTAAAAGCTTAGCGGTTTTTGATAAACCAAAATCAGCGTTGTCAGAAGCTTTTAGAGGAATACGCTCATCTTTACAATTTCTGTATAAAAAACAGCAGGTTAATGGTACAAAAACGTTAATGATTACTTCGTCTATAAGTGGAGAAGGTAAAACATTTTGCTCTATTAATATTGCAACAGTTTTTGCTCTGAGTGAAAAGAAAACTGTGATTGTTGGATTGGATTTGAGAAAACCCAGATTAGCTGATGAGTTTGGCTTAACTACTCAAACTGGAGTTGTAAATTATTTAATTAAGCAAAATAGTTTATCAGAAATTATAAGCTCAACAAAAGTGCCAAATTTAGATGTTATTCTTTCCGGGCCAATACCGCCAAATCCTTCAGAATTAATTTTGAGTGACGCGATGAAAGAATTAATTGATGAATTAAAGCAAAAGTACGATTATATTATTTTAGATACCCCGCCAGTAGGTTTAGTGTCTGATGCTTTAGAGTTGGCACAATATGCAGATGTTACCTTGTATATTGTTAGACAAAACTATACTAAAAAAGATATGATTACGTTGTTGAACACAAGAATCAAAAGGGGGGAATTAAATAATGCTAGTATAGTTTTGAATGGGTATGAGAATAAAGCAAAATACGGATCTGGCTACGGTTATGGTTATGGAGCTTATTCAAACGGGTATCATGATGAAGTAGAGAAATCAAGTTTTGTAAAAACTATTTATAAAAGATTATTAAAAAAATAATTTCAGATGCAAACATTTACTCGAAATACTATTTTAATAACAGGAGGAGCAGGATTTATAGGTTCGAATTTATGTGAATATTTTTTAGATAAAGGCCATAAAGTTATCTGTCTGGATAATTTCTCGACAGGTTATCATGAAAATTTAAAAGATTTTTTAGAGAATCCAAATTTTAAATTAATCGAGGGAGATATACGAAGTTTGGAAGACTGTAAATTAGCGGTTGAAGGAGTTGATTATGTTCTGCATCAGGCTGCATTAGGTTCTGTTCCAAGATCTATAAATGATCCGATTACTACTAATGATGTAAATGTTTCTGGTTTTTTAAATATGCTGATGGCTTCACGTGATGCGAGAATAAAAAGATTTATATATGCAGCAAGTTCTTCTACGTATGGAGATTCTGAAGGGTTGCCAAAAGTAGAAGATGTGATTGGGAAACCATTGTCTCCATATGCTATCACAAAATATGTAAACGAATTATATGCAGAGATTTTTGGAAAAACGTATGGTTTTGAAACTATTGGATTACGCTATTTTAATGTTTTTGGGAGAAAACAAAACCCTAATGGGGCTTATGCAGCAGTAATTCCAAAATTTGTTACACAATTAATGAATTATGAAAGTCCGGTAATAAATGGAGACGGGAATTATTCCAGAGATTTTACCTATATAGACAATGTGATTCAGATGAATGAATTGGCAATGAAATGTCAAAAGCCAGAAGCAGTCAATACAGTTTATAATACTGCTTTTGGAGATCGTAATACTTTGAATGATTTGGTTCAATATCTTAAAGAATATTTGTCTGAATATGATTCAAAAATTGCAGATGTGCCGATTATTCATGGTGATAATAGAATTGGAGATATTCCTCATTCTTTAGCAAGTATTGATAAGGCGAAAAAAATATTAGATTACAATCCGAAATACTCTTTGAAAGAAGGGTTAAGAGAGGCTGTAAATTGGTATTGGGATAATTTAAAATAAAGTATAGATTACATAATATAAAGTTAAATGGAAATTACAAAAATTTGTTGCATTGGTGCAGGTTATGTTGGAGGTCCAACTATGGCAGTAATTGCTCAAAAATGTCCAAATATTCAAGTTACAGTTGTTGATTTGAACGAACAAAGAATTAAAGATTGGAATGATCCAAATACAGATAATATTCCAATTTATGAGCCAGGACTTGCAGAAATAGTCGCTGAAGCAAGAGGTAGAAATCTTTTCTTTTCTACAGAAGTTGAAAAAGCAATTGATGAAGCTCAGGTGATTTTTATATCTGTAAATACGCCAACTAAAACCTATGGTAAAGGAAAAGGAATGGCTGCAGATCTAAAGTATATTGAATTATGTGCAAGACAGATTGCTAAGGTTGCAAAACAAAATAAAATTGTTGTTGAAAAATCTACTTTGCCAGTTCGAACTGCTGAAGCTATCAAAAGTATATTAGATAATACAGGAAATGGAGTTCAATTTCAAATTTTATCAAATCCGGAATTCTTGGCAGAAGGCACCGCAGTAACTGATTTATTAAATCCTGATCGGATTTTAATTGGAGGTGATACAACGCCAGAAGGACAGGATGCAATAAATGCTTTAGTTAATGTGTATGCAAATTGGGTAGATAAATCTAAGATTTTAACAACTAATGTTTGGTCATCAGAATTGTCAAAATTAACAGCAAATGCTTTCTTAGCTCAACGAATTTCATCTATAAATGCAATGTCTGAATTATGTGAAAAGACAGGTGCAGATGTTAATGAAGTAGCAAAAGCAATTGGGATGGATTCACGAATTGGTTCAAAATTTTTAAAAGCATCAGTTGGTTTTGGTGGATCATGTTTTCAAAAGGATATTCTGAATTTAGTATACATAGCTAAATCATATGGATTAAATGAAGTTGCAGATTATTGGGAGCAGGTGATTATAATGAACGATCATCAAAAAAGAAGGTTTTCTAATAAAATTGTTCAGACTTTATATAATACAGTTGCCGATAAGAAAATTGCATTTTTAGGATGGGCTTTCAAAAAAGACACAAATGATACTCGAGAATCTGCTGCTATTTATGTTGCGGATGATTTGATTAATGAACAGGCTAAAATTTCGGTCTATGACCCAAAAGTTTCGAGAAATAAAATGTTGAGCGATTTGGATTATTTGCAAACGAGGTCTGTTGAAGAAAACAGCAAAGCATTGTCAATATTTGAAGATGCTTATAAAGCATGCGAAGGAGCTCATGCAATTGCAATTCTGACAGAATGGGATGAGTTTACAACTTACGATTGGCAAAAAATATATGATTCGATGCATAAGCCTGCGTTCCTTTTTGATGGAAGGAATATTCTGAATGCCAAGGAAGTGGAGTCAATAGGTTTTATATATAAAGGAATAGGTTCTTAGTTGTGATTTTAATGTTTTGTTTCAATTAAAAGAAAGATTATGAATTGGTACGTAATATACACAAAGCCTAAATGGGAAAAGAAGGTTGCTGAAAAACTAAATCAAGCAGGCATTGAATGTTATTGTCCATTAATTACTCAGGTAAAGCAATGGTCAGATCGTAAGAAAAAAATTGAAGTTCCTTTGTTTAATTCTTATGTTTTTGTTCAGTTAAATGATACTGATCGTAATAGTGTTTTTGAAGTTGCAGGAGTTATAAGGTATTTGTTTTGGTTAGGGAAACCTGCTATAGTAAAAGATGAAGAAATTAGTATTATTAAATCTAGCCTGTCATCACCTAATATTAGTGAAGTATCGGTTGCAACAATTCAAGTTGGAGATAAGATAAAATTGGAATCGGGAGTATTTAGTAACCAAGAGGCAATAGTACAGGAAGTTTCAAAGACACATTATATTCTAATACTAGAATCGTTAGGTTGTGTCTTGAAAATTAAATATAAATAATTCGTTTTAAAGATAAAATAAATAGGAAACAGGAAATAAAATCTTATTTTTTAGGTTTTATTTCCTGTTTTCTATTGTTATTGCAGATTTATTTGGACTATAATTTGCGGATTACTACTGTATTAAAGGGTTTTGTTATTTTCTTTAATGCTTTAAGGTAAACCGTATTGAATAAGTAGAAGTAATACCTTATATTTGCGCAAAATTGAACTTTTAATATCTGTGTTACATTTATGTGACACAGAGAGGCGAAGCTGTGAATTGTGATGAACGAAATTAGTAAAAAAGAGAGTAAAATGGGTAACGATATTAAAATTGCCGTTATAGGTTTAGGTTATGTTGGTTTGCCTTTAGCTAGATTATTTGCTACAAAATATCCTGTTGTAGGTTTTGATATAAATGAGTCAAGAATAAAAAGTTTAAATTCTGGTTTCGATAGTACATTAGAAGTTGATAGTGAGACTTTAAAAAAAGTATTGGTTAATAGTTCAAATACTGAAAGAGGCTTATATTGTTCAAATTCTTTAGAAGATATTTCAGAATGTAATTATTTTATAATAACAGTTCCTACTCCTGTAGATAAAAATAATCGTCCAGATTTAACACCTTTATATAAATCAAGTGAATCAGTTGGTAAAATATTAAAAAAGGGTGATATTGTTATTTATGAATCTACAGTATATCCTGGAGTAACAGAAGAGCAATGTGTTCCTGTTTTAGAAAAAATTTCAGGACTTGTTTTTAATGAAGATTTTTTTGCGGGATACTCACCTGAGAGAATAAATCCAGGAGATAAAGAGCATACAGTAGAGAAAATTTTAAAAGTTACATCTGGCTCAACTCCTGATATTGGAATTAAGGTTGATGCCTTGTATAAATCAGTTATTACAGCCGGAACTCATCTGGCACCATCTATAAAAGTTGCAGAAGCAGCTAAAGTGATAGAGAACTCTCAACGAGATATAAATATTGCTTTTGTAAATGAGTTAGCGAAGATATTTAATCTAATGAATATTGATACTCAGGAAGTACTAGCGGCTGCAGCAACAAAATGGAATTTTTTACCTTTTAAGCCAGGTTTAGTTGGCGGACACTGTATTGGTGTTGATCCTTATTATTTGGCCCAAAGAGCACAGGAATTTGGATATCACCCTGAAATAATTTTAGCCGGACGACGTTTAAATGACAGTATGGGAGAATATATTGCCTCTCAAGTTGTCAAATTAATGATCAAAAAAGGAATTTCCGTTAATGGAGCTAAGCTATTAATGCTTGGTATCACATTTAAAGAAAATTGCCCTGATGTAAGAAATACTAAAATTGTTGATGTAATTAAAGCATTAGCAGAGTATGGTATATCAGTTACAATTTATGATCCTTTAGCAAATGTTGAAGAAGTGAAAGAAGAATATGAATTGACAACAATCAATTCAGTTCCAAAAGAAAAATTCGATGCAATTGTATTAGGAGTTGCACATGCTGAGTTTTTTAATTTAAATTTTTCAGAGTTGCAAAACGATAATAGTTTATTATATGATGTAAAAGGAGTGCTGGGAGCTATAGCTGATAACAGATTATAGTAGGTAAACCTTTTTTTATTTAAAGATAATGAGTACAGAAAAAACAATTACACATGTAATTTTAACAGGTGGAGTAGGAAGTAGATTATGGCCCCTTTCTCGCAAGAGTCAACCAAAACAATATTTAGAAATATTTGAGGATAAATCTTTATTTGAGATGACTGTTGATCGTAATAGTCATTTAGCAAATAAGGTGATGGTTGTGGGGAATGTTGATAATCATCATTTAAGTGAAAAAGTGATGAAAAAGTCTGAAACAGAATATATAAATATTGTTGAAGCGACTCCCAGAAATACTGCTGCGGCAATTGCATTTGCTGCATTTGCATCAAAAACAGACGATATATTAATAGTAACACCATCTGATCATATTATAGATTTGATGGAAAATTATAATAACGCTATTGATGAAGCAATTTCAAAAGCTGAAGATGGTTTTATTGTGACATTTGGAGTTATTCCAACCAAGCCGGAAACTGGATATGGTTATATTGAATCAAAAGGAGATCAAGTAATTTCATTTCGTGAAAAACCGAATGAAACTACTGCGAAAGATTTTATTTCAAGAGGCAATTTTTTATGGAATAGTGGTATGTTTTGTTTCAAAGCCGGAGTTCTTTTAGACGAATTGAAGCAATTTCAACCTGACGTTTATGAGAAGTCTAAGATTGTTTGGGAATCGAGTAAAAATGGATTTTTAGATCTTGATTTGTCATTAGAAATTCCATCGATTAGTATTGATTACGCTGTGATGGAACGCAGTAAGAAAATAAAAGTAGTTCCCGCAGCTTTTTCATGGTCAGATTTAGGTTCTTTTGAGTCAGTTTATGATTATCTGATTTCTAAAAATCATCCTATTGATAAGAATGGGAATATGGTTATAGGTTGTGATAAGCATACTACATTTTTAGGATTAAAGAATACTATTTTTGTATATACTGAATCGGCAAATTTAATCCTGCATAAGGAAAATTCACAAGAAGTAAAGGATATTTATAGTGAATTAGAAAAGCAAAAATCTGATTTGTTAAATTAATTGAAAGTAAAATGAAAAAAATTCTTATAACTGGTGGTGCTGGTTTTATTGGATCGCATGTAGTAAGACGTTTTGTAAATAAATATCCTGAATATCAAATATTCAATTTAGATACATTAACGTATGCAGGTAATTTAGAAAACATTAAGGATATTGAAAATAATTCTAATTATACTTTTGTAAAAGGCGATATAGTTGATGAGGAATTTATAAATAAACTCTTTGCAGAACATAACTTTCAAGGAGTTTTACATTTAGCAGCAGAATCTCATGTTGACCGTTCTATAGAAGATCCTTTGGCATTTGTAAAAACGAATGTTATTGGAACTATGAATTTGTTAAATGCAGCTAAAGATCAATGGAAAGATAATTTTGAAGGAAAAAGATTTTACCATATTAGTACAGATGAAGTTTATGGTTCATTAGGTGCGGAAGGATTATTTACTGAAACGACTTCTTATGATCCTAATTCTCCTTATTCGGCTTCAAAAGCCAGTTCTGATCATTTTGTGAGGGCATATGGCGAAACTTATGGTTTACCATATGTGTTAACTAATTGTTCAAACAATTATGGATCATTTCATTTCCCTGAAAAATTAATTCCTCTTTTTATTAATAATATCATTAATAATAAACCTTTGCCAGTTTATGGAGATGGAAATTATACAAGGGATTGGCTTTTTGTTGAAGACCATGCCATTGCAATAGATTTAGTTTTTCATGAAGGAAAAAATCATGAAACATATAATATTGGAGGGTTCAACGAATGGAAAAATATTGATTTGGTAAAATTATTATGCCAAATTATGGATGGAAAATTAGGAAGAGAAAGTGGAACTTCAGCAGAATTGATTACATATGTAAAAGACAGACCAGGTCATGATTTACGTTATGCAATTGATGCTTCAAAAATTAATAGAGAATTAGGATGGAAACCATCTGTTACTTTTGAAGAAGGCTTAGAAAGAACAATAAATTGGTATTTGAATAACGAAGAATGGTTACAAAACGTAACATCTGGTTCTTATAAAGATTATTATCAAAAACAATATTCATAAAAATTTCAAACACTCTTTATACCAAATTTCATGGTTAATTCTAATTTATATATGAAAAAGATAATATATGTTCTTGCTCTGTTTTGTATTATGTTAATGTCATTTAATGCAAATGCACAAGATATAATAAAATCTAAAGATTTAAGTACTGTAAAAGTTGATTATTTATCAGATGATGAAATTGCAAAGATAGTTTCTCAGTTAAAAAGTAATAATGCGACAATTAATGATGTTGAATCTATGGCTTTGTCAAAAGGGATGAGTCAAAGTGAATTTGATAAATTAAGAATTCGAGTTACGGAATATGAAAAGAAGAACTCGAAAGATAAGGATAAGGATAAGGATAAAAAAGATAAGGATAAAAAGAAAGATGATAAATCAAAAGAATTTGATAAAGATTCTGAATTTGGAAGAAAACAGGAAAAAATTAAAAACGAAAAAATAAAGGATTCATTAAATGCTTTAATTTTTGGATCTGAATTATTTGATAATCCGACTTTGAATTTTGAACCAGATCTAAAAATGGCAACACCAGTAAATTATGTTCTGGGACCGGGAGATAAATTAGAGGTGAGTGTATATGGTGTTCAGCAATTTGAAGATACTGTTCCGGTAAATTTTGAAGGTAAGGTTTCAATTACGAATGTTGGTCAAATTGCAGTTGCAGGAATGTCTATTGAAGCAGCTTCACAAAAAATTAAAGCTGCAATCGCAAGAGTATACAGTACCGTAAGATCTGGACAATCTCAAGTTAGCGTTAGTTTAAGCGATATAAGAACAATTAAAGTGACAATTGTAGGAGGTAAGCAACCAGGAAATTATTCCATTTCATCTTTAGCTTCTGTTTATAATGCTTTACATTTAGCCGGGGGACCTGGGAAAAATGGTAGTTACAGAAATATAGAGTTAATTAGAAATAATAAGGTTTATAAGAATATTGATATTTATAAGTTTTTAGTAAAAGGAGATCAATCAGATAATGTAAACTTACGAGATAACGATGTTATCAGAATCCCTGCTTACACTCAAAGAGTTGTAGTAGAAGGAGAAGTAAAGCGTCCCGGTATTTTTGAAATGAAAAAGGGAGAGACATTTACAGATTTATTATCTTTTGCTTCCGGATTTAATGAATTTGCATATACAGCATCTGTAAATGTGATGCAAAAAACGGGAAAAGAGTTTAAGATACATGATATCAACGAAAGTGAATATGGTTCATATTTGCCACAATCTGGTGATGTTTTCAGAGTGACTAAAATTTTAAATCGATTCGAAAATCGTATTAAAATTGAAGGAGCGGTCTTTAGACCAGATTATTATTCTTATAGTGAAGGTATGAGAATTTCAGATCTTATTACAAGAGCGGAAGGACTAAAAGAAGATGCTTACACAAAAAGAGCAAGAATTATTCGTTTAAAGACTGATTTAACGACTGAAATTGTAAATGTAGATTTAGGAAATGCTTTGTCAGGAGATTTAAATGCTGATATTGAATTAAAACGAGAAGATATTATAACAGTTTATTCGATTCTTGATTTCAGAGAAGAATATAAAATTACTATTGACGGAGAGGTTAAAAATCCAGGTGAATACGAGTATTTCGAAAATTTAACTTTGAATGATTTAGTTATTCAGGTAGGAGGATTGACAGGTTCGGCTTCTAAACGAGTAGAAATCGCAAGAATGATAAAATCAGATGTAATAGATGATGCTGATCCGAAACGTATAGAATTAGTTGAACTCGAAATCACTGCTGACAACAACGAACAGATTAAAAATTTTGTATTAAAACCATTTGATGTGATTAATATCCGTAAAATGGCAGTTTACGAAAAGCCAGAAATGGTAAAAGTTAGTGGAGCTGTTACCTATCCTGGGAAATATGTATTAGCAAATAAAAAAGAAAGGGTGTATAATGTTGTAATGCGAGCAGGAGGCTTAACATCTATTGCTAATTTAGATGGTATGAAGATTAAGAGACCAATTAAACAGGAACAGATTGAACAATTGGAAAATATAAACCTTAACCTTGATAAAAAAACAGGAACTGACGAAGAATTGGCTAAATCAAAGCAAGAGGGAGTTAATTTGAAACAAAAAGATACACTTAATTCTAAGTTATCAAAAAAACTAAGAGATGAATTAAAATACGCTACAATTCCAGTTAATTGGGAAAAAATTGTAAAAGATAAAAATCATTATTCTAATGTTACATTATTTCCGGGGGATGAAATTGAAGTAGCAGTTTACAACGAAGGTGTTAAAGTGACTGGAAATGTATTGCTCACTTCTGAAATTCCGTATAGAAATGGAAAAGGATTTAAATACTATATAAATTCGGTTGGAGGTGTAGATAGTAAGGGATGGAAGAAAAAGGCCTATATTATTTATCCGAATGGGAAAGCATCTGTAACTCAGTCTTTCTTGTTTTTTAGATCATATCCTAGAGTAGAACCAGATTCTCAAATTGTTGTGCCTGAAAAGCCTGAAAAGAAGAAAATGACCGCAGGAGAATGGGTTGGGATTGGTAGTGTAATCTCTAGCTTAGCTTTATTAATTGTAACGGCTTTTAAATAAATCATTTTCATGAAAAACATAAGTATTGAAAACGAGGAAATGTCGTTAAAAGAATTAATACAAAAAGCAAAGCAATGGTATGCATATTTGCTTTCTAAATGGAAAGTAATTGTATTGTCTTCTATAATTGGAGCTGGAGTTGTTTTAGCTTATTCATTTATTAAAAAACCTATTTACACAGCAACATTAACATTTGCTGTAGAAGATGAAAAAGGATCTGGAGGTCTAGGTGGAGCCTTAGGCTTAGCTAGTTCTTTTGGATTGGATTTAGGAGGTAGTGGAGGAGGAATTTTTGCAGGTTCAAATTTAACTGAACTTTTTAAATCTCGAACAATGGTACAAAAAACTCTGTTGTCTCCAGTGAATGTAAATGGTAAAGTTATTTCTCTTGCAGAAATGTATATTCAGAATAATGACTGGAGAAAAAAATGGTCTGATAAGCCAAAAATTACTTCAATTAAGTTTCTGCCAAATGCTGATCAAAAAAAATTTACAAGAGAACACGATAGTATTTTAGGAGTAATTTATACTGATTTGTCTAAATCAGATTTAATGGTTAATCAAAAAGATAAAAAAGTATCAATAATTACTATGGATGTTTCTTCAAAAAATGAATTATTTGCCAAGTATTTTTGCGAAGCTTTGGCTGTACAGGTTGGAAAGTTCTATGTGGAAACAAAAAGTAAAAAGGCAAGAATCAATATGTTAATATTAGAAAGACAAGTTGATTCTATTAGAGGCGAACTTAATGGAGCGATTACAGGAGTTGCTGTTGCAAATGATAACACTTTTAATTTAAATCCAGCTTTAAATGTTCGTAGGGCACCTTCTGTTAGAAGACAAGTAGATGTTCAAGCTAATACAGCAATATTAACTGAATTGGTAAAACAAGCTGAATTAGCTAAAGTAACTCTACGTAAAGAGACTCCTTTAATTCAGGTAATTGACAGACCCATTTTGCCTCTGAAAAAGGAAAGAGTTGGAAAAATTAAAGCTGTATTTTTGGGTCTATTTTTAGGAACATTTTTGTCATTATTTGTTTTAATAATAAAGAGAGTAGCAAAACAGTTGAATTCGTTGTAAAAGTTTAATTTATAATTATTATTACCTAAAAAGAAAGTGATATTATATATCTGAAATAAAATGGAGCCATTATTAATTACTTTGCCAAAAATACAGGATCCAAGAGGAAATTTATCTTTTTTTGAAAATCTAGAACAATTACCATTCGAAATCAAAAGAACTTATTGGATTTACGATGTACCTGGAGGAGAAATGAGAGGAGGACATGCTTTTAAAGAACAGCAGGAGTTTATTATTGCTCTTTCTGGCAGCTTTGATGTTGTTTTGAATGATGGAGAAAGAGAATTGAAATTTCAGTTAAATAGATCTTACTATGGTTTATATATACCTAAAATGTATTGGCGTAGTTTAGAGAATTTTTCCACTAATTCTCTAGCATTAATTGTTTCTGATGAATTTTATAATGAGGAAGATTACATTAGAGACTTTGATAAATATAAATTGTTGAAAAATGAGTAACGTATTTAATTGCTCTGTGATTGAACTGCCTCAAATACAAAATCAATCTGGTAATATAACAGTTTTAGATCATCAGGAGAATTTACTTCCTTTTGAAGTAAAAAGAATATATTATTTATATGATGTTCCCGGCGGTGAAAGTCGAGGTGCACATGCACACAAGGAGTTACATCAATTGATTATTGCTGCAAGTGGTAGTTTTAATGTAATATTAGATGATGGTAAAGTAAAAAGGAGCATTACATTAAATAATCCTAATTATGGCTTGTATGTTCCACCGGGAATTTGGAGAGATTTAGAAAGTTTCTCTTCTGGATCGATATTATTAGTCCTTGCATCTGAAAAGTATAGCGAAAATGATTATCTAAGAAATTATAAAGAATATCTGAAATGGAAATTATAGAAGTTGATTCAGTTTACTATGATAATGTCTTGCTGAAAAAATATCATACGTTTAATTCTGGGGACTTTAATCGATTAAATGAAGATAAATGTGAAAAGGTTTTTTATTTAATTTTCAAAGATACGAAGATAAGACTTGGAATTATTCTTGGGTTAAGAGATGGAATTTTGCTTTCTCCTTTTTCAGCCCCTTTTGGAGGATTTCAATTAGCTAATGATGATATTGGGCTTAACCAAATTGATTCAGCTGTTAAAGTATTGGAAGAGTGGAGTAGAGCAAATGATTTTAAAGGAATTAAAATTGTTTTACCACCACTTTTTTATAATAATAATTTTATTACAAAGCAGCAAAGCTCTCTGTTCAGAGCTAACTTTGAACAGATAAATTTAGACGTAAATTATCAATTTTCGACAGATAAAGTTGTTGAAGATTATATGTCTAAAATTTGGTACAATGCTAAGAAAAATTTGAAAAGAAGCTTGAAATTTGACCTGTCTTTTGAAAAATTAGAAGAAAAAGATTGTCATATTGCCTATGATATAATTGCAGATAATCGAAAGCAACGAGGTTTTCCTCTTAGAATGTCATGGGAATTAGTGCAAAAGACAACCTCGGTAATACAAGGTGATTTCTTTTTGGTCAAAAAAGAAGATATTGCCATTGCATCTGCAATTGTATTCCATGTTAGTGAAGGGATAGTTCAAGTTATATATTGGGGGGATTTGCCTTTATATTCAGAATGTAAAACAATGAATTTTTTATCTCATGAAATTTTTAAATATTATGAAAGTGTTGGTATAAACATTGTCGATATAGGGCCGTCAACGGAGAATTCTATTCCAAATCACGGTTTATGTGAATTTAAAGAAAGTATAGGATGTGATTTAAGTCTTAAAGCTACTTTTTTAAAAAAAATTCAATAGATGTTTATATATAATCCAGACCCTTTTTTACTTCCTTCATTTAGAATTAGCCCGTTTAAAACTGAGTTTATCGAGCATAATAATGATTTGCAAGAATCTAATTATGACAAAGTATATTTTGACAATAAATTTGGTAATAATTGGCAATATACTTTAAATGGGCGTGAAGCGATTAAATTGGCACTCAATCATTATAAACTTGATAGAACTGATTTAGTAACAATTTTAACTACATCAAATAATTTTTATATTAGTTCATGTGTTACAAAAGAAATAGAACAAATTTGTAGATGGAATCGTGAGATTACTGCAGAGACTAAAGTAATATTTGTTAATCATGAGTTCGGATATCCATTTCAAGAAATGGAAGATCTAAAAAAAATGAACATACCAATTATCGAAGATTGTTGTACTACTTTTTTTAGTCAAGATAAAAATGATAAAATTGGAAAATATGGTGATTTTTCAATTTATAGTTTTCCGAAATTCTTTCCAATTCAAATAGGTGGGTTGATTGTTAAAAATGTTGATGATTTTAATAATAGATCTTCTTTAATAACTTTCGAAGAAGAAAGATATATCAAAAATGTTTTGTCGGACAGCTTGCAAAATGAACAGAAACTTTTGCTGCAAAGAAAAGAAAATTTTGAATTTGCATTTTCTCAATTATCTGAATTAGGATTCACTTTGAGATTTGAGACAAAAGAAAAAATTGTTCCATCGGTATTACTCTTGAATAACAATAATATAATTAAAGATTTGAGCTCAGCTAAAGAATACTTATTTAAGCATGGAATTCAATGTAGTGTTTTTTATGGTGAAGATGCTTTTTTTATTCCGAACCATCAAAATCTAAGTCGAGCTGAGATGATTTATATTAGCGAATGTATTAAAAATTACATCAAAATAAATTTATAAATGATAACTTCTAATATTAATCTTGGTAAAGAGGTTTACATAGAAAAGGATTCTAATGTAAATAATGTATGTATTGGTGATTATACTAAAATAGCAAGTAATGTAAGACTTTTTGGTTCTGCAGAGAATATATTAGAAGTTGGTAGAAATTGTTACTTTGGAATTAACTCGATAGTTGAGGGGTTTAATGCGAAAGTAAAAATTGGGAATTATGTTAGCTTCGCACAAAATGTAAATTTGATGTCAGGTTCTGGACCAAATGCATCACAAATGCTTCAGCGTATATTTCCAATAGTTAAAGGGGAAGTAATAATAGGTGATCATTCTTGGATAGGAGCAAGTGTCATTATTATGCCTAATGTAATTCTAGGTAAATTTTGTGTTGTTGCTGCAAATAGTTTTGTAAATAGTTCTTTTTCGGATTATTCAATTATAGGAGGAACTCCAGCGAGATTAATTAGAAAGTTAACGCAAAGTGAAATAAAAAATATAGAAAATAATGATTAAATTTTTAGATCTTCAAAAGATTAATGAACAATATGCTTCAGAACTAAAAAAGGCAGCATCTGAAGTAATTGATTCAGGTTGGTTCTTATTGGGCGATAAATTAAAAACTTTTGAACAGAAACTGGCTTCATATATAAAAGTTGAGAATGCGATAGGTGTTGCTAATGGGCTAGATGCTTTAAGGTTAATTTTTAAAGGATATATTGAGTTAGGTATTTTGAAAGAGGGAGATGAAGTAATTGTTCCGGCAAATACTTACATTGCATCACTACTTGCCATTACTGACAATGGCTTGGTGCCAATTTTAGCGGAGCCTGATTTAGAAACATTTAATTTAGATATTAGCAAACTAGAATCAAAAGTAACATCTAGAACCAAAGCCATTATGATTGTGCATTTATATGGTAGAGTTTGCTGGAGTTTAGAATTAGAAAGTTTTGCCAAAAAGTATAATTTAAAAGTTATAGAAGATAACGCACAAGCTATAGGCGCAACTTGGAATGGAATAAAGACTGGTAATTTAGGTGATGCTGCAGGTTTTAGTTTTTATCCAGGTAAAAATCTTGGTGCTTTAGGTGATTCGGGAGCTGTAACTACGAAAAATCCTGAATTGGCAAATATTGTCAGAGCAATTGCAAACTATGGGTCTTTAGAAAAATATGTTAATAATTATCAAGGACTAAATAGTAGGATGGATGAAATTCAAGCTGCTTTTTTAAGTGTTAAATTTGACTATATTGATAAAGAAAATAATCGCCGTAAGGAGATAGCAGATTATTATATTTCAAATATTAAGAACAGTAAAATTATTGTTCCTACCATTATTAATTCTGATGAACATGTTTGGCATCTTTTCGTAATACGTTCAAATGAAAGAGATGATTTAAAGAAGTATCTAGAACAAAATCAGATACAAACATTGATACATTATCCAATTCCTCCTCATAAACAAAAATGTTATACATTTTTGAATAATCTTTCGATGCCAATTACAGAAAAGATTCATGAAGAAGTTTTAAGCTTGCCAATAAGTCCGGTTATGACTAATGAAGAGATTAAAAGAGTTGTTGATGTTATAAATTTTTATTGATTTGCAGTTAATTAAGACTTCCTTATATTCAGCAATTACTACATTTATTCGCATTGCATCAGGTTTTATTGCAAACAAGGTTGTTGCAATGTTTACTGGTCCTGCAGGTGTTGCTATAATTTTAACAGTTTCTAATGGAGCGATTAATACAGGTGTTGTAAAATATACTGCGGAATATGATGGTAATGAGTTCAAACAAAAAAAATTATTGAGCACAGCTTTAAAAATCTCAATTGCTTGTTCTATTTTTTTTGGTTTATGGTTGTTGTTATTCGCTAATTATTTTTCTGAACTTATATTAAAAACATCTATTTATGAGAATGCGATTAGAGTTTTAGGACTAACAATTATATTTTATTCTTTAAATAGTCTTTTAATTTCAATTATTAATGGTAAACGACAAATAAAGCAATATACAATTGTAAATACTTTAGGAAGTGTAATAGGTTTAATCTTTACAGTTGTATTAGTTTATTTTTATAAAACAGAGGGAGCGCTATATTCAATAGTGCTATCGCAATCAGTAATTTTTTTTGTAACTGTATTTTTTGTTTTTAAAAGTGATTGGTTTAGTTGGAATTATTTTAAAAGACCTTTTAGCACTGAATTAGCAAAGAAACTTGGAGGGTTTAGCATGATGGCATTAGTGTCTGTATTTACAGCACCAGTTGTTCAAATTTTACTTCGTAATATGGTTATTTCGAAAGTAAATTTAGATGCAGCAGGCTACTGGCAAGGAATGATGAAAGTGTCAGATGGTTATCTATTGCTAATTACAACAGCCTTGAGCACATATTATTTGCCAAAACTATCATCTCTTAAAAATGATAAAGATATAAGGGCAGAAATGTTTTATGGTTATAAAATAATAATGCCTACTGTATTTATTGGCTGCGCGGTTATTTATTTGTGCAGATTTCTTGTAATAAAAATATTATATACTGGTAGTTTTTTTGATATGCAGGAACTTTTTTTGTTTCAACTTATTGGAGATTTTTTTAAGATAGCGGCTTGGCTGATAGCTTATTTAATGCTTGCAAAAGCAATGACTAAATTGTTTATTGTAACAGAAATTGTTTTTAGCATAATATATCTTATCTTAGGGTATATATGTGTTGATATATTTGGTTTGATTGGAATTACTATAGCATTTGCTATAAATTATTTTATATATTTTGTATTTATGGGATGTTATTTCCGTAAGTTAATTTTTTCTAAAAATGAGTAATACTCCTTTAGTATCGGTTCTTACAGCATTGTATAACCATGAGAAATATGTTAAAGAAGCGCTTGATAGTGTTTTAAAAGAAGATTATACAAACAAAGAGCTCATTATTATTAATGATGGTTCTTCAGATAACTCGGAGGAAATTGTTAAAAGATGGATAAAGGAAAATGAACATTTAGTTTCTGTAGAGTATTATTTTAGACCCAATAAAGGAGTTTGCGAAACAGCAAATGAATTAGTTGCGAAAGCAAGAGGGAAGTACATTGTTTGGCTGCCAAGTGATGATGTTCTTTATGGAAATACTATTTCTGAAAGAGTTCGTCTCTTAGAGCAAAATGAAGAGAAAGGAAAATTAGTTTTAGTAAGTGACGCTAAAGTAATTAATTCTGAAGGAGAAATTATACTAAACAGTACCATGACTGAGTATAATAGAGGAAATAAGGAAAAATATAAATATGACGAAGGCATCATTGAAGAAGTCTTAATGAATCCTTCAATCTCTGGTGCGGTTTTAATGATAAATAAGGCATTGTACAATATTATTGGTGTATATCCTAAGGATATTAATGCCGAGGATTGGTTTTTCATTCAACGAGCAGCGGCAATAAAATCTATATTATTTCAAGATAAACCAGTGTCTCTTTATAGAGTACATGATTATAATACCTCTGGTGCGGCAATACCTTTATTACAGAGAAGAAGGCTAATTGTTAGTATAATTAAAACTTTCTATAGAAATATAAAATGGTTTAAAGAGAGAAAATATAAGCTTATGTGTATTAAGCAATTTATCAGATATAATTTAATTTATGTAAAGATCAATTTAAGAATTTATAAAATTATAAAGTAATTTTTATGATAATTAGAAATCTAAAAAGACCACTTCCAGATTTATATAACTATTTAATTGAGAAAATTACTTCGAGAATTTGGAAGTTTTATATTAAAGAGGTTGGCGATGGATTCCATTTATCTAGCGGTGCTAAAATAAGAGGATGTAAATTTATTAAGATTGGAGATAATTTTCAAACGGGTTCAAATGTTTGGATTGAAGCAGTTGAAAGACATCTAGAATTTGAATACAATCCTTCAATAGAAATAGGGACATTTGTAAGATTTAGTGATAATGTCCATATTGCATGTACTAACAAGGTAATAATTGGTAATGGTGTTTTATTGGGAAGTAAAGTACATATTACGGATCATGCACATGGTATTTATAGTGGCGAGAATCAAGATGATCCCCGCATTTTATCACCAACATTGAGAAGATTACCAAATGATAAAGTCGTGATAATCGGTGATAACGTTTGGCTGGGTGATGGTGTTGTTGTTTTACCTAATGTCAACATAGGTAGCGGAAGTATCGTTGGAGCCAATAGTGTTGTTACAAAAGACGTTCCCCAAAATGTTATTGTTGTAGGTAGTCCTGCTACTATTGTAAAAAGATTTAATGAAAAAACAGAAAAATGGGAGAAAATAGTTTGAGTGGAAAAATAGCTATAATTAGTATACTTTATAAGAGTGATGAGTTGTTAGAAGATTTTTTTCAAAGCCTTTCGTTGCAAAAAAATGCCAATTTTACTCTTTTTCTTCTTGATAATGATGCAAATGATACAACAAAAGAGATAGTTTATAGTTTATCAGATAAGTACAATTTAAGTAATTCCGTTCAATACATAGAATGTAAAGATAATTCTGGATTTGCAAGGGGTAATAATATTGTATTGCAAGAAGTTTTAAAAAACGATTTTGAATATATATTATTGGCCAATAATGATGTGTTTTTTACACAAGCAAATTTATTAAGTTCGTTAAAAGACAAGTGCGCAATTTCTAAGGTTGTAACGCCACAAATTTTATACTACGGAACAAATGAAATTTGGTTTTCTGGAGGATACATAAATAAATACAAAGGTTTAAATATTCATGAAAATGAATTTAAACCAATTTCTGAGGTTAAACAAGACGAGAGATTTGTTGAGTTTGCTCCAGCATGTTTTTTAATGGTTCATAAAAATATTTTTGAAAAAATAGGTTTGTTTGATGAAAAGTTCTTCGTTTATTGGGAAGATGTAGATTTTTGTGTCAGAATCAATAATTCAGGTTTTAAAATTTTACTGGACCCCTCATTGAACATTGAACATAAAGTGAGTGTAAGTACTGGAGGAAGGGCATCATTATTTTCAACCTACTATTTTTTAAGAAATAGACTTTATTTTATAAGAAAACATTTTAAGGGAATAGAGTTCTTGTCTTCGCTTTTTTATACCTATCTAACTTCATTTGCAAAAATATTACTTTATGATATGCCTCGAAAAAAGGTTATTATAAAAGCAGTCAAAGATTCTAAATTAATGTAATATGAATTATGTTGATTTTTTTCTTTTTGCGGAACAGAATCTAGGGAGTGTAATTTTTTTTGCGCTATTTATCAGTGTAGTATATTTTTTTTTACATAGAAAATATATTTATTCGTTTTTTGACCCATTTTTATTAATTACGATTATTTCAGGACTATCAGCGTCTACTGTTTTTTTTCTGTACTTTAATGACGCCATAAGTGCTGAATTGTTTTATAGATTTATTTTTACAGAGTTAGCTTTTTTTGCGGGTTTTTTTATCATAAGACCCATAAAGTATAAATCTATTTATCAAAATAAAAATCCTGTATCTTCAAGTATTTTTTCTGAAAAGTTTGTAAGTATATTATTTTACATATCCAGTTTCTTGCATATTGGGTTTCAATTATTGACTTATATAGTAGTAGGTATTCCTTTGCTTTTGGAAAGTAGGATGTCTACTTTCGCAGGGGGTAGCGGATTTGGTCTTATAGGAAGGATTATTGAAATTGTCAATGTGATGGGCACTTTCTTATTACTTTACAGAGTGTTTTATTGCTCAGGAATCTCAGTAATAGGACGACTTTATAATTATTTATATTTATTTTTAGTTATAATATTTTTATTGCTCTCTGGTAGTAAAACGAACTTGATTTTTTTGGTATACTATTTATTTTTTTTAAATCTGTATATGCTTAAAATTAAAGGTAATTCGGTTGCTGGTGTAGTGAAGAAAATATCTAAGTTTCAAAAAATTCTTATCTATTCTTCCATTCCTTTGATATTTGTTGTAATGTATGTTCAGCTTGTAAATTCTGGAAGTGAATCTGAAGATTCTCTTCTGTTGTCATTAGGACAGAGAGTAATTTCTTTTGGAGATATTTATTATATGACTTTTCCTGATAATGTTATTAGAATTATGAATAATGATAGTGGTCTTTTACAATTATTTAAAGATCCTTTAGGAATGCTTCGTATAGTTTCTTGGGAAAAACTTCCACTAGATTGTGGTATTGAGATTTATCAATATCATTATCCTAATGGTATGCTTTCGGGACCTAATGCCCGATATAATTATTTTGCGATATTATATTTTAATACAATAGGTCAAATTATTTATTGTTTTATACTTGGATTAATTACTTCATTTATGCGAAATACATTCTTTAAGCTGTTGCCCAATAACATAATATTTGGTGGTATATACACCCTTTTTGCTATTAACTTAGTGTATATATATCAAGATCAAGCATTTACGGTAGCTAGATTTTTTAATATAATTACAATAGTTCCTATACTAATTATTTTTGCTCTTTTTATACAATATATTTTAGAGTTAAACCCATTGAAGGATTTAATTATCTCTCGAAAAAATATTCAAAAGTTATAATTGAATCATAATTATACAAAATAAATATTAATTTGTGGCATTTCATGGCAACGGAGGCTATTTGTCTCAGCTTTTATTGGAAAGGTTATGAAGTATATGATGATGGTTTTAGGGATGTTCATAAGACTTCATTCAAAAATTTAGAAGAGTTAGACATTCTCAATAAATTTAATCTTGTTTTAATTACTTTAAATGATTTAAAAGTATATTTCAGATAATTAATAAAATCAATATAGATGAAATATACAATCTTGATGGACGAAGTTTTGTAACGCTATCTTTTAAACAACCTGCAGAAGTAAAGAAAATTATCATAATGGCAACATTAAATTTGCTAGAAGTGATTAGATTTTCAGGGCTAGCAATCAAATATTATAATGTTGGTTCAAGTTAATACATGGTAGAGCAGAGCATGTCGTTGATTTAGAAACACCATTAAGACCAAGGAATCTTTTAAACGAGTTAAGTGTTTTTGTATCTATTTTTTGTGAATTTTGGAATTATACTAGAGGAATATATTTTTTTCAGAAGACTTTTTGGTTTTTCGACAAAGTAAATATCCGGATATACAAACAAAAAATATTTATTATTGTTTTTGCGTAGTTTTTACCATTTGTTTCTTTCGTGATCTAATCAGAATTCCATTAAAAATATTTATTTCGCCTTTTTTATTAGATTTTTTTAGAAAATCTTTTTAAAATAATTAATTAAAAAAATAATGAAGTTAATACTCGATAATATTGTTTTTTCTTTACAAAAAGCAGGTGGAATATCTACTTATTGGTATGAATTATATTCAAGAATTTTAAGAGACAATATTGATGTCTTATTTATTGACAGAGAAAATGACAATATAGTTAGAAATCGTATTGCTATAGAAAAGCAAAAGATTATTAGTACTGGAAGTCAGAAAATATTAATCGATCGGTTTAAAAAAATTAGCTTGAATGAAATAAATCAAAAGTTTATTTTTCATTCTAGTTATAATAGGATTACAACAAATAAAAATGCTAAACAGGTAATTACAGTTCATGATTTTGTTCACGAAAGGTTTTATCGAGGAATTAGAAAAATTTTACATAGTTATCAAAAATCTAATGCAATAAAAAGTGCAGATGCGATAATTGTTATATCAGAAAATACAAAAAAAGATCTTTTCTTATTTTTTCCTAATTTAGATCAAAATAAAGTGCATCTTATCTATAATGGTGTCTCAAATGATTTCTTTAATGTAGGAAATTGGGAAAAATCTAATGATTTTCTGTTTATAGGTTCTAGGGAAACCTATAAAAATTTTGATTTTGCAGTTAGAGCGATTGCTCAAACTGATAAGTTTAATCTAAATATAGTAGGTTCGGCCTTAAAAAAGGAAGAAATAATTTTTTTAAATGAACTTATTCCAGGACGTTGGCAATTATTTAATAATATTGATAATGAAGAATTAAATGAGTTGTACAATAAAGCCTATGCACTTATGTATCCTTCTTCTTATGAGGGTTTTGGAATCCCTTTACTTGAAGCAATGAAAGCAGGGTGTCCGTTCATAGCTTTACGTAGTTCGTCAATTCCTGAAGTGGCAGGAGATGCAGGTGTAATAATTGATAAATTAGAAATACCTCTTTTTAATAAAGCCATCTCTATAATTAATAAAAATCGCGAAGAAATAATAAATAAAGGTTTTAGCCAAGCTAACAAGTTTTCTTGGGAAAAATGTTATACCGAAACATTAAATATATACAAAGAATTATATAAGTCATGAAAATTTCCATAATCACTGTTGTTTATAACAACGAACGAACAATTAGGGATGCCATACAGTCTGTAATAGGGCAATCTTATAAAAATATAGAATATGTTATTATCGATGGAAAATCTAAGGACAATACAGTATCTATTATTAAAGAATATGAAGATAAATTGGGATATTTTATTTCTGAAAAAGATAATGGATTATATGATGCTATGAATAAAGGAGTCCAGTCAGCTACTGGAGACGTGATTGGGATATTGAATTCAGATGATTTATATCAAGATTCAGATGTTATTGCAGATGTTATGGAACAGTTTCTGGCCGATTCTTATTTAGACATTTTGTATGGAAATCTTGTGTATGTGAAAAGTGATGATACTAATGTGGTTGTAAGGAATTGGAAATCTAAGCAGTATTATAATAATTTTTTTGAAAATGGTAATGTTCCACCACATCCCTCATTGTTTGTAAAAAGATCTGTTTATGATAAAGCAGGGGTATTTAATTTAGACTATAAGTTAGCTGCCGACTATGAATTAATGTTTAGAATGTTAAAGAAACATACTTTTAAAATTAGATATATTGATCGATTAATTGTTAAGATGAGACTTGGGGGGGCTACAAATCAAAGTATATCCAATATTGTAAATCAAAATAAAGAGATACTTAAAGCATGGAAAAATAATGGATTGAGGGCTCCATTTTATTTAATGCCAATGAGAATATTTAAACGGTTAATTCAATTTATTTAAGAAATAAAAAACATATAGAAGCAAATGAAAATTCTATTAACTGGTTCAAATGGCTTTCTTGGAAAATTTATTTATGAACAAGTAAAGTATGAAAATGAAATTTTTGAACTATCGAGAAATTCTGGTACTTATAAGTTTTCATTAGATAAAGAAGTTCCAATTTTTAATAATAATTTTGATCTCGTAATACATGCTGCTGGTAAAGCACATAGTGTTCCAAAAACAGAAATACAAAAGAAAGAATTTTATAATGTTAATGTTTTAGGAGCCAAAAACTTATTAAAAGGGTTAGAAAAATCAACTATTCCTAAAGAATTTGTTTTTATAAGTTCCGTATCAGTTTATGGACAGGAAAGTGGTAAGGAGATAGATGAAAATTTCTTTTTAGGGGCTACAGATCCGTATGGAGTAAGTAAAATAGAAGCTGAAAAGATTGTATTAGAATGGTGTAAAGAAAGAAATGTAGTTTGCACAATTTTGCGTTTACCATTATTAGTAGGAGAAAATGCTCCCGGAAATTTGGGATCCATGATAAATGCGATCAGTAAAGGCTATTATTTTAATGTAGCGGGAGGGAAAGCTCAAAAGAGTATGGTTTTAGCTAAAGATGTAGCTTCATTAATTACAAAGGCTGCTCAAATAGGAGGGACTTACAATTTGACTGACGGATGTCATCCAACTTTTAATGATTTAAGCTCTGCTATTTCAATGAATATGGAAAAAAAAAAGCCGAAAAATTTATCAATGAATTTAGCTTTGTTTATTGGTAAATTTGGAGATTTTTTTGGAAATAGAGCGCCAATTAATACACTGAAGGTTCGAAAGATGACATCAGATTTAACTTTTAATGACTATAAAGCACAAATGATGCTTGATTGGAAACCACAATCGGTGATTGACTATATAAATAATAATAAAATATAAAATTTTGAAAATGAAAGTAGCACTTATAACTGGAATTACAGGGCAAGATGGATCATATTTAGCAGAGTTATTATTAGAGAAAGGATATATGGTTCATGGTGTTAAAAGAAGGGCTTCTTCTTTTAATACTCAGCGTATTGATCATATATACCAAGATCAACATGAGGTACATGTGAATTTTAAGTTGCATTATGGTGATCTTACTGACTCTACTAATATTATCAGAATTATTCAGGAAGTACAACCGGACGAAATCTATAATTTAGGAGCAATGAGCCACGTAAAGGTTTCTTTTGACTCTCCGGAATACGTTGCTAATGTAGATGGAATTGGAACATTGAGAATTTTAGAGGCCGTACGTATTTTAGGATTAGAAAAGAAAACTCGTATTTATCAGGCATCGACATCTGAGTTATACGGCGGTTTGGCTGAAAATAAAAATGCAAAAGGGTTTTATGATGAACATTCTCCTTTCTATCCACGTTCACCTTATGGGGCAGCTAAAATTTATGGTTTTTGGATAACCAAAAATTATAGAGAGGCTTATGGTATGTTTGCGACTAATGGAATTCTTTTTAATCATGAATCACCTCGCCGTGGAGAAACTTTTGTAACTCGTAAAATTACAATGGCTACAGCTGCAATTGCTTTAGGAGAACAAGATTGTCTGTATTTAGGAAATCTAGATGCACAACGTGACTGGGGACATGCTAAAGATTATGTAGAAGCGATGTGGAGAATTCTTCAGCAAGATGCTGCAGAAGATTATGTTATTGCTATGGGAGAAACCACTTATGTGCGTGATTTTGTTAGAATGTCATTTGCAGAAGTAGGAATAGATATCGAGTTTAGAGGTGAAGGCGTAAATGAAAAAGGATTTGTAGTTTCTTGCAGTAACCCAAGTTATCAAATCGAAATTGGGAAGCAAGTTATTGCTGTAGATCCACAATATTTCCGTCCAACAGAAGTAGACTTGCTTATTGGAGATCCAACAAAATCAAAAACAAAATTAGGATGGGTGCCTAAATATGATTTGGTTGGATTAGTAAAAGAAATGATGATATCTGATCTTGCATATGTTCAAAGAGAGAAGATGTTAAACGAAGTAAGATCTGCTATTAGATATTAATTAAATTTATTAGAATAATTTGTATTCTTGATTAGGAAAAAGGAGCACTATGAATTTACAAGATAAAATATATATAGCTGGGCATAGAGGTATGGTGGGATCAGCCATCTTGCGTCAATTAAAAGAAAAAGGATACAAAAATTTTGTGTTGAAGACCTCTTCAGAATTAGATTTAAGAAATCAGCAAACGGTTGCAGATTTCTTTGCTGAAGAAAAACCAGATTATGTTTTTTTGGCAGCTGCAAAAGTTGGAGGAATTATAGCTAATAATACTTACAGAGGAGATTTTATTTATGAAAATTTGATGATACAAAATAATATCATTCATCAATCCTATTTGAACAACGTAAAGAAATTGATGTTTTTAGGATCTTCTTGTATCTATCCCAAAATGGCTCCACAGCCATTAAAGGAAGAATACATGCTTACTGGTGAGTTGGAACCTACTAATGAGCCATATGCAATCGCAAAAATTGCGGGTATTAAAATGTGTGATGCTTATAGAGACCAGTTTGGCTGTAATTTTATTTCTGTTATGCCAACAAATCTATACGGACCTAATGATAATTATGATTTAAAAAATTCTCATGTTCTTCCAGCAATGCTTAGAAAATTTATTATTGCAAAACGCAATAATGAAGCATCGGTTACTATTTGGGGAACAGGAAGTCCGAAAAGAGAATTTTTACATGCAGACGATCTTGCAGAGGCTTGTTTATATTTAATGGAAAATTATAACGAACAAGGATTAGTGAATATTGGAGTAGGAGAAGATATATCGATTTTGGATTTGGCTATTTTGGTAAAAAAAATAGTAGGGTTTGAAGGAGAAATTTTAACAGACACTTCTAAGCCTGACGGAACCCCTCGTAAACTTATGGATGTTTCGAAATTAAACGGCTTTGGATGGAAAGCCAAAACTAGCCTAGAGGAAGGCATTAAGAAAGTCTATGAAGAAATAAAAGATACTAACTGGGAGTAATCGTAAAATGGAGTATACAATTTTAGGGATTATTTTAATGAGTATTATGTTGCTTTATTTCAAAGTAGCCGATCATTTTAATATAATTGATAAACCCAATCAAAGAAGTTCTCATACAGAAATAACATTGAGAGGAGGTGGAATCATTTTTTGGTTTTCATCTTTTTTGTATTTTTTGCGACATGTAGAGAGTAATTATTATTTCTTTACTGGAATAACTTTAGTAAGTCTTGTAAGCTTTTGGGATGATATTCAAAGTTTATCAAATAAAATTAGAATCGGAATTCATTTTCTTTCAATCACTTTGATTTTTTATGATTTAAATTTATTCCATTTAATGCCTGTTTGGGGAATTGTAGTTTCTTATGTTTTGGCCATCGGACTAATAAATGCTTATAATTTCATGGATGGAATTAATGGTATTACAGGACTGTATACTTTAGTCGTAATGGGATCATTATTGTATGTCAATACAAAAATTCAGCTTTTTACTGATGGAATGTTTATAAAATATGCAATGCTTGCTAGTTTAGTATTTCTATTTTTTAATTATAGAAAAAGAGCAAAATGTTTTGCTGGTGATGTAGGAAGTATTGCCATAGCTTTTTGGATAATTTATTTGGTTGTAAAACTAATTCTTGTAACGGAATCACTTATTTGGTTATTGTTTTTGGCAGTATACGGAGTTGATGCGGTTTGTACAATTCTACACAGACTTTATTTAAAACAAAATATTTTTGAGGCACATCGATTACACTTGTATCAAATATTAAGCAATGAATATAAAATACAGCATAGATTAGTGTCTCTTCTTTATGCATTAGCTCAAGTAGGAATTTCTTTATTAGTAATTCTTCTCTATCAAAAAATTCAAGATTCACTTATATTCTTAATTGTAATTTTGCCTTTATTGTTGCTTTATTCATCAAAATTTTATTTGTTAAACAAGAATAATTTACGTTTGAATCATGGGGCCTAAATTAATTCATGGAGGAAAATTTTCAGATCATCGAGGAAGTATCTCGTATGTAAATGATTTTAGTTTTGAAGATATCGAAAGATTTTATATTATCAGTAATTCTTTAGAAAATCCCATTAGAGCTTGGCAGGGGCATAAATTAGATGCTAAAAATTTTTATTGTCTTTCAGGTTCGTTTAATATTCATTTTATAAAAATCGATAATTGGGAAAATCCTTCAAAAGATTTGGTTATTGAGACTGTTTTCGTTTCTGAATCTGAAAGCAAAATTGTTTACATACCTGCGGGTTATGCAAATGCAATAGAATCTCTTGAAGAAAACTCAAAACTAATATCCTTTTCTACATTGCCATTAGCGAATGTAAGTGATGATGATGTTCGTTATCCATCAGATTATTGGCTTTTTTAAATAATGAAAGATAATAGAATTTATTTATCATTATCGCAAGAAAGCGGGTTTGAGCAAGAATATATTCAAAGAGCCCTAAAATCGAATTGGATAACCTCTGGGGGAGCAAATGTTGACGAATTCGAAGATGAGCTTCAGAATTATTATAAAAATGAAAATTTTGTTGCAGCATCAAATTCCGGAACATCAGCTATACATTTGGCATTAATATTACTAGGTATTAAATCTGGTGATGAGGTTATTTGTCAAAGTATGACTTTTTCTGCCTCAGCAAATCCAATTTTATATCAGAATGCATGTCCGATATTTGTAGATAGTGAAGTTGATACTTGGAATATTTGTCCTGAAAATCTTGAAATCGCTATAAAAGATAGAATCGAAAAAGGAAAAAAACCGAAGGCAATTATAGCGGTTCATTTATATGGCATGCCTTATAAAGTTGATGAAGTACATTCAATTGCCAGCAAATATGAAATACCAATTATTGAAGATAATGCAGAAGCTCTTGGAAGTAGTTATAAAGGGAAAAAGTGTGGGAGTTTTGGTGCTTTTGGTATTTTGTCTTTTAATGGAAATAAAATTATAACAACTTCTAGTGGAGGTGCATTAATTGCCAATTCGAAAGAAATAAAAGATAAAGCAATCTTTTATGCTACTCAATCAAAAGATAAAGCAGTACATTATCAGCATAGTGAAATAGGTTACAATTATAGAATGAGTAATATTTGTGCAGGGATTGGTCTTGGACAAATGAAAATCTTAGAAAAGAATATTATTTTAAGACACGCCAATCATTTATTTTACAAAGATATTTTTAAAGAAATTGAAAATGTAGAACTTTTTGATAATCTCAATGATGATTTCTTTTCTAATTATTGGCTAAATACAATATTACTTCAAACAAAGGAAGAAAGAGAAAGATTAAGACTTGCTTTTGACGAAGCAAATATAGAGAGTCGTCCATTATGGAAACCAATGCATTTACAGCCAGTTTTTGAAAAGTACCCATATTATGGAGATAAAATTGCTGAAAATTTATTTAACAAAGGATTATGCCTGCCATCAGGATCAAATCTAAATGATATAGATAAAAGTAGAATTAAAGAAGTTATCGTCAATTTCTTTAAATGAATATAAAAATAGAATATGAAAATTGAAGAAACATTTATAAAAGATTTGGTAATTGTTGAACCAACAGTTTTTGGTGACGAAAGAGGTTATTTTTTTGAATCTTACAGTAAAACTAAATTTGAAGATTTAGGAATTAATATTGATTTTGTTCAGGATAATCAGTCCTTTTCGAAAAAAGGAACATTAAGAGGTTTACATTATCAAAATCCTCCTTTTGCTCAAACAAAATTAGTTCGTGTGTTGGAAGGAGAAATTATAGATGTTGCAGTGGATTTAAGAAAAGATTCTCCTACGTACGGGAAATCATTTAGTGTTTTGTTATCGGCGGAGAATAAAAAACAGTTATTAGTACCACAAGGATTTGCGCATGGATTTTCAGTTATTAGTGAAACGGCTTCAGTAATGTATAAGTGCGATCAATTTTATAATAAAGCTTCTGAAGGGGGGATTAAATTTGATGATTCATCTTTGAATATTGATTGGGGAATGAATCTTGATGATGCAATAGTTTCAGAGAAGGACCAAATTCTCCCATTTATTGATAATTGTAATAGTTTATTTTAATGAAAAAAATTCTTGTAACTGGAGCAACAGGACAATTAGGATCTGAACTTTCGGTTTTGGCACCTGATTATCGTCAGTATGAATGGGTATTTGGCGATCGTACTAAAGCTACATTAGATAATTTAGAATTGCTTCAATCTCAATTAAAAGTCATTAATCCGGATATTATATTTAATTGTGGAGCTTATACGGCTGTTGATAAAGCGGAATCAGAAAAAGATTTGGCGTTTAAAGTGAATCACTTAGCTGTAGAGTTAATTGCAAAATATTCTGCAGAAATTAATGCCAAATTAATTCATATTTCAACAGATTATGTTTTCGATGGCAAGTCTTCAATTGCTTTAAATGAAGAGGCAGAAACAAATCCGATAAATGTTTATGGAGAAAGTAAACTGGCTGGTGAAGTTGCATGCATAAAAGAAAATCCCGAGGCATTAATTATTAGAACTTCTTGGGTTTACAGTAAATTTGGGAATAATTTTGTAAAAACAATGCAACGATTAATGCAAGAAAGAGATGAAATTCATGTTGTAAATGACCAGATAGGTTCACCAACTTATGCTGCTGATCTTGCAAAAGTAATGATTGATATCATCGAGTCTCCAAAATGGATTCCAGGAATCTATAATTATTCGAACGAGGGAGAAATTAGTTGGTACGAATTTGCATTAAGCATCAAAGAATTTGGAGGCTATTCTTGTAAAGTTGGAGGAATTTCATCTTCATCTTATCCTACACCAGCAAAACGCCCAAATTTTTCATTGTTGGATAAAACAAAAATAAAATCAGTTTATAATTTAGAAATTCCAAATTATAAGGAAAGTTTAAAAAAGATATTTGAATAAAGTATGAATTTGCAACCTATGCCTTATTTAGAATCAAATACTAAAATCTAAAATCAAGTTTTATGAAAGGAATTATATTAGCGGGAGGTTCTGGAACGAGATTACACCCATTAACATTAGCAGTAAGTAAACAACTAATGCCTGTTTATGATAAACCAATGATCTATTATCCATTGTCAACTTTAATGATGGCGGGAATAAATGAAATTTTAATAATATCGACGCCTCATGATTTACCTCACTTCAAGAAGCTTCTTGGAGATGGGACTTCAATTGGTTGTAAATTTAGTTATGCTGAACAGCCAAATCCAAATGGTTTAGCTCAGGCATTTGTAATTGGTGAGGAGTTTATAGGTAAAGATAAAGTTGCTCTAGTACTTGGAGATAATATTTTCTTTGGAACAAATATGCAGCAACTTTTGAAGGATAATGCTGATCCAGAAGGAGGGGTTGTTTTTGCTTATCATGTTTCAGATCCAGAAAGATATGGTGTGGTAGAGTTTGATGAAAATAAAAATGCTATTTCCATCGAAGAAAAACCTTTGGAGCCAAAATCAAATTATGCCGTTCCTGGCTTGTATTTTTATGATAATTCTGTAGTAGAAATTGCTAAAAATATTAAGCCAAGCGCTCGTGGTGAATATGAAATCACAGATGTGAATAAGGTTTATCTTGAGAAAGGACAATTAAAAGTAGGGATATTGAGTAGAGGTACTGCTTGGTTAGACACTGGGACTTTTAATAGTTTAATGCAAGCCGGACAATTTGTTCAGGTTTTAGAAGAAAGACAAGGTTTAAAAGTAGGTTGTATTGAAGAAATTGCCTGGAGACAAGGATTTATTAATGACGAGCAACTTGAAGAATTGGCTCAACCATTACTTAAATCTGGATATGGTACGTATTTAATACAATTTTTAAAACAAAAAAAGAGAGGTGTTAAAATTTAATTTGCACAACAAAATAATTTTTTAAAACCTTTAATTTGTATTTTTGTAAGACATACAAATTTTGCAGAATCAAAATCATTGAAATTGAATACAGATAAACCAACCAAAATAGCCGATTTATTGCATAATTCATTCTCTCCAAGGAATCTAAGGGCTAACATAAATAACCTTAGTTACTTGCCTAGGTGGATTATTGTTGCCATAGATATAATGGTTCTGGTTTTTTCATTTACATTCACATATATGTTGTTTGAAGGAACAGCTATTGGATATATCATTACCTCTCATGATTTCTACTTTGTTTTAAGTTTAATATTTGTAAATATATTTTTCTTTTGGTTATTTAGAACTTATTCGGGTATTATCAGGCATTCCTCTTATATAGACGCCATAAAACTATTGTTTTCGCAGATGTCTGTATTGGTTTTCTTTTTATTCTTTAATTTAGTTTTTGAACTTTATACGGGACATAAAGCATTTCTTAATACAGCTCTCTTTATCAATTTGGTTTTGTCGTTTTGCGGTTTGTTTTTGTATCGTGTAATTGTAAAACAAACATTTGAATTATATTTCTCTGAAAAAACAAATTCAAAACTTATTAGGACTGTAATTTATGGTACTGATGCAAATGCTATTTCAGTAGCTAATGCATTAAAATTTGAAACTCCTTCTAGATTTAAAATTGTTGGTTTTGTAGATAAAAACAATCAAAATGCATCTAAACGTATGTTGGATTTGCCAATTTTGATTTTAAGAAAAAAAATACCAGCTCTAATGCGTTCTGTTGCTGCTGAGGGTGTGATTATTGCTGATAAAAGTTTATCGAAAGAGGAACAATTGATTATTGTTGATCAATGTTTAGAGTTTAACTACAGAGTTTATACTGTTCCCTTAATTTCAGATTGGGAAAATCAAAAGGAAATTTCTCAAAAGGTTAAGAATATTCAAATTGAGGATTTATTAGAAAGAAAACCTATTGTTTTAGATAGTAAATCAATTTCTAAGCAATTAAAGGAAAAGACAATTTTGATAACTGGAGCAGCAGGTTCTATAGGAAGTGAAATCGTCAGACAGGTTCTTGGTTTTAATCCTAAAACGGTGATAATCTTGGATCATGCTGAAACTCCCTTGCATAATTTATGTTTAGAGACATTCGCAATGAACTCAGAAACAAAAATCGTAGCTGTTATTGCCGATGTTAAAAGTAAAAAAGCATTAGAAAAAGTATTTAAAAATCATAATCCTCACGTTGTTTTTCATGCTGCGGCATATAAACATGTTCCTTTAATGGAGGATAATCCTTCGCAAGCTATATTGACTAATATAAAAGGGACAAAAAATCTGGCAGATTTATCATGTAAATATCATGTGCGCAAATTTGTAATGGTTTCAACCGATAAAGCTGTAAATCCTAGTAATGTTATGGGAGCCAGTAAGCGTATCGCAGAGAAATATGTTCAATCTCTTTTTTTAAAAAATCAAAAAGAGAATATTCCGGGAGTTACTAAATTTATTACAACCCGTTTTGGAAATGTTTTGGGATCAAATGGATCAGTTGTTCCGTTGTTTACGAAACAAATTGCTGAAGGTGGTCCAGTTACAATAACACATCAGGATATTATTAGATACTTTATGACTATTCCTGAAGCTTGTCAGTTAGTATTAGAAGCCGGAGCTATGGGTAACGGTGGAGAAATTTATATTTTTGATATGGGGAAACCTGTTCGAATAATAGATTTGGCTAAAAAAATGATTAAACTTGCAGGTTTTATTCCAGATAAAGAAATCAAAATTAAAATAGTAGGTCTGCGTCCGGGAGAAAAATTATATGAAGAATTATTAAATGATACTTCAAAAACGTTGCCGACTTATCATGATAAAATCATGATCGCTCAGGAGATTCAAGATGAATATGAAAATCTTCATACTGAAATTGACGAACTAATCGGAATCGCTGATTTTTATGATAATGATGATATAGTCACTAAAATGAAAAAAATTGTTCCTGAATTTAAAAGCATGAATTCTGCTTTTGAAGTTTTAGATAATTAATTTCTTACGGATATTAAATTTTGTTTTAAGTATTATATTTAAAAGGTGTTTTTTTTAAAGCGCCTTTTTGCATTTTTAAATGTTTTTTAAACGAGTAAAAATCCTGTTAATTCTTTAAGGCTTTTAATATACAAATACATTTTTTTTAAGTATATGATATACAAAAGTGAATTTTAATTAAAAAAAGACTTTCTTGCAATTTATATTGTAAGTGATAATATAATGAACACAAATAATAATAACAGCTGGCTGTTTGAAATAACACCTAAAAACAAGTTTTTTACATTAAACCTTAAAGAGGTTTGGCAATACAGAGATTTATTATTTCTTTTTGTGAAACGTGATGTTATCACGGTATACAAGCAAACGGTATTAGGGCCACTTTGGTACCTAATTCAGCCACTATTTACAACTATTACATTTACCATAATATTTAATAATGTTGCAGGAATTAGTACAGGACCTGTACCACCGTTTTTATTTAATATGGCAGGGATAACAGTTTGGAATTATTTTACTTCCTGTCTTAATGGAACTTCAGACACATTTAAATCGAATGCAGGAATATTTGGAAAGGTTTATTTTCCTAGAATTATTACACCACTTTCTGTTGTGATTTCCAATTTAATAAAATTTGGAATCCAATTCTTAATTTTTATAGCTTTTTATATTTACTATAACTTTCAAGGGTATAATTTAAGCCTAAATAAACTAACAATATTTTTTCCATTGTTAATAGTAATCATGGGAATTTTTGGGTTAGGATTAGGAATGCTTATTTCCTCTATGGTTACTAAATATAGAGATTTTAGTTATTTGGTTAGTTTTGGTATACAGTTATTAATGTATTTATCAGCTGTAATGTATCCAATGGAATTAATAAAAGCTAAGATGCCTCAATATGCATGGATCGTTAAATATAATCCTCTAGCTTATATTATAGAAACAGCTCGCTATATGCTTTTGAATGTAGGAGAAATTTCGATATTTGGTTTGTTTTATACAGTAGCTCTTACAATAGCAATCTTTTTTATTGGACTTTTGGTTTTTAATAAAACCGAAAAAAGTTTTATTGATACAGTTTAATCACTATCAACATTAATCAAGGTTTATTTAAAGTATTAATAATTTATAGCATAGTTGGAAAAAGATATAATTTTAAAAGCTGAAAACATTTCAAAGCAATATCGTTTAGGGCAGGTAGGTACCGGTACGCTAAGCCATGATTTGAATAGATGGTGGCATGAAATACGTGGTAAGGAAAATCCGTATTTAAAAATTGGAGATGTAAATGATCGTTCTATAAAAGGCGATTCTGAATATGTCTGGGCCATACAGGATATAAATTTTGAAGTAGAACGTGGGGAAGTTCTTGGAATTATTGGAAAAAATGGCGCAGGAAAATCGACACTTTTAAAGATACTTTCAAAAGTTACAGCCCCAACAACAGGAAGTATAAAGTCCCGAGGTAGAATAGCTTCTTTATTAGAAGTTGGAACAGGTTTTCATGGTGAAATGACTGGACGTGAAAATATCTTTTTGAATGGTGCTATTCTTGGAATGACCAAAAAAGAGATAGCTTCAAAACTGGATGAAATTATCGAATTTTCTGGTTGCGAACGTTATATTGATACTCCTGTAAAAAGATATAGTTCTGGAATGACAGTACGTTTGGCATTTGCTGTAGCTGCTTTTTTGGAACCTGAAATTTTAGTTATTGACGAGGTTTTGGCAGTTGGTGATGCTGAGTTTCAGAAAAAAGCAATTGGTAAAATGCAGGAAATTTCAAAAGGTGGTGGGAGGACGGTTTTATTTGTGAGTCATAATATGGCTGCGGTAAAAAGTTTATGCACAAGAGGTATTGTTTTGGAAAATGGGAAAGTAACTTTAATCGACGAGATTGATAAAGCCATTTTTTATTATTTAGGTGATGCTGAATTTGATAGGTGTAATCGTAGAAAGTTTGTAAATTTTAATAATGATATTTTTGATTTGAAAGAAATTGGATTTCAGAATGAGGGAATGAGTTTTGATGATCCGTTGGTAGAAAATAAAAAAATAGAATTATTAACAAAAATCGAAATGAAAATGGAGCATGAGGGTAAATATCATTTAACATATCATTTGTTTAACGATTTAGGAGATTCATTATTTTCTTTTTCAAATAATTATACTGATGCCACAATTAAAAAAGGGACAAATCTTTTAAAGTGTGTTTTTCCTGTTAATTTTTTTCAATCAGGAAATTATAGCTTATCAATTTATATTGTTGAAGATAAAAAACATTCAATATTCAAGGAGAATGATATTATTCATTTTACAATTGTTGATGGAGAACGTGATTTAGGGGCATACATGGGAAGAGAACCTGGATATATCAGACCTAGTTTTGAATGGGAGAATATAAATTTTTGCAATGATTAACGTAACAAAATGTTTTCTGCCTTCAATAGAGGAGTATCAAGACTTTGTTCAAAGGGCTTGGCATAATGAATGGCTTACTAATAGAGGAGAATTAGTTTTAGAATTGGAGAGTAAGCTAAAAGACTATTTGGCGGTATCTAATATTATTATAACTAATAATGGGACAATACCCCTTCAGATTGCATTAAAATTGTTAGGAAAAGAAGGCCAAATACTAACAACACCATTTAGTTATATAGCCACAACAGCATCAATTATTTGGGAGAATTGTACCCCTATATTTGTAGATATCCATCCTGAATATCTAACTATTGACGAATCAAAAATTGAAGCTTTAATTACAGATAAAACTACAGCAATATTAGCAACTCATGTATTTGGAAATCCATGCAACGTCAGAGTAATTGAAGACATAGCTATAAAATATAATCTTAAAGTTATTTATGATGGTGCTCATTGCTTTGGTGTGAAATACTTTGAGAAATCAATATTTAATTATGGAGATATTAGTACTTGTAGTTTTCATGCCACAAAACTCTTTCATACAGGTGAAGGAGGAGCAATGTTTGCAAATGATGCTGACTTAAGAAATAAGCTATTTTACAGTCATAATTTCGGACATAATGGGACAATGTCTTATTATGGCTTAGGAATTAATGGTAAAATTTCAGAATTACATGCTGCCATGGGGCTTAGTGTGCTGCCGTATATGGATAAGATTATTTCTGAAAGAAAAAACTTAGTAGATTATTATAACTCAAATTTAGTTTTTTCTAAGCTACAAGGTCTAAAAATAAGAGAGAATACAGAATGGAATTATAGTTATTATCCAATTATTTTTGAAAGTGAAGAAAAATTGCTTGAGGTTCAAAGTATATTAAATACTAACGAAATTTTTCCAAGACGTTATTTTTACCCATCTTTAAATACAATTGAGTATATAAAAGGATTAGAAATGCCTGTTTCAGAAAGCATTGCTTCTAGAATATTGTGTTTACCACTTTATATTGGATTATCAAAAAATGAACAGGATGAAATAATTAAGATAATTAATAGTTTATGCTAATAGTTGGAGCAAAAGGTTTTGCAAAGGAAGTTTTAGAAGTACTAAAGCAATTAAATGAAGTAGAGAACATTGTTTTTTATGACGATGTAACTGAAAATATGCCTGAATATTTATATGATCAATTTAAGATTTTACGAAATATTCAAGAGGTTAATATTTATTTTGAAAATATAGACAATAGATTTACTTTGGGTATCGGCGATCCTAAATTAAGAAAAATTTTGACTGATAAATTTGAAAGTATCGGAGGTGTTTTTACATCTACAATTAGTCCAAAAGCTATTATTGGTAGTTTTGGAAATAAAATAATGCATGGAGTAAATTTAATGAGTGGTGTTACAATAACTAATGATATACTTATAGGGAAAGGTGTTATAATCAATTTAAATTCCACAATTGGTCATGATTGTGAAATTGAAGATTATGTAGAAATATCTCCAGGAGTTAATATTTCGGGAAATTGTAAAATAGGTGCGTTTTCTGTTTTAGGTACAAATGCAACTATTCTGCCAAGAGTAATAATTGGACAAAACGTAATTATAGGAGCAGGGTCAGTAGTCACAAAAGACATTCCAGACAATTGTTTAGTTGTTGGAACTCCAGGGAAAATTATTAAAAATTTAGAACCTTTAAAATTTTAATGAGTCTAAAAATTATTCATGTTTTTGATGATGATAAATTTGTTGATCCCGCGATAGACTTATTTGAGGCTGTTTTTCCCGGAATTTCAGAGTATTATATTTTAAAAAAAAATGATGAGCAATTTAAATATGTTAAATCTAGTTTTGTAAGAAAAATCACTCTTAAGGATGATGATGAATTTTCTAAATTTATTTTTAAAGTAAATAACAATAAGAATGTAAGTGTTTTTTTTCATGCTTTAGATGAAAGTAAACAGAAAATATCATTGCAAATTCACTCAAGCATAATAAAGGTATGGTTTATATGGGGATATGATTTATATTGTAATTGGCCAATTTTTAGAAAAAATATTTATGACCTAAAAACTCGTCAAGTCCTTAAGGAAAAGACTTCTATTAGACAAACTTTATTATTTAATGTATTTAGCTTTTATATATTTAAAAATATTCAAATTTTTAAATATATTTTGCCACAAAAAATCATCTCCATTTTAGACAGAAAGTATAATACCTATTTTTATAAGGCAGTTAGTAATATAAATATTGTTGTGCCAATAATGCCTGAAGAGTTATCGTTGGTTTTAAAACTAAATAAAAAAATTAAAGAAGCTCCATTTACTTATGGTTGTCTAGAAGATTTATTAGGAGATAAAATTAATCAAAAGGTAATAGGTACAAATATTTTAGTTGGAAATTCAGCCGATTTTTCAAATAATCATTTAGAAATTTTTTATAAACTATCTAAATTGAACTTGAAAAACACTAATGTATATGTTCCGTTAAGTTATGGAGGCAGTAAAGAGTATATTGATACAGTTATAAAAGTAGGTGAAAAATTATTGGGTGATAATTTTATTCCAATAATTGAATTTATGCCACTTGAAGATTATAATCGAATTCTCTTAAGCTGCAGAGCTCTTATTTTTAATCATGTTAGACAACAAGGACTCGGCAACATTATCATCATGGGATATCTAGGTGCTAAAATCTATTTGAATAATAAAAGTCCAATTTATAAATATCTTAAAAAAATAGGATACACATTAGAATCTACAAATAATTTGAATCTCAAAAATTTTCAGGAAAATTTAAAAGAAGAAAAGTATTTAAATAATAAAAAAATTCTTTTTGAATTATACTCACGACAAAGTGTTCATGAAAAAGTTAAAAGACTAATTTCAATTGTCCAGAATTTAAAAGTTACATCATAATAAAAAAAATTAAGGGATGAAATTATTTTCATTATTAATTGCAAATTATAATAATGGTCATTTTTTTAAAGACTGTTATGAAAGCATTTTAAATCAAAGTTATCAGAATTGGGAAGTAATTATCGTTGATGATTTTTCTACGGACGATTCCATAAGTGTAATTAAAGAATTAATTGATGGAGATTCCAGATTCAAATTATTTAGAAATTCAAAAAATTTTGGTTGTGGTTACACAAAGAATCGTTGTGCAGATTTAGCCAACGGAGAAATTTTGGGATTTCTTGATCCCGATGATGCTTTAAAGAAAAATGCCTTAGAAGTAATGATGAATGCTCATATCAAAAGGCAAGAGATGGCGATAATATCTTCAAAATATGAATTCGTAGACCTTGATTTAAATTTTCTTGATTACGGAAAACAAGGAGAATCAATACCTTCTGGAAAGTCATATCTTACTGCGATACCAGGAATAATTACCGCCTTCGCAACTTTTAAAAAATCCAAATACGATTTAACAATTGGTATTGATGTAAAAATGAAGCGTGCCGTAGATCAGGATTTGTATTTTAAATTGGAAGAATATGGAAATCATTTTTTTTTAGATGCTCATTTATATCTTTATAGAATTCATGATAATAGCATTTCTGCAAATGAGAATAAATATAAAGCTCAATATTGGCATTTTTATGCTATGGTTCAGGCCTATAAAAGAAGAAAAAGACTTAAACTAAAAATTAATAATTTTACTCCGATAGAATATAAAAAATTAAAAGCAAATTATTATTTATCCCGTTTTGAAAGAGCTAAAAGTCTTAATCAATTTTATAAAAAAAGATTTTTTTTAATAATGTCTATTGTGTCTTTTCCAACATATAAATTAAGGTTTATAATAAAATCAATATTTAAATAAATTCAAAATTGACAAATCCAAAAATTTCTGTAATTGTTCCCTGTTATAATCAAGCTCAATATTTGGATGAATGCTTGGAATCTATTTTTAATCAAACGTATGAAAATTGGGAATGTATTATTATTGATGATGGGAGCCTTGATTATACAGCGAAAGTAGCAAGAAAATGGACTGAGAAGGATTGTCGATATATTTATTTATATAAAGAAAATGGAGGTCTCAGTAGCGCTAGAAATGCTGGATTGGATATTGCAAAAGGAGATTATATTCAATTTTTAGACGCAGATGATTGTTTAAGTCCTCAAAAAATAAGTAAATCTCTTGCGATGATAAAAGATCACTCATTAGACAATATTGTGGTTACTCATTTTAAAATGTTTAAAGATTCTACTAATGATTTATTAACTAGTTATTGCCAATTGAATCAGGATATTCTACAATATAATGAAATCTTATTTGGATGGGATTTTAAATTTAATATTCCAATACATTGCGGTTTTTTTAGCAGTGCTTTATTTCGCGATTTCCATTTTCCAATAGATTTGAAGGCAAAAGAAGATTGGTTAATGTGGTTAGTTTTTTTTCAGAGAGATGTTCAGGCAGTTTTTATTGAAGAAATATTGGCTTATTATCGTACCCATGATAAAAGTATGACCAAAAGTTTTCCTCATATGTTAGAATATACAATTGCAGCACTAGATAACTTAGAAAATATTATTCCTAAAGAAGATTATAAGCTTTATTTGCTTTATAACATTCGTAAAAGAATAATAGATGGGGAGAACTCCAGGTTATTAATAGCTGGGTTAAAAGAAAGAATTGTTACTTCGCACAAAAGTCTAGGGTACAGAATTGAAAAAAAAATCAGAAATTTTTTCAGATAATTTAAAATAAAAATAAAACGTATGTTTGACTCCAATGTGCAATCTGGTAAAAATAATAATTTACCGAATTTCAACGAAATTAGATGAAATTAATATCACTTAAACCAAAGTCTAAATTTTACCGTCGGCTATTTAAATTACTTTTTAGATAATGGTGGCAATAATAATTCCATTTTATAAGCTCTCTTTTTTTGAAGAGGCACTCAAGTCCCTTGCTAACCAAACAGATAAACGATTTAAAGTTTACATTGGTGATGACAAGAGCCCTGAAAACCCAATTGCTTTACTAGAAAAGTATTCAGGAAAGTTCGATTTTGTTTATCATAGATTTGAAAACAATTTAGGAAGTATATCATTGACTGAACAATGGGAACGATGTATTGCTTTATCTGCTAAAGAAGAATGGATAATGGTTCTAGGAGATGATGATGTTTTGGGATCAAATGTTATTTCAAAATTTTATGAAAACCTTATAGAGATTAAAAATTTTGGAATTCAGGTTGTTAAGTTTTCAACAATTGTTGTTGATAGTTCGGGGAAAAGTATATCTCAATTATTCATACATCCTACAATCGAGCATCCCATTGATTCTTATTTAAAAAAGATAATGCATCAAACAAGGAGTTCTTTGTCAGAGTATTTATTTACTAGAAAAACGTATGAAAAGTATAAATTTTATAACTATCCATTAGGATGGCATAGTGATGACAGAGCGTGGATTGAATTTTCAGATAAAAAGCCAATATATTCAATAAACGATTCAATTATATTTATTAGGGTTTCAAACGAGAGTATTACGGGAAATAAGGATAATCTTTATATAAAAAATCAAGCTTCAATTGAATTTTTAAAGTTCCTTTGGCAAAAAAATACATATAAAAAGAAGCAAAATCTTCAATTGATGTATAGATACGAAGTTGAGGTTAAAAGATATAGAAAATTACTATTTAATGAATGGAAGCACTTGCTACATCTTTATATTTTAAATTTTGATTTTGTAATATTTATAAAATTTGCAAGAAGATTAATTTTTGGTTTATTAATAAAATAGTTCTTAAATGAAAATACAACCGTTAGTTTCAGTTATAATACCTTGTTATAATGATCATGAATTTATTCATGAAGCGATAAACTCAATTAATAATCAAGATTATAAAAATGTTGAGATTATTATCGTTGATGATGGATCTGACTTAAAAACAAAAGAAGTTTTAAAAAATATATCTCAAGAAAACATTCAAATATTTTCTCAAGAAAACTTAGGCCCTAGCACTGCGAGAAATAAGGCAATAAAAGAATCCAAAGGAGACTATTTCTTAACACTGGATGCTGATGATTATTTTGAACCCAGTTTTTTGTCAAAAAGTTTAAATATATTATTAGAAAAAGAATCTATAGGAATTGTAAGTTGTTGGTATAGATTAGTGAAAAATGGTATAATAAAGGAAGTTTGTAAATTAGAAGGAGGTGATATAAAGACCATAATTTTTAATAATGGAGCGAGTGGAAATTCATTATATAGAAAACAATGTTGGATTGATGTTGATGGTTATGATGAAAAAATGAGAGAGGGATTTGAAGATTGGGAATTTCATATACGAATTGTGGAATCAAATTGGAATATTTGTATTATTAAAGAGGAATTGTTTAATTATAGAGATAAAAATAATTCCAGAAATAAAAAAGCAAACAAATTATATCGAAAGTCATTGCATAGATACATTTATTTCAAGCACAAACATTTGTATATTGATAATTTTGAAGAAACGGTAGATTTGTTTTTAAATAAAATTGAAAAATTAGAAAGACGAGGTGTCTCTTTAAAAAATTCAAATGAATACAAATTAGGTAAGTTTGTATTAATTCCTTTACGTATTGTAAAGTTTTTTTACAGAAAATTAAAAAAAGACTAATATTAATGAATCTTTCGATCGTAATTCCATTTTATAAACTTACATTTTTTGAATCAACTCTAAAGTCATTATCCGAACAAACAGATAAACGATTTAAAGTTTATATTGGTGATGATGCAAGCCCGGAAGATCCTTCTGCTTTACTTGGAAAGTATGTAGGTAAATTTAATTTTACTTATCATCGTTTTGATACTAATTTAGGAGGAACGTCATTAACTCAACAATGGGAGCGTTGTATCGACCTTTCGGAAAATGAGGAATGGATTATGATTTTGGGGGATGATGATGTTTTAGATATTAATTTTGTCGAGGCATTTTATGAAAACATTGCTGAGGTTGTTAGTCATAAAATTTTAGTTATTCGCTATGCGACAATAAAAATTGATGAAAGCGGAAATTTTATATCCAATTTATATTGTCATCCTAAAATAGAGAACTCAGTAGATTTTATCTTTAGAAAAACCAGAAGTTCTTTAAGTGAATACATTTTTTTTAAGGATAAATTAATACGGGTTGGTTTTAAGAATTTTCCCCTTGGATGGCATTCAGATCAATTAGCAATTCTAGAAGTTTCCGATTTTAAAGATATTTTCACAATAAACCATGCGTTAGTTTTTATAAGACATTCATTTTTGAGTATTTCTGGAGCTCGTTCTAATCTTAAAATAAAAAGGATTGCAACAGTTAAGTATTTTTATTATCTGGCCAATTCAAAAAGAAAAAAATTTAATATTGAACAATCTCATTTGTTATTTAAAAATCTTAATAAGACTTATTTAAGTGATAAAAGAAATGTTTTTCTTTTTATTAAAATTTCTAATTTTTATTTGTCTAATTTTTTAGTGGGGCAATTTTATATTTTTATCAGCAGTATTTTTTTTAAAATTAGAAAATCTTTTAATTAATTTAATATTTTGAGAAATCGTATAAGTCGTTCAAATGATTATCGATTTATCGTAGTAGTACTATGTTAAGTACTTTTTATAATAACATAATATAAGGAACGATCTTAAAGAAAAGCAAATTAAATATGTTTTCTTTGAGAGATTGAATGAAATTATATTTCTTAGATCGATCAATTTCTAATAAAGGATTTTGGAAATTGTCTACATGCAAAAAACTATACTTGCTATATGAAATATTTTTAAAAACTAGATGCCAGAAGCTTTTTTAGAACTATAACAAGAAGAAAATATATTGAAATTGTCACAGAATTTGAAAATACAAATTTTATAAATAAATGAGAAGCATACTTATTACCGGAGGCGCTGGAAACGTTGGAAGCGCCATTGCAAGTAAATTAGCAGAAGATACGAGTAATTTTATTGTAATAGTAGATAATTTATCAACTGGGAATCTCAGTAAAATACCCAAGTGTGATAATATTGTTTTTATTAAAGCAGATGCCAATAACTACAATGATATTGTACCAATTTTTGGCAGATATAATTTTGACTTTGTGTTTCATTACGCTGCAGTCGTTGGTGTAAAAAGAACTCTCGCTAATCCTATTTTGGTTTTAAATGATATAGAAGGTATAAAAAATATACTTTCGCTTTCAAAAAATTCAGGTGTTAAAAGAGTATTTTATTCTAGTTCATCTGAAGTTTATGGAGAACCATTTGAAATTCCGCAAAATGAAAAAACAACACCACTTAATTCAAGGTTACCCTATGCGATAGTTAAAAATATTGGTGAGGCCTTTTTTAAATCCTATTTTCAGGAATATGGATTAGAATACACGATTTTTAGATTTTTTAATACTTATGGACCTAATCAAAGTGAGGATTTTGTGGTTCCAAGATTTATAAAAGCAGCAATTAAAAACGAACCAATTTATCTATATGGAGATGGTTTACAAACTCGCTCATTCTGTTACGTTCAGGATAACATAGATACTTGTATAAAAGCATTATATGAAGATAAATGTGTAAATGACGTACTGAATGTGGGAAGTGATACTGAAATGACCATTTTAGATTTAGCTAAACAAATTATTTTAATAGCAAACTCTCAGTCAGAAATTATTCATCTTCCGGCACTTGAAGAAGGGGACATGCTAAGAAGATGTCCTGATACAACAAAGATGAAAAAACTTTTAGGAAGAGACCTTGTTACTCTTGAAAATGGAATAAAAAAACTTATACAACATTATGAGAATAGGAATTAATCCTGAAAAAGAAAACAAAAAACTTATAATTGAAAATTATCATCGAATCATAGTTCCTGTTTATATACCTCATTTTGAAGGGTATTTTAATGAGTCATTTGAAATTTTCAAATTGTGTATAAGATCATTATTAAAGACAATTCATAAAAAAACAAGAATTACAATTTATAATAATAATTGTCATCCATTAGTAAAAGCTTTTATTGATGAAGAATTTGAAAAGACCATTTTTATTGATCAGGTTTTTCATTCTAAAGAAAATTTGGGAAAGATTAATGCAATTTTGGCAGCAGTAAAAGGTAATCTGGAGCCCCTAATAACAATTACCGATTCTGATGTTTTATTTAAACAAGGTTGGCAAGAAGCAGTGGAAGATATTTTTGTTAATTTTTCTGAGGCTGGAATGGTAAGTCCTGTCCCAAGTAGTAAAGCGCTTTCAAATTTTACTTCTAGTACTTGGTTTTATGGTTTTTTTAAGGGAAAATTAAGTTTTGAAAATGTTATTGATCCCGATGCGATGCATCGTTTTGATTTGAGTTTAGGTAATGAGACTCTAATGTACAAACCAATTCATTTGGAAAAATATCTAGTACTAAAAAATAAAAATAACTCAGGAAAAGCTGTTTTAGGTTGTGGTCATTTTGTAGCTACTCTTAAAAGAGACGTTTTTGACAAAGGTACAAGTGAACCAGCTTTTATAAAAATAGTTGGAGGAGTAGAAGCAAAATTTATCGATAGACCTAATAATAGTCTAGGTTATTTAAGACTTGCGACCATGGAAAATTATGCTTTTCATATGGGAAACAAAAAAGAACAATGGATGGATGGTATTATTTCTGATTTGAAACAGGAAGATTCAGAAGGTATTGATGTTAATAAAATAGAAGATAAAAAAATGGGCTTAATAGGAAGAAAATTAGGTTTGTTAATAGTACGTTTTGTTAATAATAAAAATACGCGTGGATTTATATTAAAAAGATTGGGCTTGCCAGATCCTTTAAATTACTAAAAAATGAATAATTTCCAATCTACTTGTAAAGTTGTTTTGATTTCTCAATTTCCAATACCCTATTCTAAAATAGGAAGCTGGACAACATTGTATAAAAATTATCTGCAAAATGATCATAAAATAGATGCCATAGTTTGTTCTAAACCATTGGTGCCTTTTGAAGGTGTAAAATATAGCTTTGTTAAGGTTAATTTTTTGCATAAACTGCAACGCAAATTTTTTGGAAAAAAGAAAGCTGAATATATTCAAGCCCTAGATAAATTAATATGTCAGGATCAAAAATATATTATTCAGTTAATAGATAATTATGGAATGGTTAAACCGCTTAAAAATTATCTAATTTCAAAAGGAATTGATAAGCAATGCTACATTCAATTTTTTTATCACGGTTTTCCACCATATATTCAAAAAGATGCGCAAAGGGATTTTTATGAAGTTATTGATGAATTGGTTTTACTGACCAATAACAGTTATCAAAAGCATAGAGAAGAGATTAGGATTCTACCTACTAATTGTTCTATATTATACAACGGAATTGATACTGAAAAATTTACTAAACTAACAAACATTGAAAAAAGTAAATTAAAAAAATCTCTTGGTTTTGGCGATAAAAAAGTTTTTGTTTGGTGTTCACAGGATAAACCAAAAAAAGGTTTAGATCTCATTCTGGAAGTTTGGAAAAGAATTTATAGAACGAACAAAAATATAATTTTATTGGTAATTGGTTGCGATCCAAGGGAAAGAACTGACGGGGTTGAATTCTTGGGCAAAATCCCTAACGATGAACTTCCAAAATATTATCAGGTTTCAGACTGTTATCTTTTTCCAACATTATATGAAGAGGGCTTTGGACTTAGTTTGATTGAAGCATTGCATTGTGGTGCACATTGTATTGCATCTGCAATGGGAGGTGTTTCTGAGGTACTACAAAATGGAAAATTTGGAAGTCTGATTAAGGACCCACATAATATTTCAGAATGGGAACAGGAAATAAATAATTTTTTAAACGGTAAATTTTTAGATACAGGATTGCCTCCCGATTTATATTCTACAAAAGCATGGAATGTTGGAATGAATAAAATTATTGAGGAAGCAAAGAAGAGATTGAATTATTAAATAAGAAGTTTAATATCATATTTAAGATACTTTTCCTAAATGGGAATGTTTATTCTTGAAATTAGATTCTTAGATTTTTTCAAGAAATAATTACTTTATAAAAAATTGGTTTTTGATAAATGCCAATAGACAACTTTAATTTATTCAACATGAAACCATTTATAATTGCCGAAGTTGGTCAGGCGCACGAAGGTAGTCTTGGAATTTTATATTCTTATATTGATGCCATTGCTCAAACTGGAGTCGATGCAATAAAATTTCAAATGCATATCGCCGAAGCAGAGAGTAGTGAGCACGAACCTTTCAGAGTAAAATTTTCTTTAGAAGATAATACAAGGTTTAACTATTGGAAACGTATGGGGTTTTCTTTAGAGCAATGGAAAGAGATCAAAAAATATTGTGATAGTGTAGGATTAGAGTTTCTTTGTTCTCCATTTAGTAATTTGGCCGTTGAATGGCTAGAGGAAATAGGTGTTCAAAAATATAAAATAGGATCAGGTGAAGTTAATAATTTTCTTATTTTAGAAAAAATTGCTCAAACTGGAAAGCCAGTTATATTGTCTTCCGGCATGAGTTCTTTTGATGAATTAGATAAAACTGTGGCATTTTTAAAAGAAAGAAATGTTGAATTTTCTATTTTGCAATGTACTACAGCATATCCTACTCAGCCTGAACAATATGGTTTAAATGTGATGCAGGAATTAAAAAACCGTTATAAGGCGCCGGTTGGTTTTTCAGATCATTCTGCAAAAATAGAAACTTGTATTGCGGCAACAGCTTTAGGAGCTAATATTTTAGAATTTCATGTTGTTTTCGACAGACGAATGTTTGGCCCGGACTCAAAATCTTCTTTGACAATTTTGGAAACCAGAGATTTAGTAATTTCGATTAAAAATATTGCCACTGCCATATCTAATCCAATAGATAAAAATAATAATGAAGCTTTTTCTTCGCTCAAACAGATATTTGAAAAATCATTAGCAGTAAATAAAGATTTGCCTAAAAATCATATTCTGACTTTTGATGATTTAGAATCAAAAAAACCAAAAGGTTTTGGAATAGATGCTTCTCAGTTTCAAAGTATAATTGGAAAAACTTTAAATAAAGATTTAAAGAAATGGGATTTTTTAAATGAAACCGATTTGTTATAAAATTGCGTTGTTTTATCATCCTCTTTTTACCTACATTTAGCCCAAGTTTAATAAAATAAAAATGCCAAAAAGAAAAATAGCTGTGGTTATCACGGCGCGTCCTTCTTATAGTCGTGTAAAAACAGTTTTATCTGCGATTCAGGAACATCCGGATTTGGAGCTGCAATTAATAATTGCCGCTTCAGCTTTATTGGATCGATATGGATCTGCTGTAAATTATATTGAAAAAGATGGTTTTGTTATCGCAGCAAAAGTATTTAATGTATTAGAAGGAGAAAATTTAACAGCAGCTGCAAAAACTACGGGAATTGGTATTCTGGAATTATCAACTGTTTTCGATAATCTAAAACCAGATATTGTAGTAACTGTTGCAGATCGTTTTGAAACTATGGCAACTGCAATCGCCGCATCTTATATGAATATCCCTTTGGCACATATTCAAGGGGGAGAAGTCACTGGAAATATTGATGAAAAAGTACGCCACGCTATAACAAAACTGGCAGATTATCATTTTGTAGCTTCAGAAAGTGCAAAGGAGAGAGTTATAAAATTGGGAGAAGATTCTAATATGGTTTTTAATACTGGATGTCCTTCTATTGATCTGGCTTCAGAAATACTAAATAGCAAAATACTTCCATTTGATCCTTATGAAAAATATGGTGGTGTTGGAGCAAAGCCTGATTTATCTCAAGGTTATTTGGTTGTAATGCAACATCCTGTTACAACAGAATATCAGGACTCAAGAAAACATATAGAAGTTACACTAGAAGCGATTTACAAATTAAACAAACCTACACTTTGGTTTTGGCCAAATGTTGATGCGGGAGCTGATGGAACTTCTACAGGGATACGTGCGTTTAGAGAACAACATCAATTACCCAATGTCCATTTTTTTAAAAATATGGAAGGAAAGGATTTTCTGCAATTGTTAAAACATAGTGATTGTTTAATTGGAAATTCAAGTGTTGGAATACGTGAATGTGCGTTTTTAGGTGTTCCGGTAATTAATATTGGATCCCGTCAAAATAGAAGAGATCGAGGAGGAAATAGTGTTGATGTTGATTATTCGCAGGAACAAATAGAAACTGCTATACTATCTTCTGTCCAGAAAGGAACGACGGCTTCATCTTCTATTTATGGAACTGGAACTGCAGGAGATAAAATTGCTCAATTGTTAGCTGAGGTGCCTTTGCAGTTTCATAAAACTATTGTCTATTAAAATGAGAGTTTTAGCTATAATTCCCGCTCGTGGAGGTTCAAAAGGTGTACCTGGTAAGAACATTAAAATACTAAATGGAAAACCATTATTAGCTTATACTTCAGAAATTGCATTACAATCTAAATATCTGACGGAAGTTATAGTTTCGACAGAAGATGAGCAAATTATTAAGATAGCAAAATCATTAGGAATTCTATTGCCCTTTGTCAGGCCAATGGAATTGGCTCAGGATAATACTCCAACTATTGATGTAATTATTCATGCGCTGCAATGGTATGAAAATCAAAATGTATTTTTTGATGCAGTTTGTCTTTTGCAAGTCACATGCCCTTTCAGAACGATTGAATTCCTGAACGAAGCAATCGAAAAGTTTATAGAAAAGGATACAGATTCTTTGGTTTCGGTTCTAAAAGTACCACATGAATACAATCCACACTGGACATTTGAAGAGAATGACGAAGGCAATTTAAAAATTGCTACAGGTGAAAAGCAAATTATTTCCAGAAGACAAGAACTCCCAACAGCATATCATCGAGATGGAAGCATTTATTTAACTAAAACAGAAGTTCTATTAAAAGAGCATTCTATATACGGAAAAAGCATCACTTTCATAGAATCGAATCCAGAGTTTCATGTAAATATTGATACAATGCAGGATTGGAAGAAAGCTGAAGAAGTAGCTCTGAAAAAATAGAGTAAGTTTCTGTATAGTTTATTAATCAGTAAGATAATAGTCTGTCAAATTTAAATTATTTAAAAATAAGCAGGAGTACAGTTTGATTAATTTGCAAAAGAATTAAAACCTCATTTTTCTAAAGAATAATTCCTTTCTTTGCCGCTCCAGAATCAAATGAAAATTATTAAAATACCGTATGTTTTTTAACTCCATAGCCTTCGCTATTTTTTTACCAATAGTCTTTTTTCTGTATTGGTTTGTTTTTAATAAAAATAAAAGCACTCAAAATGCTTTACTTATTGTTGCCAGTTATTACTTCTATTCGTGTTGGGATTGGAGATTTTTGTTTTTATTGGTTTTTTCTACTTTTCTGGATTATTACACAGGAATACAAATAGAGAAAGGGAAATCTGAAAAAAGCAGAAAATTTTGGTTTTGGCTAAGTATTTTAGTTAATTTAGGTTTTTTAGGAATCTTTAAATATTATAACTTTTTCGCATCCTCTTTCTCAGAATTGTTAAATTCTCTAGGCATTAAGGCAAGTCCAATTTTATTAAATGTAATATTACCGGTGGGTATTTCATTTTATACTTTTCATGGATTATCCTATGTTATTGATATATATTATAAAAGAATAAAAGCGGAATATAATTTTGTTGATTATTCACTTTTCGTGAGCTATTTTCCACTTTTAGTAGCCGGCCCTATCGAAAGAGCGACACATTTATTGCCTCAGGTAAAAGTAAAAAGAGAGTTTAATTTTCAGACTGCAAAAGAAGGTGTTTATCAAATAATCTGGGGACTTGTAAAAAAGGTCGTTATTGCAGATACTTGCGCAACATATGCCAATGCTATTTTTGATCACTATACAACAGTAAATTCTTTCTCGTTAATTCTAGGAGCTGTATATTTTGCATTTCAGATTTATGGCGATTTTTCGGGCTATTCAGATATAGCACTTGGAGTTTCAAAATTGTTTGGACTCGATTTATTGCGAAACTTTAATTATCCATATTTTTCAAGAGATATTGCCGAATTTTGGCGTAGATGGCATATTTCACTTTCTTCCTGGTTTCGTGATTATTTATATATTCCTTTAGGAGGAAGTAAAGGAGGACTCTGGATGAAAATTAGAAATACATTTATCATTTTTGTCGTGAGTGGCTTTTGGCATGGTGCTAATTGGACTTACCTTGCATGGGGATTTATAAATGCCGTTTATTTTCTACCATTGCTTTTGTCAAATAGTAATCGTAATAATATTGATTCAATTGAATTAAAATTTGATTTCGATTCCATAAAAGTATTGTGGAGTATAATCTTTACATTCTCGATAACTTGTATTGCCTGGGTTTTCTTTAGAGCGAAAAGCATTTCTGATGCTATTCTATATTTAAAACGAATTATAACGAACGGAGATTTTAGTTCGCAATATTTAGATAACGAGCGTTATAGCTATGAATTGTTACTTATGATTGGTCTTTTTGTTTTAGTCGAATGGAATTGCCGAAACAAAGTAGAGCCAATTTCAGGAAAAAGAGCATTACTGAAATTAGCTTTAGCCGTTATGGCTATTATGGCATTCGGAACCTTTTCAGATTATAAAGAATTTATATACTTTCAGTTTTAATGAAGAATTTTTTAATTTATTTAACCAAGATTGTTGCAATCATTGTTTTGATTGCTGTGGTTTTGGATGGACTTTATACTTATGTTTATTTGAAATCTAAAAACAGAGGAAAAATAGAAACTGTTTTTAATTCGAAAGCAAAGAAATATGATGTAGTTATTCTCGGATCTTCGCGTGCCAATAATCATTTTGTAGCAGAGATGTTTGAAGATAAAGGGCTAAAGACATTTAACTATGGAATGAGCGGAGGACATTTATTTGAAGCATCATTGTTGTTGAAATTAATGATTGAAAGAAAATATGAAATAAAAAACGTTATTCTGGAAGCAGATTTGAATCTTTCTAATGATAAAGAATCAGATGGTGTTTCGGCAAAGTTTTTACCTTATATTCATAACTCAGAAGTAATTAAAGAACATTTTTCAGTAGAGGATAATTTTAGGACATTATATTATATCCCTTTTTACAGATATGTAAAATTTGACAGTAAAATAGGTTTTAGAGAAGTTTATAAAATTGCCACTGGTGAGAAAACCAATGTGTTAGATAACTTAGGATATTACCCTTTACAAAAGCATAAAAACGGAAACATGAAAAACAATATTGTAAATCTAAATCCGTTGCCTCACAACAAATATTACGAGGAAATTAAAGAGACATGTAAAACCAATCACATTAATTTTATTGCTGTAATGACACCAATGTGTAAAAATGTAATTGGAATGAATTATTTTGATAAAGTAAAAAAGGCTTATCCAGAAATTCATAATTATGAAAATGTTGTAATTGAAGATAAGTATTTCTCATCCTGTGGGCATATGAATGATTCCGGATCAAAGATATTTACAGCAAGAATTTTAAAAGATTTTTTTAATAAATAGAAAATTTTTGATGAAGAAAAATAAAATTTTACTATTATTCCCTGATGGTGTTGGAATAAGAAATTACCTTTATTCAAACACGTTTACTAGTTTTGAAAAAGATTCTATTCTGTTTCATAATTTTGATATGGAAACAATTGCAGCTATAAAAAAAAATACTCCAATTGAAGAGGAAGTGACAATTCCCAGTTATAATGAGACGGTTAGTGAAAAGTTTTTAAGAGAATTAATCTGCCTTTCACGATTATATTACAATTATTCAAAAACAAATAATCCAAGTTTATTGACGAATTGGAACTGGAATCAAAAAACAGTTTCGAAAAAAGTGTTTTATAAAACAATTGAGTTTTTGGCTCCTTTTTTTAAAAAATATTCAAGTATTTTAAAACTTGAAATAAAATACCAAAAAACGATTCGTCGAAATCCATTTTATACTGAAGTTACAAATATTTTAAAGAAAACGAAGCCTGGTGTAGTATTTTGTTCTCATCAAAGAGCTTTAAAAGCTGCGACTATATTTGCTGCAGCAAGCGATTTAGGAATAAAAACTACTACAGTAATTTATTCATGGGATAATTTGCCCAAAGCCCGCATGGCTTTACGAGCAGATAAATATTTAGTTTGGTCAGATCACATGAAAAATGAAATGGCAATTTATTATCCTGAAATTAATAATAATCAGATTCAGGTTACAGGAACTCCTCAGTTTGAGTTTTATCAAAATCCGGATAATATTATCGATAAAGAGGTTTTTTATAAAAAATATAATTTAGATCTGAATAAAAAAATAATTTGTTTTTCTGGTGATGATACTAAAACATCTCCTGATGATCCAGGCTATCTAAAAGATATTGCAGAGGAAATTACAAAAGTAAATCTTCAGAATGATTTTCAGATATTATTAAGAAGATGCCCGGTAGATTTTTCAGGTAGATTTGATGAGGTAGTAAATCAGTATAGAGATCTAATAAAAGAAGCACCACCCTTATGGTATTTTAGTAAATCTAAAGAATGGAATGCTGTTTATCCTTCTATTGAAGATGTAAAATTACTAATTAGCACTGCTTATTATTCTGATATAGTGGTGAATGTAGGTTCTACAATGGCTTTTGATTTTGGAATGTTTAACAAACCTTGTGCATTTATTAATTATGATCAAAAGAATCAAGTAAATAGCGATTGGTCAGTTAAGACAATTTATCAATTTCAACATTTTAAAAGTATGCCTGATCAAAATGCTGTTATTTGGCTGAATAGTAAGGAAGAAGTTATTGAAAAGATTATTAATAAGAAAGGATGGAATTCAACAGATTATTTACATGAATGGTTTAACATAGTTGTTGGAGCTAAGGGGGCATCTGTTAATATTGCAAACACCTTAAAGACACCTCTACAAAAATAAACTATATGATCGAAAGTTTCAGAAAACTACTATGGCGTTTTTTAGGTATTAACTACCATACCTATTTAAAAGGCAGGAATCATACCTATTTAAGGGATGCGAAGTGGATTGAGGTTGGAGCTAAAACGTATGATAATGGAGCTTTTGTCTGGAGATGGTCTAATAATTCAACTTTAATAGTAGGGAAATATTGTTCAATAGCAAATGATGTGAATTTTATTTGTGATTCTGGATATCACACAGAAAGTCAAATAACGTCATTTCCTTTATTTCATGAAGTTTTAGAAAAGAAAGATGAGGTTATAATCAATAATGTTTCATTTATAGTTAGTGATATAAAAGATAGACTGCAACCGGAAAAAAGTAATATTAGGGTAGGTAATGATGTTTGGATAGGAATGAACGTAACTATTTTGCCAGGAGTGACTATCGGTAATGGAGTTACAATTTTGGCTGGCGCAGTAGTTTCAGATGATGTCCCTGATTATGCTATAATAGGGGGTGTTCCTTCAAAAATAATTAAATTTAAACACAATCAGGAAATTATTAATTCGTTAAATAAAATTAATTGGTGGGATTGGGAGGAAGAAAAAATTAAATCAAACGTTAATGACTTCTACTTGCCAATCGATATTTTCATTAAAAAATATTTATAAATGCACATCTGTTTTCTAACAAATGAATTTCCAAAAAAGGGATTTCCACATGGTGGAGTGGGAAGTTTTGTTAAGACATTAGCAACTGCACTAGTAAAACATAATATAAAAGTATCTGTTGTTGGAATCAATTATACTAGCAATGATGAAACAGAAGTTTTTGAAGGTATAAAGGTATTCAGATTAAAAAAACACACTGTTAAAGGACTTACGTGGTATTTTAATTCTAAAGAAATTAATGATAAAATCAGGGAAATTCACAAAAAAGATCCAATAGACATTATTGAGTCTCCTGAGCTTGGTTTTGCTTTTATCTCTAAAATAAAAGGGATTAAATATATTATTAGGCTTCATGGAGGACATCATTTTTTTGCTGAAAGCGAAAAAAGAAAAATCAATAGGTGGAAGGGATTTCAGGAAAAAAGATCCTTTAAAAAAAGCGATGCTTTTATTGCTGTTTCTAAGTTTGTAAAAGATCATACCGAAAAATACTTAAGTTATAATAATAAACCAGTTGTCTATATTAGTAATCCAATTAATACACACTTATTTAATCCAATAGATACAATTCTATCTGAAAATAAAATTGTTTTTGCAGGAACCGTTTGTGAAAAAAAGGGCATACGTCAATTGGTACAATCTTTTCCACTTGTAAAAAAAGAATTCCCCAAGGTAACTCTTGAAATTTATGGCAGAGACTGGTCTTTTTCAGATGGAAGTTCATATATCCAAATGTTAAAAGTTAAAGAACTACCCAAATTAGGAGAATTGGCAAATGACATCCATTTTCATGGAGCGATTTCATATAATGATATTCCACGAGCTTATTCAGAAGCTTCTGTATGTGTTTTTCCTTCACACATGGAAACGCAAGGGTTGGTAGCTCCGGAGGCTATGTCAATGAAAAAAGCAGTTGTTTTTACAAAATTAGGTCCCGGACCAGAAACAATAAAGGAATATGAAACTGGATTATTATGTGATCCGTATAATCCTGAAGATATTGCAGAGAAAATTATATGGGTATTTTCTAATAAAGAAGAGGCAAAAAAAGTAGGAGAGAGAGCAAGAGAATTTGTAATTCAGAAATATGGATTAGAAAATATCGTATGTCAAAACGCTCGTTTTTATGATCTGTTAATTTGCAAAAAAAACAAAAATAACTTCTTTGTTTCAAGTTGAAATTTAAATAAATAACTACTGATATTTAAAAGGAAATCAGATGTTTAATTAATTATATTTAAAATGAAATTCGCGATAATTACGCATGTAAATCATACTCAAAATAATGATGGTGTCTCAGGTTATGCACCTTATGTTCGTGAAATGAACATTTGGTTAAAAGATGCGGATGAAGTGATAATTGTTGCACCTTTAGCTACAGGCATTCCAACATTAATTGACATGCCATATAAGGGTAAAATAAATTTTTGGCAGGTATCGGCTTTTGATTTTATGAGTTTTAAAAATATATGGCTGTCAATTTTTAAGTTGCCTAAAATTTTCTGGGTTGTTTTTTTGGCGATGAAGAGAGCAGATCACGTACATTTAAGATGTCCTGGAAATATGGGGTTAATTGGATGCATTGTTCAAATCTTTTTTCCTCACAAGAAAAAAACTGCAAAATATGCCGGAAATTGGGATCCCCAGAGCAAGCAGCCATGGACATATAAACTTCAAAGAAAAATACTGAATAATACTTTCTTGACAAGAAATATGCAGGTTTTGGTATATGGAGATTGGATAAAACGATCAAAAAATATAAAACCATTTTTTACAGCGACTTATTCACAGGATGAAAAGGAAACAATTGAAAAAAGTAGTATCAATTTAGGAGCGGAGTTTATTTTTGTTGGAAGTTTAGTAAAAGGTAAAAACCCAATGTATGCTATAAAATTGGTGGAAAAGTTAGTGCAAAATGGAAGAAAAGTAGTTTTGAATTTATATGGAAATGGGGAGGAAAAACCTATTTTAGAAAATTATATAAAAGAGAATCAACTCGAAAAACTTGTCTTTTTGCACGGAAATCAAAATAAAGAAACCGTAAAAAAAGCATATCAAAAAAGTCATTTTGTTATCTTGCCTTCAAGAAGTGAAGGTTGGCCAAAAGCAGTAGCTGAAGGTATGTTTTGGGGGTGTGTTCCTCTATCTACAAATGTTTCCTGTATTCCTTACATGCTTGATTATGGAAAAAGGGGTATTTTGTTAAAAATGAATTTAGAACAGGATTTAGCACAAATTGTAAATCTACTTTTGAATGAAAATTGTTTTATGGAAAAGAGTAAAACAGCAATCGAATGGTCCCAAAAATTTACCATCGATGTTTTTGAGGAAGAAATTAAAAAGCTGCTAGTAAAATGAGAATTGTTCAGATAATAGATTCTTTAGAAGCTGGCGGAGCCGAGCGTATGGCAGTAAGCTATGCAAATTCGCTAGCAAAAAATATAGCTTTTTCGGGTTTGGTGGTTACTAGAAAAGAAGGAAAATTACTTTCACAAGTAGAGAAGAATGTTTCGTATTTATTTTTAAGGAAAAATAAAAAAATTGATTTTCTGGCTATTTTAAAATTAAGGGGTTATATTGTAAAAAATGAGGTAAATATAGTTCATGCACATAGTTCTTCTTTTTTTACAGCTGTTTTAGTAAAGCTAACATTGCCTAAACTTAAAATTGTCTGGCATGATCATTATGGATCCCGACCTAAGCAATCAAAAAAACAAAATCGTGTTTTAGTACTTTCTTCATTTTTTTTTTCTTCCATTTTTGTAGTCAATTTACAACTAAAGAAATGGAGTCAGAAAAACATGTTTTGTAAAAAAGTCTTTTTTATTCCAAATTTTGTCTCAGTAAAAAAGCACTATGAGAAAATTACTTATTTAAAAGGAAAGGAAGGAAGGCGTATTGTGTTTTTGGCAAATTTAAAAAAGCCAAAAAATCATATCGCGGTTCTTAGGTCTTTTAGTAATTTAAAATTGCAGGAAACAGATTGGAGCCTGCATTTAATTGGAAGAGATTATGATGATTCTTATTCTCAACTTTTAAAAGATTTTATAGAAAAAAAATCATTAGAAAAACATATACATTTGTACAGTGATAGAAATGATATTAAACATATCCTGTCTCAATGTTCAATAGGAGTTTTAGCTTCAACCGATGAAGGTTTTCCTGTAACCTTATTGGAATATGGTTTAGATGGTCTTGCAGTTGTATCAACAAACGTGGGATACTGTTCAGAGATCATCCAGGATAATAGTAACGGATTGTTATTTAATCCATTAAATCAATCAGAAATAGAGAATCAATTGATCAGATTAGTAGAAAATAAATCATTAAGAATCCAATTAGGATCTTGTTTTAAAGATACTGTTATTGAAAATTATTCAGAAGAGAAGGTGATAGAAAAACTGATTATGGCTTATAAAAAATAAATTAATGAAAAAAAAATCATTATCCTATAGTTTTCTTGTCCTGATACATGTAGTCATTGCTATAGTAATTTTTAGTGTACCGTTTTTGTCTAAAATTTATGCATTAATTATTCCTGTTTTTGGTCTTTTGATTACTGTGCGAAATAAAAATAGAAACAATGAAGTAATTCTTGTCTCAGCTTATTTGGTTGGAGTTGAGGTTTTTTTGCGAATGACAGGAGGTAATTTTAATAATGAATACATAAAATTTCTTGTTATTTTTTTTATGTTAATAGGTATGGTGTATAGCAATTTTTCAAAAAGGGCGCTTATTTTTGGTTTCTTTTTATTGCTATTAATTCCAGGAATTTTAGTTACCAGTGCTGTTGAAAATTTTAATTTAGATATTAAAAAAGCTATAATTTTTAATTTATCGGGTCCTATTTGTTTGGCAGTTGCATCAATGTATATGTTAAAGAAGAGATTAACATTTTTGAATTTGCAAAATGTCTTAATAACAATGGGATTGCCTATAGTTACAACTGTTACTTACTTATTTTTGTTTAATCCTAGTGTGAAAGATGTTGTAAGAGGAACAACTTCGAACTTTGCAACTTCTGGAGGTTTTGGCCCTAATCAGGTTTCAACTATTTTAGGATTGGGAATGTTTATTTTCTTTACACAATTGATTTTGTTTTCAAAATCAAAAAAGGAAATTGTCTTAAATGGGGTATTATTAATTTTTATTTCTTACAGAGCTGTAGTAACTTTTTCTCGAGGAGGTGTTATAACAGGCGTGGCAATGATATTATTATTATTGTTTCTGTTATATTGTTTTTCAAATAGCAAAGGAAAGAGTAAAATTAGTTTTGTTGCCGTTTTAAGCGGTTTGATTGCAATAGGAGTCTGGGGTTACAGTTCTTTACAAACAAGAGGCCTGATTGAAAAACGTTATGCAAATCAGGACGCAAAAGGAAGAGTGAAAAAAGATCGTTTAGGAGGAAGAGAAGCAATCATTGGTTCAGACTTAGATGCATTTTTAAGTAATCCTGTATTAGGTATTGGTCCTGGATTGGGGAAAGAAATGAGGAAAGAGACACTTGGTTCTGCTACTGCTGCGCATAGTGAAATTTCACGTATGCTTAGCGAGCATGGTTTATTTGGAATCTTTGGTTTACTTATACTATTAATAACTCCTTTTACGCTGTATATAAATAACCCTCAACATTTGTACTTTTTATCTTTTTATTTTTTTTGGCTCCTAACTATAAATCATGCTGCTATGCGTATCGCTGCACCGGCATTTGTATATGCACTAGCACTTCTTTCTGTACAGGTTAAAATTCCCGAAAAAGCAGAAAATTCACTCGAGTAATATCTTTTTTTTTATGATACATTTGTCCCCAATCAAAGAGCTTAAAAAAACAGACTACATGGTTTCCAATAAGAAAATGCACTTCGAAATTTCGGAAAGAAAAATACTGCTCCGAATATTTGATGCGGCTTTTATTTTGTCAGGTCTGTATATGTTAAGCACCCTGTTTAATTATCAGTATTTTGTTCTAGATTCCGCCCATTTTTTTAGACCACTTTTGTTAATTGCCTACATTCTCATTTTTGGTGTAATTTTCGAAATGTATAACCTTCAGGTTTCAAGTAATCAGTTTCAAATTCTGCGAAGTGTGATTTTTACAGTCACAACGTCGGTATTGGTTTATTTGTTTACACCAATATTATCTCCCGAACTGCCTAAACAGCGTTTAGTTATTTTAATTTTTTATTTTACTATTTTAGGAGCACTGCTACTTTGGCGATTTTTTTATGCTGTTTTCCTGGCTTCACATCGTTTCTCTCAAAGTGTGGTTTTAATTTGTGATCAGGATCAGGTAGAAGAGTTAGTCTTAGGGCTTGAAAATGTCGATCCGCATTATAAAATTGTTGGCTTTGTAAATTCAGATTCAGTTTCTGTAGAAGATCCTAAGTTTCATTATGTAAAAGAGATCAAAAAAGATGATTTGGAAGCATTCGTAAGTACGAATTACGTTTCAGAAATTATAATTGCTTCTCGAAAAACAGACGGAATCACTGCGGATTTGTATCAGCAGTTATTACATTTATTGGAGTCCGGAAACATAATTAGAGAATATACTCAGGTCTATGAAAATAAAACACAACGTATTCCTGTACATCGCATAGAACGTGATTTTTATCGCTTTTTTCCATTCAGTCGCAGTAATAGTAATAAGCTGTATTTGATTTTAATACGTTTCTTTGAACTGGTTTTTTGTTCTGTGGGTTTAGTTATTTGTGCGCTTTTCATCCCCCTAATTTTGATTGGTAATCTTATTGGGAACAAAGGAACTTTGTTCTATACTCAGGAACGCGTGGGTAAGCACGGAGCAGTTTTTAAGATTTATAAGTTTAGAACTATGGTTGAAAACTCTGAAGCAAACGGAATTGTTTTTGCAACTTCAAATGATAAACGGGTGACGCCTTTTGGTAAATTTATGCGTAAATCAAGATTAGATGAATTTCCGCAGTTTATCAACATTATAAAGGGCGATATGGCAATTATTGGTCCGAGACCTGAGCGACCATTTTTTGTTGAAGAGATTGCCCAAGTTATGCCTTTCTATGAAACCCGCCATGTTATTAAACCAGGTTTGACAGGTTGGGCTCAGGTTAATTATTCTTATGGAGAATCTATAGCAGAAAGTTTAGTGAAACTTCAATATGATTTGTATTATATTAAACACCGAAGTGTTTTTCTTGACTTGAACATTGTTTTCAAAACCTTTACAACCGTTTTGTTTTATCGCGGCCAATAATTAGATAATAATCGGAATACGTTTTTTGTTTCTCAGTGCTACTCTTACTAAAACAAATCCGCTTGTAATTATCATCGGTAATACAATAAAGAAGTGTGCTTTGTTGATTAAAACAAAAATATAAACTACGAGGAATAGTAAATGTAAAACGGCAAATCGATACGTCCATCTTTTGTTTTTCAGAATCGAAAGAATTAGCAAAATCAATAAAAGCGGACTAAAAAGCAGAACGTTATAATTCATTGCCAATTCGTGATGAAAAGAATAAAATCCAACCGAAACAAAAAAGATTCCCATTAAGGATAAGATGAAAAGATATATTTTATCTACAATTTTGTTGTGAGCTAAAATCACGAATCCTAATATAACAATATAAGTATAAATATTATTCCACCATGAAGTTGGTGTTTCTTTTTCGAAACTTAAAAGAGTTTGACTTTTCTCTGCCAATGGATGATTTTGAAAAGTAGTTTTTTCTAAACTATTTTTTAATTCAAAAGGCAAAAATATCTTAGTGCCCAATTGATCGACTTTCGTTCCGAATATTATACTAGTTCCTAATTGATCGTAAAAATGACCATTAAAATAAGGAAACAGAATAGAACGATACGTTTTATCTTTTTCTTCTATTTTAGTAATTACACCTCCATTTAAAGTTTTATTGATAATATCCACGACCATTGAAGTACAGTTTTTATCAATAAATTTATAAGTATAATATCGATCCTCAGAAAGTAAAGTGGCATTCAAATTATCAAAAAGCTTTTGTTTTGAATCTTGAGGAATTATAAGTTCTTGTTCAAAAACGCTTCTTTTCTCGTAATTATATTCATTCATGAAATCTGCAAACGGATGAACCACTACAAAATACTGTAAATCACCTTTTGCGAACTTGGCAACAAAATTGGGTGTTCTAAAATCGAAAGCTCCATAATTATAAACCAAATCAATGTTGTTTGCAGTATCTGCGACACGTATGGCAGTGTGGCCAAAATAAGAATAAGTCTCATTACCAAGACCACAAGTGATAACACTTATTTTAGTATCTTTAGAAAGTGGTAAATTTTGGCTAAAACCAATAAAACTTAGTAATAATAGTAAATAAAAAAGTGTGTTTTTGAAAATGACAGTTTTCATAATTTAAAATTTTAAGAAGTTTAATTGGGTTGTAATATTATCTAAAGATACCTAAATCTACTTTTAAAGAAAAAATATTAGAATATAAAGCTGCACTTTGATTTCCTAAATCAGTTAAAGCATAATCAACCTGAATACCTTTGTATTTAAATCCTAATCCAATATTAGGCTGAAAATTTACTTTTTCGGTATTGTCAAGCTGAGTTACATTCTGGAAATTTCCTGCTCCAGCTCTTAAGAATACAAGATCAGTATAGCCAAATTCAAAACCTATAGCAGGATCAATACTAACTGCTTTTGTAGAAATAATATCGTTTGTCTGCTCAAAACGCATATTTAAATTTGTAGCAACTAACAGACTATAATCATAATGGAAATCGAATTTTTTTGAAACTCCCAATTGTGCTTTTGGTAAAGTAATCTCGGTACTTTCGGGTAATGTATTGTTTTCGCCAGGAATAGCATTTGCAATCTTAGCATATTCCTTTTCATCAATATTCCACACATTATAAGTTGTAGTAATATCACGAAGCATCAAGCCAAATTTCCAGTCATTTCGCTCAAACTGAAGACCAAAATCAAAACCGAAACCCCACGAATTGGCAAACTTTCCAATAATTCTTCGGATTACTTTGGCGTTTATCCCATATTGAAAGCCTTCTACAGGTAGCTTTCTGGCGTATGAAAAGGTAAAACCATAATCTGCGGTCGAGAATAAGCTTATTCGGTTATAATCGATATTTCCCTGGCTGTCGATTAATTGAGTGGTATCCATAATGTCATCCACACCAAAACGAATCATCGAAATTCCCCATGCACTACGATCATCAATCGGACTTGCGTATCCTATATAATCGTATTGCGCAATATTGGCGAAATAATTCGCGTGCATTAATGAAATTTGATGATCTTCAAGATTAGTTAAACCTGCAGGATTCCAATATACAGAATTGACATCGTTTGTAGAAGCAACAACGGCACTGGACATTCCTAATGCTGCCGCGTCAACACCAATATTCATAAACTCATTCGAATATTTTCGAACGGTTTGTGCATACTGTGCAGTAAAACTCCAAAATAATAATAACGTAAAAAGTTTCTTCAACGGACTTTTTTTTGCTGATTGAGGCAGGTTTTTAATTTTTACCAAAAATATAATATTTTACTCAGCTAATTTGTCCCTTTTTAGAAATATTACAAAAGTCAGGAATTCAAATAAAAAACTCTTATAAAAACACAATTTACATGCAGTTATTATGCTAAATTTGTTCCTTACCATTATCAAAAATTATAAAGATGAATATCAAAAAACACATTCCTAATTTAATTACCTTAATTAATCTTTTTTGTGGCTGTGTAGCCGTTGTTTTTATTTCTGAAGCCAATTACGAAATGGCTTTTTACATGGTTTGCTTAGGAATCTTTTTTGATTTTTTTGATGGTTTTTTTGCCAGATTATTCAAAGTTTCAAGCCCGTTGGGTTTGCAATTAGACTCTTTGGCCGATATGGTTACTAGCGGAGTTGCTCCGGGTTATGTAATGTATACCATGTTTGCGAATAGCGGGCATCAACTTGGAACCAATCCTGTTATTCCATTTATAGGATTTATTGTGACTTTGGGTTCTTGTTATCGTTTAGCTAATTTTAATATTGATACGCGACAAACAGATTCGTTTATTGGTCTGCCAACACCGGCAAGTTCATTGTTTATGTTGAGTTTGCCTTTGGTTTTGAAATTTTCAGACTCTTTAATGTTACTTGAAATTTTAACGAACCAATGGGTTTTATTAGTGATTACATTAGGTAGCGCTTATATTATGAATGCTGAAATTCCGTTATTTTCTTTAAAATTTAAAAAGTTTACTTTTAAAGATAATCTATTGCAGATTGTGTTTTTGGCAATTTCTTTTCTTTGCCTTTTATTGCTTCAGTTTGGTGCAATTCCTGTGATAATTATTATTTACATATTATTATCGATCATAAATAATATGTTTCTGAAAAAGTAGTTGTATTCGAATGGCAAGAAAAACCACAAGACGAACTTCATATTCCCGCAAATCTGAACCTTCTTTTTTTAGGAAGGTGATCCGATTTATTGTATTCTCCTTTTTTGCGGTGTTAATTTTAGGGATAATTTATCATTATCGTGCCGGATTAGCTTATTACCTGGGTTTTAAATCAGAGAAAGTTCTTGATGAAGACGAAGTAGATAAACATCTTTCTGATGTTCGAAATATTCGGGTTCTGGAAAATCACAAAGGGAAAGTGGTCGGAATCGATGTATCTGAATTTCAGGGAAAAGTTGATTGGGATGAAGTTGAAATCCTTGACGAGAAATATCCTGTAAAATTTGTTTTCATCAGAGCAACTGCTGGAAATGATCGTGTGGACAGACAATTTAAAAAGAATTGGGAAGGAGCAAAAGAAAACAAAATCATGCGTGGCGCTTATCATTATTATCGCCCAAATGAAAATTCTATAGAACAAGCAGATCTTTTTATTAAAACGGTAAAATTGCAAAAAGGAGATTTGCCACCAGTTTTAGATATTGAAAAATTACCCAAAAATCAACCTTTAGACAGTTTAAAGAAAGGTTTGAAACGTTGGTTAACAAAAGTTGAAAAACATTATCAGGTACGTCCGATAATTTATTCGGGAGAAAGATATTATGCCGATTTTTTAAAAGAAGAATTTGGCGAATATTTATTCTGGATTGCCAATTATAATTTTTACAGAGAAAAAATCGAAGATGACTGGCTGTTTTGGCAGTTTACAGAAAAAGCGTCGCTGCCGGGAATAAAACATCGTGTTGACGTGAATATCTACAATGGTGATTTAGAACAATTGCAGTTTATTACTGTTGAGTAGAGTTGGCAGTGTTCAGGTTTTTAGTAGTCAGTCAGTATAAACTGAACACTAAAAATCTGAACACTGAACACTTTATTTAGAATTCAAGTTTCTTTTTACGAAGCTCGAAGTTTTGTCCCAGATATACACGGCGAACCATTTCATCTTCAACCAATTCTTCCGGAACTCCGGCTTTCAGGATTCCTCCTTCAAACATCAAATACGTTTTATCTGTAATTGCCAAAGTTTCCTGAACGTTGTGATCGGTAATAAGAATTCCGATATTTTTGTTTTTTAGTTGTGCTACAATTCGCTGAATATCTTCAACTGCAACAGGGTCAACTCCGGCGAAAGGCTCATCCAACAAGATAAATTTTGGATCGGTTGCCAAAGCACGTGCGATTTCCGTACGACGACGTTCTCCTCCGGAAAGTAAATCGCCTCGGTTAGTACGAATATGCTCTAAACTAAATTCTTCAATTAAGCTTTCCATCTTAGCAATTTGAGCTTCTTTAGAAAGTTTAGTTAATTGTAAAACACTTAAAATGTTGTCTTCGATGCTTAGTTTTCTAAAAACAGAAGCTTCTTGTGCTAAATACCCAATTCCTTGCTGAGCACGTTTATACATTGGGTAATCGGTAATGTTTAGATCGTCAAGAAAAATGTTTCCCTGATTCGGTTTTACCAATCCTACAATCATATAAAAAGAGGTTGTTTTTCCGGCACCATTTGGCCCCAGAAGCCCAACGATTTCCCCTTGATTAACTTCAACAGAAATTCCTTTTACAACACTACGGCCTTTATAGGTTTTGATTAAATTATCGGCTCTTAGCTTCATTTTTTTTAATTAGATAATGTGTCAATTTGATAATGAGATAATTATTATCTCTGATGGGCAAAATAAGATAAAATAAATTAATCAATTAAACCAATTAACATAACATGTAGAATTATCTAATTGACTAATTATCACATTTTCTAATTGCCGCTCTCTTCAAGAGCTTCCCAAAACTCGTAAGCTCTTCTTAAATGAGGAATTACAATTGTTCCTCCAACCAAAGTTGCGATTCCCATTGCTTCCATCATTTCTTCTTTAGTAACGCCTTCTTTGTGACTTGTTTCTAAGTGGTATTTTACACAATCATCACATCTTAAAACTGCAGATGCAACTAGTCCTAGAAGTTCTTTCGTTTTTACATCAAGAGCTCCTGGCGCATATGCATTAGTGTCAAGGTTAAAAATTCGCTTTACAATTTTGTTATTGTCAGCTAATAATTTCTCGTTCATTTTAGAACGATAGTCGTTAAATTCTTGTACGATATCAGACATTTTCTTTTATTTTATTTCTGTAGACAATCTTCGAAATCAGGATACTCACTTCGTAAATTATTAACATTGGGATTGCTACAATAGTTTGACTTACTACATCTGGAGGTGTTACGATTGCGGCAATAATTAAAATAATTACCACTGCGTATTTCCAGTATTTTCTTAAGAAGGTTGGCGTAACCAGACCTAATTTGGTTAAAAAATAGATAGCAATTGGTAATTCAAAAAATATAGCACTACCAAGAATACTTGTTTTAACCATTCCCATATAGGATTCAAGTGTAAATTGATTTTTTACAACATCACTTACAGAGAAAGTTGCAACGAAATTTACAGACATCGGAATCACAACATAATACCCAAATAATACTCCTAAAAAGAAAAGTAATGAAGAAGTGAAGATAAAAGTTTTTGCATTTTTGCGTTCTTTCTCGTACAAAGCAGGACTAATAAACTTCCAGATTTCCCATAAAATATAAGGGAAACTTAAAATGAAACCTGCCAAAAGACACATCCACACAAATATGTTTACTTGTCCTTCCATTTCGGTATTCTGAATAATGAAATTCAGTTCGGTGATACATATGCTATCTGCAAATCCTAATTGGTGTGATAAATCACAGAACCATACATAAGTAAAAAATGTAGGTCTTATTGGTCCTAAAATAATTTGATCAAACAAATAATCACTCACAAAATAAGTAACAAATGCCATAATACATATTGCAATTGTACTTCTAACTAATAACCATCTTAATTCTTCAAGATGGTCTAAAAATGACATCTCGCCAAGGTTTTTCTTTGCCATTATACGATTCCTTCTTTTAAAATGTCATGTAAATGTAATACTCCTTTATATTCGCCATTGTCCGCAACAATAAGCTGTGTTATTGAGAAATCTTCTAAAATATTTAAGGCTTCAACTGCCATAGTTTCAGAAGAAACTAATTTTGGATTTTTCGACATAATATCCCTTGCAGTTAAGTCCGCAATAGTATCTACGTCGTTTAGCATTCTTCGGATGTCTCCATCAGTAATAATTCCGATAATTTTTTCATTTTCAATAACGGCTGTTACGCCTAATCTTTTTTCTGAGATTTCAAAAATCACCTTTTTAACCGAAGTTTCCGGAGTAACTTGAGGCTTTAGCGAATGCTCGATCATGTCTTTTACACGAAGCAATAATTTTTTGCCCAATGCTCCTCCAGGATGATAGATTGCAAAATCTTCAGGTTTAAAATCGCGCATTTCCATTAAACAAACCGCCAATGCATCACCCATTACTAGTTGAGCAGTTGTACTGTTTGTTGGAGCAAGATTTATAGGACAAGCCTCGATTTCAACAGTAGTATTCAAAACATAGTCAGAACCTTTAGCTAAAAAGGAAGTGATGTTTCCGGTCATTCCAATTAAAATGTTTCCAAAGCGTTTTAATAGCGGAACTAAAACTTTTATTTCCGGACTATTTCCACTTTTTGAAATGCAGATAATGATATCGTCATTTTGTATCATTCCCAAATCTCCGTGAATCGCTTCTGAAGCATGCAGGAACATCGATGGGGTTCCCGTTGAGTTAAAAGTAGCAACCATTTTTTGAGCAATAATTGCGCTTTTTCCTATTCCTGTAACGATCAATCGGCCTTTAGTTTCGTAGATGCGCTGTGTGGCCTCGTAGAAATTTTCATCAAGAAAATCAATTAATTTTGTAATCGCCTCACTTTCAGATAGTATTGTTTTTTTGGCAATCGCCAATATATTTTCTTTTGTGATCAAAACAGAATATTTAAAATTTGTATGTATAAAAGAAAGTTGTATCTTTATGTGTTGCAAATTTATACAAAAATATCCATTAAAATAAAGAATGAATTCAAACGAAATTGAAATACACAAGGAATTAAAGAAGTATTTCGGCTTTAGCCAATTTAAGGGCTTGCAGGAGCAAGTCATTACGAGTATTTTAGGTAAGAATAATACTTTTGTAATTATGCCTACTGGCGGTGGAAAGTCTCTTTGTTATCAATTACCCGCTTTAATTCAGGACGGAACGGCAATTGTTGTTTCGCCTTTGATTGCTTTGATGAAAAATCAGGTTGATGCGATTCGAAGTCTCTCGTCTGAAAATGGAATTGCGCATGTGCTCAATTCTTCTCTCACAAAAACAGAAATTGCTCAGGTAAAAAAAGACATTAGTTCTGGTTTAACTAAGCTTTTATATGTAGCCCCCGAATCTTTGACCAAAGAAGAATATGTTGCTTTTTTGCAAAGTGTACCCATTTCTTTCGTTGCAATAGACGAAGCACACTGTATTTCAGAATGGGGTCATGATTTTAGACCGGAATACAGAAACCTTAGAAATATTATAAAACAATTAGGTCAGGTACCTATTATAGGACTTACCGCGACAGCAACCCCAAAAGTTCAGGAAGATATTCTGAAAAACCTTGATATGTCTGATGCAAATACTTTTAAAGCATCATTCAACAGACCGAACTTATATTACGAAGTTCGCACAAAAACTAAAAATATAGAATCGGATATTATTCGATTTATCAAACAACATAAAGGAAAGTCTGGAATTATTTACTGTCTGAGCCGTAAAAAAGTAGAATCGATTGCCGAAGTTTTACAAGTTAACGGAATCAGCGCTGTTCCTTACCACGCAGGTTTAGATGCAAAAACACGTGCAAAACATCAGGATATGTTCCTGATGGAAGATGTAGATGTTGTTGTAGCAACAATTGCTTTCGGGATGGGAATTGATAAACCAGATGTTCGATTTGTGATTCATCATGATATTCCTAAATCTCTTGAAAGCTATTATCAGGAAACGGGTCGTGCCGGTCGTGATGGAGGAGAAGGACATTGTTTAGCTTACTATTCTTATAAAGATGTAGAAAAGCTGGAGAAATTTATGTCCGGGAAACCAGTTGCAGAACAAGAAATTGGTTTTGCTCTTTTGCAGGAAGTTGTGGCTTACGCCGAAACCTCAATGTCACGTAGAAAGTTCCTTCTTCATTATTTTGGTGAAGAGTTTGACAGCGAGACCGGAGAAGGTGCAGATATGGATGACAATGTTCGTAATCCGAAAAATAAAATTGAAGCAAAAGACCAAGTGGTTAAATTGCTGGAGATTGTTCGGGATACCAAACATATATACAAATCAAAAGAAATTGTATTTACTTTAATCGGACGTGTAAACGCTGTAATTAAAGCACATAAAACAGATTCACAATCCTTTTTCGGATCAGGTTCCGATCATGACGAAAAATATTGGATGGCCTTACTTCGTCAGGTTTTAGTAACAGGATATTTGTCAAAGGATATCGAAACTTATGGTGTTGTAAAAATCACCAAAGAAGGTTTAGATTTTATTAAAAAACCAGTTTCGTTTATGATGTCTGAAGATCATGAATATAGCGAATCTGAAGATGAGGCAATCGTAACCGCAGGAAAGTCATCGGGAACTGCTGATGAAGTTCTGATGGGAATGCTTCGTGAGCTACGTAAAAAAGTGGCTAAGAAATTAGGTGTTCCTCCGTTTGTGGTTTTTCAGGACCCTTCTCTTGAAGATATGGCTTTAAAATATCCAATCACTCTAACGGAATTATTCAATATTCATGGAGTAGGTGAAGGAAAAGCTAAAAAATACGGTGGTGAATTTGTAACATTGATCAGCAGATATGTTGAAGATAATGATATTATTCGTCCAGACGATTTAGTTGTAAAATCTACAGGAGTTAATTCTGCGAATAAATTATACATTATCCAGAACATTGATAGAAAGCTGTCTTTAAATGATATCGCTTCCGCGAAAGGCTTAACGATGGATGCGTTGATCAAAGAAATGGAACAAATTGTTTATTCCGGAACAAAGCTAAATATCAAATATTGGGTTGATGATATGTTAGATGACGATCAACAGGAAGAAATTCACGATTACTTCATGGAATCAGAATCAGATAAAATTGAAGATGCTCTTAAAGAATTTGACGGCGATTACGATATTGATGAATTGCGTTTAATGCGTATTAAGTTTATCAGTGAAGTAGCGAACTAAAGAAGTTAAATTCCAATAATAAAAATTCCAAATTCCAATTGTATCGTCAACTTGGAATTTGGAATTTTTTATTTGAAATTTCTCAAAGCTTTAGAATTTGGAATTTGAAAAATTTGGAATTTAATCCCCATATACTTCCCCACGATGCGGTTTCAAAGCATCTCTAACCTGAATCATATTTTCATCAGTTACAACCATAAAAGCAGTTGCGTGCATTTCGTTTATAATATTGAAACCCGTAATGTTTAAAGGCAGCTTTTCAATTGCGATATATTCTTTTAAATGAATTTCATGATGTTCGGCTGTTTTTGCAGAAGCCGGACCGCGGAAATCCCAAATCAGTTTTATTTTTCTAGACATTTTTTTTATAGGTGCAAAGGTTCAGAAGTACAAAGGTACAAAGTCTTTTTTAAAGGTTCTAAGGTTCTGAGATGCTAAGATTCTAAGATTTTTTCTGTAGAGGCGCACTGCAGTGCGTCTTATGTATTGTGGATATTCGATGCGTAGACGCACTGCAGTGCGTCTCTACGATATGCCTTGTGTTGAAAATTTTCAAAATTCAAAAATCTCAAAATCTGTTTAGATCTTTGCTAATCTGCGTGCAAATTTTACTGAAGAGATAAAATCTCATTTCAAAATAGTACTTTTGCATCTTCTTTTCATAGAAAGAAAAGCTAATAGAATAATTAAGATACAATGCCAAGAGAACTTTTACTTCAGGTAACTCCAGAAACTGCTGCAAACGAAACGTTGCTTAAAGACTATTTGTCTAAACAAATAAAAGTTTCTCCAAACGAAATTCAGCACATTTCAATTTTAAAAAGATCCATAGATGCGCGTCAAAAAGCGATCAAAATCAATTTAAAAGTGGTTATCTATTTAAAAGGTGAACCTTTTCAGGAAACCAAAATTGATCTTCCTATATATAAGGATGTTTCTAAAGCGCAGGAAGTACTTGTGGTTGGAGCTGGTCCTGCCGGACTTTTTGCTGCTTTGCAGTTAATTGAATTAGGCTTAAAACCTATCTTACTTGAACGCGGAAAAGATGTTCGCGGACGCAGGCGCGATCTAAAAGCAATAAATGTAGAACATATCGTAAATGAAGATTCTAATTATTGTTTTGGTGAAGGTGGCGCAGGAACTTATTCGGATGGAAAATTATACACACGTTCTAAAAAACGTGGAGATGTAACTCGTATTCTGGAACTTTTAGTAGCTTTTGGAGCTTCAGAAGATATTTTGGTAGAAGCGCATCCGCATATCGGAACGAATAAATTACCGAAAATTATTGAAGATATCCGAAACAAAATTATCGAGTTTGGCGGTCAGGTTTTATTTGAAACCCGTGTAACCGATATTTTGGTTAAGAATAATGAAGTCGAAGGAATTGTTACTCAAAACGGTGATAAAATTCTGGCGAATAAATTAATTCTGGCAACAGGACATTCTGCCCGCGATATATTTGAATTATTAGATAAAAAGAAAATTTTTATAGAAGCAAAACCTTTTGCTTTGGGAGTTCGTGCAGAACATTCGCAACAATTAATTGATAGTATTCAATATAGTTGTGATTATCGAGGAGAACATTTGCCTCCAGCGCCGTATTCTATTGTAAAACAAGTTAACGGTCGCGGAATGTACTCATTCTGTATGTGTCCGGGTGGTGTAATTGCACCTTGTGCGACAAGTCCGGGTGAAGTAGTTACCAACGGTTGGTCACCATCAAAACGTGATCAGGCAACGGCAAATTCAGGAATTGTAATTGAATTGAAATTAGAAGATTTTAAACCTTTTGCAAAATTTGGCGCTTTGGCCGGAATGGAATTTCAAAAAAGTATCGAACAAAAAGCGTGGAATCTGGCCGGAAGAACTCAAAAAGTTCCGGCACAAAGAATGATTGATTTTACACAAAATAAAGTTTCATCAGATATTCCGAAAACATCTTACGTTCCCGGAACAACTTCGGTTGAAATGGGACAGGTTTTTCCTGGATTTTTATCGCAGATTTTACGTCAGGGATTTCAGGAATTTGGTAAATCAATGCGTGGTTATTTGACCAATGAAGCAATTTTGCACGCACCGGAAAGCAGAACTTCATCGCCAGTCAGAATTCCGAGAGATCCTATTACATATGAACATTTGCAGATCAAAGGATTGTATCCTTGTGGAGAAGGTGCAGGTTATGCTGGCGGAATTATTTCTGCTGCTATCGATGGTGAAAAATGTGCGTTGATGATTGCGGAATCCCTGAAATAATTGGCTTTGGGCTTTTCATGAAGTAAAAAGATTGCTATCTTGGTCATTTGATTCTAATAGAATATTCCCCAAATATGACCATACGAGAAATTGAAACAAAACACGGCTTTAAATTCCCAATTTTATACCAACAACTAGATGCTGATGGTATGCTTGATGTTGGAGAATATGGCCCCAATTGGTATACTGATGTTTATCCAACTTTAAAAGATAATCCGCCTTTGCTTTTGCATTCTTATGATTTTGAATCTCTCAATTTAAAATCAGTTGCTGAAGAAATAGAAGAGCTTAAAGATCCTGAGGATTATCGAAATATCAACCCGGAATTTAGATTTATTCCTTTCGCAAAAAGCGGAGGCGGTGATCATTATTGCTTTTTTCTAAATGAAGAAAATAATGGAGATGTGCCTATCGTTTTTGTTTGGCATGATATGAACGAAGTTGATTATCTGGCAAAAAACCTTCAGGAATTTATTTTTAAAGTTCTATTGATTGATATGTCAAAGAAGGACATTTATAATGAACTCAGTGATGAAGAATTTAGAAGTGATATCGAATCTGTATTTAAATCTCATAAAAAGTATTTAACAGATCGTCAGAATGAAATTCTATCGGCAATTTTAGAACGTGAAATTATTGATTACGAAATAGATGTGTCACCAAAAATAACAGAATCTGCAAGAGGATTACTTACCGATGTTGAGTTGGAATCAATTGTGAATGAGGTTATTCCTTTTGATAAAATGAATCAGAGTTTTAAATATTCAGTAGAGTAGTTCTGTACCCTAAAATTGCTAAATATCTTTTATGAAAAATTTCTTTTCCAATTTGTTTAATAGAAATAATGATCCAAAATCGATAATTTCATTTGATGTTATCGATCCTATTTACGGTTATTTGTATCATGAAGCCAATAATTTTGAATTCAAAATGAAAGGAATTCAGGACTCTGTTTTGGTTAATTTATATGCATTTCCGACTTCATTAGATCATGAAGAAGGCAGGGCAGAAATTAAAAAAGCAGGCTTTAAGAATGCTTATGAAGTTTTAAATGAACTCTATAAAAAGATTGATATAGGGCCTTTGACAGAAGAAATAATGCAGCAGGAATTAGAGTATGATTTTATTCATGTTCAGTTTTTTTCGAAGCCAGGTCCGGAAATGAAAACGCATCTTAAACGCGTTTTGAATAATTTTATAATCTTCTTTTGCTGCACTAACAGTCTCGAAACAAATGATTTCAAGATTTTGTATACAAATAGTTATTTTCAGGATTATACAAAAGGGTTGCTGGATGCTGAATTTCTTGATTTTAAGAATCCTAAAAATGGAACTCAGGAAATCGGAATTCAGGATTTTAAAATTGTTTTACAGGGAATTTGTCAGTATTTGAATATTGAAATTCCGGGAACCGTAGAGCTTCCATCATCTGAAAATTTAATAGAGACGGAAGAAGTAACAGTAGAAACTTTTGAGGAATTCATAAACTTGGTTTCAAGAGGAGATATTGAAGAGAAAGAGCTTAAAGGACAATCTAAAAAACTATTTAAAAACTATAAGAAATCGGCAGACGATTATTACGAAATAGTTGAAGATCATTTTGAGTTTTTCGAAAGTATTGATGCCTGGAATAGTGATTGGAAATTTGATCCCGAAGATGCAGAATATTTTATTTCTGAAATGATAGGAGAAGATTTAAATTTCGAATATCCCGAAGAAACATATAGTCATGATTTGTTTCCGTACATACAAACTGCTTTGGAAAAACGCGGTTTTGAATTAATGAGCTACAATACAAACGGAGATAATTATCTGTTTTTTGTTGCCAATAAAAAGGATGTAGACAGGATTTTAGAATTATCTGAATTGACAAAAATAGAAGTGGATCAGTTGTAATATTAAGCCACGAATTACACTAATTTCCACGAATTAAATTTTAATCCAAAGAGAAAAATTAGCGAAAATTTGTGTAATTTGTGGCAAAAAAAAATTAAGGAATCAAAATGATTTTTCCTGTACTTTTTCGGCTTTCCAGATAATCATGTGCCAGTTTTCCTTCTGACAATTTAAAAGATGTTGGTTCAGAAAGTTTGATTTTGCCTTCAATAATCCAGTTGAATAATTGATTGGCTCTTTTGATTCTTTCCTCTTTTGAATTTAAATAACTCCATAAATCACCTCCGGTTAATGTTTTTGAGGTGTCCATTAACATTCTCGGATCAACAGGTTCTGGATCTCCACCCGCCATTCCGAAGAAAACAACCTGACCGCATTCTTTAGTTACTTCAAAGCTTTCGGTTAAAGTACTTCCGATACTGTCATAAACAACATCAACTCCTTTTTTGGTCACATCAAAAATTTGTGATTTCCAATCTTCATTGTAAAGAAAAACATGATCTGCACCTTGCTCCATTGCAACTTTTGCTTTCTCTGAAGATGAGGTTAAGCCGATAACTTTTGCGCCTAAAAATTTACTGATTTGGGTTAAAATCTGACCAACTCCACCGGCAACGGCATGAATTAATACTGTTTCTCCTTTTTGAGTTTTATGACTATCGGTGGCTAAATAATGTGCCGTTAAACCTTGGAGTAATATTGAAGCCGCGGTTTCAAATGAAATAGCTTCTGGCAATGGTAAAACATGATTGGTATTTACAGCAACCAGCTCTGCATTTGCAAAAGGCACATCGGCAAAAGCCACACGATCGCCTATTTTATATTCAGGATGATTATTGGTATCAACAACAATTCCGGCGCCCTCGTATCCGGCAATAAAAGGCGGGTTTCCTTTTAAATGATAATTTCCTTTTCGTCGGTAAACATCGGCAAAATTTAATCCGATGGCTTTCATTTCGACTAATATTTCATTGCTTTTTAATTGCGGATTAGGAATTTCTATATATTCTAAAACATCAGAATCTCCAAAAGTAGAGAAGGTAAGTGCTTTCATTTTTAATTAATTTTAGAATACAAAGTAAGGGAAAAATCAAAAGCCTCTATTAAAATTTTAATAGAGGCTTCCGAAATATTTTTATAGCCACAGATTAAAAAGGATTAAAAAGGATTTTGAAATTTTGCAAGAAGAAAATAATCAGTGAAAATCCATTTAATCTGTGGCTAAAATTAAAAACTATATCTTAGGGAATTTCATGTCATTAAAAGTACTTTTTTGTTTAGCTAAAGCTTCAACATCCTGCCATTTTCTTGGAGAATCGGCAGAAAGATTTTCGTAGGAATCTTTTAGCATTAAAATATCGTCTTCGATACGCACACCAATATTCCACCATTTTTTGTCGCATTTACTGTTTGCCGGAATGTAGATTCCGGGTTCAACCGTAAGAATCATGTTTTCTTTTAAGTTGCCCATGTAATTTCCTTTATCATGAACATCTAACCCAAGAAAATGCGAACAGCCGTGCGGATAATATATTTTTACATCTTTAGGATCTGTAATAATTCCTAATTTGATTAATCCGTTTGCGATAACTTCTGCGGCTTTTTTGTTTAAATCCTGAATTGGTGTGCCTTCTTTACAGATTTTAAATACTTCTTCCTGTGCTTCATAAACCAATTGGTAAATGGCTTTTTGTTCTTCGGTAAATTTTCCGTTTGCAGGAACTGTTCGGGTAACGTCTGCAGAATACCCGTGGTATTCAGAACCAACATCCATTAATAATAATTGGTTATCGATTTTTGTTGCATTGTTTTCTCCGTAATGCAAAATACATCCGTTTGCTCCAGCGCCCACAATTGGCGGATAACCTTCGCCTTCGGCGCCATAATGTTTGTGAACATAAGCATGTATTCCGTCAGCTTCATTTTCGCTCATGTCCGGACCAACTGCTTTCATTACTTCGTTGTGCGCAATGCAGGAAAGTTTAACGGTTTTACGCATTAAATCTAATTCTTCCGGAGTTTTTATTTCGCGAAGTGAATTGGTGATTTTTGTAAACAAATCGGTCGAAGCTTCGTTTTCCTGTGTAATTCCGGCTTTTGTTTTAAAGCTTTCAAGTAATCCAAACAGACCAAATTCAGTTTTGTCGTTTCGAACGTCGGTTGGAATTTTATCATAAATTATTTTGTCGAATTTCTTAAAGTCAGTTGCAAAAGCCTTAAAATCTTTTCCGTTGTAAACATTTTTAAAACCTAATTTAGATTTTGCACCATCTACGCCAAGACGTCTTCCTGTCCACATTTCGCGATTTGCATTTTTTTCTCTCACAAAAAGAACTTCGGTATACTTTTCATCTCCCTGCGGTTCTTTAAAAAGTAATAAAACAGCATCAGGTTCTTTGTAACCTGTTAGATAATACATATCAGGATTTGCGTGATAATTGTAGTTGATGTCTTTTGAAAAAACTCTTTCAGGATAAGCAAATACGACTGCTACAGAGTTGGACGGCATTAACGCTCTAAAAGCTTCGCGACGACCTTTATGGAATTCTTTTGAGAGATAATCTGTTGGAAGATTTTCCTGAGCCTGTACTTGGTTTATCCCCAGGTAAAGCGTCAGTAAGAGTAGTAATCGTTTCATTTTTTTTGGTTTTTTGTTGATGATTTTAGTTTTTTGATCATTGCAAATTACAAAAAAAAGGAATTGATTTTTGGGTAGAGTACCGCCACGAATTCACGAATTTTATTTTTTTATGATGAGGTAAAAAAAGAATTTGTGCTAATTTGTATAATTTGTGACGAAAGAGCGATTGAAATATAAGTTTGCCACGAATTCACGAATTTTTTTGATGCAGTGATTGAAAAAAATTTGTGAATTCGTGGCGAAAAAAAAATGTAATAAAAAAACCGCCCAGATAGTGGACGGTTTAAGTAATTACGATTTCTTTTTGAGTTTGTCTTTAAAGACTTTTTCAAACTTTTCTATTTTGGGCTGAATCACCATTTTGCAATACGGCTGGCTTTTGTTGTTTGCATAATAGTTCTGATGATAATCTTCGGCTTTATAAAATGTTTTGAAAGGTTCTACTTTAGTCACAATTGGACTGCTGTAAACTTTTGCCTTATTAAGTTCTGCAATAATACTCTGAGCTGCTTTTTTCTGTTCTTCATTTTTGTAAAAAATAACAGAACGATACTGCGTTCCAACATCAGCACCTTGACGATTTAAAGTTGTTGGATCATGAACAGTAAAAAAGACTTGAAATATTTCATTAATGTCAGTCACATTTTTATCGTAAGTAATCTGAACTACTTCGGCATGTCCCGTTGTTCCTGTGCAAACTTCTTCATAAGTTGGATTTGCAACTTTGCCTCCTGAAAATCCGGAAACAACAGATTTTACTCCGTCTAAATTTTCGTAAACGGCCTCTACACACCAATAACAACCACCACCAAGTGTAATAGTTTCGAGATTTGATGCTTTTTTATTCTGTGCAAAACTATTTAGTGACAAAGCAACTAAACAGATTAAAAGTATATTTTTCATAAATTAATTATTTGTTATCAGGGATAAAATCAAGAGCAATCGAATTCATGCAATAGCGTTTTCCGGTTGGTTCTGGGCCGTCATCAAATAAGTGGCCTAAATGTCCGCCGCAACGTCCGCACAATGCTTCGGTTCTTTCCATTCCAAGGGAATTATCATTTTTATAAACCACACTTTTTTTACTATCCTGTTCAAAAAAACTTGGCCAGCCACAACTGCTGGAAAATTTTGCAGTTGATCTAAAAAGTTTGTTTCCGCACGAAGCGCAGTAGTACGTTCCTTTTTCATCCGTATTCCAATATTTTCCTGTAAAAGGTCTTTCAGTATCTGCTTCACGCATTACAGCATAAACATCTTCCGGCAGTACTTTCTTCCATTCGGCATTGCTTATGTTTAATTTGGTCGTGTCTGTATTAGAATAATAAGGGTTTCCCGGTTTGCTTATTTTATTTTCCATAGTAATGGTACTTGTAGTTTGCTTTTTTGTGTTTTGACCACAGGCCTGCAAAATGAATAGTGGTATTAAAAAGCAAAGACTGTAAATGAGCTTTGTAGTTTTCATAAATTATTGGGTAGATTGTTTTTGTTCTTCAAAGATAATAAGAGAGTTTGTTCGAAAATGTCTGCTATTTTACAATTCAGATACATTTAAGTATGTTTTAACTTTTTATTATTTACGTAAAATAAACATTCGTAGTTTTTATATCTTGTTTTTAAAGGATTTTTATTGTTTTTGAGGCTGTAGTTTGTTGTGAATCAGAAAATTGATAATTTTTTAAACAAGTTAAACTTTTCACAATGTTTTCTAAGATTTTATAGCCATTTCTTTTTTCGTATTTTTGTTTGTTCAATAAGCCCTATGATAGAAGAAAACGTAATATTAGTTAATCAAAAAGATGAGCAGATTGGCTTAATGCCAAAATTAGAAGCACATGAAAAAGCACTTTTACATCGTGCCTTTTCGGTTTTTATTTTAAATAATAAAAATGAAATAATGCTACAGCAACGTGCTCATCACAAATACCACTCACCTTTACTCTGGACCAATACGTGTTGCAGTCACCAACGTGAAGGCGAGACAAATATCGAGGCGGGAAGTCGACGATTGTATGAGGAAATGGGTTTTAAGGCAGATTTGAAAGAATTGTTTCATTTTATCTACAAAGCTCCTTTTGATAATGGACTAACAGAACACGAACTTGATCATGTTATGATTGGCTATTATAATGATGAACCGGCAATAAACCCCGAAGAAGTGGAAGCCTGGAAATGGATGAGTATTGAAGATGTAAAAGCTGATATTGAAAAACAGCCAGAAATTTATACCGTATGGTTTAAGATAATTTTTGATGAATTTGATCATTATCTCGAAGACCACAAATTATAACCAAAAGCAACCAAAAACCTAAATGAGAGTAACCATATCAAGAAAAGCACATTTTAATGCTGCACATCGATTGCATAGGAAGGATTGGACATTTGAGAAAAACGATGCTGTTTTTGGCAAATGTAATAACCCTAATTTTCATGGTCACAATTATGGTTTAACAGTTAGTGTTACAGGAAAAATTGACCCGGAAACAGGCTTTGTTTTAGATGTGAAAGTATTAGCGGATATTATACGTGAAGAAGTAGAAATACCGTTTGATCACAAAAATCTGAATCTGGACGTTCCGGAATTTCAGGATTTGAATCCAACTGCAGAAAACATTGCTGTTGTGATATGGAATAAAATTAAAAAAAGAATTCAGCCTGATTTTGATTTGGAAATCATTTTGAATGAAACAGACCGCAATTTTGTAACCTATAAAGGAGAAGAATAAATGTCATTAAAAATAGGAGATATAGTTCCGAATTTTACTGCAAAGGATAGCCACGGAGAAACTTTTGAAAGCCAAAGTGTTTTAGGAAGAAAACCGTTGGTAATCTATTTTTACCCAAAAGATAATACGCCGGGCTGCACCACTGAAGCTTGTAGTTTTCGTGATCAGTACGAGGATTTTAAAGACCTTGGAGCCGAAGTTATTGGTATAAGCAGCGATAGTGTAAAGTCACATCAGAAATTTGCAAATAAGTATAAGTTGCCTTTTATTTTATTATCAGATAAAGATAAAAGACTCAGACAGCTTTTTGGCGTACGCAACAATTTGTTTGGCCTTTTGCCGGGAAGAGTAACTTATATAATTGATAGAAATGGGGTTGTCATTTATATTTTTGATAGTATGAATGCCGAAAAACACATTTCTACAGCACTGGAAACTATTAAAGAATTAGTATTATAGATTCAGAAAATAGTATTACAATAGTATACAAAGATTAAAGATATTAGCCATAAAAAAATTATGAGTACACCATTATACCCTTTACAGTTTGAGCCAATTCTAAAAGAAAGAATCTGGGGCGGAGAAAAACTAAAAACAGTTTTAAATAAACCAATCACATCCAAAATTACTGGAGAGAGTTGGGAGTTGTCTACCGTAGAAGGGGATGTAAGTGTTATTGCAAACGGAGTTTTAAAAGGAAAATCGTTAATGCAGCTTATTGACGAAACACCAAATGAAGTTTTAGGAACAAAAGTATATGAGCGATTCGGAAAACAATTTCCGCTTCTGTTTAAATATTTAGACGCTCGCGAGGATCTTTCGATTCAGGTACATCCAAATGATAAATTGGCAAAAGAACGTCATAATTCATTTGGTAAAACAGAAATGTGGTACGTAATGCAAGCCGATGCCGATTCCAGAATTATTGTAGGTTTTAAAGAAAACTCAAGTAAAGAGGAATATTTAAAACATTTAAATGACAATACGCTTGTTTCTATTTTAGATGATGTAAAAGCAAAACCGGGAGATGTTTTCTTTCTTGAAACAGGAACCGTTCACGCTATTGGTGCGGGATTAGTTGTTGCCGAAATCCAGCAAACATCTGATATTACTTATCGTTTATACGATTTTGATCGTGTAGATGCGCAAGGAAACAAAAGAGAACTTCATGTAGATTTGGCACTTGATGCTATAAACTATAATAAGGTAGATACACAAAAAAAATACGAGACAAAAGCAAACACTTCAAATGTGGTGGTTGACTGTCCTTATTTTACAACCAATTTTATTCCGTTAGAAAATAAAGTTGAGGTTGCTAAGACTGGAGAGACATTTACAGTATATATGTGTATAGAAGGAAGCTTTGAAATCGAATTTGAAGGTTTTAAACAAACTTACAGCAAAGGAGATACGGTTTTAATTCCGGCTGCGATAAATACATTTATTTTGAGCGGAAAAGCTTCAATTTTAGAAATTTACATTTCATAGCACTTAATATAAAGATTATGTGTATTTTTGCAGACGCAAATTAAAATAATAATAAAAATGGCAAACGTTAAGAATTTAAAGAAAGACATCAATTTCGTATTAGGAGATATTATCGAAGCGGTTTACTTGTTTGAGATGTCAACAACAGGAAATCCAACTCCGGAAACGAATGCTTTAGTTGATGAAGCTATCAATGCTTTTGATACTTTGATTACAAAAGTGAACGCTAAGAACGTTGAAAACAAAAAAGCACACTTCAAACAAATCAATGTTGAATTGGAAGAAACTGCTAATCAATTGATTGCTAAAATCAACGAATTGTAAGCAAAAAAAAGTATAAAAAAGTGCAAATTTATTTTGGAAAAACGAAAATCCGCTTTATATTTGCACCCGTAATGAGTCGCCAGCGTAGCTCAGTTGGCTAGAGCAGCTGATTTGTAATCAGCAGGTCGTGGGTTCGAGTCCCTCCGCCGGCTCAACAAAAACCATCACTTTATTGTGGTGGTTTTTTATTAAAATAAAAGACAAATTTATTTTGGAAAATTCAAAAAACCAAATTACATTTGCACCCGTAATGAGTCGCCAGCGTAGCTCAGTTGGCTAGAGCAGCTGATTTGTAATCAGCAGGTCGTGGGTTCGAGTCCCTCCGCCGGCTCAACGTAAAACCATCACTTTTTAGTGATGGTTTTTTTTATGCCCTTAAATTTAAGATAAAATTCCAATATCTAAATAAACGCCCAATATCTGAAATTCCAAATTCCAAATCTCACTTTAAATAAAATCCCAATATGTAAATTCCAAATTCCAAACCTCACGTTAAAGATTGAAATTTGGAGTTTCAAATATTGGAATTTTACTTAAGTTCTATGCTTAAAACCTTTGTCAAAGTTTTAAACTTTGACAAAGGTCTGGGTGAATAAAGTAGCTGTTTTTATATTTGTAATAAAATACGTACTTTACCTGAAAATATGTTTTTTACGGATTAATTGTATTTACTTAATTATTATCTTTGAATTATGAGCACACTAACAAAACCAAACCATATAGGGCGAAAAATTAGCCGTATACGTGAACTTCGAGACATGAAGCAGGAAGCATTGGCGCAAGCTTTAGGCACAAATCAGCAAACAGTTTCGGCTTTAGAAAATAGCGAAACCATAGATGATGCAAAACTGGAAGAAGTAGCAAAAGCACTTGGTGTAACTGTAGAAGCGATTAAGAACTTTTCTGAAGAAGCTGTTATTAATTATTTTAATAACTATTATGATACAAAGGATAGTGTATTTAATAATCATTGTAATCATATTGATTGTACTTTCAATCCGCTAGATAAAGTTGTAGAACTTTACGAGCGTTTAGTACAGGTTGAAAAAGAGAAAGTAGAATATTTGGAGAAAATATTAAAAAAATAAAATTCCAAAAAATAAATTCCAAATTCCAAATCTCATGTCAAAGATTGGAATTTGGAATTTTAAATTTTGTAATTTAACTATTGTCTTCCGAAAAATAAATTCCAAATACCAAATCTCACGTTAAAGATTGGAATTTGGAATTTTAAATATTAGACTTTAAGTATTGTCTTCCAAAAAATAAATTCCAAATCCCAAATCCCACGTTAAAGATTGGAATTTGGAATTTTAAATTTTGGAATTTAAATACTAACTATCTTCCTAATGTTTGATGTGCAGTTGTAAATTGTCCCGAAGACATTGCTGCCAAAATCGAAAGCTCGCCTGTTAAACATAAAGCAATCGCAATCTCTGCAAACTTTCCACTTTTGCCCGGGCCGTAGCAATCCATTAATTGTAGACATTCTTTTTGTGTTGGAAACGAAGTTCCGCCGCCAACAGTTCCAACAATAATATTCGACATTGTTATGGCAAAATAAACATCGTTGTTTTCATTAATTTCCATTCTTGTAGTAGCAATCGAAGCTTCGCCTGTACAGGCTACATCTTGTCCGCAAGCAATAAATAAAGCAGCAAGACCATTAGAAGGATGCATTCCGCTGCCTACAACACCGGCTTTTTGAGCTCCCGAAACGCATATTTTCCATTGTTCAAGTAATAATGTTGGAGTAGTCTTTAAAACAGATTTAACGATTTCTTTTTTTATGACTATTTCGGCAGTAATTTTTCTTCCGCGGGCTCTGGTGTTAATAGGTCCTGTTTTCTTGTCTCCGGAATAATTACCTTCTATGGTCCAAAAAACGGGTTTTACAGGGCAGTTTTCTAGTATATACTGGCATATTTTATCAGAGCATATAGTGACCATATTTTGACCAGATGCGTCGCCCGATGTATATTCTAATCTTAAAATTAAAATATTGCCTTCAATGTTGATGTTTAAATCATTTAAAACGGCATAATTGCTAGTTTCTTTGGTTAGCAGGGAAAATGTTTCGGTATGATTCATAATCCAGGCAGCAAATTTGCCTAAATCAATTAAATTTTTAAACTTAAAGGTAGGAGTTCTTTGTACACCCTGCTGAAGTGTAATAACGGTTATTGCTCCGCTTTCTTTGCAGGCTTTTGCACCTCTGTTGTAGGAAGCGAGTAAAGCGCCTTCGGTCGTTGCGAGAGGAACGTAAAAACCGCCCTGTGCATGTGTGCCATTTATTACTAATGGTCCAACAATTCCTGTGGGAATTTGAGACATGCCAATGTAGTTTTCAATATTTCCTTTTAAACTTTCATTGTCGCTGAATGTTTTTTCTCCAGATAAATAGTCGGTGTTTGTGCCTAATTGCTTTTGAATAAAATTCAAACGTAATTTTTGACCATTTAATGAGTAAGGTTCTTGTTTGGGAATTGATTCTAATTCCTGATCTGCTTGTGGGTTGTAAGATTCTAATTTTTCAATAACTGCTGAATTAATAAAATCAAATTTTGCACGAGTGATGTTGCTGGGAGGATTTTTCATAATTTCTAGTTTTTTAAATTATGAAGCTAAGGTATTACAAAATTAAAATATATTTATGTAATTTCTGACTTTTAAAAATGTTAATTGTTTAATTATCAGATAATTATGTTAATTTTGTTTAAGGCGTTAAAAAAAGACAATAAAAAATCCTGTTCTTATAAAAAAGAACAGGATTTTTAATTTATTGAGGATGTTAATTTATTTTATAACTAACTGTATGCTATTGTTTTACAGTGCTTGTTGTGTCTTGTTTTTTAATGTCGGCCACATATTTGGTCAATTTTTTTCCGTAAAGTGATTGTGCTACTGCCGGAGTCATAGATTTTTGAATTGTGTCTAAGAATTTAACGTTGATGTCGTAAATCTCAGCTAAAGCGATATAAGGAGCAATCGCCTGATCTTTGTGGTTAATAGCAAAGTTGGTAGCAAACAAATATTTTCTTTTGATGTTTGAATCGTGTTTAGTATTGATGCTGTCAAGTGCTTTTTGATCTTTTCTCTTTATAGCTTTAAATCTTGCTTCAAGCATAGAAAGATTTTCGTCGTTAAAACGAGAGTTTATCTTTTGATACTCCTGGTACAAATCCTGATTTTTAGATCCGGTGATTTTAGCATTATAAATAAAATTGTCCAGATTAGTATCGATGTTGATGTTTCCTGGTTCTGCAAAAAATAAAATGTTATTATCCAATGAATTGGTTACTCCACGATCTAAAAACAAATAAAGCATTTCTGGAGATTCTAATTTAATATCGCTCTCAAAAGAAGAGTTTCCATCAATTTTAATACTGTCGATTGCTACAAGAGACGTATCAACAATTCTTTGAATATATAAAGTTCCGTTTTTTAATCCTTTAATATTTCCTGTAATGTGTAGGTTGTTTGTAGATTCTTTTTTGCTGCATGATGCTAATAGTGCAATTGCAACAAAGGCAATAATAGATTTTTTCATTGGTTTTTAGATTTTGGTGCAAAATAAAGAAAATAGTTTGAATGTAGTTATGGTGATTTAAATTTTAATAAAAAATAAATCCCAATCTATTTCTAAATTGGGATTTGGATAGTTTTTTTAAAATGAGACTCTTACAAATTTAAATTATAAGTTACTCCCTCATCATTTGTGTATGTAAATTTACTGTCACATTCATTATCTCCATAGTCAATAACTCCTTTAAGCAAGCCGCCTTCAACCTTTAATTTACCTTGAGAAATAAAGTTACAAGAGTATTTTTTTACCAATGTTTGCTGAACAGTCAAAGTTAGTTTTGTGCCTTTTTCTGTCGTTATATTATGAGTTCCTTCGGTCATTTCATAAACATTATCTTCTAAAACAAACGGAGTGTCAACACCAGCAGTTTGTCTCACAGTATGAATTCCTGAATTAAGATAAATCCTTCCTTCCAAATCTGTAAATTTTCCATTGCTTACTTTTCTGCTCCATTGTGGTATAGTGGCAACAGTTGTTGTGTTGGTATATTCTATAATTCCTTCCAGTTTTATTCCGTTAAACGAATAACCAATTCTTTCAATAGTAAGTTTACTTCCTGTAGTAGTTATTGGTCCTGAAAGTGTGATTTTTAGTTTCCCTTTTCTCACAATTTGATTGTCTGTGCAACCTGTTCCGTAGTCTACTGTGTATACTTTTGGATAAGTTTGTCCTTCAACTGTAACTGTTGCACAAATACCGGCTGTAGATTTTCCTGCTGGATTTCCTGTTGTTACAATCAATCCCGTATTAATGTCCATTTCGTTTATGGCATCAATTGTTATAGAAGCTCCAATAGCGGTTGTGTCAGTTTGAGTTGCGGTTTCGCTGTCGCTTGAACAAGAAATGTAAGTTAGTGCTGTAGCACAAAGAGTTAGGAATGAAATTGTGATTTTTTTCATAGTAGTTTTTTTTAAGAGTTAGATTATAAGGCATTCAAATGTAATAAAAAAAACAAACCACAATAAAAAAATCCTGTAAGCATTGCCTACAGGATTTTTGTTGGTATTTAATCTATGAGAAATTACTTAATCATCTCAAAACTTCTTTTTACAAAAGCAGTTAAAGCTTCTCCTTTTAAAAGGTTTTGCGATAATTTAGCCAAGTCTAAAGCTTGTTTTACTAAATGTTCCTGATGTGTTTTGTCTTCCGTATTTAAAATACTTGAAGCCAAATCAGAATTTGTGTTTACTACCAAATTGTACATTTCCGGCATATTTCCCATTCCGAACATTCCGCCACCGCCAGATTGACTCATTTCTTTCATTCTACGCATAAATTCTGGTTGCGTAATAATAAAAGGTGCAGCCTGGCTGTCCATAGCTTCCAGTTGTACGCTGTATGCTTTTGGAATATAAGCTTCTAAAGAAGTTTTTAAAGTTTCTTTTTCTTCGTCAGATAATTTAGAAATCGTGTTTTCGTCTTTCTTGATTAAGTTATCAATATGATCAGAATCAACACGTACAAAAGTTACGCCGCTGTTATCATTCTCAATTTTTTGAATTAAGTGAGAGATAATCGGAGAATCTAAAAGCAATACTTCGTATCCTTTGTCTTTTGCAGCTTCAATATAAGAGTGCTGTGCATCTTTGTTTCCTGCATAAAGAACAACAAGTTTTCCGTCTTTATCAGTTTGATTCTCTTTTAGTTTTTCTTTTAATTCTTCTAAAGTGAAATACGTATTATCAACAGTTGGATACAAGACAAATGCACCCGCTTTTTCATAGAATTTATCTTCAGAAAGCATTCCGTATTCTAAAACGATTTTAATATCGTTCCATTTTTCTTCAAAATCTGCACGGTTCTCGTTGAATAAAGCTTTTAATTTATCTGCAACTTTACGAGTAATATAGTTTGAGATTTTCTTAACCGCTCCGTCAGCTTGTAAACCTGAACGAGAAACATTTAAAGGGATATCTGGTGAATCGATAACCCCTTTTAACATCGTTAAAAATTCAGGTACAATTCCTTCTACATTATCAGTAACGTAAACCTGATTTTGGTACAACTGAATTTTATCTTTTTGGATTTGCATATCGCTACCCAATTTTGGGAAATACAAAATACCAGTTAAGTTAAACGGATAATCTACATTTAAATGAATGTTGAACAACGGATCTTCAAACTGCATTGGATACAATTCTCTGTAGAAGTTTTTATAATCTTCCTCAGATAATTCAGTTGGCTGTTTTGTCCAGGCCGGATTTGGGTTGTTGATGATGTTGTCGATCTCAACAGTTTCGTTTACGTAATCTTCCGGAGCATCTTCTGGTTTAGGAAGTGTTTCAGTTCTTGTTCCAAATTTAATTGGAATAGGCATAAACTTGTTGTACTTGCTTAATAAACCACTGATTTTTGAATCTTCTAAGAATTCAAGAGAATCTTCAGCAATATGAAGAATGATTTCAGTTCCGCGTGAAGTTTTGTCAGCAGGCTCTAAAGTAAATTCAGGGCTTCCGTCGCAAGTCCAGTGTGCTGCAGGCTCATCTTTGTATGATTTAGTGATAATTTCTACTTTTTCTGCAACCATAAAAGCAGAATAGAAACCAAGACCAAAGTGTCCGATAATTCCAGAATCTTTAGCAGAATCTTTGTATTTGTCAAGGAATTCCTCAGCTCCGGAAAAAGCAACCTGATTAATGTATTTCTCTACTTCATCAGCAGTCATACCTAAACCTTGGTCGATAATATGGATTTTTTTACCCTCTTTATCAACTTTAATTTCGATAACCGGATTTCCGTATTCAACCTTAGCTTCGCCAATGCTAATAAGGTGTTTTAATTTTAAAGTAGCGTCAGTTCCGTTTGAAACCAGCTCACGCAAGAAAATTTCATGGTCGCTGTATAAGAACTTTTTGATTAAGGGAAAGATGTTTTCTACCGAAACATTAATTTTACCTGTTGTCATATTTTTTAATTTTTTGAGTTTAATGTGATGATTTTCATTTCTTCAAATAGAATACCAATTGTTTTTTAATGACAAAATGTCGCAAGTGTTAATTTTGAAAGAAAATAAATGGATTGTAAAACAAATTTTATCACAACGTATCGTATATTTGTGGTATAATAATTGTTAAACGGGTAAGTATTAACTTAAATAATGTACAAAATGAAGAAAATTATTTTCATTTGCATGATGTCCGCAATGTTCTTTGCGTGTAAATCATCTTCGTCTACAACTGCTTCAACAGAAGCGCCAACACTTTCAACAAAACTTGATAAATCTACTCAGGTAGCGATTAAGGGAAATTGGGTTCTTACCAATGTATCTTATCCGGGATCTGATTATATCAAAGTAAATTCTTTTGATCTTGCAGATTCAAAATGTTTTATTGGCAGTACCTGGAATTTTATTTCAAATAACAACAAAGGTACAATGACTTTAAATGCGCCAAGTTGTACTGCATTTACTTCTCCAATTGTTTGGAGTATTAACAGCCAGGGACTTTTTGTACTAAAAATTGTGAACCCGGGAACAAAATCTAAAAACGTAAAAGAAGGATACTTACTTAAAGTTGCCGGTTTGACTGATAATTCATTTCAGTTAATTGACAACATTAATGTGGGCGGACAGGTTAAGGATGTAACTTACCAGTTTCAGAGAGCTAATTAATATTAAAAATAAATAGAGACAAATGAGAAAGATAACCGTTTTAGGATTAAGTAGTTTACTTGTATTAACTAGTTTTTTTGTAAGCTGTGAATCAGTGCAAAATGCAAATAACACACAAAAAGGTGCCGGGATCGGAGTTGTTGCCGGTGGTCTTATAGGTGGTATTTTAGGAAATAATTTAGGACATGGCGGAAACGCTGCTTTAGGTGCTGCAATTGGTGCTGCCGTTGGAGGTGGAACCGGAGCTCTTATTGGAAATAAAATGGACAAACAAGCTCGTGAAATCGATCAGGCGCTTCCGGGTGCTGATGTTGAAAGAGTAGGTGAAGGTATTCACTTAACTTTAAACGAGAACTCTGTTCGTTTTGACACTAACAAATCTACATTAACTCCTCAGGCAAAAGCTAATCTAGATAAATTGATTCCTGTATTTACAGATTATGGAGATACAGATATTCAAATTTTTGGTTATACAGATAATACTGGAAAACCAGAATATAACTTAACACTTTCTGGACAAAGAGCTGCTTCGGTACAAGCTTATTTAGTTTCAAAAGGATTAAAATCAAGCCGTTTTAAAACTTCAGGTTTAGGTATTGCAGATCCAATTGCAACAAATGATACTCCGGAAGGAAGATCACAAAACCGTCGTGTAGAATTTTCAATTACTGCAAACGACAAAATGGTAAATGATGCAAAAGCAGAATCTGGAAAATAATCCCAGAATAAAATAAAATTTTAAAAAAGCTGTTTCTTAATTGAAGCAGCTTTTTTTTTGACTTTAGGAATTAAACATTGTAAATTTGAACTCTCAAATAGAACACATGCTCGACATTCAAAATATTTCTTTTACATATACTGATACACCCGTTATTAAAAACGTTTCTTTTACAATCAATAAGGGAGATAATATTTCTATTATTGGCGAGAGCGGCTGCGGGAAAAGTACACTTCTAAAGCTTTTGTACGGTCTGTATGATTTAGACGAAGGCAAAATATTTTATAACGAAAAACCAATTTTGGGACCAAAATACAATTTGATTCCCGGTATGCCTTTTATGAAATATCTGGCTCAGGATTTTGATTTGTCTCCTTACGAAACGGTAGCAGAAAACGTTGGAAAATTTTTGTCGAATGGTTTTGCCAATATGAAAAAACTGCGCGTTCAGGAATTGTTGGAGATGGTTGAAATGGAGCAGTTCGCTAACGTAAAAGCAAAATTTTTAAGTGGAGGTCAGCAACAAAGAGTCGCTTTGGTGAGGGTTTTGGCATTAGAACCAGAAGTAATTTTGTTGGATGAGCCTTTTAGTCAGATCGATGCATTTAGAAAAAATGCTTTACGCCGAAATTTATTCAGATACTTAAAACAAAAAGGGATTACTTGTATTATTGCTACTCATGATAGTACAGATGCTTTGTCGTTTGCAGATGAAACCATCGTAATGCGAAATGGTGAAATTATTACAAAAGGGGATCCGATAAAAATTTATGAAGACCCCGAAACTAAATATGTGGCTTCGTTATTTGGAGAAGTAAATGAAGTGCCAACGCATTTATTGCTTTCTTATGAAGATGAAAATCATAAAACGCTGGTTTATCCACATCAGTTTAAAATGGTAACAGAATCAAATTTGCCGGTAAAAATCAGACGAACTTATTTTAGAGGAAATCATTACCTGATCGAAACCATTTATAAAAGACAATTAATCTTTTTTGAAAGTGAAATCGATTTACCGCTAGAACAGGAAATTTTCTTAGCCTTAAATTATTTATAGGGAAGGAATTTTAGAATTAGATAATGTGTCAATTTGATAATTAGATAATTCTTTTTTATCTTAAAAAGTAAACCCGACAGGTTTTAAAAACCTGTCGGGTTTATTTTATTTAATTTTTTAAATACTTTTCTAAAAACTGATCTTGTTCCCAAAGCAGGTGTAAGATATTTTCTTTGGCAACATAACTATGAGATTCTTTTGGCAGAATAACCATTCTAGCCGGAGCTCCCAAGCCTTTTAAAGCCTGAAAATAACGTTCTGTCTGCAAAGTAAAAGTACCGGGATTATTATCGGCCTCGCCATGAACTAATAACATTGGAGTTTTCATTTTATCGGCATTCATAAAAGGCGACATGGTGTTGTACACTTCTGGAGCTTCCCAGTAGTTACGCTGTTCTGTCTGAAACCCAAAAGGAGTTAAAGTTCTGTTGTAGGCACCACTTCTCGCAATTCCGCAGGCAAATAAATTAGAATGGGTTAATAAATTGGCAGTCATAAAGGCTCCATAAGAGTGTCCTCCAACCGCCACTTTTTTACGATTAATATATCCTAAAGCATCTACAGCATCAATTGCCGCTGCGGCATTATCGACTAATTGCGAAATGAAGTTGTCATTTGGTTCTGTAGTTCCTTCTCCAATAATAGGAAACGCTGCATCATCAAGTACAACATATCCTTTTGTTACCCAATAAACAAACGATCCGTAATAAGGAGTCGTAAATTCATTTGAATTTTGAGTAGATTGTGATGCACTGTTTCGGTCTTTATATTCCGCAGGATATGCCCAGATCAATAAAGGAAGCTTTTCTTTCTTTACTTTATCATAACCGGCAGGAAGATATAATGTTCCGGAAAGTTCCAGTCCGTCTTTACGTTTGTATTTAATGACTTCTTTGCTTACATCTTTAATACTCTCAAACGGATTTTTAAAAGCAGTAATAGGTGTTAAGCTGTTTTGTTTTTTAATGTTTCTGAAATAGTAATTCGGATATTCACTTTTAGACTGAATCTGAACTAAAACTTTTCCTGATTTGAAATCTTCAATTCCCAGCAAATCTTCTTTTTTGTCTTTGTATGGAGAAGTGTAAATACGTTTTGATTTTAATGTTTTCAAATTAAATTCATCAATAAAAGGAAATTGTCCTTCTTTGGTATAACCATCTCCAATTCGGTAAAGATTGTCTTTTTCAATCGCCAGAATATATTTGTTGTACTCGTTTTTTCTGGTTTCAAAAATTCCCGGATCTGAGTAAACGTCCTGCGAGTTTCTATCTGTAATTACTTTTGGCTGCTGAGCAGGATTTGACGGATTTATCAAATAAGTTTTGGTATTTCTGGTGTCATACCATTCATCAGAAATAACGGCCAGATTATCATTTCCCCAGGTAACATCGCTAAAACGTTGTGGAGTTTTTAATAATGAAGATGCATCCTGATCAAAAGGAGCGTTCCAAAGGAAAACTTCATCCCTAAAGTCAGCTTTGTTTGCAGGATCACCTTCGTCCAGAGCAGTTACATAAAATAATGACGCTGGTTTATCATTTCTCCATGCCATTTCTCTTTTCCCTTTTCTAACGGCCATAAAACCTTTTGGTATAACTTCGTTTAAAGGTACTTCATTAACGGTTTTAATTTCTTTTCCTCTTATATCATAAACAACAGTTTTAAAAGGAAATCTGCTTAAAGGCACCACATAAGAAAAAGGTTTCTGAATAGTAGTCAGCATAATATAATTGCCATCTGGTGAGATCTTTTCTCCTGCAAACATGGCAGCTTCTTTAAATAAAACAGCTTCACCGTTTAGTTTTACTTTGTATAATTCAGAAGTAATACTGTTTTCAAAATTGGCTTCATCATTTTTGTTTTTCAACATATCCGGATAGGTTCTGTTTTGAGATTTTTCGCCGGATGTATTCGAGATGATTGGTCCGGTTGGTAAATCTTTTTTAGCATCTAAAAGCGGTTGTCTGTTTTTCGGAAGCATTTTTACCAGAATGGTTTCATTATCAGAAAGCCAGTTAAACGGATTTCCAAGATTAGCATTCACGGTTGCTTCTGTAAGTTTTGTTGCCTGTGCAGAGGCAATATATAAAACCCATAGTTCTACACCTGACTTTGTAGTATGAGAAAACAAAACTTTCTTGTTATTTGGTGACCATAGAATGTTTGTTATTTTTGGATTATCAGGAAGTCCGGTAACCTGAATTTCTTGTTTTCCATTTGTTTTTTGGAGTTTGATATTAATCACATACGTTACCGTACTTGAAATATTGGTAACCGGATTTATTCTTAAACCCGCCAGACGAACTTCGTCCTGATTTAAGTCGTCAAGTGTTTTGTATGTATTGCGATACAATAAAAGCATGTTTTCCTTTTTTGTATCCATTGATACAGTGGGTGCTTTTTGATAATCGGCAAGATCAAGAATAGATTTAGAAGGTTTTTGGTACGTTAAATTTTCCTGAGCGGAAGAATAAAAACCAAAAGTCAAAAATAAGAACAAAGTAACCTTTAATTTCATAATTGGAATTTTGTGGGGTTAAAGAATGGTATTCAGAAATGTTTGTCTAAGATACTTTGGTCTTGTTACATTATGGGGCTTATTTTTAATTTTTTTCAGTGTTTTGGGCTAAAAACTGTTTTTTAGGTCAGTAAATGATTTTAAATAGTCTTATAATTAAAATAAATTAAATTGATAATAACGAAAAAAATAGTAATTTGGGTGCTTATGTTTTAAAGTATACGTAAATTTGCAATCCAATTTTTTAACAAATAATAAAAGAATATGTATCATTCAAAAATAGCGGGCTTAGGATATTATGTTCCTTCTAATGTTGTAACCAATGATGATCTGTCTAAGATAATGGAAACTAATGATGAATGGATTCAGGAGAGAACCGGGATTCAGGAAAGAAGACACATCATTCGTGGGGAAGATACAACAACTTCAATGGGAGTTAAGGCAGCTAAAATTGCAATAGAACGTTCTGGCGTAGCCAAAGAAGATATTGATTTTGTCGTTTTTGCAACCTTAAGCCCGGATTATTATTTTCCAGGACCAGGAGTTTTAGTTCAGCGTGATTTAGGATTAAGAACCGTTGGAGCTTTGGATGTTAGAAATCAATGTTCAGGTTTTGTTTATGCAATTTCTGTTGCAGATCAATATATTAAAACAGGAATGTATAAAAACATTCTGGTGATTGGTTCAGAAGTACATTCAACAGGTTTGGATATGACAACTCGCGGACGTGGAGTTTCGGTTATTTTTGGCGATGGAGCAGGAGCGGCAGTTTTAAGTCGTGAAGAAGATTTGACAAAAGGAATTTTATCTACACATCTGCACTCAGAAGGACAACATGCTGAAGAACTTGCTTTGCAGGCTCCGGGAATGGGTGCACGTTGGGTTACTGATATCTTGGCAGATAATGATCCGAATGACGAAAGTTATTATCCATATATGAATGGACAATTTGTATTTAAAAATGCAGTAGTTCGTTTTGCTGAGGTAATCAATGAAGGTCTTGAAGCAAATGGTTTACAGGTTTCAGATATTGATATGTTGATTCCACATCAGGCAAACTTGAGAATTTCTCAATTCATTCAGAATAAATTTAAATTATCAGATGATCAGGTCCATAATAATATCCAGAAATATGGAAATACAACTGCAGCATCTATTCCGATTGCTTTGACTGAAGCTTGGGAACAAGGAAAAATAAAATCTGGAGATACAGTAGTTTTAGCTGCTTTTGGAAGTGGATTCACTTGGGCAAGTGCTATTATTAAATGGTAAATTAATTCATCTTGCAATATATTTTAAAACCTGCTCATTTGGAGCAGGTTTTTTTGTTTATAAATAGGTCTTATTTGTCAGGCTGAGCGAAGTCGAAGCCCGCGTTCCAATTGGTGCGCCCTTCGACTCCGCTCAGGGGGACAAACGCTGATGAGTTTTTTAAGACTTATATTTTTGTTCACTATTGTCAGGCTGAGCGAAGTCGAAGCCCGCGTTGCAATTGGTACGGCCTTCGACTACGCTCAGGGAGACATACTGGGTGGTGATATTTATTAATTGAAATATTTTTCTTACTTTTAAATAAAGCGGATTATTTAATTTAAAGAGAAAAAATATGAAATTGTATTATGTGTATATTTTAAAGTGTTCAGATGGCAGTTATTATACAGGAATGACAAATAATATAAATAGAAGGTTGGATGAACATAACTATGGTGTAAATAAAGAAAGCTATACTTATAATAAGAGACCTTTAGAATTGGTTTTTTGTACCGAGTTTAATGATGTAATTCAAGCAATTTCATTTGAAAAACAAGTAAAAGGCTGGAGTAGGAAAAAGAAAGAAGCAATAATAAATGATAAATGGGAAGATTTGAAAAAACTTTCTGTGTGTTTAAATAAAACAGCTCACAAAAATTACGATAAAAAGGATGTTTAGTAGTAAATTAGCCTTCGACTTCGCTCAGGATGACAATTGTATACTAAGAATATTTGATGGAGAAATTTGTTAGGTTTAACGAAGTCAAAAGTCTTTATTAAATTAATTAAAAATGAAAAAAAATCAACTCGAAATAGCGTGTTTTAATTATGAATCGGCACTGATTGCGCAGCAAAGTGGTGCAGACAGAATTGAGCTATGTGAAAACATGAAATTAGGAGGGACAACACCAAATTCTATTTTGGTGGTAAAAGTTCGTGAAAGCATCAGTATAAAAATGCATGTTATTATCAGGCCTCGCGGTGGTGACTTTGTTTATACAGATGAAGAGCTTACGGAAATGAAGCAAGATATTAAACAATATAAAAAATTGGGAGTTGACGGTTTTGTTTTCGGAATTTTGAAGCCCAACGGAAAAGTGAATAAGAAACAAAACAAAGAGTTGGTGCATTTGGCGCATCCACTTTCTTGTACTTTTCACAGGGCATTTGATGTTGTTGATTCTTTCGAAAAAGGACTCGAAGATGTAATTGAGTGTGGTTTTCAAACTATTCTGACTTCAGGCAGAAGCACAAATGTTGAAGACGGAATCTTCGATTTACAAATGATTCAGAAATTAGCCAAAGACCGAATCGAAATTATGCCGGGTGGCGGTTTGAGATCATCAAACATTAAATTATTGCAGGAAAAACTAACGCCGACTTTTTATCATTCATCTGCAATTACAGATTCTGGAGAAACGGCAAATCCCGAAGAAATAAAAGAATTAAAGAATTTTTTATAAAGCTTTCTTAAAAATAAAAAAGCCTGGAGTTGGCATACTCCAGGCTTTTCTTTTTTACAAGAACTATTAAAATCTGCTAATAAAAGCGTGACTTAGAACATTCCGCCACCACCTTTGTTAGTGTTATCTTCTCTTTGTTTACGTTGTAAGTTTTTAATTTTTCCTCCACCAAAGTTATAGGTTAAACCTAAGTAAACAGTTTGACTCTCCCATGTGAATTCTCCAGTTTGAGGATAAGGATAAATTCCGTCAAAAGCATATCTCATTGTGTTGAAAACATCGTTAAAACGTACACTAATATTCATTTTGTTGTCTAGTAATGTGTAACGTGAACCTATATCCATTTTGTACATTTCTTTTCTTTTTTGTTGTACGTCTTCAACCGGACCTCTGTAAAAACCGAATAATAAGAAACTTAAACGTTTTGTTGGCTTAAAGTTTGAGTTCATACGAGCATTAAATGCCGAAGTTGTTACACTACGCTCCAAAGGAGAACTTGTGCTTGTTGCCGGATCAAATACAAATACAACGCCTTGTTGTTTAATACTTGAAAAATCGATAGAAGGCTGAATATCCCACCATTTTGTAAGCTTGTAGTTTAAAGAAACATCAAAACCATAAGCGCTATTTTTATCATAATTAGTATAGCTCAGAATTTGTTTATATCCTGATGGATCATTAGGATCTGGGCTTAAAGTTCTGCTGATTTGGTCATGTATACTTCTAACATAAACACCCGCAGTTACACTTCCTTTTTCAAGAGTTTTAGTATAATTTACTTCAACAGAATTAGTAAACTGAGGTCTTAATTCAGGATTTCCATAAGAAGTTACCAATGGAGTAGAAAACTCACGAATAGGTTTTGTCTGCTCTAAACTTGGGCGGTCAACACGACGGCTGTAGCTTAATTGTAATACGTTTTTCTCATTCAGGTTATAAGTTAAATAAGCTGATGGGTAAAGTGTGATATAATCATCAGTAAATTTATCCTGACCATGATTCAAGTTGGCAATTACTTTGTAGCTCTCAAAACGAGTTCCTAACTGATAACTGAATTTTTTGAATTTTTGACCAAACGTTACATAAGCAGAATAAATATCGGTATCGTAAGTATAGTTTGAAACTCTTTCATCAACATCAACAGCAGGATTACCGGTAACATAATCATTATTTGTTCTTGTAATTCTGGCTTCGGCACCAGCTTCAAGCGTTGTTTTGTCATTTAACGGATTTACATAATCCACGTTTAATGTGCTTAGTTTTCTTTGATCTGCTACATTATCAGTGTAAATAATATTGTTTGCAGAATTATCTGGTTTTGTAGTCTGAGTTTCAAAATTTGCATCCTGAGTTACTTTAGTATCACTATAATTTCCTTCAAAATCTAAAGTGTGTCCTTCTTTTTCAAAAATATGTTTGTAAGCTAAGTTATAAGTTCCCGTTGTACTAGGGCTATCATATCTTGCAGTTTGATAGATTTTTGAAATATCCGGATCTCCATTATTGTAATCAATATTTGTATTAACAATTCCCACTCCTGTAGATTTGTTTTGATTGGTATAGATAGACAAAGTGTTTTTGTCATTAATCAAATAATCCATTCCAACTTTGTACAAGTAATTGTCATTATCATTTGTGATTTGTAATTTTTGCTGTACATCCTGATCTAATCTTAAAATTTTTCCATCATTATGATACACACCAAAGTTTTGACCTGCATTTCCAAAGAAATTTACTTTACCGGTTTTGTAATTTAAATCTAAAGACTGGTTGTATTTTGCAGTTTCTCCAAATGTAATACCACCGCTATATGTTCCGTTAAAACCCGTATTTGCATTTTTATGCAATACGATATTGATGATTCCCGACATTCCTTCCGGATTGTATTTTGCACTTGGGTTTGTAATCAACTCAATTTTTTTGATCGATGTTGATGGAATTTGTTTTAATAACTGAGCAGGATCAATATTAGATGGTCTTCCGTCAATTAATACACGAACATTATCATTTCCGCGAAGCGAAAGTTTTCCGTCCTGGTCAACATTTACAGATGGAATATTACTCATAATATCAGAAGCTGAAGCTCCTGCAGTAGTTAAATCTTTTCCAACAGTAATTACTTTACGGTCAATTTTTTGCTCAATAGTCGAACGTTCAGCAACAATATTTACACCTTTTAGTTGCGTTGCTTCTTCTTCAAGAGACACATTAATTGTTGCCGTTTTTTTGTTATCGCTTAAAAGTACCGATCCAATGTATTTTCTAAATCCGATATATTGAATTTCGATTGTGTAACTTTTTAGAGCTAATTTTTTAATTGTAAAATCTCCATTGTCATCGGTATTTACACCAGAAACCACTTTTCCGTTATCTTTGATAGAAACGGTAGCATAAGAAATTGGTGCATTATTGGATTTTTCGGTAATTTTCCCCGAGACTGTCCCCGTGTTCTGGGCTTGCGTTGTCGCAATTACACCTAGTAACGCGAACAGAAAGAATTTTAATTTCATAATAATAAAATGATTATTTGATTTGATTGATGATGATTGTTTTTTGTTTTTGTTAGATTTTTTTAACTCCAAATAAAATGGAAGTCCCTATTAAGACTCTTTAGTTATAGATATGTTACATAAAAAAATGAAAAAAATAATCTTTGATTGCAAGATGTTCTGTTTTGTAGGAGATTAGCATTTTATTTTTTTGATAATTTTAACATTCAAAACAAATTGCTTTTTAAGAATTTCTAAACGTTTTGTTTGATTTTATATGTTTTTCGTTTTCTCTAATTGATGAATAAGCAGTATCTTTGCTCACTTTAAAATAAGTTTTACATGTCATTATCACAAATTCTTACACCTTCTATACAAAAAGCAATACAGACATTATTTGATGTTACTGTTGATAAAATCGAATTTCAAACTACCAGAAAAGAGTTTGAAGGCGATATTACAATGGTGATATTTCCGTTGGTAAAAATGATAAAAAGCAATCCTGTTGAGTTAGGAAATAAAATTGGAAACTATTTAGTAGAAAATGTTTCTGAAGTTGCTCGCTTTAACGTGGTTTCCGGCTTTTTAAATATTGTGATTGGAGATAGTTATTATTTAAATTTCTTCAACGAAATTAAAGACAATACTAAATTTGGTTATGTAACTCCAAATCCGGAAGATAAAGCTATAATGGTTGAATATTCTTCACCAAATACCAATAAGCCTTTGCATTTAGGTCACGTTCGTAACAATTTGTTAGGATATTCTGTAGCCGAAATTATTAAAGCTTCTGGTAAAAAAGTGTACAAAACTCAAATTATCAACGACCGTGGAATTCATATTTGCAAGTCAATGCTGGCTTGGGAAAAATTTGGAAATGGCGAAACTCCTGAAAGTTCAAATTTAAAAGGAGATAAGTTAGTTGGGAAATATTACGTTGAGTTTGATAAAGCATATAAAGCAGAAATTAGCCAATTAATTGAAAGCGGAAAAACAGAGGAAGAAGCTAAAAAACTAGCCCCGATTATTGTTGAAGCACAAGATATGCTTAAAAAATGGGAAGCTGGTGATGAAGCCGTTATTGCACTTTGGAAAAAAATGAACCAATGGGTTTATGATGGTTTTGCTACTACTTATACCAATCTTGGAGTTAATTTTGATAAATATTACTACGAAAGCAATACTTATTTATTAGGTAAAGATGTTGTTCAGGTAGGTCTTGATAAAGGTGTTTTCGAAAAAGATCCGGATGGTTCTGTTTGGATTGATTTGACAGATGAAGGTTTGGATCGTAAAATTGTTTTACGTTCAGACGGAACGGCGGTTTATATGACTCAGGATATTGGAACTGCAATTCAGCGTGTAAAAGATATGCCAGATGTGGGCGGAATGGTTTACACGGTAGGAAACGAACAGGATTATCACTTTAAAGTGTTGTTCTTAATCCTGAAAAAATTAGGTTTTGACTGGGCTTCAAGTTTATATCATTTATCATACGGAATGGTTGATTTACCATCAGGAAAAATGAAAAGCCGTGAAGGAACTGTTGTAGATGCTGATGATTTGATGCAGGATATGACAGATACTGCTCAGAAAATTTCTGAAGATTTAGGAAAATTAGACAGCTATTCTGCAGAAGAAAAAGCAAAATTGCATAAAACAATTGGTCTTGGAGCTTTAAAATATTACATCTTAAAAGTAGATCCTAAAAAACGTATTTTGTTTAACCCGGAAGAATCAGTTGACTTTGCCGGAAACACAGGTCCGTTTATTCAATATACGTACGCGAGAATTCAATCGATTATCCGTAAAGCCGATTTTGATTTTTCTGAAAAAACAACAATTGAAGAACTGCATGAAAAGGAAAAAGAATTGATAAAACAAATTGAGCTTTTCCCTGAAGTAATTCAAAATGCGGCACAAAATCACAGTCCTGCATTACTTGCTAATTATTTATACGACTTAGTAAAAGAATATAATTCATTCTACCAGTCTGTTCATATTTTAGGAGAAGTTGATTTAACAAAAAAGATTTTCAGAGTACAGCTTTCTCAAAAAGTTGCCGAGGTAATAAAAGCTACACTTAGTTTATTAGGAATCGAAGTTCCAGAAAGAATGTAGTAATTGTAAAAGAAAATCATACAATAATATGTAAAGCCAATAGTTTAAATACTATTGGCTTTTTTTATTGGTTTTAGAACGTATAGGTCTTATTTTGTAGTCTAATTCTGTAATATATTTGCAATGAATAATCATAGCAACAGTATTCAATCAAATGAAATTTTGTTCTTAAAATACCTTCTTACATTTATTTTTGACTATTTTGAATTAGTAAGCTTTTAGTGAAAATTATTAAGAGGATTAAACCGTTTAGACAGGATCTGGACGGTTTTTTTATTTTCAGTTAAAGTATAAAGAAGAAGTTCTTCTTATCAATATCAATGTCGAATTTAAAAATTCTGAGTTAGATTGGCTAATTGATTAAACTTTAAAATTATAACACTTTTAGGTTTTTCTTAAGACTATAAGCTTAAAAATAATTCTTACAAATTATCTTCTTGGTTTTGTTTTTAAGTGTTTGACAATCAGTATTTCTTTTGATTTGTTAATTGTGAAAATATCTTATTTGTAATATAAGTATTATATTTCATAATGTTAAATAAAGTATATTTCTTGTTAAAATTATAATTTATTGATAAGTTGCACCCCTAAATCAAAAAAATCAAAATAATGAAACAAAGATTAAAAGGGTTTGCGATACTTTTTTTTGTACTTGCTTTGCAAGTCACTTTTGCGCAAGAAAAAAAAATTACCGGAACAGTTTCGGATAATGCGGGAATACCTTTACCGGGGGTTAGCATTTTAGTAAAAGGAACCAAATCGGGAGCACAAACGGACTTTGATGGAAAATATACTATTAAGGCAGAATCTGGTCAGGTTCTGGTATTTAGTTACGTTGGAATGAAAACTCAGGAAGCGCTTGTTAGTTCTTCTGTAATTAATGTACAATTAAAAGATGCTTCAGTAGAACTTGAAGGAGTGGTGGTAACCACGGCAATGGGAGTTAAAAGAGAAAAAAAGTCATTAGGATATGCCACACAACAGATTACAGGAAAAGATTTGGATGGTGGTGCAGGTAATGCAAACGTGGCTAATTTATTATCTGGTAAAGCTGCCGGTGTTGAAGTTTCAAGAAACACAAACTTTGGGGGATCAACCAATGTGGTTATTCGTGGAAATAAATCTTTAACGGGAAATAATCAGGCTCTCTGGGTTGTAGATGGAGTACCAGTTGATAATTCTAATTCCAATACTACAAATCAGAATACAGGTCGTGGAGGATATGATTATGGGAATAACGTTTCAGATATTAATCAGGAAGATATAGAAAGTATTAATATTCTTAAAGGTGCTGCTGCAACCGCTTTGTACGGTTCAAGAGCCGCAAATGGTGTTGTGATGGTTACAACCAAAAAAGGTAAAAAAAATGATTCAAAAGTTGGATTTACTTTTTCTAGCAGCATGACCGTTGGAACAGTTGATAAGGCAACATTTCCTAAATATCAAAATAAATATGGATCAGGGTACGGAATTGGAAGTTCATTTCTTGATGCAGACAGTGAAATACCTACTGTAGATACTTCTAATGATGCTTCTTACGGAGATGCTTTTACTGGTCAACCAGTTTATCAATGGGATGCTTTTACACAATATTCCAAGAATTATGGAAAGGCAACAGCCTGGAGTGCAGCTAAAAATGGACCAATTTCTTTTTTTAAGACAGCACAAACCAATACAAATAGTTTGTCTCTCGAAAAAGCTACCGAAAAATCAAGCCTATCATTATCTTATGTAAACACACTTCAATCGGGTATTTTGCCTAATAGTGAATTAAAAAAGAATCAGTTAAGCGCCAGGTTTAGTCAAAGTATTACTGATAAGTTAACAGCAAATGCATACGCGGCGGTCACTTTGCAAAATACAACAGGTAGAAACTCCACTGGATATACAGATAATGTAGTTGGTGGTTTTAGACAATGGTGGCAAACAAATACAGATATAAAAGAGCTGCAGAATGTTTATAATGCTTCGGGAGGACAAAATATTACGTGGAACTGGGCAGATCCAACCTCATCTGCAGGATTAGTGCCTATCTACTGGGACAATCCTTATTTTACACGTTACCAAAATTATTCTTCAGATAACAGAACACGTCTCTTTAGTTATGCATCTTTGGATTATAAAATAACAAGTTGGTTAAGTGCCTTAGGTCGTGTGTCTTTAGATACCTATAAGGAACTTCAGGAAGAAAGAAGAGCAGTTGGTTCTATTGCTTCTGGTTTCGGATTATCTCCTGTTGATGAAACTTCAGGTTATCAAAGGTATGATGATAATTTTCAGGAAATCAATTATGACTTAATGTTAAACTTCAATAAAAAATTTGGAGATAATCTTAGTTTAACCGGAGTACTTGGTACAAATATAAGAAGAGATGATAAGCAAAATATTCTATCATCAACAATTGGAGGTTTAGTTACTCCCGGAATATATGCGTTATCAAATTCAAGATACGCTTTGCCTTTTCCGAAAGAAACAAAGTATACTAAACAAGTAGATGGTATATATGCTCAGTCCTCTTTAGGTTATAAGGATACTTATTTCTTAGATGCCTCTGTTAGACGCGATGAATCGTCTACACTTCCAAAAGGAAATAATTCTTATGTATACCCTGCGATTTCGGGTTCTGTTTTGTTTTCCAATTTAATGAAACAAAGCTGGTTGAACTTAGGGAAATTTAGAATGAATTACGCTGAAGTGGGTAATGACGCAGATGCATTGCAATTGGCAAACACATACGTAAGAAGTTCAAATTTTAATAATGAACCAATGTATACTTTGCCTAATATCAATAAAAATCCTAATCTAAAACCGGAAAGAACAAGATCTTTTGAAGTGGGTTTAGAAACCAGTATGCTTGACAGACGTTTAGGATTTGATGTTACCTATTACAAGACAAATTCAGTAGATCAAATTGTTTCTGCCGCGGTATCTTCAGCATCCGGTTATACTAATGCAGTTGTAAATGGTGGTAATATTGAGAACAGAGGTCTGGAGTTACAGCTTACAGGAACTCCAATAAAGACAAAAGATTTTAGTTGGGATATTATCGTAAACTGGTCCAATAATAAAAGTAAAGTTATCTCATTGCCAGGCGGTATAGAAAATCTTCAGTTAGCAAGTTTTCAGGGTGGAGTGTCAACAAATGCAACTCTTAATGAAGCTTACGGAAGTATAAAAGGTACTGATTATGTCTATACAAACGGTCAGCCTACAATAGATCAGAAAACAGGTAGGTATATGATTTCTACTACATCTGACAATACAATTGGTAATATTACACCAGATTGGATAGGGGGTATAAGAAATAAATTTGCCTATAAAAATGTTTCTCTTGGTTTCTTAATCGATACCCAAAAAGGAGGAGATATTTTTTCTCTGGACATGTACTACGGGTTAGCAAATGGTTTGTATAAAGAAACAGCTGTAGGAGATATTCGTGAGAAAGGGATTCTAAATGCAGGAGTTGCTCCTGATGGAACACCAAATACTGTTATGACACAGAATCCAGGATCTTATTCAAACAATTATGGCTATTTGGCTCAACCTGCAAAAGCATTTGTTTATGATGCTTCTTACGTAAAATTAAGAGAGGTTTCTATTAGCTATAATTTTCCTAAAAACATGTTTAAAGGAACATTTGTAAACGCAGCGACCTTTAGTTTATTAGGATCTAATTTGTGGATAATAAGTAAAAACCTGCCTTATGCAGATCCTGAAAGTGGATTGTCATCTGGAAGTAAATCAAAAGGTTATTCCGTTGGGTCATTACCTACAACGAGAGACATAGGATTCAATTTAACATTTAAATTTTAATACAATATCATGAAAAAAATAATTTATTTCATCAGCGCATTAGTACTTACAGTCTCTTGCAGCGATTTAACAGAATTAAATGTAGATGAAAAGAACCCGTCTGTGGTTCCGGCCTCGTCTCTTTTTACCAGTGCTGAAAAAGGAATTGCAGAACAAGTTGTAAATACCAGTGTAAATAAAAATATCTTTAGACTGGTAAATCAGCAATGGACAGAAACAACCTATACTGACGAGTCACTTTATCAATGGACAACCCGAAATATTTCAGGAAATCATTGGGATGCTTACTTATCTGGTACAACAACAAATGATGGTTCGTTAAGCGATTTATTGAAAGCAAAATCATTTATTGAAAAAGAAGAAATCCTGGTTTCTGATCCTGATTTTACTGCTAAAATGGCAGCCAAAAAGAATCAGCTTGCGTTAATTGATATTTTAACGGTTTATTCGTATCAAATTTTAGTAGATACTTTTGGTGATATTCCATATTCGGAAGCATTGAAAGGTTCTGGAAATTATCTTCCAAAATATGATAAGGCTGTTGATATTTACAAAGATTTAATTGTACGCCTTGATAAGAATATTGCTAATATTCAAACAACTTATCCGGCATTTGGTACTGCCGATGTTATTTATAGAGACAACTTAACTTCCTGGATAAAATTTGCGAATAGCATTAAACTGAAATTGGGAATAAATCTTAAAGCTTCAGGGCTAGAGGAAGCTATTGCTGATGAGGCTATTATTTCTGCCTCAAAAAATGCTTTTGCATCTAATACCGATAATGCAAAAATATTTTATGAAAAAAATGTACCCAATACAAACCCGCTTTATGTCGATTTAGTTTTTGGCGGAAGACATGACTTTGTTCCTGCGCAGCCTTTTGTAGATGCTGTTGTAGCCAAAAATGATCCCAGAGCAAAAGTATATTTTGCACAAAACCTGCAAGATGAAAATGGGAACCCTTTACCTTACAAAGGAGGAATTGTCGGCGTCAAAAACAGCTATGGAAAATATACTCATATAGGTGATGTAATACAGGAACCAGATTTTAAAGGTACCCTTTTAGATTATGCAGAGGTTGAATTTTTATTGGCAGAGGCCGTAGAAAGAGGTGTTACTATAGCTGGTACTGCAGAATCTCACTATAATGATGCTATTAAAGCTTCTATGCAAGATTGGAAAATAGCCAGTACAGATGCAGACGCTTATTTAGCGCAATCAACAGTTGCATACACTACAGCAACAGGAACATGGCAACAAAAAATAGGAGAACAGGCATGGTATGCAATGTTTAACAGAGGATTTGAAGGATGGACTTTTACAAGAAGATTGAATTTTCCTGTACTGATACCTCCAGCAGATGCAAATGCTGCCGCAGAAGGTCAAATTCCTTCCAGAATGGCTTATCCAATTAGAGAGCAAACCCTTAATGCTACCAATTATAATGCCGCTGCAGCCGCAATTGGAGGTGATAAATTATCTACAAAGTTATTTTGGGATATAGATTAGATTAATTAAAATGCAATTATATAAAAAAGGAAGCAACCTATGTGTTGGCTTCCTTTTTTGCATTTTTAATATATTTACCTTACAATTTTACGTGTTAAAAAGACGTAAAATCTTGTTAAATTTAAATTAATTATATAAGTTGCACCACGTAATTAAAAAAAGATGTGATGAAAAAGAAAATTAAAGGGCTATTAGTTCTTGTCTTTGTTATAACTACTCAATTGATTTTTGCTCAGGAAAGAGTGATTTCAGGAGTTGTATCAGATGCAATGGGACCTGTTCCGGGAATAAACGTATTGGTCAAAGGAACAAAAAATGGCGTACAAACAGATTTTGATGGCAAGTATTCTATCAAAGCAAAAACAGGAGATATTCTTATGTTTTCTTACATGGGAATGGAGGACGTTACTATTACAGTTGGAACAGCGTCTGTAGTAAATGCTAAAATGAAGGAAGGAGGAAAAGAACTTGATGAAGTAGTTGTGGTGGCATACGGAACGGCAAAAAAAACTTCATATACAGGTTCCGCAACTCAAATTAAATCCGATCAACTTGAAGACAGGCCACTGACAAATGCTCTTTCTGTCTTAGAGGGAGCTACATCAGGTGTTCAAATTCAAAGTTCATCTGGTCAGCCAGGTGCCGCTCCAGAAGTTAGAATACGTGGTTTTAGTTCGGTTAATGGATCAAATAATCCATTATATATTGTTGATGGTGTTCCGTATGCAGGAGACATCAGTAACTTGAATTCAAGCGATATTGAAAGTCTTAGTGTTTTGAAAGATGCTTCTTCCACTTCACTGTATGGATCGAAAGCGGCAAATGGAGTAGTTATCATTACAACAAAATCAGGTAAATCAGAAAAGGATAAGTTTACATTAAACTTAAGCACGGGTATAACTTCCCGATCAATTAAGGAGTATAATAGGGTAGACGCTTTTGCTTATTATCCTTTAGAATGGGAAGCAATCAGAAACAGTCGCCCAATGGGAAATCAGGCACAAATTGATGTTGCAAATGCTTACGCTTCAGCGAGAGTACCAGTTGTTCTAGTTACGAATCCATTTAATGTTCCAAATGCGAGCATAGTTGGAACAGATGGAAAACTGAATGCAGATGCACAACTATTGTATCCACAAGATTTAAATTGGGCAAAACAGTTAGAAAGAGCCGGAGTTCGTAAAAATGTTGATTTTTCTTATCAGGGAAAATCTGAGAAATCGAATTACTTTGCTTCGTTAGGCTATTTAGATGAAGAAGGTTATTTGAGAAATTCAGGTTTTGAAAGAACAACTGGACGATTAAATTTAAATACAAGTTTAAAACAATGGTTTAAAACCGGTATCAATATGTCGGGTACTATAACAAATTCTAAACTAAGCAGTACTAATCCACTTGAAAATACAAGTTCTTTTAATAATCCATTTATGACGATCAGAACAATGGGACCTATTTACCCTGTTTTTGATCATACAGCAAATGGTGATTATGTCCTTGATGTTAATGGTGACAGAGTATATTCAACCAGTCGTGGTTCCGGCGCTGCAAATGGACGAAACGTTGTGTATGAAACTTTAAATAATACCGATTCTGGAAAAGGATTGGCGCTTTCTGCAAGAACTTTCTTTGATATTAATTTTACTAAAGATTTAAAGTTTACGACAAACGCATCTATTGATAAAACTTATTTTGACAGAACGTATTCTTATAATACAGAAATTGGAGATGGTGCACCAACAGGATTAATGGATAAAGATAGTAAAGTTTTAACAGGTATAACATATAACCAATTATTGAATTACTCTAAAAAAATCGGAGAACATTCTTTTAATGCTTTATTGGGACATGAAAGTTTTGATTACGAAACTAATTGGACAAGTAGCACAAAAACGGGTCAGGTTGTGCCAGATATTATTGAGTTTGTTAATTACACAACCGTAACGAATCTGACTTCTTTTACAAGAAACTACGCAACAGAATCCTATTTTTCTAGAGTTGGTTATGATTATATGAGCAAATACATTTTTTCTGGATCATTTAGAAGAGACGGATCGTCAAAATTTGCTAAAGATAATCGTTGGGGTAACTTTTGGTCTTTAGGTGGGGCATGGGTAATTTCTAAAGAAAATTTCCTTAAAAATGCTTCATGGATTAACGATTTAAAATTAAGAGCGTCGATAGGACAAGTTGGAAATGACTCTCACACGATTGGTGATAAGAATGATGCAGATATTAAAATAGGTGGATTAAATTATTATGTAAGTCAAAACACTTTCAGTTTAGGCAAAGATAATGGTAGTGAAGGAGGAATAGTAACTTACGCGCAAGGAGCAACAGATTTGAAATGGGAAGTTAATACTCAAAAAGATGTAGCTGTAGAATTCGGATTATTTAAAAATAGACTAAAAGGAAGTTTAGAGTATTATAACAGAAATACTGACGGACTTATTTTTGCAGTTCCAAATCCACTGTCATCTGGTTTGGATGAAAGAATTGAAAATATTGGTTCTATGGTGAATAAGGGATTTGAACTTTCATTAGACGGTGTAATTCTTAAATCAAATGATTTTGCTTGGAGTTTAAACATAAATGCATCAACTATAAATAACAAAATCACAAGTCTTCCTCAAGGAGAAATCATAAGCGGAAGTAAAAAACTGTCTGTAGGGCATTCCATTTATGATTACTGGTTAAGAGATTGGTATGGAGTAGATTCTAATGATGGATACGCACTTTATGTAGTTGACCCAAAATTTATAAATGCTACTGATGGAACTGTAAGGGTCGTAAATGGGGTAGACGTTACAACAGATCAGAATAAAGCATTATATCATTATGCAGGTTCTGCTATTCCTGATTTGTTTGGAAGCTTCGGAAATACTTTTACATACAAAGGACTTAAATTGGATATATTGTGTTCTTACCAAATAGGAGGAAAAATGTATGACACGAATTATTCTGCTTTAATGCACAGTGGAAATAACTATGGTGCAGCATTAAGTACTGATATTTTAAGAAGGTGGCAAAAACCTGGTGATGTTACAGATGTGCCTAGATTAGATGTTAGTAGAAATCCGCAATCATCTGCGGGTTCAGACAGATGGTTAATTGGGTCGGATTATTTGGCTTTGAGACAAATTAATCTATCCTATAAAGTACCGGCTGAGTTTATATCAAGATTAGAAATTGATAATGCTTTAGTTTATATCAACGGAGAAAATTTATTGCTGTTTACAAAACGTCAGGGTATGGATCCTACACAGACCTTTAATGGAACTACTCAAAATAGATACATTCCATCACGAATAATAACATTAGGTCTAAATTTAAATTTTTAAGATAATGAAATCAACTTATATAAAACTATTATTTTTTATAGTAATAATAACAGTCCTTGGTTCTTGTTCAGATGATTTTTTAGATAAAAAACCTACTGAATTTGTAGATTATGATGGAGCAACTAAAAGTACAAAAAACTTAATGACTCTTTTAAATGGTATTCATAGATCATTATATATTCAGTACGAAGATCAAAGTCAATCGGGTTTAGGTGGTTTGATGGAACAAGTTGATATTGCTGGTGATGATGTAGTTTTTCCAATCACAAACGGATGGTTTTTGCAGGTGTACAACTGGAGTGCATTAAATAATGTTAACTCTACTGATATCCGTTTTCCTTACAGAACATATTACCAAATTATCAGAAATGCTAATACAATAATTAATGCAACTGATGCAGCTATTGGAACTGTTGAAGAAAAGAATATTGTAAAAGGACAAGCTTTACTTTACAGAGCATTTTGTCATTATCAATTAGTGCAATTATTCGGAAAAAGTTATGTGAATGGCGAAACTAATTTACAACCAGGAGTTCCAATTATTTTGACTGTTGGTAGCGAAAGTTTTCCTCGTTCAACTGTTGAAGAGGTATATGCCCAAATCAATAAAGATTTAGATGAAGCTAACGTTTTACTGGTTGGATATGACAAACCTAACAACTCACATTTAGATTTATGTGTTGCACAGGGATTAAAAGCAAGAGTTGCACTGACGCAAGGAAACTGGTCAATTGCAGCAGATTATGCTAATAAAGCAAGATCTGGAAAGGCTTTAATGTCAACAGATGAATATGTTTTAGGTTTTAATGATTACAATAATAGAGAGTGGATGTGGGGAAGCCATATTAATGAAGTTCAAACTCAATATTTTGGAAATTTTGGAGCTTATATGTCTAGAAATTTTAGTTCGACCGTTATACGTTCATGCCCAAAAGCAATCAACAGTAAATTGTATAATATGATTCCATCAACTGATGTACGTTCTACGATTTTTGATAAAACAGGAAAACATACCGTATTAGCTTTGCCTTCGAATTTCTCTAAATTTCCTTATACGAGCCAGAAATTTTTAGCCATAAGTGCAGGAGATAGTAGATGTGATGTTCCGTATATGCGTGTTGCCGAGATGTACCTAATAGAAGCAGAAGCAAAAGCAAGACTTGGAAGCGCAGATGCAGCAACCATACTTTTTGAATTCGAAAAAACTAGAAATCCCTCTTATACTTTATCTACAAATTCTGGACAAGCTCTTGTTGATGAAATTTTAATTCAAAGAAGAATAGAATTATGGGGAGAAGGATTTAGATTCTATGATTTAAAACGTACAAATTCTACACTTGACAGAACTGGTGCAAATCATGATTCTGGTATTACTAATGGTGTAATGACTATAGCACCGTCAGACAAAAGGTGGCAATGGCTAATTCCAAAAGCAGAAATTGATGCAAATCCATTAATTGAGCAAAATCCTTTATAAAAAGTAAAAAGCCGTTAGTTCTATGAACTAACGGCTTTTTCACAACTAACACAAACCATTTTTATTTTACGAACTTGTCGATTATTGCATCAGATTCTGCTTTTGTAGCGTCTGGTTTTAAATCAAATAAAAGAGAATAAAGTGCTTTTCTATCAACTTTTGCTTCTAAGTTTAAATCTTTATGTCTATCGAATAAAGTTTGCCATTTATCACGAACGTTTTTCCAAAGTGCATTGTTTGCAACCCACCATTTTTGTCCCGCAATACATTTGCTGTCTGCTACTTTTGTGTAAACGTCAAAACCTTTTTCCTGAGCCAACATCACATCTTTCCCGCTGTCATCTCTGATGAGTTTATCATTGTCCTGCTCATGATTCCATCCTGTAGCCGTGATTTCGTGAATGTTTCTTCTTTTTAAAACATTGTAGTCATTACGTTTTGTTTGCTCTCTTCGAGGAAGTGGTGCATCGGCAACATTTGCCCAGTAATCTTTTCCGTCAACATGTACCCAAGTAGAAGATCCTTCATATCTTGGACTATCATCAACCTGATATACTTTTTGAGTCCATTGACCTTTAACTGCTTTTTTGTCTAGTTTGTTATATTTCCAGGAAGTGCCTTTATTAAAAGAATATAAGTCTGTGTTTTCATACATCCAGTCTTGTCTCCAGTGTTTAATGATCATATCATCACTTACAATCAATAAATGCTGCATTACGATTTTGTTTGGAGTATCCTCTAATAATTCAACCCATTCTAAAGCAGATTCGTGTTTAGTCTGAGAAGGTTTGTATGTTGCTGAATCTTTTGCGTATTGAAAAGTTTCTGCAAAATTAAATTTTACTTCATAACAACCACACATTGATTTTATTGACTTAATGTCTTGTTGTTTTTTGTCCTGACTGAAACCAAGGCTGCAAGTCAAAGCCATAACAGCTGAAAAATAGAGACTTTTTGAAATCATAACTTATTTTTTTGTTTTTAAATTTTTGGCAAATATATATAATTTATTTAGAACAAATAAAAATAGTTTATATATTTGCGGCATTATTAAGACTGAATAAAAATAATGAAAATTAAAATTACTCTTTTTGCTGGACTTCTTTTTTGTACCTATTCTTTTGCTCAGCAGAAAGATAGCATTGTCTCTCAGGAAAAACTTTCTGAGGTTGTTGTTACAGGACAGTTTGAACCACAATCTATAAAAAAATCTGTTTTTAATGTACGTGTAATTTCAAAAGAAGATATAAAACAACTGGCAGCAAACAACTTGTCCGATGTTTTAAATCAATATTTAAATATTACAGTTCAGAATAGCGGAAGTGACGGTCGTTCTACAGTTTCGATGTTTGGTTTAGATTCACAGTATTTCAAAATTTTAGTAGATAATATTCCATTAGTAAGTGATACCGGAATGGGAACAAATGTTGATCTGACACAGGTGAATCTTGATGATGTAGAACGTATCGAAATTATCGAAGGTTCGATGGGAGTAACTCACGGGGCAAATGCCGTAAGTGGTATCTTGAATATTATTACGAAAAAAGGTGGGCCTAATAAATGGGATATCAGCGCAACTGTCCAAGAAGAAACGGTTGGGAATGAATATTCGCTTTCGGATAAAGGACGACATATTCAATCTGCAAAAGTTGGGCATAATTTTAATGATAACTGGTTTATTAATGTTGGAGGAAATCATAATAATTTTGAAGGTTTTTATGATGATAAACAAGGAAAAGACTATACTGTTAATGATGGTTTAAGAGGATATAGCTGGCTGCCAAAAGAGCAATGGGTTGGAAATGCGATGTTAGGATATCAAAAAACTAATTTCAAGATTTTTTATAAGTTTGATTATTACGGAGAAAATGTACATTTTTATAGTCCAATCTTAGTTCCTCAGGATAATTACCCTTTTCCTGAAACGTATTTTGCAAGAGATAAACGTTACTTAACAAATCGTTTTTACCACCATTTAAATGCAAACGGAAAACTACTTTCTAAGTTAAATTATAATGTTTCATTGTCGCATCAAAAACAAGAACGTGATGCTGAATTATTTGATTATCAATTAGAAACTGAGCAAGAATCAAATAATAACAGATTTACTTATCAATCTAAAGAAGTTCTATATTCTACAGGAACTTTAAGTAATTTCTTTAACAATAAAATGATTGATTTTCAATTGGGTTATGAAATTACAAATGAAAATGGATTTTACAGCGGTGCTGCGGGAACTTTCTTAGATAACGTTTTACAATCTGTTGATGTTAGAAAGCGACTGGAAAACTATGATGTTTTTACAGTAGCAGAAATTAATTTGTCAGATAAATTTTCAATTCGTCCAGGTTTACGTTATTCTTTTCAGTCCGCTTTTGAAAATCAATATGCTAGTTCTTTGGGACTGAGGTATCTTTTCAAAAAAGGATTAGAAGCTAGAGCATCACTTGGAAAATCATACCGTACACCAAATTTTGACGAACTCTACACTTATTTTGTTGACTCTAATCATAATGTTCAGGGAAATCCTAATCTGGTTCCAGAGAACAGTACATCGTATGAAGTTAGTTTTAAAAGACTTTGCAATTTTAAGTCGGGAGCACAAATTGCTAATAATGTCGCAGTGACATTTTTAGATGTTGATGACAGAATTGATATGGTATTAACACAAATTACTCCATCAAAATATAAATACATAAATATTAACAAATATAAAATGTGGAATATTTCAACAACAGAACAATTCGCTTACAAAAACTGGAATCTAAAAGTTGGGGCCGCTTTAGTTGGAATTTCGCAAAAACTTGATTTGGCTGAATTAAATATAAGTTCAGATGATAAATTCTTGTATTCGTTACAGTTAAACTCTAGCGTTTCATACAACATTCCTAAATGGAACACATTATTTGCACTTTATTATAAATACAATGGGCAACAGCAACAATTTGCAGCGGGAACTGATGAAAATGGCAACGCTAAATTTTATTTAAACGAAATAAATCCATACAGCTGGATGGATGCCTCAGTTCGAAAATCATTCTTTAATAATCAATTTGAAGTGACCGTTGGAGCTCGTAATATATTTGACGTCACAAATGTGCAGATTGTACAAGGCGGAGGGTCGACTGGTGGCACGCATGGTGGCGGAGTCTCAGCAATGATGCTTGGATATGGACGCTCTTATTTCCTTAAACTTACGTATAACCTAAATTTTAATTAATATATAAATACCTTAAATACCATGAAAAAGAACTTTATCTTAATGCTTGCTTTCGTCTTACTTGCTTTTACAGCTTGTAACAGTGATGACGATGTGGTACAAGTTAATGCAGTTGCTTTTGCAGCGACATCATTAAATTTAACAGCAAAAACAACTCCAATTGAAGTGAAATTTGCTTCCCCAACAGCAGCTGCTGGATCGTTAACAATATCTTTTGTTGAAACGGCTGTTGCGAGTGGTACCGATTTTAGTACTTTGCCAGCTGCGACAGGAAAAACAATTGTAGTTCCTTTCGAAAAAAATGTTTCTTCGGTAAGTTTTTCTTTTACCAAATTAAAAGAAGCGATCGAAGGTGAAGTAAAAAATGTTGTTTTTACAATTAGTAGCGCTACAATCAATACTGTTATTTCTGAAAACAAATCAATTCAGGTTAACTTTAATGAAACGGCTTCTTTGGGTACAGCTTTGGCTGCCGAAGTTGGTGGACCTTTACAACCAAACCAGGTATATGTTGATTTGAGCAGCGGAAAAATGACAACAGCTGTTAGAAATTCTTGGGATTTAGGATTTTATTCTGGTGCAGATTTTAGAGTAGTTTTGAATAGTTCTGTAAAAATGTCTGCTAAACAATTAGAGACCACTAATATTGATGAAGCTCAAATCGAAGATGCTACTATGATTATTGGACAAGGAAGTGGAATTGGTTCTCAAATTGATGATCCGACAGGAGATATTCTAAAAACTACTATTGCTGAGGTTTCAGCAACTGAAGGAAATAATAAAGTTTATTTGATTTATTTAGGTAATAAAACTGCTGATGCGAATCCTGTTTTAGGAAAAGAAGGAGCTGTAGGTGGAGCTGCCAGAGGTTGGAAAAAAATCAGAGTTTTAAGAAGTGGTAATGATTATAAAGTTCAGTATGCTGATATTGCAGCAACTACTCACAAAGAAATTGTTATTACTAAAAATGCAGCATACAATTTTACATTTTTTAGTTTATTGGAAGATAAAGTTGTAAATGTTGAACCACAAAAAGCACAATGGGATATTAATTTTACAACTTTTACAAATATAATTCCTGGTGGAACAACACCATATTTCTATCCGGATTTTATACTTAATAATACAAAAGGTGGTGCACAAACATATCAGGTTTTAGTTACGGCTACAACTACTTATGATAATTTTACACTTGCAAATGTTGAAGCTGCAAAATTTACAGCAGATCAAAGAAATATTGGCTCAAATTGGAGAGGTACTACAGGAGGCGTAGATGCAGCTGGAAACCCAATTTCTCAGTTTGTTCTTAAAACAGATCGTTTTTATGTAGTAAAAGATCCGGCAGGAAATGTTTATAAATTGAAATTTACAGGTGGCGCCAAAGCTGATTTAGAAAGAGGTCATCCAACATTTCAATATGCAATCTTAAAGTAATTTAAGACTAAAAAATCTAAAGATTATAAAAACGTTTTAATTTAACTTAAGGATGCCACGGCATTACAATTTAGTTAATCATTAGCTTTGTTTTTTTTATTTTTTTTTGATAAAGAGGTTAGATTCGTCTGGCCTCTTTTTTTGTTTTTAGATTATTGTTAAAAAGAATTATTAATTAATGTTTAATTCTATCTTTGCACATATTTTTTTTACAGGGAATTAACAGGAATTTTAGAGATTTAATTTCTAAATACCATACTTTAAAGTTTTAAATTACAAGTGAATACAAAATCCTATTTTTTTCAGTCTTTTGCCATTGTAGCATTAGCGTTTGTTGCTTTTATTGGATTCAAGCAGATTTTGCCAGATAAAATTTTTTCTGAAAGCAAAATGAATTCCAAAAATGTACTGATCGATAGCTTACTTTTAGAAGCCGTAGCTAAAGATTCGTTAAGTGAAAATGACAGTATCAGCTCAATAGAAGATGGTCAGGGAAAAGAAGAAATCGTTTATAATAACATCGAAGGAATTGAATTTCCATCTGAAACTTTTGATAATTATAAAGGATATCAATACCTGTTGTCCTTCTATGAAAAATTATATCAACTGGAGAAAAATCCGGAATCTAATGTCAGAATCGCTTATTATGGAGATTCAATGACAGATGGAGATTTAATTGTTCAGGATGTAAGAACAAATTATCAGGAACGTTTTGGAGGAAACGGAGTTGGTTTTGTATCAATAACTTCAGAATCGGCGGCATCGCGCGGATCTGTAAAATCTACCTATTCTAAAAACTGGAAAACACAATCGTACTTAAATGTAAAACATCCTTCAAGTCCTTTTGGAGTAAATGGTCATGTTTTTTTTGCAAATGATAAAGCAAACACAACATGGGTTCAATATGAAGCAGGAACCAATAAATATTCGACAACATTAGATAATCCAACTTTGTTTTATGGAAGATCATCTAAAAAAGGAAAAGTGAATTTTATTATCGGAAAAGATACTTTAAAGAAAAGTCTTGCTGCAAATAATTTAATCAATACCTTAAAAGTAAGTTCAGGACATTTAAAAGCATTTAAAGCTAATTTTATAAATGCAGATTCTATTCCGATTTATGGTTTCAATTTTGATAACGGAAGCGGAGTTCACGTGGATAACTTCTCGCAAAGAGGAAATTCAGGATTGCCAATTTCAACATTCAACGCAAGTGTAATGCAAGGATTTAATAATAATCTGAAATACGATTTGATTATTTTGCATTACGGAACCAACGTACTGAATTACGGAACCAAGAATTATTCATGGTATGAAAAAGGAATGACAAAAACAGTTAATAAAATAAAAGAATCTTTCCCTGGAGTTTCTATCCTAATCGTTTCAACGGCTGATAAATCGACCAAATACGATCAGGAAATGAAAACCGATTCGGCTGTAGTACCTTTAGTAAAGTCTCAAAAAAGATATGCATTGGATACAGAATCTGGTTTTGTGAATTTGTATACCTTAATGGGAGGAGACGGATCGATGGTAAAATGGGTTGATGAATCGCCGGCAAGAGCCAATAAAGATTACACACACTTTAATCAGCGTGGAGCAAAAGCAATAGGAAACTTATTATACAGTCAATTAAATAAAGGCTACGAAGAATATAAAATATTGCGTGAAAAACGTGATGCTGTCTCTCATCAACAAAGAGCAGCTCGAAAAACAAATACAGATTCCGTCTCTGTAATAAAAGATAGTGTAAATGAATAAACTGATTATTTTTTTCTGTTGTCTTTTTTTCTCAACAAATGATAAGACACCAAAAGCAGATCCACTTCCAATAACAAAAAGTATGATTCACAAAGTCGATTCAGTAATGATTGATCCTGTTTCAGATGATCCAATTTACAATGCAAAGGTATTAGAAGATTTTTTTGAAAAGTTAAAGAAAAACGAAAGTCAGAATGATCAGAAAATAAATATTGTTCACATTGGTGATTCTCATATTCAGAGTGATTTAATGACCAATGAAGTTAGAAAAAAACTACAGCAAAATTTTGGTAATGGTGGTCGTGGCTTGGTTTTTCCTTATCAGTTAGCTAAAACAAATGGTTCTTACAACGAACGATTTTATTCTAATCGCGCCTGGGAAAGCTACAGAAACATCTACCCACACAAAAATGTTCCCGTAGGTTTATGCGGTATAGGACTTTGGAGAGATACCGGTGGATTTGCAGTAGAATTGAGAGTAAAAGATCCGGCTTATAAATTCAATACAATCCGAATTATTACACCTCAAAATCAGAATATGTTTGATTTAGCTACTTCATCTCAGGTCAATCTGATTCAGTCGACAGAGAAAAAAGTAATCACGCACAAAATAAAAAAAGGAGAAGCAATTTCGACTATTGCCGATAAATACAACATTTCAGTTTCGGAGATTAAGAGAGCAAACGGTTTAAAGTCAAATAACATTCGTGCGGGAAGAACACTTAAAATTCCAACAAACGAGACAAAACCAAAAACAATTAAAAGTTCAGAATTTGTTTCATTAGATATAGAATCCGATTCTTTTTCTCATTATTATAAATCGGAAAAAGCTTTAGAAAAAATTTATTTGATTCCGAATAAAGACGCTTCAAAATATGAATTGAACGGAATTATTTTAGAAAAAGATGCTCCTGGCTTAATTTATAACTCTATTGGAGTAAATGGTGCAAAATATTCAGATTACAATAAATACCCTTTGTTTTTTGAGCAGTTAAAAGCATTACATCCTGATCTATTGGTTTTTTCGCTTGGAACAAATGAAAGCTATGAAAAACTGGAAGCTGTAGATTACATTAAACACCTTAGAGAGTTTATACGTAATATAAAAGAACAAAACATAAATGTTCCTATAATTGTGATGACGCCACCGCCATCTTTATTGAGAAGAAAGCCAAACACCTACATTAGGGATTATACGAGAGAACTTTTGGAAACAGCAAAAACCGATGGTTTCGCAGTTTGGGATCTATACAACGAATTTGGAGGAATGGACGGAATAAGAGGTTTAAAAACTCAGGGATTAATTGGCCCGGATTGGGTTCATTATTCTAAAAAAGGATATGAGAAACAAGGAAACTTGTTTTCGGCGGCATTTTTAAAAGCATACGATAATTTTAAATTAAGAAAGTAAATTGATAACAATAGATAGCATTAATGATTGGTTCATTCAAAATTTTGGTGCAATTTCAATAGAACAGGTTAAAGGTTGGTTTGTATATAATCCAGACGAAAAATTATTATTTAATACCGGTTTATTCTTAGGATTATTTCTGGTTTTCTATTTTGTGTACGCCTTTTTACGCAAAACATTTTATTTGAGATTAACCTATGTTATTCTCTTCTCGCTTTTCTTTTATTACAAGTCAAGCGGTATTTACTTTCTGTTGCTTTTGCTTTCGTCTGTAGTAGATTATGGTCTGAGTCAGATTATATTTAGAGCAACTAAAGACACTACTAAGAAAATATATCTTGTAATAAGCGTGATCCTGAATTTAGGATTATTAGGGTATTTTAAGTACATGAACTTTATGATTGTAACATTCAATGATATGTTTCATGGCAATTACCAGCTTCATGATATATTTCTTCCTGTCGGAATTTCATTCTATACCTTCCAGTCGATGAGTTATATTATTGAAATTTACCGTGAAGAAATTAAACCGACAAAAAACTATATCGAATATTTATTTTTCGTTTCGTTTTTCCCGCAATTAGTAGCCGGGCCAATTGTACGCGCAAAAGACTTTCTTCCGCAGATTTATCAAAAACTAAATCTGACACAACAAGATGTAAACAATGCTTTGTTTTTGATTATTGGAGGATTAATAAAGAAAACAGTAATTTCAAATTATATCTCAGTAAACTTTGTCGATCGTGTTTTTGATACACCTTTAACGTATACTTCTTTCGAGAATTTAATGGCATCTTACGGATATGCGATTCAAATCTATTGTGACTTTTCAGGATATTCAGATATGGCAATCGGAATCGCTTTGTTACTTGGATTCAAATTACCGGTCAATTTCAGAACGCCATACAAATCAACTTCGATTACTGATTTCTGGAGAAGATGGCATATTTCACTTTCAACCTGGTTAAAAGATTTCTTATATATCTCAATGGGAGGAAACCGTGAAGGATCATTTGCAGGATATTTATTTCCAAGTTTATTTTTCTTCGGATTATTAGTTTGGGGAATCACAAGTTACAACACAAGTGTAATTCCGTTAATTGTTGCTTCAGTTTCAATATTACTTTTCTGTTTATCATTTCTTCTATCGAGCAAAAGAAAACAAACTTTAGTAACCAATTTAAACTTATTCACCACAATGCTTTTGGGCGGATTATGGCACGGAGCGGGAGCACAATTTATTGTTTGGGGAGCACTACACGGATTAGCCTTGGCAGTTCATAAGATTTTTGTTGAATTTTTCCCTTCGAAGAAAGATAAAAAACCAAACTTCTTGTGGAGATTCTTTTCAATAGTGATTACATTTCATTTCGTAGTTTTCTGTTGGATTTTCTTCCGGGCAAGAGATTTCGAAACAGCTTTGCAAGTAATAAACAATATCGGACAGTTAACATTTGAACCAGAACTTTGGCAAACGGTAATAATTGGATACAAAAATGTATTCTTATTAATGTTGTTCGGATATGTTTGGCATTTCCTGCCAGAAGTTTTTACAGACAAAATGAAGCTGGTTTTCGACAAAACACCATTACTATTAAAAGCAGTAATTTTAGGTTTCGTTTACTGGATCGTTTACGCAACATCCGTAGCAGGATCACAACCTTTTATTTACTTTCAGTTTTAATTTTAAAGGTTCAAAGAGACAAAGTTACAAAGGCGCAAAGGTTTTTCCTGTTGCGCCTTTTTTCTTTTGCCATTAAGGCGCTACGACGCAAAGTTTTTTTTCTCGCAGATTTTGCAGATTAGACAGATTGTTTTTTAGTGTCAGTATGAGAAAAAATCAGCGAAATCTGCAAAATCTGCGAGAGAAAAAATGTTAGTTTAGGTAATTCGGGAAATTAGCGTAATTAGTGGCAAAAAACCTTTGTAACTTTGTCTCTTTGAACCTTAAAAAATAAAAATTGCCTGAAATGTCTAATTAGATTATCTTTGCACTTCAAATAAAGAAAATAGTATGTTTGATAATTTAAGTGATAAGTTAGATAAAGCGTTCCATATATTAAAAGGACACGGTAAAATTACAGAAGTAAACGTTGCCGATACTTTAAAAGAAGTTCGTCGTGCATTACTTGATGCCGATGTTAACTTTAAAATTGCCAAAGATTTTACAACCAAAGTAAAAGAAAAAGCAATTGGTCAGGATGTATTAACTACGCTTCAGCCAGGACAATTATTGGTGAAGTTAGTTAAAGACGAACTGACTGAATTAATGGGAGGTGATGTAGCAGGAGTGAATCTTTCCGGAAATCCAAGCGTTATTTTAATGTCTGGACTTCAGGGTTCTGGTAAAACAACTTTCTCAGGGAAATTAGCTAATTTCTTAAAAACAAAGAAAAACAAAAAGCCACTTCTTGTAGCGTGTGATATTTACCGTCCTGCGGCGATTAATCAGCTTCATGTTGTTGGAGATCAAATAGGGGTTGAGGTTTACTCAGAACCGGAAAATAAAAATCCTGTTCAAATTGCTGAAAATGCAATTAAACATGCAAAAGCAAACGGTTTCAATGTTGTAATTGTCGATACAGCCGGACGTTTAGCAGTAGATCAGGAAATGATGGATGAAATTGCACGTGTACACAAAGCAATTCAGCCACAGGAAACATTGTTCGTTGTAGACTCTATGACAGGACAAGATGCTGTAAATACGGCAAAAGCTTTCAACGATATCCTGAATTTTGATGGAGTTATTTTAACCAAATTAGATGGTGATACTCGTGGTGGAGCAGCAATCTCGATTAAATCGGTTGTAAATAAACCAATTAAATTTGTAGGTACTGGTGAGAAAATGGAAGCAATTGATGTTTTCTATCCAGATCGTATGGCTGAGCGTATTCTTGGTATGGGAGACGTTGTGTCTCTTGTAGAAAGAGCTCAGGAACAATTTGATGAAGAAGAAGCAAGAAAACTTCAAAAGAAAATCGCTAAAAACGAATTTGGTTTTGATGATTTCTTAACGCAGATTCAACAAGTGAAAAAAATGGGTAATATGAAGGATTTGGTTGGAATGATACCAGGAGCTTCAAAAGCCATGAAAGATGTTGAGATCGAAGATGATGCTTTCAAACATATTGAAGCAATCATCCACTCGATGACGCCAATCGAAAGAAGCAAACCTGCCATAATCGACGTAAAAAGAAAAGCCAGAATCGCTAAAGGTTCAGGAACTAAAGTCGAGCAAGTAAATCAGTTAATGAAGCAATTCGACCAAATGAGCAAAATGATGAAAATGATGCAAGGTCCAGGCGGAAAAAATCTGATGAAAATGATGGGAGGCATGAAAGGAATGCCAGGCGGAATGCCGAGATAATAAAATTAAAAGTTTCAAGTTTAAGGTTTCAAGTAATAAACCTAAAATTTGAAACTTTTTTAATTCAATAAATATTAAGTTTCGCATACAACGTGAAACATGAAACTTTAAACCTGAAATAAAACACAATGCAACTACTAGACGGTAAAAAAACATCTAACGACATTAAAAACGAAATCGCAGTCGAAGTTCAATCCATAAAAGCAGCCGGAGGAAAAGTACCTCATTTAGCAGCGGTATTGGTGGGAAATAACGGAGCAAGTTTAACTTATGTAGGAAGTAAAGTAAAATCTTGCCAGGAAATTGGTTTTGATTCTACTTTGGTTGCTTTGCCTGAAGATATTACCGAAGCAGATTTATTAGCTAAAATCAAAGAATTAAACGAAGACGATAATCTTGACGGATATATTGTTCAGTTACCTTTGCCAAAACATATCGATGAGCAAAAAATCTTATTAGCAATCGATCCTGATAAAGATGTAGATGGTTTTCATCCAACAAACTTTGGAAGAATGGCTTTGGAAATGGAAAGTTTTATTCCTGCAACACCATTCGGAATCATGGAATTGCTAGAACGTTACAAAGTAGAAACTGCAGGTAAACATACCGTTGTAATTGGAAGAAGCCATATCGTAGGCCGACCAATGAGTATCTTAATGAGCCGTAAAGGAAATCCTGGAGACTCAACAGTTACACTTACACACAGTCGTACTAAAAATTTAGCAGAATTTACTAAAAATGCGGATATCATTATTACCGCTTTAGGAGTTCCGGAATTCTTAAAAGCCGATATGGTAAAAGAAGGAGTAACGATTATCGACGTTGGAATCACACGTGTAGACGACGCATCAAATGCAAAAGGATATGTGATCAAAGGAGATGTTGACTTTGACGGCGTAAGCAAAAAAGCAGCATTTATTACACCAGTTCCTGGTGGAGTAGGACCAATGACAATTGCGATGTTACTTAAAAATACTTTGCAAGCAAGAAAAATGAGAAACGCAAGAAATAAATAAAACTGCGAAAAATAAATTTACAAAGCCTGTTCAATTGAGCAGGCTTTTTTTATGCAATCAGTTTAAAAATTTATAACACATAGAAACATAGAATTTAAGTTTTAAAAAAGAGTATAGAAGAGAAACAACTTTCTCCAACATAGTTAAATACCAGCTATGTTTGTTTAAAAAAAAGTGAAACGCCTTTTCTGCATTTACAATATCTATGCTTCTATGTGTTTAAAAATGTTCAAAGACTCTAGTTTTAATATTTAATTAATAGTTTAAAGTTTCGGTTTCTAAAAATAATGGATACTTTTGCGCCACATAAAAAAAACACTTCTCCAAATGGACGATTATTATTCGTTAGTATTAAATTAAAGTAGCATTCTGAATTTCAAAATGCTACGCTAAACACGCAGAATCTTGAAATGAAAGCCTTTTACAAAAACAACAACGGATTAACTCAAATCAAAGAATGGACTCCAGATTGCTGGATCAGCATTGAATCTCCAACAGAAACAGAAAAAAAGTATTTACTGGAAGAACTCCAGATTCCCGAAGCATTTTACAATGATATCGAGGATATCGATGAACGTCCTCGTATCGAAATTGAACATGGTTGGACCTTAATCATCATGAGAGTTCCCATAAAAAGTGACGATGTCAAACTTCCTTTTCAGACCATTCCTCTTGGTGTAATTTTTAAAGAAGATATTTGCGTTACCATTACTTTTTATAAAACAGAAATCATAACCGATTTTGTATCCTACTCGCAACGTAAAAATATAGAAATCAAAGATAAATTTGATTTAGTTTTAAGATTACTATTGTCATCAAGCGTTTGGTATTTGAAATATTTAAAGCAAGTAAGTCAAAAAGTAAAATTGGCCGAAGATAATTTAGAAAAATCAATTAAAAACGAAGAACTTCAGGCCTTACTACAAATCGAGAAATGTCTGGTTTTCTTTATTACTTCACTAAAAGCAAACGATGTTTTGTTTCAGCGTATTAAAAATCTGAAAGCCCATAAAGCAAATTATGATTTAGAATTGCTGGAAGATGTCGAAATCGAATTAAATCAGGCTCAGGACACGGCAAATATTCATAGCAATATCCTGACCGGAATGATGGATGCCTATGCCTCTGTGATTTCCAACAATATGAATAATATAATGAAGCAAATGACTTCGATTTCGATCATATTAATGATTCCAACACTAATCGCCAGTTTGTACGGAATGAACGTACCAAACGGTCTGGAAGAAAGTAAGTATGGTATCTGGATATTACTGTTAGTTTCTGTAGTACTATCTACTTTTGGAGTTTTCTTGTTTAAAAGAAGAAGATGGTTTTAAAATAAACCAATATAATAGCAAAAGCCTGTTCGCTAAGAATGGGCTTTTTTTTATGCATTTGGGCGTGACCGTGTTTCGCAAATGGCGCACCAAACTTACCGCATATACGCGCCATTCGCAAAACACGGTCGGGCTATCCGCGCTACTTCGGTAGCATGCTTCTATCCCTCACGCGCTTAAAAGTTCTTTATATATCTGCAAGGTTTTCAAAATCTTGCAGATATAATTGGGAGAACATTCAAGAAATAGATATTCGTTTAGATATTCCTGCAAGGTTTCCAAAACCTTGTAGGTATTAAGTTACGCCTTTTTTCAACAAAAACTAAAAACTAAATTTATATTAGGATTAAAAATATTCCTGCAAGGTTTCCAAAACCTTGCAGGAATAGGATCTAAGATATTAAAAATAAAATCTAAATTTTAGTTTGTCAATTCAAAATAAATAATAACTTTGTAACGCAAAGTACTTTAATTATGAATCAGAAACACCAAGAAGATTTAGCACATATTCGTTCCATGATGGAGCGCTCTTCACGATTTATATCCTTAAGCGGACTTTCAGGAGTCTTTGCCGGACTTTCTGCCCTAATTGGAGGATTATATGTGTATGAACTTTTTAAGCTAAACGGTATTGAGTATTTTACAGACGAACATTTGGTGCTAACCGGAAGTCTGGTTTCTCATTTGTTCTTTACCGGAATTGTAATCTTACTTTGCGCTTTTGTATTTGGAGCCTTTTTTACCATCAGAAAAAGTAAAAAATATAATTTGCCAATCTGGACATCGGCAACAAAAAACATGTTGTTTAATCTTGCCGTTCCGCTTTTTATGGGAGGAATATTTTGTCTTGCATTAATGTACCACGGATATTTTGGACTTGTAGCACCAACAACTTTAATATTTTACGGACTAGCCGTTATAAATGCAGAAAAATATACATTTTCGGATATAAAATATTTAGGTTTTTCTGAGCTTGCTTTAGGATGTATTTCGCTTTTTTATATCGGATATGGTTTACTATTTTGGATCTTTGGATTCGGAATCCTGCATATCATATACGGATTAGTGATGTTCAAAAAATACAAATAACCCAATGGGAATTATTGATAAATTAAATAAAGATTTTGAGAGCCGTGTCAGACTGGGTATTATGTCCGTTTTGATGGTTAACGACTGGGTAGATTTTACCGAGATGAAAACCCTTTTAAATATCACAGATGGTAATTTAGCAAGTCATTCCTCAGCACTTGAAAAGTCGCAATATATAGAAGTAAAAAAAGAATTTGTGGGTAAAAAGCCCAAAACCTCTTATCAGGTAACTCCTTTAGGGCGAGCAGCTTTCAAAGAACACCTTTCTTACCTTGAAAAACTAATGAAATCTTAATAACTATATTTTTTTGTCTAATAACTTTGAATTACAAAGTACTTTTAATTAAATAATCATGAAAAAACATCACATTATTTTAGTTTGCAGTTTCCTTTTTCTACTGCTTTTTTACAAACAGGATCCGGGTATAAACGTATCACTTTTTGGGTTGATCTTAACGGGATTTATTTGTTATTTCTTTCAGGAGCGGTTTACAGAGCGCTCACATTTAATGTTGGTAATTACTTCAGTGCTGTCTTGTCTCGCTTTTGCCTGGTATGGAGATGCAGCTTCATTTTTTGCATTAGCACTATCAATTTTGTTTTTACAGCTTAAAACTCAGGATAACGAACTAAAAATCGTTCAGGTTTTTCCAATCGCATTCATAAATGGATTTACTTCAATAGGACGCATTTTTATCTTTAGACAATGGCTGCCCGAAAAGAAAATCCATAACAATTTCGCCAAAAAATTAGTAGCATTTGTTTTAATTCCGGCTATTTTCCTTGGATTGTTTTTTATTGTGTATTCTTTTGGAAGCGACCATTTTTTGGCCTTATTTACAGATTATACGTTAGATCTCGATATTCCGCAGCTTTTACTTCTTAGTATAGCAGGATTTTATATTTCATTCAGTTTTTGGAATTATTGGGTACCTGAAGTTTGCTATGAAAAAAATGAACTGCTTGATAATGAATTTAAAAATATAGAGGAAGTTGAAAATCAAAATACATTCTCATTTCTGGATTTAGATTTCGAAAGAAAAAGCGGTGTAATTACATTACTGTTATTGAATTTGATGTTGCTGGTTTTTATTGTAACCTACAATTACGAACAGTTTTTTGAAGTTATCGAAAAATCAAAACTAAGCTTAGCCACACATGAAAGAGTAAATGCAGTTATCTTCTCTATTCTTATGGCAGTGGGTGTAATTATGTTTTATTTTAAAGGCGGATTTAATTTTGATAAAGAAGCTACTTCACTGAAGCGTCTTGCAAAAATCTGGATTATTCTAAATTGCGTTTTAATCGTTAGCACGTTTATCAAAAACACAGAATACGTTTCGGCTTTTGGATTAACTTACAAACGTTTAGGTGTGTATGCTTTTCTGATTTTGAGTATTATTGGTTTGATATATACTTTTTTAAAAATCGCTAAACAAAAAACAAATGCCTATTTAGCAAACCAAATGGTTTGGTACTTCTACGGAACGGTTCTTTTATGCAGCTATGTTAACTGGGGAAATATAATTACTAATTACAATATCTCAGTCAATAAAGGAGTCGAACCTGTTTTTTTAAGCAAATTAAATTTTAACGATGATGCGCGAAGAGAATATTTTTTACAAAATAATTTAGATGGAAAACATCCGGAAATGGATAGGGAAGAGTTGATTGGGTTTTACCAAAATTCCGGGTTCTTGTCTAAAGCACTGTACTACGATTTTCTAAAAACTCAAAAATAAATGCAAATGAAAAAACATCATAAAAAAATATACTTTTATGATGTTTTTTTTTAATAAAATACGTGTCATTTAGTTTAAATATGAGATATTTGCCGTTCAAAAACAAATTAATCCCTAACCTGCAACAACATGAAGAAAATTACAATGCTGCTTTTTTTAGCATTAGCCAGTTACTCTGCATTTGCCCAGAGAACTGCTGATGAGGTACTAAAAATGAATTCAAAGATTGAAGATTTAACACAAAACCTGATTACAGGAATTATTGTAGTTAAAGAAGGAAATATCGTAAAAGGTATTAGCCCTGAAACAAAAGCTGAAGTATGGAGCTTTGATGCCGATAAAAATGTTGGCGAAGCAACTACAATGGAAACGTTAAATATGCTTGATGATCAAACTAAACTTGATGTTAATAACATGTTTGCCAGCAAACGTATCCTTAAGCCAATTGAAGGGACTCCTTATGTAGAGGCATTGGTAAATTACAAAACAGTTCTTATCAATACATTTGATGGAAAAGTAGTTTACAATTCGGCTAACTACAAATACAGAGTTTTTAACAGTCAGTTTTTATACGGTGAAAACCAGTATTTAGTTAAAGGTGCTGAAAACGGAAAAGTAGTTGCATCCTTAATTGATTTAAATACAGGAAATGTACTTTGGAAAACAGAACAAGGAGAGGCCAAAAGTGTATTTGCTTCAATGTTTACTTTTAAATCAAATTTTTCTAATGAAGCAGAAGTAAGTGATTCTACAATTTATTCACTTTATATGGGTAAATTATCAGCAATTGATAGAACTACAGGAGCTTTAAAATGGACTGGAGAATTAGAATATTCTAAAGTATTTCCAACTCAAAACAACAAAAACTTAGTTGTAATTAACAGCAAAGGATTAATCTCATTTAAACAATACTTGAATGTTTTAGATGCTGAGACTGGAAAACCAATCTGGGAAGATGCAATCAAAACAAAATATATTGTTTATTTAGAAGATTGGGGTGATAAAATTTTAGTGGCGCACAACAGCGGATTTAACTTTTATAATTTAAAAGACGGATCTAAAGTTTGGAAAAAAGACGCTCGCGGGGACGGATTGAAAAGAGTAATTTCTATTGATGGAGATTATTTATATGTTGCTGAAAACGAAATGATGCTTATTGACAAAGATGGTCAAAAGAAATGGAAAAGCTTTATCGAAATATCTGATGATAAAGAAGATGCTATTAACTACTTAGGAAAAGTTGATGATAAAGTTTTATACTTAACAGCAACTTATGGTAATCTTGTAGATTATAAGTCTGGTAAAAAATTATGGAGAGGAAACTTAAAATTTAATGCAAACCGCCCGTTATTAAATGTTTTCGATGAAGAAAACAATCAGTTCTTGGTTTACAATGACGAAAAACTTTTCAAGTTTGATACAAAAGTTGCAGACAAGCCAGATCCATTTGCAAAAGTTAATATCAAGAAAGAAAAAGAATTAAATTCTATCGAATTATTTCCATGGGGCGTTGCACTTTCAGGTCCAACAGAGGTTATGGGAGTAAGTAAAGAAGGTAAAGTTTTATATCAAAAAATATATACACAACCTGGTGATGGTGCAAGAGCATGGGGACAAGCTTTAGCTACTGCAGGATCTATTGGTTTAGGTGCTGCCGCGGGATATAACGCAGTAGTAGGTTCGGAATGGAAAATGGTTTATATTGATCCTGCAACAGGAAAAGAAACAGGTTCTAGTGTAATCAAAAAACAAAACGATAAACAATTAGAAAGAGCGGCAAAACAAGCTGGAGGATCTGCTTTATTAGCCGATGTTTCTAAAAGATTTGCAAAACGCTTTGATGCAATGAGACAAAGCCGTGACTTCTCTTATATTTTTGCTAAAGATGAAGCAACACAAAAGAAAGTTTTGGTAAAAGTGAAAAAAGACGACGGAACAGAATTAGATAAAATCCAATTCGAAAACATGCGTCCAATTTATGAAGTTGACTTTGCTACGCAATCAGTTTATTATATTTATGAAAATGAATTAAGAATTTTCAACAACAAGAAAATCTAATCCAAAATTAAATAAAGTAAAAGGCGTATTGATTAATTTCAATACGCCTTTTTTAATGTTATAAATTTTATTGATCTCCTCTTTTCTTAAATCTCGGATCATGTTTAGAAATAAACGTTGTTCTTCGGGTTGGAGCTTCAACTTTTGGCAGACTTGCTTCTTCCGTTTTGCTGGAAGGTTCAATTAACTGATTTAGCTCTTTTATTTCAGCATCGGTTAAATCACGGTAACGCCCAACAGGAATATCCAAAGAAATATTAATAATCCGGATACGTTTAAGTGCTGTAACCTCATAACCTAAATATTCAGCCATTCTTCTAATCTGGCGGTTTAAACCTTGTGTCAGAATAATTTTAAAAGTGTATTTGCTAATTTGCTCTACTTTACACTTTTTGGTCACAGTATCCAGAATCGGAACACCATTTCCCATTTTTTGTATAAAACGATCTGTAATTGGTTTGTTTACTGTTACAGTATATTCTTTTTCGTGATTGTTTCTTGCACGCAAAATCTTGTTTACAATATCACCATCATTAGTCATAAAAATTAAGCCTTCACTCGCTTTATCCAATCTTCCAATTGGGAAAATACGTTTTGGATAATTGATATAATCAACAATATTGTTTCGAACTTCAAGATTGGTGGTGCATTCTATTCCGGTAGGTTTATTGAAAGCCAGATAAACCAGTTTTTCGTGCTTTTCTACGATTAACTTTCCGTCAATGCGTACTTCATCATCCGGAGAAACTTTTGTTCCCATTTCAGGCACAGCTCCATTTATTGTTACGCGTCCTTCTTCGATAAGTTTATCGGCTTCACGACGGGAACAATAACCGGTTTCTCCAATAAATTTATTAAGACGTTTTAAATTCTCTTCCATACTGCAAAAATAGACAAAAGTTTAGACATCTTGGATTATTGGAGATCTTAGATTTTTTTGAGGAGTCGAAAAACTAGTTTTTGTATTTTATTTCAAAAGAAAAAAGCTTAGAACCTTACTAGGAAACCTATGTCCCTTTGAACCTTTGCTACTTTGTGCCTAAATATTAATCATGAAAATGAGAACTATCCTCCGGAGTTTCTTTTCTTTCAAACATTCCGTAATCCCGAACTACAGTTGCAATTCTTAAATGATAATCTTTAAAAACCTCATTTCTGCCTTTTGCCTGTGCATGGCGATGCATCTCGAGATTTCTCCATTGCTGAATACTTTCTTCATCACGCCAAAACGATAATGACAGAATTTTTCCGGGATCATTAAGGCTTTGAAATCTTTCAATAGAAATAAATCCGTCAATATTGCTTAATTCGGGTTTCAGACTTGCAGCAATATCCAGATATTCTTCTTTTTTTCCTTCGTTTGGAATTACTTCAAAAATTACAGCTATCATGTTAATTTTAGATTTTAAACGTCATATAAAAAAAAGCTTAGAGCCTTAGCGACCTAGAGGCTCAGAACCTTCAGAAGAAAAAAGAAACGCAATCACTTTATCATACAATTCATCATCATGCATTCCGTGGCCTAAACCGCTGGTTTCAATAAACTGACTATTTTTCCATTTGCTGGCTATTTTTTTACCCTCTTCAAAAGCAACAATTTTATCTGAAGTATCGTGTGCAATCAATCCCGGAATGTTAAAACCAGAAGCAAATCTTTGTCCTGAAAAATCTTCGAGTTTAAAGTTGAAACGATCCATGAATTTACTTTCTAAAAGCGAAAACATTTTGGTGTTAAGACTTAACATTGAGATATAATTGTCTATCAAAGTTTTTAATTCTGAAGGCGCTCCCAAAATAACCATTTTGTTAATACTGGTATTTGGAAATAAATATTGATGATAAACGCAAGCCGCGCCACCAATTGAATGACCAATAATAATAGTAGGCTGATATTTTTCGACTGCTTTATTAATGAATTCTGCATAAAGCGGAACATTAAATTCTTTTCCGCTGCTTTGTCCATGCGCAGGTGCATCAATTGCGATAATGGTACTTCCTGATTTTTGTAGATGTGGCAAAGTTTTTTTCCAGCGTGATGCATTACTTTCCCAGCCGTGAATCAAAAGGATTTTAGTTTCGTTTCCTTTCCAGACATAAGTTTGAAAATGATGTTCATTATGATGAAAAGTTTCAGTATGCGTGTTTTTCAACACTTTTGGCAAACTGTCTTTTTCTAATCGGCCAATTCTGGGCTGACTAAAAAGTGAATATGAAAGTTCAACAGCTTTTTGCGGACGCACATAACTTAAAAAATTAATATATGATCCGACTGATTTTAATGTAATGAAACGAATTCCTTTTTTGATTCCCAAAACTAATATTTTTAGTTTTTAAAGGTAGAAAAAAAGTCTGCCACGAATTACACAAATCTTCACTAATTATTTTTTGTCTCGAAAATGAGAATAAAAATTAGTGCAATTAGTGTAATTCGTGGCAAAAATGGCAAAAAATGACAAAAAAAAAGTCCCGATTTAATCGGGACCTTGATATTTAGAATTTAGAGAACAATTGTTCCATTTTTTCTTTTTCTTCTTCTGCTAAAGCAGTGTCAACTAAAATTCTTCCAGAATGCTCATCAGTAATGATTTTTTTTCTTGAAGCAATTTCAACTTGTGTTTGTGGTGGAATAGTAAAGAAAGATCCTGCAGATGCACCTCTTTCGATAGAAACTACTGCTAAACCATTACGAACACTAGTTCTGATTCTTGTATAAGCTGCTAATAATCTGTCTTCAATTTGAGAAGCATATTCAGCAGATTTCTCAGTTAAGAAGATTTCTTCTTTTTGAGTTTCTGCCATAATAGCATCAAGTTCAGATTTTTTATGTTTTAAATGTGAACTTTTTGCGTCAAGCTTTTCTTTTAAATTAGAAGTAACTTCTTTTTTATGTTCGATAGAAGCTTTCATTTCTTTGATTTGCTTTTCAGCCAATTGAATTTCTAATTCCTGAAATTCAACCTCTTTTGTCAAAGAATTAAATTCTCTGTTATTACGAACTGATTCTTGTTGTTTTGTGTATTTTTTGATAACCTCTTTATGCTCCTCAATAGCAATTTTCTTTGCTTTGATTTGCTCCTCAATCACTTCAAGTTCACCTTTCAGTTTCTCTGAACGAGTGCTCAAACCTGCAACTTCATCTTCTAAATCTTCTACCTCTAAAGGAAGCTCCCCTCTTACGTTTCTGATTTCGTCAATTCTAGAGTCAATAAGCTGTAAATCGTATATTGCTCTTAACTTGTCCTCAACACTTAATTCTTTCGTATTCGCCATATTCTATAAGTACTTAACTGGATTTGTATTTTCTTCCGATAAAATGATGGCAAAATTAAGAATTTTTTTTCGAAGAAAATCAACAATATAGTTTTTTGTATAGCGTTCGCTCTCAAAATGACCAATATCTGCCAAAAGTAACTTGTTTTCGGCTTCATAAAATTGATGATATTTTAAATCAGCAGTCAAAAAAGCATCTGCTCCGCCCTGAATGGCATTTTTTATGGCAAAACTTCCCGAGCCCCCTAAAACGGCAACTTTCTTGATTTTTTTACCAGAAAAAGCAGAATGACGAATTCCATCTGCAATCATTTTATCTTTTACAAGATAAAGAAAGTCTTTTTCCTCCATTTCGGTTTCCAGTTCACCAATCATCCCAAGTCCAATATTTTGATGAGAGTTTTGCAAATCATAGATTTCATAAGCCACTTCTTCATAAATATGATTTGCAAAAAGGGCTTTTAAAATTTTAGACTGTAAATGTTTTTCAAAAATAACTTCAATTTTGATTTCAGTTCCGGTATGAAGTTTTCCTTTTTCTCCAATGACTGGATTGCTGTCTTCATTGCCTTTAAAGGTAAAAAAACCTTCAGTATTAAAACTGCAGTTGTCATAATTGCCAATCGTTCCGGCACCAGCTTCAAACAAGGCATTTCGAACTTTTTCTGAATTTTCTGCAACAGTATAAGTCACTAATTTTTGAATGAAATTCTGCTTCGGAATCAAAACCTTGGTATTTGTTAAGCCCAACGCATCGCAGAAAATTTTATTAACACCTTGCGAATGATTATCAAGCGCAGTGTGAACAGCATAAATAGCAATATCATTTTTTATCGCTTTTAGAATCGCATGTTCTACATAATTTTTACCCGTAATTTTTTTAATTCCGGAGAATAAAATAGGATGAAAACAAACAACAAAATTGCAGTTTTTGCTCATTGCTTCCTCAATTACATTTTCTAATGCATCATGGCAAACCAGGACTCCGGTACTTTCGGTTTCAGGATTTCCGACTAAGAGTCCGACATTGTCAAAATCTTCGGCATAGGCCAGAGGTGCCATTTCTTCAAGGACAGCTATTATATTTTTGATTTTCATTTTTAATTTTGTTTCAAGTTTTTTTTTGTTTCAGGATTCAAGTTCTTTAACTTGTACCAAAACTTAAAACAAAATAACGAATAAACGTTTCAAGTTTGAAATATTTAAGTAATATATTTTATTACTATAGTGTATTTTGGTTAATTGTTTTTTTTTGATGTTAAGTACTTGTGACTTGTTGTTTTAAAGATAAAAATTACTGTATGTTAAGTGTGATAAATAAATTGGTCAAGTAATATAATATATTACTAATTGTCCGATTTTTGTATCTTTGTAATGATAAAATTATAAGTGATGACTACAATAAAAATTGACGAACGTACAAAGACTGGAAAAGCATTTATGGCGATGTTTGAAGCTTTTTTTAAAGGCGTTGAAGGTGTTGAAGTTGTTGAGTCAACTTCTAAAAAACTAAAAGCAGAAGAAAGTCCATATAATCCTGAATTTGTTGCTGAAATTTTAAAACGTTCAGAAAATTTGGATAAAAAAAAGCTTACTAGATTAAATCCTGATGATGTATGGGGAAGTATATTGTAGATTTTGACCCCAAAGCTTTAAAAGAAATTAAAGAACATTATAAATCAGGAAATCAAGCCAGCATAAAAAAGATAGCTAAAATTTTGATTGAGTTGTCTGAAACTCCTTTTGAAGGAACTGGCAATCCAGAAGCATTAAAATATGAACTTTCAGGATTCTGGTCTAGAGAAATAAATAAAAAAGACAGATTAATATATAAAGTAGAAGAAGATATCGTAACTGTATTTGTCATTGCTGCAAAAGGTCATTACTCAGATAAATAAATTCTATGAACTTACTTCGAAAATTACTTTTCCCATTTGCTGTTTTATACGGATTTATTACTTCAATCCGTAATTTTCTTTTTGATAAAGGAGTTTTAAAATCGACATCATTTGATGTTCCCGTGATCGCTGTTGGAAATCTTAGCGTTGGCGGAACAGGAAAAACTCCGCAAATAGAATACCTGATTCGTTTATTATCTAATGAATTTAAAATTGCGACTTTAAGTCGCGGTTATAAACGAAAATCACAAGGTTTTGTCTTAGCTGATGAAAATGCCAATGCAGAAATTTTAGGCGATGAACCATTTCAGTTTTATCAAAAATTCCCAAATATTCAGGTTGCCGTTGATGCTAATCGAACAAATGGAATTCAGCAATTGCTTTCACAAAAAGAAAAGCCGGAAATAATTTTACTGGACGATGCTTATCAACATCGAAAAGTAAAAGCAGGATTTTATATTTTACTTTCTTCTTTTGACGATTTGTACGCAGATGATTTTATGTTGCCAACAGGTAATTTGCGTGAAAGCCGAAATGGTGCAAACAGAGCAAGCATTGTAGTTGTAACAAAATGTCCAAAAGATTTAGCTGCTGAAAAACAGGAAAAAATAAGAAGAAAACTTAAGCTGAATAATACACAACAACTCTTTTTTACTTTTATAGATTATGATGATGTAGTGTATGGTAAAGACAAGAAAGTAGCGATACAGGAAATAAAAACAGAATCAAAATTGCTGTTGGCCGGAATTGCAAAACCAAAACCATTTTTTGATTATTTAAAAAATGAAACTGACGAATGTTTGACTTTTCCTGATCATCATCATTTCTCTGATGCAGACTTAGAAACTATTAAAAGTAAAGCAAACGACAGAAAAATAATTACAACCGAGAAAGATTACGTAAGACTTAAAGACTCTAATTTGGTTTCAGAATTATATTATTTGCCTATAAAAAGCACATTTATAAATCACCAGAAAAACTTTGATGAATCGATTTTAAAATATGTAAAAAAGAGCTTAAAACCTTAGAACCTTAGTATCTCAGAACCTTAGTGTCTTAGGTCAATCAAAAAACTTAGCAATAGTACTGTAAAATTCGTCAGGGACAAAAGGTTTTGTGATTACATCATTCATTCCGAAAGATAAAAGCATTTCTCTATTTTCGTCTAGTGAAATTGCCGTTAAGGCAATAATTGGAGTAGTTTTGTCAAACTCTCTAATAAGTTTAGTGGCAGTTGTTCCGTTGATTCCAGGTAAATGAACATCCATTAAAACCATATCAAAACGTTTTACTTTTAGTAACTCTACAGCTTCTTCACCGTTATCAACTATTTCGCAGTCGATTGCTTTGTTTTCGAGCATTTTTCGCGTAATCATCTGATTGATCTTATTGTCCTCAATCAATAAAATTGATTTATGCTGTAATTGTTTATCGCTGTATAATTTTGCTGGTTCTTCAACAACTTCCAAATGTTCTTTATTAATATTGAAATTTAATTTGAATGTAAATGTAGAACCTTTACCAACCTCACTTTTTAGTTTTATTTCGCCTCCTAAAAGTTCGATTAGTTTTTTTACGATTGTGAGTCCTAAACCAGTTCCGCCATATTTTCTGTTTACTTCAATAGAACCTTGCGAAAAGCTTTCAAAAACTGTTTGTAGTTTATCTTCGGGAATTCCGATTCCGGTATCTACAATTTCAAAGTAAACTGTAGCATTATCTTCTTCCAGAGCATACAATTTTGCAATTACATTCACATGTCCGTTCTGTGTGAACTTTAAAGCATTGTTGATTAAATTAAGTATGATTTGAGATAATTTAGTTGGATCTCCAATTAAAAAATCAGGAATCGCTTCGTCTATTTCAAGATTAAAATAATTTTTGTTAGCCGTTGCTAATTCCTTTAAGGAACTTTGAATGTTTGTTAAAAGCTCTTTTAAGTTAAAGCTGATATTTTCAATTTCACTTTTGCTTGAATCAATTTTGTTGATTTCAAGGATTTCATTGATAAATGTGGTGAGGTAATTTCCTGAAAACTTAAGAGATTCTAAATATTTTAATTGATTTTTTTTAGGATTATCTTCAAGAAGTAAATGCGTAATTCCGTTTATGGCATTAAGTGGCGTACGGAGTTCGTGACTTACGGTCGATAAGAATTCAGAACGTGCTTTTGAAGCTTTTTCGGCTTTGTTTTTAGCGAGAATAAGTTCTTTGTTCTTTTCTCTTAAAAGTAAATTATTCTGATTTCGAATAATATTATTTTTATATAATGCCAGACTAAGAAGTGATAAAATGGAAATAAGGGCAATAGCCAAAATACTTACCAGTTTTGAATAACGATAGGTTTTTAACTGGATTTTCTGATCACTTTCGCGTTTAAGCGTATTGTTTATTGATTGTGTTTTTTTAAATTTTTCAAACTCGTTCATGTCGAGTTTGGCATTTTTTAACTTAAGAATATAATTCTCCAGCTGATAATGCTCATCAAGATAAGAATAGGCAAGATCAAAGTTTCTATTCTTTTTATAATACTGACTTATGGCCAGAATGATTTTTGATTTTTGATTTAGATTATTGTTTTTCTCACTGTAATCTAAAGCATTGTCAAAATGAATTAAAGCCGAATCGTTTCTTTTAAGTTTAGTTTCGATTAAACCAAGTTCGTAATAGGAATCGGTTTTGGTTTTAATGTTTTTTGGATTGTCTGGTTTCTTTAGTATTTTTTGAAAAGTTTTAGCAGCAAGCGGTAAATTTTTTCCCGCTTTTAAAGCCATAGCTTTCTGATAATCCAAAACCTCTGCATGGTCAACAATCTTAAGCTTATTTAGTAAGTTGTCGGCTTTTTTGTAATAGATGTTGCCAATTTCAAAATTGCCCTGAGCTGTATTTGCGGCACCAATGTAATGGAGTGCTAAAATTTTTGTGCAGGTGGGTTTTACTTTGTCAAATAAGGAAACACTTTTGTGAAAGTTTTTTAATGCTTCATCATACTTTTGCTGATTAAAATAAATTTTACCGAGCTTAAAAGTCTGATTGGCTAAATTTTCACTTTTGTTATTGGTCTGGCAAAAATCAATGGATTTTTTGGTGTAAAATACCGCCTGATTGTATTTTTGTTTGGTAAGGTTAGAGTTTGCCAGTTTATTATAATAGGAAACACTATCTGTATTCTTTTTAGTTTGAGAATACAAAAATGAATTAAATAAACAAACAAGAATAAGAAGGTGGTATTTCATGTATGGCAATGCTTTTACAATGAATTTATGTTTTCCTTATTAGTAAAATTAAATCTATTAATCTTGATGAATAACCTATTTCGTTGTCGTACCAACCTACGACTTTAACCATTTTGTCTATAACTGAGGTTAGTTGTGCGTCGAACAAACACGAATGTGTATTGCCAATAATATCAACAGAAACGATTGGATCTTCTGTGTAATCAAGTATTCCTTTTAAATTTGTAATTGAAGCTTCTTTAAACGCTTTGTTGATTTCTTCTATGCTTACAGCGCGTTTAACATTAAAGGTTATATCTGTCAATGAACCATCGGGAACAGGTACGCGTATACCACAACCTCCGATTTTTTGATGCAATTTAGGAAAAATTTTTGTTAATGCCTTAGCTGCACCAGTTGTTGTTGGAACAATTGACTGACTTGCACCTCTGGCACGGCGTAAATCCTTATGTGGCTGGTCATGAAGACTTTGGTCTGTTGTAAAAGAATGTATTGTTGTAATGTATGCTTGCTCGATTCCGCATAGTTCATCGATGATTTTTATCATCGGAGCAGCATTGTTTGTTGTACAACTTGCATTCGAAACGATATCTTCACTTCCGTCTAAAATATTTTCATTCACTCCTAAAACTATTGTTTTAATAGTGTCAACTTCTGAAGGAGCCGAAAGAATTACCTTTTTTGCCCCGGCTTCCAGATGAGCATTTAGCTCTTCATGTGTTTTGTATTTTCCGGTTGATTCAATTACAAAATCAATGTTGTGCTTTTTCCAGTCTAAGTTACAAATACTTTTTTCATGAAAAAACAAAAAGCTCTTATTATTCACTATAATACTTTCTTCATTATGACTTACCTCAAAAGGTAAAACACCGTGAATACTGTCGTATTTAACTAAATGTGCCATTGTTTTGTTATCGGCAATATCGTTGATGGCAACAACTTCAATTTCTGGATGGTTTAAAAGCAAACGGAATAAATTTCTTCCAATTCTTCCAAAACCATTTATAGCAATTCTTGTTTTCAATTATCTGGTTTATTCGTTTAATCGTTGAAATCGTCTAATTGTTTTAAACCGTTAAGCGTATATGCGATTAAACGATTTCAACAATTAAGCAATTAACCTTAATTTATAAAATATGTTTTTGTGCTTTGTACGAAGAACGAACCAAAGGGCCACTCTCAACATGGCGGAAGCCTAATTCTATACCGAATTGTTCGTATTTGGCAAATTGCTCCGGAGTAATAAATTCTTTTACAGGAAGATGTTTTTTACTTGGCTGTAAGTATTGACCAATAGTAACAACATCAACATTTGCATTACGTAAGTCTGTCATAGTCTGGAAAACCTCTTCTTCAGTTTCACCAAGTCCAAGCATAATTCCGGATTTAGTTCTGTTGATTCCTTTTTCTTTCAAATAACGAAGAACCTCTAAACTACGATCATATTTTGCCTGAATACGAACTTCACGCGTTAAACGACGTACGGTTTCAACGTTATGAGAAACTACTTCAGGATTTGCCTCAACAATTCTATCAAGGTTTCTTTCCATTCCTTGAAAATCAGGTATTAAAGTTTCCAGAGTTGTATTTGGGTTCATTCTGCGGATTGCTTTTACAGTTTCGATCCAGATAATAGATCCTCCATCTTTCAAATCATCTCTGTCAACACTAGTAATTACAGCGTGTTTAATATTCATGATTTTAATTGAGCGAGCAACTTTTTCAGGTTCGTCCCAGTCTACAGTTTCCGGACGACCAGTTTTTACGCCGCAAAAACCACAAGAGCGGGTGCAAACATTTCCTAAAATCATAAATGTTGCAGTCCCTTCTCCCCAACATTCCCCCATATTTGGGCAACTTCCTGAGGTGCAAATGGTGTTTAAGCTGTATTTATCGACTAAACCACGTAGTTCAGTATATTTTTGTCCAATTGGAAGTTTTACTTTTAACCATTTAGGTTTTCCAGTTGGTATATTTTCAATGACTGTTTCCATATATCAAAATTCAAAACACAAAGATAAGGAATGTAGTTTATTTGAGGTTCATTTATATTGTATTTAGATTTTGCACCATTTTTTATTGATAACTTCTGTTTTAAAGATTGTTTTGTAGAAATGTTAAAAAGCTGATTTTTAGAAATGGAAGAAGTCTAAACGATTTATTTTTAGTTGTTTTTGGGGTTTGCTTTTATAATTATGGTATTGTATTGGCTCTGAATCGTTTAAAATTTATATCTTTATTTGTTATAAAATGAACTCTTTTGAAAGGAATTCATTTATTTAATGTAGTACATTTGTTGTTAAATTGTAATTAATATAAACATGAGAAAGAAATTTATAGTTTTAGGAGTTTTGTTCGCAACATTAGGATTTACTAAAATGAATGCGCAGATTAATTTAGGTGATAAAGCGATGGGAGCGGTTCAAAAAGGAATTACAGGTTTTACGCTTAGTAATGCCGATGCTGCTGCTTTATCAAAGCAGGCTGTAGTAAAATTAGATTCTGCAAATGTAATTGCCGGACCTAATGATGGCTATACTTTAAGACTGAACAGAGTTTTTGGAAAATATACTGCTGGTGAAGGTTATACTTTAAATTATAAAGTTTATGTGGTAAAAGAGGTGAATGCATTTGCTACCGCTGACGGAAGTGTAAGGGTTTATTCAGGTTTGATGGATATTATGGATGATAACGAATTATTGGCAGTTATTGGACATGAGATTGGTCACGTTGCAAACAATGACTCGAGAGATGCAATGCGTGCTGCATATCAAAAAGAAGCTTTGATTGATGGTGTTTCTTCTCAATCTGCAAAAGTTACTGCTGTAACCGATAGTCAGTTAGGGAAAATAGGAAGCGCTATGATTGATAGTAAACACAGCCGTAAACAAGAATCTGAGGCTGATTTGTTTTCTTATAACTTCTTAAAGAAAAACGGTTATGATGTAAATGCTGAAGAATCTGCTTTCAGAATTTTGGCAAAAATGAGTGAAGGATCAGAAGCGTCATTTATTGATCAAATGATGAGTTCGCATCCTGATTCTAAGAAAAGAGCGGATGATGCCAAAAAGAGAGCTGAAAAAGACGGATTGTACAAACCTTATGTACAGCAAAAAATTGTAAATACAGCTCCGGTAACCAAAACAACAACGAAAAAAGCGACTACCACTAAGAAAACAACAACGAAGAAAAAATAAAACTTAAAGAATAAAAAAAAACGGCAAATTCTAAATTTGCCGTTTTTTTTTATTCTGATAATTAACCTAAAACGTGATGTGCTAAAACTTTTTGGACATCGTATACGTTTACAGATTTAGTAAATTGTTTTACAATGCTTGGATTTGTTTCGCTCGAAACCCAGATTTTTAATTCGGCATCCAAATCAAAAGTACCGGCAGTTTCAACACTAAAACGTGTAATACTCTTGTAAGCAATAGATTTGTATTCTGTTTTACTGCCTGTTATACCTTGTACATCAACAAGAATTAATCTTTTATTGGTAAAAATAAAAGTGTCACGGATTAGTTTAAAACCCATTTCAACCTGTTCGTTGTCTGTTAAAAGCTGACCGTATTTTTTAAGTAAATCTTCCTGACTAACAGTACCTGCATTGCCCATAAGAGCAGAGAATATTCCCATTTTTTTTGTTTTAAAATTTAGTGTAAAATGTTTTGTCTTTTTAGGTATAGCAAAAGTAAGTGATTTTGTTAATTTTTCTATTTGACTTTTTGTTTAATTATTAAAGGGCTTAAAATTAATGCAATCATAAAGGCAGAGATCATAGAAACAATAATATTTCCAATTGCCTTTATGTCAAAAGAAGGAGAAAATCTTATTGTTGTAACTAAAGCAGTTGTAATAAAAACGACAGTCCAGTATTTTTTGCTGATGGTAGAAGTACTAATTGTGCTTTTGGGTAGTTTTAATATTGCGACAATAATTAATATTCCGCCTAAAAAAGTGCTCAAATGTTGCGCTGCTTTCCAAAAAGGAATTTCATTACCGTAAAGGCTAATTGTGTTTTTTAATGCTGAAATTTGACATACAAAATAGCCGTGATTATGAGTGAAAGCATCCCAGAAAAGATGTGAAATAATACCTAATAAAGTTGAAAGTAGTACTATAAACCAATTTTTTTTGAAATAGAAATTCCAATCAAATTCCGTGAAAATTTTTATTCTCGATTGAAGAATCTCAGGTAAATTGGAAAATAAGCCATTACGGATAATATTATGAAAGATAAATGCCAGTAAAATTGCAAGAGGTAAATCAAACCAAAAAACACCTAAAAGAGTATGGCTGTAAATGCTTTTAACTTTCATTCGTATGAAATATTCAAAATCGGGAGTTAAAGAGCCAATTATGAGACCTGTCAATGAAAACCATTTTTTAGGAAAATAGTGGAGAGGTAAAATTATTGCAGGATGAGAGAAAGTAAAAGGCACTAAATTAAAAAGTAAAGTTTAAGTTTTTGTGTAAAGTTAAAAATTAGATTAATAAATGAAGATTGAGCCTTAATTTTTCTTAGTTTTTCTGGTTTAATTAATGCAAAAAAAAGCAGAATCTTAGATTCTGCTTTTTTGATTATTGTTATTCCGGTTGTGTTTGTATTGTTATCGGAAGATTGTAAGCTGTTCTTACTGGTTTTCCGTTTAGTATTCCCGGGCTCCATTTTGTTTTTAATGATTTTAAAACTCTAATAGCTTCTTTACCCATTCCATAACCAGGATCATTTTTTACAATGATATCTGTAATAGAACCATCTTTTTCGATTACAAAGTATACATATACTTTTAAGATTCTCTCCACATCTAACTCAGGTCTTGTGAAATTGTTTCCTACATAGCTATAAAACTTGCTCATTCCGCCTGGAAACTCTGGCATTTTGTCTAATGCAGCCGGAATTACAGGTTCATTAGTGTTTAGAGTAGGAGCAACTTCTCCACCGCCACCAGTAGTTGGTATTGGATTAACAACAGTTCCATTTCCTGTTGCATTTTCAACTACAGGAGTATTTTCTTTGTTGGTTGAAATTTCCTGAACTGCTTCGTCAGTATGACTTACTACCGGATTTGATAATTGACTTGATGTTGTAACAACCGCTGGAGCGCTTTCTTGTACTGGAAGTACTGGTTCTGCTTTTTGAGGTTCAACATATGGTGTTAAATCAACAGGAGTAATTACTTCAGGTATTACGTCTGGAACATTTTCTACAGGATCTACAGTCCTAAGTTTATTAATCAGCATCGACACGCTTCCTAAGGCTGCCAACAGTAACAACCCCATAAACAGTGCGGTAATTGTTGTTTTAGAATTCTCCTGGCGTAATTGATACGCACCGTATTCTTTGTTTTTGTTTTCGAAAACAAGGTCAGTCCACTTGCTTTCATAGATGCTTGATTTAGACATGATTTTTGGGTTTTAAGGTTAAGTAACTTTAAATCATACGCGATAAGGATTGGTTTTTTAGCAAACAACGTAGGAGTTGTTGTTTTAGTGTGTTAGATAATTGGTTTTTTAAGAAAAAATATGATAATATTTTAATCTATTCTTAAAGATAATAAATTATCTATTACGTTCAATGATTTCTGCTAATAATTTTTTAGCGCGAAGTAACTTTACCTTTACATTGCTTAAAGGTTCATTGATTTTTGTAGCAATTTCATGATAAGACATCTCCTGAAAGTAACGCAGTTGAATGACTTCCTGATAATGTGGTTTTAATTCTTTAATGCACAAAAGCAAGCGGGATAGGTTTTGCTCTTTAATTAGTGCATCTTCTGCGGATGGAGTAGGATCGGCAATATTATATGCCTGTTGGTCTTCACTATCAGTGATTTCAATAAAAAGACTGGTTTTCTTTTTTCGAAGCAAATCGATATAAACATTTTTTGCTATGCTGATTAACCAGGTGTTGAATTTAAATTCAGAATTGTAAGTGGCAATTTTGTCGAAAGCTTTAGAAAAAGTCTCAATGGTAATATCTTCGGCAGTTGTTTCGTTTTCAGTGCGTTTGAGCATGAAGCCGTAAACCTCATTCCAGTAAAAATCTAATAAAAAAGTAAAGGCGATCTGATCGCCTTTTTTTGCTTTTTCTATTTTAGAATTTATTTCCAATGTACCGGTTTTGAAAAAATATTAGTTATAAAGATATTAATTTGCGTGAATATAAGCACTATCTCTACAACAGGAAACCAGATTTTAAGATCATTTTCTTTTAATTTTCCAGCCGAAAAACCAATTACGATCCATACGACAGTGTATCTTGTTGCAAGTATTGCTAACACGGCAATCCATTCAAATTGGAATGCCAGCAAAAGTATAACTAATAAAAAGAAGAATAATTGTGAGGTATAAAAAATACCCAATTGCATTTTGTCAAAAAACTTATAATGCTCTGCAGTCGAAACATGTCTTCTTTTTTGAGCAAACCATTCTTTATAAGATTCTTTAGGCCTTGAGTAAGTAAAACCTTCCGGAGCATAAGAAATCGCAGTGTTTTCTTTAGTGGCTGCCTGATTGATAAACAAATCGTCATCACCGGAACGAACCTGAATGTGATCGATAAAACCATTAACATTAAAGAATTCTTCTTTTTTATAAGCTAAATTTCGGCCAACGCCCATGTATGGAGCGCCAATTTTTGCCCATGAAAAATATTGTACAGCTGTTAAAAGAGTTTCAAAACGAATAAGTTTATTCAATAAAGAACGCTCAATTTTTTCATATCCTCCATAACCCAGAACAATAGTCTTTTCTGAGCTAAATTGCGATGTCATTGTAGTAATCCATTCCTTTGAGGTCGGATAACAATCGGCATCTGTAAAAAGTAAATATTCTTTTTTTGAAGCCTTAATTCCTAAAGTTAAAGCGTATTTTTTATTACCCCAAAAAGCCTCATTGTTCTGTACTTTTACCAAACGAATGTTAGGATATTGTTTTTCAAATTCTTCAAAAGCTTCTAAAGTTTCATCGCTTGAAGCGTCATCAATCAAAACAATTTCAAAATCAGGGTAATTTTGTTCTGCTAATAATGGAATAAATTTCTTGACATTTTCCTCTTCATTTTTTGCGCATACAATAACAGAAACAGGCATGTTTTTTGGGTTCACATCCTGAGGTTTTGCAAAAGCAAACTTTCCAAAAATACCTAAGTAGAAGAAAAGTTGAATAAAGACAATAGCAATAAAAAAGTAAAATATTAATATAAGCATCTGGATTTTAAGTGTCGTTTAATTTCTTGAATTTTGCGAGAACAAATGTAACTATAGAATTTCTTATTTTCAATGTTTAAAACCGATTTACTTTCTGCATTTCGACATTTCTTTCGCAATGGCAATAGACTGAGGGTTTTCGGTTTTTTCTAATTCTGAAATAATGTTTTTATAATTATGATCGTCGCGGTTTTGTGAGAGTTTTTTGGTGGCCTGAATCTCTTCAATTTCAATTTCAAAACCAAATATACCTCTTGCTTCACGCATTGTTTTGGTTGATAAATCTTCTACACGAACAGGATTCTCAGACGTGGCTTCATATTTATCGACCAGTTTTTTTAATTGTTCTACAGTAGTTTCATGATCAACAATTTTAATTCTGCCATAAACATGTACGGCTATATAATTCCATGTAGGTACATTTTCGTGATCGTACCATGACGAAGAAATATAGGAATGCGGTCCTGTAAAAACAGCCAAAACCTGATCATTTTCTCTAAAACCTTCAGCTTGCGGATTCAGTTTAGAAATATGTCCCTGAAGAATTTCTTTTCCATTAGCATTTTTTTCTAATTCTATCGGAATATGTGTAGCACATAATTTTCCGTTAGTCTGATTAATCAGGATTCCAAAACTGTTTTCTTTTAGAAAAGTTTTGATTTTTTCCTGATTTTCGTTTTTGTATAAATCTGGTGTGTACATTTTTTCTTTTTTAGGTTCAAAGGCTCAAAGAAACAAAGGTTCAAAGTTTTTAAAACTTTAGTTAGATCACATTCACTTCCGCTTCAATATGAATTCCGAAAGTTTCAAAAACTGTTTTTTGAACTTCTCTGGAAACAGCAAGAATTTCTTGTCCCGTTGCATTGCCGTAATTTACTAAAACCAAAGCTTGATTTTTATGCACTCCGGCGTCACCAAAACGTTTTCCTTTAAAACCAGCTTGTTCAATAAGCCATCCCGCAGGAACCTTTACTTCGGTTTCTGAAACTTCATAATATTTCATTTCAGGAAATTTTTGATGAATTTTTTCAAAATCAGATTTCAGTAATATTGGGTTTTTAAAAAAACTTCCACTGTTTCCTAATTCTTTTGGATCTGGTAATTTACTTTGTCTAATTGCAATTACAGCGTTGCTAACATCTTTTAATGTAGGTTCTGTGATGTTGTTTTTTGCTAATTCAGCCAAAATATCTCCGTAAGAGGTATTGATTTTATGATTGCGTTTGGTCAGTTTAAAAATAACCGAAGTGATAATAAACTGATCTTTTGCTTCATGTTTAAAAATGCTTTCGCGGTAGCCAAAATTACATTCTGTATTTGTGAACGTTTTCATTTCCTGAGTTGCAATGTTCATTGCCTCACAAGAAACAAAAGTGTCTTTAATCTCTGTTCCGTAAGCGCCAATGTTCTGAACCGGAGTTGTACCAACATTTCCCGGAATCAAAGACATGTTTTCTAAACCACCAAAATTCTGATCAATTGTCCAAAGCACGAAATCATGCCAGGTTTCTCCCGCCTGACTTTCAACCCAGACAAAATCTTCATCTTCTTTAATCGCTTTTTTGCCTTTTAAGTCAATGTGAATAACCAAAGCGTCGATATCTTTGGTTAAAAGCATATTACTTCCGCCGCCTAAAATGAATTTTTGCTCATTTTTGTTTGCTGACAAAATCGTTTTTAATTCTGTAATTGAGTGAACTGCAACGAATTGTTTTGCACTGGCTTCAATGCCAAAAGTATTGTGTTTTTTTAAAGAAAAATTGGATTGGATTTCCATAAATAAAAGGCTTTTTATATCCCCGAAATCTCGGGAAAATTCTGGGATCAAAAGTAAGAATTATAATTTAGTTGGATCGAATTTCTGTAAAATAACCCGTCGGGTATAATTGTTTTTTAACACATAGAAACATAGATCATCTTACCTATCACTAAAAAGATTTTAAAAAGAAACTAGTTTCTAACACATAGCTATGTTTGTTAATGCAAGTGAAACGCCTTTTTAGAGACAAAAAAGCTATGTTTCTATGTGTTAAAAGAGTGTTTTTTAATTGCACCCAACGGGTTAAAATAATAAGCAATCAAACAGTCAAAAAAAGAATCTCAAAGATATTAAGCAGATTTTGATTCCGATTTTTATTTTATGGCCGCTATAAATTGCTGCATGTCTTTCATTGTGCCTATTGTAATTCTGGTCCATTTTCCATTTTCTTCATAAATTTTGGTTCCTTGTATATTGTGATTTTCCAATTGCTTGAAATACTCTTTTTTATAATTATCCAAAGAGAAATAAACGAAATTGGAGTAAGAAGGAATGCACTTTAAATTTAGTTTGGTGAGTTGATCAATAGTATATTTTTTTACTTCTTCGGTTAAAGAATGTACTTTTTGTACAAAGGCTTCATCTTGTAGCGATGCCATTGCAGCTGCCGCAGATACAACACTAACCGATAAATTTGGAGATGATTTTAAAATAGAAAGTTCCTCAATTGTTGATGCGTGTGCCACGGCATAACCTACACGTGCCCCCGCTAAACCGTACATTTTAGAAAAAGTTTTGGTGATAATTAAATTTTTGTTTACGGTAACCAGATTGCTTAAAGATTGTTCTTTTGTAAAATCGATATAAGCTTCATCAACAAAAACAATTGTTTTTTTGGTTGCTTCATTTATAAAAGAGACTAGTTTTTCTCTTTCGCAAATGGTGCCGGTCGGGTTATTGGGATTACAAATGTAGACCATTTTTGTGTCTGCATCGATTGCCTCTAACATGGCTGTTAGATTATGTTTTTTGTCTGTCGTTAATGGAACGGTTATTTTTTTAAACCCTAATTTATCAGCAGGAAATGTCCAGTAATCAAAAGTGGTTTCTGCGGTTATGAAATTACCTTTTTTTAAGGCGGTATATTGAAGAACCAAGTCTAAAATCTCTGTTGAGCCGGCTCCTAATAAAATATTAGCATCCGAAACATTATTTTTTTTAGCAACAGCAGAAATGAGTTGTGGTAAAAGATCCCAACCATAACGATTGCTCAAATTTATACTTTTTGACATCGCAGTTATAGCGAGTGGGGAAGGGGCATAAGGATTTTCATTTGACCTTAATAATATAGGTGACTTGTCTATATCAGGTAAAATATATTCGGTTGTCTCTGAATTTGCAAAAGTTTCAAAAGGAATAATTCCTAATCCTAATGTGCCTAAACCTACTTGTTTTAACCAATTTCTTCTGTTATTCATATTCCTTTAAGATTAAATTAAATAATTCTTTAAATAGTAAGTCGTAAGGATTGGAAAAAAGTTACGTTTTGGTTTTCTATTTACAATTATAAACAGACATTAAATATTAAACTTTATATTTGATAGGTTTAAATTGAATTCTAAAGATTTAATAATTCTAAAATTGTAGATTATGCTTCTTAAAAAACACAATGAGCTACGTTTGAAAAAGTATATCGTAATTCTTTTTTTGATTCTTGTTCCATCAATATTGTTTTCACAAAGTGTTATTGAAGGAAAATGGTCAACGAAGAATATAATTGGATATTCAGATGTTGGCGACTATTCTTTGGTAAAAGAGAAAGAATCTAATTATGGTCGTCATGTAACATTCAATTCAAATAGTACTTTTTTATGTGGAGAATCACTGCAATGTCTTAATGATTGTTTTGTTTCTACATCAGGAACATATACGTTAATCGATAGTGATCATGTGCGTATAATTGTGAACGATGTTGGTTTTTCGGGTCTAATGTGCGGGATGAAAAAAGTAAATAAAGAAGAATTTATTAAAGATTTGGGAATCTTTTACATTTATAAAGAAGGAGAAGAGGCGGTTCGATTGATTTCAAGCAATGGAATTTTGCAGGATGATAAAGATAAAATGCTTTACAATCAGTTGACTTATGATTTTTACAAAGCGTGGAAAAAGTATGATTACGTATGGCAAAATACAAATGGCAGCAATCTACAAGAAATTATAAACGATTGTGTTGATTCTAAAAAGCACATTGATTTATCTAATTGCAAAGTTGCTTTTTCTACGAAAAGAGATTCAGGCGATTTTATAATTTTGCAGGATAATAAAGAATTTTATTATGTAGTTTATGATTCTTATCGTAAAAAAGTGTCTTTAGCTTATCCGAAGAATAAAGGCTAAGACTATTTTATTGTTGGTGAATTTAATAGTTCATGATACTTGTCTGAGATAACCTTCATATTAATATCATAATTCGCATTTTCCTCAACAAATTTTCTATTTCTAATAATTGCTTCATTTCGGGAGTCGGCGTTTTCAAAAGACCAGATTAATTCTTCAGCCAGCATTTCGATATTGTCAATTTCAATTAACTGACCGTTTTCGCGATGGTTAATCCAGCTTTGATTTCCTGGAAGATCAGAAACTACAGGATAACAATTACAAGCCATAGCTTCAAATAAAGAAGCCGAAACACCTTCGGTAATTGGCATGCTGATGTAAACATTTGATTGTTGAAGTAATCGCGGAAGTTCTGTATTAGGAATTCTTCCCGTAAAAATTACTTTATTTTCAATTTGAAGTTCTGCGGCTAAAGCTTTTAAATAAGGTAGTCTTGTTCCGTCTCCGACAATTGTTAGAGAAAAATCAATTCCTTTTTGATTCAAAATTCCGAAAGCTTTTAAAATAGAATCATGTCGGTATTCAGGCTGAAGCGAACGGGTTACAATAGCTTCAATTTTATCTGAATTATTTGTTGAAGGCGTAAAGATAGAAAGATCAATTCCTTTTGGGAGCACGAGAACTTTATTCATATCAACCCCAATTGCTTTCATCGAAATAGTCATTACAGGACCCCAGGCATGAATTAAATGTGCTTTTTTGAAAGCATGTTTCTGAATAAATTTTTTGAAAGGATATAAAGCGGAATCTTCCGGCCATAAATCGGTTCTGCCTTGTTGTGCAATGGCAATGGTTTTAGATCCGGATATTGCAGCAAGAAAGCCATAACTTGTGGTTCTTTCGGCAATAACCATATCCGGTTTTTCTTTTTTGATTATTTTTCGAATAGAAAGCGGAGCAAAAAAATATTCTAAAATACGTTTGAATCTTGAATTATTTGAGGTCTGAAGTTCCCACGTAATAATTTCAAAATCGCCAAATTCTTTCAAACCTTTCATCCAGGTTATCGCATCGGCACGGTAAGATTCTCCAAGAAAAAGTATTTTTCTGCTCATTTAATTATATATTTTTCCGCCACGAATTCACGAATTATTTAAAATCAATTCGTGAATTCGTGGCGATTATCTTTTTCTAAAATTCTTCAGTATCTAAAGCGCGATTGATGAATTCGTTTAATGGTTTTAGCGCAATTAATTTTTGACTCATTTTTGAGACAAAATCTTTCTGAGTAACTTCAGAAATATCATATTTTTGAGTTGCCGTAAAACTCTTCAATTTTAAGAATTCAATTGCAGGATGGTCTTTTTCGTAACCACGCGGCATGCTTTTAAGGGAGTTGTTTTCATTGATATCTAAACTTCCGAATTCTTTTTTGAAATTTTTATTGTTTAAAATTTCTTCCAGATCTTCATAAAAAAAAGCAATTTCTTTACGAACTTTCTTTAAGTCTTCCGATTCCGGAGAATAAAAACCACCGGCAATAAAACTCGCTCCTTTTTCGATGTGGACATAATATCCCGCACGATTCAAACCTTTAATTCCGCTTGACATCCAAACGCCCAAATGTGCTTTATATGGTGATTTGTCTTTAGAAAAACGAATGTCACGATTAATTCTGAAGGTGCAGTTTTTAACTTCCAATAATTCTAATGAAGGATCAAGAGGTCGCATTACATCCAGAAAATCGCTTACCAGTTGATGGTAATCTTTTTTGAAGATTTCGTATCGTTTCTTGTTGTCCTGAAACCACTCGCGATTGTTGTTCTTTTTTAAATCGTCTAAAAATTGCAATGATTCTTTCGTAATCATAATTCCTTAATTTATTGCAGTTGTTTTTTTAAATTCTCTTCACTCACAAAACCAACCGTTTTCCATTCTGTGGTTTTGTTTTTATATAATATTAAAGTAGGAAGCTGATCCACTTTTAGTTCTGTTGCCAGAGCTTTGTTTTTATCAACATCAATTCTGATTATAGTTACTTTGTCTGCCATTTCCTTTTGTAGTTTTAAAAGAAACGGTTCCATTTGTTTACAAGGTCCGCACCATTCCGCATAAAAATCAATGAGTACTTTTTTGTCTGTTTTTAATAAATCATTAAACTCATTTATTGTCATTCCGGTATCTGTTGTCGGTGCGCCAGAAACTTCTCCCGTCCAGTTCATAATTCCTCCGTCTAATTCGTAAACAGTTGTAAAACCTAATTCTTTTAGCTTTGTGGCCGCTTTTTTACTTCTTCCGCCACTTAAACAATATACAAAAACAGGTTTAGATTTGTCATAAGCTTCGGCTTTAGAATCGAAATCTTCGCCATTCCAGTTTAAATTTACTGCATTTTTAAGGTGTTCAGATTCAAATTCATCAGCAGTTCTAACGTCTAAAATTTGTGGGTTTTGAGTCGTTTTTATTTTTTCTGCAAATTCTTTTGGAGCAATAGACTCAAATGGTTTTGTTGTTTGATTATTACAGGCAACTAAAAAAGTGAAAAGGAGTAAAGGTACAATCGTAGAGAATTTCATGAAGCTAAATTTAAAATAGTACGGCTAAAATAATGATTTTTCGATTTATATAGTTGATTCGCCACGAATTACACGAATTGGCGCGAATTAAATGGTTTTAGAGATTGAAATTCATTCTTACGGCCTCTAAAAAAGGAAGAAAATTAGTGAAAATTAGCGGAATTAGTGGCAAATAAAAACTTTACAGATTGAATATTTTATAACTCTGATGTGTCGATTTTACAATCGCTTCCGTACGTTCCGGATGTGTGTCTGAAATAAAAAGCTGTCCAAAAGTTTCACTGTTTACCATTTCTACAATTTTGGCAACACGGGTTTCGTCCAGTTTGTCAAAAATATCATCAAATAATAAAATAGGTTTTACGCCACTTTGTTTTTTTAAGAATTCAAATTGAGCCAGTTTTAAAGCAATCAAAAATGATTTTTGCTGTCCTTGCGAACCAAATTTTTTAATAGGATGCGAATCAATTTCAAAAGAAAGATCATCTTTATGAATTCCGGAACTTGTATAATGCAAAGCTCTGTCCTTATTAATACTTTCCTGAAGAAGCGTTAAAAGGTCTTTTTCAAATAAATGACTTTCGTAAACCAATTGTACCTTTTCTTCAGATCCCGTTATGGCGTGATGATGTGTGTTGAAAATTGGGATAAATTGTTCCAGAAAATCTTTTCGTTTTTCAAAGATCGATTTACCATATTCATTCAATTGCTCATTATATATAGATAAGGTATCATTATCAAAAGTATGATTAAGCGCAAAATACTTCAAAAGGGCATTTCGTTGTACAATTACTTTTTGATATTGAATAAGCTGATGCAGATAGGTTGAGTCTAATTGCGAAATAACACTATCCATAAACTTTCGGCGTGTTTCGCTTCCTTCAACAATTAAATCACGATCGGCAGGTGAAATAATTACAAGCGGAATAAAGCCGATATGATCTGAGAATTTATCGTATGCTTTACCGTTTCTCTTTAAAACTTTCTTTTGTCCCTTTTTTAAACTGCAAACAATTTGCTCTGTTCGTTCGTTTTTTTCTAATTCGGCATCAATTACAAAAAACTCTTCACCGTGTTTGATATTCTGAACGGCAAGGGGATTGAAATAACTTTTTCCGTACGCCAAATGATAAATAGCATCAAGTACATTGGTTTTTCCGATACCATTTTTACCAACAAAACAATTGATTTTGATGTCGAAATCAAAATTAGCCTCGGCGAAATTTTTATAATTGAATAAAGAAATTTTGTTTAAATGCATTTTTAAGGAACTCTAAAGGAAAATTACTGCTTTGAAACAGTAAAAGTAAGGATGTAAAATTATCTAATTTTATCGATATAAAGGGATTTTAAGCACTTTCAAGTTGAATTATTTTAACGCTGATGTGAAAGGAGTTAGGTTTCCTGAAAATATTTTTTTTAAAATAGTGATAAAATTGATTTTTTTTACCTCAGTTTCAATAAAAATTTTATTTTTGCCGTTCACTAAATTAATTTTAAATGGCTACTTACAATAAAAGAGGATATAAAGCACCGAAAGAGAAGGAAGTAAAAGAAGTTTCAGAAGAACAACAGGTAATTATTGACGAAAAAGACAGCAGAACTGCTGAGGTTTTTTCGAAATTAGATGAAACTGCTTCAAGAACTGAGGATTGGGTTGCTAAAAATCAAAAAATCATTATTGGTTTAGTTGCTGGTATTGCAGTTGCTACTATTGGTTATTTGGCTTACCAAAAATTTATTGAAACTCCTAAACAAGACGAAGCTGCAAATGAAATGTTTGTTGCTCAGCAAAACTTTCAAAAAGCGGTTGATGGTGTAGCAAGTGATTCATTGTATAAATTGGCTTTAAATGGTTCTGAAGGTAAATTCGGATTTATTAAAATTGCTGACGAGTACTCTGGAACAGATGCTGGAAATTTAGCAAATTACTATGCTGGTATGGCATATTTGAATACAGGTAAATTTGATGATGCAATTAAATACTTAGGAAACTTCAAATCTGAAGATATGATTTTAAGTGCTTTATCAAAAGGTGCAATTGGAGATGCTTATTCTCAAAAAAACCAACAAAAAGAAGCTTTAGAGTATTATGTAAAAGCAGCTGAGTCTAACAAAAATGACTTTACAACACCTCGCTTCTTATTGAAAGCTGGTAAAACTGCTCTTGCATTAGGTCAAAAAGAAGATGCTTTAAAGTATTTAACAGATATTAAAGATAATTTCGATGGAACTCCGGAAGCTGCTTCTGTTGATGCTTTGATCGGATTAGCACAATAAAAATTTTAGACTTTAGATTTAAGATTGTAGATTTGTATTTAAGAATCTAAATTCTAAAATCAAAAATTATACAGATGGCTACTGAAAATAAAAATTTATCAGAATACGATAAAAACACAATCCCAAATGCGAAAGACTTTCGATTTGGGATTGTTGTTTCTGAGTGGAACGAAACGATAACAGAAGGACTTTATAATGGAGCTTTTGAGGCTTTGGTTGATTGTAATGTTCCTGCACAACAAATTATTCGCTGGAATGTTCCGGGAAGTTTTGAGTTGATCTATGGCGCAAAAAAAATGTTGCAAACCCAGAATGTTGATGCGGTTATTGTAATTGGCTGCGTTATTCAGGGAGAAACAAAACATTTTGATTTTGTTTGCGAAGGTGTAACACAAGGAATTAAAGATCTGAATGTTCAAACGGATATTCCGGTTATCTTTTGTGTCTTAACAGATAATAACATGCAACAGTCAATTGACAGAAGTGGAGGTATTCACGGAAACAAAGGTACTGAAGCGGCAATTGCAGCAATTAAAATGGCCTATATTCGTCAACAAGCTTCAATGTCACATCCGTTTAATCAACCATTATTATCTTCTGGTGCGCTTCAGATTGAAGATACACCTCGAAAAATAGAAAACGAATAAAACATAGTTGTTTTAAAATATTAAAACCTATACTGCTAGATGGTATAGGTTTTTTTTATGCTTTTTTTGTGATTTTGCTAAGAATGAGATGATTAAGATTTGTATTACATTTGAAAGGATACAAAACCAAATTCTTATGAAAAAACATTTACTGTTTATTTTTTTTATTTCATGTTTTAGTGCGCTTAATGCTCAGTCTAAGATTAATGAAGGGCTTAAAGCAGAATTAGATTCAATTATGAAATCGGATCAAATTCTTAGGGAATATGTCAATTTTGATACTTCAGAAAGTCGAAAAAAAGAAATAGTAAAAGAACTCGGTCGTGAAAATGATCCGAATTTTAGAAAGGGTATTTGGCTCGAAATGCAGAAACAAGATTCTCTTAATTTAATTAAGATTGAAGAAATAATTAAACTTCATGGTTATCCCGGAAAAACTCTGGTTGGTGAGCCAACAAATATTTCTGCTTGGTATGTTATTCAGCATAGTTCTAAAATTGGTAATTATTTGCCTATGATTGAGAAAGAAGCTAAAAAAGGAGAAATCCCTTTTACAAATTTCGCAACAATGCAGGATCGCTATCTGACACAGCAGGGAAAAGAGCAACTTTATGGAACGCAAGGACAGGGGAAACAGATAACAAATAAGCAAACTGGAAAAAAAGAGTTTTTCTCGTATGTTTCTCCAATTCAAAATCCTGAAAAAGTGAATGAGCGAAGAAAAAAAGCAGGTTTTAAAACTACGGTTGAAGAAAATGCGAAAGATATGGGGATGGAATATAAAGTTTATACGCTGAAAGAGATTGAAAAAATGAACTAATTCTTTCGATTTTCCGCGCCTTTAATGGCAATCTTTCTGTTTTTTAAGTGGTTGTGCTTTTTGTTTTATTTATGATAATTCTTATTCTAAAACACAATCAAAATTCACTAAATTTGTGCTTCTTGGTTTTTATTCAAAACCGTAAACTTTAAAACTGTTTTTACTTAATGTCGAGTATTATTCAATTACTTCCTGATCACGTTGCTAACCAGATTGCTGCTGGAGAAGTGGTTCAAAGACCCGCTTCAGTTGTAAAAGAACTGTTAGAAAATGCTGTTGATGCAAAGGCAACTGATATCAAGTTGATTATAAAAGATGCCGGCAAATCTTTGGTTCAGGTTATTGATAATGGTCAGGGAATGACGGTTACAGATGCGCGTTTGTGTTTTGAGCGCCATGCTACGTCAAAAATTCGCCAGGCCGAGGATTTGTTTTCGCTTCATACAAAAGGTTTTCGCGGTGAGGCTTTGGCTTCTATTGCTGCGATTGCACATATGGAAATGAAAACAAAACAGGATCAGGATGAATTAGGAACGCATATTGTAATCGAAGGAAGTAAATTTATTTCGCAGGAAGTAGCCGTTTTACCAAAAGGAACTTCATTTGCTGTTAAAAATTTATTTTTTAATATTCCGGCGCGTCGTAATTTCTTAAAATCAGATACAGTTGAGTTTCGTCATGTTATGGATGAATTTCAGCGTGTAGCTTTGGCACATCCAAACATTCATTTTAGTTTTTATCATAACGGAAGTGAATTGTATAATTTGCCTGCCGCGGGATATCGCCAACGAATTGTTGGGATTATGTCCGGTAAAACAAATGAAAAATTAGTTCCGGTTACAGAAGATACAGAAATAATAAATGTTCAGGGTTTTGTTTGTAAACCTGAATTTGCAAAGAAAAACAGAGGGGAGCAATTCTTTTTTGTAAACGATCGTTTCATAAAAAGTGGTTATTTGCACCATGCTGTTATGGCGGCTTATGACGGACTTTTGAAAGATGGTTCGCAACCTAGTTACTTTTTGTTTCTTCAAGTTCCGCCAAATACAATAGATATCAATATTCATCCGACAAAAACAGAAATTAAGTTTGATGATGAACAAGCTTTGTATGCCATTTTAAGAGCGTCTATAAAGCATAGTTTAGGACAATTTAATGTGGCTCCGGTTTTGGATTTTGAAAGAGATGCAAATTTAGATACGCCCTATCATTATAAAGATTTAGAAGCCGAAACGCCAACCATTCAGGTTGATGGAAGCTTTAATCCGTTTACAGACGATAAAACCAATCAACATTATACAAAGGCTGCTTCGGGCTATAGCTCAGGATCAGGCTCATCATATAGTTCCGGATCCGGATCGTCGTCTTCTGGTTCTTCTTATTCCGGTTATTCTAAGAGAGTTGAGCCTACAACAAGCTGGGAAAGTTTGTATGTTGGTCTGGATGTAGAAAATACAGAGAGTATCGAGAGTTCACCATTTACATTTGAAAATGAAGAAGTAACCTCTTCTTTGTTTAATGATGATGAGGTAGAACAAGCAAGTCAGAAAACGTATCAGATTCATAAAAAATATATTGTTTCGCCTATTAAATCGGGAATGGTGATTGTAGATCAGCAACGTGCACATCAGCGTATTTTGTATGAGCAATTCCTTTTGAACATGACAGTGAATCAGGCTTCAAGTCAGCAATTACTTTTTCCGCTGGATTTATTTTATTCGGCAGCAGAAATGGAATTAATTGAAGAATTAAAACCTTCATTGGAAACTACCGGATTTGTGTTTGATGAAGCAAAAACAGATCATGTTGTAATTTCGGGAATTCCTGTAAATATTACCGAGAGTGAAGTTTCTATGGTAATTGAGCAATTGTTAAGTGATTTGCAGGACGGAATTCCGGCGAGCAGTTACAGTCAGAATGATACGATAGCCAAATCAATGGCAAAAAGTTTAGCGGTTAAAACAGGATCTTATTTAACCGAAAAAGAACAAGATAATTTAGTAAACGGTTTGTTTGCTTGCAAAGATCCAAATATATCACCTTTTCAGAAACCTACTTTTATCACGATGCGTGTTGAAGATATAGATAAAAAGTTTGCCTTATGATGAATATGACCCCAGTTGTAAAACAACTTCTTATAGTTAATATTATATTTTTTATCGGCTCTCAGTTAGTGCCGATTACGTATGATTATTTTATGCTTTTTTATCCTGAAAGCGATAGTTTTAGGGTTTGGCAGCTTTTTACTCATATGTTTATGCACGCCAAATTGCCAAATTTTGCTCATATTTTATTTAATATGTTTGCATTATGCAGTTTTGGATCTGCGTTAGAGCATTTTTGGGGAGGTAGAAAATTCTTATTCTTTTATATTTCATGCGGTCTTGGAGCAGCCTTATTGCATACAGGAGTAAATTACCTGCAGCTACAATCACTTTTAAGCTCGGTATCTGATTTGAATTTTTCTAAATCAGAATTGCATTTAATTTTAAATGCGGATTATCCATCTTTATTTGATGCAAGCGGAAAAATGGTACAAGGTGAGATTGCAACTATTTTAAATAAAGCGCATTGTACACAAGAGCAGTTTAATTCTTTGGCACAGGCAAGTGCAATTGTTCAGTCTCCTGTTTTGGGGGCTTCCGGAGCAATTTATGGATTACTTACGGCTTTTGCGTTTATGTTTCCTAATGCACAGTTAGGACTAATGTTTATTCCTGTTCCAATTAAAGCAAAATATTTTGTGCCGGGAATTTTAGCAATAGATTTATTTTTAGGATTCAAAGGAAGTTCTCTGTTTGGAAGCGGTGGAACAGGAATTGCGCACTTCGCACACGTTGGTGGTGCAATAACTGGTTTCTTAATGATGCTTTACTGGAAAAAAACTCAGTTTAATAACAATCGTTGGAATTAATTTTTAACTTTAATTAATTAACTTTAAAAACCAAAAGAAGACTTTATGAATATTCTTGACGATTTAAAACTGCAATATAGATTGGGTGGTATAGCAATGCGCGTTATCTATTGGAATGTCGCTTGTTTCTTGATTTCTTTAGTTTTTTTCTATCAGTATTCCGGTGGAGGTTTTAATTACCCAAATTGGTTGGCATTATCTTCAGACCCACAGGTTTTTATGTTTAAGCCGTGGACGTTTTTAACGTATGCGTTTTTTCATTTTGGATTTATGCATTTGCTATTCAATATGATGGTTTTAAATTTTGCAAGTAATTTGTTTTTAACGTTTTTTACTCAAAAGCAATATTTAGGTTTGTATATTTTAGGTGCAATTTTTTCAGGAATTGTTTTTGCCTTAAGTTTTTATATTTTAGGAAATTCAGCTTCTATAGTTGGAGCTTCTGCTGCAATTATGGCAATTTTAGTTGCTGTAACGACCTATCAGCCTTTAATGAATATTCGTTTATTCCTTTTTGGGAATGTGAAACTTTGGCATATAACCGGAGTAATTTTAATATTAGATTTAATGCAGTTCCGTCTTGAAAATATGGGCGGACATATTTCGCATTTAGCCGGAGCATTTTTCGGTTTTATATTTATAAAATTGCTTCAAAATGGTACAGATTTAAGTATCATTGTTTCAAAAGTATTAGACTTTTTTACTAATCTTTTCAGAAAATCCCCAACGACCCCATTTACAAAAGTTCATAAGAATTACAAAAAACCTACAGAAAAAGTAACATCAAGAATTGTAACAAAAGACAAAACGCAACAACAAATTGATGAGATTTTGGATAAGATTAGTCAGTCTGGCTATGATTGTCTGACAAAAGAAGAAAAAGAGTTTTTATTTAAAGCTGGAAAATAATCCTTTTAGGCAATAATATGAAAAACCTTTCGTGGTTTAATAAAATAATGTTCTTTCTGAACATAGTACTAACTGTGCTTACATTTAGTGTTTATGTTTTACCTTTTTTAGCACCTAAGAGCTTTCCGCTTTTATCGGTGCTTACGTTGTTTATGCCGGCTTTTTTTGTGTTAAACGGGTTCTTCTTTGTTTACTGGGCAATTCAGTTTAAAAAAAGGCTTATTTTATCTGGGTTGGTTTTGCTTACAGGAATTACTTTTATCAGTAAGTTTTACAAGTTCTCTGCAAAAGACTATGTCAAAGAAGAAAAAGATTTCTCTGTAATGAGTTATAATGTTCGTCTTTTTAATGTTTTTAAATGGCTGGATCGTGATGATATCCCGGAGATGATCAAGGCGTTTATAGACGAAAAAGATCCTGATATTTTATGTATACAGGAATATTCAAATTCGGCTCATATTGACCTGAAGGTTTATCCGCATCGTTATATTTTTATTGATGGAAATAAAATTAAAACCGGACAGGCAATTTTTTCTAAGTTTCCAATTTTATATGAAGGAAATATAATCTTCCCTAATTCGGATAATAATGTTATTTACGCTGATATAAAGCGTGGTAAAGATATTATACGTGTATATAACATGCACTTGCAGTCTATTAAAATCTCGCCGGATGTGAATGAGATTTCGAATGATATTGATAATGTAAATAAGAAAAAGTCTCAGCTTATCTACTCAAGAATAAGTAAAGGATTTAGACAACAGCAGGAACAGGCTGAGATATTCAGAGACAATATTAAGCAATGTAAAAACCCGATTATTATTTGTGGCGATATGAATAATAGCCCCTTTTCATATGTTTACCGAAACATTAAAGGAAAACTAAAAGATGCTTTTGAAGAGGCGGGAGAAGGCTTTGGTGCGACTTATAAGTTTAAATATTATCCGGCGCGAATAGATTATATTTTTACTGACAATACGATGAAAGTAAAACAGTTTGAAAGTTTTCCTGATTTTGAAAATTCTGATCATTATCCAATAATGACAAGGCTTTCAATGGAGTAAAGCTAAAATAAATAAATTCCAAATTTTTTAAATTCCAAATTCCAAATCAAAAAAAATAAAACTAAAGGCCTATTATTTTTTGTGTTTTTAGATAATCTACAGCAAATTTCCCTTCATTAAACATCAGGTCAAGAACACTTAAATTGTTGATAAAACCATGTTTGTCATCAAAAACCTGGGTGTATTTTTCAAAAGTATTTGGATCTTTTTTTCCGTTTGCTAAATATCTGAAATCAGAAACGTTTTCCAGTTCGTGAAAGTATTCGGTAGTTTTTCCGAACTCTAATTTCATTCGAAGGCACTTTGTAACAATATCAAATACTTCGAGGTTTAAATCCATTAAATAAGTGTGTTTTTTTTCGAAAACAGGCGCAATGTCATCTTCGAAAAATTCGAAGAAAGGAGAGCTTCTGTACGCGGCTTCAAGGGATTTGAAATGTTGTTTCTGCCAGTCAAAATCGTTTTCAATTAAAACATCTTTCGTCTTTTGATAAGCATTTTTGGAATGTTTTATTGGAATGTTTAATAGCTGAATTCCATTCGGACTATAAATATAAGTACGATTTCTGTTGGTCTGCTTCTGGAAATTATCTTCCATCTCAAAAGTAATAGTTTCAGATTGCGCCATTACTGCAAAGTGACTAATTGAAGGGAAATAAGTAGGAAGTAGTATAGAATTCATTGTATGTCTAAAGTTTTAAAGTCAAAAGTCAAAAGTCATAAAACAAGTTTTTAAGCTTGACTTTATGACTTTAGACTTTCAAACGTTTGACTATTTTTATTTAAGCTTTATTTTCTTTTATTTTTCTCCAGACAAAATCTCCAACGAAATAAAGAGCCAGAACAATTAAGAAATATTTAAAGTAAGATTGCGGTTGTCCTTCACCGTCTACAGTAGTGAATACCCTGTTCCATCTGATTTTATTAATTCCCTTGCCGTTAGTATCCCAGCTCATCCAGATGAAAACTGGTTTTCCAACAATATGATCGTCCGGAGTGTATCCAAAATAACGAGCGTCAAGTGAATTGTGACGATTGTCTCCCATCATCCAGTAATAGTTTTTCTGGAATGTATAGGTTGTTGCAGGTTTTCCGTCAATTATGATTTCAGAATCTTTGACTTCTAATTTATGGCCTTCATAGTTTGAGATGATTTCTTTGTATAAAGGCAATACTTTTGTGTTTAAAGCAACTGTTTTTCCAGCTTGCGGAATGTAAATTGGTCCCATATTGTCGCAACTCCAGTTGTTTGTTGTAGATGGTTTTCCGTCCTGATAATCCGGGAAAATACCATCTTCAGGACCTTTTACGATTTCTCTTTTTACACCGGTAATTCCTGGTGTGCTTTTTAATCGGTCAACACTTGCCTGAGTTAATGCTCTAAAATAAAGAGTATCTCTGTTTTTACCAGTAAAACCGGCTCCGTCAGTAATGTCTAATTCTTTTAAAAGGGCTTCGAAATCAATAGGTGTTTTTCCGTCATAACCAACAGAATAAGAATATTGAGGTTTGGCTCTTTCTGGTAATATTAATTCTTTTCCGTTTATAAAAACAATACCATTTTTAATTTGTAATGAGTCACCTGGAATACCAACGCAACGTTTTACATAATTGGTTTTTTTGTCAATTGGTTTGTAGTAAAATTTATCGGCAGGAATGTACATGTTATATGCTGTGTCTCTAGGCCAGTTGAATACTACAATATCATTGTTTTTTATTTTTTCAAAAGCAGGAAGTCTTAAATAAGGCAATTGTGGCCAGCTCAAATACGATTTAATTTTGGCAAACGGGATCGTGTCATGAACCATTGGCAAAGCAACAGTAGTCATAGGAACTCTAGGGCCATAATTTAATTTACTTACAAAAAGGAAATCTCCAATTAATAACGATTTTTCTAATGAAGAAGACGGAATTGTATAAGGTTGTACAACGTAAGTGTGTACTAAAGTTGCTACTATTACGGCAAAAAGAAGAGAGCTTACTGTATCTGCGGTTTTGTTTTCAGGAGTGAGCGTTCTATTAGCGTTGTATTCTAATTTCTGAGTGTAGTTTACATAATAGATATAAAATCCAAATGTAAAAATTCCAAGAATAGTGTCTAAGGTTGTTTTTTTGCCAAAAGTTCTTAATGTCTCTACCCAAACTACCGGAAACATAATTAAGTTGATAATTGGTATGAAAAGAAGTAAAGTCCACCAGGTTGGTCGGCTGATTATTTTCATTAAAACAATAGCGTTGTACACCGGAATTGCAGCTTCCCAGCTTTTTCTTCCTGCTGCCTGATATAGTTTCCAGGTTCCCAGAAAATGAATAATCTGTACTGCTAAGAAAAATACGAACCAAAGATATAGTGTCATAATATTTTGTTTATAGTTTTAGGTTTAAGATTTTAATTGCTCTTAAACTCTATCAGTTTATTTTAAATTTAGAACATCTTTCATGCTGAAAATTCCTTTTTTTCCAACAATCCATTCAGCAGCAATAACAGCTCCCAAGGCAAAACCTTCACGATTGTGAGCAGTATGTTTTAATTCGATACTGTCAACAACTGAGTCGTAAGTTACGGTGTGAGTTCCCGGAACATCGCCAATTCTTTTTGCTTCAATGTGAATTTCATTTTTAGCAGCTTCTTCTAAAGTCCAGTTGTTATAATTGCTGTTTTCAATAACACCTTTTGCTAATGAAATCGCTGTTCCGCTTGGTGCATCCAGTTTTTGAGTATGGTGAATTTCTTCCATTGTAACTTTATAAGAATCAAATTGAGCCATTATTTTAGCTAAATACTCATTAAGTTCGAAGAAAATATTAACGCCTAAACTAAAATTAGAACTTGAAATAAATGCACCTTGTTTTTCATTACAAAGTTTTACCATTTCATCATAATGTTCTAACCATCCTGTGGTTCCTGAAACAACAGGAACATTTGCGTTAAAACTATTTGATATATTGTCAACGGCTGCAGTTGGAATACTGAAGTCGATTGCGACATCTGCGGTTGAAAGTCCGTCGTATGTGTTGAATTCGTCTTTCTTTAAAACAATTTCATGACCTCTTTCTAAAGCAATTCTTTCGATTACTTTACCCATTTTTCCGTATCCTAAAAGCGCAATTTTCATTTTGTAAGTGTTTGTTAATTTTAAATAGAAAGAAACTATTTAAAAATGATAATTAAAAGTTAGTCCAACATTTGGTTTAAAAGTTACATCGGCGGGATAAATCTCCGGACGTAATGATAATCTTTCGTTTACGTTGAATTGAATCAATGCCGCATCAACATTGGCATCGATAATGTTTAAGACATAAAAACCAACAACAAATAAAGCAGATAAATCTCTGTTTCTCTGATAGAATTTTTGTCCGGCAATAAGTCTGCTGTCGTCTAGATAGTCGTACTTACCGCCAGTTCCCGGGCCGTAACCTTCGAGTCTACGTTTGTATTCGTCCCGATAATCGTGGTATTTTTTGTTGTTGTCTATGTAAAAGTATAAACTGGTACCAATAGCACCGTATACAATTGGAATTTTCCAGTATTTTTTATTGTAAGCCTGACCTAATCCTGGTAGAATTGCAGAGTAAAATGCTGCTTTTGCTGGTGTCAGCGGGTCTATTTCTTCTAACTTGGTAGTGTCTTTAGCGACCAAAACCGTTTCTTCTTTTGACTGAGCAAAAAGAGAAACGGTTCCTATTAGAAAGAACAATAAACTTATGGGGACAATCTTATTCACTATCCGTTTATTAATTTTATAATTCTGTTAAAGTCAGCTTCAGAACTAAAAGGAATTGTAATCTTTCCTTTTCCGTTGCCTGCGACTTTGATATCAACTTTTGAACCAAAATAATCGTTAAAAGAATTTTTTTGTGTTTCTCTAACCATAAAAGAAGAATCTGCTTTTGGCTTTCCTTCTGCTTTTGGCTGCTGTCCTTCGTGGTAATTTTTAACTAAAGCTTCAGTTTCGCGAACAGAAAGGTTCTGGCTTACGATTTTTTGGTAAATATCAGTCTGAACATCTAAATCTTCAATGTTGATAATTGCTCTACCGTGTCCCATGCTAATAAAACCGTCACGAATACCAGTTTGGATAATCGGGTCTAATTTTAAAAGACGTAAATAGTTGGCAATCGTAGAACGTTTTTTTCCAACGCGCTCACTCATTTGCTCTTGTGTTAATTGAATTTCATCAATTAAACGTTGGTAAGAAAGTGCAATCTCGATTGGGTCTAAGTCATGACGCTGAATATTTTCAACCAAAGCCATTACTAAAGACTCATTGTCATTAGCAATACGAATATAGGCAGGAACGTGAGTTAGTCCAACTAAAGTTGAAGCACGCAAACGACGCTCTCCAGAGATTAACTGATATTTGTTGAAGTCTAATTTACGAACAGTAATAGGTTGAATCACACCAAGTTCTTTAATAGAAGTGGCTAATTCGCGTAATGATTCTTCGTTAAAATTGCTTCTTGGCTGAAATGGATTTATTTCGATAGCACTTATTTCAAGCTCAATAATATTTCCAACAACCTTATCAGCATTTTTGTCTTCTACTGATGAAATGTCGTTTTCCGGATCTTTTAGTAATGCTGATAATCCTCTTCCTAAGGCTTGTTTTTTAATTGCTTTTGTCATAAAAACTATTTGCTGTTTTTCTTTATAATTTCCTGAGCTAAATTAATGTAATTAACTGCTCCTTTGCTTGTTGCGTCATAGTTAATGATGCTTTCTCCAAAACTTGGTGCTTCGCTTAATTTTACATTACGCTGAATAACGGTTTCAAAAACCATGTCGTTAAAGTGTTTTTGAACCTCTTCGACAACCTGATTAGATAAACGTAATCTTGAATCATACATTGTAAGTAATAATCCTTCGATATCAAGATCAGGGTTATGAATTTTTTGAATACTTTTTATAGTGTTCAATAATTTTCCTAATCCTTCAAGTGCAAAATACTCACATTGAATAGGAATAACTACTGAATCTGCAGCTGTCAAAGCATTTAAGGTTAATAAACCTAAAGAAGGAGCACAATCGATAATGATAAAATCATATTCTTCTTTTGCTTCTTCCAATGCTTTTTTAAGCATATACTCACGGTTTTCTTTGTCAACCAATTCAATTTCGATCGCAACAAGGTCAATGTGAGCAGGGATCACGTCAACATTTGGAGCTGTACATTTTAAAATGGCTTCTTTTGGTGTTACAGTATGTTCAAGAATTTGATAAGTTCCTGTTTCAACTGATTCTACGTCAATTCCAAGACCAGATGTAGCATTGGCCTGAGGATCAGCGTCGATTAGTAATACTTTTTTCTCTAAAACACCTAATGAGGCAGCAAGATTTACTGATGTAGTAGTCTTTCCAACGCCTCCTTTTTGATTAGCAATAGCAATGATTTTGCCCATTTATTTTCTGAATTTTGAACCGTAAAAATACAATTATTTATGGTTTCTGAAAATCTATTTTGTTAACATTTAAGAAAGTTCGATTAATCGTGGTATGGTGCGTGTTTCCAAGAATTTAATTTTGGAAATTGTAAAAAAATAGTGAGAAAATTTTGTGCTGTTTTCTTCTTCTTTTTGTTTAAAAAGCACTAGTTTATCGTTTAATCAGAAAAAAGTGCTTAAATATTAAATCCGGGTTCAAAATAAAATAGCAGATTAGATTGTAGTGGAAAAAATGTCATTTGAAAAAATGAAAAGACTTTTGTAGGGATGCGATAACCTTTTGGTTTTACAATTTATACTCAAAATTAATATCTTGAAGATGTCTTTTTGCGCCACGTTTTTTTATTTTGGTTTCTAGATTAACCGCCTCAGATCGTGAGCTGGTCTGGATTTTGTAAACTAGCTTCCAAGGTATTCCATTTTTTGTAGATAATGATTGTCCACTGTTATGTCTTTTAAGTCTGTCATCAATATCATTTGTTTGACCGATATAAAACTTTTCTTTTGTACTGCTATAGAGAATATAAACGAAAAACATAAGACTTGGAATTAAAATGAAAAAGCCGAACATTTCTGTTCGGCTTTTGTCGGGGTGGCAGGATTCGAACCTGCGGCCTCCTGCTCCCAAAGCAGGCGCGATAACCGGGCTACGCTACACCCCGTAGCTTTGCTTATGATTGTTACTGTGGTCTTCCCGCCTTAGAGCGGGACACGATAACCGGGCTACGCTACACCCCGAAGATGTATTTTGTTGTAGTGCCCGAAAGCGGTTGCAAAGATAGAAATAAATTTCATTTAGAAAAGAAAAAAATGAAAATAAATAAAACTTATTTTCGGATAGTTATTTCAGATTTATTTTAGATGTTATTTTTTATAATAAAGGTTACATTTGCAACACAAAAAAAACATACACATTATGTCAGATACAATCGAAAAAATTAAATGCCTTATTATAGGTTCTGGCCCGGCAGGTTATACTGCGGCTATTTATGCAGCCAGAGCAAATATGAATCCGGTTTTATACCAAGGTATGCAGCCTGGGGGTCAGTTGACTACAACAAATGAAGTAGAAAATTTTCCTGGATATGTTGATGGTGTTACAGGACCGGAAATGATGATTCAGTTACAGGAACAAGCAAAACGTTTTGGTGCTGATATTCGTGATGGATGGGCTACTAAAGTTGATTTTTCAGGAGATATTCATAAAGTTTGGATTAATGATACAATCGAATTACACTGTGAAACTGTAATTATTTCTACAGGTGCTTCGGCTAAATATTTAGGATTACCATCAGAGCAACATTACCTAAACATGGGTGGTGGAGTTTCGGCTTGTGCAGTTTGTGACGGATTTTTCTACAGAAATCAAGAAGTTGTGATTGTTGGAGCAGGAGATTCTGCTTGTGAAGAAGCACATTATTTGTCTAAACTTTGTAAAAAAGTTACTATGTTGGTAAGAAGTGAGAAATTCAGAGCTTCAAAAATCATGGAAGATCGTGTTCGTAAAACAGAGAATATCGAGATTTTAATGAACCACGATACTGTTGAAGTAGTAGGAGATAATCAGGTAGTTCATGCTATTAAAGCATTAAACAAAACTACTGGTGAAGTTATCGAAATTCCTGCAACTGGTTTCTTTGTTGCAATTGGGCACAAACCAAACACAGATATTTTTAAAGATTACATCACATTAGATGAAACAGGGTATATTATTAATACTCCCGGAACTTCTAATACAAATGTAGCGGGTGTTTTTGTAGCGGGTGATGCTGCAGACCACGTTTACCGTCAGGCGATTACTGCTGCGGGTACAGGTTGTATGGCTGCATTGGACGCTGAAAGATATTTGGCTTCAAAAGACTAAATTTTTAGTTTCAGGTTTTAGGTTTTCTTTGTTTCAAGTTAGCCTAACTATATAAAAACAAAAAGTCCCTTTCAACGAAAGGGACTTTTTGTTTTATGTGAAACTTGAAACTTGAAAAACCTGAAACAAAAATTATTTTATCTTCTTCATCAATTTAGCTTCTTCAGAAAAACGGGTTAATTGTATGGCCGGATTTCCAAAAAGGGAAAGTTCTGCTTTGTCTCCAACAGCAAGCGAAAGTGTAGTTTCGGCTAAAATTGTACCCACTGCATAATTCTCAGCCGTTACATTAGCATCTTTTAAAGTGAATTTTGTTCCTGTAAAGATTGAATTATTATCTAGACGAATCGTTGCTTTTTCAGCAATACCTTCAATTGTTGCGGTTGCTTTTTGATATAAATCGCATTTGAATTTTATAGCAGAAACTAATGATTTAATTGCGGCATTTTTGCTTAATTGAATACTTGCATCTTCTGCTTTTAGATTTATTTCAGCTCTTGATTTGTCATCAGAAACTAGATTGAATTTTTTTGCATTAACATTTAAAAAGAGTTTTGAATAATCAACACTATTAAAAGTAATATCGTCTAATTTTAATTCCTGAATGGCATAAATTACAGCTTCATTTTTTGCAATAACTTTATTCAGAGTACCAGTATAAATAACATGAACAGTTAATTTTTTAAAAATAGTACTTTCTTTAGAGGTATATAAACGTAACGTTTTATCTCGTAAATCCATACCAACAATATCGTGTAGGTTATCATCGGCTTCAATTTTTATTTCGTTTTTCTCGCCACGTTCCAGGTAAACTTCCAAATTGTCATCTACTTCGAGTCCGTCAAAACTTTCCACTTCTTTTATAGATGTGGTTACAATCTTAGTTCCTTTTACTTTTTCTCTTTTTTGAGCAAAGGTTAATGTAGTAATACATAATAATAGGAACAGGGCAGTACTTTTTTTCATTAATTCTAGATTTGATTTTGACAAATATAAAAGAAATCATCCACTTTGGGTGAATGATTTCTTTTATATTTAACACATATATAAGGTTTAGCCTTTATTAATGTTTCCTCCTGAGCTTTGACTTTTCTCGATAGTTTTAGGCGTAATGTCATAACTAATGTTTCCGCCGCTGCTTGCCTGAGCTTTAAGACTTACAATTGGGTGAACACTTACAGTTCCTCCGCTTGACGCATCTGCATCGATATCATTTGCCAGTAATTTTGTAGCTTCAATAGATCCTCCGCTTGATACCGAAGTTTTTACTTTTAAGGCTTTTCCTGTAATATTTATAGAACTTCCGCTATCAGAATCCAAGGCAATATTATCCGACTCTACATTAACATCCATAGACGCTGCACTTGAAGCTTCTAACTGAACGTTCTCGCCTGTAAGTACATTTTTGCTGTGAACAGATGAAGCGCTTGATGCTTCTATTTTTTCAATTTTCGGCATTTTTACTGTAACCTTTTTCATGGTTACATTTCGGTATGAATTGAATTTACATGAAATTACTAATGTTCCGTTTTCCACTTTTGTAATAATTTCTTTTTGTAAATTATCGTCAGCTTCAACTTTAATTTCGGTCGAATCAGATTGCTCGATTACCAGGTCAATTGCATTGCTTACTGATATATTTTTAAAATCGCCCTGAACAGTTCTTTTTTCCGTAGTTACATTTCCGCTTCCTTCAATGGCATTCATGTTAAAGTTACAAGAAGCAAACAATAGTGCAGTAATAGTGGCAATTATAAATTTCGTAATATGAATGATTATTTTTATCATGGTTTAGTTAATTTTAATTATGACTCCGTTTTTATCAGTGGTTAGCTTTCCGTTTGTTTTTTTTCCGTTTAAAACTTCTTTTCCATTAATTTTAATCGAAACTTCTTTTACAGTATCGTTGTCGATAGTGTTCTCGTCATTATAGTCATTATCATTGTCATTGTATTCGTTTTCATCTGCCGGGCAGTTTAAACATTTTATTTTAGAACCTTCTACTTTATAGTTATAGTTACCACTAAAGTGTAAGTCGAAAAAATCATTCTCAGAATCGTCATAATCTTGTATCGATGAATCTGGTTTAAAAAGTTGTCCTTCCGGCAGATACAAATATACATCAACTTCTTGTCCTCTAAACTTATTTTTTACATCTGTCAGAAAATAATTATCTAAAATCAAATGATTTCCGTTAATCTGAAGGTTGTAATTAATTTTTTCGGCTCTTTGTTTTGCACTTGCTAATGAATTTCCTCTTGCACTTTTTTCAATCTGCATATAAGGAGAAGCTTCGTCAGTACGCAAAACATGTATGCGAACATCGTTTGAATAGATTAGATCATGGTTTGCAGAATCTTGAACAAATTCAAATTCTCTATGGTGATTCAGACTTTTTGCGTAATAATCATTGTACCTGAATTTTACAAAAAGAGTATCTGTCGGTTTAATGTTGATCGCTTTTTTCTCAACCGTTTTATTATCATAAGATATTTCGGTGGCTTGTTTGATTCCAATACTAATTACAATCGCAATGGCAATAATCCAAATTGCTAACAAGGTATATTTTGTAATATTTCCAATTGATTTTAAGTTTGGAGATAACAATTTAAAACCTAATAATGTTAGAAAGAAAAATGGAATTCCAACAGCAAAAAGCATCAATAATCCAAAAGACCAAAGCGGATATTCTGTAAAGTTTCCTGCTTCAATAAAGTTTTGCCAAGGAAAATCAATAAATACATTTGATCCTAAAGTAAACACTCCAATCAATAATAATATTAAAGTGGTAATTCCTGCCATGATTAAAATTACACCTAAAAATTTAGCGAATATTTTAAAAACCGTCATGACAAAGTCTCCAAATGAACTACTTATTCTCTCAGCTCCCGACTTTACCTGGTTTCCCATTTTATCATAATCTGCGTTTTTGAACTTGTCAGACAATGAGTCAATTTCTTCACGAACTTTTTTTTCGATGTTAGAAATTGTAACCGGTTCTCCTGTCATTTCCAGTTTTTCTGAAGTTGTAATTGCTTCAGGAGTCACGATCCAAAGTACAAAGTAAGCCAAGATTCCTGTTCCAAAACCTGCAAAAACAAATACTAAGAATATGATTTTAATCCAAACAGCATCAATTCCAAAATAATGTCCTAGACCTGTTGCAACACCACCAATCATACCTTTTTCTTTGTCACGATATAATTTTTTGTGTTTTCTTGCACCATAATTATTAAACGATTGATTTTGATTGTCTTCATCCTCGATTCTGTAATCTTCCGGTTGTCCCATCACTGTAATCACCTCGTCAACATCTTTCAAGCCAACAACATGTTTTTCACTTTTTTGTTTTTCTGTTAATAATTCAGAAACACGCATTTCGATGTCTTTAATAATTTCATCTTGTCCAGATGAATTGTTCAATGATCGTTTTATAGCGTCAAAATAGCGTGTCAATTTTAAATATGCGTCTTCATCGATGTGAAAAAACATACCGCCTAAGTTAATATTTACTGTTTTGTTCATGACTTATTGATTTTGATTGGTGATTAGATTTACGGCATCAGATAATTCTGTCCAGGTGCCGTTAAGTTCGTTTAAAAATGTTTGTCCTATCTCGGTTAATCCATAATATTTTCGTGGTGGCCCTGAGGTTGATTCTTCCCATCGATAATTAAGCAAACCGTCATTTTTCAATCGGGTTAAGAGCGGATAAACAGTGCCCTCAACAACTAATAATTTGGCGTTTTTTAAGGTGTCTAATATTTCAGATGTATATGCGTCTTTTTCTTTTAATACGGATAAGATGCAAAACTCAAGAACACCTTTGCGCATCTGTGCTTTTGTGTTTTCAATGTTCATAATTTCATTTTGTTTTTTTTAGATTGAACAATTCGTTTTTTGATTGATGATGATTGATTGATGATTGATTTCGAAACTGTTATTGATGATTGATTGTTTCGACTATAACTTTTAATTTTTTATGTCAGGCTGAGCGAAGTCGAAGCCCTTTCTTATTTACTTTATAAAATTGATTGTCAAAGGATATTTGTACAATTCTCCGTTTGAAGCTTTTATTGAAGCATAAATCACTAAAAAGAATTCAACAAATTTTAAAACTCCGAAAAGTAAAACGGCTGTTGCACCAATACTTAATAATGGAATGTTTCCCTGAAAATCAAAGTTTCTAATTGTATAATTGTCGTCGTTAAAAAAAACTTCCATTGGAATGTTTTGCAATACGACAGTTAAAAAAATCGGAATTGCGATTAAAGCTAAAATCAAAGTGTAAAGCAATAAACTCAATTGAAAATTCAAAGTTTGTTTTCCGTGGTGATTTACAAATTCTGATTTGTCTTTGTAGCTCGACCAGATTATAATTGGGAAAATATAATTCCCAAACGGAATAATGTACTGGCTTAATGTACTTAAATGCGTAAACGCAGCTGTGTTTCTTTCTGATGTTGTTTCCATGATGAGTGGCGTTGTTGTTTCCATGATTAAAAGTATATAGTAATTTCTTATGCAAATATATATCTAAAAGACAGTATCTTGTTTTGCATAGTACCATATATTAACAAAATTTTAACAAGTTTTAAATTTGTAAGTAGGTGGTAATTCCTTGAAAATCATTCTGAGTAGCTGATTTTACTGGGTATTTTGGAAAGTATTACGAATTTATTGTGCGTGCATAGTTTTTTTGTATTTTTACATAAAAAAATAAAATCACATGGCAGTTTCAGTTTCCAAACTCAATAAATTTGTATTATTCAAATTACCATCGGCATACATTTGCGGTGTACGTGTAAAAGCAATCGACAAAGAAAGTTGTGTTGTAAGTGTTAAACACAGATGGATCAATCAAAACCCTTTTAACTCTATGTATTTTGCAGTTCAGGCAATGGCGGCAGAGTTGACAACGGGGGCTTTAGTGATTTCTCAAATTCAGGAAAGCGGAAGAAAAATTTCGATGTTAGTGGCCAACAATAAAGGAAACTTTACCAAAAAAGCTACGGGAAGAATTACATTCGCCTGTAATGACGGACATTTAATTGCCGACGCCATCAAAAGAACTATAGAAACGGGAGAGGGACAAACATTCTGGATGAAATCTATCGGAACAAATGAAGAAGGCGTTCAGGTTTCTGAAATGGATTTTGAGTGGAGCGTTCGTTTGAAATAATTTTATACAGACTCTTAAGAACTTTGTCAAAGTTTTAAACTTTGACAAAGTTTCGAAGGACTAGATAAAAAAAAAGACCTCAAGTGAGGTCTTTTTTCTTGAAATAGAATTTCGATTATTTTTTAACGCAACAAGATTTTTTATCTTTTTTGTCTGTTGATGTTTTCTTGCAGCACGATTCTTTTTTATCTTTTTCTTTTTTAGGAGCAGGTTTTGTTTCCTGGGCCGTTACACCAATTGAAAATAAAGCAGCAGTCAAAATTGTAATTACTTTTGTCATTTTGTTTTAATTGTTTTTTTGTTAGAAGCATTGTATTTGGTAAATCAAATATAGTAACAATTATCAGCGTTGATTCTTACAAAAAGTTAATGTTTTTATAAAAGAAAAGCCTTTGTTTCTTAAAGAAAATTAAAATCCACGAGCAATTTTTCGTTCTTTATATTTTCTTTTTTCAATAACCCAAACAAGTTCGTAGCCTCCTGCGCCATCACCATTACTGGAAGATATGTAGAGAATGTCGTCTTTTTTATTGTAATTTATCTCTGTATAAGAAAGTGCAGGCTCAAATAAATCAGCATAAGCGTTTGCAGGGAGTTCAATAGTTTTACCGCCAATAATGATTGTTATTAATTTATATGAAGTTCTTGGAATATTTCCATCTGTTCCCCAAATTTCTTTCCCGTTAATTTTTGTTAGAAAAGATTTGTCTTTTGAGTATGTAAGTTTTGCTGTTTTTGAATCAAACTTTTTGCTTTCAATAACGATGTTCAGACTATCTTTCTGAAAAATTACTTTTGTTGGAGTTTCTTTTGTTAAAGGGATTTTTGTGAATTCTGATAAATACTTAATCCTGTCTTTGTAAACATAACCGCTTTTGTCATTATTGTTTTTGGAATAATCTATACCAACCCAGTTATTATCGGGTTCGAAACCATAAACGATAAAGCCATTTTCTAATTTATCTGAAATATTATTGCCTTTCTGTGCTTCGCTTCTTATGTTTACATACCCGTCGTTATCTTTTATTATTGCAAATTGAGCATATGATCCGTTACTTAAAAGTAACATTAGAAAGAAAAAAGTAATCTTCATAGGTATTGTTTAATTTAGTAAATCATCATCAATAGTAATATCTATCGATTTAAAAAGTAATCCTTTTTTGTTTTCAAAGAACAGATTATTTATTTCGTTTTGCGATTTGTAAATGATTTTTTTATCCTCGTTTTCAATCTCAATGCTTTTTATAGATTTACTAATCTCAACCATTGTTTCTTCATTCCATCTTCCTCTTCCAAAGTAAATTAATCCTTGATTTTTTTCTGCATTCTGAGGGATTAAATTAAAAACAATTGAATCTCCTTTTTTTATTTCATCTAATTGTTCGTTTTTAACCTCAGCGTTTACTATCAATTTTACTTTTACATTGCTTTTACTGTTATTTGTAAAAAGCATATTCTGTGAAGGATCACAGCTTGTTGATGTTATTGCAGATGTAAGAAGCATTGCAAAATATATTTTCCTCATGTTTTATTACCAGATCAATCATTAAGGTTAAAAAAACTAAGATATAATTTATTCTGTTTTCAGCGCATATATTTTAAATGAACTTACATCACTTGTATGGTTAAAAAAAGAAATTAATAATTCAGATTAACTCCAAAACCAATTCCCATGTCGCTGTCATAATGCGTTGTGATTCCCAGGTTTCTGGTGGCTACATATTTTAGTCCGGCCATATATTCCTTATCGGTATTCCACATTAAATTCATGCGTAAACGTCTGGAAAGCGGAATATCTTTTCGTTCAAACTGTATTCTGACATTTCCGTCGGTATAAACCTCAACCTGTGCTTTTACCAGCATTGGTAAAGTATATTCGGCTCCCACGCTAAAAACAGAACGATTGTCTTTGGTGTTTTTTTGCCCGAACAAGTTTTGCTCCTGTTCATCCATTCCCATTTTTCGGTAGCGCCAGTCAAAACCAATAAACGGCATAAACCATTGATTTTTTCCAATATAGCGTCCAATATGGGTTTCGGTTTCATAACCATGTTTGTCGTTGTAACCCAGTCTCCATTCTGTACCAATACTCCAGCGTGTGTTGCTGAACATTGCTTCACCATCATTTCCATTGGTTGCAAAATCATTTTCGGCCATGAAATGAAACATACGATCATCCATTTTTAGCATTTTGTAAGCCATTTTCGGATCGTGAATCAACGGATTCGGAGCTGAATTTTCATAAGTAAAAATACGTCCCATTCCTGCCATCATGTGATATAATATATGACAATGAAAAAACCAGTCGCCATCTGCATTTGCCTGAAATTCGATGGTATCGGTTTCCATTGGCATAATATCAATCACATTTTTAAGCGGAGAATATTCGCCATGCTCATTTAAAATTCTGAAATCGTGTCCGTGTAAGTGCATTGGATGGCGCATCATAGATCCGTTGTACAATACAATTCGAACATTTTCACCTTTTTTAATTAAGATTTTATCTGTCTCAGAAATCACTTTATTATCCATACTCCACACATAGCGGTTCATATTTCCGGATAAAGTAAAGCGCAGTTCTTTTACCGGAGCATCTTTTGGCAACGTTGTTATGGTAGGCGATTTTAGCATTCCGTAATTCAAAGTTGTAATCTCGGCAGTTTCTGTAGAATCGCTCGACATTTTCATATCGTCCATTTTCATGCCTTCCATAGTATGCATAGAATGATCTTCAGTTTTTGTAGATTCCTCTTCGCCTGAAATTTCAGGATACATTACGGCATTCATGTCCATTTTATTTAAGGACATTTTCATTCCCATATCATTCATTTCACCGTTCATTTTCATCATGTCATTCATCATTTTCATTCCTTCGAAATATTTTAATTTCGGAAGATGGGAAACAGGTTGTTTAACGCCATTTCCTAAAAACATTGAAGCAGATCCGGTTCTGTCTTCGGCTGTAGCCAGAAAAGCAAATGATTTATTGTCTTCGGGAATGGTAACCACAATATCATAAGTTTCAGAAACTGCAATAATTAAACGATCAACTTCTATAGGATCGACATCATTTCCGTCGCTGGCAACTACTGTTATTTTTCCGCCACCGTAAGTCAGCCAGAAATAACTGGATGCGCCGCCGTTTGCAATTCTAAGTCGGACTTTTTCTCCGGGTTTAAACTGCGAAAGCTGTTGTTCGTTTTTACCGTTAATTAAAAATTTCTCATAATAAACATCACTAACATCCATCGCGTTCATACGTTTCCATTCGTTAGTAACTTTTGTCGAAAATTTCCCATGTTGAATGGCCTCGGCATAACTCTGAGTAGTTCCTTTTTTTATAGCAAACCAGTCATTTGCATTGTGCAGCATTCGTTGTACATTTTCCGGTTTTAGATCGGTCCATTCACTTAAGATTACCGGAACAGTTGGTAAATCATCAATTCCTTTTCTAAAAGTTGAATCGTCTTTCTTTTTATTAATAATAAACAAACCGTATAAGCCAATTTGTTCCTGTAAACCGGAATGACTGTGATACCAATATGTTCCGTTTTGAATAATGGGGAAACTATATTTATGAGTTGTTCCGGGTTTAATAGGCATTTGAGTTAAATAAGGAACGCCATCTTCTTTATTCGGAAGAAATAATCCGTGCCAATGCAAGGCAGTGTCTTCATTTTTAAGTTCGTTATGCACGTAAATTTCGGCAGTATCACCTTCAGTAAAAGTTAAGGTTGGCATCGGTATTTGTCCGTTTACGGTTAAGGCGCGTTTTTCTTTTCCGGAAAAATTCACAATAGTATCCCGAACATAAAGATCGTATCGAACTACTTTTTGGGCTTGCGCACTTATAGTGATTAAAAAGACGATTAGTATATTTTGTAATTTCATATTGCTGTTTTAAAGGTTTAGATTGCGTAATCGCAATGCATTTACAATGACTGAAACCGAACTTAAACTCATTGCCAGCGCAGCCAACATTGGCGAAAGCAGGATTCCGAATACTGGAAATAAAATTCCGGCTGCAATTGGAACGCCTAAAACATTGTATATAAAAGCAAAAAATAAATTTTGTTTGATATTTCTCATAACCGAATAACTCAGTTTTTTAGCTTTTACAATGCCGTTTAAATCTCCTTTAACCAAAGTAATTTTAGCACTTTCGATGGCAACATCAGTTCCGGTTCCCATTGCGATTCCAATATTTGCCTGCGCAAGGGCTGGAGCATCATTGATTCCGTCGCCGGCCATGGCTACAATTTTACCTTCAGCCTGCAAACGCTGAATTTCTTTTAGTTTATCTTCGGGAAGACAATCGGCTTTAAAAGCACTTAAATGCAATTGATCGGCAACTGCTTTTGCAGTATTAGCATTGTCACCGGTTAACATAATAACCTCAACGCCCTGATCGATTAAATCTTTAATAGCTTTTGCACTATTTTCTTTGATGGCATCTGTAATCGATACATAGCCCAGAGCAATACTATCGACTGAGATATAAGAAACTGTTTTTCCTAAATTTTGTTCAGCAATAATTTTGTTTTCAAGATCTTCAGAAATTTTAGCACCAACCTGATTCATTAGTTTTTTGTTTCCTAAAGCGACTTTTGTATTGTTTACAGTTCCTGTAACTCCTTTTCCGGCAACGGCTTCAAAATCGGGAACTTCAATTAAAGTTTGGTTTTTAGCTTTTGCAAAATTGACAACGGCTTGCGCCAACGGGTGTTCGCTATATTGATTTAAGGAAGCTATGTTTTGCAATAAGTTATCTTCATTATTATTGATGGCGTATATTTTTTCTACAGATGGTTTTCCTTCGGTAATTGTTCCGGTTTTATCTGTAATTAAAACATCAATTTTATCCATGTTTTCCAGTGCTTCGGCATTTTTTATCAAAATACCATGTTGTGCACCTTTACCAACTCCAACCATAACCGACATTGGAGTTGCTAATCCTAAAGCACAAGGACAAGCAATAATTAAAACAGCAATGGCATTAATTAATCCGTAAATGTATGCGGGTTCGGGACCAAATTTTGCCCAGACAAAAAAGGTTAAAACTGAAATAATAACTACAGTTGGAACAAAATATTTGGCAACACGATCGGCGAGTTTCTGAATTGGAGCTCTCGAACGACTTGCATCATTTACCATTTGTATAATCTGCGAGAGTAAAGTTTCTGAACCTACTTTCTCGGCAATCATTACAAAAGATTTAGTTCCGTTTATCGTTCCGGCAATAACATTATCGCCCGTTTTTTTATCTACTGGAATGGGTTCTCCGGTAATCATCGCTTCATCGATACTGCTTTCTCCGGTTGTTATTTTTCCGTCTACGGGAATTTTTTCTCCCGGTTTTACGCGCAATAAATCACCTTTGTTGATATTGTGAATAGAAATTACTTTGTCGTTTCCGTTCTCTACTAAAGTTGCTTCTGTAGGAGTCAGTTTCAATAAAGCTTTTATAGCACCATTTGTTTGTCCGTGTGCTCTGGCTTCTAATAATTGTCCTAGCAAAACTAAGGTAAGAATTACTGTTGCGGCTTCAAAATACAAATGAATGGTTCCATGATGTGATTTGAATTCGTCCGGAAAAACATCAGGAAATAATAAACCTGCAATACTAAATAAGAATGCAACACTTGTTCCGATACCTATTAAGGTAAACATGTTTAAATTCCAGGTGATAATCGATTTCCAGGCGCGCACAAAAAACATCCAGCCTGCATAAAATAAAACGGGAAGTGAAAATAGAAACTGAATCCAATTCCATTTTTCAATTGACATTATCGTATAAAGCGGATTATTCGGAATCATTTCTGACATTGAAATGATGAAAATTGGGAGCGTAAACAATATCGCTATTTTCATTTTTTTCAATAAATCAGTATAGGTTTTGTTTTCTTCATTATCAGCAACCTGCATCGGAACTAAATCCATTCCGCAAATCGGACAATCGCCCGGTTCATCTGAAACAACCTCGGGATGCATTGGGCAAGTATATTTTGCAGCGCTGATTACTACTTGCGGAACTAAGTCCATTCCGCAAACAGGACAATCTCCAGGTTTATAGTATGTTTTGTCTCCTTCGCAATGCATCGGACAATAATAAACGCCATTGGTTTGTTGATGTGTGTGCGATTCCTTTTTAGGTTGATGTGTGTGATTCTCTTTTTTATGACCGGAACAACAAGATTTAACTGCTGTTTCAGTATGGTTTTTAGGAGAATCCATCTCAATAGTATATTTTCCTGCTGCTGCCAGAACTTCCTGAAATTTTTCTGTTGCAACGTGTTTTTCCATTGTTATGGTAGCCAATGGCGGATTTAGCGTCACTTCGGCCTGAATTCCTTCAATTGTATTTAAGGTTTTCTCGACTTTCTTGCGACAGCCATCACACGACATTCCTGAAATTATATATTGATGTGTCATTGTTATAGGTGTTTAAAGTATTACAATGCAAATTTCCGAAGTATTGATCGTTTCGGTTTGTATAATTTTGGGTATGATTTGTAAGATTTACTAAGGTAAGGTTTTTTTTTATCGCAAAGCACGCTATGGTTTTTTGATGTTCGGGCTGTTATAAAAACGCAAAGTTCGCAAAGCTTTTAAAATAACTTTGCGAACCTGGATTAAAAACATAACCCAAGGTTTCAACCTTGGGGACGTATCGTGTTTCAATCTTTGTGTACCCAAGGTTGAAACCTTGGGCTACGTTCTGAATAAATTGCGAAAAAATTATATAAAAAGTTAGCCACGGATTAAAAGATTATCACAGATTTTTAAAATCCATTTAATCTGTATAATCTGTGGCTAAATAAAACCTTTGCGTACTTAGATTAAAAACATAACCCAAGGTTTCAACCGTGGGGGCGTATCGTATTTCAATCTTTGCGTACCCAAGGTTGAAGCCTTGGGCTACGTTCTGAATAAATTGCGAAAAAATTATATAAAAAGGTAGCCGCGGATTAAAAGATTATCACAGATTTTTAAAATCCATTTAATCTGTATAATCTGTGGCTAAATAAAACCTTTGCGTACGCCTTTGCGCTCTTTGCGGTTAAGCTAAAACTTATATATTCTCGATCTGAATACGTTTCTTATCTTTCAGTTGTTTGAAATAGGTAGGAGTAAAACCAGTAATTTTTTTAAACTGATTACTCAAATGCGCTACATTACTATAATTTAGAATATCGGCAATTTCGCTTAACGAAAGTTCATTGTAAATCAGTAATTCTTTTACCTTTTCTATTTTCTGACTGATAAAATATTTTTCGATAGTAGTGTTCTCTATTTCCGAAAAAAGATTACTCAGTGTATTATAATCCTGATGGAGATTTTCAGCCAGATAATCAGATAAGTTGACTTTGAGTTCGTTGTTTTTATGGTGAACCAAATCAACAATAAGATTTTTTATTTTTTCGATTGTTTTGCTTTTTTTGTCATCAATGATATGAAAACCTAAAGCTTGCAGGTTTTTAAGCAAAATCTCTTTTTGATTTTCTGTAATAGCGTCCTGTAGTTCAACTTCACCCAATTCAACAGAAATAGTCTGAAGTCCGAGTTTTTCAAACTCAGACTTCACAACCATTTTGCATCGACTACACACCATGTTTTTGATGTAGAGCTTCATATTTATTTGATGGTTTCTACCACGTTTCCGCAAGTTAACATCGAAGATCCGTAATACGGATTTTTAACTGCTTTTTCTTTACTTAACCAATCAGCATCGGCCATTGGGCAATATTGTTTGTAAATTGGCTGCTCCGGGCTAGATACTTTTATAAGATCGTAAGTGCTTTTAGACAACGATTTAAAAGTTTCGCGTTGTTTTTTAAGATCTGTTGTAGACGAAATACTTTTGGCATCGGCAGTAAGTTTTTTCATGACTTTCATCCAAACCGTATGTTCGTTACTTTTCAGTTTATCCATTTTTACAGCTGTAATTGCCGTAAGTAAAGTTGCGGCTTTCGCCGAAGTTAATTTACTGTCACTTTTAATAAGAGCATCTTTTACGGTGAAATAAGCATCATAAACTGGTTGTAACTCAGTTGAAGTTAAAACTTCGATTTCGTTTGTTTCTGTTTTTACTGCTTTTGCGTGAATTGTACTTGTAGTAAAAACGAATGCGATTAATGCCCCTATAATTGTTATTGATTTTTTCATTTTGTATATATTTAGAAGGAATTTAGTATTCCTTATTAGATTTAATTCTTAAAGTGTTTTGCAGATTTTGCGTAACGTTTAGAGCCAGTTATGGCTGTCACAAATAGAATTATTATATTTTTGGAGGTGCCCAAATAGAGGTAAAGCCATCAGAAATACTATTGTTTTCATAGTAAGTGATGGGTGTTTTGAAAGAGAAATTCAATAATTGGTTATTGAATTCAAAATCATTTTCTGCAATTAAACTAAACTGTAAACCCGAAGTAGTACAGCCAGAGTGATCACATTTTCTGTTGCAACCGTGCTGATCCTTTTTAGAATCCTTACTTTTTTTGCAACATTCTTTTTGACAGGAATCAGATGATGTATTAGATGAACTTGCTGTTTTCCCGCAAGTACTTTTTTCAGTAGATTTTCCACAAGCATAACCCGTAGTTGACATCAAAGAGAAGCCAAACAGTAAAACGAGAAATAATATGTTTGTTTTTTTTATCAAGGAAAAATATATTGTTGATACAAATTTAGATAAAAATTCTTAGCTCCGATCTCTTTTAAGATTTCAATAACTAAAGCTTTTTAAAATCGGTCGGTTTCATATTCTTTCGTTTTTTGAAATAATTCGACAAATGACTTTCATCGGTAAAGCCAAATTCATAAGCAATTTGCTTGATCGGTAATTGATTGTTATGGAATCGTTTTTCGATTAAAGTAGTTCTTAAATTATTAATGTAATCGCGATAACTAATCGAGAAAGTCCTTTTGAAATAAGCACTAAAGTAAGTTGGTGCAATATTAAAATGTTCTGCAATAACCTTTATCTGAACCAGTTTTGGCTGATAAATATTCTGATGAATATAATTGGCGATTTGTTCATTATCGATATGCGTTGATTTCATTTGAAGATTCATACCGCGAATGGTTTCTTTTATCAGACCAAAAAGCGAAAGAATTTGGTAAAAAACAATTGGCGAAGTCGTAACATCAATATAACGATCGTAGGTTATAATATTCTCTACCGTATTTTTTAAGATAGTTTTGCAAGGTTCATCAAATTTTAAAACCGTTTCTTTCAGGATTTTGTCGCGCATAAAACTTTCGGGAGTATTCACCAGAAATTCATCACAAGTCAGGTTTTGTTTGGAATTAAAATAATTGTCTGTGAATTTAATATAAACAAAACGCGTGTTTTTTTTGATGTCAAAGTAGTGTTCATCTTCGGGAGAAATTACAAATAAATCTCCGGCTTTATATGGGAGAAGATTTTTATTGAGATGATGAATACCAGCTCCTTTTTTGATATAAATGATTTCGTAATACGTATGCGTATGTGGCGGAAGGTGAAATTTCTCATCTTCAAATTCATGAATAACAAGAGTCTCAAACTGATTTAATTTAGGCATGACTTAAATTTACAAGTTTATGTCGTAAATATACAACTATTTTTGCGCTTAACGGTGTTAAATTTGTCCCATAGAAAATATATTCCTTTCTTATTATAAAACAGATGAAAAAAAGTCTTATTGCCTTGTCTTTAGGAGGCTTAACTATTGGAATAACCGAATTTGTAATGATGGGTTTATTGCCAGATATTGCTTCAGATATGAAAGTTTCGATTCCGGTTGCCGGATACTTAATTTCAGCTTACGCTTTGGGCGTTGTTATTGGTGCACCTCTATTGGTTATTATAGGTAGAAATTTTCCACCCAAAAAAATGCTTTTGATTTTAGCATTAATGCTAACCGTTTTTAATGCACTTTCTATTATTGCTCCAAATTATAATTTCTTGTTTGCTTCAAGATTTCTTTCGGGATTACCGCATGGTGCTTTCTTTGGAGTAGGAGCGGTAGTCGCAAGCCGTTTGGCAGATAAAGGAAAAGAAGCCCAGGCAATTGCTATTATGTTCTCGGGTTTAACGCTGGCTAATTTAATTGGCGTACCAATTGGTACTTATATTGGTCACCACTTTATTTGGCGTTATACCTTTATATTAATTGCTATAGTAGGAATGCTGACCTTTTTGTTTATTTCCTTGTGGATGCCAAATTTGGAAAAAAGCGGAGATGTAAACATGAAAACTCAATTGTTGTTTTTCAAGAAAACGGAAGCCTGGTTAATTATCGGAATTACCGCAATTGGTTTTGGCGGATTGTTTGCCTGGATTAGTTACATTGCGCCTTTGTTAATCAATGTATCAAGATTTTCTCCGGAAGATGTTTCGTATATATTGATTTTGGCAGGACTTGGAATGGTTGTAGGGAATTTTGCAGGAGGAAAACTGGCAGATAAATATTCGCCTGCACCAACCGTATTAGCATTATTGTTTGTTATGGTGCTGGATTTATTAATGGTCTACTTTTTCTCTTTCAATCAATATGTTTCGTTGTTTCTGACTTTCTTAACCGGAGCGATTTCATTTTCTGTAATTGCACCAATTCAAATGTTGATGATTCGCACGGCAAAAGATGCAGAGATGATTGCTTCAGCAGCGCTTCAGGGCAGTTTTAATATAGGGAACGCATTAGGAGCTTTCTTAGGTGGATTACCTTTGGCAGCTGGTTATAGTTTTGCTTCTCCAAATCTTATTGGTATTGGAATGGCCATAACCGGAATGATTATTACTTTTGTACTAATGCAAAAACACAAAGCAAATTTGCAGTTGCAAAGCGCTTAAGAAGATACTTTAAAAATTAAAGAACCTTAAACTTAATTGTTTAAGGTTTTTTTGTGCCTGATTGTTCCTGAATTTTAATGGGCTGATGAATTAATGTAAGAATCGTTTCCCTTTTTTTATTTCTTGTTAAAATTTATTTCACTTTTATAGTTCCTGTTGTATTTTCATGTAATCGATTATTTTTTTAATAAAAGCGGAAGAATTTTTTATTTCTCAATATTAAATTTGGTATTTATTCATAATATAAATTACAGATGTCGTATTAAAATCAGGCTTTATTTTTCATTTGTAATTTTTTTTAGCAAATTTTTAGGAAAATTAATTTTTTAATTAAAAAAAATATTTATGTTTGTGTAATCGATTACATCATTTGTTTTTAATAAAATTAAAGTTATTTTTATAAAGCGAAATCGATTGAAAATCCTTGCTTTTATTAAGCTTTCAAAGATTTTGTGACAATATTAACAAGAGGATTTATGATGTCAAAACTAGAGAAAAACTATTTAACCAATTAATAATTTTAAACAATAAACCATGAATTTTAAAGATTTATTAAACAAAGGAGGAAATTTTTGCTCTGCTCTTGTTTTTTTATTGTGCTTGCTTATGAGTAGTCAGGTAAATGCGCAGACTCCAACAATAGAGGGAACTGTCAGAGATGCGGCCGGTATGTCTCTTCCAGGAGTTAACGTACTGGAAAAAGGCACAAAAAATGGTGTCTCTACAGATTTTGACGGGCATTACAAGATTAAATTAACAAACCCAAAAGCAATCCTGACTTTTTCATTCATCGGATTTAAATCAACTGAAGTTTCAACTTCAGGAAAAAATAAAGTTGATGCTCTTTTACAGGAAGATTCTAATAATCTAAATGAAGTTGTTGTAATTGGTTATGGTACAGCAAAAAAAGGTGATTTAACAGGAGCGGTTTCAACTTTATCAGGTAATGAAGTTAGAAAAACACCTATTGCAAATGTGGCAGAAGCTTTAACAGGCCGTATTGCGGGTGTGCAAGTTATATCTTCAGAGGGTTCACCAGATTCTGAAATCAAAATTAGAATTCGTGGTGGTGGATCACTGACTCAGGATAGTTCGCCATTAATCATTGTTGATGGATTTCCTGTAAATAGTTTAAATGATATTTCGCCTTCAGATATTGAAACTTATACGACTTTAAAAGATGCTGCATCTACTGCTATTTACGGTTCAAGAGGAGCAAATGGAGTTATTTTGGTAACTACAAAATCAGGTAAAGACGGGAAAATTGCAGTAAACTTTAATATGTTTTATGGTATGAAAAAGATGGCTGATGAGATTGATGTTCTTGAGCCGGAAGATTTCGTGAAATGGCAATATGAATATGCTTTGCTGGCTAAAAAACAAGATTCGTATGAAAAGTATTTTGGCAACTGGCAGGATTATGATATGTACAAAGGGGTTAAAGGAGATAACTGGCAGAAACAAATCTACGGTCGTACCGGAGAGGTTCAAAGTCGTGATTTAGGAATTAGAGGTGGTACAGATAAAGCTAATTTTAACTTTAACTACGCACATTATGATGAAAAAGCTATTATGCTTGGATCTGATTTTAAAAGAGACAACTTATCTCTTGCTTTAAAAAGTAAAGCAAGTGACAAAATCGATCTTGCGTTTACTATGCGTTATTCAAATACAGAAATTAACGGAGGAGGAGCAAATGAGCAAAACGAGTTTTCATCTAATGATTCCCGTTTAAGACATGCAGTTGGATATTCACCAATTCCAATGCCGGGATTAACTACAGATGATACAGATGAGGCAGTTTCAGGATATCTTATAAATCCGTTTGTATCTGTAGCAGATAACGATCGTCAGCAGCTTAGAAAAAACTTTAATATGCTTGGAAGTTTTTCATGGAAACTAACAGATAAACTGGTTTTTAAAACAGATGTAGGTTTAAATAACTACAATAATTTAGATTACCGTTTTTACGGACGCACTACTTACTATGTTGCAAATAAGCCTTCCGGAGCTTTACAAGGAATGCCGGCTATGATTTCAAGCGACAGAAAAGATGTAACGTTTAGAAATGCCAACACGCTTAATTATGATTTCAAAAAAACATTGGGTGACAATCATAACTTAAAAGTATTGGTTGGAGAAGAAATGATTAATACGCAACGAAATGAAGCAACATCTGTAGTTCAGGGATTGCCTAAGTTTTTTGACTTTGATCAGGCTCAAAAACTTACATCACAAGGAACACCAATTGTATTTGATAATTACTACTTTCCGGATGATAAATTGCTGTCATTCTTTGGCCGTTTAAATTATGATTTTAAAGACCGTTACATCTTTTCGGCAACATACCGTGCCGATGGTTCAAGTAAATTTTTAGGAGATAATAAATGGGGATTTTTCCCGGCAGCAGCTGCAGCTTGGAAAATCTCAGAAGAAAACTTCTTGAAAAATGTAGATTGGTTAAGTGCACTTAAAATAAGATTTAGTTATGGTGAGGCAGGAAACAATAATATCCCGACAGGTCAGACAGTTCAAAATTTTCAGTCAGGTCAGTCTGCATGGATTAATGGGGTAAGTAATTACTGGGCTACATCGCCAGTTATGGCTAATCCTGATTTGAAATGGGAAACAACAGTAACTCAAAACCTTGGTTTGGATTTTGATTTTTTCAAAAGCCGTATCAGTGGTTCATTTGAATTGTATAAAAACAAAACAAAAGATCTTTTAATTAATTTTCCTGTAGGAGGTTCTGGATATGAGACGCAATACAGAAACATGGGAGAAACCGAAAATAAAGGATTTGAAGCTACTTTGAATGTTACAGCGATTCAGAAAAAAGACTATGGTTTAAACTTCTCATTTAATGTGGGAATAAATAAAAACCGTATCAACTCTCTTGGAGTAATGAATGATTTTACAGTTTCAAGTTCTTGGAACAGTGATATTGTTGGAGATTATTTAGTAGCAGTGGGGCAGTCTATTGGTACAATGTACGGATACAAAAGCGACGGACGCTACGAGGTTTCTGATTTTGACTATGATGGTTCAAAATATACCTTAAAATCAGGTTTGGTAAATAGTTCGGGTGTAGTAGGAAGTGTACAGCCAGGATATATGAAACTGAAAGATTTGAATGGTGATAATGTAGTAGATTCAAAAGACCTTACTATAATTGGTAATTCAAATCCAAAATACAATGGTGGTTTTATTATTAATGGTAATGCTTATGGTTTTGATCTTTCGGCTTCCTTTAACTACAGTGTAGGAAACGATATTTACAATGCTAATAAAGTAGAGTTTACATCTTCTACACCAAGAGGTCAGTATAGAAACCTAAGTACAGATATGGCAGATGGTCAGAGATGGACAAATTTAAATCCAACAACGGGTCAGTTGGTTACAGATCCGGCAGAATTAACGGCTATGAATGCCAATACAACAATGTGGTCACCATACATGAGCCGTTTTGTAACGTCTGACTGGGCAATTGAAGATGGTTCTTTTTTAAGACTTAATACACTTACTTTAGGATATACTACTCCAGAGTCATTTACTTCTGCAGCTGGTATTGCTAAATTGAGGTTTTACTTAACGGCAACCAATGTTTTTCTTATTACCAATTATTCAGGGCCAGATCCTGAAGTTTCAACAAGAAGAAAAACTCCGCTTACACCGGGTGTAGATTATTCAGCTTATCCGCGTAGCAGACAGTTGGTTTTTGGTTTAAACCTTAATTTTTAATTTAAAACTTATCAGAAATGAAACATAAAATAATTATAGCAGGACTAATCATTGCGGGTCTTTTTAGCTCTTGTCAGGACGACTATCTTGATGCTCCCGCAAAATCGACACTAGATGAGGCATTAATTTTTTCTGATCCCGGAATGGCCAAAAGTGCAGTCGATGGAATTAAAATACCATTTGGAGATCAGAACGGACATCGTGGAAGATTCCTTTCTTATTACGGATTTAATACAGATGTGGAATGGTTCAACTCGTCAGAATCAACTTCTGATGATAAACCGGCACTAAGTATTTATGATGCAAAACCAACAAATAGTCAAATGGATTTTGATGCGCCGCCTACAGGTGGTGGTAACCCATGGACTTCTATGTATTCTGGAATCGAACGTGCTAATATATGTATTAGAGGTTTACGCCAGTACGGAGATCCAAGACCTGGAACAGAGTTAGGATATCTTTTAGGAGAAGCGTTAACATTACGTGCCATTTATTACGCTGATTTAACAAAAGCACATGGAGATGTTCCGGCACGTTTTGAACCAGTTAATTCTTCTACTATTTATTTGCCAAAATCAAATCGTGATATAATTTATAAACAATTAATTAGTGATCTGGGCGAAGCCGCTACATTGGTTCCGTGGCCAAATGAAACTGCAGCAACAAGTAGTGTCGAAAGAGTAAATAAAGCATTTGTAAAAGGATTGCGCGCTCGTTTAGCATTGGTAGCATCCGGATATCAGCAATATCCTGACGGAGTAAGAAGAAGTAGTGACCCTGAATTATCAGTTGGTAATATGTATGCATTGGCTTTATCAGAAGCGCGCTCTGTTATTGAAAGCGGAAAGGCTCATTTAGAGACTACATTTGAAGCATTGTGGAGAAAATACAATCAGGAAAATATACAGGCCGGAGGAGAATCTTTATGGGAAATTCCTTTTGGAGATGGTAGAGGAAGAATGTTGTTCAGTTTTGCAGTTAAACATGCGGCTAATGACCAGTTTCATGCCAACGGAAACAATCGTGGTGGTACTGCAGGACCTTTGCCTTTTATTTTCTATGATTACGACCAACAAGATACTCGTAGAGATGTAACGTGTGTACCTTATACTTACGGAACTCCGGTAAACGGAATCGCTAAACAAGAATTGGCAGTAATAAATAAATGGTGTTTCGGTAAATACCGTTATGAGTGGATGACGCGCAGAGTTACATCAGACAATGATGACGGGGTTAATAAAATATACATGCGTTATGCTGAGGTTCTTTTAATAGCTGCCGAAGCGGCAAATGAATTAGAAGGTCCGGGCGCGGCAGCTCCATATCTTAAAGAAATTAGAAGAAGAGCATTCCCTGCTGCATCTCAAGCAGAAAAAGTAGACAATTATGTAGGTCTTTTGACTAGTAAAGAAGCCATGTTTAATGCTATTGTAAATGAAAATAAATATGAGTTTACAGGAGAAATGGAGCGTAAACAAGCTCTTATTCGTTGGAATTTATTGAAAATAAAACTAGACGAAGCAAAACAAAAAATGGTTGACTTACAAGCTCGTTCAGGAGACTACACTACTGTACCGGTTAATTTATACTATAAATATAAAGAAGATAACCAAACGCTGATTATCTACGGTTTGAACAGAGGAGAAAGCACAAATCCGGGTGCTGATTATACTTTTTATGTAGACAGTAAAGGTGCAGGTGCATGGAACGTTCTTACAGAAAGTAAAATAAACTCATTGTATAAGTTAGGTGTAGATCCTAATACCAGACAATTTTGGCCAATCTGGCAAAAAGTAATCAATGCAAGTAACGGACAATTAGTTAACGACTACGGTTATTAAACTGGAAAAAATTAGTAGTAATTTATAAGATATTTATTTATGAAAGCAAAATATATTTTTAAAGGTTTAATAGCAGCCTTATTAATAGCCTTTACAATTTCGGGTTGTGAAAGTTTTAATGAAGAGTTATTAACTGATATTGGAGCAGACAGAGCATTTTCTCCAATTGGTCTTACGACAAAAGTTAGAAATCAAACGACAGTTGAATTAAACTGGACTTTAAAAGAAGATGCAGATCATTATGTAGTTGAATTTAGTGCAGATGATCCAGAGTTTAAAACAATTTACAAAACCATAAATGTAGTGCCAAAAGAATTGCCGGTTTCCGTGCAATTAGAAGGTGAAACGACTTATTCCATCAGAGTAAAAGCGGTTAGTGCAACAGGGTTAGAAGATTCTAAATGGTCCGTTACGACAGCAACAACATTGACAGAACAAATTTTCTTCCCGGTTCAGGATGCCGATATTGAAGCGAAACAAGTAACTTTAAGATGGACGCCAAATAGTAACGTAACACAAATTACTGTAGCTCCGGGCAATATTACACATGTTATTACAGCTGAAGAAAAAACGGCAGGAGTTGCTGTTGTTACAGGTCTTACAGGAGAAACAGCTTATACTGCAACTTTATTAAATGGAACAAAGAAAAGAGGTGTAGTAACTTTTACAACCGGAATTGACATTGGAAGTGGAATTTTGGTTAAACCGGAAGATGATTTAAGTGCGAAAATTGCCGAGTCACCAGCTAATTCTGTTTTAGTTTTAATGCCAGGAGATTATAAAGCATTGACAGGTGAAATAGTTTTAAATAAACCAATCACCATTCGCGGATTACGTCCTGGAGATAAACCAAAATTACATGTGAGATTTACTTTAGCTGTTGGAGTAACAAGTCTTTCATTAATTGATTTAGATTCAGAAGGTACAGGAGTAGGAGACACAAACTTTATCACTATCTCAGGAACAGCTACTACTTACGAGAGTATTTTAATAAGCGGTTGTTATGTACATGATTATTTACGTGCCCTAGTTTATGGAAATGCAAGTACTGCAAAAGTAACTTCATTTACGGTAGACAATAGTATTGTTAGAAATGTAAATACAAATGCACAAGCAGATTTTATAGATTTCAGAAATACATACGCTGCAAATATCACGGTGAAAAACAGCACATTTGATACTTGTTCTGTTGGACGTGATTTTGTGAGAGCAGATGCAGTTGCTCCTGCTAATGGTTTCTCAGGAACTGGTTTAACGACTAATGTATTAATTGATGGTTGTACTTTGTATAAGGTATCAAACACCTCAGCGCCAAAAAGAATTTTATACGTTCGTTTTGCAACAAATGCATCGACAGTAAGAAATACTTTGATTACATCTACAACGGCAATTTATACCAATCAGCCAACTACGGTTATGCCAACATTTAGTAAAAACTACTATTTCGCGGCGCCAAGTTTTATCGATTCTGCAATTGTAAATAATAAAATCGATTCTTCGGCTACTACAGCAGATCCACAATTTGTGAATGCTGCTCAGGGAGATTTCACAGTTAAAAACCAAGACATGATCGACAACAAAATTGGAGATCCACGTTGGATAAAATAGTTTTTATAGTTAGTTTTAAAAGGGATGCAGCAATTATACTGCATCCCTTTTTTATTTACAGAAATAAAAACGGAAAATCTTTAAAATCTGCAAATTCGGGGTTTTTAAATAGTATACCATTTAGATTTATATCCTAATCCAATGTTTTCGGGTATAATGCCGATGTAATATGAAAATAGTACAATGCAATTGGACTATATTGAATATACAATCGGTATTATTCAATTTCCAAATCAAACTTCTCCAGTAAACCGGCTAAAGCAGTATGAGAGACTTTTGTTTTTTTAATTTTATTTTCTGAAGGATCAAAAGTATAATTACGCGAGGTCCTAAAATCTGTTTTTTCCAGATTACATTCCACGAAAGTGGCATTAGACAAGTCACAGTTTTTAAAAAGAGACAATGACAAATCGGTATTCGAGAAATCGACATCCTTTAAAGAGCAGTCGATAAAATTCGTTTTCTTTAGTTTCTTATAAATGAAAGTCGAATAATCTAAAAGACAATCCTCAAAATTCATTGAAAACAAAAAACTATTGCTAGCGCTAAAGTCTAAACCCATTAATTTACAGCCAATAAATTGAATGTTTTTTAAACCGGTATTGGTAAGAATCGCCAGCGAAATATTACAGTTTTTAAAGGTAGAATCTAAAAATTCATTATAACTTAAATCGCTTTTAGAGAAGTTACAATTGATAAATTCGCAATTAACAAATTCAGTGTGCGATAAACTTTGATCTGAATAGTCAATCGTATCAAAAGTCCTGTTTTGATAAAGTTTTATTTCCATGATATAGTAAGTGAGAGGATAATGAAATGGGATATTATTCTAATTCGATACAATCGAAAAAACCGTTGTTTATAACCAAATCGGTTATTTCGGTTTCACTGTCGACTCTTAAAATATTATCACAATCTTCAAGATCAAAATTCCATTTAGAATCAGGAATTAATTGATAAAGTAAAGTTGAAGCCGATTCTAATTTAGAGTGATTATCAACGGAAGTTTTAAAAACATAAATCATAATTTGCACTTTTTAAGCCGACAAATTTCTGAAAAATGTATTCCTTTTTATTAGGATAGGATAATCAATAATTAGGATTTATCAATCATTTTTCGATATTGAACAGGAGAGGTGCCTTCGTGTTTTTTGAAAAAGCGACTAAAGTAAGATTGATCCTCCATACCAACCTGAGCAGCAATTTCGCCCACAGAAAGAGTAGTTTGATACAACAGATATTTAGCTTCTAATAATATGGTCTCATCAATCCATGTTGCTGCAGATTTTCCTGTAGTACGTTTCACCGATTTGTTTAAATGATTTGGAGTTACATTTAATAATGAAGCATAATAACTTACCTGATGTTCTGTTTTTACAGTCTGGTAGATTAATTCCTTAAACTTGTTTGTAATCGTTTCTGCGGCTGTTGAGTTTTTAGACGCCTTTATCTTGTTTTTATTCATTTCATAGAATAATGCAATCAGGTAAGCCTGTACAATATTCAGATTGGCAACAGTAGTCTCCGTATATTCTTTTTGTAAACGTTTAAAAATAGAAATAATCAAAGGAACATCTTCGACAGGAATAATTGTTTTGGGATATCCGGAAATTTTTAAAAAATCAAAATCATTCAGCATTTCTCTGTTACCATATTTACCAATTAAAACCTCAGGATGAAATTGACAAATGTAACCCTCATGTGTATTGTTGATGTTTTCTAATGAAAAAACCTGTTCGGCAGCCACCACCATAATTTCATTGGCAACAGTTTCATATTCTTCGTGACCCACTTTCATTTTGTGAGATCCGGATTCAACAAAGATCAAAGTGTGACAGCTGTGTTTTGATGGCGGAACCGGATAACGCAATTTCATTATTTCTTCTGTTTTTAAACAAAAGAAATGATCTGAGTTGGATTTAAAAAGCAAATGCATAGGATTATCTTCTCCAAGAAATTTTTCGCGGAATCCTTTTGCTTCATACGTTTTTATTTTTTCACTGCTCTTGGTCTTCATGCCTAATAATACAATCTAAAATCAAGTAATTTGCAAAGGGCATAATGCTTTTGGTACAGTTCTTCAACCACTTCGGTCAAATCATCATTTTCCTGATATAAACTAAAAAATGCTTTATCAATAGTACTACAGCTCGCTATTTTATTATAAGATGAACCATAACCGGAAATGGCACGGGCGCCGGTAATATCCAGAAAATATTGCGCTTCGTCATCGTTGAGGTCTAATCTTTTTTTGTTGGCAAAATGAATGATTTTACCTTTCATTTTTCCCTCAAAAAGTTCAGCTATTTCCTCAAGGCTGTAATAATAATCATGAAGGCAAATGTTGTTTTCCTGTCCCGGCATCACCAGATAGATGATCTCATAATCTTTAAAATTATGATCATCATAAAGCAATGAAGTCAGACTTTCTTCTAGTCCTTCAATAGTATCACATGTTTTATGAATACTGGCAATTCCTTGATTAATAGCAATTTCTTCCAGATTCTTAACCACATCAGTATCCGTAATTTCCTCTACATCCTGAACGCCTTCAAGGCAGAAAATAAATTTTTCATTATCCATACAAATGTCTTTTAGATTTCTTCTGTTAACGGTAGAAATGTGGTTTTAGGCAAAAGTATTTTTTTATAAGATAAAAGTGCTGGTTTATTGGGATTTTAACTTGTTTTTAGCGATTGACTAAAGTTTAAAAGTGCAAAACGGTAGACTGTTTAATATAACTCATAACAAAAGAACTCTGAACGGTGCTAATATTTGGAATATCAGACAGTTTTCGAATGAAATCATTAAATGCTTCGGGGTCTTTAACGACAACTTTTAATACATAATCAAAAATACCTCCGGTTACATAACCTTCAACAACTTCTTCGAGTGCAGCAACTCGTCTTGAAAACTCTTCAACAAGTTCTAGACGCTGACTGTTTAGTGAAACGTTAATAATCACCGTAAAATTTAATCCCACTTTTTTTGGATCAATTATAGCGACATAATCCTTTATGTAACCTTCGTTTTCCAGTTTTTTTATTCGGTCGTAAACAGAAGTTCGGGACATGTTTAATTTTTCGGTCAGATCTGTAATATCAAATCGGGCATTTTTCTGAAGGATTCGAAGTAATTCAATTTCTTGTTTGCTTAATTCTTGCATCGGATTTTTTCCAGTTAAGGTATTAAAAATAATTCATTTTTGGATAAAATATTCTTTATAAGCTATTTTTAAGGAATAAATACATATTTTATTCTATTATAATGGCTGTTGTTCTTTGTTTTATACTTTTGATCGTACAAAACATATTTTAAGAATAAAAATGAACAAATATATTATCATTGTAGCGATGGGAGCATTAAGCTTCGGAATGTTGTCTTCATTTGCAAAGATCGCATATGGTGAGGGATATTCTCCCGGAGAAATTACCTTGACGCAAGCACTCGTAGGAACATTAATTCTATGGTCGATGGTAATTTTCAGGAAGTTTAAAAATAGAGAAAAGCTAACCCTTAACTGGCGATTGCTTTTGGCAGGAACTTCAATGGGAACCTCAGCTTATACGTATTATCTTTCTGTAGCTTATATTCCGGCTTCTTTAGCTATCGTTTTATTGATGCAGATAACCTGGCTGAGTATTGCTATTGAATGGATCTTTTTTAAGAAAAAGCTAAGTTCTATTGAAATTGGATCATCGGTGTTTATTATTTTGGGAACCGTTTTGGCAGGGAATCTTTTAGACCTAAACGGAGCAAATGTTTCTTTTAAAGGGATTTTGCTAAGTTTATTAGCAGCAATTCTCTATACGCTATACATTGTTTTTACCAGCAAAATTGGAAAAGAAACACACATGTTTGAGAAAAGTGCCTTAATGACCAGCGGATCTGCCATGATTATATTTTTAATCAATTTTGAAGCGATCACAACAAGTACACATCTGGATTTTGGACTGTTACAGTGGGGCACATTTTTAGCTATTTTCGGAACAGTAATTCCGCCAATTTGTTTTACAGTAGGAATGCCAAAAATTGGTGCAGGCTTAAGTTCAGTTTTATTAACACTTGAATTGCCCGCCGCAGTTTTCTGTGCGCATATTATTTTAGGAGAAAAAGTTACATTTATGCAATTAGTTGGAATAGCCATAATGCTTGGAGCAATAGTATATCTTAATATTTCAAAAGCAAGAAAAGAAAAAGTGATGCAAAAAGAAACAATTGTATGTTCATAAATAATTAAGAACGTTGCTGACTTTATTGCGGGATAAAGTTTTTAGAAGTTGGAACGTAATACCCGTTTACATTTTGTGTAATTTTGTTAGAAGACGAGATTCTTAGAATCAATTCTGAAAAATTCCACATTTCTGAAAAAAAATGCAATAATGAAAATCGAACTAGCGAAATCTTCTTCAATAACTCAGGAAATAAATGAACCTTACTATATTATTCTGATATTTGACGGACATGCTTCTTTTTCTGTTAATCTTACCGATTATGAATGCGAAGGAAAAAATCTTCTTTTTTTATCTCCTTATCAATTATTAAAGTGGAATAATTCTACGGCGCCACTTGTTAATATAATACGTTTTCACGGAGATTTTTACTGTATTGAATACCATAAAAAAGAAGTCGCCTGCAACGGAATCCTCTTTAATGATATTTACAGTGAACCATTTGTTACGGTTTCTGAATTTATATACGATGAAATAATTAGTATTTGCGAAAGAATGCAAAGAGTAGAAAACTCAAAATTGGATTATGATAATTCGATTCTTAAATCCTATTTGCAGGTAATATTAGCATTGAGCAGTAAAGAAAAACAACTCAAAATGAGCCCTGAAATTCAGGAAATGATTGGGAATGCTGATATACTAACATTTCAGAGTTTGCTCGAAAAACATTTTCTCGAAGCAAAAGAAGTGGCTTTTTATGCCTCAAAATATAACCTGACGGTGAATACATTTAGTAAAAGAATCAAAAAACATTTTGGAAAACCGCCTACAAAATTAATTCAGGAGCGTATTGTCTTAGAAGCAAAAAAACTATTGCATTTAACAGTTAAAACTATTAGAGAAATAGCGCTTGATCTTAATTTTGAAGATGAGTTTTATTTTAGCAGATATTTCAAGAATAGTGTAGGGGTTTCTCCAAAAGAATTCAGGAAAGAAGTTGGGATTTCAATCGTGGCAAAATAGTCCATGAAAAGTCCTTTCGGTCCATTTTTTTGCCCTATGTAATGAAGTAATTTTGACATAAATAAAAAACATATTTATCATGGAAAAATTTATAAGATTTATAGCAGAAGGACAAAATTACTTTATCAACTTTATGAGAATTGCCATATTCGTTGTAATGGCATGGATTGGCGGATTGAAAGCGTTTCAGTATGAAGCAGACGGAATTGTGCCAATGGTAACGAACAGTCCGTTTATGAGTTTCTTTTATAAATATGCAGGCGAAACCGAAATTAATGCCGACGGTAAAGAAGTTGCAGCTTATACATTACACAAAAATCCTGAAGGAAGCGTAGTGGAGAAAAATATTAAATGGCATGAAGAAAACGGAACTTATATTTTTTCTTATGCGCTGGGAACTGTTATCGTTTCTATTGGTTTGTTGGTTCTTTTGGGAATTTGGTTTCCAAAAATCGGATTATTTGGGGGGCTCTTGACATTTGGAATGTCTTTCGTTACGCTATCTTTTTTAATAACTACTCCGGAAGTTTATGTGCCAAATCTGGGAGGTGATTTTCCAACCCCGCAATTTGGATTTCCTTATCTTTCTGCCGGTGGACGTTTAGTCATAAAAGATATTATAATGATGACCGGAGGATTGATAATCGCGTCAGACAGTGCAAAGAAATTTTTAAACAGTATAAAATTGTAAATAAAAAAAGCCTCATCATGAGGCTTTTTTTATGAATAGAAGTTTCTTATTTTACTAAAAAAGAAACAGTATCTGCTTGACAAAGTCTAAAATAACCGAAAGCATAATTATCCGGATTCTTGGGGTTTAAGATGTTTCCTCTAATATTTCCGGGAGGAATTGAGATAGGAACAGTGTTTGAAGTACTCAAAACTAAATTCATATAATCATAGAAGTTTTTAGAAACACCTCTGTGCGTAATGTTTACTGTTTTTCCCGGCTGTAATTTTTCATCAGAAAACCCAGTAGTATTTTCATTTCCATTAGTATATTCATCACTTGAAAGGGAATATTGAGGAAATCTATAGAAATCAACTACAAAGTCTGTTACATAAAAATTGAGTTCATCAGCAGGATCTGTATAGTGTATTTTAACTTCAACAGAAGTCGTTCCGTCCGGTTCATATACAAGTTCCTGAGTTGTCTCGTCAATTGGAGCATTAGAAATTAATTTTTCGACTGCAGTAAAACTTTCTCCTTCAACATCAACAAAAAGTTTGTATTCCATGTTAATTACAGGAACAAAATTGGTACAGGCATAAGATCCGGCTTCCGTTTCATTAAAAGTAAAAATATCACCGTTGCTATTCTCGATTCTAACTTTTGCACCAGAAACTTTTGGTGTAGTCGGATCGTAAAAATTAGCTGTTTTACTAATTTTTATTACCTGATCACTTCCGGTAGTTCCATTTTTCCATAATATTTCTGCATCGACTACAATTCTCGTTTGTCCTTTTTCTAAATCAAGATGTACGACCTCTTCACAGGAAGTTAAAAACAAGACAAAAACAAGACTTAATAATGCTAGTACTTTATTCATTTTATCACTCTTTTTTAATTGATTCATAGCATTAAAATTTAAAATTATAAGAAACAGACGGTACCGCACCGAAAATTGAAAGTTTTTTGGTTTCATTAAGTCCTGAAGAATTGTCTGTAGTAAAACTCATAGAAGCCGCATTTTTTCTGTTGTAAATGTTGTAAATACTGAAAACCCAGTAACTCTGCCAGCCTTTCTTTTTCTCTGGTTTTGGGGTATAAGTAGCACCAAGATCAAGATGATGAAATATTGGTAATCTATTCTCGTTTCTCAGCGTATAATTAGGGATATTCATTCCGCCAAATTCATAATAACCATTTGCATACGTTACAGGCTGACCTGACTGAAGACTGAAATTAGCATTAAACGACCATTTAGGGCTTAATTCATAATTTCCCACAACATTTAAATTATGCAGTTTATCATATCCTGATAAATACCAGTCACCATTTGCAATTCCAGGTTCATCTGGAGTTCTTCCCGGTGTTTTTTGTTCGGCGCGTGATAAGGTATAAGAAACCCATCCGGTAAAAATACCTTTGTTTTTTCTAAACGATAATTCCATTCCGTACGATCTGGCTTTACCATTCAAAATGACCTGCTCAATATTGTTGTTTGCCAAAATGCCTGCACCGTCGATATAGTCGATACGGTTTTTAACAGTTTTATAGAAAAGTTCTCCTTCAAAAGAATAATCACCTTCATTGAAGTTTTTAAAATAACCCATCGCATATTGATCCAAAAGCTGAGGTTTGGTAAATGGACCACTTGGAGTCCAGATGCTCATAGGTAACGGAAATTGTGTATTGGATAGAATATGAATGTATTGCGCCATTCTGTTGTAACTTGCCTTTACCGAAGTGTTTTCATTAAAAGAATAAGACAGAGCAGCTCTTGGCTCAAAGTTTCCGAAATTACTAATTGTTTTTCCGCTTCCGTAATGAATACTTCCCGTTGGAGTTCCTTCCTGATAAATTTTATACAACTGATTATATACTACAGCCTGACCATTTTCATACGTGTTGATGTCTTCTGAACCTAAACGGTAAAATGTGCTATAACGAAGACCGTAACGAAAGTTTAATTTCTCTGTAATTTTACTTTCAAAATCAATATAAGCAGACGTTTCCAGCGCATATTTTTTATCTAGCTGCTGATAATTAAATTGCGAATTAGAACTTGTAGGTTGTACAGTTCCGGGATTGAAGTCATAATACAAGGCTTCAATTCCAAAATTCGTTGTAAACTTATCTGATTTTTGAAACACCCAATTGTATTTTAAACCATAGTTTTTTATGTCATTTTTCCACTCAAAGCTTTCTGTTGAAAGACCAAGATTAAACTTGTAATCACTATAAAAAGCAGAAAGATTAGTATTTAAACGATCAGAAAATTTATGTTTCCAACTTACGATTCCCATAGTATTTCCGTAAGTCATAGAAAAACGATCAGCAAGATCAAAAACGTCGTTTCCTAAATATCCTGAAAATGCAACTGAATTATTAGCATTGATACGATAGTTTAATTTAGCATTAAAATCATAAAAGAGAGCAGAGTTATTAATATCTGCCAGTTTCAAAAACAAGTGCGCATAAGAAGTACGACCAGAGACAACAAAAGAACCTTTTTCTTTTTTTATTGGTCCCTGAACCAACAGTCTGCTTGTGATAAGACCAATTCCTCCGTTTACTTTGTATTTTTCAAAATCTCCGGTTTGTTGCGACACATCTAAAACAGACGAAACACGTCCTCCAAATTTTGATGGAATTCCCCCTTTATACAATTCTAAACCGCTAACCATGTCAGCATTAAAAATCGAGAAAAAACCTAGCATGTGTGAATCAGCATAAACAGGACCACCATCTAAAAGAATTAAATTCTGATCAGCAGCACCTCCACGAACATTAAATCCTGAAGATAATTCTCCGGAATTGGTAACTCCGGGTAATGTGATGATTGATTTTAACGGGTCAGGTTCGCCCATTGCAGAAGGAATACGTTTTATTTCCTGCATTGATAATCGGTTAACGCTCATTTGAGGCGTTTTCACATCAACAGCCTTATTGCTCGTTATAATTACTTCGCCTAATTGCTGACTATCCGATTCTATATTGAAATTGAAGGTAACATCATCAGAAACTGTAATTTGTTTTTCTTTATCCTTAAATCCAACATAACTGATAACAACGGTATAAGTTCCATTCGGAATTTCGATGCTGTACTTTCCATTAACATCCGTTACGGTGCCCGTTTCTAATTCTTTAATAAAAACATTGGCACCAATAACAGGTTGTTTTTCATCATCAATAATCTGTCCCTTTAGCTTACTTTTTTTTTTAGCCGGCTTAGAAGATTGAGGTTTTTGCTTTACAAAAATATTATTGCCTACAATAGAAAATTGCACAGCAGCAGTTTTGTTTAATTCAGTAATAAGTTTCTCGATTTCGATTTGCTTATAAGTGCTTTTTTTAGTGAAATATTTTTTGCTGGTATCAATCTGATCCGTAAAGGCAAATTTAAAATCAGATTGGCCTTCTATCTGCTTGAAAAATTCTTTTAAAGTTACATTTTGATCTACAGTTACGGTCACCTTTTGTGCAGACGCGTATAAACTGATTAAAAAAAAGCATGCTGAAATTATATGCTTCATGAAATTTCGTATTTTTGAATATTATTAAATAGAATAACCTCGTGTTATCCTGAATATAAGGAGGATGTGTAGTTTCGCGGCTTGCATCCTTTTTTTCTTTTCTATTGAAAAGTAATCTGTTTTAAATCTTCATTTATTTCAAAGTTTAGGTTATACATTTCTGATATTAATTGAACTATTGTTTTTAAATCCTCTTTTTTATTGATTCGAATCGTGATTTTTTCCTGCTGATTTTCTGCCGGAATAATGACTTTGTAACCATAGTTCTCTTGGATATATTGACTAAAAGCAGCTAAGTTTTCATTATCAAAATCTTTAAAGCGGCTAAATTCAACTACTGAAGCAGTTGGGTTTGCGTAAGTGAATTTCTCGCCTGGTTTTAAAATCCATTTTTGATCCTGGCCTTTCACATTCATCTGAACACTTCCTTCATAAAGCTCAACCGTTACTTCTTTCTTTTCAGATTCTTTTACAATAAATGAAGTCCCTAAAACCGTCGTAGTAGTCTCATCACAAAAAACCTGAAAAGGATGTTGTTTATCTTTTTTTACTTTAAAATAAGCTTCACCAATTAATTCGATTTTTCGGTTTAAGGCAAAATTGTTGGCATAAGAAATTTTAGAATTAGGACTCAATTCTATTTTGGAACTATCAGGTAAAACAACATATTTAATTTTTGATGTCGTGTTTTCAATTACATTTTCGGCAAGAACAATATTCTCTTGTTGCGGTTTGTTAAAGTAAATTGCTGCTCCTGCAGCAGCAAAAAGTAACACTGCAGCAGCGGCAGCATAACGCCACGGTCTAAAAACACGTTTGTTTTTTGCAAAAGTTTGCGAATGGAATTTTTCCCAGGAATCCTCTTTTACATTATCAGAATGCGAGAGGGGAGTTTCATTCCATAATTTTTCAAAATCATTATCTAATTTTTCCTTATCCATGTTTTTGGGGTATTAAACGATTTGACAATGAAAACCTTGTTTGTTAAAAACACCATAAACCATTTCCTTAATGTCTCGGTTTGTTTCGATTTTTAGATTTCGTTCACGATCATCTAAATCAAAATTTATGATACAATCAGAAATAATGAACTGCAAAAGAACTGCAATTTTGTTTGCATCTTTTTTTGTTCTCACATTTGTTTTATACGCTTCAATATGCATTTTATGTTCTCGTTTTTATAGATAACAAACGAGAATGGAAAAGTTCCTAATGCTCTTCGATTTTTTTTCGAATAAATTTACTGGCAAGATAAATATGATTGGCAATGGTCTTTTCAGAAAGATCCGTAATTTCTGCAATCTCCTTATAGCTAAGGTTTTCCAGTTTGTGTAAAGTGAATATTTTTTGTTGTTGCTCAGGCAGCTGATTAATGAAGTTGTATAATTTTTCTTTTCTTTCGTCAAAAATTCCAGAATCAGATTCTTCCTGTACAATGTCAACCTGAGAGGGATCAAGCTGAACTATTTTATTTTCTCTGTTAACGTGATTGATGATAATGTTCTTGCAGATGGTAAACAATTGCTTATCAAACAAAACATCTTCGTTAAGTAATTCTCTTTTATTGTAAAGTCTTAAGAAAGTCTCCTGCACAAAGTCTTCTGGAGTGAGAACGGTAAAGTTAAATCGTCTGGCAATATTGGTAAGTTTGTCGTAGTAGTTGAAGTACACCTCTTTAAAAGCCGCTTCATTCCCTTTTTTTAAACTTAAAATAAACTTTTTATTGTCCATAACGAAAATATAGCAACTAGTTTTTACTAGTCTAAACTCATTGGTTTCAATATTATTGTATTTGAAATTTGGTAGATTTCAAATCATGAATGTAATTAGTTACAAAGAACCGCATTTTAATTTTAAGATTAGACGCAGTTGACTGAAAAATGTTACAATTATTACAAATAAAAAAATCCTTAGACAGGAATTCAGTTTAAGCATTTTCATTTTGCTGTTATATTTGAGTGTTATATGTTTGTATGGCTTAACTTTACGTGCACAGATTGCAAATCTGCGCAATTTTTGTGTTGATATATCTACGTCATTCGGGAAAAAATAACTTATTATGGAAAAAAATAATTTGATTAGTCTAATAAATTATATAAAGCAACTTGGGAAATTATCGATTTCAGTTTCTGTTTTGTTTTTATCGTTCTATTTAATGAGAGGAGTTAATATTTTTGCTAATTCTGGAAGGTTATTAATTGTGTTTGGAATACAGTTGTTTATAATTATTGGTTGTAATTATTTATTGAAGATTTTGAATAAATAGTAAATATGCCTATCACTCAGATATATTAACACAACGAAAGCACAGATTTGCAATCTGCGCCCGTAAAGTTAAGCCACACAAAAATAATAAAAACAGAAAGCCACTTCATTACGGAGTGGCTTTGGTTTTATAGAGTTGCTGATTTTTTTTAACTCTTAGAATTGTTCGAGCGAAAATCTGCGCAAATGTCTATGAATAGCTCCAAAATAGTATTTAACTTTTTAGATAGTTTAAATGGGAAATTATTTCTTGATTAAATTTTCAAGCCTTGCCATCATTTCATCTTTTTCTTTTAGCATACGCTCGTATAATGCAATTTTTTCTTCGTGTAATTTTAGCACTTGATCTATAGGATTAAAAGTAGGATTGTCATTTCTCTGATATCCAATACCATTATCTCCAAAGGTATTAGCAATAACATTTACTGCTTGCTCTTCATCAAAATTCTGAAAAGCTTCAACTGGAATTTTTAAAATTGCTGAGATTTGTTTCAGCAGATTATCTTCAATTACCTCTTTTTTCTCCAGTATAGAAATTTTCTTCTGGTTCCATTCTTCACCTAGATCATAAGCCAATCCTTCTTGCTTTATGTTAAGTATTTCTCTGAAGCGTTTTACGTTTCTCCCCTGATGAATTTTCTGTTCCATAATGATTGTTATTTTTCTATGCGCTCAAAGATAAAGCTATCGGATTAAAAAGTCTGATTTTCAAAGATAAAAAATATCTTGCAAATTTCTGTTCTGCCTGATATTTTGTCTGTTTTTTAAAAGTATGTCTTGTCAGAAGTTAAGCAACTCCTACAACTTTCAGTATTGTTTGTTGTAATGAATGTTTTGCAGAGCGATGTGGCCTTCAGTTGAACACTTTGAAGTACTGGGGCTTATTTAAGATAAAAAAGCTTCTACCTGTTTTGTTTATAATAAGGCAGAATAGAATTTTAATTAGTAGAAGATAGTTGGTCTATTTTTTCTCCTCTACATTATCAGCATCAGAAATCTGATCCAGGATATTAGTCTGGTTTGGTGCAATGTAGTTTTTGTTCTCAACAGCATTTTCTTTTTTAAACAAAAGATCTAAGGCATTGTATAGTTTTAATAAAACATCTTTGTCTGCTTTTTCAATTTCCAGCGCAGTATTAAAGTTAAAAACATAATTATTCGAATTGCGTACTTCTACTTTTATCGTTTTTGATGTGATTTTAAATTTAACTATGTCCATGCTGTTTCTAAGTTACTTTGTTTGCAGATGCTAATTTAATAAAGTTCCTCACTTAATAAAGACTTATTTTGAATAAAAAAGCTTAAATATTGCTGTTTAAGGGTTTTGTCTTTTATAGGAAGGACGAGAGTTAAACTCGTGTCCGCCGCGGCGGATATGAATCTTGCTATATGTTTGACTTAATAAGATTTTTAATGAATTCTCTTCCAGTTCCGGATTTTAAATGTTTTTCTTTTTTCATGGCTTCAGCTTTAGAAGTGAAAAACTCAACATAAATTACTTTCCATGGTCTAAACTTTAAAGTATATCCCTTAGTTCCAAGCTAATTATGAGATTTAAAACGTTCAATTAAACTAGAGGTGAATCCAGTGTAGTTCTTATTGAATTTTTCGGAGTATAAAATGTAGACAACAAATTCTTCCATAACTTAAAGTTTATAACAAAAAAAAACACCACAAAAGTGGTGTTTTAACTGTAGCGAGGACGGGAGTTGAACCCGTGACCTCAGGGTTATGAATCCTGCGCTCTAACCAACTGAGCTACCTCGCCTGGACTGCTATCATGAATTCCTGATTGCGGGTGCAAAGATAGAAATATTATTAAAGCAAACAAGCATAAAATGAAGAAAAAAAAATATTTTTAAAAATGCATTGTTTTCGGACATATATTCTTATATTTCGAAAAAATTAAAAGTAGCACATGGATCAAAAAATACGTTACGAAATCGAGTTTCCGATCAATTCTTCGCCGCAATTATTGTATCAATATATATCAACTCCGTCAGGTTTATCAGAATGGTTTGCTGACAATGTTAATTCAAGAGGTGAATTTTTTACATTCATCTGGAATGATTCTCAGGAAAAAGCACGTCTGGCTTCTAAAAAAACCGGAGAAAAAGTAAAATTTAAATGGGTTGATGAAAGCAGTAAGGATACTGAATACTTTTTTGAATTACATATTTTAGTTGATGAGTTAACTAAAGATGTATCATTAATGGTAGTTGATTTCGCTGAAAAAGAAGAAGTAGGAGAAGCTAAACAATTGTGGGAGAATCAAATCTCAGACTTAAAACATCTTATAGGATCTGTTTAGTAAAAGTCTATTATATAACTTATATTTGCCCTGAACAAAATTCAGGGTTTTTTTATGATCAATTTTAACGGAAACATCGGACTAGAAGAAAATGTATTAACTCAGAATCGTGCATTTTTGTACGGCGATGGCGTTTTTGAAACAGTAAAAATCATCAACAATAAAGTTTTGTTTCTTGAGGATCATTATTTTAGATTAATGGCTTCAATGCGAGTGGTGAGAATGGAGATTCCAATGAATTTTACCATGGAATATTTTGAAGAGCAAATTTTAAATCTTGTTCAGCAAAAAAATATTGCCTCTTCAGCCAGAGCACGAATCACTGTTTTTAGAAAAAACGGAGGATTATATTTGCCACAAACCAATGAAGTGTCATTTTTAATTCACGCAACGTCTCTTGCAAACACTTCATACGTATTAAATACAGCTGAATATGAAGTTGATTTGTATAAAGATTTCTATGTAACCAAACAATTATTATCGTCTATTAAAACGACTAATAAGATGATTAATGTTACTGGAAGTATATTTGCAAGCGAGAATGGTTTGGCAAACTGTATTTTAATGAACGACAGTAAAAATGTTGTCGAAGCTTTACAGGGAAATCTATTTATGGTTGTGGGTAAAAAGTTGGTAACGCCTCCAGTATCAGAAGGTTGTTTAAACGGAATTATGCGCAAGCAGATTTTGGCCCTTGCAAAGAAAATGGAGGGCATAGAAGTTGTAGAAGAAGTAATTTCGCCTTTTGATCTTCAAAAAGCGGATGAATTATTTCTAACCAATGTAATCATGGGAATACAGCCGATAACTAAATACCGAAAAAAAGAATTTACAAGTAATTTGGCTCAGTTATTAGCGAACAAATTAAATGAATCCATATCTGAAAATTAATTCAGATATGGGTTTTCAGGTGCATTTGACCAAATAAGATAATCACCGCCAAGCTCAATAATTTGTTCTTTCCAAAAATGAGTGGTCGATTTACCAATAATCTTGTTCTTGTAATTATTATCAGCAATGATCCAGGAGTTTCCCTGCATTTCATTTTCAAGCTGATTTTCGTCCCAACCGGTATAGCCTAAGAAAAAACGAATATTATTTTTACTAATAGATCCGTCATTTATTAAGTCCTTTGTTGACTCAAAATCTCCGCCCCAATAAATTCCATTAGAAATCTCGACACTATTCGGGATCAGTTCTGGAATATTGTGAATAAAATACAGATTGTCCTGTTCAACAGGTCCTCCATTGTATATTTTAAAGTTGGCCTCAATCTCCGGTATTAAGTCATTAATAGTATATTTTAATGGTTTATTAATGATAAAACCTATTGATCCTTCTTTGTTATGGTCTGCTAATAATATTACCGATCTGTTAAAAGATAAATCTCCAATTATTGAAGGCTCGGCAATAAGCAGGTGTCCTTTTTTTAATTTTTCTGAAATCATACGGCTACAATTTTTATTAAATTTAATCATAAAAAAATTAAAATCCCAAATAAAATCGTTAAACCGCATAAAAAAACCTTCCATAAGGAAGGTTTTGATTATAATATAAGTTTAGAGAACTTGTAGATTAGTTCACTGCACCTTCTAATTCAGCTCCAGCTTTAAATTTTACTACGTTTTTAGCAGCAATTTTGATAGTTTTTCCTGTTTGAGGATTTCTACCATCTCTAGCAGCTCTAGCAGATACTGACCAAGATCCGAAACCTACTAATGAAATTCTTCCGCCTTTTTTCAAAGTAGTTCCTACATTTCCTAAAAATGACTCTAAAGCTAATTTTGCCGCAGCTTTTGTGATTCCTGCATCAGCAGCGATAGCATCGATTAATTCTGATTTGTTCATAATAATTAGTTATTAATTGTTGGTTAAAAAAAATTGTTAATACACAAATTTAGTAGGAAATCCGTTGCGTGCAAGTGTTTTCCATAAATTTAGCTATAATTGTTAATAACTTGCTTTTTTTGTTCATAAAGCAGGTTGTTCATCGATCAAAATCAGGTAGAAACCCCTGTTTTACTGAGCTTAATACACCTTGGCACTATCAGAAAAAGTGATGCCGTTGAGCAATTCTGCAACTTGCATTCTTTTTTTTCCGGGTAATTGTAAACTTAATAGCTGAATGTAGCCTTCTTTAATCGCAATTTTGATTTCTTTTTTACCGCTAATTAAACTTCCGATTTCGTGTGAATGATCTTCAGGAACTAGTTTTGCCTCATATATTTTCACATTCAACTCCTCATCTTTATCCTTCAAAAAACACCATGCTGCCGGATAAGGGCTTAAACCTCGAATAAGATTATTGATTTCATCGCCAGATTTTGTCCAGTCGATCTTACAATTTTCCTTATTTAGTTTATAAGCTGTTTTTATTTCAGCATTATCTTCCTGAATTGTAGTAGTTACATTTCCGTTTTCAATAATTTTCAAAGTATCAATAACAGTTGTGCTTCCTAAATTCATTAATCGATCATGTAGTTGTCCGGCATTTTCTGTTGGCTCAATTGCAATTTCTGAGTTTAAGATCATAGCTCCGGTATCGATTTTATCATCAATAAAGAATGTAGTGACACCAGTTTTAGTTTCTCCATTAATAATAGCCCAGTTTATCGGAGCTGCTCCTCGATAGTTTGGTAATAAAGAAGCATGAAGATTAAATGTTCCCAGACTTGGCATTTCCCATACAACTTTTGGCAACATTCTAAAAGCAACAACAATTTGAAGATTTGCATTTAAGGCTTTTAATTCAGCCAGGAAACCTTCGTCTTTTAAATTAGTAGGTTGCAAAAGTGTTAGATTATTTTCTAAAGCATATTCTTTTACAGCCGAATATTTTATTTTTTGTCCGCGTCCTGCAGGTTTATCTGCAGCTGTAATAACACCAACAACATCGTAATTGTTTTTAAGAATGGTATCCAGAATGCCAACAGCAAATTCCGGAGTTCCCATGAATATAATACGTAATTTTTCCATTATGATTTTAAAGTATATTTATTATTCGCCAAAATAACGATATGATTGTTTTCTAATAATTCCTGAAGCACCAAAAGAATGTCGTTTGCATCTAGTTTTATCTGATTCTGAATTTCTCTGGAAGTCAAAGCAGTCGCTTTTAAAAGATGCAAAATTTTATCGGCAATAGAATCGGCTTCGGTGATTTTTCCTTTTTGAGTAATACAATAGGAGCATACACCACAATTTGCTGTAGTTTCTTCGCCAAAATAATCCAGAACCAATCTGTTTTTACACGTTTTGTCTTCCTTTATATAGTATAAGACAGAAGAAAGCTGATCTCTTTTAAGTTTGTTTTGTTTTTCGAGATATTTAGAAATCCTGTTTATAGTTAAATCATCTTCGCGAACTTCATTAAACAAAATTGTTGCGTCGTTGTTTTTAGATTTATATTCGATGATTTCCTTTTCTTTTAATTTTTCTAAAAGCGCCGAAATCTGCTCTTCAGAATGATTTGATTTCTTCGCAATTAACGAAAGATTCAGCGGAGTTTTCATTTCGTGAATTCCCGGATAGGTTCTCAAAATAGCCAGAATAATTTCTTCGTCATTCGGATTCAGACTCATGTATCGAATTACTTCTTTCGATTCGATTAAAAACTGCATTGTAACTTTTTCTGAAAATTCCTGAGACATTGTAATGATTCCCTGCTGATTCAGAAATTGCAAAGCATTATACGTTTTTAAAGTAGGAAAGTCGTATTTATTACAAAAATGATTCATTTTAAAAGAAAACGAATCGTCTAAACCTTCGCCATAAGCAATCTGAAAATAATTACAGAGCTTAATGTACATGGTTTTTAGGAATTTCTTATCGGGAAGAATGCTTAAAAATTGCTGTTCCGTTTGATTGGCGTCGGAGTTATTAAATAATAATACCGAAAAGGCTTTCTCGCCATTTCGTCCCGCTCTTCCGGATTCCTGATAGTAATTTTCTAAGTTTTCAGGTAATTGTGTATGAATAACGGTTTTAACATTGTCCTTGTCAATTCCCATTCCAAATGCATTTGTCGCCACGATAACTTGCGCCTGTTCCGACATCCACAATTGCATATTCTTATCTTTTTCCTGAGAAGAAAGTCCTCCGTGATAATAGGTTGCCCTAAAGCCCAGAGATTGTAATTGTGTTGAAATATTCAAGCAAGATTTTCTATTTCGCACATATATAATAGAGGGCTGAGGATTTTTCTTTAAAATCTGCTCAACGCGATATAATTTGTCTTCAACTTCAAAAACCATGTAAGCAATATTCTTTCTCTCAAAAGACTGCTGAAAAAGTGTAACATCTTTTAAACCTAGTTCGGTTTTAATATCTTCAACAACCCTTGGAGTAGCTGTCGCGGTCAAAGCCAAAAACGGAATTTTAGGAAAGAACTTTTTAAGTTCAGAGATTTTTAAATAAGCTGGTCTAAAATCATGACCCCATTGTGAAACGCAATGCGCCTCATCAATAGCAATTAGATTGATAGGAAGATTTTTGATACGTTCCAGAATCCAGTCCGATTGTAAACGTTCCGGCGAAAGATAAAGGAATTTGTAATTTCCGTATTGACAGTTGTCCAGAAGATCGATAATCTCTTCCGTGTGAATTCCGCCTGTAAGTGCAATTGCTTTAATGTTTCTTTTCTGCAAGTTCGCCACCTGATCTTTCATTAAAGCAATCAAAGGCGAAACCACAAGACAAATTCCTTCGCGCATCATCGACGGAACCTGAAAACAAATTGATTTTCCGCCTCCCGTTGGTAACAGCGCAAAAGTATCGTGACCCTCTAAAACCGAATCGATAATTTCCTTTTGCAAAGGTCGAAAACTTTCGTGTTTCCAGTATTTTAAAAGAATCTCTTGTGCTTCTTGCATGGCCAAAGTATTAAAGTTAAAAATTTAGAAATCAGTTTCTAGTTTTGCAACTTTAAACCCGCCACTAAATTTTATCTAAGATATAAAGAATTCTGTTTTCAACTGTATCTTTAGGAACCTCAATTAAATCGTAACCGTATTTCTTATAGGTTTCAATAAGGTGATCCTGAATTTCCAATGCCTGTTCAAAATTTTCATAACGCTCGGTGTCGCTCTGATAAATTTCTTCCCAAGGTGGTAAAATAAAAGTTTTAGAATATTTGAAATCCTCACATGCTTTTGTAAAATGTTCTGGGTATTCATCACCAATATAATCCATATAAGCGACAACATCTGGAATTCCCCTGTCTATAAAAACAACATTGTCCGGTTCTTCTTTAGCATTTTTAAATTGCTGAATACGACCTTCCAGTAGCATTTCACTAAACAATAAAGGCTCTTCCAAAAACAATTGGTCAATGCCTCGTTGCTGCGCTTCGAGTGTAACTTGTCTGGAAATTTCAGGGTAACAGCAGTAGCCACGAGCTACTAATTCGTTAATAAGCGTAGATTTTCCTGTACCAGGACCGCCAAGGAGAACTATGATTTCTTTTTGCACTATTCTAAAAATAAAGCGCAAATTTACCTAAAACTTATTATAATTAAAAAGAATATTTATTAGAAACGAAAGATTTGGTATTTTAATGAAATTGGAATGCTTTTGTAAACCGAACCAAAGTCCGGCGCAACAGTATGAATTGTTCCTTCGAAACCGAAGAAAAAAGAGCCAGTGGCTCGCAAAATTTTGTAGGGCTGGACTTTAGTCCAGTCGAAATGATAATTTTGAGTTGCCGTTGGTTTTAACCAACGGAATTCTTATGATTTGTAGTATTTCGGCTTTAGCCAAATTCATTTAGTTACAAAACAAATACTTCTCAGAATCCTTGCCTTTTTTATTTGAAGGAATAATCAAATGTGATTGGAATTTATTTTCTTTCAAAACATCATTCACAAAGTCCAAAACATATTGCTGTCCCTGATGAAAAAGATAGCCGGAGAATTCATGTCCGCCTCCGCAGAAAGTAATCAGCTCGATATCCTTATGTAAAACATTCATTTGATTGTAAACTGCATAAGAACCAAAAAGAATCAGCCAGCCTGAAGCATTTGTTGGGCATGAGCGATGTGAGCCCGCACTGTACGGAACCGTATCGTCATTATTTCCGTGCGCCAATAACATCGGAATCGCTTTTTCTTTTGTAATTAAATTAATATCCTGAATGGCGCCCGAACCACCGATAAAACCTTTGTATTTGAAATTTTCAGGCAAATTATTTTTATATAAATTCATTAGTTTATAATCCCAAAAAGTGGCGTGAAAACCAATTTCGGCTCCGGCACTAATTCCGGAAATAAAGATTTTTGAAGTATCGAGATTATATTTATCGGCATTTTCAATTAAATAAGAAGTTGCCTGCCACATATCGCTAACGCCAATCTGAATGGCTTTTACTTTTTCGGTCAAGGTTCCTTTGCAGCCAAAATCTTTTCCTTTCATATATAAAGTATACGAAATGCTGGCAACTGCATAACCATTTTGGGCCATAAACATTCCGAATTCCTTTTCGCTTGTACGTTCGCCACCAGAGAACCCTCCTCCAAAAGCAAACATAATTAGCGGAATTTTTTCATTCGCTTTTTTCTTTGGCAGATATAAATCTAAATCCAGTTTTAAAGTATCGTTTTGGAAGTAAGCCATGGTTTTTACTTCTTGTGCATTACTGTTGAAAAAAGTAAAAAATGTAAAAAGGAAGAAGATGATTTTTTTCATCGCATTGTGTTTTTAATCTCGCAAAGACGCAGAGGCGCAAAGTTTTTGTGCTACGAATTTGACAAATTTGGCTAATTTTTATTTTTTTGATTTGCCAAGTTAATTAAAATTAAGGAAATTGAGTTTTAAGATGGAATAATTAGTGCTGATTAGTGTAATTCGTGTCAAAAACACACACTCATTTTTAGAGTCAAAAAATCTAAATTCTAAAATCATAAATCTAAAATCAAAAGCGTATATTTGCGTTTATTTTTAATTACGAATGGAGAACGATAAAGAAAAAAATACAGCCGAATTTTACGAAAGATTAAAGGTCGAATTAGATAACTCAAATACTTGGCCTGCAGAATATTTGTATAAATTTATAGTGCCAACACTTGCAGATAATGTAGAGCGTGTTGAAAAAGCTTTTGACAGTATGGGTGCCGTTATTAAAACAACAAAATCTAAAACCGGTAAATTTACCAGTATTTCTGTAGACGTTACAATGCACGGTTCTGATCATGTGATTAGTAAATACAAAGAAGTTTCTACAATAGAAGGTATAGTTTCATTATAACTTATGAACGAAAAATATAAAAAAGAGAATGCCAACGACGTCGTTTTTAATTTAGAATACAATTCTGAAAGACAGCGTTTATTGATTCCGGAGTATGGTCGTCATTTGCAAAAACTGATCGATCAGGCAACTGTTATTGAAGATGCTGAAACGCGTAATAAAGCGGCAAAATACATCATACAGGTAATGGGGAGCTTGAATCCGCATTTGCGTGATGTACCCGATTTTCAGCATAAATTATGGGATCAGCTTTTTATAATGTCTGATTTTAAATTAGATGTAGAGTCGCCATATCCAATTCCGTCGAGAGAAGTTTTGGAGTTAAAGCCGGATGTTTTACAATACCCGCAAAATTTTCCGAAATACAGATTTTATGGTAATAACATCAAATATATGATTGATGTTGCCAATAAATGGGAAGATGGCGAGATGAAAAACGCTTTGGTTTTGGTGATTGCAAATCATATGAAAAAATCATTTTTGAGCTGGAACAAAGACACGGTAAAAGACGATGTCATTTTCGAACATTTATATGAGTTATCCGGAGGAAAAATCAATTTATTACAAAGCACAGAAGAGCTTCTGAATACAACTGATTTAATGCGTACAAATAAGCGTATGTCAAATAAAATCTCACCGGCCGGACAGCCAAAAATTCAGAACAACAAGAATAACAACAATAAAGGCGGTAAAAAACCTTTTCAGAAAAATAATAATCAGAAATAAAAAAGGGGCTAAGATGCTAAGAGACTAAGATGCTAAGATTTTAGCTCAGAACCTTAGAATCTAAGAACTTTAGAACCTAAAAGAAATCTATGGGAATTTTTAAAATCGAAGGAGGTATTCCTTTAAAAGGAGAAATCACTCCACAAGGAGCAAAAAATGAGGCATTACAAATTTTATGTGCCGTGCTTCTAACAGGAGAGAAAGTAAAAATTAATAATATTCCTGATATTATAGACATCAATAAATTAATCACTTTGTTGGGTAATTTAGGGGTGAAAATTCAACGCAATGAACCAAGTTCAATCACTTTTCAGGCTGATGAGGTTAATGTTGGATATTTAGAAACTGAAGCTTTCAAAAAAGAAGGTGGAGCACTTCGTGGTTCTATTATGATTGTTGGACCGCTTTTGGCTCGTTTCGGAAAAGGATATATTCCAAAACCGGGAGGAGATAAAATTGGTCGTCGTAGATTAGATACGCACTTTGAAGGTTTTATTAACCTTGGAGCAAAATTCAGATACAACAGAGAAGATCACTTTTATGGTGTTGAGTCTCCTGAAGGAGGTTTAACAGGTACAGATATGTTATTAGACGAAGCATCTGTAACTGGAACAGCAAACATTGTTATGGCTGCAGTTTTGGCAAAAGGAATTACGACAGTTTACAATGCTGCTTGTGAGCCTTACTTGCAACAGTTATGCAAAATGTTGAACTCTATGGGAGCCAAAATCACTGGAGTTGGTTCTAACTTATTAACTATCGAAGGTGTTGAAAGCCTTGGTGGATGTGAGCACAGAATTTTACCGGATATGATCGAAATTGGTTCTTGGATTGGTCTTGCGGCTATGACAAAAAGTGAAATTACAATCAAAAATGTAAGCTGGGAAAATTTAGGTTTGATTCCGAATACTTTTAGAAAATTAGGTATTACAATCGAAAAACGTAACGACGATATTTACATTCCTGCTCATAAAGACGGATACGAAGTAAAAACAGATATCGATGGTTCTATCCTTACAATTGCAGATGCACCTTGGCCAGGATTTACTCCAGATTTATTAAGTATCGTTTTGGTTGTGGCAACTCAGGCAAAAGGAGATGTTTTAATTCATCAAAAAATGTTCGAAAGTCGTTTATTCTTCGTGGATAAATTAATTGATATGGGAGCAAAAATCATGTTATGTGACCCGCACAGAGCGGTGGTTATGGGGCATAATTTTGAGTCTCAACTAAAAGCGACAACAATGTCTTCTCCTGATATTCGTGCAGGAATCTCATTATTGATCGCAGCGCTTTCTGCAAAAGGAACAAGTACAATCCAGAATATCGAACAAATCGACCGTGGATACGAGCGTATCGATGAGCGTTTAAGAGCAATTGGAGCAAAAATTGTAAGAGCCTAAATTGAAATAGCCACGAATTCACGAATTATTTTTGATAATCTTTGAAGATTTAAATTCGTGAATTCTTGGAAAAAAAATAGATGTCCGTTATGACAAACGAACAAAAAGCTATAAAAGCTACATACTTTAGTATAGTTGGAAACACCTGCTTAGCCCTTGTAAAAGGTTTAGCAGGTTTTTTTGGCAATTCTTACGCCTTGATTGCAGATGCAATTGAGTCAACAACCGATATTTTTTCGTCTTTTCTGGTCTTATTCGGAATCAAGTATTCTAATAAACCTGCCGATGAAAATCACCCTTACGGTCATGGTCGTGCAGAACCTTTAATTACTTTTTTGGTAGTTGGATTTTTAATTACTTCGGCAACTATTATTGGTTACGAAAGTATTGCGAATATCAGGGTTTCTCATGATTTGCCTAAATCCTGGACCTTATATGTTTTGGGAGCTATTATTATCTGGAAAGAATATTCATTCCGACTAGTAATGAAACGCAGCAAGCAAACTAATAGTTCTGCTTTAGCTGCCGATGCCTGGCACCATCGTAGTGATGCCATAACTTCGGTAGCGGCGTTTATCGGAATTACGATTGCGCTCGTTATGGGTAAAGGTTATGAATCTGCTGATGACTGGGCGGCACTTTTTGCTGCTTTTTTTATTCTTTATAATAGTTATAAGATTTTCAGGCCGGCACTCGGTGAAATCATGGATGAAAATTTAAATGATGATCTAGTTGAAGAAATTCGCGTAAAAGCATTGTTGGTACCAGGAATTCTTGGAACCGAGAAATGTTTTATCCGCAAAGCAGGAATGCGTTATCACGTAGATCTTCATGCCATAGTTTCGGCTAAAATTTCGGTAAAAGAAGGACATGAATTGTCACACAAATTGCAAGATAAATTAAAAGAAGAAATCCCGGAACTCGGAAATGTGTTGATTCATATCGAGCCAGATGATTATCATTCTTAAAGGTTCAAAGGGGCAAAGGTTCTAAGGTACTAAGGTTTTCCTTTGATAACGCTTGTCAGGCTGAGCGAAGTCGAAGCCCTCGCAAAGTGTAGTACAAAAATAAAAAAATCCGCTTAAATCTGTGAAATCTGCGTAAAACCAGACCACAATTTAAGCGGTTTTTTTATTTTAAACTATGAGATTTACTCTTATAAACATAACCTTTGGTTTTAACCAAAGCGGAGTTTAGAAAAAACTTAGAATCTTAGCATCTCAGAACCTCAGCACCTTTCCTTTAATCCAACACATTCAAAATCTTCAAACCAAACACAACACCATTTTGCTGAATTCCGCTTTGGTATGAATGAACATAATCTATTCTGAAGAATTTAAATTTTCCGAACCCAAGATTGTCTAGACCAACTGTAAACTCAGAATAAGGCTTTTTATCCGGAATTGCCAAAGCGTGAAATCCTATATTCATTGTCGATTTTAAAAGATTTATCAACGGAATTTTATTGGTTACAAATCCCATGTCATTATGTTCCAGATGCATTTCAAAATAGCTGTTATTTGTACTGTTAGCATAATAAGGCATTAGGTTGAAAACATTTAGATAACGATCAGTTGTGCCTATGTGAGTTTGGTTTCCGTTAAAATGTCTGTAATCGATAAAAGAAATATTTTCGGCATTAAAGAATTTTCCACCTCTAAAATTCATTCCCAGAATTCCTTTGTTTCCTAAGGACAAATCATATTGTACGGAAGCACCGATTCTTTCAAATTCATATTTCTTTTCGCTGGCAGCAAAAGCTTTTTCAATAGCCAGAAAGAGCGTTGGGTATTTATCATTTTTAAAATTATATCTTCCGTCAGGACGGGAAATATATTTATTTCCAAAATCGATTCGGGCGGTCAAAGCCGCTTTAAATAAATGATGAGGATCAAAAGCCGGAGTTGTAAAATCATTTGGTGCCAGCGGATTGTTGGAGGAATAAATATCATCTTTTTTAAAGAAAGAATAATCCGTTGTATTAAACAATGGTTTTCGTTGTTCGTAAGCTACTTTTGCATTTAGATTTATTCCGTTTGCCACATCTTGCGAATAATTGATCTGAGCAAATTCTAAATTGTAAAGTTTCATATAATTGTCTTTAAAAAACAATGAACTTATAGAATTGACAAAGTTACTTATTGGTTGAGCACTATTAAATTGAGCAACTTTTGTTCCGCCCGAAGCCCAAATTGTAGCATAATTTATATTGTTGAATTTGTGACTGAACTCGCCCGTAACGCGAAAACGTTCATCCGAGAAACCATAATTAAATGTTGTACTTATAGAAGTACGGGTTCCTTTTTCTTCATTCCATTTTTTAAATGAAAAACCAGAATCAAGATTAAATCCCTGTACCGTATTGAAACTTAATGAAGAAAGATTCAGTAAGCCGTTATACTCAAAAGAGTATTTTTTGAAAGTGTTTTTATATTCGTAACCCATAATGATATCCAATATTTTAAACTTATTGGTTTTGGCATCTATAGAATCAGTATATTTCTGAGACTTTCTTATGGTTTGTAAACTGTCTTTTTTAGTATAATCATTGCTTTCCTCAATCGTTAAAGGAATGGGTCTGATTTGATTCCAGAAAGCATCATCTTTTTTATTTGCGTCGGCTTCAAAAGCTACAATTTCATTGCCAAATGTTTTCTTTTCAAAAGAAGCCGGAAACTCATAATTCGAATAAACATAATTGAATTTTCCGGAAAACTTTACACCAAAAGCACCGGCATTAAAAGAAAGAGTCTGTGCATTTTTTGACCATACTTTATTTTTAGTGTTATAGCTGAAACTCTGCTTTAAGTTCATAGTTTCAGTAAATTCATTTTTCATTCTATACCCTTTTATGTCCAAATCGATGGCATAAATGGCAAAACTATCATCGACTATGTAAATGTAACCTTCAAAAACAGGTTCTTTATCACGTTTTGGTGTGACTTTAATTTTATTAATTTGCTGATTATTGTCGTCAAAAAAAGTACTTTCTAGTTTGTATTTGTAGTAATTGAAAGCATTATCTGCGATCGGAGAGATAAGGTTAATGTTGAATTCTAATGTATTGTCATAAAAATCATAAGTCGATAAAGTAGCTGTATTATAACTAAATCCTTTATTGTTTCCTGAAACTTTAGAAGCAATGATTTTCTCTTTTAATTTTCCGGGTTTTTCGAAAGAAATTTTCGAAATCGTTTCTGATAAATATAAAATTCCGGTTCCGGTCGAGTCTAAATTTGAAGCCATTTCCTCGCCGATATCGACCTTCAATCCCATTATTTTCTTTGGAAGATCTTTTATTTTAAACATTCCTTTGGAGTAAAAATCGGCAGTGTAACGTGCTGTTTTTTCAGAATTGTCTTTTTTATTTGCAATTGCACTTTTTATAATTGCATTTGCAGGATTGTTTTTGGGATCAATAACCACTTCATTCAATGCAAAACTTTCTTCCTGCAGTACAATGTTTAATGTCACGGTTTTTGAATCTGCTGAAACAGTCGATTTTTGAGTTTTAAAACCCAAATATTGAAAAACGATTCGGTTTTTACCAATCTCTTTTACGTTGAGTTGATATTTTCCCTGTTCGTTAGAAGTTGTTCCTGTATAAGTGTTTTCTTCAAAAACGGAAACGAAAGGCAAAGGATTTCCTTTTTCGTCTGTAATTGTGCCTTTGATTTGCGCAAAGGTTGAAATTGAAAAAAATAAAAAGGCAAATAAAGTATAGTTTTTCATGAAAGTGGTTTCTCTCACAAAAATAAAATAACTTAAAAATGAGCTTATTAATAATTTGTTAAATAACGTTTTACAAAAAAGACTGAATAGCTAATTCGTAGCTTTTTAAGCCAAAACCTAAAATAACACCTTTTGCATTTCCGGACAAATACGATTGATGTCTGAAGCTTTCACGCGCATAAGTATTTGAAATATGAACTTCGATTACGGGAGTTGTAACGGCTTTCATCGCGTCGCCCAAACCTATAGAAGTGTGCGTATAAGCACCGGCATTTAAAATAATTCCATCAAAAGTAAAACCACATTCCTGAATTTTTCCAATCAATTCGCCTTCTATATTACTTTGGTAATAAGAAAGTTCAATGTTTGGAAATTTTTGCTGCAACGTTTCAAAATAATCTTCAAAAGTCTGACTTCCGTAAACTTCCGGTTCTCTTTTTCCTAAAAGATTTAAATTGGGTCCGTTGATAATGCAGATTTTCATAAATGGTTTTAATTTTAATTAGAGTGATTTGAACTCATTTTTCAAGAAGTGTAAAAATAAAAAAACCGTTCTAATTAATAGAACGGTTTTTATAAAACTATGTGATATTCTTTTAGAACATGAATCCTGCAGAAATTTGAAATACTGAGTTTTTGATATCAGCATTTTTAGAAGCGTCTGTCAAACCTAAGCCGTAGCGACCTTGTAAAAAGATGCTCTCTGTAAGTTTTACTCCTAATCCGGCGTTAACACCAAACTCGAAAGTTTCACCATTTTTAACATCGAAGTCGTTTCTTTCGCTAACTAAAAAAGAAGCTTGTGGACCAACTTCCAGACTTATTGTTTTATTTAAATAAAATTTTGCCATAACCGGAATAGCGATATATCCTAATTCGTTTTTAATGTCTTCGCTAACATCACTAAATTTATATGATGCTCCAGTAGTAGAGTACAAAAGCTCTGGTTGTATAGAAAATTTCTCTAATAATTTTACTTCTGCAACCAAACCAGCATGAAAACTTGTAATTCCGTCTTTATTAATTTGATCTGGAAAATCTCCCGTTTGACTAGCAAAGTTAACCCCTGCCTTAACTCCTAATTTTAACAATTGTGCGTGTACTGTAGCAGATGTTGCAAGGCAAAATGCAGCTACTAAAAGTATCTTTTTCATAAAAAGGTTTTTAAAAATTGGTATTTATAAAATGTTATCTACAGGTCAAAACTACATTTTTTTAGATTTATTGTTTTATAACTTCCTTTATATAATTATTAAAATTGACACTTTTTTATTTGTCTTTAGGTAGCGAATGTTGATGATTTTCTTTTAATTGTTTGAAAATCAGTTGTTTATTTGTAGTCTAATTCTGTCTTATTTATTTAAGGCTTTTTTTGATTTCAATTATTTTTTAATCAGTATAGTCTTATTTTTAAATTTAAATTTCGAATAATAAATAATAAGAAAAGTTGTTCTTAGCTGCTTCTGATGGTTTTGGCAATACTAGAAATATCGACTTAAGTTAGTTTAAACGAATCAAAGAAAAATTGTTAATAAGCTTGATTTATACATAGTTAATATGAATAGTAAAATAAGATATGTCTGGAAAAATCTACGTATAAATTATTTAAAGATTTAAAGGAGTACTAAACGAGATTTTGATTATTGGGAGTACTAATTTATTTGTTAAAATAAAAGTGTTTTTTTAAGCAGTATATTTTTATATTTGGCTCAATTAATTTAATCCTAAACAAAAAAAATGAAAAAAATTATTTTATCTGCGATTGCAGTAATGGCTTTTGCATTTACGAATGCTCAGGAAACAAGATTTGGAGTAAAAGGAGGTCTTAATATCACATCTTTTGCTGGAGGTAATTACTATGATGCAAACTCTTTGGTAGGTTTTCAAGTTGGAGGTTTTGCCGAGATTAAAGTTATTGAGAGATTGTCTATTCAGCCAGAGCTTTTATTTTCTACTCAAGGTGCTCAGCTTAAATTTGGTAATAGCGATTTTGATACTAAACTAAATTATATCAACGTACCTGTTTTAGCTAAATTTTATATCACTAAACAATTTACTGCTGAAGCTGGACCACAATTAGGATTTTTAGTTTCTGCGAAAAGCGAAGGAGAAGATGTTAAAGATGGTTTTAAATCTGTTGATACAGGATTTAATTTTGGAGTTGGATACAACTTTACTGATAATTTTTCAGTAAATGCTCGTTATACTGTAGGTTTGTCTAATATAGCAGATAATGATGCTGAGACTTGGGACGATTATTACGATAGCCCAAAAAACAGTGTTTTTGCAGTAACTTTAGGTTATAAATTCTAATATCTTCTTAGAATAAAATACTTTAAAACCTTCCTGATTCAGGAAGGTTTTTTTATAAGTAATATTTAAATAAAAAACACAACAATGCTATAGGAAAAAACTTATTTTTGTAAATGATAATTTAAATAAGATAAAAAATGAAAAAAGTAATTTTATCTGCAATAGCAGTTATGGTATTTGGATTTTTGAATGCGCAATCGACCAGATATGGGGTAAAAGGCGGACTAAATGTTTCCAATTTTACAGGTTATCAGGAAGATGTCAAATCTTTAATAGGTTTTCATATTGGAGGTTTTGCGGAAATAAAGGTTGCGGAAAAATTTGCAATTCAGCCTGAATTTTTGTTTTCTACACAAGGAACAACAATTGAAGGTTTCAACGGAGATTCTAATACTACCGTAAAAGTGAATTATTTAAATATTCCGGTTCTGGCTAAATATTACATTACAGATGCATTTTCTGTTGAAGCGGGACCTCAAATTGGCTTTTTACTTTCTGCCAAAGCCAGAGGTGAAGATGTTAGTGATATTTTTAAATCAACAGATTTTGGTTTCAATTTAGGATGTGGATATAATTTTACAGAAAACATTTCTATAAATGCTCGTTACACTATTGGTTTAACAGATGCAAATGATACTTCTGATGAATCTCAGGATTATCCTGATTTGTATAATGCAAACTTTAAAAACAGCAATTTTGCATTTTCATTAGCATACAAATTCTAATACTTTCTTTGTATAAAATATTTAAAAACCTTCCTGACTCGGGCAGGTTTTTTTATGCTAAAAATGTTTTACTTTGTAAATATGAAATGGAGTAATTATATAAAAGATTATCAGTCGTATCTGCGCATAGAAAGAGGTTTGTCTAAAAATACGATCGAAAATTATAGTTTTGATATCGAGCGTTTGTGTCTTTTTTTAGAAACAAATCAAATTGATGTTTCTCCTGTAAAAATTAAGGACGAAACCGTTCAGGAATTTATATATGCGGTTTCAAAAGAAGTAAATCCGAGATCGCAGGCGCGCATTATTTCGGGGCTTAAAAGCTTTTTTAATTATTTGGTTTTTGAAGATTACCGAAACGACAATCCGTTAGAATTAATAGAGACACCAAAAACGGGACGTAAATTGCCGGATACTTTAGCGGTAAGCGAAATTGATGCACTTATTGCCGCAATTGATTTAAGTACAAATGAAGGTGAGCGAAACAGAGCAATTTTAGAAACCTTATATGGATGTGGTTTGAGGGTTTCAGAATTAATTTCGCTTAAAATATCGGATCTGTTTTTTGAAGAAGGTTTTATTAAAATCACCGGTAAAGGAAATAAAGAAAGATTTGTTCCTATCGGAAAACTGACTAAAAAATATATTGAGATTTACAAAAATGAAATCCGTTCTAATTTAATTATAAAGAAAGGTTTTGAGGATACTTTGTTTTTAAACAGAAGAGGTAACCAGCTTACCCGGGCTATGATATTTACTATTATAAAAGATCTCGCTGTTAAGGTAAGTTTAAAGAAAAATATTAGCCCGCATACGCTTCGTCATTCTTTTGCAACTCACTTATTAGAAAACGGCGCAGATTTAAGATCCATTCAGTTAATGTTGGGACATGAGTCAATTACGACCACAGAAATTTATGTGCATTTAGACAGAAGTTTCTTAAAAGAAGTGATGTATTCCTTTCACCCTCGAAAATAATTTTTTTGCAGGCAGGTATTTTTATCCCAAAAATTAATATATTGTATGATATTTTCTATTAAAGGTAAATAAAATCGACAAACTGCATTTTTTTACTTTTATCCTGTTTTAATGATTGAATTTGCTAAAAAAGGTAATGTATGGTTTTTGATTTATATGGAAATGAAGATTGCTTGGAAGTAAATAATTTTTATAAAAAATTATTGGCTGAAATGCCCGATTTGCTTTTTCAGTTTGTAATAGATAAAGATAATAATTACTCTTTTCCTCTTGTTAGTAAATCTGCTGATGATATTTTTGAGATTTCTGCTACAGAATTTACCAACGAAATTAAATTGCTTATCTACGACCGCATTTTTCCAGACGATCGAAATTTCTTTTTTGAGACTTTAGTTGCTGCACGAAAAGACGTAAAACCGTGGGAGATTGAATTTAGGGCTGTTTTACCCAAAAAAGGTTTACGATGGTTTAAGGTTTCCTGCAAAACTGAAAAATCTCCTGACGAACGCGTGAGTTTTTTTGGACATGTTTCTGATATCACCGATTTAAAAGATAAAGAAGAAAGGCTTCGTATATCCGAAGAACGTTTTCAGTTTGCTCTCGATGCTTCTACAGTTGGAATCTGGGATTGGAATATGGTAACCAATAGTGTTTTTTATTCTTCACTTTCGTTGAAAATTTTAGAATTAGAATCAACAGATATTTTTGATGATCCGGAACGTTGGGACAAAATTGTTCATCCTGATGATCTCCCAAAATATTACTCTGATATTCACGAGCATTTTGATAATAAGATTCCGTATTACGAAAATTACCATCGTGTAATGACTTCGAGCGGACATTATAAATGGATTCTGGATCGCGGTAAAGTGATTGAACGTGATGAAAACGGAAAGCCTTTGCGGGTCATCGGTACGCACACAGATGTCTCTTTGCAGAAAGAGAAAGAATTAGAGCTGATGAAAACAATGAAATTATACAGCGATCAGAACAGCAGATTGCTGAATTTTTCGCATATAGTTTCGCATAACTTAAATACGCAGGCGGGGAATATAAAATCAATTTTAGATTTTATTGATGCCGATGTCGATAAGCAAACCGTAAATGAGATGTTGATACATTTGCGAACTGTTTCCAATGATTTGAATGATACTATTTCAAATCTAACCCAAATTGTAAAAACGCAAAGTAATATCAATATTGCGGTTGTTCCGTTGAAACTTTGTGAGTATATTGAAAAAACAATTTCAACAATTAAAGGATTTGATAAACGTAAGCATGTTACAATGATTAATAATGTGCCAAATTATCTCACTATTAATTTTAATCCGGCATATCTGGAAAGTGTTTTGCTGAATTTTACCACCAATGCCATAAAATATGCGCATCCGGATCGTGATCCTTTAATTATTTTTGATTTTGCAATTGAACCGGACGGACATAAATCATTAAAAATTACAGACAATGGTTTAGGGATTGATTTAGCGATTCACGGCGATCTTTTATTCGGAATGTATAAAACCTTTCATAAACATGAAGAAGCTCGCGGAATTGGCTTATATATCACCAGAAATCAAATAGAAGCAATGAAGGGAACGATTAAAGTGGAAAGTGAAGTTGGAGTAGGGACGAGTTTTAAAATTATCTTTGGGGATTTGTAACGCTATTTTAAAACTGATATAAAACAAAGAAGGCTATCTAATTAAAGATAGCCTTCTTTGTTTTTATGTTTTAGAGGATTTATTTAGCAATATTAACTGCTCTTGTTTCTCTAATTACGGTCACTTTTACCTGACCCGGATAAGTCATTTCTGTTTGGATTTTTTGTGAAATCTCAAATGAAAGATTTGCTGCATTATCATCAGAAACTTTTTCACTTTCTACGATTACACGAAGTTCTCTACCAGCCTGAATTGCGTAAGCATTTTTTACACCAGAGAAACCGTATGCTACTTCTTCAAGATCTTTCAAACGCTGAATGTATGAATCCAGAACCTGACGTCTAGCGCCTGGTCTCGCTCCTGAAATGGCATCACAAACCTGAATAATTGGAGATAATAATGATTTCATCTCTATTTCGTCGTGGTGCGCTCCAATTGCATTACATACTTCTTCTTTTTCACCATATTTTTCAGCCCATTGCATACCTAAAAGTGCGTGCGGAAGATCGCTTTCTGTATCTGGAACTTTACCAATATCGTGTAGTAAACCAGCTCTTTTTGCTAATTTTACGTTAAGTCCTAATTCTGCTGCCATAATACCGCAAAGCTTAGAAACTTCTCTTGAGTGTTGTAATAAGTTTTGTCCGTAAGAAGAACGGTATTTCATTCTACCCACAACTTTAATCAATTCAGGGTGTAAACCATGAATTCCTAAGTCGATTACAGTTCGTTTTCCAACTTCAATAATTTCGTCATCGATTTGTTTAGCTGTTTTGGCAACAACTTCTTCAATTCTTGCAGGGTGAATACGTCCGTCAGTTACTAATTTGTGTAATGACAAACGAGCGATTTCTCTACGAACAGGGTCAAAACAAGAAAGGATAATAGCTTCTGGTGTATCATCAACAATGATTTCAACTCCTGTAGCAGCTTCCAAAGCTCTAATGTTACGACCTTCACGACCAATAATTCTACCTTTTACATCGTCAGATTCAATGTTGAAAACAGAAACGCAATTTTCAACTGCTTCTTCTGTTCCAACTCTTTGAATTGTATTAATGATGATTTTCTTCGCTTCTTGTTGTGCTGTAAGTTTTGCCTCTTCAATAGTATCCTGAATATGAGACATTGCTTTACTTTTAGCTTCGGCTTTTAAACCTTCTACTAATTGCTCTTTTGCTTCATCTGCAGAAAGTCCTGAGATTACTTCTAATTGCTGTAACTGACTTTTGTGAAGTTTATCAACTTCACTTTGTTTTTTATCTAAAACTTCAATTTTGTTGTTGTACTCTTGAGTTTTAGCTTCAAAATCATCGTTTACTTTTTTAGCTTTAGAAAGCTCGTTAGAAACTTGAGATTCTTTATCGCGAACGCGTTTTTCTACCTCAGCAACTTTTTTATCTCTTGCTAAAATAACTTGTTCGTGTTCAGATTTTAATTCGATAAAACGTTCTTTTGCCTGAAGGATTTTATCTTTTTTGATATTTTCAGCCTCTAAATTAGCGTCTTTTAAAATTGAAGCTGCCTCTTTTTTAGCGTTTTTGATTAGGTTAGAAATATTACTTTTCTCGATAATTTTAGCTATTGCAAAACCTGCTGCAATACCCACAATACCTGAAATAATGATCGTTATTATGTCCATGTTTGTTAAAATTTATATATAAAAAAGCCTACATTAATTGCTTGAATAAACTCGTAAAGACAAGTTTTGAGCTAACTCACTGTTCAAGTTTCCCAGCCAAAGGAGGGCATACTATAGTAGTGACGATTCGCTCATTCTAAATTGTTAGTGTTGAGTTTACCAATTGTGAACTAATGTAGGCAGTATCTTAGTTTCTGTAAAGAACGTTTAGTTTTCGAGATATTGATCTAAAAGCAAATTTAAATTTTTAATTCTTTCGATAGTTTCATTTCCATCGATTGCGTTGTCAATTTGTTTTTGTTCAACCTGTGATGCAAATTGCAGGGCGCACATGGCCAGTACATCTTGCTTGTCGCGAACGGCGTAACTTTCTTCGAATTGCTTGATCATAGCATCAATTTTTTTTGAAGCACTGCGAAGTCCTTCTTCCTGAGAGGGTTCAACCGTTAAGGGGTAAACTCTGTCTGCAATTGATATTTTGATTTTAAGCTTTCCGTCCATGTTTCCTAATCTGATAGTTGTGCTATACAGTGATCAATTTCGCGAATTAATGAATTTATTTTAAGCTTTGTCTCTCTCTTATTATTGTCGCTGCCGAGCAACGAATTGGCTATTTTTAGTGTTTCATATTGCTTTTTCAAAGCTTCAATTTCTTCAGATTGTTTCTGAATAATTTGAACAGCTTTGGTTAATTCTAATTGTAAAACCTGATTGTTTTTCTCCAGACCTTTTGATTTCTCAAACAGCCTCTGGACTTTATATTCAAGAGTATCAATTATTTCGGCAATTACACTCATTATAAATCCTATTCATTACTTAATCATACAAAGTTAGTATTCCTTTTTATTAATGCAATTTTTTATCGATTTTTTTACATTAAAAATAGGTAAGTTAATGAAATTCAATTATTTGTGTTTTTGTGTGTTAACTCTCGGTTTTTCCCTGTTAATTTTTTATCTTAGCAAAAATGTTAGTTATGAAATTCTCCGTATTTGCCTTTTTGTGTTGTCATTTTGTTTTCGCTCAGACACAATATCCTAAAGATTATTTTCGCCCCCCACTTGATATTCCAATGCAGCTTTCGGGAAATTTCGGGGAATTAAGGCCGAATCATTTTCATGCGGGCTTTGATTTAAAAACAAATCAAAGAGAAGGATTAAATGTTTATGCGATTGCCGATGGCTATGTATCGAGAATAAAAATTTCGACTTTCGGAAACGGAAAGTGTATCTACATAACCCATCCAAATGGCTATACTTCTGTTTATGGCCATTTACAAACTACAGTGGGCTCAATTCAGGAATATGTTACTAAAAATCATTACAAAGAGAAGGCCTATGAAATTGAAATGTTTCTAAAACCAGGCGAACTTCCGGTAACAAAAGGACAATTAATTGCACTTTCAGGTAATACTGGATCTTCAGAAGGGCCGCATTTGCATTTTGAAATTAGGGATTCAAAAACTGAATTTGTAATTAATCCGATCTTTTTTGGTTTTGATAAAAATATCAAAGACACTAAAAAACCAACTTTGTCCAGTTTATATGTTTATCCGTTAGATAATTCAGTCGTAAATCAGTCAAAACAGCCTTTGTTGCTTAATTTAACTTTGCAAAAGGATGGAACTTATCTTGCCGGAAAAGTAAAGGCAAATGGGAAAATCGGTTTCGGAATTAATGCAGTTGATACTGATGATGTTTCGTTTAATAAAAATGGCGTTTTTAATGTTTCTACTTTTTTAAACGGAAATCAGAATTACAATTATCAGTTTAACACCTATTCTTTTGATGAAATGCGTTATATAAATGCATTTATTGATTATCCAAGATATAAAAAGACAAGTCAGCGTGTACAAAAACTCTTTATGAAAACTCCATTTGCATTGAGTATTATTAAAACAGATTCGCTTAGAGGGATAATTTCGGCTGAACCAAATTTGGCTTCTTCATATAAAATTGAAGTTTCGGATTATTTTGGGAACGCAAATTCAATTACTGTTCCGATTGAATATGATAATGCAACTCCGCTTGTGGCGCCGGAACCTGTCACATCTCCATATTTTGTGAGATATAATAAAGATACCAATTTTGAAAAAGATAATATGTCGGTCTTCTTTCCTGCTAAAACATTTTATGATGATTTTAATTTAAATTTTGATGTAAAAAACAATCGAATTTATATTCATGATGATACAGTTCCAGTGCATTCAAATTTTACAATTACCATAAAAAACGATACTTATCCGGAAAACTTGCGCGATAAACTTTTTATAGGAAGAATGAGTGGTGCAAGCAGTAGTTATAATGGTACAATTAGAAAAGGAGATGTTTTTACCGCCAAAGCTAAAATCCTTGGACAATACGGATTGGTTCTGGATACCATTGCTCCGGTTATAAAAATAACCAAACCGGTCGAAGGAAAATGGATTAGTGACCAAAGGAAAATTGAGTTTATTATAAGTGATGCATCATCCGGAATTAAATCGTACAACGGATTTTTAAACGGAAATTGGGTTTTATTTGAATATGAGAATAAAAATAGAAAAATTACACATACTTTTGATAATCAGTATTTAACCGAGGGTGAAAATACACTGAAAATTGAAGTAGTTGATAATGTAGGAAATTCTGCTATCTTTGAGACTAAATTTTTTAGAAGTCAACAAAAATAAAAACCAAGTCATTGAAGGTAAACAGGATAATATTCGCTTTTCTTTTTCTATTTTTTACAAGTCTTTCATTTGCTCAAAATGCACATGTTAAAGGAATTATTTTAGATAATGCAAATCATCCTGTATCCAATGTTAATATAACAACAGGAAAAAACAGTACACAATCTGATGCGAATGGTTTTTTTGAAATTGATGTGGTTTCAAATAAAAAAACTTCGATAATTTTTACTCATATTTCATTAAAAATGATAAGCTTGACGGTGAATTTAAAGCCAGATGAAGTTTTTGTTTTTAATCCTGTTATGAATAATTCCGAAGAACAGATGGGTGAAGTTTTTGTTTCTTCTAAAAACAGAAAACGTGTTCAGGGAATTGTTACTGTTGATGTTGGAACGATAAAAAGAATTCCTGGAGCCAATGCCGGAATCGAGAATATTCTTAAAACACTTCCGGGAGTAAATTCAAATAACGAATTAAGTACGCAATATGCTGTTCGAGGCGGAAATTACGATGAAAACTTAGTGTATGTTAACGAAGTCGAAGTCTATCGTCCTTTTCTGATTCGTTCTGGACAACAGGAAGGTTTAAGTTTTACCAATACAGATTTAGTGCAAAACGTTGATTTTTCGGCGGGTGGATTTCAGGCTAAATTTGGGGATAAATTATCTTCCGTTTTAGATATTACTTATCGAAAGCCAACTCAGTTTGGAGCCGCTTTTGAAGCGAGTTTTTTAGGTGGAAGTGCTGCAGTTGATCTTGTTTCTAAAAATAAAAAATGGTCAGCCGTTACCGGAATTCGCTACAGAAATAATAGCCTTTTGGTGAATAGCCAGGATACAGAAACCAATTATACACCAACTTTTGCAGATATTCAAACAAACATCAATTACGATATATCCGAAAAATGGCAAATAAGCTTTTTAGGGAATATTTCTGAAAACAAATATTTATATCAGCCTTTAACCCGCCAGACCAAATTTGGTACAGTCGACCAACCAATGGCGCTTGCGGTTTATTATGAAGGTCAGGAAAAAGATAAATACGATACTTATTTTGGGGCTTTAAAAACAACTTATAAAGTTTCACCAAGTTTAACTTTAAAATTAATTGGCTCTTTATTTCATACCACAGAACAAGAACATTTTGATATTTTGGCGCAATATCGTTTAGGAAATGTTGATGAAGAAGGAAATACAGAAAATATAGATTTTACACGCGGAATTGGTTCGCAGTTAAATCATGCCCGAAATGATCTCGATGCTTTAATTGCGAATGCCGAAATTAAAGGTTTTAAAGAATGGTTAAATGACAGTCAGCTGGAATTTGGTTTAAAATATACTCGCGAATCTATTCGGGATCGTGTTGTAGAGTGGGAGGTAATTGATTCAGCCGGATTTTCTATTAATCAGCCGCTTGTAATTTTGCCAAAAAACAATCAGCCTTATCAACCGTACGCTGGTCCATTATTGCCTTATCAGGATGTTCGTGCAACCAATTTTAATACAATAAACAGATTTTCGGGATACGCACAATTCAATAAGAAATCAGAATTGGGTTCCAATCAGATTTGGTATCATCTTGGAGCTCGTTTTCAGAGTTGGAATGTTTCCGGTGCTTCAGTCGAAGGTAAAAATCAAATTGTAGTTAGTCCGCGAGCTCAGTTTGCGATGAAACCAGACTGGGATATGGATATGGTTTTCAGGGTTTCCGGAGGATTGTATCATCAGCCGCCTTTTTACAGGGAATTACGTGATTTGAATGGCGTTGTGAATCCAAATGTAAAAGCACAGGAATCGGTACACATTGTTTTGGGTAATGATTATAATTTCAGAATGTGGAATCGCCCTTTTAAATGGGTTACCGAAGTATATTATAAATCACTTTCGGATGTAAATGTGTATTCTATTGATAATGTCCGAATTCGTTATATTGCCAATAATAATGCAAAAGCCTACGCGCAAGGTTTTGATTTTAGATTAAACGGAGAATTTGTTCCGGGAACTGAATCCTGGGTTAGTTTTGGATATTTAAAAACAGAAGAAAATTACGAGAACAAAGGTTATATCGCCAGACCAACAGATCAGCGTTTGAAATTTGCAATGTTGTTTCAGGATTATATGCCAAATATTCCAAGTGTAAAATTGTATCTGAATTTAGTTTATAATACTGGTTTGCCAGGCGGCGCTCCGGCTTACTCAGATCCTTATTTATATCAAAACAGATTAAACGATTATAGAAGAGTTGATGTTGGTTTTGCTAAAGTTTTTGTAGATGCAAGTAATCAAAGCACAAAAAAAAGCTGGCTTAAAAACTTTAAAGAGTTGTCTCTGGGATTAGAGATTTATAATCTTTTTAATAATCAAAATGCGATTACCAATACCTGGGTTCGTGATGTTTATTCTAAAAATGAATATGTGATTCCAAATTATATGACTTCCAGGGTTTTTAACGTTAAGTTGAATGCGAGGTTATGATCGAAAAACGTGAAAAAAGGAAAAAGATTTTTTACGTGCCGGGAATGATTTCTTTGGTCTTGATTCCTTTGTTTTGTTTTTATCATTTTTATAAAGTTGATGCCTTTAAAGTTGTTGGTTGTATAGATGTTAGTTTTCCGGATGCAAACTCAGAAAAAGTATTCTTATCTATAAAAAGAAATTATCAAAAATTTACATTTAATAACTCTTTGATTGTTGAGAAAGAAAAGTTGAATGATCTTGAGATTGCCTTAAGAAAATTAAATAAAGAGAATGATACAATAAATGGTATTCAGGTGCATTTAGGAAGTAAAATGCAATACGAAGTTTATATTAGAATAATGGATATTTTTGCAATTGAGCAGATGCCAAATTTCATGCAATATAAAAATGATTTCTTTCTTTTAATGATGCCCAAACCTAAGCCAAATAAAAATTTGAAAAAGATACATTATTTTCGATGTGCTTATGAAGAAGTTAATAGAGATTATTTTTTAGAAATAAGGAAAAGAGAAGAGTTTGAACGTAATATAGCTTTGTATAAAAAGAATTGGCTTATTTTTTTAGGTTATTTAGGATTGGTTCTTTTAAATGTACTTGCTTTAGTAAAATTCAATAAAACCAGAAATTACAATCAAAAATAGTATATTTGATATTCTAATATAATTGCCATAAATGAAAAACTGTTTAAAATATATCGCCTTAGTAATCATCGGAACTGTAGTGAGTTGTAAAGACGAAGCTAAGAAACCGAAGGTAATTTATGATGCTGCAAACAAATCAAGCGTGATTGCAAAAACAGATTCTACGCAAATAGAAATTGCAGATTTGCCTATTCAGATGGAAGGAACGAATTATTTAATTCACCCAGTTGGAGATTTACGAGTTTTTGAAAGAGGTTCCAAAGCGCGTTACGGATCATCTAGTGTAAACGATGTGAGTTTTACGATTTCTAATTTAGGAGATAATGAAATTACAGGATATTTACAGAATTTAAAATTTCAGAAAGTAGATTCAGATTCAATTCGCCCTTTATCAGATAAACCAGTTTTGATTTTAACCGCTACTTATTTAAAAACAGTAGCTGATAAAACTCAGAATAAAGTAATGGTTTATACTTTGACGGATTCTGATACTAATAAAGACGGAAAAATTGATACCGGAGATATTAAAACTTTATACTTAAGTAATATCAGCGGAGAAAATTTTACCAAAGTTTCACCGGATCTTCAGGAATTGGTAGACTGGAGTTTGATAGAATCTAAAAACCGTTTGTATTTCAGAACCATTGAAGATACAAATCAAAATGGTCAGTTTGATAAAAACGACGTTTTACACTATAATTATATTGATCTGGCTTCTAAAAAATGGGAAGTTAAATCGTATAAGCCTATTTAAGAGGCTGAGGTACTGAGGCGCTAAGGTACTAAGGTGCTAAGGTTTTTTGCAAATTAAAAAAAAATATAAAAAGAAAATCGTTTAGGAATTTAAAAACTCCTAAACGATTTTCTTTTTAAGTCAACATAACAAATTATTTAATCCTATAATCCGTGGCAAAAAAACTAAGAACCTTAGTACCTTAGCATCTCAGGTCCTTAAATAAGAATATCACTTTCTAAATCTGATTTTTCGATTTCAAATCCAAAGCCCAAGCGTTCCACCAATTCAATTACCAGTTTTTTATACCAGTTTTCAGATTTGGGGTGAATGTAAATCTTCTCAATTAACTGATCGATGTTGACATTGATTTTTAAGCCATCATTTAATTTAATGTCGCTTTTTGAAGTATCACTGAGAATACGAACTTCTCTTTCGTATTGAAAACTTTTTCTTTTAAATAAAAAGGGAAAGAATAGATCATTAAATGGAATATATTCTTTTTTATAATCGATGTAGTTGACTTCGCCAATATATTGGTCGAAATTGTTTTCTGGTTTTACAGCCTTTTGCAGTCTTCCAATTGTAGACTGAATAGCCAAACCTTCATTGTTTTTTGTAAAAATCTGCCACATGGCAAACGACTCGTATTCGTTAATATGCCAACTGCTTATCGCAACTTTTTCCCGATGTGTTTTATAGTAATTTAAAAATTCGGGATTATCTACCGCCAATTTTTTGATCTCTTCATAAGTAGGTTCGCTAAAAGTACCTTCGTACTGATCTTCAAACTTGTCAGAACGTGACATGAATAATTTTTTTGAAAGTAAAAGATCAAGAAATTTAGATAAATCTAGGTATTTCCAGACAATGGTATTTGGATCGTCTGGCAGTTTTATATTGGGGTTTTTAAGATACATTTCAGGAAGCGTTACAGGATTTATTCTTTAACTAACCTAAAGTTATAAAAATAAACACAGATTAAAGAAATTAAACTTAGTTTTAATATTTCCTTAATCTGTGTAGAATATTTGTGGTCTTTATAGAAATCTTAAGATTCGAAAGATTGCATCGTTACCAGTTTATTATAAGTTCCGTTGTGAGCAATTAATTCCTCATGTGTACCTTGCTCAACGATTCTTCCTTTTTGCATTACTACAATGACATCTGCTTTTTGAATGGTTGAAAGTCTGTGCGCAATTACGATTGAAGTTCTGTTTTGCATCATATTTTCTAAAGCTACCTGAACAAATTTTTCACTTTCGGTATCTAATGCTGATGTTGCTTCGTCCAAAATCATAATTGGAGGATTTTTCAATACTGCTCTTGCAATAGATAAACGTTGTTTTTGTCCGCCAGAAAGCTTGTTTCCACTATCACCTATATTGGTGTAAATTCCTTGTGGTAATTCACTAACAAACTCATAGGCATTGGCAATTTTCAAAGCTTCGATAATTTCATCATCAGTAGCGTCTAGTTTTCCTAAAGAAATATTTGCTTTAATAGTGTCATTAAATAAAATACTATCCTGAGTAACTAAACCCATTAAGCTGCGCAGCGATTGCAGATTCATGTCTTTAATGTTGATGTCGTCAATAGAAATTGTTCCGTCATTTACATCATAGAAACGAGTCAGTAAGTTTGCGATTGTACTTTTTCCACTTCCCGATTGTCCGACAAGTGCCACAGTTTGTCCTTTTTTAATTTGAAGAGAAAAGTCTTTTAAAACCGTTTCGTCTTCATATTTAAAGTTGACATTCTGAATATTGATATTGTTATCAAAAGTTGTTTTCTCAATTGCATTTTCTTTAGAAACGATAGTGTTTTCCTGTTCTAAAATCTCAAGAACACGTTCTGCTGCGGCATTTCCTCTTTTTACTCCATAAGAAGCTTTAGAGATCGCTTTTGCTGGTGTCAGGATATTATAAGCCAATCCCATGTAGGCGATAAATGCAGCTCCTTCTAAAGTTTTATCAATCAAAACCATTTGTCCTCCATACCAAAGTAATATGGCGATTACAGAAATCCCCATAAATTCACTTGCAGGAGAAGCTAAATTCTGGCGATTTCCAATACTATTTGATAAGTTGAAAAAACGTTCTGTAGAATTTTGAAAAACACTATTAAAATAATTTTCAGAATTATATCCTTTAACTACTTTTAGTCCACCAATTGTCTCTTCAATCGTAGAAAGGAATCTTCCTTGTTCTTCCTGAGCTTTGGTGGATTGTTTTTTAAGTTGTTTTCCGATTAATGAGATAATATATCCTGAAACTGGAATAAAAATAAAAACGAACAAAGTCAATTTAGCGCTAATGATAAGCATAGTAGCTATCGTAAAAATAATCGTTAAAGGCTCTTTTACGATAAGTTCAAGAATTGCTAAAAAGGAGTTTTGGACCTCATTTACATCAGCAGAAATTCTGGAAATTACATCTCCTTTTCTTTTTTCAGAATAAAAAGCCAAAGGAAGTTCTAGTGTTTTTTTGTATAAAGCATTTCGCATGTCTTTTAAAACTCCGTTTCGCAAAAAGTTAATAAAAAACATTGCCAGGTAATCGGCTAAGTTTTTTAACAAAAAGATTGAAATTATGATCGCCACCATTACAGATAAAACATAGCCCGATTCATGGGTTCCTTTTGTCGTTGTAATGTAATAGCTTAAATAATTTTCGCCATATTCTTTAAGTCCTAATAAACCGGTATAAACTGGTTTAATAGTATTTGCTTTTGTTTTATCAAATAAAACCTGAAGCATCGGTATTAAAGCAACAAACGACAGTGTGCTGAAAAGTGCATACAAAACATTAAAGAAAATGTTTAAGAATGCGTATTTTTTATACGGATATATAAAAGGGACTATTTTTTTGAAATTACTCATTTTTATGAATATTGTTTTGTGCTATGGCAATTGCTCTTTCGAGTTTTTCTAATAATAATTTTTTCTCTGGTAATTGGGTTAAATAAGCCGAGACTTTGATTTGTTCGTCATTGTCAAGCATTAAATAATTAATTTGTTCCGGTGATTTTTCACTGCACAAAATTAATCCAATTGGTTTGTTTTCACCTTCTTTCTGCTCGTTTTTCTCCAGCCATCGAAGATATAATTCCATCTGACCTTTATAAGAAGCTTTAAATTTGCCTAATTTTAAATCAATGGCAACTAAACGTCTTAAGCCACGATGATAGAAAAGCAGATCGATGTAGAAATCTTCATCATCAATTGTTATTCTTTTTTGGCGGGCAAGAAAGGCAAATTCGCTACCCATTTCTGTAATGAAATTTTGTAATTGAGCTAAAATGGAACTTTCTAAATCCTTTTCTGAGTAACTGTCGTGCAGGCCTAAAAAATCTAAAAAGTAAGGATCTTTAAAAGCTAAATCGGGACTTATTTGTTTTTCGTTTTTTAAGAGTGCTAAATCCTGAATAATAGTTTCTTCAGGTTTTTTGCTGATGGCAGTTCTTTCAAAAAGCATGCTGTCAATACGTTCTTGTAGTGTTCTCACACTCCATCGTTCGTGAATGCTCATTTGAATATAGAAGTCACGTTTTATGTGGTCTTCAATATAAATTATATTTCTAATATGAGACCAACTCAATTTTGCACACAGTGTGTGCAAAATTGTAAAGTCTTCAATTACAGTGTTTAGTTTGATGAAACTCTGTAAGTTTCTCTTGTTAAAACCAATGCCGTATTTTTTTGTTAAGGCTTCGCTAAGCGCAGGAATAATTTTCTTCCCATAATCAGCTCTATCGTTTTTCAGAATTTCATCATTGATGTTTTTTCCGATATTCCAATATAAGAGCGTTAATTCCTGATTAACTGTTTTAGCGACAAAATGACGACTCTGATCTATTAATCCTATAATTGAATTTAATAGTTCTGGTTGAGTAGTTGTGTCAGGTTTGTCACTCATTGATTATTAATTCAATTGCATATCTGCAATGATATTTTGTATTTTTTGATCTAAAAAACTTTCGGCTTCAGTGAAATCCAAAACCGATTCTATTTCAGCATTTACACTGATGTAGAATTTAATTTTTGGCTCAGTTCCGCTTGGGCGTGCACAAATTTTAGATCCGTCTTCTGTATAATAAATCAATACATTAGATTTTGGAATATCCATTGTAGTTTCTTCATTGGTCAATAAATTTAATGCAACAGAAGATTGATAATCTTCAACCATAATCACACGCTGACCATTGATTTCTTTTAAAGGATTCTGACGTAAATTAATCATCATTTGATTGATTTCTTCTAAGCCTTCCATTCCTTTTTTAGTTAAAGAAACCAAATGTTCTTTATAGAAACCATTTTCAACATAAAGTTGTAATAGTTCTTTGTAAACAGAACTTCCAGCAGCTTTTGCCTGTGCAGCAACTTCGCAAATTAATAAGGTTGCAGCAACGGCATCTTTGTCTCTAACGGCATCGCCAACCATAAAACCAAAGCTTTCTTCACCACCACCAATAAATTGAAGTTCAGGGAAATCTTTGATCATTTTTGCGATCCATTTAAATCCTGTTAACCCAACTTTGCATTCAACACCATAGCTTGATGCTAGTTCCATCATCATTGGAGTCGAAACGATTGTTGAACCTACGAATTGTTTTCCGTTAATTTTTCCAGCTTTTTTCCATTGTTTCAATAAGAAAGAAGTCATTAAAATCATGGTTTGATTTCCGTTAAGCAAAATCATTTTACCGTCATTATCTCTAACGGCAACACCTAAACGGTCACAATCAGGATCTGTACCTACGACAATGTCAGAATTTGTTTTATCTGCCAAAGCCAAAGCCATTGTTAATGCTTCAGGTTCTTCCGGATTTGGTGATTTTACTGTTGGGAAATCTCCATCAGGAATAGCTTGTTCAGGAACAATATGAACATTTTTGTAACCAGCCTGAGATAAAGTGTCAGGAATAGATTTTATAGAAGTTCCGTGCAATGAAGTAAAAACAATTTGTAGGTTGTCTTTTGCTTCTGCAGGAGTATTAAAACTTGCATTTTCGATAGACGATTTTATAAACGCCTTGTCGATATCGGTATCAATATATTTAATCAGGCTTTCGTTTGCGTCAAATTTAATTTTGTCGTAGCCTAAATTTTCAATTACATTTATAATGGCTGCATCCTGCGGAGGAACAATTTGACCTCCATCTTGCCAATAAACTTTGTAACCATTATATTCCGGTGGATTGTGAGAAGCTGTCAAAACAATTCCGCATTGACATCCTAAGTATTTAAGCGCAAAAGATAATTCCGGAGTAGGTCTTAAATCTGAAAACAAATAAACCTGAATTCCATTTGCAGAGAAAACATCAGCCACAACTTTTGCCAAAGTACTACTGTTATGACGACAATCGTAAGCAATAACAACTTTTAATGCTTCATTTGGAAAAACTTCATGTAGGTAATTTGATAATCCCTGTGTGTTTTTTCCAAGTGTATATTTGTTGATTCTGTTGTTTCCAACGCCCATAACGCCGCGCATACCACCAGTTCCAAACTCCAGGTTTTTGTAAAAACTCTCTTCAAGTTCTTTAGGAGAAGTTGTCATTAATTCCTTAACAGCAGCTTGTGTATCCTGATCAAATGTTGGTGTTAACCATTCGTTGACTGCGTTTAATATATTAGGAGCTATATTCATGTAAATGTCTTTTTAAATAATTGTTTCTAATTAAAGATAAGTTTTTTTTCAGGAGCTAGTCCTGCTGCCGATATCGATCGGGACTATATCTTTTCTGTCTAAAGAAGCTACAAAGAGAAGGTTGTTTTCATTGTAACCAGCTTCTTAAGTTAAAAGTTAACCTCTCTCGCTACTTTATATCGTGCTTCGTTACTTTTAGTTCTTAAAATAATTTCACCAAGAAATCCTGCCAGGAATAATTGAGTTCCCAAAATCATTGTGGTTAAAGCGATATAAAACCAAGGATTGCTGGTTACTAAACTATATTTCATTCCGGTATACATATGGTATAGTTTTGAAACTCCTATATATCCTGCTGCCAGAAATCCGATAATAAACATAATAGAACCCATGGCGCCAAATAGGTGCATAGGTCTTTTTCCGAATCTTGATAAAAACCAAATGGTAATTAAATCCAGGAATCCGTTTATAAAACGTTCCATTCCAAATTTAGTTTCACCATATTTTCTTGCCTGATGAATTACTACTTTTTCACCAATTTTCCCGAAACCGGCATTTTTTGCCAAAACTGGAATATATCGGTGCATTTCGCCAGAAACTTCGATGTTTTTAACGACAACATTTTTGTACGCTTTTAATCCGCAGTTAAAATCGTTTAACTCAACGCCAGATGTTTTTCTTGCCGCCCAGTTAAATAATTTCGATGGTAGATTTTTGGCCACAACAGAGTCGTATCGTTTCTTTTTCCATCCGGATACCAAATCAAATCTTTCTTTGGTGATCATTTCGTATAGTTCAGGAATTTCATCCGGACTATCTTGTAAATCGGCATCCATAGTAATAATCACATCGCCTTTTGCTTTTGCAAAACCTGCATGCAAAGCCTGTGATTTTCCAAAGTTTTTCATGAAACGAATCCCTTTTACATTTGGATTTTCGTTAGAAAAGCTTTCAATAATATTCCACGATTCATCCGTACTTCCATCATCTACAAAAATGATTTCATAAGAGTAATTGTTGGATTGCATCACTTTAATAATCCACGAATAGAGTTCTTTAAGTGATTCCTCCTCGTTTAGAAGCGGTATAAGTATAGATAAATTCATTTATATTTTTATTCTTGAGTAGATTTGCTTTTGAAAAATGCAGCTAAAATTAATCCTAAAATAGAATAACCAACTATGCTGAAAATCAACGCTTTTAATTGTTCAATAGTGGAGAAAGGATTGTTTTCTTTCATTTTAGCTAATGCTTCATTTATTGAAGCAGCCGGAGTTCCGAATTTTTGCAATGTTTCAGCCATATATTTAATCAATAAGTCGCTTATGGTCGCTTTTGCTTCGGGATCAATGACGTTAAATAACAGGATACTGAACAAAGTAGAAATTGTCACAGCAATTATTGTAGTTATAAAAAAGGTAGTAAATGCATCTTTAAAAGAGAAAAAACCATTGATGTCTTTTTTTGTTTTGACAAGTAATAAGATACCTATTACTACATAAATAACGAAAGTTAAACCGCCAATCCAGCCTGATACAAATAATTTTAAATCTATGGCATATATAGCTGCTGTAATTAATGCCAGAATAATTCCTAAGGTAATTCCGTAAGTAACACCGTTCTTTTTTATAACTTCATTAATCATATTTCTATATGTTTTAAAATTAATCCACAAATATAGTAATTCCCACTATAATCGGAGATAAAAAAAGCTTTTCGAAATAAACTAAAAAAAAGTGGGCTAAGTATTTGTTTATTAAAAAAGAATTGTAAATTTGCACACTCAAAAATAATTAAATTTTTAAACAAAAAAAGAGTAGTGTTGTTTATACCTTTTTCTAACCATGGAAAAGCTTCAAGATAAAAATGCTCTAAACAATAAATAAAAGAAAAGATGAAAAAAGGAATTCACCCAGAAAATTACAGATTAGTTGCATTTAAAGACATGTCAAACGATGAGGTTTTTATCACTAAATCTACTGCAGATACAAAAGAAACAATTGAAGTTGACGGAGTTGAGTATCCAGTTGTAAAAATGGAGATTTCTAGAACATCTCACCCTTTTTATACTGGTAAATCTAAACTTATCGATACTGCAGGACGTATTGACAAGTTCAAAACTAAATATGCAAAACACGTTAAAAACTAATAACTGTTTTTACTTATACAAAAGCCTTCCGATTGGAAGGCTTTTTTTATGCGATTAATTTATTAAAGGGATATAATTTTAAAATAAGTGTGCTGGTAAATTAATAATTGATGAATTTGTGGCTATTTACATAAAAACATGTTTAATGTAAAACATAAATATTTGTAACTTTGAACCCTATAACCAAATCAAGATTTTAACAAGTTCCAAACATTTTATTTATGAACTACATTCTTTTTGACGGTCCCGTCCGGAATGCTTTATTACCTTTTACTTTTACAAGGCCGGTGGCTGATATCTTAATCGGGATTATGACGATTCGCCAAAAATGGGAAGCCCGTTTAGGTTCTACTATAACTACAATTACTGAAGAATATCTTTCAGAGAAATTTCCAATGGTTGAATTGGAAGAAAACGTAATGATTAATGCAGCATATTTGCCAAATGATGTGCTTGCGGAAATGGTTTCTGATTTAAAAGAAAATCAGGCAATCTTCAAAGGAGATGACGTAATTGCTTTTTTTACAACAGAAAATCAGGAAGAAGTTGATTTTGATTCTTATGAAATCATTCAGTATAATGATGATTGTTTGACAGTTGAACATACCTGGGATATTTTCTCTAAAAATGATGCTGCAATTCGTGCCGATTTTGTTTACCTGACTGAAGATAGAAAATCACAGCCAATTCCGAAAAGCGTTAATGTAATTGCGCCGGAAAATATATTTATTGAAGAAGGAGCAAAATTAGAGTTCGTAACTTTGAATGCTTCAACTGGTCCTATATATATAGGTAAGAATTCTGAGATTATGGAAGGAACTGTAATTCGCGGTCCTTTTGCTTTATGCGAAAATGCTTCTGTAAAATTGAATGCTAAAATTTATGGCGCGACAACTGTTGGTCCGGGATCAAGAATAGGAGGAGAGGTGAAGAATTCTGTTTTATTTCAAAATTCAAATAAAGGACATGACGGATTTTTAGGGGATTCTGTTTTAGGAGAATGGTGTAACATTGGTGCAGATTCAAATAATTCAAACCTTAAAAACAATTACGAAGAAGTGAAATTGTGGAGCTACGAAACAGAAGGTTTTGCTAAAACGGGACTTCAGTTTTGTGGTTTAATGATGGGAGATCATAGTAAATGTGGTATAAATACCATGTTTAACACAGGAACTGTTGTGGGAGTAAGCGCTAATATTTTTGGTTCAGGTTTTCCTCGTAATTTTGTTCCGAGTTTTTCTTGGGGCGGAGCTGCCGGATTTACTACTTATGTAACTAAAAAAGCTTTTGAAACGGCAAGATTAGTTTTGAGTAGAAGAAATATTGAATTTGATGAAGTTGAAGCTTCAATCTTAGAACATATTTTTGAAGAGACAAAGAAATGGAGAAAGGATTAATTAGATAATTAGTCAATCTGAAAATTAGATAATTTTTGCAAACCCGACAGGTTTTTTTAAACCTGTCGGGTTTTATGTTATTTGTCAATTCTGACGAAATTTCCCTGAGTATCAAATATTAATTCAATATTGCTTGAAAGTTCTATTTCTGTGTGCGTGCTTTCTTTGTCAATTGAGGTTATGAATTGATTTACATAATTTGTAGTTACATAAGTATTAATTTTTTCAGGAATCAATTCGACTGGAACCGGCTGATGATTTCCGTCAATATCAACCCAGTTTCCGTTGGCATCAAAATCAATTTCAAAACCATTGGTTAAGTAAACATCATAAATTGAACCGTCCCGATCTGCTGTTTTTTGCTTTTTTACCAATTGGTAAGTAGCGTTAGGGAAATATGTAGTAATAAATGTGTTTACACTTGCAGGTAATTCTGTTGCGGGAATCGTATATTCTCTGTCATCGTCGTTATCGCATGAAGTTATAGTTAATAATAGTGATAAAGCTATAAATCCAGATAAGATTACTTTTTTCATGATTGTATTAATTTAATGTTGTTTAATTATCTATTCGTATAAAATTTCCTTTGGAATTAAATTCCAGTTCAATGCCATTGTTTAAATCTACTTCGTAACCCCAGCTTCCTTTGTCGATCTTTGTAATTGCAGTATTAGCGAAATTTGCTTTTACATAAGATAGAATCGATTTTGGGATCATTGTTGTTGGAATTTCGGCGTGGTTTCCATCAACTTCTTCCCAGTTTCCTTTGCTGTCAAATTCTACTTCGATATTATTTGCGAACTGAACTTTGTAATCTTTGGTAAAAGTTTCTTTGTCCTCAATAATGTAATTAGGTTCCTGACCTGTAAAATGAGTTTTTAGAAAAGTCTGGGCGTTTGCCGGTAAAGAAGATTTGGCAATTGGAGTCTTTTGCGCGCTAACCGAAAGTCCGAAGAGTAGCCCAATGCACAGACAGCCAATCAGATTTGATCTCGTTTTCATAATTGAATATTTAAATTTGATACAAGTCTACAACCTGAATCTGGAAACAATTAGGAAAGAATAAAGAAAAAGACTACTTTTTAGGAAAAGTGATTTTAAATTGATGGTGGTCGTTAAATACGTAGTCTACAGTAATAGAATAATTATTTATAATAGATTTTACTATCGATAAACCTAAGCCGGTAGATTCGCTGGTAGTGGTATGACGGTAAAATCTGTTGAAGATTGAATTTGAATTTAGTGGAGTATTGCTGCCGCTATTTGAAATTAAAATTTCATTGTCGTTTATTATAAAATCTACAAAACCATTTGGGTGATTGTGTATTAATGCGTTTTTCAATAAATTACTAATTAATGCTACGGCAAGACCTTTATTCATTGTAAAAAACAACGTAGCATTTTCGGTTATTGTGATTTTTACTTTTTTAAAATCTGCCAAATCAGAATAATCATCTGTTAATACTAAAATAAGTTGGTTGAAATTGATGTTTTCTTCTTCAGAATATTGTTGATTTTCGATCTTAGATAACATTAGCAACGATTTATTCAATCGGGTTAACCGGTTTAGGGTGTCGGTAATTTTGCCAATTTCGATCATTTGCTCGTCAGGTAGATTGGTGTTTTCTGCAAATAATTCTAATTTATTAATGCTAATGGCTAGCGGAGTTTGTAATTCGTGCGAAGCATTTTCGATAAATTGTTTTTGACTCGAATAAATAATTTCGTTTCGGCTGAGCATTTTTTCTACTTCAGCGGCCAGTGTATTAAATTCGTTTATAGGAGAATTTATGGGTTTTAGTTTATTTCCAGCTCCAAGTTTGATTCCTTTTAGATTCTCCAGGATAATGTGAAACGATTTCCATATTTTTTTCAAAAGCAGGTGATTAACAGCAAGGATGCTAATAACCAGCATAACATAAAGACCAATTAAAGCTAAAAACAAATCCTCAAGCAGTTCATCTTCTTCTACTATAGAAGCTTTTATGGTTAATTCGTGCGGGTTTCCTTTTTGATCCCTGAAAACCGTTTTTAAAATTCTAATGGGTTGATTCTCGTTATCATATTCCATGAATTCTTTTGTAGATGTAATTTTATCTTTGTAAGAGTAATTGCCTTTTGGGAGCGGTCTGATCGTAAATTTATTAATACCGAATTCAGGAGTATTCAATAGTTTTTGGTCTGCAAAAGCATGACGGATAATAATGATTTTTGAATTTTTTAAATCATCATCAATATTATCATAGACTTCATCTAAAATTAGAACATAAAAAATTCCGGCCCAGATTGGGATAATAATTAATAAAGTAAGTGCTAAATAGCGAAGCGTGTAGTTTTGTAATTTCATTACGTCATTTTATATCCAATCCCATAAACCGCCTGAATGTCCATTTCTGCCTGACTGTCTTTTAATTTTTTTCGTAAATTTTTGATTTGTGAATATACAAAATCCAAATTATCTGCCTGATCGGTATGATCGCCCCAGACGTATTCAGCGATAGCAGTTTTATTAATTAACCGATTTGGGTTGATGATGAAGTAATATAAGAGATCAAATTCTTTTCGGTTTAAAACCAATTCCTGACTGTTAATAGAAACCGTTCTTTGTTCGGGCGAAAGTGAGATGTTTTTCCAGACAATCGTATTGTCGCCATTGTGATTATTGCGCCTCATAGCCGATTTTACTCTGGCATGCAGTTCAGATAGATGAAACGGTTTACTCAAATAATCATCGGCACCCAGGTCAAGCCCTTCAACTTTATCTGTAACGGCATCTTTTGCCGAAATAATAATTACAGCGCTCTGCTTTTTTTGTTTTTTTATTTCTCTAAGAAGGTTTAATCCATTCCCGTCGGGAAGCATGATGTCGATTAAGATGCAATCGTAATCGTAAGTAACAATTTTGTCAAAACCTGAAATATAGTCTTGCGCTGTTTCTATACTATATTTTTCCTTTTCAAGTGATTGCTGAATCACTTCACGTAAACCAGCTTCATCTTCTATAATTAAAATTTTCATTCGTGCCTGTTTTTGTGTATTTCAAATGTAAGAATAGAAGCCCAAATTTAAGTTGACTTTCTGGAAACATTTGGGAATTTGGGTAATTAGATAATTAGAAAATGTGCCAATTAGATAATTCTTGTAACCTTAAACAAAACCCGACAGGTTTTGAAAACCTGTCGGGTTTAATTGCGCGTAAAATGGTCTAATTATCTAATTGACACATTTTCTAATTTACCTTATTTGTCAATCTTAATAAAAGTTTCTTTTAAGTTGAATTTTAATTCTAAACCGTTACTAAGTTTTGTTTCATAACCAGAACTTCCAATTTCTATTTTGCTGACATCTTCTTTTGGGAAATTTGTTTTTATGTAAGTAGCAATTTTTTTAGGAACTATAGATTTTGGAATTTTAGAGTTTTTGCCATCAACTTCTTTCCAGTTTCCTTTCTTGTCAAATTCAATTTCGATCTCATTGTCAAATTTAACTTTGTATTCTGTAGAAAGAATCTCTTTGTCTTGTAGTATGTAGCTCGGTTTTTTCGAACCAAAATGTGTCTTTAAAAAAGTTTGAGCATTTGCTGGCAAAGCCTCTTTTTTAATTACAGTTTTTTGAGCATTTGCAGAAAGTCCAAATATTAACCCTGCAATTAAGTAGATGGTCAGTTTTAATTTCGTTTTCATAATTTGCTGATTTTTAAAATTATACTACAAGATAAGACTAAAATTTTGAAATATTAAAAACCATTACGGTTTCGTTTATTACAATTAAGACATTATTTAATTGGTAAGTTATCTAAGTGACACATTTTCAAAATTATCTAATTATCTCATTGGTACATTATCTAATTTAAATCTATCTTTGCACCACGAAAAAAATGGGTGGTCAGATAAACGATTAACCGATTAAACAAATTAACAAAGACAAATGATTACAGTTAACGATATTTCGGTTCAGTTTGGTGGAACTACACTTTTTAGCGACGTTTCTTTTGCTATAAATGAAAATGATAAAATCGCCCTTATGGGTAAAAACGGTGCAGGAAAATCTACACTTTTAAAAATAATCGCCGGACAAAGTAAACCTTCAACCGGAAATGTTTCAACACCAAAAGATGCTGTTGTGGCTTATTTGCCTCAGCATTTATTGACTAAAGATGGTTCGACTGTAATGGAAGAAGCGTCTAAAGCTTTTGGTGAGATTTTTAGAATGAAAGCTGAAATTGACGAAATCAACGAGCAATTAACGGTTCGTACTGATTATGAAAGTGATGAGTACATGAAATTGATCGAAAGAGTTTCTGACTTAAGCGAGAAATATTATGCTATTGAAGAGGTAAACTACGAGGCTGAAGTAGAGAAAATTTTGGTGGGTCTTGGTTTTGAACGTGAAGATTTTACACGTCAGACTTCAGAATTTTCAGGAGGATGGAGAATGCGTATCGAATTAGCTAAAATTCTTCTTCAAAAACCGGATTTAATTTTACTGGATGAGCCAACCAACCACATGGATATTGAAAGTATTCAATGGTTAGAGGAGTTTTTGTTGACTTCTGCGAAAGCGGTTGTGGTAATTTCGCACGATAGAGCGTTTGTAGATAATATTACAAACAGAACTATCGAAGTAACAATGGGAAGAATTTACGATTATAAAGCTAAATATTCTCATTATTTAGAATTAAGAAAAGACCGTCGTATTCACCAGCAAAAAGCATACGATGAGCAGCAAAAAATGATTGCAGACAATAGAACGTTTATTGACCGTTTTAAAGGAACTTTTTCTAAAACAGATGCCGTTCAGTCTCGTGTAAAAATGCTGGAAAAATTAGTTATTGTTCAGGTTGATGAAGTAGATACTTCTGCGTTACGTTTGAAATTTCCTCCGGCGCCACGTTCAGGACAATATCCTGTTATTGTAAAGGAAATGTCTAAATCGTACGGAGATCATGTGGTTTTTAAAGATGCAAATATCGTAATCGAAAGAGGTCAGAAAGTTGCTTTTGTTGGGAAGAATGGAGAAGGAAAGTCAACAATGATCAAGGCGATTATGAAAGAAATCGGTGTTGATGAAGGAAGTGTTGAAATTGGTCATAATTCTCAAATTGGATATTTTGCCCAAAACCAGGCTTCTTTATTAGATGAAAATGCTACGATTTTTGAAACTATCGATAATATTGCGGTTGGAGATATCAGAACACAGATTAAAAATATCTTAGGAGCATTTATGTTTCAGGGTGATGATATTACTAAAAAAGTAAAAGTACTTTCGGGTGGAGAAAAAACGCGTCTTGCAATGGTTAAATTATTGTTGGAGCCTGTTAATTTATTGATTCTGGATGAGCCTTCAAATCACCTTGATATGAAGACTAAAGATATTATCAAAGATGCGTTGCGTGATTTTGAGGGAACTTTAATTTTGGTTTCTCACGATCGTGATTTCCTTGACGGACTGGCAACTAAAGTTTTTGAATTTGGAAACAAAAGAGTAAAAGAGCATTTTGAAGATGTTGCAGGATTTCTGGCGCACAAAAAAATGGACTCAATGAAAGAGATAGAAAAGTAGTTTTACTTTTTGAAAATATAAAAAGGCATAAGTTTAATACTTATGCCTTTTTTTGTGTTTTAAATTCTAATTCCCGGAGGAAGTAATTCTTTGTATTTTGGATTTTTTTTGAAGAAAGCAACAATTTTTGGATGAATTGGAACTACTCTGAGTTTCTTTTCGATGTTGATTTCCATGATATTCTTTAATAAAATGTCGATTGCTTCGGGGTTGTCAAAGTTTTCAGGTGTGTTGATTTTGGTTAAAAAAATCTTCTTTTCCTGAAAAGAATATTCAATAGTAAGCAGTCCTTCCGGGGTCATGCTTTCAAATTGGCGGGCAAAAGCATTGTCTTTAACTTCCATAGTAGTTGCAGTGGATTCCATAATTTGTCATGTTTTTTTAGTAGGTTCAAATGTTAATAGGTTTAAGGGCGTTAACAAGGTTTAAAATCTTAGATAAGAATATTAAACACGAGTGATTTGGAATGCAAAGGTAATCATTTGATTTTCAATATGAAATTATTTTTTTAAACAGTGTTCATAATACACTTTTGAAATTTTATTTGTTTTAATCTGTAATTATGGTGTAAGATTTGCTGTGCATGTAATTTAAAAAAGTAAATTTAACTGAAATTGAAACCCATAATCAAAATTCCTTTTCTAGCAAATGAGTAAAATCCCCGTTTATTTTATGCCCGGTCTGGCAGCTAGTCCGGCCATTTTTGAAAGAATTAAATTAGATGAAACTGTTTTTGAAATTTTTCTGCTCGAATGGGAAATTCCCAAACCAAAAGAATTATTATCAGATTACGCACTTAGAATATCTAAAAATATTAAACATGATAATCCGGTTTTAATTGGAGTTTCTTTTGGCGGAATTCTGGTTCAGGAAATAGCAAAACATATTCAGACCAGAAAAGTGATTATTATCTCGAGTGTAAGAAGTAATGCTGAATTTCCTCGAAGAATGAAAATCGGAAAGACAACTAAAGCTTATAAGTTGATTCCGATGAAACTAATTTTGAATATTGAGAATCTTGCGAAATATTCTTTTGGAGAAAAAGTGAATAAAAGAATAAAATTATACGAAAAGTTTTTAGCAGTTCGTGACCTTAATTACCTGCAATGGGCTGTAGAATCGGTAATTTTATGGGACAGAAATCAAATCGATGATAATGTTGTGCATATTCACGGCGATCAGGATGATGTTTTTCCTATAAAATATATCAACAAATGTATTGTTGTAAAAGGCGGAACTCATATTATGATTCTCAATAAATATAAATGGCTTAATGAGAATTTGCCTTCTATTATTCTAGAATAAATCCAGAAATTTTTTAAAATTCGAAATTCCAAATGTTTTACGGTTCTAGACCTTTGTCAAAGTTTAAAACTTTGACAAAGGTTTTGTATAGGTATAACAAAAAAAATCCCAAATACCAGAAATTGGAATTTGGGATTTTTTTTTAATATTGTAATTTAAAGAAGCTAGATTTTCTTCATTTGTTCTTTCATCATTGTAATTTGATCTTTCAGCATACCTTGTTTGTCTAATTTTTTAGCTTCGTTTAATAAATTAGTCGCTTCAAGCTTTCTTCTGCGTGACATTGCAACTCCTGCAAGGTTTAATTTAGCTACCGCTAAGTCCATATCCATTGATAGTCCAAGTTCGATTGCTTTTTTGAAATGTTTCTCAGCCTGATTGATATTCGTTTGAGACAACATAATTCCGTGAAGGTAATTAAAGTATCCTTGTTGTTTTCTTACCAATGCAGCTTCAGGATTTTTAATATATGCCAGCCAGCTTTTAGCACCTTCAAAGTCTTGTTTTCTTAATTTTAGGAAAGCTAAAAGGATAAATTCATTTTTAAAGTAAAGAAAAATTGGAATTACAGTCAATAAAATAAGGAAGATTCCGTTTCCGATATTACTTTCTGTAAATTGCCAAATGCCCGCAACTACTAGAAGTCCGGCCAAAATAAGTTTAATATTTTTGTGAAACATAATTATTGTAAATTTGTGATTGCAAATATAGTAAAATGAATTAAAAATATTTTTATTAAAGTACTTGCCAGAAAAAAAAGTCTTTGTATATTTGCACTCGGTTTTTGAGCAAGGAAATTCAAAAACAGAAAAAGAGATATTAGACACCATTTTAAAGATACAAAGCAATGAGCAAAAGAACATTTCAACCATCGAAAAGAAAAAGAAGAAATAAGCACGGATTTATGGACAGAATGGCTTCTGCGAATGGAAGAAAAGTTCTGGCGCGTAGAAGAGCTAAAGGAAGACATAAATTAACTGTTTCTAGCGAACCTAGACACAAAAAATAATGTTTTTATAAACATACATAAGGCGATTACTTTTTTAGTATCGCCTTTTTTTATACCTTGTCGGTAAAAATTTTCTCAACATTCTAGTTTATAGCATACTAGAGATGTTTTTTAAAGTACTTATATAACTACACAATACATACAAAATGCCTAAAGACACATCAATAAAATCAGTTTTAATAATAGGTTCAGGACCTATTGTTATTGGACAAGCTTGCGAATTCGATTATGCGGGATCTCAATCTGCACGTTCGATTCGCGAAGAAGGAATTGAGGTTATCTTGATTAACTCGAACCCAGCGACAATTATGACCGACCCATCTATGGCCGATCATATTTATCTGAAACCATTAACTACAAAATCGATTATTGAAATTCTGAAGGAACATCCACAAATTGATGCTGTTTTACCAACTATGGGAGGACAAACAGCTTTGAACTTGTGTTTGGAAGCAGATGAAAAAGGAATCTGGCAGGATTTCGGAGTAAAATTAATTGGAGTTGATGTTAACGCTATTAATATTACTGAAGACAGAGAGCAGTTTAAACAGCTTTTAGAAAAAATTAATGTACCTACTGCGCCTGCAAAAACGGCTACTTCATATTTAGAAGGAAAAGAAATTGCACAGGAATTTGGTTTCCCACTTGTAATTCGTCCTTCATTTACACTTGGAGGAACAGGAGCAGCAGTGGTTTACAAAAAAGAAGATTTTGATGAGCTTTTAACAAGAGGTCTTGAAGCTTCACCAATTCACGAAGTTTTGATTGACAAAGCTTTGATGGGATGGAAAGAATACGAATTAGAACTTTTAAGAGATAAAAATGACAACGTTGTAATTATCTGTTCGATCGAAAATATGGACCCAATGGGAATTCATACCGGAGATTCGATTACAGTTGCACCTGCAATGACATTATCGGATACAACTTTCCAGAAATTACGTGACTACGCTATCTTAATGATGAGAAGTATCGGAAATTTTGCGGGAGGATGTAACGTACAATTCGCGGTTTCTCCAGACGAAAAAGAAGATATCGTAGCGATCGAGATTAATCCTCGTGTATCTCGTTCTTCTGCATTGGCATCAAAAGCGACTGGATATCCAATTGCAAAAATTGCTTCTAAACTGGCTTTAGGTTACAACTTAGATGAGTTGCAAAACCAAATTACAAAATCGACATCGGCTCTTTTTGAACCAACTTTAGATTATGTAATCGTGAAAATCCCACGTTGGAACTTTGATAAATTTGAAGGTGCTGACAGAACTCTTGGACTTCAGATGAAATCTGTAGGAGAGGTTATGGGAATCGGACGTTCTTTCCAGGAAGCTTTACACAAAGCGACTCAATCTTTAGAAATTAAGAGAAACGGAATAGGGGCAGACGGAAAAGGATATAAAAACTACGAACAAATTATCGAGAAACTAACTTTTGCAAGTTGGGATCGTGTTTTTGTAATTTATGATGCAATTGCAATGGGAATTCCGTTGAGCCGCATTCATGAAATCACAAAAATTGATATGTGGTTCTTGAAACAATACGAAGAGCTTTATACTTTAGAGAAAGAAATTTCTAATTATAAGGTTTCAAATTTACCAAAAGAGTTATTACTTGAAGCAAAACAAAAAGGTTTTGCCGACAGACAAATCGCTCATATGATGAATTGTCTGGAAAGTGAAGTGCATACTTTACGTATGGATATGAACATTAATCGTGTGTTTAAACTTGTAGACACTTGTGCGGCAGAGTTTAAAGCAAAAACACCTTATTACTATTCTACTTTTGAGGCTGAAATCGAAAAAGCAAATGGTGAGCGTTATGTAGATAACGAAAGTGTTGTAACGGAGAAAAAGAAAATCATTGTTTTAGGTTCGGGACCAAACAGAATCGGACAAGGAATCGAGTTTGATTACTCTTGTGTTCACGGAGTTTTAGCAGCTAAAGAATGTGGTTACGAAACGATCATGATTAACTGTAATCCTGAAACGGTTTCAACAGATTTTGATACTGCTGATAAATTATACTTCGAACCTGTTTTCTGGGAGCATATTTATGATATCATTCAGCATGAGAAACCAGAAGGTGTAATTGTACAGCTTGGTGGACAAACAGCATTGAAACTGGCTGAAAAATTATCTAAATACGGAGTGAAAATCATCGGAACTAGTTTTGATGCACTTGATTTAGCCGAAGACAGAGGACGTTTTTCAGATTTATTGACAGAATTACATATTCCTTTCCCTAAATTCGGAATTGCTGAAACGGCTGACGAAGCTTCTGCGCTTGCAGATACTTTAGATTTTCCATTATTGATTCGTCCTTCTTATGTATTAGGAGGTCAGGGAATGAAAATTGTAATCAACAAAAAAGAATTAGAAGAGCACGTTATCAACTTATTGAAAACAATTCCTGGAAATAAATTACTTCTGGATCACTATTTAGCCGGAGCAATTGAAGCTGAAGCGGATGCGATTTGTGATGCTGACGGTAATGTTTACATCATCGGAATTATGGAGCATATCGAACCTTGCGGAGTTCACTCTGGAGATAGTAATGCAACATTGCCTCCTTTTAACTTAGGAGAATTCGTAATGCAACAAATAAAAGATCATACTTATAAAATTGCGAGAGCGCTTAAAACAGTTGGTTTAATCAATATTCAGTTTGCAATAAAAGATGATACAGTTTACATTATCGAAGCAAATCCTAGAGCTTCAAGAACGGTTCCGTTTATTGCAAAAGCTTACGGAGAGCCTTATGTAAACTACGCAACAAAAGTAATGTTAGGTCACAGTAAAGTAACCGACTTTGATTTTAATCCGCAATTAAAAGGATATGCAATCAAACAACCGGTTTTCTCTTTCAGTAAATTCCACAACGTAAACAAAGCGTTAGGACCAGAAATGAAATCAACAGGAGAAAGCATCTTGTTTATTGACGACTTAAAAGACGATCAGTTCTACGAATTGTACTCTAGAAGAAAAATGTATTTGAGTAAATAAGCTCAGATTCTGATATAAAAAAAGCTCCAATGAAAATTGGAGCTTTTTTAGTTGTATATATTTCTGAAATTTACTTGTTCTCAGCAAAGTTCATATTGTCTCTCGTATTTTTTTGTACCGAAATAGCACCAAACAATGCTAATAAAAAAGCAAAGGCATAAAAACCCTTCTCGCTTGGTAAAATAGTTGCATTTGCTAATCCGATAATTAATAAAGCAATAGATAAAACGGTTCCGAACCAGCAAATACCATAATAAATATTTGTAACCGGAAGGTTTTCAAGTTTGTCTCTAACGCTTTTTTGCAGTGAAATAACAGCAAAAAGTCCGAACATTAAAACTGTAAAATAATATCCTTTTTCGTTTAAAAGCATTTCGGCTCTGGCAAGTCCAACTATAAATCCAACTGTTCCTGCTGCAAGAGCTACCCACGATGCCGCGATAAAGGCATTTGATGTTTTTTGTATCATGATTAATTAGTTAATAATATTTCTGTTAGCCGCAAATATAGCAAAATTCAATTCATATGAAAAGGAAATCTATTTGGAATTATAAAGAATAATCTTTCTTATTTTGCCAGTGTAAGACTGGGAAATATTTTGCTTATTAATTAATTATAGTAAGTTTCAAAATACTGTAAAATGTTAAATTGTAAGAAAAAGAATATATTTAATAGTTGATATGTAGCTTTTTATGTATATTTGAATTTAACCTAAAACTAAAATATTATGGTAAAAAAGAATCTAATTGTAATGATGATATTCTTTTGTCTTACACCGTTTTTTATTCAATGCTCTAGGGATGATAAAGTTGTTGAAGAAGTAAAAGTAGATTATAATGAAGAGGTTATGATGTTAAGAGGTTTTATCTCAAATACATTATCAATAGATGCAAAAAAAATAATTTATGATTCAGAATGGGAGTCTTTTATAATTGATGGAGATATGTTAATGTCTTTACAAGATGCTAGAGATCGTTTTAATTATTTGAATTCAAAAAGTGCAAGCAAAACTAATCAAAGAAAGGATACATACATAGTGAGTCCAGAAAAAGCGGGATCAATAACAGTATATGTTTCTTCTGAAGTTTCAGTAGATTGGAAAAGCGCAATAAATCAGGTAATAAACAATTGGAATACTTTAAATTCTAGTATTAATATTACTATAGTAAATGTTCCAACAGCAGGAAATATAAAAATTAGTTCATCGAATTTAGGTGACTCAAAGGGACTGGCATATGCTAGTGTACCATCTTATAATGGTAATCCGGGGGTTTCTATATCGATAAATACTTATTATAATTTAACCGCATCTGAAAAAATTAAAACTATGACACATGAATTTGGTCATACTTTAGGATTGCTTCACACAGAAGAATCGCTAGGAGATCTGATACCGTGTACTCCAGTTGCAGATTATTCTTCTGTAATGACTTCAGGACGTAGGGATTGGGCAGGTTTTAGTTATTATGATAATATTGCAATCAGTATATTGTATCCTGTTGCTATAGGAACTGAAAAAATATATAGGTATAAAAAAAATCAATATTTTTTTTATACAACAGATCCATGTGAAATAACTCCAGGAAAAGATAGTTATATTTTTGATGGTGATGCGGGTTATTTATATTCAACTCAAGTTTTAGGAAGCGTACCTTTGTATCGATCGTATAATGCGACTTCAAAAGATCATGTGTTATGTACCTTTCAAACTTCATCAGCAGATATAGTCTTAGGGTATTTGTATCTTACTGAGAAACCTGGAACAGTTCCACTTTTTGGAGTCAGACACTATGATTATGAAGGAGTGCCACCTGGAAAATCTATTATCCATTATTTGTATACAACACATGACCAGGGCGCTATAGGTCAACTAACTTTAGGATATCTTAAAAGTAATTCTTTTACAAAAAAGCGAGATCTCATACTGTTTTAGATAATAAGAAAATATTAGTTTTTAAATCGTTTAAAAGATTTATTAATTAGTTTAAAAAAAAACAGCTCTAATTTAAAGTAGAGCTGTTTGATTTTTAAAGTAAGATGGTATTATTATTTTATCAATTGTTGCAAAGGTTTTAACTGCTCCATATCAATATTTGATTTTTGTAAAACCGACATAATTGTCATAATGTTATTCGGATTCATGTTTTTTCCCAGAACGCGAACAACTGCAAAACCATTTTCTTTTCTGTTGGCAAAAATGACAAACTCTTCGATGTTTTCGTCAGAACCAACATAACTTATTGAAGCGCCGTCTTTACCGGATCCAACTTTCATTAATTGCTGATATTTCGGATCTTTTAAAATTGCATTTACTTTTGTGCGTTCTGTCGCAAATTCAGCTTGGTTTTTATCGTTGGCTTTAAAAGCTAAGATATTCATTTTGTCAAACGATTTCAATGCTTCATTTTGCTCTGCAGTTAGATTTGCCTTGTCTAAATTTAAAATATTAGAAGAAACATCAAGAGCGATAAAATCTTTTTTCTCTGTGTGTTCTACAAAATATTTTTGCAGAGAAGGTTCAGAATTACAACTTACTAAACTAAGTAATGCTAAAAGGACTAAGGTAAAAACGGATGGTTTCATAAGTGTATGATTTATTTTTTTCCTTTAGAAGCCTTTTTTAAATCTGAGCCACCAGGAAGTTGCATTTTGTCTGTTAATACAGAGATTTCGTTTAGATCAAAATTACCTGTTAAAGATAATAGTACCGTTTCGTCGCTTTTTGCACCGTCTACAAACATTAGCAATTCTCTAATTTGCGTATCGCTTGCTCCGGATTTAACCATTATTCTAACATTTTTGCCGCTATCATTTACTCTCATTAACTCTTCTAAACCTGCAGTTTTAATATATTTATCTGCAGAAGCTTTCATATCAGCTTCGATTTTAGGGTTTTTGGTTGTAAACACTTTTAGGTAATCCAGTTTTTTAATCAGATTGATGTATTGCTGCGTTTCTTTATCAGAAGCATCAACTTTTACTTTACTCATTAAATCGAACATTTTTTTGTTTACAATTACAGATGTTACATCGTCCTGACCGTCAAATTTGTCAAAAGCGCCTTGTGCATAGAATGTATGAGTGAAAAAGGCGAAAACTAGTGTTATGATGAAATTTTTCATTTTTGATTGAGTTTAATTACTGTTTAAAAATTCTATTTTTTGATTGTTCATATTCGTTAATGTATTGTACACTTTCAATACCTACATTAACATTGTTTGATAATAATGCCAAAGCTTTTTGCGTTGCTTTTAAAGCTTCTTCGGGATTATCATAGGTTCCTAATTCTGATTGCGCTACAGTCTGATCTGCATTTTTTTCGCTCATAAAGAAATAAGTCCCAATTCCTAGTAAGACAACAACTGAAGCTGCAATTGACAACCACGCTACGTTTCGTTTTTTAGTTTGTAGTGGAATCTCCTGCGTTGATTTTTGTTGTTTTACCTGAGAGAAATAACCAAACATTGGTTTGTATTGCTCTAAATGCTGCGCAACATTTGGAGAAGAAAAGTATTCTTTAAGTTCTTTTTCTTCAGCAATAGTAGTTTCTCCCTGAAAGTATTTTTCTAATATATTTTCTATTTTATCTAATTCCATAACTGTGTGTATTAACCATTGATTCTCGTATTTTTTTTCTCGCTCTCGAAAGTGCTACTCTTATAGCCGTTTCATTCATGTTGACAATTTTTGCAATTTCCTCAAATTCATATTGTTCAACATCGCGAAGCTGAATTAATATTTGGAGCTGTTCCGGCAGCTGATTTATAATTTTTTCTACCCATTCTAAACTGTTTGAATCTTCCAGTTTTTTATCTAGTTGAGGTTCGCGGTCTGTAAAATTGTTGTGTACTATTTTAAGATTTCCAGCCCGTTTAGATTTTAACTGATCCAGACAATAATTTTTGGTCATCGTCATGGCAACTGCTTCAATATTATTATAGGTATCTAAGTTGTCTTTTTTATTCCATAATTTTACCATTACTTCCTGAGTAGCATCTTCTGCTTCTTCGGTACTTGTGAGCAATCGTTTTGCCAGACGAAAAACTTTGTCTTTAAAAGGATTAATCAATTCTATAAACACATTCTGATTCATAAAATTTGGTGGTTATTCGTTAGCTTATATAGTCAAGACGAGGTACTATTATTTTTGTTACAACAGCTTTTGATTTTTTTTTCTGAAAAAACGCAATAAACTTAATAGAGTTAAAACTAAAGGTAGTATTTTTACGTTAATATTACAGAAATACCACTATATGAAAACAATTTTAAAGAATTTATTGCTAATTTTTGTGCTTGCATTTGCTTTGCAGTCCTGTGAAGACGAGGATGATGTTAGAGCTCCTGCAACTTTACAAGTAAATGATTTTATCTGGAGAGGATTAAATCAGGTTTACTTGTGGCAAGCGGATGTGCCTAATTTGGCCGACGACCGTTTTAGTACAAAAGCAGAATTAAATTCTTACCTGGCTGGATATTCAGATCCTAACGAATTATTTCAGGATTTATTAAATAAACCAATAAGTAAATACCCGGCAAGTGCAATTGATCGTTTTAGCTGGATTGTTGATGATTATACTGTTCTGGAACAAGAATTAAACGGAATTACAAAAAATAATGGGGTAGATTTTAAGCTTACAAGAGTAGCAGAAGGATCTAATGATGTTGTAGGTTTTGTACGTTATATAATTCCGAATTCTGATGCTTCGACAAAAGCAATCAAGAGAGGCGATTTATTTACTAGCGTAAATGGAACAAAACTTACGGTTTCTAATTATAAGGAGTTATTAATTAATCCTGATAGTTATACTTTAGAATTTGCAGATTATAATGGTGCTACATTTACGTTGAATGGTAAATCGGTTTCTTTGACCAAAACAACTTTAGAAGAAAATCCCATTTTGATCAATAAAGTAATTCCTTCCGGAGGACATAAAATTGGTTATTTAATGTATAATGGTTTTTATGCCGATTATGATATTAAGCTAAATCAGGCTTTTGGCGAATTAAAAGCTCAGGGTGCAACAGATCTTGTTTTAGATTTAAGATATAACGGCGGTGGTTCTGTACGTTCTTCAACTCGTTTGGCAAGTATGATTACCGGACAGTTTGATGGCAAAATATTCTCAAAACAACAATACAATCTTAAATTAATGGCGACAATGAATTCAGAAGATTTGGAGTCTTTAAATCAGAGATTTGTAAATAATATTGATGGTACTACTATAAATAGTCTGAACTTAACAACGGTTTATATTTTAACGACAACAAATACTGCATCTGCAAGTGAGTTAATTATTAATGGTTTAAAACCTTATGTAAATGTTGTTCAGATTGGAGATAATACTATTGGTAAAAATGTAGGTTCGTTTACTGTTTATGATTCTCCAACTTTAACAAAATCAAATGTAAATCCAAATCATAAGTACGCTATGCAGCCGTTAGTCTTTAAAATTACTAACGCTAATGATTTTGGAGATTATACGCAAGGATTGGCTCCAACGTATCTTCAATATGAGTATATCAATAATTATGGTGTTTTAGGAGAAACTTCTGAACCATTATTAAATTTGGCTATTTCTAAGATCACAGGATCTACTGCTAAAAGGATCCAAACTGACGATGAGTTTGTTTTGCCTTATTTAAGTGATTCAAAAAAGATCAACGGACTACGAAATGAAATGTATTTAGAAAATGCTCCTAAAGGTTTTCAAAAACTATAAAACAATAAAAAAGGCTTTCAGAAATGAAAGCCTTTTTTGGTCCAAAAATATAATAACTAATTCTAATTGTTCGAATAAAAACCATTTGGTCCTAAACCAACAGTTAAAGTTTTTAATACCGTTCCTGTAGAAGTGTAAACCGTAACAGTTCCGTCTTTAGTAAATGCATTTGCATCTCCTGAATATATTTTTCCGTCAATTACACCAAAGCCGTAAAAAGTAGACCAGCTATTGTCTGTAACAGAAAATAATGCTTTATCTGAAAAAGAGGTAGCATTTAAAGTAATGGCGTAAACACCAGTTCCCTGAGTATAATAGATTTTGTCTCCGTCAATATCCATGTTTAAAGCACCTTTTACAGTAGTAGATTCTATAGAGGTTGAATTATCAGTTGAAGCGTTAATTTTGTAAATTATACTTTTAGTAGCATTTCCGGCTAATACATATACATTTCCGTTATTTGCTTCGATAGAGTTAATTCCATCTTCAAGAGTTAGGGTTTTAGTAACTGTATTTGTTGCAGGATTGATTACAGTAACTTCGTTTCCGCTTCCGTAAGCAGCATTTGTTACATAAAGTTTTCCGTTTGCAGCTACAATTTTTTCAGCTGTTTTGTTTAAAGGAATTGAAGCTACATAAGCATATGTTTTAGCATCATAAATTGTTACCGCCTTAGAGATTGAATTGGTTACATACAATTTGTCATTTAGAACAACACTGTAACGCGGGTTTTCAAGTTTTTCAGTAATTGTACCAAGACTTTTAAAAGTATAACGGTTTACTACTTCTACTTCGTTAGAATTATTTACCACAATAAAAGCTTTTTCATTACTGAAACTCATAGATTGTGCAATATCTCCCAGAATAGTTGGCGCGTTAACTACTTTAAAAATATCATTTTGAAAAGTAGCCAGGTCATTTGAAAGGTAAGATACCGAAGCATTTACATCTTTAAAGTTTCCTTCATTTAAAATAAGTACTCCGTTGTCGTATGCACCCAATGGAACATCATTGTTCTCATCATCATTGCTACAAGAAGCAAATAGAAAAGCAGATGCTATAATTCCTAAATAAAGATTTTTAAATTTCATGTTATTAATAATTAAGGTTTAAATAAATGGTTAAATTTCGTCCGGGCATAAAGCGATTTGGTAATGCTTCGTATTTTTCATTCCAGATGTTGGCTGCTTTAACGCCCAATTTGAAAATATTTTTTTTGCTAAAATTATAGTCTACCCCAATGTTTGAAACATTGTAAGCATCCAGTATATATTTAGGATTATTGTCTGATGTAGTAAAGATTTCTCCCGTATACATAATTTGATAATAAGCCGAAAGTTTCTTGTAATAATAAGATAGCGAACCTGTAAGTTTATGATATGGAACGTAAAAAAGCTGCTTATCGGTTTTGTCATCCAGTGAAACGGTGTAGGCATAAGTTCCACTAAAATCAAACGTATGTTTGTTAAACGATTTTTTCCATCCTAAAAGCGCTTCAGCACCATAAATAGTAACTCTGTCGGTGTTTACAGGAGACCAGTTTCCGGTATTGTTAGGCAACCAGCGAATCATGTCTTTAATCTTCATTCCGTAAGCCGTAACAGTCAATCGGAAATCTTTATATTTAAATTCATTTCCTATCTCGGCCTGAAATGAACTTTCGGGTTTTAAATCAGGGTTTCCGCTTCCTTCCCAATATAAATCATTAAATGTTGGGATTCTGAAGTTTCTGGAAACGTTGAATTTAAGCTTATAGAAATCTGAAAAATTATATCTTGATCCCGCAGAAAAAAGCACCGGACTTTTATAAGCATCAGAAACTTCTTTTCTGGCACTCAATTCATAATTCCATTTCTCGGTAAGCTGGTGTTTCCATAAAAGACTTGCGCCGCCAATTTCGCGAGTGCTTCGACCAATTCCCGAACCAACACCATCATTTTTGGTATAATCTAAAATAGTACTGATTTTCATTTTAGATGATATAGTGTAATCAAGATCGTATTTTCCGATAAAGCTTTTAACTCCGCCCGAAGTAAATCCGTCCCGATTGATATCTTCAAAATAATTGTAATGCTCTGTGATGTAAGCCAACTTTACATTTGATTCGAATTTACTAAAAGAACTACTCCAGGTTAATAAATTACGGGTATTGTAATCCTGATATTTTGTTTTGGTTTCGTTTGGCGAGGTCAAAGAAAAATGACGCTCACCATCATATATTTCGCTGTAAAACTTAAGACTGTTTTTATCGTTTATTTTATATCCAATCGCAGCATCAAGGGTGTTATTATAGTATTGTCCGTTTTTGTTCCAGACTTCCTGACCTACAAATTTAAAATCATTGTCGGAGCTGTTTCTGGTAAAACTGGCATCGACACTCCATTTTTTAGTAGCGGCAGTAATACCATAAATAGCACTTAAAGTATTGAAATCACCATAATAAATCTGAAAATCATTTTTGAATGTATCCGTAAACTTCAAATCATTATTTAAGTGAATGGTTCCACCAATTGCACCGCTTCCATAAACGACACTTCCGCCACCTGCTTTTACATCAATAGAATTGAAACCACGAGTTGAAATAGTATTGAAATCGGCCTGTCCTAAAAGTTGTGAGTTAACATTTATACCGTTCCAGACTACAACAGTTTGTTGCGAAGTTGTTCCTCTGAATGAAGGAGAAGAAGTCATTCCTAATCCGTTTTCTTTAAAATAAATAACGGTATTGTAATTTAACAGAGAAGTTAACGAGGATTGGTTTTTGTTTATGATCGAATCGTTTAATCGTTGTAACGACTGAGTGTTCGAGAAACTTTTCAGATTATTATCGGAAACGACAACTTCTTTTAATTTTGTAATAGAATCGTTTTGTGCTAAAATCAATTGGCACAAGAAAAGGAAACAGAAAGCAAAGCGTATTTTTATAGTCATAATTTCTACACTCTTTTTCCCGAGAGCTCGATATTAGTTATAAAGGCAGGTCTCCTGGCTTGCGTTTTGTTGTTTACCTTCCCATTCGCCGGGGCGAGCAGTGGTTTTGCAGTTTACAACAAACATTCTTTTCAGAACTAAGCTTACAGTTGCGGGTACAGCTCAAGATTTAACTTGATTCCCTTTTAATGTGTTTACTAATAACACAACCTTAATTTTGTGCAAAGATAAAGTTAAAAATATCGAATTTTCAAATTTACAAGGTATTTTAGGTCAAATTATAAATAAAAACTTTGTTAGAGCTCTATTTTTATAACTTGCCCAAAATCGACTTTGTTCTGAAATGCTTCTTTTAACGGTAATGAAGTTTGATGACAGAGAATACTTCTGATAATTCCCGCGTGCGCAACAATCACAATTGGATGCATGATATTTTTTGAAAGTTTTTCAGCTATAAAAGCACCAACTCTGTTATGTAACTCCACAAAAGATTCTCCATTTGAAACCTGAATGTTGACAAAATCTTCCATCCACGGATTTAGTTGTTCCGGCGAAATTTCATCCCATTTTTTTAGTTCCCAATCGCCAAAATTCATTTCCATCAAACGCTCGTCTTCCTGATACGATATACTTTTAATGTTTTCTTTGATATGATTTGCCAAAAGCACGCAACGCTTTAAAGGACTCGAAAAAATCATCGCTTCTGATGGTAACTGCAATACGACTTCGTTGAAAATCTCAGTATAAGGTTCTGCAATAGCAACATCAGATTGTCCGTAGCAAATTCCTTTTTCGCAGATTGTTTCGGTGTGTCGGACTAAATAAATTTCCATATAAAAAGAAGGCTTAAGTAAAAAATAACTTCGCATACTTGTTGCGTTGCTCCCAGACAATCGCCTGTGTAACCATCAATCCATTTCTGAAAATACCTTGCTAAAAAGTATCGGGTTAAAAATACCGGAATTAAAACCAATAGAATTTCGAATTGAAAGCAAAAATAGGAGAGTGCTATTAATGGAAGTAAACCAAAGAAGAAGGATCCTGAAATTTCTTTCCAGGTATGTTTTTTTGCAATGGGTTTGCTTTTGCTGGTTGCATCATCTCTGGAATATTCATGTGTAAAAATAATGCTGATGGCAGCCAGACGACTTACAGAATGCGCACTAATAAAAATTAGGAAAACCAAAAAGTAGTTTTTCTGATTTATATAAGGCAAAATAGATTCTGAAAGTAATTTGAATTTAGCTAAAAATAATAAAACCAGTCCAATTGCGCCATAAGCTCCAATTGCACTGTCTTTCATAATTAGAAGGATTTTTTCTTTGGTCCATCCTCCGCCAAAACCATCACAAACATCTGCAAAGCCATCTTCATGAAAAGCACCTGTTGTTAAAATAGAAGCAATAATAGCAAAAATAACAGCTGTTTCTGTTGAAAGAAATAAAGAGAAAACATAAAAAGCAAAAAATGAAATACTGCCGACAATCCAGCCAATAAAAGGAAAATATCGTGTTGCCTTATTTAAATAATCCGGATCATGAGTGATGTTTTTAGGACATGGTATACGGGTATAAAACATTAAACAGGTAAAAAAAATATGTAGTTCTTTTTTCATGGTGAAGATGAATTGGGTTAATTCTGTCATTTCGACGAAGGAGAAATCGCACGCGGAAATCGACAAAGTTTAAAGACAATCTATGTGATGTTTCTAATGTGATTTGCTTCGCCTGTTCGCTAATGCTCAGGTCTCTTTCGTCGAAAGGACAAAAATGAGAATAAATCGCAACGAAACATAATTATTTTGAAAAATGGAATATTATTTTCTACTAACTCCGGCGCTCTCAAAACTAGCCATTTCATTCAAAAAAGCTTCAGCTGATTTTAGAATAGGGAAAGCAATCGCGCATCCTGTTCCTTCGCCCAGACGCAAATCAAGATTTAAAATTGGTTTTGCATTCAAATATTCAAGTAATTTTTGATGTGCTTGTTCTGCAGAGCAATGACAAAAAACAGCATTTTGTATAATTTGAGGATTCAGTTTAAAAGCAATTAAAAATGCAGTGCTGCAAATAAAACCATCTACGAGAATTAGCATTCGGTTTTCAAAAGCCGTTAGCATTCCGCTGGCCATTTGTAAAATTTCAAAACCTCCAAAATAAGCGAGTTGCTCTTTTAATTCGGCTTGACCGGAATAATTCTTAATTGCTTTTTTAAGCAGACTTTGCTTTTGAAGTAGTTTTTCATCGTTAATTCCGGTTCCTTTTCCAACGCATTCCTGTAGAGGTAAACCAGTTAAAAGACTCATTAATACAGAAGCTGTTGAAGTGTTTCCAATTCCCATTTCACCAAAACCAATACAGTTAGAACCGTTTTTTGCAATTTCTTCCACTATTGATTTTCCTTTTTCAAAACACAAATTAACTTCGGCAGTGCTCATAGCCGGAACATGAAGAAATGATTGTGTTCCTTTGGCAATTTTTGCATCAATCAGTTTTGCGTTTGTCGGGAAATCATAATTAACACCAGAATCTACAATCGATAATTCAATTTTATTCTGATTGCAGAAAACGTTTATTGCCGCACCGCCATCGAGAAAATTAGTAACCATTTGGCGTGTTACATCCTGCGGATAATCACTAACGTCATGATTTGCAATACCGTGATCTGCTGCGAAAACGACAATATTTGGATTGATAATTTTTGGAGTTAACGTGTTAAAAACCGTTGCCATCTGAAAGGCGAGTGTTTCTAAAGTTCCTAAAGCGCCAATTGGCTTGGTTTTAGAATCTATTTTTTCCTTTAAAAGCGCAGTGAAATCTTCTGTTATGTGATTGGAAGATGTGGAATTTATATTGATTTCTGAAATCGAAGTTGTATTCAGATCTTTAATTTCTGTACAAAGCGGAGTTTCAGATTTTTGTTTCCAATGCAGTTGTTGCAGCATTGGCTGATTGTTATAATTTGTTGCCGGTTTACCAATACAGAAATATCCCAGAGGTTCTATGTTTTCAGGCAGATCAAGGATCTTTTTAAACTGATAATAATTCAGGATAGAAACCCAGCCCATTCCGTAACCTTGTTCTGTAAGTGAAAGCCAAATGTTCTGCGCTGCACAAACCGAACTGAATTTTACCGCCTCATTACTGCCAACAGTTCCAATCGTGAATTGATTTAAAACCGAGCGATCATACGCAATTATTAAACCAATTGGAGCTTCCTCAATCGCTTCTAATTTCAGGGATTTGTAAAGTTCCTTCTGTTCAGGATTGTCAGTAAGTTCTTCGGCTTTTTTATTATAATCTAAAAACAGATTTTTAATTGCACTTTTAACTTCATTAGATTTTATAAGATAATATCGTGTCGCATCTGTCAGACCAACAGAAGGTGCCCAATGTCCGGCCTGTAAAGCTTTTTCGATTACTTCATCAGGAACTTCATCGGTTGTAAAATGTCGGGTATCACGGCGTGATTTTAAAATATCGTCTAAATAACTCATGCGATAAAATTACAATTTTTAAATCCCAAATTCCAAACGGCAAAGTTAAATCCCGGAAAATTGAAACTGTAAAATCTTAGCAATTAAAAAGTTTTGAATTTTATTAACCTTTAATTTTTACCGGAATTCCGGAAACCATTAAAACAACTTCATCAGCATTTGAGGCCAAAAATTGGTTCATCCAGCCTTGAAGTTCTGTGAATTTTCTGCCAATATGAGTTTCAGCATGAATGCCCATTCCAATTTCATTGGTTACAATTATTAGAGTGGCATCTTGTTGCGCTATTTTACTAAATTCGGCTTTGGCTTCTTCCAGCGATAATGAAACATCATTTTTGGTGTCAATAAAAAAGTTTGTGAGCCATAAGGTTACACAATCGATTAGTGCAACTTTGTCGGAAAAATCAATTTCACTTAAATGCTTTTCTTTTTCAATATTGGTCCAGCGTTCATCACGTTCTTGCTGATGTCTGTCGATTCTGTTCTGGAAATCGGGATCCCATTTTCTGGCTGTTGCCACATACATTGGTGAGTCGGAAAGTTGCAAGGCTAAATTTTGTGCATAACTGCTTTTTCCAGATCGTTCGCCACCGGTAATTAAGTAAATCATTTTATCAAGTTGTAAGTTATGAGTTATAAGTTATGAATTTTGAAGAAAGTTGAATACAACTTATAACTCATAATTCATAATTTATAACTTTTTAATAAGGACAATGTCGGCAATCGTTTCCACAACAATTACCTCTTTTAAGATGGAACCAGGCTTTAAAAACATAATTTCCATCTTCAATATAATAGTCAATTCCTTCGATTAGTTTTTCGGTTGCAGGTAAAGATTTTGCTTTATTGGTTAGTGCTTTTTTAGGAGTCATTGTTTCAATGTAGGCGTCGATTTTGTCTTCGCAGGCTTCTTTGAAACAAGCCGGACAAAGACAATCTCCTCCTTCAGAAAGATTAAAAATAGGAGGATAGTCATTACACCAGCATTTATTTTCAACTGAACTATCTCCACAGCTGAAAGTAGATTCACAGCTTGAGCAAATTTTTGTTTTTGTGGTATTCATTTATGTAAAGATACAGTTTGTTGAATTTTGTAAGAATAAAAGTAAACAAAAAAATTAGAAAATGCTTTACCTTTGTCCCTATCCAAAACGTTAAATATGAAATTTTATTTACCTAAGTTAGTATTTTTTCTTTCTTTTTTTATCCTTACAGGGTGTAAAAAACAAGAAAATATTGAGGTTGCGAAATCTGATGTAGCAAAAAACAGTGTAGAATTTGCTTCTGGGCTTTCAATTGTGAAATATGAAGGATATTCGGTAGTAACAATTTCAGATCCCTGGCCAAACGCTAACAAAGATTTCAAGTATATTTTAAAAGAAAAAGACGCCAAAGTTCCGGATAGTCTTCAGAGTTATACCACAATCAAAGTACCATTGGAATCTGTTGTGGTAACTTCAACTACAAATATCCCTTATTTAGAAATGCTGGAAGTTGAGGATAAACTGGTTGGATTTCCGCATACCGATTATATTTCTTCTGAAAAAACAAGAGTGCTTATTGATAAAGGTTCAGTTAAAAATGTTGGACAAAACGAAAAACTAAATATTGAACAACTGATAGAATTGTCTCCGGATTTAATTGTGACTTTTGGAGTAGATAATAACAATCCGATGTTGGACAATTTGGAAAAAAGTGGTTTAAATGTTTTAATTCAGGGTGACTGGATGGAACAATCACCACTTGGAAAAGCAGAATGGATCAAGCTTTACGGAGCTTTATTTGGAAAAGAAGAGAAAGCCAAAGAATTGTTTGATAAAATTGAGGAGAGTTATAATCAGGCTAAAAAATTAGTAGCAGATAAACCGGCAACTTCAAAAGTTTTATACGGATCAATGTATGAAGATATTTGGTACGTGGCAAAAGGAAATAGCTGGGTGGCACAATTTATGAAAGATGCGCAGTCTGATTATTTATGGAGTAATCTAAAAGGATCAGGAAGTGAAGGATTGTCTTTTGAGAAGGTTTTAGATAAAGCTAAAGCAGCAAATGTGTGGATTGTTTCGGGGTCTTTTAAATCTTTGGAAGAATTACAAAAAGCGAATCCGCATTACGGGGAGTTTGATGCTTTTAAAAATAAAACAGTTTATACTTTAGAAAGTAAATTAGGAGCAACTGGCGGAACAATTTATTATGAATTATCACCAAGCCGTCCGGATTTGGTTTTAAAGGATTATATCAAAATTTTTCATCCGGATTTGTTACCAAGTTATGAGTTTACTTTTGCATTAAAACTGAATTAAATTGGCAAACAAAAAGCGAAATACTATTTTATTTATTGTTTTGGGTTTAGGGCTTCTTCTAATGTTTTTAGCGAGCATTAGTCTGGGATCTGTTACAATTCCGTTAAAAGATGTTTTTACAAGTTTAACCGGAGGTCAGGCAACAAAATCAACCTGGGAATATATTATCATTAATTATCGTTTGCCAAAAGCAATTACGACTGTGTTAGTTGGAACGGGACTTTCTGTCAGCGGACTTTTAATGCAGACTTTATTTCGAAATCCGCTTGCAGGACCAGATGTTTTAGGATTGAGTTCCGGAGCAAGTTTAGGAGTTGCTTTTGTGATTTTGGGTGCTGCATTTTTGCCAACGTTTTTAAGTGTGATTGCCTTGTCGTCATACGGAATTGTTTTAGCATCTACATTAGGGAGCAGCTTGGTTTTATTATTGGTTTTATTTGTTTCGCAAAGATTGCGTGATACCATGGCAATTTTGATTATCGGATTAATGTTCGGAAGTTTTACAACGGCAATTATTAGCGTTCTTAGTTATTTTAGTACTGCAGAACAACTTCAGAAATTTACTTTCTGGTCTATGGGAAATCTTGGAAATCTTTCGTGGTCAACAATAGTGATTTTGACTTTTTGTGTCTTACTCGGATTGCTTTTGAGCGCCAATAGTATTAAGTCTTTAAACGCTTTGCTTTTGGGTGAGAATTATGCAAAAAGTATGGGATTGAATTTTAAACGAGCACGATTAATAATCATTTTTGCAACAAGTATATTGTCAGGAAGTATTACAGCTTTTGCAGGACCAATCGCTTTTATTGGCATAGCGGTTCCGCATATTGCAAAGCTTACATTTCAAACCAGTGATCATACGGTTTTGTTTTGGAGCACTTTATTTTTCGGCTCTATAATTATGTTGTTTTGTGATATTGTTTCGCAAATGCCGGGATTTGATGTAACGCTTCCAATAAATGCGATAACGTCTATTATTGGTGCTCCGGTGGTAATCTGGCTTTTAGTGCGAAAAAGAAATATTTAAGTAAAAACTTACAAAATATTATTATCTTAGTTTTCTAAACACATAGGAACATAGTTTTTAGAACTTCAAAAAAGGCGTTTCACTTTTGGCAACAAACATAGCTTTGTGAAACTTTAAAACATGTTTTCTATTTTATATTAAACTAATGATTACGCAAAAATATTTAGATGAGTTAAGTTATAATGTAATAGGCTCATGCATTGAAGTTCATAAGGCTATTGGAAAAGGATTACTTGAAAATGTTTATCATGAATGTTTAAAAGAAGAATTGCAACATAGGAAGATTAATTTCTTAACAGAAATGAAAGTACCTTTAATTTATAAAAATAAAGAATTGAATGCAGATTTAAGATGTGATTTATTTGTAGAGAATTGTTTAGTTTTAGAATTAAAGGCATCATTAGAAATAAGCCCAATCCATGAAGCCCAATTAATGACTTACATGAAACTTTTAAAAGCTCCAAAAGGAATTATAATTAATTTTAATTGCTTTAATATTTTTAAAGAAGGTCAGAAAACATTCGTAAATGAATATTATAAATTATTGCCAAAGTTATAAGCACAAAGCTATGTGTTAATTTACAAGTAAATTTTCAATCAACTTTCCGATAAAAAGAAAATCTATGCTTCTATGTGTTTAAAAATTAATTCAAAATGAAAATAATTCTCTCGACTTCACATTTAACTATTGGATACAAATCCAAGAAAGGAGTTACGACTATTGCTGAGAATCTAAATTTGAATCTAGCTTCCGGGAAACTAATTACATTAATTGGCGCAAACGGAATTGGAAAGTCAACTTTACTGCGAACAATTACCGGAATTCAGAAACCATTGTCAGGAAATGTTTATTTGAATGAAAAAAATATTTCGATTTACAAACCTTTAGAATTAGCACAAAATTTGAGTTTGGTTTTAACGGAGAAACTACCGCCAAGTAATCTTTCGGTTTTTGAGTTGGTCGCATTGGGACGTCAGCCGTATACCAATTGGGTGGGGACATTAACTGCGGAAGATATTGTAAAAGTAAATGAAGCTTTATCATTAACTCAAATTAGTCATTTGGCGAACAAAAAACATTTCGAAATCAGTGATGGACAATTGCAAAAGGTTTTAATTGCAAGAGCTTTGGCTCAGGATACGCCACTAATTATTTTGGACGAACCTACAACACATCTTGATCTACTGCATAAAGTTTCACTATTCAAATTATTGAAAAAACTGACTCAGGAAACTCAAAAGTGTATTCTGCTTTCCACACATGATATTGATCTGGCAATTCAATTAAGCGATGAAATGATTATGATGACGCCGGAAAATATTACACAAGATCAACCGTGTAATTTAATCTCAAACGGAAGTTTTAGTAATTTGTTCAAAGACGAACATATTGTTTTTGATGCTGAAAAAGGGAAGTTTATAATTACTTAAGCAATATTATTTTCTCTTTTGTATCTATTTCTCTGTACTGTAAGAGTTATTGTTAATTCATTAATATCTGTGCTAAAATCTGCTAGATTAAATTTCATGATCTGATCTGAATCTTTGATATAGTAGATGAAATAATGACGGATATCTTTTTCATTTCTATATTCAGTAATTATTCTTTCATTTTCAATATTGCTCCACGGAACGAGAATTAAATTTTGATACTGAATTCCTTCAGAATTAATTCTAAATTGAATTTCGTCAATTCTTTTTATTTCTTTAATTAGATAGGGAATTTGAAATAAGAAAATGCCAGATAATACAAGTGATACAGTAGGTTGATTTTGATTTATAAAATATATTGCAGCAACTACAAGTCCAATTAAAAGGAATATTCTAAGAAGAATATTTGTTCTGGTATAATAAATTAAGAATTCTTTCGAATAACTTAAGTTATTTACATCAATTACAGGTCTCATATTAAACCTTCAACCCAATTTGCCTCTTAGCTTCTCCAACAACAAAAGCCACTGAATTAGCAATATTAAAACTACGAATCAAATTTGACATCGGAATCGTTAAATGATTTTCAAATAAAGCTAAAACTTCTTTACTTAAACCAACACTTTCTTTTCCGAAAACAAGCCAGTCTCCATCTTGAAAATCAGTTTCAAGATATGATTTTTCAGCATGAGAACTCATTAAAAAAACACGGGATTTATCTGGAATTTGTTGCATCCATTCTTCTACATTCTGATATTCGGTTACGTCAAGATGTACCCAATAATCCAAACCGGAACGTTTTAGATTTTTATCATTAATTACAAATCCAAAGGGATGAACTAAATGCAGTCGGCTTTCTGTACCCACGCACAATCTTCCGATATTTCCGGTATTATTTGGTATTTCTGGTTCTACAAGAACAACGTTTAGCATCTTTTTTATTTATGAATTATAAGTTATGAATTAGGAGTTCCAATAATTATCAAATTACCACATTCTCTAATTCTCAAATTGATCAACTTCGAGAACATCACCCGCTTTTAGGTTTTGCAAATATACATTACCAATTCGAACGCGAACCAATCTTAAAGTAGGAAAACCTACTGCAGCGGTCATTTTTCGAACCTGGCGAAACTTTCCTTCATTCACGGTAATTGAAGCCCAGGAAGTGGGACCGTGACGTTCGTCTCTGATCTTTTTGGCTCTTGGACCGAAATCCGGAATTTCGGTAACTATAAAAGCAGCGCAGGGTTTTGTTTTGTATTTTCCGCCATCAAGGCCTATTTCTACCCCTTTTTGCAATTGTTCAATTGCTTCAGGAGTTATAATGCCATCAACCTGAACGTAATATTCTTTGTCGACTTTTTTGCTTCTTATTTGTTCGCTTACTTTTCCGTCGGTTGTCAATAAAAGCAGACCTTCAGAATCTTCATCCAATCTTCCAATTGCCATTGTGCCTTCGGGGAAATCATGCAATTCGCCCAAAAGTTTTTTCTTTCTTTTCAATTCATAAATAAATTGACTCAGATAGCCATATGGCTTAAAAAGAATAAAGTGTCGATGCATGATTAATTTTTTGCAAAGATAGTTCTTTAGTAAAACTAAAAGAGAAAGTTTAGGCTTTGATTTTTTTTATCCATAAACAGATAAACCAAATTGCTGTTATAGCAAAAATGATAAGTAGCTCCGGATAATAGTTCCTGAAAAAGTCATGAAAATAGCTTCCCACTAAAATATAAGCGGAAGCCATACATAATTTGATGATGATAAATTCGGCATTCGACCAGCTGGTTTTTATTTTGAAGAAATTCATAATATCATACTATTAAGTTGCTCTTATTAAAGGTACTGAATTTTGAAAAAGTGGCAATTATAAAACAAAGACAATGTAAAGCCATAATTTTTTCGAGATTAGAATTCGTAATATTATGATTAGAATTTAAAATAGTAAAATTATGGAAACGAATAATTTAGGCTCAAAAAAGATAAACGGAGTACAGAAAAATATAGATGAATCGAAAGGGAAAAATGTATCGCATGATGGTGAATCTGAAAATGCAAACCTGAAAAAAGAAGTAGTGACAGATATAGGGGGAAATAAGGAAATAGTTGAAAGAGCACGAAATGAAAATGAAGAAATAAAAAAAGTATCCCACGAGATAAATCCAGATAATCCAAATGCAAATCGCGGAGTTAAAACAGAAGAGGAAGCCAATAGAACGATTGAAAATAAAGATCGAAATTCTGATATTACTCCAAATCGATATCCAAACTCACATCCTGACAATCATGAAGACAGAGGTAATATGAAATTAGACGAAGACGAATAAGTTTATACGATTTTTTTATGGTTTCTGAGGACAATTTAACATCAATAACATTTGCTTGGCATATGGAGTTAATGTTATTATAAACCGAGGGTTTTAAGGTGCTCAAGGTCTAATATCTTCGTAAATTGTAGTTTCAAATTTAAATATTAAGAATATGGCACTTTTAGAAAACAAAGTGGCTTTTGTATCTGGTGGAGGTTCAGGAATTGGACGCGCTGTGGCAAAAGCTTACGCTCGAGAAGGAGCAAAAGTAGTAATCTCAGATATTAATGTTGAACATGGTGAAGAAACCGTAAAAAGTATAAAGGACAGTGGAGGAGAAGCCTTTTTTGTAAAAGGAGATTCTTCTGTTGCAAGCGATAATAAACACATGGTTGAGGTTGCAGTTTCAAAATACGGCCGATTGGATATCGCCTGTAATAATGCGGGAATTGGCGGTCCGGCAAAACCAACGGGAGAATATGATCCGGAAGCTTGGGATCGCGTAATTGCGCTTAATTTAAGCGGAGTGTTTTATGCCTGTCGTTATCAGCTGGAACAAATGGAGAAAAACGGTGGCGGCAGTATTGTAAATATTGCTTCAATTCATGGTCAGGTTGCAGCGCCAAACAGTCCGGCTTATACGGCCTCTAAACATGGAGTTGTGGGATTGACTAAAAATATTGCGGCAGAATATGCTTTAAAAAATATTCGTTGTAATGCCGTAGGTCCCGGTTATATAGAAACCGCTTTATTAAAAGATAATCTCACGCAAAACCTAATGGATGCTGTTGCAGCAAAAGCACCAATGAATCGTTTAGGTACTGCAGAAGAAATTGCCGAACTCGTTACTTTTTTGAGTTCTGAAAAATCTTCTTTCACAACAGGAAGTTATATTATTGCTGATGGTGGATATACCGCAGTATAAAATTATATAAATGTTATTGTTTAAAGCCGTCTGAAATTCAGACGGCTTTTTTTTGTTTTTTGAAATATTTAATAAAGAGGTTTTTACTTGTTAATTTGATTAAGCAGATCATTTTATATTTAAATCATTAAAAAAAGGCTGAGGGCAGATTATAGCTATTAAGTAAGAAAAATAGGGGAGTAGAATTTTAGCTTCTTTTAGATGTTGTTCTGAAATAACTTACAATTAATTTAAGTTTTTACAATATTCTCTTAACTTTAAACACGATAAATTTGAACTCTAAAACTCTATTCGAAAACCTATGAAAAACAATTACACTTTCCGTCATCTCATGACATTTTTAGTTTTTTTATTTTGTTTCTCACTCAACATAAGTGCGCAAACAATGCCAGCGGTACAGGATTTACCCTTTAGCCAAAAATTTACAGGATGGGCGGCTAATTCTGCAATTTATCCCGACGGTTTTCAGGGCTGGGTTGCCAATGCTGCCGGAAATACTGCGGTATACAATACCGGCTTATCTGGAGACAGAACCATCATAGCTAGTAGTAACGCTGGACAAACGAATGGTAACATACATAATTATAACAGACTGATTGGTTTTCTAAATTCAACATCTGTTGATTTGGCAATTGGTTTGGCATTTTCAACTTCAACAAGTAAAGATATAAAAGTCGAATATGATGCCATGGTTTTCCGAAATCCGTATGACGGAGTGGCGACAAATCGCCTTCAGGAAATGTCTTTGCAATATCGTGTTGGAATTACAGGGCCTTTCATAACATTGCCTGCTACAGCTTACTCAAATAATAGTACAGTTGCCAGAATAACAGCTAGTGCTCCTGATCCTATAGCGACAAGAAAAGCGGTTATACTACCTGCAGAATGTAATTACCAGCCTGTTGTACAAATAAGATGGATTGCAAGATTAATTTCTGGTTCAGCCGGTGGTCGCCAGTCTTTTGCAATTGATAATATCGATATTAAAAGCGATACCGAAGCTCCGGTTAATGCTACAGGTTATCCAAAAATTACTAATGTCTTAACAGAGAGTTTTGATTTTATTTATAAAATTAATGAAATTGCAAAAACGTATTATGTGTTATTGCCTTCAGGAAGCGTAGCGCCAACAATTGCACAAATAAAAGCAGGTCAGGATTCAAACGGTGCTACAGCTTTACAATCTGGGATTTTTGATGTTACTGATTTTAATGCAGAATACGTAAAAACTTTTTCGGGATTAAGTATAGATACTCCATATTCTATTTTTTATGTTTCTGAAGATATTATTGGAAATATATCAGCCGTAAATAAACAAGATGCTTCGACGGCACCGGTTTTAATTCCTTCATTATCTACAACAGTAACGACATTAGACTTAGGTGCTTCTGAACCAAATTATGAGTCAGAAATTTTAAGCTATCAGATTGCCGCTACAAATCTTACTAAAGATGTTGTGGTAACTTCTCCTGCAAACTTTACGATTTCAAAAGATAATACTACTTTTTCATCCTCTTTAACATTTGCAGCAACTGATTTTGCCTCAAATGCTACACCAACTGTTTATGTGAAATTTGCACCAAATGCGATTGCCGGTTTTTCAGGATCAATAACTCATGTATCTGCTGGTGCAAGTACAAAAGAAGTTGTTCTTAGCGGATACGGTATTAATCCCTACACGCAAAATTTTAACGACCCAAATGTCCTTGCCAATAGCGGGTGGAAACAATACGATATTTCCGGAACTGCTAATAAATGGTCATACACAAATGCAACCCGAAATGTTAACAGCGCTCCGGGGGCAGTTTTAATAAATGGATATTCAGATAATGGTCCAAGTAAAGACTGGTTGATTTCACCAAAATTGCATTTAGATACATTTGGTCAATTCCCATTATTGTCTTTTTATTCTCGTAAATTCTACGCTGGACCAGGTTTAAAATTAATGGTTTCTGTAGATTATGATGGAAAAAGTAATCCGGAAAATGCTACCTGGACAGAGATACCAGCTAATTTTCCAACCACTACAGGAACGTATACCAGATCTCAATACATTAAATTAGATAATTACAAAACAAGTCATACCTATTTAGCATGGGTGTATGAAACTACAGCCGGCGGAAATAATTTTGCAGCCGAATGGTCTTTAGACGATGTAGCCATTACAGATGAATCTGGATATATAGCTTCAAATCCTATTTTAGATTTTGGAGATGTTTTACCAAATGGGATTTCTGCGAGCCAATCTTTTAATTTTATTGCCGAAGGTTATGGTGATATTACAATTGCTGCTCCGGCTTCATACGAGTTGTCTTTAGATAATGTTTCGTTTCAGGGAAGTGTTGTGGTTACAGCAGCAGACGCTATTGCAGGAAAAATAGTGTATGCAAGATTTGTTCCTGTTACCAAAGAATTATCAATTTCTGGAGAATTAACAGTAACCGGGAATTCATTAAATAAAAAAATAGGATCACTTACAGGTTCTTCAATACCAAAAGCAGATACTTTTGATGTAGTAAGTTATAATTTGGAATTTTTTGGAACTGATGTTAAAGATAAAACCGGTAAAGAATTTGGACCAACAAATGATGCTTTGCAAATTGAGAATGTTGCAAAAGTTATGAATAAGCTAAATGCAGATGTTTATGTCGTTCAGGAAGTTTCGGATGAGCCAGCACTAGATGCTTTAATTCAAAAAATTAGTATAAACGGAAAAACATTTGATAAGGCAATCTCAACTTCTTGGTCGTACTCATTTAAACCTTTAGATCCTTATTTTCCACCTCAGAAACTGGTTGTAATTTATAATACAGAAACTACTACCGTAAAAAGTACAAAAGTATTATTTAAAGATTTGTACGATCAAATTCGTCTTAATACAGTAGTTTTACCAGGTTATCCGGGAACAGAAACTCCAGAAGAGAATGATGATAGTTTTTTCTCATCAGGACGTCTTCCTTATTTAGTTCAGATTGAAGCCAATATTGGCGGTATTAAAAAAGAGATTAATCTGATTGATCTTCACGCACGTGCAAACAGCGGAACAGATATTTCAAAATACAATCAGCGTAAATATGATATTGATTATTTAAAAGACGCATTAGATGCAGAATATCCAGACGCAAATTTAATTCTTTTAGGAGATTTTAATGATGATGTAAAAGCTTGGGTTGGAAATGCAAGTACAGTTTCATCTTATAAGAAATTTGTAGATGATACTACTAATTATAATGCCTTAACATTAGGTATTAGCCAGGCTGGAGCTTATAGTTTTTTAAGTTCACAAGGATTCTTAGACCATATTTTAATTTCAAATGAATTAACAGATCAGTATATCGACAAATCAATTGCAGTTTATGATCCACGTGCCGATATTGCCGATTATACAACAACAACATCAGATCACGGACCTGTAATCGCTCGTTTTGAATTGAAAAAAGATGTTTTGTCAACTGTTGATTTTGAAACAAACAAAGGGTATCTGGTAAATGCTTTCCCTAATCCGTCTTCTGATGTGGTTAATATCGAAGTAAAAACAAAAGACGATAAAAACCTGACTTTAAATCTTTATGATATTGCAGGAAGAACTGTAATTAAATCAATTCAAATAAAAGGGACTCAGGAAAAGAATACGGCAATTGTTCAATTAAGTAATCTTAAAACTGGAATTTATGTTTACACTTTAAGTGAAAATGGTAAAGTAATTTACAGCAATAAGATTGTTAAAAAATAGATTTCAAAAAGAGTAAAATAAAGAAAGGCGATTCAAATTTGAATCGCCTTCTTTTATTGGATAAAAAGCTTTGTGAATTTTTCTATTTCCGTTTCCGGAATTATACTGTAAAAATAATCCAGCTGCCATTTTTGTGTTTTTTGCGCCTGTTTACTGTTTGCTTCATCCCAGGGCGGATAAACACGCGTAGCTCTAATTCCTTCCTTAGTAGCTGTGGTGAAAATTCCTTTTTTGAGAAGAATCTCTTTTGGGAATACAAATTGTCCAAACAAATCCTCTTTTCGTACACTTACAATAACAAAATCGATTGGATCATTATAATCAAAAGGTTCAATTGTTCCTTTTATATTTCTTTTCCATAAGGTTACAAACTGCCCTGTTTTTGTTGGTGTAATTTTAGCCGATCTGAACTTTATTGACCTATCATCAATTTTAAAATCAAAAGCATCATATTCTTTACTTTCAATTTCCGGCTGAGGTTCAGAACAAATAAATCCGCAAACATCGTAAATTAATTTTTTTGCAGTAATTAAATTTTTTGGCAAAGATGTTTCATCTGTCCAATTATTTTCAGGTATCATTTATACTTTATATTTCTGTAAAATTATATAAAATACCTGCCAATTAAAAAGAAACATTAAGTCCAAAGTTCAATCCCCATTGAACCTGATTGAAAGATTGGCTGTTTAAAGGATTTACATAATAATTGACAGCAGGCTCAACAAAAACATTTGTTTTTTTATACACGCGATATTGTACTGTGCTGCTTAAAGTTGAACCGTAAACAAAATCATTTGCATTTACATTTTTACCAATAGAATAGCCATCTAAAGCAACATTGTTAGAAATTAACTTACCAACAAATCCTCCGGTGTTTAAAGTAATGTTTGCCTTGTTTTTTGAGAAAATAGCATAGGAAACTTCCAAAGGCATTTCGACATATCGTAAGCTCTGATCTAAATTTCCACTTTGAATGTTATCACTTTTTAGTGCATTTTTAGTACTATTAGAAACCAGTACATAATCTTCATTTGTTGCAATTTGCGGAACAGTAGAATTCTGAACTAAATAATCGCCAGTACCAAAGAAAGCATTGCTTTTTACATTCATATAAGCCACATTTGCAACGCTTTGTCCTAGCTCATTGATTTTGAAGCCAGAAGCAACCGCCCATTTCTTAGCGACTTTGTATTTTGTTTTAACCCCGTAACTATTACTTTGTTTAGAATCGTTGACATTACCTAAAGTTCTGTCGTTTTTGTAGTTTTCTGAACTGGCAACACCCGCAAAAACCTGAACTGCCCATTTGTCTGTTTTGTCTAAAGATTCTTCTTTCTTGTCTTTTTTATCTTTTTTGTTTTCAGGAGCCTGAGCGATAATTCCTTTTTCTAAATTTTGAAGTTCAGCCAACTGAATAGAATCTTGCTTGCTTAAAGCACTACCAAATCTTGAATTGTTTTTTAGATTGTTATCTGCAATTGCTTTTTCTGAAGTTGTTTTTTCAGATTTTATTTCAGTACTAAATTCTCTTTTGCTTCCGCTTACAACAGCTTGTTTATCATTTTTAAACGAGTTTGAAGCGACAGTATTTGATGAATTGTATTTTTCGAAAATTGAATTCGTTGGTAAAGCAGTTGAAGCAGTATTAAAGCTATTTGTTTTACCAGCCTTAAATGTTTTTTCAGCCAAAACTTTGTCCGCATTTTTCTTTTCAGGATCAGAAACATACATTTTTGAAGCTGAATTAAAAGAGTTTTGCTGTTTAGGATAATATCCTTTTTCTGCTACACTTTGATTTTTACTGTTTTTTGATGTGTTTAAATTCGGATGTTTTGAAAACGAATTAAACTGATTTTCTTTTTCTGAAACTGAAGTTTTTTGTGCCGATGAATTATTATTAATCTTATTATCCGTACTAACTACTGCTGATTTTGCATTTGAAACAGCAGGATTAGAATTGACATTAGAATAGGTATTAATTATGGCATTTTTGTCTGTTTGATTTTCAGGATTTTCTACAACTTGTTTTTCTGTTGTATTCGACTTTTGAACGTTGTCATTTTTATTTTCATCTAAAGTTATTGAGCTTTTATCTTTAGATTCCTTTTGATTTTCGTCTAATACAACACTATTGTTATTGATGATATCACCATTTATAGTTTTAATTCCTGAGTTTGATGTAAAATATAATACAGAAGGAAGCAGTAAGCCCAGTAAAAGGCATGCCGCAGCTGACCACCAAAGAATTGCTCTTTTCTTCTTTTTAGGTTTATCTAGTTTTTCTTCAATATTTGCCCACAATTCCGGAGGTGGAATACTTGCGAAGTTTTCCATTGATGAAAAAATATCTTCTATCTTTTCTTTTTTCATGCTATTTTAAAATTTTTTATGCTCAAAATTCTTTTCTGCAAAATGCCTTTCGCTCTATTTAAATTAGATTTTGATGTTCCTTCAGAAATATTCAGTAACTCGGCTATTTCTTTATGTTTCATTTTTTCAAAAACATACAAGTTGAAAACCGTTCGATATTGATCGGGTAAATCCCTTATATATTCTAATAATTTTTCTTGCTCTATGGGAATAGTATCTAATTCTTCTTCTTCAATAAAATCACTGTCAGGATCAAAGACATCCAGAAAAAAACTTTCTTTTTTCTTTTTATTTAGAGTTTCTATCAGTTTATTGATAAAAATACGTTTTAGCCAGCCTTCAAAGCTTCCTTCAAATTTGTATTGGCTTATTTTCTGAAAAACGATTACAAATGCTTCCTGAAAAACATCTTTTGCATCATCTTCATTTTTCATATACTTCAAGCATATACCATACAAAACAGGAGAGAACAACTGATAAATTTTCAGTTGTCCTTCCCGGTTATTTTGTATGCATAACCTAATGTATTTTTCTAAATCGTCTTTCAAAAAGTGGTATTGTTTGGTTTTGCAAAAATAGTTTTTATAAACTTAAAAAACTATCTTTTAAATATACTACGGCTAGCGTCCTGGTTGTTAGTAGCAATTGTTAGATTCTGATTATCAAGTTTTTCTATGATGTATGTCTTGCCTTCAAAGGTAATCAGGTCATGTTCTGTCTTATCAGAAAAACCAATTCCCTTTTCAATTTGATACGTACTGTTTCTAATTTCTACATCGTTTTTATAAGTAATTACTCTTCCATCCGGAGTAAAGACAATCTTTTTTGTAAAACCAATTGTTTTAGGAGTTGCAGTATAAGGATTACTCAATCCGCCGGTAGATTTTTCCCATATCCATGTATTTACAATTGATGCCGAGTCGTATTTTACTGGTTCCAATGAATATCCGGTAGAGAAAAGTCCAAAGAAAATGAAGAATAAAAAATGTTTTTTCATAATACGATTATTTTAAGCTTTCGATTTTATCTTTAATTGCTTTCTTAAAAGTTTTTATTTCTGCACTTTGGTCATCAGTATCAGCATTGTCTATGTAAACTTTGGTAACAATGTTTCCTTGACGCAATTGAAAGTAAATTCCACCCTGATCTGCAGCATCAGGAGAACCATATGTTTTTGTTTGCCCTTTAAGGCTTAAAATTTCTGCAGGGACATTTTTAAGGAACGCAGAATATTCCCCTTTTTTAATTAGGCTTGTAGATTTGTACTGCTCGAATTCATATTTTCCAGCTACAACATTTTGAAATTTCATTACATTGAAATTGTTTAACTGAAAGAATTTTTGGCAATCAGGACCAGTACAATAAGTAGCATAAGTTCCTACTATAATATTGTCTGAGTTTTCATTAACTTTATTAAAAACGATAGGTTTATTTGTTAATGGTATTAATATAAAATCTGATGGATAAGTTGGAGTTTGTAAAATTACTTCGCCGGCTTGTGGGCTGCTTTCATAAAAATTAATCACCATTTGACAGTTGTTTTCAACAATCGAAGTCATTTTTATACCGTAGCCATTTGTAGGTTTCACTCCCGAAAAAATTCCTACCAGTAAATTTTTTGTAAAATCAATAGTTGGATCACTTGGAACCGTACAGGTATTTTCGTGTTTTGTAAAGTATTGATCTACTTTTTCTTGTGAACCTAAAACTACAGCAACCGGATTTGTTGGCAAAGATTTTACACTATAATTGCATAAAAGTGGAAACCCTGTAAAAGCTACATCTTCATTTGCACCACAATCAGTATTTATGTCATCATTATTAAGAGAACAAGCACTGAATCCAAAAGCTATAAATAAGCTCAACATTAATTTTTTCATGATAATATTTTAATACGTTATACTAGATAGATGGCATTCTGTTTAAATGGTTGCGTAGAAGTTTTTTTTTATTTGATTTTTTTTAATGTTTAGTTTGTTTAGAATCAGGACTTATTCGTGAAATTTTTATTTTAAGACTAAGTACTACGTATTATTGCGTACTTTTACTTAAAAAAAACGTAGTTATGTTCGACTTTATTCCGCTTTTAGCAGCATTTGTAATCGCTCTTTTTCTTGGGATTTTCTTGGGAAAAATGTTCTTTTCGGTAAAAGCGCAGTCAGAAAAAGTTAGTTTGGAAGAAAGATTGAATGCAAATGTCAATCAATTGCAAATGCAGAAAGAACAAACTGAAAACGACAGGAATAATTTTAATAAACAGCTTCAGTTACTGAATGCTGAGAAAGAAAATATAAGAACAGAAAAAGATAGTCTGGCAATTCAGCTTTCTAAAAAAGAAGTCGATTTTGAGAATTTATGGGAGCGTCATAAAGAACAGAAAAATGAAATAACAGTGCTTCAGGAAAAATTCACCAAAGAATTTGAAAATCTGGCCAATAAAATCCTGGAAGAGAAATCAGCAAAATTTACAGAACAGAATAGCGAAAACATGAAAAATATCTTGTTGCCGCTGCAAGATAAAATTCAGGGATTTGAGCAAAAAGTAGAGCAGACGCATAAAGAAAGTATCGATTATCATGCAGCACTTCGTCAGCAAATTGTAGGATTGAGTGAGATGAATGCACAAATGAGCAAGGAAACCTTAAACTTAACCAAAGCGCTAAAAGGAGACAGTAAAATGCAGGGAAATTGGGGAGAACTTGTTTTAGAACGCGTCCTTGAAAAATCAGGTTTAGAGAAAGGTCGTGAATATGATGTGCAGCAAAGTTTTGTAAATAGTGAAGGCAATCGTGTTTTTCCTGATGTTGTAATCAATTTACCCGATGGCAAAAAAATGATTGTAGACTCGAAGGTTTCTTTGGTTGCGTATGAAAAATGGATCAATGAGGAATCGGAAATTCTTAAAACAGATTTACTTCGCGAACATGTAAATTCGATTAAAAGGCATGTTGAACAACTCGGTAATAAAAATTATCACGACTTGTATCAAATAGAAAGTCCTGATTTTGTATTGCTTTTTATTCCGATGGAACCTGCCTTTGCAATTGCTTTAAATGAAGATCCGGCTTTATACACCAAAGCATTCGATAAAAATATTGTGATTGTTACGCCAAGTACTTTACTGGCAACTTTAAGAACAATTGACAGTATGTGGACGAACCAGAAGCAACAGGAAAACGCATTTGAAATTGCCAGACAAGCAGGTGCCTTATATGATAAATTTGAAGGATTTGTTAGTGACCTGGTCAGAATTGGAAATAAAATAAAAGATACTAAAACCGAGTACGAAGCTGCGATGAACAAATTAGTTGACGGAAAAGGCAATTTGATCTCGAGTGTAGAGCGACTAAAAAAAATGGGAGCAAAGGCAAAAAAAGCACTTCCTGAAAGTATTATTGCCCGCGCTTCAAATGACGACGAAAACCAATTTTTAAATTAGAATTTTAACACATAGAAACATAAGATTTAGGATTGCGTAATAAGTCGTTTCATTCGCATAGCTATGTGTTAGAAACGAGTTTCTTTCCATAATCTTTCAAAAAAAACAAAATCTATGTTTCTATGTGTTTAAAAAATATACGTAACAGAATAAAAATCATGTTAACCTTTTTTAATCTGTGGCAAAAAAATAAACTAAACTATTAAGATAATACCAAAAACAAACATGACTACAGATTTTAAACCCGTTTCATCCTCAAAGATTAGTATTTCAGAATTGATGCTGCCATCGCATACTAACTTTAGCGGTAAAATTCACGGAGGATATATTTTGCAATTACTGGATCAGATCGCATTTGCATCGGCATCAAAATTTTCAGGGAACTATTGTGTAACCGCTTCTGTTGATACAGTAAACTTTTTAAAACCAATTGAAGTTGGTGAACTGGTAACAATGAAAGCTTCTGTAAATTATGTAGGGCGCAGCTCTATGGTAGTTGGAATTCGTGTTGAAGCAGAGAACATTCAAACCGGAGCAATTAAACATTGTAATTCGTCTTATTTTACCATGGTGGCAAAAGATAAAGAAGGAAAAAGTGTTCAGGTACCGGGGCTTATTTTATCTAATCTGGAAGAAGTTCGTCGTTTTAGAAAAGCAATAAAACATATCGAAATTAAAAAAGAGATAGAAGAGCACGAAAAAATTGCCAATATTAGTTCAATCGAAGATTTAGCGAGTTTAGATAAATACAATGTTCTTCTTGAAATCAGCTAATTTTTCCTATCTTTAATTAATACGCATTAAATAAAGAAATCATGGTAAAATTTGGATATACAATTTTGTACGTTGAAGACGTAGAAAAATCAATAGCGTTTTATGAAAACGTATTTGGATTTACAAGAAAATTTATAAGTCCGGGTAGCGATTATGGCGAACTGAATACAGGTGAAACAACTATTTCTTTTGCATCAAAAAAACTTGCCGCTCAAAACTTAAAAGAAGGCTTTCTTGAAAGTAATCTGGAGGATAAACCTTTTGCAATAGAATTAGGTTTTATTACAGATGAAGTGGGAGAGCTAGTTCAAAAAGCAACTTCGTTTGGAGCCGTATTAGTAACAGAACCTGCTAAAAAACCATGGGGACAAATTGTTGCTTACGTGAGAGATACAGATGGTTTTTTAATTGAGATTTGTACAGAAGTAGAAGGGTAGGAATTAATGTTTTATTAGAATGAAATACATAAAAAGTAAACCTTATATTCTATTTTTGGCAGTAATAATAATTGTTTTGAGCTTTGGCTTTTACAAAGGAAGAGAAGATGTTGTTATCAATATTTATGATACTTATTTTATTATTTCATATAAACATCTGGCAATACTTTTGTCTGTTGTTTATGGATTCCTAGCATTGTTATATTTTGGACTTTCGAAATTGAATTTTAAGTTATTCAACTGGATAACCATTTTTCATATCTCAGTAAGCATAATTGGTTTATTTGCGATTTTCATTTTGTCTAAATTAGTACGGGAAAATGTGCCAGGCGACATGACTACATTTTGGAATAATATAAATTTCAACGAAAAAATAGAATATGGAATAGGGCTTTCTATTATTTTAATAATAGGGGCTCAGATTTTATTTTTAATTAATGTAACTTATGCTTTGGTTAAGAAGATTATTTAAACCTGATTCATTTTTATTTAATTGAAATATTCACAAATATTTAGGACAAATTCAGAAACTTTGTACAGAGAAATTACGTAACTTTAAGTATATAATTAATTGGTTATGGAATATTTCACGGAGTACTGCCATTCTATTTTTAAGCCTTTATCTTAAGTTCTGATTTTTCTCTTCTTAAAATAAAAAAATCGAATGACATAATTGTTTAACTGTTAACGATTATGAAAAGAACTACTTTATTAATTTTACTTTTTACCACATTTTCAATACTTGCTCAAAATAAATTCAGAACCAATTCTGCGGTTGTAAATTTTGAGGCCTCAGTACCTTTTTTTGAAGAAGTAAAAGCGGTAAATAAGCTGGGAACTATTGTTCTTGAACCTTCAACAAGTACTTTGATTTGTACTGTTATTATCAAAGATTTTCGGTTTAAAATGGATTTAATGCAAGAACATTTTAATGATAATTATATCGAAAGTCATCGTTATCCAAAAGCGGTTTTTAAAGGTAAAATCGAAAAATTTGATTTAAAAAATATCGATGAAACTGAAAAAGAATTCGATATAAAGGGAAAACTATATCTACATGGAAAATCAAAGATTATCGAAGTAAAAGCATTAATAAAAAAAGTGCCCGAAGGAATTCAGATTGTGTCTACTTTTCCACTTTCCGTATCCGACTTTAATATTGAAATTCCATATGTTGTTGCCAATAAAATTTCAAAAACAGTGCAGACTGATTTGACAGGAATAATGAAATGAACTGCCAAAAACATAAACTACAAATTCTAAAGATTTTTTGGGAGATTTAAAAACTGGATAGCAACATTATAAACTCTTTTAAAATCTGGAGAATTTGTTGTTTTATGTTTAGTTCAAACAGCTTACAAGTGTGCGTTCTAAATCTGTAAACTGAAATTCGAAACCTTCTTTTTGTATTTTTTCAGATGAAACTCTTTGCCCTTTTAAGACGGCAACACTCATTTCACCCAAAATAATTTTTAATACAAATGCCGGAACTTTAGGCATCCAAATGGTATAGCCATATAAATGCGCCAGTGTTTTAGAAAATTTAGCATTCGTTATGTTATCTGTTACTGCTGCATTATAAGGCCCATGCATTTTCTTGTCTGAAACTGCTTTACAATAAATCTGGCATAAATCTTCAATATGAATCCAGGGTAGATATTGTTTTCCTGTTCCTAAAACAGCACCAAATCCGGCCTTAAAATTTGGAGCCACTTTTTTCATAAAACCTTGATCTTTACCCAAAACAATTCCGGTTCTTATTTTTACCGTACGAATTCCTAGTTGTTCTATTTTTTCTACTTCATTTTCCCAAACCTGACACGTTCTTCCTAAAAAATCGTTTACAGGAGGCGTTTCTTCGGTACATATTTTATGGCTCGTAATTGCGCCATAAATACCAACTGCCGATGCCGAAATAAAAGCATTAAGTTTTTTATTGTGTTTTTCTAAAACAGAAAATATTAAATCGATGGGTTTTGTGCGACTTTCAAGAATGGCTCTTTTTCGTCTGTTTGTCCATCTTTTTTCAACAATTCCTTCGCCGGCAAGATGAATAATATAATCGGCATTTAAAACCGCATTTTCATCTATAAAGCCTTTTTTTAAATCCCATTTGTAGTACGTAATGGTTGGTGTGTTTTCTTGTACAGACCGACTTAAAACAGACACAGAATACCCAGCTTCAATTAGAACATTTGTCAGGTGTTTTCCAATGAATCCATTTCCGCCCGTTAAAAGAACATTTTGAGTCATAATAGTTTATAATATATTTAACAGCCGATCTTGTTTAAGGATAAGTAAAGGTACTTAAACATTGCTTACCTTTAGGGCAAATTCTAAATTTAATAAAATGGCAACTAAAAAAAAGACTATAACCAGAGATGATATTGTTTCTAAATATATGAATGACGTTTTAGAAAAAGGCCAAAAACCAAAATCGGTTTATCATTTCGCTAAAGAAAATGATTTTGAAGAAACCGAATTTTATACTTTTTTTGGAACACTGGAAGGTTTAGAAAAAGAGATATTCAGATTGTTTTTTGCTAATACAATTGATCTTTTACATAAAAATGAAGAATATCTGCAATATGATATGAAGAATAAAATGCTGAGTTTTTATTTTACTTTCTTCGAAATTCTAACAGCAAACAGAAGTTACGTTTTACAATCTTTAAAACTCGACAGAAATCCCCTTAAAAATTTAGTACAACTGACTTCGCTTCGTGAGGTATTTAAAGAATATGTTGCTGAAATTCTTACGGACGATTACAGACTTGAGCAGGAAAAATTTCAAAAATTTCAGGAAAAAGCCCTTCAGGAAAGTGCTTGGCTTCAATTAATGATGACGATAAAATTCTGGATGGACGATGAATCTGCTGCTTTTGAGAAAACAGATATTTTTATCGAAAAATCGGTTAATGCTTCATTCGAATTAATGAATGTGGCACCAATGAATCATTTAATAGACTTTGGAAAATTTCTGTTTAAAGAAAAAATATACGCTAGACAATGAAAACGATCGATTATATACCAACTTCAAAAATAGAAAGAGCCGGTAAATTGGTTCAGACCGGAGCAAAAATTGGAGTTAACTATGTTAAACATTACGCCGAAAAAATTGTCAATCCGGATTTGACAAGGGATAAATTAAACGAGAACAATGCCGAGGATATTTATGACGGACTAAAAAGTTTAAAAGGAAGCGCCCTAAAAGTGGCTCAAATGCTAAGCATGGATAAGAACTTTCTTCCTCAGGCTTATGTAGAGAAATTTTCATTGTCGCAATTTTCAGTTCCGCCGCTTTCAGCTCCTTTGGTTCTAAAAACGTTCAAAAACAATTTTGGTAAAACGCCTTACGAGATTTTCGACGAATTCAATGCCAACTCGGTAAATGCTGCAAGTATTGGTCAGGTACATTTGGCAAAGAAAAATGACAAGAAACTAGCCGTAAAAATTCAGTATCCGGGTGTTGCTAATAGCATTTCATCAGATTTGGCTTTGGTAAAACCAATTGCAATCAGAATGTTTAATTTGCAGGGAAAAGACTCTGATAAATATTTTAAGGAAATTGAAGATAAGCTGATAGAAGAAACTAACTATTTGTTAGAATTAAAACAAAGTCAGGAAGTTGTAGAAGCTTGCAGTAAAATCGAAAACATTGCTTTCCCGAATTATTATCCGGAGTTTTCATCTGAGAAAATCATTACGATGGATTGGATGACAGGAATTCACCTTTCTGAGTTTACAGCAATAAATACAGATCAGGAAGTTGGTGATAAAATTGGTCAGGCGCTTTGGGATTTTTATATGTATCAGATTCATGTTTTAAGAAAAGTACACGCAGATCCGCATCCCGGAAACTTTTTAGTTGATGAGCACAATCAATTAATTGCTTTGGATTTTGGCTGTATGAAACAAATTCCCGACGACTTTTATACACCCTATTTCGAACTGATCAATAAAAATGTAATTACAGATAAGCAGCTTTTTAATCAAAAACTTTTTGAATTAGAAATACTTCGTGAAGACGATACGCCTGCTGAGATTGAATATTTCACCGAAATGTTTCATGATTTGTTGTCTCTGTTTACAAAACCGTTCCAAAATGAAACTTTTGATTTTGCCGATGAAAAATTCTTCAACGCAATAGCCGAATTAGGGAAACGTTTCTCAGAAGACACAAACCTGAAAAAAATGAACGGAAACAGAGGTTCTAAACACTTTATTTACATGAACCGTACTTTCTTTGGTTTGTACAATTTAATGTTTGATTTAAAAGCTAAAATTGTCGTTGATAATTATTTGAAATACTAGACTGGAAATTTCAAATTAAAAATTCCAAATTCCAATTTTAAAGCATCAACCTTTGTCAAAGTTTAAAACTTTGACAAAGGTTTTTTTGTCTAGTTTGCCGTTCCTCGGAATAACAATATTGTGTTTAATTGGAATTTGGAATTTCTAATTTGGAATTTTATTTAACAATTCCCGCCTTATAAGTCGCAATAGCACGATCTCTGGCAAAAGCATGATCGACCATTGGTTCATTGTAACCCAGATCAAATTCTGGAATCCATTTGCGGATGTATTCTCCCTTTTCGTCAAATTTCTTTTGTTGAATTTCCGGATTAAAAACCCTGAAGTAAGGTGCAGCATCGCAGCCTGTTCCTGCTGCCCATTGCCAGTTTCCAACGTTTGAAGCAAGTTCAAAATCCAGTAATTTTTCGGCAAAATATGCTTCGCCCCATTGCCAGTTGATTAATAAATGTTTGCATAAAAAACTGGCTACAACCATACGAACACGATTGTGCATATATCCGGTTTCATTAAGTTGGCGCATTCCGGCATCGACCATTGGATATCCGGTTGTTCCGGAACACCAGCGTTTAAAATCTTCTTCGTTATTACGCCACTGAATTCCGTCATAAGCCGATTTGAAATTGTGATTGACGCAATTCGGGAAACTAAACAGAATCTGAATAAAGAATTCTCTCCAGATTAATTCGCTCAGGAAAGTCTGATTTTTGCGATTTGCCCAGTTTACCAGTTTGCGAATACTTACAGTTCCAAAACGCAAATGAGGAGAAAGATAAGAGGTGCTGTCCAGAGCAGGAAAATCTCTTGTTTCTTTATAATGACCAATTTGTGTTAAGTTATGTGGCTGTACTTTAATTGTACTTTTTTCAAAACCAATTTGAGCTAAGTCCGGAAACTTAAACTGTTTTTTTGCAAAATTCGATTGTAATGAAACTGAATCATATTCGGGAGCTGCGCCTGAAATGTGATATTTCTCTAACCACTTATTTTTGTACGGCGTGTAAACCGTATACGGAAGTCCGTCGGCTTTTGTGATTTCTTTTTCTTCAAAGACTACGTGATCTTTAAAAGAGAAAGATTCGATATTATTTTCTTTTAATAAACCAGAAATTAAAAGATCACGTTTGATTGCGAAAGGTTCGTAATCTTTATTGAAGAAAACGTTTTGAATGTCAAATTCTTCAATTAGTGATTTCCAGACTTCTTTTGTTTTTCCCTTTTTGATTAAAACAGAAGATCCTAAAGCATTTAATTGAGTGTTTATTTTGTCAAGAGAATTATAGATAAAAGTGACACGCGCATCATTTTTGGGAAGATTATCCAGAATATCTTCATCAAAAATAAATAGCGGAATTACAGGAAAATCAGATTGCAAGGCATGAAATAATCCGGTATTATCTTCTAACCGTAAATCGCGTCTGAACCAGAAAAGGGTAACTTTTTGTCTTGTCATTATTGTATATGATTTTTTAAACACATAGAAACATAGATTTTATTTTCCTAAAAAGTGTTTGGAAAGAAACTAGTTTCTAACACATAGCTATGTGCATTGATGTAAGTGAAACGCTTTTTTTTCTCAATCTGAATTCTATGATTCTATGTGTTTAATTTTTTTGCCACAGATTAAAGGATTTGAAATGATTTTTTTTAAATCTTTGTTAATCTGTGAAGTTTGTGTTTACTTTTTAGAATTAAATAATTCTTCAATTTTACTGTATCGGTAATCGAAAATGCTTTTCAGTTTGTTTTTTACGATTAATCGGTTCATTATTTGGCCTAAAATTCCTAATGGCAAGGCATAATGAACGATGTCTGTCATCTTTGTTTTTCCATCTTCTGTCGGTTCAAAAAAATGCTTATGATGCCATAATTTGTAAGGACCAAATTGCTGAATGTCTACAAAATACTCATTTTCTTTACAAACTGTAATTTCTGTAACCCATGAAGTTTTGATTCCCAGAAGCGGTTTTAAAGTATAAGTTATAAGCTGACCCTGGTACATACGTTTATGATCAAAATCCTGAATTTCAAAACTCATATTATCAGGCGTTATGGTTTGAAGATTCTTTGGACTGGAGAAAAAATCCCAGCAATCTTCAACGCTTGAGTTTATATATTGTACGGTTTCTATTTTGTATAATTTCATTTTCTTGCTAATTCAATTGTTACAAATGCTTCTTGAAAACGTGAGCGTTAGGGATTGAAGTGGAGCTCTTTTTATGACTGGTTTTTTTGCCAGTTATAAAAAAGCGGGAACGAAAAGCCCGGTCCGCCGCTGCGGAAACGCCCAATATATTTTAAATTTTATAGTACTTAAATGGTACAAACAACATTCCGAAACATTCTCCTTTTTCTTTATTGAGGTGTTTGTGGTGAATTTTATGTGCTTTTCTGAGTCCGATGAGGTATTTGTTTTTAGTGTTTTTAAACCATTTAAAACGCTGATGAATTAAAACATCGTGAACTAAAAAGTAGCAAGCACCATACAAGGTAACTCCGCATGCAATAAAAAATAAATAGTTAAAGCCGCCTTCAACACCAAAATAAAATAAGAGAATGCTGGGAATCGCAAAAATGACAAAGAAAATGTCGTTGCGCTCAAATGGATGTTCATATTTTGGCTGATGATGATCTGAATGAAAGTACCACATAAAACCGTGCATGACATATTTATGTGTAAGCCAGGTTACACATTCCATGAACAGAAAAACGCTTAAAAAGATTAAAAAAGAAATCATTTTTATGAATTATTAAAAGTATTGTTTTAATTGTTTTGAGTTCTCCATCTTGTCATTTCGACGAAGGAGAAATCTTCGTTGCTATATCGTCAAAGATTGTCCCTTATGATTGCGGAGTTACTCGTGAAGATTTCTCCTTCGTCGAAATGACAAACTGTTGGCATAAAAGAATAACAGTGATTATACTAATTTTAGTTTATAAGTCACAAAAGATTGCGCTAAAAGACCTGCTTTTGTATAATTGGAAACCCTGATTCTGGAATTTCCAATTTCGTGATACGGAGTGTTTTTTAGTTTTTGAAGCAATTTTTTATAATAAACGTAGGCAGTGTAAACTCCAAATTTGGCTTCAATTGGTAATTTTACAATTCCCTGATAGGCGACTCTGAAATCTTCTTCAATTTCTTCGATTATTTGTGTTTTTGAATCTTCGGTAAAATTGTTGAGGTTAATACCTGGAAAATAAGTTCGGTTTAATATTAGATTATCGTCTTTTAAATCCCTTAGGAAATTTACTTTCTGAAAAGCAGATCCCAAACGCATAGCCTCATATTTGAGTTGTTCGTATTTATGTTCTTTTCCGGTCACAAAAACTTTAAGGCACATTAATCCCACAACATCTGCAGAACCATAAATATACTCTTCGTATTCTGTTTGTGTATTATAAGTTGATTTTATTAGATCGAGTTTCATGCTTTTTAAAAATGCCTGAATCAGATCATCAGTAATATTATACTTTTTGACCGTATGCTGAAAAGAATTTAAAATAGGATTTAAGCTAATTCCTAGTTCCATTGCTTTGTAATATTCTTTTTCGAAATCGGTGATGAGATATTCTCTTTCATAATCATGAAATGAATCTACAATTTCATCGGCAAAGCGCACAAAACCGTAAATACTATAAATAGCATCGCGAATACTTGGTGACAGCATTTTGACTGCCAGTGAGAATGAAGTACTGTACTTTTGAGTAACCAGTTTACTGCATTTGAAAGAGACGGTATCAAATAGTGATTTCATTTTTTAAGATCTAAAAGATTTTTGAATTAATTCAGCTACTAGTTTTCCCGAGATTAAAGCAGGCGGAACACCTGGACCAGGAACCGTTAATTGTCCTGTAAAATATAAGTTACGTACTTTTTTACTTTTTAGTTTTGGTCGTAAAAAGGCAGTTTGCAATAAAGTATTTGCCATTCCATAGGCATTTCCTTTGTAGGCATTATAATCTGCTACAAAGTCGTTTTTGCAGAATGACTTTTTAAATATAATGTTATTTTTAATTTTTTGCTGTGTAAGTTCTTCAAAGCGAGTAATTATCTTTTCGAAGTATTCTTCCCGTAATTCTTCATTATCTTTAATTCCTGGCGCAAGCGGAATAAGAAAGAAACCACTTTCCATTCCGTCCGGTGCTGCTGTCAAATCTGTTTTAGACGGAAAATTGGCATAGAATAATGGAGCATCAGGCCATTTTGGATTGTCATAAATATCTCTGGCATGTTGATTGAAATCGGTATCAAAAAATAGAGCGTGATGCGAAATGTTTTCAATTTTCTTGTTGAAGCCAATAAAAAACAGGAGGGAGGAAGGTGCGAAAACGCGACTTTCCCAGTATTTTTCAGAATATTGACGATGTTCTTTTTCCAGTAAAGTTTCAGAATGATGATAATCGGCACTGCTTAAAACGATATCGGATTTTACAATTTCTCCGTTTACCATAATTCCGGTTGCGGTTTTGTTTTCGACTATAATTTTATCAACGGAAGAATTGGTTTTAATAGTTACGCCAAGTTCTTTAGCTAAATTTTCAATTCCGAGAATCACATCAAACATACCTGTTTTTGGATGCCAGGTTCCTAAACCGAAATCGGCGTAATTCATAAAATTGTAAAATGAAGGTGTTTTAGATGGTTTTGCACCCAGAAACAAAACGGGAAATTCTAAGATTTGAACCAGTCTTTCGTTTTTAAATTTTAATCGAATATCGTTGCTTACATTACCCAAAAACTGATTTAGTTTTAATGCCGTTTTTGGTGTAATAAGCTCCAGAGGAGAAACTCCGGGACGATAGACTAAATCTTTAATTGCAATATCATAATTGCTTTTTGCCTGATTAATGAATTTTTGAAGTTCTTTTCCGCTTCCTTTTTCAATAGTTTCGAAAGTAGCTTTTATATCTTCTAAATTATCATAAATACTAATGAAATCATTAATACCAAAATAAACCCGATAAGCAGGATTTAGTTTTATTAGTTCATAATAATCAGAAGATTTTTTACTAAAATCATGAAAGAAACGCTCAAAAACGTCGGGCATCCAGTACCAGCTAGGCCCCATGTCAAAGGTAAAGCCGCTTTCTTTAAATTGTCGGGCACGCCCACCAATGGTTTTGTTTTTTTCATAAAGAGTTACGGTGTTTCCTTGTTTGGCAAGATAACACGCAGCGGCTAATGCAGAAAAGCCTGATCCTATTATGCTAATCGTTTTTCTCATTTGTTTAACAAATGTACAAAAACTTTAAACAAAATATTAAATATGATCGATAGTTTCGTCCATAGAATTGAAAATATGAATTCTATCTGGCAGGTTAGTCTGGTCAATATGTTCTACCATATTACCCATAAGCCATATTTCATTGTTTTTTTGTAACAATTTCTGTCCCATTGATTTAATATACTGATTAATCACATTTCTGTCCGGTTGAACTGTCATGAATGAAACGAAAGTGATATTCTCAAAATGGCGTGTAAGATCCTGCAAGTTTTCAATTGGCATGCTTTCGCCTAAATAAATGGTTTTGTAACCTTGAGATAAAATTTCATATTGCAAATAGAGAAGACCTATTTGATGAATTTCATTTAAAGGCAATGAAAGTACAAAAATTTTATCGGTTTTTATCGGTTTTAAGATTTGAAGGCTCTCCGTATAAATCAGAATCTTTTGTTTGATCAAATGACTCATGAAATGCTCATTTGCGGGAGTAATGGTTTCAGATTGCCATAACACTCCAAGTTCCTTCAATAACGGAAGAAAGTTATCTCTGAAAACTTCTTTGAAATTTTTTTCAGAAATAAGCCAGTCAAAAGTATTGAAGAATAATTCCTGATCAAAATTCATCATAGCCATTTTAAATGAAGTAATGGCGTAGTTTTGCGAATTTTTCTTAGAAGTAATTTCACGCACCAGTTGCGGAATCTTTTCCTCAGGATAGGTGGCTATTTTAGAGATCTTATAACCATATTCATGAAGTAATGTAATATTAAGAAGCTTCTGCAAATTTTGCAAATTATAAAGCCTGATATTAGTATCAGTTCGCATTGGTTCAAGAATATTGTATCTCTTTTCCCAAATTCTTATTGTATGTGCTTTTATTCCAGATAAGTTTTCAAGATCTTTAATGCTGAAAACAGTTTTAATATTGTTCATCATTTTTCATAAATTGGCAAACAAAAATAGAACAAAATCTGAGAAAACAGGTATAACTTGATCAAAATGATCGATTTTTGAAGCATTATAGTATCAAAATAGTATATTATTCGAACATGATAGTATCATAATGGTCTAGTTTGTCTAAATGCAAGATTGTTTTTGAGCCATCTTTACTGCGATTATACATGGTTTGAAATTTGGCACCGTAAATAATTTCATTAAATGTATAGGAAGTTCTGGCCGCAACCGTGTTACTAAACATATCATCAAATGTGGTGATGAAGACTAAAATTTCGCCATGTATTTTTTTGAAATCCTCTTCTGTAAAATTATATAAGGGACTGCTTTTGGTGATAGGGTGAACTAATGTCCAGCTTAACGAAAGTGCATTTATGCGATCTAACTCGAGTTCCAGACTGTAGAATTTGTTGGTTCGTTCTCCGTTTTCTTCAACACTCATTCCTAAAGTGATCTTTGCAGTTGCATCTGTAAAATTGGTGTTTTTAAAAGGAACAAGTCTAATCATCAGTCCTTTGTTTTCTCCGTAAGGAGAAATCAGGGCGTGATGTGAGAATTTTAAAAAGGCAGTTGGCTTACTGAATCTTCCAAAGAAAAGTCCGGTTGCAATAGCAAAGCTTAGTAAACCAATCAAAGCTTCGGCGGCAGACAAAGCACTCGTTAAAAAACCTGTTGGACTTATATGGCCGTATCCAACGGTTGTAAAGGTTTGAGCACTGAAAAAATAAGCTTGCCCAAATTGAGTGAGAACACTTTGCGATTGTGCAATTCCGTCGAGATGCTGAATTCCGATTGCGTAATAAGCAACAGCAAAAATAAAGTTGATTGCAATATAAAAAGTAAACAATATGAGCATGAATTTCCAATTGGGCATATCGATCATGGTATGATACCAGCTTATTCTGCGAAGTAAATTCATTCCTCGTTTTTCGATATTTGGAGTTCCGTTTTTATTTACAAATCTTCCACCGTAGCTATTGGCGTTAGATCCAAAACCGGAGTTTTTATCGGTTTCTGCAAAGTGGTTTAGTTTTTTTAAGAGCGCCATATTGGTTAATTTTCAAGCAAATGTATGAATATCTTTTATAGGATTACAACTTGTCTTTTAACAGAAAAAGCCATTTGTAAAATCAATTTACAAATGGCTTTTTTATGTTTTTTAACTGCACTTATTTACAAAAAGTTGCTTTGTTTTTAATAGCACTTTGGCTGCCAAGTTCAACTGCTTTAGAGAAGTCTTTGCAGGCGTTTTTTTTGTCTCCATTCTTATTGTAAGCTAAACCTCTCAGATTGTAAGCGATATAATCTTTTGGATTTAAACCAAGAGAGGAAGTACAGTCTTCTATAGTTTCTTTAAAATTCATTAATTTGTAATTGACATTTGCTCTTCCGGTAAAGGCATCGGCATTCATGCTGTCTAATTCGATAGTTTTGCTAAAATCTGCCAAAGCTCCTTTTAAATCGTTAAGCTTTAGTTTGGCTACGCCACGGTTTTGGTAAGCTTCAACAAATTTAGAATTCATGCTGATTGCTTTTGTATAATCGGCGATAGCGCCTTTGGTATTGCCTGCTTCGGCTTTTTTCATGGCTTTGTCAAAATAGGCCGTTGCAGATTGTGCCCATGTAGAGCAAGTAATCATAATAAATGATACTAATAGTAGGTTTTTCATAAACTAATTTGGGATTAGTGATTAATTATTTCCAAACGAATTTAGTAAAGTTTTGCTTTGTAGGAGAAGTTCTGTTGTAAAATTATTGTCATTATGGCCTAAATATTTTTAATGGAAAAATCACAAGAGAAAAAACAAATTGATATTGAGTGTTTTATACAAATATGTTGATTTTATAAATTTTAAACGCTTAAAGAACCTCGAAACCCTCTTGCTGCATAATAAGATTCTGCGCCATTATGATAAACAAATACCCTACCGTAACGATAATCGCAGAATACCGCTCCGCCAAGTTTTCTAACCTCTGCCGGAGTTGCAATCCAACTTGAGGTTTTAGTATCAAAATTACCAAGTTCCTGTAGCTTTTGATATTGCTCTTCTGTCAGGATTTCAATTCCCATTTCTTCCGCCATATCAACAGCGCTATTTTTAGGTTTGTGTTCTTTTCTTGCATCAAGCGCCTGGCGATCGTAACAAAGGCTTCTTCGTGATTTTGGGCTTTCTGCTACACAATCATAAAAAATATATTCATCTGTATTTTTGTCATAATCTACAACATTCGGTTCGCCTTCGGTTTTTTCCATTTGAAGAAGTGACCATAGTTTTTCCGGATTTGCATTCAATTTTGTTTCTACTTTTGACCATTCAATAGTTGCATGGCGATTCCTGTTTTTTTCAAAACGAGTTTTTAAAATACTAATGATTTGATCTTGTTCTTCTTGCGAAAGTTTATTGCTGTTTTTCATTTGATGATTTTTTTAGGTTTTATTCTTGTCTGCGAACCATTTCATTAATCCAGATTGGGGCAAAAGGAGAGGTGCAGCCTTTTGAAGTTGGGTAATCTCTGTAAATTCCAAGTTTTTCTCCTATAGATAAAGCTCTGTCTCTAAATTCAGGAAATTTAATTCCAATTTGTGCCAAAGTGCTATTCATTGTCCATTGTACTTCTGGTGCAGCGTTTGGCATTTCAGTTTCAATACGGTCTAGTAATGCGGGTAAATCTAAAACTTCCGGATTTCGGGCGACACATCCGCTGGTTAGACTCCACGCTGCGCGTCCGTGCATAATATCATTAGAATGCATCCATTCCTGTCGTAAACTTTCTTTAGCTGAATAATCCTTTATTACATAAGAATAAAACCAATCTGCAATGTTGACAAATTTTTCGGATGAAACCATTTTGGCAATCTGATCTTTTGAAAGTTTCTCGGGTTCTATAATTAATATAGCTAAAAAGCGAGCATCTACATTTTCAGTATCCCAAAGTTCTAAAGCTAATTCGTGGTTAGTTTTTATCTTTTTAGCCAATGTTCGAATATCGCCCATTTTAACCCCAAATTGATTGTCACTCGCACCGCGTTTTTTGTTTTGTGCGTGAACCTTTTCATTTCCAAGAGCTTCAAGTTGTTGTAATATGTCTTTTGCTTTAAGCATAATTTGAGTATTAATGTAATTTAGAATTAACCCGTTGGGTGAAATTGAACAAAATTTAATTTTAACACATAGTGACATAGTTTTTCTTGTGCATAAAAGGCGTTTCACTTTTTTAAATAAACATAGCTATGTGTGAAAACTGGTTTTTTCTTTTGCCTTTTTTTATTTGAAATTAAAATCTATTGTTTCTATGTGTTAAAAAATAATTTCACCCAACGGGTTTAGAATTAATCATTAAGGCCTTTTCCTTCAAGAATGAGCGGAACAAGTTTCTCAACTCTGGCTTCGCGTGTTTTTGCTTGTTTAGGTTGGGAAAAATGTAATAAATAAGCTCTTTGGCGACCAGGTGTTAAGGCCTTGAAAGCTTTTTCGACATGAGGATTTTCATTTAATTTCTTCTGAAATTCCTCAGAAACCGGAAAATCTGAAGTTTTTTTCAGGATCACTTTCAATCCGGCTTTTTCAATTTCAATCGCCTGATAAATGTATGTTTTTAAAATGGCGCTTAAATCAATAATCTCTTTAAGGTTTGTAAATCGAATTTGACGCGCTGCTTGTACATTATCACTTTGTTGAATTAAAATTCCGTCTGTGTCTTTAAGTAATGCGCCTTTAAAAAACAAAAAAGCGCAATAATCCTTAAAGGCATGAATTAAAACAATGTTGTTGCCTTGGTAGGTATAGCAGGGTGAACCCCATTTTAATTCCTCCGTTAGCTGGCAATCCAAAGCGATAGTTCGCAGTTGTTCCAGTTCTTTCTGCCATTTTTGGCTTTCATCAAAGAAAAAATCGACTTTTGGATTCATTGTTATAATATTTAAAGTTTAAACAGTGATAGCTTTTCTTTCAGCCGGTCTGAAATACCACGAAATTACAGTCAGAATTATTAAAAGCGCTGGTCCAAAATAATCTTTTGCTCCGTCTCCACTTATAAAATGTGAAAATACCGCCCCTGACATTGCAAAGAAAAATCCGGCATAAGCCCATTCTTTTAAAACAGGAAACTTAGGAATAAGAACGGCAATAACGCCTAATAATTTCCAAACGCCTAATAAAGTTAGCAAATAAATCGGATAACCCAAATGTGATATTCGGTCTGTTTCGTCTTTGGTTTGCATTAACTGAACAATTCCAGTTGCTACCATTCCTAATGAAAGCCATAGTGTAGCAACCCAATAAATAATTTTGTTTCTCTTTGTCATGATGGTTTATTTTAGATTAGTAAATATTTCCTGTAAGCGATTGTGCGCCATATTTAATCCTTGTTTAAACGGAAGCTGAAGCATCTGATCTCTAAGGGCGGTTGATTTGTATACAATATGCATTGTCAATTTGCTTGTTGTGTCACTTTGTTTTTCAAATTCCAGAAATTCTAACTGTACAGTAAAAGGAGAATTCTCCATTTCGAATGTTCTTGTGATTTTTTGGTTTGGAATAAATTCATGAATTACACCATTTGCCTGAAAAACCACATTTCCTTTTGTGTCACTGGTTTCAAATTGATAACCTCCATATTTTTTATTTTCAAGTTTTAAAACCTTTGTTCCCATCCATTGTTCAACGAGTTCCGGTTCTATATACGCTTTAAAAAGTAATTCTACAGGTAAATCAAAATCTCTGGTAATTACAAGTTCTTGTTTGCCGTCCTGAGCATTTATTTTTGTTTTCAGTTCCATGTTGGTTTAGTTTTCTGGTTTATAGTTTTTCATTATAGCTTCAAGTTTATTAAATCTGTCGTCCCACATTTGACGGAACGGTTCGATAAAATCGGCTACTTCCCGCATTCGTTCTGCATTGATTGTGTAGTGAACTTCACGACCATTTTGGGTTTGCTGGAGTAGTTCGCATTCTGTTAGTATCTTTAAATGTTTGGAAACTGTAGGACGCGCAGTGTCAAAATTGGACGCTATCGCTCCCGCTGTCATGGAGTGCGAAGTCACCAATAGTAATATAGCTCTTCTTGTTGGATCGGCTATTGCCTGAAATACATCTCTTCTTAAATTCATTGTGAAGTTATTTGACTACAAATATATATGTAGTTATTTAACTACGCAAATATTTTAACGCTTTTTTATTTCTGATTATGAAAAGGTTAGGTGTTGAAAGGGTTTAAAATTGATTTGGATTTTTTTTTGAGCTAGTGCTTAGTAATGCTTTTAGGCTGAAAATAAAGACTTCTTTTTGTAATAGAGTAGTTCTTTTTATCGCACTGTTGATGCTGTGAACAAAGTTCTTCAATACGCTTTAATTCTTTATTGCATTGTGAAGTATTGAAAGATTTACAATAGTTTTCTCCTGATTTTACTTAAAAATTCATGAGATATGCCAAGATAGGCTGCTATTTGATGTTGTGGGATTCTTTGTTCGAGTGTAGGGTATTTTGCTTTAAATTCCAGATAGCGCTTGTCTGCGGTTTTATTTAACATGCTTATCATGCATAATTGAATTGACTCCAAAGCTTTTTGATTCATTAAACGAAAAAGTCTTTCGGTTTTGGGTATTTCAGCGTACAGTTTTTCTTTCTGCTCTTTGGTTATTGTAATGATTTTTGAATCTTCTAAAGCTTGAATATTTAATTTTGAAGGGTTTCCGGATACAAAACTTCCAATGTCCAGGACCCACCAATCTTCAATGGCAAAGTATAAAATATGATCTTTTACATTGTCTTCTTTATAGAAAATTTTAAAACAGCCTTCTAAAATGTATCCTTCGAAATCGCAAATTTCACCTTCAGAAAGTAGCATTTGATTTTTTTGTATTTCTTCAACATGGTAAAACGAGCTAAGTTTTGCAAACTCACTTTCAGAAAGGTCGATATGTTTCTTTATGTTTTCGTAAAATCGGTTCTCTTTCATGATTTACTGTTTTAATTGTTGTTTAAAGTCTTCTTGATTCTTTCTGGTTTATTTCTTTTTGGTATTTGGTGAACTAGTTCAACGTGGGTTTTTTATGTGCCACTATACCTTTGTCAAAAAAAAATAAAAGATGCAATACGAAACAAAAAAGAATGAAGATTTAATTGTACAAATATTTAAAATTAACTCTTTTATGTTAAGTAATCATCACAAATTAATTTAAAAACTTATAAAATACGATTAAAATGAAAAAGACAGTTTCGTTATTATTACTAATTACCACTATGATAGCTTGTAATAAAAAGAATGACTCGCAGAAAGAAAATAATACTAAAAACACACAAGAAATGGAAAGTACTAAAACAGAAAAAACAGCATTAATTATCATTGATATTCAAAATGATTATTTCCCTGGTGGAGCTATGGAACTTGTAGAAGCAGAAAAAGCAGGGCAAAAGGCAAAAGAAGTATTGTCTTATTTTAGAGAAAATAAAATGGAGGTAATACATGTACAGCACATTGCGTTACAAGAAGGGGCTACATTTTTTCTCCCAAATACAAAAGGTGCCGAAATTAATAAGATTGTTGCTCCTCTTGCAAATGAAAAGATATTTACAAAAAATTATCCAAACAGTTTTAGAGATACAAAATTACTGGAGTATCTGAAGGAAAATAATATTACAAATCTGGTTTTTGCGGGTATGATGACAGATGTATGTGTAGATGCTACCGTTAGGGCTTCTATGGATAATGGTTTTAAAAATATTGTAATAAGCGATGCTGTAGCTACAAGAGACAGGGAATTAAATGGGGAAACAATTCCGGCGGCTCAGATTAATAAAGCTTTTCTGGCTGGATTGAATGCTTTGGGTGGTTTATATGCTAACGTATTGTCTAGCGATGAATTTCTGTCAAATAAAAAGTAAAGTATCGCAAAGTGATGCGGTAAGAATTATTTTTAAGTAATCACAGTATGATTTGAATCTGTTTAATTTTACAGGAAGTATATTTTTAAAATAACGATTTTGTTGTTTTAAATATGGTCTAAAACGAAAAAAGGTCGAGTAAATTAATACTTGACCTTTTTTGTGACCCGACTGGGGCTCGAACCCAGGACCCCATCATTAAAAGTGATGTGCTCTACCGACTGAGCTATCGAGTCATTGCTTCTCTGAATGAGGGTGCAAATATAAGTACTTTATTTAGTTTGTAAAGCCTTTTTTTAAAGGTTTTTTTGGAATAAATTTTAAATGTCTATTTTACAATAAAATAGGAGCTGTTTTTTTATTGATTATTATGAGGTTTGAACCGCATATTGGATGTTTTGAAGATTTGAAGTGAGAAATAATTGTTTTGTAGAAACTTTTATTCGCTGTATTTATTCTCTTGTCTAAATTTATCAGTCAGATTGTTTAAGGTTAAAAAATTATAGCCAATATCTATAATTTTATCTTTTAGCTTGTAATATCTACCGTCTGTATTGATTATTTCTTTTTTATTTTGATCATTCCAAAATTCAATTTGGTATTTGTTTTCAAAATTATAAGCTGTTTCTGTGCCTTTAAAAATTTCAGTTAAAAGATAAAAACTCTCAGATTTTGTCAGGTCGCAAATTTGATTTCCTTTAGTAAAACGTATTCCCCATATTGATAATAAAGGTTTGTCAGTTTTTAAGGGAGTCAGTTTTATTTGTTGATATAAAAATCTAACAGATGTATAGGCCCAAATTAATGCAATTGGAGATTCTCTTCCATAATCATGGATTGACTTTACGATTTTGTTGTTCTTGATAAATGTTACGGTGACGGTTTCATCATCGGACCGATCTGCTTCATATCTATCTTTAAGATTGGTTATGTTGGCTTTTTTAAAATTAGTTTGAATTTTTTGATATTGGTTTTGGGTAATCTTGGCTTTAAAAAATCCATTTTTAGTATTATAAGCCTGACCTTGATAAATGACATTGCCATTATTGTCAATACTTATATTTAATATGGGGCAATAGTCATCAGAGCTTGAAGAGGAAAAAATTATTTTGTCATAATTTTCATTTGGGTTGATCTTATATTTTGTTTTTGCATATTTTGCAAAGATACTATCACTTATTTTTGTTGTTAATGTGTCACCGGTGATCGAATGTATTTTCTGATTCTCCCAAGTTTTAGTTGTTAAATCTAATATTTGTAGGCTGTCGTTTAGAATCTTATACTTGGTTTTTGTTCCTAAGAAAAATGTTTTTCTATTTTTTCTTTCTTTTGCGTCAATACTGTTGAAGTAACCAGATTTGTTTTCGCATACATTATTTTCTAAAAATATATATCCGGGTATGTGATTGCCAAAAGGAGAAGGTGGTAGAAATTTGATGTTATCATTTTTATGTGGTTTTCTCTGGTCTTCTGTTTTGATATAAGTCCATTCGCCAATTATATCTTTACGTAATTTTGTGTCATTATTATTTTGACAAGAGTGTAAAATGAAAATAGTTAAAACGTATAATGAAATTTTTTGCTTCATAAATTTATTCTCTATTACAAATTGTATAATGTTTTTTAGATTACAGTTTTGTAAATATAAATTATTTTTAGGGCAATATCTGAAAATTAAAATGAGGTTGGTTTATTTTGAAATAAAAAAAGCGGAAACCTTATGAATAAAGATTTCCGCTTATTTGTGACCACGGTGGGATTTGAACCCACACGCCCTTACGAGCACCACCCCCTCAAGATGGCAAGTCTACCGTTTCTCCACGTGGCCTAAAATGAAAAAAGGTCGAGTAAAATAAATTACCCGACCTTTTGTGACCCGACTGGGGCTCGAACCCAGGACCCCATCATTAAAAGTGATGTGCTCTACCGACTGAGCTATCGAGTCATTGCTTTCAAGAAACTTATTTTGTTAATCACAAATTTTGTGACCCGACTGGGGCTCGAACCCAGGACCCCATCATTAAAAGTGATGTGCTCTACCGACTGAGCTATCGAGTCATATTCGTTTCTTGAATGCGGGTGCAAATATAAGGAGTTATTTTCGAAGTTTCCAAGCATTTTTATTATAAATTTGTCTTTTTTTACAAAAAAATCCCAACGTCTTAGTTTATAAGGTTTTATTATTATGAAAAAAATTGTGTTATTAGGTTATATGGGTTGCGGAAAGTCAACAATTGCCCAAAACTTGTCAAAAATTACAAATATTCCGTTTCTCGATCTGGATAGTTGCATCGAAAAAAGAGCAAATATGTCTATAAATGAAATTTTTTCTAAACATGGAGAGGTATATTTTCGAAAATTAGAGCATGAAATGTTTGTCGAATTACTTCATTCTCCAGAAAACAATATTATTGGTTTAGGAGGAGGAACACCATGTTATGCAAATAATCATTTGTTGCTCCAGAATGAAGATATTGTTTCTATATATCTAAAAGCATCCATTGATACTTTATATAGCAGATTAGTGCAAAACAAAAGCAAGCGCCCATTAATTGCAAATATGAATGAAGAGGAAATGAAAGAGTTTATTGCAAAGCATTTGTTCGACAGAAGCTTTTATTATAACCACGCACAATATAAATTGTCGGTTGATAATAAAGCTGTCGAAGAAACGGTTGAGGATATATTGGCGATCTTAGCTTAAAAAAGCGTAATCATCGCCGTTGTCATCAAAAACAACCTGAACATGCTCTAATAAAGATGTCGATAAAGAGATACCCTTAAAATCAGCTTTTACAGGGTATTTTTTATGATTTCTGTCTACGAGTACTGCTGTTTTGAATTTCTTTAGCGGAACATCGAGAAAATGACGAACAGCATAGATTAAAGTAGTGCCAGAGTTTAGTACGTCATCAACTAATACTAAACCTTTGTTTTGGTATTCTTCTTTAGTTAATGAAGTCTGGATTGCCAGCTGCGGATTTTGTTTGTCTACTTTAACATCGCAGGTAGTAACTTTTAGTGTTGAAATACTGCTTAAAGCTAAGGCAATTTTTTGAGCAAAAACAGAACCGTTTGAAGCGATTCCGGCAATCACAATTTCTTCTTCATCAACAAATGTTTCGTAGATTTGATAAGCGATACGTTTGATTTTGTGTTCGATTTCCTGATTGGTTAAGATGATATTCTTGCTCATGATTTTATTTTTTTTGCTAATGTACAAATTTATAAAATTTAAAATTCCAATCATTGAAATTCCAAATTCCAATTTTAGAAAATTAGCGTTTTGCTTTTTTTTGGAATTTGGACCCGAGCGATAGCGAACAGGCGAAGCAATTTTAAAAATTGGAATTTAGATATCATCGTCTTCGTCAAAAATTTCGTTTCCGTATTCATCAATATCTCTTCGGTCTTTTTTGGTAGGTCTTCCTGTACCGCTTTTACGATAATGTTCTTTAGAAAGTTTTAAAAGTTCTAAATGCGCATAAGCTTCAGGTGGAGTTTCATTTTTACGATATATATCAACAAGTTTTGCTCCCACACGATTCTCCGGAATATCTAGTACAGTAATGATTTGAGTAATCTGATCTTTTCTGAAGGTGATTTTGTCTGTAGGGAAAACTTCTTTTGAAGGTTTGGCAACCTGCCCATTTACTGTAATATGGTTTTTTTTGCATGCTTCAGTAACCATGTTTCTGGTTTTGTAATAACGCACGCACCATAAGTATTTATCTATTCTCATAATTTTTCTAAATTCGAAGTTAAATTCTTTACAAAAATAAATCAATATTGTATCTTGCGCACCTAAAAAATTAACAATAATGAATAAATTTAAATATTACTTTGTTTTATTACTGGCAGGTATTGCGATTGTTTCTTGCAACAAGAAAGATGATGATGAAGTAGTGGTAGTTCCTTTGCGTGATTATACAGAGCAATACAAGGCAGATAATGATTCTATTACTAAATATTTAAAGACTCACTATATAAAGGAAGTTACAGCCGATTTTGATATAACATTTGAAAAAATTCCTGCAGGTGGTGCTCAGGTTTCTGTTTGGGATCAACAAGATTATCCTTTGCAAAATAGAGATGTATATAATGATGATATTACTTATAAAGTATATTATTTAGTATTAAATGAAGGGGTGGGTCAAAACCCTATCAATACAGATCGAATTAATGCGTCTTATGTAGGAAGTCTTTTGAATGGAACTGTGTTTGATACTTCAAATGGAATTCCAATAACTTTCGATTTATTTGTTTATGATGAGAAATCTGTTATTGAAGGATGGGCAGAAATTTTTCCAAAGTTTAAAACTGGAAATTCTACGACCGATGCTTCAGGCGTGGTAACTTATAATAATTTTGGTGCAGGTGTTATGTTTCTACCTTCTGGATTGGGATATTATGCTTCAGGGCAAACGGATATTCCGGCATATTCTCCTTTAATGTTTAGTTTTAAATTAATGGGCTTAGCTCGTTGGGATCATGATAAAGATGGTGTTTTTGATTATAACGAAGATGTTAACGGTGACGGGTATACTTATAATTTAGCTGATAAAGTGAAGTATCCTAATCCTCCTGCTGCTTTAAAATTGGTTGATGATACAGATGGAGACGGAACGCCTGATTTCTTGGATATTGATGATGATGGTGATGGTTATACCACTTTGTTTGAAATTACAAAACCAACAGGAGCTCCTGTTACTGGTATTAGTAAATATTATCCATATGATCCAATTCCGGATAGTCCTGTAACGCCAAATGTTGATGAAACTGAGACTTGGGGAATTCCTGCAGTTTTACCTAATGGAACTATTGATTATACTACTCCTGGTCGAAATAGACTTCATGTTGACAAAGATCATCACGCGATAAAATAACTCATATCTTTATTTTGATATTTAAAGACCTGTTTGATTGTTTCAAACGGGTCTTTTTTTATGCGGTTTGCAGAATAGGCTTTTTTTTGCCTAGAGGTTATAATTCTGATGTATACGGGTAGTTTATTCTTACTGATAGTTTTATTCTCAGCTATAAGTTTTCTGTCGCAATATCATGATCTAAAAAAAAATATTATGAAAACAAAAAACCTCGAAATTCACATTTCGAGGTTTTTTTTATAAAGTAAGAAAGTAAAAAATTATTTTCTTTTGATTACTCTTTCTACAGCTTCAACAATCGCCTGATTGTTTAATTTGTATTTTTCCATTAATTGCTCTGGAGTTCCAGATTCGCCAAAACTATCGTTTACGGCTACAAATTCTTGTGGAGTCGGTTGATTTAATGCTAATACTCCGGAAATACTTTCACCAAGACCTCCAAGGTAGTTGTGTTCTTCTGCGGTAACGATGCACTTAGTTTTGCCAACTGATTTTAGAATTGCTTCTTCATCAAGAGGCTTAATAGTATGAATGTTGATTACTTCAGCAGAAATTCCTTTTGCTTCAAGAGCTTCAGCAGCAATAAGAGCTTCCCAAACTAAGTGACCTGTTGCTACAATTGTAACATCAGTTCCCTCGTTTAACATAATTGCTTTTCCAATTACGAAAGGTTCGTCAGCAGGAGTAAAGTTAGCTACAACCGGACGACCGAAACGTAAATAAGCAGGACCGTGGTGATCTGCTAATGCTAATGTAGCTGCTTTTGTTTGGTTGTAATCACAAGTGTTGATTACGGTCATTCCAGGCAACATTTTCATTAAACCAATATCTTCAAGGATTTGGTGGGTTGCTCCGTCTTCTCCTAAAGTTAAACCAGCGTGAGAAGCACAGATTTTTACGTTTTTATCAGAATAAGCAACAGATTGACGAATTTGGTCGTAAACTCTTCCTGTAGAGAAGTTAGCGAAAGTTCCTGTAAAAGGAATTTTTCCTCCAATAGTTAAACCAGCGGCAATTCCAATCATATTAGCTTCTGCAATACCAATTTGGAAAAAACGTTCCGGGTGATTTTTTTTGAAATCATCAAATTTTAATGATCCAATTAAATCAGCACATAATGCTACAACATTTTCATTTTTTTGACCTAGTTCAGTCATTCCTGCTCCAAAACCCGAACGAGTATCTTTGCTTCCTGTATTTATATATTTTTTCATTTTTATATGTATGCTTTATGCAATAGGCTACACGCAATAGGCTTAAAAGCTTACTGCTTATGGCTTAAAGCTTTTTTTAATAGTCTGCTAAAGTTGAAATGTTTTGAGCTAAAGCACTTGCCAATTGATCATTGTTTGGTGCTTTACCGTGCCAAGCATGTGTATGCATCATAAAATCAACACCGTTACCCATTTCAGTATGTAATAAAATACAAACTGGTTTTCCTTTTCCTGTTCTTGATTTAGCATCATTTAATCCGGCAAGAATAGCATCAATGCTGTTTCCTGCTTTGATTTCTAAAACATCCCAGTCAAAAGCTTCAAATTTAGCACGAATGCTTCCCATTGGTAAAACTTCGTCTGTTGTTCCGTCAATTTGTTTTCCGTTAAGGTCAATAGTAGCGATAATGTTGTCTACTTTTTTTGCAGAAGCATACATGATTGCTTCCCAGTTTTGACCTTCCTGTAACTCGCCATCTCCATGCAAAGAATAGATTAAATGATTGTCTCCATTTAATTTTTTTGCCTGAGCTGCACCAAGAGCAACAGATAAACCTTGTCCTAATGAACCAGAAGCAATACGAACTCCAGGCAAACCTTCGTGAGTTGTAGGGTGTCCTTGTAAACGAGAGTTTAATAATCTGAAAGTTGCTAGTTCTGAAACAGGAAAATAACCACTACGTGCTAAAACGCTATAAAAGACAGGAGAAATATGACCATTTGAAAGGAAAAATAAATCTTCTCCAATTCCATTCATATCAAAACCTTCTTTGCGCTCCATAATATTTTGGTATAAGGTTACCAAAAATTCAGTACAACCTAGAGAACCACCTGGGTGACCTGAGTTGACAGCATGTACCATTCGAAGAATATCTCTTCTAACTTGGATAGTTAAATCGCTTAATTGTTGTGTGTTAGGCTTCATTTTGTATGTAAAAGTTAAACTGGGGCAAAAGTAATCGTTATTTTGCGGGGAGACAAATGATTTTCTGCTTTAGTTTACTATAATTGTGAAATTTCGTATGTTTTCTGTTAATCGTATAAAAAGGGATTAAATGCACGAAATTTTTTAAGTATTATTCTTAATTGACCGTAGAAATTGGGATTTTAAAAAAGAATATGAAGGTTTGGATAGGCCGAGATATAATTTTGCCACAGATTATAATGAGTAAGTAAATTAAAAAATAAGCATTAGTTAATATAATCTGTGGCAAAATAGGATTAAAGCAAAATAAGTTTAGTTGGTGTCGCTTTCGCTGTAAAAATTGTTTTCTTCATCTTCAGATCCAATTTCTTCCTGTTCGTCATCAAGTTCTGAACCTGGAATATCTAAATCGTTTCCAAGTTTATCACTGTTTTGTTTCCATTGATGATCTTTGGGAATAATAGTTTCGTCGGTTGAAATTTCTTCCAGATCAATTTCATCAAGTTTGTCTTCCTGATTGTAAATATCTTCACTTGCCGGATAATCTAAATTTTCCAGATTTCTTTCGATTTCATTTTCGTTTGCTGCGTTTTTATCGTCTGAATTGATCATAATTTCTAATTTTTTAATGGATATTAAAGTTATGAAATTATTGGATTCAGAATGTTATATGTTTTAATTACAAAGTTTTAGTATTTACATTCTTTTAAAAAAAAGTGATTTTTTAAGTTTCAGTTTTCAGGTTTAGGAAATAATTATCTCATTTTCTAATTGGTATATTATCTAATTGAAGAAATCTCTTTCCATGTTACTAATTGAATATTGTTTTCCTGAAGTATTAATTTACATTCTTCACTTGTAAAGAAATCAAAATCGATCTGACGCCATTCGGAACCAAAATTTGGATGATCTACGGTAATTCCTTGCATTTCAAAATCATCAAAAGCAGGATGAAGCAAGAAGACATTGAATCCTGGTTTTGTGTTTTCTAAAGCTTTTGCATAAGAAGTTCTCAGTTCGCCTTTTGAGAAGTCACTGAAATGTCCAATTAAAAGATGGTCTGCTACAAGAGTATCCTCGAAATTATATTTTTCGTCAGATAAACGAATTGATTCTACAAATTGCTTGTTGATGAAAACAGGTAGATTGTAGATTCTTCCAAGTTCTTTGTAGATTTCTAAAATTTCGGGAGTAACGCCAATACTACACATGTGTGAGTCGAGATGTGTAGGTTTGATTCCGAATTTTAAAGCTTTTTCAATTTGTGCAGTAAGTTCCTTTTTAATTTCAGAAAGCTTTGCATTTTCTTTAAAATCTTTTCTGGTTTTATAAAAATAACCGTTTTGATCGGTTAAACTCGAAACTTCAGAAACAGGAAGAACCGGACCAAATTTATAATTTTCCCATTCACAAGTTAGGGTTAAGTGTATACCGCAATCGTAATTTGGGTTGTTTTTAGCAAAGACAGCCATTTCATAAAACCATGGACAAGGTACCATTATGCTATAGGAGTTTACAGATCCGTTTTGGAGTGCTTTTATGGTTGCTTGGTTTTCTGAATGTGATAATCCGGCATCATCGGCATGAATGATTAATAGTTTGGCGTTTTCAGGATATCCAAGTTTTTGAGATAAGTTCATTTTGTATGTGTTTTTTGCACGCAGATTTTCGCGAATTTAAACGGATTTTTTATTGTTATGTTTGTGCCTTGCGGGGCTTCGACTTCGCTAAGCTTGACAATGACTATTTATTCAAATTTAAAGATTTCTAATGGAACTGTCATTTTTTCTTGCGTTAGGGATAGAAACGGATAGCCCACAGCCTGACGAAGGAAGTGCGAGGACTTGCAGCGGATAGCCCGACCGGAGGGAACGCCCAGAATATTTAAATTCTAATTTTTGAAATTTCAAACTTCAAGTTTCAGGTTTTCTTTGTTTCATGTTTCAAGTTGATTATCTAATTTTCTAATTGCCAAATTATCTAATTTATTTTCTCTGAAATTAGCTTATCTTTGCGGACTGAAAAAAGAAACAGATGAAGTTTGATTTATTACAAAAAGATCCGCAATCGAAAGCGAGAGCAGGAAGTATAACTACAGATCACGGCGTAATTGAAACGCCTATTTTTATGCCTGTTGGAACGGTAGCTTCTGTAAAAGGAGTGCATCAGCGTGAATTAAAAGACGATATTAATCCGGATATTATCCTTGGAAATACCTATCATTTATATTTGCGTCCGCAGACAGAAATTCTTGAAAAAGCAGGAGGATTGCATAAATTCATGAACTGGGATCGTAATATTTTGACAGATTCTGGTGGATATCAGGTTTACTCTCTTTCTAATAATCGAAAAATTAAAGAAGAAGGAGTAAAGTTCAAATCGCATATTGATGGTTCTTATCACTTTTTTACTCCGGAAAATGTAATGGAAATTCAGCGTACCATTGGAGCCGATATTATTATGGCTTTTGATGAGTGTACACCATATCCTTGTGATTACAGATATGCGCAGCGTTCGATGCACATGACACACCGTTGGTTAGATCGTTGTATTAATCATTTAGATAAGGTTCCTTATAAATATGGTTACGAGCAAACGTTTTTCCCGATTGTTCAGGGAAGTACTTATAAAGATTTACGTCGTCAGTCTGCAGAATATATTGCAAATGCAGGTCAGCAAGGAAACGCTATTGGTGGATTATCAGTAGGAGAGCCAGCTGAAGAAATGTATGCTATGACCGAAGTAGTTTGTGAAATTCTTCCGGAAGATAAACCTCGTTATTTAATGGGTGTTGGAACACCAATTAATATTTTGGAAAATATTGCATTAGGAATTGATATGTTTGACTGTGTTATGCCAACGCGTAATGCAAGAAACGGTATGTTGTTTACGGCAAACGGAACAATCAACATCAAAAATAAAAAATGGGAAGCTGATTTTTCTCCAATTGACGAAATGGGACACACTTTTGTAGACACAGAATATACAAAAGCATATTTACGTCACTTATTTGCGGCCAACGAATATTTAGGAAAACAAATTGCAACGATTCATAATCTTGGTTTTTATATGTGGTTGGTTCGTGAAGCAAGAAAACATATCTTAGCCGGCGATTTTAGACCTTGGAAAGAGATGATGGTTAAAAATATGAGCCAAAGACTTTAAAATATAGTTTCAAGTTTGAGGTTTTAAGTTTCATGTTCTGCAGAGAACGTGAAACTTAAAACTTGAAACAAAAAAAACAAAAATTATATATGCTGACGATAATAGATAAGTATATTTTAAAAAGATATTTAGCCACTTTCTCGGTGATGATCTTATTATTTATTCCGATTGGAATTGTAATTGACGTTTCTGAAAAGGTGAATAAAATGCTGGAAAACAAGATTCCGTTTATGGATATTGCTTTCTATTATTACAATTTTACCGTTTACTTCGCAAATTCATTATTTCCAATATTTCTGTTTTTATCGGTAATTTGGTTTACATCAAAATTGGCAAATAATACAGAAATTATTGCGATTTTAAGTTCTGGAATCTCGTTTACACGTTTCTTAAGACCTTATATTATTGGAGCTTCAATCGTTTCGGTTTTTGTGCTTTTAATGGGGTTTTTTATTGTTCCAGCCGCGAGTGAGGGTTTTAATAATTTTAGATATACGTATTTAAAAGGAAATGGTAAAGAGCTTATGCGCGGTGAAAACACCAATGTTTACCGTCAGATTAATGATCACGATTTCATTTTTGTAAATAGTTTTAACGAAGAATCAAAAACGGCTTTTAATTTTACGTTAGAGCATTTTGATAAAGAGAAATTAACCTATAAAATCTCGGCTAGCCGTATTAAATGGGATCCAAAAAAGAAAACCTATATTTTATATGATTACACCAAGAGAACGCTTGGCGAATTGAATGATGTAATCGAAAAGGATCCTGAAAAAGAGGTTAAGTTTAAATTTGAATTGGCCGATTTAACGCCGGTTGTATATATAGCAGAGACACTTTCTTTAGGAAAACTGATAGACTTTATTGATAAGGAAAGAAAAAGAGGTTCCGGGAATATAAATACATATTTAGTAGTTCTGTATAAAAAATACAGCGTTCCGGTTTCTGCCTTTATTTTGACTATTATTGCCGTTGCAGTTTCGTCTATGAAACGTCGTGGTGGTATGGGAACCAATTTAGCTATCGGAATTGCAATTGCCTTTTCATTTGTGTTTTTTGATAAAATATTTGGTACTCTTGCCGAAAAATCTACATTCTCACCATTATTAGCTGTCTGGTTTCCGAATATTGTTTTCGGGATTTTAGCAGTTTACTTATTACGCAATGCGAAACGATAATTTAAAAAGTTATTTAAATCTTCACTTAATTGTTTTTATCTGGGGTTTTACAGCCATTTTAGGCGCCTTAATTACAATCGATGCCGAAAATTTAGTCTGGTTTAGAATGCTTCTTGCTATGATTTTTCTTGGAGGATTTATTATCTATAAAAAACAATCTTTTCAGGTACCAATAAAAGAACTTTTTAAGTTGATTTTTGTTGGTTTACTGATTGCTTTACACTGGATTTTCTTTTTTAAAGCAATTCATGTTTCAAACGTTTCAATTACACTATCCATATTTTCTTTGGGCGCATTTTTTGCCTCTTTATTAGAACCGCTTTTCTTCGGACGAAAAGTATTATGGTACGAGGTTTTCTTCGGATTGATTATTATAGCAGGTTTAGCCTTGATATTGCAGGTTGAGATTAAATATCTTACAGGTGTTTATTATGCGTTAGCCGCCATAATTCTTGGGGTTTTATTTACTTTGATGAATGGGAAATTAATATCAGATCATGAGCCATCTGTAATTACATTTTACGAGTTTGGTGCCGGCGTTTTCTTTATTACTATTTATTTTTTAGTACAAGGAAAATTCAATAGAGATTTCTTTACAATGTCATTAAACAATTGGGGCTTGCTCTTTATTTTGGCTTCAATATGTACTGCTTATGCCTTTACCGCATCGGTAAAAGTAATGCAACGATTAACGCCTTATACTGTAATGTTAACGACTAATTTAGAGCCTGTTTACGGAATTGTATTAGCGTATTTTATTCTGGGCGGAAAAGAAAAAATGAGTGTCGAATTTTACATAGGAGCAGTCATAATTATTATTACTGTGATTCTAAATGGGGTTTTCAAACATTACCAAAATAAGAAAGAAAACTTGTAATAGTTTCCTTATTTTTAAAATGCATTTTTATACTTTAAATAACAATTAACTTCGCCAATGATATAATATTTTTATATTTGCGGTTCGATTTAAAAACAAAATTCAAAACTCCATGGAATATTTAGATTTTGAGCTTCCAATAAAAGAACTTGAAGAACAATTAGAAAAGTGCGTTATAATTGGAAAAGAATCTGATGTTGATGTTACGCCAACGTGTAAAGAAATCAACAAGAAACTAGAACAGACTAAGAAAGAAATATATAAAAATCTTACTGCCTGGCAACGTGTACAATTGTCAAGACATCCAAACAGACCATATACTTTAGATTATATCAGAGCAATTTGCGGTGATACATTCTTAGAGCTTCATGGTGACCGTAACTTTAAAGATGATAAAGCGATGGTTGGTGGTCTTGGAAAAATAAACGGACAGTCGTTTATGATCGTAGGTCAGCAAAAAGGTTTTAATACAAAAACACGTCAGTACCGTAATTTTGGTATGGCAAACCCTGAAGGATACCGTAAAGCTTTGCGTTTGATGAAAATGGCAGAGAAATTCGGAATTCCGGTTCTTACTTTAGTAGATACTCCGGGTGCATACCCTGGGCTTGAAGCTGAAGAAAGAGGGCAAGGTGAAGCGATTGCAAGAAATATTTTTGAAATGGTTCGTTTGCAAGTGCCAATTATTACCATTATTGTTGGTGAAGGTGCTTCTGGTGGAGCATTAGGAATTGGTGTTGGAGATAAAGTTTATATGTTAGAGAATACTTGGTATTCTGTAATTTCTCCTGAATCATGTTCTTCAATTTTATGGAAAAGCTGGGAGTACAAAGAACGTGCTGCAGATGCTTTAAAATTGACTTCATCGGATATGAAAAAACAAAAATTAGTTGATGATGTTATTCCTGAGCCACTTGGCGGAGCGCACTATGATCGCGAAACTACTTTTAAAACAGTAGCAGAATATATCACCAAAGGATATAATGAATTGAAAGACTTATCAACAGCTGATTTAATTGCCCAAAGAATGGATAAATACAGCAATATGGGTGAGTACAAAGAATAAATTCATACAATATGATAAAAAATCCGAAGCCCTGCGGTTTCGGATTTTTTTTTGGTTATGAACACAAAAACTTATTTATAAACAATACAATAGTTATAACTCGCTAGCAATTTTTTTTTAAATTTTGTTACTTTCGCTATATGGAAAATTTCAAAAATGTAAACCCTGTAAAGGTAGATAAAACCACTATTATTAATCTCGAAAAAGGGAAACTCCCTCCGCAAGTACTTGAAATGGAGGAGGCTGTGCTAGGAGCGATGATGATTGATAAAAAGGGGGTAGATGATGTAATTGATATTTTGCAGCCCGATGCTTTTTATAAAGATGCACACAAGCATATTTTTGAGGCGATTTTGCAGCTTTTTACAGAAACACAGCCAATCGATTTATTGACTGTTTCGAGTCAGTTAAAGAAAAATGGAAAACTGGAGCTTGCTGGTGGAGATTTTTACCTGATTCAGCTTACGCAGAAAATTGCTTCGTCTGCACATATCGAATTTCACTCGCGTATTATTCTGCAAAAGTTTATTCAGAGAAGTTTAATTAGAATTTCCTCTGAAATTATTGAAGAATCGTATGATGAGACAACAGACGTATTCGATTTGCTTGATAGAGCGGAGTCTAAATTATACGAAGTAACTCAGGGAAATATCAAGCGTAGTTCTGAAACCGCACAGAGTTTAGTTTTACAAGCTAAAAAGAAAATTGAAGAGATTTCTAAAAAAGAGGGATTAAGTGGTGTAGAAACTGGCTTTACTAATTTAGATAAACTAACTTCAGGATGGCAGCCAAGTGATTTAATTATTATCGCGGCAAGACCTGCGATGGGAAAAACGGCATTTGTACTTTCTATGGCCAGAAATATTGCTATTCAATATGGGCATGGAGTAGCTTTGTTCTCTCTGGAGATGGCTTCAGTTCAGCTGATTACCAGGCTAATTTCTTCTGAAACAGGATTGTCATCAGAAAAATTGCGTACAGGTAAATTAGAGGCACATGAATGGACAATGTTAAGTACTAAAGTAAAAGATTTAGAAAAAGCACCTTTATTTATTGATGATACACCCTCACTTTCTATTTTCGATTTAAGAGCAAAATGCCGTCGTTTAGCATCGCAACATGGTATTAAAATTATCATTATAGATTATTTGCAGTTAATGACTGCGGGAGGAAATGCTAAAGGAGGAGGAAACCGTGAGCAGGAAATTTCGACAATTTCCCGAAACTTAAAAGCTTTGGCAAAAGAACTTAACGTTCCGGTTATTGCACTTTCCCAGTTATCGCGTGCTGTTGAGACACGTGGTTCTAGTAAAAGACCTTTACTTTCGGATCTTCGTGAATCTGGAGCGATTGAGCAGGATGCCGATATCGTTTCGTTTTTATACCGACCTGAATATTATAAAATTGAAGAATGGGATGATGATGAGGCTTCGCCAACTGCTGGTCAGGCAGAAATTATGATCGCAAAACACCGTAATGGTGGTATCGAAAACATTCGTTTGAAATTTTTAGGACACTTAGGAAAATTTGATAACCTTGATGAATTTTCGGGTGGTTATGATGATCTGCCATCAAAAATGAATCATGATGATAATCCTTTTATTACCAAAAATCTCCCATCTGCAAACGAAGCATTTGGCAGTAATCTGAATGACGACGATGATGATAGCGATGTGCCATTCTAAAAATATTTACCAAAAGCCTTTTTATAAGGCTTTTTTTATGTTAAAAGGTTAAATTTCTTAATAAAATTCAGTAGTTTAGCGTGCCGATTCTAAAAGAATTCGACTATTAAATAACAACCAAAAACAAATTTAATCATGAGTAAAGAAAAATTCCCTGGACCTATTCACGTTCCAGTGTCAACTGCAAAAGCGTGGGAAAAAAAGTATGATGATGATTCCTCTATAGAAGAAAGAGGAGGAAAGGATAAAGTTAAAGCTTTTTTAATTCCACGCGAAAGTTTAAAAAAAGTACTTAAACTTAAAACGGATGCTGTTTTTGCATACATTGGAATAAATGATGACAACGAAAAGACATTGCTTTTTGTTGGAGCAAAATTAAATCCCTTAACAGGTAAGTATGAAAACGTTTACGGACCTCCGGAAAATGGTGATAATGCTGAGGGTGGCGAAGAAGTTGCTTATGATGGAGCAAGACCATGTCCTCCTTATTGATTTTGACTTTAATGTTTAAAATGGATGATTTTTTAATATATTCAAGTTATTTAATCTTATTAATTAATCTTATTTTATATTCATATAGCTTTTTCCGAAAGGAAAAAGCTAATGTTTTTTTTGTTTCCTATCTCGCCTTTGCTTTTATTCTGCAGTTTTTAATGGAAGTTATGTACTATCTGCGCGAGGATAATTTATATTTTGTTAATTCCTTTTTTATAGGACAAATGATTTTATTAGGCTTGTTTTATAATTCATTATTAACTAATAAGAAACAAAAAATATTTGTAAAATCTACCTTAATAAGTGCGTTGTTAATTTTTGCTGTGCAATTTAGTATTGATCCGAATCAGTTTTTTAAATACAATTTATTTGGAATTACTTTAACATCGTTGCTTATTGTTGTTTTTGCATTATTGCATTTTTACAATATGCTGACAGAAAGCAAAAAATATTATTATACCAGTATTGGGGTTATATTTTATTTACTGGCAAGTACTGTACTATATGTCGTTGGTAATCTTTCTCTAGAATTTAGTACAGATTTAAAATATATCATTTGGTTGGTAAATGCATTTTTACTTTTAATATATTATTTGTTTATATTGTACGATTGGAAAGTAACATTTTTTGATAAAACGAAAATGGATTTAAGAAAGTAATTATGGGGCATTCAATTCCTGAAAAAGAACTTGTAGTAATAATTCTGTACACTTCTCTGTTCTTTATTATTGTGGCAATTGCGTTAATTATATTCTTTTATTTTTCCAGAAAGAAAATAATTCAAAAAGAACTTGAAAAAATAGACCTGATGCTGCAATATCAAAAAGAACAATTGCATGCTGTAATTTTTACTCAGGAAGAAGAACGTAAAAGAATTGCTCAGGATTTGCACGATGATATTAGTTCTAAACTTAATATTGTTTCTCTAAACACTCATTTGCTTTCGGCTCCTGATTTATCTGAAGACGAAACAAAAGAGATTACCGAAAATATTATAAACCTTACTACAAAAGCGCTTGAGAATTCCAGAAAAATAGCACATAATTTGTTACCGCCTGTTTTTGAGAAATTTGGACTCAATGCTGGTATTGAAGAATTATGTGGAGAGTTTGAAAGCAGTAAAGCGGTCAAAGTTCATTATACCAATACTATAGATTTTGATGAAAAAGAAATCGATCGGCATTTACACGTTTTTAGAATTTTACAGGAGTTAATGAATAATTCACTTCGACATGGAAAAGCAACAGAAATTTGGATTTCGTTTGAAAATATTGACGGAATAAATAGTTGTAGCTACAAAGACAATGGTGTTGGTTTTGAAGCCAAAAATTGTGAAAATCAGAAAGGTTTAGGAATGAAAAACATCGATAGCCGAATTTCTTTTTTGGATGGTACAATTAAAATAATGTCACAATTACATAAAGGAATTGTTGTAAATTTTACATTTTAAAGTCTAAATTTCTATATAAACGGTCTTTTTGTATATTATATAGGATTACTTCGCTATTTTATGGTACTTATTTCGTAATTTCGGCATACCAAAGACTAAAACTAAACTGAAAATGAATGCGGCTATTAAAATTGCTTTAGTTGATGATGAAATTTTATTTCGAAAAGGAATTGCTTTTTTATTACAGCGAGAATCAAATATCGAAATAATTTTTGAAGCATCAGACGGCGAAGAACTTATTTTGAATCTGGAAAAGATTGAAGATAAGCCAGATATTATTATTATGGATTTAAAAATGCCGATCTTAAACGGCGTTGAAGCCACTAAAATTATTCGAAAGTCCTATCCGGATATTAAAATAATAGCACTCACAAGTTATGACACTAAATCGTTTATTGCTAATATGATTCAGGTTGGTGCCGTTGCTTATCTTATAAAAAATACCACACCAAAAGATCTGATTCATACTATAAATGAGGTTGCCAGAAAAGGATTTTATTATAACGAAAATGTTCTGAGGATTATACAAGAGACTATTGTTTCATCAAAAAATTCAAAAGGACAATTAGAAACAAGCTTTCTTTCTCCCCGCGAAATAGAAATTCTTCAGCTTATTTGTCAACAAAAGACAACTACAGAAATTGCAGAACATCTTTTTTTAAGTCCAAGAACGGTAGAGGGGCATCGCAATAATTTATTACTTAAAACAGAATCCAGAAATATTGCAGGATTGGTGGTGTATGCAATTCAAAATGAAATTGCAGTACTGACAATCTAAATTAGTTACTTGTTAAAAATTGAATCGACAATATATAGTAAAAAATTATTGTCACTACAAGAACGCAGATTCCTATTTTCTGTATTATATTAAGCCCATTACGCTGGTTATTTCTCTCATTGAATTTCATCGTCTCCTTTTTTATTGATTTATCTTTCAATGATTTGGGTTATCAAATGTAAGTAGAAAAAACTTTTGTGAAATACGTGTTTTTACGTGTTTTTGCAAAATAGTTTTCACAGTTATATTTAACAATTCTAATAGCCATAAAACAAAGAGATGTATGATGTTTTTTGATGCTTCCTTTATATCTTTACTAAAATAATATTCGCATGAAGAAGAGTTTGGTTTGTGTTTTTTTGTTTCTACTATCCTTATCAGCACGTGCTTCGTTTATTTTACTTCCGATGGACGAAACAACGCAGCAAAATCATCTAAAAGCTTACGGAATTACATATTGGTGCTTAAGTAAAGATTATAAGGCCAGTTGGCTTCTTAATTATAGAGGAGGTTCTTTTTTACTGCCGGATGCTGAGGAAATTAGAAAAGAATGCAAAATTCGTGGAGTAAGTTTTGAAGTACTTTCAGATAGTGAAGAAGCTTCAATTTTGAACGAAATTTCGAGCCCCTCACAAAATATGGAATCTGTTATTTTAGAGAAAGCACCCAAAATTGCAGTTTATACGCCAAAAGGAAAGCAACCATGGGATGATGCCGTAACATTAGTATTAACGTATGCCGAAATTCCTTTTACTCCAATTTATGATGAAGAAGTTTTAAGTGATCAATTGTTACTTTACGATTGGTTGCACCTTCATCATGAAGATTTTACAGGGCAATATGGTAAATTTTATGCGGCTTATAAAAATACACCCTGGTATATCGATCAGAAAAGAGATGCAGAAGCCCTGGCGACAAAACTCGGATATGCCAAAGTTTCACAAGAAAAAGGAGCAGTAGCTAAAAAAATTCGTGATTTTGTAATAGGTGGTGGTTTTATGTTTGCCATGTGTTCTGCGACAGACAGTTTTGATATTGCACTTTCAGCCGATGGAGTTGATATCTGTGAAGCGATGTTTGACGGTGATGCCAGTGAATCAAATTACCAGTCAAAACTGGATTATGGAAATTCATTTGCCTTTAAAAATTTTACTTTAGAAAGAAGACCGGAAGTTTATGAGTTTTCAGATATTGATATGACCACTAAACGAAGAGTTCCTATGGACAAAGATTATTTCACTTTAATGGAGTTTTCGGCAAAATGGGACCCAATTCCGAGTATGTTGTGTCAAAACCATACACAGTTGGTAAAAGGTTTTATGGGACAAACTACTTCATTTGATACTTCATTAATAAAATCCAATGTACTAATAATGGGTACATGCGAAATTAATGGAGAATCAAGATACATTCATGGAGAAAAAGGAAAGGGAATGTTTACTTTTTTTGGAGGTCATGATCCGGAAGATTTTCAACATCAGGTGGGAGATCCGCCAACAGTTCTTGATTTGCATCCTAATTCACCTGGTTATCGATTGATTCTTAACAATGTTTTATTTCCTGCCGCAAGAAAGAAAAAGCTGAAAACATAATTTAGTTTATTGAAAATTCAAACCAAATCGGAATATGATCGGAAATTCTCTTTGCTTCTGACAATGAATCAAATTTCTTGTAAAACGGAATTATACCGGAATTAATGTAACGTAAAGTGTTTGATTTGTAAAACATATTATCAAATTCTGATGCGAGACAGATATTATTTCTGCATTTTTGTTTCAGCGTCGTTTTCTGATTTTGTAAAATAGGAGAGTAGCCCATCTTTTTCAACGGATTAAAAACGGTATGAGATTGTGGGCAATTGAAATCTCCCAAAAAAATTAAATTTAGATCTGGATATTCGGCCGGTAAAAATTTAAAATATTTAATTTCTGTTTCCGGTTGTTTGCTTTTGGTGATAGCATGAAAGTTTGTAAGCGTTATAAGCTTTTTATTCACCTTGAATGTTGCAAAGTAAGGTTCACGATCAATTTCAAGATTGTATTTTTTTTCCAGCCAGGGTTTTCCTTTTAGTTGTGCTTTACTAGTTTTCCAGATGTAAGCATAACGTTCGGTTTTGTAACTGCTGCTGCTTGTAGGATCGCTAATGGCATAGTCCCAGTGAGATCCTTTTTCGTTTAATACAGTTGCAAGTTTCGCTACTGCCTGAGCACCGCCATATCCTGCCACAACTTCCTGAAGAGCAATGATGTCGTAATCCTGAATAGTATTGGCAATAAAGTTTATTTCAGACTGAGATTTAGATTTTCCAAAATTTTCAATGTTCCAGGAAACAATTTTAATTTGTGAAAAAAGGAAAATGCTGTAAAAAAAGAAAATGAGGCTTAGAGTGTTTTTCATGCAGTATTTAAAGTATCAAATATAAGCATTTCAAAATTTCACTTTTACGACATTTTAATGCTTTTTATATCTGTTTTTTAAAGCAGTTCCAATAATGATAATCTGTAAAACCAAAAGCGCCGGTATAAAAACCATTTTCCATTCGATCTTAAGCCATCCGCTCTTTTCTGAGATAATGATAAAACTTAGTGACAAAAAAATACATAGCAACATTGTTTTCATAAGTATTTTGTTATTAGTTGTATATATTTTTGATATTAACTTTTGATGAAAACTTTCATCAAAAAAAAGGTTATTCTTGGTTTTCATCAGGTTAATTAATAGATTATTATACAAAATTAGATTTATATAAAATCATTTCCTTACGGAAAGCCGTAAATAGCATTAATTTTTATACTAAACCGAAATCTTTTGCAATAGCAATAAGATGAACATTATTGTTGGCTTTAAAATATATCTTTAATTTATTAATTCTTTTCTCTATACTACTCGTTCCATTTGGAGTAATTGAAGATGATTTAAATTCACTAGATATATTTTCCAAAATATAACCTTTGGCTAAAAGTTTTAAAATAGAAATGTCATAAGACTCGATTTCAATTAAGGCCTTATCTGTAAAATTAAAAGATAAATCTGATGAAAGGATTTTCTCTTCGTTTCTAAAAGTACCTTCAATAGCTTTTCTTAATTCACTGATACTATTTCTTCCTTTAGAAACATACGCGTTTACCCCCAAATCATTAAATAAAGATTTGATTCGATACGATTTATCTTCAATTGAAAATACAATTTTCTTTATTTTTGGCTGTACATCATTAATCGCTTCAATCATTTCTTCTCCACTACTAAGAAATGTTTTACGGTGATCAGATTTAAATGATAAATCACTTATTACTAAATCATATGGTTCATTGTCTGCCAATGCTTTTTTTACTTTTAAAAGTCCGTCATCACAGTATTTAACATGATCAATTACGGGTATTTTAAGATCTTCAAGAACTTGAATAACGGCTATACTTATACTATCTAAATCTTCGGCAACTAAAACTTTCTTGAACATAATATTGTTTTTATAAAGGAAAGGTGAAACTTATTTTTAAACCTTTTTCAGAATTATTGTCAAAAGTAATTGTTCCATTTATTGTTTTAATACGGTTTTCCACATTTTGGAAATCATTTTTTAAAATTTGCCCATAATTACTTGTTCTGCGTCTATTATCAATATAAATAACTGACATGTTTTTGGAAAGAATTTTGAAGCTAACACTCACTAAAGTTGAGTTGTTATACTTTTTCATGTTTATAAATAGTTCTTGTAAAACCCGATAGACTATAATTTTTTGATTTTTTTCAATTTCATTCCAATTAATGGTATCTAAACCATTTAGTAAAATGTTTAGATTAACAGTTTTGAAATCTGAAATCATTTCCTTTAGATCTTTTGGATAGTTTTTATCGGTTTTAATCAAACTGTTTTCTTTAGAAATGTTCCTGGTTTTTGAATAAATCTGATCCAAATTTAGGAGTAATTTTTCTTTATTTTCTTTTTGTTCCAAATCTGTGATTTTAGCGAAAGCTGTAGTTTGATAAACATTATCTGAAAGTTCAGCGCGTAATTTTTTAGCTATTCGTGTTTCACTTTCGTAGATTGCTTCAATCTTAGTTTTTTTTCTTTTTGATGTTAAATAAAAATAAAGAAAGAATAATGCAATAATACTGAAAGTGATAATGATATAAGAAATGGTACTTCTGTTTTTTTGTCGTTGTAATAGAAGTTCATTTTCTGCTTTTTCGACTTTTAAATCTAAATTTTCGACTTTGTCTTCTTCTGAATTATATTTAATTTGAGCAAATTGATTTCGGGCACTTCTTCTGTCTAATGTTGTGCTATCAATTATTTTAATATAATCTGAAGTATATTTTTTAAGTGTATTTCCTTCACTAGTTTTAATTAATTGAGCAAGGCCATTTGCTTTATCGCTGGGTGCTGCATTTGCATAAGCTATTTTTGCATATTTTTGAGCTAATTTTGGATTTTTGTTTTCATAATAAATAGAGAGATTAAGGTATGAGAGAAACAAACCTCCTACACCCTCATTCAGTTTTTGATATATGTTAATACTTGCATTATAGAGTTCAACAGCTTTTGGTTTTTGTAGATGATAATAGCAAAGGCCTAGATTGCTAATAATATTTGCATGTATAGAATTATTTGTGAGTGATCTTTTTTTACTGAATCTTTTTATTCTTGACAATGGTTCGAGAATACTTATTGCTTCTTTATATCTTTTTTCTTTCATATAAAGTACCGCAATGTCAATAAGAACTATTGTTTTTTTAAAAGAAGTTCCAGGTAAATCCAGTGCTTTTTTATGATATAAAAAAGAATCTTTATAATTATAAGTATTGAGGTAATTAATAGCAATGTAACCATAAACATTCCTTACATTCATTACCTTTTTTACTTTACTTAAATAAGGGAGTGTTTTGATTAAAGTTTGTTCACTTGTTGTGTAATCACCAATTATAGTTTGTATGTCAGCCATTGAAGACAAAGAATAAACATATTCATCACAATTTATTTCTGGATTACAAAGTAGCATGGCTTTGTTATAATAGTAAAACGAACTATCTAATTTGTTGTAATCATATAGACTATCTGCTATAGTAAGTGTTTTTTTTATTTCAACGGAATAGTTTTTTTTAATGACTTTCTTTTTAGTTTCTTTTTGACAGGACAGAATTAGGGTAAAAAAGACAATTCCTGAAATAAGAATGAGGCTTAAGATGAAGAAAATTAAGTTCTTTGATTTAAAAAAGGTAAATAATTTGTTCATTATTATGCTGGAAATTTAATGAATGCCTTAAAACCAATAATAGAAGTATCATCGATTTTAATTGTACCTTTTATATCAAGTAATCTTAATTTGATATTTTGAAAATCATTCTGTAAGTCTATTTTATTGATACCAGTCCTTTGACCATTATCAGTATAGTTGATCTCAATATTTTTATCTGTTCTTTTAAAATTTATTCCAACTAAAGTTGCATTACTGTTCTTTTTCATGTTTACAAGTAATTCCTGTAGTACACGATAAAGTATTATTCTTTCATTTTTGCCAACTTCACTCCATAAAATGGCATCAAAACCATTTAATAAGATGTTTAGATTAGAAGTTTTAAAACCTGAAATCATTTCTTTTAAAACCTTTGGATAATCATGATCTACTTTAATCAGACTGTTTTCTTTTGAAATGTTCCTGGTTTTTGAATAAATATCATCAAGACTGCGAAGTAATTTTTCCTTGTTTTCCTTCTGGTCTAATTCATGAATTTCTGCAAATGCTAAAGTTTGATAAACATCATTAGCAAGTTCGTCATGTAATTTTTTTGATATTCGGGATTCACTTTTATAAATAGCCTGGCTTTTTTCTTTTTTTCCTTTTGATTTCAGATAGTAAAAAAGGAAAAGAGCTAAAAAAGTACTAAACGATAAAATTACATACGCAATGTTGCTTCTGTTTTTTTGTCTTTCTAATTGAAGTTCATTTTCAATTTTTCTGGCTTTTAGTAATAAATTTTCATCTTTATCTTTTTGTGAATTATATTTAATTAGTACAAATTGATTTTTTTTATTCTGTCTGGACTTGACTATACTATCATTTAGTTTGAGATATTTTAATGCATAGTCTTTTGATTCAGTGCCTTCGGTACAATCTTGCAATACGATTAAAACACGTTCCCGTAATAATACAGCTTTGAGCTTTAAGGATGTATTATAAGCCAGTTTAGCGTATTTTTTGGCTAATTCGGGATTTGTTTTTTGATAGTACATGGCAAGATTTTGATGACTATACATTATTTTCTCTTCATCTTTTAATTCAGTTTTAATCTTTAAGCTTTTTTTATAACATTCTAATGCTTTAGGATTCTTGAGAATAGCATAACAATACCCCAAATTATCTAAGGTTCTGGCATACTCAATTTGATCAATAGGTCTGTCTTTTTTGAAAACATCTTCAGTTTCACATAAAAAAACAAGAAGAGATATTGCTTCTTTGTATTTTTTTTGATCGATATAAACAGAACAGATTTTGTTTAAAGTGGAAGCTTTTTTTCCACTGGAAAAAGTGTAATGCAGAGCTTGTATATGATACTTAATAGCATTATTATAATCAAATGTTGAATGATAATTTTGAGCCATTATAGTATAAGTAAACCAGGGATATCTTGGTCTGGTTGTTCTTTTTAAATAAGGCAGTGTTTTTGCAAGTATATTTTCACTAGTAATATAATCTCCTTCAAGCTGTATAATTTCAGCCATGCAGGATAAAGAATAAACATAATAATTAGTGTTTCTTTCGGGGTCGCAAAGGGAATTAGCTTTATTAAAGTAAAAATAAGCGCTGTCAAGTTTACTATTGTCAAAGAAGAAATCGGCACTGTCAAGAATTTTACGGATTTCTTCGCGATGATTTTTTTCTTTTGCTTTTGGTTGATTTTCCTGTTTACAAGATGCCAATAGTATAGAGATGGTTGCTGCTATTAACAAATATAACAGACCATTCTTTTTTCTATTTAATACTATACTTTTCATTATGTTAAAGGAAATTTTATAAAGACTTTAAAACCTTTATCCGGAGCCGAATCAATATCAATTCTACCTTTAATAGAAAGGATTCTGGTTTCGACATTATGTAAACCGTTTTTAAGAGTCATTTCATTAATATCAGCGCCTTTGCCATTATCAGTGTAATTTATTTCGATATTTTTTTCTGATTTTTTAAAAGTGATTTCAACTAGAGTTGCGTTACTATGTTTTTTCATGTTCACCAGTAATTCCTGAAGCACTCTGTAAATGGTAATTTTTTTATTTCTTTCAATATCATTCCAATTAATAGAGTCAAGTCCGTTTAAAATAATACTAATATCAAAAGTATTAAATCCGGAAAGCATTTCTTTTAAGTATAAAATATAATTCTCATTACTTACAATAGGGTTGTTTTCTTTTGAGATATCGCGTGTTCTTGAATATATAGCATCAAGACTATTTAACAATTGCTCTTTGTTTTCTGTTATAGACAGATTTTTGTTCTCAGCAAAAGCCATTGTGTGATAGATATCATTTGCAAGTTCGTCATGTAGTTTTTTGGCAATCCTTGTTTCGCTTTTATAAGTAGCCTCTATTTTTTCTTTATTTCCTTTAGAGATAAGATAAAAATACAGTGTTAAAAGGAGACTTAAGCTTAGTATTATTATAATATACGAAATTATATTTTTGTTTTTTTGTTTTTCTAGCTGAAGCTCATTTTGTACTTTATGAGTTCTAAGTTTTAGATTTTCATCCTTTTCCTTTTTTGAATCATACTTAATTTTTGCAAATTCATTTTTTGCTTTCTGTCTTATTTCAAAAAGACTATCCACAAGTTGTACATAAGTAGTTGAGTATTTTTTTAATTCCTGATTAGAACTGTTTCTAATCATTAACTTTAATAGTGTTAGTCGCGCTTCCAAATCCTTTACAGAGTTAAAGCTTTTATAACTTAGAAGCATGTATTTTTTTGCAAGATAAGGATTGCTCTTCTCATAAAATTCTGCAAAATTGGCATATGTTTTTCCTAAACCTTTGATGTCATTAGATTTTTGTCTGACTTCAAGACCTTTGTTTAAGTATTGAAACGCCATTTGTGTTTCGTTTAGTTTGGTATAGCACAAGCCAATATTGTCAAGAAGCGAACCATATAAGGAAGAATTTTTTATCACTTCTTTTTCAGTAGCTAAGGGTAAGAAAATTTCAAGAGCCTCATTGTATCTTTCTTCATGTGTGAGAACGACTGCTATATTATTTTTTGCGTTTAATTTTTTCCAGTTTGATGTGTTTAATTGTAATGCTTTCTGATGATAAAGAATTGCATTTTTGTAATCGTAAATGTTTAAATAGTTCGTGCCCAAAGTTGTATACGTATTCCATACATGTAAATTGTTTTTTACATATTTCAAATAAGGCAAAGCTTCTGTAATTGTAGATTCGCTCCCGGCAAAATCTCCACGTGACTGCTGAATAGTTGCCATACGATTTAACGTACTGACATAATGATCAGAATCTGTTATGGGATTGCAAATGAATTTTGCTTTATTATAGTAGTAAAAAGAGCTGTCGAGTTTTTTATTTTGAAAAAAAGTATTTGCAATGGTAATTAGTTTTTCAACTTCAGCTTCATTATTTTTTGAGTTATTTAAGTCATTATCTTTTTTCTGACAGGATAAGAAAAACAGAAAAGTAACAATATATAGGGATGCTCTTAATTTTGGTGGTATCATGTGCCAAAAATAAAGAATTTTATTTCTTTAAAAATATAGAAATGAGGTAATTTATGTCTTTTGAGATTTATAAGTGTTATTTATACTTGTAAAAAATAAGTCCCTCAAATAGAGAGACTTATTTTTTATGTTGAAGTGCAGTTTATAGTTGCAGATTAAACAGCTCGCATACCTGTTGTGATGGCTAATCTGTTCCATGAATTAATAGTAATGATAGCCAATATTGTCTCAGCAAGATATTTTTCATCAAATAGTTTTGCAGCATTTTGATATACCTCTTCAGATACATGATTGCTTATCAAAGTAACTTCTTCGGTTAAAGCTAAAATGGCTTTTTCTTCTTCAGTGTAATAATCAGCTTCTCGCCATGCACTTATCAAATAAATGCGTTGTTCAGATATGCCATGTTTTCTTGCATCTGCGGTATGCATATTAATACAGTATGCACAGCCATTTATTTGAGAAGCACGAATTTTAATTAGTTCTTTATGTATTGACGTCAATGAAGTAGTAGAGATGTACTTTTCTAAATTCATTAAAGCTTGATAGGCTTCTGGGGCAACATTTGGGATAACGATTCTTGATTCCATTTTTAAGTGTTTTAAAAGTTCATTACAAAGGTCAATAATGTATACCTGTAAAAACTTGAACTACTTCAAGAAATGCGATTAGATTTTGCCAGCCCTAATTTTACTCATAAATTCTGCTGAAAAATCAAGATAAGATGCAATCATATATTGTGGAACACGTTGAACAAACTCAGGAAAGTGATCATTGAAATGATGATATCGTTCTTCTGCCGACATTGTAAATAAGTATTTAATGCGCATTTGCATTGCACCAAATGCTTTTTGAGAGACAATTCGGAAGTATCTCTCCAGACTTGGAATTTCAATAAGAAGAGCTTCCAGAACAATTTTATCAATTGCAATAACTTCTGTGTTTTCTATAGCCTGTAAATAAAAGCTTGATGGAATATGATTGTGATAACTTAGATAATCTGTAATCCACCAGTTTTCAATGCCAAATTGCAATGTCTGTTCTGCGCCCTTAGAATTAATAATATATTGTCTCATGCAGCCTTTAACTACAAAGTAAATAGAATTGCAAATTTGACCTTCTTTCAATACGTGTTCTTTCTTTTTTATTTTCGAAAGAGTAAGAGCCGATTCTAATTTGTCTATTTCTGAAGGTTTCAGAGTAATGAATTTTTCAATATGATCAAAAAGAGATTGGTACATAAGTGTAATTTGTATCATACAAATGTACTTCTAAAAATTGTTCGAAGATGACTGAATATTGAATACTATTGTACTAAATAATTAAGTTTAAATGAGTCTGTATATTGATTGTTCTCTCAAGAATGGTTTTTACTTGTCATTTAAGAATGAAAGAATATTAATTATAGAAATTAATATTAAACAGACAATCTACCTTGACTCCACTAGAAACAGCCGCTTGCCAGTTTGCATTTTCGATAAACATTTTTATTTGAGTAAAAATATTTTCTTTGAATTTTTGATTTTCAGGATTTGTAAATTTAATTTCAATATTAAGAGCAGAAATTTTTGAGTTTCTTTTAATGATGAAATTTGTTTTTGCAAAAAAATCTTGACTAGAGGTCTGTATAAAACCTTTAGGGAATTTAAAGTTTTTTAAAAAATCGTATAGAATTTCTTTTTTTTGATCTAGAAAATCTTCAGCTTTTGGATATATCTTACAGTAATTATCTACACCGTTTGGATATTCAAAAGGAGTATCTATTCTACTTATCACATACAAACTGTCAGCGGTTCTTTCTATTTTTTGTGTAAAGTTGCTGCCATATTTTGAGTTTAGTAATTCATTAAACGCTTTGTAATAACAATTGGTTGTTAAGTGATAAAAAACAGTATCGTTACTATACCAGTAAGATGAATTATCTGTTTCTGGAGAGATAGCAAAATGAATTCCCTTTTTTCTAAGTAAGTCTATTAAAATTGGATGGTGACGATTAGAATTCATATCAATATAGCCTTCGGGTTCAATATAGTAAAAGGTTTCTTTTGATTTAAAATCATGTTTGGCTTTTTCAATTTCAGAAAGACAATTAGAATCTCGTTTGTCGATTACTCTAATTATTGTATTGATAGAGTTCTTATCTAATATCTTGTCTTGTGATTGGGCAAAATGAATTTGAAATAAGAATAAAATTATGAAAAACCGTTTCATTTAAAAAGCTATTATTGAATTAACATTTTAATTGGAAAAATACAAAACAAAAAACCATTCGCGTTAACGAATGGTTTTTCTATGATAAGTAAGTAAATCTAAATTGAGTTTATAAAACGTTTTATTTTACTTTATTAAGAATAGCTTTGAAAGCTTCAGGGTGGTTCATAGCTAAATCTGCAAGAACTTTACGGTTCAATTCGATTCCGTTAGCTTTTACTTTCCCCATGAATTGAGAATAAGACATTCCTTCCAATCTAGCTCCAGCGTTGATACGTTGAATCCATAAAGCACGGAAATTTCTTTTGTTTTGTTTTCTATCGCGGTAAGCGTAGCACATTGCTTTCTCTACTGCATTCTTAGCAACTGTCCAAACGTTTTTACGTCTTCCAAAGAAACCTTTGGCTTGCTTCATTATTTTTTTTCTTCTTGCTCTTTTAGCAACTGAATTTACCGATCTTGGCATAATTTTAATGTGTTTTTGTAGCAGGCGTCCTGAATTGAATCAAAGGAACTTCAAAGCCATACTCCAAGGTTATATAAATAATTTTTTAACCTAAAGAATTATTAGATAATTCTTAATTGTTGTTTGATGCTTTTCATATCTGTTTGGTGAACTAGCGCTGAGTGAGTCAAAGCTAATTTACGTTTTTTAGATTTTTTAGTCAAGATGTGACTTTTAAAAGCATGCTTTCTTTTAATCTTTCCAGAACCAGTAACTTTAAAACGTTTCTTAGCGCTAGATTTAGTTTTCATTTTAGGCATTTTTCCTAGTGTTTTAATTTATTCTTACTTACTTATGTTTTTTATAAGCTTTAGGCTTTAGGCTTTAGGCTCTAGGCAATGTTTGAATTTTGCTTGAGGCTTAAGGCTTACTGCTTAAAGCAAATAATTATTTTTTCTTTTTCGGAGCAATGAACATAATCATTCTCTTTCCTTCCAAAACAGGCATAGCTTCAACTTTACCATGTTCTTCTAAATCTGTAGCCAAACGCAATAATAAAATTTGCCCTTGATCTTTATAGATGATTGAACGTCCTTTAAAGAACACGAAAGCTTTTAACTTAGCACCTTCTTTAAGGAACTTTTCAGCATTCTTTCTTTTAAATTCATAATCATGCTCATCTGTTTGAGGACCAAAACGAATTTCTTTTACTACAACCTGCGTAGACTTAGCTTTTAATGCCTTGTCACGTTTCTTTTGCTCGTAAACAAATTTCTTGTAGTCCATGATTTTACAAACCGGCGGCTCAGCATTTGGCGAAATTTCAACCAAATCCAATTCGAACTGATCTGCTAATCGTAAAGCATCTGCCAGCTTAAAAACACCTGGCTCGATGTTTTCACCTACTAGTCTTACTTCTTGTACACCACGAATATTGTTATTTATTCTGTGTGCATCTTTTTTTTCTACTCGAGGTTGAAAACCTCTGTTGCTTCTTATTGCTATGACTTTCTAATTTAAGTTAAACTGTAAAAACTTTTAATGTCTTTTTTATTTCTTCGTTTACAATCGCAGCAAATTCTTCGATTGAAACTGTGATATTGCCTTTTCCTTCTTGACCGTGGCGACGAATAGAAATAGTACCGTTTTTCTCTTCTTCTTCGCCTACAATCAGCATAAATGGGATTTTCTGCATTTCTGCATCTCTAATTTTCTTGCCAATTGTTTCGTTTCGGTTGTCAATTAGGGCGCGAATTTCGTGATTTTCTAGCAATTCTAAAACTTTTTTAGCATAATTTTCGTATTTCTCGCTCAAAGACAAGATTATAGCCTGTTCTGGCATTAGCCAAAGTGGGAAATTTCCTGCAGTGTGCTCTAGTAAAATTGCTATAAAACGTTCCATAGATCCAAAAGGAGCTCTGTGAATCATAACTGGTCGATGTAATTCATTATCAGCGCCTTTGTATGTCAAATCAAAACGTTCTGGCAAGTTGTAATCTACCTGAATAGTTCCTAATTGCCATTGTCTTCCCAAAGCATCTTTAACCATGAAATCTAGTTTTGGACCATAGAATGCAGCTTCGCCATATTCAACAACAGTATTTAAACCTTTGTCTGCAGCAGCGTTGATAATAGCATTCTCGGCTTTCTCCCAATTTTCATCTGTACCGATGTATTTTTCTCTATTCTCCTGATCTCTTAATGAAATTTGAGCTGTAAAGTTTTCAAATCCTAATGAACCAAATACATATAATACAAGGTCAATTACTTTTTTGAACTCTTCATCCAATTGTTCCGGAGTACAGAAAATGTGTGCGTCATCCTGAGTAAAACCTCTAACACGAGTTAAACCGTGTAATTCACCAGATTGTTCATATCTGTATACAGTACCAAATTCAGCATAACGCTTTGGTAAATCCTTGTACGACCATGGTCTTACATTATAAATTTCACAGTGGTGAGGACAGTTCATAGGTTTCAATAAAAACTCTTCACCTTCCGCTGGAGTATGAATTGGCTGAAAACTATCGGCACCATACTTAGCATAATGACCAGAAGTAACATAAAGTTCTTTCTGACCAATATGTGGACTAACAACTTGTTCATAACCAGCTTTCTTTTGAGCTTTCTTTAAAAATTGCTCTAAACGCTCTCTAAGTGCGGCTCCTTTTGGTAACCATAAAGGTAAACCTTGACCTACCTTTTGAGAGAAAGCGAATAATTCAAGTTCTTTTCCTAGTTTACGGTGATCACGACGTTTTGCTTCTTCAAGAAGTTCAAGATATTCAGTCAAATCTTTTTGTTTAGGGAACGATGTTCCGTAAACACGAGTTAATTGTTTGTTTTTCTCGTCACCTCTCCAGTAAGCACCAGCAACACTCATGATTTTAAAAGCCTTGATGATTCCAGTATTCGGAATATGTCCGCCACGGCATAAATCTGTAAAAGTGGCGTGATCACAAAAAGTAATTGTTCCGTCTTCAAGATTCGAAATCAACTCAGTTTTGTAAACATTGTCTTTATATATTTCTAATGCATCTGCTTTACTAACCGGACGCATTTTGAACTCATGTTTCTCTCTTGAAATCTCAAGAACGCGGTCTTCAATCTTTTTAAAATCAGCTTCAACAATTTTCTGATCTTCAAAATCAACATCGTAATAAAAACCATTAGCAATTGCAGGTCCAAGAGTTAATTTAATTCCTGGATATAATTCTTCAAGAGCTTGAGCCATTACGTGCGAAGTCGAATGCCAGAAAGCTTTCTTGCCTTCCGCATCATTCCAAGTATATAATATAAGATTACCATCGGTCGTCAATGGAGTTTCGGTTTCAATAGTTGTACCATTAAAAGATGCTGAAATCACGTTTCTGGCAAAACCTTCGCTAATGTTTTTAGCGACCTCCATTGGAGTTACGCCTGAAGCGAACTCTCTAATTGACCCATCGGGTAAAGTAATCTTGATCATTGTTTATAATTTTGTGAATGCAAATATAAGTGATTAGAAAAACACATACAATATATATGTATAAGTTTACTCTATTATATATAGAGTAGTTTTTCTCTACTACCAAATATATAATAGTAAAAACACATTTCCAACCCGACAGGTTTTCAAAACCTGTCGGGTTTGTTGTTTGTATACATATATAATATATAAGTATCGTTTTGTCTGGCTGAGCGAAGCCGAAGCCTTTATGGATTTAAAGATCTATAATAATATTGATGATAATAATAAGGAGCTAGATCCCGCTATCCGCTTCAATCTTTTTGTTTTGAACACCAAAACAAAAAGGATTTCCGCTTCTATCGGGGCTAGGGAGTGAGTTTTCAGAAGAAAGAAAAGGGAAAACTTAGCGACTTAGCGCCTTTGCGAGATTAAAACGAGAGAAGAGAAGAACCGAAAACACTAAAAAAAGCGAAGCAAAGCGAGAAAAAGCATAAAACACCACCCGGAAAACGGGCAAAAATCAGCAAAACCACACCTAGAACAAGAAAAATCGTACACAGAATCAAAAAAAGGCGATCTGTAAAGTATGTGTTATCAGAGTATTAAGAAAAAGGGCAAAAAAACATTAAAAAAAGGGGATTAAAAAGCTTGCGCAACTGGAATTGTTGTGTACTTTTGCACCCGCAACAACGCAGACGTTCACAGAAATACTGACAAGAAGACTAATTAAGAGAAAAGAAATTTTCAAAAAAAAAGATTAGAAAAAGCTTGTGAGATTTAAAAACGCTCGTTACCTTTGCACCCCGCAAAACACGGGAAGTTTCTTGAGAGAATGGTAAGAAAGATTAGAAAAGAGATGATGAAAAAAGTTTCAAATTTTTTTAAATTTTTCTTGCAAGAAACAAAAAGAATTTTTAGTTTTGCACCCGCTTTGAGAGACAAGCGACAGAAAAAGAAATACACGTTCGTAGACATATTGAATTGACAGCCGTTCCGATGAAAATCGGAACAAATAAAATAAGAGTAATAGAATCGTAAGATTTGAAAAGAACCACTAGAGAACACATCGCAATATAATATAAAAAATATACGATGAAGAGTTTGATCCTGGCTCAGGATGAACGCTAGCGGCAGGCTTAACACATGCAAGTCGAGG
>NZ_JAGYWA010000007.1:0-70050 GCF_018383905.1 Flavobacterium branchiicola
ACGGAAAAAGAGTCGAGATTTTTGGGACTTGCAATCACCATGATTTAGGCGCTTTGGGAGCAGCTATTAATACCTCAGCCTTAAAAAGACAATTGGTTATGCTCAAAGAAATGGGTTGTAATTCCTTGCGAACTTCTCATAATCCACCTGCTCCTGAATTACTGGAACTGGCAGATAAAATGGGATTCCTGGTTTGGGACGAAGCTTTTGATGCGTGGAAAATTGGTAAAAAGAAATTAGATTATAATGTAATTTTTGATCAGTGGCATGAAAAAGACCTGATGGCTTTAGTGCACAGAGATAGAAATAATCCTTCGGTATTTATCTGGTCAATCGGGAATGAAGTTCCGGATCAGCAAAACGTAAAATTGACCAAAGAGCTGGCTGATATTATGCGCAGAGAAGATCCGACACGTCCGGTTTCAAACGGATACAACGATCCCGATGGAGGAAGAGCCTCAGGAGCTGTCATGGCGTTAGATATAATGGGAGTAAATTATTTCTTTGATCAACAGCCAAAATGGGATATAGATCCGAGATATGAGAAAAAACCAACCATTGGCAGTGAAACGGCTTCAACAGTAAGTTCGCGTGGAGAATATTTCTTCGATGATAAATTCAATAAAGCCTCGTGGCAAATTTCATCTTACGATGATGCTTTCCCGGATTGGGGTTGTTCGCCCGATACTCAGTTTCGAACTAATGCAAAATACCCGCATTTGTTAGGCGAATATGTCTGGACAGGTTTTGATTATCTGGGAGAACCAACTCCATACAATTCTGATGAAACCAACTTATTGAATTTTAGAACCGATCCTTCTAAACAAAAAGAACTGGAAGCAAAATTGGCCGAACTCCAAAAAAGCAATCCGCCATCCAGAAGCAGTTATTTTGGAATTATTGATTTAGCCGGATTTCCAAAAGACCGTTATTACAGCTACAAATCACATTGGAGACCAGATGTACCAACGGCTCATATTCTGCCACACTGGAACTGGAGCGAACGCATCGGGCAGGTAGTTCCCGTACATGTGTACACTTCTGGAGATGAAGGCGAATTATTCCTTAACGGAAAAAGCCTTGGAAGAAAGAAAATGACAAAAGGAAAAGATTTCAGATTGATTTGGGATAACGTGATTTATGCGCCGGGAGAATTGAAAGTGATTTGCTATAAAAACGGAAAACAATGGGCAACTGAAAGTATAAAAACAACCGGAGCAGCTGCAAAATTAAAAATGGCTGCAGACAGAAGTGAAGTTCTTGCAGACGATGTTGATTTGGTTTTCGTGACAGTTGATATTACAGATAATGGCGGTTTAGTCGTACCACGTACCAATCCGTTAGTTACGTTTTCAGTTGAAGGAGCCGGAGAAATTGTAGCAACAGACAATGGAGATGCGACAAGTTTTGTTCCGTTTCAAAGCCATGAACGCCCGGCTTACAACGGAAAAGTTCTGGTCATTGTAAAAGCTAAAAAAGGAGAAAAAGGACAATTTATTGTAAAAGCAGAAAGTAACGGATTACAGGCAACATCAATAGTAATCCGAATAAAATAAAAATATAAAATTTAAAAAACATGATAAAAAGATTAATAGTAGCAGCTCTTCTGGCAGGAACTTCTATTGTAGGGAATGCACAAAATAAAATTGCAGCAAAGGATATCGAAGGAAAAATGAAATGGTTTGAAGATGCCAAATTAGGAATCTTCATTCATGCCGGAATTTATTCTGTTGCCGATGTTTCGGAATCGTGGAGTTTTCACAACGGAAAAATTTCTGTTGAAGATTATATGAAACAACAAAAAAGCTACACTTTAAGTAATTATGATCCTGCTGCGTGGGCAGAAATGATTAAAGAATCGGGTGCAAGATATGCGGTAATTACAACAAAACATCATGATGGTGTGGCTATGTACGATACCAAATTAGGGAAATTGAGTTCAGTAAAAACCTGTCCGGCCAAAAAAAATATGGTAAAACCTTTCTTTGAAGAATTGCGAAAAAGAGATATAAAATGCGGCGCTTATTTTTCATTAATCGACTGGACACACAATGATTATCCGGGGTTTTTAAAAGACAAAGCACGTTACGATATCAAAAAAGAACCGGCTCGCTGGGAACGTTTCCAAAAGTTTTTTCAGGGACAGATAAAAGAAATTTCAGACTGGTACAATCCTGATTTATGGTGGTTTGATGGAGACTGGGAACACAGTGCAGAAGAATGGCAGGCAGAGAAAACACGTAAAATGATGTTAGACAGAAATCCGAATACGATTATCAACGGACGTTTGCAAGGTTATGGCGATTATGATACTCCGGAACAAAATTTTCCAGTAGTGCGTCCGGCGTTTAAATGGTGGGAATTATGTATGACGATGAATGAAAACTGGGGCTACCGTGTAAGCGATACTAACTGGAAAACGCCTTACGAAATCATCACCATTTTTGTTGATGCGGTATCAAACGGAGGAAATTTATTATTAGACATAGGTCCAAAACCAGACGGGACTTATCCAGAAACAGTAGTTTCTACTTTGAAAGAACTTGGTGACTGGAACAAAAGAAATGGAGAAGGTATTTTCGGAACTATTCCGGGAATTCCAATGGGACATTTTTATGGGCCAACAACACTTTCTAAAGATTCAAAAACGCTTTACTTATTTGTTCATGGAAAAACTTCAGGACAATTGATGCTAAAAGGATTAGATAATAAAATTCAGGACATTACGGTTTTGGGTTCCAATGTAAAACTGACTCATAAAGTAGTGGGAAAAATTTCATGGAGTGCCGTTCCAGGACTAGTTTATATCGATTTGCCGGAGAATGCGATTGATAAATATGTAACCTGCATTAAAGTGACACTAGATGCACCTGTTAAATTATATAGAGGTCAGGGAGGTTTCTTAACCAATTAAAAAATAAGATTAGGATAAAACGCAAAAAAATTAACACATAGAAACATAGTCCTAATACGTCGGGATTATTTAAAAGAATATAAAAGGAAATTTATTTCTGCCACATAGCTAAACTATGTGCATTTAAAGTAGTGAAGCGCCTTTATTGAGTCTGTGAAATCTATGAGTCTATGTGTTAAAATAATTGCAACCAACAAATTGATATAAAATATAATCTACGCCATAAAGGTATTTCAATAGTATAATCATGAACAAAAAAGTAGTTATAATCAGTTTATTTTTTGGCGCCCAGGCATTATTTGCCCAAAATGCTCCGAAATATAAAAATCCAAAATTGCCTGTGGAAGAACGCGTTCAGGATTTATTATCCCGAATGACGACGGAGGAAAAGTTTTGGCAAATGTTCATGATTCCAGGTGATTTATCTGATGGAGCAGAAAATTATAAAAACGGAATTTTTGGTTTTCAGGTAAGTGCAAAAGGAAGTACCGATGCAAGCAATCAGATTTTAGATTACACTGCAGCAAGCAATGCTAAAGAAACCGTAAAACTGATCAATAAAATGCAGCACTATTTTGTTGAGAAAACCCGTCTCGGAATCCCGATTATTGCTTTTGATGAAGCCCTACACGGATTAGTGAGAGACGGAGCAACAGCTTTTCCGCAATCTATTTCACTAGCGGCAACTTTTGATCCGTCATTAGTAAAAAGAGTTTCAACAGCAATTGCATTAGAATCTAAAAGCCGCGGAATCCGTCAGATTTTGTCGCCTGTTGTCAATCTTGCTTCAGATGTTCGTTGGGGACGCGTAGAAGAAACCTATGGAGAAGATCCTTTTTTATCTTCCAAAATGGGCGTTGCTTATGTATCTTCTTTTGAAGAAAGAGGCGTGATTACTACTCCTAAACATTTCCTTGCCAACAGCGGAGACGGCGGGCGCGACAGTTATCCGATTGATTACAACGAACGTTATTTAGAAGAATATCAGTTTCCGCCATTTCGTGCTTGCTTTAATGAAGGCGGAAGCAGAAGCGTGATGACTTCATATAATACCATAAACGGAAGTCCATGTACGGCAAATGATTGGCTGCTGAATAAAAAACTGAAAGGTGAAATGAATTTTAAAGGATTCATTATTTCTGATGCCAATGCGGTAGGAGGCGGAAATGTCTTGCATTACACTGCTAAAGATTATCCGGAATCGGGAGCCAATGCAATAAATAATGGTTTGGATGTGATTTTCCAGACGGCTTATGATCATTATAAATTATTTCAGCCACCATTTCTGGACGGAAGAATTGATATGAAAAATATTGACGAAGCTGTAGCAAGAGTTTTGAGATTAAAATTTGAATTGGGGCTTTTTGAAAATCCGTATGCTGATGAAAAAGAAACCAACAAATGGAATGGAAATCCCGCTCATAAATTATTATCTAGAGAAGCCGCCGAAAAAGGAATCGTTCTACTGAAAAACGACAACAATGTTTTGCCGCTTAAAAAATCAATAAACTCAATTGCCTTAATAGGAAATGATATTACCGAAGCGCGATTGGGCGGTTACAGTGGTCCGGGAAATGGTAAAGTAAATATGCTTGACGGAATAAAAGCAAAGCTAGGTAAATCGGTAACGATTAATCTGGCTGAAGGCTGCGCAAGAAGAAGTGTTGAATATATTTCTGTACCATCTGCCAATTTATTTACTGTAGAAAATGGTAAAACCGTAAACGGACTGTCAGGAGAATATTTCAATAATGTACAATTAAGCGGAACTCCGGTTTTATCACGATTAGACCAGGCAATAAATTTTGACTGGACATTATATTCTCCAAATCAGGAAAAAATCAACTACGATTTTTATTCCGTTAAGTGGACTGGAAAAATAAAATCACCAGTTACAGGAACCTATAAAATCGGTTTTGAAGGCAACGATGGTTATCGTTTGTATCTAAATGGAAAACTGATAATTGACAATTGGAAAAGCCAGACCTATTCGACCAAACTTGCCGATTTTAATTTTGAAGCTAATAAAGAATACGATATCAAAGTAGAGTTTTTTGAATCGCAAGGCTATGCTAAACTTAAATTGGTTTGGAATGTTGGAGTTAAAAACGACTGGCAAAGCAAAATAGATGAAGCTGTAGCTGCTGCCAAAAAATCGGATGTTGCCGTTATTGCAGCCGGAATCGAAGAAGGAGAATTTAATGATAGAGCCTACTTAGGTTTATTAGGACATCAGGAAGAATTAATAAATGCTGTTGCAGCAACCGGAAAACCAATGGTAGTGGTTTTAGTAGGAGGGAGCGCCATCACAATGGACAAATGGATTAACAATGTGCCGTCCATTTTAGATGTGTGGTATCCGGGTGAAGATGGTGGTCATGCCGTTGCTAATATTTTATTCGGAGACAAAAATCCTGCCGGGCGTTTGCCTATTACTTTTCCTGTCTTTGAAGGACAATTGCCTTTGGTTTATAATCATAAACCAACAGGACGTTCCGATGATTATACCAATTTAAACGGAGCGCCACTTTTTCCTTTTGGTTTCGGATTAAGTTATTCGACTTTCGAATACAGCAATTTAAAATTCGACAAAAAGAAAATGGGAAAATCAGAAACGACCAAAGTCTATTGTACCATAAAAAATACAAGTACAGTCGATGGTGATGAGGTCGTTCAGTTGTACGTTAGAGATATTTTGGCATCGGTTGCACAACCCATCAAACAGCTCAAAGGTTTTCAGAGAATTTCGCTTAAAGCCGGAGAATCCAAAGAAATTTCATTCGATATTAATAAAGAAACCCTGAAAATGCTGAACGGCGACATGAAATGGGTGGTGGAACCGGGAGATTTCAGAATTATGATTGGCGCATCTTCAAGAGATATCAGACTTAGAGAAATTATTACCGTTACAGAGTAGTTGTACGATAAGATTTATAGGACTGAAAACCATTCGGAGTAAACAAAACGATTCAAAAAAAGATTTTCTATAAATATATTAGGTGTTTTTCCGGATTTATTTTGATAAAAAAGGCATTAGTTTTTGTTTAAATAAAGCTCAAATAGGCAAAACAAAACAAAATTTTCCATTAGATAAAAATCAAATGCAAAAAAATGCTTACAACTTTTTAAAGTGATAAAAATGAGCATGGTGCCGAATGAAATTTTGTAACAATTTTATCAAAAAAGAAAAATATTAAGTGGAAATAATTTGTTATGTGAAATTCTAATTTCAGACATTAACAAAAAAAGCGAATGAATAGCAGTTAACATATATTTATGTTAAATATATCGTAATTTATTAATGTTTTGAAGTGTGTTTTTTGCAATATTTATTTTTATTGAATTTGACTGGTTTTTAGTCGTTTTGTGAGAATAAAAGTACCTATTTAGCTTCTTTTATTGTTTTATTTTCAGATGATTACGAGTATAATTTTGATTTCATCTTTTTTAATGTTAAAAAACAATAATTACTATAAAAAAATCACTAAAACGTTTTTGTAAATCGTTTTATTAAATATATATTTGTTTCGATAATTTAACTAAGGTTTAAGATAAACTTAACATTTCATGAAGAAAAGCATTACTATCAAGGATATCGCCAAAGCCGCAGAGGTGTCCGTTACCACAGTTTCGTTTGTATTGAATAATAAAGGCGAAAAAATGGGGATTAGTAAGGAAGTGATTAAGAAAGTTATTAAGGTTAGTGAAGAAATGAAATTCAAACTCAACATGATCGCCAGTAGTTTGAGAACCGGAAAAACAAGATCTATAGGACTTATTGTAGAAGATATATCGAATCATTTTTTTTCTGATTTGGCAAAGGTGATCGAGAGAGAAGCAATTGATTCTAATTACAGAGTGTTTTATTGCAGTACAGGAGGAAACGATGAGCGCGCTGTTGAATTAGTTGATAGTTTGTTGCAGGCAAATGTTGATGGTTTTATTATAACGCCAACAGAGAATATGAAAACTACAATAGACAGATTATTAGAACTTCAGTGTCCGGTAGTTTTAGTCGACCGATATTTTGAAGGACAAAATGTAAGTCATGTAGTACTTGATAATTTTGAAGGAGCTGTGAAAGCAACGCAACATTTACTGGAAAATGGATTTAAGAAAATTGCTTTTGTTACCAATTACTCACAGCTTATTCAGATGAATTTGAGAAAGCAGGGATATACAAAAGTATTAGAAGAAGCAGGATTATACGATGAGTCAAGAATTCTGGATATGGAATATCAGATTTCTGAAGAAAAACGAATTGAAAAGATTGCAGAATTTTTGAGTAACAATACAGATGTAGATGCGGTATTGTTTGGAGCTAATTATTTATTGCTTGCAGGTTTGCAATCTTTTAGAAGACTTGGATTAAAAATTCCTGCAGATAAAGCAATAATTAGTTTTGATGATCATGAAAGTTTTAGACTGAACTCACCTTCAATTACTGTTTTAGCGCAGCCTATTGAAGAAATGGGGAAGAAAACGGTTAAACTCTTAATGAAACAAATGACAGATGGAATTGATTATAAAGTCACTAAAGAGAAGAAAAAAGGAAATCTAATTATAAGGGAATCAGTGTAAAAAGGAATTCCTTTTTTTTAAGACAATTAACTAAAACGTTATAGTCGGGCATGCTATAACGCGGAACACCTAACCAAATTATTAAACAAAAAAAATGCTTATGACGTAAAAGAAATTGAGAGAGAACAAACAAGAAACTTAGACTATTATCACATCCGACAAGGAGAGGGGTAATATAAAATTAAAGGTTTTAGTATTCCATATTTTTTTTAACAAGAACCTTTTAATTTAAAAAAATTAAAACCAAACCAAACTAATATTAATTATGAGAAAACTGTTATACAAATCACTGTTAGTTTTTCTAATGGTAATGTGCTATCAAGGAGTAAATGCTCAAAATAAAACAATCTCCGGGGTAATTACAGATAATGCAAATCTTCCTGTTCCTTTTGTTACTGTTAAGGAAAAAGGAACGAAAACAGAAACAAATACTGACGAAAATGGAGCATTTACAATATCAGTAAAAGATGGTGCCACGATCATCATAAGCGCTGTAGGATTTAAAACCGTTGAATTAAAAGCTAAAGACGGAATGGAAGTTAAGCTGGCAAGCGCCACTAACGAATTAGATGGTGTTACGGTAACGGCTTTGGGGCAAACAAAAAAGAACAAAGCGATTGGTTATGCAACAAGTATTATTAAAGCAGATGCGATAACAAAAACGGCATCGCCAACAATTGCTAACTCTTTATATGGTAAGGCGCCTGGTGTGCGTATTACCTCTACACCAGGGGGAGCCGGAGCAATCAATATCCAGATTCGTGGTATCAACTCTATTACAGGTAGAAATCAGCCGCTGATCATTTTAGATGGTGTGCCAATTCGTGATGGAGAGGTTAATAACAATGATTATTGGAACCAACAACGTGTTAAAAATAATGGTTTAGCAGATATTAATCCTGAAGATATTGAAAACATTTCGATTCTAAAAGGAGCTTCTGCAGCTGCATTATACGGTTCTGAAGCTGTAAATGGTGTTGTATTGATTACTTCTAAAACAGGTAAAGGAAAAAAAGGATTAGGTGTTGATTTTAGCACCAGTTATTCGGGTAATGAAATTGCATATTTACCAAGATTTCAATATGAAAGAGGTCCAGGATGGGCGAATCCGAGTTTTTCTACAGGATATTTAGCACCAGACGGTTTTGCTCATTATGAAGACTCTAGCATTAGAGGAGTTTCTAATAGTGGTAATAATTATGGTCCTTGGTTTGATGGTCAGCCTGTCTTGAGTTGGGATGGAGTTGTACGTCCATATTCAGCTCAAAAAGACGGATACAAAAATATGTTTCAAAATGCTTGGGATGCTACAACAAATATTGCGCTTACCAACAGTACAGAAAACAGCAGTACTCGTTTTTCTTACACACATATCGAGTCTGAAGGATTAAGTATGGGGAACAATAACAAGAAAAACAACTTTAACTTAAATGCATCTTTCAAAACAGGTAAATTGAAAACGGATGTTATAGTAAGTTATATGAATCAAAATGTAACTAACCGTACTTTTGCTATGGATCGTTTGGTTAATAATTTTACAGGGATGCTTAGCCCATTTGACAATGGAGATTGGTACAAAGCAAAATACAAAACCAGCTTAGGATACAAATACGTTACTGGTAAAGATACACAGAGTTTAACTCCAGGTGAGAATATTTATCGTAATGGTTTTAGAAGTGATATTGCTGATTATTTTTGGAATACAAATGCTAAAAGACAAAGTGAGATTACAAATCGTTTAATTGCGAGTGTTACCGAAACGCTTTCTATTACTAAGGATTTATCATTACGCGGTCGTATTTCAACAGATTTAACTTCTGTAAACATTGAAAATAAAAATCCTGTTGAAGTGCCTTTAATTTACGAATTTGGGAATGAAGGGGATCGTTCAGGTTCTTTTATGATGGAAGGGCAGGATTATAATATTCTTTATGGCGATTTATTAGCAACTTACAATAAAAAAATTAATGACGATTTTGGTGTAAATGCTGTTTTGGGTTATTCTGGTACAAGAGAAACTTTTAGAACATTATCCCGCTATACTGATGGTGGTTTAAGTGTTGAAGGATGGTACGATATTAATTCGTCTATAGGTATAGCCAAAAGTGATTCAAAAAGAGAAGAGACTGTAAAAGATGCTATTTTTGGAACCTTGAGTGGAAGTTTTAGAAATTATTTATTTATTGAAGGAACCATCAGAAGGGACCGTACTTCAACAATGAACCCGAATGACAATGCGTTTACTTATCCTTCTGTAAATTCAAGTTTTGTATTGTCAGATGCTGTTCAATTACCAGAGGTTATAAGTTATGCAAAACTGCGTGGTTCTTGGGGAAAAGTGGGTAACTACCCAGATCGTTACAGAGCTAATGTGGCTTTCGATCAAAAAACTTTAGGAACACAGGGAACTACAAATCCAGTATTGATTACAACTTCTCAGTTTGATAAATATGGAAACGAAGGAATTAAGCCTGAAATGAAAACGGAGTTTGAGGTTGGTTTCGAAACTAAATTCTTTGATAGAAGATTAGGATTGGACTTTTCGTACTATAATGCAAACATTAAAGATCAAATTCTTGATATGACTTTGGCGCCAACTACCGGAGCCGCTAAAATATTAGCAAACGTAGGAGAGTTAAGCAATAAAGGATTTGAGATTGCTTTAACAGGTTCTCCGTTTAGAACTCAGGATTTTTCTTGGGATGTAACTTTGAACTGGTCTAAAAACATCAATAAAATTGTAAAATTAGCTAACGGTGCAACTGAATTATTACATCAGGATTATGATGGATCTGCCGCTCAATTAAAATCTGTTGTTGGGGAACCAATGGGAGGTATTTATGCACACCCAGTCAAAACAGATGCAAGTGGTAATAAAATGGTTGATTCTGATGGTTTCTATATGCTTGATGGTGATAAATGGGAAAAATACGGATCGGCCATGGCCAAAGGTGTGGGAGGTTTATTGAACTCATTTACTTATAAAAGTTTCACATTAGATGTAAATATAGATTATTCATACGGAGGTTCTTTAATGCCAACTGGTATCAATTGGATGACGGCAAGAGGTTTAACTGAGGAATCATTGAATTATAGCACAAACGAACGTGGCGGATTAACTTACTATAATGTGTATGATACTGCAGGTAACAGAACTGGAGGAGTTCAGGTTCCAAATTCTGCAACTACTGGACCTGCTGGGCAAACATTATACCGTGATGGTATGTTAATGAATGGTGTAACTGCAGATGGTGCTTCAAATACAAATGTTGTCTCTCAGGCAGGTTATTATGCTATGACTTACAACTGGGGAGGTCCGCAATACAGCAGCTCACGTTATGAATTGTATATTCAAAAGAATGATTATGTTAAATTAAGAGAGGTTTCACTTGCATTTAATGTACCGGCAAGCTATGCAAATAAAATTGGAGCTACTAAATTAAGTCTTTCTTTATTTGGACGTAATTTGTTCTATATCTACAGAACTATTAAAGATATGGATGCTGAAGCAACTACCGCGGGATCTAGATGGGATCAAAACGTAAACAATGCAGGATTAACCCCTTCTACAAGAAGTTATGGGGTAATGTTGAGAGCATCTTTCTAATTTGATAAATTATAATTAAAAAACGGACAACATGAGAAAATTATTATATATATCATTCGCGACAGCAGCAATCTTTTTGGGCTCTTGTTCAGATAATGATTTTGCAGAAGCATATAGAAACCCGGCTACAGTAACGACGACAACTGTGCCAAAACAATTTGCTGGGTTCATGAAAATCAACTTTGAGGATGTAATCCCATCGTATTGGAATTATTTTACAGTTATCAGAACAACTTCTCTAAGTTATACTCAGGCCCACGGATTTACAAACACGACGGGACGATACATTCCAGGGGCTGCAGTACAAGATAGATGGGTAAGATATTACAAATTTATTGCCCAATATAGAGAATTAGAAAAAGTGATGGCTTCCTTATCTGCTTCAGACCAAACAGCAAATAGAATCTACATGATTACTTCAACTATTTATTTGTACGATCATACCTCAAAAATGATTGATAATTTTGGAGATATCCCTTTCTCTGAAGCAGGGAAAATTAGTTTAACTGGAGGTAACTATGATGCTGCTGCAGCTAAATATGATAATCAGACAGATCTCTATATTAAGATGCTGGATGAATTAAAAGGTTTTTCTAATGAGTTGAAAACAATTACTTTGCCTGCAGGAATCGAAACAGTATTTAAAAACCAGGATTTGATTAATAAAGGAAACTTGGAAATGTGGAAGAACTACTGTAATTCTTTACGTTTAAAGTTATTGAATAGAGTTTCTGCTGCTCCGGCTTTTACTGCCAGAGCAAATTCAGAAATGGCTGAAATCATTGCCGAAGCAAAAATTGTAGATGAAAATTCTGAAAATATCGCATTCAGAGTATATAATCAGGATACAGATTTAGATACTGCAGGATTCTTTGATGCTTTAGAGGGGGGAAATAATAATATTGCTCCAAAACCAATGATCGATCACATGAATGCCAATAGCGATCCCCGTGAACCATGGTTGTTCGAAAAAGGAGCAAGCGCAGCTGATTATGTAGGGCTTGACCCATTATTAGGATCAGGAGCTCAGGATCAATTAATTGCTAATACTCAAATCGCGATTTACAACAGATCTGTAATTAGTAAAAATAAATGGTTACCGGGAACATTGATTAATGCTGCCGAAGTAAATTTAATTCTTGCAGAGTACTATTCAAGAAACGGAAACGGAACTACAGCAAAAACCTATTTCGAAAAAGCAATCAGACAATCTATTGAGTATTATGTTAGATTAGGTGATAAAGCGGATGTTTTAACATGGAAACCTACAACTGAGCCTACAACTGCTGAGATTGATGCTTATATTGCTAAAATTGATTTTGGAGCAGCTGTAACACCAGCAGATCAATTGCAATTGATTGCTTTCCAAAAGTATATTCATTACAATGTAATGCAGGCTGATGAATCTTGGGCTGAACAAAGAAGATTAAAACTTCCGGCACTTAATTTCATGGAAGATGAAACAAGTACAATCAGAAAAACACCTCCAACTCGTTGGACATATCCAAATTCTGAGCGTGTTTATAATACAACAAATTACAATACTGTTAAAGACAAAGATAATTTAAGTACCAAAATTTTCTGGGACGTAAAATAATTTCATTTTTAATGTTTGGTTAGTAATTGGTAAACCCCCAGTTTCAGTAAAATGCTGAAGCTGGGGTTTTTGATTTATGAAAACTTAATTGCACAAGAATATATATTTTTCACGCAGATTTACACAAATTAAAGCAGATCTGCATAGATAAAAATTATTAAAGTTTTTTCCATAGCCCCTGGTTTTAACAACGGGATCTTAGAAATTGCGAATAAGTCAGGCTTTAGCCAAATTAGCGTAAAGTATAAAATAACGGTTTAATTTAGGTGAAATCCATAATTTCACAACGGCTAAATAGTAGACATAAAAAAGCGTCGAATTTGCATTTGATTATTGCAAATTCGACGCTTTTTATTCGGTAGAAATATATTTCCTTAACCCGTTGGGCGTAATTAAAATAGCATAAATTTTGACGCGGATTAGACAGATTCGTTATCACGAAAACGCGGACAAAAACGGATTTGAATAAAGAAATTAAAAAAAATCCGTTTTTATCAGCGTTTTTACGAAGTAAATCCGTTTTATCCGTGTACTATTTTGTTCAAAGGAGCATTTTTAAATGTAATTTCACCCAACGGGTTTCCTTAGCCTTAAAACTTTAATTTTGTTTGATAAAAGTTAACGGCTGATTATAATTGGCGATAGCACTCAAAGCACTATAAATATATTTGCAAACCAGTACAGCGCCTTCACTGTTAATCAAAGCAGTATCATCTTCGGGAGTATGATATTGCGGGTGTCCACCTGTATGTAATCCTATAACTGAAATGTCATTTTTATAAAAAGTAACATGGTCAGACCCGCCAACATCTCCGGCAAACACAACCGGATTAAGTCCGCTGCCTTCGCCTAGTTTTTTCATTAACTCGACACCATGAGGAAAAGTTCCGGCACCGCCCATATACAATTCTTTCTTGTCGTTTAGTCTACCAACCATATCCATATTAATCATCACTTTTACAGCATCTTTATTTACAGGTAAGTGATTGACAAAATACTTCGAACCCAATAATCCTTCTTCCTCTGCACTGAAAGAAATAAAAATAATACTTCTTTTTGGTGCGATTTTTTGATGATGAAATTCCTCTAAAATCGACAATAAAGCCGAAACCCCCGAAGCATTATCATCGGCACCATTATGAATGGCAATAGTATCTTTTTTCTTGCTTCCCGAACCTTTTCCGCCCCATCCCCAATGATCATAATGTGCACCAATCACTATGAATTCATTCTTTAGCTTTTCATCAGAACCTTCCAGATATCCTACCACATTTTGAGTCGATACACTATCGGACTTTATTTTATTGATATCGGGTTTTATGAATATCTTAAAAGGCTGATAATAATTATTGTTGAATTTCTTCAGCCCATATTTTTTGAAATATTTTTTGATGTAAGCTGCAGCCTCATTATTGCCTTTTGTTCCGGCAAGACGACCTTCCAGTTTATCAGAAGCCAAATAAGTATCGTGCTCCAAAAATCGCTTTGCAGAAAAAGAAGATTGTGCTGTAGTTTTTCCAGTTGTAATAAAAGCAACGACAGAGAAAAATAGAATTTTTTTAAACATTTTTATGAATAGTTTTAGAGAATAAAAATCTCTTAGTGTTTTTATATTTATTGTATTTGCATTTCAATTATAGTATCAATTGTATCCAGAGTTATGCCATTTAGATAGATAAAAGTACCTTCCGGTTGTTGTTTAAACTGAAGTTTTTTCTTACCATTCATCAAATAACATTTCTTGATTTTTTGCTTCATCTCAGGAATAAAAATATACTCAGTCTGTTTTGGTGTATTGATAATATGCGCAAACCATGTTTTATTTTTAGCAGTAAATACACCCCAGTCCTGAGGCTTCATTACATTGCCTCTTGTCTCGTAAATACTGTTTCCGTTTTTATCCATCCAGATACCTATTTCTTTCAGCGTTTCAACAAACTCCGGCTGAATAGTTCCATCCGCCATTGGGCCAACATTCAAGAGGAAATTAGCATTCAGACTTGCAGCGTTGATCATATAATGCAATAAATCTTTAGTCGATTTGTATTTTCTGTCATTGATGTTGAAACCCCAGGAATTGTTCATCGTTTCACAAGTTTCCAAAGGCAACTGAGAAACAGACTGCCCGCCAAAACCAGTAGTATTTCCTCCTGGTAAATCTTTTTCAAAAGCCTGAAAATCCTCTCCCTGAATTGGTGTTAAATGATGATTGTTTGAAATCATACAATCCGGTTGAAGCGAATGAATCAGAGCATAGATCTCATCATAGTGCCAATTTACTTTTGAAGTTAAAGTTTTATCACTGTCATTATTAAGCTGATCCCAATGTCCGTCAAACCAAATTCCTCCAATTTCTCCGTAATTAGTTAATATTTCAGTCAATTGTCCTTTCATAAAATGAATGTAGCTGTCCCAGTCGCTTTTTTGAGTTCTTCCGGTTCCTTTTCCTGTTTTTCCTGTTTCATATTGATAATCCGTTCGGGTCCAGTCCAGAAGAGAGTAATAGCAAAACAATTTAATGCCTTGTTTGTGGCATTCGTCGGCCAGCTCTTTTAATAAATCTCTTTTAAAATGCGTATTGGTAATTTTCCAATCGGATAATTTGGTATCAAAATTACTAAAGCCATCATGGTGGCGTGTAGTAAAAGTAATGTATTTCATTCCGGCAGATTTAGCGATTCCTACCCATTTTTTGGCATCAAAATCCTGCGGATTAAATACATTAATCAGCCTTCCATAATCAGTTACTTTTATGTTTTGGTTTGTCATAATCCATTCGCCATTACCCAAAACGCTGTAAGGGCCAAAGTGAATAAACATACCAAATTTATCGTCTTGAAATTCTTTTCTGTTCTTGATATTTCCTTCAGATGGCTTGTAGGTTTGTGCTAGTGTTCCCATCCAGCTGATGCAGGAGAACAGTAAGCAAAGTGTTATTTTTTTCATGGTTATTTTGGTTTTATAGTTATGAAAGATTTCAAAACTGCAGGTAGTTAATATGTATTAAAATGAGCTTACTTTTCACCAATTAAAAATCCTGAAACATTCCATGCACTGCTGCTGGTTCCTTCCGGTTTTCCGAGTGGGATTAAAACACGAATAGTATGTTTTCCGGGAGTAAGAACTCCAAGGTCAATCAGATTCGGATTGGTTGTTGTTCCCGGACACCAGTTAGAACGGCTTAAATCAGAAGAAGATAATCCATTGCCAAAATTTCCCGAAGCAGGATTGCTTAATCGGTAAGAACCACAATCGGTACGCCATGGAGTAAAGCCAAAAACTTCCTTTTCATCAATAAGAATAGTGTTCTTTTTTTGCAAAAATTCATCACCGTTTTCCCAGCCTCCATGACCTGTGGTTGTGTAGCTTAATTTGAAATTTTTATATCCTTCAGGTACTTCAAAAGACATTTCAAGTCCTTTTTCATTGTCAAACATAGTAGCATATTCCTGCCCCGCCATTTCCATCACATTAAGTGTATTGAACAATGGTAAAATAAAATCACCTTTTGTATTGTTGTCTTCCCCGTTATGAATACTAATGTTTAAACTCGCTTTGTGTCCGCCTGCATCGTAGTTTCCAATAAACATTCCGATGTAAACCTCCTGATTGCTCAGTTTAGGCTGCAACAAAGAAATATCCTGACGATAGAAAACACTGTCCTGCCATACCTTATCTTTTAATTGCAGATAATTGAAATGCTTTACCCCAAAAGGAGTAAAAAAGCGCATTAATTCCAATAAAGGAGTATAATCATCCGTTGCAGTAACACCCTGATATTTTTTGCCATTTCCGTTATCATAAGCAGGCAAAGTGTTGATTCCGTTTTTTAAACCGTCAAGAAACGAGCTTTTTTTATCAGTCGGAATCATAAAAACAGATCCCGTTCTGTCGTAGGCGTCACCATTCGATTGTTGGGTAACATCAGCAAAAATGGCACTTCCTTTTTTAATTTCCGGAAATTTTACTTTTCGCACAATAATGGTTCCGCTTGCAAATCGTAAAATACTGTCGTTTGATTTTGCATCCGGTACAAAATGAATCTGTTCTTTATTAAAAACCGGAATATTGATAAAACGGCTTTTCCACAACAAATCTTTATAAGTTAATTGATCTACAGATTGTGAAGCCGGAATTTTCAGAACAGCAGGAACCGTTTTTAAAATCTCGATTTTAGAAGCGGTTACAACAGAATTTCCGTTACGAATAGTTTCCAGAACCAAACCCAAATCTTGTCCCAGAACACCCGGTCCGCCTTTTAGCCCTAATTCGTTTGTGTACCAAATTTCAATTTTATTAGAGTTTACCGATGTGGTCGCTTTTTTGCACGTGTAGTTCAGTATTTTTTTAGTTTCAGAACTCAACTCAAATTTCTGTTTTCCCAATGCCTCACTATCGTTGCTAAGAATTGATTTGGTTTTCAGCTGTGCCCATTGCGAAATGGTTTTGGTAGTAAAATCAACAAAAGTCTGTTCATACGGGAACTCCGCTTTTTGCTGCAGGATTTTGTCAGTTGTAGTCAGACTTATATCTTTTGAAGCATATAAAAGCAGCGGATCCGGATTTTCAACACGTTTTCCGTTATAACTTCTGTCATAAGAGATTTTGATGGCTTTTGGAGTCTTCTGGCCAAAAGATAATGTAACAATACAAAAGGCAAGAAAAGCAAATGAAATTTTGTTCATGTGAGAGTTGGTTTTTGGTTTTATGCTAAAGAAATAAAATCATAATAATAGGGCTTGAGTAGTTTCTAAATCGATTTAATGAAAAATAATCGAAAAATGAATGAAGGCATTAAATGATGTTTTCATGATATAATCTAAAATTATAGGATTGGGAATTATTCCGGAATGTCTGTACGACTTTTGTAAAAAGCTAAGATAGAGATTTTTCGACTCAAATAGGAACATACGAATATTTTTTACTAAAAAAAGTCGATTTTTTTAATTCGTTTGCTGAAAATCAATGATTTTGCTATAACGATTTAGTACTAAATAATTTTTAGTAAAACTGTTTAGTAATCAGTGTCTTATATTTTTTAGAAAATAATTTTGTCGGTACAGAAAAAAAACTACATTTGTCATATGTATGAACATATGAACAAAATACCGTTACTGGATCACGACAGCAAAATCCCTTTACATAAACAAGTAGAGGATTTATTACGTGAACTAATCAAGCATCCCGATTTTAAAGACGGGGAATTATTTCCTAAAGAAGTTGATTTGGCTAAACGCTGGGGTATTTCCCGCAACACGCTTCGTCAGGCCATTGCTGTTTTGGTAAACGAAAAATTACTGGTACGAAAAAAAGGTTCCGGTACAAGGGTTTCTCAAAATCGTATTACGACCAATCTGAACAATTGGATGAGTTTTACGCATGAGATGGAAGACATGGGACTGGAGTTTAAAAACCTTTACCTCAATGTAGAAATGGTTCAGGCGAATGCTAAAATTGCCAAACATTTACAAATTAACGAAGGAGACGAAGTATTGCTTTTACAACGTACCAGAAGTATAGATGATAGCCCGATGGTATATTTTGAATCCTATTTTCATCCCAGAATCGGACTTTCTGCCGATGAAAATTTCGAAGCGCCATTATATGAGATTCTAGGAAATAAATACAATGTAGTTCCGGTCTATTCGCAGGAAGAACTTAAGGCAATTGCAGCCAGTAAGCGCATTGCCGGTAATTTAAAAATTGAAAAAAATCAACCCGTTTTAGAAAGAAAAAGGGTAGTGCTGGATACCGCAAGAAGACCCATTGAATATAATATTTGTTATTACAGAAACGACTGGTTTACTTATACCATCGAGATAAAACGTACGATTTAAGCGCAATGAAAATAGGAATTGATGTAGGCGGAAGTCATGTTACCATAAGCGTTTTAGTAAACAACACCCTTAACAATCAACCTAGGCAGTTGATTAGAAAAGAGATCAATTCAAATGAAAATGCAGCTGCTATTATTGCTTCAATAGGAAATGGTATTAAAGAAATAGTAGCAGAAGAAAAGCAAATTGAGGTTGTCGGAATCGCTTTTCCCGGACCGTTTAATTATGAAAAAGGTGTGAGCGAAGTTCTGGGAGTTGGAGGGAAATTTGAAAGCACTTTTGGAATTCATTTGCAGCAGGCACTCCAAAATTTCACCAATCAGAAAACGGTTCCTTTTGTTTTTTCCAATGATGCAGATTGTTTTGCAGAAGGAGCTTATTTCCGTCACGAATTAAAGAGTAAAAGAATTGTTTTTCTCACTTTGGGAACCGGATTTGGTTCGGCTTTTATGGTTGATGGCCAGATAATGAAACAGCACGAAGACATTCCTTCAACAGGAGTTTTTTACAATCAGCCCTTTCTGGGAACACTTGCAGATGAATGCTTTTCAGTCCGATGGTTTTTGGCAGAATACAAACGTCTTTCGGGAGAAAATATTAAGTCGGTCAAAGAAATAGCAATGTTAAATACAGCAATTTCCGAAGCAGTGTTTTTCAATTTTGGAGATAATATGGGAAATTTTCTTTTTCCCTGGCTGGAGAAATTCCAATGCGAAGAATTGGTCATTGGCGGCAATATTGCTAAAGCTAAAGCCTTGTTTATGCCGGCTTTGGAAGACAGATTAAAAGAATTAAAAATAAAAGTAAATATCATTTTCTGTGATGATGCTGAGCGAAGTATTCTTAGAGGAGCTACAATTATCGCAGACAAGAAAAGTAAAATACAAATGGAAAAAACAATGCATGCTAAAAGAAAAACCACTCAGCCATTATTACCTGTAAAAGCCATTGTAAAAGAGAATGAGCAATACAATGTTTTCCCTTCTTTTTCAGTCAATTCTCAGGTTTTGACCGGATTTGATACACTGGCAAATCAGATTGCAGCACAAAAAATAGTTGTTATTGATGGATTTGGTGGCGTTCTTTGGGAAAATTTCAGAAGCAAACTTAATACATTTTTAGTTGAAAAAAATATAAATGCTCTATGGTATGATATCGACTCCTGTTTGAAATCTTCAGAAGAAATTGATTCCATTATCAAACCTAACCTAAACGGAGATGATCCGGTTTTTGGGAAAAAATATTTAGGCGTACTTTCCGATTTTTTCGATCCTGAAAAATTAAAAATGCTTCACCCAGATACCACAGCAGATCTTTGCATTGTGTACGGAACTGGAGCTTCTTTGGCTAATTGGAACGGACAGCTGATTTATGTTGATGTACCGAAGAATGAAATTCAATACCGAATGCGAGCGGGTTCAGCCAAAAATTTGGGTTGTACTTCTATTTTACCTTATTCGCAGATTTACAAAAGATTGTATTTTATCGAATGGCCTGTTTTTAATCTGCATAAGGAAGATTTGCTGCCTAAAATGGATTTGATTATAGATGAACAGCGAATCGACGAAATTACCTGGATGCACGGAAATGATTTCAGAGCTGCACTAGATTTAATGCTCGAAAGTCCGTTACGCGCCCGCCCTTGGTTTGAAGCCGGAGTTTGGGGCGGTCACTGGATGAAAAATCATATTGAAGATTTAAATCAGGAAGAAGTAAATTATGCATGGTCTTTTGAATTAATAAGTCCTGAAAACGGAATTGTCTTTGAAGGAAACAATCATTTATTGGAAGTTTCTTTTGATTTTCTGTTATTTCATGACAATAAAAAAGTATTAGGAAAAGCTGCAGAACGTTTCGGGAATTATTTTCCAATTCGCTTTGATTATCTGGACACTTTCGACGGAGGTAATCTTTCGGTACAATGCCATCCGCGTCCGGAATATATTAAGGAGAATTTTGGAGAACCTTTTACGCAAGATGAAACCTATTATATACTCGATTGCGAAGAAGACGCCGAAGTATATTTAGGTTTTCAGGAAGACATTGATCCTGATGAATTTAAAAATGCACTAATCGAATCTCAGGAAAAAGCAGAAGAAATAGATATTGTAAAATATGTACAAAAGTTCACGGCGCAAAAGCACGATTTATTTCTGATTCCAAATGGAACTATTCATGCTTCCGGAAAGAATAATATGGTATTAGAAATTAGTAGTACACCTTATATTTTCACTTTTAAAATGTACGATTGGGTTCGTCCGGGATTAGACGGAAAACCACGTCCCATCAATATCGAACACGGATTCAAGAATGTTTATTTTGACCGTAAAGGGGAACGAATTACCAATGAATTCATTTCAAAACCAAAAGCGATTAAAGAATTTCCGAATGGTCGAAAAATGAGTTTACCCACACACGAAGAGCATTTTTATGCTGTTGACCGTTACGAATTTACCGGAGAAATTGAGATTGAAACCTTAGGCCAATGTCACATTTGTATGTTGGTAGAAGGTGAAATTGCAGAAGTAAGCGCAGGCCAGCACAACCAAAAATTCAAATATGCCGAAACTTTTGTCATACCGGCCAATGTTACTAAATACAAAATTAAACACCTAAGCGACAAAAAAGCATTTGTTGTGGTTTCTTATGTAAAAGACAGCTGGTGTTAATTTCCTGCATTAACTAATAACCAATAACTAAGATTTTATGCGATTGCCAAAAGCAATTGTCATGGAAAAACTACATTTATTATGGAAAAAAAAAGAACTAATTATTTTATCGCTCTTATTACGCTCATTGCTGCATTAGGAGGTTTTTTATTTGGTTTTGATATGGCTGTGGTAAGCGGTATTATCGAACCCTTGAAATTACAATACCAATTATCATCTGCTCAGGAAGGATTATTTGTTTCCTGCGCATTGTTAGGTTGTATTATCGGAGTAGCTTTTTCAGGCTATTTAAGTGATAAAATAGGAAGAAAAAAAGTATTGTTTGTTTCTGCAATTTTATTCTTAATAAGTGCAATCGGATTTGCATTTTCAGAAGCCTATCCCGTATTGATTTTGTTTCGTGTCCTTGCAGGAATGGGGGTTGGCGTAGCTTCAAATGTATCTCCGCTTTACATTTCAGAAGTAGCGCCTTCACACAAACGCGGACAGTTGGTGGTTTTTTATCAACTGGCCATAACTGTTGGAGTTCTGGCAGCATATATCAGTAATTTTTTCCTTCAAAAACAGGCTTCTTCGTATTTAGGATCTGGCAACGGTTTATTCTATTGGATGTTTGTAGAAAATGTTTGGCGCGGAATGTTTATCGTTGGAGTTATTCCCGCCGCTGCATTTTGTTTACTGCTATTGATCGTTCCTGAAAGTCCGCGTTGGCTAATACAATACAACAAAAATGAAGAAGCTCTGGAAATATTAACCAAAATAAATGGAGAACAAACGGCACAAACAGAACTGAATTCAATCATAGAAATGACGAGCCAAAAAGCGGGAGGTATAAAAGAATTACTGCGTTTGCCTTTACGTAAATTATTGGTATTGGCGATGGTACTTACGGCTTTGTCTCAGTTTAGCGGTATTAATGGTGTTATATTTTACGGTCCTACTATTTTAAAATCGGCTGGAATTGTAACGAGCGATGCCTTATTTTATCAAATTATTTTAGGATCGGCCAACGTGCTTTTCACCTTTATCGCAATTTCAAAAGTAGACAGTTGGGGGCGCAGACCATTGTACATCACAGGCTCATTATGTGCTGCTTTTGCGCTGGCATTGACAGGATTTTGCTTCCTTATGAATATTACAGGATGGTTTATGTTAGCAAGCATTATTTTGTTTCTTTTATTCTTTGCCTTTTCCTTGGGACCATTAAAGTTTGTGATTTCTACAGAAATTTTCCCCACTCATATTAGAGGAACAGCTTTATCTATTTGTATAATGACCATGTGGGTTTCAGACTGGGTAGTAAATTTATTATTTCCTGTTATGAGAGACGGTTTAGGCATTGCTACTACTTTTTTTATCTTCTCTTTCTTCTGTATACTTTCTTTTGGTTATGCAAAAAAGAAATTATTTGAAACAAAAGGAAAAAGCCTTGAAGAAATTGAAAAATCCTGGAACCAGGAATTATGAACTTAAATAAAATTATTTTGAAAGTAAAAATAGTATTCGCCCTGCTGCTGGCTTTTTCAGTACAATCTCTTTTTGCACAAAAAGAAGTTCCGTTTTTTGGAAAAATCAATTGGATTAATGGTTTTGCCAAAGAAATTAGCGGAGAAAATATTACGTATAGTTCTGCTTTTCAGGATTATGCTACAGTAGCGCTTTTAACCAGAACTACAGATGGAAATAAAACTATCGAATGGGAAACAGCACCGGTTCCGGCAAATAGCAAAGATAAATACGTTTATTTCAGTTGGGTGGCAGGACATTCTTCTGGAACAAGCAGCGGAGAGCGTAACTTTGATTTATATGTAAATGACGAAAAGACTCTAACGTTTACCACTTTTCCAAAAAATCAAAAAACAAACTGGATTTTTAAAGCAAAGGACGAATCGGCATTAGTATTTGAGCAAATCAAACTCGATGGCGCAAATGACGCGCAGGGCTATGCATTTCTTCGTCTTCCGGTAAGTAAAATAAAGCCCGGACTGACAGCACGAATTAAAATTGTAGGTCAAAATCAGCGTAGTAATGATTGGTTCATGACTTTTAAATTTGGTTTTGAAGAAAATGTAAAAGTAACTCCCATGCCTTTTCTTCTAAAAAATGGCACGCAACCTCTGGCACTGACAGTTTTACATTTTGGTAAAGATCAAGCTGTAAAGGTAAAAATCAATGAAAAAGAAAGTTATACCTACACAGCCAAAGACGGAATAAATAGTTTTGACATTCCTGTGAAGGCAGTAACTAATGAGGAAAAAATAAAAGTGGAGGCTTGGGTTGGCAACAAAAAATTTATCAGCGACTATTTTGTTGTAAAACCTGTTGTGTACAGAGAAATGCACTTATTGCATCATTCCCATACCGATATCGGATATTCTCATTTGCAGCCCGAAATTGTAAAAATTCACAACAAAAATATTGATGATGCACTGGAAATGATTGAAAAAACAAAATCATATCCCGAAGAAGCAAAATTCAAATGGAATATAGAATCAGTATGGGCAGTTGAAAATTATCTGAAAGAAGCTTCTGCCACTCAAAAAGCGAAGTTTATTGCGGCGGTAAAAAATGGAGATATTCTACTTTCTGCCTTGTATGTCAACATGCTGACAGGTTTAAGTCAGGCCGAAGAAATGTTTCATTACACCGATTATGCCGCTCAGTTGCGCAAGGAATTTGGCTTTACTATCAACAGCGCCATGATTTCAGATGTGCCGGGCTTTGCATGGTCAACCGTAACAGCTTTGTCAAAAGGCGGTGTGAAATATTTCTCTATAGGTTCTAATTTTATGGGAATAGACCATCCGTACAGAGGAGACCGAGCGGGACATTTTCTAAAAAATTGGGGAGATAAACCGGTTTGGTGGACTTCGCCATCGGGTGAAGAAAAAGTATTGTTTTGGGCAGGAGCCAAAGGATATTCCTCCTGGCACGGCATGCAGCCCGGAAATATTTATGAACGCGGAGCCCGTAAAATTGCGGATTATTTAAACGAGCTAACGGCAAACAATTATCCATACGACATGGTACAGTGGCGTTTTAATATCGTAGCAGATAATGGACCAATTGAACCTAATATTTCTGATTTTGTAAAGAACTGGAATGAAAAATATGCCTCTCCAAAACTAATTCTCAACACGGCAGATAAAATGTTTGAGGCTTTTGAGAGAAAATACGGAGCAGTAATTCCAACTGTAAAAGGAGATCTTACACCTTATTGGGAAGACGGTGCTCTTTCTACAGCAGAGGAAGAAGGAAAAAACAGAGTCAATAGTTTGCGTTTACAGCAATTAGCGACACTTTATACCATGTTGAATCCTAAAAAGTATAATCAGCAAAATTTTTACGAAGCCTGGAGAAATATCATAATGTTTCATGAGCATACCTGGGGAGCACATAACAGTATCAGCGATCCCGATGCTTCATTTGTAACAGAACAATGGCGTATTAAAAAACAATTCATGCTGGATGCCGATGCGCAGATCAATACACTTGAGAAAAATTTACTTGAAACATACAGTAGTAATGAATCTAAGAAAATTGCAGTTTTTAATACCTCATCCTGGGCAAGGACCGGACTGGTTACTTTACAAACATCTATAAACGGAAAATCGGTAAAAGATGTTAAGGGAAACATTTATCCCTTGCAAAAATTAAGTAACGGAACAACTGCTTTTATTGCAACCGAAGTGCCTGCTTTGGGAAGCGCTGTTTATGAAATTACAGACAAAGAAGCATTGATTAAAAATCCATTTGTGATAACAACTAATTCTTTATCTAACGGGAAAATTGAATTTATCTGGGATAGAAATAACGGAAGCATTACAAGTTTAAAAAGCACATCAGATTTTAATTATGCCGGAAATTTTAAAAATCAGGGATTAAATAGTTATTGGTATGTACCGGGTCTGAATCCTGAAGAAGTTCAAACCAATGGAAATGTAGAAGTAAAGGTTCTGGAAACAGGATCTGTAATGACTCAAATAGCGCTAACATCTGAGGCGCCGGGAGCAAACAAACTTCAGCGAATTGTTTCGCTTTATGGTGGGAGTGAGGAATTGCTGATAGAGAATATTTTAGATAAAAAAGCCATTCGAACCAAAGAAGGGGTTCATTTTGGGTATCCATTTAATTCACAATTAAAAACCACTACACTGGATGCCGGTTATGGCAGCATTACATTTTTAAAGGATCAATTGCCCGGATCCAATATGGATTATTTATACGGAAAAAGATGGGTAGATGTATCAGATGGAGATAAAGGAATTCAGTGGATGTTTCTTGAGGCTCCGTTGGTAGAACCAAATAGTATTATTGATGAAAGAAAAGAAGTAGTACCTAATTATAAAGAGTGGAAAAAAACAGAACAACCAACTTCGATATGGTTTTCTTATGTAATGAATAATTACTGGCACACCAATTACAAAGCAGATCAGGAAGGCATTGTACGTTTTAAATATGCGCTTCGTCCGCATTTAGAGATTAATAATGTAGCTATAGAAAAAGAAGCGCAGAAATTTACTCAGCCTTTGATTGCAATGCCTGTAATGAATAATGTGAAATTACCGTCTGGTCTTTTTGAACTAACCAATTCAAAAATTATAGTAACCAGTCTGTCACCAAACGAAGATGGATCGATACTAATGCGCCTGTTTAATCCTGAGAAAACAGAGCAAACGACAAAATGGATATGGAAATCGTTACAACCAAAATCAATTACAGCGCGTAGCACAGGAATTGAAAACACCAATACAGCCGAAATTAAAATGGCAGGAAGCGGAGTCTCAGAATATATATTGAAATTCTAAAAAGTAAAAAACACAATTAGAAAGAGTAATATGAAAACATTTTCAAAAATAATAACACTAGCGGCAACGAGCCTTTTGCTCTTTTCCTGCTCAAAGGAAAAAGACAATTTTAACCCGGCTTCGTGGGTTGATCCGCAAATTGGTTCTGTGCACGGACGCTGGTTTTTTTACACGCCGGCTTCATTACCATTCGGAATGGCAAAATTGGCCCCGCATACTAATGCTTACGGAAGTGGCGGAAGCTGGGCGCCTTGCGGATATGATGATCGTCATAACTCTATTGAAGGTTTCGGTCATTTTCATGAATTTCAGATAGGAGGATTGGTTGCTATGCCAATAATCGGAAAATTGCAGACCACTCCGGGAACTTTAGAAAAACCGGAAACCGGATACAGATCAACTTTTGATAAAAAAGATGAACATGCCGAACCTGGTTATTATTCGGTTTACTTAAAAGAATATGGAATTAAAGCCGAACTAACAGCTACAGAAAGAGTAGGTTTTCATCGCTATACTTTTCCTGAATCTGCAGCATCCCGTATTATTTTTGATATAGGACATCGTCAGGGAGAAAGCAGCGGAGTTACTGAGGCGACAATGAAACTTTCAGGAAAAAACACTTTAGAAGGAACAATCGAAACCTTTCCGGAATATTTAAAATTCTGTGATCCTGAAAAACGTGTAAAAATGTATTTTGTGATTCAGTTAAGTAAAACGCCAACTTCTTACGGTTCATTCGTAGAAGACAAAACGTTCGATGGGCAAAAAACAACTACAGGAACCGGAAACGGGATGTACGTAAATTTCGCTACCAAAAAAGGAGAAGTAGTCGAAATGCAGGCTGGACTTTCTTATACCAGTATCGAAAATGCCAAACTGAATTTAAAAACAGAAGCAACCGGACAGACTTTTGATGCCGTTAAAGAAACAGCGCACGAAAAATGGAACGAAAAATTAGGCCGTATCAAAGTAGAAACCAAAGACAGCATCAACAAAGTGAAATTCTACACCGGACTTTATCATGCGCTTTTGGGTCGCGGTTTAGCGAGTGATGCCAACGGAAGTTATCCAAGACATGATGGTAAAGTTGGGCATATCCCATTAAATGAAAATGGAAAACCAAAATACAATCATTATAACACAGACGGAATTTGGGGGGGATTTTGGAATCTTGGACAATTGTGGGCATTGGCTTATCCGGATTATTTAAGTGAATATATTCAGTCGAATCTTGATTTTGCAAAAGAAACAGGCTGGTTACACGACGGAGTGGCTGCCGGAGCACATTCTAATGGTGTACAAACCAATTGTTTTGGTTTAATGATTGCTGCAACTTACAACAGCGGTATTCGTGATTTTAATGTGCAGGAAGCCTATAATATTGCCTATAAAAATGAAACGGGTTATAATAATCGCCCTTTTGGTTCCGGAAAATACGACTTGGCTTATTTTGTAAAAGAAGGTTATATTCCGTCAAAAGATACTACACTTGCCAACGGATGGGTATTCAATTTCGGGGCATCACATACTCTTGAATTTGCGTATACCTCTTATGGAGTATCTCAGTTTGCGAAAGCTTTAGGCAAAAAAGAAGATTATAAAAAACTTAGTAAACAGGCAGAAAACTGGAAAAATATATTTGATACGGAAACCAAATTTATACGTCCGCGCTATCAGGACGGAAAGTTTATTGAAAACTTTAACCCAATGCAGGCCTGGAGAGGATTTCAGGAAGCAAACGCTTATCAATATACCTGGTATGTACCTCAGGATCCGGCAGGATTAATCAAAACATTAGGTTTGGATTTGTTCAATAAACGTTTGGAAACCACCTTTAATGAAAGTCAGAAATCAACTTTTGGCGGTGGAAACGGAATTGATAGTTTTTCGGGACTGGAAATGTTGTATAACCACGGAAATCAGCCTTGTCTGCACCATTCTTTTCTGTTTAATTATTCTGGGAAACCGTGGTTAACACAAAAATGGTCCCGCATGATTTGTGATGAATTCTATGGAGCCGAGCCACTTCACGGTTATGGATTTGGTCAGGATGAAGATCAGGGACAATTAGGAGCCTGGTTTGTCATGGCGTCTATAGGTCTTTTTGATGTTCAGGGGCATGCAGCAATGAATCCGACATTTCAATTTGGAAGTCCGCTATTTGATAAAGTAACTATTAAACTGGATAAAAAATATTATAAAGGCGATGAGCTTGTAATTGAAACAAAAAACAATTCAAAGAAAAACAAGTACATCCAATCGGCTTCTTTCAATGGAAAAAAAGAAGAAAATGCCTGGATAAACAGAAAAAAACTTACCGATGGAGGCACCTTAATTTTTGAAATGGGACCAAAACCGAATACGAACTGGGGCGTAAAAACACCACCGCCATCAATGAGTACCAGTAAATAATAAAGAGCTTTTAATGTACTCAATAATCTAAAAAACTAGTAATAAAAACGACCACTATTGTACTATCAATAGTTCAAATTAAAACAAATGAAAAAAATATTTTCCTCAGTAGCAGCAGTCGCTTTTGCCTTGACGCTTACTGCACAACAAAAGCAGGTAATTGATAAAAAATTGGCGGATAAAATCAAAAATGATTCTTACATGCCTTTTGTAAAAAGTAAAGCTTTAGAAGTAATGAAAACCGGAGTAAATGCCGGTGATGGTTACCGTGAAGTCTGGATTCGCGATTATAACACTTTTATAGAACTGGCGGCGCAAGTCAGTAAAAAAGAAGATATAAAAGAAAACCTGTTAGTGTTTTTCAGAATGCAGGGAGAAGATGGAAATATAATTGACGGCTATACGCCAAAAGAGCAGATTGGAGCAGGAGAAACCGATTTTTCTTATTCTAAATTAGAACCAAGATATGCGGCACATAAAAATACTGTCGAAACCGATCAGGAAACCTCATTGGTACAAGCCGTTTATAAATACATTCAGTTAACAGGCGACAAATCTATCCTGACAGAAAAAGTGGGAGATAAAATCGTAGCCAAAAGACTGGAATGGGCAATGGAATTTTTAATGAAAAACCGCTATTCTCAGAAATACGGTTTAATTACCGGAGCAACCACTGCCGATTGGGGAGATGTACAGCCCGAGGAAGGTTACGGAGTCGATTTAGACGGTCACACGCATATGGCCATCGATATCTACGACAATGCGATGTTTATTGTAGCATTAAATAATATGATGGAAATGCTTCCTGCAACAAAAAACAAATGGGAAAAAGTCAGAAAAGATGTGGCAAAGAATACAAGAACTTACCTGTGGGATGCCAAAAAGCAAAAATATATTCCGCACTTATACCTCAACGGATCACCGTTTCCTGCTGATTTCGATGAAAATAATATCTTTTATTTCGGAGGCACAACTGTAGCGATGGAAGCCGGATTGCTAAGCAAAGAAGAAGTAAAAGCATCGTTGGACGAAATGGTAAAAAGAGTAAAAGAAGCCGGAGCACCTTCTATTGGTTTAACGCTTTACCCGCCATATCCAAACGGATATTTCGTAAACAAAATAATGAATCCGGTTTACAGCTACCAAAATGGCGGCGACTGGACCTGGTTTGGAGCAAGAACCATTCAGCAATTAATTAAGTACGGATATGTAGAAGAAGCCTACAGAGAAGTACAACCTATGTTGAAACGTGTAAAAGACAATAACGGATTCTATGAATGGTACTCAATAAAAAATGAACCAAGAGGATCAGGAACTTTCAGAGGTGAAGCGGGTGTTTTATACACTGCAATTATAATGTTTGAAAATCTGAATAGATAAGAAATATAAAAAAAGCTATATTGATTTCCTCCAGTTTTAATAGAGGAAAAAATAAAATTATTATCGAGGCTTTAGCTAAAAACACTTGTTTTGGCTAAAGCCTTTTATAATTAAGTCAATAAATACCTCCAATTGCAACTAAAGGCAATTGCAACTTAAATTTAGATAAAATCGGAGTATTATTTAATCAAAAAGATATTCTATCTTTAAAATTCTGAAATAGTATAAATAAAATGAACTTCAGGAACATTGATTCTTTTGAAATAAAGGAAGTTATTGTTTTTGAAAATACTTACTATTACATAATTTTATCTCCATTTGCTTTGGTTGGTAAAACGATTTAGCAAAGAGAAAAAGACGATTATCTAATTTAAAAACCACAATAATGAATTGTTTAAGAAATTACCGATTTGCTTTGTTTTTTTGTTTCTGTATTGGACTCAATTATGCGCAGCAAAAAAACGCAGCCTACAAAAATCAGGATTTACCCATTGATAAAAGAGTAGCCGATTTACTGAAACAATTAACAACCGAAGAAAAAATTTCATTATTAGGTTTTGAAAGCAAAGAAGTAAAACGATTAGAGATTCCGCAATACAACTGGTGGAATGAATCACTTCATGGAGTAGCCAGAGCCGGAAAAGCAACCGTTTTTCCTCAGGCTTTAGGAATGGCAGCTTCTTTTAATGATAATTTACTGAATGAAGTCGCCAATGCAATTTCGACAGAAGCCAGAGCCAAAAATAATATGGCAGTGGCAAAAGACCGTCGTTTACAATACATGGGACTAAATTTCTGGTCGCCAAATATCAATATTTTCAGAGATCCGCGTTGGGGAAGAGGTCAGGAAACCTACGGAGAAGATCCTTTTCTTACCGGAAAAATGGGAACCGCTTATGTAAAAGGCCTTCAGGGAACCGATCCTAAATACATGAAAACGGCAGCTTGTGCCAAACATTTTGCCGTACATAGCGGGCCTGAAAAAACAAGACATTCTATAGATGTAATTGTAGATGAGAAAGATTTAAGAGAAACCTATTTATATGCTTTCAAAAAATTGGTTGATGCCAAAGTAGAAACGGTAATGTGTGCTTACAATCGTGTAAATTCGGAACCTTGTTGTACAGGAAAAAGCCTTTTGCAGGATATTTTGCGTACAGAATGGAAATTTGGAGGACACGTAGTAACAGATTGCTGGGCATTGCAGGACATCTACGAAGGACATAAAACCCTGCCAAATAGCGTAACTGTTGCAGCAGCAGCCATTAAAGCCGGAGTAAATATGGATTGCAGCGGATTATTACAAAAAGACGCTATTAATGCATTAAACCAGAAACTGATTACCGTAAAAGACATCGACAATTCACTGGCTCCAACTTTACGCACACAGTTTAAACTAGGTTTTTACGATAAGCCCGAAGATAACCCTTTCAGGAAATATGGTATCGATAGTATAGCCAATCCATATCACAGAAATCTAAGTCTGAAAATGGCAGAGCAAAGTATGGTTTTGCTAAAAAATGCCACATTTGGTGAGAACAAAAAAAAGGTACTTCCGTTAAATAAAGAAGATTATAAATCCATCATGATCGTAGGTCCAAATGCAGCGTCATTGGATGCATTGTTGGGAAATTATCACGGAATCAGCGATAAAGCCGTAAATTTTGTTGAAGGAATTGCGGGAGCAGTTGATCCTGATACCCGTGTAGAATATGATATGGGTTGTGATTTTACCAATATAACTGATTTTGGCGGAACCTGGGCTGCTTCTATGGCAAACGTAACAATCGCCGTTATAGGTTTTACTCCAGTTTACGAAGGCGAGGAAGGAGATGCTTTTTTAGCGGATGGAAAAGGAGATAGAAAAAATATGGATCTTCCTGCTTCACACATTGCTTACATCAAAGCACTTAGAAAAGGAACCAAAACACCTCTTATAGCCGTAGTTACTGGTGGTAGTGCTGTCGATATTTCGGCAATTGAGCCCTATGTAGACGCTATTGTTTTTGCCTGGTATCCTGGAGAGCAGGGCGGAACAGCTTTGGCAAATCTTCTTTTTGGAAAAGTAGCTCCATCAGGCCATTTACCGGTTAGTTTTTACAAATCTTTTAGCGATTTACCGGATTATAACAGCTATGCGATGAAAGGCAGAACGTACCGTTATTTTGATAAAGAAGTACAATATCCGTTTGGTTTTGGATTAAGTTATACCACTTTTGGATACAACTGGATTCAAAAACCGGAAAATGCAAAACCGACTTCCGATAAAATTTCGATGCAAATCAAAATTGAAAATACAGGAGATTTTAATGCCGATGAAGTAGCACAAGCTTACATCGAATATCCAAATGGAGAAAGAATGCCATTGAAAGAATTAAAAGCATTCAAAAGAGTTTCAGTAGCAAAAGGAAATTCGCAGAATGTTACTTTAGAAATTCCATTAGAAGAACTTCAAAAATGGGATGACAGCAAAAAGCAATTCAAAATTTACGAAGGAAAATACAAAGTGCAAATAGGCTCAAATTCCAGAGATACGCAATTGGAAGCCAGTTTTGATATTACAAAATAGAAACAAAATCAAAAAATGAATAAAAATTTTAAAGCAGCATTATTTACAATTTTAGGGCTTTGCTCTTTTCAATTGTACAGCCAGACAGCAAAGCAAAATCTAACACAATACGTAGATCCTTATATCGGGACAGGATTTCACGGTCACGTTTTTATGGGAGCCAATGTGCCTTTTGGAGCCGTTCAGTTAGGACCCGTAAACATTTCACAAGGATGGGACTGGTGTTCCGGATATCATTATTCTGATCCAACAATTATCGGATTTTCGCATACGCATTTAAGCGGAACCGGAATTGGTGATCTTGGTGATGTGCTTTTTATGCCGGCTGTGGGTAAAATCAACCTTAAAAAAGGAACAGCAAAAGATATGGCAAATGGCTATATCTCAGACTTCGATCATAAAGATGAAGTAGCAAAACCAGGTTATTATTCTGTTATTCTGAAAAAGAATAAAATCAAGGCAGAAATGACAGCTTCACAAAGAGTAGGTTTTCAAAAATATACTTTTCCTGCATCAGAGCACTCTCATATTGTTTTAGATTTAGTAGAAGGAATTGGCTGGGATAAAGCTGTAGATACTTATATCCGTGTGAAAAATGATACCTTAATCGAAGGATATCGTTTTTCTAAAGGATGGGCTGCTGATCAAAGAATATACTTTGCAGCTATTTTATCTAAACCCGCAAAAAAAATCCAGTTGTACAACAGTACAAAAGAGATGATTAATAAAGTTGTTTTAGGCGACAGTGCCAAAGCTGTGATTCAGTTTGCTACTGCAAAAGATGAAGTGATTAAAATTAAAGTCGGAATCTCAGCAGTAAGTGCAGAAAATGCTTTAATGAATATTAAAAATGAAATTGCAGGCTGGAATTTCGAAAAAATAACAGCTCAGGCAGATGAAAAATGGAATAATGAACTAAATAAAATCACAGTAAAATCAAATGATGCAGCCAAATTAAGAACTTTTTACACTGCTTTGTATCACACTATGATTGCGCCTTCGACCTATAACGACAGCAATGGTGATTATTACGGTTCAGACAAACAAGTTCATAAATCGGCAGGATTTACAAATCTGACAACTTTCTCGTTATGGGATACGTATAGAGGTGCAAACCCTTTGCTTACGTTGACTCAACCAGAAAAAGTTTCGGATATGGTTAACTCGATGTTGGCAATTTATCAGGAAACTGGACATCTTCCGGTTTGGCATTTAATGGGAAATGAAACGTATTGTATGCCTGGAAACAGTGGTATCCAAATTGTAGCCGATGCTTACTTAAAAGGAATCAAAGGAATTGACGGAGAACTGGCTTTTGAAGCTGTAAAAGCAACAGCCATGCAGGACGACCGCGGGGTAAATTTTGTAAAAACGCTAGGATATATTCCCGGAGATAGTATGAGGGAATCAGTATCGTATGGAATGGAATATGCCATTTCTGACGGAGCAATTGCAATGATGGCGAAAAAAATGGGTAAAACAGAAGATTACAATTATTTCTATAATCGTTCAAAAGTCTACAAAAAATATTATGATCCTTCCGTCACTTTTGTGCGCGCAAAATTAAGCGATACAGAATGGAGAACCCCTTTTGATCCGTTTAAGTCCATACATGAAAAAGGTGATTTTTCTGAAGGAAATGCATGGCAATACACCTGGTTAGTACCTCAGGATGTTGAAGGGCTTATTGCAATGTTGGGCGGTGAAAAAACATTTACAAAAAAACTGGACACTTTATTTACCATTTCGGGTGATATGGGAGCAGAAGCTTCAAACGATATTACAGGTTTAATTGGGCAGTACGCACACGGAAATGAGCCAAGCCATCACATTACTTATTTATATAATTTTGTGGGTCAGCCCTGGAAAACAGCAGAAAAAGTACGTTACATAGTTGATAATTTATACAGCGACAAACCAGACGGATTATGCGGAAATGAAGACGTAGGGCAAATGTCGGCATGGTATATTTGGAATGCTATGGGAATGTATTCTGTAAATCCTTATAACGGTGTTTATTGTATTGGAAGTCCTTCAATGGATGAGTCGGTTCTAAATCTGGCTGATGGAAAAACTTTTAAAGTAAAAGCCTTAAACAACAACTCAAAAAATATCTACATTCAAAAAGCAACCTTAAACGGTAAAGACTATTCTAAAAGTTATATCCTTCATTCAGATGTCATGAATGGAGGCGAATTGGTTTTCACTATGGGAAATAAACCTTCCAAAACATGGGGAGTTTCTCCTAAAGACAGACCTTATTCTGCAAAATAAAACAAATATATATTGAATTCAAAAGCGCCATTGCAGTATTGTAATGGCGCTTTTGTTTTTTAGTGCAACAGAAATCAGATATTAAATAATGTCATTCCCGATAGCTATCGGATAAATAATTAAAATGATTAAAAAGAATCTGCCATATCTGCTGAATCTGCGAGAAAAGAGATAAAAGGAATTTAAAATAAATCCTTTTAATTAGTGGCAAAATAAAATTATAAGTGAAAATTATTTCATTGTATTTTTCATAATTGACAATTAATAATTAAACAATGGTAATATTGAATTAATAAATATACCGCAGACATTGTATTTTTATAATTCTAAAAAAGTACAATTTTAATAAAAAACATATGGCATTAGTAACAGAGATAGAAGTTCGGCAAAATGTTGGTTCTAAAGAAAATAAGAAATGGCTGTTTCCTTTTATACTGGTAACCAGTTTGTTCTTTTTCTGGGGATTCGTGCACAACTTAGATCCCATACTTATTCCGCATTTAAGAAAAGCATTTAATCTAACCGATTTAGAATCTTCTTTAATTGATTCTTCTGTATTTGTTGCTTATTTTTTCATGGCTTTGCCCGCGGGTTATATCATGAGAAAATACGGTTATAAATCCGGTATTATGATCGGATTAATTTTATTCGGTATTGGTTCAATTTTGTTTGTCCCGGCAGCCAATTCGTTACAGTATATTTATTTTTTAGGTGCTTTGTTTGTTATAGCTTGTGGACTTACCTTTTTAGAAACAGCAGCTAATCCCTATGTAACGATATTGGGGCCGGCAGAAACAGCGACAAGACGATTGAACTTTTCGCAATCCTTCAACGGACTGGCGGCGTTTATTGCCCCGGCCTATATAGGACCAATGATTTTATCCGGAAAAAATTTAACGCAGGCCGAAATGGATGCTATGCCCGCTGCACAATTGCATGCCTATGTTTTAGAAGAAGCAGCAAGTGTAAAAATGCCTTATCTGATTTTGGGATTAATTATACTTTCAGTAGCATTGGTGTTTTACTTTACCAATATGCCCGATGTGAAAGAGGAAGATAAAGAAGGAGCAGAAGGAGCCAGTTTTGCCGGAGCCTTAAAATCAATGCGTTTGCGATGGGGAATTTTAGCGCAGTTTTTCTACGTTGGAGCACAAGTTTGTGTGGGGAGTTTTTTTATAAAAATGGCTACAACTTCAGCAGGTTTGGCAGAAGATGTAGCGGCTAAATATTTAGGTTTCTTTGGACTGGCATTTATGTTAGGCCGTTTTGCCGGAACATTCTTCATGCAATACATTCAGCCAAGAAAATTACTGATCATTTATGCCATCATCAATATTCTTTTATCAATAGTTGCCATAACAGGATCAGGAATGATTGTGGTATATACCTTAATCGCAATCGCCTTTTTTATGAGCATTATGTTTCCTACTATTTTTTCAATGGGAATTGACGGATTAGGACACAATACAAAAATTGGTTCTTCCTTGATTGTAATGGCAATTGTGGGTGGTGCATTACTGCCTCCGGTTCTGGGATTGATTTCAGATCTTACAGGAAGCATTCAGTACGGTTATGTCGTTCCGTTGATCTGTTTTTCAGTAATACTATTGTTTGCATTTAACGGACATAAAACAAATAAAGCATAAATTCTATTTATATAATATGTTAGAAAACGGAGTTAAAAGATCGGTGATAAAAATGCACCCCAATGATAATGTGCTGGTGGCTTTAACAGATCTGGCAAAAGGAGAAAGTGTTACTTTTGAGGGAGTGGCTTATGTTCTTGAAGATACCATAAAAGCAAAACATAAATTTTATACAACGGATTTAAAACAAGGATCTGAAATCACGATGTATGGCGTTTTGGTAGGTAAGGTACAAAATGATGTAGCGAAAGGAAGTCTTATGACAACCGATAATCTGAAACACGCAGCAGAACCTTATCAATACCGTCATGTTGATTTTAAATGGCAGGCACCAGACGTTTCAAAGTATAAAAACAGAACTTTTAACGGATATAAAAGAAGTGACGGACGTGTTGGAACCGCCAATTATTGGTTGTTTGTTCCGACTGTATTTTGTGAAAACAGAAATCTGGATGTAATTCGCGAAGCACTTCACAATGAATTGGGATATTCAGTAAGTGATAAATACACACGATATACACATTATTTACTAGAAGCTTATAAAAATGGAGAAAATCTGGATGCTATTGATGTACAATTGACACCAGATCAAAATGCCAACAGAATTTTTAAAAATGTTGATGGGATAAAATTTCTAAATCATCAGGGAGGCTGCGGCGGTACACGTCAGGACGCGGCTACTTTAAGTGCTTTATTGGCCTCGTATGCCAATCATCCTAATGTAGCTGGAATAACGCTATTGAGTTTAGGATGTCAGCATTTACAGATTCAGGATTTTGTAAACGATGTAAAAAAACAAAATCCGGCCTTTGATAAACCTTTATTGGTTTTTGAACAGCAACAGTCAAAAAGTGAAGAACAATTAGTAGCTGCTGCCATCAAACAAACTTTTGAAGGATTAATCGAAATAAATAAATACGAAAGAAGTCCGGCACCTTTAAGCGAATTGTGTCTGGGAGTAAAATGTGGCGGCAGCGATGGATTTAGCGGTGTTTCGGCAAATCCTGCGGTAGGATATACTTCAGATTTATTGGTAGCTTTAGGAGGAAAAGTACTTCTGGCTGAATTCCCAGAACTGTGCGGTGTTGAGCAAAACCTGATTGATCGTTGTACAAGTGAACCAATTGCAAAAAAATTCATTAATTTAATGCAATCTTATGATGCTTTGGCACATAAAGTAGGTTCGGGTTTTCATATGAATCCGTCACCGGGAAATATCAAAGACGGCTTAATAACCGATGCCATAAAAAGTGCCGGAGCGGCCAAAAAAGGAGGAACAGCGCCCGTTGTAGATGTATTGGATTATACAGAACCCGCAACAAAAGCAGGTTTGAGTTTGGTTTGTACACCCGGAAATGATGTTGAAGCCACAACCGGAAAAGCAGCATCGGGAGCGACATTAATATTGTTTACCACCGGATTAGGAACCCCAACAGGAAATCCGGTTTGTCCGGTTATCAAAGTGGCGACTAATTCAGTTTTGGCAAAAAAAATGAGTGATATCATTGATATTGATTGCGGCCCAATCATTAGCGGAGAAAAAACAATTGAAGAAATGGGAGAAGATATTTTGGAATATTGCATCAAAGCAGCAAGCGGCGAAATCATTCCAAAAGCCGTTTCTCTAAATCAGGATGATTTTATTCCATGGAAACGTGGTGTATCTTTATAATAATTATGAGTTATAAATTATAAATTATAAATTATAAATTATAAATTATTTAATCTTAGCGTTTAAAGTCTAACAATCTAAGATCTAAAAATCTAATTATATGTTTTCATTACAAAATAAAAAAGCAGTTGTTACAGGCGGCGGCAGCGGAATCGGAAAAGCAATCTCGGCGCTGTTCGCAAAACAGGGAGCAGAAGTTCATATTATAGAACTTACAGAAGAAAGTGCCAAAACAGCCGTTGAAGAAATTACAGCAAACGGAGGAAAAGTATTTTCGCATGCCTGTAATGTGGCCAACCAGACAGAAGTACTGGCGACATTTGAAAAAATTGGAAATATTCATATCCTGATCAATAATGCCGGTATTGCACATATCGGAAAAGTAGACACAACACCCGAAGCCGATTTTGACCGAATAATGAATGTAAACGTAAAAGGTGTATACAATTGTTTACATGCTGCGATACCGCAATTTAGAGCTTCAGGCGGAGGTGTTATTGTAAACATGGCATCTATTGCAGCCTGGGTTGGTATTCCGGATCGATTTGCTTATTCTACAGCAAAAGGAGCCGTTATGGCCATGACCTTATCCGTTGCCAAAGATTATATAGGAGAAAATATTCGTTGTAATTCGATTTCCCCAGCAAGAGTACATACGCCTTTTGTAGACGGATTTATCTCAAAGACATATCCGGGTAAAGAAGCCGAAATGTTTGAAAAATTATCCAAAACACAGCCTATTGGCAGAATGGCAAAACCAGATGAGGTTGCCTCTTTGGCTTTGTTTTTATGCAGTGACGAATCTGGTTTTGTAACCGGTTGCGATTACCCTCTTGATGGAGGTTTTATTAAATTAAATAACTAGGTTACAATGAAAATTGCCTTATTCATACCCTGTTATATCGATCAGTTTTACCCCAATGTGGGTATTGCTGCTTTGCAGTTATTGCAAAAACTGGGTTGTGATGTTACATTTCCTTTAGAGCAGACCTGTTGTGGTCAGCCTATGGCAAATAGTGGTTTTGCAAGTTTGAGTAAAGGCTGTGACCGAAATTTTGTCAAGAATTTTTCAGGATTTGATTATATAGTAGCGCCTTCAGGAAGTTGTGTTTTGCATGTAAAAGAACATTTGCAGGATGCCGAAAACCCACAGGAAGCAGCTCATATTCGGAATACCGTTTATGAATTGACAGAGTTTCTGACTGATATTTTAAAAGTAAAAAGTCTTAAAGCGCGCTTTCCGTATAAAGTTGGTTTGCACAACAGCTGCCACGGACAAAGAGGTCTGCACCTTTCTTCGATGACAGAGCAAATGTTACCTGAGTTTTCTAAACCCGAACAATTATTAAATCTGGTGGAAGGGATTGAATTAAGAAGACCGGAACGAAATGACGAATGCTGTGGTTTTGGAGGCACTTTTTGTGTTTTTGAAGAAGCAGTAAGCGTTAAAATGGGAAAAGACAGAATCAAAGAACACGAAGTCAACGACGTCGATTTTATTACAGGAGGCGATACCAGTTGTCTGATGCATTTGGAAGGTCTTCTTAAAAGAAAAGGAAGCAAAGTAAAAACCATTCATATTGCCGAAATACTGAATAGTTTAGTTTAAAAATAAAAGTGATACTCTTAAAAAAGAGAACACATAATACAAAGAAAGATGACGGTAAAACATGCTGCATTAGCAGAAAAGTTTATAGCTGACGAGCCCAGAACCGACTGGCACGATGAAACCCTGTGGTTTGTTCGCGCTAAGCGTGATAAGGCGGCTCATGGCTTACCGGAATGGGAACAATTAAGAGAATGGGGTTCGCAGATTAAAAACCGCACACTTTCTAATCTGTCCAATTATCTGATAGAATTTGAAAAAAATGCCATTGCCAACGGTATAAAAGTACACTGGGCAGCCGATGCCAAAGAGCACAATGAGATAGTACACGAGATTATCAAAAAACATGGTATTCAGAAAATCGTGAAAAGCAAAAGCATGCTTACCGAAGAATGCCATTTGAATGAATACTTGCAGGATCACGGCATAGAAGTAGTCGACACCGATTTGGGAGAACGTATTGTTCAATTTAGAAAAGAACCACCAAGTCATATTGTATTGCCTGCAATTCATTTAAAAAAAGAAGATGTAAGTGCTACTTTTCACGAACATCTTCAAACCGAAAAAGGAAATAATGACCCGCAATATTTAACGGAAGCAGCTAGACAACACCTGCGAAATAAATTTGTAGAATCGCAATTGGCCATCACAGGAGTCAATTTTGCGATTGCAGAAACAGGAGGTTTTGTAGTTTGTACCAATGAAGGAAATGCCGATATGGGAGCGCATACTGCCCCTGTACACATAGCCTGTATGGGCTTTGAAAAATTAATTCCGAAAGCGGAACATTTAGCCGTATTTTTAAGATTACTGGCAAGAAGCGCAACTGGTCAGCCTATTACGACGTACTCAAGTCATTTTCATAAACCGAGACCCAATCAGGAAATGCATATCGTTATTGTAGATAATGGTCGCAGTAAACAATTGGGAAGGGAAGATTTTAGAAACTCATTAAAATGCATTCGCTGCGCCGCTTGTTTTAATACTTGTCCGGTATATCGCAGAAGCGGTGGACACAGTTATCATACCGCCGTGGCAGGCCCAATTGGTTCTATTTTGAATCCGAATCTGGATATGAAAGCCAATGCCGATTTGCCTTTTGCCTCTACTTTGTGTGGAAGTTGCAGTAATGTTTGTCCGGTGAAAATTAATATTCATGAACAATTATGGAAATGGAGACAAGTAATTGTTTCTGAGGGATATGTTGCAGCAAGTAAAAAAATAAGCATGAAAGGAATGAACTATGTATTCTCTAATCCTAAAATTTACCGAATGATGGGTAAAATAGGAAGATGGGGAATGCGCGTATTTCCGTTTATGATAAAAAATAAAGCAAATCCGTGGTTTAAACAAAGAGAAATGCCGGAAGTTCCCAAAGAATCCTTTCGGGACTGGTATTTAAAAAACGGAAAAAACTAAAAATAAAGCAAGCAATAAGAACGTATGAACGCAAGAGAAAAGATATTAAACAGTATAGCAATGAATCAGCCAGAATTGGTTCAGGAACCTGTTATTGATATCAGCGCTGTTATTCGTTATGAAGATACTTATAAGCAGTTTAAAACTGTACTGGAAAGCATTGGCGGTAAAACAGAACTGATTTCTGATATATTGGTACTTCGCGAACAATTAATAGCAGACAAAGCAAGTGGAAGTTTTGTTGTAAATGCTATTTCACAATTGGGAGAAATAGATCAACAGGCTGCTTTTATGTCAGCGTTTGAATTGGAGAAATTAGAAAAAGCCTATATTAAAGGAACCATCGCAGTAGCCGAAAATGGAGCTGTCTGGATTTATGAGAGCCAAATGATCAACCGACTTGTTCCTTTTATTTGTCAGCATTTGATTTTGGTAATAGATAAAAAAGATTTGGTTGATACACTACATCAGGCCTACGAAAAACTTGACGCAGCAAAAGAAGGGTTTGGAGCTTTTATAGCCGGGCCTTCAAAAACAGCCGATATAGAACAGTCTCTGGTAATAGGAGCACACGGTGCAAGAAGCGCTACGATTTATGTAATTGAATAAGAACAATATAATAAAGTACTAAAATGAAACTAATACGATTTGGAGAAGCCGGTAAAGAAAAACCAGGTGTTTTAATAGACGAAAAAAGATTTGACGTATCAGCAATAGTGAGCGATTACAACGAAGCTTTTTTTGAAGAAAACGGATTAGAAAAACTTAAAAAAGCATTAGAAAGCAATTCTTCTTTGCCAGAAGTAGATGCTTCTGTACGTTTAGGATCGCCGGTTGCAAGACCTTCAAAAATTATTTGCATCGGATTAAACTATGTAGATCATTGCCGTGAAACCAATGCCCCAATTCCAACTGAGCCTATTATCTTTTTTAAATCGACAACTTCTTTATGCGGACCAAATGATGATTTGATCATTCCGAAAAACAGCCAAAAAACAGATTGGGAAATTGAACTGGCTTTTGTAGTAGGTAAAAAAGCAAGTTATGTAGAAGAAGCAGAAGCTTTAGATTATGTGGCGGGTTATGCTTTGCTAAATGATTACAGCGAAAGAGAATTTCAGATAGAACGTGGCGGACAATGGACAAAGGGTAAAGGATGCGATACATTTGCTCCACTTGGACCCTTTTTGGCAACTCAGGATGAAATTGCAGATGTGAATAATATACCAATGTGGCTGACAGTAAACGGAAAAACATTCCAAAATAGTAATACTTCTAATCTGGTATTTAAAATCCCGTTTTTAGTACATTATTTAAGTCAGTTTATGACGTTGCTTCCAGGCGATATCATCAGTACAGGAACGCCTCCGGGTGTTGGTTTAGGAATTAAACCGGAACCTTTGTACTTAAAAGCCGGAGATGTGGTAGAATTAGGAATGGATGGTTTAGGAAGCAGTAAACAGCTGGCTGTACCTTATACAAAATAGATTTATATAACCTCTCGGGGAACTAATAAAGCACACAGAAACATAAATTATTAAGTTTCTGTGTGCTTACATAATTGGTCTTGATTTGTGCTAAAAGTGTTATCGTACACACATAGTTTTTTTAGTTTTTAATAATAATTAATAAAATGTAAACATGGTGAAGTCATTTTTCTTTTCGCTTCTTTTTTGCAGCACGTTGTCGTTTGCTCAAGAAGTAAATATCATACCTCAACCGGTAAAAGTGGTTAAAAATGCCGGAAATTTTGTGATTAATTCGCAAACCAGTTTGGTTGTTGCAAATGCAGGAGATAATGCGACAGCAACTTTCCTTAATAAATATTTGTCTGATTATTATGGTTTTGTTTTGCCGGTTTCAAAAAAAGCAGCTAAAAATTCGATTAAGTTAGTCAGCAAAAAAAATATTGAAGGGTTAAAAGGAGAAGGTTATACTTTTAAATCAGATAAAAATGGAGTTGAGATTACGGGAAATTCGGCTATCGGGACTTTCTACGGAATGCAAACTCTTATTCAGTTATTACCTGTAGAAAAAAGCAATAGTCTGGCGATTGCGGCTGTAGAAGTAAATGATGAACCCCGTTTTGTGTACAGAGGTGCAATGCTGGATGTTGGGCGTCATTTCTTTCCCGTATCCTTTGTAAAAAAGTACATTGATTATCTGGCTTTACATAAATTAAATTATTTTCACTGGCACCTGACCGAAGATCAGGGTTGGAGAATTGAAATCAAAAAATACCCTAAACTAACCGAAATAGGATCAAAAAGAAACGGAAGTATTATTGGCAAGTATCCGGGAACAGGAAGCGATAATACTCCGGAACAAGGCTTTTATTCGCAGGAAGAAGTAAAAGAAATTGTAAAATATGCTGCAGATCGATTTATTACAGTCATTCCGGAAATCGAAATGCCTGGACACAGCAGCGCAGCAATTGCGGCTTATCCGGAGCTGAGTTGTTTTCCAAACGAGAAAACAAAACTTCCTGATAATATGATTTCAAATCAGAGTAAAAAAGAAATGGCCGCCGGAAGAAATAAAGTCGTTCAGGAAACCTGGGGCGTACATGCCGATGTATTTGTGCCAACTGAAAATACGTTTCAATTTTTAGAAGATGTTCTGGATGAAGTGGTGGCTTTATTTCCTTCAAAATACATTCACGTAGGTGGTGACGAATCTCCAAAGGATAACTGGAAAAGAAGCGAATTTTGCCAACAATTAATAAAAGAAAAAGGATTGAAGGATGAACATGAACTTCAAAGCTATTTTATTCAGCGCATAGAAAAATACATCAACAAAAAAGGAAGAACACTTATTGGCTGGGACGAAATTTTAGAAGGCGGATTGGCACCAAACGCAGTAGTAATGAGCTGGAGAGGTGAAGAAGGCGGAATTGCAGCAGCCAAGGAAAATCATCAGGTTATTATGACTCCAGGCAGTCACGTTTACTTAGATCATTCGCAGACTAAAAATGAGAAAGAAGTCACTATTGGCGGATTTTTACCTTTAGAAAAAGTATACAGTTATGAGCCCGTTCCTAAAGAACTGAATGAGCAGCAAGCTAAATACGTTTTGGGTGCTCAGGGAAATGTCTGGACAGAATATATGGCCAATCCGGCAAAAGTAGAATACATGATTTTTCCGCGTTTGAGTGCTTTAAGCGAAGTTTTATGGTCGCCAAAAGAAGGCAAAAACTGGAATCAGTTTCAAACCAAAATTGAAACCATGAAAAAGCGTTATACTATTTGGGGAGCCAATTATTTTAAGGAATAATACGATCAGGATTATGATAAGACAGCTCAATGCGGGCTGTCTTTTTTATATAAAGACAAACCAGAGATTCATCTTTAGGAACTAATTTTTAGTAAATATGAAAAGAATAATTTTAGCCCTTTCGCTATTAATAACTGTTGGCTTAAAAGCGCAAAATACAGTTCACATTATCCCGCAACCCGTTAGTTTAGAAACAAAGGAAGGAAGTTTTGTTTTGGATAATACAACAATTGTAAAAGTTGAAAATGGAGACAAAGAAACTCAGAAAGTGATTCATTTTTTTACCGAATATGTAAAACGAGTTACCGGATTTGAGTTAAGTCAGTCTAAGAATAAAGGAAAAGAGATTGTTTTTAGTATCGGAAAAATAGAAGGAATCGGGGACGAAGGTTATTTGTTATCGGTAAATTCTAAAGAGATTCAGATCAAAGCAAATTCTTCAAAAGGATTATTTTACGGAGTACAATCCTTATTGCAAACAATGCCTTTTAGCCGAACCAATGTAATAGTTCAGATTCCCGGAATGGAAATAAAAGATTATCCCCGTTTTAAATGGAGAGGGATGATGCTCGATGTAAGCCGTCATTTTTTTGCACCTGAACTGGTAAAAGAATTTATCGATTTATTGGCTGCTTACAAAATGAATGTTTTTCACTGGCATTTGGTTGATGGAGCAGGATGGCGTTTAGAAATTAAAAAATATCCGAAACTAACACAACAAGCTGCGTGGCGGGTTGACGATTATGGAAAATCATGGAACTGGTCTGAAGTCGAATTTAATGCCGACAGAAATAAAGCAACTTATGGAGGTTATTACACACAGGAACAGGTAAAAGAGATTGTCGCTTATGCTGCAAACCGAAACATAACCGTTGTACCGGAAATTGAAATGCCGGGACATTCAGAAGCTGCTATGGCTGCTTATCCGGAACTTTCCTGTAATTCTAAAAACAATTTTGCACAGTCCGGAAATTTTTTGGCCAGTAAGGTCGAAAGTAATTATTGCGCAGGAAATGATAAAGCTTTTGATTTTTTACAAGATGTCTTAACAGAAGTGATGGCAATTTTTCCTTCAAAGTATATTCATATTGGGGGAGATGAAGTAGACAAAACGAGTTGGAAACACTGCGCTAAATGCCAGGCCAGAATGCAAGCGGAAAACCTGAAAGATGAAAAAGAACTGCAAAGTTATTTTATTCGAAGAATGGAAAAATTTCTGGTTGCCCATAACCGTAAAATGATTGGCTGGGATGAAATTCTGGAAGGCGGACTGGCTCCGGAAGCGACCGTTATGAGCTGGCGAGGTGAAGCAGGAGGTATTGAAGCGGCAAAAATGGGACATGACGTCGTGATGACACCAGGTTCTCCCTATTATTTTGATCATTATCAGGGAGATCCGGAAACCGAACCACTAGCGATTGGAGGATTTAATACGCTGAAAAAAGTATATACTTATGATCCAATTCCGGTAGAATTAACCAACGAAGAAGCCAAACGCGTTATGGGCGCACAGGCCAATTTATGGACCGAATATATTACAACAGCAGAACAGGTAGAATATATGATTCTTCCTCGTTTACTTGCCTTGTCAGAAGTGTTATGGTCACCAAAAGAACAGCGCAACTGGACCAATTTTACCCAACGTTTGCAACCTCATTTTGCCGGTTTTGAACAAAGAGGAATTCGCTATTCGAAAGGAAATTTTAAAGTTGATATTTTGCCGGTTGTTACAAATAACCAACTTTTGATTCAACTTGATACAGACCATCCTGAAGCTGTAATTTATTATACTACAGATGGAAGCTTACCTTCTGCAACAAGTATTAAATATGAAAAACCATTTGTAGTAAACAGTTCTATGACTGTAAAAGCGATTATGACATTGCAGAATAAAGTAATGAGTACAAAACCGGCCGAACAATCTTTTACATTTAATAAAGCCACAGGAAAAACAATAAGTTATGCGAATCCTTTCAGCACTCATTATCGCGCTAACGGAACCAATACACTTATTGACGGTTTTAGAGGTACAAAAGATATTGGTAAGCAATGGCACGGATTTGATGGAAAAGATTTAGTAGCAATCATTGATTTAGGAACTAATTCGACAATTAGCAGTATCACATTAGGATGTATTCAGAATTGGAGTCAGTGGATTTTTTTACCGCAATGGGTAAAGTTTGAAGTATCGCAGGATGGCATCAATTTTACTGAAGTAAAAACAGTAACCAATTCAATTTCTGCTACAGAAAAAGAGATTCAAATAAAAGACTTTACGGCTAAATTTGCAGCGCAAAAAGCAAAGTTTGTTCGTGTTACTGCCAAAAACTTAGGTCAGTGTCCCGCGGGACATCCGGGTGAAGGGCAAACGGCCTGGTTATTTGTAGATGAAATTATGGTAGAATAAAAAAAAACAATTTTTGGTGCTTAAAAAGGATAAGACGATTTTAATAAATTGCCTTATCCTTTTTTTTAGAAACCGTTTTTACAACAGACTTTTTCTTCGCTTTTTTCTTCTTTTTAAGCCAAATCATAAATCCCGTAATGGGCAGACTTGCAGCAATAAGACTTGCGAGAAAAGCGATGATTTTACCAAATAAACCAAAAAATCTTCCGGTATGAACTTCATAATTGGAAGCTTCTACAACATCGGCAGTATTAAAATCTTCATATAATTTATAGCGAATCATTTGTCCAGTTTCGGCATTAAAATAAAACGTATTTTGTTTTCGGTACCAATTATACGGATAGAGCATTCTAACCCTAAGTTCGCCCGTTTTTTTTATAGAAAAGGTAATAGTGTTTGCTCCGGGATAAATCTTATCTAAAGTTTTGTAAATTCCGTTATAACGAACCGCTAAATTTTCATCTTCAGCAAGAACCTTTGACTCGACTTTTTTACCGTCACTCAGTTCTGTTCCGGTTAAGAATGCGGCGGCATTTTTTACTTCTTTAAAAGCAAAAAACAAACCTGTAAGTACAATAACAATTAAAAAGAAAGAAGCATAAAAACCCAAAACATTATGCAAATCGTAGTTGACACGTTTAAAAGAACCACTCCATTTAATACTCAATGATTGTTTTAAAGATCTCATTTGTTGCGGAAACCATAAAATCAATCCCGTAACAAGCATCAGCATAAAAATGACAACTGCCCAACGCTGTATAAAACTTCCGGTTTCGCCTAAAAGTAAATTCGTATGCAGTTTTCTAACTACAGTAAGCCAGTCTTGTTTTTCACTATTAATTAAATTGCCCTCATAAGGATTAAAATAAAAAGTCTTCTTTTTTGTTCCCAGTTCAACAGTAGCGTTGGGAGCTTTTTTATTTATTTTGATTGAAGTGATTTTTTCCTTTGGAAACTCTTTTTGAAAATTAGCTACAATTTTTTCAAGTCCGGTAAACGGTTTTTCCTGAATGGGAACATACAATCTTTCCTCTTTGCTAAAACTTCTGATCTCTTCTTCAAAAACATAAATACAGCCTGTAATACTAATTATAAAAACAATAATTCCTGTTGCCAGTCCCAACCACAAATGAATTTGGCGGGCTACATTTTTGATTTGTTTAAGATTAGGCAGTGAAATCATAAAGTAAATGATGTTATTATATTGAAGATTCTTAGGCAATTCGCGCAAATATAGCTGTATTTTAGAAGCAGTCCAAATAATAATTAGCTGATTAATGGCTTCTTCCAAGTCCTTTTTAGAGCGGTATTTTTGAGCATTTTATTTCTGAAAAAATAACCTTTTACTTTTGATAGATTAAAATAAATATTGTTCTTTTGCGGCTCAATTTAGAATAAGTTTAAATAAGAACAATATGAAAGAATCTTTACAATTAATTTCCTCTTTTATAAAGTCTGCAGGTCTTCAAATACCATCCTTAAATAACAAAGCAGCATTTTTGCTGTTGTTTACATTTTTGAATTTTGGGTTTCTTCAGGCGCAAACAACAACAGGACAAATTTCGGGAAGTGTAATCACAAATGACGGAAATGCAAGTCAGGGTGTATTGGTAAAACTGGTAGAAATTAATAAAACGGCAGTAACGAATTCAGCCGGAAATTACGAATTTAAAAAAGTTCCGTTAGGAAAATATACTTTAGAAGTAAGCATGTCCGGTTATGAATCTTCATTAGAAACAGTAGAAATTACAGAGCAAACGGCATCAGTTTCTGTAGATATCAAAGTAAATTCATCGATAGAGAATTTAGAAGATGTTGTCATCCGAACAGGAGGAAACCGATTTGCCAAAAAAGAAAGTTTTGATGTGGCAAAAATGCCTTTGAAAAACATTGAAAATTCTCAGGTTTATATCGTAGTCAGCAAAGAATTAATGAAGGAACAAGTGGTAACAGATTATAACAGTGCCTTTAAAAATGTTCCGGGAGCTGGTATTGCCGAAGTTAGAAATCAGGGAAGAACAACCTCAATGTCACGTGGTTTTCCTACTCCACAAGTAGTTAGAAACGGGGTTGGAAGTTTTACATACACTACGATCGATCCTTCCAACTTAGAGCGCATCGAAGTAATTAAAGGGCCATCTGCAACACTTTTTGGAAGTACTTTATCATCCTTTGGAGGTTTATTTAATCGTGTTACCAAAAAACCGTTTGACACTTTTAAAGGTGAAGTCTCGTATTCTGCTGCAAGCTGGGATCTTAACCGATTGACTTTTGATGTAAATACACCAATAAATGAAGATAAAACCGCTTTGTTAAGAATCAATACCGCTTTGCATAGTGAAAGAAGTTTTCAGGATGCAGGTTTTAACAGAAACTTCTCAATCGCTCCAAGTTTTTCATACAAAATCAATGACAGATTAGACCTTTTAATCGATATTGAGTTTAGCCTTTACAAAGCAACTTCGCCAACGAGATTGGCGCCCTATACAAAAGGAACAGCTACAAGTATTGAACAGCTTGAAATACCATATAAATTGTCTTATGCTAATAATACTATTAGTTACAACAGTCAGCAATACAATATTTTTACGCAGTTAAAATATAAAATTGATGATAACTGGACTTCACAAACTATTTTATCCCGAACAAGATCTTCTTCTGAGGGTTATGTTGTGGCACTGACTATGATGTCAAATACGACATTAAGACAACAGGTTACGTATCAGGATTCACCATTTTACGGTACCGATATTCAGCAGAATTTTATTGGTCAGTTTAATATCGGAAAACTGAAAAACAGAGTAGTAGCCGGTCTTGATTTTTACAGCCTGCGTGCGACAAGAAATGATGCAACAGTAAATATGCCGGCAATGGATTATAAAAAACCGGGTGCAGCATACAACAATTTTAATATACAGAAAGTAGAGCCAATGTTTGCGACTGCAACGTTTAATAATTTAGTTTCAAACGATGAAAATACATACAGTGCCTATGTTTCTGATGTATTGAATGTTACTGACAGATTATTGGCAATGGGAGGTATTCGTGTTGATCGATATGAGAATAAAGGAACGTATTACCCAAGTCTGGATTCGATTGCAGGAAATTACAACCAAACAGCATTTTCTCCAAAATTTGGGATAGTATATCAGGTACTTAAAGATAAGATTGCCGTGTTTGGAAATTATATGAACGGATTCAGTAACGTTTCGGGTTCAGATTATTATGGAAATACTTTTAAACCCAATCAGGCGAATCAGTTAGAAGGAGGGATTAAATTTGATCTTCCTAAAATATCGGCAACGCTTAGTTATTATGATATTGATGTTACAAATATAACACGTGACGATCCGGATCATGCCAATTTTTCTATTCAGGACGGAACTCAGGTTAGTAAAGGTTTTGAAGCAGAGCTGATTGCCAATCCAATTTCGGGATTAAACATTGTGGCGGGTTATACGTATAATGACAGTAAATACGAAAAAAGTAATGCAAGTGTTCAGGGCTTAAGGCCAAGTACGGCAGGATCGCCAAGAACGGCAAATTTATGGGCAAGTTACAGGATTGTAACAGGGCGCGCGCAAGGTTTAGGAATTGGTTTTGGAGGAATTTACGGAAGTGAATATTATCAAACCAATACAGCAACTTTCAAGTTCTCGATTCCGTCTTATACCGTTTTAGATTGTTCGCTTTTCTACGATCAGCCGAAATACAGAATTGGTCTGAAAGTAGACAATTTAACCAATGAAAAATATTGGTCGTACCGACTTGCTGCTCAAAACCCAACGCGTTTAACAGCAAATGTAACGTTTAAGTTCTAAGTCTTTTCAGGCTTCAATAATAGCATCTTATAAATTTATAAAAGGGATTATTTCATGATAAATGAAATAATCCCTTTGTTATTTAAGTACATTGATGAGGTTTTTATAACTTTGTTATTCCATTCTAAAAGACTTGGAATACAGTGAGTTGTATTCATTAGTTTTTAAAATTGCCTACTAGATATTTAACGGCATTTTGTTTTTAATTCTTCAGATTACCAGATGTCAGTTTCAGGTACTATTTTGTCCGTTTGGAGAAAATGGTGATTGTCACAGCTGTATTGCTGCTCTACCTTTGTTCAGGAATTTTAGAAGAATTCAAAAAAACAAACATTATAAAAAAACTAAATTTTAGAAACAATGGAAAATTTAAATCAAGACAGCAAAGTACTTTATACTGGATCAACAGTTACTACAGGTGGACGTGAAGGTTCATCACAAAGTTCAGACGGACGTTTGAATATCAAATTAACACCTCCAGGCGGAAGAGGAGAAGGAACTAATCCTGAACAATTATTTGCAGCCGGATGGTCAGCTTGTTTTTTGGGAGCAATGGGCAAAGCTGCCGTAGCACATAACCTGAAACTTCCTGCAGATGCTACTGTAAATGCAGATGTAGATTTGGTATTATCAGAAGCAACGGGTTATTCACTTCAGGCACGTCTTAATATCTCACTTCCGGGGATTGAAAAAGAAACAGCAAAATTAATTGCAGAAGCGGCTCACTTATTATGTCCGTATTCAAAAATGTCACACGGAAATATAAATGTGGAAACAAACATTTTGTAAATAGTTAATAAAAGGGACAATAGTCCCTTTTGTAGCTGATAGGAATAATGACAACTCATCGGCTGTCATTTTTTTAGCTAAAATAAATGACCGATAAGTCATATTTTAAAAAACAGTAATAATTAATCTCATGAAAAATAAAATAAAAACAGCAGGCGACAAAATAGTAAGAGTCGCAGCGGTACAGATTAGCCCGGTTTTATATAGCAAACGAGGGACAATTGATAAGATAGTAAAGAAAATTACAGAACTAGGAGAACAAGGAGTAGAATTTGCGACTTTTCCGGAAACCATTATACCTTATTATCCTTATTTCTCTTTCATTCAGGCTCCTTATGCAATGGGAAAAGAGCATTTAAGACTTTTAGAAGAGTCTGTTGTAGTTCCTTCTGCTGATACAGATGCAATAGGTAAAGCAGCAAAAGAGGCAAATATGGTTGTTTCGATAGGCGTTAATGAACGCGACGGAAGTACAATCTATAATACACAATTACTTTTTGATGCAGACGGAACTTTAATTCAACGCCGACGCAAACTTACACCAACTTATCATGAAAGAATGGTTTGGGGACAAGGTGACGCTTCCGGACTTCGTGCTGTTGACAGTACTGTAGGACGTATTGGGCAGTTGGCCTGTTGGGAACATTATAATCCGTTATTTCGTTATGCTTTAATAGCAGATGGCGAACAAATACATTCTTCAATGTATCCCGGATCTTTTTTGGGTGACTTACATAGCGAGCAAATCGAACTTAACGTACGTCAGCATGCACTCGAATCAGCCTCATTTGTTGTGGTTGCTACAGGATGGCTGGATGCAGATCAGCAGGCACAGATTGCAAAAGATACAAACGGTCCGGTTGGTCCAATTTCAGGTGGATTTTTTACTGCTGTTATTGGTCCTGACGGAAGAATAATTGGCGAACCGCTTAAATCTGGTGAAGGTGAAGTTATTGCCGATATTGATTTAACAGAAATAGAACTCCGTAAAAGATTGATGGACGCAAGAGGTCATTACAATCGTCCGGAATTATTAAGTCTTCATATTGATCGTACTGCAACAGCTCCTGTTCACGAACGAGTTACTTATACAGAATCTGTAGCGCAAAACCGCAAAGAGTTTTTAGGAGAATAATTTAGATTAAAAGAAGTTTGATACAGATGTTTTTAATGTATTGATAATCATGCTTTAATGATTGTTTGATTACTCACAAATCAAAATGTCCGTTTCAGAACTTTCTTAGTCCGCCTCACTACTTTAATGCTTTTGTATAGCTATTGACCGCTATACCTTTGACCTATCAAATTAAAAATGGCACTAAATAATTAAAAAGGAAAAAAATGAAAACAAGAAAAATGAATGGAAGAAAAATTGCCGGTACAATTATTACTGCAGCATTCTTACTATTCGTAAACACAGGTTCTGCACAGAAATCTACTGTTGCCGAAAAAAATAAATCAGAACAAATTCGTCCGTTTAAAGTTAAATTTTCTGAAGCCGAAATAAGCGACTTGCGCCAACGTGTTTTAGAAACAAGATTTCCGGATCAGGAAACTGTTGAAGATCAGTCTCAGGGAGCAAAACTTTCTAAAATGAAAGAATTGATAAAATACTGGGGAACAAAATACGACTGGAGAAAAGCAGAAGCAAAACTAAATGCTTATCCTCAGTTTGTAACAAAAATAGATGGCGTAGATATTCACTTTATCCACGTTCGTTCTAAAGAGAAAAATGCAATGCCACTTATTTTAACACATGGCTGGCCGGGATCTATATTTGAATTTATCAGAGTAATAGATCCATTAACAAATCCTGTTGCTTATGGCGGAAAAGCCGAAGATGCTTTTGATGTTATTATACCTTCTTTACCAGGTTTTGGTTTATCAGGTAAACCTACAGAAGCCGGATGGGATATTGACAGAATAGCAAAAGCCTGGGGCGTTTTAATGAACCGTTTAGGTTACCAACATTATGTTGCTCAGGGCGGTGACTGGGGTGCAGGTATAGTAAATTCAATGGCGATACAAATGCCATCAGGATTATTGGGAATTCATAGTAATTTGCCACCAACATTACCAAACGAAGCAGGAAAAGCATTGGCAAGTGGAGTAGTGCCCGAAGGATTTTCTAAAGAAGAAGCTGATGCATTTTCTCATTTAAGTAAAACGATTAAAGATGGCGGTTTTACTTATAAAATGACAATGGCAACACGATCACAAGCATTAGGTTACGGCATAACAGATTCTCCATCCGGATTGGCAGCGTGGCTTTTATTACACCCCGGTTTTTTTAACTGGTCGTATGGTACAGATCCAAAGCAATACCCGACCAAAGATGATGTTTTAGATAATATTTCACTTTACTGGCTTACCAATTCTGCTACATCTTCTGCTAGAATTTACTGGGAGAACAGAAAATATGAAAATGTAAGTGCCAGTTCAATGAAAACAGATCAGATTACTTTGCCGGTTGCTATTACAGTATTTCCAGAAGATGTTTATACTTCACCGGAATCATGGGCAAAACGCGCATTTCGCAATCTGAGTTACTTTCATATAGTAGATAAAGGCGGACATTTTGCAGCCTGGGAACAACCTCAGCTTTTTACCGAAGAACTAAGACTTGCTTTTAAGTCACTGCGTTAAATTTAATACAGACCGCAAATCATTGATTTGCGGTCTTTTTATAAGATAAAAAATAAAATGAAACAAAGAATCGTAACTGCCTTTATTATGGGATTCATAACAACAGGCATTATGTCATTTTCTTTAATTAGCCTCAATATTGGTTTTACAGAAGTCTTTATAACCAAATGGCTCAAATCCTGGAGAACGGCGTACATAATAATTGTTCCCGTAATTCTTTTGATTGGTCCCAAAGTACAACAGTTTGTGGCTTATATATTTAGAAAAAAAGAGGATTAATAAACTTAAAGCAAATACTACCATAAATAAATTTTATAGTAAAGATAAAATCAAAATATACTATTTAGTATATTTGTACTCTAATTCAAAACAAAATGTTGACAAAAGCGGAAAGAACGAAACAATTTATATTAGAAACTGCGGCTCCTATTTTTAATCAAAAAGGAATTGCAGGAGCCAATATTGATGATGTTCTCGAAGCTGCAAAACTTACAAAAGGCTGTCTTTACGGACATTTTGAAGGGAAAGAAGATCTTTCGATTCAGGTCGTAGATTATATGCTAGATACTATGGGGAAAAAATTATTGACGACTGTCAGTAATTTAAGTACGGCCAAAGCAAAAAGTTTTACTTATTTAGATTTCTATAAAAATCCTTTGATAACAACAATCGAGGGCGGTTGTCCTATCTTTAATATGGCAGTAGAATCAGACGATACTTTTCCGGCTATCAAAGCAAAAGTGGCAAATACATTAAAAGAAGAGCATGAATTATTTGCTTCGATTTTGAAAAAAGGTATTGAAGATGGAGAGTTTTCGACTAAACTCGAACCCGAAGCTTATGCTTTTAAAGCCATTTCGGCACTTAAAGGAGGAGCTGTATTATGCAGAACTATGAATACGGCAAAGCCAATGCAAGGACTTATTAAAAGTCTGAAAGAAGAATTAGAAAGTTATTCGATATAATTTTTTTAGCCAATAATATACTTTTTAGTATATTTTATTTAAAGTTAAAATAGAAAAACATAAAAATAACGTCACAATATAAAATATACTAAAAAGTATAAAATATCAATTTAAATAGATTAAAAAATGAAAACATCAGGAAATACAGTATTCATTTCAGGCGGAAGCGCCGGAATTGGTTTCGCCTTTGCTAAAAAATTAAGTGCAGCAGGAAATAAAGTTATTATTAACGGACGAAGTGAAGAAAGACTTCAAAATGCCGTGAAAGAATTAGACAATGCTTTTGCTATTCAGGGAGATTTATCGGTAGAGGCAGACCGCATCAAGATCGCCAAAGAACTAGCAGAAAAATTTCCGGAGGTTAATATTGTGATTAATAATGCCGGTGCAGCAATCCTGAATGATTTAAGTGACACGGCAAATAATGCAGCCGAAAAAGCTTTTCAGGAAATCAATACCAACTATCTAAGTATTATCGATTTTACCCGTTTGGTATTGCCAAATTTATTGCAACAGGAAGAAGCCGCAATTGTAAATGTTACTTCTATTGCAGCCTTTAGATCAAACAAATATCTGCCAACCTATTCGGCCAGCAAAGCCGCTTTGCACAGCTATACACAAGGACTAAGAATTACCTATGAAGAACAATCTAATCTAAATATTTTTGAAATTTATCCTCCTTTGGTAAACACCGATTTTTCTGCTGAAATTGGCGGCGCAAACGGAATTGCTCCATCAGAAGTTGCAGATGAATTGCTTTTGGGATTAGAAAACAATCAATTTGATATCTTGGTTGGAGACTCAAAAAAATTTTCAGACAGAGTATAATCTGGTTGCAATCTGAATAAAAAAACGAGTACCTCAGCATTTCAGAATTTTTAAAATCAGGGCGTGCCACCAATAAAAGAAAGACCCAATCAACTTTGCGTTCATTGGGTCTTTCTTTTATTGCTGTCGGGCTTTCGCAGCTACTTCGGTAGCTTAGCTCTATCCCTCACGCGGGCAATCGTATTTACAAGAATTTGCCAGTTATTTAGTAATTTTTTATTTTTAATAAATTCATGTCTCAAAAATCGTACTTTTGTTTAAAAGCAATACTTTTTGAATTATGAGCACACTATCAAAACCAAATCATATAGGGCGAAAAATTAGCCGAATTCGTGAACTAAGAGACATGAAGCAAGAAGCTTTGGCAAATGCTTTAGGAACAAACCAGCAAGCTATTTCAGCTATGGAAAATAGTGAAACAATCGAAGATGAAAAACTACAAGCAGTTGCAAAAGCTTTGGGGGTAAATGTGGACGCTCTTAAGAATTTTTCAGAAGAAAATGTAATTAATTATTTCAATAGTTTCTATGATAATAGTGGCAAAGGACAGATACTAAATAATTCTTGTACTGACCTTACTTTTAATCCATTAGAAAAATTAATTGATGCTTACGAAGAAAACAAAAAACTTTACGAACGTTTAGTTCAGTCAGAAAAAGACAAAGTTGAGTTTTTAGAAAAAATATTGAAGGATAAATAGTTCTTCTTTTTGTCAATCAAAAAGCCTAATAAACAGTAACGTTTATTAGGCTTTTTTAATATCAGGAAAATATTCCGTAGGAATATCTGCCCGGTAGACCAAAATTTGAATTGCGGTTTTACGTTCCATAGGAACGTTTGATTAATAATCCATATATTTATTTCTGTAAAAAAAAACAAGTGTCCCTACAGGACACAATCCACAATCTTTCTACCGGGCAGATATTCCTACGGAATATTGAATAATGTTATTAATATTTGCTGATGCGTGTGTTTCGCGCGTGTTAACGGGGATTTATGAAAAATTAATTGATGCTTACGAAGAAAATAAAAAACTTTATGAACGTTTAGTTCAGTCAGAAAAAGACAAAGTTGAATTTTTAGAAAAAATATTGAAGAATAAATAGTTCTTCTTTTTGTCAATCAAAAAGCCTACTAAACAGTAACGTTTATTAGGCTTTTTTGATATGAGGAAAATATTCCGTAGGAATATCTGCCCGGTAGACCAAAATTTGAATTGCGGTTTTACGTTCCATAGGAACGTTTGATTAATAATCCATATATTTATTTCTGTAAAAAAAACAAGTGTCCCTACAGGACACAATCCACAATCTTTCTATTTTTTTCTACCAGGCAGATATTCCTACGGAATAGTGAATAATGTTATTAATACTTTGCTATTGCATGTGTTTCGACAGTGTTCACGGGGATTTATAAAAAAATAATTGATACTTACGAAGAAAATAAAAGCTTTACGAACGTTTAGTTCAGTCAGAAAAAGATAAAGTTGAGTTTTTAGAAAAAATATTGAAGAATAAATAGTTCTTCTTTTTGTTTATCAAAAAGCCTAATAAACAGTAACGTTTATTAGGCTTTTTTGATATGAGGAAAATATTCCGTAGGAATATCTGCCCGGTAGACCAAAATTTGAATTGCGGTTTTACGTTCCATAGGAACGTTTGATTAATAATCCATATATTTATTTCTGTAAAAAAACAAGTGTCCCTACAGGACACAATCCACAATCTTTCTATTTTTTTCTACCAGGCAGATATTCCTACGGAATAGTGAATAATGTTATTAATACTTTGCTGGTGCATGTGTTTCGACAGTGTTCACGGGGATTTATAAAAAAATAATTGATACTTACGAAGAAAATAAAAGCTTTACGAACGTTTAGTTCAGTCAGAAAAAGATAAAGTTGAGTTTTTAGAAAAAATATTGAGGGATAAATAGTGCTTCATTTTGTAAAATAAAAAAAGCTGTCTCATTACGAGACAGCTTTTTTTGGATAAAATCTATTGAATTAACTAGTTTGTATTCTCAATATTAATTGAAACTCTACGGTTTAAAGCTTTGTTTGCATTTGAAGTATTTGGAACCAAAGGTTCACTTTCACCTTTAGAGAACAAATGCATTCTGTTGGATTCAATTCCCTTGTTTCTTAAATAATCTGCTACGGCCTGAGCTCTCTGCATTCCGATTTCTGAGTTGCGTGACTCTGTACCAATATTGCACGTATATCCTGTAATATTCACTTCGGTAGAGTTGCTTTCTTTTAGGATTTTTGCAATTTCATCAAGTCTTGAAGCTAACTGTGGTGAAACAGCTGTATTCCCTACTTCTTGAAAAGCCAAAGGTTTTTCAATGTAAGCACGCTGATCGGCTGTTACTTCTTTTGGTTTAGCAGGAGCAGGTACCTCAGCCACTTTTTGTGGTACAGGATCAGGTTGCTTTGTTGCCACAACAGGAGCTTCAGTTTTTGGTTCAGCTACGGTAGTTTTTACAGGTTCTTGCTTGTTTTTATTTAGCATAAAGCCAAGTTTTAACTGAATTCCCGCAGAAAAATAACGGCTTTCCTCAACAATTTGTTTGTTGCCGATAACACCTTTTGCCTCAGCCGCATTTAATCCGCTAGGACTATAAGAAACAATATTTTGGTTTGGAGTGTCTTTAGCCAAATCTGTTAAACCGTAATCTGCGTAAACTCCCGTATACAATTGCAAATTATCTTTAAGTTTAAAAGTAAGACCGGTTTCTACACTTAGTAAAAATACAGTTTCAAGACTAACAGTAGTTTTATCCTGCCAGTTGGTTACTTTTCCAAATCCGTGTGAAGGTAAATCATCAATCACAAGATTTAAATCAGGATAATAACCGCTAAGTTGTAACTCGCTCGCAGAGGCTTCTACGGTTTGTTTGCCCGGAAACAATACTTTTCCTCCAAATCCTAAATACCATTGTGTCTGGCTCGCCATCATCGTTCGGTATTGTAAAAGTACCGGTATTGCAAAAGAAATAAAGTGTTGCTCTTCTTTATAACCCTTTGGTGTTACGCGATATTCAAAAGCTGAGGTTTGATCGTCAACTTCATAAGAGTTGATTGTTGTTCCATCATTAAGTTTAAAACTATTTTGATTGTACATAAAATCAACACCAGTAGCAATTCCCCAATGATTACTGAAGAAATGCGTATATCCAACTCCTAATCCTCCTCCAAATTTCAGTTCGCCATCACCCACGGGGCTGTCATAAAGAATTCCAGACAGCCCTCCGTTGAGTTTAATGTTAATTTCCTGAGCATTTGTATTAAGGTTATATAATAAAAATAGGCCTATTACGATTTTAAATTTCATTTTCATCTGTTTTTTAATTAAATCCCATTCTTTAGTTTACCAATAAATTGATTGTTTTCAGCTGACCACTTGATAAGGTAAGCATTATAATATAAACTCCTGATTGAGACGGTGCAGTAATTTGATTTTTAGCTTTTACATTAGAAATAGTCTGAACCAGTGTTCCTGTAATGTTAAAGATGGTTACTGTTGCTCCGCTTAGTTGAGATTCACTAAAATTACACTCTAAAGTAAATTCATTCGATGCTTTTACCGGGTTAGGATATACTTTTAAAGTATTTGTGAAAACTGCTCCGGTTAATACAAGCGGACACGATTTGATTGAATTTCCTTTTATATCCTTAGCAATTACATAATAGGTTCCGTTTAAAGGCTGACCTTCGCTGTAATACTGTCGTGTTGCACCAGCAACCGCTGCTCCGTTTTTGTACCATTGGAATGCTACAAAGATTTTACTTTGGTTATTGAATAAAAGCACATCAGACCATTGTTGAATAACAAGTCCGGACTGACTTACAGTTACTGGTTTTGTAACTGCTGTTGCAGGATTATAATTCAGATTTCCATTTTGAGCCGCTGTAATTGTTGTACTACCAGAATTTTTAATATGTAAAGTTGTTCCTGATATTTCGCCAATATTTGAACTAGCTATAGAATAATTTATTGGAAGTCCACTGTTTGAAGAGGCAGTAAGCTGTGCTTCTTCTCCGGTATCGCATCCAAATTCTAAAGTTTGAGACCATGTAATTACCTGATCTGCTTTAATAATTTCAAAAGTAGCACTTTCAAGTACGATTGTGTAGTCTGCACCAGCACTAATAGTTCCTGCTGTAATGTTGTATGTACCAACATCTTCTCCGGCTTCTCTCGAAAGACTACCAGAAATTATTGCAGATGTATCACCATTTACAAATCCAGCCGCAGTATAATCGAAAACCGGATCTGCTGTGCCATACACTTTTTTATGTCCGGCTGTTGCTGTAATAGTAAGCTTGTATTTTTCGGTTGTAAAACTGATTTCGTTTCCGTAATTCACATTACCATTACTATTAATAGCATAGGTTTTAACATAGTAAGTTGTATTACCTTTTAAATTAGATAAAGGGGAACTAAGTGAACCTAAAGCACTACCGATAGTAACTTTAGTATCTGTTACAGAAGGATTAGAATGTGTTGCGAAGACAAAACCGGCTTCGGCTAAACAACTGCCATTATCTCTGTTAATTCCGTCAGAAAAAACAGTTCCTGTTAAAACAGCACTTGATACAGTAACACTAGTTGGTGTTAGTGTGCTTAAATTAACTAGATTATCAGGTTGAGTAATAATAATATTTTCTGTTATTGAACATGAATTGGCATCAGTAATAGTTACTGCATAAGTTCCCGCTGAAAGACCAGAGATACTTGATCCGGTTCCTGGTGATGATGACCATGAATAGGTGTAAGCTCCGGTACCACCAGTTACGCTTAAAGAAACAGAACCATTATTAGATCCGATACAAGTGACATCAGATTTAGAAACTGTTGCTATAATTGCATTTGGCTGTACTATTGTAAAGTTTTGTATAGCAGTACATCCATTTGCATCTTTTACCGTTACAGTATGTGTTCCTGCTGCTAAACCAGTGGCTGTTGCCCCAGTTGCCCCAGAAGGTGCCCATGAATAGGTATAAGCTCCAGTTCCTCCGGTGGCAGTAATACTAGCCTGACCAGTAGCTTCTCCATGACACAAAATATCAACCTGAGAAGGTACTAAGGTAATAGCAGAAGGTTCTGTTATTGTAACATTTTTTACAATTGTACATCCATTAGACGATGTTATTGTTACCGAATAATTTCCTGCTGTAAGATTGCTTGCTGTATCATTATTTCCGCCAGACGGTGCCCACACATAAGTAAATGGTCCAGGTGCTCCTGAAGGAACAACGCTGGCTGAACCTGTATTTGCGCCATGACATAAAACATCAGATTGGCCAATTGTTGCCACTAATGTATTGTTGGTTATAATTACAAAGTTTTTAGTTAAAGTACATCCATTAGCATCCGTAATTACAACACTATGATTTCCTGCGGCTAAATTTGTTGCAATGTCTGTAGTTTCGCCCGATGGAGACCATGAATAGCTATAAGGTGTAGTTCCTCCAGAAGGAGTAACTCCAGCCTGACCAGATGTACTACAAGTTGCATCAATTTGAGATGTTGTCGCAGTAAGCACGGCAGGCTGATTAATGGTGATACTTCTTGTAATAAAACAGCCTTTTGCATCTGTGATGGTGCAATCGAAGACTCCTACTGATAAACCAGTCGCAGTTGCGTCAGTTCCACCATATGGAGCCCATGAATAAGTATAAGAACTATTACCTCCAGAAGGTGTTACTGTTGCGGTTCCTGTTGCACCTCCGTTACACAGAACATCTGTTTTTGATATCGTTGCATCTAAAATCGCAGGCTGATTTATATGAACATCTACTGAATATACACAGCCGTTCGCATCTTCAACGAGTACCGAATAATCTCCTGCGGCCAATCCGGAAGCAGTTGCAGCTGAACCACCATAAGGGGTCCAAGTATAACTATAAGGGAAAGTCGCCCCAGAAGGAGTTATTGTTGCAGTACCATTGGCTCCTCCATTACAGGAAACATCGCTTGTTGAAACTGAAGCTGAAAATGGAGCTGGTGTACCAATTGTAATATTTTTAACGATTGAACATCCATTGGCATCTGTGATCGTACAGGTATAATCTCCCGCTGGTCTGCCTGATACAGATGATGCGATACCTCCAAGTGGGGCCCATGCATAAGTATAACCAGGAGTTCCGCCTGATACTGTCACACTTGCAGTACCATTACTTCCTCCATTACAACTAATACCTGTTGATGCTGTAGTGGCAGATAATGGTGCAGCTGGTTGGCCAATTGTAAAAGTTTGTGTTTGTTGACAACCATTATCATCTGTAACCGTAACTACATAAGTCCCGCTTATTAGGCCAGAAGCTGTTGCTCCGGTACCTCCTGAAGGTGCCCATGAATAGCTATAAGCTCCCGTTCCGCCGCTTGCACTTACAGTTGCAGAGCCGGTAGCTTCACCAAAACAGGCTATATTAGTTTGCGAAACCGGAGTAACCGTTAAGGCTATTGCCGGTTCGGTAATCGTAAAAGTTTTATTTATCTGACATGAGTTAGCATCTGTTATCGTTACTGTATAAACTCCCGCAGTAAGATTGCTGGCTGTCGCTGCTGTTCCTCCTGATGGCGCCCAGAAATACGTGTAACCTAGCGTTCCACCACTTACCACTACAGAGGCAGATCCTGTTGCATATCCATTACACAATATATCATCTTGACTTGTAGTTGCAGAAAGAGGAGCATTGGGTTGCCCAACAACAAAGCTTTGAGTAGTTTGACATAAGTTTGCATCTGTAACGGTCACAGTATATGTTCCGCTTGCAAGACCAGTAGCAGTAGCAGCACTTCCTCCAGTTGGAGCCCAGGAATAAGTATATCCACCAGCACCTCCGGTTACATTTACAGCTGCAGTTCCGTTAGTACCATTATAACAGCTTACATTGGTTATTGTCCCCTGTGAAGCCACTAATAAAGGTAGCTGTGTTATAGTGAAATTTTGTGTAATTTGACAATGATTAGCATCTTCAATTATTACACTGTAACTTCCGGCGATTAAGCCAGTTATTGTTGCGTTGGTTTGGTTATTAGACCAAAGGAAAGTATAAGGTGCAGTTCCTCCAGATGGTGCAACTGTTGCAGTACCATTATCACCTCCATTACAGTTTACATTAGTCTGTGTGGGATTTGCAAGAATTGTTGGTACTTTTAATGTTGCAGCCAGAGAAGTGGCGTTAGGAGGACATCCTCCAATTGCTATTAAGCGATATTGATAATTGTTTAAAGAAGCAATTGCTCCTGTGATGGTTAGTGACGAAGTTGTTGCTCCTGAGTATGGAGCTGCATTATTTACATTAGTAAAACCTGATCCGTTATTTACTTCCCATTGAAGACTTGTTGCATTTGAAGCTGCAGCAGTAAAAGTGGTATTCTCACCGATACAAACAGTTATTGATGATGGTTCTGCTGTAATAGCAGGAGTAAAGCCAACTGTTAGCAAAGCATCATTTGATGGTGCTGCAGGTGTACAAACACCAGAAGCTATAGCTCTGTAGCGATACCCATTGAGTCCGACAGTTGCTCCTGTAATAGTCAGTGTTGCTGTAGTAGCACCTGAGTAAGTTGCATTATTAGAAATACTGGTAAAACCCGATCCGTTATCTACCTGCCATTGGTAACCGGTTGCATTTGCTGCGCTAACAAAAAACGTAGTATTTGCGCCTGTACAAATACTGCTTGCAGAGGGCTGAGTTGAAATAGAAGGTGATGAGTTTACTGTTAGAGCAGCACTATTTGAAACTGCAGCCGGAGTGCAACCTCCTGTTGCTACTACTCTATACACAGATCCGCTAAGTCCGGCAGTTGCACCTGTGATAGTAAGAGTTGCAGTATTTTCTCCTGAGTATGGTGCTCCATTTGAAATGTTGGTAAAACCTCCTCCCTGATCTACTTGCCATTGATAGCCTGTTGCATTTGATGCGGTAACAGAAAATGTAGTATTTGCTCCTGCGCAAATGGTGCTTGGAGATGGAGGAATTGAAATAGAAGGTGCCGGATTTACAGTAAGTGCAGCATTATTTGAAGTTGCGGGTGCACAGGTACCGGTAGCGATTACTCTGTACAGATATCCGCTCAATCCAACTGTTGCATTTGTTATAGTAAGTGTAGATGTTGTCGCTCCCGAATAAGGCGCTCCATTTGAAATATTGTTAAAACCGCCTCCCTGATCTACCTGCCATTGGTAACCGGTTGCATTTGCTGCGGTAACAGAAAATGTAGTATTTGATCCTGAGCATATTGTACTTGCATCAGGATTTGTAACAATTAAAGTAGGTGGGGTAAAAGTAAGTGTTGCACTATTTGATGTTGTAGTAAATAAACAAGAACTTTTTAGTATAACTCTGTAAGTCAAACCATCCATTCCCGCTGTAATATTATCTATGGCAAGAGTTGCAGTAGTTGCTCCTGCATAGTTAGGAGAAGTACCTCCATCACTAATATTCGCAAATCCTAGACCATTATTTACCTGCCATTGATAAGTTGCTACATTGGTTGCCGCAACAGTAATAGAGGTATTAGTACCTGCGCAAGCTGAAAAAGAAGCAGGATGGGTAGTTATGGCTGGTGAAGATTGTGCTATTGTAGGTTGTGCTATTATTACAGTATGTGATGTCATGCACCCAATATTGTCTGTAACAGTAACAGTATAAGTGTTGGCAGCAAGATTACTGGCTGTTGCCCCAGTTCCTCCAGACGGACTCCATGAGTAGGTATAAGGTGTTATACCCCCCGTTGCGCTTATTGTAGCAGAGCCATTAGTACCACCATTACAACTAACATTGGTTTGTGCGGTTGTAGTAACGATTGTATTTGGAACTGTTAATGTTGCATTGTTTGAGTTAACAGAGCCTACACCTGTTGCTACGCAACGATAGAGATAGCCACTCATTGCAGCGGTTACTCCGGTTAAGGTCAATGTTGCTGTTAGCGCTCCGGAATAGGGTACTCCATTAGAAATATTGTTAAAACCTGATCCTTGATTCACCTGCCATTGGTAACCAGTTGCATTATTTGCAGTAATAGAAAAAGTGGTATTATTGCCAGGACAAATTGTTCTATTTGGCGGGTTGCCTGTTATTGTTGGAGGAGTTCCTAAAAAAGTGGCAGCTGATGGCAACGGAAGAGAAGTTGCAGAAAGCGTCCAGTTTGCCGGATTCATTACAGCAGTTCTAATTTGTGCTACCGTTGTAATGGGTACACCACTGGCGCTATTAAATTTAGCCGACGCGGGAGTAGTTCCTTCAGTATAAAATGCACTTGTACCGCCAACAAGGTTTGGAGGCATTACAGAACCATTTGATCCATTTGCACAAAGTGGATCATCCCATCCGCTTTGTGTTGTTCCTTGTGCACAGCGAAAAAAATGTAGACCGCTAATAAATGTAACTCCGGCACCTGTAACAACACCTGATCCACCCTGAAAAGCAACTATTTGATCACCCGTACCTGATAAAACCAGTCCATTTGTCATAGTACCTTCAGTTTGGGTTACCACACCATTTTCTGTGGTTGTACCACCGGCAAGATTATAAATGTAAGCTTTCTTACCTTGTATGATAATCTCTGTTCCTGTTGGAATAACTGTTGCTCCTGAAGTCCAGGAAACAGTACCTTCAAGAGTACTAACTGCCTGCCATGTACCAGTTTCAAAATACCCTCTGTCAGTAAAAGATATTGTAGTAGAAGCAGGAATAGGAACTAGACACACAAAAGAATAGGCATCACCATCTGTAGCATTAAAAGTGGAATCATATCCAGTAAAGATAATATCCCCAACTGTTAAAGTTTGAGAGTACCCTGAGAAACTTTGCAAAAATATCCCCAAAAACAAGGCAATATTTATAAAATTTTTAATTTGAGAGTAAAAATGTTTCATAATTAAGTTAGTTAAATTATAAGGAGGCAAATTGCTCGCCGTTTTTTATACCAAAAGCAAGCAATTTGTGCCCGCTCATAAATCCTTCTTCTGTATAAATGGTGTTTATACGAAGTTGAGTATTATTATAGCATTGTATTATTAAGCCGCTATTTTCATTTATTTCTAAAATTGTTCCCGGAATTTTTGACTGTATGATAGCATTGTCAATTTGTGAAACTTCTACAAATCGTACATTTAGTCCATTCCAATGCGTGTAAGCACCTTTATTCCAGGGATTACAGGCATTTACTAAAGCCTGAATCGCTTTTGAATCCTGATGATTCCACTGAATGCTGACATCAGTAATGGTAGGTTTTTTATAATATGCCGCTTTTGTTTCATCCTGGTTTGCACCTTGCTCATTAAGATGTAATAACGTTAAGAGTTCGGGCAATAAATAGGAACCGAGATAAGATAAGTGGGTACAAACCATTCCATGTGTAAGGTCAGTATGTAACGGCAATGTTTTTATCAGAATTATTTTTCCTTTATCAATCTCTTTTTCAATACTGTGAATAGAAATTCCGGTTTCTTTTTTTTGTTTTTTTATAGATTCAAAAACAGGATCAGCACCACGCATTTCAGGTAAAAGGCCATAATGGAAATTATAAAATAGATTTGGATGCTGTTTTATAATTTCTTCCGGTATTTTCCATGGAAATGTCATTGTAAAAATATATTTTAACGAAACAATTTCTGCGATTTCCTTTAGTTGGCCTGTTAATTTAGACTTTTCGATCTCTATTAAATTAATACCTTCCTGTAAAGCAAAATGAGAGCAAAATGCTTTTACATCTTCATTTTCTGCAGAAACTCCAATTGTATGTAGTCTTCCAAGTCCATGTAAGGTTTGTATAGCAGGAAATGCCATTCTATTGTTGCATAAAACGATTATGTCACGTACCGGATTCATGATTCTAAACATGCATATGAATTAAACCACGAATTTGAAGGGATATTCTGCGCTTCCAAAATATGATATCGCAAGCGTTTACGTTCTTCATCTAAATGAGTAACCTCGGCTATGTCTTCTAATAAACAATTACCTGTCTCTTCATTTTTAGTTACAGTAGCATAATACAAAGGCGCTTCTGAAAAACCGGTTTCCGGATTCATAAAAACTGTTCCTCTTGGAGAGTTAATAGCAATATTGTCTAAAGAGTTGTCATTTGAGTTTGCTATAAATAAAGCAGCTTCCCATCCTAGAAGAGAAAATAAATTAGCTTTCTGTTTTTTTATATTTTGCATTGTAAATACAAAATCTTCATTTTCTTTATTAATTGTATTAATAGACCATGGAATTGCACAGCTCCAGTTATAGCCCGGATAAGGTATTTTATTTAACCATAATTCTTCGGCTGTAAAACCACTTCCATAAGTTTTGCACGAAGCAATATTTTTTAATTGTGATGATGCTCTGAAAAAATCCTCAGCCATATCGCCACAAAAAGAAGTAAAAAGAGAAACATCAGTATTCTTTTCAATATATTCTTCTAATGGACTTAAATTCAGATCTGCACGTTTCAAAGGTGTAACGTGGTTATAGCTAATAGCTATTCCTTTATCCTCAACCGCGGTAGAGTAGGTGTAAGACGAACGATAACCCGCATCATAAAATGAGCAGGTAAAGGCAAAATTATTTGTTCCTTCTTCAATAGCCTTGCGAGCTATGGCGCGTGAACATAAGCTGCCTTCTAATGAAATGAAATAAACGTTTGATAATTTTTTTTCAAAGCTTTGAAAATGATAACCACTATCGAGCACAATAAGTAATTTTCCGGAATTTTCGAAAAGAGGTTGTATAAATTCGGCAGAAGCAGGATTAATGTAGGCAATAATGATATCAGTGCCATTTAAAAGAAATTGTTCTGAGCAATCATAAATTTCTTTGTTGTTTCCGCCCACTCCAATGTTGGCGGTTACAATTTCGTATTTTTCATCAATTCCTATTTTTTTTAGCGAAGATTTAAAACCATCCATTATATCGAAAGACATCGAAGGATAAATAACAGATCTTGGCAAGAGTAAAGCTATTTTCATAAACAATTTAATTGGTATTAAAAAAAACAAAACAACCCATTAGAGCTCTAATGGGTATTTTTTGCTAGTTTCTACTAGGATACACTCCTTGAAGACATATAATGTAATTCATGCCCAGATAAGGCTGCTGAATTGGTATTGGCAGATTGTTCCCGGTTAGGGCTACTGTAATTGCAGGTGCTGTGGCTTTTAAAGTAGTATTAGCTGCTTCTGTAGAATAAAGTGAAGGCAAAGAAGCTAAATTAGCATCTGCAGGTGCGCCAGTATCTCCTGTGTCTGCATAAGCTTTGGGTGCAAATGTACCTTGTGCCGCATGCGTATGATTTGGTAAATTTTGGCTTGTTGCAGTCACTGAATTTGTCCCCAATACCATTCCTGGTACAAATTGCATAATTCCAGCAGCAACGCCAGCGCCTGCAGGAATTCTGCCTCTAAAATCTGGTAATGCAAAAGTTTGAACACCATTACCACCATAAGTGGTTCCTAAAAGGCTAAATAATGCTTGATTTGTACTTATACTAAGAAGCTGCCCTGCACAAATTGCCCAAGATTTTGGCGCAAAATTGGGTGCAAATAGACGAATTTCAGACATTGTTCCATCCATAATATTTTATTTTGAATTAGTTTCTACTTGGAAAAATACCTAGCATACAAATAATATAATTTGTAGCAAGGAAAGGTTGAATGATGGTAAATGGACCACCATTGCCAGTGGGTGCCAGGGTAACTGCCGAAGTTCCGGCTTTTAAAGTATCACCTCCGTCAGTTGTATTATATGCCTGCGTTAATCCCGCTAAAATATTTCCTGTTGGAGAGCCTGTGTTTCCTGCAGAATTTGTTGCTGGCAGAGCAATTGAACCCGTTGCTACGTGGTTATGTGTTGGCATTTGACCAATCGACATATTAGCAGTTTCTGCACCACCAACCTGACCAAGTACCACATTTGGTAATCCCGGACCCTGACCTGTACCTACAGGTACACGTCCTCGAAGATCAGGAAGATTGAATTTAACTTGGCCATCGCCTCCATAAGTTGTACCAATTAATGCAAAAAGAGTTTCATTTTCAGCAATACTTATACTAGCTCCGTTACAAAAAGCCCAATTTGCCGGAGGGAAATTCCCGCCAAATAATCTGATTTCTCCTATAGTTCCTTCCATAATATTTTATTTAATTATTTAAAATTTTCTTAAATCACTTTATGAACGACTAGGAAATGTACCAGTAAGACAGATGATGTAATTCATACCAATTGTAGGCTGCATTATCGAAAGCGGCTGATTTGAACCAATAGGAGTTACAGTTACATTGTATGTCGTTGATCTCATTTCATCTTCACCAGCAACAGAACTGTACATAGCACCTTTGGCGGCCAGAATATTTCCACCAGGAGTATTGGCATCACCAAAATCTGAGTAAGCCGGAATAGCAACAGCTGCAGATGAAACATGTGTATGTTGCGGAAGTTCTGCGGTGGTTAACATCACAGTATTTAGCCCCGCTTTTTCACCAATGATATAGTCTGTTAAACCAGGTCCCTGACCCATTCCTATAGCTACACGACCACCAAAGTCAGGTAATCCAAATGTAGTTGACCCATCTCCGCCATAATATGTTCCTATGATAGAAAATAATGCTGTATTACTTCTAATTGCAACTAAGCCTCCATTGCAGGGTGCCCAATTTCTAGGCGTAAATCCAGCGGCGAAATGACGTATTTCTCCAATTGTTCCGTCCATAATTATATTGATTTAAATAGTTAATTGACAATTAAATAAAAAAAGGAGTCATCTAACTGTAGTGATTTGCGACCGTAATTATTTGACTGTTTTTTATTGCAATGCTAAAGTATTGTATATAATTGTTTTACGGGCAAGTAGAAATACGTGTTTTATAGAGCTTAAAAGTGTTATGTATAGTATTAGAAAATTTTATTGCCAGCGTACTTGAGAAAGTTTGTATTGGGAAATTTTTTATCAAGCAAATTGCTTAAGTAAAAATGAAAATAAGTCCTGTTTATTATTTTGTGCCAGATTTGGATTTGTCTTTTGAAGTATAATAACTACTAGTAAGTAGATTTTAATTGAAAATAAAGAGGGAAGTGCGAAGTAGTATGTTATAAAAAAATGGAAGATTATATCTTTTTTAATACTTTATGCGGAGATTTCAGTTTATGCATAAAAACGAAAAAACCCTCAATAAAAATTGAGGGTTTTGCCTTAAGCGGAGAAAGAGGGATTCGAACCCCCGGACCTGTTACAGTCAACAGTTTTCAAGACTGCCGCATTCGACCGCTCTGCCATTTCTCCAGTATGTCGCTATCGTTTTGTGATTGCGAGTGCAAATATAGTGCG
>NZ_JAGYWA010000007.1:70058-441885 GCF_018383905.1 Flavobacterium branchiicola
GGAGAAAGAGGGATTCGAACCCCCGGACCTGTTACAGTCAACAGTTTTCAAGACTGCCGCATTCGACCGCTCTGCCATTTCTCCAGTATGTCGCTATCGTTTTGTGATTGCGAGTGCAAATATAGTGCGTTTTTTTGATTGTGAAAATTTTTTTTCAATTATTTGCAAAGAAAATAATATGCTATAAAAAAGAAACCCTCAACAAAAGTTGAGGGTTTCACTTTCAGCGGAGAAAGAGGGATTCGAACCCCCGGACCTGTTACAGTCAACAGTTTTCAAGACTGCCGCATTCGACCGCTCTGCCATTTCTCCAGTATGTCGCTATCGTTTTGTGATTGCGAGTGCAAATATAGTGTGCTTTTCCGATTATAAAAACTTTTTTTGGAACTTTTTTAAATTAATTTTCAAGTGTCTAATTATCAGTATTTCCGGAAAAGTTTTTTTTTAATTTTTATTCCAGATTATCTAAAATCGGCATTGGTTTTTTGTTTTCGTCAACAGCAACAAACGAAAAAGTTCCTGAAACTACTGTTTCGCGAAGCTCTGAATACATTTGTTCCATGAAAATATCAACATGAATTTTACAACTTGTTCTTCCAACGCTCACAACTTTTGCTACTAACTCAATTAAAGTTCCGGCAGGAATTGCTTTTTTAAAGTCGATTTGACCTGTAGATATCGTAACCACTTTTTTTCGACTAAAACGTGTTGCGCAAATAAAGGCAACTTCATCCATTAGATGTAATGCAGTTCCTCCAAATAAAGTGTCATAATGATTGGTTGTACTAGGGAAAACGGCTTTAAAAATACGTGTTTCAGATTTCTGAATTCTTTCTTCTAATGTTCCCATAAATTAGTAGCTAACGTATTCAGTGATTTCAAGGCCATATCCAATCATTCCAACACGTTTTGTTTGTTCTGTGTTTGAAACCAATCTAATTTTAGAAATATCAATGTCATGAAGAATTTGAGCTCCAATTCCGTAATCCTTGCTATCAATAATAACTTTTGGGGCTTTTAAAGTTCCATTGGCCTGTAAAGTTTTAAGCTCCGAAATTCTGTTTAAAAGATTTACAGCTGTCATATCCTGATTGATGAAGATAACTGCACCTTTTCCGTTTTCATTTATTACTTTAAACATATCGTCTAATTGCTGTTCGGCATTATTAGTTAATGTGCCTAGCAAATCATTATTTACTTGTGAAGAATGGATTCTGGTTAAAATGGGTTCACCTAAATTCCATGTTCCTTTAGTTAAAGCAATATGAATTTGTTTATTTGTTGTTTGCTCGTAAGCCCTTAGTCTAAAAGTTCCAAAACGAGTTTCGATATCAAAATCTTCTTTTTTTACAATTAAGCTATCGTGCTGCATTCTGTAAGCAACGAGATCCTCAATTGAAACTAATTTTAAGTTGAATTTTTTAGCAACTTTTATAAGTTCCGGTAAACGAGACATTGTTCCGTCTTCGTTTAAGATTTCGCAGATTACACCTGCAGGTTTAAATCCAGCTAATCGGGCAAAATCAATTGCAGCTTCTGTATGTCCAGTTCTTCTTAAAACACCGCCTTGTTTTGCAATCAGTGGAAAAATATGTCCGGGACGAGCTAAATCATGTGGTTTTGTATTAGGATCTACTAAAGCTTCAACTGTTTTAGAACGATCTGCAGCAGATATTCCGGTAGTAACTCCATTACCTTTTAAATCTATAGAAACAGTAAAAGCAGTTTCCATATGATCGGTATTGTTGGTTACCATAGCGCGCAAATCAAGTTCTTTACAACGGCTTTCGGTAAGTGGAGTACAAATTAAACCACGACCGTGAGTGGCCATAAAATTGATCATTTCCGGAGTTACTTTTTCAGCTGCAGCTAAAAAATCGCCTTCATTTTCACGATCTTCATCATCGACTACAATGATTACTTTTCCTTGACGAATATCTTCTATAGCTTCTTCAATGGTATTCAGTTGTATTTTTGTTGTTGACATAATTATTGTTGCTTTTGAGCTGGAAAAAACCGCTCGGAAATTTTTTGAAATAGTTGTGAAATAGGTGTTGTAATGGCATCAAAATTTATTAACCCATTATCATTTGTAGCACGATAGGTTAGTAAAATTGCTAATGGAGACAAAATAAATGAAGACATCCATGATCCCATAAAAGGAGTCATACCGCCTTCCTGTGATAATCTTTTTCCAAAAGTATTGATGAAGTGAAAAGTAATAAAAATTAAAACTGCAAATACAATAGGCAAACCTAGTCCGCCTTTACGGATAATTGCACCAAGAGGAGCGCCAATAAAAAACATTAAAAAGCACGCAAAAGCAATTACAAACTTTTCATACAATGCAGTTAAATGTTTGTTGATTTCTCTTTGTTTATCTTTTAAATCTTTCTGAGTTGTTTCAATCGAATAAACATTGCTGGTAACATTACTGGCTGCCATTCTTAGAATATCAGCTTTTTGCTTGTGGGTGTATAGAGATAAAAGATTAGTCGGTAAAGGTTTTTTCTTTTTATCTGTTTTTAATTCAATTGGAGATCTTTTGATTCCAACGCGCTGATTTATATTTTCTGAAAATGATAAGATTTCATTGTCCAGATTTTTATTTAATGAATCTAAAGTATATCGTAATTCGTTAACATTCAGCATTCCATTTGTACTGCTAATGTTTTCCTTATCTTCGTCAACTTTGTTTAGTTCAGAAAGATCGATATTAATGATTTGCTTTTTGAAGGCTGCTTTTACAAATGGAAGTTTGGCGCGATCTTCATATTTTTTTGGTGTAACATCCTGATAATAATAACCATCATTCAAAACCAGTTTTAAGATGCTGGATTTTTCGTTACTTATTAGTTTACCATCTTTTGCTTTAATAACGGTTTTGTTTTCTCCAACGTTATTTGATTTCTCATGAATAGTAACGCCAGTTAAGATATTTCCGTTTTCTCCAGACTTTTTATTTACTTTAATGTTGTAAAAGCCGACATCATTAAACTGTCCTTCGGCAATTGCCATGGCTGGTTTTGCCTGCGCGATATTCTTTCGAAAGTTAACGAATTTGTATTCTGCATACGGAATTACATTGTTGGCAAACCAAAAGGCCACAATACTCAATACACATATGAAAACGATTAGAATACGCATAGCTCTTTGAAGCGATATTCCTGAAGATTTCATGGCTGCAAATTCATAATTCTCAGCTAAATTTCCAAATGTCATAATCGAAGCCAGTAAGACCGAAAGCGGTAAAACCAGTGGGATTATTCGGGGCATTGAGAATAACAGGAATTTTACAATCAATATCAAATCCAGATCTTTACCTGCAAGTTCTGAGATAAAGAGCCAGACTGTTTGTAGAATGAATATAAAAAAAAGGATTACAAATACCGTAGTAAATGTAATCAGAAATGTTTTTAGTAAGTATTTGTCTAAAATTTTCAACCTTGTAATTAGTCTAGTTTGTTGATGTAATATTTTGGGTATTTGCTAGCAACAAAGGTAAACTGATTTTTTGATAATGGCTGATTGGTTTTAAAAGAATTAACGGTTAAAGTTGTTTTTGTTCCGTTTTTTCCGGTTTCAATCAAATTATAGATGTGTTTAGTCTGAACGTCAATACCTAAAAGAATTTCTTTTCTTTGGTCTTTTCCACTTGTAGGAACTAATTTAATGTACTGAATTTTTCTTCCTTTTACATTCTGAACGATATCCATATTGTATTTATATCCAGAATTAAAGAAAGTAAGCATTTTTGAAGGCGTGATTGCGTTATCATCTTTTTCATTTACTTTAGAAACAGTAACTTCTTCATCTTCCGGTACGATCGTATATGTTTTTTGTCCGTCAAAAATTTTTGTTACGCCCATAAAGTTCAATACATATTGATTTCCTTTCATGGTTACATTTCCTTTACTGTCCTGATTGATGTTTTCTTTGGCGTTATTCAACGAATATTTAAAATCAATTACAATATTGTCATAACTTTTTATTTTGGAAGTAACTTCGTTCAATAAATCTTTGGCTTTTTTATCCTGTGCCTGAATAGAAGTGAAGCTCAAAAGCATTACGATTGCCATTTGAAAACACTTTTTAGTCATGTTAGTGATAGAATTGTTACTGATTTCCTGAATTTTCTTTTTCATGATGGGGTTAATTTTGTTCATTATTAAAAAATTGATCAAGAGCACTTAAGTCTAAAATGTTCACACTTCTTGCTTTACTGCCTTCAAAAGGACCTACAATTCCAGCTGCTTCCAATTGATCAATCAATCGGCCAGCTCTATTGTAACCTAATTTTAATTTTCTTTGCAATAATGAAGCAGAACCTTGCTGTGCATTAACAATTATCTCAGCAGCTTCTCTAAATAAGGTGTCTCTGTCGGAAATATCCATATCAAGATTGATGCCAGTTTCTTCTCCAACAAACTCAGGAAGTAAATAAGCCGTAGCATATGCTTTTTGTCCACCAATAAAATCTGTAATTTTTTCTACTTCCGGTGTGTCAATAAAGGCACATTGAACACGCGTTACATCATTTCCGTTTGTATATAATAAATCCCCTCGTCCAATTAATTGGTCTGCTCCTTGTGTATCAAGAATGGTTCTCGAGTCAATTTTTGAAGTTACTCTAAACGCAATTCTTGCAGGGAAATTGGCTTTAATTAAACCAGTAATAACGTTTACAGAAGGTCTTTGAGTTGCAATAATTAAGTGAATACCAATTGCACGGGCTAATTGAGCCAAACGGGCAATAGGAATTTCTACTTCTTTTCCGGCAGTCATAATCAAATCGGCGAACTCATCGACAACCAGGACGATATAGGGTAGAAATCGGTGGCCTGCTTCGGGATTTAATTTTCTTGCTTTGAATTTATCATTGTACTCTTTAATGTTACGAACCATCGCATCTTTTAATAAAGAATAACGATTATCCATCTCAACACAAAGAGAATTTAAAGTGTTAACCACTTTTGCATTGTCTGTAATAATTGCATCTTCCGTATCTGGAAGTTTTGCTAAATAATGTCTTTCAATTTTATTGAAAAGAGTAAGCTCTACTTTTTTAGGATCCACCAAAACAAATTTTACTTCGGCAGGATGTTTTTTGTATAAAAGTGAAGTTAAAACGGCATTTAATCCAACAGATTTTCCTTGTCCGGTTGCTCCGGCCATCAACAAGTGAGGCATCTTGGCTAAATCGACAACAAAAGTTTCATTGGATATGGTTTTTCCAAGAGCAATTGGTAGTTCCATTTCAGCTTCCTGAAATTTAGCTGATCCAATAACGCTTTTCATAGAAACCATAGTTGGGTTTTTGTTCGGAACCTCAATACCGATAGTTCCTTTTCCAGGAATTGGCGCAATAATACGAATTCCCAGGGCTGATAGAGACAAGGCAATATCATCTTCTAAACTCTTGATTTTAGAAATTCTGATTCCGGCTTCCGGAACGATTTCATACAAGGTTACAGATGGACCAACGGTCGCTTTAATCTGTGCGATTTCAATTTTGTAGTTACGAAGTGTGTCTACAATCTTGTTTTTATTTTCTTCTAATTCTTCCTGATTAATTGTAATTCCTCCTGTCGAGTATTCTTTCAATAAATCGATTGTAGGGAATTTGTAATTGGACAGATCTAATGTCGGATCAAACAATCCAAAATCGGCAACCAGACGTGAAGCTAAATTTTCTTCAATAATATCTTCTTCTTCTGCTTTTTCAATAACAAATTCTTCTGTATGAACAGCAGCGGTTTCTGTAACAGGATTTACATTCATTTGTACAGGTTTTAAAACCGGATTCAAATCAATCTCTGATGAATGTGAAATGGTTGGTTTTAAAGCTTCTTTATTGATTTCAAATTGAGAATCAACCGTCTTTAAATGAATGTTGTCTAATTCAGAATCCTGATCTTCTTCAATGGCAAACTCTTCCAGATTGTATGCACTTTCTGGTTCTTGTGGAGTTGGTTTAATGGAGTTTAATTCTGACTTGAACTCTTTTTTTGTTGAGTCAAAATATGACTGAATTTTTTCAGGAGATAGTTTAATCTTGAAGATGAGATAAATGATTAGCCCAAAAAGAAGGGTTAATAATGTCCCTGTTTTTCCGATATAATCCTGAAGGAAAAGATTTAGCTCGTAACCAATTGTTCCTCCTAATTCTGGTGCTGAAGTAGCAAAAAAGCCAAATAAAACAGAAACAATTATTACAGCAAATAAATCCCAAAACCAGGTGTTTTTTAATTTTTTGGTCGAAAGTTCTAATGCAAGAAATAATCCGGTTAAGAAAAATAAACGAACAAATATAAAAGAAGCAATCCCGAAACCTCTGTAAACAATAAGGTCGGCGAGGAAAGCGCCAAATTTACCAAGCCAGTTTTGTACTACTTCGGTACGATCACCAAGCTGACTTACTGCACTTTGGTCTGTTTGCCATTGCCCGTTAACATAAAACGAAATAAATGCAACTAATAATGCAATCGAAAAGAGTACTAAAAGGCATCCTAGAACAAATTTTTGTTGTTTGGATAATGTGAAGGACCTAACGCTCTCGATTTTTGATTCGGTTTTTTTGTCTACAGTTTCTTTTTTACTTTTTGCCATTCTTGCGTTTCTTGCCTATATAAATTTTGGGAGATAAATAATTAAGCCAATTGCTATTGCAGTCATTGCAGCAAAAAATACCGCTCCGGCAGCAATATCTTTAATAAATCCGATTCGTTTGCTGTAATCAGGATGAATAAAATCAGCAATTTTTTCGACCGCTGTATTTAATCCTTCAACCGCTAAAACTAAACCAATAGCTAATGTTTGGCAAAGCCATTCGGTTTGTGAAATGTGAAAATAAAATCCGGCAATAGTCATTAGGATACCCAATGAAAATTGAACCATGATGCTATGTTCTGTTGTAATCAATTTTACAGCACCGTTAAAAGCATAAGTCATGCTTTTTAAACGGCCTGTAACAAAAGTATTGTCTTTTTGAAATTCCATGTATGGGTATTATAGTGCTGCTAAAGCCGCTTCGTAATTTGGTTCGTTTGCAATTTCTGCAACTTGTTCTGTGTGAAGTACTTTTCCGTTAGCGTCAACCACAATGATTGCTCTTGAGTGTAAACCAGCTAATGGTCCGTCTACGATTTCTAAACCGTTTGCTTTACCGAAAGCACCAGTTTGAAAATCAGATAAGTTTACTACATTTTCTAAACCTTCAGCACCACAAAAACGTTTTTGAGCGAAAGGTAAATCTCTTGAAATACATAAAACAGTTGTGTTTTCTAATCCGCTTGCACTTGCGTTAAAAGTTCTAACAGATGTTGCACAAGTTCCTGTATCTACACTTGGAAAAATGTTTAAAACTAGTTTTTTACCAGCAAAATTACTTAATGAAGCAACTGATAAATCATTTTGAACTAATTTGAAGTCAGCTAATTGTGATCCAACTGCTGGTAATTCGCCTGATGTATGAACTGGATTTCCTCCTAATGTTATTGATGCCATGATTTTTGATTAAATTAATGAGGTTCAAAAGTAAGGATTAATATTTGAATCTAAAAGTATTTGTTGTGCGTTTAAGGATAGATTAAGGAGTACTTTTTGATCGTCACGAATTCACGAATTTGTGATTTATTTTTAATAATAATTTTTGTTTTTGGAGAATATTGTAAGATTAATTTATTCTCAATCTTGTCAGGCTGAGCGAAGTCGAAGCCCGCGCAGGTTGCTCTGTAATCTAGTTTTTCAATTGCCTCCGGCTTTAGCTGGAGGTTTTGTAGATAAGGGAAAGGGCTTTATCCAAAATTACGCATTTGGCTAAAGCCTTTTTTGATGCTTGTTTGAATATCTCCAGCTAAAGCTGGAGGCAATTGATTGTTTTATTTGTTTGAATATTCATGCATTAGCTTTGTCAGAGTTTGATCGTGGAGCTACTTGTGGAGATCCTTCCTTCGTCAGGATGACAAGGTCGTGTGAAAAAACTTTTGTAAATAATTATTATGACTTAAACCGAAAACTTCTTTTGAAAACTTTTACCTGCGAGAGGGATAGGAGCAATCCGCCGCAGCGGAGCGGATAGCCCGACAGCATCCCGATAAAAGGGCGAATAGGCGCAAAGTGAGTTGCCCTTTTATCGGGATGGTGGCTCGCCCAAATAATGTTAGATTTTTAGATTTCGGAGTGATGATTTTAGATTTAGTCTGTCAGGCTGAGCAGAGTCGAAGCCCGGGTAAGTAACCCGAGACTCTAGATACGCAATCTTTGTCGATTTGCTTTGCGTGGGCTTCGACTCCGCTCAGCCTGACAAAGATTGCTTGAAAACTGAGACTAAAAACTGACCACTAAAAAAAGCGTCTCTAATTAGAAACGCTTTTTTTGTCATGTTTTTTTGTTTTTTCTTTGAAAAAGAGGCTCGATTATTTATCGATTGAACCTAAAACACGTTTCATAAACGTATTTAAAGCTTCTTTTTTATCGGTTCCCTGTGCTACCAATTTTTGTACTTCAAGGGCGCCATACATATTTGAAATCAATTCGCCGATTACGTCTAATTCTTCATCTTTAAGAGAAGAAATTTCGGTCATGGCTTCAAGAACTTCGATCGTTTCTATGATATAATCCTGATCGTTTTCTTCGATGAATTGCGTTAAATGCTTAATTACTGGTAATTTCATAATTTAGACTTTCTTAGATTTTTAGACATTCTTAGATTTCTTAGACCTTTTTAAAGATTATAGACAACCTCTGAGAAGTCTAAAAATCTAAGCCAGTCTAACGGATCTAAATTTAAGCAATTGTGTTTACTAGATCGATTAAAACTTCTTGTTTGTTAGTTTGCGTTTCGCCAACTAATTGTCCGTTTACAAAAGTAGCAAAAGTAGGCAGGTTGCTTACGTTAGCTAATTTTCTTGATTCAGGAGAGTTTTCTGCATCAACCAAAACAAAAGTGATAGCTTCATTTTCTGTTGCTAATTTTTTGAATTTTGGTTTCATAATACGGCAATTTCCACACCATGAAGCTGAATATTGTACTACTACTTTTTCGTTTTTAGCAACTAAATCTGCTAACGTATCTTCGTTTAAGTCGATTAACATATCTTTATTTTTTAAGGTGCTAAGTCGCTGAGGTGCTAAGGTTCTAAGTTTTTTTAGCCTCTTAGTCCTTTAAAATGACTTAACGTTAAAATTATTTTTTGAGATCTTAAGTCATCGAGGTTCTAAGATCCTAAGTGCTAATCTTAGAACCTAATGACTGTATTGTAGAATTGTATTTTAAGTTTCAAAAGTTCAGTTAAAAAAGCTTAGCGCCTTAGTAGCTTAGAACCTCAGAACCTTAAAAAAATTAGTTTGCGCTTAAGTATTCAGCAGTACTGATTCTGTCAGCAGACATTGCTTCTTTACCAGCTTCCCAGTTTGCAGGACAAACTTCACCTTTAGTCTGGATGTGCGTGTAAGCGTCAACCATTCTTAAGTATTCGTTTACGTTACGTCCTAATGGCATATCGTTTACACTTTCGTGGAAGATTTTTCCAGTTTCGTCAATAAGGTAAGTAGCTCTGTAAGTTACGTTTGAACCTTCAACGATTACTGAATCAGTTTCTTCGCTATAGCTTGTAGATTCGATATCAAGAATACCTAAAATGTTAGCTAAGTTACGGTTTGTATCTGCTAAGATTGGGTAAGTAACACCTTCGATTCCACCATTGTTTTTTGCAGTATTTAACCACGCAAAGTGAACTTCGTTTGTATCACAAGAAGCACCAATTACGATAGTATTTCTTTTTTCGAATTCTGGTAATGCAGCTTGAAAGGCGTGTAATTCAGTTGGACATACAAAAGTAAAATCTTTTGGGTACCAAAATAAAAGTACTTTTTTATTGTTGTTTACTGCTTCTTCAAAAATGTTGATTTTTAAATTGTCACCCATTTCTGAGATAGCATCTACTGCAATACTTGGGAATTTTTTTCCTACTAAAGACATAATATTCGTTTTACGTTAAAAATTTATTTGATGCAAAAGTAGGGCATAAGTGCAGGTAGTTACAATAAGATGTGATTATAAAAACTTATAAGTTGATAAATTTTGACTATTTAACTTTTTAACTTACTGAATGTCAATATTTACTGGTAAAACACCATTGAAACTATTTTTTTCTAAAAATTGAATTCCTGCAGTTTTTTGAAATTCTTCAAAATCCTGATACGCCTGAATTAGCCCAAAAGCCTTTTTAAGATTCGGAATAATTGGTAAAACGTATGGATTTCCGAAAACGTAAATAATGCATTTTTTGGTTTGAAGTAAGTCTGAAAGTAATTCTAAAACTTCATTATTAACTTCAAAATTATTCATTGGTTTTGCTTTTGGAACAAATAATGAAATAATGAGTGTTTCGAAGTTTTCTAATTCTTTTTTGATAGCAGAAATATCTGAAACTTCTAAATTTTCAAAAGCAAATTCCGGTGAAGGTAATTCGGTATTTAAAGTTTTGAAGAATGTGTTTTCGGTATTTTTATATAAACTTAGTTTTGCTAAAGTGTTGTTTTTATGCGCTTCTTTAGCTAAATCTGAAATTCCGTTATCAATGATTTTTGTGATACAATTTTCAGCGATTTCACGATTTAGTTCAGAAGTTTTTTGGAAATTTAATTCACCTGAGATAAAATCGTCATTTGATAAGATTCCAACTTTTTCTTTCGCTTTTCTAATTCTTTCATAGCTTTCGAAAATACGATCTGGTGAAGCATTTTTATAAATGGCTTCAATTCCTTCGGGAACATTTTCGGTGAAACACAAAACGTCGTTTCCAGCGTTGAAAGCTTCCCATTCCAGTTGACCTTTTGTTTCATATAATTTAGAAACGCTGTGCATATTTAAAGCATCAGAAATAACTAAACCGTCGTAACCTAATTTATCACGTAAAAGATTCTGAATAACCGCTTTTGATAAAGTTGCCGAAGTATCTTTTCCGTCATTTAAATTTGGAACAGCCAAATGTCCAATCATAATCGAATCGACATTATTTTCAATTCCTTTAATGAAAGGATATAATTCGTTTTCCATTAATTCTTCCAGAGTTTCCTTTAAAACAGGTAATCCCAAATGCGAATCAACGTTAGTGTTTCCGTGTCCGGGAAAGTGTTTCAGGCATCCTAGAACGCCAACTTCTGACATTCCGTTTAAATATTCAATCGAAAAATTGGCTACTTTTTCTTTGTTTTCCCCAAAAGAACGATAACCAATTACAGGATTGTTCGGATTGTTGTTGATGTCTGCCAGAGGCGATAAATTATATTGAATTCCGGCCGCTTTTAAATCCAAACCAATTTGTTTTCCAACTTCGTAAACTAAACTTGATTTGTTTTCCGGTAAAGCACCAAGCGTAATGGCATAAGGATATTGCGGTGTTTTTTCGATGCGCATTGCCAAACCCCATTCGGCATCAATACTGATTAAAAGTGGAATAGAAGCGGCTTTTTGATAACGAATAATCAAAGCTTTGATTTTTTCGTAACTGTCATCGTTAAAAACAACTTTTTTCTTGCTTTCATAATTGGTCGCAGCGCTCGCACGACTATGAAAAAAGGTTAGTCCGCCAATATTGTGCTCTCTAATAAGGCGTTCTGTTTCCTGAATGTTTTCTTCGGTATCGTTGATGAAAACAGCTGGGAAGAAAAACTGTCCTATTTTTTGTCTTAATGCTTCGGCTGTGATTTTCATTATTATAAAGTCTTTTTCATGCAAACGCTATTATCCATTTCCTCGTAAGGCGGATAATTTGGAATGATGGTATAATTTAATTTTTGGTATAAGTTGATGGCTTCCGGCTGGTTTTTCCCGGTTTCAAGAATGGTATAAGTATAGCCTACTTCTTTTGCCCAGATTTCAAGTTCCTTTAAAACGGCCGATGCAATTCCTTTTTTTCGATGATCGGGATGAACATACATTCTTTTAATCTCTGTTTTGCCTGGTTCTTTTTCGCGAAAAGCGCCACAGCCAACAGGAATTCCGTTTTCGTAGTAAACAATTGTATGTTTTATTTTATCGGTTTTATTAAACTGATTATAAAACGCATGATCGTCGCCATCTCTAATTGCTAAATCCTTATCTAATAAAACAACTAGATTTATAAAATCAATGTCGTCTGAATTGGTGCGTTTTAAAGTAATCATGTCAATAAAAATTTAGTTATCTTATTTTTTACCATTAAGGCATTAAGTTCATAAAACTATGACTTAAATTGTTTAATCTATTTGTGGCAAAAGAAAATTAAGCTTAGGGGCACAGTTTTACTTTATTTTCTCCTTTTCAACAGAAAGTTCATAAAGCTTGGCTTAAATTACTTAATGTCTTAATGGTGAGAAAATTATTTCAACTTTGCTTTCTTTTGCTTCGCTAATTGTTTTTTGGTTTCGAGTGCTTTTTCTAATCGGTTTTTAAAACGGAAAAGTTTTGGCAAGCCTTCAATTCTGTCTACAAGAGTAATTTCTTCGTAAACAATAATGGCTTTTTCTAAAACGCGAATTTCATTCTCAATATCATTTTGGTTCTTATAGATTGTTGCCAGTCTATCGTAAGGATGATTTCCTTTAAAGCCTTCCTTGACATTTTCCTCATATAATTCAATTGCTTTTTCAGGATTTCCGGTTTTTTCGAACTCAGCTCCTTTCAGATTGCGTTCGGCTTGCAAATTTTCATTGATTTCCATAGGTAAAAGTTTGATTTGGGGTTTAAACTTCTTCTGATTTCTTCCCAAAATCTTTTGGGAAAGTTAAAAAACGTGATAAAATAAGACCTGGAATTGTAGCGATCAAAACCCAAACAAAGAAGTTTTGATAGCCTAAATATTGTTGAATAAAACCGCTCAGCATTCCCGGAAGCATCATTCCCATTGCCATAAAACCGGTTGCAAGAGAATAATGTGCGGTCTTTGATTCTCCTTCGGCAACATGAATTAAATACATCATAAAAGCAGTAAAACCAAAACCGTAACCAAATTGTTCTGCTATAACTACAATAGAAGTATAAAGATTAAGGTTAGAATCGAACTCGAAAAAATATAAGTTTAAATGGAAATGAAAAAATTCTACTGGTTGGAAATGCGCCAATCCCACAAATCCAATAATTGGAAGATGCATTGCTAAAAACATTGGAAACATGCATTTAGTAAGGCCATGTTTTGATATGGTAATTCCGGCTAGAATTCCACCAATAGTTAATGCTGTAATTCCTAATGTTCCATAAATAATCCCTACGTCTTCAGTTTTTAAAGCCATTCCGCCAACACTTTTCGGATCAACTAAAAATGGATTTAACATTTTTAGTAATTGAGATTCTCCTAAGCGAAAGACAAGAATGAAAGCTAAAATTAATCCGATTTGTTTCTTTTTAAAAAAAGTTGCAAAGACTTCAGTAAAACTTTTGTGCTCAATAGTATTTTTGTCTAATATGTTATTTTCTTCTGTTTTTGGAGTAGCAAAAAAATTATATACTGTAATGAAGGTCATTATCAAACCAACGAAAATCATTGTATAAGACCAAGCTTTGGCATTATCATGATATTTGTTCTCTAAATGGCCAGCAAAAAGTACCATAAGACCACTTCCGGTAAGTCCTGCTAGTTTGTAAAATGTACTTCTAATACCTAAGAAAAAAGATTGTTCTTCAGGTTTTAATGTTAATAAATAATATCCATCAGTTGCAACATCATTTGAAGCAGAAGCAAAAGCAGCAATTGTAAATAATGCAAGACTTAAGGTTAGAAAATTATTTAAAGGAATTGTAAATCCAATAACTAAAAAGATGAGAGAAATTATTATCTGCATCGATAAAAACCATTTTCTTTTGGTACCATGCGCATCGATAAATGGACTCCATAAAGGTTTAACTACCCACGGTAGATAAAAAAGACTTGTATAAAAGCCTACAGATTCATTATCAATTCCTAATTTCTTATACATCAAAACCGAAACAGAGATAATTATAGCATACGGTAATCCGGAAGCGAAATTAAGAAGCGGGATCCAAAACCATGGTTTATTATCTATTTTCATTTGGTTGGGCTGGTATATAGTTTTTGAATGGTTTTTTAAGATCTATTGCAGTTGGTGTACTCTCGTTTGCGTAGTAATCGATAAAAGTTACGGCACAGGCTTTAAATAAGTTTAATTTTCCTCCAGCAACTGAGAATGTAATTTTTCCGTCAACTTCTTTTACGGTTACTTTCTCCACAATTTTTGTAGCGTCGTTAATGTCAATTTTCGAAACATGATCACCTCCGTAAATAACCATATAACGAACATTTGTATTTAGCGGACTTTTAATTGTAAAGGTATATTTAATACTGTCTTTAGAGTATTCCAAAACTTGAGGCGTATCAATAATTACATGTTTTAAGTTTGGTACCGCTGCAGGAAGAGCAGGATATTTATATTGATTTTCTTCTAAATGACGAACTACATCTAAGTTTTTACCCATGAACCATTTTGAACTGAAATAAGCACTTCCGGAAACATTTTTAAAACTTCTGGCAAAATCAATCTGAGTTGGAATTTCATTCATAAAATTCCAGCTTTTATCACCATCACCTCTGATTTTGTATGATGCGTGACCAATATAAATAGCGGTGTTATTGGAGTTTTCGGACCACCATTTTACTAATTTTGAATAAGAAGCGCGAGGATTATTCATACTCCAATACAATTGAGGTAGGATATAATCGATCCATTTTTGATCCATCCATAAAACCGGATCAGCATATAAATCGTCATAATTTGATGTTGATTGTGTTTCTGAACCTCTTGGATCTACCGATTTATTACGCCAAACTCCAAAAGGGCTAATTCCGAACTGAACCCAAGGTTTACTGGCTTTAATAGTTGTCGAAATCGTGTGTACAAAATTGCTCACATTAGCGCGACGCCAGTCTGAAAGGCTTAAACCTGCTCCGTATTTTTTGAATGAAGCGGTATCGTTAAAACTTTTCCCGGGAACGGTATAAGGATAGAAATAATCATCAAAATGAATGGCATCGATGTCATATTTATCTACAACTTCTTTTACCACTTTTGTTAAATGTTCCTGAACTTCAGGTAAAGCAGGATCGTAATAATATTTTCCGCCATATTCGATCATCCATTCCGGATGTTTGAAAAGATCGTGTCCGGGACTTAAAATGTTTTTATTCAAATCGAAAGTAGCACGATAAGGATTTAGCCACGCATGAAACTCAAAACCTCTGGCGTGTGCCTGCTCGATCATCCAGGCTAATGCATCGTAATAAGGGTTTGGAGCCAGGCCTTCTTTTCCGGTTAAAAAACGGGACCATGGTGCCAAATCTGAAGGATAAATAGCGTCTCCGACACTTCTAACCTGAACAATTACGGCATTGTAATTTAATTTTTTATAAGCTTCTAAAATTTCCAAATAATCAGCTTTTTCTTTTTCTACATTATCAACACTTGTTTTTGGCCAGTCGATATTGACAACGGTGGCAATCCAGACCCCTCTAAATTCATTTTTTGGGTGCATTGTGTTTTCCTGCGCTTTGGCTAGTACAGGAAAGAAAAGAATATATAGGATTGAGAATATTAGATACTGACTTTTATGCATTTCAATGTTTTTTAACAGAAACCAAAAATAGTTTTTTTAGATGATTATAAGAAATTTAAATTTTACAATAATAATTATGGTTTTCCTTAAGAATTTAGACTTTAAAAATCATTTTCTTTTTATAAAAATACCACAGTACGCAACTCCATAATGCTATATAAATTATAGAATAGGTGAGGGATGAAAGCAGCTGATTTTCAAAAAGCGGACTAATCCAAAAATTGTAAGCATAATCCCTAACGTTGATTGTGTCTGATATATTTTGAGGATCCTGAATTTTAATCATCGTTAATGCACGTGGCAAAATTCCGGAAACAAAGAATACAATCATTGGGTTTACTCCCCAGGTAAGTAAAAAGGTTGTCCATTTTTTGTATCCTAAAACATCAATTATATAATATATTACAGAAAGCAATAATAAAGCCAAACCTGCTGTAAACAAAACATAAGAACTGGTCCAGATGGATTTATTTATAGGGAAAACTAAAGCCCATAATAAACCCAAAAGAATCAATATCAAACTTATGCCGGCCATTATTTTATTGATTTTTATTTTTGGTATTGGCTGAATTAATAGCTGACCAATTAATAAACCTATTAAACCGTTTCCTATTACGGGTAATGTACTTAGTAAACCTTCCGGATCCCAGGTTTTGGTTTCGATGTACATGTGGTTTTCAAGTAAAACACTGTCAAGCCATGATGCAAAATTGGTTCCAACTTCCAAATTTGGATGCCCTATACCAGGAACAGGAATCAGTGTCATTATTGCCCAATATCCCAATAAAATAGAAGCAGCTAAAATGGCCTGCGTTTTTATATTGGTTTTTAAATAGATAATCGAAACAAAAAAGTAAACAATACCAATTCTTTGTAGAACGCCTAACAATCTTATTTTGGCAAAATTTTCATATCCGCTGTAGGCTAAACCAATCAGAATTATAAAAATTGTAACGGCTAAAATGGTTTTTGTTTTGGGTTTAAAATCACCAATTAAGGCATAACCAACTAAAAAAGTGAAAAATAAGCGAATGCATAAAAGGAGAATTCCGGATTGTAAACCCATGAAATGAATCGAATAAAAATAGCTTAGAAATAATCCTAAGCAAAAGATACGCAACGATCGGGTAATAATTTTAGTAACGTTTTCGGCATTGTCTTTTTTAATTGGCATTGCCAAAGGAACGGCAATTCCGACAATGAAAATGAAAAACGGAAACACTAAATCGGCTAAAGTGCAACCATTCCATTTTGCGTGATCTAATATCGGATAGACATAGCTCCAGCTTCCGGGATTGTTTACTAATGTCATTAATAAGACGGTAAGTCCTCTTAATACATCGACTGAAATTATACGATCTTTCATTTTTGGGTTGGTTTTGTAATTAGATTTGGTTTGTTTGTAGTTTGTTTTATCAGTTGTGTGTAATTTCTTTAACACATAGTGACATAGATTTTGTAAGCTAAAATATAGGCGTTTCACTTGTTTAAATAAACATAGTTTAAGCTATGTGAAAGAAATATATTTCTTTTTTAGCACTCTTTTTTAAATAAAAATCTATGTTTCTATGTGTTTGTTTTTTGAGTGCACTAAAATGTAAAATTATATTACTAATCCGGCATGGAAATTTTTCCCATTGTAATGGATGGAATTTTTTGTGATCCGAAATTAAAATCTCCTCCGGCTACTGTTTCATTGGCTAAAATGGCAAATAACACGGCTTCTTTGGCATCACTTGAAATTCCTAAATCATCACTTTTATAAAACTGGTAAGGCAGTAATTCTTTCAGCCAGCTTACGATTAAAGGATTATTTGTGCCTCCGCCGGACATATAGATTTTAAAATCTTCAATTGAGGCTGAGGTATTTTTTACGGCATATTGAATGGCTTCTGCTATGGTTTCAGCTGTAAAACGGGATAATGTGGCTAATAAATCCGGAGCAGAAATGGTTTCAATTTTGCTTTTTTTCAAAGCAGCCTCTACATATTCGGCACCAAAAAGTTCCGGTCCGATTGTTTTTGGAAATTCCTGCTGAAAAAAAGAATTGTCTTTTAGATTGTTTAATAGAATCGGATTTACTGTTCCTTGTTTGGCAATTTCAGCATCTTTATCATAGCTTTTTTCGGGGAAATAATGCTTTACAAAAAGATCAATTAAAGTATTTCCGGTTCCGGTATCGGTTACAAAAGTTTCATCGGCATTTAATGAAGCGGGTAAAAAGGTAAAATTAGCAATCCCCCCCATATTAAGCATAATTCGGTTTTCGCCTTTTTTTCCGAATAAAAAATAATCGCCATAAACAGCCAATGGAGCCCCTTCGCCACCAGCTGCAATATGTTTTTGCCTGAAATCGGATAATGTTATAATTCCGGTTTTAACTGCAATATGATCACCATCGCCAATTTGTAAAGTAGCATTTGGAAATTTTTCCAGCTGATGCAAAAACTTCGGAGCGTGTAAAACCGTTTGTCCGTGTGATGCAATTAAATCGATTGAATCAGAAGTGATATTCCATTTTTTTAAACTCGTATTAATCATTTCGGCATGCAGCAAACCGATCCATTCGTTTAGGACAACCAGATGTTGGAAATCAATTTCTTTTTTGGCGAATACTTTACGAATTTCAGTTTTAATTTCTTCGGAATAATCAATGGTTTCAAACTGAATGATTTTTACTTCGGTATTTTCTCCGGATCCTGAAATTTCGCATAAAGCAATATCAAGTCCATCCAGAGATGTGCCAGACATTAATCCAATAATTCTTCGGGTTTCTTTTTGCGCAATTTGATAAAGTGCGGTGATATTCTTGTTCATGAAAAGTAGATTTATGAATTATTTCTAAATTCAAATACTATTATTTAACCTGTTGGGTGTAATTAAAAAAAACTCTTTTAACACATAGAAACATAGTTTTTTTATCTATAAAAAAGGCGTTTCACTTGCATTAAAAAACATAGCTATGTGTTAGAAACTAGTTTCTTTTTTAAATCTTTTTAGGGATATGAAAAATAATCTATGTTTCTATGTGTTAAAAATAATTACACCCAACGAGTTATTATTTAATAAAATGGGGACATAAAATACGCCCCCATTTTTATTATTTTATATTGCCGGATCTGGCGGAGTGTTTGTATTATTGTTTCTTTCAGAATCCGGATAAGGATACCAGTCACGGTTTCTTTCGGCTGTTGGTGTACTTGCACCCGGGCGCTCAAATCTTCTGCTGTCTTCCAGTTTTAAGCTTGACATGTACATTTCGATACAACGGTTTCTGTAAATTTCAGTCAGAATTGCTGGTTTTGTAATTGCTCCTGCGTAAGGCGCAAGATTAGCTCCAATTCCGTAAGTATCTCCTGCGGCAGTTTTAGTCAGAACTTTGTTTAATTCTATAACTGCTTGTGGTAAATTGTCTTTTCTTGCATATCCTTCCGCTTTAATCAATATCATTTCACCAGGTAAGTATAATGGTATTGGTTTTAAATTCGAATCAAAAAATCCGGTTGCAGTTGTTGGGTTAGAACCTGGTTTGATGTAAAAATTCAATCTTCCGTCAGAACTTATTGGTGCTAAATCTGCTGGTAATCCCAAAGTTAAATCAACAGGCTGAAATACATTGTTTGTTGTAATCGAAATATAAGCAATCGGGTTAGGGCTAATCTGATCAAAAGCAAATACTGATTTAGCAGAAAGATCAACCATTCCGGCATAAGTAATTGCATTATCATAGTCTCCCGCCATTAAATACGTTCTGGCTAAAAGTGCATAAACGGTATTTTTATAATTAATACCGGCTACTAAACCTGAAAACCCGGTCGCTTTATCCAATAAAGGTTCTGTCGCTTTTAGGATTTTAATGGCTTCGGCTAATACATCAGCTCTGGTATCAAAAGTGGCATTTTTTCCTGTTTTTAACGGAACAGACTGAAAATATTGCACAAGAGTTGTGATGGCCATTGCTTTAAAAATAGAGGCATGTACCAGAACACTTGCTTTCTCATTTTCTGTTGTTAAAACATCAACATGATCAATTACTTTTTGAGATTCGGATTTAATCACAAGACATTGTGACCATAAATTATTTACGACGTTATTTTTTGTCGAAAGAACTCCGCCACCAATAGAAAGTTCACCTTCGTCAACGTTTCCAGCGTTTAGCAATCGTAATTCTTTTGTTGTAAAACCGTTTCCGGTAATAGTATTATAAACCGGACTTGTTCTGTCGATCGTCCAAAGTTGTTGTAAGCCGTTTGCCGCACCAATAAGTCCGTCTCTGGTTCCAAAAACTAGCTCCTGAGATGGTTTGGTCGGGTCTAAATAATCTTCATTACAACCGATAAAAAGTAATGAAAGGGCTACTATAGGGATGAATATCTTTTTCATAATATTTTTATTAGATTAAAATTGAACTTTTACAGCTAAAGTATACGAGCTAGGAATTGGCACTGTTCCAAAATTATATTTCGCAACAGATGATTGTCCGCCAGAATTGGTTTCCGGATCGAAACTAGTAAAGTTATCCCATGAAATAAGGTTTCTTCCACTTGCTGTAATCGTTAAATCATCAAAGAAATTATTTAATTTTCCGAAAGAATAGTTTAAAGAAACTTCTCTTAATTTTAAATAGCTTCCGTCAACCACTCTAAATTCTTCTACATTATAAACTGACCAGATGTAACCACGTGGCAATTCTCCGTTAAGCTCTTTTGTAACCAAAGTTCCAGATCCTACACCTTGTCTTGTTCTGTAATCGGCATCAAAAACGTCAACACCTTGTACGCCGTCAAATAACACAGATAAACCGAATTTTTTGTAATTCATATTGGCACCAAATGCGATGATATAGTCCGGATTTGGATTTCCAATTTCTTTGTTCAGAATAGTTCCTGTAGGTTGTCCAGATGCATCTCTTTGTGGAGTTCCTGTGTTTACATCTCCTTTTTCTGTTTGCGGATATCCTGTAGGTGTTAGTAATAAACTTCCGTCAGCATTTCTCGCAAAATAAGTTCCGTAGAAAATTCCAATTGGTTTGTCCATTTCAACAAATACCGGTGCGCCCGCTAAGTTACTGTCCAGTTTAAAACGAGTTTGAGGTAATCCAGTTACTTTATTTCGGTTGCTGCTATAGTTTACAAAAACATCAAGATGCAAATCTTCTTTTTTAATTACATCATATTTAAGATTGATTTCGTACCCTTTGTTGTTCATTTGTCCAACATTTTTGATTGTGTTTGTAGCACCTTCAGAAGCTGCTAATTGAACAGGCAATAATAAATCATCAATATCGGCATTGTAATAACTAAACGATAAGTTTAAACGATCTTTGATAAAACCAAAATCTCCACCAACTTCATACGTAACACTTTGCTCTGGTCTTAAATCTAAGTTTCCTTGTTTAAGTCCTTCCATTGTAAAGGTGCTATTTCCTAAAAGTGTTCCTGTAGAATAATTTGTAAAACGTGCATAAGGTTTAATAGCGGTTAAACTTCCTGATTTTCCCCAAGATCCTCTTAATCTCACAGAACTTACAACCTCATGAATTCCTTGCATGAATTTTTCATCAGAAAGAACATAACTTACACTCGCTTTTGGATAAAACTGAGATCTGTTATCGCTCGAGAAAATAGTCGAAGCATCTTGTCTGATTGCCAAAGTCATGTATAATCGGTCTCTAAATCCAATAGTTTCCTGTAGATAATAACCCCATAAATTATATTTGGACTGACTTGCGCTTGGTGAACCCGGAAGTAAAGTATTAAAAGCATTAATAGTTTCAATAAATGGCTTTAAGTTTCGGCCTTCAATAGCGCCAAAATCGTCACGATAAGTTTGAACGTTGTAACCTCCGTAAGTAGTAGATTTCCATATATCATTGATGTTCCAAAGATATCTTAAGTTCAAATCGTTGTTAAATTGTACGACTCTGTTTGTTGCTTCAGAAACATAACCATCATTGTAATACGCAGGATTTACCGTGTAAGGATATCTTGGAATGTATACATTTCCTCTTTGGTTGTAATTGTCAAGACCAAAAATTAAATCGGCATTAAAGTTTTTAAAAGGAACATAATTCAACTGAAGATCTGAAATAATACGATCTGTATTTTGTTGTATTTTGAATGTTTCTATAATAGAAAGCGGATTGATTCTGTTTGGGTCAACAGGCAATAAGTTACCATTTATGTCTCTTTGATTAATATCATAAGTATTGTTGGTAATATTAATAGAGTTTATCGGACTCCAGAAAACGTTTCCATCCGGTTTTTCGTTTGAACTTGAGTTTACATAATTCAATCCAACGGTTGCAGATAACTTAGAATTGAAATCATGTTTCAATCTTAATTTAGCACCAATTCTCTTGAAATCGGTGTTTTTGATGATTCCTTCATTTGATAAATAACCAAGTGATCCAAAATATTTTGTTTTGTCATCTCCACCTTGTAAAGAGAAATAAGTATCTGTACCAACTCCGGTAGTGAAAATATCATCCTGATAATCGTAACGTTGTACGCCAATAGTTCTTGTCTCAAGGTTTCTTCCTAAGACATTTACTGTAGTTGGACTCGCCGGATTTCCCTGAATTGGGAATAAAGCTGGCGAACTGTTCACGAATTGTTTATCAGACATATTCATGTCTATTTTTTTTCTGATATGGTTTGAAGTGACGCTGGTTGCAAACGTGTATCTTGTTTCGCCGGCAACACCTTTTTTAGTTGTAATTAAAACAACTCCGTTGGCAGCTCTCGATCCGTAAATAGCGGCAGCAGCACCACCGTTTAATACTTCAATGCTTTGAATATCATTAGGATTAATATCCGAAGATCTGTTCTGACCAATCTGCATATTAGAATTTCCTGTCGTTACATTTAAGTTGGTTACGTTAGTTGTAGCATTATTTAAAATTACACCATCAATAACATATAAAGGGTCTGAAGATCCCAAAATAGAAGAAGTTCCTCTAAGTTTGATGCTGAAACCTCCCGCCGGATCACCTGAGTTTTGAGAAACTTGTGCACCAGCAATTTTACCTTGCAAAGCACTGGTAAGACCAACTGGCTGGGCTTTTACTAAATCTTCGGCTTTTAGACTTGTCACTGCATTACCAAGCTCTTTACGAGTGGCACGAACGGTGGATCCTAATACTACAACCTCAGAAAGTGTATTAAGTTCTTCGACCATTCTAAGATTAACAACAGAAGTGCCTGCGGAGAGTTTAACTCTTTTAGTAGCAAATCCAACGAAACTAAAAACAAGCGTTTCATTTTCGTCTGCAGTGATACTAAATTTTCCATCGAAATCGGTTACGGTACTTTTAGAAGTTCCATCGATCAGAACTGATACTCCTGGTAGAGAAAGTCCGTCTGTTTCACTTTTAATTGTTCCGGTTACGGTTTTTGTTTGTGCAAAAATGGGCTGCGCAAATAAAATAATTCCAAATAAAATAAATAACAGTTTTTTCATTTTAAAATATTTGATTGGTTAGAGAATCTAAAAATAGGAATAATTTTTAAATAATGCCAGTTTATGCAATTTATTTGTTTGAATTATAATAAAATGCATAATAACGCATTTATTTATGTTTTTTTTATTTATATTTGATACGCAAGTCGATTTCTGAAAAATATATTTTTGATGTTGATTTGCGTAATGCGTTAATTTTAAATTTATTAAAAAATTAAAATGCTAAAAAAAGAAAGACATCAATTTATACTGGGTAAATTTAATAATGTAGAAAAAATCAATACTATTGATTTGGCTTTAGAACTTAATATTTCTGAAGATACTATACGCAGGGATTTTAATGAATTACACAATAAAGGACTTATTGATAAAGTATACGGAGGTGCTTTTCTTGTAAAAGACAAGTCTAAAAATGTATTTGATATTACGATTATTAATGAAGATAAAAAAATGGCTGTAGGCAAAAAAGCCTTGTCATTTCTTAGTGAAGGTCAGGTCATTATTATGAGTGGTGGTACTACCAATTTGTCTTTTTGCAAACTCATTCCAATAGATTTTACCGCCACAATATATACTTATAGTCTACCAATCGCCATGCAATTGTCTCAACATCCCAATATCGAGTTGATTTTTATTGGCGGAAAACTGCAAAAAAAGGCGATGGTTACTATTGGTATAGATGTAGTTCAGGTTTTGTCTAAAATTAAGGCCGATGTTTGCTTTCTTGGCGTGAGTAGTCTGGATGTAAATCAAGGATTAACAGAAATGGGTTATGAAGTTTCGGTGATTAAAAAAGAAATGATAAACGCTTCAAATAAAATAATTGTTTTAGCAACTTCAGATAAAATAAATGGTACCATGCCGCATAAAGTCTGTGGTCTTGATAAAATTGATGCCATTGTTACGGAATTAAATCCTAAAAGCCCTAAAATCAAAAAGTTTGTTGATAGCGGTGCGAAAATGTTTTAACACATAGAAACATAGTTTTTTGTTTGAAAAAACAGGGACAGATTATTATAAAAATCCAGAGTTTTACACATAGCTATGTTTGTTAATGCGAGTGAAACGCCTTATTCTGAGTTTAAATAATCTATGTCTCTATGTGTTAGAATATTTGCTTAGCAACCATTATTTAATGATAGACTCATAAATAATCTTCTGAATATCCTCGCGAATTTTTTCTTTCGCCAGTTTATTTCCTTCTTCACCAACTTCCGGATAGGTTCTGTTAGATAAAAACACGTAAACCGTTTCATTTGCCGGATCAACCCAGGCCATATCTCCCGTAAAACCCGTATGCCCAAAACTCGAAGCCGAAGTACATTGGCAAGTCGGACCATCTTTTCCTAATCTTTTGTCAAAACCTAAACCGCGTTCAACTCCTTGTGCACAATAAAAACAAGTGTTGAAGGTGTCAAATGTAGCCTCAGAAAAATAACGTTCGCCTCCATAACTTCCTTTTTGCAGAAAAAGCTGCATCATTTTAGCGACATCCAGAGCGTTCGAGAAAATTCCGGCGTGACCTGCAACTCCGCCCTCCATAGCCGCAGCCATATCATGTACGTAACCCTGAATAAGCTGATGTCTGAAATACGTATCAATTTCAGTAGGAGCAATAACATTTCGATCAAATTTCAATAACGGATTGTAGGTTGTATAATTCATTCCGATAGAATTGAAAAAGTTTTCCTGACTTAAATCTTCCAATTTTTGATGCGTCATTCTTTCCAGATATTCCTTCAAAATAATAAAAGTAAAATCGCTGTATTTGTATTCTTTTTTGGTTGCAACAGGCGAGTCAGCAATAAATTTCATGATGGTATCATGATAATCATTTCGAATAAAAAGACTGTCGGTAACTTTGGTAGTAAAATTTTTCTCCTGAATTTTTCGGTAATATTTTTCAAGCGGAAAACCTTTGGCATCTATAGTCGATTTATAAAACGGACTCCACGCAATTAAGCCCGCATAATGATTTAGTAACTCCTTAAACGAAATGTCTTTTTTGTTTGATTTTGCAAACAACGGCAGCATCGTTCCCAGTTTTGTATCTAGCGTAACTTTGTTTTTATCGTACAATTGCATCACGTTTGGAAGCGTAGAAATCATTTTAGAAATCGAAGCCACATCATACAAATCGGTATTTGAAACTTTTACATCATTAGTATAAGTATGATATCCGTATGATTTCTGAAAAACAACATTTCCTTTTCGGGCAACCAGAACCTGCATTCCCGGAGCCATTTTTCCATCGATTGCTTTTTGGGCAATGGCATCTATTTTAGAAAGAATGGCTGAATTCATTCCAACATTTTCAGGTGTTTCAAAACCTAAACGATCTATTTTTTCAGTAATTAAACCGTCGTTTACTTTAAAACTATCATTAATCGAAACCGGCAATTTTCCTTTGGCATCTTTTGCTCCAAATAAAATCTCGGCAGAAACAATCTGAGAAATAGGAGCGTTTTGATATGAAACAACTAATCCTTCTATAGCATCAAAATTTTGAATAGAAAGCAATGAATACGGCTTTGCAAAAACATCCAGAATTACTTTGTTGTTTTCGGCTATTTTGTTGAGGCAAAACAATTCATTGGAATTAAAATCCTGTTTTTCCCAAGCTTTATTTACTTTATGATAACTCACAATTACCAAATCGTATTTCTTTAATTCTGCGTTTAAAGAATCAATATTGGTATTCGAAACTTCTGTAATGTTGGTATACTTTTTTAAAGTGGAAACAAAATCACTGTTTACATCTTCTCCCAGTTTTACATACGCGATTTTCTGATTCAGATTTTTGATCGGAAGAATGTCTTTTTCATTTTTTAAAACCGTAACCGCATTTTCATACAAAGTATATTGTAGTGCATCTTTCTCCGGGCTGTTTAAATCTTGTTTTAAATTTTGAAGATCAATTGGTTTGTATTTATTTAAACCAGCTTTAAATTTATAATGAAGAATTTTTTTAACCGAATGCGCCAGACGTTCTTCTGTAATTTCTCCATTGGTATAAAAAGTTTTTAGTTTTTCCAGAGCAAGCGGAACGTCATCCGGACAAAGGAAAATATCATTTCCAGCTTGTAAAACCGCCAGTTCAAGATCGCCAACGCCTTTAAAATTACTTGCGCCTTTCATTCCTAAACCATCCGTAAAAATCAATCCGTCAAAGCCCAATTGTTTTTGAAGCAATTCTGTTACAATCGCATAAGAAGCAGAAGACGGTATATTTTCGCGGGATTCTAAACTCGGAATATTCAAATGCGCGACCATGACAGAAGCTAAACCTTCATCAAAAAGTTGTTTGTAAGGATATAATTCCACTTCATCAATATGTTCTTTGGTCGAAGAAACCGTAGGAAGTGTTTTGTGTGAATCTGCTGAGGTTTCACCATGTCCTGGAAAATGTTTTCCGGTACATAAAACGCCCTGACTCTGAATTCCTTTCATGATTGCCGCCGCTCTGTTGGCAACATTTGTTTTGCTTTCGCCAAAAGAACGATTGCCAATAATAGGATTTAGCGGATTGGTATTAATGTCGAGAACAGGAGCAAAGTTAAAATGGATTCCCATTCTTTTGCATTCGCTTCCCATATTTCGTCCTACTTTTTCAATTAAATCTAAATTCTGAATTGCGCCCAAAGTCATATTCCATGGATAAGCGTAAGTAGAATCTAAACGCATGCTTAATCCCCATTCGGCATCAAGACCAATAAACAACGGAACTTTTGCTTTTGCCTGATATTCGTTGGTTAATTTCGCCTGACGAACCGGTCCGCCTTGAAAGAATATTACGCCGCCCACTTTATAATTGGACACTAAATCTTTTATTTTATTTACATGAACAGAATCTTTATTAGAATAGGCCGAAACAAAAAACAACTGTCCTAATTTTTCATCCAGTGTCATTTTGCTGTAAATGCTATCTGTCCAGCGGTTTTCGGCATCACAATCTTTAACAAAAGGTTTCTTTTCTAATTTGTTTTTTGGTGTGTAAACTTCTTTGTTTTGAGTAGAAACAGGCTGGTTTTTTACCACAACAGTTTTGTTTTTTTTAGAAACACCACAATTGATGATAAAAAAAAGCATAACTGCAAACAATCCTGTTTTTATAAGGGCATTTTTCATGAAATAGCTTTTGAGCAATTAAAAAGAGATTCGTTCGCTGGAACGTTTGCTTGTAAAATAAATTCCGATATAAGTAAATAATCCGTTGATGATGATTAATTCATTATCAAAAGTATAACCGAATAATTGTGCCGAATATTCACTTAAAAAATAAGTCAGAATTGGAGAAATGATGCAGATTAACGGAATCAGATTGTCGTTTACTAGTCGCGATTTTTGTAATAATCCAAATGCATATAATCCTAATAATGGACCATAAGTATACGATGCTGCCCTGAAAATTAAAGCTACTACCGAGGCATCATTAAATGAATTCAGAATAATAATCACTACGAAAAGTAATATTGAAAACCCAAAATGAACCCAGTGTCTTTTGGTTACATTGCTTTTGTTGTCTTGGTTTTCAGATTTATCCATTCCGAGAAAATCGACGCAAAAAGAGGTTGTTAAAGCCGTTAAGGCTGAATCTGTAGTGGCAAAAGTAGCGGCGATAATTCCTAAAAGGAAAACAAATGCCGGAACAATAGACAAATGATTTAAGGCAATTTCAGGAAAAAGTAAATCGGTTCTTGGTTTATTTGTCGCTGTATCTAAAGGAATTGAAACCCCATTTTTTTCGGCATAGATGTATAATAAAGCACCCAAGCTTAAAAAGATAATGTTGATTACAACAAAAATCCCCGTAAAAGTGAACATATTTTTTTGTGCTTCGCCGATGTTTTTGCAGCTCAGGTTTTTTTGCATTAAATCCTGATCCAGTCCAACCATTGCAATGGTAACAAACATTCCTCCTAAAATTTGTTTTACAAAATGATATTTGCTGGTGAAGAAATCATCAAAGAAAAAGATTTTAGAATATTGGCTTTTCTGAATGGTTGAAACCGACTCAAGAACAGTTAAATTTAAACTGTCACAAACAAAATAAATAGTGATAAATACAGAACTTACTAAAAAGAAGGTTTGTAAAGTGTCTGTTATAATTATAGTTTTTAAACCGCTTCTAAACGTGTATAAGAAAATCAGCATCAGAGCCAAAAGTACTGTAACGGGAAACGGAATGTGAAAATCGTTGAAAACGTAACGCTGTAAAACAATCACAACCAAATACAATCTAAATGCCGAACTCACCGTTCTGCTTACTAAAAATATAGAAGCGGCAGTTTTATAACTTTTAACTCCCATTCGTTGTTCGATATAACTGTAAATCGAGGTCAGATTCATTCTGTAATAGAGTGGAAGCAGGACTTTTGCAATGATGATAAAGCCTATTGCATTTCCTAAAACAAACTGAAAATACTTGAATTGTTCTCCGTTTGGCGAACCTACTTCACCCGGAACCGAAATAAAAGTTACTCCGGAAAGCGCAGTTCCAATCATACCAAAAGCAACTAAATACCATTTAGAATTTTTATTTGCTTTAAAGAAAGAATCATTGTCTTGTCCTTTTTTACTAATTACATTAGAAATTAAAAGTAGAAGACCAAAATATACAAATATGAAAATTAGAATTGTGGTTGATGACATTTGGCTGAGATTTAAAAATTTAGTTTATTTTTTGCTGTTGTGATCTAATAATACGGCGCGTACACTTTTATGTTTTTGCAGTAATTCTTCGGCGATTTCATATTCAATTCCAAGTTCCTCCATAATCATTTTGATGCCGCGTTTTACCAGTTTTTCGTTAGACAATTGCATGTCTACCATTTTGTTTCCTTTTACTTTTCCGAGTTTAATCATTACAGAAGTCGAAATCATGTTCAAAGTCAGTTTTTGAGCAGTTCCGGCTTTCATTCTCGTACTTCCGGTTAGGAATTCCGGACCAACAATTAGCTCAATCGGATGATCTGCTTCCTGCGCTATAAGTCCGTTGCTAATGCAGGAAATACTTCCTGTTTTTATGTTGTGTTCTTTCGCTTTTTTCAAAGCGCCCAAAACATAAGGCGTATTTCCTGAAGCTGCAATTCCGATAATAAAATCCAGACTTGAAATCTCAAATTTAGCTAAATCTTTCCAGGCTTGTTCCGTGTCGTCTTCAGCATTTTCAACTGCTTTTCTAATCGCTGTGTCACCGCCGGCAATAATCCCGATAATCATATCATGCGGAACACCAAAAGTTGGCGGACATTCTGATGCATCCAAAATCCCAATACGTCCCGAAGTTCCGGCTCCAATATAAAATAATCTTCCGCCCAGTTGCATTTTTTTTACGATTGCTTTTACCAGTTTTTCAATTTTCGGAATCTGTTGTTCGATAATATCCGGTACTTTTTTATCTTCTGTATTAATGTTGGTGAGGAGTTCTTTCACACTCATTTGATCCAAGTCTTTGTATAAAGACTCTTGTTCAGTTTCAGGATTTTTATTATTCATTTTTCTTTTTTTTGTGGATTTTTAAAACCGATATTTTTTTGATTAAATGCTGTTGATCTTTTTTATGGGGTAATCTTTAACCCGTTGGGTGCAATTAAAAAAAAACTTTTTTAACACATAGTAACATAGTTTTTTTGTCTATAAAAAGGCGTTTCACTTGCATTAACAAACATAGCTATGTGTTAAAAATAATTGCACCCAACATATTTTATTTAATAAATCAGATACGCTTTTCGCATACTATTAAAAGCGTCTAAATCTTTTTTCCAGCTATCGCGAATGGCTTTTTCTGAAACTCCCGATTCTATTTGCTGCTGTAGTTTTTTTGTTCCTGCCAGTTTGGTAAAAAAGGGAATGAAAAATTTAGATTTATCACTCGTATTTTGATACGCTTTTAATAACCAATGCAATTCAAACTGCGTTACTTTTGAAGCCGCAGAAAGATCTTCTCCATAACATTCCTGTCCGTTATAAACAGGATCTTTTGCACCAAAATTTGGTTTCGGCGTAAAAGAAAAACTTCCTTTAGTTAAAAAAGGAGAACCATAAATTTGAAATTGTTTTTCAGTTCCACGTCCAACGCTCACATTTGTTCCTTCAAACAAACATAAACTTGCATATAGATTAATTGCCTGATCGTTCGGGAGATTGGGTGAAGGTTTTACAGGGAGACTGTACGGCATGTCTCTTTTGTAATTAGAACAAGGAATTACAGTCAATTTGCATTGTATACCGTTTTTAAGCCATTTTTGACCATTAATCATTTGACCATATTCACCAATTGTCATTCCGTGTAAAATTGGAATTGGGTGCATGCCCACAAAACTTGTAAACTCTTTTTCCAGCAAAGGCCCGTCAACAATACTTCCGTTTGGATTTGGACGATCTAAAATAATGAGTGGAATATTATTTTCTGCGCAAGCTTCCATCACATAATGCAAAGACGAAATATAGGTATAGAATCTCGCGCCAACATCCTGCAAATCGAAAACCATAATATCAATTCCGGTTAATTGTTCTTTTTTAGGCTTTCTGTTGTCTCCATAAAGCGAAACAATTGAAAGTCCGGTTTTGGCATCTTTTCCATCTACGACATGTTCGCCCGCATCGGCAGTTCCTCTAAATCCGTGTTCCGGTGCAAAAATGGTATGAATGCTAATTTTTTTCTCCAGTAAAAAATCTACCAAATGTGTTTTATTAGATAGAATGCTCGTTTGATTGGTGACAACACCTACTTTTTTGCCTTTTAATAAAGGAATATATTTCTCGAAATTATCAGCTCCTGTTTTGATTTCGCTACTGATACTGTTGGTTTTATTTTCGCTGATTTTTACAGAACAACCCGCATTGGACAGATTGCAAATAGTCAAAAATAAAATAAAAGCGATTTTTTTAAAGGATTGAAACATAAGACAAAAGTTTAAATTACAATTAAAATTACATTTTATAATGTAGTAATAGAATAATTAGAAAGACTAATGTATAAAATGTTTTTTAAAAACTGCAATATTATGTCGTTTTTTTGTAAAAATTAGTTAATAATGCATAATAATGCATTTTTTGATAATTTGAAATGAAATTGAAAAAATGCGTTAGCGAGAGCTTTTTGGCAGTAATTAAATAAAAAACCTCGACTTTTTTAAAATCGAGGTTTCTCTTTAAAATTCTTACTCCAAATCCAAATAAGGATTTAAAGTTTCTGCTAATTCATTGAGCCAGTATAAACTGTCTTTCAATTTGGAGATTTCACTATGAAGTGTTTCATCTTCGCTCATAACGCCTAGTGCAAGTGAAAGATTTACTTGTCTAAGAGTTTTAGCCATTTCAACAGGTCCGATTCTGTCGTTGAAAAAATTCAAAAGTCTGATTTCGGTTTCTTTTGAGATTGTGTTGGTACTCATAATCTTTGTGTTTAGGAAAAGAACCCGCACAGCTAAGGTGTCCTACGCCACAAAGTGCGTTGCAGTTGTTTCCAATACCGCCACCATACCGCACGGGCAAAAGTTTTTTTGATATCATTTTTCTTTGTGTTTAGGATTGTAAAGATATCAAAAAAATATTTTAAGTAAGAAAAATATTATATTTATATTGTTTGGAAAACAATAGTATTTATTGCAGCGAATAAATCTGCATGGTAAATATAAAACGTTATTTTGAGAAAAGACAAATTCAGCCAGATTTCCATATAGTTTGTCATTTCGACGAAGGAGAAATCTTCGCAAGAAACTCTAGAACAGTGCGTGCTCAGCGTGTGGAGATTTCTCCTTCGTCGAAATGACAAGATTGGGGGGAATGTCTTTGCAAATAAAATTTTTAGATTTAGCAAACCCCAGTAAATTTCAATGTAGTATGTCATTTCGACGAAGGAGAAATCGCACTAGAAACTCGACAAAGATTGGTGATTCTCTTTGCGTAATCCCGCGTGTGATTTGCTTCGCCTGTTCGCTATCGCTCGGGTCTCCTTCGTCGAAATGACAAGATTGAGAGGAATGTCTTTGCAAATAAAATTTTTAGATTTAATAAACCCCAGTAAATTTCCATATAGTTTGTCCTTTCGACGAAGGAGAAATCGCACTAGAAACTCGACAAAGATTGGTGATTCTCTTTGCGTAATCCCGCGTGTGATTTCTCCTTCGTCGAAATGACAAGATTGAGAGGAATGTCTTTGCAAATAAAATTTTTAGATTTAATAAACCCCAGTAAATTTCCATATAGTTTGTCCTTTCGACGAAGGAGAAATCACACTAGAAACTCGACAAAGATTGGCGATTCTCTGTGCGTAATCCCGCGTGTGGAGATTTGCTTCGCCTGTTCGCTATCGCTCGGGTCTCCTTCGTCGAAATGACAAGATTGAGAGGAATGTCTTTGCAAATAAAATTTTTAGATTTAATAAACCCCAGTAAATTTCCATATAGTTTGTCCTTTCGACGAAGGAGAAATCACACTAGAAACTCGACAAAGATTGGCGATTCTCTGTGCGTAATCCCGCGTGTGATTTCTCCTTCGTCGAAATGACAAGATTGGAGAAGTCTCTTTGGAAAATAAAATTTTTAGATATAGATTTGAGCTACAAATTATGATAGAAAAAATCTTAAAGGACTACATTACATTTATCAGAAGCTTTGAGGCTTTATTGAAAGATAAATACCAACAAGACATAAATCCATGTTCGTTTTCTCGAACCTTTTTTGAACGAATAGGTTCAATTGACGGAATTGAATATTATTTTCACGGAAGCGGATGCACTGCCAAAAAAGACAGTGTTAGTTATGAGTATGATATTACAGTAGATGAAATTAAATTTTCACAATGGAAATTTTCTGAATTTATAAGAACTCATCCCGAATATCAAAAATTAAATTACACTGAAGATTATATAGAATATGAATTGTATAAGCTTATAAATAAAGGAATTTTAGATTGGCTAACTATTGAGGGAATAGAGGGAACTTCTTTTGGTTGTGTTTTTAAATGTTATAGAATTGTTGAGGAATCGTTTTTTGTTTGAGAATTAATCTAATTGAAATTTAGAAACCATATCTTGATAATAATTATCTCCGACAGTTTTCCAATTGTCAAGTAAATTTCCATATAGTTTGTCCTTTCGACGTAAGGAGAAATCACACTAGAAACTCGACCAAGATTGACGATTCTCTTTGCGTAATCCCGCGTGTGATTTGCTTCGCCTGTTCGCTATCGCTCGGGTCTCCTTACGTCGAAATGACAAGATTGAAGTGATATCTGTGGAAAATTTTATGTTTTGATTTAATAAACCCGACAGGTTTTAAAAACCTGTCGGGTTTGTATTGTAGGCGCGAAAGGACAAGGTTGCAGATTTTTGTTGTGTAAATGTTTGCCAATTTCTTCTTTTGAAACCGAATGCCCTAGCCCTGATGGGAGGGAAAATCCTTTTGTGTCTCGTTTTTCGAACGAGACACAAAAGATTTGGAAGGACAGCAGGAAATAGCTCCTAAAAAATTTCAACTTCCAATAAAGCAAATTCCAAATTCAAAAACCGAGAAGTTGATGGTTTCACAAGCCTTCGACTTCGCTCAGGGTGACAATTGGTTTTGTAATGTTGGTAAAATCTTGAAATTAGAGATTTTAAAAGTGGAATGCTTTACAGGATTCTCTTAGAATTTTGTAAGATCTTCTGCTAAGTTTGGATAAAATCACAATTTATATCAATTTACACTGCTATATTTTTATATTTGCTGTTCGAGTATTTTCAGAATATATTATACAAAAGCACCACTTCCATGTTGACCCAATCTCATTTAGAGCAATTAGCAGGTACTCTCGAGGGTACACTTTTATACGACGAGCTTAACAAAACACTTTATTCTACTGATGCATCGGTGTACCGAATAAGGCCAAATGCAGTGGCGGTGCCTAAAACGACCGAAGATATTGCGAAATTAATTCGGTTTGCGGCAGAACATAATATTTCGATTACGCCAAGAACTGCCGGAACATCATTGGCAGGGCAGGCGGTAGGAGACGGACTGGTGATTGATGTGTCGAAGCATTTTACTAAAATCATTTCGTTTGATGCAGAAAAGAAAACCGTTACGGTTCAGCCTGGTGTAATTCGCGATGAGCTGAATTTATTCTTAAAACCTCATGGTGTATTTTTTGCACCCATTACCTCTACATCAAACCGCGCGATGATTGGTGGAATGGTGGGAAATAATTCTTCGGGAACAACTTCGATTCGATATGGTGTAACGCGTGATAAAATTGCTGAGGTAAAAGCAATTTTGAGCGACGGTTCTGAAGTGGTTTTTAAAGATCTGACTGCTGAAGAATTTATAGAAAAAACAAAAGGGGATACTTTAGAAAATAAAATATATAAAACGATTTACGATGAGCTTTCTGTAAAAGAAGCGCAGGACGAAATTGTAAAAGAGTTTCCGAAACCGGAAATTCACCGCAGAAATACAGGTTATGCGGTTGATATTCTGCTAAAATCAGATTTATTTGGCGGAACTGAACCTACTATCAACTTAGGAAAACTGCTTTGCGGAAGTGAAGGAACTTTGGCTTTTACGACAGAAGTTACGCTAAAAGTAGACGATTTACCTCCGGTTCATAATATTATGGTGGTAGGACATTATCATACTATTCAGGAATCGCTGGAATCTGTAGTTGTGGCAATGAAACATCATTTGTATACCTGCGAAATGATCGACGATACGATTTTGGATTGTACGAAAACAAATCGTGAACACATTAAAAACCGTTTCTTTTTAGTAGGCGAACCTAAAGCAATTATGTTGTTTGAAGTAGCAGCACATACGCTGGAAGATGCCGAAAAACAAGCCAATGATTTAATTGCTGATCTGGATAAACATAATTTTGGTTATGCCAAAGTAAAAATTTATGGTCCCGATATTGACAAAGCCAACGAACTTAGAAAAGCAGGTCTTGGACTTTTAGGAAGTATTGTAGGCGATAACAAAGCAGCAGATTCTATTGAAGATACAGCGGTTGAGTTGAGCGATTTACCAGCCTATATTGCAGAGTTTTCGGCAATGATGTTGAGTCACGGTCAGGAAGCGATTTATTATGCGCATGCGGGTGCGGGAGAACTACACTTGCGTCCGGTTTTGAATTTGAAGAAAACTTCTGACTTAAAGTTATTCAGAACCATTGCGACCGATGTGGCGCATTTAGTGAAAAAATACAGAGGCTCATTGAGCGGGGAACACGGCGACGGAATTGTGCGCGGTGAGTTTATTCCGTTTATGATTGGCGATAAAAATTATGAGTTGCTGAAAAGGTTGAAACTGGCATTCGATCCAAATTCGGTTTTGAACATCGGGAAGATTGTAAATGCGTTGAAAATGGACGAAAACCATCGTGTCGTTTCAGGTAGAGTAGAACCGGATATTAAAACGTTTCAGGATTTCTCAGACAGTATGGGTGTTTTGCGTGCTGCCGAAAAATGCAACGGTTCGGGAGATTGCCGAAAATTGCCATCGGCAGGAGGAGCAATGTGTCCGAGTTATCGGGCGACGAAAAATGAAAAGGAAACAACGCGTGCGAGAGCCAATGCGTTGCGTGAATATTTGACGTATTCTGAGAAAGAAAATAAATTTGACCAGAAAGAATTATACGAAGTTTTTGAGTTGTGTGTAAGCTGTAAAGCCTGTGCAAGCGAATGTCCGAGTAACGTGGACGTAGCAACTTTGAAGGCGGAATTTTTATATCAATATCAAAAAGCAAACGGATTTTCGACCCGAAATAAAATTTTTGCCAACAACGCCAAACTGAATAAAATGGGAAGTAAATTCCCGGCGATTACGAATTTTATTTCGAATCAGGCTTTGGTGAAGAAAACAATGGGAATTGCGCCTGAAAGACAAGTTCCGTTACTGGCTAAAAAGACGTTTAGAAAATGGTACGCCAATAATAAACCTAAAACGGCTGATTTCCCGAACGGAAGATTGTATTTGTTTGTGGATGAATTCACGAATTATTATGATGTAAATATCGGAATTGATGCTTTTGAATTATTGACGAAACTTGGTTATCAGGTTTTGGTTATAGATCATGAAGAAAGCGGAAGAACGTATCTTTCTAAAGGTTTTCTGGAAGAAGCAAAAGAAATTGCCAATCATAATGTTAGGGTTTTTAAAGATTTGGTTGCGGGTAATGCACCTTTAATTGGGATTGAACCTTCGGCAATTTTGACTTTTAGAGATGAATACCTGCGTTTGGCGGATGATAAAGAAGCGGCGGAGAAATTAGCAGGAAATGCTTTTACGATTGAGGAATTCTTTAAAAAAGAAATCGTTGACGGAAAAATCAAAGCGGATTCTTTTTCGGAAGAAACGAAAGAAATTAAAATTCACGGACATTGTCATCAAAAGTCATTAAGTTCTGTTGAAGCGACTTTCGCGATGCTGAATCTGCCTAAAAATAATACGGTTACGATTTACAATTCAGGTTGCTGCGGAATGGCGGGTTCTTTTGGTTATGAAAAAGAACATTATAAAGTAAGTATGCAAATGGGAGAAGATACGCTATTCCCAAAAGTGCGTGCCACAGCCGAAAACGTAAAAATCGCTGCAGCAGGAACAAGTTGTCGCCATCAAATTTATGATGGTACAAGTCGCGAGGCTCAGCATCCGGTTAGTATTTTAAGAAGTTGTTTGTTATAAATTTCTTTAAAGCATATTTGTAATCTTTTAATCAAACTAAAAAAATGAAGTTTTATTTCTATGTAATGCTCTTAGTTGCTTTTTCAGTTAGTGCACAAAGTAAACTAGATTGTTCCAAATGTTCTTCTGAAATTATTGATGAAAGTAAACTGAAAAATGAAGATATTTTTTCTTTAAAATTATTAAAGAATGAGATTTATGCCAGAAAAGGATATGTGTTTTCTAGTCCAGAATATGCAGAAGTTTTTAAAAAGTACAATTGGTATAAACCTATAAATAATAATAACAACATTGTATTTTCTGATATAGAGATTAAAAATATTGCTATTATTGGTCAGAGAATTAGTGAGTTATCAGAATATCTTATAAACGAAAAGAATAGCAAGTATAAAACATTATCTGAGGAAAAAGTTAATCAAATTTTTACAAAAGATATAAGAAGACAGCTTGGAATTAATTTCGTTATTTGGAAGGTTTATGATTATAAAGACAAAACAGGCAGCTATTATTTAGTTTTGACAGAAGATAAATATAAGGAAACAGTTAATGGTAATAACTTTAACAATGCTGTCAAGGCATTCAATTTTAAAATTGAAAACGACCGTTGGATCAAAACTTTCGAAACAAACGATTTTAAGGATAAACATGAAGACAGTATATGGTTTTGGTCTAAATATATTTATGTAGAAGACTTTGATTCTGATGGAATCATTGATCCGATTTTAATTTATGGTACTAGCGGACCTAATTTATATGACGATGGAAGAATTAAAATTCTATTGTACTATAAGGGGAAAAAAATCGGAATTCGAATTCAGAACGGAGTTCTGGACGATGAAAGAAATTTTAGTGTAGACGCTGAATTTTATACTTTGCCAAAGAAAATACAAGAAAAAATTATAGAACAAATGTCAATGATGGTCGAAAATAACCATTCGATTTTACCTTACGGATGGCAAAAAAAGATGGCAAAAAAAATGACTTTCATTTCTGAATAAATAATGAAAGAAAGTGTAGCGCATTTCAGTTTCACGGAGATTTTGATGGTTTGAACAGATTCAATTTTAAAGATCTGCACAAATCTTTTCGAAGTAAAAAAAATCTGCATTATCTGCCAAATCTGCGAGAGAAAAAAATATAGCCACAGATTATAAGGATTAAAAAGATTTAAAAAAATATGCTCCCGCAGATTTGGCAGATTGCTTCGCCAGTTCACTATCGCTCGGGTGAGCAGATTAATTTTAAAATTATTAAAATCTGCAGTATCTGCAGTATCTGCGTGAAAATAATTAAAGACAAAGATTAAAAAAGAAAATAATTCGTGAATTCGTGGCGAAAAAAAACAAGAGAAAAACAAAATCGTTTTATATATTTGAAATCAGGATAATTTTTGCATTATTTGCAAAATAAAACCATCACAACTGAAATATATTAATTTATAATAGCAAAACATCATATGGCATTTTCAAGTTTATTCCGAAAGAAAACGGTACAGGATATTCTGAAACAGGTTGCAAAAAACGAAGCAGACGGTCATAATGCATTAGGAAAGCATTTAACAACCAGAGATTTAACTGCTTTTGGAATTGCAGCAATCGTTGGAGCCGGTATTTTTAGTACTATCGGAAAAGCTAGTGCAGATGGTGGTCCGGCGGTAATTTTCTTGTTTTTATTTACTGCATTGGCATGTAGTTTTGCTGCTTTTGCTTACGCAGAATTTGCCTCAATGGTTCCGGTTTCAGGAAGTGCTTATACGTATTCTTATGTTGCTTTTGGAGAATTAATTGCCTGGATTATTGGTTGGGCATTAATTATGGAATATGCCGTTGGAAACATAACGGTCGCAATATCCTGGAGTGATTATTTTACCACGCTGCTCCAGAGTGGCGGAATCCATTTACCGCAATGGATTCAGATGGATTACCTAACTGCTTCAAACGGATTTAATGATGCTACTGCTTTAATGCATGGCGGAAAAGCATTCGAAAATTTAAGTGCGCCATTACAGGCTTCTTATACGGCTTGGACTACAGCGCCAACAATTGGTTCTTTTCATTTTGTAGCCGATTTGCCAGCCTTGTTTATCATTATTTTAATTACAGCTTTGGTTTACAGAGGAATGAAAGAATCCCGTAATGCCAGTAATGCAATGGTGGTTGTAAAACTTTGTATTGTACTTTTGGTTATAGCAGTTGGTGTATTTTATGTAGATACAACAAACTGGGATCCGTTTGCACCAAATGGAGTTAGCGGAGTTTTAAAAGGAGTTTCGGCAGTTTTCTTTGCTTATATTGGTTTTGATGCTATTTCGACTACAGCAGAAGAATGTAAAAATCCGCAACGTGATTTACCACGCGGAATGATGTGGGCAATTATTATCTGTACGATTTTATATATTGCCATTGCTCTGGTTTTAACCGGAATGGTGAAGTATAATGAACTAAATGTGGGAGATCCTCTTGCTTTTGTTTTTGATAAATTACATTTAAAATGGATGTCGGGAATTATTGCCGTAAGTGCGGTAATTGCAATGGCGAGTGTTTTGTTGGTTTTCCAGATGGGACAGCCTCGTATCTGGATGAGTATGAGCCGTGACGGTTTATTACCAAAGAAATTTTCTACGGTGCACCCAAAATTCAAAACACCATCTTTTGCAACTATTGTAACTGGTTTTGTGGTGGCGGTTCCCGCTTTATTTTTAAACCTGACAATGGTTACGGATTTATGTAGTATCGGAACTTTGTTTGCCTTTGTATTGGTTTGTGCAGGAGTTTTGGTTTTACAAAACAAACCGGATATTCCAAGAGGAAAATTCAAAACACCTTATGTAAACTCAAAATATATTCTTCCGGCTTTACTTATTGTTGGATTGTATTATGCTTTTTCATTCAACAATAAAGCTACAATGGCTTTTATTAATAATGAAGCACAAACTTTTGATGCTACAACAATTGTAACATCATTGAATAAAGAAGATTCTGAAAAAGTTTTCAATTATTTAAAAAGCATCGACGTAAATAATAAAACTTCTCAGACTTCAGATTTAGAACATTTATTAAGCCAATATCAGGATGATGAGGTAAAATATGCTGAAGTTGTAAAAGGATTACCAATTAGTGATTCTGCAAAATACGAATCAGGATTTAGTTTATTTAAACACAAAATTCCAATGTGGATTTTCTTATTGGTTTTAGCCGGATTAACGGTTTGGGCTTTCAGAAAAAACCTTTCATTAATTCCGCTTTTAGGATTAATCTGCTGTCTTTACATGATGGCTGAATTAAGTGTCTGGAACTGGATTTATTTCACTATTTGGTTATTAATCGGATTATTGATTTACTTCACGTATAGCAGAAAAAATAGTAAACTGAATACGCTTGAAGGTTAAGAGTTCTTAGTTCTTAGTGTCATTAGTAAGAAGTAAAAAAGTTATATATAAAAGCCGTTCTGGAGTTTCAGAACGGCTTTTTTTGTAGTCCCGATATAAGAGTGTTGTTGAAAAATCTCCCGCAGATTTTGCAGATTTATTTTAAAAATCTGTGTGAATCTTTTTGACGCAATAAAAATCTGCTAAATCTGCCAAATCTGCGTGAAAAATAATATAGCTGCAAACAAAAAAAAGAACCATTCTGGAGTTTCAGAACGGCTTTTTTGTACTCCCGATATAAGAGTGTTGGTGAAAAATCTCCCGCAGATTGAGCAGATTTATTTTAAAAAATCTGTGTGAATCTTTTTAGCACAATAAAAATCTGCTTTATCTGCAAAATCTGCGGGAGAAATAATATAGCTGCAAACAAAAAAAAGAACCATTCTGAAATATTCAGAACGGCTCTTTTTAGCTTAAATAAAGATTTAAAACTTTATTTTTTGATAATCTTTTGCATCGTTTCTACACCATTTTCCAATCGGATAGTGATAAAGTAAAGTCCGTTGCTTAAACGGCTTACATCAATAGTACTTGTATTCGATTTTCCTTCCTGAACAATACTTCCTTGTGCCGAAACAATACTGTACTCACTTATTGCAATAGTAGAATTTATTTGCAACGTTTGCTCTACAGGATTTGGAAACAAACGAACAGCATACGTTTGGGTTTCTTCAGTCTCAGTATTTACAGTCATTTTAGCAGTAGTTGAGCCCCAGGTATAAGAGTAACCATCTGTTTTATTCAGTAAATCGGCAGTTTGATTCGCAGAACCGCTTGAACCATTATTAAAAATTACATTTACAGAAGTTGGTCCCGTAATCGTGTATTTATAAAAACCATTTGTATCAGCCGTCATTGCAACACCAGGCCAGGTTGTATTTGCCACACTTCCTGAAGGAACAGCATTCCAGTAATGTACTTTTGGAACACCAGTCCAGCTTGTTGGTGGTTTAAAATAAACCGTAAGTGTTGGAACTGCAGCAAAAGTATACACTTCTGTTTTTACTGCCGATGAAACTCCGGCTGTATTCACTACAAAGGCTTTTAGAGTTGTGTTGGCGGTAAAAGCAAATGATTTTGTACCAATAGCTGACGCTGAACTTATAGTAGGGGTAGTACCGTCTAAAGTGTAATAAATTGTTGAAGTTGTAGCATTTGCTGTTAAAACAACATTCACGGTTGTTCCCGTTGTAAAAGTACCACCAACTTTAGAATTTGTAAAATCAGGCGCGATAACAGGACATCTGTTTGCAGGCTCGGCGCTTAACCAACCCGAATCATAATATTTAATTCCCGCAGTAGTGCTTAAATCCCCTGTTTTTAGATTACCATCATTAAACAACAAATTCGAAGCACTTACTGTCGATGGGAAAGTATATTTATACCAATCTCCGCAATCCTGAGTCATTGCAACTCCCGGATAAGTTACAGCAGGGGCAGTTCCTGTTGGTGACCAATAATAAATTTTTACAGCAGAACTCCAGTTAGTTGGTTTTTTAAAATATACCGTAAAAGTGCTTGGTGTACTAAAAGTATAGGTTTCTGTTTTTACAGCAGAAACAGTTCCTGCAGCATTTTTTACAAAAGCTTTAAGTGTAGTTGTACTTGTTATTGCGATCGTTTTTGAACCAACGGCAGAAGTAGAAGCAGTTGTTGGAACTGTTCCGTCTAAAGTATAATAAATAGTTGAAGTACTTTCGTTTGCAGTTAAAGTAAGATTTACAGTTGTTCCCGTTGTGAAAGTTCCTCCTGCTTGCGAAAAAGTAAAATCAGGAGCTACAGAAGCACATCTGTTTGCAGGTTCAGCGCTTAACCAGCCTGAATCATAATACTTGATTCCGCCTGTAGTATTCAAATCACCCGTTTTTAAAGTACCATCGTTAAATAGTAAATTAGAAGCCGTTACAGTAGACGGGAAAGTATATTTATACCAGTCTCCACAATCCTGAGTCATAGCCACTCCAGGATACGTCAGTGCAGGAGCCGTTCCTGTTGGAAGCCAGTAATATACTTTTACAGCGGAATTCCAATTGGCAGGTTTTTTAAAATATACTGTAAATTCAGGAATCGCTCCAATCGTATAGGTTTTAGTCACTATATCAGATTGATTTCCATCTTTGTCAACTGCAAATGCTTTTATCGTAGTTGTTTGCGTAACGTTGATTGTTTTTGTAGACTCGGCAACAGCTGAAGTAAGAGTCGGAGTAGAACCATCAGTAGTATAATACAATTTTGGTTTTGGATCCGTACTGTCAGTAGCGGTAATCGTTATATCGATAGCTGTGGTTGAATTTCCGGCATCTGGCGTAAAAGCGATTTTTGGCGCAACATCCAGGTTTTTCCCCACCCAAACATGCTGAATTTTCGATTTGGTTACGTTTCCTTTTTTATCCGTTACTTCAACATAATAGTCCAACAGCTTTTCTGATATTCCTGCAATTTCTGCCGAATATTGATTAGCGATAACATCCGGAAGCATGTATAAATCAGCCTGCGTACTATTAGTCACATTTCCTTTAGGGAAAACTCTTTCTGCCATTGACAAAGAAATCCAGTTTCCTACTTCGCTGCCGCCCGCATAAGTTTCATTTTGGTTAGAGCTTAGTGTGTTTTTTCCATCAACATCAACTCTGTATTTTAATTCTGCTTTTTCAATTCCGCTTACATCATACGCAAAAGTATAGACTGTGAAATCTGCCGAATTCAGGAAATCTTTGTACGCATAAGGCGCTCCGTATCCTTTTTCTCCCGGATTATAAGGCCATCGTTGCGGAATAAAAACAGAAGGTTTTGTAGCATCGACACCCGGATGTGCATCCAGAGTTGGTTTTGCATATTGCACACATCTGTTAACGGCTAGTGTAGTTTTGATTTCAAGATCTTCCGCCAGACCATAATACGCATTTCCGCTATCATAACCTGCCATCAAAAAATGCCATGCTTTTTCAGCCGGACTTACTACCGATGTTGGATTTACAATTTCGCTCATTCTCAAATTGCTCCCTTCCAGTTGTTCAGCCATGATAGCGTGATTTTCTCCGGCAGTAGTAATCGCCTGATTCATCATGTCTTCTGTCCAGCCATTTGGATTAAATTTTTTAGAAACCGGATCAAAAAATGGCCATAACCAATTCGTAAATTGCGGATGACCAAAATCACCATCTGCATTTACCCATGCACCATCTTCAACGTGTACCACTGCCGATTCAGGAACAGGATTGTCACTCAGATACTGTGGAATTGTAGTTGGAATATTTCCATTTGCCGCCGAGGCATGAGAAAATCCCGTAACCGATTCGTTGTAATATGATGAGCCGCCGCCCCAGGCATTATCGCCATCATGAGCAAACAAAACCAAAGGAGGTCTTGGCGAAGTAGAAGCTTTTGCAACAATTGGTGCAATTAGCGAAGTGCCAATAGTAGCATATCCATCTTCATAACTTTCGTAATCAGCCATTGGAACAACAGTAATTTTGTATTCCTGAGCCGTTTCCGGATCCACATATTTTGCTTTGTAAGGAAGATAAGAGTAGGGAACAGCAAACTGTCCGCCACGCGCATCTTTTTGTGCAGAAAACCAAGTACCGCCTACAGTTTCTACCTGATCTGCTTTGTTAGGAACATCGCACATCGTTCCGCCCGAGCCATATTTTACAGGATAATCAGCCAGCGTTCTCGATAAATGGCTGTTGGCAATTACAGACCATTCGATTCCGCATTCTGTGAGGGTTTTTATAATTCGCTCAGAAAAGGCACATTCTGCTGGCCAGTATCCTTTAGAATCATGCGATCCAAATAACTGAGCACTGTAATATTGATGCGCTTTAATTTCTTTCTTCAATGCCTCGTCGCTCAATAATGGCGAAAGAGCATGATGCATGGTAAAAGAAACGACTTCCATGCGGGAGAATCCGCCGGAAGTTTTCCATGACTTTGCATCTTTAATGTTTTGAGTCCACGAATTAGAATATCCCCATTGATTAGCTTGTGCAAGTTCATTCACATTTTCCATCAAAGATCCTCCGTAGGTAATTTGCGCTCCGGCTTTTGCTAAATCGCGAATAGAGTTAATAGCATTTTTTGGCGCAAACTGATAAGCAGCCACACGATCGCCAGTCCCGAAAATTTCTTCAAGATTATTTGTAGGATGAGCCAGTCCGTTTTTATCATTATTGGCTCCAGAAACTTTAAGGTCTTGCGACTCTTTTACGATTTGGTATCGGTTGGGATTTTTTTTACTCACATCGCCCCAATAAGTAGGCTGATGCAAATGCCATAGGTAAGAAGTATTCACTTGTGCCTGCAAAAAAGCAAAGGGAATTACCAGGGCATACAACAAAAGTAGGTTTTTCTTCATAATTTCATTTTAGTTAGTTAAGTGGTTATTTTTTTGATAAAAGTATATTTAATTAACATTGAAATTATGTAATAATCTAAAAGTCAGTAACTACAACGTTTGAGTGTTTGAAACTTTTTTTAAATTATAGAGTAAAAAAACTTTATTCGCATAATTTGTTATTTTTTTTGCGAATAATTTAAGACTGCTTTTTAATTTGTTGTAAATGAATATCTAAAGGTTTTTAGGAAACAAAAAAAATCCGCTTAGAGAAAAAGATCTCCAGCGGATTTCAAACAAACTAATAAAAAATCGTGCAAATTTATTTATAAAGAACTGTTTTGCTTTTGTAAGAAGCTATAAACTTTTCTTCGCGCAGATCCTGCAGATTTTTCAGACTCTTTCTAGAGATTTTCTCTAATAAATCCGTGTAATATGCCCAATCTGCGTGAAAAAAATCTTTAAAGCATCTTTATGGAATAAGTTATAAAATTCCAAGTTCGACCATGCAGGCCTTCATCATTTCATAAGTGCGTTGGATATCGTTATCCAGACCTATAGAAAAACGAATTAAACCATCCGTTAATCCCATTTCGTGTTGTTCTTCTAACGGAATTTCACTTGATGTTGAAGTTCCCGGTGCACTAAACAATGTTTTGTAAAATCCTAAACTTACAGCCAGATAACCCAAATTGCGATCCTGCATCAGTTCCATTAATTGATTCGCTTTTTCTAAAGAACCTACATCAATCGTCATCATTCCTCCAAAACCATATTCCGGATTAATCATCGTTTTGTATAATTCATGACTTGGGTGACTTTTCAATCCCGGATAAACGGTTTTTAAACCATCTTTCTCAAACTGATCCGCCAGATAATGTGCATTATGACTGTGTTGTTTAATACGAATATGTAGAGTTCTCAGGTTTTTCATCACACTTGCAGAACGCAAACTGTCCATAGTTGGTCCCAAAAGCATGCTTGCTCCGCTGTTTACATTCTTTAGTGAATTAATGAAATCTTTCGATGCACAAGTCACACCTCCAACAGTATCACTACTTCCGTTAATGTACTTCGTTAAACTATGAATCACGATATCAGCACCTAGTTTTGCCGGAGAAACTGATAAAGGCGAAAATGTATTATCGACAACTAATTTTAAATTGTGCTTTTTAGCAATTTTAGCCAATCCGGAAATATCTGCCACTTCCAATAACGGATTACTAACGGTCTCGCAATACAAAACCTTAGTTTTTGGAGTTATTGCAGCTTCTACAACATCTAGTTTTGTAATGTCTACAAAGCTTGTTTCAATACCAAAACGCGGAGTGAAGTTCTTTAAAAAAGCATAGGTTCCACCATAAATCGTTCTGCTTGAAACAATATGGTCACCAGCACCACACAATTGCAATAGAGTAGGTGTAATGGCGCCCATTCCCGAAGCCGAAACATTTGCCGTTTCTGTTCCTTCCATCGCCGCCAAGGCCTGATCTAAATACAAATTACTTGGAGAAGAATGACGCGAATATAAATAACAGCCTTCCATGTTTCCTTCAAAAGTGTCAAACATGGTTTTTGCCGAAAGAAAAGTATAAGTAGAAGAATCCGAAATCGATGGGTTTACACCACCAAATTCGCCAAAATATTGTAAGTCCTGAATTTTATCAGCTGGATTAAAGTCTTTCATATGTTTTTTGTTTTTAGTTTGTTTTGTTTCAGGTTTCAGGTTGTTGAACTTGAAACCTGAAACTAATTTTGTTAGGAGCTATTCCAGCTTTCCGTTTCAAGTCCTCATAAAAAAGTCAAAGTTTCTAATGTTCTAAAAAGAGCTTCCGCTGGTCGCTTTTTTAGAACAAGAAACTTATGCCTTTTTTACTCCGGGCTTTACTCTTCAATCTGGGCTAGGGCAATCGTTTTCAAAATAAATTCTAGTCAAAGAAAAGTTTAATTGGAAAAATTGTCAATAACAAACTATTTTTATAGAATTTAAAACTGTAAATATTTAATTACTTAGAATTTTAATCTAAATTTGGTAGATATAAGATGATTCTATAGATTTTATTTCATTTCAAGAAAACAATAAACCATCAACCACAAACTATAAACAAAATGAATCTTGACGCCACAGATAAAAAACTTCTCGTTTTACTTCAAACCGACAGTAAGAAGACCAATAAAGAATTATCGCTAAAACTTAATTTGTCTGTAACCGCAGTTTATGAACGAATCAAAAAACTAGAGCGGGAAGGAATTATTAAAAATTACGTTGCTTTGGTCGATAAATCCAAAATCGAAAAAGGCTTTGTTGTGTTTTGCCATTTAAAGTTAATTCAGCACACAAAAGAATTCCTGACCAAATTCGAAAGCGAAGTCATCAAACTGAATGAAGTTTTAGAATGTCATCACGTTAGCGGCGATTACGATTATATTTTGAAAGTATTGGTAAAAGATATGGAAGCCTACAGAGAATTTTTAGTCACAAAACTAACTTCGTTGCAACATATTGGAAGTACCCAAAGTATGTTTATGATTAGTGAAGTGAAGAATTCTACGGTGATTTCGTTCTAAGGCGCTAAGGTTTTTTTAATCTCGCAAAGGCGCAGAGGCGCAAAGAAAAAACTAAATTTAGGTTTAATAAAAACGAAGTGGAATTAACTATGGAAAATTGGGAACCAATAGCACTAAATGAGCTTTACGGAGAAATTAGAAAGAATGAAAATGATTTGACAAAAAAGGAAAAAAACTTTTGGAACTTGATTAAAATAAACCCAATTAAATGGCAAGAAAAGAAATATGGTGAAATGGGTGGTGGTTTTTGGGTTGTTGCTATTTGTGGTACTAAGATAATTTGGTACAATGATATCGAAGAAGGTTTTAATATTTGTGATTATACAGTTTTTGGAGAAATTGAAGAATACAGTTGCGATCAGGATGAACTTATCTGGTCTGTTAAAAGATTGTTTGGACTAATTAAAAAAGTCGAAGGCTAAATTGGTTGAGTTGGTTTAAAGTTTTAAAATGAATTGCGTCCAGCTTTAGCTGGATGTAAATATAGTTTCAGGAAAAAGGCTTCAGCCAAAACTATCAAAGTTTGGCTAAAGCCTTTTTTGCTTTCAATCTGAAATCTCCAGCTAAAGCTAGAGGCAATTCAAAATACTTGGCAATCTTGCACCTTTGCGAGACTACAAGAAAGAACCTTTGGGCTTTTGAAGCAAAAAAAACTAAGATCAAAAAACTTTGCAACTTTGCGTCTTTGCGAGCAAATTCTCAACACAACAAAATAAAAATCAAGAACTCTTGTAGAATCTTAACAGCCTTTACGCTTAAAAGAGGCTAATATTTCACACAAAAAACATTGAAATTTAAACTTTAAACAAAACTTTATTCCTTAATTTTGTATCGCTAAATTAAAATAGACAAAACTATGAGTTCATTTGACGTAGTCATTATAGGTTCAGGTCCTGGCGGATATGTATCAGCAATTCGTTGCGCACAATTAGGTTTCAAAACTGCAATTGTAGAAAAATATAATTCATTAGGCGGAACTTGCCTTAACGTAGGTTGTATTCCTTCAAAAGCATTATTATCTTCTTCTCATCATTATGCTGAAATTGCTCATTTTGCAGATCACGGAATCGAGGTTTCTGGTGATGTAAAAATCAATTTAGAGAAAATGATTGCTCGTAAACAAGCAGTTGTAGATCAAACCGTAGGTGGAATCAACTACTTAATGGATAAAAACAAAATTACTGTTTTCAATGGTTTAGGTTCATTCGTAGACGCAACTCACATTGCTGTTGCAAAAGTAGACGGCACATCTGAAACTATCGAAGCAAAATATACTGTAATTGCTACAGGATCAAAACCATCTTCTTTACCATTCATAAAAATTGATAAAGAAAGAATCATTACTTCTACTGAAGCTTTGGCTTTAAAAGAAGTTCCAAAACACTTAGTTATTATTGGTGGAGGAGTTATCGGAATCGAGCTTGGACAAGTTTACCTTCGTTTAGGAGCTCAGGTTTCTGTAGTTGAATTCATGGACAGAATTATTCCGGGAATGGATAGTTCTCTTTCTAAAGAGTTAACTAAAGTATTGAAAAAACAAGGAATGAAATTCTACGTTTCTCACAAAGTAAAATCAGTAGAAAGAAACGGTGATGCTGTTACTGTTCAGGCTGAAAACGCAAAAGGAGAAACAATCACTCTTGAAGGAGATTATTCATTAGTTTCTGTTGGTCGTCGTCCTTACACAGACGGATTAAACGCTGACAAAGCCGGAGTTAAAATTTCAGACAGAGGACAAGTAGAAGTAAACGATCATTTACAAACTAGCGTTCCAAATATCTACGCAATTGGTGATGTTGTTCGTGGAGCAATGTTAGCGCACAAAGCGGAAGAAGAAGGAGTAATGGTTGCTGAAATCTTAGCGGGTCAAAAACCACATATCGATTATAACTTAATTCCTGGTGTAGTTTACACTTGGCCGGAAGTTGCTGCAGTTGGACAAACGGAAGAGCAATTGAAAGCGGCTGGAGTTAAATATAAATCCGGAAGTTTCCCATTTAAAGCTTTAGGACGTGCAAGAGCAAGTGCTGATTTAGACGGATTCGTTAAAATCCTTGCTGATGAGAAAACAGATGAGGTTTTAGGAGTTCACATGATTGGAGCACGTACAGCAGATTTAATTGCGGAAGCGGTTACTGCAATGGAATTTAAAGCTTCTGCTGAAGATATTTCAAGAATGAGCCACGCGCACCCGACTTTCGCGGAAGCGGTAAAAGAAGCAGCATTGGCAGCTACCGAAAACAGAGCATTACACGTATAACATATACGTCAATTATATTTAAAAACCGTTAGTTCTGAAGCATCAGTACTGACGGTTTTTTTATACCATTTAGATTTATCTTTTAATCCAATGTTTTCTGGTATAATGCCGATGTAATATGAAAATAGTACAATGCAATTGGACTATATTGAATATACAATCGGTATTATTTGTGCTTTGTTCCTGTTTTAAATGTTTGAAAAAATATAAAGTTTCAGAAAAATTTTGTAAATTAGATGTGTAATTCAGATGCTATCTTTGTGATTATTAAAAAGATAGCGTTATGAAAAATAAGTATATAGCTCCAATTCTTCTTGGAGCAGGAATTGCAGCAGTACTTTATTCCTGCGGTTCAACGATTCCTGAAAAAGCAGTTGCCGTCACCAACTTTGACAAGGCAAAATATTTAGGAAAATGGTTTGAAATTGCAAGATTAGATTACAAATGGGAAAAAGATTTAAATAATGTAACTGCCGAATATTCTCTGAATGATAACGGTACCATAAAAGTCGATAATAAGGGCTATGATGTCAAAAAAGACAAATGGGAGGAAAGCATCGGGAAAGCCAAGTTTGTCAAAAAGGACAATGTTGGTATGCTTAAGGTCTCGTTTTTTGGTCCTTTTTATGCCGGGTACAATGTTATCGCGGTAGACCAGGATTATAAATATGCTCTGGTTGCAGGCGAAAGTTTAAAATACATGTGGATACTTTCGAGAGAAAAAACAATCCCGGAAAGTATTAAAGCAGATTTTCTTATCAAAGCGCGGGAAATTGGATATAATGTGTCTGATTTGATCTGGGTGAAACATGATAAGATGAATTAACAAAAAGAAACCCGATAGTTTTTGAAGCTGTCGGGTTTTTATTTTAGGTTGAAAAAAATTAAGCAGTGAAAACACTTTTGTAATTATCCCAATATCTGTAAATTAAGAAGATGTTGCCAAGGAATAATAATCCAGCAAGTGGTAATCCGTCTGGCGTCAGGAAATAATTAATAAACAAGATATTTACCGTAATAGGCAAGATCAAAATATTTGCTAATGTGACATAGCGTCCTGTTACAAATGCAATTCCGCAAAGCAACTCAATTGATTTGGCCAAAGGCATTAAGTAGGTAGAAGCCATTAAACCTGTATTGAAAGCTTTAAAATCATCATTAGTGGCCGGCTCAGCAGGCATTAAATGAAAAAAGAAACTGATGGAGGCAAAAAGGAATAAAAGACCAATTAAAACACGGACAATAATAGTAGCAATTTTCATAATACTTAGGATTTTTTAAAAAAGGTTAAAAAAAATATGCGCTTGGAAATCGTCTAATCTAATTCTCTAATGTACCATAAAAAGGGGTTTTTTGGTCACTTTTAATGAGAACTTTACAATCAAAACAGCCTTGTTTTAGGATTAATTGAATAGCATATCAAATATAACGATTTTTTTGTTATGATATTGCTATTTTATTAACACTTTTCTTATTTCTTGCTATATTTTTTGTAAAGTAAAAATCCGCCAATGCTGATCAAAATAAATGGCCAAAGATTAATCAGGAAAACTAAAATTGCCTGCAATATATACCAGCCACTTTTTAAAGAGTCTATAGCCTGAATTCCTAAATTAGGTTTATAAGCGGCACTGTCTTTTTCGCTTGCCATTACTTCTTGTTTTATAGTTTCATTTTGATAAAGCTGAAGTGTAATAGTGCTAAAGTTAATTTGATCTTGTAAAGACAAGTTTTCTATTGTGCGATTGTCATTTTCTTCTTTTTTGTTATCCAGTGTATTTTCGGCTTCCACAATATCATTTATCTTTTTTCCTTTAGAATCAATTGCTTGTGCAACTCTTTTTTCGGTAACAGAACTTCTTTTTTGCGAAAGCTGATTGGCTAAAACTTTTAAAGAAACATCCTCAGCTTTAATAACCCTGAAATCCAGAAAATCAATTTGTCTGGCAATCGTTTTAATCACAGTGTCTAATTGTGTATTTGGAACGCGGATCGTAATATCATTTACAACAGAATATTTAGTGGTTTCTAAAGTGCTGTCCTGACTGATTTTAGTTTTAATCTGATCGTGAATATTACTTTGTAAATTGGTGTACGTTATAAATCCGCCAAACTTTTGAGTAGCATTTTCAATTGCATAAGTAGACTTGACGACGTTTTTAACCTTAAATTTAATATCAGCAGTTCGAATGAACTTTTGTTTACTATCTTTCCTTTCTACGGCTGCAGATGAAGAAACTGCTGTAGAATCGGTTGTTGCTTTTAATTCAGCTTCTTCCGAAGCATAATCTGCTTTTTTACAGGAAAGTAATACTACAGTAAGAGTCAAGGTTGTCAAACCTAATTTTGCAATTGTTTTCATAAAGTTTTTAAAATTTGATTAATGATTAAAAAGTTTGTTTGTTAAAAAAATGATCTATTGATTAAATTATTCTGGAATAGGTATAAAATCGATATACTAAAAAGTGTGCCAAATAATTTTAAGAGATTCTTTCTATCGAAGGATTTTTTTTATCGTAATTTTGAAGTCTTAAATCCATTCATTTTTGAGAGTTTCAATTCATAAAAAGATTTCAAATCCAGCACACTTTAAACAGCAGTTATTAAGCTGGTCGCAACAATTTAGAGAAGTTGTTTTTCTGGACAGTAATTCCTATCCGCAGGAATATTCAAATTTCGATTGTTTGTTGGCTGTTGATGCTTTTACGTCTCTGAAAACAGATTTTCAAAACGCTTTTGATGATTTAAAACAATATCAGCAAATGACCAAAGATTGGCTTTTGGGCTATCTTTCGTATGATTTAAAAAATGATATTGAGGAATTAAAATCAACTAATTTTGACGGACTGAATTTTCCTGATTTATTTTTCTTTCAGCCAAAAAAAATATTTCTGTTAAAAGGAGATCAGCTTGAAATTCAATATTTGCGATTGTGCGATGATGAACTCGAAGATGATTTTAATGAGATAGTTGAAAGTCAATCCCGAAGCCTCGGGACGGAAGTCGAAAGTCAGGAAAAGATAGAAGTGCAACAACGAATTTCGAAGGAATTATATGTTGAAAAAGTAAACAAAATTCTCGAACATATTCATAAAGGTGATATGTACGAAGCGAATTTCTGTATGGAGTTTTTTGCAGAAAATGCCAATATAAATCCATTAGAAAAGTTTCAGAAACTGAATGCCATTTCGCAGGCACCATTGTCTGTTTTCTTCAAAAATAATAAGCAATATTTATTATCAGCTTCACCGGAACGCTATCTGAAAAAAGAAGGAGAAACAATTATTTCTCAGCCTATAAAAGGAACTTCAAAGCGTTTTTCAGATCCTGTAGAAGACGAAAAATCAAAGCACTTTTTAGAATCGGATTCAAAAGAACGTGCTGAAAATATCATGATTACCGACTTAGTTCGTAATGACTTATCTCATACTGCTCAAAAAGGTTCGGTTGAGGTTACAGAGCTCTGCAAAATCTATTCTTTTTTGCAGGTTCATCAAATGATTTCGACCATAACGTCTAAGTTAGATCCACAATATTCTCCTGTGGATGTTTTAAAAACAACATTCCCAATGGGAAGTATGACCGGTGCGCCAAAAATTTCGGTGATGAAAATCATTGAAAATCTGGAAGAAACTAAAAGAGGTTTATACAGCGGTGCTATTGGTTATTTTACGCCAGAAGGTGATTTTGATTTTAATGTTGTAATCAGAAGTATTTTGTACAACCAGGAAAAACAATACGTTTCGTTTTCTGTTGGAAGTGCTATTACTTCATTATCGATACCGGAAAAAGAATACGAAGAATGTTTGCTGAAAGCCAAAGCAATGCACGAAGTTTTAAGGTAAAATGGTTTGCCCCGAATTACACAAATTACACTAATTTTATTATGCTTTTTAATTAAAATTCGTGCTAATTAGTGTAATTCGTGGCGAAAAAAAATATCACGCTTAACATTTCATTTAAAAATAGATCGCATTTAATTTTTTACTTTTATCAAATGTTTTCAAACTTTCAAAATCATATCGTTTCCCGTTTTTCTTTTTTAGCAGAAAAAAAGCTGTTTCTTGCCGTTAGTGGCGGATTAGATAGTATGGCTTTGCTACATTTATTAAAGCAGTTGCCTTATGAAATTGCGGTTTTGCACTGCAATTTTCAACTTCGCGGTTTGGAGAGTTTTGGCGATCAGGAGTTTGTTCAAAATTATTGTAGCCAAAATAATATCCCTTTTTTTACCACTCAATTTGATACTAAAGCTTTTGCCGAAGATTATAAATTATCTACACAAGTTGCAGCAAGAGAACTTCGTTACAGTTGGTTTTATGAGCTTTTAGAAGAAGAAAATTTCGATTATATTCTAACGGCACATCATGCCGATGATAATCTGGAAACCTTTATTATCAATTTAACCCGCGGAACCGGTTTAGATGGATTAACCGGAATTCCAGAGCAAAATGATAAAATTATTCGTCCGCTTTTGCCTTTTTCAAGGGAAGAAATTCTGAAATATGCTGAAGAAAATGCTATCGAATGGCGAGAAGACAGCAGTAATGCATCCAATAAATACCTGCGAAATAAAATTCGTCATGATTTGGTTCCCATTTTAAAGGAAATCAATCCTAATTTTCTGGATGCTTTTCAAAAAACACAATCCTATTTGCAGGAATCACAGGAAATGGTTGAAGACGCCTCTATAATGATTTACCAGCAAGTGGCGAAAGAAGAAGGAGATGATATTCATTTTGACTTGAATCAGCTCAGAAAACTTCCAAATTATAAATCGTATTTGTACCAATGGCTGAATGAATTTGGTTTTACTGCCTGGAATGATATTTACGATTTGGTAAACGGACAATCGGGTAAACAAGTATTATCGGAAGAGTTTAGATTACTGAAAAACAGAGAAACTCTGATTTTGAGTCCGCTTTCTGAAATATCCCAAATAGAAGAGTTTGAAATAAACGAAAACGAAACAGACGTTAATTTTCCCTTAAATTTAAGACTTTGTAACGTAGGTCACATAACTATAGAATCAAATAAGGCTATATTTGTGGATGCTGAAAAAATCCGCTTTCCCTTGATTTTACGTAAATGGAATGAGGGAGATGTTTTTCATCCTTTTGGAATGCAGGGAAAATCAAAAAAAGTGAGCAAGCTTTTTAAAGACGAAAAATTATCCCTGATCGAAAAAGAAAAAACATGGATTTTATGTTCAGATAATCAAATCGTCTGGGTTGTAGGACTTAGACAAGATGAACGCTTCAAAATCGATAATACTACTAATAGAATACTTAAAATAGAACTGCAATAATGAATTTTAATCAATACCGTCAAACGATAATGCCAAAAAGTGCCTGGAGTCGATCCATTTTATTTATACTGTTTTTCTTCTTTGCATTTGCAAAAGGTAATGCACAGGTTTTAGAACCAGTTAAATGGACTGCCAAAATTGAAAAAAAAGCCGGAAATAATGCTGTTTTAATTTTTGATGGAACGATCGAAAAAGACTGGCACATGTATTCGCAATTTACTCCTGAAGGCGGACCTCTTGCATTGGAAATTGCATTTAAAAATCAAAAAGGAAATTACGAATTAGTTGGTAAAGCTAAAGAAGGAAAAACCAGAACGGCTTTTAATGACGTTTTTGGTGTAAATGAAACTTTCTTTGAGGGAAAAGCACATATTACGCAGGAAATCAAGATTGTTAATCCAAATTTAAAAACGGTTGATGTTGAATTTGATTTTCAGGTTTGTAAAGAAGTTTGTATCAATTCTAATAAAAAATTCTCAATTGCAATTCCATCTACTTTCAATATGGAAGCTGTTCCAGCTATTACAGAAGTAAAAGCGGATGAAACAAAAGTAACAGGAATTGCTGTTGATACAGCAAAAAAAGCAACTGACAGCGCAAAAACACAAGTTGTAAAATCAAATATTGAAGAACCGGTTTCTAAAGCTGATATGCCTGCACCGGCTCCGGCAAGAAGTTTATGGTCGATCTTTTTTCTTGCTTTTTTAGGCGGTTTTGCTGCTTTGTTTACGCCTTGTGTGTTTCCAATGATTCCAATGACGGTAAGTTTCTTTACGAAACAAAGTAAAAGCAGAGCAAAAGGAATTAGAAATGCGATTATTTATGGACTTTCTATTATTGCAATTTATGTAATTTTAGGTCTTGCGGTAACCAAAATATTTGGTGCAGATGCCTTAAATGCTTTATCTACAGATGTTTGGTTTAACCTGGTTTTCTTTGTGATTTTGGTTGTTTTTGCAACTTCATTTTTAGGTGCATTCGAAATTATGCTGCCAAATTCGTGGGCTAACAAAGCAGATCAACAAGCAGATAAAGGCGGATTGATTGGAATATTATTTATGGCTTTGGCTTTGGCAATTGTATCTTTTTCTTGTACTGGGCCAATTGTCGGGACGTTATTGGTTGATGCAGCTTCAAACGGAGGAATTGCTCCTGTGGTTGGAATGTTAGGATTCTCCTTGGCTTTGGCGCTTCCGTTTATGTTATTTGCTATGTTCCCGGGTTGGTTAAATTCATTGCCAAAATCGGGCGGATGGTTGAATACAGTAAAAGTGGTTTTAGGATTTTTAGAATTAGCTTTAGCGTTCAAATTCTTATCAAATGCTGATTTGGTTTTACAATTGCATTTCTTAGAAAGAGAAGTTTTCATAGCGATCTGGATTGCAATTTTTGGAGCTTTAGCGTTTTATTTATTCGGAAAAATTACATTGCCGCACGATAGCCCAACCAATCATATATCAGTAGGAAGATTGTATTTAGGATTACTTACTTTAGTATTTACAGTATATTTAATTCCGGGACTTTGGGGAGCGCCGTTAAAATTAATTAGTGCTTTCCCGCCACCACCGCAGTATAGCGAAAGTCCGTTTGGAGTTGGAGGTTCAGGACATTCAAATGTAAGCGCCGATACAAAAGGACTTCCGGTTGGTGCAGAATTAGGTCCACACGGAATAATGGTTTTTCACGATTATGAAGATGGATTAGCTTATGCAAAAGAAATCAAGAAACCAATTATGCTTGATTTTACAGGATATGCTTGTGTAAATTGTAGAAAAATGGAAAACAATGTTTGGTCAGATCCGGCAGTTTTACCGATCTTAAAAAATGAAGTTGTTTTGATTTCTCTATATGTAGATGATAAAAGAGAATTGCCAAAAGAAGAACAATTTGTTACCAAAGCTGGAGATGAAATTATCACAGTAGGAGATAAGTGGACTGATTTTATGATTTCAAAATACAAAACCAATACACAGCCTTTATACGTTATTACAGATTTAGAAGGTAATAATTTGCATGATTCAAAGCCTACAATTAGTTATGTTGGTGTAGAAGAATATCTTAAATGGTTAAAAGAAGGAATTGCGAATTTTAAATAGTTTCTTTTTTAGAGAATAGAAGAAAGAGAATAGAAGAAAGAAATGCTGCAATTTTCTTTTAATCTAAAATCTGCAATCTAAAATATATAAATAAGGTTTGATTTTAATTCAAATGAAAATCCCTCTAAGTTGTAGCTTAGAGGGATTTTTTTGTAAAGGCAAAAAGTTGAAAATTAATTTTTTTATAAATATTCTCCGTGTTGAGAGATGTCTAATCCTAATTCTTCTTTTTCTTCTGTAACTCTTAGAGGAGTAATTTTATTTACAATGAAGAATAAAATATAAGAGCTTACAAAAGCAAAAACTGAAACTAATACTAATGCTTTTAATTGTGTTAAGAATAAAGTAGCATCACCAAAAATTAAACCTTGGTTATCGCCAACTACAGCATTTACACTTTTAGAAGCAAAAACTCCTGTTAATAGCATTCCTACCATTCCGCCAACTCCGTGACAAGCGAAAACGTCAAGAGCATCGTCAATTTTTCCTTTAGGGAATTTGCTTACTACAAGATTACTAATTACAGCAGCAATAATACCAATGGCAAGAGCGTGAGGGATACTTACGAAACCTGCAGCCGGTGTAATGGCAACTAGACCTACAACAGCTCCAATACAAGCGCCCATTGCTGATAATTTATGTCCTAATATTTTATCAAGGAAAACCCATGCCATAGCAGCAGAAGCAGCAGCAATTGTAGTTGTTCCTAAAGCCTGAGCAGCAAGACTGCTTGCTCCAACTGCCGAACCTGCATTAAAACCGAACCATCCAAACCATAATAAACCTGTACCTAATAATACATAAGTAATTCTTGCAGGATTTACTTTTTGAACTTTACGTTTTCCTAAGAAAATTGCTCCGGCCAAAGCAGCCCAACCTGCACTCATGTGTACTACAGTACCACCAGCGAAGTCAAGAACTCCCCATTTAAAGAACTTTCCGTCAGGATGCCAGGTCATGTGACATAATGGAGCGTATATGAATAAAATAAATAAAACCATGAATAATAAATAAGCCCAGAAACGTACACGTTCTGCAAAAGCACCTGTAATTAATGCAGGAGTAATGATGGCAAATTTTGCCTGAAATAAAGCAAAAAGAATCATAGGGATTGTTGGTGCCAATTCCCATGCAGTGTTTGCGCTAACTCCGTTGAAAAATATATTTGATGACGGATCTCCGATAAAACCTCCTATAGATGGTCCAAAGCAAAGTCCAAATCCAATTACGATCCAAAGCACGGTAACAATTACCATTGCCATAAAACTTTGAAGCATTGTACTAATTACATTTTTCTTGCCTACCATTCCTCCATAGAAAAAACCTAATCCTGGAGTCATTAATAAAACAAATGCTGTAGCAACAACCATCCATGCTGTATCACCCGTGTCCAGTTTTAATTCGACAACATGAGCGCCTAATGTTTTTGATTCAGTAACAAATGAAAGAGAAAAAATAGAGAGTAATAAAATCGTGATGAGGATCACACTTAAAATAATTTTTCGCATAGTTATTTAGTTTTAAATTTTTGTTAAAAGTATAAAATCATTCAACACCCCTATAAAAAATAGAGTGCAATGCTTAATTTTTGTTAATTTTTAAATTTACCCCCTGTCAAATTTAGATGTAGTTGTTAAAACAACCTTAAAATTTACAATTTGACAACATTTTTTTTGCTCGTTTTATGAAAAGCTTATTTTTCTTAAATTTTTTATGTGATTTTTTGAGTTAAAATCGGTTTTAATTGATCAAAAGCAGTTAAAAGTTTTGATTGATGCGTTATATTTGATGTTTTTAACATTTTTTACGATTAAAGCTTAACCATGAAAAATCAGAAGATAAAATGGGGAATTACTGGTCCCGGAAATATTGCAGCTCAGTTTGCAGCAGATTTAGTATTGATAGAAAATGCAGAATTAACTGCGGTTGCATCTAGAGATATTTCTAAAGCGGAAGATTTTGCGCAAAAATTTAATGCCGCAAAATCATATGATTCTTATGATTTACTTTTTAAAGATAAAGAAGTTGATATTATCTATATTGCAACACCTCATAATTCGCATGCGGAATTAACTATTAAAGCATTAGAAAATGGAAAGCATGTATTGTGCGAAAAACCAATGGCACTCTCTTATAATGATGCGTTACGAATGATTGAAGCTTCGAAAAAGTATAATAAGTTCTTTATGGAAGCTTTTTGGACACGTTTTATTCCGTCAGTTAAAGATGTTACAGAGAAAATAAACAACGGAGTAATAGGTAATGTTAATTATATAAAAGCTGATTTTGCTTTTCACGGAAGTGAAAGAGAACATAAAAGACTTTTTGATAAAGAACTTGGAGGAGGAGCGTTATTTGATATTGGCGTTTATCCTTTATTCTTGTCTTATTTATTACTTGGAAACCCTAAAGAGATAATAGCTAAAGCAATCAAACATAAAAATGATATAGATTTACAAACTTCTATGATTTTGCAATATGAATCGGCACAGGTTGTTTTGCACGCTTCTATAGTTTCAGAATCTGATATGAAAGCAATTATTTCGGGTACAAATGGTCGAATAGAATTAAATGCGCCATGGTTTGTTGCAGATGGATATTCTTTATTTCAAAATGAAGAAAAAGAAGCTGTGTTTAGTTTACCAGCTTTCGGAAAAGGATATACACATGAAATTATAGAATGCCAAAATTGTATTTTAAACAATCAGATTGAAAGTGAGCTGTGGTCGCATCAGAATAGTTTAGATTTGAGTAAGATTGTGGAAGAAGTTAAGCTTCAGATTAAATTACCGTTCTGACCTAATTTATTTTGTAATAAAATATTTACATTTAATTAATTTTCATTAGCTTTAAAAATATTTAATGAAAGAATTATATGTTAATAAAAGTTTACGGAAGTGCCGTTTTTGGAGTAGAAGCGACCACAATTACGATTGAGGTACATATGGATAAAGGAATTGGATATCATTTGGTTGGACTTCCTGATAATGCCATTAAAGAAAGTAGTTTCAGAATTGCGGCTGCTTTGAAAAATAACGGATTAAGTCTTCCCGGAAAAAGAATCACCATCAATATGGCGCCAGCCGATCTTCGGAAAGAAGGTTCGGCTTACGATTTACCTTTAGCAATGGGAATTCTTGTTGGTTCGGATCAGATAAAAGCTCCGGAAATTGAACAATATATTATTATGGGTGAACTTTCTTTGGATGGAAGTTTACAACCTATTCGCGGAGCATTACCTATTGCCATAAAAGCCAAAGAAGAGGGGTATAAAGGCTTTTTTCTTCCCGTACAAAATGTAAAAGAAGCTGCAATTGTAGCAGGATTAGATGTTTATGGAGTTACTAATTTACAGCAGGTAATTGACTTTTTTGCGGGAAAAGGAACTCTTGAACCAACTGTCATTGATACAAGGGCCGAATTTTATAAAACACTTGATTTTCCAGAACATGATTTTTCAGATGTTCGCGGACAGGAAAGTATAAAACGCTGTATGGAAATTGCCGCTGCGGGAGGTCATAATATTATTTTGATTGGTCCGCCAGGTGCAGGAAAAACAATGCTGGCAAAACGAGTTCCGAGTATATTGCCGCCGATGACTTTGCGGGAAGCGTTGGAAACGACGAAAATTCATAGCGTTGCAGGAAAATTAAAAGAAGTAGGCTTAATGAATCAGCGTCCGTTTCGTTCACCTCATCATACAATTTCAAATGTGGCGCTGGTTGGCGGAGGAAGTTATCCGCAGCCTGGTGAGATTTCGATGGCACATAATGGTGTTTTGTTTTTGGACGAATTGCCCGAATTTAAACGTGATGTTCTCGAAGTAATGCGTCAGCCACTTGAAGATCGTGAAGTAACCATTTCCAGAGCAAAATTTACGGTGACTTATCCATCCTCTTTTATGTTGGTGGCAAGTATGAATCCGAGTCCGAGTGGCTTTTTTAATGATCCAAGTATGCCAAATACTTCTTCTCCACACGAAATGCAGCGCTATATGAGCAAGATTTCCGGACCACTTTTAGACCGAATCGACATTCATATTGAAGTTACTCCGGTGCCTTTTGAAAAATTAGCCGATGATCGAAAAGCCGAAAGCAGTGCAGAAATCCGTAAGCGTGTAACTGCTGCGCGCGAAATTCAAACCAAACGTTTTGAAACGGTAGAAAATATTCATTACAATGCGCAAATGAGTAGTAAGCTGATTCGTGAATATTGTGCACTCGACGAACAGTCTAAGGAACTACTTAAAAATGCGATGGAACGTTTAAATCTTTCGGCAAGAGCTTACGACAGAATCTTAAAAGTAGCCAGAACAATAGCCGACTTAGACAATGCACCAAATGTAATCTCATTACATATTGCCGAAGCTATTCAGTACAGAAGTTTAGATCGCGAAGGCTGGCTGGGATAGTTTAATTTTAGATTTTTGATTGCTGATTTTAGATTTTAGATTTTGAACTTATAGGGTTTTCTATGTAAACATGAAGTTTTGTCCTTTCGATCCCGAAGTTTCGGGATCGAAAGGACAAAAAACTCAACTTAATTCAATAAAATTCTCCACTTTTATTTCCTCCAAAAACAAATTATCATGCGAAACTACAATCAAAGTTCCCTGAAACTCATTGATTGCGGCAGTGAGAATTTCAATATTCTGAATGTCCAGATTGTTTGTCGGTTCATCAAGAAGTATGATATCGGGAGCTTGTTTATTGATCGTTAAACAACAAAGTAGTAAGCGCATTTTTTCTCCACCGCTCAAAGCACCGCAAGGTTTATTCCAGTCGTTTTGAAAAAACAGGAACTTGTTCAGTTTCATTTTTAATGTATGTTCCTCTAAACCGGAATCATTAAATTGTTGTATCTGTTCGTAAACCGATAATTGATTTTTGATTAACGAATAATCCTGATCGATGTAGATTATTTTTGCATCGGCTTTGTAAATTGTTCCGGTTTTGGGTTCAATTTCTCCGGTTATTATTTTGATTAAAGTAGTTTTTCCGGAACCGTTATGACCTTTTATAGCAATTCTTTCTCCGCTTAAAATTTGAAGATTGAGCGGTTCTTTCCACAACAATCTACCTTCAAAATTGTGATTAATTTGGGTTGCAGTAAAAAGGATTTTACCTTTATGAAGCTCTGTTTTATCAAAACCAAATTTCATTTTATCAATTTCAGGTAAACCGGAACGTAAATCTTGTAAGTCCTTCGAGATTCCGCCAATTTTTTCAGCATGAACCCCTTTTGTTTTTGCAGTACTGTTTTCGGCACTGTTACGCAATGTGTTCATCATGATTCGGGATACTCCGGCTTTTTTTTGTTTTTTTTCTCCGCGGGAATCCAGTTTATTTTGACGCTCCATTGTATCGCGTTCTTTTTCTTTTGCCTTGCGCAAAGCTTTTTCTTTACTTTGAATATCCTGATTTAAGGCATTATTTTCAATTTGCTTTTGTTGCATATAAAAATCATAATTTCCGCCATAAATGGTAATTCCGTGTTTGCTCAGTTCGTAAACAGTATTCAGTAAATTCAATAATTTTCGATCGTGGCTTACAATGATTAAAGTCGTCGAAGTATTTTTTATAAAATTATATAACAGTTCTCTAGCTGCAATATCTAAATGATTACTCGGCTCATCCAACAGAATAAGTTCGGGTTCATGAATCGAAATTCCGGCCAGAAATACTTTTGTTTTTTGTCCGCCACTAAGCGTTTCCAGTTTCTGATTTAGATCGAAATCATTCAGTTCCCAATAGTGCAAAGCTTCATTGCAACGCTCTTCTATGGTCCAGTCGTCGTTTAAAAGATGCAGATTTTCTTCGGATACATTTCCGTTTAAAATTTCCTGAAAGGCTTTCAGTTTATCGTCAATCTGTAAAGCCTGAGCAATAGTAAGATGATTAAACTGCCCGAAAATCTGAGGAATGTAAAAAGGCCTGGAATTGGTTTTTAATATTCCTTCTGAAGGTTTTAATTCCCCTGAAATAAGTTTTAATAACGTTGATTTTCCAACACCATTATTCCCAATTAAGGCAATTTTTTCGTGATTGTTAACTGTAAAAGTGATTTTATCGAACAGCAGTTCCCTGTTCCCATGTATATAGGAGATGTTTTGTAAATTAAGCATAATTTCTTTTTTGAAAGTGTATAATAATAGCCAACCACATTGGGTTTACTATCTATTTTTCCTGAAAGAAATTATTTTTCACATAAAATGATCCGCTTGATTTTTACTCCTGCAAATATACAAAAGTTTTTGAAACGCCTGTAAAAGGCAATTTTCTGTTTTATTCTTTATTCTGAGGATAGAAAAATCGGAAAGAATTTGAAACTGCCGGATGCAAAATAGTTCCGTGATTTTCTGTTGGTAAATAATCAAAGTAGACTTTTATATTTTTGCTTTTTGATGCTTTTATTTTTTCTGCTAATAAATTAGCGTCAACTTCCATAACTCTCGGGATTTCTGTAGGCGTAAGTCCTTCTTTTCCCACTGCAATGTAAATATCTGTTTGCCGATTGAAATTTTCCTGTAGCATTTCAGAATCTGCATTTAGCAATGAACCGTTATTCCACCATAAACTAGGGCTTACAATTACATATTTATTAAAAAGAAATGGTTTTTTGAGTAAGATTTCGGTTTCTAATAATCCTCCTAAAGACTGACCAATGATGGTTTTAGAAGCTGTTGTTTTGTACTTTTTATTTATAAAAGGCTGTAATTCTTTTTCGATAAAAGCGATAAATTTATCAGAATGTCCAGTAGTAGGAAAACGAGTTTTATCTTTTTCAAGAGTAGTTGGAAATGTAAAATCACGTCTACGATCTACTGTTGCTATACCAACAACAATAGATTTAGGAACCTGATTGATCCATTCAAAACTATTAAATTGTACTAATCCGGAAATATGAATAAAATCTTCATCGGCAGAGCCATCCAGGAGATAAATAACAGGGTATTTTACATCGTCTTTTGGATTATAGCCTTCAGGTAAATATATATTTAGAATTCTGTTTTCTCCTAATTCTTTAGATTGTAATTCCTCGATAACTCCAAGTACAAATGGTTTGGTAGTTTCGGTTGCTTTTGTTTTATTATTTTGACTGAAAATAGAAATTGAAGAAAATAACAGGAAGGTAATGGTAATAATTCGGTTCATTATAGGGTATTTAATAATCCACAAAGGCTTGTGGTATGTTGTGCTTAAAATGTTTTCTTTAAGTGAAATTACGAATTAAAATTATAATATAACACTATTGTTTTTTTGATTTTGGATTGAAAAATGGATTGAAACCAAAACTAAATGTGGAAATAAAAAAGAAATCCCATTTCAAACTGAAACGGGATTATATTGATAAGATTTTTTTTACTTTTCTTCAAAAACTTTATCCAAACCTTCCATTGCAATGGTGAAGCCTTCTTTGAAGCCCATTTCGATAATCATTTCCAGATCAGAAAGTTTTTCGTGTTTGATTACTATATCAACAAAAGTAGTATTGCCTTGTTCTGAAAAAGTAACATTCCAGTCTGAACGTGGAAAATCTTTATTCAGGTTTCCTTCGCTGTCTGAAAATGCATCCAGATACTTAAAGTTTGTTTTTGGACTTATTGAAGTAAAATCTGCAATTGCCCAGTGTTCCTCACCCTGAGGACCAATCATGGCATATAATCTTCGTCCGCCCACTTTAAAATCCATGCTTTTAGTTTTGGATTTCCATGGTGCGGGTGCCCACCATTTATCCAGAATTTCAGCTTCTGTCCATGCCGACCAAACGCTGGACAATGGTGCGTTAAATTCACGTTTTACATTAACGGTACTATTTTCTTTATCTACTGTAAAATTCATTAAAAGATTCGATTTCATTTTTTTTATTTTTTAGTTAGTAAGACTTAATTCGGTTTATAAAAATGGTTTTATTTTTTAGCTTCAAAGATTTTATCCAAACTATTTAGTGCAGATGTAAATCCTTCTTTAAAGCCCATTTCGATTATTTTTTGCAGTTCCTCAAAACTGTCACGTGTTATCACAATATCTACAACTGTCAAACCGCCTTCTTCAGAGAAGGTAATATCCCAATATGAACTTCCAAATTCTGAATTCGGATTTCCTTGTTCATCAGAAAAAGTGGTAGTATGTTTAAAATTTGTTTTTGGGGAAATCGAAGTATAATCAAAAGTACTCCATCTTGAATCGCCTTCAGGTCCTACCATTGCATAAAGTCTTCGTCCGCCTTCTTTAAATTCCATGCTTTTGGTTTTGGATTTAAATGGGGCAGGAGCCCACCATTGGTCCAGAAGATCAGCCTCTGTCCAGGCTGCCCAAACGTGTGATAATGACGCATCAAATTCGCGTTTTACATTTACCATTTTATTTTCCTTATCTACGGAAAAATTCATTAAAAGATTAGATTTCATTTTCTTTAGATTTTAAATTCATTAATACCTGATCTAATTGATCAAAGCGATTTTCCCAAATGGCTTTGAATTGTTCCAGCCAATGATCAATTTCCTTCATTTTGTCAATTTTAAGTTGATAATAAATTTCTCTGCCCATTTTTTTCTCTTCCAGCAAATCACATTCATTCAAAATTTTAATGTGTTTAGATACAGCTTGTCGTGTAGTTTTAAATTGTTCTGCAAGTGCATTTGGAGTTAATGCAGTTGAGGAAATTAAAACTAAAATCGCTCTTCGGGTCGGATCGGCAATGGCCTGAAAAATATCTCGTTTCATTTTTATATATAATTACGCAACTAATCAGTTGCAAATATAAGCAACTTTTTGGTTGCGCAATAAAAAAAATGATATTTTTTTGATTTTGAAGTAGATAAAATAAAAAAAGGCACATTTTATGTGCCTTGTAAGGATATTTGAGTATAAACTTAATTTTCGAAAATAGCTGCTGCAAAAGGATTATCAACAAGCCAAAGCCAGATTCCTTTATCATTTTTTTTCATCATGCAACTTGTTGCACCGTTCATTTCTATAGGATTTCCATCTGGTGTTTTTGCCTTCATAGACCATTTGTCGACCCAGATTGCAAGATCATCTACAATGGTTTCTCTGTAATTACTTCCTGTTATTTCAGGTTTCCAATTACAAAGATGCTGCATTTCTTTTTCGATATTTTCAAGACCTTTTATTTCTTGTCCCTCTCTATTAATGTAGGTGGCGTTTTTATCAAAACAGCCTAATACGCCCTGCAGGTCACCATTGGCAATACAATTTCGAAAATAATTTACGGCACTTTTTGGAGTTGTTCTGCTAAAATCCTGTATCATTATCTAAATTTATTTTTTACAATTATATCTTTAAGTCTGGCCTTTAAATCTTCGCCTGTATCATAAACCATTTGTTCGTTGTTTGGGAAAGGTACAGCACGTTTATCAAAATAGGATAAATAATTATTGTCGCAGGCTTCTCTGTTTCCTTTGTAAGTAGAATAAATATTTTCAAAGATAAATTCACTTGTTAAAGGAAACGTCTGAACCAACTGATTTGATCTCAAATCGATATAATCTACTTTTGCCGTAACCTGACACGATTTAAATTGTCTGAACTCGTATACCGTTGCGCGAAGTGTTTTGTAATTATCCACTTTAATTTCTCTTCCCAAAGTATCTTTAACGGGTCTTCCGCGACTGTCCAAAAGTGTTTTTACGCCATCTTTAACCTGTCTTTCTTTGGTAAATTCTTTCTCTTTTATTTGTTCCGGCGAGATAAGAATTGCTCTAAAATTGATGATTAAGCTATAATCGTAGTTTACATTTTTTTGTCTTGCATTATGGTAAACGGTCCATTTATCATTTAATCCGTAGGTTTTAAAATCCAGTAAATCATCCTGAAGCATTTTCGGGATTACCATATTGGTTTCATTACGGGCATAAACATCAACAAAATCAGTTCCTTTAAACTGAGCGTCATCCATTAACTTTTTTGCATTTTTATATCCGGGATTAATGCTTTCCAGATAGAAGAAATCATCGTAAGCCTTTCTGAAATCCATTTTATTGTTTGATTTCAATAGGGCAGAAGCGTTTTCGTATAAATATTTTGAAAGTGCATTTTTACTGTTTACAATTGCATCCGAATAATTATCAAACTGAAAAGTTGCATTTTTTCCTAGCTTCAATAAAGGTAAAGGCAACAAAGGACGAATTTTTTCCTGACGGTTATTTAATTGTAAATAAGTATTGTAAATGCGTTCAGCGTTTGACGGATTTGCTTCTTTAGACATCATTTCCAGATTGCGCAAATCGCGGTCTTTGGCTTTTGCAAAAGCTTCTTCCAGCAAATACACATAATCTTGTTTTCCTTTAGAATCTTTTTTGGTTCTTAAAGCTTCAACAGCACGATCTATGGCAGCATCATAATTACCATCGCTAAGAAGTGATTGTGTTGTTTTTACGCCACAAGACGAAAGGGTTAAAAATAAGATAGTAAAGAGTATAGTAATTTTTTGCATAGGTATTCCTTTTGAGGGTGTAAATATATCTCTTTTAAGTTTCAACAACTATGCCTTTTTTAAGATTTTTCAGGAACAGATTAAAGGGATTTTATAAGAACTAATCGCCCCTGTTTTTTCTAAATTCCTTCTCCCGATTACTTGTTAGTAGTGTTTCGCAATAGTATTTTAAATTTTTCAAGTTGCCTTCTATGACGTAAAATATGCACAATGGCATGTTCCATTATTTGTTCAATATCATAAAGTTGCCCCCATGAAGTCATGATTTTTTTCTGGTTGTCATTTTCTTCCAGTTGTTGGTCTGTGATGTTCTTAAAACTATTTTCTGTGAAAATCAAAAAATCAGTCATATCCTTTTGAAATTCAGAAATTGTGTTTCTAAATACCATTTCGCGAAAATCACCCTGCTCACCAGATATTTGGCGAACATACGATGCATAAGAATATCCGGCACGTACTACATGTGCAAGCGTAGCCTGAACGGATTCGCAACGTGCGTCCTGACCATCAATTATCGTAATAAGTTCAACATCACTAAAATCTGAAATGGTTTGGCTTAAATCTAAAATTGCTCTTTCGTATTCGTCAATTAGAGCTCCAATAGCGCCTTTTCTGTATGTTTTATTTATGTTTTCCATATAATTATTTTAATAGTCTTCTTTTACTCTTGAATATTCAGTTGTAAAAACATCAGTTATTTGTGCACTATACTTGTCTACCCATTCTTTATAATAATACTGAACATGTAAAACGTTGTCTTTAAGTGTAATCTTTGAAAATGGTTTTCCAATTTTAGGAACATTTTTTAATCCGAAAGTGTTATCTGTGCCATTGTCAAATTTGCAATCCATTTCTCTGGACCAGATCATTTCAAATTCTGTATCGCTTATTTTACGAACCGGGTAAAAGTAAACACATTGTCCGTGATATTCAAACGCTAAAGAACTATCTCCAATATTTAACGAAACCATACCATTTTGCCATTTTCCGGTATAATCATTGTTTTTTGCAAACGTGCCCAGATAGCCTTCGTAATCAAAACCTTCGAGATAAGAGATTTTCCAGACCTTGTTTTCTTTTACGGCTTTTACATTATATACCACACCATCGCCCCAGCTCCAGTTATAGCTTGCTGTATTGTTTTTAATATTAAGATGCATGATCCAGATTTTCTCCAAAAAATTATTGGGTAAATCCTGACAGCCACACCACGGACTAGAATCCGGACCAAACGGAGGGAGTTCGCCAACATTCCAAACCAAAGTGCCATTTTTAAATTCGGTTTCAAGTTTTAGTGCTATTTTATTGTAGTTTGCAATAAAATCCTTTGAAAATAAATTGGTGCTTTCCAGTTCTTTAAGCCTTGCTTTGTGCAGCGACAAATCCATACCAGAATATATGCTGTCTGTTTCTTTATTTTTCCTGGGGCTAAAATCTTCTCCTGTACTTTTTTCCTCTTCCCATTTATAAAGTTTTCTCGTTAGCTCTAATAAAGCGATACTGTCATTTTGCGTATCGGTTGTATTTGCGGTATCTTCAACAGCAATATTGTTTGCTTTTTTAGGTAATTGTTTGTCTTTTTTGCAGCTAAAAAACAAAATCAAAAAGGGTAAAAGTAAAATTAGTTTCTTCATTAAGGATTTTTTATCAGGTACAAATTGCTGTGTTTTGAATCTTTACAATTTTTAAAAAGAGGTTTTTTAATTGGTCAATAATTTTTTGATGAGCACAATTTGCCCTAAATGGTAATAACTGTGTTCGATCATGGCTTCGATATTTCTTTTGTAGGTACCGTATTTTTCTTCAACAAAACCTTCGTCTAGTTTTTCGTCAGACATTTGTTCGATTAAGGAAGCAAATTCTTCTGTATCTTTCCAAAATGAGATTAGAAAAGTTTCCCATTGTTGTTGTGATTCAATAGGTGGAAAATCAAAGCTGAATTTGTCTTTTATATCGAGTGGACCGCCTTTAAAAACGGTGTTTATTCCTTTTATATAATAATGAATATGCTGCGCCAGAAGTGCAATTGTATTTGCGTTTTGCAATGGTGAAACTGCAATTTTCCAATCCAGATTTTCGAGTTGATCTTTGTAATTGGTATTTGCAATCCAGGTTCCGTTCAGGATTACTTCTTTAAAACGATTGGCAATTTCTAATGTGTTTTTCATATTCAGAATTGTTAAAAGTTAAAAGTGAATGTGTTTTGCTATTCCTGCTGAATCCATTCATATTCGCCATTTTTGAGGTAAATAATTCCTCCGCCACAGCTTTCTTCGGCATGAATAAAGATTCCGTCGTTTGGTAATTTTATTTTGTCTTCTTCTTTTATTTCGTCATCGCCCATGATTTCACCTTCATCACTTACATTGTTCCAGTAAATTCCGTTTTTTGGCGCTTTTTCAAATACGCCAACCCAGTCAATTTCGTCAAAACCTTGTTGCAGAACAGTGTTTCCAAAACCAAAATAATCGGTCTTTTTTCCGTTTCCGTATGTAATTTTCAGACCGCTTTTTTTGTTTTTGGTACTTCTTACGATTTCTACGGTTTCGTCTAATTGATCTCCATCAAGATCACATAAAATTTTATTTGTTTTGTGTTTGGTCGAAATTACAATAGTATCTGATTTTACATCTTCGGACGTCTCATTAATTGCAACCTTTTCCGTTTTTTTCTGAACAACCAGAGGCTCTTCGTTTTCTGTTTTTGCCTCTTTTTTGCAGGAAACAGCCAGTAAGGAGGTTAGGATTAAAATTTTAATTTTCATGTAAATTTGTTTTGGCTTGGAAAATTCAAGATGCTAATATAGAAAAATACGTACGAAAATGAAGAAATTTAATTCAGTTTATTAAGAGGGAATATAATACTTTCAGAAGCATTTGTTTTTTTTTGAAAATCCTTAATGTGGACAAAAAATGAATTGCCTTCAGCTTTAGCTGAAGGTAGAAATGTTAGGAAAAAGAAAAGGGCTTTAGCCAAAAACATGTAATTTTTGGCTAAAGCCCCATTGAGACTCTATAAATTAACCTCCAGTTAAAGCCAGGGGCAATTGAATATTTTTATCTTTTTCTACTTTTTACCTGATACACAATTTCCCAAAAAATAATAGAAAAAACAGCATTGGAGAATATGGCAGTTTTAACCTGATAGGGATCGTATTTAAAAAACAGATGTAAATTTGTAAACTTCAAGGCCAGAAATAGTGCCAAAACGGCAATGGCAACAGCGTAAATTACATTAAGTAAAGGTGTCCATTTTAAACCTACAAAAGCATAAATAAGATTTAAAACTGCAAAACCACAGCCCAAGGTTATATATGGATCCGTTTTTAAGTATTCACCCAACGAAAGCAATAAGTGCGTTGAAGTTAGATATAAAAAAAAGAGCATAGAGTAAAACAGGATTCGTATTTGTGGTTTCATTTTGTATTATTTTTTATCGATCAAAATTACTGATTTAAAATGAAGCTTTGATTAGGTTTTTATTGTAAAAGTGCTTCTATTTTAGTTTCTGATTTTTCTTTAAGATCACTGTCAGGATGAAAACTCCAAATGATCAGGAATTTTCCTTTTGCAAGATATTCTTCCGGATGCGCATCTGTGGGCTGACCGTCTTTTCCCCACAATAATCCTTGCAGAAATCGGTCGCCTTTAAATCTGTTATCAAATTCAAAATACATGATAGAACCGCTGTCTGTCGGACTTTTGAAACTCTGAATACTTTTGCTTTTTACCGTTCCAACAATATTGCTGTAGGTTTCAATATCGGTATAAAAAGTACAAGCCTGATCGGTAATACAATATTTACCATCGCGCAAAGTGTAGCTTTTAGGAATTTCTTTCGGTTTCAGTTTTAAATCAGCAATGGTTTGGCTGAATAAATTGGTTGTAAATAGTAGGAGTAGGGTTGATAGGGGGATTGTAATTTTCATTGTTTTTGGGGATTGATTTGGTACTAAAAATAATATTTTAACTTGATCTTGAAAGACAAAAAGATTGTTTGACAAGAGTTATGCTTTTAATGTATTTTAATTTGTTTTCTTTTTATTATAATGTAGCAAATAAAGGCAGGCGTAACCATAAATATAAATAATGAGCCAATCCAATAATTTCGCATTTCATAGGAGAAAGCACTATTAATTGTATTGTTTTGTCTTCTGTAAAGAATTACGTTTTTAGCAATTTTGATTCTCCAGATTGAAATTTTATTTTCACCAAAATATCCTCTTTCCTCTACAATATTTTTTGGTATAGAAATTCCTGTTTTTAATTTATCTGATTTGCAAAGTCCTTGAAATATCCAAGAAGTCTTATTGCTGCTAATAGAAGAAGGGGATATTTTGTTATTTATATATAAAATATCCTTATAGTAATATTTATGAGGATTTAGTGAGGCATAAAATGTTTTAGTTTTTTCAAAATCATTTATAATTTCAATTCCAGTTATTGCCAATCCCAGAAATATTAGTATTAAGCAAAGTGTTTTCATGAATTTTTTTCTTTATTAAAAGTGCGCGCTATTGTAGTTGATTATTTTTGATTTGGTTTTACAAAAAAAACACAAAATCATAAGATATTTGTGTTTTTACAGAATTTTTATTGCTGAGAAATTATTTTCCTTTTAGTAATTTTTCTAAATATCCGTTTTTGTTTCAAAATCATCATTAGTTGTGATAATGATTTTATTTTGAAGTTGTTCAATAGTTACGAAGCTTCCGTGTTTAAAGCCGAGATCCTGAAGCCATTTTCCACAAAGACGAATTTCGGGGAATATAACATAACTATATGATCGTGAAACATGTTTTGGGTGAATTTTTAATCGTCTTATAGCTAATTTTTTCATCTCGTTATTTTTTTATGAAACAAAAATAGTAAAAATTATACTACAAATAATATTTTTAGAGAACTAAATTGCGCTTTTAGAGCAATTATGAGTGTTTGAACTATTCTTTTTCTTATATTTAAATTATAAGATATTTGCATAAAATATCAATAAATCAACATTGTGTCAAAACTTAAGTTAAATAGAATAAAAGTTGTTTTAGTTGAAAACAATAGAACTAGTAAGGAATTAGCCAATCATTTAGGTAAAACGGTGTCAACTGTTTCGCGTTGGTGTACTAATGAAGCTCAGCCTTCTATTGAAACGCTTTATGAAATTTCTAAATATTTGAAAGTGGATGTTCGAGAGTTGTTGGTTTCCACGAAGTAAAAAACATTTTCTGTTTTAAAAAAAGTATTTCAAATACTTTTTTGAATCATTATTTTTTGCAATTAATCTGTGTTCAGTGTCTACAAAGTCAATGAAGAAGAATTATGCTCATCGTTGCGGGCACGGATTACAAATCCGCGCTAACGAGTCTTACTTTACTTTACGTAAAACTTCTTTATCTAAAAAGAAGTGAGTATTCCAATATTCAGGAGAAAGATTTAAATTGTTTACTTCGTTTCTAAAAACTTTTTTCTCCTTAATAATATCATAAACCCTGTAGGATTTTTTAAATTCACCATCTATATATTTGAAAACATAGTAAGTTATGGTGGTGTTTTTTCTTGTTGTTGAATGGATTACAAAATTATAATAGTCATGTGGGGATTTGATTTTATATTTTTTTGTAGGGATTTCAATATTCATTCCAGCATTAATGTCTGTTTCCAATAATTGTGAAACGTTTTTGGTATAGCATGCATCATCAAATATAATTTTATTGTCAGTTTTTTCTAATATATCACAATTAATAATTTCGTTATAATTTTCAATTAAGATTTTAGCTTTTAAAGCAGGTAAATCATCGTTGTTTTTTATTGTAAAGTGATATTCAGTTTGGCTACATGGAATTATATTAAATTCAAGATTGTTTTCTCCAATTATACTTTTGTTAAGATGTAAAGAAGTTTCAGTTAATTGATGAGATAAATTTAAATTATCGGATTGAAGCTGAGATATTCGACTTATTAAATTTGAATTGCTTTCGTTTAAATTATCAATTTTTGACTGTAATTCATGCTCTTTTTTATTAGCCTCTGCTTCTTTTTTATTGTTTTCACAATATTGCATGATTGCTAAAGCAGCAGGAAAAAAGCCTGATAGAATAATCATTATTAGCATAATTTTTTTCATTATTAGGTTAGAATTACGAATTTACGAAGCTAAAAGTAGATCTTTTTTATTTGAAATCTTTAAGTTTAATTTTTATTTTCAATACATTAAGGGTTGGTTGCAAAGATATTCTTTTGTGAATTAAAGTTAAGTAAAAATATAGTCGAAAACCATGGATTGAAAGAGACCCGCCGACGTAAGGTTTTCGCTTGTGGACTCATTGTAAAGCTATTTTAGGATTAAGTTTAAATTTGTTAACCTTTTTCAGGATGAGATAAGAAACTTGTGGTTACTTTGCATCGGGTTCTCTTGAAGGCGCGGGATTTGTATATTGCAAAAGATAATTTTAGGAGAATTTACTTTCATTGTTTTTTATTGTATGTTTGAAAAAAATATAGGTAGAAAAATTCAATGAATTCTAAAGAAAATAAAGCTAAGCAAGAGATTGAAAAAATTATAGAAGATTCGAAGATTATAAGTCAGGAATTAGAAGATCACATTTTAAGAAACGATCGGAAGCAATTAGAGCTTGAAAAAGATATAAAGTCAGTAAAATACTTTGTCATTATAACGCTAACGATGGCTTTTTTGACTATAGTGTATGTACTTTTTTCTAAAAGTTATGGTAGATATATTCAGTATGTTTTAATTGCTTTCTACTCTTTAACGCTGGGTATTTACTTCTGGTTATTACGAGAAAGATTTAGACTTATTTATGCTTTAATTGAACTTTCGGTAGGTTTGGCAACTATATTAATTGTACTTTCCACAAATGATTTCAATTTTGAATTTGGCAATTGGAAATTTCAAAATTATATGGGTATTGTTGGAGGATTATATATACTTGTAAGAGGGATTGATAATTTCACTAAAACCAATTTTGGCAGTTTTCTTTTAGATTTTTTCTACTTAAAAAAATAATGTATGAACAAGTATCTTACAAGATTATATAACAATATAAAAGATAATTTATCAATGATTGCGCTTATACCGACATTATTTGGTGGGATCTGGCAAATTATTAAACTTGGTAATTTGTCAAGCAACATGATTCGGTTCTTTTCTATATCGCAATTATTATCCGACGGGATATTATTTTTACTAATAGTTGTATTACCACTGATTTTTACAGTTCCAATTATTCTTGTTGAAGATGAAAATCAAATTAAATCAAATGATGATGTTTTAGAGGAAAAAATGGACAAAGATTTCCTTAGTATCATAATTTATATAGCAGGTTTTATTTTAATCTTATTTAGTTTATTTCAAGTTCCAAAATATATTACGATCGACAACATATCTTCTTTGGTTGAATGTATATCTTATATGTATATGCTATTGGGTATTTTATTTTTTATAATGTATAAATTTATTACAAAAGATGTTTTTATACATAAATTATTCTTTTCCAGCTATGCCATCATAATTTGCTGTGTAACATTTATTTCCTACAGTAACATATCTAAAAACTTTAATAACATTTCTAATTTTGATCATATGATTAATAAGCTTGAAAAAAAAGAGCGTTATTCGGAGAAACCTAAAATTTTATATTTCAATGATAAATATATTTTTATTGAACTGGTTATAAAAAAAAACAAAAAAAGTATTCTGATTAAAAAAATAGATGATCTTTTTGAGGAATAGCGTATTAAAAAAAAAAAGAAATTCATGGAAATATCTATTAAGATGTATTCAATAGTATCCTGTTCTGAGTATTTTTGCCGATTTTCTTGTGGAGATTTCTCATTCTTCGAAATGACAAACGTTGTGGTTACTTTGCGTAGGCTTCGACTTCGCTCAGCCTGACAATGGATAGCAAAAAGTCTAAAATATATAATAAAAAGAGCCGTTTTAATCCGTGTTTTCGCAAGGCGAATCTGTGTCATCCGCGTTCTATATTGACAATTTAGTTTGCAGAGATTTGCTTCGCCAGTTCGCTATCGCTCGGTTCTCCTTCGTCGAAATGACAAACGTTGTGGTTCCTTTGCATGGGCTTCGACTTCGCTCAGCCTGACAAAAAATGGAAATAATAAATCTGCTCAATCTGCCAAATCTGCGTGAAACAAAAAAATCAAAAACAAAAAAAATCCCGCCTCAATTAAGAAACGGGACTAATTAGATATTCTTTTTTTTTATTTTAAACTGTTGCAGCAACTTCTTGTGGCAACGGAATTTGATTTTTAAGTAAATCTTCAAATGTTTCAGCTTGACGAATCAAGATTCCCTGACCGTTCATCCACAGTACTTCGGCTGGTTTGTATCTTGAATTGTAGTTCGAAGACATGGAGAAACAATAAGCTCCAGCATTTCTGAAAGATAAAATATCTCCTTCAGTAATTTCTTGAATTCTGCGGTTGTTTGCAAAAGTATCTGTTTCGCAAATGTATCCTACAACAGAGTAAAAACGCTCTTTTCCTTTTGGGTTTGAGATGTTTTCGATATGGTGTGAAGATCCGTATAACATAGGACGAATTAAGTGGTTGAAACCACTGTCAACTCCAGCGAAAACGGTAGAAGTTGTTTGTTTTACTACGTTTACTTTTACTAAGAAATGACCTGCTTCACTCACCAGGAATTTTCCTGGTTCGAAAATCAACGTTAAATCTCTTCCATATTCTGTGCAGAAAGCGTTGAATCTTTTAGATAGTTTTTTACCTAATTCTTCAATATCTGTTTCGATATCGTCTTTTTTGTAAGGAACTTTAAATCCGCTTCCGAAATCTAAGAATTGTAAATCTTTGAAATGTTTAGCCGTATCAAACAAGATTTCAGCAGCGTACAAGAATACTTCGATATCTAAAATATCAGATCCTGTGTGCATGTGGATTCCAACAATGCTCATTTTTGTGTTTTCGACAATTCTTAAGATGTGAGGAATCTGGTGAACAGAAATTCCGAATTTACTATCAATGTGTCCAACAGAAATATTAGCATTTCCTCCCGCCATTACGTGCGGATTGATACGAATACAAACTGGGATATGAGGATGTTTTGTTCCGAATTGCTCCAGAATCGATAAATTGTCAATATTGATTTGTACACCCATTGCGGCAACTTCTTCGATTTCTTCAAGAGAAACTCCGTTTGGTGTAAAGAAAATTTTCTCAGGATCGTAACCAGCGTGAAGTCCTAATAAAACTTCCTGAATAGATACAGTGTCTAAGCCTGACCCCATGTTCTTTAATAACTGAAGAATCGCAACGTTTGACAATGCCTTCATGGCGTAATTAACTCTTAAGTTTTCTACCTTAGAGAAAGCTTTAGTTAACCTGTTATACTGAGATTGGATTTTTTCGGCATCGTAAACATACAATGGACTTCCAAATTGGTCTGCTAACTGCAGTAAATCTTTTGCTTGCATTTTTCAAATTATTTTGAGCAAAGTTATTACTCTTTTGAGTAACTGCAAATTAAATGCAGAAAAATAACAAATTATAACAAATTGTTTGTTTTTGAACAAAAAGTTGTTGTTTTTGAAATTTTATAACCTTTTTGTAAGCTACTAAGGTTCTGAGATGCTAAGGTACTAAGTTTTTTTGCCACGAATTCACGAATTTTTCTAATTTATATTGGAACGTATAAATAATTTTTAAACAATTTTTTCGAAATTATTGTTGAGCATAGCCCACGGTTTCAATCGTGGGAAACATATTGTTGCATATCGCTGATTATCTTTGAGGATTTGGATTGCGTCCCCACGGTTGAAACCGTGGGCTATGTTTTATATAAAGCGAGAAAAAAATTAGAGAAATTCGTGAATTCGTGGCGAAAAAAAATGCGAAAAAAAAAACAAAACCCCTGAATGAAAATTCAAGGGTTTGTAAATAGTATGTGTTGTGTTTTTATAGTTTTAATTTTTAGTTCTATAGATGCAGTATGAAAGGAAAACCTTAGTCCCTTAGAATCTTAGCATCTCAGAACCTTAAAAATTACAAGCTAGGAAGATCTCCTTTTCCTTTTGTTGGCAAGTTAGTAGAACCCATAAGGAATAAATCTACTTCTCTTGCTGCTTCGCGACCTTCTGAAATAGCCCATACAATTAATGATTGTCCTCTTCTCATATCACCAGCAGTGAAAATGTGAGGAACGTTTGTCTGATAGTTATGCGCTTTGTAATTGCTTCTCATATCAGTTTCTATGCCTAATTGCTCGCTTAACGTTTTCTCGGGACCTGTAAATCCAAGAGCTAATAAAGCTAAGTCGCAAGGCCAGATTTTTTCAGAACCTTCTTTTTCGATTAGTTCTGGTCTTTGTCCCGGAGTCATTTTCCATTGTACTTCAACGGTTTTTAATCCAGTTAATTCGCCTTTATCATTCGAGATGAATTCTTTAGTATTGATTAACCAGTTTCTGTCGCAACCTTCTTCGTGAGAAGAAGATGTTTTTAACTGCAACGGCCAGAAAGGCCAAGGAGTTGTTTCGCTTCTTCCAACCGGAGGTTTTGGTAAAATCTCAAAGTTAGTTACCGATTTCGCTCCGTGTCTGTTAGAAGTTCCAATACAGTCAGAACCAGTATCTCCACCACCAATAACGATTACATCTTTACCAGTTGCTTTAACCTGATCCGGAATTGACTCTCCGAATAAAACTTTAGTTTGCTGAGTTAAGAAATCCATTGCCTGAACAACGCCTTTACTTTCGATTCCTTTAGTTGGCAAGCTTCTTCTTTCAGTTGCTCCTCCGCATAAAACGATAGAATCAAATGCGTTTAATTCTTCAACACTAAAATTAACCCCAACATTTACGTTAGTTTTAAAAGTGATTCCTTCTGCTTCAAGAATCGCTACACGACGGTCGATAATTCCTTTTTCTAATTTGAAATTCGGAATTCCGTAACGTAATAAACCTCCAATTGCATTGTCTCTTTCAAAAACAGTAACCGTGTGACCGGCTCTGTTTAATTGTTGAGCAGCTGCAAGTCCCGCAGGACCTGAACCAATAACAGCAACAGTTTTTCCAGTTCTCTTTTTAGGAGCTTGTGGCTTGATCCATCCTTCGGCAAAACCTCTTTCAACGATGTTTTTCTCGATGTTTTCGATGGCTACAGGATCTTTGATAATTCCTAATACACATGATTTCTCACATGGAGCAGGGCATAAGCGACCTGTGAATTCCGGGAAGTTGTTTGTAGATTGTAAAATCTTCAAAGCGCTTTCCCATTCTTCCTGATGTACCATGTCGTTGAAGTCAGGAATTAAATTTCCTAACGGACAACTACTGTGGCAAAAAGGAATACCACAATCCATACATCTTGAACCTTGTTCTTTTATTTTATCTTTTGCTAACGGAATAGTAAATTCATTGTAGTTGGAAACACGTTCTGCAACTGCTAAATTACTTTCGTCGGCTCTGTTATATTCTTTAAATCCGCCTATTTTACCCATGACTTTTTAAATTAAATTCCAATTTCTTTAAATTCCAAATTCCAATCCTTCTCCCGAAATTTCGGGATCGCTCAATAAGACATTTTCATTGCCATTGGAATTTGGAATTTTATTTTTTGAAATTGATTTTTATCCCGCTATTAATTCTTCTATTTTTTTCTCTTCTGCAATTCTTTGTAATGCTTTTTTGTAATCTGTCGGCATTACTTTTACGAAGTGCTGTTGTTCATTTTCCCAGTCTGCTAAAATTCTTTTTGCTAATGGACTGCTGGTGTACAATGAATGGTTTTTGATCAGTTTTCTTAGTTTCGTAACATCTTCTTCTTCCATTGGGTCAAATGCAACCATTTCCATGTTACATACCGTTGAATCGAATTTGTTATTCGGATCGTAAACATAAGCAACACCACCGCTCATTCCAGCTGCGAAGTTTCTTCCTGTTTTTCCTAAAACTACAACTGTACCACCTGTCATGTACTCGCATCCGTGATCTCCAATTCCTTCTACAACTGCTGTTGCTCCAGAATTTCTCACACAGAAACGCTCTCCTGCGATACCATTAATATAAGCCTCTCCGGTAATAGCTCCGTAAAGGGCAACGTTTCCGATAATGATGTTGTCTTCAGGTTTGAAAGTTGCAGTAGGAGGTACTTTTACAATTAATTTTCCTCCAGACAGCCCTTTTCCTAAATAATCATTACAGTTTCCGTGAATTTTAAATGACAATCCGTTTGTTGCAAAAGCACCAAAACTTTGTCCGGCAGAACCTTCAAAATCAACTAAAATAGTGTCATCAGGTAATCCTTGTGCGCCATAAATTTTTGAGATTTCGTTACTCAAAATAGCACCTACAGAACGGTCTGTATTTTTAATTTTAAAGGTTACTCTTGTTTTTTCTTTTCTATAAATAGACGGAATCGCTTCTTTGATGATATCAAAATCCAATACATTTTCAAGTTGGTGATCTTGTTCTGTTGTATTGTGAATTGGCACATGTTTCGCTTTTTCCGGTTTGTATAGAATTGTAGACAAGTCTAAACCATTTGCTTTATAGTGTTTGATCGCTTTGTTCACATTTAATTTTTGTGATTGACCAACCATTTCTTTTAAAGTTCTGAAACCTAACTGAGCCATGATTTCTCTTAACTCCTCAGCAATAAAATACATGAAGTTGATTACGTGCTCAGGCGTTCCTTTGAAATTTTTTCTTAATTCAGGATCCTGAGTTGCAATACCAACCGGGCAAGTATTCAAGTGACAAGCTCTCATCATGATACATCCGGAAGCTACAAGCGGAGCCGTTGCGAAACCGAATTCTTCTGCACCTAATAAAGCTGCGATAGCTACGTCACGACCCGTTTTTAATTGTCCGTCACATTCTAATACTACACGGCTTCTTAAGTCGTTCAAAATAAGCGTTTGTTGCGCTTCAGCTAAACCAAGTTCCCACGGAATACCTGTATGTTGTAATGAAGTTAATGGTGCAGCACCCGTTCCTCCGTCATAACCTGAAATTAAGATAACGTCAGCTTTTGCTTTAGCAACACCGGCAGCGATGGTTCCAACTCCAACTTCAGAAACTAATTTTACGTTTACACGAGCTTCACGGTTCGCATTTTTCAAATCATAAATCAACTGAGATAAATCCTCAATAGAGTAAATATCGTGGTGAGGCGGAGGTGAAATCAAACCTACATAAGGCGTAGAGTTTCTAGTTTCAGCAATCCATGGCACTACTTTTTCTCCAGGTAATTGTCCGCCTTCTCCAGGTTTTGCACCCTGAGCCATTTTGATTTGGATTTCTTTAGCGTTTGTCAAATAGTTGATCGAAACACCAAAACGTCCTGACGCTACTTGTTTGATTGCAGAGTTTCTGGAATCTCCGTTAATTTCTTTCTGGAAACGTTTAGGATCTTCTCCACCTTCTCCAGAGTTACTTTTTCCGCCAATTCTGTTCATTGCAATCGCTAAGTTCTCATGCGCTTCTCTAGAGATAGACCCGTAAGACATTGCTCCAGTTTTGAATTTCTTTACAATTTCTGTCCAAGGCTCTACTTCATCAATAGAAATTGGATCAAGATTGTTGAATTCAAATAAACCTCTAATCGTCATTAAGTTTGAGCTTTGCTCATTTACAGCATTAGAGTATTCTTTATAACTTTCAGGGCTGTTTAAACGAACCGCTTGTTGTAATTTAGAAATTGTTGTCGGGTTAAACATGTGTTTTTCGCCGCCACGTCTCCATCTGTAAATACCTCCAATTTCAAGAGAAAGCAAGTTTGCAATTTTTGAATTTGGGAAAGCTTTTTGGAAACGTTTCTTCACTTCTTTTTCTACTTCCATTAAACCAATTCCTTCGATTCTTGAAGGCGTGTAAGGGAAATATTTAGATGTAAATGTTTTGTTTAATCCTAAAATCTCGAAAATCTGAGCAGCTCTGTATGAATGTAAAGTAGAGATACCAATTTTGTTCATGATTTTTACGATTCCTTTTGCAATCGCTTTGTTGTAATTTACAACTGCATAATCTGCTTTTACTCCGGTAATGAAACCTTGCTCAACCTGATCGTAAATAATTTCATTTACCATATAAGGATTGATTGCACTTGCACCGTATCCGAATAATAAAGCAAAATGATGAGGTTCTCTTGGTTCTGCAGATTCGATAATAATTCCGAATTTAGAACGAACCTGTAAAATGTTCAAAGAGTGGTGAATGTAAGAACAAGCCAATAACATCGGGATTGGAGCTAATTCTTCGCTAACACCTCTATCAGATAAGATGATGATGTTGCATCCTTCTTCAACTGCTTTAAAAGTTGCCTGAACACATTTTTCAAGCGCTCTTTCTAAACCATTAACTCCTTTTTCTATTTTGTATAAAGTAGAAATTGTAGCCGATTTGAAATCTGCGTGATCAATATTTCTAATCTTATCCAAATCCTCATTAGAAATAACCGGATTTTGGATTTTTAATTTTTTACATTGTTTCGATTCAATTTCGAAAATATTGAAATCTCCTCCAATTGCTAAACTAATATCAGTGATGATTTCCTCACGAATACCATCCAAAGGCGGGTTGGTAACCTGAGCAAATAATTGTTTGAAATAGTTGTACAACAATTGTGGTTGATCTGATAACACAGCCAAAGGTGTATCGTTACCCATAGAACTGATTGCTTCAGCTCCCTGACCTCCCATCGGGTTGATGATTGTTTTTAAATCTTCAATCGTGTAACCAAACAATTTTTGTCTTGTTAAGAAATCTAATTTTTCAACAGGAGTAGGGTTGTTGGTGTAAGGAACTTTAGATAACGGCAATAAGTTCTCGTCTATCCATTCCTGGTACGGACGTTTTGTAACTATCGTTTTCTTAACTTCTTCGTCTTCAATAATACGACCTTCGTTCATGTCAACCAGGAACATTTTTCCTGGCTCTAAACGACCGTGCTGAATTACATCTTCCGGATCGATGTCTAATACACCAATTTCAGATGACATAATTACAAATCCACTATGCGTTAATGTATAACGAGAAGGACGTAAACCATTTCTATCTAGTAAAGCACCAATTACGTTTCCATCTGTAAACGGAATAGAAGCTGGACCATCCCAAGGTTCCATGATACAAGCGTTGAACTCGTAGAAAGCTCTTTTCTCCGGAGACATCGTTTGGTGTTTTTCCCAAGCTTCAGGAACTACCATCATCATTGCCTCTGGAAGCGAGCGACCTGTCATTAATAAAAGTTCAACCACCATATCCATAGAAGCCGAATCTGATTTTCCTTCTAAGATAATTGGGAATAATTTTTTAATATCATCGCCAAAAACTTTGCTTTGCATAAGCTCTTCACGAGCACGCATACGGCTTACGTTTCCACGAAGTGTGTTGATCTCACCATTGTGACACATGTATCTAAATGGTTGAGCTAAGTCCCAAGACGGGAATGTATTGGTAGAGAAACGCTGGTGTACAAGTGCAAGACGTGTAACCAGGTCCGGATCTTTCAAATCTATATAATAACGGCTGATGTCTTCCGGCATCAATAAACCTTTATATATTATAGTAGTGGTCGATAAACTAGAGAAATAAAACATGTGACTTTCAGAGGTTTTAGATCCTCTTATGGCATGTTCTGCAATTTTTCTAGCTGCAAAAAGTTTTGCATTAAATTCATTTTCAGTTAAATCCTGACCGTTTTTAGAAACGAAAACTTGTTTAACTGTTGGTTCTTTTTCTGCGGCGATTTGTCCTAAATTTTCAACGTCAACAGGTACATCTCTCCAACCTAAGATCTTTAAGTTCTGATCTTTAATAGTTGATTCAAATGCATTAATACAAAAGGAAACCTGGTTTTTGCTTTTTGGTAAAAAAACCATTCCTACTGCATACTCACGCGTTTCAGGGATTTCAAAGTCACATACTTTCTTAAAAAAATCATGAGGAATGTCGAATAAAATTCCGGCTCCATCACCAGTTCTTCCATCAGAACTAACGGCACCACGATGTTCTAATTTAATTAAGATGTCTAATGCTTTGTGAATAATATCATTTGACTTAATACCATTCAAATTACAAATAAATCCTGCACCACAATTGTCGTGTTCAAATTCAGGCAAATAAAGCCCTTGTTCTTTAACTCTCATTCTTGATATTTTTTCTACAAAAATAAAGATTTCGTTAAACATAATGTATTGAAAATGTAATTTGGCTTTCATTTTTGCTGTAATATTAGAAAAAGACTTCTTAATTAATAAAATCGTTATTTAAGGCATAGCGAAATGATAAAATGACAATATGTTTTAAAATATATTAGGAAAAATCGCTGTTTAGGTATTGAATTCGTTGGTATTTTTGTTAAATCTCAAACGATATAGTGTTTTTTAGTTAACAATTAAACATCGATTGCTTAACGATTTGTTTTCTTTGAAAATGAATTCTTCGTTAATATTAATTTGACTCATTTTTAATTGGAAAAAGATTTTACTATTAAGTTGAATTTTGCTACTTTTGTCGCACTTTTATTCTGAACTAAATTCAGAACCAGACAAATTCTATATTATGAACATACACGAATATCAAGGAAAAGAAATTTTAGCAAGTTACGGAGTACGCATTCAACGCGGAATTGTAGCTAATAATGCGGTTGAAGCTGTAGCTGCTGCAAAACAATTAACTGCCGAAACTGGTACAGGATGGCATGTAATAAAAGCACAGATTCACGCAGGTGGTCGTGGAAAAGGTGGTGGAGTTAAGTTGGCTAAGAACTTACAACAAGTTGAAGAGCTGGCAGAACAAATCATCGGAATGCAATTGATTACTCCTCAAACTTCTGCTGAGGGTAAAAAAGTAAACAAAGTTTTAGTAGCTGAGGATGTTTATTATCCAGGTGAAAGCGAAACTTCTGAGTTTTATGTTTCTGTTTTATTGAATAGAGGTACAGGACGCAACATGATTATGTATTCTACTGAAGGTGGAATGGATATTGAAGAAGTTGCTGAGCACACTCCACACTTAATCTTTACTGAAGAAATTGATCCTAATGTTGGATTACAAGGTTTCCAGGCTAGAAGAATTGCTTTCAATTTAGGCCTTTCTGGAAATGCTTTCAAAGAAATGGTGAAATTCATCGATTCATTATACAACGCATATGTTGGTTCTGATGCTTCTATGTTTGAAATCAACCCGGTTTTGAAAACTTCAGACAACAAAATTATGGCTGTTGATGCAAAAGTAAATATCGATGATAACGCTTTATACAGACAACCTAAATATGCTGAAATGAGAGATATCCGTGAGGAGAATCCAATCGAAGTTGAAGCTAAAGAAGTTGGTCTGAACTATGTTGATCTTGACGGTACTGTAGGATGTATGGTAAACGGTGCAGGTCTTGCAATGGCAACTATGGATTTAATTAAATATGCTGGTTTTGAGCCTGCTAACTTCCTTGACGTTGGTGGAACTGCTGATGCTAAACGTGTTGAAACAGCTTTTAGAATTATCTTAAAAGATCCAAACGTAAAAGCTATTTTAATTAACATCTTCGGAGGAATCGTTCGTTGTGACCGTGTTGCTCAAGGTGTTGTTGATGCTTACAAAAACATGGGTGATGCTATCAATGTGCCAATTATCGTTCGTTTGCAAGGAACAAATGCTGAAATTGCAAAAGAATTAATTGACAACTCTGGTATGCCAATTTTATCAGCTACTCAATTCCAAGAGGCTGCTGACCAAGTTAAAGCTGCTCTTTCTTAATTAAAATAAGAAATCAATTTATATATAAAAACCATTCCGAAAGGAATGGTTTTTTTGTTTTATAAAGCAGTAGAGACACACTGCAGTGCGTCTACGCAAAGTTAATCGGTGTGGTTACATGACGTGAGATGCACTGCAGTGCATCTCTACAGTGAAAAATTTTAAAAAAAGTTGGTATATATTTTCTCTCGCAGATTGAGCAGATTTTTAAAGATAAAGCATAAAAATAATCTGCTCAATCTGCAAAATCTGCGAGAGATAAAATCTTAGAATAAAGTCAAAAATATAGCCACAGATTAAAATGATTAACACAGATTTTAAAAATCCTTTTAATCCTTCTATCCCGATAGCTATCGGGAGTGGCTAAAAAAATTGTGAACTTTGAGGTCTTTTTTTTTTAGCCGCAAAGTTCACAAAGCTTTATCTACACAGCTTTGCGAACTTTGTACTTATATCCACAATCCTAGGCAAAAAAAACCTTGCGTGCTTTGCGGTAAAATAACTAGAGGCTACTTCAAGACAGTTGATAGTTCCACTATTTCAAATGTCGGATCGTGTTCTATAAACTCTCGTATCAGTGCAGCGTGACCAGCACCGACTAGAACCATTATTTTATTATCTGTGCTTTCAGTTAATTTCTGAATTAAAGAATACATATATAAGTTTCTTTTGTACCAATTTGAAACTAAAGACGGTCCTGTGAAATCATCTGGATTTCCAGCTCTGTTTGCTATTTCTAAATACCATTGAATATTTCTACTTTCAGTTTGTTTTTTATTGTAGTGTAGCATCAATTCTTGTAATGAGCTTTTTGTTATCCTTTCATTATGCTCTTTTTCATTCCTTTTTTTCGATTCATCATTTCTTTTTAATAAATCCTTTTGGTTTGCTTTTTCCATTGACATCATTAAACTGTCATATGGAAAAGAAGTGTAAAGATTCATTCCGTATAATTTTTTATGATTTAGTTTTTTAGCCGTGCGAAGTGCCAGTTGTGTTATTTCGTTTTTGTTAGTTTTAAAAAGACTGTCGGCGTTTTTATTATAAAACTTATCTAAATCGGCTTGTTCGTTAAATTCCCATTCTACAAATATTTTATCGGGACCAAATATTTTAATTTTGTCACTCATTACTTCGAGTTCCTTTTGGCTCTTCTCAGACATGATATTGAAACTATTTAGTTGAGCAACATCAAGACCTGGATTGGCGTAATGAAAAGTACCAACCAATAGAATCTGCTTTTTCTTAGTTTGAGCAGTTACCATGTTAAATGTAATAAGGGTTAAGAGTAAAATGATTTTTTGCATGATTTTTTATTTTTTATGGATATAATGTATATGGTTCTTTTATGTCAAAAAACGCTTGTGTGCTTTGCGGTTAAAATGCTACTATTTCAAAACAGTTGATAATTCTACAATTTCGAATGCTGGATCATGCGCTAAAAAGTCTCTAATAATTGAAGCATGTCCGCCACCAACTAAAACCATGATTTTATTATCGGTGCTTTCCGTTAATTTCTGAATTATAGAGTACATATATAAATTTCTTTTGTACCAATTTGAAACCAGAGAAGCTCCTGTAAAATCGTCTGCATTTCCAACTCTATTGGCTACTTCCAAATACCATTGAATATTTTTATCAAGAGTTTCTTTTTCATTATTGTAAAGCATAAGATTGATTAGAGAATTTTTACTGATTTGTTCATTATCATCTTTCTGGAATCCTTTTGTGGTCTCAGTATTTCTTTTCATTAAGTCCTTCTGATTCGCTTTTTCCATTGACATCATTAAACTGTCATAAGGAAAACGGGTACGATAATCAATTCCATACATTTTTTTATGATTCAGTTTTTTAGCTGTACGTAATGCTAACTGAGTAATTTCATTCGGATCTTTTTTAAGTAAACTGTCGGTATTTTTATTGTAGAATTTATCTAACTCAGCTTGTTTGCTAAATTTCCACTCTACAAATATTTTATCTGGACCAAATTTTTTGATTTTGTCACTCATTATTTCCAGTTCTTTTTGGCTTTTTTCAGACATTACATTAAATGTATTTATTTTAGCAATATCAGTTCCTGGATTAGCGTAATGAAAAGTTCCAATTAATAAAATTTGTTTTTTCTTAGCTTGTTGAGCAAAAGTGATGTTAAATGTAATAAAGGCTAATAGTAAAATGATTTTTTGCATGATTGTTTGTTTTTAAATTCATGGCAAATGTATTCCGTCTTTTGGCCTCTATTTTTTGTTTTTGATGAACATAGAATTTCATTTTATAAACACATGAAATTTGGAGTGTAATAATTACGTGTAACGTTTTTGATAGTTCATCCCTAAAAAAGCATGTTTTAAATAAATGTCATTTTCTATTAAAGGCTTAATTGTATTTTTGAGCTAATTATCAAAAACTATGAAATCAAGAATCCCTTTTTATTATCACATTGTCTTTTTCTTTTTGTTGTTTCTAACGTACATTTTCTGGGATATTGGACTTAATGATGAAAAAATAGAAACTGTAATCAAAGCAATATCTTATGGAATTACGCCAACTCATATGTTAGCCATATTTTGTATTTACATTCTCAACTTTTACTACTTCTGTGAATGGTTTTTAAACAAGAAGAAATTAGTTTTTTATATTCTGACAATTCCGGTTTCGTTATTGCTTTTTGCGGCTGTTCGTTACTTTTTGCAAGAAATTGTAATGTTTAATATTACCGGAATGCATAACTACTATGAAGAAGCTAGAGAAATAGGGTATTACATAAAAGATAATTTTTTCTTCGGATTGCCGGCTGTCATTTTAAGTGCCTTAACTTTTTTGTTTTGGCAGTTTCATACTGCCCAACATCAAAATCAAGAATTATTATTAGAGAATAAAAAAGCCGAATTTCAAATGTTGAAAGCGCAAGTTAGCCCGCATTTTTTGTTTAATACTTTGAATTCTTTTTACAGTCAATTGATTCTGAAAGAGGATAAAATGGCTGATGATATTTTGGTACTTTCTGATTTACTTCGATATGTAATTACCGAAACAGATAAAGATGAAGCAATACTTTCAAAAGAGATTCAATTTATTCAGAACTATATTCATTTGCAAAAGAAAAGGTTTGAAGATCAGCTCTTTTTAGATTTTACGGTTGATGGAAATTATTCTAATGAAAAGATCATTTCTTCGGCTTTGGTTCATTTTGTTGAAAATGTTTTTAAACATGGAAAGTTTAATAATGAAGAAGAGAAAGCGGTTATTTCAATTCGAATAAAAGACGGTTTTCTAGAAATTTCAACATTCAATTATTTCATCGAAGGAGAAAATTACTCATCAACCGGAATTGGTTTTGATAACTTGACAAAAAGGTTAGAATATACCTATAAAGACCAATTTATTCTTGAAAAAACAGAAGAAAATAATACCTTTAAAACGTACTTAAAAATACCACTAAAGAAATAATTTATGACTTTTAAATGTATAATTGTCGATGACGAACCGCCTGCAACTCGAATTTTAGAAAACTATATTGGAAAAGTAAATTTTCTAGAGAAAGTCGGTATTTTTAATGATTCGCTAAAAGCATTAGAATTCTTAAATAAAGAATCTGTTGATGTTATCTTTCTGGATATTCAAATGCCTCAATTAACAGGTCTGCAGATTTCAAGAATTATTTCAAAAGATATAAAAATTATCTTTACGACGGCTTATCCTGATTTTGCTTTAGAAGGTTTTGAATTAAATGCAGTTGATTATTTGTTAAAGCCAATTGCATTCGAACGATTTTATCAGGCTGTTTCTAAGCTTAATTCTGAGCCTAAAACAGTTATTTCACAGCAGAATACTATTTCTGATTTTCTATTTGTTAAAACGGATGGAAAGAATAAGTTTCAGAAAATCTTCCTGAGTGATATTCTGTATGTAGAAAGTTTGCAAAATTATGTTTGTATACATACTTCAAAGCAACAAGTTATTACGCATTCTTCTTTAAAGAATATAGCAGAATCATTACCTGAAAATGATTTCATCCAGATACACAAATCGCATATTGTCTCTTTACAACATATTGAGTCAACAGATAATTTTTCAGTTTTTGTAAATGGAAAAGAACTCGCAATTGGTGCTACTTTTAAAGATGCTTTTTTTGAAAAAATAGAAGAGAATAAAATATAAAAAAAGATAGCCACAAATTCACGAATTATTTTTTCATAATCTTTGAAAATAAAAATTCGTGAATTTGTGGCTAAAAACCTTTTATTTAATTATTTCTTATTCTTGCCGTTTTTGAAAACTACTTTTTCTACAACAGATGGTTTTCCATTTCCTTTTGGGAATGCTTTCTTTTTAGGTTTTCCAGCTGATGAACCCGACTTTGATGAACTTTGATCACCTCTGTATTTTTCAGAATCTTTTGGTGCAGCTTTAAATTCAGGTCTGTCTTTAGATGTTTCTTTCTTCGGAATTTCAGCTTTATGTTTTGCTAAAACATCATTTGGATTTTTAGGATTTTCTTTCGTTCCTCTCAAATGAATAACCAACCCGTTTAAGAAGTTTCTCAAAATTTGATCACCGCATTCCATATAATTAGGATGATCTTCAGCTCTAAAAAATGCGCCCAATTCTGATTTTGAAATTTTGAAATCTACTAATTCTAAAATTTCAACTATTTGATCGTCACGGAGCATCAAAGCCACGCGAAGTTTTTTAAGTATATCGTTATTTGTCATAATTTTTGTTTCAAGTTTTTTTGTTTCAAGTTTCAGGTTTTTTCAAACTTTACTTGAAGTTAAAACTTCATTACTTATTTTCTACAAAGGTACATTTTAAAAACAATTAGGAAGATTTATTTTTTACCACAAATTCCACAAATTAGATGGTTTTAAATGAAGAAAGAATTTGCGAAAATTTGCGTAGTTTGTGGTTAATCGCTGTAATCATTTAAAACGCCAACCAATTTATCCAAATCTTCTTTGAGATGATTTGCCGTTATCACAATTCTATTTAATGATTCAGAATCTTTGGTGTATTTAAAACTGGCAATAATTATATTTTCTTCTTCTAATTTATGGACCAATTCTTTTGATAATAAATAAATTAAAGGATAGTTTTTATCAAATTTGATGTTATTATTTTTAATTAAAATAGAATCAATGTAACTTAAATTATCCTTGAGTTTTTGATGTTGGATTTTATAAATTTCTGAAGCATCAGAAAGTGTTTGTACAAAAGCAGGATTCATTCCGGCTGCGCTTGTAAAAGTTTCTAGTTCCTGTATTTCTTTAATAAATTCAGAATCTCCGGCAATAACACCGCCTGTTAATCCGAAAGCCTTTCCTAAAGAAGAAACCATAATTTTTCTTTTTATAGGAAATTGAATTGAAGAATAAATTCCACAACCATTTTGTCCTGCAATTCCAAAAGAATGAGATTCGTCAATAACTAATGTAATTTCTTTGGAGTCTGAAATTTGTTTTAAGAATAATAAATCAGTTGGTTTTGTTTGAAATGACGGAACGCCATCTGTCAGGATCGTTATTTTTTCCGGTTTGGAATCTAATAAGCGATCGTTTAGTTTTTCATTTATAAAAATGGGCAAACTATTATCCGTTTTAATAGCAGAATGAGTGTCATTTAAATGGAAAAAACAATCGGTTTCCTTTTTTAGTTTTTCCAAAACTAATTTCCCGGCCAGCATTCCCGAAGAAACCGTAACAGCAGCTTCTGAACCTATATGCGAAGCTAAAAAATGTTCGCCATGAAGATAAGCGCTTAATTTAATATTCGCCGTTCGGGAACTTCCATATGTCGTTCCCCATTTTAGAATGTTCTGAATGACTAAATTCTGAAATTCTTTGTGCGTGGGAAGTCCTAAATAGGCAGTTCCGCCAAAATACAAATATTGTTTTTGGTCAATTTCGATAAGGCGATCTGGAAATTCTTCGACTATCATTTTATAGAAGTGTAACTCCTGTTCCGTTAAGATCAGAATAGCTCACAACGCCATCTTTAATCGTTACGCCGGTTGCAATATCTTCTGCCAGTAACAAAGCGCCATCCATGTCTACATAATCAAGCTGAGGCAATAGATGCGCAATGGCAGATATTCCAACGGTAGATTCAGTCATACAACCAACCATTGTTTTTAGGCCTAATTTTTTTGCCTCTTCGATCATGCGTTTTCCTGGTGTAAGTCCGCCGCATTTTACTAATTTGACATTTACACCATGAAAATGATTGAAACATTTTGCGACATCTTCTTCTATTATACAACTTTCATCTGCAATTATGGGAAGCACAGAATGTTTAAAAACTTCTTTGTGACCTTCCCAATTGTCAGCTTTCATTGGTTGTTCAAGGAACTCAACGCCAAGTTTCTTTAGCTCAATTGCATTATTTATAGTTTCTTCAACGCCCCAGCCACAGTTGGCATCAATTCTAAAAACGGCATTGGTGTGTTTTCTAAGTTCTTTTACAATGGCAATATCTTCTTTGGTTCCTAATTTAATTTTGTAAATAGGCCAGGGAAGTTCCTGCATTTTTTCGACCATTTTTTCGATAGAAGCAATCCCGATTGTATAATCGGTCATCGGATTTTTCTCTGGAGTATAATTCCATAGTTCGAGGAGTTTTTTACCTTTTTTTCGGGCATACAAATCATTGTAAGCTAAATCTAATGCACATAAGGCAAACATATCCTCTTTTAAATAAGGATGTATTTTGGCCCAAAAAGCATCTGGAGTTTCTGTTCCTGACGCTTCAATGATTGTTCGGATTTTTTCTAAATCTGCTATCATCATTGAAACCGTTGTTTTGTAATACGGATTTGAAGTTGCTTCTCCAAAACCCGAAAAACCATCACTTTGCAGCTCTACAATAAGCGAAGGCTGAAAATCAATTGATTCTCTGGAAATTGTAAAAGTGTGCTTAAGTTTTAAATTGTATTCTCTTAAAATTAATTTCATAGCGAGTTCTGTTGTTTTTTGATATTAAAAGCCCAGCCATAAAACAGCTTTTACAAAGCCATCTCTCCATAATTTTTCATTATGTTCGCCGCCTTTTACAATTTTTGTTTTAGTAAGATGAAGGCAATAACAACGGTTTTTCTCCAATAAGCGTTCCATTTTATTTAAATCAGAAACCATATTTTCGTCTTCTTTGTCACCACATAAAAAGTAAAATCGGGTTTTGATTTTTGGTGATTGTTCTGTGAAGGTATAAATGTCATTTGAGAACCAAAAGGAAGGGGAAAAAACACCAGCATTTCCAAAAACATCAGGATATTTCACCGCAGCATAATATGAAACTAAACCACCTAATGAACTCCCCATGATAGTCGTGTTTTTAGCTTTTGGTTTGGTTCTGTAATTTTTATCGATGTATGGTTTTACTGTATTTACAATAAAATCGACGTAATCATCTGCTTTTCCACCGCCGTATTTTTCATTTTTATAAGGCGTTAATTCGTCGATTCGTTTATCATTTCCATGTTCGATTCCAACCACAATTACGGGAGCTTTTAAACTGTCCAGTTTTTCATCTACATTCCACTCGCCAACAAAAGAAGTTTTAGCGTCAAATAAATTTTGCGCATCCTGCATATAAATTACACTGTATCTTTTTTTGATTGATGTGGAATAACCTTCAGGGAGATACAACCATATTTTTTTGGTTGTTTTTAGTTGAGGAGATTCAATAGTAAAAGTGGATACATTTTTTGAAGCCGTACTTTCCTGTGCATTTCCAACAAATGTAAATAATACTAAAATGGCTAAGAAAATCCTCTTCATCATTCGTTTTGTATTTTATATTTAAAAGCAATAATTTAGCTAAAAATAATAAATTGATGAATACAGAAGTCGAAAAAAGAAGTTTACTTTTAGAAATGATTACGTTCGCTACAATTGATGGGCATTTGCACAAACGTGAGTTGGATTTTTTGCGAATTGTAGCTGAAGAATTGAATATCAGTGATGAAGATTTTCAGGATTTATTTCATCAGGAGCATTCTATTCAGGTAATTCGATCCGAATTTCAGCGTATTCAGCAATTTTACAGACTAGCTTTGATTATGCATTGTGATGGTATTTTGCATGTAAGAGAAGCAACTGCAATTCAACAAATCGCACTCGGAATGGGACTGAATCCAAGTGCGGTTAAAAGAGTTTTAGATTTGATGAAAAAAGCACCAAATGCGATTATTGACCCAAAAGTCTTATTGAAAGTTTTTCAGGAACAACACAATTAAACAGTATTATTTTGCGTCCTGCATTATTACGGTTTTAGTTTTTTTGGAGTTTGAAATTTTGGATGTCCGGTATTCGCGTAAGCAAAACTAATCAGATTGCTTGATTTTTCGATTGATTTGGTTGCGCTGTCTCCCATTCCATGACCAGCTTCAAAGTCAGTATAGAAGAGAATCGGTTTATCAGAAGTATTTGCATTTTGAAGTAAAGCGGCAAATTTAGACGGTTCCCAGGCAATGACACGCGGATCATTCATACCAGCTGTGATTAATGTTGCAGGATAAGCTGTTCCTTTTTTAATATGATGATAAGAATCCATCTCCAACAAGGCTTTAAATTCTGTTGGGTCTTTTACAGTTCCAAATTCCGGGACATTTCCGGGACCATTAGGCGAAATTTCAGAACGAATAGTATTGAATGAACCCACTTCTGGAATTGCAGCTGCAAATAAATCAGGTCGTTCTGTAATGGCTCGTCCAATTAATATACCTCCGGCACTTGCACTCCAGATCGCCAGTCTTTTTGGAGAGGTGTATTTTTCTTTAATAAGGTATTCTGCAGTTGCAATAAGGTCTTTCCAGGTATTCGGTTTTGTGGTTTTAAAACCTGCTTTGTGCCAGGATTCTCCCAATTCGCCGCCACCTCTTACATGAGTAATAACATAAATACCTCCATAAGTACAATAAGGCAATGTAAAACTGGTGCTAAAACGTGGTTCCATAGAAATTCCGTACGCACCATATCCCATCATAAGAACTGGGTTGTCTCCATTAAGTTTTGTGTTTTTATTGTAAATAATAGATACAGGAACCAGAGTTCCATCATAGGATGGAATCATGACTTCTTTAGAGACTATATCTTTAAATTCAGGATATTCAATAGCTTTTGTTAAAGGCTGAAAGGTAAATGTATTCGAAGTTGGATTGTATAAATAACGTTTAGTGGGAGAGGTCCAGCCTGAAATGGTTACCCAGATTTCACTTTTATCTTCACTAATATTTAAAAAAGAAGCCGAACCAGCCTGAAATGGTAATTGTAATTCAACCGGATCTTTTTTTCCTTTGGCCAGATAGTACACTTTGGCTGCTACACCATTTTCTGTAAGGGAGTAATACAATCCATCTTTGGTAATCTTAAAGTCAGTAATATTTCCATTTTTTGGTTCATCTATAACCGTTTCGGCATTTTTAATGTCAGGATTTGAAATTGGAACTTTAATAATCTTATAGTTGGAAGCATTTTTATAAGTGAGATAATAAATATATTCTTTATCAATATTAAAGTTTGTTACTTCGTCTGATTTATCGACCAAAGTTTTCCATTTTACAGGACTAAAATTTGTTGGTAAATCGGTTGTATATAGTTTAATTCTATTATCGACGGTGACAACTAATCCGTAGTTTTTATTTGAATTTTTGTCATAATAATTTAGAGGAAATTCTTCTGCTCCAATTTTAAGTTCCGGATTGGTAGTATCCGAAAAATATTCAATGTCTTTGTTGGGATCTTCGCCTAATTTATGATAATAAACTTTAGAATGTAACAGTCTGTTTGGATCAGTAACATCGGCAGAATTTAATCTTCCGTAGGTAAAAGAATTTCCGTCAGGCATCCAGGACGGACTACTAAACCAACATTTATCGTATACTTCGGGATATATTTTTCCGTCAATATTTACAATAAGTAATTCAGCACTTTCAGAACCGCTTGGTGCTATTTCCAGAGCAACTTTGTCTCCTTTTTCATTTGGGGTTATAGAACTTATATTGTAATTTAGTTTAGCCGATTTTTTGTAGTTGGCGGGATCAAAAAGTAATTTCTCAGCTCCTTTATATCCAACTCTATAATACAATTTGCCATTTTCTTCGTTTGCATTTCGTTTCAGATAAAAGTACTTATCGTTCTCGGTAATCCCAAGTTTAGTAATAGTACTTTCTTTTCTGGCATCCAGTTCTTTGAGTTTTTTTACCAGATTTTGGCGTTCAGGAACTTCATTGAGTTTTGCTTTTGCATAATCAGCATTTGATTTCATCCAGCTAACTACGTTTGGGTCATTTAGATTTTCAAGATACCGATAAGGATCTTCTACTTTTTGACCAAAATATTCATCTGTAACAATTTTTTCTGTAGCGGGCTGTGGTTTAATTTGCCCAAAATCATACGCTATTGCACTCAGAAGAGCGACAATAGTCAAAGTAAATCTAGTGTTCATAATTTATCTAGTTTGAAGTAAGACTGATTACTAGTAGATTATGGACGTGTAAATTTATAAATTTATTTTAAACAATTGATAGTTAGTTTGTTATATTTTTTCATTTAAGATAATTGCTCTTGAAGCTTTTTGATATCATCACGCAATTTGGCTGCTTGTAAAAAGTCTAATTCTTTGGCTGCTTTTTCCATTGATTTACGTTTCTCGCGAATCATTTTTTCCAATTCAGATTTTGATAAATAAGCCGTTTCAGGTTCGGCAGCAACAGGCAAAGTATGACCCAATTCGTATTCTACCAAAGGGTTTTTTGTAAAGGCACTTTCGATTTTTTTATTTAAAGCCTGAGGTGTAATATTATTCGCTGTGTTGAAATTAATCTGTTTTGTTCTTCGATATTCGGTTTCGTCAATTGTTCGCTGCATACTGGCGGTAATTTTATCAGCATACATAATTGCTTTACCATTTAAGTTTCTTGCTGCACGACCAATGGTTTGCGTTAAAGATCGATGATTTCTTAAGAAACCTTCTTTATCAGCATCTAAAATAGCTACAAGAGAAACCTCTGGTAAATCCAGACCTTCACGAAGTAAGTTTACACCAATAAGAACATCAAAAATACCTTTTCTTAAATCCTGCATGATTTCGATACGTTCCAAAGTATCAACTTCAGAATGGATATAACGACAACGAATATTGACTTTTGTTAAATATTTGGCTAATTCTTCAGCCATTCTTTTGGTCAGAGTCGTTACTAAAACTCTTTCGTCTAATTCGCAACGCACCTGAATTTCCTCAATCAAATCATCAATCTGATTTAAACTTGGGCGAACTTCAATTATTGGATCTAATAATCCCGTTGGACGAATAATTTGTTCCACATAAATTCCGTCTGATTTTTGTAATTCATAATCAGCAGGAGTCGCAGAAACATAAATAACCTGATTTTGTAATGCTTCAAATTCCTCGAACTTCAACGGACGGTTATCCATCGCAGCCGGAAGTCTGAATCCATATTCAACTAAATTTTCTTTACGGCTGCGGTCGCCTCCATACATGGCATGAACCTGCGAAACCGTAACGTGACTTTCATCAACAACCATCAAATAATCGCTTGGGAAGTAGTCTAATAAACAGAAAGGTCTTGTTCCTGCCTCTCTTCCGTCCAGATAACGGGAATAATTTTCAATTCCGGAGCAGTAACCCAATTCACGAATCATTTCTAAGTCGAAATTGGTTCTTTCTTCCAGACGTTTGGCTTCTAAATGTTTGCCTATTTCTTTAAAATAATCAACTTGTTTCACCAAATCCTGCTGAATTTCCCAGATTGCTCCTTGTAAAACTTCAGGTGAAGTCACAAACATATTGGCAGGATAAATAGTTAGTCTTTTGAATTTTTCTATTACTTGTGAGGTTGTAGCGTCAAAGGATTCTATTTCTTCAATTTCGTCTCCAAAAAAGTGAATTCTGTAGGCGTCATCAGCGTAACTTGGATATACTTCGACTGTATCGCCTTTGATTCTAAAAGTTCCCGGATTAAAATCTGCTTCTGTTCTGGCGTACAAACTTTGAACCAGACTGTGTAATAATTTGGTTCGTGAAATAACCTGATCACGATGTATTTCGATTACATTTTTTTGAAATTCAACCGGATTTCCAATACCGTATAAACAAGAAACCGATGCTACGACCAAAACGTCACGTCTGCCTGAAAGCAGGGAAGAAGTGGTGCTTAAACGCATCTTTTCAAGCTCTTCATTGATAGATAAATCTTTCTCGATAAACACACCCGTTACAGGCATAAAAGCTTCAGGCTGATAATAGTCGTAATAAGAAACAAAATATTCAACTGCATTATTTGGAAAGAATTGTTTGAATTCTGAATACAATTGCGCTGCCAACGTTTTATTGTGTGCCAAAACGATCGTAGGGCGTTGTACTTCCTGAATTACATTTGCTACGGTAAACGTTTTACCGGATCCTGTAACTCCTAATAAAGTTTGATATTTTTCGCCATCAACAACACCTTGTGCTAATTTTTGTATGGCTTGTGGCTGATCTCCTTTTGGACTATATTCTGAGGCTACTTGAAAATTCATTTTTTACTGATGAAAAATTAGTTTTGTAAAGATACAAAGTTTGAAGGCTATTCGAGAAAATTAATCATGGCATCGTTTGTAAATTTTGACTGATCAATACTTAAAAAATGGCCAGCATCTGTTACGGTAATGGTTTTACAGTTTGGAACATATTTTTTTGCGCGCTCTAAACTTTCATCGGAATTAATGACATCGTGATCACCAATTAAAACTAAAACAGAGCTGGAAATCGATCGTAATTCATCGTCTGAAAAGGGTGTCATTTTAAGCATACTCGAATTTGATTTTGCGTATTTATTAGCCAGATAAAATTGTTTTTTATAAACGGGGCTTATCTTTTCGGGATGTGTAGAGAAGGTCTCTAATGTTTTCTCAAATTTTTTCTCACTTGGGAAAAGTTTGAGTATTAATGCTTTAGTTGTTTTTCTTACTTTGTCAATAAATTTAAAGGTTTGTGCAGGACTCAATAAAACCATTTTATCAATAGAATTTGTTTTTTGAGTAGCTAATAAAGTCGCAATCCAACCTCCGCGGGAAGCTGCTACAATATCAAATTGCTTTAATTTATAATGTGTAAAGATTTCATTGTACCATATTACAATTTCTTCTTTTGAAAGTGGTTTAGCGGTTAAGTTCGATTTTCCGGGTTCCATTAAAAAATCAATGGCATAAATGCGATGATTTTTGGCTAGAACTTTGATGTTTGGGTACCACATAGTAGAACTGGCATCCATTCCGTGAAGTAAAACCAAATCTTTGCCATTTTTTGGACCGGCAATTATAACATGAGCAGTTCCAAAACTTGTTTTTACATTTTCTTCGGTATAGGGAATATCCCAAAGTTTCAAAGCTTTGTTGTATGCTGCTGTATAATCTTGTTTGTCATTTTTGGTTTCAAAAACGTAATCTTCAAATTTTGCTTTTTTAGAAGAAGCGCAACTTGCAAATAAAAGAATAAGGAATAATCTAACGAATATTTTTGATGTACGCATAAAATTCAATTTACTATAAAGGTACAATAAACTGATTCTGATAAGTTTCAGAATTTTTTCTCAAAATATCATAATTGTAATCTTTAACCCGTTGGCGTGAAATTAATTTCACGCCATTTTACTCAACATATTAGATAAAATCTGCGTATATCTGCTTTAATCTTTTTGAATCTGCGTGAAAAAATCTATACGCAAAAAGTATTTCACGCAGATCTAAGAAGATTTCAGCAGATTTAATTAAATCTTATTTAGGGAATCAAATCACTTTATTTAATTTCATCCAACGGGTTAATTTTTAATCTTTTTTTACTGTTAAATGATAAATCTGTACAAAAGCTAAAATTGCATTAGGAATAATTACCGGTAAAAGCCATTGATTAATATCTCTGAAGTCTTTCAGGAAGATGCCGTAAATCACAAAACAAATACAGCCAAACATATTAATAAAACGAATTGTTCTGAGATCCTTCAGTAAAAATCCTCCAACAATAAAAACGGATGCGAGATAACCAATATACTCTGCCATAGTCTTGATATTAAAATATTTAGACTAAATATAGCAAAAGCAAATTATAAAATCAAGATTTGGTGTTGTAAATCAGTGATTTAAATAAACCATTTCTTTTGTTCCGCTTCACTCAAAAATGTCCAGGCAACAATACGGCTGTTTTTTTGCCCTTGTGCCATATCGATTGTTTTAACAGAAACGGCATTGACTTTTTTCAGCGTTTTATAGATGGAAGAAAGATTTTCTCTTTTTGAAACTAAAGTCGTAAACCATAAACATTGCGAAGTATATTTGGCGCTTTCGTAAATCATTTGAGTTACAAAACCAATTTCTCCACCGTTGCACCACAGTTCAGCATTTTGCCCTCCGAAGTTTAAAACGGGATTTGTATTTCTTTTTTCCTTTGGATTTAAATTGGAAACTTTTCTCGAGGTGCTTTTATTTGCCTCTTCTGCCGATGCATGAAAAGGAGGATTACACATCGTAAAAGTGAAACGATCTTCGGGAATAATGATATTTTTGAAAATAAATCGAGGTTCAGTTTGTTGTTGTAAACTGATGGCATCGATTAATTTTGGATTTGCTTCGATGATTTTACTGCAATTTTCAATAGCTTTTTTCTCAATATCGGTCGCAACAAAACTCCAGTTGTAAATAGAATTTCCTAATATCGGATAGATTAAATTTGACCCCGTTCCGATATCTAATCCTAAAACAGCATTTCCTTCCGGAATTTGTCCGTTATTGGTTTCGGCTAATAAATCGGCGATGTAATGTATATAATCGGCACGGCCTGGAATGGGCGGGCAAAGATAATTTTTAGGAATATCCCAGTTTTGAATATCGTAATAAGTCTGTAGCAAAGCTTTGTTCAGCGTTTTTACAGCAAGCGGATTACTGAAATCAATGGTTTCAATTTGATGTTTGTTTACGGAAACATAGACTTTTAGTTCAGGGCAATTTGAAATCAGTTTTTCAAAATCGTAGCGCGCGCGATGAAGATTTCTTGGGTGTAGAATGCTTTTTTCAGAATTGTTGTTTGTTTCCATTTTCATTAATTTCCCTGCAAAGATAGGTATTCCTTTTGGTAATTCATCTTATGAAAACGATTGCCCTAGCCCTGATCGCAGCGGTATCCTTTTTCCTTCTTCTTTAAAAGGGAAAAGATATAGCGAAGAGCAGGAATAGCTCCTTAATCAAAACACTCCATTATAAGCAAATCACCTTCCTGATGTGTTATGGTTACAAGTCCGTCTTTTTCAACAGAATTACTGCTTCCGGTTCTATAACCCATTGTCAGTGTGTCGTTTTGTAATTCGTATTTTAAATTATGGGAAGTTATGCCGTTTACAACGCCAATTGGAATAAGCGAAATTGGTGTTTTTGCGGTGTACCACTTTTCAAATTTTCGTGGCAACAGGAATATTTTTGAATGATCATCGAGTATTACAATTTTTAAGGAATCGCGATGACGAACAATATTGGTAAGGTTGGTGATGGTGTGGTCGGCTCGTTTTCCGGTTGCCCAGACTACATTTACGGCAGGGATTTTTCTTTCGACAAGATAGTCGCATGCTTTTTCGAGATCGGTTTTTTCCTGATCTTCGGTATGTACAATTTCGATAGGATATTGTGAGGTTCTGTAAATTTCGGGATCGAAACCACGATCGAAATCTCCTAAAAGTACATCGACTTTTATGCCTAATTCAATAACTCTTTCAATGGCTGAATCTAAAACGATAACAAGCGGAGACCATTCAAGTAATTGTCCTAATAATTCGGGATCACAGGCAGCGCCATTTGCAATTATTAAAGCGGGTTCCTGATCGTCGCGAACTATATGGTGTGATGACATGTGCGTTGTATTGAATGTGGAGCAAAGGTACGGCTACAATTTTAGATTTCTAAATTTAGATTTTAGATTTTTTACCAGTTAATTAGAAATCAAGTAATCTTCTGTGGTAATTTATCTGACCTAAATGATAGGCTAAATGTGTAGAAAGATGTGTTAAGAAGAAACCCGTTGTCATTTCTTTTTCGAAAACGATTTGTGGATAAATGGCTTTTAAATCTTCTTCGGTTAAAGTATCGAGTACATTATTTATCATTAGAATTGTGCTTTCAATTTTTGAAATTAATTCTGATTTCGGAATGTCTTTTAATGAAAATTCTAAAGGCCGATCTCTCACATAACCTGTTTTTCCAAGTTCGGTGCCGATATAAGTGTTGAGGTTTCCAATTAAATGAAGACAAAGATTCCCTGCCGAATTGGATATGCTTTTATCAATAATCCAAAGAGAACTTTCGGTTTGATACGATTCAATTTCCAGCTTCAGTTTGCTTAAATCTCTGTTGTAAAGTGATTTTAGTGTTTCGATCATGATATTAGTTTTTACTTTTTATCGGAATCCAGATTTCTTCTTCAGAAGTTGGATCGTCTTTTTTGTATCTTTCATCCATTACCGCAAAATGAGGTCTGTCGTCTACCGTATAATCAGAATTAGGCAGCCATTGCGTAAAAATATTATGGTAGGTTGTGTGTGCTTCTGTTTGCGATCCTTTATGAAGAAATACGGCATATATTCCCGTTGGGATTGTTAACGTTTCCATTTCCTGTGGTACATCGTCAAAATTTTTAACTTCGATCGCAGCCCATTTTTGAAAGTTTTCACTTGGGTCAAAGTTCTCAAAATGATTGGGAGAAAATACTTCTAATGAATATAAGATGTTGTCTACAGAATTTTCGATTTCCTTACGTCTGGGCATAAAATTGCTCCATAACTGAAAGGTTTTATTTTCCATAAATGACATTATTATGTATTTACCGATTAATTTTTTCTCGGTTAATATTTTGATATGCGCTTCCATTTTAGCAAGTTTATTGAATTGTATATTTTTTTGTGTCGATTTCACTAAGTGAAAAATAACCTAACGGATAATTTTCTTTATTAGTTACATTAACAATGTTTCCTTTTACGGTTGCAGGAGGAGACTGAAAAGGTCCTCCAACATTGTTTCCGGCAATACTAACTAAGATATTCATATAATTATAGTATTGTTTTGAGATTCCGAAATGTGTTATTTCGATTTCATTTCCAACTATTAAATCTTCATCATCTGAAAGACTGAAAAATTCATTCCCGTTAAAAAACTTATCCTCATCTACATAAAATGTTGATTTGATTTTATTGGAGTAGATGTATTTGTATAAATAAAAATTATCTGCATCGCCGGGATCATTGTAAAAGGCTTTTATTTCAATGTCTTTTCCTGTAAAGCCGCCTTCATTATTTTGCTCTATTCGCGAAATTGGAGCTACCGATTTTAAAGTTTCGGTTGCGATGTACCTATTTCCTCGGCTAATTACGGTTAATGTATATTCCTCATCGATAACGGGTTCGAAATTAGTGCAGACGTATACGCCGGTTTTTTTAACTTCTATAAAATTAAAGTGTTCATCACGACTGTTTTTTATAGAGATGGTGGCACCGGAAACAGTTGGAATTACGTTTTCAAAATAACCGGTTGTTGTAGTTAGTTTTATAGTCTGGTCATTTCCTGTTGTACCTTTTTTCCAATTGATAGCGGCTTCGATTACTAATTTTGGAGGTGCAGTATCTAAATCAACATTAACCACTTCCTCACAACTTGTGAAGAAAAGCGATATAAAAAATACGATTATTAGGATTGCTTTTTTCATGGTATATTTTTTATTTTCCTTTTACAGAATGAATTTTTAAAATTTAAAATTATAACTCACCGCAGGTACAATTCCGAAAATGGAGGTTTGAACTGCTTCATTAACACCTGTATCAGAATTTTGTCTGAAGTTGATTGATGCTGCATTCTGGCGGTTGTATAAGTTGTAAATACTAAAAACCCATTCGCCTTTCCAGTTTCTGTCTTTGTTTTTTCGAGGAGTTAAGGTTGCCGAAACATCTAAGTGATGATAAGCAGGAAGCCTGTTCTCGTTTCGTAATCCGTAACTAGGAACTGTAATTCCGAGATAAACATATTGCCCGTTTGGATACGTAACCGGCTGTCCCGACTGTAAAGCAAAGTTAGCACCAAAAGACCATTTTTCGTTTAAATTATAGGCCGATGTGATGGCTAAATTATGTCGCTTGTCATAAGCAGAACTGTACCATTGTCCGTTATTAATCCCTGTTTCTTCGGGAGTTCTTCCCGGTGTTTGTTGTTCTGATTTTGATAAAGTATACGAAATCCATCCGTTGAATTTACCTTCGTTTTTCTTCAGCATAATTTCTAAACCGTAAGCTCGCATTTGTCCGTTTAAAATGACCTGTTCTATGGCGTCATTGGCAATTAAATTAGCACCGTCTATATAATCCAATCTGTTTTTAATTTCCTTATAATAAGTCTCAACTTCAAGTGAATAAGCTCCGTTTTTTATATTTCTAAAATAACCCAAAGCCACCTGATCTGCAATTTGTGGTTTGATGTAATTGTCACTTGGCATCCAGACATCCAGCGGAGTAGGAGATGAGGTGTTTGAAATTAATTGAAGATATTGCGCCATGCGATTATAACTCGCTTTTATGGACTGATCGTCATTTAACTGATAAGAAACGGCAAGTCTTGGCTCTAGATTATTGTAATCCTGAATGACTTTGTTTTGGCTAAAATATTGAGTAGAAGTGGGAGTTCCCTTTTCATAAATCTGCATGGCGGAGTTAAAAACTACCGGATTATTATTTTCGTAATAGTTTATGGTAGATGCGCCCAAACGGTAAAATAGACTGTAACGTAAACCGTAAGCAATTGTAATTCTTTTAGAAAGCTGATTTTCGGCATCTAAATAAATAGAAGGTTCAAAAGCATATTTTTTATCTAACTGATCGGGATTAATACCGGAATCGTCTGTTGTTGGTTTGATTGTTCCCGGATTAAAATCATAATAGATTCCGTTTAAGCCGTAACTCAATTTGAATTTATCTGAAATATAATGTTTGAAATCGTATTTGATATTGTAGTTTTTAATTCCCGAATCCCAGTTAAAACCAACAAAATCCAAATCAAGTCCGTAATAATAATCGCTGTAGATTAGCGATAAATTAGAAAACAGTTTGTTAGAATATAAATGATTCCAGCGCAGGTTTAAAGTTGAATTTCCGTAAGTATTGCTAAAACTTTTATTTAAGCTGAAAACATCCCGACCAAAATATCCAGATAAATACAAACTGTTGTTGTCGTTTAATTTATAACTGAATTTAGCATTTAAATCATAAAAATAAGCGGAGTTATCTTTGTTTTCTTCTGATAGTTTTAAAAATAAATGTGCGTACGAAGCTCTTCCGCCAATTAAAAATGAACCTTTGTCTTTTACTATCGGACCTTCAGCAAGAAGTCGGCTTGAGATTAAACCGATTCCTCCGTTCATATGAAAATCTTTACTGCTTCCGTCTTTTTGATAAATTTCTAAAACAGAAGAAGCTCTTCCGCCAAATCTTGCGGGGATTCCGCCTTTGTATAATTTTAAGTCTTTAATGGCATCCGGATTAAAAACCGAGAAAAAACCAAAAACGTGAGAGGAATTGAAAATAGTAGCCTCATCTAATAAAATTAAATTTTGATCTGCACCGCCGCCCCTAACATTAAATCCTGAGGCGCCTTCTCCGGCATTGGTAACTCCGGGCAGTAATAAAATAGATTTTAAAACATCGACTTCGCCCATCACAACAGGCATTTTTTTAATAGTTGAAATCGAGAGTTTATTAACGCTCATTTCGGGCGATTTGATGTTGATTTTGCCCTTATTATCTTTAATAACAACTTCTTGAAGTTCTTCGCCGCCTTCAGTTAGCGAAAAGTTATTTTTAGTGTTTTGATTTAAAACAATCGTTTGCTGAATCGTTTGATACCCGATGTAAGTAATCTCGATTTCCTGTTCTCCTTTCGGGATTGTGAGCGAATAGAATCCGTATTCATTTGTTGTAGTTCCTATTTTTAAAGCAGGAACATAAATATTTACACCAATTAAGGTCTCATTATTTTTTGAATCTTTTATGGTACCGCTTAACGTAAATTTTTCCTGAGAAAAGGAAACAAACGTAGTAAATATGATTAGTAGAAGAAAACTTATTTTTTTTGTAATCATTGTTCTGGTTTTGATTTACATAGATAATAATTCTTACTAAATATTAAGGCGTAACTATTGTTAAAGATTAGTTAAGTTCAAAAAAAAGGCAGCTGATAAGGCTGCCTTTAATAGTATAAATATAATGTTATTATTAGATTTTAGCAATAATAGCATTAAATGTTTCGCTAGGACGCATTGCTTTGCTTACTAACTCAGGAGTTGGCTGGTAATATCCGCCCAATGTCTGAGGTTTTCCTTGTGCAGCAATTAATTCAGCATCAATTTTAGCTTCGTTAGCTTCAAATTCAGCAGCGATTGGAGTAAAGATAGCTTTTAATTCTGCATCTTTATTTTGAGCAGCCAAAGCCTGAGCCCAGTAGAATGCTAAATAAAAGTGAGATCCTCTGTTATCAATTTGTCCAACTTTACGAGCCGGAGATTTATCGTTTGCTAAGAATTTATCATTTGCCTGATCTAAAGTCTCAGATAAAACAATCGCTTTAGAATTGTCTAAAGTTTGTCCTAAATGCTCTAAAGAAGCACCAAGTGCTAAAAATTCTCCTAATGAATCCCAACGTAAATATCCTTCTTCTGTAAATTGCTCAACGTGTTTAGGAGCAGAACCTCCGGCACCAGTTTCAAACAATCCACCACCGTTCATTAAAGGAACGATAGAAAGCATTTTAGCAGAAGTTCCTAATTCTAAAATTGGGAATAAATCTGTTAAGTAATCACGTAAAACGTTTCCTGTTACAGAAATAGTGTCTAAACCTTTGATGATTCTGTCTAAAGTAAATTCTGTAGCAGCAACCGGGTTTAAAATACGAATATCTAAGTTTGTAGTATCGTAGTCTTTAAGGTATTTTTGAACTTTTAAGATCAATTCTCTATCGTGTGCTCTGTTTTCGTCTAACCAGAAAACAGCCGGAGTACTAGATAAACGAGCTCTGTTTACAGCCAATTTAACCCAGTCCTGAATTGGAGCGTCTTTTGCCTGACACATTCTGAAAATGTCATTTGCTTCAACGTTTTGTTCCATTAAAACAGTTCCGTTTGCATCTACAACACGTACAACTCCTTCTGCTTGCAGTTGGAAAGTTTTGTCATGAGATCCGTATTCTTCTGCTTTTTGAGCCATTAAACCTACGTTAGGAACACTTCCCATTGTTTTAGGATCAAAAGCACCGTGTTTTTTACAGAAATCAATAGTTGCAGTGTAAATTCCAGCGTAAGAACGATCCGGGATAACTGCAATTGTATCTTGCGCTTTTCCTTCTTTGTTCCACATTTGTCCAGAAGTACGAATCATAGCCGGCATAGAAGCATCTACAATTACATCAGATGGAACGTGTAAGTTTGTAATTCCTTTATCAGAATTTACCATTGCAAGAGCTGGTCCGTTTTCGATCGCTTTTGTAATATCAGCTTCAACTTCTGCTTGTTCAGGTCTTCCTGCAATTTTTGCGTAGATGTCACCTAAACCGTTTCTTGTATCAACATTTAATTCTGCGAATAAAGAAGCGTATTTTTTGAAAAGATCAGCAAAATATACTTCAACGATAGCGCCAAAGATAATTGGATCTGAAACTTTCATCATTGTAGCTTTTAAATGCACAGAAAGTAAAACACCTTCTTTTTTTGCATCTGCAATTGCATCAGCAGCAAAAGCTTTTAATTTACTTACACTTAAAACAGAACTGTCGATGATTTCGCCAGCTTTAAGCGGAGTACTTGCTTTAAGAACAGTTGTTGTACCATCTTTAGCAACAAATTCGATTTTTACATCATTAGCATCTGCAACAGTAAGTGATTTTTCGCTTCCGTAGAAATCACCGTTTGGCATTGAAGCTACTTTTGTTTTTGAGTCCGCAGACCAAGCACCCATAGAGTGCGGGTTTGCTTTTGCAAAGTTTTTAACTGCTCTTGGCGCTCTACGATCAGAGTTTCCTTCACGTAAAACCGGATTAACAGCAGAACCTAAAACTTTAGCGTATTTTGCCTTAATTTCCTTTTCAGCATCGTTTTGAGGATCTTCAGGATAATTAGGGATATTGTATCCGTGAGATTGTAATTCAGCAATAGCTGCTTTTAATTGTGGTACAGATGCAGAAACGTTTGGTAATTTGATGATGTTAGCTTCTGGTTTAGTTGCTAACTGACCCAATTCTGCCAAAGCATCTACCGTTTTTTGAGCATCTGTTAAAGACTCAGGAAAATTAGATAAAATTCTTCCTGCCAACGAAATGTCTCTAGTTTCAATAGCAATACCAGCAGTAGCTGTAAATGCCTGTACAATTGGTAACAAAGAATAAGTCGCTAATAAAGGCGCCTCATCAGTTAAGGTGTAAAAAATTTTTGAATTCTGTGTCATTTTTTTTTTTTTTTTTATAATCGTATCGTTAGGAAATAACGATTGGTATGATATTGTCGGCTCAAAATGAGCGGAGCAAATATAATAAAAACAGTCCGAAATCGGTGTAGTTTTAATCAGAAAAACAGGAATTATGAGATTGTTATTTCGGACTCTTTAAATTGTCAAATCGATGATTTAGATATTAAAAAATTACAGTTTTGATGAATCAGAGTTAAAAGTCGAAGATTCCGAAAAAGTAAAACGCCAGAAGTTGCAGAAATACATTTTGGCTTTACTGCTTTTTGTCTGAAAAGTTGTATTTTTGACTAAAATGCAATAGACATATAACAAATGTAAGATACATTGTTTAATATGTTTTTTTGTTCCACCGGAACATCTCATCGGTAGTAGTAGTAAATACAGCATTTTTTTTTACGTTCCGTAGGAACGTTTGATTTTATAAATAATGACATCAAAAACACATATAGATTAGGTACAAAATTTGTCAAACGTCCCTACAGGACGATATTTTTCGCAATCTATTTTTTTTTCTACCAATGAGATGTTCCGATGGAACAAATTGTTGTTTACGACTCAATCTTGTTATTTTGACCGAAGGGAGAAATGACATAAATGCTTAAAACATTACATAGAGATGATGTCGCAAAATCTCAAAAACCCGACAGGTTTTTAAAACCTGTCGGGTTTGGCGATATTTAATAAATTTTAAAAATTAAGCACAAAAAAAACTCGTTTCAAATTACTTGAAACGAGTCTTTTATAACAGATCGATAAATGATTATCTTCTTTTATCTCTAATCTTAGCTTTTTTACCAGTAAGTTGTCTGAAGTAGAAAATTCTAGCTCTACGAACAGCTCCTTTTTTGTTGATTTCAATTTTTTGTAAAGCTGGTAAGTTTACTGGGAAGATACGCTCAACTCCAATAGCTCCTGACATTTTACGAATAGTAAAAGTTTCTGTGTTACCAGAACCTCTTCTTTGAATAACAACTCCTTTAAAAAACTGAGTTCTTGTTTTTTCACCCTCTTTAATTTCGTAGAAAACTGTGATAGTATCTCCAGCTCCAAAAACAGGGAAATCTTTTTTAGCAACTAATTCGTTTTGAACGAATTTCATTAAATCTGCCATGATATCTTATAATTATGGTTTTTTATAGAGTAACATTCACGGATCTCGCCAGAGGTTAGTCTAATTCGGGTGCAAATGTAATTAAAATAAATTAAATTCCAATAAAAGAAAATACCAAATTCCAATTTTTTAAATCACTGATAGATTGGTATTTGGGTTTTTAAAATTTGTTTCAGGTTTCAGGTTTCATGTTCTTTTTGTTTCAGGTTATAGCCTCAAAGCATAACAACATGAAACATGAAACCTGAAACCTGAAACAAAAAAACTATTTCGGTTGCTGTTGCGTAACGCAATGAATCATTCCGCCGTTGGCGTATAAATTACGAACATCAATTCCGATAACTTTTCTGCCCGGATATAAACTTTGAATAAGCTTATTGGCAACAGTATCATTAGGATCATTGTAATTAGGAACCAGAACAACCGTATTCCCAATATAATAATTTACATAAGAACCTTTGTAACCTAGTTTTTTGCCATACGTTGTTACTACATTATTTTTAGACAATGGCAATTTTAAGAAACTATATGCTTTACCGTTTTTATCTTTTGAATTGTATAAGGTAGTAATATCTTTTTGAGGTACTTCCCAGTACAATAAATCATCTTCATTCATCGTAACGATTGTATTTCCGTTACCAAAACGGGCAAAACCGTCAATATGCATATCGGTAATTTCTCTTCCTGCTTTACCATCCAGCCAAATAAAATGGGTTACGCCAAGATATTTTTTAAAATTAGCTTCCGCCTGAGCTTGTGTCATTCCCGGATTACGATTCGAATTTAATATCGCACTTTTTGTGGCTAATAAAGTTCCGTTTCCGTTAATTTCAACCGCTCCGCCTTCATTAATCATAATGGAGTTTAAATCTACAACTGTTGTTTTTTGATCTGCTCCAATTTGTGCAGGTACTGTATTGCAATTCGCAAAAGCAGCTTTTTCCCCCCAGCCGTTAAAACCCCAATCCTGAATTACCAATTGATTGTTTTTGTCCTTCACATAAATAGGGCCATTGTCTCTTACCCAAACATCATCGGTTTTGTATATTTTAAATTCGATAGCAGACAAAGAAACTCCTGCTGTATTTAATAATGCTGTAATTCTGCTTTTTTCGGTAGCATCATAAGCGATAATGTGTACTTTTTCACTTCCGCTTAACGATTTAGCCATAGCCACCCAGGTTGCATCCAGATCATCTCTGTAATCCATACCATATTGATATTGGTGCGGCCATTGCAGCCAGGTTCCTTCGTGCGGAGCCGATTCTTCGGGCATCGTATACATAATATCTGTTCTTAAAGATTCATCTGGTTTTGTTATTAATTCCTCTTCCTGACATGAAGTGAATAATGGGAATAATAATAGTGTTATAAAAAGTTTTTCCATCTTAGTAGTTATAAAATTAAATGTTAGCGCCATTTGATACCGGTATTTTGACAGGACAAATGTATTTCTAAACAACAATTAAGAAGTTGTCCAAAAAGGACAAATTAAGTTAGTGGAATAAAAATCGCAGTTAAGTAATCTGACTTGCTATTACAATTTGCTTCATGCATTATGTATTGCTCAATAACTGGTAAATGAGAAAACTCAATATCATTACTCAGAAACCAGCCACCAAAAATTTGCTGATACGTATCTTCTAAGGTTTCGTAACTTCCTTTGTGGAAGAACTTAGCATATTTACCTCCAAAAATCTTTTTTGAAGGAAGATTTCTAATAATGCCTTCAGTAACAATGCAGGCATCATAAGTACATTTAGATTTTTCGGTAATTAAAATATCATCTGTAATTATGCCGAAGAAATCTGTAATAGGTTCAGGGTATTCGGTCTCTAATAAAGCGCCCCAAAGATCTTCGATTTCAGGATTAATATAAGAGGTTTTACAACTCGAATAATAAACGGTAATCTCTGGAATAAAAACGATTTGTGACTCTAAATTGCAAGAGATGTTTTGCTGCGGATGAATATCATTTAATAAAAGCTCTTTTTGATTTCTTGCAAATGAAGGAGAACAGTTAAAATGTTTTTTGAATGTTTTCGAAAAAGACTGAACATCCGCAAATCCGACTTCGAGGGCAATGTCAGAAATTTGATTGTTAGAATATAAAAGTTTTTTATATCCGTTTTCTATTTTCAGTCGGGTTTGATAAGCGCCAATTGTTTCTTTAAATAAAGAATAAAAAACGCGCTGTAAATTTCGATAAGAATAACTCGAAATAGCTTCAAGAGAATCTACTGAGATCACCTTATTATAATGGGTCTCGATATGATTCCGGGTATTATAAATGCGTTTTAGATTAAAATCAGTCATTTTTTTGTTTCAAGTTTCAGGTTATTTTTGTTTCACGTTTTAATCTCAAAGCAGAACAACTTGAAACCTGAAACTTGAAACAAATTTAATGTCCTTCCAACAAATCAGGTCTCCTGTTTTTGGTATGCTCGTAAGCCATATCTTCACGCCATTTGTCAATTTTAGCAAAGTGACCGCTAGTCAAAACCTCAGGAACTTTCCATCCTTTGTAATCTGCAGGTCTTGTATATATAGGTCCGGAAAGTAAATTATCCTGAAAACTATCTGTCAAAGCCGATGTTTCATCACTTAAAACTCCCGGAATTAAACGAATCAAGGCATCAGATAAAACCAAAGCGCCTAATTCTCCGCCAGATAAAACATAATCTCCTATCGAAATTTCTTTAGTAATAAAATGATCACGAACACGTTGATCTACACCTTTATAATGTCCGCATAAAATCATGATGTTTTCATACATCGACATGGTATTCGCCATTTTCTGATTTAGCGTTTCTCCGTCAGGCGACATATAAATGATTTCGTCATATTCACGCTGACTTTTTAAATGTGTAATACAATCGTCGATTGGCTGAACGGTCATTACCATTCCGGCACCTCCGCCAAACGGATAATCATCTACACTTTTTTGTTTGTTAGTCGTATAGTCACGTAAATTATGAAAATGTACTTCGACTAAACCTTTGTCAATGGCACGTTTCATAATCGAAGCTTCAAACGGGCTTCTTAATAACTCTGGTAAAATCGTTATAATGTCAATTCGCATTTTTTCTTTTCAAAAGTTTTGAACGGCAAAGATACAAAGTAAATATTTGAGAAATTTAAAAACAGGAATTCAAAAGTGTGTTTTGAAGTATGATCTTTTTTTTCTTCTAAAATATTCGAAATCTTTTCTGATGCAAAAAGTGTTTTTCTGACCAATTAAATAATAATTATATAACATTTAGAAGTTTTTGTGTAAAGGATGAATGCTTAATTTTCAATAGTATTACATAGTTTTTTACTTACAAATAATTCAGTCTCAAATTAATTTAATTTTATGAAAAATTTTATCTGCTGCTTTGCTGTATTGCTATTATGTGCCTGTTCAAGTTCAAAAAATACTGCTGATAAATGGGTTGGTATGACCAAACAAAATCTTATAAAAAGCTGGGGTTCACCAATAAGAACATTTGATAATTCTGAAAACGGAGAAATACTAGTTTATGCAGATCAGGTTTTTGATGGTCAGGAACGGGATAAAGATTCCAGAATGGCCGGTTCAAATTATTGGAATTACACGTATATGTATGTAGATAAAACAGGAAAAATCGCTTCTTTTAGAAACGAAAAGCAAAATTTTGCTCCCCAATCTATCGATTCTCAAAAATTGACAGACATGAAATTATTGACCGTAAAGTAAATTGGTCATTTCATTTGTATCAAAAACATTTTAATTCGTTTGTAAATAAATAGTATTTTTAATTTAGAAATACTTTAAAGCAATCGAATGTCTTTTGTAAAAATAAAAATACTTGCTATATCTGGTAGTACCAGACAAAACTCCAGCAATTTTAAATTCCTGAAATATATTTCAGAATATATAAAACCTCAATTTGAAGTAGAGATATTCGAGGGTTTAACCAATATTCCACATTTTAATCCCGATTTAGATACAGAGCATCCGCCCGAAGATGTAGTTTCATTCAGAAACAAAATAGCCCATGCAGACGGCGTTTTAATTTGTACTCCCGAGTATGTTTTCAGTCTGCCGGGAAGTTTAAAAAACGCATTAGAATGGTGTGTTTCTACAACTCTTTTTTCACATAAAAAAACAGGATTAATTACAGCATCTGCATCCGGAGAAATGGGGCATGAGCAATTATTATTAATAATGAAAACTCTAGAAGCTAATTTTAATGCTACTACTCAGCTTTTAATTCAGGGTGTACGAGGTAAAATTAATGAAGAAGGTAAAATTACAAATGAAGAAACAGTTGTTGCTCTTCAAAACTTTGTAAATAACTTTGAGAATCAATTTTTATCTTAGATTTACATTATTAATTTGCTGCCTAAATGATTACACGAAGAAATTTTATCATTAATACAAGTTTGGCTGCGACTGCGGTTCTGGCTTCTCCATCATTTGCTTTTGCTATGACTAAAAAAGAAATAGGTTTACAATTGTATACGTTGCGCGATCAACTTCCTGCGAATGTTAAAACGACTTTACAAAAAGTAGCTTCATCGGGTTATACCAATGTTGAAACATACGGATTTTCGATTAAAGATCAATTTTGGGGTTTGTCACCAAAAGATTTAAAGAAGGTTTTGGATGAAAATAATTTAAAAGCAGTAAGCGGTCATTATAATTTAGGCAGTTTTTTAATAGACGGAAATACTACAGAACTTGTAGCTGCAATTGAAGCAGCTAAGATTCTGAAAAGTGAATTCCTGACGATTCCGTGGGTGGACGAACCTTACAGAAAAGAAATAAACGATTATAAAAAGATTGCTTTACGATTAAATGAGGCTGGAAAAATGTGCAAAAATGCAGGTTTAAAACTGGCTTATCATAATCATGCATTTGAATTTGAAAAACATAATGGAGTTACCGGTTATGAAATTTTGCTAAACGAAACAGATCAAAATTTAGTTTGTTTTGAATTAGATTTATACTGGGTAGTACGTTCCGGAAATGATCCAATCCAATTATTTAAAGACAATCCCGGGCGTTTTAAAATGTGGCATGTAAAAGATATGGACAAAGCAAATCACGATTTAAACACCGAAATTGGTTCTGGTTCTATAGATTTTATAACTATTTTTAAAGAAGCCAAACTTGCAGGAATGAAGCATTTTTTTGTAGAACAGGAAAATAATTTTGCAACTAGTGCATTTGATTCTATAAAAACCAGTAGCGAATTTATTTCAAAAAAGATTATCTAAACGGAATATTTTATGAGAAGACTTTTTTTGCTCGTGTTTGTAATTCTATTTTCCTGTAATTCGAATCAAAAAGAAAATCAGAATAAAAAAGAAATCCTGAAAAGTTATCCGGCTCCAGCGCCTTATTTTACAGCTATTAAGGCTAATGATGTAAAATTAGGGAAGCCCGATTTTGGAGATTGGTTAGAATCTCACAAAGAAAAAGGACAGAGTTTTGAGCAATTTATGAATTCAAAACATGTGGTTCCAACAAAAGAGAATAACATTATTTATTTGCAGCCAATTGGTGAGTTTAATTTAGCTCAAACAGAACAAATTGAATTGGTTCGTGAGTATTTAGAACTATTTTTTCAGTTAGAAACCAAAGTTTTAAATAAGGTTTCAAATGATATAATTCCAAAAAAGGCCAGACGAATTGGTGATGTAGGTCAGGAACAATTTCTGGCAGGATTTATTTTAAATGATATTTTAAAGGAAGAAAAACCTAAAAACGGAATCGCCTTAATGGCTTTGACTGAAAAAGATTTGTATCCAAAACCAGAATGGAATTATGTTTTTGGTTTAGCCTCTTACAGGGATAAAATTGCAGTAAGCTCAATGTACAGAATGAAGGATGAAACAAATCCTGTTTTAAGTTTGTCAAGATTACTTAAAATAGGTTCGCACGAAATTGGTCATATGTTTGGTCTTCATCATTGTATTGAAGCCAATTGCGTTATGAATGGTACAAACAGCATGTCTGAAACAGATAAACATTCTATTCGATTATGTTCTCTTTGCCAAAGAAAACTAAATTCAGGATTTAAATACGATGACGTAAAAAGGCTTGGTGAACTTGCAGATTTTTTTAAGCGCAATAATTTGACAGACGAATTTCAATTAATGGAAAAAGATATTTCGAGCAACCAATAATAAAAAAATAACTCAACTCATTGGGTGTAATTATTTTTTAACACATAGAAACAATAGATTTTAGTTTTTAAAAAAAAAGGCAAAAGAAAAAACTAGTTTTCACACATAGCTATGTTTATTTGAAAGAGTGAAACGTCTTTTAGGCAAGAAAAGCTATGTTACTATGTGTTAAAATTAAATTTTGTTCAATTTCACCCAACGGGTTAACTCAATAATAAAATGAAATCAGACGCAAAAAAAGACCTTGAAAAAGCAATTGGAGGATTGTTTTTTATGATTATCAATACGGCAATATGGACATTGATTGCAGAATATTATTTAGAAAACCGCGACAATAGAATCGTCGGTTTACTTATTGGCTTTATTATTTTAGGTTTTCTGTTTTTCTACGTTCGATTTTCAAAATTTCATAAAGCACTTCCAAATGTTGAAGTTGAGGTTAAAACTCGGGAAGAAGAGAAAAAAGACAAACGATTTTTATGGATTTTTGGTCTGGAAGGACTTGGAATCTTTTTAGCAAAAAATATATTAGTGAACATCAATCACAACGAATTGTTTATTCCGTTTTTTGCATTAATGGTCGGATTGCACTTTTTTCCTTTAGGAAAATTATTCAAAAGAAAATTCGATTATTATATGGGAATCTGGACTTCGGCAGTAGCAATTATGGGACTTTATATGATTATTCAAAAAGTAACAACAGTAAATATCGCCAATGCAATCGTGAGTATATGTTGTGCAATTTCAACGATTAGTTACGGTATAAAAATGATTATAAGCGGGCAGAAAGCCATAGTAAATAAAGAAAGTTAAGATTTCTAAAGTAAAAGCGACTTTTATCGTATTAAGAATTAAATTAAAAAATTATGCAAGCAACAAGCAAAGAGTTTATAATAGGAGATGAAATAGAGTGGGAAGTTGTAGGAGAAGGAATTAAACGCAAAATCCTGGCTTTTGATGATAAAGTAATGCTGGTAAATGTTCATTTTGAAAAGGGCGGAATTGGCGTTTTGCACGATCATTATCACTCGCAGGTGACCTATATTGCAAGTGGTAAATTTGATGTAACCATTAGCGGTGTAACTCAGACTTTAAAAGAAGGAGATAGTTTTTATATTCCGCCGCACGCAGTTCACGGGGTGGTATGTTTAGAAACCGGAATGCTTACAGATGTTTTTAGTCCGGCAAGAGAAGATTTCTTAAACTATTAAAAGGTTAAAATAAAAAAATAAACCATATAAGTAATATAAGAAAATTTAAGGGTTTAGTTTAAATGGACTTATATTACTTATATGGTTAAACAAAATGACGTTTATTTAAACCTAAAATTTATATTTTTTTTAAAGTTTTGATAAAGATTAGATTGGTATTTTTGCAAAATGAATTTATCTAAAACGAATGTCCTTTTTATGGCAGTTTGCACTGGTCTTATAGTTGCAAATCTTTATTACTGCCAGCCTTTGATTGTTTTAATTGCCAACGAATTTAAAATTCCCGAAGCCAGCGCCGGAACGATTACCTATCTAACTCAGGCGGGTTATGCAATTGGTTTATTTTTTATGGTGCCGCTAGGTGATAAAATTGAACGAAAAAAACAAATTTTAATGACCACTTTTGCTTCTGTTATTGCATTGTTAATCGCAGCAACAGCAAAAAGTTTTTTCATTCTGCAAATTGCATCTCTGTTAATTGGAATCTCTTCGATTGTACCACAGCTTATTTTGCCTTTGGCGGCTTCGCTAAGTACACAGGAACAGCGCGGAAAAGTTATCGGAACTATTATGAGCGGTTTATTGGTAGGGATTTTACTTTCCAGGACTTTAAGTGGCTTTATTGGTCAGATTTTAGGATGGAGATCGATGTTTTACATTGCGGCAGGAATTTGTCTTTTGATCTTTTTTGTCATTCAGAATAAATTCCCGGTAAATAAACCACAATTTCAGGGAACTTATGGACAGTTAATTCAATCCTTATTTACTTTAATAAAAACACAACCGGTTTTACGTGAAGCTACAATGATTAATGTTTTTAGTTTTGCTCAGTTTGGAGCTTTCTGGACAACAATGGTTTTATTGCTTTCGGGTGAACCGTTTCATTTTAATAGTGCTACAATTGGATTATTCGGTATTGTAGGTGCTTCAGGAGCTTTAGCAGCGCCGTTGGTTGGAAGAATTGGAGATAAAGGAAATTCGAGAATTGCTGTAGGTTATGGTTGTTTGTTGATATTGATAAGCTTTTTAGTGTTTTATTTTTCAATAGAAAGTGTAATCGGAATCGCAATCGGAATTGTATTTATTGATATCGGAATTCAGGGTGTTCACATTTCGAATCAAACCAGAGTTTATTCGTTATTACCTGAGGCCAGAAACAGATTAAATACCGTATTTATGTCATTTAGCTTTTTAGGAACAGCAGCCGGATCTGCATACGGATTATTTTTGTGGAATCTGGGCGGATGGCACGCAGTTGCTATTGGTTGTATGATTTTATCGTTATTAGCATTAACAGTTTACGGACTTACTTATAAATCAAAATCTAAAAAATAGAAAGCATAAATTGATAAAAAATTAATTTGTAAATTTGCATTCAAATAAAAAATAAGAACAATGGAAAACGGAATATACGCTAAATTTAACACTAGCAAAGGTTCGATTTTAGTAAAATTGACACACGATTTAACACCTGGAACTGTAGGAAACTTTGTAGCTCTTGCAGAGGGGAATATGGAAAATAAAGTAAAACCTCAGGGAAATAAATTTTATGACGGATTAACTTTTCACAGAGTAATTCCAGATTTCATGATTCAGGGAGGTTGTCCTAAAGGAACTGGAACTGGAGATCCAGGTTATAAATTTGATGATGAATTTCACCCAAGTTTAAAACACGATCGTCCGGGAGTTTTAGCAATGGCAAATTCAGGACCTGCAAGTAATGGTTCTCAATTTTACATTACTCACGTTCCAACTTCATGGTTAGACGGAAAACATACTGTTTTTGGTCACGTAATCGAAGGTCAGGATATCGTTGATGCTGTGGCTCAGGGTGACGCTTTAGAAAGTGTTGAAATTTTGAGAGTTGGAGAAGAAGCAGAGAAATTTAACGCTATCGAAGCTTTTATTGGTTTAAAAGGTGCTCGTCTAAAACGTGAAGCAGCTTTAAAAGCAGAATCTGAAGCAAAAATGGAACAATTAGCTGCTGGTTTTGATAAAACGGAAAGCGGTTTACGTTATAAAATGATTCAAAAAGGAGACGGAAAAAGAGCTGAAGCTGGAAAAACAGTTTCTGTTCATTATGAAGGTTCTTTAGAAAACGGAAAAGTTTTTGATTCTTCTTACCCAAGAAAAAAACCAATCGAATTTAGATTAGGTCAAGGACAAGTTATCGAAGGATGGGATGAAGGTATCGCTTTATTACAAGTTGGAGACAAAGCTCGTTTTGTAATTCCTTCTGATTTAGGATACGGACCATCAGGTGCTGGAGGAGTTATTCCACCAAATGCAACTTTGATTTTTGACGTTGAATTAATGGACGTTAAATAAGAATACACAAACAATTTAGTATTGTTTTAAATAATAATCCCATTCGGTTGCCGAATGGGATTTTTTTTATATTTACTTAAAAAACATAGTAAATGAAAAATATTTTAATCCTTGCCGGACTTGCATTATTTGTGGCTTCATGCGGAACGCAGAAAACTGCAGCCGTTGCTTCAGCTCCTGTTGAAACTGCAAAAGCAGTAGCATTAACACCTGAACTGGAAGCAGGTAAAAATTTGTATGATAACAATTGTGCAAAATGCCACAAATTGTATGAGCCAAAGAGTTTTACCAAAGAAGACTGGACTCCGATTTTGGTAAAAATGGGTAAAAAAGCAAAGCTGGATGAAACCCAAATGGCATCAATTACAAATTATATCGATTCGCAATTGTAATTTGGTATTTAAGAGAAAGCATAAAAAAAGTGTTCAATATTTATTGAACACTTTTTTTATTTTCAAATAGATATAAAAAAACACCTTCACAATATGAGGTGTTTAAAAAAGTTAAGAATGATGTACAGCCGAATTGTCTACTGTGATTATTTTTAAAGTTTTGATGCCGGCAGGTAATTCCCAATCAACTTCATCATTTTCTTTAAAACCAATAATAGCAACACTTAAAGGTGCTAAAATTGAAATTTTTGATTGTTTTAAATCAGCAGCTGATGGCAAAACAATCTGAATTTTCATTTGCTTCTGCGCCTTGACATCTTCAATAGTTACCATAGAATTGATTCTGATAACAGATTGGTCAAGTTCGCTTTCTTTGCTAATTACAGCACGATCTAATTCCTGCGAAAGCTGATTTGCTTCTTTAGTATTTGTCGAATTTTTACTTTTTAAAATCAATTCTCTTAGAAATTGATAATCTGATTTACAGAATGTGGGTGTTGGTTTCATATCTATTTGAATTTATTATGGTATTTAATTGAACGAATTTTCTTCTTTTGTATTTATAAGAACAAGTCGCTTTATAGCCTTGAGTTAAGGAGACTTTTCTAAAATGTTTTGAATGTGAAAAACAAAAAAATATTTGACCAAATTGATTTTTGTCAAATAAAAAGATGTTTAAATTGATGTAAATCCTCCGCCTGAAAGAAGAAATGAAATAGACGGAGGCCTAATTAATAAAGGCCTTACTATGTGAAATAAATACAGCAGAAAGCGGCTTTCTTGTAAAAGAAAACAGCAATAAAGAAACTGTAAATATTGTTATAGTGCTCACAATGAGTAATGTTAATTGATTTGCAAAGATAGTAAAACTTTTCCTATTGCTTACAAATTTTATTTCCATTTAATATTACAACCAATACTTGGCTTTTGGATTTCGCTTAAAGTTCGGTTATAAATTAAGGCATCGATCGCGCTTCTTAAGTCATTTCCGCTTAACGGGATGCCATTTCCTGGTCTTGAATCGTCCAATTGTCCTCTGTAAAACAATCTGTCCTGATTATCAAATAAAAAGAAATCCGGGGTGCAGGCTGCTTCGTAAGCTTTTGCAATTTCCTGAGTTTCATCAAACAAATAAGGAAAGTCTATTTTGTTTTTAAATGCAAATTCCGTCATCATTTCCGGTGAATCTTCAGGATATTTTTCAATATCATTGCTGGAAATCGCAACAATACCAAGTCCCTGAACACGATAGTCATTTGCAATCATTACAATTTCTGTAATTACATGAAGCACAAAAGGACAATGATTGCACATAAAAATAACAAGCGTTCCTTTTGAACCTTTTAAATCTTCAAACGAATAAATGTTATTCGAATTGGTATCTTTTAAATAAAATTCGGGAGCAATTGTTCCAAGCGGAATCATATTTGAAGGAGTTCGTGCCATTTTTACAGAAAATTAATAATCAAAAATAGCTTTAAATTTCTGTATAAAAAAAGATTGCAAAGGATAAATGTAGAGACAAAAAATAGTTTTTGCCACAGATTAAAATGATTAATGGGATTTTTAATCTGTGACAAAGAATATAGTTTTTATGAATTCAAAAAATCTAATAAATCCTGGTTTAAACGATCTTTTTCTGTGTAGAATAATCCATGTGGTGCGCCTTCGTAAACAATGTATGTATTGTTTGCAATGGATTGTGCTGCTTTTTTTGAGGTCAGATCTATAGGAACAATTTTATCATCGTTTCCATGAATAATTAACGTTGGAACATTTACAGTATGAAGTTCATCTCTAAAATCAGTAAGAGAAAATGATTCTGCACACTTTAAAGTTGCGCGAGGAGAAGCAAAGGAGCAAAGCATTCTGTAATATTCCAGTAAAGGTGTGCTCAGTGGTTTATTGATAATGTTTATTCCAAAAAAGGTCTTTCCGAAATTATCTACAAAACCAATTCGGTCTTGTTTTATGGCAGCAGCAGTTGAATCACTTTTTTCTCTCGGATGTCCATCAGGATTATCTTCGGTTTTTAATAAAAATGGAATTATAGAGGATATTAAAGCGGCTTTTGTTACGCCTTTTCCCTGATATTTACTGAAATAACGAACAACTTCGCCACCGCCCATAGAAAAACCAACAAGCGTTGCATTTTCTAATTGAAGCTGCTCAATAATTTCGCTTAAATCATCCGTTAAGGTATCATAATCGTAACCATTCCACGGTTGTGATGATTTGCCAAAACCACGACGATCGTAAGCAATTACCCTGAAGTTATTCTGCACCAGAAATTCAATTTGGTACTCCCACATTTCGTTTGAAAGCGGCCAGCCATGAATCAGGATTACAGGTTTTCCTTTTCCGTAATCTTTTACATAAAGCTTTACATTTTGGGCTGTTTCAATATATTTATCGCTATTTTGCTGATGGATATTAGAATCTAAATCTCTAAGAGAAGGACTGGTATTTATTACACTATTTTCCATTATTTATAATTTTTACAATTAGTTTATAAGAATGAATAGTAAAATTAAAAGCAGAATGTAAAAAGCGGTTATAGAATTAATGCTATTAATTACAAAATTAATAGGTTTGTAAATAAACAATATAAAAAGTAAAATGGATTTAACCTGGAATGAATTTGAAAGAACAGATATGCGCGTGGGAACAATCATTGAAGTTAATGATTTTCCTGAGGCTAGAAAACCAGCATTTCAATTAACGATAGATTTTGGCTCAGAAATCGGCATTCGCAAATCATCGGCACAAATTACCAAACGATATACAAAGGAAGATTTAGTAAACAGGCAAATTGTGGCTGTTGTCAATTTTCCAAGAAAACAAATTGGAAAGTTTATGAGCGAATGTCTGGTTCTTGGTGCTGTAGGCAAGGAGGGAGACGTAATATTGCTGGCTCCCGATTTTAAAATTGAAAATGGATTGCGAATTGGGTAAGTTTTTAATTAAACACATAGAAACATAGTTAAAAATAAAATTTTAAAAAAGGCATTTCATTTGCTTAAACAAACATAGCTATGTGTGAAGAAACGGGTTTCTTTTTTTGTTGCCTTTTTAGCGTTTTAAAATCTATGCTTCTATGTGTTAAAAATTTTACTAAGAGTTAATTTTATCAATTAATTGGCCTAAAATTTTCTGTCCTTCTTCCCAATATTTCAAATCAGAATCGGAGTTGATATGACCTTGTTCTCCGATATTTATAAATTCACTTCCCCATTTTTCAGCAAAATATTGTTTTCTTTCGAATGAAGCATAAGGATCATTTTCGCTGGCCACTATAATTGACGGAAAAGGCAATTTGTAAATTGGCATTGGTGAAAAATTTCGAATAATATCCGGAGTGTGTTGCGGTGAATCTACATCGGCTGGCGCTACCAGTAAGGCACCAATTATATTTTTGTTTGAATGAGTTTCTGCCCAGTGTAAAACTAAAGAGACTGCAAGACTGTGAGCGACGAGAACAGTTGGTTTGTCAAGTTTAGAAACTTCTTCATTTAAACGTTTTAACCAGTCTTCTTTAACAGGTTCGTCCCAATTGTCCTGAACTAATCGAATTGAATTTTTAAATTTTTCGTGCCAAAAGGTTTGCCAGTGTTTTTCTCCGGAGTCTCCTAATCCTGGTAAAATTAATAGTTGTGTGTCCATTGCCGTGGATTTTATTTAAAAGGTTGTTGTAAACTTCTATTAAAATAATAGAATTTAAATATATAAAAAAAGTCCAAAATGTAAAACAAATTGGACTTGTACTTTTTAAAAAGTTATTTAGGACTAAATATCGTCAAAATCAATATCGGTAAAGCTAGATCTTTGCCCTTCAGGTTTCTCAGAACCGTATTCTTTTTTAAAATCTTTTTGATGTCTTTCAGAGATTACTTCTTCGCCTTTGTGGTTCAAAACGTAAGATGTCATTTCTTCTAGTATTTCGGCAAAAGCACTAAAATCTTCTTTGTACAAGTAAATTTTGTGTTTTTTAAAATGAAAAGAACCATCTTCTTCAGTAAATTTTTTACTTTCAGTAATCGTGATATAGTAATCGTCAGCTTTTGTAGCTCTCACATCAAAGAAATAAGTTCTTCTTCCTGCTCGTAATACTTTAGAAAAAATCTCTTCTTTTTCTAACATGTCATTTTCTCTCATAATACGTTCTATCATTTTTTGGAATTAATAGTACTCAAAAATCATAAAAAATTATCTATTACGCAACAATTAAAGTAATTCTTTTTCCGAAAGTTGTTTTAAATATAACGATGCATAATAACCTTCCTGATTTATTAATTGATTATGAGACCCTTGTTGAATAATTTTTCCATCCTCTAAAATAATAATTTTATCGGCATTTTTTGCCGACGAAACACGGTGGCTTACAATAATTGTAGTTTTATCTTTACAAATTTCGAATAAATTATTCAGGATTGTTTCTTCAGTTTCTGTATCTACCGCCGATAAACAATCATCAAATAACAAAATAGCCGGTTTTTTAATTATAGCCCTTGCAATAGAGACTCTTTGCTTTTGTCCGCCCGAAAGTGTAATACCTCTTTCGCCCAGAATCGTATCATATTGTTTGTTAAAAGCTACAATATTATCGTGTACAACAGCATTTTTGGCAGCTTCAATTACTTCTTCATCAGTAGCATTCTGATTGCCAAATTTGATATTGTTTTTGATAGTATCCGAGAATAAAAAAGCATCCTGAGGTACAATTCCGATATTGTTTCTTAAATCATTTAAATTTAAAGTACTTATTTCATTTCCGTCAATAGCGATTTTTCCATCGGTAACATCGTAAAGGCGTGTAATAAGATTTAAAATTGTTGATTTACCAGAGCCAGTTTTACCTAAAATGGCTAAAGTTTCTCCATTTTTAACGGAGAAAGTAACATTCTTTAAAGCTTCAATATTGGTGTCTTCGTAAGTGTAACTAACATTTTCGAAAGCGATTGAGCCCTGAATATCTGAAGGATTTGGATTATTGTTTTTGATTTCCGGTTCAATTTTCAAAAATTCATTTAAACGTTTTTGAGATGCTTCGGCTTCCTGTACCATTGATGAAACCCATCCCAAAGATGCTACTGGCCAGGTTAGCATATTTACATAAAGAATAAATTCTGCAATTGTTCCGATATTCTTAATCGTTCCGTTAATGTACATTATACCTCCAAAGTATATTACAACCAGATTACTAATCCCGATAAGAGCAATCATTAAAGGTCCAAAAAGAGATTGTACTTTTGCCAGATCTAAGCTTTTACGTTTGCTTTCGTCGGCAAGATTAATCATATTGTTTTGATGTTGATCTTCCAGAGAATTCGCTTTAATGACACGAATCCCTGAAAAAATTTCCTGCGTAAAACTGGATACTTTAGATAAATATTGCTGAAAAGTGGTACTTCGTTTATTGATCTCAGAACTTAACTTAAAAATGCAGTAAGAAAGTAAGGGTAACGGAAGAAGTGTGTACAACGTTAGTAACGGCGAAACATTGTACATATATATAATGACAATTGCAAAACGAATAAATGTATTAATAGTATACATTACTGCCGGGCCAACATACATACGAACTTTAGAAACGTCTTCACTAATACGATTCATTAAATCTCCGGTACGGTTTTGTTTGTAGAAATTTTGTGACAGCGTTTCATATTGTCTGAAAACTTCATTTTTTAAATCAAACTCAATATGTCGTGACATCACGATTAAAGTCTGACGCATTAAAAAGGTTAAAAACCCCGCTACAATCGCACTTCCAATGATTAACAGTACGTTATGAATTAAATCTTGTCTATAAAAAGCTCTAATAATGGAAGAATTTTGATCTGCCTCTGAAAGTTTTAGAAAGCGCTCAATTACATTAAAAGAGTGACTGACAAGCTTTGGAGTGAATAAAAAGAAAATTTGTGCGATTATGGTGATTAAAATTCCAAAGGAGAAACTATATTTATATTTGATGAAATATTTGTTCAAATAGCTTAATTCTTTCATTTTTTTAAGAAATTCAATGTTGAAATGTTTTTGTTTTATAAATTACGTTCAATTAAAAGTAATGAATTGTACGATTTAATCAGAACAAATCGATTATTATATTGTTATTTTAAAGATAAAAAATTAGCACATGTGTATTTTTTAATTATGTTTGAGATGTCTTTTTGACAAATTCATAATTTTAACTAATTAATACTAGCGCTATGGATGCAACTTTCGCAACTGGAAAGGAACTTCAAAAAATGGATCCTGTTTTTGGTCAATTATCTTTTGACGATCACGAACAAATTGTTTTTTGCAATGACAAAGATACAGGTTTAAAAGCAATTATTGGTATTCATAATTCGGTTATGGGACCAGCTTTAGGAGGAACTAGAATGTGGAATTACAATACTGAATGGGAAGCATTAAACGATGTTTTGCGTCTTTCAAGAGGTATGACTTTTAAATCTGCTATTACCGGACTTAATATTGGTGGAGGTAAAGCAGTTATTATTGGTGATGCTAAAACACAGAAAACGCCTGAGTTAATGCGTAAGTTTGGTGAATTTGTTCACTCTTTAAGCGGAAGATATATTACTGCTGAAGATGTTGGAATGGAAACAAAAGACATGGACACTGTTAGAGACGTAACGCCTTATGTTACGGGAATCTCTGAAGAAAGAGGTGGTTCTGGAAATCCTTCTCCGGTAACAGCTTACGGTGTTTATTTAGGAATGAAAGCGGCTGCAAAAAGCCAGTTTGGTTCTGACGTTTTAGACGGTAAAAAAGTTTTGGTTCAGGGAATTGGACACGTGGGTGAAGCTTTGGTTGAGTATTTAACTAAAGAAGGAGCACAGGTTACAATTACTGATATCAATGAAGAAAAATTATATCAGGTTGCTTCAAAATATAATGCAACTATCTATACTGGCGAAGATTTATATACTGCAGATGTTGATATTTATGCGCCTTGTGCAATGGGAGCAATCCTTAATGACAATACAGTAGACAAAATTAAAGCAAAAGTTATTGCCGGTGCTGCAAACAATCAGTTGGCAGATGAGAATGTTCACGGTGCAAGATTACAAGAAAGAGGTATTTTATACGCTCCGGATTTCTTAATCAATGCTGGTGGAATTATCAATGTTTATGCTGAATTGGCACATTATGGTAAAGCTGAAATCATGACTAAAACCGAAAATATCTATAACACTACTTTAGAAATTATCGATTATGCTGTGAAAAACGGAATTACAACGCATAAAGCTGCTCTTACAATTGCTCAAAATCGTATTGATGCAAGAAAAATAGAAAACAGCAAAAAATAATAAAATTAGAATTTATTGTTGAAGAAGTCTCAGCTTCGGTCACAGTTTTTTGATATATCTTAGAACTGTGACTGAAATCTGAGACTTTTTTTGTCGATTTAATTTTATTATAAGCTCTGAAATACTTATTTTTGCAAACTAATTTTTAAAAGTTCTTACAAGGTGGTAAATAGAAGACACATACGCGTTAAAGTAATGCAATCCATTTATGCAATGCATCAAAGCGGTTCTGATAATATGGAAAAAGAAGAGAAATTTCTTTTTTACAGCATAGATAATATTCAGGACTTATACCTTATAATGCTTTCTTCATTGATTGAAATTTGCAAAAAAGAATCTGTATTCCTGCATTTATCAAGTAAAAAACACCTTGCAACTGCAGCAGAACGTAATCCGAACGAAAAATTTGTCAAGAACAAAATGTTTCAGCTTCTAGCTGAAAGCAATTCTCTTAGCATCGCTTTAGAAAACCGTAAAATCAATAACTGGTCTTTAAACGATGATTATATCATTTTGCTTTTAAATGATATTAAAGCGAGCGATTTGTACAAAAAATACATGAGCAATAACGTTAATACTTTTGAAGAAGACAGACAATTTGTAATTGACTTGTTTGAAAATGTTATTGTTCCAAATGAAAAATTATATGAGTATTTAGAAGACGATAAATTAACCTGGGTTGATGATATTCCAGTTGTAAATACACATATTATCAAACAGTTGAAAGCAGTTAAAACCGAAGATCCGGATGCTTTCAGAGTTCCGAAATTATACAAAGATGTTGAGGATAAAGATTTTGCAAAAGACTTGTTCAGACGTACTGTTTTGAATGAAGCAGTTTTAGCAAAAGAATATGATGACAAAACACCAAACTGGGACAGTGAGCGTATTGCCGAAATTGATACTATTATCCTTAAAATGGCGATTTGTGAGTTCTTGAAATTTCCATCGATTCCAGTAAAAGTAACTCTTAACGAATATTTAGAAATTGCAAAAGAGTATTCTACACCAAAAAGTAGTATTTTTATCAACGGAATTTTAGATAATTTGGTTAAAGAACTGGAAGCCAGTAAAAAGATGGTTAAAGTTGGACGAGGCCTTATGTAATAAAAGGAAATTCCAATTAAATAATATTAATTAAAAATCAAAAACAAAAATTATGCAAGATTTATTAAAGTTTGCTCCATATTTATTAATGTTCGTTGTGCTTTATTTCTTTATGATCAGACCACAACAAAAAAGAGCAAAAAATGAAAAAGAATTTGAAAGCAGCCTAAAAGTTGGTGATAAAATTATCACTAAAAGTGGTATTCACGGTAAAGTTGTTGAGCTTGCAGAAACTACAGTTATAATCGAAACAATGTCAGGAAAATTAAAATTAGAGCGTTCTGCTATTTCTATGGAAATGAGCGCAGCTTTGAATAAAAAAGCGTAATTTTTTTTCTAAAAAAATAAATTTGAAAATCCCAAATTCCATATGGAGTTTGGGATTTTTTTCTGCACAATTATGTCATAGTGAGGAACGCGGATAAAACGGATTTGCTATCGCAAAAGAGCGGATTAAAACGGATTTTAATCTGATAGTTTGTCACTTCGAACGAAGAGAGAAATCTTGGAGAGTAGCTCCGCAATGTATGTTGCCAATCTTTGTAGAGTTTCTAGTGCGATTTCTCTCTTCGTTCGAAATGACAAACGACTGGAGTTTGGTTTTTTTTGCACAATCATGTCATAGTGAGGAACACGGATAAAACGGATTTGCTATCGCAAAAGCGCGGATTAAAACGGATTTTAATCTGATAGTTTGTCATTTCGAACGAAGAGAGAAATCTTCACGAGTAGCTCCGCAATGTATGTTGCCAATCTTTGTAGCGTTTCTAGTGTGATCCTTCCTTCGTCAGGATGACAAACTGCACGGAATATAGCAATAAGAAAAAACCTTTGTCAAAGTTTAAAACTTTGACAAAGGTCTCATATTATTTGGTTCTTCTCCCGAAGCTTCGGGACGGTCAGAAGACAGGAGTATTGGAATTTGGAATTTGGAATTTTCCCGATAGCTATCGGGATTGGAATTTAAAAATACTTACCTGTATTTATCATTCAGTCCAATATTCCCTAATATCATCGGAATAACTTTTTCGATTCTTGTAATCTTTGTTTTTTCCTGTTTGGCAGTTTCTATATATTCTAAAAACTCATATTGCTTGTATGGAGAAAATTTCTCAAAAGCTGCTGCCAAAGCCGGATTCTGAGCCATTTCTTTTTCCAGAAGTTCAGATACAATCGCTTCTTTTTTTGAAGGTTTAATAACTTTTCCTTGTTTTTCGTTTTCAATCGACTCCTTGATGTATTCCAAAATCACTTTTTCGTCAATTTCTTCTTTAGAAGCAAATCGCCATTGCCTCAAAGATTTAGTAATTTCTTCCTGAGCATTGATTAGTTTCTTTTTCTCATCTTTCAGGAAAACACCATTAAAAAACCACAATGCAAAATAATCTTTAAATCCGCCAATCCCGACAACATTTTTCTTTTGATAAACATAAACCGGACCACCCCATTTAGTGGTTTCGGTTAGTTCTGTTTTGTCAATAATAGCTTTAAGCAGAAGCAATTCCTCTTCCCACTGTCCGCCATATTTCCACATGCCTGTATTTTCGGATTTAGATTCCAATTATTTTTTCTTTTTAGATTTTTCAGTTATATCAAAAATCCCCGGAGTTGCTGTTAATTCAGCAATTTTCACGATTACTTCTGTTGCTTTCTGGATGCTTTCTGCAGGAACATATTCGTATTTTCCATGGAAGTTATGGCCGCCCGCAAAGATATTTGGACAAGGTAATCCCATAAATGATAATTGAGAACCATCTGTACCACCACGAATAGGTTTTATAATAGGTTTTATATCCAGTTCACGCATTGCTTTTTCTGCAATATCAACAATATGTTTTACCGGAAGTACTTTTTCTTTCATATTGTAATATTGGTCTTTTACAACAGCAATTACAATATCTTCACCAAACTTCTTCGCGAATTTTTTATTGAATTTTTTAGCGATTTTAAGAACAAGTTCTTTTCTTTTTTCGAATTTCTTTTTGTTGTGATCACGAATAATCAACTCCAAAACAGTTTCTTCGATGTTTCCTTTAATGTGGTGTACGTGGAAAAATCCTTCGTAGCCTTTAGTTTCCTGTGGAGTTTCGCCTTTTGGAAGTTCATTGATAAATTCATTTGCCAAAAGCATTGAATTGATCATTTTTCCTTTTGCATAACCGGGGTGAACACTTTTTCCTTTAAAAGTAATTTTTGCTCCGGCAGCATTAAAGTTTTCATATTCTAATTCGCCAATCTGACTTCCATCCATGGTATAAGCCCATTGTGCGCCAAATTTTTCAACATCAAAATGGTGTGCTCCACGACCAATTTCTTCATCTGGTGTAAACCCAATTCTGATTTTTCCGTGTTTAATTTCAGGATGCTGAACTAAATATTCCATAGCAGAAACAATTTCTGTAATTCCGGCTTTGTCATCTGCACCTAATAAAGTAGTTCCGTCAGTTGTAATGATCGTTTGTCCTTTATATTGAAGTAAATCTTTGAAGTAATCCGGAGAAAGGATAATATTTTTTTCTGCATTCAGAACAATATCTTTTCCATCATAGTTCTCAATAATCTGAGGTTTTACATTCGCTCCGCTAAAATCCGGAGAAGTATCAAAATGAGAAACAAAACCAATTGTAGGAACTTCGTGATCAACATTACTTGGCAGTGTTGCCATAATGTAAGCTTTGTCATCGATAGTTACCTCTTGTAAACCAATTGCTTTTAATTCTTCAACAAGTTTATTGGCAAGGTTCCATTGTTTTTCTGTACTAGGAGTTGTTTGTGAATTTGGATCTGATTCAGTATCAATTGTTACATAACTGATAAAACGATCTATGATATGTTGCATTTTTTTAGTTTTTTAGCAAATATAGAAATTTTTCAGTGGTATGATTTTAAAACTTATCCACTGTTTAAACAAAAAAGAGGTCTGTACTATTTTACAGACCTCTTTTGTTATTTGTTTACTTGCTTTTGACACATCTAAAACCAAGATGGTTTGCAGCAGATCTAACTTCACCTTTTCCTCTTGTTCCAACCATGTATCGGGTACAATATTGATCTGTACATAAAAAGGAACCTCCACGGTGTACTCTCTTTATTTGAGTTGGGTCATTTGGATCATTGTAAGCATCAGGTCCTTGTGGGTTTTTTGCAACCTGACCGCTTTCTGCCAGGGTTTTGTAATAGTCGGTACTGTACCAGTCATTTACCCATTCCCATACATTTCCTGCCATATCATACAGACCGTAAGCATTTGGTTTAAACTGAGCTGTTGGTGCAATTCCTTTAAATCCATCTTCGCCCGTATCACCATCTTTTATTGGAAAATGCCCCTGATAAATATTGGCCTGAAATTTCCCTTCAGGTTTTAATGAATTTCCCCACGCGTACAAGTTTCCTGTTTTTCCGCCTCTGGCTGCAAACTCCCATTCAGCTTCGGTAGGAAGTCTTTTTCCTGCCCATTTTGCGTAAGCTTCAGCATCTTCATAAGCGATATGTACAACAGGATATTTTTCTTTTCCTTTTATACTACTTTGTGGACCTTCAGGATGTTTCCAGTCTGTGTTTGGTTCGTAGCGCCACCATTGTAAAAAGTCTCCTAAATTTACGGCAGAAGTAGTTGGTGTAAAAATAACCGATCCTGTTATTAAATCTTCCTCTCTGGCTGTCGGAAATTCTTCTTTTGTTGGTTTTTGTTCTGCAACGGTTACATAGCCTGTGGCTTTTACAAATTTTTCATATTCTTCATTTGTTACTTCGGTTTCATCCATATAGTAGCCATCAACATAAACGCGATGTATAGGAGCGGCATCTTTTGTGACCCCTTTTATACTGCATAAACTTTCGTCTTCAACATTTGATCCCATCGAAAACTCTCCACCTGGAATCCAAACCATTCCTTTTGGCGCTTTCCCGGTTGGTTTTGTTTTATTCTCGATAGTAGGCTTAAATGCAGATTCGTCTGTAGGATTTGGAGTTTCGGCACAATCCATAGCTGTTGCTTTTTGCGTTGGTGCAATTATTTTAGTATAGCTATAAGCAATTGAGATAATGGAAATGGTTAATATGGCAAGTATCCAATAGGTTTTATTTTTCATTATGGCTTGTTTGAAAGAATTAATAAAGTAAGAATAAAGTTATAAAAATAATATAATAGTAGAAATAAATTATTTCAGATCTGAAATATTTTTTTTCAAATATATAAAATATATTAATACTATAGGATTAATAGTATTTTATATGATTTTGCCAGATATTATTTATCTTCCTGAACATCAACAACCTCGTATTTGTCTTTGCCGTCGACTTGAACAGGTTGATAATAGGTTTCGCCAAATTTTACATATTTCGCATCACCTATGGTGACCTCTTCACCACCTTCTGGTAAATTATCTACTAGAGTTCCCGCTGTAGGTGCTACAACCTTGTAGGAGCTTCCGTCTTTTTCATAATAAGTTCCTCCATAATAATAGTTGTTGACTGTTCCGGTATTAACTGTTTCTGCACCACTAGGAATATTATTTACAGTTCCTCCAACCGGCGCAGGTACTGCAGTATAACCTCCACTAGTCGATGTGTACCAAACTCCCTGATCATAATGATATTTTGTGTTTTCAACACTAACTACAATTGCAGTTACGGCTAAGGTTGCCACAAAAAATCCCCAAGGATGCCAAACTGGTCCCCAGTAAAAAGGTCTGTATGGGCGTGGATAGTAAGGGTGATAGCAGTTATATCTGTACCCTCCGTATCTGTAAGGTGGTCTTGTATACGGTCTTACTCCTGGTCTTACAACAGTATTGCGATTGTTTCGAACATGTACACTATTGTTTACATTAATATTTACATTGTTTCTGTTTCGGTTAACCGTATTACCGCTGATATTGGTATTTCTGTTATTTGAATTTCTATTATTTGAGTTATTGTTTCTAACGGTATTATTGTTAACAATTTTTGAATTATTGTTAGAGGGCCTGTTTATTTTGGTTCCCGAATTATTCCCTCCTGGTCTTGTTGAATTAGAAGGCCTGTTTGCCATTGGTCTGGATTGTGTTGCAGGTCTTGCTTCTCTGGTTGGCCTTGCTTGTGTTGCGGGTCTAGCTTGTCTCGTTGCGCCACCACCACCAGCTCCGTGAAAACCACCACGGCCACGTTGTGCAAGGCCATCAGTCGAAATCAAAAAAAGTGATCCTGTAAAAAAAACAAGTGCTATTTTTTTTACTGTTTTGGTTATGTTTTTCATTATCAGATTTTTAGTTTTATAAAGTTATTAAAAAAAAGATTTTAGCTGTAAAATTTAACTATATTTCCAATTAAAGATTTTTCGCTGCTATAAGGAAATATCCCATTGAATTCTAAAGCGCCAGCCTTGCTCTAAGGGCAGTGTTTTGTCCTGAAAACTAAAATAACTGACTTCTGAGGTTAATTTATTTTTATGTCCTTTAAAAAACCAGTTAAAAGCAATCGTTGTTTCATCCTGCAGGTTTTGTCGCATTGAATTATCAGGACGATAGGCGGCATGTCTTGCGGCCATTTCTAAATGTCTTGGCCACCAGTCAAAAGCATTATTAAAGAAATAACCTGCCTGAACATAATATCCTTTTAATAGGGTGGTGTTATCATTATCAAGTTTATCAATTATTTCTTTGGTATGCCATTCGCTTTGCCAGGAGAAACCGCGGTACATAAAAGCAGTTTCAAGATTCCATTGATTGACGCGATACTGGCCCGGAGCTCCGTTTTCAAAACCTTCTAATGAACCTCCGCCTGCTTGCGAAAATCGGGTGTAAGGGCTTCGGTTTGTTAATCCGGAGAAAGCAATAATTGGAGTTGGTTTTTCATGGAATTCTAAATCGCTTCCTTCAAAGTCCAGAAATCTTCCCAGAAAATTCCATTGCGCTCGACCAAAATACATTAGGTTGTTATCATCATTTGAAGTATTTCCCCTTCCGGTTCCGGTAAGTGCCGCTGCCCAGTAATTAAAATCGGCAATACCTTTGCCTTTAAGATGTCCGTATACTTCGACACCCATTTGTCTGTCAGCTGTAAAAGGACGATTAATTAAAGATCGGTCAACCGTTTGTTGTTCTCCACTGCTTATATAACGTTCACGAGTATATTCTACTTTCCATTGACCAGCTTTAAAACTCAGCCATTCCCATTTTTCGACCATAAGTCTAAAATCTAATAGATTTGACTGACTAAGTTCATATTCCCAATAATATTTTAACCAGGGTTCAAAAGCGTGACCGCCAATTTTTAAACGGGCACGGTTGATTTTGAAAGTTGTTTCTTTATCCCGGCTATAATCGTCATAAGTCAACGGATCCTGATCATTTGGTGTCGAAAATCTAAACTGGAAGCGACTTTGCAATTGAAAAAGAAATTTATCGTCTTTAGTTCTCAGTTCAATTCCCTTTTTACCATAACTAACATTTATCAGTTTGGTTGTATCTTTTATTTGTTGTGCCGAAACATTTGTGCCAGTTAATAATAGAAAAAGAAACAGAAGTTTTTGGATGATTTGGGTTGTTTTGTTTTTGCTATACATATTTTTGATTGGTTTGTATAAAACTCATTTAGCGCGCGGATATTTTTTTCTGTCTTTTTCCAATTGTAATAGAACCAAATTCTTTGCTTTTATAGAAAAACAAAGAGGTATTTGATAAACATTTTACAGTTGTTTACCAAATACCTTTTTTGTATTATTTTTAATCTCTTCCTAAAGCTCTTTTTGCATCATTGTTTAAATTGGAATATTCAATTTTTCCAACATTAACGCCAACGCCGTAAATTTCTCCTCCTTTAAATTCTCCCGGAGTTTTGTATTCTTTGCTAACAGCATCGCCACTGTCAAAACCAACACAAAGACCATCTCCGGAAAGAGTAAATTTACCAGTCTGGGTTCTCATTGGTCCTGATGCCACTTCTTTCCCGTCGATATAAAGTTTCATCGTTCCAATTGATTCTCCGTTCGGACCTTGTTTTTCACGATTAAATTCCATCCCGAAAACATGTTTCCCAGGAGTGATAGCAACATTTGATGTAAATTTTTGTTCAGGAGCAATTCCTAAGAAATTGTATACATAATTTAATTTTTTGTCTTTAATGAATAACGTGTGACCTCCAAAACGAGAACCGTGTGCAAAAAGTACACCTGATGCATTTGCATCTTTCACATCAACATCAGCTACAATTTTATAAGATCGTCCGCGTACATTTACTGCAACTCCTTCAGGAACTGGTGAAGTGCCTGGATAATAAACATATTGATCACGTGGGGCTTCAGATGATGGTCTTTCGGTTCCTAATATTTCAATTGCAGAACGGTCGTCTAAAGGTAGTACCAAGTTCTTAGCAGCTTCCTGATTCCAGTCGTTAATAAGTTCTTTTAATTTGTCTGGATTTTTCTTGGCTAAATTATTTGATTCAGATCTATCAACATCTGTATTATATAATTCCCAAACATCTTTGTCAAAATTTCCTTTTCCGGATAATGGTGCATGCAATGCAACCGCTTTCCATCCGTCTTTCCATAAAGCGCGGCTTCCAAGCATAGCAAAATACTGAATGTGTTTTTGAGTTTTTGTGTTAGGAGCAGCATCAAAAGTATATTTCATTGAAACACCAGATAAAGGATATTGTGGTACACCATGATATTCTTTTGGCATTTCTAGTCCGCATATATCCAAAATGGTTGGAACAATATCTGTTGAATGGTGAAATTGATCACGAACAACACCTTTTGCTTTGATTCCTTTTGGCCATGAAATAACTAATGGATCACAAGTTCCTCCGGCATATTGACTGTATCTTTTGAACATTTTAAAAGGTGTAGAAAAAGCAGCAGCCCAACCTGTAGGATAATGCTCGTAAGTATCAGGACTTCCTAATTTGTCTAAATATTTTAAGTTCTCAGCCAATTCATCAGGGTATCCGTTAAAGAATTTATTTTCGTTAACAGAACCAGATTCTGAACCTTCACCTGAAGCACCATTATCTGCAGCATAAATTACAACTGTATTTTCCAATTGACCTGACTTTTCTAGATAATCAATAATTCGTCCAACTTGTGCATCGGTGTATTCTGAAAATCCTGCATAAACTTCAGCCAGTCTTGAAAACAGTTTTTTCTCTTCTGGTTTTAGTTTATTCCAGTCCAATACATTATCAGCTGGGTTTGCAACTCCAGGAGGCATTGGGTTAAAGTTGTCCAATTTTGTTCCTGCTGGAATAATTCCTTTGGCAACCATTCTAGGCAGAACCCATTTGCGATATGCATCATAACCATCATCAAATTTTCCTTTGTATTTTGCAATATATTCTGCAGGAGCATGATGCGGTGCATGATTTGCCCCCGGACAGTACCACATATACCAAGGTTTTGACGGATTGGTGGCTTGTTGGTCTTTAATGTATGCAAGAGCATGATCGGCTAAGTCTTTAGATAAATGATAGCCTTCTTCTGGAGTTGCAGGCGGTTCTACAAAATGATTATCTTCTACTAAGTCTGGATACCATTGATTGGTTTCTCCACCAAGAAATCCATAAAAACGATCAAATCCCATTTGTAGTGGCCAGGTAACACGAGGTCCTCCAGATGCAATATCTTGCTCCGGAACATTGTGGTTTTTTCCAATCCAAAAAGTACTCCACCCATTATCCTGAAGGATTTGTCCAATTGTAGCAGCTTGTTTAGGTATTCTTCCACTTGCACCAGGAAATCCGTCGGCAGTTTCTGTAATTGCAGCCATTCCATTTAAATGGTGATTACGACCGGTAAGTAATGTTGAACGTGTTGGCGAGCATAAAGCAGTTGTATGCCATTGAGAATAGGTAATACCATTATCGGCTAATTTTTGCATAGTGGGCATATTAATTGCACCTCCATATGGAGACCAGGCTGCAAGTCCTGTATCATCATATAAAACAAAAAGAATATTTGGAGAGCCAGCTGGAGCTTTTTTCGGTAAATATGGGCTCCAGTCGCTTTTAGAATCGCGAATATCCAATGCTATTTTACCTTTAAAAGTTTCTTTGGTAACTTGTTGGGGATCTGCTTGGGCAAATATTTTCGAAGTTGTTCCTAATGAAAAACAAAATTGAAGTACGAAAATACTTTTCAGAATGAATTGTGTACTGAATTTCATGTTTTTAGTTGTTGATTAATATTGATTTTGAAGTGGAATTATCTCAAATTTAAATATTAAATAAATCACAGGATTTTTTGAAGGGACTGAACATGTTTCATTTTGTAATTTGCAACCTAAAAAATAGATTTTGAGCTAGTTTTTTAGTTTTTATAAAGAGTTTTTGTTTTATTGATTGTGTCGTTGTTGTAAGTTTTTAGAATAGTTTTAGCTGTAAGAAAAATAATGGAACAAAATTGAAATCATTTGTTTTGGTAAAAAAAGTACCTTTTTAAACTATAATATTTAAATTTGCATCCGAAAAATAACAACACAACAACACTCACATGTATAAATTGATAATCCGTCCGATACTTTTTTGTTTTGATCCAGAAGAAGTACATTATTTTACTTTTTCATTCGTTAAATTCATTTCAAAAATTCCTGGAGTTTCATCAATTATAAAGTCTGTTTATGAAGTAAAAGACACGCGATTAGAGAGAGAAGTTTTCGGAATTAAATTTAAAAACCCTGTAGGACTTGCTGCGGGATTTGATAAAGATGCCAAATTATATAAGGAACTTGGTGATTTTGGTTTCGGTTTTATTGAAATTGGAACTGTAACTCCGGTTGGACAGGAAGGAAATCCTAAGAAACGTTTGTTTCGTTTAAAAGAAGATCAGGCGATTATTAACCGTATGGGATTTAATAACGGTGGAGTTCTGGAAGCTGTAGAACGTTTAAAAAAGAATTCAGGGGTTTTGATTGGAGGAAATATCGGAAAGAATAAAGTAACTCCAAATGAAAATGCCGTTGATGATTATATCATTTGTTTTGATACATTGTTTGATCATGTAGATTATTTCGTAGTAAATGTAAGTTCTCCAAATACACCAAATTTAAGAGCTTTACAGGATAAAGAACCTTTAACAGCTTTGTTGCAGACTTTGCAAAACAGAAATGTTGAAAAGCAAAAAACAAGTACTCAAAAAGTAAAACCAATTCTTTTAAAAATTGCTCCGGACTTAACAGATGAGCAATTATTAGATATTATTGATATTGTAAAAACTACTCAGATTGCGGGTGTAATTGCTACAAATACTACAATTTCAAGAGATGGATTACAATCTGCTAACCAATCTGAAACTGGTGGTTTATCGGGGAAACCATTAACAAAGCGCTCAACAGAAGTAATTCGTTTTCTTTCGGAAAAAAGTAATAAAGCATTCCCAATTATTGGAGTAGGCGGAATTCATTCTGCCGATGATGCTATCGAAAAACTAAATGCAGGGGCAAGCTTAGTGCAATTGTATACCGGTTTTATTTATGAAGGTCCGGCATTGATAAAAGCAATTAATAAAAAAGTTTTAGGACAGTTGTAATAAAAGCGCCTGAATAATTAATCCAACGATTATTGCGATTCCGAAACTTAGCAAGGTTCCGATCATTACATATTCAGTAAGTTTTCGGTCTTTGGCTTCTTTTAAATCGCCAAATCTGAAAATAGATTTTGCGGCCAATAGAAAACCTATTGCTTCAAAATGTCCAGTTAGAATAAAACAGACTACAAATAAACGTTCCAGTATGCCTATGTATTTTCCTGCATGGGCAAGAGAATCGTCTTTATGACTATTTTCGGTTTCGGGACTCCAGATCGAAATGATTGTTTTAATGAAAATAGAAGTTGGTTTGGTTACCAGGATAATTCCCGTAATCAGAATCCAGAAATCATTCTCCAGCCAAAAATAGGCAATACTTTTATTTTGATAAAGAATTACAATTGCGATTAGAACTAAAATGTGCGCAATTTGATCGACAACAAACCAGGTACGTTTTGTATTTTCTTTCTGAAAATTTAGTTTTATTAAATCGATGATACCGTGAGTTACCGCGATTAAAATCGCATAAGGTATAAAGCTGATTTCTCCGGCTACAATTGCGGCCAAAATTCCGTGAAGTAAAATGTGAACATACAAGTAAATACTTTTATGTTTTTTAATTTCTTTATTGACTACCCATGAATTAGGCTGCCAGACAAAATCTCCCAGTAAATGTGCTAAAAGCAGTTTTATAAATAAAATCATGAGGCTGTAAGCTGTTTTATTTGTTTTCTAAAATATCGATCTAAATTCAGTACCAAATCAAATTGAGCGCGTTTTTGTCTTCGGCTCACGGCTGCCTGATTAATACCTAATTTCTGTCCAAGTTCTTCCTGAGATAAAGTAGGGTTTTCTATTGCGACAGCAACAAATTCAGCCGATTGTACTAACCAATTATCCATAAAAGTTAATGCCAGCTGTAGCATTAAATTCATTTTTTCATCTATCTCCTGATTCGCGGTTCGCATTGCTAAAGTGACTTTTTGCTTTTTTAAAGTTTCAAAAAGTTCACCCGAATTAATAAAAGCAGAACCGTTACTTTCTGATATTCGTTCGGCTGTATGTGTCTTGTCTCCAAAACCAATACTCATACGCGCATCAGATTTTATAGTTCGTAAATGTGCTTTAATTAAAATAGCAGCTAATAGAGTATCCTCAGGTTTTTTAATCTCAACCTGAAATTCATCGCCTCTGTAAATCTCCCACTGAATTGGTGTTTCACCAAAAGAACCTAAAATCTTTTTTAAATCCTCAACCCAATGTTTTGATTTTTGCTGTCTAGAACCAATTATGTCACCCGTAATTACACTAGTCATAATCAAATATAATTAAAAAATAATAAACTTTCTATTACAAATATAAGGAATAAAAATAATTATTACGGTTATCCGTAATATTTTATATTATTACGTTTTTTGGTAATATTTTTTTATAATTAACCCGTTGAGTGCAATTATATTTAAAAATGCTCCTTTGAATAAAGTAGCACATGGATAAAACGGATTTACTTTGTAAAAACGCGGATAATGAATCTGTTTAATCCGTGCCAAAATTTATAATATTTTAATTACACCCAACGGGTTATCATTACATATTTGCATAATAATCTGTTCGACAAATTGTAGAGGCGCACCGCAGTGCGTCTACGTTTTGTATTTCCAGCATTGTAGATTCTCTTTGTGTAGACGCACTGCCGTGCGCCTCTACAGAGATATGGTTTCAGAAAAACAAAAAAACATAATTTTTATTTCTTTAAAAAAGAAACTAACTTAGCCTTTACAAATGAATACGTTTTGAACAAAGAGATCAAGATTATCGAATGTCCACGTGATGCCATGCAAGGCATTAAGGATTTTATTCCAACAAAAAATAAAGTTACTTACATTCAGGCACTGCTTCGTGTAGGGTTTGATACGATCGATTTTGGAAGTTTTGTATCTCCCAAAGCAATTCCGCAAATGCAGGATACGGCTGAGGTTCTGGCAGAACTCGATTTATCACAAACCAGTAGCAAACTTTTGGCTATTATTGCCAATACACAAGGTGCAGTATCAGCGTCTGAACACGAGGCGATTCAATATTTAGGCTTTCCTTTCTCTATTTCTGAGAATTTTCAAATGAGAAATACACATAAAACAATAGCCGAATCGTTGATCACGCTTCAGGAGATTCTTGAAATCGCAGATCAAAAGAACAAAGAAGTGGTAACCTATCTTTCAATGGGATTCGGAAATCCTTACGGAGATCCGTGGAATGTTGAGATAGTAGGAGAGTGGACGGAGAAACTTGCCGGAATGGGCGTTAAAATTTTATCGCTTTCAGATACCGTAGGAACTTCAACACCAGATGTTATTACGTATCTTTATTCTAATTTAATTCCGAAATATCCTCAGATCGAATTTGGTGCTCATTTACATACCACACCCGACAGTTGGTTCGAAAAAATAGATGCAGCAGCAAAAGCAGGATGTACTCGATTTGACGGCGCGATTCAGGGTTTTGGTGGCTGCCCGATGGCAACAGACAAGTTAACAGGGAATATGCCTACAGAAAAATTGGTTTCTTATTTTACTGCTAATAAAAAAATAACAGGACTTAATTCTTTAAGTTTTGAAAGCGCTTATAATGAAGCTTCAAAATTGTTTGGGAAGTTTCATTAAAAAATGATTATATTTACTATACATTGATGTAATTAGCTACAAATTAAAGTTGTAGAATATTATCCGTAATTAAAATGTTATGAAAGCAAACTTCATTTACAAAATTTTCAGGATATTACTATTGCCTTTATTATTTCTTTCCTGCTCAAGTAATTTAGATTTTGATCAGGTAAAAGATTTGAAGCTGGAACCTGTACTTGTAGCCAACCTCGCTTATTTTGATGTTGATGCTAAGGAACTGGTAAATGACGGTGGAAATCAAATTGCGTTTGATATTAGGGATTTTGACATTTTTAAGGATAAGTTTTTTAATGAACATTTAAAGAAAGCTGCCTTTGATGTACAAATAGACAATACAATAGAAAGAGCCTTTGCCGTAAATCTGCTTTTAATCAACGCTAAAGACGAAATTGTTGAAACGCTTTCTTATAGAGTTCCAGCCTACAAAGGAACTCCTAATACAACAAAATATCCCACTGAAGTTTTTGAGAATCAAAGACTGGATCTTTTAAAACAAACCGTAAAAATTGCTTTTGTTGTTCTAATTACTGCTGGGCCGCCACTAACAGAACAAAGTCTTGGAAAATTAAATTTAAAATCAAGCGCAACCGTTTATATGGAAATAGAATGAAAAAGGTATATTTAATTTTATTTCTGTTAACGATATTTTCTTGTTTTTCGCAAAACAAAGAAGTCTTATATAATTTTACCTCGATCCCACAAGCTTCCCTAGTTAATCCGGGAGCAGATGTTTCGTATAAATTTTATTTTGGTTTGCCAATCCTATCCGGAGTTTCGGCTAATTTAGGATCAAGCAGCTTTTCTGCTTATGATTTGTTTGCAGATAACGGAGTAGATTTTAATGATAAAGTTAGAAACGTAATCAACAAATCTTCAAGAAACGATAAAGTCATTACAAACCAGCAATTGGAAATATTTTCGGGAGGATTTAGAGTAGGAGGCAAAGACAGTCGTTCGTATGTTTCTTTTGGAGTCTATCAGGAATTTGACTTTTTTATGTACATGCCAAAAGATTTGGCGATTTTGGCTTTGGATGGAAATCAAAATTATATTGGAAAAGCATTTAGTCTTACCGATTTAAATCTAAAAGCAGAGGTTCTTTCGGTTTTTCATGTTGGTTTTCATAAAAAAATGAATGACAAATTAGTACTTGGCGGAAGAGCAAAAATTTATTCCAGCGGAGCCAATGCAGTTTCAACACATAATTCAGGTTATATATACACAGGTCAAATGGCAGGAACACCAAATCTTTATGATCAGGTTATTTCCTCTAACTTAGAACTTAAAACCTCAGGAATTGCACGTTTTACAAAAGACGAATACGAAGGAAATATTGCAGAAGATATTGCTCATAATACTTTTTTTAATGGGAGTTTGGGTTTTGGTTTAGATGCCGGAGTTACTTATAATATAAAAGAAAATCTTCAGCTTACAGCCAGTATCATTGATTTAGGTTTTGTGCATCAATCCAAAGATATTGAAACAATAACTTATAAAGGAACGTACCATTACAATGGGACAAATCCTGATTTTATGGGTACAGATGATCCTGAAAATGTATTTGATGAGTTTGAGAAAGCAATTCCCAGAGATACACTATACAATAAATATACTACCTGGCGTCCAACAAAAATTTATTCTTCTCTTAAATATTCATTTGGAAAATCCCGTGCATATGAAGAATGTAATTGCGAAATGCCACAAAGTGTAGAAAAGTATAAAAATGCAGCAGGAGTTCAGTTTTTTGCCATGTCAGCGCCTAGAGAAGCTATTGCGGCATTGACGCTTTTTTATCAAAGAAAACTATTAGAGAAATTAGATGTAAAAGCAACGTATACTTTTGATACCTTTTCAAATAAAAATATAGGGCTCGGACTTTCCGGAACAATTGGTATGGTCAATATTTATGCTTTGGTAAATAATGTTTTAGAATACAAAGATGTTTCTAAAGCCAACAGTACCGCATTTCAGCTCGGAATAAATTTTGTCTTTCAGGATAAAGACTAAAAAACAATTTTTTAAATTCCAAATTCCAAAACTCGGCAATTTCAAATAATAAACGACCTATTCAATCGCAGATTTGGAATTTGGAGCTTAATTATTTGGATTTGTAAACCGTAGGTTTTTTCCTGTAAGAGCAATTTTATGAATAAGTTAGTGATCAAGTTAGCAATTTATTCACTATATTTGCACGCAATTCAACTAGAAATTGCAACATGATAGCACACAACTCCAAGATTATCGGCGAAGGTTTAACTTACGACGATGTATTATTAGTACCTAACTACTCGAATGTGCTTCCCCGCGAAGTAAGCATTAAATCAAAATTCTCAAGAAACATCACATTAAACGTTCCGATTGTATCTGCTGCTATGGATACAGTTACAGAAAGTGCAATGGCAATTGCTATGGCGCAAGAAGGCGGAATTGGTGTTTTGCATAAAAATATGACGATCGAACAACAAGCAGGAAAAGTTCGAAAAGTAAAACGTGCAGAAGCTGGTATGATTATCGATCCGGTAACATTACCAACAACTTCTACAATTGCAGATGCAAAAAATGCAATGAAAGAATTCGGAATCGGTGGTATTCCAATCGTTGACGAAAACAGAATCTTAAAAGGAATTGTAACCAATCGTGACTTACGTTTTGAGAAAAACGGTGCAAGACCAATTGCTGAGGTTATGACAAGCAAAAACTTAGTAACGGTTGCTGAAGGAACTTCTTTAGAACAAGCCGAAGTTGTTTTACAAGGTCATAAAATCGAAAAATTGCCAGTTGTAAATGCTAACAACGAATTGGTTGGTTTAATCACTTTTAGAGATATTACAAAACTGACTCAAAAACCAATCGCTAATAAAGATTCTTTAGGTCGTTTAAGAGTTGCTGCTGCAATTGGAGTTACAGGAGATGCAGTTCAAAGAGCTGAAGCTTTAGTCGCTGCCGGTGTAGATGCAATTATTATTGATACTGCTCACGGACATACAGAAGGTGTAGTGAATGTATTAAAAGAAGTAAAATCAAAATTCCCTCAAATAGATGTAATCGTTGGAAACATCGCAACTCCGGAAGCTGCTAAATATTTAGTAGAAAATGGAGCAGATGGTGTAAAAGTAGGAATCGGACCTGGTTCTATCTGTACTACACGTATCGTTGCTGGTGTTGGTTTCCCTCAATTTTCAGCAGTTCTTGAAGTTGCTGCAGCAATCAAAGGAACTGGAGTTCCTGTTATTGCAGATGGTGGAATTCGTTATACAGGAGATATCCCGAAAGCAATCGCTGCAGGTGCTGACTGTGTAATGTTAGGATCATTATTGGCAGGAACAAAAGAATCTCCGGGAGAAACTATTATTTTTGAAGGAAGAAAATTCAAATCTTACCGTGGAATGGGTTCTGTAGAAGCAATGCAAACAGGTTCTAAAGACCGTTATTTCCAGGATGTTGAAGACGACGTTAAAAAATTAGTTCCGGAAGGAATTGTTGGTCGTGTTCCTTACAAAGGAGAATTAAACGAAAGTATGCTTCAATTTATTGGAGGTCTTCGTGCAGGTATGGGATACTGTGGTTCAAAAGATATTCCTACTCTACAGGAATCAGGACGTTTTGTTAGAATCACTTCTAGCGGAATCACAGAGAGTCACCCTCATAACGTTACAATTACAAAAGAAGCTCCAAATTATTCAAGATAATTTTTAGTTTTTAATATAAAGCAAAAGGCGCAAGATTTAAATCTTACGCCTTTTTTAGTTGTTGCCAAGTGATTTGTAAACCAACTTAAATATACTTACATCACTTATATGGTGAAAAAAATCTTTAATCGTCAACACGACTACTCAGGATATCTTCCGCTGTAATATCAGAATGCAATAAATCTTCCATTTTTTTAGTCATGCGTTGTGCTTCAAGAGCGTAGCCAAACATTTTTTTCTCATAATCTTCAATTGCAGCATCAATGGTGTCGAATTTTCCGTTAGTTAAATTTTCTGTCAGATGATAAGCATCAAACAATCCCATATTTACGCCTTCGCCTGCAAAAGGAGGCATCAAATGTGCTGCGTCACCAACAAGTGTAATGTTAGAATGTTCTTTCCAGGATTCTTCCAAAGAAAATAAACGTAAAGGTAAACCTGAAAATTCAGTAGAAACAGCAAAGAACTTTTTATAATCTTCACCCCAGTTTTTAAAAGTCTCGTTTAAAAAGGAAATTACTGCCTGATCATCTTCAAAGTTGATTCCGTGATTTGAAATCCAGTTTTCATCCGCTTTAAAAGAAACTCCAAAATGTACAGAACCGTCACTCATGGTATGGGTATAAAACATTTTTTGTTCCCCCATTGCCATTACATTCCCATTTCCGTATTTGGGTTTAAATTCAGGATAATCTTTCTCAGGATTTACAATTTCTCCCTGTATAATATAAGTTCCTGAAAGTTGAGGTTCCTGATCACTAACGAATTTTCGGGCATTAGATCTTCCGCCATTAGCTACAATTACAAAATCTGCAGTTGTTTTATTTCCATTTTTAAATTCCAGAATATACTGATTTGCAATTTTTTCAATATTGATTAATTGACTGTCCCAGACAACCGTTTTTTCCTGAAGATTATCCAGCATAATTTTGCGTAAATCATTACGATCGATTTCAGGTCTTGAATACGCATTGGTTTCGTCCGGTATTTCGTCAGAAGTAATATTTCCGTCTATATCAGCCATTTTTTCGCCTGTTGGTCTCGCATGTTTGTAGAATTCCTCCATCAAGCCGGCTTTTTGAATGGCAAACTGTCCCGAACCGGAATGAATATCCAGCGTTCCTCCGGATGTTCTCGCCTGAGCATTTAGATCTCTTTCATAAACCGTTACATCGGCGCCGTTGATTTGTAAAATTCGTGCAGTGGTAAGCCCAACGGGACCGCCGCCAATAATGGCAATTTTTTTATTTTCTATAAGTGAAGTTTTCATTTTGTATGGAATTTGATTCGTGTTAAAAATTTGAAATATCAAATGAAATAATTCGATACAAAGATATAATAATAAATGAATGTTCATTTATTTATGAAATATTTTTTTAATTTTGAACACAGAAATGCACTGCAGTGTGTCTAACTTAAGATTCGGGAAATTCTTTTTGCATTTAAATTAAAAAAGACCGTATCATTTATAACGATACGGTCTTTTCTCTTCAATAAATATATTTTAAAGTGTGGCGGTTTGCTCGGCTTCTCTCAATTTTTGATTTTCAAGAATTTGCTGGAGAAAAGGTTTTACCTGATTTTCAATTTCAGATTCAGGAATATTTAAAGATTTTGGATCTTTTGCTAATTGCAGCCAAGGTTTTGAACTGTTAAAATTATAACTTCCAAAAACAACAACAGGAGTTCCTTTTACTTTTACATTTTCTTTGTCTTTTAAAATCCATTCATCTGCAAATGTGTATAAATATTTAGCATCTTTTTCCTGTAATCTTAAGCAAGAGTGGGAGGCAGGATAACCCGGTAGATCATATTGATGAAAACCAACCCCAAGTTTATTTTCAATATTAAAATTCCATTTTAAATCCCATTCGTCATTAAAAGTGCTGGTTGTTTTTTCGGCTTTCCAATTGGTGAAAAACAATCCGGTTGGCGTTGGATCTTTTTTTCTTCCCATATTGGTCGGGCCTGTATAAACCAGTTCTCCGTTTTCGTAAGCCGCAAAAGTTTGCGTCGGATAAGAGAAAATAATAATTTTAGAAACTTCTTCTAAAGCTGAAACATGAAGCGGAAATGGAAGGTAATAAACCAAATCTCCGCTAAAATCTGCCGGAATAACAACAGAATCCAGTTTCTTGAAATTAGCTTTGTCAGTTCGGTTTAAAGCGTAAACAATATCCATTTTACTGCTGTCTGCTTCGTTTGTTTTAAGCCATTCTTTTGTTTTTTCAATTTTATAAGAAACAGATTTTGGTTTCTTGTATTCAATTACTTTTTTGGGCTTTTTATTTTCTGTAATAGTTGTAGTTTCATTTTTTTTGCAGGAAGCTAATAAAACTAACATCATTATAAGTAGGGCATTTGCTGAATAATATAACTTTTTCATAGGTACTAATTTTATGAAAATAAAGTTATAAATCATTACAATCAAAAGCTTACATAATTTTTTGTTTTGGTTTCGGGATTTTCATTTTTTAGTGATTTTGCTGATTTGCTGATAAAAAAATGGAAGTATCAGCTATCCATCTACTTTTGTTTTTAATTAGATAATTTTCATGACCAGTATTTTTGTAAGTGCTAAGTTTTTTTAAACCTTTCAAATTGGTGTAAATTTCATCAATTTCTTTTCGACTTACACTTTTATCTTTTTCACCATAAAGTAATAAGGTGGGACAAGTAATATTCTTAGCGTATTCGGATGGATTATGATTAAATCCCCAAAAGCCATTTTGTAAACCACCCCAAAAAACTAATAATCCTGCCATAGGAAATATTGGTGCATTCATTTTATTAAATCTGGCACATACTGTCGTGTACATCGAACCAAATGGGCATTCAAGTAGTATTCCTTTTGGTTTTATATTCGTATCATTAATACATTTCATGATTGCAACAGCTCCCATTGAAGTACCAAAGAGATATATGTTTTGTTCGCCTGATCTTTGCAAATAATCAAATGTTGTTTTAACTTCTTCCGCTTCTTTAAAACCAATTGTAGTTTGATTTCCTTCGGAATTTCCACTTCCCATAAAATCAACAAGTAATGTATTGAAACCTAATTTTATAAATTCATCCGATTTTGAAAGCATTGAAGATTTCTCTCCGCCATAGCCATGGAATAGTATGACGGTTCCCTTTGAGTTTTTATTTTTAATTAGCCAGCATTCAATTTCTTTATTGCTATGCAGCTTTAAAGTTGTATATATCTGAGAAGGAAATTTATTGTTTCTTGGTTTTGGATTATTTACTCCTAGAAATAAAGTTTTGGCTTTTTCAAAAGAAGATAATTGCTCCGGACTTCTTGTTTTCTGAGATTCATTCGCTGTAAAGTGGGTGAATTTGTAGGCATGAAAAAAAGCAACAACATTTATAAGAATAAATATTGTTGCCAATGTTATAAGGAGTATGGTTTGCTTTTTTAGTCTTTTCATTTCATGTTTGCTAAACTTTCGAAAACTAAAATACTCATTTTTTTTAAACCAGTCCTTTTATTTTAGCATGCTGTAATAACAAAATGGTTTTTGCATCAGTTATTTCACCAGATTCTATCATCGCATAAGCTTCATCAAAAGTATATTCCAGAACTTCAATGTTTTCCTGTTCAGCATCAAGACCGCCACCTTCGCTTACTTTCATGCTTTCGTTATATTCTCCAACAAACAAATATAAAATTTCTGTTACAGATCCCGGAGACATATAGGTTTCAATCACTTTCTGAACTTTGCTTAAGCGATAACCTGTTTCTTCTTCTGTTTCACGAATAATCGCCTGTTCAGCATTATCCTTATCCAAAAGTCCTGCACACGCCTCAATCATCATTCCGGTTTTATTTCCGTTAAGATAAGTTGGCAGACGAAATTGTCTTGTCAGGATTACTGTTTTTTTAGATGAATTATACAATAGAATAGCAGCGCCGTTTCCGCGATCATATACTTCGCGAATATGCGATTCTGTTTTTTGGTTTTCTTTTGTGTAATTAAAAGTCACCTTGTTTAATACATACCAATTGTCTGATAATAACTTCGTTTCAGTTATTTCTATTTCCGGATTTTTTCTCATGTAGATTTTGTTTCAAAAAAAAACGCTCTGATTATCAGAGCGTTTAAAATGTATTATTTTGTTATTGTTTGTTTTCTGTCTGGTCCAACCGATACAATTTTGATTGGCACTTCGATTTCTTTTTCAATAAACTCAATATATTCTTTTAGCTCAATTGGCAATTCATCGTAAGTTGTCAATCCTGTTAAATCAGCTTTCCATCCTTTAAATTCTTTGTAAACCGGAGTAACATTTTCCGGCTCAATGTTGTAAGGAAAGTGAGCAATGTTTTGTCCTTTATAGTTGTATTCTGTACAAACTTTTAAAGTTTCAAAACCAGAAAGAACGTCACCTTTCATCATCATTAATTGCGTAACTCCGTTAACCTGAACAGCATATTTTAAAGCTACTAAGTCTAACCATCCACAACGTCTTTGTCTTCCTGTTACAGATCCAAATTCGTTACCAACTTTTGCCATTGTAGCTCCAACTTCGTCAAAAAGTTCAGTAGGGAAAGGTCCGCTACCAACACGAGTTACGTAAGCTTTAAAAATTCCGTAAACTTCTTTGATTTTGTTAGGAGCAATTCCTAAACCTGTACAAGCTCCGGCTGCAGTAGTGTTTGATGAAGTTACAAACGGATAAGTTCCGAAATCAACATCTAATAAAGATCCCTGAGCACCTTCACAAAGAATAGATTTACCTGCTTTTTGAGCCTGGTGAATGTATTCTTCACTGTCAATAAAATCTAATTTTTTTAATTCTTCGATAGCTTCGAAAAATTCTTTTTCTAATTCAGCTAAGTTGTATTGAATAGCAACATCATAAAAAGCAATCATTGCTTCGTGCTTGTCTGCCAAAGCTCTGTAACGCTCTTTAAAATCTTCTAATTCAATATCACCAACTCTTAAACCATTTCTTCCGGTTTTGTCCATGTAAGTTGGTCCAATTCCTTTTAGAGTAGAACCAATTTTAGCTTTTCCTTTTGAAGCTTCAGAAGCCGCGTCAAGTAAACGGTGTGTTGGTAAAATTAAATGTGCTTTTCTTGAAATGATTAATTTCTTTTTGATATCAAGGTTGAATTTCTCCAATCCTTCAATTTCTTTTTGAAAAACTACAGGATCAATTACAACTCCATTTCCGATGATGTTTATTGAATCTTTATGAAAAATTCCAGAAGGGATTGTTCTAAGTACGTGTTTAATACCGTCAAATTCTAAAGTATGTCCTGCATTTGGTCCTCCCTGAAAACGTGCAATAATATCATAATTTGAGGTAAGAACGTCAACAATTTTTCCTTTACCTTCATCTCCCCATTGTAATCCTAGTAATAAATCTACGGTCATTCTGTTTTAATTTGCGTTGAGACAATCTGAGTTGCCCTACTGATTAATGTAGTTAATTTTCTTTTTTATTTTTGAATAATTCCTTTCCGGATTATTGTTTTTGCTTTTTGTTTCCGTAGAAATATAAAGAGTGATTTGTGATCTCTATATCAAATATTTCTTCGATTGTTTTTTTGATGGTCTGAATTCTTGGATCGCAAAATTCAATTACTTCGCCAGAATCAGTCATGATAATGTGATCGTGCTGTTTGTCGAAATACGATTTTTCGTAATAAGCCTGATTTTGTCCAAATTGATGTTTTCTAACCAAAGCGCAGTCTAACAATAACTCAATCGTGTTGTAAAGCGTAGCCCTGCTCACACGATAGTTTTTGTTTTTCATTTTGATATACAAGTTTTCAATATCAAAATGTTCTTCGCTATCGTAAATTTCCTGAAGTATAGCATAACGCTCAGGAGTTTTGCGATGCCCTTTTTGCTCAAGATACATTGTAAAAACATTTTTTACAATTTCTTGATTTTTAGTGTTGTCAGTTGAAATGAGTGTCATATCCGGCAAAGATAATTTTTTATTTTTAATGAATAAAAGTTTCGGGTTTAAAGTTTAACGTTCTATTCTGAATTTGAATTCGAATATCGCATCAAAAACAGGCTTTTACAATGATATATTTTAAATAAAAGGAATAAACTTAATTAACATAATTATTTTTATTTATGATAAATCTAACAAAGTTTTATTTCGTTTTGGACATGTACATATACCAGTTCCATTCCCAGGTTTTTCCTTTATCATCAGACATTGCCTGACTCCAGACCGGATTGCTTTCATCTCTGGCATCCCATCTGAATACTTGTAAAACCTCTTTGTCTTCAAAAATATCTTTAGAAAAAAAATGGCCCACTTTATTTTCAAAAGAACCCACTACAGGTTTGTCTAAAGTGCCAGAATTAGAATCCGCCCAATAAATACTCCAAAGTTTTGTAACGGGATTAAATAATCGGACTGTCATTCCTTCAAATGGTTCACCATCAAAAGTAGCAAGGAAATTATCGATATTGTCAATGCCGTTTAAAATCTTGTACATTTCCTGTGTAGAAGGAAATTCAATCCATTCGGTACAATTTGCAAATCTCTTTTTTAGTTTTTTATTTCGAATAACAGATTTTCCCTGAAAAAAATCAAAATCATCTTTGGATGAAGTTGCTGAGGCAAGAATTAAAAGATCGCCTTTTTCATTAAAATTTACTTTCGGAATTTCTAAAATTTCGTTTTGCATAATTAAACTAAAAGTCTTTTGAATTGTATTAAATCGTTAGGTTCTATACTCTCGTGTTACTTTATCAACTCCGTCAATTTTTTTGATGGCATTGATCATTTTTTTCAAAATCGTATTATTTTTTACAATTACCGCGATTTGACCATGAAATATTCCCGCATCAGTGCTCAATGAAATACTTTGAATATTTACACTCATATTATTCGAAATAACACGTGTTAATTGGTTTGTAAGACCTAAAACGTCCATTCCGGTAATATTTATAATGGCTTTAAATTCTTCCTGAGATGAGTCAATCCATTTAGCACTCATGATTCTGTACGCATAATTCGATTGCATGCCAATAGCATTTGGACAATCTTTTTTGTGTACTTTGATTCCTTCGTTTATCGTTACAAATCCGAAAACATCATCTCCGGGAATTGGATTGCAGCATTGCGAAAGTTTATAATCAAGTTTATCATGTTCGGTTCCAAAAACCAACATATCGTAATTACTGCTGATGACTTGTTTGTGAATATCCTCGTCGGCAGTATCTTTGTTTCGTTTGATTTTATTCTTAAAGAAATTGATAAACGAATTGCTTTTTTGTGCCGCATAATCTTTTAACTGCTGATTTTCGATGGCACCAATTCCAACTCTGTAAAATAAATCTAAACTTGTTTTTAATTTAAAAAAGTTAACTAACTCGTTTGTTACTTGTTCGTTAAACGTAATTTTTAAATGTTTTAATTTTCGGGTAAGCAGTTCTTTTCCTTCTTCGGCAATTTTTTTAGTGTTCTCGTTAAGAACATTTTTTATTTTATTTTTTGCTCTTGAAGTCGTTACATATTCCAGCCAGTTTATGGTTGGTTTTTGATTTGCCGAAGTTATTACTTCAACCTGATCACCGCTTTTAAGTTCGTGATTTAATGGAACTAAACGCCCATTTACACGGGTTCCTCTGGTTTTGATTCCAATTTCAGAGTGAATACTAAAGGCAAAATCCAATGAAGTTGCTCCTTTTGGTAATGATTTGATTTCTCCTTTTGGAGTAAAGACAAAGATTTCTTTTGAATATAAATTCATTTTAAAATCTTCGACAAAATCAACCGCATTGGTTTCCTGATTTTCTAACGCTTCGCGAAGTAAGTTCAGCCAAACGTCAAGGCCACTTTCTTCGGTTGCTCCGTTTTTGTATTTGTAATGCGCTGCATATCCTTTTTCTGCAATTTCATCCATACGCTCGCTTCGAACCTGAACTTCGACCCAACGACCTTTTGGTCCCATTACAGTAATGTGAAGTGCTTCATATCCGGTTGATTTTGGAGATGAAATCCAGTCACGTAATCGGCTAGGGCTAGGTCTGTAATGATCGGTTACGATTGAATATATTTTCCAGGCAATAAATTTCTCATCATGTGGATCTGATTTATATACAATTCGAAGGGCAAATTTGTCGTAAACTTCATCAAAGCTTACATTTTGAGCGCGCATTTTTCGACGAATCGAATAAATGGATTTCGGACGCCCTTTTATAATGTAATCAATATCTTCGCTATCAAGGGATTTCTTCAAAACATCCGAAATATCTTTGATGTAAGCATCCTGTTCTTCTTTTGTCTCTCTGATTTTGCTTACAATGTCATTGTAAACATTGGGTTCTGTATATTTTAAACCTAAATCTTCCAGTTTGGTTTTGATGTTGTAAAGTCCTAAACGGTGGGCGAGAGGAGCGTAGATATAAAGCGTTTCAGAAGCAATTTTGGTTTGTTTGTATTCCGCCATGGAATCCATTGTTTGCATATTGTGCAAACGATCCGCCAGTTTAATCAGGATAACACGCACATCATCGTTAAGAGTAAGGATCATTTTACGGAAATTTTCCGCCTGCATTGAAGCATTTAAATCCTTTTGTACTAATGAAATTTTGGTTAAACCTTCAACTAACTGTGCCACCTTTGGATTGAATAAACGTTCAATCTCGTCAACAGTCATTGGAGTATCTTCAACAACATCATGCAATAAAGCCGCAGCAATTGAGGTCGCGCCCAGACCAATTTCTGAGGCAACAATTTTTGCAACTGCAATAGGGTGAAAGATATACGCTTCTCCTGATTTGCGTCTTTGCTCTTTGTGGGCATCAACGGCAACGTCAAAAGCTTTACGAATTAATTTTTTGTCTGCGGGGCTTAAAGTCTGATAACTAATTCGAAGTAATTCTTTGTATTCCTGCGCAATAGCTTTATTTTCTTTTTCAATATCAATTTCTGTCATAACGGCATAGTTCAAGTACTAAAAATAAGAATTAGTTTGAACATACGCAAGGGAATGGAGGGTTGATTTTGGAATGGAAATATTTTGTTTCAGGTTTAAAGTTTCAAGTTATGAACCATCGTTTATGTTTCAGTTTTTAACCTGAAACTTGGAACCTGAAACTTGAAACAAAAGTTATTCTTTCGAAAAATCCAGATCCTGAAAATCATAACTAAAGTCAGTCAGGTCAGAGATTGGAAGCATTTTTAAGTTTGTAACTTTTCCATTTGCATCATAGGTAAACAAAAGATGAGCATCGGCATGGAAAAAGGCATTATTCCATTTTACAACATAATTTCCGTCTTTGTAGAAAAACACTTCTCCGGCTAATTGTGGAGAACGCTTTGATGCAAAATATAATTTTCCTTTTTTTTCTGTAATGGTAACTTCGCCAAACCAATTGTCTTTGTAAGTTCCGGTGATTTTAGAGAAGTCCGTTTTTAGTTTGTCTTTCTTGTTTTTTGCAACGGTTGCCCAGACTTCAGCAGTAACTTTATCAGCAGAATCTTCACTTTCTTTCATTTTGCTGCTGTAAATCGACACATAATCTTCTGATTTTATGCCCAGATAACTGTCTTTAATAGTATTAGTTATCGCGCTAAATGCAGCTCCCGATTGTTGATTGGTGAGTACAATAATTCCTAAACCTAATTCAGGAATTAAAGTCGTCTGCGTTACATTTCCTTCTAATCCTCCCGTATGTGAAACCTGTTTATAACCTTTTACATCACTTAAAAACCAGCCCAAACCATAACCGGAAAAATGAGTATTGTAAGGAGGTCTTGTTTTAGCCGGAATAATAGTTTGCAATTGCCACATTTCGTTGTGTTCTTTTTCCGAAAACAATTGCTTATCGCCGTATTTACCATTGTTGATTTGCAAAATAGCCCATTTACTCAAATCATTTACACTTGAATAAATCCCGGCAGCACCATCAAAAAGCTGGTTTTCGTATCTTTTTATTGTTTTTAGTTTTCCGTCAATTGGTACGTGCGGAGTAATAACGTTCGAAGTATCTTTTAAGCGTTTTATTGAGGCGACACTTCCGTTCATTTCCAAAGGCTTCATAATGCGGTTTTCTACAAAATCTGCCCAGGTCTGTCCGCTTACAACATGCACAATTTCACCGGCAATAATGTACATTAAATTATCATAATCGTATTTGGTTCTAAAACTTGAAACCGGTTTTAAATAACGCAAATTATGTACGATATCTTTTGCGGTGAAATCACTTCCGTCAGGCCAGATCATTAAATCTCCGGCACCAAGTCCAAGTCCGCTTCTATGGGTTAGCAGGTCGCGAATGGTGAATTCATTCGTAACATAATCATCGTACATTTTAAAATCAGGAAGATATTTAATCACTTTATCGTCCCATTTTATTTTGCCTTCGTCAACTAACATCGCCAGTGCAGCGCTGGTAAAAGCTTTGCTGTTTGAAGCGATTCCAAAAAGTGTATTAGCGTCTACTTTTTGTTGTGTTATGATGGATTTTACGCCATATCCTTTTGCCAGAACTACTTTTCCATCTTTTACAATTGCAACTGAAATTCCGGGAACATCAAATGCTTTTATTGTTCGGTTGACCAATTCATCTACTTCCTGATTCGTAATTTGTGCCGAAACTGAAAAACTAAATAATAAGGCTAAAAGTGAAATTTTGTAATTCATAGCTTATGGTTTAAGGTTATTTGAATTCTCTCTGACGTTTTGCTTCAAAAATTAAAATTGCAGCAGCGACAGAAACATTCATACTGTCAATTTCTCCCTGCATCGGAATTATAATATTTTGTGTTGCTGCATCACGCCAATCCTGCGTTAAGCCTGTTGCTTCTGTGCCGACAACTAAAGCGGTTGGAGTGGTGAAATTCTGCGTATGATATGAAGTTGAATTTTGTAAAGTCGCACAGTAAAAATCAATCTTGTTTTCTTGTAAAAAAGCAATTATTTCTGCCGTGGTTCCGGTTGCTATCTGGTTGGTAAACAAACAACCAACACTCGAACGAACGATATTTGGATTGTATAAATCACTTTTAGGATTTGCAATCAAAACAGCATCCAGATTTGCGGCATCTGCGGTTCTTAAAAGCGCACCAATATTTCCTGGTTTTTCTGGAGCTTCGGCAACCAAAATCAAAGGATTTTTGGATAGTTTTAAATCGGATAATTTCAGCGATTTGGTTTTTGCAACGGCCAATATACCTTCAGTAGTGTCTCTGTAAGCGAGTTTTTGATAAACTTCTTTATTGATTTCTATAATTTGAAATGGAGAAGGAATCAGTTTGTTGATTTCTGATTCAGAAACTAATTCCGGTAAAAATAAAACGGTTTCAATTTCATATCCGCCTTTTATAGCAATTGAAATTTCACGTAATCCTTCAATCAAAAAAGTTCCGGTTTGTTTGCGGGCTTTTGCTTTTTCCTGCAATAAAACAAGAGATTTTATAAACGGATTTTGTACTGAAGTAATTTGTTTCATTTTTTTTGAGCGACTAAGTTTCTAAGGTGCTAAGATACTGAGATTTTTTTTTAAGATGCAAAGTTGCGTAGATACAAAGGTTCAGAGTTTTTTCTGCCACGAATTTCACAAATTTTCACAAATTATAATTAAGCAGAGTTGAAAGAAATTAGTGTAAATTAGTGTAATTTGTGGCAAAAGAAAGAAAATTATTTCTGTAAAACTTCAGGGATTTCGTTTGCTACCGGATGTTCGGCAGTAAAAGTATATCCCATAATTTTAGCAAGTGTCTGCGCAAACTGTTTTTGATACAATTGAGAATCGGTTTTAATTTCACCTTTTGCTGCAATTTCCGGACCCATTGCGGCAAACCATATTTGTGAAGCTCCGGCAATATCTGAGCCATGATCTGTCCATTGCGATTTTATTTTGTCACCACGGCCATGATCTACGGTTATCAAAATAGTGGTTTTGTTTTTGTATTGCGGATCGTTTTGTACAAAAGTCCAGATTTCCTGAATCCATTTATCTACCTGATTTGCGGCATCCAGATAAGAACGATATTGACCGTGATGTGCCCATTCGTCAGTTTCCCCGTAAGCAACATAAAGTACTTTTGGCTTTTTAGTTTTAAGTTCATCCATTGCCTGATAATGCGTGAAAACATCTAAACATTCATCCAGATGGAAAGGTTTATACGAGTTATTACGCATCTCATTTAATAGTTTTTGACTCTGAGTTGGTTTGCTTCCGCCCACATTATCAAAAGCAGAAATTACTGGAAAACCACTTCTTTCTTCATTTAAAATTCGGTCAAAAGCATCCCAGGCACCAAACGCAGCAACTTTTCCTTTTAGTTTGGATTGCTGATTTAGAAATTCTAAAACATTTACGTTAGGATTGGCTTTGTAACTGTTTGAATTGACTTTTAGATCAACATTTCCGGTCATAATTTCACTATATCCCGGATAACTAAACCAGTATGGGTTTGCAACATCGACTTTGTTTCCAAGATCGCGATTACCATAAATTTGCCCTTTCGAAACAATTTCTGACCAGAAAAAAGGCATTAATTTTTTTCGGGATTCCTGAATGTCTGGACTTCCGTAATTTTTATAAATATAAGTACTGTCTCCCTGATTGAATTTTTTATCATTTGCAATTGCAGGATCAATACCCTTAAAAACTTCCTGCCATCTAAAACCGTCTGTGGTTATTATGATAATGTTTTCTGTTTTTTGAGCCTGAGAAAGAAAGCTCGTTAAAACGACTGTTAGTAGAATTAATTTTTTCATTTCTTATTTTTTTAATGGACAATTTCAATAGTGATTATAACAAATTAGAATTAACTGACTAACAAAATTAGGTTACTTCATTTTTGTTTTCAAATATTTTACAGCTTCTTCAAGCGTGGCATCTCGTTTGTTTAAGTAATCTTTTAAATTTGGAATAATTTCAATATCTGGTTTTATTCCAAAACCAACAAATTCTCTACCATCAGGATAAGTATCTTTTTTGGTACAAACCTTTGCAGAACCTCCACCGGGTAATTCAAATACATATGGTTCTCCAGTACTACCATTTGACTTTTCGCCCATTTTTATCATATGCTTTTGATTGTCAGTAAATATTAAAAAATCTTCTGCAGCCGAAGCGGTATTGTGCCCTATTAAAAGTACAGTAGGAACAACTACTCTTTGGGCTTTTAAATGGATAGTGTCGGGACTATATTCAAAATCATGATAATATTGGTCGTGATAAGACAAATAGGCTTTCTTTTTCCAGGCATTGTTTATGGTATCTTTAACATTAGCATATTTTCCCCAGGCTTTAAATGCAGGAATGTGCAATCTGCTTTTTGTTTTTGAACCATAAAGGATGGTGTCGTTTGTAAGATATTTTAATATTTCTCTTCCTATTTTTGTGCTGCCACCAGTATTAAAACGTAAGTCCACTATTAATGACTTAGCTTTATACAATTCAGGAAGTTTTGTGACAAATAAGCTGTCAATCTTTTTATTACTAAATCCGTTTAAAGAGACATAAGCTGTTTCTTTGTTTATCCATTTAAAATCTAAAAGCTGTCTATCAGGTTCATAAGGAGGGAAAACTTCTTCCTCTTCTGTTTTTTTATGGGTTAAAGTTAACTCGATTATTTTCTTATTTGGTTTCTTTATTTTAATGATGAAAGTCTCTCCATCTAAACCTCTAAGTAAATTTGTAATACTCCAATCTTGTAAAACATAATCAGTTGAGGAAGAGATGTACGGTGCCACATTTTCAGCGATATATTGAGGAGTTGGTTTTCCATTAACTTCTATAATTTCACTCCCTGTTGGAATTTCTTCCTTTTTACTTAAATTCGTTCTGACTATAATTGCCTTTCCCTCAATATTCTTAATCATAAACCTGTAATCTCCAAACATAGTATTCATTTGCTCAATGTTGTTAGGAAAAGAAATATTTGTATGTCCATCTTTTAGCAACGCGCAAAATTTTTGAAGTTCACGATAATATTCGTAATCATTAGCTGTATTTTGAACAGATGAAATAAGCTCTTTATATTTGTTATCCCACATTGTACGGTCGACTTTGTCCAGATAAACAAAGTTGTAATTTACTTCCTCCCAGAATTTTGAAAGACCATAGACTTTATCACTTGGAGATAATTTGTTTGGAACTTGCGCAAAAGTGTTCATTGCGAAAAAAAAAGATAACATTAAAAATACTTGTTTCATTTATATGGTTTGTTTTTGGTGTTTAGATAGTTAAGGTGGTTTTTTAAAAGTGATTTACAAGATTCCTCTCGCTTTAATTTCTAAATACTTATTTATAGCATCCAAAGTCAGATTCTCGGGTTGAGTAAGAACAGAGTGTATTCCGTATTTTTTAAGTTCGTTTACAATAAGGCGTTTCTCGAAGATGAATTTCTCCGCAATTACTTTATCGTAAACTTCCTGAATGGTGTTTGTTTTTTTGTTGATGATACTGTTTAACTCGGTATTCTGAAAGAAAACAACAACCAGTAAATGGCTTTTTGCAATTCCTTTTAAATAAGGTAATTGTCTGTTTAGTCCATCCATGGTTTCGAAGTTGGTGTACAGAATAATTAAACTTCTTTGGTTGATGTTTTTCTTGATATCGACATACAATCGGCTATAATCACTTTCAAAAAAGTCAGTTTTGATATTATACAGAGTTTCGAGGATTTTTTGCATCTGCGAACCTCTTTTTTCTGCAAAAACTCTGTTTTCTACTTTTTTAGAAAAAGAAAAAAGTCCTGCCTTATCTTGTTTTTTCAGAATCACATTCGATAAAACAAGAGTTGAGTTTATAGCATAATCCAGCAAACTTAATCCATTAAAAGGCATTTGCATCACGCGCCCTTTATCAATTGCCATATAAACCGATTGGGATTTTTCGTCCTGAAACTGGTTCACCATCAAAGCATTTTTTTTGGCAGTGGCTTTCCAGTTTAAAGTGCGCAAATCATCACCCTGAACATATTCTTTAATTTGCTCAAATTCCATTGTATGACCAATTCGGCGAATTTTCTTTATTCCGTATTGGAATAAATTATTCGAAAAAGCCAGTAAATCGTATTTTCTTAACTGAATATAGGAAGGATAGGTGGGAACCATTTTGTTTTTATCAAAAGAAAATCTTCTTGAAATCAATCTAAGAGGAGAAGAAACATAAATATTTAAAGCACCAAAATTATATTCGCCACGTTCTGTAGGACGAAGATCATAACCAATTTCTTTTTGAGAAGATGCTTTTAATGTTTTTATAATTTTAAAATCGCGAACCTGAAACTGAAACGGAATTTCATCAATAATCTTAATAGAAACCGGAAAAGTATACTGATTTTTCAGATTAATGGTAATAGGATTTAAATCTCCATTTGATAATTTTTCAGGGGTAATTCTTTCCGCTTCAAATCCGTTTTTTGTGATATATAAAAGTAAAATATCAAGCCCTAAAAAGGTAATAAGCGCTAAAACTCCAAACCAAACAGCATTGTAGATATTAGGAAAAATAAAAGCACAAACAAATAAGGCTATAATGCCCAAAAGCAAATAGAAAAAGAAGTTATTGAGATATAGACTTTTTATGAATTTCATTTTTTGTTTATTGGGTTTCGGATTTTAGGTTTCAAGTTTCAGGTTTGAGGTTTCAAGTTTTGCTACTCTTTGTCAGGCTGATCGAAGTCGAAGTCCTACTTTGCGCCCTTCGACTACGCTCAGGGAGACATAAGAATTTAGCAAGATCATTTATCTTCTCACATTCACAATTAACCATTAACAATTACCTAGGTATTTCTACAGTTTCAATAATTTGTCTGATAATTTCGGCACTCGAAATTCCTTCCATTTCTCTTTCCGGAGCTACAATAACACGATGTTGTAAAACTGGGATCGTAGCTTCTTTAATATCTTCGGGAGTAACAAAATCACGTCCACGGATGGCAGCAAAACCTTTGGCAGCGTTCAAAATTGCGATTGAAGCACGCGGTGATGCACCAAGATATAAAAAGGCATTTTCTCTCGTGTTTACAACAATTCTTGCGATATATTCAAGTAAATTTTGTTCTACTCTAATTTGTCTTACTAAAGCCTGATATTCTTTTATTTCTGCGGATGAAAGTAGCGTTTTAATAGCTTCCAGTTTGCCGTGATTCTGTAATAGATGCTCTCTTTGAATAATCAGTATTTCTTCGTCTAATTTTGGATAATCGATCGTGATTTTGAATAAAAAACGGTCTAATTGAGCTTCTGGCAAACGATACGTTCCTTCCTGTTCAATTGGATTTTGAGTTGCAAGTACTAAAAATGGAGTATCAAGCTGATAAGTTGTGCCGTCAATTGTAATCTGGCGCTCTTCCATAACCTCAAATAATGCGGCCTGAGTTTTGGCAGGCGCACGGTTAATCTCATCAATTAAAATCAGGTTAGAGAAAATAGGCCCTTTTTTGAATTCAAATTCAGAACTTTTTAAGTTGAAAATTGAAGTTCCCAAAACATCAGAAGGCATTAAATCTGGTGTAAACTGAATTCGGCTAAAGCCAATATTTAGTGTTTTTGAAAGCAATTTTGCCGTAATCGTTTTGGCAACTCCGGGAACACCTTCAAGTAAAACATGTCCGTTGGATAAAATGGCCACCAAAAGCTGATCGATCATTTTATGCTGCCCTACAATCACAGTTTCCAATTCTTTTTTAATGCTATTGATGTGATCTAATAAAGGTGTTAGATTTATTCTGGTTTCAAAATTCACATTTTCATTTGTGATTTCTGTTTCTGAGGTATTAAAATCGTCCATATTTTGGTTTGTTTTCTTTTATTGATATGTGTTTTTTTGCCACAGATTGAAAGGATTAAAAATGATTTTAGTCTGTTGTTTTAAATTAAACTTTTATTAATCTGTGCTAATCATTTTAATCTGTGGTAAAATATTTCTAATGTAAAATTTTTTCTATTGCATTATTAATTCGGATTAAATCTTCTTCCAGACTTCCGTGGTAACTTTTTCTGTGTTCATTAATTAGGAATACAAGTTCCTGAATATCGGTGATGTTTTTACCTGTTTTATAATGCAGTTTTTTGATGAAATCATCATCCAGTTTTGTTGTATCCATTAAATATTCATTTCTCATTTTCTCTAAGAAATAAATAATTTTTTTATCGATAATATTGGTGTGATCGCCTTCCTGATAATATAAATTACCAATGGTTTTGGTAAAATCAACGGTTAAATTAGGCAACGGTTTAATAATCGGAACTATTCGCTGTTTTCGTTTAACATTAAAAATAATAAAAATCAGAATGCCAATAATCCCAAAATAATACGCCCATTTTAATCCCGGCTGACTAAAAATATAACGTAAAGGTGAATTGGAAATTGATTCTCCATTTTGGCCTTTTATATACCAGAAAATATCTCCTTTTGGAATATAAGACAATACATTTTCGGCATATTGATAATGATTTCCTTTTAATAAATGATAATTGGTAAAAGCTGCCGGCTGTGTGTGCAAATAAAAGTAACCGTTTTTGTAGGGAACTTTTATAAAATTAATATGTTTTTCGTTTTTAACAGAAGTCTGATAACCTAAAACAGTGGTTTTTAAAGTGTCGATTTTAGTAAAATAATCTTCCAGCGATTGTTTAAAAAAGTATTTTTTTGAACTCATTTTTTTGTTCGCCATCCAGATCGAAGTGCTGTTTAAATTTTTAAAATTTGTTTGCACTTCTAGTTTTAAACTGTCCATTAAAATTTGAGGAAAATTTCTCATGCTCAAAAAAACATTATTACCATGCGAAACAAAGTAAAAAAGTTCTTTTACAGACTCATCATCAATATCTTGCTGTTCTGCTATATTGATGAAAGTGCCTTTTATTCTGTATGCAGAAACCAGAGAATCTTCATCATATTGTGAATCTAAATATTCATATGGAGTTACAGTCGCTATTTTTTCAATCTTAGAACCTTTCATAAGCGTATTGATCTCTTTATCAAAGATAAACAGACCATAAGGAATCTTATCCTGAACAGAAAAAGTAGGGCTCCAGTCGATAGGTTTTGGCTTGTCCCGGTCTGCAATTAGAATTAAGGCTAAAACAAAAACCAGAATAGCCACATAAATTTTGATAGATTTATTCATTGCTAAAGGTTTTTATGGCTTTTTTAAATCGGTTTTCGGTTTTTATAAAAGTACGTTCATCAATTTCAAATTCACCATACCAAATATAATTATAGAGATAAGATAAATAGGTGAACTCTTCTTTATGAACAGGGTTTTGAAGTTCGTATAAATAATCTGAATTGGTTTTTTCGATATCCCATTCGATGTATCGATTTTGTGCCATGACTTTTAGCAACCATAAATAATAGTATCGAATAGCGGCTCTTTTTTGTCCGGACTGAATGCTTTCTTTTATTAATTTTTCGAAATCTAAAAGATGGATGTTTTTTTCTGCATCGGAATAAATAATGCTTCTTTTTTGAGCATCTTTCCCAAATATCCAACGACCTTCTTTATTGATTAATGCTTTTACAATAAGATAAATAACAACAATAATTACCAAAACGGCGATTATCTTTAATAGCAATGCGACAAAATTAAGTGATGCCTGCGGATTTTTAAACGTAAACATTTTTCTAAACAAGCTGGCAAGCCATTCTTTGAAGTCATCCCAAAGTGTTTTTTCCAGAGGTTTTGTTTCGTAAACAAAATCAGCATCAGTGTATTTCTTTTTGAAATCTTTAGCAAAAGTTTTCGCTTCAACAGTAGTAGTGTCAATTTGAATGTCTTTTTCAGTATACTTTACTGTAGCAATTTTTGGAGGTTCTTCGGTCGCCAAAGAATCCTGCGCATGAAAAGTTGTGCAGAAAAGAAGAAAAAGTAAAAGGAAGAAAATTCTGTTCATTAGGTGTTCCGATTAATTCAGTTAGGCTTATAATTGTTGTGTTTTTTTGTGTACAATAAACGGGTATACCAAATAATAAAATGAAATTATTCCTAATGTAAATAAAATGATAAAGCTACTTAACCAATTGGGCATATCGATAGAATAACGCGTAATAAAACCTTCCAGAAATCCGGCACTGATGGTAAACGGAAATGTACTAAGGAAAATTTTGAAACTGTTTTTAAAACCAATTTTAAAGGAATTTAGTCTCGAAAATGTTTTTGGAAATAACATAGAGGCCCCCAAAATAAATCCGGCTGTTGTTTCAATTACAATGGCAAATATTTCCATAGAACCGTGAATCCAGATTCCTCTGACACTTTTCCAGAAAACACCTTGTTCATAAAAGAAATACTGAAATGAACCCAGCATGATACAATTATTCAGGAAAATAAAAAAAGTTCCAATTCCGGCAAAAATTCCGAAGAAATAACATTTTGCTCCCACATAAAGGTTGTTCATCGTGATGCCAATAAAACTTCCCCAATTGCTTCCTGAGCCATATACGGCCATTGGGTCTCCTTTTTTAATGTTTTCTAAGGTCATATTGACATAATCATTGCCAAGGATTAAACGAACAAAGCTAGGATCGTATTTTGCTGAAACTACTCCAATAGCGACAGTTACCGCAAACAAAATAAAAGAATACATTAAATAACGTCTGTATTCATATACAAGCAACGGAACATCGGTTAAGAAAAATTCCAGTACGGTGTTTTTTTCTGTTCTTTTGGTTTTGTAAATTTTCTGATAGATTTGCGATGCAAGATGGTTTAAGTAAATTACTGTTTTACTTTTTGGATAATACGTTTGCGCATACGACAAATCATTCATCATTTGAATGTATAAATTAGCTAACTCGTCAGGATTTTTTTTAGCTTTGCCAAAAATAGCTAGCTCAAATTCCAGCCATTTTTCTTTGTTCTGTTTTATGAAGGCGACTTCTCTCATTGTAGGCTAAAATATAAAATATGTCAGAATTATCTATTAATACAACACAAAATGTTAAAATAAATTTCATCGCTGCCTCTGTTGGTGAACGATTGGGTGCTTATTTTATTGATTTACTGATTAAAGGGTCTTATATTTTCGTGATTTCGATGGTGGTTTTTTACTGGCTTCATCTGGATAAATTGATGGATGGTTTAGATTCCTGGTCAAGAGGTTCTATTCTGCTAATCATTTATTTTCCTGCTATAATTTATTCCATCACTTTAGAAAGTATTTTTGAAGGTCAGTCGTTTGGAAAAAAACTGGTCAAAATAAAAGTGGTAAAAATTGATGGCTATCAGGCCGGATTTGGCGATTATTTAATTCGCTGGTTTTTTAGAATAATTGATTTTTCGGCTTTGTATGGTTTGGTGGCGCTTATTACTGTTGTTACAAGTAAAAAAGGACAACGACTTGGTGATATTGCAGCAGGAACCGCAGTGATTACCTTAAAAAATAATATTAATATAAGTCATACTATTCTGGAAGAGATAGGAAATGCTTATGTTCCGACATATCCTTTGGTGATTAAATTATCTGATAATGATATGCGAATTATTAAAGAAACATTCAAAAAAGCAGATGCTAAAAACGATCACGAAATCATCTACAAATTAGTTGCTAAAATTGAGAGTGTTACAGGAATTAAAAATCAATCTGGAAATAATAGTGATTTTATCAGAGTGATTTTGAAAGACTATAATTACTATACGCAGAATATGTAAAGAAAATTTACTGTTTTTCTGGTTTATTTTGTGAGAAAATAAATTGGTTTTGTATCTTAGTGGCAATCACAATACCACAAATTTTTAAAAACAAAATATTGAAAATTAAGACCTTATGAAAATTAAAAATGTATTTGCCATTGTAATTATGTTACTCGCTTCGGCTACAATTTTTGCTCAGGCAAAAAAAATAGATAAAATTATAAAAAGAGACTATCAAATCATTGATTGTACCATTGCTAAAATATCAGATAAAGAGGTTGAATATTCTTTACCGGGAGAAACTTTGTTAATTGCGCTTGATGTTTCTCAAATTGCACGTATCGATTTTGCAAGCGGACGTTCACAGACATTTGATGTTTCGAATTCCGGTAATGTATCGCAAAATAATACCTCTCAAAGTAGTGCTGATCAAACGATAGCCGCTGCAACATTCAAACCCAATACCATAGCCGTATTACCAGTTCCTTATATGAATTCTGATAATCAGCAAAGTTCTGAGGATATGGCTAAGTTTGCCCAAAATGATCTTTACAATAAATTATTAGACAAATCAGCGAATATTTTCCCTCTGACCGTTCAGGATTTAAGAACAACCAATAGTTTGTTACATAAGGCAGGAATTGATCATAATACGATAGATGAAACACCTATCGAAGATTTGCAAAGAATATTGGGAGTAGATAACATTGTAGCAGCAAAAGTATCTTATACTATGAATTCTGGTACAACTGCAACAACTTACAACAGTGGTAACGCAAAAGTAAGTAATAATAATAAAAAAGTAACAACCAATGATATTTCGACTACAACAGCAAATACAACAGTTTATTACTACTACACAGTTTACTTTGACATGTATAAAAATGGCACAAAAATTTACTCACAAAGCCGTAAACCATTTTTAGCAGTAAAAGACAGTTGGATGGAGTCAATTTCCTATCTGTTAAAAAGAAGCCCCATTTACGTAAAAAAATAATTAGTATAAAAGAGGTAATCAATTCAAGTTTTTTACCTCTTTTTTTTGCCCTTTTAATGAAATAAAATGTTTGATTTACTTGATATAATAGGAACAATGGCATTTGCCATGTCAGGAGCGTTAACAGCAATGCATAAAAAATTAGATCCTTTCGGGGTCTTTATAATTGCGTTTGTAACTGCTGTAGGGGGCGGAACGCTGCGTGATGTTCTTATTGGCCGGACTCCCGTAGTCTGGATGCAGGATTTAAAATACGTTTACGTAATTATTTTAGGTTTTTTCCTGACGATTCTATTTAGAAAAAGGCTGGACAAACTTAGAACTTCCTTGTTTTTGTTTGATACCATTGGACTTGGTGTTTTTACATTAATTGGACTTGAAAAAGGAATTGTTACAGGTTTACATCCTGTAATATGCATAGCATTAGGAACCATGACGGCTTGTTTTGGAGGCGTGCTTCGTGATATTTTATGTAATGAAATTCCTACTATTTTTAGAAGAGAAATCTACGCGACCATTTGCATCTTTGGCGGAATTGTATTTTTTGGTTTAAAAAAGCTAAATTTAGATAATGATATTCTTTATCTTTTAACGTCTGTTGTTATAATTTCAGTACGTTTATTAGCCGTAAAATTCAAATGGTATCTACCGGCTTTTGATCATAAAAATAACTAAAGTGAATAAATATAGCGTAAAAAAATATCAAGCGTCAGATTACGAATTATGGAACAATTTTGTCCATCAGGCTAAGAATGCGACGTTTTTATTTCATCGTGATTTTATGGAGTATCATAACGATCGCTTTGAAGACTATTCTCTTTTGGTTTTTGAAGAAGAAAAATTACGGGCAATTCTTCCCGCCAATAAAAATGGAAATTCCGTATACTCACACCAGGGACTTACCTATGGAGGTCTGGTTTATTTACCAAAATTAAAAGCAGAGAAAGTAGAAGCTATTTTAGATGAAATTCTGTTTTTTCTGAAAGAAAACGTAATAGAAAACTTTTATTACAAACCCATTCCGGGATTTTATTTTCCAGCAGGAAATAAAGAAATGGACTTTTTTTTATTTAAAAGAGAAGCCAAATCCGACAGAAAAGAAATGAATCTGGCAATCAACTTAAAATTACCTTTGAAGATTTCAAAAAGTAAAATGAAACATTTCAGGAGAATTGAAAATCTTGATTTGGATATCATTGAAGAAGAATATTTTGAACCTTTTTGGGAATCGATTTTACAGCCAAGGTTGTTGGAAAAATTCAACACAAAACCAGTTCACACTAAAGAAGAAATCACACTTTTAAAACAAAAGTTTCCGGATAAAATCAGACAATATTCCGTTTATCAGAACGATCAGATTATTGCCGGAATTACCATTTTTGAAACTCAAAATGTGGTAAAATCGCAATATGGAGCCACTTCTGAAAAAGGCGAAGAAGTAAGAGCTCTAGATTTTTTATTTATTAATCTGATCCATAAATATAAAAGAAAAGGAAAGCATTTTTTTGATATGGGAATTGTGAATGAAGAAAATAAAAGCGGATATCACACCGGACTTTTGCAGCAAAAAGAAGAATTGGGCTGCTCTGTTTACAATCAGGATTTCTACAAAATTGTTTTAAAATGATACCCTTTCTGGATCTGAAAAAAATAAACGAACCGTATGAAACTGCTTTTCAGGAAAAACTGAAAGAAGTTTTAGAAAACGGCTGGTATATTTTAGGAAAAGAATTGCAAACTTTTGAAAAGGCTTTCGCCGAATATTGTCAGACCAAATATTGTATTGGAGTTGGAAACGGATTGGATGCTTTAGTTTTAATTTTTAAAGGCTATATCGAACTCGGAAAATTAAAAAAAGGCGATGAGGTAATCGTTCCGGCAAATACTTATATAGCAAGTGTTTTAGCCATTTTACAAGCCGATTTAGTTCCGGTTCTGGTAGAACCAAAGTTGGAAACCTACAATATAAATCCCGATTTGATTCAGGAAAAAATCACTTTAAATACAAAAGCTATTTTAGCTGTTCATCTCTATGGGCAATTAGCAGAAATGGATAAAATAAATGAAATTGCAGAAAAGCATCATTTAATTGTTGTGGAAGATTGTGCGCAATCGCATGGAGCTTATGCAAATGTAAAATCTCAAATTCCAAATTCCAAAATCCAAAAGGAGGGAAATCTAAAATCTGCAATGGCTTACAGCTTTTATCCCGGAAAAAATCTAGGTTGTCTGGGCGATGGCGGAGCGATTACAACAAACGATTCAGAGTTGGCAAAAGTGCTTTATTCTCTTCGAAATTATGGATCAGAAAAGAAATATTATAATGACTATATTGGTGTAAATTCTAGATTGGATGAATTACAGGCCGCTTTTTTAAATTTAAAATTGCCAAATTTAAATACAGATAATGAAAAGCGCAGAACAATTGCAAAACGATATTTAGCCGGAATTAAAAACGATAAAATAATACTTCCGTTTTGGGATTTATCTTCTAATCATGTTTTTCATTTATTTGTTATCAGAACCAGAAACCGTGGTGATCTGCAAGACTATTTAACTCAGAATAATATTCAGACCGTTATTCATTATCCAATTCCGCCACATCAGCAAAAGGCATTTTCAGAATGGAATAACTTATCATTTCCTATAACGGAGAAAATTCATAATGAAGTGCTAAGCTTGCCAATGAGTCCCGTTTTAACAGAAACTGAAGTAGATTTTATTATCGAAATTTTAAATAAATATTAAAATTGAATTTCATAAAAAAAATAACCGGAACAACTTTGTTTAAGATTACCTCTTTGAATAGTTTTAATGTAGTTTTAAAGATTAGTACGGGATTGATTACTTCTAAATTTTTAGCCATTTTTGTGGGGCCGGCGGGAATGGCTTTGGTTGGAAACTTACGTAATTTTTTAACCTCGCTTGAAACTATTCTGACTTTGGGTTTTCAAAATGGAATAGTTAAGTATGTGGCTGAAAATCAAAAAAATAGTGATGAATTGCAAAAAATAATGGCAACTGTTTTTATCAGTTTGGTTTTTATTGCGCTAATTTCAGGCTGCGTTTTGTATTTTTTTGCTTCTTTTTGGAATGATACTATTTTTAGATCTTATTCGGATTATTCTTTGGTTTTTAAGGTTTTGGCATTTACATTACCATGGTATGCGGTATCCATTTTTTTATTGGCGTTGCTAAATGGATTAAGTAAGTTTAAGAAAGTAATTTTGGTCAATATTATTGGTAATATTGCAGGATTGCTAATCTCTCTCTTAATGATTTTTAAATTCAAGATTTTGGGAGCATTACTTGCTATTTGTATTTTGCCGTGCTTGCTTTTTTTCAGCACTTTTTATTTTGTAAACAAAGAAATTAAACTTTCAGAAGTAATTTGTTTTCGACTTTATGATTTTAAAGTTATAAAAAATCTTTTGCCGTATTCTCTAATGGCTTTGTTTTCGTCAGTTTTTGGGCCAATTGTCTTTTTAGCGATACGGAATAATGTAATTGAAAAGTTAGGTATTAATCAGGCTGGTTTTTGGGAAACAATGACACGGATTTCTTCTAATTATATGCTATTTGTCACTACGATTCTAATGGTGTATTTTTTACCTAAACTTTCAAAAGCTCAGAATACAAATGATACCAAGATTGTTTTTTGGCAATATTATAAATTTATTTTACCGGTTTTTTGTCTGTGTATAATTGTCGTTTATCTTGGCCGTTCCGTTATTGTACAGTTGTTGTTTACCAAAGAGTTTCTTCCTGTTACAACCCTGTTTTTTTGGCAATTGGTTGGAGATGTTTTTAAAGTGGCATCTTTAATTTTGGGATATCAGTTTTTTGCAAAAAAGTTAACTTTAGCATTCATCGTTTCCGAGACATTATCTCTCACGGTATTGTATTTTTTAAGTTTACTTTGTATTGATTATTGTGGAATTGAGGGAGTAATAATGGCACAAGCGTTTGATAATTTTCTTTATTTTATAGGTTTGTGTGTGTATTTCAGGAAGAGTTTATTCTAAAAATAGTTTTTAGAAATTAATCATATTTTGTCCCTAAAATATGTAAATGAACAAAAGTGCAAATAGAGCGTGAAATAAAAAAGCTATTATAATTTTTCTAACTTTTAATAAAAAATATTCGGATTCTTTGCCTTATTTCTATTAATGTATATCTAAATAATAGATTTAGATTTGAAGTTTTAAAACTAAGAATCATCTCAAAATGTATCCTTTTCAAAATAGCTTTGTGTTCCTCTTTTGTCTTATTAAGAAGAATAGCTTTTTGCAATAGTAAGAATGTTGAATTATTTATTTTTTTTGCGTGTGCATCATTTTTTAAATAGAATTTTGAAATCAGAGAGTTTTTCAAAATCCTTTTTTGTACTAAAATAGAGTCTATAAAATCAATGTCATAATTTCGGGATACTCTTATCCAAAAATCTAAATCTTCGTAAGCAAGACTTTCATCATAACCTTTTAAATCATCAAAAACTGATTTTTTGGTCATCGACGAAACAGAACAAAAACTATTTCCTCCGGAAAGAATTGAAAGGTAAATATCGCCTACAGGTCTTTTTTCGGTCGTTTCTTTTGAACTATTTACAGGAAAAAAATAAGATTCAAAAGTTCCATTTTCATCAATTAGTTCAGCGTTTCCGTAAACAATACCCAGATTTTTAAAATTACTTTCCTTAAAAGCCTGAACTTGCAACGAAACACAGTTGGGTAGTAAAACATCATCGGCAGCCAAATCAATAATAAATTCCCCTTTTGCCAATTTTAAAGCTTTATTAAATGATTTTGTATTTCCTAGATTCGTTTCATTAGCAATAAACTGAAATTGAGGATAATTGGCGCCCCATTTTTCTATTGTTTTCTTTGAATTATCGGTACTATAATCATCTACAATAATTAATTCAATAGCATTATAATCTTGTTTTAAGACTGAATCTAAACTCTCCACAACAAATTTCTCATGATTGTAGCATAAGCAAATAATAGTGACTAATAATTTATCTTGCATATTGTTTTTAAAGAGTTATATATTTGATACGAAAATAAGAAATCAAGAATGATAATGTCTGACAAAAAAAAGAAAATTGCTTTAATTGGTTACCGTCTTAGCGGAGGTGGAAGCGATAAAGTAATGGCAAATTTGTCTATTTTTTTTGAAAGACAAGGTTTTGAAATTGATATAATTATTGTTTTAGATGAAGTTAGTTTTCCCTATTCCGGTAAATTGGTCAATCTCGGGCTGCTTAAAAACAAAAGCAACGGATTTTTTAATAAAGTCAAAAGATTGTCTGTTTTACGAAAATATTTAAAAGAGAATCATTTTGATTTTATTATTGATTTTCGATTCAGGACCAAGATTATTCAGGAGCTTATTCTCGCCAGATTTATTTATAAAGCCAAGACAATTTTTACAGTTCATAGTTTTCTTATTGATCATTATATGCCAGATAATTCGTGGCTGACACGTATAATGTACAATCATTGTCTCGCAAATGTTGCGATTACGAAAGAAATGAAAATCCTAATTGAAACAAAACATAAACTAAAGAATGTAATTACAATACATAATCCCGTATACATAGCTGAAATTCAAGAAAAAAGAGATGAAGAAATTGAAGTGAATTTTGAATTTGTTATTGCAGTAGGGCAATATGAAAATGAAATTAAACAGTTTGATAAACTAATTTCAAGTTATGCCAAATCAGTTTTGCCACAAAAACAAATTCATTTGGTCATCGTTGGAAATGGAAATAAATTGAGTCTCGAAAAAACAATTTCAGAAAATAATATTTCAGGATTTGTTCATCTTTTAGGGTATCAAAACAACCCCTTTAAATTTATGAGCAAAGCAAAGTTTTTAATTTTAAGTAGTAAAAATGAAGGTTTTCCAAATGTTATTTTAGAATCATTAGCTTGTAAAACTCCTGTAATATCATTTGATTGCGATTTTGGTCCCCGCGCTCTCATTCTTAATTTTGAAAATGGTATTTTAGTAGCAAATCAAAATTGGGAAGAACTTACCCGAGCTATGAATTTATTTATCTCAGATGAAATTTTATATAAATATTGTAAGGAAAATACATTAACGAGTGTTCTTAATTTTTCATTAGAAAAAATAGGAAAACAGTGGATTGAACTGATGACCGCAAAATAGCCAAATCAAAATTAAAATGAACGTAAAGATTATTGACATCCCTAAAATAGAGAATAGTTTAGGTAATATTGCAGTTTTAGAAAATGATATTCTTCCCTTTGAGATTAAAAGGGTTTATTATTTATATGATATACCATCGCATTCCATGCGAGGAGGTCATTCTCATAAAAAATTGAGGCAAATTTTAATTGCAATATCAGGAAGTTTTGATGTTGTCCTGAAAGATGGACAATCAGAAAAAAAAGTATTTCTGAATAAACCGGATAAAGGATTATTAATTGAAAATAATATCTGGAGAGAACTGGAAAATTTTTCTTCGGGTGCAATTTGTCTTGTTCTGGCTTCCGATGTTTTTGAAGAAACCGATTATATTCGGGATTATCAGACTTTTTTGAATTCCAAAAAATGAAACTTCTTTACATTGTTCCCAAAATAAAAAATGCCGGTGGGGTTGCGCGCGTTTTGTCTGTAAAAGCAAATTATTTTACAGAGCATTTTAATTATGAAGTGCATATTTTATCTCAAAATGAAGAAGAGGAATTGCCTTTTTATGATTTTAATTCTAAAATAAAATTTCATAATATCATTTTAAAAGGAAATGCTTTTCAGTTTTTAAAAGCGTATCAAAAGCAATTAAATCAAAAGATTAAAGAAATTCAGCCTGATGTTATTTTGGTTGTAGATAATGGTTTAAAAGCTTTTATTTTTCCGTTCCTAATTAAAACAAAAACTCCGGTTGTTTTCGAAATTCACGGTTCAAAATTTATAGAAGAAAATAAGCCGAATACAGATTTATTTTCGAAATTCATTCAAAAAATAAAACAAAATTTTAAAGATTTTAGTGCGCAGAAATTCACAAAAGTGGTGGCACTTTCAGATGAAAGTCTAAAAGAATGGAAAGTGAAAAATGGAATTGTAATAGCAAATCCTTCCTGGTTGAAAACAGAAAAAAGCGCCTCTCTAAACAATAAAAAAGTTATCGCAATTGCCCGAAATTCCTATGAAAAAGGTTTAGACCGATTATTGGTGATTTGGAAAAAAACATATAAAAATCATCGTGATTGGACATTAGAAATTTATACTGATGAAATTGAATCTTTAACAAAAATAGCAAACGTAAATTATTATGCTTTTGTAAAAGATATTGAAGAAAAATATCTTGAATCTTCAATTTATGCAATGACTTCAAGAACCGAAGGTTTTCCTATGGTTTTATTAGAAGCAATGGCTTCAAGTTTACCTTGCATCGCTTTTGATTGTCCGATTGGTCCACGAACCATTATTACAAATGCTGAAAATGGCTTTTTGATTCCAGATAATGATTTTGAAATGTATGCCGACAAACTTTCTTTTTTAATGGAAAATGAAGAAGTAAGATTGAAATTGGGTGAAAACGCAAAACTGACTTCGGAGAATTTTTCGGTCGAAAAGATAATGAAAGAATGGAAGGTGTTTTTTGAGAATACAATCCATTATAAATAGTATTTTGACGTTTCCTGCAAGGTTTTCAAAACCTTGTAGGTATTACATTTCCATTTTTTTAATTCTAAAGGTTGGAGAATTTTAAACCTACAAGGTTTTGGAAACCTTGCAGGTTAGATTCGATATTAATTATTTTTTAAAATACAAAAATAACCCAGTTTATAAAGATCAAACAGAAATAAAGAAGGTTTTTCGGAAAGTAAATTTTGTTCAATACTTCTTTTGTTTTTCCTGAAAAGGAAGGCCAAGAATGAAACTAATTTCAGTTTCGTTAAAAGATCAAAACTTTTAATTATTTTGCTGTCTTCACTGGAAATTTTGCCTGATTGATAAAGTAAAAATAAGTTTTCTATCGCTGTTTTTGTTTTCTCTAAAAAGATTTGAGAAGTTTCGAGGTTTAAATGAAAAGTAGGGTTTTCTATTCGGGTTATTTCGAAATTATTCTTTTTTAAAACAGAAAAGAAAAGTAAATCTTCATAACCATATTTTGTAATCGATTCATCAAAAGGAAATCTCATAAAAACTTCTTTTTTGATTAATAAATTAGAAGTCAGAATAGCCAAAGATTCTCTTTTTTGCCCGTAAAACCAACGTAAAAAATGTTCTTTTTGAGGTTTTTTATCTTCATAAATAATTCCTCCAAAATAGATGTTTTTCGCTTCTGAAATTACTGAAATATAGTTTTGAATAAAATTATCCTGAGCAGGAAAAGTATCGCAATCCAGAATTAAAAGCCAATCGTATTTTGCTTTTTTAGCTAAGGAATTGATGTTTTTTCCCCTTCCTAAATTGATTTCATTTATAAAAAACGCACCATTCGTAACAGAATTGATTTCCTGATTTAAAGTGTTTTCAGAAGAATTTGAAGCATCGTCCTGACAAAAGATTTCAAAGTTAATTCCACAGCTATTACATTGCTTTACAAGTTCGTTAACGAGAGGTAAAGCATTGTAATTATAAACCGGAATTAATATGGAAAGCATTACACGCTTCTTTGCACAACTTCGAAGATTCTTTCATCTTCGCATTTCAATGTTTTAGAAGGGAATTTCATCAATAAAGCGTAATCGTGTGTTGCCATGATTACCGTTTTACCATTTGCATTGATGGTTTTTAAAACCTCTAAAACTTCTGAACTCGTCTGCGGATCAAGGTTTCCTGTTGGTTCATCGGCTAAGATAAACTCAGGATCGTTAAGCAATGCTCTTGCAATCGCAACACGTTGTTGTTCACCTCCTGAAAGTTGGTGAGGCATTTTGTTTAAGAATTCTTTCATTCCAACTTTGTCCAGAACTTCATCGATTTTGTGCTCCATAGCACCTTTTTCAACCCAGCCTGTCGCTTTTAAAACAAAAAGCATGTTGTCTTTTACAGAACGGTCCGGAAGCAATTTAAAATCCTGAAATACGATACCAATTTTACGTCTCAAATACGGGATATCGCTTTCTTTTAAAGTAGCCAAATCAAATTCAACAATGTGACCTTCACCTTCAACCAAAGGTAAATCTGCATATAAAGTTTTTAAGAAACTACTTTTTCCGGAACCAGTTTTTCCAATGATGTAGATAAATTCACCATGTTCAACCTCTAAATTAATGTGAGATATAATTTTTCTTCCTTCTTGATATATAGTGACTTCTTTAAGAGACAGTACGGTTTGTGACATAGTAAAATTGATTTGAATGGTAAAAGTAATAAGATAACGCTTGGATTCAAAATAAATTTCAATGATTTCTGAATAAAATTGCTAAAAACTGGAATAAAAAAATAAACCATATAAGTTATATAAGTTCATTTTAATATGACTCAGTTCAAGCTTCTTGCTTATAATAACTTACATTACTTATATGGTTTGAAAAAAGCGTTTTTTGAATGTTTTGCAGTGTATATTTTACGGCTTAATATCTTGTTTAATAATAACAATTAAGCGTTTTGTTCATAATAAATGCCGGAAACGTTTCGTTATACACGGTATAAAATGATACATTTGAATACTAAAATATAATAAAAATGCGTAAACTCCTCTGGTTCTTTTTACTCCCAACAGTTCTTATTTCGACCACAGTTTCGGCACAAAAATCAGCTATATACACTTACGAATTAAAGGATTTTGATAAAGCGGTGGCTTTGTATAATGACAAGCAATATGCATCGGCACAACATATTTTTGAATACATAAAAAATAATACTGCACATACTGAAGAAGTAAAGTCAGATTGTGCTTATTATATTGCCAATTGCGCTATTAGAACCAATCAGCCAAATGCTGATGCTTTGATGGAAAAATTCGTAGAAGAATATCCAACAAGTACAAAACAAAATCAGGCATACATTGAGGTAGCACAATATTTCTTTGAACAGGGAAATTATCCAAAAGCTTTACAATGGTTTGATAAAGTAGATGAAAGCTACATGAGCAAATCGGATTCGGATAAATTTAATTTCCAGAAAGGATACAGTTATTTTAATGCCAAAAAGAAAAAAGAAGCCACAACGTATTTTAATAAAGTGGTAAATTCTCCTGAATTTGGTTCTCAGGCCAAATATTATTTAGGATTTATGGCTTATGAAGGCGATGATTATAAAGAAGCTACTAAATATTTTGACGAAGTTTCGGGAGAAGAGAAATACAAAGAGAAACTTTCGTACTATCAGGCTGATATGAATTTCAAACTTGGAAATTTTCAAAAAGCGATTGATTTGGGTCAGAAAGCGATGGCAAAATCAAACGAGTTAGAAAAATCAGAATTGAATAAAATTATCGGGGAAAGTTATTTCAATTTAAAACAATATGATAAAGCAATTCCATATTTAGAGCAATATGCCGGTAAAAAAGGAAAATGGAATAATACCGATTTTTATCAGTTAGGTTATGCGTATTATGAGAAAAAGGAATACGAAAAAGCCATTTCTCAGTTTAATAAAATCATTGAAGGAAAAGATTTCGTAGCCCAAAATGCTTATTATCATTTAGGTTTGAGTTATTTGAACACAGGAAAAAAGCAAGAAGCTTTAAACGCTTTCAAGAATGCTTCTGAAATGGAATTTAATGCTCAAATTCAGGAAGATGCAGCTTTAAATTATGCGAAATTAAGTTATGAAATTGGAAATGCTTACCAAACAGTTCCGGGAATTTTACTTGATTTCTTAAAAAAATATCCAAATAATTCGAGCAAATCTGAGGTTGAAAAACTATTAGTAGATTCTTATATTTCGACTAAAAATTATAAAGAAGCTTTAACTTTATTAGAGAAGAACAGAACGGCTGAGAATAAAGCAGCTTATCAGAAAGTTTTATTTTACAGAGGATTAGAATTGTATAATGAATCTAATTATGCTGAAGCAGGAAAGATGTTTAAAAGCGCCATGAGCGAACAAAAAACACCTGAGTTTACAGCACGCGCAACTTTCTGGAAAGCAGAAACAGAATATCTGGCTGATGATTTTCAGAATGCATTACTAACTTACAAACAGTTTGCAGGTCAGGCGGCAGCAAAATCTACAGACGAATATAAAAACATCAATTACAATATTGGTTATACTTATTTTAAGCTGAAAGAATATGATCAGGCGGCAAATTCATTTCAGGCTCAGATTGATAATTCGCCTTCTGATAAAACACGTTTAAACGATTCTTACTTGCGCTTGGGAGATTCGAGATTTGTAACTTCAAAATATGCTCAGGCTAATGAAGCTTACGGAAAAGCGATTGATGCAAAAGGAGTTGATGCCGATTATGCTCAATTTCAAAAAGCGCTTTCGTATGGTTTTATGTCAAAAAATGATCAGAAAATCAATGAGCTGAATAACTTCCTGAAAATGTATAAAAAATCAGCGTATCGTGATGATGCTTTGTTTGAATTGGGAAATACGTATGTAGCGGATAAGAAAAATGATTTAGCAATTAAAACATACGATCAGCTGATTTCTGAATATAAAGACGGTTCTTTTACTTCAAAATCGATTTTAAAACAAGGTTTGATTTATTATAATTCAGATCGTGACGAATTGGCTTTATCAAAATTCAAAAAAGTTGCTGCTGAATTCCCTAAAACACCGGAAGCTCTTGAAGCGGTTTCAACAGCAAGATTAATTTACGTTGATTCTGGAAAAGTAGATGAATACGCAACGTGGGTTCGTACGTTAGATTTCGTCTCAGTTACAGATGCTGAATTAGACAACGATACTTATGATGCAGCATTTAAACAATACAGCCAAAACAATAACAAAGCCGCTATTACTGGTTTCTCTGGGTATGTAAGTAAATTTCCAGCTGGCTTGCATGCGCTGGAAGCTAATTTTTATTTGGCACAATTAACTTATGCAGATGGTTCAGAAACGAAATCAATTTCAAATTATCAATATGTAATTGATCAGCCAAGAAGCGAGTTTACAGAACAAGCATTAAACAGATTGGCTCAGATTTACTTAAAAGCTAAAGATTGCGACAAAGCAATTCCGGTTTTGGTACGTTTAGAAAACGGTGCTGATTATCCTCAGAATAAAAACTTCGCACAAGCTAATCTGATGAAATGTTATTATGACAAGAAAGACTATGACAATTCAGTTATTTCTGCCGAGAAAGTTTTAGAAAATCCAAAAGCCGATGCAGGCGTAAAAGCTGATGCGCAAATTATTGTTGCCCGTGCTGCGATGCAGACAGGAAATGAAGACAAAGCAAAATCTGCTTATGCAAAACTGCTAACAACGTCTAAAGGAGAATTAGCAGCAGAAGCTTTGTATTATGACGCTTATTTTAAAACTAAAGAAGGCAAATTTGATGCTTCTAATACAGCTGTTCAAAAATTAGCCAAAAATTATTCAGCCTATAAATATTATGGTGCAAAAGGTTTGGTGTTAATGGCGAAAAACTTCTACGGATTAAAAGACAGTTACCAGGCCACATATATTTTAGATAACGTAATCAACAATTTTACAGATTATCCTGATGTGGTTGAAGAAGCTAAAAGAGAGTTGGGTGCGATTAAAGTAGAAGAATCAAAAACGAATTCGTCAATTAGTAAATAGAAGAAAGATGCAAGAAGCAAGACAGAAAAAGTCTTTTCTCTTTCTTCTTGATTCTATTCTTTCTGAAAAAAAAGAAAAAAATATGAGTTTACCTTTTTATATAGTTGACGTTTTTGCTGATAAAAAATATGCCGGGAATCAGTTGGCAGTTTTTATGGATGCAGAAAAATTAAGTTCAGCCGAAATGCAAAATATTGCCCGTGAAATCAATTTTGCGGAAAGCACTTTTGTAACTAAACTGGACAAAGAAAATAATAAAGCCGAGATTAGAATATTTACTCCGGCACATGAAATGCAGTTTGCGGGTCATCCGATAATTGGTACTTCGTGGGTTTTAATGAATAAGATTTTTGATAATGCTGCTGATGAAATTAAACTGGAAGTTCCGATTGGGCCAATTGCGATTCATAAATCAGAAGGATTGATTTGGTTAAAAGCCGCACAGCCAAAGTTCTGGGATATTTTTTCGAAAGAAGATTTCACATTATTCAGTAATCTGAAGATAAGCGATTTCGAAAATCAATTTCCAATTCAGGAAGTAACCACAGGAAGCGCTTTTGTAATGGTAGGTTTAAGTAGTAAAAGAGCTTTGGAAAATTTGGTTTTAGATAAAGATAAAGCAGATAACTGGATGAAGCAGCATTGTAAAACAGATCACAGAGGCTTATATTTTTATTATTTAGAAGGTTCAAAATTGTTCAGTAGAATGTTGTGCGTAGAACATAATCAACTGGTTGAAGATGCTGCAACAGGAAGTGCCAGTACATGTTTACAGGCTTTTTTACTAAAATATCATAAACCTGAATTAGAATTAACCAATCATCAGGGAGATTATATCAATCGTCCGTCTGAAATTTATTTCAAAGGAAAACTAACAGATGATAAGTATGATATTGAAATTGGTGGAAACGCTCAGTTTGTTGCCAAAGGAGAGTGGGAAGCTTAAGCTTTAGAAGCAAGAGTCAAGAAGAAAGAATTTAGATTTTAGAAAAGAAAATAGAATATAGAAAATAGAATATAGAGAATAGAACAAAGAGTTTGAGGAGACGAAAATAAGATAGGATTATATGTCTTTTCTCTTTTTTCTTTCCTCTATTCTCTAAAAATAAATAAATATGAAATTAAACTGCCGAAATAAAATATTCATTTTACTGCTGTTGTTTGTTGCTCAGGTTTCGTTTTCGCAAAAGAAGAACGAAAATATCGGAACAGAAACGGTAAACGTAGTAAAACCATACTCGCCAACAATATCTGATGCGTTTAAAGTGAAAGAAACTCCTTCGCTTGACGATGCAGGAAACCAGCCAAAAGAAACCATTAAATATAGTATTTTATCGGTTCCCGTTGCGTCAACTTTTACGCCTTCAAAAGGAAAAGCGGAAGGGGTTGAGAAATCTAAAAAAGAACGATTGTTTAATAATTATGCGACTTTAGGAGTTGGAAATTATGGTACTTTAAATGCTGAGTTATTTGTAACACAGGATTTGGGTAATAATGATTACATAGCGGGAATGCTTCGTCACCACTCTTCGCAGGGCGGAATTAAAGATGTTAATCTTAATGATGAATTTTACGATACTGCACTAAATGTAGGTTATGGCGTAATTAATCGTGATGTGTCCTGGGGCGTTGATTTAGGATATCAGAATCAGGTTTACAATTGGTATGGTTTACCTTCAGATTTCGGAATGACTTTGCCACCAGCTACGCAGGAAGATTTAATAAGAGGAATTAATCCAAATCACTCCTACAACACCATATCTTTAGGTGGAAATGTAGAATTCAACGAAGGGATTTTTAGTAAAATTTCGACAAGATTTACGCATTTCTCAGATAGTTTTTCTTCATCAGAAAATCGTTTTTATGTTAAGCCAACATTCAAAGTTGATGTAATGGATCAGGCGATAAATACCAATATTATTGTAGATCATGTTAGCGGTTCTTTTGAACATAATTATGCGTATGATAACGTAGAACCTTTGAAATACAGTCTGACTAATTTTGGAATTGAGCCAAGTTTTGTGGTTCATGAAAATGAATGGACGCTTGAACTTGGGGCTGGATTGTATTATGCATTAGATTCTGAAAATAGCGGAAACAAATTTTATATTTATCCAAAAGTGAATGCATCATACAAATTGGTTGGTGATTTAATGATTTTCTATACTGGAGTAAACGGAAGCTTAAACCAAAACTCTTATGCAGATTTTGTGACCGAAAATCCATTTTTGTCTCCAACTTTAAACATGAGGCCAACAAGTAATCAATATACTGTTTTTGCAGGGTTGAAAGGGAAATTGGCAAACAATATTAACTATAATTTGACAGGTTCTTACCTGAATGAAAAAGATAAAGCGTTGTTTAAAAGCAATGATTATACAGAAGATTTTGCGAATCAGAATTATGCTTTCGGGAACTCTTTTGGTGTAATTTATGATGATGTGAGAACATTTCGTTTTTACGGAGAATTAAAAGCAGATTTCTCTCAAAATGTTTCTTTCGGAATTAATGGAACTTTCAATAGCTATAAAACAGATGGTTTAGAAGCATGGAATTTACCTTCAATGAAATTAAGTTCAAATCTTGACGTTAGTATTACTAAGCAATGGTATGCCGGTTTAAATGTGTTTTTTGTGGGTGAGAGAAAAGATATGCAAACCAACCTGAATTTGGGTACAGATCCGGTTATTTCGACTTTAAAAAGTTATTTTGATGCCAATGCACACGTGGGATATAAATACAACGAGCGATTGACCTTTTTCTTAAAATTGAATAACATTGGAAATCAGGCTTACGAAAGATGGTTAAATTATCCTGTTCAGGGATTCCAGGTTCTTGCCGGAGGAAATTACAAATTTGATTTTTAATACAATTTTGTATCAAAGATACTAGGGCACAAAATCTAGTTTAAAAAATGTGCCTTTTTTTTTAGTCGTGAGTTCATGGATTTTTTGGAGTAAATTCGTGAATTCGCGACTAATTTTTTTAAATTTATTTTATGGAAATTAAATTAAGACAAGAAAATAAGGAAGATTACAAGAGTGTTTTTCAATTGATAGAAAAAGCTTTTGAAAAAGAAGAATACAGCGATCATAGAGAACAGTTTTTGGTAGAGAGATTAAGAGATTCTAATGCTTTTATTCCTGAACTTTCTATAATTGCCGAAGTTGAAGGCAAAATTGTCGGACATATTTTATTTACCAAGCTCGAAATTAAGAATCAATCCCAATCGTTTCAGTCTTTGGCATTGGCTCCGGTTTCTGTATTACCGGAATTTCAGGGAAAAGGTATTGGTTCAAAATTAATTTTGCACGGTCATGATGTTGCTAAAAAACTAGGTTATAAATCGGTTATTTTACTCGGACACCAGGATTATTATCCAAGGTTTGGTTATGAACTTTGTGAAAAACACGATATTAAAATGCCATTTGAAGTTCCTGCAGAAAATTGTATGGTAATCGCTTTGATAAAAGACGGCTTAAAAGATGTAAGAGGAGAAGTAGTTTATCCAAAAGCTTTTTTCGAATAAATCTTAGACAAAGAAAAAAACTTTGCACCTTTGTAGCTTAGAACCTCAGTACTTTAAAAAAAATGACTTTCAAAGAAAAAATATATTCCCATTATAATCAAATGGTCCAGGATCGAATCGATGTGTTCAGAGATATGATTTCAAATCTGACTGAAGATTCTAAAAATGATGCTAAAGGTTCTGCCGGTGACAAACATGAAACTGCTTTGTCGATGATGCATATTGAGCAGGAAAAACTGACCAACAAATTAAAAGAAGCAATTGCTCAAAAAGCAATTTTAGATAAAATAGACCCGCTTAAAAGCACAGAAAATATAGTATTAGGAAGTTTGGTAAAAGCAAACGGAATCTATTTGTATGTAAGTGTGGCGCTTCCAAAAATTGCAATTGACGGAATTAATGTTATTGCGCTTTCACCGCAATCTCCACTGGGAAATCATTTGATGGGGAATAAGGCTGGTTTTCAGTTTGAAATTAATAAAACACATTATACTATAGAAAGTGTAGTATAATTGTGGAATGAAATTATATTCTAGTATGGAAGTTTTTGGAATTGGTTTTTTAATGAGCGCTCTTTATTTAATGTTATTATTTGGTGTTTATAGATGGGCAAAAATCAAACCGCTGAAAATTTTACTTACTGCTATTTTTGTTTTGCCATTTCTGTCTATAATCTTGTTCTGTCTAAATGGCTTGGTTCGGTTTCAGGATAAATATCAAGGCCTGTTGAATGTTTATTCTATTTGGATAATGTCTGCTTTTACTTTTGCAGTATTACTGGCTGTACTTCTTTTTGTTTTATTTAAAAGAAGTTTTAAAGCTTAAAGAATATTGCCAAAGTTCTATTTCTAAGTTTTCTGTGTAAGCCTTTCATGATTGTATTAAATACAATTCAGGAACAACTTTTATGCTTCTCTTTACGAATCTTTCATTTGTAACGAAATAACTCAAAATTTAATTCAAAAAATGCGATTAAACTTTAAATTTTAAAGCGGTTTTATAGTCAAAATTAAAATTTTCAAGTTTAGAGCTTTTTTTTGCTTGTAAATTTTACATTTTATATGTAAAAAAGGTTTTATAGTTTTAAAATGTAATCGATATTGTGGTTTGTGTTTTTCAATTGTAACTAATATCACATCTTTGCCTTGTAGAAATGAAATTTATTAAAAATTAAAATATAAAATTATGTGTGGAATTGTATGTGCCTTTGACTTAAAGCAAAAAGCAGAAGCTTTAAGACCTCAAGTATTAGAAATGTCAAAAATCATTCGTCACCGCGGACCAGACTGGAGCGGGATATTCAGTAATGATAAAGCAATTCTTTCTCATGAGCGTTTGGCAATTGTAGATCCGGCTTCAGGGAAACAACCTTTATTTACAGAAGACAAAAAATTAGTTTTGGCTGCAAATGGTGAAATTTACAACCACAGAGAATTGCGTAAACAATTTGAAGGAAAATACAACTTTCAGACTGAAAGTGATTGCGAAGTAATTTTGGCACTTTATAAAGAAAAAGGACCACACTTTATTGATGAAATGAACGGAATCTTCGGATTTGCAATTTACGATGTAGATAAAGATGAGTATTTTGTTGCTCGTGACCATATGGGAATCATTCCATTATACATTGGATGGGATCAACACGGAACTTTTTATGTTGCTTCAGAATTAAAAGCTTTAGAAGGATATTGTACAAAAATTGAGTTATTCCCTCCAGGACATTATTTATCAAGCAAAGACGGAGAATTTGTACAATGGTACAAAAGAGACTGGACAGAGTATGATGCAGTAAAAGATAACGAAACAAGTATTCCAGAAATCAAAAAAGCACTTGAAGCTGCAGTTCACAGACAATTAATGAGTGATGTTCCTTACGGAGTTTTACTTTCTGGAGGTTTAGATTCTTCTATTACTTCGGCAGTAGCTAAAAAGTTCGCACAAAAACGTATTGAATCTGATGATACTACAGAGGCTTGGTATCCGCAATTGCACTCTTTTTCAGTTGGATTAGATGGTTCTCCTGATTTGGCTGCTGCACAAGTTGTTGCAAAACACATCGGAACAATTCACCATGAAATTAAATTTACTATTCAGGAAGGTCTAGATGCGGTAAGAGATGTAATTTACAACCTTGAAACATATGATGTAACTACTGTAAGAGCGTCAACTCCAATGTGGTTAATGGCGAGAGTTATTAAATCAATGGGAATCAAAATGGTTCTTTCAGGAGAAGGAGCAGATGAGTTGTTTGGAGGATATTTATATTTCCACAAAGCACCAAACGCAAGAGAATTTCACGAAGAAAACGTTCGTAAATTAGGTAAACTTCATATGTACGACTGTTTACGTGCAAACAAAAGTTTAGCAGCGTGGGGAATTGAAGGTCGTGTACCATTCTTAGATAAAGAGTTTATGGATGTTGCGATGCGCATCAACCCACAAGATAAGATGATCAACAAAGAACACCCGATGGAAAAATGGGTAGTTCGTAAAGCTTTTGAAGACATGCTTCCTGAAAGTGTTGCATGGAGACAAAAAGAGCAATTTTCTGATGGAGTAGGATACAGTTGGATTGACACTTTGAAAGAAGTAGTGGCAAAAGAGGTTTCGGATGAGCAATTAGCAAACGCGAAATACAAATTCCCATTGCAGACACCAACTTCAAAAGAAGAGTATTACTACCGTTCTATTTTTACGGAACATTTTCCAAGTGATGCAGCGGCTTTATGTGTGCCTCAGGAAGCAAGTGTTGCTTGTAGTACAAAAATTGCATTGGAGTGGGATGAGGCTTTCAAAAACATGAACGACCCATCTGGAAGAGCTGTAGCAAGTGTACATGATGATGCTTATGCAAAAGCTTAATACGTAATTTTTAGAATTAGTATATATTTAGAAAGACGTTCTCTTTAAGAGAACGTTTTTTTTCTTGTCTGTATTGGTTAAAATGTTAAATATTAATGGATTGAATTGGATTTTGCAGCATCATTGTACTTTCTTTTTTATATTTGACACTTACTGATGCAAAAAAGTTAAATCGCCTATATTTTAAGAGGTGTATCAGAAAAAAGCAGAAAATTATCTTTAGTTTTGCTTTGAAAATTAAAATTAGAATTAATTTTTCATTTAGTCGTTTCATGAGGGAAACGTTTAAAATATTAAAAAAATAGAATAGTATGTCTGGATTATTGGCCGTTATCGGTAAAGGTAAAGACCCACAACTTGTAAAAGAACTTTCGGAAAGAATGGCCTATCGTGGCCCTGACGAGAGTGATTTGCATATTATGGAAAATGGAAGCGTAATTTGTCACGAAGGCTTATCAATTATTGATTTGCAATCGGGAAAACAACCTATTCAGGGAACAAACACAGCCTGGATGATTCATGATGGTGAAATTTATAACTATGAGGAGTTAAAAAACACGGTCTTAAAAGAACATTCGTTTAGAACTAAATCAGATTCTGAAGTTATTGTTCATTTGTATGAAGAATTTGGCTATAAGTTTTGCAATATGCTTGATGGTGCTTTTGCATTTGTAGTGATTAACGGAGATGATTACATCGCGGGAAGAGACCCGATTGGTGTAAAGCCTTTGTACTACGGATTGGATGAAAGAGGGAGAATTTATTTTTCTTCAGAAATGAAAGCGATTGCAGATCAGTGTAAATCATTTTCAACTTTTCCTCCGGGACATTATTATACAGCAAAAACAGGTTTCGTTAAATATTACCAACCGGAATACGAAGACCATAAAAAAGCAGTCGAAAGTCTGAATTTAGAATTAATTCGTGAGACTTTAATCGAAGCAACGCGTAAACGTTTAATAAGCAATGTACCGTTAGGAGTTGTATTATCTGGTGGTTTAGATACTTCTTTGGTGTCGTCTATAGCTTCTAGACTTTTAAAAGGAAATGGAGAAAAATTACATTCATTTTCTATTGGTTTAGATGAAAATGCTCCTGATAATATTGCAGCAAGAAAAGCAGCCGCTTTTTTAGGAACAGAACATCATGAAATTCATTTTTCTGTAGAAGAAGGTGTTCAGGTTTTAGAAAAAGTAATTTACCATATCGAAACTTACGATGTTATCTCGGTAAGATCTTGCGTTCCAATGTATTTATTGTCTAAAGCTATTGCAGAGACCGGAATAAAAGTAGTGCTTTCAGGTGAAGGTGCCGACGAAATTTTTGGTGGATATTTATATTTCAGAAACGCTCCGTCAACAGAAGAATTTCAGGATGAAACAATAGAAAGAGTTCAAAAGTTGTTTACTGCCGATTTGTTGCGTGTGGATAAAACAACAATGGCTCACGGATTGGAAGCCAGAATTCCGTTTTTAGATAAAGATTTCTTAGATGTTGCGATTCGAATTAAAACCGAAGAAAAACAACCAAAGAATTATGACGGAATCGAAAAATATATTTTAAGAAAAGCATTTGATACACCGGAAGATCCGTATTTGCCGTCAGAGATTTTATGGCGCCAGAAAGAGCAATTTTCAGATGGAGTAGGTTATAACTGGATTGATGAATTAATAGAATATTGTTCGTCTCAGGTTTCAGATGAGCAAATGGCCGGAGCTGCTGCAGAATTTCCATATAATTCACCTGCGACAAAAGAAGCATACTTGTTCCGATCTATTTTTCATAAATTTTATCCACAGGTTAGTGCTGCTCAAACAGTACGTAAATGGATTCCGAAATGGCAGGATAATCAAGATCCGAGCGGAAGAGCAAATGCTGCACACGTAAAAGCCGGAACTGAAAGATCAAAATCTACAGTATAAAAAATAAAGATTAAAATTTTAAGAAGCACTCCAATTTGGGGTGCTTTTTTTTTAGAATTAAGTAAAAGAAGATTTGTCTTATTCTGTCTAAAATAAAACTTTTAGAGGATTTAGGTTTGTTTATATTTTTTATCGAGTTTTCTGTTGTAAAAGAGCTTTAAAAACCGAAAATATCTTGTCTAGCCCCAATAGAAGCGGCATCCTTTTGTGGTTCCCGATAACTATCGGGATGCCACAAAAGATATAGCGGATAGCGGGACAAAATGTGTAATGAAAACAGAAATTGATGCTTCAAAATTAAAATATAATAAAGATGATTTTTGTAAAAGCAGCAATTGATGGAATAAGAGATAAAGGGTTAAAGTAATCTCATCTTGTAAAGGGGAAATCTTATTGTGTAAATAGATTCAGTTTTTAATTTTCTAAAAGTAAGTTAATAGGAGATTATTGTATTTAAGAAAAATACTATATTTGATTACCAAGAATAACTAAATAACATAATTTATGAGAAACCTTTTAATGAGTGGAATTTTGTGCTGCTCGCTGGCAGCAATGAATTCAGTTTATGCCCAAAAAAAACCTGAACTACCCAAATACATTACAAATGTTGAAGGAATTAAAGAATATTCATTAAATAATGGATTAAAAGTTCTTTTAATTCCGGATGCTTCACAAAGCAATATGATTGTAAATATTGTCTACAACGTAGGCTCCAGAAATGAAGGCTATGGAGAAAAAGGGATGGCTCATTTACTGGAGCATATGCTTTTTAAAAGTACCAAAAATTTAGGCGACATAAAAAAAATGCTTTCAGACAAAGGTGGAAATGCAAATGGAACTACCTGGTACGATCGTACAAATTATTATGAAATATTTCCATCAAGTGACGAGAACTTAAAATGGAGTCTTGAAATGGAAGCAGATCGAATGATTAATGCCACGATTCTGCAAACTGATCTTGATAAAGAATTTTCCGTGGTAAGAAATGAATTTGAAATTGGCGAAAATAATCCTGATGGCGTTTTGCAGGAAAGAATTATTTCGACTGCTTATTTATGGCATAATTACGGAAATAGTACAATTGGAAGCAAAGAAGATATTGAGCGCGTAAAAGCGAACAGACTTCGTGTTTTTTATGAAAAATATTATCAGCCGGACAATTCTACTTTAGTGATCGCTGGTAAGTTTGATGAGAAAAAAGCATTGCAATATGTAGGGCAGTATTTTGCTGTAATTCCGAAACCTAAAAGAGTTTTAGATAAAACCTACACCATTGAGCCTGCGCAGGACGGAGAGAAATTTGTTGAACTGAAAAGAGCAGGTGACAGTAAAAATGTTGGAGCTCTTTATCATACTGCTCCGTATGCCGATAAAGATTATGCAGCAATTGATGCTTTGGCAGAAATTTTAACCGCAGATCCATCGGGATATTTGTATAAATCTTTGGTAGAAACTCAAAAAGTATCCAGCATATATTATTGGCAACCAACGGTGCGTGATGCAAGTTTTATGTATTTTGGAGTTGCGGTTCCAAATACTAAAGATATTAAAGCGACCGAGGATATTGTAAGAGCAGAGCTGGATAAAATTGCGACAACAAAATACACCGATGAGGATGTTAGCAGAGCTAAGGCAAAAATTATCAAACAAATTGAAGATGTAAAAAACAATACCATTTCATATGCCATTAATATTACAGAAGTTATAGGATCTGGGGATTTCAGACTTGGTTATTTATATCGTGATACGGTAGAAAAATTGACTAAAGAAGATATTCAGAGAGTAGCTGAAAAATATTTTAGAAGCAATAATAGAACAGTAGGTGTATTTATTCCTTCAAAAGAAGAAGCAAGAGTTAAATCTGTTGAATATACTGATGAACAGATAGCAGCGATCACTAAAGATTACAAAGGAAAAGCTTTAGAAAAAGAAGCCGCTCCTTTTGAGGCTTCGATTAAAAATCTAAAACAAAACTTAACAGAAGGAAAGTTAAGTAATGGTGTGAAATACGGACTAATTAAAAAAGAAATCAAAGGAGGAAAGGTTCAGGCAAACTTTAAATTTCCTGTAAGTAATGAGAAAGAATTAGCAGGAAAAGTTGATACAGGCGGGATTTTGGCTCAATTGCTAACAACCGGAACTACAACAAGAACAAAAGAGCAAATTCAGGATCGATTAGATCAGTTAAAATCAAGTATTAACTTTAATTTTTCAAGACAAATCCTTTCGGTTAATATTGCTACTTATAAAGATAGTTTTAAAGAAGTGATGGAGATTTTAGGAGATTTGTTGGTTAATTCTACTTTTCCCGAAAATGAACTGAATAAAACAATTACAGAATATAATACGTATCTCGAATCTAATCTGAATGATCCACAAACAATTGCAGTTACTGAAATTGCAAGACAAACTGGAAATTATAGTAGAGAGAGTATTTTTTATACGCCTACAATTTCAGAGCAAATAGAGGCTTTTAAAAAGATAAAACAGAAGGAGATAGTCGATTTTTATAAAAATATCTTAGGAGGGAATAACGGGGTAGGAAGTGTAGTTGGAGATCTGGATGCTAAAACAACAGCTCAGATTTTGGAAAATACTTTTGGAAAATGGAATTCAAAATCAAAATATGAATTAGCTAAACCAACTTATTTTGAAACCAGTAAACTAGATAAAGATTATAGTACTCCGGATAAGGAAAATGCTATAGCGCTGGGAAAAATAAATTTTAAAATGGATCGTAATAGTCCTGATTATCCTGCATTTGTGATGGCTAACGAAATTCTGGGCAGTGGAGGTTTCTTAAGTGCGCGTATTCCGATGCGATTGAGAGAAAAAGAAGGGATAAGTTATGGAGCGGGATCTTTTATAGAGGTGCCACTAACAAATGATGTTGCTTTTTGGGAATATTATGCATTGCTAAATCCTACAAAGAAAAATGCTGTTGAGGTAGCTGTTAAAGAAGAAATTTCAAAGGCTTTAAAAGATGGATTTACCGCTGAGGAATTAAAATCTAATTTGGTTAGCTGGCAAAATGAGAGAAAAACAAGATTAGGAAGCGATGATACTTTAATGAATTTGGTTAATACATATTTGCAGTTCAATGTTCCTTTAGAAGATTATGATGATCTTGAAAACAAAGTAAAAGCTCTAAAAGTTGAAGAAGTTAATACTGCATTGAGAAAGTATTTAAGTTTAGATAAAATGACTTCGATTTATGCAGGTGATTTTAATAAGAAATAAACAGAGAATTATTTTTTGAGTTTTAGATGTTGATTAAGCTTCTGAAATTTTAAAAAGAGTCAAATAAAAATCCGAAACAACATCTTTCTTGTTTGTTTCGGATTTTGCTTTTTTAACAGAAATTGGGATTTTATTTTTTTTTGAATGCTAATTTTTGGAATTTGGAATTTATTTTTTGATTTTTCACACAATTGTGTTAATAACTTAAGTGCTTTAAACAGGATTTTAAGACATATATAGTCTGCGTTTTTATATATTTGCGTGTTAGACAATAATTACATTTTTTTAGGATAAATTATATGAGCGAAGAAATCAAGAAGAACAATTATTCAGCAGATAGTATTCAGGCATTAGAGGGGATGGAGCACGTAAGAATGCGTCCGTCGATGTATATTGGAGATGTAGGAGTTCGAGGACTACACCATTTGGTTTATGAGGTTGTTGATAACTCGATTGATGAGGCGATGGGCGGACACTGTGACGCCATTAGTGTTGCAATCAACGAAGACGGTTCGGTTACAGTTGAAGATAATGGTCGTGGTATTCCGGTTGATTTACATAAAAAAGAAGGAGTTTCTGCACTTGAGGTTGTAATGACTAAAATTGGTGCAGGAGGTAAATTTGATAAAGATTCTTATAAAGTTTCAGGAGGTTTACACGGGGTTGGAGTTTCTGTTGTAAATGCACTTTCGGTTCATATGAAATCGACTGTATTTAGAGAAGGTAAAATCTACGAACAAGAATACGAAAGAGGAAAATCATTATATCCGGTAAAACAAATCGGAGAAACAGAAAAAAGAGGTACACGTCAGACTTTTTACCCTGACAATACGATCTTTACACAAACTACAGAGTTCTCTTATGATACGTTGTCAGCGCGTATGCGTGAGCTTTCTTTCCTGAATAAAGGAATCACAATTACGTTTACAGACAAGAGAGAAGTAGATGAAAAAGGAGAATTCAGAAGTGAGGTATTTCATTCTACAGAAGGATTAAAAGAATACATTCGTTATCTGGATGGAAATCGTGAGCCAATTGTTTCTCACGTAATCAGTATGGATCACGATAAAGGTGAAATCCCTGTTGAAGTTGCTTTAATTTATAACACAAGTTATACTGAGAATATTTTTTCTTACGTAAATAATATTAATACACACGAAGGAGGTACGCATTTACAAGGTTTTAGAAGTGGTTTGACAAGAACGCTTAAAAAATATGCGGATGCTTCTGGTTTGCTGGATAAATTGAAATTCGAAATTGCAGGAGATGACTTCCGTGAAGGATTAACAGCGATTATTTCGGTAAAAGTTTCAGAGCCTCAATTTGAGGGACAAACTAAGACTAAACTTGGAAACAGAGAGGTTGTTTCTCCGGTTTCTCAGGCTGTTGGAGAGATGTTAGAGAATTATTTGGAAGAAAATCCAAATGATGCAAAATTAATCATCCAAAAAGTAATCTTAGCAGCTCAGGCTCGTCACGCAGCGAAAAAAGCGCGTGAAATGGTACAACGTAAAACCGTTATGGGCGGTGGTGGATTACCAGGAAAATTATCTGACTGTTCAGAACAAGATCCAGCAAGATGTGAGGTTTACCTTGTCGAGGGAGATTCGGCTGGTGGAACAGCAAAACAAGGTCGTGATCGTAATTTTCAGGCAATTTTACCATTACGTGGTAAGATCCTGAACGTTGAGAAAGCGATGCATCATAAAGTATTCGAAAACGAAGAGATTAGAAATATCTTTACTGCTCTTGGAGTAACGGTTGGTACTGCCGAAGATAGTAAAGCACTAAACCTTGAAAAACTAAGATATCATAAGGTAATCATCATGTGTGATGCCGACGTCGATGGTAGTCACATTTCTACCTTAATATTAACGTTCTTCTTCCGTTTCATGAAAGAATTAATCGAAGAAGGTCACGTTTATATCGCAGCGCCACCTTTATACTTGGTTAAAAAAGGAAATAAAAAAGAATATGCGTGGAACGATGTTCAACGTGATCAGGCGAACGAAAGAATGGGTGGAAGTGCCGGTATTCAGCGTTATAAAGGTCTTGGAGAGATGAATGCAGAACAATTGTGGGAAACTACAATGGATCCTAACTTCAGAACTTTACGTCAGGTAACAATCGATAGTCTGGCAGAAGCTGATAGAGTTTTCTCTATGCTAATGGGAGATGAAGTTCCGCCACGTAGAGAATTTATCGAGAAAAATGCGGTTTACGCAAACATCGATGCTTAATAAAATGCAACATTCAATTCGTTTAATTGTTTAGATTTACTTAAACGATTAAACGAATTGTTGATTTAAAACATAAACAAATTAATTAATAACCGATAAAGTATAAAATATGAAAGTTACTATTGTAGGAGCAGGAAATGTTGGAGCTACCTGTGCGGATGTTATTTCTTATAGAGGAATTGCAAGCGAAGTAGTGTTGTTGGATATTAAAGAAGGTTTTGCCGAAGGTAAAGCGTTGGATATTATGCAATGTGCAACAAATACAGGTTTTAATACCAAAGTATCTGGTGTAACCAATGATTATTCTAAAACTGCCGGAAGTGATGTAGTAGTGATTACATCAGGAATTCCAAGAAAACCAGGAATGACACGCGAAGAATTAATAGGTATAAATGCAGGAATTGTAAAAACAGTTGCTGAAAATGTATTGAAACATTCTCCAAACACTATAATTGTTGTAGTTTCTAATCCAATGGATACTATGACTTATTTAGCTTTAAAAGCAACAGGATTACCAAAAAATAGAATTATAGGTATGGGAGGAGCTTTAGATAGTTCTCGTTTTAGAACTTATCTTTCTCTAGCTTTAGATAAACCAGCAAACGATATTTCTGCTATGGTTATTGGAGGTCACGGTGATACTACAATGATTCCATTAACTCGTTTGGCATCTTATAACGGAATTCCGGTAAGTGAGTTCCTTTCAGAAGAGGTGTTGCAAAAAGTTGCAGCAGATACAATGGTAGGAGGAGCAACGCTTACAGGTTTGCTTGGAACTTCAGCATGGTATGCTCCAGGAGCTTCTGTAGCATATTTAGTTGATAGTATTTTGAACGATCAAAAGAAAATGATTGCTTGTTCTGTATTCGTAGAAGGTGAATATGGTCAAAACGATATATGTATAGGTGTACCTTGTATAATTGGTAAAAACGGAGTAGAAGAAATTTTAGATATTCAGTTAAACGATAACGAGAAGGCTTTGTTCGCTAAAAGCGCCGATGCTGTTCGCGGTATGAATGATGCTCTAAAGGCTATTTTATAATAACAATTTTCGTAAAAAAAGAAAAAGGCTGCACTTTTGCAGTCTTTTTTTTGAGATTAATTAATAAATATATTGCTTAATCATTTCGAGAATTATATATTTGCTCGGTTTAAAAAAAATGTTGTAATTCGTGATCTCGATTTTTTAGTTTTAAAAACTCATGTCAGGGCTTATTTTATGGGAATTTAAAGCAAAAACAAACAATAAAACATAATTAATTTTTAGTAATAATGCAGAATAAAGGACTTATTAAATTTTTCGCAATTCTATTTGCATTGGTAAGTATTTACCAACTATCCTTCACTTTTGTGGCAAATAGTGTCAAAAGTGAAGCTAAGGCTTTTGCAGGAGACAATCCTGATAAAGAGCTAAAATATTTAGATTCTATTGGTAAAGAAAAAGTGTTTAATCTTGGTTTTACGGATTTTACTTACAATGAAGTAAAAAACAAACAACTAAACAAAGGTCTTGACTTAGAAGGAGGAATTAACGTAATTCTTCAAATTTCTATTAAAGACGTTTTAAAAGGATTAGCAAATAATTCTAAGAACCCAGTATTTAATAAATCATTAGCTGATGCAACTGCAAACTTAGAAGGAAACAAAACGTATTTAAATAAGTTTTTTGAAGCTTTTGAGGCTAACTCAAACGGAACTGTAAAATTGGCTTCGCCAGATATCTTTGCAAACAGAGGTTTACAAGGAGAAGGTGGAATTGATTTTCAAATGTCTGATGCACAAGTTCAAAAAGTAATTAAGAAAAAAGTTGATGAGTCTGTTGAAAGTGCTTATAAAGTATTAAGAGAGCGTATTGACAAATTTGGAGTAACACAACCTAATATTCAAAAATTAGGAGAAACAGGAAGAATCTTAGTTGAGCTTCCAGGTGCTAAAGATGTTGACAGAATTAAAAAATTATTGGGAGGTAAAGCTCAATTAGAGTTTTGGGAAACTTTCAAAATTGAAGAAATTGGTAACTTCTTAGTAGCTTCTAATGAGGCTTTGAAGAAAACTGAAGTTAAGAAAACAGAAACTAAAACTGTTGCTAAAGATTCATTGAATGCATTATTAACTGATGCAAAAGATTCTGTAGATACTAAAAAAGGAAACAATCCATTATTTGACAAAATGATCGGTCAGGGTGGTGGACCAGTTTTAGGTTATTTTGCTCCTAAAGATACTGCTACTGTAAATGCTTATTTCAAAAGAGCAGATATTAGAATTTTATTAGGTTCAGACCAACACAATGCAAAATTTGTTTGGAGTAAACCAACTACTTTAAAAGATGCTAAAGGAAAAGAAGTTGAAGCAGTAGAATTATACGCTTTAAAAGGTAACAGAGACAATGTTCCTGCTATGAGCGGTGGAGTTGTTACTGATGCAAAAGATACTTTTGACCAATTAGGTAAACCAGCTGTTTCTATGCAAATGAACAGTCAGGGTGCTAAAGTGTGGGAAGAATTAACAGGAAGAGCATTCTCTCAAAAAGGATATATCGCTATTGTTTTAGATGATATCGTTTATTCTGCTCCTGGAGTTACTAGCGGACCAATCGCTGGAGGAAGATCTGAAATTACAGGTTCTTTTGATGTTGCTGAAACTAAAGATTTAGCTAACGTATTAAATGCAGGTAAATTACCAGCTTCTGCAGATATTATTCAATCAACTGTTGTTGGACCATCTTTAGGTCAGGCTGCAATTGATGCAGGTACAGTTTCTTCTGTATTAGGATTTTTATTAGTTTGTTTATGGATGGTATTCTATTATGGTAAAGCGGGTTGGTATGCTAACCTTGCGTTATTATTAAACTTACTTTTCTTGTTTGGAATTATGGCAAGTTTTGGTTTTGTATTGACATTACCAGGTATTGCAGGTATCGTATTAACATTAGGTACGGCAGTAGATGCAAACATTATTATATTTGAAAGAGCAAAAGAAGAATTACGTGAAGGTAAATCATTATCTGAGGCTGTTGTAGCATCTTACGGATGGCACGGAGCAATGCGTTCTATTATTGATGCAAACGTAACACACGTTTTAACTGGAGCGATCTTGTTTATTTTTGGAACAGGACCAATTAAAGGTTTTGCTTTAACTTTATTAATTGGTATCGTAACTTCATTGTTTACATCAATCTTTATTGCAAGAATTTTTATTGACAGAAATATTGCTGGAAAAGCTGATTTGACTTTCTGTACAAACATTACTAAAAACTGGTTTACAAACTTCCACTTTGATTTCATTAAAATCAAAAAATTCACTTATATCTTCTCTTCTATTGTAACAGTAGTAAGTTTAGTTTCTATCTTCTTCGTTAACGGATTAGATGAAGGTGTAGATTTTGTTGGAGGAAGAACATTCCAGGTTAAATTTGAAAAACCAGTTGATGCAACAGTTATTTCTGATGAATTATCAACTGCTTTCGGAACTCCGGTTGAAGCTAAAGTATTAGGTGATGATGATCAGTTGAAAATCACAACTAAATACAAAATTAAAGAAGACGGTGTTGCAATTGACGAAGAAGTGAATCAAAAGTTATACAAAGCTTTAGAGAAATATTTCCCTAATGTTACTTATGAGAAATTTATAAATTCTTTTGATGGTAAAACTGTTGGAGTTGTACAACAATCTAAAGTTGGAGCTTCTATCTCTGAAGATATTAAAACAAATTCATACTGGGCAGTTCTTGGTGCGATGGCAGTTATTTTCTTATACTTAATGGTTTCTTTCCGTAAATGGCAATATTCATTAGGTGCGATTGCAGCTGTTGCGCATGACGTAATCTTTGTATTAGGAATCTACTCTTTATGTTATAAATTCATGCCTTTCCATATGGAAATGGATCAGCACTTTATCGCTGCAATTCTTACAGTTATCGGTTATTCTATGAATGATACTGTAATTGTATTTGACAGGGTGAGAGAGTTTATCATCGGTAACCGTAAAGGTAGCTTTGAAGATATCGTAAACGCTTCTATCAATACTACATTATCAAGAACATTGAATACATCATTGATGATGATCATCGTATTATTAACGATGTTTATCTTTGGTGGAGAATCAATCAGAGGATTTATCTTTGCTATGTTAATTGGTATTGTTGTAGGTACTTATTCTTCATTATTTATCGCTACACCAGTATTGGTTGATACGATTTCAAGTGATGAAAAACATAATATCGAAGACAAACACAATAAAGCTTAATTTAAAGCTTATCTTAAATAGAAAAAGATCCAGTGAAAACTGGATCTTTTTTTTATATTTAAAATTCAAAAGTTAGCTATGGTGAAAAAGGTACTTTTCTGTTTAATATTATTCCTGGTCGTATTGCAAGTAAAAGCGCAATATAAAAAGGAAAATTTTAGACTTGGAGTGGGGTACGGATTTGGGAGTGAATTTAGTAACAAAGACTATACTTTTGAAAATCATTTTTACAAAATGCAATTGTATTATGTCTTGAAGAAAACAAAGCATTTTCAGTATGAAATTTTGGTTCAGCCTGAAATTAATTTTGCCAAACATCAATTATTGAATTTTTACTTTGTTAAGCCAGAGGTACCAAATTTTGAAGAGAAAAGAACGGAGTATACTAAATTAAAGGATATTCGGGAATATGTCTTAAATGTTGGATTTTTAGTTAGAAAACCTTTTAATGAAACCTATTCGGTTTATGTTCTGGGAAGTGTAGGACCTATGATTACAGATACCGAAACAGAAAGAATGTCTAATGGATTTGCCTTTGCTGATGTTTTGGCTCTTGGGTTTAGTGTAAATGTAAAAAAGCTGCAATTTGATGTGCGACCATCAATAAGACACGTTTCAAATGCTGGATTGACAAGTGATAATGCGGGTTATAATACTAAAAATATAGAGTTTGGTATTTTATATCAGCTATAAAAAAAAGCCCAATATTTAAAATATTGGGCTTTTGTATTTTGTAGGCTTTTTTATTATGAAGCTGCTAAAGGGTTTCTTTGCGCTCTGATGATGAAAAAAGCACCAATTATGATAAAAGGTATGCTTAACCATTGTCCGGTCGAAAAATAGCCTCCTAATTCGCTTTCAAAGCCGCCTTGACTTTCTTTTACAAATTCAACTATAAAACGAACAACAAATAACAGTACTAAAAATAATCCGAATAAATAGCCTGATTTAAGTCTTGCATTTGTTTTCCAGTATAAGAAATATAAAACAGCAAATACAAATACATAGCAAATTGCTTCGTATAACTGTGTTGGGTGTTTTGCCGGTACCTGAGCTAATAAATCAGCAAATTTTGGATCTGTTGCAATTGCATTATAAGCCTCTTTTGGATCTGCAATCTGAGTTGCATTTACAGCTTCAGATTTACTGAACTGATCATGTAAAAAACGGATTCCGAATGCAGAAGTCGTATCGTGTCCGATAATCTCAGAATTGAAAAAATTGCCTAAACGAACAAAGATGGCGCCACTTGCAACTGGAATAACTACACGATCTAAAATCCATAATAACGGACGTTTTAAGATCATTTTGCTGTAATAATACATGGCAATTATGATTGCGATTGCAGCTCCGTGACTTGCGAGTCCCTGGTATCCTGTAAATTCAAATTTTGGTTCAAATCTAAAAGGCAAAATGATTTCAAGTAAATGATTTCTGAAATATTCCCAGTCGTAAAAGAAAACATGTCCTAAACGTGCGCCTGCTAATGTGGCTAAAACAGTCCAAACAAATAAAGAATCCAGTTTATCAATTGATTCATTTTCGCGTTCGAAGATCTTTTTCATTAGAAACCATCCTAAACCAAAGGCAATTACGAACATTAAGCTATAATAACGAATCATAAAAAATCCCAGATTGATTCCTTCTGATGGGTTCCAAACCAAGTTTAAGGCGTGTGTCATGTAGTATTGTATTTTTTTATTGGTTGTAAAAATAAATATTTAAAGTAGAGATCCTCTTTATAAAAAGTTAATGTTTATGTGAACATTTCTTTTCCGGTACAGGGTCGTAGCCGGTTCTTCCCCACGGATGACAGCTTAAAATACGTTTTATTCCTAAATATCCACCATAAAATAAGCCGTGAATTTGCAATGCCTGAATCATATAGGTTGAGCATGTTGGCTCAAACCTACAAGATGCAGGAGTAAAGGGTGAAATCGCATTTTGATAAAAGCGCACTAATAAAACAAACGGAGTTATGGCTTTCATGGTTTATTAGCTTTTGTGTATCTTAGATAGAGAAACTTGTTCCTTCTTTTCCGTCTTTCAATTGAATGCCTAAAGCAATCAACTGGTCACGAATTTGATCAGAAAGTGCAAAGTTTTTATCTGCTCTGGCTTGATTTCTCATCCCGATAAGCATGTTTACAACGCCTTCCAGTTTGTCGTTATTGCTGTCAGTAGCTTTTTCGTCGCTTAGACCTAAAACATCAAAAACAAAAGCATTTATTGCAGCTGCAAAAGTTTTTAGATCTTCAGATGTAAGTGTTTCTTTTCCTTCTTTTAGTAAATTGATATAACGAACGGCTTCAAATAACTGCGCAATTAAAATTGGCGTATTAAAGTCGTCGTTCATGGCATCGTAGGATAATTGTTTCCATGATGCAATATCTATAGAACTTGTATTGCTTGCCTGAATAGTTGGTAATGCATCTACAGCTTCCATCAATCTTTTGTATCCTTTTTCTGCAGCAACGATAGCATCATCAGAAAAGTCAAGAATGCTTCTGTAATGTGCTTGTAACATAAAAAATCGCGTTACCGAAGCAGAAAAAGCTTTACTAAGAATAGTGTTGTCTCCGCTTAAAATTTCTCCCGGTAAAATATTATTACCAGTTGATTTTGCCATTTTTTTACCGTTTAAAGTTAGCATGTTAGCATGCATCCAGTAATTTACCGGAGATTGACCTGTACAAGCTTCATTTTGTGCAATTTCGCATTCATGATGTGGGAACTTTAAATCCATTCCGCCACCGTGAATATCAAAATGATTACCTAAATATTTAGTACTCATTGCAGTACATTCAAGATGCCAGCCCGGAAAACCATCGCTCCAAGGTGAAGGCCATCTCATGATATGTTGAGGCTCTGCTTTTTTCCAAAGAGCAAAATCCTGCGGATTTCTTTTGTCTGACTGACCATCAAGATCACGGGTATTAGCAAGCATGTCTTCGATATTTCGACCACTTAAAACGCCGTAATTGTTAGTTTCGTTGTATTTTACAACATCAAAATAAACAGATCCATTGGCTTCATAACCAATTCCGGTATCCATAATTTTTTTGATGATTTCAATTTGTTCGATAATATGGCCTGTTGCCGTAGGTTCAATACTTGGTGGTAAAAAATTGAAAGATTTTAGAATATCATGAAAATCGACAGTATATCGTTGTACAACTTCCATTGGTTCTAATTGTTCTAAACGTGCTTTTTTTGCAATTTTATCTTCACCTTCATCAACGTCATCTACAATATGTCCTACATCCGTAATATTACGAACGTAACGCACCTTGTAATCCAGATGTAAAAAATACCTGAAAATAACGTCAAATGACATAAAAGTTCTCACATTTCCTAAATGCACATTACTATAAACCGTTGGTCCACAAACATACATTCCAACATTTCCCTCATGAATAGGATTGAAATTTTCTTTTTCACCTGAAAGTGAATTGTATATTTTTAGCGGTTGACTTGTATATAAAGGCATAGTGTTAAGTTTAATCGTTTAATCGTTTAATCGTTAATTTGTTTAATTGTGATTGTCGGATTTATTCTTGTGAAAGATAATATTTTTTTATATTATTTATTTGATTACAAATTTTTTCAAGTTTTTCACGACATTGTGTATTCATTTTCTGAAATATAATTTAAATCTTTTGAAATAATTAAATGATTTAATGTTTCCATGGCAGATGAATAGGAAATCGTTAAAAAATGAGCTTTATCTTTATTTGTATTTCTAGATGTTCCTTCCGCAATATTTGTTACTATAGAAGAAGAACTTCTTTTTATCTGTGAAGTTATTCCAAATGATTCATTAGAAGGAAATTGAGAAGTCAGTTTATAAACTTCTAAAATAAAAATTCTTGAATTTTGCCAAACTTCTAATTTTTCAAACGAGAAAACGTACATTTTTTTTATTTAACCGTTTATTTGTTTAACTGTTTCGATTAAACGATTTAACAAATAAACGATTAACCAAATATCTAAAATTGAGTTTCTAATTTAATGTAATCAAGAAATTCTCTTTTGGTTTGAGGATCTTTGAATTTTCCGCCGAATTCAGACGTTACGGTGCTGCTTTCGATATCTTTAATTCCTCTTGAATTTACGCAAAGGTGTTTTGCATCAATTACGCAGGCTACATCTTCTGTTCCTAAAGCTTTTTGTAATTCCTGAACAATCTGCATAGTTAAACGCTCCTGTACCTGAGGTCTTTTAGCATAATATTCAACAATTCGGTTCATTTTAGATAAACCAATTACTCTTCCGCTTGAAATATAAGCTACGTGAGCACGACCAATAATTGGAAGTAAGTGGTGTTCGCAAGTAGAATAAACAGTGATGTTTTTTTCTACCAACATTTCACCATATTTGTAATTATTGTCAAAAGTAGAAGCCTTTGGTTGTTTTGAAGGATTTAAACCACCAAAAATTTCTTTTACAAACATTTTTGCAACTCTGTTTGGAGTGCCTTTTATGCTGTCATCAGTCAAATCCATTCCAAGCGTTTGCAGAATATTTTCGACATCTTTTTTAATTTTTTCTATTTTCTCGTCATCAGTTAAGTCAAATGCATCCTCTCTTAAAGGGTTTTTAGCATTACTGCTGAAATGACTGTCACCTATTTCGTCTAAAAAATCTTCGTTATTTATCATTAAGAACTACTATTATAATGTGGTATATCTTTTTAAGGCGGTAAAGATAATTAATAAATAGGAAACCTTTTCTATGCTTTTTACTATTTAATTGTTCCTTTTTGGATATAATTTAAATTAAGCTCAAATACAGGTTTACTTAAAATACAAAAGACAATAACACAAATGGTTATTGTCTTTTGAAAGATGAATTAAGTTTAACGTTATTTTGAATTGTAAACTTGTAACGCTTCTTTTAATATATTTACCGCTGTAATTAAATCTTTTTTGTTCAGAACATACGCAATACGCACCTGATTTAAACCCATTTCTGGTGTAGAATAAAATCCTTTTGCGGGAGCAATCATTACAGTTTCACCGTTTAAGTCATAACTTTCCAAAAGCCATTGTGCAAAATCGTCTGAATCTTCAATTGGTAATTGTGCAATACAGTAAAAAGCTCCTTTTGGTTTGGTGACAATAACACCTTCAATTTTATTTAATTCAGTGATTAAAGTGTCTCGGCGTTCTTTGTATTCTGAAATGACTTCGTCAAAATAACTTTGTGGTGTATCTATTGCTGCTTCGCAAGCAATTTGCTCAATTGTTGGCGGACTTAAACGTGCCTGAGCAAACTTCATTACAGTTGCCAGTACGTCTTTATTTTTAGTAACCAAACAACCAATCCTTGCACCGCACATACTGTATCTTTTTGAAACAGAATCTACCATGATTACATTTTGCTGTACGTCTTCTAAATTCATTACAGAATAATGCACATCATCTCCGTCATATAAAAATTCGCGATATACTTCATCAGCGATTAAGTACAAATCATATTTTTTAATTAGACCTGCCAATTGTTTAATCTCAGATTCTGAGTATAAATAACCAGTTGGGTTTCCAGGATTACATATTAAAATTGCTTTTGTTTTTGGTGTAATTAGTTTTTCAACTTCTTCAATACTTGGTAATGCAAAAGCTGTTTCGATAGTCGAAATTACTGGAACTACTGTTGCGCTTGTAGAGGAAGCAAATGCATGATAATTAGCATAAAAAGGTTCAGGAATAATGATTTCATCTCCCGGATCTGTAATCGTGGCCAGTGCAAACAATAAGGCTTCAGAACCACCAGTAGTAATAATGATGTCTTCTGAGTTAACGTTTACATTTTGGCGCTGGTAAAATTTTGCTAATTTTTTTCTATAACTTTCATATCCTGCAGATGGACTGTATTCTATAATCGTTAAATCAATATTTTTTACCGCCTCGATGGCCACTTCGGGTGTCTTGATATCCGGTTGACCAATGTTTAAGTGATACACTTTGTGTCCTTTTTGCTTTGCTAAATCTGCGTAAGGAGCAAGCTTGCGTATCGGTGATTCGGGCATGTTTCTGCCTTTGCTTGAAATTGTTGGCATGAGATTAAATTATTGAAGTGCAAATTTGCATTTTTTTTTCGAATTTAACGTAAACATTATCGGGTGTTATGAAAATGTAACAATTATCAATATTTTTATTAATTTTATATTAAAATATTATCAATGAAAAAATATTTCTTGTTGTTTTTTGGGCTTTTAGCATCTTTTACTAATCAGGCACAAGATGATTTTATGGTCTCTAACCATAGTAATAAGGTTACGATTCCTTTTAAATTGATTAATAACCTCATTTTTATTCCAATTAATGTAAATGGAGTTGAATTGAACTTCTTGCTGGACTCTGGTGTCGAAGAAACGATTTTGTTTAGTATGGAAGAGAAGCAGGAAGTGAGTTTTAAAAATGTCGAAAAAATAAAACTTCGCGGATTGGGAAGTGAACAAGAAATTGAAGGCTTAAAGTCTACCAATAATGTTTTGGAGACTCATGGATTAAAATCTGAAAACCATTTATTGTACATTATTTTAGATCAGGGATTTAATTTGTCTTCGCACATTGGAATTCCTGTAAATGGTATAATTGGATATAAATTTTTCAAGCATAATTTGGTAGAAATAAACTATCTGAAAAAGAAGATTTGTATTTATCAGGATAATAAATCAATTAAAGAAACACTTAAAAAGAAATTTAGAGCGGTACCAATTTCTATTGAAAGATCAAAGCCGTATATAAGTGCAACAGCTATTGTTGACAGTGTTGCTGTTGATGCAAAATTGCTTATTGATATTGGTAACAGTGATGCTTTTTGGATTTTTGAAAACAAGAAAATAAAATTACCAAAAAAGAATTTTCCGGATTTTCTGGGTAAAGGTTTTAGTGGAGATATAGAGGGGCATCGGGCGAAAATTTCAAAATTTTCTATCGATGAATTCGATTTTAAAAGTCCGATAGTTTCATTTCCGGATTCTACATCAGTTAGAAATGTTAAAATGGTTCCTGGACGAATAGGATCGGTAGGTGGTGAGATCTTAAAAAGATTTACGTTAGTATTAGATTATGCAGATCAAAAATTGTATCTAAAAAAGAATAGTAAATTCTCAGAACCTTTCACGTACAATAAAAGTGGTATTACTGTACAGCATAATGGATTACAATGGGTTCAGGAGACAGTTCACTTAGAAACAGTACAAGTTGCTACAACTGCGAGGGAGGTTGAGGATAATAAGAAAGATGATAATTTTAGATATAAATTTTCGCTAAAACCAGTTTATGAAATAGTGAATATTCGTAAAAAATCTGCAGCAGAAAAATGCGGACTTAAACAAGGAGATATTATTGTGAGTATAAATAATGCTATTCCGTATAAATACACATTGCAACAAATAAATAATCTCTTAAAGTCTGAAAATGATACCTGGATTACACTTGAGGTAGAGCGAAATAGCCTGATTTTAAAATTTAGGTTTAAGCTTGAGGATGAATTATAAACCTGTCTTTTTTATTGTATTTATAAATTTTAGATTTGTTGTTGTTTTTTATCATTTATTTGAGTTTTATGTGAATTAATAAGAAAATTATGTTTTTTATTTAAATAAGACTATAATTTTCTTATGTTTATAAAAAAATAAATCTATGCTAAAAAACTACATTGGGTCCTCATATTTTGTGCTTTTTTTTCTTTTTTTATCATTTTTTCCGTCAAAATCTAATGCACAATGCGCAGGTACGGATAATGTAAATGAACTTATTTGTGATGTTTCAAATCCAATTTATCAGTACATAAATTTATTTTCTTTGTTAGGTGGTTCTCCAGTTCCCGGCGGAACTTGGACAGGTACTAATAAAGAGGGTTTAAATGCTTCTACAGGTATTCTGAGTGTGCAGTTTATTCGTGCTGGCGGAACTTATAAATATACTTATACAGCTCCAGCCACTTCAGGATGTACAAATAATAAAGCAGTAGTCACCATTACAATAGGTGCTTATGTAGGAGTGGGATCTGAAGCAACAATTTGTAATGAAGATGATGCTTTTAATCTTTTTACCGCTTTTGACAGTAAAGTAATGGGACCACATGTAAATGGAACTTGGACTACCGATACCGGACAGCCTGCATCGGCTATAATACATGTTAAGGATCTTAAAGTCAAAACCACGTTTCATTTTGTTTATACCGTACCCCCAGTATTAGCATGTTCTCCTAATAGTAAGTCTACCAATGTGCAAGTGACCGTTTTAATAGGGCCAAAAGAAGGTGAACCACAAGATTTGATTTTATGCGGTACTACTGATTTGGGCGGATATACCGATTTAGATTTATTTGACCAACTTACCGGTGAAGACAGTGGCGGTACATGGAGGGGTTTAGGACTAACTTCTGACACGGATCATAATATTAATCTTCAGGAATTGTTTGATACATATGGCCAAGGAAAATATTCCTACACCTATAGAGTTTTAGCACTTCCGGATAATAATATTTGTGAAGATAAAGAAGCTACTGTAATAATTACTCTTGAAAAAAGACTTGATTTTACTGGAGCAAAAATTGAAGTGAGTAAAGATATCTGCGTATCGGATATTCCAACAGCCACTTATTCAGTAAAAATTACCCAGGGTCCTGACAGTATTCCAGATGGAGCATATGAAGTTAGTATAAGCGTTGCAGGACCAGGCGCATTAGGAGTTGAAAGAACAACAGCAAATTTTGTCAATGGAGTGGTTAATTTTCCAATACGAGCAAGTTATTTTAAACAAGTAGGCCAATACACTATTACTGTTACAGGCATAGTATCAACATCGACTAAAGGAAAATGTACAGACATATTTAGTCCGTTTTCTACCGTTTTGACTATTTATCCGTTACCGCGTTTGACCAATGCTACATTAACTGCACTTGCGGTTTGCCAGAACGATGCAGCAACGATTCAAGTGACTGCACCTCAATTGACAGATGGCACTTATCGTATTTCTTACAATATAAATGGAGATAATCTGGCAATGGGAGAAACAGCAGATATGATTGCAGTTGGGGGAAAAGCATCTTTTAGCATTCCGGGAAACCTGAATGTAAGAAGCGGATTATCAGTAATTACCATTTATAATATTGTTGACATTACAAATCCAGCACCACAATGCACCAGCTCTGCGAATGTTGCCGGAAATTTATATATCAATCCGTTGCCAAATGCTGTTACTGTAACCGCAGCAGTTAGTGACTATTGTTTGAATGCGCCTGTGACTGTAGCAGTTTCGGGTTTAGGAAATTTAACCAATGCCAGTATTTCGTATGCGCTGTCAGAAAGCAATGTTTCTGCCGTACAAACCGTTACCAAAGCCGTAACAAATGGCAAACTTGATTTTATTATCCCTGCTGAATTGCTTTTAAATTCGGGTGCAACAAAAATCACGTTATTAAATGTAACCAATACCGTTACAAATTGTGTGGCAGTCTTAAGCAATAGTGCAGATGATTTTGTAATAAACCCAATTCCGCCGGCACCAGTTGCTTTAGATCAGCAGTTCTGTAAAGTTGATGAAGCGGTTATTGCCAATTTAGATCCAAAAGGAACGCAGTACAAATGGTACAATTCTGCAACAGCAACAACGCCACTTGCAACCGATTATATTTTAAAAACCGAAGATTATTATATTAGAGAAACTTCTGCGGAAGGATGTATTTCAGCACCAGCAAAAATTTCAGTAATTGTATACGATACGCCAGCACCAGAAATGAATGGAGCAGCAGATTTCTGTGGATTGGCCAATCCGAAAATAAGCGATTTGTCTGATAAAACAAACGTTCCTTCAACAGTTTCCTGGTATGATGCAGTAGACGGAAATTTACTGCCTTCAACAACATTATTGGTTCATAATGCAACATATTACGGTTATGATTTAAATGAAACAACAAGATGTCTTTCTGATAATTATAAGGAAGTAAAAGTTTCATTGCAGGACTGTGAGGTTGCACAATACGAATTTTTTATTCCAGACGGATTTTCGCCAAACGGAGATGGTGTAAATGATTCGTTTGTGATAAAAGATATCGAATTTTTATACCCGAATTATACGCTTGAAATTTATAACAGATATGGAAATGGAATGTATAAAGGAGATAATAATAAACCGGCTTGGGATGGCAAAAATTACGAGAAAAGCGGCATCGCTGGCGGTATAGCGCCCAACGGAGTTTATTTTTATGTACTGCATTTTAATAAAGACAACAAACCGCCAAAACAAGGCCGTCTTTATTTAAATCGCTAAATCTCTTTTACATTTTTAATATAGTTTTTCAAATGAAAAAAATAATACTCCTCATAAATTTTCTTTTCTGTTTGTCTATTTCTGCCCAGCAAGATCCAGAATATACACATTACATGTACAATATGAGCATTGTTAATCCTGCGTATGCTACAGGAGTTCCCGCCATGATGAATTTTGGAGGACTGTATAGAACGCAATGGGTGGGTGCTAATGGAGCTCCAAAAACATTTACATTTTTCGGACATACTGCTATTTCAGATAAAATAGAAGCAGGGATTTCCTTCGTTTCAGATGATATTGGAGACGGTGCCAAAAAAGAAAATAATGTCTATGCAGATTTTGCCTATGTTTTAAAACTGGCTGGAACAAATAAACTGTCGCTGGGTTTAAAGGCGGGATTTTCTTCTATGCAAAGTAATTTCAATGGCTTTCGATTTACAGATCCTCAGACCGATTTTGCTTTTGCTGAAAATATAAATGCAACAAAACCAAATATCGGGGTTGGGGCTTACTATTTTAGAGATAATCTATATGTCGGACTTTCTGTGCCGAACTTGCTAAAGTCGAAATACATTCAGGAAAAATCAGGTATTAATGCCTTTGGTTCTGAAGAAATACACACTTTCTTGACCGCTGGTTATGTTTTTCAGCTTAATGACAGGTTGAAATTAAAACCTGCATTTATGTCAAAATTTGTAAAAGGAGCGCCAATTACTTTAGACGTTACAGCCAATGTTCTGTACAACGAAAAATTTGAGTTTGGAACAGCATATAGAATTGATGATTCTGTAAGTGCAATGTTTAATATTAATGTGACGCCTACGCTACGAGTGGGTTATGCCTACGATTATACGCTTACGAACTTCGGACAGTTTAACTCGGGAACGCACGAGATTATGCTGCTATTTGATTTGGACTTGTTAGGAAAAGGATTTGATAAATCTCCAAGATTCTTCTAAAATGAAAAATATGAAAAAATTACTCGTTATTATATTCGTATTTTCAATACAGTTTATAAACGCACAAGATCAGGAACTCGCCAGAGCAAAACGTTTTTTTGACAAAACGTATTACAGCGAAGCGATTATTCTATATCAAAAATTAGCTGACGAAAAACCGTCACAAGAAGTCATTAAAAATCTTGCTGACTCTTATTTCTATACCAACGACTTGATTAAAGCACAGCGTTATTACCGTCTTTTGGTTTCTAATTACAGCAATAATTTAGACAGGGAATATTATTTTAGATACGCGCAGACATTAAAAGCAACAAACCGTTACGATGATGCAAATGCCAATTTAAAAGAATATTATGCCAAATCGGCCAATTCTGAAGATATAGTCAATTTTGAAAAAGAACTGAAGACTCTAGAAAATGTCACTGCAATTGGGAAACGTTTTGAGATTAAAAACCTTGCGATAAATACGCCCAATTCTGAGTTTGGAGCTGTAAAATACAAAGAGAATTTAGTTTTTGCGGGTGTAAAATTGAAACCAGGTTTGTTTGATAAAAAGTATAAATGGGATAACGAAACGTATTTGAATTTGGTTTCGATTCCATTAAAAAACATAAATTCAGCAGACTCTATTGTTCATTATTTTGCTAAAGAATTAAAAACAGGAATGCACGAATCGAATGCCGTTTTTACGAAAGATGGTAAAACGATGTATTTTACGCGTAACAATTCAAAAGGAGGAAAGAAGAAAAAAGACGACAAGAAAATCTCAAATCTTCAAATTTTTAAAGCAGAATTGGTTGAAGGAAAATGGACAAATGTTACTTCGCTTCCGTTTAATAGTCCGAATTATTCTGTAGAACATCCCGCTTTAAGCGCAGATGAGAAAATATTGTATTTTGCTTCAGATATGCCGGGATCTTTCGGTTCTTTTGATATTTATTCGGTTAATATCAATAAAGGAGCATTTGATACCCCGAAAAATTTGGGTTCAGAAATTAATACCGATAAAAGAGAACAGTTTCCTTTTGCATCGGCAGATAACAAACTTTATTTTTCTTCAGACGGACATTTGGGTTACGGGTCTTTAGACGTTTTTATTTCTGAAATTAAAGCAAACGAATATTCAAAACCTACAAATGTTGGACTTCCGTTAAACTCCAATTCAGATGATTTTGCGTTTAATATAGATTCAGATACCAAAGAAGGATTTTTTGCTTCTAATAGAGAAGGAGGAAAGGGAAGCGATGATATTTATCAATTTAAAGAAATAAAAGACTTAATCGTTGAGGATTGCAAGCAGTTTATTGCCGGAATCATTACTGATATTGATACACAATTGGCGCTAGAAAACGCTACTGTTTTGCTGCAAGATTCAGAGGATAAAACTTTAAATACCATCACGACTTCTGCCGACGGAAAATTTAGTTTTACAGTTGCTTGCGAGACTTCGTATAAAATTTCAGCATCCAAAGAAAATTATACCAATGCCTCCAAAATTTTGACTTTAGACAAAACAAGAGATAAAGTAAATGATGGTTCTTTGGCGCTTAAATCTTTAGAAGTTATCAAACAAGAAGAAAAACAAGTTGCCGAAAATAAGAGAAAGCAGGAAATTATTATCGAAGAAGAGAATAAGAAAAAAGAGGCTTTGGCGGCTATCGAATTAAAAGAAAAGGAGAAAAAAGCCAAAGCCGCAGCCATTGTTGCAGCTGAAGTTAAAAAGAACGAAAAGGTAAAAGAAATTTTAGCGCAAGAGAAAGATGTGGTAAAAGACAAAGATCGCTTAATTATCAAAACAGACCCGATTTATTTTGATTACGATTTGTGGTACATTCGTAAAGAATCAAAAGTGATTTTAGGAAGAGTTGTCGAACTGATGAAAAAATATCCGGGAATGGTAATCGAAATTGGATCACATACCGATTCACGAGGAAGCGCAAAATACAATGCAGATTTATCTCAGAAAAGAGCTGATTCAACAAGAGAATTTATCATTCAATCTGGAATTGAAGCCAAAAGAGTTTCTGCAAAAGGCTATGGCGAATCGGTGCCAATTGTAAAATGTAAAACAGACGAATCTTGCTCTGAAGAAGAACACGAACTAAACAGAAGATCTGAATTTGTAATTAAAAATTTATAAAATAATTGAAAAAAGAAAAACCTTTTTTCTCTACTTTTATAGCTATATCAACCAAATGAAAAATAGTATGAGAAATCTAACCTTGTCTTGTTTGCTTTTATCCTTTATCGGATTGCAAAGTTGTAAAAATGAAGAAAAACAAAAAGCTGCAGAAGCTGCAAAAGCGGAAGGTGAAAAAGTTGTAAGTACGGCATGTTACAAAGCAATTTATGAAAAGGATACAGTAGATTTAAAATTAAATAGTTTAAAAAACGGAAAGTTAGCTGGAGATATGGTTATGAAAGTAGCGCCTTCGACAGTTAGAACCGGAGAAGTTACGGGTGAATTTCGTGGTGATACTTTATTTATAGATTATACTTTTAAAGACAATGAAAATAAAGACAAAATATTCAAAAATCCGATGGCGCTTTTAAAACGCAATAATCAGCTTATTTTAGGTAACGGAACCATGCAGACTACTATGGGAGTTACATATTTAGTAAAAGATAAGCCAATTGATTTTGAACGTGTAAAATATAAGTTTGATACCGTAGAATGCGCTAAATAAGAAGAAAGATGTGAGAAGTAAGATTTCTGACGTATCTATAAAAATAAAGCCGTTTCTAATATTAGAAACGGCTTTTATTATTTTTAGTTTTTAAATTTTTATTGAACTTCACCCTTAATTTTAAGAGCAACACGTCCGTCAGGATAATTTACTGCGTTTGTTTCAACAGTAATTGTTTTACGAATAGGTCCTGCGACCATATTATATTTTACATCGATTTTTCCTTTTTTGCCCGGCTGAATTGCTGCAGCAGGTTTAGTTACAACAATAGAACTTACTGTAGACTCTGCACCAGTAACTAATAGAGGAGCATCTCCCGTATTTGTAAATTCAAAGGAGCGAACTCCATTATCACTTTTCGAAATTTTTCCATAATCAATAGTATTGTCAGGGGCTGCAAATTCAATTTTTGGACCATTTTGAGCATACCCTATTGCACTAAACAACACGATTGCAAGAAAAGAGGTAACATTTTTCATTTGAAATTATTTTAAATTGTAAGTAAATATACATTCTTTTAATTAACACACAAATTATTAATTCGCTTTTTATACTGTCTTTAATTATTTACTTTTGCTGTGAGTTATAATTACAAAAATTGAACCAAAGTTTCGTTTAACTGTTTAATCGTTTATTTGTCAAATCGTAAAGATTGATTTATAAATGATAGTATTAAGACAGAAAAACAATTTGACGAATCAATTAATTCCAATTATCTAACCGATTAATCGATTAAACAAATAACCGATTAACCGAATAAACAATTAAACATATATAAATGACAATTCCAGCACAATTTGACGCTAAGACGATTGAGAGTAAATGGTATGATTACTGGATGAAAAACAACTATTTTCATTCAGAACCAGATCATAGAACACCGTACACCATTGTAATCCCGCCGCCAAACGTCACTGGAGTCCTTCACATGGGACATATGTTGAATAATACGATTCAGGATGTTTTAATTCGTCGTGCACGTCTTAAAGGATTTAACGCTTGTTGGGTTCCGGGAACGGATCACGCATCTATTGCAACTGAGGCAAAAGTTGTGGCGAAATTAAAAGCAGAAGGAATCAATAAAAATGATTTAACTCGTGAAGAATTCCTAAAACATGCTTGGGAATGGACCGATAAATACGGCGGAACAATCTTAGAACAACTTAAGAAATTAGGAGCTTCCTGCGATTGGGAACGTACTAAATTTACAATGGATCCAGATATGTCGGCTTCAGTAATTAAATCATTTGTAGATTTATACAACAAGGGATTAATTTACAGAGGATACCGAATGGTAAACTGGGATCCGGAAGCAAAAACAACTTTATCTGATGAAGAAGTTATTTACGAAGAACAACAAGGAAAATTATTTTTCTTAAAATATAAAATCGAAGGAACTGAGGAATTTTTGACCATTGCCACAACTCGTCCTGAAACTATCTTTGGAGATACTGCAATTTGTATCAATCCAAACGATGAGCGTTTTACACATTTAAAAGGTAAAAAAGCGATTGTTCCAATTTGCGGAAGAGTTATCCCTATTATTGAAGACGAATATGTAGATGTAGAATTCGGAACAGGATGTTTGAAAGTAACGCCTGCGCATGATATGAACGATAAAACGTTGGGTGAAAAACACAATCTAGAAATCGTTGATATTTTTAATGAAGATGCAACTTTAAACAGCTTCGGATTACAGTATCAAGGAAAAGACCGTTTTGTTGTTCGTACTGAAATCGCAAAAGAATTAGAAGAAATTGGAGCTTTGGCGAAGACCGAAATCCATTTAAATAAAGTGGGAACTTCTGAAAGAACCAAAGCGGTAATCGAACCAAGATTATCTGACCAATGGTTCCTGAAAATGGAAGATTTAGTAAAACCAGCCATTAAATCAGTTTTAGAAACAGGAGATATTAAATTACACCCAAAACGTTTCGAAAACACTTATGCGCACTGGTTAAACAATATTCGCGACTGGAATATTTCTCGTCAATTGTGGTGGGGACAACAAATTCCGGCATATTATTACGGAGATGGAAAAGAAGATTTCGTAGTTGCTAATGATAAATATGAAGCTGCTGCAATATTAGAGGAGACAAAAGGAATTATTATTACTGATTTTGATGAATTACGTCAGGACTCAGATGCATTAGATACTTGGTTCTCATCCTGGTTATGGCCAATGTCAGTTTTTGGTGGAATTATGGATCCGGAAAGTCCGGATTTCAAATATTACTATCCAACAAATGATTTAGTAACTGGTCCGGATATTTTATTTTTCTGGGTAGCGAGAATGATCATTGCAGGTTATGAATATGCAGGTGAAAAACCATTTACAAATGTATATTTAACCGGTTTGGTTCGCGATAAACAACGTCGTAAAATGTCTAAATCATTAGGAAATTCTCCTGATCCTCTAGATTTGATTGAAAAATTTGGTGCAGACGGAGTTCGTGTAGGATTACTTTTAAGTGCTTCTGCAGGAAACGATATTATGTTTGATGAAGAATTATGTCTTCAAGGAAAATCATTCACAAACAAAATTTGGAATGCCTTCAAATTGATTAAAGGATGGGAAGTTTCAGAAACTATTCCACAACCGGAATCTTCAAAAGTGGCAATCGAATGGTACGAAGCGAAATTGCAACAAACTTTAGTTGACATTGAAGATAATTTTGAGAAATACAGAATTTCAGATTCTCTTATGGCAATCTATAAGTTAGTTTGGGATGATTTCTGTTCTTGGTTCTTAGAAATGATTAAACCAGGATATCAACAGCCAATTGACAGCGTAACTTTCGCGAAAGCGATCGAAATGTTAGAAAACAACTTAAAGTTATTGCATCCGTTTATGCCTTTCTTGACTGAGGAAATTTGGCAGTTAATTGCTGAAAGAACTCCAGAAGAAGCGTTAATTGTTTCCACTTGGCCAGAAGTAAAATCATTTGACGCAAAATTGATTGCTGATTTTGAAAACTCAATTGAAGTAATTTCTGGAATCAGAACGATTCGTAAAGACAAAAATATTCCGTTTAAAGATGCAATCGAATTAAAAGGAATCAACAGCGAAAATGTTTCTGTTTATTTTGATTCGATTATCACGAAATTAGGAAACGTTTCGGCTTTTGAATATGTTTCTGAAAAAGTAGATGGTGCATTGTCTTTCCGCGTGAAATCAAATGAATATTTCATTCCGATTACAGGAAATATCGATGTTGAAGCTGAAATCGCAAAACTAACAGAAGAATTGAATTACACAAAAGGATTCCTGAAATCTGTTGAAGCAAAACTTTCTAACGAGAAATTCGTAAACGGAGCTCCGGAAAAAGTATTAAACATAGAAAAACAAAAACAAGCCGATGCATTAGCAAAAATCGCTACCATCGAGCAGAGTTTGGCTGGTTTGAAATAAGAAATCAAACTTAGTTTATATTAAAATTAAACCCGACAGGTTTCAAAACCTGTCGGGTTTATTGTTTTTTAGGTACAGTTTTGTCATTCCGAGGAACGAGGAATCACACTAGTGGCTCGACAAAGATTGGTGACACTCTGTGCGGAGTTTCGTGTGTGATTCCTCGTTCCTCGGAATGACAAAACTGGCGTGTAAAAATTAAATGATTTATCTTTTTTTCTTCAAAACCAAAAACAAAGGATAAGAAACTATTGTGATTCCAATAATTATAGTAAAAGCTTTAGGATCACTATAAATAAACCCTAATAATAAACCAATTGAAATAATTATTGCAATTATAGTAGTCCATGGATACCAAAACGAACGGTATGGTCTTGGCAAATCGGGTTCTATAGTTCTTAATTTCAAAAGCGAATAATACGCCAGCCCCCAAACAATAATGGAGATAAAAGCGGCGAATGAAAACAGGACTTCAAACGAACCGATACAAATTAAAAATAGACTAAAAAGTGATGAAATTAAAAGCGCTACAATTGGTGTTCCGCCTTTATTTACTGTTGTTCCTTTTTCGATAAAAAAACCATCACGGCTTAATCCGTAGAGGATTCTTGGCGGAATCATCATAAAAGCATTCAGAATACTAATTAAAGAAAAAATTGAAATTACGGTTACGATTTTGGCTCCATTTTCTCCAAAAAGAATTTTGGCAACATCTGCAGCGGCAAGATTTGATTTGGCTAAAGTTTCGATTGGTAATACATGAAAAAACGCTGCATTTACCAAAATATAGATCGCGATAACCAATAAAACGCCACTGTATAATGATTTCGGAATGTTTTTGCCAGGATCTTCGTTTTCTTCAGCAAAAAAACAAACACCGTTCCAGCCATTATAAGTTCCGATAATAAGTTGTAAAGATTTAAAGAATCCAAAAATAAGTCCGATTTGAAAAATTGAACTATCCGTTTTAATTTTTGGTACTTCGGCACCGGAATACATAAAGCACGCAACAACCAGAGCTACAAAACAAATCACTTTTAAGAAACTTGTAATTTGCTGAATAATGCTTCCGTTTTTCACACCGCTTAAATGCAGTAATACAAATGCTGCCAATAAAGAGATTGATATTACAGTAGAATAGGAGGCAAGACCAGGAAATAAAATAATAGTATATTCACTAATTACGATACAGTAAAATGCAGGCGGAATGGCATTGACAATATAATCATACCAGCCAGATAAAAATCCTGCATAATCTCCCAGAGCTCGTTTGATATAATTATAAGATCCTCCTGCTTTGGGCAACATTGTTGCTAATTCTGAATACGAATTGGCGCCCAGCAAAACATACAAACCACCAAAAAGCCATGACGCAATAATAAGCCAGTAATTATTAAGCATTTCTGCAATAGTTCCGGGTGTTCTTAATATTCCTACTCCAATTGTCCCCCCAATTAAAACAGCGATATTAAAACTAAAGCCCAGACTTTTCTTTAATTGGTTTTTTGTAGAATTTGACATGCTTTATTTTAGTTTTTTTAAATAGATTACTCCATCAAAAGTAATTATAAAAAGGAGATAGATTTTTTTGCAAAAGAAAAAACCTCATTTTATTTAAAATGAGGTTTTGGATTGAAATTTAACAATCAAAACTTTTTTGAATTTTTAAATGAAAATACAGAAAAGCTTTGATGGATTATAAACTAATTCAAAAGTTTAGAATTTATAACGCAAACTTGTCATAACCTGACGAGGTGCGATTGGGTTTACACTGTAATTTTCGTGTACAGTATAATTTAATGTATTTGTGATATTAGATAATTTGCAAAGAATTGAGAATTTTCTCCATGTATAACCAACAGATGCGTCAACTGTAACATAACCGTCTAATGGAATATCACGATCTCTGATAGTCACAATGTAAGCAGGATCTGGTTTAGGATTCGTAGGTGTTGGTTTAACAGCTGTCCATAAATAATCATCATTCCATCCGCCTAAACGATCTCCAACATAGTTTCCGATTGCTCCAAAAGATAAACCTTTTAAAACTCCTGAAGGCAAAGTATAGAAGAAACTTAAATTTGCTGTGTTTAGAGGTGTTCTAGCTACACGGTCGCCTTCAACAAAACTTCCATTTAATCCTGAAGTTTTAGTATAACGCATATCATTATAACTATAACCAGCGATAATATTTAAACCATCAACAGGTCGTGCAGTAACATCAATTTCAACTCCTTTACTTTTAGTTGCTCCGCTTAACACTTTTAAGTTTGCATCAAAATTGTCGCTTCCATCAGCTTTTGTTGGTGCCATTTGTGCCAAATTGCTGTTTGTAATTTGGTAAACAGTTACGTTTGTACTTAATAATCCTTTAAACCAATCTGTTTTTACTCCAGCTTCGTATTGGTCAATAATAGAAGCTTCAATAGGTTGTAAGTCTACAGTTGTTCCAGTATTTGGTGTGAAAGAAGTTGAATAACTTCCGAATACAGAAACATCTTTTGTTGGCTGATACACTAATCCGGCTTTAGGAGAAAATGCATTATCTAAACGTTTTGGAGTGATTACAGGAACTGCATCCTGTGGGTTTCCGGCACCAGTTTTAGTCTCTTTATAAGTACTAACTTCAGCTTCTTGCCAAGACCATCTTATACCTGCCAAAACTTTAAATTTATCTGTGATCGAAATGAAATCCTGAAAATAAACTCCAAAACGATTGGTATCTGTTTTTGTAATTTGAGTTGCTCTATCTGTTGTCGGAATATCCATTCTTTGATTAGCAGGATCAAATGTGAATAAATTGATTGTATCATAAAGAGTTGGTCCATATACTGGTTTACCATCTTTTGTACCTGTAATTACATATTTTTCATCAAATGTAAAAGTGTAAGCCGTTGCAAAAGAGTTCTCCCAGTCAACACCTGTAAAAATTTGATGTTTTACAGATCCTGTATTAAAGTTTCCTTGCAGACTTAATTGATCACCAAGGATTTGCTCTAAGTTTTTATTTTTTGTTAAACCTCTGTTCCAGTCACCAGGAGTAGGGTAAGTATCCAGACCTGATAATTGTGCTGTAGAGTAACTTCCTCTGTCATAGTTTTGAAAAGAGGAATTGAAGTTAAGTTTCCAGTTTTTATTAAAATCATGGTTTACCAATACAGATGCACTGGCAGATTTAGTGGTTCCGTTTGACCAAAGCGATCCGTAGAAAGCATTACGTGGTAAATCTAAAATTTCTTTTCCGATAATTCCGGTTCCAAAATCAGGAGTCCAGTCTGCGCTTAAATAATCTCCCTGAACAGTAATTTGTGTTTTTGGACTAACGATAAAAAGTAAAGACGGATTAATGTATAAACGTTCGTTTTTTACCACATCTCTAAAGCTTTCTGAATTCTCGTAAGAACCATTAATTCTAAAAGCGATTGATTTAGTAAGCCCTCCGTAGAAATCAAATGCAGGCTTGTAGAAAGCATAACTTCCAAATTGCATAGAGATTTCTCCTCCACTTTTAAATTGAGGAGTTTTAGTTACTAAGTTTAAGATTCCACCTGGGGCAACATTTCCAAATAATAAAGCAGAACTTCCTTTTAAAAATTCTACTTTTTCTAAACCTGAAACATCGGGAATAGAACCTGAGTTATATCTAAAGCCATTTTTAAACATGTTGTTGTTGGACATATCATATCCTCTTGAGTAGAAAGATTCTGTAGCACCACCACGAGCAGAACTTACGTAAACACCATTAGCATTTTTTAATACTTCGCTTAATCTTATTGCTTGTTGTTGTTCGATAACTTCTGAACCAATAACCTGAATAGTTTGCGGATTATCCATTGGTTTTAAACCAGAGCGTACTGCTGTTACTGGTTTTGGCTCTTTAGTCTTAGTAACAATTACTTCGTTAAGAATTTCTCCTTTTCTATTTTTTACCGTGTCATTTGCAATTGAAGTGTTTTCAGCACTTGTATAATCCTGACTATAAGCGGCAAAACTTATAAAAGATAAAGCAAGTAGTAAACTATTTTTCATGTTATTTATTTAGATTTAATAAAAATAAGTTTTTTTGCAAATATAAGGGCTCATAAAGGGTTTAACAAAATTTTTAGAGGTGTTTTATTTCTTAATTTTTGATTAATTTTTACTTAAGATTAGCTTAATATTTTGTATTATTCGTTTGCTTTTTATATTTATTCTAAATAGAAATAAGATGGTAATTGAATTATTTTAGCATAAAAAAACCTCGCTTTTTGGGCAAGGTTTTGATTATGACTAAGTTTTCTTAAAAATGGGTAGTATTATTTTACTGTAATTTGGTAAGTAGCCATTTTCCAGATCTCGTCGTATTTTTTACCATTGTGTTCTCCTGCAGATTTATCGGTATGAGCGTACTCTACCATGTAATTTCCTGACCAGATTGGAGTAAAAGAAAATTCACCTTTATCGTTTGTCCATAATTCTTTTTCCCAGCCATTTGGAGCAATTACTTTAATTTTAGTTTCTTTTGCAGATGCTCCTTCGTAAAGTGCAAAGCCGGAGATTTTCTCATTCTTTTTTGCTACATCAGCATTTTCAGAAAATAAACCAATCTGATTTTTATTTGCAGTAGCGTAATTACCTGCCGTTTTATTTCCAACAACAACCGTTGCGCTTGAGTTGTAATCTAATTTCATTGTTCCGTATACATCTCCTACAGTATGGTGCATTACAATCGTGTATACTCCATCTTCATCTGGTGTAAAAAAGGCCTGGTATTTATTATCTAAAGCTTTTGCAGTTAGTTTAGTCTCTTTCTTTGAAGGAGAAATTACAACCAATGAAAAATCTTTTAAATCAGAAAACCATTTGTCGGCTTTTGTAATGTCGTTTTCAGAAAACTCTCCAAAATAAACTGAAATTTCCTGTGCTTTTCCTTTTGTTCCGGTTGCTTTTGTATCAATCCAAAGCGCGTGAGCAAAGATTTGCGGCGCAGTAAAAAGCATTATAAAAGCAAATGTTATTAATTTAAAAGTTTTTGATTTCATGATAAATAGTATTTAAAAAATTTGTAGAATGATATTTTATACAAACATAATGTTTATTTAGAATAGTTAAAAATTAATAATTAAAAAACCTTCTGATTTGTTTTTTGTAAATAGTAAAACGAATTGGTTTTGTCTTAAATTAAAGAGAAAAACAAGTTTTTGTGAAAAAAGGATAAAGCAGGATACTTCCGCTGAAAAAAGCCCTAATTTTGCAACTCAGAAAAATGACTTCATGATTTTATCATTCTTTAAAAAAATCCAGAATACACCTAGAGGTTATCGAATTGCCAATACTGTTTTTTTCTTTCTTTCGGGTTTTGGATATTCGTCGTGGGTTTCCAGGATACCACATATACAAGCGCAACTTCATTTATCTGAAGCAGAGTTTGGTGCAGTATTATTTGCTTTTCCGATTGGTTTAATGCTGACCATGCCTTTTACAGGGAAATTATTAAACAAGTACAGTAGCCGTTATATCATGCTGCTAGGTGCCGTGATGTTTAATATTGCACTGGCTTTACCTGGATTAGCGGCCTTTGTCTGGCAATTGGTTATTATACTTTTATTCTTTGGGGCTTCGCGTAATATTTTTAATTTATCTATAAATTCACAATCTCTTGAGGTTCAAAAGCTCTATTCAAAATCGATCATAACACGTTTTCATGCCGTTTGGAGTATTGCTGTTTTTTCTGGAGCAGGTTTAGGATATGTTATGGTAACACAACATATTACTCCTTCCTACCACTTATTGGGCGTTAGTATTTTTATGATGGCACTAACATTCTGTTTTTATCCAATGAGCATTCATACAGAACCGGTGTACGTAAAAAAGAAATTCTTCTCGATGCCGGAAAAGAATTTGGTAAAATTTGCCCTGATTTGCTTTGTTTCTATGGCTTGCGAAAATACGATGTACGACTGGAGTGGTATTTACTTCGAAAATATACTAAAAGCTTCGCCAAAAATGACGAGTGCTGCATTTGTATTTTTTGCGACAGCTGTAACTTTAGGGCGTTTGTTAGGAGATTTTGGCGTAATGAAATTCGGAACAAAGAAAATCCTGTTATATAGCGGAATTCTAATCACCTTAGGTTTCGGGATTTGTTTCTTGTTGCCGTATGTTTATCCTACTATTTTTGGTTATGTTTTGATAGGGTTTGGGGTTTCTTGTGTAGTTCCGTTAGTATTTAGTATTGCCGGACGATCATCAAAATTAAGCAGCGGGTCGGCACTAACTTCTATATCTACTATTGGTTATCTCGGATTTTTATTGGTTCCGCCAATGGTAGGTTTTATCTCTGAATATCTAAGTATGAAATGGGCGTTTTTAATTATGGCGCTTTTAGGTATACTGATGATTTTTATGGTGAATAAAATCGGGGAAAATGAGTAGGTTTTTTTTTAAAGGTACTAAGGTTCTGAGATGCTGAGGTTCTGAGGTTTTTGCTTGGGTTGTATTAATCTCGCAAAGACGCAAAGTTTATGAATTCCGGAGGAATGCAACATATTGTAGGGACGGATTTTAATCCGTCAGACGTTTTTGTTTGTTATTTTTAATCTTTGATTAAGCTGGACTGAAGTCCAACTCTACAATATTTATAGAACCTTTGGTTCTTTTTTTTTTGGAATTTAAAAATTCCGGAGGAATGCAACATATTGTAGGGACGGATTTTAATCCGTCAGATGTTTTGTTTGTTATTTTTAATCTTTGATTAAGCTGGACTGAAGTCCAGCTCTACAATATTTATAGAACCTTTGGTTCTTTTTTTTTGGAATTTAAAAATTCCGGAGGAATGCAACATATTGTAGAGACGGATTTCAATCCGTCAGAGGTTTTGTTTGTTATTTTTAATCTTTGATTAAGCTGGACTGAAGTCCAGTTCTACAATATTTATAGAACCTTCGGTTCTTTTTTTGGAATTTAAAAATTCCGGAGGAATGCAACATATTGTAGGGATGGATTTTAATCCGTCAGACGTTTTTGTTTGTTATTTTTAATCTTTGATTAAGCTGGACTGAAGTCCAGCTCTACAATATTTGTAGAACCTTCGGTTCTTTTTTTTGGAATTTAAAAATTCCGGAGGAATGCGGCATATTGTAGAGACGGATTTCAATCCGTCAGAGGTTATATAGTAGGAATGCAACATATTGTAGAGACGTCCCGAGACTTCGGGATCAATCCGTCAGAGATTATACAGAACCTTCGGTTCTTTTTTAAATTCTTTTTACTCTTTACATCTCACTTTTCACAAAAAAAACAAATTACTTCTTCGTCATAACAAACTTCTCAGAACTCGGCTTCCCGTTTAAATTCCCCGAAATTTCAGCCGTTAAAGTATTATTAGCACCTTTTGTATACGTGATTTTTTGTGGATAATCATGCTTCGGATTCTCGAAAACCAATTGTTTATCTGATTCTAAAGTCGACGGAAACGAAACCGGTTTATCGTCGTTTTGTCCTTTTACAGTTGCTTTGTAAGTTAATGTTTCGCCCAATTGCGCCAGAACGATGCTTTCAAAATGTAAAGTATCTTTTCCTTTTATAAAGTACGAAGCAGCACTAAAAGTACTATCGTTTAGTTTTTGCCAGTTCTCCGTTAAAACACCATCAGCAGAAGTATTTTCCCAGTTCCCGATAAGCCAGTCCGCTTTTTTGATTTTGTCTTTTTCGACAGTTTCTTTTTTCTGGCAGGAAACAAAAGCTATAGTAAGGGCGATAAGAGTAATTTTCTGAAACATATCTTTAGGTTTTGGTAATGTGCTACTAAAGTATGAAAAAAAAGTAGTTTGCCACGAATTCCACTAATTTTCACGAATTAATTATTTAAAAAATTATTGAAAATGTTTCGCAACTCCAAATAAGTATTGGTTTAAAAGATTGGAATGATTTTATTTCACGCAGATTAGGCAGATTTAGGCAGATTTAACTTTGATCTGTTATTAAGCAAATCTGCGATCATCTGCTTAATTTTTTTTAATCCCGATAGCTATGAGAGCATAAAAAAAATTAGCGAAAATTAGTGGAATTCGTGGCAAAAAAAAATCCATCTAATCTTTTAATCTGTGGCTATAAAAAAAAATTACACGCTGGCACTCAAAATAGAGTAAACCAATTCCTTAGTTGGTTTTTGATCTTTTAGTTGGGCTCTTACTTCATCAAAAGTGACTTTAAAATCACAGCCCGATTTATATTCAGCACAACCGTAAGCGGTTTTTCCTTTTAGGATCGTTCCTTTTTTACATTTAGGGCAAACCAATTCATCAGAGGTTTCTTTTGCCGCTTTTTTAGCCTCGGTTTTCTTTGGTTCTAATTTCAGTTTGTAGTTTTCTTCAAAACGAATTAAACCTTCAACCGTTCCGGCTTCGGTTTTAAAACCTTTTATATTTACGGTAGAACCTTTTTGAACCAATCTCAAATACTGACTTTCGGTGATTTTTTTCTCCAGGAAAACATTCGGCAAAACAAAATCACAGCCCGATTTGTATTCACTACATCCAAAAGCCGTTTTTCCTTTTATCAGATTTCCTTTTTGACATTTAGGGCAGGTTTCTGCCAAGAGTCCTGCGGCTTTCTTTTTCTCAGCCTTTACAACAGGTTTCTGAATCGTTGCGGCATGCGAAATATTAGCGTGTCTCGTTTCGCTTCGAACTTCGGTAACCAAAGCTTCAACCATTCGTTTCATGTTTCTAATGAAGGCTGCGGCGGTAAAAGTTCCTTTCTCGATATCTTTCAGTTGTTTTTCCCAGCTTCCGGTAAGTTCAGCCGATTTAACCAATTCATTCTGAATCGTATCAATAAGCTGAATTCCTGTTGTAGTAGGCAAAACCTGCTTTTTATTTCGAACAATATATTGGCGTTTAAAAAGCGTTTCAATAATATTCGCACGTGTTGACGGACGCCCAATTCCGTTCTCTTTCATGAGTTCGCGTAAATCCTCGTCATCAACCTGTTTTCCTGCGGTTTCCATCGCGCGTAGTAAAGTTGCTTCCGTAAACTGATTCGGCGGTTTGGTTTCTTTTTGAAGAAACGACGGTTCATGCGGACCTTTTTCGCCCACCACAAAACTCGGCAATAAATCGGCTTCTTTTTCTTTGGCGTTCGGGTCTTCAAACACAACGCGGAAACCTTTTTTCAGGATTTCTTTTCCGGTGGTTTTAAACATTACATCGGCGGCTTTTCCAATCACGGTTGTATTGGCTACTAAACAATCATCGTAAAATACGGCAATAAAACGTTTAGTAATAATATCGTAAACCTGCTGCTGATTGTAAGCCAGATTATTTTGTACTCCCGTTGGAATAATCGCGTGGTGATCTGTAACTTTTTTATCGTTGAAAACCTTTGGCGATTTTTTTATTTTTTTCTGTAAAATAGGTTGGGTCAATTCGGCATAACTAGTTAATTTTTGCAGAATTCCCTGTACTTTGGGGTAAATATCGTTGGGTAAAAAAGTCGTATCAACTCTGGGATACGTAATTACTTTTTGTTCGTATAAAGTCTGGGCGATTTTAAGCGTTTCTTCTGCCGAAAATCCAAACTTCTGGTTGCAATATACCTGTAAACCAGTTAAGTCAAAAAGCTTTGGCGCATATTCGTTTCCGTTCTTTTTATCAACCGAAACAATTTCGAAATCACTTTCTTTAACTTTTTCAGCCAGAATTTCTCCGTCTTCTTTTTTCAGGAAACGGCCTTCTTCATAACTAAAAAGCGTTTCTCTGTATAAAGTTTGTAATTCCCAATAAGGCTGAGGTTTAAAGTTTTCGATTTCTCTAAAACGATCTACAACCATTGCCAGGGTTGGCGTTTGTACACGACCAATAGACAAAACCTGTTTGTAACCGCCATGTTTTACGGTATACAAACGCGTCGCATTCATACCTAATAACCAGTCGCCAATAGCTCTGGAAAATCCGGCGTAGAATAAATTATCGTAGTTTTCAGAAGGTTTTAAGTTGTCAAAACCTTCTTTGATAGCTTCTGTAGTCAGGGACGAAATCCATAAACGCTGTACTTCGCCTTTGTAATGTGCTTCGTTTAGTACCCAACGCTGAATCAGTTCTCCTTCTTGTCCGGCATCCCCGCAGTTTATAACTACTTCGGCTTTGTCAAAAAGACTTTTAATGATTTTAAACTGTTTCTGGATTCCCGAATTCTGAACCACTTTGGTTTCAAACTTTTCAGGAAGCATGGGTAGATTGTTCAAATCCCAGCTTTTCCAGTGTGGGCGGTAATCGTTGGGTTCTTTTAAGGTGCATAAATGCCCAAAAGTGTAAGTTACTGCATAGCCATTGCCTTCGTAATAGCCATCGTGCTTGGTATTGGCACCCAAAACGGATGCGATTTCTCGTGCTACACTTGGTTTCTCGGCAATACAGACCTTCATTTTTTCCTTGCTTGATTATTTAGCGAAATTAGGAATTTTTGGAGAAAGGGGCAAAGATTCATTAGGACAAAGAAGTATAGATGTATATTGAATTGACTTAAAGTGATAGGGAGGCTTAGAGCATAGAATAAAAAAAACCGTTGAAAAAATTGTCTTCAACAGTTTTTAACTTTAAGAATAAATGAATTAAAAATTCAATTTAAAATTATGTTTGTTAACTTCTTCCAGCTTATCAGATTTAAATTTTATATCTTTTATTTTATCTAATTTCGGTTCAATTGTTACTTTAGAATCTGTTTTAATTTTTTTATTAACCACCGTATGTGTTTTCATATTATTTTCTTTTAATAATAAATCCATAAAAATCACCATTTGAGTCAAAAGGAACATTAAATATATTTCCATTCTCATCTTCTATTGCTCCAAAGATATGAAATGTTTCTGATAATTCCTTTATATTTAGAGATATAGCTCTTCTGTATAATCGTGTCCTGCTTTTAGTACTACCTTTAAAAAAGATTTTCCTTTCATGATACTTTTCGGTAAAAATATAGACAGATTTAGCCACTGTGGCAAGAACTGCATTTCGATCTCCGTTATCACTTACAATTAAATCATCAATAATATATTCTTTTTGGATAGGATCAAATATTAAATCTCCAAAACCTAAATTGTATATACTCTCATTTTTTGTGGCTTTATAAGCGATACCCTTATCTATCTCTCCATTAATTCCGTTACTTTTAAATTTGAATAGCGTAACATCTGTATTTGTTAGTAAATCATATTTCGGAATATTCATTATCTAAGAATTTATCTTGCGAAGATATAATTTTAAAGTAAGAATAAACTTATTTTTATTGATTTGTTATTGCCTTTTTTTATAAGGGATTTTATATATTACATCTTAAAAATAGCAATATTTTCCATCCAGAAAATGTCCGATTCTAAAAACTGAAGCTTTGTTTTAACGACTTTATCGCTTTTATCCCTTGGGTTTTTGGTTACAAATCGCGCTACGGAATTAGTAAAATCTAAAGTATATTTTTCGTCAAAATCTTCTTTTTTGTTTGCAGAAAAAGTAATCAGATTATCTTTTGCGCTCCATTTTCCTTTTCCGTATTTATTGACTTCCGGCGGAGTTGCACCTTGTAGTTTTGTGTACGAATGAAATACAAAAGTTCCGTCCTCGTTTAAGGTTAGTTGATATTTAATAGTGTTGTGTTCTTCCTCAGTAACTGAGCGTGTGTAATTGCCAGCAAATTGATTTGATTGTGCAAATAAGGTTAAGTTGGTTATAAAAAGTAAAGTGGTAATTACTAGTTTCATAAAGTTTTAATTATTTATTAAAGCGTTAAAGTATTCTTTTATTTAGTAAATATAATCTGTCTTAGTAAATATATTGAAGAAAGTGTAAGAAAATTTTCTTACAGCTTTTTGCCCGGTTTACTCTCTGATAAATTTTGAAAAAAAGACCATTACGATTGGTCTTTGTAACGATTTTGTCAACTTTAGAATAAAAAAAGTACTCAAAGTATTTTTTTTAACAATATATAACTCATTGAGATATTAGTGATTAAGTCTTTTTAAGGATTTTTATAATTATATTTATAATATTTGTAAGTTTTGTTTTATAAATTTATTGTAAATTAGTACAATAAAACTACAAAATTTCAAAAACGAATATTTTCCTGCTAACTAGAATAGTGTAAAATATTTCGTTTCATGACTGTATCCCACCAAGAAACAAAATTTTGCCGCCAATAAAATAATAAAGGATAATTATTGCCATTTATGAAAAATTGGAAAAAGAATCAAAACTAAATAATGGTGAATATAAAATTTTAAAATCATGAAAAAAATTGTACTTACAATACTTACTTGTATTGGTGTTGCAGTAACAACAAATGCGCAACAAAAACTGGGAAAAGAAACCAATAACTGGACATACGGTGAAAATGCTGGTTTAACATGGAATATCACGCAAACAAAAGGGGTAACTAGAATAAGTGCCGGAGCTAAAAACAACACTCTTTCTGGGCTTCCTACCGTCATTACATCGGCTTTGAGTACAGCTGAAGGCTGTTTTACTTTATCCGATAAAAACGGAAACTTGTTGTTTTATTCTGATGGTATGACCGTATGGGATAAAACCAATACTCCAATGCCAAATGGCACAGGACTTGTAGGAGATGCTTCTTCGGCGCAATCAGGAATTATTATGCCTTACCCTAAAAGCCCAGGTAAGTATGTAGCCATAAGCATTGGTGCGGCTGGAGTTATGACTGACGCAACTAATAATAATTTTAATAGATTAGCCTATTCGGTGATAGATATGACAAAGCATGGAGGTTTAGGTGATGTAGTGGAGGGACAGAAAAACATTGATCTTCCGCGACTGCCAGGATCCGGAAGTTTTAGTGAAAGTGTTTCGGCTATTATGATTCCGGGTACGTCTGACTTTTGGATTGTAGCGCCAGGAAAAGGATTAAACCCTACAGTAATGAATGCTTGGAAATTTACCGCTGACGGTCTTGCGGCACAGCCAGTGCTTTCGCCATTGACTGGTACAGGCACTTTTTCTGTTTCTAGTGCGAACGATATTAATGGTTATCTAAAATTTACTACTGATGGCAAACATTTTGTATGGCCTACCTGTAGAACAAGTCCTTCTCTTATTTATGGTGATTTTGATGCCACTACCGGAATTTTTAGTAATGCTAAAAAATTAGCAGATAGTGGTTTTGGTATTAACACAGGAATGCCTTATGGAATAGAATTTTCTCCAGACGGTAAACTATTGTATGTAAGTAATATGTCAGGAACTGGCGGTTCTACAACAGGAGTGTATGTGTACAAATGGGATGATGTGTTGACAAATCCTACACTTGCGATTAAAAATAAAAAAACTTGGTTAGCAGATAGATCAGGATCTGCAATACAGTTGGCTCCAGACGGCAGAATATATGTAGTGGTGCTTAAAGGTGGATCATTGTATGCTTTTGATGACCCGAACAATTTTACCGATCCAGCAATATACTCTGTATCGCCAGGAATGTCAGGAAAAGGAATGTATGGGCTTCCTAACTTTTCTGCTTCTTGGTTTAGTATGAATGTCGTGCAGAACAGTATAGCCTGTGCAGGAAACAATTCTAAATATACTATTGATATAGATGGATCTGATTTGTCTCAAACAGCAAAATTGTCTTGGAATTTTGGAGACGGTACAACGGCTGTAGACCAGCCTATAGTTTCTGGAACAGCAAAGTATACTCTAACACATAAATATGCAAATTCTGGAGATTATACTGTTACCGTTACGCCTTATACATCGGGCGGAGCTGCCTTAGTTCCTAAAACAATGAATGCCCATGTTGACAATTGTGTAATACAGGTAAACCGTAACATACGTGTCAATTTAAAAAACACAACTGAGCAAAATTTAAATGCAAATTAAAAGATAATACAGAGATCATCTTGTTTACAAAAAAAGAGCTGCAGGATGTATTTTCTTGCAGCTTTTTTACGCTATGCTATTAAAAAATTTCTTTTAAAAGGTTAATTATTAAAGTATAAGAATGTTGTTTTAAATCTAATCTTCAACATTAGAAATCTAATTTAAGATTAGTTAAAATGATGAGCCGTTTTTTTAAATGATTATCATTCAGAAACGCATAATGACAAATTTATTTAGAAAATATGTGAGTTTTTTCATTACAATACAAAGAAGTCTTATTCTACAATAATTTAATCTTTTAGTGGTAAAACGATCTGTTGTTTGAATCTAATTTTGCCACGGTTTCAAAAAAAAATTAAAAAAAGAAACAAGTAAATATTAAAAAGACGAAAAATGAAAAAAATATTACTTACGCTACTCATAATTCAGAGCGGTTTTATGATGGCACAAACTAAGACTTTGGTTACCATAAATGGAGAAAAGGTGCAAATAAATCCTAATGCTCCTGGTACGGCAGATAACGGATTAACGGTTACAAGTGGTAATATACAATTGGGAGGCGCATTATTGCAGCCTACAACCTTAACTACTACTTCTGCAGCAACATTGGCTTTAAAAGGATTACAAGATGGTTCGAGCACTGACAATGTTTTGGTAGCAGATGCAAATGGCGTTTTAAAATGGGTAAACAGATCTTCATTTCTCGCTGCTGGCGATAACCTAGGAAACCATACTGCGACGACCAATTTGGATATGACCAAACACAATGTAAACAATGTAAACACGGCTAACTTTGCAGATCAAGTAACGGCAAATACCAATACATATGGTTTATCTAAAAACAATGGTAATTTTACACTATACAATGGTTTAAAATCAGGTAATGATTTATTGGTAAACGAAACAACCAGAAAAACATCTGTAAACAATTTGGCTATCACCACAAGTACAGATGGTAATTTGCCAGCGGCTAATTATCTGGCTACTTCTGCAGATGCAAACGGTAATGTGGTTTGGAAATCTCCTGCAAATATTGTGTCTGACAACCAAGTACAGGCAGACTGGAATACAACAACAGCAACAGACCCTTCTTATATCAAGAATAAACCAGCTATTACCGGAGCAGGTGATAACTTAGGAAACCATACTGCGACTACTACGCTTAATATGGCTAAAAACAATATTAGTAATATAAACAACGCTTATTTTGCAGATCAAATAGGAGGAAATGCAAACACTTATTACTTTTACAAAAATAATGGTAATTTAGGATTGTACAATGGTTTAAAAGCAGGTAACGATTTATTGATCAACGAATCTACCAGAAAGACATCTGTAAACAATTTGGCAATCACAACAAGTACTGATGGTAATTTGCCAGTAGCTAATTATCTGGCAACTTCTGCAGATGCAAATGGTAATGTGGTTTGGAAATCTCCTGCAAGTATTGTGTCTGCAAACCAAGTGCAAGCCGACTGGAACACAACCTCTACTTCTGATCCTTCTTATATTAAAAATAAACCCTCTATTACTGGAGCAGGTGATAACTTAGGTAACCACACCGCTACAACTACGCTTAATATGACTAAGCATAATGTGGATAATATAAACGCCGCTTACTTTGCAGATCAGGTAGCAGCTAATACCTATAAATATGGTTTTTATAAAAATAATGGTGTTTTGGGGTTATGGTCTGATAGAAGCAACGGAAATGATTTTGCTATTAATGAAACAACAAGAAGAACGTCTGTAAATAATTTATCTATTGCGACAGGTACAAACGGTGTTGCGCCAGCGGCAGGAAATGTGGCCACTGCTGCAGATGCAAGCGGTAATGTAATCTGGACAAAAACAGAAGATTTTGGAAATATCATTTACACTAGCCCAAGTGTAGCTCCGGGTGCTAGTTATACATTTCAACTTACAGGAGGTGCTGGTTATTCTGTTTATACAATAACAAGTTCAAATATTTGTACGATACCAATGATTGCCAATTTTATTGCAGCAGCAGGAGGTATGGCATTTGTTGGAGGTGCATCGGCAGGTCAGCCCTATACTGTAACTTCACTTGACATCTATTCACAACAGTTTAAATTGACAGCAAATGCTTCTGGTTGCGTTGATGGAGGAAATAATACACAATTTAATTTTACTATTGTTAGATATCCACAACCTAATACAATAATGATTACTAATGACGGTAATTTGCCAAGAGTTTATACTTTAAGACAAAAAATCAACTAATGTATAAAAAGGTCTTATAAAACGAAATCTTATTTATTCAAACCTATAGATATTGCAATCCACCCTGTGCATTATTTTTTTCATGCCTGAAAAGGTAAAGCTGCAAAGATTGATTTCTTTGCAGTTTTTTTTTAATGTAAAAAGCTGCAATAATTAAAAAAAACACTACGGTTATTTTTAATTATTAATCATAGGGTTTAAGTTAGAATCTTTGTTTCGTAAATCTAATCCGCCCTCGTAAATTGATTTCAGATTGGTCAGATAAAAATGCCAGCCGTTTGAACAGCCCAGTCTAATGTATTGTTTAGAATAATCATCGGTAGGAATGTTATGATGGCGAAGTTCTACAATAGTATTGCCATTTTCTTCGCTCAATTTTATATCTACCAGACATTCTCCCTCAAAAGTAAATTGAAGCTCGTCTTTTCCGTTTGCAGAAGTAATTTTACCAATCATAGGGTCTTGGTACAAATACCAAAGCCATTCGTAAGCAGTATCTTGCGTTGCGTTTTTATCTTTGCTTATTAATTCTTTGTTGGCATCAAAAAAAGAGACTTTCTCAAGAAACCATTTTTCGAGTTCATTTGCTTTGGTCCAGGCATTATAAAGGTCTGAAAGCTTAGCCCTAACGGCTATTTTTTTTGTGAATGAAGTCCAGTCGAAATTTTCCATAATCAAGTAATTTTATTGATTTAATGCCCACGTCTTTCTTATATATTTATACAAATCTTCACTTACACCCGCAGGGTCTGTAAAAATTTCTGTTCCAGAATATCTAATTACATCATAGCCATTCATTTTTAATAAACGATCTCTTTTTCTGTCATTTATAAATGATTTTTTTGAATTATGAAATTGAAATCCATCACATTCAATAATTAATTTTAACTTTTCATTTCCGGGACACCATATTAAGATATCAGGTCTAATACTCTTATTATCTATTTTTAAGTTTGGGAATTCAGGTTGTAATGTTACATAATAGAAATCTAAAGTGAAATTTCTAACTATGTAATAATGCCAACAAATTTCTTCATAATCATCTTCCGTATAAATTCCAGAGCTAATAAATGTCTTTCGAAAAGAAAGCTCGAAATTTATTAAATTTAGATCACCAGTTTTAACTTTATAACTTTCGACAATCTTTAGCATTTTCTTATGATTATCACGATAGATTTTCATAGTAGATTCTATATCTGGTATCTTAGGTGTTATTGTAAAACCAAGAATTCCATTTTTAACAAATAAAAGTAATAATGAACTGATAAACATTCGTTCGATCGGCGATTGACAATTTTCAAAAATTAAATTTGAATTAGTTTTTGAATAATTATCTAAAAAACGAGAATAAAAATTTGAATAATTGTATTCATATTTAGGTTGCTTTTCTTTTAGTTTAGTTTCTACAATAGACATTTGCACAAAAAAATCCAATAATGGTTCAAAACTTTCTTTTGACTCTAAGCTTTTTTGCAGAATGATAAGAATGTTTTTGTCTAACATATTTTATACTGGTTGATTGTACATTTTTTGAAAAATAAGCTTACAAATCCTTAATTAATTCACTAGGATGAACTTTTAAGGCTTGAGCAATTTTAAACAAAGTGCTTATTTTCATTTCCTGATAACCTTTGATATACTTTCTTAAATTTTCTACATCTAATTCGGCATCGTGAGCGACTTCTCTTGTCTTTAATTGATTATTATCAATTGTATCTTTTATCTTGATTCCAAGCTCTTTTACTACTTCTGGAATTTCACTTTTTCGTTCTCTTTTCATAGAAATGAAATTACAAGTAATAGATTGTTTTGACATGATTGATTAAAATCGATTGTTTTCAACCGAAATTTTATATATTTGTATTAATTGTAAATTAAATCTTATATAAAAATGGAAGTAAAACACAAAAAACAAACGCTCGAATTATCAGAATTAATAAACAAAGGAAATTATTTCACCAAACTAAAACAGGAGGATAAAAAGGACAATTCGTTTCTTGTACCGCTGAGCGTAACTTCGTACAACGAATTAAATCTTATGGTATCGGATTTGCTAAAAGCGAGTATTATTTTGCTTAATCCCGATGCTAAAACTTTGTCAAGTTTTACAAAAGACAATGATGTTAATGTAATGACTTTGCTTGAAATTGCCTTGCAGTTATTACCCGAAGAAGAAATGGAGTTGCTGGATGATTTGCACAACCTGCAGTTGAAGGCTAATTTATAAATGAGGTAGTAAAGGTTTAACATTTTTGTAAGAAAAAAAAGTCTTATCTTTCGACTCTATTATATTTGATACAATGGTTACTGCAAATTTTTATTTAATAAACAGCTGTTTGATGTGCTTAATGTGCACATTGCTGTATTTGCATGACGATACTTTCCTAAAAAGCTCAAAAGAGTTTATTCCTTTTGCCCTGTCACAACTCTAGACAGGGAACCTCTGTATTTCAGAAAATTTATTTAATCTTCAGTTTTTATTCAGGATACAATATCATTGAATGAATTTGCATTTGTGCTATATTCAATGAAGAGTTGTATGTTGTAGACTGTATGAAATGGAGCAAACAGGAAAGTCATGTCACAAAATATTATATTAACAACAGGAACATACGATTTAATTAAAGACCACGTAAGAAGAAAAAAAGTAACTCCGCAGGAGGAGGAATTGTTATTAGGTCAGTTAAGACACGCTACTCAGGTATTAAGAAAAAATTTGCCTGAAGATATCGTTTCAATAAACCGCAGAGTTACGTATAAAGACCATGTAAAAAACGAAGAAAAAACAATTCTTTTAGTTGGTCCGGACAAAGCAAAAACAAGCAAAAACAAAATTTCTGTTCTTTCGGATGAAGGAATTGCAATGATAGGTTATAAAGAAGGCGATCTTGTAGAATGGCCTGCCAAAAAAGGAAATCTAAAATTAGAGATTCTTAAAGTAGAAGAGGTAGCTTAACGGCTTCCCAATTTGTGTTTTTTTAATGATTAAACATCCCGGAAGAGTTTTCTTTACGGGATGTTTTTTTTGTATTGAAAAAGAAAGAAAAATAATAAGATAATTACCTCAAAAAATAGGCGTTGAAAGAGTAAAAATAATTAAATTCGTTCTCGTTAATTTAATTGTAACTAATTATTAATGAGTATGAAACAAGCTGCAACTATAAACGAAGTAATTTTGTTACTGGATGAAATAATAGAAAAATCAAAAATAGACCAGAGTAATTTAGGTTTATTTGCTGTCCTGTATCGTGAAGTTACTGTGAGAGTAAAAGAGGGTATTTTGGCAGGTTCTTTTCAGAATGGTGAACGAATGGAAAAACTGGATGTTATTTTTGCCAATCGGTATTTAAAAGCCTATTATGAATATCAGGCAAAAGAAAAACCATCAGAATGTTGGGGATTTGCTTTTGAACAAGCCGAAAAGTTTTGGCCCATAGTTTTGCAACATTTACTACTGGGGATCAATGCACATATCAACCTCGATTTAGGCATAGCCTCGGCTCAGGTAAGCACGGTAGAAGATATAGCAGATTTAAAACATGATTTTGACCAAATAAATGCTATTCTGAGTAATTTGGTTGCCAGTGTCGAAAAATGCTTAATCAAAATTTGGCCAACACTTACGTGGATACTAAAAGCTACAGGTAAAATGGACACTTTTTTTATAGATTTTAGCATGGAAACCGCAAGAAACGGCGCCTGGAAATTTGCCAATGAATTTGTAGCGGTTCCCGAAAATGAACGTGAAGCCTGCACGCAACTAAGAGATCAAAGAATAACAGAAATTGCCCGATTGGTTTCGAACCCGGGGTATTTTGTTAGTGCTGTTTTTAAATTTATCCGCTTATTTGAAAGAGGAACAATCGCTCAAAAAATAATTGACATGCAGATAAAGGAAGAAAAAAACATGGAATGTGTTGTGGCGTAAATTTTAAAAAGATAAGAGAGCCGAAAAGTATAAAGATTATCCGCACCAGTTCCCGCGTCAGTTTGTCTAGTAAACCCGACAGGTTTTTTAAACCTGTCGGGTTTGACGTTTAAATAAATTCAAATCTAAACCAGTTTTCCCGTCCAGTTTTGTCATTTCGACGGAGGAGACCCGAGTGCTAGCGAACAGGCGAAGCAAATCTCCGCAATCCGGAGGCTTCGGGACGTAAAGTGTATCACTAATCTTTGTCGAATTACTAACGAAGATTTCTCCTCCGTCGAAATGACAATATTACGGGGAAAATAGTAGTTTGAAATTACACACAATCTTGTCATCCTGACGAGGGAAGGATCTCCGCAAGTAGCTCCACAAAGTAAATAAAAAGCAGTTTATCCGCTCCAATTTGTCATTTCGACGAAGGAGAAATCTCCGCAAGAAACTCCACAAAGTAAATCAAAAGCAGTTTTCACACTCAGTTTTGTCATTTCGATCCCGTCCCGAGGCGTCGGGATCGGGAGAGAAATCACACAAGAAACTCGACAAAGATTGGCGATTCTCCTTGCGGAATCCCGCGTGCGATTCCTCGTTCCTCGGAATGATAATTTTACACGAAAAATGGTAGTTTGAAATTACACACAATCTTGTCATCCTGACAAAGGAAGGATCTTCGCAAGTAACTCCACAAAGTAAATTAAAAGCAGTATTCACGCCCAGTTTTGTCATTTCGACGGAGGAGAAATCTTCGCAAGAAACTCTGTAAAGTTAATCCAAACTCTTCATGCAAATAAATAATTCAAAAAATCCAGATCAGGATTAATAGTTTTAATCAATTCGATTTTCTTTTCTCTACGCCAGTCTTTTATTTCTTTTTCACGAGCAATTGCTTCTTGAATCCATGAAAATTTTTCGTAATACAACAGATATATAACATTGTATTTTGAGGCAAAGGTTTTGTTGCCGTTCGAGTTATTTTCGTGATGCTGATTTAAACGAATTCTTAGATTATTGGTGACTCCAGTATAAAGAACAGTTTTTGATTTGTTTGTTAGTATGTAAATGTAGTACGTATGATAGCCTTCGTGTAATTGCATTTTTTATTTGTAAAATTACAGAATTTTCTTTCTTTTTGAATAAAAATATTAATATCGTATACTATTCTTTGTCGAGCTACTTGCGGAGATTTCTCCTTACGTCGAAATGACAAAACAGGGTGTGTAAATCGGTGTGGACAACCTTTACAGAGCTACTTGCGGAGATTCCTCCTTACGTCGAAATTGACAAAACAGGGTGTGTAAATCGGTGAGGACAACCTTTACAGAGCTACTTACGAAGATTCCTCGTTCCTCGGAATGACAGGCTCGCGGTAATAACTTAGTTTGAAATTAGACACAATCTTGTCATCCTGACGAAGGAAGGATCTCCGCAAGTAGCTCCACAAAGTAAATCAAAAGCAGTTTTCACGCCCAGATTTGTCATTTCCTTGGCAAGAATTTCCACAGCGTATATTGTCAATCTTTTTCATATCTCGTTCTTCAAATTAATGTAACCAAAGTTTATCGAACTCTTGGCTTTGTTTTGGTAAAATGATTTCGTAACCTGGTTTTTCATCAATACTTACTTTTAGGTTTACAAGTGAAAAATTACCTGAAACCAAATGTCCTCCATACTTTTTATCATCGGAAATAAAATGAAAATGAAAAGGCGACAAATCAATAGAGGCAAAAGATGGCGGATTATAAAAACCAACTATTGTACCCGAAATATTTTCTTTTACATACAAAGATCTATTTTGTAGTAATTGATCAAAACTGATATTCTTTTTAGGATCAATTCTGCTTATGCAACCAAGTACAATTGACTCAAAACTGCATTCAATACGCAATGCATAAGGTTTATTGATAGATGGGAGCCTCCTTAATATTTGTTCTTCCAGCATTTCAATATTTTTAACTTCTTTAATTTCATGTTCGATATCGGCCGAAAAAAAGGTTACGCAAGCATATGGGACTTGACATTCTAATTTAATTTCAGAGATATCACCATTTGTAACTGCCCGATAAAAAATACCGTCCAAAACGATCATTTCACCATCTAGATAATTATAAGTCCCTAAACCAAAGTTACCTTTATGCCGAAGGTCTTTTACAGAAAGATCACCCACAAAAACATTATTACGCATAGCGTCTATTAGTGAATAATGAAAAACGGGTTTCTTTTTTTTATTCTGCTTCGTTACAAGTAAAAAACTAGTAATAGTATCAAAAAATCTAATATGCAGGTTTTTTCTCATTTTGTATTCTTTTTACTTGGTTTTCAAAATCTTACATATTAAAAGTAAGAAAATTATACTGTAGTACAACTAGTTAATGAGAAGTAATCTTATATTAACAATTTATTTAAACTATATTATTGATTGTGAAAAAAATATACCGCAAATAAATGAATTTGGTTTTTTTATGTTATGAAAAAATCTTGCAAAGTAGACGACACGCAAAGTTTTTTGGTAAAGTAATCCCATTTTTGTCATCAATGTAGAGAGACCCGAGCGCTAGCGAACAGGCGAAGCAAATCACACAAGAAACTCGACAAAGATTGACGATTCTCTTTGCGGAATCCCGCGTGCGATTCCTCGTTCCTCGGAATGACATGTTTGCGTGAAAAATAGTAGTTTGAAATTACACATAATTTTGTCATCCTGACGAAGGAAGGATCTCCGCAAGTAGCTCCACAAAGTAAATCAAAAGCAGTATTCACGCTCAGATTTGTCATTTCGACGAAGGAGAAATCTCCGCAAAAAACTCGATAAAGATTGGCGATTCTCTTTGGGGAATCCCGTGTGCGATTCCTCCTCTGTCGGAATGACAAAATCGGATTCTTAAACACTTCGCAGAGTACAAGAAACCTACAAAACCTTATACAACTCATCCAACAATTCCATTTCGTCGTTTGGCAGAAGTTTTACAGCCATTTCGAGTAAAAGCATGGCATCGTTTGCGGGTTGAGAATTTTCCTGCTGTAGGGTGTTGATACTTGTTCTTAACAAAGAGAAAATGGTTTGCATTAATTCGTTGTAAGATGTTACAGTGAGATCGGTTTTTAGGGTATTATCCTCTTTTAGATTTGGTTTTAGCTTTGTGAAATAATTTAGATTGGTCGCAAAATTTAAAAAATCGTTTAATTGTTGTTCTGATTTTTCTTTCATGGCTTGTGTTTTTTAGGTTAAATAATTAGTGAAGTTGTACTTATCTAAAGCAAATATAATAAAATTCGACTTATAAGTCGAATTTATTTTAAAGATTGATGAGGTTACTTCTTTTTCTTTGTTTTATGAAGACGATTGATAAATTAGAAGAAGAAATAGTCGATAGAATTTATAAACTTTTCCTGGAAAAATACGCAGGAAACAAGAGTGCTTTTGCAAAAGCAAGTAACTGCACAGAAACCACTGTACGAAGAATTTTAAGAAAAGAACAAGGTATTACTATAAATCTTCTGATTAGAATGGCAAAAGCGCTTGATACAACTTCTAGTGCGCTTTTGAAAGATCTGTATATTAAAAATGAAGAATAAATGCCGTTCTTAAGTTGAATATTTAGAGAAATTGTTGGGAGGGAAGTAAGTTCCTTTTTTGATAAAGAATAGAAATGCGCAAAAGGCTTTTGAAAAAGCTTCTGCGTTTTTTTTTGATTTTATTTTTTCATTGATTGAATATATTCTTTGTAGTATGGATTTTCGTTTTGTTTAATTGTGTCGCCATTCTTTTTTACATAATATACCGTATCCGATTTTATATTTTTATAAACAAAATCACCGATTTTCATGTCTGGATATATATAACAACCAACTCTGTGTATAATCCCTGTTTTTAAATGTAAATATCTCGCAACATTACATCCACCACCACTTTGATCCTCTTCCTTTTTATAAATTTCTCCTGAAAAACTATAATTTTGAAATTCATGATACTTTCTCTCAATATAGCTTTTTGAGTTTACCATAAAGTATCCTCCAATAATTGTAAGAAACAATATAGGTAATAATATTTTTCCAAGAATTGTTAATTGTTTTTCTTGCTCTATTTCTTCTTCAGAAGAGTTCATAAAACGTTTCTTTTTTTATTTCTACTTAACGTAATTTGTATTTTACACGCTGCGCAAATGTCTCTGACTTTGCGCCATTTCAAAATTATAATTTAAAATTGAAAACTCCTTAAAGTCTCTGACTTTTAAACGGAAGTTCTAATTAAACAATATTTCCCAATGAAAATCTATTTCTAAATGTGAATTTTCAAGAATTGACATGTAAAGTCAGAGACTTTTGAAAAGTTTAAAATTCTAAGAACTTATAAAAAAAACGCAAAGTCAGAGACATTTGCGTAGCGCGTTGGAAGGAATACTTCGTAGAGCGGGGCGTAGTTTACATCTGATTAAGCCTTCTTAGACTTTCAATTTGTCGTTGTTCAAAATCTAATTGCATTTCATAATCTTCTTTCCATTCAATTCTTGCCTTATTTCTAATTAATTCGAAATGTTTTTTATCTATATCCATAGGATTGTGTAGTTTTAGATTTTCAACAGCGGTTTTTTGTTTTTCGATATAATATAGTTGCATTTCGAAATCTGTAGGCCACTCAATTTCACTGTTCTTTTTAATAATAATATTAGAGTTTGCATAATAATCGTCATCTTCAGAAATAAAACTTTTTGTTTCAGAAAAAGTATCGCTTGATACATTTGATGACGTAATAAGGTGTTTAATTTCCTTTAAATGATTATCTCTTTTTCTTTCCCAGATGGAAGTATTAATAGGGAATATGTTTAGATATTTTTCAATTAGTTCTTTAAAACTATTGTATCCTTCTTTTTCATCAATCTTCATTCCATGACTAGTTGGTATAACTCCTTTCATATCGCTGTAATCAAAAGGTGGAATCAACATTGGAATATGGTCATTTGTTTTAATCCAAGTGGCGCCCATCTCACATAAGCTGATAACACTTGAATAGAAATTATTTGAAAGTATAAAAATTACTAGAACATTTTCGCTTAATTCATTCCTTAACTGTTCTAAGAAATCTTTACCTAGTTTAATTCCATATCCTTCAAATGATGAACAGAAAATCTTATTACTAGGAACTCCAATAGTCTCTAAAAGATCGATGATTTTTTCAACATATTTTGAATCTAAACTTGAATGGCTAATAAAAATTTTATTCATGATTTTATTTGTTTTCGCATCTTCATATTCTGGAAAAGTGTTTTCTATAAATTTTAAATTTCTTTGTAAAAGAATGAGAACATCAATTTTTTTTTGACAGCTTTCTTTAAAATTTTTAAGTTTGAAATGTAATATATTTTCATCTGATTCTTTTAGCACTTCTGCCAGTGGCTCCAAATCAAAGCGATCCACATCAATAAAATCATTTAAATATTCATTTGGAAGAACAGAATTAAATCGTACTTTTAAAAAATTAATTACTTCTTTATTCCAAAAATTAAAATCTCTTTTTAGAGACTTTAATTTTACTAAAGTAATATCTTTATTCGTATGCCGGTCTTCAAGAGTATTTCCTTCTAAAATATATTGCTCTAGTTCTTTTGAAAACTCTGCCCTAGGGTAATTTAATGTTATATTCAATTTTTTAATTATTGGATTTGATTGAATTAAGTACTATTAAAATACTCGATATTAAAAAATGAACTATTTTAATAAACTATTGATTTTTAATAAGTATTCTTCTCTTTTTTCTTCCCATCTTGTAAAGCTAATTGGAGACAAATTAAAATAGAGTTCCAACTGCTCTTTAAAAGAATTAAGTTGATTTTTATCATTTATTTTGAAACCAATAGAGTTAGGGAAAACACCTTCCATGCTTTTAAAGTCAAATGGAGGAATTAGAATTGGTATTTGTTTATTTGATTTAATCCATATTGCACCCATTTCACAAAGGCAAACAGGACTTTTGTAAAAATTCTCACTTAGCATAAAAAGTGCAAGAACATTTTCATCGAGTTCTCTTTTTAGACGTTCGAAAATATTTTCCCCTAATGAAATTCCGTATGAAGAATGAGAAGAATAAAAGATTTGATTTTCAGAAACTCCAATTCCTTCAATTAAATCAATTAAGGGTTTGATTTTTTCCTTATCGATTGATGAATGACTAATAAAAATTTTTTTCATGTTTTTTGTACTATTGTTTTTATCAAATGGGATTAGTTGTTCTTTAAAAGGTAATAAATCAATGTTTTTGAGATAATTCGTTTTCGTTATTGCTGTCTCTAGATGTAGAATTTGCTTTGGTAAGCAATAGATAACGTTACGACGTTTAGCTTGAAATGAATTGTCATCTATGTTGACATTGCCTAATAGTTTTATGTTTAAATACATGTTAAATAATTGCTTATCAATATAGGCATTTTTTAAGATTTCATGATTAGTATCATTCCATTTTTTGTATTTTATTAAAAAATTATCAAGCTGATTTGTACTTGAAATATTCTCAATTTGATTATTTAAATCTTCACCATTATTCTTTTGGGTTTTTAAGGCTAAAATAAGATTTTCTTTCATTTTTTTAATCGGTAAATTTTTTAAATTTAAATGTATCTAAATCGTTATATTGATATAATGTCCTAGTTATTTAATTATTTTAGCAATCAGCTTTTTTTATGAAAAATTGTAGACAAAATTTAGAAACAAACATCGTCTTTAATTTAGATCTACCGATAAGTAAAAATACCTGATTATTTGAAAAAAGCAAAAGGATTATTTAATCTCCTTTAACATGGTAAGTAATTCTGGAATTTTGCCAACTTGTGTTTCTGTCCAGAAATAATGTTCATTATCTGTCACACCATTATCTTTTAGATATATTGATATTCTTCTTGAGGTTTTTTCGATATAAAAACTAAATGTTATTTCTCTTGAATTAAAAATATATGTGGTTGATTGGTTTCTGTCAGTTTTGTCTTTAAGATTTGGAATAACATATTGCTCAATAAATAAAATGAATTCATCAACTTCATTTAAATCGATCCAAGAGGATTTAAAATAGCCTTTGCTTATAGCCATATCCATTTGCAATGATTTTATTTTATTATTTGATTTCAAGTTAATTGCTTCAACAGGAAAAAAAGATACAATTTCTCCTATTCCAGATTTAAATTCAGCTTTTACATTCCAATCTTTATTGATTTGGGTTATCTCAGCATTTTCAATAAACAATCTGGTTTCAGAATTCTTTTTTTGAGAATAATTTACCGTAATTGCAAAAAGCGATAAAAATATAGTAAGGAGTTTTTTCATAGTTATTGGTTAGGATTGTTTCAAAAGTAATTACTTGAAAATCAAATTCATTACGGAAAACCGTAAATCTCCTAAATAAAACCAATTTCCCTAGCCCTGATAGCAGCGGCATCCTTTTTAGGCAAACGCAGATATCTTAATTCAATTAAAAACTTTCTGCCTAAAAAGATACAGCGGATAGCAGGAAACAGCTCCTAAAAACTATCCAAATTCTACTAAATTTCATGCTCAAAAAACACACAAAATCAATTATAGAATTTTCCACAAAAATTTTGTAATTTTGCAGTCCAAATAAAGGAAAAAGAAAATGTTAGATAGACTTCAATATGTAAAGCAGCGTTTTGATGAGATTTCGGATTTGATTATTCAGCCGGATGTCATTGCAGATCAGAAACGTTATGTACTGCTTAACCAGGAATACAAAAGTATTAAAGCACTGGTTGAAAAGAGAGAAGAATACATTCTTGTTTTAGCCAATATTGATGAGGCCAACGAAATTATTGCAGACGGTAGCGATGCAGATATGACGGAAATGGCTAAAATGCAGTTGGATGAAGCAAAGGAACGTTTGCCACAACTTGAGGAGGAAATCAAATTTATGTTGATTCCTAAAGATCCTGAAGATGCTAAAAACGTTATGGTGGAGATTCGCGCGGGAACGGGTGGAGATGAAGCAAGTATTTTTGCAGGTGATTTATTTAGAATGTATACCAAATATTGCGAAAGCATGGGTTGGAGAACTTCTGTTGTAGATATGAACGAGGGTACTTCTGGAGGTTTTAAAGAGGTTATTTTTGAGGTTTCGGGAGAGGATGTATACGGTACGTTGAAGTTTGAAGCGGGTGTACACCGTGTACAACGTGTACCACAGACTGAAACTCAGGGTCGTGTGCATACATCGGCAGCTACGGTTATGGTTTTGCCAGAAGCGGAGGAGTTTGATGTTCAGATCGATATGAACGATGTTCGTGTTGATTTCTTCTGTTCGTCTGGACCTGGAGGACAATCTGTAAATACGACGAAATCGGCAGTACGTTTAACGCACATTCCGACTGGATTGGTGGCGCAATGTCAGGATCAGAAATCGCAGCATAAAAATAAAGATAAGGCGTTAACGGTTTTACGTTCTCGTTTGTACGAAATGGAATTGGCTAAGAAAGAGGCTGAAGATGCTACAAAACGTACATCGCAGGTTAGTTCTGGTGACCGTTCGGCTAAGATTCGTACCTACAACTATGCGCAAGGTCGTGTAACGGATCACCGTGTTGGTCTTACTCTTTACGATCTAGGAAATATCATGAATGGTGATATTCAGAAAATCGTTGCCGAGCTTCAGTTGGTAAATAATATGGAGAAATTGAAGGAAGCTTCGGAAGTGTATTAATCTAAGGTTCTGAGGTACTAAGATGCTAAGGTTCTAAGGTTTTTTTTCTTAGGTGCTGAGGTACTAAGATGCTAAGATTCTAAGCTTTTCTTATGATAACAAACCCGACAGGTTTTAAAAACCTGTCGGGTTTACTTTTTTCTAAGAGATACTTGTACCGAAGTACAGGGCTAAGTTTTTTTTTTCTTAGGTGCTGAGGTTCTAAGATGCTAAGATTCTAAGCTTTTCTTATAATAACAAACCCGACAGGTTTTTAAAACCTGTCGGGTTTACTTTTTTCTAAGAGATACTTATACCGAAGTCTGGGGGCTAAGTTTTTTTTTCTTAGGTGCTGAGGTTCTAAGATGCTAAGGTTCTAAGGTTTTCTTATGATAACAAACCCGACAGGTTTTAAAAACCTGTCGGGTTTACTTTTTCTAAAAGATAGTATCCCGAAGTTTCGGGACCGAGATTTTTTTTACCTTAGATTCTATAATAAGCAAAAGCCGAACTTTGTTCGGCTTTTTTATAGCTAAAAAAAAGCCAGATAAAAACGTAAAGTTTTATCTGGCTTTTTTCGCTTAGTTCCAGTATTTTAAGATCTTAGTTCCTCAGAACCTTAGTCCCTTAGCATCTCAGAACCTTAGCAACTTAAATATAGCGTGTATTAACCGTTTAACCGTTTATTAGTGATAAAGAAACGTATAAACGAGTTAGATACCGAGAAATACTCTTGTGTATTCAAAACATTTATAGAGATTAGAGTACATGTATACACCGTTTTTTAATACGATATGGCTTAACTTTTCCATGATTTAAATTTTAAGTTAGACAATATTACTCTTATGATGGTTCATATTGTGATGATTCTTCTCTGGAAGTTTCACCGGACGATTCGTGTTGTGGTTTTGAGACCAGATTGGTTACCACAAGCTGTACAATAGAGCCTAAAATTCCTTTGAAAACAGAATCGCCTTTTCCGACTATAAAACGTTTAGCCAGATAGCCAATCCCGATACTGATTGCCGATTGGGCGATATGGCTTTTAAAACCTACTGTTTCGTTGATTTCTTCGACCGTATTTCTAATCAGGTTGATAGGTTTTAGGTTTTCTTTGATATCGTCGATTTCATCTTTTATAGAACACCATTCGACGTCCTGACGATTTTCTAATACTTGTATTCTCTGATTTAATTGATCAATAGTGTAAATAGGCTCCATGATAGTCTTTTTTAATTATTACTATTTTAAATCAGTTTTTAGTTTCTTTTAGAATACTTGAAATTATGGTATTACCAATTGGGGTTTTTATGAGTTTGTGATGTGTTTTGTGAATCACAATGGCAACTATTAAATAAAACAGCGCTACGATAAAAAAGCCATAATAATACTCTCCAAGTTCTTTACCCACCCATAAACTTATCCCGATATTAAGAAACAGGGTAAAAAATGCAACAACAACGCCGACTGCTATCTTTGAGGTTAATGTTGATACAACATCTGCAACAGAACATACTGTTTTGAGTTTTAGTAATTCTAAACTCGTTTTAGTATAGTTTTCTGCTTTTTCGTAAAGATTTAAATTCTCGTTTGTTGTTGCATTTGTTTCCATGATATTGGGTATTTAGGGTTTAAAAATCGCACTCTTTTTTAGTAGTTTGATTTTACGGTTTTTGCTTCGTCTTTTATTGAGTTGAAATCTTCTTTAACCTGATTAAATTTAGATTTCCCTTCGTCCATCATTTCTTTTCCGTTTGATTTGATTGTGCTTACAATTCCGTCAAACTTCGTTTTCATGTTGTCTCCGTAATCTTTCGATTTATCTTTAATTTTTTTTCTGGTTTCAGAACCTTTGTCTGGTGCAAATAATACTCCTAATAATGCTCCTGCAGCTGCAGCTCCAACAATTCCTAAAATGGTGTTACTCGTTTTCATAATATTTGATTTTTAATAGATTAATATAATTATTTAATGTTGATTCGTTTTTTAAATTTCCCTGCCTTTAATAAGTCTTAACAGTACAGCAACAATGGCAATGACCAGTAAAATGTGAATCATGCTTCCGAAACTGTAAACAAAGAACCCAAGAGCCCAGAGAATAACCAGTATAACTGCTAGTGTGTATAATAAATTTGACATGGTTTTAATATTAAGGGGTTAATTAATTGATTTCTAGTTTAGCTTATACGATAAGTATAAAGACAGATTACTGTTTTTAGCATCCGGAAATGTATACGATGTTCCCGCAACCGTTCTTTCTTTACCTAAAGTCGTTAATCCGTAATTGTAACGAAGACCAATACTTATCGGGTTAAAATCTACTCCGATACCGGCAGAAAGACCAGCATCAAATTTGTTTAAATCGTCGGTGTCAACGTCTTCGTCGAAGTTAAAATCTCCATCGCCCGAAACTTTAGAACTTACCAGATACGATGCATATCCACCGGCCTGAACATTGAAGTTTTTGGTAATATTAACTCTCACTAACAAAGGAAGTTCGATATAATTCAGTTTAAACTTTCCAGATCCGCTTACAAAAGCATTGTCGTATTCTAGTTTGGCCCCTTTTGTAGTAAACAAAAGCTCGGGCTGAATGGCAATAAAATCTGAAATTGGCAATGTGGCATATACACCGGCATTAAAACCATATAGAACATTCTCGTCGTCGGCATTATTGTTATATAAATTAGACATGTTCAGTCCTCCTTTTACACCAAATTCGGTGGTTACTTTTTCGTCACTTTGTGCGTGCAGCATTCCAAATGAAGCTGATAAAAACAGGGTAAAGGCGCATAAAAAATTGGTTTGCATTTTCATAATAAAAAAATTAGTTAATAATAATAGATATAAAGGCTTTTAATAAAATTCTGCTTGTATTCGTTGGGTTTCCCTTAAAAGCTGATACTGTTCGGGCAAAAATTGCAACACTAGTTTTAGAATCTTTTCATCGTTTGTCTCTGCCGAAATTTTTTCGAACAATTTTATTTGTTCTGATAATGATGCTGCAATCGAGTTAAGATAGATTCTGGTAAAAGTGCTTTCATTTGGGTCTGTTAATTCATAAATATCTTTTTTATGAATCGCATTGATATCAGTTATAATAATGAGCTTTTTATTGGCCATTTCTGATATGTTTTGCAACAGCAGATTTTGATGATTTTCGATCTTTTTGCTTAAATCCTGTATCGTACTTTCTGAACGTTTTTGTGCAATTTGACTTTTAGAAATAATAGCATTACTTACATTTGCCGTCGCAATAAAAAAAGAAGCTTCAAGTTGATCTTTGTCATTTTGTTGCTTTCTGTTCTGGCCAAAAGTTTCTTTTTCGGTCCGGCTTCCTTTTTGATGTTCTTTCTTTCCGCATGCAGGAAAAAATAAAATTATCATTAAGAAAAAGACCTTTAAAAAAACTGCTTTTACAATGGGTATTGCTTTCATTATTACTTCATAAAGTATTACATTACAAAGATGCCACCGATTTACATTTTTTTCTTTACAGCATAAAAATGAATCTTTATATAATTCCCATAATCGATTATTATACGGTGTTTTATGTACTTTAAGGGTATAAAAAAAGCATTTACCCGAGATTAATTTTCTCTGAGTAAATGCTCTTTAAATATATTGTAGAATAAATTTTATTCTGGAAGAAACACGGTAAATTCTGAACCTTTATTCTGAACGCTGTCGGCTAAAATATATCCGCGGTGGTTTTCGACAATTTTTTTGCAAATCGCAAGTCCGATTCCGGTTCCGGGATAATCTGTTTTTGAATGCAGTCGCTGAAAAAGTACAAATATGGTTTCCTTAAATTGAGGGTCAAATCCCATTCCGTTATCGGTAAAAGTAATTTTATGAAACTTTTTGATAGACTGTTCTAATAAATCCGGATAATCTGCCGAAAGTACTTTTTCGCTTTCAATTTTAATTTCAGGAATACTACCAGGCTGACTATATTTTAAAGAATTCCCAATCAGGTTGATAAAAAGCTGCTCAATTTGATACGGAATTACAGAAAGTTTAGGCAGTTTTGTTGCGGTAATTACCGCTTTCTTATCGTTGATAATTTCTGTAAGTTCCGATTCTGCATTGTGCAGTAATTCATTCAGATTTGATTTTATAAACTCTTTTTTGGTTGTATTGGTTCTCGAGAATAAAAGTAAATCATCAATCAAGACACGCATTCTTTTTGCCGAAACTTCAATTTTAGCCAGATATTCTCGCGTGCTGTCTGATACAACTGCTTTATCGGCTTCTGAAACTCTTGAAATAAAGGTTTGAATTTTTCGTAAAGGTTCCTGTAAATCGTGACTCGCCACATGATTAAAAGAAGCGAGTTCTTTATTACTTTTTTCTAATTCCCTGTTGCGTTCCTGTAATTCGATATTTAGTAAATGCTCATCGGTAATATCAAAATTGATTCCCAGTAAAATTTTACTTCCTTGCTGGTCGGTCATTAATTTTCCTGTTGATTTAAAATATCTGATTTCGTGATCAGGAAGCAGAATTTTGTAATAAATAAAAGGCAGCTTCTTTTTCTCCAGAATGCCATGCATAGAATCGGCAACAGCTTCTTTATCGTCCGGATGTACAAAATCGAGAAAACTTTCGCGTTCGGGAACAAACGAATTAGGTTCAACGCCCAATAATCGAAACTGATTGTCTGAATAATCGATTTTTCCGGAATCCAGATCCCATTGCCAGGTACTAAATTTACCAATAGCTTCAGACTCTGCCATAAGGCCGCTGGAAATTAAAAGTTTTTTATTGAAGATTTTGAGGCGTTCAAAATCTTTGCTTATTTGTCTGTAAGCCAATAAAATAAAAACTAATGCGGTAAGAAATAACGAAATTGAAAAAACGGGACTTAATGAAATTTCCTGATCGTAGATTTTTTGTCTCTTGTCAAGATATTTCTTTTCGATATCATTCATTTTATCCACCTGAAAGCGGATGTTCTCCATTAAGATTCGCCCACCAAACATATAGTTGTCGAGTTTTCGTTTATCGTAAGTTTTGGGATCGCTGTATTTAAGGCAGTTTTCAAAGGAAACAAATCGCTGAATAATCAGTTTAAAAAGGCGCTCCAGGTTTTTTTGCTGAACCGGATTATCGGCAGTTAATTTTTTTAAGGTTATAAAGGAGGAATTAACCTTGTCGCGCGAATAAAGATACGGAGTTAGAAATCGGCCGTTTCGTGTGATGATATACCCACGCTGGCCAGTCTCGGCATCTTTAATCGCCGACATTAATCTTTCTAGCTGAAGATTAATTTCATAAGTATGCATAACCAGTTTGCTTGATTCGTTCAGGCTTTGGTTATGTTTGTAAGCGATAGAAGAAAGGAATAACAGAATGAAAACTGCGATTACAAAAATAACTCTCAATGAGTTTGAAGAATTAAAATTGGGTATCAATTTCATTATTTATGCTATTGTTATTTGAGTCGCAGCAGAAAATTATCACGATTTAACCCGGAGGTATGATAGTGCCAGTTTACGGTTACAACTTCATTAATTAATTTTTTGAGTGTATTAAAATCACTTGGTTTTTTGATATAAATATTTGCGCCCTGAATAAAAGTATCTTCAATATCTTCCTCAGATGACGAAGTAGAGTAGATGGCGATAATGATGTCTTTAAGACGTTCCGATTTTTTTATTTCAATCAAACACTCTTTACCCGTTTTCTTTGGCATATTTAAATCCAGAAACAAAATATCGGGAAGCTTGTTTTCAGGGTCATTTAAATGATCCATTAATTGCATTCCGTCATGAACAAAATTTACATTAGTCTGTATTTTAATTTCTTCGAATGCGTCCTTAAAAAAAAGACGATCATCTTCATCATCATCAGCTAATAAAATATATAATGCGTTTTTTTGCATTTTAGTGTGGTATTTGGGTTTTTATTTTAAATTTTCTCTTCGTTTCTTAATTATTCGCTGAAAAGCCGAAGGCGTAATTCCAGTTGTATTTTTAAATTGCGTACTTAAATGGGCAACACTCGAATAATTGAGTAAAAAAGCAATCTCAGTCAAACTCATTTCATTAATAATAATTAATTGTTTGGCTCTTTCAATTTTCTGTAAAATAATGAAATTTTCAATAGAAGAATAGGTTACTTCCGAAAAAACATTGGACAAATAACCGTAACTGTGATTTAGTTTTTCAGCTAAAAAAACGGAACTTTTGTAATTATTATTGTCCTCCATAAAAACAAGTTCAATAATTGCATCCTTAATTTTTTGTACTAAAACACTTTTTTGATTTTCAACAATCTCAAAACCACAAGGGCTTAGTTTATTTTTTAAAGCTTCCATGGCATCAGCATCAAGATTATCATTAATCTCAATTTCGCCAAATCCCAGACTAGTAAAATTTACATTATGCTGATCGAGATTGTGTTTTAAGAAAAGTGAACAAATGGTATTGATATCAAACTTTATAAATAGTTTCATTTTATAGAAATTTTGTTAAAGATACTTAATTTATTTTTGGTCTTGTGTTGAACGTTTATCTGAAATCGTGAAACAGTAAAAAAGAAATAAAATTTTCAAAAAAATACCGTCTAATATTTTGTTACTAGACGGTATCTCGGAGTGAGTTGGAAGGTTTTTACAAATCTGATAGGATCTGATGAAATTCTTCTTTGGTTTTACCCAGTTTCTGCTGAAGTCTTCCGTACATCTCGTCTTCTTTTCCTTCAACAAACATCAAATCATCATCTGTCAGCGTTGCGTATTTTTGTTTTAATTTTCCTTTTAGCTCATTCCAGTTTCCTTTTATCTCGGTCGTATTCATGATCATTTCTGTTTGTAGGTTATTGTATTGTAAAATTGCGAATTCTATCCCGAAAACTTGTTACATGAATTTTGTTTAAATTTTCATAATTCGCATTTCTTCTTTTTTTAAACTTGGTAACGTCGTAAGATCCAGGCCATTTTTTCATGTTCCTGTAGTAAACCTGTTACAAAATCGGCAGAACCGGCATCGTTTGTTTCATTCTCAAAAACCGGAATGTAATTTCTAAACTCAATTATCAGTTGTTCGTGGTTTTCCAGTAATTCTTCTAGCATGTGCTTTTGTGAAGCATATTCTTTTGGCGATTCTTTCAGTGTCGAGTTTTCGATAAACTCCTTCATGGTTCCAATTGTTTTTTCGCCAAGCTGACTTATTCTCTCTGCAACTTCGTCAATTTGTGCTTCCAAAATGCGGTATTGCTCTTCAAACAATTTATGAAGTTCCATAAAACTGTTTCCTGAAATGTTCCAGTGAAATTTTCTGGTTTTTACATAAAGTGTCATTTCGTTTGATAAAATCGTGGCTAATATACTTGTACTTTGTTTTAAATTTTTTGTTGATATTCCAATATTTGGGCTCATAATTGTTTGATTTTTTGGGTTCAATTCAAAATTAGAAAACAGCGACTCGTTTTATCTTACACAATTAATTGAAGATCTTATAGAATTTAATGTTAATTAGATAATTAGATAATTCTGGAAGCGCTAAACATGAAACATGAAACCTGAAACTTCCCTCCTGAAACAAAAAATATATTTTGTAATTTTACCGCACTATTAAAATACAATATGACAACACAACAACTACACGAACAAATTCTTCAAAAAAAATCATTTTTATGCGTTGGCTTAGATCCTGATCTTACTAAAATGCCGCCACATTTATTAGAAACCGAAGATCCAATCTTCGAATTCAATAAAGCGATAATTGATGCAACGCATTATTTAACAGTTGGATACAAACCAAATACGGCATTTTTTGAAGCGTATGGCATAAAAGGATGGATGTCTTTGCAAAAGACAATTAATTACATCAACGAAAACTATCCTGAAATGTTCACGATTGCCGATGCAAAACGTGGTGATATCGGAAATACTTCAAGTATGTATGCAAAAGCGTTTTTTGAAGATTTAAATTTTGATAGTGTTACTGTTGCTCCATATATGGGGAAAGATTCTGTAGAACCATTTTTGGCTTTCGAAAATAAACATACCATAATGCTGGCTTTAACTTCAAACGAAGGCGCCTTTGATTTCCAGACGTTAACTACAAACGGAAAAGAGCTTTATAAACAAGTTTTGGAAACATCTAAAACATGGAAAAACAGCGAAAACTTAATGTATGTTGTGGGTGCTACAAAAGCAGAATATTTTGCTGATATCAGAAAAATTGTTCCGGATAGTTTTTTACTGGTTCCGGGAATTGGAGCTCAGGGCGGAAGCTTGTCTGAAGTGTGTAAGTACGGAATGAATGATAAAATTGGTCTTTTGGTAAATTCCGCCAGAGCAATTATATATGCATCAAAAGGAACTGATTTTGCTGAAAAAGCAAGAGAAGAAGCTTTGAAAGTGCAACAGGAAATGGAACAGATTATTAGTTTAAAGTTTCAGGTTTAAAATTGTTTGCCACGAATTTCACGAATTACGCTAATTATTTCACGCAGATTTGAAATGATTTCAGCTGATTAGTGCAGATTTTTTTAATCTATGTTAATCCTTTAATCTGTGATAAAAGAGCCAGTAACTTATTTCCAGGAAATTTAAATTGGTGGAAATTGGTGAAATTCGTGGCGAAAAACCTTTTCAATTAAAAGCATGAAACAACTACAAGATCAATTAGGTACTTTGCATTCTTTTGAGAAAACTCCAAAACGCATTATTTCGCTGGTTCCTTCGCAAACCGAATTATTATATGATTTAGGTCTGGAAGATAAGATTATCGGAATAACGAAGTTTTGTGTGCATCCGTTTCATTTAAAATCGACTAAAAAGAGTGTTGGCGGAACCAAGAAAATTCACTTCGAAAAAATAAAGCTTTTAGAGCCGGATATTATCATTTGCAATAAAGAAGAAAATACAGTAGAAATTGTTGAACAGTTAAGTACAATTTGTCCGGTTTGGGTTACGAATATTGTTTCTATTGAAGATAACTTTCAGATGATTTCAGACTTCGGACAATTATTCAACTGTAGAACCGAAGCCCAAAAGTGGAATGATAAATTGGCTTTCGCTTTAAGCGATTTCAAAAAACACATTCAGGATTTTGAAGTAAAAAAAGCAGCTTACTTTATCTGGAAGAATCCATACATGGTTGCGGGAAATGATACCTATATAAATGAGTTATTAAAACTGAATCATTTTAAAAATATTTACGAAGATAAAGGTCGCTATCCGGAAATTGAACTCAAAAAAATGCGTTTAGAAGGCGATCCTGATCTTGTTTTCCTTTCTTCAGAACCTTATCCGTTTAAAGAAGAAGATGCGTTCGAAATTGGTAGATTTACCCATCATGCCAAAACCGTATTTGTAGACGGAGAAATATTCTCCTGGCACGGGAGTAGATTATTAAAGGCTTTTCCTTATTTTAAATTACTACATGAAAGACTTAAGAGTTAGTTTTTTTGTTTCAGGTTTCAAGTTTCAAGTTTGATTTATAGTACGTTGTTTTAACCGCAAAGCACGCTTAGGTTTACGCAAAGTTCGCAAAGTTTTATTTATAAAGCTTTGCGAACTTTGCGCTTTCTACCAGGTGTTATTGTGAAAAAAACTTTGCGTGCTTTGCAGTTAATTATGCTCAAAGTAAAGCAACTTGAAACTTTAAACCTGAAACAAAAATAAATGTAAACTTTGCGATTAATTATGCTCGAAGTAAAGCAAACCTGAAACTTGAAACCTGAAACAAAAAGAACAAAATACTAAAAAAAAAGAATGCCGGCATCTCGAAGACGCCGGCATCATTTAACTAACCAAAACCAAAATAATAAATAACCAGTTTATTACATTACAAATGTCCGACATATATGGAAGTATTGCTGTTAAGGTTTTGTTATTACTTTGTTGACCATAAGTTAAGATTTGTCAAATCGCCTTTTTGAGCTTTCTGCAACGTTAAATAATTTTTAGCTATTAAAATATAATAACAATCAATTTTGTTTATTAATATGATAAAGATAAGTTTGTATATTTGATAAAACATTAAATATCAGCAATATGGAATCAAACAAAAAATTAACAACTGCAACAGGAACTCCAGTTCCGGACAATCAAAACATTCAAACAGCTGGCCCTCGCGGACCTGTTTTATTACAAGATTTTTGGTTTTTAGAAAAGATGGCGCATTTTGACCGTGAAGTAATTCCGGAAAGAAGAATGCATGCTAAAGGTTCTGGTGCGTACGGAACTTTTACAGTCACTCATGATATAAAAAAATATACCAAAGCAGATATTTTTTCGGAAATTGGTAAGAAAACCGAAATGTTTGTACGTTTTTCAACCGTTGCCGGAGAAAGAGGCGCTGCAGATGCAGAAAGAGATATTCGTGGGTTTGCCATGAAATTCTATACTAACGAAGGAAATTGGGATTTGGTAGGAAATAATACTCCGGTATTCTTTTTCCGTGACCCAATGAAATTTCCTGATTTGAACCATGCCGTAAAACGTGATCCAAAAACCAATTTAAGAAGTGCTGATAACAATTGGGATTTTTGGACATTATTGCCCGAAGCATTACATCAGGTAACTATTGTAATGAGTGACAGAGGTATTCCGAAAACTTACCGACAAATGCACGGTTTCGGAAGTCATACATTTAGTTTTATTAATGCTCAAAATGAAAGACATTGGGTAAAATTCCATTTGGTTTCACAACAGGGAATCGAAAATTTATCTGATGAAGAAGCTGCTAAATTAGTAGGAGGAGACAGAGAAAGTCACCAAAGAGATTTATTTAATGCGATTGAAGAAGGTAATTTCCCAAAATGGAAAATGTTTGTTCAGATCATGTCAGAAGAACAGGCTAAAACGTATCGTTTCCATCCTTTCGATTTAACTAAAGTTTGGTTAAAAGGCGATTTTCCACTAATTCCTGTTGGAGAATTTGAATTGAATAAAAATCCTGAAAACTATTTCGCAGAAGTAGAACAAGCTGCGTTTAACCCGGCTCATGTTCCTCCCGGAATTGGTTTTTCACCAGATAAAATGCTTCAGGGACGTTTGTTCTCTTACGGAGATGCTCACCGTTACCGTTTAGGAGTAAACAATTATCAAATTCCGGTAAACTCTGCAAGATGTCCATATAACAGTTTCCACAGAGACGGAGCAATGCGTGTTGACGGAAATTATGGAGGAAGAAAACACTACGAACCAAATAGTTTTGGAGAATGGCAGGATCAACCGGAAACAAAAGAACCACCATTGGCAATTTACGGAGATGCGTATGCGCATAATTTTAGAGAAGACGATAGTGATTACTTTACACAACCGGGATTGTTGTTCCGTTTATTAACTGACGAGAAGAAACAACTTTTGTTTAAAAATACCGCCGGACAAGTAGGAGGAGCTCAGAAATTTATTCAGGTACGTCACATTAGAAATTGCTATCAGGCTGATCCTGCGTATGGAGAAGGAGTTGCAAATGCTCTGGGACTGACAATGGATGAGGTAAATAGCTTTGATGATCCTAGATTGGCAATTAGAGCGAGATAGGTTTTTTTTTAAGTTGCTAAGGTTCTAAGGTTCTGAGATGCTAAGATTTTATGCTCAAAGCTTTACAGATTAATAAAAGTAAACCCTACAGGTTTTAAAACCTGTAGGGTTTGTTGTTTTAAGAAAACAACTCATTCCGTAGGAATGTTTGATCGGTAGAAAATTGAATTTGAATTACGGATAGACGTTCCATAGGAACGTTTGATAATGATCGCAAATGAATAAACCCGACAGGTTTTTAAAACCTGTCGGGTTTATCAATAAGAGAAAACGTAGAATCTTAGTACCTTAGAACCTCAGAACCTTTATGAAAAAACCACCGTCTTATTACTATACACCATTGTTTTTCGTTCAGAATGCAGTTTAATGGCTCTGGCTAAAACAATACGCTCCAGGTCACGGCCTTTCATGATGAAATCTTCAACAGAATGAATATGCGAAACCCTTGCAATATCTTGTTCAATAATTGGTCCTTCGTCTAATTCTTCGGTAACGTAGTGGCTTGTGGCACCAATGATTTTTACTCCTCGTTTAAAAGCCGAATGATAAGGTTTTGCACCCGGAAATGCAGGCAAAAACGAATGATGAATATTAATGATTCTATTCTGGTAAAGACTAATTAAATTTGGTGTAATGATTTGCATATAGCGCGCCAGAACAATAAAATTGATGTCATATTTTTTTAATAACTCAACTTGTTTGGCTTCGCCTTCTTCTTTATTGTCTTTTGTAAAAGGAACACAGTGATATGGAATGTTAAAACGTTCTGCAACACCTCTTAAATCATTATGATTGCTTATAATAACCGGAATTTCAACATTTAGTTCTCCGGCACTATAGCGACCCAAAATATCAAATAAACAGTGATCGTACTTAGATACAAACAAAGCCATTTTTGGTTTTTGTTCCTGATTGTATAAATTCCAGGACATACCAAAATCAGTTGCGATGGTTTGATCAAAATCAGCTTTTAATCCGTCAATTGTAGTTTTCGGATTGGTTAGTTCACATTCCAATCGCATAAAAAATACATTTTGCTCCACATCAACATGCTGATCAATGTAAGTAATATTTCCTTCTACTTTAGCAATAAAAGTAGTCACTGCGGCAATAATTCCTTTTTGATCCTTACAGTGAATTAATATGGTAATTTTTTGCATTTTTCTTCTTTTTTTGGTTTTAAAAAGTTGCCACTAATTTCGCAAATCTACACGAATTTAATTTGTGGAAATTAGTGAAATTTGTGGCAAAAAATCTTCATATGGTTAATCTGCTTAATCGTCAAGACACAAGTTTTAAGATCTTAGTACCTCAGAACCTGTACAACTAAAAATCTATTTTCCATCCTGCATTGCAAAAACACTTTTCAATAAAGGCGTTGTTCTTGCGCTGATGTTGTTACGGATATCTTTTTCTTCAACAGCAATCATTTTAAAAACACCAGTTAAAGCCTGATTGGTTGTGTAATCAGTCAAATCCGGGTTTACTTTTTTAACCAACGGGATGGTGTTGTATTTATTAATAATTTTTGTCCAGACTACATCGGCACCCACTTTTGCGAACGAATTTTTAATCACCGGATTAAATTTTCCGTATAAAGCAGTTGTCGTACTATTTTGTAAATAGCTTGTTGCTGCACTGTCATTTCCTAATAAAATATTTTTAGCGTCAGTAAACGACATATTCTTTACTGCCGATACAAATATTGGAGTTGCTTCTTTTACTGCATCTTCGGCAGCACGATTTAGCATTTTAACGCCTTCGTCTGCAAGCGAACTCAAACCAACTTTTCTTAAAGTAGCATCTACTTTTTGTAATTCTGCAGGCATTAAAATTTTTACAGCTTCATTTTTGTAAAAACCGTCTACCGCAGTTAATTTACTCACTTGTTGTGTAATTCCTTTATTTAAAGCTTCTTTTAATCCGGCCGAAATATCAACGCCGCCCACTCCGGGAATCTGAGACGCGATTTGTGGTAACTGATTTAATGTTTGTTGCATTTCTGCACAACAAGTAAGCGAAAACATAAGGGCTAATAGTAAAATCTTTTTCATTTGGGGGTTTTATTTAAGTTTCAAAAATACTACTTATTCAAAAACAACGCCACAATTTTATTTAAGGAGCAGAAAGATTTTGTTTCATAATTAACATTGGTCCCGCTATACACTTCAATCTTTTGCTAAAAAAAGCAAAAGGATTTCCATTGCTATCGGGGCTAAACCACAATATTTCTGTTTTTCAGGTAATTAACGGGGTTGTTAAATAAAAAAAGAGATTCAACATAATTGAATCTCTTTTAGTTTTTTGCAGAAAAGCGGTGTAAATTATTTTTTTATTTCAAATTTACCATCTTTCTCACAGTATATTTCTTTTGCATTTGATTCGTATTTTTTAAAACATGAATCGGCAGTTTTTTCTACCAGAATAAAAGCATTGTTATAAGAGATAAATCTCAATTCAAGACCTTTATCAGTTACAATAGTAGTTTTCGCATCAACAACCACAAAATCAACTTCACCGTTATCTTTATAAAGCCAAACCCTAGATTGCGTAGGATCATTTGATTTTAAAATGCTTCCTTCTTCACGATTAGCAAAACGATCTGTTTTTAATTTTCCTGTAAGTGTGTTTCCGTTTTGAGTAACACTTCCATTAATGTAAATATAATAAGCAGAATCGAATGTTGGGTTTTCAACTTTAGCCGGGAAATCCTTTTGATTTACTACTGTCAAACTCGTAATATTAGCTTTTGCTTCATCTGGCCACATACTCATCATTCCAGCACCTTGTTTTGCTGTTTCAAGATATTCTAATGCTTTATCAAAATTTAAAGCAAACATTTCTGTTAAAGCCAAATTCAAGTAAATAACTTTATTGTACTCTTTTGGTTTTAATTTTTTGTATTCCTTACCTACATAACCTAAATAGAATTTTTCTAAATCAGTTAAATAAGACTGATCTAAAGAATTAGTTGCTATTTTGTTTAAGAACTCATCTGTTTTGGTATTAAATTCTGCCAGTTCAGGAAATTCCTCTACTTTTTCAAATAAACCATAATTTAAAGCAAATTCTTTTTCGTTTTCTAATATGTTATTAAGCTTAAGGTAATTATAGCCTATATTGTTCAAATCATTTGCTAAATTTTGAGTTGGTTTAACGTTGGTATAAGTAGGCGAATATAATTTTGCATTTAACCCTGAATCATATATAATTTCATTGTTTTTGCCTAACACTAAATATTTAAAATCTCCAGCTAAAAGGTAAGTTCCATTATCAGCTCTTTTATAAGCTGGCCCTTTAAACCCCATTAAAACTCTTACATCCGGATTTGCAGCATCTTTTTTACTGTAATCTTCAATAGTGTTTTTTGTAACATTTTGTTCAAAAGTCTTGGTGTTTTTGTCGGCAAAACTTGCTTCCCAGGTATCATCACCCTGAATGATAATGTTGTACGTTTTGATGTTTTTGAAAAAATCTGATTTCGGAATGCTAATCTTAACTTTCTTCTTGTTTGTATCAGTTTTTTGTGCAAAAGAAGTACTGCTAAGTGCAATCGCTAATAGGAGTAATGTAATTTTTCTCATAAATTTATTTTTGCCAAAAATATCCAAATTACAATTAAAAATACAAGTAAAAGGATGAATTTATTGTAAAAAAAATAGTTTCATAACACCATAAAAACGGCAGTTTGAAACTATTTTTAATATTCTGATTTTAAAGGCAAACTGTTTTAGAAAAAAGATTTAAAAGCTTTCAAAAATATACTTTTAATAAATTTTCATTTACGGCCACGACATTCGTATAGTATAATCCCAATATGTTTTACTGGATAAGTAGGTAGGTTTCTTTTCTTTTATTAAGATGTTATTCTGATCAAATAATTTTACTCTGATGATTTTTTCGTTACTGTCATCTTTCATATTGATGTTTCCTTCGGCGGCATCAATCAATTTCTTTTTTTTAAGATATAAGTCTGGTTTTTCAATTATGTATTCGGTAGCAGCTTCTCCGTTTAGTTTTATAGTACAGCCAATAAGTTTTCCGTTACTATCAAGTGATTCAATTCTTTTCAGATTATCTTTCTCATAATAATACAATTCAAAAGCAATGTTGCAAAGTCCGGGTTTTACATTATGATTAAATAATCGAAAACGGAGCACTTGTTTTTTTGCGTTTGTAAATTCGATAAAGCCAGTTCCTTTTGCGTCAACGTTTTTATATAAGACGACCGCTGGTTTTGAAAATGATGTGATTCTGTTTGTAAATGTATTATAGTTATCATGGCTTTGTGCTGCCAGAAATAAGCTTTGAAAAAACAAAAAACAGGAAAAAGTAAATAATCTCATGTATACTATTTTATGATCGATTCGGTGAGAATTACTTCTGCAATAAATCTATTTCTTCCTGAGTTTTTTCAATATACACCTTCATTTCGTTGTATTTCCATTTTCCTCTTTTTTCGGCAACAACAAACAATGTAGCTTTTCCTTTAGGACCTTTCAGCGGAATTTCAAGATTACAATCTCCCGAATTATTGGAGGTACTTATGCTGCCGGAAACTACTCCGTCAGTTTCAATTGGGTTTCCAAGTTTTTCGATCAGAATTGTGTTGTGCTTAACCGCAATCATAGATTCCTTAAAAACATCAGAGTTTTCCATCATTGAGGTAACGCCAAAAAATATTCCGGCTATAAACAATCCAAAAAGTACAAGCAGGCTTAAACATCCGGTTGGAACAAACCATTTCCAGTTTCTGTCCCACCAGCTTTTTCTTTGAATCAATTCGTTCGAATCTTCCATATTTATTTTTTTAGTAAGCTAAAATATGGAATTTAATGCAATTTGGTTTACAAATTTAATTTTAGATTATACTTGTTGTAAACAGCTTAAATCATAAAAATCGTATGCATCTGCATTATAGGTCGGATTGTTTTTATTTAAAGATTCTAACATCGTAAATGTATAATCTTTTCCGCCTCTTAGTAAGAAGTAAAATGATTTGATAATATAAAGTGGCGCAAGAGGAAACACACGCAAACTTAGCGTGAAATTGGTAAAAAAATGTTTTAATGCGTATTTTATTGGTCTTTCTTCCGGACGTACGAAGTATACATTTGAAGTTTTAATTTTATTAACCACACCTTTTAAGTAAGGGAATTTTACAAATTTTCCGCCTTGCTGAATTAAAACATTAATTTCAAAAATAGTAAGTCCGTCTATGTTATTTGTTTTCATTTTGATTTTATTTTTAAGATTATAAATAGTGGTATTAAATACAATGCAAATTTCAGGCAGTTTTTATTTTTAAATAAGACATAAAGGATTTAAAATTAATAATTTAAGGTATTTTTTAGTTTTGATAAAAAAAAATCGGAAGCCTAATAAATAAGCTTCCGATTAGATTAATTCAGACTTTAAATTAATTTGCCACTATAGGTTCCTGAGGAGAAGGTAAAACATTAAGTTCATTATCTTTCTCGTAAATATCCTGATAAAAACCAATTTCGCCCTTATCATTTACCCAAGAGGTAAAATAGGTAATATAGATTGGAACTTTTTTAGATAGTTTAAAACTGTTTTCGGTTTTTCCCGCCATTGCTTTATCAATTTTTTCAGATGTCCATTCCGGATAATCTTTAAGCATGGCAATGGCTAATTCTTTGGCCATTTTTACATTTACACAACCATGACTAAAAGTTCTTTTTTCAAAATCAAATAAGGTTTTAGATGGCGTATCGTGCATGTAAATATCATCAGGATTTGGAAACATAAATTTTACAAGTCCCAAGGAGTTTTCTGGACCCGGTTTTTGTCTTACCTGACCGTTTACCATTTCCATATTATGATCGGCAAGATAATTGGGGTCGGCAGCGATTTTCAATTTCAATTCGTTATCTACAATACTTTGCGGCACGGTCCAGTAAGGGCTGAAAACAATTCGGTCGATCTCGGCATTAAAAATGGTTGTTTTGGTTAATGGTGATCCAACAAAAACACTTGATGTTAAAACCACTTTTCCGTTTTTGACATAATACAATTCATACGATGGAACATTTACCAAAACATACTCGTCGCTGTTTACAATCAATGACGAAATAGAACGACATCTTTCCATATTAAGCGTTAGTGTTTTTACTTTATCAGCAATCGGAATATTCATTTCTTTAATATGTTCTTCAGCAAGAATGTAGTTGGGTTTAAAACCATTACGCACTTTGTATTTCATTACAGCATCCATCAATTCGCGATCGTAGACATCGCTTTTTGAGTCGTGTTTTAAATCTCCCAATAAATACAAACGCGTTCTAACTTGAGAAATAGTATTTGAAACCGCATCCGGACGTAACTCTTTATACGGAGTTTCGGTTACAATTGGTTTCCATTTATTAGATCGGTCTAATTTTTTATATTGTTTTAAAACGCCTTGTAATTTATAATATTGGTCAAAAAGGTCTTTATCATCTTTTACGGTTGTTGCAGACGCTTCTTCAATCGTGCTGTAATTCAGAAAATCTTTCAGCATCGCATCATAAGACAATTTTTTAGAATCTGAATTGCTTTTTTTGGTATATACAATATATAAGGAACTCAAAAGCATATCAGCATCCGTTTTAGAAAGTTTGGTTTCTGAGGAATCAAAAAGCTGGTCAATTTCTTTTTGATACGGAATAGTCAGATTATCTGTTTTTTTTGCTTTTTCGTATAGAACAGAAGCAAATTCGTTAATCTGGCCTTCATCATACCAAATTGTTCCAAACGATCTGCTTTTATATAATGACAACACATCAGATTTGTATTTTTTTAGATCAGAATATCTTCTGAAGAAGTCATTTAAAATTGTGTTGCTAACTTTAGTTTCTGAATCATTAAAATTTGCAAATGCATTTTTTGTAATTAAAGTCTTTTTATCGCTTTCGTTCTTCTCAAAAGAAACCATTGTAAAGCTAAGAACCAAAATTATACTTAGGGAATATAGAGTTTTCATTTTCATTTTAATTTTTACGTTACTACTTTTAGATTGGAGCGTTTTGGTAAAAATTTGGGGTTTTTCTACAATGCTAAATTACTATCAGAAACAGCAAAAAGTGTTTCCAGATTTTGTCTAAATGTTGCGAAATTGCCATGTCTTTAAGGTTTCTTTAACTTAGATCAATTTGTTTCAGAATTTGTTGCTTCGGGTTGCTAAAAAAACATTTCATTTTTTTGTTAACATAAAGCTATTACGATGATCAAATATTAAAAAATTTTGTAAATTGCCCTCCTAAAATTATCATATTCATAAAATGGAACAACAAATACCATATATTCCTAAAAATAAAGTAAGAATTGTCACAGCTGCTTCACTTTTTGACGGACATGATGCCGCAATTAATATTATGCGCCGTATTATTCAGTCAACAGGAGTCGAGGTAATTCACCTTGGGCATGACCGTAGTGTAGAAGAAGTGGTAAATACCGCGATACAGGAAGATGCCAATGCTATTGCTATGACATCGTACCAGGGCGGGCACAATGAATACTTTAAATATATGTATGATTTGCTACGCGAAAAAGGAGCGGGGCATATCAAGATTTTTGGTGGAGGAGGCGGAGTAATTCTGCCAAGCGAAATATCAGAATTACACGAATATGGTATTACCAGAATTTATTCTCCGGATGATGGACGTTCTTTAGGTCTTCAGGGAATGATTAATGATTTGGTTCAAAGAGCCGATTTCCCAATTGGAGATCAGTTAAACGGAGAAATCGATCATATCGAAAATAAAATTCCAACAGCAATTGCACGTTTAATTTCGGCGGCAGAAAACTTCCCTGAAATTGCAAAACCTGTTTTTGATAAAATTCACGAAAGCAACGCTACGTCTAAAATTCCGGTTTTGGGAATTACAGGAACGGGCGGAGCAGGAAAATCTTCTTTGGTTGACGAATTGGTTCGTCGCTTTTTAATTGATTTCCCGGAAAAAACAATCGGATTAATTTCTGTCGATCCTTCAAAAAGAAAAACCGGAGGCGCACTTTTAGGAGACAGAATCCGTATGAATGCCATAAATAATCCTCGTGTATATATGCGCTCGCTGGCAACACGTCAGTCAAATTTGGCTTTATCTAAATATGTAGCCGAAGCGATTCAGGTTCTAAAAGCCGCAAAATACGATTTGATTATTTTGGAAACTTCAGGAATTGGTCAGTCTGATACTGAAATTATGGATCATTCTGATGTTTCTTTATATGTAATGACACCAGAATTTGGAGCTGCAACACAATTGGAGAAAATCGACATGCTTGATTTTGCCGATTTAGTAGCTTTAAATAAATTTGATAAACGCGGTGCGCTTGATGCGATTCGTGATGTAAAAAAACAATATCAGCGCAACCATAATTTATGGGATAAAAACCCTGATGAAATGCCGGTTTTCGGAACGATTGCTTCGCAGTTTAACGATCCAGGAATGAACACGCTTTATAAAGCGATTATGGATAAAGTGGTAGAAAAAACGGCTTCAGATTTGAAATCGACTTTTGAAATCACTAAGGAAATGAGCGAGAAAATCTTCGTGATTCCGCCCCACAGAACACGTTATTTATCTGAAATTGCAGAAAATAACAGAAGTTATGATGAAATGGCAATTTCGCAGCAAAAAGTAGCGCAGAAATTATACGGAATTTTCAAAACCATAGAATCGGTTTCCGGAAAAGTTCCACAAATTACAAAAGCAGGAATTGACGATTCTACAGTGTTGCCAGGCGGAATCGCTGAACACGATGAAAACAGAATATTCCTAAACCTTTTACTAAATCAATTCGATAAAGTAAAAATGGATTTAGATCCTTACAATTGGGAAATTATCCTGAATTGGGATGAAAAAGTTGCCAAATATAAAAATCCGGTTTATAGCTTTAAGGTTCGTGATAAAGAAATTAAAATCGCGACACATTCTGAAAGTTTATCGCATTTACAAATCCCAAAAATTGCTTTGCCTAAATATGAAGGCTGGGGCGATATCCTGCGTTGGAATCTACAGGAAAATGTTCCCGGAGAATTTCCTTTCGCATCTGGATTGTATCCGTTTAAGCGTGAAGGCGAAGATCCGTCGAGAATGTTTGCGGGCGAGGGCGGACCAGAAAGAACCAACAAACGTTTTCATTATGTAAGTGCTGGAATGCCGGCAAAACGTCTTTCGACAGCTTTTGACAGTGTAACTTTGTACGGAAACGATCCAGATTTGCGTCCGGATATTTACGGAAAAATTGGAAATGCAGGAGTTTCGATTTGTTGTCTTGACGATGCTAAAAAACTATATTCAGGTTTCGATTTAGTTCATGCTTTGACTTCGGTAAGTATGACGATTAATGGGCCTGCGCCAATGTTGTTAGGTTTCTTTATGAATGCGGCAATCGATCAACAATGCGAATTGTACATCAAAGCCAATGATTTAGAAAAAGAAGTTGAGGCTAAAATCAACAAAATATATAAGGAAAAAGGAATCGAAAGACCAAAATACCAAGGCGATTTGCCAGACGGAAATAATGGTTTAGGATTAATGCTTTTGGGTGTTACCGGAGATCAGGTTTTACCTTTGGAAGTTTATAACGAAATAAAAGTAAAAACGTTATCACAAGTTCGTGGAACGGTTCAGGCGGATATTTTAAAAGAAGATCAGGCGCAAAATACCTGTATTTTCTCAACTGAATTTGCGTTGCGATTAATGGGTGACGTTCAGGAATATTTTATTACCAAAAACGTTCGTAATTTCTATTCGGTTTCGATTTCAGGATATCATATTGCCGAGGCGGGAGCAAACCCAATTACGCAATTGGCATTTACGCTTTCTAATGGTTTCACTTACGTGGAATATTATTTGAGCCGTGGAATGAACATCAATGATTTTGGACCAAACTTATCTTTCTTCTTCTCTAACGGAGTTGATCCGGAATATTCTGTAATTGGTCGTGTGGCACGTAAAATCTGGTCAAAAGCCCTGAAAAACAAATACGGAGCCAACGAAAGAGCACAAATGCTTAAATATCATATTCAGACCTCAGGACGTTCGTTGCACGCGCAGGAAATTGATTTTAACGATATCAGAACGACTTTACAGGCTTTGTATGCAATTTATGACAACTGTAATTCATTGCATACCAACGCTTACGACGAAGCAATTACAACACCAACAGAAGAATCTGTACGTCGTGCCATGGCGATTCAGTTGATTATTAATAAAGAATTAGGTCTAGCCAAAAACGAAAACCCAATTCAGGGTTCTTTCATTATCGAAGAATTGACTGATTTGGTTGAAGCAGCCGTTTTACAAGAATTCGACAGAATCACAGAAAGAGGCGGAGTTCTTGGTGCAATGGAAACGATGTACCAAAGATCTAAAATTCAGGAAGAAAGTTTGTATTACGAAACCCTAAAACACAACGGAGATTTCCCAATTGTGGGTGTAAATACTTTCCTGAGTTCAAAAGGTTCGCCAACGGTAATTCCGGCTGAGGTTATTCGTGCAACTGAAGAAGAAAAACAATATCAAATTACAATGCTCGACAACCTGCATAATTTCCACGAAGCAAAAGTAAATGAGCATTTAAATAAACTACAGGAAGCAGCAATTAAAAACGAAAACTTATTCGATTATTTAATGGAAGCGACAAAGGTTTGTTCTTTAGGTCAGATTACTTCGGCGTTGTTTGAAGTTGGCGGGCAGTATAGAAGGAATATGTAGGATTTAGTTTGTATAATTTTTTAAAAACGCATTTGGTTAATTTAACTAAATGCGTTTTTTATTTGAAAAAATATTCGATGCTACTTTAGAAGACTCTATCAAATTAAAGTTATATTTTCGTTTTTAGGAAAACCTTCAAAATCTAACTAAATAGCCAAATTAAAAATATGAAAATAAAGAAAGTGAATTTAAATGAAGAAGTCACATCCAAATTAGGTCTACAGCCAATCTTAATGGATCGTTTAGGAGATGTTGTATTGATAGCAGGAAAAAATGGTTCAGGAAAAAGTAGAACGTTAAAATTAATTAAGGAAGAAGTTAATAATGTTCCAAATGCACTGCGACAGCGAGTTACTTCGCAAATTATTAAACGAAGGCAAGATGCAATAATAAGAGAAGAGAAAAACGTAATAAAAGATTTCAGTGCAACAACACAGGATGAAAGAAAAACAATAATTAAAAATTATGAGAGAGATATTGAGGACCAAAAAGATATTTTGAAAAAGGCAACTTATTTTTCTCTTTATCCTGAAAAAGAAGATAATGTATTAGTTGATTTTGTGCCTCAAACTTTAAATCTTGTCGACAGTTTTACTATTACTCCACAACAACGTGATGGTCATGCGAAATTAATTTATAATGTAGGTATGAATCACGTTTCGCTTGGAGCCATTTCTGCAATAGAAAAGATTCAAAGAAATTTTGTAGAAGCAAGCGTGCCAGACGATTCGAATGTGAGTGAAGAAGAGAGAAAAGAAATATTACTTCAGTATGAAAAATTAAAAAGCTACATAAAATTATTTCTGAATACAGATTTAAAAAGAACTAAAGAAGGCTATCCTGAAATTTTTGGCAAACGTATTGGTGAAGCAAACCTTTCGAATGGTCAAATAATTCTGTTACAATTTTGTATGGCACTTTATGCGCAAGAAGTTAATCTAGAAAATGTGGTCATATTTATGGATGAGCCTGAAAATCACTTGCATCCAGCAGCTTTAATTGAAGTTCTTGATAAAATTATTCCTCATATCAAAAATGGACAGTTATGGATTGCAACACACTCAATTAATGTCCTAGCTCACTTCGATCCTTCATGTATTTGGTATATTGATGAAGGAAAAATTTCTTATTCGGGAGATATTCCTGAAACTGTTTTGAAAGGACTGCTAGGAAATGAAGAAGAAATCGAGAAATTGTCTCATTTTTTATCTTTACCTGCTCAGATGGGAAGTAATAAGTTTGCGTATGAAAGTTTGTTTTATCCTGAAGTATTAATAACTGGATCAAAAGATCCTCAAGTTGCACAAATTCACGAAATAATAAAAGATCGAGCAACCAAAGGTGAAAAACTTAAAGTTTTAGATTTTGGGATTGGAAAAGGAAGATTGCTTTCTACTATATATGAGAATGAAAGGTTAAGAAATTCAGAAATCACTGAGTGGTTGGATTTTTATGGATACGATAAATTTGAAGAAAATAAAAAGATTTGTAGAAAAGTATTTGAAGATATTTATGATAGTTCAGATGATAGATACTTTAATGAAGTGACTAAAATGCTATCCTCACATGATGAAAAAACATTCGACATAATTGTGATGTGTAATGTATTTCATGAAGTTGACCCTAACGAGTGGCTTAATTTGTTCAATTCTGTAACCTCTCCGTTTAAACTTCTTAAGGATGATGGGTATTTGTTAATTGTTGAAGATCAGTTTTTGGCCATTGGAGAAAAAGCTCATGCAAAAGGATTTTTAGTTTATGATGAACTTGAGTTCAAAAAATTATTCAAAATTACTGCTGTTGATAATTATAAATCTAATGATTATAGAGGTGACGGGAGGTTAAAGTCACATCATATTCCTAAAAATTGTATAAATCGTATTGATTCTTCTTCAAAAAAAGAATCACTTGAAGTATTGTTACAAAATTCTAAAGATAAAATTAAAGATATTAGAAGAAACGCTTCTCCAACATTTAAAAATGGAAAGCGCCATGGTTTTTGGTCACAACAGTTAGCAAATGCTTCACTTGCATTAGAGGAATTAAGTTAAAGATTCTCCTTTTAACGTTAGCGTCCAACTCATGAACGCAAAGTTTATCCTCTCCAATTTGTCATTTCGACCGAAGGGAGAAATCACATTAGTATTTCTACAAAGATTGGCGATTTGCATTGTCGATTTCCGAGTGCGATTTCTCCCTTCGGTCGAAATGACAAGATTGTGTGTTTGTTGGGTTGGAATATAATTATTCAACAACCTCTCCAACATATCCCAAAAACTCCATTTCATCCAAAGGAAAAATAGAAAGAACCGTTTCCAGAACCAAACTCACATCTATAGAATCTTTTTTCTTCTCTTGAACATTATGCATATCATTGTCGAGTGCCAGAATGCAGAGTTTTATCATATCGGTAATGAGGCAGCCGAGTTCGAAATAGTTTAAGACTTTGATTTGGGCGATTTGTTTTTGTGAATTGTCTTCGGCAGGTTTTAGCATTGTGAAATACAAAGCAGTTAATTCTTTTAGACGATCTAGGTTTTTAGTTTCGTTAGTTTCCATAAGGCATATATTTATTTGGTGTTAGATAATTGTTTTACAATTTGACTTTTACAATATAATTATAAGAAAAATTGTACTTTTGTTTTGTTCGGCGAAGGAAGAAATAGATTGTATCGTACCGAACCGTTTTGGTTGGTATTGAACCGATCAAATAAGTTTTTTACTTGTTGAGGTTTCTAACACTTAATTATTATCTTTGAATTATGAGCACACTAACAAAACCAAATCATATAGGGCGAAAAATAAGCCGTATTCGTGAACTTCGTGATATGAAGCAGGAAGCTTTGGCGCAGGCTTTAGGCATTAGTCAACAAACAATTTCGGCTATTGAAAACAGCGAAACTATTGAAGAAGATAGACTTAGTGAAATAGCAAAAGCACTTGGTGTAACAGCAGAAGCAATTAAAAACTTTTCAGAAGAAGGAATGATTAACTATTTCAATACTTTTAATGAAGTTGTAAATGATAGTCATTTTGGAAATAATAACAATTGCACATTCAATCCATTAGATAAATTAATGGAAGCTGTAGAAGAAAATAAAAAGCTTTATGAACGTTTGCTTCAGACGGAAAAAGACAAAAATGAATATTTGGAGAAATTGCTCAATCAGAAATAGTAATTGAAAAAAAAAAGAAAAGCATTCGTGTTGACGAATGCTTTTCTTATTTAATTCTCATCCATTTCGCTTATGTCACAACGCATAGTTGTCGATATTGGTGCAAATCCCACCTTTTTATACGCGTTGACTGCCGCTTCATTTTCAGAATAAACCTGTAATCTAACTTCGGTTATTCCTTGAGATCGAACCCATTTTTTAAGTTCGTTAATTAATAGTTTAATGAGACCTTTTCCTCTAAATTCTGGATCAACGTACATAAAACCAAGATATCCGTATAGTTCATGTATCTGATAGGGCAGAGCAGTTCGAATTTGGCCATATCCGCAACCAATAATCTGATTGTTAAAGTCTACAACCAAAACTTCGCTCTTGCTGTCTAAAATAAGCTCCTGTATATCATAATAAAAAATCTCACCCTCTTTTAATGTTGGGTCGTAGGGTCTTTCTGCATTTACTAAAAATTGTAGAAATTCGGCAAGTTTTGGTAAATCTGTATTTACAGCTCGCCTGATTGATATATCTTTTATGTTTTCGTTCATATTTCAAATATATAGAAAATAAATTTTCTTTGCTAATGCGAGTGTTTTGTTTGTGAGCCCAGAATTTACGGCCAGTTTGTCATTTCGACGTAAGTAGAAATCGCACTAGAATTTCGACAAAGATTGGCGATATGCTGTGTCGAGTTTCGTGTGCGATTTGCTTCGCCTATTCGCTATCGCTCGGGTCTCCTCCGTCGAAATGACAAATATTGTCTGTATTATTTAAAAGTTCCATAGGAACGAATCATATTGTAGAGATGGATTTTAATCCGTCCAACGCATAGTTTGTCGTCAATCTTTGTGGAGTTTCTTGCGAAGATTCTTCGTTCCTCAGAATGACAATATTGTGTGTGTTTTAAAAGTTCAGTAGGAACGAATCATATTGTAGGGATGGATTTTAATCCGTCCTAAATCAGAAATAGAAAAACCTCTCAGAAATGAGAGGTTTTTTATGTTTTACGAGGTTTTCAAATAGATCAAACCTTCTTTTTTATTATTGTTTTGTTTTTGCGTTTGAGCTTTTCGATAATGGCGTCGGCTTTTTCGTTTTGGCAGATAAAACGTAACGATTCTGCATAACGATAATAATATATCGGTTCGAGATCTGAAGTCATGTCAAAAAGTTCGCCGTACCACGTTGCCGCTTTTTCGAGTTTATCTTCAGAGTAAAACGAGTTTCCTAATTTCTGAAACAGGTCAATAGATTTGTAGCCTTTTGCAGCAACTCTTTCGTAAATTTTGGTTACATCGACATAAGCGTATTTGTCGCTTACTTTATCTGTTATAAAAACTTTTTCAGTTTGTGCCGCAACACGAAATGAAAAAACAATCAATACGACTAAAAAAACGAGTTGTTTCTGCATAAATATTTAGTTTAGAAGAATGGTTTTTATTAGTTGTTTTTGGTAGGGTTAATCTCTTAAATTTTGTTTGTTATTTTTGAGGCGTGTAGTAAGTTTTGTTTTGCAAATATATCTAAATCAATAACATAGCATGTAATTAAGCAGTGTTTTTTTTGATTTTATCGATAATTTAAGTCAATTATAAAAAATAACTTACATTATGTCTTAGATTTTTCTGTAAGCTGAAAAAACGTTTAATAATCGTGCTTTCACCTTTATATGAATTATATACTATAACTTTATATTTATACTATTTTTTCATCATGACAACACAATATTATCTAAATCGAATAAAAAAATCGCCTCCACAACAGAACATAAAATATTCTGATCTAGTTGATTTGGAAAATATTGCTTTTGAAATTTCCCAAAATGATACAGAAATCAGTTTTACTCTCAATACATTTTTTCAGGGATCAGAAAATAAAACAACTACAATAAATACTGAAATCGTAAACTTATTTGCAAAGTATTCGGGTTTAGTTTTTCTGGACGAAAAAGAAACGGGAAACATTTGTTTTGCAAACAGCGATGAGGTGCGGGCAGAATACAGACAAAGTTTTACCCTTTTTGATTTTCTGGATTATATATATGCTTTTGTACATTCTTCTCTTTACAGAGAATCTCGGGAAATACTGATTCCATCAGAAACAATTCTTTTTTGGCAAATGGTAAAAATAGGTTTTGCTCTAAGAAAAGAAATCAAGTAAACAAAAAAAAGCAGCTCCTGGAACGAGCTGCTTTTTAATCTTTTTTTGGGGACAAAAAGGATGTTAACGACGGAAAGAAGGACTTTGGTTTACACTTTCGTCAAGCTTTACCGTTTTTACTTTTTTAGCAGCAACTTTAATTTCGTGTTTCGCAATTTTTTCATTTGCTTTAACCTCCAAAACGTAAGTTCCGGCAGGTAAATCCTCCAGACTTATTGTTTTTGAAATTTCAAGTTTGTTTGCTGCAGAATCACCCGCATAAAGTAAATTGTGGTTTTGATCGTAGATTGAAAAAGAAGAGTTGTCTACTGTAAAGCTTTCAACTTTTCCGTTTCCGGTTTTTATATTTAAAATATAATCCCCTTTTCCATCAATGGCATAGGTAAATAATGTCGCTAAAAAAAAGGCAGCAACTAACCCGGTCTTGGTAAATCTTGTCATGTTTTTTTTAAATGTTTATTACTAAATGTGGAACGATTCAAAACTACAAATACAAAATTAATTTTATGCAAAAAAATCGCTTTTTTAGAACGTTAAAATGCTGAATTAAAACTATTTCTGTATTTTGTTTACGCTATGTACGTAAATACGGGGCTTGCGGTTTTATTTTTTATTGATTTTTTTAATGCGATAAAAATCAGTTCAATAGATTTATTAAGAATAGGTTTCTTAAAATATTTTTCGGGTATTTTTTTGTTCAGTTTAAAGCAAAAAAAACAGCTCAATAACCACAAAGAGCTGTTTTAAAACAATCACGTTTTTACTTTACTAACTATCTAACCTTATACTCTTATGAAAAGTATAACTTTTTTAGCGTACTGCTACGCTGGTATTTTTAGCAGAAAATCCTGCTTTATAAACTGATGAAACTGCTTTTGATGATAAAACCGAAGTTTCGTCATTTATGTTGATTTCATATCTTACTTTTTTTGCACTGTCTTCAATTTCTAAGAAATAAATTCCTTGCGGAAATTCTTCTAAACTAAAAGATCTTAATATTCCGTCTTTACCTGAAGCAGTTTCAGAGTAAATTAAATTTCCCTGTTTGTCATAGATAGAAAGGTTGGCTTTTTTGGTCTGATTAAGAGCGAACGTAATCAGTTTTCCATTTCCTTTTAATACATGAAGGTTTAACTCATCAATTTTTCCGTCAATCGCATAACTGCTGATTCCTGTGAAAAGTATTACGCATACTAAACTCAATTTTAAAATCTTTTTCATAACTGTTAGTTTTTAAATTATTAGTTTAATTCTCTGATGCTAAATTACTCTGGAATGTGTGTTATTTTAACAACTGTATTTGCCAATTTCTATGCTGTATTCTCATTTACGAAAGCGTTATAGGTTAAAATTTGAATTATTTTAAACGTTTTAGTTAATTTGATTATTATTTTTCAACGTTTTTAAAAGGACGAAATTTTACGATTTGCTAACTTTTATCTTCTTTTTTGTACTTGATTTCTAAGGTTTTGTAAAGTAGGTTTTATCAAAAAGTAAAGCACAAAAAAAACAGCTCATTTTTGCCAAGAGCTGTTTCTTAAAATTGTAAAATTTATTTTTCGGTATACTTTTAGCGAACTGCTACGCTGTTGTTTTTTGCAAATTCAGTTTTATAAACAGACGAAATCGCTTTTGATGATAAAGTGGTTTGTTCATCAGTAATTGTAATTTCGTGTCTCACTTTCTTTACACTATCTTCAGCTTCCAGATAATACGTTCCCGCAGGAAACTCTTCCAGGCTAAAAGTTCTCAAAATTCCATCTTTACCTGAAGCACTTTCAGAATAAATTAGAGTACCATCTTTGTCGTAAATTGCCAGACTGGCTTTTGTTACCTGGTTAATCGCAAAAGTAATTAGCTTTCCGTCACTTTTAATTACATGAAGATTAAAATCTCCATTACCACCAATTGCATAAGTACTTAAACCTGATAAAAGCACTGCGCATACTAAACTTAGTTTTGAAATCTTTTTCATAGCATTAGTTTTTAAATTAATAGTTCTAATTCTCTGATGCTAAATTAGTTATGATATGTCTGTAAATGCACAACTCTATTTTCTGATTTCGATGCTGTATTCTCATTTACGAAACCGTTATAGGTTAAAATTTGAATTATGTTTATCGTTTTTGTTAATTCGGTAATTATTTTTCAAAAAGAGACAAAGGGTCAGAGTAACAAAGTAGCATAGGTTTTTGTGGAACTTGAAACTTAAAACCTTAAACCTGAAACAAAAAATAAGGCATAAAAAAAACAGCCCAATAACCACAAAGAGCTGTTTTTAAAACTTACGTTTTTAACTTTACTAACTATCTAACCTCATTTTTATACTGTATGAGAGTATAAACTTTTATAGTGTTTGAGTACACTTATATTTTGTTGCAGTGATCTGCTTACTTAATAGTAGAAGAAAGTGCTTTTGTTGACAAATTTGTAGTTTGACCAGAAACAGTAATTTCATGTCTTGCTTTTTTAAAGTTGTCTTCAATTTCTAAGAAGTAAGTTCCTTGTGGAAATTCTTCTAAGCTAAAAGTTCTAAGGATACCCTCTTTACCAGAAGCATTCTCAGTATAAATTAAATTACCATCTTTATCAACAATACTGATACTTGCTTTTTGTACCTGATTCATTGCGAATGTAATTTGTTTTCCGTTTGTTTTTAAAACGTGAAAATTAAAAGAGTTATCTCCATCTATTGCATAAGAGCTTAAACCTGATAAAAGCACTGCACATACTAAACTTAATTTTAAAATCTTTTTCATATTCGTTGTGTTTAAATTTTTAGTTCATTTTTCTGATGCTAAATTACTTCGGTAGTTGCTTTTTTTGCACAACTCTATTTTCCTATTTATATGCTGTATTCTCATTTGCGAAACCGTTATAGGTTAAAATTTAAATTATTTTTATTGTTTTTGTTAATTCAGTTATTATTATTTAGTGTTTTGCTTAAAATTGAATTTTGTTAAAAAATCTATTTTTCTTACATAAATACTATATTGGTATAATTGTATTGTTTAAAATGTGATATGTTAAATAAAATACGGTTAAAAAAACGGGTCTTTTAAAAAACTATCATTTTGCTTAAAATTCCATAGTTGTAAAATGCTGATTTTATGCAAAATTCTCAATTACGAAACCGTTATAGGTTAAAATTTAAATTATTTTAGGCGATTTTGTTAAATTTGCTATTATTTTTTAAAGATATTAACATGAAGACAATTGCCCCAGCTCTTGAAGTGATATCAAACTCATACGGAAGTTCTTTTACCTACACCAAACATGCCGAAAAGACCAATAGTAAGGCCCATTTATGGCATTATCATCCAGAAATTGAGTTGGTTTATATAAATGGAGGCGCGGGGAAAAGACAAATAGGAAGCCATGTTTCTTATTATACCAATGGAGATTTGATTTTAATAGGTTCCAATTTGCCGCATTGTGGTTTTACAAATGAACAAACAGGAAACAAAGGTGAAACTGTTATTCATATTAAACCGGAATTTTTGGGCAATGATTTTTTTGTTGCTCCCGAAATGAGAAAGGTTCAGAGCATTTTTAGTCAGTCAAAAGGCGGAATTGCTTTTAATGGTGAAACTAAAAAACAGATAGGCAAAAAAATCGAAATGATGGAACATCAGCTTCCGTTTGAACGTTTGCTGACACTTTTGAGTATTTTAGACGAATTAGATTCTTCTGAGGATTATACGGTTTTAAATGCCGACGGTTTTTCTTTGGAATTGCAAACACAGGATAGCGATCGTATGAATGTGGTTTTTAATTTTGTTAAAGATCATTTTCAGGAATCTATTGCCATAGACGAAGTATCGAGTCTGGTTAGTATGACTACGCCATCGTTCTGTCGTTATTTTAAGAAAATTTCAAACAAAACGTTTACGGAGTTTGTAAATGAATATCGTTTGGTACATGCTTCAAAACTTTTGGCAGAAAAACAAATCAGTATAAACGAAGTGTGTTATGAAAGCGGCTTTAATAATTTCAGTCACTTTAGTAAATCCTTCAAACAATACACAGGTAAAAGTGCCTCGCAATATCGTCTGGAGCATAAAATTATAATTAGCTAATATTTTTTTGCCACGAATTACACGAATTAGCACGAATTTAATTAGTGGAAATTGGTGTAATTGCTTCGCCTGTTCGCTATCGCTCGGGTCATGGTAAATAAATTTACCACAGTAATAATAATCCATAAAATCCTTTTAATCTGTGGCAAAAAAAATATCGCCACAAATTAAAAGTATTTTATGGATTTTTTTTATCCTGCTTTGCGCAAATTATTACTTAAAAAATTCGTGCTAATTAGTGTAATTCGCGGCAGAAAATTTAGCGATGTAATAATAATCCATAAAATCCTTTTAATCTGTGGCAAAAAAAATATCGCCACAGATTAAAAGGATTTTTTTTATCCTGCTTTGCGCAAATCATTACTTAAAAAATTCGTGACAATTAGTGTAATTTGTGGCATAAAATTTAGCAATGCAATAATAATCCTTAATATAGGAGGCAAAAAAAAACATAAGTCCGATTAGTAAAAGCTAGTCGGATTTTTCATATAATTTATTTTGAAAAAGTTATATTTACATTCCTTAATCAGAAAAAAATAAAATGAAAAAACTAAAAATTCTTATTTCTGCTTTTTTAATCTGCATGTCAACCTTGACATACGCAGCAAAAGTAGATACTTTACAAGTTGCCAGTACTGCTATGGGCAAAACCTACAAGGCAGCGGTTGTTTTGCCTAATTCTTATTCTAAAAGTAAATCTAAATTTCCGGTTATGTATTTATTGCATGGCGCGTACGGACATTTTGGAGACTGGCTAAAAAATACACCCAACAAAAAATTAGTTCAGAATTTATCAGATCAGTATAATATAATTATTGTAATGCCAGAAGGCGAGACTTTTAGTTTTTATCTGGACAGTCCTGTAAATAAAGAAAGTCAGTTTGAGACTTTTATAACAAAGGAAGTAGTGGAGAAAGTAGATAAAACATATAGAACGATTAATAATAAAAGTGGGAGAGTGATAACCGGACTTTCTATGGGCGGACACGGAGCGCTATATTTATCTGCCAAACATCCTGACTTGTTTTGCGCGGCAGGAAGTATGAGCGGAGCAGTAGATATGAGTGTAATGCTTAATCGTGAAAACTCGGCACAAGTGGTTAAATTAATGCAGCCGGTTTTTGGAGACAAAAGCGGAAGTTCTGAAATGTACGAGCAATATGCTGTAATCAACATGCTTGACAGAATAAAAGCAAACAAATTACCGTTGATTATAGATTGTGGTGTAGATGATTTTTTAATAGAACCAAACAGAGAGTTACACCGTAGATTAGTATACAATAAAGTAGAGCACGATTATACAGAACGTCCTGGTGCCCATACATGGGATTACTGGGAAAATTCACTGCCCTATCATGTTTTATTTTTTAATAAAATATTGCTTAAAAATCAGACTGTTGTAAAAAAATAACTAGAAACTTTAATCAAAAACCGCTTTAACACAATTTTTGGTTTGGTTTTTGGATTACCTTTATAAATCTTAAAAATTAAAAATTATGAAAAAGATACTTACCTTATTCGCAGTTGTTGGATTAATCGCATTTTCAAGTTGCGAAGGACCAGAAGGGCCTCCGGGAATTCCAGGAGAAGATGGATTAATTGCTGAAGTTTTTGAGCTGCAAAATGTGAATTTTGATTTTAATAATGCAGACGGTTATAATATCTATAGAAAATTGACGCCTAATATTTTTAATTCTGATGTCATTTTGATTTATAGATTGGCTGGAACTGTTAATTCAACAACTCCAATTTGGCAACAAATTCCAAGAACGCTTTATCCAGAACAAGGAGAGTTAGATTATGATTTTGATTTCAGTAAAGAAGATTTCACAATTTACGCTGGAGGAACTTATGATTTGGCTTTAACGCCTGAGTTTATTAGAAATCAAACATTTAGAATTGTAATTGTACCTGGAGCTTTCTCATCAACAACTGGTAAATCTGTTAATAAAGAAGATTACTCAGATTATAATGAGGTTATTAAGAAGTACAATATTGACGATAGTAAAGTAAAAGTGCTGAACTAAATTTGATTTAATAATCAATAAACATAAAAAAAGGAAATCGTAAGATTTCCTTTTTTTATGTTTATATGTTTCGAAATATTATTTTTCGTGAGAATCAGAATCTGTTAGTACTTTTTCTTCTCCAAATTTCAGCGAAACCAGAATACCAACTAAAAGCGATAAAGCGATAAATCCTAAAGAAGCCCATTCCGGTACATGAATCCAATCGTGCAGTAGCATTTTTAATCCTACAAAAGCTAAAATAGCAACTAAACTGTATTCTAAATAACTGAATTTAGCCAGCATATTTGCAAGGAAGAAATACATAGAACGTAATCCTAGAATAGCAAAAATATTAGAACTAAATACTAAAAACGGATCTGAGGTAATAGCCAGAATTGCCGGAACGCTATCTACAGCAAAAAGAACGTCCATAACTTCAATTACAATAAGAGCTACAAATAATGGAGTAGCCGCTTTTTTTGCCGTTTTTGTACTAATGAAAAATTTCTCTCCATCCATTTCAGAGGTAATAGGCATAATTTTTCCTAGTGCTTTATAAACGAATGAATCTTTTGGATGAAAATCTTCGTCTTCGCCAGAGAACAACATTTTTAGAGCAGTAAAAATTAAGAATACACCAAATACATAGGTAGTCCAGGTGAATTTATTGATTAACATTACACCGAAGAAAATCATCAGACCACGGAAAACAATGGCTCCTAAAATTCCCCAGAATAAAACGCGGTGCTGGTATTTTTGTGGAATTTTGAATGAAGCAAAAATAATAGCGATCACAAATATATTGTCGACACTTAAGGATAATTCAATTAAATAACCTGTAATAAACTTCATTGAAGCTACGGCAGGCTTAAGGTTGTCAGGGTTTGCGATATAATCTGTAGTGTAAAGCCAGTAAATAACTCCAGAGAATAAAAAAGATAAAGTAACCCAAATCAAAGTCCATTTGCTGGCTTCTTTGGTACTAATGATGTGTGGTGTTTTGTTAAAGACGCCTAAGTCTAAAGCGAGAATAAAAACTACAGCAAGTAAAAAGAGAATCCAGACTATCATAATGATTTATTTTAAATGATTTACAAAGATAAGTTTTGAAGTTTAACTTAAAAATTAATTATTAGAAAATTACTTTCAAATTGTTAAACCCGACAGGTTTTAAAAACCTGTCGGGTTTGGTATGAAGAAATGTGGTAAAAAAAAAGTGCCGGTAATAAAACCGACACTTTTAGAATATATTTTAAGCTTTGAATTATAGCGCTGAGTTAACAGTTTTGATAATTCTAGCAGCGATTTTGTATGGATCTCCGTTTGAAGCTGGTCTTCTGTCTTCCAACCATCCTTTCCATCCTTTTTGAACAGTCATTAAAGGAATTCTGATAGAACATCCTCTGTCTGAAACTCCATAAGAGAAATCGTGAATAGAAGCAGTTTCGTGTTTACCAGTTAAACGTTGGTCATTGTAAGCTCCGTAAACAGCAATGTGCTCAGCAGTAACAGGACGGAAAGCCTCACAAATTCTTTCGTAAGTTGCCTGGTCTCCACATGTTCTTAATACTTCGTTAGAGAAGTTAGCGTGCATTCCAGAACCATTCCAGTCAGTATCTCCTAGAGGTTTTGGGTGATATTCAATATAGTAACCATATTTCTCAGTTAAACGGTCTAATAGGTAACGCGCAACCCAGATTTCGTCTCCGGCTTTTTTAGCACCTTTAGCAAATAATTGGAATTCCCATTGTCCGCAAGCAACCTCTTGGTTGATTCCTTCAAAGTTGATTCCTGCAGCGATACATAAATCAGCATGCTCTTCAACTAATTTTCTACCGTGTGTATTTTTTCCACCTACTGAACAGTAGTACATCCCTTGTGGAGCAGGGTATCCTCCAACTGGGAAACCAAGTGGAAGTTGAGTTTTAGTATCCATGATGAAATACTCTTGTTCGAAACCAAACCAAAAATCTTCATTATCATCATCAATTGTAGCTCTACCGTTAGAAGGGTGTGGAGTTCCGTCTGCATACATAACTTCAGACATTACCAACCATCCGTTGATACGAGTTGGATCCGGATAAATTGCAACAGGTACTAAAAGACAGTCAGAAGAACCACCTTCAGCTTGTTTAGTTGATGAACCATCAAATGACCAGTTTCCAAGTTCTTCTAATGTTCCTTTGAAATTTTCGTGCTCTTCAACTTTAGTTTTACTTCTAAGATTTTGAGTTGGCTCATATCCGTCTAACCAAATGTACTCTAACTTAATTTTAGCCATAATAATATAAATTAATTTTTTTGTTTTTTTCGTTGGGTCAAATATAGATTTATTTTTTTAGTCCTAAAAATTAGGGGGCTATTTTGTTTAGTGAAGTATAATTTTTTAGATAAGCGCAATTTTGGGAGGGGTATATTTCAAAAAAAGCATTTTTATTTACCATAAAAAAACAAATTCGTAATAATTACGGCACTTTTTTGAGTTTCTGAGTTAAGGAATTATGAAAAAATGTTTATTTAATCAATATTACCGCACAGTTTTGTTATATTTCTTTGCTTTGAATTCATTATTCTTTGTAAAAAGCGCTTTCCTTTGAAAAATCAGTGACTAAAATTCTGTAATTTATATTCAGAATAGGCTTTTTTATTGTCTATATTTGTTCCTCATTTTTCGATTGAAAATTATTACGAATTTAAAATATACATACCATGTCAACATTACGTTTCCAGGCTTTACAACAAGCTTCTAACAGAAAACCGGTGCATTTTGAAGAAATAGACCGAAAATCAAATCTTTTCGGATCGAATGTGTTTAATGAAAAAGCAATGAAGCAGTATTTAACTTCAGATGCTTTTAAAGGAGTGAGAGATGCTATTCAGCATGGAACTAAAATAGAAAGAAAACTGGCAGATTATATTGCCATGGGAATGAAAGAATGGGCTTTGGCCAAAGGTGTTACACATTATACACACTGGTTTCAGCCGCTTACAGGAACAACAGCAGAAAAACATGATGCTTTTTTTGAAGTTTCTTATGATGGAAGTGATCCGGTAGAGAAATTTGGCGGAGCACAATTGGTACAACAAGAGCCGGATGCATCAAGTTTCCCGAACGGTGGTATCAGAAATACTTTTGAAGCCAGAGGTTATACTGCCTGGGATCCAACTTCTCCAGCCTTTATATATGGAACAACTTTATGTATTCCGACCGTATTCATTGCGTACACGGGAGAAGCATTAGACAATAAAATACCTTTATTAAGAGCGTTATCAGCAATTGATGAAGCGGCTACCGAAGTTTGTAAATACTTTGATAAAAACGTAAAAAAGGTAACAGCAACTTTAGGTTGGGAGCAGGAATATTTCCTGATTGATAAAGCTTTGGCAAACTCTCGTCCCGATTTAATGATGACCGGAAGAACCTTATTAGGACATACTTCTGCAAAAGGACAACAATTAGACGATCATTATTTTGGATCTATCCCAACTCGTGCGCTTACTTATATGAGAGATTTAGAGCAGGAATGTATGCTTTTGGGAATTCCTGTAAAAACACGTCATAACGAGGTAGCACCAAATCAGTTTGAATTAGCTCCAATTTTTGAAGAAACCAATTTGGCAGTTGACCATAACTCTTTATTAATGGATGTAATGCAGCGAGTTGCAGAGCGTCATGACTTTAAAGTATTATTTCATGAAAAGCCATTTAAAGGAGTAAACGGTTCAGGAAAACATAATAACTGGTCATTAGCAACAGATACCGGAGTTAACTTATTAAGTCCGAGCAAAACGCCAATGAGCAATTTACAGTTTTTGACTTTCTTTATCAATACGATTAAAGCGGTAAATGATAATGAAACTTTATTAAGAGCTTCTATTGCTACGGCAAGTAATGATCACAGACTTGGAGCTAATGAAGCGCCACCTGCGATTATGTCGGTTTTTATTGGAGCACAATTAACTAAAGTTTTATCTGAATTAGAAAGCGTAACAACAGGAAAACTTTCTCCGGAAGAAAAAACAGATCTTAAACTGAATGTCGTTGGAAAAATTCCGGACGTATTATTAGACAATACAGATCGTAACAGAACTTCTCCATTTGCCTTTACAGGAAATAAATTTGAGTTTAGAGCTGTGGGTTCAAATTCAAACTGTTCCAATTCAATGACAACGCTTAATGCTATTGTAGCAAAGCAGTTAATGGATTTTAAAATTGAAGTGGAAAATCTGATTGATTCTAAAGACATGAAAAAAGATGATGCCATCTTTAATGTTTTAAGAGAATACATCAAACAATCTAAAAAGATTCTTTTTGAAGGTGACGGTTACAGCGAAGCATGGGAAAAAGAAGCTGCAAAAAGAGGTTTAAGTAATTTTAAAACCACACCTGAAGCTATAAAAGCTAAAGTTTCTAAACAAGCATTAGATTTATTTGCTGAATTAGGCATCTTTAATCATGTGGAAGCCGAAGCACGTTACGAAATTGAATTGGAAGAATACACTAAAAAAATCCAGATTGAGGGAAGGGTTTTAGGAGATATTGCAAGAAACCATGTAATTCCGACCGCAATTCGTTACCAAAATACATTAATTGAAAATGTAAAAGGATTAAAAGAAATCTTCGGAAAAGAATTTGAAACCATTGCAAAAGAACAAATCGCTTTAATTAAAGAGATCTCAGGTCATATTGAGGGAATAAATTCTAAAGTATTGGCAATGACAAATGAAAGGAAAAAAGCAAATCAGTTAACAGATGCGCAAAAAATGGCCGAAGCATATTGCAATACAGTTAAACCATATTTTGAAGACATTAGAAATCATTGTGATAAATTAGAATTATTAGTAGATGATGAAAGCTGGACTTTGACCAAATACAGAGAGTTATTGTTTACAAAGTAATCTTTATTAAACAATTTGTTAAAGCCTGTCTCAAAAAGACAGGCTTTTTTTGTGATTATGTTAAAATAAGTGTTCAGGAGATCCATTTTTAACATCAGATTGGCTTAAAATGTAAAGTAATTGTAATAAGTCGCTTTTTTCTTACTAACAAAAAAATCAAATGTGGCAGTTTGTCGACATAGTTTCGCACTTCATCGAAAAGATATTAAGATCTTGTAAAATAGGTATTTATACCTGATTTGATTTTCTGGAAGTTTTCTAATTTTGGATATGAAATAAGAAAATAAATAGTTTTTTCTCTTTCTTTTTTCACACTTTCAAGACCCAGATTTTCCCTCCCAAATTGCACAGCCTACATAATAATTTGTATTAATAACCAATTAAATATATTTATTATGAAAAAAGTAATTTTAAGCATCTCCGCGATGCTGTTTGCAGGAGCAGCCTTTGCTCAAGCTAATGTAAGTGATGTAGACCAATTAGGTTTATTAAATGGAGCTTTGGTTGTTCAGGTTGGAGAACAAAACGTTTCAGATGTTGATCAGATCGGTATTTTAAATATTGCTGTTGTAGGGCAATATGGGGAAGACAATGATTCTCAAATTCTTCAAATAGGAGCAGGAAATCTTGCTGTTGTAACACAAGTCGGAGATGGCAATGATTCAAATATTGCTCAAGGGTTATTTGGTAATCAAGCTTATGTAACTCAATTTGGTACAGACAACAATTCTGATGTATTCCAATTAGGTCTTGGAAATTATTCTACTACTTTCCAATTAGGCTGGGATAATAATTCAACTACAATTCAGTTAGGGGCTGACAATATTGCAAGCACTGAGCAATATGGACTGTTCAATAATGCAATTACTTTCCAATTGGGTTGGGATAACATGTCTAGTATTGAGCAATTTGGAGCTGGTAACTTCGCAGCTACAGCTCAATTTGGAAATGCACACAACAGTACAGTTACACAAACTGGATTCCTAAATGGAAGTGTTGTAATCCAATCAAACTAAAAAATAAACCAAGAAAAGGAAGAGCCTAATTTATTACGTTCTTCCTTTTTTTATCATTAAAAGTTATGAAACATCTAGCCACTTTTATTTCTTGTATAATCAGCGGGATTATGTTCTCTCAGTCTATTGAGATGAATAGGAGTGACTATGTAAAAATGAATGCAATAAACAATCAAAATCAGACAGTAGATCAATATCTTAAAAGTAGAAATATTGTTACTGTAACTCAAATTGGTAACTACAATCAAGCCAATTTAACCATCATAAGCAACAATGCTTATGTAACCGCTCAGCAAACCGGTAATAATAATTACATGGAAGTCTACAAAAAAGCTGACGAAATTAATGAATCCTACACGCAAACAGGCAATAACAATTATATAAGCGATTATTCAATGTACACCAGAGGAGTCGCTTCAATGTCAATAAATCAGGACGGCAATAATTTATCGGTCATAAGTTCCGGTTCAAATTCAATATCAAAAGATTTAATAATTAATCAAACAGGAAACTCGGGCACAATTTACGTATTCAATCGCTAGTATCATGAAAAGATATTTAAACATACTGATTGTTGTTTTGGCTATTTTTTTTTCTGAATCTGTGCTTTCGCAGGCAGTTTATAAAGAAGTAAAAGCAAAAATTGAAGTAAAAGAGATTGAAAATTTACTTTTTATTACGGGAACTGTTGAGAATTTAAAATCAGAGTTTAAAAATATATCGTACAAGTTAACTGTATTCAAAAAAAATAAAACAAATTCTAATAAATCAAATAATGCTCAGGACGGAAGGGTGACATTAGAACCCATCCAAAAAGTTGAACTTTCTAAAACACAAGTCAACTTTACCAAAGAAGATGAGGTTATCATACTATTATTGATTTATGACGAAAGTAATACCATAATTGGCAAAGACAGGGTTGTTTTTGGAGAAGATACAGAAAAGGATACAGGTAAATCGGTTCCTGTTGATGGAATCGAAATGGTAGGTATTGTTGCTAATGATACTAAGACAAAATTAGGAAATGATTATTACGACATGTTCTATGCGCAATATTCTAAACTAAAAATACATACCACAAAAATTGTAACAGTTCAGGAAGAATTGACTTTTGGCAGAACAACCAAAATTACAATTCTGGTTGACAACGATATAGTTGAGGAGTTTATTTCTCGTCCAGATGAAGATTTTTTAAAATATATGGCAGAATCTGCAGCTTCTAATGCTTTTAAATATTTTAAAAATCTGGAAAAACAGAATAAAATACTCACTCAATATTGATATTGAGAAATGATTTTTTCAGGGAACAAGTTTGCTTTTTAACGTAGGAATTAAAATAACTTAGATATGAAAACTATAGCTTTACTCGTATGCCTATTGGGCTTTACGGCAGTGTCGACCGCGCAGGATCTTGCGTATAAGCCTGCTAATCCAAACTTTGGAGGTGACACTTTTAATTATCCCTGGCTACTTAGTTCTGCACAGGCACAAAATGACTATAAAGAAGATACAACCAGTGGTTATAAACAACAAACAGATTTGGAAAGATTCAAAAGTAATCTGAACAATCAATTACTTAACCGGCTTTCTAATTCGTTATTTACTGATCAGTTTGGTAACGGAACGGGCACAGGAACCGGGACCGGTAATGGAACTGGCAACGGAACAGGAAATGGTAACGGTAATGGAACATTAGCCCCGGGAACGTATGTTTTTGGAACATTATCAGTTGATATTTATAATTCTAATTTAGGATTAGTGGTTGATATTTTGGATATAGAAACTGGTGAGCAAACACAAGTAATTCTTCCGGGACAATAAATCTTTAGATTGTCTATTTAAAAATGTAAGGTTCATGTTTTACTGTAAATAAATAATTATGAATAAAAGTCCCCTTTTTCTATTTCTAATAACTTGCCTCTTCTCAGGATGTGGAGCTTATTTCAATCAACCTGTCGGGGTTCAGAAAGCAGTATTTGGAGAAAACACTCCTGCAACTGCCGCATTAGTAGAAATGCCAAAACCAAAAGAGCAAATTGTAGTAGGTGTGTATAAATTTAAAGACCAGACAGGGCAATATAAAGCTACTGAATTGGGAAGTACATTTAGTACAGCGGTAACACAAGGTGCAACTTCAATTTTAATTAAAGCCTTAGAAGATTCCAAATGGTTCGTACCCATTGAACGTGAAAATTTAGGAAACTTACTAAACGAACGAAACATCATTCGCTCCACACGTCAGGAATATGCAGCAAAGACAGAACCAAACGAAGCGGTTTTGACTCCACTTTTGTTTGCCGGAGTATTACTTGAAGGAGGAATTATTTCTTACGATACCAATATTATCACAGGAGGTTTTGGAGCCCGATATTTTGGAGCCGGAGGTTCTACACGCTACAGACAAGATAGAGTAACGGTATATTTAAGATTGGTTTCGACTTCAAATGGGAAAATCTTAAATACGGTATATGTATCCAAAACAATTCTGTCACAAAGTATAGATGCAAGTTTATTTCGATATGTAAATCTAAACCGACTTTTAGAGGTTGAAACCGGATTTACAAGAAATGAACCAATTCAGTTAGCAGTAACAGAAGCAATCGAAAAAGCTGTTGAAGGTTTAATTGTAGACGGTATCAAAGATAAAATTTGGGAAGTAAATGCACCTCAAAATCAAGTTGATGCTTTTGTTGCCGAATATGATAAAGAGAAAAGTGAAGCCGATTTAGCGCAGCTTTACAACAGAAACTTAAGCGAAAGAAGAGGTCGTTTTGGAATTGAACTTACTGGAGGTGCAACATATATGCAGGGCGATTACAAAAATCCGATTGCTGAGCCAATGGCCAGAGGAGCAGCCAAATTCTTTTTTACACCGGGATTTGCCCTTAGTGGTTCGACAAATGTTTTCAAACTGGGAAATAAAGGAGAAGATGATTTTGGGTACACTACTTTAGATATGAACCTCGAATTTTTGATTCTGCCGCAAGATACTTTTACGCCTTATATTTTTGGAGGAACAGGTGTAGGGTTTAATTCCAAATTTGAAAATGTACACAGTAAAGTCCAATTTGGAGCAGGTCTGGAATACCTCGTCACGAGTCAATTTGGCGTTAAATTATACGGAGAATACAATGTAAATTTTACCGATAATATAGATTATAATATTGCAGGAGTCAGGGATGACTACTACTGGAGATTTGGATTAGGAATGACCTATTATTTTCCTAAAGCTATTAAGTACAAAAAGAAATAAAGGGGCTGTCAATAAAACGTCAGTTTTTCAAAGTGATCAAAGGATTAAATTCAATATAAAATATGTCTCAAATGAAAATAGGATTAAAAATTTTGATGTGCCTTCTTTTTTTAATTTCATGTAGCGAAGAGCAGGCCGATGAAACAGGAACAGGATCAGTAAAAGGAAGAGTAGTAGATGCCCGAACATTCGCGCCCATAGAAAATGCCCGCGTTTTGTCGAGCCCTACATCGAGTACTGTATTCTCAGATAAAGATGGGTATTTTGTAATGGAAAAAATACCAGTAGGAAAATATTCTTTTCAGGCTCAGAAAGATGGTTTTATTGCCAGATTTCAACCTGCAACAATTGAAAAAGATCTGACAACAGAGATTATTTTTGAATTAGAAGTCTCAACCGCAAACAATAAACCGCCAGATATTCCGGTATTAACTGCACCTTTAAATAATGCTACGGGACAAGCGTTGGCATTAAACTTAACATGGACAGCGACCGATCAGGAATCAGATCCTTTAACTTATACTGTTACCGTGAAAAATGGTACAACAGATGAAGTTAAAACGTATGCTGACCTTAAAACAACAACATTGGCCATTTCAGGTTTAAATTACAGCACCAAGTATTTTTGGCAGGTTTCGGTTAGCGATGGTATTAATAAACCAATAAATAGTGTAACCAATTCGTTTTCTACACTGGCATTTCCAAATCCGAGATATTTGTACGTTAAGAAAATTAAAAACAATAATGTTATTTATACGGCTGATGAAGCAGGAAACGAGTTGCAAATGACATCTGCTGAGGTAAATAGTTACAGACCAAGAAAAAATCTAAGTATCAACAGAATTGCTTACATCAGTACAGATGGTTCTGTCAATCAAATTTTCAGTATGAATCCAGACGGAACAGATATTCAAAAAATAACCAATTTTGTACCAATTGCAGGATTTAATATGGATCACGTTAACTACTGTTGGAGTGCCAACGGAGCCCAGATTATCTATCCTAATTTTGACAAACTCTATCGTATAAATGCTGATGGTTCAGGTTTAATACAGTTGTATAAAACGCCAACAGGCAAGTTTATCTCAGAATGCGACTGGAGTCAGGACGGATCTCAAATGGTACTGAAAGTAAACGATGTCAATGGATATAATGTCGAGATCTATGTAATAAGTGCAGCCGGAGATTTCTTGTATCAGGTACTTTCTGGAGTAACAGGAGCGGCGAGCGGTATAAACATTTCACTTGACAACAGTAAAATTGTGTATACGCACGATGCTTCAGGATTTGAAAACGCCGATTACAGAAGAATGGATTCCAGAATATACATTTACACCGTTGCAACCAATACCTCGGCAGAATTACAAAGTCAAAAAGATAACGGATTCAATGATTTAGATGTTAAATTCTCTCCAAATGAGGCTCAGGTTATATTTGTGAATACATCCAACGATGGTTTATCTGCTAAAAATATCCTGACTGCTAATATAAGTGATAGCTCCACTAGGACAACATTATTCCAGAATGCTTATATGCCGGATTGGAAATAATTTTAAAAAGATAAAATGTTTAATAACAATTTAGTTGAAAAAATTCGATAGCATTCTAAATACTATCGAATTTTTTTGTGAATCAAACTTTGGAATAACCCCAGAATTAAAAAAAGGGATTATCTTTGCACCACATCAACACAAACTAATTTTCATGAGTTCAGATTCTAGCAAAAGATATGCACAAAGAGGTGTTTCGGCATCAAAAGAAGACGTACATAACGCTATTAAAAATATAGACAAAGGTTTATTTCCGCAGGCATTCTGTAAAATTGTTCCTGATTATTTAACTCAGGACAACGATCACTGCCTTATTATGCATGCAGACGGAGCGGGTACAAAATCATCTTTGGCTTATATGTACTGGAAAGAAACCGGAGATATTTCGGTTTGGAAAGGTATCGCTCAGGATGCTTTAATCATGAATATTGATGATTTATTATGTGTTGGAGCAACAGATAATATTTTACTTTCTTCTACAATTGGAAGAAATAAAAACTTAATTCCTGCTGAGGTTATTTCTGCAATCATCAACGGAACTGAAGAATTAATCAACGAATTAAAATCTTTTGGAGTTACCATTCATTCAACTGGTGGAGAAACTGCAGATGTTGGAGACGTTGTTCGTACTATTATCGTAGACTCAACTGTAACGGCACGTATGAAACGCAGCGATGTTGTGGATAATGCCAATATCAAAGCCGGTGACGTAATTGTTGGTTTGGCTTCTTTTGGTCAGGCAACTTACGAAAAAGGATATAATGGCGGAATGGGTAGTAACGGATTAACATCGGCACGTCATGATGTTTTCGGAAAATATCTGGCTAAAAAATATCCTGAAAGTTATGATGCATTAGTACCGGAAGAATTAATTTATTCAGGTCAGGTTAATTTAACAGATGAAGTAGAAAACAGTCCAATCAATGCCGGACAATTGGTACTTTCTCCAACAAGAACCTACGCTCCAATTATCAAGAAAATTTTAGATAAATATACACCGGAAGATATTCACGGAATGGTGCACTGTAGTGGAGGCGCACAAACTAAGATTTTGCACTTCGTTCAGAACTTACATATTATAAAAGACAATTTATTTCCAGTTCCGCCATTGTTCAAGTTAATTCAGGAACAATCAAAAACAGACTGGAAAGAAATGTATCAGGTATTCAACTGCGGTCACCGTATGGAAATTTATGTTCCCGAAAGTATCGCTCAGGATATTATCGAAATTTCAAAATCATTCAATGTTGATGCACAAATCGTAGGTAGAGTAGAAGCTTCAGATGCTAAAAAGCTGACAATCTCTAGCGAATACGGAACATTTGAATATTAAAAATATACTAACCATATAAGGGATATAAGTTCATTTTAGTAAAAAACTTATTGAACTTATATCCCTTATATGGTTTAAAAACACTTACATTATGTACGAACTACTTTTTTGGAGATATTTAGAAGAAATTTACCTGAACAATCAGGAAGTTTGCGATGCCCTTATTGAAAAAGAAGAAGTCGAAGGATTAGCCATTCTTCCCGTTGATGTAATCATTAACCGAATTAATTCGGTATTCTCAAAATGGGAAAGAGTAGACGAAAACAGCTGGAAAAATAAAGATGGAAAAGGCGCTTTTCAGGTTATTACAACGCCACAAAGTGTAAAAATTGACTGTTACGGAACTGAAGGAAAAACCATGAATCAACTAGTTTCTTTAATGGAAGAATTTAAATGTCCGCTTTACGATCCGCAAGTTCCTGCACGTTATGATGAAATGAGTGAATAGGTTTTTTGTTTGAAGTTTCAAGTTTCAGGTTTTTGTTCATACAGTTTTGGAATTTGGTCCCGAAGTTTCGGGATAAAAATTGGAATTTAAATTTACCCGTTTTTCAATATCAAATCCTGTTCTTTTCTTATTCTTACGACCAACTGATCGATATACGTTTTTATTTTCTGCGGAAGCGTATTCCAGTTTGCGTCTTTTTTAAAACTTATGCAAAAATCTAAGTCACATTCTACAGCGCGAATCACGTATTTTTTATTCTTATAAACGGTAATAATTTTTATACGTCTAATCTCATTGTATTCCGTTCTTGATCCGTATACAATTACAGGATCAACATAACCGTCGTTATCAAGATCTTTTGTATTGCAATATTTTGTCCAGAACCAAATATTAGTTTCTTTAGGGTCAGAATCTTCAAGGAAGTCATTAATTTTCCATTTTTCCAGAAAACCACCGTGATCATTTATGACACAAACCGCCTGAATTTTAGTATTTAAAGTATCCTTCTTCGAAATACTTTTTTGATTTTCGCCCAAAACCAATTCATAAACACCTCCTTTATCGCTAAACTCAAAAGCTCTGTAAATGGGAAATTCAATAAGGGCAGTAAGTTCTCTTTCTGAAATTTCTTGTTTGGTTAATCGGGTGCTTTCTGTTTTTTGAGAAAAAATAAAAGAAGAATAAAAAGAAAGTAGAATTAAAATATATTTTTTCATGGTTGGCTTTATACTTTTAATACATCAAAGATATTTAAAACCTTTTGGCATCTGCTAATTTTATGTTTTTTAAAAACAGATTTTATTGTATTTTTCTGCATTATAAAGACCGAATATCAATTTTTAGATAAATTCGTTCAGTCTCAAACAAACCGTAAGAAAAACGATAAAATGACTATAATAAACTCCAGAAAATTTCTTTTAGGAATATCAGTTTTGATGTTCAGTTTAACCAATACCGTAATTGGACAAAAGAAAGCAATTGAAAAACGAAACCTCATTCAGTACGTAGACCCAATGATTGGAACTGCCAAAATGGGGCATACGTATCCGGGCGCAACAGTACCTTTTGGGAGTGTACAATTAAGCCCCGAAACAGATACAATTGCTTATAGCTTAAACGGGAAATATAATGGAGACGTTTATAAATACTGCGCCGGATATCAATACGAAGATAAAACAATCGTAGGTTTCAGTCATACGCATTTCAGCGGTACAGGGCATTCTGATTTAGGTGATTTTTTAATAATGCCTACAACAGGAAAACTGCAATTAAATCCCGGTGTGGCATCAAAACCTTTTTCAGGTTACAGATCGGCATTTTCTCATGCAACAGAAAAAGCAGAGCCCGCTTATTACAGTGTACTTTTGGAAGATCATAATATCAAAGCCGAGCTTACTGCAACAACCCGTGTAGGAATGCATCAATATACTTTTCCAAAGTCTGATGAAGCTCATATTATATTAGATCTAACTTCCGGGATTTATAATTACGATAAAAAGAATGTATGGACTTTCGTGCGTATAGAAAATGATACTTTAATTACTGGTTACAGACAAACTAATGGATGGGCGAGAACCCGAACGGTCTATTTTGCGATGTCTTTTAGTAAACCCATTAAAAGCTACGGACAAGCTGCACAGGATAAAAGTGTTTACAGAGGCTTTTGGGGAAGATTTGATCAGACTAAAAATTTCCCCGAAATGGCTGGTCAGAACCTAAAACTGTTCTTTAATTTTAATACTGAAGAAGGAGAGAAAATCAAAATAAAAATGGCTTTGTCACCAGTAAGTTCAGCTGGAGCATTAGAAAACATGAAAAAAGAAGTTCCGGGCTGGGATTTCGAAAAAGTAAAAAAACAAAGTCAGGAAGTCTGGAATAATGAACTGAATAAAATTCAGATAGAAGCCATTCAGAAAGAGGATTATGTGAATTTTTACACGGCAATGTATCATGCATTTTTAGGGCCGACAGAATACATGGATTTGGATGGCAATTACAAAGGTTTGGATATGAATGTTCACAAAGCTCAAAACTTTAAAAACTATACCAGTTACTCGCTTTGGGATACGTATCGCGCTTTGCATCCTTTTTTTAATATTGTGCAGCCAACCAGAAATGGAGATATGGTAAGTTCAATGCTGGCACATTCAGAACAAAGTGTTCATAAAATGCTGCCAATCTGGTCGCATTATGCCAATGAAAACTGGTGCATGATTGGTTATCATTCTGTTTCGGTAGTGGCAGATGCAATTGTAAAAGGAAATGTAAATTTTGATGCCGAAAAAGCGCTTCAGATGTGTGTGAACACAGCAAAAGTTTCGTATTACGACGGACTGGAATATTATATGAAAATGGGTTATGTTCCCGAGGATAAAAATGGTTCATCGGTGTCTAAAACTTTAGAATATGCTTATGATGACTGGGCTATTGCTCAGGTTGCTAAGAAATTAGGCAAGACTGATATTTATAATGAATTCATCGAAAGATCTAAAAATTATAAAAATGTGTATGATGAGAAAACCGGATTCATGCGCCCAAAATTAAATGACGGAACTTTCAAAAAAGAGTTTGATCCGCTGGATACACACGGTCAGGGTTTTATTGAAGGGAATTCCTGGAATTACAGTTTGTATGTTCCGCAAGATCCAGCTGAAATGATTAAAATGATGGGAGGAAATGATAAATTCAATGTTCGTTTGGATTCTCTATTTAACATGCATTTGCCGGATAAGTATTTTGAAAATACAGAAGATATTACCAGAGAGGGAATTATTGGAAATTACGTGCATGGAAACGAACCTTCGCATCATGTGGTTTATTTGTACAATTGGACCAATTCGCCGTGGAAAGCTCAGGATAAAATTAGAATGATCCTGAAAAAGATGTATCGCAACGGAGCAGATGGTTTAGGAGGAAATGACGATTTCGGACAAATGAGTGCCTGGTACATTTTTAGTAGTTTAGGATTTTATCCAGTTGCTCCGGGCTCTGATGAATATGCTTTGGGTAGCCCGCTTGTAAAAAATGCAGTTTTCAATTTAGAAAACGAAAAGAAATTTGAAGTTGAAACAGTAAATCAATCCGATAAAAATGTGTTTGTTTCTAAAGTACTTTTAAATGGCAAACAATTAGATAAACCTTTTCTGAAACATTCGGATGTTATGAATGGAGGAAAAATCACTTTTTATATGAGTAATAAACCAAATAAAAAGAATTACCAGGATTAAAAATATTGCACACGGATTGAACGGATAAAACAGGTTTACGCAGTTTTTTGTTTTATTTTGCCAGACGTTCAGACCTGACAGGTTTTTAAAACCTGTCAGGTCTTATTTTGTTAAAGAACCACAACTTAGCTCAGTCTGGTAAAGAACAATATTAAAATTCGGGAAAATTTGTGCAATTCGTGGCGGAACAACAAAAAAACTTTACGAAATTTGCACTCTAATAAAGGAAACAACTATGAAAATAAATCTAAAATCAGGAATTGATAAATTGCTTTTCGGAATGAAGCAAAACGATGTAACGGCTGCTTTAGGAAAACCTGATAAAAATTATATAGACGAAGATGATAATGTGATTTTTGTGTACAATGCACATAAAATCAGATTGACATTCTATCAGGAAGAAGATATGAAATTAGGTTATTTAGTAGCTTCAAGCAATGATTTAGAAGTTTTTGGCTTCAAGTTAATCGGAAGAAAAATTGCTGATGTAAAGAAAGATTTAGCAACTAAAGGAATTACAAAATACAATCAGGAGACATTTGATACTTTTGAGAATTATTTCAACGAAGACAACTGGTTTATCCTTCAGACTGAATTTGATGAGGTAGTGAAGTTTGAAATTGGTGCTATTATCAACGACAAAGATGAATTTGACTGGAAATTTCCGGTGAAGAAATAATCAAACGTAAAAATCTTTGTCAAAGTTTCAAACTTTGACAAAGATCAAAACAAAAAGTTTGTCAGACTGAGCGAAGTCGAAGTCATATAAAGCGAATCACATTGCGGGACTTCGACTTCGCTCAGCCTGACATCAGATTACAAAAAAAACCGACAATCACTTGTCGGTTTTTTTGCTTTCAGAGTTAAAAGAGATTACCCTTTCAACCATGCATTTTTAAGTTTTTCTTTTGTAGCGTCTGTAGCTTTAAAAGTTTCAGATTCTTCGTATGGTAACTTTACAGTTCCTTTTATCGTTTCTTCTTTAGTACCACGTTTAATTTTTACTGTAATAGGATCGTTTTCTTTCCAGTTTTCGCTTTCAGTAATTAAATCATAGATGTTTTCTAGAGAATAGGCTTTGTTGTTGATTGCCAAAATTTTATCTCCACCTTTTATATTTAAGTTTTTGAAAAAATCATTTGGTTCGATGTCAGAACGAACAGCAATTTCTTTCGTTTGTTTGTCAACAGTGATAAAAGGAGTTTGTCCTTTTAAGAATATCGGACCTGGCTTTTTTTCTGTTGCTTTTGCTACACCAACTTTAGCTAAATAAAAATCGTAAGGAATTGGAGTAGTTCCTGCTACATATTTGTCTAGAAATTCACCCACTTCCGGATAAGTCAATGATGTAATTTTAGCAAAAAGCTCATTATCATTAAATGGCTTTTCAATACCATATTCATTAGATAATTTATGCATTAAATCAAGAATTCCTCTTTCTCCATTGCTTTTTTCTCTAATGATAATGTCAATACACATACCAATTAAAGCACCTTTTTGATATACATTTAAGTATTGATCTTTATAAGGTTGTACTAAAACGTTAGCACTCATTTTAGTAAATGACATCGTATCGTCTAAACTTTTTGCCTGCTCAATTTTATCAGCGATACGAGTGTAAAACTCACCTTCGTTAATTAATCCCTGATTGATCTGGAAGAGGTTTGCAAAATATTCTGTTACACCTTCATACATCCATAAATGCTCAGACATTTTTGGCGCATTGTAATCAAAAAACTGAATTTCTTTTGAGTGAATCGTTAATGGTGTTACAATATGGAAGAATTCATGAGAAACAACATCCTTCATTGATTCTACTAATTTCTCTTTTGGCATTGATTCCGGTAATACAACCGTTGTTGCAGTAGGATGTTCTAAAGCTCCAAAACCATGTGCATCATCTTTTGCCATACTTGACAAGTATAGTAAAACAGAATATTTTTTAGTTGAATTTACTGGTCCTAAAAAGTTTTTCTGAGCCGTCATCATTGTTTTCATTTCCGGCGTAATACTTTCTGCTGTAAATTTTCCTGTTGGAGAATAAACGGCAATTAAAATATCCATTCCGTTAACGTTGAAAGTAGTGTAATCCGGTTTAGAATACATAATTGGGTTTTCAACCAAAACAGCATAACGAGGAGTTGTAAAAACATCGCTTGTTTTGCTTGCATCTTCATCTGTCATAGATGTAGCACCCCAAAGTGTTTCAGGATGTGTAATGGTAACTTTATAAGGAACATCTAGTTTATCTTGAAAATAACCTACAAAACCATGCGTATTAACCATGAAGTTTTCTCCTGCTTTAATATTAGTACCTGCCGGAGAAAATACGTCATCATTACCAAAACCGGTTCCTTTTTCAGTATCAAAAGTATCTCCGGTTAAATAAGTAATCTTTTTTAACGTTTTTGCATTAGAAATAGACCATGAATTATCGTCAATTCTTTTTACCGTTAATGCATTTCCTTTAGCATCAAAAGCTTTGAAATCATCAGAATATTTACCGTAATTATCGGTAGAATAAGTTCCCGGAACTGTTTTAGGAATACTATAAATAACTTCGTCAGTTTTAATAGCAGGCGGAGTAACCGTTACCAAAACTTTATCGTCTTTTACATCAACAAGATTGATGTTAACGTCTACAATATTGCTTTTTGCAGTGCCGCCGGTACTACCTGTTTTACAACTCCAAAGCGTTACAGCCAGAGCTAAGGTGTAAATTATTTTTTTCATTTGCGTAAGTTTAGTTTTGTGTATATGACTAGATAAATAAGAAATTGTTACAAATTAGTTTAAAATAAAAAAAACTCCTGAATTTCAGGAGCTTTATTTTAGTCAAATTTGTTCTTAATGTAATATTTACCATCCAGATCTTCATCAAAATCATCAATTTTAACTGGTTTTGGTTTTGGTTTATTTGCAAGAGCCTTCTTTTTCCACATTTCAAATTTTTCAAGAGGCATTTTCTTCTTCAAAATTTCCAGTACTTCTTTTTCTGCCAATCCAAATTCTTTCTTAATGATCTCAAATGGATTTTTTTCTTCTAAAGCTAACGAAACAAGTTTTTCGGTTTGTTCCCAATTCAATTCTTTGCGGTTACTCTTTTTCATCTCGTGAAAATTAATTCAAAATAGAGGTTAATGATTAATAGATTGATTTTCATTTTATATATCAATATTAATAAAAAAAATAATTAGTTGGTACGCTCAATGATATTTTTTTTACTGATTTTAACTGTTTTTTTTCGATCTCGATTTTTGAAACGGAATTTGTAATAAATTCTGTAATTTATTGTGTTCCTCGGGTTTCATATGCGTATCAACCCCATAAATAAGCTGTTCTTTTGGTAAAGTTGTAAAAGTGCCAAATAAACGATCCCATACCGAAAAAATGTTTCCGTAATTACTGTCTGTATAAGGCAACATATAATGGTGATGCACTTTATGCATATTGGGAGAGACAATAAAATAACTTAGCCAAACATCCAGTTTTGCAGGAAGCGAAATATTGGCATGATTAAATTGTGAACCTATTACTGATAAAGACTGATAAAGGAACACCATCCACATCGGACTTCCCACTATTAAAACGCCCAAAGTGGTAAATATAAATCGAATAACACTTTCGCCCGGATGATGTCGGTTTGCGGTCGTAGTATCAATCCAGGTATCGGTATGATGTATAAGATGAAAGCGCCATAAAAATTTTATTTTATGTTGTACAAAATGGGCCAGATAAGCGCCAATTAAATCCAGTAAAAGTAAGCCAATTATAGTATAAAGCCAGATGGGTAATTCGGGAAGCCATTGCAGTATGCCGAAATTGTTTTCAGTGGTCCAGGCTGCGGTTTTAATTAAGATAAATGCCAGAATAAAGTTGACTATTATAGTTGTAATAGTAAAGAAAATATTAATACCCGCATGATGCCATTTGCGATACTGCATCTGAAAAAGCGGAAACGTATTTTCAATCAACCAAAAAAGGGTAATTCCTCCAATCAAAATCAAGCTTCTATGAGTTGACGGAATCGTGCTGAAATAATTAATAACTTCATTCATAATTAAGCAATGTATTTACTCAAATGTAATGAAATTGATGTAATAACGATATTGTTTTAGTGGAATTAATATTAATGAAGTGATTTTTTAAAAGAATCTGTTTTGTGATATAGTACAAAAAAAAAGAGAAAAAAGAGGTCTTTAGGACTTCTTTTTTCTCTTTATATATTCTGATAGGTGATTTAATTTATGCTAATACCTTTAGGCTTTTTTGATCAGGCTGATGATGAATAATAAAATCCAGGCACCTCCTGCAGCAATTAAAATTTGCCAAAGAAGCCCGCCGCCTCCAATACCAAGCTTTCCGGCAAGCCATCCGCCAAAAAATCCGCCGATGATTCCAACAATAATATTACCAATGAGTCCAAAACCTGCGCCTTTCCAAATTTGTCCGGCTAACCATCCTGAAACTGCACCAATAAGTAAGAAATATAAAAAATCCATATTTTAGTTTTTAATGTTAATGCTTGATTTGAGTTGTATGATTAAGCTTCGTCGTGATTTTGTAATAGATTTTTATAAATAAATCCGGCGACTATAGCTCCCAAAATTGGTGCAACCCAAAACAACCAAACCTGAGATAATGGTTCTCCACCAACAAAAATAGCCTGAGAAAGTGATCTAGCAGGATTAACTGAAGTATTGGTAATTGGAATACTGATTAAGTGAATTAAAGTTAAAGCTAAACCAATTGCAATCCCGGCAAATCTGCCATTTGCAAATTTGTCTGTAGCGCCCAAGATAACTAAAAGGAAAAACAATGTCAATACAAATTCGGCAATAAAAGCAGATTGTAAAGAATAACCGTCAGGAGAAAAAGCACCAAAACCATTTGATGCAAAAGCACCCGCTTTTGTATTGTCAATTACAAATCCGGCTTTGCCTGATGCAATCGTATACAAGGTACCTGCAGCAGCAATCGCACCTACACATTGCGCAACAATGTACGGAATTAGTTCTTTTGCCGAAAATCTTCCGCCAGCCCATAAACCAAACGAAACCGCCGGATTAAAATGTCCTCCTGAAATATGTCCTACAGCATAAGCCATTGTTAAAACAGTTAAACCAAATGCAAGGGCAACACCTGCAAACCCAATTCCCAGATCAGGAATTCCAGCTGCAAAAAGTGCACTTCCACAACCTCCAAAAACTAACCAATAAGTTCCAAAAAACTCTGCAAATAATTTTTTCATAATTAAATAATTTTAGATTAATAGATTTGATTGTTAACAGGTATATTGATATGCCCAGAAAATCAAAACAAATTGTAAGGGCAAACGTACAAATAAAATCCAATTTGGTAAACCAAAACTCGCTTTTTTATTTTGAAACATATAAATGTTTGCAGGAAATACAGCAATTAAAAGCGCTATAATTCCCCATGCGGCAAAAGTTTTTGTAGCAGGAAGCAAAAGGAGGGCACCCAATAGTATTTCGGCTCCTCCGCTTAGATTATTTATTAACTTGGGATTCTTAAATTGAGGCGGAATGATTTTAAAATACATTCCGGGTTTTCTAAAATGATTGATACCGGCAAGGATATATAAAAAAGCCATTAAATATAAATGCCAGAGTAGATTCATGATATCTTGTTGTTTATCACGAATTTATAAAAAAATTAACAATTATTACATTACAAGAGCTTTTTTTTTAGCACTCTGCAAAAAGTACTATTTTTTAGTCTTAAAATTGATGTTCATAATAATGATGGCAAGAATGATTAAAACAATTCCAACCCATTGTAAAAAGATAACTTTTTCATTCAAAAGGACGTAGGCCATAGTAACAGAAACGGGAAGTTCCAGCGCAGATACAATACTTCCTAAGCCAATTCCGGTTAACGGAAAACCAGCATTCATAAGCATAGGAGGGATTATGGTTCCAAATAAAGACAGAACAATTCCCCATTTAAGGAAGATTTCCAGATTAAAAGTTTCGGTTTGAGTAGCCAGAGCAAACGAAAATACAATTACAGCCCCGCCAAGAAGCATATATAGGCTTCGCTGTGCTGATGAAATTTCGGTCGCAACACGATTTGCGGTAAACATGGTTGTGGTAAATGATGACGCTGCACAAAGACCCCAGGCAATTCCTCGCCAGTCCAGTTTAAAATCGGCATTGATTAAGTTTGTTGCTAAAACAGTTCCTATAAGTACTATAAAAACGGCAAAAACTTTTTGTTTTGAAGGCAGTTTTTTTTCCAGAATCATTTCAAGTAAAACCCCCATCCATACAGTTTGCATTAATAAAACGATTCCAATTGAAACGGGAATATATTTTACCGCCAGATAATAAAACAAACTTGTCATTCCCAATGAAGTTCCGGCAAGCATTAATTGGAAGATGTTTTTTGAGGTGGCTTTTTTTACCGCTTTATCTTTATTTTTTATTTTTTGAAAGGCATTGATCAATAAAATTCCAAGAATACCTAAAACAAATTGAGAGGTGGTTACTTCGGCAGTAGTATATCCTTCACCATAGGCCATTTTTACAAAAGTGGCTAACATTCCGAAAGTTGTAGCTCCTAAAGCAACTAAAAATACTCCTTTTAATACGTTGTTTTGTGACATTGGAAATTCCTGTTTTAAAAATTAAGGCTGGCAAAGGTAAGGTATTTTGTTTAAGATTCAGCAGAAAATCAACGCAAACGTTATTATTGCTGTCGTTTTCGAGTGTAAAATTGCTTGATATTTTGAGGATTTAATAGAAAACAGAATTGGTTGAATAAAAAAAGAAAGCCATCAAAAATTGCTAATTGATGGCTTTCTTTTTATTTAAAATAATCAGTATAAATTACTTATTCGGCTGATTTTTATAAGTTTCAATTTCAAAAATCAAAGTAGCGTTTGGTGGAATTACACCTCCGGCACCTTTTTCTCCGTAAGCTAAATTTGAAGGTAAAAAGAAAGTTGCTTTCTCTCCGTCAGTCATCATATCTAACGCTTCAAGAAAACCAGGAATCATTCCGTCTTTTTTACCCACTGTAAAAGGAAAAGCTTTGTAGCCGCCTTGAGCATCTCTGCTTGCATCGTATTTACCGTAAGCTTTTGCGACACTTGCCATGCTGCTGTCAAAAAGAGTTCCGTCTTCAAAATAACCAGCATAATGAAAGTAAATTGCAGATCCTTCAGCATCTTTTACGCCAGTTCCTTTTTGTGTAATTACATATTTTAAACCAGAAGCAGTTGTGGTTGCTTTTGCTTTATTTGCTGTAAAAGAAGCAGCTTTTTGTGTTACTACTTTTTGAGCTTCCAATTTTTTTGCCTCTCCTTTTTTAGCATCGTCAGTAATCACTTTTAAAGCATCAAATTTTTTAGCAGCTGCACCTTTACGGGTAATTGTAATTTTTGTCATGATATCCCCCTGAACAATTTTATTTACATTGTCCATTCCAGATACCACATGTCCAAAAATGGTGTGTTTTCCGTTTAACCACGGAGTTTCTTTATGAGTAATAAAAAATTGACTTCCGTTTGTACCTGGACCTGAATTTGCCATAGCAAGAATTCCGCCTTTATCAAATTTTAATTCTTCAGTGAATTCATCTTTAAATGCATAACCAGGATCTCCTGAACCATTTCCTTCCGGATCACCTCCCTGAATCATGAAATCATTAATAACTCTGTGAAATTTTAATCCGTCATAAAATGGCTTTCCTTTAAGTCTTTCCACTTTTACATTAGGATTTTTTCCTTCTGCCAATAAAATAAAGTTGGCTACGGTAACAGGTGCTTTTACATATTCTAAAGAAAGAACGATGTCACCTTTTGTAGTTGCAATAGTAGCAAAAATACCATCATTTGGATCTGCTTTTGCAACCGTTTTTGTTGTTGCTGCCGCCTTTGGTTTTGCTACAGGTTTTTTTGTTTGTGCCTGTAGGTTTGCAACAGCAAGGCAAAATAAAAATAAAAATTTAAACTTCATTTTGTTTAGAATTTAAGTTTATGTTAGAATGTACTATTGTGGTTTTTCTAATAATTGAATCTCGAAAATGATATTTGCATTTGGCGGAATTACGCCTCCTGCACCAGTTGCTCCGTAAGCCAGATGAGATGGAATAAAAAGAACTGCTTTGTCTCCAAATGAAAGCTGCTCAATTCCTTCAATAAATCCGGGAATCAAACCGTCTTTTTTTCCTGCCTGAAATGGAATTGGCTGATAACCGTGTTGTTCTGCTCTTGCCGAATCATATTTTCCGAATGCTTTTGCAACATCTTCTACACTTGCATCAAATAATGTTCCGTCTTCAAGGAATCCTGCGTAGTGAATGTAAACCTGAGTTCCGATTGCAGGTTTTTTACCTGAACCTTTTTCTGTAATTACATATTCTAATCCCGAATTAGTTTTGGTTGCTTTAGCTTTCAAAGCCGCATAATAAGCTACTTTTTCTTTTTGAGCTCCTGCATATTTACCTTTTTCTTTTGCAATATCTGAGAAGTAATCGTGAAATACTTTTACCGCATCAAACTTTTTAGCTGCTTCACCATTTCTGATAATAGTTACAGAAACAATAGTATCACCTTGTTTTACCTGATTTACAACTTCTTGTCCTTTTTCAACCACACGACCAAAAATAGTATGTTTTCCATCTAACCATGGCGTTTCAACATGCGTGATGAAAAATTGGCTGCTGTTTGTTCCGGGACCATTGTTTGCCATTGCCAAAACTCCCGCTTTATCAAATCTTAAATCTGTAATTTCGTCTTTAAATTTGTATCCTGTATCACCAGAACCAGTTCCTTCCGGATCTCCGGTCTGAATCATGAAATCTTCGATAACTCTATGAAATTTTAAACCATCATAGAATGGTTTACCTTTAAGATATTCTTTTGTTACAAATTCGTTTTTACCTTCTGCAAGAGTTACAAAATTTGCTACTGTAACAGGCGCTTTTTTATAATCTAATTCAACGATAATATGTCCTTTGTTAGTTTCTATATCGGCGTATAAACCATCAGGTAAATTGCTGTGTTCGTCTTTACAGGAATAAAATGAGGTTACGGCTAATAGTAATAATAAAATACTCTTTTTCATTTTTAAAATGTTTTTTTAAGGGTTTATTGTATCTTTTTTCGGTTGAGCAGCAGGTTTTACAGCAGCAGGTTTAGGTGTTGCCGGTTTTGGTGTTTGTCCTGCCGGAGTCTGAGTTGTTGCTGCTTGACCTGCAGACACAGCTGTTTTTGGAGCAGTAGGATCCGGAACAAAATTTCGAAGCGTCACTGTACAAATTAAAGACTGGTTTGTTCCAATCTTGTTATTATCTCCATGGTATCCATAAGCGATATGCGACGGAAACAAGAAGGTAACTGTTTCATTTTTATGCATCAATTTGATTCCGTCTCTCAGACCCATCATAATATCCTGTTTATCTACAGCATACGTTTGAGGACCAAGTTCGGTTTCTGAGTAAATAACTTTACCGTTGATATCTTTTATTTCTAAGTTGAAATAAGCAATATCACCTTTTCTTGGTGTTTGGGTTTCGTTTAGATTTCGCTCATCATAAGAAAACCAATATCCTTTTCTGGTAGCATAATATTTTACCTTAGGATTATTTTTTATGATTTTTTTGATGACACTTTCTTCGTTGGCTACTAATTTCTTATTACGATCCGCCGATTTTTTCATGAAAGTACCCGAAGTTCTCGAAAGTGGTCTTCTCGCTTCTTCATGATGCTTGCAACTCACTAATAAAACAGCAAAAAGAAAACTGCAAATGCTTAGTTTTAAGTAATTCATATTCGGTTATATTTTTAGTTTAGATACTAAATCTTCAAATTTATTTAATGTTTCTTCCATCGATAAATCCGATTTTCCACCAGCCGCATTGCTATGTCCTCCGCCATTAAAATGATCTCTCGCAAATTGATTTACATCAAATCCGCCTTGAGAACGGAAAGATATCTTGATGATTTTCTCGTCTTTATTTTCGATAAAAATAGCAGTAAAAACAATACCTTTTATACTTAATCCATAATTTACAATTCCTTCGGTATCACCTTTTACATAATCGAAAGAATCCAATTCAGCTTGCGTAAGTGATGTATACGATGTTTTATGCTCTTCCTGCACTTTCATATTCTGTAAAGCGCGACCTAATAACTGAAGACGGCTGTACGAACTATTGTCAAATAACAGAACGGGAATTTGAGTATTTTCAACCCCTAAATCAATCAATTCTGCAATAATGCGGTGTGTGTTTCCTGTAGTTCCCGGAAAACGGAATGAACCTGAATCGGTCAAAATTCCGGTATAAATACAAGTTGCGATTGTTTTATCAATATCTTCTTTTTTGTTTAAAAAAGTGATAAAGTTATAAACCATTTCACAAGTTGATCCGTAAGAAGTATCAGAGTACGTATATGCCGCATAATCATCAGGTTTTTGGTGATGATCGATCATGATAAACGGAGCTGTTAGCTTTGCTAAAGTATGCTCCATTTCGCCCGTACGATGAAAAGCGTTAAAGTCAAGTGTAAAAATTAACTCGGCTTGTTCTAATATTTTTGTGCAGTTTTCAGTGTCTTTTTCAAATATTTTTACCGTTTCAGAACCCGGAAGCCAGGCAAGGAAATCAGGAAAATCATTTGGCGCAATCACTGTTGGCTGATGATTATTTTTTAATAAAAAATGGTATAAACCTAAGGTAGAACCCATGGCATCGCCATCTGGACCTCGGTGCGGAATTATTGCAATCTTCTTTGGGGTAGCAAGCAACAATTGTATTGCCTGTATATCTTGTATTTTCATAGTGTGCGAATTTACATTTTTTTAATGTAATGTTGAAATCATTTTACAGATTAACACACTTTTAGGTAATGGATATTTTAAGTTATGAAATAGGAGTTATAAGTTGTTATAAAGCAGTATGTAATTTGAGTTTATTTTGATGCTGAATTTGTACACGGATGAAACGGATTCGCTTTCGCGAAAGCGCTCATTTGAACGGATTTTAATCCATTGAAATTTGGAATTTTAAAAATTTGGAATTTAAGATTTGGAATTTCAAAAATTGGAATTTAGCCTTTAAAAATTAGAATTTAACCTCTGATATAATTTATGTTTTGAGCCTTTAACAATCTGAGATTTATAAATTCCAACAGAACCTGAAGAAAAATAAGCAATTACGCAGGCAAGTGCAATGAAAATTCCGGGTTGAATGCCGAATAATTCCATTCCCATAATAGTACAGGCGATAGGAGTATGTGTTGCACCCGAGAATACTGCAACGAATCCTAAACCAGCCAAAAGTGCAATTGGCATTGGAATAATTAAAGACAAGGCACTTCCTAAAGTGGCGCCTACAAAAAATAAAGGAGTAACTTCTCCGCCTTTAAAACCGGCTCCTAAAGTAAATCCGGTAAAAAGGATTTTAAGTAAAAAATCATACCATTCGTTTGGAGTAGAAAAGGAATCTACAATTACTGGAACTCCAAGTCCGGAGAATTTGGTGAATCCGAAACCGGCAATCGCTATGGCTAGAATAACTCCGCCAATAGCCGGACGAAGCGGTGGATATTTAATGCTTTTTGAGAATAATGAACTCCAAAAATGAGTACTTCTGGCAAATAATAAAGCAGCAAAACCAGATAATAATCCGATAATTATAGTGTAGAATAAAGTGCTGAAACTGATTTCCGGAACAACAGGAATGTTGTAATGGGTATGTTTTATTTTCCAAAATTCTACCGTAAAATAGGCTGCATAAGCCACTAAAAAAGAAAGAACGATACTTTTGAAATTGATTTTACTAAAATATAAAACCTCCAAAGCAAAAATAGCGCCTGCCAGAGGTGTCCCGAAAACGGAAGCAAAACCCGCACTGATTCCGAGAATAATTAAAATTTTACGTTCTGAATTATCTAATTTGAAAAGTTTTGTGAATTGATCGGCGATTGCGCCTCCCATTTGAACCGCGGTTCCTTCACGTCCTGCAGATCCTCCGAATAAATGAGTCAATAAAGTTCCTAAAAGAACCAAAGGTGCCATTTTAAACGGAATTACTTTTTTCGGATTCTCATATTCTTCAAGTAAAAGATTATTTCCTTTCATGACAGATTGTCCCCAGTAATAATAACTTAGTCCAACCAGAAATCCACCAATAGGTAAAAGCCAGATAATCCAGTTGTACTGAATTCTAAATTGTGTAACCCATTCTAAAGCAATCAGAAAAAATGCAGATGCAGATCCTGAAAGCACACCAATTAAAGCGCAAATAAGAATCCATTTAGGAATATCAAGAAGAAGTTGTTTTGGATTTTGGGAAGTCATTAAATATGCGGGACTTTTTTTGCCACGAATTTCACGAATTTTCACGAATTAATGTGTTTTTAATTAAAGGATTTAAAAGAAATCCGTTTAAATCCTTTAATCTGTGGCAAAGTAATTAGTGTAAGTAGTGTAATTCGTGGCTAAAATATATTATTGAATCACAGCTGTAAATTCAATTTCAACCAAATATTCAGGTGCAACTAATTTACTGATTTCATAAAAACCTGTAGTTGGTTTTACATCTTTAAAAAAAGCAGAATGCGCTCTTGCAACATCTTCAAAAGTAGTAATATCGGTAGTGAAAATACGGGTTCTGATGACGTCTTTCATTCCAACGTTTAAGTCTTCCAGAACTTTTTCTACACGTTCCAAAATATTATAAGTCTGAGCATAAGCGTCATCTGCTTTTACTTTTTCGCCATCAACAATTGCCACTGTGCCGGAAACTTCGATAATATTGCCAATTCTTACCGCGCGGCAATATCCCATTTTGTCTTCCCACGGTGATCCTGTCAAGATGTTTTCTCTTTTCATTTTTTTCTGTTTTTTGAATCTGTGTACTCTTTAATTAAAACAAATTCAGGTTAGTTAAATACGCCGCAATTTATGAAATATGCCGGTCAAAATGAGCTGAATTTGCTTGAAATCAATGTGTAAAATGCTCTTTTTTGTGATATTTTGACTGTCAGTTTTATTCCGTAAAATGTTGTTCGAAAAGACGAAGTTTATTTTGTGTCGAAGTTAAATCTTGCTGCAAAGCCTCAATTTTATTCAATAAATGAGCAATGGCATCAATTCCTTCCATGTTAATTTTCAGGTCATAATGAAGACGAATCATTTTCTCTACAGCAGGCAATTGTTTCGGATGAAAATATAGCTCTTCTTCCTGCGAAATAATTTCTATCAGACCGTAATTATTCAATTCCGTTATAAAAGTATTTTCAATTTCGTGATACAGGCAAAACTGTTTTATGAGGATTAAGTTTTTACTATTCATGATTTCTTATTTTAGCTAATTCTTGAAATAATTCTTTCTCTTTTTGGGATAATTTAGTTGGGATTTTTAGGTTGTAGGTAATGTACAAATCACCAAACTGATTTTCTTTTTTGTAAACCGGAAAGCCTTTTCCTTTCAGTTTAACTTTTGTTCCGGTTTGGGTTTCTGCCGGAACTTTAATTTTTACTTTCCCGTCAAAAGTGTTTACATATATCTCTCCACCTAAAACTGCGGTGTATAAATCCAGGTCAACATCGGCATATAAATTATTGCCTTCACGTTTAAAGTCGGAACTATTGGCAATGGTAAATGTGATGTACAAATCGCCATTAGGACCACCATTGGCTCCAGGCCCGCCATGTCCCGGAATTTTTATGATTTGTCCGTTTTCAACTCCTGCCGGAATAGTGATTCGGATATTTTTGCCGTTTACCGTTAAGCTTTGTTTATGTGTGGTATAGGCTGATGCTAAATCTAACTGTAATTCGGCATTAAAATCCTGCCCTCTGTATTTCGACTGGCCTCGGCTGCTTCGCCCGGAACCGTACATAGAATTGAAAAAATCTGAAAAATCTCCGCCTCCAAAATCACTTTCCGAAAAATCAGAATACGTTTGACCACCTTGCTGTTGTCTAGAATATTGCTGCTGATTTGGATCGTAACCGGCTTTTTCAAATTCATCAGCATGTTTCCAGTCTTTTCCGTACTTATCGTATTTTTTACGGTTCTCAGGATTACTCAAAACCTCGTTTGCCTCATTTATTTCCTTAAACTTTTGCTCCGCTTCTTTATCGTTCGGGTTTAGGTCGGGATGGTACTTTCTGGCAAGTTTTCGATACGCTTTTTTGATTTCAGCCTCAGTTGCGTTTTTTGTAACGTCTAATGTTTTATAGTAGTCGATATAATCCATTTTGTCAAATTTTTTATAAACGTAAATTAAAACACTGAATTTAAGAATAAGTTACTAACTGTCAAAGAAAAGCAGTTGTTTTATAACAAAATATTTGGAAAATAACGCTGAAATATTAGTGTGATACTATTTGATTTTAGTGAAGTATTTACATTTTTGGCAGGTTTTTTGTATCCAAAAATTTGCCTAATTTATTGTTATAAAAACCTTAAAGTTAAAGTGACTAAGTAAATTATGCTATTTTTGCTTTGCTATACTATTTATTTTATAAAATTATAAAAGCCGATTCGATAAAACTTTTTCAATGAAGCACATTTTATTTTTCATATTATTTTTTACTGCTGTAACGGTATCAGCCCAAACTGAATTTAGTACTAAATACAAGAGTATTCCTGCTCCAAAGTTTAGTGCAAAACCTAAAAAGACACCCATTCCTCAGGTAAAAGACCCGCAGGCTGATAATTTGGATATTCCGGCTATAAAAACACCAAATGTTTACGACAATACAAGCATAACTCCTAAATCAAAGTTTCAGATTGGTGAAGAAAAAAGTAAATTCACAATGTCAACCGAAACTGAGTTTGCAAACCCAGGAGACCGATATGTGGCAAAAATGGAAAAAGATTTAGATAAAGCCTTAAAAGATGCCGGTTTAAGAGAAGGCAGAGGAACACTTGTCAAGAAAAATATTTCGTTAGGAGATTTCAAAACCAAGTCACAATATTTTATAGTGAAATTTCGTGATTTTGGTGCAATCGATGGCGATTTGGTAAAAGTCTCTAACAACGATTATGTAATAAGAGATCAGATATTTTTAGATTCTAATTTTAAAGATGTAAAAATAAATCTATCTGACGGATTTAATAAATTAGATTTCGAAGCCTTGAATATTGGCTCATTGGGAGGGAATACTGCCGAAATACAAGTTTACGACGACAAAGGTCAATTGATTACAAATGATTACTGGGATAATCTTGCCGCAGGATTTAAGGCATCTATTATTGTGACGAAAGAGTAGCGCGCTTTTCGCGCCAGGTGCAAAGTAACAAAGGTTCAAAGCGACAAAGTTTTTACACTTCGTTTCTTTGAACCTTTGTCACTTTGTTTCTTTGGAACTTAGATCAAAATGGATCTGCAGTCACTCTAAACTTCATATCTGCTTTTACAGTTACATCTTTCGTCAAGGTTTCTTTTAAAGTTACTTTAGTTCTTATTTTGTAACTATCAGCTTTAATGTATTGATCCAGTTTTTTATCGGTACAAATCAAATCGATTGTATTGGTTGTTGCATTAATATTATCCTGATACGCCAATTCAATTTCATCAGAATCTGTAGTTGAAATGTATAAATGAACCGATTTTAAAAACGTAAAAGTTTTATCTGAAGGTTCTGTAATTGCTAGTTGAAGCGATCTTAGCTTCACATCTTTTACCAGACTGGCTTTTGTTTTATTGTTTTCAAACTGAGCTGATGAATTTGTTGTCACTTCAGGAGTAACAATCTCTGATGGTAAATTAATTGGGGAAGTGCTTTGAATTTTGATTGAAGTTTCATTTGAAATAGTAAAGGTCAATAAATCATCTACAGCATCACAAGAACTTAAAAATAAAGATAAAAAAAGAGAAAGGGCAATTAATTTTGATTTCATAAAAAAGAGGTTTTCTCGTAGATACGAGATTTTGTTTGGTTTGGATTTTTCTATTTGAGGTTCAAAGGTACATAGGTTCTAAGTAACAAAGAATTTTTAGTGTTAAATTTAAACTTTGAACCTTTGAAGCTCTGAACCTTTGTGCCTAAAAATTGGAACAATGAAAAAAAAATACATTTTTTCATTGTTCCGATTTTTCATTTTCGAATATAAAAAGTACTTTTGCGCATGCAACACAACGTACTTATTTTAGATTTCGGATCGCAATATACTCAGCTTATTGCGCGTAGAGTTCGCGAATTAAATATATTCTGCGAAATTTTCCCTTACAATCACATTCCAAGTGATTTATCAAGTTATAAAGCCGTAATTTTAGGAGGAAGCCCTTTTTCTGTTAGAGGAGAAGATGCACCACATCCTGATTTATCACAAATTAGAGGTAAAATGCCTTTACTTGCTGTTTGTTACGGAGCACAATATTTAGCACACTTTAGCGGTGGAGAAGTTGCTGCTTCTAATACAAGAGAATACGGAAGAGCAAATTTATCTTACATTAAAGAAGGTGAAACTTTCTTTGAAGGAGTTTCAGAAAACAGTCAGGTTTGGATGAGCCATAGCGATAGTATCAAAGCGCTTCCAACAAATGCTGTAAAATTAGCAAGCACGCATGATGTAGAATTCGCAGCTTACAAAATTGAAGGCGAAACTACTTATGCAATTCAATACCATCCAGAAGTTTACCATTCAACTGACGGAGCAAAAATGTTAGAGAACTTTTTAGTAAAAATTGCTGAAGTTCCTCAAAACTTTACACCAAACGCTTTCGTAGAAGAAATGGTGGCAGAATTGAAAGAGAAACTAGGAGACGATAAAGTGGTTCTTGGTTTATCTGGAGGAGTAGATTCTACTGTAGCTGCCGTTTTACTAAACAAAGCAATCGGTAAAAATTTATATTGCATCTTCGTAAATAACGGTTTACTTCGTAAAAACGAATTCCAAAATGTATTAGATCAATACAAAGGAATGGGATTGAATGTAAAAGGTGTTGACGCCGGAGATCGTTTTCTTGGCGAATTAGCGGGAATTAGTGATCCTGAAACAAAACGTAAAACTATCGGACGTGTATTTATCGAAGTTTTTGATGATGAATCACACTTATTAGAAGACGTAAAATGGTTGGCACAAGGAACAATTTATCCTGACGTAATCGAGTCGGTTTCTGTAAAAGGACCATCGGCTACGATTAAATCACATCACAATGTTGGTGGATTGCCAGACTACATGAAATTAAAAATTGTAGAGCCACTTAGAATGCTTTTTAAAGATGAAGTAAGAAGAGTTGGAGCTTCATTAGGAATAGATCCTGAATTATTGGGAAGACACCCTTTCCCGGGACCAGGATTATCAATCAGAATTTTAGGAGATATTACTCCGGAGAAAGTGCAAATTTTACAAGATGTAGATTCTGTTTTCATCGAAGGGTTAAAATCTTGGGGATTATACGATAAAGTTTGGCAGGCCGGAGCAATTTTGCTTCCTGTAAACAGTGTTGGTGTTATGGGCGATGAGCGTACGTACGAAAAAGTAGTAGCACTTAGAGCTGTAGAATCTACAGACGGTATGACGGCTGACTGGGTTCATTTACCTTACGATTTCTTGATGAAAGTGTCAAATGACATTATCAATAAAGTAAAAGGCGTGAATCGTGTAGTTTACGATATTAGTTCAAAACCACCTGCAACAATTGAGTGGGAATAATTTCGATTATCACTTCATAAAATAAAAAAAATGCCCATTCTATAATGGGCATTTTTTTGTTTCTATAAGAGAGAACGATATTTTAGCAGAGAAAAATATTTTATGTTCTAAGTTGTAACAAAGATTTAGGTAAGGGTAGTGCTATTTTTAAAATTAAGTTACATTTGTAATGCCCTAATATTTTAAACCTACTATTTATGAGAGAACTTTTAACGATTTCTCTTGTGTTTGTTTTGTCTTTTAACAAAATAACTGCACAAGATTCAATTATTGAGCACAAGATTCAAAAAGGAGAAACCGCTTATTTTATTGCCCAAAAATATAAGGTTTCTGTAGATGAGATTTACAAACTCAACCCCGAATCGCAAAGTGGAATCAAAGACAATCAAATAATTAAGATTCCGGTTCACTCTTCAGAAAAGCAAAAACAAGAACAGCAAATTACTCATGTTGTTGGCGCAAAAGAAACCCTTTACGGTTTGTCTAAGCAATACAATGTTTCTGTTGAAAGCATTCAGGAAGCAAACAAAGAGATTCTTGCAAACGGACTCCAAATCGGGCAGGAATTAGTTATTCCGCAAAATGTTTCAAATCCTGCTAAAACAGAAAATGTTACTTCTTCAAAATTAACACATTTGGTAATTGCCAAAGAATCTTTATTCAGTATTGCCAGGCAATATAATGTTTCGGTTCAGGATTTAGAAAACTTAAATAAAGATTTATTGCAAAACGGATTGCAAATTGGACAAACGATTGCTATTCCAAACAAAAGAAAAACGCTGGACGGAAGAGTTCGCGTGATCAATCAGGAAACTATTTTTCATGTGGTAGAGCCAAAGGAAACTAAATTTTCGATTGCCAAAAAATACGAAATCTCGATCGAGCAGTTAGAATCTCAAAACCCTGAAATTGTAAATGGTTTGGTTGTTGGAAATAAATTAGCCATTAATACCAAAGAAATTAAACCTGTCAACGAAAGCGAAGAATTAATGATGGCTTTGGCAGAAAAACAAGTTGTAGTTGAGAAAACAAAAGCAAAAACAGTTGAGCTGGAGGATTTAAAAGACCGATTGGTGATTCAGAAAGAAATGAATCAGAAGATTATCAAAATCAATGATCTGAAAGTAAATCTGAATGATATGAATGGTTCTAAAGAAAATTCGGTTGAAAAATTGCGATTGGTTTTAGAGGCGAATAAGAATGTTCAGGATATTTTGATGGCTAAATTAGATTCGTTGGTTAATACGATGAATAATGATTTAGTGGAATTAAAGCGAATGGATATTTTGAATGTTGATGAATCTAAACGTCTGGAAAAACAATCATCTGAAAGTATCGGAAAAACAAGTGAATTATCTTCTCAATTAAAAAAAGAACTGGCTGAAAACCGAAAAGCGTATGCCGGTTTGATGAATAAAGTAGAGAAAATTGCCGTTGAAGAAAATCAGGAATACAAGAAGAAAATCCGCGAAAGCGAAAAGAATAACAATGTTGCTTCGATACAACAACGCCTTTCTTTAGAAGAAATTAAACGCTATAAAATTGAGCAGGAGCAAGGTGATGCACAAAATCAGTTGTTAATTGCTAAAATTGATTCATTAGATATTCAGAAAAAAATTGAAGTAAAAAGACACATTAGCAAGGCTTCTTATTATAGTATGGAAGCCAGAAAATTTGATGATAAACTAGCTTTGGTTAAACTGAAAAAGTATCAGGATGAAGCGATTAAAAAACAAAGCAAAACAAATTCTGCCGAGGCTTCAAAAATAGTTTCATTAGAAGAAATGAAGCGCGAATTAGAACAAAACCCTCTCAAGAAGGATAAAACAGTAAAGGTTGAAGTTTTTGATAATCTTAAAGAAGTTTCAAATGGGTATTACTTAGTTTTAGGTATATTTACAGACGCAACATTGCGCGATAAGTGTATTATGAAACTTATTGATTCTGGTGATTTTAACGCTAGCTTCTTTTTCAATATTAACAGTCTTTCGTATTATGTTTACTCAGATAAGTTCCAAAACATGGAAGAAGTTTTATATAAATGCAAGAAAAAAGAGGAAGATGAGTTATATAAAGAGATTGTTATCGCAAAAGTTGAAATTGATCTTAGATAATAATTTGCATCGAATTAACATATGGCGCGAATCTTGCTTTGAGTAGAATTTAGTACCTTGTTAGAAATTAAAAATTAAATTGTTTTAAGCCTTATTATGAAATATTATTCAACATTATTGTTTCTCGTTTTTTTTGTAACCTGTTCTGCTTTTTCGCAAGAGAAAGTGGTGAAATATACGGTTTCAAGCGGGGAAACAATTAACGAGATTGCAGTAAAATTTAAAGTTACTCCTTATGATATCTATTCTTTGAATCCGGATGCCAGAAGTGGAGTTAAACCAAATACAGTTTTACTGATTCCGACAAAAACGAATAAAGCTGTGGCCAAAACAGAAACTGCTGCGGTTAAATCGAACGGTAATTCTAAAGAAATTATTCATGAGGTTCAGCCAAAAGAGACTTTTTACAGTATTGAACACAAGTACGGAATTTCGGATGCAGCTTTAAAAGCGGCAAATCCTTTTCTGGAAAAAGACGGCGTACAAATTGGACAAAAATTGGTGATTCCTGCAAAAGGTTCAGCTCCAAAAGCTGCTGCTGCTGCTGCAAGTTCAAAACCTGCTAAAAGTACTTCATCGGAAAAATATGTTTATCATGATGTTGCGGCAAAGGAAACTAAATTTGGTATTGCAAAACAGTACAATATGACGGTTGAAGAACTGGAAAAAAGAAATCCTGAAATTGTTGCCAATCTTCCGGTTGGATATCGATTAACTATAAAAGGAACAGCTCCTAAAACGGAAGTTGCAGCTCCGGCAGTAAATACGGTTAAACCAACTGAAACTAAAAAAGTAACTGAAACTCCTAAAAAAGCAACCACTTATATGGAGTATCAGGTAAAACCAAAAGAAACGTTTTATAGTTTAGGAAGAACTTTTCATTTGAGTCAGGAAGAATTGACAGCTTTAAATCCGTCTCTTTCTGAAGGGGTTAAAGAAGGAATGGTTTTGAAAGTTCCGACAGGATATTTAGCACCGGCTCCAATTATTGTACAGGCTCAACCAACAGAAAAAGAGGCAGAGAAACCAATTGAAAAAGTAGCAGATGCTCCAAGCGGGATTAAAATTGTCGATAAAGTAAAATCTGAGTCTGTTTCTGCAGATCCTGAAATTGTTGAATTGACAAAAAAGAGAGGTCAGATAGGACGTCAGAAAGTTGTTTTATTGTTGCCTTTTAATCTGGCAAAAATGCAAAACGATACAACAAGTACAGCAACGAGAATTAAAAGCGATAAGTTTTTGAACATGACCCTTGATTTTTATTCGGGAGCAATGATGGCGATAGATTCGGCTAAAACTTTAAAATTACCAATTGATGTTTCTATTTATGATTCGGGAGAAACTAAAACAACATCAAATGTTTCGAGTTTAATTGCACAGAATAAACTTCAGAATGCAAATGCAGTGATTGGACCTTTTTATCAAAATAATGCCGAGGCGACTGCAAATTCACTTCAATTATATAATGTTCCGGTAATTTCTCCATTGTCTAAAGATGCTGCAAATCCAATTGATAATTTGTATCAGGCGATTCCATCAAATGATGTTATTCGTAATGCTATTTTTGATTATATGCGTGCTAAAAACGGAAACATTGTTGCCGTTGTAGATAAGAAAAAAGAATCGGTAACGAATTATATCAAACAAAATCAAAAAGGAGTTGTTTTTGCTGCTTTGACAGAAACAGGAGGTTTGGATGTTGCAAACCTGAAAAGTTTGTTATTGCCAAACAGAATGAATTATGTGGTAATGGAAACCGGAAATACGGCAATGGTTAAAGCCACTATAAAAGCGTTGCTGGATGCACAAAAAACTTGTCAGGTACAATTGGTGATTTTAGAACCTAACAGTACACTGGATACGGATGAAATTAGTTTTGATAATTTGACAAAATTAAAATTAATGTATCCGTCTGTAACTCGTGAAAGTGATGATGCCGGAGTTCAGATTTTTGAAAAAGCATACCGATTGAAAAACAAAGTAAATCCAAATGCGTATGCAACTAAAGGATTTGATGTAACTTTTGATACTATGATGCGTTTGGTGCAAGGAAAAACATATCAGGAAACGGCAGATCTAATGACGACAGAACAAGTAGATAATAAATTTCAATATTATAAAAAAGAAGATGGAGGACACGCAAACAAAGGTGTTTACATTTTATATTATGATACTGACTTAACTTTAAAAGTAGCAAATTAATGACATCAAAAGTAACCTATTTAGGCGATTTAAGAACAAAATCAATTCATATACAATCTGGCAGCGAAATCATTTCGGATGCGCCGGTTGATAATAACGGAAAGGGAGAAGCATTTTCACCAACAGATACTGTAGCAAATGCTCTGGCAAGCTGCATGATGACGATTATGGGAATTAAAGCCCGTGATATGGAAGTAGATTTTACAGGTTCTACTGCCGAAGTAACTAAAATTATGAATGCAGAACCAAGAAGAATCGGAGCAATCGAAATTGTATTTGATATGCAAGGTGTGGCCGATGAAAAAAGCAGAACGATTTTGGAGCGTGCAGGAATGACTTGTCCGGTTTTCTTAAGCTTAAGTTCAGAAATTGAAAAAAGAATTACTTTTAACTGGAAGTAATTTCAAAATTTATAAAAGCAACAAAGCCATCCAATATTGGGTGGCTTTGTTGTTTCTAGGCGCTTTAAACATTCGACGAAGGAGAAATCTTCGTGAGAAGCTCGACAAAGATTAGGTTTTCGTTGCGAGTTACTTGTGAAGATTTCTCCTTCGTCGAAATGACAAAACTTTGCGCTTTTGCGTCTTTGCGAGATTAATTTTGTTTTGTAAAAGCTTAAATTATAAACCTTTCTCCGGTTTTAAATCTTCTAAAATTGGAGTTTCTATTGTTTTTACCTGCTTTTGAATTTTCTCATTTTTCTGTTCAAAAATCACAATATTATTTTTGCCTTTCTTTAGCCAGCATCCCGGCACATAAAGGGTTTGTTGCGGACCAACGCTCCAGTAACGCCCAATATTAATTCCGTTTATAAAAACAATTCCTTTACCCCAATCTCTCATATCTAAAAAGGTATCTCCGGTTTTGTTTACATTAAAAGTTCCCTGATAAAGTGTAGGGCGATTTACTTTTGCTGAGTTTTTGTAAGGGGTCAATTCCGGTTCTTTGTTCATTGGTAAACCATACATTTCCCAATTTCCGGTAATGGTTTCGCCATTAATAATCACAGGACTTATAATTCCTTTAGTATTGGCATTAATTTGCGAACCATAATTTATGCGTCCCATATTCTCGACTACGATATCCAGCGTTGCATTAAAAGGAACGTCGATTTCGCAGCTGTAATTTTTGTAATAACGATTTAATTCAGCTACTTTTTTACCGTTTACGTATACCATTGCATAATCACGCAAACCATTCAATTCTAATTTTCCGCTTATAGGTTGTGTAAATTTTTTGCTGTACCAAACGTAACCATCGCCCTGATTTAGTTGTTCGAATGTTTGTGGCGTATCTTCAATAACGGGCATTATTTTATCTTTTAAATCGGCTAAATCAACTGCTTTTGTCAGCGCAATATTAGGAATTGTTATTACAGGGATTCTTGCCGGAATTGCTGGAGTTTCATTTGTTTTTAGTAATTCTCTCAGCGCGTTGTATTTTGGCGTTGCCCAGCCCGCTTCGCTAATAGGTGCATCATAATCATAAGAAGTCATATCGGGCTGAATGTCGTGTTCTTTATCATAATTTGCTCCGGAAGTAAACCCGAAATTAGTACCGCCATGAACCATATAATAATTGAAAGAAACCTGGTTGTCTAAATATTTTTTGGTCTGGCGAACGGTTTGTTCCAGTTTTTGTGTTGGGAAAGGTTCTGCCCAATGATCCAGCCAGCCCGGATAAAATTCGGCAACCATATATGGTCCTTTGCCATTATTAAACTGATTGACTACTTTTTTTAATTTTTCAACATCGTCCTCGCCATTGGCTGTTGGCAAGGCTCCGGGTAGAGCACCGCCTTCAAAAAGCCAGCTTCCGTCTGAAGTAAAAAACGGAACTTCAAATCCTACATCTTTTAATTGCTGAAATACGGCTGCACTGTATTTTTTATGTTCTTCAAGCGGAATGTCTTTGCGTTGTGATACGTAAGATCCAAATTCGTTCTCGCCCTGAACCATAATAATTGGCCCACCTTTGGTAATTTGCAAAGAAGCGACTTGTTTATACAATTCAGTAAAATAGGCTTTTGTCGCAGCTAAATATTCTGGATTATTACCTCGAATAACCATATTAGGAACATTCTGTAAAAACCACGGATAACCGCCAAATTCCCATTCTGCACATACATAAGGCCCTGGCCGTAAGATTACAAATAAACCTTCTTCTTGTGCCGTTTTGATATATTCGGCTAAGTTTTTGTTTCCTGTTTTAAAATCCCATACACCGGGAGCAACTTCGTGGTAATTCCAGAAAACATAAGTTGCAACGGCATTTAACCCCATTGCTTTCATCATTTGTAAACGGTGGCGCCAGTATTGTTGCGGAATTCGGGAATAATGCATCTCACCCGAATGAATCTGAATTGGTTTTCCGTTCAGCAGAAAATTGCCGTCGCTAATAGCAAAAGTTTGTTTTTGTTGTGCTGTTGTAGTCAGTAATACTGAAATAGAGAATAGTATTGTATAGAGCGCTTTTTTCATTACTACTTTATTTTAAAAATTATTATAATAAACAAGAGAGCATTTTTTTAAATAATGCCCTCTTGTTCCTTTCAACTAACCAATATTATTTATTCTGAAAACTCTAATTTTTGTAGTTTGTTCCATCCGCCTCTGGTGAAATCCGGAATTTCGACAGGAGATGAATTGTGATCTAATGAAATTTCGGTTAACGGGCCAAGACAAGACCATTCGGCTAGATCGTAAACATCCATATCTAACGGAAGTCCTTTTTGCAGACAATGAATCAAACGATAATCCATTACGAAGTCCATTCCGCCGTGACCGCCCACTTTTTTAGCTTGTTCTTCGATATTTTTTACAATCGGATGTTTGTATTTTTCCATCAAAGCTTTTTTAACTTCTTCGGGAACAAAAGAATGTGCGCTAAGTTTTTCGTGATTTGGTTTTACATCATCGCCCAATTCTTTGCCGTCTAAAGCATAACCTTCTAATGGATATTTATTTGCAAAACCTTTTGTACCGCTCAGTTGGTACATTCTGCTATAAGGACGGGGAGAAGTAACGTCGTGCTGAATCTGGATTGTTTTTCCGTTTTCGGTACGAATCATAGTCATCGTGTGATCTCCATTTCTGAAATCTTTTATTTCCTGTCCTGATTTTTCTTTAATGTAAGCAGGATTTCCAACCGCTTTTGTATCCATAGAAACAAGGAAATTCATTTTATCACCACGGTGAATGTTTAATGCCTGACAAGCGGGCCCCATTCCGTGAGTTGCATATACATCACCACGATGTTTGATGTTGTAATCCATTCTCCAGTTGTTCCAGTATTCGCCCCAAAAAGGTTGTAAACCGTGAATGTAGGAACCTTCGGCGTGTAAGATTTCACCAAACAAACCTTGCTGCGCCATATTTAAAGTAGTCAGTTCAAAGAAATCGTAAACACAATTTTCAAGCTGCATACAATGTTTTCTTGTTTTTTCGGAAGTATCAATTAATTCCCAGATTTCTTTCATAGTTAAAGCTCCCGGAACTTCGATTGCAACGTGTTTTCCATCTTTCATAGCCTGAACACCAATTACGGCATGATGCAGCCAGTCTGTAGCCACATAAACTAAATCAACATTTGGTAACGCTGTTACTTTTCGCCATGCATTTTCATCTCCATAAAATTCCTGTGCTTTAGGAAATCCGGCTTTGGTTACAATTTCATTTGCTTTAGAGGTGTTCTCCTGTGTCATGTCGCATAATGCTACGATTTCAACACCGGGAATATGTGTCATACGTTCTACTGCTCCCGGACCGCGCATACCAAGTCCGATGAAAGCAACGCGAACGGTTGGAATTGGATCAGCTGCCATTCGCAAAACATCCTGTTGCCCTTTGGCGCGGGAAGGTGTTTTGGTCTTAATCATTTGTGCCGATGCAATGCTCCATCCCAATAAAAGAACAAAGGCTATTGTGGTTTTAAAAAATCTGGTTTTCATAAGTGAGTTAATTTGTTTTGTGAATCAGTGTTTTTCCGAATTAGGGTAAAGAACTGAAATTTATATCTGGTTTTTTATGGTTTAGAGGTCTGGTGAATAGTGTTTTTGGCGTTGTAAAATCGTTGAAAAATCCTCCGTCTTTTAAATAGAAAGCGTTTTTTTCTAGTCCGCCGGAAAAATCCATTCTGTATTCTTTTGCTCCGGTATTGTCTGTGGTGAAACGAGCCGAATTAATTTCTGTCCAATTGCCTTTTTCATCGCAAATCCATTGATTGTTGAATAAAACTTTGCGGGATAAATTGCCTTGTTCGGGAACAAAATTTTCTAGAAACGAATGAAATTTTTTTAGATATGTATTGGTTTGAGGTCTGTTGAAACTGGCAATTAAAAGCCATTTTTTTAATTCGGGCGCGTAAAAATAAGCGGTATAATTTGTTGAGTTGTTGTTTTGCGGAATTCCGTGTAAAAGGAATTTATAAGTAGTTCCTGCTTTCCAGTTGTATTTCAGATAGCTTTGTCCGCCGGAGCCTTCGCTTCCAAATTCTCCCGAATGGACATTTTCGCCTTTCTTAAGCATTTTAATTTTCTGATCCTCCGGAATACTGTTGGGATCATCAGTTGTAAACGGACTCCAAACGGAAAATAAAATTCTTCTTTCTGTTGCCGAGTTTACCTGAATTCCGAAATAGCCTTCTCCAAAGCCATTTGCCATAAAATAAGAGCCTATTTTATCTTCATTTTTTGGAACAGTAACTTCATTGTAATACCATTCGGCATTGGTATTTTCAGGGACCTGATAATTTAAATGCACAGATGGTCCGCGTCGTCCCCAATGATAAAAGTTTCCTTCGTTATTTGGCACATAAGAGATTTTACCCTCATAATCTGTACTTGAAACAGTCAAACGATTAATAGACGGAAAGCGATCTCCGGTTTTGCTGATTCCTTTTATTTTAAGGGCAACATAACCTTCCTGATTAATTGTCCAGCTTCCAGCGGCAACTGCTTTTTTGGAAGTGGTAAAAAGTATTTTTTTTGATTGATTCTGAATGGAGAATTCCAATTCTGATTTTCCGAAGACTTCAATAGATTCTTCTACCGTAATCTGAAAAGTACCCGGTTTTGAAACTCTGAAATAAACAGTAAAAAATTCGGCAGTATTGGTCCAGTTTTCTATTCCATTGTCTGTAATTGTATTGCTTCCGTCAACATGTTCAGAACTGAAAGCATTTCCGGCAAGTGGAATTGAAACAGTTGTTTTATCGTCCTTTTTTTCGTTTGAAAAGGACATTAGAAGAAAAGCAAAAAACAGGTAGAATAGATTTTTCATTTTGCTGAAATTTTGGTTTTTATTTAAATTATTACTCTTTTTGAGTTATAATTTTTTAACACATAGATGCATAGTCTTTAATAAATTTAAAAAAGGCGTTTCACTTATTTAAATGCACATAGTTTAGCTATGTTAAAGAAATGATTTTCTCTTTACCTTCTTTTTTGAATTTCATTATCTATGTTTCTATGTGTTTGATTTTTTTGAAATTTTATACTTTGGATTTAAAAGAACCTCTCTAATTAACCAGATTAGAGAGGTTTCAAAAACAAAACAATTCTAAAGAACGTTACTAATTATTTTTGACTACTAAATCTTTTAATCAATGGATTTACATGTTTTTGAGTGTCTTCATCTAATGTTGATAAGGCTTTATCAGCTTCATTAGCATCATATTTTCTTAATCCGGTTAATCCGGCTGCAATTACATTGTAAGATTGATTTTTAATGCTTTCCTGCATCAATTCTTTATACTGAGCATCGCCTGAAGAAGCTAGTTTTATAATCGCCGCAGCTCTGCTTGAGGTATTTTTATCTGTTTTGGCAATGTTAAGCAAGGTTTTTAGCGTCACATCTTTTATTTGAGCATCGCTTAAATCGATTCCTTTTATACTCAATACTCTCAAATCATCTTGTTGATCCTGCAAACCGGCCAATAAAATTAATTGTGCGTCATGGCTTTTATCTTTTACAGCAAATTTGATGGCTTCGATTCTGTTATAATAAGAGGGAGCATTTTTGTACTGAAACAAATAATCGGCTATTTTTTTGTTATCGATAACCTGACCAACTAAAATTTTGTCAGGATCAAGATCGATTAAAGTTGGCTGAGCCGGAACATCAAAACTGAAATTTTGTTCTCTTTGATCGATTAAAATATCTTTTCTGATTTTAGCTCCGTTTACATAAAAATCAACTTTTAAGGGTAAACTAAATGTTTGTACCGAACTTTCCTGAACTTGTTTTACTGCTATTGTAGCTTTTCCGTTTGCATATCCGTATTCGATATTTAAGATCGGATTTCCTCCTTGGTAGTACCATTGATTAAAATACGGACTCCAGTCTTTTCCTGTAACTTCTTCCATAGATAAACGCAATTGATGTGTTTCCCCGGCTTTGAAAGCATTGGTTGTTAAATAATGATTTAAAGATTTGAAAAATGCTGCATCGCCCATCTGATTTTTGATCGCATATAAAATGATCGAACCTTTTGAGTAACTGATATTATCGAACATATCATCTCTGTTTTTGTAATGAAAACGAGCCAAAGGCGGACTTACACCTTCTTTTGAAGAACGTAAGCAGTTTTGCAGTTTTTCATAACGAGAGCGGTCTTCGGCATCTTGTCCTGCATCATGACCGTGCCATAATACTTCACCAAAAGTGGCAAAAGATTCATTCATAGTTAAGTTTGACCATGATTCAGCCGTTACATAATCGCCAAACCATTGGTGAAAAAGCTCGTGTGCAACAGTACTTTCCTGATTGTCATCCAGTAATTCTCTGGCTGTTTTTTGTACATATTCGCCATGTAATGTTGCCGAAGTATTTTCCATCGCCCCGGAAACATAGTCCCTGGCAACGATTTGCGCATATTTTGCCCAAGGATATTCTACGCCTAACATTTTGCTGTAAAAGTTCATCATATCGGGAGTTTTACCAAATATTTGTTTGGCGTAAGGCGCATATTTTGGTTCCAGATAATAGCTTACTTCTTTACCATTGTAAGTGTCTTTGGTTATTTTAAAATCACCAACTGCCATCATAAACAAATACGGAGAATGAGGTAATTCCATTTTCCAGGTATCAGTACGGGTTCCGTTTGAATTTACTTTTTGTGAAGCCAGTTTACCGTTGGATAAGGTTACATATTTTGCATCAACCGTCATCGCAATTTCAGAAGTTGTTTTCTGATTTGGTTTGTCGATTGTTGGAAACCATGCCGATGAAGATTCTGTTTCTCCTTGTGTCCAGATTTGGATTGGTTTGTCGTCTTTTCCATCCGGATTTATAAAATACAATCCTTTTGCATCTGTAATTGCAGCGCTTCCTTTTGCTTTTAATTCATCCGGTTTTGCTGTGTAACTAATGTAAATAGTAAATTTTTCGGTGCTTTTGTATTTTCTGTTTAAGGCAATAAAAAGCTGCTCATTATCATAAGTATATTTTAAAGGCGTTTTTTTACTTCCTTCAATAATTGCAATTTCTTTAAAATCCATTCCTTTTGCGTCAAGCGTAAGGGAATCGGTTTCGTAGAAATGGGGTTTTAAAGTAAGCCATTCTTTTCCGTAAAGATATCTTTTGCCATAATCAAAAGATACGTCGAGTTTGGTGTGAACTAAATCGTGTACTTTTTGAGCCGTAACTCGGTAAACAGATAGTTCGTCTTTGCTTTTGTCAGCGTTTTGTGCCTCTGTATTTTGACCTGCCAATAAAGCAAGTCCAAAAAGAGAACATTTTAAGAAAAGGTTATTCATTTTTTTGATTTTAAATGATTGTTTTATGGATTAAAAGTACGGTTAATGCACTGTACTTTTAGTATATTTTTTTAGGCTGGCGTATAATTTTTCAACACATAGAGACATAAGATTAGCAAACTCAAAAAAAGTCGTTTCACTTATTTTAATGCACATAGATTCTATGTGTGGAAATGAGTTTCTTCTCTATTCTTTTTTTAGAAAATAAATTCTATGCTTCTATGTGTTAAAATATTTTTTAAAGTTTTTCGATAATTCGAACTTCACCATCTTTTTCATCTGCCGTTAAACTATCGGATTGTTTGTTTTTATAAACTTGTAAACACCATTGAATAATTTTATTTGTCGGATATAAACCAGCCTGATTTTGCAACCATTTTTCCGCTTCGTTTGCTGATTTTGTTTTTTCAATCGCCCAGGCAGAAATCAATTGATTTGCTGGTAAAAAGTTCATTACCGTATTGTCTACTTTTGGATTGAAAGCGACTATTTTCTGTAATGATTTATTTGCCGTTTCAGTATTGCCAAGACTGGTATAACATTGATAATCCATCCAGTTTTCTAGTCTTTCGTCAATATCCTCGTCGTATGGTTTTCCAACGCCCAGATTTTGTGGCCACAGTTTGGCATCAGCAATAAATTGTACTGCTTTTTTGTATTGTTTGTTTTTCATTTCTGCCAAAGCCTGCATTAATTTGGCTTCGTGATACAATTGTCTTCCGGCAGTTGCACCTTCAAAAGGAAGAATTTCCAACTTAGTCAAAAAGGCGTCTGCTGCGGCATATTTTTTATTCAATAACAAGGATTTCGCATACAACATTCCCATCAGATAATTTTCTTTGTGCGTTTTGTAGAAAGATTCTGTTGTTGTAAGCGCTTTATCAAATTGTTTTTGGGCAATATAATGTTCTGCCAATAATTTTTGATATCTCCAGCCCTGAGGATCCAATTTTATTGCTTGTTGTAAACTTGCTGTTACTATAGCCGAATCGTCTTTGAACAAAGATGCTTTTGCAGCATAAAAAGCCGGATCGATTGGTTTTGTTCCGCATTGAAGGAATAATTCTTTGGCTTCCGAAATGTCATTATGATTCCACTCAATCAATGCCAAATGATATTTTAATTGGTATTGATCGTTTGTTTTAATTAATTTTTTCAGAATTTCTGCTGTTTCTGTTCTAAAAGGAAAACTGGTTCCCGGTTTGATTTTACTTATATCTACCGTTTTATTTTCTAAAAAGGCATTCCAATATATAATTTCAGCGCTTGGAGCTGCTATCGAAAATACTTTTTTTGCATCATCATTTAATCCTAATTGCTGATACCAGATTCCTAATTCAAGATAAGTTTGCTCGGGCATTTCATTTCGTATCATCGAAGTGAAATTCCCTTTTGATGTTTCTGATTTTTCCCAAAGGAATTTTTCAAAGTCTGCAAAATGGTTTAAAGGATCAATAGAATTAATCGTTTTTAAAACGGAATTTGCTTTTTCAGAATTATTTTGAAGACGATAAATAACGGCAAGTAATTGTAAACCTTCTAAGTTGTTTTGATTGTTCAGCAGACTTTTTTCGCCATATTCTACTGCTTTTGATAAATCATTTTCAGCTAAATAAATTTTGCTTAAAGCAGTATAAGCAGCACTTCTAAATTCAACTCCGGCAGCAGCAATATCAAAACCATCTTTTGCATCGGTAGTATTTCCTAAGTGTAAATGTGCCAAGCCATAATAATAATTTGCAGCTGAATCGTACGTATCAATTGCCAAAGCTTTACTTGCTGAAGCAACGGCTTCTTTATATTCAAATTTTCTGATTTGTAAAGAGGCCAAAGCCGATAGAGCAGGAGCGAAGTTCGGATCTTTTTTCAGGCAGGCATTCAGTTTTTCTTCTGCTTGTTTATAATCTTTAAAACTGATGTAATTTTTTCCTTGCAGATATAAACCGTAAACGGAATTATGATCAAAGTCCTGCGGTATTTCTACCGGACGGCTAATATTTCCGTCTTCGGGAGCGGAATTCCAAACTAATTTATTTCCGCCAATAGTCAGTTTTAGTTTATTTTCATTAACAGCAATCTGAATAGAATCTTTAAATACTTGTAATGTGTTTACAGCAATATCTTTAGAATAGATTTTCTTGCCGTTGTCAAAAACTTCGATTTTTTCATTTGTTTTTTGAAGCGGAGAAAAATAGATTTTAAGCCAGCCGTTTTCATTTTTAATATTAACAGAACCATAGTTATTTGCTTTTACAAAACCTTTGGTTTGTTTTACCGGAAACCAGTATTCTGTCCAGATATCGGTTTGATTGGGTGCAAACGAACGTTGTTTAAAAGGCGTTAAATTACTTCCTTCACTCGCCTGATTAAATAATCTTCCGCTTTGTACTTCTACATATTGTCCGTCAGTATCGGTTAATAATTTTTCCCAAATCATTCCTTGCTGAGACAATCCCCAAATCCATATTTTTTTACCGGGTTTATCATCGTGGTTTCCATATCTTCCCATTCCGAAATCTTCGTTGTGATAGTATCCTCCAAAGAAATCATCGTACTTTCCAAAAACATGATAGGATTTGTAACCGCCAAAATCGTTGTTTTTATAGAAAGATAGATCTTTGCCATTTTCTTTATCAATTGGCCACGGATTGTGTTCTCCGTTATGACCAATATAGGATTGTCCCGGATAAATAAATTGCAAATCTCCCGCTGCTTTTATTCCCGTATTCATCCAGGTATAATACGGCTGATCTAATTCGGTTGAATTGGACCAAAACGAGTTTGTGGTAAAATAAGCTTTGTCTTTTGGTAAATTGATGTCCAGTTTCCACGAAGTTCTCGTAAGAAGATCTAAAACTCCAATGACGCAACTAATGCTTCCGTCTTCGCGGTTTATAATTTTATAATCAACTGGAGTTGCACAGTTTGGTGTATGGCCGATAATTCCGTAATTTCCCTCAACACCGCCGCTCGTCCATGGACCGCGCATTGCAATATCTCTAAATTTGATTACATGATTGTTGTAAACAAAATCTTTTCCGGTTGCTTTTTCAGTTGCCGACCAGACTTTTCCTCCAATTTCAGGCAGAATCATCAATTTGATATAATCGTTTTCGATTTCGATTACTTTCCATTCTTGCTGAACGGGTTTATCTGTAAATCCGTCAAAACGGAAATAAGGATAAAACTTAGTATCGGGTTTTGGAATGGGATCAGGATCAGAAAACGGATAGGTTGTAAAGACCTTTTTATATTCTTTTACAGTTGTTTTGTTTTGTGCAGTGACAAAGAGGCTTCCAAGGAGTAGAATTGATAAGAAAGGCTTAATTTTCATATGGATAGCTTTTTTGGTTATGATTAGTCTGATAGTTATGTTGTTTTGCCAATTTTGTCATTTCGACGTAAGGAGAAATTACACTCGTAAGTAGACAAAGATTGGCGACTTTCTATGCGGAACTACTAGTGTGATTCCTCCTTCTTCGGAATGACAAACAGAACGAGGTAATTATTAGTGTTTTCCCGCATTTTTGTCATTTCGACGGAGGAGAAATCCTCGTTAGTAGCTCGACAAAGATTGCGTCCCGAAGCTTCGGGATTGTGGAGATTTCTCCTTCGTCGAAATGACAAACTGCTTGGGACAATCGTTATTGCCGTTAATTATTTCACAATCAACAACCAGCCTTTTCCTTTTGATACCGGGATTTCATCTTTTGCATTAAATGTTTGAGCCGGTTGAAAGTTAAGTACTTCCGGCGCTGTGATTGTAGCTTTTGCAGGATTGATTCCTAGTTTTTTCCAGTCAATGTTCAGTTTTACTTTTGTATCAGCATCAGCCCAGCTTGCGATAGAAATTAAAGCTGTTCCGTTTTTTTTGTAAACTGTTGCCAAAACTTTGTCGTTGTTTGTTTTTACAGGGCAGTTTTCGCTCCAGTATCCGATCATTTCTGAACCTTTAATTCCGAAAGAATCCCATAATTTCCAGATTTGTCTTGGGTCTGCATTGTCGCTCCAAGGTAATCTGTTGGTCATTCCGTAAACCATTCCTCTCCATGGATTTCCGCCATCTTGTAGCATTTCACCCATTAATCCGAAAGGAATTCCGCTTACTTCTGTTAAGAAAAAGTCAGGTTGGTTTTTGTTGTAATCAAAATATTCTCCAAACCATAATTTATTGATGTATGGAAAGTGTTCCATATATAAGTTGGCACTGTTGTTAAAACCATCACTTTTGTTGTATTGGTTTGCACTGTGCAAATCAATAATTCCAGGATGACCGTCTTGCGTAAGTACACGTTTGATACGTTTCATTGTAATTCTGTCAAAAGCAACATCGTCAAGGTAAATTCCGTCGATGCCAACGTTTTGTGTTAACCAGTTCATTCCTTCTACGTAATAGTTATGCCAACGGTTCATACCGCTGTTTACGATTGCAGCATCTTTAATTTCAGGTACAAACCATGCCGCGATATAATCGTCGCCAACATGTTCCTGCAACCAGGAGAATCCGCCTCCTTTTCCTGGAGAATAGATTTCATGACCTAAACTTTTTAGAGCAAATGTTTCATACGCTTTATTTGAAACCTCTCTCACAGTATTGTAGATTTTTACTTTTAAGCCTTTTTCATGTGCTTCATCGATATAAGTTTTCATCTTTTTATATTCAATAAAAGGATAATTGATATAGGGATTAATTGCATTGGCATGGTGAATATTGATTACCGTAGCTCCGGTTTTTGCAATGGTATCGATTGGGCTGTATTTATGGTAAAACTTCGTATCCCATTGAAAATCGGTATTTATGGTATGGAATGGTGTAATTAATAAGTTGAAATTATAATACAATACATCGCCTTTTTTCATTGTTCTTGCACCGCTGTAGGCATTTACCAAAACTGATTTTTGATTTGGTGTAATGGTAATTCCGCCTTTGTTTTCGTTACCCCATGAAGTTGGCAATAATAAAGGTTTTTGTAAATAGAAATTGGTGTTTAACGGACGGCTGTATTTTTCGTCTCTTAAAGAAAATTGTAAACCTGAATTCACATTTCCGATCCATGCTCCATCCTGACTTTTATGCGCTACATCCCATTTCCAGTCAAAAGTTGCAGGACGATCGCCTCCTTTTTGACCTAATCCCATCATGTATTTTGATGCTGATGGCTGCATTGGCAACTGAAAGTTAATGTCATTAAAAGAAACATCTTCAAGTGCTGTAACTTTAACGATGTAATGTACAAAACCATCAAATTCAATAGTCGCATTTACATCCATCTGAACCGATTTTGATGTAGATGTATTTTGCCATGCAACTGTTCCGGCTTCTTTTTTAGTGAAATTAATTCCTGTATTTTTCCAGTCTGTTATTTCTTTTCCTGTTGCATCAACAAAATGAAACGCAATTGGAGCTGTAAGAATATCATTTGCTTTTGTACCCAAAGTAGTCATTTCAGGTGTGAAGTACGTTTGTATTTGTGCGGGAAATCCGTTTGGAGCTAAAGTTAGTTTTCTTCCTAATAAAGAAATTTCAGAACCGTTTACGTTTAATGGAATATATGGAGCAATCACGGTGTTTTCCTGTGCTAAAGTGGAGTTTAACCATTTTAAACGCGTCATTTTCTCCGGACTGTCGATTCCGCCATTTTTAGTTACTTCGTTAGATACTTTTATTTCTAATGTAATTTCTCTTGATTTTCCGTCGGCAACAACTGTAGCTTTTCCGGTATAGGTCCCTGCTGCAGCAGTTTGTGGTACATCAATACCACACCACATAGATTGTACTTTTCCTTTTGAAACCGCAACATTTGCAGTAAAAGGAGTTCCGTCATATTTTACTCCGTCTGTATTAATGCAGCTGATGTCTTTTGCTTCAATTAATGCTCCGTTACCGCTGATTAAATTAGAAAAAGTAACTTTTACATTCTTTAAATCTTCAAGCGCATAAACGCCTAATTGAAATGCTAAATATTCTCCTTTCATTGCAGTATCAGCAAAGCTATTCTGTACGCCTTTCTCAATCCATCTTTGTGGTAAATCAGATTTCATTCTGATGGAATGAAGTCGGTCTTCAGGAAAAACTAAAAATGTATTTCCGCTGTTTTTTGCAATAAGAGCTTTCGTTTCAGCAGCTGTTGCAATTACTTCCATCGGATAAAAACTATTGAAAGCATTTACACTCTGAATCTCTGTTACTGAAGCGTTGTCTTTTATATTAGATTTAATTTTAGATAGCCATTGCGCATCAGCTTTGTCTTGAGGTTTTGCATAAATTCCTTTTGGATAATTTGCAGTTCCTTCGTCAATGTAAGGCATATAATAAACGTAATAAGTTCCTTTTCCTGAAATAGGTTCAAAGAAAATAGTTCCGTTTTCTCTATTAATGTTTTCAGTTTTGATGTTTTGGATTTCTTTTCCTGTTGCGTCCTGAACAATAATCTTTTTTAATTCCGGATTTTCATCTCTTCTTCGCCATTCAATGGTAGTTTTTGCCACATTTCCTGTGCCTGAAAAAGCGACTACAACACGATGATTTCCTAATTGGTTAGGATTCCAGCTGTCGTTTCCGTCTGTATATTTTATCTGGGCAGTTAATGGAATACTGATTGCGAAAACGCATATAATCAATATCCTGCTTAAAAGTGGCTTGTTATTAAAGTTTAGTTTCATTGTATTTTATGTTCAGGTTAAATAGAATAGTCTTGTATTTTGATTTTAGTAAACGGCTTTCCATCCTTGCTTTTTCCAGTAAGCAATAATGGGTTTGTATGGGCCGTATTTATGTTGTTCTTCTGTAAAATTATCACTGAAAGGGCTGTGGGAGTAATCGATAGGTTTGCCCATTTTATTTGGATAATCGAATGTTTTTGGATTGGGTCTTGAATGTATTCTGTCGTCATTTACAAATGCTGCAATATCAAGTGCTTCTTTGTCTGTAAGATACGGTTTGCCCGGAGTTACTTTGTCGTATGGCATATTGTTTTTTAGCCATTGTGCCTGTTTGATAACGCGGTGCATGCTTGAACCGGGCTGGTATCCGTATTCGCCCCAAAGCGGCGGGTAGATGTAACCTGATTTATCTGCATTGTATTGTCCCTCACCATTATTTCCGTGGCAACGGGCGCAATTTTCAACAAATAATGCTTTTCCTCTTTCGGGGCTTGCGGCCACATCCGGAAATTCGATTTCTAAATTTTTAGCCCCTTTAAAATCTCCGTCTTTTGGAACAAATTTGCTGATCCATTTAAAGTAAGATAAAAAAGCAACCATTTCTTTACTGTCAAGCGGAAGCGGTTTTCCTGAATGAGGTCTCATAATACAGTTGTTTACACGTTCAGCAAGTGTAAGTACTTTATTTTCACGGCCTCTGTATTGCGGATAATTATCATGTGATGACAATAAATTGAAGGCATGAGGTTTTGTACCGGCATCCTGATGACAGTTCGTGCAGTTCATTTTGTTACCTAAATATTTCCCGTTTTTACCATCCGGACCAATATAATAGGCTGTTTTCATCATTAATTCTCTTCCGTAACGAACTGATTCACCAAATTGATCGTCAGGAATTTTTGAAGTATCAATTGTGATATATCCTTCTTCATTTTCTTTTTCTTCAAATTTTGAAGCTAAAGTTTGAGAATTTGATTTGGTGCAAGAGTTGAAAACAACCATTGGTAAAGCTGAAAAAAGTGCAATAAGAATTATTTTTTTCATGTTTTGAATTTTTAATCTTGTCATTCTCCTGCGAGGTTTTCCAAACCTTGTAGGTATTCGTTTTATAATTTGCTCTGCATGGTTTTGAAAATCTTGCAGTTATTAGTTTTATAATTAAACCTACAAGGCTTGAAAAACCTTACAGGAAAATCATTCTTTAATTGAGGAGAAATGGTTTCATTTCTTTTTCTTCTATAAACTGTGTGCGATAAGGCGGAATTTCTGATTCTAAAGCCCAAAGTAATACGCCTTTTTTATTCGTTAAAACCGTAATGTGTCTTTTAGAGCAGCAGCACAATATGGCATCTTTGTCTATCATATAAGCGCTTCCCATTCTGTCGTTGTAAATATCTTTTGGTAAATTGATGTGGAAATCCAGTTTTGCCGACTTTGTTTTTTCGTCAATTTTCAATGCAAAAACAGCTGATTGTTTTTTATCTACACCATTATCAAAAAACAGTAAACTTCCTTCCTGATTAATATGTGCGGCATGTGCCTGAGAAAAATTGGTTTCCGGCGCCATTTTCAGGTTTCCGCCTTTTCCTAATTTCCAGATTACTTTTCCGGTTTTAGCATCTACTTTCCAAATTTGGCCGTTGTTGTAAAATGAAATCAGAAAATTTCCATCTGTATCATAGTTTAGACTGTTGGCGTGTGTCCAGTCTTTCTTGGTTTTCAATAAATTTTTATCTTTTAATGGATCTAAATCATCAAAAACGCTCCATTTCCAAATCTGTTTTCCTTTTTTATCTAAAATTAGAATTCCGTCTCCGTTGATGGTGTCTTGTTTTTTTCCTCCAATAGAAGTTAAATCAATAATTTTTTGATCGACAGTTATAGTGACAATTTCATTAGCCGATTTTTTAATGATTTCGTGGTGAATGGTTTGTTTAAAATCACCTTGTCCTTTTTTGATGTGAGTTAAAGTATCTCCCTGTAAATTGATTTCCAGAATTTCACTTCCATAACTTGTTGGTTCGTCATTTGTACCTAAAATGGAAAGAATAGTTTGTTCTTTTGTAAAATGAGTTACTTTAAAACCAGTTCCTTCAAGGGTATGATACCATCTTAAATTTCCTTTGTAATCTACAATATAAGCTGTTCCCGGAGTTTCTCTTTTGGCCAAAAGCATAAATCCTCTTTTGAAATTTTGCGGTAACAATTCCGGTTTCGGACAATTTGCTTTGAATTGTTTCTGAAGCCATTCCGGAAGTTTTCTGGATTTGAAAGTGTAAACCTTGCTTGGAATTTTTTCGCCATCCTGAACCGTAATAAGCTGATAACTATAATTAGTTTCGGGAGTTATATTACAAAGCACTAAAGAATGTTTAAGACCTGATTTTGATATAGGAGATGTTATTTTATTTTTTATTCCTTTTTTATCCGACCAATATTCGGCAAATACCTGCGCATTGTCCTTCGTAGTAACATCGATCTGAATTTTCAGTTCGTTGTTGCTATGAGTCCCAACTGTGATATTTGTGATACCGCCCTGATTTTTGGAACAACTTGCAAAAGCAAGTATAACCAAAATAAAATGCCATTTTAATACTATTTTTTTGATCATCTTAAAGAATTTCTTTGTGAAACAGAAAAGTACTTATTTTGTTTAAAAAAATCAGAAACAGACAGACATTTTAACTGCCTGTTCCTGATTAAGTGTGTTTTATTGTCTGTCGGCGTTACTTAACTTAGGGTTAAGATTTACCTGACTTTGTGGATAAGTATAAAACTTATTTTGCGGCATTTTTATTTGTGCCGGTTCTCCAACTCTTAGGTGATACGCATTTACTAGAACATCATATTTGTTCATTCTGATTAAATCCTGACGACGTTTTCCTTCGTAGAAAAATTCCCATCCTCTTTCTTGTAAAATAGCATCTCTCAGAGAAGCTTGATTATAATCTCCAAGAACTAATAATTTTGCATGAGATCTTCCTTTTACTCTGTTAATTAAATCAATAACTTCAGTGGTTGGTCCGCTAATTTCATTTAAGGCTTCTGCTCGGCTTAACAATACATCAGCATAACGAAGGATGTTTACACTATGTCCGTCATAATAAGTTGTTGTTTCATCATCGGCATATTTTCTTGTTGATACATCCTGCATGTAAAACTCACCTTCTGGCGGTTCTGCTCCCAAGGTTGGTGCTTGTTTGTGTAATAATCCGTCTACACCCATATATTCTGGAAAGAAACATTCTTTTCTCTCGTCTTCATCACCAAAAGTGTTATAGAAATCCCAGTTTACAGTATAATACTGCCATCTGTTTTGTACCACAGGGTGATCAACAGGCCCAAAGTGATTTAATAATTCAGTTCCGTTTGTGTTCGCATCACTAAGAGAAGAGAAAATATTTTCATTACACCATTTGTTGCTTTCTTTAAATAAACCTAGATAAGTTGGATAAAGGCTGTATTGGTTTAAATCCATTACTTGCTGTGTTAAAGTCACTACTTTTTGCCAGTCATGACTGCGCATATACAATTTAGCCAATAAAGTAAGTGCCGCACCTTTAGTAGCACGTCCAACATCATTGGTACTATAAATAGCATTGTTTTGATAGTTAACAGGCAATACAGCAGCAGCTTCAGTTAATTCTTTAATAATAAAAGCATCAATCTCTTCCACAGATGAAGGAGGAGTCTGATCTAAATAACCAGGGTTCCCTAAATTAGCTTCTGTAATTAAAATTACAGGCCCCCAAGAATCTGTTAAATCCATATAAGCCGAACATCTTAAAAACTTAGCCTCGGCAAGGAATTGTGCTTTTTCTTCTGCCGAAATTCCAGTCATTGGTGTGATGTTGAAAATAGCATTATTGGCATTCGCAATTAATTTGTACATCGCAAGCCAGTCTTCTTCAAGTAATCCGTTTGTAGAACTCCAGGTTCCCAAAGATAATTGTCCCGGATCTCCACCAAACTGGCAGTGTCCTAAATCTGTAGCAATATCTGTCAAAGCAAAGTGACGTGTAGCCCAATACGAGAAGTTATCACCTACAGAGGGACCTTTTAGACGGCCATAAATTGCATTTATAGAAGCAACGGCATCAGACTTTGTCTGGTATCCATTAGTATTGGTTAAATTACTATATACTACAGGATCAAGATCCTGATTGCATGAGAACTGTGCTCCCGCAACTAGTAATAGTAATAATAGTGTATGTTTTTTCATTTTAATAAATTTAATGTTACTAAAAAAGCTTTTTAGACTAGTGTATTGCTACTTTAATACCCAAAATAAATGTTCTGGAAGCCGGGAAGGAGTTAAAGTCAATTCCTCCGCCTAAGTTTTGAGCTGTTGCTGTAGAAGTGTGTCCGTTTACCTCAGGATCATTTCCTGAATAATTAGTGATCGTAAGTAAATTTTGCCCGATAGCATATAATCTGATGCTGTCAATAAATTTAGCTTGTTTTAATACGCTCTCCGGAATTGAGTATCCTATAGAGACATTTTTTAAACGCAGGTAAGACGCTTCTTCAACAAATTTTGAATTTACATAACTACCGTATTTACTTTTGTAGTAACCATCTCTTGGAATGTCGGTATTTTCATTTGTTCCGGCCACCCAACGATTTAATGCATCAGTACTTGTAGACGATTCTCCAACCATAGCTGTCATATTGTATACAGAGTAATCAAAAGCGCCTTGGAAAAAGATATTCAAATCAAAATTTCCATATCTGAAATCATTGTTTATACCGGCAATATAATGAGGTACTGAATTTCCTAAATAAGTTCTGTCTCCCGCTGTAATTGCCCCATCGCCATCAACATCTTCATATTTTGGATCTCCCGGTTTAGACAAAGGTTGTGGAGCATATGTTTCTCCGGATTTTATTACTCCTGCATATTTATAGCCGTATAAAATTCCCATTTCTTTTCCTGGCTCTAATCTAGTAAACTCTTGTCCTGAAACAGTTCCACTTGGATTTGAAGTGTTTACACTAATAATTTTAACGTTATCTGAAAGTGCTACCACTTCTTGTTTGTTGTAAGCCAGATTTAAAGAACTAGTCCATAAAAATTTATCATTTTTGAAATTTACAGTACTAATTCCTAACTCAATTCCTTTATTATCTATAGTTCCAGAGTTAACAGTTTGTGTTTTAAAACCCCACCATCCGCCAACCGGAACATTTAAAAGCGCATCTGTCGTTCTTTTTTTGTACACATCAATTGTTGCTGTAAGTCTGTCATTAAAGAATCCCATATCTACCCCAATATTGGTTTGTGCCTGCTGTTCCCATTTTAAATCTGGATTTGGCAAGTTAACAGGCTCTGTACCACTTGATATACCGTCTGTATTAACAGATGCTCCCCATGAAGCTAATCGACTCATATAAGCATAATCACCAATACCGTCACTTCCTGTAATACCATAACTGGCTCTTAATTTAAGTTCAGAAAAAGTATTTAAGTTTTGAATAAAAGGCTCATTCGACATTTTCCATGCAACAGCTCCAGAAGGGAAAATTCCGAATTTATTGTTTGGTCCAAAACGAGAAGAACCGTCTTTTCTTATTGTAAAAGTTGCAAGGTATTTGTCATTAAATGAGTAGTTTAACCTTCCGAAATAAGAAGTAAGTTTTGTTTCTTGTTTTTGAGTTTCAGGTTTTAGATAAATCGCTGCACCTTCAAGATTGTAATAAGTAAGCAAATCGTTAGAAAAACCTGTTCCTGCTGCTTTTACTCTCTCGTAAGTATCTTTTTGGTTCGAAGTTCCAATCATGGCAGTTACTGCATGTTCTTTTATTGCAAACTTATAAGTAAGATATTGTTCTGTAGTCCATCTGAAATAAGTTTTATTCTCTTCAGATCCTGAACCTTTTAATGCAGCTCCTGCTACCAATGTACTTGGAGTATATTTACCCTGAATATTTTCCTGCCATTCAGCTCCTGCACCAAAATGATACGTTAAGTTTTTGATGATTTCATAATCCAAAAACATGTTTCCGTTTACCAGTCTGTTGATAGTGTGGTCAGTAGGTTCTAGTAATAGCGCCAAAGCATTGTCTTTACCTTGGTATTTATAATAAGAACCATCTGCATTATAAATTGGAATAGTTGGAGGAGCAGTCTGGATAGAAAACATTGGAGATAAAATATTGTCTCCAAAATCACTATTATGACCTTCACTGGCAGCACCATAAACATTGGTTCCGATATTTAATTTATCATTAAATCTTTTTTCGGCACCCATTCTTACGCTATATCTTTCAAAATCAGTGTTTTCAATAGCTCCCGTTTGTTTGATGTAATTTCCTGATAAGAAAAATTTAGAGGTTTTATCGCTTCCGCTAAAAGTCAACGATCTGTTTAATACTTCACCCGGACGTGTTGCTGCAGCAAACCAATTGGTATTTGCAACTGGAAAACTCACCGGAAAAACTGGTGGTCGTCCGTTTTCAGAAGCAAGCGCATTTTGAAAATCAGCATATTGTTGTCCGCTCATCAATGATGGCTCTTTTATAATATTTTGAAAACCATCAGAGATTTCAGCCTCAACTTGTAATTTTCCTAATTTTCCTTTTTTAGTTGTAATAATAATAACCCCATTTCCTCCTCTTGAACCATAAATTGCAGTAGAAGCGGCATCCTTTAGAATCTGAATATTTTCGATGTCATTTGGACTAATTTGTGCACCTGTGCTGGTAATAAAACCGTCAACAACATATAATGGAGCGTTAGAGGTATTAATAGAGTTTCCACCTCTAATTACCACTGTAGGAGTGCTTCCCGGAGCATAGCTATTTTGCTGTACCTGAATCCCTGAGGCACGACCTTGTAAAGCCTGACCAACATTTGAAACCGTACCGCCTAAGTTTAAATTGTCTTTTCCAACAGAAGCAACAGATCCTGTAAGATCTTTTTTCTTCGCTTTTCCGTATCCAATAACAACTTCATCCAGTTTTTGACCAGCTTCCTTCATTACGATTTTTAGCGGAGAATTTCCAATAGTAACTTCCTGATCTTCCATACCAATGTAAGTAATGACCAATTTAGTTACATTGTCAGCCACAGTAATGGCAAAACTTCCGTCAACATCTGTCTGAACACCTTTATTTGTTCCTTTAACCACAACATTTACACCCGGAAGAGGTAAACCATTCTGATCTGTAACAGTACCTTTTATCGTTTTTTCAAAAAACAATGCAGTTTTATTTTTGGCAGACGCATTTATTGATGAAGCCGCCGGAGCCTGAAATGTAAAAACTAATAACGATAAAAGTGTTAGTTTGAATTCTTTTCCGGATAAATTGTTAATCCGAAAATCTCTTGGCTTTTTTTGGGTTAATAATTTCATACTTAAAATTGGTTTTGGTTAATGTTTAATTGTTTTTCGTTGTTTGTAGGTTTTGGATTTCTTTTTTAATTCCGGAACTCATTTTTGTTTTTTAATGACGTGTATTTGAATTATTTTTTTTCGAAAATCCTCTTTCCTTTTTTAATCCAAAAGATGGGTTATTTCGTTTCATTTTATCTGTTTTTGAAGGCTCAAAATCGACTAAAATTTTCCTGAATTAACTTAGTTTTAAGATTAATACAGGACGAAACTATAGATTATATTTTTATAAAACAAGAAAAAACACAAAAAATGTGCTCGAACACACAAAATTAATGTTCTCGAGCACATAAAATTGTTCGAAACGTTTTTTTTGACTTAAAATGATGTGATTTTTATAATATATTTTGGAAATAAAAGGTACTCTGTATTTGATAGGTTTTTATACGGAATTGTTATTTAATTGAAGAATAAATAAGGTTTGATTAAAATCTTGTGAATTTCGCAATCAGGAAAACTAAATAATAAAAATTAAACAGTGTTTTCTTATGGGTTTATTTTTGGATTATAAGTAATTTGACTCTTTTTTATTTCTTATTTAAGAAGGTTTTTTTTCTTAAAATTTAGACTATCTTGGTGAGCATAAAAAAACAGTAAAAAAAGAGGTTAAATCTGAGGTCATTTTCAGTTTGATCAGAAACCAAAAATTAACAAAAATTTAGAGTCAATATAATGAAAGAATATCAGGTAGTTTTGATCGATAAAAATGGTATAAATGAGGACGAAATTTTAGATTCTTCTCTTTGGGAAAATGCAAATTGTTTAGCTGATTTTTCTTCTCCGTGGAAAAATGATCCGATTTCCAAAATCGAATTTCGGGCACTTTGGGATTTTGAAAATCTCTATTTTAATTTCCGCGTTTTTGATACGGATATTTATATCGATCAAAAAGATAATAGTATTGATAGTATCGGAAATTCGGATAGAGTGGAGCTCTTTTTTAGAGCAAATGATGCTTTAGATCCATATTATTGTCTGGAAATAGATACTTCAGCAAGAGTAATGGATTTTAAAGCACAACCGGATAAGAATTTTGATTTTAATTGGGATTGGCCAAAAGAGGATTTGAAATTGAGTGTCTCAAAAGATAAAGTTTCTTTTACTGTTGGAGGCAAAATAAGTATAGCGTCTTTAAATGAATTGAATTTAATTCACGATAATACTATCGAAACGGGGGTTTACAGAGCTAAATTTTCTAAAGCTGAAAATCAAAACTATGAACCAACCTGGATCACCTGGGTTGACCCAAATACCGAAACTCCAAATTTTCATATTGCATCTTCTTTTGGGAAATTCGTTTTGGAAGGTTCTAAGGTACTAAGAGGCTAAGGTATTAAGGGGTTAGAGTGATTTTTGCCCACGGATTTTACGGATTAAACGGGTTTGCACGGGTTGTTTTTAGTTTTTGCAAAAAAAATGCAACATAAATCTGTTTAATCTGTTTAATCTGCGAGCCATTTTTTGCCAGCATCATCACAAAGTTAAAAAAAAGAAAGCAGTGTGAATCCGTTTAATCCGTACAATCTGTGTGCTATTTTTTAATCAATATTTACAGAAGTCTAGACGCACACAGTTTACAAAGAAACCAGCGTAAACCCGTTCAATATGTAAAATCCGTGTGCTATTATTCGCGAAACTATTTAAGAAACATAAAAAGAAGCATTCTCAACATTAATAATATCGATTGGTAATAATATAGTATCCGGAATTTCTTTTCTAAATAAAAAGTGATCTACTAAAGTACTGACTCCCAAATAAGCTTGTCTCTTTTGATTTTGGTGAATTAAGAAATGCAACAATCCGTCATTCAGGAAATTGACATTTTTCTCAATTAAATCATAGCCAATCAATGCAATCTTTTTATTTTTGAAAGAAGATAAAATCGTTGCAATCTGATACGCTTTTGAAGTGGTGATAAAAATTCCGCTTAAATCCGGGTTCTCTTCCAAAAAAGCTGCAAATTTTGTTTCGATATTGGAGTTTTTTAGTTTTAAAGTCATTAAAGAGAAATCAGAAAGATTCTTTTCTTCAAAGTAATTCCTGAAACCTTTTTCCTTTTCCTGCATGTGAACAGCGTTCTTAAGGCTTTCATCAATATGAATAATAGCAAGTTGTCCTTTAGGTAAAATCAGTTTCATTAAACTGGCAGCGACACGTCCGCTTTTGTATAAGTCCTGACCGACAAAACTTTTAATTGACGAAGACTCCACCTGATTATTAAACGTATTAACCATAATACCCAGTTCATCATATTGTTTGATAATCTCGATAGTTTCTTTATGAAATAACGGAGCTAATAAAACCGCATCAGGTGATTTTTCAACAATCGTTTCGTGGGTTTTCAGAAAAGATTTTTTGCTTTCAGGATTAAAATAATGTGTTTCGATAACCACACTATAAGCTTTAAATTCGGCAATAGCATCCTGAATTCCGTTAACGCATGGAAGCCAATAGGGGTCAATTTCAGGATCCGGCAATAAAACACAAATACGATAAACTTTGGTACTTTTTAGGTTTCTGGCAATTAAGTTGGGTTCGTAATCAATCACATTCAAAACCTCATTGATTTTTTCAAGCGCCGTAGGAGAAACCTTTCCTCTGTTGTGCAGAACCCGATCGACAGTTCCTTTAGAAACTCCGGCCATTTTTGCAATATCCTTTATCGTGTACTTCTTATCCATATAAGCAAATATAAAAACTTTGATTTAATTATGGGAAAAAACTTTACTGAAATAACATTGTGTGCTCGAGAACATTTTTTCAGTGTGTTCGAGCACATTTTTTGCTTTTTTCTTGTTTTATCAAAATATAATCTATAGTTTCGTAAAATCAAAACCGAAAATATAAAACAAATTTATAACCAAAAAATATTGTAATTATTTGAATTACAATATTTTAACGCACAATTTTTAAGTGAAAAAAATTACTTCATTAGCCCCGGGCCGAACGTGTCTCTTCGGAGATCATCAGGACTATTTAGGATTGCCCGTTATAGCATGTGCTATAAATCGAAATATACGGCTATCTGCAGTGCAAAATAAGACCAGCACATTTGTTATTAATATGATTGATATTAATGAAATTCGTGTGATCGATATTAATGCCGTTTTTGAAAAGCTCGAACCACGTGATTATTTTGCGTCATCCTTGCGTGTCTTACGCAGACATGGCTGCATTCCCAACGTTGGTTACGATATTACCATTACAGGAGATATTCCAATTAATTCAGGAACATCAAGTTCTTCAGCTTTATTAATGGCGTGGATTCGCTTTTTAATTGCCGCTTTTGGAGTCGATGATGAAGTGACTTGCGAATTTATTGCAAAGATCGGATATGCTTCTGAAGTTCTGGAACATGGTGAACCGGGCGGAATGATGGATCATTTTAGTATAGGTGTAGGGAATATTGTTTATATCAATACCAAAGATCCTTTTTCGTACCGTTCTGTTGGTACTGAGTTAAAAGGTTTAATTACAGGAGTTTCCGGAGTTCCAAAAGAAACGATTGGCTTGATTGGAGAACTAAAAGGAAATGCTTTAATGGCGATTGATCTTGTCAAGCAAAGTTATCCTGATTTTGATTTAAATGCTTCTGAAATTCAGGATGTTGACCGTTATAAAAATTGCCTTCCGGATCGTTTGATTCCGTTTTTTGAAGCAGCTTTAAAAAATTACCATTACACAAAAGAAGCTTTAAAAGAGTTCGAAAAACCAGTTTTAGATCTTAAAAAAATTGGAGAATTGATGAACGAGCATCATACTGTTCTGAGAGATTTATTGAAAATTACCGTTCCAAGAATCGACGATATGGTAAATGCAGCGCTACGAGCAGGTGCTTATGGTGCTAAAATTGTCGGATCTGGAGGTGGAGGAAGCATTGTTGTAATAGCTGATCCTAAAAAAGAGCAGCAGGTTATTGATGCTATTTTGCAGGCAGGCGCTCAGGAAGCCTATGCTGTGAGTGTAGATCCGGGCGTTCGAATTATAGAAAATATTGAAATTTAGAGAAATAAGTATGCACAATAATTTAGTTATTCTTGCTGGTGGCGCATCATCACGCATGAAAAAAGAAGCTGTTTTAGATAATTTATCTCCGGAAGAAATTGCACAGGCAAACGAAAGAAGCAAAGGCCTTATCGGGGTAGGGTCGAGCGGGAGACCATTATTGGATTATTTGTTATTAAACGCCAAAAAAGCAGGTTACAAGAGCATTTATATCATTATTGGAGAACAAGGAGCGTTATTTAAAGAGTTCTACGGAAATCAAAATAGTAATAATGATTTTCATGGTCTCAATATTTCATTTGCCGTGCAATATATTCCAGAGGGAAGAGTAAAGCCATTTGGAACCGCAGATGCTTTGTTTCAGGCAGTAGAGCAGTTTCCGGAGCTTAATACGCAGGAATATTCAGTTTGCAACAGTGATAATTTATATTCTGCTAAGGCATTACTTGCATTGCGCGAAACTACAAGTCCAAACGCTTTTATCAGTTATGATCGTGATGCTATGGAGTTTCCTTTGGAGCGAATTTCGCGTTTTGCGATTGCTAAATTGGATGAAAATAATCAGCTTTTAGATATTTTAGAAAAGCCAACAGCTGAAGATTTAGAACATTATAAAGATGTCGACGGAAAAATCAGGGTAAGTATGAATGCCTTTAAATTTAACGGAAAAACATTATATCCGCATCTTAAAAACTGTCCTGTTCATCCGGAAAGAGACGAGAAAGAATTGCCGACAGTGCTTTTAAATTCAGTAAAAGAACATCCTAATACCACCTTAGGAATTCCGTTTTCAGAACATGTTCCGGACCTTACTGCAAAAGAAGATATTGCTGAAGTTAAAGCCTATTTAAAAGAGCATTATCCGGTGTTAAACTGGGAAAATTAAAAATTAACAAAAAATTTATATCTAAATAAGAGATTGGTACTATTTAATACGCTACTTTTGTCAATGCAAAAAAAATGCAGAAAATTGCATAAAAAATGCAAAGCAATTTATAAAGTGTTGATTCTATTTAGATTTAAAGAAAAAAATCTATTAACAATTAACCAAAAGTATTATGTCAAACATTGAAAGTGCCATACAGATAAATAAAAGGAGCGCCATTATTCCGATGGTAATCCTGACTGCTTTGTTTTTTATTCTCGGATTTGTGACCTGGTTAAACGGGCCGCTTATTCCGTTTTTTGAGCTTGCCTGCGAACTGACTTCTTCGCAAGCTTATTTTGTAACTTTTGCTTTTTACATTGCCTATTTTGTTATGGCCATTCCTTCTTCATGGATTATTGAAAAAGTAGGCTATAAAAACGGAATTTCATTAGGATTACTGATTATCGCATGCGGTGCTTTTATTTTTTATCCCGCAGCAGAAAGTCGTACCTTTTTATTGTTTTTAATTGCGCTTTTTGTAATGGGAACTGGATTGGCAATTTTGCAAACTGCTTCAAATCCTTATGTAGTTGTAATTGGACCGCGCGAAAGTGCTGCAGCCCGAATAAGTGTATTAGGAATCGCTAATAAACTGGCAGGATTTGTGGCGCCAATTATTTTAACAGCTTTGGTTTTGTCTAATATGCAGGATTTTACAGCAGACAAAATCGCAATGTTGGATTCGGTTGCAAAATCAAATGCTTTAAATTCTCTTGCATTGCAATTACAAAGACCTTATCTTTATATGGGATTGATAATTACGGTTTTAGCTTTTTTAGTTAAGCTTTCACCACTTCCTGAAATTGATTTGGATGAAGATGGAAATGTGGCGCATCTGAGTATTTTTAAGCAAATTAGAAATGCATTAAGACGTCCGCAATTGGTTTTAGGAGTAATTACTTTAATGTTATATCTGGCTGCCGAAGTTTTAGCCGGAGATTCTATTGGAGGTTTCGGAAAACAATTGGGCGTTTATGGTGAAGAAGGTAATTTTTATTTAAAACTAACCTCCTTTACAATGTCTGCAATGGTTGTTGGATATATATTAGGTATAACGCTGATTCCAAAATACCTTTCGCAGGTTACAGCTTTAAAAGGATCTGGAATTTTAGGAGTGATTTTAGTTTTAGCAATTGTTGTGATTTCCCCAAAAGCAATGATTCAGTTACCGGGAATTCCAAATTTACCAATTGTAATTCTTTTAGTGGCATTATTAGGTTTAGCAAACGCACTTTGCTGGCCGGCAATCTGGCCAATGGCATTGGAAGATTTAGGAGGTTACACTAAAATAGGAAGCGCAATTTTAATTATGGGAATTATAGGTGGTGCTATTTTTCCTTTGTTATACGGTTTAATTACCGAAACCATAAATACATCAAATATCGCAGCTGGTACGCAGGGAATTTCAAGAAGTGGAAATCAGTTGGCTTATTTAATGCTTTTACCATCTTATTTAATGATCCTTTTTTATGCAGTAAAAGGACATAAATACAGAAGATGGTAGTTTAATGAGAAATTAAAAATAAACTATATCATGTTAAAAAGTAAAATCGACAAAGCAACAGGGTTCGAAAAACGATTCGAAAACATCAATACAGTTGTTTTTGAAAATTCTTCTGAGGCTTCAAAAGCAGTAGCTCAGGAAATTGCAGCATTAATTCAATCCAAGCAAAAGGAAAATCTTCCTTGTATTTTAGGATTGGCTACGGGTTCTTCTCCAAAAGGATTATATGCTGAATTGGTTCGTCTTCATAAAGAAGAGGGCTTGAGTTTTAAAAACGTAATTAGCTTCAATCTGGATGAATATTATCCGATGGAGCCAAATTCAATCAACAGTTATGTTCGTTTCATGAAAGAACTTTTGTTTGATCATGTCGATATTTTACCTGAAAACGCTCACGTTCCGGACGGACTTTTAAACAAGGAACAAATTGCAGATTATTGCCATGAATATGAAGCTAAAATCGAAGCTTTAGGCGGAATTGATTTGCAGGTTCTTGGAATTGGTGGAAACGGACATATCGGTTTCAACGAATCTGGTTCACTTCAAAACTCTAAAACTCGTTTAGTAGCTTTAGATCACATTACAAGAGTTGCGGCAAGTAAAGATTTCTTCGGATTAAATAATACACCAAGAACAGCAATTACACTTGGGGTTAAGAAAATCATGGAAGCAAAAAGAGTAATCTTATTGGCTTGGGGAGAAGGAAAAGCAAGTATTGTAAAAAGATCTGTTGAGGATGAAGTTACCAACAGAGTTCCTGCATCATTTTTGCAAGAGCACAACAATGCTGTTTTTATTTTAGATAAAGAAGCTTCTTCAAAACTAACAAGAATAAATAAACCTTGGTTGGTTGAGAAAATTGTCTGGACAGATAAATTAACTCGTAAAGCAGTTTTAGGGTTGGCATTAGATCTTAAAAAACCAATTTTAATGCTTACAGATGCTGATTATATCGAGAATGGAATGAGCGATTTATTAGCAGATTCTGGTCCGGCGTATGATATCAATATCAAGATTTTCAATAAATTACAAAATACAATTACAGGTTGGCCAGGTGGAAAACCAAATTCAGACGATTCAAACCGCCCAGAAAGAGCAGAGCCAGCTAAAAAACGCGTACTAATTTTTAGCCCGCACCCGGATGATGATATTATTAGTATGGGAGGAACTTTTATGCGTTTGCAAGAGCAAGGGCATGAAGTACACGTAGCGTACCAAACTTCTGGAAATATTGCAGTTGCTGATGATGAAGCGTTGCGTTTTGCAAGATTCGTAATTGATTACAACGAAAAATTCGGAATCAAAAGCGAGGAAGCAGATAACATCTACCAAAAAGCACAAACATTTTTAGAGAATAAAAAGAATAGTGAAATTGATATTCCTGAAGTGCGTTATATTAAAGGTTTAATCAGAAAAGGTGAGGCGAGAGCAACAAGTCATTTTGTTGGTTTGCCGGATTCTCAAATTCATTTTATGGAATTGCCTTTCTACGAAACTGGAACAATCGAGAAAAAACCAATCGGACTAGAAGATATTCAGTTGACGGTTGATTTAATTGAAAAAATTAAGCCACACCAAATTTATGCAGCAGGAGATTTAGCAGATCCACATGGAACGCACAAAGTTTGTCTGGATGCTATTTTTGAAGCAGTAAAAGTTTTAAAACCAAAAGAATTCATGAACGACTGTTGGTTATGGTTGTACCGTGGAGCTTGGCAGGAATGGGGAATTGATGAAGTTGAAATGGCTGTACCAATGAGTCCGGATCAGGTTTTATCAAAACGTCATGGAATCTTCAAACACCAGTCTCAAAAAGACGGAGTTGTTTTTCAGGGAACAGATGCGAGAGAGTTCTGGCAAAGAGCTGAAGACAGAAACCGCGAAACTGCTGCTTTATATCACCAGTTAGGTTTAGCAACTTATGCGGCGATGGAAGCTTTTGTGAGATGGCACTACTAAAAAGGTTCTAAGGTTCTGAGATGCTAAGGTTCTAAGTTTTTTTCTTAGCCTTTTAGGGAATTAGCGACAAGTTTAAATTATAATTTTGAAGCAGGAAGAGAGACCGAAAGTTGGTTCTTTTTTCTTGCTTCTTTTTTTTAGATGCTAAGTTGCTAAGGTTCTTAGATGCTAAGTTTTTTAATTTATGATAATCATTTTAATCTGTGGCAAAAGAAAAAATAAGTGATAGTTTTGCATATAATTGAATTAAGTGCAGCAATCTATTTTCTTTCATCTGGCATCTTTCTTCTCGTAAAAAAAAATGGAACAAGACAAAAAACTTCTCATTAAATTAGCGCACACCAAAATGCCTTTCGGGAAATACGAAGGTCGATTTTTAATTGATTTACCTGAATACTATGTCGTTTGGTATTATAATAAAGGTTTTCCAAAAGGAGAGTTAGGACAGCAATTACAGCTTATTTACGAATTAAAACTGAATGGATTAGAAGAGTTAATTCGCAATATTAAAAAGCAATATCCAAAGCCAATATAAAATAGTAAGAAAAATCTTTGGAAGTTTGATTTTTTTTATATAAGTTTGAAATACAAAATATTATAATTTCTTAAAACAAAATGATACCACAGAATTCAAGCCTGAATTCGTTAATGTGTACAAGTCATTGTTTTTAGATTATAATATTTTTTTTTGTTTAAAAACATCTTTAAATATTAATTTTTGGCTACAAAAGGTAGTGTAATAATTTCTCTATCTTCTTTTAAAGTCTGCTTTAAGATAATTCAGACACGGAATTAAGTACATTCTTCAAAAAAAACTCTAATTAAAAGTTAAAATTATCGATTATAAAATCAAGTAATCGATATGTTTAAAAATTTGCAAAATTATCTCATTCTCTTATTGATAAATTGTCTAATTAAATTTGTACTTTTGCCAAGTTTTTTACACAACTACAATACAAACAACTACAGAATGAATCAAACAAAATATATTTTTGTTACAGGAGGTGTGACCTCTTCTTTAGGAAAAGGAATTATCGCGGCATCTTTGGCAAAATTGTTACAAGGAAGAGGATACCGTACAACTATTCAAAAATTTGATCCGTATATCAATGTGGATCCTGGAACTTTGAATCCTTACGAACATGGAGAATGTTACGTGACAGATGATGGTGCTGAAACCGATTTAGACTTAGGTCACTACGAGCGTTTCTTAAACGTTCCTACTTCTCAGGCAAATAACGTTACTACAGGAAGAGTTTATCTTTCGGTTATTGAAAAAGAAAGAAGAGGGGAATTTTTAGGAAAAACAGTTCAGGTTGTTCCTCATATTACAAACGAAATCAAAGACAGAATGCAATTGTTGGGTAAATCTGGCGATTACGATATTGTTATTACTGAAATCGGTGGTACTGTTGGTGATATTGAATCTTTACCTTATATAGAGTCTGTTCGTCAGTTAGTTTGGGAGTTAGGTGAAAATAACGGAATTGTTATTCATTTAACATTAGTTCCTTATTTGGCTGCAGCAGGTGAGCTAAAAACAAAACCAACGCAACACTCTGTTAAAACTTTAATGGAAAGTGGTATTAAAGCAGATATTTTGGTTTGTAGAACTGAGCATGAATTGTCTCAGGAATTACGTCAAAAATTAGCTTTGTTCTGTAATGTTAAGAAAGAAGCAGTTATTCAGTCTATTGATGCTTCTACTATATATGAAGTTCCAAATTTAATGCTTGAAGAAGGATTAGATGTTGTGGCTTTAAAGAAATTAGATTTACCTAAAAAAGCATCTCCGGATCTTAAAAACTGGAATACTTTCTTAAAAAGATTAAAAAATCCAAAGCAAACTGTAAACATTGGTTTAGTTGGTAAATATGTAGAAATGCAGGATTGTTACAAATCTATTTTAGAGGCGTTCATTCATGCAGGTGCTGCAAACGAAACCAAAGTAAACGTAATTTCTATTCACTCAGAGCATATTAATGCTGATAACGTTGAGGAGAAATTAGGATCATTAGATGGAGTTTTAGTTGCTCCTGGATTTGGTGAAAGAGGTATTGAAGGAAAAATTGAAGCAGTTCGTTATGTACGTGAAAATAATATTCCGTTTTTCGGAATTTGTTTAGGAATGCAAATGTCTGTTATTGAATATTCTCGTAATATTTTAGGTTACGCCGAAGCGAATTCTACAGAGATGAACGATAAAACGCCTCATCCGGTTGTGAATTTAATGGAAGAGCAAAAAACAATCACGGATAAAGGTGGAACAATGCGTCTTGGTGCATGGAAATGTGATATTAAACCAAACACTCTGGCACACAAAATTTACGGAGAAAAAACAATCTCTGAGCGTCACCGTCACCGTTATGAATACAATAATAAATATGCCGATGAATTACAGAAAGCTGGTTTAAAAGCTTCTGGAGTAAACCCGGATACAGGATTGGTAGAAATTGTAGAATTGGAGAATCACCCATTTTTCATTGGAGTACAATACCACCCGGAATATAAAAGTACAGTAGCAAATCCACATCCGATTTTTGTGAACTTTGTGGCTGCTGCAGTGAATGCGCATAAAAAATAATAATTAATATTCTAAAAGGATGTAACATTTGAGTTCAACTGATTACTAATTGCCTTTAACGAATAACTTTTTTTAAATAATAATGGAAGAAAAAAAATTTGACCTTAATTCAATCATTGGTTTTGTATTGATATTTGGAATTTTGATTTGGATTATGTACCAAAATCAACCTTCTGATAAGGAAATTGCTGCTGAAAAAGCGAAGAAAGAATTAGTAGCAAAGCAAGAAGCTCAAGCTAAAGCGGATAAAACTAAAACTGCTGCGGCGCCAGTTGCTGCAACTCCTGGTGATACAGTTCAATTGGCTAATTTGCAAAAAACTTTAGGTGGTTTTGCTTATTCTGCTACGCTTCCTTCTGCAAAAGAATCTTTTACAACTATTGAAAACGAAAAGTTAAAACTTGTAATCGCTAACAAAGGTGGTTATATCGTTGAAGCTACTTTAAAAGAATTCGAAAGATTTAAAAAAGGTTCAGGTCAATTAGTTGAGTTAATCAAAAACAACAACTCAAATTTAAACCTACAACTTCTTACAACAGATAACAGAACTTTAAATTCTAAAGATTTGTATTTCGAACCAACATTAGAAAAAATTGGTGCAGACCAAGTTTTGTCTATGCGTTTGAAAGCAGGAGCTAATGAATTTTTAGAGTATAAATATATTCTTAAACCAAATGATTATTTAGTTGGTTTTGATATTCGTTCTCAAGGATTAAACAGGGTTTTAAATTCGGCTAAACCAATTGATTTGCAATGGGATTTAAAAACGTATCGTAATGAGAAAAGTATTGCTTACGAAAATCGTTATGGGCAAATTGATTTCAAATATGAAGAATCAAAATACAATAATGTAAGTTCACACGGACAAGGAAAAGAGGAAACTCCTGTAAAAGTAAGTTATGTAGCTTTTAAACAACATTTCTTTACAACGATTTTATCGACAGAAAAACCTTTTGAAACTTCAAAATTGCAATCTGACGATTTAGTTAAAGATGAAAAAATTGATACTGTTTTTACAAAACAGTTTAAAGCAAACCTACCGTTAGCGTTTACAAATGGAGAGATCGATTACAAAATGAATTTGTATATGGGTCCTGCTGATTACAAAACATTAAAATCTTACGATAAAAACTTTGAAAAAATTATTCCTTTAGGATGGGGAATTTTTGGATGGATAAATAAATGGATTTTCATTCCGCTATTCGGATTCCTAAGTTCAACTATTGGATTGTCATTAGGAATTGCGATTATTATTTTTACAATTATCATTAAGTTGGCTATGTCGCCAATTACCTATAAGTCATTCTTGTCTCAGGCTAAAATGAAAGTTTTACGCCCTGATATTACGGAGTTGGGAGAAAAATACAAAAAAGACCCAATGAAGAAACAACAGGAAACTATGAAGTTGTACAACAAGGCAGGAGTAAACCCAATGGCAGGATGTATTCCGGCATTAATTCAGCTTCCTTTTATGTATGCATCTTTCCAGTTTTTCCCTGCGGCATTTGAATTAAGACAAAAAGGTTTCCTTTGGGCAGACGATTTATCATCTTTTGACTCTGTTGTAAAATTACCATTCACTATTCCAATGTATGGAGACCACATCAGTTTGTTTCCAATCTTGGCAGCTATTGCAATTTTCTTTTACATGAAAATGACTTCAGGAGATCAGCAAATGGCAGCGCCTCAGCAAGAAGGTATGCCGGATATGGCAAAAATGATGAAAATCATGATTTATGTTTCACCATTAATGATGTTAATTTTCTTCAATAATTACGGGTCAGGATTGAGTTTGTATAACTTTATTTCGAACTTAATTACAATTGGAATTATGTTTGTAATTAAAAACTACATTGTAGACAGTGATAAAATTCACGCTCAAATACAAGAGAATAAATTAAAAGAGCCTAAAAAGCCAAGTAAATTCCAACAACGTCTACAAGATGTAATGGAACAACAAGAAGCAGCAAAAGCTCAGAATAAGAGAAAATAAATTCTATAGATTATAAAAAACCGTCTCGTTAAAAAATGAGACGGTTTTTTTTTGATTAAAATTTTGGTAGTAACACCTTATCAACAACATGAATAATTCCGTTAGAGCATTGAACATCTGTGGCAACAATAGTACTAACTCTGTCATTAGCATCAGTGATTTTTGCCCCGCCAGTCAAATTAATTGTAAAGCTCTGACCGGCAAAAGTGTTTACTACTTGCCCGTTTGTTAAAGAAGTCGATAGAACATTCGCACCGGCTACAACATGATATTTTAAAGTTGTTTCTAATACATTTGCAGGTATAGCAGGAAGTCCTGAATATCCTGTTTCAGTAAGAAAGCTTGTAAAAGCAGTATTTGTAGGTGCAAAAACTGTAAATGGAGAACTTGCTGTACCGGATAATATTCCTGCGAATCCAGATGCAGGATTAAAAGTTAATGCAGAAACAAGAGTTGTGAAGTTTTTATTGGCAACTGCGTGATTGACAATTGTAGGTAATCCGATAACACCATCGACTACGTGAATAATTCCGTTTGATGCTTCAAAGTCTGCAGTAGTTACAGTTGCTCCACCATTTGTTTTTCCACCGTTAATATCTACACCAGAGCCCTTTTCGAGATACATACTTATGGTGTTGGAAGTTGAGGCACTTCCTTTCGCTAAAGTTTTGACGTAGCCAGTTGTGATTTCAGTAGATTTTACTTTAGTGCTTAAAACATGATTTAGTAAAATCTCTTTAAGTGCAGCAACTGGAACGGCATTAAGATTCGCATACCCATTTGCCGATAAAAAGGCATTGAAAGCGGTATTTGTTGGTGCAAAAACGGTGTAAGAACCTGATGAGTTCAGTGTGGTTGCCAGATCTGCTTTTTCTAAAGCAGCAACCAAAGAGCTAAGATTAGGATTTGCTTTCGCAATCGATACAATTGTTTGGGGAGTCGGAGATGAATTGTCGTCATCATTGCTACATGAGATGCTGACGAAAGCAATTAACGCTAATAAAGCAATTAATTTAATTTTGATTGTTTTCATAATATAATTTTTTTCGTTTGCATAGTAAAATTATAAATTTTGTTTAACATTTTTTAATAAAAATTAAACAATTATTAAATTTAATATTTTTTTAACGTTATTGTTTAATGGTTTTTATCACTGATAATCAATTGTTTGCGTTTTGTTTTACTGCTTTTTTTAATTTTATAGCCAACAAATTGAATTAAAAAGATTAAACAATATTTAAATCAAATTCTCTTCGAAAAGCATCAGATAATGTCAAAATGGTTTTATTTTTGCAATACTAAAACTCAATTTTAGTTGTTATATAGAAAAACGGATTATGAAAAAATTTTGGATTTTATTTTTAATATGTGGAGTAGCTTTTTCTCAGGAATTTAATAAGTTAGATTCTAATGGAAAAAAGGATGGCATCTGGAAAGGAACTTACGAAGTTTCTAAACGTCCGCGATATGAAGGAACTTTTAATCATGGAAAAGAAACCGGTGTTTTTAAATTTTTTGATGATACTAAAAAAGGAGATGTTTTAGCAACCCGCGATTTTTCTGCCAATGATGGAAGCTCGTACACTACTTTCTTCGATCAGAATAAGAATAAAGTAAGTGAAGGGAAAGAAATAGGAAAAGCACGTGAAGGCGAGTGGAAATATTACCACAAAGCTTCTAAAGTTGCGATGTCTGTTGAGAATTACAAGAACGGAAAACTCGAAGGCACAAAATCAGTTTTTTATCCGGATTCAAAAATAGCTGAAGAAATGAGTTATAAAAATGGTCTGAAAGACGGCATCTATAAAAAATACGGACAGAATGCTTTTCTTTTAGAGCAAAGTACTTATAAAGATAATCAGTATAATGGTGATGCCATTTTTTATGATTCTGATGGTGTGATGGCTTCAAAAGGAAAATTCCTCAACGGAAAAAAAGTGGGGATGTGGCAGTTTTACTTAAAAGGAAAATTGACTAAAGAAGTAAACATGAGCGATCCTAAAAGCAATTACCAGGCAGATTCAAAACCTAAAACAGAGTAGATTTACTTAGATATTTTTACGCCACGAATTCACGAATTATTTAATTAAAAATTCGTGAATTCGTGGCGTTTTTTTATAAATTTGATTTACTAAAAATTTAAGTAAATGGATTTAAACGAATTAGCCGGACGATTTTTATTATTGTTTTTTTCGATTTTGGTTTTATATTTTTTCTCCAACAGAAAAGATAATGCAACCATAAATCCATTAATGGTAATCGTTGGTCTTTGTACTTTTTCGCTTTGTTATCTTTTTACCAAAATCGAAATCGGAGTAGGAATTGGGTTTGGACTTTTTGCCATTTTTTCGATACTTCGATTCAGAACACAGTCTTTTACTGTAAATGCGATAATCTTTCTCTTTGCTACAATTACGTTGTCTATTTTAGATATTCTGTATCCGTTTGAAAAGATCGAAATTTTATTATTCTTTCAAACCATTATAATCGGATTCTATATCGTGGCGTCGATTATCGTGAATAAAAAAGCTTCAAAATACCTCAATTCAGTAGATTTAAAAATTCCGCTGGACGATAACTTTTCTTTAAATCAGGAAGTGATAAGAAAATCAGTTCAGGAAAAAATTAAGATTGATGATTTTGATTTTAGAATCGTCCTGATTAATACCGCAAACAACGAAATTGATTTATTGGTTTTTTACTAATCATTAAAAGGGCGAACTTGTTTAATATATAATTCCCTCTTTTCTCCAACGATTTTAAACTCTATATCAACCGGATGAAATTGATTTTTACGCCAGTAACGATACATTTTAGTTTTGATTTTTTTACTTATAGTATATAAATCGCTCATTTCCTTTCGGCTCAATAGCGGTTCATTATTATTTAAATTAGAATTGGAAGTATAATCAATATCAAAATCGGTTTCATCTTTTCCGTCATTAAAGTGATAAGCGACAAATTGTTCGCAGATTTCTCCTTTTTCCGGCTTTACAACCGAGTTTTCTCCTTTTTGAATATTAACCGTAATTCCGGGGAAATTCTCTCTGAAAATGTTTTTAGTAATAATGACACCATTTGCCAGCTCATCCGGAAAAGAGCGATGAACCAGAACTCCCATTGCAATGTTTTTCTGGTCAATTCCAAAAAGTTCCCTTTCATTATACGAAGCCTCATTCCATACACTTGCCCAAACCTGTTTAATGGCTTTTTCGAAAGTTTTAATACTGTCGCCCACAATTCCGGTTTTAGAATCGTACAATCCTGCACCATTAAAATCATCTAAATCTTCGGCGTTTGTAGAAGATCGGAAACGGAAGTTTTTAAATTTTGCATTTTTAAAAGTTTCATTGAGTTTAGCGATTAATTGAGGATCGATATTTTCTTTTTTAATGGCATCTCTGATTTTTTTGAGTTGCTTGTTAATCCAAACCGTCGAATCTTTATGCGGATATGCCAATAGTTCACTAACTAAAGGTGAAATAGATTTTTTTTGAATGTGTTTAATGTAAAAATAAAACGGAATTGCATGAGCATCTTCGGGCGTTTTGAAAGATTGTTCTTTTGAAATTGCAATTAAATACGCCATATTTTGTGCCTTAGACCCAATAGAATTTACTCCTTTTTTGGGAATTGTATTCAAATTAACTAAATCAGTAACCGTAGTATCAATTACTAATTGTTTCTTTTTTGAATTTGTTTTCTGAACTATTTTTTTGCTTGTTTCCTTGATATAAAAAGTATCGATTTCAATTTTTAGTTCCACTTTTTTAGAGAGCAATCTTTTGATATTATCGTCTTTAAAAGCATTTGTATAAGCCATAATCGGGATTTTTCTGTTTTTTCCTAACAGAACCAAATGGCTTAAAGGAGTCTGAAGTTCATTGACTATGATTCCTCTTGCATTTGGCAGAATATCTGGTGTTCCGTCTAAAATTACAATCTCGTCAGGATTAGGTTTTATTTTGTCTAAATCCTTGATTTTATATTCTTTTAAAATTCCAATATTCGTTCCTCCAACTACTTCCTGATAAGTAATTTCATTAAAAATATAGTCTGATTTTACACAAGGAATTTTGAATTTTTGCTCCTGAAACCATTCCATTTTTTCCGGAATATTCAAATAGAATTTTAGATTTTCACCAATAAAAGTGGAGTTTTTTACCAAGTTAAAAAAACGTTCAATCAGAAAAACTGGCATATGATCTGAAGCAGCGAGTTCAAAAATCCATTTTTCGGTTCCTTTTATATGATTTAGATTTCCCAGTAAAAAAGATCTGTCTTTTTCGGTATCACTATAATTTTCATTATTGAAGATTTCTAAATCCTGCGTATAGTTTAAATAATTGACTACGAAATCATAATGCAGCGGAATTAATGTACTGTTGAAATAATACATTTTTTGTTTTCGTAAATCGTAAATCACTTTTACAGACTCAATATTCGAAAATTTATCAGACAAAGGTTTGCCTTTAAAAGCTTTATAAGCTTCGTAATTGGGCAAAGTAGCGCTGAATCTTTGCGCACTTAAAGAAGTTATAATAAGAAGTAAAATAAAGCTGTAAACCAATTTTTGCATGACATTTTTATTGATGATTAAAAGTAATTAAAAAAAACGATAGGTTTTGTCTACAGTGAGATTATATAAACTAATCAAAAGAAGTATGATTATCTATTATTTGGCGTACCTTTGCAACCTTAAAAAATTAAACATTTTAGAATGAAACGAGTAGTTGTTGGACTTTCTGGTGGAGTAGATTCGAGTGTTGCAGCGTATTTATTGCAACAACAAGGATACGAAGTTATTGGCCTTTTTATGAAAAACTGGCATGATGATTCGGTTACTATTTCTAATGAATGCCCGTGGTTAGAGGATAGTAATGATGCTTTATTAGTAGCTGAAAAACTTGGAATACCGTTTCAAACTGTTGATTTAAGCGAAGAATACAAAGAAAAAATTGTTGATTATATGTTCAACGAATACGAAAAAGGAAGAACTCCAAATCCTGACGTACTTTGTAACCGCGAAATCAAATTTGATGTTTTCATGAAAATTGCGCTAAGTCTTGGTGCAGACTATGTTGCAACGGGACATTATTGTCAGAAGAATGAAATTGAAGTAGATGGAAAACCGGTTTACCAATTAATTGCCGGTAATGATATCAACAAAGATCAATCTTATTTTTTATGTCAGTTATCACAAGAGCAATTGTCAAAAGCATTGTTCCCAATTGGAGCTTTGACAAAACCTGAAGTACGCGAAATTGCAGCTGAAATGGAATTGGTTACTGCTGATAAAAAAGATTCGCAAGGATTATGTTTTATCGGAAAAGTTCGTTTACCGGAATTTTTGCAACAAAAATTACAGCCAAAAGAAGGTAAAATTGTTCAGATTGATAAAAATGACCCAATCTACAATGTTGAAGAAACAACCGGATTATCTTTGGAAGAACAATTAATTGCTGAATCAAAAAAAGCAGAATATTTGCCAACAATGGGTAAAGTACTAGGTAAACACCAAGGCGCTCATTATTTTACAAATGGACAAAGAAAAGGCTTAAATGTAGGCGGAACAACAGATCCTTTGTTTGTAATTGCGACTGATGTAGATACCAATACCATTTATACAGGTTTAACAAGCAATCATCCCGGTTTGTTTAAAAAAGCCTTATTTGTTGGAAATTCTGAAGTACACTGGGTTCGTACAGATCTTACTTTAAAAGTAGGTGAGTCAATGCAAGTTATGGCGAGAATTCGTTACCGTCAGCCATTGCAAAAAGCGACTTTACATCAATTTGAAGACGGAATGTATGTTCGTTTTGATGAACCACAATCTGCAATTACTGAAGGTCAGTTTGTTGCGTGGTATTTAGACAATGAATTAGTTGGTTCGGGAGTAATTTCATAGCTTTATACTTTCTTAGGAAGAGATTCCGCTTAAAAAGTATAATATGAGATTCAACTTTACATTTCTTTTATTACTTCTTTCGTTTACCGTTTTTTCGCAAGAAGAAGCCTGGGTTTACTTTAATGCAAAACCTAATGCGCAATCTTTTTACAATAATCCGTTAACCGGGCTGTCTCAGAAATCTTTAGATCGAAGAACGAGACAGAATATTGCTTTGGATATCACCGATGCTCCTATAGAAAGTTCATTTGTAAGTCAGATTAAAACGAGTACAGGAATAACCATTATGGCGCAATCTAAATGGTTGAATGCACTTCATATTAGAGGAACTAAAGCTAATATAGAGGCTTTAAAGCTATTATCCTTTGTGCAAAAAGTTGATTTTGCAGATAAAACATTAAACACCACCGGAAAAAAAGTAGCTGAAAACGGAGGCAGTCAGACTCTTCGTAAACTGGAAACTGCAGTTGATTATTCTTATGGTAATTCAGCCAACCAGATTCAAATGTTGAACGGACAAGTTTTGCATCAACAAAATTTTACCGGAGAAGGAAAAACTATTGCAGTTCTCGATGCAGGTTTTCCCGGAGTAAATACCGCTCTTCCATTTGCAAATCTTAGAACTAATAACCGAATTTTGGGTGGTTATGATTACACGAAAAGAAATACCAATTTTTACGCAGGAGGAAGTCACGGAACTATGGTGTTATCAACGATGGGTGGTTACACAGAGAATGCTTTGGTAGGGACAGCACCAAATGCGTCATATTATCTTTTTATTACAGAAATTGATGCCGAAGAAAATCCTGTAGAAGAATCTCTTTGGGTCGAGGCGGCCGAAAAAGCAGATTCATTGGGAGTTGATATTATTACAACTTCTCTAGGATATTTTGGTGATCGTGATCTTTCAAGATATAATCATACGTATAGTGATATGAACGGAACAACAACTTTTGTTTCGCGCGGTGCCGAAATTGCTTTTAGTAAAGGAATGATTGTTTTGGCCTCAGCAGGAAACGAAGGAAGAACGGGAGAACCTCATGTTGGTGCACCGGCCGATGCTGTTTCTGTAATTGCAGTTGGCTCTGTAGATGCCTCAAAAGTAAGATCAGGATCCAGCTCTATCGGACCAAGTTTTGATAATCGAATTAAACCCGATGTAATGGCGCAAGGTGTCGCAGCCGTGGTCTCAGATCCTTCGGGAAATAGTATTACAGCAAACGGAACTTCTTTTTCATGTCCTATTATGGCAGGAATGGTAGCGTGCTTATGGCAGGCTTTTCCAACTAAGACCAATAAAGAAATTAAGCAAATGATTCTGACTTCTGCAGATAAATTCTCTAGTCCAGATAACAATTACGGATACGGAATTCCAAATTTTGGAGCAGCTTTGGGAGTTGAAAATTTTGCCACTTCTGATACTTTTTCAGTACATCCGAATCCGGCAAAAACAATGGTTGCATTCTCCTTTTCAGATCAGGATTATACAGCTTCGGTTGCTGTTTATTCTGTTTTAGGACAAAAAATAATCGAAAAACAAATTACAAATCAAAACCCGTTTCTTTCAGTAGAAGCTTTAAACAGCGGACTTTATTTTTATACTTTTGATAGCGAAAGTGTACATAAAACCGGAAAGATTATCAAACAATAACAGTCAATTTTAATGAATAAAATTACGCATCTTTTCAATATAAAATATCCAATAATTCAAGGCGGAATGATTTGGAACAGTGGTTACAAATTAGCTTCTGCCGTTAGTAATTCTGGAGGTTTAGGTCTTATAGGTGCAGGATCAATGTATCCGGAAGTTTTAAGAGAGCATATTCAGAAATGCAAAAAAGCAACCGATAAACCTTTTGGAGTAAACATTCCGATGTTATATCCAAACATTGAGGAAATCATGAATATTGTAGTGGAAGAAGGTGTTAAAATTGTTTTTACTTCGGCCGGAAATCCTAAAACCTGGACTTCTTTTTTAAAGTCAAAAGGAATTACTGTTGTGCATGTAGTGAGTAGTACAATTTTTGCTTTAAAAGCGCAGGAAGCCGGTGTAGATGCTATTGTTGCCGAAGGTTTTGAAGCAGGCGGACATAACGGACGTGATGAAACTACGACGCTCACATTAATTCCGATGGTGAAAGAAAAAATTCAAATTCCGATTATTGCAGCTGGAGGAATTGCAACTGGCCGTGGAATGCTTGCAGCAATGATTTTAGGTGCCGATGGAGTGCAGGTTGGTAGTCGTTTTGCGGCTTCGGTAGAATCTTCAGCGCACAATAATTTTAAAGAAACGATAGTTAATGTTAAAGAAGGTGGGACACATTTGACATTGAAAGAATTAGCTCCGGTTCGTTTGGTGAAGAATAAATTTTATAATGATGTTCAGGAACTGTATGAAAAATGTCCATCCAAAGAAGATTTAGTACAGCTTTTAGGCAGAGCCAGAGCCAAAAAAGGAATGTTTGAAGGTGATCTGGAAGAAGGTGAACTTGAAATTGGCCAAATAGCCGGATTAATACACGAAGTTTTGCCTGTTGAACAAATTGTTCAACAAATGATAGCCGATTTTAAAGTTGCCAGCGAAGAAAAAGCTACATTTGAATTTTAATTATCTGCAAGAAATACATTATGAATTTTATACGCACTTTTATACCATTGCTTTTTTTAGTATTAGGTTTTCAACAAGCACAAAGTCAGTCTTATAACTTTAAGACTTCAGGTTTTAGTGTTTTAGAAAAAAATGAAAGAGGAAAATGGGGTGAGTGGTCAAATCTTGACTTAGTAAATCTTTCGGTAGTTTTAGATACCAATAAACATAGAATTGTGGTGTATTCTCAGGAAATTCAGTTGTTTCGTATTCTGGATTATATTGAAAGAGAAGAAAATGATACCGATATTGTATATTCTTTTATGTGTAAAGACAATGACGGAAAGGATTGTAAGCTTTCAATAATTACCCGCAAAAAACAGGATTACCGCAAACAACTTTATATCAATTACGACGATCATATTATTTTGTATAATATTTTTAGTGTGTGAGTTAAGGTTCTAAGATGCTAAGGTTCTGAGGGACTAAGCTTCTAAGTTCTGATTTTTTAGAATTTAAAATAAAAAATAAACCCGACAGGTTTTTAAAACCTGTCGGGTTTGCTATGTAAAATTAGAACTTAGAACCTCAGAACCTTAGCTTCTTAGCGCCTTAGAACCTTAATTCTCAACATCCTTAATAAACTCATCATACTCCAGATAAAACATTTCAAGAGCATGCATCTTTTCGTTGAAAAAATCAAAAATAGCATCCCAGTTGTTTCGGTTACTAAAACCGATGCCCGATTTTTCAACCCAAATTCTGCTGATTGTTTTACCACTTTCCAGAGTATAGTTTTTTTCGAAGACCAAGTCTTTAATGAATTCTTCTTCAAGAATATTTTTTAAAGCTTCAATTTTTTCAAAGTAAGCAATTCGTTTTTCATTGCTTCGGTGTTCGATATCAATTAAAACCTGTACTTTTTTATTTTCTACAAAAAATTTAAAGGAAAAATCCTTAATTTTAGTATCATAAAGAACCCATTTTCGTGGATATTTTTCAGCGAAAGCTACCCAGAATTCTCTTTTCATTTTTTGTGATTCCTCTTTACTGTACATTTTTTATGACTTTGGGTTTTAGAAAACTTGTAGAACCGCGTTTTCTAAAGTATATTTATATTTTATTTTTATTTGAAAGTACAAAAATAAACTTTGCTTATGGATTTTCAAGATTTTTTACAATATGTTCCTAATTTAATTCCAGTTGAATTGCCGGCGACTTTCGCCCATATTAAAATGGCACCCAAGGAAAGAATTCAAGAACTAAAGAATCTTGATGTAGAATCCAAGAATCCTCGTATTGCTGCGGTGATGATGTTGTTATATCCCAAAAAAGGAAAAACGTATTTGGTTTTAATTGTTAGAAATGCTTACAACGGAGTTCATTCTTCGCAAATTGCATTTCCAGGAGGAAAATATGAAAACACAGATGCTAATTTTGAAGAAACAGCTTTACGGGAAACACACGAGGAAATTGGAGTTGCTCCTGAGAAAATAGAGATTATCAAGCACTTTACCCCAATGTATATTCCGCCAAGTAATTTTTTGGTGCATCCTTTTTTAGGGATTTCAAAAGAAGAATTATCATTTTATCCCGATATCAGAGAAGTTGCAGGTATAATAGAATTGCCCTTATCTGTATTTTTAGATGATGAAATAATTATCGAAGCCACATTGTCAACTTCTTATGCAGCAAATGCTCTGGTTCCGGCATTTAATATTCAAAATCATATTGTTTGGGGGGCGACTGCTATGATATTAAGTGAATTGAGAGATGTTTTAAAAACGACAATTGACGAATATTTCTAAAAACAAACATTTAACAATTTGATATTCATTATTATAACAATTTGTTTCCGAAATTGCTTTATAGTAATGCTAAAAGAATAATTTTTGTATGTTTGCGACTTAACAAAAAAACACAATAAATAGCTATGGGATTGTTTAAACGAAATCCTTTCGGACATATATTATTTATCAAGAAATGGTTAATCCGAATCTTGGGTTCCATGACGCACCGTAGATACAGAGGATTTAATGAATTGCAGATTGAAGGATCTGAAATTATTAAAACATTGCCAGATACTAATGTATTGTTTATTTCGAATCATCAGACTTATTTTGCAGATGTTGTGGCTATGTTTCATGTGTTTAACGCAAGTTTAAGCGGACGTCAGGATACTATTAAGAATATTGGTTATTTGTGGCAGCCTAAAATGAACATCTATTATGTAGCTGCCAAAGAGACTATGCAAGCGGGTTTATTGCCAAGAATTTTAGCCTATGTTGGTGCTATTACTGTAGAAAGAACCTGGCGTGCAAAAGGAGTAGATGTTACCGAGAAGCGAGAAGTAAATCCAAATGATACTGAAAATATTAGAATAGCTCTTGAAGATGGCTGGGTAATTACATTTCCTCAGGGAACAACAAAGTCATTTAAACCCGTTCGTAAAGGAACAGCACATATCATTAAACAGCATAAACCAATCGTAATTCCTATTGTAATAGACGGTTTCCGTCGTTCATTTGATAAAAAAGGATTACGTATGAAGAAAAAAGGAATCCTGCAATCTTTCATTATCAAAGAACCTCTTGAAATTGATTATGAAAACGATACAATTGAAGAAATCGTAGAAAAAGTAGAATTTGCAATCGAACAACACCCATCATTTTTAAAAGTAATTCCTGCTGAGGAAATCAAAGTAGAAGAAGAACTTAACGAAATGAGACGATGGAGCTATAAGGCCCCGGAAAGTGAATATTAAGATTTAAAAATTTGATATAGATTTTTGGGTTTTCAGATTTTCAGTTTGATAAATCTTTTAATCTGATACCTTAGCATCTTTTCTTAAAAATCAATTTTCTTCAATTCTTTATAATTCGCATATAATCTTCTTAGTAAAGTTCCGTAGAGCAGTCTGTAAATACACCAGAATAATCCAAAGAAAACTAATGTAAGTAGGATTAGTGCACCAATAGAAAACAGCATCGCTTTACCATTTAAGGCTAACTTTTCACGTATTAGTGCCATGTCAGGATTGTAGACATAACCTATAAAGAAACTTAGAATAGACGAAACTACAATCATTCCCAGATTGTACCAAACATAATACTGAACTGTTTTTCGGGTTTTTAAAATGCTTTTCATTAGCAATTTAGTAGAAACAGTGGTAGATATTGTCTTGTAGTTTTTATAGAAATAATAGATAAAAACTAAAATTACGGCATAGTTAAAATACATTATAATTTCCATATAAAGTATAATTTCCGGATGATTGATCTTTTTAAGGATATCATCAATATTGGAAAAATAATTTGATATGGTCCAGAAAAGCACTTCCAGAATACTGATAATTAAAATCCACTTCACGATAGAAGATGATTTTTTGTGAATCATTTTGTAGATTTCCGTCTCAGAAATTTGTTGAAAAGAATCCGAGTTCTTTTTCCAGTCTTTTTTTAGTAAATCCAGTTCTTTCATAATAATTTTTAAGGATTTAGTATTTTTTTAAGTTTCCCTTTAATTCTGTTCATTTTCACGCGCGCATTCACTTCGCTGATTCCTAAGGTTTCGGCTATTTCTTGATAATCTTTGTCTTCTAAATACATAAAAACTAATGCTTTTTCGATGTCGTTGAGCTGATAAACGGCTTTGTACATCAATTTGATCTGCTCTTCCTCTTCATAATTGTAGTCGACATCTTTTACAAAATGCTGATGGCTTTCATATTCTACGGTCGATACGGTTCGTTTGGTTTTTCGGTATAAGGTAATTGCAGTGTTTAGAGCAACACGATACGTCCAGGTCGAAAATTTGCTGTCGCCTCTAAATTTTGGATACGCTTTCCAGAGCTGAATGGTGATTTCCTGAAATAAGTCTTTGTGAGCATCTTCGCCGGCAGTATATAATCTACAAATCTTGTGGATTATATTCTGATTTGCCTGCAATTGCGCAACAAATGACTGTTCTAGATTTTCACTCATATTGTATTAGTAGTATTGAAATCAATTTTGTTACAGTTGAATCAAAAATTTCTCGTTTTGTAATAATTGATCATCAAATCGATAAACTTACTGTAACTTTCCATTCCGTCTTTTTGATTGTTTGTTTTTAAGAAATTATCCCATAAAAAATGGAAACCTTTATCTATAAAAGTGTCGTATTTTTTCCAGAAATCCTGACTTTCCTGATAGTTTTTTAAGATTCCAACGTGAACAGTTTTCTTTAATTGATTAAAAATCTTCTCATTTTTATATTTCCAGATCGCAAGACAATAATTTAAAGTAAAACTATATCCTGCATATTGATAATATAAATTTTCATTTTTAAGCGAAGCTAAAACACCAATAAAATTGCATTCATTTTCGCTGGCAAAACCAATTTGATGCGCCATTTCGTGCGCTGTTGTGAGCGGAAAAGTATACATTGGCAACAAATCGTTAATCTGAGCTTCGTTTGTAAAAGGATTCAGATATCCGCCAAAACCCATATAGGTTAAAGGAACGCTGAATAAGGATTTTTTAACGCTTAAGGTTTCATATTTAAAATAAGGATGTTCTTTTGCTAGATTATCATAACCGTTTAAAATCATATTAAAAGATTCTTTTTGAGAATACGGAAATACAATTTTTGCACTTTCGTTTTTTGTAATTTGATACTGAATGGCATTAGTTTTTACAATTAACCGCTTTGTAAATGCAAGAAAATCAGCATCAGAATATTCTCTTTTGATTTCCATTTTTTCGAAAAGAGGTTCGCGATAATAATTAAAAGCCCAAAGAAGATGAAAGAAAAAGTAAAAAACAGATATTTTGCCTAACATTTTTAAGAGATGATCTTTCCAGTCTGTTTTCCATGTTTTTCTGATTTTCCAAAACCAGCTAATTATTGAAAGAATTAAAATGGCATAAATGCAGTCACCAACAGAAAACGGTATTTTGCCTAAAACATTTCTGGAAAAATGCGAAATCCTGACAAATAAATTATTGCTGTAAAAGCCTTCGACAAAATCCGGAAAGTATCGCAGTATTTTTAAAATGATTATTTGAAGAAGTAGAAATAAAGGTAAAATGTATTTTTGTTTCACAGTTTTGCTTTTTTATAAAAATAATAATTAAATACTATTTTGTGTTATTTTTTGTAAATTTGTTGTTCAAGAATGAGCGAAAATGACACAAATTACTTTAAATATTCCAGATGAAGAATTGACATTCTTTATGCAGCTTATAGAGAAATTTAATTATGAAACAGTAATTGATGATTTTTCTGTGTCTGACGAAATGAAAAATTTATTAGACGAAAGAAGATCAACTTCAAAAGTAGAAAATTTTGTTCCTTGGAATGAGGCAAAAAAGCAATTTTCTTTTAAATCTGGAAAATGATTTTTGAAGTTATTATTGAGCCAAGAGCAATTCTTGACATTCAGGATGCGATTGATTATTATGAATCTAAGCAAACTGGGTTGGGCGAAGATTTTTATCAGGCAGTTGATGAGAATATAGAAAGGTTAACTAAAAATCCTTTTTTTCAAATCAGATATAGAGATTATCATGGTCTTCCTGTTAAAAAATTTCCTTTTATAATCTTTTATTTTATTGATGAAAAGTTGAAAACTATCTATATTTTATCTGTTTTTAATACATCATTAAGCCCTTCCAAATATCCGAAATAATTCAAATAAAATATATAATGAGTCAGGAAATAAGAAATCTGGAGCCAAAAGCACTTTGGAATAAATTTGCAGATTTAAACGCAGTTCCACGTCCCTCAAAGAAAGAAGAGCGTGTGATTGAGTTTATGAAGAACTTTGGAAACAGCTTAGGTTTAGAAACTTTTGAAGATGAAATCAGAAATGTAATCATCAGAAAACCGGCAACTCCGGGAATGGAAAATCGTAAAGCAATCGTAATGCAGGGACACCTTGATATGGTACACCAAAAAAATGCAGACACTGTTTTTGATTTTGATACTCAGGGAATCGATATGTATGTTGATGGTGACTGGGTTCGTGCCCGTGGTACGACATTAGGAGCTGATAACGGATTAGGAGTAGCTACAATTATGGCTATTTTAGAAAGTAAAGATATTCCGCATCCTGCAATCGAAGCTTTGTTTACAATTGACGAAGAAACTGGAATGACTGGAGCTTTAAACCTTAAAGGCGGAATTTTGCAAGGTCAGATTTTGTTGAATCTTGATACAGAAGAAGATGATGAAATTGATATTGGTTGTGCAGGAGGAATAGATGTAACCGCTACAAGAACGTATCATGCAGAAGAAGTTCCGGAAGGTTCAGTTGGTTATACTATTACAGTAAAAGGCTTAAACGGAGGACATTCAGGAATGGACATTCATAAAGGTTTAGGTAATGCTAATAAAATCATGAACCGTTTATTGTTTGATGCATTTGAAAACTTTGGTTTGCAAATTGCTGAAATTAATGGTGGAAGTTTGAGAAATGCAATTCCAAGAGAAAGTGTTGCTAAAGTAATTATCTCTCAAATGTTTGACGAAGCATATATTTATGATATGCAGGAAATCATCAACGATATTAAAGCTGAATATAAAACTACAGAACCAAACTTGTCTATTGAAATCGTGAAAGGTGATTTACCAGAAAACGTAATGGATTTGGGTGTTCAGGAAGGAATTATCAGAGCGATTTATGCAGCGCATAATGGTGTATATAGAATGAGTGCAGATATGGCTGATTTGGTTGAAACTTCAAACAATATCGCTCGTGTCATAATTAAAGACGGAGAAGTATTGGTAGGATGTTTAACGCGTTCTTCTGTTGAATCTTCTAAATTTGATTTAGCTAATTCTTTACGTTCTGCGTTTGAATTGGTTGGATGCGAAGTTGAACTTTCAGGTTCTTATCCGGGATGGACTCCAAATGTAAATTCGGAAATATTAGATACTTTGGTTGGAATTTACGAAAAGCAAAATGGTGAAAAACCAAAAGTTGTAGCTTGTCATGCTGGTCTTGAATGTGGAATTTTAGGAACAAACTATCCTGAAATGGATATGATTTCTTTTGGACCAACGATTCACGGAGCGCATTCTCCGGACGAAAGAGCAAGTATTTCATCTGCTCAGAAATATTGGAAATTTGTGTTAGAAATTCTTTCTAATATCCCAGTTAAATAATAACAGTAATTCAGTGTTCAGTTTTTAGTATTCAATAAATAAAATAACTAAAAGCTGAACACTTTTTAAATTTAGGATATTAAAAACTGAACACTGAATACTGCTTTTTTAGTCTCTTTTTGGATTGTTTTTCTTTTCTCTTTTTTCTTCTTTCTTTTCTTTAGCCGTTTTTAGCGGTTCTTTTTTTACTGTTTTTTTAGCATCCTGACCTTTCGACATAATATATTGATTTAGAGAGTTAACTTATTTTAAAGTAAATGTAAGTGCTATTTTTGAGTTTACACTAGTTATTTTGATGATATACTTCAATGGAATCTTTTGCAAGTCTTTCCTTTAGCCACAATTTCAATTTTTGTTGGGTTTGTAAATCCAGGCTTTTTTTACTTTGATAAAGAATTACAGGGATTATTTTTGGTTTATTTGCTTCATTTTCAGCGGTATAATTTCCAATAGTAAGAGTGTTTATTGCAGGGAATAATATCCTGGCTTCTGTGTTAATCTGATCGTTTTTGAATTGATATTGAGACAGTTGATTTCTTAAATTATTGATTAATAAATCTTTTTGATCAACAACGCTTTGATTGGTGTTGATTTGATTTAGAATATCTTTTCTTAAATTAACAGTATCTTGTCTGATAACTAATTTTGTATTTGGTAAGTCATAATCAGCCAGTTTTTTATTGAAATCAACAATTTCGGTTTCACTAAATTTTTTGGTTAAAAAGGCCAATTCGATTCTTTTAGGATCTGTGTTATATCTGATTTTTTTATAAATAATAGGATAATCGTGGTCAAGAAATTCTTTCTGAATGAAAACTTCCGTTCTGGAATTATAACTTTTTTGAATGTACAATTGATAAGCAAAATAGATACTCGGAATAATTAAAAGTAAAATTAAAATGGTTATGCCATATTTTACTCGTTTTTGATGTTTAAGATCCAATTGTTTTGTAATAGGGTAATTTAGATACTTTACGATCACAAAAGTAGCTATGCAAATAAATACACAATTGATAGTGTAAAGGTATAAAGCTCCAAAAAAATAGAGATAGTTTCCTAAAGCAAGTCCATAACCTGCGGTGCAAAGCGGGGGCATCAAAGCGGTTGCAATGGCAACTCCGGGAATTGGATTTCCTTTTTCGACACGAGTTACTGCGATTACGCCAACTAAACCACCAAAAAAGGCAATTAAGATATCGTAAATGTTTGGAGAAGTTCTGGCTAATAATTCTGATTGAGCTTCCTTAAAAGGGCTTATATAGAAATAGATTGCGGACGTTGCTAAACTAACGACTGTTGCAATTAATAAATTTTTAGCAGATTTTTTTACAAGTTCAAAATCGTACATTCCTAAACCAAAACCGGCACCTACAATTGGTCCCATTAATGGTGAAATTAGCATGGCGCCAATAATAACGGCTGTCGAATTTACATTTAATCCTACTGAAGCAATAATGATGGCACACGCCAGAATCCAGATGTTAGAGCCTCTAAAAGATACTGCACTTGTGATGTTTTCTATTACCAATTTTTTATTTTCTTCACCTTTGTGAAGGTCAATAAAGTTTAGGATTTTTTGTGTAATATCTGTCATTGTATTCTGGATGATTATATTCGAAATTTAGATTTTGATAGGGGATAGGAAATCTAATTTAGTCAAAAAAAACGTGAAACCCTATATTTGTTAAGGTAAGTATTGAAACATAAAAAAGAGACGTAGTTTTATTATTTAAAAAAAGGCATAAAAAAATCCCCAATCTTAAAATTGAGGATTTGTATATTTTTGATTTTAAAAGTAAAGTTTAATTCCTTTTTAGTACTTTATATTGTTCATAACAACCACTGATAGCGTCTAGAATCTGCAAATCATTTGCTGTTTGAATGAAAGATTCAGAGTAGTTACAGCGTTGCATGATTTCGGGAATTTCTTCTTTACTAATTCCTAAAAGTACGGCTAGTGTTTCGCGGTCATATTTCGTTTCAAGAAGATTTCTAATGGTGTCATCTTTTTTCATGTCCTTGAGTTTCTTGAGTTCTTTTCCACTTTTCCCAAAGAAATTATAGAGCATATCGGCGGGATTGAAAATAGAACCTAATACTTTTCCAAAAGCATTTGGAGAATATTCTCCGGCTTCATAACCTTGTGTAAGACCGGAAATACTATAACGGAAGTTTTCTTTAGTTGGAATTAATTTTGAATCGACTTCCAGGTAGCCAGTTAAACTAAATGGGGCAATAACAACTTCTTCAAGGGCGATTGCTTTTTCTGTAAGCTGAATTTTTGTGACTTTATTTTTTATCCAGTCATTGGTTACTCTAACACGTAAGGATTGAAATCCCAGTATAGAGAACAGAAGTGTGTCATTTGCCTGTACGTTGATTTCAAAATATCCTTTAGCATCAGACATAGCGCCCAATACTTTGTTTTTATTAATGATATTTACGTTAGGAAGAACCTGTTTGGTGTTATCATTGTATATGTAACCAGAAACTCTTTGCGGGCCGGTTACTTCCGTCTCTTGGGCGAAACCAACACTCGATAGTAGAATAAAAAAGAAAACTGCGAAATATTTCATATCTGGATTTAAAGCACTAAAAGTAATAAATCGAGATTAAATATTTAGCTGTATTCAAATATAATTATAAGAAAATTAACAAAGACAGTAGTGTTGCTTTTTGTATTTATATAAAAAGGGATAAGGAAGATAATGTTGTATTAAAACTCTTTTGTAGGGAGAAAGATGTTCAGATAAAAAAAATCCCAAATTCCAATTGTATCTGGAATTTGGGATTTTGTATTTTAAGATATTAAAAAATTAATCTCTTCTTGGTCTTCTTGGTCTTGACGAATCGCCAAAGCTTTCAGAACGTCTTGGAGCTCTGTCTGAACCACCTTCGTTTCTTCTGAAACCACCTTCTCTTGGAGCTGAGTTTCTATCGCTTCTAAATCCTCCTCCAGAACCTTCACGTCTTGGAGCTCTGTCTGAACCACCTTCATTTCTTCTGAAACCACCTCCAGAACCTTCGCGTCTTGGAGCAAAGTTTCCTTCTCTTCTTGTTCCAGAGCTTCTTCCGCCACCACGATTGTTGTGATCACGTCTTCCGCCACCGTCATTTTTAGAAATTTCAACATTAATACGACGTCCTTCTAATTGAATGTTGTTTAAAATATCCATTACTTTATCAGTATGCTCAGGATCAGTATTAAAGAAAGAGAATCCTTCTTTTACATCTACTTTGAATACGTCATCACGACCTAAGTCTAAAGTTTCTTTCAAATAATCTTTAAGAGACATCCAGTCGAAGTTATCTCTTGAACCGATATTTACAAAGTAACGAACTGCTCCGTTATTATTGAATTCTCTAGGTTCAGAGTCATTTCTTTCACGTCTTTCTCCAGAAGATTGAGTAGAGATATCTCTATTCTTTTTATAGTAAGCAATAAAACGGTTAAATTCTACTGATACCATTTTCTTAATCAATTCTTCTTTAGATAAACCTTCAAGAACATTGTTAATTGCTGGTAAATAGTTGTCAATTTCGTGATCAACCTCAGTATCTTTAATTTTGTTTGCTAAGTGCAATAACTGAATTTCGCAGATTTCGATTCCAGATGGAATAGATTTTTCTTCGAATTTTTGCTTGATGATTCTCTCGATAGAAGAAATTTTACGTAACTCACTTTTTGTAACGATAACAATAGAAGTACCTAATTTTCCAGCTCTACCTGTACGACCAGAACGGTGGTTGTAAGTTTCAATTTCATCAGGTAATTGGTAGTTAACAACGTGAGTTACGTTATCAACGTCAATACCACGTGCGGCAACGTCAGTAGCAACAAGCATCTGAATTTGTCTTCCACGGAAAGATTTCATTACACCATCACGTTGCGCCTGAGATAAATCTCCGTGTAACGCAGCAGCGCTATATCCGTCTTCAATTAATTTTTCAGCAATAGCCTGTGTGTCTCTTTTTGTACGACAGAAAACTACTGAGAAAATGTCCGGATTAGCATCAGCTAAACGCTTTAAAGCTTCGTAACGATCACGAGCATTTACTAAGTAAAATTCGTGAGAAACTGTAGATGAACCTGAATTTTTTGCTCCTACAGTAATTTCAACTGGTTCGCTCATGAATTGTTTTGCAATTCTTGCAACCTCTTGTGGCATAGTTGCAGAGAACAACCATGTACTTTTTTCGTCTGGAGTATCTGATAAGATAGATACGATGTCTTCATAGAATCCCATGTTCAACATCTCATCAGCCTCATCAAGAATACAGTAATCTATATTTTTAATGTTAACTAAACCTCTGTTAATCATGTCTTGCATTCTCCCCGGAGTAGCCACAATAATTTGTGCTCCTCTTTTAATCTCTCTGGCTTGCTCTGTAATACTAGCCCCGCCGTAAACTGCTACCACATTAATACCTTTTTCGTATTTTGAGTAGTTTTTAAGTTCGTTGGTAATCTGTAAACAAAGTTCTCGTGTTGGCGATAAAACTAATGCTTGTGTGTTTCTATTGTCAGCATCAATTTTTTGAATTAGCGGAAAACCGAAAGCTGCCGTTTTCCCTGTCCCTGTCTGAGCCAACGCAACCATATCTGTGTCTTTTTCCAATAATAGGGGAATCGCCTTTTCCTGTACCTCTGACGGATTTTCAAATCCTAGATCTAAAATCGCCTTCAGTAACGATTCATTCAATCCTAATTGTTCAAATTTATTCATATGTGTTTTTAAAATAGGGTGCAAAATTACTGTTAATTATTCAGATAAACTAATGCTATTTTAAGAATTATGTATTTGTTATGATTTGATTATCAAAAAGTTATGTTTATAGTAAAATCATTTTTATAAGAAAATCCAAAATTTACAAAAAAAATACGTCGTGAAATATAAATTTTGCACATTAAAATGTTGTATTTTGAACAATTATTTTGTTGAGTTCAGAAAATCAATAAGTTGCTCGGTTGCAAGCGCACGATGACTGATTTTATTTTTAATTTCCGAAGATAATTCAGCAAATGTTTCCGTATAATTTTCAGGCTGAAAAATCGGATCATAGCCAAAACCATTACTTCCGGTTTTCTGTAAAATGATTTCTCCTTTTGCAATTCCCGTAAAAAGATGCTGTTCTCCATTTAAGTTTAAAGCAATAACGGTTTTAAATTGTGCGGTACGATCTTGTTGTTCTGATAAAGCATTCAGAAGCTTGTTCATATTATCATCGGCATTTTTTTGTTCACCCGCATATCTTGCAGAGTAAACGCCCGGTTCTCCGTTTAGCGCTTTTACCTCTAACCCTGTATCATCAGCAAAACAGTCATAACCATATTTTTCGGTTACATAATTGGCTTTCAGAATGGCATTTCCTTCAATTGTGTCTGCAGTTTCTGGAATTTCTTCGTGACAGCCAATTTCTTCCAGACTCAATAATTGAATGGATCCGTTTAGAATACTTTGAATTTCTTTGATTTTATTTTTGTTATTTGAAGCGAAAACGAGTTTCATAAATATTATATTTTAAAATGATTTTTTCGATTAAAAATGTAAAAGCAATTCCTACAGTATAGGCAAGAATATCTGTCCATAAAAATCCCTGACCTAAAACATATCTTCCAAAAAGAGTTTGTCTTAATTGAATAATCCATTCAGCCTGATAGAGCTGAAAAAACTCAATGCCATAACATAGTATTAATGAAAGTAGTATTATAGGAGTAGCTTTTTGTTTTGTTAAGAATATCCGAATCAATAAATAAATCATTACTGAATACAGAAAATCACCAATACATAAAGGGATAAATGAAATTTTCCTTGAAATAATTCCAAGAAAGATTGTGCTGAAGAACAGGAGAATATACTGAACTCTTGATTTACTCAAATTTAATTCTGATTAGGAACAATAATACATTTTTGGTACAACAAAAATACAAAGAATCTGATACGTTTACTTTATTTTATAAATTTATCAGATCAATAAACTATCTACCAAAAATAACTTTATGAATCAAAGATTTTTTACGCTACTCATTACACTGTTTCTTTTAGGAAATCAGGCTTATACTCAAAAAAGCAATTCGTTTAATATAAAAAAGCAACTCGATTATTGTGCGGAACAAGCTTCAAAAACATTAAAAGTAATTCCTGATGACGGAACTTCACCAAGAACAGTTCCGAACGGAAGTAAAGATTGGAAATTTGTAAACTACAAAGACTGGACCAGCGGATTTTGGCCGGGAGAACTTTGGTATTTATATGAAGCTACTAAAGATAAAAAGTGGGAAAAAGAAGCGGATAAATTCAGTCGTTTTTTAACTCCTTTATCAGTTAGCAAAGCTGGTGATCATGATTTGGGATTTCAGATTTTTAATAGTTTTGGAAACGGATATCGTTTGACTAAAAATGCTGCATATAAAGAAATCATTTTTAAAACGGCCGATACCTTGGCAACGCTTTTTAATCCCAAAGTAGGAACAATTCAATCCTGGCCTCACAATAAAATGGGTGGTCATAATACCATTATTGATAATATGATGAATTTGGAGTTGTTGTTCTGGGCTTCTAAAAATGGTGGGGATAGAAAATTGTACGATATCGCCGTAAAACATGCCGAAACTACAATGGCAAATCATTTTAGACCAGATAATACATCTTATCATGTTATTATTTATGATTATGAAACTGGAAAAAAGATAAAAGGAAGAACAGCCCAGGGATTTAGTGATGATAGTATGTGGGCGCGCGGGCAGGCGTGGGCTATTTACGGTTTTACCATGACGTATAGAGAAACAAAAGACCCTAAATTTTTAGATTTTGCTCATAAAATAACACGTGTTTATCTGGATAAATTAACCACAGAAGATTTAATACCTTATTGGGATTTTAATGCGCCAAATATTCCAAATGAGCCAAGAGATGCCTCGGCTGCAGCTATAGTTTCTTCGGCACTTTTAGAATTGAGTTCTTATACAAAAGACAAGAATTTAAAAAACGAATATTTGACTAAAGCTAAAAAAATGATCGTTTCACTTTCAGATCAGTATCAAAGTCACGATGTTAATTCTGCATTTTTGCTACATTCAACAGGGCATAAACCTGCGGGAAGCGAAATAGATTGTTCGATAAATTACGCAGATTATTATTACCTTGAAGCACTTTTAAGACTTCAGAAACTAAAATAAAAAATGTTATGCTAAAGAAAATAACCCAAATCGCATTTGCAGTTGTTATGGTAGTAATGCTTGTAAGCTGTAAAAATACCAAACAGAAACTACAAGAATTTGTAACGACTTATAACGCTGCTTCAAAAACTTTTAAAGCAGATAATGTTACACTTACTACCGCACGAGGCTATATAAATGATAATAAAATTGAATTGCGATTTGAAACCAATTTAGAGCAGAATAAACCAAACAAAATGGCAGCTGAAATTTCTTTTGCGAAGCAACTGAAAGAAATGCTGAAGAAAAATCAAATTCCTCAGGATTTAGTAAAAGAAGGAATTCAGTTTGATGCTTATTTTCTCGCGGATGATAATACTGTTTTTGTAAAGCAAATTATAAATAAGGAAACTTTAACTGAAGTGTTAAATCAATAATTTGGAGTTATACTTTGAGTTATCCTGAAAAAGGTTGACTGAATTGATAATATAAAATTAATTAAATCGGAACAGAATTGCTTTTGTTCCGATTTATTTTTTTCCATGTTTTCAATTTTACTTGATTTTGCAAATGAGCTTGATTTGGAGTCAGCATATTGATTGATAAATGC
>NZ_JAGYWA010000008.1 GCF_018383905.1 Flavobacterium branchiicola
AAATTCTTTTACGACCTTCCTTTTAAAGACCTCACTGAAAGTTTGGGGAGGCAATGGATTTTTAGAATGTTTTCTTTCTGTTGACATAATTGCATCTATTATAGTCAACTTTTTTCAGGACGAGACATAGAAATAAAAACCCGCTAATTTTGTACTTAGCGGGTTTGAGCTATTTTTTAAAATGTAGCAGCAGCTTCTAAGATTAAAGCGGTTACTTCTTTTGGATGCGATGCCAAAGAGGCGTGTCCTGCATCCAGATGAATGATTTTTTTAGGTTTTATGCGCTCCGCCATTTCCTTTTCTGTTTCTGCAGGAATCATATTGTCAAAGTTGGAAATTTGATACCAGCTTGGTTTTGTTTTCCATGCCGGATTGCCTGCAAGATCTCCAAAACATTGACCATGTATCGGTTTTTGAGCTAAAGATAAAACCAAGGTTTCTTCCGGATTTAAATCCTGAGCAAATGCCTGATGAAACTCATCGTATTTAATCCATAAAAAACCTTTAGAATCAGGATAAATACTGGCTCCGCCTGAACCGGACCTGCGCGCAAGCAGACTTCCCAGACTATCTCCTTCATCGGGTGCAAATGCGGCAATATATACCAAACCTACAACTTTGTCGTGATTTCCGGCACCCGAGATTACTGCTCCGCCATAAGAATGTCCTACCAGAAGTACTTTGCCTTCCTGCGCATCAATCAGATCCTGAGTTTTGTTTATATCGTCTTGTAATGAAGTCAACGGATTTTGAACGCTTCGTACTTTGTAGCCTTCCTTTACCAAACCCGGAATTACATGTTGCCAATGAGAACCATCGCCCCAGGCCCCGTGAACCAAAATAATGGTTAAATTGTTTGTTGCCATAATAACTTTTATTTAATGAATAAAGAATAATTACTTGTTTAAATTAAATTGGTGATAAGGCGAAAAGGGACGGGTTTTCTGAAGTTAAGTTGTAACAATAAATGTATGAAATTAAATAACTCGAAAATGTTAAGATTTACATAGTTTATGTGTTTAATTGTCTCAATTTCAATTGATAGTATTGTTTTTGATGTTGTGTTTGGAATCAAAAAAGTCGATTTTCTGTTTTTTTGAATGCTTTTCTGATTCCTGTTTCATTTTAGGAAATTAATAGTCAAACAGTAATCTTAAAAGAAGGACTTAAATAAAGAATAAGCTGTATTTTTGTTTTATAAAATATAATACAATGAGTATAAAAATTCTTCATATCGACAGTAATAATCCAGTTCTATGGAATCAATTGGAGGAAGCTGGTTTCGAAAATCACGCCGATTTTAAATCTTCAAAGGAAGAAATCGAAGCAAAAATTCAGGATTATAATGGAATCGTAATTCGCAGCCGATTTAAAATTGATAAAACATTTTTAGATAAAGCTACTAATCTGCAGTTTATTGCCAGAGTTGGTGCAGGTTTAGAAAGTATAGATTGTGATTACGCCGAAGAAAAAGGAGTGCATTTGATTGCAGCTCCGGAAGGAAATCGAAATGCAGTTGCAGAACATTCGCTTGGTGTAATCTTATCGCTTTTTAATAATTTGAATAAAGCCGATGCTGAAGTGAAAGCCGGACAATGGCATCGTGAAAGCAATCGTGGTCATGAATTGGATGGGAAAACTGTTGGAATCATTGGTTACGGAAATATGGGTAAAGCTTTTGCTAAAAAACTTCGTGGTTTTGATGTCGAAGTTTTATTTCATGATCTTTTAGAAAATATTGCAGATGAAAATGCAAAGCAGGTTACGCTGTCAGAATTACAACAGAAAGCTGATGTTTTGAGTTTGCACTTGCCGTGGACACCCGAAACAGATAAAATGGTCGATGCAGATTTTATAAACTCATTTTCGAAGCCATTTTGGATTATTAATACTTCTCGCGGCAAAAACATCGTTACGGCTGATTTAGTTCAGGGAATGAAAGAAAAAAAGGTTCTTGGTGCAGGTCTGGATGTTTTGGAGTATGAGAAATTATCTTTTGAAACACTGTTTCAGGATAAAAATACACCAGAGGCATTTCAGTACCTGTTGCAGGCAGACAATGTTTTATTAACGCCACATATTGCAGGATGGACTTTTGAAAGTCATGAGCGCTTAGCGCAGGTGATCGTTGATAAAATTAAAGTGGTTTATAATAAAAAGTAGTCTACAGCCTTTAGATTTTAATAACGAGTTTTTTCTTGTAAATTTTATTTAGTGAGATTAGTTTTATTTGTTAATTTTTAATAATATTGCTACAAATTCATGAAGAATCAGTCTAAATAGCTCTATTCTTGTGGAATGAGGAGAAACCGAAAATCCTTAAAGAGTAGGTGTTATTAAACTAATTCTGAATTAATTATGATTGAATGGTACAAAAAAGTAGTTTTTGAAAACTATGCAAACTTCAAAGGACGTGCAAGAAGAAGCGAGTATTGGTATTTTACACTTGCAAATGGTATAATTTCTATAGCAGTAATAATTGCAGGACTAATTATAGGCGGTATTTTAGGAGATGTTGCTACAGGAGGAATTATTGGATATGGAATTCTTGTTCTTTATAGTTTTGCTACACTTATTCCCGGACTGGCAGTTGTTGTAAGAAGATTGCATGATATTGACAAAAGTGGCTGGTACTTTCTTGTTAGCTTGATCCCTTTTGCCGGTGGAATCTGGTTGTTGATTTTGTTATGTACCGAAGGAACCTACGGATCAAATCAATATGGTTCTGATCCTAAAAATGAGGTAGAAGAAATTAATGAAATTGGTAAAGTTGAATTACAATAATTAAATAATTAATAAAAAATGGAAACTACAAAACCAGAAAGCTGGAACACACCGTCTCAACCAAGACAAGAGAATAAAAAAGTATTAGCCGGGATTATGGGGATTATATTTGGATATTTAGGTATTCATAAATTTATCTTAGGATACACTCAGGAAGGAATTATACAATTAGTAATAAGCGTTGTTACTTGCGGTATTGGTGGAATTATCGGATTTGTTGAAGGAATTATTTACCTTACTAAATCAGATGAAGATTTCTATCAGACTTACCAGGTAGGTAAAAAAGGCTGGTTCTAATTTATTATATTGAAATCCCATTCATTTATGAATGGGATTTTTTTTGCAAAATGTTTTTAATCAATTTTTTAAATAATTAAAATATGGAAAGTACAAAAACAGAAGAGTGGAATAATCCGTCACACCCGCAAGAAGAAAACAAAAAAGTTGTTGCAGGAATTTTGGCTATTTTATTAGGTACATTGGGAATTCATAAGTTTTACTTGGGTTATACCAAAGAAGGAATAATCCAGCTTATATTAGGACTTATGTGCGGAATTGGTGGTGTAATTGGATTAATTGAAGGAATTCTTTACTTAACAAAAACCGACGGAGATTTTTATCAAACGTATCAGGTTGGAAGAAAACCTTGGTTTTAAAATACTACAGAATAAGATTTTGAAATCCCATTCAGAAATGAATGGGATTTTTAGCTTATTGTAACATTAGCTAGTTCAAAAAAAACTTTATTTATTGAAAAAAATGACCTTTTTGAGAATAAAAATTCGTTACTTCAGTGTAAAATTTAATGTTTAAAAAATATATTAGAAGGTATGGGGTTATTTAGCAGAAGCGATAATAAGATTGAAAAACCGAAGGTTGTCCTTGAATTAAGAAGTCCTAATTGTCCAATAACTGCAATTGTAGAACAAGATAATAGAGTTGCTTATTTTTATTTGTTTGGTGATAACGAAGATTTTGGTGTGAAGAGCTGCTGGATTAGAAATTTAATTGCGGCACCCAAAGAAATAGAAACGAAATTGATGGAAAAAGGTGTTCCGCCTTTATTGACTAAAGAATTTTGCAAGTTTCCCCAAGGGCAAGATAAACTTGTGGAGAAGGATTTGGAAATTGTTTGGTTGGAAGAGGGAGATGGAGCAGCATTATTAGAAAACGGAGAAATTGTATGTGTAATTCCTGGTTGGGGAGGTAATGGCGGATTTTATGGATACGCACGCGACTGTATAGGTGAAGGGTATTTTGCTTGGGAACTTTCAGAAGGTAATGAGATGCATAGACGTGTTAAAAACGCAGTTTCTTTTATAAAAGAATGGGATGAAGATGAGAATCCTTTTCAGTCTCTTCAACCGCAAATTTTAAATTATTACGATGAGATTTTTGGGGCAAGCGAGAAGTATTATGCAATTGATAATTCAGAATGGCCTCCAAAAGGCCTTTATTTATATGAAGGTGAAGAAAAGATTGTTTTTGCAACCGTAGCGGTATCATTAAGGCCACAACCAAAAATCGAAATGTATTGTGATAATCCAGACGAGGTTAATAGAATTGAGCTTGGGGTTATTTTGAAGTCGGGATTATCAAATGATCAAATACAGAACGTTGCGAGTCTTGTAAGCGGGATTACAGCAATACCTTGGGATTATATCACTTTTTTGGCAGAAGGACATACTGTAGAGTTTAAAACTAGTGCAAGTGAGAAGTTTAAATATGCGGTTCTTACTAATAAATTAAAAGTCTTGCCAAAAATGAACTTTACTGGTTTTTCTAATTCAACTATTTTGTTTTTATGGATGATACCTATTTCAGAAAAAGAATGGGAGGTACTCAAAGAATCTGGTTCGGAAACTATATTGAATAAACTTGACAGCATCGGTGAAGAAATATTCAATTTGGAGCGTGAAGAGGTAGTTTAAAGGGTAATATAAAACCTAAAAACAGATTTTAAACATAAAAAAACTCATAAGTTTTAGCTTATGAGTTTTTCTTTTCTATAGTTAACTGTCTTAATCTTCTTTCTCAGATAATTTCTTTTCTAATTCGATCTGAAATTCTTCAATAACCGGTTTCATAGTGCTTTCCGGGATATCTGCGATTCTTATGTACATTAAACCATCAATAGCATTATTAAATAACGGATCTACGTTAAAAGCTACTACTCTTGCGTTTTGTTTGATGTATTTTTTAATCAAAACCGGTAAACGCAGGTTTCCTGGTTCCAGCTCATCAATTATTTTATCAAACTTATTTAAGTCAGATTCCGCTTCATCAAAGATAAAATCTTTATCAGCGTCTTTAAGTTTTACTTTATACGCTTTCTTTGGATGAATATATTGTGCGATATACGGATCGTAATAATTCGATTTCATGAACTCAATCATTAATGATTTAGAGAAATCAGAAAATTGATTACTGATACTTACGCCACCCAATAAATATTTATGTTCCGGATGACGAAGTGTTGTATGTATAATACCTTTCCATAATAAGAACAAAGGCATTGGTTTTTGTTGGTATTCTTTGGTGATAAATGCACGCCCCATTTCGATTGATTTGTGCATCATATCATGAAGTTCCGGTTCAAATCTAAAAAGATCTGTCAGGTAAAAACCTTCAATGCCATGTTTTGGGTAAATTTCAGAACCTAATCCCATGCGGTAGGCGCCCGCAATTTTTTTAGTATCATCATCCCATAAAAACATATGGTGATAATATTGATCGTATTCATCTAAGTCAATAGATTCATTGGTTCCTTCACCCACTTCACGGAAAGTAATTTCGCGAAGACGTCCAATTTCATGAATAATATTCGGAATAGCCTTTGCTCTGGCAAAAAATACTTCGTAATTTTTACTTTGCAATAATCTGGAATCGCTGTTTCTTAAAGCCTGAACTTCATCAATCATTTTTGATTCGCTTGCAGGCGTAACTATTTTTTTAGGCGCTTTTGGTATTTTTAAACTTGCGGTGTCTATTAGTTTAGTATCCTTTTCAAAAGGATTTGCCAGCATATAGGTTTTCTTTCTTAGGAATTCTGAGTAATCTTCAAACGATTCAATTTCGTTTTGCTCGTTTACAGAAATTGGTTTTCCAATACGAACTTTAATTACACGGTCTTTCTGAGTAAGCAATTCTGATGGTAATTTTGCAGTACGCAAAGTATCATCAATTTTAGAAAGCCAATAGAATAATTTACTGTTTTTAGCATGAAAATAAATAGGGACAACCGGTACTTTTGCTTTTCTGATTAACTTTAAAGCACCTTCTTCCCAAGGTTTATCAACAACCAATTTTCCGTCTTTGTAAGTTGAAACCTCTCCGGCAGGGAAAATTCCTAAAGGTTTTCCGTCGCTTAAGTGACGTAAAGTTTCCTTAATACCAATTACACTCGATTTTACATCCTTATGATTTTCAAAAGGATTAACCGGCATAATGTATTTTTTCATCGGAACAATTCTGTGTAATAAGAAGTTGGCAATGATTTTGAAATTTGGTTCTCTCTCAAGCATCAATTTCAAAAGCAAAATACCATCAATACCACCAAGCGGATGATTTGAAATGGTAATATAAGCGCCATCTTTTGGTAAACGTTTTAAATCTTCTTCAGGGATTTCAAATTTAATTTCCATCTCATCCAAAATTCCGTTTAAAAAAGCAAGGTCTTCCAAATGTTTATTATGATCGTAAATTTTATTAAGGGTCGAGATCTTAAGGACCTTCATAAGAATCCAGCCTGAAAAAGTACCGAATACCCCGTACTTATCAACATTTATTGCCTTTGCAACTTCTTTCGCGGTAACTAAACCCATGTACTATTTTTAATTTATTAGAGCAGCGAACAAAGATAACAAAAAACTCTACTTTTCGTTTATTCAATCGCAAACTTTCCACTTTTTTATTACATTTGAAATCCTAAAAAATGACCCACATGAAAATTATTTCTTATAATGTAAACGGAATACGTGCCGCGATTACCAAAGGTTTTATCGAGTGGCTACAGCATGCAAACCCTGATGTAATTTGCCTTCAGGAGATCAAAGCGACTCAGGATCAAATTCCGGTAGATGCTATTACTGCCGCTGGTTATCCGTATCAATATTATTATCCAGCTACAAAAAAAGGATATAGCGGTGTTGCTATTTTATCTAAAACAGAACCTAAAACCGTAGTTTACGGTACAGGAATTCATCATATGGATTTTGAAGGTCGTAATCTGCGTGCCGATTTTGAGGACTGTTCTGTAATGAGTTTATATCTTCCGTCGGGAACCAATATTGAAAGATTAGATCATAAATTTATGTTTATGGATGACTTTCAGACTTATATAAATGAGTTGAAATTAACGATTCCGAATCTTATTATCTGCGGAGATTATAATATTTGCCACGAAGCTATAGATATTCATGACCCGGTTCGAAATAAAACTGTTTCCGGATTTTTGCCGGCAGAACGTGCGTGGCTGGATGCTTTTATGAAATCCGGATTTATAGACAGTTTCCGTCATTTCAATAAAGATCCGCATCATTATTCTTGGTGGAGTTACCGCGCTGGTGCAAGAGGAAATAATAAAGGATGGAGAATTGATTATAATCTGGTAAGTGATTCGCTTGGACACAGACTAAAACGTGCGGTTATTCTTCCAGACGCTGTACATTCAGATCATTGTCCGGTTTTAGTTGAAATTGAATAAAGTTTGGTACTGTTCTTGTTGAGAATGCATAAGTTTAAATTGAGCCAAGTTTGGAATTTGGAATTTCTTTTCTGGGTTTTAGACTGAAATTAGAATTATTAATAAGCTCCAAATAAAAAATAAATACAATATGATTAAAAAGGCCTCCATCGGATTACTGGTTTTAGCTTTGTCTACAACTTCATGCGTATCTAAAAAGATTTACAACGATCTTGAAACAAAATATTCAGATCTGAAAAAAGAAAATCGCTCAATAGCTGATGAAAATGCAGATTTAAAAACAGCAAAAAATCAGTTAGAATTAGATCGAGATAAATTAACCAAAGATTTGGCTAGCACAAAAGATGAGCTTGCAAAACAAAAAGCAGATTTGGCTGCCGCTCAAAATAAATACAAGGTTTTACAAGATTCTTATAATGCATTGGAGAAAAACAGCAACGATGCATTAGAAAGCAACATGAATAAAAACCGTGAGTTGCTGGCGCAATTGGAAGCTAAATCAAAAAAACTGGCAGATGAACAAGCTCGTTTGGATAAAACGGCTAATCGTCTAAAAGAACTTGAAGATATGATTGCAGCAAAAGAGGCTGCAATGAAAAAACTGAAAGAAACTTTATCTAAAGCTTTAAACGGTTTTGAAGGTAAAGGTTTAACAGTAGAACAGAAAAATGGAAAAGTATATGTTTCTATGGAAAACAAATTACTTTTTAATTCAGGAAGCTGGGCAGTAGGTGTTGAAGGAAGAAAAGCAGTTGTAGAACTTGGAAAAGTTTTGGGCGACAATCCTGATCTTTCCGTTTTAATTGAAGGTCATACAGATGATGATCCTTATGCAGGTTCAGGACCAATTGCAAACAACTGGGATTTATCAACTAAAAGAGCAACTGCAATTGTCGCTATTTTAAGTGAAAACAGTAAAATCAATAAGCAAAAACTAACAGCAGCGGGAAGAAGCGAATTTTCTCCTTTGGCAAGTAATGCGACTCCGGAAGGAAAAGCAAAAAACCGAAGAATCGAAATCATTCTTACTCCAAGATTAGATGAAATTGCGGAGATGCTTAATAGTATAAACTAAGGGACTAAGGTTCTGAGGTACAAAGGCTCAAAGGTTTTTACTTTTGAGCCTTTTTTTTGAATTCCGATTAACAGATTTCAATTTCTGAAAGTGTTTAGAATTTGGGATTTAATATTGGAATTTAAAATTTTGTAACTTTGGTTTCTATAAATCAAAAATTATGGGACTTCCAGAATTAAAAGAGAAAATAAAGAATCAGTTAGATTTAGCTGATGAAAGAGTGCTTAGAATTGTATCTTCAGTATTTGATAATTATTTAAATGAAGTGGTTTCGTATGATGCGAAAGGAAATCCTGTGACATTAACTGATTACCATAATAGAGTAGAAGAAGGTTTAGAGGATATTAAATACAATCGAATAATTTCAAGCGAAGATTTGTCGAAAGAAATGAAAGATTGGGATGATGAATAAACCAACAGTTTTTTGGTCGGAAAATTCAAAATTGGATTTGAAGGAAATTTATTTTGAACTTAAAAGGAAATATTCAAAAGAAAAGGCATTGAAAATTAGACATGAGTTGTTTGAAAGTGCAAATAATATCGTTTTTGCTGAGCAATTTCAATTTGATGAATATAGAATTGATTGTCGTAGAATTGTAATAAGAAATTTTAAAATTTTATATCAATTTAAAAATGATTCCATTTTCATTGTTAGGATTTTCAATACATTTCAAAATCCATTAAAAAGTTTAAAATAGACTTAGGAACAAAGGTTGTGAGGTATAAAGGCTCAAAGGTTTTTACTTTTGAGCCTTTTTTTAAACTCCAATATAAAAATTCCAAATTCCAATTTCTGGAAGTGTTACCCTGCAAGGTTTTCAAAGCCTTGTAGGTTTAACTTGGATTTGAATTGAAATTAGAGATACCTACAAGGTTTTTTGAAGCCTTGCAGGAGCGTATGAAAATCTTGTACTTTTTTTAACCTTTCTCGTTTTTCGATTTGAAAAATCCCTTTGTACCTTTGTTTCTTTGCAACTTTGAACCTAAAAGAAAAAATGAAATACACAACACTACCGAACACCGATATAAAAGTTAGTAAAATTTGTCTGGGAACAATGACTTACGGACAACAGAATACAGAAGCAGAAGGTCATGAACAAATGGATTATGCTTTAGAAAAAGGGATCAATTTTTTTGATACTGCTGAAATGTATTCGGTTCCGGCAAGTGAAGCAACTTATGGAAGTACAGAAAAAGTTATAGGAACCTGGTTTAAGAAATCAGGAAACCGCGATAAAGTAATTTTGGCGTCTAAAATTGCCGGACCAAATCCGAGTTTTGGGTATATGCGAGAGAAACTGGATTTCTCTCCTGCAAGTATTAAATATGCTGTTGAAAATAGTTTAAAAAGGCTTCAGACCGATTATATCGATTTGTATCAAATGCATTGGCCGGAAAGAAAAACAAATAATTTTGGACAACGCGCTTTTCATGGACATGATGATGTGTGGGAAGATAACTTTAGAGAAATTTTAGAAACTTTTGACGGATTGATTAAAGAGGGAAAAATCAAACATATCGGAGTTTCAAATGAAAATTCATGGGGAATGATGCGTTTTCTGGAAGAAAGCAAATACAACAATTTACCAAGAATCAAAACCGTTCAAAACCCATATTCTTTACTGAATCGTTTGTTTGAAGTAAATTCTGCTGAAGTTTCAAAATATGAAAATGTTGGTTTATTAGGATATTCACCTTTAGCCTTTGGAGTCTTAACAGGTAAATTTTTAACGGGAGAAAGTCATCCAAAAGCGAGAATTAGTCTTTTTCCGCAATACAAACGTTACAGCAGCGATCAAAGTACTCAAGCAACAAAATTATATCAGGAAATTGCTAAAAAACACGGTTTAACGTTAACTGAGCTTGCAATGGGATTTGTTTTGCAGCAACCCTTCCTTACAAGTTCAATTATTGGTGCTACAACTATGGAACAATTAAAAGAAAACATTGACACAATTGATGTGGTTCTTTCTAAGGAAATCCTTGCTGAAATAGATGCAGTTCAGGCTGTGATTCCTGATCCGGCACCTTAAGTTTTTTTGTCAAAGGCATTAAGATACAAAGATTTTCTTATTTATCTCGCAAAGTCGCAAAGACGCAAAGTATTATCTAAACTTGGCGTCTTTGCGACTTTGCGAGCATATAGACTAAGCTTAAAAAACTTAGTGCCTTTGTGGTAAATCATTATAAATCGAATTCGTCATCAACAGCCAGAGAGTCCAATTTAACTGCTGTAGAATCCGGAGCTTTGATTTTAATGAAAGAACGTGCATTTCCGGAAATATAAACTGGCAATTGACCTAAAGTGTCTTCCGGAACTAATAAGCCACGGCGGAACATTAAATTCTTTAAGAATTTCTGATTCTTCAGAGCGTAATCTTTCAGGTTGCCCTGATCATTGAACTGATACATGAATTTTCTTGGCTTCGGAATAATCGTTGCCAGATATAAGCATTCATCGACATTTAGTGATGATGGACTTTTCTGGAAATAAAAGTGACTCGCTTCTCCAATTCCGTATACATTTGGTCCCCATTCGATAATGTTGAAATACACTTCAAGCATTCTTTCCTTGCTTACAATTCGATTGTTTTCCAGAATATAAACCAATAAGATTTCTTCAAGCTTTCGCGAAAGCGTTTTTTCACGCGTTAAAAAGACATTCTTAATTAACTGCATGCTGATTGTACTGGCACCACGAGAGAATTTTTTAGTTCTGATATTCTTAAGAATCGATTGTTTAAAAGCCTCATTGATAAATCCGCGATGTGAGAAGAACGATGGATCTTCTGTAGTTAAAACGCATTTTCTCAAATAAGGTGAAATCTGGTCTAAAGGTGTATAATTCGGATTGGCATTTCCAACTAAAACTGGTCGTTGTAATACATTCTGAATGATGGCACGATAGACAAATTCTCCATTTAATTTATTTAAATCGGCTTCGCCATATTTTGTAATTCTTAAATCTTCTTTGTTTAGTTTGCTGTCGAAAACAAGTGTGTTAGGTTTATTTTTATTGAATTTGAAATCCAGTTTATAATCAAAATTTCCAGTGGCCTGCATTCCCTGAAAATGGGTGAATAAACCATCAGGAAGTGAAACGATAAAGTCCTGCGCATTCATCTTCGGAATATTCACTTTCAAAGTATAAACTGTATCTTTTTCAGTATCATAAGAGATGTATGGTTTTACTTTTATCTTGTTTAACTGCATTGTCGAAGTGCTGTCAATCGAAATAAAGTCGTTTCCAAGAAGAAAGCGATAATCAAAACGGGCATTTTTAATTACAACATCTTTGCTGGCAATTTTTGGATGATTAATTTTTAAATTGGTGATAGAAGTAAAACCATCAATATGAAGTTCGCTGCCACTTTTGTCAATTTTTTCAACATTAAGCCTGATCGAGTCAAAACTTGCTTTTAGGTTATAACGTTCATCCAGATACGGAACACGAATAGCGCCGGTATCTAAATTGAAAAAACGAATATCTGCTTTTTGGTTTCTTGGATCAGCAAATCCTTTTAAATTCCATCGCTGATCAAAATCCTTGCTTTGAACGTGAAGGTTGGTCTCAAGTTGTTTGTCCACAAGAACTAATTTATTGATTGAAATCGATGCTTTCTTTCCGTTATCGTCAATTTTGAATTTGAAGTTTTCCAAATGCATGTCAGTCGGAACTAAATTGAGTAGTTTTGAAATAATTCTATACGCAAAAGCACCATATTTCCTTTTCTCATTTTTTTCGGTATTGTCGCTGTTCTTTTTTAAGAAAGCATCAAAATTCCTGATTTTTCCTTTTTTGACTAATTGGATATATCCATTGTCGACTTTTAAAGTTCCCACCTGAACATCGCCGATAAGCAAGTTGCTTAAGCTGACACTTGTTTCAATTTTTTGGATTTTAAGAAGAGTATCGGCATTTTTTGGTACTAATACAACATCGGTAAGTTTAACACTTGATAAACCACTAAAAGAGGCTTCTTTTATAGAAAAATCACTGTTATAATCAACAGCCATTTTATGAGTGACTTTTGCGATGGCTTGTTTTAAAAGCGAATCGCGAAAAAAGTACAGACCAACACAAAGCAAAATAAATACGAGGGCAAGTATTTTTAATGCTGTGAATATTTTTTGTTTTGGAAAATTCATAGTGGTATTTTTATCTAAAATCAACCAAAAAGAATACTGGCAACATCTTCAATTTTAGCTACAAGCTCAATTTTGATTCCTGTATTTTTTAAAGCTATTTTATTGTATTTTGAAACAAAAATGGTGTCGAAACCTAACTTTTCGGCCTCCTGTATACGCTGATCTACGCGGTTTACAGGTCGAATTTCGCCAGAAAGCCCAACTTCACCGGCAAAGCAAAATCCTTTTGTAATTGGAATATCTTCATTTGATGATAAAATAGCAGCAACAACAGCAAGATCAATTGCAGGATCGTCTACAGAAATTCCACCGGTTACATTCAGGAAAACGTCTTTTGCTCCCAAACGAAATCCGGCTCTTTTTTCTAAAACGGCCAAAATCATATTTAATCTTTTGGCATTATAACCGGTTGTGCTTCTTTGTGGAGTTCCGTAAACTGCGGTGCTTACTAAAGATTGTATTTCGATCATTAGTGGACGCATGCCTTCCATGGTTGTGGCAATCGCAGTTCCCGACATTTCTTCGTCTTTATGCGAAATTAAAATTTCAGACGGATTGCTTACTTCACGCAAACCGCTTCCAAGCATTTCATAGATTCCTAATTCGGCGGTTGAACCAAAACGGTTTTTAAGTGAACGCAAAATTCGGTAAACGTGATTTCTGTCCCCTTCGAATTGAAGAACAGTGTCAACCATGTGTTCCAGAATTTTTGGTCCGGCAATGTTTCCGTCTTTAGTTATATGCCCAATCAGAATTACCGGAATATTGGTTTCTTTTGCAAATTTGATTAGTTCGGCGGTCGTTTCTCTAATTTGAGAAATACTTCCTGCTGTAGATTCGATATAATCGGTATGCAAAGTCTGAATTGAATCGATGATTACAATTTCAGGTTGCATAGCTTCAATTTGTTTGAAGATGTTTTGCGTCTTTGTTTCGGTTAGAATATAGCAGTTATCGCTATTTGGAGTTATTCTTTCAGCACGCATTTTTATCTGTTTCTGACTTTCTTCGCCGGAAACATATAGAGTTTTATAAGGTAATTTTAAGGAGATTTGAAGTAAAAGTGTACTTTTTCCAATTCCGGGTTCTCCTCCCAAAAGCGTTAAAGATCCGGGAACGATTCCTCCACCCAAAACACGATTTAGTTCGCCATCAGTAGTATTCATTCGAATTTCCTGAGTCGAGTCGATTTCGTTAATTTTTAAAGGTCTTGGAGCTTTACCGGTTGGAGTTGGTTCGCTTTTCCATGCCACTTTTTCCTGCTTCTGAATAATTTCTTCAGCAATAGTATTCCATTCTTTACAAGCATTGCATTGTCCTTGCCATTTGGCATATTGAGTTCCGCAGTTTTGACAAAAAAAGGAAGTTTTAACTTTTGACATTATTTAGTTTTTTTTAGAAGAGTATTCATCTCATCTATTTTTTCGTACATCAAATCTTTATTCAAATCACCAATTGGCTCCATTTGAGAAGCGTTTTGGTATTTTTTTGAAGCATGTTTTGGGTCGCCCATTTTTTCATACATCAAACCTAATTCATATTCACCCAACATTGCTTTTGGGTAATTTACATTTCCAATTTCTGCCATTTTTCCTAGTTCATCATAGGCATTCTTTTTTAAAATAATGTTTTCAATTACTTTAAAATCGCTCATTCTTACCGGAACCTGAAATCCTAAAATTTCAGACATTGTAGCGTATTTTTTCTCCAAATAATCGGAGTAACCAGATTGTAAAACTGCAATTTTATCATTGTATTCCGCAGAATTGATTGGTCTGTAGGATTCAAAAATTTGATAAAGCGCATTTGGGATTGAATTTAAAACCTCAGTATAATGTGTAGCATCTTTGAATACGTCGTATTTATAATTTACTAACGGATTATTTGCAATTTTAATATTACTGTTCAGTTTCTCAATCGGTTCTTTTATTTTTTTGATATCACCTTCTCCTGCAGAAAGATAATAGAATATCGGTTTTTGGATTTTTGCAAATTTCTCTGCTATTCTAACTTCCATTTTTGGTGCAAGTTCAGGGCTTAAACAAATATACGCGTTAAAAATTGGGAATTCCTTATACAAATAAAAATTAGCAAAACTTGCTGTTACATCGTGACCGGCTATAATTCTGAAAGGCGCAGTACGATACTTTTTTTCAATATATGGGATCAGTTCTGCTCCAATAAATTCGAAAAATTTTGCTCCTTTTTCAAATGGTAAGCCTTCATTTTGATCGATCGTTGTATCATCATAACGTTCTTCATCTTTATTTTGATGAATTCCAATAATAATCATTTCAGGCATATCATCCCAATAAGTACCATAACTTACAGCTCCGGAAAATGGGTCAAACAAATAATCGCCGTCTAATAAATACAAAACAGGGTATTTTTTGTCTGGTTTTGCTTCGTAGGAAGCCGGAAGACCAATAGTTATTCTTCGTTCCTCTCCTAATTTTTCAGATTGGATATTGTCAAATTTTTTCTGAGAAAAAACAGAAACGGAAATGAATGCAAGCAGTAGGTAAGCTTTTTTCATGATTTGTGGCATTTCAGTGAATTAAAAAGTATTGAAATAGTGTAGCAATATAATACTTTATTTGCTTTTTTATTGTGGAGGGATTTTAAAAGCAATCAACTTTTTTGAGTTTAATCTTTTTGATTAGGGCAAAAGAAATCCTGTTTGTGCAAAAAATAATTTTGACAAAGGACACTTATTAAAAAGTAAGGGGAATTTTAGGTTAACGAATTATCGTTTTCATTTGGGAAAATGATCCACGGTTTGAAGGTTTTAGCCTCTTCAAATTCCAGGGTAGCATATGAAATGATGATGATAATGTCGTCTTTTTGAACCTTTCTTGCTGCAGGACCATTCAGTGTAATTTCACCTGAATTTTTTTCTCCTTTAATAGCGTAAGTTTCAAAACGCTCTCCATTATTAATGTTAACGATTGCTACTTTCTCGCCTTCAATAATGTTTGAAGCTTCCAGTAGGGTTTCATCAATAGTAATGCTGCCAATATAATTAAGATCGGCACCCGTTACTTTTACACGATGAATTTTTGATTTTATAACTTGAATTTGCATGCTGCAAAGGTAATTTAATTAAATGAAATGGTGTCAATTAACCTTATAGAATTAACAAATACCGCTATAAACGCACGGTAGTTTTTGTCTTTTATTTTATGATCAATTGATAATAATGTAGATTCGTCAGCGATTACGAAATATTCGAGCTTAAATTTTTCGTTGTTTTCAAAAGCATCTTCGACAAATTTTATAGTTTCTTCGGGAGTTCCGGTTTGAAAAATTTCTTTTGCTTCGTTTAGAACTTTGTAAATGATAGAAGCTTCTTTTCGTTCTTCAGGTGTTAAGCGTTCGTTGCGCGAACTCATTGCCAAAAGATTTTCTTCTCTAAAAATTGGGCAGCCCACAACATTTACGTTCAGATTGTTTTTTTCTACCAGTTTCTTGACAATTTGTAATTGCTGAAAGTCTTTTTCTCCAAAATAAGCATTGGTTGGAGTTACAATTTCAAAAAGGCGTTTTACAATGGTTCCAACTCCGTTAAAATGTCCGGGTCTGAATTTTCCTTCCATCTGATTTTCTAATCCGTCAAAATCAAAAGATTGAGAAACAGTTTGTCCTTCGTAAATATCTTCTACCGATGGTGCGTATAAAATTATTTTGTCACTTAAACCTCGCATTTTTTTTACATCTTCTTCAAGAGTGCGTGGATATTTTTCAAGATCTTCAGGATTGTTGAACTGAGTAGGGTTTACGAAAATACTTACAACGGTGTCGTCGTTTTCTTTTAGTGATCGTTGCATTAATGCCAGATGCCCTTGGTGTAAAGCTCCCATGGTTGGTACAAACCCGATAGTAGAATTTGCGGTTTTGATAGTTTTTAAATAAGCTATCAGAGCTACTTTGCCGTAGAAAATATGCATGGCGGGAATATTAAAATTTAGTGCAAACATAATATATTAGTTATAAACTGCATAAAATTTTGTAATTTTGCAACGTTTTTATTACCAAAAATTAAGTAAAATACTATTATGAAAGATAAGAGGATATTATATGTATCATCTGAAGTCGTGCCTTATTTGGCTGAAAATGAGGTTTCTTTAATGTCTTACGATGTTCCGAAAATGATTAATGATCAAGGCGGTCAGATAAGAATTTTCATGCCAAGATATGGAAATATCAATGAGAGAAGACATCAATTACACGAAGTGATTAGGCTTTCAGGAATGAATTTGGTAGTGAATGACTTAGATATGCCATTGATTATTAAGGTAGCTTCTATTCCTAAAGAAAGAATTCAGGTTTATTTTATCGATAATGATGAATATTTTAAGCGTAAAGCAACTTTTGCTGACGAAGAAGGTGTTTTGTACCCTGATAATGACGAAAGAGCAATCTTTTTTGCAAAAGGAGTTGTTGAAACAGTAAAAAAATTAAATTGGGTACCGGATATTATTCACGTACATGGCTGGCTGGCTTCTATGCTTCCAATTTATATGAAGCATTATTATAAAAATGAGGCTTTGTTTTCTGAAACCAAAATTATCACATCAGTTTATGGTCAGTCATTTGATGAAAATTTAGATTTAGAAATGATTAATAAGGTGAAATTTGACGGTGTTCCTCATGATGCTGTTTCAGATTTAGAAACGCCTAATTACGAAAATGTATTAAAAGCTAGTATATTACATTCTGATGGTGTTATTATAGCCTCAGAAAATGTTTCTCCAAGTTTAACAAAATTTATAGAATCTTCAGGAAAACCTTTTTTACCTTTCGCCACGAAAGATGCATTCGCTGAAGCGTATACAAATTTCTATAGAACGTTTGGTCTTTAAAATTTAACTTTATTATTAAACATGTATAATACTTCTTTTATTAAGAAAATTCTATTAGTAGCAACAGTAGTTCTTTTATATTCTTGCGATAAAGATTTTAATGCGATTGGAGATGATTTAATCGGAGATAATCATTTTGATTTAGTGCCACAGGATTATGGTGTAGTAGCGTATAATCAGGAAATAACTCCGATTCAGTCTAATAGCTTAGGGGTTAATGCTTTGGGTATTTATGATAATCCGGTTTTAGGTGCTACTACGGCAAATTATACTACTCAGGTTTCTTTAGCTGCTTATGCGCCAACTATTGGTGCAGATCCTGAAATTCAAAGTGTCGTATTAAGTGTTCCGTATTTTAGTAAGGCACAGACAGCAAAACCAGAAGGAGGAAGTACTTATAAATTGGATTCTATTTATGGAGCAGCAAACGGAAAGCTTAATCTAAGTGTTTATGAGTCCGGAATTCAGATGCGTGGTAGCTTTTTTGATAATGGAGTCCAATATCCACAGTTTTATTATACAGACATGGATACAAATACAGATCCAAACTATATAAATTTCGATTCAAAAAAAGTAGGAAGTAAATTAAATGATGATGCAAATGAGGCTCAAAACACAAAATTCTTTTTTGATTCGGAAGAAATTGTAGAAGAAACTACAGATGCGGCAGGTGTAAAAACTACTAACAGAAGTGCTCCTGCAATGCATTTAAATTTAAATAAAGCCTTTTTTCAGGAGAAAATCTTAAAAGCTGCAACCTCAAAGTTGGCTAGTGCTGATGCTTTTCAGGAGTATTTTAGAGGATTGTATTTTAAAGTTGAAAAAACAGCAGACGGAGGTCCAAGTAATATGGCTTTGATAAATTTTGCAAAAGGTAAAATTACAATTAAGTATAAAGCAAAAACAGCAAGTACGACAGATGCTGCAGAAACTACTGAGGATAAGTCTTTAGAAATAAGTTTGACTGGAGCAACAGCAGGATTGCTTAAAGATAATAAGAGTCAGGAATATTCAGATGCAATAAAAACGGCAAGTATAAATACAACATCGGGAGATTCGAAACTTTATTTAAAAGGTGGCCAGGGATCGTTGGCTGTTATAGAGCTAAAAGATTTTGGTGCACAACTTGAAGAGATTAAAAAAAGTAACTGGATAGTGAATGAAGCTAATTTAGTGTTTACTATTGATGCAGAAAAAATGGCTGTAAAAGGCTCAGATAATTTGGCGGCAAAAGAACCTAGAAGAGTTTATTTATATGATCTTACAAATAATGTACCTCTTGTAGATTACACAGCCGACAGAACAACAAGTTTGTCTACTGCTGATCCGGCTATGAGTAAGGTTATTTTTGGAGGTATAATAAATTTAGATCCAACTACAAAAAGAGGAACTACCTATAAAATTAGGTTAACTCAGCATGTTCGTAATCTTATTAAGAGTTCGACTGCAGTTAATGTTAAATTAGGCTTAGTTGTTATAGATGATATTACTGTCACTGCATCAAATAAATTGAAAGTGAAAAATGATGTCATTACAGATGCACCGAGAGCAACAGTTGTAGCTCCGTTAGGGACAATATTATTTGGTAATAATATTCCATCAACAGATGCTAATTACAACAAGAGATTAAAGCTTGAGGTTTACTACACGAAACCAAATTAATAAATATATATGTGTGGAATTGTTGGATATATAGGTCACAGAGAGGCTTATCCTATAGTTATTAAAGGATTAAAGAGACTCGAATATAGAGGCTATGATAGTGCCGGAGTGATGTTGTTTGACGAGTCTGGAGTTAAAGTTTGTAAGACAAAAGGAAAGGTTTCTGACCTGGAAGCTAAAGCAAAAGATAATCTAACGACAAACGGAACGATAGGAATTGGGCATACGCGTTGGGCAACGCATGGTGTTCCAAATGATGTAAACTCACATCCGCATCTTTCTAATTCAGGTGAATTGGTAATTATTCATAATGGAATTATTGAAAATTACGCCCCACTTAAAGAAGAATTGATCAAAAGAGGTTATACTTTTAAATCAGATACAGATACTGAAGTTTTAGTTAATTTAATTGAAGAAGTTCAAAAGAACGAAAATATCAAATTAGGTAAAGCAGTTCAGATAGCTTTAAATCAAGTTGTTGGTGCTTATGCAATAGCAGTTTTTGATAAAAAGAATCCTGAAGAAATTGTAGCTGCAAGATTGGGTAGTCCGTTAGCAATTGGAGTTGGTGAAGGCGAGTACTTCATTGCATCTGATGCATCTCCTTTTATTGAATATACTTCAAATGCTATTTATCTTGAAGATGGTGAAATGGCAAATATTCGTTTACATAAGCCACTTAAAGTTAGAAAAATTAAAGACGACTCTTTAGTAGATCCTTATATTCAGGAGCTTCAAATGAATTTGGAGCAAATTGAAAAAGGTGGTTATGATCATTTCATGTTGAAAGAAATCTATGAGCAACCAAGTGTTATCAAAGATACTTACAGAGGAAGACTTCATGCTAATGAAGGAATTGTTCAGATGGCAGGTGTTGAGGATAATCTTGAAAAATTCTTAAATGCAAAAAGAATTCTAATCGTTGCTTGCGGAACTTCTTGGCATGCAGGTTTAGTAGCTGAATATATTTTTGAGGAGTTTACTCGTATTCCTGTAGAAGTAGAATACGCTTCTGAGTTTAGATACAGAAACCCAATTATTAATAAAGATGACGTAGTTATTGCTATTTCTCAATCAGGAGAAACTGCAGATACAATGGCAGCAATTAAATTAGCAAAAGAAAACGGAGCTTTCGTTTTTGGAGTTTGTAATGTTGTTGGGTCATCTATTTCAAGAGAAAGTCACGCAGGTGCTTATACACACGCAGGACCGGAAATTGGAGTAGCTTCTACAAAAGCATTTACAACTCAGATTACAGTTTTAACAATGATTGCTTTAAGATTAGGAAAAGCAAAAGGAACTTTGTCAAATCCTGATTTTCACGCTTATTTGCAAGAATTAGAATTAATTCCTGAAAAAGTAGCTGAAGCATTAGAAACTAATGAAAGAGCCAAAGAAATTGCAGCAGCTTTTAAAGATGCTCCAAACTGTCTTTATTTAGGTCGTGGATATAATTTTCCGGTTGCTCTTGAAGGTGCTTTAAAACTTAAGGAGATATCTTATATTCATGCAGAAGGTTATCCGGCAGCAGAAATGAAACACGGTCCTATTGCTTTAATCGATGAGCATATGCCAGTTATTGTTATTGCGCCTAAACAAGGACATTACGATAAAATTGTAAGTAATATTCAGGAAATCAAATCAAGAAGCGGTAAAATTATCGCAGTTGTGACTAAAGGTGATACTCAGGTTCGTGAGTTAGCTGATTATGTAATCGAAATTCCTGAAACTTCAGATGCATTGTCACCACTTATTACTACAATCCCATTACAATTGCTTTCCTACTATATTGCAGTTATGAGAGGTTGTAATGTTGATCAACCACGTAACTTAGCAAAATCTGTTACAGTAGAATAATACATTTTAAAATACAAATAATGTTAAAAAAGCGAGATTTAGGTCTCGCTTTTTTTATGGGCAAAAATCAAAACTGCTAAAACTTTAACCGCGATTATTTGGTAGTCTTATTTATTATACATTTATTTGTGATATATTTAACACGTTTTTTAATACAAAAGATCTATTTTAAATAGTTTTTTACTTATAAAAAATATTAGAATATTCGTTTTTAAGCTCCCAAAAGCAAAAGTAGCTATATATCTATAGTATAGTTTTTCCCAAAATCGGGACCGTTAATCCTTTTTTAAAATAGATAAATAAGAGTGTTTCTTGAAAAAAGTTTTTTTTTCAGGGAGGAATTTTATTTGCAGGAAAATGCAAAATCCAAAAGTAAAAATATCAAAAACACAGTGCCTTTTTGATTTAACAAAACTATAAAATGATCATAAAAACCATAAACAGATAACCATGATGAAAAAATACATTTTAATCCCATTGATTTTTATTGCTCAAATAAGTTTTTCTCAAAACACATTTCCGACTAATGGAAATGTTGGCATTGGAACAAATATGCCTGAAACTTTGTTAAATGTTAATGTCGGTTCGGGCGGTGTAAATGGTATTGCTGGAATAAGGGTTGGCGGATTAGCTAACTATTCAAGTCTGGAATTGGGAATTAATGGTGATTATGATGGAATGATAAGGAGCTATGGTAACAATATAAATTATTACGCAGGACATTGGAAAACTAAAAATGTTCCTGCGACTGAAGATCATAGCCATAATTGGTATACTTCTAAAAAAGGTTCAACAGATTGGTCTTCTATAAAAATGATATTGAATAGTGAAGGTAATTTAGGTATCGGCACGAACAATCCAACAAATAAACTAGACGTCAACGGCACAATCCATTCCAAAGAAGTAAAAGTAGATATGGCTGGCTGGTCAGACTTTGTATTTAAAAAAGAATACAACCTGCCAACACTTGCAGAAGTCGAAAAACATATTGCCGAAAAAGGGCATTTAGAAAACATCCCCAATGAAGAAGAGGTTCTCAAAAACGGAATTAATCTAGGGGAGATGAATATAAAGCTTTTGCAGAAGATTGAAGAATTGACTTTGTATATGATTGAGATGAAAAAGGAAAATCAAGAAATAAAAAAAGAAATAGAAAAACAAACCAAAGAAATTGAAAATCTTAAATCTTTAAAATAAATAAGAAAAATGAAAAAAATAATGTTTGCAGTATTTTTTATGTTAGTTGGGTTTAGTGGGCATACTCAAACTTTAAGTCCAACCTCAAATATTAGATCTTCTGGATCTGCTGATTCTTTTAAAGGAGGGTATACTTTTTCTTACGCGAGTGCTGGAACTCCTTGGAATGGAGCATTAATAAGTTTTGGAGGTTTTGATAATAGATACGATTGCCAGATTAGTGCAGATTATGGTGTAAATGGAGGGAATAGGATTTCTTTTAGAACTAAAAACGGAGATGAAAATAATGGAGTGGGGGTGTGGAATAGCTGGAATGAATTAGCTACACGAGGCGAAAATAACTTTATTGGAAATCAAATCATTAATGGGAATGTTGGTATAGGTACATCAAATCCGAATTCTAGGCTAACTATAAGATCAGGAACAACTGGGGTAAGTATTCATCCAGGAATAGCTCCTTATTATGGAACTTTAGCTTTTAATAGAGAATCTTTTACAGGAGAAATTTTTGATCCAAATGGACAAGCCTTTCAAATAAATAATGGAGGATTAGATAAACATCTTCATATTCAGGTTTATAATGGCAATGGCTCGCAAGTTACAAATGATGCTTTTGTGATTAATGGAATTAATGGAAATGTTGGTATTGGAACTGCAAAAATAGATTCGAAACTAACAGTAGCTGGAAATATAGCCGCTCAAGAAGTTAAAGTGACCGTAAATGCAGGAGCCGATTTTGTTTTTGAAGATAATTATACTTTGCCATCTTTAGAATCTGTAGCTAAATTTTTAAAAGAAAATAAGCACTTGCCTGAAATTGCTTCGGCAGAAAAAATGAAGGAAGATGGAATTAATTTATCTGAAATGAATATAAAGCTTTTGCAGAAAATTGAAGAGCTAACCCTCTATCTAATTGATCAGGGCAAGAAAACAGAAGAATTAAAAAAAAATATAGCCAACCAAAACCAACGTTTAGAAAAACTTGAAAAATAAACCATGAAAAAACTATTTACACTTTTATTATTTGGTTTTTGCACTTTGGCAAGTGCCCAAACCAAACTCAATTTTAGTTACGATGCAGCGGGAAATCAAATTAGTAGAGTTTTGTGCATTAACTGTCTGTCTAAATCTGCACAAGAAGTTGTAGAAACCACTGCAGTAACCGAAAATGATTTAGAAAAATTCTTTCCAGAAGACGTTATTTCCTATTACCCAAACCCTGTAAGAGAAGAACTCTATTTGCAATGGGAACTGATAAACGATAATGCTGTAACCTCCGTAAGTCTGTATTCTATTATCGGACAGTCCTTACGAACATACCCGTTAAACAATAGTACAAATAGTCTAACGATACCTTTTCAGCAATATCCAACGGGTGTTTATCTGGTATTGCTCTCGTATAAAAACGGAGGAGAAAAATCTATTAAAATTATTAAAAAATAAGTGTGGTATGAAGAAGTTTTATATAAGCCTATTGTTTTTGTTAGTTGGGTTGATTGGTTTTGGGCAAACAGAGTCGGGTATTGTTGTTAATGAAACTACGGTAATTAAGAGGGTCAATAGTGTACAAGAAAATGTTAATACAGTGAGTCCCCAAGCCGCATCATCTAATTTACTTACTGCTACAAATTCTTTAACAGGTAATTCTGCCGAAACAGGTGTCGTAGATGGTGAGTTATCTATTTCATTAAATGGAAACGCACAATATACAATTCCTATTAAAGTACCAAATGGTATTAATGATATAGAGCCAAATGTAAGTTTAGTATATAATAGCCAAAATGGGCTTAACGGAAATGCGGCTCGTGGTTGGGATATTTCAGGAGTTTCATCTATAACAAGAATTCCGGCGAGTAAGTTTCATGATGGAGTAATAGATCCTGTTGATTTTAATACTTTAGATCGATTTGCTTTAGACGGACAAAGATTAATTGTAAAAAGTGGTACAACTGGTGTTTATGGGGCAGATAAAACAGTTTATGAAACAGAATATTTTTCTAATATAAAAGTTACTTCTTATGGCGTTTCGCCTTTAGGAACAAAATATGCGCCGGCTTATTTTTTAGTAGAATATCCAGATGGATCAAAAGCTTATTATGGAAATTCGACAGATTCAAGATCAATCATGGAATGGTCTATTTTGTATTTTGAAAACGCTCAGGGAGTTCGAATAAGTTATGGTTATACAGTATTAGACAATACAATGTATATTGATAGTATTAAGTTTGGAGCCGTAGGCAATGGAACGCCTCCTAACGAATTAAAATTTATTTATGAGGATCGAGGTGTTCCTGAAAATTTTTATGTTGGAGGACAAAATGTAATAAGAAGTAAAAGACTTAAAGACATTAAAGTTTTTACAAGCGGAATAGGGTTTAGAAATTACAATTTCTCCTATTTGAACGTAGATCGTATCAATAAAGTTACAGAAACTAGCGGAGACGGAACAAAAAGTTATAACCCAACAGTTTTTGACTATAATATGGTTTCTGAGGAAATAAAATATCTTGACATAAATACCTTGTTGGATATTGGAAACATAAAGTCTTTAAATGTTGCGGCTGTTTCAGGAGATTTCGATGCTGATGGAAAAATGGATTGTCTGGTATATCCAACTTTGGGCAGCGAAGCAAAAACAAAATATTGGTTATATGCAGAGATTGAATCGGGCTTTAATATTGGTTTAGAACATAAAGTGGGTGCTTTTGAAGATATTTTTCCTGCCACTTTTTTAAGTGAAGAAAATAAAGTTTTACCGCAAGGTTGGGTTGTTGTCAAAAATAATAATTCAAATTATACTTTTTCTGTATATAGTATGGTTAAATATTTAGGTGCTTCAAATATTATAACGCAGTATAGTAGATTAGTTAGTATTCCAAAAACTTTTTTTACGAGAAAAATAGTGTCTGGTGATTTTAATGGAGATGGTTTAACTGATGTTTTGATTTTTGATCAATCTACTGGTGAAGATAATCCTGCAGGTACAGATGTTTACTTTGTTGATTTAAAAAGAGATAATACTACAAATTATAAGACATTGCCAGGAAAATTTGTTACTCCGTTATCAAGATTTGCCAGAGTAGAAGTGGCTGATTTTAACGGTGATGGAAAATCTGATTTGTACGTGTTCGATACAGGTATTTTGACTATATATTCATTGAATACAGAAGATAAATTAGTTGTTTTGTATACAAGCGGTTTTGATAATACTATATATGTACCTAACATGTACGGAACAACTAGGTTTCCTATTTTAATGGGGGATTATAATGGTGATGGAAAATCAGATTTTATGATTCCAAAAGCATATGGCTCTTCACAATGGTATAAATACACCTCTACAGGAACTACAATGATAAAAGAAGAGAAATCTTTTGTGCCGATTTTTAGTCCAAATGATTCCTATACTACCTATAATTATATTGCAATAGATTTTAATAATGATGGGAGGACAGATTTGATAAAAACGATGAATTATTCGCAAAATAATAGTGGATATATTTCAGTGTTATGTTATTCAAATACGAATGGAGACTTAAAATATGAACCAAAAATAAGTTCAACAAGTACCAGATCTGATATCAATATTTACGCGCTGCCAGTATATTTGCCACAATCGTTAAATAGTCATAATGGTATAACAAACAAGGCAAATTCGACTCTAGAAGTTGCTTTTTTTAATCAAAGCAAAATACATTTTTTTAACTCAGGATACGATTATAAAAAGCAAAATTTAATAACCAATATAACAACAGGTAATGGAGTGCAGGAAGCTATTAGTTATATTCCGTTAAATACACAGTTTGCAAACACCTATCAAAATACACCTATTTACAAGCCTAGTAAAGATATTGCGGTTTATCCTAATGTTGATATTGTTATTGAACCCAATCTTTACGTGGTTTCAAAATTAGAAAAACAAAGTAAGGACAATTATAAGAAAAGATTGTTTGTATATTACGGTGCTGTGTCTAATTTGGAAGGACTTGGTTTTATGGGATTTCGTTCGGTAATGCAAACCGATTGGTATACTGATAGTACACCAATGTTTTCAAATATTGTAAAAAACAATATGGATTTAAGGGGTGCAAATGTAGAAAATTATTTTGCAAGAGGATTTAGAGAGCCTTTAATAACGGTACCTTTTACAGAAACCCTTAAAACAATAGTTAAAGGACAAGTCACAGATTATATCGTAACAGGATCTGACAATTTAGTAGCTACAGAAAGTATTACATTAAAACCAAATACAATAATAAAAGCAGGCAGTACATTTTCTGCAAAAATAAATGAGAAAGCAAATGATTCTCCTAATACGCCTCAGGATTATATTACAAAATCAATTTTGACTTATGACAGTACTCTTTTAGCAAATAAGGTTTTTAGATTAAAGAATACAGCAACTAAGCAGTTTAATACACTGACTAATACCAATACTGAAGATTCTGTAGAATATGATACTTACGATAATCCTGTAACATCAACTAATATAATTAGAGAAGGAGGAGCTATAATTCAGACTACAGTTTCAAATGTGGGATACTACAATGATCCATCAAATGCACGATATATAATTGGACGACCAATTAATAAATCTGAAACTGTTTCTGTCACTGGTAGTACAATGAGTTCTGATGAAATTTATGAATATAATTCGAGAGGTCTTCTTGATAACAGAAAAAGAAAAGGAACCAATACAAATTACATTACAGAAAATTTTGTTTACGATGTTGCCGGGAATATTTTGAAAAAAACAATAAGAGCATCGCAAGTTACCGCCAGAGAGCTTACTTATGGTTATGATACTTCTCGCAGATTTTTAATAAACTTTTCCGACGCAGAAAAAATGGCAACAGAGTTTGTCTATAATCCTGATGGGACATTAAAATCAGAAACAAACCCGTATGGTCTGATAACTTCATATACCTACGATTCCTGGTTTAAAAGATTAACGGCAAAAGATGAAAAACTTAATAAAACAATAAGCTACAAGTACACAAGAAATACCGAAAAAACGATTCTTTCTGTTACTACAGATGCATTAGACGGTAGCGCAACAGAGGAAACATTTGATGATCTTGGCAGAAAAATAAAATCGGCGCAAAAAGATTTAAACGGAAATTTTTCATCTGTATCTTATATGTATGATGTTTTCGATCGCAATTATAAAACAAGCGAGCCTTATTTTGGGGATAATCCTACTCAGTGGAACGAGATGAAATTTGATATTTACAGTCGCCCTGAACAAAGTTTAATGTTTAATTCCAGAAAAACGACCGTTCTTTATGATGGTCTAAAATCTAGTATTACAGATGGCCAGAAAACCAAAAGTTTTGTAAAAAATGCAGTAGGAAATATTGTTTCTTCTACAGAGACAATAGGTGGCACTATTAAGTATGACTATTTTGCTGATGGAAATATTAAGCAAACCGATTACAATGGCGTAAAAATAAATATTGAGCAAGACGGCTGGGGGCGTAAAACAAAAATAACAGATCCCTCGGCGGGTGTTTTTACCTATAAAAATAATGATCTGGGAGAGCTGGAAATAGAAACCAGCCAAAATGGCGAGGCTGTAACCACAATTACCCGAGATGATACAGGAAAACCAATTAAAAAAACAGTAGTAGGAAAAGGAACTGATACAGAAACAGTATATGTTTACGACACAGCCACTAAATTGCTTACAAGAGCGACTTTTAAAGACAAAAAAGAAACCACAGGAAGCAATGAAATTGTAACAACGTATACTTACGACGATGTTTTTAAAAGAGTACTAAAAATAGAAGAAGAAAAAACAGGTGTTTCAAACTTTACCACTATATTTTCTTATGACGGACTTGGCAGGATTGATACTGAAACAAAAACAGCAAAACTGGGTGCAAAAAGAAGCAGCGTTACAACAAAAAGAGAATACAAAAATGGCGATTTATACCGAATTGTTGATAATGACACAAAAAAAGTACTTTGGCAGGTTAATGAGTTAAATGCAAAAGGGCAGTTGAAAGAGAGTGTTTTAGGAAATGGTATAAAAACGATAAACGAATACGATACCAATGGCTATGTCTCTAAAATAAAATACAATCAGACAAATGGCAGTTCTCTATTAACATTAGATACCCAGTTTGATGTAAAAACAGATAATTTGCAGTACAGAAAAAATAGCGCATTTAATTATGACGAAAATTTTGCATACGATGAAATTGACAGATTAACCGAATTTACTAACAAATTGGGCATCAAAGAAACGCAGAGTTACGAGGCATCTGGAAAAATAAAAAGCAATGCTTTAGGAACGTATGAATATGGAGCCGCCGGAAAACCATACCAAAATACGGCTATTGCATTAACGCCGGAAGCATTGGAGTATTATAAGAATAGAGGTGAGGCCATTGTTAATAATGGTAAGACAGAAAGAAAACTTGATGTTACCTACAATGCATTCAAAAGCCCGCTTGAGGTTACAGAAACTGGCATAGACAAAATAAGTTTTGCCTATAATGACAACAACCAGCGCAGTACCATGTATTATGGTAGTCTGGCAGATAAATCGCTGCGACCTATGCGCAAACACTATTCTATGGATGGCACTATGGAAATTAAAGAAAATAGCATAACAGGAACAGCCGAATTTGTTACCTACATTGGCGGTGATGGCTACTCGGCACCAGTGGTATTAAAAACCGATGGAGTAAACACGCCAAATTATCTATATTTACATAGAGATTACCAAGGCACTATTTTGGCCATAACAGATGCAAATGCCAATGTAGTCGAAAAACGATTGTTTGATGCTTGGGGCAGTATTATAAAAGTACAGGATGGTGCCGGAAACACCTTAGCAGGATTAACCGCTCTAGACCGCGGTTATACAGGACACGAACACCTTCAAACTGTAGGCTTGATTAATATGAACGCCAGATTGTATGACCCTATGCTGCGCAGGTTCCTGCAGGTTGATAATTATATACAAGATGTAACCAATACCCAAAACTATAACCAGTATGGTTATGTGTTTAATAACCCGTTATTGTATACAGACCCAAGTGGTAATGTGGCGCAAAGCGGCGGAGATTGTATTGATTGTGGTTTAACGCCTGGTCAACAAACAGGAATTGGAAATGGTATAAGAACTCTTCATGATAATTGGGATAGCTGGAGAATTAAAGAATGGTTTAATAAAAATATTAACGCAGATAAAATTAGCGAATGGTGGAAAAGTAAAGTTAGTTTTAATAATATATTTGGTCGCCATAAAAGTTCTGGACCACCACCTAATAGGAGTGGTTATGTGGGTTTGAATAATTATTCTAATGGACAGATAGGGATGAATAATTTTGTTTCTAAAACAACATCAGCCACTTTGCAGAGAAGTCTAATACCGGAAAACTATTTTGTTAAATTAGAAGGAAATAGTACAACTGTGTTTGGAAATGCTAAAATTATTAACACGAACGTTGGTGTTTCAACTGATGCAATAACGGGGGCAATAGATAAATCAATAGATTATCAATTAAATCTGGGGATTTTTAATGGTAATTTAGAAATTTCTGGCTCATCAATAACTGTTGGGACTGGATTTTCTGCAGCTAGTCGATTATATTTAGGGAGCTCCATTACTTTATCAGCCGATTTTTTTAAAAGTAGCAATATTTCAATTAATGGTTATGGTGATTTAAATGGAGATAGTAGGTCAACTGGATTTAGCGCAGGTATAAAGCCAGCAGGAATATTATTTAAGTTTGCAGAGATTATTATGCGTCGAATTTTACCAGTGGAATTTATTCCAATTGGAGCACAGTATAATACAATTGTGCCGATTATGGGTTCTCAATATAAAATATAAGAATTATGAAAAAACACATTATTTTTAAAATCATTGGAGTTGCATTAATGGTATTTATGGTATACAAAATTGTAATTTATATTGCATCAGATTTTGGAATTACAACTAACAAACTTCAATCTAAAATAAAATTGAGTGAACTAATTAATATTTCTGAGAATCGGGTTGATTATAGTTTGAATTATTATATAAATAAAGATTTTGTTGGATTTAATGCTTTAATTGATGAAAGATATTTTTTAACGGTGACCAAATTAGGTAAGATAATAAATGGTTATGAATTAATTTCTACGAATAAACAACCAAGAAAAAAAACAAATTTCAATTTCTTCTCTTTTTCAGATATTAATGATAAGAGTGGGCGATATATAGATTTAGATAATTTTCCATTTAACACAAAAAAGCTTTATTATTTTAATACAGGTCAAATTTCGAGGATTAATCAGTCTGAATTTTATGAGATAGAAGGAAAATTTTCTTTATTTAATATATCGTTTGAAAATGAGGATAAAAGAGATTTTGGATACGTTGGTTTCGAGGGAAAACAATCAATTAGTTTCATTAATTATAAAGGAAATCTTTTTGTGATAAATTTGATTCCCATTGGAGTTGTTTCTTATAAGAGCTTGCATAGTTTGACGGAAAAAACAATTTCGCAAAAGTAATTTTTTACTAACACATAAATCCTTTTGAGTAGCATCTTGTAAACTAAATGATCTTAAATTTAAACGGAAGTTTAGGAATTGGCAGGGAGAATTCAGCAAAAGTAGGAGATTGCATAGGTTGTGGAGGTACTAATTACCCAGCCTATAATGAGAACAACATGCAGTATCATCCTGATCTTGCAGATAAAATTAAACATTGGGTAGGCGGATGGGCCAGCGCCAGAAATATTGACGAAGCGGGTACCGCAGTAGGAAAAGCAGCAAGAGATGCAGTCAATTTTATTGGCAGAAATATTGGTTCTTTGTTTGGAGGAAACAAAAGTTCAGGACCACCACCTAATAGGAGTGGTTATGTGAGTGTGGTTAATTCTAATATACTTGGAAGTATTGGTGTTAATAGTGGTAACCCAAATGGCAAAGAAAGAATTGACACTTGTCCATATTGTTTAGATCCATCTACTATTGGACATAATTTAGTAGGTTCATATCCTGGTGGTGATAATCCAAGATCATACAATGGAGATTATAATTATTCATACGTGCCTAACAGTATCGCAGAATACCCTGCCATTGGTCATGATAGAAGGTATGATAACATTCACGCAACTGGTGTCTGGGGTTTATTTACAGATTCGAAAGCAATTGGAGCGGATTGGAAATTTGTTAAAGAAGAGTTAGAAATTGCATTTGATCCAGTTGCTTTATTTGGAGCGAAAGAAAGATTAAAAGCAGGAGTGTTAGGAGTTGGATTAGGTTTTTTTGCTTCGTTTAAAACTGTTTTGACTTTGTCACAATCAAATGGTTATATGAGGATTAAAATGTGGTATATTATAAGTAATGCAGGAGTCAATAATACCCCTGTTATTCATAAACATTAAGTTTGTTTAAATGAGAAAAGGATTATATATAATTGGAATAGTTGTCATGCTAATTTTTGCTGTATGGATTGGTAGGGGATTTTCACCTGGAAGCTATCCTTATGCGGAGAAATATGAATTGGAATATAGTGAAGGAAGTGTAAAGCAGGCTGTTGTAAATTTTAAAAAACATAATCAAAAATTTTTAGTACCAAAAGTATCAATACATAATGAAGGCTCCTGGGAGTTGTTAGATGAAGCTAAAGGTGATTATTGGTATGGTTTTTATTTCTATTATAAAAATGAAAATCAAATTGTTTTTATTGTAATAAGATCTTTAGAGAAAAATATAACGGAATTATCCTTTGTTAGTATTAATGACGGGTTAAATATTGGAAATTGGAAAAACGTAAATGATGATTTTGATTATTTTACGAATAAGAAAGAAATGGAAAAATTTGAGAATAGTATTTTGAAAGGTATAAAGAAAGAATTAGAAATGAGTCAATCAGAATAGGATATTAATTAACGGTTATAGACCGCGGTTATACAGGACACGAACATTTGCAGAGTGTAGGATTGATAAATATGAATGCACGTTTGTACGACCCAATGTTGCGCAGGTTCCTGCAAGTAGATAATTATATACAAGATGTAACCAATACCCAAAACTATAACCAGTATGGTTATGTTTACAATAATCCTCTCTTGTATATAGATCCTAGCGGTAACGCAACACAAGGAGGTGGAGGAGATTGTGTCGATTGTGGTTGGGGAGCAGTTATAGGTAATGGTATAAAAACAATAGCAGATAATTGGGATAATTGGCGTATTAAAGAATGGGCTAATAAAAATATTAACGGAGATAAAATTAGCGAATGGTGGAAAAGTAAAATAAGCTTTAATAATATATTCGGTCGTCATAAAAGTTCAGGACCACCGCCTAACAGGAGTAGTTATGTGAACTTGAATAGTAGTAATATGTCTAGTGGACAATTGGGATTGAATACGAATTCTGCTGAAATTAAAAGTGATAATTTTATTGGAAAATCAATCTCAACAGGATTATTGGGAATTAATACAACAATTGGAGGCATTTCTACTTATATGGTCGAAACGGCTCAATTTTACAAAATGAATGAAGTATGGCATGTTACTAAAACTGCAGGAACAAGTTTTTATTGGCAATCCAGATGGAAAAATCCCGGTGCAATGTACCATAGAGCAAATCAAATTGCCAAAGTTAAAGGAGCTAGAGGCTTATCTACAAAATTAACAAAGGCAGGAGGTGCTTTGCTGGTTGCTGATATTGCTCTTTCTGGAAATATAAAACCGTCTCATGTTATAAATGGAGCGATGCTTGGAGTTTCAACAACAGGGGTTGGGTCTATAGTAGCAGGAGTGTGGTTTGTAGCTGATTTTGGTACAATGGGAGTGAATTATTTAATTTATGATGAGGCTAAAGGACTTGGTGATATTCTTGATGATAGTGACTTTGGAAAAACAATAACAATAAAAATGTATGAAGGATTGTATTAATAAAATCAGTTTTCCTGTTTTAGATATTTCGATTAATGAATTGAATGTGGAAAACGTAAGTGAAATAATTTTTTATGATATTTATTACCGTAACAAATCTTATGATTTGTTTGAGAAATTAAGATTAAATCATAAAGTTATTGATAGTAAAGGGGCCATTTTTAAGATAATTAAACTTCAAAAAAGTGAACGTAGTTGGATAAGCTTTTTTGGAAAATTGAAAGATGAAATGATATTTGAGCTATTAGAAGAACCGATTAATTTGGATGATTTAAAAGATCTCATGGTAAATAGAATAGATAATCTTGAATCAAATGATTATAAATTTAAATGGATAGAAAATGTTAAAAAAGCTCAAAATTTTAATGAGTTAATAAGAGCTATGTAGACCCCGATCGCGCAGATTTGTAATCTGCGCCCGCAAAGTTGAGTAAACGCAAAAGGTTAGTGTTTTTAAAATAAGTACAATACAACATCTAAATCATTTTCTAAGCCTGAATAATTTCCTTGTTTGAAGAAATTACTTTGCGGGCACAGATTACATTACAAATCTGCGCTATCATCGCGAAGAGATATCTGTGCGATCATGTTTTAATTTTTCACAAAATAAATTTAAAGGCTAATGTTATGGATAAAAAATATCATATTATTATTTTCGGTTTTTGTTTGATTGTGTTATTAGTAACTAATAAAATGAATAAGCGCAAGGCTGAAAATTCTTTAGGAGATTATGATTTCTCAATTTGTTATGTAGAAGTGTATTTTAATAGAGGAACAATTGGCCATAATGTAGGCAAAAGTTCAATTACATATTCTTATACTGTCAATAATATTCATTATGTGAATAATTATGACATGTTGTTTTATAAACTTCCTTCTTCGCCAAACGTTAATGATAAGTTTGTTGTGGCATATAATAAAAACGACCCTCAAAAAAGTCTTTTGTTGGGAGATTATCCAATTAAAATGGATAACGATTTTAAAGTTTTCTTGGATGCTCACAAGGAAGGTGTAATTGAATTTTAAGTAGGTCATGTTTCAAAATAGGGTCATATATCAGAATAGGGCATTAGTTAACAAGCCCTATTAAGCACGAATAATTAAAATGATTAATATGAATTTTATCAAAAAAAGAGACAGCCTTCAGGTTGTCTTTAATTTTTTAAGTTTGGAATATTGGATGACTTGGTAATCTTTGAGTTGAGTCTTTTTTAGGCAGTAGTACAGTAATTAGAGATCGTAATAATCAAGTATTCAAAAAGTGATTTTTTGATGCTTGGAAGGTGTTGTAAGTATAAAAGACAGTGAAGGAAATAAGTTAGCAGGTTTAGCTATTTTAGATTGCGGTTTTACAGGTTACGAAAACCTGCAAAGTGCAGCGTTGACTAATGTAAGTGTAAGTTTGGGCGACCCTATGCTGCGCGGGTTTCTGGAGAGGTATAATTATACAGAGATAGTCTGGGAAATTGAAAAATTGATGTATTTAAGAAGGAAGACTCTGAAAATGTAGAATACTTCAGTTTTTTTTATAATCATTGGTGGTTTTCTAGAAGAAAATCATGTTTCATGCTTTTGTTTGCTATAAGCATGTGCTTTTTAGCATTGTTTTCTACTGTACATGTAAGTGGAGCTGTGATTTTAATGTGCCAATTCATTAGATTAGAAATAGACATGTAAAACTGTTAAGACATTATCAGACGTTAATTTTTTTCCTGCGTTTAAAACAGATATAAAAAGACTTTAAAATGTGGAATCCCGTAAAAAAAATGCAAAATGCTTTTGTTTATTTGCGAGCGAATTTAACGAAGTATTAACCGTTTTTCGGAGGATGGATTTAACCGAGCAAGAGATCGAAAAAACGAATTAATATGATAGAAACGAATTCTAAACTGCTTCAGAAAATAGAGCGAATAATTCTGTACATGATTGAAATGAAAAAAGAAATTGAACAATTGAAAAGAGATAAATAATGAAAAAACGTACTTTAGTCCTATTTTTAATTTTAACGTTAAAAGTTTCTGCACAAATTAATTCTCCGAACGGAAATAACATATTTTCTTATAATGGATTGGCAGATGTAACATTCAAATATCCTGAAAGAGGTTCAGGAGGAAGAGCTTTTGTTCATGCTCCGTATAATGTTTTGTCAATCAATTTTGAGGAAGATTTTAAGGGAGGAACAAGGATTGGAACAACTGTGCTTTTTAAGGATTACGGAAATTCCTTTATTGCAGGAGGAAATTTTGGAGTTGGGACAGTAAATCCTCTAGCTAAATTTCAAGTTGATGGTGGGAATATATTAGTTAGAAATTTTGCAAATGTTGATAATGAATCTGCCATCATGATTGCACATTCTATTAATGTGACCAATTATGAGTTAGCCGGAACATCGATTAGGACAATTACTCAAAATGCTGGTGAAAATACTTATGGATTGCAGTTTTTCACTCACGAATCCTACTTGACAGGACAAAAGGAGAAAATGCGAATTCTTGGAAATGGAAATGTTGGAATAGGTACAACAAAACCAGACTCTAAACTTACTGTAGCAGGAAATATCCATGCTCAGGAGGTTAAAGTTACTGTTAATGCCGGTGCTGATTTTGTTTTTGAAAATGATTATGCTTTACCATCTTTAGAAGTTGTAGATAAATTTATAAAGGAAAATAAGCATTTGCCAGAAATTGCTTCTGCGGAAAAAATGAAGAGAGATGGAATTAATTTAGCTGAAATGAATATAAAACTTTTGCAAAAAATTGAGGAAATGACTTTATATATGATTGATATGAAGAAAGAAAATGAAAAACAAAATAAAGAAATAGAAAACCTTAAGAAGAGTATTAAATCGTCAAAGTAAAGTAAGAAAAATGAAAAAAGGACTATCGTATTATTGTGTATGTTTGCAGGACTAAGCTTGCAAGCTCAAAGTCTAAATCCGACTTTTAATATTGTTTCTCCGGGAACAACTAATGCTTTTAAAGGAGGATATACTTTTTCATATTCATAGGTAGGAACCTGTTAGCGGCGATTTGCAAACCTGCGCTATCGTTGCGGAGAGATATCTGTGCGATCGGGCTTCGTGCAGATTTGAGTTAAATTGAAAAACAGAATGAAAATGAATAGAATTATTGTAGCAGTAGTTGTTGTATTAGTAAATACATTAAATGCAGATGCCCAAAAATTAACTCCAACTAATATAATAAATGCTGAAGGAGCAGCCGACAGCTTTGTTGGGGGATATACTTTTTCATATTCTTCAGCAGGGACGCCATGGAATGGCGCATTAATAAGTTTTGGAGGTTTTGATAATAGATATGATTGTCAGATTAATGCTGATTATGGTCCAAGAGGAGGCGATCGAATTTCTTTTAGAACTAAAAATGCAGACCTTAATAATGGAATTGGTATTTGGAATAAGTGGCATGAATTGGCTACACGAAGTGAAAATACTTTTTTTGGAAATCAGATAGTTAATGGTAACATTGGCATTGGTGTAGGAGCTCCATCTGCATATTTAGATGTCTATTCGCCAATTTTGACACAAGGGAAATATGATACTCAAAAATGGTCTACTAGAGATGTTGATTATCATCTAAAATTGCAAACTGTTTGGGATAATAATGGAGTAAATCAGGAATTTGTGCAACGTTATAATGGAGTAGATTATGCAGCTCTTTCTTTTTATTGTGGTAATATTGGTGTTGGCGTGTCAAAACCAGATTCTAAACTAACCGTTGCGGGAAATATCCATGCTCAGGAAGTAAAAGTCACTGTTAATGCAGGAATTGTTCCTGATTATGTTTTTGCAAGTGATTATAAACTAAGATCGCTAAATGAAGTTGAACTATTTATTAAGCAAAATAATCATTTGCCCGAAATCCCTTCTTCCAAAGAAATAGAAAAGAACGGGTTAATGATGGCCGAAATGAATTTTAATTTGCTGAAAAAAATCGAAGAATTGACTTTGTATATGATTGAGATGAAGAAAGAGAATGAAGAAATGAAGATAGAGAATGAAGAGATGAAAAAAGATAATTTGAATATAAAGAAAAAGCAAACTGAACTAGAAAAACAAATTAGAATTTTAAAAAGATAATTATGAAAAAATGTGCTTTATTGTTATTGCTTTTAACCTTTCATCTAAATTTTGCTCAAAACACATTTCCAACTAATGATAATGTTGGTATTGGGACTTTAAATACTGTAAGCAAATTGACGGTTAACGGCTCTCTTACAATAAATGGAGGATTGAATAACATGACTTCACGGCCTTCTGTTTCTGCTACTACTTTAGCAAATGGAGAAATTAGAGGTTATAGTAATACTGCAAACGGAGCTGATGATGGATTTTTACGACTATCAGCTGGTGGGGGTGCAAATGCTGTAAAGTCTTATATTGATTTGTCTGGTTATTCGACTATACCAGATATGATGAGTAATATCGTCTTCGGCACTTACGGTGCTGAAAGAATGCGTATTAATTCAAATGGTGATGTCGGAATAGGAACAAATAACCCAAAGGGTCTATTAGACGTCAAAAAAACTTCTTTAAATGCGGGAGGACAAGCGGTTGTAAATATAATTGGTTCTACTTGGGCAGGTGATGGTGCTAGTATAGTATTAAACCAACTTTGGAATGATCGATATTATAAAACAATAATTGATAATTATGGTGGAGGAACATATGCTCAAACAGGTTCAGGATTAAAAATCCAAACCTCCTATTGGAACGGATCAAATATCAGTGCTATTACATCCTTAGTTTTATCACCAGAGGGTAATTTAGGTTTAGGAGTTTTGAATCCAAATAACAAGTTAGATGTAAATGGTACTATCCATTCCAAAGAAGTAAAGGTAGATATGACAGGCTGGTCAGATTTTGTATTCAAAAAGGAGTATAATCTGCCAACATTGGAGCAAGTTGAGAAACATATTGCAGATAAGGGGCATTTAGAGAATATTCCAAATGAAGAAGAGGTGCTAAAAAATGGAGTTAATTTGGGTGAAATGAATGCTAAACTTCTTCAGAAAATTGAAGAATTGACTTTGTATATGATTGAGATGAAGAAAGAGAATGAAGAAATGAAAAAAGATAATTTGAATATAAAGAAAAAGCAAACCGAACTAGAAAAGCAAATTAGAATCTTAAAAAAATAATTATGAAAAAATGTGCTTTATTTTTATTCCTTTTAACCTTTCATCTCAATTTTGCTCAAAACATATTTCAAACTAATGGGAATGTTGGTATTGGTACAACTAATCCGCAACAAAAGTTTGTTGTTTCTAAAAATGGTAATGAAGGATTAGAGATTTATTTAGATCAGCCTTCAGGTGTTGTAGGGATTCAGTCTTTTAATAGAAATACATCTGCATACTCCAAAATGGAATTGGATGCAAATCAATTTTCATTTATGCATGGCAATGTTGGTATTGGAACAAAACTGCCTTCTGCAATATTAGATGTTACTACGCCAATTTTACATGAGGGTGTTCACAATACTCAAAAATGGTCGACAGATCATGATGACTATAATCTTACAATGCAGACTGTTTGGAATAGTCACGGTATAAATCAGCAATTTGTCCAGCGTTTTAATGGCGTTGATTATCCCTCTTTAGTTTTTTATGGAGGTTATGTTGGTATAGGTACAACTTCTCCTGACTCAAAACTAACCGTTGCGGGAAATATCCATGCTCAGGAAGTAAAAGTCACTGTTAATGCCGGAGCCGATTTTGTTTTTGAAAGTGATTATGCTTTACCATCTTTAGAATCTGTAGATAAATTTATAAAGGAAAATAAGCATTTGCCAGAAATTGCTTCTGCGGAGAAAATGAAGAAAGATGGGATTAATTTAGCTGAAATGAATATAAAACTTTTGCAGAAAATTGAGGAAATGACTTTGTATATGATTGAGCAAAATAAGCAAATCAGCAATTTGAAAGAAAGATTAGATAAGGTGGAAACGAAGTCGAAGTAATCAATAAAAATACAAATAATGTTAAAAAAGCGAGATTTAGGTCTCGCTTTTTTTTATTGTCAAATTTTTTTTCTGAGTAGTGTATTTTTATCGAATCCTCAAAAAAGTCTAAAAATTTTATATGTATGCATAGCATTAAGGTGGTTCTGTGTTTAATATTTGATATTACCCTAATAAAATCAATTACGAAATAGTTAAAATTGTAACTAAATTTATATTGATTATGAATTTTTTTTAACGTTTTTTTATAAATATTAAAATTATTTGTATTTTGGCTTAATCAACTAGTAATTAATTAATTCAAAAAAACTAACCAAAAACCAACCCTAATGAGAGTCTACTTGCTAATTATGTTGTTTTTTAGCGGAATATCTTTTGCGCAGAATACAATAACCGGTTCAGTTACTGATGGTAACAAACAATCTATTCCTGGTGCCAATGTAAATGTTGTGGGAAGTACTACTGGAGCTTCGACAGATTTTGATGGTACCTTTAAATTGAATACTACTGCCAAGCCGCCCTTTTCTATAAAAGTGTCTGCTGTGGGTTTTGAGACAAAAACGATTAGTATTACTTCTGCAAATCAAAAAGTAGATGTAATGCTAAAAGGGGAAGAAACAAAACTAGATGAAATTGTAGTTTCGGCTTCTAGAACTCCGGAAAGAATTTTAGAATCTCCTGTTACAATTGAAAGAATGGGAATTCAGGAAATTAAGAAAACAGCTTCTCCTTCGTTTTATGATGGATTGGAAAACATGAAAGAGGTACAAATGAACACAAGTAGTATGTCTTTTAAATCCATAAATACGAGAGGTTTTGCTACAGTTGCAAATACACGTTTTATGCAATTGGTTGATGGTATGGATAATTCATCGCCTTTGTTGAATTTCGTTTTAGGAAACATGATTGGTGTTTCGGAGATTGATGTTCAAAGTGTGGAGTTGCTTCCTGGAGCATCATCTGCCTTATATGGGGCAAATGCATTTAATGGGATTTTATTTATGACCAGTAAAAGTCCATTTACAAATCAGGGGATTTCTACTTATTTTAAATATGGTATGACTTCGCAGGATGCTGCAGGTACAAATGGTTACTATGATTTTGGTCTTAGATTGGCGCATGCTTTTAATAAATACATTGCAGTGAAAGCCAATTTCACCTATATGGAAGCTACAGATTGGTATGCTACAAATTATGATGATAAAACCAGAGCAGGGATAGACAGAACAGATCCAAATTATGACGGTATCAACGTGTATGGTGACGAGGCTTCTACAAACATAAAAGGGGTTGGTCAAAAATTGGAAGCTATGGGGTTGATTCCGGCTGGAGCATCAAATCTTCTTCCAAATTCAAATGTGAGCAGAACCGGATATAATGAAATTGATTTAACCAATAATAAAGCAGGAAATACTAAAATTGATTTCTCTTTTCACGGAAGACCTTTTGGGGATGAAAGATTGGAAATCATCTGGCAAAGTAAATTTGGTTTCGGAAATGCTGTTTATCAGGGAGCAAATAGATATTACCTGAATAATTTTGCTATGCAACAGCACAAAATTGAATTTAAAGGGAAGAATTTTTTCGTAAGAGGATATACTACTTTTGAAGATGGGGGGAATTCTTATGATATGGTGTTTACCGGAATTAATATAAACAGAAAGTGGAAAGATGACAACACCTGGTTTGGTCAATATGCTGGAGCTTTTATTCAGGGGACTTTAGGAGGTATGACACCGCAACAAGCACATGCAGCGGCAAGAAGTACTGCAGATACTGGTCGTTTTTTACCGGGATCAGATCAATTTAAAAGTGCATTTAATCAGGTTATTGCTGACGAAAGTGTGCTTACAGGTTCAAAATTAGTTGATAATTCAAGAATTTATCATTCAGATGCAAATTACAATTTTAGAGATCTGATAAAATTTGCTGAGATTCAGGTAGGTGGTTCTTTTAGATTATATGAATTGAATTCTCATGGCAGAATTTATACAGATGCAAATGGGCCTATTAATTACAATGAGTATGGTGCTTATACGCAATTGATGAAAAAATTCATGGAAGACAGATTGAAATTTACAGGATCTATACGTTATGATAAATCTAAAAACTTCGATGGGAATTTTTCACCACGTTTATCTTTAGTGTATTCAGCGGGAGAGAGAAAAAATCATAATTTTAGAGGATCTTTCCAGACAGGTTTCAGAAATCCATCTACTCAGGATCAATACATCGGATTTAATATTGGAAACGCTGTGTTAATTGGTTCTGCTCCTGATAACTTATCAAGATTTAGTGAAACTTTTAACTTAAGTGCAGAAGGTCAGTCGTATAGTGGAGGAAGCCCAACAAAAGTTATGACGGGTAATGATGCATATGGTAACTCCTATTTAGCGACTTCAGTAAGTGCTTTTGCTGCACAGGCAGGAAGTAATCCGGTTGCGGCTGCAGCATTGTTAAAAAAATCAACAGCAAATTATGTTAAGCCGGAAGAAGTGAAAGCTTTTGAATTAGGATATCGTTCTGTTTTTGATGGTTTATCTGTAGATCTTAATGGATACTACAATATTTACAATAATTTTATTGGGAACCTTAATGTAATTTCTCCTTATTATGGAACTGCGCAAGATAATCCTAACCTTGCCGGGGGACCAACAGATCCAGGGTTTCAATCTGTTCGTGCAATACAAAACGGAGAATATAGAGCATATCAAGTGTATACAAATTCAGATGTAGAGATTCATTCACTTGGTTTTGGAGTTGGGCTTTCTAAAAAAGTAATCGCAAATTATGAATTAGGAGTAAACTACAACTATGCTCAGTTTGATTTTGATCAGGCTAAAGATCCAAGTTTTGAAGCAGGCTTTAATACACCAAAACACAGAATTAAAGTTTCTCTTGGAAATGATAAATTATTTGAAAATTTTGGATTCAATGTTAGTGGAAGATGGAATAGCGAATACGAATGGGAATCAACTTTTGCCGATGGTACAATCAAATCTGCAACAGTAATTGATGCTCAGGTTAATTATGCAATTCCAAAATTAAAATCTGTTGTAAAATTAGGTGCTGCTAATATTGGAGGAAAAGAATATTACCAGGTAATTGGAGCCGGACTAATCGGACAGCAATATTTTGCTTCATGGACAATCAATCCGTAATTTTTAACTATAAATCAAAGATGTTATTTGTGTTTCTCAATGAATAATTTAGAAACAGATAATTATAAAATATATAAATTATGATAAAAAATTTCAAATGGCTTGTATTGGTTTCGTTAACCTTTATGGCTTGTAATAGTGATGATGATGTAGTTGCTCCAATAGACTCGTCTGACGGAATGCCATTGACGGCCGGAAGTGCAAATTTTTCTAAGTATGTGGCATTAGGAGATTCTTTTGCAGCGGGTTTTAGTGATAACGCTTTGTTTATTAAAGGACAGCAAGGTGCTTATCCGAATGTTTTGGCACAACAATTTGTATTAGTTGGAGGAGGAGAATTTAAAACGCCTTTAACAAATGATAATATTGGAGGATTATTGTTAGGAGGAACTGTTATTAGCGGACCGCGTTTGTATTTTAACGGGAAAGCACCTGCTCCTGTAGATGGAGTGCCAACAACAGAAGTTACTGCACATCTTTCAGGAACTTTTAATAATTTAGGCGTTCCGGGTGCCAGGAGTTACCATTTAGTTGCTCCGGGTTATGGTAATGTCGGTGGAGTAGCAATCGGGAAAGCTAATCCTTATTTTGCAAGGTTTGCAAGTTCTCCTACTACAACAGTTCTTGAGGATGCAATTGCACAATCGCCTACTTTTTTCTCCTTATGGATTGGAGGAAATGATGTTTTAGGATATGCTACATCTGGAGGATCTGGTAAAGATCAAACCGGAAATATGGATCCGTCAACTTATTCAGGAAGTGACATTACAGATCCTACAGTTTTTAAAACAGTTTATAACAATATAATAAATGGATTAACTGCTAAAGGAGCAAAAGGTGTAATAGCAAACTTGCCAAACATCACGTCATTGCCTTACTTTACAACAGTACCTTATAACCCTGTAGCGCTTCCGGCAGATAAAGCAGCTCAATTAAATGCAGGATACGCAGCTTACAACGGAGGTTTGCAGCAAATGAAAAGTTTAGGTTTGTTAACTGCTGATGAAGTTGCAAAAAGAACAATAAACTTTGTTGCAGGAAGCAACGCTGTAGTTATAGTGGATAGTTATTTAACAGATCTTTCTGCTTACCGTCTTCCGTCCTACAGACATGCTACCAAAGATGATTTGGTAGTTTTAACCGCTATGAATTTTATTGGAACACTGGTAAATGAAGATCAGACAAAAGTAAATGGAGTTTCGGTGCCTTTAGAAGATAAATGGGTGTTGACGAAAAATGAAATTGCTGAAGTAGCAAAAGCAACTAAGTTGTACAATGAAACTATTAAGGAAGTAGCTACAGCAAAAAACTTAGCATTATTAGATACAGAAGTTCTTATGACGCAAATAGCAGGGGCAGGTATTTCAGCAAATGGTTTTACAATGAAATCTACATTTGTAACAGGAGGAACCTTCTCTTTAGATGGAGTTCACCCGTCGCCAAGAGGTTATGCGTTAATTGCTAATAAATTCATAGAGGCCATTAATGCTAAGTATGGATCAAACTTAAATGGAGTAAATATTGGTAATTATCCAGTTTTATTTCCAAAACAATTATAATAAAGCCAATTTTTTTTAGGAAGAAAGTCACTCATTGATAAAATGCAGTGGCTTTTTTTTAGCATAATAAAAATTGCTTTTTTGCTTATTTGAGGCCTGACTTTTAGGAATCAAACAAAATGATGGTATTTTTTATGAAAAAAAAATTGATTTTATATTTTAAAAAATTATCTTTGCGCTCTGAAAAAAGAGGTATTTTCGATAAACCTAAATAGCTATTTAATAAATACATAAGTAATGTCAAAAGTAATAGGAAAAGTTGCTCAAATCATTGGACCAGTAGTTGACGTAGTTTTCAACGGTAAAGATGTTGAACTTCCAAAAATTTATGATTCACTAGAAGTCACTAAAAAAGATGGAACTTTATTAGTTCTAGAAGTACAATCTCACATTGGAGAAAACACTGTTCGTACAATTTCTATGGACTCTACAGACGGTTTGTCTAGAGGATATGAAGTAGTTGGAACAGGAAACCCAATTCAAATGCCAATCGGTCCAGATGTATATGGAAGATTATTCAATGTAATTGGAGATGCAATTGATGGTTTAGGAAACTTGCCAAAAACAGGTGAAAACGGTTTGTCTATTCACAGACAAGCTCCTAAATTTGAAGATTTATCAACTTCATCTGAAGTTTTATTCACAGGTATTAAAGTAATCGATTTGATCGAGCCTTACGCAAAAGGAGGTAAAATTGGATTGTTTGGTGGTGCTGGTGTTGGTAAAACAGTATTGATTCAGGAGTTGATCAACAATATTGCAAAAGGTCACGGTGGACTTTCAGTATTCGCTGGAGTAGGTGAAAGAACACGTGAAGGAAATGACTTACTTCGTGAGATGTTAGAGTCAGGAATTATTAAATACGGTGATGATTTCATGCACTCTATGGAAAATGGAGGATGGGATTTATCTAAAGTAGATATGCCAGGAATGAGAGAGTCTAAAGCTACTTTCGTTTTCGGACAAATGAATGAGCCTCCTGGAGCTCGTGCACGTGTGGCACTTTCAGGATTATCTATCGCTGAGTATTTCCGTGATGGAGCTGGATCTGACCAAGGTAAAGATGTATTGTTCTTCGTTGACAATATCTTCCGTTTTACTCAAGCAGGTTCTGAGGTATCGGCACTTTTAGGACGTATGCCATCTGCAGTAGGTTACCAACCAACTTTAGCAACAGAAATGGGTGCTATGCAAGAGCGTATTACATCTACAAACAAAGGATCTATTACATCTGTACAAGCGGTTTACGTTCCTGCGGATGACTTAACTGACCCGGCGCCGGCTACAACTTTCGCCCACTTAGATGCTACAACTGTATTATCTCGTAAAATTGCTGAGCTTGGTATCTACCCTGCGGTAGACCCATTAGATTCTACTTCTAGAATCTTAACTCCACAAATTTTAGGAAATGAGCACTACGACTGTGCACAAAGAGTAAAAGAAATTCTTCAAAAATACAAACAACTTCAAGATATCATCGCGATTCTTGGTATGGAAGAGTTATCTGAAGAAGATAAACTTTCTGTATCTAGAGCACGTCGTGTACAACGTTTCTTGTCTCAGCCATTCCACGTAGCAGAGCAATTTACAGGTATCCCGGGAGTATTAGTAGATATTAAAGATACTATCAAAGGATTTAACATGATTATTGACGGTGAATTAGATCACCTTCCTGAGGCAGCTTTCAACTTGAAAGGTTCTATTCAGGATGCGATCGAAGCTGGAGAAAAAATGTTAGCTGAAGCATAATCAGGCATAGCTTGATAAACATCAAAAAATAAAAATTCCAAATTCCAAGATTGGGATTTGGAATTTTATAATTTGGAATTTTAAAAAACAGTTATGATTTTAGATATAGTATCACCAGAGGCAAAATTATTTTCAGGAGAAGTAACATCTGTTACTGTACCTGGAGTTGATGGAAGCTTTCAAATTTTGAATAATCACGCGCCTATTGTTTCTATTCTGGAAAAAGGAACTGTAAAAATTGCAGCACCAAGCTTTAATTTTTCTAAAGAGGTAGCAGATAAGTTTTCGAGAATTAATGACCAGACTTATACATTAGAGATTACGTCAGGTACTATCGAAATGAAAGACAATAAAGTAATTGTGTTAGTTGACTAATTTGACTAATACAATTTTAAAATAAGTTAAAAAGCCAAACATAAAATGTTTGGCTTTTTTGTTTTCGTTTATTTTCGATGGATGTTTTTTTATTATTGTATTATTCCCCAAAAGCCGGTAGAAACATAAGTATTTACAGTAAATCCTGAGATAATTCCCCAGCAGATTAGCCCGAAAGCACTTACTCCAAAAGCTTTTGCAAATTGAAGTTTGGTGCTTTTATTTAAAAAATTATAATAAAAGATCGTAAAATAAAAGAGCTGAAACAATACAAAAAGCAAGGCTTGAAAATTACCAGATAGGTGAAATAATGTAGAAATTGGGAAAATTAAAAGGGTATTGACCAATATACAAAAACCTAACATGTACATACCTGCAACAAGATGTTCTGTATAGTTGTAGTTCTCTTTTTTATAAAACAACCAGAAAAAAAATGCCGTAAGAGGCAAAGCCATCATTGCCATTAGATTCGAATATTTCTTCATGAAATGTAGCATTTTTTCTTTTCGTTCATATAGATGTATGATTTTTTCTTTTTGAACAGGATCTGAAATAGCACTTAGTTCCTGATTTTCTTTTTGGATGTCAATCGGAGGTGCTTCTTTTGGAATATTCGAAATGAAAACAAAAATAGCGGCAACCAATAAGAAAAAATTAAGTGGAGCAAAGTACTTTTTTCTTTTTCCACTAATGTATTCTCTGGCTACAAGTCCGGTTTTAAAAGCTAAATCCCGAACGAGTTGAAAAATGCCCTTGTCAGCATGTGTAAAATAATGAATAGCTTCATGAAAAACCTCATGCGGACTTATACGATGCAAATTAACTTTCTGACTGCATTCAGGACAATAATTGAAATCTGGATAATTAGGTGTTTCACAGTTTTTGCAAATAATCTTCATTTTTCTCTTTTTTTAATGCAATATACAAATTAGTAAGAATCAGTTTATAATTTAAAAAAGAGAAAAATTACTGGAGTTCTTGTTTTTAATCTTGAGATACTGTTCGGGATAATGTACTATTTTAAATGAGAATGTCTTCTGCTTTACCAGCTTTCACAATCTTATCATCGCTTTTAGGAAGAATAAAGTGGTGGTAAATCTATTCTTTGTTGAGTTTTAAATGTGATTTCCAAATCTAAAAAAGATTATGGGTTTGCAATTATTACTCGCTTTCGAGTGCTCTTATTATGAAATGCACATCTCTAATTAATGTATGTGTCAGAAAATTAACAAATTATGCGAAAAACACGCAAAAAATATGCAAATTTTTTGCTGTATATCTGATATATTTGTAAGTATATTAACACTTAAAAATAATATTATGAAGAAAGTTTTTTTTGGAATGCTATTATTAGCATTAGGTTTTGGGACAATGTCTCTAACTACTAGCTCTGAGAATGTCGTTAAAACGTCAATGAATCAAAAAGAAGTTGTAGTTGGTCCTACTTACACAATTCCTTGGAAAAGTTGTTGTGAATCGCCGCTTACTCCGATTTATATTGATCTGGCTAAACGCGGGTATCCGGGTTCAACTAATTTTACTATTAACAGTACCACAAGTACCACTGTTACTTATACAATTTGGTAATAGGATTAAATATATCATAGTTGACAGATAATTATTTTTATGAGTTTCATTCTTTAGAATTCAGATGGATAATCTATTTTAGTAAACAATGATCATTACTATAAAGAATTAAAAACCAAATGTTATTGTTTGGCTTTTTCTACACTTTAATTTTCTGACACTTAAAACATCTATAAGTATATTAACATTTAAAGAATTTATTATGAAAAAAGTTTTTTTAGGAATGCTGCTAATGGTATTAGCTTTTGGGACAATGTCTCTAACGACAAGTTCTGATTTTGTTGCTAAAACTTCAATGTCTCAAAAAGAAGTTGAAATTGCAAAAGTTGTATTTGGTCCTACATATACCATTCCATGGAATAGTTGTTGCGAGTCACCAATTTTTACTATTGAGCGCGATATTGTGGCGCGCGGGTTACCAGCTACTACTAATTTTACAATTAAAAGCACTACGAGTACTACTGTAACGTATACAATTTTTTAATTTGCCCAATGCATAATTAGAGTTTGTTAGGCGAAAATTGTTTTTGTGAGTCTTTTTCTAAAATGTAAATTCATGAGGGCAAATTATTTTAATCGACTTTAATAATTTCAATAATAAATTAAAAAGCTAAACATTCTTGTTTGGCTTTTTTGCTTTAGTAAAAGCTGTATATTTGGATTATTAGAATCTCTTTATAAAAATATTGATTGTTTATAAAAGCTCAGTAAGCTTTTATTGTTTCACTTTATCCAATTGATAAAGTGCGAATTATTTATGTCAAATTTTATAAAGAATACAAATGAAAAATATATATAAAGTTGCCGTATTAGGTGGCGGAGGAAGAACTGGTAATTTTCTTGTAAACCAGTTATTGAAAAAAGGATTTAGCATAAAACTCCTGCTAAGAAACCCTGAGAATTTTACCATTCAAAGTTCAAAAATCGAAATTATCAAAGGTGATGCTATCGATAAAGAAGCGATTGTTTTACTACTCAAAGATTGTCAGGCTGTAATTAGTACAATTGGCCAGCGTCCCGGTGAGCCAATGGTGGCAAGTCAGGCTACTAAAAATGTCTTGCAAGTGATGAGCGAATTCAAAATCAAGCGATACCTGGTTTTAGCTGGACTTAATATTGATACACCTTTTGATAAGAAAGGGCCAAAAACAGTTTTGGCAACAGATTGGATGAAAACATCTTTTCCTGAAATTCAAAAAGACCGACAGCTTACTTATGATCTTTTAGTTAGCAGCACTGTGAACTGGACAATGGTGAGGGTACCATTTATTGAATTTACAGATGAAGCTTCAGAAGTTAAGATAAATCTCCTTGATTGTGATGGAGACAGAATAAGTGCTTTGGGTATTGCTGACTTTCTGATTGAAGAAATGATTGAGGAAAGATTTATTAACCAATCACCGTTTATCAGCGCGATTTAAAATTGAAGCGAAAAACAGCGGGTGATAACAAATCCGCTGTTTATTTTAGTTTAAGTTCAATTTCATAACTTTGCTTTTATGAAATTAGCCGAAAATCTTATCCAAAAGCTTGAAAATAGAAAGCTGAATAACTCATTGAGGAAATTGCCAAGTTTTAATAATCTTGTTGATTTTTCTTCCAATGATTATATTGGATTTTCGAAATCAGAATCTATTTTTAAACTATCACATCATTATTTAATCGAAAATGATATTATTCAGAATGGTGCGACAGGTTCCCGATTAATTTCCGGTAATCATTCTTTATATCAAAATGCGGAATCTTTTATAACGCAATTTCATGACACAGAATCAGCTTTAATATTCAATTCGGGTTACGATGCCAATGTTGGTTTTTTTAGTGCCGTACCGCAACGAAATGACGTTATTTTATATGATGAATTAAGTCATGCCTCTATTCGGGATGGTATTGTGATGTCGAATGCGAAATCATATAAATTCAATCATAATGATTTTGAAGATTTAGAGCGTCTCATTCTTAAATTTCCGGATACAAATATTTATGTCGTTACCGAAACAGTTTTTTCTATGGATGGCGATAGTCCAAATATGGAAGAACTAGTTCAACTAGCTGAAAAACATAATTGTTATTTAGTAGTTGACGAAGCACATACTCTTGGTGTTTTTGGAGATAAAGGCGAAGGGTTAACGCAATATCTGCAATTACACAATAGAATTTTTGCCCGAATCATGACTTTCGGAAAAGGATTGGGATGTCACGGAGCAGCTATTTTAGGTAGTCAGGAACTCAAAGAATATTTAGTCAACTTTGCGAGAAGTTTTATTTATACTACAGGGCTTTCGCCACATGCAGTTGCTACAATTTTAACGGCCTATCAGCAATTAGAAATTGAAACGGAGACAATCGAAAAATTACGTCAAAACATAATATTCTTCAATCAGCAAAAAAAATTGTTGGGTTTAAAACCAATGTTTGTTCATAGTAAATCCTCTATTCAATCGGCTATTATTCCCGGGAACGAAAATGCAAAAAGATTGGCACAGGATCTACAAGATAAAGGGTTTGATATAAAAGCCATTTTATCACCAACAGTGCCAGAAGGACAAGAGCGCCTTCGCTTTTGTATTCATAGTAATAATTCTGAAGAAGAAATTACTCAGGTTTTGGAATTGCTGAGGGATTTTGTTTTTTAGCTGATTGATTTTTTTTGCACACGGATTTGGCGGATTAAACGGGTTGCCACTGGTTTTTTATTTTTTTAGCGTTTAGTAAGACTTTAGGTAGATTGATAATAAGTAATCTGTGTAGACCTGTTTAATCCGTCAAATCAGTGGCTAATATTTGAAACAATGTATTTTATAGGATATTTCGTATTTTTGCTTTAATGAACCGTTTTAAAGATTTATGCAAATATATTATGAGTGATCTATTACATAGAGAAATATCAAAACCAATATTAAAAATATTTTATGATGTTTACAACCAGCTTGGATATGGTTTTCTGGAAAAAGTATATCAAAATGCAATGTATTTTGAATTGAAAGCACAAGGCTATAAAGTTGAAGCCCAAAAGCAAATCAAAGTTTTTTATAAAAATCAGTTAGTTGGTGAATATTATGCCGACTTATTAGTTGAAGATTCGATCATTCTTGAGCTTAAAGCATGTGACTGTTTGGCTGGTTCTCACATTGCTCAATTAATGAATTACTTAAAATCAACTCAAATTCAGATTGGATTATTACTAAATTTTGGTGAAAGCCCAGAATTTAAACGTCTTATTTATACAAATAACAGAAAGTATAACTTAAAAAACACAATTAATCCGACAGATCAAACTGATTAAATTAATTGTCAACGAATTTTTAGATATTTATTAAAACATCCGTGCAAACCCGTCCAATTCGTAAAACCTGTGGGCAAAAAAAAAATCGTTTTTTTTGTAACGTTTTATTAATCTGGTTACTTACGAAGGGTAATCAAAATAAAAAGGTTTTAATCATCAATTTTAATCAATCAGAAGATGAAAAATTTACTTCAACATATAGTATTAATATTCACTATTACTTTCAGTATCACAATTCAGGCACAAACTGAATCTTCAAAATTAGAGAATTCTCTTTTGTGGGAAGTTTCGGGAAACGGTTTGTCTAAACCTTCTTATTTGTATGGAACAATTCATATGATCTGTTCAGGAGATTATTTTCTTTCCGAAAAAACAAAAAAAGCATTAGATCAAGCCAATAAATTGGTTTTAGAAATTAACATTAGTGACCCGAAAGAGTTAACAGAAATGCAGCAATTGGCAATGGGGAAAGAGCCATTAAGTAAAAAACTTAATGCAGAGCAATTATCTAAATTAGATGCAATTTTGAAAAAATCGGCTGGAATGACGGTTCAGCAAGTCGATGCTTTTAGTTTAGTGACTGTGATGAGTTTAATTTCGATGAAAACATTTGGTTGCAATGATTTGAAATTTTATGAAATGGAATTTATAGAAAAGGCGAAAAACCGAAATATAGAAATTGCAGGTTTAGAAACGGTAAAATCTCAGTTTAAATCCTTGGAAGATGCTTATTCTGATTCTGAAATTATTGATATGTTAGAAGATTCGGATGCAGAGGAAACAAAGCAATTGGTTGCAGAATATAAACTTGAAAACTTAGACACTTTGTATAATAGCATGACTGCAGAAAATAGAATGAGTGCCAAGTCTAAAAAATATATGCTCGACGACAGAAACTCAAACTGGGTAAAGATTTTGCCTGAAATGATGAAAAAGGAAAGTTTGTTTGTTGCAGTAGGGTCTGCGCATTTGGCGGGAGATTCAGGAATAATTAATTTGTTAAGAAAAGCAGGATATACAGTCAAACCAATAATGAATTAAGATTGTTTTGAAGGGAAAAGAACACGAGTTTTTGAATAAAATGGAGCGCCATAAAGGAATCTTGTACAAAGTTTCTAAGATGTATATGGACAATTCTGATGATCAGCAGGATCTTTTTCAGGAGATTGTTTGTCAGCTCTGGAAATCATACGATTCTTTTAGAAATGAAAGTCAGTTTTCGACCTGGATGTATCGGGTTGCGATTAATACGGCAATTGTTTTTTTAAAGAAAGAAAAACGTAAAGTTGATAAATATGAAATTACATCGGAGAATATTAAAGAGGATGAAGGCGATTCTCAGATAAAAGAAAGTCAGCTGGATCACTTTTATAAAGCAGTTCAAAAACTGGAAAAGATTGACAAGGCGATTATTTTTTATCAGTTAGAAGGTTTTTCGCATAAGGAAATTGGAGAGAATCTCGGTATATCTGAAGGGAATGCAAGAGTGAAATTGAACAGGGCAAAAGAAAAACTAAAAGAAATTATTAAAAATCAGGGCTATGGATTTTAACGATATACAAAACGCATGGAATAACGAAAAGAGCGAAAATGTTATTCTTCCTAATAATCTGGAAAAAATACAGGCAGCACACACGCCTCTGGACAGGATTAAAAAAAATCTAAAAAATGAATTCGTTTATCAGATTTTTTCAATTGTTGCAATTGGCCTGGTACCTTTATTTTACGAGTTCCCGAGAAAAATAATCATTTTGTATTATTTGCTTTTTAGTTTTTACGTGGTGGTTTGCGTTTATTATTTAATAAAATTTTACAGTTTTTATAAAAGACTAAGTGCAATAACTTTAAAAACTAAAGATAGTTTATACGAAACGTATTTTGATATCAGGTTAAATATGGAATTGTATAAAACGTTTGGGTTTGCCTTAACGCCATTTTTAATCTTGTATTTAATTGGTATTTTTTATTACTCAGCTGCCAAAGTTCCCGGATTTCTATCGAAAGAGTTTACGAACAATCAAGTAATAGCATTGTTTTCGGTAGTGGTTTTTACAATGGTTTTTATGGGAATTTCATTAGAATGGTGGGTGAAGAAATTTTACGGCAAATCTGCAGATGAAATAAGGAAAGTAATTGACGAATTGAGAGAAGAATAAATAAAAAACAGAACCCATCGTAATGATGGGTTTATTGTTTAGTGATATTTTGTATGATAGCACACTGATATAACGGATTTTACGGATTAACACAGATTGTCATCAATAAGTGTTAAATAGAATAAAAAAAAATCGCGTAAATCCGTTGAATCAGTACCATCAGTGGTCTTTAATCATTGCAAAAAGAATTAAGGCTTTATTGGGGAGGGTCACAGATAAAACGAATTAACACCAATTGCCTAAAAGCATTAAAAAGAAATAAAAAATGAAATTTTAATGAATAAAAAATAGAACCCATCGTAATGATGGGTTTATTGTTTATTGGTATTTTTGCATGCTGGCACACTGATAAAACGGATTTTACGGATTAGCACAGATTGTCAATAAACATAAATAAAAATAAAAAATTCGCGGACATCAGTTCAATCTGTATAATCCGTGGCCAAAATAGCATGAAAATATTTGTAACAGGAATTTCAACCGATGTGGGTAAAACCATAGCTTCTTCAATTATCGTTGAATCCTTAGAAGCCGATTACTGGAAACCAATTCAGGCGGGAGATTTAGATAACTCAGACAGTCATAAAATAAAAGCCAGAATTTCGAATGAAAAAACAAAAATATTCGAAAATAGTTATAAGCTAAATACACCCGCAAGTCCACATTTGGCTGCAGAAATTGACGGAATCACAATTGATTTAAAGGAGATTAAAGAGCCAAAAACCAAAAATCATTTAGTTATAGAAGGGGCTGGCGGAATTTTTGTTCCACTAAATGAAAAAGATACAATTATAGATTTAATTCAACCCGATTATAAGATAATTGTAGTTTCAAGACATTATCTGGGGAGCATCAATCATACTTTACTAACGATTGAAGCAATTCAGTATCACGGATTTAAAATCGACGGAATTATCTTTAGCGGAAGCGAAAACAAATCAACGGAAAGTTTGATTCTGAATAAAACAGGAGTAAAATGCATTGGAAGAATAGAGGAAGAACCTTATTTTGACCAAAATGTAATTAAGGAATATGCCGATTTGTTTCGTGAAAATCTTTTACAACTTCAATAATAATTGCAATAACAATTTCAAAAATTAATGTTAATCTGAAATCGTTAATCAAAAATCATCAATCGTATGACTTTAACAGAAAAAGACAGCCAATACCTTTGGCATCCTTATACACAGCACAAAACATCTCAAACTCCAATTGCCATTTCAAGAGGTGAAGGAGCATTGCTTTGGGACGAAAACAATAAAGAATATATAGACGCGATTGCATCCTGGTGGGTAAATCCGTTTGGGCATAGTAATAAATTTATTGCCGATGCCATTTATAAACAATTAACTACTTTAGAGCATGTTTTATTTGGAGGTTTTACACACGAACCTGCAATAAAAGTAGCAGAAAAACTGATGGAGATTTTACCTAAGAATCAACAAAAAATCTTCTTTTCAGATAATGGTTCAACAGCAGTTGAAGTAGCGATAAAAGTTGCATTACAGTATTTTTTTAATAAAGGAGAAAAGCGCACCACAATAATCGCTTTTGAAAATGCTTTTCACGGTGATACTTTTGCTGCAATGGCCGCAAGCGGAATTTCATTTTACACACAGGCTTTTCAGGGAATGTTTATAGACGTTGTTCGAATTCCGGTTCCGGTAAAAGGACAGGAAGAAGCGAGTTTTGATGCGTTGAAAAATGTCATTGAAAATCATAATTGTGCAGGGTTTATTTTTGAGCCTCTGGTTCAGGGTGCAGCCGGAATGGTTATGTACGAACCGGAAGCTTTGGCAAAACTAATTGAGATTTGTAAAGAACATAATGTTTTAACAATTGCCGATGAAGTAATGACGGGTTTTGGTAAAACGGGAAAAACTTTTGCAATGGATTATGTGGATGAAAATCCGGATATGATTTGTCTTTCTAAAGCGTTGACTGGTGGAACCATCCCGATGGCAATTACCACTTTTACTCAGGAAGTTTTTGATGCTTTTTATGATGACGATATTAATAAAGCGTTGTTTCATGGACATACTTTTACCGCAAATCCAACAGGATGTGCGGCGGCTTTGGCGAGTATAGATTTATTACAGACCAATGAAATGCAGGCCAATATTGCACGCATCAATAAAAGCCATCTTGAATTTCAGAGCAAAATTGAAAATCATCCAAAAGTTGTTACAGCCAGAACATTAGGTGTTATCTTTGCAGTTGAAATTAAATCTGAGGCAGAGGAAAGTTATTATGGCTCAATGCGCACGAAACTCTATAATTTCTTTATTGATAAAGGAGTTGTTTTAAGACCGGTTGGGAACATTGTTTATATTCTTCCTCCGTATATAATGACAGACGTACAACTTCAAAAAGTGTATAAAACTATTGAAGAAGCTATAGTAATGGTTTAAAACTGAACGGAAGATTTAACGGATTTTACTGATTTTGTGTTTTAAGATTAATAATCGGTGTAAATCAGTAACATGCGTGTAATCGGCGTTCCATTTTTAACAAAACTTCGCGAACTTTGCGTTTTTAAAATCCACAAAAATTGAATAAAAAAATATCCATAACCGCTTTTTCTTCTATTTCTCCATTAGGAAATAATGCTGAAGAAGTTTGGGGAAAATATAAGGAAGAGCAACATTGCTTTTCAAAACAATTTTTAGATCAGCAGGAAACTTCGGTAGCTGCATTAAGTTCTGAATCTAAACAAATTGTTGCTCAAATACGAGAATCAGATTCTAAATATAAATTCCTGGATGACTCTGTTTTATTTGCTTTGGCAGCTTCTCGAAAAGCTGTTGAGCAGGCAGGATGGAGTTCTGACGATGTTTTCGGAATCAATATTGGTTCATCAAGGGGGGCAACCGATTTATTCGAAAAGCATTATAAAGAGTATATAGATACCGGAAAAGCACAGACTCTTGCGTCTCCAACAACAACATTAGGAAATATATCTTCCTGGATTGCGCATGATTTGCAAAGTGTTGGTCCCGAAATTTCGCATTCAATAACCTGCTCTACTGCACTTCATTCTTTATTGAACGGAGTTGCATGGTTAAAATCCGGTATGGCGGATAAGTTTTTGGTTGGAGGAAGTGAAGCGCCTTTAACTGATTTTACAATTGCTCAAATGCGGGCTTTAAAAATTTATTCCCGTATTGATCAGGATCAGGAGAACTGGCCCAATTTGGCTTTTGATTTTGAGAAAACCCAAAACACCATGATTTTGGGCGAAGGCGCTGCAGTTTGTTGTTTAGAAGCCGGGGAAAAAGAAAATGCAATCGCTTATGTAACGGGAGTTGGATATGCAACGGAGATTTTAGAACACAATATTTCGATTTCTGCGGAAGCAACCTGTTTCCAAAAATCAATGAAAATGGCTTTAGAAGGAGAAAATCCTGAAGATATTGATGCAATTGTAATGCATGCACCCGGAACCATAAAAGGTGATTTGACGGAGCTTCGTGCTATTGAAAAAGTATTTGGTTCTAAGTTGCCTTTATTAACTACAAACAAATGGAAAATCGGACATACTTTTGGAGCTTCAGGGATTCTGAGTTTAGAACTGGCTCTTTTAATGATGCAGAACGATACATTTATTGGTGTGCCATTTGGAGAAAATCAAAATCAAAATAAAGCAATTAAAAAGGTTTTAATTAATGCAGTTGGTTTTGGTGGAAACGCAGTAAGTGTTTTAATTGAAAAGAGATAACTAATAAAGTATATTTTGAGTATAAAAAAACCATTCCAATCTGGAATGTTTTTTTTATGACCAATTATTTTGTTCTATTGAAGAAGAACTTTTTTAGAAACGACAAAGTCATTGTCTAAAGTTACTTTTACAATTAAAACCTGATTACCAGATTGTAAATTTGAAAGTTGTAATTCAGATGCGTTTACTTTCTTTTTATCATAAAGCAATTTACCTGAAATATCATAAACAGAAACTTCTTTTATCATTTCTTTTGATGATAGAACTTTAATGATTTTATCTTTTACAGTAACTAAAACACCGTTTTCAATGTTTTCATAGTCATCGATTCCAAGTGTTTTATTCGTATAACGAAGAACAAAACGATCTGTAAAAGTACCGATAGCTGTAGTAAAAGTATAATTACCTGCACGTAGATCTATTATTTGTCCTGTCTTTTTATCTTCAAGAAATACCGCCTGATTTGTAAATAACCCGTCACCATGATCAATTGCGATAGTGAAATCACCGGCAATTGTAGTTACATATCCCAACGGAATTAGGTCAGTTTTCTCAAATGGCAATGCGCGTCCCTGAACAGTAAGTTTATCAGTATCATTAATACTATAAAAATCAAGGTAAGTATTGCCGCTCATTGTCCATCCATCATAGTTATTATCCCATCCATTTGTTGCGCCATCTACGTAACCCACTAAAACTTGTTTGAAAGCGCCTTTAGCATTGGTAAGATTCAACCAAATACGATTTTTTTCAATTTCATCAGAACCATTGGTTTTGTAAAATTGTTTGTTGTTTGCTGCAACTCTCATATCATTGGTAAACTTCACCTTAACATTGGTAGACGGAGTTGCAAAGAACGCCTGTCCAGCAGCGATTTTTCCCAATGGTTTACTTCCGCCAGTTTTCGCCGGACCAGTTGCTACTCCGCCAGCTAAAGTATAAACAGCATAGTCATTAACGGTATAATTGTATTTCGCATCACCCAAAACGGCATCACTTGGTGGGCTGTTATGTGTCCAGAAATACAATGCACCAATGTCATTTCCTGCAAGGGAATTTATTTTGATTAATTTATCTGCATCTATCGCTGATGGATACGGATTTCCTAATAAATAAGAACGAGTAGCAACAGGAGTTATTTCGATATCACCATTGTTTGGTGTTCCAAAAAATGAGGCATTATAAACTGCAGGAATCTCTATGCTGTAAGTTTGTGGCGCTCTTACTATATAGCCATTACCAGGAGTCATTGTCATTGTTCCGTTGTAATTAATTTTCCATGCATCAGTAGCAGAGTCGTAATTATAATATTTGTCAGCTAAAGTTCCCGGTGATAATTTTTTAAGCGTAAAGTTTGATGATGCAGTTACTGGAGAAGACCAGAAAGTAAAATCATAACGACGAACAGGTGCACTGGTTCTTTGTAATTCGAAAGAGCTTATATCTCCCGTAAACATTGTTTTGCTAGTGTTATTTTGTAATAATGAACCTCCGTTTTGTACTAAAAGTTTACCACCTGTGGCAACGGTTATATTTTCGTTTACTGTTAATGTTTTGTCAGCCGGAATGATAAGGGTTGCTCCTGCTTTAATGGTACACGAACAAACTTCAATATCCGATTGCAGTGTTGTACTGCCCGATATTGTAATTGCTGTTACACCAGTCGGAGCATTACCTGTTCCGTTATAAATAGTTTCAACCGGAATAAATTTCACATTTACATTGGCATCACCACCATCTTCTCTTAAGCGAATTTCGACTCTTGAGTTTTTATTCAGAGAATAATTTTTATCAAGAAAAACAGATCCGGTAGAATAACTTCTGGTAAATACTAAAACATCATCAATTCGAATTTCTGTTACATCATCATTGCTTACAACCTGAATTTGGTAATCTCCACATGGAAATCCTTTTCTTCTGTGTGTAAGGGTAAAATTGTCAACTTGTATTGGAGCACCTTGCCATTGCGCAGAACTTGAAGGAGATAATTTTTTGTTCCAGAATGATTCAGAATTCAGATTTAAATTAGAGTCAACATAAGTTCCGGCATAACTGGTTTTGATATTATCCAGATTTAAATCAGCTTGTGTAAAACCAAAAACATTCCACACATTATCTCCATAAGGAAGAGATTGATCTCCTTTTACCAATCCGTATAAAAATGATACTCTTGAAGCGCCTGCTTTTTCGTAGTATTCCAGCATAAAAGTATGGGTTCCTGCTGTACTGATAGTATATTGACCAGTATATCTGTTATAACCATGATCACCCCATGAACCTGAAGGACTAACGGTTACTAAAACATTATCAACATATAATCGAACTCCATCATCACCACCAATATTAAAGTTGTAAGTTCCGGCTTCGGCGTTAGTTTGCATTAAATAACGAACATAGAATCTGTCGCTTGGCACGGTGCCACAAAAGGCATCGGCCTCTACGCTGGCATCACCAGTAATTGTTCCGGTATCAATATTGCGATCAAAATTAGGGTTTTCTGCAACAGTACCTACGTAAGTTGTCATCGCAGGATTATCTCCCGTATAAGTATAAACATATCCTTTCCAGTAATTAATTCCCGGAGTTAAAGTTGCAATACAAGGCGGTGCTGTAACGGTAACCGTTACTGTCGCTGATGAATATGAAGTTCCTTTAGTTAGTGTGTAGGTAAAAGAAGTTGTTCCTGTAAATCCTAGTGTTGGAGTAAAAGTAATATTACTTGTACCATTAACCACAACAGAACCACCAGTGCTTGGTTGTGTAGAAGTTATTGAAGTAGAGGAATCGTAATTTTCATCATTTGTTAAAATAGGAATATTTATAGCTGTTTTATTATCTGTATTTGCAGTATCAGGATTTGCAATTAATAAGTTGGAAGAATCTACAATACCTGTAATAGTCGGACCTAATTCTCCTCCTACGTCGTGTTTTATTTTGAAATAACCATTTGATACATCAGTTACACCATAAGGGTATATTCTAATATAAAAGGTCTGATTAGTTAAACTTGTAGCCGTAACATTAGCAGGGAAATTCATAACAACTTCTGTGTCAGTGTTTTTTACTGTGGTAGTTTCGCCCTTAAGAATTTTTCCTCCATCAGTAAAGTTTGAATCTGTAGAATATCTTACCTGATATTTAGTTGGTCCTGTACTTCCGTTAGGTGAGTTGTATATAAATCTAAACTCTGAGAGAATTAGTTTATAATTCGGTTTTGGTTTAACACTTACTTCAATATATTTATTAAGATTAAGTGCATTCGTGTTTTGCAAATTACTTATATTAAAGTAATTTGAATTTGAGCCGCTATTTGTAATTAAAGTTAAGCCACCTGCAGTGATGTCGTTTCCTATTATGTTAGGATCTGTTACCACAGCTTTTGGTTTATCTATTGCACCGTTCCAGATAATCAATCGAGGTGTAATTTCAGTAACGATAATATAAACTGTTGCGGTAGAGGTTTTTACTCCACTGGTTAGAGTGTAGGTAAAAGATGTAGTACCCTTAAAGTTTGTGGCTGGTGTGAAATTTAAAATATTATTCGTATTTGTCACAGTTCCATCATTAACAGGAGGCTGTGTATAAGTCATAGTTGCTCCGGTATAATTAGTGTCATTCGTTAACGGATCAAACGCAATTGCTCTTTTTTCCTGAGTAATTATATTATCATTATTTGCATTCAAGATCGTTGGATCGTAAGTTGAAACCGTCCCAGTAATGGTTGGAGTAGTGCCTCCAGTGCCAAGAGTATTTTCGTTTGCTAAAAATATTGGAGAATTAGGGTCACTATTAGATTTTAATTTATAGCCATATATGCGTAAGGTTAAAGTTTCTCCAGCATATAAAGTAATATTTGAAAGATCGAGTGATTTTGTTGGTTTTGCAGAACCTGAATTAGAAGCCGTGGCCTCATCAATTAATAAAGTACTTGTTGCAAAAGCATCTTTAGAGTAGCGTACTTGGTATCTATATACGTAACCGTTTCCATCTTTTTCATAAGTAAATTTAAAAGCGTTTAGCTTGATTTTATATCCGGTTTTTGCAGAAACACTGACCTGAAAATATTTAGTATCATCGATGCTAAATGATGTCGGCCATTGAATTCCCATAAAGCCTTGCCATTGTACAGGAGAAAATGAGATACTGGATCCATCAATATTTCCTGCTGATACAGCTGCTGTAAAGCCTGAATTAATAGTAGGTGATGCATTTGTTGGGCCATTCCATTTTACAAGGTCAATTTGGGAGAATCCAAAAAAAGGTAATAACAACAAAAATAAAAGTAGAGTTTTTTTCATATTAAATGGCGTAAATCAGGTTGTTATGCTGGCATAGTAAATTAGCCGCACAAAGATAGATACATCTACGAGTTTCAAATAATGATGGTTTTCTAAAGGCTAAATAATCGACGAAGTGTTTGAATAAATCGTTGAAATACACTCTGAATTTTGTGTTTTTATGGATATTCCTATAAATATGAGGTTTAAAAAATAAGAAAAACCGTAAAAATCACACTTAAAATGATTAGTTCTTAAATGAAAAAGCAAAAAAACGCGAGATAGGGTGAATATTTTTCAAAAAATAAACATTTGTATAGGAGAGTATTTTCTGATAAATGGGGCTTATTTGGAAGGATTATTATAAGTCGCAAAAAGGCATAAAAAAATGAAACTTAATTTTGTTCCATTTCCTGTACTTTTTCATAAACCAAACTACTTTCGTAACCACGACGGAGGAGATAGTCGCAGAACTTTTTTCTCTTTTTTAGTTTGTTGTTTTCGGTAATGCTGTTCCAGCATCGTTCTGAAAGTTGGCCAAGAGTTTCTAAATACTCTTCGGGAGAAATTTCTTTTAATGCGAGATTAATATTGGTAGAAGAAATGTTTCTCAATTTTAATTCGTTTGTAATCCTGATTTTCCCCCAAAATTTAATACGATGTTTCCCTCGCGCGAAACTACAGGCAAATCGGGTTTCGTTTAAAAAGTTTCCTTCAATTAGCTGAACCACAATTAAATCTATTTCATCGCTGGTCATTTTAAGACTATATAATTTTGAAACCACTTCATCATGACAACGTTCCTGATAGGCACAAAAGTGTTCTAGTTTCTGTAAAGCTTCTTTGGGAGTAACAATTGATTTCATGGCTTTTTTCTTTCTTTTTAACTATAAGTGCTAAAAATAATCATTTTGATGTTAAAATTTGCGTAATAATTGTGCTTATTCTTAAAAAGTATTTTCTTAAAATGTTGTGTGTGTGCGGAATTAATATATTTTTGTGCGATAATCTAAAAGATTAAAATCTGCTCAAACAAAACATTTTAAACAATTGATTGGATGGTTTTTGAAACCAAAATCAAAAGCATTTCGTACATGTATTAAATGCTGTTTTAGGTTTAGTTTGAGATAAAAAAACAAATTTATAATAAATACCACAGTATATATGATGAGAAAATTACTTTACTCGTTTTTATCGATTATTTTTTTTAATTCCTCTAAGGAGAAATCTTTTAGTCCTGGCTTAAGATTACTTTGTTTGGGGATGTTTTTTGTTGTGAATGTTGGATATAGCCAGAATACTTGGATTGGTGGAAATGGAACCAATGCTGGTCAAAGAAGTAATTGGCATAGAAGTGGAAATTGGTCTGCTAATAGAATTCCTCTTGCGACTGATGACGTTTTAATTCCATCCACAGCTAGTTATAATCCCACTATATCTTCAACATCGCCATCAGCAGCAGTGTGTGCAAACTTGACTATAGAAGCGGGTAGAGTTTTAACGGTTTCAGATGCTTTAACCGTAGGAGGGACAACTTCTTTATCCGGAACCATAAATGTTGGGAATACTGCAGGAACCAAGAGATTTATAGGATTGGTAACAGTTAATATTGGAGCTTCTTGGAATAATTCAGCAAATTCTGATATTAATTTTAGAGGTGGTATTACAAATAATGGAACCTTTACGTCTGGTACAGGTATACAAACTTTTGATAGTAATACGCAGCAGCTAACGGGTAATTTTAGTATAAATAATGTTACTGTTGCCGGTTCTGGAATAGTTTTAACGAATAATAATACATTAACCTGTTCAACTGCACTTTCAGGAAATGGTTCCCTCACAAATTTAGGAACTTTAAATATTGGAGGTACATCAGGCATTACAACATTAAATGCTACAACAATTGGTAACACAGTAAATTATACCGGAACAGGAAACCAAACCGTAAAAATCACGAATTATTATAATATTGGTTTTTCAGGTGGAGGTACTAAGGCAGTTGGGGGAAATAATAATACTATTACAGTAAATAAAGATTTTAGTTTGACAGGAGGTAAATTCGTACTGAGCAATAACACAAGTAATACTTTAACGATATCTGGTAATTATAATCAAACAGGAGGTATTTTTGATTTTAATGCCGGGACTTCAGGTACTAGTATAGTTAATCTTAAAGGGAATTTTAGTAATACAGCGGGAGCTGATTCTTTTACAACAATTGGTGTGGTTGCAAATGGAATTTTAAATTTTAACGGAACAGGAAATCAAATACTTAGTGTTTCTAATGTGGGTGCTGGAACTTTTGTGAAGTATAATGTAGGCGCAACGAGTATATTAAAATTAACTTCAGATTTCACTTTAAGTACTGCTTTTACAAGTGATACAGATCCTTGGATGGGTGAGCTAAACGTAAGTGGAACAGTTGACTTGGGTTTGTTTAAGGTTTATCCTTCCGGAGGTAGAGGAACCTCTGGAACTGCAAAATTTATATTAAATTCAGGAGCTACATTCATAACAGCAAATGCTGGAGGTGTAGACGGATCAGTTCCTGTTTCAGCTGATATGGTTCGTACTTTTAGTAATGGAGCAAACTATACTTTTAATGGTACAGTGGCTCAAAATACTAGTGCTGGGATGCCTGCCACTGTAAATAATCTTACCATTAGCAACACTCATGCTTCTGGAGTAACTTTGAATAAAGCAACCACTGTTACTCAGAATTTTTCTGTAACATCTGGTTCAGTTGCTAATTTAGGTACTGGTCTTACACATACTAGTTCTACTTTAACTCTTGGTGGTGTAGTTATGATTCCAGGATCTTGGGGAGCTACGGCTTCAGGAGCACTAAATAAAAACGATACATATTTTGCTGCTGTAACAGGAATTATAAATAATACTTGTACGTCTCCTACAATTACTGGGCAGTCACAACCTTTGACAATTTGTGAAAATGGAGGTGGGAATTTTTCAGTAACATCATCGACAGCTGGAGTTACTTATCAGTGGCAATATTCGTCAGATTCTATAAATTGGTTCAATATAGATTCAGCTTTAGGATCTAGTGTATCGGGATATACAACTAATAATTTGGGTTTGAGTAACACACCTTTGGGATGGAATGGTTATAAAGTGAGATGTGTTGTAAGTAATAATTTATGTGCTGTTAATTCGAGTTCAGTTTTGCTTACAGTAAACTCTAAACCAACAATTACATTAAACAAAACGGATGAAACTTGTGCGTCATCTAATAATGGAACTATTACACCAGTTCTTTCAGGCGGACTTAGCAATGTTAGATATATTAAATTAACACAAAAATATGTTAATGCAGATGCATGGCAGCAAGTAGCGGAGATACAGGCTATTGAGATTTTCACAGGAACTAATGTCGCATTATCAACTAGTGGAGCTTCTGCAACTGGAAGCTCAACGTATAGTAATAATCCTGGAGTATATGGTGCACAGAGAGCAATTGATGGGAATCCGGCAAGTTTTTGGCATAGTAATTCTACAAACATTAATGAATATATAATAGTTGATCTAGCATCTGCGAAGAATTTAGATTATTTACGAATTTATAATCGTTCCGATTGTTGTCAACAAAGAGGACAAAATATGTTGTTAGAATTACTTGATGCATCAAGTAATGTACTTTATACTAAAACGGTTGATCTTTTTGAAAATGTGTTAGCTTCACATTATATAGATGTGAATGTCTTAGATGTTTCGTGGAACGACCCAGCGACGGCTTTAAACAGAACAGGTTTAGATGCTGGGACTTATACTTTAAATTTTTCCGATGCAGGAGGTTGTTCTACAAGCTCTCAGGCTACAATTGCTACAACTAATCCAAATACTTCAATTACAAGTCAGCCTTCAGTTTCTACAATTTGTGCAGGAGCAAGTACTTCATTTAGTGTTGCGGCTTTAGGAGCTGCTTTAACTTATAAATGGCAAGTAAGTACAAATGGAGGCTCAACTTTTAGTGATTTATCAAACGGAGGTGTATATTCAAATGTTACGGGTGCTACTTTGAATATTACCGGAGCTACAGCAACAATGAATGCATATCAGTACCAAGTTATTGTTACCGGGACTTGTTCTGCGATAACTTCTAGTAGTGGTGCTTTAACAGTAAATGACAAGCCAACAATCACTGCAATTACAACCCCATCAGCATTGTGTGCAGGAGGATCATTAAATGTGACAACACCAACAGTTACTGCAAATGGTTCTACAGTTTCTGCACAAGACTGGCAAATTGAAACAGCAGTTTCAAGCGGATCATACGTAAGTTTGACTTTACCATACACAGTTGCATTAGCAGATGATGGTAAGACAATTAAATATTCTGCTACCAATGGTTGCGGAACAACAAATAGCAATTCAGTTATTCTAAAAATCAACGCAAACCCAACAACACCTGTAGCGACACCTACTCAGCCAACTTGTGCACAGCCAACAGGAACTATTACAGTTTCTAGTCCTGCACCTGGGACAGGAATTTCGTATAGTTTAAACGGAGTTACTTTTCTAAATACGAACGGAGTGTTTGCAGGACTTGCAGAGGATACTTATACTGTTTATGTGAAAAATGGTTCTGGATGTATAGCATCTGCAACTCCAATAACTATTGCATCGACAGGTTCGATAACATGGACTGGAAATACAAGTACAGACTGGAATACACCAAGTAACTGGTCACCAGCGGTGGTTCCGACGCTAACGGATTGTGTTTTAATTCCTAATACAGGAGTAAAAAATTCGGTAATAGGTACTAATGCAAGTGTACATTCTATTACGGTAAATAACGGAGGTTCATTAACTGTTTTATCTGATAAAATTTTAACAGTTACAGAAGGTATTACAGTTGGAGCAACAGGTTCTTTCGTTTTCGAAAATAATTCAAGTTTAATACAAACAAGTACGAGTAATAGCATTAATACAGGAAACATTACATACAAACGTAATTCAGCGCTAGTACGCCGTTACGATTTTACATTCTGGTCTTCTCCTATTAAAGCCTCTTCTGTTTTTACACTTAAAAAATTATCTTCAGCAACTCTGGCAGATAAATATTATAACTTTGATGCTGCAACATCAGCATGGAAAATTAATTACAATGGTACATTGACAATGATTCCGGGTAATGGTTATATAGTAAGAGCACCACAAACTTTTGATATAACATCTCCAGCAATTTATCCTGCTTCCTTTATTGGGACGCCAAATAATGGTGATATCGAAATAATACCAGTTGCAACTCATTCTTATTTATTAGGAAATCCATATCCATCTGCTTTAGATGCGAGAAAATTTATTGAAGATAATGCCCTTGCAGGAAATGATGTTGGAGCCTTGTATTTCTGGACACACAATAGTCCGCCAAGTAGTGCAGTTGCCGGTGATGCAAAATACAATTATACTGTTAATGACTATGCTGTATACAGTTTAACCGGTGGTGTAGCAACGGGTCCTGCAGATACAGGTGGAAGCCAACCATCAGGAAAAATTGCTGCGGGTCAGGCATTTTTTGCAACTCCATCGACCAATGTTAAGGTGAAGTTTACTAATGATATGAGAATTGGTGCAAATAATAATCAATTTTATAAAACCAATACTTCTAATACAAACGAAGAAAATCGTCTTTGGCTGAATTTTACTAATACTAAAGGGGCTTTCAAACAAGTTTTAGTGGGTTATGTAAGCGGAGCTACAAATGGTTGGGATAATAACTACGACGGCTGGACAATGAGTGGTAATACTTATCTGGATTTCTATAGTATTAATGAAGCTGATAAACTTACTATTCAAGGACGTGCAGTGCCATTTGAGAAAACTGACCTAATTCCATTAGGATATGTAACCTCAATTGCAGGTGATTTCACTATCGCAATTGATCATGGAGACGGATTATTTACAAATCAGGCAGTTTATCTTGAAGATAAAAAAACAGGACAAATAGTAGATCTTCGTGCTGGTAACTATACTTTTACTACCGCTATTGGTACTTTCGCAGATCGTTTTGTTCTTCGTTACACTAATAAAACGTTAGGTACTGGAGATTTTGAAAATATCGAAAATGGCATTTTAGTTTCATCAAAAGATAAAACAATTAAAGTACAATCTTCTGTAGAAGCGATTAAAGAAGTGACCATTTTTGATGTAGCCGGAAAATTAGTTTACAATAAAAAGAAAGTGACTTCAAACGAATTGCAGATTACAAATTTACAAGCTGCGAATCAGGTTTTATTAATAAATATTACCTTAGAAAATGGTTTTACAACCACTAGAAAAGTAATCTTTCAATAGAGAAATAAAATAAAGGAAATTATAATTTTCTTTCCTTAGTTAAAAAGCCATTTGCTACATAACAGCAAATGGCTTTTTTTATAAATATCACTAAAAGTGGGTATTGTAAGGCTAAAAAATGAATTTTAAATTCGAGGTTATTTGCTAATCTGATTTTTAGACTTTGAAGAGAAATTTATTTTATACGCTTATATTGATTGTATCTTCCTGGAGTTTTGGACTTCATGCACAACAAGGAAAAATTGATATAAATTTCAATACAACAGATGATGGTTTAACAGGAGACGGATTTGATCTTCCAGTTCAGACTTTGTCTTTGCAGCCTGATCAAAATTTGATTGTTGGTGGCGAATTTTTAAATTTAAACGGTGTTCCAGTTCCCTTTTTAACACGTCTAAAACCAGATGGAAGTGTCGATGAAACTTTCAACACCGGAATCGGTTTCAATGGTAAAATATATGCTTCTTATGTTCAGCCGGACGGAAAGATAGTAGTAGGTGGAAATTTTACTTCTTTTAACGGAATTAACGCGGGAAGAATTATTCGCTTAAATTACGATGGGACTTATGATGCGTCATTCAATAGTACATTGGCAGCAACAAGCGGAATAATCTACGAAATTACACCACAATCAGATGGTAAAATTATTATCACAGGCAGCTTTACAAAGTACAATAATGTTACCGTAAATCGTATCGCCCGTCTTATGTCTGACGGTTCATTAGATACTTCTTTTGTCACAGGTTCCGGATCCTCATCTAATATCATGTATGCAAAAGTTTTACCTGATGGAAGAATTTTAGTGGCTGGAAATTTCACAACGTTTAATAATATATCGAGTAATAAAATGATTTGTCTTAACCCTGATGGAAGTAGAAATACAGATTTTTCTTCAGGTTCCGGATTTGACGATGATGTTACTTCGATGATACTTCAGCCCGATGGCAAAATTATTATTGGAGGTAAATTTACGTCTTACAATGGAAGTTTGGCAAACAGAATTATCCGGATTAACAATGATGGTTCAGTAGATCCAAATTTTTTCTCAGGATCGGGTTTCAATTCAGGAGTTGTGCAGGCCATTAAAATTAACCTAAAGGGAGAAATAATGGTGGGCGGATCTTTCACAGGTAATTATAATGGTGAAGCAGTTAATCGAGTTTGTTTATTAAATTCAGACGGAAGACTTCTGGATACTATAGACTTCGGGACTGGCCCGGGTTCTGCCTCAGTTCTTGCTTTAGAAAATGATTTAGAAGATTCGTGGTATATAGGAGGATCCTTTTCGGTTTTTGATGGTTTAAATCAGGGACGATTAGCTAAAATCAATACGGAGAAAGAGTATGATACCAGCTATTTATCTGCGGGAGTAGGTTTTGATAATTCGATTTACAAAGTACTTCCATTAGAAAATAGAAAAATGATTGTATGTGGTAATTTCAAAAAGTTTAATGGAGAATTTGCTTCCAGAATAACGAAACTTCTAGAAGACGGAACATTAGATTATTCTTTTAATAATGGACAATCCGGAGCTAATAATTTAGTAAAAGCAGCAGCGTTACAAGCTGACGGAAAAGTCATTATAGGAGGTAATTTCACCAAATATAATGATACCAATATTAATCGAATTGTTCGTGTTTTAGAAAATGGCGCTATAGATCCAACATTTAATATAGGGTCTGGCTGTAATAGCCAGATTTATGCTATGGCAATTCAGGCCGATCAGAGAATACTGGTGGCTGGAAATTTTACACGTTACAATGATTTACCGGTGGGACGAATAATTAGATTATTACCTAATGGAACCATTGATACTTCTTTTGATGTCGGTTCAGGCGCTGATGCTATTATTGAAAGTATTTTAATTGAGCCTAACGGAAAAATAGTAATTGGCGGACGCTTTACTACTTTCAATGGAATGGAAGCCGTTCATTTAGTACGATTAAATGCTAATGGAAGTATCGATTCCGGATTTAACATAGGAAAAGGCTTTGATAAAAATACATACGCAATGGCATTGCAATCGGACGGGAAAATAATTGTTGGAGGTAATTTTCTAAGTTTTAACGGAATTCCTCAAAAACGTATCTTGAGATTAAATCCCAACGGACAATTAGACACCTCTTTTAATTCGGGTTCAGGTTTTAATAAAGGCGATGTCCGAACTATTTTGATACAACCCGATGATCGTATTTTAGTTGGCGGGACATTTTCTGGTACTTATAATAATCGTCCCTCTTTAAGATTACTGCGTTTAATGAAATCTGGAAGTTATGATGATACTTTTGACGCCCATCTAAATAATAAATTATTCACAATGGATTTTACTTCAGATAATAGGCTTATTATAGGTGGAGATTTTAATTCAGTTTCGGGAATTTCTAAACATAGAATAGCAAGGTTAAAACTCTGTCTAGATGCTACAATATGGAATGGAACTTCCTGGTCGAATGGCTTTCCATTTGGAGGTAAAGAAGTTTTTTTTACTGCGGATTATAGTTCTTTGACCTCTGCAGATATTTGTAGTTGCACTATAGAAGAGGGAAAAAATGTTACTCTTTTAAGTGGAAATACTTTGGGAATTGAATTTTCATACCAAGGTTCAGGAATACTAACTATAGAAGATTCAGCAAGTCTTTATCAGACCGATGATGATATGATAAATACTGGAATTGTTCATTTAAAAAGAAATACCACCCCATTATTAAGATACGATTATACATTTTGGTCTTCACCTGTAGGTAATCAAAAGTTAGTCGATTTTTCTCCAAATACCTTAGCCGATAAATATTTTTCGTACGATTTTCATATAGAAAAATGGAGACAGGAGAAACCATCAAGTGAGATGAAAATTGGAACGGGATATATTATCAGAGCACCCCAGTATTTTTCAATTACCGATCGTTCCATGTTTGAAGGAACATTTAAAGGGATTCCCAATAATGGAAAAATTCAGGTAAAACAAGGGATGCCTGATAAGTCTAATTTAATTGGTAATCCATATCCATCCACTCTCAATGCAGATGCTTTTTTGAGAAAGAATGCCTCAGTTCTAAAAGGAGCGTTGCATTTTTGGACACATAATACCCCAATAACCAATTTAGAATACACAACAGATGATTACGCGACCTACAATCTATTAGGCGGAGTGGGTACCAGAGCATCTTTATCAATTGGCGAAACTACACAGATTCCAGACGGAAAAATAGCATCAGGACAAGCATTTTTTGTTGTAGGTAAAAGTTCGGAAGATATTGAGTTTAATAATAGTATGCGAAGTACGGATAGTAATTCATTCTTTTTTAAATCGGTAAATAAAGAAGAGAGAAAGCATAATATTACGACGGAGAAGCATCGCATCTGGCTGAATTTTGAAAATAAAACAGGAGTTTTTAAGCAGATTCTAATAGGATACATACAAGGAGCCACAGATTTATTTGACGATCAATATGATGCTGAATCATTAAACGGAAATCCATACGCAGATTTTTATAGCATTATTGAAAATAAACAAATGGTAATTCAGGGGCGGGGATTGCCTTTTGATATGTCCGATACAATTTTTCTTGGTTTTACAACTACAATCGGTGGTGATTTTACAATTAGCATCGATCATGAAGATGGGCTATTTAATACTCAGGATATTTTTATTGAGGATAAGGATTTGAAAATAATGTATAATCTTAAGAACGCCCCCTATTCTTTTAAAACCCAAAAAGGAACTTACGACAATCGCTTTGTTTTAAGATATACAGACAATACATTGGCGACTAATAATTTAGACAGTAAAGCAAATGCCATTTTGGTTTCACTGCATAATCAGATGATAAAAATTGATGCTGGTAAGGAAGTAATAAAGGAGATAATGATTTTTGACATGTCTGGAAAATTACTGTATCAGAAAAATAAAATTAAGGATAGTGGATTTTCGATACAAAGTAATCAATTTCATCACCAAGTTCTTCTCATAAAAATAACAACAGAAAACGGAAAAACTACAACCCAAAAAATCGTTTTCTAAAATTAAAATTTCATCAAAATTTTAAAACCATTTTTTAATGCAGAAATGGTTTTTTTTTGAATTTTTTCATCGGCAATTTTCATTACCCTGACGTTTTTTTTCTAATATTTTGTTTGATTTTTTTTAAATCGGCTTTTTGAATTGAAAAAAGTCAAAAACAGTCATTTAAATAAATAGATGAGTTACAAAATTTAAATGATGAACTACATTAAAAATTAAAAATTATGGGAATTTACTCTAAAATATTTTGTTTTTCAAATATATTTAACTGTTTTTCGATTAATTATTTAAATTTTGTACATTGTTATTAGGATTTTGTTAACTGTTTTAGTTTCTTTTTTTGATCTGAAAAAAGTGCTATTATTTTCAAAAAACGGTGTAATTAAAATTCCTTTTTCATGCCCCCCTTATCTACATTAACGTACTGAGTGTTAAATTTAAATACCACTATTTTTTTATCTCCTCAATAAGTAGAATTTTCTTTTCGTGCCAGTTTCAGTTTGTGGTATTTAAAATTATAAAATGATTTTCATAAGAGTTTGGATTTAGATTTTAATAATTTTAAAATATCGCCATATGAAAAAACTTTTACTTATATCAGTATTCATTTGTTTGCCATTTTTTCTTATTGCACAAACTACTACCACATTTACTACTGCTGGTACGCAAACGTTTGTAGCTCCTGCAGGAATTACTTCAATTTCAGTAGATGCTTGGGGTGCAGGTGGTGCAGGTGGTAGTTCAACTAATCCAGGTTTTAGTGGTGCTAGAGGAGGTTCAGGGGGTGGAGGTGGAGCTTTCGCCAACGCAACATTAGGAATTACTTCCGGCGCATCTCTAACTGTAGTTGTAGGTTTAGGAGGTAAAGGAGTTGCAGGTGCAAATGGTGGTGCTGGTGGTTTCTCTGCGATTACAACTTATGCGATTAGAGCTGATGGTGGGAAAGGCGGAATTGTTAATACCGGAACTCCTGCAACTGTTTTAGGTGCCTCTGGAGGAACAGTTGCGGCATCTACGGGAACAACTAGAACTCCAGGCGGAAATGGTGGAGATGGTGAATCAGGGATAACAGATGAATCAGGAGCTTTGATTAATTCTGGTGCCGGAGGAAATGCTGCCAATGGTGGAGGAATTGGCGGTGCACCCATTACAGGTGCTTTCGTTAGCAATATTGGTAACAACGGTAACTCTCCTGGTGGAGGCGGTAGCGGTGGTAAATCTTCATTTGTGTTTCCTGCGAGAAAAGGTGGTGATGGGGGAGATGGGAAAATTGTGATAACATTCAATTGCCCTACATATAGTTTAGATACTACCACAGCCACCGCAGTAAATGTTTGTTCAGGTTCTTCTTCTGAAGTTACTGTAACTGGAAATTTACCGATTGGTTTATATTCAGTATCCTACGAAATACAAGGAGTTGCACAAACTCCTGCTTCTATGAAAGTGACAACTGCTGGTACAGGATCTTTTATCGCCACTGGTTTTACTACTGTAGGAACTAAATTTATTAAAATAACTGCATTGACATCAGGATCAAGTACTAATGCCGCAGAAAATTGTACTAGCACTATAAATGGAAATAATACAGCTACTGTTGAAGTAAATTCTTCCGGAACCGCTCCAGTTGCTACAGCAGTTAGTAATGAAACATGTACACAAATAACCGCAAATTGGCAAGCCGTTGCCGGGGCTGTTTATTATGAATTTGATTTATCTACAGACAGTGCTTTTGGTTCGTTTGTAACGGGGTATTCCGCATTAAATGTTGGCAATGTCTTGTCATTAAATATTACTGGCTTAAGTACTGTAACTTATTATTATCGTGTAAGAGCATTTAATGGAACTTGTTCCAGTTCAAACTCGAATACTATAACATATACAAATCCTCCTGCTCCTACAGCACCGACCGGTAATAATGTTACAGGAAATTCTTGTACACAATTTACTGTAAACTGGAATGCAGTTACTAATGCAACAAGTTATACAGTTCAATGGTCAAATGATAATTTTGTTAATAACATATTGACCGCTGCAAATCTAACCACAACGACTTACACCATAATCGGCTTAAGTACAGGTAATACATATAAATATCGCGTAACAGCAATAAATCGTTGTGGGTCAGGAACATATACAAGTGGGAATGTTGTGACGGCTAATACTTTACCAGGTACAATTTCAACAATTGGTGGGGCAAATAATATTTTTTGCGATTCTTTCAATGCAAGATGGACTCAAACATCTTCTGCAACGAGTTATTTATTGGATGTTTATGAAACTGTTTCAGGTACGTTTGTTTTACAAAATTTTGACGTGGGAAATGTCGCTAGTTATCAAGTAAATAATTTAGTTGGTGGTAGAGGATATTCTTATCGGGTAAAAGGGAAAAATGGTTGTGGAAATAGTGTCAATTTTTCAACAGTACGAACGCTGACAACTTCGTCAGCTGGTCCAGCCACGCCAGCAAATGTTACAGTTCCGGCCGCAACACTTTTATGTACAGGATTTACGCTTTCATGGAATGCTAGTTCGGGTACTGTAGATTATACCGTTCAGTTATCAACTACTAATGCTTTTCCAGCAGACGCGACAACTCAAACAATTACAGGAATTACAACAACCAATACTGTATTTACAGGATTAATATCTGGATCAACTTATTTTTATCGAGTTTTGGCTAGAAATGGTTGTGGTTCCAGTGCTTATAGTGCAACGTCGTCAGTTATAATTCTTGCTGCTCCAGCAACTCCAACAATAACTCCGGTTAATACCACTATTTGTCAAACAGATGGTGTAACGCTTGCCCCGGTTAGTCCAAACGCTGCTTATACTTATGTATGGTCAACAGGAGAAACCGGACCAAGTATTTATGTAACTAGTGCAGGTAGTTATACCGTGAGGGCAGAAAGCGCTGGTGGTTGTTCAAGTGCAATGTCGGCTGCGGCTACGGTTGCAATTGATAACTTACCCACTGCTGTTGCGGGAGGATCGCAAACTATCTGTTCCAATCAACCGGCGACAGTTTCGGGAGCATCTTTTTCTAATGGAACAATTCTATGGACATTTAGCGGAGGAGCGGGTACTCTAACAAACCCTACATCAATCAGTCCAACTTTTACACCTTCATTAGGTGGTCCGGCAAGAACTATTGTTTTAACTATGACGGTAACGAGCCTTGCTTCAAACAAATGTGCTCCACAAATTGCTACAGCCAAATATACACTAAACATTCAGGCGGCGCCTACGGTTTCTATTGCAGGTTCGCAAACGATTTGCTCAGACGGATCAATGACAGTGGCTGCCGGTGAAGCAAATGCCGCAAACGGAACCATTTTATGGACACATGATGGAACTGGAACGCTTACAAATGCAACTACTTTAACACCAACTTATGCGGCGGCAGTAGGAGATAAAGGAAAACAAGTTACTTTAACTTTAACCGTAACGGCATCTCCAGCTTGTAGTACAGCTTATGTAGTGTCAGATATTTACCCAGTTGTTGTACTTGCAGATAATACTGCTGCAGCACCATCTTCAACCCCTTCTTTATGTGTAAATACGTTGATGACAGATATTACGCATGAAACTACTACTGCAACAGGAATAGGAACCCCTGTAAGTTTACCTGCAGGTATTACAGCAAGTTGGGCATCAAATACAATTACTATTAGTGGGACACCAAGTGAAACGGGTGTATTTAATTATAGTATTCCGCTAACGGGTGGTTGTGGAATTGCAAATGCGACGGGAACAATAACAGTAAATCTAAATACTGCCGGAGTCGCATCATCATCGCCAACAGTTTGTGCACATTCAGCAATGACTGACATAACACATACCACTACCGGTGCAACCGGAATTGGAGTTGCTACAGGTTTGCCAGCGGGAGTTACAGCAAGTTGGGCGTCTAATACCATTACAATAAGCGGAACACCTACCGTGGATGGAACTTTTAATTATAGTATACCATTAACAGGTGGTTGTGGTGCAGTTGCTGCCACAGGAACAATTACAGTTAATCCGTTGCCTGCTACACCAAACGTAGGAACAATTACGCATCCAACCTGTGTAAATGCAACAGGAAAAATAGAATTAATCAGTTTGCTTTCGGTTTCAAACTGGACCATTATTCAGACTGGTACGGTTTCTCAAACCTATTCAGCAACAAATTCAGATTATACAATTGATAATTTAGCACCGGGTACGTACTCCTTTAGTTTTCAGCAAGGGTCAGATTGTCCATCATTACCAACAGCAAATATTGTAATCAAAGCACCAGTTACTAATATTTGGAATGGTACTGCCTGGTCTGTAGGAAGTGCTCCTCTTAATACAGACAGTATAGAGTTTGCAGCAGATTTTCAATCAACAGGAAATATCACAGCTTGTTCTTGTAAAGTTGATGCGGGAAAAACAGTTACGATAAAATCAGGGCATACTTTAAGACTTGATAATGAACTTACGGTCGATCCGGGAGCGGGCACCAATATGATATTCGAAAATAATGCAAGTTTAGTACAAGTCAATGATGTTCCTAACACAGGAAATATTACCTATAAGCGTAATACGACTGCTGTTCGCCGCTATGATTTTACTTTTTGGTCCTCTCCCGTTACGAGAACACCAGCATTTACATTAAATAATTTGTCACCAAATACGTTGGCTGATAAGTATTATAGATATGATCCGCTAAATGGATGGGTTATAATTTACGGCGGAAATGCACAAATGGAAGAAGGAAAAGGATATATTATTAGAGCTCCGCAAAATTTTGATATCAACACTCCTGCCGTTTTTAATGGATCTTTTATTGGAGTTCCTAATAATGGAGATGTTACTTTTACGGTGGCAACTGCAGAGAAAGATTATCTTATCGGTAATCCATATCCCTCATCAGTTTATGCAGATCAGTTTATTGTTGATAATACAAATGTTTTGTATGGAACTTTATACTTCTGGACACACAACAGCCCACCTAGTAAAGCAGTGGCCGGAGATGCAATTTACAATTATACGACAGATGATTATGCAACCTATAATTTATCAGGAAGCGTTGTTGTTGGATCTATGCAAGGTCAGGGTGCCGGTACTGCAGGAAATCAGAATCCGCCTTCAGGTTATATTGCGGCAGGTCAGTCTTTCTTTGTTACTTCTAAAGGTACAGGAAATGCCATCTTTAATAATCAAATGCGTTTTGATGGAAATAATAGTCAGTTTTTTAAACAAAGTAAAACCAGTAAAGGATTGGCTGAGCTGGAAAAACACAGAGTTTGGCTTAATTTCACCAACACTCAGGGCGCTTTTAAACAAATATTAGTTGGTTACTGTGAAGGAGCAACGGATAAATGGGATGATAATTATGACGGAAAAAGTTATGACGGAAATAAATATGTCGATTTCTACAGTATAAATGAATCTCTTAATTTGACTATTCAGGGTAGAGCATTGCCATTTAATGAAAGTGATAAAGTTCCGCTAGGTTACAAATCTACGATTGCAGGTGATTTTTCTATTTCCATAGATCATGCAGATGGCAGCTTGAGTACACAGAATATCTATCTGGAGGATAAGAAAATGAATGTAATTCATGATTTGCGGGAAAGTAACTATTTGTTTACAACCGCTATAGGAACATTCGATGATCGTTTTGTTTTACGTTATACTAATAAAACACTGGGAACAGTCGATATAGAAAATCTTTTAGATTACGTTTTGTTTTCTGTTAAAGACAAAATAATAAAAGTAACATCCAGTAAAGAGATCTTAAAAGATATTTACATTTTTGATTTATCAGGAAAACTCATCTACAGTAAAAATAAAATTGGTGAAACCGAAATCCAAATCACAAATCTGCAATCATCAAATCAGGTATTGATGATTAAAGTTGTAGGGGACAGCGGTCACTCAAAAACTCAGAAGATTATTTTTTAAAACCACAAACATTTCAACATTGGTTATTTAAAAAGCCATTCCGTTTTTACGGGGTGGTTTTTTTTATGATAGAGAAAAAGCTTTTCTGTTAATAGGGTGTTATTTGTTTCTTTCTTTAAGGGAAATGATTAATAAAGCGATACAAAAATGTTAAAGTCATAATTTTTAACTTAAAGTTTTTGAATGTGTTGTAAAAAAAATCGTACCTTGTTGTAAGTCTTTATCGACAAACATACATATAAGCCCGTTATAATGCACTTTTATTAGGCTCTAACAATCTATAATTTTCTTCTGCCTGTTTTTTGAATACCGGATTAACGCTTGTAAAAATTTAAATATCTCCAAAAGCAAATTGCTTTTTATTCTGTTTTAACCATTCTGATGGTTATTTAATATCTCTGTTCTAATACGAGGTGTTTTAAATTTTTAAAAGGATTTTCATTTGAGTTTGAACTGAAATTTTAATATTTAAATGTCATGAGATGGAAAAACACTTACTTAAACGCTTAATTTGCTTGTGGTTTCTTATTCAATCTTTAGCAATTTATCAATTTTATTCAGCATTATTTTTTAATTCGAAGCGAAAACTGGCTTTATTGTTTCTATTATTTTCAATTCCAATATTTGCACAACCACCTCATACATTTACATCAAACGGATCATTAGAAGTTCCGGCTGGAATAACTTCAGTAACTGTTGAAGCCTGGGGAGCCGGAGGAGCCGGAGGAGGTGCAAGTGGCGCTCTTGGAACAACAGGAAGAAGTGCAGGCGGTGGTGGTGGCGGTGCTTATGCAAAAGGAACTATTACTGTAGTTGCTGGTAATACATTAAATGCCATAGTAGGTAAACAAACTACAGGAACAGCTATAAGCGGAACTACGGGTGAGAGTTCTACTATTTTAGGTTTTGAAACTAGTATTTTAGCATTAGGTGGTTCAGGAGGAACCGCAAATACCACAGGAAATCAACCGGCAGGAGGAGCAGGAGGTACTGCTTCGGGTTCAATAGGAAATCTTGTAAAAACATCGGGTACAGCTGGTGATGCCGGAAATGCCGTTTTAATAGCAGCCTTACTCGCTTCCGGAAAAGGCGGTAATAGTCCGAATGGAGGAAATGGTGGTGCTGCGGCTTCCACCTTACTTTTAGCCAGTTTTCCCGGAAATGCCGGTACCCCTCCGGGAGGAGGAGGAAGTGGGGCAATAAATTGTTCAGGGGCTGCTGCCCAGCTTGGTGGTAATGGGGCTGCCGGTCAGGTTAAGGTAACGTATGTTTGTCCTACTTATAGTATTTCCGGTACTGCCACGGTTGGGGTTACTGCAGATAATGTTTGTGCAACTTCGGGGACTTCCGAAGTAACCATTACAACTGCAGCTGCCTCATTGCCAATTGGCGTTTATACGGTTACGTACGGGCGTGGTAATCCAATTACAACATCTGGATCGGCTACAATGACGGTATCAGTTGCCGGAACTGGAAAATTTACTGCAACTGGTTTAACTACAGTTGGCGCAAGCAGAATAACAGTAACGAATTTAAAATCTGGCGTATGCTCTTCTACTACTAATAATTATGCAAATATAACGGTATTCTCGGCTACTGTGGCTGGAGCTGTTACAGGAGGAACTACAATTTGTAGTGGTCAAACAAGTGCATCTCTTTCATTGGGTGGCAATACAGGAGTGGTTACTAAATGGCAATCGATGGCTAATTCAGCTTCAGTCTGGACAGATATTGTAAATACAACAACTAGTTATACTTCTTTAGCTTTAACAGAAACTACACAATTTAGAACTGCGGTAAAAAATGGTGCTTGCGATGAGGTTTTTTCTACTCCAACAACAGTAACCGTAAATCCTTTGCCTCAGGGAAGTTTAACTGCAAATGGGCCGTTTTGTGATAGTGGTTCTCCGCAATTAATATTTACTGCTACAGCAGGTACAGGTCCTTATACAGTGGTATATACAGAAAATAATGGTGTAAATCGTTCAGCAACTGGTGTAGTGAGCGGTGCAGCTTTTACGCCATTTACCACTTCAATTAATGCATCAACGGTTTATAATTTGGTTTCTGTTACTGGTGCTAATACGTGTGTTCGTAATTCTGGATTTACAGGTGGGACTGCCACAGTAACAGTAAACCCTTTGCCTCAGGGAAGTTTAACTGCAAACGGCCCGTTTTGTGACAGTGGTTCTCCGCAATTAATATTTACTGCTACAGCAGGTACGGGTCCCTATACCGTTGTTTATACAGAAAATAATGGTGTAAATCGTTCAGCAACTGGTGTAGTGAGCGGTGTAGCTTTTACGCCATTTACCACTTCAATTAATACATCAACGGTTTATAATTTGGTTTCTGTTACGGGCGCTAATACGTGTGTTCGTAATTCTGGATTTACAAGTGGAGCCGCCACAGTAACCGTAAATCCTTTGCCTCAGGGAAGTTTAACTGCAAATGGGCCGTTTTGTGATAGTGGTTCTCCGCAATTAATATTTACTGCTACGGCAGGTACAGGTCCTTATACAATTATTTATACAGAAAATAATGGTATAAATCGTTCGGCAACTGGTGTAGTTAGCGGTGCAGCTTTTACGCCATTTACCACTTCAATTAATGCATCAACGGTTTATAATTTGGTTTCTGTTACGGGCGCTAATACCTGTGTTCGTAACTCTGGATTTACAAGTGGAGCCGCCACAGTAACTGTAAATCCTTTGCCTCAGGGAAGTTTAACTGCAAATGGGCCGTTTTGTGATAGTGGTTCTCCGCAATTAATATTTACTGCTACGGCAGGTACAGGTCCTTATACAATTGTTTACACAGAAAATAATGGTATAAATCGTTCGGCAACTGGTGTAGTGAGCGGTGTAGCTTTTACGCCATTTACCACTTCGATTAATACATCAACGGTTTATAATTTGGTTTCTGTTACGGGAGCCAATACTTGTGTTCGTAATTCTGGGTTTACAGGTGGAGCCGCCACAGTAACAGTAAATCAAATTCCTGTTCCTGTTTTTGATGTACAACCGGCATCATCAGTTTGTGTAAATACCAGTGTCACTTATACAACGCAATCAGGACAGTCAAATTATATTTGGTCGGTTTCCGGAACAGCAGGAAGTGACTATACGATACTTTCAGGAGGAATAACTAATTTAAGTAATACCGTAACTTTGCAATGGAATACAATCGGAAATAAAACGGTAAAGGTACGTTATACTTCAAAAGGATGTTCGGCGGTTTTAGACGCGACCAGTTTAACAACAGTGACAAAAACAGTACCCGGAGTAGTTAGTGGAGGATCGCATGTGTGTAGTGGTGACCCAAGTCCGTTGTTAACAGTAAATGGTTATACAGGTACAATTGTTCGCTGGGAATATGCAGAGGCTTTGCCTTATGTCTGGCAGTCAATAAGTAATACCACTAATACCTATCAACCTGGAATATTAGCGGTAAGTACAAGTTATAGAGCAGTTGTGAAAGACGGAACTTGTGCTGAAGAATTTGCAACAGAAACCAGAATTGATATTGATGCCAAACCGGCACCACCTTTGATAGGAACTGTGGTACAACCAACATGTATAAATCCTACGGGAAGCATTGTGTTAAATGGTTTAGAGGGCGTACCAAATTGGACAATAGCACAAACGGGAACATCTTCTCAAAACTATACGGGTTCAGGAAATAATTATACTGTACTTAATTTAGTACCGGGAAATTATTCTTTTACGATTTATCAGGTGGCGAGTTGTCCTTCATTGTCAACAATTTCCGTTGAAATTAAAGCACCAGTTACGAATGTTTGGGACGGTTCTGTATGGTCAAAAGGAGTTCCGCCAGTTGCTACCGATGCGATTGTGTTTACAGGAAATTATCAGACTAACGGAAATTTAAGTGGCTGTTCTTGTACCGTAAATTCAGGAGTTGAGGTTACGGTTAATTCTAATCATACTTTAACAATTGACAATTCGGTTACAAACAATGGTGGAAAACTGATTTTTGAGAATAATGCAAGTTTGGTACAAGTAAATAGTGCAGCCAATACAGGAAATATAACATACAAGCGAAACACAACTCCGGTTAGACGCTATGATTTTACTTTTTGGTCTTCTCCGGTTACCCGTACACCAGCTTTTACACTAAAAGAGCTATCTCCAAATACTCTAGCAGACAAATATTATAAATACGATGCAGTAAGTGGCTGGCAGATTAATTATGGCGGAACAGCTCCAATGGTTGCAGGTAATGGTTATATTGTGCGGGCCCCACAAAATTTTGATATCAATACACCAGTTATTTATAATGCAACATTTACTGGAGTTCCTAATAACGGAACAATTACGGTACCAATACCAGTTGCCGAAAAATCATATTTGCTTGGAAACCCTTATCCGTCGGCAATTTATGCAGATCAGTTTATAATTAGCAATTCAAGTAATTTGTACGGTACATTATATTTTTGGACACACAATTCTGCTCCAAATAAAGATGTTCAGGGTAATGCAATTTATAACTATACTACAGATGATTATGCAATTTACAATCTAACAGGAAGCACAACAGCGGGTCAAATGCATGGAGATGGTGCAACGACACCAGGGAATCAAAATCCTCCTTTAGGATATATTGCGGCTGGTCAATCCTTTTTTGTGGATTCTAAAACGACTCAAAGTGCTGTTTTTACCAATGCAATGCGCGTTCCCGGGAATAACAGTCAGTTTTTTAAAACCGTAAATTCAAACAAAGAGAATATTGAAAGACATCGTGTTTGGATTAATCTGACCAATACACAAGGAGCTTTCAAGCAAATTTTAGTTGGTTATGTTCAAGGCGCAACAAATGGATGGGACAATAATTATGATGGACTAACTGTAGACGGAAATAAATACCTGGATTTTTATAGTATTAATGAAGATAGAAAACTGGTAGTACAAGGTCGTGCCTTACCTTTTTTGGAGTCTGATACGATTTCTCTGGGATACAGAACTATCATTGCGGGCGAATTTACAATTGCAATCGATCATGCAGATGGTGATTTAAGTACGCATGCTATTTTTCTTGAGGATACAAAGACAGATACAATGCAGGATCTGCAAAAGAAAGGATATACCTTCACAACAGCAATCGGAACTTTTTTAGACCGATTTGTGGTTCGGTATGCAAAAACACTCGGAACCGGAGATTTTGAAAATCCCACAAATACTATTTTAATATCTACAAAAGATAAAGTGATTGCGGTGCGATCACAAAAGGAATTACTGTCTGGCATTTCGGTGTATGATGTAAATGGTACTCTAATTTATAAAACAAAAGATATTAATGCATTAGAGTTGCAAATACCAAATATGCATGCTGGAGCCCAGGTTTTACTGGTAAAAGTAACATTGGAGAACGGAAGCACAACAGTACAAAAGGTAATTTATTAATCAAAATGAAAAAAGCAGTCAGGTTCTAAAAACCTGACTGCTTTTTTTAAATAAGTATTTTGAAGCTTTTTGAAATTATTTCAAATCGCTTTTTAATTTTTCTATTCTCGCTATCATTTCATCTTTTTCTTTCAGCATGCGCTCAAACAAAGCAATTTTTTCTTCGTGAAGTTTTTTTACCTCTTCAATAGGATTGAAGTTGAATGTAGAATTAGGATTTCCAACACAAGCATTATCTCCAAAAGTATTCGAAATTACATTTATAGCCTGTTCTTCATCAAAGTTCTGAAAAGCTTCAAGAGGAATCTTTAATACTGTTGAGATTTGTTTAAGCAGATTATCTTCAATCACTTCTTTTTGTTCCAGCATAGAAATTTTCTTCTGGTTCCATTCTTCGCCCAGATCATAAGCTAACCCTTCCTGCTTTATGTTAAGCATTTCTCTGAAACGTTTTACGTTTCTTCCCTGATGAATTTTCTGTTCCATAATGATTGTTATTTTTCTACGAGCTCAAAGATAAAGCTATTCCGATTAAAAAGTCTGATTTTCAAAGATAAAAAATATCTTGAAAATATGTGTTTTGTCTGGTAATAGGTGTAAAATAATTGTACAATTTGTATAATTAAGTTGTATATTTGCCTAACGAATTATTTTAGATAATGAATGTAAAAATACTGAAAGCTAGATCAAACGATTTGGTAAATGCGAGGATTATCGATGTTAAGTTAGGTAAAGTAATTCTGCCCTCGATAACAGAGGGATGGAGATTTAATTTTAGAAAACATTCAAAAGAAACACGCTATGAAACTTATATTTTAGTCAGTGAAGAAACTCCGGATGTAATTGAAGGATGCCTCATTTTTGAAATGAAAAGCAAAATTGAACCTTATATGGCTTTTGTTGAAGTTGCCCCACATAATAGAGGAGACAGTAAGAAGTATGAAAGAGTAGCAGGTTCTTTAATTGCATTCGCGTGCAGACTGAGTTTTAAATGCGGTAAAGGAGATTATCTGGGTTATTTGGCTTTTGATGTTATAGAAGAAGAACAGGAAGATCAAACAAAACTTATGGCTGTTTATTCAACAAATTATTATGCACTTAGATATGGAGAAACAACAATGATTATTCCTCCTTCTGGTGGTGAAAAATTAATTAAAGAGTTTTTAAATTAATGGATATGAAAAATAAAGAAATTCAGATTAGCGATATTTGGAACGACAAGAAAAAAGCTGATTTAAAAGAAATAATTAAATCACATTCTGCCAAACAATCCAAAGAACAGATATTAAAGAATCAATTGCTTTCTATTCAATATAAATTGGAAGATTATATTCAGAGTGAGAATGAAACAGAGGTTTTAAAAATTCTTGATTTTGTAAAGATGTATTTGAAAGCCCTTAATCTTTCTAAAAAAACATTGGCGACCCATTTTGAAATGCGAGACAGTAACCTTCATAAATATCTTTCGGGCGAGAGAAAATTAAATGCACAGGTGGCATTGAAATTAAGTACTTTTTCGCATACTAAACCAGATCAATGGTTTAGAGTTCAGCTGAAAAATGAAATGCTTGAGCTAAAAAAAGAAACTGCCCACATAGAAGATTATAAAAAGTATGACTATCTCAATTTATTAGAAGCGGTCTAAAGTTTTAAGGTAAATTATAGGAAAGCTCTCTGTCTGAGGGCTTTTTGTTTTTTAATGCGATAAAAGAATGTAAATGCAATAAAGTTGCAAATTGTAAATTTATGCGATGAGGTTCAGGTTTTGATGGAAAAAACAATAGTAGAAAATAGAAATACAACACTTAAAAAGTATTTTGCAACTTTTCATGCGTATTGCTAATTGCTTTTTCATTTTTATAATCAATCCATTTTTGACCTTTAAATTTTCGCATTATAATATCAAAATAACGCATAATAAAAACATTATAAGCGGCTTTGGAGAGATTGGTTATATTTTTGGGAAAAGCCCGAAGACTCATAGAAAAACCGGGAGTCAAATATTTCATATAATGCCAGTATCCTTCCGGCATGTACAACATTTCGCCATGTTTAAGATTGGTAATGTAACCTGAAGCATTTTTTAGAGCCGGAAATTTTTCATAATCCGGATTATCAAAATCAATATCTTCTCTTGAAATTAAAGCATGAGGAACTTTGTACATGTATTTTGACTGATCGGGAGCAAAAAGCATACACTGTTTTTCTCCATGAAAATGAAAATGCAGAATATTAGAATAATCAATATCAAAATGCATGAAGACTTTTGCGTTTTCTCCGCCAAAAAACAACATCGGCATTTGTTTTACCAACTTCAATCCAATTTCAGGCCATTTAAAGTCGTTATTTAACACTGGCACTTCATTCATTAGATTATAAAGAAAAATACGGTAATTAGTAGGTTCTGATTCTAAAAGGGTAATATAATCGCTCATTTTCATTTTGATATGAGCTTCATTAAAACCATCTTTATGATTTACAGGCCGATTATCGTATAAAGGGACAGTAAGATCGCCTGCAATTTCATTTATATAAGATAATTTCCATTTATGATAAGCGGGCCAGTCCTCGGTTAGTTCTTCAATAACAACGGGGATTTGTTTTTTTACATATCGGGAAACAAAATCAGCTTTTGAGATTTTTTTTACCCTTTCGATTTGCTTTAAATTCATCTCTTTAAAATAAAAAAATTGCTTACAACACAGGTTGTAAGCAATTTAAATATATTTATAAAGTTGAATTAACTCTATTAATTAAATTTTTGATTTAATCGAATGTTCAAGGTTTTTCTCGATTGTATGTCCCGGTCTTGACCATTTTGGTTTTTCGCCAAGCGCAGCAAACTGAGAATCTTCTGCCTCAACTGTTTTTGGCTGAGAAACTTTTGTAAATGGTTTTTGTGGATTTAATCCTAAAAGTTCAAACATCTTCATGTCTTCATGAACATCCGGATTTGGAGTAGTAAGCAATTTATCTCCCGCGAAAATTGAGTTAGCACCTGCAAAAAAGCACATTGCCTGTCCTTCGCGGCTCATATTTGTTCTACCAGCAGATAAACGCACCTGAGTTTCCGGCATAACAATTCTTGTTGTAGCCACCATTCTGATCATTTCCCAGATTTCAACTGGTTTTTCATCTTCCATTGGAGTTCCTTCAACAGCAACCAGAGCATTAATTGGCACAGATTCCGGTTGCGGATTCAAAGTAGAAAGCGCTACAAGCATTCCTGCTCTGTCTTCAATACTTTCTCCCATTCCGATAATTCCTCCGCTACAAACCGTAACATTGGTTTTACGAACATTTTCGATAGTTTCTAAACGGTCTTCAAAAGCGCGAGTAGAAATAACATCTTTATAATAATCTTCAGAAGTATCTAAATTGTGGTTGTAAGCATATAAACCGGCTTCAGCTAAACGTTGTGCCTGATTTTCGGTAATCATACCAAGTGTACAACAAACCTCCATGTCAAGTTTATTAATGGTACGAACCATTTCTAAAACCTGATCAAATTCTTCACCATCTTTTACATTTCTCCAGGCAGCACCCATACAAACACGAGAAGATCCGCTAGATTTTGCACGCAAAGCCTGAGCTTTAACCTGACTTACACTCATTAAATCATTTCCTTCAACTCCAGTGTTATAACGTGCAGCTTGCGGGCAATAACCACAGTCTTCAGGACATCCTCCGGTTTTAATAGATAATAAAGTTGAAACCTGAACTACGTTAGGATCATGTTTTTGCCTGTGAATGGTTGCAGCTTCGTATAGAAGATCCATCAAGGGTTTGTTATATATGGCGATTATCTCGTCTTTAGTCCAATTGTGTTTTGTAATGCTCATGAATACATTGTTTTTGAAGCCTCAAAAATAGTTAATTTGTTCTAATCAACCAATGCTGAATTTTGTAAATGAATATTTGTCAGTGATTTTCAAAAAAGAAACACTCTAAAATCATAGAATTATACTTTTTTATGATTTTAGAGTGCTAAATGTTATGATTTATGTGAAATATTAATCGGCTACATATTTATTGTTCCAATAGAGCATCATCAATAAAGTTACAATTACAGAGGACGCAATTCCTTCAAACAATAAGCAAATGCAATAAGTTGGTACAGAAGGATTTCCTCCAAACATAAAAGTTGCAGATAGTGTTTTTACGTATGCGTCTCCGCCACGTGCATAACTATAAACTAGTAATCCGAATATGCTCAACGCCACGCCAACCACAGAAGTTGCCATTGCAGAAACAGCATTCGATACAAAATTGGTTTCACCTTCATGCAGGTTCATTTGCATAGTTCTGTTTACGCCATAAAAGATAAAAAATACATTTAGTGTACGTAAATAGAATAAATCTGCCAGACCAAGTACATTCATCAATAAAAAATAAATGCCTATTCCGAGGAATATCAGAAACCCGTTGGTAATTTCTTTAGGTAATTTCATAGTGGTTATTTTTAAAGAAGTTAATAGTAAATATTTGAAAAACAGAGTTCTATATCAAATTTACTAAAAAAATAACTACGATGATTTAAAAAACGGGAAAAGTATTTTTAGAACTTTATTAAAGTTGTTCAATACATTTTAAAGCATCAATTTTGTCCTGATTTAACTGCGCTTTCAGTAATTCTACCGAACCAAATTTTTGTTCCTCACGAAGATAATGCAACAATGAAACTTCGATTTTTGAACCATAAATATCAGCATCAAAATCAAAAAGATTAACTTCGATAGTTTGCTTTTGACCGTTTACAGTAGGATTGAAGCCAATGTTCATCATTCCGAAAAATTCTTTCGAGTCTACTATTGCTTTAACCGCATAAACACCAATTTTAGGAATCAGTTTATAGTCTTCTTCAATCTCAATATTTGCCGTTGGAAAACCAATTGTTCTTCCCAGTTGTTTTCCTTTTACAACTGTACCGGATAAAAAATAAGCATAACCAAGATATTCATTGGCCAGGGTCATGTTTCCTTCGGTAAGTGCCTTTCTGATTTTTGTAGAACTTACAGAAACATCCTGAATTTCTTGTGCTGAGATTTGTTCAACCTCAAAACCATATTCAATTCCAAAAGCAATTAAATCATCAATATTAGCCGTTCTGTTTCTGCCAAAACGATGATCGTGTCCAATAATTATTTTCTGAATATGAAATTGATCTACTAAAATAGAATGCACAAATTCTTCGGCAGTAAGTCTTGAGAAGCTTTCATTAAAAGGATGAATAATAAGGTTTTCTATTCCTGTTTCTTCCAGAAGCTTTGTTTTTTCACCAATAGTGTTTAAAAGTTTTATTTCTGATTTTTCCTGCAAAACCATTCTTGGATGCGGAAAAAAAGTAAGTACCAAACTTTCGTATTTGCCGTTTTCGGTGTTCTGATTAATTCGTTCAAGAATTTTTTTGTGACCAATATGCACGCCATCAAAGGTTCCAAGAGTTAAAATAGTTTTCTTGGTTGAACGGAAATCGTTTATAGAATGAAAGAGCTTCAAAACAAATAATTTAAGATGGTGCAAATTTATACTATCTATTTTGAATTTGATACCAAGCTCAATTGATTTTTACTGAGATTATCTTACTTTTTGTGAAAATAAATCAACTCGTCGATTAAAAAGCATTAAATGTCGTTTATATGTAAGAATTTGATTTAATTCTTTTAATTTTGATCTTTCTAAGTGACCCTGAATATGAAAAAACAATTACTTTTTATATTATTTATTTTCTCCTTTGCCAATATACATGCTCAAAGCGATGATTTATGGCAAAAAACAAGTCCGAATACTTTTTTAAGTAAAACGATAAATGATGCGGATTCTGAAAAATTGTATTATAAATTAAATTCAGAACACCTGCGGGCGAAGTTATCTCCGGTTACGAGCGCTATATCGAAAAAGACAAATACTGTAATTACAATTCCGAACCTTAATGGAGGTCTGGAAAAGTTTACGGTTTGGGAATCTTCAAACTTTGAACCGGAATTGCAGGCAAAATATCCTGAAATTAGAGCTTATGAAGGAGCAGGTGTAGATGATAAAACAGCAAAAATTCATTTTAGTGTTTCGCCTTACGGAATGCAAACCATGGTTTTCCGTGCTGATAAATCGACGGAGTTTATCGAAGAAAATCCGGATGATAAGTCTCAGTATGTTTTATTTACCCAAAGTGATAAGGCTTCAAGAGGAATGATTTGTAAAACAGAAGACAAAAAGAATAATTTAACAGCTTCTGCAAAAACAGGAAAAACGACATCGAATGCAAAGGTTTTTAAAACATTGCGTTTGGCATTATCTTGTACTGGGGAATATGCTGTTTTTTTTGGAGGATCAAAAGCTCAGGCACTGAACGCGATGAATGCAACATTGACAAGAGTAAATGGTGTATTTAATAAAGATTTGGCAGTAAGATTAGTGTTGATTGCAAATAATGATGATATAATTTATACAGATGCAACAACAGATCCTTATTCTATAGCAAAGGACGGAGTAAAAGGACCATGGAATAGCGAACTGCAAAATACTTTGACGTCGGTTATAGGAAATAACGGGTATGATATTGGGCATTTATTTGGTGCCACGGGCGGTGGCGGAAATGCCGGATGTATTGGATGCGTTTGTGATAATCCAACCACTGATGAACCTTTAGGAAAAGGAAGTGCTTATACTTCTCCATCTAACGGAAAACCTCAGGGAGATACATTTGACATTGATTTTGTAGCGCATGAATTTGGTCATCAGTTAGGGGCAATGCATACTTTTTCTTATGATAGTGGAGAAAGAACAAGCGTAAATGTAGAACCAGGGAGCGGATCTACTATTATGGGTTATGCCGGAATTACAGATTATGATGTTCAGGATAACTCAGACGATTATTTTGCTTATGCCAGTATTTTACAAATTCAGAATAATCTGGCCACAAAAAGTTGCCCTGTAGATACAGCAATTACCAATAATCCGCCAGTGGTTAAAGCGGGCTCAGATTACACAATTCCTATTAGTACCGCATTTGTTTTAACAGGTACAGGGTCTGATCCGGAAGGAGATACTGTAACTTATAACTGGGAAGAATATGATAATGCAACAACTACATCTGATGAAAATAGTAAAGCTTATCCAACAAAACCTGACGGGCCTTTGTTTAGATCTGTTGTTCCAGGTAGTAGTTTGATACGTTATATGCCTAGTTTTAACTCTGTTATTCAGAACAGATTAACAACAACCTGGGAGTCTGTTTCGTCTATTGCAAGAACGTTGCATTTTACCTTAACGGGCAGAGATAATGCCGCTGATGGTGCAGGTCAGACCAGTACAGATGAAATGATTGTAAATGTTTCTGCTTCAGCCGGACCGTTTGAAATTACATCACAAGCTAATGATGATGTGAGTTGGACACAGGGATTGAGTAATACCGTTACGTGGAATGTAAATAATACTAATACTTTGCAAGGTTCATCTACAGTTGATATTAAATTATCTACAGATGGCGGCGTAACTTTTCCAATCACTTTAGTGGCAAATACACCAAATGATGGCTCCGAAGTTATTGTTCTTCCAACGAGTGTACCATCTTCAAAAAATTGCAGAATCATGATTCAGCCAACGGGTAATATCTATTACGCCGTAAACAAAAAAGCTTTTGCAATAGGTTATACAGCAACTACATCTTGTAATTCATATAGTTTTGGAAGCTCATTTTCGATTCCGAATACAACAACTTTTGTGACAAAAACAGTAACAGTTCCGGCATCTGACGCTACAATTTCAGATGTAAATGTTTTAATCAATGTAACACATGAGAATCTTTCAGATCTAGAAATCCAAATTGTAAACCCTCAGGGAACAGTTGTGCAATTGTTTAATAAAAGCTGCGACGGAAAAAATTCCACTTTGGTACTTCAGTTTGATGATTCGGGAGTTGCTTTAGATTGCGACAAAACAACGCAGCAAATTGTTATTCCGGTAGATTTTTTAAGTGTATTTAATGGTCAAAGTCCTGCTGGAACCTGGACTTTTAAAGTAAGAGATGCTGTGGTTGGAAAGTTTGGAACGATAAATTCAGCTTCGATAAATATTTGTAGTCAGACCTTTACCTTAGATTCAGATGATTTTAATAAAATAGATTTTAATCTTTATCCAAACCCAAACAAAGGAAATTTCAATATCCAGTTTAAAAGCGATTCATTGTCAGAAATAAAGATCTATGTACATGATATTTTAGGCAAACAAGTATATTTAAAAACCTATCCGCCAACAAAACAGTTTAGTCAAAATATTCAGCTGCCAAATGTTTCTTCGGGAATATATCTTATTTCTGTAATTGACGGAGATAAAAGAACCGTAAGGAAAATTATAGTGAACTAAACGGTTTTAAAAGTTTTAAATCTCAAATTCCAAATTCCAGTCAAACAGCGATTTGATCAGAATTTGGAATTTTTGTTTAAAAGGTTTTCCTGATTAATGCGCCATTGCCATGCACACAATACTAATTTTTGCTCCCGGAATTTTCAATAATGCACGGGCACAAGCCTCAAGCGTGGCTCCGGTTGTTAAAACATCATCAACAATTAAAAAATGTTTATCGTGATTTGCTTCTGAAAAATGAACATCAAAAATAGAATCAATGTTTTCAGATCTGCCTAAAAGGTTTTTCTTTGATTGCGTTTTTGAGTAACGCTTTCGATATAAAACAGAAGCATCAAAAGTTAGATGTAAAGCATCAGCCAAAGTTGTTCCGAAAGTAGTAACCTGATTATAACCTCTTTCTTTAAGTTTCTTTGAATGAAGCGGAACCGGAATAACAACATCAAATGGTTTTTTTAGTTTGAGTTCTTTTAAATCTTCGGCATACCAATTGCCCAAAACAGTCCCTATTTCTTCATGACCTTTATATTTTAAATTATGAATAAGTTCCTGAACGATGCCTTTTTTATTAAAATACAAAAGAGCGGATGCGTGTTCAATCTCGATTTTTCCATAGAACTTCTTAACGGCTTCGTTATTAGAATCTAAATGATATTGAGTAAGCGGTAATTCATGTCGGCAAATGGTGCACAAAACACTTTCATTTGTCATCAAAACCGATCGGCATCCGGAGCAAACTTTAGGGAAAAACAGATTTATTATATAATTAAACACAAATAGAAAGAATTTAGTTACAAAAATAACCAAATCAAAGCTTCAATCTTTGTAATTTTTCTTTTTTTTCAACGTACTTTTTATATTTTTGCATCACTATGGCAAAACAAGACGATTTATTTAAGAATGTGGTTTCGCACGCAAAAGAGTACGGATTTATTTTTCCGTCGAGCGAAGTATACGATGGATTGAGTGCAGTGTATGATTATGCACAAAATGGTGTCGAATTAAAAAAGAATATTCGTGAATATTGGTGGAAATCAATGGTTCAGATGAATGAAAATATTGTCGGCCTTGACGCGGCAATATTGATGCACCCGACAACCTGGAAAGCTTCAGGCCACGTTGATGCATTCAATGATCCGTTAATTGACAATAAAGATTCTAAAAAAAGATATAGAGCTGACGTTTTAGTAGAAGATTTTGCTGAAAAAATTAATCTGAAAGCTAAAAAAGAAATCGAAAAAGCAAAAGCTCGTTTTGGCGATGCATTCAACGAAGAAGAATTTGTAACTACAAATGCTCGTGTAATTGAATATTTGGCTAAAGAAAAAGAAATTAGAGAGCGTTTAGGACGTTCTTTAGGAAACGGGGATTTAGCCGATGTTAAAGCTTTAATTGAAGAGCTTGAAATCGCTGATCCTGAAACCGGTTCAAGAAACTGGACTGAGGTAAAACAATTCAACTTAATGTTCGGAACTAAATTGGGAGCTTCTGCAGAGTCTGCAATGGATCTTTATTTACGTCCGGAAACAGCTCAGGGTATTTTTGTAAACTTCCTGAATGTTCAGAAATCGGGTCGTATGAAAGTTCCTTTTGGAATTGCTCAAACGGGTAAAGCGTTCAGAAACGAAATTGTTGCAAGACAATTTATTTTCCGTATGCGTGAATTCGAACAAATGGAAATGCAATTTTTTGTGCGTCCGGGAGAAGAAATGAAATCATACGAATACTGGAAAGAAACGCGTTTGAAATGGCATTTGTCTTTAGGATTAGGAAAAGAAAATTACCGTTTTCACGATCACGAAAAATTAGCGCATTACGCAAACGCAGCGGCTGATATTGAATTTAATTTCCCATTCGGATTTAAAGAATTGGAAGGAATTCACTCTCGTACCGATTTTGACTTAAAAGCACACGAAGAATACTCAGGAAGAAAATTACAATATTTTGATCCTGAATTAAATGAAAACTATGTACCATACGTGGTAGAAACCTCTGTAGGTCTGGATCGTATGTTTTTGGCTGTTTTTGCAACATCGTTGCAAGAAGAAACTTTAGAAGACGGTTCATCAAGAACAGTACTTAAATTACCGGCAGTATTAGCGCCAACAAAAGCAGCAGTTTTACCATTGGTTAAAAAAGATGGATTACCAGAAATTTCAAGAAAAATCATCGAAGATTTAAAATGGGATTTCAATGTTGCTTATGATGAGAAAGATGCTGTAGGTCGTCGTTACAGAAGACAGGATGCATTAGGAACTCCTTTCTGTATTACTGTAGATCACCAGACTATCGAAGATGAAACAGTAACTATTCGTCATAGAGATACAATGAAACAAGATCGTGTTAAGATTAGCGAATTAAGAGCTATTATTGAAAACGAAGTTTCGATGAAAAACTGGTTAATGAAAATGTAATTTTCTTAATTAGCAAGATAAAAATCCCAAATTCCTGTGAGGAGTTTGGGATTTTTTTAATTTTGAAATGTGTATTTCATCGGACATTTTTGCATTTCATCTTTATGTATTAACATTCGTGGTTAATGTGTTAACAATGAATGATTTGTAATAGTGAAATGAGTAATTTTATTTGCCCCCTTATATACTAAAGCTAAAAGATGAATGGAGAGATACAAATCGAAGTTCATTAAAAAATCATTAAAATAAAAATTGAAAAAGTATTCGTACATCATTATTGACAATGACGCTGAAAGCATTTTGAAAACCAGAATTGTTGCAGAGGGTTTTTCAGAATTAACTTTTATAGCTTCTGCTACGAATTACAATCAGGGATTAAATTTGGTTTTAGAATACCGGCCTTCTTTTATTTTTCTGGAAATTGATCCGGAAAATTCACAAAGCGACTTGTCTTTAGCATTTATTGGTGAACTATATCGATATTTATCTGTTATTCCGAAAATCATTGTCACTACAACCAAAAAGGATTTGGCTTTTGATGCCATTCAGTATAATGTTTTCGATTATATTCTAAAACCTTTAACGCACGTAGATTTATTAAAGACCCTTTTAAAACTGCAAAAGACCCTTTTAGAATCTAAAGACACTCATTTTGAAGAAAATATAGCTAATGTCACTGATTTTGAACAAATTAGCTTAAGGAAAGAAATTTCCGATTTAAAAGAAGAAATTCAATCTGTAGTACTACCAGATCATAAAATAACTTTTGAAGCCGAAAAACCACTTATTATCTGCGTTAAATCGTATGGAGATTATCGCTATATGAATGCTTCGGATATCTGTTATTTTCAGGCCGATAATAATTCTACCGATATATTCCTCGCTTCGGGTGAAATGATTACTGCATTTAAGACTTTAAAGCATTTTGAAAGTGTTTTAGTTCATCCGTTTGTTCGAATTCATAATAGTTATATCATCAATCAAAACTATATTGCCAGAATTCATAACGGAAATTCCGTTTGTTATATTAAAAACTCTCCAAAAAAGATTCCTTTTTCCAAAACTTACAAAGCAAACCTTGATTCAATTATCGCAGACATCGCAGACGGTAATTATTTAGAAATCTAAAAATAAAGTGTTTACATGTATTTGACGCTCAGTGACTATCATTTGGGCATGATCTACCATAAACACTGGTTTTAATGTACTTTTTTTTCGTTTCCGGGTATAATTTTACACCCTGATTTGCACAACGCAATCACCTCCAAAAACAAAAAAAGACAAAACATTTAAAACCTCAAATCATGAAAAAAGCAGCATTAATATTCGGATTATTTTCTTTAGTAACAGTAGCAACTTCATTTGAAGCTCCAGAAAAAACAAATACTGCAGTTGCGGGAATTGATATAATGATGGGTTCAGATGGTACTGGTGGACAAGCAGGAAAAAGAGACAAAAAGACAGATCTTGCAGGTATTGATATTATAATAATGGGTTCAGATGGTACTGGTGGACAGGCAGGAAAAAGAGATAAAAAGACAGACTACGCTTATAATACATCTAAAAAGGCTAATTCAGAGAAACACTTAAGTAGTTTTGTTTCCGATAGCCAGTTAACAAAATCTAACATAAAATTAGACTAATTAAATAAATAATAAAATAGTAAAAAAAGGTTGTCATTTTTGACAACCTTTTTTTATGTCTATAGTTTTAGTATTTTTGAGAAAAATCAAAAACTATACCTTGAAAAAACATTCTCAGATATTATTATTTTTATTTCTTGTCCTTTTGGGCTGTACAAGTAAAAGTAGAAAAGATGAAAATGTAAAATCTCCAAATGATAGTTTGCCTATTTATTTGTCATTAGCAAATGATGCTAATTTGCCTTTACAATACAAGCAAAATTATAATCAAAAAGCATTTGATATAATTATTGCTCAAAAAAATGATTCTCTTAATAGAGTAAACCTTTTTAAGGTGGCCAATCGTTATTATAATATGAACGATTTAAAGTCTTATCAAAAAGTCTCAAAGTTAATTCTTGAAAGATCTATACAAAGCAAAGATTCATTAAGTATTGCTAAAGTCTATACCTATTTGGGAGATTATTATCGCTCGCAAATGGTTTCTGATAGTGCCTTTTTAAATTATTTCAGAGCAGAAAAAATATATTTAGGAATTAGTGATGATTTGAATTTAGCCAAGACCTTTATAAGCAAAGCGGATTTACAGTTAAAGGAAGGTGATTTTTTCGAAAGTGAAATTACAGTTTTTAAAGCACTTAATATTTTAAAAACAAAAAAAAATGTTAGCCATATTCTATATGATGGTTATAATTTACTTGGAATTATATATAATGAACGTGAAGAATATGATAAAGCACTAGAGTATCATAACAAAGCATTATCTATGCTTGAAGATAAATCAATTCCATTAGAGTTCCAATTAAAAGCAACTTCCCTTAATAATATTGGGTATGTGTATTTAAACATGCATAATTTTAATAAGGCTAGAATTTATTTTAAAAAGGGATTAGAGGAAAAAGATTTATTTACTGATTATACAGTTCTTTATGCAATGCTATTGGACAATTTAGCGTATGCCAAATTTAAATCAGAGGAACTTACTGAATTGCCATCACAATTTTATGAAGCTTTAAAAATTAGAGATAGTTTAAAGTTGGAGTCGGGAATTATATTAAATAAAATTCATCTGTCTGAATATTATGCATTCAAAAAAGATACTTTTAGAGCTCTTCAGTTTTCGAAACAAGCTTTAGCTCTTTCAAGGAAATCCAGTAAATTAAGATATATATTAGACGCTCTTAAACAAATTGCAATTGTTGATCCTAAAAATGCTTCGCGTTACTCCGAAGAATATATTGGGCTTAATGAAAAATTGCAGAAGGCTGAGCGAAAAATGGGTGAGAAATTCTCCCGTATCGAATATGAAACCAACGAAATAAAGGATCAAAACTCAAACTTACAAGAAAAGAATAAAACTTTAATTTACGTTTTTAGCATTTGTACATTATTGGGTTTATTTTTCTATGTTTACAAAACGCAGCAAGCTAGAAATAGAGAGTTGCTTTTTAAACAGCAGCAGCAGATTGCAAATGAGGATATCTATAATCTAATGATTTCTCAGCAAAACGAGATCGAACAAACCCGAATTAAAGAAAAGAAAAAAGTGGCTCAGGAATTGCACGATGGTGTTTTGGGGCGAATGTTTGGTGTAAGAATCAGTTTAGACAGTTTAGATAAAGTTGATGAAGCTCAGGCAGCATCAAAAAGAAAAAAGTATTTAACCGAACTGAAGCATATAGAAGAGGATATTCGTGAAATTTCGCATGATCTAAATAGAGAAAAATCAGAATTAATTAATAATTTTGTTGCGATTTTAAAGAAACTGTTTGAAAATCAGCGAAACACGCATTATTCCAAATTAATTACAAAATTTGACCCCCATATAAAATGGGAGCTTGTTGATAATATTGTCAAGATTAATTTATATAGAATTGTTCAGGAAGCACTTCAGAATTGTAATAAATATGCCAAAGCTGATATCATTATAGTGGAGTTTAAAAGTGAAATCGATTATTTGGTTTTATCTGTTTCAGATGACGGAATAGGCTTTAATACAAAAAGAACAAAAAACGGAATAGGTTTGCATAATATTCAATACAGAGCAACCGAATGTAAGGGCACAGTTACAATAAAATCTGCCAAAGGAGAAGGAACAATTCTCACAGTTAAAGTCCCAATCGACCAAAAAATTAACCTACATAATAATAATGACATTTGACACAACTCCCTTTTCGCCAACGCTTAAGCGAAATATTTTAATTGTAGACGACCATCCTTTTATTATTGAAGGATATAAAAATGCAATTACGCGGTACAATCCAAAAGAGTACGATTTTGTTATTTCTCAGGCTTATGATTGCAGATCTGCTTATGATTTGCTGGAAGATGAGGCTACTCCCGATTTTGATATTGCTTTTTTAGATATCAGTATGCCGGCTTATGAAGAGAAAGAGCTTTTTTCGGGTGAAGATCTGGCGAGGTTGATTATGAAAAAAATGCCGCATTGTAAAATTATCCTCCTTACAATGTATACAGAGTTGCTAAAAATTAAAACCATCATTAGAACAATTAACCCCAACGGTCTGGTGATAAAAAATGATTTAACTTTTGATGAATTGCTTTATGCTTTTGATAAAGTAATGAAAAATGAAAAATACTACAGTCAGTCGGTTGTAAAAATGCTGAACCAGTCTACACATAATGCTATAGAAATAGACCAATTTGATAAGCAGATTTTATTTCATCTGTCAAAAGGAACGCTGGTAGAAGAAATGTCACATTATATTCCTATTTCTTTAAGAGCAATAGAAAAGAGAAAAGTAAACTTAAAAGATTTGCTGAAGATAAGAACCGGTTCTGACGAAGAATTGGTGAAAGAAGCAAAAAGCAAGGGGCTTTTTTAAAGATAAATTCCAAAAAAGTGAAAATTCCAAATTCCAATTGCATTTAAGTGATTGGAATTTGGAATTTTTTATTTGGAGTTTCTACCTATTCTTCGCTCAAGGCATCCCATCCACGTGCTTTTAAAGCAATTTTTGTGTTTGCACGTGTTACAAGATGTATTCCTTCGCTTTCGTCTGCCATGTGGCCGATAATAGAGAAATTCGGATTTCCTTTTATTTTGTCGAAGTCATTAATATCGATTGTAAACAGTAATTCATAATCTTCACCACCATTTATCGCAACTGTGGTGCTGTCAATATTAAATTCTTCGCAAGTTGAAATAAACTGAGGATCCAAAGGCAGTTTGTCTTCGTATAAATTACAACCCACTTTTGATTGTTTGCATAAATGAATAATTTCAGATGATAATCCGTCTGAAATGTCAATCATCGAAGTTGGTTTTATTTCAAGAGCGTGCAATAAAGTACGAACATCTTTACGTGCTTCCGGTTTTAATTGTCTTTCGACCAAATAAGTATAAGGATCAAGATCCGGCTGACTGTTTGGGTTCACCTGGAAAACTTGTTTTTCGCGTTCCAAAACCTGTAATCCCATATAAGCTGCGCCGATATCTCCGGTTACAACCAATAAATCGGTTTGTTTTGCACCGTTTCTATAAACGATTTCATCTTCATATGCTTCACCAATTGCAGTGATGCTTATAATTAATCCTTTTTGAGATGAGGTAGTATCACCGCCAATAACATCAACTTTATATTCTTTTGCTGCATGCGTAATTCCTTCAAATAATTCTTCCAAAGCTTCAAGTGGAAAACGATTCGAAACTGCAACAGAAACTGTTATCTGTGTTGGTTTTGCATTCATGGCACAAATATCTGAGATGTTTACCACAACGGCTTTGTATCCTAAATGCTTCAATGGCATGTAAGCCAGATCAAAATGTACGCCTTCAATCAATAAATCGGTAGAAACTACTACTTTTTTATCTTTAAAATCCAGAACTGCGGCATCATCGCCAATACTTTTTAAAGTAGATTCCTGCGTAACATCAAAATTTTTGGTTAAATGTTCAATTAAACCAAATTCTCCCAATTGGGCTATACTGGTGCGCTGCGGATTTTTATCTTCAATCATTTCTCTTAAGTTCCAAAGTTATTAAGGTGCAAAGGTACAAAGGATTTTTCTTTTTAAGTTACAAAGGCACAAAGGTTCAAAGATGCAAAGGTTTTTTATAAAAGAATTGTCTGTAGAGACGCACTGCAGTGCGTCTAAATTCTGTATTGTGAACTAATTATTAATGATAGAAAAAATAATTTAAAATTATTTTTTTCCTGCTGACAAACTGTTGTCACCAGCCCATTTTACTTTTGAAGTATTAAAAATTTAAAACTTTAAAATCATGAAAACATTAGAAGCACAAGTAATTACTTCAGAAGATTTATTGAAACACTGGCAAGGTCATAGAGCTTTAACTCGTCGTTTAATTGAAATTTTCCCGGAAAAGGATTTCTTTGAATTTTCTATTGGCGGAATGAGACCTTTTGCTAAATTAGTAGATGAACTTTTGGCAATTGCAGCTCCGGCGCTTAAAGGAATTGTAAATCGAGTAAGTGAGCCTTATACGGAAGGGACTGAAAAACTTATTTTTAAAGCACAATATCTGGAAAAGTGGGACGAAGCAACTGCAGAAATCAATACGTATTGGGAGCAATTATCGGTTGAGGATTTTAGCGAGACTTTTAATCTTTTTGGTCAGTATGAATTTCCAATTATCCAGAATGTCTTATACTTTATTGATAATGAAGTTCATCATAGAGGTCAGGCTTATGTATATTTAAGAGCATTAAATATCGAACCGCCATTTTTCTGGGAAAGATAATTAACTTTAAAAGTCAAAGAATTTCGTTCAATAAAAATTAAATTTAAAAACTATGAGTTTAAAGACTATAATGTCCAATTATGCTAATTACAATTTATGGGTAAATCAGCAATTTGTAAATTGGCTTTCGCCTAAATCCGATGATTTGCTTAATGCAGAAGTGGCTTCAAGTTATTCAAGTATAATGAAAACACTGGATCATATTTGGGCAACGGAAGAATATTGGTTTTCTGTTATTTCAGAAACTGCTCCGGCAGAAAAGAAAGAACTTAGCGAGTTGTCTACGGATGATGTATTTGCCGGATTGCTGAATTCATCTCAAAAACTTACAGATTTTATTAATTCATTGTCGGAAGAAGCTTTGGCAAAAGAAGTTAAAATTAGTAATCCCTGGTTTGAATGCGAATTACCGCTTTCGGAGTATTTATTGCAAGTTGTCAATCATGGTACGTATCATAGAGGTCAAATTGTGACTATTGGCCGGAATATTGATATAACCGATGCTTCAAATACAGATTATAATTTTTATAATGTTGTAAAAGGTCAGAAATAAAGATAAAAAAACTCCTAATGAAACAAGGTTTCATTAGGAGTTTTTTTATAAAAGTCTTTTTTTGTTGACTTCAATTAATTCTAAAACTTTCGTTTTCAATATTTCAGGTTCAAGTATAGTTGCATAATCTCCAAACATTAAGAACCAACGCGGAAATGCACTTTCTATATCCCGGGACATAAAAGTCATTTCGATATGTTCGTCAATTTCTTTCTCTGAGATATAGCCATGATACTTTCTTTCGGTTGCTAAATACCTTGCTATCTTTTTTTCGATTAGGATTCGGACTTTTGTTGTTGGAATCGTTTCGTTTTTAGTTAAATAAGTTTCCAGTGAATTGTGTTCGATTGTAAAATCAAGTTCTGTTTTTTTTATAAGCTGAATTCGGTCGGTTCGAAACTGGCGATAATCTTGTCGCAAATGACAATATCCCAGAAAATACCAATTGTTATGATCGTGAAATACACCAACGGGTTCGAGATTTCGTTGTGTTGTTTCGTCCTTTTCAAAAGTTTTGTATGTTAAAAGAATCTGTTTTTTCTCTGCAATACCTTCAAAAAGAACCGCCAGAGTATTAGGTGAATTATCATTAAACATTGGTTCTGCAGTTTGCATGACAATTCTGGATTCAATATTCGAAAGATAATCTTTATCTGCACTTCTTAAAACCGACTTTAATTTAAACATCGCCGATGAATAATGCGTTCCCAAAGTAGGATCGGTAAATTTCTGCATCAGCTTTTCGGCAGCTATAAAACTGCTAACTTCTTCGCGGGTAAACATTACAGGAGGTAACCGATAACCTTCCATCAAAGCATAACCAACTCCGGCTTCGCTATAAATAGGAACTCCGGAAGCTTCAAGAGTTCTAATGTCTCTGTAAATGGTCCTTAAACTACAATCAAAACGGTCTGCCAATTCCTGTGCCTTCACAATCTTTTTAGACTGCAACTGAATTAGAATAGCAACAATTCTGTCAAATCGTTTAGGAGATTCGTCGAGCATTTTTTTTAGGTTCAGCGGTTAGAGGTTCAAAGTTACAAAGGTTATAGGTTTAAATAAACAAAAAAGCTGTCCCAAATTGAGACAGCTTTTACTTTGAATCAGCAAAATTTAAAATTTATACAAAAGTCCAAATGTTGGCTGGCTGAAAATATTTTGGAACACATTTAGGTTTAAATTGAAAGTATCTGTTGATGGTTGATCTCCAGCAGAAACATTGTTGTACGATAAAACGTCAGCTAAAACAAAAGTTGCTGCAATGTTTTTGGTAATAAAATAGTTTAAACCTACCGATATATTTGCTTTTACACTATTATTTGTGTCATCGATAACAGCAGATTTAGTTGTATTGCGTCCATACCCTAATCCAGCCTCGCTATACGCTTTAAAACGTTTTGAATCTAATTGCAAAAAGTAATATCTGGCCAATACACCAATACCAAATACTGATTCTTTTTGATCAGTAGACTTAATTTTTGTGTGAGAATAACCCAAGTCTGCACCTACAGCTAATTTGTCTGTTAAAAAGTATCCAAATTTTGGAGTAAACCCAAAATGATTTTGATCACTTGCTGTACTCACAGAAAGTGCACCTTCTACAAACATATCCCCTTTTTCAAATTGGACGCCTTTTGCCGAATGTAATTCAGTTTCAATTTCTTGTTGCTGTGCCGAGGCAAAGCAAATTGTAAATAACGCAATCAGAGTAATTAGTTTCGTTTTCATAGTAAATAGTTTAAATTAAGAATATGTTTTAAATTTTATAAAAGTAAATTAAAACTTACAAATTTACTAAATAAAAGAAAGTTTTATTTTGTTAAAATTTAATAATTCAGCTAGCAATTATTGTAAAGTCACATATTTAATTAGATACCAATAAAAAACCCAATAACATTTGTTATTGGGTTAATTACTCTATTTGAAAAGATTGATATATAAATCTAAGAATTGCAGTTTGAGCAATCTTATTTTTAAAATCTATATAATAATCCGAACTTTGGCTGATCAAATATATTTTCGAATAAATTTACGTTTAATTCAAAAGTACTGGATGAAGGTCCATTTTCTGGAGAAACACTATTATAAGATAAAATATTTGCCAGAGTAAAAGTAACGGCAATGTTTTTGGTTACGAAATAATTCAAACCAACATTAATATTGGCGGTTAAACTGTTGCTGTCATCAGAACCGGTATTGTCTTCAATTTTATTTCGACCATAACCTAAGCCAACTTCTCCATAAGCTTTAAAACGTTTTTTATCTAGTTCTAAAACATAATATCTTGCAAATCCGCCAATACCAAAAATGTTTGTTTTAGTATCTGTTGATTCATATTTATCACTGGAAAAGCTTAGTTGTGCTCCAACAGCAAATTTGTCGTTGAGAAAATATCCAAATTTTGGATTAAAAGCATAATAATCGCGATCTCCTCCGGTACTAATTTGCAGTGCACCTTCAATAAACATATCACCATGACTAAAAGTGATACCTTTTGCGGTGTTCATTTCTGAATCAACTTGATCCTGCTGTGCATTCACAAAAGAAAATGTGAAAAGCGCTAAAATAACTGATAATTTGGTTTTCATAATCTTACATGTTTAAAAGTTGTAGGATTAAAAATACAATTTTATCTTAAAATTAACATTGCTTTGAGTTAAATGAGTTAAAAATCAATTGATTAGGTTACTGTTTTGTGTTTTTGTAAGTTTTGGCTTATAATAAAATAACATGAAAACAAATAAAAAACCCAACAACTTTTACGTCATCGGGTTTAATCTATATTCTTGTTTCTTTCTTCTATTCTCTAAAAAAAACTTAGTCGTTCAATTTTAAAACAGCCATAAAAGCTTCTTGCGGAATCTCAACGTTTCCTACTTGTCTCATACGTTTTTTACCTTTTTTCTGTTTTTCAAGAAGTTTACGCTTACGCGAAATATCTCCACCATAACATTTTGCGGTAACGTCTTTACGAAGTGCTTTAATCGTTTCACGCGCAATAATTTTAGCACCAATTGCCGCTTGAATCGGAATGTCAAATTGTTGTCTTGGAATTAACTCACGTAATTTTTCGGTCATTTTTTTACCAATATTGTACGCGTTATCTTCGTGAATCAATGCAGAAAGCGCATCAACAGTCTGAGCATTAAGAAGAACGTCAAGTTTTACTAATTTTGAAGTTCTCATTCCGATAGGAGAATAATCAAAAGAAGCATAACCTTTTGAAACTGTTTTTAAACGATCATAAAAATCGAATACAATTTCCGCCAATGGCATGTCAAAGTTCAATTCAACACGTTCAGTTGTTAAATACGTCTGATTGGTAATTAAACCACGCTTTTCGATACATAAACTCATAACGTTTCCTACGAAATCAGCTTTTGTAATAATGGTAGCTTTTATAAATGGCTCTTCAACTCTGTCTAAACGAGATGGTTCAGGTAAGTCAGAAGGATTGTTTACAACAAATGCAGTTTCCGGATCTTTCTTAGTGTAAGCAAGATACGAAACGTTGGGAACTGTAGTAATTACAGTCATGTCAAATTCACGCTCTAAACGTTCCTGAATAATTTCCATGTGAAGCATTCCTAAGAATCCGCAACGGAAACCAAATCCTAATGCAGCAGAACTTTCAGGAGTAAAAACTAATGAAGCATCATTAAGTTGCAATTTCTCCATAGAAGAACGCAAATCTTCATAATCTTCAGTATCTACAGGATAAATTCCGGCGAAAACCATCGGTTTTACATCCTCAAAACCTGTAATCATATTAGTAGTAGGCGTTTTAGCATCCGTAAGTGTATCACCTACTTTTACTTCTTTTGCCTCTTTAATTCCGGAAATTAAATAACCAACATCGCCGGCAGAAATTACATTTTTAGGAACCTGATTTAATTTTAAAGTTCCAATTTCGTCAGCAAAATATTCATTGCCAGTAGCCATGAATTTAATTTTTTGCCCTTTTTTGATTTCACCGTTTACAACTCTAAAGATTACCTCGATTCCACGAAACGGATTGTAAACCGAGTCAAAAATCAAAGCCTGTAAAGGTTCGTCTTTATTTCCTTTTGGAGCAGGAATTTTTTCGATAATAGCAGCTAAAATATCTTCAACACCAAAACCTGTTTTTCCCGAAGCATGAATAATATCTTCCAATTTACATCCTAATAAATCGATAATATCATCACTAACCTCTTCCGGGTTAGCACTTGGTAAATCGACTTTATTTAAAACCGGAATAATTTCCAGGTCATTTTCTAATGCCAAATATAAGTTTGAAATCGTTTGTGCTTGAATACTTTGTGCAGCATCAACAATCAAAAGCGCGCCTTCACAGGCTGCAATCGAACGAGAGACCTCGTATGAAAAGTCAACGTGACCAGGAGTGTCAATTAAATTTAAAATATATTCCTCTCCCTTATAAGTATATTCCATTTGTATGGCGTGACTTTTTATGGTAATTCCACGCTCGCGCTCCAGATCCATGTTGTCAAGCAATTGTGCTTTTTCTTCACGAGCTGTAACAGTTTGTGTAGCGCCCAATAAGCGGTCTGCCAATGTACTTTTACCGTGGTCAATGTGTGCAATAATGCAAAAGTTACGTATCTTCTTCATTTTAATATATCAATTCTCTTTGCGAGTTTAAGTATTTTCAGGGTATAAATTGCACTGCAACAATTGTTTCAGAGTGCACTTTTAAGGAGCAAAGATAGCGCAAAGTTTTGGATTCTGAAATGTAGTTGCCCGATAGTTGGTTCGAGATATTTAAAAGAAACCCTAAAACTCAAAATTAAACCCTTTTTCGGTTAATTTCTTGTAGATTTCAGCATCAAATTTATACAGTTTTGCTGCTCGATGCGAAACATCCTGTTGTTTTTCATCAAGTTCGAGCAATAATTTCATATGAAGAATTTTTCTTCTAAAATTAGATTTGTCCAGTTCAATTCCTAAAATTTCTTCATAAAGATGCATTAATTGCAATAAAGTAAATTTTTCAGGTAAGAGATTAAAACCAATAGGTGCCTGGCGTACACGGTTTCGAAGTTGCATTAAACTAAAATCTAAAATCTCGTTATGATCAAAAATCAAATTCGGGATTTCATTGATTTTACACCATTTTGCTTCCCTTACTGCAAGACTCGCTTTTACATTATAATCTTCCTGATTGACCAAAGTATAATAACCAATTGTAATAACCCGACGATCTAATACCCGATTTGGATTGGTAAATGCTTTAAGTTGTTCCAGATAAATATTGTCCAGACTCGTCAGTTCATACAAAACTCTTTGTGCGGCATCTTCGGCGCTTTCTTCTTTTTTGACCCAGCCTCCCAATAATCCCCAGCTTCCTTCACTTTCTCCTATAGCATGTTGTACCAAAAGCACTTCGAGACTTTCTTTCTTAAATCCGAATATTACACAATCTACCGTTACACCTTCAATAGCAGGCATGTTAGTTTGCGATGTCGCTTTGTTATCAGTTATAGAATTATTTTCCAATGATGCTGTTTATTACTTTTTATAGGGTTTTAAAATTCAAAGTTAAAACCTTTTTCGGTTAATTTTTGATAAATATCCGGCTCAAATTTATACAATTTTGCGGCTCTGTGCGAAACGTCTTGTTGTTTTTCGTCGAGAGCCACCAGCAATTTCATGTGAAGAATTTTTCGGCGAAAATTAGATTTATCCATTTCAACTCCAAGGATTTCTTCATAGAGCTGCATCAGTTGTAATAAAGTAAATTTTTCCGGCAAAAGATTAAATCCAATTGGCGCCTGACGAACACGGTTACGAAGATGCCTTAAACTATAAGATAAAATTTCGTTATGGTCATAAATTAGATCCGGAATATTGTTAATCTTATACCACTTCGCATCAGATGCCGTAAAACCAGCTTTAATATTATAATCTTCTCTTTTTACAAGTGCATAATATCCTATCGTAATAACACGACGAAGCGGGAAACGATCGGGATCTCCAAAAGCTTTTAATTGCTCCAGATAAATATTGTCAAGACCGGTTAGTTCATCTAATAAACGATGCGCGGCATCATCCGTACTTTCTTTTTTGTAAATCCATCCTCCCGGAAGTCCCCATTTTCCTTTACTAATTCCTTCTGCGTGTTGTACTAATAGTACTTCAAGACTTCCTGCATCAAAACCAAATACAACGCAGTCAATAGTAATTGCATTCATTGCATTTTGTTCGGCTTTTGCAACAGATTCGGCATCTACTTTTTTATCCATATGGCGAATTAATTATGACAAATTAAGCAAATAAAATGCATAACTGTCTTTATAGGTTACTTAATATTTTTTTAACAAATCAAAAAATTGATTATCAGTCTTTTGAGTTTTTGCTATAAAAATGATTTTATAATTAGAAACTCTTTAATGAATTGATTATCAAAATGCTACTTCACTTTTTTTTCAATATTTATTATTCGGCTTTAGTCTATATCGTTATTAGATTGGCAAAAATGCAATCGCATAAATCAGAATAGAAAAAAAATACCCTTAATATTTTGCTAAAATAGAAAAAAAGTTTTACACTTGTAGTCAAATTTACCATAAGATAAGTTCAGTTTGACTATAAGTTTTAAAAATAGTACTTTTTTAGACTGTAATTGAAAGAAAATACAACTGAATTGGAAATTTTAGGGAATCAAAAATCAAAGAAGACTTACACTTTTAATCATTTATACCGTAACTAACTTAATTTAAACCAACTCTTATTAATTATGAAAAGCAAATATTGTATTAAAACACTGCTTCCGTTTTGTATGGCACTGTTTTTTAGCTTATTTATGATACAGTCAGGTTTTGCTCAGGCACAATCCCGATCTGTAAGCGGAAATGTAACATCGGGTTCAGATGGAATGGGGATTCCAGGTGCCTCTGTTGCAGTCGAAGGAACAAAAATTGGTGCTGCAACTGATTTTGACGGGAATTATAAAATAGAAGCAAAAACGGGCGATGTGCTTGTATTTACTTTTATTGGATACAAAAAACAAAGAATTACCGTAGGAACACAAACGAAACTTAATGTTGTTTTACAGGAAGAAACAGCAGAACTAAAAGAAGTTGTTGTGGTAGGATACGGCTCTCAAAAGAAAACTCTTGTAACCAATGCCGTTACTCAGGTTAGCGGTGAGAGTCTTGTTAAAACAAACACTACAAATGCGCTTCAGGCACTTCAGGGGCAGGCAGCAGGTTTACAGGTAACTTCTACTTCGGGGCAGCCGGGAGAAGGTCTGAATGTGGTAATCAGAGGAGCAGGTTCTACAGGCGGAACCACTCCATTATATGTTGTAGACGGAATATTGACAGGTGATATTTCTTATCTAAGCAACTCTGATATCGAATCTATTTCTGTTTTAAAAGATGCGGCTTCTGCAGCAATTTATGGTTCGCAGGCTTCAAACGGAGTTATTTTGGTAACTACCAAAAAAGGAAAACGCGGATCAGCAGGACAAATCACATTTGATCAGTATTATGGTGTACAATCTGTAGCAAGAAAAGTAGATTTACTAGATGCAACAGAATATGCTACTATCTTAAACGAAGCAGCAGTAAACTCAGGGAAGAATCCTTATTTTACAAATGCTCAAATTGCTCAGTTAGGCGCAGGAACCAACTGGATGGATAAAATGGTGACTGATAATGCGGCAACTAAAAACTTTGCTTTTGGTGCATCAGGAGGTTCAGATACTTCGGTTTATTCTACTTCATTGTCTTACTTAGGACAAGAAGGAGTTGTAGGCGGAGGCGATTTATCGAACTATGAGCGTTACAATTTCAGATTCAATTCAGAACATAAATTATACAAAGATGTGGTAACATTGGGTGAAAATTTAAGTTTTGCTTATATTAATAAAAACGGAATTGGTGTTGGAAATCAATACAACAATTCTTTAAGAAGTGCTTTCCAGGCTTCTCCATTATTGCCAATGTACGATGATAAAGGCAATTATTATGATACTACAAACAATACAGAACCTTGGTTGGCAGGTCAGGCAAATCCATATGCATTGATGGTTTATAACAATCAAAATGAAAATAACAACCAAAAATTACTTGGAAATGTGTATTTGCAAATTGAGCCAATCAAAAACCTGACATTCAAAACTACTTTAGGACTTGATTACTACGCTGGCGAAGGACATTCTTATACACCAGTTTACAGATTATCGATTTATGCAAACACTGCTTTTGATAAAGTAAATCAAAACATGAACAAAGGTAAAACCCTTACCTGGGATAATTTAGCAACTTATAAATTTAATGTTGCCGATAGTCACCATTTTGAAGCAATGTTAGGAACTTCTTCTATTACTTATGATGGAACTTCGGTTGAAGCTACAAATGCAGATTCAGTTTTTAATGACTTAGAGCATGCATGGTTAGATAATACGACAAACAAAGACGGAGCTAAAATTGCCCTAAAAGGTAAAAAGCAAGAAACAAAAAGAATGTCTTATTTTGGAAGACTGAACTACAACTTTAGAGAAACCTATCTTTTGAATGCCACTTTTAGAATGGATGGATCTTCTATTTTTTCTAAAGAAAATCAATGGGGTTATTTCCCATCAGTATCTGCCGGATGGATTGTTACCAACGAAGAATTCATGAAAAATGCAGGCTGGATCAATTTCCTTAAACTTAGAGGAAGCTGGGGACAAGTTGGAAATCAGAATGCAAGAGCATTTCAATATTTGTCTACAATAAAATCAAATAACACCAACTATATTTATGGTGATAAAGAAGGTATTCTTACTCCTGGAGCTTATCCGGACAGATTATCTAATGTTGATTTGAAATGGGAAACATCAGAACAAGTTGATTTTGGTTTTGATGCAAGATTCTTAAACAATGCATTGAATGTTACTTTTGATGTTTACAACAAAACAAATAAAGACTGGTTGATTTTAGCACCAATTTTGGCAACTGCCGGTGCAGATGCTCCATATGTAAATGGTGGTGATGTAGTAAATAAAGGAGTTGAGTTAAGCTTAAGCTACCAAAATAAAATTGGAGATTTTAATTATAATGTAAGTGTAAACGGAGCTTATAATAAAAATACAGTTGGACAAATTCCAAACGCAGACGGTATTATTCACGGATTAAGCAATGAACTTTATGACAATGCAGGTGAATTCTACAGAGCGCAAAACGGATATCCGTTAGGTTATTTCTGGGGATACAAAACAGGAGGAGTTTTCCAGAATCAGGAACAAATTGACAACTACAAATCTGCAAACGGAGTAGTATTGCAACCTAATGCAGCGCCTGGAGATTTAATTTATGTAAATGCAAACGGCGATGATAAAATAGATGCTTCAGATAAAACCAATATAGGAAAACCAAATCCGGATTTTACTTATGGTTTCTCTTTATCTGCTAGTTATAAAGCTTTTGATTTCTCACTTAATGCAAATGGAGTTGCAGGAAACGAAATCGTACAATCGTACAGAAATCAGTCAGGAGCTTACGGAAATTATACTTCTGCAATCTTAGATCGTTGGCATGGTGAAGGTTCTTCAAACACAGTTCCAAGAGTAACAGAAGACAACAGAAACTTTACACAGTTCTCAGATTTGTATACTCAAAAAGGAGATTTCTTAAGAATCAATACGGTAACATTAGGATTTGATTTAGCAAAAATGAAACAATCAAAACCATTTTTTGCAAGCCAGTTCAGAGTGTACTTCTCGGTATTAAATCTTTACACATTTACAAAATATGACGGTATGGATCCGGAAATTGGATTTGGATCTTCAAACGATGACCAAAAGTTTTCATCTGGTGTTGACGTAGGGTATTACCCAAGACCAAGAACATTCATGATGGGATTAAATGTCAAACTTTAATAATTAAAAAAATGAAAAATACATATTTATATATTTTGTGTTTTGGTCTGTTATCTCTGGGTTCTTGCAGTTTAGAGACTGAGCCGCTAACACAATTAACAGATACCAATTTTTATAAAACTACAGATGATGCTTATTCAGCATTAGTTGGATGTTATGACGGAATGCAGGTTGCTACAGGAGCAGCAGGAATGGGAGTACCGGTGATAAGCGAAATTATGTCAGACGATTGTTTTGGCGGAACAGGAAACTCAGATGGATACAACTATGCAGCAGTAGATGAGTTTGACATCAAACGTTCACCATCTGATGTAGACATGTTAAACGGAAACTGGATTGCCTACTACAAAGCACTTTATCGTTGCAATATCTTTTTGACCAAAATGGATCAAATTGACTGGGAAGGTGATACGGCTTTAAAAAATACTTATATCTCAGAAACAAGATTCATTAGAGCTTATCTATATTTTGAAATGGTTCGTCTATGGGGAAATATTCCTTTATTAACAGAACCTTCTTCAGAAAATGTTCCTCAGGCAAATCCGGATGAAGTATATAAAGTAATCGCACAGGATTTAGTTTTTGCGGCTGATAATTTACCTTCAGTTGCGTACAACGCTACAACAAGCGGACGTATTACAAAATGGGCGGCAAAATCTTTACTAGGTCGTGTTTATTTATACTACACAGGATACTATGGAAAAACAGATCTTGTTGGAGTGGTAACTAAAACACAAGCACTTCAGCATTTAGAAGATGTTGTAGCTTCAAGCGGACACAGTTTGGTAGACGATTTCTCAACACTTTGGCCAGCAGCTTCTGTAGATAAATACGCAGGTGAAAGCAACAGAGAGAATGTGTTCTCAATAAAATATACTTACACAAGTGATTATAACGGAAACACAGATGGTAACCACTGGTTAGTAATGTTCGGAATGAGAGAGTTCTCTTCTTATCCGTACGGACGCGGTTGGGGAGTTACAGTAAATTCTAAATTATGGAATGCGTATGCTGCAAATGATACAAGACGCGTTTCAACTGTAATTGGAGTTACAGAGGAAAAAATCAATTTTGATAAAATCAACAATCAAAGAGAATACACAGGTTACTACAATAAAAAGTATACACCAATGGTAGATAAAGACGGAAAAGATCTTCCGCTTACTATGGGAAGTCAGTTTTGGGATATCAGCCAGTTTCAGGATTATGTAGTATTAAGATATGCCGATGTTTTATTAATGGCAGCCGAATTAGGCAGCGGAAATGCACAAGGCTATTTTGACGAAGTTAGAAAAAGAGCTTACAAAACAGCTTATACACCTTTGGCTGTAAATTATGATAATATAATGAATGAAAGACATTTAGAATTTGCACTTGAAGGAGTAAGATATTGGGATTTATTGCGTCAGGGAATTGGAAAAGCCTCTTCAACTATTGCGGAAACTACAACTTTATTAAACGGAGGAGCTCCGGCAGTAAAGACAATTTCTGCAGCAAATATCCAAAATACAAAAGGATTACAGCAAATTCCAAACACGCAAATTACATTGTCTAATGGAGTTTTGAAGCAAAATGCCGGTTGGTAATTTTAACTTAAAAAGAAAGAAAATGAAAAATATTAAAATAATAGTGACCTCTTTTTTGATGTTAGCCATGCTAGTATCATCTTGCTCGCCAGATTCTTATTCTCTGGATGGCCCGATGGATAAATCGGATATTCATTTTGAAATTACTCAGGATTTAGCTGCCGATGCAGGCGGAAATACAGTAATCATGAAAAATACAACTCCCGGAGTAGTATTAAACTGGGATTACGGTACAGGAAAATCAAGTAAAGCAACCGAGACGGTGAAATATGCTTTTAAAGGCAATTACACCATAAAAATTTCAGCAACTACAGATGCAGGAATTGTTGAGTTAGATCCAGTAACTATTACTGTGACGGCTGATAATTTAAATTATGTAAATGACCCGCTTTGGACTGCTCTTTCTGGCGGAGTTGGAAAGAAAAAAACATGGATTGCTGATAATGGTAAATACGGTCTTGCAATGGGCGCGATGTCATATGCAGATCCAAGTGGTACAGTTGAGTGGGATAACTTTACGCCAAACTGGGAACCGGAAGGAAATGCAAATTCAAGTACAGATGCAGATATGCATTGGGGAAGAACAATGACATTCAGTCTTGAAGGCGGACCATTTATGAAAGTTAACGAAGCTGACGGAACGCAATTAGAAAGCGGAACCTATTTCTTAGACATCAATGCACACACCTTAACAACAACCGGAGCAACTATTTTAAGACCGGATAATTATATTGCAAACGCAAGTAACTGGAATAACAATATCAAAGTTTTAAAACTTACTGAAAATCAGTTAAGAATTGCTATAATGAGAACCAACAGTGAAGGTTCATGGTGGTATATCTGGAATTTTGTTTCTAAAGAATATGCAGACAACTACGTACCTCCGGTTACAACACCAGTTTATGATGAAGGCTTCGATCCTAAATTTACTTCGGGTGAATTACTAAAAATGCTTACTGGTGGAGTTGGAGCAGGAAGAGTTTGGAATCTTGACGGAAAAGGAAATCCTGTAGACTGGATTGGAAAAGGAAAAGGATGGACAAAAGCATCTACTGATTCTTATAGCTGGGGATGGAATGATGACTGGGCTGCAGTAGCAGAAAGTTCATGGATTCGTTTTGATCAATGGGGAGGTAAACTGAATTATACAAGAAGCCAAAATGGTGTTGTAACATCAGGATTCTTTACTATTGACGAAGAAAAGAACGAAATTAATTTAGGTTCAGAAGTACTGTTACAAAATTCAACAAGCTGGATGAATCCTTCTACCAATGTTATTAAAGTCGTTAAAGCTTTCAATAATGACTATCTTACTAAAGGTATTTGGTTAGGAACATCTTATGATTCCGGAAAAGATGAATGGTTTGTATTTCATTACATAATACCTTAAATAAAATAGATTTTTAATTTACTAATAATCAGGAAGCAGTTTCTAAGCTGCTTCCGGGTTATTAAATTTTCAAGACTATGATTCAGCTCACTTCATTAAAAAAAATCGGATTACTTTTTACTAGCGTTATTTTACTTACTGCTTGTAGTACATCTGGTGATAAACAATTTAGTAATCGAAAAGTATCTTTCAATTCAGACTGGAGTTTTCACTTAAACGACAGCATAAAAGATAAAGACACGATTGGAACTTCAACACAATGGAGAACTTTAGACGTTCCTCATGATTGGAGTATTGAAGGAAAGTTTGATGAAAAAAGCCCGGGAGGTTATGGCGGAGGATCACTAAACGGAGGTTTAGGCTGGTACAAAAAAACATTTAAAGTAGCTGTAGAAGACAGCACAAAAATAACTTCAATCACTTTTGATGGCGTTTACAAAAACAGCGAAGTCTGGATAAACGGACATTATTTAGGAAAACGTCCAAACGGATATATTGGTTTTCAATATCAAATTACTCCATATTTAAAGTATGGAGACAAAAACAACGAAATAATTGTTAAGGTTGACAATTCAAAACAACCCAATTCACGTTGGTATTCAGGCTCAGGAATTTTTAGAAATGTCTGGATCGAAACCACAAATAAATTGCACGTTGCACAATGGGGAACTTATATTACAACCCCAAAAGTTACAGCAGAAAAAGCTTCGGTAAATATTGAAACAACAATTAAAAATCAATATGCTGAAGGTAAAAAAGCAACAGTAACAACAACAATCTTTAAAGATGAAACCAAAGTAACATCGGTTACTCAAAATATAACATTAAACGCTAATGCCAGTCAAACCATAAAACAATTGGCAGAAGTTGAAAATCCAGTTTTATGGTCAGATGAAAATCCGGAATTGTATACAGCAGTTACCGAAATTTCGCTTGACGATAAAATCATCGATCAATACAAAACCACTTTTGGAATCAGAGATTTTAAATTCGATTTAAACAAAGGTTTTATTCTGAATGGAAAACAAGTCAAAATAAAAGGAGTTTGTATGCACCACGATTTAGGTCCGTTAGGTTCAGCAATCAACACACGCGCGATCGAACGTCAGTTGGAAATCCTGAAAGAAATGGGCGTAAACGGAATCAGAACTTCACACAATCCGCCTGCAACAGAACTTTTAGAGCTTTGCGACAAAATGGGTTTCATTGTCATGGATGAAGCTTTTGATATGTGGAAACAAACCAAAACCAAATACGATTATGGAAATGATTGGGACAAATGGCACAAACAAGACCTAATCGATCAATTGTTACGCGACAGAAATCACGCCAGTATTTTTATGTGGAGTATTGGAAATGAAATTCCAGAACAATGGAGCGAAACAGGCGTTGAAATTGCCAAAGAATTAGCAGCAATTACGCGCCAATACGATAAAACTCGTCCGCTAACAGCAGGAATGAATCCGCCGGTAAATATGAATATTGATGCCGTGACTTTGCAGTTTGAGAAAAAAGATGTTTCCATTAATCCGCTTGCAGGATCTGGAGTTTTAGATTTAATAGGATACAATTACGCACACCAAACTTTCGAATACCATCAAAAAAACTTCCCAAAAACTCCTTTCATTGCAACAGAAACAACTTCAGGTTTGCAAACAAGAGGATATTACGATGCTGTTTCAGACACAATCAAAAAATGGCCGGTAAGATGGGATCTTAAATTTACAGAAGGAAATCCAGGAAATACCGTTTCGGCTTACGATCAGGTGCAAACGCCTTGGGGATCTACGCACGAAGCAACGTGGAAAATCATTAAAAAGCACGATTTCTTGGCTGGAATGTATGTTTGGACAGGTTTCGATTATATCGGAGAACCAACTCCATACGAATGGCCATCGGTAAGTTCCTATTTCGGAATTGTTGATTTAGCCGGTTTCCCAAAAGACGTATATTATATGTACCAAAGCGAATGGACGAAAAAAGATGTCCTTCATATTTTTCCGCACTGGAATTGGAAAACTGGACAAACCGTTGATGTTTGGGCGTACTATAATAATGCAGATGAAGTGGAACTTTTTGTAAACGGAAAATCAGTTGGAAAAAGAGCTAAAAAAGGAGACGATTTGCACGTAATGTGGAGAATTCCTTTTGATGCAGGAACGCTTAAAGCCATTTCTAGAAAAGGTGGAAAAGTGGTTTTAGAAAAAGAAATCAAAACAGCTGGAAATCCTTCACAATTAAAATTAACGGCAGACAGAAGTACCATCAAAGCAGATAAAAATGATTTGTCATTTGTAACGGTTGACATTTTAGATGCTAATGGAACGATAGCGCCAAATGCCAATAACGAAATCAATTTTTCATTAAAAGGAAATGGAAAAATTGTTGGCGTTTGCAGTGGAGATCCGGTAAGTCATGAATCTTATAAAGGAACAAAACATACCGCTTTGGCAGGAAAATGTTTGGTAATTGTACAGTCGGGAGATAAATCAGGAAGGCTAGAATTGACCGCTAAAGCAAATGGACTAAAACAAGCCACAATCGTAATTACAACAGAATAAAATATCACGTTCCTGCAATCCCGAGGCTTCGGGAAAAAACTTGTAGGTATAAATAAGTTTTCGAATAAAAAATAGTAAGACCTACAAGGTTTTGAAAACCTTGCAGGACGGAAAATATAAAAATTAACTAATGAAAAACACACAACTAACCACATTGTTTTCAGCTTTTATGCTTGGGTTTGTTTTGACGCCAAAAGCCTCAGCTCAAATTCAAAACGCAGAAGTACTGAACGCACCAATCGATATCAGTAAAGATTTTCAGAATTATCTGAACACTTTTTATTTTGCAGACGAATTAGCTTCTTTTGATCCTGCAACAGGAAAAGGAACGATTAAATATTTACGATATAATTATAAAACACGTCAGGCTTTCAACAACATGATGATGAAACCAGATGTGGAAAAAGCAAATGAATTCCCAACAACAGAATATGCAGAATCTCCAGTTTTGCCATTCGAAATTCAGTTTGTTTCAGACAGAACAGTTCGTATCAAAACAACTTCTGGACCACAATTTCATCCGCAAAAGGAATCTTTAATGTTGATTAACGGAGTGGCTCCGAATCATCCAGAATTATGGAAGTACGCTAAAATAGAAGGCGGTCACAGCTACACAAGCAAACATGGAAAAGTTGAAATTTTGACAAAACCATGGCATGTGAAAATCTACGATGAAAAAGGAAAACTGCTAACAAGCACGCTTCACGATACCGATTTTAAAAACACCTATACACCAACACTTCCGTTTTCTTACGTTAGAAGAAATAGCGATTATTCAAGAAGTATGGGCGCTGCGTTCAGTTTAGAACCAGACGAAAAAATATTTGGTTGTGGAGAATCATTCACACAATTCAACAAACGCGGATCAAAAGTAGTTTTATGGGCAGATGATGCCAACGGAATCCAAAATGAAACGATGTATAAACCGATTCCGTTTTACATGAGCAGCCGCGGTTATGGCGTTTTCATGCACCATTCAACACCAATTACAGTGGACTTTGGGAAGTATTTCTCAAGTGCTAACGAAATGTACATTGGAGACGATGAAGCCGATTTGTTTTTCTTTATTGGAGAACCAAAAGACATTTTAGATCAATACACCGATTTAACCGGAAAAGCTGCCATGCCACCACTTTGGTCTTTCGGATTCTGGATGAGCCGTATTACGTATTTTTCAGAAAAAGAAGGACGAGAAGTAGCAAAAGATTTACGTAAATACAAAATACCAACCGATGTTATTCACTTCGATACAGGTTGGTTTGATGTAGACTGGAGAAACAATTACGAGTTTGCAAAATCCCGTTTTCCGGATGCTACAAAAATGATGTCCGATTTGAAAGAAGACGGATTTCATGTTTGTCTTTGGCAATTGCCTTATTTCACTCCGAAGAACACTTTGTTCCCAGAGATTATGGATAAAAATTTAGCCGTTAGAGACAGAAAAGGAAATCTTCCGTACGAAGATGCCGTTTTAGATTTCTCAAATCCGGAAACTATTTCCTGGTATCAGGGAAAATTGAAAAAACTATTTGATGAAGGCGTTTCGGTTTTCAAAGTAGATTTTGGAGAAGCAGCGCCGCCAGACGGAATTTACCATTCAGGAAGAACAGGTTTCTACGAACATAATTTATATCCGCTTCGTTACAATAAAGCTGTTGCCGAAATTACACAAAAAGAAAAAGGTTATACTTTAATCTGGGCGAGAAGTACATGGGCAGGATCTCAACGTTATCCTTTGCATTGGGGCGGTGATGCCGAAACTTCAAACGGAGCAATGTCGGCAGAATTACGCGGCGGACTTTCATTAGGTCTTAGCGGATTCAGTTTCTGGAGTCATGATGTGGGTGGATTTGCTACAAAATCTCCGGAGAATTTATACAGAAGATGGGCGCCATTTGGAATGTTTACCTCACACGTAAGAAGCCACGGAGAGCCTCCGCGCGAACCTTGGTTATACAGCAAAGATTTCTTAGAAGGATTTAGAAAAGCAGATAATATGCGTTACGAATTAATGCCATATATCTACGCTCAGGCAAAAGAAAGTTCTCAAAAAGGTTTACCAATGATGCGTGCATTATTTGTAGAATATCCAAACGATCCGGGAGCATGGTTAGTGGACAATGAATATTTATTTGGTTCAAGTATTCTGGTTGCACCGCTTTTTGAAGAAGTTACAGAAAGAGACGTTTATCTTCCGGAAGGAACCTGGATTGATTACCAAACTAAAAAAGTATACCAATCAGGATGGCATAAAATCAAAGCCGGAGAAGTGCCAATCGTAGTTTTAGTAAAAGACGGAACAGCATTGCCACATATTGGTTTAGCACAATCGACAAAAGATATGGATTGGAGCAAACTGACATTGAAAGTATATGCAAGTGACAAAACAACTTCGGCGACAGCCAAAGTATTTTTACCAAACGATACTACCGTTCAGGAAATAAAAGTGACCAAAACCGGAAACAATTTTGACGTAACCGCAAACCCATTAAACGGAAAAACCACTTTTAAAACAGAGTGGATAAAATAAAAAAGGTTGCCACTAATTGCACGAATTAGCACAAATTTAATTCGTGGAAATTAGTGCAATTCGGGGCAAAAAAATATAGTCACATATTGAGAGATTATTTCTCCCGCAGATTTAGCAGATCAAGCAGATTTTTTTTAATTTTTTTCAATGCGTGAAAAAAATTATGAACAGATTAAAAAGATTAAATCTGCACAATCTGCCAAATCTTCGAGAGGAAAAAAGAAAAAATCCTTTCCAATCCTATAAATCTGTGGCAAAAAAAATAATCCCAACTTAGGATAAAAATAAGTTTTTGTTGAGTTTTTAAATCGGGCGAAAGCCAAATTTTCGTCCGATTTATTATAATGAATTAAGAAAATGATCATGAAAAAACACCTGATTCTTCCCGCTTTATTACTATCAGTTTCGATTGGATACAGCCAGAAAAGTAAAAATGCCTACGAACTGGCATCGCCAAACGGACAAAACAAAATTAAATTTGAGCTTGTAAAAAATGCTCCCAAATACGCCGTTTCTCACGGAAAAACCGAAGTAATTTCTCCATCAGATATGGGGTTTTTATTGAAAGGAAACGAAGACTTAAGTTCAAACTTCGAAATAAAGGGAGCAAAAACATCTCAGTTTGATGAAACCTGGGAACAAGTTTGGGGAGAAAAGAAAAACATCAGAAACCACTACAATCAGTTAGTAGTTGATTTACAGCAAAAAACGGGAAACAAAAGAAAATTACAAATTCAGTTCCGTGCTTTTGATGACGGAGTTGCGTTTAGATATGTGTATCCAAAACAAAATGTGAAAGACAGTATTTTCATTATGGATGAAAAGACAACTTTCAACCTAAAAGAAGATGGAAAAGCATGGTGGATTCCGGCAAACAGAGAAAATCGCGACGAATATTTATTTGAAGCTGCTCCGGTAAGTAAATTGGATACGGTTTTAACCCCATTAACAATCGAGAGCAAAAGTGGATTAGCTTTAAGTTTCCACGAAGCAAATTTGGTTGATTTTGCCAGTATGACTTTGGTAAATAATAAAGGAACCGAATTAAAATCAGATTTAGTGCCTTGGCCTGACGGAGTAAAAGTTCGTGTAAAAGATACGTTTACATCTTCATGGAGAACACTTCAAATTGGAGAAAATCCGGGAGAATTAATCACTTCTTATTTAGTTTTAAACCTAAACGAACCAAACAAATTAAAAAATACAAATAGTTATTTCAAACCGTATAAATATTTAGGAATCTGGTGGGGAATGCACATCGGGAAATATACTTTTTGGGAAAGCGACAAACAAGGCGCAACTACAAAACACGCTGAAGAATATATTGATTTTACAGCAAAAGAAGGTTTCCATCATTTATTAATTGAAGGTTGGAACAAAGGCTGGACTCCGGGTTGGTATGAAAACCGCATGCACATGTTCAGCTTCACGAAAAGTGCTGATAATTTCGACTTAGAAAAAGTGGTAGAATACGGAAAGAAAAACAATGTTGAATTAATCGGATACCACGAAACAGGTTCCAACTTAATAAACTACTTAAAAGAAGTTGACGAAGGTTTTGCTTTATATAAAAAATTAGGAATCCATACCGTAAAAATTGGTCACGTAGGTTCTAAACTGAATATGAAACAAATGCACTTCGGACAATTTGGAGTGAATTATTTCAGATACATTTTAGAAAAAGCCGCACAATATGATTTAGCAGTTTTATACCACGAATCAATTAAAGATACCGGAGAACGCAGAACTTTTCCGAACATGGTTTCAAGAGAAGCGGCAAGAGGACAAGAATATAATGCGTGGAGCGAAGGAAATCCGCCAAATCATTTAACGATAATTCCTTTTACAAGATTACTTTCAGGACCAATGGATTTTACTCCGGGAATTTTTGATGTTGAGGTAAAACAAGGATATCCTGGAAAAAGAATTCAGGGAACAGTTGGGCAGCAATTGGCATTGTATGTTACGATTTACGCTCCAATTCAAATGTTGGCAGACCTTCCTGAAAACTACGAAGGAAAACCAGCTTTACAATTCTTAAAAGATGTGCCGACAGACTGGGAAGATACTAAAATCTTAGAAGGAAAAATTGGTGAATATATTACAACAGCGAGAAAAGACAGAAACAGTGCAGATTGGTATTTAGGAACTTTGACAAATGAAAACCCAAGAAAAGTTGATGTTTCATTATCATTTTTAGATCCAAATGCAACTTACGAAGCACAAATTTATGTTGATGCCGAAGGAACAGATCAAAAACACAATCCGGAAGCAGTAGCAATATCTAAGAAAACAGTAAAATCGACAGATTCCCTAAAATTGAATTTAGGTGGTGCTGGCGGTGGAGCAGTGAGATTTAAAAAATTGTAATTATTAATTTCTCAAACCCGACAGGTTTTCAAAACCTGTCGGGTTTAATATCGCAATACATTTTTCAGATGAAAAAACTTTTAATAATAACAGCCGTTTTAATTACTTCAATTAATTTGTCTGCGCAAAATGAAAACCGAACCATAAAAGTCGATTTCAATAAAACTACCGGAAAACTAAACACCATGTTTAAAGAATGTATCGGTGCCGGAAGAGCAAACGAAGGTTTACGTGCAGACTGGCAGCAGCAATTGGCATTAGTTAAAAAAGAATGTGATTTTAAATACATTCGTTTTCATGGATTATTGTCTGATGATATGGCCGTTTACCGCGAAGACTCAAAAGGAAATCCGGAATACAATTACCAATATGTAGACGTTTTGTTCGATTATATTTTGAGTTTAAAAATGAAACCATTTGTTGAATTAGGATTTATGCCTTCGGCATTGGCAAGTGGAAAAGAAACTATTTTTTGGTGGAAAGGAAACGTAACTCCTCCAAAAGATTATAAAAAGTGGGAAGATTTAATTAAAAATTTAGCAGCTCATTTCAAAGAACGTTACGGAGACGAAGAAGTAAAAACCTGGTATTTTGAAGTTTGGAACGAACCCAATTTATCTCCGGGATTCTGGACAGGAACTCAGGAAGAATACTTCAAACTATACGATTATGCAGCACGAGGTATAAAAGCAGTAAATCCAGCTTACAGAGTTGGCGGACCAGCAACGGCTGGAGCTGCATGGGTTCCCGAAACAATAGATTTTTGTGCAAAAAACAATGTTCCGTTAGATTTTATTTCAACACATACGTATGGAGTAAATCAGGGTTATCTGGATGAATTTGGAACTTCAGGCACTGTTTTAAGCCCTGACCAAAACAGTATAAGCGGAGATGTAATCAATTCACGTAAACAAATTTCAAATTCGGCTAAGCCAAAATTAGAATTACATTATACAGAATGGAGTTCATCTTATACTCCCGCAGATCCAATTCACGACAGCTATCATTCAGCCGCTTATATTTTGCAGAAATTAAAACAAGTTGGCGACGCAGCAAACTCGATGTCTTATTGGGTTTTTACCGATATTTTTGAAGAAGCAGGGCCAAGATTTACCCCTTTTCACGGAGGCTTCGGATTACTGAATACGCAGGGAATTAAAAAACCGGCCTATTTCTCTTATTCCTTAATGAACAAATTAGGAGAAACAGAACTTCAGAATAAAGACACATCTTCCTGGGCAGCAAAAAACACAAAAGGTGATGTTCAAGTATTGTTTTGGGATTTTACCAATACACATCCGGGAGATAAAGTATGGAACCAAACGTATTATGTTCAGGATTTACCATCCAAAGAAAAAGGAAAAGTAAAAATTGAAGTGAGCGGTTTACAGAAAGGAAACTATGTTTTAGAAATCTACAAAGTAGGTTACAAAGTAAATGACGCCTACGCAGATTATTTGTCTTTCAACAAACCAAATCAGTTAACACGTCAGCAGGTTAATTCAATAAAAGAGAAAAACAGCGGCGCACCAATTTCAAAAGAGAAAATTACAGTCGATGCAAAAGGAAACTTCAGTAAAGACTATAAGATAAATGAAAACGATGTGGTGATGCTGAATTTTGTTAAACAATAATTTTAGAAAAAAAGAATCTTAATTAAATAGTAATAAACAGAGTGAAAAGGTTGCTGTGAGGATATTGACCTTAAATTCTGAAAATCTAACTACCTAACCATGAAAAACAAATTAATATACCTTTCAGCAGCAATAGCTTTTGCCTTTTTTACCTCATGTAAAAAAAGTGAAGGAGAAAGTTCAGCTACCGAAATGGTTCAGAAAGAAGAATATCAGGGAAAAGAAATCGGAACCGAGCATGACGCAGAAATCGATAAGCTTATTGCCCAAATGACAATCGAAGAAAAAATTGGCATGCTGCACGGTAATAGTATGTTTACCAGCGGCGGTGTAAAACGTTTGGGAATTCCGGAATTAAAAATGGCTGATGGTCCGTTGGGAGTTCGCGAAGAAATTTCAAGAGACAATTGGGCTCCGGCAGGTTTAACCAATGACTTTGCAACTTATTATCCTGCAGGCGGTGGTTTGGCAGCAACATGGAATGCTGAAATGGCACATACATTCGGAAACAGTTTAGGAGAAGAATTGCGTGCAAGAGATAAAGACATGCTGCTTTCGCCAGCTATTAATATGGTGAGAACTCCGCTTGGAGGAAGAACCTATGAATACATGTCAGAAGATCCGTTTTTGAATAAAAAAATCGCCGTGCCTTTGATCGTAGGTTTACAGGAAAAAGATGTAATGGCATGTGTAAAACATTTTGCAGCAAACAATCAGGAAACCAATCGTGATTTTGTAGATGTACAAATTGACGAACGTACACTTCGTGAAATTTATCTTCCGGCATTTGAAGCTTCAGTAAAAGAAGCCAAAGCTTACAGTATAATGGGAGCATATAATAAATTCAGAGGTGAATATTTATGTGAAAACGATTATATGCTTAATAAAATCCTTCGTGACGAATGGGGATTTAAAGGTGTTGTAGTTTCAGACTGGGCTGCAGTACATTCTACAGCAAAAAGTTTGAAAAATGGATTAGATATTGAAATGGGAACACCAAAACCTTTCAATGAATTTTTCCTTGCCGATAAATTGATTGCGGCAGTAAAATCAGGAGAAGTTTCAGAAAAAGAAATTGATCTTCACGTAAAACGTATTTTAAGAGTTTTATTCCAAGTGAAAGCAATGGGTGGAGGCGAACGTGCAAAAGGAAGTATTGCAACCGAAGCACATTACCAGGATGCATATAAAATTGCAGCCGAAGCAATCGTATTGTTGAAAAACGAAAACAATGCTTTGCCATTAAAACTGGACGGAGTAAAATCTATTGCCGTAATTGGAAACAACGCAACAAAGAAAAATGCTTTGGGTGGATTTGGTGCCGGAGTAAAAACAAAAAGAGAAGTTACGCCACTTGAAGGATTAAAGAACAGACTTCCGTCATCTATTAAAATCAATTATGCAGAAGGATATTTGGAGCGTTATGAAGAAAAAAACAAAGGAAATTTAGGAAACATAACTTCTACAGGACCTGTTACAATCGACCAATTAGATCCGGCGAAGGTTCTGGAAGCTGTTGAAGCTGCGAAGAAATCGGATGTTGCAATTATTTTTGCAGGTTCAAACCGTGATTACGAAACAGAAGCTTCAGATCGTAGAGACTTGCATTTACCATTTGGTCAGGAAGAATTAATCAAAAAAGTACTGGCAGTAAACCCGAGAACAATAGTAGTAATGATTGCCGGAGCTCCATTTGATTTAAATGAAGTAAGCCAAAAATCTTCCGCTTTAGTATGGAGCTGGTTTAATGGTTCTGAAGGCGGAAATGCTTTAGCAGATGTTATTTTAGGAAAAGTAAATCCGTCAGGAAAATTACCTTGGACAATGCCAAAAAACATTATGGATTCTCCTGCACATGCAACAAACAGTTTCCCGGGAGGAAAAGCAGTTAATTATGCCGAAGGAATTTTGATAGGATACCGTTGGTTTGATACTAAAAATGTTGCACCGTTATATCCTTTCGGTTACGGATTATCCTATACCACTTTTGCCTTAGGAAATGCAAAATCCAATAAAGATTCGTATGCTCAAAATGAGATAATCGAAGTGACGGTTGAGGTGAAAAACACAGGAAATGTTGACGGAAAAGAAGTGGTACAATTATACACTTCAAAATCTGATTCTAAAATTACGCGAGCTGCACAAGAGTTAAAAGGTTTCAAAAAAGTAGCTGTTAAAGCTGGAGGTTCAGAAAAAGTAACTATTAAAGTTCCGGTTAAAGAATTGGCATATTATGATGTAGCTTCTAAAAAATGGACAATTGAACCAGGGAAATATACTTTAAATATAGGGAACTCTTCCAGAGATTTAAAATTCAAACTTGATGTAACAATAAAATAAGATGAAAAAGACAATTAAAGATTATTTGTTAAGCATCGTTTTATGCTTTGCTTTTTTGGGAGTTTTGGCTTGTAGTTCTGAGAAAGATACAGAACCGGAAGCGATGGTTAAATCACTTACAGCAAACACTGCTAAAATTGATTTTGAAAGTAAAGAAAGCGTCTTCGATATTACTGTAAATTCAGAGGCTTCCTCCTGGATAATTACCAGTTCAGAAACTTGGGCAAAACCAAGTGTAACTGCCGGAGCCAAAGGAACCGTTTTGGTAAGAGTTACAGCTGAAGAAAATACCGGAACAGCGATTAGAACAGCTATAATAACTTTAACGTCAAGTGAAGCAAAACCAGTAACAATTTCGGTTTCGCAGGCAGCGGCAACAGTTAGTACAGGTTTATATCCAAGTTACAATACAAATCCAATTGCAGCCGATGCCTCAGGAATGGGAAGTACAGCTGTACAACTGGCAGCAAAAATAAAACTGGGCTGGAACATAGGAAACACCATGGAAGCAACAGGTGGTGAAACTGCCTGGGGAAATCCAAAAATTACCAAAGCCCTGATTGATGCCGTAAAAGCAAACGGATTTAACGCAATCAGAATTCCATGTTCATGGAATCAGTATATGGCAAATAGTACAACAGCACAATTAAAAACAGACTGGTTAAACAGAGTAAAAGAAGTAGTTCAGTATTGTGTTGACAATGATATGTATGTTGTCGTTAATATTCACTGGGACGGCGGCTGGCTGGAAAATAATATTACCGAAGCTAAAAAAGAAGAAAATAATGCCAAGCAAAAAGCCTTCTGGGAACAAATTGCAACGCACTTAAGAGGTTTCGACGAACATTTACTTTTTGCAAGTGCAAACGAACCAGCTGTTGAAGATGCAGCACAAATGGCAGTTTTAACGTCGTATCATCAAACCTTTATCGATGCTGTTCGTTCAACCGGAGGAAAAAACGCAAATCGTGTTTTAGTAGTTCAGGGACCAACAACAGATATCGAAAAGACAAATAAATTAATGACTACATTGCCTGTAGATAAAGTGGCAAATAAAATGATGGTCGAAGTGCATTATTACACACCATGGAATTTTGCCGGTTTAACCAAAGACGAATCATGGGGTAAAATGTTCTACTACTGGGGAACAGGTTTCCATTCTGCAACAGATACAGAGCGAAATGCAACTTGGGGAGAAGAAGCCGATTTAGAAAAGAACTTCAAATTGATGAAAACTCAGTTTGTAGATAAAGGAATTCCGGTTCTTTTAGGAGAATTTGGAGCAATCCGTAGAACAACATTAACCGGAGATGCACTCACTTTACATTTAGCTTCAAGAGCCTATTATTTAAAAACAGTGGTAAAAACAGCAAAAGCAAATGGTTTACTTCCGTTTTATTGGGATGAAGGAAGCCTTGGAGACAATGGTTTCGGAATCTTTAAAAGAAGCGATAATACCGTTTTTGATAATCAGGCTTTAAATGGTTTAATCGAAGGATTACAATAAATAAACTTTTAAAACCATATAAGTGATATAAGATATTTTAAGTTTTGAAATTATTCATTTCTTAGATTTACTTATATCACTTATATGGTTTTTACTATTTAAATTTAAAAAAAATGAAAAAAGCAATAGTCTTTATTTTGCTGATATGTACTGTAATTGCTGAGGCTAACGTAAGAATGCCTTTGGTGTTTTCTGACGGAATGGTATTGCAGAGAAACAAACAAATTCCGGTTTGGGGATTTTCTGATGCAAACGAAAATATCGAAGTACATTTTAACAAACAAATAAAGAAAACACAAGCCGATAAAAACGGAAAATGGACTCTTAATCTGAATGCTGAAAAAGCAGGCGGACCATTCGAATTAATTATTATCGGAAAAAATATAATTAAGATCAAAAATGTTTTGGTTGGTGAAGTCTGGATTTGCAGCGGACAATCTAATATGGAATTTCAGGTTTATAAAACCATGAATGCCGAAAAAGAAATCAACGATTCAGATTATCCAATGATTCGTCATTTTGGCGTTGCGCAGGATTTAAGCGGAACTCCAAAAGACGATTTAAAACAAGGAAAATGGGAAGTTTCAAGTAAAGAAACAGTTGGTAATTTTACAGCAGTAGGATTTTATTTTGCCAGAAAACTTTATGCAGAATTAAAAATCCCAATCGGAATCATCAATACTTCCTGGGGCGGAACTAATGTTGAAACCTGGACAAGCCGTGAAGCTTTCGAAAAAAGTGAGCAGTTTAAAGATATGATTGCTAATGTTCCAAGTGTAGATATCAATGCAATTTTCGAAGTCTATAAAAAATCAGTTCTGGACAATCTTAAAAAAGTGCAGGGATTTGAGGTTTCCATGGAAAACGAAAATCAATTTAAAGAAGCCAATTTTCAGGATAAAAACTGGCCGGAAATAAAAGTACCGTCTCTTTGGGAAAATCAGCAAATTGGTAATATCGACGGAATTGTCTGGATGAGAAAAACAATTGTTTTAACAGCTGAACAAGCCAAAAAAGAAGCCGTTTTGCATTTAGCAAAAGTAGACGACGAAGACAAAACTTATGTAAACGGAATTGAAGTTGGAACCAATAATCTTTGGGATAAACAGAGAGTTTACAAAATTCCGGCAAATGTGCTGAAAGAAGGAACAAACGTAATCGCAGTTAGAATTACAGATTACAGTGGCGGTGGTGGAATTTATGGCGATCCAGCCGATTTAAAAATCGATTTTAAAGACTCTAATTTAGCCTTAGACGGACTTTGGAAATTCAATGTTGTTCAGGTAAAAATCGCCGTTTCACCAAACAGTTATCCTTCATTATTATACAATGCCATGGTAAATCCGTTAGTTCCTTATGCAATCGAAGGTGTTTTATGGTATCAGGGAGAAGCGAATGTCTGGAGAGCAAAACAATACAAAACAGCATTTCCGTTAATGATCAACGATTGGAGAACCAAATTCAAACAAGGCAACTTTCCATTCTATTTTGTACAGTTATCCACTTTTGACGAATTCGGTGGAAACAGTCAAAAAGGAAGTCGTTGGGCAGAACTTCGCGAAGCACAATCTGAAACTTTAAAATTGCCAAATACCGGAATGGCTGTTACAACCGATATCGGAAACGCAAAAGACATTCACCCAACCAACAAACAAGATATTGGTTTGCGTTTGGCGGCAATCGCCATGAATAATATTTATGGAAAAAAGCAAGTTCATAGTGGGCCAACTTACAAATCTCAGGAAATTAAAGGAAACCAAATTGTGCTGACTTTCGACAACATCGGCATCGGATTATCAACCCCAAATAATTCAGAATTAAAAGGATTTGAAATCGCAGGTGAAGACAAAGTTTTTCATTCCGCAAAAGCGATAATTAAAGACAATAAAATAATCGTGTCAAGCGATCAGGTTCAAAATCCTGTTGCAGTACATTACGGCTGGGCAGATGACGATACCCAGATAAATCTTTTCAATAAAGAAAAATTTCCGGCGTCGCCATTTAGAACCGATAATTGGGAAATGATAACCGCAAACGAAAAATACAGCGTAAGCAAATAAAAAGAAATCATGAAAAAAGTAATTGTTCTCTTTATTGGTTTCATTTCTATCGGAATCAATGCACAACAACAAAAAGCAAATGCAGGTGAAGGATTTTATCAAAACCCAATATTTGCGGGAGATTACGCCGATCCGTCTATAATTAGAGATGGAGAAGATTATTATATTGTACATTCTTCATTCAATTATTATCCGGGATTATTAATCTGGACTTCCAAAGATTTAGTGAACTGGAAACCTGTTACGCACGCACTTAAAAAAAGCGTAGGTTCAGTCTGGGCGCCAGATTTGGTCAAGTACAATAATAAGTTTTACATCTATTTTCCGGCAAACGAAACCAATTATGTAGTTTGGGCAGATTCTATAAACGGGCCCTGGAGCGATCCGGTTGATTTGAAAATCGGAAATATCGATCCAGGACATTTTGTAGACGAAAAAGGCAATCGCTATTTGTATTTCAGTAACGGAAATTATGTTCCGTTATCCAAAGACGGTTTAGCCGTTTCCGGAGAAGGAAAACACGTTTACGATGGCTGGAAAATTCCATCAGAATGGTCGATCGAATGTTTTTGTATGGAAGGGCCAAAAGTAATGAAACGCGGAGATTATTATTATCTAACGGTTGCAGAAGGTGGAACGGCAGGTCCGGCTACAAGTCATATGGTAATTTCGGCAAGATCAAAATCACCTTTAGGACCTTGGGAAAATTCACCTTATAATCCAATTATCAGAACAAAAGACAGTTCAGAAAAATGGTGGTCAAAAGGACATGCTACAATAATTGACGACGTAAACGGAAAATGGTGGATGGTTTTTCACGGCTACGAAAACGGCTATTATAACATGGGGCGACAAACCCTTTTAGAACCTGTTGAATGGACGAATGATGGCTGGTATAAAAGTCCGGAAAACATGAAAACCGAACAACCAATAAAAAAACCTGCGAGTAAAAACATAAAAAATAACTTCACACTTTCTGATGATTTTTCAGCTTCAGAACTGAAATCGCAGTGGCAATTTTTCAACGAATTTGATGCACAAAGATTTAAACTAACAAAAAACGGACTTCAAATTAAAGCCAAAGGAAAAGGAATAGGGGAGAGTTCGCCACTTTTATGCACACCTCCCGATCATTCTTATTCAGCAGAAGTTGAAGTAGAAATTGAAGGCAATGCCACCGCAGGACTTATTCTGTTTTACGACAGTAAATTGTACACCGGAATTGCAGCCGATAAAGAAAATGTTTTAGCCATATTGCGCTCATGGCAGTTTCCGACTGAAAAAGGCATTAATAAAACCCATTTATTTCTTCGTTTAGAAAAGAAAGAACAACTCGTAAATATGTTTTACAGCATCGATGGAAAAGAATGGAAAAAGATCGAAAATTCTGCCGAAGTATCCTCCTTTAATCACAATGTGCTAAGTGGTTTTATGAGTCTTCGTTTAGGACTTTCAGCAGTTGGCGATGGTCAGGTTACATTTAAAAATTTCGTTTATAAAGGGAATTAATTATATTTAGGAGCAAAATAATTATTTGGGCGTGACCGTATCCCGATAAGTGGGCAAACAATCTTTACGCTTATTCGCCCACTTATAGGGATGCGGTCGGGCTATCCGCGCTACTTCGGTAGCCAGCTCCTATCCCTCACGCATATAGGACATAAGAGATTTTATTATTCTCACATGTTTTTAAGACCTGTCAGGATAACCAAAAATGTTCCGTTAGGAACATCTGGTCGGTAGTTGAAATCCGTTGGTTAAAGAAATTGCAAGAATGTTCCATAGGAACATCTGATTATTAACATTAAAAGAAAACCCAATGAATTCAAGTTTCATGAAGAAAACATTTTTCATCTTGCTTCTAACATTTTACGGAACAACAATTTCGGCACAATCCAGTCATGTTTTATGGTACAAACAACCCGCAGAATTCTTTGAAGAGAGCTTGGTTTTAGGAAATGGAAAAATGGGAGCAACGGTTTTTGGTGGCATAAATTCAGATAAAATCTATTTGAATGATATTACACTTTGGTCTGGCGAACCAGTAAATGCCAACATGAGTCCCGAAGCGTACAAAAATATTCCGGCAATTCGCGAAGCACTTAAAAACGAAAACTACAAATTAGCCGAAGAATTAAACAAAAAAGTTCAGGGAAAAAATTCAGAATCTTATGCTCCGTTAGGAACATTAGAAATCAATAATACTGAAAAAGGAAAAGCAACAAATTATTACAGAGAACTTGATATTTCGAACGCAACTTCAAAAGTGACTTACGAAATGGACGGCGTAAAATATACACGTGAATATTTTGTTTCGGCTCCGGATCAGGTAATGATCATCAAATTGACAAGCAGTCAGAAAGGCGCTTTAAATTTTGATATTAGTTTAAAGAGTTTATTAAAATCGGAAGTTACGGTTAGAAACAACGTTTTAATAATAAACGGAAATGCGCCAATTCATGAAAACGCAGGTTATAAAGTTCTTCCAAAATACTTGGAAGTTCAGGAAAGAGGAACAAGATTCACAACTTTAATTCAAGTCAAGAAAACCGACGGACAAATTACAAGTTCCAATTCGACTTTAACTTTAAAAAATGCCTCAGAAGTTGTAATTTATGTTTCGGTGGCGACAAGTTTTAATGGTTTTGACAAAAATCCCGCAACCGAAGGTGTAAACGAAGTAGCAATTGCAGCGCAAAACCTGAATAAAGCCTTTGAAAAACCATTCGATAAATTAAAAGAAAATCATATTGCAGATTATCAAAAATTCTACAATCGAGTCGATTTAGATTTAGGAAAAACAACTGCGCCCGATTTACCAACAGACGAACGTTTATTGCGCTACTCTGACGGAAAAGAAGATAAAAATCTGGAAATTTTGTATTTCAAGTACGGCCGCTATTTATTGATAAGCTCTTCGAGAACTTTGGGAGTTCCAGCCAATTTACAAGGACTTTGGAACCCGTATTTAAATCCGCCGTGGAGTAGTAATTATACCATGAATATTAATCTGGAAGAAAATTACTGGCTGGCAGAAAACACCAATCTTTCAGAAATGCATGAATCACTTCTGAGTTTTGTAAAAAATCTTTCGGTAACCGGAAAAGTTACAGCTAAGACTTTTTATGGTATAAACGAAGGCTGGGCGGCTGCACACAATTCTGATATCTGGGCAATGACTAATCCCGTAGGACAATTTGGAAAAGAAGAACCAATGTGGGCGTGCTGGCCAATGGCAGGAGCGTGGTTAAGCACACATATTTGGGAACATTATACGTTTACGAAAGATCAGGAGTATTTAAAAAAAGAAGGTTATCCGTTGATGAAAGGAGCCGCACAATTTTGTTTGGGCTGGTTAGTAACAGATAAGAACGGAAATTTAATTACATCACCTTCTACATCACCTGAAAATCAATATAAGTTGGCGGATGGTTTTGTCGGAGCCACACTTTACGGAGGAACAGCAGATTTGGCAATGATTCGTGAATGTTTTGATAAAACCATAAAAGCTTCAAAAGTGCTAAATACCGATGCTGATTTTAGAGAAAAACTAGAAAAAGCATTAGCAAAACTTTATCCGTATCAAATTGGGAAAAAAGGAAATTTGCAGGAATGGTATTTTGATTGGGAAGATGATGAACCAAAACACCGTCATCAATCGCATTTATTTGGGCTTTTTCCGGGAAATCATATTACGCCGGAGAAAACTCCTGATTTAGCGGAAGCATCAAGAAAAACGCTTGAAATAAAAGGCGACGAAACAACGGGATGGTCAAAAGGATGGAGAATCAATCTTTGGGCAAGACTCTGGGACGGAAATCGTGCGTATAAAATGTACCGTGAATTATTGCGCTACGTAGATCCTGACGGTAAAAAGACAGAAAAACCAAGAAGAGGGGGCGGAACCTATCCGAATTTATTCGACGCCCATCCGCCATTTCAAATTGATGGTAATTTTGGAGGCGCTGCTGCCGTTGCCGAGATGTTGGTTCAGTCAGACGAAAACGAAATTAGATTGCTTCCTGCTTTACCAGATGCCTGGGAAGAAGGTGCTGTAAAAGGAATCTGCGCCCGTGGCGGTTTTGAAATCGAAATGAACTGGAGTAATAAAGAACTGCAAAAAGTAGTTGTTAGTTCTAAAAAAGGAGGAAAAACAACTTTGGTTTTTGGTGATAAAAAACGAGAAATCGTTTTGAAAAAGGGAGAAAAACAGGAGATTAGCTGGTAACTACAAATATTGCTTTTGAAAACGAATGTCACCCTGAGCGAAGTCGAAGGCTTGATTTACGTTATAGGGCTTCGACTCCGCTCAGCCTGACAATCTATATTAAACCCGACAGGTTTTGCTATTAGAATAAGCTCCAGTGGAGCAAAATGTTTGTAGAAAAAACAAACGTTCAAAATAGAAGAGCTCCAGCGGAGCGATATATTTATCGTTAATAGAATTATATATCGCTCCGCTGGAGCTCTTTTGAATTTAGACGATTTAAATTCTATAAATATTTCGCCTCGCTGAGGCTTTTTAAAACAAACAAATTATTCTTTACCTGAATTTTCTTTTTCTTCAGGTTTCTCTGAGTGCTCTTTTTTAAAACTCTCGTACCATTTTTCTATAGAAGGATACACAAAAGCAGCCACTTTTTTTACCGGATTGTAGAAAATAGATTTATCTAAAGTTTCCTGCTTGGCAAAAGTATTGTTGAAGTTTATTTTTTCGAATAAAGCAATAAAAATACTCAGGATCAAAATGGTTTTTAAAACCCTGAAAAAACCACCGCCCAATTTGTTCATCCAGCCCAGCATGGCAAAATCGGCAATTCCGGTTAAAATTTTAGCCAGGAAATAAACGCCAATTACTACAAGAATAAAAGTTAAGATAAAAGCCGTAATCTGAATGTTGGTAGGATTCCATGACACATGTTTCGAAATCATACCAGTCATTAAAGAAGAAAATTTAATAGCCAGATAAATTCCAAGTAACAAAGAAATAAAAGAAGCAACTTCTACAAATAGTCCATTTTTTATCCCCAGATATAAACTATATCCAAAAAGTGCAGCAACAATAATATCAAAAAGACTCATGGTTTGGTTTTGTGTTTAATGAGGCGCAAAGATATATCTTTTTTTAGGTTCAAAGGTTCAGAGTTACAAAGTGACAAAGGCTTTCATCTGCTAAACATAAGGTTTTAAACAGATAAAATAGAAAATTCAATAAAAAAAATGATTCTTTCAATCACCACTATGTTTGTTTAAATTAGTGAAACGCCTTTTACGCAAACCTAAACTATGATTCTATGTGTTTAAATTTTTTAAGGGCATTGAATTTGAAGTCCGTATCTTTGCCAACTAAAATTTATGTTTTGAAATTTACAATTCATAATTCACAATTATAAAAAATGTCTAGAGATACACAATTAAAAGAGCGCTGGGAAAAGCTCGTCGATATACTTTCAAATCAATTTTCTCAAGGAGAAGATTTAGATTTGGATGCCATAATTTACCTAATCGGAGTTCAGGAATTCGGAAAAGTACACCGCGAATTCAAAAAAGATGAAAAACTGAACCTGATGCATATTGCAATTTGCCGATTATTGGAACCATACGGTTTTTACGAATTCGAATATTTTGACGAAGACGGCTGGCCGCATTATAAAGTAAAAGAACAATTACCATCATTGAAAGCCGGTGAACAATCGGTTTTAATGAAAGAAGCAATTGTGAGTTATTTTTTAGAAAGAAAATTTATTGAATAGTTTTTTTTAGTGATCAGTATTCCGTCTTTTTTGTGTTCCGTCTTGTACTGTAAACTATGACTTAATAATGTGCTGACCACTAAAACTCTGACCACTGATTACAAGAAAATATGTGCCGATACGCAATGACTTCCTATAAACCTCATTATGCTTGTTTTAATTGTCGAAAAACATTTAAAAGAAGACTTAAAGGAGATATTAAAAAAGGAGAAGAATCACTATTTGAAGCCAAATGCCCGCAGTGCGCAGAATTTATGGCAAATATGGGACTGGATTTTGAATCACCAAAAAAAGACGATGTAAAAAAATGGGAACATATTAAAAGCTTATATTCAGTTGGAATTACATTTCATTCCTGTGGATGCAGCGGACCAGGATATATTCCGAATTCAAAAGAGAAATTAATTGAATATTTTGAAAAGCAGAAACAAAGCTATTTGAAAAATCTTGATTTCTGGCGCAGCAGAATTGAACCTCAAAATAATAAAGAAAGAGATAAAGACTGGAATAAAAACTGGGCAGAACTAGGTCATGTAGCATCTAAAAACAGAAAAGAAATTGTTGAAAATCAGGAAGGAATTAATCACTGGCTGAGTAAAGTGAGGGAAATTGAAAATAGAATGAAACTCATCAAGTAGTTAAAAATTCCTGTGATTCTTTCAATAGGATTGCAAAATTCTTAAAACTGCAATCGTGACTAACGACTTTCAACTAAAAAGACTAAATTTGTATTCATAAGAACTGAATGAAAATGATAGATAAGATAAAACTACATATAGAGGAAGCGAAGGCCTTTAATGATAAAAACAAAGAATCTTTAGAACAATTCCGTATTAAATATTTAGGTAGTAAAGGATTATTGAAAGAACTTTTTAATGAGTTTAAAAATATTCCAAACGACCAAAAAAAGGACTTTGGACAAGTTATAAATACTTTGAAATCGGTTGCCGAAGAAAAAGTAAGAGCTATTCAGGAAGAACTTGAGAGTAAAGAAGAAGTAAAAGGTGTTTTTGGCGATTTAACACGTGCGGCAGAACCGGTAATTATTGGTTCCCGTCATCCTATTTCAATCGTTAAAAATCAGATTATAGATATTTTTGCCAATATTGGATTCAATGTTTCGGAAGGTCCGGAAATTGAAGACGACTGGCACAATTTCACCGCATTAAACTTACCGGAATACCATCCGGCGCGTGATATGCAGGATACATTTTTCATTCAGACAAATCCTGATGTGTTATTGCGTACGCATACATCATCGGTTCAGGTGCGTTATATGGAAAACCATAAACCGCCAATTCGTACTATTTCTCCGGGACGTGTTTTTCGTAATGAAGCAATTTCATCTCGTTCGCACTGTATTTTCCACCAAGTGGAAGGATTGTATATTGACAAAGATGTTTCATTTGCCGATTTAAAACAAACATTGCTTTATTTTACTAAAGAAATGTTCGGAAAATCTAAGATTCGTCTTCGTCCGTCTTATTTCCCATTTACAGAGCCAAGTGCCGAAATTGATATTTATTGGGGATTAAAAACCGAAACGGATTACCGTATTACAAAAGGTACAGGATGGTTAGAAATTGGAGGCTGCGGAATGGTAGATCCAAACGTTCTTAAAAACTGTGATATCAACCCGGATGAATACAACGGATTTGCTTTTGGAATGGGAGTAGAGCGTATTGCAATGCTTTTATACCAAATTGGAGATATTCGTATGTTTTATGAAAATGATGTTCGTTTCTTAGAGCAATTTAAAGCAAATATTTAATATAAGTCAAAAAGTCATAAAGTCGAAAGTTGAAAGTCCTAGTAATGGCTTTTGACTTTTGACTTTCGACTTTTAAACTTTAGACTAACATGAAAAAAGATATAGTAATTCCGGAAGTCGAAAATGTGTTTCTTGCTGCAGTGCAGGAATGGAGCGACGATTTTATGGAAAAAGTATGGTATGCTTATTTAGTAAACGATAGCGACTTTAATTTAGACAGCGTTATGGTAGTTTCAAAAGCATTTGGAACAATCGACGGTGAAATGAAAAAAACATCAATTCTGCGTCATGCATTTGTTGAGGTTCCATCAGTTTCTGTAGTAAAAATCGAAATGATTGAGAAAAGTCTTTTAGTGATGAACAATGAATTTATGGTGACGTTTTTTATTGGGAATACTTTATACGACAAGAAATTTACGTTCAAATCTAACCTAATCAACGAAAACGATACGGAGGAAGTGCCGATTTTGTTTGTTGAAGGGATTATGGTGAAGTAGAGAAAAGAACATAGAGAATAGAAGCAAGAGCAAAGACTTTTGTGATAAAATAAAAAAGAGCCAAACTGAATTCAGTCTTGGCTCTTGCTTCTTTCGTCTATTTTCTCAAAAGTATTCAGTCTTTGTTCTTTCTTCTATTCTCTATTTTCTAAAAAAACAACTAGTCCAAAGACTCCGTTAATTTCTTAAAAACAGATTTAGCATCTTTTCCTTCGTATAAAACAGCATAAACAGCATCGATAATAGGCGTTTTTGCACCGTAACCCTGATTTAATTTATAAGCACTTTTTGTTGCGTAATAACCTTCGGCAACCATGCTCATTTCCATCATGGCACTTTTTACGGTATATCCTTTTCCGATCATGTTTCCGAACATTCTGTTTCTTGAGAAAACAGAATATCCTGTAACCAATAAATCGCCTAAATAAGCAGAATCATTAATGTTACGTTTCATTTTATGAACTTTTCGGATGAATTTTTTCATTTCCCGAATTCCGTTACTCATCATAACCGACTGGAAATTGTCTCCATAACCTAAACCATGTGCAATTCCGGCAGCGATGGCATAGATGTTTTTAAGCATTGCGGCGTATTCTGTACCGATAATATCATCAGAAATTTTAGCTTTAATATAATTTCCCGAAAGTGATTTAGCAACTTTACTAGCTTTGTCCGGATCACCGCAAGCGATTGTTAAGTACGAAAGTCTTTCTAAAGCTACTTCTTCAGCATGGCAAGGACCTGTAATTACTCCGATGTTATAATATGGAATGTCGTATTGAATATGGAAATGTTCACCAACAATTAAACTGGTTTCCGGCACAATTCCTTTAATGGCTGAAAAAATGATCTTATCAGACAAAGAAACCGTCATATTTTTTAATTCGGCATCTAAAAAAGCAGATGGAATGGCAAAAATGATATAATCGGCGTATTCTATTGCCTCGTTTATATTGCTTGTTAATTTAAGTTTTTTGGTGTCGAATTCAACAGAACTTAAATAGTTTGGATTGTGTTTGTATTTCTGAATATGTTCGATTGCAGACTCATTACGCATGTACCACGCAATTTCTGAAAGATTCACGCATAACATCTTTGCAATTGCCGTTGCCCAGCTTCCTCCTCCAATCACTGCAAATTTTAAATTTTCGCTCATTATTTTAATAATTTAAAACAAAAGTACTTAATAATGTAGTAATAACACAAAATCTCATTTAAGAAATTTACAAAACGACTTCAAACACTTTGGTTTTCAAGGAGTTTTTAAAAGGGCAAGAAAATATTTTTTACGCCGTACAATAAAACACAAAGGCTTGCGTTGTAAGTAATTATAAATTTGAATTTTAATGAATTTAACAAAAATTGAGTTAGTTAGTTTTGTTTTAGTATTGTAAAAAGGCGTTCCTAATAAAATTAAGAACGCCTTTTTTATGAAATTTCAATTAAAAAATTCCAAATTCCAACGATGCTATGCGTATTGGAATTTGGAATTTTTTTAATTTGGATTTTATATTTTAATAACTAAGTTCAACAATTGATTTCACTTTATCCAAAGTAACCAATTGATTTTCACCTAAACCTTTCCAGCCTCTTTCATCAAAACGATTTACAATAAAATCGGCTGTGTTAGAATACTCAGTTGTGTATTGCGAAAGTTTAGTATCCATTCCCATAGTGTGGAAGAATTCAACTGTTTTATTGATCGCTTCTTTTGCTACTTCTTCATCTGAACCGGATAAATTAAAGATACGTCTTCCGTATTGTGCTAGTTTTCCTTTTTTGGTTTCAAACATAACATTATACAAACTTGGTCCAATGATGGCCAAAGTTCTGGCATGGTCGATTCCGTAAAGCGCTGTTAATTCGTGACCAATCATGTGCGTTGCCCAATCGCTTGGAACACCTTTCTGAATTAATCCGTTTAATGCCATTGTACAACTCCACATAAAGTTTGAAGCTAAAGTATAATCGGTTGGGTTTTTTACAACGCCCGGACCAACTTCAATTAAGGTTTGCAAAATACCTTCAGCAATTCTATCCTGAAGAAATGCATCATGTGGATACGTTAAATATTGTTCCATAACGTGTGTGTACGCATCTACAACACCATTTTCAAGTTGTCTTTTTGGTAAAGATGCAATTACAGTTGGATCACAAATAGAGAATTGAGGAAACAAAGCACTTCCGCCAGAAGCCAATTTTTCCTGAGTTGCTTCAATAGTTACTACGTAGCCCGAATTCATTTCGCTTCCCGTTGCAGGAAGTGTTAAGACCGTTCCAAATGGCAGTGCATTTTCTTTTACCAAAATTCTTTTTTGAAGAATATCGATCGGATTTCCTTCAAAATTAACTGCAGCAGAAATAAATTTCACACCATCAATTACAGATCCGCCACCAACAGCAAGAATAAAATCGATTTTTTCAGCTTTTATTACTTCAACAGCTTTCATTAAAGTTTCAAATCTAGGATTTGGTTCAATTCCGCCAAATTCTACGATTTCAAAACCTTTTAGATTGTTGATTACCTGATCGTAAATTCCGTTTTTAAAAATACTTCCTCCGCCATAAGCCAATAGTATTTTTGCATCTTTAGGAACCAAAGTTGAAAGTTTTTCAATTTGTCCTTTTCCGAAGATTAAATTCGTCGGATTGTATAATTCAAAGTTTAGCATTTTTTTTTAAGGTTCTAAGATGCTAAGGTTCTGAGGTTCTAAGTTTTTGTTGGAACTTGGATATTCAGAAACTAAGCATCGTTATTTGTTTAATTTTATTATTTTATCAGTTACTAAAGAGACATTTAGTTCTAAAGTGCCAGAGAGAAAGCCTTAGTCCCTTAGCGTCTCAGTCCCTTAGCTCCTTTTTTTACTTCAATTTTTTCAATAATTTTCCAGCCACCAATTTAGATGACGCCGGATTTTGTCCTGTAATTAAAAGTCCGTCTTCAACAGCATATGGCTGCCAGTTTGGACCTTTAGAAAAAATTCCGCCGTTTGATGCCAAAGCGTCTTCTAATAAAAACGGAACTACTTTTGTCAAGCCAACAGCTTCTTCTTCTTCGTTAGTAAAACCGGTTATTTTTTTACCTTTTACCAGATATTCACCATTTACTTTTACATTTTTCAAAACCGCAGGAGCGTGACATACAAAAGCGACTGGTTTATTATGAGTGTAAAAAGATTCAATTAGTGTAATTGAACTTCTGTCTTCAACTAAATCCCAAAGCGGACCATGTCCTCCTGGATAAAAAACGGCATCGTAATCTTTTTGATTAACGGTTGAAAGTTTTATAGTGTTTTTTAATTTTTCCTGTAATGTTTTGTCAGCGTCAAAACGTTTGGTGTCTTCAGTTGCCGAAGCCGGATCTGCACTTTTTGGATCAATTGGTGGTTGTCCTCCAAGCGGAGAAGCAATTGTAATTTCTACTCCCTGATCTAATAATTCATAATAAGGTGCAGCAAGTTCTTCTGACCAGAATCCTGTTTTTTCTCCTGTATTGCCCAGTTTGTCATTGCTGGTAACAACAAATAATACTTTTTTCATACTTTTTTTATTTGATTTTTGAGCTGTAGCTGAAAAGCTAATTGCTGTGAATGCTATAATTCCGAGTAATGCTATTTTCTTCATATGTTTAAAATTTTTAGCAAATTTAACGCTAAAGTGATATTTGTAAAAATAAAATAAACTATGTTTGTTATAAAATAATTTATATCATGGTAAACTTAGAATGGTACAGAACGTTTAAAGCGGTTTATAAAAATGGTAATTTTTCGTTAGCTGCAAAAGAGTTATTTATGAGTCAGCCTGCCGTTAGTCAGCAGATTTCTATGTTGGAAGCTCATGTTGGAAATAAATTATTTAATCGAAAATCAAAAGGAGTAGAGCCAACAGAATATGCTAAGTTACTCAATAATTTGATTATAGATGCATTAGAACGTCTTGAAAATGTGGAAACTAGCTTCAGGACAAAAGCTGAAGATGCCAATAGGTTAATTTCAATTGGAGTTTCGCAACATCTTTTTGGCTGTATTGGAGATCTTTTAATTTCGAAATTTGATTTAATCGATTTTACTTTTGCAGACAATGATGCCCTTTTTGAATTGGTAGATGCTAAAAAACTTGATTTTGCAATTGTTACCAAAGGCTTTGAAACATTTGATACCGTATACGAAATTGTAGGAAAAATTAAGTTGATTATGGTTGCGCCAACAAATCAGGATGTGACTGAATTTCGTCAGCGCTTAAAAGCAGATAATTTTGCAGAAATTGAGCAATGGCTTAACGAACAAAAATGGTACAGTCATGACGCACGAATTCCGCATATAAAATTATTCTGGCTTCATGCTTTCAATAAAAAAAGACCTTCGATGGTGCCCAATTATATTATTCCCTCTGAATCGGAAATGCTTAAAATTCTGGCAAAGAATGAAGGTGTAGCAGTAACCTGGAATTGTAATGCGAGAAGATATATTCAGGAAAACAAATTACAGCTTTTATGGAACAGTTTTCATGTGCCGGAAGAATTTGTATATGTCTTAACAACCAAGAACAATAAATCGAATACTTTTTTTGATGTTATTTCTAAGGAATTAAAATTGTTTTTCGGGAATAGATTGTAAAAAAAGGATCTGTTTTGCGGTAAAAGGATGTTAAAAAATCAGAATTATTCTCTTATTTTTTGACCGAGTTTTTTTAAGAATTATCTTTGTGAGATATACCACTAAATTTTCCAATTATGAGAAAGATTGCAACAATTTTAATGTTTACTCTGGTATTTTTTGCCAGTAATTCTTGCAGTAAAAAGGACGATGAGGAAATCGTTGATTGTTTTGCACAACAAATTTATATGAAGGTGCATAACGCTACAGATGCTACTAATCCAAAGTTAATGAATTATTCAGCCACCTATAGTGGAGATGGGACGTTAACTGGTGTAAAATGGAATTTTGGTGACGGAACAACCGGTACCGGAACTGAAGTGACACATACGTACAGTGCAGCTGGAACCTATGATGCTTCTGCCGAAATAACGGTTAAAAAAGGGGGATCAGCATGTACTTCAACAATTAAAAGACCTGTTACGATAAACTAAAGAAACAGGGAGCATGATAATTAAGAGAGCCAGTTTTATAATTTATAAAACTGGCTCTCTTTCGTTATATTTGTCTACTATTATTTTTAAGTATGAAAGATTTACAAAATATTAGAATTGCGGTTGATGCTATTGTTTTTGGATATAAAAGCAATGATTTATATGTACTGTTAATTGAACAGAAATTTGGTTCTGCAGATAAGTATTGGGCATTGCCCGGTGGTTTGGTTCAGAATGACGAATCATTAAGTGATGCGGTTATTCGTGAATTGCATGAAGAAACCAATGTACAACTGACTTTTATGGAACAATTATACACTTTTGGAGATGATATTCACAGAGATTCGAGAAATCGTGTTATTTCAGTGGCATATTATGCTTTAGTAGATGCTTCAAATCTGGAAATCAAAGCCGACACAGATGCCGAAAGAGTACAATGGTTTAAAATAAATGAGATCCCGCCTTTGGCATTTGATCATAATTTGATTTTAGAAAAAGCGATTGCCAGACTAAAAGCAAAATTGACCTACGAACCAATTGGTTTCGATTTACTTCCTGAAGAATTCTTATTTTCTGATCTGGAGAATCTTTATTGTACCATTTTGGAAAAAGAAATTGATAGAAGAAACTTCAGAAAAAAAATACTCAGCTACGGTATTTTAGAGCAAACTGATAATTTTTCTCCCATAAAAAGTGGCAGACCAGCAAAGCTATTTAAGTTTAATAAGCAGGAATACAATGCTTTAATTGAAAATGGTTTTCACTTCGAAATAAAGTTTGCGTAATTTTTACGCAAAATAAATTGTTTATTTAAAATTAAATTCTACATTTGCGTATAATTAACGCAAACTAAAAAACTATGATACTAAATCTTGACCCCAAATTCACTCCTTTTCACAATCAGGAAGAAATCAAATTTCAAAGTTTTACATTTTCTGGCGGAGAACCACATATTAAAATTGCAGATTTCGATTCAAACAGAAAAGTTACAATTACACACAGATTGAATTCATTTAACGATTTAGGTTTGTTGTGCGTTACGGTTGATGCTTTACGCAGAATGGATGTTAAAATTATTGACCTTTTTATTCCTTACTTTCCAGCAGCGAGACAAGATCGTGTTATGATTCCGGGTGAACCTTTATCTGTAAAGGTATATGCTGATATTATTAATGCTATGCAGTTAAACAAAGTTTTTGTTTTTGATGCGCATTCAGAAGTGACTCCAGCTTTATTGAATAATAGTACTGTAATTCCGAACTATACTTTTATCGCAGCAGTTTTAAATAGAATTGGTGATAATGTAAAACTTATTTCTCCGGATGGCGGCGCTCTAAAAAAAATCTACAAAGTATCTGAATTTTTAGGCGGAGTTGAAGTAGTAGAATGCAGTAAAAGCCGTGACGTAAAAACAGGAAGATTGTCTGGATTTAAAGTTTACAATGATGATTTGCAGGGAATGGATTGCTTAATTGTAGATGATATTTGCGACGGAGGAGGAACTTTTGTAGGACTGGCAGAAGAACTGAAAAAGAAAAACGCCGGAAAATTATACTTAGCTGTAAGCCACGGCATTTTTAATAAAGGTTTTGAAGTTTTGAATTGTTTCGACGGCATTTTCACAACGAATTCTTTTAAAGATTTTGAAGGTGAAAGTGTTCAGGTAATTGATTTAAATCAATTAGTATAAACTAACCTTAAATTGTAAAAATGATACTAGAGGCAGCAATTGGTGATGCATACGGTGCAGGATTTGAATTTCAGGAGTTAGATTATATTATTAAAAACAATGATTTAACCCAATATCATAGACATGGTATGTATACAGAAATCTATAAAAGATATACTGATGATACACAAATGGCAATTGCAATTTCGGAATTACTATTAGAAGAAGAAAACTGGAATGAAGTAAAAGTTGCCGATAAGTTTGTGGAAGTTTTTCACAGAGATAAAAGAAGAGGCTATTCAGACCGGGTTTATAATGCTTTGGATGCCAGTAAAAACGGAGCTGATTTTCTGAAAAATATCGATAATAGAAGCAATGGTAATGGATCTGCAATGCGTGCTTACTCTATCGGACTTTTAAAAGATATCAATCAGATACTTGATTTTTGTGAGATTCAGGCGAAAACATCTCATGATACTATTGAAGGTATTAGCTGTGCAAAAAGAATAGCATTGGCGGTTCATTTCTACAAGTATAAAGTAGGAGACAAAGGCTCTCTGATAGATTTTATAAACGATACTTTAAAAGAAAAAGAAGTATACAAAGTAACCTCTCCAATAGATATGCACGGTTATTTTACCACTCAGTCAGTTATTAAAATAGTTTCTGAAGCAGATTCCATTCAAGATTGCTTAAAAAGAGGCATTGATTACGGTGGAGATACAGATACGGTTGCAGCGTTATGTATGGCAATATTAAGCCAGAAAGAAAATTGCAATAAACAATTGCCCGAATTTTTATATTCTGAATTAGAAAACGGTACCTACGGGAAAGATTTTCTAATCGGATTAGATATGAAACTTATCGGGAAGTTCAAATAAATAGAAAAAATGAAATACAATATAGATAACATAGTTCCAGAAAGTAAATTTTTATTTTTCTGGGGACATCAGCCGAATAAAGACGGAAGCATTTCTAAAACCTGTTTTAGTCAGTGGTGGTTAAGTTCTTTTGATGTTGAAGGAATAACCTATAAAACCGCTGAACACTGGATGATGGCTAAAAAAGCGGAGTTGTTTCAGGATAAGGAAATTTTCAATAAAATACTGAAGGTAAATTCTCCCGCGGAAGCCAAAAAGTTAGGTCGTTTGGTTAAAAATTACGATGATAAAGTATGGCTGGCAAATAGATATGAAATCGTTAAAGAAGGAAATTATCATAAGTTTAGTCAAAACCCAGATTTGAAAGTGTTTTTACTGAATACGAATGATAGAGTTTTGGTAGAAGCAAGTCCGGTAGATCCGATTTGGGGAATAGGAATGGGGGGCGATCATAAAGATGTTTTCAATCCAAAAGCCTGGAAAGGATTAAATCTTTTAGGTTTTGCGTTGATGGAAGTTAGGGATGAATTGAAATAAACTGATCAGAGCAATTAAAAATTGTTCCATCGGAACATTTCATCGGTAGAACAAATGATTATTAGAATACCAAGATGTTCCGTAGGAACATTTGATTGGTAAAAAAAAAAGAAAAAATGAATGAAAAAATAGCAAAAAGCGTCAGCAAGTTTTTGAGTCTGGTGCTTAGACATTCGCCCGAAACCATCGGATTAAAATTAGACGAAAATGGATGGGCAGATGTAGAGGAATTAATTGAAAAATGTAGTCAAAAAGGGAATAAGTTAGATGCTGAACTTTTAGATTACGTTGTAGAAAATAACGATAAAAAGCGTTTTGCTTTTAACGATGATAAAACCAAAATCCGTGCAAGTCAGGGACATTCCATTTCAGTTGAACTGAATTTGGCTGAAACAGAACCTTTAGAATATTTGTATCACGGAACTGTCGGGAAATTTATGGAAAACATTCGTAAAGAAGGTTTGAAAAAAATGAGCCGTCAGCATGTACATTTAAGCAAAGACAAAGAAACAGCAATAAAAGTGGGGAGTAGAAGAGGAGTGCCTCAGATTTTAACCATCAGAAGCGGCGCCATGCAAAGAGACGGATATAAATTTTATTTATCCGAAAATAATGTCTGGCTGACAGATGAAGTTCCGGCAAAGTACATTGAATTTTAAAAATGAAAAGAACATTAGTTTTTGGAGATATTCATGGCGGATTAAAAGCTTTGGTTCAATTGCTGAACCGCGTTGCTCCATTAGAAAATGACCGACTTATTTTCTTAGGTGATTATGTCGATGGCTGGAGCGAATCAGCGCAGGTTATTGAATTTCTTATTAGCTTATCTCAAAAACATGAATGTATTTTTATAAAAGGGAATCACGATGTTTGGTGTCAGGAATGGTTAATCAATGATGTTATAAACGAAATTTGGTTTTTGCATGGTGGAAAATCGACTATAGAAAGTTATCAGGATATTGATCTTTCAGGAAAACAAAGACATGTTGATTTCTTTAATAAAATGAAAGACTATTTTGTCGATGAAAACAAAAATCTTTTTATTCATGCCGGATTTTCATCCATGCATGGGCCTGAAAAAGAACATTACCAAACCAATTTTTCGTGGGACAGAACGTTATGGGAAATGGCTTTGACAATGGATAAACGAATTAAAAAAGATTCACTTTTATATCCAAAAAGATTATTACTTTATAATGAAATTTATATCGGTCACACGCCAACACTTCATTATGATGTCGAAACCCCAATGCAAGGATGTAATGTCTGGAATATAGATACAGGAGCAGCCTTTTATGGAAAATTATCCTGCATCGCTATAGAAACAAAAGAATTTTGGCAAAGTGATGTTGTGCAAATATTCTATCCTAATGAAAAAGGAAGAAATAAATGATGAGAAATAAAATAGAATCAGGTTTATTTGGAGTCGCAGTTGGTGATGCTTTAGGAGTTCCTGTTGAATTTAAATCCAGAACTTATTTAAAAGAAAATCCGGTTACTGAAATGTTTGGTTTTGGAAGCCACCATCAGCCAATAGGAACGTGGAGTGACGATAGTTCCCTTGCTTTTTGTCTTGCAGAAAGTTTATCTGTAGGTTATGATTTAAATGATATCGCTAGAAATTTTGTCAAATGGTATAATGCGGATTTATGGACGCCACATGGGCAAGTTTTTGATATCGGAATAGCGACACGACATGCTATTCTTAATATAGGGAAAGGATATCAACCTGATTTATGCGGAGGATTTTCTGAAAGTGATAACGGAAATGGATCTTTGATGCGCATTTTACCATTGGTTTTTTATCTTCAAAAAGAAAACAATATTAATGTCGTTTATCAAAGTGTAAAAGAAGTCTCCTCGATTACGCACGCACATTTCAGATCTGTATTCGCTTGTTTTATTTATGTGGTATATTGTTTGGAAATTTTAAGAGATAAAGATAAATTCGAAGCTTATAAAGACATGCAATTTGTCCTTTCTAAATTTCTGGAAGACAAAAGTTTTAATCCTGTTGAGATTGCTTTGTTTGATAAGATTTTAAAAAATGATATTTCAAAATATGATGAAAGTGAAATTCAATCTTCGGGTTATGTTCTTCATAGTTTAGAAGCTAGTATTTGGTCTTTTTTAAATTCTAATTCATATCAAGAAACAGTTATTAAAGCAGTAAATTTAGGTGAAGATACAGATACAACTGCAGCGATTGCAGGAGGGTTAGCAGGAATTTATTATGGAATCGATGATATTCCACAAAAATGGATGGAATGTTTAGCGAGAGCAAATGATATAAAAGATTTAGCGGAACGTTTAGCATTAAAATTAAAATAATAAAAAATATATGAACCCATTATTATTAACAGACGGTTACAAGGTTGACCACAGAAGACAATATCCAGACGGAACAACATTGGTGTATTCTAACTGGACACCCAGAAAATCACGTATAGAAGAGGTTGACGAGGTTGTATTTTTTGGATTGCAGTATTTTATAAAAAAATATATTATTCATGACTTTGAAGAAGATTTCTTTAAAAAGTCTAAAGAAGAAGTAGTTAAAAAATACTCACGCAGAATCAATAATTATTTAGGCGAAAATCTAGTTGGTACAAAACATATCGAAGATTTACACGATTTAGGATATATTCCGATGGTTTTTAAAGCATTGCCGGAAGGTTCTAGTGTTCCGTTGCGAGTGCCAATGTTCACCATGTACAATACGATTCCTGAATTTTTCTGGTTGACGAATTACTTCGAAACCTTACTTTCTGCGGTGGTTTGGTTACCTTGTAATTCAGCTACAATTGCAAAAGAGTATAGAAAAGTATTAGATAAATACGCAGCAGAAACTTCTTCTGTTCCTGAGTTTGTAGATTGGCAGGCACATGATTTCTCTATGCGAGGAATGGGCGGAATAGAAGCGGCTCTAACTTCTGCGGCCGGACATTTACTGAATTTTACAGGATCTGATACCATTCCTGTAATTGATTTTTTAGAAGACTATTACAATGCAAATTCAGATCAGGAGTTGGTTGCAGGTTCCGTAGCAGCAACAGAACATTCTGTAATGTGTATGGGAACTACAGAAGGCGAATATGAAACTTTTAAAAGATTAATTACCGAAGTGTATCCAAAAGGAATTGTTTCTATCGTTTCTGATACTTGGGATTTATGGAAAGTTTTGACTGATTATCTTCCAAGATTAAAAGAAGAAATTGTTTCAAGAGAAGGAAAAGTAGTAATTCGTCCTGATAGCGGCGATCCGATTGATATTATCTGCGGAAATCCAAATGGAAAAACAGAACAGGAAAAGAAAGGAGTAATCGAATTGCTTTGGGATGTTTTTGGAGGAACTACAAATGCCAAAGGATTTAAAGAACTGGTTCCGCAAATCGGTGCTATTTACGGAGACAGTATTACTGTTGCGAGAGCAACTCAAATTTGCGAAAGATTGAAAGCTAAAGGATTTGCTTCTACAAATGTTGTTTTAGGCATCGGATCTTTCACTTATCAATACAACACCAGAGATACTTTTGGTTTTGCGATGAAAGCGACATACGGTGAAGTAAACGGAGAAGGAAGAGCAATCTTTAAAGATCCGATTACAGATGACGGAACTAAAAAATCGGCTAAAGGATTAATGAAAATTGATCTAATTGACGGGAAGTATCATTTAACAGATAATGTTTCCTGGGAAGAAGAAAAACAAGGTGAATTGAAAGAGGTTTTCAGAGACGGAAAACTTTTAGTTGATCAATCACTAAGTGAAATCAGAACGAGAGTAAAAAGTGAAGTGAGTATTGAAGCTTAATTTATAAACAGAAAGCCTGAATTTTAATTCAGGCTTTTTTTATATTGTTTTGTCATTTCGACGTAAGGAGAAATCGCACTAGAAACTCTACAAAGATTGGCGACAACTGTTGCGGGATTTCGTGTGCGATTTCTCCTTACGTCGAAATGACAAGATTGTGTAAATTGTCTGAGGAATTACTTCTTATATAAATTATTATGATCAATATATTCCCAAACTTTTGGTGGTAATAAAGGCTGAATGTTTTTGCCTTCTTTAATATTATTTCTAATAAAAGTCGAAGAAATCTCTACAATCGGCGCATCAATAATATGAATTTTTGGATGCGATTTTAATTCGATATTTTCCGGTTCATCAGAAATACGCGGATAAACATAAATATCATGATTTTCTAAAATCAATTCGTAGTTTTTCCATTTGTGAAGTGTTTTAAGATTGTCTTCACCCATAATTAATGAAAAGTTATGAGTTGAATATTTTTCCTGTAAATAGGCCAGTGTAATTACCGTATAATTTGGCTGAGGTAATTTGAACTCGATGTCAGAAGGTTTAATTTTTGGATAGTCTTCTGTTGCCAGAAAAACCATTTGCAAACGTTGGTGATCGTCCAATAAAGTTGCTTTCTTCTTTAACGGATTGTGTGGTGTAACCACCATCCAAATCTGATCTAAATCTGCATATTCTGCCATATGGTTGGCAATTATCAAATGACCCACATGAATGGGATTATAAGTTCCGAAATATAGACCTATTTTCATTTTGTATAGTTTCGCAGAGAGTCGCTAAGATAGCACAAAGATTCGCAAAGTTTAAAATAGCTCTGCGAATCTTTGTGTATTTTTCTTTGTGATTCCTGTGGAATAAAATTTATTTATTTATGAAGTCTTTCACTAATTGATGTGCTTCTTCCAGCGCTACTTCTAAATCATAGTTTTTGATGATTACGTCAAATTGTGGAGCAGTAGCTAATTCTACAGAAGCTTTTGCAATACGCATATTAATTTTATCGTCACTTTCTGTAGAGCGTTCTTTTAATCTTCGTTTAAGTTCGTCAACACTTGGGGGTTTTACAAAAACTGCTAAAGTCTGCTCAGGAAATTTGTGTTTAATACGTAGCCCGCCTGCAACATCAATATCAAAAATGACGTTTTTTCCTAAAGCCCAGATTCTTTCAATTTCGGACTTTAAAGTTCCGTAGAAATTATCACGATATACTTCTTCCCATTCCAGGAAATCTTCAGCTTTAATGTGCTTTTTGAATTCTTCCAGTGAAATAAAATAATAATCTTTCCCGTTAACTTCTTCTCCACGTGGGTCACGAGATGCTGCCGAAATAGAAAATTCCAGATTTAAATCTTCCTGTTTTAATAGATGTTTTACGATAGTTGTTTTTCCTGATCCGGATGGTGCCGAAAAAACAATTAGTTTTCCTTTGTTCATTATGTATGCTTTAGGCTTAAAGCAATATGCTTTAAGCTTTTTGTTTATGCTTTAAGCTTTAGGCATTGCGCTTTAAGCTTCTATTTCGTTTTGCTTTTCTGCCTATAGCCTACTGCTTAAAGCTTATTGCGTTTACAAAACGTTTAATACTTGTTCTTTAATCTTCTCCAATTCATCCTTCATCATCACAACCAGTTTCTGCATTTGAGCATGATTCGATTTTGAACCCATTGTATTGATCTCACGGCCCATTTCCTGAGTAATAAAACCTAATTTTCTACCGTTTGCTTCGTTTCCGTTTAACGTTTCTAAGAAATAATCCAAATGATTCGTTAAACGCACTTTTTCTTCGGTAATATCTAATTTCTCTAAATAGTAGATTAATTCCTGCTCAAAACGATTTTCATCAACATTTACCTGTAATTCTGAAATGGCAGTCTGCAAACGATCTTTAATGGCCTGAATACGTTCCGGGTCAAGCGTTAACGTATCATTCATGTATTGACGGATATTTGAAATTCGAAGATTGAATTCTTTTTCAAGAGATTCACCTTCGTCTTTTCTAAAAGTTAAGATGTTTTGAAGTGCTTCATCGATAGTAACCTGAATTTGGTCCCAGTCATTTTCATCGATTTCCTCACGTTCTGTTTTTAATGTATCCGGCATACGAACGGCCATTTTCATTAATTCAGTTTCATCAGCGTCAGGGTTTACTTCCTTCAATTGTGCGATATAATACTTTACGATAGGTACGTTTACTTTAGTCGAAGTTTGTTCTGCCGTACTTTCGATGTAAATTCCGAAATCAATTTTACCTCTTTCAAGTTTAGTAGAAATTAAGGTTCTTAAACCTAGCTCCATTTCGCGGTAAAGCGAAGGCATTCTTACGTTTAAATCTAAACCTTTACTGTTTAAGGATTTTACTTCGACCGTAATTTTTTTTGTAGGCAATTGCAAAGAAGCTTTGCCAAACCCTGTCATAGATTGTATCATATAATTGAGTATAAAGGCGCAAAGATAATTAAAAGTTTGCAGTGTTGTGCTGTAAATCACTAATCTGTGAAACGTGGAATGGCAGAAAGTTTTTTTGCCACGAATTTCACAAATTTTCACCAATTAAATTTCACAGATATTCTGTTCTTTAGAGATATTTAACTAATATCCAACAAAATTATTGACTAAAAAGAAATGAATCTTTTAACTCAAAACTTTTATAACTTCTGCTATATTTTTCTGGCTGTTGCCGATATAGATTTTTCCATCAATAATAAAAACCGGACGGCTTAGAAAAGTATAATGTTCTAAGATGTATTTTTTAAAATCGGCTTCAGTCAACGATTTGTTTTTTAAATCCATAGATTTATACAATTGTGCTTTTTTGCTGAATAAAGCTTCGTAGCTTCCCGAAAGTTTATACATTTCTTCGAGCTCGGCTTCGGTAATTGGATTTTGTCTGATATCCTGAAAAACTAAATTGTTTTCAGGTAGACTTTTAATGATTTTGCGACAAGTATCGCACGAAGCCAGATAATATATTTTGTTCATGATTTATATTTTTAGAGACTACAAAGAAAATTCTTTTAAAACTTAAAAATGAGTAATTTTAGAAAAAAAATGTAATTATGAATTCAGTATTTGAAGTACAAAAAACAATTAGAGAAATTCTCTTGAAAATTTTGGATAGCCATTCATTAGAACAATTGAATAAAATCCCCGAGGGTTTTAGTAATAATTTAATTTGGAATATCGCGCATTGTGTCGCTTCACAGCAGGTTTTGGTTTATAAATTATCCGGTTTACCAACAATGGTTTCTGAAGGTTTTATTGCTAAATACCGAAAAGGAACAAAACCGGAAGGCGATGTTTCGCAAGCTGAGGTTGATGAAATCAGAACTTTATTATCAACAACATTGTCGCAAACCATAAATGACTTTGAGAAGGGTATCTTTGTTAATTATACCGAATATACAACCAGTATGGGGTATACGCTAAAAAATATTCATGGTGCTCTGGATTTTAATAATTACCATGAAGGAATTCATACCGGAATTATAATGAGCATTAGAAAGTTTGTTTAAATGAAAAATCCCGTTCTAATTTAGAACGGGATTTTTTTTATTTTTCGATAATGGTTTCGATGGTTACTTTCATTGCACCGGCACCTTTATTTTTTGTGATGTCCATAAAGGCTCTTTTAGAAAGGTCAATTTCGCGTGTTTTTACAAACGGACCGCGATCGGTAATTTTTACAATTACAAACTTTCCATTGGCTTCATTTGTAACTTTTACTCTTGTTCCAAAAGGGAGTTTTTTATGAGCCGCAGTATATTTGTTGTTATTGAATCTGCTGCCATCTGCTGTTTTTTTACCATTAAAACGGTCTGCGTAGTAGGAAGCATGTGCCGTTTTTTTGTATAATTTTAATTTTAAGCCTTTGTCAGTGAAAACTGAATCTGTAGGCATGGCAATAATATTAGGTCGCGATAGGCTGTCTTGTATTATTTTGGGCTCGATGGCCGGTTTAGTTTGGCTTATAACGTAGGTAAAACAACTTATAAAGGTTGCTGTAAGCGCTGTGAGTATAATGTTTTTTTTATTTCTCATGGGTTATTTTTTTTCAGACTTGGGGAGTTTGTACAAATAATGTGCCGAGATAAAAAAAGTCCTACAATTTTAGGACTTGATTTTTTATTGAAACCAAAGGTTCCAAGGTATTCTGCTAAGGATCAATAGTAAACCTAATCCGTAGAAAATTGCAAATGTTTTAAATTTTGCTTCGCTGTTGATTAATTTTTTATGCTTAGACCATCCGATAGTAATCAGGATGATTGCGATGATGTTAATTAGTGGATGCTCTAAAGAAGTTAATCTTAGTTCAGCATTCGACATTTGTCCGAAAGCAGCTTTTCCTAAAGGAGAAACAAAGTAAAGAATCAGACCAATTAATAATTGCGTGTGAGTTCCGATTAATGCGAACAAAGAGATTTTGCGGTCTTTAGCTGTAAATTCTTTTTTAGAAGTTAAGCCTATTATTGCATTTACTACTGCAACCAAAAGTAGCAATAGAGCTAAATACGCCCAGCCTGAGTGGAATTTTTGTAAAAAATGGTACATAAATAAGATTTTTTGTTAAAACAAATATAGACAAAAAGGCATAAAAAAACGGCATTAAACTAAAAGTCAATGCCGTTTTTTGGTATTTATTTAGATTCTAAATATTAGAAATCGTAACGTAAGCTAAAGTTCCAAGTTCTTCCGTAACCGAAGTAAACTCTATTTGCTGTTGCAAGTCCGTTGTAAAGTTGACCGTTTGAAGCATAAGTTCCTTTAGAACCAGCTGGTTGTCCATTTGCAACTGGAAGGTTGTCATCAGCAAAGATGTTTGTAAACGATTCGTTGATGAAAATTTTATCAAAAACGTTGTTTACGTTTAATCTGAAGTTTAATGAACCTAACTTAGGAGCGATGTTCCATTTGTAAGATACACCAGCGTCTGTAGTTGCAAAACCAGGCAACTCAAGAGCACCTTTGTTATTAGCAGCACTAAATTTAGCTACATCGATGTTTCCGTATAACTTTTCTGCGTAATTAAGGTTAGCGTCAACACTAAGACCGTTTAAGATTTCGTAAGCTGCACCAAGTGCCATTGTAGTTTGAGCGTTGTTTCCAACTTTTACACCATCAAGGTATAAAGGTTGATCTCCGTCAATTGGGTTGTTTGCAACGTCAAAACGATTACTAGTAGCATTACCGCTATATTTCCAGTCACCAATAGAGATCATTCCGTTTAATTTTAACTTGTCAATTGGTTTAGCAGTAACATCTAATTCCACCCCTTTATGGATTTCGTTAACACCTTGGAAAGTGTAATATCCGCTTGGGTTAGTTGGCGCTTGATCAGTTGCAGTCGTAAATCTGTCATCCCAAGTAGTATAGTAAGCATTTAAGTTTGCATTAAAGATTCCAGAACGGAAACCGTAACCTAATTCAACTGCTTTGATTTTTTCGTTTGTAAGGTTAGGGTTTACAATTGAAGCCTGGTTAGGATATACTGCATTGAAAAACGGTTGTTTTGAGTATATACCTCCATTTACAAACACATTATGGTGTTCATTAATGTTATAATTAGCTCCAACTTTAACATCTCCACCAGTAATAGTTTTGAAACCTGTTTTAGCAAGAGGGCTATCATAAGTATACTTAAAGTGGTCAATTCTTTGGTAAGCTTGTTGAGAAATTGCTGCTTGAAGGAAAGTAGTTAAGTTACCAGTAGTGTATTCCAATTGAGTAAAAGCTCCATAGTAATTAACTTTACTGTCATTCCAGTAGTTAATTCTTTCTTGGTAGTCTGTATTAATAAATGGATTCCCACTTGGTCTTGGAGCATAAGTAGCGCTAAAATAACCAGGATTATTATTTACGTCAGCAACGTTTTTGTAAACATCAGCTCCTAATAAATCAATTAAGTTCTGGAAGTGAATACCTTGGTACATTCTTCCTTCAACTCCAAAATCAAATACAAGGTTATCAGAGAATTTTTTATCTAAATTGATTACTGCACCATACCAGTTGTGTGAGTTTACAGAAGCAATTTGAGACAAACCATTGGTTAAGTTTGTTGAAGTTGATGATACGTTTTCATATCTACCATTAGCTGGGGTTCTTGTTCCCAATGTTGTTGGCTGTCCAGAGTTCCAATTTTCAATTAAGTCATAATTGATTGTTCCATCAGCAGTTCTTAAAGCTGTACCATTGTATGGTGTGTTACCTCTAATAGCACCAGTTGAAGTAGCTCCTCCTCCACGTCCCCATGAAGCGTAACCTACTGTAGATAATTTTGTAGTTGAGTTGATATCGTAATCCCAGTTAAGAGACATTACAGGCTTGTGGTAATAATTTGTTTTTAAATTATATTCCTCACCATTTCTCATACCCCAATCAGAGTTGTATTTGATGTTTGGATCAGTACCATTACTTCCATATTTTAAGTAATCACTTAAAGCAGGAGAATTTGATCTTTGATCGTGCCATTGAGGCGCTCCTGTAAATGTAAATTGAAAGTTGTGTTTGTCACTAGCTTTGTAACCAAAAGCAATGAAATAGTTGTAGCCTTCAAATGCAGTGCTGTTAACATATCCGTCTCCAGCTGTTCTGCTGAATAATACAGAAGCAGAAAGTCCGTTTTTCATCACCCCTGTGTTGTAAGAAGCTTGAGCTTTTATGTAGTTGTTGTTACCAAAGCTTGAAGAAACAGATCCACCTTCTTTCATGTCAGATGTTTTTGTAACGATATTGATTGTTCCTCCAACAGAAGAAATAGCCAATTTAGAAGCTCCAAGACCTCTTTGAACCTGCATAGCAGAAGTTACATCAGAGATACCTGCCCAGTTACTCCAGTAAACAGAGCTGTTTTCCATATCATTGATCGGCACACCGTTGATCATAACCGCAATATTTTTTTGGTCAAATCCACGAATCGCAATTCTTGAATCTCCATATCCACCACCTGCTTTTGAAGCATACACAGACGGAGTACTTTTTAAAATTTCAGGAAACTCCTGAGATCCTAATTTTGCTTGGATTTCAGCTGCTTTAATTGTAGAAACTGCAACAGGAGTTTTTCTGTCTTTCGCAACGTCAATAACGCTACTTGTAACTACGATTTCGCTTAGCTCGTTTGAGTTAGCTGTTAAAACGATTTTTCCTAAGTTTGTAGTAGAACCATTAGATACTGTATATTTTACAGTTTGGTTTTGAAAACCTAAGAAAGAGATAACAATTTCTCCAGAACCTGTTGTAGAACTTAGGGTAAATTTACCATCAAAGTCTGTTGAAGTTGCCGTAGTAGATCCTTTAATCACTACGTTTGCTCCTGGCAACGAACCAACACCGTCGGTAATAGTACCAGAAACTTTTCCTTGAGAAAATACGGTTGAAACTATCATAAAAAATAGTCCAGTAAGTAACCAATTTTTCATTTTCTTCATTTTGTTATTTAGTTTATTGTTTTTGGCAAAATTATAACAATTAAATCAGATAGTGTTATCAAAATGTTAAGAAAAAGAAGTTTTGTCTAATTGATTGCGCATTAAAATGATTTTTCTATTTTCTATTAAATAAAATAACGATTTTTTAAATTATTAGGGCTGTATTTTGTTAAAATCATAATAATGTGAACGAGTTTGTAGCTGTATACTTTCAATATGGTCTTTTTTAACTGGTTAAATAGCATTGTTTATACGAAAAAACGCCTTAATTTGTGTTAAATTAAGGCGTTTCAGTGTGTTATGATTTTGCTTTTTGAAAAGCTTTTATTTGTTTTTCAAAAAGTGATTCAATAAAAACGAAGTTGAACTGTCGTGAGTTTTAACTGTTTTTGAATTTATTTCGTCTAAGATGGAGTTTGCTAACTGTTTTCCTAACTCAACTCCCCACTGATCAAAGCTAAAAATATTCCAGATAACACCTTGTACGAATATCTTATGTTCATACAATGCAATTAAGGATCCTAAATTTTTTGGTGTTAATTTTTGAATCAAAATTGTATTGGTTGGTTTGTTTCCTGTGAAAACTTTGAAGGGTAATAAGTACGCTGCTTTTTCTGCAGGAAGTCCTTGCTTGTCAAATTCAGCCTGAACCTGTGCAGGAGTTTTTCCGCTCATTAAAGCTTCAGTCTGTGCAAAGAAGTTTGACATCAATTTGTCGTGGTGATCTTCGTTTCCGTAAAGTGGTTTTACAAATCCAATAAAATCTGTTGGGATTACTTTAGTTCCCTGATGAATCAATTGGAAGAAAGCATGTTGAGAATTGGTTCCCGGCTCTCCCCAGATAATAGTTCCTGTTTGGTAATTAACTGGTTTTCCGTCGCGGCCAACACTTTTACCGTTACTTTCCATAGTTGCCTGTTGCAAGTACGGAGCTAATTTTGATAAATATTGAGTGTACGGAATTAAAGCTTCACTTTCTGCGCCATAAAAATTATTGTACCAAACGCTTAATAAAGCCAAAATTACGGGAATGTTTTCATCAAATTCAGTTGATCTGAAATGTTCATCCATTTCATTGGCTCCAACCAATAATTGGTTGTAGTTGTCAAAACCAATTGCCAAAGCAATACTTAACCCAACTGCGCTCCATAAAGAGAATCTTCCTCCAACCCAGTCCCACATTGGGAAAACATTGTCTGGATTAATTCCGAATTCTGTTACTTTTTGAATATTTGTAGAAACGGCAACGAAATGTTTTGCAATATCTTCCTGAGTAGCCGATTTTAAAAACCATTCTTTGATAGTTTCAGAATTTGAAAGTGTTTCCTGAGTAGTAAAAGTTTTAGAAACAATCAGAAATAATGTCGTTTCAGGATTTAGCTTTTTGATTACTTCGTTTACGTGATCACCATCAACATTTGAAACAAAATGAAGATTTAAGTGATTTTTGTAAAACTGTAAAGCTTCAACAGCCATTACAGGTCCAAGATCTGAGCCTCCAATTCCGATATTTACTACATCAGTAAAAGCTTTTCCGGTGTATCCTTTTCTTTCTCCCGAAATTACTTCGTTTGTAAAGTTTTTAATTTTGTTTTTTACCTCATAAACTTCCGGAATTACATTTTCTCCGTCAACTTTAATAACTGCCGATTCCGGAGCACGTAATGCAGTATGTAAAACAGCTCTGTTTTCGGTTTGATTTATAATTTCTCCACCAAAGTATTGTGCAATGGCATCTTTTACTCCAATAGAATTAGCCAATTCTAATAAAAGAGAAATTGTTTCCTGGCTAATATTGTTTTTAGAATAATCTAGTAAAAAGTCATTCCATTGCAAGTTGAATTTTTCAGCACGTGCGTTATCTTGTTGAAATAATTCCTGTATCGTAGTTTCGTGAATTGCGTTATAGTGGTTTTGTAGATTTTTCCACGCCTCAGTCCCTGTTGGGTTTGTTGTGTTTAAAGCCATTTGTATTTTTATTATGTGGTTTGTTTTTTTAGAAACACAAAAATACTGAATTAACTTTTAAATGGAGAATCGTTCGCAATTATATAACAATTAGTTACGAAAACGTTTTATGTAATTGCGTTATAATTTTTTCCAGACGACTTCGGCAGTTACCGATTTTCCTCCTTGTGTAGTATTAGTCACAACATATTTAAGTTCGTTGTTTATCAAAGAGTAGGATCTTTGTTGAATTGTCCCTTCCCAATTCGGAAATGATGCTGTTTTAATATTAAAAGTGATTATCTTATTTGTTTCATTGATTTCAAATTTTCCAAAATGCGAATTACTTCCCTGAACAATTGCTGCATTTTCTTCGGGCGTACATTTATTTTTGTCTCCGGAAACTATTTTTGTACGTTCATTTTTATATATCTGAATGGCGTAATTTCCCTTTTCATCAAAAAATAAAAAGCCTTTTGGTTTTACATCGTAAGGAAGATTTTTTGTTCCGTCTGAATTTATGTTTTCTACCGAAATCAAAGTCCATGAACCTGAAAGTTCCGTTTTTTTCTGTGCATTCATTGAGTTTACCATCAAAAGTAAAATCATTAAAACAGTGTTTTTCATCTTTAAAAAATTTAATAATTTACTTTAATAATTTCCCCATTGATACTTTCTTCAATGCTTTTTGTGTATGCATTTACTAAATCTTCGATTGGAATGTCTGAAACTTTTGCCGGGCTTATGGCGTTGAGTCTTATTCCTCTTTCTAATTCCAGCGAAGCAGCAAGAACAAAACTGTTGATTCCGCCATTTACAATTGCTTTACCGATATTGTTTTTTACCGGCTTGTCGGCCATTTTTCCTGAAGTGAGGGTAAAGGATCCGTTTTCGTTTAGGTATTTTTGACCAATTAAAACGAGATTGATTTGTCCGAGTAATTTATTTTGAATCCCAATGTTTATTTTTTTTTCGTCAAGCGAATGCAAATCTCCAGTATAACAATCTCCAGCGACACAAATGCAGGCATCGATGTTTTTGATTTCTTTAAATAGATTTTCTATCGAATTTGAATCTGACAGATCGATTCTAAAATCACCGCTGTTTCTTCCTGCCGAAATTATTTCATGTTTTTTTGCCAGAGCCGGATGCAGTATTTTGCCAATTTCTCCCTTTGCTCCAATTAATAGTATTTTCATTTTTTCAGATTTTTTAGTTTGTTATCTGAAACAAAATTAAGAAGTTAGCCTTCGTTGAAAATTGTACTTATTGGTACTAAAATTGTATTTTAGCATAATGACAAATACAAATTTATATCATCCTTTTGAAGTTGATTTTAAAGAATTGGCGCAGTTTCCGAAAACAATTCGGAAGAACAACTTCTTTGAATTAATCTATATTGTCAGCGGAAGCGGACTTCAGATTATTAATGATAATGTATTTCAATATCAGAAAGGAAATCTCTTTCTGGTAACGCCGCAAGATGTGCATTCATTTGAAATTACAACCCCAACAAAATTCTTTTTTCTACGGTTTAATGAATATTATATAAAAGGAAATTCTCAAAACGGCCAATCAGAAACGGTTTTGCGAATGGAATATATTCTTCAAAATGCAAGTCATCGCCCGGGATGTATTCTAAAAAATAAAATCGATAAACCTTTAATTGCGTCATTGATCGGAAATATAATTGACGAACAAAACAATCAGCAAATATATCATCAAAAAATTACTGAGCAGATTGTAAATACCATTATTACAATTGTAGCGAGAAATATTGCTTTAAAACTTCCGAAAAACATAAAAGAATCAACAGGAGAAATGGTGCTTGAGATATTACATTATATTCAGGAAAACATCTACAATCCAAAAGAATTAAAGTCGGAGAGAATAAGCGAGCATTTTAACATTACGCTTAATTATTTGGGGAAATATTTTAAGAAACAAACAGGAGAAACACTGCAGGAATATATTGCAAACTATAAATTGAGATTAATTGAAGTGAGGCTTTTAAACAGTGATATGCGGATTAATGAAATTGCTGATGAATTAAATTATTCTGACGAAAGTCACTTGAATAAAGTTTTTAGAAAGTATAAAGGAATGAATCCGTCTGAATTTAGAAAGAAGTTTTGTAAATAATTTTTCTTAATCTTTAATGTTATTATTCTAATCTCATCAAGTCAAAATACATAAACCTGTGTTTTTCTTCTTTATCAGAATCTAATAAGAATGTGAAGTCGTTTTTCTGGTACGTTGAAATTTGTACAGGTTTGTTGTAAGCGTCCAGAATTAATAATCGGCATGCGGGTTTATGATCAATAAATGTCCATCCTTTTATGAAATCAAGAAGCTGATGAGAAAGACCGTTTCCTTGATAGCTTTTGTCAATTCCTAATCGAGCAATTTTGACAGCTGGATATTGTCGAATTCTTTTTTCGTTTGGGAGTTTTATTTTTCGATGCAGTTTGTTCCAAATAGAATTTTCATAACCAAGATCGTTTAAGCAATCATTTGCTATCGAAAAGAAAGCAACAACATTGTTTAAATCTTTAAACAAGTAGGTGGATGCAATTTTTTCTGTTTGAAAATTTTTAGAATCATCAATTAAAAATTCATTTATCTCTTGATCTTGGCAGTCAAAATTATCAAGAAGATCATCATTATTTAATAATGAAAATGTGCAGTCAGATAAATCCATTTGCTATGCCTTTTTAGACATAATTTTGTTAACCAAAGAAAATATTTTGTCTTTCTTTTCTTCAGAAATTTTATTGGTTTTACTATTAGATATGGCAGCATTGAATCTCTCAGATTCTTTGCCTTTTACTGTAGGAGTTACTTTAATTGTAGTTGCCATATTGCTTTATTCAAATCGAATTATTTTGCAAATATATAAAAATTATCTGACTTTTATTTGTAGGTTACCAAATCTTCCACCACGGCTTTTTGTTGATTTCAATAGTTTTCTTCTCAGTATTGATTTCGATTCTTTTTAGTTCTTCTATTTTAATTTTAGAATCATCAAAAAACATTTCGCCGTTTTCACTCATTCCAATGGGTGATTTTGTTCTTTCTTTCCAATTTTCAGTTTGCAATTCCGGAGCTAAGGCTGAATCGATTTTATCTGAAAATTTTCTTCTGGCTTTTTCTATGATTTCTTCTTCGAGGTTTGAAGTTGAGTTTTTGAAAAGTGAAATCGAATTGTCCGGAATGTTTAAAAGGAAAATCTGGGTTTTGTTTTCTTTTTTTTGAATATCCAATACTTTAAAATAAGCAATAGTGTCAAGCAAGAAATGACCAATTTTTGCAGAGTCAGGATTAAATTTTGATAAATCTTTTGGATGTGCACTTGCAATTAAATATCGGATATTTCCAGAAAGGCCTCCGCCAATAGAAGACATATCGGTAAAACCTTTTTCCTGAATTATTTGCCCAACTTTGTAATTAACAATTAGGTTTTCAGGAAGGTTGCTATCTCTGTAAAACAATTTTAACCCATTAAAAGTTTCATTGTAAATTGCTTTAAGACGTGCATTTTTCATTGCCTTTTCTTATTTAAATTGTATTGTAATTAAGAAATAATGTGGGATTTTAAAATGTTCTCCAAGATTTTCTGGCTCAATATTCGATTGAACTACCTCGCAATAAGAAGCGCTTCCATCAGCATGTATTGTTGGAGTTATAACAGCAAGAATGGGTGTTTCTTGTTTTGAATCGATATTTAATTCAGTTTTACTTCCGAAAAAATCTTTTAAAGCATATTCATCAGAATCGCTTTTTAGATTAAAGTATGATTTTTTGCTTCCAAATCGATCAGTTCTAATAAAGGTTTTTAATTTTCCATCGGCTATTTTTAATAAAAAAAGTATAGATTCTTTATTCGATTGGATTTTGAAATAATCGTTTTCTTTTTCTTCAAAAATTATGGAATTATTTACCAGTTTTCCATCTGTAAATTCCTTGAGAATGATGGTATATCGTTTCCCTTTTAAATCTTTTCCTTCGAAATTTAGTCGTTCAAAAATAATGTTTTCAAAATCAATTAAATTTTGAATTTCACTATTCTTAGTTCCAAAATTCTTTGTGACTTTAATATTATTTTGAGCAAAAGAAAAATGGGCTACTAAAGTAAAAAGCAGCAGTAGGGTTTTAAATTTCATAGAATTGGTTTCTGTTATGGTATTTATTTTGTGCTAAAAATAACAATTTATTCTTACAAATTACCAATACTGTCCAATTCTCTTTTCAAAGGTTCGATTTGTTTCATGAAACGAGTTCTGTCATTTCCTGTTAGTGATTCTCCGGTTGGTAAATTCAATCGAAGGGCATCAACCTGAATACCATTTTTCCAAAAACGATAACATACGTGTGGTCCCGAAGCTAATCCGGTGCTTCCTACTAATCCGATAGTTTGTCCCTGAGTAACACGTTGTCCGCGGCGAACCAAAATTCTTGACATATGTAAATATTGAGTAGAGTAGGTTCCGTTGTGTTTTACTTTTACAAAGTTTCCGTTTCCTGCAGTATATCCGGTTGCTTCTACGATTCCGGCTGCTGTTGTAGAAATCGGAGTTCCGGTTGGAGCAGCATAATCAGTTCCTTTATGCGCTTTCCAGGTATGTTGCACCGGATGAAATCTGTTCATTGTAAATCTTGAAGTGATTCGGCTGAACTTAATTGGGGTTTTTAAGAAGAAGTTTTTCAGTGTCTTTCCTTCATCATCATAATATTCAATTTTTCCGGAAGTGGTATCTCTTTCAAAAGGGAAAGCATAAATGATTTTTCCTTTATATTCAAAAAAGGCAGCTTCCAGTTCTTCAACGCCATCGTAAGTTTTGCCATTAATAAAGCGTTCAGTAAATATTAATCCGTAGCGATCCCCTTTTTTAAGTTTAAAAAAGTCAATAGACCAGGAAAATACTTTGGTAATTCTGCTGGCAAGTGCGGTTTCTACACTTTCGTTTCCTAAAGTTTCGGACAGCGAACTTTTTAGAACCCCACCAATAATTTTTCTTTTTAAAGTAACCGGTTTTACTTTTTTATACGCTTTGGCAATACTATCGCGTAAATCAACCACATAATAGCTTAAAGCATCAGGCTGATAAATAAAAACCTGAAGTTTATTTGTTTTGTTTTTAGATCGAAGTAAAGTAAACGGTTTATTGTAACGAATTGTTCTTACATCAAAAGAGTCTTTTACTTGTTCGACAATATCAAAAACCTTTTTGTCACCAATATTTTGGCTTTGAAGAATTGATCCGAAAGAATCTCCTTTTGAAATAGTATCGTTAACAATATTAAAATCAGCATAGTTAAAGCCAAATTCTACTTTTTTAGTTTTTGGTTTAGTAGTTTTAGTTTCAACTTTTTCATCTGTTTTGTTGCATGAAAAAATTGATAGTAAAAGGATTATAAATAAAAATGCTTTTTTCAAACTTTTAATTTTTTTTGGGAAATTATGCGTTGGTTTCATCTCCCCAATTGGACAATTCTTCTTCGGTCCACAATTTAGGAAAAAAGATGCGTCTTTGGTATTTTGGATGCATATATTTTTGCCAGTCACTTCCTCCGGTCGCTTCACCGTTGCCTTTTCCGCTTCCTAAAATGTATTTTCTTGCAGTGTTAAGATGTTGCATTACCCAGGTAATATTTACAGTTTTGTCGTAATGACGCATCGCGTTTATTAACTCGGTATTTTGTTGATCTTCAATTGGTAGCTGAGTAAATTTTTGCCAGATATTTTTCGTTTTAAACAATGTTATTTGTTTTAAAAATTGATCTTTATATTTTTTCTCAAACTCATTCAGTAAGTATGATTTTTCACCGGTTTGGTAATCTTTTCCGGCTGCTTGCCAGTATAAATGTTCAAAACTGGTTTCTAAATCGGTGTTTTCGTCAAAACTTGCTTTGTATCTTCTGTCTGTTAAATTGATAACATCTGTTGAAGCAAATTCGATCATTCGGTATTGTGCGCTCTGAAAACCACTTGCAGGAGTAAGTGTGTTTCTGAATTTCATATATTGATCAACTTCCATTCCGTTCTCCATAATACTGAAAGAATTGGTCAGCATATCAAAGTAACGCGTAATTCTGGAAAGTCTTTCGCTGAAAAAATCAACTTGAATATTTTGTGTTTCGGCAATTTGATCAATTTCCCACAAAATCATTTTAAAGATCAATTCGTTTACCTGATGATACATGATAAAGACCATTTCGTCAGGAAGCGTTGTGCGCTGTATCTGGAGATTTAAAAGTGCATCAGTCTGAATGTAATCCCAATAAGTGATTGGTTTTGACCAAAGTAATCCTTCTAATTGTACATCAGTTTTTTGGTTTATTGCTTGAAATTTTTGATCAATTTCTTTTAAAATTGATTCAGATTGGTCCGTAAGGTTCATTATTTTTTAACTTTAAATGGATTTTTTAATCCTTTATATTCATCAAGATCCGCTTTAAGCGATCCTACAGCAAGATCTGCTTTTATTCTTATCGGAACTTTATTGTTGTCGTCTGTTATCCAAAGTGTTACACTCTCTTTTTCTTTAAAAACTCTGCCCGCTTGTACTAAAGGTTTGAAAACCATTGTAGAAACGGTTCCAAATTTAGTCGTAATATCTTGACGGCCTACATATTTTAACTTAAATTTTGTGATTTCGTCATCAAAAAACATGTCAATTGTGATCGCTTCTCCAGATTTAAGTTTGTCAATATTAGGGTGGTTACGCAGGTAATAGAATGATGAGATTATATCCTGTACATCATTGGTAATTACAATTGTTTTTTCGGTTTTGCGTTTGTAATCTTTAACTAAAACACGGTCTTCAGCTTGATTAAAAAAACCTTCCTGATTTTTAGTATATCCGCCTTCATCGATTTTTCTAACATAGCGATAAGGTCTTCCGGTTTCTTTATCAAAATAGCTTTCGTATAAATCTTCTACTTTGAAGAAAAATTTAGACATTCCGGTTGTGTAACCTTTACCCACTGCATGATGTACTTTTTTGTTGTTTATAGTTGCATCTTTAATTTCTAAAGTAGCATAACCGGCATTTATAATTCCATAATGAATTCTGAATTTAAAATACTCTCCCGTGTCGAAGGCGTCTTCTTTCTGCGAATCAAAACTAAAGGCTGTGAGGATAAATATGATGAGAAGTAGTTTTTTCATAGTACTGTTTTACAATTATTTATAAGGATAAATGCAAATTCTATTCCAAATGTACCAAAACAAAAAAACTCAGTCAAGGAATGACTGAGTTTTTATGCTATTAACTAACCAAAAAACTATAAATTATGAAATTTATATCAATTCAGAAGGAAACCACCCCTTCTTGATTTGCGAGTGCAAAGATAGATAGAAAGTTCAAAAAATAAATAGCAAAAGGCAAGTTTAACATAACATTTGCATAAAAAACATCATTTTACCGAGAATTCTTCTACATAATGTAAAAATAATGCGATTTTACAATGTTCCTCTCAATTCTTGCTCTCTTTCGATAGACTCGAAAAGGGCTTTGAAGTTACCTGCACCGAATCCTTTTGCTCCCATTCTTTGAATAATTTCGAAAAAAAGTGTAGGTCGGTCCTGAACTGGCTTCGTAAAAATTTGTAATAAGTATCCATCTTCGTCTGCATCGACCATGATGGCAAGTTTTTCAATTTCGTTTAAATCTTCTTTCATCATATCCATGTGAACGCCCAATCTTTCTGGGATTGCCTGGTAATAGGTATGAGGAGGAGCTGATAAAAATTCAACACCACGAGCTCTTAGTTGAGATACTGTTTTGATAATGTCATCTGTTGCAATGGCAATATGCTGAATTCCAGGTCCGCCGTAGAAATCTAAATATTCTTCAATTTGAGATTTTTTCTTTCCTTCAGCTGGTTCATTGATTGGAAATTTAATTCTTCCGTTTCCGTTAGACATTACTTTACTCATCAATGCAGAATATTCTGTAGTAATTTGTTTGTCATCAAAAGAAAGGAAATTTACAAATCCCATAACGTCTTCGTAGAATTTTACCCACGTATTCATTTCGTTCCAACCTACATTTCCAACCATGTGGTCAATGTATTTTAATCCTGTTGGTTCCGGGTTGTAATCCGATTTCCATTCTTTGTAACCTGGCAAGAAAACACCATTGTAGTTTTTTCTTTCTACAAAAATGTGAACTGTTTCCCCGTAAGTGTAAATTCCGGAGCGAACAACCTGACCAAATTCATCTTCTTCAACAGTTGGTTCCATAAAAGAACGTGCGCCACGTTTCATGGTTTCTTCGTAAGATTTTGTAGCATCTTCAACCCAAAGTGCTGCCACTTTTACTCCGTCTCCGTGTTTTTGAAGATGTGCATGAATAGGAGAGTCCTGTGTTAAAGGTGTCGTTAAAACAATTCTGATTTTATCTTGTTTTAAAACATACGATGCTTTGTCTTTTACTCCGGTTTCTAATCCGGCATAAGCCAATGACTGGTATCCGAAAGCAGTTTTATAATAATGTGCAGATTGTTTTGCGTTTCCAACGTAGAACTCTACATAATCTGTTCCTAATAAAGGAAGGAAATCTTGTGCTCCTTCAAATATTTTCTCTAATCCGTATTCTACTGATTTTACTTCTTTTGACATGATGTTTATTTGTTTAATCGGTTAATCGTTTATCTGATAAAACCGAAGTGTTAGTGTTGTGTTTAAGTTTTTTACCGCAAAGTACGCAAAGACAAATCGCAAGGTTCGCAAAGTTTTTTATTGTTTAGACTTTGTAAATTGACAATAAACACAAAGCTTTGTGAACTTGTTTTGATAAAACTTTCTCAAAAATCCTTTGCGATCTTTGCGAAAATTCTCTGCGCACTTTGTGTTACATCGATTAACTATTCAGTCCAAGACTTGTAGTACTGACCGTCATCCAATCCCATCGCTTCTTCTGTAACCATTAATGGTCTGAAAGTATCCACCATTACAGCTAATTCCTGAGTTTCTTTGTGGCCAATACTACGTTCCATTGCTCCGGGCGCTGGGCCATGCGGAATTCCTTTTGGGTGTAAAGTGATATGACCTTGCTCAATATTATTACGGCTCATAAAATCACCATCTACATAATACAAAACTTCGTCTGAATCTATATTGCTGTGGTTGTATGGTGCCGGAATTGCTTTTGGATGATAATCGTAAAGTCTAGGGCAGAAGGAACAAACAACAAATGTTGCTGTTTCAAAAGTTTGATGAACTGGTGGCGGTTGGTGAACGCGTCCCGTTATAGGTTCAAAATTGTGAATTGAAAATCCGTAAGGGAAATTATATCCATCCCAACCCACAACGTCAAAAGGATGTGTTGCATAAACCACTTCGTGAATCATGCCTTCTTTTTTGATTTTAATTAAAAAATCACCTTTCTCGTCATGTGTTTCCAATTCGCTTGGCAAAATAAAATCACGCTCACAAAACGGAGAATGTTCTAAATGCTGACCTGATTGGTTTTTGTATCGTTTTGGAGTATAAAATGGAGAATAAGATTCTACGTAAAATAGTCTGTTTTCTTCTGTTTCAAATTCGATTTGGTAAATAATGCCGCGAGGAATAATTAGGTAATCACCATATTCAAACGGTATATTTCCTAACATGGTTCTTAATTTTCCTTTTCCTTTATGGATGAAAAGCATTTCATCTGCATCTGCATTTTTGTAGAAATACTTTCGAAGCGATTCTTTTGGTGCGGCAAGACCTATAATACAGTCTTTGTTGACCATCATTGCTTTTCGACTGTCCAGAAAATCATTTTCAGGTTTTAATTCAAAACCTTTAAAAAGTAATGATTTTATGTTTTTTCCGATTGCAATTTTTGGTTCAACCGAATAGGAGTTTAAGATTTCTTTTACCTGTGTTGGTCTGTGAACATGGTAGGATAATGATGAATGTCCGTGAAAACCTTCGGTTCCAAACAATTGTTCATAGTAAAATCCGCCGTTAGGTTTTTCGAACTGGGTGTGTCTTTTTTGAGGGAAATCCCCAAGTTTATGATATAGTGGCATGGCTTTTTCAATTAGATAATTTGTAAATTAGATAATTCGAAAATGTGAATTGCAAAGTAAACGATCCGTTCAATTTTTCAATTGACTGATCATCTCAATTCGATAGCAGCACTATTCAGGATTTCTCTTGATAAGGAATTGAAGATACTCTAATAAACCTGTCCAATTTGTTTTCATTATAACAAATGTCGTAATTTTTTCCGAGTAAAATTATAAATTATATCATTTAAACACCTAGATAAAACTAATTTTTTTTGATTTAAATTTTACATCAGGAAAAAAAAGCCTGTTTTTATTAAGTATTCCTGAATCGAATATTAAAATAAGAATCCGATACTGAACCAGGTATAGCTTTTTGACATTTCCGGAGACCATGATTGCTTAATCTCAATTGGTCCAATAATAGTTTCAAGTCCATAACCTAATGCATAACCTGTATAGCTTGGCATTGAAATCCAATCTACGGTACTAAAAATATCATCACCAAGATTAGCAAAATTTGCAGAAAAGTTCACGTGATTTTTTTTGAATATTTCATAATCAAGTGTGATATCGGTTTTTATATAACTGTTTCCGGCAATGCTTAAAAAGTCATATCCATAGAAATAATTGAAGTTGTTGATTTTGTTGTAACCATAACCTCCAAAAATATAATCGAAAAACGGAACACTGTCGCTACCAATGTTAAAACCAGCATCAGCACCAATTTTTACAGTTGCACGTCTGAACAAAGTTTTTGCAAAACCAACTTCTACTTTTGCGGTCGAGAACGGTTTAAAATTATGAGTAAAATCCGAAGAAGCTAAATACGTCTGAACATCAGAAGAAAAGTATAATCCGGAATGCGGAAAGCTTTTATTATCGAATGAGTCGTATTTTAAGTAACCAAAAACACTAAAATAGTTGCTCTTTTCTATGGTGTTTACTTCATTTGAAAGTGTTGGTGAATCTATTTTTAAGTATTTATATTCTAATCCTCCGCCCATTAAAAACTTCTGTACAAAAATGGTTTGAAAATAGGCCTGATTTGTAATGTCAAAAAAATCAACATTGATAAGATTTACACTTGGATTCCCTTCCAAAAGACTACTGAAACTAGTGGTGACATTTCTATTGAACTGGTTTAATCTCGAGCGAAAGCCAAAACTAATATTAAATCCGTTTTCGATGTAATAATTAAAATCATATCTGAAATTATCGCCCAAAATAATGTCCAATGAGGTAACATCATTTTTTAGAAATGTTTTTTTGTGAGTAAGATTTAACAGAATGGCACTTTTGTATAATCCGTCGTAATGCAGTCCAAGTTTTAAATAGGTTTGTGTTGGGTTTTCTTTTAATACAAGATCCAGATTGTCTTTGTCTCCATCTGGCTCTAAACAATACGATATTGTGCTAAAGTTTTGAGTTGCATCAAGATTATTAATTCCGGTTTTTAAGTCGGCGTAAGTTATGGTGCTTCCTGGTTTAAATCGAAGTTTACCGTTTATGTATTCTTTAGTGTAATTGTCTAATTTGTCGCTATTTATTTTATTGATTTCTAGTGTATCACTGCTAATTTTTAGTTTTGGTTTTTTGTAGAAGTTGTCTTCATTAACCAATGATTTTATCTTTTCATAAACAGCAAAAGTAGCTTCTTCTCCTTTTCTGATTATTTCTTCGCCTCTGTCAAATGAGATTACGCCAAAATCCCGAATATCTGGTTTAATGTAGATATCAGTATCTTTTACTTTGCTTTTCATTTTTTCGATCGACTGCAGATTGGTAATCTGAACAAGAATTCTTGTAGCGTTTTTGAGGTTTTTACGTTTCAGCAAATCATCCTGAACATCAACCCCAATAATAATATCGGCGCCCAGATTTCGAACTTCTTTTATTGGGTAATTATTGACAACTCCACCATCAACCAATAGATTACCATCTATTTCAACCGGAGTAAATAACGACGGAAAAGCCGCACTTGCCATCATTGCCTGAACCAGATTTCCTTTATTGAGTAAAACCTCTTCGCCAGTTTCTATATTGGTCGCTATACATAAGAAAGGAGTAGGAAGTTTATTGAAATCTCGAACATGACGCACATTTCTTGTCAGACTGCTCAATAAATTGTAATTGTACATTCCTTTTGAAAGTGCTTCCGGAATTCCAATTTTAAAATTACTGAAAGGCAAAGTAATGGCATACAATTCGTCATTTTTTTTGCCGTAAAAATTTTTAGATGAACGCGGAATATAGTCGTTGATCAATTCGTCAAAATTGGTTCTTTTAAAAATAGAGTCAATTTGCGAAGCATTATAGCCAGAAGCATAAAGTCCGCCAATTACAGATCCCATGCTTGTTCCGCCAATATAATCGATTTTGATTCCTGCTTCTTCAAGTACTTTTAGTACACCAATATGAGCAAAACCTTTTGCACCGCCACCGCTTAAAACCAAACCAATTTTTGGTCTTTTAACGCTATCTTGTTTGATATCTTGTGCCAAAGCTCTTTCTGGCAAAAGTAAAATGAATAGAAAAAGTAGGGGTACAAAGTACCATACAGTTTTAATTTTTACTGATGTCGAAATTTTTGAGAACAAAGAAAGTTCTTTTGGGCGGATATTTGAATTGGAAAGCTGGTTTAAGCACATAAAACAACTAATTGGTTTTGTAAAAGTCGACAATTTTTTTGGCTTTTGATATACCTATGACCTCTGAAATTTCTTTTTCTGTTGCTAATTTTAATCTTTTAACACTTTTGAAATGTTGTATTAATGTCAGCATCGTTTTTTCGCCAATTCCCGGAATACTTTCTACTGATGAATTCAGAGCAGCTTTACTACGTTTGTCACGATGAAAAGTGATTCCAAATCGGTGTGCTTCGTTTCTTAATTGCTGAATAACTTTTAAGGTTTCCGATTTTTTATCCAGATATAACGGAATCGAATCGCCGGGATAGAAAAGTTCTTCCAGACGTTTTGCAATACCAATTATGGCAATTTTTCCGCGTAAGCCCAATTCATCAATACTTTTTAAGGCTGCAGATAATTGTCCTTTTCCACCATCAATAATAATTAATTGCGGAAGAGGTTGATTTTCGTCCAATAATCTTTTGTAACGACGATACACAATTTCTGTCATCGAAGCAAAGTCATCAGGACCTTCAACAGTTTTTACATTAAAGTGGCGATAATCTCTTTTGCTTGCTTTTCCATCTTTAAAAACAACACAGGCAGCAACCGGATTTGTTCCCTGAATATTCGAGTTATCGAAACATTCTATATGTCGAGGCTCAACCGGCAAACGCAAATCTTTTTGCATTTGTGCCATAATTCGGTTGGTATGTCTGTCCGGATCTACAATTTGCAATTGTTTTAATTGTTCGATTCTGTAGAATTTTGCATTTCGAATCGATAAATCTAAGATCTGTTTTTTATCACCAAGTTGAGGAACCGTTGTTTTGATGTTTTCGCCCAAATCTATTTCAAAAGGAACAATAATTTCTTTCGATAATAATTGAAAACGTTCACGAAGTTCAATAATAGCAAGTTCTAATAATTCTTCATCGGTTTCGTCCAGTTTTTTCTTCATTTCTAAAGTGTGTGAACGAATAATCGAACCATGAGAAATTTGCAAAAAGTTTACATAAGCGGCAGTCTCATCAGAAACGATTGAAAATACATCGATGTTAGTAATTTTCGGATTTACAATAGTAGATCGCGATTGATAATTTTCAAGAACTTCTATTTTTTCTTTTATTTTCTGAGCCTCTTCAAAACGTAATTCTTCGGCGTATTTATTCATTAAACGCTTAAAGTCTCTCATGCTTTCTTTGAAATTTCCTTTCAGAATTTCACGAATTGCATCAACTTGTCTTTGATATTCTTCTAAAGATTCCAGACCTTCACAAGGACCTTTGCAATTACCGATATGATATTCTAAACAAACTTTAAATTTGCCCGAATCAATATTTGATTTGCTTAAATCGTAATTACAGGTTCTTAAAGGATACAATTCTTTGATTAATTCCAAAATCGTATGAACCGTTTTGAAACTGGTATAAGGGCCAAAATATTCAGAGCCGTCTTTAACCATTCTTCGGGTCGAAAAAATTCTCGAAAAAGGTTCTTTTTTTATACAAATCCACGGATAACTTTTATCATCACGCAATAATACATTATAACGTGGCTGTAAAGTTTTGATTAAATTGTTTTCTAATAAAAGCGCATCGGTTTCCGTTGGAACTACGATATGTTTTATCGTCACGATTTTTTTTACCAGAACATTAGTTTTGGCCGTATCGTGAATTTTATTGAAGTAGGAGGAAACCCTTTTTTTTAAATTTTTGGCTTTTCCAACATATAAAATCTTTCCGTCTTTATCGTAATATTGATATACACCAGGATTATCTGGTAAAGTGAGAATTTGGAGATCAAGAGGAGTCTGCATACTACAAATTTAAACTATTGCGTTTAAACTTTAAAATTCTTTTGGGTTTCTTGCAAAAAAAAAGAGCCCATTATTTTGTAAAGGACTCTTTTGTAAAAGTATGGATTATTTGATCGAAAAATATTCTGTTTGCAGTAAGTGCGTTCTTTCGTCAAAAGCAAAATCTACATATTTAGCATCGTCTTTTTTGATGTCAACTTTTAGTCGGCTTCTTCCTATTTCTTTTTTATCAGCATCGAAAGCTTTTAAAATTAAATCACCTTTAAAATCTTTTTTGGCAATTAAGTAAATAGTTACTTTTTTTACTTTATCCTCGTTTGAAGCGTAAATTTTTTCGGCTTTACATTCCTCAAAATTAACTTTAAAGGAAGCTTCAGGAATTACGTCAGATTGGTTTATGCTTTCGCTCATTCCGGAATTTATTCCTTTTATTACGTCTCCAACACCTTTAGATGCACTTTTTGCGGCTGCTTTTCCTTCTTCCTGAAGTGCTTTTCCGGCGCCTTCAATCAATTTAGATTTTACGGCAACCACTTCGTTTCCATCTTCTTCTGCTTCTTTCATTTTTTCTTCCTTGCTCATGCACGAAACCATAAGAGTCATTGCACTGAGTAGAATTAGAGTTTTTTTCATCTTTTTAAAATTGGTTATTATTGATGTTTATTAGGAATTTGAGTATTAAACTCAAAGATATACATTTAAAATATAATTTCTATATTTAGCTTTTTATTAGAGATGAAAAATAGTAAGCCCCTGGTTATTTTTGATGAGGCAATTTTGCCTGGTGAAAGCCGAACAATCAATGTTGAAATCGCAAGATTGCATACCACTACAAAATTAAATATTCCGGTAATTGTACGTCGTTCCAAAATTGAAGGTCCTGTTGTTTTATTCTCTGCGGGGATTCACGGTGACGAAATAAACGGAGTTGAAATTGTGAGGCAAATTATCAGTAAAAAAATCAATAAACCAGCGCGTGGAACTATCATTTGTATTCCGATTATCAATATGTATGGGTTTGTCAATAAATCTCGTGAGTTTCCCGACGGACGTGATTTAAACCGTGTTTTTCCCGGAAGCAAAAAAGGTTCTCTGGCTAGTAGGTTCGCATTTCATATTGTAGAAGAAATTTTGCCGATTTTAGATTACGCGGTAGATTTTCATGCCGGAGGTGCAAGTCGATTTAATGCTCCGCAAATTAGAATTACTGAGAATAATCCGGAATTAAAGGCATTGGCAGATGTGTTTAATGCCCCGTTTACTTTATACTCGAAAAATATTGGAGGTTCTTTTAGAAACACTTCTGAGAAAGCCAATGTAAAAATGCTTCTTTTTGAAGGCGGAAAATCTTTGGATATTAATAATGATATTGCCAATGAAGGCGTTCTGGGTGTAAAACGATTATTACATTATCTAAACATGCTGGATCCTAAACAACTTGTAGAGGCAGCACCGGTTCCGTCTATTTATATAAAAAATTCTGTTTGGCTTCGGGCAAAATGTTCCGGCTTACTGCACGATTTTAATTTAATCGGAAGGTTTGTGACCAAAGGAACTATTTTAGCCATTATTACAGATCCCTTTGGAAAGTTTGAACAAAAAGTAAAAGCACCGCATGACGGATTTATAATCAACGCCAACCATTCGCCAATTGTATACGAAGGCGATGCAATTTATCATATATCTAAAAGCCCCGAAAATGCCGACGAGTAAAAAAGAATTAAGACTTGAGTACAAAAACCTGCGAAAAGAGCTTTCTGAACAGCAAATTGAAGAAAAGAGTCTGGCAATAGCGAATAATTTAATTCAATTATCTATTTGGGATAAAAATTATTATCATGTTTTTTTGCCAATAGTAGAGCATAAAGAAGTTGATACAGAATTTATTTTGCATTTGCTTTCCGGAAAAGATAAAGAAATTGTGATTTCTAAAAGTGATTTTGAAACACGCGAAATGACTCATTTTTTATTGACTGATAATACAAAAATCAAAAAAAACGAATATAATATTCCCGAACCGGTTAATGGACTTCAGGTTCCGACTGAAAATATTGATGTAGTTTTTGTTCCGCTTTTAGCATTTGATATTTATGGAAATCGCATTGGTTATGGTAAAGGTTTTTACGATAAGTTTCTTGCCGATTGTAAACCTGAGACCATAAAAATTGGTCTTTCTTTTTTTGAATCAGTAAATCAAATCGATGACGTATTTGAATCGGATGTTAAATTAGATTATTGTATTACACCTGATAAAATTTATCAATTTACTTAATAGATAAATAGTACAGAGACGCTTTGCAGTGCCTCTGAAACAATCTTTGTCGATATGCTGGACGTAGACGTACTGCAGTGCGTCTCTACAATTTTGCATGTCAATCAATGTTGCGAATTATATTTAAAATGGATTAATCATTTTAATCCTTTAATCTGTGGCAAAAAACTTTTCTTTTTTCCTTTAACTTTTCACAAATAAAAAAATATTTCTACACCAAATACCCTTAAAAATAAAGGATTTCAATTTTATTTTCCGAAAAGAAAAATAGTTACAAATTTTTTGGCACGATTTTGCTTACTCGAAAAATGCAAATAATCGTCTCTAGTACATCCGGAATGCTAGTCCTTATTTGAAAGTCAATAACCTATCTATTAATTTTTAAAAACTTACTTTATGAGAAATCTTAATTTCTTTATGATGGCATTCCTTGTACTTACTATTTACAGCTGTAAGAAAGCGTATGCACCAGACCAAAGCTACGAAACAGTTGATTCTGCGGCAGCTGTTACAGATGCAGTAGCAGAGGAAATCTATATTGAACCAAACACAGAAAGCTATGCAGGTTTAGAAGAAAATCCGTTTGAATCTCCGCTTAAAACGCCACTTTCTACTTTTTCTATTGATGTTGATAATGCATCATATACTAATATTCGCCGATTTATAAATGAAGGACAAAAAGTTCCAAAAGATGCTGTTCGTGTTGAGGAAATGATCAATTTTTTCAAATACAAATACCCACAACCTGATGGTGAGCATCCGTTTTCTATAAATACAGAATACAGTGATTGTCCTTGGAATAAAAATAGCCGACTTCTAAAGATTGGTTTACAGGGAAAGAACATTCCGATGACAAATTTACCAGCTTCGAATCTGGTATTCCTCGTTGATGTTTCTGGTTCAATGGACGAGCAAAACAAATTACCATTATTGAAAGAATCAATGAAGATTATGGTGAAAGAACTTCGAAGTATTGATAAAGTTTCAATTGTAGTGTATGCAGGATCTGCCGGAATAGTTTTAGAGCCAACTTCCGGAGATAATAAAGATGAAATTATAGATGCATTTGATGAATTGCACGCAGACGGAAGCACAGCTGGAGGAGAAGGAATTGAACTGGCCTACAAATTAGCACAACAGAATTTTATTAAAGAAGGAAATAATAGAGTGGTGATAGCTACCGATGGTGATTTTAATGTTGGTGCTTCGACGGATGATGATATGCTGAAATTGATTGAGCAAAAAAGAGAATCAGGGGTTTTCTTAACAGTTTTAGGTTTTGGAATGGGGAATTACAAAGACAGTAAAATGGAAATTTTAGCCGATAAAGGAAATGGAAATTATGCTTACATCGATAATATTCAGGAGGCGAATCGTTTTCTTGGACAAGAATTTAAAGGATCAATGTTTGCTATCGCGAAAGATGTAAAGATCCAAATCGAATTTAATCCAAAGCATGTTCAGGCATATCGATTGATTGGTTATGAAAACCGAAAATTAAATGCTGAAGATTTTAAAAACGATAAAATTGATGCTGGCGAATTAGGCAGTGGGCATTCAGTTACAGCTTTATATGAAGTTATTCCAACTGGAGTTGAAAGTGATTATGTTCCGTCTGATTTAAAATACACTAAAACACAAAAAAACGATGAAAACCATAGTGATGAATTGGCAACAGTGAAATTTAGGTATAAAAAACCTGATGACAACAAAAGCCTTGAAATAGTAAATGTTATCGCAGATAAGAAAACTAGTATAGAAAATAGTTCTCCTGATTTCAAATTTACAACTGCCGTTTCCTGGTTCGGATTGAAATTGCGCGAATCAAAATATATTGCAAACAGTTCAAGTTCTGATATTAAACGATTGGCAAAATCAGGTTTGTCAAATGATGAAGAGGGTTATAGATCTGAATTTTTAAGATTAGTTGATGCGGTTAATTAATATTTAAATTCCAAAATAAAAAAATCCCAAACTCCAGTTTATAAATTGGAATTTGGGATTTTTTTATTGTAATTTAAAATATTGTAATTTTTGATTGCCACATACCATTTCAGATATTCCGGTTTCATATTCTTGTCCAATGTAATAAGCAATCAAATTTCCTGAAATTTCATCAATATAATATTTCCAAACATCTTTATTTGAAAAAACAATTAAGATTGGATCAAAAGACATATTTGGTTTTTCGCTAAAAAGCAGATTTTCCGTTTTGATTAAATTCCATTTTTTTGCTTTAGGATAAAGTTCATAAAACAATATCTGATTGGATTCTATAGTAATCATTTTTCCAACGACACTATCTGATGGCTCTCTCATTGCCCATGATTCATTATGTAGCATTTTCCAATTACCGATAATTTGATTGGTTAATTTTGTACGCAAAAGGATTTTTAATGAATCTGTTTTTTTTAAAGATTTATCATTTATTTCATCATCATAATTAGAATCTTGTGCTAAAGAAAAAAGTACAAAGGCATGATCTAAATCATTATTTTTTAAGGCTATTTTACCTTCGTCAAAAAGTGTTTTTGGATGATTTTCAATATTTAACCCTTTTTCTTGGGCTACAAGAGCGCAGGAAAAACTTAGTAATAGTAATAAAATAAGTTTTTTGATCATTAGAATTAATATTAAAAGAACTTATCATAAAATTAAATTCAGTGAAAACTATTTCACTTCCTTAATTGTAGAGCCATCAAGCCAGCCTTCCGTGCCATCGGTTAATTCTACTTTTTTCCATTTTCCTAAAGTCTCGGTTACATACACTTTTGCACCTTCGTGTAATAAGAAAATTGCCGCACCGGCTTTTTGAGGTTCACTGCGAACTTCGCTTAATTCGGCAAAAACAATTGCAGGGCGATCATTATCAAAATGACTTTTTTCGGACATTCCCGCTGAAACACTAAAAATTAAAGCGACTAAAAGAATAAACATTCCAATGAAATAAATTCTTTTGGTAAGTGTAAGTTGTGAAAAGTAGTACCCAATAAAGCTCAATAAAAAGGCAAAGGCAATTCCAACAGAAATTTTAGCCCATTGATTATAATCAAAAATGCCCGTAAAATTCTGAATCAGTTTTGCGAAACCTACTTTAGGGACTTCTTTAATTTCATCAATAGTAAGCTTTTTGGCAAATTTTAAGTTGTTTAAAGTCTCAGGATCGTGAGGTTTTAAAACTAAAGCTTTTTCATAATTATAAATTGCAGGTGCAACTTTGTTTAGTTTGTAATAACAATTAGCAAGATTAAAATACAATTCAGCGGAATGCTGTTTGTCTTCGGTAAGAATATTTTCGTACTCCTGAGCCGCTTGCTGATATTGCTCCTTCTGATACAAAGCATTTCCTTTTTCAAAGCCGCTCTGTGCAAAGAAAACCTGTGTAATTAATAAAAAGAGATATACTATATTTTTCATTTTCTTTTCTTTAAACCCGATAGATTTTATACCGTCCCGAAGTCTCGGGATCGGGACTTTCTGGTTTGATATTAATTTAAACGATCTGTTTTTCTAGTTCTGAAATAATTAAAACAGCTTTATCAAAATCCTGCTGAATCGAAGCGCTAGATGCCGGAGCATATCTTGCAAATTCGCAGTTTTCTGTCAAATCGATAAAACTCTTAACCGATTCCGGTTTTGCATTTCGTGATAATAACAATTCCTGAATATTGTCTTTGCTCATTTCTGAGGTTTCAATATGCAGTTTTGCTTTCAGGAAGTTGTGCATTGCTTTTTCCAGAGCGATATAAAATGCTTCTTTATTGTTAAGTTGTTTTTTAGCCTGAGATAAATATTTCTTCGCGAGTTTATTATTCATCTTGATTCGGTTTCCGGTAACATCGCTATCAATAGCTTCTTTTTTCTTCTTAACCAAAACGATAAGTGGTAAAATTACAAAAGGAGCAAACAACAAAGCTAAATACAAATCAGATCCATAAAAATCATTTTTAACCATAGAAACTAAAGTAGTTTTTGGTTTAATGTATTTAAACTGGTCCGTTTTAGAAATCATATTTTTAGCCGCATTTGCAGTATTGTTGGCTTCAGCCTGCATTGGTCCGTCTAAAACATCGATTGTGATTTCCTGAGAAGTCATTGTTTTGTATGAACCTGAATTCAAATCAAAGTATGAAAACTGCATTGGCTTAATAACATATTTTCCTTTGTATTGTGGTACAATCGTGTATTTGTCTGATACTCTTCCTGACATTCCAGATAGTGAAGTCGTCACTTTTTCGTCATGTACCGGATCATACATTTCCAGTGCATTTGGTACAACTGGTTTTGGTAATGTAAACAATTTCATGTTTCCGGTTCCGTTGGCGCTAACAATGAGGTCAAGGCTTTCACCGCTTTTTAGGCTCGTTTTAGATGGCGTAACAATAAAGTTGAATTTACCAACAGCTCCAGTGAAACTGTCTGGTTTACTACTTTCAGGAAGTGGTTTTACGTTTATTGTTTTAGCTCCGGCAGAAACTACTTTATTATCGTCTATTGTAATCATTTGGCCAAACATATCACGACGGTTTGTAGGCAATTCAACGTTAATATCTAAGGAAAGAGGTTCAATAGTTAATCTTCCTGATTTTTGTGGGTATAAAATGGTCTTTTTTAAGATCACATAATAACATCTTTGACCTTGGTAGCTTCCTTCTTCAATCGCTAAGTGCTTGATTTCAATATTTTGATTCCAGAAATCATTGTATTTTGGCTTCGCCAATTCTTTAAAACCGTTAACACCAATATTGTTGAAATATAATTTATAAACAACCGTAATAGGTTCGTTTAGATATGGATTTGTTTTAGAAATTTCGGCTACAAGGTTGAGTGTTTCACTTCCGGAGCCCTGCGGTCTGTCATCTGGATCTCTTTCTTGTGCAACAGCATTTGTAACAACAATTTTTATGGGTGCAGTTTTGTAAATCTGCCCGTTAAATTCAATTGCTGCCTGTTTAATATTAACCGATCCTTTTTGGTTGGGTTGCAGAATATAAGAGTAGATTTTCTGAAAAGAGCTTCTTCCATTTACCCATGACTGACTAATTTGCTGGCTAGGTCCGGCAACAATTTTAAACCCGTCAAAAGAGGGCTGTTCGAAGTTGTCTCCATCAACATTCATGATGAAGTCAATTCGTAGTCTTTCATTAATTCCAAGTGTATTTTTGCTGACTCTGGCTTCAAACTGAACCTGAGCCAGTAATCCTTGAAAAGTGAATAGTAATAAAATTAAATATCTTTTCATTAAATTGTTTAATCGTTTTTTAGTTTAACTGTTTAATCGTTTGTTTATTGTTAATCTGCTTTCTTCTAGTCGAATAAACAAATTAACGATTAAATGATTAACCCAAATCCTACCAGTCTTTTTCTGTTGGTTTAGGATTCCCTTTTACTTTTTGCGCGTTTACTTTATCCTGAATTTTCTTCTCTTCATTATTAACGGCATCTAGTAAATTCTGAACACGATCTTTTGATATTCCTCCGGGTTGTGGTTTTGGCTCTCCTTTATTGTCAGACTTATCGTCTTTCTTAGGGTCATTTTTACCATCTTTTTTATCCTTGTCTTTATCGCCTTTATCGTCTTTTTTATCTTTATCCTTGTCTTTGTTTTTATCCTTGTCTTTGTCCTTATCTTTATTTTTATCCTTGTCTTTGTCTTTATCCTTGTTCTTGTCTTTTTTATCGTTTTTAGGAGGATTCTCTTTTAGCTTTTGTTTGGCCAACGCATAATTATAACGGGTTTCGTCATCAGTAGGATCATTTCTTAAGGCTTCTTTGTAAGCATTTACGGCTTGCGTATAATCTTTCTCTTTCATGAAAACATTTCCTAAGTTGTGAAATGCTTTATGTTTTTCAGGTCTTGTTTTGGCATTTTTTATAGCATTCGCGTAAGCAAATTTAGCCTCAGAAACCTGATTTTGTTTGTAGATACTATTTCCTAAATTATAAGAAGCAGTTGTTTTTTTTGGGAATTTGGATTGCGAAATTCTATAATTGGCTTCGGCATCAACAAATTTATTCTGTTTATATTCTTCGTTCGCGTCAGGCAATGTTTTGTCTTTCTCCTGAGCAGAAACTGCTAAAGAAAACGTTAGTAAAATATAAAGAAGTAAATTTTTCATTCTAATTTTTATTTTTTTGTTTGCCACGAATGTCACTAATTTACACGAATAAGGTTTATTTCTTTTATCTGAATTGTCCAAAACGAGGCAATTTTTTTTGTGTAAATTCGAGCAATTAGTGGCTAACTTTTTTTATTTCTTTTCGTTAAATAAATTCAACTCTTTTATCCAGTTTGTTTTTCTTTCCAAAAGGAAAATATCTAAAAACAATAAAAGAAAAGCAAAACCAATGAACCATTGAAACTGCGATTGAAACTCGGCCATTTGCGTGGCTTCAAACTCTGTTTTCTGAATATTGTTCAGGGCATTTTTTACATATTCTAAAACTTCTTTAGTATTTCCGCCGTAAACATAACCACCTTTGGTTGCTTTTGCAATAGCTTTTAATCCTTCCTGATTTAATTTTGTAATAACAATCGCTCCGTTTTGATCTTTTTGGTGGCTTTTTACTACGCCGTTTTCTTTTAACGGAATTGTTCCTCCCTTTTCAGTACCAATACCAATTGTTATAATTTTCATTCCGATTTTATTGGCTTCTTCTGCAGCAACTGAAGCGCCTTCTGAATGATCTTCTCCATCAGAAATCAGAATTAATAATTTACTTGTTTTACTTTTTTCATCAAAATAAGTCGAAGATAATCTAATAGCTTCATCAAGCGAAGTTCCTTGTGATGAAACCATATCCGGACTCATACTTTGCAGAAACATTTTTGCAACGCTGTAATCCGTAGTAATTGGCAATACAGGGAAAGCACTTCCGGCATAGGCTACAATTCCTATTCTGTCGCTTCCCAATTGATTAATAATTTGGGAAACCAGTTGTTTACTTTTTTCCAGACGGCTTGGTGCAACATCTTCGGCCAGCATACTTTTAGAAACATCGACAGCAAAAACGATGTCAATACCTTCACGTTTTACTGTTTCCATTTTAGTTCCAATCTTCGGATTTACTAATCCGATAATTAAGCACAAAAGAGCTAAAAGCAGTACGGTTAATTTTAATACCGGTTTGAAAACAGAACGTTCCGGACTCAGTTTTTTTACCATTTCCAGATCCCCAAATTCACGTTGTTTTTTTCTTTTCCAATACATGTTGAAAAGGAAAATACATACCATGATTGGCAGTAAGAATAAAAGGTATAAATATTTTTTTTCGTCTAATTCCATAAATATTTTAAAATTCCAATCCCTTAATTTTGGTGATAAATTCCAAATTCCAAATTTTGTTGTTTACTAAAAGTTCAGTTTTAAATTCCAAAATCCAATTTGTTATTTGGTATTTTATTTTTGGTATTTTTTGATTTTCCAAAATCAAATGAAGCTTCTGTAAACCGTATTTCTTAAACCTACTTCCAATAATATTAAAAAGACTGCAATTAATGCAAAAGTTCTATATTTTTCATCATAATCATAGAATTTCAATTCCTGAATTTCTGTTGTTTCCAGTTTATTGATCGAGTTGTAAATTTGAGCCAGCCTGTCGTTGCTTGTTGCTCTAAAATATGTCCCATCAGTTTTACGGGCAATACTCTTCATTAATTGCTCGTCGATCTCCACTTTTTGCATTTTAAACAAAAAGCCACCGTTTGGTCCGTATGCATATGGTGATTCCGCCATTCCGTTACTTCCCAATCCAATTGTATAAACTTTGATTCCGTATTGTTTTGCGATGTCTGCAGCTGTTTCCGGTTCAATAAAACCGGCATTATTTACACCATCGGTTAGTAAAATAATAACCCTGCTTTTTGCTTTACTGTCCTTAAGTCTGTTTACCGCTGTTGCCAAACCCATACCAATTCCGGTTCCGTCTTGTAAAGCGGTATCGTATTTAATCTCTTTTATGGCTTCCAGAATAATGGCTTTATCGCTTGTTACCGGTGTTTTTGTGTAGGCTTCTGAGGCATATAAAACTAAACCAATTCTGTCGTTTGGTCTTTCGGTAACGAAATCCCCAGCTACTCTTTTTAAAGCCTCCATACGGTTTGGTTTCAAATCTTTTGCCAGCATACTTCCGGAAACGTCAATTGCCATTACAATATCGATTCCTTTTGTTGTTTTAGTCTGGTTACTAATGTCTACAGTTCTTGGTCTTGCTAAAGCAATAATTAAAGAACATAATGCAAGCACTCTAAAAACGTACAGACAAGGTTTTAGTTTTGTTAATAGTGATTCACTATTTTTAAAACCTGCGGTAGAACTCATTTTTAAAGTTGCTGATTGTTGGTTGCGTTTCCAGAAAAACCAACCAATTACGATTGGAATTAATAAAAACAACCAAAAAAATTCCGGATTTAAAAAAGTTATCTTACTCATTAGTTACTTGCTTTTCTAAGTTCAACAGAATTTAAAATTCGGGTTGTGATTTCGTTAGCATACGTATCGCCTTCTTCGTGCATAATTGTAATTTGCTGAAGCCCCTGATCTTGTTTGAAAAGCAAAATTTCGTAATATGCTTTTATACTTGTTTTGTCTACAGGATTTAATACCGTCATTGTTCCATAACCTTTTAATCCCTGAACACCCTGATTGGTTTGAAAATCTTCTTGTTTTACGATGATATTCTGGCCTCCCTGTGCTTCAATTACTTTTAAAGATCCTTCTAAAGCTTTTGCTAAATCAAGTTCAACAGGATTTTTGAATGTGCTGGTAGAAACCGTTACTAAAAAGTTGTCGATCATACTTCCGTAAGCAAAAAGCTGCATCTCTTTAAGCAATGCCATTGTTTCTTTTGGTAATGTTTTTTGAGCATCCATGCGTTTTAGAACCTTTGGCGTTTCGATTAAAACACCAGGATTTCCGTACTCACTTTTCACCCATTCGCCTTCCAGTAATTCTTTAGAAGGATGACCAATAATGTTGTCTTTTACATAAGTAAAACCTTTTGTGGCAATAAAAAATGTTGTAGTTGTAAACAATAAAAAGACAACCGTTCCTACTGCAATTGCGATCCGCTTGTTACGTTTTTTAAGCAATTGTAGTTTGATTTGTTTTTGTCTTTGTGCTTCGTTCAATAACTGATCTTCTTCTTCAACAGATACTTCGGTTGGAATTGCGTTGTCCAGCGTTAAAATTACTTTTTGAATTTTATTTCTGTCTTCGGTAATTTCAAAATCAAGTGGTTTTGATTTAGCAAATTTTACTAAATCGGCCTGACGTAAAACACGTTCCAGATTCTCAACGGTTTCCGGAGTTAGCGTCATTTTCTTTTTAGTAGACGCAGTTCTGATGGCCTGAATTAATTCAGAAGTCGTACTTTCCATAGCTGGAATGTGAATCGCTTCTTCAATATAATTTCTTGCAATATCGGTAAGTTCACTATAATATTCTTTGATTTCGCCTTTTTGAACAAGCTCTTTTTGTTCCAGATTGTTCAATAAACCAGTAGCTTTTTCGATTGGGGTTTTATAAACTTCTTCCTCAATTTTTTTAAGTTGACGTTTTTTAACATACCAATAAACAAAAACTCCAATTCCGATAATTAAAGCTAGAACCAAAATGTATTTCCACCAGTCACCAATGCCACCATCAACTGTAGAAATGTCTTTGATATCGTACATTTTCTGCTGAAGTGTATCTACTTTTACGCTTGCAACTTCAACTTTAATAGAATCAGATAAAAAAGGTTTTTTGTCAATTAAAATCTGAACAGCCGGAATAGTATATTTTCCCGAATCAAATTGCGTTAAACCATATTTTTTGATTAGTTCGTACGTGTCATTTTTCTTAACAGTATCAATTGGATAAGATTGAATTACTTCTAAAGGACCAATAGTTTTTAGCTTAGGAAAAACAACTTTAGATTTTGAACTCACCACCGTTTTCAGCGTGAGCTTAAACTCAGCACCGATTTTGTTTTTTGTAGTATCAATGCTTGTTTCAACTTGTTTGCTTTGAGCAAAAACAGTTGAAGTAAGTAAAAATAAAAATATGTAAAATTTTAATTTCATTTGATTTTTAATTTCAGATGTTGGTCTAAAATGAATGCTTAAAAATGGAACACGGATGACACAGATTTAAACGGATTTTTTTGATGATACTTTTATTCTTCAATCTTATTTAAGAAGCTAATTTTCTAATAATCTAAGAAGTCTAAAGTATCTAAAATTATCTTGATTTGAAATAGCCCAATAATTTTGTTACGTAATTTTCGTCAACCCTTGTGTTTACGACACCAGCACCAGATTTACGAAATGTATCCTGAAAATAATGTAATCTTTCCTGATAATGTTTTTCGTAATTCATTCGAACCGTTTTTGAACCGGTATCTACCAGTTGTGTTTTTCCGGTTTCGGCATCAAGCATGGTTACCATACCTAAATTTGGAATTTTTTCTTCGCGAATATCATAAACGCGAACTCCGGTAAGGTCATGTTTTTTTGAAGCAATTTTTAAAGTTTGCTCATAATTATCAGACATAAAATCTGAAATCATAAAAACGATGGCTTTCTTTTTTTGAGTTCCCGACAAGAATTTCAAAGCCTGAGCAACATCTGTTTTGTGGCTCTTTGGTTCAAATTCTATTAATTCGCGTATGATTCTTAAAACGTGGGAACGACCTTTTTTTGGCGGAATATACAATTCTACATTATCTGAGAATAATATCAAACCAATCTTGTCATTATTTTGTGTAGCCGAAAAAGCCATCGTTGCGGCAATTTCCGTTACGATGTCTTTTTTAAATTGTGTTTTTGAACCAAAACCTTCAGAACCCGAAATATCAACCATTAAAACCATGGTCAATTCTCGTTCTTCTTCAAATACTTTAACGTGAGCCTCGTTGTAGCGTGCGGTTACATTCCAATCGATATTACGAATATCATCTCCGTATTGGTATTGACGTACCTCGCTAAACGTCATTCCTCGTCCTTTAAATGAAGAGTGGTATTCTCCCGAAAAGATATGATTGCTCAGTCTTTTGGTTTTGATTTCTATTTTCCGTACTTTTTTTAAAAGCTCTTTTGTATCCATTTTTTTTGAGGCTATAGGCTTTATGCTATAGGCTCTAGGCGATAACTAAGGCTTGTGCCTATTGCCTAAAGCTTACTGCTTAAAGCTTTTAAGGTACTTCAATCTCGTTTACGATTTTGTTGATAATGTCTACAGAAGTAATGTTTTCAGCTTCAGCTTCGTAAGTGATCCCGATTCTGTGACGTAACACATCGTGTACAACTGCACGAACATCTTCCGGAATTACATATCCACGACGTTTGATGAAAGCATAACATTTTGCAGCGTTTGCTAAGTTGATACTTCCACGAGGAGAAGCCCCAAAACTAATAAGCGGTTTTAAGTCTGCTAATTTATATTTCTCCGGATAGCGAGTTGCGAATATAATATCTAAAATATATTTTTCGATTTTTTCATCCATATAAACTTCACGAACTGCTTCTTGTGCACGTAAAATTTGCTCCACTGAAACTACCGGATTTACTTTTTCGTAAGATCCTTTTAAGTTTTGACGAATTACAAAACGCTCTTCATCGATTTTTGGATAATCAATTACAGTTTTAAGCATAAAACGGTCAACCTGAGCTTCAGGAAGTTGGTAGGTTCCTTCTTGTTCAACAGGATTTTGAGTTGCAAGAACTAAAAACGGACGGTCTAATTTGAAAGTAGTGTCGCCAATAGTAACTTGTTTTTCCTGCATCGCCTCTAATAAAGCAGATTGAACCTTTGCCGGAGCACGGTTAATCTCATCAGCAAGTACGAAATTGGCAAAAACAGGCCCTTTTTTTATAGAAAACTCGTTTTGCTTAATGTTATAAATCATCGTACCCACAACATCGGCAGGTAATAAATCGGGTGTAAACTGAATACGGCTGAAAGAACCCTGCACAGCCTGAGACAAAGTATTTATGGCTAAAGTCTTGGCAAGACCAGGTACACCTTCAAGTAAAATATGCCCTTGTCCTAAAAGTCCAATTAATAAACGCTCGACCATATGTTTCTGGCCCACAATGACTTTGTTCATTTCCATTGTAAGAAGGTCTATAAAAGCACTTTCTCTTTCAATTTTTTCATTAATCGCTCTAATGTCTAAAGTCGTTGTATTTTCTTCCATATAAATATTTTTAGAACCTTGATTTTTATGTCTTAATTTTGAGAGTGCAAATTCAATATTTTTTGAGAAGTAAGATGTTAAAGAATGGTTAAAACTTCGACCAATGACTTAATTTTAAGGACGAATTGTGAATCTATTTTTATATTTTTAAGAACTTTGGTGATTATGCTGTAGAAAAGCATATTTATTACCTTAAATAACACAATATAACCATGAGCAAGACAACATTATCGCCTATTATTTCGGGTACTATGAATTGGGGTGTCTGGGACAAAAATTTGACGCCAAAAGAAATGGAAAGTATGATACAGGTTTGTATCGAAAACAAAATCACCACTTTTGATCACGCCGATATTTACGGAGATTATACTACCGAAGCCGATTTTGGGAAGGCATTTAAAGCCAGTAAAATTTCAAGAGAAAAATTACAGTTAATTACAAAATGCGGAATTCAGATGATTGCTGAAGGTCGCAAAAATAAGATTAAACATTACGATTATTCTAGAGAGTACATCATCTGGTCTGTTGAAGAATCATTAAAAAAACTCAAAACAGATTATGTCGATGTATTTTTATTACATAGACCAAGCCCATTAATGCAGGCTGACGAAATTGCAGAAGCAGTTGAGAAATTAAAAGCAGAAGGAAAAATTGTTGATTTTGGACTTTCAAATTTCACCAGCTCTCAAACGGAACTAATTCGTCAGAAAACTGAAGTAAGTTTTAACCAGGTGCAGTTTTCTGCAACTCATTATGAAGCGATGACTGATGGAAGTTTAGATTATATGCAAACACACGGAATTCGTCCGTTATCATGGAATCCGCTTGGAACAGTTTTTAGAGAAGATACCAAAAAAACACGTCGTTTAAAAAAATTACTTGCCGAGTTAATGCATAAGTACGGATACGGTTCTGATACTCTTTTGTTAGCTTGGATTTTAAAACATCCGGCAGGTGTAATCCCGATTGCAGGAACGGTTAACATTGCAAGAATTCAGGCTTTAATGAAAGCGGTTGAACTGGAAATGGATAAAGAAGACTGGTTTGCCATCTGGACAGAAAGTATGGGCGACGATGTGCCTTAAATAAAGTATTCTGAAAAATGATACATCTGGAAAAATTTGAGAAAAAGTTTTATTCTGAATTAATTAATTCTGTCAAAAGTGCAAAAGATTTAATGCAATTTGGCGGGCCGGAATTTACTTTCCCATTAACGGAAGAGCAAATAGATAAAACACTTTCTGATGAAAATAGAATTGCTTTTAGGGTTGCAAATACCTCTAATGGAAATACTATAGGACATTGCCAAATTTATTTTAAAGATGATTCTGCAAAATTAGGCCGAATTCTGATTATCGATGAAAACCAGAGAGGAAAAGGAATTGGGGGGCAAATGGTGATTTTATTGCTGAATTTTATTTTTGAAAACAGGAAAGAAAGAAACATTGATTTAAATGTTTTCGACTTTAATATTGGTGCCCAAAAGTGCTATGAAAAAGTTGGATTCACTGTTAATCCGGGTAAAAAACTCCTTAGGGAAGTAGATAACGAAACCTGGACAGCAATTAATATGGTGTTGAATTTAGAGGAATGGCAAAATAAGAATTAAAAATATTTTGTCACAGATTAAAATGATCAGTTTAGAATCAATGAAAACTTTTTAATCTGTGGCAAAAAATAAAGATTAGAAATGAAGAAAACAGTTTTAATTACTGGAGCCACAAGCGGAATTGGAAAAGCAACTGCGCAGATAATGGCAAAAAACAATTACAAAGTTATTCTTTGCGGGAGACGTAAAGATCGTTTGACAGAATTGGAAAAAGAACTTTCTGCTTTTACAGAAGTACATTCTTTATCCTTTGATGTTCGCGATAAAGATGCGGTTTTTGAAAGTATAAATTCATTACCAGCCGATTTTTCGACTGTTGATGTTTTAATCAATAATGCAGGAAATGCACACGGTTTAGATCCAATTCAAAATGGAGATATTGAAGATTGGGATGCCATGATCGATATTAACGTTAAAGGACTTTTATATGTTTCGAAAGCTATAATTCCGCAAATGATTGACCGTAAAGCAGGACATATTATCAATATTGGTTCTATAGCCGGAAAAGAAGTGTATCCGAACGGAAATGTGTATTGTGCATCGAAACATGCTGTTGACGCTATTAACAACGGAATGCGAATGGATTTGAATCCGTACGGAATTAGAGTAGGAGCAATACATCCGGGAATGGTTGAAACCGAGTTTAGCGAAGTACGTTTTAAAGGTGATGCCGATAGAGCTTCAAATGTTTATAAAGGGTTAGATGCTTTACAAGCAGAAGATATTGCCGATATTATTCATTTTGTAGTTTCAAGAAAGTATCATGTTAATATTGCTGATCTAATCGTTTACCCGACTGCGCAGGCATCGGCAACGATCGTAAAAAAGAATATTTAAAATTAGATGGTTAGACTTCTTAGAAAGTTAGATCTTTAGATTAATTTAGAAATCTGAAAATCACAATCTAAGAAGTCTAAAAATCCAATAATCTAAGAAGTCTGCTAAATGATCAATAAACGCCTTTTAATCAAAAACTTGCTCGCTCATAATGATGAGAGCAGTTTTTATGATAAAAAAAGGCAATTGAATCTTCACTCGCGAGAAGGAAAAGGAAAATTCCTGAAACACATTTGTGCATTATCCAATTCCAATCCAAACAATAACTCGTATATCGTTGTTGGAGTAGAAGATCAGGATAACGAAATTGTGGGCGATGATTTTTTTGATGACAGCCGAATTCAGAATCTGGTAAATGCCTTTTTAGAAAATCCTCCAAAAATTCAATATGAAAACGTTCCTTTTCCGAATCTTCCAAAAGACAAGGTAATTGGTCTGGTTACAATAAAACCCAAAAGCAAAATCTCTTACTTTAAAAAAGGAATCCATACTATTCTGGCCAACAGTATTTTTATAAGACGTGGAAGCAATTCGATTCCTCTGGAAGAACATGAGGAAATTGAAAAAAGCAATCAAAATACAGAAACGGTAATCGGAATTGAAAATAGTTCCAGAAATAGTATTCAATATACTTTGGACGGAGTTATAGATTTTATGAATTTCAGGCACAAAGATATGTCTCCTAAATATCGTGTTTTTAAAGAATTATTTGTAATCTGCTGGGCTGGAGTTCCAAAGAAAATGAGGGAAAAAACTTTTCTTTCAAGGGTTGATATCGAATTGATAAACGAACAAATCAAGCTTTTTTATTCGGCTCAGGATGTTGTTACAATTGTTTATAATGAAGATAGTTTTACCATTACAGAATATGTTCCGCTGGGATTAAATGACAAAACAAGTTATTATCCGTTAGAAGAACAAACGATTCATTTTTTTGATAATGGCTATTACAAGATTGATCGTCAAATGCTTTTTCAGCCACCGGAATTTAATCGAAAAATGTTATATCATATTTATAATTCGAATATTTCACTACTTCAAAAATTGCAAAAAGGTTTTGTTTTATCCGATAGAGAGTTTATAGATCTTGAAAATCTTCCATCAACTTTTATGATTTGTTATTTAAACGGATTTGAGGAAGCCAGACAAAAATTAATCGACTCAAAATTATTACTGAAACCTTTCCCTCAAGTATATTTATCTTTTAAAGAAGCACTTCGTATTTTGCGTAAAATGAAATATGATATTTAAAAGGTTCTGAGGTTTTTTCTGTAGAGACGCACCGCAGTGCATCTAATCGTGTACATTTAAATATTACTGAAAATTCAAATATTTACGCACTTCTTCATAAGGAAACAAGATTTCTTTTGGACCATCGGCGTAGGAGCCTGCTTCGTATGAGTTGTAGTAAAGAAGAAGCCCTTCTTCGGTATAAAAAATATTTTGCGGTAACTGAAATTTATCGTTTTCAAACATTAATCCGGTTGCATTGATATTTGCACTGGTTGGAATTTTGTATTTCTCACGAAATCTTTTTTCAGCAAAAGCTTTAAACTCATTTTGGTTTTTAAACAATTGGTCATTAAATAGGGTCTTTCCCGTTTGCGGATTAAATAGTAAAGATCTAAAACCCTGATAGCCGTGCGCGCCACCCGTAAAAGTATAATGATCGATTTTGATGTTTAAAATCTGATCGGATATAAATTCAATATTTCCTTTAATTTTTCCTTCCCAGCCAAAAGTTTCGGTTGGAAATTTTTTGTGCATTTCTTCATACGAATCAATAAACGATTTGGCTAGAGAATGGTAATCATGTACCGTTTTTGGATCTTCCCCAAAATAGATAATTTCTTTCACGACAGAAAAAACCTTTTTATTGATGCTGTCAGCAGTAATTTTAATATTTTTTGCAATCGGAATGTCAATAGTAACTTTTGGACAATCGCTCTTGCATGGAATGGTAGATTTTTCTTCAAATGTTTCATTTTCAAATGAAAGCTCTTTGTTACAACTTGTGAGTATCAAAAACAGAAAGACTAAAAAAGTATAATGTTTCATATCAAAAAGTGTTAATTAAATACAAAGGTAAGAAGTTGTGTCAGGATTAGAATAAATTAAACGGTAAATTTGTACAAGAATTAAAGATTTAAAATTTGTAACTATATGAAATTCAATACAAAAGTAATACATGGTGGTCAGCATCATGATCCAAGTACAGGAGCTGTTATGCCTCCGGTGTATCAAACTTCAACTTTTATTCAGACAAGTCCGGGTAAACCATTGGCTGATTATGAGTATAGCAGAGCATCAAATCCAACTCGTACAGCCTTAGAAAACGCTTTGGCAAGTATTGAAAATGGTACTCGCGGATTGGCTTTTTCATCTGGATTAGCGGCAACAGATTGTATCTTGAGATCGTTTAAAGCCGGAGATGAAATTATTGCGATGGATGATTTATATGGAGGAACTTATAGAATGTTCTCCAGAATTTACAAAGATTCAGGAATTAAATTTCATTTTGTAGATATGACTGATATTGCAAAATTGAAATCATTAATCAATGAAAATACAAAATTGGTTTGGGTAGAAACACCAACAAATCCTTTAATGAAACTGGCAGATATTGAAGAAGTTGCCAAAATTACAAAAGCAAATAATATTTTGTTTGCCGTAGACAATACGTTTGCGACGCCATATTTGCAAAAACCGCTAGATTTAGGGGCAGATATCGTTATGCATTCTGCAACAAAGTATTTAGGTGGACATTCTGATGTTATTGCGGGTGCTTTAATTGTAAAAGATGAAGCTTTAGGAGATCAATTGCATTTTCAGCAATTTGCTACCGGAGCAACATTGGGGCCAATGGATAGTTTTTTGGTTTTAAGAGGAATTAAAACACTTTCTTTAAGAGTTCAGAGACATTGTGAAAACGGAGAAAAAGTAGTAGAGTTTTTAAGCAATCATCCAAAAATTAATACCGTTTATTATCCTGGATTAAAAAGTCATCCTTTTCATGAAATTGCCAAAAAGCAAATGAAAGCTTTTGGAGGAATGGTTTCTTTTACATTTAAATCGGGTAAAAAAGAAGATTCTATTGCGTTTTTAGAGAAATTGAAAGTATTTACTTTGGCAGAATCTTTAGGTGGAGTTGAATCTTTAGCAAATCATCCGGCTTTAATGACGCATGCTTCAATTCCTGCTGATAAAAGAGCAGAAGTTGGTATTACTGATGATTTAGTTCGTTTAAGTGTTGGTATTGAAGATGCAGAAGACTTAATTGCCGATTTAGAACAAGCGCTTTCTTAAAGAAAGAAATCTCGATAAAAAAAATCCCAAATTCCGAAACTATCAAGTTGGAATTTGGGATTTTATATTTTTTGGAATTTCTTTTTCAGATTTTAGAATTCTAAGTAGTAGATGTATCCAAAGTTAAACCATACTTGCCAATCGTTTGATTTGTTTTCTTTGTAGATATCTTTATTAGGGTTTAAACCGTCAATCCAGTCTGAAGTAAACATTTGAAAACGAGTTTCAAACATTAAATCACTCATTGTAGTTAGCTTATAATGAACTCCCACACCACCCGTAATTGAAGCTGCAATTCCGGTTTCTGATGAAAAACCATGAGGTCTTCCGTCTGATGGAGTTAAATATTTTCCTGGTGTAATATGAGGAAGTGTTATGTCTCCTAAATTAGAATTAATTTTTGATGAATAATAGTTCACCATAACCCCCGCACTTAAGTACGGACTGAAGCTACCAACATTGTTTTCGAAGTCATGAACTTTTATAAAAGAGAACTCTAATTGAGATCCTAATCCAAAAACAGTAGAGCTTGCACTCATTCCTCTAAGTTGTTTAGCAAATATACTTTCTGGTTTTCTTTCAACCCATTGACCAAAGTGTTCTAAATCTACTTTACTAAAAGACAGTTCAGACCTTACTTTAAAGTGTTCAGAGAAAAAAGTTTCGTGGTTATTGGCGGCAGAAAAGTTGATAAAATGCACAATTCCAATTCCAAATCCTGTGTTTCCAACATTGGTATCAAAATTATTTCTTTCACCAAAATCAGATTGGAGGGTTACAGGACCTGCGAATATTCCTATTTCTTGCGCAAGATTGGACTGAGCGGTCGCTGTTGTAGAGATGCCAAGGATGGCAAATAACGTGATAATTACAGGTTTGAGCATGGTATTTGGGCTTTCAAATCTTGGCAAATATATAAAAAAGGTTGTCTAAACAAAATATTAAATTCGGGTATTAAAAAATTAGTAACAAAACACTTAATTTTCTGACTTTAAGTGTAGTGATTTGATGTAAATTCCCAAGTGTAAAATTGTATTTTTATTTTTGTTTAAAAAATACTCAATTCTTCTGCGAAAGCGAAAAAAAATAACAATTCATGATCGTTTTACCTTATCTTTGCGTGTTATTACGAAAACGTTTTCTTAAAAGAGGTTTTCTTATTTAAAAGGTTAAAAACTTATAAACTATTATTTGAATAATTTATTTAAAAATGGAACAAAAAATAAATGAATTTATGGCTCTTGTTGAGTCAAAAAATCCAAACGAGCCAGAATTTCTTCAAGCCGTTAGAGAATTTGCTGAAACTGTAATTCCGTTTATTTCTGAACGCAAGAAATATGATGGAAAGAATATCCTTTTAAGAATCGCTGAACCGGAAAGATCAATAATATTTAGAGTTCCATGGGTAGACGATAAAGGAGAAATTATTGTAAATAGAGGTTTCAGAATTCAGATGAACTCTGCAATTGGACCTTATAAAGGAGGAATTAGATTTCACCATACTGTAAATTTATCAGTTTTAAAATTTCTTGCTTTCGAACAAGTTTTCAAAAACAGTTTGACAACTCTTCCAATGGGTGGAGGTAAAGGAGGTTCTGATTTTGATCCAGAAGGAAAATCAGACGGAGAAATTATGCGTTTCTGCCAGTCGTTCATGACAGAATTATGTCGTCATATTGGTCCGGATCTTGACGTTCCAGCTGGAGATATTGGTGTAGGAGCAAGAGAAATTGGGTATTTGTTCGGACAATATAAAAGAATTAGAAATGAATTTACTGGAGTTTTAACTGGTAAAGGTTTGGCTTACGGAGGTTCATTAATTAGACCAGAAGCTACAGGATATGGAGTAGTATATTTTACAGATCAAATGCTTCGTACTATCGGACATGAGATTAAAGGTAAAAGAGTAGCTATTTCAGGATTTGGAAACGTAGCTTGGGGAGTAGCTTTAAAAGTAAATGAATTAGGAGGTAAAGTAGTTACTATTTCTGGACCTGACGGATACATTTATGACGAAGAAGGAATCTCTGGAGAAAAAATTGACCATATGGTTGAAATGAGAGCTACTGGAGATAACAGAGCAGAAAGATATTTAGAGAAATATCCAAATGCTATTTTCCATAAAGGAAAAAGTCCTTGGGAAGTAAAAGTAGATATCGCTATTCCATGTGCTACTCAAAATGAATTAAACGGAGACGATGCTAAGAAATTAATTGATAATGGTGTTTTATGTGTTACAGAAGCTGCAAATATGCCTTCAACTTTAGACGCTATTAAATTGTTTTTAGATAATAAAGTACTTTTTGCTCCTGGTAAAGCTGCAAATGCTGGTGGAGTTGCTGCTTCTGGATTAGAGATGACGCAAAACTCTATTCGTTTGAACTGGACAAGTGAAGAAGTAGATTTAAGACTAAAAGATATCATGGTTGGAATTCACAACCAATGTAAAAAATACGGTGCTGGCGAGGATGGTTATGTTAATTACGTAAAAGGAGCTAACATTGCCGGATTTGTTAAAGTAGCAGATGCTATGCTTGCTCAGGGTGTAGTATAATTTAAAGCAAAAAATAGAAAATGCCTTCATTCGTCTCTAAGATGAATCGAAGGCATTTTTTTATTTAAAGAACAAAAAGCAAATACTTTGGTTTGTAGTATATTTGTTGATTCGAATAACGATCGCAATGAAGAGAATTTTTCTGTGTATTTTATTTTTATTTCTATTCCAATTTGCTTTTAGTCAGGCTAAATTGAATTGGCAGGGTTATTTTTCGTTCACTGAAATAAAAGATATTTCAGAGTCAACTTCAGTGGTATATGCTGCTTCAGAGAATGCATTGTTTTCTAAAAAAGATGCAGTAAATACAGTTAAAACAATTACCACTGTTGATGGGCTTTCTGGTCAGACGATTTCGGCAGTTTATTATAGTGAAGCATTCAAAAAAACGATTGTAGGTTATGAAAATGGTTTGATGATTGTAATCAACGAGACTGATGGCAGCATCATGAAAATTGTTGATATTATCACTAAACAATTGGCGCCAAACTTAAAAAAAATCAATCATTTTATGGAGCATAACGGTCTGGTTTATGTTTCCTGCGATTTCGGAATTGTACAGTTTAATTTAACTACTTTGCAATTTGGAGATACGTATTTTATAGGTGATAATGGTGCAGAAATCAGTGTAAGACAAACTGCTTTTTTTAATGGATTTATTTATGCAGCAACTTCAAGCGGTATCAGAAAAGCAGATAGTACAAACGCAAATCTGATCGATTTTAAGCAATGGTTGGTTGTAAATACAGGAAATTGGTCCAGTATTGAAACTTTAGATACAGAGCTTATTGCCATAAATACAACAGGATATATTCATCGGTTAAATGCAAATACTTTTGTTGGGTTTTTACAGCTTTCACAGCCTGCTGTTGATATGAGATCAAAAAATCATAATTTGTTTATTACGATTCCTAGTGTGGTTTACATTTATAATAATCAAATGATTTTAAATCGTCAGATTACAAATACTCAGGTTTTAGATAATACTGTAACATTCACTTGTGCAACAAATGTTGGTAATTCGATTTATATCGGAACAAAAGAAAAAGGTTTGTTTTCTTCTGCACTTTCCGGAGCAGCAGCTTTCGAGAATAATACGCCAACAGGTCCTGCCCGAAATAATATTTTTTCATTGGATGTTACTTCAGTTTCGCTTTGGGCGGTTTACGGAGACTATGATCAATATTATAATCCGTATGATTTAGATAGTTATGGAATTAGCAAATTCAATACTTCGGGTTGGCTGAATATTCCGTATTCTGAAGTTTATGACGCAAAGTCAATGACCCGAGTTATTGTGAATCCTGCAAATGAAAAACAAGTCTATGCGAGTTCATTTTTTTCTGGATTATTAAGAATTGAAGATGATGTTCCTAATTTTTTATACAATGAAAAAAATAGCGGATTACAATCTATTACCACAGAAGGACCAAATTATATAGATGTACGTATTAATGCGACAGCTTTTGATAAAACAGGAAATCTTTGGATAACCAATAGTCGTATTAAAAACGGATTGAAAGTTTTGAAATCAAACGGACAATGGGGAAGTTATGCTATGACTTCTATTTTAGACGATGCAGAAGCTAGTAGTTATTCCAGCATTGCTGTTGATCGAAATAATGTAAAATGGATTGGAACCAATAGAGATGGGGTTGTTGGTTTTAATGAAACTACAAATACGTTTAAAAAAATGACTTTTGGGGCCGATGCCGGAAATCTTCCAATTGCAGATGTGAGATCAATAGCAATAGATACAAAGAATCAATTGTGGATAGGAACAACAAAAGGATTACGTGTATTGGCTAACGTAGGAAGTTTTCAAAGTGAGAATCAGCTTAAAGCAAATCCGATCATTATAACAGAGGATAATCTGGCTCAGGAATTATTATACGAGCAATTTATTACTTCAATAGCTGTTGATGGCGCAAATAATAAATGGATTGGTACGGCCGATTCCGGAGTTTTTATGGTATCGCCAAACGGACAGGAAACCAAATATCACTTTACAATAAACAATTCCCCATTACCAAGTAATGTGGTGAATGATATAAAAATTAATAGCGCTACGGGGGAAGTCTTTATTGCAACTAGTAAAGGAATGATCTCATTCAAGGGCATTGCAACCGAAGCAAATGAAGATCTGAATAACGTTTATGTTTATCCAAATCCAGTAAGACCAACTTATTTTGGGACTGTAAAAATTGCCGGCTTATTAGATAAGGCAAATGTTAAAATCACAGATATTGAAGGAAATCTGGTTTATGAAGCTACGTCAGAAGGAGGAACGATCGAATGGGATACAACTGCTTTTGGTCGTTACAAAGTTTCTTCCGGAGTGTATATGATTTTTATTTCGGCACAAGATGGTGGTGAAACAAAAGTCAAGAAAGTTATGATAATTAGATAATGTCATAATTAGAAAATTAGATAATTGTTTTGTCTAAAAACAGCTAAAAAATCATTCCTGAAATCTAAGAAATCTAAAATCTAAGAAGTCAATTGTTCTAAAATGCAAGTCAAAACAAAAGCTATAGTAATCTCATCATTAAAATTTCAGGAGAAAAGTTTGATCGTAAAATGTTTTACACTTTCAAACGGACTGAAATCTTATTTTGTGCGAGATGCTTTTTCAAGTAGAAAAGCCAGTCAGAAGATTGCTTATTTTCAGCCTTTGTCAATTTTAGAAATTGAAGCTGTGCATAAGAATAAAGGCACTTTGGAAAACTTCAAAGAATTAAAAACAGCAGTTCCTTTTCAAACCATTCATACCGATATCTTCAAAAGTACGATGGTCATGTTTTTGTCTGAAGTGCTTCATTACTCTATTCAGGAAGAAGAAAAAAATGAACAGCTTTTTTTGTTTTTAGAAACTGCATTAACCTGGCTGGATAATCACAGCGAGATTTCAAATTTTCATCTGATTTTGCTTTTGGAAATAACCAAATATTTGGGGTTTTACCCTGATATTTCAGAAATTAGTTTACCTCATTTTGAAATGAATGAAGGTGTTTTTACTCTTTTTCAAGGAGGAAATATGCTTTCTGAACACGAAACAAATTTATTCAAAAGGTTGATAGATCTGAAGTTTGATAATAGTCAGAAAGTGTTTCATGTTGTAGAAAGGCAAATACTTCTTAAGATTTTGATCGATTATTACAGTTTCCATTTAGAAGGGTTTAAAAAACCAAAATCACTAGATGTTTTGAAAGAAATCTTTTCTTAATAACGGTAGACTAATTTCATATATTTGGCACACCAAAACCAAATTTATATGAAAAGAATAACTACTTTTTTACTTCTTATTTTAATTAATTTCACCTATTCACAATCTGTCGATTTAGATCCGCACAGTTTTAATTTATCATACGTAACTCTTCCTCCAAAACCTGTTTTAGAGCGAAAAAACAGAACGTATTCTATGCTTGTTGATACAGGAAATGTTCCTGAATTTAAAGATGCTAAAGATCATTTGGAGTATAATGTTTCTATTGATGGATTTAAAAATGTATCGACAAATGGTTATTTTGTTGTAGATGTTAATTTATGGAATCCGATGATTATTCTACAGGAAATTAGAAAAAACGAATATAAATCAAAGGATGACAAAGGAGTAGAGAAGATTTCGATTTCATATACTGTGATTTATAAAGTAAGAGAGATGGGAAGCTTTTCGATAAAATGTGAAGGTGATGCTTCTTTTAATAAAAAATACAGTTTAGAAAAAACCTATACGGTTGAAAATTCATTTGTAAATTATGAAGATGCTAAAAATTTTCCCGGCTTATCTGTGGTTTCAGTTAGAAATGCATATTTAAGAAGTGTTGTGTCCGACATGGATTATAGACTGAATCATGATTATGGTTTTGTTGTTGAGCAAACCTCAGATTATCTGTGGATTTTAGATTCGAAAAAACATCCTGAATTTGACAGTAATGTAAAAGCGCTTTCAAATGTAAAAGCAGTTTTTAATAAAATGAGTTACAATGAGGATGTTGCTCCTTTAAAAGCAGAATTAGAATCGACGATTAAGTATTTTGAAGGGGTAGATAAGACTTATGTTGAAGACGAGAGAAGGCAAAGAAAGCTTCGATACGGTGCCTATTTTAATCTTGCTGCAATATATCATTATTTAGATATGCCCGATGAATCTGATATTTGGTGCGATAAGTTAATCGAGAACAAATATGATGTTACTGATGGTAAAACCATGAAGCTTAAAAACGAAAATTTAAGAGAAATTTTTGCAGTAAATCAGATTAAAACAAGACATATAGATGTTGAGGTGAGATCAAATGGAGTTAAAGAAGAAGAGGTAGATGTTGCTAATTTTGACCCCAATTATTTCCTGAAAAATGATCCAAAATACCAATTGGTTTCTCTTGTTTTAACAACAAATGATACTGTCTCAGGATATGCAAAAATAAGAGCGATAGAGAATTTAGACCGAAAAATTGCCGTTAGTATTCCGGATGAAAATGGAAATCACAACCATATATTCAAAACCTATTTTGCAGATCAGGTTACAAAATTGATTCTTCAGGAGAACGATTTTTATTCGACAGTGTCTTTTAAAGAAGCGATAAGAGCAAGCGCAAAACCTGTTTTTAGATTTGTTCGTGAACTTTTAAACGGAAAAACGATTTCATTGTATGGTTATTTAAACAGTGAAATAATTGTAAAAAAACAAGGCGAGGAATGGGGAGCTTCAACAAATTCACTTGGCTGGCAAATGAATACTAAAAGTAAGTTTGTAGAACTGGCAAGGCCTTGTCCTAAATTGGTAGCCAGAGCAAATGGTACAGAATTTAAGAACGATCTTAATTCGTTTAGAAAATTTGTAGAAGCATTGGATGCGTGTAACTAATTTTAATTTGAAACCAAATAAAAAAAGACTACAGTTTATAGCTGTGGTCTTTTTTGCTAAAATAACAGTGATCTTGGGATGGTTTTCTTTTAAAATTATTTAAAAACAGGGACTTCGTTGAAAATTATGTTAGAAATTACTTCAAAGTGGTCTTTTTTCTGTCATCTTTTATCTATTTCCCTCAAAATTCCTTACTTTCGCACCTCGTTTAAGAAAAGGATAAAATGAGTACAAAATTTACTGAATACAAAGGACTTGACTTACCAACTGTAGCGTCTGAAGTTCTTGATTTTTGGAAGAAAGAAAATATATTTGAAAAGAGTGTAACAACTCGCGAAGGTGCTGAGCCTTACGTATTTTTTGAAGGTCCGCCTTCAGCAAACGGGTTACCTGGAATTCACCACGTAATGGCACGTGCGATTAAAGATATTTTTTGCAGATATAAAACTCAAAAAGGTTTTCAGGTAAAAAGAAAAGCCGGATGGGATACTCACGGTTTACCTGTGGAATTGGGTACAGAAAAAGAATTAGGAATTACAAAAGAGGATATTGGTAAGACAATTTCTATCGAAGAATATAACGAAGCGTGTAAAAAAACCGTGATGCGTTATACTGACGTATGGAATGATTTGACTGAAAAAATGGGATATTGGGTAGATATGGAAGATCCGTATGTGACTTATAAACCAAAATATATGGAGTCTGTCTGGTGGCTTTTGAAGCAAATCTACGATAAAGGTTTGTTGTACAAAGGATACACAATTCAGCCTTACTCTCCAAAAGCAGGAACTGGATTATCTTCTCACGAAGTAAACCAGCCAGGAGCGTATCGTGATGTGACTGATACAACAATTGTAGCGCAGTTTAAAACACTTCCTGAAACTTTACCTTCATTCTTGCAGGGTTTTGGAGATATTCACATTTTAGCCTGGACGACAACTCCTTGGACACTTCCGTCAAATACAGCTTTGACAGTTGGGCCAAAAATCGATTATGTTTTAGTTAAAACTTTCAATCAATATACTTTTGAGCCAATCAATGTTGTTTTGGCCAAAAACTTAGTTGGAAAACAATTCGGAAAAGGATTTTTCTTAAGTGAAGACGACGCTGATTTTGACAATGTGAAAAACGGCGACAAAAAATTACCGTACAAAATCTTAACTGAAGCAAAAGGAGCAGATTTAGTAGAAATCCGTTACGAACAATTATTGCCATATGTATTGCCTTATGAAAATGCTGAAAACGCATTTAGAGTAATCGCTGGAGATTTCGTTACAACTGAAGACGGAACAGGAGTGGTGCATACAGCGCCGACTTTTGGTGCAGATGATGCTAAAGTAGCAAAAGAAGCAAAACCAGAAGTGCCGCCAATGTTGGTTTTAGACGAAGACGGAAACGCAGTTCCTTTAGTTGACTTACAAGGAAGATTTACTTCTCATGTGGGTGATTTGGCTGGTAAATATGTTAAAAACGAATATTACGATGCAGGGCAAGCTCCGGAGAAATCTGTAGATGTTGAAATTGCAATTCGTTTAAAAGAAGAAAACAAAGCATTTAAAGTTGAAAAATACGTGCACAGTTATCCACACAGCTGGAGAACAGACGAGCCGTTATTATATTATCCTCTAGATTCATGGTTCATCAAAGTAACCGATGTAAAAGATAGAATGTTCGACCTGAACGAAACTATCAATTGGAAACCTAAATCTACTGGTGAAGGACGTTTTGGAAATTGGCTTAAAAATGCTAATGATTGGAACTTATCTCGTTCTAGATATTGGGGAATTCCGTTGCCAATTTGGAGAACTGAAGATAAAAAAGAAGAAGTTCTTATTGGTTCTGTTGAAGAATTGTACAATGCGATCGAGAAATCTATCCAAGCTGGTTTTCAAAAAGAAAATCCGTTTAAAGGTTTCGAAATTGGAAACATGTCTGAATCAAATTATGATTTAATTGATTTGCACAAGAATGTAGTGGATGAAATTACTTTAGTTTCGGCTTCTGGGAAACCAATGAAGCGAGAAAGTGATCTAATCGACGTTTGGTTTGATTCTGGAGCAATGCCGTATGCACAATGGCATTATCCTTTTGAAAACAAAGACAAAATTGATGAGAATAAAGATTTTCCAGCCAATTTTATTGCAGAAGGAGTAGATCAGACTCGTGGATGGTTTTATACTTTGCACGCGATTGGAACTTTGGTTTTTGATAAAGTGGCTTATAAAAATGTAGTTTCAAATGGTTTGGTTCTGGATAAAAACGGACAAAAAATGTCTAAACGTCTAGGTAACGCAACAGATCCTTTTGAAACAATTGCGGAATATGGTCCGGATGCAACGCGTTGGTACATGATTTCAAATGCAAATCCTTGGGATAATTTGAAATTTGATATCGAAGGAATTGCCGAGGTACGCCGTAAGTTCTTTGGAACACTTTACAATACCTATTCTTTCTTTTCGTTATATGCTAACATCGACGGATTTAAATACGCAGAAGCTGAAATTCCATTAAACGAAAGACCTGAAATCGATCAGTGGATTATTTCTGAATTACATTCGCTAATAAAATTTGTTGACGAATGCTATGAAGATTACGAGCCTACAAAAGCAACAAGAGCGATTTCTGACTTCGTTCAGGAGAATTTAAGTAACTGGTATGTTCGTTTATGCCGTCGCCGTTTCTGGAAAGGAGAATATGCTCATGATAAAATTGCAGCTTACCAAACGCTTTATACTTGTTTATTAACTATAAGTAAATTAAGCGCTCCGGTCGCTCCTTTTTTCATGGATAAATTATACCGTGATTTAACTGCTTCGACGGGAACCGAGGATTTTGCTAGTGTTCACTTGGCAGAATTCCCAAAATTTGTCGAAAACTTTGTTAATAAAACGTTAGAAAGCAAAATGCAGAAGGCTCAAACCATCTCATCTTTGGTTTTATCACTACGTAAAAAGGAGATGATTAAAGTACGTCAACCTTTGCAAAAGGTAATGATTCCTGTACTTGACGAGAATCAGCGTGCTGAAATTGAAGCGATTTCTGACTTAGTAAAAGCTGAGGTAAACGTGAAGGAAGTGGAGCTTTTGGACGATGCTTCGGGTATTTTGGTAAAGCAAATTAAGCCTAATTTTAAAGCACTTGGACCTCGTTTCGGCAAGGATATGGGTTTGATTTCCAAAGAGATACAAGGTTTTTCTGCTGATCAGATTAATGAATTGGACAAGCAGGGAACGCTAGATATTGTTATTGCAGGAAATAGTGTAACTTTATCATTAGAAGACGTCGAAATAACATCCCAGGATATTGAAGGTTGGCTGGTTGCAAATTCAAACGGAATTACGGTAGCCCTTGACATTACAATATCTGAAGAGTTGAAAAATGAAGGTATCGCGAGAGAACTAGTAAACAGAATCCAGAATATCCGTAAAGATTCAGGATTTGAAGTTACAGATAAGATTAAGGTACAGATAAAAAGAAACGGTATCCTGGAAGATGCAGTTTCAAAAAATGAAGACTATATTAAGTCTGAGACACTAACTGACGATTTGGTTTTTGTAGACGCTTTAGAAAACGGCACAGAAATTGAGTTTGATGATATTAAAACGATGATATTAATTTCAAAATAAAGTATAAATACCATGATAGATGAAATTACAAGATACTCTGACGCTGATTTAGCGGAGTTCAAAGAAATAATCCAGGCAAAAATTAAAAAAGCACAAGAAGATCTTGATTTGATCAAAAGTGCCTATATGAATGATTTGAATAACGGAACAGATGATACATCTCCTACTTTCAAAGCTTTTGAAGAAGGAAGTGAAACAATGTCTAAAGAAGCAAACTCTCAATTGGCAATCCGTCAGGAGAAGTTTATTCGTGACTTAAAGAATGCTTTATTCCGTGTTGAAAACAAAACATATGGTATTTGCAAAGTAACAGGTAAATTAATTGGTAAGGAAAGGCTTAAAATCGTTCCTCATGCAACAATGAGTATCGAAGCTAAAAACTTACAACGATAATATTCTAATTGTAGAATAACAATAAATAAGCGCTCCGGAAGGGGCGTTTTTTTGTTTAATATTTTGGCGAAAGTATTTGAGTAAGTGTGCTACTCTTTTGAAAGAAATTAATTATGATTTCTAATGAAATGTGTAAAAAGACGAGGAATATTTTTGTAAGAATATAAAATGCGGGCGATTTGGGGACTTAAAAATATATTTTAATTAGAACTGTCTTAAATCAAGACAGTTCTAATTAAAATTAAAAACTAAGCCAGATTTTTTTCTAATTCAGTTTTGTGTTTTTTCAAAATTGCTCTTGTCATTCCTAAGTTTGCTTTAGAAGCATCGGCTGCAAGATAGATCATGAATTTTTTGTTTGGAGAAATGTCGATAACGTGAATTTGATTTGTAAGTGTAATCAAAATATCTTCAATGTTCTGATTTAAATTTAATGCTTTTACCGCATTTAGTTTAGCTTTTACAACTTCCAGGTTGTAAGCTGCGGCAAGTTCAGGGTCAAAGCCTGGGTCAATTGTTAGATTTCCGAAACTTAATCCTGATTCAATCTCTGTTACAGCTACAGCTATAAAGCCGTTTACATTTGTTTTCATGTCATTTAAAAACACGTTTAAAAAATCGTTGCTCATAATTTAGTGGGTTTGTTGGGTTAATAGATTTATGTTATTTTAATAGTGAATTCTTGCTTAATTCTACAGATAATTCTTCTGTAGATCGCATTAGTAAGGCTAGATTGCTTCCTTCTTTGGTAAACGCGATTACAAAGTTGGTGCCGCTGATTTTGTTTCCAATGACTACTCCTTCTGAAGTCTTTAAAAAAAGTTGCTTTAAGGCGCCTTTATCTAAATCGATTAAAAATTTTTCACTCATTGATAATATTGCAGCACTCATAGCAGCGACACTATCGCTATAGTCTACATGAAGGGAAGTGATTAATTTTCCTTTTCCATTTAAAATTAAGGCTGCTGTGGATTTCGTGTTAACCAAAAAATCATTTAAAGTAGTAGTTATTTCATTCATGATTTTGTAAGATTAGAGGGTTTTGTTTAGGTTGTTATGTGTCGGTGTCTTTCAGTTGCTGTTTTTTAGGGGCTTTAGATGAACAAGTGTTAATTTTTATTAACAAATATAAATTAAATTATGTATCATTGTAGAACCAAATTGTTAATAATTTAATTTATTTACTATAAAAAACTTACACAATGGCTAAAGTATTGAAATTCAAAGAAGTGAACTCCGACGTAGAGAGTAGAATGAAGGAATTCGAAAAAATGCGTTTAAAGTTGAAGACAGAAATTAAAAAAGAAGAAACCAAAAAGGCTAACGCCGGGAAAGAGAGTAAGGGATTGTTGAAATCTATTTCCGGATTTTTTGCAGATAGCCCTAAAGCATCAGCAAATGCTACAGTGAAAAAATAAGCTTTCGAAAAGATTTGAAATTAATTTAATAGTATTTAGTTTTATTGTAAAATAATTAACGCTCCTTAAGGGGCGTTTTTTTTGATTAAATTGTTACTTTTGCCACATCAAAATTTGAAAAAATGTCATTACGAAAAGCGTATTTCCTTATATTTTTAGTTTTAATTGTCGATCAACTTTCAAAAATTTATGTAAAAACCAATTTTACTTTAGACGATCATGGTAATGAAGTGATGGTTTTTGATTGGTTTAGAATTCATTTTATCGAAAATGAAGGAATGGCATGGGGAACAAAGATACCTGGAGAATATGGAAAATTAATTCTGACTGTTTTTAGAATTTTTGCTGTTTTTGGTATTGGTTACTGGTTGGCTGATTCGATCAAAAAGCGTCAGTCTACTTATTTAATTGTTGCTATTGCATTAATATTTGCCGGCGCTGCAGGTAATATAATCGATTCTGTTTTTTACGGAGTTATTTTTGATGATAGTCACGGGAAGCTGGCAACTCTTTTTTCGCCGGAACCTTATGGAACTTGGTTTCATGGTTTGGTAGTAGATATGTTTTATTTTCCTATTTGGGAAGGGAATTTACCTTCTTGGTTGCCGTTTTTTGGTGGCAAACACTTTACTTTTTTTAATGCAATTTTTAATGTTGCAGATATTGCAATCTCTACCGGAGTTGGGATTTTATTGGTTTTCAATAAAAAAGCCTTCCATACCAGATAAAATTTATTTTCATAATAGAAATTTAGGTTTCGTAGGTTATAGTTGGTAGAAGTGTTATTTTTACCAAACAAAACCATAAGTTATGCAAAGTCCGTCTTTTTCTATTTATGATGCTTCTGCAGGATCAGGAAAGACTTATGCATTGGTTAAGGAATATCTTAAAATTATTCTTTCTTCCACAAAAAATGATGCTTACCGAAATATTCTTGCGATAACTTTTACTAATAAGGCGGTTCATGAAATGAAAAGTCGTATTGTCGGGAATTTGTCTGAATTTGCCAAAGATGAGCCTTCAGAAAAGGCAATTAGCTTAATCGAAGATTTATCCCGAGATACTGGACTTTCCATTATTCAGATAAAAGTAAAATCGCAAAGCATAATTAAACATCTTATTCATAATTATGCTGCCTTTGATATCTCGACGATTGATAAGTTTACACATAAAGTAATTCGTGCTTTTGCGCATGATCTAAATTTACCAATGACTTTTGAGGTTACACTCGATACTGAGAATTTGTTGGTTGAAGCTGTCGATGCTATTATCGCGCAGGCTGGTCAGGATGAAACGCTAACTAATTTGCTGATAGATTTTACGATGGAGAAAACCGACGATGATAAAAGTTGGGATGTTTCTCGTGAAATTCTGGAAACAGGCAGATTGGTTTTGAATGAAAATAACCGAACTGAGATTTCGCATTTTCATGATAAATCGATCAAAGAGTTTTTAGAAATCAAAATAAAAATGCAGGCGCTGTGTAAAGAACTTGAGTCTGAGAATGCAAATTTTGCTACTGATGCACTTTCATTAATAGAAGAAAATGGCATCGATTTAAAGTCATTTTCCAGAGGAACTTTTCCGAACCATTTGGAGAGTATTCGAGACGGAAAATTCAATCCGAAAAATAAAACATTTCATGAGTTTGATGATATTGCAATTAATAAAACAGCCAAAGACAAAGCGTTAATTGAAAATATAATTCCTGATTTGCTTCAGATTTTAGTTAAGATTTATAAAAACTTCGAGAAAAGAGATTTCTATAAAGCTTTTCTAAAAAATATTACACCTCTTTCTTTATTAAATACCATTAGTAATGAATTAGAAAAAATTCAGTCAGAACAAAATGTTTTGTCTATATCTGAATTTAATGCCATAATTCATCGTGAAATTCAAAATCAGCCTGCTCCCTTTATTTATGAAAGAGTTGGTGAGCGCTATCGTCACTTTTTTATTGATGAATTTCAGGATACTTCAGAAATGCAATGGCAAAATCTTATTCCGCTTATTGATAATTCGCTTTCAGGATTAGATGATTTTGGAAATAAAGGTACTCTTATGATTGTTGGTGATCCAAAACAATCCATTTATCGCTGGCGCGGTGGAAAAGCGGAGCAGTTTATTGAACTGAGTAAAGAAGAGAATCCATTTAACAATCCTGAAAAAGAAATACGTTATTTAAATACCAATTATAGAAGTTATAGTGAAGTTATTAATTTCAATAATGCCTTTTTTAAACTAATTTCTACAGAGTTTACAAATGAGGATTATAAAGAGTTGTACGAAAATCATAGTTTTCAGAATACAAATTCTAAAAAAGGAGGATATGTAAATATTTCTTTTCTCCCTGTTGTAGAAAAGAATGATTTTGCCGATGATGAAGAGGTAATAGAAAAATCGGATTTATACGTTTTAGCAACTTTAAATACAATTCAAAATGTTGTTCGGCAAGGTTTTGAATATAGAGATATCGTGATTTTGACTCGCAAAAGAGATCAGGGAATCGCAGTTGCTAATTATTTAACAGAACAAGGAGTTCCGATTTTGTCCTCAGAGACTTTAATGATTCAAAATGCAACCGAAGTTCATTTGATAATTTATCTGCTTAAGTATTTGAACAATAGTGCGGATTTGGAATCTAAGGCTAATTTTCTTCATTTTTTAGCAAAAGAGACAGAAATGGAAATGCCAATTCATGATTTTATAGCAAAAGGTATGAGTTTTAAGTCTGAAGTTGATTTTGAAAAATGGCTTTTGACTTTTGATGTTTCTTTTTCTTTTGAAAACGTTCGTAAAAAATCATTGTATGAAATGGTTGAAATTATCATTTCAAAATTTATTAGTTCTTTTGAAGGTAATGCTTATGTGCAGTTTTTTCTCGATATTGTTTTGGAGAGAGATATTCGTAATCAAGCTGGTATTGCAGATTTTCTGAGTTATTGGGATAAAAATGGAGAGAAATTCAGTATTCCATCGCCGGAAGGTAATAATGCAGTTCGAATTATGACAATTCATAAGTCTAAGGGGTTGGAATTTCCGGTGGTCATTATGCCTTTTGCTGAAGAAGATTATAATCGAAAACCCAAAGATAAATTATGGCTCGATACAGAAGATACTGGTTTAGATATTCCAAAAGCCTTAATTGATAATAGTAGCGCGGTAGAGGGGTTTGGTGAAAATGCTTCGAATGTTTTTAATCTGAAGAAACAGGAAGAATTACTTGATAATATAAATGTATTGTATGTTGCGCTGACAAGAGCTGAGGAACAGTTGTATGTTATTTCCCAGTCTCAGAAAGAGAGAAAAGACGGCGAGCTTCCTAATAATATGGCCTCTTTTTTTATTAAATTTCTAATGCATGAGAATCTTTATGATGTAGAGAAATTGGAGTATGAATTTGGAAGTAAAAGCAAACTTTCAGAATCAAATGAAGTAATTAATTTAGTTAAGACTATTCCTGTGGTCTCTGAAGTTTTAAATCCGAAAAATATTAAAATTGCGCAACGAGAAGCTTTAATGTGGGGAACACATCAGCAAGAAGCTATCGCTTATGGAAATATAATTCATGAAATTTTAGCATTTGTAAAAGATAAGTCAGATGTTGATTTGGCTGTGGTGAAAGCAATAGAAGAAGGGCTAATAAAAGTTGATCAGATTGATCAGGTTTCAAAGACGCTTAGTGAAATTGTGAATCATCCTGAATTAAGTGTTTGTTTTGAAGGTGAAAACAAAATTTTAAATGAGCAAACGATTGTTCAGAAAGAAGGTAAGATTTTAAAACCAGATAGAATTATCCTGACTAAAAGCAAAGAAGCTTATTTGTTGGATTATAAAACCGGAGCTGTAAATCCGAAGTATAAACAGCAAATTTTGGAATATGAAACTGCGATTGAAGAATTGGGATATAAAGTGTTAAAAAAAGCTTTGGTATATATAGGAACCGAAATCGATGTAGTAAATTTGTGAAAAAATTAATCAGATGTTAATGAATTAATGGGCTTGGCACTATGTTAAATTGTTAATTTTTAACGTTTTAAATAAATAAAAAATGTACGGTAAAATAAAAGAGTATTTGCAAAATGAATTGCAAACAATTGAAGAAAACGGAATTTTTAAGAAAGAACGTGTGATTACTTCGCCGCAAGGAGCGGAAATTACAATTTCGACAGGTGAAACTGTTTTAAATTTTTGTGCAAATAATTACTTAGGTCTTTCTTCTCATCCAGAAGTGGTTCAGGCTGCTAAAGATGCTATGGATACACATGGTTTCGGAATGTCATCTGTTCGTTTTATATGTGGAACGCAAGATATTCATAAAACATTGGAGAAAAAGATCGCAGATTTTTATGGTACAGAAGACACTATATTATATGCAGCAGCATTTGATGCTAATGGTGGTGTTTTTGAACCATTGCTAGGTGAAAACGATGCAATTATTTCAGACAGCTTAAACCATGCTTCTATTATAGATGGAGTTCGTTTGTGTAAAGCAGCCCGTTATCGTTATGAGAATAATAACATGGCCGATTTAGAACAACAATTAATAAAAGCAAATGAGGCAGGAACTCGTTTTAAATTAATTGTTACCGATGGAGTCTTCTCTATGGATGGTCTTGTTGCACCTTTAGATAAAATTTGCGACCTGGCAGATAAATACGATGCTATGGTAATGGTAGATGAATGTCATGCAGCTGGATTTATTGGTGCAACAGGAAAAGGTACTCTTGAAGCAAAAGGTGTAATGGGGCGTGTTGATATTATAACAGGAACATTAGGTAAAGCCCTTGGAGGAGCAATGGGTGGTTATACTACAGCTAAAAAAGAGATAATCGAATTGTTGCGTCAGCGTTCAAGACCTTATTTGTTTTCAAACTCATTGGCACCTGCTATTGTTGGGGCTTCTATTAAGGTATTTGAACTTTTAGAAAAAGACACTTCTCTTAGAGATAAGTTAGAGTGGAATACGAATTACTTTAAAGATGGTATGAAAAAAGCCGGATTCGATATTATAGATGGGGATTCGGCTATTGTACCTGTTATGTTATATGATGCTAAGCTTTCTCAAACCATGGCAAATGAACTTTTAAAGGAGGGAATCTATGTTATTGGCTTCTTTTTTCCGGTAGTTCCAAAAGAAAAGGCAAGAATAAGGGTTCAATTGTCGGCAGCACACACAAAAGAGCATCTGGATAAGGCGATAAATGCCTTTACAGTTGTCGGTAAAATGTTAAAAGTTATATAATTACCACTTTGCTGAAATTTTTGTAGGTTTTTTTTAACATTTCATTTTGTATTTAAAAAATTTGGTGTTACTTTTGCTTGTAATTAACTAAATTGTAATTAAAAAAATTAAGTATGAAACATCTTAACAAACTTTTAGTTGCTGTGATGATGGCGATGGGTTTAAGTTCTCACGCGCAAGACAGTAACAATCCATGGGCTATCTCTTTTGGAGTTAATGCCGTTGACACTAGAACTAGTTCTGGTGCTGGAAGTGGATTTTTTGATCAACACTTTTCTCAGCCATTCGCTGTAAAAGACAATTGGAACATCCTTCCATCATTATCTTACATTGGTGTAAATAGATATGTTGGACATGGTTTCTCAGTTGGTTTACAAGGTTCTGTAAACAAAATTGATAAATATGTTACTTTTGATCCAAAAGCTCCAGGGCATGATTCAAGAGGGAATGTTGTTACAAATCCAGGAGATTTGATGTATTACGGAATTGATGCTAGTGTTAAATATAGCTTCCAGGAATTAATCAAATCTAAAATAATCGATCCTTCGTTATCTGTTGGTGGAGGTTATACTTTCTTTGGAGATAGCAGTTACGGAACTGTTAACCCAGGTGCTGGTGTTACTTTCTGGTTTACAGATGCAATTGGTCTTGAACTTGGTACAAAATACAAATGGGCTGTAAGTGGTGATAGACAAGATGCTAATGGAACTCCAGATGCTCCATCTCACTTTCAACACACTGCAGGTTTAGTTTTCAAATTCGGAGGTAAAGATACTGACGGAGACGGAATCTATGACAAAGACGATGCTTGTCCAGATGTTGCTGGTTTAAAACAATTCAACGGATGTCCTGATACTGACGGAGACGGAATCGTTGATGCTTCTGACGCTTGTCCAGATGTATTTGGTTTAGCTGCATTAAACGGATGTCCTGATACAGACGGAGACGGAATTGCTGATAAAGATGATGCTTGTCCAGATGTTGCTGGTTTAGCTGCTTTAAAAGGTTGTCCTGATACTGACGGAGACGGAATCGCTGATAAAGACGATAAATGTCCTACAGTTGCTGGTCCAAAAGAAAACGGTGGTTGTCCTTTCTTAGACGCTGACAAAGATGGTGTTGCTGATAAAGATGACGATTGTCCTACAGTTTACGGTCCTGCTAGTAACAGAGGATGTCCTGAAGTAACTACTGAAGCTTTAGAAGATCTTAAAGTTCAAGCTAGAGCGGTTTACTTTAACTCAGGAAAAGCTACTTTCAAAACTGGAGACAAAGAAACTCAAGCTAGATTAGATGCTATTAAAGAAATCCTTAAAAACTATCCAAATGCGAAATTCTCTATTGAAGGACACACAGATAGTACAGGTTCAGCTAAAATTAACGATAAACTTTCTCAAGAAAGAGCAAACGCTGTAATGAATGCTTTAATTGAAAGAGGAGTTAGCGCTGATAACTTAGAAGCTAAAGGTTTTGGATCTTCTAAACCAGTTGCAAGTAACAAAACTGCTGCAGGTAAAGCTCAAAACAGAAGAACTGAAATTAGACATATTGGTTCTAAATACCAAGGTAAACTATAATTTACTTTGTAAATAAAACTGAAAAGCCATTCTTAATTGAATGGCTTTTTTTATTTTTATAAAATGATAAATACTTCTTTTTTAGAAAAAATTGCAACGGTAATAATTCAGGATTATTCGAATAAACTTGCTGAAACTACTATTATCCTGCCGAATAAAAGAGCTAAAGTTTTTTTAATAGAAGCACTTAAAAAAGAAACTTCAAAAACAATTATTTCGCCTTTAATTATTAGTATTGAAGATTTTGTTCAAGATGTTGCATCAGTAAGATCAATAGATCCTATCGAACTTTTGTTCGAATTTTATAATGTCTATTTATCTATAACCGAAAAACAAAATCAAGAATCATTTGAGTTGTTTGCCAATTGGGCAAAAACACTTTTGCAGGATTTTAATGAGATTGATCGTTATCTTTTAGATCCATTACATGTTTTGTCTTATCTGAAAGATATTGAGGATATAAAACGATGGGGAATAGAAGTAGAAAACAAAACTACACTTTTAGAAAATTATATTAATTTCTGGAAACTTTTGCCGCTTTATTATGAGTCACTTTATGATCATTTACTAAGTAAATCAATCGGATATCAGGGACTGATTTATAGAGAGGCGGTTAATAATTTGAATCATTTTTCAAATGCTGTGTCAGGTCATAATTTCGTATTTGCTGGATTTAATGCATTAAATGCCGCTGAAGAAAAAATTGTACAGCACTTATTGGCTTTAGATTTAGCTAAAATTTATTGGGATGCCGATCAGACTTTTTTAAATGACCCTTACCATGATGCCGGACTTTTTGTTCGTCGTTTTAAGGAAAGCTGGAAACATTATAAATCACATCCTTTCGAATGGATTGTAGATGATTTTTCCCAATCAAAAAATATTCAGGTTATTGGTACCCCAAAAACAATTGGACAAGCTAAAATTGCAGGAAGTATTGTAGAAAATATTATAAATGAGAATCCTAATTCATCATTAGATAAGGTAGCAATAGTATTAGGAGAAGAAAATTTATTGATGCCGGTTTTATATTCATTGCCAGCCTCAGTTGGAGCTTTAAATATAACAATGGGATATTCGGGGAAAAATAATCCTTCTCAAATTTTAGTCGCCCAATTGTTTAAAATGCATACGAATGCGCTTTCACGTAAGGGCGAAAGTTATGTGTATTATTATAAAGATGTTCTAAGTGTTTTAACACATCCATTAGTTGCGCCTTATGCAAACACACATAATTTGGTTAGAATAATCAAAGAGAATAATTACACATTTATCACACATAATAAAATAATAGAGCTTAATGAAAATCCATCGGAGCTGTTTCAATTATTATTTAAAAAGTGGGATGGCAGTGCAATAGATGTTCTTGAAAATTTTTCGGCACTTCTAATTAAGATTAAAGGAAATTTTAGTAATGATAATGAAGATGAGAAAATTGCTAAATCCTTTGTGTATTCCGTTTTTAAAGTAATAAATAAGCTTATTAATTATTATTCTCAACATACACATATCAATAACATTCAAACACTTCATGCAATATATAAGCAAATTATAGATCTGGCAGAAGTTTCTTTTGAAGGTGAACCTTTAAGAGGTTTGCAAATTATGGGAGTTCTGGAAAGTCGTGTGCTTGATTTTGAAACGGTGATTATAACTTCTATGAATGAAGGTAAGTTTCCGGCAGGAAAATCGCAAAATTCGTTTATTCCATATGATGTGAAAAGAGAATTAGGACTTCCTACTTTTAAGGAAAAGGATGCAATTTATACTTATCATTTTTATCATTTATTGCAAAGAGCCAAAAATATTTATTTGATTTATAATACTGAAAACGATGGACTGGATGCTGGAGAACGAAGTCGTTTTATTACACAACTGGAAGTCGAAAAGAAATCAAAACACAATTTAACTTTTGATGTTTATAATCCTGCTTTGCCAAATACAGCATATGAACCAATTGTAATTCCAAAATCGGAAGCTGTAATGGTTAGGCTGAAAGAAATTGCCGTAGCTGGATTTTCTCCTTCGGCTTTGACAAGTTATATTCGAAATCCTATTGATTTTTATTTCCAAAAAATTCTTCGTATTCGTGAAGTAGAAGAGGTTGAAGAAAATATTGCCCTTAATACACTTGGTACTATTATACATGAAACTCTGAAAAATTTGTATGAACCTTTTGTCGGGAAATTTATTTCTGAATCGGATATTACCAGCTGTTTTGCTTTGTTGGATAATGAAGTGCTCAAACAATTTAAGCTGGTTTATAAAGAAGGTGAAATAAAAAAAGGCCGTAATCTTTTGGCTTTTGAAGTGGCAAAACGAAATGTTTCTAATTTTTTGAAAATGGAATTAGAAGCCATTAAAAATGGAGATGCCATTCAGATTATTGCTTTGGAACAAACTTATGAACGTGAATTAATACATCCAGGTTTGCCATTTCCGGTTCTTATTAAAGGAAATGTTGACCGGATTGAACTTCGCAACGGGAAAATAAGAATTATCGATTATAAGACCGGAAAAGTAGAAAAAAACAATGTTATACTTAAATCGTGGAATGGTTTAACACAGGAACTTAAAAACGATAAAATTATTCAGGTTTTAGCATATGCGTTTATGTTTGAAGAAAAGGCTGGGAGTACTCCAATAGAAGTTGGAATTATTTCGTTTAAAAATCTTAAATCGGGATTTTTGCCTTTTGGTTTTAAAGAAGAAAAAGATCTGGATATAGTGGTGAGCAATGAGATCTTGCGAAACTATATAGAAGAGATTGTTTTGTTGTTGAAGGAGATTTTTGATATGAACATTCCATTCGAAGAAAAAATAAAATAATGATCAGAAAGCTGCAGAACATATTTGAGTTTTTTAAAACGACATTGACAGTTAATTTGCTTGTTTGTATAATTGCTGTTTTCTTCGGTGGTTTTGATTATTTCTTTATTTTTTTTCTGAGTTTTGGCTTTTTGGCAAGTGTATGTTTCAAGGAGTTTTATCGCAAAAACGATTATTTGTTTTATGTTAATAACGGTGTTTCTAAAATACAGCTTTTGATATTCAGTTACTTTATGACTTTTTGCACCGTGATTTTATTTGGTTTGATAATCTTTTTAAAAAGGAAATTGTTTTGAAAAAACATACTTTAGAAATTAGCGGAATCCAGAAGAGATTTGGGGAAAGGACAATACTTTCAGATGTTTATTTAAAATGTGAAACTTCTGAAATTATTGGATTATTAGGACGAAATGGTTCTGGGAAATCTACACTATTAAAAATTGTAGCCGGACTGGAATCTGTTAGCGATAGATGTATTCGAATTAATTCGGTTTCTTTAAATACTAAAAATGTATTGATGAATGAGGTTAGCTATCTGGATCAGGATCGGTTTATTCCAAATCATTTATCGGTGCAAAAAGCGATTTCTTTAGCAATTGATAATGAAAATAGATATGGCTTTTGTGAAGATGATTTTATCAAAGGGCTTTTGAAGAAAAAAGTGAGACATTTATCAACTGGTGAAGTTCGTTATCTGGAAATAAAAATCGTGCTCTGGAATTCGTCTTTGTTTGCATTGCTGGATGAACCATACAGTGGACTTTCTCCGTTGATGATCGACAATGTTAACGAAATGATTAAAGGTAGCTTAAACAAAAAAGGAATTATTGTTACGGACCATAACTATCAGAATGTATTAAAAATCGCAAATAAATTGGTGCTGATAAAAGATGGAAAAACGCATCAGATAAAAGAAAAAACAGAACTGGTTGAAAAAGGGTATCTTACAAGCTCTGTCTTTGATTAAGTCGTTTTTTAAGTTGTAAATGGTTTATTAAATGAAGATTAACCTCTAATTGTAGATTTTAAAATTAAATATATTTAAGTGAAATGTTATGTTTTTAAATGAATCTGTTATTATTGTTAATTTTTTTTATACGTTTTCTTTTTAAAAACCACATTAATTAAGTGATAAGTAAAACTGACATAAACCACCGTTTTGGACTGTTTTTTAACACGTGTTTATCGCCTAATTATGTTAATTAAAATATCTTTGGCGCACTTAAAATGTTTTATGATCACTACGTGATTTGATAAACTATACGATTTTTTGCCCCAACAAAAAAGAAAGAAAAGGCTGTTTTGATGTAGATTCGAAATGGCCTTTTCTGATTTATAAAGTTTATATTTTTAATTAAAGAAGTTTAAAAGAATTTTTTGAAGCTCTTCTTTGTTTTCGATATGGCTCATGTGTCCATCATCAAATGTTATTAATTCTGCTGTTGTATCTTCAATTTGTTGCAGACTGTCTTCGTAATTTAAAACAGGATCTTTTTTGCCTAAAATCAATAAAACAGGAAAGCGATTTTCGTGCAGAACACTTTCTCTGTCTTTTCTGATTTTCATTCCTTCCAGCGATGCTATAATTCCTTGCAAAGGTGTTTTTAAAGCCTGTTCTTTTACTTTTTCGATTTCACCGGCAAGACGAATTCTATTGTTTTCACTAAATAAATTACCAATCGCCAAGCTTACAAAGTTGATTGAATTTTGTTTTACTGCTTTTATAGCACGTGTTCTGTTTAGTTTTTTCTCGGCAGTGTCTTCTTTAGCAGTCGAATTAAGTAAAACTAGTTTATTAATGTTTTCAGGGAATAATTCGGCGAAAGCCAAACCAACATAACCACCCATAGAATGCCCTAGAATAATTGCTTTTTCTATGTTTAAGGATTTTAAAACTTCCTGAACAGCACCTGCATTATCTTCCATTTCATGTACGTAACCCAAAGAATCTGATTCTCCGTGCCCTAGTAAATCAATTGTAATTATACGATGATTTTGAGAGAAAAGAGTAACGTAATCTTTCCACATTTTTTTGTTTTCCAGAAAGCCATGAAGTAAAACTATTGCGCTTCCTTCGCCAGAATCTGTAAAAGATATTTTGGTGTTTTTATATAGAATATGTTTCAAAATGATGTTTTAAATGTAAAATACAAAGGTAATAATTGAGAAACTATATAAGTGATATAAGTTCATTTCGGTCAAAAATATAAGTTATAGAGATCAAATTAAATGAACTTATATCACTTATATGGTTAAAAAAACGGCTTCCATTTCTGAAAGCCGTTTTATATATTTTATGATTTTAAGAAAGAATTAATGTCCGAAAAATATTTTTCTCTTGCATCCAGCCATCCGTAATGTTTAGAATGTTCCAGTAAAATAAGTTTAGAATTTGGATACGTTTTATGACCAATTTCTCCAATCTCGTTGCTAATAACATCTTCTTTTCCCTGAATAATTAAAACAGGTTTTTTGAAAGACTTCAGCTTTTCTTTGCAGTCAAAATTTATTTTCTGCATATCATCCCAAAGTAATCCGTTTATTTTAGAATTTCCCTGAGTTAATCTTTCGGCAATTACAGGAATATATTTTGAATCGTAAACATATGCCGGCGCCATCGCTCTACCGCGGCCTAAACTGGCTTTATGAGAAGTGTCGCCTTTTTGGATTTTATCATTCCAGTAATCCAAAGAGTCTTTTTCCACTTTATTCAAATTACGCTCAATTAAATTTGGGCTTTTTAATAAAGTCAAATCAACACCGCCAGAAGACGATAAAACCAGTTTGTTAATACTGTTCGGATAAATCGTTGCGTAATAAGATGCCAGCATTCCACCAAAAGAATGTCCCAGAATATTCCATTTCTTGATTTTAAGATGTTTCCTTAGCGATTCTATATCATCGGCCATTAACTTCATCGAAATGGTTTTAGAATCTGTAATTTCCAGTTTCGATTTTCCGGTTCCTCTCTGGTCGTAAATTATCGTTTGCTGATTTTTGCCCAAAACTTTCGCCATCTCTTCAAAACCATTGCAGTTCATTCCCGGACCACCGTTGATAATTAAAAGCGGTTCGCCTTTTCCGAATGTTTTGTAATACGTTTTACTCGAATCGTTGTTGGTTGCATAACCTTCTGTTTGTGCAAAAGTGTTTCCGGCAAGGATTAATAAAGCGAAAAGAAAAATCTTTTTCATTATGAAATTATTCATTCATTAAAGTTTCAATCTCATCTACTTCAAGCGGAATATTGCGCATTAAATTAAAAGGTTCTCCTTTTTCCTGAACGACAACATTATCCTCAAGACGAATTCCGAATTTTTCTGCAGGAATATAAATTCCCGGCTCAACTGTAAAAACCATATTTGCTTTCATAGGTTCGTGCAGCAATCCGTAATCATGCGTGTCCAATCCCATGTGGTGAGAAGTTCCGTGCATGAAATATTTTTTGTACGCAGGCCATTCCGGATTTTCGTTCTGAACATCGGCTTTGTCCAGTAAACCTAAACCTAGTAATTCCGAAGTCATGATTTTACCCACTTCAACATGATATTGTTTCCAAAGTGTTCCTGGTGTAAGCATTTTTGTAGCTTCGTTTTTAACTTTTAAAACAGCATTGTAAACCGCTTTCTGACGATCAGAAAAACGTCCTGAAACCGGAATCGTTCTTGTCATGTCGCTTGAATAATTTGCGTATTCAGCGGCAACATCCAAAAGAATCAAATCTCCTTCTTTACATTGCTGATTGTTTTCGATATAATGTAAAACATTGGCATTGTTTCCAGAAGCAATAATTGGCGTGTAAGCAAAACCTTTAGAACGGTTACGAATAAATTCGTGCGCCAATTCGGCCTCGATTTCGTATTCTGTAACATTTGGTTTTACAAACGATAATAATCTGCGGAAACCTTTCTCTGTAATATCACAAGCTTGTTGAATCAAATCTATTTCTTCGCTTTCTTTTACAGAACGAATTCTTTGTAAAATAGGGTTACTTTTTGCAACATTGTGTGCAGGATAACGCTCTTTCCACCATTTTACAAAACGAGCTTCACGAGTTTCTGTTTCTACAGAAGCACGGTAATGTTCGTTTGTATTAATGTACATTGTATCGGCATACGTCATCATTTCGTTCAAAACTTTATGAAAATCCTGTAACCAATAAACTGTTCTAATTCCTGAAACCTGAAAAGCACGTTCTTTAGTTAGTTTTTCACCTTCCCAAACTGCGATATGATCGTTAGTTTCTTTTAAGAAAAGTATTTCTCTTTGACTCTCATAAGGCGCATCCGGAAACAAAAGCAAAACACTTTCTTCCTGATCGACACCACTTAGATAAAAAATGTCTCTATGTTGTGCAAAAGGTAAAGTACTGTCGGCACTAACTGGGTAAATGTCATTTGAATTGAAAACGGCAACCGAATTAGGTTTCATTTCTGCCGTAAATTTTCTGCGATTTTTTACAAAAAGGGCACTGTTTATTTGATGATATTTCATAATTATATTGTTTTTGAACTTCGAATTTCAAAATTACATATTTTAAGCATGTAACGTAAAATTGAATTCTTAAAGTTTTATTATTTGTTTGGGATTTTTGACTTACTGAATTAGTTGCTTCTTCGATAATTAAAATTAAAAGCAGAATACGGTTTCCCGTAAAGATTTTTGAAAAATATTGTTAATATTTGTCCCTTGTGAAACTATCTGTTATGGAGGGTTTTACATCTGACATGCTTTAAAAAGAAATACCTTACCAAAAACCTACTAATGAAATTAAAAACTTACAAAATTGCAATTTTATTCCTGTTTACTCTTATTCTCAATTCCTGTGCTGTAGTAGAAGATGTTCCTTTAAGTAGCGAAAATGACATCCTATCATTTAAAATAACAAAAGATGGTATGACTCAAAATTTTACTTTAGTGAAGGATTCTATTGTAGGTAAAGTAAAAAGTGATTTTGAATTAAATAATATAAACCTGGAAGTTTTAGCTTCAAAAGGAGCAACAATAACACCAGATCCTGCTACAATAAAATCGATTAGTGCTCCATTTCAATTATTGGTAACGGCCGAAAATGGAGATAAAAGAACAGTTAATGTTGCTATAAGCAGAGAACCAAGTATTCAGAATTTTATTTTAGTATTTAATATTAATGAAAAGGACTTTTCTTTAGGTGCAGATATGAATCATGAAACAGGGATGATTACCAAAAGAGTTCCTGAATTTATTGATTTAAAAAATGTGAATATCGATTTGAAGTTTTCAAAATATGCTTCAATTTCACCAGATCCTAAAACTATAAAAGATTATTCTCTTCCGGTAACCTATACCGTAAAATCTGAAACTGGTTTAGAAAAAGTATATCAGGTTAAATTGGAATACATGAATCTTGAAAAAAAAGAAACCTGTTCAGATGCTAATGCATGGAAATGGTTTGGTGGCGATAACAGAACAAATGCACCAAGCATAAAAGCTTTCGACAGAAATATTGGTACAGGACAAGAAATTGTATTAGAGAAAAATTTAGTGCCTTCGGTTTTTAGCATTAATCTTAGGGAGGGTTTTAAATATGATGAAACGAAAACATTTTATAACCAAGCAGTTACTTTGAAGTTAATGATTAGAGATGAAAATTTGAATTTATTGGCATCTACAACAACAGAAGTTTCAGGAGATTTTCCTGGGGGATTTATTCCTTTTGATTTAACAAAATTAAACCTTTACTTGAAAGCAGGTAAAACATACGTTTTTCAGTGGTATCTCGTAAATGGTGAATCACTTGGAGTTACAGCAAGTAGTCCTGGAAACACTTTAAGTGGTTCTGGATTCTGTTTTAATTCAGGCTATAGTGGAGACGCAAAAGTAAGTGAAAAAACTACTCTTGAAGATGTAAAGGTTTGGTATAAACATGAATGGCATTTTAGTATAGAATTGGAAGGAAAAGAATAAAGAACTTGAAACATAAAAAAAACCGAAGTGATAGCTTCGGTTTTTTTGTTTTTAAGATGAAGGTTTTGATGTTATAATTACAATTTCTAGGGCTCTTTATTTTGATATTTAGTATTATATTGTTGCACTAATCATACATTTTTAAAGTAAAATTAATATGAGAAAATTTAATGATTCAATTATTGAAAAATTAAAAGAAATTGAAAATGAAGCAAAGGTAATTGTCACTGAAGATTTAGAAGAATCAGAAAATGAAACCTATCTGGCTTTTTATAATTTATGGAAAGATCAGGATCGAGAAGAACATATTGATTTAATGTTTCAAGACTTAAAAACTAATATTCAGAAGTATTGGCTTTCCGAAAAATATAATAATGATATTGATAAAAGTTTCAATATGATTTATTTTGAACACGGAGGTTTGTATGGTGGAGAGCTAGAAGCTTATGCTATTGAATTTGATGATTCAAGTTTTGAATCGTTAGAGTTTAAAATAATAGAGGAACGAATGGAATATTTAGATAATATTTCTTCCTTGCCCGCTTTTGTTTCACCTACTTTATATCATTTGACCGAGAATATACAGGGAGAAGAAAAAAAGTTTGATGATTTTATTGAGGTCAATAATATTTATGATCTGTTTGAAGCCACAGCTCTAAACGAAATAAATAAGTTGTTTGAAAGAGCTAATAAAGAAAACTTGTTTGAAAAACTAAATCTGAGAAAACCATTTTATTTTGCCGTTGCAGAACACGATGCAGGCGCTCCACAATTAATTTATGTTATTGAATAATTAGTTAGTATTAATTTGCAATTTGTAGATTGGCATTTTATTGAAGTTACAAAGATTAATATGCGTCAATCTTGTCATCTCGACGTAAGGAGAGATCACACAAGGAGCTCGGCACAGATTGGCGATTTTGATTGCGGAGTTTCTAGTGTGATCTCTCCTTACGTCGAGATGACAAATCTGAGGTATTGTTGTTTAAAAAATAAAAAACCGAAGCCAATAAAGCTTCGGTTTTTCTATAAATATATTATCGCAGAGATTATTTCTTATTTAATAAATTTTCTAAAAAAGAAACTTTGTCTTTTTCAGCCTGAAGTAATCTTTCATAAAGATTTGTATTCAGTTCAATTGTTTCAAGAAGTTTATCTAAAGGATTAAATGTACATCCGTAACTTATTACAGAAGAACCATTGTTATTTTCAATGTCAAAAGTATTTCCCATAATATTAAAAACCGCTTCTTCAGAAAAGTTTCTAATTGCTTCGGCTGAAATTCCCAAAGCTTCTGCAATTCTGCTTAGTTTTTCGTCATCAACGCTTTCGCTTCCTTCAATAATCGAGATAGATTGCTGGGTTGTACCAATTGCCTGTGCAAGCGCTTCCTGCTTCATGTCTCTCAATTCTCTTATTCGGCTTATATTTCTACCGATATGTCTGGGTTTTGGTGCTGTGCTCATAATTCAAAGATATTTAAAATTCTTTTACAATTTTAGTTTCTGTACAAAACAAGGTTTTGCTTGTGCGATACATTTCTAAAACTATTTTAAAGCAGTAAAAATACAATTTTTCTGACTCTTGAATTGGTTTTGAATTTAGAATTGTGTAATCTTGAAATCAGAAAGTTATTTAACAGATTTTCTATTCAGATAAAATGAAAGAGTTATTAATAGAATGCAAAGGAATAAAAACAGAACAATATTATATACCTCCGTTTGAGTTGAGAGAAGGAGAGTTGGTTGTTTTATTTCTGTATGGAGGAGCTCATTTTCAAAACCTCAAAACAGAATTAGTTCATATTTTTACAGGGAAAATAAAAAATGAAAATGTAATTGTGACTAAGTCGTTAATTTATGTGGATTATTTTAAAGAATCAAAATTTAGAAGCTTGTTTTTTCCAGTTAGAGTTGATGAATATTTAAAGAAAAATGCAAATCTAGAAAGTAAATTTATCCAGAAAATTTATGAAAATCCGTGGATTAATAAAAAGACAAAAATAAATGAACTTCACTGGAATTCTAAGAGACTTCTTTCATTATGTGCAACATTTTCTAAAACAAAACATATCGTTTTTGAATTAGCTGGACAAGGGCCTTTCGATGCCAAAGAGACTTACGATATGGTTAGAAATGAAATTAAAGAAGGAGGTTCTGCAATACTTATTGATTGGGCTTCAGATATGAAAGATGATTGTGATAAGTTTATAAGTTTAGAATGGTTGACCGTTTAGATTAATTTATAGAGTATGAACTCAAAGACTAAGATCAGAAAAATTAGAAACCAAGACCTGGATTTCGTCTACAAAGTAATCTGCGAACTCGAAAATGAAGTTTTAGATTTTGAAGTATTCAAAGAAATATTCAATGAAAATATTTCAAACCCAAAAAACGTTTATTTAATCGCAGAAAACGAAACGGAAGGTTTAGGATTTATTAGTTTTCATACGCAGAATTTACTGCATCATTGTGGTTTGGTTGGCGAGATTCAGGAGTTTTTTATTCATCAAAACCATCGCGGAAAAGGCGTTGGAAGAAAATTGGTAGATGAAATTTTAGAATATGCCGAGCAAAATAATCTAAAAAGCATTGAAGTTACTACAAACAAAAAGCGAGTAGAGAACGTTGCGATTTATGAGAATCTGGGTTTTACTTTGAGTCATAATAAGTTTACGATTTCTAGAGAATAAATATGAACAAACTAAACCCATCAATAAAACATCATTTAACAATTGCAAGTTTTATAAGCTTGTGGCTTTTTGTATTCGCTTTTATCATAAAACCGTTTGATGATGGAACTGTAAACTTTCAGTCCTGGCTTTTAATCAGTATTGGTTTTAGCATGTTGGCTTTTGTTTGTTATGCAATTCTCGCTTTTCTTCAAAAAATGGTTTACGATAAAATTCAAAAATGGAATATAAAACGAGAATTCATAAGCCTTCTTTTTTATTATTTCATTTACTTAATTGGTATTTATGCGTATTACAAAAGCCCTATTTTAAACGGAGGTTATAGTTTTGGGCAGTTTTTTAATATAATATTTATCAAAGTTGCTTTGATTTTAACGCCTGTAATTATTCTCGCAAGAACTTATCTAATAAAACTGATTCCGACAAAAGAAGACATACTTTTAATTAAAGGTGAAAACAAATTAGACGTTTTAAAAATCAACAAAGCCGATTTGGTTTGTATTACGAATGCGCAAAATTATGTGGAGATTTTTTATTTAGAAAACGACCAACTTCGGTCAAAATTAATTAGGTCTTCGCTTAAAAAAGTGCAAGATGATTTTGATTTTTTAATGCAAATTCATCGTTCACATTTAATAAATCCATCGCATTTTAAATCCTGGAGAAACCCAAATACAATCATTTTAACTCAAATCGAACTTCCGGTTTCTAAAAATTACAAAGAAGTTTTATTGGCTTTGTAAATTTCGTACCTAAAACAATCTATTTTGTACCAAAGTCTGTGAAATAAGACTTTCGGAGAACTTTCTCGTTTAGTTTTGCTTCATCAATTTTAAAACAAATTATGAAAACAAAACACTTTTGTATGATCGGACTAGTACTTTTTTTAGTTAGTTATTTATTTTTTTCAGGGTTTATACCCAATTTAAGCGAATCGATAGATTTTGCACATTGGTTCAATTTAATTGGAGCTTGTTTTTTATTTTCGTTTAATAACGCGTTTCCTAAAACGAAGATTAATAAAGTCGCTTCAATTATGACAACTTTAGGTGTTATCGCACATATTGGTCTTTGTACAATCGATTTTCTATTGTCAAGTTATGGAAATAACGAAATCGCAAAAGAAGCGTTAAGCCATCAAATTACAATTTCTCCATTGATTTTTTATCCGTTTATAGTCGTTGGTCCATCCTTACTTTTTGTTGGTTTGGCTTTACATGCCTTTAATTTTATAAAAACGGAAACCGTAAAATCTTTGATGGTTATTGTCGGTTCTGTTGTTGTGGGGTTTTCTTTTTTTGTTTTGAAAGATGGAATTTGGATGCTTCTGAGTTGTATGGTTTTTACTTCGGGATTGGCATTGTTGATTTTAAATAAGAAAAGAACTGAAAGTTGATTTATAATTAAAAACAAAGAATTAATATTGTAAAGGAATACTTTAAGAAACCAAAATAGATTTTGAAAAACCATTTAAAATACCTGATTTCCCTTTTTGTTGCTCTGGTCGTAATGGCGGGCGATGGTATTTTGTATTCTCAATCTAATTCTCCAGAATATTATCAGTCTTCTTTTGTTATTTCAAGAAAAGAAATAGATTTAAAAAGCCTTCGGGTTTATGTTTTCAATCGAAAAAAATTGGTTGAGAAATTTTCTTTTTTAAGATTCTTAAAATGTCTTAAGATTGAAAAAATTGTTTGTTTTCAAACTACTATTTTGCTGCAATTATTTAAAAACCTTCAATATGATATAAATGAATTTATATCACAATGGGTTTTTGTAAATGAAATAATTACTTCAGGCAACTTCAAAAAAAGTTTAGACATAGCTTAAGAAAGTTCTTTTTCTGAGCATTTATGCTGTTTCACGGCATAAGATGATTCATAATGTCTAATCATTTATCATTTTCAAAATGTATAAACAAAACAATAAAAAAGGTTTAGAGCAATCTAAACCACTAACTCATTGGTTAAAACGAAAAATTATTTTAATAATGACCGCTTTCATGCTCGGAATGGCAAACGGAATGCACACCGAAGATACCAGAATTAAAGGAAATCAAAATTATACGGAACAACATAAAAAGGATTGAGTTTTTTTAATTAGAAAATTTGTTAATGAGATAATTAGATAATTTGAAAATTCTTTGACCCTTGTAACGATGTGATCTGACCTTTGTCAAAGTTTAAAACTTTGACAAAGGTTTTTTTACAATTCTGTCATTTCGACGTAAGGAGAAATCACACACGAAACTCCGCAAAGAACTTCGCCACACTTTGTCGAATCCCTCGTGTGATTTCTCCTTACGTCGAAATGACAAACTTTTTGAACCTATAAAAAATGAAGTAGTTAGCTTCGGTTTTTATATGAAATTTTGTTTTTAATTTTTTAAGCATCAGAAATAACTGTAAATCAAGACAATATAGACTTAGTTTTCAAAAGTTAAAATTCGATATATTTTCTGTCTAAAAAATGAGTTTTTGAGACTAAATGTTAAAATTTTTTTAATAGTTTTGGGCAATTTCCTACAAAACCACTAAGACCAATTATGGACAAAAAAACAAGATTTTTTAAAACTGTATTACTACTTCAATTTATTCCGGTTCTCTTACTTGGAATTTTAATGTTTATGAATTTCAGAAGTCAAAAACTTCTCAATATTAGAGGACTTCATCCGTATGAATTTAATTATGGGCATGCAGTTCCGCTGCTCTTTTTTATAATATCCTGCCTTGTTGCTCTTTTGAGCTTATTTTTTAAACCTCAAAATATAGAGGAAAATGAAGCTGATACTCAAAAGCAGATTCGTGAAAGAAACTTTTGGAAGTTTGCTTTTTACAGCAATGTCTTTTTTTTGCTAATCATTTCTATTTTTTCTGTAGCACTTTCTCAAAAAGATCCATTTGTTGTAAATCAGGCCGTGCTATTTTATAACCTGGTTTTTCTGCGATCGTTACTTGTTGTAATATTAAGTTTATTGCTGGCTTCTTTTTTATTGGCGACAGGAATTTACTGGAAAACCAATAAGACGATGGGCGTAATTGTTTTTGTCTTCGGCTTTTTTGTAGCTTTTGTAGCATTAGGATCTGAAGCCGTATTTGCTACTGAATTCATGAAGGCTTCTGATAGATACAAGTACAAAATAGAGTCGAGAGAGGTTTCAGCAAACGATACAGAAGAAACAGGCGAATATGAGGAAAGTTATGAGGGCGAAGAAGAAGCAGATCCGGAAGAAGAATCTAAATTGGTTTCGTCATGGAATACGCTTATTGATGAATGGGGCGGTATTCAGGGGAAATATGATTTTTATGATGTTCGAATTTTTATTAAACGAAGCTTAGACGATCATATTACAGTTAATAACCACTATTATCTTGTTCAGTATATAGACGATTTGCGAAATAATCCTAACGAACTTTATGAAGGATTTGAGCATTATAGTGCTGTAGCTTATACTATTATTTCGCCCGAAATTTATAGAACATCCAATTTTGATAAAATCATTGAAGGACTGCTTTTAACATACGAAGATATTGGTGGAGATAATCAAAAACTGGAAGAAATTTATAAAGCTATGGATATAGCTGCTGATGCCGAAGGGCCAACTATGGAAGGCTATTTTGCGCAGTTTGAAAATGATTTTTCTAATGAAACCATAAAAAAACTCCGTGATTATAAATTAACAAATGATGGTGAGTTTCATGATGCCGATTTGATCTGGTTTTATAGTTTTTGGGCTAGACGAAATCATGAAGGAAATGCAAAAGAGATTGCGATTATTTTAAATGAAATAAAAGAACACTATAACAAATAAAAGAATGATAAAGTCATATAAAATAGTCATCATAATTCAAATTATAATAATATTACTTGGTAGTTTTATCTTCAATAGTTACTATTATTCAGACTATGATAAGATTGAAACAGCTTTGGTAGTAGTGTTTGGCTCTTCGGCCTTAATTATAGCTGCAGTTTCTATACTAATCCAAAGAATGATAGTTGGAGTTCTTAATTCAGATTCGACTACCGATGAAATAAATGAGCAGACTCCAAATGACAAATTCTGGAAGAATTCTTTTTTAATATATATCATATTGGGCGTTTTAACTTTTATTGTCGCTATTGTTGGTCTGTCTTCAGATATCGAGCTCGGAGTTAGAAATGGTGGTTTTATGTTTGATTTTTTTTCTTCGCTAATTGTTTTGATTATTTCAAGTTTAAGCATTGGGCTTTTGCTACGAGTAAGAGATTCAATTAATGAAATAACAAAGTTTTTGGGGATTTTGATGATTCTAATTTCTGCGATTATTTTTTCAGGATGTTTATTTCTGGCTTCAAGCGCATCTTTATGGGTGACTTCTTATAATCATGATAGTTTATATGGAAGAATTACTAGCTTGTTTAAAGGAGATGATTCTCAAATTGATACCTTGCCAGAAGATGTTGCAGTGGTAGATGAAACAGTTGGCGATAATGCAAGAGAAAGTGAAGGCGAGGGTGAAGGCGAAGAACCTGAATCTGATTATTATGGTTTTAGCGAAATGAGTTTTCCTGATGTTGAAACAGAAGGATATTTTAAGAATCTATTTAATGATGAAAAATATGATGATGCAAAAGTTCAGGATTTAACGAAGCTATTTTTGTCAGATTATTTAGCTTTAGAAAAAGGAAAGTCATTTTCAGGAATAAGAAAAGCTGCTGAAAAAGGTTTCTACTATGAAATATACGATGAGATAAATAAAATCGTAAATAAAATACGCAGAAATCCAGAAGAAATCAGAAGCACATTTGATAGTTATAATATGTTGTTGTATGCTTTTTTATCTGAGAAAAATTACTACGATTCAAGTTTAAATGAAACTGTAAATATCTTAATAAGCAGCCATGATGATATTTACAAAACTGAAGATCCGGAGCAAACATTAGATAAAATCTATAAAACAATGATTTTTGGTGCAAAAAAAGAGTTTCCTGAATATTATTTTGACAATTTAAAGTCATATGCATCTGAAAACACGTTGAGTTCAATAAGTAAAAATGCCGACGCAAATGCCGAAAGTGATGATAGTAATCCGGATTATAATTCAAAATTGAATACCACTTGGATTTATAGTTTTTGGGCCAGAAGATATAAAGAAAAAAATAGTGATGTGGTCTATGAGATCCTGAAAGAAATTAAAGAACACTACGAAGACAATTGATCATCATAAAAAAACCGAAGCGATTTGCTTCGGTTTTTTTATGTTCTGTCTCGTCCTGAAAAAAGTTGACTATAATAGATGCAATTATGTCAACAGAAAGAAAACATTCTAAAAATCCATTGCCTCCCCAAACTTTCAGTGAGGTCTTTAAAAGGAAGGTCGTAAAAGAATTT
>NZ_JAGYWA010000009.1 GCF_018383905.1 Flavobacterium branchiicola
ATGGTGAAATTGGTAGACACGCTGGACTTAAAATCCAGTGAACAGCAATGTTCGTGCGGGTTCAAGTCCCGCTCTGAGTACTAAAAACTTCAATTAGCTTTTGCTGATTGAAGTTTTTTTTTGGAATAAAACAAAAACCGCAATTTTTAAATTAAAATTGCGGTTACTTAAGATTATATATTGGCAGTTATTTCTCAGAAATCAGCGTCATAATTTTATCATATATAGCGGTGTTTTGATAAACCCCTGTAAATTTTGATGATCCGGGGCCGTAGGCAAAAACGGGAACAGGAACTGCTGTATGATCATTTGTACTGAAACTCCCATGAACGTATCCTTTTTCTGTGCTTCCGTCGATTAATGATAATCCTCCGGTTTCGTGATCTGCCGTTACAATTAATAAAGTTTCTGGATTTTTATCTACAAATTCCATTGCTTGTCCTACTAATTTATCAAAGTCAAGCATTTCACGAACCACATATTCTACATTATTCTGATGTCCGCCATAATCAATTTGTGCGCCTTCTGCCATAATGAAAAATGGATTTTTTGTTTTTGCAAAAGTGGATGTTGTTTTTACAAAAGATTTAGTCAGGAAATCTCCTCTTCCGTTTTTAATAGAAACTACTGCTTTATCTTCTAAAACTATAAATCTATTATTTTTAATGGTATCTAAGGTTGAAAAATTATCGGTGAATGTGTAGCCTTTTTCTAATAACGTTTTAGACAAATCTTTTCCGTCTTTTCTTGATTTAAATTCATTTTGTCCTCCTCCGATTAAAATGTCAGAAAGATTTGCCAGAAAATCGTTAGCAATAGGTTCACTATAACTTCTTTCTGGCTGATGTGCATAAAAAGCGGCAGGAGTTGCATCTGTAATATTTCCGGCTGAAATAATAGCTGTTTTAAAGTTTTTCTTAGCCAATTGCTGTGTAATTAATTCAAGAGGCTTTCCTTTCTCATCAACACTTATAAATCTATTGTTGGTTTTATGACCTGTTGCCATTGCCGTTGCACCTGCCGCTGAATCGGTAATGTAACTGTCTGAAGATTTTGTGATTGAAAGTCCTTGATTTTGAATGTTAAAAAGATTTGACTGTCCTTTATTGGCGGTATATCCCGCGTAAATCTGAGTTAGTCCCATTCCGTCACCAATAAGTAAAATAATATTTTTTGGACGTTTGCTTTTGAATGCATTTTTAGGAATATAAGTCTGGTGAAACTCTGTATTTTGGTAGAATGTAGTCTTAATGTTATTGATGAACTGTGTTAATTCAGCAACCTTATCAGTACCAATAAAATCAACTTTTAAATTCATAAGAGTCATATAGGTATTGACATTATCTTGTGTTGCCCAAAATCGTACTTTTTTATTTTGATCATGAACTTTCTTAATGACTGCCTGAATTTTTTCTGTATCTGCTTGGGTTAAAACTCCTTTTCCATTCCAGACTGTGATTTCTTTCAAATCTTCACTGATCATTTCAACACGTGCTAATTGATCTGGTGTGTATTCTTCATTTAATCTTCCGTCAAAATAAATAAAATTTGGAAAATCTTTCCATTGAGAAGACAGAGGACGGTTTCCAGAAATAACCACTTTTATGTTTTTATTTGAGATAAGTTCTGGAAAAGTCTTTAATTGTTGTGCAATTGCTTTTAATGTCAAGTCAGCATCAGACTTGATATCGATCATTAAAATCAAAGATTTATTGCTTGGATAAGCTTTTCCTTCTAATGTTTTTAATTTTGTAGCAAGTGGTTCGAGATATAAATTTTTAAGAGTGTTGTAAGTTTTGATTTCTTTGGATGTATGGGCAACATACAATTCATTATTGACTAAAAAAACATCGGCTTCGATAACTCCGGCTTCATTGGAATAGGCTTCGTAAAAAGGTAATTTACTTTCATAATCATTATGAGAATGAATATTAGAAGAATTATAGTCCTGCGCTTGGGCAAAAAAGAAAAATTGAAGGCAAAAAAGGGTGAATATTTTTTTCATCGAAAATAGATTTTATTTCATAAGAGCCGTAGGTAACTTTATGAAAAATTAAATTAGGGTATGAATGAACTTTTATATATAAGCCAGTCCTTATGAAAGACTGGCTTATGATGTATTGTATGAAATGTTTTTTATTTTTTACCACAACAGGTTTTATACAAACCTGTGCAGTAAAAAAATAAACACAAAATGAAACTACTTTATTACCAACCCTGGTTTTGAGTTAATGCTCCTTTGCTTATTGCAATTTCATCTGGTGGTATTGGCCAAACATGGTGAATTGCCGGATTAAAATTACGAGCAGGATAAATTACAGTTCCGTTATAGTGGTGTAATGGTTTTGCATACGTTTCCTTGGCATCTCCCCAGCGTACTAAATCAAAATGACGATCTGTCCATTCACCTGCAAGTTCGCATCTTCTCTCTCTTTTTAAATCGGTCATTGTAGCTCCGGAAAGATCTCCAAGTCCTGCACGATGACGAATCATATTGATTTCTGTATCTGCATTTTGACCTTTCATTAATTTTACTTCAGCCAACATTAGAATTACATCAGCATAACGCAAAAGTGGGACATTTAAAGTCGTAGATGGTTTGTCTCCGTTTGCATTTACGTAACGAATATCTACAGCACCTGAACCTGTTTTTGGATAACTGAAAGGCTCCATGTATTTTTTGAACTGATATCCGGTTCTGTTGCTTGAACCTACAGTATATTTTCCTTCATTAAAAGTTACTTCTTCTCCAAAATAAACAAATTTGTCACCTTTTTGTAGAATGGTAGCACTGCGGCGTTTGTCTGTTGGATCATAGGTGTCAAACAATTCTTTTGTAGGATAGAAATTTCCCCATCCGTTATAAGCTCCCCATCCTTTATCTTCCAGACATACTCCTGGAAAAATAGAACCCAAAGAAGTATTGTCTGCACTTGATGTTACGGACCAAATATATTCTGAAGACCAGTTGTTTTTGATTTTGAAAACATCTTCAAAATTATCCAGCAATTTATGTTTGCCACTGTTTACAATCAAATTGGCATATTTAATCGCATTATCCCAGTCTTTTGCATACAAATAAGTACGAACTAAATATCCCCAGGCAGCTGTTTTATGAGCGCGGCCGTAATTATCAGCTGAAAGTTCACTGAAATAAGGAAGTAAATCGGCAGCTTTTATTAAGTCGGCTGCGATATAAGCATAATTTTCAGCAACGTTTTTTGCACGCGGTACATATACGTTTGAAGGGTTTTGTCTGTCCTGAATTGGAATTCCCGCACGATCATCTCCGTAATGATACGCTAATTCTAAATGCATTACTGCATGGTTAAAATATGCTTCGCCTAACATTCCGTTCTTTGTTTTTTCATCTAAAGGAATATTCGGAATGTTACGAATTACATCATTACAGCGTTTCATGATTTCGTAATGCAATCTCCAGATATCTTTGGTATCAGATTCAGCTCCGTCAACAATAAAGTTTTTAATACGCTCTGCATTTTGTCTCGGTTTTGTTCCAATGTCGTCACTTGCATTATTCAACCAGAAGAAACCACGACCGTACATATTATCATCGGAATATAAAGCATACATTGCATTTACTCCCGCCTTGGCATCTGCCGGAGTTTTCCAGAAATTCCCACTTGAAGGAGCTCCTTGCGGAATTACATCAAGTTCGCTTTCACAAGCTGAAGTGCTTACTAAAAGCACAAAACTTAATACTAAAAGACTTAAATTTTTCATTTTATTAGTTTTATATTTTTAAAATGTTGCGTTTATACCCGTCATATAAATACGAGAAAGTGGATATTTACCTAAGTCCATTCCGAAATTGGTAAGTCCAACTTCCGGATCCATTCCTGAGTACTTCGTAATTGTAAATAGATTTTGTCCTGAAATAAAGAATCTCAATTTTGCTTTTCCGTTTAACCAGTTTTCTTTAATTGTATAGCCAAGAGAAATGTTTTTTAACCGTATAAAAGAAGCATCTTCGATATAGAAATTAGAGATTCTTCCGAAATTGTTATTGTTATCTGTTGCTGAAAGTACAGGAATATTGGTATCCGTATTTGTAGGTGACCATGCGTCTTTTGATTCAGCCAATAAATTATATCCTGGGAAAGAACCATTTAAACCAGTATGTTTTACAGCATTAAAAACGCTGTTTCCGGCTGCTCCGCTAAAAAAGATGTTTAAATCAAATCCTTTGTATTTAAAATTAGAATTTAAACTGAATGTTGTTTTTGGAAATGGGCTTCCTAATACTTCTCTATCACTGTTATTGATTACACCATCACCATTAAGATCTTTAAATTTAATATCTCCGGCAACGGCATTTGGCTGATAAACCTCGCCTTTAGTATTTACATACGCTTTTGCTTCTGCGTTACTTTGAAATAATCCATCGGTTGCATATCCATAGAAAGCACCAACCGGACTTCCTACCTGATAAATATTGGCCAATGGTAAACTTCTAACTCGGCTTAGATTTAATGGTTCCAAAGAAGTCAAATCATCTTTAATAGAAACAATTTTATTACTTAGGAATCCGGCGTTTGCTGTTACATCAAATTTAAATTCTCCACGTGTTTTTTGATACGTTAAACTAACTTCAAGACCTTTATTTTCAACGTCCCCGGAGTTTACAATTCTTCCTTGTGGCGTTCCGGATACACCTGGTAACTGATCACGAACCAACATGTCTTTGTTTGTTTTTACGTAAGCATCAATAGATCCTAAAAATGTGTTATTGAACATAGTAAAATCTAAACCAATGTTAGTTTGCTCTGAGCTTTCCCATTTTAAATTAGGGTTTGAAAGTTCTCTTTCAGAATAACCATAATTGATTACAGGAGTCGCACCTATTAAAGCAGTGGTCTGAGTTAATGGCACACTAAACTGGTAAGGACCAAGGTTTCCTAAATTTCCAATTTCTCCCCAGCTCGCACGTAATTTCAAACTGCTTACAATTGGATTAATGCTTTTCATAAATCCTTCTTCAGAGATTAACCATCCTGCGGAAACTGAGGGATAAACTTTCCAACGATTTTCCTGTAAAAGTTTTGATGTTCCGTCGCGACGTACAATTCCAGAGAACAAATATTTTTGATTGAAGTCGTAATTGATTCTTCCCACATAAGACGAAATAATTTCATCTGATAATCCTGCGGCTGTTTGCTGAATTAGTTTTGCATTCAACAAATAACGTTGCGAAGGATCTTCGTTATCAAATCCTGTTCCTTCAATAGTATAATAATCTCTTTTAGTTTCCTGATACGTATATCCGGCTAAGGCTTTAAGATTATGTTTTCCGAATGATTTCTCGTAAGAAATAGTTTGTTCACTCAATAAATCACTTATTGTAAGAGATTTTTTTGTTAGTCGGTTAAAATCAAATATTTTACCCGGCTCTGTAATTTTAACGGTAAAATCTGTTGCGTTATCTTGTATTCTCGTATATCCCCAGTTTGATTTTACTTTTAAACCTTCGATGATTTCCCATTCTGCATAAGGATTAACCAATATCGTAGAAACAGGATTTCTGTTGTCTAGCCTTTTTAAGTAGGCTACGGGATTGATAACATCTCCGTAAGAACCAATGTATTTTTCAGGAACACCACCGTATTGTCCGGAACCGTCTTCTCTGTAAATTGTAGCGTTTGGCGGATAAAAAATTGCTCCTAAAATTGCTCCGGTATAGGCACTTGAGGTATTTGCACTTTGTCCATCTGTTAGGGAATACGATAAATTTTCGCCCAAGGTAAAGTTTGGCGCCAATTTAAAAGAAGAGTTTGCTCGTACCGTATAACGTTCTGAATACGTATTGAGCAAAATACCCTCATTTTTTCTATAACTACCAGAAAGAAAGAAATTTGATTTTTCTGTTTTTCCATTTACTGAAAGTGATAAATCCTGAATTTCTCCGGTATGGAAAATTTCATCCATCCAGTTTGTTTTTGTTGTTCGTGCTGTTGGCTCAAATGCGGGATCAAAAGCTAGAATTCTTGGTAATCCGGCATTATCTCTGGCAATATTCATGGCATCGGCATATTCTGCAGCGTTTAAAACATCTAATTTTTTTGCTACATTTTGAAAACCTCCCTGATAATTTACATTCACATTGATACGATCAGAAATTCCTTTTTTGGACGTAATTAAAATTACCCCACCAGAAGCTCTTGCTCCATAAATTGCTGCCGAAGCTGCATCTTTCAACACACTGATCGAACCAATATCATTAGGATTTATCGTGTTTAAAGAACCACTGTAAATAATTCCGTCTAGAACAATTAAAGGCGTTTCTGCATTTAAAGAACCAATACCACGAATATTAATTGTTGGTGATGCAGTTGGATCACCTCCGTCACTAATTACCGTAACACCGGCAACAGTTCCTTGTAATAATTCGGCAGCATTGTTGTAGGTTCTGCTTGCCGTTTCTTTCATAGAAACGGATCCTACGGCTCCTAAAACCTCACTTTTTTTCACACTTCCGTAACCCATTACAATTACTTCCTGAAGTTGTTTAACATCAGCAGCCAGTTTTACAGTTATAGACTGAGAGCTAGTTACCTTAACCTCTTGTGTAATATAACCAACGTAAGAAAAGATAAGTGTTGCTTCTGAAGCGTTGACTTCCATTTTAAATGTTCCGTCAAAATCTGTAGTAGCGGCAGCATCAGAACCTTTATCTTTAATTCCCACACCAGGCAACGGCATATTATCATCGCCACCAAAAACAGTTCCTGAAATAATAATTTTATTCTGGTCTGAAACAGTAACTTTCTGATTTTTCTTGATCACAATATTGTTGCTCACAATTTCGTATCGAAGTGCAACACCACAGATTTTGGCTAAAGCTTGTTCAAGCGTTACATTATTTAATTTTAAACTTAATTTCTGATTGGTATTTACCTGACTGCTTTCATACATAAAATGTACATCGGCTTGATTTTCAATTTTATGAAAAATGTTTTTTATACTTTCATTTTCAACTTTTAAAGTTACTCTTTTGCTAATGTCAACATTCCCGGCATTTACCGTTAGTGATGCAAAAAATAAAGCAATAAACAGGAATAATTTAATTCCTATTGTCCTTATGCTTTGGCACTTTATGGTAAGCCGCATTTGTTTCTCATTCATGATTTTTAGTTTTAATTGTTTTGTTTATCGGGTTTCTACGTAGTTTTATTTTTAATGCGCTTACTCTATTTTGTATACTCCAGCGTCCATTTTATAATTGGCATTAATGATATTACACACCAATCCAATGGTTTGATCAGCAGTTAATTCCTTGAAATAGGCGCTTATCTTTAATTCGTTTAAATTTTTATTTTTGATTTCAATCGCGACATTGTAATTGCGGTTTATAGTGGCTACAACTTCCGGAAGTGGTGTTTCTTCAAATACCATAATATTTTTTCGCCATAGTGAAATACTGTTTACAGGAACATCTTTAAACGCTTGCAGTTTGTTGCTTTGGGATTTAAATACTACTTTTTGCCCCGGAGTTACGTACACATTTTCTTCTGTAACCGTAGATTTTACATTCACTCTTCCGGTTAAAACAGAAACTTCCTGTGTTCTTTGATCGGGGTAAGCCTGAACATTAAAACTGGTTCCAAGCACCTTGGTATCCATTTTATTGGTGTGAATTATAAAAGGATGTTTTTTGTCTTTGGCTACATCAAAAAAAGCTTCACCGCTTAGGAATACTTCTCTGGTATCTCCTTTAAATTCTTTTGGATATTTAAGAATACTTCCGGCATTTAACCAAATCTGTGTTCCGTCACTTAATTTTATTTCGGCATGTTCACCTAGTTTTACACTAAATTGTTTGGTTTCAACAGATGGCATTGATTGATAGTAAAACATAGATAATCCGATTAGAAAAACTAAAGACGCAGCAACAGCCCAGTTTTTATAATGAAGAGAAATTACATTGTTGGTTTTCTTAATAGCTTTTAATTCGTTTTTTAGTTTTGAACGATTTGATTGAATCATTTCCATGTTTTCAAAAAAATCATCGGTACGGTCGTACCATTTATTCCACATTTCTTGTCCCTTCGGAGAGTACTTTCCGTCTAAAAAATGTTTTATTTCTTGTCTTAATTTTTCAGGCATTATAATTTCTTTATGTCTTTAATAGAATGTCTTTGGAATTGTATTTTCAGGTAGGCGCAAAAGGTTACGCTTTTGTTAAGAAAAAAGCTGAACTCTTAATATGAATATTACTTCTTAATTAAACTCGCCTAAATAAGTGCGCATGAATTTAAGCGCGTACGTAATATGATATTTTACGGTTTCAATTGAAACATTGAGTTCGTCGGCGATTTCTTTGTTGGTATAATGTTTTATGCGGCTCAGAATAAAAACCTCTTTTGATTTTTTAGGAAGAAGCATGGTCGCTTTATCAACTGCTTTTTGCAATTCTTCATAATAAATGAAATCTTCCGTTGCATTGTGACTGGAATACGAAACAGTATTTTTATCTAAAACTTCTTGTATATATTGATCTGTAACGCTGTGCGATTTAAAGTAATCTAAAGTCATGTAACGCACCGAAGTGTAGATGTAAGCTGCAAAGCTTTTTTGAATTATAATGGTCTTTCGGCGCTCCCATATAGTGGTAAAAACTTCCTGAACGATTTCTTCTGAAATGGGTATCGATTTCATTCTGAGATATACAAATCGAACTAGGATATCACGATATCTAAAATAAAGTTCATCAAAAGCTTTATCCTTGCCGGACTTTAATAATTCGACAAGGTCTTCGTCGGTAAACTTTTTATACATGATACATTATTTGGAGATGAATAAGTAACGAAATCTGACAAGTGGAGATACTTTTTCTGATTTGGTTTGGATAATGATCGTGCGGCTTTAAAAATGACATAAACAAAGTATTGAGTTCTTCTTATATGTCTTCAAAATTAAAGGTGAGGGTAGGTCTAAAAGGTTACGTTTACATTAATAAAACCACCTTAAAACGAAACATATTATTAACATTTGAAATTAAATGTTAACTAAAATATTTGATAGATAAATTTTTTTTTCGCGTTGATTGTTGAGTTTGTTTATGAGTTTGTAAAATGTGGGTATTAAGTATTTAGATGAAATTAATAACCTATTCTATTAGCTACTTGGCAAAAATTGTTTTGTGTGGTTTCGTGAAATAAGAAAAGCGGTGTAAAACGAAAAAACTTCAAATCCAGGGATTTGAAGTTTTTTGTGGATAATTATAGCAATAGATGAGAGAAATCAAAATAGCATAAAAAAAGCTATTATTGATTAGTCAATTCTAATTTAGTCAAAGTTTCTTTTACAGATTTTAATTCTTTTAAGTTTGAGGCGGTATAATAAAATGCTTATTCAGTTTGTTGACTAATTTCGGTTAAAAATTTAGAGTGATCAAAATTCTCAAAGTCCGCAGGTGATTTGAGTTTTATAGTATAAGATTTTGTTGTTGATCGCATATCGTCTTCCATTGTATTCATAACAGTTTCTTCAAGTGTTCCGTTGGTTTTATTTTCGGCTTTATAAATATATTCGGTATGCGAACCAGCTCCCATAAAATAACCGTTATACCCGTATAATTCTAAATTGTTATTTTGAAATAGGAATTCAAAATAAATGTGTCCGTTAGGACCAATAGAACTTAAATCAATTGCAATTTTATTTTTTTCGATGGTCACATCTTCAATATCAAAAAGTTTGTAACCATCTAAGGTATATTCAGGAGGCATAATAGTATAACTTTCTTTGAATAGCTTATAACCTTGTTTTTGTCCAAATAAAATTATGGTAAGACGTCCTGTTGATTTGTTTTCGTCATTTTCCTGCAGAACTAAAATTTTATCTTTAAAATTATCCTGATTTAGATACCCATCAGCTTCATATTGAATTTTATAATTATTATCCTCCATAAATTGAGATATTTCAGAACCTAAGATATCTTTTTTCATTACTACTGGTTCTGATGTCGTTAGTAGCTTATCGGCTAATTTCAAAGCAAATTTATTTTTTAAAAGATTGTCTGAAAATTGTTCATTTTGACAAGCATAAGTGAGTAGCAGCAAGCATAAAGAAACACTAATTTTAAAGTTTTTGCATACCATGATTTGGGATAAAAGGTAAAATTATTACATACAAATATTAGAAAATAAAGGATGAATGTTTGGGCAGATATAAATTCGCAGTAAGCTGAGACGGATTTGATAATATCCTTTTTAAATGCGTCATAATAATTTATTTTTTTTGCAGTATCAATAAGGATAATTCCATAGAAAAAAGGGCTAGGGGCAGCAGTTTGCTTTAAGGATTAAAATAAAAAAGTATATATTCGTGTTGTAAATTTTACTTGGTTAAAACTCATTTTCCGGGAAATAATTTATTTAACCACTATTTGATATATGAACCAAATACGAACCTTGATTATAGAAGACGAACCGGCGATAAGAAAAGAATTGCAGTGGTTAGTTTCGCAAGAAGAATCCTTAAAATTAGAAGCAATGACCAGTTCTGTAAAAGAGTCATTGCAAATCATAAAAAATACTGATCTTGATTTAGTTTTAATGGATATTCAATTGACGGATGGTACCGCGTTTGATATATTGAATCAGTTAGAACAGCCTACATTTCATATTATTTTTATTACCGCTTATAATCATTTTGCCATTAAGGCTATTAAATACGGTGCACTTGATTATCTCTTAAAACCAATCGACAGTGAAGAATTTACAGTTGCAATACAGAAGGTTAAGAAAATTGAAACTGCAGATTATCTCAATCAGCTGGCTGTTTTAAAGGAGTACAGTACTGCAAAAACTATTGACATGAGTTCCAGTATTTGTATCACTTCTTTAGACTGTATGCAAATCGTTCGGCTTAACGAAATTGTATACCTCTCCGGCGAAGGATCGTATACCCAAATTCATCTTGAAAATAAAAAAATAGTTACGGCTTCTAAACCTTTAAAATACTACGAAGATATTTTGCCGTCTGACTTCTTCATAAAAACACATCAGTCCTATATTGTCAATAAAAATTTTATTGATAAATACATGAAAACGGGTATTATCATTATGAAAAATTCTGCTGAAATTCCTGTGGCAACCCGCAGAAAAGAGTTTGTAATGGATCATCTAAATCCTTTGAGATAATGAGCAAAACAGTATTGTTTGTATTGCTGATCTTAGTTTCGTGCCAGCAGAAATCTGAAAAAGTATTAATGGATCCGGAAAAAATGCTGGAAAAATTACAGGTGACCAGTGATAGTCTGGACCAAAATCCTCAAAGTGACAAGCTTGTTTTTTGGTCGGGCCAACTAAAACAAAAGGAGTATTCAAAAACAGGTCCGGCTATAGCTTTTATACATTACAATCTTGCTAAAAGTTTTGCAAAGACTAATATTGACAGCTCTAAAAGCCATATTAATATTGCTTTAGATGTCATAGAAAAGGAAAAAGAATTTAATGCACTTAAATTTACGATTTACAACGGAGCTGGTTTAATATCAGAACACGAAGGTAAGTTTTACCAATCTATTTATTATTTTAATAAATCGACTGCTATAATCATGAGCGACGATTCGCTTCAATGTAAACCATTGGCAAAAGTGATTTGTTTACTTAATGCGGCTCAGGATAATAATAAAATCAGCCAGTATCCAAAATCTATAGAACAGAATCAGCTTGCTTTAAAAATTCTGAATAAACTAACTGAAGATAATTATCAATACAAATTCAGGGCATATTCACAATTGCTTACCGCCTGTGAGACAAGTAATACTTACAAGTTAGATTCGCTTCTTTTTTATATTAAAAAGCTGAAGCACATTTCTGTAAAAACAAATGATCCAATGTTAATTAGATTTACTAATGAACATATGGCGCATTACTATATATTAGAGAATAAGTACGATACTGCAATTTCGTATTATAATTTGGTTAAAGAATATGATTATAAAATTGTACTGGAAAATCCTGAAAAACCAAGCGCAATAAGAAACTTGTACACCACTTTGTCTAATCTTACTGATTTATATGTTGATAGCAAACAATTTGCTGAGGCAGAAAACTTAATTAAAGAAACTGACAAAATTGAAAGACAACATTTGCCATCATTATCCTATTATGAAAAGTGTTTAAATAAGCAGGGAAAAATGCATTATTATTTGGCAAAAGGAGATAATATTAATGCACAAAATGAAGCCAATCAGGTATTAGAATTAAAAGATAATATTCTCAGGAATTCGGGTATTCAGGCAACAGAAGAAATGGCAACTATTTACGAGTTACAAGCCAAAGATAAATCTATTTACGGACTGAATAAAACGATTGATCACACTACAAATCGTTTAGAACGCAATAAATTGCTGCTATTTATTGTTGGTTTATTGGCGCTGTTGGCAGTTTCTTGGATATTTCTGCTTTATTTCTTCCAAAGACAAAAAAGACAAAAGCAGGAAAAAGAGAAAATCTTATTACAACAACAATTATTGAGAACGCAAATGGAACCTCATTTTATCTTCAATACTTTGTCGGCATTGCAAAGTTTTATAAGGTTTGATGAAAAAGAAAAATCAATAAAATATCTCAGTCAGTTTAGCAGATTACTTAGAAGCAGTCTCGAATTAAGCCGTCAAAATTATGTTGCTCTTGACCAGGAACTTGAGGCAATAGAAAATTATCTGAGCTTGCAACAAATGCGATTTCAGTATACGTTTGCCTATAAAATTATAATGCCCGAAACAGACGCTTCGGCCATATTAATACCTCCAATGCTCATTCAGCCTTTTGTTGAAAATGCAATAATACATGGAATAGCAAAACAGTCTGATAAAGGATTGATAACGCTCGAAATTGTTCCGAAGGAGAATCAGGTACTGGTTAAAATTACAGATAACGGAAAAGGGTATCAGGACAAATCGAACATAGAAGATAATCATCAGTCTTTATCGGGAGCTATAGCCCGGGAACGTTTGGAGATTTTAGCCAGAGAGAATAAAATAAAGACTAGTATAGAAATTACTTTCAACGAGACCGGAACCGTTGTTTTACTTGTACTTCCTATTAAAAACAGTAGATATTAATACGAATTTGAAAAGAATCCTTACGAATATTAAATGATCTTAGACTAATTGATACTTGTTTAAAATGGCATTATTTTTTTGTGAAAATTTGTACTCCGTAACAGGAGTTAATGTTTTGGTTCAGATTTCAGGAGTAAGGAAAGACGAATGTTGATTTTTAAATAAAAAAAAGTAAAAAAGAAGATGCATTTATTATGTTCATACTAACGAGAATCACGATGAAATATACAGTTCTTTTATTCGGTTTACTTTTTTATCTGTTTCCTTTCAAAGATTTCGATATACAATGGGTTGAAAATTTTAACGGTGATTTTTCTTTTTCAGAAAAACATAGTTTAAAAGGTGAAGCATGGTGTTATGAATATGCAGGTGCAACCGAAATGAAAGCAAACCGATTAAGTAAAGACACTATTGAATGTTATACTCTGGCAAATGCTGCAACCCATGCGACATTAAACTTTTATATTGTCAGGAATGTTGTGAGTAATCCAAGAATTGAACTGAATAGTATTGTGGATGGAAAAGTAACCTATGCGTGTAATGAATGCAATATGAAAATTGACAGAAAGGCAATGCAAAAAGGAATTTTTAAAGCGGAGTTTGATATGAAGTTTGATCATCCGGAAAATCCGAATAAATTAATGTACTGGAGAGGAAAGATTTATTCCAAAATAAAATAAGAACAGCTTATTTGTGTTTAACTCCCTTTTCTTGTGAAGAAATAAAAATAGAAAAGAGGAATAAAGTTTTAAAGAAAAATTGCTAACAAAAAAATTACTACCAGAGAAAATGCAATTGATTAAGGTTTTTATAAGCTTGTTTATGTTTTTGGCCTTCTCTAATGGTTGTTTTGCGGGAGGGATTTCTTCCTGGGAGGATGTTACTCCGTATGGAAACAGACTTTACCATGATGGAGAAAATGATGAATTGGTTGAGCTAACCGTAAATAATTTAAATATTTGGTTTAAGGAGTTTTATTTTTATAAGAGACATATAGTTGCGATAGAAAAGGGGACTTTTTTTATAATTAATGAAAAAACAAACAAGGTAGAAGAATTTCATAATGAACAAGCTTTTAAAAAGGCACTTAAAGAAAAAAAACTAATTCCAGTTTTGATAACCAGATGGCATGATGAAAATTACGGTATTGATAAATTTTGGGTTCCATTTTTAATGGTTTTACTTCCTTTGCCTTTCCTGATGCCAATTATCTGGTTGTTCTGTTTAATAAGTCTATTACGTAAAACAAATAAAAAGCTTTTTTTGAAGAAAATGGTAACTGTTGGCTATCCTGCAATTGTTGTTTTAGTTCTGATTATTTATAATTTTCCTCAAAGTTTTTAATACTGCGAATAACGTTTTTCATCATTAGTTAATTTACAATTTTATGAATTTTAAATATTTCATTTTTATTTTTTTACTTTTTACTTCATGTAAAGAAGCAACAGAAAAAAAACCTTCGTCATTAAAATCTGGGTTAACTAAAAGCAAAATTGGTTTAGAAAATAATAATGAGGCAAAGCCCGAGAAAGACAGTAAAATTGTTGAAATAGGATACTACGACAAATTAGAAAATCTTCCACATTTCAAATTAGATAGTATAGAAGAAACAGCGTATAATAACATCACATGGGTTAAAAGTTTTAAAATAACAAAATTAGAAGAGCGTAACGATTTCTTTTATATACAGGGAGTAAATCAAAAGTTTGAGTTCAAAAAATATAAAGATTACAAAGGAGAATTAAGCTGGAGTGGTTACGAGTATTTTGGAAATTGTGCAAGTTTAAGTTTGGTTGCTTTAGAAGAATTAAGTACCGCAGATCATTTAGGGTTTTCTGAAATGCAATTATTAGACACATCCAATGATTATCTGTATAAAATTATTTCGTTGGGAGATTCAAGTGTTTCAGTACCGGAACTGTCGCCAGACAATAGGTATATGGTTTATTTTCAAAATCCGGAATATGAATCTAAAGATCTTACAATTGTAATTTTAAAAGTCAATGATAAAAATTCTCCTGTCAGATTTCTGACAGAATATAAAAGCTGTTTTACAAAAAGTGATAATTCAATCGAGGAAATTAAATGGAAAAGTAATAATGTAATTTTCATAAAAGCATATAAATCAATTGGATTTGATTCGAATGGAAAAGAGCTAAGAGATTATTTTTATTATAAAGCTGAAATTTAAGTAATCTGTAAAATGAAAATCCAAAAATGAAATACAATTAATCAATGAGAAACAATCCCTTTATTACTGTAATACTTTTGTTTTGCATAGAAATAGTATTATATATTTATTTAGACTATACAGAATTGATACGACCTTCTTCTGATTTTACAGATTTTGTTATGCCTGTTTTATGCTTTGTAGTTCCTGTTATTATGTTTTTGATTTCGGTTTTTGTCAGAGATATGAAATTTAAAAAGGAGTTTCGAAATTTTTCGGTATTTCTTTTAATTTTTTCAACTGTCTTGTTTGTAGTATTGTCTTATTTGTTTGCATTAGGAAGAGGATATCAACACTAAAAAAGAATGAAAACAACAAAATTAGATTACATCAATATTTTCTTTGCCATAATTTTAGGATTACTAATTATCCTCAATTTTGCAACAAGATTTAAAAATAAAGAACAGGATAAGATGCTTTGGAATGCAGAAATTCATAGTTCAGCAAAGGATTCTTTATCCGGAAATTTAAATAGCATCAAAATTATAGATGCTGTTTTTTACAATAATTTCAACCATTCAGAAAGTAATCTTGATTCAGAATCCAAACTGATTACTAGTGCTAAAAGTGAAAATTTTGTTTATTTTAAAATCTGGGAAAAAGAACTTTTACCCGATTCTCTAAGCCTGAAATATTTTTCTATAGATGAGCGTCAATTTTATCACCTTACTGTTTCGCTTCCTTATCAAAAAATGAAAGATTTGGCTAAAGGAAAAAATGATGTTCCGGTTTTAATCCTGGAAATCCAACCAAAAGGGAAAGCACTTTTAAAAATAATTCTACAACAAAAAGAAAACTCTGTTTCTCATTTTGTACAAGAATTTACCGCTAAAAAAAACACAGGAGATTTGGATATGTTGGTATATGAAAAATCTTTAGGCCAGAAATACAATCGTTACGAAAGTATTGAGAATATTACCGATTATTCAGACTTACTTCAAAATCAATACAAATGGGCTGTAAAGATCGAAAAAGATGAAAAAGATGTCCTAAAGAGTGTTTATGCATTTTCTTTTAAAGAGGACAGAATAGAAATCTTAGAAGATAACGATACAATAGTAGCCCGAAATATTCCAAAGACATTTTATATTTCCGGGAAAAATAAAAAGGAATATTACATTCAGTATAATTTCTCTCCAATTGAAATTTTAAGTGCTTTCCGAAAACTAAAAAAAATCGATTCATCAGATTCTATAACTTTTACATTCAAAGTACATAGAAACGAATATATTAAATGCGAAATTTCTAAAAATGGCATCGTCATTCCTTTAAAAGATTTGTATCCAGAGAAACCATAAAACATTTTGGGGCGTTATAAAATGAAAACAACACTTCGTATAACAAGGAATTTAGTGAAAGAAAAGAAACAGGTTTAAGCTGAAGTAGTTTTATAAAGAGGCACCAGAATGGACAAAGCAAAAATTAATGAAACAAATATTTCAAAATAAAACAATACAGGTTTTAAAGAAAGCACTATTCATAGGCTTAATACTTTTCACGATTAGTTTTATCCAGATTTGTTGGTTTATGGGAGGGTTTTCTAATAGAATATCAACAGGGTTCTTAGATTGTTCTTTTATTGAAAATGTTTATTTAATGTCACTTTCAACCGCAGCTTTCTTAACAATAGTATTGTTGTTGCTTTCCCTCGGTAACAAAATGTTTTTAGAGAGCACAATCAAGTTGATATCTTTAATTTCAATTTGTTTTTTTTTGAATTACACTATCTTAGTTGATGGGGAATCGTCATGGAATACCTATGCTTTTAAGGACGAATTGGTTTATATTTTCTCCCTTTCTATTGTGCCTGTTTTGGTCTTATCGATTGCAGCAGCAGTTTGGATTAATTATATTTCAAAAGTAAACCATAAACAAAATTGAAATGAAGAATAAAATTTCAAAGAATATATTTGTTATTAAAAATTAGTATGGATTTAAAGGAAAAAACAATTGCGAAGTTAGTAGGCGTTTTTATGCTAATATTCGGTTTAGCCATAATCCTTTTTTATATCAAAAGCGGGTACAGATCATTTGGTATATATATATAATTCCTATTGTTTTTGTTATCGTTTCATTATTGATTATTTTAAAAGATAGCATTGCGAGATGGTTTAACGGAAAAAAAGCGATAAAACTCAAGAGATGGATGATGGAGCATTCACGTTTAGTATTTTTTATTTTACCACTTTCTGCATTTTCAGTAATAGGCTTTTTGGTGTTGTTTTTTGCTCTTTGGTTAAAATGGAATGTTGATTTTTTCGGTTGGATAACAATTTCGTTACTTGCTTTTTCTCCATTAGTTTTAATTTATGGTTTACTATTCGGGTTTTCAATTTCCGAAAAACAGCAAAAACAGATAGAAGAAAGGCAAAATAAATTGTTTTATGATGATAAAGGAATTACAATTAAAATGCCATTGTTTGACAAGAATTGTTTTATAAGCTGGCAATCTATTGAGGCTATTGTATATTATAATTATATTGTTAGCGGTGATTTTACAGAGCATTATATTGGTTATAAGCTTTATTTGAATACAATTCCTGTTTATACAAAATATACAAAGCAATCATGGTTGAATAAGTTGTTTCCAAAAGATTCTCAGAGTAAAATAATTGACATTAAAAATGACACAAAATATTTTGGGGAAATACCAGATAGTATAGAAAAATATCTAAACACAGAAGTAGATATTAATTTTAAAGATCCAATGAAAGGCACATTAATTTCAAGTCAAACCCGTAAAAATAAAAAGGGACATATAACAATTGAAAAATGGAAACCAGATGATAATGAAGACGAGCAAATTATTTTTGACAAATTCAAAAGAAGTATAAACGAGATTAAAAGAAATTACCGCTAACAAAGATTTTTGGATCAGACGAGCCGAAATGTAAAGTTCAAAAGAGTTTCATACTTCAAATTCCCATCCGAATTAAAAGATCCAAAATATTAGAACGAATTTAATAATTAAAGAAACAAAATATGAATAAAAAAATAGTCACAGTTTTAGCATTTCTACTAGTTATAACAAACAGTTATGCAGGTTGGTATGAATGTTTTGGCTATAAAGGCAAAATTGATAAATACCCAATATCCCTTTCTTTTCAAATTAAAGAAGGCTATTTTGGCGAAAAAAATAAAAAGAATTTTAATCTTATTGGAGTTTATAAATACGAGAGCCACAATAACCCAATTCGACTGGAAGGCAAACTGGATTTTAAAAAGAATAAAGTCTTACTTTATGAAATCAATAACGGAAAATATACCGCCACATTTGAGTTTGAATTTTCTAAAGATAAAAGTGTTGGTGTCTGGACGAATCTGGCAACAAATAAGCAACTGTCTTTAGAATTATCAAATACTTCAATTCTTATAGATCAGATAGAGGAAAATGAGTTTAACAATATCGAAATTTTGCAAGCAGCCTCATTTACAGAATTCTATTTTATCGGAGAATATTCAAAAAAGGAGAATTACGATAAAGCACAAATGGACAGACTGAAGATTATCAATAAAAAAGATAATACTGTTTTTCAAATAATCGATTTTTCAAAAATAAAAACCTTAACCGGTAACATAATGACAATAATTTTTGATAATGTTGAAATTATCGATACTAAGAAAAAACAGTTCATAGTCTGGAATGATGTTGGAAGAATGGGCGGTTATTTAACCATTACCTTTAATTCAAAAACAAAAAAATTTAAGCTGGATCCGAACCCAGTTATTGATGGGCCAAATTAATATATTCAATAATAGTTTTAAAAACAGGATTTAAATATTCACTTATTTTTTTAAGCGTTTTTAAAATGGGGAATAAAATGTTGCGTAAAGGAATTTAAAAAAGAGAATTAATGAAGAAAACAGCATTAATTAATCAAATGTTACTCCTTATCAATTAAAAATTTAATCCATTATCCTATATTTATACCAATATTATGGATACAACTATAGAGATTTTTGGCGCAATTTTCGGTTTTCTTTCTGTTTACTTTACCATTAGACAAAACATTTGGTGTTGGTTTTTTGGCTTACTTCAGGTAGTACTTTATTGCTATGTTTTTTATACATCAAAATTATATTCTGATATGATTTTGCATATTATTTATATATTTCTGCAATTTTATGGCTGGTACAGTTGGAAGTACGGCGGCGCAAATAAAAGTACATTACGCATCACATTGCTTACAAATACAATATTTTGGATTGGTCTGACTGTTTTATCAACCGCACTTTTGGGATATGTTATGCAGACAAAAACAGATGCCTCTTTTCCTTATGAAGATGCCTTTATTACCGTTGCAAGCCTCGTTGCGCAATATTTAATGATAAAAAAAATATTAGGTTCCTGGCTGTTTTGGATCATAGTCGATGTAGTTGCCATAACCATCTATTTTTACAAAGGATTGTATTTTACAACCGCATTGTACACGCTTTTTTTAATAATGGCAATAATGGGTTATCTGGAATGGAAAAAAGCCTATAACGAAGAATATGTATATGAAGGACAAGCATAAAGTTGGATTGACATTAGGAAAGTTTGCACCTTTTCATAAAGGACATCAATTGTTAATTGAAACTGCTATTAATGAAGTTGATGAACTAATCGTACTGATTTATGATGATCCTGTAATAAATATTCCTCTGGAAACAAGAGCAAGTTGGATCCGCGAAATATATCCGCAAATTTTGGTTATTGAAGGAGCTAATTCACCAAACGATACGGGTTATACACCAGAGATTATGAAGATTCAGGAAGATTATGTGCTGAAAGTTTTAGATAATCGTCAAATTTCTCATTTTTATTCGAGTGAACCTTACGGTGTTCATATGAGTATTGCATTAAATGCCATTAACAGGCAAGTTGATATTGATCGAAATACCATTCCAATATCCGCTACAAAAATTAGAAGCGATTCGTTTAAAAATAAGGATTTTATCCATCCGGTGGTTTATACCGATTTAATTACCAAAGTGGTCTTACTTGGTGCGCCTTCGACTGGAAAAACTACGCTGGCAGAAAAACTAGCAATTCATTTTGATACACAATGGATGCCAGAATATGGAAGAGAATATTGGGAACAGCATCAGGTAAATAAAAGATTAACGCTCGAGGATCTTTTAAAAATTGCAGAAACCCATATCGAACGAGAAGATGATTTAATTTTAAAGTCAAATCGGTTTTTGTTTTCTGATACTAATGCGATTACGACCTATTTGTTTTCATTAGATTATCACGGAAGCGCTCTTTTAGAATTGGAAAGTCTGGCAAAAGCAGCCGAGAACAGACACGATATTATCTTTGTTTGTGATACAGATATTCCTTATGATGATACCTGGGATCGATCTGGAGATGTGAAAAGAAAAGAGTTTCAGGAAAAAATATTGGAAGATTTAAAGGCTAGAAGCCTTAAATATTATATGCTCAAAGGAACGATTGAGGAAAGAATTGAAGCCGTATCAAAAGTATTGTTTGCTGCAGAAAACAGTAAATTTTAAGTAACTTAGAACAAAAATATAGCGATGTCTGATTTATTAAATAAAACAATGGGATTTTTTAAGAAAGTCCCGGAATCACCTACCAATCCGCAGGAATCTACAATCAACAAGAAATTTCAGATAGAAGACCTGTATTCTAGCGATACTGTGGAGAATGAATCAGGTAGTTCAATTTCTTTGGATGAAAAATTGCGTCAGGCTTATTTTTGGATTACCAATACAGCCATTATTAGTCCGTATTACGATATCGAATTTAATGATGGAGATGCTAAAAAGTTTTTATTTGGAGACAGCAAAGTCCCTGTTCATTTGCCTAGCGATCAAAGTTATTCCAGTTTTGTATTAATGCCTTTACTGAATTTAGCAACAAGAGGTAAATGTCTTATTGTTGGAGGGCCAGGCCGCGGAAAAACAGCCACATCTATATTGATGGGTTTATTGGCAGGTTATGATAAAAAAGATGTAATGCGCGCTATTCAGCATGGTCAGCCTCAAATGACCATTTCAGATTTATTAGGGCATCCGCTACCATCAGATATGGTAAAGGCCGAAAAAACATCAGATATTAGAATTGCCTGGCGAAAATGGCTGGGTATGAGAGTTAAAATTATTGACGAATACAATAGAATTCCCACCAGAACCCAATCTGCTTTATTAACGGTTTTAGCAGATAACTATGCAGAAATTTTCGATCAGATTTATGAATGTCCGGAAGGAGCATGGTATCTGACCGCCAATGATGATGCCGGCGGAGGAACGTATCAGGTTATTGAAGCCCTGAAAGACAGGATTGATATCGTGATAAGAGCCATGCATTTTAATACCCGTTTTATTGAGGATTTATTGCAGCGTATTGAACTTAATTTTAATCCGGAATCGATAATTCCGGAAGAAATTATTTTTACAGAAGAAGAACTTTCGACTGTCAATAAACAAATCAGAGGAATTCAGATAGAGCCCGGATTACGCAAACGTATTGAGTTTTTCTGTCGTCAGTTTGAGTTTTTTGAACCCGCTTCTAACCGATTGGAATACATGACCAAAGACACCGCAAAATTGTCTGGTTTAGATATGCGAACTCTTTTTAGAAAAGAAACAGGAAAAGATCCAATTAAAGATTTAGGATCACAGGCAAAAAATGGTTTATCGGTTAGAAAAATCATGACTTTGTTGATGTTTTCTAAAGCATTGGCTTATTTCAGAGGAAATAAAAAAGTAGAATTAGAAGACATCAGACAAGTTTTACCCTTTGTTTTGCACGATAGTTTGACACCACATTTAGAATCGCCATTTTTTGATCAGGCGGGTAATGAAGTTTACAGAGTGGATAGAATTGTGTGGTTGAGAAACTTATTTGATTTGTCTTGCGATGAGTATCTAAGTCAGGATTTAGACCGTAATGATCCGGTTGATGATTTTGAAGAAGAATTTAAAAAAGGTCTTGAAAATATATCTTCAAAAGAAATTGATAATCGACTTTTCAAAATTGAAAAACAACTTCAGAAATGGTCTGAAGAGAAAAAGTTATACGGTTACAGAGCCGATGATATTTTAAAATTAAAGTATTTACATCAACGATATACTAATTACAAAAGATGGCTGCAATGGAAAAAATAAGCTTTCCGGAACTTATTGCAGAACTAAGCGAAAAAAGTGCGCTATACAATCAATGGTACAATGAGAGCGAAATGAAGTACGGCAGTTTGCCGTCTCTTGTTATTGCTGCCTGGATGACAGAAGTTGTTGAGCCCATTGTAAAAGCTACTGTGGCTCAAAATTCGGCTCCGGAAAAAATCCACGAAGTAGTAAAAGCACTGTATCAGGAGTCGCTCAAATTAATCGGAAGCGGGCAGGCAATTCGTTATAAAAAGGAATACAAAACTGCCTGGTTGTTAATGGCGCAAATGCCAAATTTGGCAGTGAAATTTCCGGTAAAAACGATTTCATTATTAAATGATGTGCTTTCGAATTTTCATTTATATGCACCTGAAAAAATAATAGACTGGTGTGAACTTGTGCAAACAAGCAGCGACGCTATAAAAACAATTGAAGATTTTAAAACTATTGGGCGTATTTATGCGTGGAAATGCGGTTTGGCGCATTTAAGAATCCGTTTAAAGACAGATTACAATGAACTTTCCGAAAATCTGAAAGAGACAATTGTAAATACAATAGATTTTCCTGTAAATACCACTCGCATTTTTGAACAACCGTGGACCAATAATCATACAAAATTTGAAGGTGTACAAGGAGGTTTTAAAGGTAATACCGGTTTTTTTGAACATCCGCCAAAGTTAGCAGAGATTGATGGAAATATATTTGTAACCGACTCAAAAAGTAATTATGTACTTTTTGCAGATCAGTTTGGAAAAGTTTTACTTCCGGCTGATACCGTTGACACCTCTTATATTTTATCTAATACGAAGCGATTAGAAACATTAGAAAAATGGATAGGAAAAGACAATGAGAAAATTGACGGAAGTACCATTTCATCTGTAGTAGCAACAAAAGATACGCTGGTTTTTACGCTTCAAAATTCTTATTTTTTATATTTATTCAGTCTTGCAAATGCATAGTCAATCTGAAATAGAGGAAACATTAGCGTTGTGGAAATCGCAATGGAAGCAGGCAAAACTGGAGTGGAATCCTTTCTTGCGTTTGCAGGAACCTATTTGGTGTTTGTCGCATCAGGAAGCTAAGAAAGAGGGACTTACAGGAAGTTTTGCAATGATTCGACTTACAGATCATCGTATTGTGATTAATTTAGAAGAAATCACAGAACGTGGTATTGTCGATTATGCGCTCGAAATACTCGCACACGAAATTGGTCATCATATTTTTGCACCTTCAAATTTATACGACAATGCTATTTTGTTAAACAGAATTCGTTTTGCCTTGCCGGGAATCGAGGACAGAGCACCAATGGTTTCCAATTTATATACTGATTTTTTAATCAATGATAAATTACAGCGAACCAATAAATTAAGAATGGCAGCAGTTTTTAAAGGAATTAATTCGGAAGATAATTTTTCTGAGTTATGGACCTTGATGATGCGTACGTATGAATATTTATGGCGTTTAAATCGAGGTGAATTGGCAATAAATTTATCCTTTCACAGTAAAAAAATAGATGCAGATGCTTCATTATTGGCTTCCTTAATTAGAAGTTATTCAAAAGGATGGATTCACGGTGGAGGCAGATTTGCAGTGATGTTATATCCTTATTTAATGGATGAAAAAACCTTTCAGGATGCACGCAAGAAAATTTTAATTTTATTAGATGCAGAAGATGCTGGAAGTGGAGCAAAGGAAATTTCCGGAATGACAGAACTTGATTTAGAAGGTTATGATGAGGTTATTGATATGCGAAAAGAAGCTATCGATTCACAAGATAGTGAAGAGGATAAAAAGAAAAAGCACAGTTTAGGGATAGAGAAAAACAGTTATGGCGGCCAAGGACCCAGAAATGGATACATGGGGCCGGGAAGTTATATTGATTTAATGAAACAGGTAAATCCAAATGCCGACGAGCAACGTTTGGTTAATGCCTATTATAAAGAGATTGCGTTGCCACATTTAATTGATTTTCCAGCAGAAATTTCAGAAAATCTGTCTTTCGATTTACCGGAAGGATTAGAAACCTGGGATATCGGAGATGCCATTGAAGAAGTAGACTGGCTGCAATCGGCTATTTTGTCGCCACAACTTATTCCGGGATTAACCACTCAAAAGAGAACATACGGTTCAGATTCTGATAATACCATTTCAAAAAAACCTTTAAATATATATCTGGGTATTGATTGTTCAGGTTCGATGACGAATCCGAAGCATAATTTTTCATGGCCCATTCTGGCGGCGACAATTATCGGATTATCTGCTTTGCGTGCCGGAGCAGCCGTGATGGGATGTCTTTCCGGAGAGCCGGGAGATTATTTGGAAACAGATGGTTTTATTACAGATGAAACCGATTTACTAACGACTTTAACATCCTATTTAGGTACAGGTTATGCCTACGGAATTGAGCGATTAAGAAAACCCTTTGAAGGAAAACCCAACAAAAAATCACATATTGTAATTGTTACCGACAATGATATATTCAGTATGTTAAATGCAGATACACACACAGAGCAAACACACTGGGAATTGGCTGAAATTGCATTGAAAAATGCAGGCGGACACGGAACAATGGTTTTACATTCCTGTCCGGATTATCAAAATGAGTTAGTCATAAGATTAACAAAAATGGGCTGGAATATATATTACGTTACCAATGAACAGGAACTTTTAAAATTTGCATCTGAATTTTCACAACAAAATTATGCCTATGTCTAAATATGATGTTTTTGAACTTGTAACTCATTTACGAAAATGTCCGGATGTTTATTTGCAGCCTTCTGACTTTTCTTTAGAGCGTGGAATAAATTCGATAGCTTTGTTATATGATACGTACAAGGTTGTAACAAATGACTTTCTAAGAAATGATTTTAAAGTTTATTCCGATTTTAATTTAAAGTATGTTGATGATAATCATTGGCGTACAATTCATATTTCGGCATGGTTACTTTCTCATCAGGATTTTATAAATGTTCCTGCTATAGAAGATAAATTATATGATTTTTGGTTTGTTGAATTACAACCGGCCTCTAAATATGTAAAATTTAAAGAGTGGATAAGTGATGATGAACGTGCCGAAGAAATGGTAAGATTGCTGCTATATTGCTGCGAAATTTTGCCGTACGGAGAAAGTGCTGATGAAGCAGCAGATAAATTATCGTCTTTGAGCAGTGCAGAAAGACATAAAGTACTAAAGCAATCCTATGCAGCACATGAGCGAATAATGAATATTAAGAAAGAAATGGCCGAAAAAGCAGCCCGTGAAGCCGCAAATGTTTATGGACGTGAATAGTAATCCACAAATAGCATTAACAGACGAGGAACGTTTTCCTTTGCTTGATGATTTAAGTTTTTTAAATGAACTTAGACAAGATGTGCTTGCGCCAAAATTTAATTTTAAAAGTGGCGATCGATTAAATGGTGTCCAGCTTTCAAAAGTACATTCTCAAAAGAATAAAAATTATCAGGAAAAAGTATTTTGGAGCGAAGAACAAACTCCGGTTTGGATAAACGATTACCTAAAATGGTGCCTTGAAACAGTTCCTTTCTACCAAAATAAAGAAAGCGATTTAGATTCTTTTCCAACCATTTCCAGAGAAGATGTCAGAGATTTTCCTCACTTATTTGTTTCAAATGAAGCAAATTTAAAAGAGCTGTTAGTCTATCATACTTCAGGATCAACCGGACCAAAGTTAGATGTCCTTTTTGATGCAGTTTCTCAGGCAATGTGGCTGCCACAAATAGAATCTATCCTAGAAGATTTTGATGTTTCAATAACCAAAGGCAAAGATACAGCGGCGATTGCGCTAATCTGTGCACAAGAAAAAACATTGACTTATGCTTCTTTATCAACTTATTTAGAGGGGGCAGGAGTATTAAAAATAAATTTAAATCCGTCAGAGTGGAATGAACCTGATGACGCTATAAAATACCTTGAAAAATACAATCCTCAAATTCTTACCGGCGATCCATTAGCTTTTATGGCATTATTGGACTTAAAGCCTCAATTGCAACCAAAAGCCATGATATCTTCGGCGATGAAGTTAACAAAAGGTACTAAAAACAAACTGGAGAATTATTTTAAATGTCCTGTCATAGATCTTTACTCTTTAACCGAATGCCGAAATATAGCGTATGCTACTGAAACCGGACATAAAATAATACGCCCAGATTTATACTTAGAAATTTTTGATGAGTTTAGAGATGTAAAACTTCCATATGGCGAAAGAGGAGAATTGGTAGTTACTGGGGGCAATAATCCTTTTTTGCCTTTAATACGATACAGAACGGGAGATTTTTGCAGTTTAAAGATCGAAAATGGAGTTCCGTTTTTAGTAGATTTAGAAGCACGAAATCCAGTAGTCTTTTTTACAAAATCAGATGTAAAAATTAACAATATTGACGTGTCTAATCGTTTGTCTGAATTGTCTTTGGCAGGTTTCAAAATGCATCAGAGAAAAGATAAATTAATTGAGTTTACTGGATTTTCGAATGATATTACTTCCGAAGAAATTACCGAAGCTTTAAATTCAATTTTTAAAAATGATATTGATATTCTTGTCGATATTCAGAAAATTTCTCAGAATAATATCGCAGATAAGACGAAATATTCATCGGAGTTATTGACCGATTAAAAATGTAAACAGATATAGCAAAAAGACATCAATTCTCAGGAAATTACTGAAAATAGTACTTACTTTGTCTGATTAGGGAAAACGCATGTTTATTGCTAATAAATCACCTCTATTGCGCTATTTTATTGGAATTGTTGAAAAATGTACTAAAATGTAGTATTTTTTTTATTGAAAAGTAATTGTAGATTGAAAGATTTAAATTACATTTACGAAAACAAGACAATAAAAATTTATGGTAAAATCAGTTCAAAAGTACTTAAGCATAAATAATTTTAGTAATCAAACAGAAGAGTTTGAAGATTTATTTCAATCCCACCCCGATTTTCCAAGTCTCTTTGCAATTACCGATACTTTTGATCTCCTGTCCATAGAAAATGTAGCCGTTAAAATTGAAAAAGAACAATTAAACGAATTGCCCGATTCTTTCATGGCTGTTTACAAAAATAATATTGTGCTGGTGACCAAACACGGGGGTACAATAAATATCGAATCGAAAAATGAAGGAAAGAAGAGTTTAGTGCTTGATGATTTTGTTCAGGACTGGGACGGAATTGTAATCCTTATTGAGCCCAATGAAACTTCAAAAAGTGTAAACTTCAGAACAAATTTAAATTGGCTGTATTATAGTTTAGCAATTCTTGCCTTAGTTATTGTTTCATTTATTAGTAATCATTTTGGCATCAATGAAATTATCTTGTTGTTTACCTCAATTGCAGGCTTAGTTTTTAGTGTTTTTATCGTTCAGGAAAAATTGGGTGTAAAAAACGAAATGGTCTCTAAATTCTGTAATATGAGCCCAAAAGCATCGTGTGACACTGTAATTAGTTCCGGTAAAGGAGAAATTAGTAAATGGGTTAATTTTTCAGATCTTCCGGTACTTTTTTTTGGAATTAATGTAATAGCATTACTAACTAATCCTATCGGCTCAAGCGCTATAATAGGAATTTTAAGTTTACTTTCTCTCCCGGTAATTGCATATTCTATTTGGTTACAAAAGTGGCAGCTGAAAAAGTGGTGTTTATTGTGTCTGGCAATTTCTTTTATTTTAATTCTTCAAAGTGCGGTTTGGGCTTTTATGAGAGAACCATTTATTTATAGTCTTTCTGCTATTTCTTCTTATTTATTTTCAGCAATCCTGATTGTTACCGCATGGTTAAGTTTAAGACCTGTTTTAACAAGCAAAATGAAAACAGAGAAGGAGGCAGGCAAATTGAAAAAATTCAAAAGAAATTACAAGGTTTTAGATTTCTTATCAAAAGAAGTTCCTGTTTTAGCAGGCTTAGACAAATTAACTGGTTTGCAATTGGGTAGTATTGGTGCCGATGTTGAGCTTTTAATTATTTTAAGTCCGGGTTGCGGACATTGTCATAAAGCTTTTGAAGATTCTTTAGAATTAATAACAAGATATCCCGAAAAAGTATCTCTCAATGTTTTATTCAATATTAATCCCGAGAATGAGGATAATCCGTATTTGGTTGTGGTAGAACGATTATTAGAAATTAACCATTCCAATCAAGGTTCAATTTTAGAAGCAATCTCAGACTGGCACATAAAAAAAATAGGATTAGATAAATGGCTTGCAAAATGGAGTGTAGGTCCGATTAGTATGAAAGTAAATCAACAAATAGAAATGCAATACAATTGGTGCCACGAAAATGGATTTAATTATACACCAGTCAAAATTGTAAATAATAAAATGTTTCCTCACGAATATGAAATAAATGAATTAAAATACTTTTTAAGTGATTTATCAGATGATAAGATGCTGAGAAAAGTAGTTTAATAAATTCATAAAATATATAAAAAATTCTTGCGCAAGAATAGACACAAACTTCAAGTGTCTTTAAATGGATTGAGGTGTTAACTAATTTTATAAAACTTTATATTATGTTAAGAAAAATTTTAAGCTTAAGTGGTACTGTAGAATTAACCAAAACTGAAAAAAGAAGTATTCAAGGTGGTTTAGCTTGTGTAGGAGGTAAATGTCCAAAGCCAGGTAACTATTGTTGTCCTATGGGCCAAGATTCAATCTGCAGACTTAATGGTTTAGCTTGCCCTGAGCAATAGTCTCAGATTCCTTTTAAGGTTATGAAATATTGATATAAAAAAAATCACTATTATTTAATATGTTCCCACAAACGAAATAATGTGCAATGTTTTTGAGAAAGTAATTTCATTTTAACATTCGCATAAACCAATGATTTACGGTATTCATAACCTACTAAACAACCTTCGGGTTGTTTTTTTGTTTTATAGAATAGTGTGAATGTTTTAGGTTGGGAAAAGCGGCTTAAATTTTAAATAAGTGGTACTATGTTAACCTTAAATTAGCGTATGTTATCTGATTGAAGATGAAATAGTATTATGATAGAATAATCTTCTATTTTTAGTCAAATTTCAACTAATACATGGAACCAATACAACTTATTTCAGATCATTTTATTGAAGAAAAATGCAATTTTAAAGAACTTATAGAAAGACTTCGTGCGGGGTTTTCGACTTCGGATATTAAAGTGCCCATGCGTCATCATCATGATTACCCCAATCCGGAAGAAGGCAAAGATTCAACGCTTCTATTAATGCCGGCGTTTCAGGCAGGAAAAGACTTAGGCGTAAAAATAGTTACGGTAAGTCCTGAAAATGGTAAATTTGATTTGCCTTCCATTCAAGGAACATATATTTATCTCGACGGACACAAAGGAAACATAAAAGCCATTCTGGATGCAAAATCACTTACAGGTAAACGTACTGCTGCAACATCGGCTTTAGCAAGCAGTTACCTTTCACGAAAAGATGCCTCGTCCATGCTTATGATTGGTACTGGGGCATTAGCCATAAATTTAATTCAGGCGCACGCAAGCGTTAGACCTATAAAAGAAGTTTATGTTTGGGGAAGAACCATAGAAAAAGCCCAATTGGTTTGCAATACATTCAAAAATTCTTCGATTACTTGCAAACCAGTTTCAACGATTGATGAGGTTATTTCACAGGTTGCTATTATTTCGGCAGCGACTTTATCGCCCGTTCCGCTTGTTTTTGGAAAATGGCTGAAACCAGGACAACATTTAGATCTTGTTGGAGCATATAAAAAAGATATGCGCGAGGCAGATGACGAAGCGGTTTTAAAATCAAGTCTGTTTCTGGATACGTATCAAGGCGGACTAAAAGAAAGCGGCGATATTTTGATTCCGCTTACAAACGGAATTATCACCAAAGAAACCATCAAAGCCGATTTGTTTGAACTGTGCAGTAATACAAAACCAGGCAGAACATCTGAGACTGAAATCACCTATTTTAAATCCGTTGGACACGCTTTAGAAGATCTTGTTGCAGCCGGATATTTTTATGAAGCATATAATTTAAAAACACAAAACAATGTCTAATACCTACCAAAATATCTGTACTAACACCAATTATAAAGCAGACGCTTCAGTACTGCAAATAAAAACAATTGATATGCATACAGGCGGTGAGCCTTTGCGCGTAATTGTTTCCGGTTTTCCAGAACTTAAAGGAAATACGGTTTTAGAATACCGAAGAGATATTAAAGAAAACTACGATTATTTAAGAACCGCATTGATGTTTGAACCTCGCGGACATGCTGATATGTACGGTTGTATTTTGCTTCCGCCGAATGATGATGAGGCCGATTTTGGAATTCTGTTTATGCATAATGAAGGATATAGCAGTATGTGCGGTCATGCCATTATTGCGATAAGCACTTTGGCGGCAAAAATGAACTGGATAACAATAAAAGAAGGAGAAAATGAATTAAAAATCGATGCTCCGTGCGGTAGGATTATTTCATTTGTTACCGTGTTAAAAGGTGAAGTAACAGGAGTAAGGTTTCATTGTGTACCAAGTTTTGCAGTAGGTTTAGATCGTATTGTAAAGGTTCCCGGCATTGGCGATGTGGTTTATGATTTGGCTTATGGCGGCGCTTTTTATGCTTATGTTGATTTGAGAAAAAATACACATTTAAATTTTGCATTAACCGATGAAAATTACCGCGCCATCATTCAAAACGGGGTAGACATAAAACATGCCGTAATGGATCATGATACAGAAATTCAGCATCCGTTTGAGGACGATTTGAGTTTTTTATACGGAACTATTTTTATTGATGAACCGCTCGATATTGCTAATCACAGCCGAAATGTTTGTGTTTTTGCCGATGGAGAAGTCGATCGTTCCCCAACAGGTTCGGGTGTTTCAGGAAGAATTGCGATTGAAAAAGCCAGAAATGCCATCAACCAAAACGAATTTATTACCATAGAAAGTATTACAGGAAGCACGTTTACAGGATCTTTGGTGAGGGAAGAAAAATTTGGATCTCACAAGGCTGTAATTCCTCAAGTTGAAGGAACAGCTTTTGTAACAGGAATAAACACGTTTTTAATAGACCCAAAAGATCCTATGAAGAATGGTTTTATACTTAGATAATTAATAGGGTTTAATATTCTAAAGTGAAGTTCACCCTTTTTAAAGATTAAAAAAGAGGCTGCTTTGGTAGCCTCTTTTTTTGATCTTCTATAGTCTATTTTATTATTTTAAACTCTGCACCACATATTCCACAAGTAAATTGCCAGACAACTTTGTTATTAAACCAAATAGTATTGGGTTTGTACAAATTTTTATATGCTTTAATGGTGAATTCGATCGTATCCCTATCATTTTCATTCCATTGAATATACATTACTTTTTTTTCAGATTTATCTATATCATTTAAAAGCATATTTATTCTATATTCATTCTCTCTCTTAACTAAATCTAGTTGAGTAGTATAATCATGGCTAACTCCATCAATGACGTAAAAAAGTTTTATTTTAGAAAAATCAAGATGATTAAAATTATTGGGGTTGAGTAAATCTTCGTTTTGATCGTTAAAAACCGAAATCTCTGTACTTATATCATGTGTAGAATTTAATTCTCTGTACTGATCGTCACTATTACAGCAAAAAAAAACGAAAGCAATTAATAGTATCAATATCTTTTTCATAATCTATGGTTTTATATTATACGTCATTTTTTATAGCCTCGTTATAATTTGTTGAGTCTGGATTAAAATTATTAATAGCAAAATAATTATTATTAATACCAATTGGGCAAAATTTGTAATCCAGACAAGATAGTATAACGCTCTTTAGTTTATTTCTACCTAATCAATTTCACATATGGAGTATTGTTAGGAAAGCTACTTGTAAATACTAATTCACCATTTAACCAAACATCTTTTGTAAAAATGAAACCTTTCTCTCTAAAAAAAGTTGTTTCAATTGTATCTGTCTCTTTTTCATTCCATTGAATATAAGTTGTTGTTTTATCAGATTTATCAATATCATTCAAAAATATTACAATATGATATTCCTTTTCATTTTCATTTTTATGAATTGAAAAATTTCTAGGATGTGTTAAAAAACCGTTGTAAACTTCTTTTTTAACACCATTTATGAGATAAAATAATTTTACTTCAGATTCTTTTATATGGTTTGGAGTTTCCGGATCTAATAAATCTTCGCCTTGAGCATTAGAAATTGAAAAATCAACATTACTCCCAAGTATTGCGTTGTAACTTATGTCCTTATCATTTTTGTCACATGCATAAAGTAACGTGACAGCTAATAGTATTAATATTTTTTTCATAATTTATGGTTTTATATTATATGTCATTTTTATAGCCTCGTTATAGTTTGTTGAAGCAGGATTAAAATTATTAAAAGCAAAATAACCATTGTTTCTTCCTTCTGGCCATCCCCAATTCATATTAAAATAAAGCGCACTTGCGCCGGTACAGTCATCAAAAGTATATTGTAATGCACTATAACCATCGCAAACCCATTGGTGGCCACTTAAATCATTTTTATTAAATCCACTTAGCAAAACTGGTCTTCCTGCATCAAGATTTGCTTTTACAACCTGATAGTCATATTTTGCCGTTTGCGCAGAAGTATAACCAAATTTAGTTTTTAGTACTGTACTCATATCTTTACTATTATTTACTCCTGTATCTAAGCAACCATAATAAGGTTCCCCAGGATAAACACTGCTAATAGCTTTGTGAATATCCAGAATAAAATTAGCAGTTGTAGCTGAAGAAGAAGTAAGAGGCATTGCTGACCAATTATAATTATTTGGATATTGATGGAATTTCATAATCTGCGCCATAGCAATAGGAACACAGCCTGCGTAAACATGTTTAGTACCGTCCGAACATGACATATAATCTAATGAATCATTAAACCCATTGTATTGCCACCATGTTGTTTCTAAAAATGGCCCCTTAGTTTGAGATACAACACGATCGTAACAGATAGTATTATTTGGAATATCCCTCTTATTTGTAACACTTTTATCTTCAAACATGCCAGCATCAATCATAATATTTTTTACTTCTTTCCATGCTAATTTTTCACGTTTTTCTTGCTTCAAATTTAAATTTTGAATCATCGAAATTTGTCTCTTTGCATTCTCTACCCAGGATTTCAGTCCTAATGGATAAGATTTATCTTTGCCATCGTCAAGTACAAATTTATTATCCTCAGAAAAAGCAATTATTGGCTGTGCTCTGTTATCAGATGATAATATAATATATCCTCCTTTAACATAATTTATAACATAAAAAACGGTCAAGCCATATTCATTCTTAACTTCATCAATTTTCTCAATTTTTTTGGTAATGGGTAAAGTAGAACTTTTACTTGTTTGTGAACTATTGCTTTTAGGCTCAAACTTTATTCCGCCTGCAATTTCTTTTACTGTAGACAAGTTTACAAAGTTTTCATTTTGGGCACTTTTAGAGTTTTCCATTTCATTTTCCCTGGAACAGGCAAACAAAAACAGCAAACTTAAAAGAAAAAGGCATCCTTTTCTTGGTGTGTTTTTCATAATCATCTTAGTTTTAGTTAATAAAGAATAAATTAAAATCACAAAAAAATTAAACATTGCCGCAATAAGATTTTAAAGTATCATTATAAGCCATTAGTTGAATTGAAGTTTTTGCATTCGAAACTAAATTTCTTAATACTACTTAAATAGATTTACAATACAACTTTCTACTAGCCGCAAACAGAACAAGACAAATAAATTTTAAATCCATATCGCGCGGGTTTGTAATCCGTGGCCGCAAAGTATAGCTTCACAGATTTTTTTTTAAATAGCCTTTATTAATATTAGGAACGGGCACGAAAAGAATTTCCGCGCTATCGTTACGCATATCTGATTAATATTCTAAAGTGAAGTTCACTCTTTCTAAAGATTAAACTATTTAGAAAGTGAAGATGATGTCTGACAAAAAAGAGGTTTTACAGGATATTTTTTTATCTTTGAAATTCAGATTTTTTAATACGCACGGCGATATCTTTGAGCCTTCAGAAAATTAAAACGCATTATGGAACAGAAAATACATCAGGGAAGAAACGTTAAGCGTTTCAGAGAAATGCTTAACATAAAGCAGGAAGGATTAGCTTATGATCTGGGAGAAGACTGGAACCAAAAGAAAATTTCTATGCTGGAGCAAAAAGATGTAATTGAGGAAAGTTTGCTTAGACAAATTTCAGCAATATTGAAAATTCCTGTTGAAGCTTTTCAAAATTTTGATGAAGAACAAGCGGTGAATGTTATTGCAAATACTTTTGGAAATAATGGTATTGGATATCAGAGAAATGATAATCCTATTTTTAATCCTATAGAGCAAGTGATAAAGATGCACGAAGAAAAAATTGCCTTGTACGAGCGTATGTTGAAAGAGAAAGATGAAATGATGGCGAGACTTGAGAAATTAATCAATAAATAAAGTGGTGTTATTATTTTTTAATCATTGAAAAATGGTTGGAAATTTTACTAGTAAAAACGAATAAGACGAAGCTTCAGAGAAATCTGGAGCTTTTTTGTTTTAATGAAATAATAGTTTTTGGGCTCATATCCACCGCGACGGACACAGGTTCGAGGGATTAATACGAAAACCTATGTAGCAAGAAAATTTCCTCTATTTTTGGTTAATTACTTAGATTGTAAAAAAAAATATTACGGATATATTTTAACCATAAATTAGAAATAGAATTATTATAGCAAGAATAATTGTAATTAAAATTACCATTATTATAGATTCCTTAGATTTGTCTTTCTGTGCTTTTTCAATTTCTAATGCTGAATCAAACTGTGTTTCTTTTTTACTATCCCTATTAATACCTTCATAATCTTCTTTTGAATAGGTTTTATCTTTGTTAACATTTAAAACCATGTTTTTTAATGGCTCAATATCGTATTCTTTTTCTGAAAGATTTATAGTAACTGAATAACTTAAATTATCGTGCATTTTTTCAGTTAGATTTAATTCTGCATAGTTTATTTTATAGCTTGCAGGGTCTAGGAAATACTTGGTTATAATTTTAAATTCATAGTTTTCAATAGAAAAATCTTTATTTTGTTTGTATAGAGGCAGTAATTTTTCAAGTATTTGATTTTTGTTGCTTATTCTGGTTTCGAAACACATTATTAGCATATCTTTTTCTTCTTTGATATAAAAAGGATAGAAACAATATTCTATACTTAAATCGTCAATGAGTTTTGAAACCTGTCTTTTAGTAGATGATGTTGGATTCTCATATCTATTTGTGTCGTATAAAACATCGTAAATTTGAGGCAACAACAAGGTGTGAGATAAACTATTTTGAAGTCCTTCTTCAAAATGTGCCAAACCTGATTCGTATTTTTTTATAAACTTTTTTTGTTTATATTCTTCTGGAATTACATCTTGTATTTTATTTTTTTTCCAAAACTCCCAATCATCCGTTAGTGCCTTTTTATCTACATGAATTATTTTTCCTGAATAGTCTCTGGTTAAATTATTTTTTTTTGAGATATTGGTAATAAAATTAGTTTCATTAATTCCAGGTTTTAAATCATTGCTATCTGTTTCAAGTGTTTGAGAGTGGGTAATGATTGTGTTGTGTATTTTGTTTTTTATGACTTCCTGATAGAATGATAAATGTGCTATACCAGTAATTTTTAATTCCGGGTTTTCTAAACCCATTTTAAAAATGCTCTGATTCTGCAAGATATAATCGGTATTGAAACTATCTAATTTAACAACTGCCATTATGTGCTTTTTTTATTTAAAATAATTCTATAATCAATTATAATCCTAAATATTCTGGTTTTAAAATGTTTTTATAATCAATAGGCATTCATAGTCTTGTGTGCCTGTAAAAATGGGGTGTGGTAGTGTTTTCTATTACTTCGATTTCGGTGTGGAGACTTATGGTGTCGTAGGTTTCGTTTTGCATAATATCCGCCACCCATACGATGTTGACTATTGATTACTCTCGGCTATCATTTGATCTAACAAGTCGTCAAATTCATTTCTTTGTGGATTTATATCTAAATATTTTGCATTAAATTTTTCAGTAATAAGTTTAATTAATCTGTCATTGCAAAATAACTTCTTTTCTTTTCCTAAATATATATCTGTTTTATCTTCAATACCATTTATTATTAACCAATAAAATTTAGGTATTGGCTTTTGCAAATTATAATTATTTAAAAAATATTCAGACATACTTATTTCCAAATCTTTAATTTGATAACCAGAAAAATCATTGTTTATTAATTCATTTTTTAAATTTTCAGTAATTACGTAACAAGGAAAACATTCCATCAAATCATCACCTAACCAGTCTTCTAATTCTATATGTAGTTTAGTAACAGTTTTAAAGGGGGCTTCTTTCTCTAAAAATTCAGTCTTTTCTCCAAGACCTACAATTACTTCTGGTTGAATTATTTTATACATGATATTTTGTTTAATAAGTTTTAAATATTATTTCCATACAGAAAATGGAGGATTAAATTGGTTTGCAAATTTTTTATCAATTGCTTTAGTATAATCTTCTAATTGTTTTTTAGTAGGAATCAAATCTGCATCTTCAAATTTTTTATAAAATTTATTCCATTCTTTTCTAATATCACTTAAATGAAGGATGTTTATTCAATTCTTTAGAAACTCCTCAAAAATTTTCTAAAGAATGCATAAACTAGGTATATTATTCCAAATTTTTATTTTAAGTTATTATATTTTAAGATAGTGCCATCTTCATTTATAATACAAACATCTTTATCATTCACTACGACAATATAATTTTTGCACAGGTTAGGGTTTACTGTATCTCTTAAAAATAAACTAAATTCTTCCTTACCTATTTGTTTTTGGTTACCTTTAAAAATCATTTTATTTCCTTTATATACAAATATATCCCGTATTAAAACAATATTGTCTGTATCCAACAATAGAGACAAAAGGTAATCTTTTTGTATTTCTTGAAAATCTGTGCTGTTAATTAGATTTTGATTTAGTCTTTCAATATTATTCATAATACTTTTTAATTTGGAATGCCATAAAAGAAATAGGATCTATAAACTTCATTCTTATACTACACTATATGTGGCTTACCCATCTGGCGTTATAATTCTTTATCCTTTTTAAAATCTTTTAATACTTCAAAAAATAAATCGAATTCTTCTCTATTTTCATCTAGAGAAATTTGTTTTATCAACTCTAACCATGTATGGCCTTTTTCTATTTCATATTTTTTTAAAATATAGTAATAAAAATCTTTGTTAAAGATATTACTCTCTTTATCTACTATTTTATTTAGGCTTAAACATAAATTATAACCGGCTAAAAAGCTATCTAGTTCATCAATATCTTTATTTTTTAAATACATAAGAGGTCTTTTTTCTATGTATCCTAATAATTCTAATAAATTCATTTCTTTTAGTTTTAAATATTAAAAGGGAGTTATTTTAGGATCGCTCATACCAGGAAATCCTGCCCCTAAATCATCTAACCATTTTTCATATGGTATCCCTTTAGGGTTTAAGTTATCATATATAATATTATCAATTTTAGTTCCTATATGATAACCGTTTTCAGAAATCACCTTACCTGTTGCATCCGTTATATATCTTGAAGACATTAATTCAACAGTTTCTCCCTTAATTCCTTTCTGAGTTAATAATTTTTTAAAAGCATCTGCAAATTCAACACATTGTAAATTTTTTTTTAATGCGTTAGGTATTTTTGATATTAAAGATTCTATTAGCTTAGGGCAAGTATTCAACACCAGCACTCCCTCTTCGCCAACAAAATAGCAATGATTTTCCTCTACTTCAAAGTTATATACTTTTTCTGTTTTGGGTAAATAATTTAAAGAGATTACTGCTACTAATTTTTCATCGTGTGTAAAAAGATGTTCCCCTATTTCTATTTGTTCGGCGTCTTTAAATTCTCCGTTTACAAAGAAAGGATGATTTCGTGTGGTTCTAATTACCTCGTTTTTAGTATGTATTTCTACTATCTCTGCAACTTCTTCTACAAATAAGTGAGTTACTTTTCTAATGCAAACTTGATGTGCTTCTTCATCATAGCTATAAACGTCATCGCCAATTTGTATATCTTCTATTTTTATAAATCCATTTGGTGTTTTTATAAGTGTTTCGCCAGTAAAGCATCCTAATACTGGTACTAACTTGCATAGTTTTGCTTTAAGTTTAATAGACCCTTCTAAAATTTCTTTACTCAGCTTTTTAAAACTTACTTTACCCAAAGCCTCGACTGCTGATCTAGCAATTACTCTTCCGCCTGCTTTTAGTGTGGCTTTTAGCCCCGTTTTTGCTCCTTGCATTGCGACAGTAGCAGCTCCAAAAGAAACAACTCCGGCTGCAATAGAGGCGACATCCCAAATTAAGAATCCTGCATTCATGACTGCTCCCAGACCATCACCTGTTTGTATGTCGTTTATTAAATCTCTGCCGCTTCCCCACACTGGTATAAGTCCTTCGGCAAAACCTGCCTCGCCAATGCTGTTGCCATTGCCGCTGTCGTCAAGCTCTCGTTGCGCTTGTTCTTGCAGTTCTTTTACTTCTGCCATGGCATCGTCGGGCAAGGGTACTTGCCCGCTGGTCATAAATTCTATTTTTCCTCCTACGGTACATTGGCAAGTACTTTTTCCTATCAGGGAATTGATTCCCTTTATTTTAACTTGCCAGGTGTCTTGCCAGGTTAACGGAACAGTTGCCGGCACACAAGGTACATTTGTTATTTTGCAAACTTTAAAAGAGGGTATATTGCCCAAAGGAATAGCATCTTTGTTTGTTGCAACCAGACAACCGTGTATTTTTACTTTATTGTTGTAGGTGGGTTTAAAAAAATCCGGAGCCCCTCCCTGGTCGCACATTATTAGTGCATCTTTGGTTATGTATTCTAGTTCTTCCATAGTTACATAATGTTAGTATCTCCAGAAGAAATGTTTGCACTTGGACCAGCTGTAATGGTAAGATCGCTGGCTGTATTAATATCCATTGTTCCTTTGCTCGAAACGCTCAAAGCACCTGCCAGTGTCGTTAAATCGATTATTCCTTCGGCTGATGCTACTTTTATGCCTTCTTTGTCTATTGTAATGGTATTGCCTTCTACTTTTATGGTAATACTTGTTTTTCCGTCTAAAACAATACTGCCATCGGCATTCATTGCTAAACTTGTTTGCGGAGGCTGCTCTTTTGTTGCACCCACATTAACAGCATGCTTGCTTCCTGCATTAACGTTATGGTTGACATTGGCATTGGTGGTAGCGCTTCCTGCACCATCAAATTTCATATTTGAAGTCCCTTTGTCTGAGATATATACACTTCCTTTATGGTCGTCTAGTTTTATTATATTTCCGCTTTTACTGCTTAGACTTTTTATTTTGTTGTTGGCTTGTCCGCCTTTTGCTGTTGCGCCATTAAAAATGCTCCCTATTACAAAAGGTCTGTTGGGGTCATTATAGCGAAAGCCTAACATAACGTGATCGCCAATTTCCGGAATAAAAACCATACCTCGATTTTTAGCAACTTCACTACTGCTGCCAGCATCGGGGGTCATTACCCTTATCCATGGTGTGCGGAGATTTTTAGCTTGTTGCCACAACATTTTGACTCTTATTCTGCCTTGGTTTTTGGGATCGGCATTGTCTATAACTATTGCTTGTTGGGTTTGGGCTTGCGGGAAATTTATTTGTGGTTCGGGCAATTTTTTTATAAAAGCGGGCAGCGCTTTAAAATTGTTTTCATATTTGCCCAAATGGTTGGCTTTGTGAGTGATTTCGGTAATGATGTATTGCCCTATTTCCTGAGGTTTAAATTGTTTTTTTACAAGACCAAGATCAACAGTATTTCCTATTTCTTCAAGAGCATTTATGATAACAATTGCACCTATTTTTAATTTCTTATTACTACTGGTTGCAGTGATATAATTGGCATCGGCCATAGTTGCTTCCTGACGTTTTTTAAGCGCTAATTCTAAGTTTGCATCATAGCCTGTAGCAAATCGTCCATATTCAAAAGAGGCAGTTTTGTATAATTTTTCGGAAGTATCAAAAGCTTGTTCACCCATTATAGGCAGTCCTTCTACTTTATTTTGTGTTTTGGCTTGGTAGAGTTTATTAATGTCCTCATTATAGGTGAAAGCTTCAAAATGAACAGGTTTAGTTTGAATACCAATATTAAAAGTGTACAAATCCCGGTTAAAAGTCAGTGTGATTTTATCATTTGCTGTGCTATTTTTGGGCTTGCCAAAAAATAGTTTTTCACCATCATAAAATAACCATTCGTTATATTGTTTGGCTAGTCGCTGAATGAACTCAAAATCAGTTTCTAGATATTGGGTTTGATAGTGCAGTATAGTTGCGAACTCGGGTTCTATTTCATTTTGAAGTTGTTCATCGGTACTGTTTTTGATGATTTCTTTAACGATATATTGAATTGAGCTATCTTCCCAAGAATGCATTTTTTGCCCCGATTCCAACAATATTGTTTTTGAATAACCACTTAAAATAATTTGACTGCCAACAAGGTCTGCATTGAGTTCTAATTCAATATTGGTTATGATACCGAGAAAATTGTTATTGTTTTCAAGTCTTATATGCACGACTTTTCCCAACCAATTTTGTGCATTCTGCATCGTGTAAGCTCGTGGCTTTTCGATTACTGAATGTGGCACTTTGATATTAAAATGATGGTGATTGTTGATGCTCTGATTTAGTTCTATTGAAGTAAAATGGGAGATTTCTTTACTGTCAATTCCAAAAATAATTTTTCCTTTTATCATTTTTATCAGTTTTACTGTGCTTTATGTAGCTCAATGTTTTCGTACAACTTTTTATAGATCTGACGATATCAGATTATTTGTTCTAAAATAGAAAAGTAAAAAACACCTTACATACAGTATAAGGTATAAGAATAACACAATAAGACATTTTTAAAATCATGCCGGCAAAGCATATCATTAACTGCCCTAAATAAAGAGTGGTTGAAAAATCAGGTTAATACAGAAGAGTTTAGCAGTAAAAGTGAAGCGATTAACCATTTGATTGAGCAAGCTCGTTCAAAGGAAGAATACTATGAGTTTGTGAGAACAAAAATAGATAAGGGAGAAAAAAGTGGTTTTGTAAAAAAACAAACCAAGGAAGAAATGTTAGCCGAATTTAAAAAAGATCTGCCTACTTTATAGCTATTATACTTTACATTAGGTAGCTCTACGAAGTGTCCCGATACCCGATAACGCGGATTTGTAATCCGTGCCCACAAAGTATATAAAATAACTTAATCTAATAATAATGAGCCCGATACACTATCGGGCTCATTACTATCAAACTTAATTTTAAATTTGTCTAATCTTTTGGGAGCAGTCTACTTATTCAGATTCTCTTTTTTTTAATTCTGGAGAATTATTATTAGATAAGTGAGTATTGAAATCTACATTTATTTTTTTTCAGAGCTAGTTGAGATTTTATCTACGATATACCATTCGTCATTTAATTTCATCATATTAAAATAATCAACAAACAGTCTTTCCGGAGTTTGTATTTCACATTTGGCAGATGCGATGTTTTTTGTAATATTGATATCAATTATTTTGCCTTCTGTATTTGCTGTTTTTGGGTGAAGTTTAAATCTGCTTAAATAAGTTTTTCTGTCTATTACAAGTACATTGTTGTCCTTAATTATTTTTAGGTTACAGGAGCTATGCATTACTTTTCCAAGTTTTAATGTGTCACCAGTCATCCAGCCATCAAAATAGGTTTCGATAGTTTTTTTTACTAAATCTTTTTCTTGCGCATTACTACTAAAGAAAAAAAGCGAAGCTGTAATCAGATATAAAAATTTTCTTGTTTTCATTTATATTTGGTTTTAATTAAATTAACCCTAATTTTTTCGCCTTATCTATTAAGTCTTTATCTCCTCCTTTTCCTTCTAAAAGCTGATCTTTTATATTGGCTTTGCGCTTTTCGATTGCGCTCATAGAAAGTGGAATGTAATTTGGGAGATTAACTGTTTTTACTCCTTCTGAGAGTAATATCAGAATTTGGCTGTCATGATTATCCCAGTTTATATTTTTTTTAAATAATTCTCTTTGCGATTGTATAATAGTTGGACTTTTAAAATATTCGCCATTTAAAACTTTTTTGCAAATAATTGGAAACAACTCAAAGTTTATATCACTTTTAGAAATAAACCCTTCCGGTTTGATCTTTTTAATTATTTTGTCAACAGTTAAGGCTTCACTGTGCATAGTAAGTAATATTACTTTGCAGGAACTAAACTTTTTTCTTAATAGATGAGCTAAATCTACTCCATTATTTATTTCTAATTCTTTGTAAGGAGGTATACTTATATCAAGCAAGGCAAAATGTATAGGAGTGTTTTGTTTCTCATAAAGTTTTATCTTGTCATAAGCTTCCTCACAATTATAACTTTTTATAAAATGTAAATCCTTGTCGGCTAAATCGCTGTTTGACAATAGGTTAATGTAGCTATCAACCGTCATTGGGTGATCCTCAACTATTAAAATATTTAAATTCATATATGTGCTTTCAATTTAAATCAAATCTAATTAAAATATTACGGAAAACCCGTACAATTAAAATTTATCAAAGCATTTTTTTTACAACCTATTAAACAATTAACATTAATTAGAATTATATGAGAAATAAATTTTACAAAATCGGGTTTTTTTTAAGTGCTTCAATGTTTATGTCCTTAGTATTTGTTTCATGCACAAATGATGAAATAGAGACTAACGAAAGTGCCAGTACAAAGCTTAAAGTTGAGGCAGAGTCATCAATACAGAAAATTGATTCAACAAAATTGAATTCGGGGTTAATGAATATTAATGATACTGAGACTGATGGAGATCCGAGTAATCCGAAACCACCAAGAAAATAGTTAATTAATAGATTTATTATAAGGATTTTGGTTTATTGCAAAATGTTATATTTGGAAACAAAACAAATATAATTTTGAAGATTTTAAACCAAATTCCGTTTTACCTTCTTTTTTTCTTTTTTTTATCTTGTAAAAAAAGTGATTCTTTCTATACAGAAAAGAATTCCACTATTTTTTTTGATAAGAAATACGCAGATAATTTAAAATGCAATGAAAAAGAAAAATATTTAGATTCTACTGTATTATTATTAAAAGATAAAAAAAATGATTTAGAGGTTAGAAATACATATCTAAGGATTGCATCGGAGTATTATTATATTAATAATTCGAAAAAATCTTTGGCAGTAAGTTTAAAAGCTTTAGAATTATCAAAATTGGCTAATGATAGCATTAGAATGGCCAAGGCATGTTGTTTTGTGGGTGACAGTTATGAGAACACCAAAAAAGACAGTGCCTATAGCTATTATCTTCAGGCAGAGAAAATTTATTTTAAACTTCATGATAATGATAATATTGCCAGGATGTTATTTAATAAAGCTTATGTCTTGTTTTATGATGGTAACTATATAGAATGTAATGTCGAAATTTCTAAGGCACTTCAAAATTTAAAAAACTCTAAAGATTATGAGTTAATTTATTCCTGCAATACTTTAATGGGTAATTGTCTTGAAAAGTTAATTCAGTATAAAGAAGCTTTAAAGTATCATAATATGGCTTTAGAGGTTTTAGATAAAATGAAGGATAAGGGAAAAGACGAAATAAATAATTATAATATTACGTCTATTATAAATGTTTGTAATTTATATGATTTACAAGGAGAATATACTAGATCTATAAAAAGACTTGAGCCTTTATTAACAGATGAATTAAAAAAAAGATGGCCTCGAATATATGCTAATGTCCTTAGTAATTTGGCATATTCGAAGATGAAAAGTAAAGACTATAAAGAGGTCGGGAATATGTTGTTTGAATCTTTAAGAATAGTTGACAGTATTGGTTTGGAGCCAGATATTATATATAAAAAAATACATATTGGCGAATATTACCTGTCTAAGAAGGATACCGTAAATTCTATAAAGATTTTAAATGAAGCCAATCGTTTGGCGATCAAAATTAAAAGCAGTAATGAAGTTCTTACAACTTTAAGATTGCTATATAAAATTGATAAAAAAAACAGTCTTTTTTATACCAATGAGTATATCAAGTTGAGTGATAGTATTAATATTATTCAAAGAAATGCACATGACAAGTATTCAAGAATAGAATATGAAACATCAAGAATTGAGGATGAGAATAAAGTTTTAACTAAAACAAATTTTTATATTTTGATTATATCAGTTGTATTAATTCTGGGCTTATTAATAATGATCGTCTTAAGGTATTTTAAATATAAAAATCAGGAACTTAATTTTTTTAAGAAAGAGCAACAGGCAAACGAACAAATATACCAGCTGTTGACAGATCAGCATGAAAAAATATTTACTGCAAAAGAAAATGAAAAAACAAAAATAGCAAAAGAGCTGCATGATGGTGTGATGAATAAAATTTACAGTGTTCGAATGAATCTTGGATTTTTTAATGCTCACAGTAATGCAGAAATTATAGAAAAAAGAAAGAATTATATTTCTGAATTGCAAAATATTGAAAATGAAATACGCACAATATCTCATGGATTAATAAATAGTTCTTTTTTGGAACAAAGTGATTTTGATATTTTATTGTCTACCTTAATTGAGAATCAAAAAGGAATTTCCGAAACAAAATTTGTTTATCAGGATAGTGGTAATATCGATTGGAGAAATACACAGATTATTTATAAAATAAATTTATATCGAATCATTCAGGAAGCTGTTTTGAATATTAATAAACATGCAAATGCACAAAATTGTGAAGTTAAAATTTATAAGAAAAAAAATAATGCATTGAGACTTACAATTATTGATGATGGTGCGGGATTTGATGTTAAAAGTAAAAAAAACGGCATTGGATTAAATAATATCAGAGACAGGGTGGCATCTTTAAACGGGAAAATTAATATTACATCAAAATTTAATGAAGGGACAAGAATTGAAGTTATATTCAATCTCATTTCAGTAAATGAAACTTCATAAAGATTCTTTTTCTCCTTATAATTTTATAGTTAGTAGTACCCGAAAAATATACCTTAATCAGGTAAAAAAGTGAATGTATATTCGTTGAATGTATATTCACTTTTTTGTTTTTCTACTGTCAGTTTTATCCTGTTTTTATTAGAATTTAGAACTCCGTAATTTTTATATTAAAAACCCGTAATTTTTACCTTTGTATTCCTGTTATTTTCGTTTTAAATATTGTAGCTGACAATATTAAAATGGATATTAGTAAAGAAAAAACATTTTAGTTACTCTGAAAATCAGTATTGTATAGGTTTTGTGCGGAAAGTTGAAAAGAATATTTCTATATATTTTATAGAACATGTATAGTTTTATATTTTAAGTACAAAAAAAAAGCATCTTTAGAGGATTAAAATGTTTGATCTTACTATTCTTTTAAAATTGTTTGAGCAGCTATTTATTACAACAATAAATACCACACAATGCATAACATAAATCAGAAAATTGCAAAAGAATATTGGCATAAAAAAACAAGTAAAATTGTTCACCAAACAGAAAATTATTCTGAGGTTACTTCAACAGATCACATTATTGTAGATGCTAGTGAGCTTTCTTATTTTTATGACTTAACCCGCGAAAGTACTATTGCTGAATATACGCTTTTAATCGCATTATATAACATGCTTCTTCAGCGCTATTTTGATGATAATGCTATTGCTATTGGTTCTGATATCATTGTAGATTCAAAACCACTAATGGGGTTTTATGTATTTGAATCAATAGAAAATAAGACAATAAAAGAATTTCTGCAAATAACAAAAGAAGAGGTTCAGACTGTTTATAAATATATTAATTATTCTGAGGATCATTCTATTTTCTCTAATCCTAGTGTAAATTATATTCCTTTTCAGTTTAATTATGGAGTTCCTAAAGAAAGTAAGGATATAGCCTTTGGTGTTTTATTTAATATTGAAAAAGACCGGAATAAAAATCTAAAAATTTCGCTTCAATTTTCTAACAATTTTGCAGACAGTATAATTGCTTTTCACTTTTTAACAAGATTTAGAGATTGGTTACTAAAATTAAAGGAAAATATTAATGTTCCGATTTCTGAGATTCCATTAGTTTCAGATTTAGAAAAAGAAAAACTTCTTAGTCAATTCAATTTTGAAAATTTTGATTTTACCAATGAAATTTCCCTGGCAGAAATTGTTGGTAAACAAGCTAATAAAACTCCTTTAAGCATTGCTGTCACTTTTAAAAATTCAGCTTTAAATTTTAGTGAGCTAAATGAACAGGTAAATCAATTTTCTGACTACCTTAAAAAAAAGTATGGGATCTTAAAAGGTGATTTTGTTGGAATAAAAATTGAAAGAAGTGAAAAGTTACTGATTGCCATTCTTGGAATTTTAAAATCGGGGGCAGTCTATGTGCCAATTGATGTAAATTACCCAAGTGACAGAATAGAGTATATTGAGAACGACAGTAATTGTAAATTAGTAATCAATGCAGAAATTTATGCTCTTTTTTTAAACGACCAAAAAGAGTATTCTAAAGAAAATATAAGAGTTAGCATTGCTGCAAATGATCCAGCTTATATTATTTATACTTCGGGAACGACAGGTAAACCTAAAGGCGTAATTATTACCAATAAAAATGCCGCTGCATTAATTAATTGGGCTCAGCAGGAATTTGACAGTGAAACTTTTGATGTTGTGTTAGCAGCAACTTCACATTGTTTTGATCTTTCGGTATACGAGATGTTTTACACTTTGTCTGTAGGGAAAACAGTAAAAATATTGAATAATGCCTTAGAAATTGAAGCTGAATTGCCAAAAAATAAAAGGATTTTATTAAATACAGTTCCTTCCAGTATGCGTCACATTTTGGAAAACGGATCTTCTCTGGAAAATATCACAGTAATTAATCTGGCAGGTGAACCTTTTCCTGTAGATATTGCTAAAAAACTAGTACTTACTAAGGCCGAAATAAGAAATTTGTACGGCCCTTCTGAAGATACTACATACAGTACTTGTTACCGTCTCTCCTCAGAAAATAGTTATAATAGTGCAATTCCTATTGGTAAACCAATTGCAAATACATTAGCTTACATTTTAGATAAAAATCTGGAATTGGTTCCAGAAGGTGTTATTGGTAAATTATACCTATCCGGAGATGGAGTAGCAAACGGTTATCTCAATCAACCTCTTTTAACAGAAACTAAATTCATAGATAATCCTTTTGTAAAAGGGTTAAAAATGTATGATACCGGTGATTTGGCTAAATGGATGCCAGATGGAAATCTTGCCTTTTTTGGTAGAAAAGATCATCAAATAAAATTGAGAGGATATCGTATTGAACTTTCTGAAATAGAGAATGCTGTTCTTTCATTTTCTACTGCTATAAAACAGGCAGTTGTTGCTGTGAAGAAAAAAAATAATGAGGATGTTTTAGTTGCTTATTATACAGAGTCTAAAGTTGTTGAAAAAGCAGGATTAAGAAGTTATCTTGAAAAACAGCTTCCGGCTTATATGATTCCCTCTTATTTTATGAAAGTTGAAAGTATTCCCTTGACTCCAAATGGAAAAGTGGATAAAGACGCGTTTCCGGAAATAACGGATACAATTATTTCCAGAAAAGAATATAGTGCACCCACCGATGACATAGAAAAAATACTGGTAGAGATATGGGAACAAACTCTTGGAATTTCTCCTATAGGTATAAAAGATCATTTTTTTGAATTAGGCGGACATAGTTTAATGATTTCTCAAATCATAAACCTAATCTACAAAAAACTTCAAAAGAGTGTACCTTATAAATTACTATATACGAATCCGAGTATTAGCGATTTAAAAAAAGCATTAAAAAATCAGGAGTATTTACCTATTCAGCAAGCTAAATTTAGAAGTAGTTATCCTTTAACTAGTTCACAACAAAGACTATGGATTTTAAGCCAGTTAGAGGGCGGGTCTCTGGCCTACAATATGCCTTTTGTTGTAAAACTAACAGGAAATATAGATATCTACAAATTTAAAGAATCATTTAGATTATTAATTAAAAGACATGATAGTCTAAGAACGTATTTTAAGCTTAATGAGTCAGGAGAAGTAAATCAGTTTATTCAGTCAGCTGTTTCTTTTGAATTTAATATAAAGGAAGAAGATTTTTCATTAATAAAGAATAATGAAGAATTTATTAAAAGTTATTTTACCGAACAAAGTAATATTGCTTTTGATCTTGAAAAAGTACCTCTTGTTAAGGCTATACTGGTAAAAAGAAAAAAAGAAGAATATCTGTTTTTCTTGTCAATGCATCACATTATTGGCGATGGCTGGTCTATGGAATTATTAGTTTCAGAAGTTGTATCTATTTATAATGCACTGATTGCAGGAGCTCCAATTGTATTGCCAGATCTTAATATACAATATAAAGATTATGCTAATTGGTTAACCGAAGAAAAGCAACAAGAAGCAAATCTTGCATCTGAAAAATTTTGGTTGAAGCAATTTGAGGGTGAAATTCCACTTTTGGATTTGCCAAGCTTTAAAAAGCGTCCTTTAATTCAAACGTATAACGGTGAAACGATTGATCATCAGTTTTCAAAAGATTTTTTAAATAAGCTGAAAGCATTTTCAACAGAAAATGAAGCTACTCTTTTTATGACGTTATTGAGCGGAATAAAAAGTCTATTGTATAAATATACGGATCAACAGGATATTATTGTGGGAACTGCAATAGCAGGAAGAGATCATCCGGATCTGGAGAATCAAATAGGATTGTATCTTAATACCATTGCAATTAGAACTCATTTTCAGGAAAAAAACAACTTTTCAGAAATAGTAAAAAGAGAAAAAGACACTTTATTACAAGCTTATGATCATCAAAACTATCCATTTTATGATTTGATAGGCAAACTTAATTTAAAAAGAGACCGATCAAGATCTGCCTTATTTGATGTAATGGTTGTTTTGCAAAATCAAAGACAATTAAAAAATCTGGTAAATCAGGAAGAATTATCAGAATTAAAAATAGAAAATTATCCGTTCAATAGTAATGCATCACAATTTGATTTGAGTTATGCTTTTACAGAAAATAATGAAGGATTATTACTTAACATACAATATAATACAGACGTTTATGATTCATTTTTAATTGAAAGAATGTTTTCTCATTTTGAGATTTTAATGACTGAAGCGATCAAATTCCCAAATCAGAATATTGAAGAAATTATCTATATAACGCCACAAGAAAATAATCTTGTAACGGAGAAATTTAACGATACAAAAGTCGATTACCCTAAAAAGAAAACAATTGTAGATTTATTTGAAGAGCAGGCAGCTCTGACTCCAAATCATCTTGCAGTTGTATTCGAAAATCAAAAAATAACCTATCAGGAATTAAATGAACAATCTAACAGATTAGCTAATTACTTAAGAAACAATTATAAAATTCAGCCTAATGATTTGGTAGGTATCAAATTAGACAGAAGTGAAAGAATGATTGTAGTAATTCTGGCGATATTAAAATCGGGAGGTGCTTATGTGCCTATCGACACCAATTACCCGCAGGAAAGGATAGAATATATAGAAAATGACAGTAAAGCTAAAACTCTTATTGACAGTGGTTTTTTAATGCAATACGATAATGTTGCAAATGATTTTAGGGCATCAAATCTGGCGCAAATAAATCAGGAAAGTGATTTAGCTTACATTATTTATACTTCGGGAACTACAGGAAATCCTAAAGGTGTAATGATTGAACATAAAAATGCGGTAGAGTTAATTCATTGGTCAAAAGGAGAATATGACCTTAATAAATTTGATATTGTTTATGCAGTCACTTCATATTGTTTTGATTTATCAGTGTATGAGTTTTTCTTCACACTAAGTACAGGAAAAACATTACGTGTACTTAAAAATGCTTTAGAAATTGCCAGATATGCAGACAGTGATCAAAAGATATTATTAAATACAGTTCCTTCTGTAGTAAGAAAACTATTGACAGATAAAGTTTCTTTAGAGAATATAAAAATTATCAATTTGGCAGGAGAAGCCCTGTCACCAGATATCATTAATGAGTTACCGATAGAATCAATAGAAGTTAGAAATCTTTATGGACCATCAGAAGATACTACATATAGTACTTGTTATTTGATTAATTCAAAAAATGAGAAATCAATTTCAATAGGATCTCCATTATCAAATACACAAATATGGATTCTGGACGATTTTTTATCACCTGTTCCTGTAGGGGTTTTAGGAAACATCTATATCTCCGGAAACGGACTTGCTCGTGGCTATCTCAATAAACCGGAACTAACTGCTGAAAAATTTATTGTGAACCCTTTTATTCAGGGCGCAAAAATGTATGATACCGGCGATTTAGGATATTGGTTAACAGATGGTAATATAGAGTTTGCTAAAAGAAAAGATGATCAGGTTAAAGTTCGTGGATTTAGAATAGAGTTAGGAGAAATCAAATCTGCAATTTCTACTTTTTCTGAATTGATTCGCGACGTTGTAGTTCTTGTGCAGGAAGATAATGAAGAGAAAGTTATTGTTGCTTATTATGTAACAGATGGTGAAGTAGAGAAATCTGCTATCAGAAATTATTTGGGCAGCAAACTTCCGGAATACATGATTCCTAATTATTATATAGAGTTAGGTGCTTTTCCGTTAACTCCGAATGGTAAATTAGATAAAAAAGCTTTCCCTGGTATATCTGAAAAAGATATCATACACAAAGAATATATAGCGCCAAAAAATGAAACAGAACGGCAATTAGTCGAAATATGGCAGGAAGTTTTAAATGTTAATAAAATAGGAATAACAGATGATTTTTTTCAATTAGGAGGACATAGTTTAAAGGCTATGGAATTATTATCCATCATTCATAAAAGATTTGACCTGACAATAAAACTCGATGCACTTTTTACAGCGCCAACGATAGAAAATTTAGCTGTTACTATAGAAAATACAAAGTGGCTACAAGAAGTAAATGATGATCAGTCCATAAACCAATTAATTATTTAATCTAATCTAAATGGAAATAATCACATTACTTAAAGAGTTAAGAACGAATGGTATTGCTTTAAAAATAGTAGATGATCAATTGAAAGTATCACTATTAAATGAAAATATTGGTAATGAAATCATTGAAAAGATTAAAAGTAACAAATACCAAATCATAGATTATTTAAAGTCTCTTGAAACTAATAAATTTAAGGAAATCCCGAAAGTTGAGGAAGCAATAAGCTATCCTGTTGCTAATGCTCAATTTAGAATATGGTTTGAATCTCAGTCGGCAAATGCATCCAAAGCCTATCATATTCCTTTTGAATTAAAATTAGAAGGAGATTATGATCACCCTATTTTAGAACAGGCTTTGTGTTATGTAATTGATCGGCACGAAATACTGAGAACCGTATTTAGGCTTAATCACGAAAATGAATTAAGTCAATACATTTTACCTGTACAACAGATAAATTTCAAAGTTGATTACAGCGATTTTTCAGCTGTTGCAAATTTTTCAGCAGAAATAGACCGACACATTGAGAGCATTACAAATACAGAATTTGATTTAGAAAATGGCCCTTTAATTAGAGTGGCCTTATTAAAATACCAAAGCAATAAGTATTATTTCTATTGCAATATGCACCATATTATTTGTGATGCATGGTCTATTCCTATTCTCAAAAATGAAATATTACTGGCTTATAATGCTTTAAAATCAGCTACTATTCCATTGTTGCCTGAGCTAAAAATTCAGTATAAAGACTTTGCAGCGTGGAGTTTGCAAAATTTAAAGGAAGAGTCTTTTATAAAACAAAAAACATATTGGTTAGAAAAATTTTCAGGCAAAATTCCTGTTTTGGATTTTCCTGTAAAAGGTATTCGTCCGCCAGTAAAAACATATGAAGGTGAAACTTTAAAAACATATTTTAACAAAGATGTATCTCACTTAATACAGTCTTATAAAAAGGATAAAGGCGCATCGTTGCATATGATTATGACTGCAACGCTACATGTTCTTTTAGCCAGATATAGCGGGAACGACGACATAATAATTGGAAGTCCTTTTGCAGCCAGAGAGCATATCGATTTAAATAATCAGATAGGTTTTTTTACAAATACATTGGCAATTAGAAATAGATTAGACAAACAAGATTCGTTTGATACCTTTTTTAATCAGGTTAAACAATCCTTATTAGAAGGACATACACATCAACAGTATCCATTTGAAGAATTAGTAAAAGAATTAAAACTAAAAAAAGATCCGTCAAGAAATCCTCTTTTTGATGTTATGCTTGTTGTCATGCCAAAGAACGGATCAAAAAATACAGATGAAGATCCAGATACTGAGGCGTTAGAAACAATTGTTAAAGAAAAAAATACTACAAGTAAATTTGATTTATTGGTATACATAGAAGAAGATGAAAATGACCTTTTATCTCTCAAAATAGAATATAGTACCGATTTGTTTGAAGAAAAATTTATCAGACAATTTATCACACATTATAAAAAAATAGTAGCGTTACTTTTAACGAAACCTGAAGAAAAAATAAGCAGCTTAAATTATCTGGAAGGACAAATTGGGATACAAAATCATCAAATTGATTTAGAAAAGTATACAAAAGAAACTGTCATTTCATTTTTTGAAAATCAGGCAGGTAAAACGCCAGATGCTGTTGCTTTGGTTTATGATAATGTTATAATTACATATCGTCAAGTCAATAATTATTCAAATCAAATAGCGCAATATTTAAGAGAAAATCACGGTATAACGCCAAATACAAATGTTGGCGTATTGCTAAACAGATCACAATACAATGTGATTGCCATGCTGGGAGTAATCAAATCCGGTGGTTGTTATGTTCCTGTGGATAATAAATATCTGAAAGAGCGTAAAAATTATATCATTAAAGATGCTGCAATAAAAATCATATTAACTACAGGCGATATCAAAGTAGGCGTTGATGCTATTGATATTATCTATCTGGACGAATTTGAATTTACAGATGAACCCACAGAAAATCCAGTTGTGGTAAACGACTTAGATGATCATTCTTTTATTATCTATACTTCGGGGTCAACAGGAAATCCTAAAGGAGTAATTCAGACACACAGAATGTTATCTAATTTAATTCAATGGAATAAATATGATTCTGGTATTCCATCAGGTTTAAAGCATTTGCAATATACTTCATTTAGTTTTGATGTTTCGCTTCAGGATGTTTGGTTTGTTCTGGGAAGTGGAGGAACATTATATATTACGCCGGAAGCTATGAAATTGGATTTTGACAGCTTATCGAAGTATATAACGAAAAATAAAGTTGAGGTTTTATGTTTCCCGTTTTCGGCCTTATCCAGCTTTTTTGATTTTACAGATCAGCTATTTTTTGAAAACCATAATGTTAAACATGTTATATCTTCTGGTGAACAGTTAGTTGTGGGACGTTCTTTAGAAAATTTTTTATTAGAATTCCCTCATGTTAATCTGCATAACCATTACGGACCTTCAGAAACACATGTGGTTACTAGTCATACTATTTCTGCTCAGGCCGGAACTATTGCGAATTATGTCCCTATTGGAAGACCATTACCTAATACGACTATTTATTTATTAGATAATAATCTTCAGCCCGTGCCCGAGAAAGTAATTGGCGAAATCTATGTAGGAGGTGATAATCTGGCTAACGGTTATGTAAACTTACCTGAATTAACACAAACAAGATTTATCACAAATCCTTTTAATGCAAGTCAAAAATTATATAAAACAGGCGATCTGGCTTATGTAGATTATTCCGGTATTCTAATTTATTTGGGAAGAAATGATACGCAGGTTAAAATAAGAGGATATAGAATTGAACTCGAAGAAATTGAACTTCAGATTTTAAAATTTTCAAATGTTATAGAACATGCCGTTGTAGAAGCTAAAAAAATAAACGACGAAAATGTCCTTGCAGTTTACTACGTATCAAAAGAAGATCTAAATAAAAGTCAGATTGTAAGTTTTCTAAAATCGAGACTTCCGGATTATATGATTCCTAATTTTTATATAAAACTAGAAAACATTCCATTGACATCAAATGGTAAAGTTGACCGAAAAGCGTTGCCGGATATTATTCTCGAAAATAATGTTTCGACTGCATATGTTGCTCCAACAAATGAAACTGAGGCAAAACTTGCAGCAATCTGGCAAGAGATCCTGAACATAGAAAAAGTGGGTATAATGGACAATTTTTTTGAGTTGGGAGGACATTCACTTTATGTGGTTCGAATGATTTATAAAATCAACGAAGTTTTTGCCATCAAAATGAAGATGAAGGATGTTTTTACTATGCAAAATATTTATGAACTGGCTCAATCTGTAGATAATGAAGTAGTATTTACAACCGGAATTAATGCGATTATAAAAGAAGAAATTACAAACGATAAAAATTCAGAAATATGGGAGATTTAATCCTAAAACAAAGATTAACCCAGTTAATTCAGCAAGGAATAAGTTTTGAAGCTTCTCAGGGAAAACTTTTGGTAAAAGGTGATTTGAGTTTGCTTAGTCAGGAACATAAAGAATTTTTGAAAGAAAATAAAAACGAGATTATTGCTTTAATCGAGAATTCAACGCACGAAATTCCCTTGATTAAAAGTACCGATATAAATACTCCAAAACCATTGTCTTTTTCTCAGCAAAGTTTATGGCTTTTAGATAAAATTAATAACGGAAGTTCTCATTATAACCTTACATCAACTTTTAAGCTAAAAGGAAAAATAGATTATAATGCTTTGAACCAAACCTTTTATACTATTCTCCAAAGACACGACAGTTTACGTAGTATATTTTTTGTGGATAATTCCGGAGAACCTGCTCAAAAAATCCAGGTAATAAATGATTTTACCATTGCTATTGAAGAATTTGATGCATCAATTGATAATAGAGAAGACCAGATTTTACAGAAAATTGAAGAAGAAACAAATAAAATATTTGATTTAACTAAGGATTTATTATTAAATGTTCGGCTTTTTAAAGTAAATGCAACAGAACACTTTATGATCGTTACCATGCATCATATAGCTTCAGATGGCTGGTCGATAGGGGTTTTGGTAAAAGAATTTAATAGTCTTTATAATAGTTATTCAAAAGGAGAATCAAATTCATTACCGGACTTACAAATACAATACTCAGATTATGCCAATTGGCAAAGACAATGGCTGAAAGGACAAGTATTGGAAAATCAAATAAACTATTGGAAAAATCAACTTGCAGACCTGCCTGTAATTCATACTTTGCCAGTAGATAGCCCCAGACCGTTCATACAAAGTTTTAATGGTAATACTATTAATTCGCATATTGATAAAAGCACGCTGGCATCATTATATAGTTTATGTAAAGCAGAATCGGCAACTTTATTTATGGCGATTCATGCAGCATTCAGTATTTTATTATCAAGATACAGCAATGCAAAAGACATAGTGGTTGGAACACCAATTGCAAATAGAGGCAAAGCTGAAGTTGCTGACCTGGTTGGTTTTTTTATGAATCTTTTAATACTAAGAAGTGATTTATCAGAAGAACCTAGTTTCAGAAAATTGCTTCAGCAAAGCAAGCAAATGCTGGAGGAATCGTATGAGTATCAGCAATTGCCTTTTGAAAAATTAGTAGAAGAATTAAAAGTAAAAAGAAATTTAGGACACAATCCTTTATTTCAAATTTTATTATCCCTTCAGAATAATACGCAGGAAGAAATTGCATTAACAGATATCGTTTTAGAGCCCGTTGTTTATAAAAATGTAAAGAGTGCCAAATACGACCTTAGCTTAAATATTATTGAAACCATTGAAGGACTTGCACTTTCGTGGGAATACAATACAGATCTATTTAAAGAAGAAACAATCGTTAGAATGTCAGAACATTTTAACACATTAGTACATTCTTTATTGGTAAACCCGGACGAAAATGTTTTTAAAGTTGACTTGATTGGCGAAAATGATGCAAAACAAATTTATAAGTATTTACAAGGTGATACGCTGGATTTAACTGATGTTGAAAATGCTGTAAACCTTTTTGAATATCAAGTTAAAAATAACCCTGATGCAATTGCTATTGTCAACAATGATGTGTCTTACAGCTATGCACAATTAGGAGAAAAAGTTAATGTTATTGCGCTTTATCTATTTGATCATGATGTAGAAAACGGCGATAAAATAGGAATATGTTTGTTGCGTACTATCGAAATGGTAGCTGCAATTTTTGCCTGTTTTAAATTAGGAGTAGCTTATATTCCTCTGGATCCGGTTTATTCTTCAGTTAGATTAAGTCAGATTGTGACTGATGCCCAGCCCAAATATATTTTGACCTTGTCTTCTTTAAAAGAATTGTATTTAAAAGAATTAACAGGAGATTTTGTTTATCTGGATAAAATTCAGCCAATAAAAACAGATCGTGAAATCATAACCAATTGTCACGATGAGAATACTGCTTATATCATTTTTACATCTGGCACAACCGGAAAACCTAAAGGAATTGAAGTAAGTCAAGCCAATTTGAATAATTTGTTAAAAGGATTGGATATTTCTTTTGGGACAGATACAAAACAAACCTGGCTTGCACAAACCAGTATGAATTTTGATATTTCGGTTTTAGAACTAATCTGGACTATTTCAAGAGGTCATCAAATTGTATTACAGCAATCTAATCCTTTTAAATTGCTGGCTCCGGAAAAAATTGCCCCTGCTAAAAATATCGATTTTAGTATAATGTTTTTTGGTGCAGACAAAGAAGGTAATGATCAGAAATATGATTTATTGTTAGAAACTGCAAAATACGCAGACCAGAATAATTTTACTGCAATCTGGACACCTGAACGCCATTTTAGTGAATTCGGAGGAGCATTTCCAAGTCCGTCAGTTTTAAGTGCTGCTTTATCAGTTTTAACCAAAAATATTGCAATTCGTTCCGGTAGTGTAGTGCTTCCGTTGCATGATCCTATTCGTGTGGCCGAAGAATGGGCAGTTGTTGATAATTTAAGTAACGGACGTGCCGGAATTAGTATCGCTTCAGGCTGGCATCCAAATGATTTTGTGTTTTCAAATTCAAATTACAGTAACCGCCATACTGAAATGCGTGAGAAAATAACAGAGCTTAAAAAACTTTGGAAAGGAACGCCAATAACCAGAAAGAATGGAGTAGATCAGGATTTTGAAATAAAAATAAGACCTACACCAATACAACAAGAATTACCACTTTGGATTACCGCTGCAGGAAGCCCTGAAACTTTTAAATATGCGGGAGAAATTGGTGCCAATATTCTAACTCACATGTTAGGGCAATCATTAGAGAAATTGGCCGAAAACATAGCCATTTATCATAAATCATTACGTGATAATGGATTTGATTTAAAGGATAAAAAAGTGTCTTTAATGCTTCATACCTATATTGATGAAATGCAGGACACGGCTCTGGAATTAAGCGAAAAACCTTTTAAAGATTATTTAAGGTCTTCAATGAAATTGATGGAACCCCTGGCTCAGGAATCAGGATTGGATATAGATACCCAGAGTGATGAAATTATTGAGATTGCATATAAAAAATTCAGTAAAGAAAATACGCTGATTGGCAGTGTAGAATCTTGCCAGAAAATGCTTCAGAGCATTCAGGATATTGGAGTTACCGAAGTTGCATGTCTGGTTGATTTTGGAGTTGAAAATGAAAAAGTATTATCCGGACTTCAAAAAATAAACGAAACTAAAGCTTTGTACCAAAAACAAATTGAGTTTAGGGATTTATTAAATGTTGAAAATCAAAAAACAGAGCTGGAACTTATAGATACTTACAAAGTAACTCATGTTCAAATGACGCCATCACAATCTAAACTGATTGTCGATTTATACCATCAGGATAAATCAAGAAATATATCATCAGTACAGCACTGGATGATTGGTGGCGAACCATTAAGCGAAAGCTTGTTAGAAGGTTTAAGTGCTATCACCAAATCAAAATTGTACAATATGTATGGGCCAACAGAAACTACAGTTTGGTCTGCATGGAGGGAAATTAATAAAGATGATTTTAAAATTGGCAAACCTATATTGAATACCAATTTGTTACTATTAAATGAGTTTGAACAACAGGTTCCGTTAGGAGTTGTTGGCGAACTTTATATTGGTGGGGCAGGCGTTGCAAAAGGATACCATAATAATACTGAACTCACTAACAAAAGTTTTAAAAATATCAATAATTCCTATTTTGGAAATACGAGGTTTTATAAAACCGGAGATTTGATGAGGTTAACTGCCGAAGGTACATTTGAGTACATTGGCAGAAAAGATAATCAGGTAAAAATCAACGGTTACAGAGTAGAACCTGAAGAAATAGAGAAAACAATTGCTAATATTCCAGGAGTCAAAAACTGTAAGATTGTTCCAATTAGCAATGAAAATAGCACACATTTATCTGCATATATTGTCAAAGAAGATATTGTTTTTGGAAATTATAAAGAACTCCCGGTTCAGGAGCAGGCAAAGGCTTTTTATTTTCCTGACGGAAGTGTAATTTATCATCAGTCAGATCGCCAGTTGGCGATGTTGTATAAAGAAATATTTCAGGACGGAATCTATTTTAAACACAACATTACAGTTCCGGAAAATGGAGTAGTTATAGATGCAGGAGCGAATATTGGGTCTTTTAGTATAGATGTAAATCAAAGACAGCCAAGTGCAACAATTATTGCATTTGAACCTATACCACAAATTTTTTCTGGATTAAAACAAAATTTCGAACATCGCCAAATAAAAGGACGTATTTTAAATTACGGAGTTTCGAATAAAAAAGAAAATGCCACCTTTTATTACTATCCGGAAATGTCCGGAATGTCCGGCAGATTTGCAGAAAAAGGTACGATCGTAGACGCTGTCAAAAATTATATGAAGCATGATAATGCGATATTATCAGACAGTTCAAATCATTCAGATGATGATATTATTATCAAATCTTTTTATGAAAATGTAGAAAGTGATGATGAAGTTTCCGGAGAATTAAAAGACTACCTGACTTCATTATATGAAGCAAAAGAAGTGAATTGCCAACTTACCACTATATCTGATGTTATAGACGAATTAAATATCCCTTTTATAGACCTGCTAAAAGTAGATGTCGAAAAAAGCGAATGTCTTGTTTTAGAAGGCATCAGAGAAGAGCATTGGTCAAAAATTCATCAGCTCGCACTTGAAGTTGATGGAGATTCAAATCTGAATATAATAGAAAATCTCCTTAGTGAAAAGGGCTATGAAATTCATGTAGAAGAATTAGCTATTACTGATTCTGAAACGGCATTAGATGATAATACTTATATGTTGTATGCAATAAATCATAAATATGGCAAAGAAAAAAATAATGCAGAAGCACTTCAGATTTCTTCGCAGGTAAATGAAGCCGTTGTTAGAAATCATTTAAAAAAGATGCTTCCGGATTATATGAATCCAAAAGATGTGGCTTTTGTATCTTCTATCCCTTTGATGGAAAACGGAAAAGTTGATTTAATAAAATTAAAAGAACTGAAACCGCAGGAAGCAACAACAAACAATAACATCAAACTCAGCAGTCAAATTGAGCTGGATATTTATCGTCTTTGGTGCGAAGTCTTAAAAAAAGAAAGCATTCCGTATCACGTCAGCATTTTTGAAGCAGGCGGAAATTCGATAGAAATAGTACTGTTACATGAGAAGCTGCAAAAAGAGTTCAATATTACTTTTTCATTGGTCGAATTGTTTCGTAATCCTACTATACAACAACAAGCAAAACTAATGCAAAACAGCACCCCAAAAGATAGCAATGCAACTCAAAAAATAATGAATAAAGGTGCTTCAAGAAGAAACGCACGAGCTAATAGATTAAACTGATATAATTCCGGACAAAAATGAAACAAATTTCTGAAAATGATATAGCAATAATAGGAATGTCAGGACGTTTTCCTAATGCGAAAAATCTGGAAGACTATTGGCAAAACCTTCAAAATGGAGTTAATAGTATACAAAAAGTAGCTCAGGAACAGATTACTGCATCTGGTATTGCTGCCCCTATTTTAAATCATAAATCTTTTGTAAACGCAAGTTCAAAACTTGAAGATGCAAAGTATTTTGATGCTGCTTTTTTTGGAATATCAAATAGCGAAGCGGCACTTATGGACCCGCAAATCAGATTGCTTTTGCAAACAAGCTGGCATGCTATTGAAGATGCCGGTTACGATATTTCACGTACAGATCTTACAATTGGTAATTTCTGCGGAATGTCTACCAATTCTTATTTGCTGAAGCTTTTGCATACCAATTCATATACAGATTTTGCAGATCCTCTTTTATACAGAATCTTAAACGAAAAAGATTTTCTGGCCACCTGGATTTCGCATAAGCTTAATTTAACAGGACCTGTAATGACGGTACAAACCGCCTGTTCAACCTCATTACTAGCTGTACATTTAGCTTGTCAGAGTTTATTAAACAGAGAATGTGACATGGCACTTGCCGGTGGAGCATCTTTTGATTCAAATGAAAATGTAGGTTACATACATACTCCGGAATCTATTTATTCAAAGGATGGAGTTTGTCGTCCTTTTGATAAAGAGGCAAGCGGAACAGTTAGCGGAGATGGAGTAGGAACTATCGTTTTAAAAAGAGCAATTGATGCCGTTAATGATAAAGATTACATCTATGCTATAATAAAAGGTACAGCAATTAACAATGATGGCGCAAACAAACAAAGTTACACATCACCTGGTATAAATTCTCAAAGAGATGTTATTCTTGAAGCTTCAGCAGTTGCAGATATTAGTCTGGAATCAATAGGTATGATTGAGGCGCATGGTACAGGTACTTTAATAGGAGATCCTATAGAAGTAGCTGCTCTTACAGAAGCCTTTAGAGAATATACAAATAAAGAACAATTTTGTGCTATTGGATCTGTGAAAGGAAATATAGGTCATCTTGACGCTGCGGCAGGTATAGCAGCAATTATTAAAGCTGCTTTATGTGTTAACAAAGGAATTTTGGTTCCAAGTATTAATTTTTCAGAACCAAATCCGGCATTAAAACTAGATTCTTCACCTTTTTATGTCAGCCAGAATTGTACATCATGGCCGGATAATTTTGAGGTGAGACGTGCAGGGGTAAGTTCTTTTGGAGTTGGAGGAACAAATGTTCACGTAATTGTGGAGGAATCACCAACAATAGAAGAAAAAGAAGTTGAGAAACGCCCTTATGTTGCTACCGTATCGTCTTTTAGCCAGCAAAATTTGAATATTCAGAAAAAACAGCTTGCAGATTATATCGATGCAAATCCTAACATAAATCTTGCAAATGTAGAGTATACAACAATCTACGGAAGAAAAGGAATGCCTTACAGGTTTAGTGTGGTTTATAATGAAAAAGAGGAGCTTATCAATCAGTTAAAAGGTATTCAGAAAGACATGTGTTATGAAGGATATAGTACTGGTATTTCTGAAAGTATATTTATGTTTCCAGGACAAGGAAGTCAATATGCAAACATGACCGCTGAATTGTATCATAAGACAGAGGCTTTTAAAAAAGATATGGATTTTTGTTTTGATTATCTTAAATCACTGTCGAATACCAATTTTAAAGAAATCATTTTTTCAGACAATACAACTTTACTTGATAGAACAGAAAATACACAAATCGCATTATTTATAGTAGAGTATTGTCTCGCTAAAGAGTTATTGAGAACAGGAATTAAACCCAATGCCATTATCGGACATAGTTTAGGAGAATATACTGCAGCTTGTATTGTTGGCTGCATTACAATAGAAGAGGCATTAAAACTCGTTTTTCATCGTGGCAGATTAATGGGAAACATGCCGGAAGGCGATATGATTTTGGTACGTTCTACTGAAGATGAATTAAAATCATTATTAATAGAATCAGTCTCTATATGTGCATACAATGCTGATGATAACATTGTAGTAGGCGGAAAAGCAGCCGATGTAGAACAGCAATCTAAAATATTAGCGTTAAACAATATAGAGTATAAAAAGCTAAAAGTTTCACATGCCTATCATACCAAAATGATGGAGAACGTGTTAGCAAGTTACGATGCGATATTATCCCAGATAAAGTTTAAAACTTTTGATGTAATGGTATTTTCTACTTATACAGGAGATGTAGTAGCACCTGAAGATTTTTGTTCGAAAGAATATTGGTTAAATCAAATTATTAATCCGGTTAAATTTTCGCATGCAGTAAAAAACGCGGTTTCTTATTTTGCTAATCCGGTTTTTATTGAGATTGGCCCCGGAAATGGTTTGTCTTCTTTTGTAAAATCGATTTTTAATTATGAGGTAAGCACCGTTAATTTACTTTCAAAATCATCCAGTACAGATAATTCCCTGACTAATTTTTATGAAGCAAAAGCCATTCTTTGTGCAAAAGGAGTAGTCTTTAATTTACCTGAAACCCATACGGGAAAAAGAGTTCCGTTAACAGGTTATGCTTTTTCAAAGAACAGATTTTGGAAACCAAAAGTAAATGTAAGCTTTAATGATTTTCAGGAAGTAAAAGAGGGTTATCATTCTAAAAGCGAAAAATATTCAAGCGATAGATTAAGAACTTCAATTGAAATTGAGCTTGCTGGTAACGAAGTTTCAGATGAGATATTAAAGAACTTAAATAATTTAAATACCCAATATATACAGGATATCAAAAAGCTTTTTTCGTCACAAGAAAAAGTTACAGATCGAGTTGAGGTGTTATTTAATGAGCTTTTATCAAACAGCGAAACATCAACTCAGGAAGAAATAATATTCAACCAAAAGAGAAATAGTAGTACGCTGTTTGTAGAACCGGAAACCGCTACCGAAAAAAGCATTGCTGAGTATTGGGGTAATGTTCTGGGGTATGCACCTGTAGGCATACAAGATAATTATTTTGAAGTAGGCGGAAATTCATTACTGGCTACAAAATTACTAAGCCAGTTATCTGATGAATTCGAAATCACTTTGTCTTTTAGGGATTTATCAGAATGTGCATCAATAAAAGAATTGGCAGCATTCATAGAATCAAAGAAAAGAACACTTGATTTAGTAGAGGTTATTGATATTGAGAGTGATATTAACAATAATTATATTGAAATATGAATATAGAATTATTATTGGCCGAGTTAAGGAGTAAGAATGTAAAACTTGCCATAAAAGACGATAAACTTATTTGTATTCTGCCTGATGCAGGTATTGATGACACTCTTTTGGGGTTACTAAAGGAGCATAAAGAAGAATTAAAAAGAACTATACAGGAAAAAACAAATTTCAAAAAATACCAAGCTATACCCAAATCTGTAGAAATGGGGAGTTATCCTTTATCACCATCTCAAAAAAGATTATGGATGTTAAGTCAGTTTGAGGGTGGTTCTCAGGCTTATAACATGTCGTATGCCATTAAATTGATAGGTGAGTTGCCAGTTGTAACTTTTGAGAAATCATTTAAACAACTTATAGAACACCATGAAGTTTTAAGAACGGTATTTAAAAATGATACTGAAACGGATGAGGTAAGACAGTTTATTATTCCAGTAAACGAAATTGAATTTAAGATTACACAAGCAGATTTTTCTGCTGAATCTGATTTCGATCAAAAGTTAGGGGAGTATATCAATTATAAAATTAATGAAGAATTCAATTTAGAAAAAGCACCTCTTGTTCGGGCATCATTAATTAAGATTGCAGATAATGAGCATATTTTTCTATTTGGAATGCATCATATTATAAGCGACGGATTATCTATGGAATTGTTAATTTCAGAGATTGTACAGCGTTATGATAATTTATTGCAAGGAAAAGACAACAGCACTATTGCACCTTTAAAATTTCAATATAAGGATTATGCAGTCTGGCTGAATGAAGAAATGCAAAAAGAGAAATATCTGAATGCAGAAAAATACTGGCTTAACAAATTTAAAGGCGAATTACCAATACTTAATTTGCCTGCTTTTAAAGCAAGACCAGCTATTCAGACTTTTAACGGTGATACGCTGGAACATACATTTTCTGAAGATTTTGCCAATAAATTAAAATCGTTTTCTGAAGATAATAAAGCAACTTTATTTATGACGTTTATGGCAGGTGTAAAAGCCTTGTTATACCGTTATTCAGGTCAGGATGATATTATAGTAGGAATACCAATTGCGGGAAGAGAACACCCTGATCTTGGAAACCAGATAGGATTATACATTAATACGCTGGTTATACGAACTCAGTTTAATGACAAAAACACGTTTGCAGAATTGCTGCAAATTGAAAAAGACAATCTAATTGCAGCCAATGAACATCAAATGTTCTCGTTTGATGAGTTGGTCAGAAAACTGAATGTTAAAAGAGATTTAAGCCGTTCGGCTTTGTTTGATGTATTGGTAAATTTTCAAAATCAATCTCAGAATAGTTTAAATATTCAGGAAGAAATTAACGGACTAAAATTAGAAAAATACGAGTATCAAAAAAAATCATCTCAGTTTGATATTAGTTTTAATTTCTCAGAATACAACAATCAGATTACATTAAATATAGAGTACAATACAGATATTTATGGGGCTTCATGGGCAACTAAAATAGTTACACATTTTGAAGCCCTTTTATTACAAGCTATTGCAAACAAAGAGAAATTGGTTGAACAAATTGACTTTTTGACTGATGAAGAAAAAAATCAGGTTTTAGTTCAATATAACAATACCAAAGTAGTTTATCCAAAAGATAAAACAGTTGTAGATTTATTTAGCAAACAAGTATTAGAAACGCCAAATAATATTGCCTTAAAAGATAGTTTTCAGTCTTATACCTATTCTGAACTAGATCGTTTATCCGGAAAAATTGCTAATTATCTGCGTTCTCTTCGTGGTGAAGAGGATAAATCTCCTATTGCAGTTTTAATGAACAGATCATCAGGAATGGTTGCCGTTTTATTAGGAATATTAAAATCAGGGCGACCTTATATTACGCTTGATCCTATATTTCCCGAAGAAAGATTAAACTACATTATAAACAATAGCGAGGTTAAAATTGTAATTAGTGCAGAAGAATACAGCCATATTGGTAAAGAAGTAGAAACAACTATAAAATCAGAAGATTTATTTGCTAAAATCACTGATTTTAAAGAAACGATTGCAGCAATTACGGTTCCGCAAGATACAGCTTATATCATTTATACATCAGGTTCTACAGGAAACCCGAAAGGAGTTGAAATTGGTCATCAGTCACTCGTCAATTTCCTGACAAGTATTCAGCAAAAACCGGGTATTGGCGTAAATGATATTTTATTTTCGGTGACAACTTATTCTTTTGATATTTCGATATTAGAATTTTTTGTTCCGATAATTTCAGGAGCAACTTTATATGTAGCCGAACAGGAAATTTTGGTAAACCCAGATTCTATAATTCAAAAAATAGAAGAAATAAAGCCTACCGTACTTCAGGCAACCCCAAGTTTTTATCAGATGTTGTTTAATGCTGACTGGCAAGGAAGTAAAGCTTTAAAAGTGCTGTGCGGAGGAGATTTACTAAACGAAGAATTAGCTAAAAAATTAGTTGCTGCCTGCTCTGAAGTATGGAATATGTACGGACCAACTGAAACAACGATTTGGTCGAGTTTAAAACAAATTGAATTTCCTAAAGATGCTTCAAACATTGGAAAACCTATAAACAACACACAATTTTATTTATTAGATAAATATCTAAAAACAAGCCCGCTAGGTTCTGTTGGAGGAATTTATATTGGTGGTGACGGTTTAGCAAAAGGATATTATAAAAATGAGATTTTAACGAAAGAAAAGTTCATCAAAAGTCCTTTTAGCGAAAGCGAATTTATATATGAAACAGGTGATTTAGGAAAATGGAATGAAAAAGGAGAGATTCAGTTTTTAGGCAGAAACGATAATCAGGTTAAAATAAGAGGCTATCGTATAGAACTTGGAGATATAGAAACAGCTCTTTCTCAATATTCAAAAGATCTAAAAGAGGTCGTGGTTGTGGCAAGGGAATTAAATGCAGAAAAAGCATTAGTGGTCTATTATGTCTCTGAAAATAATATAGAAAAAACAGCATTACGTACCTATCTGCAAGGAAAACTGCCGGAATATATGGTTCCGAATATTTATGTTGCTCTTGAAAGTCTGCCGTTAACACCAAATGGAAAAATAGATCGTAAAAGTTTACCAGGTATTGCTAATGAAGATATTACCAGAAAGGAATATGTTGCACCAACAAACGAAACAGAACAAATTGTAGCAGAGATCTGGCAAAGACTTTTAAATCTTGAAACAATAGGTAGTACAGACGATTTTTTTGAACTGGGAGGACATAGTATTTTATTGACCAGATTGTTGACTGAATATCAAAAAATATTTAGGATATCTGTAAACTTAAAAGCTCTCTATGTAAATACAAGTTTAAAAGATCATGCCGTTCTTATTAATGAATCAAAAAAAGAAAAAAGTGTTGCAGTAATAGAAATTGAAAAATTAGCAGATCAAAAACATTACGATTTATCTCCGTCTCAGGTTCGTTATTGGTTGCTATATAAAATTCAGGAAAAATCTCAGGAATTCAATATCTACAGTACACAACAATTACCAGCAGATTTAAATATTCAGGCTTTTGAAAAAGCATTTAATAAGCTTGTCGAGCGTCATGAAATCTTAAGAACCGTATTTACGGAAGATAGCGGTATTCCAAAACAAAAAGTATTGTCACATATTCCTGTAACAATTCCGGCTTTTACAAAAGATTCAGAAATCAGGAATGAGATATTTGATCACGAATTTGATCTGGAAGCCTATCCGCTTTTCAAAGTGGGTATTCTTGAAAACGAGGCATCACATACTTTATATTTTAATATACACCATATCATTAGCGATGGTTGGTCTATAGATGTTATTTCCAGAGATTTAATGCATATCTATAATGCCGTTATTGCAGAAGAAAATGCAAATTTACCAGAGCTGCCAATACAATATAAAGATTATGCAGCATGGCAAAACAATCAGTTGCAATCTTCGGGGGTAAGTAGTTATGAAACGTATTGGAAAGAAAAACTTTCAGGGTCATTACCCTATTTGCAATTGCCATCTGATTATGCCTCAAAAATAAAAACCAACTCGTCAACTTCTTCTTCCTACACCGTTTATCTTGATGCTGTACAGAAGAAAAAAATTGATAAACTATCAAAAGAAAGCAGCATTAGTAGTTTTGCGCTATTTGTTGCAACACTAAAAATCTTATTATTCAGACTTACTGCCGAAGAAGATATCATTATAGGGATTCCTGCAGCAAACAGAAATCATTACCAATTAAAAGACTTAGTAGGTTGTTTTATTAATACACTTGTTTTAAGAGACAGAATAAATGAAAATGATTCATTTTTAGTGTGGTTACAACAAGTAAATGAAACATTAATAAATGCCTTAGCAAATCAAAATTACCCGTTCGAAAAATTGTTGGAACTTATTAAAGTTACCAGCGAGGACAATCGTTTTCCGTTATGTCCGGTATTTATTAATATGCTGGATTTTGATTTAGAAAGCACTCAAACGATTACAGATTTTAATCCAATTCATAAAACATTAGAATCTTCTCCAAAATTTGATTTAGAATGTTACGTAAAAACTTTTTCAAACGGGTATGTGATCAATTGTGTTTACGATCATAATCTGTTTAAAAAAGAAACGATAGAATATTGGATAGAAGCTTATTTAAGCATTATTGATCAGGTTGTTGAAAATGAGCAAGATGCTGTAAATACGATAAGAATATTTGAAAATTATATCCCACAAGCAGAAGATTTAAAACCAGCCAATAGTTTTGACTATTTTGAAAGTATTGAGATTGAACAAAGTATAGCACAACGATTCGAAAAACAAGCACAACGATTTCCTGATCGCATAGCTGTATATGCCAATCAGGTGAGTCTTACTTATACCCAACTGAATAATAGTGCGAATTATTTAGCTACACAAATACAGGAAAAAACGAATCCTGAAACAAGACGTATTGCATTGCTTTTAAATCACAACGAAACTTGTGTTATAGGTATGCTTGGAGTTCTAAAAGCAGGATATACCTATGTGCCAATAGACGCTAATAGTCCGTTGAGCAGGATACAATATATAATGGAAGATTCAGGATGTAAACATCTTGTTTGTAATGCAACTACTATTGATGTAGCGCATCAATTAGTAAAAGATGTGCCGGAATTAGCTATTATTAAAATAGAAGATGATTATAATCTTCCTGAAATTGCAAATATTGAGCAGGTTATAAATTCAGATACAGAAGCTTATATATTATATACTTCCGGTTCAACAGGATTGCCAAAAGGTGTTATTCAAAGCCAAAGAAATGTACTTCATTTCATTAGAGTTTATACCAATAATATTCACATTGCAATTGACGACAATTTAAGTGTTTTCTCTACTTATACATTCGATGCTTCTGTAAAAGATATTTACGGAGCCATCCTGAACGGAGCTACAGTTAGTATCTATGATATAGTTGAGAATGGTTTAGAGACACTTCCGCAATGGTTGCTGGATCAAAACATTTCGGTAATACATATGGTGCCAACGATTTACAGAAATTTTCTGAAAGGTCTGGCAAAGAATGAGATTCTGCCTAACATAAGATTAATTGATCTTGGAGGAGAATCATGTCATAAAACTGATTTTGATCTATTTCAGGAACACTTTGCCGAAGGTGCATTTTTAGTAAATGATTATGGACCAACAGAATCTACTATTGTTGCTCAAAAATTCTTAAACCATAAGTCTCAGTTAACGAGAAATAATGTGCCTTTGGGTAAAGCCGTAGTCGACACAGAAATTTTTCTTTTAGATGAAAACAACAATCGAAAAGGCGTTTATCAAACAGGAGAAATTGTTTTCAGGAGCGATTATCTTTCGCTAGGATATTTAAATAGAGAAGAACTGACCAGTAAAGCTTTTGTAAGTGGTTTTGAATCACAAAATAAAAGAATATATAAATCAGGTGATGTTGGAAAAATGCTTCCTACAGGAGAAATTGAATTTCTTCAGCGTAAAGATTCTCAGGTAAAACTAAATGGTTTAAGAATCGAATTATCTGAAATCGAGTATCAGCTGGAACAAATTGGTTCTATAAAAAAAGCTGTAGTACTAGTTAAGGAAGTACAGGATATCAGCTATATTACAGCATACATAAAAGTCAATGAAAATCAGGAAATTAATGAGGTAAAAGTACTTTTGGGAGCAATATTGCCCAAATATATGATCCCGTCAATTTATCTTGTCCTGGAAGAATTTCCTTTAACAAGAACAGGAAAAATAGATCGAAATGCATTACCAAACCCAGTGCTTTCTGATTTAAGAAAAGTAGTATACGTTGCACCTAAAAATGAACTCGAAAACCAACTTGTTACAATCTGGGCAGAAACCCTAAACTTAAATTTTGAAGCAGTTGGAACCGAAAATAGTTTCTTTGAATTAGGCGGACATAGTTTAGTAGTGTCTCAGGTTATCAACAGGATACACAAACAATTAAACAAGCAAATCACATTCAGGGAATTTTTCTCGAACCCGACGATTCAGTTATTATCAGCAAAACTGAAAGAGGATAATTTTGTAACCATTCCAAATGCTCCTTTTCAGGAAAGTTATGCCTTATCGGCTTCTCAAAAAAGATTATGGATATTAAGTCAGTTCGAAGGTGGTTCGCAAGCCTACAACATGTCTTATGCAGTAAAGCTAAAAGGAGACTTAGATTCAGTTCTGTTTCATAAAGCTTTCAGAGCTCTAATAGATCGTCACGAAGTTTTAAGAACACTGTTTAAATACGATATAAAAACGGAAGAGGTACGCCAATTTATTTTGCCAGTTGACGAAATAAACCCGGAATTTGATACCATTCAATTAAAATCAGGCTCAGCATTAGAAAACGAAATCGAAATTGATGATTATTTTCAAACCAGATGTAATGAGGCATTTAATTTGGAAAAAGCGCCTCTTTTAAGAAGTGGTATCATTGAAATAAAAGATCAGGAACATATTTTGTTTTTATCCATACATCACATTATTAGCGACGGTTGGTCTATGGAACTAATTGTAAAAGAGATTGTTCTGATTTACAATTCTCTAATTCAGGGGGAAGATATAAATCTACCGGAATTAAAAATTCAATATAAGGATTACGCAGCCTGGTTAAATAGTGAAGTAGAAAAAGAAAAATATAAAGTTTCAGAACAGTACTGGTTAGAACAATTCTCAGGAACCATTCCGGTATTAGAGCTGCCTGCATTTAGGAATCGTCCGTTGGTTAAAACCTATAACGGAGATTATGCCAGCCATAGTTTTTCATCAGATTTATTAAAAAAACTACATGCTTTTTCCAGTAAACACGATGTCACATTATTTATGACTTTACTAACAGGTATTAATGTCTTGTTAAGTAAATACAGTGGTCAGGATGATATTATTATCGGGACGCCGGTTGCAGGAAGAGATCATGCTGATTTAGAGAATCAAATTGGGATTTACCTGAATACACTGGCTTTGAGAACTACTATCAATTCAGATGATGATGTATTAGAACTATTGGATTTTGAGAAAAAAATGATCCTTTCAGCCTACGAAAATCAAAATTATCCTTTTGATGAAATGGTAGAAAAACTGGAATTAAAGCGTGATACAAGCAGATCAGCGTTATTTGATGTAATGATCGTTTTGCAAAGCCAGTCTAAATTATCCGGTTTTAATAATGATAATCAGGGATTGACCAATATAGAAGTAGAAAGATATAATCTTAAACGCGAAGTTTCAAAATTTGATTTAACATTTGAGTTTGTAGAAGAAAGTAATCTTTTACTAAGAATTAACTACAATACAGACCTCTACGATAGTTCATTTATAGACCGATTGATTCAGCATTTTGAAATAATTATTTCAAAAATAATTGATGCACCTAAAGAAAAAATTAAAAATATAGATTATCTGCCAGCTGCGGAAAAAGCTAAGGTTTTATTTGATTTTAATGCAACCAAAGTTGATTATTCAAAAGAAGAGACTATTGTTACATTATTTGAAGATCAGGTTAAAAAAACACCAGATGATATTGCGTTAGTATTTGATGAAGTTAGATTGACTTATGCTCAGTTTAATGCAAAGGCAAACCAATTTGCAAGCTATTTAAAAAGAAAATACAATGTGCAAGCTCACGATAAAGTTGGTATAAAACAAGACAGAAGCGAAACATTAGTATTATCCATATTAGCGGTTTTAAAGTCAGGCGGAGCTTATGTTCCGATAGATTCTGCATATCCGCAGGAAAGAATTGATTTTATAGAAAAAGACAGTAATTGTAAAGTAATCATTGATGCTGCCGAATGGAATAATTTTGTTCTGGAATCAGAGAACTATGCGGTTGGCAATTTAGATCAAAAAGCAGCTCCTGAAAATTCAGCTTATGTAATTTATACTTCGGGTTCTACAGGAAATCCAAAAGGAGTTGATATTGCTCATGCATCGCTGGCGAATTACCTTCTTTGGGGAAGAGACTACTATTCAGCAAACGGATCACGAAGTCTGGATTTTGGTTTATTTACATCGCTTTCTTTTGATTTAACGGTTACCAGTTTGTTTTTACCAATAATAAGCGGAGGAACTTTAACAGTTTTTGAAACTACAGGTGATATTTCAAAACTGCTTACAGCTTATTTAAGCAGTGATATAACCAGCATAAAACTAACACCTGCACACATTAGTATTTTAGAGAGTCTGGATTTATCAGCAACAGCTGTAGAATTGGCTGTAGTAGGAGGAGAAGCATTATTGGAAAACCAGGTAAAAATTCTTAAAAACCTAAATCCAAATATCCGAATCATCAACGAATACGGGCCTACAGAAGCTACCGTAGGATGTATTGTTTATGATATTAAAGATGCTCAGGAAACAGTTTTGATAGGTAAACCAATTGCTAATACACAAATTTATATTTTGGATGAATCCCATAATCCATCTGCAATAGGTGTTACAGGAGAGCTATATATTGCCGGTAACGGATTAGCGCGAGGTTATATCAATCGTCCTGAATTAATGGCTGAAAAATTCATAACCAATCCTTTTAATAAAGAGGTTTTAATGTATAAAACCGGCGATTTGGGAAGATGGTTGCCTAATGGAAATATTGATTATACAGGACGTATAGACGATCAGGTAAAAATTCGAGGATATAGAATAGAATTGGGCGAATTAGAAAACCGTCTTTCAAAGATTGCAGGAATCAGCCATTCTGTTGTAGCAGTAAAAGATGATAAAAAGGAAAAATATCTGGTAGCTTATTATGTAGCTGAAACCATATTAGATAAAATCTTGATTCAGAAAGAATTGAGTGAAGTGTTGCCAGATTATATGCTTCCGGGATATTACATTCAATTGCAGGCAATTCCACTGACAACAAACGGAAAAGTCGATAAAAAAGCATTGCCGGATACAACAACCGGAGATCTTATTCGTAAAGAATATATTGCTGCCAGAAATAGTACAGAACAACAAGTTACAGAAATTTGGCAGGATGTTTTAAAAATAAATAAAATAGGTATTAAAGATAATTTCTTTGAACTGGGAGGTCATAGTTTAACACTTATAAAGGTGGTGAACCAACTAAACAGACAATTATCAAAAAATATCAGTATTACTGAATTTTTCCAGACTCCAACAATTGAAGGAATTGCCCGTAAACTGGAAGGATTTACGTACCAGGCAATTGAAAATGTGCCGGATTCAGATCATTATCCGTTAACGGCGTCTCAGTTAAGATTTTGGATATTGAGTCAGTTTGCACAGGCTTCGTTGGCTTATAATATACCGGCTACGGTTTTGTTTAAGGGGGATTTAGACATTCAAAAACTGGAACAATCTTTTCAAGTATTAATAGCACGTCATGAAATTTTGCGAACTTTTTTTAGAAGTAATGATAAAGGCGATGTTCATCAGTACATCGTGCCAGCAGCTTCTTTAGAATTTTCTATTACAAGAGAAGATTTTAGTTCCTTAAGCGATTCTGAGCAAGCAGTAAAAGCCTATTTGCATCATAAGAATTCTGAAGCATTTGATTTAGAAAAAGCACCACTTTTAAGAAGTGCTATTATTAAAACAAACAAAAAAGAACATGTTTTCTATTTATCCATGCATCATATAATAAGTGATGGCTGGTCGATGGAATTAATGATAAAAGAGATTGTGGTGATCTATAATTCTTTGGTACAGGATAAAAATATAGAATTACCAGAGTTAAAAATTCAATACAAAGATTATGCAGCCTGGTTAAATAATGGAGTACAAAAAGAGAAATACAAAGTATCTGAGCAGTATTGGTTACAGCAACTTTCAGGAACAATTCCGGTATTAGAGTTACCTGTATTTAAAAACCGCCCATTAATAAAAACCTATAATGGTAATGATATCACGTATACTTTTCCTAAGGATGTATTCAAAAAATTAAAGGTTTTTTCTAATAAGTATGATGCAACCTTATTTATGACCTTAGTAACCAGCATCAATGCTTTATTGAGCAGATACAGTGGTCAGGATGATATTATAATTGGTACACCGGTTGCAGGAAGAGATCATGTTGATCTTGAAAATCAGATAGGACTTTACCTGAACACATTGGTTTTAAGAACAAGTATTCATAAAGATTCAAGTGTATTAGAATTACTTGAATTCGAAAAGAAAATGATTTTGGCTGCTTATGAAAATCAGAATTATCCATTTGATGAACTGGTTGAAAAATTACAGTTAAAAAGAGATACAAGCAGATCGGCATTGTTTGATGTTATGGTAGTTTTACAAAACCAGTCTAGTGCCGCAAATTCAAAAAGTGATGACCTTGAACTTGCCAATTTAGAGGTAGAAAACTACACATTAAAAAGAGATATTTCAAAATTTGATTTAACATTTGAATTCAGAGAAGAAGAGAGCTTATCCCTAAGAATTAACTACAATACAGATATTTATGATCAGGGATTTATAGAGCGATTAATTCAGCATCTTGAAATAATAGTTGCAACAATGATTGATTCTCCGGAAGAAAAAATACAGCACATTAATTACTTAACAGCCGGTGAAAAAAATCAAATCGAATTAGACTACAATGCTGCTATAGTAGAAAATCCAAAAGGAAAAAGTATTGTTGATTTATTTGAAGAACAGGTTAAAAATACACCTGATGAAACAGCATTAGTATTTGATGAGGTAAAATTAACATATAAACAGCTTAATGAAGAGGCAAATCAATTCGGGGCTTATTTAACAGATAAATTCAATGCACAACCGGAAGATCTTTTTGGAATTAAATTAGACCGAAGCGAAAAACTAATAATCATATTGTTAGGGGTATTAAAATCCGGAGCAGCTTACTTACCGCTAGATTCAGGTTACCCACAGGAAAGGCTTGATTATATTGAGAAAGACAGTAATTGTAAAGCAGTTATTACTGAAAAGGAATGGAAAGAGTTTTATTCAGAATCAAAAAACTATCCGCTTGATAATTTACAAAGAAATGCTTCTTTAAACCATACGGCATATGTAATCTATACGTCAGGATCAACAGGAAACCCAAAAGGTGTGGTAATTGAACATGCCGGAATTGTAAATACGATTTTATCTCAAATTGATATTTTTGGTATTAAGGAGTGCAAAAACAGTTTACAATTTGCCTCATTTTCTTTTGATGCTTCTGTTTCTGAGATTTTTATTACGCTATTATCCGGAAATACACTTTTTGTTTTAAACGAAGAAACACGCAAAGATGTAAAATTGCTGGAAAAATACATCGTAGAGAATAAAATCGAAATTGCTACAATTCCGCCGGCACTTTTTAAATTAATAGAAGTAAACAAGCTAAAGGATTTAAAAGTACTTGTAACTGCCGGCGAAGCTGCAGTTTATGAAAAAGTAGTCGAGTATTTAAATCACGGTACTTTCTTTAATGCATACGGTCCAACAGAAACCAGTATTTGCGCCACCATTTTTAAAATTGAAAAAGGAACGAAGTTAAGTTTTACTAGCATTCCTATAGGTAAACCAATTGCAAATACACAGGTTTATGTTTTAAACGAATCATTATCCCCATGTCCGGTTGGAGTTTCAGGAGAACTATTTGTTTCAGGATACGGTTTGGCACGCGGATATCTGTACAATCAGATGATGACAGATCAGAAGTTTTTACCAAATCCGTTCAGGGCAGGAGAATTGATGTACAGAACGGGAGATTTAGTTCGAAAATTGCCAAATGGTGACATCGATTATTTAGGAAGAATCGACGATCAGGTAAAAATTCGAGGCTATAGAATTGAATTAGGAGAAATTGAAAGTTTGTTGTCGGGTTATTCAGAAGATATCGTACAAGGTGCCGTAGAAGCAGTACTAATAGAAGGCGAGAAAACACTGGTGGCCTATTATGTTGCTCAAAATAATATCGATAAATCAGATCTTAAAGATTATTTATCAAAAAGATTACCAGACTACATGGTACCAAGTTTTTATGTAGCATTAGATAAAATCCTCTTAACTCCAAATGGCAAAACAGATCGTAAAGCCTTACCAAGCGTTACGAGCCAGGATATTATACATAAAAAATATGTTGCTCCGAGAAATGAACTCGAAGAACAGCTTATAAAAATAATTGCGTCACTCATCAACATTGATGAAAGTGAAGTTGGAATTAATGATAATTTCTTTGACTTAGGAATTAACTCTTTAAAGCTTGTCAGAATACAGGATATCATAAAATCTCAATTAGGATTTGAGATTAATATTTCGATGCTGTTTGAGTTTACCAACATAAAAAATTTAGCAGATAAAATATACGGGTTAGAAAACAATACCCAGATCCAGCCGGAGATTCAACAAGAAAACATACTAGAGCAATTTGACGAATTTTTAGAAGAATTAATAGACAAAAATTATGAATAGAGAATCATTAAAAAGAGACATCGCAATTGTAGGTATCTCATGTAAATTTCCAAAATCAAATGACTCAAAAGAATTTTGGGAAAATTTAATTGAAGCAAACGAGATGGTTCAATTTTATACTGATGAGGAAATAAAAGAGCTCGGAATTGATAAGAAAATTGTAGAAGATGCCAATTTTATTAAAAGAAAATCGGCAATAGAAAACTCTAATAGCTTTGACTATCCATTTTTTGGCTATACAAAGGATGAAGCAAATTTAATGGATCCTCAAATCAGAATCCTGCACGAACAAGTATGGCTTGCAATAGAAGACGCGGGATATGATGTCTTTAATTACAACGATAAGATAGGAATGTATCTTACTGCCGAAGATAATTTTAACTGGATTGCTCATAGTTTAATAACCGAGAATAAAAATATCGATCCTTATTTTTTGTCTCTAATCAGCAATAAAAATTTCATTAGCAGTCTGATTTCTTATAAATTAAATTTAAGAGGCCCAAGTATGGCTGTAGATACAGCTTGTTCCAGCTCGCTTGTTACGACACATTTGGCATGCAGAAGTTTATTATTAAGAGAATGTTCCATGGCTATTGCAGGCGGTGTGAACTTAAAAACCAATAACATACCCGGATATTATTTTAGAGAAGGAATGATAAACTCAAAAGATGGCTATTGCAAACCATTTGACAGTGATTCATCTGGAACTACAAGAGCTGAAGGTGCCGGGGTTGTAGTACTAAAAAGACTGGAAGATGCTATAAATGACAGAGATAATATCTATGCAGTTATTCGTGCATCGGCAGTAAATAATGACGGAAATTTAAAAGTAGGATATACTGCCCCAAGTATAAAAGGTCAGGTAGAATGTATTACTTCTGCACATAAAATGGCAAAAACACCTTACAACACAATCTCTTATGTAGAGTGCCATGGTACAGGAACAAAACTAGGTGACCCGGTTGAGATCGATGCTTTAAATCAGGCTTTTAACAATGACAAATCGCATAAGTGTTCAGTTGGTTCACTTAAAGCCAATATTGGACATCTTGGTAATTCTGCCGGAATAGGGGGATTGATAAAAACAACTTTATCATTAAAACATAAAGCAATACCTCCATTAAAATATTTCACCAATCCAAACCCTGAAATCAATTTTAGCGGAGGACCATTTTATGCCAGTTCAAAAAAAGAAAAATGGGAATCAACAGATCCAGCTGTGCCTTTAAGAGCCGGATTAAGCAGTTTTGGAATTGGGGGTACAAATGCCCATATGATTATCGAGGAATATCAGGACGAAACAGATTCAACTAATTCAAGACCTTTTCAGTTAATTACTTATTCGGCTAAAAACGAAAAAGCGGTAAACCGATACAGAACCAAAATTGAAAGTTTCCTTAAAGATGAAAAATCACAATTAAGTGACTTTTCATATACCATGAACACAGGTCGATCTGAGTTTGGATATAGAAATTATATCGTAGAAAAAGACAGTGAAGAAGAAGTGCGTACTCAGGGAATTCACGTAACAAACGTTAGTGAGAAACAGCAGTTAGTTTTTATGTTTCCCGGGCAGGGCAGTCAATATTTCAGAATGGGGAAAGGGCTGTATAAACATGAAGCTGAATTTAAGTCCACAATGGATCTTGGATTTAAAATACTTTTTGATCTTACAGGAAAACAATACGCAGAAATTATAGGTTATAAAACCTGTTCAGATGTAGATCCTAACCTGATACATGAAACGATTAATACACAGCCCGTTTTATTTTTAATAGAATATGCTTTGGCTTCAATGCTAATCAAATGGGGTGTTAAGCCGGAAAACATGATTGGTCATAGTTTAGGCGAATACGTTGCAGCATGTATTGCAGGAGTATTTTCTCTTGAAGATGCTTTGTATTTAATTGTAAACAGAGCACAATTAATGTACAGCATCGAAAAAGGAAGCATGATTGCTATTGATTCACCAATAGAAAACATCAAAGATTTATTAAATGATACCCTTTCGATTGCAGCAATCAATTCAAAAACAACTTGTGTTATTTCAGGAACCATTGAAGATGTTGCGTTATTTGGCGAGCTTTTAACCGAAAAAGAAATATCATTTTCTAAGTTAAAAACGTCACATGCATTTCATTCTGCTATGATGGATTCAATGCTAGAAGAGTATAAGGAGAAGTTCAGTAACGTTAAATTATCAAATCCTGCATTACCTTTTGTTTCAAACTTAACCGGTAAACAAATTAAGAATGATGAAGCGACTTCGCCTGTATATTGGGTCAATCATTTAAGACAAACTGTAAATTTTAATGATGGAATTGATTTAATTCTTCAAAAAGGAAATAGTATTCTGGTTGAAGTTGGTCCGGGAACTACACTTTTGTCTTTGAGTAAACAAAATAGTAATTATTCTAAGAAAAATACTGCTATTGAAACACTTAGACGTTTTAACGAGGAAGCAGATGATAATTTAAAATTTACCAATGCTATTGGAAATCTTTGGAGTCAGGGAATAAAAATAAACTGGGCAGAATATTATGCTCACGAAAAAAGAAAAAAAATCTCTGTACCAACCTATAGCTTTGATACTTACAAACTTGATTTTAAAGTGGACCCTTTTAGCAAAATGGGACATAATACAACTTCGTCTTTTGAGGAATGGTTTTATGTACCAAACTGGAAAAAGTCAATTTTGAAAAAAGAGAACCAAAATGCCGTGCAAAATAATACATTCCTTATTTTTTCTGATGAAAATATACTGGTTACGAACTTAATAAAGGCATTGCGTAACGACGGATATAAAGTACTGGAAATTAAAAAAGGTTCTTCTTTTGAAATTATAAATGAAAACGAATTAAAAATTAATCCTTTTAATGAAGAAGATTACAAATCGATATTCAAAAATCTGGAACAAAATAATTTACAAGTAAACCAGATTGTTTTCAACTGGGATTTTAATGAAATAAGTCAGGAAAATTTATTATCTGTATTCTCTATCATTAATAATCTGGCCAAAAGAGTACAGGATTATTTACCGGAAACCAAAAAGAAAATAACTGTATTAAATAGTTTAAACCATCAAATCATTGGCGATGAAATCATCAATGTAACGATGGCAGCTTCTATGAAACAATTACATGTTTTTTCTCAGGAGAATGCAAATATATTTAGCAATAGTATAGATGTTGACCAAGCTAACGGTGATACGCAACTTGTTTCTAAAATTACAGAAGAACTTTTATACAACTATTCAGATACTACGGTAGCCTACAGAGGTAAAAACAGATGGTTGGAATTTTATGAAAGAATCAGCTATAATCCTGAAAACAAACAGCTAAAAGAAAATAAAACCTTTTTAATAACCGGAGGTTTAGGTTCAGTAGGTAAAACTATTGCAACTCATTTAGCCGATAATTACAATGCGACAGTTATTCTTATTGGCCGCAAAAATGTTCCATCAGAATCTTTATGGGAAAACATTCTGGCAGATTCAAATGCAGATTCGAATACCATTGGACTAATCAGGACATTACAGGACTTAAAACAAAATAACAGGCAAATTCATTACTATCAATCTGATATTTCAAGTCTGAGCCAGCTGAATCACGTTGTACAAAAGATCGAAACAGATTATGGAGATATTTCGGGAGTATTTCATACAGCAGGAAATATAGACCCATCTACTTTTAAACCTGTCGAAAAGCTGAGCGAAGAAATTGCCCTAAATCAGTTTTTGCCAAAGGTACAAGGTACAATCAATATACAGAACGTATTCAAAACCAGAAACCTGGATTTTGTATGGATCACGTCAAGTTTAGCTTCCATCTTAGGAGGACTTACATACGGAGCGTACGCAGTATCAAATGCATTTATTGATGCTTTTGTTAAGAGCCAGATAAGCGAGCAAAACAACTGGTATAGTGTCAATTTAGATGGTATAGGCGAGAATCGTATCAATCACAAGAATTTGATCGAAATAGTCGAAAAAACATTGCGTACAGAATCCTATCCTCAGGTTGTAGTATCATTAAAAGATCCTAATTTATTTGAGTTAACTAAAGAAACGATTACCGAAGTTTCAGAAGCAACAGAAGATTCTTTCCTGGAACGTAATGAACTTGGAGTAGAATATCTGGCTCCGTCTAATGAAATCGAGTCGCAGTTATGTGCATTATTTCAGTCATTTTTAGGTTACAAGGAAATAGGTGTACTGGATAACTTTTTTGATTTGGGAGCAGATTCGCTAAAAGCGATGACCTTAATGAAACGTATGAATAAAGTGTTTGCCATTGAGTTGAATATCCTGGACATATTCACGAATCCTACAGTTAAAAAACTAGCTGAAAAAATAGAGCTAGACATCATGATGACTACCATGCAGGAAAAAGCCAAAGGACAAAATTCTATTATTATATAAATGTTGAAAAACCAAAAGTTAATTTTTTTTAAGAATATTTAAAATTTAGATCAATGTTAAACTTAATAAAAGAATTAGAAGATAATGATGTCATAATTTCATTGAATGGTGATAATCTTGAGATTAATTTTGATGGAGAATTAGACAGTGAAATCATTGGAAAGATTAAAAAAAATAAGGAAGAATTAATTCGTTTTCTTGCCAGACATTCAAATGCCGATTCCGGAATTACCAAAGCAGTTATACAAGAAAGTTACCCAGTTTCGCATGCGCAAAAAAGAATCTGGCTAATGAGCCAGGTTGAAGAAAACTCTAAAGCACAGCATATTCATTCCAGAGTTTATCTGGATGGAGAATATGATATCGCCATTTTTGAAAAAGCCCTGAGAAAAGTAATCGCACGTCACGAAATTCTTCGAACTGTTTTTCGATTAAACGAAGATGGAGAGGTAAGACAATGGATTTTGAATGAAGAAGATTCAAATTTCCCTATTACTTATTTGGATTTCAGTACCGAAGAAGATTCCAAAAGGAAAGCGAATACCTACATGCTGGACGATAATAAAAAGTTATTTGATTTAGAAAACGGGCCTTTATTCAGAGTAGCTTTTTTACAATTAACGGCAAATACTTTTGTTTTTTATTACAATATGCACCACATCATTACCGATGGATGGTCGCTGGAAGTATTAGAGAAAGATATTTTTGCTTTTTATAAAGCTATAAAATACGGAGAAAAAGAGCCTGAAAATATCAAAATTCAGTATAAGGATTATGTTTCCTGGCAATTGGCAGCAATTGAAAAAGGAGTTTATAAAAAACATGAAGATTTTTGGCTTGATAAACTTTCAGGAGATTTAACAAGACTGAATTTACCAGGTTCTAAAACAAGGCCAAAGATTAAAACGTTTAATGGTCACATGTATTTTTCGTATCTGTCTCCTCAGTTAACAGCTAAGTTGAGAGCTTTATGTAATGAAAACGGAGGAACTTTGTTTGTTGGATTAATGTCTGTTTTAAAAGTTCTTTTTCATAAATACGCTCAGGAAAAAGATATTACACTTGGAACTGCAGTTGCGGGAAGAGAAGATTCGGATTTAGAAGATCAAATTGGTTTTTATGTAAATACAGTACCGTTAAGAAGTACCGTTGAAGAGGAAGATTCATTTTTGACATTTTTTGAAAATGAAAAGAAATCCATTTTAGAAGCCTTCTCACATCAAAAATATCCTTTTGATATGACAGTTTCTAAGCTTAATCTGGCACACGACATTAGCCGAAATTACATTTTTGATGTCATGGTTAATCTTTATAATTTCTCTGAAGTAAACAAAGGAATTGTTATTGACGAAAAGAAAGCGGAAGAGATACTGAATTTTGGATTTGTAAATTTAAATTTTGATTTAGAGCTTGTATTTCATGAAGTAGGTAATACGATATCACTAACTATATCCTACAATAATGATTTATATGATGAGACGTTTGTTACAAAATTCATTAATCATTTTAAAAACCTGATTGAAAGTGTAGTCGAAAATCCGACTCAGCAAACAAAAAGTATAGAGTACTTAACAGCCGAAGAAAAACAAGAAGTTTTATTTGATTTTAATGCAACTGAGGTTGATTATCCAAGTGAAAAAACTTTTGTTACGTTATTTGAAGATCAGGTCAAAAAAACACCAAATGGAATTGCATTAGTGTTTGATGAGATTAAATTGACTTATGCACAACTTGATGCAAAAGCCAATCAGTTTGCTTGTTATTTAAAAACTAAATATAACGTAGAATCTCAGGATAAGGTTGGTATAAAACTAGACAGAAGCGAAACATTAGTAATATCCATATTAGCCGTTTTAAAATCTGGTGCAGCATATGTACCAATAGATTCTGCATATCCGCAGGAAAGAATAGATTTTATTGAGAAAGACAGTAATTGTAAAGTAATTATTGATACTGTTGAGTGGAATGCTTTTTATTCAAAAGCAGACAAATATCCTATTATTAATGCAGGGCAAGTTGTTTCTGCAGATAGTTCGGCTTATGTAATTTATACTTCAGGTTCAACAGGAAATCCGAAAGGGGTAGATATTGCACATTCCTCTTTAACAAATTACCTATTGTGGGCAAAAGATTATTATTCAGAAAACGGGGTCCGAAATCTTGATTTTGGTTTGTTTACCTCATTATCTTTTGATTTAACTGTAACCAGCTTGTTTTTACCATTAATAAGTGGAGGAACTCTGACAGTTTTTGAAACTACAGATGATGTTTCAAAACTACTAACAGATTATTTAAAAAGTGATATTAGCAGCATAAAACTAACGCCTGCGCACATCAGTATTTTAGAAAGTCTTGATTTATCTGCCACGGCGATAGAACTGGCTGTAGTAGGAGGGGAAGCATTACTTGAAAATCAGGTAAGAATCCTTCAAAAACTGAATCCAAATATTAGGATCATTAACGAATATGGACCTACAGAAGCTACGGTTGGATGTATTGTTTATGATGTTAAAGACGCTCAGGAAACGGTACTTATTGGTAAACCAATTGCCAATACACAAATCTATATTCTGGATGAAGCATTAAATCCTGTTGGCATTGGTGTGACCGGAGAGTTATATATTTCCGGTAATGGATTAGCACGAAGTTATATTAATCGTAAGGATCTTACCAAAGAAAAATTTATCTCAAATCCTTTTCGTGCGGCTTCTTTGATGTACAAAACTGGCGATTTAGGAAAATGGCTTGCTGATGGAAATATTGATTATACGGGACGTATAGACGATCAGGTAAAAATTCGTGGATACAGAATAGAGTTAGGAGAACTGGAAAGCACGCTGTCAAACATTAGGGAAATTAGCCATTCTGTAGTTGCAGTAAAAGAAGACAAGGGCGAAAAATACCTGGTTGCTTACTATGTTGCTGATACAACTTTAGATAAAAACCACGTTAAGTCAGAATTAAGCAAAGTGTTGCCCGACTATATGCTTCCGGGATATTACGTTCAGCTAGAATCATTACCGCTTACAACAAATGGCAAGGTCGATAAAAAGTTGTTGCCTGAAGTAGGAGAAGCAGATTTGATTAAAACAGCATATGTAGCACCAGAATCTGTAGAAGAAAAAATCTTAGCTGCGGCATGGTCTCATGTTTTAAAATATGAAAATATTGGTATAAAAGATAATTTCTATAATCTTGGTGGAGACTCTATTAAATCTATATTAGTTATCTCACGCCTGAGACAGCAAGGTTATTCGCTTAAAGTAGAGCAGATTTTAAGAACTCCAATATTAGGGGATTTAGCCAAAATGCTTTCACTTAATCAATTAAAAGTAGATCAGTCTCAGGTAATTGGAGATGTTTTATTGACTCCAATTCAGCATTATTTCCTGAATAATCAACTTTTTCCAAATAAGGATTATTACAATCAATCTGTACTATTAAATTGGAACGGGGCTATCGATGCTAAGATTTTAGAGAAATCAATCTCGTCTTTAGTATTGCATCATGACGCATTGCGAATGGTGTACAAATACGAAAATGGTGAATGGAATCAATATAATCGTGATGCATCTGCGCAGCATTATAAAATTGTATTTTATGATTTGCAAAAAGAAGAAAATCAATTGGCAGCAATGCAAACAATTGGAGAAGAATTACAATCAACAATTGATATAAGTTCAGGAGTACTGTTTCATATAGGGCATTTTAGACTTTCAGATGGAGACCGATTGGCTCTAATTATTAATCACCTGGTTATTGATGGAGTTTCATGGCGCATTTTGTTAGAAGATTTATCCGCCTTATATGAGTCTCATCAAGCAGCAACTTTAGTGCCTTTACCTCTTAAAACAGATTCGTTTCAGCGTTGGGCCAGTGCGCAAAGTCAGTTTGCACAAAGCAAAACAATGCAGGCAGAACGTACTTATTGGGAGAATTATTCTGAGAATAAAATAATGGACTTTCCCGTCGATTTTGAATCGTCTGATATTGCCTGGAATTTAAACAAAGAATACGGTTTTAAATTAGAAAAAGACATCACAGAAACACTCAAAACAAAGGTTCATGATGTTTATAATACAGAGATAAACGATATTCTTTTAACAGGATTAGGATTGGCAATACGTGATGTTTTTGGCATCAGAAAAAGTGTGATTGCTATGGAAGGTCATGGTCGTGAAGAAATCATTGATGGTGTTGATATAGGCAGAACTGTTGGATGGTTTACAACCCTGTATCCTTTTGTACTGGATTTATCCAACTCTGATGAGTATGAATTAGTAACCACCAAAGAATTGTTGCGCAAAGTACCAAACAAAGGTATTGGTTACGGAATATTGAATTATTTGGATAAACCTTTTGAAAATGAACTTTTGCCAAGAATACAGTTTAATTATCTGGGAGATTTTGGAGATAATACCGAAGACAAAAAATCAAATCAGTTATTTAAATTTTCATCAGAAAGTATTGGACTTCCATTGGCTATAGAAAATACCAAAAGTAAAATCTTGCTTGATATAACCGGAATGATGATTTCGGGTGAATTAAGGATTTCAATACGTTATTCTGCCGATTGTTATACCGAAGAAACAATCAAAAAACTTAACGAATATTATAGCAAAAATTTACAAAGCCTGATAATTGAGTTGGCTTCTGCAAAACAAAAGTATTTAACAGCTTCAGATTTGACGTATAAAAAAATATCAAATCAAAAACTGGCAGAATTCAATAGCGATAATGGTATTGAAGATATTTATGAGCTTTCCCCATTACAGCAAGGTTTATACTACCATTGGTTGGTAAACCGCAATAGTCCTTTGTATCTGGAGCAATTTTCATACAGTATTCAAACCAACAATCTTGATATTGAATTAGTAAAACAGGCCTTCAATAAATTAATAGCACGATACCCAATTCTTCGTACTTCATTTACAGATAGTTTAGATGATGTCCTTTTGCAAATCGTGCATAAAGAAGCAGAAGGTAATTTTTCTTTTGAAAAAATTTCAGCAGACGAATCAGATGTTGAAAGTGTTATTGAGAAAATAAAAGAAGATGACAGAAACCGCGGTTTTGATATGAGTAAACCGTCATTAATGAGATTAAAAGTTGTAGAAACCAATAAGCAAAACGAATATGTTTTCATCTGGAGTCATCATCATATTCTTATGGATGGTTGGTGTGTAAGCATCCTGGTCAATGATTTTTACCGCATTTTAATGGCATTGAGCAATAATCAGGATATTACTTTGCCTGAACCGGTTAAATATGCTAATTATATCAACTGGTTATCAAAAATTGATAAAAACGAATCACTTTCTTATTGGAAAAATTATCTGAATGGAATAGAAACTGTTGCTGAAATTCCGTTTAAGAAAAAAAATCTTCAAAACAGAGATGGAAAACCGGTTTACAAAGCCGAAGAACTTTTTGTGAACGGAGCTGTTTTTCAAAATATAACGCAATTCAATCAGGATTTAGGTATTACTTTGAGTACTTATATTCAGGGAGTTTGGGGATATTTATTATCCAGATACAATGGCACAAACGATGTTTTGTTTGGTACCGTAGTTTCGGGCAGACCAGGTGAGTTAGAAGATGTAGAAGGTATCGTAGGATTATTTAGTAATACAATACCGGTCAGGGTTAATTATAAAGAAAATGATACGCCGGCAACATTTCTAAAACAATTGCATTTAGAAATGCTGGAAAGTACAACGCACCATTATATTAATTTATCCGAAGTACAATCGCAAAGCGAACTAGGCATGGGATTGATTAACAATATAGTTGTATTCGAAAACTTCCTGGTACAAGACAACATCGATGACGAAATAACATCTTTGTATAGTCAGGAAGATAAAAAGATAACAATTGGAAAAGTTGATTTTGCAGATCAGACCAATTATAGTTTTCATACAACAGTAGTTCCCTCAGATAGCTGGTTTAAAATAGAATTCAAATATGACAGTACTATTTTCAACACAGAAGCGATCGAAAATTTAAAAGCACATTTCTTTAATATTGCAAATCAATTTAGTACAGGAAAAGAGGCATTAAATATTGGTACTATTGATTATTTGACTGAGAAAGAAAAAAATCAATTGTTGTATGATTTTAATAAAACCAATTTCAATTATCCAAAAGACAGGACAATTGTTGATTTGTTTGAAGATCAAGCACAAAAAACACCCGATAATGTTGCCGTAATTTTTGAGAATAGAAATATAACCTATCGTGAGTTAAACCTTATTACAGATCGTTTGGCTTATACTTTAATCGAAAATTATAATGTAGAATCCGGTGATTTTGTTGGAATTCAGTTCAACAGAAGCGAATGGGTAATTATTTCTATACTGGGAATATTAAAAGCTGGAGCCGTTTATATTCCGATTGATTCAGAATTACCATCAGACAGAAAAGCATTTATTTTTGAAGATGCAGATTTAAAACTACTTATTACAGAAACTGCATTCATTTTTGATTTGGATTTTGATGGAAATATCTTTTCTGTTGATGTAGAATTTGATAGCGATCTTGAAGTTCATTTCAAAAAACAAAGAATATTACCTCAAAATCAGGCTTATGTAATTTATACTTCAGGTTCTACAGGAAATCCTAAAGGAGTAGAAATTGCGCATTCATCATTAACAAATTATCTTCTTTGGGGAAAAGACTATTATTCAGCAAACAGATCAGGAAATCTTGATTTCGGATTGTTTACTTCACTTTCTTTCGACCTGACAGTAACAAGTTTGTTTTTGCCATTGATAAGCGGAGGAGCATTAACTGTTTTTGAGACCACAGATGATATTGCTCAATTGCTTGAAGATTATTTAAAAAGTGATATTACAAGCATAAAACTAACGCCAGCCCATATTAATATTTTAGAAAGTCTGGAGTTGTCTTCAACAGCTGTAGAACTGGCAATAGTTGGAGGAGAAGCACTATTGGAGAATCAGGTAAGAATCCTTCAAAACCTAAATCCAAATATCAGAATCATTAATGAATACGGACCTACAGAAGCTACTGTTGGTTGTATTATTTATGATGTAAAAGATGCTCAGGAAACGGTTTTAATAGGTAAACCAATCGCTAATACGCAAATCTATATTCTGGATGAATCTTTAAATCCTTGTGCAATAGGAGTAAAAGGAGAATTATACATTTCCGGAGACGGACTTGCAAGCGGTTATATAAACCGACCTGATCTTACGCAGGAAAAATTTGTGCCAAATCCTTTCCGTGAAGATACTTTGATGTACAAAACAGGAGATTTAGGAAAATGGCTTGCTGATGGAAACATTGATTATACAGGCCGTGTAGACGATCAGGTAAAAATTCGCGGATACAGAATAGAATTAGGTGAATTAGAAAATGCTCTTTCAAATATTCCGCAAATCAGCCAGTCTGTAATTGCTGTAAAAGAAGACAATGGCGAGAAATATCTTGTAGCTTATTATGTTGCTGACATTACATTAGATAAAAACCTTATCCAGTCAGAATTAAGCAAAGTATTACCCGATTATATGCTACCGGGTTATTATATTCAACTTGAAGCCATACCAATTACCACAAATGGTAAAGTAGATAAAAAGTTACTTCCTTCAGTAGACGATGCAGATTTGATCCGATCTGAGTATGTAGCTCCAACCGACGAGGTTGAATCTGAATTGGTCGAAATCTGGCAAAGAGTATTAAACCGGGATAAAATTGGAATTACAGATAATTTCTTTTTTCTCGGAGGTCAGAGTATAAAGGCCATTATGGTTATTGCAGAAATCAAAAAAGCATTCAATGTCAAAATTGAACTGGATGTACTCTTTAACAACCCGGATATTAAAACTATCGCTACAGAAATCAGAAACAAAATCTGGTACAGTCAGGAATTAACAGAAGAGAGTATTACAGACAAAATTATTATCTAAAAACGAATTGACTTAACATTCAGAAATTTATTAAAATGGAATCAAACGACAACACTTATTATTTAAAATTAAACGTAGCATTAGAAGCATTAGTAGACAGATGGTATGCATGGTCGCACATCGTATCGCCTGCAACAGCAGCCATGAACATTAAAGAGAGACATCTTAAGATTATGGAATCTTATATCAAGAATCCAAAAATACATGCAGCAGCAGTGCAAAATCCAAAAATGCTGGGTGGTCCTTTTATTGATTATGACGGAGGAAGAATTGATGAGATTAAAAATTTATACGACGATACTTTAAGCAGAAGATCTTCTTTATTAGAATTCGCAGATGCAATTGTAGAGTTAAATGAGTTGTTGCAAAAAGAAGCAAAAGGATATTCTTTAAATTCTTTGTATGAAAAAGTTCCTGATATCTTAAAAGGTTATGTAGAATTGATTTATGATTTGAATAATAACCCAAATTTCAGATTATATGAATACTTACTTTACAAAAGCAAATATTATGATGAAAAGGCACAATCTGTTTCTTTACAATTAGTTGAGGCCGATGATTCAAGATCTTTTGTATTGAGTACACCAAGACTTAATGACAATAATCTTATTCATTTAGATATTCCATTTAAATCAGATGTGATTGATGAATTATTTAAAATGAAAAAAGTACCGGGAAATTACAATACAATCAAAGATAAACTTGGTTTATCTGGAGAAGAAGAAGCATTGTTCAAACAATTTTTTACAAAAGAAGCACCGGCTAAATTTAAAGAATATGAGGGTAGTGGAGTTAGAACACGCTATTTCGGACATGCTTGTGTATTAGTAGAAACCAGCAAAGTATCGATTCTGGTAGATCCTGTTATTAGTTATGATGGTTACGAAACAGATGTAAACAGATATACCATAAACGACTTACCGGAAGAAATTGATTATGTATTAATTACACACAATCACCAGGATCATATTTTATTAGAAACGTTATTGCAATTACGTCATCGTATTAAAAATATTATTGTTCCAAGCGGGGGGAAAGGAAGCTTACAGGATCCAAACTTGAAATTGATGTTTAATATCATCGGGTTTAAAAATGTGATTGAACTTGATGATATGGAAAGCGTAAATATGGGCGATTGTACCATAACAGGAATTCCATTTTTAGGAGAACATTCTGATCTGGATGTAAGAAGTAAATTATGCTATCATATCGCTTTGCATAATGATTTAAAAATACTTTTTGTAGCAGATTCTTGTAATGTGGAGCCTTCTATTTATAAAAAAATCCATGAAATCTTAGGAGATGTTGATGTATTGTTTTTAGGTATGGAATGTGATGGTGCCCCGCTATCATGGCTATACGGACCATTAATGCCGGATAAATTAGAAAGAAACAAAGACTTATCCAGAAGATTAGCGGGTTGTGATTTTGAACAGGGCAAGTCGCTTGTTGATATCTATAATCCTAAAAATGTCTTTGTCTACGCAATGGGGTTAGAGCCTTGGCTTGTTTTTATAAGCTCAATTAAGTATACAGACGAATCAAGACCTATTGTAGAATCTAATAGATTGATCGAAGAATGTAAAAAAAGAGGTATAGATGCCGAAAGATTATTTGGAGAAAAAACGATAGAATACAATAACGAAAAGGTAAGTATTTAAGAATGGCACATTTAATCAAAAACCTGCTGAAAAGATTAAGGGAAAACGATATTTATCTAAAAGTAAACGATAAAGAAGAGCTTGAAATAACAGTAAAACAAGGTAAAATTCCATCAGAACTTGTTGAAGAAATCAGAGCGCACAAAAAAGATATTCTTGAATATTTGAAATCATCTGAGGATGATACTGCAAATAAAATAGAAAAAGCCCCTGAATCAGATAGTTATCCGTTATCATCGGCCCAGAAATCATTATGGATTGTAAGCCAGGATCCTGAAGCTTCATTGGCATACAATATCCCGTCTTATAGTGTCTTAAAAGGGTTAAAAAATATTGATGTTTTAGACCAGGCTATAAAAGCAGTAATTGACAGACATGAAATTTTAAGAACAGTTTTTAAAAACAATGAAAACGGAGAATTAAGACAATTTATCCTTAATACTGCTGATTTAAACTTTAAAATTGATTATGTAGATTTCAAAAACGAAAGTAATGCTCAGGCAGGTATTTCTAATTATATTAAAAATGATACCAATACCCCATTCGATCTGGAAAAAGGACCTTTATTGAGAGTTGCCATTTTAGAGATCAATGAGCAGGAGTTTTGCTTTTATTATAATTTGCATCATATCATTAGTGATGGTTGGTCTAATGATATTTTAGAAAAAGAATTCCTTGCTTTTTACAGCGTTTATAGTACTAAATCCGGCATTAACCTGCCGGAACTTAACATGCAGTATAAAGATTATGCGGTATGGGAAAGTTCTTTGCTGGCAAGTGAAAAAATGGAGGATTACAAAAAATACTGGACAGAAAAATTATCCGGTGATTTGCCTCGTTTAAACTTACCTTCAAACAAGCAAAGACCAAAGTTTCAGACCTATAACGGACACCAGTTTCAAACCTATATTTCGCCTGACGAAGTAAATAAGTTAAGAGAAATAACCCAAAAAGAAGGCGGTAGTTTGTTCATGTCCGTATTATCGTTAATAAAAATTCTTTTGTATAAATATACAAATGAGACAGATATTACGATTGGTTTTCCTATGGCCAACAGAGATAATTTAAACCTACAGGATCAGATTGGGTTTTATATCAGACCATTGGCGTTGCGTAATCATATTTTGCCGGAGGAGACTTTTGCCCAATTTTATAAAAAACTAAAAGACAATACTTTTTTAGCTTTTAATAATAAAGAGTATCCTTTTCCGATTCTGGTAAATGATTTAAAAATAAAAAATGACCCTGGCAGAAGCCCTATTTTTGATATTTCACTAACCTTTCATAACACTTCATCTGAGAATAACACTGAAATTTTTAACACATCTAAAATTTCAGATTTGGGAAGTAATAAATGCAAACAGGATATTGAATTTCACTTTAAGGAAATAGGAAATTATTTGTCATTTGTACTCAATTACAATCCTGATGTTTATGACTCAGATATGGTGATTCAATTTATGAGTCACTTTAAAGAATTAGTAGCTGATTTACATAGCAACCCTGGTAAGGCTATTAAAGATTTAAACTATTTAAGTACAAAAGAGTGGGCTACATTAATACATGAATTTAATAATACTGCCGGTGACTCTCCAAAAGATAAGACACTGGTAGATTTATTCGAAATTCAGGTTAAAGAAACACCAGATAATGAGGCTGTTTTCTTTGAAGGAAAGAGCATAACATACAAAGAACTGGATGTAATTACAGATAGATTGGCTGTTAGTTTAAGAACAGAACATGGTATCGAAAAGGGAGATTTCGTAGGGGTTCAGTTGCATAGAAGTGAATGGTACATTATTTCATTTTTAGGAATTCTTAAAGCAGGTGCAGTTTATGTTCCAATAGATTATGAATTGCCAGAAGACAGAAAGTCATTTATTATTTCTGACACAGGTTTAAAACTATTGATTGTAGAAACGGCATTTATTTTTGATCTGGATTTTTATGATGGACTACTTTTTTCTATAGATGTAGAATTTGATTCCTCTATAGAAACAGCTGCGTACCAAAAACAAAATTTAACTCCCCAGGATTTAGCTTACGTTATCTATACATCGGGCTCAACAGGAAATCCAAAAGGAGTAATGATCGAGCATGCAGGAATTGTAAATACAATTGCCTCAGAAAGAGAGGCAATTGGAATGAAAAATTATAAGAATAGTTTACAATTTGCTTCTTTTTCTTTTGATACCTCAATTTGGGACATCTTCAATACGCTCTTATCAGGAAGTGCCCTTTATATTTTAAGTGAAGAAACCCGTAAGGATGTTAAAGCATTTGAAGCTTATATAGTTGAAAATAAAATTGATATTGCAACACTTCCACCAGCATTTTTAAAACTTATAGACATCAATTGTCTTAAAAACCTAAAAATGCTTATCACGGCAGGAGAGGCCGCAATCTATGATAAAGTTACGGCATATTTAGAATATGGTTCTTTCTATAATTCATTTGGACCAACAGAATCAAGTATTAGTTGCACAGGATATAAGGTAGGGAAAGGAGATAAGCTTCAATCTACAAATATACCGATTGGAAAACCCATAAAAAATGCACAGATATATATACTTGATGCTAATCTTAATCCTTGCGGAACAGGTATTTATGGCGAGATATATATAGCCGGAGCAGGTTTGGCCAGAGGATATCAAAATCGTGAGGAACTGACTTCTAACACCTTTATCCCTAATCCTTTTCAGGAAGGAAAACGAATGTACAAATCAGGCGATATGGGCAGATGGTTACCTGATGGAAATCTGGAATACAAAGGAAGAGTAGACGATCAGGTAAAACTTCATGGATATCGAATTGAATTAGGAGAAATCGAGAATCGCCTTTCCGAAATTGAAGGCGTAAAACATTCTGTAGTAATTGTTAAGCAGGATGAGGAAGATAAATATTTGGTAGCCTATTATGTTTCAGATGAAACTTTAGATAAAAACAAAATACAAACTGAATTGAGCAAGGTTTTACCTGTATTTATGTTGCCAAATTATTATGTGCAGTTACCTTTTATTCCTTTGACAACCAATAGAAAAGTAGATAAAAAAGCACTTCCGGCAGTTGCAGAAAAAGATTTGATAAAAACGCAATACGAGACACCGGAAACTCCTGAAGAAATTGTTTTGGCCAAAATGTGGTCTGAAGTATTAAAAACAGATAATATTGGTAAAAAGGATCATTTCTATAATTTGGGTGGCGATTCTATAAAGTCAATAATGATAATTGTCAAATTGAAAGAGCTGGGTTATATATTAAGAATTGATCATTTACTGAAACATCCTGTTTTGGAAGATTTAGCAAAAAAACTTGAGAAAACAGCAATTCAAGACACAACAGAAGAAAGTCAAAAGGAGGCCGAAACCGCAACTTCAAATTGGAAAATTGGAGATTTAATTCCGCTTTCACCAAACCAAAAAAGGTTTTATAAAATGAAATATGCTGCAGTTACGCTAAGTTTTAGAGTACCTGATTTTAGTTTATTACAATTTGAAAAAGACTTTAAGGCATTCTTATCCCATATTCCAAATCTGACAGTGAGGTATGAAGAGATAAATAATACTGTTTATCAAAGATATATTGCCGCAGAAGATACTAAAATTCAGGTTTTAGTAAATGAAATAGAAAGCAATAATGAAGATGTAATAACCCAAAACGGAAAAGCATTTTTATTAGAACAACCTTTTGATTTGCTTCAAGGAGCGTTAATAAGAGCTTTTATAGTTCCTGATGTCATTAAAAGTGATGCAACAGTAGTATTAGCCATCCACCATTCACTTGCAGATGCTTATACCACTGATACAATTTTAAAAGAAGCAGTAAATTATTTTAGTAGTAAAAAAGAAATCGGAGCTTACCATCATCCTTTCGAATTTATTACGCTTCAGGAAAAATATCTTAATTCTGAAGAAGGGCTCGAAAAACGAAAGTATTGGGTTCAAAATTTAAACGATCAATTACTGCACCGTACCTATCATAACAATGAAAGGGTTGATTATGTTGAACAGGAGATTATAATTTTCGGGGAAAAATTCGATAAAATAAAAGATTTGGCAATTGATTTAAATGTGCCGGTTAGTGCTCTTTTTAATGTGTTTTATCTCATGATTCTTAACAAAGTGGGTAACGAAGCTAAAAAGCTATACCAAATTTTTGTTACAGGCAGAGAAAAAGAAATCAAAGGATTAGAAACAGACCGAATATTAGGTGCAATTGATAATGTTTTGATTCATAATTATTATGAAAATGATTTTGATTTAAACATCGAGACTATTAGAGATACCTATCTGCAATATCTAAAAGAGAGAATGGAGCAGACACTTCCTTATGAAACAATGCGAGAGGATTTCAGAGATGCATCAGGAATTGATTTAGATGCTAACATCATTGGATTTTTGAATTTTATTATTTCAGAAAATAGCCTTTCTAACATTGATTTACTTGAAAAAGTGACTACCATTTATACCAAATCAGATGCGTCTTGTGAGGTGAGTTTGATTTGTAATCTATTCTCAAATGGCATCATTGTAAGGTTGATATCCAAGAAAGATTTTTATGAAAAAAACACAAGCTCTTTATCTCTTGAAGCATACATTGAAGAGTTTGCAGCATTCATAAATAAAAAAAGCAAACAAAAAGAAGACAAGTCTAATAAGTTGCATAAGGAGAAAATGTAGTTAAACTATTGAGCATTGAACAATGTGTTCCAAAAGAATAAATTATTAACCAGAAGAAAAATGTTTAACCATGGAAGATTTAATCAAAAACCTGTTGAGAAGATTGAGAGATAGTGATATTTATCTTAAAGTAAATTATAATGAGGAATTAGAAATTACGGTGAAACATGGAAAAATTCCTTCTGAATTAGTTCAGGAAATCAGGGAACATAAACAAGATATCATTAGTTATCTGAAATCTGCTGAAAATCGGTCAGAAAACAAAATAGAGAAAGCCAGGCCTGCTGAAAGTTATGTAACCTCATCGGCACAAAAATCATTGTGGATTGTTAGTCAGGACGAAATTGCTTCAATTGCTTATAATATTCCTTCATATAAATTATTGCAGGGCGTAAAAGATATAGCCATTTTAAAAAAAGCTATAAACGCAGTTATTGACAGACATGAGATTTTGAGAACTGTTTTTAAGAACGATGATCAAGGCGAATTGAAGCAATTCATTTTAGATTTTAATGCATTGAATTTTAAAGCTCATCATATCGATTTGAGAGAAGAGGAAGAGCGTGAAAAAAGTGTATTTAAGTACATTCAAAATGATTCGTACCAACCCTTTGATTTAGAAAAAGGGCCACTATTAAGAGTTGCTTTTTTGCAAATTTCGGAAGAGAGCTTTTATTTCTACTACAATTTGCATCACATAATAAGTGATGGCTGGTCTAATGCTATTTTAGAAAAAGAAGTGCTGGCTTTTTATAATTTCTATCTGGACGGTACGGCAATCAATTTGCCTGAATTAGAAACGCAATATAAAGATTATGCTGTCTGGGAAAATTCACTTTTTGAGAGTGGAAAAATGGAAAGCTATAAAAAGTTTTGGACAGATAAACTGGCAGGTGAATTACCACGTATTAATCTGCCTGCAAACAAACAAAGACCTAAGTTTAAAACCTATAACGGACATCAGTTTCAGGCATATATAGCTGCCGATGAATTAGCTGGAACAAAGAAATTACTTCAAAAAGAAGGGGGAACTTTATTTACATCTATTTTGGCAATATTAAAAATCCTGCTATACAAGTATACAAACGAAAGGGATATTACAATTGGATTTCCTATTGTCAACAGAGACGAGTTTAATTTGCAAAACCAAATTGGTTATTACATAAAACCATTGGCATTGCGTGATTATTTGTCTCCGGAAGATACGTTTAGTACTTTTTATCAAAAACTAAAGAAAAATACTTTTTTGGCATTCAATAACAAACAGTATCCTTTTCAGGTTTTGGTAAACGATTTAAAATTAGATTACGATCCTGCAAGAAATCCGTTATTCGACATTTCGCTTACTTTTCATAATATTTCATCAGAAAATCAATTTAATAAAAACTTTGATCATACAATAATTGATGATCTGGGAGCAAGTAAGTGTAAGCAGGATATTGAATTTCATTTTCAGGAATTAGGAGACCATTTATCGTTCATGGTAAACTTTAATACAGATGTTTATGAATCTGAAATGATTATTCGGTTCATGAAGCATTTTAAGCAAATTTTATCAACATTAGTAAACAATCCAGACAGCCCGATCGACGATTTAAATTATTTAACCGAAGTAGAAAAATCGAAGCTAATACACGATTTTAATAATACAGCTGTTGACTATCCAAAAAATAATACCTTGATCAGTTTGTTTCAGCAACAAGTTAAAAACATTCCTGATACTATTGCTGTAGTTTTTGAAGACAAAGCACTAACGTATAGTGAGCTGGATTTACTTTCTGATCGTTTGGCATATAATCTGCAAGAAAATTATAATATTCAAAAAGGAGATTTTATTGGGGTGCAGTTAAACAGAAGTGAATGGTTTATTGTCTCAATTCTTGGAATATTAAAAGCTGGTGCTGTTTATGTACCTATTGACCCTCATTTACCGGCAGATAGAAAAGCATTTATTTTTGAAGATGCCGATTTAAAATTATTAATTACGGAGACCTTATTCATCTTTGATTTAAATTTTTATGAAGGTCATGTTTTTTCTATAGATGTAGAATTTGATGGAACACTTGAGGTACATTATCAGCAACCAAAACTATCTCCTGATGATCTGGCTTATATAATTTATACTTCCGGATCTACAGGAAATCCTAAAGGCGTGGCTATTGAACATGCAGGAATTGTAAATACCATACTATCACAGATTGATATTTTTGAACTTAAAAATTGCAAGAACAGTTTGCAATTGGCGTCTTTTTCGTTCGATGCCTCGATTTCAGAAATATTTATCACGCTTTTGTCCGGTTCCAGTCTTTATGTATTAAACGACGAAACCCGAATGGATGTTAAATTATTCGAAAAATACATTATCGAAAATAAAATAGACATTGCTACTATAACGCCAGCTTATTTAAAGCTACTGGACATAAGCAGTTTAAAAGATTTAAAAGTTTTGATAAGTGCGGGCGAATCGGCCGTGTACGACAAAGTTGTAGAGTACTTACAATACGGGACATTTTATAACGCATACGGACCAACGGAAACAAGTATATGTGCAACCATATTTAAAATAGAAAAAGATAGCAAACTAAACACAGTGAATATTCCTATTGGAAAACCCATTGCCAATACTGCCATTTATATTTTGAATGAATTCCTTTCACCATGTTCAATTAACGTTACGGGCGAAATTTATATTGGTGGAAATGGTTTGGCGAGAGGATATCTTAATCGTACTGATCTCACAAAAGAAAAGTTTATTCCAAATCCTTTTAAAGAAGGCGAATTGATGTATCGCTCAGGCGATTTAGGCAAATGGTTGCCAGATGGAAATGTTGAGTTTGCAGAAAGAGCAGACGATCAGGTAAAAATTCGTGGACATAGGATAGAATTAGGAGAAATAGAAAACAGTATTTCGCAAATAAAAGGAATTAGTCATTCTGTAGTGGTTATAAGAGAAAACGAAGGCGATAAATTTCTCGTAGCCTACTATGTATTGAATGACGTTTTAGACAAGAAAGAAATACAATCTCAATTGATTAAAGTACTACCTGATTATATGTTACCCAGCTATTATATTCAGTTAAATTCGATACCCTTGACCATAAATGGAAAGATCGATAAAAAAGCACTTCCGGCCGTTAAAGAAGATGATTTAATAAAAACAGCATATGTGCCTGCCACAACTACAGAAGAAAAGGTTTTGGCCGACGTTTGGAAACTAGTTCTTAAATGTGATACGATAGGTTTAAAAGATAATTTTTACAACTTGGGAGGTGATTCTATTAAAGCAATATCAATCGTTTCAAATCTCAAACAACAAGGTTATCTGTTAAAAATAGACTACTTATTAAAAAATCCAATACTGGAAGATTTATCAAAGTTAATATCGAAGAATTCGGTAGAAAAAAGTAGTTCAGAAAAACAAATCGTTGCCTCCGATCACGAGAAAATTTGGGAAATCGGGGATGTGATAGCCTTATCACCGAATCAAAAAAGATTTTATAAAATGAAGTATTCGGCAGTTAGCTTCAGCTTTACAATGCCCTATTTCAATGTATTTCAATTTGAAGAAAAATTCAGAATCTTTTTATCTCATTTTCCAAATCTTACTATAAAATATGAAGAAAATGAAGATGGAGTTTTTCAAAGATATATAAGTGCCAATGAAACTAAAATTAAAATTTTGGTAAATAAGCCGGAAGTAAATGATGAAAAGCAAATTTATAATACAGGAAAAGAATTTTTATTGGATAAACCATTTGATTTACTTCACGGAGAATTAATCAGAGCCTTTGTTGTTCCTGATGTTAGTAAACTCAAAGCGACAATTTTTGTAGCATTACATCACTCTCTTGCAGATGCTTATACAACAGATATACTTGTAGAACAAGCTGTGGCTTATTTTGAAAAAGATAGGGAGATTAAAAAATTTCATCATCCCTTTCAGTTTATTGCATTGCAGCAACAGTATCTAAATTCGGAAGAAGCATTCGAAAAAAGAATGTACCTGGTTGAAAACTTAGAAGATCAACGACTTTATAATCATGTTACTAAAGAAATTGAAAGAGAAGATTTTCTGGAGCAGGAAATGATTATTTCAGGACAGGAGTTTAAGAAAATACAAGAGTTTAGTAAAGATTTGAACCTTCCTGTGAGTGCAATTTTTAATGCATTTTTTCTAATGATCCTGAATAAGACGGGTAAAGAAGATCAAAAATTGTATCAAATTTTGGTCAACAACAGAGAAAGGGAAGTAAAAGGTTTGCAAACAGAGAATATACTCGGAGTAATTGATGATGTTTTGATAGCAAACTATTTCAATAATGATTTTGATTTAAGTATCGAATTTATCAGAAATAATTATTTACAGTATTTAAATGACAGAATAGAACAGACAATTCCTTATGAAACAATACGCGAGGATTTTAGGATTGCTTCGGGTATAGATTTAGACCGAAATGTTATTGGTTTTCTGAATTTTCTAATTTCTGAAACAGAGATTGATAATGTAGAGAATACAGAAAAAAGTACCATAAAAGAAACGAAAACGGATATAGGGTTTGATCTAAGTTTAGTTTGTAAACTCTTCTTAAATGGTATTACGGTAAAATTAGTTTGTAAAAAACATTTTTATGATGAGAACAAAAATGTTTTATCACTTGAGCAATATGTTGAAGAATTCCTCAGTGTTTTAGCTGAAAATCAAAATATTAATATAGCAGATCAATACAATAAATAATAAAAAAGATTTACACAAATTAAAAAATGAAAAGAATCATAATAACACTAATATTAATTATAAGCCCATTTTTTTGTATCGGACAAATAAAAATAAGTGGTAAGATCAAGGACGAAAAAGCTATGCTCGCATTTGTGGACATTGTTTTGACAAACGGTAAAAATCAAACCATAAAACAAACACTTACCAATAGCAATGGTGATTTTGAAATTGAAGCAAAAGCCGAATCCTATACTTTGACAGTAAGTCATAGTAATTATTTGAGTTTTGTAAAAAAAATTGATTTAACAGAACCAATGGTTTTAGAACCAATAGTACTGGTAGAAAAAAGTACTTCTTTAGATGAGGTGGTGATTAATTCTTCTCCGACAAAAATTAGAAGAGAAGCTGATAAAACAGTCGTAAACATTGACCGAAGTCCAATTACCAGCACAGGAAATATTTTTGAAGCTTTAGGAAAAACCCCGGGCTTAGTGGTTAGAAATGATCAGATTTCTATGCTGGGAAAAAGTGGTGTAATGATATCTATAGACGGTAGAATGGTACAGCTTTCCGGAGAAGATTTAAGTAATTTTTTAAAATCATTGCCAGCAAGTGATATCAAGGAAGTTGAGGTAATCACGAATCCTTCTGCCAAATATGAAGCACAAGGAAATAGCGGTGTTATTAATATCATTTATAAAAAGATCAAAAAAGATACCTGGAGTGATAGCATGTCATTAGTAGAGAATCAGGCAAAATACGGATGGAGAACCTTTAGAAATAACTTTAGTTATCAAAAAGATAAATTAAGTTTTCTTATAAGCGGAGTGTACAATTCCGGATCATTTTACAGAGAAGAAAGAACAACAATTGATTTTGTAGATAGTCCTCTAAAATTAATAAGTAAATCTAAGGAAAAGAAGAATGATTTTTCTACCCGATTACTGCTGGATTATGACTTTACTAAAAACACAAGAGTTGGTGTACAATATTTACGTATGGTTGTTATTCCTACCACAACTGATGATGTTAAAACAACGTTTTTTGACAAGAATCAGCAAATAACAAATTACTTAATAGGAAACGTAGATACTAAGGATGATAAAAACAACTCGATATTTAATTTCTATGTAGATCAGAAGTTAGATACGTTAGGCAAAAAGATTGTCTTTAATTTTGATATTCTGGATTATAATACAAAAAGAGAAAATAGTATTTTGTCTAATAACTACAGTCCTGACGGAGAATTTTTAAACATTGATTTTTCTAACACAGGAAATTCTTTTCAGGATGTCAGCAATTACAGTGGAAAAATTGATGTAGAATTTCCAATAGAATGGGTTAAGCTTTCGTATGGTGGTAAAGCGAGTTTTAGTAAAACCAATTACCAGTTGTATAATTACAATACCATAAGCGGAACACCTGTTTTAAATCCTTTGCAATCCAATCAGTTTGACTTTGATGAAAATATTCAGTCTGTTTATGTAAATGGTTCTAAAAAGTTTAATGAAAGATGGGAAGCGCAATTAGGATTACGCTCTGAATTTACACAAACCAAAGGTGTTTCTTTAGATGCATTTCCGCCGGAATATGAAAATAAGTACGCAAAATTATTCCCTACGCTTTATTTGTTATTTGCCCAAAATGAAAATAACACTTATATAGTAAATTATGGAAAAAGAATAAACAGACCTGGTTACAGACAATTAAATCCGGCACGTTATTTTATTAATAGTCAGGTATCTGCAATTGGTAATCCATACTTATTACCATCTTACAGTAATAACATAGAATTATCGCATACTTATAAAAGTAATTTGTCTACCAAAATTTCATTTAGCGCTACTACAAATTCATATAGTGTAATTCCCGAAGTTAATAAAGTGACCAATGAACAGACCATTATATTTAAAAACTTTTTTAATGAATATAATTATTCATTGACAGAAAGTTATCAATGGGACATCACTAATTGGTTAAAAACCGACAGTAATATATTTATAAATTATAGTACTGCAAAGAAAACAGATCCTGCTGTAGATGTAGAGCTTCTGAATGGTTTTGAATTTCGTGCACAAATTAATAATGTTATAAATTTCAATAAATCAAAGTCTATCGTAGGCGAGGTCAATTTTTGGTATGATTCGGCCTATAATAATGTCTTATTTCATTATTCAGCATCAAGTTCATTAGATATGGCAGTTGCATTTAAGTCATTGGTAAAAAACATGAATTTAACCGTGGGGGTAAATGACTTATTCAATTCAAGCCCAAGCTATGCTTATTCAACAGTAAATGGTATCAATCAAAGCTTTATCTCTTATCCAAGTAATCGCTATTTCAAAGTATCACTGTCTTACAATTTTGGAAACGACAAAGTTTCTAAAAAAGACAGAAATTTTGGTAACGAAGAAATAAGAAGAAGAAGTAACTAAAAATTAATAAGCATGGAAAATAGAGTAAATAAATTTCAATTGTTTTTGCTTCATTTTGCAGGAGGAAGTTCCTATTCTTTTGATTTTTTAAAGAAAGAGTTTGATGCGGATATCGAATTCATTGCACTTGAATTGCCGGGCAGAGGAAAAAGATTTGAGGAAAAATTACTAAAATCAAAACAATTGGCAATCGCTGATTATTGCAAACAGATCATTAGTTTAAGTAATGGATCTCCCTTTATAATTTATGGGCATAGTATGGGAGCTTCATTAGGATTACGAGTGGTTTCAGAACTTGAGCGTGCCGGCTATTATCCAAAGCGACTGATTGTTACCGGAAATGCTGGCCCCGGTGTACAAAAAAAAGAAAATGTTATACGCTATTTGTTAGATGATTTTCACTTTAAGGAAGAACTAAGAAACTTAGGTGGAATTCCTGAAGAAGTACTGACAAATACAGTTTTATATGATTTTTTTGCGCCTATAATGCGTGCAGATTTTGAATGTATTGAAAAAAAAACTACTGCTTCAGAAAATAAGAATAACGCTAAACTGCAAACCCCGATATATGCCATGATGGGATCTGAAGAAGAATGCTGCAACGAGATCACAAACTGGAGGAATTTTACCAGTGCTAGTTTTGAATATAAAATTTTAAAAGGGAATCATTTTTTTATTTATAACCATGTAAAGGAATTAACAACCCTGATAAAAAAATCGTTTTTAACAGAAATGCACTTTCAGGAATTGTAAAGAAGAATACCTTTTTTATCAAAATAAAACCAGCTAACAAGTCAATTAATATTTAGAGTATCAAATTTAAAAATCAAATTATTTAATAAAATCAGAAATGTTAAAAATAAAAAAAAGACAGATAATCTATTTACTGCTGTATGCCGTACCAAATACCTTATTGACATTTGCAATCGTGTACATTATTAATAATGTAATGGCAGGAAATAAAGCTTTTTTAAATGGCTACATGGGAATTGTTTTTACGGCTGTTCTTGTTTACACCTACTTACTGAATATTATTTTTCAGAAAAAATTAAATGAGTTTTCTTTTGATATGTTATATCAAAATGAGAAAAATATTTTTAAGAAAATTTTGAGCGTTCCGTTGCTAAAACTCGAACAATTTGGCTCGCAGCGATTTTATACCGTTGTCGAAGATTTAAGAACATTTTCTCTGCTTCCGTACACGGTTACACATACAATAAATTCATTGCTAATGCTTGTTTTGTGTTTGATATACATGTTTACATTATCGTTTGTTTCGGCATTAATAGTAGTGGCCTTAATCGTGTTGGTTGGAGCATGTTATTTTATAGTAATGAACACAATGTCTAAACGTGTCAATCAATTAAGAGAATACAATGATGGTTATTACAAATCTGTTGATGATGTTATTAGAGGATTTAAAGAGTTGAAAATTAACCTGATAAGAAGAGAAAATCTAATGAATAAATTTATTGTTCCTAACAGAGATGCAGCTATGAATCTTGATTTTAATATAAATTATGTCTTTCTCTCCATTAATTTAATCAGTCAATATGGATTGTATTTTGTTGTATCGGTTATTTTATTTGTCTTACCGGCTTTTGATTTACTTTCAAGAGAAGATGTTATTGCCTATGTAGTTATAATTCTTTTTATCTCTGGACCTATTAATAATATTATCAATTTGCAGCAATTATATACACGTTTTTTTGTTGCAAATACAAGGATTTCAAAGTTCATGAAAGATTTTGAAGTTCCCGAAGATAATACGCCAACTGAGCCACAAACTAACAATGATTTTGAATCATTGCATTTTAATGACATTGGTTTTGCTTATCCCAATGCAGATAGTGATTCTTTATTTAAACTAGGCCCTATAAATCTAAACATCCAGAAAGGAGAAACCATTTTTGTAGTAGGAGGAAACGGGTCAGGTAAAAGTACTTTTATTAACGTTCTTACAGGTTTGTATCCACCATCAGAAGGTAAAATAACGATCAATAACCATTATCAGGAAATTGATTCAATGAGTTTTCAGGATTTAGTTGCGGCCGTATTTACAGACAACCATTTGTTTTCTAAAAACTACGATAACTATACTTTAGAAAATAATAGTCACTACACGGGTTTATTAGAAACAATGGAATTAGATAAGGTCGTTGTAGATGATAAAGATGAATCTGTTAGAAGGAAATTCTCTAAAGGGCAAAGTAAGCGTATGTCCCTGATATTTGCTTTACTGGAAAACCGGCCAATTTTGGTTCTCGACGAATGGGCGGCAGATCAGGATCCTCATTTCAGAAAATATTTTTATGAAGAACTACTGCCAAAATTTAAAGAAGCAGGTAAAACCATAGTTGCCGTAACCCATGATGATGCCTATTTTCATCTGGCAGACAGAATCATAAAATTTGATTACGGTACTATTGTCAAGGATATAAAAACTACTTCTAAAGAAGAATTGACAGAAAATTTCTGGGTATAGTTTTCTATCGATAATAATCTAAAAAGGCTTTTAAAGGCTAAGCTTTTGATCACTTAATTCCTTAATTTCTAGTATTCAAAAAATGAAACTTACACTTCCTCAACAAGATATATATTTCGAGCAACTGATGTTCCCGGAAGACCCTATTTATAATATTGGAGCCAAAATAGTTATTAACGGAACCATAGTTTATAATACACTTAATGATGCTTATTTGGCACTCATAAATCAGCACGATACTTATAGAAGCAGTATCTCTTTGTCTGATGATGAAGTAACAATGAAAACCAGTGAGAAATATATTTCTCCATTAGAATTTGTTGATTTTTCATCATTGCAAAACGCAGATATTGAGGCAAATGATTTTATGCAGAAAAGATTTGAAACGCCTTTTGAATTTACCTCGGATAATGTATTGCATAAATTTATTTTAATAAAAGTAAGGGAAAATCTGCATTATCTTTTCTCAGTGTATCATCATATTATTACCGATGGCTGGGGAACATCTCTAATGTTTCAGAGATTGGTGAAGAACTACAATGAACTTTCTGAATTTGGAGAAATAAGCACAGATTACCCTTTTACGTACAAAGACTTTGTTCAGGATGATGAGCAATATTCACTATCGGAAAGTTATCAGAATGATAAAAGATTTTGGACAACAAAATTTCAGCAGCTTCCTGAAAGGTTATTTGAAAAAATCAATCAAAATGATAAAACCAATCAAAGTAAACGAAAAGAAATAATAATCAAAAGATCGGTTTATAATGTAGTCGAAGAAATAGCGACAGATTTAGGGGCCACAACTTTTCATGTAATTCTGGGCATCTTATATCTTTATTTTGGAAGAAAACATCATAATAAAGATTTTGCCATAGGATTACCAGTATTGAACAGAGGTAAATCAATATATAAAAAAACAGTTGGTTTGTTTATGGGGATTTCTCCTTTGCGAATTCAGTTTAATCAGGATGACAGCTTTGAAGATCTGGTAAAAACAATTAAACAACAATTACGACAAGATTATCGTCATCAACGATTTCCTTTAGGAAAACTGATAAAAGAACTGGATTTGTTTCATGAAAAAGACAGACTTTTTAATATCACCTTATCGTATGAAAAACAAAATTATGCAGATCATTTTCATGATACCCAAACAACTGTAATTCCGCTGTCACATCACTCAGAACGTGTGGCGCTGGCTATTTATATTCGGGAATTTGATGCTCTTGAAGATGTAAAAATTGACTTTGATTATAATGTTAATTATTTTGATGAAACGGCAATTAATAAAGTAACAGCACATTTTGAAAAACTGCTTTCTGAGATAATTGCAAACCCAAAAGAATTAATTTCAAATTATGAATATATAACAACTGCAGAAAGGCAGATGTTGCTTTACGATTTTAATAAAACACAATTTAACTATCCTCAAAATGCTACAGTTGTGGACCTTTTTAAAGAGCAAGTCCTTCACAAACCAAATAGCATCGCCATCGTAGACGAAGAGATATTTTATACATATCATGATCTTGATGTTTTATCAAATAAAATTGCTTTTTATCTGCAAAAAAGAACAGAACAATCAGATAAAGTGCCAATTGCAGTTTTAATGAATCGTTCGGCAAATCTGGTAGCGGTTTTACTCGGAATATTAAAATCCGGAAATGCCTATATCCCTTTAGATCCTGCTTTTCCAAAAGATCGTCTGGAATATATTATTGAGCATAGTGAAGTTAAACAAGTCATTTCAACCCATGATCTAAAAAAGGATCTAAACTTAGAGAATGAAATTATAGATATAGATTTAATCATTAATGAAGAATCAATTTTAGACTCGGTTGAAGTGGATGAAGCATTTGCGGCTTCGGTTGCTTATATTATCTATACTTCGGGGTCTACAGGAAACCCCAAAGGAGTTGCTATAAGTCACAAAGCATTATTAAATTTTTTAATCAGCATCAAACATGAACCAAAAATAAAACACAAGGATTATTTGTTTTCTGTAACGACACAATCCTTTGATATTTCGATATTGGAATTTTTCGCACCATTAATATCTGGTGCTAAATTATATGTGGCAAGTCAGGAACTTTTATCAGATCCTTTAGAAGTTGTTTTAAAAATAAAAGAAATAAAACCAACTATTATTCAGGCGACACCAAGCTTTTTTCAAATGCTTTATAATGCAGGCTGGAAAGGAAATAAAAATATTAAAATTTTATGTGGCGGAGATTTGCTTAGCGAAACACTTGCCGAAAAATTATTAGAGACCAACGGAGAATTATGGAATATGTATGGACCAACAGAAACCACGATATGGTCAAGTTGTAAAAAAATACTTCAGGCGAATGAAGCCTCAAATATTGGTAAACCAATACATAATACGCAGATATATATTCTGGACGAATGTATGCAGCTTTTACCAGTAGATAGTGTTGGTGCTATTTATATTGGAGGTGATGGCCTTGCTGCGGGGTACTTTAAAAACGAAGAATTGACCAATGAAAAATTCATTAAGAGCACTATTGATCTTACAAGAAGAATATACAATACCGGCGATTTAGGAAAATGGAACGAGAAGGGCGAAATAGAATTTCTTGGACGCAATGACAATCAGGTCAAAATACGAGGATATCGTATAGAACTAGGGGAAATAGAAACTATTTTGAATACTATACAATCTGTAAAAGCAGCTGTTGTCGTGGCACAAAAAAGTGAAGAACAACAAGCCATTTTAATAGCGTATTTAATTACAGAAAAAGAAACTTTTAATAGTAATTTGATAATTGAATCTTTAAGAGAAGTTTTACCGGAATATATGATTCCCCATGCGATTATTCCTTTGGATGAATTTCCGTTAACACCTAATAAAAAAGTAGACAGAAAAGCCCTTTCATCTATAAAATTAGCCTCTGAAAAATTGGGTGTCAACCATAAAGACCCAACGACAGAAATAGAGATTGCACTTTGTAAATACTATAAAGAACTATTACCAAGAGGTATAGAATTTGGTGTTACAGATAATTTTTTTGTGCTTGGCGGACATTCATTAATTGCAGTGAAATTAATCAATAGGATCAATAAAAAACTGCATTACAGGATAACCTTAAAAGATATTTTTGATTATCCTACTATCGAAACATTGTCAAAATATTTAGAAAAAAAAGAGAAAAAAGAGAATACAAAAATCATAGCCGTAGAAGATCTTCAATATTATAATGTAACTCAGTCACAATACGGTATATGGCTGGCATCGCAGCAAGAAGAAAAATCAATAGCCTACAATATGCCGGCATTATTCAGGATAAACGGTGAGTTAAATAAGCAAGTTCTGGAGCAGGTATTTTTAAAATTGCAAAAGAAGTACGAAATATTGAGAACTAATTTTATTGAGATTGGAGGAATTCCATATCAACAAATTTTTTCGCAGGAAGAAAGGCCTGTATTAATTGAAGAATTCAATTTTGAAGGGGAAAATGTTACAAATGTTATAAATCATTATATAAATAAATCATTTGAATTGAATAAGGAACCGCTGTTAAAAGTGGGTTTATTTCATCAAAATGAGGGGAACAATTATCTCGTATTCTGTACCCATCATATTATAATGGATGGTTGGTCTCTTGAAATTTTAATAAACGAATTTGTATCCAAATACAAACAAATAGCAAATAAGGAAGATTCAAATGATGTAAGACTGGAATTTCAGTTTAGAGATTATGCGGTTTGGTATGAAAAAGAACAAAAAATTAATCATGAAAAAAACCTGAAGTTTTGGGAAACTTACCTTCACGAATATACATGGGAAAATAGTATTCCTGTAGATAAGGATTTATATGAGGAAGAGCATGCATGTAAACTTCAATTTATCTATAAAACGCTAACATTTGATGCGATAAATAAATTTATCCAAAAGAAAAATATATCGCTACATACTTTATTGACAGGTGCCTATAGTATGCTCCTGTATATCATGTATGGAAAAGAAGATTTTTGTTTGGGAACGGTTAATTCAGGACGAACCCATGCTGAATTGCAAAATCAATTGGGCATGTTTGTAAAAACCCTGCCGCTACGCAACAAGATTAATTCAGAACATACTTTTGAGGAAGTACTTTTAAAAACCCAGCAAAACTCCTTGCTTATCGATGAGCATCAGGATGTACCTCAAATTATACAAAATACATTTCGATTAGATACATTATTGGTACTTCAAAATCAATCCTTTACTTATGAAAATATAGCAGTAAACGAAAGCCTGGAATTGCAATTAAAAGATATAAGTACAAATTATAATAGATTACCACTGCTTATCACATTTGGTATTGATAATGGGAATTTATCAGGAACTATAGATTATAATACTTCAAATTATCAAAAAGAAACTATTGAACTCATTCAATTAAAATATGAAAAATTACTGCTTGCGATTATCGAAACCCCCAATAAGTCTTTAAATACAGCAGATTTAGAGTTAGATTTTGAAAAGGAAAAGATAATTGATATAGACTTCAATTTTTAAAAGTTATAATTAAAACATATAAATAAAACCATGAAATTAAAAACCACATTTATAGCTATTGCTTTTTTATTAGTTACTTTTTTAGGAAAAATAAATGCACAGAACGTTACTTTTGAAAAGAGTGCTGCTTTTCTTTCTCAATTTCAAAAATCAGATTCAAATCAAATGGTTTGGGGGTATTTGAATGTTCCCGAAACATGGGGTAGTAAAGACGGTAAAACTATAAAAATTGCAGTTACAGTTTTAAAAAACACATCTAATATTAAAAACCCTGATGCCGTAGTTTTTTTGCAGGGAGGGCCAGGAGCCAGCGGTATAGATAATATATGGTCATGGCTTGATCATCCTCTTAGAAAAAACAACGATATTGTATTGTTTGATGTTCGTGGCACAGGTTATTCGCAACCAAGACTTTCTACAGACTTAGGGAAAAAGTTTCTTGAAATCCTGGCCAAAAACCAAACCGAACAAGAAGACGAAAAGCAAAAAACAGATGTTGCCATTGCCTGTAAACAGGATCTTATTAACAGAAAAATTAATATTGATTCTTATAACAGTCTGGCTGTAGCAGAAGATCTTCACGCTTTAAAATCGGCTTTAAATTATAAAAACTGGAACGTTTACGGCGTATCGTACGGGACTTATATAGCGCAGGTTTATGCTAATACTTATCCGGAGGATGTAAAGTCATTATTATTGGATTCAGCAATTTATGACATCTCAACGTATTATGTAGAGAATACTTCAAACTACATGAATAGTCTTAAAAAAGTATTTGAAATCTGTAAAAAAGAAAAAGAAGAACAATATCCTAATCTGGAGCAAGTGTATTATGAGGTAATTGCCGACTTAGAACAACATCCGCTTACGGTAAATGTAGATAAATCGATTGTCTCGACAGGTAAATTTACATACAATGCCGAAGATTTTAAAATTGCAATTCAACAAGCACTATACAATAAACAATTGGTCGAGATTATACCGTTACTGGTTTATCAGTTTCATAAACGAAATGGAGAATCTTTAGGAAATTTAGTAAGCGCGTTTTCCAGTTTATTAGGAATGGATTATGGAGTATACTACTGCATAACTTGTAATGAAACGATACCTAACAATGATTATGCAAAATATGAGCAAAATGCATCAAATTTTAAAGGTTTAAATGGAGGGGTTTCTTTTTATAAATCTGATTTTAAAGTTTGTAATGCATGGAATAGTAATCGTACAGAGAACATAAAAAAATCGTATGATCTTTCTAATCTTTCTAAAGCTGCTTATCCTATATTGGTTTTTTCTGGGGAGTTTGACCCGATTACGCCCTTGAGCAACGGAAAAAAAGTTGCGGCAAGATTTAAAAATGCCACTTATATTGAAGCAAAAACCTACGGACATGTGCCTGCTTTTACAAGAATAGGCCGTGAAGTTGCAGAAAACTTCATTGATAATTCAAACCAAAAACCAGATCAAAAAGCTTTTGATAAAGCCACGAAATTATCTCTTGTTTCGGGGGTTATTATTAATCAGGGAGTTTCCAAAACAGGTAAAAGTATAAGCGATTTAGATCCTGTTTTCCTAATTCCTTTGCTAATTGCTTTAGTATTGATGCTGGTGTTTGTTTTTATGTATGTTATAAAATTAATTCAGAATAAATACACCACAACTCAGGATAAAATTATAAGAATCTTTATTACCATTACTTCGGTTTTGGGGTTAGTACTATTGGGATGTTTGGTTTTGGCAATAATCGAAGTTTCAAAACAAAACTTCTTTGTTTTGGCATTTGGATTACCGGATAGTTTCAATTATATATTTTCATTGGTTTTGGTCTTTATAGGATTCCTGATTTTATCAGTAGTATATTATATCTCGACCCTTCAAAAAACAAATGACAGAAGTGTCACTTTTACGGTAATTTTCTCCAATATCCTGCTGGCAACTTACCTGTTTTACTGGGGAATAATTTAAATTTTATTCCTTATTCATCCCTAAAAAAAATAACTAATTATCATAAATATGAGAACAGAAGAAATCACAAAAACGTACTCGATCATTTCAGAAAAATATTCAGAATTCAAAAATAATGCAAACGTTCCGGCAAGAATTAATACTAATGATGATACAGTTCCTGATTTATTTAAACAATATATCTATGCTGTTACAGGCTGGCCTGTATTGATAAATAGTCAGGTTTCTACCGAGCTTGCCAATCTATCCGTTACAATTCCTAAGCTGTTACAGCAAATACCTTCATTATATTTTAATGATGATAAAAAAAGAATTACCGATTTTTATTATGAAGGAGATGAAATGTCTGCAGAATTTGCAATTATGTGCCATAAGAAAAATTTAGAAACCGGTTGTCGCTTAGATCTGACCTATACTGAAGACGGATTTAAAATTTTAGAGGCTAATATAGGATCTTCAATAGGAGGATGGCAAATTCATAGTTTTGAAAATCTAATAAGGAGACTTCATCCCGAATTAACAGAAAATAAGAATCAATACCAGTCAAAGAACACTTTACAGATTTACATCAATTTTCTTGTAGATCAGGTACTTAAAAAAGTAACCACAGTAAAAGATACTATTAATATATTTATAGATAATGGCTTTGAGGAGACCGAATTAGAACAGAAATCGGCAGATAAATCAAGTCTGTTGTTTTTTAATGATTTTTTGCAGCGGGAACTTGCTAAAAGAGGACTTACCGGTGAAGCTTTTTCGGGTAATTTAAATGAATTACAATTAGTTAATAATGATTTATGTTACAAGAATAATCTGATTCACGGTATTGCTGTTTTATCAATGGAAGTTCAGGTAAATATAGCAGTCTTTCGCGCATTCGTAACAGATCGCGTATATTTTCCCGATCACATTGGACTTAAGATGATGGGAGATAAAAGAAATCTGGCTATTTTATTGGAATTAGCGATCAATGAAAAATTTTCACCTGAAGAAAATGAACTCGTTCTTAAAAACGTTCCATGGACAGCTTTTATTGAAAATAAAAAGATACTGTTTAAAAACAAAGAATATAATTTGTTGGAGCTATTGAAAAATAATAAAGAACAGTTTGTTATAAAAGTAGCGAGAGGATATCAGGGAAAAGATGTTTTTGTTGGAAAATTCATCACTGATAATGAATGGCAGGAGGCTATTGATTTAGCTTTATCGACCAACGCATTTATTGCTCAGGAATTTAGTGAGTCTATTGATTTTATGGCGCCAAATGGGCAAAATAATTGGACACCTCATAAACTTATCTGGGGGTCTTTTGGCTTTGGGGATGCATATGGAGGAGTGTGGGTAAGAATGTCTGAAGTAAAAACAGATGTTGGAGTTATTAATTCTGCCACAGGAGCAGTTGAAGCTATTGTATTTGAAGTTGTTGATTAATAAAATGATAAAGTTATGACTCAAATCCTGTACGCTTACATCTCTGAGAAAAACCATAATTATCTTATAAAAGAACATTTAAGGACTTTTCCGGTAGATTTTCAAAAAAAAATACTATCGTTTAGAAATTGGCAAGATGCCCAATTGTCACTTTTGGGACGATTAATTTTGCGCTATGGTCTCCAGATAAATGATGCCTTTGAGGAGAAAGATAATATAGGATATACATCTTATAATAAACCATTTTTGATAGATTCAGATATTAAATTCAATATATCACATGCTGGTGAGCTTGTGGTTTGTATATTATCAGATCTAAATGAAGTTGGTATAGATGTGGAGATAATGAGTGACATAAATATTGAAGATTTTGAATCGCAAATGACAATTACCGAACGAAATTATATTAGACGGGCAAAAAATTCTAAGGCAGCCTTTTTTGATTTTTGGACTAAGAAAGAGGCTGTCATTAAAGCAAGTGGTAAAGGGCTTTCGATTCAATTGCAAGACTTTCAGGTTATTGGTAATTCTACTAGTATAAATGCTGAAAATTTCTTTTTAAAAGAAGTTTATTTAAATGAGAAATATAAATGTCATATAGCATTTAAAAACAGGATAGATCCCGATATTATTGGGCCATGTATGATTAGTGATTTTAATTTTAGCAGCTGTAATACCTAAGTTTTTAATATAAATTAAAAGCCCTCACAAATTGGAAGTATAAGTATATAAAATTTATGTTGCTCCAGATGTTTATAATTTAGGTAATTTCTAAAGTTTAAAGCTATAAAAATACCTTAACTAGCTACTATTATATATTTTTGTAATGCTTAAAGTCACAAATATTATAATATGGATAATACATTTTCTACCAGCAATCAAATTGGCATAGTATCCACTTTCTCTGAACTTGTGCATACCGATTTCAAAGGAGAAATAAATGCATTATGCTGGTACAGAAATTTAGATGGCGATTTTAATGAGATTGTAAACCGACTATGTTTAGAAGAAAATATAACCGAAGTTTATCCTGAAGATTTAAGAGCACTCCAACTATCAGAAAAAGGGAATATAGCCCGGGAAATAATCCTAAATGATTTACAATTATTAACTGACTTTGGTGCTTCGCCTTCTCTTAATTTGCTAAAGTGTTATGAACGTGATGATGAATTTGATTTCATTTCTACCGATGTATATTCATTTCATGTTGATCGTTCGCCCATTGCAACTGATACTTTTTTATGCACTTATCACGGAGCAGCAAGTGATATTATTTCTAATACGCAGGCAGAGCAAAAAGTTCTAATTCCGGAAATTAGAGCAAAGCTAAAAGAACTGCATAATGGAACAGAAGAAGAGTTTGAAAACTTTTTAAAGGAGAATTACTTCGATTTGCATTATCAGGCACATGCAAATGTAGAACCTGTTAATTTAGGGCAAATGCATCTTTGGCGTCTTGCAGTAGATCATCCAAAACAACAAGTTCAGCCTTGTATTCACAGAGCTCCAAAAGAAAATGAAGGTGAATATCGATTGTTATTGATTTGTTAGAGGCGATTTTGTCAATATCTTTTAGGTAAGTTTATCTAAAACAAATTTAGTAGTATCTATAAAAAGAACTTTCCTTGTTATCATGATAATAGGACAAATTATCTACTATATAAAGTTATAAATCATGTGAAGTATTTATTTCGATACAATTATAGAGATGTAACCTTTTTGTAAGTGAAATGAAAATTGATATTATAACAGCTTTTGGCAAATTCGAATAATGGACTTACCTTAGTTGTAAACCTGCTGTGAAAATTTTACATTAAAATCACGGCACAAAATTAGTATCATGACAATTGAATTGTTAGACAAAGATAAAAACATTACGATGCTCAAAAGCATTGATGAAATGCCAAAAAATCTTAGCAACATTAGGAGTGTACAAATTATAAATTACAGCAAGGAAGATGTTTTAATTTTTGAAAAACTCTTTGAGATTGATACTGCAATTTTAAGCAATAGCGAAGACATAGAGATAAGTTCTCATTATCTGGAAAAAGAAAATCAGTTAGCCTTTAATTTTTCATTTCCCTACTTTTCAGATCATAATAAAATGGATGAAGTAATTATTTCTTTTATTCTAAAGGAGAAAATTATGTTTTCCTTCATGGATATTAATTTTGAAAAATTCATTCCGGAAATTAAAAAGCAGGAACATTTTGATAAAATAAAAGATCAGCCGTTTATTACCGATACTTTTCTTTTATTGATGATTGGAATTATTCCGGATTATTTCGCCGATTTAACAGAAGTTATTTCTAAAAATATTAAAACAATTTATGGCGGTTTGCTCAAAGAGAATAATTTTTCTGAACAACGTCTGAATGAAATAACAGCTTTAAAATTCAATAATCTTTTGGTAAAGGAATCTATGAACGAGTTTAGAAGAATTTTGCATTTGCTTAGAAAAAGTCCGAAGCCTAGTCCTGAAATTATCGATGCTATTTTGTTAGAATTAAGTGATTTAACAGTAGTTAATGAATATGTAGAGAATAATTTTGAACGCTTAGACGATCTGAAAGATTACATCTCGACAAGAATTGATTTAGAACAGAATAAAATTTTTAAAACACTTACAATCATAACCATGTGTATCTCGTTGCCTATGCTTGTTGCGGGTATTTATGGTATGAATTTTAAAAATATGCCTGAACTAGAATTAGAATATGGATATTTTTATGCAATTGTACTAATAATAGTTTGTTTTGTTGGCCCTCTGATTTGGTTTAAACGAAAAAGATGGCTCTAATAAAAAGGCTTCTGGTTTATACCGAAAGCTTTAAAGTGAACTAGAGTTATAGTTTTTTGTGTAAACCGCCGTAATTTTTGTGGCAGAAAAGGTATCCATTCAAAATATACTATATCACGATTCTACCATAAGCTATGAATACTAATTTTTTTTAGGGAAAAATATATAAAATTCTTTTTATTTACAATTCTAATTGTACTTCTTTTAAATTGTTTCTTAATTATTCCTCGAATGTAATTAGTGCACTTAAAAAATGAAAAGTTAATTTCTGGATATAATTATTAGCATCCTGTACTTTGAATTGTAACGTCTATAATTGTTTTGGTTTTGGTATTCTCTTTTTTTTAACCAAAAATCACTTCTTTCAGAGTCCAATTTTAGGTATGAATTCCAGAGCGATATAGTTGTGTTTTAAAATCCAAAATAAGTAATCCATTTGAAAATATAAAATTAGCAGCCTTAAGTTTTTGTAACAAAATTGGCGACAACTAAAATATGCTTCCCTCCAATCAAATACAACAACAAAACATACTAGTGATGAGACCTTATTAATTAAAAACCCCTGTAAAAAAAGTTTTTACAGGGGTTTAATTAAATTAGTAATCTGTATTGATTATTTAGAATTAATCATTATTAATTAAATTTCATATAGGTATCTTTAATAGAAAGAGTGCCATACGTAACAGGAGTGAAAATCAGATCCAGTTTATTAATATCCAACGACTGCGAAGCATATTCAGTACATACTTTATCTTTTGAAATGTATAATCTAGGAATATTATTCTCAAAAACAAGATGTGGTCGAAGGTATTTTTTGTCATAATTACAATCTTTATCAGCAGTCTGAAGAAACTTGTCAATTTGACTATCAACATATCCGTTTCGTCGAGCGCTAACAGTATAAACTACTCCATCATTCGCATAGAAAAAGTTAAATGTTTCAAATTCAACATCATCACGAATTGGACAAAACATAGAAGAATAAGACTGTTCTATACTTAGAAAATTGTAATTATAAGTCTTTACCTTTAATACAATATCATATTTTCCACATTCACCTAATGTTGTACCATAAGCTAAACTGCTTGGATCATTAATTAACCTATCTGTGAGGTTTACCATCTCTTCTGCCACATATACATTTGGCCAGTGCACTTCTATGTTATTCCCAAAACCATCATACTGATATGTAACATTGTTATTAAGAGGCTGTTGGTTTAAGGTTGTCATAAACTGCTCCTTTATAGTCTGAGAGCTGCAATTAATCGTAAATTGCAGCGCTATTAAAGCTATTAAATATTTCATTTTTTTGATTTTATAGTATTAAAAACAATCTTTAGCCAGCAAATTAAGGTCGCTTTTTAATTTCTGGTATTCTGTAGCCATTTTTGTATCGTAATCATTCTTTTTATATTGAGGCCCGTTATACTTTGCAGCAAAATTTGCCCATTGATTATTCTGAAGTTTACCAACGAGATCATTTGTGATTATAAAGTTAGCAAACGCATTTAAGTGTTTGTCTAAGTTTCTAGATGTCATGTCATTATAAAAAGCTGTTGCGTTTGTATAACCTGCTTGAGCGTAGTTTTTCCCCATAATTTGGAACGCACCAAACGATGCTGATTTTACAGCGGCTTCTGGATTTAATGCAAAAGCTCTTGCCAGCTTATCGAGCTGCTCATCATAAGTTCCATAACCTCCCTGATTTGGATTTGATATATCAGGATTAGATTGATCATATATTCCATTAGTCAGAGCACTAAAATAATGTCTTTCAAATAAGATTTTGGGATCACCATTGGAGCGAAAAGCATTTCCTTCACTTTCTACTTCAAAAACTGCAAGTATATGCTCAACTGTAAGATGTAGTAAACTTGCAGCGGCTAATAAAGCTGCTTTAGAAATTTTTCCATCACAAGGATTAGTCGAAGAACAATCAAGTGCTTTCGTTGGATCATCATCATTACAGTCTTCTCCATATGTAGTGGCTTTCCAAAAATTTCCTGGCCAAGAAACTGATTCCATAATTTCACCATAAAATCCATCATTATCATAGTCTAAATACCAAGGTATTGTAGTGCTGCATAGCACATTTGCCATTATGTTATTGTCATCACAATCTGCACCTTTAGTACTGTCAAACCAGCTAGATCCGGGACTTTCATCTGATTCAATTATTGCAGTACTTGTATCATGCCAACCGTCACCGTCTTTATCCAAAAACCATGGTCGTATTTTAGGTACACATAAACATTGCTCATAATCAACAACTTGTTTTGAAGTGGAGCAAGACACTAAGGTGCAGACATCGGGATCTGGCTCTGGATTAGGGCCTGGTGGTGAATCATCTAAAAAAATATCACAATAGAGAGGAAAATAAGTACAAATATCATATGGCTCAGGATCTGGCCAACCTGGATCTGAATCTGGACTTGGAATAAAGGCAGGAATATCAACATTGTTTAATTGAATACCTGTCTCTAAAATTGCTTTTAGATCTTCGTCACTAATTGTCATAGGCAAATCTAAGATATTAGTAGTAAGTTGCTTTTCAAGATTATCAAAAGCATCTATATTCCCATCACTATTATAATCTACAAAATCATTGCTATAATCATTATCATTATTTACGGCATCAACATAATCCGCAACATTATCATAAACTTCAACATGACCACCCTGATCTTCAAAAGACTGTAGTAAATCATTAATTTCATCACTAAATCCCATGTCTTCCCAATCCTGCCCATAACTGCTAGGTCCGATCAGTAAGCATAAGAACGTAAAAGCTAATATAAAAACTTTATTTTTCATATGATTTACCTTTTTATTAAAATTGTTGTTTTCACTTCACTTTCATAGGTCAGACGCAGCAGATAATATCCCGTTGGAGCATTTAAAACAAGGGTTTTAGTTTGTTGTCCTGCAGGTAAATTCTTCCATTGTTGTTTGTATATTTGGACACCATTTATATAATGGATACTCATCTCTACATCTGCTGAATGGGCAAGATTAAAACTTAAATTAAAATCATTTAGAACTGGATTGGGATAAGCAATTACAGAAGATATTAATTCTTTTTCTTGTATGTTCTTTTCTTGTTTTTTATCAAGAATAATGTACATTGGTCTTTCATTTTCCTTTTCTTTAATATTATAAAGCTGAAGGTTTCCAACTATAAATAGTGATTCATCAGCATCGATTAATTGAATTTTAGCCTCTTTAAATGAATAGGTCGCAATTGTATCTTTATAGAAATGTTCCGTTCTGTCAATTTTGGAATCTTCAAAAACTATTGCATTTTCCATTATTTGAGCTGTAAATGGTGCACTGTCGCCGTGTTCTTCATTCCACACGCCTGAAAGCTTACTATCGTCCTGCTTTAGGTCAATTTGAAGAGGAGTTTGGCTGATAATATTTTGCCCGCTCCAATCATACCTGATTAATTGGCCTGTGTAATTACCTGATATGTTTTTAGAAATAGGAGCCTGTTTTACTTTCAGAAAAGTCTCGGGAGCATTAATTTCGGTAATAGATGTAACTTCTGGAAGTGTTTTAGACAAAGTTAGACGCTGATTGGGAACTGCGTTTTCAGCTTCCGGATCATCCAGTTCAATCTGAGATTTTTTGTGCCTCCTTTCTGAAGCCTTCAAAAGCCAGTATTTCGCTTTTTCAGTATCTATAGTAACTCCATACCCGTTTCTATAGCACAAACCAAGCATATACATAGCAGATAAATTTCCTTTTTTTGCACCAATTTCAAACTGCTGTACAGCCAGAGAATAATTCTGTTGGCAGCCTAATCCTTTATAGTACATATAACCCAAAGAATAAGTAGAGCTTACATCTCCTTTTTCTGAACCTTCTTTAAAAATAGTCAATGCCAGACTATAATCTTGAGCTGTTCCTTCGCCTTTCATAGCCATGCCGCCCCATTTACTATAAGACCTCTTATATCCGGCTTTGGCTGCTATTTCAAAATGTTTAATTGCTTCAGCTGGATTTGATGTTTGAGAGATAACTCCCAGATTATATCGTGCTTTTGAGTAACCGGCATTTGCAGCTCTTTCAAGCCATTCTTTTCCAAGCTCTTCATTTTTTGTACCACCGATACCTTTGTTATAAATTAATCCCAAAGAGTTCATAGATTCAACATTTCCTTTCTCGGCTAATTTTAGATAAATATCTATGGCAGCTTTGGGATTGTAAACATTAGTTCCCTGTAGCAGATACAGGCTGGCTGTCCGTAACTCTTTTTTAATTTCGGGTGTATTTTGGCCATAAGAGACCATTCCACCAAGTATAAGCAGTAGTAAAACTGCTTTTTTGGTAATTTTTTTCATAAATTTTATTTTAGTTAAAAAATTATTTAATTCACGTTGAGATTTTTTTAAATGAAATGTTTAAGCTGTATCCAAGTTGGTCAGATTAAACTTTAGAATTTAAGTTTGTAGAGAATTCTACCACGCAAGAGCATTTGCAGCTTTCGATTTTTTAGACTTATTATTTTTAATAAAATCCAATTGTTTTAATAAATCGGGCTTATTCTGCTCTATGTCACGCTTAGAAAAAATATTTTCTTGAGTTTTGTATATTTTTGCGCGCTCATACGTAACAAGATATCTAAGATGATAAACAGAAAATTCTTCTATGATTTTTGATTTATCTAAATCGGCAGTTAAGTTTTCTTCTTCAAGTGCTTCCCAGCTTTCATATGCTTTTTTGATGCCTTCTTTTGTATTTTTATTTATAAGCCATTTATTTACCTGCTCAGAATTAAGAATTTGAGCTATTTTATCATATTCAGGTGCAGCTTTTTTAATAGGCTTTGTATTTGCCTTGTTAGCTTTATTTTCTATTTTAACTTTCTCAAATGTCACATAATTTAATACCAGAGAGTCTATCTGAGCTGCGCTTAATCTTAATTGCGATTCATATTGCAGTACAGAAGAATATTTATTTTCGGCATAGTTTCCATCAGAAAGTATATTGGCACGTATTAAAAGGGAAGGCTCCATTAAAGCGACTTTTTTAGCCAGTAAGTCTTTCTCTTTTTTGGTGTATAAATCTGCTTTTTTATCCAGAATACTGTTTTTATTCAACTCATAATTTGCAATCGCTCGAAGCTCTTCTTTTTCTTTTCCCGAGGTATTAATTTTCAGTTTAACTATTCTGTCCCAGTCAGCGGCAGCATCTTCCATTGCCTGCTCCTTATAGATTTGTCTCATAAGTGCCAGATATTGTTCTTTGACTAAAATAGAATTCAATTTTTGATTATAGAATTGAATTGTTTCTTTTGGAGATTTCTTTGGCTGATAGTATATAGAATCAGTGACCTTTTGGATTTTAGAGATTTGATCCTTTTCAAGCTTTAATTCTTTTGAAAACGCTAAAGCAGTTAAAAACCTATTGTCTTTATCCTTTTGATATTCAAAACGATTTAACTCTTCTGTAGAAAGAATACTGCTCAAAAAAGATTTGGTAACCGCATAATACGGTTTGAATTGCTCAACAGGTTCTCCGTTTACCAGCCTGTTATTTGCTATACTGTCAATTTTTTTGAAATTTTCAGCTATTTTCAGCTGTTTTTCGTCACTTATATTCACTATAGACACCACGTCATATACCTGATACACAATATGTGCCGGGAAATTCCGTGTTACCTTTTCACTAATTTGAGCTCTGCTGCTCATTGATAAAAACACAGACAGTAAAGTGAGTGTCCTAATTAAGTTTTTTTTCATTGTTTTTAAGGGTTTAATGGTTAATATATAATTGTAATCGATTACATTTTTTGTCAAAAAAAAGTTTTGTATTTTTAGTTTAAAACCATGTTCTGCTTCCGTCATTATTAAAGACAAAAGGCCTTTCTAATTTCTTTGAGTCACTTCCTAAAAATAATAGTAATGCGTTTCTGGGCACATTTGCAAAAACCATATTAACTACCTGATTATTGACTTTTTGAGTTCCTATTAACTGCCATCCGTTACTCCAATAAAAAAGTTTATACGTAATACCCATTTTGAATTTTAAGTACTTTTCAGATTCAGTAATTGTCACTTCTCTTTTTTGGTTCAGATCTGGAATTAATTCAATAGAAGCATTATCTTGTACAATTACAGGTACTCCGGCAGGAACCATCTTTCCTCCAGAATAATACTGAGGAAGTATAACTGTATTTTTGCAAATGGAAGTAAAAGTGGTTTGGTTATTATTTGTTTTTCCCCACCAAAATGGTCTCCAAGCCAATCCGTTAAATGTTGTGGCATAGACAATTGGTCGATTCTTTTTATCGTCGAATAAACGGCATTTTACGTCAATGGTTTCCCAGAATTCATTTGTAACGTCCAGATAGTTCATTTGTTTTAATATACCTGGGGGTATATTATCTGCCAATTCAAAACTTGCCAGTGTTTGCGGTTGCTTAGAATACGTAATGCGAAGTACTTTTGAAGGCTCACGAACTAGTTTTTCATCAAATATTCTGGAACCATAATCGTAGTTAATAGGTTTTATTTTTTCATCAAAAAAAGTATTTGTAAAGTGACCACCAATAGAAGTAGCCCAAAAAGGAATGACATTTATAGTCGCTGCAATTCCTTCAGATCTCATTGTAAAAACGCCCAAATCTGCAATGTCAGGACAAGGACCTTCTTTTCTGAATAATATTTGTAATGCACTCAGTTTAGGTAAAGGCTCCTTACGCTGCTCTCCCCATTTATTAATGAACCAAGAATCATAATCATCTCTAACGGATCTCAATACTGTTTTAAAACCTTTAGAAGGAATTTGTTCGTTAATCCATTTATATTTACTTTCATAAACTGGTCTCCAATTTTGCAGAGGTTCTTCACAAATTCTGTAAGGAAGAATATATTCGCAAAAATTTTCAAAAGATTTATTTTCTATCGTAGAAGAATTCCAGGCTTTAAAAGCACTTTCTAAATTTTGAATAAGAAAATCTCCTGTTATGGTTTCAATATCCTTTGTAACATATGCCTTTGCATATAAACCCGGATTTGCCGTTTTAATTTCGTCAAGAGCTTTTGTAGCCTTTTCAAAATCTGAATAACTAAGTTCATTATAAGCGACTTTTTCCTTGGAAGAATTTTCCCAATAATAATCAGAAGAAGTATGAATATCCATATTTGCAATTAAAAACTGCATTGCTTTTATTTTCAGTGTATCTTTTGAACTATCTGCATATTGAAGTGCTTTTTCAAGTTCAACTCGATTTTTTCCAGCCTTTTTTAAAACAGTCTCAACGCTGGATGGATATTGAGCGTAACTTAAAAATGAAAATAATAATAAAAATACGCAGTTATATTTTTTTATTTGTTCACAAAAATAGTGTGCCATAAATAGTAGTTATTGTTGATTATTAATTTAAAAAAAAAGATAACAATTGATCACTTTTTTGGTTTTTTAAAGTTCCGTCATCCACTTTTAATTCTTTTAATAAATGAGCTGCCATACTTTTGTACTGCTTAACTTTTTGAGATGGAATTCGAGGTTCCAACATTAAAATTTGTTTAGCGGTAATTCCAGCATTAATTGTATCTTTATTATTCAAATAGGCGTTCATTAATTTAAATCGGTAGGAAAACTTAGAAGGAAGAAACATTACAAGCTGTTTATACTCATTTATTGCATATGGGTACATTTTCATTTTTTCGTAACATGCTGCAGAGCCTAAGTACAAATCAGGAAGTGAACTGCCTTTTTTTGATTTATTAAAACAATCTAAAGCTTCATTATATTTGCCTTCTTTAAGATTTATTATTCCGTAATTTTTCCAATAATTACTATCTTCATTTAATTGCTTATTCAACCCGAACATAATGTGTGCTGCTTCCTTAAGTTTATATTCTTTCTGTAGTAAGTCAGCAATTTTATTTTGTCTTTGAGCTTTTCCTGTTTCAAAAAGATGATATAACATATAACAGCTAAAAACTAAAAGGACACTTTTAATAAAAACTAAGTTTGTCCTATTGTCTAAAGAAATTGTAAGAAGCGAAGGAAAGCCAATTGGATTTAAAAAAGTATTTATCAAACCTGCATACATAATGAGCAATATCATAATTGGAGTAACTTGTATCGTAGAATTTACTAGGGAAATTCCAATAAAAGCAATAACTCCAGCGTATGCTGCATTAAAGTAACTGTCATCGATTATTTTTGGCTTAATTTCTTGAGGATTTATATTTCTTTTAACTTTTAAGGCTGATATTAGCAACCAAAAAAACAGGATCATAAAAAATAATCCAATAATACCACCCTCTACAAAATTGTATAGGAGTTCATTATGTGGCATAATTACAGGACCTGCATTTTTAATTTCGTCACTGTCAGCTTTACCTTCACTTATATATTTAGCTTGATATAAATTATAATTCTTCTCAAAATTCCCATAACCATATCCCATTACAGGTTTGTCTAATGCCATTAAAGATGAAACTTTCCAGATAAACTTTCTTCCATCTGAAGATTCTTTTTTAGCATTATATAAATGAGAACTTAAAGAAATTATAACTATTAAAGAGACTATTAAAAGCCCCTTCATAGACGTTCTGTTTTTCGCGTCTTTTAGCCACTTAATAAAATTGTATTCCAGACTGTAAAAGACTGTTATAGACAAAATGGTTCCTATAAATGCTGCTCTGCATTTTAATAAAACTAGAGATGATAAAATTATTGCAAAACAAAATAAGAGGAGTTTTTTGTATTTGGTCTTAAAAAGCACTAAAAATGCAGGAGTTGTTAATGCTAAGAATATTGCTATAACATTTGGATTATTATAACTGCCTGTAACACTAAAAAAAGGATTTCTACTTGCAATTATTCCTAAAAACTGAAGTATGCAAAAGCATGCCTGAAATGTAGAAATCAGAGCAATTCCATATAATAACAATTTATGATTGAATTCTTTTTTATCACTCAAACCCGAAATAATTATCAATAAAAAAGACAATGAAAAAAAATAGAGCATTTTATCATAAGTAGCATTACCTCTTAAAAACTGAAAAAAAAATGTATAAGCACCAAAAAACAAATATTAGAATGGTTTTTTTTAAGAAACTGATTCTAATATTATTAAGTGAGATATATAGTAGTAATAAAATAAATGTTGCAATAGAAAAAAAATAGTTGCTGAAATAATTTAAATCATAGAAAAAGTCTAGTGAGATAGAACTAACACATATTAATAAAAAAAATAGTATGTGAAAAATGTAAAATTTAGAATTTAATAATTTCAATTTGTATTTATTTATAGTTAATTTACTTACAAATCTATTACTAAAGTGCAAATTTTTTACATTTTATAAGATTTTTATTAAATTATTATAAAAATTATTTATTTTTAATATGATTGGTAATCAAAATCGACCAAAAGAGCACGCTAATAAATTAATTTTAATAAAATGTAAGTTTTTACGTAACCTGGTTTTGATTGAAATAGGTTGATTTTTAGGAAAATAGGTCTATTGAAAATCTATTTATGATAAAAAATTGAATTTTATAACTTTTTTTGAACCAAAAGGAATAATTCTTTGCGTTGGATAAAATACATCTATTCTTGAGGAGAAAATAATTCAATAAAAATGGGTTAAAAGTAATAATTTCAGCCTTCTTTTTTAGTTTGTGTTTCTCAATGTCTTTACTTGTTAGGTACAGAAATTAACAGTTGAGTATTGAATGGTATTTCGGATCATGATTTACGAAGAAACTAAGAATCTCAATAAATAGAAGATAACATCTTCTAAATTTGTTATATCATTATTATCATTTTCTAAAGAGCACATTAATCCGTTCTTTCAGAGAGATTTAGAATCTTCTGAACTCTTTTTTTGTAGACCTAATTTATGAAATTTAATTATATTTGTAAGATACTAAATGTTTGTTAGGCGCCGCCAAAAGTTTAGTTAAACAGCTACTACCGCGGATTTTGACAATTGGTTTTGTATTTGGGATGATTTGCTTGGCCTGTTCGCTATCGCTTGGGCGATAAATCCTAATAATGGGTTTAGTTTCAAACCCTATAGTATTAGAATATTATGTAACTCTTTAAAAACGTACAGTATAAATGATTAGATTTTTCACTTTTGGACTCTTATTGATTTTAGTTTCTTGTGGACAAAAAACGGATAATAATAAAATTAACCAAGCCAAAGACAGTTTAACGTCTAAAATTGAAGTGAAAAATGAGTCAAAAAGCTCTGCAGAAGAGATAAGAAAACACGAAACATTTAATAAAAATATTGATTCAATTCCTGAAGATCTGAAATCTTTTATTCCTGCAAATTATTCTGCAATTAGGATATCATCGGGAGACGCAAATTTTGATGGATTAACAGATAAAATTTTAGTCCTAAGAAAAGATACAGAGGAAACAACTTCCAATTATAACGAAGACAAACCTGACAAACGACCTTTATTGTTATTATTAGGACAACCTGATAATTCATATACTCTTATATTTAGAAATGATAACGCCGTTTATTGTATCGACTGTGGCGGAGTTTTTGGAGATCCTTTTACTGGAGTAACAATTAAAAACGGTTACTTTTCAATTGAACACGGAATCGCAGGGGGACAACATTGGGAGCAAGTAACAACATTTAAATATGACAGATTGAAGAATAATTGGTTTCTTTATAAAGATCATTATATAAGTTATAAACTAAACGAAAGTGATGCCTCAGATGCAGAAGCTTTAGTCATTGATGTTGACAAAATGCAAACTTCAAAAGATTTTGGAATTATTTCCTTTGACAAGTTCAATATTTATAATGAAGATGGCAATTAGGGTAGCACATAATAGCGAAGGTTGGGCAATGCATCAAATAAGTTGATGAAATTCCACACATAATAAAATGTGAGAAAAAGTTTGGCAATCAAAGATATATCTATAAGCTGTGCAGGAAAACAAGAGTTAGAAAATATATTTATCAACCTTACATAAAGTTAGAGTCTCTTTATAACTATATAAAAAACAAATGAAATTTCATCTGGCTGGTTTGTGCTTTAGAAAGAGATTTTAAAATTAGATTTTCGAAAAAAAATAAATGAGCATTTTACCCCACTTAACTTTGTCTATAGTTTTTGTTTGCCTATCCCACATTACTTCTGAATGTTTATACAAAAAAGCCCAAACTAATAGTAAGTTTGAGCTTTCTAAATTATTTTAAAAAAAATGATTATTTTTTAATAATTTTTTGGATGTATTCTTGCCCGTCTATAAAATGAATTTTAACAAAATAAAGACCGGTTGACAAATTATTTACATTAATAGTATTACTAGTTATTTTTCCAGTTTGAACTGTTGTGCCACTATTAGACAGAATTTGATACTCCAAAGCCGTTACATCAGAACTAATTTGAAGCAGGTTACCAACCGGATTTGGATATAATGATATTGACACACTTTTGGTGGCTATCTCTTCTTTTTTGATTTCAATTTTTGAGGTACTTACTCCCCAAGTAAAGGAGTAACCATCTGTTTTATTTAATAAATCTGCCGTTTGATTAGCGGTTCCACCGGAACCATTATTAAAAATCAAATTAATAGATGCTGGACCTGTTATAGTATATTTATAAAAACCATTTGTATCTGCTGTCATCGATACACCAGGCCAAGTGGTATTAGCAGCGCTTCCTGTCGGAACCGCATTCCAATAATGTACTTTTGGTATTCCTGTCCATGTCGTTGGAGGTTTAAAATAAACAGTCAAAGTTGGAATACTAACAAACGAATAAACTTCTGTTTTTATATTTGATGATGTTCCTGCAGTATTCACAACTAATGCTCTTACCGTTGTGTCTGCTGTAATAGAAAGTGTCTTTGTTCCAACAGCCGATGCTGAAGCAACAGTTGGAACTGTTCCATCCAAAGTATAATAAATCGTAGATGTATTTACATTGGCAGTCAATACTATATTTACGGTCGTTCCTGTAGAAAATGTCCCTCCAGTTTGCTGTATTGTTAAATCAGGAGCAAGAGTTGGGCATCTGTTAGCTGGTTCAGCATTTAGCCAGCCTGAATCATAATATTTGATCCCGGCTGAAGCCGTTAAATCTGCTGTTTTTAAAGTTCCATCATTAAAAATTAAACTTGAAGCGCTAACCGTTGACGGAAAAGTAAATTTATACCAATCCCCACAATCTTGCGTCATAGCGGTTCCTGGCCAAGTGACTGCCGGTGCAGTTCCTGTAGTTGCCCAATAATACACTTTTATTGATGAAGCCCATGATGATGGCTTTTTGAAATAAACAGTAAAGGTACCTGGAGCGCTAAAAGTATAGGTTTCCGTTTTTAACGCCGAAGAAATTCCATCTGTATTTTTAACAAAAGCTTTTATTGTAGTATTAGCAGTAATAATAAGTGCTTTTGTGCCAACCGCAGATGCTGAAGCCGTTGTTGGTGTTGTGCCATCTAATGTATAATAGATCGTAGATGTATTTACATTAGCATTCAAGGTAACATTTACTGTCGTTCCGGTTGTAAATGTTCCTCCTGCCTGTAGTATTGTCAAATCAGGAGCTACAAAGGGACATCTGTTTGTAGGTTCTGCACTCAGCCAGCCTGAATCATAATATTTAATGCCAGCTGAAGCTGTTAAATCGGATGTTTTTAAAGTTCCATCAGTAAAAATGATATTAGAACTACTTACCGTTGACGGGAAAGTATAGGTATACCAATCTCCACAATCTTGTGTCATTGCGGCTCCTGGCCAAGTTACAGCCGGAGCTGTTCCTGTTGTTCCCCAATAGTAAACTTTTATTGCAGAACCCCATGCTGACGGTTTTTTGAAATATAATGTAAATGTTGGTGTGGCGGCAAAAGTATAGTTTTCAGTATACAAAATAGAACTGGCATTTGCGGTATTTTTTACAAACGCTTTCAATGTGGTATTAGCAGTAATAGAAAGCGTTTTTGTGCCAACCGCTGAAAGTGATGCCGTAGTAGGAGTAGTTCCATCTAAGGTATAGTAGATAGTTGACGAGGAATTATTAGCAGTCAGTACTGTATTAATCGTCGTTCCTGTAGAAAATGTACCTCCGGCTTGCGAAATAGTTAAGCTTGGAACATCGACAACAGTACCTTTATCCCAAATAGCAAAACCAGTTCCAGATAACTTTAAAGTCCAGCCCGTTCCAGACGGATTCCAATTATCAGAACCTAATTTCATGGCTACCTTGTCATCAATAATTGCAGCATATAAATTATTTGTAGCAGCAACGATATTCAATGACGAAGTACTACTCAAGCCGTTATCTTTTCTAATTTTAATCATTGCATCAATTTCATTTTTGATACCCCAATTAAAATAATGTGGCCACCAAACCATAGGTGTTCCTGGATGGGTTAATATATACGCATATCCTTTTAATACTTGATCACCTGGAAAAATCCATAAGTCTTGCCCATAGGGTTTTGGTCCTGTATCATGGTTATCTAACATTGTCACTGCATTTGATGGCCATATTCCGATCAATCCTGATGCTTTTCCAGAGCCATCTTTTAAATAACTCAAATTATTATCTCGAAAAGCATTTTGCAAAGAGCTCTTTGTAGAAAAATCAAAAGCAGTAGAAGATGCTGTTGCTGTTCCTGCTTTTGTATAGTCCATCCATTTTACTATTCTGTTTCTGTCTCCTTCCAGTAATTCTCCAACAGAAAAATAGGGATTTGTTGCATCATTATACTCTTTGATATATTTACCATCGTATCCATGCACAAAGTCATAGCGCCATCCATCAAAACCAATATCATTTTTTAGCCAATTCATCCAGGTTTTGATACCTTCTCTAACCAATGCGTTAGAATGATCCAAATCTCTCGCTGCAGAAAATCCTCCTGATTCTCCTGGCGATTTTAAACCTGCGGCAACTGGATCATAGTCAGCATTACCGGTGCCTTTTTGGCCGCTGGCACTTATGTTGGAAGTATTGCAAATAGACCAGGTTTCTGCTGGCGTATTCCAAGAAGGCGTCGAGAAATCATACCAGCCTAAAGTTCCCCCTCGATGATTTATTACAATATCAGCGATTACTTTAATATTTTTTGAATGCAGATCAGAAATTAAAGACACTAATTGTGCCTGAGTTCCGTGTGCATTGTTTAAATCATACCATACGGTAGGAATATAACCCATCCCTCCGGTAGATTTACTTGGTGGCGGAAGCCAAATAGCATCAAAACCGGCTGTCTGCAAAACGGAAGAATTACTTTTGACTACTTCATACCATTTCGTAGCTGATACATCTGTAGTCCAATGAAATCCTTGAATCATTACTTCTTTTCCTGTTGCTTTTGTTTGTGAAAAAACAAATGACTGCAGAAAAAAAAACAGGAATAATAAAAAATAGTTTTTTAATTTCATAAGGTTAGTTTTTAATTAGGTTTAAGTTAATGTTTTGTGAAATTAATAATATATAATGTAATTTTTTGCGTATAATATTTATTTGAGCTTGATATTATGTAAATAATTAACACTACAACGTTATAGTCTTGGTAGTTGTTGATAAAAAGTTAACAAGAAGCAACCGCAAATTTTTTCTGTTTGTAGAATTTTAAAAGTTTTCTTTAATCCTTGTTAGTTAGTTATTTAGTTAATTTTTCTTATAGATTGATTTTAAATTTTGTTTTTGCCGGTAACAGGGGAGTTAGGAGGAGAGCGCAGTTGATTTTATTGGCTATATATTTTATAGGTATTTAATTGCAAACGGAATTCCGACAGTTTAGAATATAGCTAAAGAGTTTCATTTAAGTCCTAATTATCTCTCTGATATGTTACGTATACAGACCGGTAAGACAACGCAACAGTATATCCAAAATAGAGTAATAGAAAAAGCAAAAGAACTTTTATCGACGACTTATATGTCTGTATCTGAGATTGCATACCGATTGGGTTTTGAATATCCGCAATCGTTTCATCGTTTATTTAAAAACCAAGTGACCGTTTCTCCATTAGAATTTAGGCAATCTTTTAATTGAAAATTAATTTATTCTAAAGAGCTGTTTTTTGAATCTTTTAGTTGTATAAAAATTACAGTGTTAAAAAAAACAAGTCGTCATTCTTTTTTTTCAGAACCACTTTAGTTTTTTGTGGCAAAATTGAAGTAAACTCCATAAGAATAATGCGTTTATTATTGCAGCAGAAAACATGAATTGTTTCACATAAAATACTTGAAATACAGATCTTAATCATATAAAATTCATTGCTCAGCTCTATTTGGTTTGAAAAAATTAAATGGAGCTGATTTTTTTTGAAGTTGCACTACGTCAGTAAGTTAATGTGGTATTTTCCATTGTCAAAAAATCTCTTTTTTTGATATAATTAATGTAAATACATATTACTAAAACTGGTTTTAAAATGTTAGGATAATTATAAAAAACAACGCTTTTGCATTTGAAAATTATTACAAAAAACAATCCAAAAGCCAAAGTTAAGTAGAATCTAATGTAGGTAGAAAGTCCTTGTTTTATTTTTCGAATAGCAAAAAGTTTAATCTCGATTAACTTTATCTTTTTTTCTGTCTGTAAGATGTTAAATATCTGTTTTATAGTGACGCGAGTACCTATGTGGTATGTGTTTTTTAGGATATACACTGGGTTATGGAATACATTTGCCCCATGTTTTTATGTAATGTGATTATTGTTCCCAAATCAATTTCATATTATAAATTATGTACTTAACCTCAAGAGTTTTTGAAAATAGTGGCTGTTATTTTTCTTGTTAAACAAAGTTAACAGATTACAAAAATCAAATTATTTTCTACCAAAGAATTACTAAGTTATTAATGCAAACTAAAGATTTGAAGGGTATCTAATTATTGTAAAAAAGCGCACAGGATTTTGCCTTTGCTGCTGTTTTATATAAGAATGAATATTGGATCAAATCTTAATGTTGTGTCTAATAAATGTAATTACTCATTAGAGTGTAATAGTTAAACGGCTTATATATTATTATGAATCATTTTTATTTTTTGAGGCGGGTTATGCCTTGGACAAAATTATTTTATAAAATCTTTTTTAATCAATTTGAAAATAGTAAAACTGCGAAACAATGAAGAAAATTACTTTAATTAAAAAAAACGCTCTCGAAAAGGTTTTTCACCGAAAATCGGTTTTATTGTTATTGCTGTTGGTAAATTTTGCAATGCAGGCACAAGCAACCTTGCCTGCATTTTCTCTAAGTGTGACACCAACTGCAGAGACTTGTAGAAACAATGGTGCATTAACATTCAGTACTACAGGAACTAATCCTGGCGCTATTGTTACCTATGCAGTTTACAAAGCTCCAAATTTTATCTCTGCAATTGCCACTACAACAAGTAATGCTTTTACAGGGCTTAGCGGTGGAGCTTATCGAATCATAGCGACGCAAAGTATGATTGGTCACACAAGTAACAATCAAATATGGGATGGTAATGTAGCGGGAAACCTTAGTCCGTTAAGTTTTACAATTACAAAAACCGATGTGACTTGTCCAGATTCTGGTGCAATTAATGTCACAATTAATGCAGGTACTCCTGCAGCTATTAATGCTTATAAAATTACTGGACCTATGACAGTAGGGCCTCAGTCTACTGGTAGTTTTACAGGCCTTAGCGGTGGCTCTTATGTAGTATCTGTTACAGATAATTGCGGTGAAATTGTAACTCAGACAGTAACCCTTACTGTGTTTACGCCTAATGTAATTTTTACATCTAATACTGATGGAGTTAGTAGCTACAATACAGAAAATACAACTTGTGGTTCTGGTAATTTCAGACAATTTTTGTATGCAGGAGCAAGTAATAATGTAATGGTGTATCCGCTTAAATTTGATTATATCGTTCATCCACCAGGTGGAGGAGCTGATATTACAACTTCTAAAATCATAACTGGCTCAAATCGTTTCGGGAGTACTATAGATGATATAACTACTTCGATTCCACTTTATAACACACCTTACGTGTTAGATTTGAAAGTAACAGATGCTTGTGGAAATGTATTTACCGCGACAAGGAATATTAATGCTCCGGCACAAGTAACTGCGCAGGTTATACCGGCTGATTGTTTGGGTTCTTATTTTTCTTTGGGCACACAATACATGGCAAGTCCATTGTCATATCAGGTAATATCTGCACCGTCTGGATATGTTATTGGAGGTCCGTCTGGTTCAAATCTTATTGGTGGACCGGGAAATGCAGTACCTGATGGATCTTATGAAGTTCGTGTAACGGATGCCTGCGGTATTTCTATCGATAAACAAGTTACTGTATCAACTCCTATTGCATCTGTGTGGACATTTCAGGGAATTGGCTGCGGTGCTGGGAATGGTTCCTTTTCTGTATCACAAAATATAGCTACTTATACCTTTACAAATGCAAGAATTATGGCAGGTCCAGCTGCTTTTTCTGCTTCCTATCCTGTAGACGCCACTTCCTATATATCTTCAGACGGTTATAATGTTTTTCTTCAAGATGTTCCTGGAGGGAAATATAATGTGGAAACAACAGATAATTGCGGACATATTATTACTACTGTTTTAACTATAACAGGTTATGATCAAGGAAATGTAGTAGCCTCAAAAGTTCAAAAATGTAGTAGTTTCGATGTTGATTTGAATGTAACGGGAGATAATCTCGTCGCTGCAGATCAGAATATCTATTATTGGTTACAAATAAAAGACCCTATCAGTGGTAATTGGGGGCATCCTATAAATGGAGGTTACTCTGGTAATATTCCTGATGGGACAAATGCTCAATCTTTGACAAATGGACAACAACAAGGTTCATGGACTACACCAGGAACTTATAGAATTGTAAAAACTTTTTCGACACTTAATTTAGGACCGGGAGTTGCTCATTGGGGATATGGAAGGCAATGTTTTGATGTTTTGTCTACTTTTGATTATGCTACAATGGGACTAAAAGCGAAAGATTTATATTCTTTTGAATGTTCAGATGGTGTAAATTATAATGCTTCGATAACAGGTTATGACGGTGTAGAGCCTTATAACTATGCTATTACAACAAAAAATGGCGCTCCATTTACAGTAAATAATGGCAGTAGTAATCTTTTCACCGGTTTAACTAGTGGTATCTATAATTTTACAATTACAGATGCTTGTGGTAATGTGGTTAATTCTTTGCTTGATATTGAAAAAGTAGGATTACCAAAACTTACGGCTGTTAATATATGTAATGGTTCTACAACAGGAAAGCTTTCTGTGGATGGAGTTCCATATCTTAATTTTAGTTGGACAAAAGACAATGATCCTACAGTATTGAGTACTTCTTCAACGTTATCTTTTCCAGTATTTAATGTGGCTGCCAATACAGGAACTTATCATGTAAGACTTACTTCATCTCTTCCCGGATCTTGTGTAGATGTTGTTTTAGACTATCAGATAACGTCTAATTTAGATAACCCAAATTCTGGGGCAGATAGTTTAACAGATGTTTGTAGATCGGTTACCAACTTAGATTTAAATACATTACTTCCTGTTACTGCCGATCCTTATGGAACATGGGTAGAAACAACTAGTCCATCAAGCGGAAACTTAAATGGTCATCTTTGGTCGCCATCAGTATCTGCAACAGGGGCATTTACATTTACATATACGGTAAAGGGGTTATGCTCTGGAACTTCTGTATCAACTTATACGATTAACAATACGGCTGCACCGGCTGCACCAACTGCAAATGTAAGTCAACCTACATGTGCTTTGGCAACTGGTACCATTACAGTAACTGTTCCGGTAGCAGCTTCAAATATTACCTATACACTAACAGGAACAAATCCTATAGGTGCAACTATGACTAATACCACCGGTGTATTCTCAGGATTAGCTTCAGGTACTTATGATGTTACCGCTTCTGCAGGAACATGTGAATCTGCGGCAACTAGCTTGACTGTCAATACACAGCCAATAACACCAGCTACAGCATTATTTGGTGCAGTAACTCATCCAACATGTTCTACAGGAACAGGAAGCTTTGCTATTACCAATTATGATGCTGCAAAAACATACAATTTTACACCAAATACAGGAGTAAATATATCGGCTGCGGGAATTGTAACAGCGTCAGCAGGAACCTATACTGCAACTGTTACAGATGCAACTTCGGGATGTACATCAGCAGTTTCGGCTAGTTCAGTAATTAATGCACAGCCATTAACACCTGAAAAGCCAACATTAGGTACTGTAATACAGCCTACTTGTGCTATTATAACAGGAAGTTTTGCAATTACCAATTATGATGCGGCTTATACCTATACTGTTACACCAACAACAGGAGTAAACATATCAGCAACAGGAGTTGTAACAGCTCCAGAAGGAAGCTATACAGTAACGGCAACATTGGGAACTTGCGTTTCGCCCTCTTCAACAAGTGCAGTTGTTAATACACAACCAGTTACACCAGTACAACCAATCTTGGGTACTGTAACGCAACCAACAACTTGCGGATCTCCAAGTGGTAGTTTTGCAATTACCAATTACAATGCAACTTATACATATGAAGTTACACCAATTACAGGGGTGAGTGTATCAGCCACAGGAATTGTAACTGTTCCGGAAGGGACATATACAGTAACTGCAACATTAGGAGTTTGTAGCTCATTAGCCTCAAGTACAACAATCAATGGAGCACCTTTGGCACCAGCTACAGCATTATTTGGTGCAGTAACTCAGCCAACATGTTCTACAGCAACAGGAAGCTTTGCTATTACCAATTATGATGCTGCAAAAACATACAATTTCATACCAAATACAGGAGTAAATATATCGGTTGCGGGAGTTGTAACAGCTCCAGCAGGTACCTATACTGCAACAGTTACAGATGCAGCTTCAGGATGTACTTCGTCAGTATCACAAAACGTAGTAATCCAATCTGTTATTTGTGCTGTAGCAGATGATTATAGAGCAACACCAATTAACGGAAAATATGGAGGTACTACGCCAAATGTATTATTAAATGATACTTTGAATGGAGTACCAGTTATACCATCAGATGTTACTTTAACAGGAGTAAGAGTTCCGACAGGATTAACTTTAAATGCTGATGGTACAATTACAGTGGCATCAAATACACCAGTTGGGCATTATGTCGTTACGTACCGTATTTGTGAGAAGTTAAATCCAACAAATTGTGATACAACAACAGCAACAGTAGTTGTAGAAACAGCTATAATTGAAGCTATTACTGATCATTATACAGCTACGCCAATTAATGGAAAAGACGGAGGTACTACACCAAGTGTATTATTAAATGATACTTTGAACGGTTCAACTGTTGTATTATCTGAAATAAATTTAACAGAAGTAGCTGTACCTGCAGGATTGACATTAAATGCTGATGGAACTATTACTGTAGAGCCTGACACTCCAGCAGGTAATTATGTAGTTACTTACAATATTTGTGAGAAGTTGAATCCATTAAATTGTGATACAACAACAGCAACAGTGGCTGTAGCCACAACTGTTATTGATGCAAATGCCGATGATTATTCAGCTACACCAATCAAAGAAAAAGACGGTGGTACAACACCAAGCGTATTACTAAATGACACCCTAAACGGATTGACAGTTACAGCAGCAGAAGTAAACTTAACAGGTATAACTATACCTACTGGATTTACATTGAATACAGACGGAACAATTACAGTATTACCTAATACTCAGTCAGGTAATTATATCCTTACTTACAGTATTTGCGAGAAGTTAAATCCAACAAATTGTGATACAGCGACAGTAACAATAGTTGTAGAACCAACTTGTACTATTGAGGTTTTTAATGCTGTTTCACCAAATGGAGATGGAGAAAATGATCTGTTTAAAATTAATGGATTAGAGTGTTTCCCTGATAACACTGTAGAAATTTATAATCGTTGGGGAGTTTTAGTGTTCGATCGTGATAATTATAATAATTCAGACAGAGCTTTTAGAGGAATATCTGAGGGTCGGGTAACGATTAAACAAAGTGCCGAATTACCTGTAGGAACTTACTATTATATTTTAAAATATAAAGACGATGCTTCAAATGGACATTCAAAAGCAGGGTACTTGTATCTAAACAGATAAATTTAAATTAATCTCTGAGAACGGGAAAGCTTCCCGGCTCAGGGATTTAAATAAAAAAATAGATGAAAAAAAGAATAATAAAATTTGTTGTGCTGCTGGCAACAATCACAAGTTATGCACAGCAAGATGCTCAGTTTACACAGTATATGTATAACACTGTAAACGTTAATCCGGCCTATGCAGGATCTCGAGAAACAATGAGCATTTTTGCTTTGCATCGTACACAATGGGTAGGACTAGATGGTGCACCAGTAACTAATGCGGCATCGATTAATACACCAATTAACGGCAGTAATTTAGGAATAGGAGTTTCTTTTGTTAATGATAGAATTGGTCCTTCAGATGAGAGCAATATTGCTGTAGATCTATCCTACACAATTCATGCGTCAGATCGCTATAAATTGTCTTTTGGATTAAAAGCATCAGCTGATTTATTAAATATTGATTTTAGTAAATTGAATCAATCCGATAAGAATGACTACACTTTTGAAACTAATATTGATAACAAGTTTTCTCCTAATATAGGAGCAGGGGTGTATTTACATTCTGATAATACATACATTGGTTTATCGGCTCCACACTTGTTAGAGACCAAACATTTTGATCGCTATGCAGGTTCTGGATCTAATACTCATGTAGCTAAAGAGAACATAAATTTATACTTAATTGCAGGTCACGTATTTGATTTAAGTTATAATGTAAAATTCAAACCAGCCTTGCTGACCAAATATGTCCAGGGAGCACCTTTGCAAGTAGATGTATCTGGAAATTTTCTAATCAACGAAAAATTTACCGCTGGTATTGCCTACAGGTGGAGTGCTGCATTAAGTGCCTTGGTAGGATTTCAAGCAACCAATTCCTGGTTTATTGGGTATGGATATGACTTAGACACTACCAGATTAGGAAATTACAACTCAGGATCGCATGAAATCTTTTTTCGATATGAATTGTTCAATAAATATGATAAAATCATTTCTCCAAGATTTTTCTAAACCACTACTATTATGAAAATAAAAACGATTCTTTATAGCACTATTTTTAGTTTCCTAGCCTTGCAAAGTTACGGGCAAAAAGCGGGAATAGATGCCGCAAACAAGAAATATGAAAGGTATGCCTATGTTGATGCTATTGCTACCTATGAACGTATAGCAGAGAAAGGGTACAAAGACGAAAAGATGTTCCAAAAGTTAGGTAATGCGTATTACTTTAATGCCCAATTGCCTAAAGCAGAAAAATGGTATACGGAACTTTTTACAATGAACCAAAACCAAGAACCAGAGTATTATTATCGCTATTCTCAAACACTCAAGTCGATAGGTAATTATGCTAAAGCAGACCAGATGTTAGAGCAATTCAATATCAAGTCAGGCAACGATTTAAGAGCTAAATTATTCGATAATAATAAAAATTATCTGGAAAAAATCAAAGCTAATTCAGGGCGTTTTGATATAGCCGATGCCAATGTTAATTCAATATATTCCGATTATGGGAGTTCTTTTTTAGATAACAAATTAGTTTTTGCTTCAGCAAGAGATACTGGAGGAGTTTCTAAAAACGTGTTTAAATGGACCAATCAGTATTTTACTGATTTATATACCTCAGAAATAAAAGCTGGTGGAGAAATGGGAAAACCAGAACTCTTTAGCAAAAAAATCAATTCAAAGTTTCATGAGTCAACACCTGTATTTACCAAAGATGGTCAAACGATGTATTTTACTCGAAACAATTATTTAGATCATAAAAAAGGGAAAGACGGTAAACAAGTAACCCTGCTGAAACTCTACAAAGCCACTTTAAAAGACAAGGAATGGGGGAATGTAACCGAATTACCTTTTAACAGTAATAACTATAGCGTTGCACATCCAGCATTAAGCCTTGATGAGAATACATTATATTTTGCCTCAGATATGCCGGGAACATTAGGGCAATCAGATTTGTTTAGTGTTGCAATCAATAGTGATGGCAGTTATGGTGTTCCCGTGAATTTAGGGAAAATGATTAATACTGAAGGAAGAGAAACCTTTCCGTTTATATCGGGTGATAACGAGCTTTATTTTGCAAGCGACGGACATCCTGGACTCGGAGGTTTAGATGTATTTGTATCAAAGATGAGAAAAGGCAACAGCTTTGACGAAGTACAAAATGTTGGTGCTCCAATAAACAGTTCTCAAGATGATTTTGCATTCTTAATAAATAGCAAAAACAGAAATGGATTCTTCTCATCAAATAGAACAGGCGGCAAAGGCTACGATGATATTTATCGTTTCTTAGAAAGGAGTAAACTTACTTGCGAACAATTGTTATCTGGAGTTATAACAGATCAAGAAACTGGGGCAATTTTGACGAATTCAAAAATAAGCCTGTTCAATGATCAATTCGAGTTAATAGCTACCGTAACAACCAATTCTAGTGGAAAATATAAGTTTGATGCTGAATGTGGAAAAACATATTCTGTACGTGCAGAAAAAGAGAATTACGAAACCAAAGAAGAAAAAATCACAATAAGAAGCATTACTGGTAAAACAGAATTACCATTGCAGTTAGAGAAACGAATCAAACCTATAGAAGTAGGCACAGATTTAGCCAAAACGTTCCATATACCAATGATTTATTTTGATTTAGATAAATCATTTATTGGTAAAGAAGCAGCTTTTGAGTTAGAGAAAATACTGGCTGTAATGAATGATTATCCGGGAATGAAACTTGATATCCGTTCACATACAGACAGTAGAGCAACACATCGATACAATATTGCATTATCAGACAGAAGAGCCAAATCAACAATAGCATGGTTAGTAAAAAACGGAATTGCAGCAAATAGACTAACAGGAAAAGGGTATGGTGAGACCCAATTGGTAAACCATTGTTCTGATGGTGTAAAATGTAGCGAGCAAGAACATCAGGCTAACAGACGAAGTGAGTTCGTTGTTATCTCTATTAACTAAGATTATGTCAAAGAGAAAATAACACTTTTTTCACTAAATATAGAAGGGATAGGCATTTATGGTAATTATTTTGGTTATCGTTACAGCTGATTCCCTTCTTCTTAATAAAATACCACTGTATATATGCATATAAACGAACAAAAATATATATAGATAAAATCTAATATTTTGAACATACAACAATTAGAATATATTGTTTCATTAGACAAACACCGTCACTTCTTAAAGGCTTCAGAAGCTTGTTTTATTACGCAAGCAACTTTAAGCGGTATGATTAAAAAGCTTGAAGAAGAGCTAAATGTCATTATATTTGATAGAAGCAAACAACCGGTTCGACCTACAGATATTGGAATAAAAATAATAGAGCAGGCAAAAATTGCATTACAAGAAACCAATAGAATAAAAGAAATAATTGGTGAAGAAACGGGTGAGGTAAAAGGAGATCTCAGGATAGGAATTATACCATCACTAGCGCCTTATTTATTGCCACTTTTTATAAAAAACTTTATGGAAAGCTATAAAGACGTCAAGTTGGTCATAAACGAGTTAACAACCGAAAAGATTCAGGAAAAATTAAAGAATGGTACAATAGATGTCGCCATATTAGCCATTCCATTATTAGATAAAGCGTTAAAAGAAGAAACCTTATTTTATGAAGAATTCTATCATTATGGTGATTTAAACTCCGCTTCAGCTAAGAAAAAATACATTGTTCCTGAAGATATAGATTCCAACAAATTATTATTACTCGAAGAAGGGCATTGTCTTCGAAACCAGATTGTAAATTTATGCGAATTGCGGGTTAAAGGCACGTCAGATCTAAAAATAGAGTATCAGTCGGGTAGTATCGAAACCCTTAAGCAAATGGTAGATCTAAATATGGGTACGACAATTCTCCCAGAGCTGACAGTTTTGACCCTGAATAAAGAGCAAAGAAGTAAAACCAGTCGTTTTATATCTCCATATCCTGTTAGAGAAATTGGATTGGTATATTATAATCTTTTTGTAAAAAAGAGATTAATAGAAGCTCTAAAAAAATCAATTCTACAGACTATACCAGACACGATGTTATTAAAGAAAAATATGTCTGTTATACCTGTAAAACAGTAATATAACCTGCTTTGAAATCAAAAAAGTTAAGCATTTAGAACTATAACTTTTTTGATTTATTTATATTAATATCTTTCATTCAGCAATTGCCATTTCTAAAAATAAGTAGATATTAATCTGTAACCTATGTAGGATTATTCTACGCGATATTTTAGACAAAAAAGTTATTTTTTATTAAAATAAAAGTTGCTTCAAAAGCAATAATAGGCATTTGGAGATTCTGATAAATAACAAATTAAATAAACGATTATGAAACACAATGGAAAATTTTTAGCAGCTATTTTCGTAATGGCACTTTTGACAGCATGTAAGAAAAGTGATGACAAACAAATTCAGGATAAAAATAATGAACCCACAAAAATGGTTGAATCAAATCATTTCTCAAAAGAGCAGCTTGTGGGTGATTGGGTGCAGCCCAATCCAATTAACAACAAGGAAGTGCAGGGGGTTAGTTTACTGGAAAACGGAACAGCTAAATCTATCAATATGGCAACGCTGCAATATGAAAAATGGTGGATGGATAATGAAGAATTATTTCTTGTGGCAAAAAGTATCGGAAATCGTCAGCAATCACTAGATACATTGCCGTATAAAATAATCAAATTAAATAAGAGCAACTTATTTATAAAATATAATGATGGTAATGATCAGGTTGTAGAAGAATACAGCAAGAAATAAAGGCCCTATTTAAACAATAAATAATGGAATCAAAAGGATATTAGTATACGATAATCAACATGGATTTTCTGAATTTTTAATAAGGAATTTGGGAAATTAATTGATTTTGAAATTTACAAAACTTTGATTCCATTAGTTATTTAGACACTCTTCAAGTAGAGTGTTCACTTATCATTTTTGTAATTTATTCAGAAAGTGATTTGTTTTATTAAAATACATGCAAAGGGGCTTCCTATTATGATAGGTAGTTATACAGCAATACTCCGCGCACCTGGCAACAATAAAGGTTTTAGTTTTATTGATATTTCTAAACTCAAAAAGGAATTATTTAAAAATTTTCAATTTACTCTTTATACTTAAAAGCTACGTAAGTCAGTGCTTTAATGTCTCATTTTGAGATTATTGATTAGACTATTAGTTTTTAACTATAATATCATAGAAAATACCAGTTTGATTTAAATATACAAGTTTAGTAAATTTGCAAACTAATTGTTTTACTGTATGTTATGATAAAGTAGTTGTGATTTGCTATAATATATCGTTCAGACAATCATTATTAAATAAAAAGTTATAGTATAGAATTAAGAAAAGAAACAGCCTGAGGGCTGTTCTTTTTTAGATAATAAATCTCAATAAAAGAGGGTAAATTAATTAATTTTTGCTCGATTTGATTGAAAAATAGAATTGAAATAACAATTAATTATGAGGAGTTTTCTGTAGTACAAAATCTACAAAGCAGCCACCCGGAGTTTTATAGATTTATAATTTTATTGATGGTACTTTTGCATTCTGGTAAAGTGCAAATTTTTAAAAGCTTCAAAAGCGTACTAAATTTTAAAAAGAGTTTATTATAAACACACAAATCTTACTTAAAACAGTAGCCAAACTTATTTTTTTTAAGGAAATAAGGATGATTAATAATGCTATTATTTTAGAATTAGATCTAACATATTAGAAATTATTAGCTATTAATTAATAACAAGTGTTTTACATAAGTTGATTATTAATTTATCAATAAGATTTACCAAGAAAATTTATTGAGAGAATAAAGTAAGAAATAAAGCCAGTAGCAAAAATTGGTAGTTCTTAATAAGTAATTAAGAACAATAAAAGCAGAGGCAACGCCTTGTAGAATAGAATAAATGAATAAAAAAGATGTTTCAAAGTAAGTTTTTATTAGTTAAATATATACGGTTATATTTTACTGTTTTTTATATTGTTTTTGGATTGTGGAATAGTTACGGACAAAGAAAGAATTTGACAGTAAAGGAAATTGATAGTACTTTAAATTCGGTAAATCAGTTTTTAAGAGACTCTCCAAATGAAGGTTATGAAATTTCAAAAAACATATATCAAATTACATTAGTACAAGGTTATCGATTAGGTTCCTCCCTGGCTTTATTAAACATGGGAAACTGTAAAGGGAAACTTCGTGACTATGACAAGGCATTGAATTATTTAGAAAAATCGAAAGAGATAGCACAAAAAATAAGCAATGATTCTCTTATGCTTTACGCAGATTTTGCTATTGCAATCCAGCATGGAAGAATGCATCTTAATAAATTGGCACTCTCTCAATTAGACAATTGCCTGACAAGAGTTAATTGTTTAGATGGAAAATCAAAATTTTGTTTTTTAGGTAGATTATATACTTTTAAAGCTAGTTTTTCGGCCGGTCTAAAGAATAAACCAACACTTGAAGAGTTTATAGAGCTACATAAAAAAGCATCCTATTATTTTAGTAAAAACCCGCAAATTCCCAATTATGCTCTAATAAATATAGGTGATACCTATATGTCAGCAGGGAAACTTGATTCAGCCGAATACTATTTTAAAGAGGCATTATTAGATTATAAAAAAAAGAAGATAAACTACACAGAGATAATACTAAGTAATCTGGCTGAAGTTTATTATAAAAAGCATGGCTATGCAGAGGCGATTGCCTATTTGGATAAATCTACTGTATTAGCAAAGCGCAAAAAAACCTTTTATATTCTGGAATACAATTATGGACTGTATAAAAAGATAGCTGAAGAAAAAGGATTAAGACAACAAGTGTTGGATTATCAAAAGTTGGAATTAATTTATAAAGATAGTACCCATATAGCAGAACAAAAAAGTATGATAGCGGCAACCAATTATGTTGTTTCTAAAGCAGAGGTTGAAAAGGAAGTATTAATAAACAGAAGTACGATTTTGTTATTAATTGCTGGATTTCTTATCATTGGCTTATTGCTATATTCTTATTGGCAGTTTTGTTATAAAAATAAATTAAAATTAGATACACAACAAAAGAAGAAAGAAATAGAACAAAAAACGACTCAAATTGTATCCCTAAAAAAGAAAGTAACAACATCTTATGATGAGGTAATAGAAATGGCTAAAAAGAATGATCCATTGTTTGTAGTTGTATTTAAAGAGTTGTATCCTGATTTTTATTTAAAATTGATTGCTAGACAACCCGATTTAACGATAACCGAACAAAAAATTTGCTTTTATCTGAAACTTAAATTTTCAACTAAAGAAATTGCAGATTACACTTTTGTTACTGCTAAGGCAATACAGAATAGAAAAAATCGCTTACGGAAACGACTTTTTTTAGAGGAAGGAGAAGATATTTACAAATATTTCGACCAGTAAATAGTAGATATAGTATAAGAATCTAGTTGAACAAGGTATTTTTGTCATTAATACATAACCATAAAATGATTCAATGCAAAGATGGAGTTACTACATTTAGTCGGACGAGTTTACAGTACTGAATTTAAATCATCAGCGGTACGATTAAGTTTCGAGTAGAAAAAAAACGGAGAAATCTATAGTACTCAAGAGGAAGCAGGTAAACTATAAGTCATTTTGATGATTTATAACAGGAAAATCATACATTTGAAAATAACTAATTATGCCATATTTATAGAAGATATGAATTAGTTAGCGATATTTAGCTAATGAGATAAACAACAACTAACCTGACTGATAAATGGAAAATTTAAGAATTAACCCAATCCTTAAGAAATACACTGTTTTGATCTGTTTGGTTATTTCGGTGCTTTTGATTGTAAAAGCAAGCTTAGTTTATCCAGGAGGATCATTGCTTGATAAAAATTCTATTGGGTTTGACTGGTCAAAAAATTTCCTGAGCAATTTGTTTACGGCAAAAGCACTAAATGGTGCAGAGAATCCCGGCAGGATCTGGGCAATCATTGCAATGGCTTTTCACTCGGTTGGTTATGGTATTTTTTTTATCAATATGTCAAAAAAGATTTATTCAAAACAATGGGCTAATGTTTTAAAATTTATAGGTATCACCAACTTATTACTTATTTTTTTAATTGCAACACCCTTTCATGACCTGGGAACCCTATCGATCATTTTAATATTGGTCGGTTTATTTATTATTACAGTATTTATCCTAAAGTCAAAACTTCATTTTCTAAAAATTTGTTGTATTTTCTGCCTATTGACTTTTTACTGCTTCTTTTTCCTATTTGGGTTTGGCTATTTAGGTTTGGCAGTAATCATGCAAAAAGTGTATAATGCAAGCTCGATATTATTAATTTTAGCATTAGAATACTTCACCAGACATGAAGACTTTGTAGAAACTAAGTCAGTAGAGAAAAAGATATAGTACTACCTCACTCCTGAATCAGATTTGTTTTAGAAAAGGAGTTGGAACACTGGCGACATTTGATTTTATCTGTGAGATTTTTAATTTTGAAGGTCAATAACCTGCGCTATTGATTTAGTGAATTGTTAGGCGGATTAAAAAAATATAATCGACCCTATTGGTAAATCAATTACTAAATCAGGAAGATGGTTTCAGGAAAAAAAGTATTCAGGAAATTGTAAAGAGGGGGTATGTAGTATGCAAAATTTCCGGAAGGGTATCTCAGACCAAGTGGAATTATGGAAATCGGAAGATTTAAAAATGTATTTGATGTAGTTTTTGAAAATTTCACTACAGAAACAATTATATTTGAATCTGACTGCCAAGGGTAAAGCCTGGTCAGAAATTACCGAAAAGCAAATATTAAATTGTAAATATACTTTATTTTCAATTTTATAAACAGCGGTGTTTATGAAATTGATTATAGTTGTTTTTTTATGAAACTTGAAAACTAACCGACCTATTTTATGCTGAAATATTTTATTTTAAATTTTATATTATTTATAGGGTTTCCTATAATTGTTTTTTCACAAGATCATACTTTTAAATTTCTGAATGGTTCTAATGGGTTGTCGCACAATTCTGTGAATTCAATTTTTCAGGATAGTGATGGCTATATGTGGTTTGGCACTTACGACGGATTGAATAGATATGACGGATATAATTTTAAAATCTATCGAAATAGAATAAAGGATTCAAAATCATTGCGATTCAATAGCATCAATTATATAGAAGGGGATTCTAAAAAAAATATTTGGGTAGGAGGAGTAAATGGAGCGTGTGTGTATAATAAAACGGATGCTACATTTCATTCTGTTAAATATGTTTTTGCGAACCATAAGGCCGAAATAGTAAAAGGTATCGTTCGTCAGATACGGGCAGTAGGGGACCAGGTTCTGGTTGGAACTCAAAAATCAGGATTAATTGTTTTTGAAAATGGATTATTTACTGGTACAGGTATCTCTTTAGAAGGATTACCCGATAAAAAGGATTCGTTTAAATACGACGCCGCAGTTTTGGAAAATACCCTTGTAGAAGGCCAGTGCTGGGTATATGTGAGGAATGTGGGTATTTGTAACTATAATTACAATTCCAAAAAATTAAAAGTTGCATACCCGTTGGCAAACGAAGTAAAATGCATGCAGGTTACTCAGGACAATAATCTTTGGCTTGGCACAGATGAAGGGCTTTATCTTCTTAACACTAAATCCGGATCGCTTTCCGCAAATTACTTTTCAGAAAAATGTACCGTTACGGATATTCTTTTAGATGAAAAAAAAGAAATCTGGCTTGCAACAGATGGTTGTGGCGTTTATAAAGTAATAAATAAAAAAGCGGTTGTTTATAAATCAGTACGTGATAATCAACTTTTAAAAAGTAACTCCATATCATGTCTGTATGAGGATAGAGCAGGAAACAAGTGGATAGGAACGCTCCGGGGAGGTGTAAGCATGTTGAGTAATGTGCCAACATATTTTAAGAATATTAGGTACAACACAATTGAAAATGATCCTACAGAGAATTTTATTCTGTCTTTTTGCGAAGATGAAAAAAAGAATATATGGATTGGTACAGACGGTGCAGGCGTAAGATACTGGAATCGAAAAAATAATACCTATGTCAATTATTCCAATAGACTTTCGAGTCTTTTTGTTACCAGTATTATAAAAGATGATAATAACGATATCTGGTTATCGACCTGGGCAGGAGGAGTTAATAGAATTAATACAAAAACAAACGCAGTAACCCAATACTCCTGTTACAATCCGTATATGAAACAGGTGGAGAAAAATATCTGGTTTGTTTACAAGGATTCTCATGGTGATATATGGGCAAGTTCTACCAATGAAGGTTTTTTATATCGTTTTGACAGAACGAAGAATAGTTTTATTTTGTTTAATAAGGCAATTGATAATATGCAGTGTCTTACCGAAACAAGTGATGGTAAAATGTGGGGCGGTAATTACACTTCATTAATTGGTTTTGAAAGAAATAATAAAAAGATATATAAAGTTGAGATAGGAAATCCGGTACGATCTATTCTTGAAGATCAGGATAAAAACCTTTGGTTAGGTACTCAGGAAGGAGGTTTGATATTATTTGACCGAAAAACAAACACATTTAAGAGATTTACCACCGACAACGGTTTACCTTCAAATACTATTTTAAGATTGCTCGAAGATAAAGACGGAAATTTATGGATGAGTACTTATAATGGTTTGTGCAGGTTTGATAAGAATAGAAAAATATTCAGTAATTTTTCTGTTAACGATGGGCTCCAAAGTAATCAGTTTAGTTTTAATGCAGGATTGAAATTATCTACCGGAGAATTTCTTTTTGGAGGAATAAATGGATTTAATCTCTTTTATCCTGAGACCATTAAAGTTTTCAATCAAAATCATAGTGTGTTGCTGACTGATTTTTACGTAAATAATCAGCCCATTGAATATTCTAAAAATGAAATAATTTCAGAATGGGACCAGGGGAAAATCAAAAAAGTAAAATTGCCTTATGATCAAACGACCTTATCAGTTGAATTTGTTGCATTGGATTATAATAAAAGTGACAGGATAAAATATGCTTATTTTCTCGAGGGATGGGATAATCGATGGAATTATGTAGGACAAACCCGCAAAGCAAATTATTCCAGATTGCCCGAAGGAAAGTATATTTTCAAAGTAAAGACAACCAATTTTAAAGGAGGTTGGAATCCTGAAGAAAAGTTGGTCACTATAATAGTTCTTCCGCCATGGTATAGAACATGGTGGGCCTATACATTATATCTCCTGGCAGGCATCGGAATTATTTTTGCTTACAGAAGGTATAGTAAAAACAAGGAAGAACTAAAGTATAAAGTCACGATTGCAGAACTAGAAAGTAAGAAAGAGAAAGAAATTGCAGAGAAACAATCCTCTATGTTTACCTATATTTCACACGAATTTCGTACGCCGCTTTCTCTTATCATAAATCCGCTCAAGAAAGCAGTTCAGAAAGAAAGTGTTAAAAAAGGCTCTTCAGGGAGTGATTTAGCAATTGCCCATCGTAACGCCCGAAGGCTTTTGAGTTTGGTTGATCAGCTGTTGCTTTTTCGTAAAGCTGAAAATGATGCGGACTCCCTGCGACTCTCGACCATAAATTTAAACAATCTTTGTAATGAAGTGTTTCAGTGTTTTGTAAGTCAGGCAAAAGATAAAAACATTAATTATATTTTTAGTATTCCGGATTATGATGTTGAAATCGTAGGAGATTATGAGAAAATCGAAATTTCCTTGTTTAATCTTATGTCTAACGCCTTTAAGTATACACCCTCAGGTGGAGAAATTACGCTAAAACTTAGTGAAAATGATTCTGCGGTGTTTCTTGAGATTGCCGATACAGGTAAAGGCATAGAAGAAAAAAATATGGATGCCATATTCGAAAAATTCAAACAGTTAAATTCAAAAGTATCTATTGGAACTGGTTTTGGAATTGGACTTTTCATCGTAAAGTATTTTATAGAAAAACATAAGGGAACTGTAAATTGTACTAGTGAAATTGGAAAAGGAAGCGTGTTTAAACTGACTTTATTAAAAGGGGTGGATCATTTTGAAGATGCAGAAATCTCTAACGAAATTCATCAAAGAAGCCAATTGTTAAATGAATTTCTGGACGACGAAAAAGACGATGAAACTGATTTACATTATTTTGCGGCCACAGAAGGTGATTTTCATAAAATAATGCTCACAGACAAACGCACTGTTTTAATTATTGACGATAATGCTGAAATAAGAAATTATCTGATTAGACTGTTTTCCGACACTTATATTGTTTATAGTGCAGAGAACGGTGAGGAAGGACTAAAACTGACCAAAACACACATGCCTGATCTGGTGATTAGTGATATTACGATGCAGGAATTGGATGGTTTGGAATTGTGCAGAAGAATAAAAGAAAATAATACCCTTTCCCATATTCCGGTGATTTTGCTCACGGCATCGCAAAATCCGGAAACTCATCTGCAGGGAATAAGCGACGGGGCAGATGATTATATCACAAAACCATTTGATGAGGATATGCTGGTGGCACGCGTAGATTCGTTATTAAAAAACAGAAGTAATCTGCGAAAATACTTTTTAGACAGCATAACCCTTAAGGAAAACACGCAGAAAGTACCGGTGGAGTATCAGGAAATACTACAAAAATGTATCGATATTGTGGAATCTAATATTCATAAAAAAGATTTCAAAATCAAAAACTTCGCATTTGAAATGGGAATGAGCCATAGTATGTTATATACTAAAATTAAAATCATATCAGGGCAAACCTTAAGTTCTTTTATTCGTTCGGTTAGAATCAGAAAAGCGGCTATGTTATTATTGACAAAGGATATCAATATTACGCAGGCAAGTGCAGAAGTTGGTTTTGAAGATCCTAAATATTTCAGACAACAATTTGTAAAGCTTTTTGGAATGACCCCTTCTGAATATATCAGAAAGTATAAAAACTCTTTTAATGCAGATACCAATATTATTAAATGATATTATTTTAGTTTTATAGATGCTATTTTAAAACTTTTAATTCTGTTGCAATCTGATATTTGTAAATAGTGAGCTCGATATTGTATCGGGCTCATTGTTTTTAAATTAGGTTTTGCCCACTCATTGTCCCAAAAAAACAGTAATGCCATCAACTCATAAAAATGCTTCCATACAGTTGAGTTTCTCCTGCTTTCTCTTTTTTAATTTAAAGCAAAGCCATTGGTGTGGCTATTTTATACATTGTTATATATGTAAAAAAAAGAACAATTTTTTTTGTAGTTAGAAATTTTATTGCCAAAAAAAGTACTAATTGTGAATTTGACCTTGTTTTTTCCTGAATTTACCCCCCTTAAAAGCATGGGAAGACACATTACTTTGCATCAAATAAAAATAAGATTGCGACCAAAAAATATATTGGGAAGTTTTTTGTAAAGTGTGTTTTTTACGTTTAAAAAAGCTTTCAAATAGTCTCTTTCACATTATTATAATCCTGTTTAAAATGAAACCAATTCAGAAAAATTATTGCATTAAAACAATTAAAAAAAAAAGGCTAAACGAGATTCACCTGATAGTAAATGAAAAAGGTTGCATAATAAAAATTGTACTTACCAATGATATCAATTTTTTAAAGACTGATTTCAATTTTTTAAAAAGTGAATTAAAAATAACTATTAACCAAAACCAATTTTAAAACTATGAATTTATGAAAAACAAAAAAAATGTCAGTCGAATGAAAAGCTTTATATCTTTCATTCAGTCCAAACTAGCACTTTCGGTTTTTATTTTAATCTCATCTCTTTGCGCACAAGCCCAAAATACTATTAAAGGAACTGTACGGGAAAGTAAAACAGGACAGAAAATTCCAGGTGTTACCGTGACAGTTAAAGGAACCACAACTTCGACGGTAACCGATTTTGACGGGACCTATAAACTTACGGTCTCAAATCCCCAAAGCACACTTGTATTCTCTTATATTGGTTTTACCACTGTTGAGGAAGCTATCAAAAACAGGGAAACCGTTGATGTGTCACTAAATGAAGAAAGCAACGCACTAAACGAAGTGGTAATTATTGGATACGGAAGCGTAAAAAAGAGTGGTGCTACAGGAGCGATCAGCAGCCTGAAGGCAAAACAACTCGACGCGCAGAGTAATACCAATTTAGGGAGTGCCATTCAAGGGAAAGTAGCTGGAGTTTCTGTAGAGGCGGCTGGTGGTAGTCCTGGTTCGGGAACCAGAATTCAAATAAGAGGAGCGGGTTCCTTAAACAATAACAACCCGTTGATTCTTGTAGATGATATTCAGGTTGCTTCTATGAATAACTTAAGTCCAAATGATATTGAGTCGATAGAAGTCCTAAAAGATGCCGCTGCTGCAGCAATTTATGGTTCCAGAGCAGCAAACGGTGTAATTATCATTACCACTAAAAATGGAAAAAAAGGGGATATAAAGGTATCTCTGGATGTATTTGGAGGAGTAGCAAGCGTTACCAAACAATTAAGTTTATTAAATCAGGAAGGCTGGGCAAAAGTAAGTAATGCTGCCTATGCTGCTGCTGGAAAAGAACCATTACCTATAGCACTTAATCCTGAAGTAGGGGGAGCCGGTGTAGATTATCAAGATGAAATTTTTAGGGTGGCACCCACCCAAAATTATTCATTAGGTTTTTTAGGAGGCTCGGATAATTTAAAATACAGCATGTCTTTGAATTATTATAATCAGGAAGGTATTATCAAAGAAACCAATTATGATCGTTTTAATATCAGGGTGAAATCGGATTATAAAAAAGGGATTTTCAAAATAGGGGAAACTATTTTACTGACCAAAGAAAAAAGAAAAGAGTTACCTGGTGTTCCCGGACAGGGAAGAAATGTGCTTGGAAGCGCCATTACAATGATTCCTGGGTTTGCTGTTTATGATGAGAATGCAATTGGAGGATATGGTGGTGCTTCGGGACCCGTAACAGATATTTTTAATCCCGTTGCAGCCCTAAATCTTCTAGATGTTACAAGCGACACTTATCAAGCCTTAATAAATACTTATCTTGAAGCTAATCTTTTTGATGGATTCAAGTACAAACTAAATCTTGGAGCTACTGTTTCTGATAATGTAAGAGATAGTTATACGCCGAGATATGAGGTGGGGGGATTCTTTAAAAATCTGGACAATGATTTGACCCATTTAGATGAATTTAACCTTTATACTCAGGTAGAAAATACATTGAATTATACCAAGTCTTTTGGTAAAAACTATTTCAATGCTCTGGTTGGATACACCGTTTATAATAATACATTCAAATCAGTAACAAGTTCTGTAAGTGGTATTCCAGACAATATTTACACACTTTCCGGAGCCATACAACCAGCGGCCAGTGGTTTTAATTTAGAAAACAATCTGGTTTCCTATTTAGGCCGTGTTATCTATTCTTATGATGATAAATATAGTTTGTCAGCTACCATTAGACGTGATGGCTCTTCACGATTCTCTCCAGATAATAAATGGGGTAATTTCCCTTCAGTTTCTGCTGCATGGGGTATTGGAAAGGAAAACTTCTTTACGAAGCTAAAAACGCCAATATCAGATTTAAAAATTCGTGCAAGTTATGGTGTGTTAGGAAATCAGGAAATTGGTGATTATCAGTATTTAGGATTAATTACTTCAGGAATCAGTTATGGAATAGGGGAACCAAACACATTATGGAACGGAAATATTCAAACGAACTCTCCGGCGGTAGATTTAAAATGGGAAGAAACGGCCACTTCGGATATTGGTTTAGATCTTGATTTGTGGAATGGAAAAGTGCAATACACTTTCGATTATTTCAAAAAGCAAACTTCAGATTTACTTTTAAGAGTGCCGATTCCATTATCAGTTGGCTCTAATAACAATCCGTATACTAATGCTGGGAATGTTACCAATAAAGGGTATGAAATGAGTCTTACATATAATGAAAAAATAAAAGATTTTAATTTCAGTATTACAGGGAATTTCTCCAGTATTAAAAATAATGTAGATGAACTTAGTACCGGAAGTCAGATTGTAGAAGGTTCTAGTGGATCTTTTCATGGTGCACCAGTAACTTATACCAAAGTAGGCTATCCTATTTATTCTTTTTTTCTGGTAGATACTGATGGATTATTCAGATCTCAGGCAGAGATTGATGCGCATAGCAAGAATGGAACCCTTATTCAGCCAAATGCAAAGGTGGGAGATATTCGTTACATTGATTATAATGGAGACGGGGAAATCAATGGCGAGGACAGACAATACAAAGGAAGTGCTTTCCCTAAGTTTGAGTATGGTATGCGTTTTCAGGGAGATTGGAGAGGACTGGATTGTACTATAGCTTTACAAGGAACTTCTGGCAATAAGATTTATAATGGAAACAATACAGATCTTGAAACTGTTCGTGCAAATATCAATTATGCAAGCTCTACATTAGATTCGTATACTTTTAACCCAAATTCAAATTTTCCGAGGTTAGATATCGATGACAAAAATAATAATAGTGCAGATTATTCAGATCGATTTCTGGAAAACGGTTCTTATCTGAGAATCAAAACTATTCAAATAGGATATACTATTCCAAATAGTATTACTAAACAAGCATCTATCGATAAATGTAGAATTTATTTTGCAGGAGATAACCTTTATACGTTTACAAAATATTCAGGTTATAACCCGGATGTATCTGCAGATGCATTGGGCGGAAGAGGAATTGATTACAAATCATATCCATTGAGTAAGACGATCCTTTTTGGTTTGCAAATTAACTTTTAACTAGAAAAAAATGAAAAAGAAATCAATTATACTATATCTAATATCGGGACTTGCAGTGCTGAGTTCTTGTGATACCAATCTGGAATTAGAAAATCCAAGTCAACAAACAACAACTTCTTTTTGGAAAACCCCTGAAGATCTTGAATCTGGTGTAGCGACTATATACAATACACTGGTGGATAATAATAATGCGGGTTATTGGGAGATACAAGCCATGCAGCTTAAAGAGAACAGAACAGAAAATTTTGTGGCAAGAAATGACGTGCAGGATCGCTATTCGGTATCTTTTTATAAGAATGATGCAGGAAATAAACTGACTGCGGAAATATTTAAAACACTTTATATTGGAATTTTTCGTGCTAATCAAGTAATTAGTTATGCGCCAAAGATTCAGAATATTGATCCGATAAAAAGAGAGCAATTGGTTGCTGAGGCAACTTTTCTCCGAGGTTTAAATTATTTTAATTTGGTTAATGAATATGGGGCAGTGCCAATTACCACTGAATTAATACAGACACAGGCTGATTATTTTAAGTCAAAAGCTACTGAAGCTGAAGTTTGGAATCAGGTTATTGCCGATTTTCAATTTGCGGCTAATAGTGCCTTACCGGAAATCTATCCTGCAGCTCAAAAAGGAAGAATAACCAAAAACACTGCTATTGCTTTTTTAGGTAAAACCTACCTGTATATGAAAGATTATGCAAAAGCTGAAGAACAGTTCACCAAATTGGTAAATAATGAAGGTACCAATGGTTATGGGCTTGTGGATAATTACGCTGAATTATTTGATGGCAAGCATGAAAACAGTAAAGAATCTGTTTTTGAAATTCAGTTTAGCAAAGTAGGTGGCTCGACTATTTGGGGAGGAACACCACCGGAAAGAACAAGAGCAACAACCATGGCTCAGGAATGCGCTCCTGGAGAAGTAGGCGGGTGGAACGAATTATTACCTACCACAGTTTTGCTAAATGCAATGACAAAAGAGAAAACCGCTGCAGGTGAATTTGATCCAAGAGCATTAACTACTCTTGCATGGAACTATCCGGGATGTATTTTTTACAATGCTGATTTTGCTACCAAATTTGGAGCACACGCCATTTGGATTAGAAAAAATCAAAATTGGTGGAATAATGACGAAGGAGATTGGAAATCAGAATTAAATGAATTTGCCATGCGTTATGCCGACGTAATTTTAATGCTTGCCGAAGCAAAAACAATGCAGGGAAAAGTCGCAGAGGCAATACCTCTTGTTAAAAGAATCAGGGATAGAGCAAAATTGAATGATATTTCAATGACAGGATGGACACAAGATCAAATGATGACCGAAATTATGAATCAAAGAAATATTGAATTTGCTCGTGAGGGGTTACATTTCTTCGACCTAAGAAGATGGGGGATCTTAGAGACAGTAATAAAAGATAGTCAGGTAGGTGGATATGAGCTTTTTACTCCAAAATTCTCCTACTATCCAATTCCGCAAAGTGAATTGAATAATAATCCCAATATGACTCAAAATACACCTTGGTAAGTGTTAGTAATTGTTTAATTAATTAGTTGTGTGAGTTTGACAAATGATTGATCTGCCTGTATCAGTCATTTGTCTTCTCTTATTATCATTGTCATTAGTCGGGCTGATTTGATCTATCAGTAAGGAAATAAAGTTAAGACCTGACTATTAATGATAAACTCTTGATAATGATAAATTTTGATGATACCTATTAGAAGAAATATTATATGAGAAAAAGTACAGTTTTAGCCTTTATTTTTGCACTGTCTTCACTGGCAGTTCATTCGCAGGAAATGAGTTCAAATAATGATTGGGAAAATCCTGCTGTTTTTGAAATAAATCGTGAGCCGGCAAGGGCCGCATTTTTGCCTTATGCGGACGATGCATCTGCAATTGCAGATGAATATACCCGCTCGCCATGGTTTTTGTCTTTAGATGGGCAGTGGAAGTTTAACTGGTCGCCCACACCAGATCAGAGACCAAAAGATTTTTTTAAAACCGATTTTAGTACGACCAACTGGAATGAAATTACAGTGCCCTCTAACTGGGAGTTGATGGGATATGGTATTCCTATTTACAGCAATATAATCTATCCATTTGTTAAAAATCCTCCGTTTATAGCGCATTCAGATAATCCTGTAGGGTCCTACAAACGCACTTTTGAGTTGCCACAAAATTGGAAAGGACGCCGTGTTTATGTGCATTTTGAAGCAGGAACTTCAGCGATGTATATTTGGGTAAACGGCCAGAAAGTGGGCTATAGCGAAAACACTAAAAGTCCGGCAGAGTTTGATTTGACCCCATATGTAAAAGCAGGAAAAAATCAGATAGCGGTTCAGGTTTATCGCTGGAGTGATGGTTCTTATTTAGAGGATCAGGATTTTTGGCGCTTATCAGGGATTGATCGAAATGTCTATCTATATAGTACATCCAATACACGTATAGCAGATTTCTTTGCACGTCCCGATCTTGATGCTTCCTATAAAAATGGAAGTCTCTCTGTTGATGTTGTCTTAAAGAATATGAATACAGTGGCGAAAGATAACCAGGGAATCGAGGCCAAATTAATAGATGCAGATGGAAAGGAAGTTTTTAAAAGAAACATAAAAATAAATGTAGGAGCTAATTCAACACAGTCTGCCACTTTTACTCAAAATGTATCTAAGCCAAAATTATGGAGTAATGAAACTCCGGATTTATATACACTGCTCCTTACATTAAAAGATGAGAACGGAAAGTTCGTTGAAACTGTCGCTTCTCAGATAGGCTTCAGAAAAGTAGAATTAAAAAACGGACAATTATTAGTGAATGGTATTCGCATTATGGTACATGGGGTAAATATTCATGAGCATAATCCAAAGACCGGACATTATCAGGACAAGGAAACAATGATGAAGGATATCAGATTAATGAAGCAGCTCAACATTAATGCGGTGCGTTGTAGTCATTATCCCAATAATTTGTTATGGGTAAAATTATGTAACAAATATGGTTTGTTTTTAGTTGATGAAGCCAACATTGAAACACATGGAATGGGGGCTGAATTACAAGGTCCTTTCGACAAAAGTAAACATCCGGCCTATCTTCCGCAATGGAAGGCAGCACATATGGACCGTATCTACAGCTTAGTTGAACGCGATAAAAATCAACCTTCTGTCATCCTTTGGTCATTAGGAAATGAATGCGGAAACGGGCCTGTGTTCCATGAAGCATATCAATGGGTTAAAAATAGAGATAAAACCAGATTGGTTCAGTTCGAGCAGGCAGGGGAGCAGGAAAATACCGATGTAGTTTGCCCTATGTATCCTACTATAGCTTATATGCAAGAATATGCCGCACGTAAAGATGTAAAACGCCCTTTTATAATGTGTGAATATGCACACTCTATGGGAAATAGTAATGGGAATTTTCAGGAGTATTGGAATATTATTCACAGTAGTAAAAACATGCAGGGCGGATTTATTTGGGATTGGGTTGATCAGGGATTTGAGATGAAAGATGAAGCGGGACGAAAATATTGGGCATATGGCGGTGATCTGGGAGGTCAAAATTACACTCATGATGAAAATGGTTGTGTTGATGGATTGGTGTGGCCGGATCGTATTCCGCACCCTGGTGCTTTTGAAGTAAAAAAAAGTTATCAGGATATTCTTTTTAAAGGTATCGATTTGACCAAAGGAATTATAGAAGTTGAAAATGGATTTGGTTATACGAACCTTAATCAGTACTCTTTTAAATATGAAGTATTAAAAAATGGAGTAGCTGTTAAAACCGGTAATATTGCTATAGAATTAGCTCCGCAGTCTAAAAAACAAATTAAACTCGAACTGCCTAAAATAGTCATTGAAGACGGGGTGGAATATCTTGTAAATATTTTTGCAAACACAAAATACGGTACAGAAGTTTTGCCTCAAAATTTTGAAGTTGCACGAGAACAATTTTCCATCGGGGAGGGTAAATACTTTGTGAAATCAAATGTGGCAGGTATAAAACCTGGTGTTAAAGATAGTAATGATTTAATTACTCTTAGTTCGGCAGGTGTTGAGGTAACAATAGATAAGAAAACGGGTTTAATGATACAATATAAATCAAATGGGGAGTATTACTTCAGTCAAATGCCAACTCCTAATTTTTGGCGTGCCCCTACTGATAATGATTTTGGCAATAACATGCCGTTAACAAGTAATATGTGGAGAACTGCAGGGAGTTCTGGCAGTTTGAAAACAATTGAAATAAAAGAAGAAGGTGGTCAGGCAATAGTAGTGGCAAACCTCCTCTTAAAAGATGTAGCGTCTTCCTATACTATTACCTACACAATGAATGGAGATGGTAGTCTTACCCTAATGAATTCATTCAAGGCAGGAAATAATGAATTAGCCGAAATGCCTCGTTTTGGAATGCTGTTTTCACTAAAAAAAGAATTTGATAATTTTTCTTATTATGGAAGAGGCCCTTGGGAAAACTATCAGGACAGAAATGCATCTTCTTTAAAAGGTATTTACCAGAGTAAAGTAGCGGATCAATATGTGCCTTATATCCGACCACAAGAAAACGGTTATAAAACAGATGTTCGCTGGCTAACACTCACTGATAATTCAGGAAATGGTATTGAAATTCAAGGATTGCAGCCTTTAGGAATAAGTGCACTACATAATTACCCTGAAGATTTTGACCCGGGTTTAACAAAGAAAAATCGTCATACTAGTGATATCACTCCGCGAAATGAAGTTGTGGTCTGTGTTGATTTAGCACAAAGAGGCCTTGGGGGTGATACGAGCTGGGGAGCCCTTCCGCATCAACAGTACCAATTAAAGAATAAGGAGTATAGTTATGGTTTTATTATTAAAGCCAAAAAGAAATAAGTAATAAATAATATAGTCTTTTACAAAAAAGTATCATAATAACTAACCTCACAAAGATGTACAGAAAGATATTTCCGATAAGTAAAAGTATAGTATTGGTACTTTGTTTTATCATAGGATCGACTGGATTTTCTCAGCAAACTGCGATAAAAAGAATGGGCTCAGCCGACACGCAGTCTTTTGATGATAACTGGATTTTTTCCCGCTACGGACTTCAGGCAGATGGATTGATTAAGGAAGAACCTAAAAATCTGGAAGCAATTGCTACTAATGAAATTAACTGGGAAAAATTAAACCTTCCGCACGACTGGGCTATAAAAGGGCCTTTCAGAATTGAATTAAGAGGCGAAACCGGAAAATTGCCATGGAAAGGAATTGGTTGGTATCGCAAACATTTCACCGTTCCTGCCTCCGATTCTGGAAAACAGATTTTTGTTGATTTTGATGGAGCAATGGCCAATGCCAAAATTTACCTCAACGGAAATTATGTCGGAACCTGGCCTTATG